>NZ_CP108784.1:0-4800000 GCF_045207655.1 Embleya sp. NBC_00888 | reverse complement strand
CGCCGGCGGCGGCCGCGGTCCCGAACGCACCGGCACAATCGCCGAATTCACTTGCCCCGAACCGGAATCAGCGGCTCCCCGACGGGGAATGATGCGCTTGCGTCCTCGGCGAGGACGCCCCCGAACGTGGCCGGGCCTGGTCGCCGCGTGGCCGTACGGTCACCCGACGATCGGCCCGACCCACCAGGATCGTGGCGCATGGCCCTGATGGGTTTTTTCCGGCGGTCGGGTGATCGGTGCCGTGGGGTGGCCTCGGACGCCGACCGGGCCGGTTTTCGGCCACTGCCACGGAATGGCGCCACCCCGGTGATCGGTTCAGTCCGTCCAGGTCATGCATTCTTCGCAGCGGTAGGCGCGTGGACCGGACTTGTATTCCACCTTGTCGGATTTGCGGTAGTACTTGCACGCGCGGTTCTTGCAGACGATCGGGTGGCCGTCGACCGCCTCGGCCGGTAACGGCGCCGTCTCGTAGGTGCACGGCGTGGGTGGGAGCTTCTTGTAGTAACCCCCCGTCGCCGGCAACGCGGTCGGGTCGAACGGTGAATACGCGGCCCCGTCGGACACATCCTCGGACACGTGCATGGCACCTCCTCCGTGTGCCGGCACGCTAGCCGAGAAACGGGCGTGGGGCGGGTGGTTCGGGATGGTTCCGCCCGAAGGGCCGACGGGGCCGCGTGGGTTCAGTCGCGGACCGGCAGGCCGGTCGCGCGTCGGTGTACGGCGATCGAGGTCAGCACGAGAAGGCCGCCGAGCAGTTGCACCGGGCCGAGCCGCTCACCGCGCAGGAACGCGGAGAGCACGGTCGCGGTCAGCGGTTCGAGCAGCACCGCCACGATGGCGCCGGCCGGGTGCGCGCGGCCGAGGGCGGTGAAGTAGGCCACGTACGCCGCCCCGGTGGGCAGCACACCCAGGAAGACCACCGCGCCCAGGACGTCGGCGCGCATCGGCACGGTCATCCCGACCACCAGCCCCGCGGGCAGCAACAGGCAACCCCCGAACAGGAATCCGAGGCCGGTCACCGCGACCCGATCGAGCGTGGGCAGGGCCGGTCGGGAGTCCAGGGTCAGCACCGCGAACCCACCGGCGGCCACCAGCGCGAAACCCGCACCGACGAGCGCGCCGCCCGCACCGCCCGCGGGTGTGCCGAGCAACAGGACCAGACCCAGCGCGGCGGCGGCAAGGCTCGCGAGCACGATCCGGCCGGGTCGGCGCCGCTCGCGCACGGCCGTGCCGACGGTGACCATGAGGTGTACCGCGACCATGGTGGTGAGCGTGGCCAGACTCACCGAGCCGGCCAACACGGCCGCGAAGTAGGCGGCCTGGAACACCGTGAACAGCGCACCGGCGCCCGCGATCCGGGCGAGTTCGGCCCGGCTCGGGCGGCGTACCCGCAGCCGCCCCGTGGCGAGCGCGTAGCCGGTGATCAGCAGACCGCCGGCGAGCAGCCGGTGGGCCGCGATGGCCACCGGGTGCAGACCGGCGCGGCCGGCCAGGACCGCGCCGGCGATCCCGCCGGTGCCCCACAGGACTCCGGCGAGGACGAACAGATCGAGCCCGGATCGGGTGTTCCGGGCAGCGTGCACGAAGGTACGAACAGACATGGAAAGGCTCCGGCTTCGACGCCAACAGGACAACGTCGGAGCGGGGCGGCACCGGTTCGGGCCAGGTCGGGCAGGGGCCGCGACCCAAACCGTCGGATCGGACCCGGGGACACCCCGCTCAGTGGCGGGGCGGCGGGCAGATCGACCAGTCTCGGTGCATGGACGACACCCTAACGCCGCGCCGGCGTCGCGGGCCGGTGATTTCACAGCGCCGGGAGAGGATGTGAAACGTTTCTTCGGGCAGCAGCCCACCATGGACGAAACGTCGAAGGAGCGGCTGGACCGCGAACTGAACGAGTTGCTCCAAGGGCTGCGCATCGCGATCCCGGGTGTGCAGTTCATGTACGCGTTCCTGCTGACGGTGCCGTTCGCGCAGGGTTTCGCGCGGGTGACCGAGTTCCAGAAGGACGTCTTCCTGGTGGCGTTGATCTCGACCGCGCTGTCCTCGGTCTGCTTCATCGCACCGGCCGTCCAGCATCGACTGCTGTTCCGGGGCGGCGCCAAGGACGTCCTGCTCAGGCGGTCGAACCGCTACGGGATCGCCGGCGCCCTCGCCCTCGCGGTGGCCATGACCTCGGCGATCCTGCTGGTCGTGGATTACCTGTTCGGCCGTTCCTGGGCGTTGTCCGTGGCGATCCCGCTCTCGGCGCTGATCCTGTGGGTGTGGCTGCTCCAGCCGGTGATCACCCGCTTCCGGCGGGCCGGCGACCCGCTTCCCTGAAGCTTCGCGCACAAGGCTTCAGCGGGTCGCGTCGGATCCGAATCGGATCAGACCCATTCCAGGAGCCGGGCCGCGTGTGCCCGGACCGGGCACGGTACGGGCACGCCGCAGCCACACTCGCCGGCCTCGGCGGGCCGGTGCCGGATCAGCGTGCGGGTGACCACCAGGCGGTAGTCGAGCAGTGGGTCCTCGGCCGGGCGCGGGGCCCTCGGGCGCGGCGCGCGCAGGATGCGCGGCGCCGGTCTGGACAGTCCCTCGGGCAGCGGTCGGTCCAGCCGCTCGATGTCGCCGCGTTGCCGCGGAATGCGCACTCGCATGTATCCGGTCCCCTTCTCGTCCGGTGTCCCGCCGTGGGCGGCGCACCCGAGCGTGGCAGCGCTCGGAGCCCGCCGGATCACTCCGTGTCCAGGCGCCCGCCCGCGTCCGGCTGGGATTCCTCGACCCGCGCCAGCATGCCGCGCAGGCCGGCCGCGAGCGCGTGCCGCTCGGCCGGACCCAGGTCCTGGAGCAGACCGGCCTCGAAGACCGCGGCCTCGCGCACCACGCGCAGCCACACGTCCCGACCGGTCGTGGTCAGTTCGACGATCACCCGCACCCGGTTCTGCTCGTCCCGGGTTCTGGTGACCAACTCCTCGGCGACCATCCGGTCCAGCCGATGGGTCATCGCCGCCGGGGTCAGGCCCAATCGGCGGGCCAGGTCGCCGGGGCTGAGCCGGTAGGGGCGGCCGACCAGCACCAGCGCCTTGAGCACCTCCCACTCGGCGTTGGTGATGCCCAGCGCGGTGAGTTGGCGGCCGTACGCGACGTTCATCCGGCGGTTGAGCTTGGACAGCGCCGCCACGATCGTCTCGACCTGCGGGTCCACCTCGGGGAACTCGCGCTGGAAGACGGCGAGGTACTCCTCGATGTCGCCTTCGTCCGCTGTTGCCTGCTCGGCCCCCTCTGTCATGCCCGGAAGTATCGCATCTTCGGCCCGCTCGGCCGCCGTCTCCGGGCCGTCGCGACACAAGGCGTTGGACGTCGACGCTATAGATCCGTATAGTTTAGCTCTGAAGTCTTCAGGCTTGAGGACTCGGACTCTTCGGATCAGGCACGGCGGCGACGCCGGCGTGGGCCCGGACCAGGCGCGCCCTGGACTCCGGTCGCCCCCGGCGCACCCGCCTCGACGCGGATACAGGCGGTCCCTCGCCGCCGGACTCGGGCATGCCCCGGGCCGGCGACGGTCGGCTCGGCTGCTCCCGCACGCCTCCGTACGCCCGAGCCCGGTCTGCGGACCGATCCCCGCGGGCCGGAGCAACCGGCCCGCGCGACCGGTAGTCGGGAGGTGTGTGATGGCGACCCAGGGCGCTCTGCGTCGGATCCAGCTCGGTAACGCGCTCAGCGCGTTCGGCAGCGGTTTCACGGTGCCGTTCCTGTTCGTGTACGTGACGCGGGTACGAGACCTGTCGGCCGGTCAGGCCGGCCTCATGTTCAGCGTGCTCGCCATCGCCGCGCTGTGCGCGCTCCCGATGGTCGGTCCGGCGATCGACCGGCGCGGACCCCGCCCGGTGGTCGCGGTCGGCTCGGTGGTGGCCGCGCTCGGCGCGCTGACCCTGGGTCTGGCCCGCGGCGAGCTGCCGGTGATGGTGGGCGCCGCGCTGCTCGGGGCCGGCGTGGCCGCGATCCAGCCCGCGCTGGCGACGATGATCGTGCGGTGTACGACGGCGCCGACCCGCGCTCGCGCGTTCGCGCTCCAGTTCACCTTCAACAACCTGGGCCTGGGCATCGGCGGGCTGATCGGCGGCCTGATCGTCGACCCGTCGCGGCCGGCCAGCTTCACCCTGCTGTTCGCCATCGAGACCACGATGTTCCTGGTGCTCGGCGCGGTGTGCGGCACGGTCCGGCTGCCCGCGGTGCCTGCCGCGCCGGCCGGGACGGTGCCGGGCGCGGGTTTCCGGCATCTGCTGCGAAACCGCGCCATGGTCCGGCTGTGCGTGGTCAGCGCGGTCATCTTCTTCACCTGCTACGGCCAGTTCGAGTCGGGCCTGGCCGCGTTCGCGACCGAGGTCAGCCGGATCTCGCCGAGCATGTTGGGTGTCGCGCTCGCGGCCAACACCGCGGTGATCGTGCTCGGTCAGCTCACCGTCCTGCGGATCACCCAGCGCCGCCGGCGCAGCACGGTGATCGCGGCCACCGGCCTGGTCTGGCTGCTCGCCTGGATCGTGACCGCGGTGTCCGGTCTGGTGCACGGCGACAAGGTCGCGGCGGCGGTCACCATCATCATCACGTTCGCGCTGCTCGGCGTGGGCGAGTCGCTGCTCGCGCCGACCCTGGGACCGATGGTCGCGGACCTGGCACCCGCGCACCTGCTCGGCCAGTACAACGCGGCCCAGTCCCTGGTGAAGCAACTCGCCATGGCGGCGGGCCCGGCCTTCGCCGGCGTCATGGTCGGCGCCGGCCTGTACGGCCCCTACCTGGCCGCCCTGATGGCCTGCTCACTCCTGATCACCGCACTCGCCCTACGCATGCGCCACACCCTCAACCCCGCCCAAAACGGCACAATAATCGCCGAATCCACCCCCCACCCCACCCCCCAGGCCCTCACAGCCTGACCACCAACCTCCCCCCGACCGGCGCATGACGCCAACTCACCCCGGCCGGCGCATGAGGCCAACTCAGCCCGGCCGGCGCTTGAGGCCAAATCAGCCCGGCCGGCGCTTGAGGCCACCCCAAAGCAACCCACCGCCCAAGGTCAGCCAAAACCAATCCAGCCCGGCCGGCGCTTGAGGCCACCCAGCCCGGCCGGCGCATGAGGCCAAAACCCCCATCACCCCAACGGGAACTCGCACCAGACCGTCTTGCCCTCGTCCGTGAGCCGACTCCCCCACGACTTGGCGATCGTCGCCACGATCGCCACCCCACGCCCACTCTCGTCGTCGGCCGCGGCCCGCCTCCGCCGCGGCACGTGATCGTCCGCGTCCGAGACCTCGACGATCAACCGCCTGTCGGTGCGCCGAAGGCGCAACCGCATCGGCGCGGCCCCGTGGGTGAGCGCGTTCGCCACGAACTCGCTGACCGCGAGCACGCCCAACTCGCGCAGTTCCTCGCCGACCTGCCAACTCGCCAGCACACCCGACGTGAACGCCCGGCCACGCGCGGCCACCTCGCTGCCGCCGAGCAGGTCCAGCGACGCGGTCCGGAACAACCGGGCCTGGGCACCTTCCCGACGCGGCAGTTGCAGCACCAGCATGGCCATGTCGTCGTCGTGTTCCTCGGGCAACTGCATGTGCGCGATCAGATGGTCGCGGACCGCCTCGGGTTCGCCCACCGACGACAACAGCGCGGCGCCCAGCGTGTCGATGCCCTCGTCCAGGTCCTCGCCCCGGCGCTCGACCAGGCCGTCGGTGTACAGCACCACCGTCGAGCCCGGGTCCAGGGTGATCCGGCCGGAGGTGTGCGGCCAACTCGCACCCGTGCCCAGCGGCGGCCCGTTCGCGTCGTCGAGCTTGTGGATCACGTCCTGGCCGTCGCGGACCAGCGGCGGCAGGTGGCCCGCCGTCGAATAGGTCAGCACACCCTCTCCCGGGTCGTAGACCGCGTACGCGCAGGTGGCGATCTGGGTGGCGTCGATCTCCATCGCGGTCTCGTCGAGCAGTTGCAGGATCTCGTGCGGCGGCAGGTCCAACCGCGCGTACGCCCGGACCGCCGTGCGCAGTTGACCCATCACCGCCGCGGCGCGCACGCCCCGGCCCATCACGTCGCCGATCACCAGCGCGGTGCGGCCCGCGCCCAGGGTGATCACGTCGTACCAGTCGCCGCCCACCGCGGCGTCCGTGCCGCCGGGCAGGTACTTCGCGGCCACGATCAGGTCGTCGGGGTTCTCCAGCCGCTGCGGCAGCAGGCTGCGTTGCAGGGTGACCGCGGCCTGCCGGTGCCGCCGCTCGCTCTCCCGCAGCCGGTCGGTGGCCTGCACCTGGTCGGTGACGTCGACCGCGAAGACCAGCACGCCCCGCGTGTCGCCGCCGCGCCCGGCCGCCTCGGGGCGTACCGGCGTGCAGACGAACGTGTAGTAGCCGTGCCTGCGCTCGCTCTCCGGCATGCCGGGGTACGTCTCGCCGCGATGGTCGACGCGGCGGGCGCGCACCGTCCGCCCGCGCCCGGTCCGGTAGACCTGATCCATCAGTGTCAGCAGCCCGTGCTCGGCCAGCTCGGGCAACGCGTCCCGGGCCGGAACGCCCGATCTGCGCGCGCCGAAGACCGCCCGGTAGGCGTCGTTGACGTAACACAGCTCGTGGTTCGACCCTCGGGTGACCGCGATCAGCGCGGGCGCGTGGGCGAGCACGTCGCGCAACGGGAAGGTGTCGTTCGATTCCTGGCTGCGTGCCGCCGGCACCGAGCGCCGCCGGTCACCGGCCAGCCGGGCGCCCCACCGAGTGATGTTCAACCGCTCGCTTCCTAGGGAGTTCGTTCACGCAAAGCGCATGGAGGTTTACCGCAGGTGACATCACCAGTGTGGGCGAAAGTCGGCCGTGAGGGAATCACGTCCCGTGACCGGGCCTCCGTTCGGGGTACCACAGGAGTGCGCTGTGGCAATGTACGGGACCCGGTCGCGAGACATTCAACCCTCGGGCACCACGGCAGCCTACGAGCCCGCCGGTCGTTCATGCCTACCTGGTGGGCTTGCGGTCGCCTCGGGTGGCGTACTCGAATTCGGCGCGCGGGTGTTCGATCGAACCCAGCGAGACGATCTCGCGCCGGAACATCAGGGACAGCGTCCACTCGGCCATGATGCGCATCTTGCGGTTCAGCGTGGGCACCCGGCTGAGGTGATAGGTGCGGTGCATGAACCACGCCGGCAGGCCCTTGGTCTTGATCCCGTACACCTGCGCGACGCCCTTGTGCAGGCCCAACGAGGCCACCGAACCGGCGTGCTTGTGCCGGTATTGCCGCTGCGGTTGGTCACGCAGCGTGGCGATGATGTTGTCGGCGAGCACCCGCGCCTGGCGCACCGCGTGTTGCGCGCTCGGGCCGGTGAACTCCTCGCCCGACTTGGTCAGATCGGGCACCGCCGCGCAGTCGCCCGCCGTCCACACGCCGGGGACGCCGTCCACCTCCAGCGTCGCGCGCGCCTTGAGCCTGCCCTTGTCGTCCAGCGGCAGGTCGGTGGCGATCAGCATCGGGCTGGGCTTGACGCCCGCCGTCCACACCAGCGTGCTCGCGTCGAGTTCGGTGCCGTCCGAGAGCACCACGTGCCGGTCGCGGGCCGACTCCAGTCGGGTGTTCAGCCGTACGTCGATGCCGCGCCGGCGCAGTTCGGCGACCGTGTACCGGCCCATGTCCTCGCCCACCTCGGGCAGGATCCGCGGCGAGGCCTCGACCAGGATCCAGCGCATGTCCGCCGGAGTGATGTTGTCGTAGTACCGGCACGCGTAGCGGGCCATGTCCTCCAACTCCGCGAGCGCCTCCACGCCCGCGTAGCCGCCGCCGACGAAGACGAAGGTCAACGCGTGGTCGCGGATCGAGGGGTCCCGGGTCGAGGAGGCGGTGTCCATCTGTTCGAGCACGTGGTTGCGCAGCGCGATGGCCTCTTCGACGGTCTTGAAGCCGATGCCCCACTCGGCCAGGCCGGGTATCGGCAGCGTGCGGGCGACCGAGCCGGGCGCGACCACGAGCAGGTCGTAGGAGGCGTCGTAGGTCTCGCCACCGAGCAATTCGATGGTCGCGGTCCGCTTCGCGTGGTTCACGTGCTCCACGGTCCCGGTCACGATGCGGCACTTGGGCAGCACCGAGCGCAGCGGGACCACCACGTGCCGCGGCGAGATGGCGCCGGCCGCGGCCTCCGGGAGGAAGGGCTGGTAGGTCATGTACGACTGCGGTTCGACGACGGTCACCGTCGCCTCTCCCGCCTTGAGTTTCCGTTGCAGGCGAAGGGCCGTGTACATGCCGACGTAGCCGCCGCCGACGATCAGGATGCGCTCGGGCCGAGTCGAGGTCGTCATGCGTCCCACTCTGCCCCTTTCCGGCGGCCACAGACAGATGTTCATCGCGTTTGCGTGCCCCGCACGGTTGGTGACGAGACGTCAGCGGTCAGCGATATCTTCACAACCGTGCTGTCGGATTCCGCTTCTGGGGCGGGGTCGGTTCGGGTAGTCTCGACGCCCTGGGCAAAGCGGGGTCTGGTGGGGGAATCGACACACTTGCCTTTCGGGGGAGACGCTATGAGCGGCGCTTCGCGTACGCGTACCACGAAGACACAGGACACCGGCGACGGCATCGGGGGTCGGCACACGACGACGATCCCGCCGGCTCGCAAGCCGCAACGAAGCCGGCCGGCCGAGCCGTCGCCGCAGTTGCGCACCGACGCCCGGCGCAATCTGGAACAGGTGCTCCGCGCGGCCCGCGAGGTGTTCGGCGAGCTGGGCTACGACGCTCCGATGGAGGAGATAGCCCGCCGCGCCGGGGTCGGGGTGGGCACCATCTACCGCCGCTTCACCGGCAAGGAGGCACTGGTCCAGCGGATCATGATCGCCGAGACCAATCGGCTCACCGCCGAGGCGATCAACGCGCTGGACGAGGAGCCGGACGCGTGGTCCGCCCTCGCGCGCTACTTACGTCGCGCGGTCGGCTCGGGTGCCGGGCGGCTGTTCCCCGCGCTCAGCGGCCGAGTGCCGGTGACCGAGGAGATGAGCTCCTCGCGCGCCGAACTCAACGATGCGGTAGGAGTGTTGGTCGATCGGGCCAAGGCCGGCGGGTTGCTCAGGGCGGACGTCTCGGACGCGGACATCTCGCTGATGATGTCGTGCCTGTTGCCCCCGTCCGGGCTTCCGCATCCACAGCGGTTGACCATCGCCGGCCGGTATCTGGAGATCCTGCTCGACGGCCTGCACGCGGGACACTCGTCCCCGCTGCCCGGGAAGCCGTTCACGCAGGACGAGCTGGACACCCTTTTCCTGAGCTGAGCTGCACCGAGCCGAGCCCGGTCTCCCGGGTTCGCTCTCCCTGACCCACGCACCCGCTTCGCGCCGATCAGCCGCGCACCACGAGCACCGGACACGCCGCGTGGTGCACCACCGCCGTGCTGACCGAGCCGAGCAACAGGCGGGAGAAGCCGCCGGAACCGCGCGAGCCCACCACGACCATTTCGTGCCGCTCGGACATCCCGAGCAGCACCTCGGTCGCCGTCCCCGAATACACCCGGACCTCCGCACGCCCGTCGAACGGCCGCTCGCGTTCGCCGTTCACCTCGGCGAACGTGGTCTCGGTACGGATCCGCAGTTCGGCGAGCACCCGCTCGAGGTCCTCCTGGAAGTTCGGGTCGGGCGCCGGGAGCACATACCCGGGCGTCGCGGGCTGCGCGGTCACCACGTACAACGGCAGGCCGCGCAGCTCGGCCTCGGTCATCGCCCAGTCCAGCGCCCGCCGGGCCGGCTCCGACCCGTCCACGCCGACCACGACGCCCTTCGGCTCAGCGTCGGCCATGGGCCCTCCTCGTCACCGGATCCGGATGTGGAGGGCCCCATACCACCCGGATGTCGCGCGCTCACCTATCCGCGGCAACGCCACCCGGACGGCGGTCAGGCGTGCGCGAGGATCTCCCGCGCGCGCTCGGCCAGCGCGCGCAGGCCGTCGGCGGTGAACCGGCCGGCCGCGTCCTGGTCGCCCATCGCGCCCGCGGTGTAGCGATCGAGCACGCCGGCCAGGATGCACGCGAGCCGCCAGCACGCGAACGCCTGGTACCAGCGGATGTGCGACAGATCCCGACCGGTGGCCGCCGCGTAGCGCGCGGCGAACGCGGCCCGGTCGACGAAGCCCTCGCTCGCGGTGCCGTCGGCGGGCAACAACGCGCCGTCCTCGCCCGCCTCGACCCAGTACATGAGCGTGGTGCCCACGTCCGCGAGCGGATCGCCGAGCGTGCACAGCTCCCAGTCCAGCACGGCCCGCACCGTGCCGTCCGGGCCCAGGATCACGTTGTCGAGCCGAAAGTCGCCGTGCACGATCGTGGCGCCCTGCTGCGCCGGTACGGATGCCGCGAGCGCGTCGTGCACCTCGTCGATCGCCTCGATCCCGGGCACCCGGGTGGCCTCCCACTGGCGATGCCAGCGGCGCAACTGGCGCCCGATGTAGTCCTCGCGACGGCCGAGTTCGCCCAGGCCCACCGCGTCCACGTCCACCGCGTGGATCGCGGCGAGCACGTCCGCGAGTTGCTCTCCGGCCCGCTGCCGGGCCTGCGGCGTGAGCAGCTTCGTCGCGTCCTCGGCGGAGCGGATCACGTGCCCGTCGACGAAGTCCATCACGAAGAACGGCGCGCCGTTGACCGTGTCGTCCGTGCAGAGGCCGAGCACCGGCGGCACCGGCACGTCGGTGCGCCCGGAACCGAGCGCGGCCAGGATCCGGTGCTCGCGGCCCATGTCGTGCGCGGTCGCGAGCACGTGCCCCAACGGGGGCCGACGCAGCACCCAGCGGCGCGCGTCGGCGTCCGAGACCACGTAGGTGAGGTTGGAGCGACCGCCGAGCACGAGGTCGAAGCCGAGTGGTGCGCGCACCTCGGTCCGCTCGGCCAGCCAGGCCGTGATGGCTTCCGGCCGCAACGCCTCGGCCAGGGGACTCTGCGTCATGTTCGCACTCCGCTTCAGATGCCGAGGGAACGGCCGATGATTTCCTTCATGATCTCGTTCGTCCCCCCGTAGATCGATTGCACGCGCGTGTCGATGAAGGCCTTGGCCACCGGGTACTCCAGCATGTAGCCGTAGCCGCCGTGCAGTTGCAGGCAGCGGTCGACCACGCGCTTTTGCAGGTCGGTGGTCCACCACTTGGCCTTCGAGGCCGCGACCGCGTCCAGCTCGCCGGCGATGTGCTTCATGACGCAGTCGTCGACGTACGTGCGCGCGATGTCCAACTCGGTGTCCATCTCCGCCAGTTCGAACCTGGTGTTCTGGAACGAGCCGATCGGGCGGCCGAACGCGGTACGGGTCTTGACGTACTCCAGGGTGTGTGCGAAGACCGTCTCGGCGCCGGCGACCGCCGCGCTCGCGATGCCCAGGCGCTCCTGCGGCAGGTTGTTCATCAGGTGGTAGAAGCCGCGGTTCTCCTCGCCGAGCAGGTTGGCCACCGGCACCCGGACGTCGGCGAAGAACAGTTCGGCGGTGTCCTGCGCCTTCATCCCGATCTTGTCCAGATTGCGCCCGCGCTCGAAGCCCGGCATGTCCCGCTCGACCACGATCAGGCTGATGCCCTTGCTGCCCTTGGCCGCGGGGTCGGTCTTGGCCACCACGATCACCAGGTCGGCGTTGATGCCGTTGGTGATGAAGGTCTTCGCGCCGTTGAGCAGGTAGTGGTCGCCGTCGCGGATCGCGGTGGTGCGCACACCCTGGAGGTCGCTGCCCGCGCCGGGTTCGGTCATCGCGATCGCGGTGATGATCTCACCGGAGCAGAAGCCGGGCAGCCAGCGCTCCTTCTGCTCGTCGGTGGCCAGGTCGTTGAGGTACGGCGCGACCACCTCGTTGTGCAGCCCGAAGCCCACACCCGAGGCGGCCACCCGGATCAGCTCCTCGGACAGCGTCGCGAAGTAGCGGAAGTCGGACACTCCGCCGCCGCCGTAGCGCTCGTCCACATCGATGCCCAGCAGCCCCTGCTTGCCGGCCTTGAGCCAGACCGAGCGGTCCACGATGCCGTCCTTCTCCCACTGGTCGTGGAACGGGACGACCTCGCGCTGGAAGAACTCGCGCGCGGATTCGCGGAACGCGATGTGCTCGGGTTCGAGGTGGCGGTCCCTCATGTGTGTGCTCCCCCTGCGGTGTCGCGGTGGATCGAGCCGAATCGGACATTCCTACCGGTCGGTAGGTGCCACGTGCTCGCATGCTAGGTCCGCACCGAAAGCGGATCAAGGCCCCCACCCCCGAAGCCCCGAAACAACGCCCACCCCACCGCCCGAGCACGCGACCGTCCGCGCGGCGAGCGAAGTGGGCGACGCGAGCGGAGACGCCCGCGGGGGCGACCGCGCGGCGAACGGGACGGGAGGCGCGGATGGGACGAGCGAGCGACCCCGGGAACGGGGCGCCCATGTCCGCTCAGGCGCGCTGGGCCGGGCAGACGGGCTCCCGGGCACCGGAACCACCGCATCGCGCCGCGACCGGCGGGCACGCCCGAGCGGTCGCGTCGGGCGACGGCTGCGGCCAGGTCCGCCCGGAGGGTGGCCGTTCACGCACCCCGCGCGGGCGGGCGCCGCGTCCTGATCGATGGCGGGCCCGGCGGGCAAGCGCGCGGTGGTGGCCCGGAGGCCCCGTGGCCACGGGTCATCGTGGCGGCCTCCGGGCGTGGTCGGGGGTGCCGCGACCCTCGGTGGCCGTGCCGAGGGTGCGGCGGGCTGTGGTCGACGGCGCGCGTGCGATCCGGGCGTGGGCGGGCACGCGACCGCGCAAGGCGTGCCCGCCGTCCACCCGACCGCGCGAAGGCGTGCGCGCCCTTTGCGCGGCCGGGTGAAGGCGTGTGCGGGGTTCAGGCGACGGCGGCCATGCGGATACCTGGGGCGGAGCTGGGGGTTGCGTCCCAGCGCATGACTCGGCCCTCCCAGACGCCGCGCAGCCACAGTTCGGCCGAGACGATGTCGGCGAGCGCGCCCAGCGGCAGGTCGGGTCGCGCGGCCGGTTCGCCCTTGCCGAGGTTCGGGCCGCCGATCGCCCGGTCGAGCGTGTGCCGCACCTCGACCGGATCGAGCACACCCAGTTCGGCCAGCAGCGGATCGGCGAACAGATCGCGCAGCACGCGCGCGTTCAGCCGCAACCCGCGCCGCTCCGCCTCGGTGTAGTCGGCCCGATGCACCTCGCCCAGCGTGTGTCGGGGCAACAACCCCTGCACGGCCGCGGTGAGCAGCGCCCTGGGCCCGTCGTCCCGATCGCGCGCCCAGGCCGGCAGGGACAACCCCGCCCGCACCACGGCGGTGTCCAGGTACGGCGCCTGGACCCGCACCCCGATCCGCTCGGCGAGCTGCTGGCAGGCACGTTGCCGCTCAGCCGCCCGGCGGACCGCGACCCATGCGGCGCGGTCCCCCGGACGGCCGTGCACCGCCGGGTCCGCGGCGACAACGGATCCGGCGGAGACCACCGACTCGCCCGCGAGGCGGCGCAGCGACACGGCAAGACGGCGGCGCATGTCCGGCGTCGTCCAGACCGCCGTGGGGGCCGCGGTGCACCACGCGATCGCGGCGGCCGGGCCCGGGGCCACCCGACCGGAACCCGCGAAGACCTCGGCGAGTTGGTCGAGCGCCTGGGAGAAGGTGGTACGCGCGACCCGGTTCGCGGTGCTCGCGAGCTCGTGGCCGCTCATGCCCAGATTGCGCGCCCAGGTGCGGGCGTGTCGGGCGGTGGTCATCCGGCGGCGGTCCATCGCCAGGTCGGCGAGGTAGGCGAGCGGGGTGCCCAGCACCGCGTCCCCGCCGTAGCCGGTGATGTGCATGTCGATGCCGGCGTCGCGAATGGCGTTGAGGGTACGGGTGGTTCGGGCCATGCCGATCAGCGAGAAGCCCGGTTCGTCGGGCATCACCGCGCCGCCGAGCACGTCCTCCAGGCCGGTGTAGGGCAGGTGGTCGACGCCGCCCGGGATCACCAGGTGTCGCAGCCGCGCCGAGCGGGCGACGATGTCGGCGGCGGACTCCGGGTCGCCGGGGGCGCACGGCTCGGCCCAGGTGACCGCGAGCAGGTCGCGCGACTTGGCCATCGACACCGAGCGGGCGCCGAGCAGCGCGAGCACCGCCGAGTCCCGTCCACCGGACAGATCCGCGCCGGGGCGCTTGGATCCGGCCACCCGCCGGCCGACCGCGTCGTTCAGCGCACGACCCAGCGCGTCGGCGGCGCCGGGGAAGTCGAGCGGGGAGCGGTGCTGTTCGTACAGCCGGACCCGCGCGACGCCGTGTGCGACGTCCAGCGCATGGCCTGGTTCCAGCCGGCCGACTCCCACGAACATCGAGCGTCCGGCCACCAGTTCGGGCACATCGGGGCAGGCGAGTCGGGCCGCGAACGCCTCGGTGTCCAGGCCCGCCCTGGTCAGGTCGGCGAGCGGGAGCGCGTGCGAGGCGTAGACCACGCCGTCGGCCGGCTCGGCGTGGAACACCTGGCGTACGCCCGCGAGATCACCGAGCACCACGGTGCGCAGGCCGGTACGCAGCACGACGTGATAGCTGCCGGCCCACCCGGTCAGGTGGCGCAGCGCGCCGCCGCGGGCGACCGCGAGACCGACCTCGAGCTCGGCGTCGGTGGCGCCGCACACCCCGAGCACCGCCATCCGCATCCCGCCCCGGCTGACCACCCGGACCTCGTCCGCGGGCCAATCCCCCACCAGCCACAGCGGATCGGAGCCATCCCACAGCGTCCTGGCCCCGGTCGGCCGGGTCACGCTCCGACTCTCGGACGTCCCTGCGAACCAGCGCATCTCGACCCCCTTCGGGTAACGGCTCCGCGCGAACCACCATGGATACCGGCCGTATGTGCTCCGACACTTCCATGGAACCAAGGTTAGGCAAGCCTGAGTAGAGCGCATCCGACGGCGCACGGGGACACACACCCGGCGCATGGTTCCTTTTGACCGTGCCTGGGTACTGACGCGCCGTCAAGTACGTTCTGTCAATGATTGCGACCGGGCCTTGGCGACGGCTTGGCCAAGCGTTGTCCCGGCGGCGGCTCGACCACGAACGACACGTGAAATCCCGTCGCGCGACACCCCGGAATGGCGAATATCTCCCTTACCGACGGTGGCCGGTCCGGTTACGCTGAGGCGGACGGAGGGTTGCCTTTGGGGGCAAACTATGCGCGGCAGTCCCAAGCAGGATCAGTCGGGGCGTTGTGCTCCCGGCCACGGTGACCCGGAGGTCCCCGATCCGGGGGTGGTGAGCGGAGGCGTCGGCGCCGGGTCCGACGGCTCCTTCGGCGATTCCCCGGCCGGCGCCGAGCAGGCGCCCCCCGACCGCGTCCGTCTCGTCCCCGCGCCCGACCACACCGGCCCGGAGGCCGTCGACCCCCGCCCCCGGACCCCGCGCGAACGCGGACCCAACGGCCGACTCGGCGAACTGCTGGGCGTCGCCGGGGTCAGCAACGCCGGGCTCGCCCGCCGGGTCAACGATCTGGGCGCGCGGCGCGGCCTGTCCCTCCGCTACGACAAGACCTCCGTGGCCCGCTGGGTCGGCAAGGGGATGACTCCACAGGGCCCCGTGCCGCACCTGATCGCGGCCGTGCTCGCGGAGCGCCTGGGCCGCCCGGTGCCGCTGGAGGAGATCGGCCTGGACGACAGCCGGCCGGTGGATCCCGATCTCGGTCTGGCCTTCCCACGCGACGTCGGGGAGGCAGTTCGCACCGCCACCGACCTGTGGAGGCACGACCACGTGAATCGACGCGAGTTGCTCGCCGGGACGTTCGCCGTCACCGCCTACGGCACCCCGATGGCCCGATGGTTGATCACCCCCGCGGACGCCCGCGCCGAGCACCGCGGCACCGGGTCGCACGTCGGCCACAGCGACGTCACCAAGCTGCGCGAGGCGGCCGAGGAGGCCCGCCGGTGGGACAGCAAGTACGGCGGCGGCGACTGGCGGGCGTCGATGGTGCCGGAGTGTCTGCGCTGCGACGCGACGCCGCTGCTGCGCGGCAGCTACCACGACGACGTGGGCCGCCGGCTGTTCGGCGCCACCGCCGAACTCTCCCGGCTGGCCGGGTGGATGGCCTTCGACACCGGCCAACACGAGGTCGCGCAGCGCTACTACATCCAGGCCCTGCGGCTGGCCCGCGCCGCGGCGGACGTACCGCTGGGCGGCTACGTGCTCGCGTCGATGAGCCTGCAGGCCACCTATCGCGGCAACCCCGACATCGCGGTGGACCTCGCGCAAGCCGCCATCGAGCGGAACAAGGGCATCGCGACCGCGCGGGTGACCGGCTTCCTGCACCTGGTCGAGGCCCGCGCCCAGGCCCGGGCCGGCGACGCGGCGGGCTGCGGACGGGCGCTGAACGCGGCCGAGGCGCACCTGGAGCGATCCCGCCCGGGCGACGCCGACCCGGAGTGGATCGACTTCTTCACGTGGGATCGACTGTGCGCGGACGGCGCCGAGTGCTACCGCGACCTCGGCATGCCCGAGCGCACCCGCTACTTCACCGCGCAGGCGCTCGCGGGCCTGCGCGGCGAGGCGTTCCAGCGTTCGCACGGATTGCGGTTGGCCGTGGGCGCCCAGGCCGAGTTGCGCGCGGGCGAGATCGAGGCGGCGTGCGCGACCGGCCGACAGGCCCTGGAGATCGCCGACCGGGTGCACTCGTCCCGCAACGCGGCCTACCTCAACGACCTGATGGTCGGCCTCAAGCCGTACGCCGACGTGCGCGCGGTCAAGGACTTCACCGAACGCGCCAGGCTGGTCGGCGGAATCACCGTCTGAGCCGCATCGGGACCGTCCCCGCGACCGGCGCGGGCAACCGTGCGGCGCCGTCCCGGAAAACGCCGCAGGCCCGACATGTGCATGTCGGGCCTGCGATCCAAGTAGCGGGGACAGGATTTGAACCTGCGACCTCTGGGTTATGAGCCCAGCGAGCTACCGAGCTGCTCCACCCCGCGTCGGTAAACCCAACTGTACGCCATCGCGACCGTGCCCACGACCAATTCCCGCGAGGGCCGGCCCGTCCGTTCGGGCGGGCCGCGGGCCGGGTCCGGCCGGCTCTCCCGGGGCGAAGATCGATTCCCGTACGGAGAAAGGCCGTTCCTGTCCGATTCGAACCGGTGGCAAGCGATCGCGGGCACGATATGGTTCCGGGCCGTAGAGGGGGCGGGTCGCCCACCGGGGGCGGGCCGATGTGCGCCGGCGACAGCCGTGGCAGCGGCGGAGCGGGATGTGTCCTGAGATGACCGAGAGATCCGGCTGCCCGTACGCGGCCCTGACCGGCCCGCGCTTCGAGACCGACCCGGCCGGCCTGTACCGGGAACTGCGCGAACGGCACGGTCCCGTCGCACCGGTGGTGCTCGAGGGCGACGTGCGGGCGTGGCTGGTCCTGGGCTATCACGAGGTGCTGGCCGTGCTGCGCGATCCGGTCCTGTTCTCGCACGACTCGCGGTTGTGGCGCGACCGGATCAAGGGCCTGGTCCCGGACGACTGGCCGCCGGCGCCGATGGTCGAGTATCGCCCGTCGGTCCTGTGCGCCGACGGGGCCGAGCACCGAAGGCGCAGCACGGCCGTCGCGCACAGCCTGGGCCGGGTCGACCGGCGGGCCCTGCGGGGCGAGATCGAGCACATGGCCGACTCGCTGATCGACACGTTCGTCACCCGGGGCGAGGCCGACCTGCTCACCGAGTACGCGCAACGGCTGCCACTGTTGGCGATGGGCCGGATGGTCGGCATGCCCGCCCCGGACGGACCGCACCTGGTCCGGGCGATCAACGGGATGTTCGACGGCGGTCCGGACGCGCTCGCGCATCAACGGGCCTTCCACAAGATGATCACCGACCTGGTCGCGGCCAAGCGCCTCACGCCGGGCGCGGACGTCACGTCCTGGCTGATCGCGCACCCGGCCGGGCTGACCGACGCCGAGGTGATCGAGGACCTGCTCGTGATCACCCCGACCGAGCCCACCGCCAACTGGATCGGCAACGCGCTGCGCATCCTGCTGACCGACCACGACCTGCACGCGTCCCTCACCGGCGGCCGGCACACCACCGACGAAGCGCTGGACGAGGTGTTGTGGCAGGACCCGCCGATGCAGAACGCGGCCGGTCGCTGGGCCACCGAGGACACCGTGCTCGGCGGCACCGTGATTCGCGGCGGCGATTTCCTGGTGCTGGGCATCGCGGCCGCGAACGCCGACCCCGCCGTACGGACGGCCGGCACCGAACTAACAGGCAATCGCGCGCACTTGGCCTGGGGCGGCGGGCCGCACATGTGTCCCGCGCGAGACCACGCCCGGCTGATCGCCAAGACCGCCGTGGACACGCTGCTCGACCGGCTGCCCGACCTGCGCCTGGCCGTCCGCCCGGACAGGCTCACCTGGCGATCCTCCCCCTGGATCCGCGCCCTCGCCGCGCTGCCGGTCGCCTTCACCCCCGACCACCCGATCCACGGCGGCGCCCCCTGGCCGGCACCCGCCGCCCAGCCGGACCCGACCCCCGAGCCGGCTCCCACCCCCGCGCCGCCGACGCCCGAGCCCGTACCCACACCCGCACCGCCCGTGCGGCAGGACCCGGTCCCCTCCCCGGCGCCGGCCGCGTCCACCGCGTGGTGGTCCCCGGCGAGGTGGCGTCGCGGCCGGTGAGCCGACCGGTCGGCGACCGGCGTCCGCCGTCCGACACCCCCTCCCGGCCCGCACCGTCTAGGGTCGAAGGCCGGAGGTGTGCTCTCACATGACGTTGACCTACGACGTGGTGGTGGTCGGCGGCGGGATCGTCGGCCTGGCCACCGCGTACGCGATCACCGAACGCGACCCCGGACGCACCGTCGCCGTGGTCGAGAAGGAGACCTCGTGGGCGGCCCACCAAACCGGCCGCAACTCGGGGGTGATCCACTCCGGCCTCTACTACCGCCCGGGCAGCCTCAAGGCACGGTTCGCCGTCGAGGGCGCCCGCCGGATGACGGACTTCTGCGCCCGGCACGACATCGCGCACGACGTCACCGGCAAGCTCGTGGTCGCCACCAGCGTGCACGAACTCCCGCGCCTGCGCGCGCTGTACGAGCGCGGCCTGGCGAACGGCGTGCCGGTCACCGAACTGGGCACCGAGCAGGTCCGCGAACGCGAGCCGCACGTCCTGTCCGTCGGCGGCCTGCACGTGGCCTCCACCGGCATCGTGGACTACGCCGACGTGTGTCGGACCCTGGTCGCGCTGCTGCACGAACGCGGTGTCGCGCTGCGCACCGGCGCGGGCGTGGTCGACCTGGCCGTGCATCCGGACGAGGTGGTCGTCCAGACCCGGCTCGGCGAGCTGCGCGGGCGGATCCTGGTCAACTGCGCGGGCCTGTACAGCGACCGGATCGCGGCGCTGGCGGGCGATCCGCCGCCGGTGCGGATCGTCCCGTTCCGCGGCGAATACCACGAACTGGTGCCCTCACGACGCGGGTTGGTGCGCGGGCTGGTCTACCCGGTGCCCGATCCGGCCTTCCCGTTCCTGGGCGTGCACCTGACCCGGGGCATCCACGGCGACGTGCACGTGGGGCCCAACGCGGTCCTGGCGCTGCGTCGCGAAGGCTACTCGTGGGCCCGGATCGCGCCGCGCGAACTGGCCGAGACCCTGGCCTACCCGGGCATGTGGCACATCGCGCGCCGACACTGGCGCTACGGCGCGGGCGAGTTGCTGCGCTCGGTGGCCAAGCCCGCGATGGTGCGCGAGGTGCAGCGACTGCTGCCCGAGGTCACCGCGAACGACCTGGTCCGGGCCCCGGCGGGAGTGCGTGCCCAGGCGGTCCGGCCCAACGGCGATCTGGTCGACGACTTCCTGATCACCGGCGGCCCGCGCACGATCCACGTACTGAACGCGCCCTCGCCCGCCGCGACCGCGTCGCTGCCGATCGGGGACGAGATCGCCACCAGGGTCGGCGAACGCCTGGGCGCACTCGCCGGCCGCTGACCCCGGACCGGGATCGGGTGCGCGGAACGTCCGGGCGCGGTCGCCGTCCGCCGGTCCGGCACGAGATCATGGGCGCGGGCCGGCGATCGGGGGACTGTTGTGGCCGTGAAATCCGCCTTTCCGCGGATCCTGTCCGTGGGCGCCGCGTTCGTGCTGTGCCTGCTGTGCGTGCTGCTCGGCGGCCACCCGCCGGCGCACGCGGACACCCCGGGAGCCCGGTTGGTGATCTCCCCGGGCGGGCCGCTGCGCCCGGGTGACGTGGTGACGCTTCGGGGCACCGGGCACACCGGCTGTGCCGGCGGTCGGGTCGACGTGATCGGGTACGACGCGCGGCTGCGCTCGAACGTGATGGGCGCCGACCGGCTGATCGCGGCGGACGTCCCGATCGACCCGGCGCGGGATCACGGCTTCACCGTGCGCTTCACCCTGGACCCGCCGATCTACACCGGCGATCAGGGCTTCCGCACGGTGTGCACGGACCGGGGCTCGGTGGTCCACCCCGCGCCGATGGCACAGGCCACGTTCGCCTATCCGGAGAGCGAACCCGGCAATCCGAACGGCTTCCCGGCGCCGGGTCCGCCGCCGGCGACCCTGGCGACCCGGCGGCTGGTGGTCGAGCCGGCCGAGGCCGCGCCCGAGGCGCCGGTCACCGTGTGGACCGATCTGCGCTGCGGCCCGGCCTACGCGACGCACAGCGGCGCGCTCTTCTGGGACGGTCGCTTCGTCACCACGTTCTACGCCCCGGCCGAGTACGAGGGACCCCGGGCACTGCGGGTACGCATCCCGCAGACGCCCGTGCGCGGCGGGCACAAGTTCACCGTGTCCTGCCTGGCCGGCCGGGAAGGTTTCGGCGTCGTCGACGCGGACACCGTCCTGGGCGCCGAACTCGCGGTCGCACCCGCCACGTTCACCCTCTCCGCGACCCGGGCCGGCGGCGGCGACCGGATCCGGGCGAGCGGAACGGGCTTCACCGGCTGCGCCGCGCGGCTGGACGGCGCGCCGGCCGAGGTGGCGATCCGCCGGGGCGACCGGGAGCTGGCCCGGGTGCCGGTCGGCCCGGACGGCCGGGTGGAGGGCGAGCTGACCGTGCCCGCCGGGCTGCCCGAGGGACCGGCCGAGCTCACCGCGGCGTGCGCCACCGAGCGCCTGGACGGCAGCGTCCGGCTCGCGCTCACCGTGCTGCCGACCCGAAGTCCGGCCGAGGCCTCGGCGGAGGCGGGCCGATCCACCGACCGCACCGACTCCGCGCGCCGCCTGCCCTCCCCCGACGATCTGCTCGACCACCCCGCGCCCCTGGCGGCGGCCGGTGTCGGCACGGCGCTCGCGCTCCCGCTGATCGGCTTCGCGGCCGAGTTGTTCAACAAGACCGTGGAGGAGAACCGGCTACGGATCCGTCGCCGGCTGCGGCCCGGCGCGGCCCGCCCGCGCTCGATGCCCCGAGCGCCCCGACTCCAGGTACTCGTCTTCGTCGCGCTGTCCGCGCTCGGCACCGTCGCGGTCGAACCGAACGTCGCCCTGGACACCGGCACGTACGCGCTCGCGCTGTCCCTGCTGATCGCGATCCCGCTCACCGTGCTCGCCTACTCCGGCGTGGCCGAGGCGTACCGCCGGCGCGTCTCGCGGATCCGCGCCTTCCCGCACCTGGTCCCCGGCGCCCTGGTGGTCGCGCTGCTGCTGGGGATCGGGTCCCGGCTCGGGCACCTGGTGCCGGGCTACCTCTACGGGCTGTTCCTGGCCTTCACCCACGCCGGGCTGCGCCGGTTGTCCGAGCGCGAGGACGGACGGGCCGGCGCGTTGGGCGCGTGGGCGCTCGCCGGGCTCGGCGTGAGCGCGTGGGTGTGGCGGATCCCGGTCGAGCACGTACTGGCCGACGACGAGACGCCGGCCTTCGGCTGGGTACTGGCCGAGAACGTGCTCACCCAGACCTACGTCGCCGCGGTGATCGGTCTGCTCTTCGGCCTGCTGCCGATCCGCTTCCTGGACGGGCACCTGCTGTGGCGCTGGAGCCGCCGGGGCTGGGCGGCGGTGTACGCCGTCGCGGTGTTCCTGTTCCTGCTCACCCTGCTCGACCCGACCGGCGTGAGCACGGGCGCGACCCGGGAGATGTGGCTGCGCGCGGTGTGGTTGTTCGGCGCCTTCCTGATCGCGTCCGTGGCGTTCTGGGCGGTGTTCCGGCTGCGCCCGGGACCGCCGCCGGGTCCGCCGGGACCGCGCCCCGCGCCGATCGCGTCGACGGTGCCCGGACCCACGGGCGCGCCGCCGCCGATGCCCGGTGTTCCCCCGACGATCGGCCGATCGTAGGTTCGGCCGTAAAATCCTTGTCTTATGTCCCCTCTTCCCGGCGCCTCGACCGCCTCCGGCGTCCCGATCACCGATCGACCGATCCGACACCTCGCGACCGTGCGCAGCTTCACCCCTCGACGGGGGCGGGTCACCCTCGCCCAGCGCGACGCGCTGGACCGGCTGTGGGAGCGGTGGGGATTCGACGTCGCGGACCGGCGGCTGGACCTGGGCGAGTTGTTCGGCGACGACCGTCCGGTGGTGCTGGAGGTCGGCTTCGGCATGGGCGAGACCACGGCGGCGATGGCCGAGGCCGATCCGGGCACCAACGTGCTCGCCATCGACGTGCACACCCCGGGCCAGGGCAGCCTGCTGCACGACGCCGAGCGCCGGGGGCTGACGAACATACGGGTGGCCAACGGCGACGCGATCGAACTGCTCCGGGACATGTTGCCGCCCGCCTGCCTGGCGGGCATCCGGGTCTTCTTCTCCGACCCGTGGCCCAAGACCCGCCACCACAAGCGCCGGCTGATCCAGCCCGGCTTCGCCGCGCTCGCCGCGTCGCGGCTGGTCCCGGGCGGGACGCTGCACTGCGCGACGGACTGGGCGCACTACGCGCAATGGATGCTCGACGTGCTCTCCGCCGAGCCCGAACTGGTCAACACCGTCGACGGCTACGCACTCCGGCCGAGTTGGCGACCGGTCACCCGCTTCGAACAGCAGGGGCTGGACAAGGGCCACGAGGTCGCGGATCTGCTGTTCCGCCGCCGCTGATCCGGCGCTCGGCCCGAGGCGACCACATCCGAGGCGCGCCGGCCCGGCCCGATCTCGGCAAGGCACCCATACCGACCAAGTCACAGCCAAGCGAGAGAGGGGCGCCGCGGCACCGCGCGGCGTTATCGTCACCCCATATGGACGCTGAGCGAGGACCCGACGCGCCGGCCGGTCCGGTCCCCCCGGACCGGGCCGCGTACGAGTTCGCCCTGTACGAACCGGGGCCCGCGGAGAAGTCGGGGGTGCGCGCGCTCGCCGCGAACCAGACCGCCCGAATATCCGTGCTCGTCCTCGCGTTGCTCGGCTGCGCGGTCACCGTCGCGGTCATGCTCGGCGACACCATCGGCGCGCAGGGACTGCTGGTCGGCGCGCTGCTGGCGCTGGTGCCCGCCCCGCTGGTGGTGAGCGCGATCGTGTGGCTGGGCCGGGTCCGGCCGATGCCGTGGAAGAGCCTGCTCTTCGCGTTCGCGTGGGGATCGTGCGCGGGCGCACTGGTGGCGCTGCTCGCGAACAGTTGGTCGTTCGACAAGCTGATGGACCTCAAGGGTGAAGAGGACGCCGAGCTGCTCGGGCTGACCATCGTGGCGCCGGTGGTCGAGGAGTGCGTCAAGGGGCTCGCGGTCCTGCTGCTGTTCGTGACCATCCGGAGCAGCTTCAAAGGCGTGTTGGACGGGCTGATCCCGGCCGCGGTCAGCGCGGCGGGCTTCGCGTTCACCGAGAACATCCTGTACTTCGGCCGCGAGTTCGCGGCGAGCGAGGACAGCGGCAACGGTCTGGGCACCACGTGGGGCACCTTCATCGCACGCGGCATCATGTCGCCGTTCGCCCATCCCCTGTTCACCTCGATGATCGGCCTCGGCTTCGGCCTCTCGCTGTTGGCCCGGTCCCGCCAGGCGCGGATCCTGCTCCCGCTCGGCGGGTACCTGTGCGCGGTCGGCCTGCACGCGGCCTGGAACGGCTCGGCCAGCCAGGGCCTGGCCTTCCTCGGGGTGTACTTCCTGGTCATGATGCCGATCCTGGGCGCGCTCGTCTGGTACGCGGTGATCGTGCGCCGCGATCAGTTGCGCGCGGTCGAGGACGAGTTGCCGGGGTATGTCGCGGCGGGCTGGTTCCGGCCGCACGAGCCGCTGCTGCTGTCCTCGATGGCGGACCGCTCGCGTGCGCTGCGGACCGCGCGGACCACACTGGGCCCGGCCGGCGTGGCGCGGCTGCGCGCGTATCAGGCGGACGCCACGCTGCTCGCCGAGCTGCGCCGGCGCGCGGGCCGGTCGCGCCGCGGTCCGATGCCGGAGTATCCGCAACAGGAACGGGAGTTGCTGGACCGGGTGTGGGCCGCGAAGCCGAGTCTGGGACACGTCATCGACCACACCATGCCGTCGCCGCGCTGGCGCTACATCAAGCCGCCGCCCGGGTGGGGCCCGCCGGGGCCGATGCCGTACGGGCCGCCGGGCGTGGCACCGTACGGGCCACCGGCCGGAGCGGCCCCGTACGGGGCGCCGATCGGCTGGGGACCGCCGGCGGGAACGGCGCCGTTCGGACCGCCGCCGCCCGGGTGGGTGCCGCCGGCTCGGCATCCGGCCGCGCACCCCGCCTGGGGACCCGCGCCGCCGTACGGCGCCCCGGTGCCGTGGCAACCGCCCCGGCACGCGGCCAACGGCGCCCGGGCCGAGCCGACCGGGCAGTCCGGCTCGCCGTGGGGTCCGCCACAGGCGTCTGCCGACGATGTCGTGCCCGCCCGGACCGGGCCGCCGGGCCCGCCCATCTGGTACGCCCGCCCCGGTGACGCCCCGCACCCGCCGCCCGACGGCCCGCCGTACGGGGAGCGCCGGGAGGCGTAGCCGGCTCGGGTCGACCGCGTGCGACCATGGCCGGGTGCATATCTCGACCACCTACGTCCCGACCGAGGCCGATATCGCGGAGGGCGTGCTCGCCTTTCGGCGCGGGCTCTTCCGGGGTCTGTTCGGGGCCGGGGCGGTGCTCTCGGTGCTGGGCGTCGTCCTGGTGACGAAGGCGCTGCTGTCCGGTACGACCGTGTTGTGGCCGCTCGCGTTCGTGGGTTTCGGCCTGGCGATGCTCGCGCTGCGGTTCTGGGCACCGATCCAGGCGGCGCGCCAGAACAAGCACATGCACGGGGTGCCGTGCGAGGTCACCGTGACCGACGAGGAGTTCGTGACCACGCTCGGCGGCAGCCGCAGCGTCACCGAGTGGGACACCTTCCGCAAGGTGCGCTCGGTGGACGAGCAATGGATCTTCGAGTTCGGCCCCACCCAGGCGATGACCATTCCCCGCCGGGTCTTTTCGGACGCCGAGAACCTCGAACTGGAGACGTTTATCCACAGCCGGAGCCGGGCAGCACGCTGATCTTCCACAAGGAAGATCCACATCCTGTGGAAAACCTGTGGGCAAAGGCTTTCGGCACGGCCCGGTTGGTCGAAATGGCGAGAATCAATACCGATTCGACCTGATCGGGCACGTTTATCCGGTCCTGCGAGCATCATCGGCCTTCATCCGTTCTGCATTTCCCGCATTCACCACAAAAGCGACCCCTCGCGGGGTCGCCTTCGGGTACCTCCGGCCGCCCACCCACACCCGGCGGGGCGTGCGCGAGCCGTTCCTCAATGGGTACGGACCGGCTCGGTCGAGCCGTCGGCCGCGGCGGGCGCGTGGCCGAACCCGTCCGCCTCGCGCGGTTCCTTCGTCTGCGCCGCGGCGAGTTCCGCGGCGTCCGCCTCGGCCGCGGCGGCGACCGGTACGTCGCGCAGCACCCCGGCCGCCACGATCGCGGCCAGCGCCAGCAGGACCGCGCCGCCGAGCGTGGCGTACTGCATGCCGTGGGTGAAGGCGTCCCGCGCGGTGTCCAGGAGCCGGTCGCCCGCCTGCCCGGAGAGCCGCCCGGCCGCCGCGTTCGCCGCCGCCAGCGTGTCGTTCGCCGCGTGCAGCGCGTCGGCGGGCACCCCTTCGGGGCTCGCGTCCCGCATGTCCCGTCCGTACACCGCGTCCGCCACGCTGCCCAGGATCGCGATGCCCAGCGCCCCGCCCAGTTCGCTGCCGGTCTCCGAGGTGGCCCCCGCCGCGCCGGCCCGCTCCGGCGGTGCCGCGGTCAGGATCATCTCGGCGGTCAGCGTGGTGGCGATCAGCACCCCGGCGGCCACCAGTCCGGCACCGGCGAGCACCAGCGCCAACGGCGAGCCGGGTCGGGCCGAGCTCATCACCACGAAGCCGGCCACCGCGAGCAGCAGTCCCGCGCCGATCAGGAACCCGGGCCGCACCCGCTTGGCCGCGATGCCGGAGACGGTCAGCGCGACCATGATCACCGGCATCACCGTCAGCGACCACAGCGCCGCCTCCAACGGACGCATGCCGAGCACGAGTTGCATGTACTGGGTGTTGAACAGCGCGGAGCCCATCATCGCGATGCTCGCGATCACGTTGACCGCGATCGAGGCGCTGTAGGCGCGGTTGCGGAACAGTCCCAGGTCGATCAGCGGGTCGGCGACGGTGCGTTGGCGGCGGACGAACAGGAAGCCCACGACCAGACCGACCGCGATGCAGATCAGGTACCGCGGCTCGACGCCCTCGGCCGCGATCTCCTTGATCCCGTAGATCACGCCGAGCACCGCCACCAGCGAGAGCGCGGCGCCGACCAGGTCCAGCCGACCGGCGGCGGCGTCCTTGAACTCGGGGAGCAGGAACGGGCCGACCGCGAGCAGCAGCACCATCGCGGGCACGTTGAGCAGGAACGCGGAGCCCCACCAGAAGTGTTCCAGGAGCAGGCCGCCGGCCACCGGGCCGAGGGTGGCGCCCGCGGTCAGCGCGGCGGTCCACACCCCGATCGCGGTCCGGCGCTGGGCGGGGTCGTGGAACATGTTCCGGACCAGCGCCAGGGTCGAGGGCATCAGCGTCGCACCGGCCACACCGAGCAGCGCGCGGGTGGCGATCAGCATCTCCGCGCTGTTCGCGAAGGCGGCGGCCACCGAGGCCGCCCCGAAGGCCGCCGCACCGATCAGCAGCAGCCTGCGCCGGCCGATCCGGTCGCCGAGCGCGCCCATCGTGATCAGCAGGCCGGCCAGCAGGAAGCCGTAGACGTCCATCATCCACAACTGCTGCGGAGCCGTCGGCTCGAGGTCCTCGCTGATGAACGGAAGCGCGAAGTACAGCACGCCCATGTCCATCGACACGAGCAGGAGCGGGAGGAGCAGGACCGTCAGAGCGATCCATTCCTTGCGGCCGGCCTTGGCTGTGGTGGAGGTCATGCAGGAACTGTACGAGCGTATAAGACACTTGTCTATGACGCTTGTATAAAAAGTTTGCCGCAGGGTTCCCACCCCGGTCGCAACGGGTAGTCGGGTGCGGTGCGGGGGCACCGACTCCAGTTCCGAGCGAAGGACGGCGACATGAGTGACGAGCGGATTCCCGTGGACGAGATCCCCGAGGGCGACCGACCGCGGATGGACCTGCGCAGCGGCGCCGAGACGCCCGTCGATCCCGAGGACCTGGTGCTCGCGGAGGGCAAGGACCTGACCGAGAAGAACATCGAGGAGGCCCGGCGGCGGCTGGCCGAGCTGGGTGCGGCCGCAGTGGAGCGCATCGTCCCCTGACCGCTCGCGGCTCGCGCGGCGCGGCGCCGATCGGGGTGCCGCGCCCCGCGCCGGGCGCGGCGAAGCGGGCCCGCGGGTGGGGCGGGCGACGTGAGGCCGATCGCACGGGCGGGTGGGCCGCTCCGGCGGCGGGTCAGCGCCCGGTGCGCCGCCGAGGACGCATCTCGACCGGTCGTACCTGGTAGACGCCCCGGTCCCGGTCCCGCTGCTCCTCGGCCACCTGGAGCGCGATCAGGATCTCCAGCGCGCTCCACGCCATGCCGAGCATGCCCAGGCCGACGAACAACATCGCCCACACCCAGAACCACGTGTGCGCCCAGACGCCGAGCAGCGCGACCATCGCCGCGACGATGGTCAGTGCCAGGAGCACACCGGTACGCGCCGCCGCGTTTCTCGCGCCGTCCGGAAGCCTGTCGCGCGCCATGGCCGACCTTCCCACCGCCGAGTAGGCAGTCTGCCGCCGAGTATCCGGTTGCTCCTCGCCTGCCCCGTCATCCCCGGACGGAACCCGATCGGTCCCCTTCGTCCGAGGATCGATGGAACTCCCGCCAGGTGTCCCAGATGGCCGGCACCGTGCCCGAGCCGTAGGAACGCTCGGGCCAGTTCGCCGGCGGCAGCCCCACGGGGTTGGCGCCGACGTTCGCGCCGTACCACAGGTCGTGTCGCCGGCGGGCGAAGTACCAGGTGCCGTCCCGCCGTTCGTACACGTCGCGGTACAGGATCGCCTGATGCAACCAGCGCGGACCCTCCTGGATCTCGGCCTTGCAGTACACGTGGCCGGTCGCGTGATCCGCGTCCGACAGGTCGATCACGTGTGTGCCGACATTGAGGATGCTCACCCCCAGCGGGGCCAGTTGGGCCGCGAACGACGCCCGCAGCGCGGCGCGCCCGGACTCCTGCCGACTCACCCGCACATCGGGCACGAACAGCGCGCACAGCGCGTCCAGGTCCCGGCTGTCCAGGGCCAGCGCGTAACGCGCGGCGAGTTGACGGATGTGTTCGTAGGCCAGCAGCCGTTGCACGTCGTCCATACCCGACACCTTGTCAGGCCGGGGGACGACCGATCTCCTGCG
This sequence comes from Embleya sp. NBC_00888, assembly GCF_045207655.1. Lineage (NCBI taxonomy): Bacteria > Bacillati > Actinomycetota > Actinomycetes > Kitasatosporales > Streptomycetaceae > Embleya > Embleya sp. NBC_00888. The sequence goes on along the minus strand of NZ_CP108784.1, from coordinate 4,771,403 downwards.
GGTTGTACACGACCTCCACGTAGGACCAGCGGCCCTCGCCCGCGTAGTGCAGCACCACGTTGACGTCCAGGCCGCCGACGGGCCCCTCGGCGCGTACCACCGTCGAGACCCGATTTCCGTCGATGATCCGCAGCCGGATCGGGTAGCGCGTGAACGGCGAGCGGCGCACACCGTCGCGGATGTACGCGCTCAACGCGTGCCGGCCCTCGACGAAGCCGATCACGTGGTCGCGCACCCGCACCTCGTCGGTGAACACCGCCGCCACCGGCGCCCACTCGCCGCCGGCCGACGCCGAGGTCAGCCGCACCGCGAAGTCGCCGAAGGCCCGCTCGATCTCCTCGCGCGGGGTCGGCACCGGCATCGGCTCCGGCGCCCAGCCGACGATGCCGCGCAGTTCGGCTCCGTCGTGCCCGGCGGCCGGACCGCCCGCCGCGTGCCAGCGCGCGATCATCGCGTCGGTGTCGTCGCCGTTGCGGAACTCGCCCACCGTCTCGAAGCGATCGCCGTCGCCGAGCCGGCGCACGATCTCGGTCCCGGGCACCGTGTACCTGGTGGCGCCGCCGGTGGGATCCGGCAGGTTGTGCCAGACGTAGCGGCAGACCAGGTCGCCGTCGACCATCGTCCACTCGGTGAATCGGCGCACCCGCTCGCCCGCGTCGCCCGCGCCCGGCCCACCCCGTGCGAGTGCCGACGCCACCTCGTCCCGGCTGCCGCCCATCGTGCCTCCCCGCATTCGTCCGGCGAGCCTGGGCGCACGGAGAGATCCGGGCGCTGCCTGCCGCCTCCGGTGCGCGTGATCCTGCCCGCGCCCCGCCGGGAAGTCCAGCCCCCGCCCGATCGACGAAACGGAACCGTCGCCGGCTGGTATACGTATTACCGATCGCAACAAGCCGGCCGGGCTCCGAGCGAGCACGCCACCAAGACGAAAACGAAGCGGAGGGGACGCGAGTGATCCGGTACAGGGTCCGGGTGGACTTCTACCAGGACGTCCCACCGGACCGTCCCCCGACGGGGTACGTGGGCTCGTTGCTCTCGGGCGACTTCGCCGGGCCCGCCCTGCCGCGCGGCGGCGACTCGGTCTCGGCGATCCCGCTGGGGGGCGCACACATAGGGCCGTGGACCGGCGGACCTTACATGATGGTCCACCGGGTCGAGCACCACCCCGTCCCGGTGGACGGCGAGGGCCACATAGTCCAGTGGTGGGAGCAGTATCCCCAGCCCTCGGTGCATGTGGTCGTCAACGCCGAGTGGCCGGACACCGAGGAGTCCGAGCACGAGTTGATGAACCTCTACGAGGAGCAGAGCTGGAGCTCCTTCCCGGCCGGACCGGAGAACCCGTTCCTGCCGGTGGCAGCGGCGGCCGACTTCTAGCCCACCGCGTCCCGCCGGACGTGACGGGCTACACCTTGGGTTTCTTGTAGTTCGTCACGTCCACGGACGCCAGGATCTTGTTCAGGTCCGCGTCGTACTCGCGGGACATGCCCGCCGTGGAGAACGAGATCATCGACTGCGGCAACCACCACAACTGGGGCTGGAACGAGTCGCCGCTCTTGCAGGTCACGCTGTACGACGCGTACTCGTACTTCAGGCTGCCCTTGCCCGGCTCGGCGTACTTCTTCCCGTCCGTCTTGCTGGTCGGTGCCACCGCGTCGTCGGCCCGGGTCACGCAGGTCGCCTTCGCCCCCAAAGTCCAGTTCGCCTGATTCTTGAAGTCGACCTTGCGCTGGTCGTTCTTGCCGACCCAGATCCGCAGCCCGGCACGCTCGCACGTGGTGCGCAACGCGGCCGGCGTCGCGGCCGGCAGTACGCACACCTCGGTGTCGCTGACCTGCTTGAGTTCCCAGGTGGCGGGCACCGCGAACTTCATCCCCTGGATGTCCTGGGTGAAGCCGCCGGGTTTGCCGGTGAGTTTGGGCGTCTCGGCGGACGGGCTCGTGTTCGCCTTCGGCTTGGTCTTGTCCCCGTCGCCGCCGCGCAACGCGAACACCGCGCCGGCGGCGATCGCGACCACCGCCACCGCGGCGCCGGCCACGATGACCACCCGCTTGCGGCCCGCACCGCCGCCGGCCGCGCCCTGCCGGGCCGCGGCCCGCCCGGTGGGCGGCGGGGTGTCCGCGCCGTGGCCGGCCGGGGGCGGGGTGAACGCGCCACTGGCGGGCGCCTGGTGCTGATGGGTGCCGTGTGCCTGGCCGGCGGTGCCGTACTGGCCCGACGGCGCGCCGTACTGGCCGGAGGGGGCGCCGTACTGCCCCGAAGGCGCGCCGTACTGGCCGGAGGGCTGCGAGGGGATGCCGTGTGCGCCCGAGGTCGGGGTGTCGCGATACAGCGGCGGTTGCGTCGGGGAGGCGCCGTACGGGTCGTGCGAGGGTCCGCCGTGCGCGGGCGGTGGCGGCACGCTGGGTGCGCCGAAGGCGGCGGTGCCGCCCGAACGCGCGGGACCGCGCGGCGGCTCGTACACCCGAGGCTGCGGCGTCTGCGGCATCTGCTGCTGGTTCTGCTGGACCTGCCACGGGCCGCCGGACGCGGGCGTGGTCCACAACTGCCCGATCAGCGACGTCGCGTCCGCGACCGGGTCGAGCGAGGGCGCCGCGGCGGTGCCGAGCGCGCCGCGCCACACATGGGTGACCGAGGCCAGCAACTCGCGGGCGTGCGGCCGGTAGTGCGGTTCCTTGTCGGCCGCGCGCTTGACGATCAGGCGCAACGCGTCCGGCACGCCGGACAGGTCGGCCTCCTCCTGGAGCACGCGCAGCGCGACCACCTCGGGCGCGCCGGTACCGAACGGGATCACCCCGGTGGCCGCGTAGGTGATCAGCATCGCCCACGCGTACACGTCGGCGGCGGGCGTGCTGTCGTGGCCCTTGAAGCGCTCGGGGCTCATCCACGCGGGCGAGCCGATCATCATGCCGGTGCGGGTGAGTCCGCTGTCCTCCATCGAGCGCGCGATGCCCAGGTCGAGCACGCGCGGTCCGGCGGGCGAGCAGATGATGTTCTGCGGTTTCAGGTCACGGTGGATCACGTCGGCGTCGTGCAGCGCGACGAGCGCCTCGGCGAGCCCGGCCGCGAGGCCCATCAGCTCGTCGCCGCGCATCGGGCCGCCCTGGTTGACCCGCACGTCCAGGGTCGGGCCCGGGACGTACTCGGTCGCGAACCACGGTGTCTCGGCGTCCACATCGGCGTCGAGCACCGGTGTGGTACACGTGCCCTTGATCGCGCGCAGCAGGTTGACCTCGCGCGTGAACCGGGCCCGGAACTCCGGATCGTCGGCGTACTGCGCGTGCACGACCTTGACCGCGACGCGGCGTTCGTAGCCGTCCAGGCCCGCGTACACCGCGCCCATTCCACCCGCGCCGAGTCTGCCCGTGATCCGGAACGGTCCGATGTGTTGTGGGTCTCCCGGACGCAACGGACGTATCTCGGCGCCGCCCTCGGCCGTCATGGACGTGCCTCCCGTGTTGGTTCGCCGGCCCGCGGCTGCGGCCGTACCGGGATGGAATCCTCTCATCCGGTCTTGTGACCTCCCCAGGGCACCGGCTGGTTCCCCGTTCGAGCGAAAAGGCTCGCCTTACCCGAGGGGTCGCGTGATAGGCCAGCGGTTGCGCCGGGTGTGCCAACGCCCCGGCGCGGGACGACGGTTCGCGTGTCGGCGGGCGCGGCCACCGGGTCGCACCACCGCAGGAGGCCGTCGTCCGGCACCGCTTCGAGGTATCGCCGCATCGCACCGCTTCCACGACCGAAGGGCCGAATGTGAAGATCGTCGTCGACTTCGACAAGTGCAAGAGCAACGCACTCTGCATGGCCGAGGCACCCGAGGTGTTCGAGGTCCGGGATGACAACTTCCTCTACATCCTGAACGAGAACCCGGGTGAAGGGTTGCGGCCGCAGGTGGAGGAGGCGGCTCGGCTCTGTCCGACCCGAGCCATCTCGATCCAGGACTGACCCGCGGCCGTCCCGGGGTGGCGGGTACGACCTCAACCCGCCCCGGGTCGGCCCGAGTCGCCGGGGCCGGACGACCGGTCGTCGGAGCGGGCCCTGGTCGACTGCCACCGCTCACGTGCGCCCAGAGCGCCCTGGACCACCGCGCCGGACGCGCCCCGAGCACCCTGGGCCACCCTGCCGGACGCCTCTCGGGCGCCCTGGGCCATCGCCGCCGAAGCGTTGCGGGTGGCCGACCAACCCCGGGCGAGCAGCTTGACGTTGACCACCACGGTGCCCGCGGTCCGGTCGTGCCACGTGCGCCGGCGCGGGCCGAGCACGGCCAGCGGATCCAGGAAGCCGATCAGGGTGATCAGCGCGAACAGGCCCGCCATGCTCCACTGGCGCAGCGCGATCTCGTACCAGGTGAGCAGCAGCGCGGCCCACGGCACCACCACGGCCACCAGGGTGCGCCGGGCCGATCGCCACCCGCCGACCGGCACCCGGCCGCGCACCGCCTGCGCCGACGTGCCCACCGGGACCACCTTCGCGCCCACCATGATCTTGCCCAGCGTGCGGCCGAACCTGGCGTGCATGAACCAGTCGTAGAGGGTGGGCACCAGCAGGTGCGCCAGGATCAACAGGAGCAGCAGGGTCTTGGTGGTGCCCCACAGCCCGTCCACGGCTTCCAGCGGCGCGCGTTGGGCTTCGCCGGCCCGACCGAACACGACGTCCAGGAACGCGTCGCGAACCACCTTCGTGGGCAGGTCGGTGGCCTTGGTCTGGAGGTAGTGGTAGGCCAGGAACCACAGGGGCAGCACCAGCGCGGTGGTGAGCAGGTAGTCGGTGGTGCGGGCGATCAGGCGCATGGTCCGCGACGCGAGCGGGAGTTCGCCGGAGTCGGTCGGGCTCGCGGCCGGTGCCGGCGGCGGTAGCGGCGGCTGGGTCGGGTCGAAGTGCGCGGCGGGCGGGCCGGGCGGCGGTGGTTGCCCCTGATCCGGGATCAGGGGTGCTGCGGTCACCGGCGGTTGGTGCCAGGACAGGTGTGGGTCACCGTCGACGGATGGTTGCTCCCCGTACGGCGACCCGGGCCCGCGTGGAGGCTGGGGGATCGTCATGAGCGGGACGGTATCGCGTAGATCGTCCCTCGCGCCGAGGGACGGTGGATCGGGTCGGGGGCGTGTCGGGATCGGGCGGCGGGCCGGGTCGGGGGTGTGTCGGGTCGGGGGCGCGCCCGGGTCGAGAGGGTGTTCGGGTCGACGGCCGTTCGCTCAGCTCTCGAGCTCGCCCAGGGTCGCTTCCACGGTGGCCTGACTGCCGTTGCCGGCGCGGACCAGGCTCACCGTGGCCTTGTCGCCCGGTCGTTTGCCGCCCAGTGCCTCGGACAGGCTCGCGACGTCGGTGATCGGCTGGTCGTCGATCGAGGTGATCACGTCGCCCTGCCGGATGCCCGCCGCCTGGGCGGCGCCGCCCTCCTGGACGGAGACCACGCCGACGCCGGAGGCCCGCCCGTTGGAGCCCGCCACGGTGCGCACGGTGACACCCAGCGCGGCCTTGCCGGAGTTGTCGACCTTGCCGTTCCGGATGATCTGGTCGGCGATCGACTTGACCGTGTTGGCCGGGATCGCGAAGCCGATGCCGGGCGCCGCGCCGCCGTTGGTCTCCGGGTCGGTCGCGGCCAGGGTCGGGATGCCGATCACCTGGCTGTCCAGATCGACCAGCGCACCGCCGCTGTTGCCCGGGTTGATCGCCGCCGAGGTCTGGATCGCGCTGGAGATGGTCGCACCGGTCGAGCCGGTGCTCTGCGGTTCGCTGACGGTGCGGCCGACGGCCGAGACGATGCCCTCGGTGACGCTGGAGTCCAAGCCGAGCGGGTTGCCCATGGCCATGGTGATCTGGCCGACCTGGAGCTTGGCGGAGTCGGCGAACCTGGCGGGCTTGAGGTCGCCGGGCGGGTTGTCCAGGCGGATCACCGCGAGGTCGTCGGGGGCGAACGCGGCGACCAGCTTGGCGGTGACCGGCTTGCTCGCGTTCGGGAGGGTGACCTCGAACGTCGTGGCCTGGCCGACCACGTGGGCGTTCGTGACGATGTTGCCCTTGTCGTCGTAGACGACGCCCGAGCCGAGTCCGGTCTGCGTGGTGATCTGGACCACCGAGGGCAGCACGTTGCGTACGACCTCCTGGTACTTCGCCTGGAGGTCGTTCGCGAGCGCGTTGCTCGGCGCGGCCGAACCCGAGGCGACGTTGGCGCCGGCGGTGGCGCCGTCCTTGGACGAGTCCTTCTTCGACCCGTCGTCGTCGCTGCACGCGCCCAACCCGCCCAGGGCGATCACAACGGCCGTCAGCGCGCCCGTGACCCGCCGCCGCGTCGTCCTGCCCACGATGTCTCCCTCGGATTCGGCCGCTGCCGCCGAACGACGGCCCGGATACCGATAGCGGGGCCAGTCCCCCGAGCATTCTTCGTACTAACCCCAGGACCGGACTTTTCACCGCCCCGCCGAGGCGGTGCCTCTTTCGCCATGTGCTTGTTCGTGTCAAGTTGGCCCCTCGGATCGACCCGTGATCACGGAACGACGCCGCAGGGCCGGAGAGGGTGGGCACGCACATGCTGACGCTTCAGGAGATCTCGGACCGGATGGAGATCCAGGACCTGATGGTCCGTTACTCGCACGCCGTGGACACCGGCGACTGGGACGCCCTGGACACGGTCTTCACCGCCGACGCCCTGATCGACTACTCGGCGATGGGCGGCTCCAAGGGCGGCCTGAAGGAGACGAAGGAGTTCCTGGCCTCGGTGATGCCGGGCTTCGGTGCCTACCAGCACCTGATATCGAACTCGTCGATCACCGTCGACGGCGACACCGCCACGGGCCGCACGATGTGTCACAACCCGATGGTCTTCAAGGGCGATGACGACGAGACGCCGGGCCCGGTGATGTTCTGCGGCCTGTGGTACATCGACACGTTCACGCGCGTGGCCGGCGACTGGCGGATCTCCTCGCGCAGCGAGGAGAAGTCCTACATGTACATGGCGCCCACGGCATAGCGCGGGCGGAAAATCCCCCGAGCCGACCGGCGGGGTCGCGATAGCTTCGCACCATGATCCGCGAAGCCACCGCAGCAGACGTCCCCGCCATCCACACCCTCGTCCGCGAACTCGCCGATTACGAGAAGCTGCTGCACGAGGTCAAGTCGACGGAGGCCCAACTCCACACGGCCCTCTTCGGCCCGAACCCGGCGGCCTTCGCACACGTCGCCGAGGACGAGGAAAGCGGCGAGGTGGTCGGCTACGCCCTGTGGTTCACGACGTTCTCGACCTGGGAGGGCGTACCGGGCATCTACCTCGAGGACCTGTACGTCCGCCCCCAGGCCCGCGGCGGCGGCCACGGCACGGCGCTCCTCGAGAGCCTCGCCGCCATCTGCATCTCCCGCGGCTACGCGCGCCTCCAATGGGCGGTCCTGGACTGGAACGAGCCCAGTATCGGCTTCTACGACTCCCTGGGCGCCCTCCCTGAACGCGAATGGCTCGGCTACCGCCTCACCGGCAACCCCCTGGCCCGCCTCGCCGAACGCTGACCCGACGCCCTCGGCACCCAGGCCACGTCCCCGCGCCCGTTTTATGCAGCAACGCGAGTAGCCCTTGCCCCGGCTCGTCGCCATCTCCTAGCGTCCCCATAGGTAGTCGAACGAACACGGAGGGCGAAACATGAAGCTGTCGCGCGTCGCGGGCGGGAATCCGGAATGTCGGTCGAACGACTGCCCGACTGTCTTCACCACCGACCTGAACGGCACGATCGCCGTTCAAGGCTTCCTCGTGGATCACCGAACGCCTGAGGGGGAGGCAGTCGTCTCGCTGCCGGAAGAGGTGCTCCGGGAGGCCGCGCGTGCACTTGGCTGGTGAGCGCTGGACCGCGTTCTTCGACTCGTTCGCACACGAAGCGTTCAGACTGGAGACGCTGTCCGCGTATTCCATGGTCGGTGAAGAGCAGGAATACGCCGATTTCCTGGCTACCGGCCGTCTGGCCCTTCCCGAAGATGATCCGTGGCTGACGAAGCTCGCCCGCTACCGGAGGAGCGGGCGCCGGGTCGGACGGGTCCACGTCGTCACACCGCCCCTGTCCGATTACCTTCGATACGAGTTCGCGGCATATCGCTACAACGTCGCGGCCGGTGAAGACGTCAGAATTCTCGACACGACGAGCCTTCAGGACGTCCCCTCGCTGCCTTCAGATTTCTGGATGCTCGACGACTCGAAAGTCGTCGAGATGCGATACGACGAACACGGCGCTCAGATTGCTCGCATTCTGCTGGAGTCTCCGGATCTCGCCTGGTATCGCTGGTCGAAGGAAACGGCAATCGCCCTGTCCGTCCCCCTCTCGGAATATCTCTCGGATTGACCTTCGACCCGCGACAGGCGGGCCGGGACCGATTGCGCCTGGCCTCGGCCCTGCGAGCTCTGCGGAATGCAAGCGGTCTCTCCGGCGAGCGCTTGGCGATTCGATGCGCCATGTCGCAGAGCAAGATCTCCCGGATCGAAACCGGACGAACTCTGCCGTCCATCCTCGACGTGCGGCAGATACTGGAAGCCCTCGACGTGGATACCGCAACCGCAGACGAGATCACCCGCCTGGCGGAAGTGGCCAACACCGAGTACGAAGACGTCCGCACGTCGGTCCGGCGTGGTCTCCACCACCGCCAACGCGAGTTGGCGGCGCTCGAAGCCGGCGCCGATCACATCCGACATTTCCTGCCGGTGATGATCACGGGCCTGCTCCAGACGCCGGAGTACATGCGGCAGGCCCTGGCACCGGCCGTCGACCCCGCGGCCGGTGACACGGCACGGATGATGGCCATAAAGCTCGAACGACAGTCGGTACTGCATGATCGCCGGAAACGATTCGACTTCCTTTTGACGGAGTCCGCAATCCGCTGGCAACTGTGCCAGGCATCGGCAATGGCGCTACAACTGGATCACCTTGTTGCCGTATCGAGACTCCCGCAGATCCACGTGCATATATTGCCGCTCCGTCGCCGACTGACGGATGCCCCGTTCAATACGTTCGTCGTCTATGGCGACCACCTGGTAACTGTCGAGTTGTTCAGCGGACAACTGGTCTTCCGCGACCCGAAGGACGTTTTATATCACCGAAGCCTGTTCGAGTACTTCACCGGCCTCTCACTTTCCGGCGACGAGGCACGGGCGGAAATCGAATCCTGGGCCGCATCCTTCCGAACGCAGTCGATGCAGGAACGCGACTGAAATTGGACATTTGGCAGCAGGCCTGAGTATCCATGGAAAGCAACTTCGAACCTTGTCGAGGAGATTTCATGGGAAAGCATCGCGACCCCGCGACGGATGACGGGCACAAGCCGCAGAAGCCGGTTCCGCCGCCCATTCCACCGGACAAGCCCGCTCGTCCCGGCACGCCGAAGGGGCGGTGAGGCGGGTGTCCGTGGGCGCCGAGGGGACGAAGGAGGTCCGGGTGGGTCTGCTCCGCCTGATCGAGGAGTCGGTCGGTGAGTTGCCCCAAGGGTGGCGGGACGCCTTCGTGGGCATCCCGCGCCATGCGTTCCTGCCCCAGGTGGTGTGGTTGCGTCGGCCGGACGGCGATCGACACGAGCGCTGCGAGCGTGACGAGGACCCCCGACGCTGGTGGTCGGCCGCGTACGCGAACGAGCCGGTGGTCGTGCAGGTGTGCGACGGCGGCGCGCCGAGACCGGGCGGGCCGGAGTGGCCTTCCTCCTCGGCGTCGCAACCCTCGATCGTGGCGGCGCATCTGTTGGCCCTCGAAGTCACCGAAGGGCACCGCGTCCTGGAGATCGGCACCGGGACCGGTTGGAGCGCCGGACTGCTCGCGTATCGGCTGGGCGACGGACACGTGGTGACCATCGAGGTGGACGCGGCGCTCGCCCGGGCCGCACGCACCCGCCTGGCCGCGCTCGGGTGGCATCCCACCGTCGTCTGGGGAGACGGCGCCGATGGCTGGGCCACCGGCGCCCCCTACGACCGAATCCTGTCGGGCGCGGCGGTAACCCACCTCCCGCCGGCCCGGATTCGGCAGTGCCGGCCCGGAGCCGTGATCGTCACGCCGTGGGCGACCGCCTGGACCGCCAACGGCACCCTCGTGGCCACCGTCGACGACCTGGGCCGAGCACACGGCCGCTTCCGCGCGGGCGGAGCGTTCATGCACCTGCGCGGACACCGCTCCCGCGTCACCGACATCCGCCAGGTCGTCCTCCCGGACCAGGTCCCCGCGTCGAGCGGCACCGCGCTGTCACCCTGGGACGTGGCCGGCGGCGACCCCGTCGCCGAGTTCGCGATCGGCCTGATGGTGCCCGGCGTCTGGCAGCACTGGGACGACGACCCCGACGTCGAGGGTGTGCACACCCGCCTGTGGGTGGGCGACGAGGCCGGCACCTCGTGGGCGAGCGTCGACTACGACGGCCGGCAACTCGACGCCTTCACCGTGCGTCGACACGGACCGCGCCACCTGTGGAACGAGATCGAAGCGGCGTGGGCCCGCTGGTGCGCGGCCGGCCGGCCGAGCGTGGAGGCGTTCGGCTGGACCGTCTCCGCCGACGGCTCCCAGGAAGCCCGGATCCCCGCCCCCACCTCCGGCGGGCTTCCGACCGGGCAGGGTGCCGAAGCCCTGTCCTGGACGCTATGAGCGCCGTGGCCCGACGGAGCGTCACGACTCCGGTGGGGCAGGGCGGATGGTGATCGTCGCGGCGGCGAACAGCGTCGGGAGGGCCGCCACCGCGAAGATCAGCGGTAGTGGCACCCGGCCGATCAGGAGGCCCGTGGTCGCGGTGCCGGTCGAGGCGCCCGCGTTGAGTGCGGTGTTGACCCACGCGCCCACCCTGGTCCGGGTGTTCGCGGTCGCGCAGGCGTCGGCCGACAGGTAGGCGGTGGTGATCGTCGGCGCCACGAAGAGGCCGGTGACCGCGGCGGCCGCGGCCAGGACGTACAGGTTCGGCGACAGCCCGGCCGCGGCCAGGGACAGTCCCAGGCCGAGCGCGAGCAGCGGCAGCCGGCGGTCGGCCGCGACCCGCCATCGGATCGCCCCGTACGTCAGGCCACCCACCGCGCTGCCGATCGAGAGCGCGGCCAGGATCCAGGCCACCGCCGCCGCGTGCCCGCGCCGGTCGGCGAACGCGACCGCGAGCAGGTCGATCCCGCCCAGACACAGCCCGACCCCGGCGGCGGCAACCACCGCCCGCCACAAGCCGGTTCGGGCCGGTGCCGGATGCCGCACGCCGTCCGGCACGGCTGCCTCCGCACGCGCCGCCGACCGTCCCACCGCCGGCGACGACACCAGTGCGAGCGTGCCGACCGAGATCAGCCCCGCGCTCACCAGCACCCCGGTCGCCGCCGGCGCCAGGCCCACCAGAACGCCCACCAGCAACGGCCCGAAGGCGAGCACGATCTCCTCGGCCACCCCGTCCAGGCTGTACGCGCGCTGCAACAGCTCGCGGTCGGGGGCCAGTTCGCTCCACAGCGCGCGCATCACCGGACCGACCGGCGGCGTACAGGCCCCGGCCGCCGCGACCGCGGCCCCCAACCACACCCCGGAGGCCCCCGGCCGCCAGGTCGCCGCGGCGATCCCGACCAGCAAGGTGGCGTACACCGCGACCATCGGCGGCAACGCCCGCCGCAGCCCGTACCGGTCCACCAGCGCCGCCCGCGCCGGCGACAGGAACACGCTCGTCGCGCCGAACAGCGCCATCACCGTGCCCGCCACCGCGTACGACCCGGTACCGGCCTTGACCGCCAACAAAAGCGAAAGCGCGACCGTCCCGTACGACAGTCGCCCCACCAGCGCGGCCCCGAACGCCCGTCGGGCACCAGGGATCCGCAGCACGGCGGCATAGGAGGGAACCGGCGCGGGACGCGCGTCGGCACGAACGAAAGCGGGCTCGTCAGCCACGGTGTCGGGATTCCTCCGCGAAGTCGGCACGACCCGGCCGCACCGAAAACCTGTGTGGACGCTCGAACGACCGGCCCCGTCGACGGGGCTCGGCCGGAGCGGTCCTACGCACAGAGGAGGAACATGCCCGGCAATCTACCAACACCACCGCGATCTCGACCCGGTCCCGAGCCGGCCGACATCGCCCCGCTCACCGCACGCCCGCGGGACCCCCGAGTGCCGCGCTACTTCTTCGGCGCCGCGGTCAACCCCGTGCACGACCGCAACGTCTCCCGACGGTCCAGGATGCGCTTGGACTCGGCACCGGTCACCGGCATCGGCACGCCGCGCTTGTCGATCGAGCCCGGGGTGAACTTCTCGCCGACGACCTTGCCGTCCTTGATGGTCAGGGTCGCCACGCCGGTGTCGTCCGAGTTCGGGTACGGCGACGTGCCATACCACAGGAAGTTGCCGTAGCCGTAGCCCACATACGTGTCACCCAGCCAGCCGGCGCCCTGCATCACGTGCGCGTGCGTGCCCAACACCGCCGCCGCGCCCGCGTCCGCGAGCTTGCGCGTCACGCTCTTCTGGTCCGCGCTCGGGCACTTGTCGCCCTCGATGCCCCAGTGCATGTACACGATCACCACGTCCGCCTGCGCCTTCGCCTCCCGCACCGCGCGCACCAGCCGGTCGGTCTGCAACGCGGTGGCTATCCCGGGCTTGGCGTTGCCCGCCTGGTAGAGCTGGTTGGTGATGTCCTGCACCTGGCTCGCGGCCAGGAACGCGACCTTGACGCCCTTCACGTTCTTGACGAACGGGCGGTACGCCTGCTCGGCGTCCTTGCCGATGCCGACCACGCCGATCGGCGGGTTCCGCGCCGCGGCGATCGAGTCCTCCAGGCCGGCCTTGCCGTAGTCCACGGCGTGGTTGTTGGCCATGCTGACCACGTCTATGCCGGTCGAATGGAGTTCGGTAAGCGCCTTGGCCGGGGCCCGGAAGTGGTACGTCTTGTTCTCCGGCGTGCCCCGCTCGGTGATCGCGCTCTCCAGGTTGACCATCGCCAGGTCGGCGGCCGCGAGCGTCTTGCCGATCGGGCCGAGCGCGCCCTCGGTGCCGGCGTTCAGCCGCGACTGGGTGCGCTCGAAGAAGTGCACGTCGCCCGCGAGCGCGACGGTGATCTCCGTCCCGGGCGCGGCCGTGGCCGGCGGCGGCGCGGAGCCGGTGCCCGGAGCCGCCGAGGGGTAGGGCCTGCCGACCACGGGATCGGCGTCCGAGGCGTTCTTGGTCTTGCCCGACGAGTCGCCGGAGTCGGAGAGCAGTCCGCACGAGGCCAGACCTGCGATCAGCAGCGGAACGAGGCCGAGCGCGACGGTCCGGCGGCGGGGTATAGACACGCGGACAAGGTAGCCCAGCGACGTACGCGCCCGTACGTGCGCCGTGGGGTGACGAGAATTACCTCATCCGCGTGCCACGCATCAGCCGTTCAGGGCCTCATAGACCCGGTCGCACAGCTCGGGGTGCATGTCGAAGTAGCCCTCTTCGTCCACCTCGAAAGCCCCGGTCCGGAAGCTCTCGGTGACCGTGCGCAACATCAGCGGGATCGACGCGTACACCATCGGCTCGTCCGCGCCCTGCACGTAGCTCGCCACCTGGACGTCCGCACCGTCCCAGACCGCCGCGTAGAAGTCGGCGGCCGGGGACACCAGCAGCGGCAGCCACTGCACACCCTCCGGCTGGTCCATCTCGACCTCCTCGCGAAACTCCAGCGCCTCGGCCAGGCTGACCAACACGTAGCCCGGTATGAACGACGCCTCGTCCACCAATTGGTCCGGCTCCTCGCGGGTGCCGTCCGCCCAGCCGAACCAGGAGACCAGTTCGGCGGGCACCTCGGCACCCACCCGGGTACGGACCGCCTCGGCCGGCAGACCCGGCTCCAACAGGCGCACCACGGGGCGATCGAGGCCGACCAGCTCCGCCCGCACGGCGTCCAGGCCTTCGTGAACGGCGTCCATGCCACGTCCCTCGCGTTGTTCGTCTGCTTCGAATGCTTCGCGTCGCACGACCCGCGTCGATCGAGGGGCCGAGCCGAAGGGATCAAGCCTGACAGACGTTCGACCGATCGGCGCACGGTGCCTTGTTTCCGGGCTCGACGGGTAGCCGCCGAACAGAAACCCGGACCGAACGATCGAGCGAGGCATCGGCCGAATCGGTCGCGGACCGCCACCGGACGACGAGGAGGGAGTGCGCGTGGACGCGTGGTTCGACCCGATCATGTCCTTCGCGGGCTCGCCGTGGGCCTACCTGATCGTCTTCCTCACCGCGCTCCTGGACGCGATGTTGCCGATCCTGCCGAGCGAGAGCGCGCTGATCGCGTGCGGTGTCTTCGCCACCGTCACGGGCTGGTCGCCCAACCTCTTCCTGCTCATACTGGCCGGCGCGATCGGCGCCTTCCTCGGCGACAACATCACCTACGCGATCGGTCGGTGGGCCGAACCGTTCGCGAACCGGCACATGCTCAGCGGCGAGCGCGGCCAACGGGCCCGGAAGCAGGCGGAACGCTGGTTGGCCGAACGCGGCGGCGCGATGATCGTGGTCGGCCGGTACATCCCCGGCGGTCGGACCGCGATCTCGCTGGTCGCCGGCATGGTCGAGTATCCGCTCGCGCGGTTTCGGGTGTTCACCGCGATCGCGGGCCTGACCTGGGCGATCTACGGCGTGATGCTGGGTTTCTGGGGCGGGACCGCGTTCAAGGACAGCCCGATCAAGGGCATCGGCGCGGGTCTGGCCACCGCCGCGGTGATCGCCGCGGCGGTCGAGGTCGCCCGCCGCGTCCTCGCCGCCCGCAACCGGCGCAGGCGACGCCGTGCCGGGGACGACGTGGACGGGCGTCCCGACGACGATGCGCCCGAGGAGCTCGAACCTCACGCGGCGCGAACCCGCCCGGTGGACCCACCGGCGCGTTGATCCCGCCCGCGCCGCGGCACGTGGCGACCCGGTGCCGAAACGCACGAGGCCACCGGGATGCCCCGATGGCCTGGTGCGTGTCGCCTGGTTCCGCCCGCGTGCTGCTCGCGTTACGCCGAGGGGTACGGGAGCGGCAGGACCGCGCTCGTCGGGAGCACCTCGACCTTGAGGTCGGGGTCCGGGCCCGCGCCCTGGAAGCGACCGAACTTGGGCACCGCGGTGCGGCGGTACTTGGTGGTCGAGTGCTCCGGGTCCTTGTCGAACGCGGGGATGACCTTGTCGCCGAAGAGCTCGATCATCTCGAGGTTCTCCTCGTGCGTCATGCCGTCGTTGATACCGAAGACGAGCTGGTCACAGCCCACGTTCTGGTATGCCTCGACCTGCTCGCACACCTCGTCGGGGGTGCCGACGAGCATGTAGCCACCCTTGATCAGCTCGTCGAGCAGCTCGTCGCCGCCCATCGAGAGGTCGAACGTGGGCGACGGCCAGGTGATCGCGTCCGCCGACTTGGGCATGGTGTCGTGGTACAGGTTCACCAGGGTGACCAGGTAGCCGCGGCCCTTGCTGAGCGCGATCTCGCGGGCACGCTTGCGGTCGGACAGACAGATGACGGCGTTCGTCATCATCACGTTGTTGTTCTGGTAGTCGCCGATGATCTCGACCGGGTTCTCGGCGGCTTCCTTGTAGGCCTCGATGCGGCCCTTGAGGTTGTGGACCGGTTCGAAGTTGAACGCGATCGCGCCGATGCCCATCGAGCCGGCCTTGCCGAAGGTGGCCGGGTTGCCGCAGGCGACCCAGATCGGCGGGTGCGACTCGCCGTACGGCTTCGGGTGGATGTCGTGCGGGGTCGGCACGGTGAAGTGGTCGCCCTCGAACGTGTAGTCCGTCTGCGCCCACATCCGGGGGATCTCGCGAACGACCTCGTCCCACTCGGTCTTCGTCGAGTTCTTGTCCATGATGTTGAACGAGGCCATCTCGTGGCTGCCCGCGCCGCGACCGGTGCCCCACTCGAAGCGGCCCTCGGTGATGTGGTCCATCATCGCGGCGCGCTCCGCGTAGCGGACCGGGTGCTCCTTGCGCGGCGACAGGCTGTTGATGCCGGTCGCCAGGTGGATCCGCTCGGTCTTCGCCGCGACGTAGCCGATGACGACCTCGGGAGCCGACATGTGGCTGTACTCGACCAGACCGTGGTGCTCGCCGAACCAGGCGTACTTCCAGTTGTGCTTGTCGGCCTTGATGGCCAATTCCATCTCGCGCATGAGCACGAGGTGCTCGCTCGCGCGATCGTGAGCGGCCGGACCGGGGGTGTACCCGTTCAGGAAGATGCCGAACTCCACGTGGAGCCTCCCAAAATCGCCTGGTTCAACCAGCGCTGCGTACGCCTGTATGAGGTCTGCGTACGGGACAGTATGCGAGCGTCGGCCGGAACTTTGTTTACACGTGGCTAACGTCACGTCAGATGTCAGGCGCCGCCCGGGACATCGAGCTGACGCATAGTCAGATCCTCTCGCGGCAAAGGCCGAAGATCCAGCGGAACGGCCCTTTGTGGCCCGCGACACCCCTGCCGCGACCGCGCGGAAGCGCCCCGATGAACGCATCGGAAAACACCGACCGGCCCGAAATCGAAGAGCGGTCGACAATCACCGCCGCGCTTTTAGGGCAAGATCGTTTCGACGGGCGAAATGGGGCGCGTTCAACCCGCCTTGGTACGCGCCAACAACAAGGTCACGTCGTCCCGATGACCGGTCAGGTCGGCAAGCCCGAACAGGCGCTCCGCGGTCGCCTCCAGATCCAGGCCCCGGCTGCGTTCGAAGCGGTGCGCGAGCCGTTCCATGCCCCGGTCCAAGGACAACTGCGGACCCTCGACGAGCCCGTCGGTGACCAGCACCAGGGTCTCCCCCGGGGCCACGGTCAGCGTCGTGCACGGATAGCCCTGATCGGCCAGCATGCCCAGCGGCAGCCCGCCCTCGACGTCCTCGATCCGCGGCGTGCCGGCCGGATCCGCGAGCAGCAGCGGCGGGTGCGCGGCACGCGCGACCCGGAGGCTGCCGGTGGCCGGGTCCAGGTAGGCCAGCGTGCAGGTGGCGTAGGCCGGGCCGGGGAACCGGTCCAGGAAGTCGTTCACCAGGGCGAGCGTCCGGCCGGGGTCCGGGGTGACCACCGCGTACGCGTGCAGCAGGGTGCGGATCCTGGCCATGATCGGCGCCGTGCCCGCACCGTGGCCCTGGACGTCGCCGACCACCAGCGCGACCTGGCCGTCGTCCAGCGTGAACACGTCGTACCAGTCGCCGCCCACGCCGAACTCGTCCTGCGCGGGCCGGTGCCGCACGGCCAGCTCCAGGCCGGCGACCGGCTCGGGGTGGGACGGCGTCACGCCCGCGCGAAACGCCTCGGCGAAGTCGCGGTACGGCGGTGGCGGGACCGGCTCGGTGCCCAGCGCGCGAGTGACCCGGCCGGCCACGTCCGGCGGCATCCCGCCCGCCGCGGAGGCCGCCGCGGCGTCGGCGTACCAGTCGGTGCGGATCGCCATCAGCGTGTGCGACTCCTCCTGCCACGCGTCCGTGCTGACCGTGAGGCTGCCGTCCTCGCCCTGGTACACCCGCCAGGCGGTCGCCGGGTCGTAGCGGTGGTCGCGCGTCCCCGACGAAACCAACAACCGCCCGGGCCCCGCACCGACCGCACCCATGCGCCCTCCTCCTCACACCCGACCGACACAAGTCCCAACGCCCAAACCCCCCCAAGGCAACGGCCACTGCGCCGAACACGCACCCGAACCCCCACCCCACCCTCCGCACCCAACCCGACAACCCAACCAACTCCAGCCCACCGCCACCCGAGGACAAACAGGCCACAACCCAACCCAGCCCGCCCGGCACCCGAAGACAGGCAGGCCGCAACCCAACTCAGCCCGTCCGGCGTTTGAGGACAAAGCAGGCCGCAAGCCGGCAAGCCCACGACAACGAACAGCCAACCCAACCCGTCCGGCGCTTGAGGACAAGCGGGCCGCAACCCAACCCAGCCCGTCCGGCGTTTGAGGACAAAGCAGGCCGCAGGCCGGCAAGGCCACGACGACAGGCAGCCAATCCAGCCCGTCCGGCGTTTGAGGACAAGGCAGGCCGGCCCGGGTCGACCCACGCCCACCGGCAACGGCCGCGCCGCGTGCGTGTCGGCCACCCCGCCTAGCCTGAAGGTATGTGCCGAAACATCACGACGCTCCGCGGACTCGACCCCGCCGCCACCGACGTGGAGATCGAAGCCGCCGCCCGTCAATACGTCCGCAAAGTAGGTGGCGTGCAGACCACGTCGACCCGCACCGAGGAAGCCGTCGAGCGCGCCGTCGCCGCGATCGCCGAGGCCACGAAGGTGCTGCTCGCCGAGCTCCCCGAGCGTCGCCAACCACCCCCCACCCTCCCCCCGCTGCGCCGCCGCGAAGCCGCCGCACAGGCCGCCGCCGAAGCCGCCCGAGCGCACACCCACCCGCACACCCACCCGCACGCCGAGGAGCCCGCCGACGCCCGCTGACCCCCCTCGCGAACCCCCACCAAACCCCGCCGAACCACCGCACAGACCACTTCGCGGGCCACTCCGGGGCCACTCGGGTACGGGTCGGAAACGACTCGGAAAAGCCTTCGCCGACAGGCGTGGACACCCGCCTCGGACACCCGGTTGCCGGCCTGCGCCGCGTTATGGTGGATGGTCCCCGCCGCCCCCTTCGAGGAGCCTCACACACCGTGTCTGACTCGTTCGTTCACCTGCATGTCCACACCGAATACTCGATGCTGGACGGAGCGGCGAAGAACGACAAGCTGTTCGCCGAGGTGGCCCGCCAGGGCATGCCGGCGGTGGCCATGAGCGACCACGGCAACATGTTCGGCGCCTACGAGTTCCAGGGCACGTCCAAGAAGCACGGCGTCAAGCCGATCATCGGCATCGAGGCGTACGTCGCCCCCAGCACCCGGCACGCCCGCCGCCCCGAGTTCTGGGCGCCCGGCGGCAAGCGCGCCCCGAGCGAGGACGGCGAGGGCGGCAAGGACGTCTCCGGTGGCGGCCGGTACACCCACATGACGATGTGGGCGGAGAACGCCCAGGGCCTGCGCAACCTGTTCCGGCTCTCCAGCCTGGCGTCCATCGAGGGCTACTACATGAAGCCCCGGATGGACCGCGAACTGATCGCGCGGCACCACGAGGGCATCATCGCCACCACCGGCTGCCCGTCCGGCGAGGTGCAGACCCGGCTGCGCCTGGGTCAGTACGACGAGGCGATCAAGGCGGCCTCGGCGTACCAGGACATCTTCGGCAAGGAGAACTACTTCCTGGAACTGATGGACCACGGCCTCGACATCGAGCGCACGGTGCGTCAGGACCTGCTGCGGATCGCCAAGGAGCTGAGCATCCCGCTCCTGGCCACCAACGACTCGCACTACGTCACCGAGGACCAGGCCGACGCGCACGACTCGCTGCTGTGCGTGGGCGTGGGCAAGAACAAGGCCGACCCGAACCGGTTCAAGTTCGCCGGCACCGGCTACTACATCAAGACCTCCGACGAGATGCGCCGGCTGTTCGCCGAGGTGCCCGAGTCCTGCGACAACACCCTCGCGATCGCCGAGCGCATCCTGCCCTACGACGAGGTGTTCGCCGAGGTCAACCGGATGCCGCAGTTCGACGTCCCGGAGGGCGAGACGCAGGCGACCTACCTGCGCAAGAAGATCGCCGCGGGCCTGCAGCGGCGGTTCGGCGACAGCCCGAGCCAGGAGGTGCTGGACCGGATCGAGTTGGAGATGGGCGTGATCACGCCCATGGGCTTCGACTCCTACTTCCTCGTGGTCGCCGACATCTGCCAGTACGCCCGGGACAACGGCATCCCGGTCGGCCCCGGTCGCGGCTCGGCGGCCGGATCGATGGTCGCCTACCTCACCGGCATCACCGGCCTGAACCCGCTCGACTACGACCTGCTGTTCGAGCGCTTCCTCAACCCCGAGCGCATCAACCCGCCGGACGTCGACATCGACTTCGACGACCGCCAGCGCGACCAGATGGTGCGCTACGTCACCGAGAAGTACGGCTCGGCCTACACCGCACAGGTCAACACCTTCGGCACGATCAAGGCCAAGGCCGCGATCAAGGACTCCAGCCGGATCCTGGGCTTCCCGTTCGCCACCGGCGACCGCATCACCAAGGCGTACCCACCGGACATCATGGGCAAGTCGATGCCGCTGGCGGGCATGTTCGACAAGGACCACGCGCGCTACACCGAGGCCGGCGAGATCCGCGCGCTGTACGAGTCCGACCCCGAAGTGAAGATGGTGATCGACACCGCGCGCGGCATCGAGGGCCTGACCCGCGGCACCGGAGTGCACGCCGCCGCGGTCATCCTGTCCTCGACGCCGCTGATCGACCTGATCCCGCTGCACCGGCGGGACAAGGACGGCGTGATCATCACCGGCTTCGACTACCCGTCGTGCGAGTTGATGGGTCTGGTCAAGATGGACTTCCTGGGTCTGCGGAACCTGGGCATCATCGATCACGCCATCAAGATCATCAAGGCCAACCGGGGCATCGACGTCGACATCGAGAAGATCCCGCTCGACGACCCGACCACGTTCGATCTGCTCTCCCGGGGCGAGACGTTGGGCGTGTTCCAGCTCGATGGCGGCCCCATGCGCGCGCTGCTCAAGCTGATGAAGCCGACCGAGTTCGAGGACATCTCCGCCGTCTCCGCGCTGTACCGGCCCGGTCCGATGGGCATGAACTCGCACATCAACTACGCACTCCGCAAGAACGGGCAGCAGGAGATCACGCCCATCCACCCGGAGTTGGAGAAGCCGCTCAACGAAGTCCTGGGCCCCACCTACGGTCTGATCGTGTATCAGGAGCAGGTACAGCGTGCCGCGCAGGTGTTGGCCGGCTACAGCCTCGGCCAGGCCGACCTGCTGCGCCGGGCGATGGGCAAAAAGAAGAAGGAAGTCCTGGAGAAGGAGTTCATCCCGTTCCAGGAGGGTTGCCGCGAACGCGGCTACGGTGACGAGGCGATCCAGGCGGTGTGGGACGTACTGGTCCCGTTCGCCGGCTACGCGTTCAACAAGTCGCACTCGGCCGCGTACGGCCTGGTTTCCTACCAAACGGCCTATCTCAAGGCGAACTTCCCCGCCGAGTACATGGCCGCGCTGCTCACCTCGGTGGGCGATGAAAAGGACAAGATGGGCATGTACCTGGCCGACGCCAGGTCGGCCGGCATCCGGGTGCTCTCGCCGGACGTCAACGAGTCCGTGGCCGACTTCACCGCCGTCGGCTCCGACGTGCGATTCGGCCTGCGGGCGATCCGCAACGTGGGCGACAACGTCATCAACGACATCGTCGAGGCGCGCACGAGCAAGGGGAAGTTCAACTCCTTCGCCGACTTCCTGACCAAGATCGGCCTGCCCGCGTGCAACAAGCGCGCGGTCGAATCGCTGGTCAAGGCCGGGTCGTTCGACGCGCTCGGGCACACCCGCCGGGCCCTGGTGGACGTCCACGAACAGGCCCTGGACGCGGTGGTGGGCCTGAAGAAGCAGGAGGCGGCGGGTCAGTACGACCTGTTCGGCGGCGGCGACGAGGCCGCCGCGGAACCGGCCGTCGGGCTGGACTTCACGCTCACCGACCAGGAGTGGCCGCGCAAGCTCAAACTGGCCACCGAGCGCGAGATGCTCGGCCTGTACGTCTCCGCGCATCCGCTCGACGGCGCCGAGCACATCCTGTCCCGACACCGCGACACCTCGATCACCGAGCTGAAGAACTCCGGCCGGACCGAGGGTCAGGTGCAGTTGGCGGGCCTGATCACCGGCATCCAACGCAAGGTCAACAAGAGCGGTTCGCCGTGGGCGATGATCAACCTCGCCGACCACGACGGCGAGATCGAGGTGTTGTTCTTCCCGCAGTCGTACACGCTGGTCGCGCACGCGCTGGAGGAGGACGTCGCGGTCAGCATCAAGGGCCGGCTCAACGAACGCGACGGCGCGCTGAGCGTGTTCGGCTCCGAACTGGTCCCGCTCGACATCGGCTCGGCCGAACACGGCGGCAAGGCCCCGGTGTGCCTGCGGCTGCCCACCACCAAGGTCAACGAAAAGCTGGTGAAGGACATCAAGCGGGTGCTCTCCTCACACCCCGGGGACAACCCGGTGCACCTGATCCTGGAGAGCGCGCGCATGCGCACCCGCTACAACCTGGACTTCCGGGTCAACCCCGAGGGCGGCCTCGCGGGCGAGATCAAGTCGATGCTGGGCGCGGGGGTCTGGAGCATCTGAGCCGGTCCCGAACGGGCCGGACCGACCGAGGGGTCGGGAGCACGAGGATCACGCTCGTGCTCCCGACCCCTCGGTTGTCTCCGCGGGCCCGGCCCGGTCCGCGGATCCCTCACTCGTCTCCGCGACCGACGGCCTGGGGCCCTCAGGCGTGCGCGCGGTCGTACTCCTCGCGTGCGATCAGCACCTGCGCCATGTGGCCCTCCAGGTGCTTGATCAGGTCGAGCAGCTTGGCCGCCGTCGCGGCGCCCAGTTCGGTGAGCGTGTACTCCACCCTGGGCGGGATCGCGCTGTGCACCTCGCGGAGCACGAAGCCGTCCCGCTCCAGCGCCTGCAAGGTCTGCGCCAGCATCTTCTCGCTGACCCCGTCGACCCTGCGGCGCAGCGCGTTGAAGCGCATCGGGCCGTCGTACAGCCCGCCCAGGACCAGCACGCCCCAGCGGCCGGTGATGTGCTCCATGGCCGCACGCGAGACGCACGCCTTCGCGAACACGTCGAACTCGAACTCCGGGGTCGGGTCCGGCCCGGTCTCGGTCTCGGTTTCCATCGCTGCCCCCTTCGTCGTGTGCGTCTGCGGCTGCGTCGGCATGCTTTGAGGCTACCTCCGAGTCAGCACTTTCGAAAGTGCTGCGCTCTCCCAACGCTTGCGCTTTCGAAAAGTTAGTGCAATCGTTTGGACAGCGGCCGGACGACGGGTTCGGCGCGGAAGAGAGGAAGCTCGCCATGATCGTCGTCACCGGAGCCACCGGGCAGTTCGGCCGCCTCGTCATCGACGCCCTGCTGGAGCGCGGCACCCCCGCCTCGGAAATCGTCGCCGCGGTCCGTACGCCGGCCAAGGCCGCCGACCTCGCCGCCCGCGGGGTCGAGGTGCGCGAGGCGGACTACGAACGGCCCGAGACCCTCGTACCGGCCTTCACCGGCGCGGACAAGCTGCTCTTCGTGTCCAGCAGCGGTCCCGAGGCGGACCGGATCGCCCAGCACGCCGCCGTGGTCGCCGCCGCCGCCGAGGCGCGGGTCGGGCAGTTGATCTACACCTCCATCTACGCCGCGAGCGAGAGCCCGCTGGGCCTGTCCCGGGTGCACCGCGACACCGAGGCGCGGATCGCGGCCACCGGCCTGCCCACCGTGCTGCTGCGCAACGGCTGGTACACCGAGAACTACACCGGCTCGCTGGCCGGCGCCGTCGAGCGCGGCGCGGTCGCCGGCTCCGCCGGCGAGGGCCGGATCGCGTCCGCCTCGCGCGCCGACTTCGCCGAGGCCGCGGCCGTCGTACTGCGCAGCGACGACCAGGCCGGGAAGGTGTACGAGCTCACCGGCGACCACAACTGGAGCCTGGCCGAGCTGGCCGCCGAGACGGCGAAGCAGAGCGGCAAGGAGATCGCGTACGCGAACCTGCCGGCCGAGCAGTACACCGAGATACTCAACGGCGTCGGCCTTCCGCCGTTCCTCGTCGAGCTGATCGTGGACGCCGACGTCCAGATCTCCGACGGCGCGCTCGCCGGCGTCACCGGCGACCTGTCCGGCCTGCTCGGTCGCCCGACCACGCCGCTCGCGGACACGGTCGCGCTCGCGCTCAAGGGCTGACCGCGCACCCGTTCCGACGCCTCCCGACACCAAGCGCCCCGAGCACGGCAGCAGGCCGGGGCGCTTCGGGCGTTTCAGGCGCTTCGCACGCTCTTGGCGCGTGGTGTCGGGAGGCGCGGATCGCCTCCCCCACGCGCTCGACCGGGTGGAAACCGCGCCGGGTACCCGCCCTCGGCACACCCGTCCGGTCCCGCCCGACCGACTGCGAGGACACCCCGAGCACATACGAACGGTGCCTGCCCGCGACACCGCCGCTTCACCGGGTGAACAACTCCCCCGGAGCCGCCGGGGCGAGCAATCGCCGGAGTGCGGTGGGGGTGTACCCGAGTTCCTTCCGCACGGTCCGGGAAAGGTGCGCCTGGTCGGCGAAACCGAGGTCGACGGCGAGTACGGCCAAGCCGACCTCGCCGGCCTCCAGCCGATCCAGCACCGAACCGAGCCGAACCCGGTTCCGGTATCGGGTGATCGAGACGCCCATCTCCCGGGAGAACACCCGACTCAGCCGGAACGGTGACACCCCGATCGACTCGGCCAGCGAGAACAACGCGCCGGAGGCGGCGTCACCGGTCGTGATCGCCTCGCGCGCCGCCGCGACCAGTCGCCGATCGTCGGGCGCCGACTCGACCGGACGCGATCGCGCCGGCATCCGGTCGACCGCGTGCCGAATCAGGGTCAGCACCTGTTCGGCCAGCGCGTAGTCGACATCGCCGTCCTCGGCGGCCGACAAACACCTTCGGTGCGCGAGGTCGAGTGCCGCGTCGACGTACAGCGCCGAACACGCGGGTCGGCGACCCGGCTCGCCGGCCGCATCCGCCCACAGTTCCGGCGCGACCCGCACCGACGTACACACGTCGCCACCGGCGGGGTGTGCGAAACGCTCCTCCTGCTTCGGGACGCCGAAATAACCGACGGTCGGGTCCAGGTCGACGTCGACACCGTCGACCCAACGCCGAAATCGGCCACTGCGCACCAGCACGATCCGGTGGTCGTCACGCTCCTCGGGCGACGTCCAATCCCGATGGTCACTCCGGCACCGCACCGCACTCACCACGAACGCGGGCCGATCGACGACATCCACAACGGACAACACACCTCCACGCTACGCCCGCCCCCCGACACCACCCCCGCACCGGCACCCGGCCCTCGCCCGCCCGCCTTGCCCTGCACGCACAACACATGCCTTTCCGGCACCCTCGCCGCCGCCACGCGCTCACTCGCGACGACCGCATCTCATGCCCGCTCTCGCCCCCTTCAGCCGGCACCCCACACCGCTGCCACGCTCGCCCCACCGGGACTCACGCATCGAGCCGCCGCCGCATCCACCCGCCTCCGCCCACGCAACGGCCCCACCCCGGCCCGCATTTCACGCCGCCCCCACCACTACCTCGCCTGCGCTTCACTCCACCCCGCTCCGCGCGGCCTCGACCTGCGCCGCACGCCCCCGGCCCGCTTTGATCCACGCCCCGGGCAGCCTCACGCCCACCCCCCGACCGGCCCACACACCCCGCCTGAGCCGTCACGTTGCCCCACCGCTGCGCCCGCCCCACCACCACACTCGCCCCACCTTGATCCACGCCCGCGCAGCCTCCGTGCCCACGCCACGTTGGCCGCACCGCACGCCGCCCCCGCAGCTGCCCCGCCCGGGCCGGCGCCCACTCCGCTCCACCCGCGACCCGCCTTCACCCGAACCCCACACCCGTGCTCGCCCCGCCGCACATCGCCACCCGCCCGCCCCGCGTGGTCCGCGCAAGGATGTTCAAGACCCGGGGGCACGTGGGCGGCAGGCTCGTAGTGGGCGTGTATCGCGCCTTTGATGCTTCGATTCGGACCGGAGGATTGCCATGACGCGCATCCGAGAAGAGCGCATCGTCGAAGCCGACGCCGATGACGTCTGGGCGATCATCGGCGAGTTCGAGACGGGTCCGGTGCGGATGGCTCCCGGGTTCGTCGTGGACAGTCGGCTGGAGGAGCCGGGCACACGATTCGTCACCTTCGCCAACGGCATGACCGCCCGCGAGCGCCTGATCGAGCTCGATGCCGAGGGGCGCAGCTTCACCTACGCGGTGACCGGCGGCAGTGTCACGCCCACCCACGACCGGGCGACCATGCGGGTGCGGCCGACGGCCGAGGGTCGCTGCGTCTTCAGTTGGACCCGCGACGTACTTCCCGACGGTGTCGTGGAGCCGATGCGGCAGGCGATGGCGTACGGCGCGGACCTGATCAAGCTCACCATGGAGGACCTGGCCAAGGCGGCCGGCCGGGCGGGTTGAGCCCGGCCGCCCGCCCCGATTCAGCCCAGTTCGGCCTCGATCAGGTCGGCCGCGCGACGGGTACCGCCCTCCGCGAGAGCATCGGCCCGCAGTTGGGCGGAGCGCGCGGCCACCTCCGGGTCCGAGGTCAGCGCGAGGAGCGCGCCGCGCAGGGCTTCCGGCGTGGCGTCCTCGGTGTCCAGGCGGCGGGCCACGCCCAGCTCGACCAGCCGATCCGCGTTGCCGAACTGGTCGACGCCCTGCGGTACGGTGATCATCGGCACACCGGTGATCAGCCCTTCGCCGCTGCCACCCATCCCCGCGTGCGTGACGAACGCGTCGGCCTGCCGCAGAATGGCCAACTGCGGCACCCAGGAGTGCAGTTCCACGTTGGCCGGGAGTACGCCGAGATCCGCCGGGTCGGTGTGCCGGCCGATCTGGAGCACCACGTGCCACCCCGGCAGGTCGCCGAAGGCGACGAGACACCGCCGGTAGAACTCCGACTGTCGGGTGAAGGCCGAGCCCAGCGAGATCAACAGCACCCGCTCCGCGCCGACCGGGCGGGTCCACTCCCCCTGATCCTCGCGGCGACCCGGGCACGGGCCGACGAAGTCGACCACGTCCGGGTCCACGAGTTCCGCGTTCGGCTGCATCGCGCGCGCGACGGTGGCCACCACCCGGCGCGGCCGTCCACCGAACGTGTCCACGTCCGTGGTGGTCGCACCGGAGTCCGCCAGCCAGGCCGCGAAGCGCGCCCAATACGCGTCCGCGCCCGGCAACTGCTTCATTCCGGGCAGCACTTCGTCCTCGTACCCGCGCCAGGCCACGTATGTCGGCGACAGTTGCACGATCGGCCGGTCCTGACGCTCGGCCAGCGCGCGGGCGGCGTACGCGCCGATGTCGTAGAGGTACAGGTCCGCCGGGTCGTGGTCGTACGCCGCGCGCAGTTGCGGCAGCGCCTGGATCGCGTCGTCCAGGAACACACCCATCGCGGCGATCGCATCGGCCGGCCAGTCGTTGTCGGCGACCGGCAGTGTGGAGCGGTACGGCACGAACTCGGCGCCGGTCGGCGCGATCAGTTCGGCGACGGCGGGGTCGTTGGCGTAGCTGACGCGGTGGCCGCGATCGGCCAGTTCGCGGATGACTTCGAGGCTGGGCAGGACATGGCTGACGGCGGGGATGCCGATCATCGCGATGTGCGCACGGCGACGTGACATGAGAGTTCTCGTTTCGGATCTACGGCGGGTGGACACGGCAGCCCGACCACCCGGGCGTCGGCGCACGATGCGGGCGCCACCCGGTGCGGGCCGATCGAGGGCACGGCCCTCGCCGGTGTCAGCCGTAGAACTGAAGGAAGTACATCCCTCGACGATATCCCGAGCACTCGGCACCGACCAACCGACTTTCCGGATCGCACAGCCCTGGGGCCTTTGCCGGGTGGGCGGCCGTCCGGGTCACGCGGGCCGGACGTGCAGATCCGTCCCGGTCGTCCCCGGCACCTCGACACCCGGCAGCAGCCGCATGTCGTGGTCGTAGTCGCCGCCGACCAACGACCGGAACGCGACCGGCTCGTCGGTGAAGAGTCCTTCGAGGCGTCGGCCGTACTCCAGCTTCGCCGCCTCGAACCGCTCCTTCGACACGTCGTGCGCGCCGAACACCGCGAACGGTTCCAGCGGCGTCATGCCGGCGAACCAGAACAGGCCGTGCTGCACCGGGTACAGCAGATCCGCCAACCGCCCATGGATACCGCGGTCGGAAAACGCCGACTCCCGGGCACCGGCCGTCACCGACACCAGCGCACGCCGCCCGGCCAGCGCGCCTTCGCTGTACGGCGGCGGGACCGCCGGGCCGTAGCCGAATCCGGCGGTGAACACCCGGTCGATCCAGCCCTTCATGATCGCGGGCACCGAGAACCACCACATCGGGAACTGCAGGATCACCGCGTCCGACCAGCGCACCTTCTCCTGCTCGGCGGCGATGTCCGCCGCCAAGAGCCCGGCCAGCGTGGCCTGCTCCGAGTCGGCCATCACCGCGAACCGTTGTTCCGGGTCCCGGCTCGGGAAGTCCTCGGCGTCCACACTCGCCTTCCACTTCATCGCGTAGAGGTCCGACACCCGCACCTCGTGACCCGCGGCGCGCAGTTCGTCGACCGCGAAGGCGGCCAAGGCGGCGTTGAGCGACCGGGGTTCCGGGTGGGCGCTGACGACGAGGATCTTCTTCGGCTTCTCGGTCCGGCCGGCCCGGCCGGGCTGCTGCCGCTGCTGCGACTGCGACGTGGTTTCGGTCATGACGCAACGCTCTCCCGGACGCGCCGGGGCAACCAGTACCCGGTTCAACCGGTGGAATGGCGTTCCTGGTATTCCGAGGACCAGGAACGGGGCCGACCGCACGGCACGACACGGCACGGGGCAAGACGCGGTGCGGGTGCGTCGGGCCACACACGCACCGCCCGAGCGCCGCGAGGGCCACGCATACTGGACCACATGAACGGCGTGAACCGCACCGAGCGCACCGACGACATCGAGAACCGCACCTCGGGGGGCGTCGACGGCGTCGGCGAAACCCGGCGCGCGCTCGGCGGCTTCCTGCGCGCTCGCCGCGAGCGGATCTCCCCGGAGAACGTCGGACTCGTCGGCGGCGGTCGGCGGCGGGTACGCGGGCTGCGCCGCGAGGAGCTGGCCCAGCTCGCCGGGATCAGCGTGGACTACTACGTCCGGCTCGAACAGGGTCGGGCCACCCAGCCCTCCCCCGAGGTGCTGGACGCGCTCGCCAGGGCGCTCGGACTCGACGCGGCCGAGCGCCGGCACCTCACCACGCTGACCGCCGCCAGGCGCGAACCCGCGCCCGCGACCCGGGTCAGCCCGCTGCTGCAACAGGTGCTGGACTCGATGGCCCGGCTGCCGGCCTTCGTGACGAACCATCGCCTCGACGTGGTGGCCTGGAACGACCTGGGCGCCGAGCTGGTCGGCGGCCTGGCCGACCCGGGGCGCCGGGATCCGAACAACGCCCGGTATTTCTTCCTCGACCCCGGCTCCCGAGTCGTCTTCCCCGAGTGGGAGGAGCGGGCGGGCGACGCGGTGGGCCAGCTCCGAGTCGCCGCCGGGCTCTACCCGGGCGATCCGGAACTGGCCGAGCTGATCACCGAACTGTCCGCGCACAGCGCCGACTTCCGGCGGATCTGGGCGACCGGCAAGGTGCTGATGTGCTCGGCGGGCCGCAAGCAGGTGCGACACCCGCGGGTCGGCCTGATGCACTTGGACTACGAAACGTTGCGGGTACCCGTCCCGTCCGGCGAGACCGGCCTCGAAATCCACATCTTCTGCGCCCCCGAACACAGCCCGGACGCCCGGGCCCTCGCCGAACTGGCCACGATCACGGCATCGGCATCGGCATCAGCCGAAGACGCGACACCCACGACGGAGGCGCTCAGCCCTTCGATCGGGTGAAGCGCACGAACCGGCCGACCGTACGCCCGCCCATCCGCGCCGCCACCCGCACCGCCGGTCCGTCTCGGCTCACCCGTCGAGGATCTCCGTGTTCTGGCAGGCGACCAAGAGCCGGCGTCCCGCCTCCTTCGCCATGACGTAGAGCGGCGTGCCCGGGTTCCCGATCGGCCGACCGTCGAGCGTCAGGTACTGGGCGTGCACCTTGACCGCGGCGACGTCGGGGCGGATGAACAGCACGTCCACCACCTCGTACGTCGCCGTCGAGTCCCGCATCGCTCCGGGGAGCACCCGGTGCGTGAAATCCGAAATCTCGCGACCAGCCTGCAACTTCAACCGAACTTGAGATCAAGAGGCCGCAGGACCGACCGGTTCCACGTCCACCGCGTCCTGCTTTCGAGGCGAGGGGGCGTGCTTGGCCGCGTAGCGGCGGGCCTTGGTGCGGTTTCCGCAGACGCGCATCGAGCACCAGCGTCGGCTGCGGTTCTTGGACACGTCCCAGAACACCCACGCGCAAGCGTGCTCCGGGCAGCGCTTGAGCCGGGTCGACTCACCGGTGCCGACCAGGTCGCCCCAGGCGATCGCGAGTCGGGCCAACGCCCTTTCCACCGGTGGCAGTTCCGGACTCGGTACGAAGCGCCCGGGTTGCTCGCCGGTACCCAACTCGAACACCACCGGCAGGGCGCGCAGCACCTCGTCGGCCTGCCGGAGCGACTGCGGATCGGGCACGTCGCCGACCGGTACGCCGAGCCTCTCGCGCAGGCCGGCGCGCAGTCGTAGCGCCGCGTCGAGGTCCGCCGGGCCGAGCCCGGCACGGGGGTCGAGCAGTTCCCAGGCGACCAGCCACGCGCCGAGTCGGGACGGCGTGACCAGTTCGTCCGTACCGAGTTCGACGTCGACGGTGTTCACGAATGCCTGGATCAGCACTGCCGAAGCGGGCGCTTCGAGCATCGGAGCCTCCATGGTGCGCGTCGGGTCCGGTCGGGTCGGGCCGCGTTCGCGGCGCGTCGCGACCTCGGTGCGGTCCGCACACCAGTCTACCCCGCGCTAACCGGCTATCGATTTCACCGGTTGACGTGTCGCGCGTGCCGATGTCACGATCGACGCGGCGCACTAACCGGTGAACGCCTTTGGGTAGTTAGGACATGCGATGGCCCCGCAGAACGTCCGAACCGAGCCGACCGCCCCTAAACGCGAGCGAGACCGCGACCGGCCGGCTCCTGCGAAGCCGAAGCCCGAGCCGCAACCGAAGCCGGAGCCGAACCCGACGCCGAACCCGCCCGGCACCCGGAACACCGCCATCCTGCTGGCCTTCACCCTCGTCACCAACCTGGCGGACGGGATCACCAAGATCGCGCTGCCGGTGCTGGCCACCCGCAGTACCGATTCCCCGGCGCTGATCTCCCTGGTCTCGCTGACCCTGACTCTGCCGTGGCTGCTGTTCGCGCTGCCCGTCGGCGTGCTGGTGGACCGCGCCGATCGGCGCAGGTTGTTGTGGCTGGCCGACGGGCTGCGTCTGCTCGCCATCGGCGGGCTGATCACGATCGTGCTCGCCGGCCGGGTCACCGTCGCCGTGCTCGCGATCGGCGGGCTGGTCCTGGGCGTGGCCGAGGTGATCGCGCTGACCTCGACCTCGGCGCTGATCCCGGCGATCGTGCCGCGCGCGGACCGGGAACGCGCCAACGCGCTGATCACCGGTGTCGAGACGGCCGCCAACGAGTTCGCCGGACCGTTCGTGGGCGGCCTGTTGCTCGCCGCCGGCACCGGCCTCGCGCTCGGTGCGACCTGGGTCGCCTACCTCGCCGCGAGCCTGCTGCTGCTCCTGCTCACCGGCCGCTTCCGGGCCGTACGCCGGGCCGATCCGGGCGGAGACGGCGCTGCGGGCGAGGCGTGGACCGGTACGCCCGGAGCCGGTGTCGCCGCCGAGTCCATCGGTCGGCAGATCGGCGCCGGTCTGCGCTTCCTCTGGCGCGATCGCCTGCTGCGCACGATGTCGCTCATCCTCACCGTGCTGTTCGCGAGCTGGGGCGCCTGGCTGGCCCTGATGCCGCTGGTCGCGCACGACCTGATGCATCTGTCCGCCCGCGAGTACGGGGTCGTGCTGAGCGCGCTGGGCGTCGGCGGCCTGCTCGGCGCGGTGCTCGTCGGCCGGCTCAATCGCCTGATCGGCCACCGTCGGGTGCTGCTCGCCGACCTGATCGGCACCGTCGCGATGATGGCGGTGCCGGCGGTGACCACCGACCTGTGGGCGGTGGCCGGCGCGGCCTTCGTCGGCGGCATGGGCGGCACGCTGTGGTCGGTGAACTACCGGCTGATCGGTCAGAACCTGGTGCCCGAGCACATGATGGGCCGGTACAGCGGCGCCTCCCGGCTGCTCGGCTGGGGCGCGCTGCCGGTCGGCGCGGGCCTGATCGGCGTCCTCGCGCAGTGGTTCGGGGTACGCGCCGCGTTTCTGGTGTTCGCGCTCGCCGCGGCGGCGACGATCCCGGTGTTCCTGATCGCCGTCACCGAGGAGCGGTTGGCTCCCGCGCTGCGCATGCCCGATTCGGCCGACGCCGGGTGACGCCGGGTGCGGGTGACGCCCGGTGCGGGTGACGCCGCGAGCCGGCCGGACCCGGCCGATCCGCGAAACACCCGCCGCGCGGCGGTCCCGGCCGAGCTCCTCTACCCCCGCGCCGGCGGCTCCGGCCACATCCGGCCGGTCGGCGTGTCGGGCCCGTCCACCACGGCGGTGATCGCCCGCAGGTTCGCCGCGAACGCCTCGACCCGATCGGCGCCGATCGTCCGGGCGATCAGGTCGTCGGCCTGCTTCACCAGCCGGCGTCCCTTCGCGACGCCGGCGCTGCCCGGTTCGGTCAGTTCGAGCAGGACCACCCGCTTGTGCACCGGGTGCGGTCGACGCACGATCCAGCCCACCCGTTCCAGCGCGGTCATCGCGGTGGTCACGCTCTGCGGGGTGATGTGGTGCGCGCGGGCCAGGTCGGCGGCGGACATCGCGCCGTTCTCGTCGAGCCGACCGGCCAGGCCGAGCTGATTGATCGAGACGCCCATGTCCTCGAGTTGCTCGTTGAGCAGCCGCTGCACGGACTGCTGAGCGCGCCAGAGCAGATGCGGCAATTGCTCGCTCCACGCGGCTTCGGCGACTTCGCGGTGAGCGGACATCGCGCGTTTCCCTTCTCCGAATGGCCCGGGTACGCACCTCGCGGGTGCCCGGGTACGCACCTCGCGGGTGCCCGAGTACGCACCTCGCCGGCGCCTCGATCCCGTCACCGTAGGGCACGCCGGCAGGCGGCTCGGCATGTGACATCTTCGCAGTCGCCGAACATCATGACAGTCCGCATGCATGTTCTAAGTCTTCTGATAACTTAACAGTCTTCGAATAACTTGGAAGGCTGTCCCCTCATGTCGACGACCCCCCAGCCCGCCGGTCCGTCCGCCGCTTCGTCGGCCGCCCCGTCGGCCGCGAGTTCGCCGCCGACCTCGGCCGTGGCCCGCCCCGCGCTCACCGTCGTGCTCGCCTGCCTGGGCGTGTTCGCCTCGTACGTGCCGATCGGCGGGGTGGCGGTGTCCCTGCCCACCATCGCGCGCGGGTTGCACGCGTCCACGAGCGACCTCCAGTGGATCAGCGACATCTTCATCCTGCCGATGGCGGCACTGATCCTGACCTTCGGCCTGATCGGCGACCTGTACGGGCGCAAAAAGGCGTTCCTGGCCGGCCTCGCCCTGCTCGCGATCGGCTCGGCCACCAACCTCACCGCGCACAGCGTCGCCCAGGTCTGGGTGGGCCAGGCGCTCTCCGGCGCGGGCGGCGCGGCCCTGCTCACCTCCAGCCTGGCCCTGATCAGCCACGCCTATCCGGACTTCCGGGCCCGCGCCAAGGCCATCTCCGCGTGGGCCGCGTCCCTGGGCCTGGGCATGTCGCTGGGCCCGCTGCTGAGCGGGATCATCCTCGAACACGCCTCGTGGCGCTGGATCTTCGCGCCGATCGTGCTGGTGTGCCTGATCGGTGTCGTGGTCGCGGCGATCCTCCTGGAGGACTCCCGGTCGCCGCACGGCCGGGCGATCGACGTCCCGGGCCAGATCGCCGCGATCATCGCGATCACCGGCCTGATCTACGGCGTGATCGAGGGCGGCACGATCGGCTGGACCGACGGCCCGGTCCTGGCCGCGTTCGCGCTCGCGGTGCTGGGCCTGGCCGCGTTCATCGTGATCGAGCACCGCTCGGCGACCCCGATGTTGTCGCTCAGGCTGTTCTCCTCGCGCGCGTTCACCGGCGCCGGTGTGGTCACCATGCTCACCATGTTCGGCCTGGTCGGGATCGTCTTCTCGCTCAGCCTGTTCTTCGGCAACGTCCAGCGGCTGAGCGCGCTCGAGATCGCCTACCGGTTCCTGCTCATCAACGGGCTCACCGTGGTGATCGGCCCGATCGTCGGCCGGTTGATGGGCCGGATCGCCTCCGGCGCCCTGCTCACCGCCGGCCTGGTGATCACCGGCATCGGCATGCTGACCCTGAACACCCTGGAACCGGACACCGGATTCGCCGCGCTGGTCGGACCGCTCGCGGTGATCGGGGTGGGCTTCGCGTTCGTGATGACGCCGATCACCTCGGTCGCGGTGAGCAGCGTGCCGCACCACCTGGCGGGCATGGCCAGTGCGGGCAACAACACCCTGCGCCAACTCGGCGGCGCGCTCGGCCCGGCCGTCCTGGGCGTGGTGCTGACCAGCCGGATCGTCGCGGTCCTGCCGGACCATCTGGCCGGCTCGGGCCTGTCCGCCGCCGACCGCGACCACGTCGACGCGGCGGTCTCCGCCGACGGCGTCTCGGCGGCCGGCCATCTGGGCCTGGCCCCCGAGGCCACCGGAAAAGCACTGTCCGCCGTCGGCGAGAGCTTCACGGACGCGCTGCACCTGTGCATGACCATCGCGGGCGTGGGGATGTTCGTGGCCGCCGCGGTCACCGTGCTGATGATCGGTGTGCGCCGGCCCAAGCACCCGGGCGGCGCGACCGCGCGGCACGTACCCGCACCCGCGACCGCCACCACCGCCACGCTCTCGACCTCCACGTCGGCGTGACGCGGTGCCGCTCGCCGATCCATACGCTCGGCGAGCGGCACCGTGCCCGAAACCCCGCGGCCGGGGCCTAGGCCCTGTCCGGCGGATCCCGGTGGGTCCGCCAAGATCCGCCGGACAGGGCCCAGCCGACCGACACCCGTGCCCGCCCGCGCAGTCCGAACGTGGTGACCACCGCACCGAGCAGCACCCCCACCAGCGGCACGAGCAACGCCGTCCGGAAGCCGTCCAGTTCCGAGCCGGCCGCCCCGGCCAGCACCGCCGTCACGGTGGACAGGCCCAGCGCCGCGCCGAACTGGAAGGCGGTGTACAGCAGTCCGCCGGCCAGACCCTGCTCGTCCTCGTCGATGCCGTCCGTCGCGGTGATCGTGAGCGGCCCGTACGCCAGCGAGAAGGCGAGCCCGAGCAACAACATCGTCGGGAACATCGCCGCGTACGAGGTGTCCGCGTCGATCGACAGGAACAGCGCGTACGCGAGCGCGGCCAGCAACATCCCGCCCAGGATCACCCGCAGGTTGCCGAACCGGTCGACCAGCCGCGGCGTCACCGTCGGCGCGAGTACCGCGTCCACGCCCACCGCCAGCAGCGCGAAGCTGGTCTCCAGGGTCGACCAGCCGCGTACCTCCTGGAGGTAGAACACCGCGACGAACTGGAAGCCGAAGAACGAGCCCGCGAACAACATCGCGCCCAGGTTGGCTCGCACCAGCGCGCCCGAGCGCAGGATGCCGAGCCGGACCAGCGGCGTGCCGGCCCGCCGTTCGGCGGCCACGAACGCGACCAGCAGGGCGATCCCACCCGCGAAGACCGCGATCGTCCAGCCCCAGCCGTGCGCCGGATGCTCCAGCCGGACCACGCCGTACACCAGCAGCAACATCGAACCGGTCACACTGATCGCGCCCGCGACGTCGAAGCCCTGACCGTTGCGCTCGGGTCGGCCGTCCTTGGGGATCAGCGCCGACGCCACGACCAGGATCACCGCGGCCAGCACGACCGGGACGAAGAACACCAGACGCCAGTCGATCGCGGTCAACAGGCCGCCGATCACCAGGCCCAGCGAGAAGCCGCCCGCCGCGGTGCCCGCGTAGAACAGCAGCGCCCGATTGCGCTGCGGCCCCTCGGGGAAGCTCGTGGTGATGATGGCCAGACCGGCCGGAGTCATGAAGGCGGCCGAGGCGCCGGTCACGAAGCGCGCGACGATCAGCATCCAACCCTCGGTGGCGAACCCGCCCAGGCCGGAGAAGACCAGGAACACGGTCAACCAGAAGAGGAACATCCGCCGCCGGCCGAGCAGATCGGCGGTACGCCCGCCCAGGAGCATGAAACCGGCGTAGGCGAGCACGTACGCGCTCATCACCCAGCTCACCGCACCGGTGGACATGCCCAGGTCCTCGCGGATGGTCGGCAGCGCCACGTTGAGCATCGCGACGTCGATGCCCTCCAGGAAGATCGCGCCGCACAGCACGATCAACATGCCCCACGCGCGGGCGCCCATCCGTCCGGCGTCGTTCTCCGGCGGCGTGTGCGGTGCTCTCGGCGAGCCCGCCTCGCTCGGTGCCGGCTGGGAGGCGGGTGGGACGCCAGTGGCGGACGAGGCGGAAGCGGTGGACGAGGACGTGGATGCGGACATGCGGCAGCCCCTGGGGACGCTGGACACGGGTGAGGTGGCGTCGAGGCTCCGGGTGGTCGGTTATCCGAACGAACCCGGTTCCCTCTTGTAACCACCCCCATCCTTGGGCAGCATCGTCTCCCATGGAAGAAGGCACTTCGAAGGAACCGACCCTCTGCACGAGTAACCACGACTACGACGCGCATCAGTGGGACGTCCGCGAAGGGTGCGAGGTACGCCAGATCCTGGACCGGGTCGCCGACAAGTGGTCGCTCCTGGTGATCGCGATCCTGGAGAGCCGCACACTGCGCTTCACCGAGCTGCGCCGGGCGATCGACGGGATCAGCCAGCGCATGCTCACCGTGACACTGCGTCAGCTCGAACGCGACGGCCTGGTGCGGCGCACCGTGTACCCGGTGGTCCCGCCGCGGGTGGACTACGCGCTCACCCCGATGGGCACGACGCTGCACACCACGATCCGGTCCCTGATCACCTGGACCGAGGAGCACCAGGAACAGATCGCACGGGCCCGGGCCGAGTACGACGCACGCGCCGACGCCGACGCCGACGCCCGATTGGCCTCCGCCGGCCTGTGAACCGGACGCCGGCCGCTGCCGGACCGGTCAGAACCGCAGGCCGCGGGTGAGGATGTCCAGGTGGAGGTCGTACAACTCGACCAGGTCGTCGCCGCCGTCGTGATCCACCCAGTGCCGCATCACCGCGGTCGAGACCCCGATGATCGCGGCCGAGGCGCACCTGAGTTCCAGGTCGTCGGGGTCGCGGCCGGTGCGCTCGGCCAGCAGCGCGGTGATCCCGTCCTGGGTGCGCAGCAACTCGTCCATCGCTCGGGCGCGGAGCGCGGGGATCGTGAAGATCATCCGGTTCCGGTACAGGAGTTCGTCCCGATCGCTGGTGAACACGTGGGCCAGCGAATCGGTCAGCGCGTGTCGGATGGATGTCACGATCGGCTCGTCCGCGGGCCTGGCCGCCAGCGCGTCGCCGAACTCCGCGTCGTACTCGTCGGTGAGGACCACGTCCTCCTTGGTCGGGAAGTACCGGAAGAACGTGCTGCGGGAGACGTCCGCGGCGGCGGCGATCTCGTCGACGGTGGTCGCGTCGTAGCCGTGCTCGACGAACAGGCGGTAGGCCTCGCGCCGGATGCTCTGCCGGGTCTTGAGCTTCTTGCGCTCGCGCAGACCGGGGGCCGGGGCCGGCTGTGCGGTCGACGTCTCCTTGGGACTCATGCGAGCAATTCTCCGTGCCGCGGCGCCGGGGTCGGCAGTGTGGGTGCGGGCGTGTTCCGGCTCTCCCCGGGCAGGTAGGCCGCCGCGAGGGCGGCGGCGATCAGCGCGATCACGCCGCACACCACCAGCACCAGGTCCATGCCGTGGATGAACGCGTCGTGCGCGGAAGCCGACAGCACGGGGTCCTGTGTCCGCGCGGCCACCCCGTTGGCGCCGGAGAGCGAGTCCCGGGCCGCCTCGGCCGCCGGCTCCGCGAGTCCGGTCACCACGAGCCGGTCCAGGTAGCCCGCGCCGAGCACGCTGCCCAGTACGGCCACCCCGAGCACGCCGCCGACCTGCTGCACGGTCTCCAGCAGACTCGCGCCCGAGCCGGTGTTGCCCGTGGGCAGGGACCCCATCACCATGCTGGTCGCGGGCACCACGGCCATCCCGAAGCCGAGCCCGGCCAGGCCGAGCCACACGGCGGTGAACCCATATCCGTTCCCGGCGTCCGTGCCGGCACCGAGCAGCGCGCCGGCGCCGAGCAGCGCCAGCCCGACCGGGATCACCACGCGGGCGCCGAACCTGGGTACCAACGTCTCGCTCAGCGTGGCGGACACCAACAGCCCGCCGATCAACGGCAGCACACGCAATCCGGTGCCGAGGGCGTCGTTGCCGAGCACACCCTCCAGGTACTGCGGCACCACGAACAGGATGCCCATGACCGCGAAGTTGACGAACACCGCGATCAACGTGCCCCACCGGAACCGGGCGTTCGCGAACAGGCCGAGGTCGACCAGGGGATGCGCGAAGCGCCGCTGCCGCACCACGAAACCGACCAGCAGCACCGCGCC
Source organism: Embleya sp. NBC_00888 (assembly GCF_045207655.1). NCBI lineage: Bacteria > Bacillati > Actinomycetota > Actinomycetes > Kitasatosporales > Streptomycetaceae > Embleya > Embleya sp. NBC_00888. The sequence continues at coordinate 4,733,314 of NZ_CP108784.1, read as the reverse complement.
GGCGAGCAACGTGCCGAGCACCGGCGGGCTGCCCCATCCCTCGCGCGGCACCAGGATCGTTCCGTAGACGAGCGCGGTGATGCCCAGGGTGCTCGTCACCACCCCGATCAGGTCCAGTGGCGCGCGCTCGGCCGCCACCCGCTCCCGCTTCGGGTCGGTGGGCAGGAACACCGCGCTCACCACCAGGGCCAAGGCCACGACGGGGATGTTGAACAGGAAGATCGAGCCCCACCAGAAGTGGTTCAACAGCCAGCCGCCGACGACCGGCCCGATCGGCATTCCCAGCGCGGTCGCCGCGGTCCAGGTCGCCACCGCCTTCGGCACCTCCTCGGGCCCGAAGATCCGGGGCAGAATCGCCAACGAGAGCGGCATGATCATCGCCGCCCCGAGCCCGAGCACGGCCCGTACGGCGATCACCTGCCCGGTCGAATCGGCCCAGACCCCGGCGGCCGAGGCGAGTCCGAAGACCGCCATCCCGGCAAGCAGTACGCGCTTGAGCCCGTACCGGTCACCCAGCAACCCGATCGGCAACATCGCGGCCGACAGCGCGAGCAGGTAGCCGCCTCCGATCCACTGCAACTGCGCGCTGTCCGCGCCCAGTTCGTCGGAGAGCGTGGGCAGCGCGACGTTGATGATCGTGCCGTCGAGCCCAATGATCAGCGCGCTCAACACCAGGGCCGCGAGGGCCCACCAGCGACGCGGCGACAGCGGGGCGGGAGCGGGGGCGGGGGCGGGGGCGGGGGCGGGGGCGGGCTCGGTCATGACGATCTCCGGTCCTGTAGGCGACGTTCGCCATTAAGCCAGAGAAGAACCAGAGTATCAATAGAACCGCAGTTTCACTTTTTGCCATGCGATCGAGCGAGCGTCGGCCAAACGTCGTCATCCTTCGGCCGCGACCACCGGGGCTCCCTCCGGGTGGGCCGCGGCCACCGGGACTCCCTCCGGATGACCCGCGATCAGCGCGACGATGTTCTCCGAGAGGGTGCGCGCCGCTCGTCTGATCGCGGTGCCGGTCATGCCCGCGACATGGGGCGTGAGAATCGCGTTGGGAAGACCCGTCAGCGGTGAGGCGAACCGGCCGTGTTCGAGGGCGAAGACGTCGACCGCGGCGGCCGTCAGGGGTGCCTCGTCGTCACGGAGCGCCCGCGCCAACGCCTCCTCGTCCACGACGCCGCCACGACTGACGTTGACCAGGATCGCTCCCGGCCGCATCAGGCCGAGTTCCCGGTCCCCGATCAAATCCCTCGTCGCCTCGGAGAGCGGGCAGTGCAGGGAGATCACATCGGCGCCCGCGAGCAGTTCGTCGAGCGAGGCCGCGAACCCCATGCCGGCCTCCCGCGCCATGGCGGGAGTGAACCGCGGCGATCCGAACGCGATGACGCCCATGCCGAGCGCCCGGGCACGCCACGCGAGTTCCGCCCCACTCCGGCCCGGTCCGACGATCCCGAGCGTCAGATCGGCCAGTTCCGGCGGGAACGGCATCCGGGCGGGACGCCACCGGGCCCGATGGGCCTCCCGGTCGAGCGCGACGAGGTTCCTGGTCAGCGCGAAAATCATCGCCAGGGCGTGCTCCGCGACGGCGGCGGCATTCAATCCCGGCGTATGGGTCACCACAACGCCCCGCTCCCCGGCGGCGCGCTTGTCGATGTTGTCGGTACCGGCCCCCACCTGCCCGATCACCCGAAGCCGCCGATCCGACTCCGGACCGGTGGCAGCACACAGAAGCGACTCCCGCAGCGGCAGGTTCGCCCTGGTCTTGATCACATCGAAGCCGATGCCGTCCCCGACGACGGCATCGACAACCCGCGCCTCGTCGAACCCATCCACATCAAGAAACCCGACCCGCCCCGCCCACCGTCTGCGAATCTCGTCCCGGTCGGCCAGCCGCCACAGGTTGAGCGTCACCTCGAAACCCGCCCGCAGCAACGGCCCCAACTCGTCTGCGACGAACTCATCGGGCGCCGAGTCCAGGATCAGAATCCGGGCGACGGGCTTGACGGCCATATCCAGTGCCTTCCGTTCCGGAGGGGTTCGGACGGCCAGGCGCCTCGCCCCGTTCGAGCCGACCGACCGACGACCGGGCATCCCGACCCCTCGCACTACATCCCCGCAGGTCACGGCGTGTCCGGGGATACTCGCAGCATGTTCGATCCGATACCGGTACTCTGCCGGTGGGCAAAAGCGGATCACACCGCAACCACCCAACCGGGCCGTTAGCTCAATTGGCAGAGCAGCGGACTTTTAATCCGCCGCCCGGCGTTCGAGGAAAGCCCGCCGTGGCGCCACCAATCCTCATCTCAGCCGTCTGACCTGGGATTTTGCGCCACGTGCCTGACAGTGAAACGCTGGCGGTAGCGGTGCGGACGGCAATGTGAGGCCGATGTGAGGCCGGCGGTCCCATTGCCCTCGCGGGCAAAGCCACAGCCTCTCGCCGTCGCGGCCCGCCGGTGTCACGTTGTGTGAGACGACGAGGGCGATCGCGTCGTCGAATTTGCGGCCAGCGTGGACCTTTCCCCGCGCAACCGCGCGCCCCTCGCCCGGCAACCCGACCAAGTCGTGCTGGCGCCGCGACAGGCGCGGGGCAGTGCGATGAGGGGTGCGACGGCGATGACGCCGGCACTTGGGAGCCGAGCCAGAGCGTCGATGACGCCGCCCGCACCATGCCCCACACCCTGCGCACCCTCCAGGCCACCGACGAGACCACCGCCACGCTCACGATCCTGACCGCCCTGACCGGCAGGTCGCCCGGGTCGCGCGCCTGACTGTCCTGACCGGCTTCGACCGGGGCCTCGACGCCGCGGCCACCCGCACCGGCAATTGCGTCCGCGGCCTCCTCACCCAGTTCCCCCAGCCTTTGCATATGTCGCAGACGACATATATCGTCGGTCGAGTGGACACGCTCTTCACGATCGAGCTGGAGCCCGAGGTGCGGGACTGGCTGGAAACGCTTCCAACGAAGCACTTCCTCAAGGTCGACGAGTACGTCGGACTGCTAGCCGAACACGCCACCGCCCTCGGCGAACCGTACGCGAGACACCTCGGCGACGGCCTCAGGGAACTGCGCCCCACCCTGGACGGCGCCGCCATGCGCATCACCTACTGGCTCACCCCCGGCCGCACCGCCGTCCTGCTCACCGTCTTCCGCAAGACGCGGATGCGCGAGGAGGCCGAGGTCAAGCGCGCCAAGGTCGCGCAACAAACCTGCGAGGCCCACCACGGCCCAGCGCACGAGGAGTTCGTCCGCACCATCGAGGAAGGCGAGGCAGAGCGATGAACCACAGCCGCTGGAAGACCCTGCGCGAGCGCAAGCTCGCCGAAGGCTTCACCGAGCCCGCCGACGTGACCGAGGCCCGCCACGAGATCCGGCTGTCCATGGCCCTCGCCCAGGCCGTCTACGAACGGCGCAGCGCACTCGGCCTCACCCAGAGCGAACTGGCCGACCGCGCCGGGCTGACCCAGGCGAAGATCTCACGGATCGAAGGCTCCGACACCGTCCCGACACTGCCCCTCCTCGCGAAGCTGGCCAAAGCCATGGACGCCTCGCTCAACATCGCCCTGGACGACGACAACACCCAGGTGACCTTCACCGCACACCACAGCGACGTAGCCTGAAAATCGCAAGACCACACCCGGGCAGCGGCCTGACGGGTGGTCAGTGCCGAGTGCGAGGCTTCGACACCGCCGCTGCACGATGTGGCGGTGGCCGCGCTGCCCCGCCGCGCCACCTCATGCGCGTCAAGCCTGGGCGGGCGCTGCCAGCGGATGCACTGCGAAGGGCCGGTCACAACCTCAACTCACGGGTACCGCCGACATGATTCGTGCGCCTGGACCCGAACCGCGACGACGCCGCCGACCTGGTGCGCAACGCGGCGGCCCGGATCGACCCGTCGGCCTCGATCCTCACCCTGACCGCGACCACCGAGGATCGCATGTTCGCGAACATCCGCCGCGGGCTCCTCGCCGGGGCAACGCTGACGCTGGGCCTGGTCGCCGCCGGCATGCTCGTGTCGTCGCTGGAGCAGATGCGGGAACGACGGCGCCCGCTGGCCGCGCTCGGCGCCCCGCGCCGCATCATGGCACCAGGTGCGCACCCTGCAGGGCCGGAACCGAAGCCGCGCGGCTCGCGCGCCTTCGTGCAAGGTGGTGTACTCGCCGCGTTCCCGCACTCGGTCGGGAATGTTTCACATCGCATGGTTACCCAGTCCCTTCCGCTTCGTGGAGCGAAGGACGCACACGGGAACGCGGAGAACGGGACCGTGAGGGGTGGTCGATGCTCCTCCTCCGCCGTTTGTGCCAGTGGAGCTTCTCTCAGCCGCTGATCTGCGTGTGCCCGGATTCCCCGCCGATCGAGGACGAGTTCGCCGTCGGCAACTACGGATCGCACTTTCTCGGCGACGACACCGATCTCGCCGCGATCACCCGGGTCCGGTACGCGCTCGACAAGGACTCGGACCGGGAGGCCGGCACGGTCCGGGCGGCCGAGATCAGGTTCCCGTACGGCGGCGTGCTCTTCCTGGATCCCATGTACCACTGGGGCATCCGGCTCGAAGGCACAGGGGCCTACGACCGCTGGCTGACCTGGCAAAGGGAGGACACGCACATACGCGCCGCCTTCGGCCCGATCGAAGACCACACCTGGACCCCTTAGAGGGCCTGTACGGAGTTGTGATCAATCCTGTTCGCGAGCTGGTGGAACACTGGTGTGGCGCGACGTGAACTCGGCGATGACGAGTGGCAGTTGATCGAACCGTTCCTGCCGATGGGTGGTTTTGGGCCGTATCCGGAACGGTTGCGGGAGCAGTTCGAGGGTGTGGTGTGGCGGTTTCGCACCGGCAGTCAGTGGCGGGAGGTGCCGGCGGAGTTCGGGGCCTGGTCGACGGTGTACGACCGGTTTCGTCAGTGGCGTGACGCCGGTGTGTTCGCCGCGCTGATGGACGCGATGATCGCCGAGGCGGCCGGTCGGGGGCAGGTGGACATGTCCCTGGTGAGTGTGGACTCCACCGTCGTGCGCGCGCACCACGATGCGGCGGGCATGCGGGTGGGCGAGGAGGTCCTCGCGGCCCTGGAGGAGGCCGCCGGCCGGTCAAAGGGGGATCCCGGAAGGCGCAAAGGGAACATGACGCCCGGGACGACGACCCCCGGCGAGCACGCGGGTGCGTCTGGACTGTCTGGGAATCCTGGCCCGTGCGGGTGAGGTGGTCGTCGACCTTCCGATCGCCCGGCGATGCCCGAGTTGAGGGCGCCGGTCGGGTTCCGACAGCGCTCACACCTGTTGAGCCGGCTCGCTGCTCACGCCGAGCGTCCCGGGGCCGACCCCCGGCCGGCTCCGGCTGTTCGCGGTCGTCGGGGTGGTCCTGGACACCGGCGCCTGGTGGAGGAGGCCTTGAGCGGCCAGCGATGGGAACCGCGTCTGTGACGCCGAACACGGGAGCGGCCAAGTGCCCGAGGCGCCTCGTCGACTATTGCGCGGCCTGGGCGGTCGGCGCCGGCGTCGCGCCGGCCGGCGCCGCCCGTTCCCGTTCCCGGTGGCCTCGGGGGATGGGCCGTCGGGTGTGGTGTGAACCGGCGACGGGGGGACGTCGGACCTCCACAGTCGGCACAACGAGCGATGCGGCCTCCGGTGACGCGCACGCGCCGCCGACCCGATGAGCGCGGCATCGGGCCGTCCCCACCCGAGGACCGGTGCCGCACTCACCCTCTCCCGCCGGTGCTCCACCGTGGACCTCGTGTCGGGGCGGGCAGGTAGTGTCCGCGGCCACCGAACGCCTTTCCTCCCCGACAGGTGTCTGGTGGTTGCAGTCGGCCTCCCACACGCGGCACCCCCCTTCGGGACGGCGGGCCGCTCCACGTCGCTGCGCGGCCCACGCGGGGGTGGGGCCGTGCAGCGACCGGCCGCGCCCTTCGGTGCGTCTCGGCGGGGGGAGGCCCTCGGCAATCCCCACGAGGGCGAACCGCGCCCGACAAGCACCAGACGCCAGGTCGCGCAAGACTGCGCCGTCAACGCACAGTAACCGTGCTGTGGGGCCCGAAAAGGCCATTTGTGAGCCCGGTGTGAGCCCGGATCTCCACGAGCATGCCGATCCGAGCCGGATTTTTACCCCCTCACGCGGATTTCCCGAGCAGCGCAAGGCCCAGGCGTGACAGCATGCCCTGGTCGAATTGTCTTGTTCATGCCCCCCAATGCCGCCGTGTCGACGCACCTGCGCCGAGACCCCCGAGTCTCATCTGCGCAGGTCACGGCGTGTCCGGGGATACTCGCAACATGTTCGATCCGATACCGGTACTCTGCCGGTGGGCAAAAGCGGTTCAGCCGCCGACGCCCAACCGGGCCGTTAGCTCAATTGGCAGAGCAGCGGACTTTTAATCCGCGGGTTCAGGGTTCGATCCCCTGACGGCCCACCGCGCAACACCGCTCCACCGCCGGTCAGGGCCGGTCTGATGACCCTGACTCGCGTGGGGTCATCGGGCCTTGAACACATCGCCGGCGATCTTGCGGTTCGCCGCCTCGACCTTGGCCTAGTTCTTCGGGACGTACGCGGTGCCGTCCCCGGCGCTGATGCCTACCAGCGAGGCCCCTGCTCGGCCGGCCGCTCACCACCGAGGAGGCCGACGTCCTTGCCCGGGTTGCCCGCGGCTGGTCGGCCGGGCGGATCGCCCGCGCGCTTTACGTGTCGCCGGAGGCGGTGAAGAACCGGCTGTGGAACACCTGCGCGAAGTTGGGCGCGGCCAACGCCGCGCACGCGGGCGCCCTGGCGGCGGCTAGGGGGTCACTGGCCGAGCACCGACTGCTGGAACAAGCCGAAAGACACTTGCGATGCGAGCGGTGCGACATGCGTCCCGAGCGCGACTGCGACATCGCGCGTCTGCGCACTCGCATCCGCATGCAACTCGGCGCCGCGGCGTGACGGCCGACGAGACGTACGATCGGCCGGCATGCGTCGTCTGCACACGACGGCTGCGCGTGGAAGAGAACGCTCGGCAGGCGTGCCGCTGGTGCGAACGGCGCCTCGACGAGGACCTGGCCGAGCTGCCTGATCTGTACCCGCGGCTCGCGGACGTCCTGGAGCCGGGCACCGGCGCGCCCGGCCCGGCGATCTTGGGGACCAGGACGCCGCCGCGTCACGATCGGCGCGCGCCCGGCCCAGGTCGGCAAGGACGGCGACGGCAACGCGATCATGTGCGCGCGGGCGCTGCGGGTCGATCCCTAGGCCCATGCCGTGCGTTGCCGCTGCGGCACGCAGTGGGGGCGCGGCCGGTGGCGGCTGCTGGGGGAAACGCTGCGGGAGGGCAGCTAGGTCGCTACCCTCCCTGCGCGGCACGCTCTACTCGGACGAGTCGGTGGAGTTTGCCTTTGCCCAGGCACGACGTGTGTTGTGCCAAGACTCGATCAAGCGCGGGAGACGATCGAGGATGCTCTGAAGGCCATAGATGGCAGCTGAAACTGTTGCGACAACCAGCATGATCAAGGTCATCGGTGCGAGGCTCCGTGTCTACTGGAGGCAGTCGGACCGATGCATGCGGACAGCCTCAGCCCGACCACGAACGAGATGTGGTCTGGACTGAGTTCCGCCGACTGATGACAACTCAGTTGTGGATTATGAAAAGGCGCTGCTCACACCTTCCCGACATCTGTGAACCGCTGGTGTCCCACGCTCGCCGTAAGGTTTCACGTCCTGCCGTCGGCGCAGGCCGCAACTCTTATACGACGCCTCGACCGGCTGACATTTAGGACAGCCCTGTCGAAGGTGTATTTAGCGAAGAACTCCCTTATTATACACGGGACTTAATGCCGATCGCTACCCAATCAAGCCGTCCTGCATGCGCGGCCGTAGCGCACCAGGTGGGCAACGACGACCGCAGAAACCGAGCGGCGCTCGGCGGCAGCGCGCTCCGCTGCGGCGAGCCAGATTCCCTCGGGCACACGGATGTGCCGCTTCGGCCCGCCGGCAGCCGCCACGCGACCGACGCCGCCTTTGCCCCCCGCGTATCGGCGGAGATGGTCCACGATGACGTCGGTCATCGTGACTCCGTCCGCCACGGATCGCCGGACGGCCGGGTCCCAGATGTCGTCAGCCACGCGTACGTGGTGCCCTCGCGTCTCGCCTGTTGCCGGTCTCGCCAACGCACCAGCCCTCACCGATCGTGTACACACAGAAACCTGCCACTACCTGCCCAAATAGGGTTGCATTGCAAACCAGGCGGGAATCATTTGTCCACACACAGGAGGCGTGGTCGCGGGCCATGTCCGGCCCCATGTTCAACTCGCGCGGCCGGACGTTCCTCGTCGAGTGCCACGAGTGTGCGTGGCCGCAGGGGCGGGCCGCGGCGTGAAGGAACCCGACGACCTGTTCGGTGCCGCGCTGCTCGCGCGGCACTGCGGCGTCGCGGTCGGCACGATGTATCGGTGGCAAGCGAGAATGCGTGGCCGCGCTGGGGTACCGCCGGGCGATGGCTGTACGGCCTCACCGACGCGCAGGTGTCCTACGACGCCAGACGCTCGGCGGACACGATCGGGTCCAACCCTTGATGCCCTGGACTGCGGCGAAGAAGCTGGACTCACATTGGTGCACTACGTCCTCGGGGCTGGTGCACCGTTCTCGTTCCGGCGGAAGAGGAACCATCCTTCGGGTTGGCCCTCGCTCTGGCCCTGCACGAACGACATCTGGTCCAATCTCCACCCCTCCGCCTCGACAGCGACGATGCCGTCGGAGAACTTCCGCGCCTCCCCGGTCATGCGGAGCATGTACACCGACTGCCCCTGCTCCGCCGCCGCGCGGGCCTCGTCACCGAGTGCCTGTGCATGCATCAGCTTTATCTGCTGCACGGCAGTGTTGAGCTTCTCCGTGAACCGGCCCATGGCTGGCCTCCAAGTCGTAGACGCCGGGGTGCCCAGCATGGCCGAGGCGTGGGTGGGAAGCACGCGTCGCGAGCGACTGCCGTCCGGGCACCCGGTCAGCACTGCGCGGCTGATGGATCTCACCGCGCGGGCATCGTCCAGCCATCAGTCCTGAGCCGATACACCACTGGGTGTCTCACCGCTGCGGCAACGCCGCTGCCGCCGGACGACGATCTGTGCGATTGGGGATGGATCCAGGCGATGGGGGATCCGGCTCCCAGCGGGTGACTCCCCCTCTCGCCCTTCGGCGGGACCGAAGGAATGCTGCGGCTCGCGGTGACTACGGCTCTGGAGGGGGCGGCCAGCCGACCGTCCAGGCGCCCGCAGGTACGCCGAACGACCCTTGCCAAGGGGTTCGAGCACCCTCAGGGCGGCCTGCGAGCCCTCAGCGAATCAACCCATGTAACGGCCCCACCTGCGCAAATGTAAGTAGAATCGAGGCATGGAGACCGCGTTCGGCGGCTGCGAGCAATGCGCCGGCGCAAGGCCCGCCGCGACGCGCGGTTCTGCGGTGGTACCTGCCGCGTGGCTGCACACCGGCCCCGAGCGGACGCGCCGCTTCTGGACTGCCGGGCGAGATGACGAGGCTCCGTCGGTGGGTTCGCCACTCGTCGACGAAGGTCCCGCTCACCGCCGAGGGGCGACCAGCAAGCAGCACGAACCCGGCGACTTGGTCCACGCTTGCCGAGGCGGAGCCATCGACCCGCGGTCGCGGGCTCGGCTTCGTCCCCGCAGGCGAGGGCATCGCGTGCATCGACATCGACCGGTGCATCGACGCTACGCGCGAACTCGCGCCGTGGGCCCAGCGCTTGGTCGAGACTGCCGGACCCACGTACGTCGAGTTCTCACCGTCCAGTCGCGGAATCCACATCTGGGGGCGCGGCGACCTGGAGCGAGGGCGGGTCGTCACTGTGGGGGGCATCGGTAACGCTGCCATGTACTCGACTGGTCGGTATATCACCGTCACTCGTCGAGCCTTGAGACATGCCCGATCGCGGCTCGTTCAACTTGACCCGCTGATCAATCGCCTGCTTCGGTGAGAAGGTGCCTTCATGATCTCGCCGATGCCGGATTTCGCGCCATTGGTCCTTGGTCAGCGCGATCTCCACGAGCAGGTTACGAACGACCGGCATCAGCGATGTAACGCCAGCCAGTAGTAAGAGAAAACCGCCGATAACGGCGGAAACAATGGCACCGATGGTGGCCAACCTGGGGCCTTCCTCCGCAGTAGCGTTGCTCACAAGGCGTGTGGAGTCTCGGATACGCAACATGTGGGCATGCGGGGTCGATTGCTTAAGGGAAGCTGCCGACCGCGAATAATTCCGGGCGGCTCGACACCTCTGCGGGTTGGCCGACTTCGAGGGCGCACTACCACGCTACCGAACCCCTGAACAGTTGGCGAGCAAGTGAATCCGCTCTACCTGTGGGCATAGGTGTCGATCATGGACCACGGACGACGTGCCACCCCATCCTCGAATAGACGTACGAGCGTGGCAACGTTCGCTTCCTGGGCTTAGGCCACCTCATCGGGTTCGCGACGGTGCTGATCAACGTCGCGACGGGGTGCGACACTTCGCGAACGGGACTGGCTGCGGAGTTCTCGCCACTTGTCCAGGGTCTTCGCGATCTCGTCCAACAAGTCGCGAACATGGGGAAGCAGTGCCTTGATGCCAAGGATGAAGGCTGTGACAACCACTCCGGCCGTCGTGATCCATGCAAGAACCGCTGCGCTGGTCACCGGGGCTCCAACTCCTGCTTGATGGCAGTCGAGTTGATTGCGGGCAGGCCCCATCAGCTCGACCACCAAGTTTCGATGGCGAACTGAGGTCCTGTCCGGACGGGCCGGGATCTCGTTGACTCGTTACATCATCACAACGGTTCTCTCAAGTACTGCAATTTGGAGCCATCGGGCCGTCCGGTCCGGATGGTCCAAGGGACCTGACTCTCTAGCCATGAAAGTCAAGTCCTCCTCTCTCGCTCGGCATCCTAGAGGATGCGACCCGTAGTTGCCCTTCCAGTTGAGTACTTGACCGAAAGGGAGCGTTCGCGCATGCCAGGCATCGGCCCTCCCCCGAAGAACCCGACGAAGCGCCGCCGCGCGAACGCCGATCTGATCCCGGCGCGCAAGCTCCCAGCCGACGACGAGCTTTGCGGCCCAGACCTGCCAGGTGATGCGTTCACGAACGGCGAGTCCTGGCACCCACGCACCGTCGTGTGGTGGGCTACGTGGCGTCGCTCTGCCCAAGCCCGAGAATTCTTGGCCACGGACTGGGATTTCCAAATCGATACCGCCCTGATGCACCACGCGATGTGGACCAAAAGACGATGGGAGTTTGCGAGCGAACTGCGGCTCCGTGCAGCCAAGTTCGGCGCGACGATCGAGGATCGCACGCGGCTCCGGAGGACCATCGAGGTCCCGGCCGACGAAGCCGTGACCGGCAAGCCGAGGCCGGACGCGACGCACGTGACGGACATCCGGTCGCGCCGGGCTCGCCTGACGAGCTGATCGCGCCGTGCCACGCACGCTGCTCTAGGCGCCGGGACACGACCGGACCCGCTCGCTGGGCTGGTTGGCCGTCGAGTGGATGGAGCATTTCGTCCTGCACGGCCCCGGCAACGTCCAGGGTAGGCCGGTGAGACACGGCGACGAGTACACCGGGTTTGTCGTCGACTGCTACGCGGTCGGCGACTCCCGCAGAACTACCACCTGCTCTACGACTCGGCGTTGCTCTCCCGACCGAAAGGCTGCGACAAGTCGGGACTCAGCTCCAGGCTCGCCCTCTTCGAGGCGCTCGGCCCGGCACCGTTCGCCGGCTGGGCCCGGGGCGGCGAGACGTACACCAACCCGTGGGGACTCGGGTACGAGTACACCTACGAGCCCGGCGAGCCGAGCGCTCGGCCGACGACGCGTTCCTGGTGCCGCTGCCGCTGTTCCACTCCTTCGGCAGTTGCGCTTCCACCGGCGGTGCGGTGGGGTCTGGGGAGGCCCGATTCGGCGACGTCCGACTCACCGGCGCACCCGGTGTTCGGCCTATCGCGGGGTCCTGGGTGGTGGGGTCAGGCCCAGGGAGCGGATGAGGTCGTGGATTTCGGTGCGGTAGATGCGGCCCGGGTCGGTGGTCTGGCCGCGTAGGTGGCCGTAGATCTCCAGGGACACCAGGCCGTGCAGCCGGCCCCACACTCGGAGGGCGAGGGCGACCGCGGTCGGCGGCAGGTCGGGGAACTCCGCGCGGACCAGGCCGACCAGCGTCGGGTCGAAGTCGGGCCAGTCGTACCTGTCCTCGGACTGCAACGCCTCGGCGGACGGCCACGCGGCGGCGACCAGGCCGGTGAGCCCGGCGCAGGCTCGATGTCCCGCCTCGGACGCGGCCCCGCCGACCGGTGCCTGATAGCCCGGTACGGGATCGCCGTAGATCAGTCGGAAGCCCTCCGGGTTGGCCAACGACCACTCCCGGAACGCCCGCGCCCAGGCCAGCATCCGACCCGCCGCGTCCTCGACCGGCACCCGGTCCCGAGCGGCTTCCGCGGCCTCCACCAGAGACAGGTAGATCTCGCTGATCAGCACGCTCACCAGGTCGTCCCGGGTCGCGTAGTAGCCGTAGATCGCGTTCGCGGTCATGCCCATCTCCCGGGCGATCGCGCGCAGCGTGATCGCGCCCGGGCCGCCCTCGGCCAGCAGCTTGAGCGCGATCGTCTTGATCTCGCGGGCGGTCTCCACCCGTAGCCGGGCCCGGCGGGTCGGCGTGCGTTCGTCCATGGCCATGACCGAACTCTACAGCGTTGCGATACTGCTCGACGTACTGTAACTATACGGCGTGTGGTAAATGCACGCCGCATAGTCCGGATCGCTCGGATCGCTCGGATCCGCTCGGATCCGCTCGGATCACACAGAACGGCTCTCGCTGTGCCTGTTTCCCCTGCCCGGAACACCTCCGTACGGAGCGCCCCCGCCGGTGGCGCCCCCACCCGCGACACCTCCACCCGCGACGCCCCGGTTCGGGGCGCTCCCACCGCGTGGTTCCTGGCCGTACTCGCGGCCGCGCAGTTCGTGGTCGCCCTCGACTACAACATCGTGTACGTCGCCCTTCCCGACATCGGTGCCGGACTGGGCTTCGGCGCCCAGTCGTTGCAGTGGGTGGTCAGCTCCTACGCGGTGACCTTCGGCGGCTTGCTCCTGCTCGGCGGTCGGCTCGTCGATCGACTGGGTGCGCGCCGGATGTTCCTGCTCGGCCTGGCGCTGTTCGGCCTGGCCTGCCTCGCGGGCGGCCTCGCCGGCAACCCCGGAACCCTGCTGGCCGCCCGCGCGGTCCAGGGCGTCGGCGCCGCGATGCTCGCCCCCGCGACGCTGTCCCTGATCAACACCGGCTTCGCGGAAGGGAGCGAGCGCACCCGGGCGCTGTCCGTCTGGTCCGCCGCCGGCAGCGCGGGCCTCGCCGCCGGCGCCCTCCTCGGCGGCGTCCTCACCGAACTCGGCGGCTGGCGCTGGGTGATGTTCGTGATGGTCCCGGCCGCCGCGGCCATCCTGGGCGCCGCTCCACGCACCCTCGGACCGAAAGCACCGAAAGCACCGAAAGCACCGAAGACGCCCGGGGCACCCAAGGGTTCCAAGGAACCCAAGGCACCGACCCATCAGCCCGCCGGCCTGGACATCCCCGGCGTACTGCTCGCCACCGCCGGCTCCACCCTGCTCGTCTTCGGCCTGGTCAGCGGGCCGGAAGCGGGCTGGGCCTCACTCCGCGGCGCGGGCGCGATCGTCCTGGGCGCCGTCCTGCTCGGCGCGTTCCTGCTCGTCGAGCAACGCACCCGCGACCCGCTCGTACCGCTCCGCCTGTTCGGCAACCGCAGCCTGGTCGTCGCGATGGCCGTGATCCTGGTGTTCCAGAGCGGCCTCGGCGGCGCCTACTACGTGTTCACCACCTATCTCCAGAACGGCCTGGGCTACAGCGCGCTGCGCACCGGCCTCGCCTTCGTCCCGGTGACCGTGCTGTCGGTGTTCGCCGGCATGCGGCTCGGCCCCGCCCTGATCGGCCGCCGGGGCCTACGGACCACCCTGTTCGTCGGAATGCTCGGCAACGGCCTGGGCATCGGTGCCCTCGCCCTCGGCATGTCGAGCGACGGCTCGTTCGTGGCGCTGCTCCCGGGCATCCTGATCTGGGGCATCGGCGGCGGCGTCACCTTCACCGCGATGTTCGTCACCGCGGCCTCCGGCGTGGACGCCCGCGAACAGGGCATCGCGTCCGCCCTGGCCACCACCGCCCAGCAACTCGGCGGCGCGGCCGGGCTCGCCGTACTGATCGCAGTGGCCAACGCGCACCTCGACCCGAGCACCGGCCCGGCCGCCCCCGCCGACCTCATCGACGGCCTACGCACCGCCGGCCTCGTCGCAGGCGCGGCGGCCGTACTCGGCGCCTTCCTGGCCTTCACCCTCAAGCGCCCCCCGACCCCCGAACCCCAAACCGACACCGACACCGACACCGCCCGCACCGGCACCGACGCAGGCACCAGCACGGGCACCGACACCGACGCAGGCCAAACCCAGCCAAGCCAAAACACCCACTGAACCAGCCGATCCCAAACGCCCGCAGACCAACCGAACCAACCCGCCCGCAGACGACCCATCCACAAACCCCGAGAACGACAAAGCGCGATGGGCCCCGGCCACCCGGCCGGGGCCCATCGCGTCTCACACCGTCGTGCTCACTTCACACCGTCGTACTCACTTCACACCGTCGTACTCACCTCAAGCCGTCGCGCTCACCTCACACCGGAACCGCCACCTTCACCGAGTCGTCGGCCGCCTCGTCGACGTCCACCGACTCGGCCTCATCCGCCCCGGCCCGCGCCCGGCGGCTCGGCAGCAGTTGCACCAGCACCACGACCACCGCGCAGAACGCGGTCAGCAGCCACAGGCCGTTCACGAACGCGTCCCCGAAGGTGTCCGCCGTCGGCGCGTCACCCAGCGTCTCGTAGAAGACGATGCCCACCAGGGCAACTCCCAGCGCACCGCCCACCTGCTGTGCCGTGGAGAGCAGCCCCGCCGCCGAACCCACGTGCCTGGCCCGGATCCCGGACAACACCGTCTCCGCCATCGGCCCCATCACCAGGCCCATCCCGAATCCGGCCAGCGCCAGTCCCGGAATCAGCGCCAAGGTCGCGTCGGTGGTCGACAGCGTCTCCACGAGCACCACGTGCCCGACGCCTTGGACCGACGCACCCGCCGCCAGCACCTGTCGACCGAGCTTGGCCGCGATCTGCCCCGAGACCGCCGAGGACAGGAAGTACCCGACGCCCAGGGCGATGAACAGCAGCCCCGAGTCGAGCGCCGACATCCCGTGACCCATCTGCAGGTACAGCGCCAGAATCAGGAAGAAGGCCGCGTTCACCAGGCCGTACACCAGCGCCATCGTGATGCCGACCGAGAACGACCGCTCACGGAAGAGCACCAGGTCCACCAGCGGCGCACCACCCTTCGACGCCAGGCCGCGCTGGTACAGCGTGAATGCGCCGAGCAGCAGCGGAGCGATGCCCAGCGACAGCCAGGTCCACAGCGGCCAGCCCTGCTCGCGTCCCTGGACCAACGGGAGCACCACCGCGACCAGACCGAGCGTGATCAGCGCCGTACCGACCAGGTCGAGCCGAGTGCCGCCGCCCTCACCCCGGCGTTCCGGCACCAGCTTCGGTGTCAGGGCCAGTGCGACCAGCCCGACCGGGACGTTGATCCAGTAGATGCTGCGCCAGTCGAGCCCGAACAGATCGACCTGGATCAGCGCGCCGCCGATCAACTGACCGAAGACCCCCGCGAAGCCCATCGCGAGCCCGTACGCGGTGAACGCCTTGACCCGCTGCCCGCCGACGTACAGCACGTTGATGAGCCCCAGCACCTGCGGCATCAGCAGGGCCGCCGCCGCGCCCTGGACCACCCGGGCGGCGATCAGCGTCTCCGCGTTGCCGGCCAGCCCGCAGCCCGCCGAGGCGAGGGTGAACAGCCCCAGTCCGACCGCGAACATCCGCCGTCTGCCGTAGATGTCCCCGAGTCGACCGGCCGTGATCAGCCCGGCGGCGACCGCGAGCCCGAAGCCCGCGACCACCCATTGGATCGCGGCCGGCGTCGCGTGCAGATCCTCCTGAGTGGCCGGGATAGCGACGTTGACGATGAAGAAGTCCAGCGTGGTGATGAAGATCCCGGCGAGCAGGACCAACAGTGCGCCCCACGACTGCCGGGGCGTCGGTGCCTCTGCTTCGGGAGCGATGGCCGTCGTGGTGGCGGACATGAGTGTTCCTTTCGGTTCCATACGAGCGCGCCGACCGGCGCAGGAGAGGTCATACGGCGACGCAAGCGGCGAGACGGGGCCGACGGCGCGAAGACGCGAAGACGCGAGGAGGCGAAGAGGCGAAGAAGAGGGATGAACCGGCGCGCGGCACGATCGGCAAGGCGGGAAGGCCGCGCGCATCCGGATGCCGCCGGGACACCGGGGGGCCGGGTGCTGCCTCGACCCGGCCCCGGGTCCGTCCAGCGGCTACGGCACCGACGCGAAGGCGTCGGAATCAATCGACCGAGAGCTCATTGGGAGCTCGACGGGAACCCGCCGAGCGCTCGACGAACGGTCACAACCCCGCCGGAACCTTGTCCAGGAAGCCGCTCACCCGAGCGATCCGACCGTCCTCGGCGATCTGGATCACGTCGAAGCCGACCACGATGGCCTCCTCGCCCGCCGGGCCGAGGTTCCACGTGAAACGCGCCAGGTCGTGGTGCCCGTCGACCGGACCACCGAGGGTGAACACCAGGCCGGCGAACTGCCCCTGTACCGCGCCCAGCGTCGCGTCGATCGCGTCGTGACCCTCGGCCACCACCAGCGGGTCGACGTACACCGCGTCCGCGGTGTAGACCGCCTCGACCAGCTTGCGGCGGGCGGCAGGGTCGGCCTCGTTCCAGGTGGCGATGTAGCGCTCGGCCAGGGCGGTGAAGTCGATGTTCGTGGTCATGGTGACCGTCCTTGTACTTCCTCCGGGCTTCCGGCCGTTCCGGCGAGCTCCGTTGGACATGAACCTACGGAGCCCCGTACCGACGGGAATCAGTCCCGCATAGGTACTTTGACGAGGGGGGATCCGCAGGTGGGATCAGTACCGGATCAGTATCGGACCGGTACGGCAACAGCACCGGCACCGGCACCGGCACCGGCACGAGATCGGTAGACACGGGGACGGCAAGACATGTTGTACGGCAGAGACTCCGAGCTGACGACCATCGAACAACTGCTCGCGGACGCCGAGAAGGGCCGCAGTGGCGTGCTCGTCGTGCGCGGTGAGCCCGGCATCGGCAAGACCGCCCTCCTGGATCACGTGATCGCCGGCACGAACCTGCGCACCATCCGGGGCACCGGCGTCGAATACGAGGCCGAACTCCCCTACGCCGGACTCAGCCTGCTGCTCCGCCCGGCGCTGGGGCACCTGGACCGACTGCCCGACCCGCAGCGACAGGCCTTGGAGGCCGCGTTCGGGCTGGCCGTGGGCGAGCGCTCGGAACCGATGTTCGTCGGCCTGGCGGTGTTGTCGCTGCTGTCCGAGTACGCCGGCGACGGCCCGCTCCTGTGCGTCGTCGACGACGCGCAGTGGCTGGACCGGGCCTCCAACGACGCGCTCGTGTTCGCCGCCCGCCGGCTGTACGCGGAGGGCATCGCGCTGATCTTCGCCGCACGCGACGACCGCCACGCGTTCTCCGTCCCGGGCCTGCCCGAGCTGCGCCTGAGCGCGCTGCGGGCCGAGCACGCGAGCGCGCTGTTGGCCGGCCAGGCCGGGGAGTTGTCCGCCACCGCCCGCTACCGGGTGCTCGCCGAGGCCCAGGGCAACCCGCTCGCACTCATCGAACTGCCGGTCGCCCTCGCCGGCGAACGGCCCGGCGACACCCTGCGCCCGGGCGCGCTGCCGCTCACCAGTCGGCTGCAGATCGCCTTCCACGGCCAGGTCACCCGGCTCGACGAGCGAACCGGGATGTTGTTGCTGCTGGCCGCGAGCGACGACTCCGGCGAACTGGGCATCCTGCTCCGGGCCGGCGCCGAGTTCGGCGCCGGCCCCACCGATCTGGCCGCCGCGGAGGAGGCGTCGCTGATCGTGGTCGACGACGACCGGCTGCGTTTTCGGCACCCGCTGATCCGGGCGGCGGTCCAGCAGCGCGCGCCGATCGACCGCCGGCTAGCCGCCCACCGCGCGCTGGCCGCCGCGTTCGACGCGCCCGATCACGCGGACCGCCGTGCCTGGCACCTGGCCGCCGCCGCGACCGGTGTCGACGAGCCGGCTGCCGCCGCCCTGGAGAGCACCGGCGAACGCGCCCGCGAACGCAGCGGCCACCTCGCCGCCGCACTGGCCTACGAGAAGGCCGCGCGCCTGACCGAGGACGTCGAGGCCCGCACCCGCCGGCTCGTGCTGGCCGCCGAGGCCGCGTCCGAGGCGGGCGAGTTGGACCGCGCCCGCACGTTCGCCGAGCGGGCCCAGGCCGGCGCGACCGACGACGCGATCCGGGCCCGGCTGCTGCACGTACGCGCCCTGTCCGACTTCTGGCAGGGCGCGTTCGCCGGTGCGCACGAACTGCTGCACCGAGGCGCCGAGCTGACCGCCGTGACCCACCCGGAGCGCGCGGCGCGCATGCTGCTCCAGGCGATGCACACCGCGTGGTATCTGGGCGAGGAGCAAGTGCGGTCCACGGTACGGGTGTTGGACGCGCTCAACCTGCCGGCGACGGCCTCCGTGACCCCGGTCGCCGACTTCATCATCGCCGCCTTCCCGCCGAACGAGGACACCGAGCACCCGGAATCCCAGCGCCCCGATCCCGAGCGCCCCGACCTCGGCGACCTCGTCCGAGTCGCCCACCGAACCGGCAACGACGAGCTACGCGACCTGCTGCTCGCCTGCGGCGTCGGCCTGACCCTCGGTCAGGACGTGCACGCGCACGACATCGCGGCGATGTTCGCCACCGAGAGCCGGCTGCACGGCGGGATCGGGCGGCTGCCGACGATCCTGTTCTTCGTGGCCGAGGCCGAGGTCTTCGAGAGCCGGCACACCGACGCGCTGGCCACCGCGTCCGAGGCGCTGCGGATCGCGCAGGACAGCGGGCAGCAGCAGTGGATCAGCCAGTTCGAGAGCGTGCTGGCCTACCTGGCGGGCGTATCCGGCGACGAGGAGGCCGCCCACCGGCACGCCGACGCGGCGCTGGCCGGCGGTGTGGGCAGCGCGATGCCGGCCGGCGCGCCGTGGTCGGCGTGGGCGCTGGGGCTGCTCGACCTGGGTCTGGGTCGGCCCGAATCGGCGCTGAACCGGCTGGAGCGGCTCACCCGGGAGCCGATGCGCCATCACATCTGCGCGACCCGTTCGACCCCCGACCTGGTCGAGGCCGCCGTCCGGTTCGGCGCCCCCGAGCGCGCGCACGAGCCGCTGGCCCGCTTCGAGCGGTGGGCCCGCCGCGCCGACCAACGCTGGGCCGACGCGCTGGTGCTGCGCTGCCACGCGCTGCTGGCGGGTGACGACACGGCCGAGGAGCTCTGGCTCGCCGCACTGGCCCGGCACGAGAGCGAGCGCCGGCCGCTGGAGCGGGCCCGGACCGGGCTGCTGTACGGCGAATGGCTGCGCCGGATGCGCCGCAAGACCGACGCGCGCGACCGGCTGCGCATCGCTTTGGAGGAGTTCGACCGCCTGGACGTCCGGTCCTGGGCGGATCGCGCCCGCACCGAACTGGGCGCGATCGGCGGCAGCGCGACGCCGCAGGGTCCCCGCCCCGCCGGCGTGCTCGCGCTGCTCACCCCGCAGGAGCTGCAGATCACCCGGCTCGCCGCGCAGGGGTTGTCCAACCGGGACATCGCGGCCCAGTTGTTCCTGAGCCCGCGCACCGTCGGCCACCACCTGTACAAGGCCTATCCCAAGCTCGGCATCGTCTCGCGCACCGAGCTGTCCGCGATCCCCGAGCTGGCGGGCCGCCCCGGCTGACCGCGACCCGCGACCGTCGCCGCCCGCCCGGATGGCCGCCCGCCGTGCTCAGCCGACGGCGTCGGCCCGAGCGTGCCGGTCCCACCCCGCCGCGACCTGCCGCAGCGCCGGGTGCTCGGCCCCGCCCCCGGCGCGGATGTGCTCGTACACGGCACGCAGCACCTCCGCGCCCTCGGCCGCCCACAACCGTTCCGCGGCCCGGGTCAAGGTGAAGTGGAACCACGCGAAGTTGATCGCGCCGTGCTCGAAGGAGCGCTCCATGTCCGCGAGTTCGCGTACCGGGGTGACCTCGACCGGCAGGTCGTCCACGGTCGCGGTGAAGGCCCGCAGGGCCGGCAGCAGCTCCGGCTCCACCTCGTGCGCGTAGCCGACCATCGCCAGGTTCGCGTGCAATTCGGCGATCCACATGCCCGGATACCCGGGCCAGACCTGGTCCTGGAAGAGGTGGGTGAGCTCGTGCACCGCCACCAGGTCGAAGTACGGCCGCAGCGCGGGCGGCTCCCCGTACACGGCGCGCACCGCGTGGGCCGTCCCGGCGCCCAGGTGCGGCCGGATCGCGGCGAACAACTCGGTGCCGAACCAGCCGTCGTCGGCGGCCACCCGCAGGTGGTCCTGCGCGCCCTGCGGCGTGCCGTACAGCGGCACCGTCGCCACGCTGTCCCAGTCCGCCGCGTTCGCCACGGACAACCGTATTCGTGGCGCGAAGCCCAGCCGTTCGCCCAGCCACGCGGCGGCACGATCCACCCGCCCCGCGACGAACTCGGCCCGCTCCCGCGCGCCCGGGCTGAATCGGACCGTACAACCGAAACCGTCGAGTGTCGCCATCGCTGCCACGCATGCCTCCGAGTGGGTTCGGCGGCCACCATAGGCACAGCCGTCCCGCTCCCGCCCGGATTCCCCGCGCGCGACGATCCCCCGCCGGCCGCCCAGGAGCCGCCGCGATCAGGCCTTCCAGCGCGGGTCCCGGCCGGACGCGCCGAGCGCACGCTCGAACGCGCTCGCGTCCTCCGCGACGGCCGCCGGCTCGGCGAAGCCGGCGTACTCGCGGTACATCTGCGCGTACTTGGTCACGATGCCCTCGATCGCCTCACCCAGCTCGACCGACGCCCGATAGTCCTGGCCGGTCGCCCGCGCCACGTCCCAACCGTGCAGCACCGACTCCAACAGGAGCATCTCGGCGATCTCCGTCGCCGGCATCGTGCCACCGCCGCCGAAGTCGATCTCGCCCTCCCACACCTGCGGATCGGCCCACGCCGCGACCGCGCGACCCAGTTGCGCGGCGTACGCGTCGGCCCAGTCGGGCTCGGCGACGAAGTCGCGCGTGGTCATCTCCTCCGGCAGCGTCGTACGCAACGCCCGGTGCTCCATGCCGTGCGAGGTGAACACGACCCAGTGGTTGATCAGCGCCCGGGTGTCGTACTCGCCGCACGGCGTGGGCCCGTCGGTGGGCTCGGGCGGGACGCCGTGGGCGATCCGGTCGGCTTCCGCGGCGGCTTCGACGAAGAGGTGGTGAATGTTCATGGATCCGACGCTATGCGGCCCCCGGGAACCGGTCTTGAACAAACGCGACAGGGCACGACAGGGCCGTGTCACCGACGCCGGCTACGGTGGAGACATGACACTTCCCGATCGCGCTCGCGGAGTGCTGCGCGCGGCCGTCGGACCGGGCAACTGGGACGTGAGCCGGCACGAGCCGGCCCCCGACCTGGCGCCCTTCGTCGACTACCACTGGATCGTGCGCTGGGACCTGCGGGGTCGGGCGCCCTTCAAGCAGAAGGTGCTCTCGCACCCCAACGTGCATCTGGTCTTCGAGCGGCCGTACCCGGCCGTGTACGGGGTGGTGCGGGACGTGTTCGAGCGCGAGCTGATCGGGGCCGGCCACGTGTTCGGAATCCGGTTCCGCGCGGGCGGCTTCCGGTCCGTCCTGGGCGGTCCGGTGGCGGCGCTGACCGATCGGGTGCTGCCCGCGGTCGACCTGTTCGGCCCGACCGTCGCGGAGGTCGGCGAGCGCGTGCTCGGCACCGCCGCCGAGGCCGACCGGGTCGTCCTGGCCGAGGCCTGGCTGCGCGGCGTGCTGTCCGGGCCGACCCAGGCCCCGCCCGACCTCGACCCGGCGGTGGCCGAGGTCGCCACGATCGTCGAGCGCATCACCACGAACCCGAACCTGTTCCGGGTCGACGACCTGGCCGAGGAGGTCGGCGTCCCGGTCCGCCGCCTCCAACGCCTGTTCGCCGAGTACGTCGGGGTCGGCCCCAAGTGGGTGCTCCGCCGGGCCCGGCTCCAGGAGGTCGCCGAGCGGGCCGAGCACGGCGCCGGGATCGACTGGGCCGCGCTCGCGGCCGATCTGGGCTATGCCGACCAGGCCCACCTGACCCGCGATTTCACCGCCACCGTGGGCACCGCACCGGGCCGCTACGCCCGCGCCTGAGCACCCGCCCGCGACGGGCCGACCGGGCCCGAATCGTTCGCGCGCCGACAATGCAATCCTTGACGGGTGCCCACCACGCTCGTCGAAACCCGATTCCACGCCGTCCTGAGCGCGTCCGACGACGCCCTGGAGGACACGATCGACCTCGGCGCGTCCCTGCTCGCGGCCTCCGCCGGCGACTGGCCGGATATCTCGCGCGCCGTGCTCGCCCTGTACGAGCGCGTCGCCGACGGCTGCTGGCGGCGCGGCTGGCAACCCGCCGACGTGGTTCGCGCGGTCACCCGCGAGCTGGGCGAGCGGCACGCCGCGCTCGCCGCCGACGTGGTCGCCGCGCAGGCCCGCAGCCACCCGGGCACCGGCCGCCGGTGGACCGCGCAACTGCGCGATCTGGACGCGACCACCCCGTGGTGGAGCTCGGACGACGCCTACCTCGCCGAACTCGGCGCCCGGGAGAATCTGGACCGCTTCGGCACCGCCGCGCGCGTGCTCGAACTGCTCCGCTGCGTCGCCCGGCTGCCCGCCATCGAGCCGCTCGCCGCCGCGTCCTTCCAGGAGCCGGCCCGCAAGCAGCCCGCCACCGGCGAACCCCGCCAACTCGGCCGGGTGCGCGCTTTGCTCGCCAAGGCCGAGTCGAGCGAATTCCCGGAGGAGGCCGAGGCGTTCACCGCCAAGGCGCAGGAGCTGATGACCCGGCATCGGATCGACGAGGCGCTGCTGGGCGCGCAGGAGGGTTCGCGCCACGCCCCCGCCGCGTGCCGAATCGGCGTGGACAACCCGTACGAGGGCGCCAAGGCACTGCTGCTCGACGCGGTCGCCGACGCCAACGGCTGCCAGGCGATCTGGTCGAGCTCACTGGGCTTCTCCACCGTGGTCGGCTTCGACTCCGACCTGGACGCGGTCGAACTGCTCTACACCTCGCTCCTGGTGCAGGCCACCGCCGCGATGAACCGGGCCGGCTCGCGCTACCACGAGTCCGGCCGCTCGCGCCGGACCAAGACCTTCCGCCAGTCGTTCCTGATCGCCTACGCCGACCGGATCCGCGAGCGGCTGACCGCCGCGAAGGAGGAGGCCGAGGCGAGCGCCGACCAAGCCGCCGAGAACCGCCTGCTGCCGGTCCTGGCCGCGCGCGACGTCGCGGTCCAGGAGACCACCGAGCGGATGTTCCCCACCAAGACCACACACCGCCTGCGCGGCCGCGACGCGGACGGATGGCGACACGGCCAGGCCGCCGCCGACCGGGCCGAACTGGGCCTGCGGGACAAGCTGGACCGCGGCGAACCGGCCCGCCCGTAACCGGCGCACACCCACCCGATCACCGACCCGCCCCCGCATCGCGGCCGGGGCCCGGCGGGCAAGCGGCCCGGACGACCCGTGCGATCCATGCGATGCGAGCGACCAACCGGCCGCTACATCCCCGGCAACCAGGTCCCCCGTTGCGCCGGCACCGCCGGCGTGGGCGCGCCGCAACGCCCCTCGGCCACCGCCCGATGCGCCTGACGCGCCGTCATACCCGGTCCCGCCAACGGCTCGACGTCCTCCAGATGGAGCGGGTCGCCACACACCGCACAGATCACGGCGGCCTGCGCCTCGTGCCCCTCGGAGCCGCCGTGCCGGTAGACCACCGGCGGCCCGGTCTCGTCCGCGAGCCAGGTGTCGCCCCAGTGTCCGATCGCCACCAGCACCGGGAAGAAGTCGCGCCCCTTGGCGGTCAGCACGTACTCGTGCCGGGGCCGCCGCTCCTCGTACGGAACCCGGTCGAGCAGGCCCTCCTCGACCAGCCTGTTCAGCCGCTGCGCCAGCACGTTGCGGCCGATCCCCAGGTTCTCCTGGAGATCCTCGAACCGCCGGACCCCGTAGGACGCCTCACGCAACACGAGCGGCGTCCACCCGTCGCCGAACAACTCGAGGACGCGCGCGATGGAGCACGGCCAGCTTCCGAACGAGGTCCGCTTCATGTCGCCACATTACTGAGCGGGACGGGATCGATACGCGATCGATCCCGCCCCGCTCAGTGTTTTTGACTACACGTCAGTTACAGCTCGGTCACCCGACGCTCAGGCGTCGCGCTTCCAGCGCGGCTTGCGGTCGCCCGCCGGGCCACCGGCCGGACGGTCGTAGTGACCGTCCCGACGCGGGGCGCGGTCGTGCGAACGCTCGCCGCCGTAGGACGGGCGGTCGTTGTAGGCCGGCCGGTCGTTGTTGTACGTCGGACGGTCGCCGCGCGGGGCGCGGTCGTTGCCGTAGCCGGGACGGTCACCGCTGCGCGGCGCGCGGTCCCCGTAGGAGGGACGGTCGCCCCGGTAGCCGCCCTCGCGCCGGTCGCCGCCGCCGCCGTAGGCGGGACGCTCGCCGGTACGCGGCGCACGGTCCCCGTACGAGGGACGGTCGCCACCACGCGGGGCACGGTCGCCGTAGGACGGCCGGTCACCCGTGCGCGGAGCGCGGTCGCCGCTGTTGTACGCCGGACGGTCGTTGTACGCGGGACGGTCGCCGCGCGGGCCGCGGTCGCCCGACGGACGGTCGCCCCGGTAGCCACCCTCACGACGGTCGCCACCGCCATAGGACGGACGGTCGCCACCACGCGGGGCACGGTCGCCATAGGACGGCCGGTCGCCACGCGGCGCGCCGCCACGACGGTCGCCGCCGCGGTCGCCGCCGTACGGCGGACGGTCGCTGCCGCGGTCACGGTCGCCCCGGTAGCCACCCTCACGACGGTCGCCGCCGCGGTCGCCGCGGTCCGAACGCTCGTAGCGCTCGGTCCGCACCGGCGCGTCGCCGTTCTTGGCCGCCTCGGCCAGTTCGGCGGCCTTGCGGCGCAGCTCGGCGGCCTCGGCCTTGAGCTCGATGATCCGACCCGCGAGGCGCTCGGCCTCGGCCTCGGCCTCGACCGCGGCGTCCGCCACGGACTGTGCCTTGACCTCGGACAGCGTGCGCGCGCCGGTCAGCTTGCGCATCTCCGGGTCGTTGGAGCCCTGCACCCGAAGGCGGGTCGGCTCGACGCCGGCGTCCTCCATCAGACGATCCACCGTGCGGCGCTGGTGCGGCAGCGCGAGCGTGACCACCGCACCGGCCTCGCCGGCCCGCGCGGTACGACCCGCGCGGTGCAGGTAGTCCTTCGAGTCGGCGGCCGGGTCCACGTGCAGGACCAGGTCGATGCCGTCGACGTGGATGCCGCGAGCGGCGACGTCGGTGGCGACCAGGACCGGCGTGCGGCCCTCCTTGTACTCGGCCAGGGTGCGGGTGCGCGCGCCCTGGGTCATCCCGCCGTGCAGGGCCTCGGCGCGCACGCCGGCCTCACGCAGTTGCTGCGCGACGCGGTCGGCGCCGAACTTGGTCCGCACGAAGATCATCGTGCGCCCGCGGCGGGCCGCGATGGCCGCCGTGACGTACGTCTTGTCCTTCGGCTGCACGACCAGCACGTGGTGCGACATGGTGGTGACCGAGGACGCGTGCGGGTCCACCGAGTGGGTGACCGGGTTGTCCAGGTACTTGCGGACGATCGCGTCCACGCCCTTGTCCAGCGTCGCGGAGAACAACATCCGCTGGCCGCCGGCCGGGATCAGGTCGAGCAGCGCGGTGACCTCGGGCAGGAAGCCCATGTCCGCCATCTGGTCGGCCTCGTCGAGGATGGTGATCTCGACGTTGTCCAGCACGGCCGAACCGCGGTCGACCAGGTCCTGGAGCCGACCGGGGGTGGCGACCAGGATCTCCACGCCGCGCTCCAGCGCGAAGATCTGCTTCGGCATCGACATGCCGCCGGTGACCGTCTTCATCCGCAGGTCGAGGATGCGACCGTAGGGCTCCAGCGCGTCGTGCACCTGCATCGCGAGCTCACGCGTGGGCGTGAGGATCAGCGCGAGGGGGCGACGGGCACGGGCCTTGCGACCGGACAGGCGGGTCAGCATCGGCAGGCCGAAGCCCAGCGTCTTGCCGGAACCGGTCCGGCCGCGGCCGAGGATGTCCTTGCCGGCCATCGCGTCCGGCAGCGTCGCGGCCTGGATCGGGAACGGGTGGGTCACGCCGCGGCGCGCGAGCGCGTCCACGACGTCCTTGTGCAGACCGAACTCGGCGAAGCTGGGGCCGGTCGGTTCGGGCTTGGCCTCGACCTCGTCCGAGGCGTCGTCCGCCTCGTCGAGCCCGGCCTCGTCGGCGGCGTCGTCCTCGACGCTCGCGTCGACATCCGTGTCGGTGTCGTCGTCGGTGTTCGCATCGGCGTCCGTCGCGGCCTTGTCCTGCGCCGCGAACCCGGTGTCGCCGTCGGTGGTGTCGTCGTTCTCGACGACCTCGGGAGTGATCTCGGTAATCTCCGCGGCGACCTCGGTCACCTCGGCTGCCTGCGCATCCGCCACACCCTCCTGCACCTCGGCACCTTCGGTGCCGGGCATGGGCGTAGCAGTGTCATTGGCATAGGGGGGCATGCAAAACCTTCCGGATGCGGCCCGTCTCGAAGGTCCGCAGCCGAAATGTGGTCGCACGAGAAAGCGACACTTCTGCGGAGCACCAGAACGAGCCTACGAGGCGCCGCGACTCATGGCGGCGCCTGGATATGGGCAAAGCGATTCACCAGCGTACCCGATCACTGCTCGTTCATGCCTATCGGGTGCGTTCGTACTCGACCCTCAGGCGTGCGTCCTCGTGCACGACGAGCAGCCTCGGACGCTGCCACGACCAGTGCTCGGGGAGCAGGAACAGGGTCCCCGGGGCACGGCGCAGCAAGCGCAGTCCGGTGTACCGGTAACGATAGGAAGCACCGATTTCTTCCTCGACCGCGACGCCGTCGTCCGATCGCATCCGCAGATCCTGCACCGAGTACAGCACCACGCCCGTCCGCCTGGGCAGTTGCTGCGCGACGGCCTTGCCCGCGTCGCGCCCGGACACCTTCGCGTACGCACTCGAGGCCCAGAACAGGCACAACACCACGGCGGCGGCGACGAGCAGCGCCGACGGCGACCACGGCCGGGCCCCGGCTCCGGGATCGCGCCGATGCGCGCCGATCCGCCGCGACAGCAGCACCCCGTACGCGCAGACCAGCAGCCCCGCCGCGAGCGCGCACGGCAACAACAGCGACCACCACTGCGCGCCGCGGGCCGGCCATCGATACACCGCGGCCCAGGTCGCGCCGGGCACCGCGAACCACCCGCAGCGCAGCGCCCACGTGCACCACGTGGCGATCCGCCGGTGTCGGCGCAGCCACACCAGCAGCCGAGGATGCGCCGCCCGGACCGCGAGCAGAGCCGCGACGGCCACGAGCAGCGGCCGGTACAGCGCGCGCAGGCCGTCCGCGAGGTACTCCCGGGCCGGCGTGTCCAGCACGCTCTCGTCGAACCCGAGATAGGCGGACCGGGCCGAGGCGCGGGCCCAGCCGAAGTAGTAGAGCAGCCCGGCGAGCACGAGCGCGGGCACCACGACGACGGCGGCGAACTCCCAGCCGACGCTTGCCGATCGCCCGTCCGAAGCGCCCTTCGCGACCTCGGTGCGCGCGGTCTCGGCGGCCCGGTGGGCCCGGTGCGCGGACCTGCGCCGCCCGGTCGCCCGCCGGTTCGGCGACGGCGATCCGTGTTCCACCGCGGCGGCCCGCGGCGCGGCCGGCTCGCCGAACCACCGGGTGAGCATCGAGACCGGTTCGCCGTAGTAGACCCGGGCCAACTCGGCGGTGAGCTCGCCGGTCGTCCGGAACGGGGTGAACTCACCCGCCGATGGCGCGACTCGGTCGACCCGGCCGGCCGACTGCGCGAACCGCGGGTCGGATCCGACGGACCCGCTCGAATCCGCCTCCTCGACGTGGCCGCCCGCCTCCCGCATCCGCGGCTCCGGGCTCCCCCACGCCTCACCCGCGACCGGCTCGTATGCCTCGGGGCCCGCCGACCGCCGCCACTCGCCCTCGCGAGCGCGCGGCACGGCCGAGTCGTGCTCGCCCACACGGGTCAACGATCCGGTCCCGGGAAACTCCGGCTCATCGTCGACGAAGTCCGGCACCGGCCCGATGTCCCCCTGCGTGGTCACCGCTTCAGCATGGGCACGGAAAAAGTCCCGCTCCAATTTCGGAGCATCGCCCGTCACCCGTTCGGCCGCAGCGCGTGAGGGCACGACGGGAGCGCACGCGATCCGGGCCTCTCCCGGCGCGCCGACGAGCGCTCAGCCGTACCCGTGCTCGTGCAACCACTCGTCGCCGATCCCGAAGTGGTGCGCGACCTCGTGCACGACGGTCACCTCCACCTCCTCGACGACGTGTTCGTACGTCTCGCAGATCCGCAGGATGGGGTTGCGGTAGATGGTGATCCGGTCGGGCAGCACACCCGCGTACCAATCCCCACGCTCGGTGAGCGGGATGCCCTCGTAGAGGCCGAGCAGGTTGGTCCCGTGTTCGCCGTCGGGGGCCGGTTCGTCCTCGACGAAGATCGCCACGTTGTCCATGAGCTTGGTCAGCTCAGGCGGGATCCGGTCCAGGGCCTCGGCCACCAGTTCCTCGAACTCCTCGCGCGACATCTCCAGCACGCCCCCATTCTGCGGCCTCCGCGCCCACTCCGGGGGGTGCGTACGCGGGCCCGCGCGGGCCCCCGGTTATCTGTTTTGCAAGCGCCGCCGAAAACCCCGTATAGTTCGGGACGTCCCCGACGGCAACAAGACGCCGGACACGGCCAACAAGCCCCCATCGTCTAGTGGCCTAGGACGTCGCCCTTTCAAGGCGGTAGCACGGGTTCGAATCCCGTTGGGGGCACGCAACAAACCCCCTCGGGGGCCGCAACAAGCCGGACAGCCAGTACGGTAGGGTTCAACACGAAACACCGCGAGGGAAACCCGGGAAGCCGGGTGGAGATCGTAGAGGTCCTGTGGAGCAGTTTGGAGTGCTCGTCACCCTGTCAAGGTGAAGGCCGCGGGTTCAAATCCCGTCAGGACCGCAAGATGGAAAGGTCGGGGCGCCGAAAGGCGCCCTGATCCATCGAGGCCAGGTAGCTCAGTTGGTACGAGCGTCCGACTGAAAATCGGAAGGTCGGCGGTTCGACCCCGCCCCTGGCCACCGCAGCCGGAGACACCGACGCCCCAGACGGAATCCCGTCCGGGGCGTTCTTGCGTGTGCGGTTCAACGGTCGGATCCCCGCCCGGCCACGACGACCCGACCGCGACGACCGGGCCGCGACGATCGCCCGGCACGACCGGCCCGGCACGACTGGCCCGCTCGGGTTCCGCCCGGGCCCCGAGCTCGTGTCCACGCCGCCCGCACGGGACTTCGTCGTGATACTTCGTCCATGAGCGCCGCGGACGATCCCGACCGGATGCCCACCCATCCCCCACACGACGAGGCGATGGGCACGCGGCTGAACTGGCTGCGGGCGGCGGTGCTGGGCGCCAACGACGGGATCGTGTCCACGGCGGGCCTGGTGGTCGGGGTCGCCGGAGCCACCGACGAGCGCGCGCAGTTGCTCACCGCGGGGCTGGCCGGACTGCTCGCCGGGTCGATGTCGATGGCCGCCGGCGAGTACGTCTCGGTGAGCACCCAGCGCGACGCGGAGCGGGCCGCGCTGGTCCAGGAGCGCCGCGAGCTGACCGACGAACCCGAGGCCGAACTCGACGAGTTGACCGGCCTGTACGAACAGCAGGGACTCACCGGGCGACTCGCGCGCGAGGTGGCCGAACAGCTCACCGCGCACGACGCGCTCGCCGCGCACGCCCAGGTCGAGCTCAAGATCGATCCGGACGAACTGACCAATCCGTGGCATGCGGCCGGGGCCAGCTTCCTGGCCTTCACCGTCGGCGCACTGCTGCCGCTGCTGGCGATGGTGCTGCCGCCCGCCTCGGCCCGACTGCCGATCACGGTGGCCGCCGTCCTGGTCGCCCTGGTGTTGTGCGGGTGGAGCGGCGCGCGGCTGGGCGGCGCGGCGTCCGGCCGCGCGATCGTGCGCACCACCGCGGGCGGGGCACTGGCGATGGCGGTCACCTACGCGGTGGGCAGCCTGCTCGGCGCGAGCGGGATCTGACCCGGACCACCGCCGGGAGCACCGGGAGTGGGCACGCGCTCGCCCTCGAGCGGTGACACCGCGTACACAAGCCCGCACGTGGAGCGCCGGCGCAGCCGGCCCACCGTGACGAGCGGTCCGCACCCGTGTCCCGCCGCGTCGAACGCACGGACACCGCAGGGATCGGACATCACCGGCACCAGTCGACAAATCACCCCGGTCACGTCGAGGACTTCCCGGTTTCCCCCTCCCGGGGCCACCGTTGGCCCGCAGGTCTCGGTACCGTCCTCGGAGTCGGTCCACACCGGACCGTCACCGGCAGCCCTTCGAGCGGAGGACCCGTGGCCACCCCATCTCGCGCCACCAGGCTCGTGTCGTCAGGCTCGCGTCCGCAGCGCAAGGGCGGTGTGAAGTCGACCGCGGTCGCGGCGACCCTGACGCTGACCCTCGCCGGCGCACTCACCGCGTGCGGGAGCGGCGGCGGCAAGAGCTCGGCCAAGAGCGGTTACGCCGAGGTCTGCGCGGACCGGACGCACAACGTACGCGTCGACGACTTCCGCTGCCTGGGCCGCACCGACCCGAGTCTGTCCTGGTACTACGTGCCGCATTCGTGCGGACAGACGGTCACCCCGACCAGGGGTATGACACTCGTCTCCGGGCAGGGATCCTTCGATCGCCCGCGCAAGGGCAAGATCGAACGCGGCGGCTTCGGCTCGTGCCCGTCGAAGAGTTCAAGCTGACGCGGTGTCACATCCGGGGAGGGCCTGAGCCATGCGTCGTATACCCAGCACGCCTCGACCGGGCTGGAAGCCACTCGTCGAGTCGCAGGGGCTGCTCTACGCGGCCTGGGAGGACGACGACGGCACGGAGGTGCCGTACTGGCACGAGGAGGCGTACTACGAGCTGACCCTCGACGAGGTCGATCGGCTCGAGGACGTCACCGAGGAACTGCACGAGATGTCCGTGGCCGCCGCCCGGCACGTGATCGAGCGCGGTGACCTGACCGCGTTCGGCCTGCCCGACGAGGCCCGCGACTACCTGCGGATCACCCTGGAGGAGGAACACCCGAGCGTCTACGGGCGGTTCGACCTCGCGTGGGGCGGCGACGGGCGCGCGGCCAAGCTGCTCGAGTACAACGCGGACACCCCCACCGCGCTGATCGAGGCCTCCCTGGTCCAGTGGTACTGGCTGCGCGACTGCTTCCCCGAGCGCGACCAGTGGAACAGCCTGCACGAGCGACTCGTGCGCGCGTGGGGCCGGATCAAGCCCTATCTGCGCTCGGAGACGATGCACTTCGCACATGTGGAAGGCACCGAGGACGAGGAGGAGTGGCTGCACACCGCCTACCTCCGGGACACCGCGACCGAGGCCGGGCTGACCACGATCGGCCTGGAGGTCGCCGAGATCGGCTGGGACAGCGAGCGGCTGCGCTTCGTGGACCTGGAGGAGCGGGGCATCGACACGATGTTCATGCTCTATCCGTGGGAGGACATGCTCGCCGAGCCGTTCGGCAAGCACCTGATCAGCCACCCCCGGTCGTGCCTGTTCATCGAACCGGCGTGGAAGGCGATCCTGTCCAACAAGGCGCTGCTCGCGGTGATGTGGGAGCTGTATCCCGGCCACCCGAACCTGCTGCCCGCCTTCCTGGACTCGCCGCGCGGCATGGAGTCCTACGTGGCCAAGCCGCTGCACGGCCGCGAGGGCGACGCGATCCGGATCGTCACGCCCGACGGCGAACACGTGCAGCCCGCCGAGGCGTACGGCGACGAGGGCTGGTGCTTCCAGGAGTACGTGCCGCTGCCCGACTTCGACGGCAACAAGCCCGTACTCGGCGCGTGGGTGGTGGACGGGAAGTCCGCCGGAGTCGGCATCCGCGAGTCCAGCGGTCCGGTCACCGACGGGTACGCCCGCTTCCTTCCGCACGTGATCGACGGCCCGGCACCGGACGAGGACACCCGGCTCGCCTGGCTCGACGAGGACTGACCGGGCACAGCGCGCACACGCGTCCCCCGAGCCCGGTCACCTTGCTCGCACACAGTCACGAAGGCTGGCGATTCGGCGGGATCCCGATCGCGGCGGATCGGCCCGGATCCTCACTCAGCGTGTTCGATCGGCGATTTCGGGCCGGGTCCGTCGAATCCCCCCGACCCCGCGCGGTTCGGGTCTCCGCGACGCCTGCGGGCCCGGTCCGCGCCTCCGCCGGGCCCGGCGCGGCGACCACCCTTCGACCGACCCGACGCGGCCCGGCGCCCCCGGGTTCACCACCGGCCCCGTGACGTCCGCGGAACCCCGGCCACCGGGTCGCGGACGCACCGGCCGGCGGACCCCGGCAGACCACCCCTCGACCGGCTCCTCGACGCAGAGGTTCGAACCACTGCCGCGAGCGGCCCGACGAAGCACGCACGGAGCCGCCGTGTGACCAAGGTCACTGTTTTGAACGGCAATAGTTTTCGTCGGCGGCCGGAAATCGACCGCGCATTCTATGTGATATTTTACTGGCCGCCGTAGGGATTCCCGGATGGAAACGGCCGAGCGAGGCCCTCCGGAGCCCCCGGTCGACCCGGATCCGACCGCGCCGCGACCCCGACACACGTCCCGGAGCGGCACCGGAGCGGCACCGGAGCGGCGTCCCGCCCACTCCCCCCGCTCCCACCTCCTGCGACCGTGCGGACGCGGAGTGGGACTCACAGGCACTCGCGGGGCACTTCCGGGCACACAAAAAGAGTGCTGCACCGGACCCGGCGGGATCCGGTGCAGCACTCAGGGGAAAAGCTTTTCGACGCAGCCCTCAGGCTTCGCTGCGCTGCTGCGGAATGCCCGCGAGCAGGGCGCGGACCTCCACCTCGCGGTAGCGACGGTGTCCGCCGAGCGTGCGGATCGACGTGAGCTTGCCGGCCTTGGCCCAGCGCGTCACCGTCTTGGGGTCGACGCGGAACATGCTGGCAACCTCGGCCGGCGTCAGCAGCGGCTCGGCATCAGGCGTACGAGCGGTCATGAGCGGCCTCCTCGGGAGAACCGAACCAACACGGTTCTTTCTTCAAATTCTGCACCTTGACCCACGATGTCCTAAATAGTTCACGAGGGCCAAGTCGGTTATAGGACGAACGGCTTGTCCTTCACAGTACAAGTACACCATCCGCCGCACCCGGTTGGTCAAACCGCCGGAATTGGCATCCCAGGGTTCAAGCCACGCGATCCCGAAGGACCAGGCATAGCGGACAGTCACCCGACTGTGACGATGAGTCACTCGAGCCCGAACGACCCCTCGTGTCCACCCCGCCCCACCAGCAACGAAGTATCCCCGATGACTCGACCCGGCCAGACCGACTACATCTGGTTTGTCCTTTTCATCATATACGAACCATTCGCTGGCGTATGCACCCTGTTGTGAGTCGATCTCCGTCAACCTGGAGGGCTGGGAGTCCCACAACTCGAACCAGCAGGTTGAGAGGCTTTCAGATCACGGGGTGACTGAACACGAAAGAGTGACGACGGTCACGCCGAAACTTCATGAAATGCGGACGCTTGCTCAGCTCGCGTGCTCCAGGGCACGTACCGATTGCCAACGCTCCGTAATCCTGCGGTAGGCGGCCGATGCTCGCGCTCCGTCACCGGAGCCCAGTGCGGCGATGCCCTCCGCGACGTCCGCGACCGAGTTCTCGGCGGCCGGATCGCCCGACCCGAGCAGTCGCACCAGACCGCCGTAGTCCAGCTCGACCAGCGCGCGCGGATGGAACTCCTCCAGCCAGCGGCCCACGCTCTCCAGGCCGGTGATCAGCGCGCCGTCCTCGACCGTCTCGCGGAGCACCTTCAGCGCCCGGGCCACCCGCCGCCGGGCCTGCACCATCGGCGTCCGGTAGTAGAGCTCGCCCGGTCCCGCCGCCGCGCCCTCGGCCGCGGGCACCAGGACCCGCTCGTCCGGCGCGAACAGCACGAACCAGCGCACCGGGACGTGCCACGTGCTGCTGTGGATGTGCGGCTGCACGTCGGGATGCGCGGACTTCCAGCGCTCGTGCTCGACGTGCGCCTGGTCGATCACCAACCGCGGCCAGAACACGTCCAGCACCGCCGCCGGATACTCCCGACGCAACTCGGCCAGCGCCGTCCAGCAGCGCAGCCGGGTCTGCCGCGGGCAGATCACCGTGACGCCGTCCAGGACGTGCACGTAGGCGTCCTCGCTCTCGTGCGGCGGCGCGATCACCGGAGGGGTGGCCAGGAGGTTCTCCAGGCCGCTCCGGTGCTCCTGCGCGGTCAGCCCGGCCGGCGAAGGCGCCTCGGGCGACGCGGGGGTGCCTGCGGGCTGTGTGGCGGCGTAGGCGGCCCACCGCTCGCGTTCCGGTTCGGGAAACGCGGCAAGCGGCTCGTACACCCGCAGGTACGCCGCGTAGGGGGCAACCACCGAAGTCCGCACGAGGGAATCTTGGCACGTCGGGCGGGCCCCGACGTGGAGAAGGTCCAACCCGGTGATCCGCACGGGTTCTAGGCTTGAACCGCCGCGCAGATCCGCGCGGCACCAACGTCACCACGATCCCATGGAGTCACCACAGTGACCGACAGGATGGAAGGCCCCGACGGCACGACGTCGGGCCTGGTGTTCGGCAGGTCGACCGGCCACGAACAGGTCGTCTTCTGCCAGGACCGCGCGAGCGGACTGCGCGCGATCATCGCGATCTACTCCAGTGCCCTGGGACCCGCCCTCGGCGGCACCAGGTTCCACCCCTACGAGAGCGAGGAGGAGGCCGTCGCGGACGTCCTCAACCTCTCCCGCGGCATGGCCTACAAGAACGCCCTCGCCGGACTCGACCACGGCGGCGGGAAGGCCGTGATCATCGGCGACCCGACCCGGGACAAGACCGAGGTGCTGCTGCGCGCCTACGGCCGCTTCGTCCAGTCCCTGGGTGGTCGCTACATCACCGCGTGCGACGTGGGCACCTACGTCGACGACATGGACGTGGTCGCCAAGGAGTGCGCCTACGTCACCGGCCGCTCCCCCGAGAACGGCGGCGCGGGCGACTCGTCCGTGCTGACCGCGTACGGGGTCTTCCAGGGCATGCTGGCGTCCGCCGAGCACCGCTGGGGCAGTCCGACGCTGCGCGGGCGCCGGGTGGGCGTGGCGGGCGTCGGGAAGGTCGGCCGGCACCTGGTCGGGCACCTTCTCGCGGACGGCGCCTCGGTGGTGATAACCGACGTCGACGAGCGCGCCGTGGCGCGGGTGCGGCACGAGCACCCCGAGGTGGACTTCGTCGCCGACACCGACACCCTGATCCGCGTCCCGGACCTGGACGTGTACGCGCCCTGCGCGCTCGGCGGCGCGCTCGACGACGTCACCGTCCCGGTGCTGACCGCGGCCGTGGTGTGCGGCGCGGCCAACAACCAACTGGCGCATCCGGGCATCGAGAAGGCGCTCGCCGAGCGCGGCGTGCTGTACGCGCCGGACTACGTGGTGAACTCCGGCGGGGTGATCCAGGTGGCCGACGAGCGGCACGGATTCGACTTCGAGCGGGCCAAGCGCAAGGCCGGCGGCATCCGCGCGATCACCGCGAAGATCTTCGCGTCGGCCGAGGAGGAGGGCGTGCCACCGGTCGTCGCGGCGGACAGATTGGCCGAGCGGCGCATGGCGGATGTGGGCCGCCTGCGTGACATCTACCTCCAAACCTGACCGACACGGTATCGTCAGACCCGGCAAAGGACCCCAGATCAGGCCCCTGACCAGCCGGAACGGCAGAGCCCGGTCGGGGTCCGAGCCCCGCTGTCACCCATGCGACGTACCGTCCGGCGGCGGAAGCAGGTACCGTTAATCCCCTACGGGCCGGTTCTCAAGCGTCATCGAACCGTCCCTGACTATGAACGCGTGTCAAGACCCGGGGCCGTGAGCCCCGTCGTTGAGGGGGTCGAGCCATGGGGCGCGGCCGGGCCAAGGCCAAGCAGACAAAGGTCGCCCGCCAGCTGAAGTACAACAGCGGCGGTACGGATCTGAGCCGTCTGGCTGAAGAGCTGGGCGCGTCGTCGCCAACCGACTTGCCGATCGGCAAGCCAGAGGTTGACGACGACACGAGTGAAGACGAGTTCGACGACCCCTACGCGGGGTATTCGGCTCGTTACAACGATGACGAGGACGAGGAAGACGACGGCCGATCGCGCCATCGTTGACGCCCCGCTCCTCTTCTTCGAGCACGGGAGACAACGCCCAATTCAGCCGGGGCGCCCGTGCGCTGTGACACCGCCCGGTCCGGGACCGAGTAGGACGACTACTCGACCCCGGGCCGTTTGGCGTGTTCGCGAACGCGCCCACGGAGGTACCGCCGTCCCGATCCGGGACGACGGCAACCGCCGCGGGTGCTTTCGTCATGCCCGGTGATCGCCGCTCAGTACGGCCCGGCCGGAGCCGGTGACGATGTCGCCCAGGATCCAGGCCGGCACGCCGCGCTCGGCGAGCACCGCCAGGGCCGCGTCGGCCGCGTCCGCGGCGACCACCACGACCATGCCCACGCCCATGTTCAGCGTCTTCTCCAGTTCGGCGCGGGCCACGTCGCCGAGCGAGCCGACCAGGCCGAAGATCGGCGCCGGGGTCCAGGTCGAACGGTCCAGGCGGGCGTCCAGGTGGGCCGGGAGCACGCGCGCCAGGTTGGCCTCCAGGCCGCCGCCGGTGACGTGCGAGAACGCGTGCACGTCGGTGCGTCGGGCCAGGTCGAGGCAGTCCAGCGAGTAGATCCGGGTCGGCTCGAGGAGTTCCGCACCGAGGGTGCGGCCCAGTTCCGGCACGTCGCGGTCGAGCTTCCAGCCGGCGATGGTGAAGAACACGTGCCGGGCCAGCGAGTAGCCGTTGGAGTGCAGGCCGGAGGCGGCCATCGCGATCACCACGTCGCCCTCGCGCACCCGCTCCGCGCCGAGCAGGCCGTCGGCCTCCACGACGCCGGTGCCGGCGCCCGCGACGTCGTACTCGTTCGGGTCGAGCAGGCCGGGGTGTTCGGCCGTCTCGCCGCCGACCAGCGCGCAGCCGGCCAGCACGCAGCCCTCGGCGATGCCCTTGACGATCGCCGCGATGCGCTCGGGGACGACCTTGCCGGTGGCGATGTAGTCGGTCATGAACAGCGGCTCGGCACCGCACACGACCAGGTCGTCGACGACCATGCCGACCAGGTCGTGGCCGATCGTGTCGTGCTTGTCCATCGCCTGCGCGATGGCGACCTTGGTTCCCACCCCATCGGTCGCGGTGGCCAGCAGGGGGCGCTCGTACCGCTTGAACGCGGACACGTCGAACAGGCCCGCGAAGCCGCCCAGGCCGCCGACGACCTCGGGCCGGGTGGCCTTGCCGACCCATTGCTTCATCAGCTCGACGGCGCGGTCACCGGCCTCGATGTCGACGCCTGCGGCGGCATAGGTCGCGGTGCGGGGGGTGGGGGTGGACTGGTCGCTCACGGCGGCGGCCCTTTCGGGTCGGGTCGGTGGATCTTCTCGGGGCGCCCCGTCGCGGCCCCGGTGGGGACGCGACGCGACGATCCGAAGGAGAGAACTCGGGACTCGGCTGATCAGGGACGGCGGAGCGCGTCCTCGGCCCCGCCGCCGCCGAGGAGGGCCTGCACGCCGTCCACGTCGGTGCGGACGGTCTGCTCGATGCCTTCGAGGAGGTGCTTGCCCAGCCGCTCGGGGTCGGGCAGCTCGATCGGGTACTCCCCGTCGAAGCAGGCCCGGCAGAGCCGGTCCTTGGGGATGGTGGTCGCCTCGACCATCGCGTCGATCGAGATGTAGGCGAGCGAGTCGGCCCCGAGGGACTTGGCGATCTCGTCCACCGAGAGACCGTTGGCGATCAACTCGGCCCGGGTGGCGAAGTCGATGCCGAAGAAGCACGGCCACTTCACCGGCGGCGAGGAGATGCGCACGTGCACCTCGGCCGCGCCGGCCTCGCGCAACATCCGCACCAGCGCGCGCTGCGTGTTGCCGCGCACGATGGAGTCGTCGACGACGACCAGCCGCTTGCCCTGGATGACCTCGCGCAGCGGGTTGAGCTTGAGCCGGATGCCCAGTTGCCGGATGGTCTGGCTGGGCTGGATGAAGGTGCGACCCACGTAGGAGTTCTTGACCAGGCCGTTGCCGTAGGGGATGCCCGACTGCTCGGCGTAGCCGATCGCGGCGGGGGTGCCGGATTCGGGGGTCGGCATGACCAGGTCGGCGTCGACCGGGAACTCCTGGGCCAGCCGTCGGCCCATCTCCACCCGGGACGCGTAGACGCCTCGGCCGGCGATCGTGGTGTCGGGGCGGGCCAGGTAGACGTACTCGAAGACGCAGCCCTTGGGCTTGGCCTCGGCGAAGCGTCGGGTGCGCAGGCCGTGCTCGTCGACCGCGATCAGCTCGCCCGGTTCGATCTCGCGAATGAACGAGGCACCGACGATGTCGAGTGCGGCGGTCTCGCTCGCGACCACCCAGCCGCGCTCCAACCGACCGAGCACGAGGGGCCGGATGCCCTGGGGATCGCGCGCGGCGTAGAGCGTGGTCTCGTCCATGAAGACCAGCGAGAAGGCGCCCTTGATCTTGGGCAGCACCTGCATCGCGGTCTGTTCCAGGGACAGGTCCGGGCTGCCGGCCAGGAGCGAGGTCAGCAGATCGGTGTCGCTGCTGGCCTCGATCCGGCCCTGGTAGGGATAGTTGAGCTCGCCGCGATCGGGGCCCTGCTCGGCGACCAGACGGGACAGCTCACCCGTGTTGGTGAGGTTTCCGTTGTGGCCGAGCGCGATGCTGCCGGTCGCGGTGGCCCGGAAGGTCGGCTGGGCGTTCTCCCAGACCGACGAACCGGTGGTCGAGTAGCGGGCATGGCCGACGGCCATGTGCCCGCGGAGCGAGCCCAGAGTGGTTTCGTCGAAGACCTGGGAAACCAGGCCCATGTCCTTGAAGACCAGGATCTGGGATCCGTTGCTCACAGCTATGCCGGCGGATTCCGTTCCGCGGTGCTGCAATGCGTAGAGACCGAAGTAGGTGAGTTTTGCGACCTCTTCGCCGGGGGCCCAAACGCCGAAGACGCCGCAGGCATCCTGCGGGCCCTTCTCGCCGGGGAAGAGATCGTGGTTGAGTCGTCCATCGCCACGTGGCACGTGATCGAGTCTACGACAGGGCCGGATCGGTCGCGGTTCACCCCATCAGTGGCAGGTATCCGGACAAGTCGCTGCGTTCTCCACTGGCCAGAACCCGACCGTCCTCGACCGCGTCCGCCCAGGTCAGGCGGCCGGTGGCGAGGCGGAGCCAGGTCCTGGGGTCGGTCTCGACCACGTTGGGCGGAACGCCCCGAGTGTGCCGGGGGCCTGTGACGCACTGCACTACGGCGAACGGCGGGACGCGGACCTCGACCGAATGTCCGGGGGCCCGGGTCGCCAGCGCGTCGGCCAGCGCGCGGATCACGGTGCCCAGCGCGTGCCGGTCGTGCGGGAACGGCTCGCCGGTCGCGCGTTCGAGGTCGTCGCAGTGCACGACGCCCTCCACCAGGCGGGTCACCAGCATGTCGGCGACCCGCATCGGGCCGATCCGGGTGATGGTGATCCGGGTGTCCGGGGCGCCGTCGAGGGCGGCGATCGCGTCGTCCACGAAGTCGGCGGGGGTGTGGCCGGCCTCGGCCATGTCGTCGGCGATGGCGGAGACCACCGCGGCGTGCGCGGAGGTGCCGTTCGCCCACTGCTCGACGGTGATCGGGGGCCCGCTGGGGATCGGCTCGGCGAGCCAACGCGGCACCGCCTGCACGCTCGCGGCCAGGTGGCCGACCAGGTTGGCGGTGGACCAGCCGGTCAGCCCGGAGGGAGCGGCGAGTTGGGCCGGGGTCAGCCGGGACGTCACCTCCACCATCGCGTGCCACTGCGCGATCAGCGCGGCGCGCACCTTGACCGGGTCGACCTTGCGGGGGCGCGGGGCGGCGGGGCGGCTCGTCATGGGTGCAGATTAGAGGGCTCGATCGGGGACGAGCAGGCGATTCGTTTCTGCACCGATTCGCCGCGCGGGCGCCCGGCCGGGCGCCCGCGTCGTCACGCTGGGCACATGAGCAATTACGGCGACCCCGACCGGGTCGAGGCGATCGCGAGCGAGTTGGCGGCGGCGAGTGAGCGGGTGCGGCCCGGGCCGGTGACCATCGAGTGGCACGGCACCGCGGCGGACGCCTTCGCGGCCCGGGCGCAGACCTGGCGCCGCGAGTGCGCGGCGACCGAACCGGCCGTGCTCGCGGTGGTCGAGGCGCTGCGGGCCCACGCTGCGGCGATGCGGGCGGCGCTGGCCCGGATCGCGGCCAACGAGCGGGCGGCCCGGGCGGCGGCCGGGCCGGACGCGCAGGAGCGTCTTCCGGCCGGCGGCAGCGCGGCCTGGCTGGACGAGCGGTGGGCGACGCGGTGACCGCCGGGTTCGCCGCGGTGCCGGACGCGCTGGTGGCGCTCGCGGGCCGGCTGCGCGCGGTCGCCGGCGAGGTGTGGGCGCTGCGCGAGCGGGTCGCGGCGGTGGATGTCGCGGCGAGCCGGCCGCTGGCGCCGGCGACCTTCGAGGTGCTGCGCGCCCGGCTGCGCGACGCGGTGGAGACGCTGGATCGGGCCGAGCGCACCGGCGTGGATCTGGCCGACCGGCTGACCGAGAGCGCCCGGGCGTACGCGGAGGTGGACACGACCGCGGCGACCCGGTTGCAGGAGTTGGTGCCGGCCGGTCCCGCTCCCCCACCGCCGCCCGCCGCGTCGGTCCGGGTCGCCGAGCCGCCGTTCGTGCTGCCCGAGGCATTCCACGGCCCGGTCACGATCCGGCCGATGGGCCGCGGCTCGGGTATCGCCCGCATCACGTCGGTCGTGTCGGGCGCGGCGGGCGCGGCGGGCGCGGCGGCCCCACCGGACGGCTCGCCCACGCCGGACGGGGAGGAGATCGTGGCCCGCGCGAAGCGGTGGGCCGACCTGCGGCTGGGCTACAGCATGACCGGGCTGCACGATGGCTACCGCACGGACTGCTCGGGGCTGGTCTCGATGGCCTGGGGCCTGCCGCCACCGGGGCTGACCACGGTGACCCTCCCGGAGGTGTCGCACCCGATCGGCAAGGACGACCTGCGTCCCGGGGACATCCTGCTCGACACCGCGCCAGGCGCGGCCGGGCACACGCTGATCTTCGCGGGCTGGGCGGACGCGGCGCACACGAGGTATCACGCGTACGAGGAGAGCGCCTCGAAGGGCGCGCACCATGACACAATTCCCTACCCGTACTGGTCCGGGCACGGTACTTTCCGGCCGTACCGATTGGGGACGTAGCGGCGCGGTCCCGCCGCGCCGACGGGGGTGGGCAATGCGCCTGGGGACGAGGTCCGGCGCGGAATCGAGCAGCAGGACAAGCGCCGGCGCCGGCGCCACACGACGTGCGGTCTCCATCGTGGTGATCGTCCGCAGAACGCTGCTGCTGGGGCCGGCCGTCGTGGCGTTGATCACGTGGCGGGTCGCGGCGGCCAATCCGTGGAACCTGGACGTGTTCGACCGGGGGATCCTGATCGGCGGGGTGGTTCCGGCCGCGCTCGGGTTCTGCCTGATCGGGATCGAGGTCGCCGCCACGTTCCGCGGCTTCGTGGTCCGCGTGGCGGCACTGGGACTCGCGTTCGTGGCCGGGCTGGTGATGGCCCTCGGCGCCGTGGTCACCGCACTCACCCAGGACGATCGCCCGGCCGGGAAGGTCGTGGCGGTGTCGCCGGACGGCCGGATTCGGGCGGTACGGGTGGACGACGCGGCCTCGTACTCGATCGAACCGACCTACGACCTGGACATCCGGCTGAGTGCGGGGCTGGATCGGAGCACGAGCATCCTGAGCGAGTGCGAGAGCGACAGGGCGACGATCACGGGCGTGCGATTCCTGGACAACCGCACGCTGGAGTACACGCTGTCGCAGGGAACTCCCGTGCGGGTGAGCTTCGATCGCAACCTGAAGGCCGAAAGGCAGCAGTGCCCGTGAGGGGTGCACGAGGCACCCCGCACGGGCAC
Organism: Embleya sp. NBC_00888; assembly: GCF_045207655.1. Classification (NCBI taxonomy): domain Bacteria; kingdom Bacillati; phylum Actinomycetota; class Actinomycetes; order Kitasatosporales; family Streptomycetaceae; genus Embleya; species Embleya sp. NBC_00888. The sequence continues at coordinate 4,691,092 of NZ_CP108784.1, read as the reverse complement.
TGGATGTCGCCGATCAGCCGAACAGGCCCTTGAGGGTCTCCTCGTGAGCGGTGCGCAGCTCGCTCAGCGCCACCGTGAAGTGGCCCTGGAAGTCGAGCGTGTCACCGTCGACCACACCGATCCGGGCGCACGGCAGGCCGCGCACCTTGCACATGTCGGAGAAGCGCAGTTCCTCGCTCCGCGGCACCGCGACGATCGCCCGGCCCGCCGACTCGCTGAACAGCGCGACGGTCGGGTCGAGGTCCTCGGCCAGCACCACCCGGGCGCCGTGGCCACCGGCCAGGCACGCCTCGACCAGCGCCTGGGCCAGACCGCCGTCGGCGAGGTCGTGCGCGGCGTCGATCATGCCGTCCCGCGAACCCGCGATCAGGATTTCGGCGAGCAGCCGCTCGCGCTCCAGGTCGACCCTCGGCGGCAGGCCACCCAGGTGGTCGTGCGCCACCTGCGCCCACGCCGAGCCGGACAGTTCCTCGTGCGTGTCGCCCAGGAGCAGGATGATCTGCCCCTCCTCGGCGAAGCCGATCGGCGTGCGCCGCTCGACGTCGTCGATCACACCCAGCACGCCGACCACCGGCGTCGGGTGGATCGCCGTCTCGCCGGTCTGGTTGTAGAACGACACGTTGCCGCCGGTGACCGGTGTGCCCAGGATCTGGCACGCGTCCGCGAGACCGCGCGTGGTCTCGGCGAACTGCCACATCACCGCCGGGTCCTCGGGCGAGCCGAAGTTGAGGCAGTCGGTGACGGCCAGCGGCTTGGCACCGGTGGTGGCCACGTTGCGGTACGCCTCGGCCAGCGCGAGTTGTGCGCCGATGTACGGGTCGAGCTTGCAGAAGCGACCGTTGCCGTCGGTGGCGAGCGCGACCCCCAGGCCGGTCTCCTCGTCGATCCGGACCATGCCGGAGTCCTCCGGCTGGGCCAGCACGGTGTTGCCGAGGACGTAGCGGTCGTACTGGTCGGTGACCCACGACTTGTCCGCCAGGTTCGGCGACGCGACGACCTCGAGCAGGGTGGCCTTGAGCTCTTCGGCCGTCCCCGGGCGCGGCAACCGCTCGGCGGCGTCCGCCTGGAGCGTGTCCTGCCACTGCGGGCGCGCGAACGGCCGCTCGTAGACGGGGCCTTCGTGCGCGACGGTGCGCGGCGGCACGTCGACGATCTGCTCGCCGTGCCAGTAGATCTCCAGCCGGTCGCCCTCGGTGACCTCGCCGACGACGGTGGCGATCACGTCCCACTTGTCGCAGATCTCCATGAAGCGGGCCACGTGGGCCGGCTCCACGACCGCGCACATGCGCTCCTGCGACTCGCTCATCAGGATCTCTTCGGGCGAGAGCGTGTGGTCGCGCAGCGGGACGGTGTCCAGCTCGACCCGCATCCCGCCGGAACCGGCCGAGGCCAGCTCGGAGGTCGCGCAGGACAGGCCCGCGCCGCCGAGGTCCTGGATGCCCGCGACCAGGTGCTCGCGGAACAGCTCCAGGGTGCACTCGATCAGCAGCTTCTCCTGGAACGGGTCGCCGACCTGGACGGCCGGGCGCTTGGCCGGGCCGTCGGCGTCGAAGGTCTCCGAGGCCAGCACCGAGACGCCGCCGATCCCGTCGCCGCCGGTGCGGGCGCCGTACAGGATCACCAGGTTGCCCGCGCCGGATGCCTGCGCGAGGTGGATGTCCTCGTGCTTCATCACGCCCACGCACAGCGCGTTGACCAGCGGGTTGCCCTGGTAACAGGGGTCGAAGACGATCTCGCCGCCGATGTTGGGCAGGCCCAGGCAGTTGCCGTAGCCGCCGATGCCCGCGACCACGCCGGGCAGCACGCGCCGGGTGTCGGGGTGCCCGGCCGCGCCGAAGCGCAGCGGGTCCATCACCGCGACCGGGCGGGCACCCATCGCCAGGATGTCGCGCACGATGCCACCGATGCCGGTCGCGGCGCCCTGGTACGGCTCCACGTAGGACGGGTGGTTGTGCGACTCGACCTTGAAGGTCACCGCGTAGCCCTGGCCGACGTCGACGACGCCGGCGTTCTCGCCGATGCCCACGAGCATCGCGTCGTTGGCGGGCATCTTGTCGCCGAACTGGCGCAGGTGCACCTTGCTCGACTTGTACGAGCAGTGCTCGGACCACATCACCGAGTACATCGCCAGTTCGGAGGAGGTCGGCCGACGGCCGAGGATCTCCCGGATGCGCGCGTACTCGTCGGGCTTGAGGCCGAGTTCGGCGAAAGGCTGCTCGACCTCGGGGTGGTCGACCGCGTTCTTGACGGTGTCCAGGCTCATCAGGCGTTCACCAGGCGCTTCAGGATCGAGGTGAAGAAGGGGAGGCCCTCGGTCGTCGGACCGGTCAGCGGTTCGACCGCGTGCTCGGGGTGCGGCATCAGACCGACCACGTTCCCGGCGGCATTGCTGATGCCGGCGATGTCGCGCCGCGATCCGTTCGGGTTGACGTCGAGGTAGCGCGCGATCACGCGGCCCTCGGCCTCCAACATGTCCAGGGTGCGCTCGTCGGCGACGAAACCGCCTTCACCGTTCTTGAGCGGAACGGTGATCTCCTGCCCCGGCGCGAAGTCCGACGTCCACGCGGTGGAGACGTTCTCGATGCGCAACTTTTGGTCGCGGCAGATGAAGTGCAGGTGGTCGTTCCGGGTGAGCGCGCCCGGCAGCAGGTGGGATTCGCAAAGAATTTGGAAACCGTTGCAGATGCCCAATACCGGAAGGCCGGCCCGCGCTTGCTCGATCACCGATTCCATGACCGGCGAGAAGCGCGAGATGGCACCGCAACGCAGGTAGTCGCCGTACGAGAAACCGCCGGGGAGGACGATCGCATCGACCTGCTGGAGGTTCTTGTCCTTGTGCCACAGGGCGACCGGCTCGGCGCCGGCGATACGCACCGCGCGCCGGGCGTCGCGGTCGTCGAGGGAGCCGGGGAAGGTGACGACGCCGACGCGGATCGTCACTTCCCCTCCTCCGCCTCGACGCGGACCACGAAGTCCTCGATCACGGTGTTGGCGAGGAACGACTCGGCGGCTTCGCGGATGCGGGCGAGGGCGGCCTCGTCGACCGGTCCCTCCAGCTCCAGTTCGAAACGCTTGCCTTGGCGGACGTCGGTGATTCCGTCGAATCCCAGACGCGGCAGCGCGCGCTGCACGGCCTGCCCCTGGGGATCGAGGATTTCCGGCTTGAGCATGACGTCGACGACGACGCGTGCCACAGGCACTCCCACTGTGATGGTTCGGGCCGGTCCGTATCCGGGATACGGGGGTTCGGACCCTGCTGCTGGATCGGGCCGGTCGACGCCGGCACCCGATGGATCGGCGGTATCAGGGTACCGGCCGGCTCCGGGAGGCCGTTCCGGCGCCAAGTTATCCACAGCTTTGGAGTTGTCCACAGGGGGGTCGGCCCGGTCGGGATGTCAATAAATCGCCGCCAAACGGGCAATGCACCCCACTCGGGGCTCGCACGAGGTCGACTCGCCGTTACGTTGTCCACAGGCTGTGGATCACGCATCGGCCCAGCCCACGGACACGCCCGTGCGCGCGCGGCGAGAGGAATATCTCGCGTATCGTGAAAACGAATCACCGACCGGTAAATTAGCGCTTACCGAACCGAAGAACAGCGGACGACACCGCTACGGTTCGCGTTTAGCGCTTAGACTCGGCAATGTAGTTTTGTTTTTCGCCTCGGTGCTATCACCCGAGAGGACACCGCCATGGCCCAGCGTGTAGTCGTCAGCCTGCACGACGACATCGACGGAAGCGAGGCCACGGAAACCATCCGTTTCGGCCTCGACGGCAAGTCGTATGAAATCGACCTTTCGGAAGAGCACGTTCAGCAGATGCGGGATGCCCTGGCTCCTTATCTCGCGGTCGCGCGGCGCACCGCGCGCACGGGAAAGCCGTTCCGCCAGACGACCGTCACCTCCGACCCCGCGGCGGTGCGGGCCTGGGCCCGGGCCCGCGGCATGGACGTGCCCGCCCGCGGGCGCATCCCGGCCCGCGTGTACGCGGAATTCGAGGCCGCCAACACCGCCAACTGACGGCACCACCGTCCCGGGCGTCGGGCTCGATCGACGCCCGACCGGGCCTTTCGGCCCCCGTTCCGCGCCTGTCGGCGGGACGGGGGCCGGGCCGTCCCGGAAGAACTTTTCCGGCAAACACGGACATCTGTAGCGATCCGACTCCGGAGCGTACTTGGCACCTCCGAGGGTCCTATAGAGTTCTCTTGCACCCGGGAAACCGGGGAACACACGCAGGCGTAGCTCAGTGGTAGAGCGCCCCCTTTCCAAGGGGGAGACGCAGTGTTCGATTCCTGTCGCCTGCTCTGCTCGACCCCTCGAACCGAGGTCGGTGGCAACCACCTCCGCGGATCGGGTAGGGTTGGGACACAACGCGGGGCCGAAACCCCGAGTCGTGCGGACGTGGCTCAGTTGGTAGAGCATCACCTTGCCAAGGTGAGGGTCGCGAGTTCGAATCTCGTCGTCCGCTCCATAAGAAGGCCGGATCACTCCTGTGATCCGGCCTTCTTGTCGTTCGGGCTTGTCGTCCGCGCTTGTCGTTCGTGCCGGTCGGCCCCGCGGAATGCGGCGCACCGCCCGTGGGCCGACCGATCCGTCGTCGGGCCCGGGGCGACCGGGGCCGACGACGGATCGGGTTACCGGGTCAGGCCCAGCGCCGTCCGGTCAGACGCTCGTACGCCTCGACGTACTTCTCGTGCGTGCGCTGCACGACCGCCTCGGGCATGGCGGGCGGCGGGGTGTCCGCCGCGCGATCCCAGCCGGACTCGGGCGACGCCAGCCAGTCGCGCACGTACTGTTTGTCGAAGGACGGCTGGGCGTGCCCGGGCTCCCACTCGTCGGCGGGCCAAAAGCGCGACGAGTCCGGGGTGAGCACCTCGTCGGCCAGGACGAGGCCGCCCTGCGGGTCGAGGCCGAACTCGAACTTGGTGTCGGCCAGGATGATCCCGCGCTCGCGGGCGATGTCCCGGGCCCGGCCGTACACGGCCAGCGTGGCCCGGCGCAGCGTGGCGGCCAACTCGGCGCCGTGCTGCTCGGCGACGTACTCGTACGAGACGTTCTCGTCGTGCTCGCCGACCTCGGCCTTGGTCGCCGGGGTGAAGATCGGCGTGGGCAGTTCGGAGCCGTCGGTCAGGCCCTCGGGCAGCGCGATGCCGCACACCGTGCGCGAGGCGCGGTACTCCACCAGGCCGGATCCGGTCAGGTAGCCGCGGGCGACGCATTCCACCGGCACCATGTCCAGGCGGCGGCACACCAGCGCGCGGCCGGCCCAGTCGGCGGGGGCGCCGGCCGGCACCTCCGTGGAGATCACGTGGTTCGGGTACAGGTCCGCGAGCAGGTCGAACCACCACAGCGACATGCTGGTGAGGATCCGGCCCTTCTCCGGGATCTCCGGGTCCAGGACCCAGTCGAAGGCCGACATCCGGTTGCTGGCCACCATCACGAGGTTGCCCTCGGCGTCGGTGTACAGGTCGCGCACCTTGCCGGTGTGGATGTGGGTCAGACCGGGGACCTCGACCGGCTCGGGCTTGGTGACGAATCCGCTCACTGAAACCAGCGCTTTCTTGGGTCGTGGTGGGTGAGGCGAGTCTTTCACGCCGCCTTCCACGCCCCGACGGCCCCGACGGCGTCGACCGGTCGCGGCCGTGCGCCGACGAGGGCACGCCTCAGGCGGCCGAGCCGCCCGGGTGCACCGGCTCTCGGGTGGCGATGCCGATCCGGGCCAACCAGGTGCGCAGCGGGGCGTCGTTGCCCTCGTCGACGGCGCGGGTGATCAGGGTCGCCAGGTCGACCGCGTGGCCGCTTCCGTCGACCAGCACCGGGCCGTCCAGCCAGTCCACCGCCGGGTGCATCTGGCCGGTGTCCAGGGCCGCGCACGCGACCACCGCGAACAGGTGGTCGGCGGCCTTGCGGTGGTCCTCGTCCGGATCCCGGCGCAGGACCGCCAGGGCGTCGTCGACCGGGGCCGCGAACGCCTCGGCCCGAGCCCGCCAGACCGGCTCGATGACCGCCTCCGGGTACTCCGCCCAGTCGACCGGGTCCGGGGTCGGCCCGTCCGCGAAGATGCCCGCCGCGAGGCGGGAGATCTCGCCGTCCATGGCGACCGCGTCGGTGAGCAGGTCGCTGGCGGGCCGCTCGGCCAGGCGCGCGCCGAACGCGTTCGCGAGCTTGTCCCGTCGGGAGAGCTCGGTCAGTGCCGACACCACGCCCGCCATCAGCGCGTCCGGGTGCCGCCCGATCATCCACGCGGGGGCGGCGAGCCGGGTCAGCAGCCGGTCCCAGCCCGCGTAGGCCAGGCCGACCTGTTCGTGCGCGGTGGCCCGCAGCTCCGGCTCCAGCGGGATGGCCAGCGCCGCCGCGCCGACCGCGATCTCGCGCTCCATCAGTTCGGCGTGCCCCTGGCACAGGCCGAGCAGTTGGCGGGCGAACGCGCGGGAGGCCCGGCGGGCCGGGCGCAGCGGGACCGGGCCCAGCGGGCGGCGCACGTCGGCGACCGCGTCCAGCCGGCGCACCCAGCGCCGCGCGCCCGCGACGGCCGGTTCGGCGGAGGCCTCGGTGCCCGCCACGACCGGGGCGAGCAGCGCGCGCAGCTCGCCCACCCGCAGCCACCACAGGAAGGGCGCGCCGATCACCAGCACGGTGCGCCGGCGCCGGCGGGCGTCGGGTTCCAGCCAGCTGTCGCATTCGGGGCACAACCGGATGCCGTCGGGTGTCGGCACGTGCAGTTCCTCGGCCAGCTCGCGCACCATCGCGTGCAGCTCCGGGGCGTCCCGCGGGCCCAGCGTGATGGCCGGGACACCCGTCCTGCGCACCAGCGCGAGGTCGAGCGCGACCCACGCGAGCACCGCCACCAGGGCCATCGCGAGGGTGGCCAGCAGCGTGCCCGGGGCGCTCTCGCCGAAGTTGCGCGAGGCGCCGTAGAGCAGCAGGCCGGCGGCCGTGAGCGCGGCGAGGACAGCGCCGTTGCGCACCCACAGCACCGCCCGCGCCCGCGCGCGCGCCTCGGCCAGCGCCAGTGGTTCGGCCGACTCGCCCACACGCATCGCCCCATCCGATCCTGGATCCGGGGATCACTCGTCCGGGTCGTCGGTCACGACCCGCGGTGCTCGCACGATAATGCGACGAGTTCGGGTGTTCAGCCCCTTCGGGCCGAACACCATCCCTGCGAGTGAGATCCGGGGCCGGACGGCTGCGTGGGTTTGAGCCGACCGATGACGGGACCGAACGGCCGAATTCAGCCGTTCGGGACGCCGTCCGCGATGCTGATCTCGCCCCGGATCGCCTTGGCCGCGATGTCGGTGCGATGGTGCGAGCCGGGCAGGCCGATCAGCGCGACACCCTCGTACGCACGTTCGCGGGCCTGTTCCAGGGTCGCACCGGTGCCGGTCACCGAGAGCACCCGGCCGCCGGAGGAGAGCACCTCGCCGCCCTCGCCGCGACGGGTGCCGCCGTGCAGGACGTAGGTGTGCGGGAGCTTGGCGACCTCGGCCAGGCCCTTGATCGGGTCGCCGGTGCGCGGCGTGGCCGGGTAGTCCTCGGCGGCCACCACGACGGTCACCGCGGCGCCCTCGTGCCAGCGCAGCGGCTCCAGCTCGCCCAGGCGCCCGGTCGCGGACGCGCGCAGGACGCCGGCCAGCGGAGTGGCCAGGCTCGCCAGCACGACCTGGGTCTCCGGGTCGCCGAACCGGCAGTTGTACTCGATCACGCGCGGGCCGCGCGAGGTGAGCGCCAGGCCGATGAACAGCACGCCGGAGAACGGCGTGCCGCGGCGGCGCATCTCGTCCACGGTGGGCTGGGCGACGGTGCGCACCAGATCCTCGGTCAGGCCCTCGGGGGCCCACGGGAGCGGGGTGTAGGCGCCCATGCCGCCGGTGTTGGGGCCGGCGTCGTCGTCGCCGACCCGCTTGAAGTCCTGGGCGGGCTGGAGCGCGACCACGTCGTTGCCGTCGCACAGCACGAAAAGCGAGACCTCGGGGCCGTCCAGGAACTCCTCGATCACCACGCGGTCGCAGGACGCGGCGTGCTCGCGGGCGACCTCGAGGTCGTCGGTGACCACGACGCCCTTGCCGGCGGCGAGGCCGTCGTCCTTGACCACGTACGGCGGCCCGAACGCGTCCAGCGCGCGGTCGGCCTCCTCGGGCGTGGTGCACAGGTAGCTGCGCGCCGTGGGCACGCCGGCCGCGGCCATCACCTCCTTGGCGAACGCCTTGGAGCCTTCCAGGCGCGCGGCGGTGCCGGACGGGCCGAAGCAGTCGATGCCCCGTGCGCGCACGGCGTCCGCGACCCCGGCGACCAGCGGCGCCTCGGGGCCGACGACCACGAGGTCGACGCCGAGTCGTTGGGCGAGGTCGGCGACGTCCCCCGCGTTGAGGGCGTCGACCTGGCGCAGCTCGGCCACCTGGGCGATGCCGGCGTTGCCGGGCGCGCAGTAGACGGCGGAGACCGCGGAGTCGAGGGAGAGCGAGCGGCACAGCGCGTGCTCACGGGCACCGCTGCCAATCACGAGGACCTTCACACCGGCAGCCTAGTGGGGCGCGCGGCGGGCATCGAACTCAGGCGAAGACCACCATCGCGCCCAGCGTCACGCTCTCCTGGGCGGCGGCGTACAGGGTCGCCCACACGAATCGCTCGCGGGCGAACGGCGCGCCGTCGTAGGTGGGCGTGGGTCGGGGCGGGTCGAGCAGGTCCACGCCGATGTACGGGGCGAGGTCCTCCAGCTCGCGCAGCATGCCCAGGCTCGATCCCAGCGGCCCGCCGTCCTCGGGCAGCGGGTCGTCCATCAGCGGCTGCGGGAAGTCGACCGGCAGGTAGGCGCCGGCGTGGTCGTAGTGCCAGACCAGGTGGGAGAACTGGGCGGCGGCCTCGAAGGTCTCCAGAAGGCGGTCGTAGTCCTCGCCCAGCTGCTCCACCGGGGTGACCGGGAACCCCGTGCGGTGGAGCAGGTAGGCGCGGCGCAGGTAGTGCAGCGACTCGTGGTCGAACGCGCCGGCCAGACGCACCTCGGCGGTGCCCGGCTGCCACGTGCGCACCGGCACGGCCGGCAGGCCGTTGCCCACGAGCGCGGCGTCGTAGGCGGCCAGTTCGTCGCGGAACGGATTCTCCGGGTTGTGACACAGCGCGTCCACGAGCGGAACGAGCCAGACGTCGCAATCCACGGTGCAGCTCCCGGTCTTGTCGGTGCGGGTGGCGTTCAGGGCGCCACCGTACCGCCCTGGGGCACGGCGATCGTCAGCGCGCGTCCGCGAGTTCGCGGGCGAGCCGGCGGCCGACCGAGGTGTAGTCGCGCATCAGGGCCATCGCGCCCTCCGCGTCGCGTCGCGCGACCCGGTCGGCGAGTTCGCGGTAGCGGCCCCAACCGGACTCGGTCGGCGGCGCCTCGCGCAGGTAGGGAACGATGTACATCCAGGCCTGGACCCGCAACACGGCCAGCACGTCCGCCAGTCGGCGATTGCCGCTCCAGCGGCCGAGTTCGCCGAAGAAGCGGCGATCGAGCAGGGCCACCTCCGAGACGTCGCCGTTCCAGCGCGCGCCGTCGAGCCGGTCGCCCAGCGAGCGCAGTGTGGGCATCGCCTCCTCCGGCGCGGTGCGCGCGACCCGGCCGATCAGCGGGACGCCCAGAAGTCGGCGCGACTCGACGATCTCGGCGAAGTCGGTCCAGGTGAAGGTGCACACCTGGAAGCCGCGGTGGTGGCCGCCGAGCAGCAGGCCCTGCGCGGCCAGTTGGATCAGCGCCTCGCGTACGGGGGTTGCCGACACCCCGAAACGCTGCGCGGTCTCGTTGACGGTGAGCGAGGTACCGGCGGCCAGTCGCCCGGTCACCAGATCGTCGCTGAGCACCTCGGCGATCTCCTGGCGCAGGCTGGTCCGCCGCAACGGGGCCTGCCCGCCGGTGGGATCGGCCACGCCGAAAAGCAGGCCGCCGTCTAAAACACTGCCCTGTGCCGACTGCACGCGGTCTCTTCTCGCCGGCCGTCGGCACCGTCGCGCCGACGGGCACCCGTCCGATCAAGTCGATCGCGTCGATCATATGAACGGATATCCGATTTGGGGAGCAACGTGCCCATCCGATTTCGCCCGCGACGTCGGGAGTCGGCCGCCGGGTGCCCGGGGATCGCACCGAGGGCACGCGAAAAAGCCGTACCCGCACCGGTCGGGGTGCGGGTACGGCTTCTCTCGGCGGTCCGGTCCGGGCGACCCGGGCGGTCGACCGAAACCTGACGATTGATCAGGACGGGGTCAGACGCAGAACGCGTCCGCGACGGTCAGCGCCTCGTCCAGGATGGCCAGGCCCTCCTTGACCTCGGCCTCGGTGCTCGTGCACGGCGGCACCACGTGGGTGCGGTTCATGTTCACGAACGGCCACAGGCCCCGGGCCTTGCAGGCCGCGGTGAACTCGTTCATCGGCTGCGCGGCCGGGCCGGCGGCGTTGTAGGCGACCAGCGGCTCGCGGGTCTCCTTGTTCTTGACCAGTTCGATCGCCCAGAACACGCCGAGCCCGCGCACCTCGCCGATGCTCGCGTGCCGCTCGGCCATCGCGCGCAGTTCGGGGCCGATCACGTTCTCGCCGAGCGACTTGGCGTTCTCGACGATCTTCTCCTCGCGCATCGCGGTGATCGTCGCGACGGCGGCGGCGCACGCGAGCGGGTGACCGGAGTAGGTCAGGCCGCCGGGGTAGGGGCGCTCGCGGAAGGTCTCGAAGATCCGGTCGGAGATGATCACGCCGCCGAGCGGGACGTATCCGGAGTTGACGCCCTTGGCGAAGGTGATCAGGTCGGGCGTGATGCCCCAGTTGTCCACCGCGAACCACGCGCCGGTACGGCCGAATCCGGCCATCACCTCGTCGGCGATCAGGATGATCCCGTACTTGTCGCACAGCGCCCGGACACCGGCGAGGTAGCCGGCCGGCGGCACCAGGATGCCGGCGGTGCCCACCACGGTCTCCAGCACGATCGCGGCGATCGTGGCGGCGCCCTCGAACACGATGGTGTTCTCCAGGTGCGCCAGCGCGCGCTCGCACTCCTGCGCCTCGCCGTCCGCGTGGAAGGCGGAGCGGTAGGCGTACGGGCCCCAGAAGTGCACGATGCCGGACACGCCGGTCTCGTTCGGCCAGCGGCGCGGGTCGCCGGTCAGCGCGATCGCGTTGGCGGTGGCGCCGTGGTACGAGCGGTAGGTGGAGAGCACCTTGTGCCGGCCGGTGTGCAGGCGCGCCATCCGGATCGCGTTCTCGTTCGCCTCGGCGCCGCCGTTGGTGAAGAAGACCCGGTTCAGGTCGCCGGGCGCGAGCTCGGCGATCAGGCGCGCGGCCTCGCTGCGGGCGTCGTTGGCGAAGGCCGGCTGGACCATGCACAGCTTGTCGGCCTGCGCCTTGATCGCCGCGACGACCTTGGGGTGTTGGTGCCCGATGTTGGTGTTGACCAGCTGGGACGCGAAGTCCAGGTACCGGTTGCCGTCGTAGTCCCAGAAGTAGGAACCCTCGGCACCCGCGACCGCCAGCGGGCTGATGAGCCCCTGTGCGGACCAGGAGTGGAAGACATGGGCGCGGTCGGCGTCGTAGACGGCCTTCCCGGCCGCCGGGTCCAGAGTGCTCATGCGGCCACCCTACGGGCGGACAAACGCCGCCCGAACCTGCAGGTTGTCAACGATCACGGGGCCCATCCGACAGTGTGTCGGACGGGCCCCGCCGTGCCTGGATCGCCCGCTACTTGCCGCGGAGCAGGCTGTTGATCTCGATGGTCTGCGTGCGGCCGGGGCCGACGCCGATCGCCGAGATCGGGGCGCCGGACATGTCCTCCAGGGCCCGGACGTACGCCTGCGCGTTCTTGGGCAGATCGTCGAAGGTCTGCGCGCCGGTGATGTCCTCGGTCCAGCCGGGGAGCTTCTCGTAGATCGGCTTCGCGTGGTGGAAGTCGGTCTGCGACATCGGCAGTTCGTCGTAGCGCACGCCGTCGATGTCGTAGGCGACGCAGACCGGGATCTCCTCCCAGCCGGTCAGCACGTCCAGCTTGGTCAGGAAGAAGTCGGTGAGCCCGTTGACCCGGGTCGCGTAGCGCGCGATGACCGCGTCGAACCAGCCGCAGCGCCGGTCGCGACCGGTGGTCACCCCGCGCTCGTGGCCGATCCGGCGCAGCGCCTCGCCGTCCGCGTCGAAGAGTTCGGTCGGGAACGGTCCGGCACCCACACGCGTGGTGTACGCCTTGAGGATGCCGATCACACCGGTGATCTTGGTCGGACCGATGCCGGATCCGGCACACGCGCCGCCCGCCGTCGGGTTGGAGGACGTCACGAACGGATACGTGCCGTGGTCCACGTCCAGCAACGTGCCCTGGCCGCCTTCGAGCAGGACGACCCTGCCCTGGTCCAGGGCCTGGTTCAGGACCAGCGTGGTGTCGGCGACGTACGGCTTGAGCTGCTCGGCGTAGCCGAGGTATTCCTCGACCACTTCCTCCACGCGCAGCTCGCGGCGGTTGTACATCTTGACCAGCATCTGGTTCTTGTCCGACAGCGCGCTCTCGACCTTTTGGGTCAGGATGCCGATGTCGAACAGGTCCTGGACGCGGATCCCGACCCGGTTGATCTTGTCGGCGTAGGCCGGGCCGATGCCGCGCCCGGTGGTGCCGATCCTGCGCTTGCCGAGGAACCGTTCCGTCACCTTGTCCAGGGTGCGGTGGTACGGCGTGATCAGGTGCGCGTTGCCCGAGATGAGCAACTTGGAGGTGTCGATGCCGCGTTCGACCAGGGTGCTGATCTCGTGCAGCAGCACCCCCGGGTCGACCACGACACCGTTGCCGATGACGGGCGTGCACTCGGGCGTGAGGATGCCGGAGGGCAGCAGGTGGAGGGCGTACTTCTGATCGCCGATGACAACGGTGTGGCCGGCATTGTTGCCGCCCTGGTACCGGACCACGTAGTCGACGGATCCGCCGAGCAGGTCGGTAGCCTTCCCCTTGCCCTCGTCTCCCCATTGGGCGCCGACGAGTACGAGTGCGGGCATGAGGCGTACACCCCTTCCAGGCGGGGCATGTTTGACAACGGGAGCCCCGGACGGTCCAAGCCCCTTGACGCGGTGCGCGGCAAGGGGCTCTTGCGGGGAGAGGTTACCTGAGGAAGGACGACCGGTGTCGGCCGAGCGCTCGCTGCTCGTGATCACGGACCCTGCGGCTCGCTCGGCGGACGGCGAATCCGTCCGGGTCGCGCTCGATGTTCTGCGGGCCTGCGCCCCCAGCAAGATCGTCATTCCCACGGACACCGCCGACCTGCAACGCGCGCTCGCGCGGCGGGGCCGTCGGCGTGTCGTGGTGATCGGCGGGGATGCCGGTGTGCACGCCGTGGCCCGTTTACTGGATCGCCAGGGAGAGCTCGGGGACACCCCGTTGGGCATCGTCCCGGTGGACACCGGGAGCGGCCACGGACTGGCCGAGGCACTCGGCCTGCCGGCCGAGCCGGCCAAGGCGGCACGCGTGGCGTTGGGCGAGAACGAACGTTCCTTCGACCTGATGTCGGACGACCTGGGCGGCCTCGCGCTGCGTTCGATCCGGATCGGCCACGGCGTGCGTTCCACCCGTCCCGCGCCGGTGCGGACGGTGCCCGGACGCGGTTGGCGCGGGCTGGTCGACCACGCCGTGCGGACCGTGTCGAGCACCGTCGGCGCGGCGGTGGGGCCCTCGGGTCACCGGCTGCGGATCGAGGCGGACGGGTGTGTCGTGGCCGACATGGATCGGCCGGTGTTGTCCGTGCACCTGGGGTGTGACGGCTCGGTGACACCCGGGTCGAAGATGACGGAAGTCACGTCGAACGGGTCCGGCACCGGCAACGCCGGCAACGGGATGAAGAGTGTGAACGGGATGAACGGGGCGGGGCTCGCGAGCGTGATGATCACCGGTCATCCCGGCGCCACCCGGTTCGGCGCGGCCCAGGCCCGGGACGCGCTCGTGCAGTTGCGCGCACACGAGATCACCGTGTGCGGTCGCGACTTCACCTATGCGGCGGACGGCATGGCGACCGGACCGGTACGGCTGCGCACGTGGACGGTACGGCCGAGCGGCTGGCGGCTGTTCGTACCGGCGTAGCACCCCACGTCGAAACCGCGGGCCGAACGCCGGCCGGGCCGAAGGATGCGGCCCGGCCGGCGTTCGGGGCCACCTCGGCCCGAGGCCGGGTCCCGCTCAGCCCTCGAGCGCGTCCGCGCCCGCCGGGCTGCTGTCCCGCAGGAAGATGGTGCAGCGCGAGTACTCCTCCTCCTCGCCGATGGACCCCGCCGCCCGCGCCAGCGCGTGCAGCGAGCGCAGGAAGCCCCGGTTCGGCTCGTGCTCCCACGGCACCGGGCCGTGGCCGCGCCAGCCGGAGCGGCGCAGCGCGTCCAGGCCGCGGTGGTAGCCGACCCGGGCGTAGGCGTAGGACTCGATCACGTTGCCCTGGGCGAACGCGGCGTCGGCCAGCTCGGCCCACGCGAGGGAGAAGGTCGGGAACTTCGCGGCCACCTCGACCGGCGGCACACCGTCCACGAGCAGCGCCAGCGGCTCGGGTTCCTCGGGCAGGTAGGTGGGGTCGGGTCCGCCGAAGAGGTTCTGATCGATGGTCATGGGCCCATGATTGCCCATCACGATCGCCCGTCACGACGCGAAGCCCGCGACCTCGTGGTCGCGGGCTCCGGTCGGGCGGGGTGTGGCCCCGGTGGGCGCTACTTCAGCCGGGTGCCGGCGGAACGCAGGTCCCGGCAGGCCACGACGACCCGCTCGGCCATTCCGGTCTCGGCCGCCTTGCCGTACGAACGCGGGTCGTACAGCTTCTTGTTGCCGACCTCGCCGTCCACCTTGAGCACGCCGTCGTAGTTGCGCAGCATGTGGTCCACGACCGGGCGGGTGAAGGCGTACTGCGTGTCGGTGTCGACGTTCATCTTGACCACGCCGTAGTCGAGCGCCTCGCGGATCTCCTCCAGGAGCGAGCCCGAGCCGCCGTGGAAGACCAGGTCGAAGGGCTTCTCCCGGCCGTACTTCGCGGCGACCGCGTCCTGGATGTCCTTGAGGATGCTCGGGCGCAGCTTGACGTTGCCCGGCTTGTACACGCCGTGCACGTTGCCGAACGTCGCGGCCAGCATGTACCGGCCCTTCTCGCCCAGGCCGATCGCCTCGACCGTCTCCAGCGCGTCGCCCGGGGTGGTGTAGAGCTTGTCGTTGATCTCGTTGTCGACGCCGTCCTCCTCGCCGCCGACGACGCCGATCTCCAGTTCCATGATGATCCGCGCGGCGGCGCACTTGGCGATCAGCTCACGGGCGATCTCGAGGTTCTCGTCGAGCGGTACGGCCGAGCCGTCCCACATGTGCGACTGGAACAGCGGGTCCTGCCCCTTGGCCACACGCTCGGCGGAGATGTCGATCAGCGGGCGCATGAACCCGTCGAGCTTGTCCTTGGGGCAGTGGTCGGTGTGCAGGGCGATGTTCACCGAGTACTTCTCCGCGACCACCTTCGCGTACTCGGCGAAGGCGACCGAGCCCACCACCATGTCCTTGACGGTGGTGCCGGACAGGAACTCCGCGCCGCCCGTGGACACCTGGACGATGCCGTCGCTCTCCGCCTCGGCGAAGCCGCGCAGCGCGGCGTTCAGGGTCTGGGACGAGGTCACGTTGATCGCCGGGTAGGCGAATCGACCGGCCTTCGCCCGGTCGAGCATCTCGGCGTAGACCTCGGGAGTTGCGATGGGCATGCGTCTGCTCCTCGTTGCTCGGCCAAGCGGTGATATGAGGGTTTTCGGACACGGATGGCCGTATCCCCGCTTGCCGCCCATCCTGGCAGACCGCTCCGAACGACACCGCATCCCGTCCTCCCCATTCGGAGGAGCGGATGCCGCATCTGACGGAGCGTCAGGTCGACGTCGCGCGGTCGCGCCGAGCTCTCGGGAGACCTTCGCACGAACTTGCACCGGTGACGCAACCATCCCACCGGAGGTGCGTCCTGGAAGGTGAGAGCGGGCACGCGGGGACACGGCGGGAACAACGTGCGGGGCCGAACGACACCGGCTTTCGTGGCGTCCGCGGACCCCGTCCGTCCTCGATTCTTTTTCCACAACCTTCCCCAAGGGGGACCCCTGTCATGCGCGGGACCGTTATGAGCTGATTTGCGGTGAAGGAGGTCGCGGTCTCCGCCACGGCCACGCTTGCGGGCTCCGGCTCGACGGGGCGCCGTCGCGGCGCGAACTCAGGCACGGGAAAAAGAACTTCGGTCGATCACGCAACCCTTCGGGGTGCGGCGCGTCACCAGGACACGGGCTGTGCACGGAGGGTGGGGGCGGTCTCATGACAGCGAAGGGGGCGGCAGGGCTGTGGCGCTGCTGAGCATGCCGGCATTCGGGGGCGACCACGCGTCGTCCGGCTCCCCGTCGGAGGACCCGACGGTGCCCGACGCACCACGTCGTACGCGATTTCGGATCCTGCGCGGCGGCGGCGAGGAACCGCCGGCCCGCCCGACGTTGACCGAGCTCTATCACGCCCAACGACTCGGCATGGTCCGGCTGTCCATCCTGCTCGTCGACGATCTCGGCACCGCCGAGGACGTCGTGCAGGACGCCTTCACCGCGCTGTACCGACGCTTCGGCGAGGAACTGGACGACGTCGACAACGCGCTGGCCTACCTGCGCACCTCCGTGGTCAACCTCTCCCGCTCGGTGCTGCGGCGCCGACGTACCGCCCGTGCCTACGTGCCCCCGCACGAACCCGACGCCTCCTCGCCCGAGGACGTGGTGGTCCTGTCCGAGGAGCACCTGCGGGTGCTCGGCGCGGTCCAGCGCCTGGCACCGCGACAGCGCGAAGTGCTGGTGCTGCGCTACTGGTCCGATATGACGGAGGCTCAGATAGCCGAGACCCTCGGGCTTTCCCGTGGAGCGGTGAAGTCCACGGCAAGCCGTGCCATCGATGCCCTCGAAAAACTCATGAAGGACGAACAGTCGTGACCGAACGCCATGCGCGCGACGAATCGATGGAGGATCTGCTGCGCGCGGCCCTGGCCTCGCGCGCGGACTCAGTCACGCTCGGCTCCCTGCGACCGCCGGGCCCACCCACCGCGAAGGACGCCCACCGCAGTCGGCGCACGAGGGTCGGCGTCCCCCTCGGCATACTGGCCGCCGTGGCCGCGGCCTTCGGCGGGGTGTCCCTGATCGGGGCACCGCGACACCAGGCCGGCGCGCCCGCCCAGGGGCCGATGTCGGTGAGCGCGCTGCCGACCACGGAGCGCACCGCGGCGCCCGAGGCGCCGGCGCAGGCCGCGCCGACGACGAGCGTCCCCCGAACCACCACGCCCCCGGTGGATCCGGACCCGGATCCCGACTCGCCGGCGACGAGCGAGAGGACGCGGACGTCGCCTCCGCCGAGCCGAACCGGCACCCCCAGCACCTCGACGAGCACCCGGCCGGTCGACAAGACCTTCGGCGCGCAGGCGATCAAGGTGAACCTGCCGGCCGGATGGCACGAACAGGCCGGCGAAGCCGACTCCGGCGGGGTCCGCCGCAGCCGCTGCTTCCTGGCCGCCGGGACGTCGGGGAGCGCGGTCGCCTGCGATCTGAACTCCGTGGAAATCCGCGTCGACGAACTCGACGGCCCGGCCCGGTGGAGCTACGCGACGACGATCGATCGCAGCCCGTACGGCTACGCCACCCGGCCGGTCTGCGCGAAGGACGGGCGCCTGGTCGTGCTGAACGACACCGAGACGATCACGGCCAAGGTGGTGACCAAGGAGAAGCGCACCGTCGGCGGGCGCGGCGCGGAGTACCGCGTGGTCTCGGTGACCTGCGCGGGCGGCCAGAACTTCAAGGTGCGCACCTGGTCGATCGTGGACCAGGGCATCGAGATCATGGCCACCGGCGTGGACGTCAAGACCGACGGCGCGATCGACAGCCTGATCGCGTCCATCGACGCGACCGGCTTCAAGCCCCGCCCGTATTCGGCGCGCTGACCGCTGCGCGCGCCGCCGCCCGAGCGGGCGCCGGCGGCCGGCCACCCGCCGTCCGTTCGGGCGGCGGGTGGCCGGCGTCGGGCCGACGCGACGGGTCAGTGGTCCTCGGCGACGCGTTGGGCGGCCTTGCGCGCCGCCACCAGGATCGGGTCCCACACCGGCGAGAAGGGTGGCGCGTAGCCCAGGTCCAGGGAGGTCATCTCCTCCACCGTCATCCGGTGGGTGAGCGCGACCGCCGCGGTGTCGATCCGCTTCGCGGCGCCGTCCCGGCCGACGATCTGCACGCCCAGGAGCCGGCCGGTGATCCGCTCCGCGATCATCTTGACCTTCATCGAGCGCGCGCCCGGGTAGTAGCCGGCCCGGCCGGTGGACTCGATGGTCGCGGTCACGAACTCGAATCCGGCCGCCGCCGCGTCCTTCTCGCGCAGCCCGGTCCGGCCGATCTCCAGGTCGCAGACCTTGCTCACGGCGGTGCCGACCACGCCGGGGAAGGTCGCGTAGTCGCCGCCGATGTTGGTGCCGATCACCCGACCGTGTTTGTTCGCGTGGGTGCCCAGCGCGATGTGCTGCCGGCGGCCGGAGACCAGGTTGAGCACCTCGACGCAGTCGCCGCCCGCCCAGATGCCGTCCGCGGTGACCCGCATCCGCAGGTCGGTGCGCAGACCGCCGCTCGCGCCCAGCGGCAGGCCCGCCTCGCGGGCGAGTTCGGTGGCCGGGCGCACCCCCAGGCCGAGCACCACGATGTCCGCGGGAAAGCGCCCGTCGCCGGTCAGCACGGCGCTCGCCCGACCGTCCACCAGCTCGATCTCGCGGGCCTCGGTATCGGTCACCACGTCGATGCCCAGGCCCTCCATGGCCTCGTGCACCAGCGCGCCCATGTCCGGGTCGAGCGTGGACATCGGTTGCGCGGACCGGTCCACGACGGTCACCGACAGGCCCTTGTGGGCCATCGCCTCGGCCATCTCGATGCCGATGTAGCCGCCGCCGATCACCACCGCCGTACGGTGCTCGGGGGCCAGCCAGTCGATCAGCTCGCGCGCGTCCTCCAGGGTCTGCACGCCGTACACGCCGGGCGCGTCGATGCCCGGCAGCGGCGGCCGCACCGGCACCGCGCCGGTGGCCAGCACGAGCTGGTCGAAGCCGATCCGTTCGGCCCGGCCACTGCCCAGGTCGCGGACCGCGATCTCGCGGCGATCCAGGTCCAAACCCTCCGCCTCGACGCCCAACCGCAGGTCTATCCCGCGCTTGCGATGCTCCTCGGGCGTACGGGCGATCAGCGCGTCCGGACCTTCCACCTCGCCCGACACCAGGTACGGGATGCCGCACGCGGAGTACGAGGAGAACCGGCCGCGCTCGACCACGACGATCTCCAGGTCGTCCTCGCCGCGCCGGCGCCTGGCCTGCGAGGCCGCACTCATTCCGGCGGCGTCGCCGCCGATCACCACCAGCCGCTCGATGCCCACGTGCTGCCCCTGACTCTGTGTGCGTACGGGTGTCGCCGGGTGTGCGGGACCCCGCCCGACCGGCGCGCGATCGGCGCGCCCATCACCCGGCAAGGTTCCGACCTCGTAATGATGCGCGGTTCACGACGGGGACGGGTGACGAGGCACGCGTCGCGCGGACTACCCTCCAGAGGTGGAATTCCAAGCTGTCAACGTCCTCGACGCGACGTCCCTCATCTCGACGTTCGGACTCATCGGCATTCTCGCGATCATCTTCGCGGAGACGGGTCTGCTGGTCGGGTTCTTCTTCCCCGGCGACTCGATGCTGTTCCTGGCCGGCGTCGCCGCGTCCTCGTCGGCTGAGGAGATCGTCGGCACGTCCATCTCGCTGCCCTGGTTGCTGGTCGGCGCGCCGGTATGCGCGATCGCCGGTGCCCAGCTCGGTCACTTCCTCGGCGCCCGGTTCGGCACCAAGATGTTCAACAAACCGGACTCGAAGCTGTTCAAGGCCGAGTACGTGACCAAGGCCGAGCAGTACTTCGAAAAGTTCGGCCCGGCCAAGGCAGTGGTGCTCGCCCGGTTCATCCCGATCGTCCGCACGTTCCTGAACCCGGTCGCGGGTGTCCTGGAGATGCCCGCCCGGACGTTCTTCGTGTGGAACGTCGTCGGCGGCCTGGTGTGGACCGACGGCATCATCCTGCTCGGCTACAAGCTGGGCGACACGATCGGCAGCAGCATCGACAAATACCTGCTGCCGGGGGTGTTCGTCATCGTGCTGATCTCGTTGCTGCCGATCATCATCGAGGTCATTCGCAGCAAGCGTGAGGCGAAGCGCGAAGCGGCATCGTCGTCGGGTAGCTGAACACATACGCTCTGAAGCGGCGGCGCGCATATGTGCGCCGCCGCTTTTTCATTGCCGGACCACCCGCGTTAATCAGTCGTATCGAAATGAATCCGCGTACAACCTTTTACCGGCGTCATGCGTCGTGTCGACCGCGACTATTGCGGGAGAACGAAAACACCCTGCCCCCGGACGGGGACCGGGGGCAGGGCGGCTTTGGGAAGGGCGTCCACCGTCAGGCGGAGGCACCGTTTCGGCGGCGACGCGCGATGACGACGAAGCCCGCGCCCACGACGAGCGCGGTGCCGGCGGCGGCACCGATCAGCACCGGGGTGTTGCTGTCGTCGGCGCCGGTGGCGGCGAGCTCCTTGCCGGGCTTGACCGTGCCGGGCTTCGGCTTCGGCTTGGGCTGCGGCTTCGGCTTGGTCCCGGGGGTACCGGGGGTGCCACCGGGAGAGTCGGCCTTCGCGATCAGGAAGCCGAACGTGTCGGACAGCGCGAACGCGGAGCCCTCCTCCTCCTCGCCGAGGAAGCCGACGGTGGCGTTGAAGCCCAGGTTCTTGCCCAGCGGCGCGTCCTTGGTGACCGCGATCCGGAGCTGGATGGTGACCGACTTGCCCGCCGCGACCTGGTAGGGGGTCTCGACGTACTCGCCGTCCATCGCCAGGAAGCCGCCCACGGCGCCGTCCTCGTCGCCCAGCTGGGCACGCTTCCAGGTGTTGCCGTCCAGGTACTCCAGGACGATGTGCGACGCCTTCAGGCTCTTGTCGGCGTTCCAGAACTGGAAGCCCGGCGCGAGCGCGAGCGACTTCTTGCCCTGGTTGGTGATCGTGGTCGAGAACGGGGTCGCCTTCGCCCCGCCGACCAGCTTGCCGGGGAAACCGTTGACCTTCGCGGAGATGCCCTCGCTGACCGCACCGCCCCCGACGAGGACGGGCGGCACGTCCGCGTCGCCCTTCCCGGCGGTCGGGGCCGCGGTGGTCGGGGCGGTGCTCTTGGCGCCCGCCCCGGGCTTGTCCGCCTCGCCCTTGGGCGCCGCGGTCGAGGACGCGGTGCCGGACGGGGCGGTGGAGTTGGTCGAGCCGGCGGCCATCGCGGCGGGAGCGGCGAAAAGCGCGACCGAGGAGACCATGGCCGCGACGGCGGTCGTGGAAAGGCTGCGGCGCAACTGCATCAAGACCTCTTCGAATGGTGGAGCGGAGATGGCCGCCGGGTCGGACGGGGAACCGACCCGGCGGCCCGAGGGGAAAGAGCAGGGGTGTTTACGCCCCGTTCGGCGCGAATCGACTCAGCCGCGAGATCGCGGCCGGCGCGCACGGGACGACATACACGAAGAATTCACACTTCCCCCCCGGGAAGTCCGGTCGGCGGACGCGCCGACGTCGGAACTGGTCCGACAATATCCGAGACCGCGAAAAAAGCAATGGCCGCCCCATGAATGCGTAAGGCATCACACGGGGCGGCCGGAGCGGAATGTACGGGTCGGCCTTAATTCAGTTCGAGATCTTCCAGGTGGTAGGCGACCCGGTACTCCAGGCCGGCCTTTTCCACCGTCGGGGCGGCTCCGCGCTCGACGATCACGGCGACCGCGACGACCTCGGCGCCTGCCTCGCGCAGCGCCTCGACGGCGGTCAGCACCGAACCGCCGGTGGTGGAGGTGTCCTCGACGGCCAGCACCCGGCGGCCCTTGACGTCGGGTCCCTCGATGCGGCGCTGAAGCCCGTGCGCCTTGCCGGCCTTGCGCACCACGAACGCGTCCAGCCTGCGCCCCTGCGCGGCGGCGGCGTGCAACATCGCCCCGGCGACCGGGTCGGCGCCCAGCGTCAGGCCGCCGACCGCGTCGAACTCCAGGTCCGCGGTGAGCTCCAGCATGACCCGGCCGACCAGCGGCGCGGCCTCGCCGTCCAGGGTGATCCGGCGCAGGTCGACGTAGTAGTCCGCCTCCCGGCCGGAGGAGAGGACGACCTTGCCGTGCACGACGGCCTTGGTCTTGATCTGGTCGAGGAGCGCATCGCGGTCGGAACTCATGGCACCGGAGCCTAACCGGCGCGACGGCGACGCACGTGCACCCGACGCCAGACGAACAACGCGCCGAGGACGGGCACCAGGACCCCGACCGCACGGCGCGCGGCGCGGCCGGTGCCGTGGCCCGCCCGGGACCACAGATCCGGCTCCGCGTCGCCGATCGCGGCCGGGCCGGACGCCGACGGCCGGGCGCCCTGGGTCCGGGCTCGCGGCGTGGCGAACGGGTCCGGGATCGGCACGACCGACTCGAACGGGGTGTCCGCCGGCGCCGGCGCCAGTTCGTCGGTCAGCGCCGCGGCGAACAGGTCGGCGGCCCGGGTGAACGCGGGTGCCGGGCGGATCGGGTCGGCACCGACGGCATCGCCCGCGCCGCCCCCGTCGGCCGCGTCCGACGCGTCGGCGAACACGATCCGGGTCCGGCTCGGGCCGTCCTCGTCGTCCGCGTCCAGGTCGTACAGCCGCACGGCGAACTCCGCGCCGACGCGGATCGTGCCGGACTCCGCCGTGCCCCGGCCGCCGTCGCCGCTTTCGTCGCCGCCGTCACCGGCGCCGTCCACGCTCTCGACGCCCTCGACGCTCGCGACCAGCGCGAGCGGCTCGATCGCGTCCACGAGCCGCAGCGTGCCGCGATGGGTGATGGTGTCGGCACCGACCCGCAGTTGCCACCGGCCGGTCAGTTCGATGCCCTCGGCACCGGTCCGGGCCGGCTCGTCGAGCAGCAGGCCGGGAACACATCGGGCCAGCCGCTCGGCGTCGTGGAAGGTGTCCCAGACAGATCGGACCGGGATCGGCACGACGACTTCGTACTGCATCCGTTCTCCCCGTTCATGGCGGCGGACGACGCTCGACCGGCTCACCCGTGGACCGACCCGTGCGGTCGGCAGGTAGGGTCCCACCCCATCACACCCGCCGGTGTCGTCCGGTCGGCGCGTCGGGGTCGATCACGCGCGGCGTGGCGCCCGGGTCGGATTCCGGGCGCGGCGGCTCCCGCGGCAACCACAACCGACGCGCCCGCGGATACGCGATCGGCACGACGAGCACCGCGAACAGCACCGCCGCGCCGACCAGCGCGAGCGCCGAGCCCACCGGCCCCGAGCCCAGCGTGTGCGCACACCGACGGGCGAGCAGCCACGAGCCGCCGGCCGCGGCGGCGGAGACGAGGGCCAGGCCCACGTGGGTGCGCGCCACCCGGACCGTGTCCAGCCCGCCCAGCCGCCGGCGCAGCACCCGGGCCAACCACACCAGGCCGATCACCTGCGCGGCGCTGTATCCGGCCGCCATCCCGGTGACCGCCCACTCGGCGGGCAGCGTGCCGTAGGCCACGAGCGCGAACAGCGCCCCGGCCGCGGTCATCGCGACATTGGCCCAGAACGGCGTACGGGCGTCCTGGATCGCGTACAGCCCGCGCTGGATCAGATACTGCGCCGAGTACGCGATCAACCCCGGCGCGAACGCGGACAACATCAGCCCCATCGCACGGGTGTCCGCCTCGGTGGTGACGCCGTGCCGGAAGACCACGGCGGTCACCTGCGGACCGAGCGCGAGGAACAGGAACGACACCGGCACGATCACCAGCGCGTTCAGCCGCAGGCCCCGGGAGATCGACTCGCGGACCCGCGCCGGGTGTCCGTCCGCCGCGGCCCGGCTGATCCGGGGCATCAGCATGGTCGCGATGGACACGGTGACCACGCCGTGCGGGACGATCCACAACAACTGGGCGTTGGCGTACGCGGTGTAGCCGACGCCGTGGCCGACCCCGGAGTCCACCGCCTTGTCGGAGACCTCGACCGCGAGCCGGGTGACCAGCCAATAGCCCACCTGCGAGACGCCGACCAGGCCGACCGCCCAGCCGGCCATCCGCAGCGGCGTACCCAGTCCGTGGCCGCGCCAGTCGAAGCGCGGTCGCCAGCGCACCCCGGCCGCGCGCAGGTACGGCACCAGCGCGGCCGCCTGCACCACGATGCCCAGCGTGGTGCCCAGCCCGAGCAGTCGGGTCTGCGCGGGCGTGATGCCGTGCGCGTCCCGGACGTCGTGCGCGACCAGCAGGAAGGACCCGAAGACCGCGATCACCACGAGGTTGTTCAGGATCGGCGTCCAGGCCATCGGCCCGAACCGGCCGCGCGCGTTGAGCACTTCGCCGACCAGGGCGAACACACCGTAGAAGAGGATCTGCGGCAGGCACATCCGGGCCAGCGCGATGGTGAGGTCGCGCTGCGCGCCGTCGTAGTCCGCGTACGCGGACACGATCGCGGGCGCGGCGAGCACGCCCGCGACGGTGAGCACGAGCAGCAGACAGCCGACCGCGGTGAGCAGACGGTCGGTGTACCCGGCGCCGCCGTCCGCGTCCCGCCGTGCGGCGCGCACCAGTTGCGGCACCAGGACCGAGTTGAGCGCGCCGCCGACGAGCAGGATGTACAAGATGTTGGGCACCGTG
This sequence comes from Embleya sp. NBC_00888, assembly GCF_045207655.1. Classification (NCBI taxonomy): domain Bacteria; kingdom Bacillati; phylum Actinomycetota; class Actinomycetes; order Kitasatosporales; family Streptomycetaceae; genus Embleya; species Embleya sp. NBC_00888. The sequence goes on along the minus strand of NZ_CP108784.1, from coordinate 4,666,414 downwards.
TTCGCGACGTTGTAGCCGTCGGCGAACAGCCCGGTGCCCAGCGCGGCGACCACCGTCGCGCTGCGGGCGAAGCCGGTCAGTCGGGACACCGCGGAGCCCAGTGCCAGGCTCGCGCCACCGCGCAGCACCGACCGGCCGGCGCGCCCGGCACCGCCTCGCGCGGCCCGGCCGGGCGCCGGTTCCACCGGCCGCGCCGACGCCGCCGCGGGCGCGTTCGAGGCGTCTTCGCGGCCCTCGCCACGAGCGTGCCGACCGCGCGGCGGCGCCGCGACGACATCGCTCACAAAAGCCTCCGATTCGGGCTCGATCGGGGCTCCGGACATGGTCCCCCTCTATCTGAGTCCTCGGCGGGCCACTTGTGTTGCATCCGAATTCTCCGGTGACGAAACCCCGCTGCCACGGGCTCTTAAAGGGATGCGGGGCTACCCCGCATCCCTCCGTCCCCGAGGAGACGTCCCGTGGTCACGCTGCTCCCGGCGCCGCCCGCGCGCTCGATCGTTCCCACCGCGCCCGCCCCCGCCGCCCTCGTGCCCGCCGCGGCCGGCGACCCGAGGCTGCGGGTCGCCCCGCTGACGCCCGACGCGCATCTGGCCCATCTCGACGGACGTGGCGACGCGGGCTTCCTGCAATACCCGTCCTGGGCCGTGGTCAAGGAGGCGTGGCGCAGCGAGGGCATCGGCTGGTACGACGCGGACGGCGTCGTGGTCGGGTCGGCGCTGGTGCTGTACCGCAAGATGCCCAAGGTGCCGTACTGGTTCGCGTATCTCCCCGAGGGTCCGGTGATCGACTGGACCGACCCGAACCCGCAGCGGTGGCTGGCGCCGCTGATCGAGCACATGCGCACTCGGCATGTGTTCACGGTCCGGATGGGCCCGCCGCTGGCGCACCGAAGGTGGCAGGCGCAGACCGTCAAGGACGCGGTCAGGCACGGTCTCAAGCACCTGGACCGGGTCACCCCGGACGAGATCGACCCGCTGGGCGCCACCGTCGCGCTGCGGTTGGGCGACCTGGGCTGGCGCGCGTCCGGCGACGGGGCCGACGCGCAGCCCCGATACACCTTCGAACTTCCCTTCCAGGGGCGATCGTTGGATCAGGTCAAGGCGGGCTTCAACCAGGAGTGGAAGCGCGCGATCGGCAAGGCCGGCAAGGCCGGGGTGGACATCACCGTGGGCGGCTACGAGGACCTGCCCGCCTTCTTCGAGCTGCTCCGGGTCACCGAGCGCCGCAACGGGTTCCGACTGGGCCGTGAGCTCCCCTACTACGAACGCCAGTTCCGCGCCCTCAACACCGAGTCGGCGGGTCGGATGAAGCTCTACCTGGCCCGCTTCGAGGATCGGCTGCTCGCGGCGCACACGCTGATCAGCGCGGGCTCGCGGGTCTGGTACCAGACCGGCGCCTCCACCGACCACGGGCGCGGCGTGCGGCCCAGCCACGCGTTGCAGTGGCGGATGATCCGGGACGTGCACGAACGCGGCGTGCCGGTCTACGACATGCGCGGGGTCAGTCCGGTGATCGACCCGGACGACCGGCTGTTCGGGGTGCTGCGCTGGAAGCTCGGCACGAACGGACAGGTCGTGGAGAACCTGGGCGAGTGGGAGTACCCGGTGCTGCCCACACTGCACAAGGCGTTCCGGGCGTACATGTCGATCCGCTGAGGACCGGGCGGCGGTTGTCGCTCAGCCGCGCGCGTAGTCGGCGATGCGCGGGTTGTTCAAGGTGGACGGGGGCACGTCCACGCGTGCCTCGTGCGGCGGGAACCAACCGGCCCGGGCCAGCCGGTCGGCGGCCAGGAACGGGACCACCGCCGGGTCCGGGGCGTCGTCGGCGGCCCGCAGGTCCGTGCCGGGCGCGACCGCGGCGAGCACGAAGCCCCGGTCGGCCGGGCCCGGCACGCTGACCCGATACGGCACCGTGCGCAGGCCCGAGGCGCGCAGACCGGCCTCGGCGCACCAGTACGCGCGAGGATGCGCGTCCGGCGCGGGGGCGTGCACCACGATCCGGCCGGCCGGGCGCAGCACGGTCCGGGTCAGGCCGTAGAACTCCTGCGTGTACAGCCGCGCGGCGGCACCGACCGTGGGCCCGGGCAGGTCGGCCACGACCACGTCGAAGCGCTCCGCGGCGCCGCGCACCCACGCGAACGCGTCCGCCCCGACCACCCGTACCCGCGGGTCGGCGAACGCGTCGCCGGCCAGCGCGCGCAACCGCGGGTCGCTCCGCGCGGGCGCGGTCTCGGCGACGCGCGACACCACGAGCACGACCTCGCGCACCGCCGCGTAGCGCAGCACCTCGCGCAGGGCCAGCCCGTCGCCCCCGCCGAGCACGAGCACCCGTTCGTGCCGGCCGGCCATCGCGGGGTGCACGAGCGCCTGCGCGGTCTCGCTCGCGCCCGGGGCCGCGACCCGCCGCTCGCCGGACACGTACAACTCGGGGCCCGCGCCGGTGTGGGTGAGCACCACGTCCTCGCGCGCGGACACCACGTCCCCGTCGTAGAGCGCCTCGCGCGCGGCCCGTTCGAAGGCGGGCGTGTACGCCCAGGTGCCGGCCAGCAACACGAGCACCGCGGCCACGGCCGCGTACATCACCACCCGCAGCCGGACCGGCAGGTCGGTGCGGAACAGCCACAACACCACGAGCGCGCCCGCGATCGCGTTGACCCCGCCGGCGAGCACGACGGTGCGCAACTGGCCCAGGTGCGGCAGCAGCAGGAACGGGAAGAGCAGACCGCCGATCAGCGCGCCCACGTAGTCGGCCGCGAACAGGTCGGCCACCGCGCTGCCCGCGTCCTGCGGGCGGATCCGCTGCACGAGCGTCATCAGCAGCGGGATCTCCGCCCCGATCAGCAGCCCGAGCGCGGCCGCGACGGCGATCATCGGCCAGCGGTAGACGTCGTACCAGGCGAAGGTCGCGTACAGCACGGTCGCGCACATCCCGCCGCACGCCGCGAGCAGGATCTCGGCGGCGATGAAGGCCGCCGCGGCCCGGCGCGCGAGCGGCTTGGCGGCCAACGCGCCGACGCCCATCGCGAAGACCATCACCGAGAGCACGATCGAGGTCTCCACCACCGGGTCGCCGCCGAGCGTGCCGCCGAGCGCGGCCAGCGCGAGTTCGTAGACCAGCCCGCACGCCGCGCAGACCAGGACGGCGAGCAGGACCACGAACCGCGCGGGCCCCGCGGCGAGCGCGGCCGGGCGGGCCCGGGCCGCGGACGCGCGCACGATGGTGGGGGCGCGCGGCGCGGGGGAGGTCACCCCGAGCACGGTAGGCGCGGAGCGCGCGGGGTTCGTCGGACGCGCCGACGGTTCACCCGAACCGGTTACGCACGGGATGTGCGGGCGGGCCCGAGGTCGGGCTCGGTCCGGGCCGGGCCGGCGCGAGGCGCGGGCTCGGTCCGGGCCCGCCCCCGGCTCAGGCGATACACGCCGACACGATCGCGGCGATCGCGATCTGGGACGACGCGGTGACCCAGACGCACGGGTGCGGTTCGCGCTCGACCACGGTGGCACCGAGGCGGCCCGGGGTGACCAGGTCGATCACCAGGAACGCGATGGCCATCAGGATCAGCCCGGAGACCCCGAACAGCGCCGTGGAGGCCAGCCCCTTGCCGAACTCCTCGTAGGTGGTCGCGATCGCCGTGGTGACGATCATGCCGACGCCGAGCAGTGCCGAGGAGAGCACCAGCGCCGCGTTGCGATTGCGTTCGATCCAGATCTGCCGACCGAGGTTGCCGGGCGTCAGCAGGTCCACGAGCACGAACCCCAGGACCATGAGCACGATGCCCACGCCCCCGTAGGCGAACGCGTAACCGACACCCTCCGCGAGATCCCTGAACATGGCGCCGTGTCCCCCATCGTCGTCGGATCACCTGATGGGGCGTCATTGTGTCGGATCGTTTCGTGCGATCGTCACATCGCGCGACTCCGAGTGTTCACGATTCGACACTCCTGCGGGTACGTGTGCCACGTGGACCAGACCGCACCGGCCCCACAGCGCTCGACCACCATCGCGGTGACCGCGTACGGCAGCCCGGGGTACTCGCCGATCAGGCCGTATTGGTGCCCGGTCGCCAGGGCCACGATCTCGCGCACCCGGGCGACGAACGCGGCGTCCTCCAACCGCTGGGTCAACGCGGTGAATTCGTATTCCCACCGGCCGAGCCGGGTGGCCGCCCGGGCGGGCAACGGGGTGGCCGCGCCCGGCAGGCACGCGACGGTTTCCGACACCGCGTCGCCCTCCCCCCGGTCGGGAGTGAGCAGCATCTGGTGCGACGCGCCCAGCAACCGCAGCTCCAGCTTCAGCCCTCCGAGTTCGACATGGCGCTCGGCCAACGCGGGGAGCGCCGGCAGGCCCAGGCACCAGCCGAGGGCGTCCGCGCGGGTGTCGGTGTACGTGGTGGTGAGTGTGGCGTGCATTCTCGCGCTCATCTGTCCGGGCAACGGGGAAGACCCACGGGAGGCTCCCGGGGGCGACAATCGGCTGCAAACCAGGGGACATGACTCACGGTAGGCGCCCAAAGGCACAGCGTCGTCACCCGTAGAGGTGAAAGGCATTAACACGAACGGGTGAAGGACACCTTGTGGGCCGGGCCATCCGGCACGCGAGGATGGGCGGATAGACCAACCCCCGCGAAGGAGCCGTACGGATGAACCGACCGCTGTTGGCCCGACACCTGGACGGCCTGGGCACCACGATCTTCGCCGAGATGTCCGCGCTCGCGCGCAGCACCGGCGCGATCAACCTCGGCCAGGGTTTCCCGGACACCGACGGCCCGGCGGAGGTGATCGAGATCGCGGTCGCCGCCATGCGCGACGGCGTGAACCAGTACCCACCGGGCGACGGCATCCCGGACCTGCGCCTGGCGGTGGCCGAGCACCGGCAGCGCTTTCGCGGGCAGACCTTCGACCCCGACTCCGAGGTGTTGATCACCACCGGCGCGACCGAGGCGATCGCGGCCACCCTGCTCGCGCTGCTCGAGCCCGGCGACGAGGTGATCGCGCTCGAACCGTTCTACGACTCGTACGCCGCGTGCATCGCGATGGCCGGCGCACGCCGGGTCGGCGTCACCCTGCGTCCCCCGTACTTCCGCCCGGACCCGGACGAGCTGCGCGCGGCGGTCACCGACCGCACCCGGGTGATCATGCTCAACAGCCCGCACAACCCGACCGGCACCGTGCTCACCCGGGCCGAACTGGAGTCGATCGCCGCCATCGCGATCGAGCACGACCTGATCGTGGTCACCGACGAGGTCTACGAACACCTCGTCTACGACGGCGAGCACATCCCGATCGCCGGACTGCCCGGCATGCGCGAGCGCACCGTCACCATCTCGTCGGCGGGCAAGACCTTCTCGTTCACCGGCTGGAAGATCGGCTGGGTGTGCGCGCCGCGGGAGCTGATCGCGGCGGTTCGCACGACCAAGCAGTTCCTGACCTATACCTCGGGCGCGCCGTTCCAGCCCGCCATCGCACACGCCCTGCGGCTGCCGGACGCCTATTTCGACGGGCTGCGCGAGGATCTGCGGTACAAGCGCGACCTGCTCGGCGGCGGCCTGCGCGCGGCCGGACTGACCGTCTACGAACCGCAGGGGACCTACTTCACCACCACCGACATCACCCCGTTGGGCTACGCGGACGGCCTCGACTTCTGCCGTCGGCTGCCCGAGCTGCGTGGTGTGGTCGCGATCCCGGAGGTGGTCTTCTTCGACGACGTCGAGGTCGGCCGACCGCTGGTGCGGTTCGCCTTCTGCAAGCGCGTCGAGGTGTTGGAGGAAGCCGCCAAGCGGCTCGCGGCGACCGGCTGAGTCGGGCCCGCCCGCACGGCAGCCGGCGTACGTGTGGGGGCCGACGGCCCCCACACACGCGCCGTCGGACTACGCCTGGCCGTCGGCCGGCTTGTCCTCGGGGCCGAACTGCTCGTTGATCCAGTTCGCGAACGAGATACACGTGCTGATCCACGCGCGCGTGGTGAACACGAACAGCTCGCGGTTGATGCCGGGCTCGCAGTCGAGCTGGGCCTCGCCGATCAGGCGCAGCTTCCCCTCGTGCTCGTGCGTGTAGACCTTGGGCCAGAAGAACTGGCGGTGCCACTCGTCGAGCTGCTCCAGCATCCGCGGGCGCTCCGCCGGGGCGAACTCACGGTCGAGGAACATCCGGACCGTGAAGATCTCCTGCTTGTCGCCGCGCAGCATGAAGTAGACGCGGAAGCCGTCCCAGGGCGCGCAGATGTCGCCTTCCTCGTCGGTGAAGTGGTTCACCTGGAGCTCGTCGAGAACCTGGTTGATCAGGTCCGCCGACGGCTTGACGACCGGTGCGGCCGGGACGAAGGTCGACCTCGGAAGCGAGGACGGGTCGATGCTCATGAAAAAAGATCCTCTCCAGACGTATGGACGCCATCCTCTCTCATTCGGCCCAGAGCGGTAGGCCCCAGCGCGCGAGGCCTCATTCGTATTCGGTGCCACCCTTGCGGGTGAGGTAGGCCGCGGAGACGATCTTGCCGATCGCCCGCCCGCCGACCACGTCGCTGTACCGCTCGCGCGCCGGGCGGATCACGATCCCCTCGCGCAGGTGCGCGGCGGTGCCCGAGACGGTCTCCCGGCCCTCCGCCAGGGCCAGCAGCGGGGCCTCGTCGTAGGGCCCGGCGTACAGCGTCGGCACCATCGGAAGCACCGTCTCCAGGCCGCCGAGCAGTTCGGCGAGTCGCTCGGCGTCCACCCGGCGCACCGCGCCGTCGGTGTCCGCGAGCGCGACGTCGAACACCGCGAAGCCCGGCAGCTCCGACCGACCCTGCGCGCCGTACCCCAGGTCCTGTACGCCCTGCCCGAACACCTCGCCGAACACGCCCACCCGGGCCGCGCCGTGCCGCGCGGCCAACTCCGCGGCGGCCTCGGGCAGCCGGTGCGCGAGCACGCTGCGCCAGTAGAGGTTGTGCTCGTCCCGGACCAGCGCCTGCGACCTGGCGCCGAAGCCCTTCGAGGACACGAAGCTCTCGCCCGTGTCGGCCACGTAGGTGTACAGGCACGCGGTGCCGTGGATCTTCTCGGTCGCCACCACCGGCTCGCCGGCCGTGAACAACTCCGGGTAGCGCCGCACGTTCTCGATGTCGACCCACGGCAGCAGGTCGGCGGCGGGCACGATCTCGCCGCTCATGTGCACGGGGATGGGCGGCACCCACTTGACGATGCCCAGCGTCTCGGCGAAGTCCTCGTCGCCGGCGAGCGCGGCCGACAGGTCCCGGCCTTCGAGCGCGCTCGGCCGGCAGACGATGCCCTGCGAGAGCTCGCCGCGCAGCCGGATCGCCCGAACCCGGTTCCTGGCCGACCCGGCGAGCCGCCCGGTGAGGCCGAGCTCGTCGATCAGCGGGTCCGGCAGCACCGCCTGCTCGGGGATGTACACCGCGACGTCACCGGTGACGTAGGCGCCCTTCGCGACGACGGCTCGATACAGGCCGACCTGGGCCAGCTCCAGCGCGTCCGCGTTGGGGTGCTCGTGCACCACCAACCGTTCGGCCGTGACCTTGAGTGTGGACATGCGCCGCCCCTTCCCCGAAACCGCACAGGGGTGTCTTCCCCGTCGACTCCACGGTCCCAAGTGCCCGGGCGGGGCCGCCAACGATTTACCGGCGTCCCGGTACAGGATGGGACACATGCCGAACTTCATCGAGAAGCCGACGGTCGTCGAGGCCGCCGGCAACATCCCCAAGACCATTCGCGAGTACGTCGGCCGGGTCAACACCGGCGACCGGGCGCTCAGCATCGCGCACATGACCAGCCCCGGCGGCTGGGAGGAACCGGGCCAGCGCCCCGAGTTCGACGAGTACACCGTCGTCCTGCGCGGCGTTTTGACCGTCGAGTTCGAGGGCGGCGTCCAGGAGGTCGCCGCCGGCCAGGGCATCCACACGCCCGCCGGCGAATGGGTCCGCTACAGCACCAGGAACTCCGAAGGCGCCGACTACATCGCCGTCTGCCTCCCCGGCTTCGCCCCCGAAACGGTCCACCGCGACGAGTAGGCCGTGCGCCCGGCGGGTGGCGGTCGCCGCGACCCGCCGGGGTCCCGGGCGCGTTCGCTCAGATCTTGGCGCTGATGGTCGCGACGAACTTCGGGAGCAGTTCGCTCTGCCAACCCATCCAGGGCCGGTCGGTGCCCTCCATGGTGAGACTGCCCGTCGCGTCGACCTGCAGGTCGTACTGCCCCTTGCGCAGGCGCACCTTCTGCACCGCGTAGTAGGCGTCGTCGACGCCCGGTGCGGTGATCGCCTTGAAGTCGGACTGGATCCGCTGCGCGCCGTTCTTGTTGAGATTCCAGATGTAGTCGAGCTCCTTGGGAGCGTCGATGTTGTTGATCTGGATGGTCAGCTTGATCACGTTGCTGTAGCCGAAGCCGCGCTTGGTGTTCACCGTGTAGAGGCAGGTCGTGCTGCGCAGCGCCGGGCCGCGGGAGGCATACGAACCGGCGGCCTTGGCGGTGCCCTGTTCCTGCTGGGTGGTCACCTCGGGGATCACCTTGGCGATCTCCTCGGGGGTGATCAGGTCGCACACGTCCGGCCAGGTGGACATGTCGGTGGCCACCGGGGCGAACTTGCCGCCGCTCTTGGGCGCGGGCGGCGCCGAGGGACGCGAGGCCTCCTTGGACGCGGGAGGAGCGCTCGGAGTGTTCTGGACCGCCTTGGGGTCGAAGCTCTCCAGCTTGTGCACGGACTCCGTGGGCGGCAGCTTGACCGCCTCGTTCTTCTTGCCGTCCGTGCCGTTGATCAACAGCGCGGCGATCACCGTCGCCGCGGTGCCCCCCGCGAGCACCGCCAGCCAACTGAAGACCTGCTTGCGGCGGTTGGGCCGCGGCGGCTCGGGCGGATAGCCGGGCGGGCCGTACCCGGGCGGCGGCCCGTACTGGCCCGGCCCGCCGTACTGGCCGGGCGGCGGCTGTTGGCCGTAGCCGCCCGGCGGCGGCGGGTAGCCGGGCCCCTGGCCGGAGTATTGGCCGGAGTTCGGGCTGTTGTACTGGCCGGTCATCGAGAGCTCCCGTGGGGACGAACCGTCGAGGGACGACGGCGAATCAGTCGTCCGTCATCTTGATGTTGAGGACGCGCACGAGGGCCGGTCCGGCCTTCTTGGTCCAGGTGTCGGGTGCTTCGTTGGCGCCCGTCGATTCCTTGGTCTGCGCGCTGACGTCCAGGACCACGTAGTAGCCGGGCGAGTCCGGCTTGGCGCCCTGCTTGTACAGGTTGAGCTTGCCGTTCTGGCGGAACGCGTCCTGTACGAACAGCTTGTTGGCCAGGTCCTCGTAGCCGGTGAAGGGAGCCGCCTCCGCCTTGGCCTTCTCGTACATGTCCTTGACCGGGCCGACGTCGCCGATCGCCTTGATGGTCATGGTCAGCTTGGCCGGCGTGGCCGGGTCCTGGAGGTTGGGCAGCTTGAGCTTGACCGTGCACTCGTGGTTCCGGGGCGTCTTGGCAGCCTTGCGACCCTCGCGCGCCCCGACGATGCTCGAGTCGGGGACGGCGTTCTGGATCTCCTTGTCGGACAACATCGTGCACGCGTCCGGCCACGTCCCGGTGTCCCCCGACGCCCGGAACTTGGCGCCGTCGACGAACGCCACCCCGGGCGGCGGGGTGTAGCCGTCGGGGAAGGCGACCCCGTTCTCGGCCACCGGCTTGTCGCCCTTGTCGTTCTTCTTGTTGATCTCGTCGACGATGTACGACGCGGCGACGGTGGCCAGCACACCGCCGACCACCACGCCGATCCAGCCGAGAATGGGCTTCAGCTTGCTCCGGCGCGGCGGCGGCTGCGGCGGGTACGGCTGCTGGTACATCCCGGGATGACCGTACTGCGGCTGCTGCTGCGGCCCGCCGTACTGGTTCCCTCCTGGGTTCCCGATTCGTACCATCCCCGTATCCTCCCGATGCCTGTTCCGATGCGCTGTTCCGATGCGCTGTCGCCGATGCTGCGGTACCGCGCGGACCGCGGGTTACATCCGTGCCACGAGGTACGAGATGAGCGTCGGCCCGTACTGCTTGACGGCGTCGTCGTCCGCCAACTCCGCCCCGCCCGGACCGTCCAGTCCGGAGGACACGTACAGCTCCACGAAGTACGGACCCTTGTGGATCCAGATGTACGAGTCGTCGCGGAACGCGTCGTCGGTGCCCAGCTTGGTGCCGAGCTCCTCGAACACTCCGAACGGCTTGCGTCCTCGGTTCTTCTTGGTGTCGCCGTAGTGGCCCTTCGCGGTCGCCGGGGTGCTCACCTCGTGGAGTGTGAGCTCGATCCTGGCGTACGACGGATACTTCGGATTGTTCGGGTCCGGCACGGCCAGTTCGAACCTGCACTGATTATCGGCCGCGCCCGGGAAGTCGTACTTGACCGAAACGGTCGTGTCCGGCTTCCTGGTCTTGACCGTGGCGCCCTTGACGACCTTGCCGATCTGAGCGTCCGACAGCATGTCGCACGCCTTCGGCCAGGTCTTGCCGTCGTTGGTCGCGTTGAATTTTGCCCCGGCGTCGGCGGGCGGCGCTGCGGGGAAAACCATCGGACGCTCGAGCGGCTCGGCACTCTGTCCGGGCTTGGGGTCGCCGCTCTTGCCGCCGCCGCTCGCGGCCGGTCCGACCGAGGTCGGGCCGGGCTTGGCGGTGTCCGAGTCGTCGTCCTTGTTCAGCAGCACGAAGCCGCCGACGCCGGCGCCGACCAGCACGACCGCGATCGCGGCCCACAGCGCGAGCCGGTTGCCCCGACGCGGCGGGTCCGGCGGCCCGTACGGGTGGCCGGGCGGCCCGTACTGTCCCGGCGGCCCGTAGCCCGGCTGCGGAGGCGGGTAGCCGGGCTGCTGGGGCGGGTAGCCCTGCTGCTGCCCGAACCCCGGCTGCTGCTGCGGATATTGCCCGTGCGGCGGTCCGCCCGGTCCCTGCTGCCACCCACCGCTCACAGCTTCTGCCCGACCACCGCGGCCATCGACGGGCCGTACTGACGCACCATGGTGTTGCTCTTGAGCGGGTTGCCCTGCGAGTCCTCGAGCTGGGCCGACAGGGTGACCCAGACCCGGAAGCCGTTCTTGGAGATCTGGACCGTGCGGTTGTCCCGGAACGAGCCGTCCACGCCGATCTTGTCGGCCGGGATGTCGTCGTACTGGTCCGGGTAGGCCTTGGTGGCCGTCTCGGACTGCGTCTTCTCCTTGGCGAAGGCGGCCTTCTCCTCGGCCGGCGTCTTGTAGCCGTACGTGGTGACGTTGATCTTCGCGGGGTAGTCCGAGGACTGCTGGTTCGGCAGGTCGAGTGTGATGTCGCACTCGTTGTCGTTCACGCTCTTGCCGAGCAGGTTCGAGTACCGGCCCATGAAGCTCTTGCGCTCGCGGATGGTCCCCTCGGGGATGACCGACTTGATCTCGTCGTCCGTCAGCAGATCGCAGGCCTTGGGCCAGGTCTTCGGGTCCACCGAGATGCCGCTGATCTTGGGGCCGGTGATCGGCGGCAGCGTGTCCGGGATCTTGAGCTGGTTGCTGATGTCGGCCTTCTTGGGCCCGGCGGCCGCGGTGTTGCTCGGCGCGGCCACCTTGCCGGTCACGATCGGCGCGGACGTCGGCTTCTGCGCGTCCGGGTCCTTCTTGTCGGTCGGGTCGTCGAAGCCGACCACCGCGACCACGATGGACGCGACCACGGCACCGGTGACACCGGCGATCCAGGTGCCGATCACCTTCTTGCTGCGCCCGCCGCGCGGCGGCCGGCCGTCCGGGCCCAGTGGGACCGGGTTCTGCGCGTACTGCTGGTAGTGCCCGTACTGGCTGTACTGCGGGTACGGGTAACCGTCGGGCTCCTGGAACCCGCCCGGCTGTTGTTGCTGCTGCGGATATCCGGCAGGCGGCGGCGGATAGCCACCCTGCTGCGGATAGCCACCCTGTGGCGGGCCCGGCTGTCCCTGCTGTCCCGGTTGTCCCGGTGGTGGGCCGGGCGGCATCGGCGGCACAGGCGGATAGCCCTGACCATCGCTCATCGGGAGGTCCCCCTCGGATCTCGGGTTTGGCCTGGCGTTCGCTTGGCAGGCATCAGGCGCCACGACATGCTGCCATGCGCATGGAGAGGCCGCAGGCGTCAAGGGTGTCGTTTGTGGCGACATTCACCTAAATAAGTCTCCGGAGGCGCACAACGTTTCGATGACGCCGAGCGTCCGGGTGGCGACAGCACGCCTTCGAACCCGCCCCTCACACCTCGCGAGGCACTAAAGTTGAGTCAGGAATACTCAAGCGATTTGACCGGTTGCACCCGACGGCTCATCCTTGAGCGACAAACACTCAACTCTCCCCGTGGAGGAACCGAATCATGGCACGTGCGGTCGGTATCGACCTCGGTACGACGAACTCCGTCGTCAGCGTTCTGGAAGGCGGCGAGTCGACCGTCATCACCAACGCGGAGGGGTCGCGGACCACACCGTCCGTGGTTGCCTTCGCGAAGAACGGTGAGGTTCTGGTCGGCGAGGTGGCCAAGCGTCAGGCCGTCACCAACGTCGACCGGACCATCCGGTCCGTCAAGCGTCACATGGGGACCACGTGGTCCGTGGCGATCGACGACAAGAAGTACACCGCGCAGGAGATCAGCTCCCGCATCCTGATGAAGCTCAAGCGCGACGCCGAGGCCTACCTGGGCGAGAAGGTCACCGACGCGGTCATCACCGTGCCGGCGTACTTCAACGACGCCGAGCGGCAGGCCACGAAGGAGGCCGGCGAGATCGCCGGTCTGAACGTGCTGCGCATCGTCAACGAGCCCACCGCGGCGGCGCTGGCGTACGGCCTGGACAAGGCCGACGAGCAGACCATCCTCGTCTTCGACCTCGGCGGCGGCACGTTCGACGTGTCGCTCCTGGAGATCGGCGACGGCGTGGTCGAGGTCAAGGCCACCAACGGTGACAACCACCTCGGCGGCGACGACTGGGACCAGCGGGTCATGGACCACCTGGTCAAGCAGTTCCAGAACGCGCACGGCGTGGACCTGTCCAAGGACAAGATGGCCCTCCAGCGCCTGCGCGAGGCGGCGGAGAAGGCCAAGATCGAGCTGTCCTCCTCGATGGAGACCTCGATCAACCTGCCCTACATCACGGCCTCGGCCGAGGGCCCGCTGCACCTGGACGAGAAGCTCACCCGCGCCCAGTTCCAGCAGCTCACGCAGGACCTGCTCGACCGCACCAAGGTGCCGTTCCAGAAGGTCATCGAGGACGCGGGCATCCCGCTCTCGGCGATCGACCACATCGTCCTGGTCGGCGGCTCGACCCGGATGCCTGCCGTGGCCGACGTGGTGCGCGAGCTCACCGGTGGCAAGGAGCCCAACAAGGGCGTCAACCCGGACGAGGTCGTCGCCGTCGGCGCCGCGCTTCAGGCCGGTGTGCTCAAGGGTGAGGTCAAGGACGTCCTGCTGCTGGACGTGACGCCGCTGTCGCTTGGTATCGAGACCAAGGGCGGCATCATGACCAAGCTGATCGAGCGCAACACCACGATCCCGACCAAGCGTTCGGAGATCTTCACCACGGCCGAGGACAACCAGCCGTCGGTGCAGATCCAGGTGTTCCAGGGCGAGCGCGAGATCGCCGCCTACAACAAGAAGCTCGGCATGTTCGAGCTGACCGGTCTGCCGCCGGCCCCGCGTGGGTTGCCGCAGATCGAGGTCACCTTCGACATCGACGCCAACGGCATCGTGCACGTGTCCGCGAAGGACCTGGGCACGGGCAAGGAGCAGTCGATGACCATCACCGGCGGCTCGGGCCTGCCGAAGGACGACATCGACCGGATGATGCGCGAGGCGGAGGCGCACGCGGAGGAGGACCACCAGCGTCGCGAGGCCGCGGAGACCCGCAACCAGGCCGAGCAACTGGTGTACACCACCGAGAAGTTCATCAAGGACAACAGCGACAAGGTGCCCGCCGACGTCAAGACCGAGGTCGAGACGTCGCTCACCGAGCTCAAGGACGCCCTCAAGGGCGAGGACCTGGCCGCCATCCGCGACGCCGCGGAGAAGGTCAGCACCACGAGCCAGAAGCTGGGCACCGCGATGTACGCGAACGCGCAGCCCGGTACCGAGGGCGCGGCCGGTTCGACCGGCGACGGCGCGGGCAACACTGCCGACGACGACGTCGTGGACGCCGAGATCGTCGACGAGGACCGTAAGGGCGGTGCTGCGTGACCGAAGGGACCGGCTCGAACCACGGCGCCGTCCCGGGCGACGCCCAAGAGACAGAGCCGAAGCCGGAAACCGGGACCGCCGCCTCGGCGGCGGCCCCGGCCCCCGGGGCGGCGGAGGCCGCCGAGCTGCGCAACCAGCTCGGTGAGCGCACCGCCGACCTGCAACGGCTCCAGGCCGAGTACGCGAACTACCGCAAGCGCGTCGAGCGGGACCGCAACGTGGCGGGCGAACTGGCCGCCATCAAGGTGCTGAGCGAACTGCTGCCGGTGCTCGACGACATCGGTCGGGCCCGGGACCACGGCGAACTGGCGGGCGGCTTCAAGTCGGTCGCCGAGTCGCTGGAGTCGATCGTGGCCAAGATGGGGCTGCAGAGCTTCGGTTCCAAGGGCGACCCGTTCGACCCGACGGTGCACGAGGCGCTGCTGCATTCGTACGCGACCGATGTCACCGAGCCCACGTGCGTGGAGATCCTGCAGCCCGGCTACCAGGTCGGCGAGCGGATCATCCGTCCGGCGCGGGTGGCGGTCGCGGAGCCCACAGCGGACGCCGAGGGCGGTCCGGAGGAGTCGGGCGAAGCGGCCGGAAGCTGAACCGTCACCGGGAACCAGACAACGAGAAGCGGAGAGGAGGGACGCCGATGCGCGGGTGGAGTGGATCCGGAAACGGGCGCTCGGAGCACGAGGGCACCCCGACCCGATCGGCGAGGGGCGCATGAGTACGAAGGACTACCTGGAGAAGGACTACTACAAGGTGCTCGGCGTCCCCAAGGACGCCGGCACCGCCGAGATCAAGAAGGCCTACCGCAAGCTCGCCGTCGAGTTCCACCCGGACAAGAACAAGGGTGACACCAAGGCGGAGGAGCGGTTCAAGGAGATCTCGGAAGCCTACGACGTGCTCGCCGACGACAAGCGGCGCAAGGAGTACGACGAGGCACGGACCCTGTTCGGCAGCGGGGGCGGCTTCCGCGGCCCCGGCGGCGGGCAGGGCGGCGCCGGCGGCTTCCCCTTCGACCTCGGCGACATCTTCGGTGGTCAGCAGGGCGGCGCGGGCAACACCGGCGGCCTCGGCGACATCTTCGGCGGGCTGTTCGGCGGCGGTCGGCAGACCGGACGGCAGCAGCCCCGACGCGGCTCGGACGTGGAGTCCGAGGTCACCCTCGGCTTCGCGGACGCGGTGGACGGCGCGACCGTCCCGATCCGGCTGACCAGCTCCGAGCCGTGTCGGCACTGCAACGGCACGGGCGCGGCCGCGGGCACCACCCCGCGGATGTGTCCCACCTGCGCGGGTTCGGGCAACGTCAGCCGTCCGCAGGGCGGCTTCGGCTTCTCCGAGCCGTGCCGCGACTGCAAGGGCCGCGGGCTGCTGGTGGACGACCCGTGCATCGTGTGCAACGGCAGCGGTCGGGCCAAGAGTTCGCGCACGATGCAGGTCCGGATCCCGGCCGGGGTCCAGGACGGACAGCGGATCCGGCTCAAGGGCAAGGGCGCTCCCGGCGAGCGCGGCGGCCCCTCCGGCGACCTGTACGTCGTGGTGCACGTCAAGACGCACTCCGTATTCGGCCGCAAGGGCGACAACCTCACCGTCACCGTGCCGGTCACCTTTCCGGAGGCGGTGCTGGGGGCGGAGGTCACCGTGCCCACCCTGGGCGGCATCCCGGTCACGCTCAAGCTTCCCGCGGGCACGGGCAACGGCCGTACGCTGCGCGTCCGCGGGCGCGGTGCGGCACGCAAGGACGGCACTCGGGGCGATCTCCTGGTCACCGTCGAGGTGACGGTCCCACAGCAGCTGAACGACAAGGCGCGTGAGGCGCTGGAGGCGTTCCGCGAGGCGACCGTCGCGCACGATCCCCGAGCCGATCTGTTGGACGCGGCGAAGGGGGCATGACATGCGACCGGGCGGCTTGGGCGGCGACGGCGGCATCGGCGGGCGGCGTGGCTACGAGATCGACGAGACCTCTCCGGTCTACGTGATCTCGGTGGCCGCACAACTGTCCGGCCTGCATCCGCAGACGCTGCGCCAGTACGACCGACTCGGCTTGGTCTCGCCGGACCGCACGGCCGGTCGCGGGCGGCGCTACTCCGCCCGCGACATCGTCCAGCTGCGCGAGGTGCAGCGGCTCTCCCAGGAGGCCGGCATCAACCTCGCCGGGATCAAGCGGATCCTGGAGCTGGAGAACCAGGTGCTCGCGCTGAGCGTGCGGGTGGCCGAGTTGGAGCACGCGCTGCACGAGGCGACGGACGCGAGCGCCCGGCGCGAAGCGGCCGTACACGCGTCCTACCGACGCGATCTGGTCCCGGTCCGGCCGCAGGCGGGCACCGCGCTCGTGGTGTGGAAGCCCAGGCGCGGGCGCAGCGACTGACGACCGGCGCGCGGGCCGCACGAGATCCGGGAGGGGCGGGGCTTCGGCCGCGCCCCTTCGTCCGTGTGGGCCGCGGCCTCGTTCGTGTGGGTCGGGCCCCCCGTTTCGTGCGGGGCGGGCGTTCGGGCGGGCTCGGCACATCCTTGATGCCGCTCGATACGCGTCAGTAGGGTCGCCGCATGAAGCCGAATCGTCGGGACGTCCTGAAGTACTCGGCCGCGGGCGCGGCACTGCTGGGAGCGGCGGCGTGCACCGACGCCGAGGAGTCGCCGGTCAACAAGTCGAGCGACGCGCCCAAGTCCGGCGCCCCGACCTCGGGCGGCGCCGCCGGCGCGGCCGGCAGCACCCTGGAGCGCACCCTGCTGCTCGGCCCGCCCGGCCCGGGCGGTTATCGCAAGGTGGTCGCCGGCCCCGGCGAACCGCACCTGTTGCGCACCGAGTTGGCCCCCGGCGCCGGTCCCGGCGACAAGACGAAGAGCCGGCCCCTGGTGGCCTTCACCCAACTGACGGACATCCACATCCAGGACTCCCAGTCGACCGCGCGGGTGGACTTCCTGGACCGGCACAGCGACAAGGACCAGCCGTTCGCCAAGCTGCTGCCGTTCCAGTCGTCGTACCGCCCGCAGGAGGTGCTGACGGCGCAGATCGCCGAGGCGATGGTGCAGTCGCTCAACCGGATCGGCAAGGGCCCGGCGCTGGGCCAACCCCTGGCGTTCACCATCTGCACGGGCGACAACACCGACAACATCCAGTTCAACGAGTTGCGTTGGTACATAGACGTGCTCGACGGCGGCAAGAAGGTCACCCCCGACTCGGGCGACCGGAACAAGTACGAGGGTCCGATGGACGCGGTCGCGTACAACGACCGCTACTGGCACCCGGACGGCACGCCGGCCGGGCAGAAGGACGACCTGCCCAGGCGCGAGTTCGGGTTCCCCACCGTGCCAGGTCTGCTCGACGCGTGCCGACGTCCGTTCGAGGCGACCGGCCTGAAGACCCCGTGGTACACCGCGTACGGCAACCACGACGGGCTGGTCCAGGGCAACCTGCCGGTCAACGAATTGCTGAGCAAGGTCGCGGTCGGCGACGAGAAGGTGCTCGACATATCCGCGAAGGAGACCGTCGTCGCGCTCGCGGTCGGACTGCAGAGCGGCAAGCCGGACGCGCTCGCCGCACTGATGTCGGGCCCCAAGCGCAAGGTCACCGCCGACCCGGACCGGCGGCTGATCGACCGCGCGGAGACGATCAAGGAGCACTTCAACACCACCGGCCTGCCCAAGGGCCACGGCTTCACCCAGCAGAACATCGACGCCAAGACCGCGTACTACAGCTTCGACCAGGGTCAGGTGCGCTGCCTGGTCCTGGACACGGTGAACCAGTACGGCCTGGACTCCGGCTGCCTGGACCCGACCCAGTTCGCGTGGCTTCAGGACCACCTGATGAAGGGCAGTTCCAGCTACCTGGACGAGCAGGGCAAGGTGGTCCCGGGCACCGGCCAGGACAAGCTGTTCGTGCTGTTCAGCCACCACACCATCGAGACGATGGTGAACCGCACGGTGCCCCCGGGGCAGCCCGCGCGAATCCTGGGGCCCGAGGTCCGCTCGCTGCTGCTGCGCTTCCCGAACGTCGTGCTGTGGGTGAACGGGCACACCCACGACAACAACGTGAAGGCGCACCCGCGCCCGGCCGGCTTCGCCGCCCCCGGCGGCTTCTGGGAGGTCAACACCGCGTCGCACATCGACTGGCCCTCGCAGGCGCGGATCGTGGAGATCGGGGACAACCGCAACGGCACGCTGTCCGTCTTCGGCACCATCGTCGACTCGGCCGGGCCGGAGTCCAACGGCGGCAAGCTGGACACCCCGGTCGCACTGGCCGCGCTGGCCCGCGAACTCGCGGGCAACGACTGGCACGAGCGCGATCGCCCGGACGCGAAGGTGGACGGTCGGCGCGGTCGGATCGAGGACCGCAACGTGGAACTGCTGGTGCCGACGCCGGCGTGGCTCACGTAGGCATGGTCCGGCGGTCTACCAGACCACCGTCACCACGCGGGCGCAGCGTGACTTGGAGCGCTTGACCAGTTCGCCGTTGGGACGGTCGCTGCCGGCGACCCAGGCCATCGCCTCGCCGACGCTGCGACCGCCTCGGCGCTGACGCCTGGTCAGCCGCTCGTCGCGGACCCGGTCCGAGGCGTGCACGTACCAGACCTCGGTCATCAGGCAGTAGGCGTCGGTCCAGCCGGGAGCGTCCAGCGCCAGGTAGTTGCCCTCGGTCACCACGATCCGGGTGCCGGGGCGGACCACGTGCCGCGCGGCGACCGGCTCGTGCAGCGTGCGGTCGTAGTCCGGCACGTACACGTCCCGGTCCACCTCGTGCACCACGCGAGCCAGCGTGGTCGCGTAGCCCCATACGTCGAACGTGTCCACGGCGCCCTTGCGGTGCAGTCGGCCGATCCGCTTGAGCTGCGCGTTCGAGAGGTGGAACCCGTCGAGCGGCACATAGGCGGCGGTGCCGACGCCGACCCGCTGTTCGATCGCGCGCACCAGGCGGCCGGCGAGCGTGGACTTCCCGGCCCCCGGCGGACCGGCGAGGCCGAGCACGACCCGATCGGCCCCGGGCGCCGCCGGAATGAGCCGTACCGCCGCATCCGCGAGCGCGTCGAGTGTTTCGAGGGCACCGGACACATCTGGCATGTCCGCAGTCTAGGCATCCGGAGCGACGCACGGTTGAGTGGAATAGACTCAACTTAGTTGTGGTTGCCACAGTCAAAGGACCGTTCGGGTGCCATACGGACACGACACGGACGGAATGATGGCCGTGACATCGCGTGCCCGAAGCGAAGGAGTCGCACACCTCACATGGATGCACAGAAGCTCACCACCAAGGCCCAAGAGGCCCTTTCGGTCGCCATCCGCAAGGCTTCCGCGGCGGGACACCCCCAGGTGGAGCCCGCGCATCTGCTGCTCGCCCTGCTCGAACAGCCCGAGGGGATCGCGGTCCCGCTGCTGGGCGCGGCGGGTGTGGACGTGCCGCTCCTGAAGGTCGCGGCCGTCCAGATTTCCGATCGCCTGCCGAGCGCGTCCGGCTCAACGGTGGCCGCTCCGCAGCTCGCCCGCGAGACGATGCTCGCGCTCGACGAGGCGGAGAAGCAGGCCGACAAGCTCGGCGACACGTTCGTGTCCACGGAGCACGTCCTGGTCGGTCTCGCGTCCGGCCGGTCCGGGCCGGTCGCCGAGGCGCTGCGCGACGCGGGCGCCACGCCGCAGGCGCTGCTCGACTCCTTCAAGGCGGTGCGCGGCAGCGCCCGGGTCACCTCACAGGACCCGGAGAGCACCTATCAGGCCCTGGAGAAGTACGGCCGCGACCTGACCGAGGAGGCCCGCGACGGCAAGCTGGACCCGGTGATCGGCCGCGACTCGGAGATCCGCCGGGTGGTCCAGGTGTTGTCCCGCCGGACCAAGAACAACCCGGTCCTGATCGGTGAGCCCGGCGTCGGCAAGACCGCCGTCGTCGAGGGCCTGGCCAGGCGGATCGTGGCCGGCGACGTGCCCGAGTCGCTGCGCGACAAGCGGCTGATCGCGCTCGACCTGGGCGCGATGGTCGCGGGCGCGAAGTATCGCGGCGAGTTCGAGGAGCGGCTGAAGGCGGTCCTGAACGAGATCAAGTCCAGCGACGGCCAGGTCGTCACCTTCATCGACGAACTGCACACCGTGGTGGGCGCGGGCGCGACCGGCGACAGTTCGATGGACGCGGGCAACATGCTCAAGCCGATGCTCGCGCGCGGCGAACTGCGCCTGGTCGGCGCGACCACGCTGGACGAGTACCGCAAGCACATCGAGAAGGACCCCGCGCTGGAGCGCCGGTTCCAGCAGGTGTTCGTCGGCGAGCCCAGCGTCGAGGACACCATCGCGATCCTGCGCGGCCTCAAGAGCCGGTACGAGGCGCACCACAAGGTGCAGATCGCCGACTCGGCCCTGGTCGCCGCGGCCACCCTCTCCGACCGCTACATCACCGCGCGCTTCCTCCCCGACAAGGCGATCGACCTGGTCGACGAGGCGGCGTCGCGGCTGCGGATGGAGATCGACTCCTCCCCCGTCGAGATCGACGAGCTGCAGCGCTCGGTCGACCGGCTGCGGATGGAGGAGATGGCGCTGGCCAAGGAGACCGACGCGGCCAGCCGGGACCGGCTGGAGCGACTGCGCAAGGACCTCGCGGACAAGCAGGAGCAACTCAGCGGGCTGACCGCGCGCTGGCAGCAGGAGAAGGCCGGCCTGAACCGGGTCGGTGAGCTCAAGGAACGCCTGGACGCGGCCCGCGGCGAGGCCGAGCGGGCCCAGCGCGACGGCGACTTCGAGACCGCCTCGAAGTTGATGTACGGCCAGATCCCGACCCTGGAGCGCGAACTGGCCGAGGCCGCCGCGACCGAGGGCGACCGGGGCACGCACGGCACCGCGATGGTCAAGGAGGAGGTCGGCCCGGACGACGTCGCCGACGTGGTCTCGTCCTGGACCGGCATCCCCTCCGGCCGCCTCCTGGAGGGCGAGCGCGGCAAGCTGCTGCGGATGGAGGACGAGCTGGGCCGCCGGCTGATCGGCCAGAAGGCGGCCGTGGCGACGGTCTCCGACGCGGTACGCCGGGCCCGCTCCGGCATCGCCGACCCGGACCGCCCGACCGGCTCCTTCCTGTTCCTGGGCCCGACCGGCGTGGGCAAGACCGAGTTGGCCAAGTCGCTCGCCGACTTCCTCTTCGACGACGAGCGCGCGATGGTGCGGATCGACATGTCGGAGTACGCGGAGAAGCACTCGGTCGCCCGCCTGGTCGGCGCGCCGCCCGGCTACGTGGGCTACGAGGAGGGCGGCCAGCTGACCGAGGCGGTCCGCCGTCGGCCGTACTCGGTGGTGCTCCTGGACGAGGTGGAGAAGGCCCATCCCGAGGTCTTCGACGTCCTGCTCCAGGTGCTCGACGACGGGCGGCTGACCGACGGCCAGGGCCGCACGGTGGACTTCCGCAACGTGGTGCTGATCCTGACCTCGAACCTGGGGTCGCAGTACCTGGTCGACCCGGCGCTGTCCCGGGAGCAGCAGCAGAACCTGGTGATGGACGTGGTCCGCAACGCGTTCAAGCCGGAGTTCCTCAACCGGCTCGACGACATCGTGCTCTTCGACGCGCTCGGCACGGCGGAACTCGCACACATCGTCGGACTCCAGGTCGATCGGCTCGGCGCCCGGCTCAAGGACCGCCGGATCACCCTGACGGTGACCGACGCGGCCCGCGAGTGGCTCGCGCTGACCGGGTACGACCCGGCGTACGGCGCGCGGCCGCTGCGCCGGCTGATCCAGACCGCGATCGGCGACAAGCTGGCCCGGGCGCTGCTCGCGGGCGAGATCGACGACGGCGACACGGTCGTGGTCGACCTGGACGAGGCGAGCGACACGCTGGTGGTGCAGCCGCAGGAGCGGGTGCCGGCGAAGACGCTCTGACCAGCGGGTTCGGGGCCCAGCCGGCCACGAATGCCACGGCGCCGGGACCTGTTGCGGGTCCCGGCGTTTCGGCATGGCAGCATGCATGCGGAGTTATCTGACGGTGCGTCACACACCGGGGGTTCGGTCGGGTCGACTCCGGTCGCGCGGTGCGCCGAGGGCGGTGCGCCGGGCGCGGCACGACAAGATCGCCTAGCACTGGATGAAGCGGACAAAACCCGCGAAGCCGGTAGCGTCCAACGTGACAGATATCATCGACGCAGTGGTTAAGTTACCAGTGGGTAAGATGCCCGCACGGCCGTACGCTGTCGGCCGATACACGCCCCGGAAGGGACGTCCCACCGGAGGAGCCGAACGCCCATGCAGCTCGCAGCGATCGTGATCTCGCTGGTCACCTTGGTGGTCGGCGCCGCGCTCGCGGCGCGCGCCGTCGCGCATATCTACCGCTTCGTCCAGGTAGGCCAGCCGGACGGCAGCCGAACCGGACAGCCCGCGCAGCGCACCGCGACCCTCGGCCGGGAGTTCCTCGGCCACACCCGAATGCTCAAGTGGGGCGTCGTCGGCGTGGCCCACTGGTTCGTGGCCGTCGGCTTCCTGACCCTCGGCCTGACCATCATCACCGCCATCGTGCAGCTCTTCGACGCGCACTGGGTGTTCCCGCTCATCGGCGACTGGCTGCCGTACGAGCTGTTCACCGAGTTCATCGCGCTGGCCACGTTCGTCGGCATCGTGGTGCTGATGGTCATCCGGCAACTGAGCCTGCCCTCGCGCCCGGGCCGCAAGTCGCGCTTCGCCGGCTCGGTGTCGTGGCAGGCGTACTACGTCGAGTGGACGATCCTGGTGATCGGCCTCGCGATCCTGACGCTGCGCGCCCTGGAGGCCGCCCTGCTCGGGGTGGACCACTACGAGGCGGGCTTCTTCGCGTCGTACCCGCTCAGCCTGGCCTTCCAGGACCTGGGCGAGTCCACGCTGGAGAACCTGGTCTACCTGACCGCGATGATCAAGCTCACCGCGACCGGCGCCTGGGCGGTGACGATCGGGCTGAACCCGAGTATGGGTGTGGCCTGGCATCGGTTCCTGGCGTTCTTCAACATCTATTTCAAGCGTGATGCCGATGGTGGTGTCGCGTTGGGTGCGTTGGCGCCGATGCGTTCGGGTGGCGAGGTGATCGATTTCGAGGACCCGGCCGAGGACGCGGTGTTCGGGGTGTCGCAGATCGAGCATTTCACGTGGAAGGGTCTGTTGGACTTCTCCACGTGTACCGAGTGTGGTCGGTGCCAGTCGCAGTGTCCGGCGTGGAACACGGGCAAGCCGTTGTCGCCGAAGTTGTTGATCATGTCGTTGCGTGAGCACGCCTACGCGAAGGCCCCGTATCTGCTGGCCGGTGGTGGTCGGGACGAGGAGGGCAACGAGCGGGCCACCCCCGAGCAGTTGGCGAGGGTGCCCGCGTCCGCGTTGGCCGAGGCGGGGCGGCCGCTGGTGGGCACGGCGGAGGAGAACGGGGTGATCGACCCGGACGTGTTGTGGTCGTGCACCACGTGCGGGGCGTGTGTGGAGCAGTGCCCGGTGGACATCGAGCACGTGGACCACATCGTGGACATGCGCCGGTACCAGGTGTTGATCGAGAGCGCGTTCCCCTCCGAGGCGGCGACGATGCTCAAGGGCCTGGAGAACAAGGGCAACCCGTGGGGCGTGGCCACCAAGGCCCGCCTGGACTGGGTCAAGGAACTGAAGAAGGCGACCGGGATCGAGGTCCCGATCGTCGGGCGGGACGTGGAGCCCGCGGAGTTGGAGTACCTGTACTGGGTGGGTTGCGCGGGGGCGTTGGCGGACGGGCCGAAGAAGACCACGAAGGCGTTCGCGGAGCTGTTGCACATCGCGGGCGTGCGGTACGGGATCCTGGGCAAGGAGGAGTCCTGCACCGGCGACTCGGCGCGCCGGCTGGGCTCGGAGGTGGTCTTCCAGATGCTCGCGGCGCAGAACGTGGCGACGTTGAACGCCGCGTTGGAGGACGCCCCGCGCAAGCGGATCGTGACCACGTGTCCGCACTGCTTCAACACCCTCGCCAACGAGTATCCGCAGTTGGAGGGCCACTTCGAGGTGATCCACCACACCCAGTTGCTGCAACACCTGCTCGACGAGGGCCGGCTGACGCCGGTGGAGCCGGTGGACGGCCTGGTCACCTACCACGACCCGTGCTACCTGGGCCGGCACAACAAGGTGTACACGCCGCCGCGGGAGATCATCGCCCGCGTGCCGGGACTGCGCAACGAGGAGATGCACCGGCACAAGGAACGCGGCTTCTGCTGCGGCGCCGGCGGCGCGCGCATGTGGATGGAGGAACGCATCGGCAAGCGCATCAACAACGAGCGCATGGACGAGGCCCTCTCCCTCAAGCCCGACATCGTCTCCACCGCCTGCCCGTTCTGCCTGGTGATGTTCACCGACTCCATCAACGCCAAGAAGCAGGCCGGCGACGCCAAGGAAGACCTCCGGGTCGTCGACGTCGCACAACTGCTGCTGCAATCGGTCAAGCTGCCCGAACCGCCAGTGGCGGATGAGGTGCCGGCGGACGCGGGAGTGCAGTAGGGCGGGTTTCGCACCGCGTGCCGTAGTCGCCGTCGGCCCCTGGAGGGGTCGGCGACGATCGCTTTTCGCGGGCCGGGTCCGACCTCGGTTTTTGTGCCCGAATTACGACCTTCCCGGGACGACGCCAGGGGTCGAACTGCCGGTACCGTCATTGATGTGACTGGCAATGGACCCTACGACCCGTACCGGCAACAGCCCCCGCCTGCCGGCCAGGGTTACCCACCTCAGCATGGCGGGGCTTATGGCGATCAGTACGGCGGTGGCCCGTACAACGGGCAACCGGGGTACGGGCAGCCTGGGGATGGGCAACCGGGCAATGGGCAGCCCGGGTATGGGCAGCCGGGGTACGGACAGCCCGGGTATGGGCAGCCCGGCCATGGACAGCCGGGGTCTGGACAACCGGGCCATGGACAGCCGGGGTACGGGCAACAGGGTCCGCCGCCTCCGCCGCCTCAGGGTGGGCAGGGCGGGTATGGCGGTTCGGGATCGGGTGGTTCCGGGTCCGGGTCCGGGTCCGGGTCCGGTGGCTCGGGTGATCCGAACTACGGTCCGCTGTCGTTGCCGGACGAAACGAGCCTGTACATCTACGGCGCGCCGCCCGAGGAGTACACGACGGTCACGCCCGCGGTGTCACCTCGGCAGCAGCAGCCGTACCAGCAGCCGCCGCCGCAGCAGTTCAGCGGCCCGCCGCCGAGGCGCCTGCACTGGAAAGAGGTGCTGAGTGGGCTCACGCTGCGCCCGCTGCGCACGATGGACGCGGTCCGCGACCAGGCGGTGTGGTGGCCGGCGCTGATCATGTCCGCGCTCGGCGGTGCGCTCGCGGTGTTCGCGAACGACGCGTCGCGCAAGGAGATCGTCGACTCGACACTCGCCACGAGCGTGCCCGCGCTCGGCATGGTGATCGTCATCGTGCCCGTGTTCTGCGCGCTGCTCGGGCTGGTGTCGCACGCGCTCGCGACCCAGTTCGGCGGGAACGGGTCGCCGACACCGTTCATCACGCTGTCGATGATCCTGGTCTGGATCGCGGACGCGCCTCGGTTGGTGGTCGCGATGTTCGCGCCCGACGACAACGCGATCGTGGCCGCCATCGGCATCGCGTCGTTCGCGCTGACCGCGTGGCTGTTGACCATGCTGATGACGCGCGTGCACGAACTGCCGTGGCCGCGCGCGCTGGGGTGTGTGGCGGTGGAGTTGATCGCGTTGCTGCTGGTGTTGAAGTTGCCGCTGGCTTCGTGAGGTTGCGGGGTTGGGGTTCGGGGCTTCGGAGCGTTGTGGCCTCGGGGCTTCGGGGCTTCGGGCGTTGCGGTGGCGAGGCGTTGCGGTGTCGGGCGTGTTGTGACGGTGGGGGTCGCGGCGTTGTGACGGTGGGTGGGCGGCGCGCCTTCGGCGGCTCGCGTGGCGGGTGGGCGATGGTTGGGGATGACTCTCGGGGCGGTCGCCCGGTAGCCGCGGGGGTCGTGTCGCCGGACGTGGGGTGGGCCGCAGTCCTGACGTCGGGTCAGGTGGCGGCCAAAGCGTGCCGGCAGTGGACCGGGTGGACCACAAGCGGCACGGTCAGGCCGCGTTGCGGATCTGTTCGGCAACCGTTTCGGGCGGTGTACTCGTAGAAGTACACCTATCCGCGCACGACATTTCGTCGTAATCGCGGTTGCGAGGAACGGAACGGACATGCTTGTGCGGCAACGCACCCGGGCTGCGCTTCAGGCCGCCGCCCTCTTCTACGTCGTGGATCGGGGTTGGCCCGTCCTGCCCGGTGCCTACGTCGAAGACGGCCGATGTTCGTGCGGCGACACCGAATGCCCGGACCCGGGCGCCCATCCGGCCGCGGAACCCGGGCTGACCCGGGCCACCCGATCGACCGACGACGTCTGGGAGTGGTGGAGCGGAAAGCCGTACACGGTCCTGCTCGCGAGCGGCCTGGAGTTCGACGTCCTGGACGCTCCGGCGAAGGTGGGCTACGCGGCGATCCGCCAGCTCGAGGTGGTCGGCCTGCCCCTCGGGCCGGTCCTGCATCTGCCCGACGAGCGGCTGTTGTTCCTGGTCGACCCGGGCGCGCGCAACCTGTTCTGGTACACGGTGGACCACAACGACACGGCCCGATTCGACGTCCGCCACCACGCGGTCGGCCATTTCGTACCGGCCCCGCCATCCTCCACCGCGTGCGGCGGGCGAACCCGCTGGGCGGTCCCACCGGACCCGATCGAGCGGGGGCTGCCGGGGGCGGTGGACGTGCTGGGGGCGTTGATGCGGTTCAGCACGCAGTCGCGCTGAGGCGCGGGGTGGCGCGGCGACGCGGGGGCGCGCGCGGCGGGCTCGAGGTCGCGCGGCGGGCTCGGGCGTTGCTCTCCGTGTGGAGGCTCGGGGCGGGGACGCCCGGGCGTCGAGGCTTCAGGTGTGGAGGCTTGGGCGTCGAGGCTTGGGCGTCGAGGCTTCAGGTGGGGAGGCTTGGGCGTCGAGGCTTGGGCGTCGAGAATCAGGCGTCGAGGATCTGGCCCTGGCGGGTGACGACCGGCGGCTGTACCGACCACGGGAAGTTGATCCAGTCGTCGGTGTGCTTCCACACGTACTCGCACTTCACCAGCGACTGCGGCTTCTCGTACACCACGGCGCAGCGCACCTCGGCGACATTGCCCTCGCAGAAGTCCCGGACCAGCAGCAGCGTCTTGCCGGTGTCCGCGACGTCGTCCGCGATCAGCACCTTCTTGTTGGAGAAGTCGACCACGTCCGGCACCGGCGCGAGCATGACCGGCATGTCCAGTGTGGTGCCGATCCCGGTGTAGAACTCGACGTTGACCAGGTGCAGGTTCTTCACGTCCAGCGCGTACGCGAGCGCACCGGCCGCGAACACCCCGCCCCGGGCGATCGACAGGATGATGTCGGGCTCGTACCCGTCCTCCGCGACCTGCATGGCCAGCTCGCGCGTAGCTTGACCGAAGAGCGGCCAGGTGAGGTTTTCGCGCACGTCACTCATGTCCGGGTATGCCTATCTTCTGTTCGGGGGTTCGCGGTCGCGGTGCCGACGCGGTCTCGGGTGGTGCTGCGGTCTCGGGTGGTGACGCGGTTGCGCTTGCGGGTACCGACTCGGTTGCCACCGTCTCGACGGCCACCGTCTTGTCGAGCCGCCCGGTCGTGCGGTCTAGTCGCGGACGTTCGTCCGGTGGAAGTCCTTGAACGAGCGGGACGGGGTCGGCCCGCGCTGCCCTTGATACCGCGACCCGTACACCGAGGACCCGTACGGGAACTCGGCCGGCGACGACAGCCGGAACATGCACAACTGGCCGATCTTCATCCCGGGCCACAACTTGATCGGCAAGGTCGCGACGTTCGACAACTCCAGCGTCACATGCCCGGAGAACCCCGGGTCGATGAACCCGGCGGTGGAGTGTGTCAGCAGCCCGAGCCGCCCGAGCGAGCTCTTCCCCTCCAACCGCGACGCCACGTCATCCGGCAGCGACACGACCTCGTACGTCGAGCCCAGCGCGAACTCACCGGGATGCAGGATGAACGGCTCGCCCTCGGGCGGCTCGATCATGCGGGTGAGATCCGGCTGCTCGACGGCGGGGTCGATGTGCGGATACTTGTGGTTCTCGAAGACCCGAAAAAACCGGTCAAGTCGAACGTCCACACTCGACGGCTGAACCATGGCCGGCTCGTAGGGATCGATCCGAACCCGACCGCAGTCGATCTCCGCGCGAATGTCCTTGTCCGATAGAAGCACGGGGAAAGGGTAATCGCAGCCACCCGGATCCACCCAAACGCGCGACCGCCCTCGCGCCCCCGATCCCCTCCGCCCCCTCACCCGAATCGGTGCTGCGACCACGCGCGACGATCCGGTAGAGTGACGGGGCAGGGCTCCCCATGGGGCGCCTGATGCGGGCGTAGTTTAATGGTAGAACATGAGCTTCCCAAGCTTAGAACGCGAGTTCGATTCTCGTCGCCCGCTCCGTTCACGAAGGCCCAGGTCACGGACATGATCCGCAGCCTGGGCCTTCGTCGTTCCCGGGCTCGCTACGCCTCGCGTGCCAGATCCGTGCCAGATGCGCGTTGATCTTGAGGCTGGAACTTCTTGATCCGCTTCGCGATGGCGTCGGCGATGGCTTGGTCTCGGCCGGCCCGGGCGTGCTGGTAGATCAGGGCCGCGCGGGAGGTCGACTGGCCCATGCGGTCCATGAGCTCGCGGAGGGTGGCGCCGGTCTCGGCGGCGAGGACGTTCCCGGTATGGCGCAGATCGTGGAAGTGGAGATCGGTCACGCCGAGGTGACGGGTCCCGCGTCGCCACACCCGGGTGAAGTTGCAGCGGCGCAGGGCTGCACCCTTCGGGCCGACGAAGAGCAAGCCGTCATCCTCCTTCTCGGCGAACCACTCCACGTGCCGACGGAGATCGAGGAGGATCGGCGCTGGGATGGTAACGGTGCGCTTGCCGGCGGCCGACTTCGGCGGACCGGTGACGCGCTTGCCGTTGCTCATCCTCGATGGCGGAGACCTCGATGCGGATGGTGCCCGCGTCGAGGTCTACATGGTCGCGTCGGAGCGCGGCGAGTTCGCCCCAGCGCAGGGAGCCGAAGGCTGCGAGGAGGACGAGGGCCCGGTAGCGAGGGCCGACGCCGTCCGCGAGGGTGAAGACCTGTTCGAGGGTGAGGATCGGGCGTTCGGGAGCCTTCTCGTCACCGCCGCCCTTGATGCCGCAGGGGTTGCGGCGGATCAGGCCGTCGTCCACGGCGGTGTTCATGATCGCGCGCATGAGTCGGTACGACTTGGCGGTGGTCGACAGACCGAGGCCGCCTTCCAGGCGAGTGGCACGCCAGCGGCGTACGTCGGCCTCCTTGATCGCTGGGATGGCCGCCTTGCCGAAGGTGGGCATCAGGTGAAGCCGGAGCAGGATGCTGTACAGCTCACGTGTGCGCGGCCGGAGGTTCGGCCGCTCCTTGATCCAGGCCGTGGCGTAGGTGCCGAAGACCATGTCACCGCGTGGGTCGATCCAGTCGCCGCGGCGCATCTCCGACTCGGTGTCGGTCAGCCACTCTTCGGCGGCCGTCTTGGTGGCGAAGGTCCGGTCTGCGGTGAGCAACTTCCCGTCCGGGCCGGGGTATCGCGCCTGCCACTTCTTGGAAGGCAGTTGCCGGACCGCGCCGAAGCGACGACGCCTTCCTTTGTTGTTGGCCATCAGGCGGCCCTTCTGTGAGTCGTACCGGACTCGACACGCCCGGCTGAGATGAAGGCTTCGACCGCGTCCGTCGGTATGCGGACGTGGCGGCCGATCCGAACGAAGGTGATGCGTCGCTCTGCGATGAGGCGACGGACAAAGCGCTCGCCGACGTTGAGCCGGTCGGCGGTCTGGGGAACGGTCAGGAGCCGTCCGGTCTTGTTGATCACGGGATCAAGTCCCCTCGCAGGTCAGGACGGTCAGGTCGATTCCTGTTGGGGCCCGTATGTGAGGGGACCTCGGCGGTGTTGTCTCGACACCGTTGGGCGTTTGGTCGGTGCGAGCCGGCCTGTGGCGGCCGTTGCCGAATATTGGTCGGGTGGTGCGTTGGTCCGGTCGGGTGCGGGGGGAGCCGTCTTGCGCACCCGACCGGGGTGTGTGGGTCAGGCCGCTTCGTCGTGTGCGGCGAGGTGATCCAGCTCGGCACAGAGGCCGTTGGCGAGGAGCGCGGCCAGGCGGTGGACTGCGTCGGCGGGGACGGGGCCGAGGTTGACCAGGCCGTCACCGTGGACGTTCACTTCCGCCTTGAGCGCTCCGAAACCGTCGTCCAGGCCGGCTGTTGTGAGGCGTTTGGCGAGTTCGGTCGTGGCGTTGTTCGCCGTGCGCCAGCCACGGACGTAGGGGATGCCGGCGTGTAGAACCTCGGCAGGTGGTGCGCAGGTTCGAGCGTTGTCGGCTGCGGGGCGCATGGCGATACCTCCTGTCAGGCGGGGTTCTTCTCTGCTGTGGTGAGGAGTTCGGCGAGCCTGGTAGCGGCTTCCGGCGTGGTGCGGCCGAGTTCGACGAAGCCGTGGCCGAAGGCGTTGACGTCGGCACGGAGGTAGGGGAAGTGCTCGGCGAGGCCGACGGCGATCAGGACGTCCCGCAGGGCGACGACGGCGGACCGCGCTTCGTACCAGGCCGTGGTGTCGATGGGCGACCAGGAGGCCGCATCCGGTTCACTCATCGTCCGTTCCCTCGGCTGCGGCAGACAGGTTGCGCGAGGCGATCAGGAGATGACCGACGAGAAGCGCGACCGCGTCCCGTTCGAGAGTGGATTCCTCGGTGGGCTTGCTGAGCCACTGGTAGCGATCCCCGGTTTCGACACCCGGTCCGGGGACGAGGAGGTACCCGCCGAGCGAGAGGTACCGGTACGGCACGTCCCCACGCAGGACCGTCAACGCGCCCGCGAAGAAGGGCTCTCCGACCGGAGCGACGAGGAAGGCGACCTTTCGCGCCCGGTGATCAATGGCGGACGGCGGAGCCTGGGAGCCGAGCCGCCGGTACCAGTCGACAGCTTCGATCCCCAACCGATCCGCCACGACGACCGCGTCGAAGACGTGGCCGGTCGCCCACAAACGAGGCCCCCGAGGGTGCTCGGTCCCGTCCGAGTTGCCCATGGCTGCGAGCAGCCAAGCGCCGGCGGATTCACTCGCCTGACGAAGCGTCATGTTCATCTCCCGAAGCCCGCCGGTCGCTCCGACCGGGCACCACCAAGGTGCGCCGGCGGCACCGGTCCGAGGCAGACGGCAAGGGATGGCAAGGGGTGACACGCCCTGTCACCTCAGCCCACGCCAAGCAAGATCAACTCACTGCGACTCTTTGACGACGCTTCGTGTGCGCGAGCATGATGGCTGAATCTGGCTCCGCTTCAGGGGAGGCGATTCGTGGTGCCAACCACCACGCCGTACCGAGCCGATCTTCTGCGCGCGGCTCGTGATCGCCTCGGCTGGAAGAAGCCACGTCTCGTCTACGCCCTCCGCCAGGCCGCCGCGCAGGAAGGCCGCTCGCTGCCCACCGACACATCACTATTGCGGAGCATCGCCCGGTGGGAGAACGGCCAGACACACCCGACCGACTATGTCGAGTTGCTGGTGAAGGTCTACGGCGAACCGGCCCACCGTCTCGGGTTGGCCGATGTCCCGGCCACGCAGGAGACTCCCGGAACGGCCTACCCCACCACCCCCATCGGCGGAATCGAGTCCCTCGCGGCATTGTGGCGCGCCGATCTCGCGCCCGGTAGCGACGTGCAGGCGCTGTCTCCCGACCCGGCTGCCTGGAACGCGGCACCACTCGCGTGGCTGGTCTCCGGCGGGCAAGAGCAGTTGCCGAATTCCCGAACACGCACGCAAGTAGGCGCATCAGACGTCGAAACCGTCCGCGCGACCGTCGACGTGTACGCCGACCTGGACAACCGCTTCGGAGGCGGACACGGCCGCCGGGCCTTGATCCAGTACCTGGACGGCGACGTTGCCGAATTACTGACCGCCCACAGCACGGAGCCCGTTGGCCGAGCCCTGTTCGCCAACCGTCGCCGAAGCCACCCTCCTCGCGGCATGGATGAGCTACGACAGCGGCCACCACGGCTTGGCCCAGCGCTACTTCATCCAGGCCCTACGCCTGGCCCAGACCGCCGCGGACCGCCGCCTTGCCGGAAGCATCCTCTCCGCGATGAGCCACCAGGCCACCTACCTCGGCCGCTTCACCGAAGCCGCCAATCTTGCCCGCGCCGCGCAGCTCGGCACCACAGGGCACGCGACCCCGACCCTGACCGCCCAGTTCCTCGCGATGGAGGCCCGAGCCCTCTCCCGCCTCGGCGACCACGCAGCCTGCAACGCCGCCCTGACCCGAGCCACCACGATCTTCGAACGCAACAATCCCGGCGAAGACCCGGAGTAGATCGGCTACTTCGACCAGGCGGAGCTATCCGCCGAACTCGGCCACTGCTTCCGCGACATGCGCCAGGCCCAACAGGCCACCACGTACGCGGAACTCTGTCTCGGCGGCACCGACGGCCGCTACATCCGCAGCGACTTCTTCGCGACGATGGTTCTGGCCGAAGCACATCTGGCAGCCGGTGAACTCGAACGCGCATGCCGAACGGCGTTGGACGCCCTGACCATCGGCCGCCAACTCAAGTCCGCCCGCTGCGTCTCCTACCTGGCTGCTTTCCGCAAGAAGCTGGACACGCGCAGCGACTCAACCGCAGTTGCCGAATTCCTGGAAGAGGCCGCCGGCTACCGCCTGTGGCAGCAAGCCGCAGCCTGAACCACCCTCAGAACGGCTTCCAGCCGTGCCGGTCCCCACCGGACCGCAGGTCTGAGATCCGCCGCTCGACCTCCGCCGAGACCTCGGCGTCACCGGCCATATTCTGCGTCAACCACGCGGTCATCATCAGCTCACGCATGTCCGCCAGCACCGGGTAGCCGTACCAGTTCATGACATCGAACCCGTACGCGTTCACGAACGCCTCATACTCGGCCCGGGTGTGCCACCCGTACCGCTCGTAGTACATCGCCGTCAGCACCAGGTCCCACTCGCGCGGCCCGAGCGCGAACCCGTCCAGGTCGATCAGGACCGCCCGCCCGGCATCGTCAACAAGCGCGTTCCCGACGCTCGCATCCCCGTGCACCAGCCCGAACGGAAGCACGAACTCCAGAGCGTCATACCGCTTCCGCAATTCTTCGGCCCGCTGCCGAAGAAACCCACGGTCGTCATCGTCCAACGCCACCGCGGCGTCGATCCGCCCCCAGGTCGCCGCCAACGGCTCCAGATACGGCAGCCCTAACGACGCCGGTTCCTCCAGCCAATGCAACCGCCGCAGCAACTCGGCCAACGCAACCACGCCAGCGAAGCGCTCATCCTCAGCCACAAGCTCCCAGAAGGTCACCACCCGCCCATCGATCACGAGCGGTTGCCGAATCCGCGACGTAACCCGCACCGCCGGGAACCCCACCTCGGCAAGCCACCGAGCCGCAGCCACAGTCCGCTCATGCTCATCAACCCGGTCCGCCGACCGAGCCACCCGCACCACAACAGGATCGCTTAACCGAAAGACAGCGTTCTCCCCAAGCCGCAGCAGAGACGCCCCCTGAGCGCTCAGCCCAGCCACAGCACACGCCAAGCCCAACACCTCCCGAGCGTGCTCCGCAGTAAACGCCCCACCGGCCCCAGACACCCCGCCATCCGCCATACCGCGAAGCTACCCGCACCAAGCCCCAAGCCGGCCAGCCAACGCCACCCAATCGACCACTGCCGAACTTGGCTCTACTAGATCAAGGGCGCGCCACCGGCCAGCCGGCCAAGGCCCGCCGCGCGTGCGGCGTGGCCGCCGGTCACGGCGGTCCCCCACCGCCCGGGCGGCAACATCCGTGGTTGCCTGCCCGAGCCTCAGAGTCTTTAGCGTTCCTCGGTAGGCGGGGCCGCCGGAGCAAGCTCGGGGCCCGCGATGAGAGAGACAGATGGGGGGAGGTGCACCCCACCGACGCTGTCCGGTTACTAGCCCCGCGTAGGCTCCCGCCCCGCCAATCAAGGAACGTCAAGCATTCCAGGCCGACGACGCGGCTGAAGCACTCTCAGCGCCCACCGAAAAATGCTGCGGCGATGGATTCCTTCCGGAATGATGAGTGAGCACACCGCACGCTAATCAGCGACACTTATTGGGAGATTCATGCCATCAACGGCCATGGCGACGTACGACCGGCTGCGAACCGACGTCGACACGCTCTTGAACTACCATCCCGCCATCGTTGATCAGAAATCCGGGCGCCCGCCGGGTGACACTGGCCCCTTACTCAGGGCCGCAATCGTGCTGATCTATACAGCATGGGAGAACTATTTCGAAAATGTTATTGAAGAAACCTTCAACAAGATTCTTACGCATATCGACGATGATCACACACTGCTTCCCCATCACTTGCGCGACGTGGTTGCCAAGCATGCCCAAAAAAAGAACCCTTGGGATATTGTGGGCAATGGATGGCAGACAGTCGCCCGGGACCATGTGGCCCTACAGATAGCCGCCCTAAATACACCTAATGCAACCAACGTGGAACTATTCTCCAATCAATTCCTGGGAATCCCAGGATTGCTCGGGAAGCTGAAATGGAAAGGGCATTTCGCAGATAGGATTCGCATACATCTCGACTCGCTCACCCACGATATCCGGGGTGAGATTGTCCACAAGGGTCAAACGCCGGGTCCACTAAACCTAGGCGGAGTTCGCGATTGGACGAACTTTGTAACTAGGCTGGCAGAACTGACGGATGCGGCCGTAAGTCGCGAGGTTGTACGCATCTATGGGTTCAATCCGTGGCCATAGCTTGATCGCCGCGATGATCCTCAAGATCAAGCGTCAATTCGGCATCCAAAACTCATCCGAATCCCGTGCAGAGCGCTTGTCAGGCACCAGCCAGCAATCCGCTCCGACGTCGTGTGCACGGACGCAACGGAACAAGAGCGCGGGGCGCTGCCCCGGACCCCGGCCCTCTCTCGGAGGGGTGGGCAAGCCGCTCATGCTGTGGTTCGTGGGTGGTCTTGGGGTCTGGGGGTTCCCTCCTCGATCGGGCACCGGAGGCGTACCCGGAACCTCGGAGGGGCGCAACGGCCGAGCGCGAGCGTCACGGTGTGAGCCGTTGCGCCCCTCCGGGAACCCGGATGCGTGCAGGCATGCCCGATCGAGGAGGGAACTCCAGACCGACCACCCACTTGTGGGACGGATGCAGGCCCGGGCGGGTGCCAGATGCGTGCCAGAACGGGCAGAGGCTCGCGGTAATCCAGGGGCACTGTCGGGCTATCGAGCCGTGGAAGCCAGCCAAGGCGCGCGGCTGATCACGGGGCATTCTGGCGTACCGATGGACCGGCGCTTCCCAAGCTTGGAACGCGAGTTCGATTCTCGTCGCCTGCTCCGGAAGTGAAGGCCCAGGTCACGGACATGGTCCGTGACCTGGGCCTTCGTCGTTCCCAGCTCGCTACGCCTCGCGTGCGGGGTTCGTGCCGGATGCGCGTCGATGTCGGCCCTGAAGCTTTTTGAGCCGCTTCGCGATGACGCCGGGAAGCGGCTTGGCAGCGCCACTGCCGCCTTCGACGCAACGTCCGGCCTTACCCGTTACACATTTACCCTGAGCCGATGCACCGTGTTTCCGGCAGTGGTGGCGCTGCGAGGCTTGCCGGGGAGCCCGGTCAGCAGGGATTGACCTCCACGCGTCGTTGAAGTCGCGGGGGCGCGACAAGCCGACCGAGTCGTCGAACGGGTTGCCCGTCGGGCGACCGGCTTGAAGGTCACCACCGGGTTGTCAGTGAGCAATGCGACTGTGAAGTGCCCTCCCAAGGCCCGTCCCAGGCGGAGCAGTGTCCAGTGTGGTCGCCGGTCGGCCGCCGTCCTCACGACGGCGGATGACCCGCTCGTTCATCCCCACGCGGCGGGCGAGTTCTGCCTTCGTCCAGCCGAGTGCAATGCGGCGGTCGTAAACGGCTTGGGCCATCGCGTCACCGAGCGCGGCCTCCGCGTACGCCTGGTCGAACTCCTCGACCTCGCCCGTGGTCATCGCATCCGCGTGGGACGTCTCGGGGACGGGCTCGGCAGCGGCCTTCGCGGCCCTGCGACGCATTGCCTCACGCGCATTCATCGTCCTGCCTCCGTCAGTCATCTCGTCCGTCGCCGTCGATCTTCCCGGTTTGCCACGCTGGGTGACAGTTGTCGGCGGCCAGTTGGAAATCCTCAGTGACGGCCACTTGGTGGGGAGGTATCCGGCCGCCGGCGGTCACTCTGCGTCGCCGGATGTTTCGTCGTTCTTGATCGGTCCCGGCGGAAGCCAGGGCCTGGCTCTGGTGGAACCTGGATGGTGTTGTTGCACCTGTCGTAGCGGCATGTGGTGTGGTCGAGGCACCACAGCACGAAAGGCTCTGTCTGATGTACCCCTCCATCACGCCTCCCCGCCAGGTCAAGATCGGTGATGCGGCCGCGTTCGCCGGGACCACCCCACGTGCCATCCGCCATTACCACGAGATCGGGCTGCTGCCGGAGCCGGAGCGAGGCGGAGACGGCCGCCGCCGCTACGGCTACGACGACATGATCCGCCTGCTGTGGATCCGCAAGATGGCAGCGGTCGGCATCAGCCTGGACGATATGCGGGCCGCCTTCGACGAAGCCCGGGACATCGAGGAGATCCTGAGCAGGCTGGAGGAAACCTTGGCGGCGCGGGAGGCCGAAATCAAACGTCAGCGCGCGGCTGTCCAGCGCCTGCATGCGGTGGGCAGCCCGCTGGGGCTGCTCTCCGAACTGGTCACGGACCGGCTCGGTCACCTGCCCCCGGGCGCACTGCGCCCCTCTGACCTGGACGCCCTGCTGGTCACGGAACGGGTCTTCGGCCCACTGGGCGCCGCCATCCAAGCCGGCGTGTTCATCGTGCTGGCCACTCACCCCGACCTGAGGGCCGAGGACGACCGTCTCGACGCCGCCGAGGCCGCCCTCGACGACGGCGTCGATCCCCACGACCCACGCGTCGAAGAACTCGCCGTACAGCGATGCGCCCAACACATGGCCCTGGAGCAGGCCGGCGAGGCAGCCGGGCTGGATGCGGCCGAGGAGAAGCTCTTCGAGATCTACGACGCCGACCTGAAAGGGGAGGAGGACACACAGATGAGCGCCTTCGAAGCGATCACCAAAATGCCCTACGACTTCTCCCCCGCCCGGATGCGCTGTATGGAACGCACGGCACAACTCCTCGCCGACGCCCACTCCGCAGACCACTGATCGCCTGTGCCTGGCACCGATGTGGCCCGACAGCCGGTCGCGTCCATCCGCATACGACTGGTCGCATCAGACGTCGAGCCCGGGCCGTAACCAAGAGTGACTTCACAACTGGCCGTACGTGGTGATTCCGAACTGGCCGCTGACAGACAGTGAAGCGCATCGACCTTCGTCGTAGAGCACGGGAGCCGCGCTTCAGCCTGGAGGGCTGCCGTGACGGATGCGTGCCGGAACGCGTGGGGATTCGCGGTCGGCAGGGGGTACTGACGGGCTGTCGAGTCGATGGCACGGGGCGAGGATGCGGGGCTGGTCAGGGCGCGTTTGCTGGCATCACTGGAACGGCGCTTCCCACGCTTGGAACGCGAGTGCGATTCTCGTCGCCCGCTCGTGAGGCTGAGGCCCAGGTCACGGACATGATCCGTGGGCTGGGTCTTTGTCGTTTTCGGGCTCGGTGCGGATCGGGTGGCGGGGCGTGTTGGGGGGTGATCGGTTGGCTGTGCGGTGGGTGGATGTGCTCAGGCGCCGAGATGCGGGCGGGTCGCGCAGGTCGGCTCACGACTTGCGGACGCCTCGGCCTGCCTGACGCGGCCCACGTGTCGGGCCGTCGGAGGTGCGGGATGGGCTTCATCGCCCGACGTCTCGGGTCGTGGGGTCCTGGTGCCGGGACGCGGAGCGGAAGGTGCCGGGGGCGTTGTTGGGTGCGGCGGGAGAAGGTGCGGGGGCGCGGGAAGCCGGCGGCGATGACGACAGTGGGCCGAACGAGCCACCGATCAGTCGGGCCAGCTCCAAGTGGCGGGGTGGCACGGGTGATTGCGCCTGGTGTTGTCGTGCCACTTCGATGGCGGCCGTCGACGCGACGTTGCGCCCGGCCGGGGGTGGCGTGGTGGGGGCGGGACCACGTGCGGTCGACGGTTGTGCCTGATCCCGAGCAGGCGCGGGCGTCGTCTTCGTCCTGTGAGCGGCTGTCGAGGCCTGGCCTTGGGTCGGTCGCCGTGCGGGATCCCGGTGCGATCGGACTGCGGGCTGGTGCGGTCGGGCCGCGTGCCGGCCGGAGTGGGCGAGGGCCTTGCGATTCGCCGGCATAGGCCCCATCACCGGGAAGGCGCGTTCGCAGTGCAACTGATGCTGCGCGGCCGACAGGGTGTGCGCCCGCCCGCGCCATTCCTGCAAAATCGCCCCGCTTCCGGGCTTGAATGGGGCGATCGCGCTGCCGAGACGTTCGGTGATGTAGGCGTTGGCGGAATTGGCCCCCGGGCCCTCCATGACCACGTTGTCGACCGCGTACGCGGGTACCTCGTCGGCTGTCACGGTCATACCCGGGCTGTACCACAACACCTGGGTCAGATCCTCGAGAGTGACCAGGCCGGCGGGTTTTCCGATTTGCCCACCGATAATTTCCCGGAGATCGTCGTACATGGAATTTGGATAATCTGGGAGAACGCCAGCATTTCTCCATTCGGGATGGGCATTCATCTCCATCACATGCGCCATCTCGTGAGCTCCGATCCGAATGCCCATGACTTTTGGATCCAAGTCTCGCTGCGAGAGCGACTGCAACGTCTCACGTTGTTCAGGGCTGGTCCAATAGTCGCTGAGGACGACCGAGACACCCAGGTTGACCCAGTTCCATTGCTCGCTTCCTTTCACCGGAACATCCGCTGGAAGAGTCAGGGTCATAGCGCCGTTGTCCCGCTCCCATTCGGCACCCTCCGATGCGTAGACATTGAACGGCAGTATGTTCCCGCGAGCGCTCGTCGAAAACAATTCGGACGTTCGGAGCATCCCGTCCGCCATCTCATGAAGCGTCCTGATGTCGCCGTTCCGTGGAAGCTCGGGCCTTTCTTGTAGACCATCCGACGCAATGGCGGACGGTCGGCCCTCGGCGGCTTCCAGGGCTGCCACCAGATCATCCTGGCGCCCGAATACGTGAAACTCTGGCAACATCGAGAATTGGAAAATCTCATCAAGGTGGCGCTTCAGGGCACGTGCGACCTCGCGGTGGGTTGTGGCCGCGTAGATCTCGAGAAATCGAGAGCCACTTTCGTTGTTCACGTCACACTCACTCGGGAATCGGGTCTTGGGGCGACGGGGCCGTTGTAGGGGTTGCGGCGCGACTCGGGAGGTGTAGGTGCGGTGGTCAGGGCATGTGGGTCGTTTCGTGTGCCGATCGTGAGGCGGTACCGGATGCACCGGGTCGGGAGTACCGCAGTGCCGGAAGCCGGTTCGGGCTGCTCGGGCTGATCGGGCTGATCGGGCTGATCGGGCTGCTCGGGTTCGGAGCGGTCACGCGCTGGGCGCCTCGCGTCAGGGTCGGCCGTGGGTTCTCGCCTTGGAGGAACGGATGTTGGTGGTCGCGTTGTACTTTGCGGACGCACCTGACCACACGTCAAGCCGGACATTTGTTCGACATCCTGCACGCAGGTCTTGGCAGGTCTCGGGCGCGTGCCAGCGTGCGGGCGGGAGTTTGGGGTGGGGCGTGGTGTGGCGTTGGGCGGTGGTGGGTGGGTTGGTGATGTTGGGTGGGGTGGGTGGGGTGGTTGGGGCGACGGTTTTGGTGAGGGTTGGAGGAGTTGGTGGTCGGGATGATGCGGGCTGTCGTGTTGAGTGGGCCCGGGCCGGTCGGGAATCTTGTGGTTCGGGACCTGCCGGTTCCGGAGGTGCGGGCCGGGTGGGTTCGGGTTGCGGTTCGGGCGTTTGGGCTCAATCGGTCGGAGTTGCATACGCGGCTGGGGTTGGCGGAGGGGGTCAGCTTTCCGCGGGTGCCGGGGATCGAGGCTGTGGGGGTTGTGGACGCGCTTGATCCGGCCGATGCGGGGTCTGGGCCGGCGGTCGGGCAGCAAGTGGTGACGATGATGGGGAATATGGGGCGGACCTACGACGGTGGGTACGCGGAGTACACGTTGGTGCCGGTGGGGCAGGTCATTCCTTT
The DNA here is from genome assembly GCF_045207655.1 of Embleya sp. NBC_00888. Classification (NCBI taxonomy): domain Bacteria; kingdom Bacillati; phylum Actinomycetota; class Actinomycetes; order Kitasatosporales; family Streptomycetaceae; genus Embleya; species Embleya sp. NBC_00888. Next base: position 4,626,202 of record NZ_CP108784.1, on the reverse strand, counting down.
TTCGTCGGAGTTGCCGTGGGATGTGATCGGAGCGGTACCGGAGACGTTGCAGACGGCTTATGGGTCGCTGACGACCGGGCTGGATTTGGCCGCCGGGCAGACTCTGCTGGTACGCGGGGGGACTTCGTCGGTTGGGTTGGCTGCCGCCGCGTTGGCCAAGGGACTCGGGGCGACGGTTTTGGCCACCACTCGCAAGGCCGGGAACGTGGATGTGCTGAAGGCGCAGGAGGTCGACCACGTTCTGGTCGATGACGGGGATGTGGCCGGCGCGGTGCGGGCCTTGTATCCGGCCGGAGTGGACGCGGCGCTGGAGTTGGTGGGTACGCCGACGTTGCCGGACACGTTGGCCGCCACGCGGGTGCACGGGACGGTGTGTTTCACCGGGATGTTGTCCAACGAGTGGCTCGTGCGCGACTTCTATCCCATCGGGTATCTGCCGAAGGGGGTTCGGTTGACGGCCTATGGGGGCGAGAGCGGTGATCTGCCGGGTGAGGTGTTGCAGCGCTACCTCGACGAGATCGCTGCGGGGCGGATTTCGCTGGGGCCGACGCACGTCTATCGGATGGACGACATCCGGCAGGCCCATACCGACATGGAAATGGGCCACACCGTGGGCAAGTTGGTTGTGCTGACCGGTCGGTGAGCGAGCGTGACGGGAGTGGGTGTGACGGGTCGTGGGTGCGACGGGGTTCACTCGTGGAGGCAAGCGGCGTCTACCGCTCGTGGCGGGCGCGGGGTGGGGCCGAGGAGTCCGGGGCGGGCTGGGGTGAGGGAGGGGGTGCGGGTGCGGGGTTGAGGGTGGGTGGGGTGGTGGAGAAGCGGGCGGTTTGGGGGTCTCGTTCGTCACCGAAGTGGTGGGTGAGGATGCTGTAGAGGTCGGGACGGCGGCCCTTGAGCCAGCGGCGGCCGGTGGACATCGGGATCAGGGACAGGTCGATGTCGGCGGTGACCATGGTGTCCTCGGGCGACCAGGTCTCGGTGAGGATTCGGCCGTAGGGGTCGAGGATCATCGCGTTGCCGGTGCGGACCTCGTCGTCGTCGCGGCCCACGCCGTTGCTGAAGATCAGGGCCAGGCCGTTGTCGTGGGCACGGGCCGGGAGCCAGCGCAGGAGCCAGGCGCGGCCGCTCTCGCCGCGGAAGGCCGCCTCGAGCGCGGCGGGGTCGCGGTGGCGGGCCTCCCACAGGGCCATCGGGATCGGGCGCATCGCGTGTGGGCTGCGTGAGGCGGTGCCGCCGGTTTGGTGCGGGGCGATCAGGATCGAGGCGCCGAGGAGCGCGGTGGCGCGGACGTTCTCGACGAGGTTGTTGTCCCAGCAGATGAGGACGCCGACGCGGATATCCCACGGGGTGTCGAAGACGGTGTAGCGGTCACCGCTGGAGATGGCCTCGTGTTCGAAGGCGTGGAGCTTGCGGTGGCAGTGCACTCGGCCGTCCGGCAGGCAGACGGCGTACGCGTTGTAGAGGCGGCCGTCGGCCTCGTCGATTTCGAGGAAGCCCAGGCCGGCGGCTGTGTCCAGGTCCATCGCGAGCCGGCGTACCCGCGTGACGGACGGGCCGGAGAGTGGCTCGGCGAGTTCGCGCAGGCGTTCCGGGGTGTGTCGGCGCAGGTGCCAATAGCCGAGCAGGCACATCTCGGGCAGTACGACCAGGCGGACTCCGTCGGCGGCGGCCTCGCGGACGAAGTGTTCGACGCGGGCGAGGTTGTACGACTTGTCGTCCGGGCGCGGCTCGAACTGTACCGACGCGCACCGCAGGGTTTGCTCCATCGATCACTCCCGATTTCTGGTCATGTAGTCGATCCGACCGGGTCCGGTTCGGCTACATGCGCTCCGGTTCGGCTTGGTTCGATTCGGTTCTGTGTTCTCTCATCACAGTCGGGAGCACCGGCTGCGGTCCAATGAATGTTCGGTGCGCTTCGATAACCCGATGGAATGGAAGCCGATCTAGGCTTCGGGCATGGACGTGCGGTTGCTGCGGGCGCTGGTGGCGGTGGCGGACTGTGGTGGGTTCGGGGTTGCGGCAGGGCGGTTGTCGATCACCCAGCCCGCGTTGTCGAAGCAGATTCAGGCGCTGGAGGCGGAGGTCGGCGGCGCGCTGTTCACGCGTGGGCGGCGAGGGGCCGAGGCGACCCGGCTCGGGCAGGCGCTGTTGCCGGAAGCGCGGGAACTGGTGCGGCGCGTCGACGCGTTGAGCCGCCGCGCCGCGCAGTTCAAGCGCGGGGAGGCCGGGAGTCTGGCGGTCGGATTCGGCCTGTCCGGGATCGATCTGGCGCCACAGGCCGTGGCGGCCTTTCGGCGGCGCTTTCCGGGGGTCGAGATCACGCTGGAGGACATGTCGTCGAACGCGCAGGTCGAGGCGGTACGGGCGGGCGACCTCGACGTGGGGTTCGTACGGCTGCCGGCGCCGGAGGACCTGGGGCGGCTCGTCGTACTGGCCGACACCCTGGCGGTGGCCTCACCCGGGGATCAGGATCCACCGCCGACGGATCCGGCGGGGGTCGCCGCGTGGTTGCGCGGGCGGCCGGTGGTGCGGCTGACACGGGCCAAGGGGCCGGGGCTGGTGCGGCAGATCGAGCTGTTCGAGGAGGAGTTCGGGGCCCGGCCGGAACCGGTACAGGAGGCCTCCGACCTGCAGACGGTGCTTGCCCTGGTGGCGGCCGGGGTGGGTGCGGCCCTGGTACCGGCGGGCGCCGCCGACATCGCGTCGGCGACCGTCACGGTGACGCCGATCGAGTCCGAGGGTGGGTGGGGAGGCGGGTCTGCCGGTGAGCGCGGGACCGGGTCCGGCGGGAGGTCCGCCGAAGGGTCCGGAGGTAGGACCGGAGGTAGGGCCCGTGGTGGGGCCGGTAGTGGGTCGACCGGCAGGTCGGACGCGGTTTCCTGGCGGATCGGCGCGGTCTGGGATCCGGCACGGGCCACTCGGGTACGGGACAACTTCCTCGCCGTCGTCCAGGAACTCGCGGGTCGGCGCGACGAACTCGGCCGGGAGCGCGACCGAGGGGCCGCCGACCCGGAGTCGACGTGGTCGGCGGCCCGGAGGAAAACCGGACGCAGCCCACGACGCGGTGGGTGAAAGGCCGGCGGTCCGGTGGGTGACGTTTACGTGTGGGCCGGGGTTCGGACGTGGCAGGGCACCGCGTCCTGGCACTGCCTCCGGGTCGCCGCGTACGGGGCCGCATGCGGCCGCCGCGCCGCGTCCCAAGTCCTCGCGTCCCAAGTCCTCGCGTCCCAAGCCCTCGCGTCCCTAGCCCCCTCATCCCAGGGCACCGCGCCCAGGGCACCCCGTCCAGGGCCCACACCCCCAGGGCACCGCGCCCGGATTGCCGCGCCCGAGGCGCCGCCGTCGGGGTTACTTCTTGGCGAGGCGGGCTCGGGTCAGTTCCGGGGTTTCCGGGGAGCGGGATTCGACGGTGGTTCTGAGGTCGGCGAGGGTTTGGGTGGCCAGTTCGTGGCGCCAGGCGAGGTCGGCTCGGGACATGGCCTGGGCGATGGCGCAGGAGGTGCGGTAGTCGGCGGTGGGGTCGGCGTCGGGGCCGTTGTGCAGGATTTGTTGGCAGCGGAACGCGGGGTCGGGGCCCTCGATCGCGACCACCACGTCCATCAGGGTGATGTCCTTGAGGGCGCGGGCGAGGCGGAAGCCGCCTCGTGGGCCGGAGGTCGAGGTGACGATGCCGGCGCGGGCCAGGGCCTGGAGTTGCTTGTTCAGGTACGCGGCGGGCAGGCCGTAGAAGGCGGCCAGTTTCGTGGCCGTGACGGCCGTACCCGACTCGGCCCATGCCAGGTTGAGGCAACTGTGCAGCGCCCACTCCACGCCTTCGCTCATCTGCATATGCTGGACGCTACCCATCCAGAATAGCCGGAACAACCCCCACTCCCCCGATCGGCCGAGGGTCAGAGCGGGTGGGCGACGAGTTGCAGGAGCCGTCTGACCCGGGCCGCGCCGTCGAGCGGCGCCGGGTCGGTGCCGGTACGGCAGTGCCGGCAGAGGTCGCCGGGCGTCAGGTCGGGGCCGGGGCGGCCGCAGTCGGCGCATTCCACCAGGCGGGGGCGGCGCGTCTGGGGTGGGATCACCGGGTGCTTCGGGGCCTTGGTGAGGCGGTAGTGCAGCAGACCGGTCTTGATGGTTCGGCCCGGTGGCGGTAGGTCTTCGGTGAGTTCGCGAAAGACCTCGGCCTCGACGTGGGTGTCGCCGCCGGCCAGGCGGTCCACCAGGAACGGGACGAGGGTGCGCAACTCCCGCTCTTTGAAGGCCAATCGCTCGTCCACATCGGCGAGGGAACGGAGCAGCGCGAGCGCGCGCACGGCGGGATCGTCGACGGCAGCGACGGTGGTGGTGGCATCGGGTGCGGCAGGTGCGGCGGCGGACTCGGGAGCGTCTCCGGCCGTGCGCGGCCCGGACCACTCGGTGAGACGGCCTAGCATCCGCCCGGTCGCCGAGTCCCGTAACCGCTTGGCCACCGCGATGCCGGCCTCGGTGAGTTCACGAAGCACGCGGCGGGCGATGTGGGCGCCCACGCCGAGGAGTTCGCGGATGGTGTCGACGGTGAGGGGCGTGTCCGCGGGCATGACGTGGTAGCGGAGGGCCGCTTCCAACGCGCGCCCCGAAAGGCCACCATATTGGGCCAACACGGTGACGACGGGGTCCTGGACAGGGGTGGGGGCATCGATACGCTGGGATACAGCCATGGCGAGGGTACTTCCTCGTTCGGTGGTCAGGCCCTCGCATCGGTGTTCGTTGCACCAGCGGGGGCCGACTTACGTTTTGGATACGGGGAACAGCAGACAGTGCCAACGCGGTTACCGTCAATCACCCTCCCGAGTGATCTTCCCCCACCCAGAGCCGGCCGCCGCCCGAAGGGGCGGCCGGCCTAGTGGGTCCTAGAGAACACCGCGTCCGCACAACGGAAGACCGCACTTACGGGCTGACCTCGGCACCCGGGCCGATCCCCGGACCACCCCTCCGTACAACGGATTTCATGCGCGTCGGCAAATCCACCCGACGGGAAATCGGAGGCGGCGCGACACGTTCAAGGCGCGATCGCCGATCGGTATCCCGGCCGGCCATCGACAACAACGCGCCCCGCGGTGCCTCCCCCGCGAACACGCCGCGGCCCTCGCCGGCCCGTGGGGACCACCGAGGGCTCGGGGCGGCGGCGACTTCCGAGGCCTACCGGGTCCAGCGCGGGTCGCCGGCCATCGCTTCGAGTTGCTCGAGGGTCAGTACCGGTTCGTCGCGGGACGGCCTGTGTGGGCCGAGTTCGGGTTCGAACAGGGCCCCCTCGATGTCCTCGTCCGCGGAGGTCATGACCGTTCGGCCGCTGGAGCTGTTCCCCGCGTCGACCCACACCGTGCGCCCGTCCGGGTAGCGCACTGCCGCGCGCCACTGGACGAACCCGGGCGGCGCGTTGCCCACCGGCTGCCGTGCGGCGAAGGTCGTGGTGCCGTCGGGCAGGGTCCGGGTTCTGCAGTCCTGCGCCGGGATCCCGTCGCAGGACTGCAGCGGCTCATCCGTGATCCGCACGATCGCGCTGACGCCCGACACCCCTCGCGCGTCCGTGATGATCATCGACGCGCCGTAGTCCGGCTCACCCTTGGCCGTGATGTTCAGCCCCGGGGGAAGCACGCTCTCCAGGATCGCCAGCATGCGCTTGTCCGGTGTGGGAAGCGCGGTGACGGCCTTCTCCCAATGTGAGTCCGTCACGATCCGGGTGAGGTCCGCGATCGACAGTCGCGGATCCTCCTTGATCCCGATGGTGCCCTTGTCCGAACCGATGTGCTGGTCGCGGGCCCCTCCGCTGTAGACATCCGCCGCGATCCGGCCGCCGTCGGGTCGATCCAGGATGACCCGCCAATGCTTTTGCCGCTCCTCCCCCCACGCGTCGAGGTGCGTCTTGGCGACCGTCAGTTTCGAGCCGTCCGGCCGCTTGGTGGCCTTGCACTCGTCGTAGGGCTTGCGCCCGTCGACGGCGCCACAGTCGGTGAGCCTGGCGTCGGGGGTGTTCGGTGCCGGGCGCGACAGCTTGACCCGTACGCCGGTCGCACCGGTCCCGTCGCGGTACACGAGCTGCGCGGTCGGGTTCTTGGCGATCATCGGCGGGTCCTTGGGCATGAGCTGCGACCCCGTACCGAGGGCGTCGCTCACCTCCCCCTTGGCCGGCAACAGGCTCGTGAGCACGGAGATCATCTGATTCCCGGTCACCGGCCAACCCGTGGGCAGGTCCGCGTCCGGGAGGGTACGGCGGGAGGCCGGCGACCCGTCGGCCGCCAGGCTCCGATCGAGCGCCACCCCGCCGCCGACCACGGCAACCGCCATCGCGCACGCGGCGGCACCGATCCGCAGGCGCCGGACCCGACGCAGTCGCCTGCCGCGGGCCAGGCCCCGGGAGATCACCTCGGGGTCGTGCTCCGGGAACGTGTCGGCCAGCGTGCTCAACGCGCCGGGTAGATCCCGCTCGAAGTCGCGGTCCGGGTCGGGAACTTGCCGATCCGGACCCCGGGAGGTCCAGCCCGGGTGGTCAGCGGCCACGATGCGATCACCGGTCCTTTCGGTAGGAGTACGAGAGCTCAGCGAAGATGCGGAAGACATGGGAGTGAAGGTGGGATGTGTCCCTCGACACCCGAAGCGCGGAAGCGCGGCAGGGTCGCAACGACCGCACGAGCGCGGACGACCGCTCGAAGTCGGTCCCGTCACGCCCGGTCGAGGGCAAGTCCCGCCAGTTGATCGCCGAGCAACGCCCGAAGCCGGTCCAGGGCGCGATGCGCGCGCACCCGTACCGCTCCCTCGGACATGTCCAGCGCGTCGGCGGTCTGCTCCACGGATCGGTCCTCCCAGTAGCGCAGGACCAGCACCGCCCGATCCTTCGGCGCGAGTGCGGCCAGGCCGTCCAGGAGGGTGAGCCGCAGCTCGGGATCCCCCGTCGGGCGGACCGCGTGTTCGGGCACCGAGTCGGTGGTGCGCTCGGTGGAACTCTTGCGGCGCTGCTGTTCGATGTAGCCGCGGACCAGGGTGGTGTGCGCGTAGGCGAACGGCCAGTCCATCCGGCTGACCTTGCGCCATCTCGGGTAGAGCTTGCCCAGCGTCTCCTGGAGCAGGTCCTCGGCGCCGTGCCAGTCACCCGAGGTGAGCAGGCACGCGGTACGGAACAGCCTGCGGCTGTGCGTGGCGGCGAACTCCTGGAAGCTCGCGTCGCTCGCGCCTGCCATCCGATGCCCCCGTTCGTCGACGTCACCAGGGGAATGGGATGGGCCCGTCGATCCGTTACAGCCCGCCCGACCGCGTTCCTGGTTTCCGGTGCCCATCGGCTTGGGCAGGCTCGAGGCGCGCGTACCCACGCGGTACTTCGGAGTTGGGGAGAGGCGACCAGATGGCCAGGATCAAGGGGAGCGTGAAGTGGTTCAACGAAGCCAAGGGGTTCGGCTTCATCAGCCCGGAGGACGGCAGTAAGGACGTCTTCGTGCACTTCAGCGCGATCCAGGGCAACGGCTTCAAGACGCTCGCCGAGGGCCAGACGGTCGAGTTCGAGGTACAGGACGGCCAGAAGGGCCCGAGCGCCGCCAACGTGCTGGCCATCTGACGCCGCCGACCGGGACACCCCGATCGTGGCCACGAGGTCGGCTCGCCGATCCGTGGCCGCGACGGTGCGAGACCGCGCCCGGTGGGCCGCAAGCTCTACGCCAGGTACCGCTCGATCGTCTCGACCTTCGCGGTCAGCCCGTCGACGACGCCTTCGCGGATGTCCGCCTTGAGCACCAGGCTGACCCGATTCGAGTGCGCCTTGACCGCCTCGACAGCCGCCTTCACCACGGCCATCACCTCGTCCCACTCGCCCTCGATCGAGGTGAACATCGCGTCGGTCCGGTTCGGCAGTCCGCTGGCTCGCACCACCTTGACGGCTTCCGCGACCGCCTCCCCGACGTCTTCACCGACACCGAGCGGGGACACCGAGAACGCGACGATCACGACAACACCTTCCGCAGCCCGAACAACGACGCCCCCAGCCTAGGCCGAGGCCGGCGCCGCTACGCGACCTCGAAAGCGGTCCGCAGCGCGCGGCGGATGTCCGCCGTCGCGCGGCGCGAGACGTCGGCGGCCGGGATCGCGTTGGAGCCGTGGAAGGTACCGGGCCGGTGGTGCAGTTCGACCCGGACGCCCGCGCGGATCAGCCGGCCCGCGTACTCGATCGCCTCGTCGCGCAGCGGGTCGAGTTCGTTGGCGGTGATGTACGCCGGCGGCAGGTTCGCCACATCCTCGGCCCGAGCCGGGGCCGCGTAGGCGGTGGGCTCGGCGCCGGCCAGGTAGTACCGCCAGCTCAGCGCCGCCTGACGGCGGTCCCACAGCGGCGCCGACTCGAACTCGAGCATCGACGGCGTGTCCAGGCGGTCGTCCAGGACGGCGGTGTCCAACACCTGGTGAACCAGCGCCGGCCCACCCTCGTCCCGGGCCCGCAGCGCCAGCGCCGCGGCCAGGCAGCCGCCCGCGCTGACCCCGCCCACCGCGATCCGCGCCGGGTCGCCGCCGAACGAGGCCGCGTGCTCGGCCACCCACCGCAGCGCCGCCCACGCGTCCTCGAAGCCGGCCGGGAACGGATGCTCGGGCGCGAGCCGATACTCGACGCTCACCACGACGCAGCCGACCTCGAGCGCGGTCGCCATACAGCCGCCGTCCGAGCTGTCGATGTCGCCGAACACGAAGCCGCCGCCGTGGAACCACAGCAGCACGCCGAGCGAGCCGTCCGGACCGGCTGCCTCGGCCGCCTCCTTCGGCGTGTAGATCCGCACCGGGACGTCCCCGGCCACGATCCGGTCCTCGACCAGCAGGCCGTCCGGGCGCTGCACCGGCTGGGTCCGGGCCCGCTGCGCCGCGCGGAAGGCGACCGGGTCGGTGATGTCCACCATCGGCAGGTACGGGAGGACCGCGAGCAATTCGGGGTCGATGCGGTGTTCCATGCCGCGGAAAGTAGCAGCGCACGCCGCCAACTTCTATGACGGTCCGTCAGATCCGGGCGAAGCGAGGCGGAAGTCACTCCCCCGCGGCACCCGGGACCGGCGATCGGCCGCACCCGGCCCGCCGCCCGGAGGCATCCCCCGGCCCACGCGCCCCGGCGACCGCCCCCACCTGCGAAATCCGCTTTCACCCGGACCACCCGCGGACGCACCATGTGGCCATGAACGCCATCCCCACCACGACGCTCTGGCGGCCGACCGGACCGGCCGAACTGGAGCTCGTGCGCGAGTCCGGCTGGACCGCGTGGCCGGCCAGGCTGCCCGACCAGCCGATCTTCTATCCGGTGCTGAACGAGGACTACGCGATCAAGATCGCGCGCGACTGGAACGTACCGGCCTCCGGGGTCGGCTACGTGACCCGCTTTCGGATCGAGACCGAGTTCGTGATCCGCTACCCGGTACGGCAGGCGGGCGGCCGAACCATCCTGGAACTGTGGGTCCCCGCAGAGGAGTTGACCGAGTTCAATCGGCACATCGTGGGACCGATCGAAGTCGTGCACGAGTTCCGCTGACCCCGCGCCCGCTCGGCCGACCACGAGCCGGCCGAGCGGCCGCGAAAACGAACGACCGACCGAGCGCCCACCCGAGACACGTTCGGCGCGGGCCGACCCGGGACACCGGATCCGCCCGCGCCGTACGTACGTATCGCGGCAGCACCCCACGCGCCCGCCGCACCCGCCGCACCCGGCCGGTCACTCCGTCCGAGCCACCTGCTCGGCCGCCCATTCCGCCCACTCGCGCTGCACCTGCGACAACCGCAGCCCGTACTCCAGCGCGATCCGCCCGTACACCGACAGCGAGCCCTCGTCCCACTCGACGTTCGCCTCCACCGCCCGCAGCCCCGCGTTCGTCCCGGCCGCGGCCTCGCCCTGTGCGACGAGGTAGTCCCGGGCCTCGGCCGGATCCAGGGTGTCCAGGAAGAAGACCCGCAGAAGCATGCCGCTGCGCCGGACCCGCTCCGGTTCGACCTCGACCAGCCAGTGCCGCAGCTCGGTGCGCCCACTCGCGGTGATCGAGTACTCCTTGCGGCCACGCGGGCCTTCGGCGGTCACGTCCAGCAGGCCCTCGGTGGAGAGCTTGCCCAGATCTCCGTAGACCTGGCTCTGGGTGGCGGGCCACACGTTGGCCAGCGACGTTTCGAATGCCTTCAGCAGGTCGTAGCCGCTGGCCGACCGGTTGGCGAGGAGTCCCAGGAGGGCGTGTCGGAGGCTCATGACCCGGACTTTACCACTCAGGATTGACATGTCGAAATAGGAACGTCCATGATTGACATGTCAGCAACGCCCGGTCGAGTCAGGGGAACCTCGTGAACTACGTACGCAACTTCGCACCGTGGATCGTCTTCGCTGCCATCCCCTCGACGAACTGGCAGTGGGGCGCCCTGGCCGCACTGCTCGTCACCGTCGCGATGGCGGCCCAGGACCACCGGGCCGGCCGCGGCGTGGACCTGCTCGCCTACAGCAGCGCGGCCTTCTTCCTGGTGCTGACCCCGATCGCGTTCGCCGTGCCCGACGCCGCCTTCCACCGCTACGTCGGCGCCGCCTCGTTCGGGTGGCTCGCGGTCACCGCATGGGGTTCGCTGGCCGTGCGCAACCCGTTCACCCTGGTGATCGCCCGCCGCTCCACCCCGCGCGAGATCTGGGGCCTGCCCGCGTTCCTGCGGGTCAACGTGGTGATCACCGCGGTCTGGGCGGCGAGCTTCACGCTCACCGCGATCGCGCTCTACCTGGTCAAGGCCAACGACCTCGCGACGAACGTGGCGATCGCCGTGCAGGCCGCCGGATTCGTGGTCCCGGCGCTGTTCACCGCCCGCTACCCGGCGATCGTCCAGGCCCGGCAGGCCGCCTGACCCGCGTACCGAACCGAGCGCCGCGGCATACCCGCACACCCACCCAGGAGCCCGCATCATGACGCCGTTCCACCTCACCGGCAATCACGCCCCGGTCACCGAGGAGCGCACCGAGACCGCGCTGCGGGTCAGCGGCGAACTCCCCGTCGAACTCACCGGTTCCTACCTGCGCAACGGCCCCAACCCGCGGACCCCCAGCGGGCACTGGTTCCTCGGCGACGGCATGGTGCACGGCGTGCGGCTGACGGCCGGCCGGGCCGCGTGCTACCGCAACCGTTATGTGCGCACGAACAACTTCGACACCCACGCCCCACTCCGCCACGCCGACGGCACACGCGCATTGGCCAACGGCGTCGCCAACACCCACGTGATCCGGCACGCCGGCCGCACCCTCGCGCTCGTCGAGAGTTCGTACCCCTACGAACTCACCGAGTCGCTGGACACGATCGGCCCCCACGACTTCGCCGGGCGGCTGCGCACCGCGATGACCGCGCACCCCAAGACCTGCCCGACCACCGGCGAGCTGCACTTCTTCGGATACGGGTCGTTGGTCCCGCCGTACGTGACCTATCACCGCGCCGACGCGGCCGGCGAACTCGTGGTCAGCCGCGACCTGGACGTCCCGGGCCACACGATGATGCACGACTTCAACCTCACCGCCGGGCACGTGGTGTTCATGGACCTACCGGTGGTGTTCGACCTGGACCGCGCCCGGTCCGGGACCATGCCGTACGCGTGGGACGAGGGCTACGGCGCGCGGGTGGGCGTATTGCGGCGCGGCGACCCGCACGGCGACGTGCGCTGGTTCGGCATCGACCCGTGCTACGTCTTCCACACGCTCAACGCGCACGACGAGGGCACCGACCGGATCGTGCTGTACGTCATGCGCCGGTCGCACCTGTACCGGAAGGACGAGCCGGACGGCGCCGCGACGCTGTGGCGGTGGACGATCGACCTGACCGCCGGGACCGTGCGCGAGGAACAACTCGACGATCGGGCGTCGGAGTTCCCGCGCGTGGACGACCGGTTCGCCGGGCTGTCCGCGCGATACGGCTTCACCGTGACCGAGCACGCGGTGCTGCGCTACGACCTCACCGACGGAACGACGCTCGCGCACGACTTCGGCGCCGGTCGCACACCCGGAGAGGCGACCTTCGTGCCCGCCGACGAGCGACCGGGCGGGCCCGGGTGGCTGCTCACCTATGTGTACGACGCGGTGAGTGGCACCAGCGACCTGGTCGTGCTGGACGCGGACGATCTCACGGCCGACCCGCCGGCCATCGTGCATCTCCCGTGCCGGGTGCCGTTCGGGTTCCACGGCAACTGGCTGGCCGATCCCGCGTAGCGCGGAAATCGGGCCCGCACGCGCGACCCGCTCACGAGGCCGGCGCCCGCAGGCTCAGCCGGGCCTGGACCGGCCAGTGGTCGGACGGGCAGCGGCCGTCCCGGGTCCAGGTCAACGTGCGCGCGTCGACGACGTCGAAATCGGCGGTGGCCAGGATCCAGTCGATGCGCTCGCCGTCCACCGGCGGCTCCCAGTTGTTGTACGTCCGGGTCGCGTCGGCCGCACCGGTGTCGCGCAGCAGACCACCGGCGGTCAACACCGCGTGCGGAGCACCCGCCGCGCCGACGTTGAAGTCGCCCACCACGATGGCTGGTTCCCCGGCGAACCGGCGGGCCAACAGGGCCCGCGTCGCGTGCGCGCTCCTGCGTCGCGCGTTGGCCGAGACGTGGTCCCAGTGCGTGTTCACGAAGCCGAACTCGGTGTCGGTGGCCAGATCCCGGAAGCGAATCCAGGTCATCATCCGGGGATGGCGCCAATTGCCCCACGTGCGCGATCCGATCAGGCGCGGGAACGCGGACAGCCACACGTGGTCGAAGGCCAGCGGTTCCAGGCGCTCGACGTCGTAGAAGACCGCGCAGAACTCGGACCGGCTGCCGCCCTCGCGACCGAGGCCGATCCAGTCGTACCGAGCCCGCAGTTCGCGTGCCAGCGGCCGGAGTTGATGCCAGCGCCCCTCCTGGGTGCCGAGCACGTGCGGACGCTCGCGGCGGATCAGCTCCAGCACGAGCGGGCGACGTTCCCGCCACGAGTTCGGCGTCGGGTTCTCCGGGCCGCGCAGATTGAAGGTCATCACGTGCAGAGGGTCGCTCATGTCCTGGGGACTACCACCGGGACGACGGTGGCACGCCGCAGGTCACCCACCACCCGTACGCGTTCGGGACCGAGCCGCGGGACGGGCCCGTTTCGGCCCGTCCCCCTTCGGCTCCGGCCTCCTCGACCCGAGTCGGGCCGGCCCGGCCCGACTCGAACCCCGCCCCCGACCCGCACGGCCGAGGCTCAGCTGAACACGTCGCTGACCGCGTTGACGCCGGCCGTGACGAAGTGGTCGACCAACTCGGAGAGCGAGGACGCCACCTGGGTTCCGGACAACATCACACCGGCCACGAAGGCCAGTATCAGGCCACCGATCTTGTAGTTCTTGTGGGTGACCAGGTAGAAGAGAATGAAGATGATCAGGATCGGGACACCGACGGTCACCCCGCGACCGACGCTGCTCGTCTCGGTGGTCACCGCCATCTGGAGCTCGACGATGGAGTCGGGCGCGGCAGCGGCCACGGCGCTCAGCGACATGTGCATGATTCCCCTCCGGTCCTGCGGTCGTCCGCCGGTCCCTGTTTGCCTTGGCGTACCCGTGATATGACGGTTCGTAAGCTACTCACGTCGCACGCACCGTCACCCGCCACCGATGGGGATGGATGCGCCGGCCATCAGACCGGCGAGCACCCAGGCCCAGCGCATGAGCCGCATCAACGGCCATTTCGCGCTGACGATCACGATCCAGAAGCCCATCATGAGCCACAGGCAAAAGGCCGCCATGAAGCCTGCCTCGGACGAGCAGCTCACGAGGAGCCCCGCACCGTAATAGGCGGCGAACCCGGCGGGAATCAGCATGGCCAGGTCGGTCCCGGTGAACGGACCGAAGCTGGACCCGGTACTCCCGTCGGTGCCGCCCGCGAACGGCGCAGGCACCTTGGGTATGCCCGAACTCCCACCCTGCGTACCGGAATCGGCCGGTCCGGTGGAATCGTCTCCGGCGCCGGCCGCGGGGCCCTTGCGAATGAACCCGGCCAGTCCGGAGGCGCCGGCGGAGGTGCTCGCGGCGCCGGCCGCGGAGCCGGCCCCGGCCGCACCCGCTCCCGTGCCGGTCGCCTTCGCGGGCTTGCGCCACGGCAGCTTGCGCGCGCTTTCGACGGGGGTCGCGGGGGCGTTGTGCCGGCCCGGGTCGCGAGGCTTCATCACGTGCCGCACCGTGGGACGCGCGGGAGGGTCGGCGGCCCCGGGGCCGCGCTCGGACCGTTGCGCGTCGGCGCTTCGGGCGGCATCGGCGCGGCGCTCGTCGGATCGCCCGGGGCGCGCGCCCGACCCGCTCGCGCGCTCGGTCGTACGCCGGGCCTCGGCCGCGTCCCGCTCGTGCTTCCGACGCTCCCGCAAGTCCCGCCGCCAGGACGGCTCGTCGTCCTCTCGCGGCGCGCGGGTGCCGCGCGAGGAGCCTCGTCCGGGCTCGCTCGCGCGTTCTTCACGAGGGGCCGGGAAGGCCGGTTCCTCGTCGTCGGGGTCGGCGAGATGACGGCGACGGACCAGGTCACCGAGTCGAAGTCCGCGTGCCTCGGGGGGCGGTGGCGGTTCGTACGCACTCATCGCCTGTTATCCCCCTCCCGACTGACGTGGGCACGGCTTGCAGGCGCGGCTGTGCCGGTATGCCGCCAGTATCCACGGCGCGGCTATCCCGATCGCGAAGAACTCACCGTCGCGCGCGCGCCCTTTGAGGTGCAGCACCACCGCGAACACCGCGGCGGTGCCCAGGATGAGCATGGTCAGCACGTTCGAGTGAACGATCTTGAGCGCGATCCAATTCGAGGACGAGGTACGGGTCTTGACCGTGCTCTCCACGAACTTCTTGCGCCAGTCGCCGGCCATCACGGCCCCCAGGGCTCGGTCGTACCGAGCCGTGCGCCGATCACCGAGGCACCCGTCGGCGGTACACCGGTCACGACCACACCGAACGTCGGAGAACCGGTCGGTGAATTGGCGAAATATGAAGCGTGGGGCGGCCGTCGGTCACCGTCGCCGATGCCGTGTGCCACCCGGGAGGGCCAGGACATACGCGGACTCCTCTCGTCCGGTGTCGCATCGCGCCCGTCGACCGGGGCCACTTCGACCCGGCGGCGGAGCTCACGGTGGTGAGGTGACGGCTCCACTCCTCTTTCCGCAGGCCGCGCTCATAGCGCGGCAAACCGGTACGTTCCATTTGACCTTGTTCAGTGTGGCCAGTGGGCGGGACAGCGTCAAGGGGCGACCGCTCGGCTGCGTTGCGTAGCCCAGCGCTCGCCCCTTCGAGGCATTCCCTTGCACTCTAAGGGCTCTGACGGCCCGTCAGATGCCCCGCCGATGATCTTCGGCCACTGTTGATCTGCCGTCAGATCCGCTCCGCCGGAATCCGTCCCATCCGACCGGCCTTGAAGTCGTCGAACGCCTGCGCCAGTTCGGCGTGCGTGTTCATCACGAACGGGCCATACCAGGCGACTTCCTCGCCGATCGGCTGCCCGCCGAGGACGATCACCTCAAGGTTGGGCTTGTTCGAATCCTGCCGGGTGTCGGCCTGGAGGTCGATCGTGTCCCCGGCACCGAACACCGCGAGCCGGCCGGTTTCGATCGGTCGCCGATCGGTGCCGACGGTACCGGAACCCGCGAGTACGTACACCAGCGCGTTGTAGTCCTTGTTCCAGGGCAGCGAAAGTCGTGCGCCCGGATTGACCGAGGCATGCAGCAACGTGATCGGGGTGTGGGTGATGCCGGGACCGTCGAAGCCGCCGACGGAGCCGGCGATCAGCCGAACCAGCGCGCCGCCGTCGTCCGACGCGAGCAGCTTGACGTCGCCCGCGCGGATGTCCTGGTAGCGCGGATCGGTCATCTTCTGCGCGGACGGCAGGTTCACCCACAACTGGATGCCGTGGAACAGACCGCCACTGGCCACCAACGCCTCCGGCGGCGCCTCGATGTGCAGCAGGCCGGAGCCGGCCGTCATCCACTGCGTGTCGCCGTCGGTGATCACACCACCGCCGCCCGCCGAGTCCTGGTGCACGAACTCGCCGTCGATCAGATAGGTGACCGTCTCGAAGCCGCGGTGCGGGTGCCACGGGGTGCCCTTGGGCTCACCCGGCGCGTAGTCCACCTCGCCCATCTGATCCATCATGATGAACGGGTCGAGGTAGGTCTGGTTGACCCCCGCGAGGGCGCGGCGCACCGGGAAACCCTCACCCTCGACACCGCTCGGCGCGGTGGTGACGGCGAGTACGGGACGCGGCCGCGCGTCGAGACCGGGTTCCGGCAGACGCGGCAGGGCCAGCGGGTTGGAAACGGTGACGGCGGGCATGGCCTGCTCCTCGAGGACGAGTGCGGTCCCGGCTTTCCCGGGTCTTGCTCGCCTCAACGATAGTTGCCCTCTCAACATTCCCTGCGCGGAGGATCCTCTTTCGGGCGTGCGGAAGCGGCCGGGTGGGCGCGTCACGCGGCCGGTCCGGCGGGTGGTGGAGGGCACGAAGAGGGCCCGGATTCGGGCGGGGCTCGGGCCGGGCATCCAGGGCGGGCTGCGGACCCGGCTTCGGGGGCGCGCTTCGGGGGGCGCGCTTTTCGGGCCCGGCTTCGGAACGCACTTCCGGCCGGGGTCTCGCCGGGATCCGGGCCGGCTCCGAGCCCGGCTTCAGGCCGGAAGCGCCCGATTCACGCTCGGCAACGACCGCTGGCCCGCGAGCCGCGCGAGCGTGGCGTCCACCGAGTCGGGCGAGAGGATCTGATCCAGGGCCATGAACGCGCAGCCGGTCAGACCCGCGGCCTCACCCAGCACGCTCGGCACGATCCGCAACTCACGCGTGGCCACGGCGGTGGACCGCTTGTAGACGACCTCGCGCACGCCCGCGAGCAGCGGATCGCCCGCGTCGGCCAGGTCGCCGCCCAGCACCACGACCGCCGGGTTGAGCACGTTGACCACGCTCGCCAGCACCTCGCCGAGCATGCGACCCGACTCGCGCACGAGCCGGACCGCCTCGGGCTGACCGGCCGCCGCCAAGGCCACCACGTCCCGCACGCTGGAGACCTCGCGACCGTCCGGGAAGCGTGCCCCGTGCGCGGCCAGCGTCTCGATCAAGTGCCGCCCGCTGGCCAGCACTTCGAGGCAGTCCACATTGCCGCACCAACACCGCACGCCGGTGCCGCCGGCGACCGGGATGTGCCCGATCTCGCCCGCCGCGCCGAGTGCGCCGCGGTACACCTTGCCGTCGGCAACTATGCCCGCGCCGATACCGGTGGACGCCTTGACGAACACCAGATCGCCCGCGTCGGCCCGGGCCCGGTACTCGCCGAGCGCCATCACGTTCACGTCGTTGTCCACGTACACCGGTACCGGCAACCGGCGTTGCAGCGTGGGGGCTATCGCCACCCCGTCCCAGCCGGGCAGCGTCGGCGCGCCGGCCGCGCGCCCGGTGTCCAGCTCGACCGGCCCGGGAACGGCCACCCCGACCCCGCGCACACGCGCCGGGTCGAAGCCCTCCTCCGCGAGCATCGTGTCGATCCAGTCCGGCAGTCCGGTGAGCACCGCGTCCGGTCCGCCCTGCGCGGCCATCCGGGTCTCCCGGCTGGCCAACACCCGGCCGGTCAGGTCGCAGACCGCCAACTGACCTCGGCTGCTGCCGAGCGACGCGGCGAGCACCAGGCCGCCGTCGGGGTTGAGTTCGAGGCGGATCGGCGGTCGGCCGCCGGTGGACACACCGTCGGCGCGCTCGGCGAGCAGGCCCGCGTCGACCAGTTCGTCGATCCGGGCCGCCACCGCGGATCGGGACAGCCCGGTCAGCCGGGCGACGTCCGCCCGGGTCTCGGCATCCCCTTCACGCACAAGGCGAAGCACCTCGCCTGCACTGCTGTGCGGAATGGGGTTCGCGCGTCGGGCCATGCCATCCAGTGAACCAGGGCAGCTTTCCCTCGGTCAAAGCCCTAAGTTCACTACTTCGACACCCGAGCGTCACTCTTTTGCTTGCCAAGAGGCAAAAGTACCCCTAGTTTGGTACCCGAACCGGCAGAGCAGCCGCCGACAGCAGGGGCACGAAGATCGTGAGCGAGCAGAGGATCCACCCGACGGTGGCCGCAGTGACGGAGCGCATCGCGCGCCGCAGTGCCGCCACTCGTACGGCTTACCTGGAGCGGATCCGGGCGGCGGCCTCCGAGGCCCCCGCACGCGGTCAGCTCGGTTGCGCGAACTTCGCCCACGGCTTCGCCGCCTGCTCGCCCAGCGAGAAGCTCGGGCTGCGCGGCACCGGCCCCCAGGGCCCGGTCAAGCCGAACGTGGCGATCGTCTCCTCCTACAACGACATGCTCTCCGCGCACCAGCCGCTGCGCACCTACCCCGAGCAGCTCAAGGCCGCGGTGGCCGAGGCGGGCGGCGTGGCCCAGTTCGCGGGCGGCGTACCCGCCATGTGCGACGGGATCACCCAGGGCCGCGCGGGCATGGAGCTCTCCCTGTTCAGCCGCGACGTGGTCGCGATGGCGGCGGCCGTGGCGCTCGCGCACGACATGTTCGACGGCGCGCTGATGCTCGGCGTGTGCGACAAGATCGTCCCCGGCCTGGTGATCGGCGCGCTGTCCTTCGGGCACCTGCCGACCATCTTCGTGCCGGCCGGTCCGATGTCCTCCGGCCTGCCCAACAAGGAGAAGGCCCGGGTCCGGCAGCGCTTCGCCGAGGGCAAGGTCTCCCGCGAGGAACTGCTCGACGCCGAGGCCGGCGCCTACCACGGCATCGGGACCTGCACGTTCTACGGCACCGCCAACACGAACCAGCTCGTGATGGAGGTGCTCGGTCTGCATCTGCCGGGCGCCAGCTTCGTGCACCCGGACCAGCCGCTGCGCAAGGCGCTGACCGACGAGGCGGGCCGCCGGGTCGCGGCCACCACCTCGCTCGGCGACCCGACGTCGCTGGTCCGCGAGTACACGCCGATCGGCGAGGTGCTCGACGAGAAGGCCTGGGTGAACTCGGTCGTCGCACTGCTGGCCACCGGCGGCTCGACCAACCACACGCTGCACCTGGTCGCGATGGCCGCCGCCGCCGGGATCACGCTCACCTGGGACGACTTCGCCGAGCTGTCCACCGTGGTCCCGCTGCTGACCCGGATGTACCCGAACGGTCCGGCGGACATCAACCACTTCCACGCCGCGGGCGGCACCGCGTTCCTGATCGGCACGCTGCTCGACGGCGGGCTGCTCAACGAGGACGTGCGCACCGTCGCGGGCGACGGGCTGAACCGGTACCGGCGCGAGCCGCAGCTCACCGAGGACGGCTCGATCGTCTGGGTGGACGGCCCGACCGAGAGCCTGGACCTGGATGTGCTGCGGCCGTACGACAAGCCGTTCGCGCCCGACGGCGGGCTGCGGATGTTGCACGGCGACCTCGGTCGCGCGGTGATCAAGGTGTCCGCGGTCGACCCGTCGCACCACGTGGTGACCGCGCCCGCGCGGGTGTTCGACGGACAGGCCGAGTTCCTCGCCGCGTTCGAGAACAACGAGCTCGACCACGACCTGATCGCGGTGCTGCGCTACCAGGGCCCGCGCGCGAACGGCATGCCCGAGCTGCACAAGCTGATCCCCGCGCTCGGCGTCCTGCAGGACCGGGGCCACCACGTGGCGCTGGTCACCGACGGCCGGCTCTCCGGCGCGTCCGGCAAGATCCCGGCGGCGATCCACTGCACGCCCGAGGCGGCGGCCGGTGGCCCGATCGGCCGGATCCGCGACGGTGACATCGTGACGGTGGACGCGGTCGCGGGGACGCTGACGACGGAGGCCGACCTGAGCGTGCGCGAGGTCGCCGGCGCGGCCCCGACCGACGCCGAGTGGATCGGTACGGGACGTGAACTGTTCACCGCGCTGCGCGCCGGGGTCGGTCCGGCCGACCTGGGCGCCGGTGTGTTCGGCGCGGTCGCGGCCGTGGGTTTCGACGCTGTGACTTTTGCGGGGGGAACGGCGTGAGTGGCACCGTGGCACAGCCGACCCCCGACAGCCCGTGGCTGGTCGCCGACATCGGCGGCACCAACGCGCGCTTCGCCGTGGTCTCCGAGCCGGGCGGTCAGCCCGAACACGTGCTCGGGCTGCGCAGCGAGGACCACGTGGACCTGGCCGCCGCGATCGAGGACTACCTGGACCGCTCCGGCGCGGCCCGGCCGAGCGCGATCTGCGCGGCGGTCGCGGGCCCCGTACACGGCGACCGGTTCCGACTGACCAACGGCGCGTGGGTGCTGTCCATCGCGGAGACCCGGGTCAAGCTGGGCGTCCCGGATCTGCATCTGATCAACGACTTCGAGGCGCTGGCGCTGTCGCTGCCGCACCTCGCGGGCGACGACCTGATCGTGGTCGGCGACCGACTGCCCGACCCGACGCTGCCGATGGCGGTGCTCGGCCCCGGCACCGGACTCGGCGTGGCCGGTCTGGTACCGATCCCGGGCGGCGGCTGGGTACCGCTGCCGGGCGAGGGCGGACACGTCCTGCTCCGTCCGGCGCACGGCCCGGACGCCGCGGCCCTGGAGGTGCTGCGCGACGAGCGCGGCGGCCTGGGCACGGTCACCGCCGAGCATGTGTTGTCCGGCCCCGGACTGTGTCGCCTGCACCGCTGCACGGCCGCGGTGCGCGGAGTCCCGGCCGAGGCGCTCAGCCCGGCGGACATCTCCTCGCGCGCGCTGGACGGCAGCGACGAGGTGTGCGTCGCGACGGTGGAGACCTTCTGCCGACTGCTCGGCACGTTCGCCGGTGGGGTGGCCCTGACCATGGGCGCTCGCGGCGGCGTCTTCCTGGCCGGCGGCATCCTGCCCCGGATCATCGACGTGCTGCTCAAGAGCGAGTTCCGGATGGGCTTCGAGACCAACCCGACGATGGCGCCGTACCTGCACCGCATCTCCACCGCACTCGTGGTGGCCCCGCATCCGGCACTGCGCGGCGCGTCCGCGTGGCTGGACGCGCGCAGCACTCGACTCGTGGAGGTGGCGGCGTGAGCACGTCCGCTCTGGACCTGGCCCCGGTGATCCCGGTGGTGATCGTGGACGACGTGGAGTCGGCCGTCCCGCTGGCGCGCGCGCTGGTGGCGGGTGGACTGCCGGCCGTCGAGGTCACCCTGCGCACGCCGGCCGCGCTCGGCGCGATCGAGCGGATCGCGGCCGAGGTCGAGGGCGCGTTCGTGGGCGCCGGTACCGTCCTGACGCCGGATCAGGCGAAGGCGGCGGCCGAGGCCGGCGCGCGCTTCCTGGTCACGCCGGGCTGCACCGAGACGCTGTACGGGGCGCTGGTGGACACCGGGCTGTCCTTCCTGCCCGGGACGTCGACGGTGTCCGAGGTACTGCGGCTGCGCGAACTCGGGGTCCGGGAAATGAAGTTCTTCCCGGCCGAGGCCTCGGGCGGCGCGCCGTACCTGAAGTCGCTGGCCTCGCCGGTGCCGGACGTGCGGTTCTGCCCGACGGGCGGAATCACCCCGGCCTCGGCCCCGACCTACCTGGCGCTGCCGAACGTGGCGTGCGTCGGCGGGTCCTGGATGCTTCCCGCGGACGCGGTCGCCTCGCGCGACTGGGCGCGGGTGGAAAAGCTCGCTCGCGAAGCCTCGGGGCTGCGCGGGTAATAAATCGTCCCCTGGCGCGCTCTGCCCTGAGGTGCGCCAGGGGCACGGACCGCGGATGGTGGGCCGTATGAGGGTTCGGCCCACGAACGAGCAGGTCGTATGAGGGTTCGACCTGCGGAGACCGCGAATAGGGACCCGCTCTTCGGCGAGGAGAGCGGGTCTCTTCTTTTGTCCGGATTTCCCGAGGCCGGGAGGCGCACTCCTGACCTCGGGAAATCCAACGTGACCTGCGATTTCACTCGGGTCGACAGCCCCGAAGCCGAGATGCCGCAAAAGCCTGGCTTGTCTCGCTCTGTCTCACCCTGATTCGCGTGCTGACCAGCGCTTGCGGGCCATGCGCGGGCCACGTCAGGACTTTGGCGTCTTCCACGCCTTCAAGGTCGCCGAGATCCGGTCGTTGTCCTGCTTCACCGTGCCGTCGATGCACTTGGCGTAGACCTTCAGCAGCACATCGACGCTCTGTCCGGCCCGGCGGGCGACCTCGGTCGGTGCGACACCTGAGTTGAGCCACAGGGAAACGCACGCGTGCCGCAGGTCGTACGGCCGTTTCGCGAGCGGTGAGGCCACCTGTGCGGGCGTCAACACCTGCTCCCGGGCCTTGGCCCACTCCAGGCGGTACGCCTTGTCCTGGACAAGGCCACCGACGGCACTGCGGAACAGCCGGCCATCGGGAGCCGTCCCGTAGCGGTAGACGTGCCACCGGAGCATGGCAACAAGCTCGGGTGGGATGGGGATCGAGCGCGATGCCGACCGGGCGCGAGACTTGAGCCCGCGGTCGTCGTGCGCGTCACCGCTGTCGGTCCACGCGGTGCCGACGCGCGGACCGGACTTGCAGGGGCGCAGCTCCCCCCATCCGCGCTTGGGCAGGGTGCATTGGTCGGTGCGGAGCTTGACGACCTCGGCGCATCGCATGCCCGCGAAGTAGATGCAGCCGAAGAACGCGGCCAAGTGCCTTCCGCGCTTGCCCTGTGCGTAGACCCGCGCCAAGAGGGCGTGCGCCTGAGTGGGGTTGACCACACAGGCAGGTTCGACCTGGTTGTCGTCGTCATCGCGTTCCCACGAGACCTTGTCGAGCGGGTTGCGGTCCAGGCGCTCTTTCTCGATCGCGTAGCCGACCGCGGTACGGAAGACCGCCCGCTTGTTGATGAACGTGGATGCGGCGGCGCGCTTGCCGTCCAATCGCACCGACATGGCGCCGAGCACCGCCCGCACGGATTCGGCCCTTTCGAGGCTGCGGACCGGCAGTGAGTTGGCCTCGATCCACGCGAGCATTTCGCGGGCTTCTGCGGGCGGCTCCTGCTTCCATCGGTGCACGTTGAACCCCCACAGGTAGAGCACCTGATAGAGCTGCTTAGGTTCGGGCGCACGGGCGTCCTTGGCGGTCAGGGCAACCGTCGCCGTCGACAGGCCGACGACAAGGCACATGCGTCTCTTGGCGGAGCTACGCGGCCACTTCATCTCGATGAAGTCGCGAGCGTGGGCATACCAGGTGACTTCGGTGCGCGCGGCTTCGATGGCGCGGACCTCGGACATGGGCAGCCCGGATTCGGCGTCGAACGGCTCACCGCGGTTGATGGCGGCGATGAGGTCTGCGCGACGTCCGTCGGCCATGGTCTTGTTGGCGTGCGTCGACCCGAACTCTTCGGCGCCGACCCGCCACCGGACCTCAGCCGTCTTGCGCCCGTTGCGGTTGCGAACGGCCCAGATCCGGACGTCGAACGAAGGGGTGGGCATGCGGTGTTCTCCCCGAGAATGGCGCCGGGGCGCGGCGGGTGGCCACGCCCCGGCGGTAGCAGGTCAGGCGGACTTCTTGAGGCCGGCCCACCAGGCGTCGAGGTCGGCGCGGTGGATTCGGAGGTGACCGTTGGGCAGAGGGGTGATCGCGGGTGCTTCTCCGCGAGCGCGCATGCGGTAGAACGCGGCGCGGGAGATGCCGATCTCCTCAAGCACTTCCGGCAGCTTCAGCGGTGCGGGTCGCTTCACTTGCCCTCGCTTTCGTCGTTGCCGGACAGTCCGGACAGGTCGTATCCGAGCTGTCCGGGGTGGGTGCGCAGGTCAGGTGGGGTGACCGGACACCCGGACAGCTCGGACACCTCCGGGCCGGTGGCTGTCCGTGTGGCGGTGTCCGGGTAGTACCGGCCGCCGGGGTCCTTCGTAAGTTGTCCGGCGTCGGCCATGCGCGAGCAGGTGCGGCGCACGGTGTCGGGGTCGACGTCGGGCAGCGCGGCGGCGATGTCCTTCGGCCGGGCGCCGGGGTTGGCGCGGACGTGGCGCAGGATGACCGCGCGGGTGTCGCCCATCGTGTGATCGGATGCCGGTCCGTCGAGGAGCTGCCATGCGCCGGTTTCGGGCTTGAAGGACAGGGCGTATTCGGCTTCGTCCACGTCGCGGCCGGTGACGTGAAGGATGCTGTCGGCCTGCCCACGGGCGCGCTTGAGGACGAGTGTGGCGTCCGCGGCGCCGGCGAGTCCGTTGGTGCCGGACACCTCGGCGAGGAAGTCGTCACTGCCCGCCTTGCGCACGTGGTGGACCAGGACGACGGCTACGCCGAAGTGGTCGGCGAGGGCCTTGGCGCGGCCGACGGCGGCATAGTCGGCGTCGTAGGCGGACGCTCCGGGCGCGCTGTTGCCGCGCATCTTGGCGAACACGTCGATGACGACCATGCGCGCGTCCGGGTGGCGCTCCAGCCAGTTCGCGATGGCCTCGCTTCCGCCCTGGGGAAGAGGCGGACACGACGTCGCGAGCGTCAGCCCGTGCGGCGCCGGGCGACTGGCGAGGAGCTTGCCCATGCGCGATTGGAGCCGTCGGGCGGTGTCCTCAAGGGCGAGGTAGAGGACGGGTCCGCCGTCGACCGGGATGGTGTCGAACGCGAGGCCGCCGGCAGCGACGCACAACCCGAGTCCGAGCGACATCCACGACTTGCCGACCTTCGGCGGACCGCACAACAGGCTCACGCCCTCGCACAAGATCCCGGGAACTGCCCAGCGCGGTTCGGGGAAGTCCATGCCCATGAGTTCGTCGGCGGTCCACGCGGTCTTGATCCTGGCCGGTGCCGCGGGCACCTGCGCGCCGTCGTCCGAGGTGGGGACGGCGCGCAGGTGCTCGGCCAGAGCCGGATGCGGGACGGCGGTCATGCGGCGACCGTGCGCGGCCGGGCGCGGCCCTTGGCGAGGCCGGACCGGATGGTGCCCCGGGCCTCGCGTTCGGGTTGACCAACTTGAAGCGCGGCGGACATCAGCCGGTTGGTCACGTCCGACTCGGAGAGTTCGCCGCCGGCGACGAGCTGTCCCAGCGCGACAGCCGAGTGGTAGAGCGCGATGTTATGCCCGTGCTCCGGCGATTTGAGGATCTTGTCCAATTGTCCGTTCACGGCCGCGTTCAGGTAGGCGGTGCGCCGGTCGATGGCGACCGGGATCATCACCGGTTCCTGCGGGGGCAGCGGTGCGGGTCGCAGGAGTTCGGCGAGCCATTCCGGGAGCGGAGCAGGCGCGGTGTCGTTGAGGATCGCGTACGGGGCGCCGTCGATGAGGCTGCCGGGGGCGACGACGTAGCCGCCGACCGCGCGGGTGTCGACCTTCCACCCGAGCTTGCCCGCGGTGTTGCGGAAGTCGATCCCGTCGGGCGCGAGGTAGTACAGGTGCTGCCCACCGGTCGGCGTGCCGACGGTGAACGTGTCACCGGGGTAGGGCTGTTCGGCCGTCAGAGCGAGCAGGGCGAACACGTCGGCGCCGTCGGTGGCGCCCTGCTCGGCCCACTCGGCGGGCGGGACGTCGGTGTCGGTCTTGGGCTTGTCCAGGTCGACCACCAGCAGCCGCGTGGGCCCGGTGGCGAGGCCGATGTTGTACGCGCCGTGGTCCCAGCACCGCGCGATGCGCTCGGCGTCGGTGGTGGCGCGCTCCTGCCAACCGGCCACGGCAGGCTTCTTGCCGTTCGGGACGAGCGGGAAGACGTGCCACCCACGCTCGGCGAGCGTGAGCGCGGCGGCCTTCAGGGTCGGGTTCGGTCGGGTCATGGTGTCCCTCCGGTGTCCTTCGGGGTGTGACCGGCCGCCGGCGGGGCGGCCGGTCACGGTGATGCTTGGGAAGTGGTCAGGCCGCCAGGTGGTGCGCGTCCTGGTCGGCGAGGAGCAGACGGAACACGGCGTCGTCCAGGCCGCCTTCCGTGCACAGCGACCCGACGCGCGGGCCGATCGCGGCGTTCACTCGGTGCGCCCGAAGTACTCGGCGAGGGTGGCGACGTACTCGGCGAGGCGGACGTGTTCGGGGGCATCGCCGTCCCAGTCGTCCGGGTAGGCCATGGTCGAGGTGATGGCGTCGGCGAGCGTGCGGTACGTCTCGGACTGACCGTTGGGGTCCGCGGCGCGGGCGATGAGCGAGGCGACGGTCAGGACGGTGGGGCTGTCCCAGTCGCCGAGCCAGTCCACGATGAGCCGGTCGTACGTGCCGAGTTCCACGCCGGCGTCGGTCAGGATGCGGCACAGGAGCGCGCGATTCTCGGCGGTGCTCTGGCGGGGGATGCCGAGCGGCCCCGTGTTGATCGGCCCGTTCGGGACGGACAGCTCTCGGATGGGCTCTGTCATGCTGGATGTCTCCTGTTTCCTTGTTGTGGTTCGGGAGCCCGGGGCGGCCGGCGACTTGCCGGAAGACGGTCGCCCCGGGGCGGGACTAGAACGGCGGTTCGGTGCTGTACGCGGTGCGGGTGCGGCGGCCAAGAGGGATGCGGATACGCGGCCCGTCGTTGCACGGGCAGACGTCGAGATCGGGCTCCGGGTAGACGTCGTGAGCGACGAACCAGCCGCCGAGCCCGTCACACTCACGGCAGTTCGGGTCGGCGCCGCGTTCAACGCGGACTTCGCGGTGGACGCGATAGATGAACCAGCGACCGATGCGCATGCGTGTCTCCGTTCAGCCGATGGCGGAGGTGAAGGCGTCGATGGCGCCCGCGACGAACGCCCCGGTGGAGTCGTTGAGCGAGGCGGCGAACGCCGTGGCGGAGAGGTTGACTCCGGCGACGAACAGGCAGAACCCGGCGAGCTTGGGCGCCTTGTTCCCGGCGAGCAGGAGGAACGCGGCGGCGAGCAGAATCACGGGCAGGCCGATGACGACGGTGGAGCCACCGGCGGCGAGAGTGGTCATGGCTGGTCTCCTGACGGGTGGTCGGAGGAGCGTGGGTCAGCGGGTGCCGTCCGCGTGCAAGCGCCGGGCGTGGTTGTGGATGCGGCGGCCGATCCGCAGCCGCGCGCCGGTGCCCTTGCAGCGGCGGCACGGCTTGCGGATGCTGCGGCGCTTGGGCTTGCTCGACGTGCCGTTCGCGGCCCGGCGCCGGTCCCACCACGAGATGTGGTTGCCGGTGCCCTCGCACCGTCGGCACGCTCCGAACGGGCTGAAGAAACACAACACGCTGTAACCGATGGCGTAGGCGGTCAGGGCGAGGAAGACGAGCGCGGCGAGGGGCATGAAAGTGCCTCCAGAGGCGTTTCTCGCGGTTTCGGGCATGGCGGTGCTAGGGACTAGTGCGCTGATCAGCGCTGATATGGATCGCTAGGGGGGTCACTAGGTCTAGTGGGCTGCCCCACTAGACCTAGTGACGTTCGACGGTCAGCCCGCGCTCGGCTTCTCGTCACGCTTGGTCATCGCGGTGGTGATGTGGTCGCGGACGATGCCGACCCGGTTGGGGCTTCCGCCGTCGTCGGCGTTCCCCCAGATCTGCTTGGTCTTGACGCCGTGCGGCTTGAGCGCGGTGGTGAGCTGTGCGGCCTTGGCCTTGCCGTCGAGCAGGGCCCACGGGCCGTAGACGTCGGGTCGAAGCTCGGTGAGGCGGTCGACCACCAGTTCGTTCCACATCTTCGGTTCGCCGGACGGGACGACGGCGAGGATGTCGGCGAGCAGGTCGAAGCCGCGTGTGGGGTCGACCTCGGGGGCTTGCCCCGCGGCTTGGCCGGTGAGGGTTCCGGCGGCGATGCGCGCGGTCTTGGCGCGGGCGCAGACCTTGTCGGCGCCGGGGTTGTCGACGTAGAACGAGCGGCCGGTCTGTGCTTCGGGACCGGCGCCCACCAGGTAGCCGATGCCCCGGTCCTTGAGCGTGAACGTCGTCGCCCGCAGCCCGTTCTTGTAGGACGACGTGCCGAGCACCATGTCGTTCTCGGTCTGGCCCATGACCTTGAGGCAGAACCGGATGCCCACGTTGGCGCTGATCGCAGTGGGCAGCGAGTCCTTGTCGGGGCGTTGGGTGGCGAGCAGGAGGATGATGCCCAGCGCCCGGCCGCGCTTGATGATCGCGGTGAGCTTGGTGTCGGCCTCCTTGCCGAACTTCTCGTGCGTGAACAGCTCTTGGCACTCGTCCACCGCGAGCACGAGCGGGTGCAAGCGCAGCCGCTTCCTGGCGGCGAGTTCCGGGGTGACCTTGTTCTCCGGGCACACGTCGCGCGGCAGACCCGAGATGACCTTGGCGCGGCGCTCAAGCTCGGTGTACACGTAGCGGATCGAGTCCATCGACCCGGCGATGGTCGGGTCGTCCGCACCCGATCCGTAGGCGTGGGCCACCTTCTCCAGTGGCGACAGGTCGCCGGTGCCCTTGAGTTCCCACACGTGCAACTCGGCCGTGACGTCCAACGCGGCGGCGAGCAGCGCGATGCGCAGGGCGAACGTCTTGCCCATGCCGGGCATCGCGCCGATCAGCATGTTCGCGTACATCAGGTTCAGCAGGATGGTGCGCCCGCGCTGATCGGTGCCGTATGGGATCGGCTTGAACAGCGACACCGAACCCGACGTCGCGAGAGGCCACACTGCGGGCGCGGCCTGCGACATGTCCTGGTCGCCCACCCACAACACCAGCCGACCCGTGTGCTGGTCGTACGCCGGTTCCGGCCACACACACCCCAGCGGCCGGCGCAGGCCGGACGCAAGACGGTCGCGACGCTCGATGATGTCGACCGCGGTCACCCCGTACGGAAGGTCCACATCCGCGCGCCACCCGGGGCCGTCCCGGGTGATCGGGGCGACGAACGCCTTGCCACCCCATCCCTTGGCCATCGCCTTGTTGATCTCCGCGATGCCGAGCGCTCCCAGCGCCCGGAGCACGAAGTGGCTGGTGAGCTTCTGCACTTGCGGCTTGACCACCGACGGGCCGATCACCGGCCGATCCTCAGGGGCGCCGGCGAACCCCAACCCGGCCACGACCCCCGCGAGCGTCACGAGCAGAGCCCAGGTCGGACCGGCGAGCACAAGCGCGGTGAACAGCACGCTCACGCACAGGCACGCCGCGGCGAGGATGGTCCCGCGCAACCGCGCCTTGCCGTCGCGGTGCTTGGCAAGCTTCAGATACTCGTTCGCGTCGGCCTTGCGGATCGCTTCCGCCCGCACCGGCCGAGCATCGGCGTCGCCCACCCACCGGAACGCACGGCCCACCAGGCGCGCCGCGCCGAGCGGGGAACGCACCGCGAGCGTCCCGGCGTACACCGGGGTCCGAACAGCGTGGAACGCGAACACGTGCCGGTAGTGGTCGAAGACCCACCGCGCCTGCTCACGCAACGCCTCACGCGAACGCAGCCACGCGGGAAGCACGTCCCGGCGCTGCTCGCCGCGCACCGACTCGTTCCATGTCGGCCGCTCGCGACCGGGCGGGTCGACCGGTACCGGGACGGTGTCGGCGTCGTCCTCGATCGGGTCGGGGTCGGGGTCGGCGCGAGTTTCGGCGTCCGGGTCGACGCTCTCGCGCTGCTTGAACGGGATCACCTCGCCGCCGGGCGGGGTGTCGTCGTCGCGGTCGGGTTCGTGGTCCTCGAAGTCGGGACCGTCGAAGGTGTCGTGCGTCATGCTGAACCTCTCCTCTTAAGGGTGGAGAGCGGGCACCGGCGAAAGCTGCCAGGCGTGGCCGGTGCCCGCACGAATCAGGCGGTGGCGCTGTACGTGTGGTGGTGTCAGGCGGCTTCGGGAGCGCCGGATCGGCAGGTCCAGGGTGAGCAGCCGTCGGGTTCGCCGTCTTCGAGCTGGTCGGCGACGGCGTCGAAGATGTCGACCTGCCGGTTGCGCCATTCGCCGCGGGTGACGCGGTCGATGGGGGCTTGTTCGAGGGGGAGCAGGCTGCGGTGCAGGTAGGGGGTCCCCTTGATGCCGCGCAGTTTCACCGTGCGTAGTTCGCGGTCGAACGCGATGGCGTCGGCCCATTCGTCGGGGTGGTTATCGCGCATGTCGCGCCATGCGGCGTTGCCGTGGAACGGGCAGCCGATGCAGGCGCTCTTGCGGGTGGCACCCCAGCCCTGGGCGGTGAGGTAGCGGGTGCAGTCGTTGCGGGTCCAGCCGGTGCGGCCGTCGGCGGCGCCGGTGAGGTCGAGCAACGGGAACACGTTGCGCAGGTACTTCACCGGCGCGTCCTTCGCGCGGCCGATCTCGTCGCGGCTGATTCCGATGGCCTGCTCGGCGAACACCCCGCGCGGAACGGGCCGTGGGTGCGGGTAGCCCAGCAACTTGCGGATCGCGGTCTTGATGGGCTTGACCTTGTATTCCTCGGTGCATTGGCGCCGGGCCATCGCCGCGCCGGTCCCGGTGCGGTCGGGGACGAAGACCGGGATGCGCATCCACCCGGCGGGGTCGAGCGAGTCGGTGCGCAGGTTCCCGCTCGCGCGGTTGCTGTTGCCTGCCTCGGCCCGAACCCGCAGGAGCGGGATGCCCGCCGGTCGGGCGACCTCGCGTTCAAGCCTGTCGAGGTGGGCGCCGATCTCCGGGGGCTCCCACCCGGTGTCGGCGAACACCGCGTAGTCGTAGGTGGGGATGCGGCCCTCGGCGGCCAGCAGCAGAACGGCGGTCGACTGCACCCCGGCGCAGAGCGAGAGAATCCGCAGAGCGGGGGCCGTCACGACGCACCGGCCTGCGAGCCGTCGACCACCAGGTGCAGCCCGGCGGCGGTTCGCTCGGCGAGCAACGCGTCCCGCAACGTCCGGCCGTTCGCCGACGACGTGCGCACCGCCTTACGGACCGCCTCACCGGTCAGCCGGTCGACCGGCCACCCGGCGGTCAACTTCCGCGCCTCATCCAGCAGTTCATCAGTCGAGCGCGTTCGCCCCGTCGACTTCGCCGCCGTCGGGACCTTGCCGGTCGACCTGCGCGGACGCGCACCGGTCGACCGACCCACACCCGACTCGCATGAAACCTTTTGTGTGGAAATGTGCTGATCAGGGGTCGACTGCTCCCCGTGAGTCGGGGCAGTCGAACGAATCTTGCCGAGCAGTTCGGCGACCGGCCGCGCCGAGTCGAACGCGAGGATGAGCGCGTCCCGGACGGCCTCGTCGGAGTCGAGCACGGACCCGCCCGGGGCGACGTCGGCGAGCGTGGCGGTCGGCGTCTGCATGACCGACAACGCGACCGGTTCGGTCAGCAGGTCCGGTGCTTCGGCGAGGAGTTCACGAACCCGTCGGGCGGCCTTGTGGTGACGCTTGAGGGTGCGGCGAGTGACACCGGGGTCGGCACCGTGAACGCCGCGCCACGCCACGATCCACGCCGCGTCCTCCGTCAACCCGGGC
Source organism: Embleya sp. NBC_00888 (assembly GCF_045207655.1). Lineage (NCBI taxonomy): Bacteria > Bacillati > Actinomycetota > Actinomycetes > Kitasatosporales > Streptomycetaceae > Embleya > Embleya sp. NBC_00888. The sequence goes on along the minus strand of NZ_CP108784.1, from coordinate 4,595,128 downwards.
ACCGCGGCGAGCAGGTCGCGCATGCGTCGACTCACCCGGCGGAACCGCGCAGTGCGGTACAGGTCGGCGCGCAGTTGCGCGCCGGTCTTCCCGCCTGCGTGCTCGGCCTGGCTGTGTGCGTAGGACTCCCAGAGCAGCACGCCGAGCATCGACGCGATCCCGAGCACAATCGCCAGCGGGATGCTCCGGTGGTACGTGTGCGCCACGTTCAACGCCGCGGCGGCGAGCGCCGAACCCCACGTAATCGCCCGGTACAGCCCGGCGGGGCGGCCGGACTCGATCGCCTTGGACGCCATCGCAGCACCAGCCCACGCAGCGCCCTCGGACATCGACGTGACCAGCACGGCGAGCGCGGGATTCATGCCGAGCGCGAGATAGAACGACATCTGAGCGGGCCACGCGGTGCCCACCGAAGCGGCCATCATCGCCGTGACCATCACGAAGTCACGGCGAACGAGAACCGCGTCCAGGCGCTTGCGCCACCGAAGATTCCGGGCAGCGCGGGCAGCCGCCTTGTCCTGCTCGGCGCCCTCCCGTGCGGTGCGCTCGGCGTCGCGCTGAACGGCGGCGATCCTTGCGGCGGCTTCGGCCTGGGCGAGCGCCGATGCGGCCTGCTTGGCCTGCGCGGCGGCCTGCGCTTCGGCGACCTTGGCCTTGTCGAGCTGTCGGCCGGCGCGCATCGAGTAGACGGTGTCGGTCATGACGTCACCCCCGTGACGATCAGGGCGGCGACGAACAGCCACCCGATGTGCCAGGACTGATCGAGCAGGTACGGCGCCTGCGGATCGCGTTCCCACCAGGTGCCCTTGCCGACCCGCCGGGCCAACCTGGCGAGGGTGTGCCTGCGGTCCGCCCACCAGTGCGACAACGCGTCGACCACCAGGCCGACGACCACCGCGAACGGGTTCAGCGGCAACGCGAACACCAGCCACACGGCGGCGAGGAACAGCACCTTGACCGCCGTCAACGACGCGACGTGCCGCGCGGCCCAGAAGCGGCCCGACCAACCGGCCGCACCTTTGCCCAGTGCTTCCCGATCCGTCTGCACCCAGTGGTCACCCACCATGTGCGCGGCGTAGAGCGAGAAGCCGACGGCGGCGAACGTGCCCGGATCGGCGCTCACGCGGCCCACCGCCGAGCAACGAACCGGCGCGGCATGGCCAGAACCCGGGGCGCCTCGCCGAGCAACTGCGCGGCGTAGGCGGCCAACTCGGGGTCCTCGCGCCACAGCGCGGTCAGGATGTCGTGCGCGGCGTCGACCCGGGCGGCCCGCTCTTCGGCGGACTCCCCGTCGACCCCGGTGAACAGCTCCGCGTCGACGCCAAGCGCCAACTCGGTGAACTCGAAGCTCGTCACGGCCAAACGGCCGTTCACAATGGTTCTCACGGTCGTACTCCCTGCATCGGAGTTGCGACCCACGGGGCGCCCGCCTTCCGGCAAGTCGTCGGGCGCCCCGGCACACATCGGTGTGCCCCGTCTTGAGAGACGAGTGGCCGTGACCCCCGACGCGCGTGTTCGTACCGCGCATCGAGGACCAAAAGCACTCGTTTCGATCTCATTCGTCACACTGTTGAGTTCTCAAGGACCGAGCTGTCCCGGCGCTTACGGGCGTACGGCCGAAGCCGCCTTCCCTGGCAGGTCGCACAGTGCTCTGCGCCGCTTCAGTAGATGAAGCAACACTGCGAACGTACTCACAGAAAAACTGCGAGTCAAGAGAAACTGCTAGTCGCAGGAAAACAACGAGCGTGTGAGACTGGCTGTTGCCCTGTGAGAGGAGCGAAACGTGGCCTTCGGCCTGAACGTGCGCTTCACTGCCCGCGACGAAGCGGCAGTGGAAGCCTTTGACGCCCTGGTGGCAGAGACCTTGGTCGGCATCCGGGAACTCGAACCCGGGACGCTCATCTATGTGAGTCACACCGTGGAGGGGCAGCCGCTTCAGCGGATGTTCTACGAGCTGTATGCGGACCGGGCCGCCTTCGATCGGCACGAGCAACAGCCGCACGTCCGGCGGTTCCTTGCTGCTCGTGAGCAGTACATCGACGCCGTCGAAGTGGACTTCCTGGAGTCCGTGGACGGCAAGGGTGTTGTACAAGGGGAGGTGGCCGGTGGCGTCTGATGATGAGCGCAAGGCTTTCGGGGCGCGGGTCGCAGCGCTCCGGAAGCAACGCGGCATCAAGCAGACGGAATTGGCGACCGCGGTCGGTCGTACACCAAGTTGGGTGTCCCAGGTCGAGCGCGGCGTACAGCCCGTTTCGCGGCTCGATGTCCTACAACTGCTGGCCGACGCGCTTGGCGTCTCGGTCCAAGCGCTCAACCCTGATGCTCCGGTGGCGTCGGTACCGCCACCCACGGTGCCGGAGGGACCGAACGATCTCGATGCCGCGCGCCTGACAATCTCCGGTCATCCGGCACTGGGCGCCTTGCTGGCAGGCAGGGCGGCAGCGACTGAGCGAACCTCGCTCGCCGATTTGAGTCACCAGGTAGACGTGTTGTGGGAACTCACCCACACCGCGAGGTTCGCAGAACTCAGCGCTCAGGTGGGGCCGTTGGTCGATCGCCTGGAAGCGGCGGTGCGAACCGCGGCCACCGCCGACCGGCCCGCGCTGCACGCCCTGCTTGCCCGTGTCTACCAGGCGCTGGCAGCGGCGTTCGTTCGCCAGGACGAAGCCGATGCCGCGTGGATCGCTGCCGACCGCGCCATTCGTGCTGCCGAGCAGTCCGGTGATGTGCTGCCGGTGTTCGCCGGCATCTACCGTCTTGCTCAGGCGTTCGTGAGGCTAAAGCGGTTGGACCAAGCCGAGCACGCCGCAACAACCGCTGTCCGGGCACTGGAGACGCACGGTGAAGACGCGTTGTCCGTGCCGGAAGGGCTGTCCGTGCTGGGATCGCTCCGCTTGATCCTGGCGTTGGTCCATGCTCGTTCCGGCAACCGTGACCAGGCCCGTGCAGAGATCAGCGAAGCGCGATCCGTGGCTCGGCGCATCGGGGCGGACCGCAACGACTTCAATCTTGAATTCGGCCCGACGAACGTGGAAATCCAAGCCGTGTCGACAGCCGTAGAACTCGGCGACGCCGGCGAAGCGCTGGACATCGGCGCTCGCATCAATGCCGAAGCGCTGTCCCCCGAACGTCGGTCACGGCTCCTGATGGACCTTGGCCGCGCCCATGCCCAGCGACGACACGTCGGCGAAGCTGTCGAGTACCTGCTTCGCGCCGAAGAACTTGCTCCGGAAACCGTCCGCAGCCACACCGCGTCACGTGCCGCCATTCGCGAACTGACCCTGATTGCCGGGCGCACAGCGCCGCCGGAACTGGTCGGCCTCGCCGAGCGCTCCGCAGCGCTGGACTAGGTCGGTCCTTGTCCCGCGTGTCCGACTGTCCGGTCACATGCTCTGACCTGGGAAGACGCTCCGGACACCCTGGACTGTGGGTGTCCGGGGTGTCCGGCAACCGCGAATCAAAGGATTGCTGAAACATCCGAATGTTTCAGCAATCGTCCTGCCCCGCGCCGCAAGCCCCTTCCCGATCGGACAGAAGACGGCGGTGGGGTAATCCATGGGTGAGGGCGACGAAGTCGCTCCCCTAGCTCTTCCCTCGCACACGTCAGCGGCTTGAAGCGACAACACGTAGCTCTTGGGTCCTGCCAGCAGCCCCGACGACCATGATCATGGGCCATGCGCGGGCCGCTGGGCTGTCCGTCGCACCTTCACACCCGTTGTCGCAGGTCAGACCGGCTTTCGCGGCGCAATCGCCTCTGTCCGGCGAGGAGAGCGGGTCTCTTCTTTTTGGGCGACTTCGTCGCCGGCTCGCGAGGGGCCACCTTTTTTCTCTCCCCCGCAAGCTCCTGCCTGGTCGGGCGACTTCGTCGCCGGCTCGCGAGGCACCACCTTTTTTCTCTCCCCCGCAAGCTCCTCCGAGAAAAAAGGCGGCCCCTCGCTCGGGACGGCGTGTCCCTCCGCTTCGCTCCGGGCCACACCTGCGGCTCCGCCGCTCTCCGCGCTTCGCGCGTCGATCACCTGGGTGGGCGCGGGTCGGGGGCGCTGACGCGCCGGGGGTGGGCGGCTGGGGTGGGCGGCGCTCGGCGGCGTCGGGGGTGTGCGGATCCGGCCGTTCGCGCGGGGTGGGGGTTCTTGCGCGTGGTGGGGGCCACCGGGGTGAAGGGGAAAGCCCTGGTCGGTGGTGGGGGATGTGGGCGGGTGGCTCTTGTAGGAGTCTACGAATAGCCCCTCGCGGGGTGTGGGCGCTTTCATTTCTTCCACCCCTGGTTGGCTCCGGTCGGGTGACTGTGTACTTCTCGTAGGTGCAGCGCACCGCGATCGGCGGGAAACCGCGGCATTTCCCGCGCGAGTCGCGGGCATCGGAAAACTGCCTGCCATGCGGGCCGATTCGACTCACTCCGACCGAACTCTGGTTGCCGAGTGTCCAGACCGTGGGGGACTTTCCTGATGACCGAACAGACTTCTCCCGCTCGTACGCCGCAGGACCTCGACGAGTTGATCCGTGGTGGCATCGGCGACAGCCCACTGCGGCCGGACGGGACGCTCAAGGTGCGCGGACAGTACGCCTACTCGTCGGATCTGTGGGCGGAGGACATGCTCTGGGGGGCGACACTACGGAGTCCGCATCCCCATGCGCGGATCACGTCGATCGACATCGGTCCCGCGCTCGGGCACCCCGGTGTGTACGCGGTGCTGACCCACGAGGACGTCCCCGGTGAGAACATCTACGGCCTGAAGGTCGCCGATACGCCCGTGCTGGCCGAGGGCATCGTGCGCTACCAGGGCGAACCGGTGGCCCTGGTAGCCGCCGATCACCCCGAGACGGCCCGGCGCGCGCTGGCGAGGATCGTGGTCGAGTACGAGGTGCTCGAGCCGATCACCGACCCGGAACGGGCCGCGCACGACGACACGTTGCCCAGGCTGCACCCCGGCGGCAACGTGGTGCGCTATCAGCCGATCGTCCGGGGCAATCCGGAGGCCGAGGCCGACGTCGTGGTGTCCGATGTGTACACCATGGGCATGCAGGACCAGGCGTTCCTGGGACCGGAGTCCGGCTTGGCCATCCCGGCCGAGGACGGCGGGGTCGACCTGTTCATCGCCACCCAGTGGCTGCACGTGGACCAGAGGCAGACGGCGCGGGCGCTCGGGCTCCCGGTCGAGAAGGTGCGCTTCACCATGTCCGGCGTCGGCGGTGCCTTCGGCGGCCGCGAGGACCTGTCCATGCAGATCCACTGCTGCATGTTGGCACTGCGCACCGGCAGGCCGGTGAAGATGGTCTACGGCCGGGAGGAGTCCTTCTACGGGCATGTCCATCGGCACCCGGCGAAGATGTACTACGAGCACGGCGCGACCAAGGACGGCAGGCTCGTCTACGTCCGGGCGCGGATGTACTTCGACGGCGGCGCGTACGCCTCCAAGACCCCGGTCGTGGTCAGCAACGCCACGTCGTTGGGGATCGGGCCGTACGAGGTACCCAACGTCAGGATCGAGGGTTGGGGCCTGTACACGAACAACCCGCCGTGCGGCGCGATGCGTGGCCTCGGCGCCGTGCAGCCCGCGTACGCCTACGAGTCCCAGATGGACAAACTCGCCAAGGCGTTGGACATGGACCCGGTGCGGTTGCGCCGGCTCAACGCCGTCGAGGAGGGCTCGACCCTGCACACCGGGCAGGTGCTGGACTACCCCGCGCCGGTCGCCGAGTTGCTGGAACGGGTCGAAAACATCCCGCTGCCGCCGGACGACCGGAGCGGACCGGTGGACGTCCGGGAACTGCCGGGCGGCGCGGCCAACACCACGCACGGCGAGGGTGTCGTTCGGGGCGTCGGCTACAGCGTGATCATCAAGAACATCTCCTACGCGGAAGGCGCCGACGACTACTCCACGGCGCGGGTGCGGTTGCAGGCCATCGCCGGCAACCCGGTTGCGATGGTGCACACCGCGGCGGCCGAGGTCGGGCAGGGTCTGATCACCGTGCAGCAGCAGATCGCCCGCAGCGAACTCGGCGTGGAGCGGGTGAACATCCACCCGAACGACACCAACGTCGGCGACGCGGGGTCGAGTTCGGCTTCCCGACAGACCTACATCACCGGCGGCGCCGTCAAGAACGCGTGTGAGGCCGTCCGCGAGGTGCTCTTCGAGCGGGTCGCCCGGCGTTTCGGCGAGAAGCCCGGGGACCTGTCGCTGGTCGGGGGCAAGGTCGTCTCCGCAGTCACCGGTGTCCTCGCCGATCTCGTCGACGTGCTCGGTGACGACGTGATCGAGGAGACCAGGGAATACCACCACCTGCGGACGTACGAGTTGGACCCGGTGAGCGGGCAGAGCCCGCGGGTGCACGTCCAGCACGCCTTCTCCGCGCACCGGGCGGTGGTGGACGTGGACACCGAATTGGGTCTGGTCAAGGTCGTGCAGTTGGACTGCGCGCAGGACGTCGGCAAGGCGATCAACCCGGACGCCGTCGTCGGGCAGATCCACGGTGGTTCCGCGCAGGGGCTCGGCCTGGCCGTGATGGAGGAGATCCAGGTCGAGGACGGGAAGATCCGCAACGCTTCGTTCACCGACTACCTGATCCCGACCATCGTGGACATGCCGCCGATGACGGTGGACGTGATCGAAAGGGCCGACCCGAACTCGCCGTACGGGGTGCGTGGGGTCGGCGAACCGCCCACCATTTCCGCGACCCCGGCGATCGTGAACGCCATCCGCAACGCGACGGGGTTGAACCTGACCCACACTCCGGTCGCGCCGGAGCACATCTGCGGCGTCCGGCCGTAACGAACTCCCGCGGGTGTCGCCGGCCGAGGTGAACTCGGGGCGGCACCCGCGGGCCCACTTGTCACCCCGGTGCGTGCGGTGTTCCGCGTCGACAGCGCATCCGGGGGATCCCCACACCGTCGCTAGGAGTGACCGTGACCACGCACACCCAAGGAACGAGCATCCGGGACCTCGAGCGCGCCTGGATGGACGAGGCGATCAGGTTGGCCACCGACAACGTGACCAATGGTGGTGGTCCGTTCGGCGCACTGGTCGCCAAGGAGGACGTCGTCGTCGCGATCGGGCACAACCAGGTCACCGCGACCCTGGACCCGACGGCACACGCCGAGGTGAGCGCGATGCGCGCCGCCTGCAGGCAACTGGACGTCTTCTCGCTCGAGGGCTGCGTCCTGATCACCTCGTGTGAGCCGTGTCCGATGTGCCTCTCGTCCGCCCTGTGGGCCCGCGTGGACCGGATCGTCTACGCCGCCGATCGGCACGACGCGGCGGTGGCCGGCTTCGACGACCGCAAGTTCTACGACCTGTTCGAGAAGAAGCCCAAGTCGATGTGGCCGACGCGGGTCGAGCAGTTGGACCTGCCGCACCGCACGGCCCCCTTCGACGCGTGGCTGGCGAAGTCCGACCGCATCGCCTACTGAGGACGCGGGTGACATGCGCGCCTTCGCCCGGGCGTCGGCGCGCTTTCCCGACCCCCGCCGGGGGTGACCGGTCGGGCCGGCCGAGACGTGCGTCGGGCTCGGCGGGGGTCCGCCGCTCATGGTTCGGGCCGGCGGCGCCGATATGCCGTACATGGTCCGCGCGTCCGGGGTTCCCGAGGTGGTGCCCCGAAGGGACGCGATGAGCACGTGGGGTTGGTGAATGTTGTCGTGCGTGTACTCGCCTGGGCGCTGCGATCGAGCCGTCCCGATCCGAACGGCCCACACGATGTCGAGGTCGAGCGCACCGCTCGCCCGAGCGGGCCTCGCGGGCCGGCCGCGCGGCCGGGCGGGTGGCGGGACTTCGTGCCGCCCGCTCCCGTCGACGACCCGCCCGTACTGGAGGCGACGAGGGTCGTCGGGTCGTATCTGATGTCGCCGGAGGAGCTCGCCGAACGGCGCCGCACGGGTCTGGAACGTGCCCGGCGACAAGCGCGGTTCGTCGCGACCGCGCACCTCGGACCAAGCTGACCGGGCTGACCGGGCCGGGCCGACCGGGCCTACCGCTCAGCCGAAATCGACCCGGTCCAGCCAGAAGTCGAGGAGTTCGGCGTCGCCGAGGATTTCGACCTCGGCCTCGGCGGGCGTAAGGCGCTTGTAGGTGACCAGCAGCAGGTCGACCAACGGTCCCCGGACGGCGACGGCCGCCTTCTCGTGCGCTCGCCGCCAAGCGATCCGGTCGCCCGTCAGGTCGACCACCCATTCGGCGTCCGCGACGTCCGTGGCGTGCAGGTGGATGGTGCGGCCCGGAGCGAGGAGTTCGCGCATCCATGGGTGGACCTCGAAGTGGAAGGGCAGCGAACCCAGTTCCATCCACTCGTCGACGGCGTCGCCGGCGACCTCGGGGTCGAGGGTGAACTTCGCGCCGAGGGCCAACGTCGCGTCGGCGCGGTGGACGACCGTCTCGTGGGTGAAGCGGCGGGCGTAGAACGCCGTGGTGCCGCCGGCGATCGGGGTCCACAGTTCGGCGTCCGGGCCGGCCTCGCGGAGGGTGGCGGCGAGGCGTTCGGCGCCCTCGGCGAGCCAGGGTCCCAGTACGGCGGGGTCCTCGTGGGTGTACGCGGACAGGTCGCGGAAGTGTTCGTCGGAGAGCGGGCCCGTCGCCCGGGTCCGGACCGTCTCCTCGGCCCAGCGCTGCCCGCCGCCGAGGTGCCGGAGCAACTGGCCGACGTTCCAGCCCGGACACGAGGGGACCGGGACGGTCAGGTCCGCGCCGTCGATGGTGGCGCGCAGCAGGTCGATCTGGGCGACGATCTCGGCGCACCGGCGGTCATGGCTCAACGCTGTCATGGCGTCACGGTAGAACCCCGCGCGGACGGGGACCGCGGCCGGCGCGCACGGGCCGCCGAGTCGGCGACTCGATGTGGCGTGGAGCGGCGCGCCACGGCGTGCGCCGCGACGGCAGGCCGACCGGCCGGTTGCGCCATAATCGGGGATTTCGGCGGCTCGTGTGGGGCGACCGGGCCCGTGATCGTGTGGGAGAGACCGTGTTTCGTGGCGACCGGACCGTCCTCGAAACTCGACGGCCGTACCGAGGCCGCCGCCCACGGCGTCATGCGCGGGGTGGCCGAGCACGGCGCCGTGGTCACCATCGCGCACCGGCTGTCCACCGTGGTGGACGCGGACCGCATCCTGCTGATGGACGGCGGCCGGCTCCGGGCCACCGGCACCCACGACCAACTCCTGGCCACGGACGAGCTGTACAAGGATTTCGTCGCGGCGCTCCGCATCTCCACGACACCGGACCCGACGCCGGCCGCGTGACTGTCGGCCGCCCTCCCCGGGACCGACGGCTCCGCGCAGACCCCCGCCCTCGTGGTCGGCGCGGCCGGACTCGTCCTGCTCCTCACCACCACGATCGTGCTCACCCGGCGCCGGCGCCCGACCGCCTGACCGGGCCGACCGCCGCCCGTCATACCCACGAAGGCCCCGGGTCTTCCCCTTCCCGGGGCCTTCGTGCCCGCCGCCGACGTACCGGCTCCGGGCGTCGGGTCGTGGGTCAGGCCGGGTGCCGGATCGGTTCCAGCGCCCGGGCCGGTTTGACCACCTTCATCAGCGGCCCCGTCAGGGTCACCGCGAGCATCGCCGCGTCGTCCTCCAGCTTGCCGCCCACGTGCGCCAGCAGGCCCTGTTCGACCGCGTCCAGCATCGCCGCGGCGTCGTTGTGCGCGTGTGTGGCCAGGTGCCGGCCCAGTGCGTAGAAGGTGCCGGAGGTGTCCCGCGCCTCGGTCACCCCGTCCGTGTGCAGCAACAACACGTCGCCCGGCCGAAAGCGCACATGCTCCACCGTGCGCGTGGTGGTCGCCGGCAACAGGCCCATGCCCAGCGGCAGTCCCGCCTCGGCGATCACCTCGCCGACCGTGCCGCCGCGGACCAGCAACGGCGACGGATGGCCGCACGCCAGGACCTGCATGGTGCCCACGCCGGGGCACAGCTCGACCATCACGGCGGTGACGAAGTCCTCGCCGCCGAGCTGCCGGTTGAGGCTGCGATCCACCCGGATGCCGACCTCGGCCAGGGTCGGCGCCTCGTAGGCCGCCTCCCGGAACGCGCCCAGCGTCCGGGCCGCCATGTCGACCGCCTCCAGACCCTTGCCGCGCACGTCGCCGAGCAGCACCCGCACCCCGTACGGCGTTTCCAACACCTCGTACAGGTCGCCGCCGATGGACGCCTCCTCGGCCGCCGCCCGATAGCGGACCGCGAAGCCGAATCGGCCGATCGTCCTGGGCACCGGCCGCAGCAGGGCACGCTGGGCCACCTCGGCCACCGACTGCACACGATGCAGGCGGGCGTCCTGCCGCCGCCGCTCCCTGCCCACCCAGCACCCGAACAGGGTCACGATCAGGATCGCCGCCGAGACGCCGGTGGAGTGCTTGTAGTCGCCGTAGTCGCCGCTGTACATCTCCGGCCGCAACAGCAGACGGGTGATCAGCGCGACCAGGCCGGCCACCGCGGTCATCCAGGGCCGATACGCCATCGCCACCACGGCCAGCACGGCGATCAGCACCGCGTGTATGTCCAGGTAGTCCGGAGCGAACACCCGACTCACCAGCACCGCCATGTACAAGCCCACTGCCACCGGAACTGCTCGGCTAGCGGGAAGGGCCATGGCAGGCATGTGTCGGGACCTTTCGTTGACGCGCAGGGGGACGGACCGACGCCGACTCCATCCATCGTCACGTGCGCCGAGGCACACGGACAGGGGCGAAGGTCCCATAAGGTCTAAAACGTATCCAAATCTGGCCAAACAGGCACTTGACAACACCGCCATTCGTGGCCGAACCCGGGCCCTACCCAGGCCATATGCTGCGCGCATGCCCCGTGACTCCGGCCCGACCAGGCGCCGCATCGTCGAGGCCGCCGAGATCCTGTTCGCGCGGCACGGTCTGGACGTGCCGTTGCAGGACATCACCCGCGCGGCGGGGCAACGCAACGCCGGCGCGATCCACTACCACTTCGGCGGTCGCGAGGGGCTGCTGCGCGCGATCGTCGAACAACACGTCCCGGTCGTGTACGCGCGGCGCCAGGCACTGCTGGCCGCCGCCCGCGAGCGGCCGGAGCAGATGTCCGGGTACGCCCGCGCGATCGTGCTGCCGATCACCGAGTTGCTCAACGGGTCGCCGGCCGACCGGGCGTACCTCCAGATCTCGGTGGAGCTGCTGCGCGACGCGACCTCGCCGATCACTCCGCTGCTCGGCGGCGAGGACGTCCAGGACGTGGTGGACGCGGTCGCGGCGGCCCGCCCCGGATCGGCCGTGACGGCGCTGCAGACCCGGACCTTCCTGGTCACCCAGATGGTCGGCATGTTGTGCGCGGCCCGCGCCGCGCGGCACACCCAGCCGCCCCGGCCGGACGGGATCGTCGCCACCGGCCTGCTCGGCCCGGAAGCCTTCGACGACCACCTGACCGCGATCGTCGCGGGCGCGCTCGCCGGCGGCTGAGCGGGTTCGGCCCTCGCGACCCGCCCGACCACCCACCCGACCACCCACCCGGCCGCCTGCCGGCCCGCCCGACCGCCCGCCGCCCCCTCGCACCCGCTCCGCCCGACCGCCGCGGCCCCACCCCGGAATCCCTTGACTCCTTCGACCCCTCGTATTAAACACACTCTTTAATTAACTGCATCAAGGGCTCTGCCGAAGGACGAAGGAAGGGACGCCATGGCGAACTACGACGTGGTCATCAAGGGCGGCATAGTCGTCGACGGTTCGGGAAACCCGCGTTTCCGGGGCGACATCGCGATCACCGACGGCGTGATCAGCCGGATCGGCCGAATCCCGGCCGAGGACGCGGATCGGGTGATCGACGCGACCGGACTGATCGTCGCGCCCGGCTTCATCGACCTGCACACCCACTACGACGGCCAGGTCTTCTGGGACCCGTACCTGACCACGTCCGGCCCGCACGGCGTGACCTCGGTGGTCACCGGGAACTGCGGCTTCGGCTTCGCGCCGGTGCGCGAGGAGATGCGCGAGCGGGCGATGTTGTCGATGACCGCCGTCGAGGACATCCCCACCGAGACCCTGCGCGAGGGCATGCCCTGGGACTGGGTCACCTTCCCCGACTACCTGGACAGCGTCGACCGCACGCCCAAGGCGGTCAACGTACTGCCGTACGTGCCGGTGAACCCGCTGCTGATCTGGGTGCTCGGCCTGGAGCGGGCCAAGGCGGGCGCCGAACCCACCGACGCCGAGCACGCCGAACTCGCCCGCCTGCTGGAGGAGGCGATGGACGCCGGGGCGTGCGGTTGGTCCGCGCAGTGTCTGGGCGAGCCGGGCAACCCGAACGGCCGACTGATGCAGGGCGACTTCGACGGCACGCCGATGCCCACCGACATCATGTGGCCGCAGACCCGCCTCGCGCTGGCCGAGGCGCTGGGCCGGCAGGGACGCGGCTTCATGCAGGTGTCCGGAACGCAGATCACCGAGGAGGAGTACGAGAACCTGGTCGAGGTCAGCGGCCGGCCGCTGATCTGGAACGCGGTGATCGCCAACTCGCGCAGCGGCGGCCTGTACAAGCGCAAGATCGAATGGCTGCGACGCTGCCAGGAACGCGGCATCCCGATCTACGGCCAGGCGATGACGACCGACGTCCCGGTGCCGTTCAGCTTCCTGTACGGCGGCGTGTCCACCCGCCCGCCGGTGGCGGACATCTTCGCGGCCGAGACGGTCGAGGAGAAGATCGCGATGCTGAACGACCCGGCCGTGCGAGCCGAACTGCGCGAATTCGATCCGCTGTTCTACCACCTGTACCCGGACATGAAGCTGCACCGCACCTTCACCGCCGAGTACAAGCGGTACGAGGGCCTGTCGTTCAAGGAGATCGGCGCGAAGCTGGACCGACACCCGGTGGACGTGCTGTGCGACGTCACCATCGCGGACGGGCTGACCACGCAGGTGCACACCGGTCAGTTCAACGCGACCCTGGAGGGCCTGAAGGAACTCGTCGACTACGAATACCTGCTGCCCGGCCTGTCCGACGGCGGCGCGCACCTGAAGACGCTGAGCGCGGGCATGTACGGCACGGAGTACCTGGTCGAGTACGTCCGCAAGCACGCCTGGACCTCGCTCGAACAGGCGCACCGGCGGCTCTCCGGCCTGCCCGCCCGCTGCGCGGGCTTCACCGACCGCGGCGTGCTCACCGAGGGCGCCGCAGCCGACATCATCGTCTACGACTACGACGAACTCGCTTACGGCGACCCGATGTTCGTGCACGACCTGCCCGCCGGCCAACTCCGCACGGTGATCGACGCCAAGGGCTACCGCTACATCCTGGTCAACGGCCGGGTGACCATCGAGAACGACGAACCCACCGGCGTGCACAGCGGCGAACTGCTGCGCCACGGCCGGCGCGCCGACTGACCCGACCCCTGCTCGTCCACCCACCGGCGCCGACGATCGCGCGCCGCGCGCCGCCCGTGTGGGCGCACGGCACCCGATCGTCGGCGCTTCGGCGTTCCCCCGGCCCGCCCGCCGAGGCGCCGACGGTCCGCCGGGTGGTCGACGAACCCCGCACGTGTGGCGGTCCGGGTATCGGCCATGCGGTGGACGACCGCACCACCGACCGCGCGTCCTCGTGCGGGGCACGGCTTCGGCTTGGCAGTCTGGGCGGCAACCGCCGAGTGGGCGGTGGTGTCGCTCTGCGCGAAGCGAGGATTGCCATCGGAACATCCCGTGACCTCGGATTCGATCCGGTCGAGCCGGAATCCGCCCCCGAGCGCACGCCCGAGACGCGCCGGCGGCGCGTCCTGATCGTGCTGGTCGTGATCACGCTGGTGTCGATCGTCGGCGGATGGACGGCCGCGCGCTTCGTCCGGTCGCCCGAGGAGCAGGCCGCCGAGGCCAAGGCGCCGGCCCGTTCGGTGATCTCGGCGACGGTGGACCGCCGGGTGCTCACGGACACCGTGGTGCTGCGCGGGACGGTCGCGGCGGAGCACACGGTCACGGTGGCGCCCCGGGTGTCGACGGGCGGGGACAAGGACGGCGGCGGTACGACGAAACCGGTGGTGACCGGGGTTCGGGTCCGGGCCGGGGACATGGTCGAGGCCGGGCAGGTGCTGCTGGAGGTGTCCGGGCGGCCGGTCTTCGTGCTGCCCGGGGAACTGCCGGTGTACCGGGATCTGCGGCCGGGCGGCGAGGGCCGCGATGTCGAGCAGTTGCAGACCGCGTTGAAGGGGCTCGGGTACGGGGTCGGGACGGACCCGGCGGGAACCTACGGGGCCGGGACGCGGACGGCCGTGGCGGCGTTCTACCGGGCGACCGGGTACGACGCGCCGGTGACGGGCGGGGACGACGCGATCGCGACCGCCGAGGACCGGGTCACCGGCGCGGAACGCGCGTTGGCTCGGGTCAGGGGCGGGGACGTGGCGGGGGACGGGGTCGAGGCGGGCGACGTGACGTCGACGGGCGCCGCGTCGACGGTGGGTGAGTCGACTTCGGGTGAGTCGACGGCCACCCCGTCGACGGCCACGGCTCGGCAGGTGCGTTACGCGAACGAGGACCTGGCCAGGGCGAGGACCGCGCTCGCCGAGCTCAGGGCCAGGTCCGGCGCGATGGTGCCCGCGGCCGAGGTGGTGTTCCTGAGCCGCTTCCCCGCCCGGGTCGACACGATGCGGGCGGTCGTCGGCGACGAGGTGGAGGACAAGGCCCTGACGCTCTCGGTCGGCGATCCGATCGTGCGGGGATCGTTGGCGCCGCACGAGAAGAACCTGGTACGACCCGGCCTGAGGGTGCGGATCCTGGCCGAGTCGTCCGGAATCGAGGCAACCGGCGAGGTCCGGTCGATCGCGGACACCCCGACCGCCGCGAACGACGAGGGCTCCGCGCAGGGTGCCGCCGCCACACCGGCCACCGGCGGCGGGGGCTATCCGGTGATCGTCGTGCCCACGGCGGCGTTGGATCCGGAACTGGCGGGCCGGGAGGTGCGCCTGAGCATCGAGGCGACCTCGTCGGACGGCCCCGTGCTGGTCGTGCCGGTTTCCGCGGTGTCCGCGGGCGCGGACGGCCGAACCATGGTGACGGTGCTCGAATCGAGCGGCACCCGGCGGCGGGTGGAGATCCGTGCGGGCACCTCCGGCGACGGATACGTGGAGGTGGCGCCGAAGGCGGGCGCGTTGGCCCCGGGCGACCGCGTGCTGGTCGGCGCGAACCGCAAGGACCCGGCACCCGTCCGCGCCGGTGCGCACCCGTGACGGGCGGAGCCCGACCGGCACCGACCGGTGAGCCGGTACAGCGGACCGCCCGGTCCCGCCGACGCCTGCGCGCGTTGTTCTCCCAGGCCCTCGCCGACATGCTCCATCGACCGGCCCGCTCGATCCTCACCGCCCTGGGCACCGTCCTGGGCGTGGGCACACTCGTCGCCGTCGTGGGTCTGACCGCCGGTGCCGACCGTCGGCTCGACGACCGCTTCGACGTCCGCGCCGCCACCGAGGTGACCATCGAGGACACCGGCGGCGCCGACCCCGCCAACGAGCCGCTGATGTTCACCGCCGACGCCGACCGGCGCGTCGGCGCCCTCAACGGCGTCGAACACGCCGGTGTGCAGTGGACGGTCGAACTCCCGCCGGGCACCGAAGTGCGCGCCGCTCCCGTCGGCGGCGACCCGAACGCCGCCCCGCGGATCCCCGTCCTCGCCGCCTCGCCCGGCTTCCTCCGGGCCGCCGGGCCGCACTGGGCGACCGGCCGCGGCTACGACACCTTCCACGACGGGCGCGCCGAACAGGTGGCCGTCCTCGGCGCGGACGTCGCCGAGCGTCTCGGCGTCGGCACCCTGGACACCGCCCCGGCCGTGTTCGTCGGTGACACCTCCTTCACCGTCGTCGGCATCCTCGCCGGCGCCGACCGCCGGGCCGACCTGCTCGGATCCGTGCTCATCCCGCGCACCACCGCCGAACGCGTCTACGGCCCACCCGGCGGCGCCGACCGGGCCAGGATGCTGGTCACCACGAGGAACGGCGCCGCCCGCCAGGTCGCCGGCGAAGCCCCGTACGCGCTGCGCCCCGACGCCGTCGACGCGTTCCGGCCGATCCCGCCGCCCGATCCGCGCGCCCTGCGCGGCCACGGCACCGACGACCGCGCCGCGCCGTTCCTCGTCCTGGCGGGCCTCTGCCTGCTCATCGGCGCCATCGGCATCGCCGGGACCACGCTGGTCGCGGTCCTGGAACGCACCCCCGAGATCGGCCTGCGCCGCGCCCTCGGCGCCGGGAGCCGCGACATCGCCGGCCGATTCCTCCTCGAATCCGCCGGCCTCGGGGCACTGGGCGGCCTCGTCGGCACCGCCCTGGGCACGATCACCATCGTCGTCACCGCCGCCGCGAAACACTGGCCCGCGGTCGTCGACCCCGCCATGCTCACCGCGGGACCCCTGATCGGCCTCGCCCTCGGGCTCCTGGCCGGCCTGCCCCCCGCGTGGCACGCCGCCCGGATCGAACCCGCCGCCGCGCTGCGCCGCTGAGCCGAGGGCGTGGCGGGCCGGCATCGGACGTCGCGGGTCGCGTGAAACTCCGGGCATGAACGCGGACCGGGCACGGGTAAGCATGCGGCACGACGAGCAAGGGGGCGCGATGTCGAGGAAGACCCGCAAGCGCAAGTCCCGTCGCAAGAACAGAGCCAACCACGGCCATCGTCCGGCCTGATCGACGCACCGTCCCGAGCGCGCCGACCCTCGACCGCCCGACATCGACGAAACGCGACCGCCCGGTCACCGTCGGTGCCCCGAGCGGCACGACCGTCGGCGCGTTCGGCCGTGCGCGCCGCTCCGGTCGAGCGGACGGCTCAGCCGTACATCCGGCGCATCGCGAAGGCGATCATCTGCTCTATGGCCTTCGCGTCGAACATCACCCGGTGTTCGCCGTCGAGGTCGAGCACGAAGCCGTAGCCGTTGGGAAGCAGGTCGAGCACCTCGGCGCCGGTGACCGTGAAGTGACGCGACTCCTCACCGGCGTACTTCTTGAGTTCGGCGAGAGAGCTGAACATCGGGATCACCGGCTCGGGGGTGTTGTGCAGGGCCAGGAAGCCCGGGCGATCACCTCTCGGGCAGAAGACCTTCGACGCTATGAAGATGGACTGGAAGTCCTCGCCGTTCATGACGCCCGTGGCGAACGCGCGCACGGCGTCGGTGAGCGCCGGCGCCTCCGCCCGGGCCTGGGATTCTTCCGTTGCGTAGCCGTACACACCACGAGGCTAGCGGGTCTACGGCCCGGGTTTGAGCCCTCCGTCGAGACGGTCACATGTACCTGGTGGTAACCGGATGGGAACCTCTCGGGCATTGAAAAAGTTACCCATGGGTACGATCATTATGTTACTGACCAGTACACTGGGTCCCAGTTCAGTTCGGTCGTTCAGTTCAGTTCAATCAGCGCAGTCCACGAGACGCAACCACGGGCGGAGCCTGTCATGGGTCACTACAAGTCGAATCTCCGCGACCTGGAGTTCAACCTGTTCGAGGTCTTCGGGCGCGAGCAGGTCTATGGCACGGGTCCGTTCGCGGAAATGGACGTCGATACCGCCAGGTCGATCCTGGCCGAGGTCGAACGCCTCGCCGTGAACGACCTCGCCGATTCGTTCGCGGAGGGCGACCGCAACCCACCCGTGTTCGACCCCGCGACGCACTCGGCCACGCTGCCCGAGGCGTTCAAGAAGTCGTACAAGGCCTACATGGACTCGGAGTGGTGGCGCCTCGCGCTCCCCGAGAGCATGGGTGGCACCAACTGCCCGCGTTCGCTGCGCTGGTCGGTGGCCGAGCTGGTGCTCGGCGCCAACCCGGCGCTGTGGATGTACGCGGCGGGCCCCGACTTCGCCCAGGTGCTGCACACGCTCGGCACCGAGGAGCAGCGCAGGGTCGCCGGCTTCATGGTCGACCGCCAGTGGGGTTCCACCATGGTGCTGACCGAGCCCGACGCGGGTTCGGACGTCGGCGCGGGTCGTACCAAGGCGGTCCGGCAGGAGGACGGCACCTGGCACATCCACGGCGTCAAGCGCTTCATCACCTCGGGTGACCAGGACATGACCGAGAACATCATCCACCTGGTGCTCGCGCGCCCGGAGGGTGCCGGTCCCGGCACCAAGGGCCTGTCGCTGTTCGTGGTGCCGAAGTTCCACTTCGACCCGGAGACCGGCGAACTCGGCGAGCGCAACGGCGCCTTCGTCACCAACGTCGAGCACAAGATGGGCCTCAAGGTCTCCACGACCTGCGAGCTCACCTTCGGCGAGCACGGGGTCCCGGCGGTGGGCACGCTGGTCGGCGAGGTGCACAGCGGCATCGCGCAGATGTTCAAGATCATCGAGTACGCCCGGATGATGGTCGGCACGAAGGCCATCGCGACGCTGTCCACCGGCTACCTCAACGCGCTCGAGTACGCGAAGGAGCGCTACCAGGGCGCCGACCTGGCGCAGATGACGAACAAGGCCGCGCCGCGCGTGACCATCACCCACCACCCGGACGTGCGCCGCTCGCTGCTCACCCAGAAGGCGTACGTCGAGGGCATGCGCGCGCTGGTGCTGTACACCTCCTCGTGGCAGGACCGGATCGAGGGCGCCGCGCTCGCCGGCGGAAGCGACGAGACCGCGGACCGGGTCAACGACCTGTTGCTGCCGATCGTCAAGGGCTACGGCTCGGAGAAGTCGTACGAGCAACTCGCGCAGTCGCTGCAGACCTTCGGCGGCTCGGGCTTCCTCCAGGAATACCCGATCGAGCAGTACATCCGGGACGCCAAGATCGACACCCTCTACGAGGGCACCACCGCGATCCAGGGTCAGGACTTCTTCTTCCGGAAGATCGTCCGCGACCAGGGCAAGGCGCTGACCGTGGTGGCCGGCGAGATCCAGGAGTTCATCACCGCGCACGCCGAGGGCGAACTGGCCGCCGAGGTCGGGCTGCTCGCGACGGCCGCCGAGGACGTCCAGGGCATGGTCGCCGCGATGATCAACCAACTGATGGCGTCCGAGCAGGAGATCGACTCGATCTACAAGGTCGGCCAGAACACCACGCGGCTCCTGATCGCCGCCGGTGACCTGGTGGTGTCCTGGCTGCTGCTGCGTCAGGCCTCGGTGGCGCTGACGAAGCTGGCCGGCACGCCCGGTCGGGACGAGGCGTTCTACCAGGGCAAGGTGGCCGCGGCGAAGCACTTCGCCCGCGAGATCCTGCCGCTGCTGACGCCGCAACGCCTGATGGTGGAGCAGATCGACAACGCGATCATGGAACTCCCGGAAGCGGCTTTCTAGTCCTTCGGCGGATCGGGCCGGCGGCGAGGGCGTCCTGTGGACAACCTCGCCGCCGGCCCGTTTCGTGAGGCCGCGGCACCGGGAGCGCGCGGCGGCGACGCTCCGGGTGGGGCGTAGTCTCGGGGCGGAGAGACCGTGACGATCTTCGCGGCCGGGCGGCCGTGGACCTTGGAGTATGTATGCCCTCGCCTCGCTTCGACCGGAGTCACACCGACGACTTGATCGAGTTCGTCGCGGCCAGTCCGTCCCCGTACCACGCGGCGGCGAACGTGGCCGCGCGGCTGGAGGCCGCGGGCTTCCGGCGGCTGGTGGAGACGGCCGCGTGGGACGGCGGGGCCGGCGGGCGGTACGTGCTGCGCGGGGGCGCGATCGTGGCCTGGTACGTACCGGAGGGCACCGAGAGCACGCGCGGCTTCCGGATCGTGGGGGCGCACACCGACTCGCCGACCCTGCGGGTCAAGCCGCAGCCCGACACCGGGGCGGTCGGCTGGCGGCAGGTCGCCGTCGAGATCTACGGCGGGCCGCTGCTCAACTCCTGGCTCGACCGCGACCTCGGTCTGTCCGGCCGGATCGTGCTGCGCGACGGCAGCGAGCACCTGGTGTTCGTGGACCGACCGCTGCTGCGGGTGCCGCAGTTGGCGATCCACCTCGACCGCTCGGTCAACGACGCGGGTCTGAAGTTGGACAAGCAGCAGCACATGACCCCGATCTGGGGGCTGGGCCCGGTCGACGAGGGTGCGCTGATCCGGTTCGTGGCCGAGGAGGCAGGGGTCGCCGCCGGCGACGTCACCGGGTGGGACCTGATGGTCCACGACGTGCAACGGCCCAGCTACCTCGGGCGCGATCGCGAACTGCTCGCGTCGCCCCGGCTGGACAACCTGCTGTCGGTGCACGCGGGGCTGGCCGCGCTGCTCGCGGCCGCGCACGACGGCGTCGCGCACATCCCGGTGCTCGGCGCGTTCGATCACGAGGAGACCGGCAGCGAGTCCACCACGGGCGCGGCCGGGCCGCTCCTGGAGACGGTGCTGAGCCGGATCGTCAGCGCCCGCGGCGGGTCGTTGGACGACCGCGCCCGCGCGTTCGCCGACTCGTTCCACCTCTCCAGCGACGTCGGCCACGCCGTGCACCCGAACTACGTCTCCCGGCACGAGCCGGGCCACCACCCGGTGCCGGGCGGCGGCCCGATCCTGAAGGTGAACACCAACCAGCGCTACGCCACCGACGCGCGCGGCCGGGCGGTGTGGACCGCGGCCTGCGAACGTGCCGGGGTGCCCTCGCAGATCTTCGTCGGGATCAACTCGATCCCCTGCGGCTCGACCATCGGCCCGATCACCGCGACCCGGCTGGGCATCGAGACCGTGGACGTCGGCACCGCGTGCCTGTCCATGCACTCCTCCCGCGAACTGTGCGGCGCCGACGACCCGTTCCTGCTCGCCTCGGCCGCCGCCGCGTTCCTGGAGGGCTGAGCGAGGACCGCACCGGGGCCGAACGTCGCCGCGAATCGGTGGGCATGGGTCGGAGGACTCCGGGTAGGCGCGAGCCGACAGGCAAATCGGGCGCAGCGCATACCCGCCGCACGTCAGCGGATCGGAGTGAACGAACTCATGGGCATCGGAGCGGGCATCCTGTTGATCGCGGTGGGCGCGATCCTGACCTTCGCCACCGACTGGAGCGTGTCCGGGGTCAACCTCGACGTGGTCGGTGTCGTGCTGATGATCACCGGAGTCGTGGGCATCGCGCTGTTCCTGATGGTGTGGGGACCCCGGCGACGCAACATGCCGCTGAACCCGCCGCCGGCCGGCTACGTGCAACCGCCCGCCGCGGGCGGCTACGTCGAGCCGCCGGTCGAGCGGATCGTCGAGGAGCGGCCGACCCGCCGCTACTACCGACGCTGAGGACCAATTCGGCACCACCCCCCTGACGACCGCGACTCCGGAGCCCTCCCCCTCCCGCTCCGGAGCCGCGGTCGTCGCCGTTCACGGGAACGATGGTGCGGGGCAACCTCGTTCGCGCGAACGACCGCCCGGGGCGGCCGAGCGCAGGGAACACGGCGACGCGGGTCGGCGGGTCGCCCCGGCCGTCGCCGTCACGTGTGCGGCATGCGCAGCTTGTGCACCCGGTGGGCGGAGGATTCCACCACGGTCAGGTAGAGCTCCTCGTCCAGGTCCGCGACCACCGCCACCGCGGCCGGCTCGGCCAGGCCGTCGACCAGGGTCGTCACGAACCCGTCCGCGGGGTCGTAGCGGCGCAGCGCGCCGTTGTAGGTGTCCGCGACCACCACCGAGCCGTCCGGCAAAGTGTCCACGCCCAAAGGGTGTTGAAACAGCGCGTGCTCGGCCGGGCCGTCCCGCAAGCCGAAGTCGAACAACCCTCGGCCGACCACGGTCTCGATCCCGCCGTCCACCAGCCGACGCAGCGCCGAACTCTCCGCGTCCACCAGCCACAACGTGTGCTGGTCGGGCGAGACGGCCAGGCCACACGGCTGGGCGAAGCTGGCGGTGTCGACCGGCCCGTCCTCCATGCCCTCGTCGGTGGTGCCGGCCAGCACCCCGACCCCCTCGCCCACCGGGTCGAACTCCCAGAGTTGATGCACACCCGCCATCGCCACGATGATCCGGCCGCCGAACCACGCGACGTCCCACGGGCTGGAGAGGTCGATCATGCGGGCCGCGCCGTTGTCCTCGGTACCGCGTCGGCGCGGGCGCCCGGTGCCCGCGACGGTGCGGATCGAACCGGTGGCCAGCGAGACGCCGCGCAGCGCGTGGTTGGCGGTGTCCGCGACCACGACGTCGTACCGCACGTGCGCGGCCACCTCGGGCGGCAGCAGGGCCATGCCGTGCGGCTCGGCCAGCATCGCGTGCCGGGGCCCGCCGTCGAGCAGTCCGCGGCGCCCGGTGCCGATCCGGCGCAGCACCGTACGGCCGTCGTCCGACAGTTCGGCCAGCGAGTGGTGCCCGGTGTCCGCGACCAGCAGTGCCCCGGAGGGCAGCCGCAGCAGGTGGCCCGGGAAGCGCAGGTCGGTGCGTGGGCTCTCGGACCGCTCGAACTCCTCGGCGGCCCGGCGCAGCGTGCCCTTGCCCTCGTGTTCGACCACCAGGTCGGCGATCATCACCTCGAGTTCGCCGGCGTGGCCCTCGCCGGACAGCTGCGCGACCACGTAGCCCTCCGGATCGACCACCACCAGGGTCGGCCACGCGTGCACCGCGTACTGCTTCCAGGTGCTCAGCTCGGGGTCGTCCAGGACCGGGTGCCGCAGTTCGTGTCGCTGCACCGCGCAGACCACCGAGCCGTGCTCGGCCTCGTGTTCGAACTTGGGCGAGTGCACGCCGATCACGGTCAGCACGTCGCGGTGGCGCTCCTCGAGCGGCCGCAACTCGGCCAGCACGTGGTGGCAGTTCACGCACGCCGAGGTCCAGAAGTCCAGCACCACGATCCGCCCACGCAGCTCGGCCAGCGTCGGGCCGGGGCCGTCGGTGTTGATCCAGCCGCCGGAACCGGACAACTCGGGGGCCCGGACCCGGGCTCGGCGCGCGGTGCTGCTCATGGTTCGAAGTGAACCATCCGGGTCGGCCACAGGCCGCCGGCCGGCGCGTGTACGGGCCGCACCCCACCCAACCGGGTGTATCCGCGGCCGCACACCGGCGTTCCCGGGACGACTGAACGCCGGCATTTCGGGCAGTCTGCCCGACAACGCGTAGTCATCGTGGAGGCACAGTGTTCGGGGACGAGTACGACGGAGCCCAGCTCTATCCGGGAGTGGCTCCCGGGCGCTATCTCGTGCGCGAGAAGATGTTCGCGATCGGCGACGACTTCTGGGTCACGACGGAATCCGGCGAGAAGGTCTACCTGGTCGACGGCAAGGCGCTGACCCTGCACGACCGGCTGGAGCTCAAGGACACCGCAGGCACGGTCCTGGCGACCGTGAAGAAGAAGATCATGAGCATCCATCACGCGATGAAGGTCGAGGACGCGACCGGCGAGACGGTCGCCACGGTGCGCAAGAAGATGTTCACCCCGCTGCACGAGGCGTTCGAGGTCGACCTCGCGGTCGGGGTCGAACTGTCGGTGCGCGGCGACATGTTCCACCACGAGTACGGGATCGCCGGGCCGAACGGGCCGGTCGCGCAGATCACCCGCAAGTGGCTGCGGGTGCGGGACACCTACGGCGTCGACATCGCGCCCGGGTGGGACCATGCGCTGATCATCGCGATCGCGGTGTGCGTGGACCGGTTGAGCAGCGAGGACGACGACTGATCCGGGGACGGCCGGCCGTTCGCGCCGGCGGGTCGCCGAACGCGGCATAGAACGAGCCCCTTCCACACGTCTGTTCGGGTGGAAGGGGGCACGGTTGAGATCCCACGGGGAAGACGAGTTCCGGACCTTCGTCGAGAACCGTCGAACAGCCCTGGTGCGCACCGCGTACCTGCTGTGCGGCGATCGCGACGAGGCCGAGGACCTGGCCCAGACCACGCTGACCAAGACGTACACGTCCTGGGCGCGGGTGGCCGAGGTGGAGAATCCGGACGCCTACGTGCGTCGCATTCTGGTGAACACCAATCTGTCCCGGGTCCGCCGACGTCGGGTGACGCACTTTCTCACCGACCGGATGCCGGACCGCGCCGGGCCCGATTCGACCGGCGGAGTGGCCGAACGCAGCGTGCTGATGGCAGCGTTGGCCCGGTTGCCGGCGGGTCGACGGGCGGCGGTGGTGCTGCGCTACTGGGAGGACCGCGCGGAGTCCGAGGTCGCGCAGATCCTCGGGTGCACGGTGGGCACGGTGCGCAGTCAGACGTTCAAGGGGCTCGCCCAGCTCCGCAAGGATCCCCAACTGGCCGATCTGATCCCATGTCAGACGGAAACCCCCTCTACTTCGGACACGGAGGTGCGGCCATGGCCGACGACGGCACCGCACTGAGGGAGGCCTTCATGGCGGAGATTCGGGCGACGGAGTTGACCCCGCCCACGGCGGAGGCGGCGATCGAGCGGGCGGGCAGGCGCCGCGGCCGGCGCGTGTTCACGCTGGGGGCGACGCTGGCGACCGCGCTGGTGGTGGGCGGCGGCGGTGCGGTCATCGCCGGGGGTGTGCTGGACGAGGACGGCAGGTCCACCGACATCGTCTCGGTCGACGGCGGCACGCGCCCGGCCGGCGCGGGCCCGGACATCGTGGGCGCGGGCGTGGTGGCCGGCAAGCCGTGGAAGTACCGGGCCTGGACGGAGGGTCCGGAACGGACCTGCTTCGAGCAGGTCGAGCAGGGCGTGTTCGACGCGACCGGGACGGTGTGTGACGTCCGGCCCGGCCGCACCGCACAGGACAAGGCGACCGACCGGAACCGCTTCGGCGGCGGCGGCAGGTTCGGACGGGTGACGGGTGAGACGAACCTGTACGCGGCGGTGTTCCAGGCCGAGGTGTCCCCGGACGTGGACCACTTGGAGGTCACCTGGCGAGGTCACCGGGAACCGGTGGTGATCCGGCCCGTGCAGATCGACCCCACCACACGCGTGTACGTACTCGTGGTGACCGCGCGCACGTCCGACCCCGCGTACGACCTCAAGGCGTACGACGCGGCGGGCAAGGAGGTGAAGAACATCCACCTGTAGGACCGCCGCGGCGCGAACGCGCTCACAGCACCCGGTTCCGCAGGACCGGGAAGTCCTCGCGGGTCTTGGCCACCAGCGCCGGGTCGATCTCGGCGGTGAGCACGGTCGCCTCGGTGCCCGCCTCGGCGACGATCTCGCCCCACGGGTCGATCACCATGCTGTGGCCGCCCATCGCCTCGCCGCCCTGGGTGCCCGTCGCGTTGCAGGCGAGCACGAACATCTGGTTCTCGATCGCGCGGGCGCGGGACAACACCCGCCAGTGCTCGACCCGCCGCGCCGGCCACGCGGCGGGCAGCACCAGCACCTCCGCGCCCGCGTCCAGGATCCGCCGGAACAGCTCCGGGAAGCGCAGGTCGTAGCAGGTCGCCAGGCCCACCTCGGCCCACGGCATGCGCACCTGCGCGGTCTCGGTGCCGCGCGAGATCAACGCGGCCTCGCCGCCGGTGAAGCCGAAGCGGTGGATCTTGCGGTACGTGCCGCGCAGCGCGCCGTCCGGGTCGAAGACCAGCGACGTGTTGTACAGGTTCTCATCCGCGCCGCGCTCGATGATGCTGCCGGCGTGCAGCCACACCCCGGCGTCGCGGGCCGCGCGGGCCATGGTCTGGGCGACGGGTCCACGCACCCCTTCGGCACCCGCCTCCCAGTCGTCGTAGACCCAGCCGGTGTGCAACCACAACTCGGGCAGCACCACCAGGTGGTCGCCGCGCCGGCTTCGGACCAGGGCGGAGACCTCGGCCAGGCGGTCCTGGGCGGGCACCGTCGGGTCGACGTCGAGTTGTACGAGCGAAACGCGCACTTTCCCCTCACCTACACCGCTTGCTTCCCGCGAACGGGCTGACCGCAGGATCTTCGGCAGCGTAACGTGCCTGCCAGGATCCGGGACCACGTCAAAGCAACGGTCGCACCCGTCCCGTCGACCGACGACGCAGCGACAAGAGGTAGTACGTGAGCAACGACCTGAAAACGCACGCCGACGCCTGGGAGCACTCGGTTCGCTCCCTCAAAGATCTGGTCTCCACCCTGACCGAGGGCCGGTGGAGCAGCGCGACCGAATGTCCGGGCTGGTCGGTCCGCGACATCGTGTCGCACGTGATCGGGATCGAGCTCGAACTGCTCGGCGATCCACGACCGATCCACACGCTGCCGCGCGATCTGCGGCACGTGCACGACGAGTTCAGCCGCTACACCGAGATACCCGTGGACGTCCGGCGCTGCCACACCTCACCGGAGATGACCGGCGAGTTGGAGTACGTGATCCTGCGTCGGCGCCGGATGCTCGACGAGTCCGACCGCGGCCCGGAGGACGAGGTGCGCGGCATCATGGGCCGCAGCGTCCCGTACCGGTTCCTGCTCACCCAGCGGGTGTTCGACGTGTGGGTGCACGAACAGGACGTGCGGCGCGCGATCGGGGTGCCCGGCAACCTGGACTCGCCCGCCGCGCTGATCACCCGCGACTTCCTGCTGACCGGGCTGGCCCGGGTGGTGGCCAAGGACGCCAAGGCGCCCGCCGGGGCGTCGGTGGTGTTCGACGTGACCGGGCCGGTGGAGTTCATGCGCACGGTCACCGTCGACGAGAACGGCCGGGGCCGGCTGGACGGGCGGGTCCCGCTGGGACCGCTGGTGACGATCTCCACCGACTGGGAGACGTTCGTACGGCTGATGTGCGGTCGCGTCGCGGCCGCCCGGGCCGACGCCAAGATCGAGGGCGACCCCGATCTCGCGCGGCGGATCCTGGACAACATGGCCGTCACGCCGTGAGCGGATCGGGCGGGCGTCAACCGGCGTCGGGGACACTCTCGCGTTCCGGCACCCGCCCGGCCACCACGCACACGGGTTCGGTCGCGCGACCGCGACCGGCGACCTTGCGGGCGTAGCGCAACACCTGGACCACGCCCAGCAGCACGGGCACGGCCTGGACGGCCATCGCGACACGATAGGCGTTCAGGCCGTGCGCGCCCTCGCTCGGCTCGACCAGGTCCAGGACCAGACCGATCGCGAACAGGCACAGGGTCGCGGCGGCGAACCCGCCGACGTTGACGATGCCCGAGACCGTGCCCAGCCGCTGCGGCGGGTTGCCCGCCCGGGCGAACTCCATGCCGACCAGGGACAGCGCCCCGCCCGGGCCGATCACCAGCGCGAGCACGACCAGCAGCCACAGCGGCGAGGGCTCGCTCGGGATCAGCACGGCCGCCCACAACACCGCGGCCAGCACCGGTTGCCCCACGCACAACACCAGCCTGCTGCCCGGCCGGCGGGTCACCAGCGGGCCGACCACCAGGCACGCGAACATGTTGATCACGATCGCGACGGTGAGCAGCGCGCTCGCGGTGCCCTTGGCCAGCCCCTGGCCCTCGACCAGGAACGGGAAGCCCCACAACATCAGGAAGACCTGCGGCAGGCAGCCGCACGCCCAGTGCGCCCACAGGCCGAGCCGGGTGCCGGGTTCGGCCCACGCCGCGCGGACCTGGGACCACATGCCGGGCCCGCCGACCGGCCGCACCCGGCGCGCCGCGCCGGGGTTGTCGCGCAGCACGAACAGGA
The DNA here is from genome assembly GCF_045207655.1 of Embleya sp. NBC_00888. Lineage (NCBI taxonomy): Bacteria > Bacillati > Actinomycetota > Actinomycetes > Kitasatosporales > Streptomycetaceae > Embleya > Embleya sp. NBC_00888. The sequence goes on along the minus strand of NZ_CP108784.1, from coordinate 4,567,807 downwards.
CCACGACCAGCACCGCCACGCCCACCCCGGCGGAGACCGCGAAGGTCCGGCTCCAGCCGAACGCGTGCAGCGCCCCGGCCAGCGGCGTGGCACCGGCGAGGTTGCCGGCCATCCCGAGCAGCGCGGTCAACTGGGTCAGCACGGCAACGCGGTTCGCCGGGAACCACACCGCCACCACCCGCAACACGCTGACGAACGTCATCGCGTCGCCCATGCCGACCAGCACCCGGGCGAGCACGGCGCCGGCGAACCCGTGCGCGAACGCGAAGGTGAACTGACCCGCCGTCATCAGCACCAGACCGCAGGTGAGCACCCGCTTGGCCCCGAGCCGGTCGGTGAGCGCGCCGACGGGTATCTGGAGGCCGGCGTATACGAGCAGTTGCAGCATCGGGAACAGCGACAACTGCGACGCGGAGACCCCGAACCGCTCCTGCGCGTCGATCCCGGCCACGCCCAGGCTGCTGCGGTGGAAGACCGCGACGACGTATACCGAGGCCGCGACCGCCCACATGATCCAGGCGAGACCTCCACCGGGCCGGAAGGGAGCGGGATCCGCGGATGGTTTCACAGTACATACACATTAGGGGACGCCCCCGGACATACGTACGGCCGGGCCCCGAAAAGGACCCGGCCGCAGGGCCGTACGCGAACCGCACGCGCTCGGAACGAACGGTCAGCCGCGCACGAACAACAATTTCGGCCGCTCCAGCATCTGGGCCACGTCGGCCAGCACCCGCGAGCCCAACTCGCCGTCCACCATCCGGTGGTCGAAGGACAGCGAGAGCGTGGTCACCTGCCGGGGCTTGACCTTGCCCTTGTGCACCCACGGCTGCTCACGAATCGCGCCCACCGCCAGGATCGCGGCCTCGCCCGGGTTGAGGATCGGCGTACCGCCGTCCACCCCGAACACGCCCACGTTGGTGATGGTGACCGTGCCGCCGGCCATGTCGGCCGGCGAGGTGCGCCCGTCCCGCGCGGTGGCCACCAACTCGGTGAGCGCGCCGGCCAGCGCGACCAGGCTCTTGCCGCCCGCGTCCTTGATGTTCGGCACGATCAACCCGCGCGGCGTCGCTGCGGCGATGCCCAGGTTGACGCGATCGCGGATGACGATCTCCTGGTTCGGCTCGTCCCAGGAGGCGTTGATCTCCGGATGACGGGCGATCGCCACCAGCAGGGCCCGGGCGACCAGGAGCAGCGGACTCACCTTGGTGTCCGCGAAGTCGGGCAACTCGCGCAGCTTGCGCACCAGCCGGACCGTGCGGGTCACATCGACCGTCACCCACTCGGTGACGTGCGGGGCGGAGAACGCGCTGGCCACCATCGCCTGCGCGGTCGCCTTGCGCACGCCCTTGACCGGGACGCGGCGCTCGCCCGCGACGGTCTCGCCCGGTCCGGTCGCCGCGAAGGCGGCCGGGGCCGCGGTGGTGGGCGCGGGACGCGCGGCGGCGTGCACGTCCTCGCGCGTGACGGTTCCGCCGGGGCCCGAGGGCCGTACCGACGCGAGATCCACGCCCAGGTCCCGGGCCAGTTTGCGGACCGGCGGCTTGGCGAGCACGATCGAGCCGTTGCCGGGCGAGCCCGACGTCGGCGGCCCCGCGTGGCCCGAACCGTTGGCCGCGTGCACCGCGGGCGCGGGGGTGTCGGTCCGGCGGGCCCGCCGCCGGCCGGACGTGGTGCGCACGCCGTAGCCGACCAGCACCGCCGTACGGGTGTCCTTCTTCTCCGGCTCGGCGCCGGCGGCGGCCTCGGTGGACTCGGCCGGTTCGGGCACGAGGTCCGCCGCGAGCGCCTCCTCCCGGGTGTCGGCCTTCACTGCGGCCGCGCCGGCGCCGGTGGGCACCTGCGTACCGCTCGGCGCCACCGCGATGATCGGTGCGCCGACCGCGACCGTGTCGCCCTCGGCGGCCAGGAGTTCGGTCACCACCCCGTCGAACGGACACGGCAGCTCGACCAGGGCCTTCGCCGTCTCCACCTCGACCATGACCTGGCCATCGCTCACCTCGTCGCCGACCTTGACGTGCCATACGACGATGTCGGCCTCTTCGAGGCCCTCGCCGACGTCGGGCATCAGGAACTTCTTCACCTCGGACACGAAATTCCTCACCAGGCCAGGGAGCGGTCGACGGCATCGAGCACACGGTCCAGGTCGGGGAGGTACTCCTCCTCGACCCGGGACGGCGGATACGGCGTGTGATAGCCGCCGACCCGGAGCACCGGCGCCTGAAGGTGGTAGAAGCAGCGCTCGGTGATGGTCGCGGCGACCTCTGCGCCGATGCCCAGGAAGGACGGGGCCTCGTGCACGACCACGAGGCGACCGGTGCGCTTGACCGACTCCTCGACCGCGTCGAAGTCCAGCGGGGACAACGAGCGCAGGTCGATCACCTCCAGCTCGCGCCCCTCCTCGGCGGCGGCCGCGGCGGCCTCCAGGCAGGTCGCCACCATCGGCCCGTAGGCCACCACGGTGCACGCGTCGCCCGGGCGGACCAGGCGGGAGCCGTACAGCGGGTCCGGCGTCGCCGCGGTGTCCACCTCGGCCTTGGTCCAGTAACGCCGCTTGGGCTCCAGGAAGATCACCGGGTCGTCGGAGGCGATCGACTGCTGGATCATCCAGTAGGCGTCCACCGGGTTCGAGCAGGACACCACCCGCAGGCCCGCGGTGTGCGCGAAGTACGCCTCGGGCGACTCGCTGTGGTGCTCGACCGCGCCGATCCCGCCGCCGAAGGGGATGCGGATCACGATCGGCAGCCGGACGTAGCCGAGCGAACGCGCGTGCATCTTGGCCAGTTGGGTGACGATCTGGTCGTACGCGGGGTAGACGAAGCCGTCGAACTGGATCTCCACGACCGGCCGGTAGCCGGCCAGGGCCAGGCCGATCGCGGTGCCGACGATGCCGGACTCGGCGAGCGGGGTGTCCACCACCCGGTCCTCGCCGAAGTCCTTCTGCAAACCGTCGGTGACCCGGAAGACACCGCCGAGCTTGCCGATGTCCTCGCCCATGATCAAAACCTTGGGGTCGCTCTCCAGGGACTTGCGCAGTCCCGTGTTGAGCGCCTGCACCATCGACATCTGACGGGTCGTGCCCGTCGACTGTGCGGGAGCCATCAGTGCCCGTCCTCCCCGGCGTCGACGAAGGACGCGTGATAAGCCTCGAACTCGGCCCGTTCCCGGTCCACGAGGGTGTGCGGATCGGCGTACACGTGCGCGAACATCGACACCGGATCCGGATCCGGCATCGTGCGCACACCGTTGCGTACGCGCTTGCCCAGTTCCTCGCTCTCGGCCTCCAGGGCCGCGAAGAAAGCGGCGTCGGCGATTCCCTGCTTGTGCAGGTATGCCTTGAGCCGTTCGATCGGGTCCTTGTGCTTCCACTCCTCGAGTTCCGCGTTCAACCGATAGCGGGTGGGGTCGTCGGAAGTGGTGTGCGCGCCCATTCGGTAGGTGAACGCCTCGATCAGCATCGGGCCCTCACCGCGCCGGGCCCGGGCCAATGCCGCCCTGGTCACCGCGAGACACGCGAGCACGTCGTTTCCGTCGACCCGAACTCCGGGAAAGCCGAATCCGGCGGCGCGCCGATACAGCGGCACCTTCATCTGCCGTTCGTTGGGTTCGGAGATGGCCCACTGATTGTTCTGGCAGAAGAACACCACGGGCGCGTTGAACACCGCGGCGAACGTGAATGCCTCGTTGACATCGCCCTGGCTGGAGGCGCCGTCACCGAAATAGGTGACGACCGCGCCGTCGCCTCCGTCGCGTTGCAGGCCCATCGCGTATCCGACACCGTGCAGGGTCTGCGCGCCGATGACGATCGTGTAGAGATGGAAATTGTTCTCGCGGGGATCCCAACCACCGTTGTTGACGCCGCGGAACATCCCGAGCAGATTCAACGGATCCACGCCGCGACACCACGCGACGCCGTGCTCACGGTAGGTGGGAAACACATAGTCGTCCGGACTCAGCGCCCGGCCCGACCCGATCTGCGCGGCTTCCTGGCCGAGCAGGGAGGCCCACAGGCCCAGTTCGCCCTGGCGTTGCAGCGCGGTGGCCTCGGCGTCGAAGCGACGCACCAGAACCAGGTCACGGTACAGACCCAGGTATTCGTCATCGGACAGGTCGATCGAGTAATCGGGGTGCTCGACCCGCTCACCCTCGGGGGTGAGCAACTGGATCAGTTCTGGACCGGCTCCGGATTCGGGCGGAAACAATGTCCCGTCCGTACTGTCCACTGCCACGTTCTCTCCTCCGTCTGTCCGGTCCGCGGGGTCGCCGTGGACCGGGTCCGGATCGCCGGGCCCGGTTCCGCGCGGGGTGTGCGCGGCTACCTTGATGTGCAGACACGGCGATTGGTGGCTGTACTTCCTAGGATTTCCTAGGAATTCCCGGGTGAATCCGGGAGGCACCTGCGCACAGGCATGCGGTTCGGAAACCGCACACCGCAACGTTACCCACCAGTCCGCCCGGCACGTAGTGGCGACCGGCCCGAACGTGGCGGCACTGTTTGTGGCTCCCCGACAAAAGGCCGCGGACGCGACCCGTTCCCAACCCTTCCGGCGGTGTCACCGAGACCCCGGACGAAGTGCGTGCGAACCTGTACAAGTGAGCGATCAAGGCAGTATTCGGGTATTCCTCCTCGATGATCACGAAGTGGTGCGTCGGGGTGTGCACGAGTTGTTGTCACTCGAGGACGACATCGACGTGATCGGCGAGGCCGGCACGGCCGCCGAGGCGCTGGTGCGCATCCCGGCGACCCGACCGCAGGTCGCGGTGCTCGACGTGCGACTTCCCGACGGGAACGGGGTCGAGGTGTGTCGCGAGATCCGCTCGCAACTGCCGGAGGTGCGCTGTCTGATGCTCACCTCGTTCTCCGACGACGAGGCGCTGTTCGACGCGATCATGGCGGGCGCCTCCGGCTACGTGCTCAAGGACATCCGCGGCTCCGACCTGGTCGGCGCGGTCCGCGACGTGGCCGCCGGCAAGTCGCTGCTCGATCCGGCGGCCACCGCCCGCGTCCTGGAACGCCTGCGCGGCGGCACCCGAGGCGACGAGCGCCTGGCGGCCCTGAGCGACCAGGAGCGCCGCATCCTGGACCTGATCGGCGAGGGCATGACCAACCGCCAGATCGGCACCGAGATGCACCTGGCCGAAAAGACGGTCAAGAACTACGTCTCCAGCCTCCTCGCCAAACTCGGCATGGAACGCCGCACCCAGGCGGCGGCCTACGTGGCCCGCCAGAAGGCGGAGCAGGAACGGTAGTCCGTTCGACACGGTCGGGAAACCGCCGGAGCCGGACCCGTGAGGGGTCCGGCTCCGGCGGTGACGGGTGGGTCAGTTGTCCGGGGTTTCGGTGAGAACGAGGCCCGGGTGGTCCGGGCGGTCCGGGATCGGGTCGAGGTCCGGGGTCGGGTCCGCTTCCACCTCGATGCGGACGGATTCCCTGACGTCGAGGGTGGGGGCCGGCTTGGCGGGGGCGGGGTTGGTGGCGGCCAGGAGTTGGCGGGCGATGCCCAGGCCGGTGCCACCCATGGTCAGGGCCTTGGCGAACAGGTCGCCCATGCCGTCGCCGCCGTTGAGCAGGACCATGTGGTCCACGTTGCCGAAGGCCTCGGCGCCGGCCCGGACGATCTCCGGCCAGTTCTCCGCGAGTTGTTGGGCGACGACGGCCTCCTGGTTCTCGGCCAGCGCCGCCGCGCGGGCCGCGATCGCGGCCGCCTCGGCGAGGCCCTTGGCCTTGGCCGCCTCGGCCTGCGCCTTGCCGGTCGCCAGGGTGGCCTCGGCGGCGGCCAGACCGCGCACCTTCGTCGCCTCCGCGTCGGCGATCGCCGCCAACTCGGTCTCCCTGGCGCTCGCCTCGGCCGCCGAGATCCGCGCGTCGCGCTCGGCCTGGGCCCTGGTCCGGGTCTCGTACGCCTTCGCGTCGGCCGGCTTGCGTACGTCCGCCTGAAGTTGCTGCTCGCGCCGCATGGCCTCCAACTCGGCGACCCTGGTCTCCTGGACCACCACCTCCTGCTTGGCGGCGGCGTCCGCGAGCGGGCCCGCCTGGCGCGAGCGCGCGGTGGCCTCGTCCCGCTCGGCCTGGTAGCCGGCCTGCTGGATCTCGCTGTCCCGGGTGGCCTGGGCCATCCGCGCCTTGGCGTCCTGCTCGGCCTCGGTGGCTTTGCGGGTGGCCAGCGCCTCGGCGATCCGCGCGTCCCGGATCACCGCGGCCGTGTGCGGCGCGGCCATGTTCTTGATGTAACCGGTCGGGTCGTCGATCTCCTGGATCTGCAGGCTGTCCACGATCAGCCCGAGCTTTTCCATGTCGGATCCGGAGGCCGCGCGCACGTGCGCGGTGAGCTTCTCCCGGTCGCGGATCATGTCCTCGACGGTCAACCCGCCGACGATCGAACGCAGATGGCCGGCCAGCACCTTGCGGACCCGGGACTCCATCTGCTTCTGCTGGTCCAGGAAGCGACGGGCCGCGTTGGCGATCGAAACGTAGTCGTCGCCGATCTTGAAGATGACCACGCTCTGCACGCGCAGCGGGATGCCCTGGGTGGTGACGCATTCGACCGAGAGCTCCGCCTCGTTCAGATCCAGCGAGAGCTTGCGCACGGCCTGCACGAACGGCAACACGAGCGTGCCGCGTCCGGTGACGATGCGAAATCCCATGCCCTCGCCCAGGCCCTCGGTGTGGTGCCGCGAGCCGGAGATGACGAGCGCCTCGTTGGGTTCGGCGACGCGCCACATGAGTTTGAAGACCACGATCAGGATCACGAGCAGACCGAGCACGGCGAGCACGGTGTAGAGCACGGAGCATTCCCCCTTTGGCCTGTTCCGGAGTGTCCTCGCCCCCGGAGTGCGCGCCAAGAGGGAGCTCCCCAGGGGCAGTTGCACCCCGCCGACCGGTCGGGGCCGGGCCCTGCCGGCCGCACTCAGCCCGAGGTCGTCACCGTGACCGCGCCCACCGCGTGTTCGCGCTCCAGCAGTTCCCGGAACGGGCCGGGGACGGTGCTCACGTGCGCCCACGTGCCGCGTTGCAGCACTCGGCCCTCGGCCAGCACGAGGATCTCGTCCACCGCGTCCAGGCCGGTGAGTCGGTGGGTCACCAGCAGTGTGGTGCGGCCTCGGGTCGCGTCCAGCAGGTCGGCGGTCAGCGCGTCGGCCGTGGGCAGGTCGAGGTGTTCGGCCGGCTCGTCCAGCAGCAGGATCTCGAAGTCGGCGAGCAGCGCGCGGGCCAGCGCGAGTCGTTGCCGCTGGCCGCCGGACAGCCGCGCGCCGTGCTCGCCGACCATCGTGTCCAGCCCCTCGGGCAGCGTGTCGACCCAATCCAGCAGCCGGGCTCGGGCCAGCGCCGCGCGGATCGTGTCCTCGCCGCAGTCCGGACGGGCCAGTCGCAGGTTCTCCCGCAGCGAACTGTCGAAGACGTGCGCGTCCTGCGCGCACAGCCCGACCACCCGCCGCACGTCGTCCCCGGCCAGATCGGTGATCGGTACGCCGGCCAGGGTCACCGAGCCCGCGGCCGGGTCCAGGAAGCGCAGCAGTACGTTGGCCAGCGTGGTCTTGCCCGAGCCGCTCGCCCCGACCACCGCGAGCCGCTTGCCCGGGGTGAGTTCGAGGTCGACGCCGGCCAGTGCGGGCGGGCCGTCCGGCGTCCAGCGGGCGTGCAGGTCGCGCACCACCAGCGGGCGCGGCGCGGCGGGCAGCCCGAGCGGGGCGGCCGGCTCGGCCACCGGTTCCGGCGCGTCGATCACCTCGAACACCCGCGCCGCGGCCCGGCGCGAGCTCTGCAGGTGCCGGCCGGCGGCGGGCAGCACCACGGTGGCCTCGAACGCGGCGAGCGGGGTGAGCACCACCAGCGCGAGCAGCACGCCGCTCAACCGGTCGGCGTGCACCGCCGCGACGCCCACCAGCGCGGACGCCCACACCGTCGCGCCGGACACCAGCGCGGCCAGCCCGGCCCCGACGCCCGCGCCCCGGGCCTGTCCCGCCTCGGTCGCGCGCAGCCGCGCGTCCACCGCGTCCACCTCGGCCAGCCGGGCGGGCGCGCGGCCCGCCGCGATCAGTTCGGGGGTGCCGCGCAGCAGGTCGACCACGGCGCCGGCGAGTTCGCCGCGGACCGCGGCGACCCGGCGTTCGGCCCGCCGGGCGACCCGGCCGGCCAGCCACGGCACCAGGATCCCGGCGGCGAGCAGGCCGAGCAGCAGGACGCCGCCGGCCTCGGGCAACACCAGCGCGACGGCGAGCACCGCGCCCACGCCGACCACGGCCGCCACGCACGCGGGCAACAGCGCGCGCAGGAAGAAGTCCTGTACCGCGTCCACGTCGGCGACCAGTCGCGAGAGCAGGTCGCCGCGCCGGAACGCGGGCAGCCCCGCCGGCGCCAGCCGCTCGAGCCGCTCGTAGACCCGCACCCGCAGCCGGGCCAGGATCCGAAACGCCGCGTCGTGGCCGACCAGCCGCTCGGCATAGCGGAACACCGCGCGCGAGACGCCGAACGCGCGCACGCCGGTGACCGCGACCATCAGGGTCAGTACCGGCGGGTGCTCCGAGGCACGCGAGATCAACCACGCCGAGGTGGCCATCAGCCCGACCGAACTGCCCAGCGCGAGCGCCCCGCACAACACCGCGAGCGCGAGCCGTCCGCGCAACGGCCGGGCGAGCGCGAGCAGTCGGCGGCCGGGACCGATCCCGGCGCCGACCGACGGGTCCGCCGAAGGCTGCTCGAAGGGCGTCGGGAAAGGCTCCTCCGGGGATGGCTCGACGGGCTGCCCTGCCGCCGGCATCTCCCCCGACGCCTCCGACACCCGCGCGGCCTCGACCCGCGCCCGGGCCGCGACCGCCGCATGCGCGCCCTCCGTGTCCCCCTCACAAGCCCCCGCGCCCACGGCCACCACCCGGTCGGCCAACGGCAGCAGCGCCGGCCGATGCGCGACCAGCACGACCGTACGGCCGACCGCCAGCCGCCGGACCGCGTCGACGATGTCCGCCTCGCCGGCCCCGTCCAGGTTCGAGGTCGGCTCGTCCAGGAGCAGGATCGGCCGGTCGGCCAGGAACGCCCGGGCCAGCGCGAGGCGCTGCCGCTGCCCGGCGGACAGTCCCGCGCCGTCCTCGCCGAGCGGCGCGTCCAGGCCGCCCGAGGCCGCCACGAAGTCGGCCGCCCCGGCCGCGACCAGCGCGTCGTGCACCTCGGCGTCGCCGGCGTCCGGGCGGGCCAGGCGTACGTTGGCGCCGATCGTGCCCGCGAACAGGTAGGGCCGCTGCGGGACCCACGCGATCCGGGCCCGCCACGCGTCCGGGTCCAGCTCGGCCAGGTCCACGCCGCCCACGGTGATCCGGCCCGCCGTCGGCCGGACGAAGCCGAGCAGCACCGCGAGCACGGTGGACTTGCCGCACCCGCTCGGCCCGGTCAGCGCGATCGTCTCGCCCGGTCGCACGGTCAGGTCCAGGTCGGCCGGCGCCGCGTCCGTCCGGCCGGGGCGGCGCACGGTCAGGCCGGTCAATACCAGCTCGGCCGAGTGCGGGTCGGGCACCGGCGCGGTCCCCGCGGGTGCGTCCGGTGTGGTCTCCAGGACCGCGAACACCCGCTCGGCGGCGCTCACTCCCTCGACGCTGGCGTGGTACTCGGCGCCGACCTGACGCAGCGGCAGGTACGCCTCGGGCGCCAGGATCAGCACCACGAGCGCGGTCTCCAGGCTCAGATCGCCGTCGACCAGGCGCAGGCCGACACCGACCGCGACCAGCGCGACCGAGATGGTGGCCAGCAGTTCGAGCGCGAACGAGGACAGGAAGGCGATCCGCAGCGTCTTCAGGGTGGCCCGACGGTAGTCGTCGGTGATCGTGCGGATCGACGCGGCCTGGGCCTTGGCCCGGCCGAACACCTTGAGCGTGGGCAGCCCGGCGACCACGTCCAGGAAGTGTCCGGCGAGCCGGTTGAGCACGCTCCACTGCCGGTCCATGTACTTCTGGGTGGCCATCCCGATCAGCGCCATGAACAGCGGGATCAGCGGCAGGGTGATCACGATCGTCACCGCCGAGATCCAGTCGCCGAACACCACTCGCGCGAGCACCGCCACCGGCACGGTGACGGACAGGACGAGTTGCGGCAGGTAGCGCGCGAAGTAGCCGTCGAGCGCGTCCACCCCCCGGGTGGCCAGCGTGGTCAGCTCGCCGGAGCGCTCGTTGTCCAGCCAGGCCGGGCCGAGCCGGACCACGTGCGCGAGCAGTCGCGAACGCAGTCGCGACTTCACCGCCGCCGAGGTGCGGTGCGCGATCACCTCGGTAAGCCAGGAGATCGCCGAGCGGGCGGCGACCACCGCGGCCAGCAGGCCCAGCTCCGGCCACAGGTCGGCGACCGCGGCGCCGTCCTGGAAGGCCGCCACGATCACCCGGGCGAGCAGGCCCGCCTGGACGAGCACGAGACCCGCGCCCGCCGTGCCCAGCACCACGGTCAGGGCCAGAAAGCCCCGGGTGGCACGGGCGTGGGTCAGCAGGCGCGGATCTACAGGCTTCACGAGCCGCTCTTTCGTCGGTGCGTCTTCGGCGCGGTGCTACACGGTGCCGCGGTCGGCTACTTGCCGACCAGGTCGGCCGCGGCGGCACCGAAGGCCGGCTTGGTCGGGATGCTCTTCGTGCTGATCCGCTTGCGGAACACCCAGTACGTCCAGGCCTGGTAGCACAGCACGATCGGGGTCATGAAGGCGGCGACCCAGGTCATGATCTCGAGCGTGTACGGCGTCGAGGACGCGTTGTGGATGGTCAGGTTCCACGCCGAGTCCAGGCTGGAGGGCATCACGTTCGGGAACAGCGACAGGAACAGCATCGCCACCGCGGCGATCACTGTCACGCCCGACAGCGCGAACGCCCAGCCCTCGCGGCCGATCCGGTTCATCGCCAGCGCGGCGACCAGGGCGAGCACCGCGACGATCAGCGCGGCCAGGGTGCGGCCGTTGCCGTGCTGCGCCTGGGTCCAGATCAGGAACGCCGCCGCGAGCACGGCGGTGGCCAGGCCGAGCCTGCCGGCCAGCGCGTTGGCCCGGGCCCGGATGTCGCCGTCGGTCTTGAGCGCGACGAACACCGCGCCGTGGAAGGTGAACAGCACCGTGGTCACCACGCCGCCCAGCAGCGCGTACGGGTTGAGCAGGTCGAACAGGTTGCCGACGTACTCCTTCTCCGCGTCGATCTTCACCCCGCGGGTGATGTTCGCGAAGGCCACACCCCACAGGAACGCGGGCACCAGCGAGCCCCAGAAGATCGCCTGTTCCCAGCCGCGCTTCCAGCGGTCCTCGTCGCGCTTGGCCCGGTACTCGAACGCGACCCCGCGCAGGATCAGCGCGACCAGGATCAGCAGCAGCGGCAGGTAGAAACCGCTGAACAAGGTGGCGTACCACTCGGGAAAGGCCGCGAAGGTGGCCCCACCCGCGGTGATCAGCCAGACCTCGTTGCCGTCCCACACCGGGCCGATGGTGTTGATCAGCACCCGGCGCTCGGTCTCGTCGCGAGCCAGCACCTTGGTCAGGATGCCGACGCCGAAGTCGAAGCCCTCGAGGAAGAAGTAGCCGATCCACAGGACGGCGATCAGCAGGAACCAGAATTCGTTGAGTCCCATGACACTCTCCCCTTAGTACGCGAAGGCGAGCGGACGTTCGGCGCCCTCGCCGTCGCCCGACGGATCGTCGGGGTCCTTGCTCACGGGCGGCTTGATCGGCTCGGGACCGGCCTTGACGTAGCGCCGGATCAGGCCCAGTTCGACCACCGCGAGCGCCCCGTACAGCAGCGTGAACACGATCAGCGAGGTCAGCACCTCACCGGTGGACACGCTCGGCGACACCCCGGCCTCGGTCTTGAGCACACCGAACACCAGCCACGGCTGGCGGCCCATCTCGGTGAAGATCCAGCCGAACGAGTTGGCCGCGAACGGGAACGCGATGGTCCACAGACCGATCCGGTACACCCACGGGTTGGTCGGCAGCTCGCGCCGCCGCCGGGTCAACCACAGGCCGACCAGGCCGATGCCGGCGGTGACCATGCCGACGCCGATCATCAGCCGGAACGACCAGTAGGTGACGAAGATGTTGGGGCGGTAGTCGCCGGGGCCGAACTTGACCACCGACTGTTCCTGGAGGTCGTTGATCCCGGGCAGCTCGGCGTCGAAGTCGTTCTTGGCCAGGAAGGACAGCGCGCCGGGGACCTCGATGGCGACCTTGTTGTGGCCCCTGTTGACGTCGCCGTAGGAGAAGATCGAGAACGGCGCCGGCTTCGAGGTCTCCCACAGCGCCTCGGCCGAGGCCATCTTCATCGGCTGCTGCTCGTACATCAGCTTGCCCTGCATGTCACCGGTGAGCGCGAGGCCGATGCCCGCCAGTACCGAGACCCACAGGCCCAGCCGCAGCGACGGGCGGAACACCGCGACCTCGTTGCGCTTGCGCAGGTGCCAGCAACTGATCCCGATCAGGAAGCCGCCGGCGACCAGGAACGCGGCCGGGAGGATGTGCAGGAACGCGGCGATCGCGGTGTTGTTGGTGAGCACCGCGACGAAGTCGGTCAGCTCGGCGCGGCCGGTCTCCGGGTTGATCCGGTAGCCGACCGGGTGCTGCATCCACGAGTTCGCGGCCAGGATGAAGTAGGCCGACAGGATCGTGCCGATCGCGGCGGCCCAGATGGTGGCCAGGTGGATCTTCCTCGGCAGTCGTTCCCAGCCGAAGATCCACAACCCCAGGAAGGTCGACTCGAGGAAGAAGGCGACCAGCGCCTCGATCGCGAGCGGGGCGCCGAAGATGTCGCCGACGAAGCGCGAGTAGTCGGACCAGTTCATCCCGAACTGGAACTCCTGCACGATGCCGGTGACCAGGCCGAGCGCGAAGTTGATCAGGAAGAGCTTGCCCCAGAACTTGGTGGCCCGGAGGTAGTGCTCCTTCCCGGTGCGCACCCACGCGGTCTGCAGACACGCGACGAGGATGGACAAACCCATCGTGAGCGGGACGAAGAGGAAGTGGTAGACGGTCGTGACGCCGAACTGCCACCGGGCTACGTCGAGTGTTTCGACGGCGAGGTCCATGGGCCCCTCATTCCTCCTGATCGCCGGTCGTGTCTCGCACGCGAGCGCACGTTTGGTTCACGATGCACACGGCGCCCCCGCGCATCCCGCCCGACACTCCGTCGAACAAACCCGGATGAACCGGGAGGGAAGCGCGGATCCACCACGGCAAACTTTGTGAATGGGTTCACAAAGTCGAGCTTGTGCATCCGTTCACAAACACTAGCGAGCCCTCTCGGGGACCCCTTGAGGGGGGTACCCGAGAGGGCTCGAAGTGGTCCGAACGGACCCAAACGACGACGGTTCGCCGACCGCGCCGGGAGAGCGCTACGCCGACATGAACCGCGCGGCCTGCTCCAGGAAGATCGTGTTCGCCTCGGTCTCGCCGATGGTGATCCGGCAACCCTCGCCCGAGAACGGACGCACGGTCACCCCGGCCGCCTCGCACAGCGCGGCGAACTCGTCGGTGCGCTCGCCCAGTCGCAGCCAGACGAAGTTGGCCTGCGAGTCGAACACGGTCCAGCCCTGGCCGATCAGCGCCTCCAGCACCCGCTCCCGCTCGGCGACCAACGCGTCGACCCGCTCCAGGAGTTCGCCCTCGGCGCCGATCGAGGCGATCGCGGCCACCTGGGCCAGCCGGTTCACCGAGAACGGCATCCCGGTCTTGCGCAGCTCGGCCGCCACCGGCTCGTGCGCGATGGCGAAGCCCACCCGCAGGCCGGCCAGACCGTACGCCTTCGAGAAGGTGCGCAGTACCACCACGTTGGGCCGGTCCCGGTAGACGTCCACCCCGTCCGGGACCTGCTCGTCCCGGATGAACTCGCGGTACGCCTCGTCGAGCACGACCAGCACGTGACGCGGCACCCGGTCCAGGAAGCGCTCGAGCTCGGCACGGTGGATCACCACGCCGGTCGGGTTGTTCGGGTTGCACACGAAGATCAGCCGGGTCCGCTCGGTGACGGCGGCGGCCATCGCGTCCAGGTCGTGGCTCTCGTCGGCGAGCAGCGGCACCGGCACCGGCGTCGCGCCCGCGAGCAGCACCAGCAGCGGGTACGCCTCGAAGGAGCGCCACGCGAAGACGACCTCGTCGCCCTCGCCGGCCGTCGCGTTCACCAACTGCTGCGCCACGGTCACCGAGCCGGTGCCGGCCACGATGTGCGACGCGGGCACCCCGAAGCGCTCGGCCAGCGCCTCGGCCAACTCCGCGTTGCTCGGGTCCGGGTAGCGATTTATCTCGCCGACGGCGTCGGCCACCACCTTGTGCACACTGGGCAGCGGCGGGTACGGGTTCTCGTTGGAGGCGAGCTTGTACGACGGCAGGCCCTCCTCCACCACCGGCGCCTTGCCCGCCTTGTAGACGGGCACCCCCGCCAGGGCCGCCCGGAACCTCACCGTGGCGCCGTCGTCCGTACCTGGGGCGTTGTGCTGGGTCACGCCCGTCCTCCTCGCATACTGGTCGGGGTGCCTGGGCGCACGTCCCGGTCGTGTCAACTCTATGGTCCGCCGGCCGGGGAGGGCATGGTCGGGCCGCACGAGTCAGTCGCCGAAGGTTCAGCGGTAGGTATGGGGCGATACGTTTCTTCGTAAAGCAATGACATGAACCCGGCCAGGGCGGCGCATTCGGCCTACTGTCGGGACGATGACAGCGCCAGATGTACCGCGTGTGGGGCGGCGGATCCGGGTGGGCATCCGGGACGTCGCGGCGGCCGCCGGGGTGTCGATCACGACCGTCTCCGACGCGCTCAACGGCAAGGGCCGACTGCCCGACACGACCCGACTGCACGTGCGCGAGGTCGCGGATCGGCTGGGCTACCGGCCCTCGGCCGCGGCGCGCACGCTGCGCACCGGTCGCTCGGGGCTGCTCGGGCTGACCACGACCATGCGCTCCACCGAGCCGTTCGCGCTCACCGAGTTCGCGTGGTTCGCCGAACTGGTGCGCTCGGCCACCGCGACCGCCCTGGACCTGGGCTACGCGCTGGTCGTGCTGCCCGCCTCCTCGCCGCACGACGTGTGGGGCAACGTCGCGCTGGACGGCACGATCGTGGTCGATCCCGCGGACGACGATCCGCTCGTGCACGAGCTGCTGCGCCGGGGGGTGCCCGTGGTCAGCGGCGGTCATCCGGGCTCGACCCCGGTGTACGGCTGGGTGGACAACGACCACGTGGCCGCGGTGCGTTCGGTGCTCGACCACCTCGCCGACGCGGGCGCCGCCCGGATCGGGCTGCTGGCCGCCTCGGACGGACCGGGCGCGGCCAAGGGCGTCGCGGGCTACCGCGCGTGGTGCGCGGATCGGGGCGTGTCGCCGATCACCGAGGAGTACGAGGCTCGTACGCCCGGCGCCGGTCGGGCCGCCGCGACCCGGCTGCTCGACCTGACCCCGGACGCGGTCTTCGGGCTGCACGAGGGGTGCGCGGCCGAATTGCTCACCGCGGCCCGGGCGCGCGAACTGCGGGTGCCCGACGACCTGCTCCTGGCCTGCTGCGGCGAGGGGGCCGATCCGTCGGTGACCTCGCTGAGCCTGCAACCGGCGCTGGCCGGCGCGTGGGCGGTGGAACTGCTGGTGAGCGTGATCGACGATGCCGGGGCCGGGCCGCTGCTGCCCGCCCAGCGCACCGTGCCCACCCGGCTTTCGGTGCGCGACTCGTCCACTCGCCGCTGACCGCCGGGCACCCGCGCGACCCGGTCGGCTCGGGTCGGGGCCGCCCGGTGGGACGGGCACGGCTGCGCGCACAATTGAGCGTGGTCCGTTCCGCCGTGCCCGCACGAGAGATACGGTCCAGGAATCATCCGAATCGGACCGGGTGAACCGCAGCCGAACCCGGCCGGCGTGCGTCTTGGTTCACGACGGGTGTCGGCATCGCCGCCGTACGGTGGTGCGGATCTGAAGAAAGGACCCTTCTGGTGAGCAACGTCTCGGCTACACCGGCCCCGATGGGCGCCGCAGCGGAGCAGGACGCCCCGCTGTACGTGGTCGGTGACGTCCACGGTCATCTGGAGGAGCTCAAGGCCGCCCTGCGCGCGCGGGACCTGATCGACGCGGACGCGCACTGGTGCGGCGGCCGGGCCCGGCTGTGGTTCCTCGGCGACTTCACCGACCGCGGCCCGGACGGCATCGGCGTGGTCGAACTGGCGATGGCGCTGGCCCGCGAGTCCGCCGAGGTCGGCGGCAGCACCCGGATGTTGCTGGGCAACCACGAGATCCTGCTGCTGGGGGTGTTCCGCTTCGGCGACCACCCGGTGCCGGTGGCGGGCGGCTCGACCACGTTCCGCGAGATCTGGCTGCGCAACGGCGGCATGCAGTCCGACCTGGACCGCTTCACCGACGAACAGGCCGGCTGGCTGGCCGCGCAGCCGGTCGCCGCGGTGGTCGACGGGCACCTGCTGATCCACTCGGACAGCAACGCCTACCTCGAATACGGCGACACCATCGAGGAGGTGGACGGCGCGGTCGCGGACATACTGCGCGAGCCGGATCCGCTCTCGTGGTGGGACCTGTTCCGCAACCTGACCCGACGCGGCGCCTTCATGGGCGAGGTCGGCCCGTACGCGGCGGCCGACCTGTTGAGCGAGCTGGGCGGCCGGCGCATCGTGCACGGCCACACCCCGATCCCGTACCAGACCGGCGAGGACCCCACGACGATCGTCGAGCCGCGCGTGTACGCGGACGGACAGGTGGTCAACCTGGACGGCGGGATCTACCTGGGCGGCCCGTGTCTGGTCGCGCGCCTGCCGCTGTCCGCCACGCCGCCGAGCGCGGCGGCCGGTTCGTTGGAGGAGACGCAGGGTCGCGAATACGACCTGGGCGCCCTCGGCGGCAACACCGGAGACGAGCCGCGGTCGTAGGGAACTCCCTGCCCAAAAGCGGGGGATGCACCCTATCATCAATAAGTATCCGCCTCGACACCGTCAGGTGCTTTTGCGGGTCGTTGATCCACCGACAGCTTGCACGGGTCCCCTGACGGGCCCGGCGGACGCGGGACACGCCCGCGCGGCCTCATTCGGGGGATCCGATGCAACACTGGTTTGGAAGTGACGAGCACCGCCGTCAGTACGAGCAGTTCGTCGATGACGCGCTGCACCTGGAGGAGACCCTCTCCGGTCTTGCGGCGGTACCCAACCTGAACGTCGAGCAGTTGCGGACGGCCACGTTGGACGCGACCCCGTCGATCGCGGACGCGGCACGCGACGAGTACGACCGCTACGAACGTACAGAGCAGCGTTTCGAGTCCGGAATCCGACAGGACTTCGGCGCCTCGATGATCGAGGCCGGCGAGAGCTTCGGCTGGTTCGCGCTCGCCACCGCCATGGCGGTGATCGTGGCCGGCATCTCGGCGGTCGTCTTCCTGATCGTGGGCTACGTGCTGCTGCCGCTCACGATGGACGACTCGTCCATGCAGCACACGATGCAACTCGCCTCGATCGCGGCCGTGGGCATCTCGCTCGGGGCGGCGGCGATCGGGGGACTCGCGATGCTGGCGGTGGCCGCGCGCAATCGGGCGCGGCCGACCGGCGAGGTCGAGGTGTACCTGGCCCGCGAGGAATGGCGCCGGGCGATCCTGCACCGGGGCATCCTGCCGTTCATGCGCTCGCGTCTGCGCGAGGCCTCCGACGAGGGCACCACCCTCCTCGGCTGACCGACCGTCGGCGCCGGCTCTCCCACCCGCTCGGGGCGGGAGAGCCGGATCACGCCGTCCGGGGCGGGCCGGGCCACACAATGGTCGACATGGTCGGCAAACGCGGGAAGGTCACCGGGGGAATCGGTCCCGGATTGGTGGGCGAGGTCATGATCGAGGTGCGCGGCGGCGTGGAGGCGTTCCTCGCGTACCCGGCGCTGCCCGGCGAGGAGCACCCGGTGGGTTCGTTGGTGGTGATCGTGGAATACCTGCCGCCCCGCACGGTGTACGTGGCGGGGGCTTTCGGCTGAGCGAGGGCGGCGTGCTTTCGCGCGTGCATCTGCGTGTGCGGACCGGTAGGCGTGAACCGTGCGGGGGGATCCGTACGCGTGTCCGGGATGGTTTGGTGGTTTCATCCGGATTTGCCCACGTAGGCTGCGTTCATGGTGAACGCCACCGGCGGCAGTGCCGACAGCGCCGACGAGCCCGACGGGGCGGGTCGCTCCGATCGCGCGCCCGGACCGGCCGCGTCGGCGTCGGCCGCGCCGGCCTCGCTCGGTCTGGACGACCTGGTGGCCGAGGTGGTCGAGCGGCTCGGCTCGGCGGCGGCGGCCGGGGAGCGGCTCCAGGGGCTGCTCGAAGCCGTGATCGCGGTCGGCGCCGACCTGGACCTGCACACCACGCTGCGCCGGATCGTCGAGGCCGCCGCCGATCTGGTGGACGCGCGCTACGCCGCGCTCGGCGTGATCGGCACGGAGAACAACCTGTCCGACTTCATCACCGTCGGCATCGCCGACGCGGACCGCGAGCGGATCGGCGAACTCCCGCACGGGCGAGGCATCCTGGGCCTGCTGATCGAGCACCCGGAGCCGCTGCGCCTGGACGATCTGGCCCGGCACGCGGCGTCCTACGGCTTTCCGCCGAACCACCCGGCGATGCACTCGTTCCTGGGCGTGCCGATCCGGGTGCGCGACGAGGTGTTCGGCAATCTGTACCTCACCGAGAAGCGCGGCCGGCCGGGCTTCAGCGTCGAGGACCAGCAGGTCGTCCGGGCCCTCGCGGCGGCGGCCGGGGTGGCCATCGAGAACGCGCGCCTATTCGAGAGCGCGGCCCGCCGGGAGAAGTGGATCATGGGCTCGGCGGACGTCACCACGGCGCTGCTGACCACGCAGGACCCGGACGAGGCGCTCGCGGTGGTGGCCGAACGCGCGCGCAGCCTGGCCGAGGCGGACTTCGCCGCGATGTACCTGACCCAGCCGGACGGCTCGTACCTGGTCGAGGTCACCTCCGGCGAGGACCTCGCGGGCCTGGGCGGCACGGTGGTCGCGCAGGACAGCCCGGTCGCGGAGGCGATCAACACCGGGCGCAGCATCTTCATCGCGGACATGAGCACCGACCCGAACGTGATGCTGGACCAGTCCCGCTGCTTCGGGCCGGGCCTGTTCGTTCCGCTGATCGCCAACGAACGCATCCTCGGCGCGCTGGAGTTGGACAAGCGGATCGGCGCGGTCCCGTTCAACCGGACCGAGCGCTCGATGGCCCAGGCGTTCGGCGGCCAGGCGGCGATCGCGCTGATGCTGGCGAGCGCGCAGCGCGACCGGGAGCGACTGGCGGTGTTCGAGGACCGCGACCGGATCGCCCGGGACCTGCACGACCTGGTCATCCAGCGGCTGTTCGCGACCGGGATGATGCTCCAGGGCGCGGCCAGGCTGGCGCGGGTGCCGGCCGTGACCGCCCGGATCAACCAGGCGGTGGACGAACTCGACGCGACGATCCGCGAGGTGCGCAGCACCATCTTCGCGTTGCAGAACCCGCCGCGTGAGGGGCCGACCGGGGTCCGCGGCCGGGTGTTGCGCGAGGCGAGCGCGTCGGCCGCCACGCTCGGCTTCGAGCCGACGGTCACCTTCACGGGCCCGGTCGACTCGACCGTCTCGGACGAGGTCGCCGAGCAACTCCTCGCCGCGCTGCGCGAGGTCCTGTCCAACGCCTCCCGCCACGCGCACGCGTCCCGGGTCGAGGTGAGCCTCGCGGTGACCGGCGGCCGGGTCGAGTTGGCGGTCACCGACGACGGCGTGGGCATCGCGCCCGGCGGTCGGCGCAGCGGGCTGGCCAACCTGGCCGCCCGCGCGGAGGAGTTGGGCGGTCGGGCCGCGTTCGGACCGGGGCCGGAGGGCCGCGGAACGACGGTGACCTGGTCGGTGCCGCTCCGGCGCGGGTCCTAGCCGGAAGTCCCCGACCGATGCTTGACACGCTGGTGGCATGCATTTAAGTTAGAGGCTATAACAGACGTTAAAGTCGATCACTTGGAGTTCCGATGAATGCCACCGCAACCGAGACCGCCACCGAAGCCGGCGCCGACTCGGTCATCGACTCGGTCATCGACTCGGTCACCGAGATCGTGCTGCCGGGCATCGTCGAGCCCGAGGGTCTTGAAGTCCGGGTGCGCCCGGCGCCGGAGCCGGCGGCCGGGGAGGTCCTGCTGGCGGTCGACGCCTCCGGGGTGTCCTTCGCCGAGCAGCAGATGCGGCGGGGCAAGTACTACGACCAGCCGGCCTTCCCGTTCGTCCCCGGCTACGACCTGGTCGGTACGGTCCTGCGGGTCGGGCCCGGCGGCGATGCCGCGCTGGTCGGCCGCCGGTTCGCCGCGCTGACCAAGGTGGGCGGGTGGGCGAGCCTGGCGGTGGTTTCGGCCGCCGACCTGGTCGAGGTGCCCGAGGCCATCGACCCGGCCGAGGCGGAGACGGTCGTCGTCAACGGGATCACCGCGTGGCAGATGTTGCACCGCACGGCCGGGATCCGCCGGGGACAGACCATCCTGGTCCACGGCGCCAACGGTGGCGTGGGTTCGACGCTGGTCCAGTTGGCCACGCACGCGGGCGTCCGGGTGATCGGCACCGCCTCGCCGCGCCACCACGACGCGGTGCGCGCCCTGGGCGCGATCCCGCTGGACTACCGCGCCGCCGACCTGCCCGCCGAGGTGCGCACGCACGCCCCGAACGGAGTCGACGCCGTCTTCGACCACGTCGGCGGCGAGGGGATCGTCGACTCGTTCGGGCTGCTCGCCCGGGGCGGCACCCTCGTCTCGTACGGGACGGCGGCCACCAAGAACGCGTCCGGCTCGTCCCGGCTGCCGGTGCTCAAGCTGGTGGCCCGCCTCATCTGGTGGAACCTGCTGCCCAACGGCCGGCGCACGCACTTCTACAACATCTGGGCCGGCAAGCGCCGCCCGGCGACCTTCCGGGCCCGCCTGCGCGCCGACCTGTCCGAGGTCTTCGCCCTGCTCGCGGCCGGCACCATCACCGCCCAGGTCGCCGCCCGCATCCCGCTCGGCCGGGCCGCCGACGCCCTCGCGCTGGCCGAATCGGGCACGGTCACCGGCAAGGTCGTCCTGGTCCCGGACACGCACTGACGCACCGCCACCCCCGCCTCGCCCCCACAAGGGATTCCGTCATGCGCCTGAACCGTTCCCTCACCAACCCGTCCCACTGGGCAAGCGCCACCCTGATGACCACCCTCGCCCTGGGCCCCTCGACCTCCGCCCGCCCGCCCCGCCTCCCGGGCCCCACACCCGTACCCCGAGCCACCCGCACCCCATCACCCCGGCCCCGCCCCCACCCATGATCCCGGGCGCCCACGGCCGGCTACGCCGGAATGTCGCGGATGTTGCGTTGCAGAACGTCGGGCAGGACGCCGGCCGCGGTAACGAGGTCGTTGTCGTCGTGCAGCACGATCAGCCCGTGCTGGGCCGCGATCGCACAGACCATCAGATCCACCGCGGACAGCGCCCGAACGGCGCCTCCGGCCTGGGCCAGCCGAAACTGCGCGGACTCGATCCAGCCCCACATGTTCTTCGACAGCGGCACGTCCGGGTACAGGTCGGCGAACATCTCGCCCATCTGCTCGTACTGCGCCAGGTTGCGGGCGGAGCGGCGGAACTCGGTGCGCTGCGGGGCACAGGACCCGATGACCCGCAGGTCGATGTCCTCTCCCCACGCGTCGTTCGAGCTCGGCTCGCGCAACAGCCGCCACACGGCGGTGGAGTCCACGAGGTACCGGATCACTCCTCGCCTCGCTTCTCGGCGTCGTGGAGTCGCTGCCACCCGTCGTAGTCCCACTCCTGGGCGGCCTGTATGTGACGCGCCCGCCGGGCGGCCCGCTCGTGGCGCTCGGCGTACTCGCGGAGGGCGGTGTTCACCACCTCCTTCTTGGTCGCGCCGCCGGAGACCCGCAGCGCCTTCGCCAGGGCGTCGTCGTCCAGGTCGATCGTCGTGACGCTCATACCGGTCTCCTCTATATAAAGGCAACAAAGGCTTTGAATGTAGCCGGGGAACGGCCGGCCGGCTCCTCCTTCGGTGGCAGGGCGGGTTTGATCTTTTGGCTGAGGACCGGGAGACCGGGGGCGTCGATGCTCTCGGTATGACTTCGGTGCCATCACCGACCGCGGCGATCGCGGTCCACGAACTGACCAAGCGCTACGGGCGCACGACAGTGGTCGACCGGCTCTCCTTCACCGTGCGGGAGGGCGCGGTGACCGGGTTCTTCGGCCCCAACGGCGCGGGCAAGACGACCGTGTTGAAGACGATCGTCGGGCTGGCCCGGCCCACCGCCGGTCACGTGTCCTTTCGAGGCGGCCCGGTGCCCGCCGACGCCCGCGCGCTGGGTGTGCACATCGAGCCGTGCGGAGCCCATCCCGGCCGGACCGGCCGAGCCCACCTCCGAGCCCTGGCGCTGCTGGCCAGGCTGCCGGCCGGCCGGGTCGACGAGATGCTGGAGACCGTCGGGCTGGAGCAGGCCGCCGGGCGGCGGGTCGGCAAGTACTCGTTGGGCATGCGCCAACGCCTCGGTCTGGCCGCCGCGTTGCTCGGTGATCCCGAGGTGCTCGTCCTGGACGAGCCGGTCAACGGCCTGGACCCGCAGGCGATCCGCCGACTGCGCACCCTGCTCCGCGACCGGGCCGCCCGCGGTCGCACCACCCTGCTCTCCAGCCACATGCTCGGCGAGGCCGCGCAGACGGTCGACGACGTCGTCGTCATCGACAAGGGCCGGCTGATCCACACCGGCACGATCGGCGATCTCGAACAGGGTGCCCTCTCGGTACGCACCCCCGAGCCCGAGCGGCTGTCGGCACTCGTCGAGGGCGCCGGCGGACGCATCCGGCCCGCGGACACCGGCGGGTTGCGGATCGAAGGACTGACCGCCGCGGAAGTCGCCGGGTTGGCCCTGCGCGAACGCATCCCCTTGGAGGAGATCACCTCGCGGACCGCCTCCCTGGAGGACGTGTTCCTCGATCTGACCGAGGGCGGGACGCAGGCTCCGATGAAGGGCCCAAGCGCATGAGCCGGCTGTTGCGAGGCGAGTTGCTCAAGACCCTCACCACCCGCTCGATCCACGGTTTCGTGGCCGGCGGCGTCGCGTTCACCGTGCTCAACGTCGTGATCGTCGCCGTGGCGTCGGGCCGGCTGGACGAGGTGGCCGAGAAGGAGGAGGCGCTGTCCGGGCTGCCGGTCCTGTTGATGTTGTGGGGACTCGTCGGCGTGGCCGGCGAGTACCGCCACCGCACCGCCGCACCCGCGGCGCTGGTGGCCCGGCGCGACCGCGGCTTGGTCCTGCTCGCCCGGATCGGCGCCTACGCGGTGACCGGTCTGCTGATCGGGGCACTGCTGGTCGCCGTGTCCGTCGGGCTCGCCCTGCCGCTGCTCGCCGACCATCCGGGAGCCGACCTCGCCCCGGGGGAGGTCGCCTCGGTCGCGGCGGGCAACCTGGCCGCCTTCGTGCTGTCTGCGATCATGGGTGCCGCCATCGGGGCGATGGTGCGCAGCCCGGTCGTGGGGGTGGTCGTGGTGTTGCCGGTGAACTTCGCGGTGCTTCCGCTGGTCGCCGGTGTCGCCGAGTCCGCCGCCAACTACACGCCGTTCGGGGCGGCCGGTGTGCTGGCGCGGTCGACGCACCACACGACGCTGTCGGCCGGTGCCGCCGCGGTGGTCCTCGGCGCCTGGGCGGTCGCGCTGGTGATCGCGGCCGTCGCCGGCGAGCGTCGGCGTGACCTGGCGTGAACCCGGTTCTCCGGTACGTACGAGCGGCGCGCCGGTGGGTCCGAGCGCGCCGCTCGGCCGTGTTCGACGCCGTCGTCGCGGTGGTGACCACGAGCGTCGAGATCGGTGTGACCTTCGAGGACTCGACACCCGTCCCGACGCTGCCCCTCGCACTCGTCGTCCTCACCGGTGCGCTCCTGCTCGCCCGCCGGCGCGCGACCCTCACCGTGCTGGTGCTCGTCTGCTCGATCGAGGCGCTGCTCGCGGCCACCGGCGCCTACCCCGGCGGGGCGCCGACGTTGGTGGCCCTCTACACCGTCGCCGAACTGCGGAATCGGCGTGTGGCGGTGGCCGCCCTCGCGCCGACGGCGCTGGTCCTGATGTCGGCGAGCATCGTCTCGATCCCCGTCTCCGTCGTCGCGTGGGGACTGGGCACCTACGCACAGACCCGACGGCGCTACACCGAGGCCCTGGAGGAGCGCACGGCCCACCTCGAGCGCGAGCGCGAGCAGCTCTCGGTGATCGCGGCGCAGCGCGAGCGCGCGGCGATCGCCCGCGAACTGCACGACATCATCGCCCATTCGGTCACCGTGACCCTGGTGGGCGTACGCGGTGCGCGCGACGTACTGCGCACCGCGCCGGACGTGGCCGACGACACCCTGGGGCGGGTCGAGAGCAACGCCGAGCAGAGCCTGGTCGAGTTGCGCCGGATGTTGCTGCTGCTGCGCGAGCCGGACCAGGGTGTGCGGATGCGTCCGCAGCCCTCGCTGGCCCAACTGCCCGCGCTCGTCGCCTCGTACGGCGAGGCGGGGCTGCCCGCGCGCCTGGAGGTCACCGGCACGTCCCGACCGCTGGCCGGCGGCGTCGAGTTGTCGGTCTACCGCATCGTCGAGGAGGCACTGACCAACGTGCTCAAGCACGCCCGACCCACACACGTCGCGGTGACCCTCGACTTCGACCGCACCCATCTGCGGGTCGCGGTCGTCAACGACGGCGAGCGGGTGTCCGAACCCTCGACCGGCGGCCACGGCATCGTCGGCATGCGCGAGCGCATCGGCGTCCTCGGCGGCGAACTGGAGGCCCGGCCCGGCGCGGACGGCGGGTTCGAGGTCGCGGCCCGACTGCCGCTGGGGGATCCCGCATGAGCATCCGCCTGCTCATCGTCGACGACCAGGAGCTGATCAGGACCGGCCTTCGCCTGTTCCTGCAGACGCAGGACGACCTCGTCGTGGTCGGCGAGGCCGAGGACGGCGACGAGGCGATCGAACTGGCGGGCGCCCTACGTCCGGACGTGGTGCTCATGGACATCCGGATGCCGCGGATGGACGGCGTCGAGGCCACCGCCCGCCTGCACGCCGCCGGCATCTCGCCGCCGCCACGCGTGCTGATCCTGACCACGTTCGACCTGGACGAGTACGTCTTCGGCGCGTTGCGCGCCGGCGCCGCGGGCTTCCTGCTCAAGGACGCCTCCCGTGCCCGCCTCGTGGAGGCCATCCACGTCGTCCACGACGGGGAGGCGTTGCTCTCGCCCTCGATCACCCGCCGCCTGATCGAGAACTTCGCCACCCGCACCGAACCGCTCCGCTCCTCGCCCGCGCTCCTGGCGGGCCTGACCCCGCGCGAACGAGAAGCCCTGTTCCTGGTCGCCCGCGGCCTGTCCAACAGCGAGATCGCCGCCCGTCTGGTGGTCACCGAGGCGACCGTGAAGAGCCATGTGGGCAGCATGTTCGCCAAACTGGGCCTGCGGGATCGCGCGCAGGCGGTCGTCTTCGCCTACGAGCACGGCGTCATCGTCGCCGGCGAGAGCGACCGGCCCGGACCGACCTGACGACGTCCCGGAAGCCGGCCCGCTCCCGGGACGTCGATCTCCCGAGAGGCCGTCCCCCGGGACGTCGTCGACGCGTGCGTCAGTCGGCCAACGGCAGATAGACGCGGTTGCCCGAGGCGGCGAACTCCCGCGACTTGGCCCGCATCCCGGCCTCGGCGTCCACCTCCGTCGCGACGGCGCCGTCGCCATGCTCCGCGCGGATGTCGTGCGAGATCCGCATCGAACAGAACTTCGGTCCGCACATCGAGCAGAAGTGGGCCGTCTTGGCCGGCTCCGCCGGGAGCGTCGCGTCGTGGTAGGCGCGCGCGGTGTCCGGATCCATCGCCAGGTCGAACTGGTCCTGCCAACGGAACTCGAAACGGGCGTCGGAGAGCGCGTCGTCCCAGGCCTGCGCACCCGGGTGCCCCTTGGCCAGGTCCGCCGCGTGCGCCGCGATCCGGTACGCGATCACGCCCGCCTTGACGTCGTCCCGGTCCGGCAGGCCCAGGTGCTCCTTCGGCGTCACGTAGCAGAGCATCGCGGTGCCCCACATGCCGATCATCGCCGCGCCGATCGCCGACGTGATGTGGTCGTAGCCGGGGGCGACGTCCGTGGTCAGCGGACCGAGTGTGTAGAACGGCGCCTCGTCGCAGATGCGTTGCTGGAGGTCGACGTTCTCCTTGATCTTGTGCATCGGCACATGGCCGGGGCCCTCGATCATCACCTGGACGTCCATCGAGCGGGAGATCCGGCCCAACTCGCCCAGCGTCTCCAACTCGGCGAACTGCGCCGCGTCGTTGGCGTCCGCGATGGAGCCCGGGCGCAGACCGTCGCCGAGCGAGTAGGTCACGTCGTACGCGCGCAGGATCTCGGTCAGCTCGGCGAAGTGCGTGTAGAGGAAGTTCTCCCGGTGGTGCGCCAGGCACCACGCGGCCATGATCGAGCCGCCGCGCGAGACGATCCCGGTCTTGCGACGGGCCGTCAGCGGCACGTAGCGCAGCAGCACGCCGGCATGCACCGTCATGTAGTCCACGCCCTGCTCGCACTGCTCGATCACGGTGTCGCGGTAGAGCTCCCAGGTGAGTTCCTCGGGCTTGCCGTTCACCTTCTCCAGCGCCTGGTACAGCGGCACCGTGCCGATCGGGACCGGCGAGTTGCGCACGATCCACTCGCGGGTGGTGTGGATGTCCTTGCCGGTGGACAGGTCCATCACCGTGTCCGCGCCCCACCGGATCGCCCACACCAGCTTGTCGGTCTCCTCCTCGATCGAGGAGGTCACCGCCGAGTTGCCGATGTTCGCGTTGACCTTGACCAGGAAGTTCTTGCCGATCACCATCGGCTCGATCTCCGGATGGTTGACGTTCGCGGGCAGCACCGCGCGACCGGCGGCGATCTCGTCCCGGACCAGCTCGGGCGTCAGGCCCTCGCGGATCGCCACGAACTCCATCTCCGGGGTGACCAGTCCGCGCCGCGCGTAGGCGAGTTGGGTCACCGCCTCGGCCCCGGACGCGCGCCTGGGTCGGGCCCCGGCGCCGGGCACCGCGAAACCGGCCGGGGTGAGCGCGCCGATCCGCCCGTCGTAGCGGACGGTGTCGCCGCGCTCCTCGATCCAGGCCTCCCGCAGCGCGGGCAGGCCGCGCCGCACGTCCACCTCGAAGGCGGGGTCGGTGTACGGGCCAGAGGTGTCGTACAGGCGAACCGTCTCGCCGTTGGTCAGATGCACCGTGCGTACCGGAACGCGCAGGTCCTCGCGCGATCCGGGGACGTAGCCGCGGTGGTGGGCGGGGGAAATCGGTCCGCTGGTGACCGTGCTCTCGGCGGCCGGGTCGGCAACCGGGACAGCGGGCAGCGAAGTGTCGTGCGAGGTCATGGAAAGGCTCCCTACGCCGGCATTACCCGGTCAGGTTCTGCGGTCGGCGCGGCCTCAGCGCCCTCTCAGCCCGGTGCCCCGAGCTCCCGTGTATCTCCGTGTGGTGCGCCCCCACCCTGGCACACCGCCGGTCGCACGACCAGCGTCGGGTTTCAGCCGAGCGGATCCCGCGGTTCGCGGCCGACCACCGCGGTACGCGCGAGCACGACCATCCCGACCGTGACGAGCAGCCCCACGACACCCTTGACGATGAGCATCAGGAAGGCCGAGAACAGCCAGATCAGCAACCAGCACAGCAGCACCAGCGCGAGCACCGGCACACCGATCCGCACCCACTGCGGCCATGTCTGCATCGTTCAACCCCCAGTCACGCGATCCCACGCGAGACGTGCTTCCGGGGACCACATTCCCCGGGAGGACACGTCGTATCCGGGCGGACCGGTTCCGACCGGGCCGATTCCGGCCGGCCGGGGCGCGTCGCGTCGCCCGGCCCGATCCGCTCAGACCGGCCAGCGCTCGCCGCGCCACGCGGCGTCCCAGAACATCCACTCGTAGCGGGCCGTGGTGGTGAAGTGTTCGATCATCCGAGCCCGCTCGGTCGCCGAGAGGTCCTCGCCGATCCGATCCACCAGATCGAGCACCGCGCGCACCGTCTGCTGGAACTCCTCGGCGCCGTAGGTGGCTATCCACCGCCCGTACAGCTCGTCGGGCGAGCCCTTGGCCAGCAGCGCGTCGCCCACGCGGGCGTAGATCCAGTAGCAGGGCAGCACCGCGGCCACACCTTCGGCGAACGAGCCGTTGTGCACCGTGGCGAGCAGGTAGCTGACGTACGCCCGGGTGCTGGGCAACACCGGCTCGGTCGCGGTCGCGTCCGCCACCGAGCTGCCGAAGTCGACCATGAAGCCCTCGTGCAACGAGCGCTCGGCGGCGATCGCACCGGCCGCGTCGCCGGCGAACTGCACGGTCGTCGCCTCGTCCGGCGCCTTGGCCGCGCACACCGCGAGCGCCTTGGCGTAGTCGCGCAGGTAGTGCGAGTCCTGCACGACGTAGTGCCGAAACGCCTCGCGCGGCAGCGTGCCGTCGGTCAGTCCGTGGATGAACGGGTGCTCGAGGATCGCCGCGTAGACGTCCTCGATCGCGGCCCAGAGCTCGTCGCGCAGCGCCATCAGGTCTACTCCCGATCGTCGGATCCCGGGATCCGAATCCCGGATCCCAAGATCAGATTGTCGTACACCGGTCCGGGCCCGCCCGTGAGTGCGCCCCTCGCGCGCGCCGCGCGCATCGCGCTCAGCCCTCCGGCGGCGAGAAGAACACCAACACGCGCAGCGGCTCGGTGATCCGGTGGAAGTGGTGCCGCACGCCGGCCGGGACGTACACGACGCTGCCGCGCGCGACGTCGGTGGACTCGTCGCCGACGGTCAGCGTGGCCCGACCGCTGATCACCACGTACGCCTCGTCCTGACCGTGCGGCTTCTGCGTATCGGTCTCGCCCGGTTCGAGGGCGTACAGGCCCATCGAGAAGTTCCGCTCGCTGAGGAACTTCAGGTACGCGCCCTGCTCGAACGCGCGCTCGGCGTCCAGATCATCGAGGCGGAAGACCTTCATGTGACCAAACTCCTTACCGACACGAACAGACTTTCTCATCATGCTCAAGCGGGAGGCATCCACCGGATGCCAGCATCAAGATATGAAAAGCCTGGTCGTCAAACTGGTTGTCAACGCACTGGCCATCTGGTTCGCAAGCTGGTTCGTACACGGAATCGATCTCGCCGACGGTGCGTCGGCCGGCAGCAAGGCCAAGACGATAGTCGTGGTCGCGCTCATCTTCGGGATCGTCAACGCCGTCATCAAACCGTTGGTGAAGCTGTTCTCACTACCACTGTTCGTGCTCACGCTCGGACTGATCACGTTCGTGATCAACGCCTTGATGTTGTGGCTGACCGAGGCGATCTCGAACAAGCTGGACCTCGATTTCCACATCGACGGCTTCTGGGCCGCACTCCTCGGCGCCCTGGTGATCAGCATCGTGAGCTGGTTCCTGAGCATGATCCTGGACCGCGACTGAGGTCCGCGGGCGCGGCCTCGGCACGGCGTCGCCCCGAGGGCACGCCGAGGGGCCGCGCAACGTTTCACGTGAAACAGGCAGCGAAGGAGTCGTGATGGCCACCGAGTGGAGCGACGGTACCCGGGCGGTCCGGGCCGGCAGTCCGGGCCACGCCCCGGGCGACCCCTTCCTGCCCGGCCCGGTCTTCGCCGGCACGTACCACCTGCCCGGCGAGGTGAACGGTCCCTACCAGTACGGGCGTTACGCGAACCCGACCTGGACCGGTCTGGAGGCGGCGATCGGCGACCTGGAGGGCGCCGCCGACACCGTCACGTTCGCGTCCGGGATGGCCGCCGTCTCGGCCGTCCTGATCGGGCTCACCGCGCCGGGCGACGTGGTCGTACTGCCGTCCGACGGCTACCCGGCCACCCGCACGCTCGGCGAGCACCTCGCCGCACGCGGGATCACCGTACGCCTGGTGTCGACCGCCGGCGTCGAACTCGAACGGGCCCTGCCCGGCGCCCGCCTGGTGTGGCTGGAGACACCGAGCAACCCGGGCCTGGACGTGTGCGACATCGAGCGGATCGCCACGCTCGCCCACGCGCGGGACACCCTGGTGGCCGTGGACAACACGCTGGCCACACCCCTGGGCCAACTCCCGCTCGCGCTCGGCGCGGACATCTCCGCGGCCAGCGGCACCAAGGCACTGACCGGGCACAGCGACCTACTGCTCGGGTACGTGGCCTGCGCGGACGCCGAACTCGCCGCCCGCGTGCGGTCCTGGCGCTCGCTCACCGGCGCGGTGCCCGGGCCGATGGAGGCCTGGTTGGCGCATCGCTCGTTGTCCACCCTCCAGTTGCGGGTGGACCGCCAGGCGGCCAACGCGCTGGCCGTCGCCGAGGCGCTGCTCGGCCGCACCGACGTCGCCGACGTTCGGCACCCCGCGCTCGCGGGCGATCCGGCCTACGATGTGGCAACCCGTCGGATGCGGCGGTTCGGCTGTGTCGTGGGCTTCACGCTCGCCGACGCGGACACCGCTCGCCGGTTCCTGGGCGCCCTCGAACTGGTCGCCGACGCCACCAGTTTCGGTGGCGTGCACAGTATGGCCGAACGTCGCGCGCGCTGGGCCGGCAACGATGTGCCGGAGGGATTCGTCAGGTTCTCGGCCGGTTGCGAGGACACCGCGGATCTCGTCGCGGACATCCAGCGCGCCCTGGACGCCGCCTCCCCGGGCTGACCTGCGACTTCGGGCAAGATCACGTGATGTCCCCGGCTCTCGGGAGTGGTCGGGGGACACGAGACGGGGGACCCGTGGACCTGACGCTGTTGCGCACTTTCCTGGCCGTACACCGCGCGGGTTCGTTCACCCGGGCCTCCGCGTCGCTCGGGCTCTCGCAGCCGGCGATAACCGCGCAGATCCGCACCCTGGAGAAGCAGGTCGGCAAGCAGTTGTTCGAGCGGCTGCCGCGCGGCGTCGCGCCCACCGGGCCCGCCGACGAACTCGCCCGCCGGCTCGCGCCGCACCTGGACGCGATCGAGGAGATCGCGGCCCGCGAGGTGCGCGGCGTGGACCCGATGCGGCGCACCGTGCACCTGGGTGGCCCGACCGAACTGACCGCGCTGCGTGTGCTGCCGTCGCTGGCCGACCTGGTCCGGCGCGGTCTGCGGTTACGGGTGACCCTGGGCCCGGGCGACGTGCTGCTCGCGGGCCTGGCGGCGGCCCGGCACGACCTGGTGATCTCCGACGTGCGGCCGCGAGCGCGCGGGATCGTGGGGACGCCGCTCACCGACGAGGAGTACGTCCTGATCGGCGCGCCGCACTGGGCCGCGCGGCTGCCGCAGAGCCGGATCCTGGCCCAGGGGCCGACCGCCCTGGAGGGGGTGCCGCTGGTCTGCGAGGCGGAGGAGCAGCCGCTGATCCGGCGCTACTGGTCGACCGTGTTCGACGCGAAGCCCACCGCCCCGGCCGCGGTGACGGTGCCCGACCTGCGTGCCGTACTGGAGTGCGTACGCGCCGGGCACGGCATCGCGGTGCTGCCGCGCTATCTGTGCGCCGAGGCGCTGGACCGGCGCGCGGTGGTCGCTCTCCTGGAGCCGGAACTGCCGCCGCTGCACACGGTCTTCCTGGCGGTGCGGGAGGGTACTTTGAGCCAACCGCACATCGCGCACCTGCACGGCGAGTTGATCGCGCGTGCCGCGCGCTGGGCGTGATCCCGAACGTGCGGCCGCGCAGGCATAAACCCCCCGTCCCGCCGGAAAGGGAGACTTCAGACGGGGGCAACGCCGCAAGAAAGCAGAGGGCACCGACGATGCGTTCAGTGGTGAAGCGGACGGCACGCGCGATCCTGCTCGACGACGAGGATCACATGGTGCTGATCAAACGCACCAAGCCGGACAGCCCCCCGTACTGGATCACCCCCGGCGGCGGCGTCGAGCCCGAGGACACCACGGTGTCCGAGGCGTTGCGGCGCGAGGTGTTCGAGGAACTCGGCGGCAAGATCGGCCGGCCGGTGCCCGCGTTCGTGGACACCGTGCCCGAGCCGGGCGGGGTCAAGGTCCAGCACTTCTTCGCCTGCCGGCTCGAATCGATGGATCCCGCGCTGCGGCACGGCCCCGAGGTGGACGAGCCGAACGGCGAGTACGACATCGTGCGGGTGCCCTTCACCCCCGCCGGGCTGGCCTCGGTGGGCCTGGTGCCGGCGAGCCTGGCGGCCTACCTGCGGGCCAACATCGAGGGCATCCACACCCTGCTCGCGGGCGACCTGGGCTAGACCGGCCCGGGTCCCGCCCCGGGAGCGCGGCGGGGCGCGGTGCTCAGCCGCGTCCCGGCCGGACCATCCCCGACTCGTAGGCGATCACCACGAGCTGCGCGCGATCGCGCGCGCCGAGCTTGACCATCGCCCGGCTGACGTGGGTCTTGGCGGTCAACGGCGAGACGAACAGATGCTCGGCGATCTCGTCGTTGCTCATCCCGGCCGCCACCAGCGAGAGCACCTCACGCTCGCGGTCGGTGAGCGCCTCCAGCCGGTCCGGCGCGGCCACCTTGGGCTCGGGCTGGGACAGGAAGCGGGCCACCAGCGCGCGGGTGGCCCCCGGCGAGAGCAGCGCGTCGCCGGTCGCCACGGTCTTGATCGCCTTGAGCAGGTCCTCGGGATCGGTGTCCTTGACCAGGAAGCCGCTGGCCCCGGCCCGCAGCGCCTCGAAGACGTACTCGTCGACCTCGAACGTGGTCAGCACCAAGACCCGTACGCCCGCGAGCTCGTCGTCGTGGACGATCCGGCGGGTGGCCTCCAGGCCGTCCATACCGGGCATCCGGATGTCCATCAGCACCACGTCCGGCCGCGTCTCCTTGGCCAGGGTGAGCGCCTCGGCGCCGTTCGCCGCCTCGCCGACCACCTCCAGCTCGGGGTCGCTGCCGACCAGCACCTTGAAGCCCGACCGGACCAGCAGTTGGTCGTCCGCGATCAGCACGCGCACCGTCATGAGGAATCTCCGTCCCGACGCGCGGTGAGCGCGCCCTTGTGGTGCGGCAGCACCGCGTGTACCGAAAAACCGCCATTGGGGCCGGGGCCCACCGCGAGCGAACCGCCGACGGCGACCGCCCGTTCCCGCATGCCGAGCAGCCCGTGTCCGGTGCCGTCGGCGCTCTTGCCCCGATCCGTCTGGGGCGTGCCCCGGCCGTCGTCGAGCACGTCGACCTCGACCGCGTGCTCGCCGTACACGACCCGCACGATCGCGGACGCGCCGTCGCCGCCGTGCTTCATCGCGTTGGTCAGCGACTCCTGGACGATCCGGTACAGCGCGAGGCCGACCGGCGCGGACGGGGTCCGGGCCTCGCCGGACTCCTCCAGGAGCACCGGCAGACCCGCGTTGCGGTAGGACGCCACCAGCGCGTCCACGTCGTCCACCCCAGGGGTCGGTTCGGTGGGCAGGTCGTTGTCGCCGTCCTGGCGCAGCACGCCGAGCGTCGTGCGCAGCTCGGCCAGCGCGTCCCGGCTGGCCACCTTGATGTGCACGAGCGCCTCCTTGGCCTGCGGCACGTCCCGGTCGATCACGTGCGCGGCCACGCCCGCCTGGATGTTGATCATCGCGATGCTGTGCGCGACCACGTCGTGCAACTCGCGGGCGATTCGCATGCGCTCGGCGGTGACCCGGCGACGGGCCTCGTCCTCGCGCTCGTGCTCGGCGCGGGCCAGTCGCGCCTGCACCTCGGCCCAGTAGGCCCGCTTGGCGCGCACCGCCTCGCCGATGGCGACCGGCAGGTACATCCAGATCCCGGAGAGGTACTTCTCCGGGGACAGGAACCCGTCCGGGGTCAGGCCTATCCGCATCCCGGTGTGCACCACCGCGACCGCCGAGGCGATCAGCACCGAGCGGCGCAGTTGCCCGTTGGCCGCCACCGTGTACAACGCGACCATGGTCGGGATCAGGATCGGGCCGTCCAGGCCGTCGGCGGCCAGGTAGAACACCTGGCCCGCCTCGGTCAGCGCCAGCACCGTGAGCGGCCACCGCAGCCGGCCGAACAGCACCAGGCAGGTGAGGCCGGCGATGCTCAGGTTGAACGCGTCGGGGTGCCCGACGTTGTGGTCCCGGGTGGAGCCGCCGACCGAGCCGCCGATCACGCACATCAACACCAGCGCGACCAGGCACACCTCGCCGACCCAGGGTCGACAGGGCAACCAGCGCGCGAAGGTCTTGGGCGCCGGCAGCAGCCAGGGCTCGACCGACTCGCTCGTACGGGGGCCCGCCGCGGACGCGGGAAGGCCCCGCACGGCGGCTCGCGCGGGGCCTTCCTTGGGCATGCGTTCTCCTCGGTCCACCGGGTCGGCGGGCCCCGGCGAATACCGGGTCCCTGTCCTCGTCGCCTCGGCCCACCGGCTTCGGCGCACGATCGGCGTGTCCGGGCCACCATGCCGCGTGCCCGATCAACGCGGTCACGGAGGGAACCAGGAACATCGACATCACGAACGCCGAGATGCAGATCCCGACCGAGACCGCGAAGCCCATCCGGGTCATCATGTCGATGCCCGCCATCATGAGCGACGCGAACGTCCCCGCCAGGATGACACCTGCGGCGGCGATCGAGGGACCCGCGTGCTCGACGGCGGGGGCGGCGACCCTCCTCGGCGCGTTGCCCTCCTTCGCCTCCTCGCGCGATCGGGCGACCATGAGGATGTTGTAGTCGGTGCCGATCGCCGGCACGAACATGTAGATCATCACCGGCAGCATGAACATCACGCCGGAGTTGCCCATCAGCGTCCGGAAGACCAGGACGGTGGCGCCGCCCGCGACGCTCTTGAGCGAGAGCGCGAACTGCTCGGCCGCGCCCTGGTCGATCGCCTGGCCGTTCCCGCTCTCGAGGTAGAGGGGCGCGGGGTCGGGATCGACCGCGACAGTGCGCGCCAAGCCGGCGCCCATCCGATCCCAAGCGGCGCCGACCATGATCGAAGGCATGCGGCGGGTCCGCCGCACCGGGAGCGGTTCGGAGCCTTCCGAGGGGGGAGGGGCTCCGGACCGGACTCCCCGCACCCGCCGCCCGCCGAGACCCGGCCACGCACGCCACCGCCCACCGGGACGGGGCGTCCGGCGGGCGGCGGTTGCAGTGGTGGTGGTGGTGGCGGCGGTGGGAGTACCGGCGCTTCGACCGGGGATCAGGCGGCGGCGTACACGACCGGCACGACGCTCTCGCGCGCGGGCGCGACCGGGCCGGGCAGGGAGCGGGTGCACCGCGCGTGGGCCCGCAACAGGGCCGGACCGGTGTAGAAGCCGGCCACCAGGAAAACCGCGCCGAGCGGCACGCACAGCAGCGCGGTCGCCGCGTCGTCCACCGGGATCATCGCGTACCAGTAGGTCCCGCCCGCGTCCACGATCGGGTCCCGGGCCCGGTCCATGGCTTGGCCCCATGGCGCAGATCCGGACGCTCGGCCGGTCCGCGCCTCTGTCGAAAGTCGTGGAGCAGCCCTGTCGAACGAGCGATGCCGCGACCCGAGGCCGGCTCCTAGCGTCGTCGAACGACGAAGGAGCACGATGATCAGACTGGAACAACTGACCAAACGCTACGGCGCGCACACCGCCGTCGACGCACTCACGCTCACCGTCGAGGGCGGACTGGTGACCGGCTTCCTCGGCCCCAACGGCGCGGGCAAGTCGACCACGATGCGGATGATCCTGGGCCTGGACCGGCCGACCTCGGGACACGCCTGGATCGACGGCCGCCCGTACGCCCGCCTGCACCGCCCGCTGCACGAGGTCGGCGCGCTGCTCGACGCCAAGGCGGTGCACCCCGGGCGGACCGCCCGAGCACACCTGCGCACGTTGGCGCGAACCCACGAGATCCCGCTCCGACGGGTGGACGAGGTCCTGGACCAGGTCGGCCTGACCGAGGTCGCGAACCGCCGCACGGGCCTGTTCTCGCTCGGCATGAGCCAACGGCTCGGCGTGGCCGGCGCACTGCTCGGCGACCCCCGGACGCTGATCCTGGACGAACCGATCAACGGCCTCGACCCGGACGGCGTGCGCTGGATCCGCGAGCTGATCCGCTCCCTCGCGGCGGAGGGGCGGGCGGTGTTCGTCTCCAGCCACCTGATGAGCGAGATGGAGCAGACCGCGGATCGGCTCGTCGTGGTGGGCCGGGGACGGCTGATCGCCGACGCGCCGATCGCCGAGGTGATCGACGCGGCCGGTGCCTCCGGGGTGCTGGTCCGCAGCCCGGACCGGGCGGGCCTGGACCGGCTGACCGAGTACCTGCTCGGAACCGGCGCCCGGGTGGTGCCGACCGACGAGGACACCCGCGGCTATGCCGGCGCCTCGATCGAGGAGGTCGGCCGGGCCGCACACGCACTCGGCGTGCCGCTGTACGAACTGAGCCACCGGCGGGCCTCGTTGGAGCAGGCATACCTCGAACTGACGGCGAAGGCGGTGGAGTATGCGGCAGGCTGAGGCGCGAACCCGGGTCCGGGAGCAGGGTCGGGGCGGGCCGCTCGCGCTGCGCTCCGCGGTGGGCTCGGAATGGATCAAGCTGTGGTCGGTGCGCTCCACGTGGTGGTCGGTCGCCGCCTCGATGTTCCTGATGACCGTGTGCGCGGGAATCATGGGCATGGACTTCGCCAACGACGTGGAGCGCGGGGAGACCAAGGACGGGCTGACCATGGCCGTGGGCGAACCCGCGACCGGCTCGGTCCTGCTCGCCCAATTCGCCGTCGTCGCACTCGCGATGGCGGTGATCACGGCCGAGTTCGCGACCGGGTCCATCCGCACCACACTGACCGCCGACCCGCGCCGGGGCAGGATGCTCTTCGCGAAGACGGCGGTGGTGGTCGCGGTGACCACACCGCTGGCCGCGCTGCTCGCGCTCGCCGGCGTGGGCATCGGCCGGTTCACGCTCGGCTCGTACGCCATCACCTCGTCCGGCGCGGTGGCCGGCGACATCGCCGCGATCACCGCCTACCTGGTGCTCACCGCGATCCTGACCGTCGGCCTGGGCGCGCTGTTGCGCAGCCCGGTGGCCACGCTGAGCGTGGTGCTCACCGTGATGCTCGCGCTCCCGATGCTGATCGCCACCGAAGCCGCCGACATCCTCCCCGGCAGCGCCGGAATGAACCTCCTCGACGGCGACGCCACCGCCGCCGCGATTCTCGCCGCCTGGGCCCTGACCGCCCAACTCGCGGGCTGGGCAGCCCTGCACCGCCGCGACATCTGACCACCGCCACACCGACCGACCCGCCCCGGGCACCCCGGGGTGGGGTCGGCCCGTCCCCCGAGTCAGCTCTGCGCCATGTCCACGAACCGCGAATAGTGCCCCTGGAACGCCACGGTGATCGTCGCCGTCGGCCCATTACGGTGCTTGGCCACAATCAGGTCCGCCTCCCCGGCCCGCGGCGACTCCTTCTCGTAGGCGTCCTCGCGGTGCAACAGGATGACCATGTCGGCATCCTGCTCGATGGAGTTGTGGATGTTGATCCCGTTGGCGACGAAGTTGTGCGTACCGAGCACGGTGGCGTCGTAGACCTCCTGCTCGCCGAGGCTCTCGATCTCCGTGACCTGGTCCCAGAACACGTCGCTGGTCGCGAGCAGTTCCAGGTCCGCGTGCTCCAGGACGCTCGCGACGGTGGCGAGCCTGGTCCTGCTCGGCGCCGCCTTGTACAGGGACGTGCCGCAGTACTTGGTACCCAGAGCCGCCTGGAAGGCGCGTGTGGACATGCGTCGGCCCTGCAGGGCCTCCTTGACGGCGTCCCACACGTCCCGGGGGACGGTGTCCAGGTTGGTGTTCGCCAGAACCCCGTCCAGCCTGGTCAGGGCCTTCGCCACACTCTCACCGCGAGCGCCGTGCACGCCCACGTCGGTCAGGAAACGACGCTGGTCCTCAACCCCGGAGATGTCCAAGGTCCAGCCCGGGCGCCCCTTCGTGTTCCCCACCCGGCGCAGCCTCGCGCGGATGTTCACCCGCAGGAGCAGAAGCTGGAGATCACGAACGAGCCGCTCACTCGTGCTCGCGTAGTAGACGCGAACCGCGCCCGCCTTCGAGACCGTCACCGAACCGTCGGTTGCCCACAGGTGTCGCAGGAACAGCCGCACTTGGTCCTCGGGCAGCCCGAAAACCTCCGGCGGCAGGAACTTCTCGTGCGATCGCTTGCCGTACAAACCGAACCGATCGAGCCATGCCGCGATCGGGTTCCGACGACCTCGGGCGAGGCGCTGAGGGGCCGGGAGGTAGACGTGCCACCAGGTCTGCTGCTGTTCACGGCGTGGAGTGATCCCGAAGTGGGCGGCCGCCTCCTCCACGGCCCCGAGGTTGGCCTCGTCGTTGCTCGTGTAGTGGATGGGCTGTCGTGGCGCCACACAACCGTCGCCGAGGAGGTGCGCCAACATGACCACTTCGGCCTCGGGCCAGGCGGCCGGATCCATGGGAGCGTCGATCCGTCGAGGCACGGCGACGCGTGCACCCACGGTCAACTCGCCGAGCGGCCTCCACCCGTAGTAGGTCTGGAAGGGGTGGTTCGCGGTCGCCTCGATCTCCCGCCCGGATGCGAGCCGCAGCCGGAAGACCTCCTTGACCCCGCTGGGGAAGACATGCGTCATGGTGCGCGGAACAAGCCTCAAGTGCTCATCCAGGGACCAGACGGGAGTGTCCCGCTCGCCTGTCGCCAACAGTTCTCCCATGGAGATCTCGGCACCGGTGTCGGCCCGCAACACCCGGGTCGCCGCCGTGACGCAACCGGACTCCCGCAGGTCGGAAACCATCGGCTTCTTGTCGGTGCGCTGTTCCGGACCACGGTTGAGCTGGGACATCGCGACCACCGGGACCTCCAGCTCCTTGGCCAGGAGCTTGAGGTTTCGCGACATCTCGGAGACCTCCTGCTGGCGGTTCTCGGCCCGCCGCGAGCCGCCCGACTGCATGAGCTGGAGATAGTCGATGATCACCAGCCGCAGGTCGTGCTTCTGCTTGAGCCGGCGACACTTGGCCCGAATCTCCATCATCGACAGGTTCGGCGAGTCGTCGATGTACATCGGCGCCGCCGTGACCTCACCCATCTTGCGCGAGAGCCGCGTCCAGTCGTCGTCCGTCATGTTCCCCGAGCGCATGTGGTGCAACGCGACCCGAGCCTCCGCCGACAGCAGACGCATCATGATCTCGTTGCGCCCCATCTCCAGCGAGAAGATCACACTCGCAAGATTGTTTTTGATCGAACATGCACGTGCAATGTCCAATCCGAGCGTTGATTTGCCCATGGCCGGACGGGCGGCGATGACGATCATCTGGCCGGAGTGGAGGCCGTTGGTGAGGGAGTCGAGGTCGGTGAAGCCGGTGGGGATGCCGGACATCTGGCCGCCGCGGGAGCTGATCGCCTCGATCTCGTCGAGCGCGCCCTCCATGATGTCGGCCAGCGGCGCGTAGTCCTCGGTGGTGCGCTGCTCGGTGACCTTGTAGACCTCGGCCTGGGCGTTGTTGACGATGTCGTCGACCTCGCCGTCGGCCGCGTAGCCCATCTGCACGATGCGCGTGCCCGCCTCGACCAGGCGGCGCAGCACCGCCTGTTCGCGCACGATGCGGGCGTAGTACTCGGCGTTGGCCGCCGTGGGCACCGACGAGATCAGGGTGTGCAGGTACGGGGCGCCGCCCACC
Source organism: Embleya sp. NBC_00888 (assembly GCF_045207655.1). Lineage (NCBI taxonomy): Bacteria > Bacillati > Actinomycetota > Actinomycetes > Kitasatosporales > Streptomycetaceae > Embleya > Embleya sp. NBC_00888. The sequence continues at coordinate 4,528,309 of NZ_CP108784.1, read as the reverse complement.
CGGCCGATCTCGGTGCGCTTGGTCAGTTCGGCGGCGACGGTGACCGCGTCGGCCGGTTCGCCTCGGGCGTACAGGTCCAGGATCGCGTTGTAGACGAGTTCGTGGGCGGGCCGATAGAAGTCGATCGGCTTGAGGTTCTCCACGACGTCGGCGATCGCGTCCTTGGACAACATCATGCCGCCGAGGACCGATTGTTCGGCGGCGATGTCCTGGGGTGGGGTCCGCTCGAATCCTTCGCGGGCCGGCTCGGGCCTGGCCTCTTCGAACTCGGAGACGCTCATGCCCGGGGTCTCCTTTCACAAAGGCTCGCGCGAGATCGCACCGCAGTACACCGTGTCCTTCATACGCCACACGGCCGACAGTTCCGCCGCACGACGCGGCATGCGGCCCTTCACCGTACGGGTGGACCCTGGGACCGCCAAGACGGTCATACACAGGCCCTGTGGATAACTGTGGATAACCTGTGGAGAGAGGCGGGTCGAGCTGTGCACAAGCTGTGCGCAGTCGGCCGCCAACGCTTCGCAATCATGTACACAAACCCGGTCTGACCTGCGATTTCTCTATCCACCGGCTGTGTATGTGAAAAACTGTTGGGCGAATCATGCGGCTATCGCCCCACGTGTGCACCCGCGTACGCCCCGCGCTCGCCGGTAATGACCAGGAGCGCATTGTGACCCTTACCTGTGGATGACTACGGTGGACGCGTGCCGTCCACGGTCCCGTCCCCGCCCCCAGAGCCGCCCCCCGGCGAGCCGCCCGTCCCCGAGCCGCTCGGCACCGGGGAGCGCGGCACCGAGCAGTCCACCCGAGAGTCCGCGAGCCCGCCCGCGCCCGCCGACCGGACCCGGCGCCGCGCCCACGACCGCGACATATTGCGCCTGGCGATACCCGCCTTCTTCGCCCTCGTCGCCGAGCCGCTGTTCGTGCTCGTCGACTCGGCGATCGTCGGCCGTCTGGGCACACCCCAGTTGGCCGGCCTCGGCGTCGCGGGCGCGGTACTGACCACCCTGGTCAACCTGTGCGTGTTCCTCGCCTACGCGACCACCGCCGCCGTCGCCCGCCTGATCGGCGCGGGCGACCCGCGCGCCGCGATCCGCCAGGGCCTGGACGGGCTGTGGCTGGCCGCGCTGCTGGGCACCGCCCTGCTCGTGGTCGGCCTGGTCGCCGCCCCGTGGGTGGTCGCGGCGTTCGGCGCCTCGGACAGCGCGACGCCGCACGCGGTGACCTATCTGCGGATCGGCTCGCTGGGCATCCCGGCGATGCTGATCGTGCTCGCCGCCACCGGCGTGCTGCGCGGGCTCCAGGACACCCGGACCCCGCTCGTGGTCGCGGTACTCGGCTTCGGCGCCAACCTGCTGCTCAACATCGTGTTCGTGTACGGCCTGCACTGGGGCATCGCCGGATCCGCGTGGGGCACGGTGCTCGCGCAGACCGGGATGGCCCTGGTCTACCTGGTCCGCGTCGTCCGCGGCGCCCGCCGACACGGCGCGTCGCTGCGACCGGACCCCGCCGGCATACGCGCGTCCGCGAGCGCCGGCGCGCCACTGTTCGTACGCACCGTCAGCCTGCGCGCGATCCTCGTCGTGGCCACCGTGGCCGCCACCCACATGGGCGACACCTCGATCGCCACGCACCAGGTCGCCTGGCAGGTGTGGACCTTCCTCGCCTTCGCGATGGACGCCCTGGCCATCGCGGCCCAGGCGATAGTGGGCCGGGCGCTGGGCGCGGGGGACGCGACCGGGGCCCGCGCGGCGACCCGCCGGATGCTGGTGTGGGGGGTGTGGACCGGCGTGTTGTTCGCGATCGTGGTGGTCCTGGCCCGCCCGCTGTACATCCCGCTGTTCACCGCCGACCCGGCGGTGCGCGACCTGCTGGCGGGCACGCTGCTCGCGGTCGCCGCGCTCCAGCCGCTCGCCGGCGCGGTGTTCGTGCTGGACGGGGTGTTGATAGGCGCGGGCGACGGCCGCTACCTCGCGCTCACCATGCCGATCGTGCTGGCCGTCTTCTGCGCGGTGCTGGGCACCGTACTGGCCCTGGGCGGCGGCCTGATCGCGGTCTGGTGGTGGGCGATCGGCACGTTCATGCTCACCCGCCTGGTCGTGCTCGGCCGGCGCGCGCACGGCGACGCGTGGCTGGTGACGGGCAAACGCTGAGTCGGGCCCGCCCGGGCCCGATCGCGAGGGGGGTGTGCGCGACCGCGAGCCGTCCCGCCGACCGGGCCGGCGGAACGGCTCGGTCTCACGCCCCGACGACCTCGTAGCCCGCCTCCACGACGGCCGCGCGCACCGCGTCCGCGTCCACGGGCGCCTCGGAGGTCACGGTCACCAGACCGGAGGCCAACTCGACCTTGACGTCGGTCACGCCCGAGACCTCGGAGACCTCCTCGGTGACGGACGATACGCAGTGGCCGCAGGTCATCCCGCTGACGGTGAAGGTGGCGGTGCTCATGACGGTGATCCTTTCGTCGACACGAGGACCATGATCGGCCCCACGACGACGAATTTATACCCCCCTAGGGTATCCAGGCAAGTCGCCGGACCCGCCCGCCCGAGGGATTCCGACCACCCCACCCGCCCGAACTCCACCACCCGCCCGGATCACGCCCTTCCACGCGTGGCACCCCGCCCACCGGGTGGCACACCCACCCGCCCCTGCTCAGTCCGTCCGCCGCGCGGACCGCACCGGTTCCCGCACCGGCCGCCCGACCCGAAACACCGCCCACGGAACCGCCCCCACCCGATCCGCCAACTCCCCGCAGGTGCTCCCGCAGTCGATGAGCTGGCTGAGCGGATGCGTCGCGTACCCGTGCCGGGCCAGCGTCAACCAGCAGCGCAACAGCCCCCGCCCCGCTTCGAGCAGGTCCTTCGGCCCGGCGGACGCCGTCGGCGCGGTCACCACCAGCACGGTTCCGTCGTAGCGCATCACCCCCCGCGACGCCACCGCCAACGCCCGGGCCAACCCGACCCGGCGCAGCACCCGATGGGCGGCCGGACTCAGCGCCGCGCGCAACGCCCGCTCCTCGACCCGGGACAGCGCGAGTGCCGGCCCGGTCAGCCCGTCCCGCGCGTCCGGATGCCCGGCCGGCACCGGCCGCAGCCGCAACCACCGCCGCAACTCGGCGACCAGCGCCGGATCCGCGAACAACCACCGATCTGCCTCCTCCGACAACGGCGCCAGCGCCCGGGTCCCGCCGCGCCACAGCCCGGCCGACCCGGCGAACGCGTCGCCCGCCTCCGCGAACACCGCGTCCGGCAGCGCCCCCGGCTCGTACGCCCCGCGCGCGCTGCGCCGCCCCGCCAGGTCCGCCGCCGTGAACGACGTCGGATGACACTCGTACGCCCGCACGAAGCGAGCCACCGGGCCCCGCTCCGACGCGCCGGTCCACTCGACCCGCAGCGGCACGCCCAGGTCCGCCGACGCGATCAGGAACGCCTCCGTGAACGCCCCGAGCGCCAGGAACAGATCCCGCCGCGTGGGGTCGCCGATCGGCAACTCGCGCGCGGCGTCCCAGGACAGCGCGTAGCCCAGGGCGCCGCTCGGCGACACCGTCCACGGCTGGGTGTTGTGCGCGCTCGGCGCCCGCCCGGCCGCCCGCAACAGCTCCTCGAGTTGCCCGCTCACGACGCGCTCCCGGTCGATCGCACGTAGAACGTATGTCCGTGCAGCTCGCGTCCGCCGATCCGGCGATACTGCGCCGCCGAGGCCTTGTTGTCGTCCTCGACCCAGGTGCTGCGCAACGCGTGGTAGCCGCCCGCCCGCAGCGCCCGGTACTGCTCGCGCGCGAGCAGCGTCAGGTATCCGCGCCCCTGGGCCGCCGGCACGGTCCCCTTGATGATCAGCACGGCCTCCCGGCGATGGCGCCCGCGCGTGGCCAGCAGCCGTAGCTGGTTGCCCACGTGCAGATCGCCGCCGATCCGCATCAGGAACTCCGAGATGTCCGGCACCGCGAGGGTGAACGCGATCGGCTCGCCCGCCCGCTCCAGCCACAGCAGCAGCGACTCGTCCAACAGATGCGCCAAGCCGTCCGTCTGCGCCCGCAGTTCGTCGAGTTCGATCGGCGTGTAGTAGCCGAGCTGTCCGAAGCTGGCGTTCAACATCGTGTGCAGGATCGGCAGTTGCTCGGCCAGTCGACGACGCGACCCGCGCCGGATCACCAGCGACTCTGCGGCGATCCGCGCGTCGTCGAACACGTACGTCTCGCCGGGGTCGTCGGTGCGTTCGCGCAGATCCGGGCAGATCCAGGTGGAGGCGGAGAACCGCCTGGTGAAGCCGGCCCGTTCGTAGGTCTCGGGATAGCGCGCCGGATTCCACGCCGAGTCCACGAAGCCGCGCTCGGTGAACCCGGAGGTGATCACCCCGCCGGTCTGGTTCGGCAACAGCGCCACCGGTCCGAACAGGCGATCGCGACCGGCCCGCGCGGCCCGCCGCTCCATCAGGTCCACCAGGACGGCGAACACCTCGGGATCGTCGCCGAACTCGGTGAGCCCGAAGAGCTGATGCCGCCCGCGCAACTTGGCGTCGAAGCGCCCGTCGGTGTGCAGGCAGGTCCGCCCCACGACGCGCCCGGCCCGATCCCGCACCACGTACAACTCGATCCCGGCCCGCTGCCACTGCCGCACCTGACCGCGCAACACCGGTACGTAGCGGTCCTTCGGGTGCAGCCGCAGCGGGAGTTCGCAGAAGTCGCGCAGCGCGCGCCGGGACTCGACCCGCTCCACCGTCGGTATCACGACTTCGCCTTCCGGTGCACCGGCGCGCCGGTCTCCTCGTTGCCGATCGGGGTGAACTCCTCGATGTGCGCCATGCCGTCGCCCTCGGCCCGCCACTCGCCGTTGCTGTAGCCGGCCGGCTGCGCGTCGAAGAGCCGGATGAAGCCCGCCGTGCCGTTGCGGTCGTCGTGATCGGTCATCCAGCACATCAGGTCGCGGTGCGCCTTGGAACGGGCGAACCGCAACATCGCGTCCCGATCCGCGAACACCGCGACCGTGCCGAGCGTGAACGGGCCCTGCCGGTAGACCTTGTGCCAGCGGTAGCCCTCCATGCGCTTCATCGTGCGCACCATCCGCAACCACGGCCGGGCCAACGACAACAACGAGCGCAGCCCGCTGTAGTGCGTGGCTCCGATGAACAACGCCTCGCCGCGCGCCTGCGGCGGTGCCGCCGAGAAGTCGGTGGTCCTCATCGCTGCTCCCCCTCCACGAGGTAGACGTTCTTGATCTTGGTGGTGCCGCGCAGGAACGGTCCGGTGCCGAAGTCGTGGACGAGCACCCGCACATCGGCCGCCGTCGGATCCTCCGCGAGCGACTGGGCGAAGTCCCGGCTGACCCGGGCCAGATGGCGCACCACACCCTCGCGGCACACCCGGGCGAGCTTCTCCCGGTCCGCGTCGTCGAGCGAGGTCCCGTCGCGCAGTTGGAGGTTGACCACGGGCCGGCTCTCCAGATCGGCGTACTCGTCGACGGTCAGGCAGAAACCCTCCAGGTGCGCCGCCATCGGGTTGTCCCGATAGAGCCCGTACTCGACGTCCTGCGGATAGATGTTGGCGCCCATGTACGAGATCGTGCTGTCCTTGCGCCCGAACAGCAGCAACATCGGCAGCCTCATGCCCTCGACCCGCGCCGCGCGTTCCCAGCCGACCCAGGCCTGCGCGTCCGGCCGGATCATCTCCTCGACCTCGGCGAAGGTCAGCAGCCGGCCCTCGTCGCCGATGTTGTAGCGCACCTTGGGACTCATCACCGCGGTCGAGTTGATCGTGCAGATCACCTCGTCGTCGGCGTTGGTCTCCAGGTACGTCTCCAGCGGGTTGTACTGGAACACCATCGGCACCCGGCCCTCGTCCGGCCCGAGCACGCGCGCCCGCAGCCGCTCGTCGGTCAGCAGCCGCTTGCGCAGCCACACCGTCGCGTCGCTCTCGCCGGCCATCCCTATGGTCAGGTCCGAGGCGCCGTAGCCCGAGCGCACCTTGACGAACCGCTCCTCCAGGTAGTCGCGCAACGCCTCGGTCATGCCCTCGCCGCCGACGAAGCCGTACATCGCGTGCCGGCGCCAGTCGAAGCCCTCGGCGTCGAGCCGGTCGCGCAGATGCTTGAGGAACGGCGGGTACGCGGTGACCAGGTAGGTGAAGCGCGGCCCGAAGTGGCGCAGCGTGTCCACGATCTTGTCGATGTCGGGTCCGGTGTTCTTGACCATCGCCACCCGGGCCATCGCGATGCCGGTGTTGGTCCCGGTGGCCCACGCGCCCATCGAGTAGGCGTTGATCACGAACAACTTGCGTCGGGGGAACACCAGCGAGGTGTAGCCGGCCACGTTGCGGTGCACCGACTTGAGTTCGCGCCGCGAGCGCAGCCAGTTGTGCGGTGTCCCGGAGGAGCCGGAGGACTCGTCCACGACCGTCCCGGCCACCTCCAGCGTGCCCAGCCGGCACCGGGTGTCCTCGGGGTACGCCTTGACGTAGTTCTCCTTGGACGTCTCCGGGTACGACGTGAGGTCGAACCAGCGGAAACGCCAACGGTGCCGGCGCAGGAAGTCGCGGTACGCGGGCACGTCGAGCGCGGCGAACTGGCAGGTCATCCACGCGTGCCGACGGGCGAACCGCTGCATCCACGGCCGATAGTTGCGCGCGGTCCAGCGCCAGACGACGGGATGGACGCGGTAGAGCTGATACAGACCGGTCAGCGCGAAGCTGACCACACGCAGCAACCACTGTCGGATGAACCTGGCCATGACCGTCCGCCCCTTTGCCCCGCCGGACCGCCCGGCGTGTGTCTCCAGCGTGCGGCGGAAGGGGTGTTCGGGACATGAGTACCACTACTCAGTCGACTACTCGAAAACGCCGAACGGCCCGACCCCGGAAGGGGTCGGGCCGTTCGGGTGCTTCAGGTCAGGCGGGCACGACGTCGAGGTCGAGCGCGGCCGAAACCTCCTGGTGGAGGCGGACCGTGATGCGGTGCGACCCGACGGTCTTGATCGGCGTACCGATCTCGACGCGACGCTTGTCGATGTCCGGACCGCCGGCGGCCTTGATGGCCGACACGACGTCCGCGACGGTGACCGAGCCGAAGAGTCGGCCCGTCTCGCCGGCGCGCGTCTGGAGCGTCACCTTGAGACCGGCGAGCTGACCCTTGACCTCGGCGGCCTGGTCGAGCGTGCGGATCTCGCGGACCTTGCGGGCGCGACGGATGGCCGCCACGTCCTTCTCGCCGCCACGGCTCCAGCGGATCGCGTAGCCGCGCGGGATGAGGTAGTTGCGGCCGTAGCCGTCCTTGACCTCGATGATGTCGCCGGGCTCACCGAGACCGGTCACCTCGTGGGTGAGGATGAGCTTCATGACAAGATCACCCTTTCTCAGCGAGCAGTGCTGGTGTACGGCAGCAGCGCCATCTCGCGGCTGTTCTTGACAGCCACGGCGACGTCACGCTGGTGCTGCGTGCAGTTACCGGTCACGCGACGAGCGCGGATCTTCCCGCGGTCGGAGATGAACTTCCGCAGCAGGTTGGTGTCCTTGTAGTCCACATAGGAGATCTTCTCCTTGCAGAACACGCAGACCTTCTTCTTAGGCTTGCGCGCAGGCGCCTTCGCCATTGTGCTCTCCAGATCGTTTCAGAAGTCTTCAGCTCGGGGTGCGAACCGATCCCTCGGCCTTGCGGCCTAGAAGGGGGGTTCGTCCGAGTAGCCGCCCGGCGGGGGACCCCAGCCCCCCGCGCCGCCGCCGCCCTGCTGCTGACCGCCCCCTGCGGGAGTGGCCCACGGGTCGTCGGCGGGTGCGCCACCGCCCTGCTGGGGACGGCCGCCGTAGCCACCGCCACCCTGCTGTCCGCCGCCCTGCTGGCCGCCGTAACCGCCACCGCCCTGCTGCTGACCGCCGCCATAGCCACCCTGGCCGCCGCCTCCGCGGCTGGTCTTGGTGATCTTGGCGGTGGCCCACTTCAGGGTCGGGCCGATCTCGTCGACCTCGAGCTCCACGACGGTGCGCTTCTCGCCCTCTTTGGTCTCGTAGGACCGCTGCTTCAGCCGGCCCTGGACGATGACGCCCGTGCCGCGCTGGAGGGATTCCGCGACGTTCTCCGCCAGTTGCTTCCAGGCCGAACACCGGAGGAACAGCGCTTCGCCGTCCTTCCACTCGTTCGTCTGACGGTCGAACGTGCGCGGCGTGGACGCCACGGTGAAGTTCGCGACAGCGGCACCGCTGGGCGTGAAGCGCAGTTCCGGGTCGGCAGTCAGGTTTCCGACAACAGTGATGATGGTCTCGCCTGCCATGCTGACCCCTTCGCTGATTTCAGCGCAGTGCTGCGTTTCGACGTGCGGTGCGGTTGGTGGTGCGCGCGAGCTCGGACTAGCGCTGGTCGGGGCGCAGGACCTTGGTCCGCAGCACCGACTCGTTGAGGTTCATCTGACGGTCGAGTTCCTTGACGGTCGCGGGCTCCGCGGCCAGGTCCACGACGGCGTAGATGCCCTCGGACTTCTTCTTGATCTCGTACGAGAGCCGGCGACGGCCCCACGTGTCGATCTTCTCGACCTTGCCACCGTCGTTGCGGATGACATTGAGGAACTGCTCGAGCAGCGGCGTGACCGCGCGCTCTTCGAGGTCCGCGTCGAGGATGACCATGAGTTCGTAGCTACGCATGTGAACACCCACCTCCTGTGGACTGATCGGCCACGGAATCTCCGTGGCAGGAGGGCTTGCGTAAATGCCGCCACGCCAAGGCGGCCCCCGATCCGAGAACGCACGGGGGTGCCGAGAAGGCAGCGGACGGTACAGCGTACCCGGCCCCACACACACTCTTGAAATCCGAGCATGACGCCCGCCACCCTGGGGGATGGATATACGGACAAAAGGTCCGTACCGCAGTCACTCACCGGAGGTGCGTGATGGCACATACGATCCGCCGTACGGGAACCGCCCCGACCGCGGGAGCGCACCGGCCCCGCCTGACCCTCAACTCCGACGGCCGTGCCCATCCGCGCGAGAACGCGCTGGTGGCCGCGGTGGTGCTGTTCGCGCTGGTGGCGGGCGTCTGCGCGTTCTTCGAGGGGATGCACATCCTGGGCGCGTGGACCGCGCTCGCGGGCGTGCTGACCGGACTGATCAGTCAGATGTTCTCGGCGACCACCGAGGAACGTGTGGTCACGGTGCTCGCGCTGGGTGTGTCCGCCGTCGCGCTGTTCATGAACATGTTCCACGGCGGACTGTACTGAGCACCCGCACCCGTATCCGGCGACTCACACGGCCAGCAGTCGCCGGATCTCCGGTTCGGCCAGTTCGCGGCCGGCGCCCTCGCGCACCACGACGCCCGCGTCCAGAACCGCGAAGCGGTCCGCCAGGCGCTCCGCGAAGTCCAGATACTGCTCGACGAGCAGCACCGCGAGGCCGCGCTCGCGGTGCAGCCGCTCGATGACGTCCTCGATCTCGGTCACGATCGAGGGCTGGATGCCCTCGGTGGGCTCGTCCAGGATCAGCATCGCCGGTTCGGTGACCAGGGTGCGGGCGATGGCGAGCTGTTGTTGCTGGCCGCCGGAGAGGAAGCCGGCGGGCCGGTTCAGCAGCGGGCGCAGACGCGGGAACAGGTCCAGCACCTCGTCCAACACGCCCGCGTCCCGGCCGCCGCTCGCCTCCCGGGTCACCCGCAGGTTTTCCCGCACACTGAGCCGGTCGAAGCTCTCGTGTCCCTGCGGCACGTAGCCCAGGCCCAGCCGGACCCGCTCGTGGGTCGGCAGCCGGGTGATGTCGCGGCCGCGGAACCGGACCCGGCCGGCGCGCACCGGCAACACGCCCATGATCGTGTCGAGCAGCGTGGTCTTGCCGACGCCGTTGCGGCCCATGACGCACACCAGCGAGCCCGCGGCGACGGTGAGGTCGACGCCGAACAACACCCGGGCCCGGCCGTAGCCGGCCTCCAGGCCGGCCACCTCCAACATCGCGTCCATCAGGACACCGCCTCCCGCTCGTGGGCCTCGCCGGCCGGCCGGGTCCGCGCCTCGCGCGAGCGGCCGAGATAGACCTCCCGCACGGTCGGATCCGCCTGGACCGAGGCCATGTCGCCCTCGGTGAGCACCCGCCCCTCGTGCAGCACCGTCACCGTGGACGCGTAGGTGCGGACGAACTCCATGTCGTGTTCGACCACGATCACCGTGCGGTCCCGGGCGATCGCGGTCAGCAGTGCGCCGGTGCGCTCGCGCTCGTCCCGGGACATGCCCGCCACCGGCTCGTCGAGCAGCAGCAGGCGCGGCTCCTGGGCGAGCAGCATGGCGATCTCCAGCCACTGCCGCTGCCCGTGCGAGAGCACGCCGGCCGGGCGGTCGGCCAGGTCGATCAGGCCGGTGTCCGCAAGCGCGGCCTCGACCGCGGCGCCGCGTCCGCGCCGTCGTCGCAGCAGACGGTGCAGGCCGAGCCGGAACGAGCCGGCCAGGTCGACGTTCTCCTCGACAGTCAACTCCTCGAAGACCACCGCGGTCTGGAAGGTGCGACCGATGCCGGCTCGGACCACCTGATGCTCGCGCCGGCCGACCAACTCGGTGCCGGCGAAGCGCACGCTGCCCTCGGTGGGCCGGGTCAGACCGGTGACGATGTCGATCAGGGTGGTCTTGCCCGCCCCGTTGGGACCGATCAGAAAGCGCAGTTCGCCCTCCTCGACGGTCAGGTCGACGCCGTCGATCGCGCGGAATCCGCCGAACACCACACCCAGACCCCGCACGCTCAGCAGTGGCTCGCTCATCCGGACACCTCCTCGGCGGTACGGGGGCGCGCCGGCGCACTCGCGCGCGTCGGGCGGCGGCGGGCGATCGTGCCCCGGATCTGCCCGACCAGGCCGAGCACACCCTTGGGCGCGAACGCCATCACCACGATGAACAGGACGCCCTGGAGGTAGAGCCAGCCGTCCGCGTAGTTCTCCGAGAACGTGGTCTTGGCGTAGTTGAGCAGGACCGCGCCCAGGATCGCGCCGGCCAGCGCGTACCGACCGCCGACCGCGACCGCGAAGACCAGCTCCAGCGAGGGCACCACCCCGAGCAGGGCGGGCGAGATGATGCCGACCACCGGGACGAACAGCGCGCCCGCGATGCCCGCGGAGATCGCGGACAGGGTGAAGGCCACGGTCTTGACCAGCGCCGGGTCGTAGCCCAGGAAGCGCACCCGGTCCTCGCCGTCGCGCACCGCCACCAGGAGCCGGCCGAACCGGCTCGCCACGACCTGCCGAAAGCCCAGATACAGCAGGCCGAGCACGATCGCCACGACGAAGTACAACGTGCGCCGGTCCGCGTCGGCGGCCAGGTCCAGGCCGAAGAAGGTGCCGAAGTCGGTCAGTCCGTTGGTGCCGCCGGTCAGGGCCTGTTGACCGACCAGCCAGATGGTGAACGCGGCGGCGAGCGCCTGGGTGAGGATGGCGAAGTAGGCACCGCGTACCCGACGGCCGAAGACCAGCAGGCCCAGCAGCGCGGCGACGGTGCCCGGCAGCAGCACCACCATGGCCAGGGCGAACCACGGTTGGCGGAACGGCTCCCACACCATCGGGAGTCGGTCCACCCCGCTCCAGACCATGAAGTCGGGCAGTCGCCCGGGACCCGCCTCGGCGAGTTTGAGGTGCATCGCCATCGCGTAGCCGCCGAGGCCGAAGAACACCCCCTGGCCCAGGGTCAACATCCCGCCCTTGCCCCAGGCCAGCCCGATGCCGAGCGCGGCGATCGCGAAGCACAGGTATTTGGCCAGGAGTTCGAGGCGGAAGGGACTCAACGTCGCGGGTGCGACGGCGAACACGAGCAGGGCCGTGGCGATGAAGCCGACCGTCCCGCGCCAGTTCTCGGATCGGGCCCACCGGCCGCCCGCGCGGCCGCTCACGTCAGCGCCCGGGAACGCAGCACGAACAGGCCCTGCGGACGCAGTTGCAGGAAGCCGATGACGACCGCGAAGACCAGCACCTTGGCCAGCGAGGCGTCCGACCAGTACTCCAGGTAGCTGTTCATCAGGCCCAGCGCGAAGGCCGCGATCACCGCGCCCTCCAGCCGGCCCAGCCCGCCCGCGACGACCACCAGGAACGCGTCGACGATGTAGTACGTGCCGAGCGAGGGCCCGACCGGACCGACCAGGGTCAGCGCGACGCCCGCCACGCCGGCCAGGCCGGATCCGATGAAGAAGGTGCGCTGGTCCACCCGCCCGGTGTCGATCCCGCTGCACGCGGCGAGCCGGCGGTTCTGCATCACCGCCTGCATCCGCCGACCCTGGCGGGTGCGGTCCAGGTAGACCCGGATCGCAACCACGCAGACCAGCGCCAGCACCAGGATGAACACCCGGGCGTATTGGATCCGGACGCCGAACACCTCGTTCCCGCCCACCAGCCAATCGGGCGCCACCACCTGGACGTTGGGGGCGCCGAACAAATCCCGCGCGACCTGCTGGAGCACCAGTGACACGCCCCAGGTGAGCAGCAGTGTGTCCAGCGGTCGGCCGTAGAAGCGGCGGATCAGCGCCCGCTCCAGGATCAGCCCCATGGTGCCCGCGACCACGAACGCCACGGGGAGGGCGACCGGTACGGCCTGACCCTTCAGGCCGAGGGCCGCCACCGGCGCCTGCACCATGTACGCGGTGTACGCGCCGGCCATGATGAATTCGCCGTGGGCCATGTTGATCACACCCATCTGACCGAAGGTGAAGGTCAGGCCGAGCGCGATCAGCAGCAGGACGGCGCCGATCGCGAGGCCGATCGGCAATTGGTTCAGGAATGCGTGCACCGGGTGATACCTCCTGTCTCCGTGGTCCCCTGTGCCTGTCTCCCGGGTCGAGCCGCCGGTCCGGGTCGAGCCGCCGACCCGGCCGGGGTCCGGGCCGGTCCGGGTCGCGTCGCCGGACCGGCCGCGTCACCCGACTAGGACAGGCCCGAGGCCCACGGATAGGCCTTGAGGTAGGGATCCGGCTTGATCGGCGCCCCGGAGTTCCAGACCTCCTTGATCAGGCCGTCCGGCTGGACCACACCGATCCGCGCGGTCTTGTGCACGTGTTGGGTCGTGCCGTCGATGGTGACCCGGCCTTCGGGCGCGTCGATCCAGACGCCGTCCGCGGCCTTCCTCACCGCCTCGGGATCGAAGCTCCGCGCCTTCTCGACCGCGGCCTTCCACAGGTAGACCGAGTTGTAGCCGGCCTCCATCGGGTCCGAAGTGACCTTGTCCGCGCCGTACTTGGCCTTGTAGGCGGCGACGAACTCGGTGTTCCGCGGGGTTTCGGTGCTCTGGTAGTAGTTCCAGGCGACCGGCTGGCCGACGATGTTGTCCGGGCCGATGCCCCGGACCTCCTCCTCGGCGACGCTGACCGAGAGCACGGGCATGCTCGCCGCGCCGACGCCGTTGCCGCGCAGTTGCTTGAAGAAGGCCACGTTGCTGTCGCCGTTGAGGGTGTTGAACACCGCGTCGGGCTTGGCCGACTCGACCTTGTTGATCAGCGTGCTGTACTCGGTGTGGCCCAGCGGCGTGTACTCCTCGCCGACCACCTCCATGCCGTTCGCCTTCGCGTACGCCTTGATGATCTTGTTGGCGGTGCGCGGGAAGACGTAGTCGCTGCCGACCAGGAAGATCTTCTTCTTGCCCTGGCTCTTGAGGTAGTCCAGGCCCGGCACGATCTGCTGGTTGGTGGTCGCCCCGGTGTAGAAGATGTACGGCGAGCTCTCCAGGCCCTCGTACTGCACGGGGTAGAACAGCAGTTGTCGGTTCTTCTCGAACACCGGCAACATCGCCTTGCGGCTCGCCGAGGTCCACCCGCCGAAGGTCACCGCCACCCGGTCCCGGGAGATCAGCTTCTGCGCCTTCTCGGCGAAGGTCGGCCAGTCGGAGGCGCCGTCCTCGGTGACCGGTGAGATCTTCTTGCCGAGCACGCCGCCCTTGGCGTTGATCTCGTCGATCGCGAGCAGGACCGAGTTCTTCACGGTCACCTCGGAGATGGCCATGGTGCCGCTGAGCGAGTGCAGCACCCCGACCTTGATCGAGTCCCCGCCGACGTCCGGCCCGGCGGCACTCTTCTTCGCGGTGCTCTCGTCGGCGGCGCAGGAGGTGACGAGCAGGGCGGCCAGCGACAGGGCGGCGATGCGTGCCCAGGGCCGGTAAACCGTGATTTTCCGCACGATGCCGGGACTCCTTCGGTTCCGGGGGATGACGTACCGGAGTCTGGCGAGACGCGGTTTCCCCGCCGAGTCGCGATTGTTAAGCGACGATTGCTGATTACTGACACAGTCAAGCGCCCGTTTCGACGCCGAAAGGCCGAATTGTCCGCGTACCGTCCCGCGTGTGCCGCCCGGCACGATCCATAGCGCCCAAAGGCGCAGTAACCTCTGTCACGGCCGAACCGATTTCGAGGAGCTCTTACATGTCTTTGCGCCTGAGGACGCTCACCGCCGAGGAGCATCTCGCCTTCATCAAGGGCAGGCCCTCCGTGAGCTTTCTTCAGTGCCCTTCCTGGGGCGCGGTGAAGAGTGAGTGGCGGTCCGAGAGCATCGGTTGGATCGACGAGTCGGGCGCGGTGGTGGGCGCGGCACTCGTGCTCTACCGGCAATTGCCGAAGATAAAGCGCTATCTCGCGTACATGCCGGAGGGGCCGGTCATCGACTGGTTCGACGGCGATCTGCGCAAGTGGCTCGACCCGATGCTCGCGCATCTCAAGAGCCGCGGTTCGTTCTCGGTCAAGATGGGCCCGCCGGTGGTGATCGCCCGCTGGGAGGCGGACACGATCAAGAAGGCGATCGCGGCCAAGTCGGCGAACCGGCTGCGTGATCTGACCCCGGACTGGACCGACGAGCGCGGCGCGGAGCTGGAGCGGCAACTGCGCGGCCTGGGCTGGCAGCAGGACGCGTCGGGCGGCGCCGGCTTCGGCGACGTGCAGCCGCGCTACGTGTTCCAGGTACCGCTGGTCCGGCGCAGCCTCGACGACGTGCACGCGGGCTTCAACCAGTTGTGGCGACGCAACATCAAGAAGGCCACGAAGGCCGGCGTCGACGTGGTCCAGGGCGGCTACGACGACCTGCCCGTCTTCCACGAGGTCTACAAGGTCACCGCCGTGCGCGACCACTTCACGCCGCGCCCGCTGGCCTACTTCCAGGGCATGTGGAAGGCGCTCAACGCCGAGGACCCCGAGCGCATGCGGTTGTACCTGGCCAAGCACGAGGGCGAGGTGCTCGCGTCCACCACGATGGTCACGGTGGGCGACCACGTCTGGTACTCGTACGGCGCCTCGGCCAACCACAAGCGCGAGGTGCGCCCCTCGAACGCGATCCAGTGGCGGATGTTGCGCGACGCGTACGCGCTCGGCGCCTCCGCGTACGACCTGCGCGGCATCAGCGACACCCTGGACGAGAACGACCACCTCTTCGGTCTCATCCAGTTCAAGCTCGGCACCGGCGGCCAGGCCGTCGAATACCTCGGCGAGTGGGACTTCCCGCTCAACAAGATGCTGCACAAGGCACTCGACATGTACATGTCGCGTCGTTGACGCAACGCCGACGGCACCTGTGTCGTTGGCTGTTACGTGATGATCATCGTGACGCGGCCGGCGTCGCGTGTCCCCCGCCTCCGCCCTGTGTTCCCCAAGGGCAAGCCCCGCACGGAAGGCCCCGAAGCGCCCATGTCGCTCACGCTCTACGTCGACGCCGCCCGCTGGCGCAAGCACCAGGACGAGGTACGCGACACGTTCCCCGGTCTCGTACCGGTGATGAAGGGCAACGGGTACGGGTTCACCAATCCCAGGCTGGCCGAGGAGGCCACCCGGATGTGCGTGGACACCGTGGCCGTGGGGACCACGTACGAGGCCGCGGTGGTCAAGGACCACTTCGACGGCAAGGTCCTGGTGCTCACGCCGTACCTGCGCGGCGAGGAGGCGGTCCCGCTGCCGGACCGCACCATCCGCACGGTGTCCTCGGTGCAGGCCGCCCGGGACCTGGTGGGCTGCCGGGTGGTGGTCGCGTGCATGACCACGATGAAGCGCGACGGGGTCACCGAGGAGGAGCTGGTCAAGCTCCGCACCGGGATGGACGACGTGCGCCTGGAGGGCTTCTCGCTGCACCTGCCGCTGGACCACCCGGACGGGTACGACCCGGTGGCCGAGGTGGTGGGCTGGGTCGAACGGCTGCGCGCGGCGCGGCTGCCGGTGCGCACGATGTACGTCAGCCACCTGAAGGCGGCCGAGCTCGCGGCGTTGCGCGAGCGACACCCGGACACCGAGTTCCGGCCGCGGATCGGCACCGACCTGTGGCTGGGCGACCACGACGTGCTGGCCAGTCGCGGGACGGTGCTGGACGTGGTGCGCATCGCGCGCGGCGAGCGGTTCGGCTATCGCCAGCGCAAGGCGCCCAGTGACGGGCACCTGGTGGTGGTCAGCGGCGGCACCGCGCAGGGGGTGGGCCTGGAGGCCCCCAAGACCGTGCGCGGGGTGATGCCGCGGGCCAAGGGCGTGGCCCGGGCCGGCCTGGCCACCGTCAACCGCTCGTTGTCCCCGTTCACCTGGGCGGGCAAGCAGCGCTGGTTCGCCGAGCCGCCGCACATGCAGGTCAGCCTGCTGTTCCTGGCCAACGACGTGGCGCCGCCCAAGCCCGGCGACGAGTTGGAGGCCGCGCTGCGGCACACCACGACACACTTCGACCGGATCGCCCTTCGCTGAGCCGTCCGAACGACGAGGCGGCCTCGGTCGCGGCGGGCGAACCGCCGCGACCGAGGCCGCCTCGTGGTGTTCAGCGACCCGCGCGGACCAGGACCGAGGTCGGCACGAAGACGTCCGGCGCGCGGTCGAGCACCCCGCCCGAGGGGTCGTCGCTGCCGTCCGCGCGCACCGGGTCCCGGTCGGGGCGCAGGATGTCGCGCACCACCACCAGGCAGATGTACGCGGTGCCGAGCAGGTGCAGCAGGATCACCACGTGGTACGCGTTCTGCGACAGGCCCTTGCCGGAGAACGAGGCGATGTACATCCACACGCCGAGGAAGTACGTGACCTCGCACGCCTGCCAGATCAGGAAGTCCCGCCAGCGCGGCCGGGCCAGCACCACCAGCGGGATCAACCACAGCACGTACTGCGGCGAGTAGACCTTGTTGGTCAGCACGAACGCGGCCACGATCAGGAACGCCACCTGGGCGAACCTCGGCCGCCGCGGCGCGAACATCACCAGCGCGGCGATCGCGAGGCAGCACAGCACCAGGCTCGCCGTGACGTAGCTGTTGAGGTGCTCCAGCGGTCTGCCGTCGCGCTGCTGGATGATCAGCCAGATCGACCCGTAGTCGGCGGGCCGGTCCTGGCTGAACGTGTAGAAGAGTTTCCAGCCCTCGCGGATGTACCAGTCGCGCCGCTCGTACCAATGGCCGTCGTAGACCAGCATCACCGGCAGGTTCACCACCAGCCAGGACACGATCGCCGCCGCCGCGGTCTTGGCGAACGGGACCAACCGGCCCGAGCGCAGGCACAGCAGGAACAACGGTGCCAGCAACAACACCGGATACAACTTCGCCGCGGTCGCCAGGCCGATCATCACCCCGGCGACCACCACGTTGCGCCGCGCCCACGTCCACATGGCCACCGCCGTCAACGCGACCGCGACCAGGTCCCAGTTGATCAGCCCGTTGAGCGCCAACGCGGGCGCGCAGGCCACCATCGCCGCGTCCCAGGGGCGCCGCCCGGACGTGCCCTTGACCGCGACCACGGTCACCACGGCGCAGGCCATCATGATCAACGCGTTGATCATGACGAACCACAGCTGCTCGTCCTGGAGATCGCCGTCGGTGATGTCCCCGGCCGCGCGCGCCAGGGTCCCGGCGAAGGCCATCACCCCGCCGGTGATCACCGGGTACTCCAGGAACTTCATGTCCTTGTCGCCGGTCTCCTGGAAGTACGGGATCTTCCCGTCCGCGAGACCACGATTGATGTACAGGTGCGGCATGTCGCTGTAGCACGCGTGCGAGTACTGCGTGCTGCCGGAGAACCAACCCCCGTCGTAACAGGGCTTCTTCTGCATGATCCCGAGCGCGAAGCAGACCACCGCGAGCAGCACGAGCACCCGGACGGGGGTCCACCACCGGTTCGGCACGAAACGAATCCGCCGCCCGGCCGGACCGCCGACGAGTTCGCTGCCGGCGCGGACCACCGGATCGTCCCGAGTGGGCAGGACGGGTTCGGTCGATGTCGGCGTCATGGCGCCCATCCTCTCGCGCTCCACGAGGAGGTCGCCCTCGCCGGCCGGATACGACAACGCGTGCCCCACCGCCGAAGCGATGGGGCACGCGTAAGGCTAACGCCGGTCAACCGCCCCGGCCGCCCATGATGAAGCCGTTCGAACCGCCGCGAGTGTTGCCCTGCGGGCCCCCGGGCGATTCGGTACTCGGCGGCTTGCTGCTGCTCGGCGGCTTGGTGGAGTGCCCACCTCCGGGATCACCCGTACTGCCCTGCGAGCCACCGGGTGAGGTCGACGACGGCGGCGCCGCGGAGGTCGGCGGCGCGGTGGACGACGGCGGCGGCGTCGTGGGCGCGCGGCTGGTCGGCGGCGCGGTCGTCGGCGGCAGCGTCACCTTGTCCTTGTCCTCGAACTTCTCGCCGGGCGTGGCGAAGTCGGACGAGGGCAACCCCTGCACCGCGCTCTTCATGTACGCGGTCCACACCAGCGTGGGGATGTCACCACCGTGCACGGAGTCACGACCACCCAGACCCTTGAGGGACAGCCGGGCGTGCGTGTTCGGGTCCTCCCGGAACAGCGCCACCGAGGTGGCCAGGTTGGGCGTGTACCCGACGAACCACGCGGAGTTGTTGCCGTCGGTGGTACCGGTCTTGCCGGCCACCGGCCGGTTCAGCGCCTTCGCCGCGCGGCCGGTGCCGTCGTTGAGCGGCGGGTTGTCCACCACCCGTTGCATGACCTGGTTGACGGTGTCCGCGACGTTCTTGTCGAAGAGCTGCTTGGCCTCGCGCTTGGGCAACTCGACCTTGGAGCCCCCGTGGGTGACTTCCTTGATCCAGTACGGATCCGCGTGCAGGCCGCGGGCCGCGAAGGTGGCGTACGCCTCGGCCATGTCCAGCGCGCTCGGCGGCGCGACACCGAGCGCCATCGTCGGGGTCGGCTCGAACGAGGTCAGGTTCGGCGGCAGACCGGCATCGATCGCGGCCTTCTTGACCTTCTCCGGCCCGACATCGGCGGCGAGTTGGAGGAAGACGGTGTTCACCGACTTCTCCATGGCTCTTGTGATCGGGACCGGGCCGTAGTCGACGTCACCCTCGTTCGGTGCCAGGTACTCCTTGCCGGACTTGTCGTCCTTGAAGACCTGACCGTTCTGCAGCTTGATCGGAATCTTGCTGTCGCCGTTGTACATGCTGTCCGGGCCGATCGGTTTCCCGTCCGCCCCGCCGTCACGCAGCGCCGCCGCGAGTACGAACAGCTTGAACGTCGAACCGGCCTGGATGTCCTGTCTGACCGCGTCGTTGTACTCCTGCTGCACGAAGTCCGGGCCGCCGTACAGTGCGACCACCGCCCCGTCGCCGGGCACCACCGAGGCCAGGCCGGTGCGGATGTAGCGATCCGCCTCGTTCTTGTCCGGTTTCAGCTCGGAGGTCAACTGGTCCTTGACCGCCGCGACCGCCGCGTCCTGCTTGGCCTTGTCGAACGTGGTGACGATCTTGAAGCCGCCGCGCGCGAGTTCGGCCTCGGGGATCACCTTGTTGGCCTTGAGGTACTGGTCGGTCACCTTCATCAGGTATCCGGCCTGACCGGCCTTGTTCGTGGCCGGCTTGGGCTTGATCGGCATCGGGAACTGGAGCGTGTCCCGTTCCGCCTTGGTCAGCCAGCCCTCCTTGACCATGCCGTCCAGCGCGTAGGCCCAGCGCCCCTTGACCTTGTCGATCTGGCCGGGGAACTCGATCACGTCGTAGATGCCCGGCGCGTTGAGCAGGGTCGCCAGATAGGCGCCCTCGGCCACGTTCAGCTCGCCGACGTTCTTGCCGTAGTAGGCCTGCGCGGCGGCCTGGATGCCGTACGCGTTGCGGCCGTAGAACGCGGTGTTGAGGTAACCGACGAGGATGTCGTCCTTGCGCATCTGCCGGTCGACCTTGAGCGCGATGAAGATCTCGCTGAACTTGCGCTTGAAGGTGCGTTCCTGGGTCAGATAGGTGTTCTTGACGTACTGCTGGGTGATCGTGGAACCACCCTGCGTGTCACCACCCTTGACCATGGTGACCCCGGCGCGCAGCAGGCCCTTCGGCGAGACGCCCGAGTCGCTGTAGAACGACCGGTTCTCCGCCGCGATCACGGCCCGCTGCACGTGCTTGGGGATCTGGTCCACCGTCACGTTCTGCCGGTTGACCTGACCGGTCCGACCGATCTCGGTCTTCCCGTCGGCGTAGTAGTAGATGTTCGACTGATACGTCGTGTTCGCGTTCGGGTCCGGCACCTTGACCATCGCGTACGCCAGGGCCGCCAGGCCCATGATCGACGCGAGGAAGAACAGGATCATCGCCAGGATCTGCTTGAAGGACGGCAACCAGCGGCGCACGCCGGTCTTGCCGTACCTCGGGTAGTCGATGAACCGCTTCTTCCGGGGCGGACCCGCGTTGGCCCGTGATCGGCCGCCGGCCGCGGTGCCGTTGGCGGCGCGTCGACCGCCCCCGCGGGCGGCCGCTCGGGCCTCCACACGCGAGAGCGGGCGCTCCTCGTCGTCTCCTCCCGGCCCGGCGGGCAGCGACGAGCCGCCGGGCGGCGTCCCGCCCCCGGCGCCGGCCGCGCCCCCCGAATACGAGTCACCGCGCCCCTCGGGACGCGGCTGTTGTGATCTACGGCGATGTTCACTCATGCGTTCGCTACTCCTCGGCCGTACGACGCGGAGGTCGGACGCACGGGTCGTGGCTCTCCGCTCCCCAGGACGCACGCGCCAGGGGGGCGGTTCCGCAGGAAGCGGGGCTTGAGGTACCACACGGCGGAACAGACTACGCGGAACCGCTTTCGCGACCTCACTGTGACCTGCCTGTGACCCGAGTCACCGGCGGCCGCCTTGCCACCACACGGCAAGGAGACCTATCGTCTCGATGTATCGGTTCGATACATCGGGCCGGTACATCGAGCCGGGGGCACAGGAGCCCCGGCCGGACGAAGGTCGGCTGCGACCGTATCCCACGATCGCGGAGGGACTCACGTCCGGCCCGGTCAGCATGGATGGAGGAAGGCGATGAGCAGGCGCGGTGGCGTCCTCGAATTCGCGATCCTCGGCCTGCTGCACGACTCCCCCATGCACGGTTACGAACTGCGCAAGCGGCTCAACACCGTGCTCGGCTCGTTCCGTGCCATCGCCTACGGCACCCTCTACCCGTGCCTGAAGTCCCTGCTGGAACGGGGCTGGCTCGCGGAAGAGGTTCCGGAGGTGACGGCACTCGCCGGCAGCAAGCGATCCCGGATCGTCTACCAGCTGACGGCACAGGGCAAGGAGCACTTCCAAGAACTGCTGTCCGAGTCCGGGCCCTCGGCCTGGGAGGACGAGAACTTCGGCGTGCACTTCGCCTTCTTCGGTCGAACCGACCACGAGGTGCGCATGCGTATTCTCGAAGGTCGGCGCAGCCGGCTCGAGGAACGCCTCGACCGGGTGCGCGGGTCGCTGACCCGGACGCGGGAGAAGCTCGACGGATACACCCTCGAGTTGCAGCGACACGGCTTGGAGTCGGTCGAGCGCGAAGTGCGCTGGCTGAACGAGCTCATCACCGCCGAGCGGCACGCCGGAGCCACTCCGGACGCCGCCGGTCCCGAAACCCCGGTCGACGCGTCGAAGGACGCCGACCGGCTTCGGACCCCCACCCAGGACGTGGCCTCGGACCCGTCCGCATCCAACAACTGAGGTCGCCGGTTCATGGCGGCTTCGTCGAGATCACAGGGAGCAACCGGAATGGGTTCGGTTCGCGTAGCCATCGTCGGCGTGGGCAACTGCGCCGCTTCGCTGGTGCAGGGCGTCGAGTACTACAAGGACGCCGACCCGAACAGCCGCGTCCCCGGCCTGATGCACGTGCAGTTCGGCGAGTATCACGTGCGTGACGTCGAGTTCGTGGCCGCTTTCGATGTGGACGCCAAGAAGGTCGGCTTCGACCTCACGGACGCCATCGGTGCCAGCGAGAACAACACGATCAAGATCTGCGACGTGCCGCCGTCGGGCGTCACCGTGCAGCGTGGGCACACCCTGGACGGTCTCGGCAAGTACTACCGCGAGACCATCGAGGAGTCGACCGAGGCCCCCGTCGACGTGGTCAAGGTCCTCAAGGACCAGGCCGTCGACGTCCTCGTCTGCTACCTCCCGGTGGGCTCCGAGGACGCGGCGAAGTTCTACGCCCAGTGCGCCATCGACGCCAAGGTCGCGTTCGTCAACGCTCTCCCGGTCTTCATCGCCGGGACCAAGGAGTGGGCGGACAAGTTCACCGAGGCGGGCGTGCCGATCGTCGGCGACGACATCAAGTCGCAGGTGGGCGCCACGATCACGCACCGCGTGATGGCGAAGCTCTTCGAGGACCGCGGTGTCCTGCTCGAGCGCACCATGCAGCTCAACGTCGGCGGCAACATGGACTTCAAGAACATGCTCGAGCGCGAGCGCCTGGAGTCGAAGAAGATCTCCAAGACGCAGTCCGTCACCTCGCAGGTCGACCGTGACCTCGGCGCGGACAACGTGCACATCGGCCCGTCGGACTACGTCGCGTGGCTCGACGACCGCAAGTGGGCGTACGTGCGCCTCGAGGGTCGCGCCTTCGGTGACGTTCCGCTGAACCTGGAGTACAAGCTCGAGGTCTGGGACTCGCCGAACTCGGCCGGTGTCATCATCGACGCCGTCCGCGCCGCGAAGATCGCCAAGGACCGCGGCGTCGGTGGCCCGATCCTGTCGGCGTCCTCGTACTTCATGAAGTCGCCGCCGGTGCAGTACTTCGACGACGAGGCCCGCAACGCGGTCGAGTCCTTCATCAAGGGCGACATCGAGCGCTGACCCACCCCGCTCGGCCGATCCGGCCGGGTGACCTCGGGTTGATCGAAGGCCCGGCTCCCGCCCAGGAGCCGGGCCTTCGGCGTGCCCGGGGCCGATCGGTGCCGGTCTCCGGTCCGCGTGCCGGGGCCGGCTACGGTGGGCGCCGTGGCCCTCATCCGTGATCTGCGCTCGTTGCTGAAGCTGCGCGACTTCCGGCGGCTCTTCGCCACCCGACTGACCTCGCAGCTCTCCGACGGCGCGTTCCAGGTGGCCATCGCGGGCCAGGCGTTCTTCTCGCCGGAGAAGCAGACCTCGGCGGCCGACATCGCGACCGCGTTCGCGGTCCTGCTGCTGCCCTATTCGCTGGTCGGGCCCTTCACCGGGGTGCTGCTCGACCGGTGGCGGCGGCGCCAGGTGCTGGTGCTGTGCAACCTGTTGCGGGCGGTGCTGGTGACGGTGACCGCGGGCCTGGTGCTGCTCGGGGTGCCCGACCCGATCTTCTACGCCGCCGCGCTCGTGGTGCTCTCGGTGAACCGGTTCGTGCTCGCCGGACTGTCCGCGTCGCTGCCGCGCGTGGTGCCGGCCGAGCGGCTGGTGACCGCGAACTCGGTGTCGCCCACGGCCGGCACGGTCGCGGCGGCGGTCGGCGGCGGGTCGGCGCTGCTGGTTCACGCGTTCCTGGCCGAGGGCTCCGGGGCGACCGCGCTGGTGATCGTGGTGTCCGGGGCGTTGTACCTGGGTTCGGCGGCGGTCGCCGCGACGATGCCGGCCGATCTGCTCGGGCCCGATCCCGATCGGGTGCTGCCCGGCGCGGCGGAGGCGCTGCGCTCGGTGGCCCGCGGGCTGCGCGAGGGGGCGGTGCACGTGTGGCGGCGTCGGGCGCCGGCGCACGCGTTGGCCGCGATCACCGCGATGCGGTTCTGCTACGGCGTGCTGACCGTGATGACCGTGTTGCTCTGCCGCAATACGTTCAACGATCCGGCGGACACCGACGGAGGGCTGGCCACCTTCGGGATCACGGTGAGCGTGTCCGCGCTCGGCTTCTTCGTCGCGGCCGTGGCCACGCCCGCGATCACCACCCGGATCGGCGTCGCGGCCTGGATCGGCACCTGCGCGCTCGCGGGGGCGGTCTGCCAGACCGCGCTCGGCCTGCCCTTCGTGTTCGCGCCGATGGTGGTGGGCGCCTTCCTGCTCGGGGTGACCTCGCAGGGCGCCAAGATCGGCGTCGACACGATCGTGCAGACCACCGTCGACGACGCGTATCGGGGTCGGGTGTTCTCGGTGTACGACGTGCTGTTCAACGTCGCGTTCGTGGGCGCCGCCGCCGTCGCGGCGCTGGGGCTGCCGGACGACGGCCGGTCCCCGGCGGTGCTGCTCGGGGTGGCCGGGGTGTACGCGCTGACCGGCGCCCTGTACACGCTGGCAGCACGTCGCCACCCTCCGGTGATCGTGGAGACCGTCCCGGCGGACGACCGCCGGCCGTAATATCCCTTTCGATACCGATCACGGCTTATTTCACCCGGCGATATCTCCAGGAAATTACCTGCGGGTAGTGCATTACCGAGGCCGAGGTTCTAACCTGCACATCCAGCGACTTTCGGCACCTCTGGAGATACTCCGTGTCCAATAACGCCGGTTCGGGTGAAAACGATCCTTTGCCGTACATACCGGCGTGGACCGAGAACACCCCGCCGCACGGGCTCCCGCTTCCGCCGCCGGAAGCGTCGATGCCGCATGCGCCCGTCGTACGTCGGGTACCGGTCGACGGGCGCGCGGCCCGTCGGGAGGCCGCTCGGCCGGCCCGGCGTGGGCGCGGGGTGCTGATCGCGGTGCTGGCCGTGCTGCTGGTGGGCGGTACCGCCGCAGGGGGCTGGTGGTACGTGCACAAGGAGGACGACGGGCCGCGCATCCACGAGGGCGACTGTCTGCGGGACAAGACCGGGATCGACCAGGACCCGGTGCGCTGCGAGGACTCCGCGGCCCGGTTCATCGTGGTCGAGCGGGTGCAGGGCACCACGTTCGCGGGCGTCTGCGATTCGGTGCCGGGGGACCCCATCGCGTTGACCTCGGATCCCACCGTGGAGAGCTTCGTGTTGTGTCTCGCCGAGCGGAAATGACGCATCGCTCCTGCGATTAGCTCTTTATGCCCGTTATTCCGCTCACATTCGACCGGGACAAGGGGAATCCCCGCTGCGGGTGTCCGGCCGGAGCCCTAGTGTTCCGGACTGTCTCACCAGTCCCCTGCAACGGAGATCGTCCCCATGTCCAATCCCTTCCCGCCCGACCCCAACGGTCCCCAGCAGCCGAACCAGGGCTGGAACCAGCAGCCGGGTCAGCCGCAGCAGCCCCAGCAGGGTTGGGGGCAGCAGCCGGGCCAGCCGCAGCAGGGTGGCTTCCCGCCGGGCGGCTACCCCCAGGGCGGTCAGCCGGGCTTCTACGGCGGCCCGCCGCCGCCCCCGCCGCGCAAGAGCAAGGTCAAGTGGATCGTCATCGGCGCCGTGGTCGTGGTGGCGCTGGTCATCGCCGGGGTAATCGGTACGGGCGTGCTCAACAAGAACGCCGTCGACAAGGCGAAGGTCGGCGACTGCATCACCGGCACCAAGAACAAGAACCCGAAGGTGGTCTCCTGCTCCAAGTCGGACGCCGCGTTCAAGGTCGTCGCCAAGTTCACCGACACCTCGGACACCGAGAAGTGCAACGCCGAGGAGATCGCCCGCAAGGGCTCGGTGCTCGGCCTCTACCGCAAGGGCTCCGACAAGGGCCTGTTGTGCGTGACGGTCACCGACCACACCACCCCGGAGTCGTTCTCTGGCGTGCCCGGTGCCAGCACGACGTTCACCCCCTCCGTCATCGCGCAGATCCAGAAGATCATGGCCGACGGCAAGGTCGACGACGCGGAGCTCCAGGAGCTGGGCGGGAGCTGAGGCAGCCCCCACCCGAATCCGGTGGTGGCCCGCTCACGCGCTCCCGTGGGCGGCCCACCACTCCCGAAGCGCCGCGACCGCCGTGTCGTGGTCCATCGGGCCGTGTTCGAGCCGCATCTCCAGCATGTGCCGGTAGGCCTTGCCCACCAACGGGCCCGGCGGCACGTCCAGCAGTCGCATGATCTCGTTGCCGTCCAGGTCCGGCCGGATCGAATCCAGCTCCTCCTGCTCGGCGAGCTGCGCGATCCGCTCCTCCAGCGAGTCGTAGGCGCGCGCGAGCGTGGCCGCCTTGCGCTTGTTGCGGGTCGTGCAGTCCGAGCGGGTCAGCTTGTGCAGCCGCTCCAGCAGCGGCCCCGCGTCCCGCACGTAGCGGCGCACCGCCGAGTCGGTCCACTCGCCCGTGCCGTAGCCGTGGAAGCGCAGGTGCAGTTCGACCAGGCGCGTGATGTCGTCCGTGACGTCCTTCGGGTACTTCAGCGCCTTGAGCCGCTTGCGCGTCATGTGCGCGCCGACCATCTCGTGATGGTGGAACGAGACCCGACCGTCCGGCTCGAAGCGCCGCGTGCGCGGCTTGCCGATGTCGTGCAGCAGCGCGGCCAGCCGCAGGATCAGGTCCGGCTCGCCCGGCGCCTCCAGCGCCATCGCCTGTTCGAGCACGGTGAGCGTGTGCTCGTACACGTCCTTGTGCCGGTGGTGTTCGTCCACCTCCAGGCGCAGCGTCGGCAGCTCGGGCAACACCCGCGCGGCCAGCCCCGTGGAGACCAGCAGTTCCAGACCCTTGCGCGGGTGGTCGGAGCAGATCAGCTTGTTGAGCTCGTCCCGCACCCGCTCGGCGGAGACGATGTCGATCCGCTCGGCCATGTCCGTCATCGCCGCGACCACCTCGGGCGCGACCTCGAAGTCGAGCTGCGCGGCGAAGCGCGCGGCCCGCATCATCCGCAGCGGATCGTCGCCGAAGGACGCCTCGGGCGTGCCCGGCGTGCGCAGCACCCGCGCGGCCAGGTCCTCCAGCCCCCCGTGCGGGTCGACGAAGGTGATCCCGGGCAGCGCGACCGCCATCGCGTTGACCGTGAAGTCCCGGCGGACCAGGTCGTCGTCGATCGAGTCGCCGTAGGAGACCTCGGGCTTGCGCGAGGCGCGGTCGTAGGCCTCGGAGCGGTAGGTGGTGATCTCGATCTGGTAGTCCGGCGAGTCCGCGACCTTCTTGCGGCAACCGACCGTGCCGAACGCGATCCCCACGTCCCACACCGCGTCCGCCCACGGGCGCACGATCGCCAGCACCTGTTCGGGGCGGGCGTCGGTGGTGAAGTCGAGGTCGTTGCCGAGCCGACCGAGCAGGGCGTCCCGCACCGAGCCGCCGACCAGCGCGAGCGTGTGCCCGGCCGCCTCGAAGCGACGGGCGAGGTCGTCGGCGACGGGGGCGACGCGCAACAGTTCGGTGACGGCGCGGCGCTGTACGGCGCTCAGTTCGCCGGTGGCCGGCGGGTCGTCCGGGTGGGTTGTGTTCTTGGCGTTCGGCACGGGAGACAAGGTTACGGGTCGAGGCCGCGGGTCTCGCGCGCATTACGCCGCGGCCGAGGTCGCGAGCGGGCCGCGCGATGGAGTGATCATGGCGTTATGGCGTGGCGCATGTCGCACTAAGCTTGGCGGATGCCTTCCGAGACCACGCCGCCGCGCCGTCGGCTGCAGGTGGTCGAGGAGACCTCGGCGGGTGGTCTGGTGGTCGATCGACTCACGTTGCGCGCGGCGTTGATCGCGCGCCGGGACCGACGCGGCCGGCTGTTGTGGTCGTTGCCCAAGGGGCACATCGAGAACGGCGAGAGTGTGGTCGACGCCGCGTTGCGCGAGGTCGAGGAGGAGACCGGCATCGTGGGTCGGGTGCTGGCCCCGCTCGGGGTGATCGACTATTGGTTCACCGCGCCGGACCGGCGGGTGCACAAGACCGTCCACCACTACCTCATGGAGGCGGCGGGCGGGGATCTGTCGGACGACGACATCGAGGTCGAAGCGGTGGCTTGGGTTCCGCTCGGCGCGCTCTCCGCGCGTCTCGCCTACCCCGACGAGCGGCGATTGGTCACGCTCGCCCCGGAACTGCTGGCGGACAGCGCGTGAGCGATGGACGGTTCCGATCCGGGACCCCGACGAGCGTGCCCCGCGGCCGGCCGGCCGCCATCCTGATACTGATCCTGGCGCTCGCCGCCGGGCTGTTGTCGATGATGCCGCCGAACATCGCGCGCGCCGCCGACGGCGACGGGATCCAGGTCCTGATCACCAAAATGACGCCGGTGGCCAAGGCCGGCGGCACCATCACCATCGAGGGCCAGGTGCTGAACTCCGGCACCAAGGCGATCGACTCGGCCGAGGTCGCGGTCCGGCTCCGCACCTCCGAACCGCTCTTCCGCAGCGGCATCAGCTCGGCCGAGGACGCCCAGTCGAGCGGCACCCTGCTGCGCGACCCCAAGCCGGTGACGCTGCGCAACCTGGCACCGGGTACGGCCCAGCCGTGGACGTTCACCTTCCGCGCCGACCCACTCGGCCTGGGCGAGGCCGGCGCGTATCCGCTCGCGATCGAGGCCAGGGCCGGCGGCAAGCCGATCGGCGCGGCCCGCACCTTCCTGCCGTGGATCCCCAAGAACGGCCTCAAGGACGTCAAGAACATGCGGATCGGCATGGTCTGGCCGCTGGCCGATCGGCCGCACCGGGACGGCACCACGCTCGGCGACGAGGCCCAGACGCCGGTCTTTCGCGACGACGACCTGGCCGCGCTGTTCGCGCCGGGCGGGCGGCTGTACGACCTGGTGAACATCGGTACCGGGATGAAGGTCGACTGGGTCGTCGACCCCGAGCTGCTGGACTCCGCCACCCGGATGGCCGGCGGCTATCGGGTCGCGCCGCCCGGCAGCCTGGATCCGGACAAGCCGAAGAAGTCCCGGGACGGCAAGACCCCGAGCGACGAGGACACCGCCAAGGCGACGCCGAACCAGATCGAGAACACACTCGCGGGCGCCGGCGGCCAGATCGCCGCCGGATGGCTGGATCGACTCAAGACCGGCACCGGCGCCCAGCCGGTGATCGCCCTGCCCTACGCCGACCCCGACCTGGCCGCCGTCGCGCACGCGCTGGACGCGGGCAAGGCGGACCTGCGCCCGCAACTGAGCGAGGCCCAGTCCGAAGCCGCCACCGTCATGCAGCGCACGTTCGCCCGCCCGGTGCGCACCGACGTGGCATGGCCCGCCGGCGGCGCGCTGGACCCCTCGATCGTCGACCTCGCGATCGGGAACGGCGCGAGCACCGTGCTCACCTCCGGGGCGAGCCTGCCGCCGACCAAGGAACTCAACGTCACCCCCCTGGCGACCGCGGCCCTGCCCGGGGCCGACAAGGGCACCGCGCTGGTCACCGACCCGGACATCGACAAGACCCTGACCGCGGACACCAGGGCGCCGGGACAGAGCGTGCTGACCACCCAGCAGTTGCTGGCCGAGCTGCTGACCATCGCGCTCCAGGAGCCCACCCTCAAGCCCGCCCGCAGCCTGCTGATCGCCCCGCCGCGCACCATGGACGCCTCGCTGGCCGGCGTGCTCAAGGACGTCATGAACGCCTCGACCGACTGGACCCACGGCACCACCCTGGCCGAGCTCGCCGCGGAGCCCGCCCCGCTGCCCGCGCGCAAGCTCGCCGGTTACCCCAAGGACGTCCGCGCCGGCGAGCCGTCCGAGCAGTACATCGCCGAGACGGACAACCTGGTCCGGTCGATGCAAACCTTCGCCTCGATCCTGACCCGGCCCGAGCGGGTCACCGGCCCGTTCAACCCCGCGCTGCTGCGCCTGCTGTCGACCCAGTGGCGCGGCGACCCCCGGGGGGCGGACCGCTATCGGCTCGGCGTCACCCGCGGCCTGCGCGAACTCGAATCACTCGTCTACATCATCCGAAGAACCGGCGTGACGCTCTCCGGCGAGGAGGGCAACATCCCGGTCACCGTGGTGAACAACCTCCAGCAGCCGGTCACCGTACGGATCGCGGCCGTCTCGCATCAGCCCAACCGGCTCAAGCTCGGCGATGCGACCACCGTGACGGTGCCCGACGGGCGCCGTCGGGAGGTGCCGATCTCGGCGAAGTCGGCCGCGAACGGCAAGGTCATGGTCGACGTCCAGTTGCTCACCCCGGACGGGCGAGCGGTCAAGACGCCCGAGTCGTTCTTCGTCAACACGACCACGATCGACGCGCTGACCCGCTGGATCATCGGCGGCCTCGCCTTCCTGCTCGCGGTCTTCTCGCTCCGCGCGTTCCTGCGCAAACGTCGGGAAGCGGCCCTTGCCCAGGACCCGAACGGCGAGGATGGTGAGGACCGCGACGACACGCCGTCGGATCCCGACTCCTTCGACGACACCGAAAACGACCGGACCGAACCGACCTCCGGGTGGCCGCCACCCCATCCCGTGGCACCCCACGCCGGCGGAAACGGACCGCCCGATCCGGCCGACCCGCGCGGACACACGCCGTCGAGATCCACGACCGACCGCCCCGAATGAGAAAGTGGGCACCGGACACTCAACCTGACCGAGAAGACGAGGGCCCGCCCGCATGAGCGACCGGAGCGACGAACGTCAGCCGTACACCGGCGGCTCCGCCGAGCCGGACGACGGCGCGCACGACGATCCCTACCGGGGTCGGCCGCCCGCCGACCCGTACCTGCAGCAGTACGTCGACCCGTACGGACAGCCGGCCGATCCCTACGCCGCGCAGCCGCACGATCCGTACGCGCAGCCGGGCGACCCCGGCTACCACGACCCCAACGCGCCACAGCCGGGGTACGGCGAGCAGCCCTACCCACAGCAGGGCGGCTATCCGGGCCAGGGCGGCTACGGCGGCGGGCCCGAACCGGTCTACGGGGATCCGTACGGCTCCGGATCGGGTCAGGGCGGCTACGACCCGTACGCGCAGCAGCAGCCCCCGCAGCAGCCCGCCCAGGACGGCGGCGGCGCGTGGTTCCGGGACGAGTTGAGCGATCCGCCGGCGAACGACCCGTACGTGGGCGTCGACGAGCTCTTCACCCCGGAGGCCCCGCAGTACTACGACCCGTCCCCGCCGTACGACCCGTCCGGGCAGGGCGGGCAGCCCCACCAGGCCCAGCAGTACGGCGGCGGCGGTTACGGCTCGGGCGACCCGTACCAGCAGCAGCACCAGGCCCCACCGGACCAGAACTACCCCCAACAGCAGCCGCACCAGCAGCAGCCCCATCAACAGCAGGCGCACCAGCAGCCGGTGCACCAGCAGGCGTACGTCCCGCAGCAGCCGAGCCCGCAGCAGGGGCAGGGCGGCTGGGGCGACTACGACCGGCCGGGCGGCTGGCTGATGGACCAGACGCTGACCGGCATCAACCTCGGCCTCGCCGGCGACATCGCGGGCATGCCCTCGTACACCGAGGCCTACCAGCGCTACGAGACCCAGCACCGGGCCGAGGCGGCCGCCGCGTCGATGTCCGCGAGCGCGGTCCTGGATGCCCCGCCGGTCCCGCTGAACCCGTCCACGTCGCCCGTCTACCGGATGCCCGGCTCGGGCGCCGAGGAGCGGATGGCCGGCATCCCGGTCGGCGGCGAGGGCAAGAAGGGCAGCAAGCTCGGCGGGATAATGCGATCCTCCGCCGTGATGGCGGCGGGCACGATCGTGTCCCGGATGACCGGCTTCGTGCGCAACCTGGTCGCCGCGGCGGCCCTGGGCACGGCGATCCTGGCGAACACCTACAACGTCGCCAACACGATGCCGACGCTGTTGTACATCCTGGTCGGCGGCGGCGCGCTGAACGCGGTCTTCGTCCCGCAGCTGGTGCGCGCGATGCGCCAGGACGACGACGGCGGCGAGGCGTACGCGAACCGCCTGCTCACCCTGGTCATGACGGTGCTGGCGGGGCTGGTGGTGATCGCCTGGCTGGGCGCGCCGCTGCTGATCCGGGGCTTCGCGAACTCGCTCGCGAAACACCATCAGGACTACGAGCTGGCGATCACCTTCGCCCGCTACTGCCTGCCGATCATCTTCTTCATGGGTCTGCACGTGCTGTTCGGGCAGATCCTCAACGCGCGCGAGCGCTACGGCCCGATGATGTGGACCCCGGTCCTGAACAACATCGTCATCATCGCCACGTTCGGCCTCTACATCTGGGTCGCCGGCACCGCGAAGAACACCGGGCAGAACTCGGACACCATCACCCCGGACGAGATCCGGCTGCTCGGCCTGGGCACGCTGCTCGGGATGATCGTGCAGTCGATGGCGATGGTCCCGTACCTGAAGGCGGCCCGGTTCCGCTTCCGGCCCCGGTTCGACTGGCGCGGCTCGGGGATGGGCAAGGCGCTCGGACTGGCCAAGTGGACGTTCCTGTTCGTGCTCGCGAACCAGGCCGGCTACCTGGTGGTGACCCAGCTCGCGACCGCGATCGACGTCAACGCCCGGGACGAGAACATCCAGTACGGCGTCGGCTTCACCGCGTACAGCAGCGCACTGCTGATCTGGCAGTTGCCGCAGGCGGTGATCACCGTGTCGGTGATGACCGCGATGTTGCCGCGGATGAGCCGGGCCGCCGCCGACGGCGACCTGGCCAGCGTGCGCGGCGACATCTCCTCCGGATTGCGCCTGTCGGCGGTGGCGATGATCCCGTGCGCGGCGATCTTCGTGGCGCTGGGCCGGGACATCGGCGGCTTCATCTTCGCCCCGACCGGCGAACAGAGCGCGCACTGGATCGGCTACATGCTGATGGCGCTGGGCCTGGGCCTGATCCCGTACTCGGCGCAGTACGTGTTGCTGCGCGGGTTCTACGTGTACGAGGACACCCGCACGCCGTTCCTGAACACGGTCTGGATCGCGGGCGCCCAGGCGGCGTTCGCGGGCCTGGCGTTCATCGCGCTGCCCACCAAGTGGGCCGGTGTCGGCATCGCGGGCGGCTACAGCCTCGCCTACCTCGTGGGCGTGGTGCTGGCCGCGCAGCGGCTCAAGAAACGACTCGGCGACCTGGACGGCCGACGGGTGACCCGGACGTACACCCGGCTGCTGATCGCCGCCGGGATCGGCGGCGCCGCGGCGTTCTTCGTGGCCCGGATGTGCACCGGCCACTTCGGCTCGGCGATGGGCGGCTCGGCGATCGCCGTGGGCGCGGGCATCGTGACCATGTTCGTGGTCTTCTTCATCGCGGCGAACCGGATGCGGGTCGAGGAGATGAGCGCGATGACCGGGATGATCAAGGGCCGCCTCGGCCGCTGACCGCGAGCCCGTCCGGAGCCTCCGCATCCGCCCGCCGAATCCCCACCGGGAATTCGGCGGGCGGATCCGTGTGGGATGTACCACCATGGGCGAGTGAGGGTGTGCCGTGCGCCTGAACCGGGGTAAAGCTCCCGATACGCCGGTCTCGGTTTCCTTTCGGATCTTGTGACGAGGCAACCCGAGGCACGGTCCGGGAGTCTCATGTTGTGTGGAGGTCGTCCCTGGCCAACGGCCGGAGATGGCTCACCTCTACGATGAGTACGCCGACGAGGAGGATGAGGCCGAGGTGACGGACCGAACCGCAGGATCCGTCGACCTAGCGACGGACGAGGCAAACCCCGTACCGACAAAGGCTTCTGATACATCGTCGGACAATCCGGTCGGTTCGGACGGCAAGGTCTCCGGAAACACCACCACGGTTCTGCCCGTCGGTACCGAGCCCGAATCCGATCCGGTCGAGGAAGTCGCCGCCGAGGCCGGCGCGGCCACCGAATCCGCGAACGGCGGTGCCGGGGAGGGCGATTCGACCGAAACCGTGGACGCACCGGCCGCCGAGGTCCCCGCCGCCGAGGCCACGCCCGGCTCCGCCGCACCCGCACCGGACGCGCCCGTCGAGGACGAACCGGTCACCCACAAACGGGCGAAGCGCAAACCCGCCAGGGCCGAGACCACGGACGCGGACCCCACGCCGGGCGACACCGCGACCGCGAAGCCGAGCGACACCGAGCCCGCCGCACCGCGCACCGGCGCGGACTCCGCGGCGGCCGCGCCGGATCCCGCCCCGGAACCCGCGCCGCCCCGGGTCGGCGTCAGCCGGGGCACCCGACTGGCCGATCGCTACCGGCTCGAACACCGCCTCTCGCAGAACGGCCGCAGCGAGACCTGGCGCGCCGTCGACGAGAAGTTGCGGCGCGCGGTGGGCGTGCACATCGTGCCCGCCGGCGGAGAGCACGGCCGCGCCGTGATCGCCGCCGCCCGCGCCGCCGCGCTGATGGGCGACCCGCGCTTCGTCCAGGTGCTCGACTGCGCCCAACAGGACGGCCTGATCTACGTGGTGAAGGAGTGGCTGCCCGACGCGGACAACCTCACCAAGGTCTTCGAGAGCGCGCCGCTGCCGCCGCACGAGGTCTACGAACTCTCCCGCGCGGTCGCCCAGGCGATGTCCGTCGCCCACCGGGCCGGCCTCTCCCACCTGCGCCTGACGCCGGAGAACGTGCTGCGCATGCACACCGGCCAGTACAAGATCGTCGGTCTGGCCGTCGAGGCCGCCCTGTACGGCCACGACACCACCGACGCGGCCCGCGACGACACCCACGCGGTCGGCATGCTGATGTACGCGGCGCTGACCCGGCGTTGGGTCGACGGCACCGAATACGGGCTCCAGGCCGCGCCGTTCACCGGCGGCAAGCTGTGCGCGCCCGGCCAGATCCGGGCCGGTGTGGACAACACGCTGGCCGCGTTGGCGATGCGCGCGCTCGGCCACGAGGTCAAGCACGACCCGGCGTTCGAGACTCCGGGCGAACTCTCCGCGGCGATCGCCGCGATCCCGGAGATCCATCCGCCCGAGCAGGGCGAGATCGTCGGCGGCCCGGAGCAGGACGAGTACCCCGTCTACACGCCGAAACCGACCCGGACCGTCTACACCTCGGCCGGCTACGGCGGCTCGAACGGCTCGGTCCGACCTCCGATCGCGCCTCCGCCGCCGCTGGGCGGCCGGTTCGGCGCGACGGTCAAGGGCGCGGTCGCGGTACTGGTGGTGCTCGCGATCGTGTTGGTGACCTGGCAGGTGGCCAGCCATCTGGGCGACGGGGAGAAGAAGGAGGACCCGTTGAAGCCGCAGGGGGGCACCTCGTCGTCGATCCCGCCGCCGAGCACCGCGGCCCCGACCCCGGTCACGACGACGCCCAAGAGCGCCCGGGAGATCTCCATCGGCGGCGGTTCGCCGACCCAGGCGGACGCCGCGAAGCTGACCATCGACGGGAACGCCTCGACCTACTGGCGCACGAACTACATGGTCGACGGCCCGGCGATCACCTTCAACCGCAAGGGTTACGGCATCGTCTACGACCTGGGCGCGGTGCACGAGATCCAGAGCGTGGAGATCCAACTCGGCGCGGGTGGACCGCGCACCGACATGAAGCTGATGGCGGCACCCGACGCGAAGTCGATGCCCACCTCCGAAGGCGCGTTCCGGGTCGAGGTCGGCCAGGCGTCGACCTCCGAGAACAACCTGAGGATCACCGCCGCCAAGCCCGTGAAGGCGCAATACGTCCTGCTGGTGATGACCGCGATGCCCAAGGTCGAGTCGAGTGTCGGCGACTACCAGATCTACAACCCCGGCTACCAGAACGCCTGGCGCGAGGTCACCTTCACCACGCTCGGCTGACCCGTCGCGACGATCGAGGCGAACCCCTCGCCAACCGGTGGCCGGCCCGTGCCAGGATGATCCCGGCACAGGGGGAGGTAGGCGGTGGGCACCGAGCAGACCGGATCGGCATACGCGGACGTCACCGACGCCGATCTGCTCTCCCGGCACGGCGGCGGCGACCCGGACGCGTTCGGCGAACTCGTCCGCCGACACCGCGACCGGCTGTGGGCGGTGGCCCTGCGCACCCTGGGGGACCGCGAGGAAGCCGCTGACGCCCTCCAGGACGCCCTGGTTTCCGCGTACCGTGCCGCGGGTCGGTTCGAGGGCCGTTCGGCCGTCACGACGTGGCTGCACCGGATCGTGGTGAACGCCTGCCTGGACCGGGCCCGGCGCAAGGCCGCCCGGCCGGCCGTACCGCTGCCCGAGGATCTCGACCAGCGACTGCCCGCGCCCGTGCACGAGGACCCGGCGATTCGCGGCGAGACCCGCGCGGCGGTGCTCGCCGCGTTGGCCACGCTGCCGGCCGAACAGCGCGCCGCGCTGGTGCTGGTGGACATGGAGGGCTATCCCGTCGAGGAGGCGGCCCGGATCCTCCAGGTCGCCTCGGGCACCATCAAGAGCCGCTGCGCCCGGGGTCGGGCCAAGCTGCTGCCGCTGGTGCGCCACCTGCGCGAGGCCGGACCACCCGGGGCGGATCGGGCACACGGGAACCCCGGAGCCGGACAATCCGTCCCATCGACGGACGACCGACCGAGAGCCGGCGGTCCGACCCCCGACGCGGGTGGCACGAGCATGGAGGGAGGTGGCGCACGATGAGCGAGCACATCGACGTCGAGGTGCTGTCCGACCTCGTCGAAGGACTGCTCACCCCGGAGCGCGCGGCCGCCCTGGACGCGCACCTCGCCGAGTGTGCCGAGTGCCGCGACACCCGGGACGCGCTCGCGGAGGTCCGCGAGTTGCTCGGCGGTCAACCCCCCGAACCGATGCCGGCCGACGTGATCGCGCGGATCGACCAGGCGCTCGCACTGGCCGCGCTCCCGCCACCGCGACCCGCCGAGGCACCCTCGGTGGGGATCCCCACCGCGGAGCTCTTCGCCCTGCCGACCCCGGTCGCTCCGGTCCCGCCGTCCGCCCCGGCCGACGCCCGGACCGGGGCCGGCGACGACACCGTCGTCCGGCTCGACTCCGCCCGCCGCCGGCGCCGGCGCGGTCCGCTGCTGCTCGCGGCGGCCGCCGTCGCCGCAGTGGCCCTCGGCGTCACGGTCGTGGTCGGCACCGGTGGTGAGGACCGCGACTCGTCCGGCCGCCCCGCCGCCGCCAGGGACAACTCCGCCGTGTCCGCGCCCCAGGGCGCGGCCGGAGCGAGCGCCAAGGCGGGCGACCAACCGGGCGCGAAGTCCGAGGAGCAGGCGCCGAGCCTGGAGAAGCCGTCCATCGCCGCGCCCCGCGAGTACACCGCCGCCGGACTGCCGCAACAGATCTCGCAACTGCTCCGCCGCGGCACCGTCGCGCCGACCCGGGAACTGCCCGGATGCGTCGCGACCGCGGTCGGCCCGAACGCGGCGCGAGCGCTGGCCGTCGACACCGGCACCTACGCCGGCGTCCCGGCCTGGGTGGTGGTCCTGGACGGCTCGAACGCCGGCCGGGTCAAGGTGGTCATCGTGGACTCGTCCTGCACCCAGGCGCTCTCGGCGGCGCCTTCGAGCACGTTCGCGGGCTCGGTACTGCTGAGCACCGAGGTCGCCCGAGGGTGATCCCCGGCACGCCGTGCCCGCGGCGTTGGGACCCGGGAATGGTGCGCACCTAGGATCCGTTGTCGAACGAGACACCGCATCTCATCGGGGCGCGGGGCTCGCAGACCCGCACAGCCGACGCCGGTCACCGGCACGAGGCTGGACAAGGAACCAGGAAAGGCTCAGCGTGAGCGACGTCCGCAACGTGATCATCATCGGATCGGGTCCGACCGGGTACACGGCCGCCGTCTACGCAGCACGCGCGGACCTGAAGCCGCTGGTCTTCGAAGGCGCCGTCACTGCGGGCGGCGCGCTGATGAACACCACCGAGGTCGAGAACTTCCCCGGCTGGCCGGACGGCATCATGGGTCCGGACCTGATGGACAACATGCGCAAGCAGGCCGAGCGCTTCGGCGCCGAGCTGATCCCCGACGATGTCGTGGCCGTCGACCTGACCGGCGACGTCAAGACCGTCACGGACGGCGCGGGCACCGTGCACGAGGCGCACGCGGTGATCCTGGCGACGGGGTCCGCGTACCGCAAGCTCAACCTGCCCAACGAGGACGCGCTGTCCGGTCGGGGCGTCTCCTGGTGTGCCACCTGCGACGGCTTCTTCTTCCGGGACCAGGACATCGCCGTGGTCGGCGGTGGCGACTCGGCGATCGAGGAGGCCACGTTCCTCTCCCGCTTCGCCCGCTCGGTGACGGTGATCCACCGCCGGGACGAGCTGCGGGCGAGCAAGGCGATGCAGCACCGCGCGTTCGCCGACGAGAAGATCTCCTTCGCGTGGAACAGCGAGGTCGCCGAGATCGTGGGCGACGGCAAGCTCACCGGCGTCAAGCTGCGCGACACGGTCACCGGTGAACTGCGCGACCTGGCGGTGACCGGTCTGTTCATCGCGGTCGGCCACGACCCGCGCACCGAATTGCTGAAGGACCAGATCGAGTTGGACGCCGAGGGCTACATCAAGGTCGACGCGCCGACCACGCACACCAACCTCACCGGTGTCTTCGCGGCGGGCGATGTCGTGGACCACACCTACCGACAGGCGATCACCGCGGCCGGCACCGGGTGTGCCGCCGCCCTCGACGCCGAGCGCTACCTCGCCTCGCTCGCCGACGGCGCCTGACGCACACCCGTCCGGCGGTTCTTCGTTCCGCCTTCCCACAGTCGAGCAAGCCACCCGAGCAGACCGCCATCCGAGCACACCGAGGAGCAACCATGGCCGGGGCCACCACCACCGTCACCGACAAGACCTTCGACACCGACGTCCTGATGAGCGACAAGGCAGTGCTCGTCGACTTCTGGGCCGAGTGGTGCGGCCCGTGCCGCCAGATCGCCCCGGCCCTGGAGCAGATCGCGGAGGAGAACGCCGACAAGCTCACCGTCGCGAAGCTGAACATCGACCAGAACCCGGAGATCACCACCCGCTACGGCGTGATGTCGATCCCGACCCTGCACGTGTTCAAGGGCGGCGAGATCGTCAAGACGATCGTCGGCGCCAAGCCGAAGTCGATGTTGCTCAAGGAGCTCGCCGAGTACGTCTGAGCCGACGCGTTCGACGCACCGGCCGCACGGCACACGAGGGGCGCTTCCCGGAACCGGGGAGCGCCCCTCGCGCGTGTCAGGGCGTACCGTCGACCGGCGGGCGAGCGGCGAACGGCCGCGAGCCGCACACCCTGCCCGCTCGAGCCGGAATCCGGGCCCCGAGAGCCCCGCTCCGGTACGGGAACGGCCGAATGCGCGCGTACGATCGAGTGTTGCGTCAAAACTCGGGAGGACTTCTTTCCATGACCATGCAGCGGCGGTACCGACGCGGTGACACCGGCCCCGCAGTGGCCGAGATCAGGTCCAAACTGGTGCTGCTCGGCCTCCTGCCCGCCGGTGCCCACGCCGTCCACGGCACCGGCGACACGGACGGCCACGGCGGCTACGCGGACGCGGTGTTCGACGATTCCGTGGACCTGGCCGTCCGGCATTTCCAGCAGCAGCGCGCGATGACCGTGGACGGCGTCGTCGGCCCGGAGACCTACCGTCACCTCGACGAGGCACGGTGGCGCCTGGGCGACCGCATGCTGTCCTACTCGATCGGTCACCCGACGGTCGGGGACGACGTGGCCACCCTGCAACAGCGACTGCTCGACATGGGCTTCGACTGCGGCCGGGTGGACGGCATCCTGGGCCCGGCCACCGAGCGCGCCCTGCGCGAATTCCAGCGCAACTACGGACTCGGCGCGGACGGTACGTGCGGACCGGCCACGTTCCGAGCCCTCGACCGGCTCGCGCGCACGGTCGTCGGCGGCCAACCGCACGCGATGCGCGAGTCCGAACTGCTGCACCGCTCCGGCCCCTCGCTGGCCGGCAAGACCGTGGTCATCGACCCGGGCCACGGCGGCACGGATCAGGGCGTGACGGCGCACGGGCTGACCGAGGCCGAGGTCGTCTGGGACCTCGCCCGGCGGCTGGAGGGCCGACTGTCCGCCCTGGGCGTGCAGGCATACCTCACCCGAGGCCTGGACTCCGACGGCATCGGCGAGGAGGAGCGCGCGGTCTTCGCCAACGCGACGGACGCGGACCTGGTGATATCCCTGCACGCGGACCGCAACGAGAGCCCGCGCGCCGCGGGCGTCTCCTCCTACTACTACGGCAGCGGCAGCGACCGGTACGGGCGGCGCTCGCCGACCGGGGAGCACTTCGCGAGCCTGGTCCAGCGCGAACTCGTGGCGCGCACCGGCATGGTGGACGGCCGCACGCACGGGAAGGCGTGGACGCTGCTGCGGCGCACCCGGATGCCCGCCGTACGAATCGAGGTGGGTTACCTCACCAACGCGGAGGACGCGGCCCGACTGGCCTCGTCTGAATTCCGCGACCACGCCGCCGAGTCGGTGGTGGTGGCACTCCAGCGGCTCTACCTGCCGCCGGAGGAGGACGTCCCCACGGGGATGTTGCGGCTGCCCGTCTTCACCTGAGCCGATCGGCCTTCGCCCGATCGCACGTCGGGTCCTCGGGTACCACCGGATCCACCGGCCGGCGTGAGCCCCGCGGCAGCGCGTGGACCGGGATCGCGGGCCCGTCCGGCGTCCACGGCATCGGGACCGGCCCCCGCGGACGCGGCGACCCGGCGAGCAGCCCGCCGACGAATCCGCCGACGGCACCCACTCCGAGACCTGCGACGACCCAGCGCATCGATCTCATCGCCCCTCCAGGGGTGGTGCCGCGTTTCACGTGAAACGCGGCGCGAACAGTGACACCGCGCACGGCGGACCGGGCGACACGTTTCACGTGAAACACAAGCAAGGAAGGGGCCCTCGGTCAACGACCGAGGGCCCCTTCCCGCGTTCCTTTGCCGACTACGGGACGAGCAACGAGGTTTCCGTGCCGGCCGCGGACGCCGAATCCGCCTCCCGGTCCACATCCTCCGGGTCCACGTCACCCGGCGCCGCATCCACCGCGTCCACGTCCGCCGCGCCCGTCGAAGCCGCGCCGGCCCGAACGGGTCCGGCCTGACCGGGCAGTTCCGGCTCGGACAAC
Organism: Embleya sp. NBC_00888; assembly: GCF_045207655.1. Lineage (NCBI taxonomy): Bacteria > Bacillati > Actinomycetota > Actinomycetes > Kitasatosporales > Streptomycetaceae > Embleya > Embleya sp. NBC_00888. Next base: position 4,487,585 of record NZ_CP108784.1, on the reverse strand, counting down.
CGCTTGGCGAAGTGGTCGCCCTCGCCGGGTGCCATCGAGGCGAGGATGCGCTCCAGGTCCTCGATCGAGGCGAACTCGACGACGATCTTCCCCTTCTTCTGCCCGAGGACGACCTTCACCTCGGTCTCGAAGCGGTTCTTGAGCCGGTCCGCGAGATGGTTCAACGCGGGCGCGACGATCCGACCGGCACGCGGCTTGTGCGCCTTGGACTTGGCCGGACCCTCGTTGTTGATCGAGCGGGCGATCTCCTCGACCGTCCGCACGGTCATGCCCTCGGCGATGATCCGCTTGGCGAGCTTGGTCAGCTCGTCGGGCCGATCCTCCAGCGCCAACAACGCCCGCGCGTGTCCGGCGAGCAACGTGCCCGCCGCGACCTTGGAGCGGACCTCCATCGGCAACTTCAACAGCCGCATCGTGTTGGTCAGATGCGGACGCGAGCGACCGATCCGGTCGGCCAGCTCCTCCTGCTTGCAGTCGAACTCCTCCAACAACTGCTGGTAGGCCAGCGCCTCTTCCAGCGGGTTGAGCTCGGAGCGGTGCAGGTTCTCCAGCAGCGCGTCGAGCAGCAGCTTGTCGTCGTCGGTCACCCGGACGATCGCCGGGATGTGGGTCAGCCCGGCCTTGCGGCAGGCCCGCCACCGCCGCTCGCCCATCACCAGCTCGTAGGTGCCCTCGGCGGTCGCCCGAACCACGACCGGCTGGAGGACGCCCACTTCCCGGATCGACTGGACCAGCTCGGCCATCGCGTCCTCGTGGAACACCTCACGCGGCTGGCGGGAGTTCGGCACGATCAGATCGAGCAACAACTCGGCGTACAGCGCGGCGGCGGGAGCGGGTTCGGTCTTCGGTGAATCCTGCACCGGGACCGACGTCGGCGACAGCGCCGACTCGTCCGTCGCTATCTCCGCCATCTTGCGCAGGGTCGCCGCAGCGGAGGACGAGGGCTGCAACGGCCGAGGGGGGATGAGCGATCCGAGCCCCTTGCCCAATCCCCTGCGTTGTCCGCTCATACTTCCTCCTTCGCCTTCGCCACGCCGCGCAGCGCCATCTCCCGAGCCGCTTCAAGATACGACAACGCCCCGGTGGAGCCCGGGTCGTAGGTCATCACGGTCTGCCCGTAGCTGGGTGCCTCGGAGATGCGCACCGAACGCGGAATCGCGGTGGGCAACACCTCGTCCGGGAAGTGGTCGCGCACCTCCTGGGCCACCTGGGAGGCCAGCCGCGTCCGGGCGTCGTACATGGTGAGCAGGATCGTCGACACGGCCAGGTTCGGGTTCAGGTGCGCCCGGACCAGTTCCACGTTCCGCAACAGCTGCCCGAGGCCCTCCAGCGCGTAGTACTCGCACTGGATCGGGATGACCACCTCGGCACCGGCCACGAGCGCGTTCACGGTCAACAGGCCGAGCGACGGCGGGCAGTCGATCAGGATGTAGTCCAACGGCTGCTCGTACGCCGCGATCGCGCGTTGCAGCCGGCTCTCCCGGGCGACCAGTGAGACGAGTTCGATCTCGGCGCCGGCGAGGTCGATCGTGGCAGGCGCGCAGAACAGGCCCTCGACATCGCGCACGGGCTGGACGACCTCGGCCAGGTCGCGTCCCTCGACCAGCACCTCGTAGATCGACGGCGTGCCGGCGTGATGATCCACCCCGAGCGCGGTGGAGGCGTTGCCCTGCGGATCGAGGTCTATCACCAGGACACGGGCACCGTGCATGGCCAGCGCCGCCGCGAGGTTCACGGTCGACGTGGTCTTGCCGACGCCACCCTTCTGGTTCGCGACCACCATGACCCGGGTGCGCTCCGGGCGAGGCAGCCCCTCCGAAGCACGGCCCATCGTCTCGACGGCCTGTCTGGCTGCTCGGGCGATGGGCGTGTCTTCGATACCGGGCGCCTCTGTTTCACGTGAAACGTCGATGGGGGCGCCCACTCGGGGCGCCGGCATCGAGGCTGTCGGGTACTCGGACGGCAACGGTCCACTCTCCTCTCCTGCCGCGGCGACATGGGAACTCGGGCCGACGGAATGACCACGCACTGCGGCGGCACCCTCAGAGGGTGTCACGTTCCGGCGCGCCTCAGGTGAGTAGAAGCGTTTCCACGGAAGGCGTTTCACGTGAAACACGATCTCGGGTATCGCGGTGGGAGCACGTTCACGACACACCCCGAGCGGGCAGGAACGGCGTTTCAGCCGTCCGGCCCAACCCGGGGACGAACTACTTCCCGGGACGCCGCTTGGTCGTCTTCGCGGCGCGTCGCGCCTTCGTCGTCTTGGACTCCTTGGCCGACACGGTGCCGATCCGCACCCGCACGACGGTGGTCAACGGATCGACGATCCCGGCCCCGGCGTGCGCGACCCGCCACGAGACCGCGCCGAGCTTGCGCAGGTCCGCCTCGGACTCCAGCAGTTCCTCGGCGGCCGAATCGCCCTTGAGCGCGAGCATCTCGCCGCCCGAACCGAGCAGCGGCAACCCCCACCCGGCCAGCTTGGCCAACGGCGCGACCGCGCGCGCGGTGACCACGTCGGCGGAGGTACGGCCGCGCAGCTCCTCGGCGCGGCCACGCAACACCTCGACGTTGTCCAGACCGAGTTCCTCGACCACCTCGTCGAGGAACGTGGTGCGCCGCAACAACGGCTCGACGAGGGTGATGCGCAGGTCCGGCCGAACCAGCGCGAGCGGGATGCCCGGCAGGCCACCGCCCGAACCGACGTCGTGCACGATCGCGTTCTCCGCGATCAATTCGGCGACTACCCCGCAGTTGAGCAGGTGCCGCTCCCAAAGCCGGCCAACTTCGCGTGGGCCGACCATGCCCCGGCGTACACCGGGCCCGGCCAGCAGATCGGCATAGCGAATCGCGCGGTCCAGGTTGGCACCGAAGAGGCGGCCTGCCGCCTCCGGCGCCTCGGGCGCGCGCTCGTCCACCGGCGGGTCGGGGGTCGTGTCGTCCTGACGTTTCACGTGGAACATCATCCCAGGAACGGCGCCGGCCCCACCTGTGATGCAGGTGGGGCCGGCGCGACGGTTTGCGGAAACGGATCCGTGGACCCGATCAGGCAGGCAGGACGACGACGCAGCGATTGGGCTCCTCGCCCTCCGACTCGCTGCGCAGTCCGGCCTCCGCGACGGTGTCGTGCACGACCTTGCGCTCGAACGGGGTCATCGGCTTGAGCTTGAGAGAGGTACCCGCGGCCTTGACCTCTACCACCGCCTCGGTGGCGATCTCCGCCAGGTTCGCCCGCTTGGCGGCACGGAACCCGTCCACGTCGAGCATCAACCGGCTGCGCTCGCCGGTCTCCCGGTGCACCGCCAGCCGGGTCAGTTCCTGGAGGGCCTCCAGGACCTCACCGTCGCGGCCGACCAGACGCTTGAGGTCGGCGCCGGAGGATTCGCTCTCGTCCCCGGCGATCACCGAGACCGACGCGCGCCCGCCCTCGACGTCCATGTCGATGTCGCCGTCGAGGTCGGCGATGTCGAGCAGGGCCTCCAGGTAGTCCGCGGCGATCTCGCCCTCCTGCTCCAGACGGCTGATCTCCTCCGCGGTGAGCGTGATCCGACGCGAGGCGGCGGGTGAGTCGACGGCGGGGGTCGTGCCTTCCGTCACAGGGGAACTCCTTTGTGGACGAGTGAGCGAGTCGTTGGGGTGGGCGGCGGCCGGCCCTTCGAGGGTGGTCACTTCTTCCTCGGATGCTTCCGGCTCTGGGTCTGCTTGCGCGGGCCGGCGTTACGCGCACCGGAGTGCGGGGTCCGCGCGGTCGAGCCCTTGACCGAGCCGTTCGACCGGGCGGTGCCGTTGCTCGCCGCGGTACCGGCCTCCGAGGTCTCCTCGGCGTCCGTGCCCGCCGCGTCCGCGTCCTCCCGAGCCCGGGCCTTGCGCTGCGACTTGGTGAGCCTGGTGGGCTGCTGGCGCCGGGCGGCCTGGGCCTTGAGCTCGGCCTGCTGGGCCTCGTACTCGGCGGCGTCCATCACCTTGCCGTCGGGAAGCAGCACCTTGCCCTGCTTGCGCGCCTTCTCCGCGAGCTTCTCCTGCCGCACCTTGAACGCCGGGCTGCCCGGGGTGGGGTTGCGGTTGATCACGAAGAGCTGCTGGCCCATCGTCCACACGTTGGTGGTCAGCCAGTAGACGAGCACGCCGACCGGGAAGTTGATGCCGAAGACCGCGAACATGATCGGGAACGCGTACATCATCAGCTTCTGCTGCTTCGCGAACGGGTTGCCCACGAGCGAAGCGGGGTCGGTGTTCTTCGTCATCAGCTGGCGCTGGGTGAAGAACTGCGACCCGGACATCATCACGATCATCACGATGGTGACGATGCGCACGGTGGTCAGGTCGGCCCCGAGGCTGGCGATCTTGGCCGCCGAGTCGGTGAACTTGGCGGCGATCGGCGCACCGAAGATGTGCGCCTGCTGCGCGCTGTTCACCAGGTCGCGGTCGATCACACCGACCGTGCGGTTCTGCGAGATGCGCTGCAGTACGTGGAACAGGGCGAAGAAGAACGGCGACTGGACCAGGATCGGAAGGCAGCTCGAGAGCGGGTTGGTACCCGTCTCCTTGTAGAGCTTCATCATTTCCTGGGACTGACGCTCACGGTCGTCCTTGTACCGCTTCTGGACCTCTTTGATCCGCGGCTGCAGCGCCTGGAGTCCGCGGGTTGCCTTGATCTGCTTCACGAAGAGCGGGATCAGGCAGATCCGGATGACGACCACGAGGCAGACGATGGACAAGCCCCAGGACCAACCGCTGTCCTTGCCGAAGATCGGGCTGAACAACGAGTGGAATTGGACGATGATCCAGGATACGGCGGTATATAGGGGGTTAAGGATCCCCACGGTCAAGCTCCTCGGGCGGTGGTGTTCGCACCGGGCGCGGGCTCGGTACGGCCGGTGCTGGACGTCTGCTGCCGCTCGTGCGGCTCCGACTCCGAGCGCGACTTCCGTTCGGGGAGTCGCCACGGTCGGCGTGTGCGCGGCGGCACAGGATCGACACCGCCAGAGTTCCAGGGGTTGCAGCGCAGGATGCGCCACACGGTGAGGTAGGTGCCCTTGAACGCGCCATGGACGGACATCGCCTCATACCCATAATGCGAGCACGACGGGTAGAAGCGACACACCGGCCCCAACATCGGGCTGATCGTCCACTGATAGACCCGAATGAACCCCATGAACAGGTACTTCACGCCGTCGCTCCCGGCTTGGCCGCGGGTCCGTCCGTGCGAACCGCGACAGGGCGCCCGGCCCGGCCCAGAAGCCGGTCGAACGCTGCGTCCAGATCCCGTGCCAGGGCGGAGTGCTCCGCCTGGGCAGCAGGTGGCAATGCCCGTACCACGACCAGGCTACCTGCCGGGAGCAGGGCCATCCGATCGCGTATGAGGTGGCGTAGCCGACGCTTGACGACGTTACGGACAACCGCGGGGCCGACAGCCTTGCTCACGACGAAACCCGCACGCGGTGGTGGAGCGTGCTCCACATCCGCGTGCGGGTCCTCTGCCACAGATTGGCGCAGGGTGTCCGGCTCGGACGGCCGTGCGGTCACCGGGGTGCGTTCGGACGTCACGAGCCCACTCGTCTCCTGGCGGTGCAGGTGGACGACCAGGTTCGGACGGCCGGCTCGACGCCCGCGGCGAACCGCGATCGCGAAGTCCTCGCGCCGCCTCAGCCGGTTATCGGCAGGCAGCACGGAGAGATCCGCGAACTCAGGCGGAAAGCTCCGCGCGGCCCTTGCGGCGACGGGCAGCAAGGATGGCGCGACCGGCACGGGTGCGCATGCGCAGCCGGAACCCGTGGGTCTTCGCCCGGCGACGGTTGTTCGGCTGGAAGGTGCGCTTGCTCACTCGGGGGCTCCAGGATTTGAATCGTGGGCCGGCAGAAAAGACCGCCGGCCACCACCGTACGTCCGCATCGACATGATCTCGGACATGCGGCAGCGGTCGTCAGACAACTAGACCGGCCCACGGTACGTACCAACAGGCGACGGGGTCAAATGGGGGATCCGGGGCACGTCGCCCACCTGCGAAAACACAGTATCGAGCAGGCTGTACACAGGCTGTGGACAACGGGTTGAGCAGGTTACCGGGCGCCACTACCGTGAACAGGTGGGTCGGACCGGAGCGCTCGCTCCCGGGGTCCGGGACACTGGGAGCCCTCCCGAGACCTGCGTCGACGCAATGAAAGAGCGTGCACTGTGGCTGACATCACCAGCGACCTCGCCGCAGTCTGGGCACGGTTCCTGGAACGACTGGCCACCGACGACTCGGTCACGGCCAAGGACAAAGGATGGCTCCAGCGGACGCAGCCGCTGACCCTCTTCTCCGACACCGCGCTGCTGGCGGTGCCGAACGAGTTCGCCAAGGAAGTATTGGAGACCCGGCTCCGCCAGGTGGTCACGGACGCGTTGAGCCACGGTTTCGGCCGGCCGATCCGGTTCGCGGTCAGCGTCGAGCCGGGAGCCGGCGAACCCGAGCCGGTGCCCGAGCGGCACGACCGCTCGCCCCGGCACGACGACTACAACCCCGGCCCGTACGGACGCCCCTCCTATGGCGGCGACCGCTACGGCCGCGACGGCTACCCCCAGGAGCCGTACGGCCAGCAGGCGTATCGCCAGGACCGCGATCCGTACGCCGAGCCGCAGTACCAGCAGGACTACCCGCACGATCGCTACGCGCCGGGACCGTACCGGGATCAGCGCGACCCGCGCGAGCAGCGCGATCCCCGGGACGGTCGGGACGGCCGCGAGCAGCGTGATCTTCGTGATCCCCGCGAGCCGCGTGAGCCCCGGGACACCCGCGATCCGCGCGACGCGCGCGACGCGCGCGACCCGCGCGACCCGCGGGATTCTCGTGATCAATACGGCTACGGGGGCGGCCCGAGCGCTTCCTCGGATCATCCGGGAATTCCACCGTCCGACGGAACGCTCTTCGCGGATCGCGAGGACCTGTTCGGACCGCCCGGCTTTTCCACATCGTCCGTCCACAGCTTTGTGGATAATTCGACACATCAATCCGGCGACAGAGAGCAGCCGCCGGGGGCCTCGCAGCCGCCCCAGCAGTCCCAGCCGTCCCACCAGGCGCCGCCCGTACCACCGGCCGACGTGCCCGGCGGGCGACCGCTGCGGCTGGCTCGGCCCGGCACCGGGCGCGAGCACGGAGTGGTCGAACACGAGCCGGCCGCGCGGCTGAACCCCAAGTACCTGTTCGAGACGTTCGTCATCGGGTCCAGCAACCGGTTCGCACACGCGGCGGCGGTGGCGGTGGCCGAGGCGCCCGCGAAGGCGTACAACCCGCTGTTCATCTACGGCGAGTCGGGCCTGGGCAAGACCCACCTGCTGCACGCGATCGGGCACTACGCGAAGAGTCTGTATCCGGGCACCCGGGTGCGGTACGTGAGCTCCGAGGAGTTCACCAACGAATTCATCAACTCGATCCGCGACGGCAAGGCCGACGGCTTCCGCCGGCGTTACCGCGATGTCGATGTCCTGCTTGTGGACGACATCCAGTTCCTGGAGACCAAGGAACAGACGCAGGAGGAGTTCTTCCACACCTTCAACACGCTGCACAACGCGAACAAGCAGATCGTCATCTCCTCGGACCGGCCGCCCAAGCAGCTCGTCACGCTGGAGGACCGACTGCGCAACCGGTTCGAGTGGGGGTTGTTGACCGACGTGCAGCCGCCCGAGTTGGAGACCCGGATCGCGATCCTGCGCAAGAAGGCCATCCAGGAGGGGCTCAACGCGCCGCCGGACGTACTGGAGTACATCGCCAGCAAGATCTCCCGGAACATCCGCGAGCTGGAGGGCGCGCTGATCCGGGTGACCGCGTTCGCCAGCCTGAACCGCCAGCCGGTGGACCTGCAGCTCACCGAGATCGTGCTCAAGGACCTGATCCCGGACAGCGCGGGGCCGGAGATCACGGCGACCACGATCATGGCGCACACCGCCGCCTACTTCGGCCTGTCCGTCGAGGACCTGTGCGGTACCTCGCGCAGCCGGGTACTGGTCACCGCGCGCCAGATCGCGATGTATCTGTGCCGTGAGCTGACCGACCTGTCGCTGCCCAAGATCGGGGCCCAGTTCGGTGGGCGCGACCACACGACCGTGATGCACGCGGACCGCAAGATCCGCTCGTTGATGGCCGAGCGGCGCTCGATCTACAACCAGGTGACCGAGTTGACGAACCGCATCAAGAGCTGATTCGGCGTCTCGAGACCGCTTCGGACCGGCCGGCGTTCCCCTTCGGGGCCGCCGGCCTTCGCATGTCCGGTGTGACCTTCGTCTCATCGCCTCCACGGAGGCCGAGTTATCCACCGATCGGCGCCGACTTGGGCGTCCACACCATGGGGATGACGCGTTTGCCGTCGAGTTCCCCACAATGACTCCGGGATCCTGGGGAAAACGCCGGCGAGCCGGCAGGTCAGGTTCCTGTGGTGATGTGGAGTGGATTCCTCCACAGACTGTGGATAACTTTTCCTTCGCGCGTCGTCCACCGCCGTGTTGTCCGGTTGTCCACGTCCCGTCCACCGAAATTCCGAGCTTGTCCCCAGGTTGTCCACGGATCTGTCCACAGTCGGGCCGGTTTCACCCCTTACGGTGAATCCCGAGCCGAGCGGCGTCCGCAGAGGGTGGGGACAAGTGGCCCTCAACCTGGGGATTGACTGGGGACAAGTACGGGTACGGCTGGGGACGGCCTGTGGAGCCAATTCGGGCATCCACAGACACAGGGGGTTTATCCACTGGTCCACCCACACCTCGAAGTGGACAAAAAACAGCCTCTGACCTGCGCATATACCGGTTATCCACGGTATCCACACCCCCTACTACTACGACCACACGGAGTTCAAGAGAGATCCACGGAAAACGGTCGGGTCGGCCCGAATCTGTGGACTGCGGGTTTGCCGGGGGCTGCGCGGGCTGTCGGCGCGGTGCGTCAGACTGTGTCCCGGTGGTAGGCCCCGACGGCCCGGCACCGATGCCGAACCAACGAACGGCAGACAGACGACAGACAGACGGCCGGTAACGGCAGGAGGCGGTGAACCGGTGAAGTTCCGGGTCGAGCGTGACGTTCTCGCTGATGCGGTGGCGTGGACCGCGCGGAGTCTCCCGGCGCGGCCGGCGGTTCCCGTCCTCGCCGGATTGCTCCTGGAAGCGGCGGACCAGCGACTGACGCTGTCCAGCTTCGACTACGAGGTCTCCGCCCGAGGCGGCGTCGAGGCCGAGATCGACGAGCCGGGCCGGGTGCTGGTGTCCGGGCGACTGCTCGCCGACATCTCCAAGAGCCTGCCGAATCGCCCCGTCGAGGTGTCCACCGACGGCTCCAAGGTGACCGTGGTCTGCGGCAGCGCCCGATTCACCCTGCCCACCCTGCCTGTGGAGGACTACCCGGCGCTGCCGGAGATGCCCACCGCCGCCGGGACGGTCGAGGGCGACGTGTTCGCCGCCGCCGTGGCCCAGGTGGCCATCGCGGCCGGCCGCGACGACACGCTGCCGATGCTGACCGGCGTCCGGGTCGAGATCGAGGGCGACCTGGTCACCCTCGCCGCCACCGACCGATACCGGCTCGCGGTCCGCCAGTTCCACTGGAAGCCCGAGGCCGACGGCCTCTCCTCGGCGGTCGCCCTGGTGCCCGCCAAGACCCTCAACGACACCGCCAAGTCGCTGACCCAGGGCGACAGCGTGCAGATCGCGCTCTCCGGGGACAAGATCGGCGAGGGCATGATCGGCTTCGAGGGAGCCGGTCGACGCACCACCACCCGGCTGCTCGAGGGCGAATTCCCCAAGTACCGGGCGCTGTTCCCGGAGCAGTCGGAGACCGTCGCGACGGTGGAGACCGCCCCGTTCGTGGACGCCGTCAAGCGCGTGTCCCTGGTCGCCGAGCGCAACACCCCCGTGCGGTTGTCGTTTTCCGACGGTCGACTGGTGCTCGAAGCCGGTTCCGGCGACGAGGCGCAGGCCTCCGAGGCGATCGACGCGACGCTGGAGGGCGAGGAGATCTCGATCGCCTTCAACCCGACGTTCCTGCTCGAAGGACTCAGCGCGATCGGCTCCCCGGTCGCCCAGATCTCCTTCACCACGTCCACCAAGCCGGCCGTGATGACCGGCAAGCCGGACGTCGAGGCCGAGGCCACCGACGAGTACCGCTACCTGATCATGCCGGTGCGCCTGTCCGGCTGACGCCGGGCCGCGGCCGAACCGGGACGATCCACACCCGGGTTCGGCCGCGTCCACCGTGCATGACCCCGCAGCAGCACGGGCAACCGCTACCCGCGTACCGTCGACGCGGTGAAAAGCCCCCACAAGGGGTGTGGAAGCGGCCTCGGTGGTGCCCCACCCGGCATCGCAGCAGCGAACGAAGGATTTCAGGATGCAGCTCGGACTCGTCGGCCTCGGCAAGATGGGTGGCAACATGCGCGAGCGTCTGCGGCGCGCGGGTCACACGGTCGTGGGCTACGACCGCAACCCGGACGTCGCGGATGTGCACAGCCTCAAGGAACTTGTGGACGCGCTCCCCGAGCCGCGCGTGGTGTGGGTGATGGTGCCGGCGGGCGCGCCCACCCAGGCCACGGTCGACGAGCTCGGCGAACTGCTGTCCCCCGGTGACGTGGTCGTCGACGGCGGCAACTCCCGCTGGACAGACGACATCAAGCACGCCGAGGCGCTGGCCGCGAAGAACATCGGCTTCGTCGACTGCGGTGTCTCCGGCGGCGTCTGGGGTCGCGACAACGGCTATGCGCTGATGTGCGGCGGCGACGCCGCGAACATCGCGAAGGTCCAGCCGATCTTCGACGCGCTCAAGCCCGAGGGCCCGGCGGGCTTCGTGCACGCGGGCAAGGTCGGGGCCGGGCACTTCGCGAAGATGGTGCACAACGGCATCGAGTACGCGCTCATGCAGGCCTATGCCGAGGGCTGGGAACTGCTCGAGGCCGCCGACGTGGTCACCGACGTGCGCGAGGTGTTCCGCAGTTGGCAGGAGGGCACGGTCATCCGCTCGTGGCTGCTCGACCTGGCCGTGCGCGCGATGGACGACGACGAGCACCTGGAGGGTCTGCGCGGCTACGCGGAGGACTCCGGCGAGGGGCGCTGGACCGTGGAGGCGGCGATCGACCACGCCGTCCCGCTGCCCGCGATCACCGCGTCGCTGTTCGCCCGGTTCGCCTCCCGTCAGGACGACTCGCCACAGATGAAGATGGTCGCGGCGCTGCGCAACCAGTTCGGTGGCCACGCGGTCACCGCCGCGTCGACGCACAAGGGAGCCGACGCCCCGGGTGCCGACACCACGCCGCCGAAGGAGGCCGACGCGGGCTGATCGCCGGCCCGCCCGCCCATGCATGTAGCGCACCTTTCACTCGTCGACTACCGGTCGTACGCCCGGGTCGAGGTTCCCCTCGAACCGGGCGTGACCGCGTTCGTGGGGCCCAACGGCCAGGGCAAGACGAACCTCGTCGAGGCGATCGGATACCTGGCCACCCTCGGCAGCCACCGGGTCGCCTCCGACGCGCCCCTGGTCCGGCTCGGCGCCGAGCGGGCGTACGTACGGGCCAGCATCGTCCGCGAGGACGGCCGCAGCGCGCTGGCCGAGTTGGAGATCAATCCCGGCAAGGCCAACCGCGCCCGGATCAACCGCTCGGCCGCGACCCGGCCGCGCGACCTGCTCGGCCTGCTGCGCACCGTGCTGTTCGCGCCGGAGGACCTGGCGCTGGTCAAGGGCGACCCGGGCGAACGCCGCAGGTTCCTGGACGAGTTGCTGACCGCGCGCACCCCGCGCCTGCTCGGCGTGCGCCAGGACTACGACCGGGTGCTCAAGCAGCGCAACACGCTGCTGCGCACCGCGGCCCTGGCCCGGCGGGCGGGCGGCGGCCGCAGCGGCGCGTTGAGCACGCTGGACGTGTGGGACGAGCACCTGGCCGCGACCGGCGCCGAACTCACCTGTGCCCGGCTCGATCTGGTCGCCGCGCTGCAACCGCTGGTGGACACGGCCTACGACGCGTTGTCCACAGGCGGTGGACCGATCGTCCTGGACTACCGCAGCTCGATGTCGGAGGATCCGCTGCCCACCGACCGGGCCGGCGTGCACGCGGTGCTCACCGCGGCGATCGCGGCGGGCCGGGCGGCCGAGGTGGAGCGCGGCCAGACGCTGATCGGCCCGCACCGCGACGATCTCGTCCTGCGCCTGGGCCCGTTGCCCGCCAAGGGCTACGCCAGCCACGGCGAGTCCTGGTCGTACGCGCTGGCGCTGCGGCTGGGCTCCTACGAACTGCTGCGCGCGGACGGCGGCGAGCCGGTCCTGGTGCTCGACGACGTGTTCGCCGAGCTCGACGTCACGCGGCGGGCGCGGCTCGCGGAGATGGTCGCGCACGGCGAGCAGGTGTTGGTCACGGCCGCGGTGGCCGAGGACGTGCCGGCCGCGCTCTCGGGCGCGCGCTACGACGTCGCCGCGGGCGAGGTCCGGAGGGTCGGGGATGAGTGACGAGGCCCACATCCCGCCCGCCGGCGGCCCCGGGCGGGCCGAGCAGCCGCCCGCCGAGCCGACCCGCGGGATCGACCTGGCCCGCGCGGCGCTGACCCAGGCCCGGGCCCAGGCGCGGACCCGCCACGATGTTCGGCAGGACCAGGCACAGGCCCGACGTGGCTTGAAACGCAGTGGTTCCGGTCCCGACGATCGCGACCCCCAGCCGCTGCGGCAGATCATGGGACGCCTGGTCACCGAGCGCGGCTGGCAGACCCCGGCGGCGGTGCACGGGGTGCTGCAGCGCTGGCCGGAAATCGTCGGACCGGCGCTGGCGGCCAACTGCCGCCCGGAGCGCTTCGAGGACGGCGAACTGGTGGTTCGCGCCGAATCCGACAACTACGCGACCCACGTGCGGTGGCTCGCGCCGAAACTGCTGGCCCGGCTCAACCAGGAGCTCGGCGACGGCACCGTCACGTTCATTCGGGTCCTGGGACCGGCGCAGGAACGCCGCCGGGGACAGTGGCGCGCGCAGCCGTAGGCGGTTTTCGGCCATGGGTGATCGGGCTCGCGCCCGCCCTTGGGCGGGCCGCGGTGCGAACGACCGCCGCCGGCCGGGGCGATGTGTCCGGTGTCATACCGGTCTGACACGCTGTTACCGTCCGAGTCGGTCGCGCCGCGTGGACAGGCATGAGAGCGATTCGGGACCCCGGGGCAAGTAGGGGGACATGCGACAGGGCACATCAGGGCGCCACACGCGGACACAGGCCCCTTGGGAACCCATCTTTGTGTCGCCCCGACCGGTAGACTGAACCAGCAATACCGCTCATGCGGATCCTGTTTCGACTTCCGCGGCTCCGTGCCCGGGGGCGTGTCGGGCCGGCCGGCCGGTCGTCCGACGCTCCCTGCTGATCCTGCTCCCGGGCAGGGAGCCGTGCTGTGCCAGAAAGGGCGCTTCGTGGCCGATTCCGGCAACCCCAAGGAGAATGACGTGGCCGGCTCGCCGGAAACCTCTGCCGCGAGCAACTCGGCGTCGTACGGCGCGAGTGACATCCAGGTCCTGGAGGGCTTGGACGCGGTCCGGAAGCGCCCGGGCATGTACATCGGTTCCACCGGTGAGCGCGGCCTGCACCACCTGGTCTACGAGGTGGTGGACAACTCGGTCGACGAGGCCCTCGCGGGGCACGCGACGCACATCGAGGCGACCATCCTCGCCGACGGCGGCGTGCGGGTGGTCGACAACGGGCGTGGCATCCCCGTCGACATGCACCCGGTCGAGAAGAAGCCCGCGGTCGAGGTCGTGCTGACCATCCTGCACGCGGGCGGCAAGTTCGGCGGCGGCGGCTACTCGGTCTCCGGCGGTCTGCACGGCGTCGGTGTCTCCGTGGTCAACGCGCTGTCCTCGCGCCTGGCGGTGGACATCCGCCGCGACGGCTACCGCTGGACGCAGGACTACAAGCTGGGCACGCCCACCGCGCCGCTGGAGCGGCACGAGGCGACCGACGAGACGGGCACCCAGGTCACCTTCTGGGCCGACGGGGACATCTTCGAGACGACCGTCTACTCGTTCGAGACGTTGTCCCGGCGCTTCCAGGAGATGGCCTTCCTCAACAAGGGCCTGACCATCTCGCTCACCGACGAGCGCCCGGACCACGTGGACGACAAGGGCGAGCAGCTCACGGTCACGTACCACTACGAGGGCGGCATCGCCGACTTCGTGCGCTACCTCAACTCGCGCAAGGGCGAGCTGGTCCACCCGTCGGTGATCGACATCGAGGCCGAGGACAAGGGCCGGACCATCTCGGTGGAAGTCGCGATGCAGTGGAACTCGCAGTACACCGAGGGTGTGCACAGCTTCGCCAACACGATCCACACGCACGGCGGCGGCACCCACGAAGAGGGCTTCCGGTCCGCGCTGACCGCGTTGATCAACCGCTACGCGCGGGAGAAGAAGCTGCTCAAGGAGAAGGACGAGAACCTCGCCGGCGAGGACATCCGCGAGGGTCTGACCGCGATCATCTCGATCAAGCTCGGCGACCCGCAGTTCGAGGGCCAGACCAAGGACAAGCTGGGCAACACCGAGGCCAAGACCTTCGTGCAGCGGGTCGTGCACGAGCACCTCACCGACTGGCTCGACCGCAATCCCAGCGAGGCCGCGGACATCATCCGCAAGTCGATCCAGGCCGCGACCGCGCGCATGGCGGCCCGCAAGGCGCGCGACCTGACCCGGCGCAAGGGCCTGCTGGAGACCGCGTCGCTGCCGGGCAAGCTCAGCGACTGCCAGAGCAACGACCCGTCCAAGTGCGAGATCTTCATCGTCGAGGGCGACTCGGCCGGTGGTTCGGCCAAGTCCGGCCGCGACCCGATGTACCAGGCGATCCTGCCGATCCGCGGCAAGATCCTGAACGTCGAGAAGGCCAGGATCGACAAGATCCTGCAGAACACCGAGGTCCAGGCGCTCATCTCGGCCTTCGGCACCGGTGTGCACGAGGACTTCGACATCGAGAAGCTGCGCTATCACAAGATCATCCTGATGGCGGACGCCGACGTCGACGGTCAGCACATCAACACCCTGCTGCTGACCTTCCTGTTCCGCTTCATGCGCCCGCTGGTCGAGGCCGGACACGTGTACCTGTCGCGCCCGCCGCTCTACAAGATCAAGTGGAGCCGGGACGACTTCGAGTACGCCTACTCGGACCGCGAGCGCGACGCGCTGCTCGAACTGGGCCGACAGGCCGGCAAGCGCGCCAAGGACGACTCGATCCAGCGCTTCAAGGGTCTCGGCGAGATGAACGCCGAGGAGCTGCGGGTGACCACGATGGACATCGACCACCGGGTCCTGGGCCAGGTCACGCTCGACGACGCGGCCCAGGCCGACGAGCTGTTCTCGGTGCTCATGGGCGAGGACGTCGAGGCCCGCCGGTCGTTCATCCAGCGCAACGCCAAGGACGTCAGGTTCCTGGACATCTGACCAGCCGGGGGGATCCGCCGCGGCGCGGATGTCCACACCCGAGTCGGCCCCACGCCACACCTCGAAAGGACTTTGACCAGCAATGGCCGAAGAGAACACCCCGGCGCCCGAAGGCGACCCGGCGGACGCGGTGAACAGTACCGGCGGTCTGCGGATCGAGCCCGTCGGGCTCGAGACCGAGATGCAGCGCAGCTATCTCGACTACGCGATGAGCGTGATCGTCTCGCGCGCCCTGCCCGACGTGCGCGACGGCCTCAAGCCGGTGCACCGCCGCGTGCTCTACGCGATGTACGACGGCGGCTACCGGCCCGAGAAGGGCTTCTACAAGTGCGCCCGCGTCGTCGGCGACGTGATGGGTACGTACCACCCGCACGGCGACACCTCCATCTACGACGCGCTGGTCCGGTTGGCCCAGCCGTGGTCGATGCGGATGCCGCTGGTGGACAGCAACGGCAACTTCGGCTCGCCGGGCAACGACCCGGCCGCGGCCATGCGGTACACCGAGTGCAAGCTCAAGTGGCTGTCCATGGAGATGCTCCGGGACATCGACGAGGACACCGTCGATCTCCAGGACAACTACGACGGCCGCAACCAGGAGCCGACGGTCCTGCCGGCGCGCTTCCCGAACCTGCTCGTCAACGGCTCCGCGGGCATCGCGGTCGGCATGGCGACCAACATCCCGCCGCACAACCTGCGCGAGGTCGCGTCGGGCGCGCAGTGGTTCCTGCAGAACCCGGACGTGTCGGCGGAGGAACTCCAGGACGCGCTGATCGAGCGGATCAAGGGCCCGGACTTCCCCAGCGGCGCGCTGGTGGTCGGCCGACGCGGGATCGAGGACGCCTACCGCACCGGCCGCGGCTCGATCACGATGCGCGCGGTGGTCGAGGTCGAGGAGATCCAGAACCGGCAGTGCCTGGTGGTCACCGAACTGCCGTACCAGGTCAACCCGGACAACCTCGCGCAGAAGATCGCCGACCTGGTCAAGGACGGCAAGATCGGCGGCATCGCCGACGTCCGCGACGAGACCTCCTCGCGTACCGGCCAGCGCCTGGTGATCGTGCTCAAGCGCGACGCGGTGGCCAAGGTCGTGCTGAACAACCTCTACAAGCACACCCAGTTGCAGGACACGTTCGGCGCGAACATGCTCGCGCTGGTGGACGGCGTCCCGCGCACGCTCTCCATCGACCTCTTCATCCGCAACTGGGTGGAGCACCAGATCGAGGTGATCGTCCGGCGGACCCGCTTCCGGCTGCGCAAGGCCGAGGAGCGCGCGCACATCCTGCGTGGTCTGCTCAAGGCCCTGGACGCGATCGAGGAGGTCATCGCGCTGATCCGGGCCTCGAACACGGTCGACGAGGCGCGCACGGGCCTGATCGGGCTCCTGGAGATCGACGAGATCCAGGCCAACGCGATCCTGGAGATGCAGCTTCGCCGGCTGGCCGCCCTGGAGCACCAGAAGATCACCGCCGAGCACGACGAGCTGATGGCGAAGATCACCGACTACCAGGCGATCCTGGCCTCGCCGGACCGGCAGCGGCAGATCATCAGCGAGGAACTCGCCGCGATCGTCGACAAGTTCGGCGACGACCGGCGCAGCGCGCTGGTGCCCTTCGACGGTGACATGTCCATCGAGGACCTGATCGCCGAAGAGGACATCGTCATCACCATCACGCGCGGCGGCTACGTCAAGCGCACCCGGACCGACCTGTACCGCTCGCAGAAGCGCGGCGGCAAGGGGGTGCGCGGCGCGCAGCTGAAGCAGGACGACATCGTCGACCACTTCTTCGTGACCACCACGCACCACTGGATCCTGTTCTTCACCAACAAGGGCCGGGTCTACCGGGCCAAGGCGTACGAGCTGCCGGACACCGGTCGGGACGCGCGTGGTCAGCACGTGGCCAACCTGCTGGCGTTCCAGCCGGACGAGAAGATCGCCCAGGTGCTCGACCTGCGCGACTACGAGGTCGCGCCGTACCTGGTGCTCGCCACCAAGGCCGGTCTGGTGAAGAAGACCGCGCTCAAGGAGTACGACACCAACCGCGCGGCCGGCGTGATCGCGATCAACCTGCGCTCGGACGAGGCCGGTGACGACGACGAGGTGATCGGCGCCGAACTGGTCTCCGCGGACGACGATCTGCTGCTGGTGAGCAAGAAGGCGCAGTCGATCCGCTTCACCGCCACGGACGAGACGCTGCGGCCGATGGGTCGGGCGACATCCGGGGTGAAGGGGATGAGCTTCCGCGAAGGTGACGAACTGCTGTCGATGAACGTGGTGCGTGAGGGTACTTTCGTGTTCACGGCCACCGATGGGGGCTTCGCGAAGCGAACCAGTGTGGACGAGTATCGCGTCCAGGGACGTGGGGGCCTGGGCATCAAGGCCGCCAAGATCGTCGAGGACCGAGGTTCACTCGTCGGGGCTCTCGTCGTGGACGACACGGATGAAATCCTCGCCATCACCCTCGGCGGCGGAGTGATCCGTACCCGCGCCGCGGGTGTCCGGCACACCGGACGTGACACGATGGGTGTGCAGCTGATCAACCTGGGTAAGGGCGACGCCGTTGTCGGCATCGCACGTAACGCCGAACCTGAGCCCGAGGCCGAGATCGACCCTGAGGTCGATGGGGCCGAAGCCGGTGCGGCCGATGGCACGCACGAGCCGACCTCCACCGTCGAAGGGGAGGTCGCGCCCGGCGGGCAGGAAGGGTGACGCGTGAGCACAGACCGGAAGTCGGCCGGCGGGAGAGGCGAGCGCGCCGACCGGGGTCGGGCCGGCGGGCGCGCTGACAGCACGAGCCGTAGCGAGGCGGCACCGCCCCCCACGGGGCCGGTGCCGCCGAAGCCGGTCGCACCACCTCCCGTGAAGGGGACCGGGTCCGCCAAGGACGCGGCGGCACGTCCGCCGCGTCCCGCGGCGCCCACCCCGTTCACGTCCCCCTTCCCTCCCGCGGCTGCGGCGAGCGAGGGTACGGAGCGGCCGCCGGCCGCGGTCAACGGCACACCTGCCGCCGCCCGCCCGACGGCCGGCGGCACGATCACCACGCCGCGCCCGGCCCGGGGCACCCCGGCCGGCGGGACCCCGTCGGCCGGTCACCAAGCGGGGCGGCCCATGGCGCAGCAAGGGCGGGTCGGGCCGGAGGCGCAGCCTCGACCGAACGCGCGCTCCCGGCGGGCCCGGCTGCGGGCGGCGCGGGTGGACCCGTGGTCGGTGATGAAGGTCGGCTTCCTGCTGTCCCTGGCACTGGGCGTGGTGCTGATGGTCGCGGTGAGCGTGCTGTGGCTGGTCCTGGACGGCCTCGGCGTGTTCACCTCGGTGGGCGACACGGTCAAGGAGGCGACCCAGTCGGAGAACAACGCCGGCTTCGACCTCCAGCACTTCCTGTCCCTGAAGAACACGCTCTTCTTCAGCGGCATCGTGGCCATCGTCGACGTCATCCTGGTGACCGCGCTGGCCACTCTCGGAGCCTTCCTCTACAACCTCACCGCGTCCTTCACCGGAGGCATCGAGGTCACGCTGGCCGAGGAGGACTAAGGATTTTGGTGGCGGGCAAGCGGTGCGGTACTCTCTTCGAGCACGCACGCGGGCCTATAGCTCAGACGGTTAGAGCGCTTCCCTGATAAGGAAGAGGCCACAGGTTCAAGTCCTGTTAGGCCCACTCTCGAAAGTGCAGATCAAGGGCCCTTCCCCGTGTCTTGGGGAAGGGCCCTTGATCGTCTTAGGGGAGATTTAGGGGAAACCCGGATCAGGCCGCTTGGTTCTCCTCCAGGTCGGCAATCACCGGCCCCAGGTGCGGAAGCAGACCGACGAGCGTTTCCCGTTCGTTCGCGTCGAGCGCCAAGAGCGAGCCGTCCCAGCGGGCCTCAAGGACGTCGGATACCCGCTGCTCCATTTCCGGCGTCACGTGTTCGTAGACCCGTGCGACAGCCGCGGCCGCCGGCGCGATGTGTTCAAACTTTCTCTACGTGTTCCAGGCGGCCCCGCACGCGGGGCCGCGCGGTACTAAGCCGCCGGCGTGGCCCCCGCCTCCGCCTTCGGCCCAGCGGGAGCCGCGCCGGCGGCCAAGAACCGCGAAACCACGATGAGGACCAGGAGCACGGCCTGGTGGTGAAGCAGACTTCCGCAGGACAGGTTCGCAGCTGCGCTGCGAGTCGCCTGGGGGGCGACCCGTGGCCTTCGGCCACGCCGGGGGCGCGCTCGTTGCGTAGGACTCGAGTTGTCCTCGGCTGGGCTTTGGCACCGCGGCTTCGTAGGACCCCATTTGATGCTCGGGTTGCGTGACCCGCGCGCCGAAACCCCGGTATGCCACCCCGGGCCCCGGCACACCGGGGCCCGGGGCCGTGGGTCGTCTTCCGTAGGGGGCCCAAGTCGGGCGGGACGTCGGCCAGGCCGCGGAGTTCGAGGGGCCTGACCTTGAGGTGCCGGCATAAGTGGCGGACTGTCGAGTCTGGCGACCGAGGTAGGCGGACCATGCTTCCGGGCTCCGGCGTATCTGCACTTCGGGGTCATCCTCTTGGAGTTGGACGAGGTGGTGACGGGCCGCCGATAGTGCGCGGCCGGAGCGGCCGGGTACGAGTTCTCGAAGAGCGACGATCGAAGGACCTACTCGGCGTGCGTCATCCCCGGACGCGATCCGAAGCCAAGCGGCATGAGCGCAGTTGGTGGGGCCGACGACGGTCGTGGGATCGTTGGGCAGGGCCCGGATGCGTCGCCGCGCGACGTCCCGATACAGCTCACACCCTTGCAGGTAGCGGCCGGCCATCACCGACTCCCAGGCGTGAACTTCGCGGGCGGCCCATACGTCGGGATGGTCGACACCCAACGACGCCGCGAGACGGCCGTCCAGGTCGCGCGCCAGGACGACAGCGAGTGTGTGATCCCCTTGATCACTGGCTGCCCGGATGCGCGTGAGGTCCTCCCGGTACGCCGTCGGGTCGGACGCTTGCAGTCGCATTTCAACCGGCGGCTTGGCAACCGTGAGTTTGGTAGGACCGATCGCAGGTGACCGGGCCCCCGGGTGGACGTTCGCCAGTCGCAGCCCAGGTAGGTCAGGCACGAGTTCGATGGTGTCGACGACCAAGCCGGCTCGCTCGATCACTGCATGGTGGATGTCGGAGCATGAGCCTCCACTGGTACCCCAGGAACGCCCCGTGACAGCACGGCGGACAAAGCGCGCGTGAAGGGACTGGTGCCGTCCGCCGACTTGCTTGGAGGGTTGAACACGCCCCACACCGGAAGCCCCTGCGTCAGCGCTGAAGTGTCATCGCGCAGTCGCGCCCAGCTGTCCATGTCTGTCGCGAAGTCCGCGATGACCAGGGTCTCGCCGCGGGGCCGAGAGCGAAGCGCGTTCACCAACCATTCCCACGGCAAGCCGTCATACCGAACGCTACGCGGAGTCGAGTCCCGCAGGCCGAGATGTAAGGCGCCGGTACGGTCGAGCATCAGCAGACCCGAGACATACACGACCAGGGGCCCGGGAGTTCGCCCCGCCGTCGTGATGCGGCTCAGGACCGCGTGGGGATTGACCGCATCGTCTATCTGAACCACGTCGACACCCGAGGCCCGAGGCGCGAAGTACGTGGACGGTATCTCGGTCATCGCGCCCAGGTTGGCCCCGTTGCCGCGCAGCTGCCGACGTGACGCACGGTGCCGGGCACTCTCGATCAACAAGAGATGGCCCCGTACAGCAAGGGTCATCGTCACCCTCCGCTACTTAGGATCATGATGAGGGTGAAGCTACCGCCTGGTTAGGTTGTTGAACAGCGTCGATCGATCAACTGCCAAGTCGGCTTGGCGAGTTGTCCTCGCATAGGTGTACGACAGGAAGCCCCGCCATCCCACGCGTGAGGTGGGTGACGGGGCGTCGGTTGATGTCCGGCCTATCGCAGAACGAGCGGAACGCCGATTGCGCGAGTCAGCTTTGCGACCTTCGAGGTCGATACTTCACCGAGACGCTGAACGATGGCGCCTGAGAGAGCCTGGTGACGAATCCAGTCGGGTGCTTCCTGTGCGATGTCCAGCAGGGTGCGGGTTGCCGAGTCCCACTGCTTGGCCTCGCACTGGGCAAGCGCGACGTCCAGGGCATATCGCGACCGGGCCACGATGGGAATGTGGCGCGGAATGCGAGTGTGCTTGATCAGTTCCAGAGCCTTGCCGTTCTCCTTCAATGCCAGAGCCACCGTGACGGCTTGGATGCGCGCGTCCGTCGGGCCGAACCCGGTCTGGTAGTGGTTGACGTCCTGCCCCAAGCGGGCTGCCGCCGCGTGCCCCTGAGACAGGTAGTCGTGCGCCCTGTCGGGATCTTCGCAGCGTGACGCAGCCACGGCGCCGCGGATCATGAGCCGGCCATAGACGGCCAGTCGTTCCGGAGCGGGCTCCGAGAACGTGGGTTGAATGCGAAGGGCAGCCTCCTCGCAGACTCGCACCGCGTCGCCGGGTCGACTGTCGCGCATGTACACCCACGCCAAGGTCGCGGAGAGCACGGCGGTCATGAGTTCGTCGCCGGACTCGTTTGCTGCGTTGCCCGCGTACACCAGGGAGGCAAACGCGAGGTCGCGTGCTCCGAGAACATTGGCCACGCAAGCGGCGGCCTGGTAGGCGTCCGCGAGGATCACTGCGGCTCGTTCGCGCTCGGGACCGGTGGACGCATCGAAGCGGCTCTTTGCTTCGGGCAGGAGTTGACGGGTCAGTGAGCCGAACTCGACGTAGTCACCCTCCCAGTAGGCCGCCCACATCGTCGCCCGCACCCCTTCGAGTTCGGCAACGCTCCCGGGGTCGACGTCGACGTCGGTCAGGCCGAGAGCGCTGTTGTGCACGGCGCGCGACAGGGCTCGGACGACGTAGCGCTCGGCGTGGCGCATGGCGCGACGCGGGGCCTGCTCACCGAGGAGCACGGATGTGTCCGTGCCGAGCGCGTTCGCGATCTTGACCAGGGAGCCGACCGTTACTGTGCCCCCTTGCTCGACTTTTTGGATCAAGGAGAGCGAAACCCCGGCGGCTTCGGCCAATGCCAGTTGGGTGAGTTCGGCGCCGCGAAGGATCTTGACGCGCTCGCCGGACGTGTATTCGGACCAAGCCACCATGTCTGCCCCTGAGTAGCGATCGGACGCCTACAGCCACTGTAGGCAGGGAGGCATGCCGGACAAGAGATCGTTTGGCCGATCCCGGGGCGAACTCCTACGCTCCGTGCGAGTAGCGGTGATACGACTCTTGGTAGTCCCACACTTCGAATGTTCACCGACTGTGATCACTCTGCCACGCTCGCTTTACGGCCATTCAAGGCAAGATCACCCGGAGCCCACACGATCAGCTTCGACGCTCGGCCTTGGCCGCCGCGAGTCGTGGACGTATCGAGCGTGTGAAAGTCGTGGTCTACGTGTCCACACTCACGCCGGACCGGTCCACTGCGGCCCGTGCCTGCCGTGACTATGCCGAGCTGCACGACTGGCACGTCGAGGAAGTCTTGACCGAAGCCACGAACGAGCCGCCACCGCAACGTCCCGAGTTGACTCGCGCGTTGTCCATGGTGGCCGACCGAACCATCGTCGGCATCGTCACGGCGCACCGATCGATGATCTCGCCCGTCGACACCGATGTGACGTCCGTGGAAGAGACGTTGCGCCGTGCCGGCGCCTTCCTGGCCGTGCTGCCGCAACGGCCTGCTTGAGCGGCGAACTCATGGATGCGGCAGAGCGAATGCAATCCGAAGACCACGCCGACGAACCCCCGGCATCGCCGGGGCAGGGGATCACGATCGGAATCCGACGCACCGACCGCGCGGGAACTCGCGAAGTGGTGAGTCCGACTCTGTTCGCCGGGACCACTTCGATGCCATGGCCCTGGGGAGATGGCGCGCCCACCGCCGAGCCCCCGTGCGCGTGCTCGGCGAACTGCCGCTACCTGCACACCGAATAGTGACCCGCCCTGATGTCGCCTCCTTTCATCGAGTCCCGGCACCAGGGCGTTCGATCCCGGTGTGCCGTGTCGATCCACCCTTGCGACACGGCACACCGGGCACCAGCCAAGGGAGAAACGGGCTCATGAGCCGTGACGGACCGCTGACGCCGCGAGAAGTCGCCCACCGGGCCGCCATCGTGCGGCGGGCGCATCGCTGGTATCTCGCTCGCGCGGGGGCGTGGTTCCCGGCTTCCCGCCGAGGAACCACGTCGTGACCCGCGCCGGATTCGTCGTGAACGCGACCGGCGACGTCGTACCGGTGATCGAGGCACGCACCCTGCCGCCCCGCGAGCAACTTCGCCAGGTGCCCGAGCGGATCAAGGTCGGCGATTGGGTCGCACCGCGACCCGGCATGGGCCACGACGCCTACCCCGCCGGATGGGTCGAGCGGGCCGAGGACTGCCACGGGCTCGACCACGACCAGGTCGTCATGGTGCTTCCGCCGAGCGGCATGCCGTACATGCTCAAGGGTTCCGAGTTGTACCGGGCCAAGCCGCCGAGCTGACCCCCCACAGGCCCCCGCCCGGATGTTCGGGAGAGCTTCCGGGCGGGGTTTGCAAGGCATCCCGAAGCACACCTAGCGAAAGGTGGAACGAGCATGACAAGCACCGTCACACCGAACGCCGTTGCGGGGGCTCATGTTCCCGAAGCGGTACGCGCGAGGTTGGTTGCTCGAATCCGCGCGGACCGTCCCGAGATCGGCGCCGAACTCGCCGACCGGATCGTGACCGGAACCGGCGTGTTCCTCGCGGCCAGCGCGACACACCCCGCGGTGCGCATGACGCCCTCGGCTCTGGTTGACGTCGGTTGGCACGCGTGGGTGCTCCACACGGTCGACTACGCCGAGTACTGCGACTGGATCGGCCGGTTCGTTCAGCACGTGCCGGACAACGCACCGCGCACCATGGCGCAGGGTCGGGCCGAAGTCGTTCGCACGGCCGCGGTGATCAAGGCGGCCGGCTTCGAGGTCGATGCCGAACTGTGGGCGGTTGCCGCGGCCGACTGCTCCCAGTGCCACGCGGGATGCCACGACAGCCCGTGACCACACGTAGGTGAGAAGCGCCCCCGCACCGGGATTGTGGCGGGCGGGGGCGCCCATTCGTTCATCCCGCCCACCCTGAAGCGAGAGAGCATTGACCATGCCCCGTCGCCATGCCTGGACCGAGCTGCCCGAGTCGGTCTGGGAGAAGATCCGGCAGTACACCGGCCCCGTGCTTTCGATGCACGCCCCCGAGTTCGGCAAGTCGTCGGAGTTCTCGGCGACGCTCGAAACGCGGGATGGCCGGGTGTTCTGCAAGGGGGTTCGTGCGGACCGGCCGTACGCGTGGACGCACCGCAACGAAGCCGCCGTCGCGCCGTTCCTGCCCGTGTCGCTCGCCCCTGCGCTGCTGTGGAGTGTGGTGCAGGACGGATGGCACATGCTCGGGTTCGAGTACGTGCCCGGACGGTACCCGTCGCTGTCGCCGACGTCCGGCGACTTGGATGTGATCGGCGACCTGGTCGTCACGATGGCCGAGACGTTGACGCCGTGTCCCTCCGCCGCGCTCCACTCGATCGCCGACCGATGGGGCGCCGCCCCCGGTTGGGCTGCGGTCTACACGAAGTCACCCGACGACCTTGATCCCTGGGCGCGCGTGAACATAGGGGTGCTCGCGACGCTTGAGCGGGGCGCATCGTTGGACGGGGACACCCTCGTTCATTCCGATCTGCACCCGGCGAACATGCTTGCCAAGGACGACCGGGTGCGCGTGATCGATTGGGCATGGTCGGCGCGAGGTGCCGCGTGGATCGATGCCGCTTACGTGGTTGTCCGCCTCATGCACGAAGGCCACACGCCCGAAGCGGCCGAAGCGTGGGCGATGCACGTGCCGGCTTTCGCGAAGGCGCCCGACCGGGTGATCGACGCGTTCGCCGTGAAGCTGTCCGGGATGTGGGAGTTCATTACCCGATCCTCCCGGGCACGGCCGCACTCCCGGGCACTCGCCGACACCGCCCGGGAATGGGCCCGATACCGGCTCGACTGACACCACGACCCACGAACGAAGCGCCCGGGGGCCGTCGCCTAACGGCCCCCGGGCTGAGCCGATCAGCGTTTCCCTGAAGAGGAGCTGACAAGCCGTGACAGAGCCTATTGCCCGCTTACTCGCATGGGTGCTCGGACGTCCCACCCCGATGCGCGCGACCGGTGCACACCGCAGCGGCCGACTGAACCGCCTGCGCCCTGCCGGACCGGGCAGGCCCAAGCACGCGCGGGAGGTGACCACCGGCACTTGGGGCAGCTTTCCCCCACCGGCGCCCCAAGCTGCCGAAGTCGTCGAACCGGCTGAAGCCGCGGTCACTCTGCCCGAGTTGGAAGAGCCCGGCCATCTGTTCATCCGTCCGTATGTGACCCGGCTTTGGGAGGAGCGAGCCCGGAAACAGCGCGAGGAGGATGCGCGCTGGGCGCGGCGCAACGACGCGCGGCAGCCGTACAGGGATCGCGACGGGACGCAGCCGCAACCGCTGGTGAGGGCGCCGGCTTGCCGTACACCATCACCATGTCGGAGGTGGCCTACGCGTGATTCACGCACCGTCGTACCGCCACTGCTGCCGATGTCCGAGGAAGAACCGGGCTTGTCCCGGTGCAGGTGATCGAGTCCGGCCGAGGTGGGTCCGGCTGGACCCTGTACGCGTGTTCACAGCACGCCCCGGACTTTCCGCCCCTGCCCGTGCCGATCGCGTGACACGAGGCTGACTCGATGCCGCTCCTCACGCTCTCGTTCTAGCTGTCCGGTTGCCCCGTCCGGCTGCGTGATTGGACGGGGCTTCCCCTAATTCGATTACAGGGCTCGGGTGTGTCAGCTCGATCGGGGAGCACCATCGGAGTCGACCTTCTCCCTCAAGAGGTCGGCGAGTCCCAAATTATGAGACTCACGACTGTGCTGTCGTTGGAGGATGGCGTGAAGGACGATATGACCCCGTAGCGCCCTTTGCTTGTCTTGATACAAGCAGGAGTTCCTGCTTCGAGCGTCAGGTGGCTTGCTCCGAGAGCTGCCACCGCCCTTGCGCAACTATCAGACGTGGCTGTCTGCCCCCTCGGCAGGTTCGCCACGCCGTTCCCGCTCCCGTACACGACCGGAGCAGTGGGTTTGGAGACGGTTCGCCTGATATCCGTATCGTTGTCCAGCCACTGCTGTACTCGGCCACCTACTGTGTCGAGATCTGCATTGCCCAGACGGACGTCACCCTGCCAGAAGACCGTGCCTGGCAGTTTGGCGGCCGATGGCGTACTGGGTGTTGTACCGGGCTGGGTGATTTCAGAGGTCTGGGTGGATGGAATCTGGCCCTTGGCAGTGGGCTCAGAGAGACGCACTGTTTGAGTAATAGTTGCCGTTATGGTGACTTGTGGATTTTCGGCGACTCCCTCCCTGTCAGACTCTCGTGAGACATGAGGACAATCGACTCTTCTGTTGTTAGTAGGGCGAGAACAGGATCTTTCGAGCGTGACGCTGAGTAGTGTCGACCTTGAGGCCGGTGTGGCCGATGATGAGGCCGTGGGCAAGAAGAAGCGCGGTCCCCGCGCGGGCGGGCCGAAGCGGCGGTCCTTCACCCCGGAGTACAAGCTTCGGATCGTGGAGGAGTACGAGCGGCTGACCGAGCCCGGCGCGAAGGGCGCGCTGCTGCGCCGGGAGGGGCTGTATCACTCGCACATCATCGACTGGCGGACCGCCCGGGACGCCGGCGCGCTGGATGCGCTGGCCGCGAAGCCGTCCGGACCGACGGGCAAGAGCGCAGCCGAGAAGGAGGCCGAGCGGCTGCGGGCGGAGAACGAGAAGCTGGCCGCCGAGCTGGCCAAGTCCCAGAGGGCGCTGGCCATCCTGGGAAAAGCACACGAGCTCTTGGAACTGCTCTCCGGGAGCGAGGACTCCGAGCCCAAGCGGACGAAGTGATCACTGAGGCGTTCGCCGCCCTGGAGCCGGTCGTCGGGATCAAGCCGGCCTGCGAGCTGACCGGCCGCTCGCGGGCCACCGTCTACCGGCAGCGCCATCCCAAGCCCCGCGTGGCCGGGCCGCGCCGGGCGCCGGCAGCTCACCCCGCGGCCCTGTCCGAGCTGGAACAGGCACGGGTCCTCGGCGTGCTGCGCTCGCAGCGGTTCGTGGACAAGTCGCCGGCGCAGATCTGGGCCACCTTGCTGGACGAGGGCACCTACCTGTGCTCGATCTCCACGATGTACCGGCTGCTGCGCGAGCACGGGGAAGTCCGCGAGCGCCGCGCGCAGGCCACCCACCCGCCCCGGGCCAGGCCCGAGCTGGTGGCCAACGGCCCCAGCCAGGTGTGGACCTGGGACGCCACCAAGCTCAAGGGCCCGGACCGCGGGATGTACTACGACCTGTTCGTGATGCTCGACATCTACTCCCGCAAGGCGGTCCACTGGCTCGTCGTGCCGCGCGAATCGGCCGCACTGGCGAAGGAGTTCATCGAAGACGCCTTCCGCGCCAACGGCGGCGTCGTCCCGGACGTAATCCACGCCGACCGGGGCACCTCGATGACCTCCAAACCGGTCGCCCAGCTGCTCGCCGACCTGAACATCGTCCGCTCGCACTCGCGGCCACGCGTGTCCAACGACAATCCGTACTCGGAAGCAAACTTCAAGACCTTGAAGTACTGCCCGGTCTTCCCCGACCGGTTCGGCTCACCGGCCGACGCCCGCGCCTTCTGCCAGCGGTTCTTCACCTACTACAACAACGTCCACCGGCACTCCGGCATCGGACTGCACACCCCCGCATCCGTCCACGACGGCACCGCGGTGACGATCCGAGCACGGCGGGCCGACGTCCTGGCCGACGCCTACGCCACCAACCCGCACCGGTTCCGCCGAAGACCGACGCCACCCCGCCTCCCGAAGGCGGCCTGGATCAACCAACCCGCCAAGGAGGAGCATCAGGAAGAACCCGCAGCCTGACGTGTCTCACCGGAATTGACAGGCACCGACTTTATCTTGTACTTGGCAGCCGCCGAAAAATCCTGTGCCAAGCGCGATCAGGGCTGTTGCCAAACCCACGATGCTCGTTGCCTGGTCCCAAATGCTGCCTTTGCCGTCAGGCGGTTGAGGCGTGAAATTACCTTGCGCCGGCCTTGGCATGTGACCCCCCTCACATCGCCGTAAGCAGCTCATCATGGACCTCCGGGAGAGGCTGCCGCAGGTGATTGACGCAACCGTTGCTGGGGGCTCCACATGAAGGGCTCGTCAGTCCGAGTTGGATCAAGCCCTTGTCGATCACGTTCGCGCGTGAGCAGGATGGCGATGACATTTTCAGACAGGGACGATCCGACGAACTGAGCCTGTTCGTGGTCTGTGATGCCGGGACGACGGTCCGGTGTGTTCATGAGCGCGTCAGGCTTGCCTGTAGCGTTCGGCGTTACTTTGCCGGGGTGGTGTACGTGCCCACCGCGGTCCTGTGCGAGTCGATCCTCTCCCATATATGTAGGGGAGATTTAGGGGCGAGCAACCAAGCGGAACGAGCCGGAACGCGTCGCAACGCAAGCCATCTGCCGTGTGACCAAAGGGGCCCGTGCGTCTGCGCAGCTCAGAGGGGTGCGCGAGCATCCCTGATAAGGAAGAGGCCACAGGTTCAAGTCCTGTTAGGCCCACTTCGGCGTAAGCAGCTCAAGGGCCCTTCCCCTGATTCGGGGAAGGGTCCTTTGAGCGTTTCCGGGGTCGAATAGGGGCGGGGCGCCGCCCCCCGCGGCGTGGAGTTCCGCGGGGATCGAGGAGACGCGCTAGGTGCGTTCGAGGAGGGTGCGGAGTCGTAGTCCTACTGCGTCGACGACGTCCTGGGGATACCAGGGGCTGCCTCTGTCGCGGAAATGGAACCAGTCGTCGTGTGGGCCGGGTACGTCCAGAACCTTGAGTCGGCTGTGGGTGTAGACGACTTCGCCGAAGGGTTTCGCGGACCAGCGTGTTCGGACCGCGTCGCAGGCAAGCTCCACCATTTCGATGGTGACCTTCCACGCCTCGGGCGGGCCCTGCGGGCGCAGGAGCAGTACGACATCGGCGCCGTCGAGTCGGGGCGCGAGTTGCTCGGCCCATGCTGCGGATTCGCCGGTCCGCGGCATGGCTCCGGCGTCGATGGTGACGTCGTCGCACCGCAACCCGAGGCGGCGGACATTCTCCACGAGCCACATCCGTATCCGGTCACTCGGGAAGGACGGCCGTGTGCCGAGGGAGACCAGCGCGACCAAGGGGCGGTCTCCCGGCAAAGGCGAATCGGCTTCGCTCCGCCTGCCGCCGCGCCACGGCCATCGTCTCCAGAGCATGAGCGAGGATGTTACAGCCGATGGCCCGTGGCGTCTGTTGGGATCAAGCCGTCGTTCTCGGTCGGGCGGGGTGGCGTGGGTCGGGCCGTCCCTTGGTGGGTCAGTTGCGCAGGGCGGCCGGCTTGGTGTTGCCGACCTTGGCTTCGGTGACGGTGAGTTCGCCCCAGTAGATCATTCGGTTTCGCGAGGTGAACTCCGGATCGCACGTGGTCAGGGTGATCAGCCGGCGGCCGGCCGGGCCGCCCAGGTCCGGGGGGCGTGCGGTGAGCACCGAGCCGTTGGAGGGCTTGGTGATGAACGGGCCCTTGACGATCGTGTACGTGAACCACTGGGTCTTGGTCTCCACGACCACCTTGTCGCCCGCCTTGAGCTTGTTCAGGTGGCGGAACGGCTCGCCGTGGCCGTTGCGGTGCCCGGCGAGGCCGAAGTTGCCCGCGCCGCCCGGGCCGACGTAGGGCGGGTAGGTGTAGTGGCCGACGCCCTTCGAGAGCGACGCCAGGCTGGAGCCCTCGATGATCGGCTTGAACCAGTCCGAGCCGAGCCGGGGGATCCACAGGACGGCCATCGTGTCGCCGCGGATGCTGCCGCGCGAACCGGGCACCTGCTGACCGTCCTTGCCGCCGTCCGTGCTCACGTCGGTGGGGCCGGTGAGGATGTCGGTCGGCGACTGCGCCAAGGGCGCCTCCGGTTGTGCCTCCGGCGCGCCGGAGGTGCCCGCCCGGGCCCAGTCCTTGCGGAGCTGGTCCACTTCGCTGCGGGCCTCGGCGCGGGCCTCGAAGTTGGTCCAGTAGAGCTGGTGTACACACAGCAGCAGCCCGACCAGGCCGAGTGTCAGGAGCAGTTCCGCCCCGACGCGAATCGTTTTGCGTACAACGCCCATGGGTCGACAGCTTGGCATAGACAAGCAGTTAGGTCAGGACCCGGAGGTCGGAATGTGACGTGTTCTCACTTGGCCGCGAGCAGTGCGTCCGGCTTGCCCTGCGATCGGGGCCGCTCCTCCTCCAGGTGTCCCCAGACGATCAGGCGGTATGTGGACGCTCCGTCGGGAGTGCACGTGGTCAGCGTGATGTAGCGGCCGGCCTTCTTGTACGGGCCCTTGTCCGGGATCGGGTCGATCACCTCGATGTGCTGCGGCGAGGTTTCCGGCAGGTCGGCGTCGACGGTGTACGTGAAGTACGTCGTCGCGGTCTCCACGACGATCTTGTCGCCGGGCTTGAGCTTGTTGATGTAGCGGAACGGCTCGCCGTGCCCGTTGCGGTGCGCGGCCACCGCGAAGTTGCCCTGGGCGTCCCACGGCATCGCGGTCTGCGGGTCCGTGTAGTGGCCCACCAGGCCGTTGTTGAGCACCTTGGCCCGATCGGTGCCCTCGGCCACCGCCTGCTTCTCCATCCCGATCCGCGGGATGTACAACAGCGCGAACCCCTTGTTCGGCGCGACGTATTGGCCGGGGTTGCGCGGGTCGACCACCTGACCGGGCGTGTTGTTCCAGTTCTGCTGTATGTCGTGCGCCTCGTCCCGGGCCTTCTCCGCCGCCACGATGTTCGTCCACCAGGTCAGGTAGACCACGTACAGCACCAGCAGCACGCCCACTGTCATGGCGAGTTCGCCGACGAGTCGGGCACCGGCGGTCAGCACCTGCGAGCCCACCGACGGCTTGGCCGCCCGGCGCCGCGCGGCCCGACCGGCACCCTCGGCGACCGCCGGGCGGTCGGCGGCTCCTCGGCCGCCCTTCTTCCGCTGCGCCTTGCGCCGGGCCGCCCGGCCACCGGAGACGGTCGCGCCGCCGGCCGAGGTGCTCTGCACGGCCGCGGCGCTCGGTACGCGGGGCAGGACGGACGTGGCACCCGAGGACGGGTCGTGCGCGGAGTCGAGTGCCGGAGCCGGCGTCGGGCCCGCGATCGCCGTTCCCGCGTCCTCCCGAAACCACACACCGGGGTCGGCCGCGGCGGCGGCCGACGAAGGCTCGACACCCGCCGGCCCGAGGGCCCGTGGCCCCGGCGCCGCGGGCCCCAACGCTCCCGGCCCCGGCGTCCCGGGCCCCAACGCCCTGTGCCTCGGCGTGCCGGGTCCCGATACCCCGGGCCCCGGAACCCCGGGTCCCGGAGCTCCGTGGAACGCGTCCGCGGGCGCCCCCGTCGGCGGCCGGACCGGGCTACCCGTCGGCGGCCGAAGCGGGTTCCCGGTGGGCGGCCGAAGCGGGCTACCCGTCGGCGGCGGAAGCGGGTTTCCCGCCGCCGCCTCGGCCTGTCGGGCCTGCGCGGCCCGCCGCCGGGCCGCGCGGCCACCCGGAATCGGCTCGGAAACGGCGGGAAGGGCCGCTGTGGGCGGTGCGGCGAAGCCGGGCTCCACCAGGTCGCCCGCATACGTTCCGGGCGCGTACGGGGCGATCTCGGCCGATCCGTACCCACCGTCGGGTATCGGGGCCTCGCTCAGGCCGGGAGCGGCGTGCGCCCGACGACGGGAGCCAGTCCCGCCGAGCGGGTCGGCGCCGTCGGGTCCCCGCATGTCACCAGCCAGTTCGCCAGCATCCGGTGGCCGTACTCCGTCAGCACCGACTCCGGGTGGAACTGCACGCCTTCGACCGGTCGGTCGCGGTGCCGCAGGCCCATGATCACGCCGGTCTCGGTCCATGCGGTCACCTCCAGTTCGGCCGGAATCGTGTCCGGGTCCACCGCGAGCGAGTGATAGCGCGTCGCGGTGAACGGCGACGGCAGGCCGGCGAAAACGCCCGACCCCTCATGCAGCACGGGACTGGTCTTGCCGTGCAGCAGCTCGGGTGCCCGGCCAACGGTAGCGCCGTGCGCCGCCGCGATGGACTGCATCCCCAGGCACACCCCGAAGACCGGCACCCGGCCGCCCTCGCGACGGACCATCTCCATGCAGATCCCGGCGCCCTCGGGCGTCCCGGGACCGGGCGAGAGCAGGACGCCGTCGAACTCCTCGGCCTCTTCCACGGTCACCGCGTCGTTGCGGCGGACCTCGCAGGTCGCGCCGAGTTGGTAGAGGTACTGCACGAGGTTGAAGACGAAGCTGTCGTAGTTGTCCACGACGAGAATGCGCGCGCTCATCCGGGCAGCCCTCCCGGCAGGGTCGTGGGTGAGGTCGCACCGGTCGCACCGGCCGGGCGCGGCGCGCCGGGACCGGTGGTGTTCGTGACGCTGTCCTGATCCACCGTCACATCGCTGAACGGCAACAGGGGTTCCGCCCACGGGAAGACCCACGTGAACAGCGCGTACACGATCGCCAACACCAGGAGCAGGGAGATCAACAGCTTCACCCACGCGTTCCCCGGCAGAGTGCGCCAGATCCAGCCGTACATCAGGCCCAGGCCCTCTCTCGCTCGCCGCCCGCGCGGCTCGACTCGCTCATCCCCGCAACGCCGCCGGCTTGCCGGCCGCCAACGGAGTGCGCGACTCCAGGTGGCCCCAGACGATCAACCGGTGCGTGCTGCCGAACTCAGGTTCGCAGGTGGTCAGGGTGATGTACTTCCCGGCCGTCGTATAGGCCTTCTCCGGCACCGGGTCGAGCACGTGCACGTCCTCGGGGATGGTCTTCAGGACCGCCTTGTCACCGGAGAGGCTGACCGGCTTGTCGATCGAGTAGACGAACCACTCGGTGATGCCCTCGATCACGATCTTGTCGCCCACCTGCAACTTGGGCACGTTCAGGAACGGGTCGCCGTAGGTCTTGCGGTGCCCGGCGATCGCGAAGTTGCCGTCCTCGCCCGCCTGCGCGCTGCCCTTGTACCAACCCAGGCCCTTCTGCAGTTCCTTCGGCGTGACCCCGGGCCGGATCGTCTTGTACCAGTCGCTCCCGAACCGCGGCACGTACATGGTGCCGAACGGCTCGCCGTCCTCGTACGGGGCCTGCCGGGGCGTCTGCGCGACCGGCACGTTCTCGGGCGCCGCCGCCACGGTCCGCTTGCGCGCCTCGTCGAGCTTGTGCATCTCGTCGGCGCGCGCCCGATCGGCCAGTACTCCGGTCCAGTAGAGCTGATAGACGACGAACAGCAGGATGACGACGCCCAGTGTGATGAAGACCTCCCCGAGGCCCCGCATCGTGGTCCGCAACACTGTCGTCAGACTCCCCTCGGTTCACCGCTGCCGATCACGTCCCGGAGACTTTCGCATACTCCAGGCCCAGCGGGCCCGTGTACCCCGGCGCGTCCAGGCGCTTCTTGTCCTCGACCTTCCAACCGAGTCCGAACGCCTCGACGTAGTCGGTGTAGTTGGACACGCTCTTGCTCTCGTCCAGGGCGCGCCGCAGGGCACCGGTGTCGCCCACCGCCGAGATCACGTACGGCGGCGAGTACACCCGACCGTGCAGGATCAGCGTGTTGCCGACACACCGCACGGCGGACGTGGCCACGATGCGCTGGTCCATGATCTGGATCGCCCGCGCGCCGCCGCTCCACAGCGCGTTCACCACGCCCTGGATGTCCTGCTGGTGCACCACCAGGTCGTCCGCGGTGGGCTCGCGCACCCCGGGCACCCGCGACTTCGCGTCCGGCGGCGCGTCGGTCAGGGTCACGGTCAGACCCTCGCCGGACACCGGGGTGACTCCGGCCGGGTCCGCGACCGCGTCGATCCGGCCGCGTGCCTGGGGGTCGTTGGCCTGCTCCTGGACCAGCGAGTCGACGTCCCGCTGCAGCTTGGACAGGTCGTGCTGGGCACTCTCGTTGCGCCGGCCCTGGTCCCGGATCACGTCGGACAGCCGAAGCATCTGCGCGTCGCTGCGCAGATTGGTGCCGTGCGAGGTGTCGGCGCTGATCCAGAACAGCAGACCGGCCAGGGCGAACACCACAAGAGCGGACAACCGGGGTACGATCGCACGCCAAGACATCCCGGACGGCCGCATGGCGGACATACGCACGTCGCCGTACCCTCCTTCCGGACCTGACAGCGACTACGCTAACCGACACATCACCGGATCGTGTCGCGTGTGCTGCGCACCCACTCGTCCGGCTACATCGACAGGAGAGACTCTCGTGCCGAAGTCCCGGATCCGTAAGAAGGACGACTTCACCCCGCCGCCGCCCAAGAAGACGACCATAAAGCTGGACTCGCGCCGCTGGGTGGCGCCGTTCATGCTGGCTCTCTTCGCGATCGGCCTGCTGTGGATCGTGGTCTTCTACGTGACCGACATGCGCTTCCCGGTCGAGTCCCTGAAGAACTGGAACATCGTCGTCGGCTTCGGCTTCATCGCCGCCGGCTTCGGCGTCTCCACGCAGTGGAAGTAGCGCGTCGGCGCAGCTCAGCGGGTTTTCCCGGGAAGACTCCACAGAGTTATCCACAGTGGGGATAACCGAGCAGATCCTGTGGATAACCCCTTACGGTCCAACGAGTGACCGGGATGCGGGTAACGGCTTGCATCCCGGATTCATCACTGTGGGTCATTAAGCAGATTCATCGTGTGACCTCGATCAGGTGATCTGTGCGGTCCTGATCAGCACGATCGCCACGATGATCGCGGTCACCGCGAGCACGGTCCCCACCTGGATCAGCGTGCGATTGCGCTGCGGTGCGTAGACCATGCCGATCGCGGTGAGAGTGCCCGCGACCAGCCCGCCCATGTGCGCGCGCCAGTCGATCGTGCTCATGTTGAGAAACGTGATCATCAGGTTGAGCGCCAGCAGGATGAGCAGCGGGCGCAGGTCGTACCGGAGCCGGCGACCGAGCACGATCATCGCGCCGAACAGCCCGAACAGTGCCCCGGAAGCGCCCAGCGAGGCCTGATGGGGGTCCGCGATCAGGTACGACAGCGCGGTGCCACCGAACGCGGAGACCAGGTACAGGGCGATGAACCGGATCCGGCCCAGCGCGGCCTC
The DNA here is from genome assembly GCF_045207655.1 of Embleya sp. NBC_00888. Classification (NCBI taxonomy): domain Bacteria; kingdom Bacillati; phylum Actinomycetota; class Actinomycetes; order Kitasatosporales; family Streptomycetaceae; genus Embleya; species Embleya sp. NBC_00888. The sequence goes on along the minus strand of NZ_CP108784.1, from coordinate 4,452,115 downwards.
CAGCGGCGGTCCCAGCATCCACAGGCCGACCATGTTCAGCGCGATGTGCCAGATCTGCTGGTGCAGGAACGCGGCGGTGAGCAGTCGGTACCACTGACCCTCGGCGACGCCCTGCCACTCGCCGCCCATGAAGTACCGGCCGAAGAGGATCATCCGGTCGACGAACTTGTCGCCGATCACCAGGACCAGCAGGAAGACCGCGAGGTTGAGCCCGATCAGGGTCTTGGTCACGATCGCGTTCGCGTTCGCGGGCGCGACTCGGCCGCCGGCCACGGTGCGTGCCTCGCGTACCTGCCGGGTGCCCTGCCGTACGCAGTCCGGGCACTGGAAACCGACCGACGCGCTCACCATGCAATCGCCGCAGACGGGGCGCTCGCAGCGCGTGCAGCGGATGTTCGACTCGCGGTCGGGATGCCGGTAGCACACGGGCGGTCCGGCCGGACCCGCCGCGCCCGGTTGTTGCTGGTCGGGGCTCATGCTCACCTTCAGGCACGCGACGCGGGCCGGGACCCGAAGGCCCCGGCCCGCGTGCTCGGGGTTCAGGACTTGACGGTCTCGACCTCGACGGTGTTGATCACGACGTCGGAGGCCGGACGGTCGCGCATGTCGGTCTCGGTGCCGGCGATCGCGTCGACGACCTTGCGGCTCTCCGGGTCGGCGACCTCGCCGAAGATGGTGTGCTTGCGGTTCAGGTGCGGCGTGGCACCCACGGTGATGAAGAACTGGGAGCCGTTGGTGCCCGGTCCCGCGTTGGCCATCGCCAGCAGGTACGGCTTGGAGAACTGCAGATCCGGGTGGAACTCGTCGGCGAAGCGGTAGCCCGGGCCGCCGGTACCGGTGCCCAGCGGGTCACCGCCCTGGATCATGAAGCCGGAGATGACCCGGTGGAACACGGTGCCGTCGTACAGGCGCTCGGTGGTCTTCTGCCCCTTGCCCGGGTGGACCCACTCGCGCTGCCCCTGCGACAGCTCGACGAAGTTCGCGACCGTCTTCGGTGCGTGGTTCGGGTACAACCGGATGCGGATGTCCCCGTGGTTGGTCTTGATGGTGGCGAAAAGATCCTCGGCCACTGATGCGCCTTCCCTACGGTTGCACGGACGGTCTTCCTGAATCCTCGAAATCCTCGCATGCTGCGGGCGGCTCCTGCCACGAGGCCGCCCCCGGCACGGTTCCACCGTACGGATCCCGGGCGGATACGTGGCGCATGATCCAGGGATCGTCGGGAACAGATAGCGGATGAACCCGGCGAGTAGGAGGATGTCGTGACCCGCATGGATCCGGTACGTGAGGCGACCGGCAGGACCAGGGAGCGGCTCGCCCCACACGCCGCCAACGCGAAGGACGCGGCGGCCCACTACGCGGGCGCGGCTCGTGATCGAGCGGTGGAGACCACCCGCGAACGAGTGGTCCCCGCCCTGGTGCAGGCCAGGGAGAACGCCGCCCCGCGGGTGGAGCACGCGGTGGAGATGGCCCGCCACCGGGTCCGCCACGACGTGGTGCCGCGTGTGCACCTGGTGGTCGACCAGGCCCGGGAGGCGGCCGAGCCGGTCCGTGACGAGGCCCTCTCGCGGGCCGGCGCGGCGCTGTCCGTGATCAAGGGCGAGGTGACCGCGGCGGAGATCGAGAAGGTCGCCCGAAAGAAGCGGCGCCGCGGCCGAGGCCGTCGGCTCCTGCTGATCACCGCGGTCGCGGGCGGCGGCTACGTGGCCTTCACGTGGTGGCGGCGGCGCAACGCGCAGCCCGAGTGGCTGACCGACGAACCGGACGTGGCGCCGCAGGGCTCGGCGACCACGCCGACGACCGTCGAGACGCTCGACAACGAGATCAAGCCCGCCGAGGACGAGTTCCGCTCGACCACGCCGAAGACCGACTGACCGCGACCCGCGTCGACTCGCGACGGTCGACTCACGGCAGACCACGAAGGGCCCGCCGCACCGGATGGTGCGGCGGGCCCTTCGTCGTACGCACCTCGGGTGCGCGATCTGTGGAGCCTAGGGGAGTCGAACCCCTGACATCTGCCTTGCAAAGGCAGCGCTCTACCAGCTGAGCTAAGGCCCCTCGGTGCCGAACCAGATTACCGGTAATCGGGGTCGGGGTGGACATCACCTCACCCGGGGAAAGGGACGTTTCACGTGAAACGTGTCCTTCCCCCGGATGGGTTCAAGCCTTTGCGGGGTCTCCCGCAAGATCTGTTCAGCGGGTGGCAGTGCCCGCCGGAACCGCGTCCGTCGCCTCGGTCCACAGATCCTGCTCGGCCCGATCCGCCTGGATCTGGCGGTAGACCAACAGGCCACCTACAGCAGCCAAAGCCACCAGGATCAGCTTCTTCATCAGCGTGGCCTCTCCGTCCTGCGAGTGACGTTCGTGCACCTGTCCGTACGCCGGAGCGCCGCGGCCGGGTTGGGCTCGACAATAACAGGTGCACGGAGGCACCGACCAATACCGAAAGCCCCGGTCAGGCGCCGGTCGGGTGACCCGCCGGGCCGGCGGGGCGGGAGAGGCCGAGGGCCGCGGAGGCGGTTGCCTCCGCGGCCCTCGGCCCTGCCCTGTGTGGATGTCCTCGGTCAGTTGGGCCAGTTGCCGTGGCCGCCGCGGAGGTCGCCACCCATGATCGTGTTGCCGCCGCCACCACGGGAATCGCCCGTGGACGGTGGCGGAGTGGTGGCACCGCCGGTGTTGCCGCCGGGGCTGCCCGAGGAGGGCGGCGGCGACGAGGTGGCCGGCTGCGGGCCCTTGGAGACGGTCAGGTTGATCGTGTTGCCCTCGGTGACCTTGCCACCCGGGTTCTGGCTCTGCTTGAGCACCGTGCCCACCGGCTTGTCCGCGCTGAACTGCTCGGACTTGGTCACCTTGAGCTGCAGGTTCTCCAACTGTGCCTTGGCGTCGTCATAGGACGAGCCGACCACGTTCGGCATGTCGTGCTGCGGCTTGCCGCTGAAGATGTTGAGGGTGACCTCGTCGCCCTCGTTCGCCTCGGTGCCGGAGTCGGGGCTGGCCGAACACACGGTGTCGCGGGTGCAGTTGGTCAGCGTCTGACTGCGCTGCACCTTGGCCACCAGGCCGGCGGCCTTGAGCTTGGCCGTGGCCTCTTCCTCGGACAGCCCCTTGAGGCCGGTGGGGACGGTGGTCTTCTTCGGACCGCCGAAGGCCCAGACCTGGATCGTGTCGCCCTTCTTGGCACTCGCCCCGGCCTCGGGGGTCTGCTTGCAGATGTTCCCCTTCACGGAGCCGGCGACCTGCGGGCACTTGGAGGGATCGTCGTTCATGTTGATCTTGAAGCCGGCGTTCTCCACCGCCGTCCTGGCCTCGTCCAGGCTCTTGCCGACCAGGATCGGCGCGCTCGCCGACTTGTCCTCGTCGCCGCCCATCAGGGTCTTGCCGACGAAGAACGCGGCGACCAGGACCGCGATGCAGGCCAGCGCGAGCAGGATCCACGCGCCGCCCCGGGACTTCCCGGGCTCGTCCCGGCGCCGATCGTCGTCGTCGAGCTCGTACCGTCCGGTGTTCGGCCCCTGACCGTGCGCCGGGATGACCTGGGTCGCCCCGCCCGCGGTCGGCGGCAGGTACTGCGTCGCCGGGTCGGCCCCCATCGGCGCGGCCATCACACTCGGCGCACCCACCGGCAGCCCGTGCAGGGCCCGCTCGATGTCCGCGCGCATCTCGTCGGCACTCTGATACCGGTTGTCCGGGTTCTTCGCCAACGACTTGAGCACGATCGAGTCGATCGTCGGCGACACCTCCGGATCGAACGTGCTCGGCGGCAGCGGATCCTCGCGCACGTGCTGATAGGCCACCGCCACCGGCGAATCGCCGATGAACGGCGGACGCTCGGTGAGCAACTCGTAGAGCAGACAACCGGTGGAGTACAGGTCCGTGCGCGCGTCCACCGTCTCGCCGCGCGCCTGCTCCGGGGAGAGGTACTGCGCGGTGCCGATCACCGCCGCGGTCTGCGTCATCGTCATGCCGTTGTCGGCCATCGACCGCGCGATGCCGAAGTCCATCACCTTGACCGTGCCCTGCCGCGTCAGCATCACGTTCGCGGGCTTGATGTCGCGGTGGATGATCCCGTTGCGATGGCTGTACTCCAACGCCTGGAGCACCCCCGCCGTCATCTCCAGCGCACGCTCCGGCAACAACCGGCGGCCGGAGTGCAACAACTCGCGCAACGTCGAGCCGTCCACGTACTCCATCACGATGTACGGGATCGAGATCCCGTCGATGTAGTCCTCACCGGTGTCGTAGACCGCGACGATCGCCGGGTGGTTCAGCGAGGCGGCGGACTGCGCCTCGCGTCGGAACCGGGCCTGGAACGTAGGGTCACGGGCGAGATCGGCGCGCAGTGTCTTGACGGCCACACTGCGTCCCAGACGAATGTCACGGCCCATGTACACCTCGGCCATGCCACCACGGCCGAGGACCGCGCCGATCTCGTACCGGTCGCCGAGGCGACGCGGCTCTTCCATAACTTCCAGCCCTTCCCTTACCGGTCCACGGCCTTCGGTCTTCGGCCGGCCGAGACCGGGTCGGTTGCCCGACCGGTCCGGCGCGTTCTCCGACACGGTACCGGTGCGACGCCCCGCGGGGCCGTCACACCCGAGTCACGAGGGCACGTCGGTATCTGATTGCAGTAGTGGTCGGAGTGATCAGGTGTGCGATCGCCGGCCATGGCTCACTTCTTGACCACGGCTTCCATGATGGACTTGGCGATTGGGCCGGCGAGCTGGCCACCGGCGATGTCGTCCCGCTCGACGTTGTCGTCGGGCTCGACCACGACCGCGACGGCGATGTTCTTGCCGTCGGCGCCCTTGGCGTACGAGACGAACCACGCGTACGGCTTCTTGCCGTTGTTGAACCCCTGCTGCGCGGTACCGGTCTTGCCGCCGACCTCGACGCCCTGGATCGCGGCGGGCTTGCCGGTGCCGTCCTTGACGACGCCCTGCATCATGTCCCGCAACTGCGCCGAGACCTCGGTCGAGACGGCCTGGCTGAGCATCTGCGGCTGGGTCTTCTCCAGCACCGAGAGGTTCTGCGCACGCAACTCGTCCACCACGTACGGCTTCATCACCTTGCCGTTGTTGGCGATCGCGGCGACGACCATGGCCATCTGCATGGGCGTGGACGCCACGCTCTCCTGGCCGATCGAGGACCGCATGAGCTGTCCGCCGTCGTTGCCGCCCGGGAACAGGCTGGGCTTGACCCGGCTGGGAATGTCGAGCGGGTTGTCGTTGGCACCCTTGCCGAAGTTGTTGAAGCCGAACTTCTCGGCCTGCTCCTTCAGCTTGGCCTCGCCCACGTCGGTGCCCAGTTGGGCGAAGACCGTGTTGCAGGACAGCTCGAGTGCTCGTTGCACGGTCGCGCCGACGCATCCCGGGTGGTTCTTCTCACTCAGCCCCTGCGTCGACGACGGGTAGAACAGCGTGTCGCCCCTGAGTGGGACCGTCGGTGCCTCGTTCGGCTTGGCCTTGCCCTCGGACAGCGCCGCCGCCGCGGTGATGAGCTTGAAGGTCGAACCGGGCGGATAGGTGTACCGGATCGCCCGGTTGTCCATCGGCATCTTCGGGTCGAACTTGGTGTCCGGCTTCTTGCGGTTCTTGTCCGTGTCCAAGGTGAGCTGGTCGTACGCCTCGGCCACCTCGTTGCGGTTGTTCTGGGCCAGGACGTTCGGGTCGTAGGACGGGGTGCTGACCATCGCGAGCACCTTGCCGGTCTCCGGGTCGATCGCGACCGCGGCGCCGGTCTTGTCCTTGAGGCCGTTGTACGCGGCCTCCTGCGCCTTGGCGTTGATCGTCAGCGCGACGTTGCCGCCCCGGGTGCCCTTGTTCGTCACCGTGTCCAGCACCTTGCGGACGAACAGCCTGCTGTCCTTGCCGCTGAGGATGTCGTCGTCGATGCTCTCCAGCAGGTTCTTGCCGACGAACGGCGAGATGTAGCCGGTGACCGGCGCGTACATCGGGCCGAACTCGTACTTGCGCAGGAACTCGTACTGCTTGTCGTCGGTCTTGACCGAGCTGGTGATCGGCTTGCCCTCGACCAGGAAGTCCCCGCGCGGGTGCGAGTACTTCTCGTAGATGGCCCGTTTGTTGTGGCTGTTGGTCGCGTAGTCGTCGGCCTTGACGACCTGGACCCAGTTGGCCCGAAGCATCAGCGCCGCGACCAGGATCAGGCAGAAGACGGAGACCCGCCTCAAAGGCTTGTTCACGGTATGTCCCTCCCCTGGACGTGCGTTGCGGCCGTCACGGGTTCTGCCCGCCGGTGCCGCTCTGGCCCGGTGGGCCGTACGGAGTTCCGCCGCCGGGGTTCGGCGGGGGAACGAATGGTCTGGGTGGCGTTCCGGATCCGCCCGCGGGCGGTGTCGCGCCGGGGCCGCCGGCGGCACTGGGCACCCCGCCCGCCACGGTCAGCGCCTCGGGCGAGGCGGAACCGCCGGCCGGCGTCGAACTCGGCGTCGGCGGGGTGGGTGTGCCGGCCGCGGGGGTGCCACCGCGGTTGGAGGCGTGCGAGCCGCGCCGGGGCGCGACGCCCTCGCTCGGGTCGAACGCCCCGGCCGGTGGGGCGGGTCGGCGGGCCGTGTCGCTGATCCGGATCAGGATCGCGATCAGGGCCCAGTTGGTGATCACGGACGAGCCGCCCTGGGCCAGGAACGGCATCGTCATACCGGTCAGCGGGATCAGGCCGGTCACGCCGCCCGCGACCACGAAGACCTGGAGCGCGACCGAGACCGACAGACCGGCCGCGAGCAGCTTGCCGAACGGGTCGCGGGCGGCCAGCGACGTGCGCAGGCCGCGCTCGATCAGCAGCGCGTACACCATGAAGATGGCCATCATCCCGGCCAGGCCCAGCTCTTCGCCGACCGTGGTGAGGATGAAGTCGCTGCGCGCCGCGAAGCCGATCTCGGTCGGGTGGCCCTGGTTGAGGCCGGTACCGAGCAGACCGCCGGTGCCGTAGCCGAACAGCGCCTGGGCGAGCTGCTCGGACTGCACCGAGCCGTCGCCCTTGTAGACCGCCAACGGGTTCAGCCAGGCCGCCACGCGGTCGTGCACGTGCGGTTCGAAGGTGCCGACGATGGTCGCGCCGCCGACCGCCATGATCACGCCGAACAGCAGCCAACTCGTGCGCTCGGTGGCCACGTAGAGCATCACCACGAACAGGCCGAAGAACAGCAGCGAGGTGCCCAGGTCGCGTTCGAACACCAGGATCAGGATGCTCAGCAGCCAGACCACCACGATCGGGCCCATGTCCCGACCACGCGGGAAGTACAGCCCCATCACCTTGCGACTGGCCAGCGCGAGCGCGTCCCGCTTGGCCATCAGGTAGCCCGCGAAGAAGATCGTCAGCACGATCTTGGTGAACTCGCCGGGCTGGAAGTTGAACGGGCCGAGCCGGATCCAGATCTTGGCGCCGTACATGTCGCCGGGGAACGGGATCGGCGACACCAGCAGGACCAGCGAGAGCGCCATGAACGAGTAGGTGTAGCGCTGGAGCAGCCGGTGGTCCTTCATGATCACCACGACGCCCGCGAACAGCGCGATGCCGATCGCCGAGTACATCAACTGGGACGAGGCCGCCGCGGTGCCCTTGACGTTGTTGGGGAGGCCGATCCCCTTGACGATGTCCAGGTCGAGCCGACTGATGAACATCAGGCCCATGCCGTTGAGGAACGTGGCCAACGGCAGCAGCAGCGGGTCGGCGTACGGCGCGAACTTGCGCACCAGCAGGTGGGCGAGGCCCGCGAAGACGCCGAGGCCGAGCCCGTACTTGACCAGGCTCCCCACCGGCAGTGACCCGTCCCCCGCCAGTCCCACGTTGGCATAAGCCAGCATCGGCACCAGAACCGCGAAGCCGAGCATCATCAACTCGGTGTTGCGGCGATTCGGTGCGGCTTGGGGGGTGATCGTCGTGTTGCTCACGGCGCTCCCCTCAGTTCGTTCCGGTGGTTCCGGGCGGTCGCGGATAGCACTGCTTGGCCAGGTCGGCCTCTTCGGCGGTGAGGCCCGATCCCGGTGCCTCCGGCACCGTGGCCGGCGGTGCGGAACTCGGTGGCGCCGATCCGGTCGGCGCGCTCGGGCTCGTCGTCGACAGGCCCCTGCCCTTGCTGCCCGGTTCGGTCGGTGGCGCCGACGAGCGGCCGCTGCGCGACGCGGTGGTCGGGGTGTGCTTGCCCACCGGTGCGTTGGTCTGGAGCGCGGCCGGCGTGCCCAGGTTCTGCTGCGGGAACAGGTCCACGCTGCCGGCGGGCTGGGCGCCGGGGACGCCCTCGACCTTCTTCGCGTCGTCCGCCGCGTAGGCCCTGCGACACACGTCGGCCTGCCGCTTGAGCCGATCGATGGTGTGCCGGGCCTCGGTCAGGCTGGCCGCGTCGAGCGTGCTGTTGACCGCGTCCCGGTTGGTCTGACCGATCATCGTGAGCTTCACGTCGTCGTAGCTCTGGTACGTGCTCGCGAGGTTGAGGCCCAGGATCTTCGAGTCGATCCCCCGGTAGATCGCGACGTGGTCCCCTTTGTCGGCCACGAAGTATTGCGTCTGGGTCCAGTAGTACGCGCCGCCGAGCGCGGCCACGAGCACCGCGATACCGCCCCAGATCGGCAGGGTCCTGCGCAGCGTGGACTTCGGCTTGGGCTTGCGCCGGCTGCCCGGTTCGGAGACCAGCGCCTCGGTCTCGTACTCGCCGGCGGTCAGCTCGCGGGCCCGGGAGGCGGGTGTGGTCGGCAGGGTCGTGGTGTCGTCCACGATGCTGGCCACCGCGCCGACCACGATCGGGCTGTCCGAGGGCTGGTCGGACGGATCCACGACGTCCGCGACGATGCACGTGATGTTGTCGGGGCCACCGCCGCGCAGCGCGAGCTGGATCAGCTCCTGCACCGCGTCGTTGGGGTTGGCGTAGGTGAGGAGGGTGCCCTCCATCGTCTCCCGGCTGACCACCCCCGACAGGCCGTCGCTACAGATGAGGTAACGGTCGCCGGGGCGGGCCTCGCGCACCGACAGGTCCGGCTCGACGTGGCCGCGCCCGTCCAGGGCCCGCATCAGCAGCGAGCGCTGCGGATGGTGGTCGGCTTCCTCCTCGGTGATCCGGCCCTCGTCGACCAGGCGTTGCACCCAGGTGTGGTCCTGGGTGATCTGTTCCAGGGCGCCGTCACGCAGGAGGTAGGCACGGGAGTCGCCGATGTGGGCGAGGCCGAGTCGGCTCCCCGTCCACAACAGCGCGGTCAGCGTGGTCCCCATGCCCTCGAGCTGGGGATCGTCGTCGACCATCACACGCAGTCGGTCGTTGGCGCGATCGACCGCCGAACGCAGCGCGTCCAGCAGGTCGGCTCCGGGCACGTCCTCGTCGAGTTCGACGATGGTGGACAGGACTTCGGAGCTGGCGACTTCGCCCGCTGCCTGCCCGCCCATGCCGTCGGCGACCGCGAGCAGCCGAGGGCCGGCATAGCCGGAGTCCTCGTTGCCTTCGCGGATCATGCCCTTGTGGGATCCGGCGGCGAAGCGGAGAGAGAGGCTCATTCAGGCTACCTGCGCAGCTCGATAACGGTCTTGCCGATGCGGATCGGCGCACCGAGCGGCACGGGGGTCGGACCGGTCAGGCGCGTACGGTCCAAGTAGGTACCGTTCGTCGACCCGAGGTCTTCGACCACCCAGCTGCCGTCGGGCGCAGGGTAGATGCGGGCGTGCCGACTCGACGCGTAGTCGTCGTCGAGCACGATGGTCGAGTCGTGCGCCCGGCCGATGGTGATCTGCTGATCCGTCAGATTTATCGTCGTGCCGGTCAGCGAGCCCTCGGTGATCACCAGCTTGCTGGGGTTGTTGCGCTGGCCGCGGCGGGGCCGGGCCTGCTGCCGCTGCGGAGGCGGGGCCGGCTGCGCCTGCGAGGGCGGAGCGGCACCTCCTCCACCGGCGGCGGGCGCGGCGGTTCTGCGCCGCGCGGGTCGTTGGGTCACGCGAGTGCCGAAGAGGTCGCTACGGATCACCTGTACGGCGACGATCACGAACAACCACAGCACAGCGAGGAAACCCAACCGCATAACGGTGAGGGTCAGCTCAGACATGCGCCCGTTGTCACCCCTCGGCTTGGCGGAACACGACAGTGGTGCTGCCGAGCACGATGCGGGATCCGTCGCGCAGACCGGCACGCTGACAGTGCTGACCGTCGACGACGATCCCGTTGGTCGAACCGAGGTCCGTGATCGACGCGGGAGCGCCGATGCGGATCTCGGCGTGGTGCCGCGAGACGCTCGGATCGTCCACGCGAACTTCCACATCGGTGCTGCGGCCCAACTTCACGACCGGGGCAGTGAGCTCGTGACGCACCCCGTTGACCTCCAGCCAGGTACGCAGCCGTGGTGCCGGCGGCGGACTCTGACCGTAGGCGGCCTGCTCCCCCGGCTGCGGCCGGGGAGGCGTCGGCGTTCCCGGGGTCCCGGGCGGGCCGAAGGGCGGTGGTGCGGGCACCCCGGGCGGGGGTGGCCCGCCGGGTCGACCGTATCCATAACCCTGTGGTGGCTGCTCCGGTTGCGGCCCCCCGCCCGGGAAGGGCGGTTGGTGTGGGGGCTGCTGTTGTTCATGGTGCGACTGACTGCCCGCGAGTGCCTGACTGCGCACACGGTACAGACCCGTGTCCAGGTCGTCGGCATGCTCGAAGTGGACCTCGACCGGACCGATGAAGGAGTAGCGCTGTTGTTGCGCGTAATCCCGCACCACGGTCGCCAGCTCGCCGCCGAGTTGCTGCACGTACGGGCTCAGGCGCTCATAGTCGTGTTGGCCGAGCTCGACGACGAAGTCGTTCGGGACCATGGTTCGGTCGCGGTTCCAGATCGTCGCGTTGTTGTCGCACTCGCGCTTGAGCGCGCTGGCGATCTCGACGGGCTGGACATCCGACTTGAACGCCTTGGCGAAGGCGCCGTTGACCAGGCCCTCAAGCCGTTGCTCGAACTTCTTCAGGGGACCCACGGGCACCTCCTTCCGTACGCGATCGGCCGGTCCGGTCCTACAGTCTGCTCACTGATCGTATCCACGCGTGGGAAACGGGCGCGGTTCCCTACCGTGGCCACTGTAAGGAGTGTTGGCTTTCACAGGGATTCCTACACCCTGTTGCCCCCTCCGTGGCTCGCTTGCAGTAGTTGTGCCGCGACCGTGTGCGTGGCCGGGGTCGAAGCCCGTTCACCGTACGGTGCAGGGCAAGCATGCCGGAGAGGCGGGGGTCGTGGGGATCCCGGTCCACAAAGATGAACCGTTGGTTGCTCTGGGTGTCCATACGGATGCTCATGGTGTGAGCGGTGCGGCCTGCGGGTATGGATTCGTACCGGACCTCGCGCCCGTGCTAATCTTTGATTGCTCGCGCGGGTGGCGGAATAGGCAGACGCGCTGGATTCAGGTTCCAGTGCCCGAAAGGGCGTGGGGGTTCAACTCCCCCCTCGCGCACCGAGCAAAGGCCCCAGGTCATCGACCTGGGGCCTTTCTGTATGCCCTGCCGGGTAGGTCTGGTGGTGTCGTGGCGGGACTTGGCGGTGGGCCGTGCGCCGGCTCCGGGGAGGATCGGTAGATGTCGGGTACTGCGGTGGGGCGGGAATTCGTCGTCCCGGGTTTTCGGGACAGGTCGGATGTGGCGTCGAAGGCGCTGGGCAAGGGGCTGCGCGAGCGGGTGTCGCGCGGTGCGCACGCCGACTTCGAGCCCGCGGTGGATCGGCCCGGTGTGGTGGAGAGCGTCGAGCGGGCAAGCGCCGGGCGGCTCGACCACCTGGTGCCGTTGCGGATCGGACGGATGGCGGCCTCGCCGTTCGCGTTCCTGCGCGGGTCGGCCGGGTTGATGGCGGCCGACCTGGCGGCGCAGCCGGTCACCGGGTTGACCGGGCAGATCTGCGGTGACGCGCACGCCGGGAACTTCGGGGTGTTCGGCACCGCCGAGGGACGCCTGGTGATGGACCTCAACGACTTCGACGAGACCGTGCAGGGCCCGTGGGAGTGGGACCTCAAGCGGCTGACCGCGTCGCTGGTGGTGGCCGGTCGGGTGGGCGGCCTGGACGCGGACGCGTGCCGTGCGGCCGCCTACGACGCGGCCGCCTCGTATCGCCGGACGATGGCGGTGCTGGCCCGGATGCCGGTGTTGCAGGCGTGGCACGCGATCGCCGACGAGTCGCTGGTGGCGCACGCGGACGCGGGCGAGTTGTCCGGGCTGCTGGCCCAGGTGACCGCGAAGGCCCGGCGCAACACCAGCGCCCGGTTCGCGGCCAAGTCGACCCGGCGACGCTCGGACGGCACGTGGCACTTCGTCCCGGAGCCGCCGGTGCTGACCGCGGTGGACGACGACCTCGCCCGCGCGGTGGCCGCCGGCCTGGAGAGCTACGTGGACACCCTCTCCACCGAACGGCGGCCGCTGCTGGCCCGGTTCGCGATCGAGGACGTGGCGTTTCGGGTGGTGGGCACCGGCAGCGTGGGTACCCGGGCGTACGTGGTGCTGTTGCTGGGCAACGGCGACGAGCCGCTGGTGCTCCAGGTGAAGGAGGCGCGGCCCTCCGCGCTCGCGCCGTATCTGCCGCCCGCCCACGTCGAGCACGAGGGGCGCCGGGTCGTGGTCGGCCAGAAGTGGATGCAGGCCGGTACCGACGCGCTGTTGGGGTGGACCTCGATCGACGGGCGCGCGTACATGGTGCGGCGGTTCCGCAACATGAAGGGGAGCATCGACCCGAGTGCGCTGGCCGCGCACGAGATAGACGACTACGGGCGGATGACCGGCGCGCTGCTGGCCCGCGCGCACAGCCACTCCGTGGACCCCAAGGTGCTGGCCGGATACTGCGGCAAGAGCGACCGGCTGGAGGAGGCGTTCGCCGGGTTCGCGGTGCGTTACGCGGATCGCACCGAGGCCGACTACGAGCAACTGCTCGCGGCCGTGCGCTCGGGCCGGCTGCCGGCCGAGACCGGGGTCTGACCCAAGGTCAGCGGCGGGCGGCGAACAAGGGCTCCAGCAGCGCCCGGGGCGGGACGCCGGCGGGCAGGTCCGAGACCTGCCCGTCGCCGACCTCGATCACCCGCCACGCGCCGTCCCGGCGTCGGGCCAGGTCCGTGGTGCAAAACGGCGAGCCCAGCTCTTCCACGGCCGTGCGGACCACCGCCAGGTCCGGCGGCTCGGTATGCCCGGCGGGTGTGTCGGGGTGTGCCGTGCTCAGCACGGGGACACCGTCGACCCACCACACCCGGGTCTCGGGGCCGGTGAACTCCTCGAACGCGCGGTAGAGCACGCCACCCTGCAATTCGGCGCCCTGCCGTTCGAGGAAGGTGCGCACCACCGAGCGGGTGTGCGCGACGTCGGCGACATCGGGCACGAAGCACGCCTCGTGCCATTCGTGCTTGCGCGACTTCACCCAGTCCTTGACGATCGCGGGTCCCGCGCCGAGCAGCGCGGGGTCCTCCACCGTGCGCGGCGTCAGGTCGCGGAAGCGGGGATACCAACCCGGGAGTTCGTGGGCCGCCCGATAGTGCTCGGGCGAGGTGGCCAGGCTCGCCCCACGCGAGCGCAGCGCCGCGTCCAGCGCGGCGTAGTGCGGCCCGGGGATCATCCAACCCCGATAACGCAGCGGCCCCCGGTCGTGGGGGACGCGTCGCACCGCCTCGTGCGCGTCGCCGCGCACGAGGGCCTCGTGGTCCACGCGCGCCACCGGGATCCCCAGCGCGAGCGCTGCCTCGGCCTCGGGGGCGAAGTGGGGGTCGGTGCGGCGGGGGTTCAGGGGGTCCGTGGGGACGAGCAGGACCTCGGGTGTGCCCTCCCCCGGGGGTGGTGTCATGGGGAGGACGGTATTGCGTGGGCATGCCGGATGAAGGGTGGACCCTTCATCCGGCCGTGCGCCCTATGACTGCTTCATCGACGCGATGGACGCTCGCGTGAACTCGATGAGGTGCTTGCGCCGGTTCGCCCGGGCCTCCTCGGACTCCGAGTCGGCCCCGAGCAGTACCCGCGACATCTGCGGCATCGTCTGTTGCCAGGCGGCGACGCCGATGAGCGAGAAGAGCAGCTGGGCGACGTCGGGCGAGGACTTCACGCCGAGATGGTCGGCGAACTCCTGAAGTTTGGCGGCGTAGCTCGTGACTCGCCGCTCCTCGTCCGGAACCGGGTCGTGGCCGTAGTACAACGCCTCCCACACCAGCAGCCGGAGCAGCTCCGGGCGGGCGCAGTAGAAGTCGTAGACCTGGGCGATGTACTCGGCCGGGTCGTCGTTGGGCATCGTGACGACCGTGTTGAGCTCCTGGAGCGACTCCGTCAGCACGTGCTGGAAGAGCTGCTCCTTGTTCCCGAAGTACGCGTAGATGCGCTCCTTGTTCACCCCGGCGCGCAGGGCGATGCGGTCGACGCGGGCGCCGGCGATGCCGTGCTCGGCGAACTCCGCGCGGGCGGCGTCGAGAAGTTTGGCTCGGGTGCGTGCGGTGTCGGGCGGCATGGCTGGATCTTATCCCCTCTAGCCAACTGCTTTGTTGGATCGACTGGCCAGGGACGGCCTGACCATGCTGCCCTACCACATAGGCTGCTGGGGGGTGTTGCGAGTGATTTGATCTTCAAAGTCCGGCAGACGCGCCCGCCGACCGGTGTCGCGCGGGAACAGAACAGCACACAAGGGACGTGATGGACGAGGTCAGCGCGCCGACCCCCTGGTCGGACCCCGAAATCGCCGAGTTGGAACGACAGGTCGTCGCGGCGGAGACCGCGCTGCTCGACGACGAGGTCGATGTGACGACCCTTCAGGTCGAGCTGGACAACCTGGCGATCGTGCACCATCGCCGGCTCGGGCCGCTGTACGAGCGGCTCGACGAGTTGGACGCGTTGATCGCGGAGGCGATCGCGGCGCACACCGGCGATCCGGCGGACATCCGGCGTGCGGTCGAATTGCGTGGCGTGGTGACGGACATGCCGGACCTGGACTCGCTTTTGGGCGCCCTGGACGGTGCGGGCGGCGGCGGCGAGTCGGGCGAGGCGGCCGACGAGCCGCTGCCGGTGCCGGAGGTGCACCGGGTCAGCCCCGGCGCCGAGGCCCGCAAGCTCTTTCGCGAGCTGGCCCGCCGGGCGCACCCGGACCTGGTCCAGGATCCCGAGGAGAAGCAGCGCCGAGGCACCTTCATCGCCCGGGTGAACGCCGCCTACGCGCGCGGCGACGTGACCGAGCTGCTGGCCCTCGGTACGGAATGGGCCACCTCCCCGGAGGGTGCGATCGGTCCGGACGCGGAGAGTCGGGGGCAGTGGCTGCGCAGCCGGCTGGCCTGGCTCACCCACCGGCGGTCCGAACTGGCCGGCCTGCGCGATCAACTGATGGAGGGCGCGATGGGGCAATTGCTCCAGCTCGCCCCGCACGACCCGGACGGGCTGCTCGAGCACCTGGCCGATCAGCTCCTGCACGACATCGCGGAGAAGGAGAAGGTGCTCGGCACGCTCGTCGAGTCCTGATCGGGGTCGGCTCGCCGCATCGCCCGGGCCGGCGGCCCGGCGAGCGGGCGACCCCTCCCGGGCCGGCCGGATGGGCGTCGGTCGGCCCGGGGAGGTTGTCGCCCACCCTGCTCGCCGCGGCGGCACATAGCCGTCATTTCGGCCGCGTGTCGCGGGTGACGGCCGGACGGTTCGCTCTTTCGAGGCACCTGTGCCCGGCGCCGATGACCGACAATGTGCGATGAGCGCGGCCGGACGGGTTCCGGACGCCCGACCCACCGGAGATCCGATGCACCTGTCGCCCCCGCCGGCCGTCCCCGCCGCCGCGGTCCCTGACGACGCCTTCGTCCTGGACGTACGGGAGGTGCACGAATGGGACGCCGGTCATGTGGCCGGTGCCCGGCACATCCCGATGAGCACGCTCCTGGAGCGGATCGAAGAGGTTCCGCACGACACGCGTGTGTACGTGATGTGCCGGGTCGGCGGGCGTTCCGCCCAGGTCGCGCACTATCTGGGGCAGCAGGGTTGGGAAGCGATCAACGTCGACGGGGGGATGCTCGCGTGGGAGGCCGCCGGGCGACCCATGGTGAGTGAGACGGCCCTCGCCCCGGTGGTGGTGTGATCGCGGCCTCCGCCCCGATCAGGACCGGCGTTCCGCGATGAACACCGCGGTCGCCTCGGCGGTCACCTCGCCGTCGGCGCGGATCTCGCCGGTCGCGAAGCTCTTGCGTCCTTCGCGACCGGTCCAGCGTCCGGTCAGCTCCAGCGGTACGTCGTAGGGCGTCGCCCGGCGGTAGCGGATGTCCAGCCCGGCGGTCAGCCCGGGCGCCCCGGCCGCGGACGCGGCGACGCCGAGCAACTGGTCCAGGACGACCGCCACGATCCCGCCGTGCGCGCGGGCGGGCGGACCGCCGTGTGCCGCGGTCAGCGTGCAGCGGGCGTGGATCTCGATCGACTCCGGCTCGGCCGAGGGGTCCGGCCTCGGCGCGACCTCCTCGAACACCAGCCTGGGCGCCTGTGGATTGAGCCGGCCCGAGCCCATCTGGGTCAGGTGCTCCAGCCTGCCGTTCGGATACCGGATCAGCGACACCGCCTGCGGGCGTCGGGCGGCGCCCAGCAGTGCGGTCAGTTCGGCGACCCGCCGCGCCGCGTCCGCGCGCGTCGCCGGATCCACGTCCGTCCACACCACCGCCTCGACCAGGTCCCGCACCCGATCCGCGAGCTCCAGCGCCTGGGGGGTCACGCTCTCGGGTCCGGGCAGCGTGCCGGCCATCAGTTCGGCGAGGGCGGTGGCCGAGGCCGGCGGCAGCGGCCTGGTGTTCGAGTTCATACCCGTACCTCCGTGACACTTTTCTTGATCTTGCCAAGAATGCGGGCAAAGAATATGACGGTGCATCAGATCTAACGGTCTATCAGATCCGGCGCGACCGGATCTCGGTGAGGGAGTGCGGCATGGTGACGATCGCGGAACTCGTCCATCACCAGTGGGGCGACCAACGGACCGGGCTCTACTTCGAGGATCGAACCTGGACGCACCACGAACTCGCCCGCGGCGCCGCCGCGCGGGCCGCGCTGCTGGCCGACCTGCTGCCGAGCGGGGCCGAGCCGCACGTGGGAGTCCTGCTCGACAACGTGCCCGAGTTCCCGATCTGGCTCTCCGGCGCGGCGGTGGCGGGCGCCACCCTGGTGGGGGTCAACTCCACCCGACGCGGCGCCGAACTGGCGCGCGACATCACGCACGCCGAGTGCGCGGTGATCGTTACCGAGCGCGCGCACCTGCCGCTGCTGGACGGACTCGACCTGGGCATCCCCGCCGAGCGCGTCCTGGTGGTCGACGATCCCGAGTACGACGAGCGGCTGCGGCCGTACGCGGACGCGGCGCTGCCCGCGCTGGTCGCGGACCCCTCGGACCGGCTGCTGATCGTGTTCACCTCCGGCTCCACCGGGGCGCCCAAGGGCGTGATCTGCTCGCAGGGCCGGCTGGCCGGCGCCGGGACCGTGTTGTCCGAGCAGTTCGGCTTCGGGCCGGACGACGTCAACTACATCTGCATGCCGATGTTCCACGGCAACGCGCTGATGGCGAACTGGTCGCCGGCGCTGCGCGCGGGCGGCGCGGTCGCGCTGCGCAGGCGGTTCTCGGCGTCCGCGTTCCTGCCCGACATCCGGCGCTACGGCGCGTCGTACTTCACCTATGTGGGTCGTGCGATCTCCTACCTGCTGGCCACCCCGGAGCGGCCCGACGACCGGGACAACCCGCTGCGCGCCGGATTCGGCACCGAGGCGGGCGCGGTGGACATGGCGCGCTTCGAGGCGCGCTTCGGGTGCGCGTTGACCGAGGGGTACGGCTCGTCGGAGGGCGGGATGAGCGTCAACTGGCGGCCGGGCACCCCCGCCGGTGCGGTCGGGCCGTGTCCCGAGAACGCCTCGGTGCTGGATCCGGCGACCGGAAAGGAGTGCGCCCGGGCCGAGTTCGACGCGGCGGGCCGGCTGGTCAACGGGGACGCCGCGATCGGCGAGCTGGTCAACACCGGGCGCAACGGCTTCGAGGGGTACTGGCGCAACGAGGAGGCGTCGGCGGCCCGGGCCCGGGACGGGCAGTACTGGACGGGCGACCACTTCTACCGGGACGGCGCCGGATACCTGTACTTCGCCGCCCGCTCGGACGACAAGCTGCGGGTGGACGGCGAGAACCTGGCGGTCGCCGGCATCGAGGGCATCCTGGCGCGCTTCGCGCCGTTCGAGGTCGTGGTCGTGTACGGGGTGCCGGATCCGGTGACCGGGGATCAGGTGATGGCGGCCGTACAGGTGCGCGAGGGCGCGGTGTTCGACCCGGAGGAGTTCGCCGCGTTCCTGGCGGGGCAGTCGGACCTGGGCGCCAAGATGGCGCCGACGTTCGTGCGGGTGGTGGACGAGGTGCCGACCACGGCGACCAACAAGGTGCATAAGGTCGGCCTGCGGCGGGCGGGCTTTCGGGCGGCGGGGCCGGTGTGGTGGCGGCCCGCGCGCGGCGCCGGGTACGGCCTGCTCGACGACGCGGGGCGGGCGGAACTGCTCGACCGCTACCGCGCGCACGGCCGGGAGGGCGTCCTGGACCTGTGAGCCGAGCGGCCGCGCCGCCTCGACCCCGGCGGGTTTGTGCCCGCGCCCGGGGCCGGGGCCGGCGCTCCGGGCGGAACGTGGTCGCGGGTCACCGAAATCGTCTCGACGGCTTGGTTGGCGACGGTTTCGGTACGTGCGACGGACCGGACCCGGTAGCGTGCCGGCAGCACGGGTCCGGACCGGTGGACCCATCGACCACGGGAGAGGCATGCAGTCGCCTGACGACGCGGTGCCCGGACAACCGGCGGACCGGTCGAGGCCCGGATCCGAGACCGGTGCAACGGTGGGCGTCTCGGCCGCCGACCCGGCGACGGGTCGGGGCACGGAGTCCGACCCGGACCCGGTGATCGCCCGGATCCCGGAACAGTCGGGGGAGCGCTCCCCCGTGGACGTCCCGATCGACACGGCCGTGCCCGCGGACGAGCGGAGATCGACCGCGGTGCGTTCGATCTCCGCGCTGTTCGCCGTACTCGCGATCCTGGTCACCCTGGTCCACGTGTTCTTCGTGTTCCTGCACGTCGCGCCCAACAACACGCTGACCCAGGACTACCGCAAGCCGACCGGCACCTGGATCTACCCCTACTTCGAGCAGAACTGGGCGTTGTTCGCGCCCAACCCGATGTCGGAGAACTTCCGCGTGCAGGCCCAGTCGCGGGTGCGCAACGCGGACGGCACCATCGTCGAGTCCGACTGGTCCGACCTGACCGGGGACGACCTGAAGCACATCCGGGGCAACCCGTATCCGAGCAAGGCCGACCAGAACATGATCCGACGCGCGTGGTCGAGCTACGCCGACGCGCACGACGCCAAGGACGAATCGGCGATCGGCGCGCGCGGCCCGCTGACCCAGAACTACCTGCGGCGCATCGTGGTGCACCGGTTCCAGGACGCGGGAGCGAACCGCTCGGTCGAATCCGTCCGGGTCCGGGTCGCCACCACGCCGATCGGCAGGCCGGACGCCAAGACCAAGCCGGAGACCTCGTACCGCATGCTCGGCTGGTGGGAGACGAAGCCCGATGACTTCCGCTGACCCGACGCCGCGCGTCGCGGCGAGCCCGTACCGCCGGGTGGAGGACGCCGTCGCCCGTCGACTGGTGTCCGCCCTGGACACGGTGAGCACCCGTACCTTCGCCGTGCACCAGGCGGCGCTGCTGCGGATCGGCTACGGCCTGGTCTTCCTGGTCGGCCTGATCCGCGAATACCTCAACCGCCGGGAGATCTGGGGCGACCGGTCCGCGTGGTCGCCGGAGATGGCCCGGGAACTGCTCAGCGGCATCGACGGGGTGAGCCTGCTCCTGGAGAGCGACACGCGCTGGTGGTTCGAAGGCGTCTACCTCGCGGCGATCGCGGTGAGCGCGCTGTTCGTACTCGGGTGGCACACCCGGGCGATGAGCGTGCTGTTCGCCGTCATGGTCGTCTCGTTCAACAGCCGGTCCATCCTGATGACCGACGGCGGCGACACCGTCCTGCTGCTGATGTCGATCTACCTCGCGTTCACCGCCTGTGGACGGGTGTGGTCGCTGGACGCGCGCCGGGCCAGGCGCACCGGGATCCGCCCCGGGACCGGTCCCGGGCACGAGGTCGGCGTGCTGGTCGGGCTGCTCGCGATGGTCGCGCTCGGCACCACCTGCCGAGCCGACTCGTGGACCCCGGAGCCCGAGTTCTCCTTCGCGTTCGTCTGCCAGCGGATCTGGATCCCCGGCATCGCGATCGTCTTCGGCGCGCTGTGGCGGCTGCCGCGCGCGGCCGAACAGGTACGGGCCGGCCTGGTCACCGTCGTGCACAACTGCGCGCTGTTCGTGATCGCCGCCGAGGTGTGCTTCATCTACGGCGCGGCCGGGCTGTACAAGGTGCAGGGCTCGTACTGGCAGGACGGCACGGCGATGCACTACGTGCTGAACCTGGAGTACTTCGCCCCGTGGCCCGGGCTCAGCCACACGCTCGGGGAGAACGCCCAGATGGGCGTCCTGATGGGCTACCTCACGGTCTTCATCCAGGTCGGCTTCGTGTTCATGCTGTTCGCCAAGCGGGTCAAGTACGTCGCGATCGTGATCCTGCTCGGCATGCACTTCGGCATCGCGGTCCTGCTGGGCCTGCCCGCCTTCTCCGCGTCGATGTCGGTGGGCGACGCGCTGTTCCTGCCCACCGCGTTCCTGATCTGGACCCGCTCGCGGGTGGTCGGCCGACTGACGGACCGGCTGCGCCGCGGACCCAAGGGGCCGGCCCCGACGCCCGCGGGCCGCGAGGCGGCACCCGCGTCGCCGGTGCCCGGCGGACTCGAAGGGGTGGCCTCGACCTCGGGTCGGGCCTGATCGGTCTCGGCCGTCGGCGTGCGATCCCGCACGTCGCGGCCCCGGCCGCCGGCCGGCGCGCACCGCCCGCCGGCCGGCCGGGAGCCGTGCGCGGCAGGTCCTACGCTGCTGTCATGAACGCGCACGAGATGGAGACCCTCGCGCTGTGGCGGGCCGCGTCGCCCGGCGCGGTGCTGCTGGACGGGTTCCACGCCGTCAAGCACGCGCTGCGATTCGGCGCCGAGATCCGCGTCGTGCTGACCACCGACCGGGCGGCGGTGCGCGCCCTCGCCGACGAACTCGCGGCCGACGTGGGCGGCTATATAGAGGAGACGGCGCGTGAGGTGTCCGTGCCGTTCCTGCGCGAGTTGATCCCGCGCGGCGGCCCCACCGGGGTGGTCGCGCTCGCCCGCCGCCCCGAGGCCGGCCCCTCCTGCGAGCCCGCGCGCACCGCGCCGATCGTGCTCCTGGAGAACCCGCGCAACCTCGGCAACGTCGGCGCCGTCGTCCGGCTCGCCGCCGGATTCGGCGTCGCCGCCGTGCTGACCACCGGCGACCTGGACCCGTGGCACCCGAACGTGGTCCGCGGCAGTGCCGGACTGCACTTCGCGACCGGCGTCGCCCGAGTGGACCCGGACGCGTTGCCCACCGGACCGCTGTTCGTACTCGACCCCGAGGGCGTGGACCTGCGCGCGACCGAGATCCCGGACGACGCGATCCTGGCCTTCGGCACCGAGCGGCACGGCGTCTCGGCGGCGCTGCGCGGGCGCGCCGACCGGCGCGTGGCCATCCCGATGCGCCCGAGGGTCTCCAGCTACAACCTCGCCACCAGCGTCGGGATGACCCTCTTCCGCTGGTCCGAGACCTCCGCGAACGCGCCCACGTGAGCGGCTACGACGCGGTGGTCCTGGCCGGCGGCGCGGCCCGCCGGCTGGCCGGCGTCGACAAGCCGGGCCTGCTCGTGGCCGGCGTCTCGCTGCTCGACCGGGTGCTGGCCGCCGCGGCCGGAGCCGAGCGGATCGTCGTCGCCGGGCCGCGCCGGAACACCCGGCGCGAGGTGGTGTGGGTGCGCGAGGACCCGCCCGGCGGCGGACCGGTGGCCGCGCTGGCCGCCGCGCTGCCGCTGGTTCGCGCCGAGACGGTCGTGCTGCTCGCGGCCGATCTGCCGTTCGTACCCGCCGCGTTGATCGACCGCCTGGTCGCCGCCCTGGAGCCGGCGGCCGATCGAGGCGGCGAGTGCGCCGGCGCGGTGGCGGTGGACGCCGACGGGCGCGATCAGATCCTGCTCGCCGCCTACCGCACCGCGGCCCTGCGGGCGGGCGTCGCGGCCCTGCCGGAACCGGCCGGGGCGCCGCTGCGCCGGGTGGTCGAGCCGCTCGCGCTGCGCCGGATCCGGGCCGATTCCGACGCCGTCTTCGACTGCGACACCTGGGCGGATGTGCGCGGCGCGCGAGCCCGGTCGGGGAGGATGGACACAGCCCCGACGAGGAGAGACATGACTGGCTTGGAAGAGTGGACGGAAGCGGTCAAACAGGAGCTGGGCATCGAGCTGGACGTGGACATCGCGGCGCTGCTGGACATGACCCGGGTGGCGGCGCACAACGTACAGCGACCGGCCGCGCCGCTCACCTCCTTCCTGGTCGGCTACGCGGCGGCCAGTCGCGGCGGCGGCGCGGCCGCCGTGGCCGAGGCGCTGCGGCAGGCCCGAGAGCTCGCCGAACGCGCCGGCGCGGAGCCGGGCGCCCGATGACCCTTCGGGAGGACCGGGCCACCATGCCGCGCTCCGAGTCGCACCAGCCGCAGGCACTGGGCTGGCCCGAGGCCCGGGCCACGGCCCGCGCGGCCGGCCGACCGCTGCCCGTGGTCTCGCGCACCCTGCACCACGCGCGCGACCACGTGCTGGCCCGGCCCATCGTCGCGCTCACCGACCTGCCCTCCTTCGACACCTCGGCGATGGACGGATGGGCGGTCGCCGGACCCGGGCCGTGGCGGGTGCGCGGCCGATTGCTCGCGGGAGAGGCCGGCGAGGGCATCGGCGTGATGCGCGACGGCGACGCGGTGGAGATCGCCACCGGAGCGCGGGTGCCGCGCGGGGCCACCGCCGTGCTGCGCAGCGAACAGAGCCGGGTCGAGGGCCGCACGCTGTTCGGCGACGTGCACATCCAGCAGGGCACCGACATCCGCGCGTGCGGCCAGGAGTGCCGCCGCGGCGACGAGTTGTTGCCGGCCGGCACCACGGTCACGCCGGGGGTCACCGGGCTGGCCGCCGCCTCCGGCTACGACGAACTGGTGGTGGTCGACCGGCCTCGGGTGGAACTCCTGGTGCTGGGCGACGAGTTGCTCGACTCCGGGCTGCCCAGGGAAGGCCGGATCCGGGACGCGCTCGGCCCGTTGATCACGCCGTGGCTGCGCACCCTCGGCGCCGACCTGCTGCGGGTGCGCCGGGTGGGGGACAGCCTGGACACGCTGCGCGGGCACGTGAGCGCGTCCCGCGCCGACGTGGTGATCACCACGGGCGGCACCGCCGACGGCCCGCGTGATCATGTGCACCCGCTGCTCGCCGACCTGGAGGCGGACGTGCTCGTGGACGGCGTCGCGGTCCGCCCGGGTCATCCGATGTTGCTCGCGCACCTGCCCGGCGAGCGTCCCGGCGCCGGCCGCTACCTGGTCGGCCTGCCCGGCAACCCGCTGGCCGCGGTGGCCGGCATGCTCACCCTCGCGGTACCGCTGCTGCGCCGGCTCTCCGGCCGCCCGGAGCCGCGCCCGCGCCGGATCCGGGTCGGCGCCGACATCGCCGGCCACCCGAGGGACACCCGACTGGTGCCGATGCGCGCGGATCGGCCGCTGGCGTTCTCCGGGCCGGCGATGCTGCGCGGGCTCGCGGTCGCCGACGGCATCGCGGTGGTGCCGCCGGGCGGCGTGCGTGCGGGTGATCGGGTAGAGGTGCTCGGGGCGCCGCGATGAAGACCGTGCGCTTTCCCGACGACCGACCGGCCGATCGGCGCGGGCCGCGCGGTGCGCTGGCCCGGCCGCTGCCGGCGCTGAAGAAACAGGCCGACGGGCCGGCGGGCCTGGCCGGTCAGGCGGGCGCGACCGTGCACATCCCCAAGGACCGTCCCGGTCCGCTCGTGCAGGTGTTGCGCCGGTTCGGGATGGCGCTGCTGGTTCTGGCGGTCACCATCCTGGTGGTCTACCTCGACCGGGACGGCTACCGCGACACCGTGGACGAGCACGTCTCGCTGCTCGACGCGGTCTACTACGCGACGGTCACCCTGTCCACGACCGGCTACGGCGACATCACCCCCGCGAGCGACGGCGCCCGCCTGGTGAACGTCGTCGTGATCACCCCGCTGCGGGTGGTCTTCCTGATCATCCTGGTCGGCACGACCCTCGAGGTGCTCACCGAGCGCACGCGGGAGCAGTTGCGGCTCAACCGTTGGAGGTCCACGTTGCGCGACCACACGATTCTGGTCGGCTACGGCACGACCGGGTACAGCGCGGTGCACACGCTGATGGCGCAGGGGATCTCGCGCGAGAACATCGTCGTCGTCGACTCCGACCCCGAGGCGGCCACCGAGGCGAGCGACGACGACAAGCTCGTGGTGGTCTCCGGCGATGCCACCCGGGCCGAGGTGTTGCGCCGGGCCGAGGTGGAGCGGGCCCGGAACATCATCGTCTCGGTCAACCGGGACGACACCGCCGCCCTGGTCACGCTGACCGCGCGGCAGTTGAATCGGCGGGCCTGGATCGTGGTCGCGGTCCGCGAGGACGAGAACGCTCCGCTGATCCGGCAGAGCGGGGCCGACTCGGTGGTCACCACCGCGAGCGCCGCCGGCCGACTGCTCGGGCTCTCCATGCTCAGCCCCAACGTGGGCGAGGTGATGGAGGACCTGATGCACTACGGCGAGGGCATGGACCTGATCGAGCGGCCGATCGACAAGCGCGAGGCGGGCAAGTCGCCCGGCGAGTGCGGCGATCTGGTGGTGGCCGTGGTGCGCGGACACCGCACGCTGCGGCACGACGACCCGGAGGCGGCGGTGCTCGGCGCGGGTGACCGACTCGTGGTGATCAAGACGCATAAGCCGCAGCCGAAGACGGGCGACTCATAGGCTGGTGGCCATGTTTGCAATCACGATTGCCGGACCGGGCGGACCCGAGGTACTGAACTGGACCGAGGTCCCGGACGAGAAACCCGAACCCGGCGAGGTGTTGGTGGAGGTGGCCGCGTCGGCGGTCAACCGGGCCGATCTGTTGCAGCGACAGGGGTTCTACCAGCCGCCGGCCGGCGCCTCGGCCTACCCCGGCCTGGAGGCGTCGGGTCGGATCGTCGAGGTGGGCGCGGGCGTGTCCGGCTGGGCGGTCGGCGACCGGGTGTGCGCGCTGTTGGCGGGCGGCGGCTATGCCGAGCGGGTCCGGGTGCCCACCGGCCAACTGCTGCCCGTGCCCGCGGGCATGGACCTGATCACGGCCGCCGCGCTGCCCGAGGTGGTCTGTACCGTCTGGTCGAACGTGTTCATGGTCGCCCACCTGCGCAAGGGTGAGACCTTCCTGGTGCACGGCGGGTCGAGCGGGATCGGCACGATGGCGATCCAGCTCGCCTCGGCCGCGGGCGCGCGGGTGTTCACCACGGCGGGCTCGGCGGTCAAGCTGGAGCGCTGCCGCGAACTCGGTGCCGAGGTCGCGATCAACTACCGGGACGAGGACTTCGTGGCCCGGGTCCGCGAGGTCACCGACGGGGCCGGCGTGGACGTGATCCTGGACAACATGGGCGCGAAGTACCTCGATCGCAACGTGGACGCGCTCGCGGTCAACGGCCGGCTCGTGGTGATCGGCCTCCAGGGCGGTGCCCGGGGCGAGTTGGACCTCAACAAGCTGCTGACCAAGCGGGCCGCGATCGCGGCGACCTCGCTGCGGGCCCGCCCGATGTCGGAGAAGTCCGCGATCGTCGCGGCGGTACGCGAACACGTGTGGCCGCTCCTGGACGCGGGCCGGGTCGAGCCGATCGTCGATCGGGTGCTGCCGGTGGCCGAGGCGGCCGACGCGCACCGGGTGCTCGAGGAGAGCGGACACATCGGCAAGGTCCTGCTGAAGGTGCGCTGACGCGGTCCGGGCCCGCCGGCGCGGCCGACGACGCGCCGGTGTGGTCCGGGCACTCCGGGCGGTGTGGTCCGGGTGGTGTGGTCCGGACGAATGAAAATCGGATGACCATTCCACTGCGCCGAATGTCGCTGAACGGGTCTTTTGTCGATTTTCCTTAGTCTGACCGCATGCCTACCCCCGGCGGCTTCGCGCGTCGACTGGCTGCCGGGTGTGTGCTCACGGCGGCCCTCCTCCTATCCGGTGCCTCGGCGCTCCCCGGTGCGTCGGCGCTGCCCGATGCCCCGGCGCTCGCGGGCCCGTCACCCGGGCCCTCGGCCGGCGCGGTCGACGGGTCACGGCCGCCGGCCGACGAGCCGGATCCGGGGGCGTCCCCGCGGGGACGGGCGCCGGCCGGGCCCGAGTTGCGCCCGGATCCGCCGGTGCACGTGGACGCGCCGGCCGAGCCGAGCGGGCCGCCCCGACCCGCTCCGGCAACGGACGCGCCGACGCAGCAGGAGTGGGAACGACTGCTCGACCGGCTGGCCCGACACGGCGCCCGCCCGGTGACCGACGAGTCGGGCCGCGCGGTGCTCGACGTCGAACACGAACTCGTGCTCACCGGCGGCACCGCCGGCCTGGACGCGCTGCGGTCCTGGGGGGCGGAGGTCGCCGAGGACGATCGACCCGGGGTGTACGCCGTGCGCTCCGGCGGCCGAATCGTCGCGCGCTACCTGATGGAGTCCGACCCGAACGCCCCGACCGACCCCTCGGCTCCGGTCACCGCTTCGGCCTTCGATGCGCCGCCCACGCTGCCCAGAACCGGTCCATCCGTTGTGAATTTGACTCTGATGGGCCTCGGGGGAGCCGGTATCGTCTGCGCCGGTGGACTGCTCGTCCGGTGTTTCCCGGCGCCGCGACGACGCTGACCGGCGGGATGGGCGTCGGTCCCGCCGGGCAGACTGTGTGTCTGGCGCATCGCGGATGAAGGGTGCAGGCTCGTCGAGGATGCGAATCGTGATACAGCGGTACCTTCCGGCAAAGTCCGACCGGTGGTGGGGGAAGGAGGCGTGATGTGGTCGATCGGCGGGTTTCACCGGCGGATACCGCTGGGCCCGACGATCATCGCGCTGGCCCTGATCACGCTGCTCGTACTCACGAACATCTGCGGCTCCGGCCCCGGCGTGCAGGCCCGACACGACCGCAGCGGGCCCTCGCCCGCCGACATCCCGCCGCAACTGCCCGCCCAGGACCAGAGCATCGAGGCCGGCCCGATGCCGACCGGCGGTGCCACGCCCGCGCCCGACGGCTCGGCGCCCACGAGCGGGCAGCCCGTTCCGGTGCCCACGGTGACCGTGACCGAGACGGTGACGGCACCGCCCGGGAACGCGCCCGGTTCCGGTGGTCGGACCGGGAACACGACGAGCACCCCCGCTCCCGGCGGACAGTCCGGTGGATCCGGCGGCACCGCCGCGACGACCGGCTCCGGCGGCCAGACGTCGGAACCGCCGCCGTTGGGTCAGCGGTTCCGGGTGAGCGACGTACGGCTCAGCGCGGACCGCGCCAACGGTTCCTACGTGCGCTGCAACGGACTCGACCAGGTGACGTTCGTCGGGACGGTGCTCGTGGACGGGGCGGGGCCCGGCGACATCGTCTTCCAGTGGGTGTACGAGAGGGGGCTGCTGCTCCCGCAGGACATCCTGCACTTCACCGGCTCCGGCCCGCGCCAGGCGAGTATCCCGATCACTTGGGCGATCCCGCCGCAACTGTTCGGTGAGGCGAGCGGTGTCCTGCAACTGCTGATCCTCCAGCCGGTCGCGAACGCGCAGACCGAGCGGTACACGTTCAACTTCAACTGCCGGGGCGGCTCCCCCTCCAACGACCGCTGACCCTCGCCGGCCGGTCGTTCGCCTCCTTCCGCGGGCGCTTTCCCGGGACGCTCCCACCGCGTGCCGGTCTTGCGTACTTGAGCATACCGGGTATACATACTCGGTATGTCCATCAAGCACGGCCTGCTCGCATTGCTCGATCAGGGCCCTCGATACGGCTATCAGCTCCGGACCGAATTCGAGGCCCGGACCGGTTCCACCTGGCCGCTCAACGTCGGTCAGGTCTACACCACGCTCGGCCGCCTGGACCGCGACGAACTCGTCGCGCCCGACGGCGAGGACGACGAGGGGCACGTCTTCTACCGGATCACCGACAAGGGTCGGGCCGAACTGCGCGAGTGGTTCCAGGCGCCGGTGTCGCGCACCAGCCCGCCCCGGGACGAACTCGCGATCAAGCTCGCGATGGCGGTCACGGTGCCCGGGATCGACGTCCGGTCGGTCGTCCAGGGACAGCGCGCGCACACGTTGCGGGCGTTGCAGGACTACACCCGACTCAAGACCCGCGCCGCCGAGGACGACCTCGCGTGGCAACTCGTCCTGGAATCACTGATCTTCCACGCGGAGGCCGAGGTTCGCTGGCTCGACCACTGCGAGGCGCGGCTGGCCCGCCGGGCGGCCGAGCGGGAGCCGGCGCCGACTCCGGTGGACGAGCGACCCGCACCCGCCCGCAGGCGCGGGACGCGTCGATGACCACGGCCACAGGGGGCACGGTGGAACCGGTATTGGAACTCAGGTCGGTGGGCCGCATCCACGGTCGGGGCGACGTGCGCGTCGAGGCCCTGGCCGAGGTGGATCTGGCCGTCGTGCCGGGCGAGATGCTCGCCGTGATGGGACCGAGCGGGTCGGGCAAGTCGACCCTGTTGATGCTCGCGGGCGGGCTGGACCGACCCACGCACGGCGAGGTCCTGGTCGAGGGGCGGGAACTAGGCGGGCTCAACCGGCGCCGGATGGCCGCGCTGCGCAGGCGCAGCGTCGGCTACGTCTTCCAGGACCTCAACCTGGTCCCGGCGCTGACCGCCGCGGAGAACGTCGCGCTGCCGCTCGAACTCGACGGCGTGTCGATCCGCCGGGCCCGGCAGGCCGCGCAGGTGGCGCTGACCGAGGTCGGCCTCGAACACTTCGGCGACCGCTTTCCCGACGACATGTCCGGCGGCCAGCAACAACGCGTCGCGATCGCCCGCGCGTTGGTGGGCGAGCGCCGACTGGTGCTGGCCGACGAGCCGACGGGCGCGCTCGACTCGACCACGGGCGAGGCGGTGTTGCGGGTGCTGCGGGCGCGGTGCGAGGCCGGTGCGGCGGTGGTCCTGGTGACCCACGAGGCCCGGCACGCCGCGTGGGCGGACCGGATCGTGTTTCTGCGCGACGGTCGGCTCGTGGACGACACCGGTCCCACGGCCGACGCCGAGTCGCTGCTGTCCCGGGGTGGTTCGCGATGAGCGTGGGCTCGTGGCGGGCGACCTTGCGGATCGCCCGTCGGGACGCGCTGCGGGCCAAGGGACGCAGCGCGCTGATCGTCGCGATGATCGCGCTTCCGGTACTGGGGATGAGCGCGGCCGACGTGTCCTGGCGCAGCGTGCAGTTGGACACCGACGAGGTGATCTCGCGCTCGATGGGGCAGGCGGACGCCCTGGTGCGGGACACCGCCTCGGAGCGGCCCGGCGACGGGAGTCCGTTGCCCACGGTCGCGATTCGACAGGATGTCGAAGGCGACGAGTGGCGTCCGGCCGACCTGGATCGGCCGCCGCCCGGGCAGTCCGTAACACTGCTGCCGACCGGCGGATCGCCCGACCGGCCGGCTTCCCGGGCGGCGAGCGCGGCGATTCCCGGGGTGACCGAGCGGCTGGTCGACCGCTTCGGCTACGGGACGGTGTCCACGGAGCACGGTCGGACCGAGGTACAGATCCGCGAGTTCGACTACACCGAGCCGCTCGCCGAAGGCATGGTGTTCCAGCGTGGGGGGCGGGCCCCGCAGGCCCTCGACGAGGTGGTCGTCACCGAGGAGTTGCGTCGTTCGGGCGGATACCGGGTCGGCGGCCGACTCACCGAGAAGTCCACCGGTCGCACGTTTCGCATCGTCGGCACCGTCGATCTGCCGAACCATCTGCGCAAGTTCATGGTGATCGGCCGGCCGGGCGCGGTGCTCGACGCGATGCGTGCCCTGCCGGGGGCGAGTGGTTCGTTCGCCGAGCAGGTCGACGAGCTGATCCGGGTGCCGGGCGGGGTGTCGTGGGCGAAGGTCAAGGAGGCCAACCGGCAGGGCTTTTTGGTCAAGTCCGCCGTGGTGCTCGAGGATCCGCCCGCGAGCGACGAGTCGCAGTACGAGTCCCCGCGCCAGTGGGTCGACTCGCGCGCGCTCAGGCTCGGCGGCATCGGCGTGGGCCTGGGCCTGTTGGAGATGATCCTGCTCGCCGGCCCGGCCTTCGCGGTGGGTGCCCGCCGCAAGCGGCGCGAACTCGGGCTGATCGGCGTCGCGGGTGGCAGCCGTCGGCACATCGGCGGGGTGGTGCTCGGCGGTGGTGTCGTGCTCGGTGCGGTCGGCGCACTGCTCGGCACGGCCCTGGGCATGGCGGTCGCGGCCCTGCTGCGGCCGTGGTTCGCCGAGAAGTCCGGCCGGCTGCTGGGCCGCTACGACGCGCGCGCGCTCGAACTGCTCGGCATCGGCGCGGTCGGGGTGGCGGTCGGCGTAGCCGCCGCGCTGATCCCGGCCTGGCTCGCGGCCCGTGAGGACATCGCCGCGTCGTTGTCCGGCCGCCGAGGGGTGCGCCGAGGTTCGCGCGTGTTGCCGATCGCCGGGGTCTTCGGTGCCGCGCTCGGCGTCGCCATCGCGCTGTACGGCGCGGACGGCGCGAACGACAAGGTCATCGTCGCGGGTGTGGTGGTGGCCGAACTGGGCCTGGTCGCGTGTTGCCCCGCCCTGATCGGAGCGACCGCGAAACTCGGTCGCTTCCTGCCGCTGAGCCCCCGATTGGCGCTGCGCGACGCGGCCCGCAGCCGCCCGCGCAGCGCGCCGGCGGTGGCCGCGGTGATGGCCGCGGTGGCGGGTTCGGTGGTGATCGCGGTGGTCTGGTCGAGTCAGAACGCGGACGAACGGAACAGATACCGCCCCAACGCCCAGGAGAACCACGTCCTGATCGGTTTCCCCGGGCGGGTGCCGGGGACCGGGCTGCCGGGCGAGACGGCGGTGAGCGCGCGTGGAGCCGAGGAGATCCGGCGGGCAGTCGAGCGGATCCTGCCCGACGCGAAGGGCGGACCACTGGGCACGCTGGGCGGAACCTGTGTGCAGGAAGCCAAGTGCGTCACCTTCCGGCCGGAGAAGTTGCCCGAGGCCCGCTGCCCGGCGCGCTCCGGCGACGACCGGTGGCGTGACGATCCCAGATGCCGGTACGAGACACGGGCCCAGAACGGCTTCTTCCGGTCGGTGGTCGGGGACGCGGATCTGCTGCGCAAGCTGACCGGCGCGGACGACCCACGCGCGATCGAGGTGTTGTCCCGCGGCGGGGTCGTCCTGTTCGAGAACGGGTACGTCGGGCCGGACGGCAAGGTGGAGGTCAAGGCACAGGAGACGTTCTCCGGACCCGGAATGGTCCGCATGCCCTCCCCGGAAGCGGCCGAGTCGGAACCGCCGGGTGTGTGGCTGCCCGCGGTGTCGGTGCAAGCCCCCTTCGGTCTGTCCGGCATGTTCGCCTCGCCGGAGGCGGCGCGCGCACTCGGA
The DNA here is from genome assembly GCF_045207655.1 of Embleya sp. NBC_00888. Taxonomy (NCBI): domain Bacteria; kingdom Bacillati; phylum Actinomycetota; class Actinomycetes; order Kitasatosporales; family Streptomycetaceae; genus Embleya; species Embleya sp. NBC_00888. The sequence continues at coordinate 4,420,651 of NZ_CP108784.1, read as the reverse complement.
GCCGTGGTCGAACCGGCCGGGTTGGTCTACGACGCCGGGCGCTCGCCCTCGGACGCGCAGAAGCAGCGGTTGGAGGAGCAGGTGGCGAAGGTCTCCGAGCAGGGCTTCGTCTTCGTCGAGCGCGGATTCCAGCCGATGAGCGACGCGCGGATGTTGTTGCTCGCGGTGTTCGCGCTGGTGATCACGGTCGGCGCGTCCGGGGTGGCCACCGGGTTGGCACTGGCCGACGCGCAGAAGGACCTGGCCACGCTCGGTGCGGTGGGCGCGCCGCCGAGTGTGCGGCGCCGGTTGTCCGCGTTCCAGAGCGGGGTGATCGCGTTCCTGGGCACCGCGCTGGGACTCGCGGCGGGCGTACTCGCGGGGGTGGTCGTGCGCCGAGGACAGAAGTCGGCCGTGTGGGACGTGATGCCGGCCGAGGCCAAGAGTCGGCTGCACGCTCCCGAACTGGTGATTCCGTGGTCTCAACTGGGCCTCGCGCTGATCGTGCTGCCGATCCTCGCGGCCCTGCTCGCGGCGCTTTTGACACGATCGCGTGCGGTGGTGCGCGGCAGGACGGCTTAAGCCCTCGGCGCTCCTAGGATGAGATGTATGGACACGCCGAACAGCGAAGCGAATGGTGAGAACCCGCAGGTGGTGATCGTCGGGCCGGATGGCATGGCGCTCGGCGGCGGCCTCGGTGAAGAGGGCGGTGAACTCGCGGTGACCGACATGGTCGAACAACCCGCGAAGGTCATGCGCATCGGCAGCATGATCAAGCAGCTTCTGGAGGAGGTGCGCGCGGCTCCTCTCGACGAGGCGAGCCGGGTGCGACTCAAGGAGATCCACGCCAGCTCGATCAAGGAGCTGGAGAAGGGGCTCGCCCCGGAACTGGTCGAGGAGCTGGAGCGGCTCTCGCTCCCGTTCACGCACGACTCGGTACCCAGCGAGTCCGAGCTGCGGATCGCGCAGGCACAGCTGGTGGGCTGGCTGGAGGGCCTGTTCCACGGCATCCAGACCGCGCTGTTCGCGCAGCAGATGGCGGCGCGCGCGCAACTGGAGACGATGCGTCGGGCGCTCCCGCCCGGCGTGGTCCCCGGTGGCCAGGGTGAGCCGCCGCATACCCAGTCGGGTCCGTACCTCTAGCGTTTGGGAGGGGCGTACCCCGGAGCGGTGCTCGATGGCGCCGACCCGGTGCGCTCCCGTCGCGTCTCTGACAGGCTGTCGGCGGTGCGACGGGAGCGCTTTTCGGTAGGTCGATTCGTGCCGGGGTCGTGCGCGAGTCGTGCGGCGTGGAGGGCGGCCTGACGGTGACCGTTTCGGGAGACCCGGCTCGGGCGAACGGGCGTGTCTTCGGCGGCGGGCGGTATCGCACCGGGCGCCGGATCGGCGGCGGCGGCATGGCCGTGGTGTACGAGGCCCACGACCTGGTGCTCGATCGGCTCGTCGCGGTCAAACGCCTGCGCAGCGACCTGGCCGAGGACACCGTCGCGCGCTCGCGGTTCGCCCGCGAGGCCGAGCACGCGGCGGCGCTGAACCACCCCACGATCGTCTCGGTGTTCGACACCGGTGCGGATCCGGGCGAGGACGGCGTGCTGGTGCCGTGGATCGTGATGGAGCTGATCGAGGGGCTGACCCTGCGCGATCTGCTGGAGGCACACGGTCCGGTGCCGTGGCCGCGTGCCCTCGCGATCACCGCGAAGGTGCTGGACGCGTTGGAGTACAGCCACGACCGCGGTCTGGTGCACCGCGACATCAAGCCGGTCAACGTGATGATCACCCCGGGCGGCGCGGTCAAGGTGATGGACTTCGGCATCGCCCGTGCGCTGTTCGTCACCGACGGCGCGCTCACCGACCCCGGTCGGATCATGGGCACCCCGCAGTACTTCTCCCCCGAACAGGCGTTCGGGCATCCCGCGTCCACCCGCAGCGACCTGTACTCGGTGGGATGTCTGCTGCACGAGCTGCTGGTCGGGGTGCCGCCGTTCGACGGCGGTACGGCGGTGCACATCGCCTATCGGCACATGCGCGAGGAGCCGACCCCGCCGTCCGTGTACCGGCCCGACGTGCCCGGCGCGGTCGACGACCTGGTCCTGCACGCGCTGCGCAAGGACCCGCACCTGCGCTTCGACACCGCCGGGCGGATGCGCGAGTCGGTGCGCCGGATCCTGCCCGCGGACGTCTGGGACTCGGTCCTGTACGGCGCCGGCGTCCCGGCGCAGTCCGCCCGCCCGCCGGGGCCGCCGATATCGCAGCGGCCCGCCCGCCCTGCCGCCGGCGGTCCGCCGTGGGCGCGGGTGTTGTCCGGGTTCGGGCCCCGGGCCCGTTCGGCGGGCGCGCACAGCGCGCCGGGGGCGTACGGCCGCAAGACCGGTGCGGGCGCCGCGTTCGCGGCGACGGTGCTGGGCGTGCTGGCGGTGCTCGCCTCGATCCTGATGTTGCGCTGATCGGGTCGGCCGGATCTCGCGGGCGGGCGATGCGCGGAGCGCACAAGGCACCGGCCGGGGATCCGGAATCCCGTTACCATGGGCAATTCACACGGAGTACCGCTGATCCCGGTATCGTTTCGGGACTTGACGCGAGGATGCGCCACATTTCATCTGCACACCGGCGCGGGCCAACGCCCCGGCGCCACGTGAGGGGACTGTCGAGGATGAGCTCCGAGTCCCCGGCCGCAACCCTGACGCCCGAATCGGCGTGCCTTTGTGGCCGGCCGATCGTTGGAACCGTCGTGCTCCCCCGCTCCCGTGGTGCTCTCCGCTCTCCCCTGCTCGCGGCGGACGCCATCGCCACAGTTCGGCGGCCCCGGACGGGCCGCCCCGACGCGCAGGGCGAGGAGCGATGACCGCGCCGACGGGACCGGACGAGCGTGAGACGTCCGGCACACAGGTGAAGACGGTCGGGTCCGGCCGCTACGAACTCGGCCGCCAACTCGGCCGAGGCGGCATGGCCGAGGTGTTGATGGCCCACGACGTGCGGCTCGGTCGCACCGTCGCGGTCAAGACGCTGCGCCCGGACCTCGCGCAGGATCCGGTCGCGCGCTCGCGGTTCGGCCGCGAGGCGCAGAACGCGGCGTCGCTCAACCACCCCGCGATCGTGTCGGTCTACGACACGGGCGAGGACCAGGTCGGCGACGAACTGGTGCCGTTCATCGTGATGGAGTGCGTCGAGGGCCGTACGGTCCGGGAACTGCTCGGCGAGGGCAACCCCATACCGCTGGAGCAGGCGCTCCGGGTCACGGAGGGGATCCTGGAGGCCCTCGAGTACAGCCACCGGCACGGCATCATCCACCGCGACATCAAGCCCGCGAACGTGATCATCACCAACTCGGGCGCGGTCAAGGTGATGGACTTCGGGATCGCCCGCGCGATGCACAGCGCGGCGACCACGATGACCCAGACCGGCATGGTCATGGGCACGCCGCAGTACCTGTCGCCGGAGCAGGCCCTGGGCCGCACCGTCGACGCGCGCAGCGACCTGTACTCCAGTGGCTGCCTGCTCTACGAACTGCTCGCGCTGCGTCCGCCGTTCAACGGTGACACGCCGCTGTCGGTGGTGTACCAGCACGTCCAGGACGAGCCGCGTCCGCCGTCGATGATGGACCCCCGGGTGCCTCCGCACCTGGACGCGATCGCGTTGAAGGCGCTGGCGAAGAACCCCGACGACCGGTATCAGACGGCCGACGAGATGCGGATGGACATCCGTCGCGCGCTCGCCGGTCAGCAGGTCTCGGTCGCCGTTCCGCCGCGGGTGCCCACTCAGCAGAGCCGGCCCGAGTTCGGTTCGTGGAGCCAGGTCGCCGCGGGTTCCGCGGCCCCGGCGCACACCGGCTCCACCGACGCGACGGCGGCGATGCCACCGCTGTCGGGGCAGTCCGGCACCGGATCGCAGCAGCGTCAGCCGGCCAACGACGGCGGCACCGGGCCGCTGCCGATCCTGCCGCAGGAGCCGACGCACAAGCGCAGGCTGCCGCTCTACCTGGTGGCCGCGCTCGCGGTGATCCTGGTGCTGGTCGGTGCGGTGCTCCTGGTCAAGGGTCTGCCCGGGGACGGGGACAGCCCCTCGGATGGCGATCCGGCCGGACCCGCCGTGTCGGTGACCAACGACAGTGACCCGCAACCGGGGAACAACAACAACCAGCCCAGCCCCGACGCGAACACCAAGGGCACGTCGGGCGCGACCCCGTCCAACCCGACGCAGACGTGGCGGCAGACGACGCCGCCGTCGAACACGCGCGATCCGGGCGGGACGACCTCGGGTCAGTCGCACACGCCGTCCTCGACCGCGTCGAACAAGCCGTCCGAGACGAGCCGGCCGAGCACGTCGGCCACCGCGCCGCCGGGTTCGACCAAGGGCGGTGGCGAGACGAAGCCGCCGGACTCGGGCGGCGCCGCGGGCGGCAATCCGGCGGGCGGCAGCGGTACGACTCCCTGAGTCGTACGGCCCCGGAGTCGTACGGCCCCCGAGTCGCACGACCTGCGGGTCGAAGACGCGAAACCCGCGCGAGCCACGATCGGTGGCGCGTGCGGGTTTCGCGTGCGGGGCCGGTTCGTCAGCCCAGGAACGCCTTGAGGACCTCGTCGTAGGCCATCGTCCACCACACGATCAGCGCGGCGGACGCGGGGAAGAGCGGGGCACAGCGCGGGTCGTGCTCGAGGTAGTGCCGGGTGAGCATCCAGAAGTCGTTCAGTCGCTCCCACCACAGCCGGTGCACGGCGGCGGCGAGTTGGGTGGGCCCCGGATCGACCACCGCGCGATAGCCGTCCACGAAACCGCGTACCCGATCGAGGTCGAGCGTGCCGGAGATCGGGTCGGTGAAGAAGATCAGCGCGGCCCGGACCAGTTCCTCGGTGTCGGGCAGCGCCGCGAGCCGGTCCCAGTCGATGATCGCGACCGGTTCGCCGGCGCGGTACAGCAGGTTCAGCGGATGGAAGTCGCCGTGCACGTAGCCGGTTCCCGGCGCCTCGTGGTCGCGTGGTCGGCGGTGCGCGTAGCGCAGGAGCATCGCGCGGCGCTCGATCAGGCGCAGCTCGGCGAGCCGGTCGAAGGCGCTCGGGCCGGGCCGGGCGCGGATTCGGGTGAGCAGCCGCTCGACGGTGGCCAGTGATTCGTGCGGGTCGGCCGTGGGCACCAGCAGCGGCTGCTGGATCGGCGGCAACAACTTCGGCAGCGTCACGTGCACGCCACCGAGCAGCGCGCCCACCCGTGCGCAGCCCCGGGCGTCGAGTTCGGTGCCGCGTCGGTGCTCGCCGTCCACCCAGGGGTACAGGGCGAACCAGCGTCCGCGCGAGGTGAGTACGGTGCGCCCGTGCCGGTCGGCCACCGGCGGGATCGCGGGTATCCCGCACGCGGCGAGCCGTTGGGTGGTGTGGTGCTGAAAGCGGATGGTGTCGGGTCGTTGGTTCAGATAATGCTTGAGAAACCAGCGTCCCCTGGTGGTGACGACCTCGTAGCCTCGGTTGAGCAGGCCCTCGGCGATGGGTCGGAACGAGAGTGCCTTGCCGACCCGGTAGCGATCGATCGTCACAGCCAGTGGGGACCCTGGCCGGGAGGGGATGTACACGGGCGTCAATCTATGTCACTGAAAGCAATCAGGTAACTACTCTGTGCAACCTTCACGCGTAAGCGTGTCTTTGCTGTCACGCGTTCGAGGAGGCGGCTGGTGCGTACACCGATACCTGGCGGCGCGCGATCGGCTCAGCCGAACAACTTCTCCAGCACCTGGGCGACGCCGTCGTCCTGATTGCTCCCGGTATGCCGGACCACCGCCGCGAGCACGTCGGGGTGCGCGTTGGCCACCGCGTACGCCTGTCCGGCCCAGGCCAGCAGCGGCAGATCGTTGGGCATGTCGCCGAACGCCACCACGTCCTCGGTGCGGATCCCGCGCTGCGCGCAGAACCAGGCCAGTGTGCTGGCCTTGCTGATCCCCAGCGCGCTGATCTCGACCAGAGCGATCGAGGAGGAGTGGGTGAACTCCGCGTACGCGCCGGCCCGGTCGCGGGCGAGCGCGAGGAACACGTCGGGATCCAGGCTGTGGTGCCGGGCGAGCAGCTTGAGCACCGGCCCGGTGAGCAACTCCTCGACCGGACCGACCGCGTGCACGATCGACACGTCGCGCTCGAGCGCGGGGTAGTCGGGCTCGTGCATGAAGCCGGTCTCGGTCTCGACCGCGAAGGACACGTCCGGCACCGCCTCGCGGAGTAGCCGGGTCACCTTGCGCGCGGCGGTCACGTCCATCGTGTGGGTACCCACCACACGTTCGGCGCGCAGGTCGTAGACCACCGCGCCGTTGCCGCAGATGGCCAGGCCGCGATGGCCGGTGACCTCGGCGACGCGGCTCATCCAGCGCGGCGGCCGGCCGGTCACGAAGACCACCTCGGCGCCGGCGGACTCGACGAGTTCGAGCGCGGCGAGGGTGCGTTCGGAGATGGATCCGTCGTCGCGCACGATGGTGCCGTCGAGGTCGGTGGCCACTAGGCGTGGGCGATTCGTGATCGTCACGGGTACATCCTCGCTCAGAAACGATTCACCCGGTCCGGGGGGCCGGGTCGACCGACCGTCGGGACGGATCGGCTCAGTCGAGTTGGGCCAGGCCCTCGGTCGCGATGCGCTCGAAGACCTTCGGGTCCGCCTCGAAGACGGAGTCCGGCACCGGCCAGTGCAGCACCAGTTCGGTGACGCCCACCTCCCGGTAGCGGCCCGCGTAGTCGACGAACGCGTCCACCGAGTCCAGCGGTCGCTCCAGCGTCGAGCCCTGGAGCAGGACCTTCTCCAACTCGTCGGGCTTGCGGCCCTCCTCCGCGCAGATGTCGGACAGCCGCGCCAACTGTCCGGCGATCACGGCGGGGCAGTCCTGCGCCAGGACGGCCTTGGGGTCGCGGGGGTCGCCGTAGCTGATCCAGCCCTCGCCGTGTCGCGCGGTCAGCCGCATGCCCCGGGGCCCGGTCGCCGCGATGTACATCGGCAGGCGCGGGCTCTGCCGGCCGGTCGGGATCATCCGGACGTCGTGGGCGGTGTAGTACGCGCCCCGCTCGGTCACCGCCTGCTCGGTGAGCAACCGGTCCAGCAGCGGGACGAACTCGGCGAAGCGGTCGGCGCGCTCGCGCGCGGTCCACTCCTGTTGTCCCAGGGCGGTCGCGTCGAATCCGGAGCCGCCCGCGCCGATGCCCGCGATCAGCCGACCGTCGGAGATGTCGTCGATCGCCGCGAGGTCCTTCGCGAGCGTGACCGGGTGCCGGAAGTTGGGCGACGTGACCATCGTGCCCAGACGCAGCCGCTCGGTGGCCGTCGCGGCGGCGGTGAGTGTGGGCACCGCGCCGAACCAGGGCTGCTCGCGGAAGCTGCGCCAGGACAGGTGGTCGTAGGTGTACGCGGCGTGAAAGCCGAGGTCTTCGGCGCGACGCCAGACCTTCCGGCCCTCGGTCCAGCGGTGGATCGGGAGGATCACAGTGCTCAAACGCATCCGTCGACCATACGTGCCCGACCGAGCGGGACCGGCGGACGGGCCGGCCGGCCCGTCGGCTACGGGACGTACGCCCCCGCCCGGGCCGCGGCCGCGGCGGCCGTCGCGGCACGCTCCGCGCTCGCCTCGTCCAGCGGGTCGCCACTGGCCAGCAGCCGGTAGTACAGCGGTCCCGATACCGCCCGGATCACCTCGTGCGGGTCGGTGCCCGGCGGCGCCTCGCCGCGCTCGATCGCGGCCTCGACGCAGGGCGCCCACTCCTTGATCCGGGTCGCGTAGAACGCGTGCAGCGCCTCCGAGGTCCGCGCGTCGCAGGTGGCCGCGGCGATCACCGCCTTGAACAGCGCCCCCTGCCGCTCGTCGGTGAGCGTGCGGCGCACCAGGTGCGCGTTGGCCCGCAGGTCGCCGAGCAGCGACCCGGTGTCGGCGCGTGACACCGAGCTCTCGGCCATGTCCACCAGCAGGTCCGCGACCAGCCCCGTGGTGTTGCCCCAGCGCCGGTACACGGTGGTCTTGCCGACCTCGGCGCGCTGCGCGACATCGGCCAGGTCGAGACCGGCGAAGCCGCGCTCGGCGAGCAGGTCGCCGGCCGCGCGCAGCACCGCCTCGCGGACCCGGGCGGTGCGTCCGCCGGGTCGGACCGTGCCCGGATCGGCCGGTGCGCCAATCGATTCCGCAGAGCGGTCGGCGGAGCCGGGAGGGGGATCGCCGGCGAGACCATCCGAAGTCATAACGGGACTCCTGTTCCATTAAGTCGATCCAGCGTGCTACCTTCGAGACATCTTAACGGGAAAGCAGACCCGTTAGAGCATCTCGGGAGACGCACATGTCCACGCTCGACCACCGCGCGAGGCCCGTCGAGGCCGCGCCCGCCGCACCGCCCGCCACATCGGCCGACGCCTTGCCCGACGCCCCGCCCGAATCGCGCGGCGACCGGATGACCGGACAACAGAAGCTGATCCTCACTCTTCTCCTCGGCGCCCAGTTCATGATCGCGGTGGACTTCTCGATTCTGAACGTCGCGCTGCCCGTGGTCGGCGAGGGCCTCGGCTTCTCGCTGAACAACCTCCAGTGGGTGGCCACCGCGTTCGCGCTGACCGCCGCCGGATTCACCCTGCTCTTCGGCCGCGTCGCGGACCTGTTCGGCCGCAAGCGACTGTTCCTGGGCGGCATGGCCCTCCTCGGCGCATCCTCGGCGCTCGGCGGCTTCGCCGGCTCGCCCGAGATGTTGCTCACCGCGCGGGTGCTCCAGGGCCTGGCCACCGCGGCGGTGACGCCGGCCGGCCTGTCGCTTTTGACCACCGCGTTCAAGGAGGGACCGCTGCGGGACCGGGCGCTGGGCCTGAACGGCGCGCTGATGTCGGCCGGCTTCACCGCGGGAGCGGTCCTGGGCGGCCTGCTCACCGACATGCTGTCCTGGCGCTGGGCCTTCTTCGTCAACGTCCCCGTCGCCGCGCTGGTGCTGATCCTCGCGCCGTCCGTGATCACCGACTCGCGGCCGACCCACCGACCCAAGCTGGACGTCCCCGGCGCGATCGCGGTCACCGGCGGTCTGCTGGCACTCGTCTTCGGGCTCACCCAGGCCGGCGCCGAGGGCTGGGGCGAGCCCACCACCCTCGGGGCGCTGATCGCCGGTGCCGGACTCCTGGTCGCCTTCTGGTTCATCGAGCGAGGCTCCGCCTCACCGCTGGTCCCGGTCGGCATCATGAAGCGCCGCACCGTGCTGTGGGGGAACATCACCGGCCTGATCGCGTTCGTCACCGAGACCTCGCTGGTCTTCCTGCTCACGCTCTACCTCCAGGAGGTCCTGGACTACTCGCCGCTGGCCACCGGGCTCGCGTTCGGTGTGCTGGGCATCGGCACGGTCATCGGCGGCACGCTCGGCGGCCGGGCGGTGGGCCGGTTCGGCACCCGCGCCACGATCGTCGGCGGCGGCGTCGTCCAGGCACTGGCCACGCTGTCGCTGGTCGCCCTCGGCAGTTCCGGCGGGTGGATCTGGCTGCTGCTCGCGGCGACCTTCGTCGGCGGCATCGGCAACATGCTGATGATCGTGGGCTTCATGGTCACCGCGACCTCGGGCCTGCCGGACGCCGAGCAGGGCCTGGCCACCGGTCTGGCCACGATGACCCAGCAGGTCGGCATCACGATGGGCATCCCGATCATGAGCGCGATCGCCACCGCGCGGATGAGCTCGCTCGGCAGCACCGGACCCGACGCGGTCCTGTCCGGGGTCACCGTCGCGATCCTGATCGACTCGGCCCTGGTCCTGCTCGGGGCGCTGCTCGCGGGGCTGTTCCTGGCGCCGCGTCGGGCTCGGCGGACGACGGCCTGAGTGCCGACCGGGGGCTCGGCGGGCACCTGGCCGCGGCGGTGCCGGGCCGCATCGCCCTGTCCCGCGTTGCCCTGTCCCGCGTCGCGCCGTCCCGCTTCGTACGCCCGAGGCTTCACGACAAGATCGAGGAGGTTTGTCATGGCCGCGACCCGCACCACTCCCGACACGCTGCCGCCGACGATCATCGTTCCCGGCGCCGATCACCACGTCCCGGTCCGGATCTTTCCCGGCGGAACCGGCTCGGCCGGCCTGCTGGTCTGGGCGCACGGCGGGAGCTGGCGCTCGGGAGCCACCGCCGACTGGGCGCCGGCCCTGGCCCACCTGGCCCGGACCGCGGCCACCACCGTGGTCGGCGTCGACTACCGGCTGGCCCCCGAACACCCGCACCCCGCCGCCCTGATCGACGTCCTCACCGTGCTGGACTGGGCCGACGCCGAGCATGTCTCGGTCGGTGGGGACAGCGCCGGCGCCACGATCGCCGCGTCCGCCGCGCTGGCCCGGCGCGACCTCGGCCGGCCGCTCGCCGCGCAGGTGCTCGCCTATCCGCCGATCGACCCCGGGTGCCGAGCCGGGTCCTACCGCGGCCGGCCGGGAGCCTTCCCGTCCCGGGCGGCGCTGGGCTCGGCCTGGCGGGCGTACCGGGGCGAGGCGCCGACCCACCCGGCCGCCGCCGGCGCGCGACCGCTGTACAGCACGCCGGACGAGGCCGAGGACCTCGCCGGGGTCGCCCCCGCGATCCTCACGGTCGGCTCGCTCGACCCGGTCGTGGACGACGTCCGCGACTACGCCCGCCGACTGCGCGCCGCCGGCGTCCCGATCGACCTGCACGAACTCGCCGGCACCGGGCACGGCGCCTTCCTGACCGACCCGGCCTTCCGACACCGCCTGGGCACCGCGTACGCCGCGGCCCACCGCACCGCGTCCACGAGGAGGACCCGATGAACACCACCGCCCTGCTGCGGCACTTCGCGGACCTGCGCGACGGCACCCACGGCGACGTGGTCTCGCGCCGGGACAAGGAAAGGCTGTTCGGCGCGGCCGTCGCGTTGCTCGACCCGCAGGCCCGCCGGGCGCTCGCCGAACTGGACGCCGACCTGCTGCTGGGCGCCGGCGAATACGCCGCGACCGGCGTCCGACGCGCGCCGGACGGCGGCCTGGAGGCGATCTGGGCGCTGTCCTGGCCCGAGCAGCGCGCGGCCGGCGTCCCGCCGATCACGCTGCGGGCGGTCTACGGCGCCGGCTTCCACCACCCGCACCTGCGCGGCGGCACGGTCGGGGAATGGCCGCTGAACGTGTTCACCCCCGAGCAGGCCGCCGAGGAACTGCCCACGCTGCGCGCGATCGCCGCCGCCGATTTGCACAACCTGGTCTTCCTGCGGGACTTCCGGATCGTCCCGGCGACGACGCGACCGATGAGTGCCGAGCGGGTGCTTGGGAGCGCGGGGAGGGCTGAGAGCAGTGCTCACGGGGAGAGCGGTGCCCGCGAGGGGAGCACTGGTCGCGTTGAGAGCGCTGCTCACGATGAGAGCAGTGCTCACATGGAGAGCGTTGCTCACGTGGAGAGCACTGCCCACGGCGAGAGCGCTGCTCACGTAGGGAGCGCCGCTCGCGTCGAGAGCACTGCTCGCGAGGAGAACAGCGCCCGCGTCGAGAGCACTGCTCGCGTCGAGAGCACTGCTCACGTAGGGGGCGCTGGTCGCGTCGAGAGCAGTGCTCGCGAGGAGAACACCGCTCACGTTGAGAGCAGTGCTCACGTTGAGAGCGCTGCTCGCGAGGAGAGCACCGCTCACGTTGAGAGCACCGCTCACATCGAGAGCACCGCTCGCGGAGAGAGCACCACCCACGCCGCGCACGCCGTACGTATCGAGAACGGAGCCTGATCATGTCCATCCGCCTCTCTGTCCTGGACCAGTCGCCGATCCCCGCGGGCGGCACGCCGGCCGACGCGCTCACCGCGACCCTCGACCTGGCCCGCACCGTCGACCGGCTGGGCTACCACCGCTACTGGGTGGCCGAGCACCACGGCTCGCCGAGCTTCGCCGGTACCGCGCCCGAGGTTCTGGTCGCGACGTTGCTTGCGCACACCCAACGGCTGCGGGTGGGCAGCGGTGGGGTGTTGCTGCCGCGCTACGAGCCGGCCAAGCCGGCCGAGGTCTTCCGGGTGCTGGCCGCGCTGCATCCGGACCGGGTGGACCTGGGGATCGGCCGCGCGGGCGGCCCGGCCGACCGTTTCCCACAGCAGGTGGCCGAACTGCTCGGGCACCTGGGCGACCCGGCGCAGGACTACCCCGGGTACGTCCCGCCGCCGGTGTGGTTGCTCGGCGCGGGTACCCGATCCGCCGCTCTGGCCGCCGAACTGGGCACCCACTTCGCGTTCGCGCACTTCTTCAACCCCGGGCTCGGTGTCGGCGCGCTGGACACGTTCCGCGTGGGGCCGGCGGGCGCGGACCGTACTCGCGCCGCGCTCGCGGTCCGCACGATCGTCGCGGACACCGAGGCCGACGCGAGCGAACTGGGCTCGGCGTACCTGCTCTGGCGCAGCCGCAAGGACCTCGGCTTCGACGAGCCCTTCCCGGACCGGGCGCGTACCCGCACGCACCGCTGGACCGGCGCCGAGCGCGAGCGGGCCGGGCACAACGCGCGTGCGTTGTTGACCGGGACGCCCGAGCGGGTCCGGGCCGGGCTGGACGAGTTGGCCGACCGGCACGGGGTGGACGAGCTGGTGGTCAACACATTCACCCACGACCCGGCCGACCGGGAGCGCTCGTACCGACTGCTGGCCGAGGTCTACGGCACGGTCGAGGCCGCCGGCACGCCGCTGCGGGGAGCCGCGTGACGCGACGATCGCGGATCGCACCGGTCGCACCGGTCGCACGGCTCGGACCAGCCGGACCAGCCGGACCAGCCGGACCAGCCGGACCAGCCGGACCAGCCGGACCAGCCGGACCAGCCGGACCGGGCGGACCGGGCGCACCGGGCGAAGGGGAAAAGCCGGCGTGCGCGGACCACGGGCCGCGGGCGCCGGCTTTTTGCCGCCCTATCGCATGCATCATGCAGCTACTTGTAGGATGACTGGGCAACCCCACGAATTCGGGAGAGTCCATGTCGCTTCAGGCAGCCGGTCGGCGATCCCTCGTCGACGACGCGATCGACCAGCTCCGCGCCCAACTGACGGCCGGTACCTGGCCGATCGGCGCGCGCATCCCGAGCGAGAGCGTGATCGCCGAGCGGCTCCGGGTCGGCCGGAACACCGTGCGCGAGGCGATCCGGGTGCTCGTGCACGCCGGGATGCTGGAGTCGCGCCAGGGCGACGGGACCTACGTACGCTCGACCACCGACCCCGGCGACCTGGTCCGCCGGATCGAACACGCCGACCTGCGGGACATCTTCGAGATGCGCCGCGCGCTGGACGTGGAGGCCGCCCGGCTCGCCGCGCAGCGCCGGGACGCCGCGGACCTGGACCGGATCCGGGCCGCACTGAGCCGGCGCGGCGCGGCCGACGGCAGCGCGGACACCCCGGAGCCGCACGACTTCGACCGGGGCGACGTGGCCGAGGGCGAGTTGGACGACCTGGTCGAGCAGGACGTGGCCTTCCACACCGCGATCGCCATCGCGTCGCACAACTCGGCGATGGTCTCCACCTACCGCTGGTTCAGCGACTCGTTGTGGCGCAGCATCCGCACGGTGGTCGGCGACGGCACCCTGCCGGACGCGTCGCACGCCCTGCACGTGGCGCTGGCCGACGCGATCGAGGCGGGCGATCCGGACGCGGCCGAACGCGCCGTGCGGCGCATCCTCGAACCCGCCGTGATCGCCCTGGACGCACTGCTGCACGACCCGACAAGGCCCGACCCGACAAGGCCCGACCGGACAGAGCACCATCCGACAGGGCGCCACCCCATGGAGCACGACGCATGAGCACGACCGAACTGCGCATACCCCCGACCGGCAAGCCCGGCCGCACCGGCACGAGCACCGCGCGGGCGACCGGCGGCGCGCTGCTGCTCGCCGGCATCGTGCTGATCGCGCTCAACATGCGGGCCGGGCTCTCCAGCGTGTCCCCGCTGGTGGGCGAACTGCGCGAGGTGTTCCACCTGTCCGCGACCACGGGCAGTCTGATCACCGCGATACCCGTGCTGTTCCTGGGCCTGATCTCGCCGCTCGCGCCGATCGCGGCCCGCCGGTACGGCACCGAGACGGTGCTGCTCGGCGCGCTGGTCGTGGTGGGCGTCGGGATCCTGCTGCGGGTGATCCCCGATCTGACCGCGCTGTTCGCGGGCGGCGCGCTCGTGGGCGCCGGGATCGCGGTGCTGAACGTGCTGATGCCGGGTGTGGTCAAGCGCGAGTTCCCGCATCGGGCGGCGGCGATGATCGGCGTGTACAGCGCGGCCATGGTGTTCGGCGCGGCGGTCTCGGCGGGCGCGACGGTGCCGCTGGAGAAGGCGATCGGGCACGGCTGGCAGCCGGCGCTCGGCGTCTGGGCGCTGCTCGCCTTCGCGGCGGTGGCGGTCTGGCTGCCGCACGTGCGCCGTCGGCGCGGGAGCGTCGCGGCGGCGATGCCGCACGTGCCGGGTCTGTGGAGGTCGCCGCCGGCCTGGCTGGTGACCGGCTTCATGGGCCTGCAATCGCTGTTGTTCTACGTACTGCTGGCGTGGATGCCGACCATCCTCACCGACAACGGGATGGGCAAGGGCACCGCGGCGACGATCTTCGCGTTCAACACGTTCGTCCAGATCCCGGCCTCGCTCGCGGGGTCGATCATCGCCGGTCGGATGCGCAACCAGAGTCCGTTGGTGATCGCGTCGATCGGGCTGGTCGCGGCCGGCTACGTGGGGCTGATGGTCGCGCCGACGGGCGGTGCGTGGTTGTGGGCGGTGCTCCTGGGGCTGGGGCAGGGCGGCGCGGTCTCGCTCGCGCTGACCCTGATCGTGCTGCGCTCGCCGGATCCGAACACGGCCGCGCAACTGTCCGGTATGGCCCAGGCGGTCGGGTACGTGCTCGCCGCGTTCGGGCCGTTGGCAGCCGGGGCGCTGCGCCAGGCGACCGACGGGTGGACCGTGCCGATCGTGCTGATGCTGGTGTTGTGCGTGTGCGCCCTCGCCTGCGGGGTGGGCGCCTCGCGCCCGATGCACGTGCGTGTGGCGCGCGAGGTCGTGCCGGGCGATCGTGCACCCGTCGGGTGAGGTGGGACGGGCTCGGCTCGCCGGGAGGCGCTCAGTGGTCGGGGAACAGCCGTTCCAGGACCACCGCGACGCCGTCGTCCATGTTGGACAGGGTCACCTCGTCCGCCACGGCGAGCAGTTCGGCGTGGGCGTTGGCCATCGCGACGCCGTGTGCCACCCACTTGAACATCGCGACGTCGTTGGGCATGTCGCCGAAGGCGATGGTGTCCGCGGCCCTGGCCCCCAGCTTGCGCGCGGCCAGGGACAGGCCGACCGCCTTGCTCAGGCCCAGGGGCAACAGCTCGACGATGCCCGTCCCGGCGTGCGTGACGTCCACCAGACCGGCGCAGATCTTGCGCGCGCACGCGGTCAACCGGTCGTCGTCGTAGTCCTCGTGGTGCAGGTAGAGCTTGAGGATCGGCTCCGACCACAACTCGTCGCGGTCTCGGACCACATGCACCGGCAACACCGGGTTGTACGGGTAGCCGTGCTCCACCACGACTTCGCCGCCCAGCCCGTCCCGGCTGACCGCGAACCGCACCGCGCCCAGTTCCTCGGTCAACCGCTCGGTGGCCAGCCTGGCCAATTGCCGGTCCAGCGTGACCGACGTGAGCAGTCGGTCCTCGCCCGCGTGGTAGACCTGCGCGCCCTGCCCGCACACCGCGAGGCCCCGGTAGCCCAGCGCCTGGAACACCGGGCGGGTCCAGGTCACCGCCCGGCCGGTCACTATCACGTGCTTGGCGCCGGCCGCGGTGACCCGGGCCAGCGCCGCACGATTGCGCGCCGAGACGGTGTGGTCCTCGCGCAGGAGCGTGCCGTCCAGGTCGGTGGCGACCAGGGAGAAGGTCACGCCTGCACCGGTTCCAGCACCTCACGGCCGCCGAGGAAGGGACGCAGCGCTTCGGGTACCACGACCGAGCCGTCCGCCCGCTGGTGGTTCTCCAGGATCGCCACGATCGTGCGCGGCACCGCGCACAGCGTGCCGTTGAGCGTGGCCAGCGGGCGGGTGCCCTGCTCGTCGCGCATCCGCACCTGGAGCCGGCGGGCCTGGAACTCGGTGCAGTTCGAGGTGGACGTGACCTCGCGATACTTGCCCTGGGTCGGGATCCACGCCTCGATGTCGAACTTGCGCGCGGCGGAGGCGCCGAGGTCGCCGGACGCGACGTCGATCACCCGGTAGGGCAGTTCGAGCCGGTTCAGGAACTCCTTCTCCCACGCCAGCAGGCGCCGGTGCTCCGCCTCGGCCTCCTCGGGCGCGACGAAGCAGAACATCTCCACCTTGTCGAACTGGTGCACCCGGATGATGCCGCGGGTGTCCTTGCCGTACGTACCGGCCTCGCGGCGGAAGCACGGCGAGAAGCCGGCGTAGCGCAGCGGCAGTTCGGCGGCCGGGATGATCTCGTCCATGTGGTACGCCGCGAGCGGTACCTCGGCGGTGCCCACGAGGTAGTAGTCGTCGGCCTCGAGGTGGAACACGTTCTCCGCGGCCTGGCCGAGGAAGCCGGTGCCCTCCATCGCGGGCGGGCGCACCAGCGCGGGCGTCAGCATCGGCGTGAAGCCGGCCTCGGTCGCCTGCGCGATCGCCATGTTGACCAGCGCGAGTTCGAGCAGCGCGCCGATGCCGGTCAGGTAGTAGAAGCGCGAGCCGGAGACCTTCGCGGCCCGCTCGACGTCGATCGCCTTGAGCACGCGGCCCAACTCGACGTGGTCGCGCGGCTCGAAGCCCTCGGCCGCGAAGTCGCGCGGGGTGCCGATCTCCTCGATCGTGACGAAGTCCTCCTCGCCGCCGACCGGTGCGTCCGGGTCGATCAGGTTGGCCAGCGCCTTGAGCAGCCGATCGGTCTCGGCCTTGGCCTCGGCCTGCTCCGCGTCGGCGCTCTTGACCTCGGCGGCCAGCGTCTGGGCCCGGGTCAGCAGTTCCTGGCGCTCGTCGCCCTTGGCCTTGGAGACCTGCTTGCCCATCGACTTCTGCTCGTTGCGCAGCGCGTCGAACCGGGAGCCCGACGAGCGGCGGAGCTCATCCGCCGCGAGCAGCGCGTCGACGATGGTCTCGTCCTCGCCGCGGGCGCGCTGCGAAGCGCGGACACGGTCGGGATCCTCACGGAGCAGTCGCAGGTCGATCACACCCGAAGCCTACCGGGGGACCGCCAACGGATTTCGCGAGTGCGTCGAAGCCGATGACGGGCGAATGGAAGTGACGGGCGGGATTCGGGCTAAGAATGAGAGATGACCTCCACCCCGACCTGGACCAGAAGGCGCCTCGACCCCGACCGGCGGTTCGGCCTCAGGATGACCCTGGTCGCGCTCGCCCTGCTCGTGGGCGCCCTGCCGTTCGGGCTGCTCGCCCTCCTGGTGGAGACCAAGTGGTCGCCGCTGCTCGACCTGGACAAGGACGTCGCGACCGGGCTGAACGACTGGGTCCGCGAGCATCCCGGATGGCAGCACGCGCTGCGGATCCTCAGCGACTGGGTCTGGGATCCGAACATGTACCGCCTCCTGGTCGCGATCATGTGCGTGTGGTTGTGGTGGCGCGGCGCCCGTCGGCTGGTGCTGTGGGCGGTGGTCACGATGGCGGTCGGCGGGCTGCTGGGCGCGATGTTCAAGCTCGTCTTCACCCGGGCCCGGCCGAATCTGCCCAACCCGGTCGATCACGCGGGCGGTTGGTCCTTCCCGTCGGGGCACGCGTTGATGGGCGTGGTCGGCCCGGGAGTGCTGCTGTTGGCGCTGCTGCCGCTGATCCCGCGGGTGTGCCGGCCGATCGCGTGGGTGGTCGCGATCGCATCGGCGGTGGGTGTCGGGTTCACCCGGGTCGCACTCGGTGTGCACTACGTCACGGACGTGCTGGGCGGCTGGGTGCTCGGTCTGATAGTGCTCGCCGCGACGTCCGCGGTCTTCGAATGGTGGCGTCGCGACGCCGGACTGCGGGATGTGGACGCGACCGACGAGGGGCTGGAACCGGAGATCGACGGGCACGATCCGGATCCGGAGATTCGGCACATTAGGCCCGGAACGGAGGGGCACTCCTCGGATCGGCGGAACTGAAGGATCCATGGCCGGGTAAGAATGTCGGTCATGCTGACCGAAGCAGGACGGTTCCTGCGCCGTATCGTCCTGCCCCTTGCCATATTGACCTTCGTCATGGTCGGCCTCGGTCTGCTGATCACCAAGAGCCTGGATGGTGTGTGGCCGTTCACGATCGAGGACGACCTCGACCGCACCTTCGCCGAGCATCGCTCGGGGGGCTGGAACGACGTCACCGACCTGTTCTCCACCCTGGCCGACACCCGTGTGATCATCGCCACCACGCTGCTCGCGGCGGTGGTGGCCCGGATCGTCGGCCACTCCTGGCGCGGCCCGCTGTTCCTGGCCTGTTCGGTGGCCGGTCAGGCGCTGGTGTTCTTCCTCGTGCAGCTCTTCGTCTCGCGGGACCGGCCGGACGTGCCGCGCCTGGACGAGGCCGCCGCGACGTCGAGCTTCCCCTCCGGGCACACCGGCGCCGCGTTCGCGCTGTACGGCGGGCTGGCGGTGCTGCTGGCGAGCCGGCTGCGCGGGCGCTCGGTGGTCGCCCTGATATGGGTGCTGCTCGGCGCGGTGCCGCTGGCGGTGGCCGGGAGCCGGATGTACCGGGGCATGCACCACCCCAGCGACGTGCTGATGTCGCTGCTGTACGCGAGCGTCGTACTGGCGGTGATGAACCGCGCGCTGTTGTCCCCGAAGTCGATCTGGGGATTTCGGTCCCGCCGGCGCGAGGCGCCGCAGGGGGCGGACGGCGGACGACCGCGCGCGGCGCTGGTGGTCAACCCGATCAAGCTCGACGTCGCCGAGTCGCGCACCCGGATCGACCGGATCATGCAGGACGCCGGGTGGGCCGAGCCGCTGTGGCTGGAGACGACCGTGCTCGACCCCGGTGCCGGGGTGACCGCCAAGGCGCTGGCCGAGGGGGTCGACCTGGTCATCGCGGCGGGCGGCGACGGCACGATCCGCGAGTGCGCCGGCGCGCTGGCCGGTACGGACACCCCGCTCGCGGTGATCCCGGCGGGCACCGGCAACCTGCTCGCGCGCAACCTCGGCCTGCCGATCGACGTGGCCGACGCGCTGCACGTCGCGATGCACGGGCGCGACCGGCGGATCGACCTGGGCACGGTGGACCCGGACGACGAACTCGTCGGCACCGCGGGCGTGGAACCGCGCTGCTTCACCGCGATGGCCGGCATCGGCCTGGACGCGGCGATGGTCGCGGACGCGCCGGACGCGCTCAAGAAGAAGGTCGGCTGGCCCGCGTACGTGGTCTCCGGGGCCCGGCATCTGCGCGATCGGCGGATGCGGGTGACGCTGACCGTCGACGACGGCGAGCCGATCCGGCGGCGGGCCCGGATGGTGCTGGTCGGCAACGTCGGCGCGCTC
Source organism: Embleya sp. NBC_00888 (assembly GCF_045207655.1). Taxonomy (NCBI): domain Bacteria; kingdom Bacillati; phylum Actinomycetota; class Actinomycetes; order Kitasatosporales; family Streptomycetaceae; genus Embleya; species Embleya sp. NBC_00888. The sequence goes on along the minus strand of NZ_CP108784.1, from coordinate 4,401,315 downwards.
CAGGCCGGCATGCAACTGCTGCCCGGGGCCACGCCGGACGACGGGCTCCTGGACGTCGTGGTGTTCGCGCCGTACGGGATGACCGGCTGGGCGCACGCCACGGTGCGAGTGATAGGCCGGCGTCGTGATCAGGAGCCGGCCGTGGTGCCGGTCAAGCAGCAACGGCTGCGCCCGATCGAGCACTTCACCGGTCATCGGGTGCTGATCGAGACCGATCGCCCGGAGCCGCGCGAGTTGGACGGCGACCCGATCGGGCCCGGCACCCGGCTCGCGGTCCGGATCCGGCCCGGCTCGCTCACGGTGCGCGTTCCCTGAGGCCCCGCCCGCCGCGGAGCGTCGACTCAGATCCCGCCGCCGCGAGCGCGCGCCAGCCACTCGCTCGCGTTCGCGAACTCGGCGTCCGAGGTACCGCGACGCAGCGTCGGACGGACCTGGTCGGCGCGCGGATAGGACCCGAGGAAGCGCACCGCCGCGCACACCCGCCGCAGCCCCATCAGCGCCTCGCCGACCCGCGCGTCCGCGACATGGCCCTCGGCGTCCATCGAGAAGAAGTAGTGCCCCAGCCCGTCCCCGGTCGGCCGCGACTCGATCCTGGTCAGGTTGACCCCGCGGACCGCGAACTCCTGGAGGATCTCCAGCAGCGCGCCCGGGTGGTCGTCCACGATGTACGCGACCACCGTGGTGCGGTCCGCGCCGGTGGGCCGGGTGGGCCGGTCCGGGCGCTCGACCAGCACGAAGCGGGTGACCGCGCCCTCGACGTCGTGGATGTCGGTGATCAGCGGCACCAGGCCGTACGGCGCGGCCGCGAACTCGCCCGCCAGGGCCGCGTCGTAGCGCCCCTCCTGGACCAGACGGGCGGCGTCGGCGTTGGACGCGGACGAGTACCAGTGCGCGTCGGGCAGGTTCGTCGTGAGCCAGTTGCGCACCTGCGGTTGCGCGTGCGAGTGGCTGGAGATGGTCTTGATGTCGTCCAGGCCCACGCCCGGACGCACCAACAGCGCGAACGCGATCGGCAGCAGCACCTCGGCGGTGATCACCAGCGGGGCGCCGGTCGCCAACTCGTCCAGCGTGATGGACACCGCGCCCTCGACCGAGTTCTCCAGCGCGACCACCGCGCCGTCGGCGTCGCCGCGCCGGACCGCGTCCAGGGCGGCGGGCACCGACTCCATCGGGGTGACCTCGGCGTGCTCCGCGCCGGGCAGCGTACGCAGGGCGGCCTCGGTAAAGGTGCCCGCGGGGCCGAGATAGGTCCAGCGGGGCGCGGCGGCGGGCGTACGGGCATCGGACATGTCGTCACTGTACTTAGCCGGCCGGCGTGCATCGGCCGTGTTCCGGGGTGTGGACGGGTGGGCTGCGACGGTTGCGGGAGGCGGGTACCCGCAGTGTGCGCACGTGTTGTGGAGTGTGGACGCCCACGCTGCGCGGTACCGCCGAGAGGGTGAGGCTGGGCCTGTGGAAAACGCCGCGACACTGCTCCCGGTGACCCCCGTCCTGGGGATCGTCACCGTGCTGCTCCTGGTCGTCGCCATGGCGGTCGCGGGGGTGGCGCGACTGGGCCACGGCCGGGCGGTGGTGGTGGCCGGGCTCCGGGCGACGGCGCAGTTGCTCGCGGTGTCCTTCGTCATCACACACGTGGTGGACCGACTCGGCCTCGCGGGTCTGTTCGTGGTGATGATGTACACCGTCGCGGCCCTGACGGCGGCCGGGCGGGTGACGGCGAACAGACGGTTGTTCTGGCCCGCGGTACCGATCGTGACGGCGACGGCACCGACCCTGGTCCTGCTGTGGGCGACCGGTCTGCTGCCCGCCGAGGGCATCGTGCTGATCCCGATCGCGGGCATCCTGATCGGCGGTGCGATGACCGCGACGGTGCTGGCGGGGCGGCGGGCGCTGGAGGAGTTGGCACAGCGCCACGGCGAGGTCGAAGCCGCTCTGACCTTGGGTTTCACCGATCGCGACGCGGCGATGGAGATCTGTCGGCCGGCCGCGGCGGGGGCGATGATCCCGGCTCTGGACCAGACCAGGACGGTGGGGTTGGTGACCCTGCCCGGGGCCTTCGTGGGCATGTTGCTCGGCGGGGCGACACCGCTGCAGGCGGGGGCGGTGCAGTTGTTCGTGTTGGTCGCGCTGCTTCAGGTCCAGGCGGTCGCGGTGGCCCTGACCATCGAGTTGGCGGCGCGGGGGCGGCTGGCGCGGACGCGGTCGGGTCAAGGGCGCAAGGGCGGCTCGGGCACGTAGCGGTAGGTCTGGCCGCGCACCGCCGAGCGCATGGTCGAGTCGCTCACGCCGTGCTCGCGGGCGAGGCGATAGACCGACACGCCGTCCCGGGCTCGACGCCGGCACTCGGCGACGACCTCGGGGGTGAGACGACGCCGATCACCGGGTGTGGGTAGATGCGCAGGCCTGTGGATAACCCTGTGGAAATCGCTGTGGAGAACTTGGGTGGGGCTGTGGGTTTCCGAGGTGGGAGGGGTCGCGTTAGAGGTAACTGTGGACAACGGAGCCGCCGACTCGAACCCGGCGGTGAGGCGGGCGACGGCCATGGTGTTGATCTCGACGGCCTTGGTCAGATCGCCGGTACGGGCGGCGAGATCGGTGATCGAACCGATCGCGCGGGAGAGCAGCGCATCCATGTTTTCGCTGGTGGCGGGGGTGTAGCGGCCGGTGCGGCGGATGGTGGGGAGGACGTCGTGGGTGACCCAGCGGCGGAAGGGTTTGGCCTCGGGCTTGTTGCTGCGCAGGATCAGTGTGTAGAGACCCGACTCGCTGACGAAGGTCATGTTCGGATTGCCCCGATTAATTCCGTAAGGATTTCTTACGCTATTCGCCTGACCTGCGCTTTTGCTGACGGGAACCGTAACCTTCTCGTCCGGGTCGAGCACACTGACCGCAACCCGTGAGTTGCTGTGCTCCAAGACCTCGCAGACGTCGGACGCACAGAACCATGGATCGCCGGCGATCATCACAACGCGCACCTGGCTGCTGCCGGCGAACGTGAAAACCTCGACCGTGTTCTCTTGGCTCATCCCAGCCCCCTGCTCGGAAACGGCAGTGCCGTTTGTCCCGATTAATTCCGTACGGATTTGACACGGTATTCGCCTGACCTGCGGATTCACGGGCGATTTTGTGGTCCCCGCGATGCGCACATGCCGGCCGGTGTCACCCACTGCTTCGAGCCGCCCGCGTCCCCCGAACGGCTCATTGCGTTCGCCCATACGTATGAACGAGCGGTAGGCGGTCGGGTTACGCGCCGGTTGGTGAGTCTGTTCGCCCTCGGGGGATTCGCAGGGCTCGGCGACGGAGTGACGGCTTTCGGTAGGTATCGTTTGATTGCATTGAGTGATCAGGCAACCACTGGGAGGGGTTTTGGCTGGTGGCGGCGGTGAGGGTGGGGGCGGCTCGGCGCGGATTCGGGTCGAGACGGGGGCGTTGCGGCAAGGAGCCACGGTGGCTCGGGAGGTGGCGGGAGCACTGCGGCGGGCGGCCGGGGGGCCGAGTGCGGGGGTCTCGGGGTGTCCGGGGTTCGCGGTCGCGGGGGCGGCCGGGGCGCTGACGGTGGCGTGGGCGGATCATCTGCGGGCGCTCGGCGACGGGTACGGCGGGGCCGGCGACGTGTTGTGGACGAACGCCGACGCGCACGATCGCACCGATCAGGCGGTCGCGGGTGCGTTCGCCGAGGCGCGGCGCTGATGGTGACGCTGGCTCAACTGCGCGACGCCGCGTTGGGCGGGCTGGACCGTGCGGTGGTCGAGTGGACCGACCTGGCGGCCGCGTTGGACGGGTTGGTCGGGCGGGCGACTACAGGGGTGGGCGGGCCGCTGCGAGCTTCGCGTTGGGAGGGTGCGGACGCGGATGCCGCGGCACGGGGGTTGGCCGCGCGTGGTGAGCAGGTGATGGTGGCGGCGCAGGAGGCCCGGTGCGTGCTCACCGTCCTGGACACGGCGGCCGACCAACTCCGGAACGCGCAGCGCGATTTGTGGGCGGGATTGGCGGAGGCGGCGGCTGCGGGATTCACCGTGTTCGAGGACGGGCGGATGGAGCCGGCCGATCCGACGCACCGTGCCGACGTGGCGATGATCTCGCGGCGGCACGAGTTGGAGCAGCTCCTGGCCGCGCCGGTCCGGAAGGCGACCGAGGTCGACACGCACTGCGCGGAGACGCTGGCCCGGCTGTATCCGACGGGGACGGCCGACTGGGCGGACACGGCCGCCGACGGCACGTGCGTGATGGCGTTGGCGGGCTTGGACCTCGCCACGATCCCGAGGGGCGATCCGGTCGCGGCGGCCAAGTGGTGGGCGGGGCTGAATCCTTCGGAGCGGGCGATGTATCTGGCCGGCTATCCGGCGGTGCTGGGGGCGATGGACGGGTTGCCGACGGAGATCCGGGACCGCGCCAATCGGGTCGCGCTGGCCGAGGCGAAGGCCGCGCTCATCGCCGAACTTGCCGCCGCGCGTGCCAAGCGGGACGCGGCGGGCCGCACCGACGACGCGAAGTGGCGCCTTCGGGTCACGGCGCTCAAGGAACGCCTGGCGGCGATCGAGGGTTTGGAGGCGACGTTGCGCTCGGGCGACGACCTCTACCTGATGGGCTTCAGCGCCAAGGGCGACGGCCGCGCAATCGTCGCCATCGGCAACCCCGACACAGCCGCCCACACAGCGGTCTACGTCCCGGGGACGGGAGCGAGTCTCGCGAAAGTTGGCAAGGACGTCCAGAGGGTACGACGTTTGTTGATTGCGACGGAACGCTATACGAAGCCAGGAGAGGTGAGTGCAATTGCCTGGCTTTCATATGACGCGCCCGACACCCTTGTCCATGCCCTGTCGTCGTCCGATGCCGAGGCTGGTGCCTCGAAGCTCAAGTATTTTCTGCGAGGCGTCGGGGTCGCGCAGGGAGTTTCCTCTCAGCGCCATATCACGGTGATCGGCCACAGCTACGGTTCAGTTGTGATTGGAGAAGCCGCGAAATCCAACGGAGGCATTTATGCGCGAGACATTATTGTGGCAGGCAGTCCGGGAACGCATGTTTCAAAGGCTGGGGATCTAAATTTGCCTGGCAATCATGTTTGGGTGACCTTGGCTGAAGGTGATCCCGTGTCGACTCTCGGATCCGGAGCACATGCTCCGGCCGTCAAGGAAAAGGGTATTTGGAATCGCGTAACACCGGACGATCGGTCATTCGGTGCCAATCGTATGAGCGCCGAGGGTGCTCACGGGCATAGCGAATATTGGGACGGTGAGCACCCCGACAGCCTTGATAATCAGGCAGCTGTGATTGCTGGGCGATATGAGGAGGTTAATCTGCTGTGGGGAAGTCGTCCTTGAGGCTTGTGGCGAGCGGGGTTCTGACCGTTTTGGTCGTCCTGTCGGGATGTGGTCAAGGCGTGGAGAGTGAATATCGCGCGGCTGGCCGTGCGGATGTGAATAATCGAATCGACCAGTACTCAAGCCGCGTCTTTGATGCTCTGCAAGTCAAGATTGCGCCCGGCTTGAATGAAGGTCGAATCCCTCGTGAATGTCCGGCTGGTGGTGCCGGTGTTTATGGACTGGATCACTTTTGGCAGGTTGATTACCTTGGGTCGGCCGAGATCGGGCTCGCCGTTGCACGTCTGCACGATTATCTCAAACTGGAAGGTTGGCATATTGATCGATACGAAACGCCGCCAGCAGTTCCGAGCTCAGTAGTCAGCGCAAGAAACCCGAAGGACGGGTACGTGGTCTGGGCAAAAGGCATCCAAGACCAGAACCGCGTTGCGGTGCAGGTGTCTTCTCCTTGCGTCAAGGTTGCGGAGGGTGGTTCGTAGGAGGCCGCAGGCGGAAGATGGCCCAGAAAGTGATTGATGCGAGTGCGGCGGTGGCGAAGAGGATCGTGGAGCGGAGCCACATGTCTCGGGTGAGGCCGTCGGCGGCGCCCGCGGGGTCGAGGAGGGCCAGGACGAACAGGAACAGGGCCAAGGCGTAGATCGCCGCCCAGGCCCAGCGGTTCCATTGCCACAGGGCATGGCCGTCCATGAAGCGCATCGGCAGCAGGCCGAAGACCAGGCCGACCACCGCCGCCACGAAGCACTGGGTGAGCACGTCCTCGGCGAAGACCCAGCCGAAGGGCGCGCCGTCCGACTCGTTCAGGACGTGGGTCACCGGGATGCGCCACACCCACGCGACCACCGCGAGGCCCGCCAGGGACCAGGAGCCGAGGGCTATCGCGCGGCCCTCGTCCGAGGGAGCCAGTCGGCGCAGGCCGGCCGAGGTGAAGGCGAGGAACAGGCCGTACACATAGCCCGGCGTCAGATGCAGCAGCCGCGACGCCACGGCCAGCACCAGGGCGACGCCCAGCGCTCCCGGAACCAGCCGAGGCAGGGCCCGGATGCGGGAGACACGCCTTCGGTAGGCCTCCGCCGAACCCTCGTACACCAGCACGCCGAGCGGAACCGCCGCCATTAATGCCAGCGCGAGCGCGGCGGTGCCCGCGTTCCAGCCCGTGCCGGGTTCGACCGCGACGCAGAACGCGGCCGAGAGCAGCACGAAGACGAGCACCTGCAACTCGGGCATGCGCGGCTGCGATCGCGGGCGCGCGGCCCCCGGGCGCAGTCGGCGTCGGATCCGAAGCCGGTTCTGCTCCCACGTCTTGTTGAACAGCTCGGCCGAGAAGCCCAGCACCGGAAGCGCCACCACCGCCGTCGCGCCGGCCAGCACCACCGGCCGGGGCTCGTCGAACAGCGCGCTCGGGCTCGGCAGGTTCACCGCCGCCTCGGACCGCTCCGAGACCGCGCTCGTCCCGGCCGCGCCCAGCACCGCGACCCGTACCGAGAAGTCACCGTCGTAGCCCACGCCAGTCGTGCACGCGACGGTCAACATCCCTTCCCCGCCCGGCAGTTCGCGCGGTACCCGAATCTCGCTCGCGAATCGCCCGTCGGCGGCCACCGGCACCGTCCCCAGCACGGTGCCGCCATGACGCACCGTCAGCGTCCCGGCCCCGCCGTCGACCGGCCGACCGCACGTGACGAACCCGCTGCCCTCGACGCGCAACGGCCGACCGGCCGTCGGCTGCTTGGGCGTCAGCGTCAATTCCGGCCGGGCGACCTGGAAGTCGGCGCGCTGGACGACCCCGTTGTCCGGCATGCCCGCGCCCTGCGCGAAGCAGGTCACGGTGATCGGGCGTGGGCCGCGATCGGGTCCGTCCGGCACGATGAAGCGCTGGGCCTCGGCACCGGCGCCCGAGATGCTGAGCTTGGCGAGGTCGCGTCCACCCCACGTCACGCGTGCGTCGTCGCTCGCGTTCGCGTCCCCGCAGCGCAGGTCGGTCCACAGGGTGACCTCGGTGCCGGGCACGCCGGTGGCCGGCTCCAGCACGAGGTGCCTGGCGCGCAGGTCGGCCGGTGGGGTGCGGGTCTCCTCGGGTCGGAACGCGTTGATCTCGATCGCCGTCTCCGCGAGGGCCTTCTCCTGCCCCGGACAGCGCACCGCGATCCGGTTCACCGGCCGGTCCGTGCTCGCTGCCCCGTTCGAGCTGTAGGTCGGGGCGAGCATCGTGTGCCGGAACGCGATCGAGTCCCCGTGCGCGGTGTCCACCGGCAGGTCGGCCGCGAGCAGGTCGAGGTACTCCCCGGAGCTGCCGCCGTTGGCCGACAGGAGGTAGACGTCCACCTTGTTCGTCGGGCAGCCGGTCAGCCCGGATCCTCGGATCGCCACGGAATCCCCCGGCCGCACCGGGCCGGGTGTCACGCTCACCGTGGCGCCCGTGGCGCCGGCGGCCGAAGTCCCGAACGCGAGGGGCGCCAGGGTCAGGGCCACCGCCCCGATTCCCATGCCGAGCGCGGCCCGCATCCGCAGCAGTGTCCTGTTCATGGTCCCCGTTCCCCGTAGCCGAGCACCGATGATGATGCCGGCGATTCCGCTTTCGTGACCCCTTGTCCGCCAGGTCCACAATTCCTGGGGCAGGTGCGGTACGGGTGCGGATCGGGTTCAGGAGCGGCGGTCGACGAACGTCTCCAGGCCGTCGAGCAACAGGCGCAGGCCGAACTCGAACACCGCCTCGCCGTCCTGGGTGAAGCTGTCCTCGGTGAGCGCGGCCAACCTCGGGTAGCGCCCGCTCGTCATCGCCGCGTTCAACAGGGGAGCCTGCGCGGCCCAGAACTGTTCGTCGCTGACCCCGGTGCGCTGCGCCGCGTGCACGGTGTTGAAGTGGGTGCGCGCCATGCCGCTCACATAACCGCCGTCGATGATCGACAGGACGGTCATCTTCTCCCGGTCGGACAGCGCCGCGTCGCCGATCGCGGCCAGCGTCAGCTCCAGGGCCTCGAGCGAGTTGGGCCCCAGTACCGGCCTCGCCTGATCGACGCCGAGCAGCCACGGGTGGCGGTTGTACATCTGCCAGATGCCGCGCGCGACCTGCTCCAGGGCGCCGCGCCAGCCGAGTTCGGGGGGAAACTCGGCGTCGCCCGGCGCGTTGACCTTGTCGACCATCAGGTCGAGCAGTTCGGCCTTGCCCGGGACGTAGCGGTAGAGCGACATCGTGCCGGACCCGATCTCGGTGGCCACGCGTCGCATCGACACCGCGTCCAGCCCCTCGGCGTCCGCGACGGCGATCGCGGCGGTGACGATCCGGTCCAGGGTCAGCGCCGGTTTGGGGCCTCGGGCCGGTTTCCGGTCCATGCCCCACAACAGTTCGAGGCTGCGCGCGAGATCGCCGCCGCCGGTGTGGTCGGTGCTCGTCATGGTGCCCCCATCGTAGGAGCCCGCCTCGGCGCCCCCACCGGTATGCCGGTCGCCCGGCGCCCGCGCACAACCGATCCAGGACAACTGGGTACGCCGTACGCGCAATCGGGTACGGTGTACTCGGTTTGAAGGAGGCCGATGAGAACGTCGATGAGAACGCCGACGGAAACGCGGATGGAAACCACGAGCCACGCGGTCCTCGCCGAGGGCCTGACCAAGCGCTACGGCACCACCCACGCGCTCGACGACTTCGACCTGACCGTGCCCCGAGGCACCGTCCAGGGGCTGCTCGGGCCCAACGGCGCGGGCAAGACCACGGCGGTTCGGATCCTGTCCACGCTGCTGCGACCGGACGGCGGTCGGGCCCTGGTCGCGGGCCACGACGTGACCGGAGATCCCCGTCGGGTGCGCCGGCACATCGGACTGGTCGGTCAGTACGCGGCGGTCGACGAGAAGGTGACCGGGCGGCACAACCTGATCCTGTTCGGGCGCCTGTTCCACCTGGACAAGCGCGGTGCGGCCCGTCGCGCCGACGAGCTGCTGGAGCGGTTCGGCCTGGTCGAGGCGGCCGACCGGAGCGTCAAGCAGTACAGCGGCGGCATGCGCCGGCGGCTCGACCTGGCCGCGAGCATGATCCTGGCGCCCGACGTGCTCTTCCTGGACGAGCCGACCACCGGACTCGACCCGCGCGGGCGCAACGAGGTCTGGGAGGCGGTGCGCTCGTTGCTCGCGGGCGGTACGGCGGTGCTGCTGACCACGCAATACCTGGACGAGGCGGACAAATTGGCGGATCGCATCGCGGTGCTCGATCGCGGGCGCAAGATCGCCGACGACACCCCGGATCGGCTCAAGCGCGAACTGGGCGGCGACCGGATCGAGATCGTCGCGCGGGACGCGGTCGACCTGGCACGCGTGGCCGCGGTGGTGGCCCGCGTGGCCGAGTCGGGCACCGAACCGGTGCTCGATCCCGAGGATCGGCGGGTGACCGCCCCGGTCGGCGATCGGGTCGCGGCGCTCACCCACGCCGCCCGGGCCTGCCAGGACGAGGGGATCACGATCGAGGACATCGGCGTACGCCGGCCGACCCTTGACGAGGTCTTCCTCGGGCTGACCGGCCACCGCGCGCACGAGCCGGAGCAGGCCGGGAACGAATCCGCGAAGGAGGCGGTGCGCCGATGAGCGCGACCATCGCGGGAACGGTGGAGGCTCCCGAACGCCGGCTGTACTGGGCGATCGCGGACTGTCTGACCGTCGTGCGCAACGAGATGGTGCACATCGCTCGGCAACCGAGCATGCTGGCCTGGCAGTTGGGCTTCCCGATCGTGTCCGTGCTGCTGTTCGTGTACGTCTTCGGCAGTGCCATGGACGTGGGCGGATCGATCGATTACAAGGACTACGCGCTGCCCGGCATGTTCGCGATGACCATGGCCCAGGGGTTCATGAACACCGCGACGGTCGTCGCGGTCACCCGGCAACTCGGCGTGATGGACCGGTATCGCTCGATGCCGATGGCGCCTTCGGCGGTGGTCAGCGGGCGCGGGGTGGCCGACGTGCTCGGCGCGAGTCTCGACCTCGCGGTGCTCGCGTCGATCGCGCTCGTCGTCGGATGGCGACCGGACGGCACCCTGTTGGAGATCCTGGCCGCATTCGGGCTGCTGTTGCTGCTGCGGTTCGCGCTGACCTGGGTCGGTGTCTACCTGGGGCTGCTGGTGCCCAACGCGGAGGCGGCGGGCAGCCTGTTCGCGGTGGCCCTGCCCTTCGGGATGATCTCCAGCGTCTTCACGCCGCCGTCGATGATGCCGCAGTGGCTGGGCACGGTGGCGATGTGGAACCCGGTCTCCTCCACCGCGAACACGATCCGCGACCTGTTCGGCAGTCCGGCTCCGCACGGGGGGAACTGGATCGAGGAACACGCGTTGCCGATGGCGGTGGTCTGGCCGCTGGTGATCACCGCGATCTTCCTGCCGCTCGCGGTGCGCAAGTTCCAGGCCCTCGGCCGCTGATCGACGAAGACCGGCCGCGATCTCCTCGCGGCCGGTTCGGTCGGCGGGGTCGGATCCGTCGGCGGGGTCGGTCCGATCGGTCGGGCGCGCGCCCATCCGATCCCGGCCATAGGTCTACTACGGAACAATCTATTGGCTTACCTATCTTGTTACGCTGACCGCATGACTACCGAGAGCCTGGCCCCGACCGTCCTGGACATGACCGGCATGTTCGTGCACGCCGGCCACGTGATGAACACCCGAATGGCCGCCGCCCTCGCGGCGATCGACGTCACGCCGCGCAGCTTCTGCGTCCTCTCGCACGCGATCGACCGGGATCTGACCCAGGCCCAGGTGGCCGAGCTCTCCGACCTGGACAAGACCACGATGGTCGTGACCATGGACGAGCTGGAGCGGGCCGGGCTGGCCGAGCGGCGGCCCGCGCCGACCGACCGGCGGGCGCGGATCATCGTGGTCACCGAGGCCGGGCGCGACCTGGTCCGGGCCGGGCGCGGGATCGTCGACGGCGTGCATCGCGAGGTGCTGGAGACGCTGCCCGAGGACGAGCGCGCGGTGTTCGTCTCCGCGCTGGCGCGTCTGGTCGGCGGTGTGCTCGCCAAGCCGGTCGAGTCCGAGGCGACGGTACGGCGGGCCCGGACGTCGAAGCGGTAGTTGCGGGTCGCCTCTCGGACGGCCGGCGGCAGGCGGCGGGGAGCGAGCAGCGGGCGGCGGGCCGCGGATACGATCGATCGAGATGAGTCCGTGGCAGATGGGTTTCAAAAAGAAGAGTCCGAAAGAGATCGTCTACAACAAAACTATCTGCTAACGTCTCTCCTGTGAGTCGGCCGTCCGCCGACCGGTCGTCCAGGGAGATGAGCAGCATGTCGCGCACGTTCGCCACACCGGAATCGACGGACAGGTCACGCTGGTCGGCGCTCGCGGTGCTGTGCGCCGGGGTGCTGATGGTCGTCCTCGACGGCACGATCGTCACGGTGGCGCTGCCCGCCATCCAGAGCGACCTGGGCTTCTCCCAGTCGGGCCTGGCCTGGGTGGTCAACGCGTACGGGATCGCCTTCGGTGGCCTGCTGCTCCTGGCCGGCCGGCTCGGCGACCTGATCGGGCGGCGCCGGATGTTCATCGCGGGCATGGTCGTCTTCACCGCCGCGTCGGTGCTGTGCGGCGTGGCGACCGGGCCGGAACTGCTGATCGCCGCCCGCTTCCTGCAGGGCATCGGCGGCGCGATGTCCTCGGCCGTGGCGATCGGCATGATCGTCACGCTCTTCCCGGACCCTCGGGAACGGGCCAAGGCGATCGGTGCGTTCAGCTTCGTCGGCGCGGCCGGAGCGTCGATCGGGCTCGTGCTCGGCGGGTTGCTCACCCAGACGTTCACGTGGCACTGGATCTTCTTCGTCAACGTGCCGATCGGCGTCGCGGCCACCGCGCTCGCGTTCCGCCTGCTGGTCGCCGACCGGGGTCTGGGCCGGTCGGCGGGCGCGGACCTGTGGGGCGCGCTGCTGATCACGTCCGGCCTGATGCTGCTCGTCTACACGATCGTCGAGGCCGACGCACACGGCTGGGCCTCGGCGCGCACACTCGGCATGGGCGCGGTGTCACTCCTGCTGATCGCCGGTTTCGTGGTCCGCCAGGCGAAGGCCCGGACGCCGCTGCTGCCGCTGCGGGTGTTCCGGTCGGCGCGGGTGTCCGGGGCCAACGCGATCCAGATGTTGATGGTCGGCGCGCTGTTCGCCTTCCAGTTGATGATCGCGCTCTACCTCCAGCACGTGCTCGGCTACGGCGCGGCCCGGACCGGCGTCGCGATGTTGCCGTCGGCGGTGGTGATCGGGATCGTCACACTCGGCTACTCGGCGCGGATCAACGCCCGGTTCGGCGAGCGCAACGTCGTGGTCGCGGGCCTGGCCCTGCTGCTGGTCGGGCTGCTGTTCCTGGCCCGGGTGCCGGCGGACGGCACGTACCTCACCGACGTGTTGCCCGCGATGTTGCTGCTGACCGGCTTCGGTCTGGCCATCCCGGCGCTCACCACGCTGGGCATGTCCGGGGCCACCGCCGAGGACGCCGGGGTGGTCGGCGGTCTGTTCAACACCACCCAGCAGGTCGGCGGCGCGCTCGGGCTGGCCGTACTGAACACGCTCTCCAGCGCCAAGGCGGAACGGCTGGTGGCCGAGGGCACCTCCACGCCCGAGGCGCTGACCGGCGGGTACACCCTCGCCTTCGGCATCGGCGCCGGTCTGATCGCCGCCGCGATCGTGCTCACCCTGCTGGTGCTGCGCTCGCCGAGGCGGGAGTCGATCGTGGTCACCGAAGGCACCGAAGGACCGGGCGGCACGGGAAGCGTGGAAACGGCTCCGGCCGAGCCGACGGTATCCGCACGCTGAACGGAGCCGGTACAAAACCCCACCCCGAACACGCGAGGGCCCCGCGTCGCCACCGCGACCGGGGCCCTCGGCACGACCGCAGCCTGTCGCACCCGCGCGCGGCGCCCGTCAGACCGCCTCCGGTCGGTTCGCCGTCGCCTCGGCGTAGGCCAGTTGCGCGGCCTCGATCTCGTCGATGTGGCTCTCGGACCAGGTCCGGATCTCGCTCATCAAGCCGCTCACGCTGGTCCCGAGTTCGGTCAGCGAGTACTCCACCTGGGGCGGGACCGTGGCGTAGACCTTGCGGCGGACCAGGCCGTTGCGTTCGAGGTCGCGCAGGGTCTGGGTGAGCATCTTCTTGGTGATCCCGCCGAGCCGGCGGCGCAGTTCCGCGTAGCGCAGGGTCTGCGGGTGGAGGGCGCCGACGACGAGGGCCACCCACTTGTTCGCGATCAGGTCGAGGACCGCCCGGGAGGCGCAGTCGGCGAGATAGACGTCGGCGCCACCGTAAGGGCGCAGGTCGGGAGGGGTATGCATAAGGTACCCAGGTACCAGGAAGGTGCCTTCTTCACAATGGTTACCGGGGCCACGATGCTTTCCGCATGACGAAGAACATGATCACTGTGCATCAGGACACGCTCGGCGGCCCGGAGGTTCTCCGGGTGATCGAGACCGCGATACCCACACCCGGACCGGGTGAGGTACTGGTCGAAGTGCGCGCCGCGGGGGTCAACCCCATCGACACCAAGATCCGCGCCGGCGGGATGTGGCTGACGCCGCCGTTCACGCTCGGGTGGGACGTCTCCGGCGTGGTCGCGGGCGTCGGCGCGGGCGTCTCCCGGCTCACCGTCGGCGACGAGGTCCACGGGATTCCCGGCTTCCCGCAACTCGCCGGTGGATACGCGGAGTTCGTAGTGGCCGCGGAGTCCTCCTTCGCGCTCAAGCCGAGCACACTCGACCACGTGCGGGCCGCCGCCCTGCCGGTGTCCGCCTCGATCGCGTGGCAGGCCCTGGTCGAGGCGGCGCAGGTGCGACCGGGGCAGCGTGTGCTGATCCACGCGGCGGCGGGCGGCGTCGGGCACCTGGCGGTACAGATCGCCAAGTCCCGGGGCGCGTACGTGATCGGCACGGCGAGCGCGGCCAAGCACGACCTGCTGCGCGAGTTGGGCGCGGACGAGGTCGTGGACTACACCACGACCGACTTCGCGGAGACGGTACGCGACGTCGATGTCGTGTTCGACCTGATCGGCGGCGAGTACGAGGACCGCTCGCTGCGTACCCTCCGCCCCGGCGGCATCCTGATCAACATCACCAACCCGCCCGCGGCCGAGGCCACTGCGGCCAAGGCCGAGGCGGCCGGCGTGCGCGGCATCACCGTCGACCTGGCGCCGAACCCGGAACGGCTGGCCCTGCTGGCCGAGGCGGTGGACGCGGGCCTGCTGCGCCCGGTCGTCGCCGAGACCTTCCCGCTCGTCGAGGTGGTCAAGGCACACGAGGTGGCCGAGACGAACCGCATCGCCGGCAAGATCGTGCTGATCCCCTGAGCCGGCCCGGAACCCCGCGCCGCCCGGAGAGCCCCGCGCGTCCCGGAAAACCCCGGCCCGACCCGGAAGACCGGGCGCCCGGCCGGGCGGATCCTCGACACTCCGAGACCGGAACCCCCGCCCCACGGCGGCGAAGCCGGGTACCCGTGCCGAACGGCCGGGATACCCGGCTTCGACCGGTGCGTGTCCTACTCGGTGATCTCGATCGTGCCCGCCATGCCGGTGCCCACGTGATACATGCAGTTGAAGGTGTACGAGCCGGGCCGGCCGAAGCTCAGCTTGATGTCCTGGGACTTGCCGCCCTCGGACGGCGCGACCGGAGCACCGCCGGGCAGGATCATCTGGTGCGGGGTGATCCCGGTGTCCGCGAGGGTGATCACCAGCGGGCCGGTCCGGGCGCGGATCACCGACGGCGAGAAGCGCAGCTTGTCGTCCACCCGCAGCTCGATCCGCTGCACCCCGTCACTGCCCAGGGCCGCGACGCCCTCGGACGCCGCCGCGGTCGCCTCGGCCTCGCTCATGTACGAACCCGGGCCGCCCTCCGCGCCCCAACTCCCGCAGCCGGTGAGCAGCAACGGCAGGGCCGCGGCCCCGACCAACCATCGACGGCGCATCGGACTCAGCCCTCCAACAGGGATTGACCGACATACCCGCCCGGGGCGCACCCCGGCGGGATCACGAACAGCCCGCTCGCCTCGTGCCGCAAAAACGGGGACAACGCGTCGCCGCGGGCCAGCTTGCGCTGGATCGGCACGAAGCCGTCGTCCGGGTCGTGCTGCCACGCCACGAACAGCAGCCCGGCGTCCGGCGCGCCGTCCGTACCGAACCCGTCGTGGTAGGAGTAGCCGCGCCGCAACATCGTCGAGCCGCGATTGAACTCCGGTGCCGCGACGCGCATGTGGGCGTTCGCGGTGATCACCAACTCGCCGTCGGGACCCCGCTTGCCGAAGTCCGCGGCGCTGTGCTCGCCGCCGCCGG
The DNA here is from genome assembly GCF_045207655.1 of Embleya sp. NBC_00888. Lineage (NCBI taxonomy): Bacteria > Bacillati > Actinomycetota > Actinomycetes > Kitasatosporales > Streptomycetaceae > Embleya > Embleya sp. NBC_00888. Next base: position 4,385,728 of record NZ_CP108784.1, on the reverse strand, counting down.
ACAGCGGCGCGCCGGTGTCCTTGGTCCGGCCGATCACCCGCTCCTGATGCGCCTTGTCCAGGCCGTCCCACGCGTCCAGCAACATCCGGATCCGGCGGAAGACCACGTAGGTACCACCGGTCAGCCAGCCCTGGTCGGGGCCGGCCGCGGCGGTGACGAAGATCTTCTCGTCGAACTTCGGGTCGGCCGGCTTCGGATTGTTGGTGCCGTCGATCTGGCCCATCAGGTTCCGGTGCGTCATCGGCTTGGCGGTGGCACCCGGCGACCGGGCGAAGCCGTTCATCTGCCAGCGGATCCGGGCCACGCCCTTGGCCAGCCGCTGGAGCGTGCGGACCGCGCCGAAGGTGACCAGCCCGTCGTCCGCGCACACCTGGACGAACAGGTCGCCGTCGCCGCGGGCCGGATCCAGCGCGTCGTCCGGGAACGGCGGCAGCGGCTTGAGCGCGGCGGGCCGCCGTGCGGCCAGGCCCACCTTGTCGAACAGGCCGGCGCCGAAGCCGAAGGTGACCGTCAACGAACAGGCCCCGGCGTCCGCCGCGACCCGGTCGTCGTCCGCCACCGGCCGGCCCGAGGTCAGCCGTGCGGCCGCGTCCGACCAGCGCCGCATCAGCGCGGCGACCGCGGCCCGGTCCGCGCCCGGTTCCAGGTCCCAGCCCAGGAAGACGGCCTTGGCCTGGGCCGGGGTGGTGATGCCGGCCTGGGTCTTCCCGTGGAAGGGCACGCTGGTCGAGCCGACGTGGGCCAGCGTCGGGCCGGAGGCGGTCGAGTCGTCCGCGAACGCGACCGCGCCGCCGGTCGCGCCGACCACCAGGCCGCCCGCGCCGGCGGCTCCCGCGACACCGACGAACCGGCGGCGCGAGACGGCCGAATCGGCGCTCGCTCGATCGGAGGATTCAGGGCTGCTCATCACGTCGTCCCTCGCAGGTTCCACCGGCTCGTGCGCGCCGTTCGCGCCGCGCTCGCCGTTTGTCACACACACCACTTCCGCGGCCTCGGCGGTCGCCGCCGCCGGGTACGGTCCCCGTCGCACCACCACGACCAGCGCGAGCGCCGCGCCGAGGCCGGCGCCGAGCACCAGCACGGTCAGCGCCCGGTCCAGCGCCAGCCCGCCCACGAATGGCGACGACGAGCGCCACAACACCGGCAGGTCGTACCCGGCCACCCGCAGCGCCAGCACGCCGAGCGCCGGCGCGGCCAACCACGCGCCGCCCACCCGGCGTCGGACCAGCAGCGCCGCGCCCGCGAACGCCACCGCCCCGGAAAGCAGTTGGAGCAGATTGCCGGCGAAGAACGCACCCGCCCAGGCACCGAATCCGCCGGCCCGGGCCGCGGCGACCAGGGCCAGGTGCAACACGCTCGCCGCCGCGACCACGCCCGCGAGCACGCCGTACCCGATCAGTGCCCGGCGGCGGACCGGCGGCAGCCACACCACGGCGAACACCAGCACCGCGAGCCCGATCGAGCCCAGGATGCCCGGCCACGGACTGGGCCCGGGCAACCAGCGCAGTTCGCCGGTCGCGGCCAGCTCGCGCTCGCCGATCCGCATCGGCACGGTCCAGGTGGAGATCCGCTGCGCGCGGTCCGGATCGGCCATCACCCGCGGTGGCAGCCGCTGTTGCACGATCCAGTGCACACGCTGGTCGTACCAGCGGGCCACCGGCTCGGCGGAGATTCGGTGCCACTGCGGCGCGCCGGTCGGTTGCAGGTTCGACTTCTCGTCGACCGAGCCCCACCGCTCGCTGCTCAACTGCACGGCGGGGGACTGGCGGTTCTCGAACACCCCGCCCCGGCCGATCCGCAGGAACGGCTCGCTCATGTATCCGAGCACGACCACGTCCTGCGGACCGGTGTTGCGCACCTGCATCCGCGCACCGTTCTCGATCACCTCGACCGTCAGGCCCGGGTCGAGCTCGCGCGGCGAGGTCATCACGGTGTGGAAGTTGCTCGGCCCCTGACCGGACAACTCCTGCGCGAACGCGCTGCCCGCCGGGGCCAGGCAGGCCAGCACCCCGACGAACAGCAGCACGAGGCGGCGTACGTGCCTCACTTGACCTCCACGGGCACCGTCACGGTGATCCGGTCGACATCGGAGGTACGGATCGAGAAGGACAACTCCCAGCGGCCCGCCATCGGCAGCGACAGATCGCCGAGCCAGTGCCCGGGACCACCCCGACGCACCTGGACGTCCGCGCCGTCGATGCCCTTGCCCGGCAGCGCCATCGACACCGTCAACTCGGCGACGTCCCGGATCTGCCCGATCGGATCGGAGAAGTAGATGTGCAGCTCGTTGGGGCCGACCCGGGCCGGATCGACCGTGACGTCGAGCTTGCCCTTGCCCGCGGCGCCCCCGGCGTCGAACGGGACGCTGCGGCTGACCGGGCCCGCCGCCTCGGATTGTTTGCGCTCGTGCGCGGTGCGGCCCGGTTCGGTGTCGGTGAGCACCGTGGTGACGCCGAGCACCGCGATCGCCAGTGCCGCCTCGATCGCGACCGCCTTGCGCAGCACGGCCCACTTCGGCTTCCCGGCGGCGCTCTTGCCGATGGGCGACTTCCCGGTCGCCGCCAACTGTCGCATCAGCCAGCGCCGGGAGACCCAGGCACCGGCCAGCATCAGTAGCACCAGGTCGACCTTGAAGACCAGCAGCAGGCCGAACGTGGTGTCGAACAGCGCGGCGAAGGAACCCACCTGACGCCAGCTCGCGTACAGCCCCGTCGCCACCAGGACGCAGACCGAGACGAACGCGGTCCGGGAGAAGATCCGCACCGTCGGCACGTCCAGACCCGCCTCCGGCGCCGGCTCGCCCGGCCGCACGATCAGCGTGACCACGATCGCGAGCCCGCCCAGCCAGGTGGACATCGCGAGCAGGTGCAGCGTGTCCGCGGCCATCGCCACTTCCACCTGGCGGCCCACCGACGCGTGGTCCGCGATCGGCCAGGTGATCGCGATCGCGGTGCACAACACCGCCCAGACGCCGGCCAGTACGCGCCGGGTGCGATCGGCCGCGTGCGCGAGCGAGGCGATCAGCCAGCCGAGCAGTGCGCCGGCCGCGCCCAGCAGCAGCACCCGGGCCGCGATCGCCTTGCCCAGCTTGGTGTCCAGCGTCGCGCGCAGCACATCCGCGTCGAACGCCGAGGACAGGCCCAGACCGGACGCGTTCGGACCGTGCAACATCAGCACCGCGAGCGAGGACAGCAGCAGCCCGCCCCACGCGCCGGACAGCAGGAGCCAGACCCGGAACCGGCCGACCGCGGCGGGTCGGGCGATCAGCAGGAACAGCACCGCGCCGCCGAGCACCGCGAAGGACAGGTAGGCGACCCCGGTCGAGGCCCGCTCCAGCACGTCGGTCGCGGTGGAGCCCTGGTCGGTCAGGTCGGAGACCCGGACACCGCCGGAGGCCTGGCCGATGTTGAAGGTGAACGCGCCGGAGATTGGGTGCGAGTCGGCCGAGACCGCACGCCAGGCGACCGTGTAGGTACCGGTCGGCAGGCCGCCCCGCAGCGGGGTGACCACGCTGGTGTCGCCGTCCGGACCGTGCTTGGTCTGGTTGTTGTCCACCCGGGTGCCGCTCGGGTCGAACACCTTGACCCCGCCGAGCCCGATCTCCACGCCCTCGCTGAACCGGAGCGTGACCGTCGCGGGCGCGCTGGTCAGCGTCGAGCCGGACGCCGGGTTGGACGACTGGAGGACGGCGTGCGCGGACGCGGCCCCGGCTCCGCCGAGCACGAGCGCGGCGAGCAGCAGGGGCAGCGCGAGCAGCCAGGTGAGCGCGCGGCGGCCCACCCCGCCGGCGGCTCGGGCCGGGGACGGGGGCGGTGCCGGGACGGCGGCCGGGCGGCCGGCCGGGTCAGTGACCCGCATGGCCCGGTTGTTCGGCCGAGGGCGCGACCGCCGCGGGCGCGGCCGACGAGGCGGCCGGTGCCGGCGTGGTCGAGCCGGGTGCGGTCGACCCGGGCGACCCCGCGGCCGGGGCGTCTCCGGGACGTTCGGTCACCCCGAGCACGGGCACCTGTACGGTGACCGGCCCGGTCTGCTGGAAGGTCAGCGTGAGCGGCACGGTGTCGCCCTTCTTCACGGCCTTGTTCGGATTCATGAACATGATGTGGGCGCCGCCGCGCGCCAGCACGCCCTTGCCGTGCGCGGGCACGTCCAGACCCGGGATGTGCCGCATCGAGTTGCCGCTGGTCTGGTGCAGCATCACCTCGCCGGACAGCGGGCTGGCCACCGAGAGCAGCCGGTCGGCGGTGTCGCCGTCGTTCTGCACGACCAGATAGCCCGCCGCGACGTCCGTCGACGAGGGCTGCGGGATGTACGGGTCGACGATGCGCAACTTCGGCGTGCCCTTGGCGGCGCCCGCGTTCGCCGGCGCGGCGGCCTCGCGGTCGGCCGAGTCGGAGGACCCGGAGTCGGCGCAGGCCACCAGCACACCGCCGATCCCGAGCGCGAGCACGCCGCCGACGGCGAGTGGTACGGCCTTGCGGGGGAGGGGGAAGAGCTTCACTTCTTGGCGTCCTCGGGGTGGATCAGCAGCGGCAGGTCGTGGGCGAAGTCGTCGGAGGAGTTCCCGTTCGGGGTGCCGTCCGGCAGCAGTCCGCTGCTCGCGCTGTACATGACCGGCCCCTCGTTGTCGGGGGCGAAGGCGATCACCTGGGTGCCGTGGGTGCTCACCACCTTGCCGTCCGGACCGGTGGTCGGCGGCTCGATGGAGACCCCGACCTGGCGCGCGGCGGCCTGGATCTTGTCGAACGGGCCGGTCAGGCCGACGAAGGACTTGTCCAGCGAGTCGAGCCACTCGCGCAGCGCCGCCTGGGTGTCGCGTTCCGGGTCGGTGGTCACGAACACCACGTCCACGGTGGCCCGGTCCGGCGCGGGCAGCTTGCCCAGCGCGCGCACGATGTCGCCCATGACCGTGGGGCACGCGTCCGGGCAGTGCGTGTAGCCGAAGTACAGCAGCGTGGTGCGCCCGGCGGTCTTGGCCCGGAAGTCGTACGGCTGCCCGGAAGTGTCGGTCAGGGTGAGTTCCGGCTTGCTCCACGGCGGGTCGACGGCGATGCCCTTGTACTTCGAGTTCGCCTCGCGCACCTTCACCGGCGAACCGTTGTCGGACTTGTCGGAGTCACCGCACCCCGTGGCCAGGAGCAGCCCGGCCGCGACCAGCGCGGCGAGGCGGAGGCCGGTACGGCGGCCCCGGACCGGGGACTGCGTTGCGTTGCTCATCGTTCTCCAGGTCGTTGCTGCCGAGGGCTCGTGGCCGACGTGTTCGGCGTCGGCGCGGGCCCGGTGGCCCGGGCGGCCGGCACCGATCGATGCGGTGCCGGCGCCCGGGCCGGGAAGTTCACCCCGAGACCGTGGTGCGAGACCTCGGTCCGGGCGGACCGAGGATCAGGCGGAAGTGCCCCGACGCGACGCGCGCAGCACGGCGAACACGCCGGCGCCCAGGCCCAGCACGCCGACCACGATGCCGACCACGCCGAGCGTGCGAGCCGTCGAGTCGTCGCTCTTGTCCTCGGCGACCGCGGCGACGGACGCCTTGGCGTCGGTCGAGGGCGTGGCCGAGGCGGCGGCCGGCGTGGTGCCGGCACCCGCCTTGGCGATGAGCTTGAGCGTCGGCGCGGGGTACTGCGGCTCCTTGCCGTCCGCGCCGGCCAGGTCGATCCAGCGCACGACCTCGCCGCTGTCGTAGGTCTGCACGGCCTTGAAGACGAGCTTGTCGGTGTCGGTGGGCAGCTTGCCCATGGACACCTCGAAGTCCTCGAACGTGCCCGGGTTCACCCGGGTGCCGGCGTCCGCGGTCCAGGTGATCTTGGAGACCACCTCGGTCAGCGGCTTGCCGTGGTTGTCGATCGGCGTGGTCAGCTTGGTCTTCTCGACCTCGGCCTTCCAGCCCGTCATCGCCCGGGTCTGTACCGACGTGAGCGGCTTGTCGGCGGGCAGGGTGATCTCGAGCTTGGTGGTCCCCGCGTCGTCGCGCTCGTTGGGGACCCGGAAGGCGACCTTGGCGTACGAGCCCTGCTCGGCGGTGCCCGGCTGCACGCTCACGTGCGCGGAGGCCGAGCCGGCGAAGACGAGGATGCCGGCGCCGGCCGAGGCGGCTATCACGGACAGCCGGCGGCGCGTGGTGGTCATGGTCATGGGGTGTCTGCTCCATGGGTGATCCGGCCGAGGGCACACGGGGGCGGCCTCGGTCCGGGAGGGGACGGCAGGAGGGCGGACGCGCGCCACCGCCGATCCGACACCCGGTCGAGAGCGGATCAGCAGGCGAGCGCGTACTCCGCCGGCGGGCCGCGCCGGGTCACCGCGTGCCGAAGCAGCGTCCGGGGTGTCGTCAGGTCCGGCGCCGAGCCGGTCCGCCGGATGCCGCCCGGGGTCTCGACGACCGGGACGACCAGGGCGCGGAGCACCGCCAGCACCAACCGCAGCGGCGCCGCGGCCAGGCCGAGCAGGGCGAACAGCGCGGCCTCGCCGCGCCGCAGCCACCAGCCGGTGAGCAGGGCCGCCGCGAGGTGCGCGCACACCATGCCGGCGCCGCCGTCGAACAGCAGCGGGCCCGAGCCGCCCATGTGGTGGTGCCCGGCCGGCGGGTCCTGCGGGAACAGTGTCGGGTCCACCCGGGCGTTGCGGATGATCTGCTCGGGGGTCCAGCCGTTGGGCAGCAGGATGTGCCCGCTGGAGTCGCGCGGGCCGCACAGCAGTCGATCCAGCAGGGTGCTCGATCCCGAGCCGCCGGCCGCGGCCGAACGGTCGGGCGTCGCGGCGCCCGCCGCGGCGGCGGCGAACAGAGTGTGCAGCGCGAGTTGGGCCGCCGCGAGCAGCGTGGTGATCGCGGCGAAGGAGCGCTGTCGACCGGCTCCGGCGAAGGCCGAGACGAACACCGCGGCGAAGCCGGCGACGGGCGCCCACAGCGGCAGCGGCTCGGTCGACATCCACGCGTGACCGCATGCCGCGAGCGCGGCGCAGACCGCCGCGAAGACGGCGGCGCGCACGGCGCGGAAAGGTACGGACACGGCCTGCATGACGCCCCATCGTCTCATCGCGCGCGGGCCCGTCGTGTCCGGGGCCGGGAATGGCCGATGATCACGGCCGGCGACCCGGCACCGGCGGGGCGAGCACATGATGTCCCCACGATGCGGCCGAACGAATCGTCTTTACGGGGTATTGACGACCGATCAAGTGATGTGCGCATACAGGGACCAAGCGGCGGCAATAAAACCAGGTGTGTGATCCGCCGGATACAGCCGGACTCCCAGAGATGTCGAAAGGCCGCTCATGGACATGAGGTGGACTGTCCACCTGCCACGGGATACGGCGAGCGTGCCGATGGCGCGCCGGCTATTGGTCGGTGCGATGGAGACGGCGGGGGTGGACCGCGAGGTCGCGATGGAGATCGGCCTCGCATTGTCCGAGGCGTGCGCGAATGTGGTCGAGCACGCCCGGGGCGGGCCGTATTCGGAATATCAGATTCGCGCGGGCATCACCGGTGACTGTTGTCGGGTCGAGATCATCGACGGCGGCCCGGGCTTTCCGATGGACCGGCTGCGCGGCTCGGCGGTGAACGTCGGCCCGGGCGCGGAGAACGGTCGCGGGTTGATGCTGATCCGGGCGATGACCGACCACGTGCAACTGAGCAACCACCCCAGGCGCGGTGCGGTGCTGCGTTTCGAGAAGACGCTGCGTTGGCGCAAGGACGCGTTGGTCCCGGTCTCCTAGCCGGTTCGCGGGCGGCCCGGCGTCCGCCGCCAACTGCCGTGCCGGACGCGGTCGTTCCGGTGGAGGTTACGATCGGGGCAGTGGACCGGGCCGAGGTAAGGGAATTGCTCGACCGCGTCGCCGCCGGGGAGGCGGGCGTGGACGAGGCGCTCGACGACCTCGTGCGCGGGCCGACGGCGGGCTTCGCGGACCTGGGCTTCGCCCGGGTGGACACCCACCGGGCACTGCGCACCGGTGATCCCGAGGTGGTTTTCGCGGCCGGGAAGACCCCCGAACAGACCGTCGCGCTCTTCCGCCGGTTGCGCGAGGCGGGCGGACGGCCCGCGTTCGCCACCCGCGCCTCGGCCGCCGTGGTGGACGCGGTGCGCACGGCGTTCCCCGGCGAGGCGTACACCGACGACAGCGGCACGTGTGTCGCGGTGGGCACGCCGCCCACCCCACGCGGCCTGGTCCGGGTGGTCTCGGCGGGCACCTCGGACGCGGCGGTGGCGGGCGAGGCGGCGTTCACCGCGCGCCTGTTCGGCGCCGACGTGGAGCGGATCGAGGACGTGGGCGTGGCCGGCATCCATCGGCTGCTCGCGGTGCACGCCGAACTCGACGCGGCGGACTGTCTGATCGTGGTCGCGGGCATGGAGGGCGCGTTGCCCAGCGTGGTGGCGGGCCTGGTGTCGGTGCCGGTGCTCGCGGTGCCCACCAGCGTGGGCTACGGGGCGTCCTTCGGCGGGCTCGCGGCGCTGCTGGCGATGCTCAACTCGTGCGCGCCCGGGGTCGCGGTGGTCAACATCGACAACGGCTTCGGGGCGGGCGTGTTCGCGGCCCGGGTGGCGCGGTCGGTCGGGGCGGCGCGGAGCGCCGAGACCCGGTAGCCACGAACGCCGAAGCACACGGGAAGCCAAGTGCAAGAAAGCGGTCGCTTTCGGTCGCTTCGTCGGTTTCCCGGCGGGACCCGCGATCGGCTGCGACAGTGGCCGCGACGGGAGGTATCCGCTTGGCAATCGCATGGTTCCAGTGCCAGGCCGGTGCGAGCGGCGACATGCTGCTCGGGGCCCTGATCGACGCCGGCGCCCCGCTGGAGGCCGTCCAGCAAGCCGTCGACGCGGTGGGCGTCGAACCGATCCTGATCACCGCCGAACGCACCGACCGACACGGGATCGCCGCGACCCACGCCCGGGTCAAGACCGTGCACAGCCACGTGCACCGCACCTGGAACGACGTCCGTGACCTGCTCGATCGCGCCGACCTGGCGGAACCCGTGCACGCCCGCGCGCACGACGTGTTCGGTCGGCTCGCGCACGCCGAGGCCCGCGCGCACCGATGTCTGCCCGAGGAGGTGCACTTCCACGAGGTCGGCGCGCTGGACGCGATCGCCGACGTGGTCGGCACGTGTACCGCGCTGCACGCGCTGGGCGTCGAGGAGGCGGTCGGCTCGCCGGTCGCGCTCGGCAACGGCAGTGTGCGGGCCGCGCACGGCGTGCTGCCGGTACCGGTCCCGGCCGTGCTCGAACTGATGCGGGTGGCCGCCGCGCCGGTCTACGCGGGCCCGGCCCCGTACGAGATGTGCACCCCCACCGGCGCGGCCCTGCTCACGGCGGTGTGCCGGAGTTGGGGGCCGATGCCGGCCCTGCGGATCACCGCGGCCGGGACCGGCGCGGGCAGCCGGCGGGTCGAGGAGGTGCCCAACATCCTGCGGGTCGTGCTCGGCGAGCGGCACGAGGCGGAGCGCGTGCACCCGACCGGCGAGGACGTGCTGATCGAGACCAACGTGGACGATCTCGACCCGCGGCTGTGGCCGGCGGTGCTCGGCAAGCTCCTCGCGATCGGCGCGGGCGACGCGTGGCTGGTGCCGATCCTGATGAAGAAGGGGCGTCCCGCCCACACGCTGTGCGTCCTGGTCCCGGCGGACCGGGTGGACGCGGCGCTGCACACGGTGTTCCTGGAGACCTCGACGATAGGGGCGCGGATCGTTCCGGTGGCCAAGCGGGCGCTGGCCCGCGAGTTCGGCACGGTACGGGTGGAGGGCCTGCCGGTGCGGGTCAAGACCGCGATGTTCGAGGGCAGGGTGGTCAACGCCCAGCCGGAGTACGAGGACGTGGCCGCCGCGGCCGCGTCGCTGGGCCGACCGGTGAAGGTGGTGATGGGCGCCGCGACCGCGGCGGCGTACGCGGCGGGCCTGCTGCCCTGAACGTGCGGGCGGGCGCGGGCGCATAGCCTTGGGCGACCATCCGTCCCCGTGTAGGCCGCGTACGTCGAGGAGCAGGCACCCGTGATCGCACGTCCCCTCCGGTTGCTGCTCGCCGTGCTCACGGCGGTGCTCGCGCTCTCGGCGCTGCCCGGGTCGGCCGGCGCCGCGCCCGCTCGTCCGGCCGCCGCCGACCATGTCGTCCTGCTCGGGATACCCGGCCTGACCTGGGCCGACATCGACGCCGCCCGCACCCCGGGGCTGGCCGCGCTCGCCGGGCACGCGACCTCGGCGGCGATGTCGGTGCGCACCGTGCACCCGCGCGCGTGCCCGGTCGACGGGTGGCTCACCACCGGCTCGGGTGCCCGCTCGACGGATGCCCGGACCAGTGCCAAGAGCGCCGAGCCGTGTGCCGAGCCGCTGCCGCCGACCCTGGCCCCGGACGGCTCGGCGACGGTGCCGAACATGCGCGCGATCGTCAAGCGCAACGACTCGTTCGGCTACAACCCGAGGTACGGGCAACTCGCCGCCTCGGTCGCCGAGCACGGTGGGGTGGTCACCTCGGTCGGCCCCGGCGCGGCCTACGCGAGCGCCGACCCGACCGGCCGGGTGCGCGGCGCCTACCTGCCGGACCCGAACGCCGTGGACACCGCGCTGATCGAACGCTCCGCGCTGACCCTGGTCGACCTCGGCGGCCTGACCGGACCCGGTGTCGACCGCGCGGAGCGGCTGCGGGCGGTGGACGCGCAGGTGGCCCGGATCGGCGCCGCGCTGCCGCCGCGCACGCAACTCGTGGTGGCCGGCCTCGCCGACGACACCGGCACCCCGCACCTGCGCGCGCTGATGGCGAGCGGGCCGGGCACCGCGTCGGACACGACCTTCTCCTCCGGTTACCTGACCGCGACCTCGACCCGCGACGACGGTCTGGTCCAGCTCACCGACCTGGCCCCCAGCCTGCTCGCGCCGCTGGGCGTCGACGCGCCGAGCGAACTGGTCGGCGCGGTGTACACCCGGGCGCCCGGCCCCTCCGGGAGCACCGCGATCGACGAGTTGCGCCTGTTCGACGTGGGCGCGCAGGCATCGCGCACGGTGCGCGAGGTCTGGTACTTCTTCACCTGGCTCACCCTGCTGCCGATCGTGCTCGCGGCGCTCGCGCTGTGGCTCGCCGTGCGGCTCGGCCGCGGTGGCCGGACCCGGGCCCGGCGCGCGGTGATACGCGCCGCGGCCGGGATCGGGGTGTTCTTCGGGGCCGTTCCCGGCGGATCGTTCCTGGTCGGCCTGGTTCCGTGGGAGCAGGCCGGCGACCCGGCCTGGGCGCTGCTCGGGCTCACCGTGGTGTTCGCCGCGGTGCTCGCGGCCGTGGCCCTGCTCGGTCCTTGGCGACGGCACCCCTACGGCCCGGCCGGCGTGGTCGCCGCGGCCACCGCCGTGATCCTGGCCGGCGACGTCATGGCCGGCTCACCGCTGCAACTGAACACCCTGTTCGGGCTGTCCCCGCTGGTCGCGGGCCGGTTCTACGGCTTCGGCAACGTCGCCTGGACGATCTTCGCGATGGCCGTCCTGCTCGCCGTCGCGTGGCCGACCGGCCGGCTGCTCGCGGCCGACCGGCGGCGGGCGGCGGTCGCGGTGCTCGCGGCGGTGGGCGCGGTCGCGGTGGTGGCCGACGGCTGGCCCGCGTTCGGCAGCGACTTCGGTGGCGTACTCGCGCTGATCCCGGGCCTGGCGGTGCTCGGCCTGCTGCTCACCGGCACCCGGATCTCGTGGGCCAAGGTCGGCTTGGTCGGCCTGGGCGCGGTCGTGGTGATCGGCACCATCGCCGTGCTGGACTGGCGGCGCCCGGCGGCGAGCCGCTCGCACCTGGGTCGGTTCGTCCAGGAACTCGTCGACGGCGACGCCGGCGACACCCTGCACCGCAAGATCATGGGCAACCTGCACTCGTTCACCACGCCGTTCACGCTGATCATCCCGGTCGTGTTCGTGCTGCTCGTGCTCGCCCTGCGCGATCCCGCGAAGTGGCGGGCGCCCGCCCTGCAGCGATCCTTCGCGGCCGTGCCGTGGCTGCGTTCGACGCTGCTCGCGTGCTGGCTGACCGCGGTGGTCGGCTACGCGGTGAACGACTCCGGCATCCAGATCCCGGCGGTCGCGCTCACCATCGCCGCGCCGCTGGCGATCGCGGTGATCGCAGCCGCGGAGGCCCGCCCGCACGCCGACTGACCAGCACCACCGCGACCAGGATCGCCGCACCCGCCCACGGGCCGACGGTGCCGCGCAGGGTGCGCTGGAGGGTGTCCACCGCGTCCGGCAGCGGAACCACCCGGCCGGGAATGTACGCGCACACCAGGAGCGTGCTGCGGGCCAGCAGCAGCCCGTCGAGCGCGGACGGCGCGAGCAGCACGAGCGGCGCCCAGGCCGCGACGTCGTACCAGGGCAGGCTGTACGGCGTGGTCAGCAGCCAGGCCAGGGACAACAGCGCGGCCGCGGCGGCGCTCTCGCGCGTCACGTGGGCCATCGCCGCGGGCCGGGCCCGGGCGGCGGTGCGCGCCAGCAGCCACACCACCAGCGCGGCCAGCAGCCAGCCGAGCAGGCCGATCACGGTGCGGGCGCTGTCGTGCCCCAGGGCCGACTCCAGCGGCCCCAGCACCAGCCGCAGCGGCACCGCGAGGGAAACCAGCCTGCTGTTCTCGCGCACCTGATCGAACGCGCCGAGGCCGACCGGCAGATAGGTGGCGATCCCGACCACGAGCGCCGACCCGATCAGCGCGGCCGGCGCGCGCGGGCGACCGCGCAGGCCCCAGGCCAGCGCCAACACGTACAGGCCCAGCGAGATCTTCGCCGCGCAGGCCAGACCGACCAGGACGCCCGCGAGCGCGGGGGAGCGGCGTACCGCGAGCAGCGCGCCGACCGCGAACACCAGCGCGAACGCGTCCAGGTGGCCCGCGTTGACCGCCACGAACAGCAGCAGCGGATTGAGCGACCACAGGATCGCCACCCGGGCCCGGGCGCCCCGGTCCGGGCCGGCCGCGCGCTGGAGCAGCAGTCCGGTCAGCACGAACGCGGCCGCCCCGAACAGGGTCAGCACCAGCACGGTCGTGTGCACCGAGGTCCCGCCGATCCGGGCCGCGAGCCACTGCTGGGCGGTCGCCACCGGCCCGTACACGGACGGCACGTCCGTCCACGGCGCCTCGACCGCGACGCCGACCGGATCCCCGTCCCGCGCCAGCGTCGCGGCGGTGTCCCGGTAGGGGTCGCCGCCGGTGGCCGCCAGCCGGCCGTACGCCGCGTACACGAGGTGGTCGGCCGAGCCCATCGGCGGCACGCACACCACCGCGAGCGCGGCGAGCGCCCCGGCGAGGGTGAGCCGGCCCGGATCCGGCGCCCAGCCCCGGCGCAGTTCGCGCATCGCCACACCCAGTCCGAGCGCGCCCGACAGCGCCGCCGCGAGCAGCAGGGCGGTCACCACACCGGCGCCGGGCCGCACGTCGAGATGGTAGGGCGGCAGCCAGGACGGCCCACCCGGCACCGGCGGCTGCGCGGCCGAGGGCCCCAGCAGCCCGGTCAGCAGGAGCAACGCGATCGCCAGTGCCGTCAGGCCGAGCGCGACACACCCAAACGGGTGTTCCACGTGAAACATCGACGAGCGACGCTCCGCGCCGGGCCGTGCCGTCACCGATTCAGCCACGACCGCGGATCGCCCCAGGCAACGCCCCGGCCGCGCCGCGCTCGGCCAAGGCCCGGGCCACGTGCGCGTACTGCCGGGCCCGATGGCGCTGCGCGGCGAAGTCGGTTCCGGTCACCCGGTGGTGCAGTTCGACCTCGACCTCCTCGACCGCGAACCCCTCGCGGACCAGGTCGATGGTCAGTCCGGTCTCGACGCCGAAGCCGGCCGCGAGCGGCAGCGCCGCCTCGAACGCCTCGCGAGTCAGGCAGCGCTGGCCGGAAAGCGGCTGGGTCGCGGTGAACCCGCAGGCCCGGGCGATCCCGTCCCGGGCGGCCCGGACGACGAACCCGCGCCCGCCGCCGGCCCGCAGTTGCGGCGGCAACACCGCGATGGTCATCGCCGCCGTACCGGCCCGGACCGGGTCGATCAGCGGTGCCGCGGCGGCGGCCGTCCGCTCCAGGTCGGCGTCCAGAAACAGCAGGTGACGCGGCTGCTCCCGGCCCTCGCGCACGTCGATCGCGGCGACCACGGCCGCCCCGGTCTCCATCGCCGCGGCCTTGCCGCGATTGCGCCCGTGCCGGGCGAGCACGGCGCCCGCGGCGCGTGCGGCCGTACCGGTGTCGTCGGTGGAACCGTCGTCCACCACCACCACGAGGTCCACGCCGCCGATCGATCGTGCTGCCTCGACCGTGGCCGAGATTCGCTGTGCCTCGTCGTATGCCGGGATCACCACGGCCGTGTCGCCGGTCGGTGTGCCGGTCGTGTGCTCCGCCATGGCGTGATCCTACGAGCCGACCCGAATGCCGGCCGGTTCCACCCGTCCTGCCCAACGCCGCGGCGCGGCGGCGTGAAGGTCACGGGTGATGGGGGTACAACGGAAGAGAGCCACATCGCGGGTATGCTTCAGGACCCTGTGATCGCGGTCTCGTGACATCTGCGGAACCTCCGAGGGCCGGCCGTTCGTCGTCCTCGGTGAGGAGTGCTGGAATAGGCGCGGCGTCGCATCGGACGCGGTGCCGGGCCAGGCAGAGACCAACAGACCCAACCGCAGCGCAAACCGCAGCAATGGATGGCACAACGGTCCGCTCGGGAGCCCCCATCTCCCGCCCGAGGCCCGATCCGCGAGGGCAACACCCGTACCGGGCGCCGTAATTCGCCACCCCTGCGCCACCTCGCGCCATGTGCCGCCAAGCGGCCTCCTCATGGTCGGCTGCGGAGTACCTGAGTATCACGCATAGTGCTTCCACGTTCACGGAAAGGAACGAGCGCATGCTGCGCGAGATCCTCGGAAGACGACGGAGGGAACGCACCGCATTGATGTCGGCCGTGCTGACGTGTGCGAGATGGCGCTGGCCCGTGGTTCCCGGCGTCGGATACGACCGCTGGTCGGGCGTGTGTCGTTGTGGTGCGACCGATTGCCGCGTGCCGGGCGCCCATCCGGGTGAACCTCCCCTGCTCGCGGCGACAAGTGACGAGCGCATGGCGCGCTGGTGGTGGCAGCAGACCCCGGACGCGTCGGTGATCCTGGCGACGGGTGGGCGGGTGGCGGCGTTGAGTGTGCCGTCGGAAGCCGGTGCCCGCTCGCTCGACCAACTCGCCCGGCTCGGTGTGCGTACCGGTCCGGTCGTCGCCGCGCCGGGCCGCTACGCGTTCCTGGTTGAGCCATACGAGTTGGGCGAACTGGGTGAGTTGCTGGACCGATACGGCCTCGATCGGTACGGCACGGTGCCCTCCACCCTGCGCTTTCACGGCGACGGCGGCTACCTCGCGCTGCCGCCGTCCCGAGTGCAGGGCGGCATGTTGCGCTGGGCCCGGCCACCGGCTCCCTCCGGGGATCCGACGGCCGGTGGACCATGGTTGCCGGCCGTGGCCGACCTGGTCCGCACGCTCGTGGACACCTGCCAACACGCCGAGCCCAGAGCCTGATCGAAGACGCGCCGTCACGCGATGGAGTGATCGTTGTGGCGTAACCGCAACATGTGGTGATCGCTGCACGTCGTGGCGGCGCGATAGGCTCGGCGCGCCGATCATTCCGGCCCCGTTCCGCACCCGGATCCCCATCGTCGGGGAGCGTGTGGAGGGGGCTTTGCGCGCTAGGAGACACCATGCAGCGCCCACGCACGGGTCACGTCCGCACGGTGGCCCTGGGCGCGGTCGTGGGTCTGTGCCTGATCGTCCCGCTCGCCGCCGCCTCCGCGGACTCGGCGGGCCCGGACAAGGGCCGCCACACCGCCGACTCGGGGCCGACCACCCGCCCGAGCGCCGCCAAGGCGGCCGAGTTCGGCAATGGTGTCGGCGATCGTGATCGTCCCGGTTCGGCCGGACTGCTGGAGTTGATCGGCGGCAAGCCCACCGCGAAGTCCTCGGCCACGGCCGGTACTTTGCCGGTCGTGGGCACGGAAAGCGTGTGCGGCAAGGCGGTCGACGGCCCCCAGGGGGTGCGCGCGCAGACCTGCGTCGAGCGCGACGGCTCGGAGGCATGGGGGCGGGTCTACTACCGAAACCCCACGCCCGACCCGCTGTTGCTGGTGATGAGCGTTCTCCAGCCGGGCGGCAACACACTGCGGGTGACCTGCACCGTCGAACCCAAGGACGGCGAGGGTCGCTGCGACAGTCCGCGCGTGCGTGTGCCCAAGGACATCCAGGGCTGGTCCGCGGTCGCCGAACTGGCTTCCAAGGACGGCTCGACCAAGCTGCTCCGATCGGGATCGGCCACCACGCAGCGCTGATTTCGGCCCGGGAAAGCCACCTCGTCCGGCGATCGACGCATACGGACAATCCGGTGCTCGGCGGTAAAAAAGCCCTCGGGACAAAATCGGGAAAAGACCCCGGAAAAGTGAGAGGCCCGGCCGCTGAAGACGGGGGATGCATCAGCGACCGAGCTGTCTCAAAGGTAACAACAAGCCGGCCGATCTCCAATCCGGGGCCGTTCATCGACCGATCACGACCGATCCCGCACGCCCGTTGTCGGGTGTGCGGGCGGTTTTTGTCGTCTTCGGTGGACGCCGGGCACCGGGCGGATCGACCCCGCCCCGCTGCCTATCGGCTGGGCGTGAGCACCTTCTCCGCGGTGTCCTCGGCGGTGCCGGGGGTGCCGCCGGCGGGTCGGTCGGGCGGGTCCACCGCCAGGTGCGGCAGCACCTTGTCGAGCCACGCGGGCAGCCACCAGTTGGCGCGGCCCAGGACGTGCATCATGGCGGGCACGAGCAGCATGCGCAGGATGAACGCGTCCAGCGCGACCGCGCCCGCCAGGCCGAGGCCGGCCATCATGCCGCCGCGGTCGCCGCTGAGGATGAACGAGCCGAACACGAAGATCATGATGAGCGCGGCCGAGTTGATCACCCGCCCGGTCCCGGCCTGGCCCACGCGTACCGCACGGGCGTTGTCGCCGGTGTGCAGCCATTCCTCGTGCATGCGGCTGACCAGGAAGACCTGGTAGTCCATCGACAGTCCGAACAGCAACGGCAGCATGATCACCGGCAGGAAGGAGATGATCGGCCCCTCCTTGCCGAGCCCCAGCAGGTCCATGCCCCAGCCCCACTGGAAGATCGCGACCAGCAGGCCGAACGACGCGCACGCGGCGATCAGGTTCATCAGCGCCGCGGTCAGCGGCACCAGCAGGCTGCGGAACGCGACCAGCATGAGCAGGGCGCCCAGCCCCACGATCAGGGCGATGAAGCCCGGCATGCGGTCGCCGACCACGGCCGCGAAGTCCTTCTGCAGCGCGGTCTCGCCGCCGATGTGGACCTTGAGCGTGCTGCCCTTCGCGGCGGCGGGGACGGTCTTGTCGCGCAACGTGTCGATCAGTTTGTCGGTCGCCTCGGCCTGCGGGGACGTCGCGGGCACGACCTGTACGACCCGGGTAGCGGCGGCGAGGCCGCGGGCGTCGGCGGGCACCGGGGCCTCGACGACGCGCACGACACCGGGGGTACGGCGTATCTCGGTGATCAGGGTGTCCAACGCCTGCCGGTCCTGCGCGCCGTCGAGCTCGGCGACCATCAGCAGCGGGCCGTTGAAGCCGGGGCCGAAACCCTTGGCGAGCAGGTCGTACGCCTGCCGCACGGTCTGCGAAGTCGGCTGGTTGCCTTGGTCGTTGGTGCCGAGGCGGAGCGAGAGGGCGGGCACCGACAGCGCCGCCATGACGACCAGCGCGACGAGGCCGAGGAGTCGGGGCCGGCGTTGCACCAGGCCCGCCCAGCGCAGCGCGGCGCGCCCGGCCTCCGCCTCGCGCGGCGCGCCGGCGGTGGACGTCGCGGCCAGTGCCCGGCGTTCGCGGCGGCTGAGCGCGCGCAGGCCGAGCAGCCCGAGCAGCGCGGGCAACAGGGTGGCGGACGCGAGCACGCTGAGCACCACGACGAGCGTGGTGCTGATCGCGATTCCGTCGAACAGGGTGATGTCGACGGTGAACAGCGCGAGCAGCGCGACGCACACCGTGCCGCCCGCGAACACCACGGCCCGCCCGGAGGTGTCCAGTGCCCGTACCGCGGCCTCCTTGGGGGAGAGGCCCGCCTTGAGGCCGTTGCGGTGTCGCGTCACGATGAACAGGGCGTAGTCGATGCCCACACCCAGCCCGATCAGGCTGCCCAGCAGCGTCGCGGTCTCCGGGATGTCGGTGACGTGGCTGAGCAGGACGACCGCGGAGATCCCGGTGCCGACCGCGAACACCCCGCTGACCAGCGGGAGCAGCATCGCGAACAACGATCCGAAGGCGAGGAAGAGAATGATGCCCGCGGCGACGATGCCCACCGCCTCGGCCAGCCCGGCCGGAGGCTCCTGGGCGGCCTCGATCGCGGGACCGCCGAGTTCGACGCGCAGCCCGGGCGCGCGGGCCTGCTCGGCGCGCTCGATCAGGTGCTTGAGATTCTCGGTGTCCAGCTCGAACTGCTGCTTGACGAAGGTCACCTGCGCGAACGCGATCCGGCCGTCGGCGCCGACCTGCTCGGCGCCGTCCGGCTCGTAGGGGCCGACCACACGACCGACGTCGGGCATGCGCGCGATGTCGGCGAGCAGCGCGGTCATCCGGTCGCGTACCGCCGGGTCGTGCACGGTGCCGCGCTCGGTCTGCCACACGACGTTGTCCACATCGCCGGCCGCGTCGGGGAAGGCCTTCTGGAGGCGCTCGTACGCGGTCGACGACTCGGTCCCGGGGATCTTGAACACGTTGGAGTACGCACTGCCCGCCGTCACGCTCGCCGCGACGGTTCCGAACAGCGCGGCCACCCACAGCAGGACCACCGCCCACCGGTGATCGAGACACCATCGCGCCCAAGCCGCCATAACCGTTTCCTTCCTCGTGCGGGCCACGCGGCCCGGTCGTGCGTCCTGAGGCCAGACTCGGCGGCTGCCGAGGCGGTGCGGCGGGCGGGCGGCGCACTCACAGGAAGCTCACAAGCAGTCCCCCGCGGTTCCGCAAACTTCGGCCGGATACTGGGGACATGAGCAGCAGTCAGCCACGCGCGGGCGCCACGGTCCTGATCGTCGAGGACGAGCCGAGCATCACCGACGTCCTCGCCATCACCCTGCGGTTCCACGGCTTCGAGGTGGCCACGGCGGACGGTGTGCACGCCGCCCTCGCCGCCGCGCGCAGCGTGCGGCCCGACGTCGTGCTGCTGGACATCTCGCTCCCGGACGGCGACGGCCGCCAGGTGTGCCGCATACTGCGCGCCGAACGGCCGGAGATCGCGGTCGTGTTCCTCACCGCCCGCGACGCGCCCGCGGACGTCGTCAAGGGGCTCACCCTCGGCGGCGACGACTACATCACCAAGCCGTTCAATGTGGACGAGTTGGTCGCGCGCACGCGCGCGGTGCTGCGGCGCACCCGGCCGGCGCCGGACGAGAGCGCGCCGCCGGTCGCGCGTCCGCCCGTACTGCGGCACGGCGACCTGGAGTTGGACGAGGCGACGTACACCGCGCGCCGGGGCGGACGCGGCGTGGAGCTGACCCCGACCGAGTTCGCGCTGCTGCGCCACCTGATCCGGCACGGCGACCGGATCGTGCCGAAGGAGCAACTGCTGCGCGAGGTGTGGAAGTACGAGCACGTCGTGGAGTCCACGGTGGTCGAGACGTACATCAGCTACCTGCGTCGCAAGCTCGACCCGCTGGTGCCGGACGGGCCGCCGCTGATCACGACGCGACGGGGCATGGGGTACGGGCTCCGGCCGGCGGACTACGGGGCGTGACGGGCGGGATCGGCGAAGCGAGGGGCGGGTCGACGTGGGCGGGTTGACGGGGCGAGCGGGCGGACGACTGCGCCGGCGCGGGAAGACGTGTGAGCGCAAGCGCCCGCACATCGTCGCCATGCGCGCGACGCTGGCGCTGAGCAGCATCGCGGTGCTCGCGATCGGGCTGGCGCTGCTGATCTGGTTCAGCATGATGGGGGTTCGGCACTATCTGGAATCGGGCGTCGACGACGACCTGACCACGGGCCGGACCGGCATCGAGCGGGCCGGCCTCACCCGCGCGCAGTTGTCCGAACCGGGCCCGACCGCGGGCCTGCGCGATGTGCTGATGTCGGTCGGCCTGCACGGCAAGGTCTTCGTGATGGTCGACGAGCGGGGCACCGCCCTGCCGGTCGCCGACCAGACGCCGAACGCCCTGCAGCGCGCCTTGGCGGCGGTGATCCGGGATCCACGCGGCGTGACGGCGCACGAAGAGCCGCGCGCCGTCTCCCTCGGTGGAGAGTCCTACCGGGTCGTCACGGCACGCCTGAGCGACGGCCACTACATCCTGCTCGCCCGCTCGACCGAGGACCTCGACGGTGTGGTCGACCGGGTCGTGCACTTCGAACTGCTGGTCGGCGGCGCCCTGTTGGTGCTGCTGGGCGGGTCCATCTACTTCGTCGCCCGGTGGCGGCTGCGGCCGTTGGAGGACATGGTCGAGACGGCGTCGGGTATCGCCGAGGGCGGTCCGGACCGGCCCGACCTGTCCGCGCGTGTGGCGCCGCGCAAGAGGTCGTTCAGCGAGGTCGAGCAACTGCGTACCGCGTTGAACGCGATGTTGCAGCAGGTCGAGTCGGCGTTCGAGATCCGCGAACACGCGGCGACGCACCTCAAGCGGTTCGTGGCCGACGCGTCGCACGAGCTGCGTACACCGTTGGCGGCGATTCGCGGCTATCTGCAGTTGTACGAGAAGGGAATGCTGGCGTCGGAGGACGAGCGCACCCGGGCCCTGAACCGCATGGGGGTCGAGGCCGAGCGGATGGACCGGCTGGTCGACGAGTTGCTGGCGCTGGCCCGGCTGGACCAGCGCCCGCAGTTGCGGCCGCGCCCGATCGACCTGGTGTGCGTGGTGCGTGGGGCGGTCGCCGACCTGCGCGCGCAGCAGGCGAACCGGCGGGTGTACACGGATCTGCCGGAGACCTGCGTGGTGCTGGCCGACGAGGCGACGCTGAGTCAGATCGTCGGCAATCTGCTGACCAATGTGCGTGCGCACACGCCGACGTCTGCGGATGTGCACGTGTCGGTGTCGATGTCCGAGGCCGCGGACGAGGACGGGGAGCGGCGGGTCGTATTGCGCGTGCGCGACGAGGGGCCGGGCATGCGTCCGCGGGATGCCGAGCGCATCTTCGACCGGTTCTTCCGGGCCGCGCGCGAGCGCGGCGGGAACGGCACGGCGGGCGGCATCGATTGGGGTACCGGTTCGGACACCGGGAGCGGCCTCGGCATGGCCATCGTGTGGGCGGGGGTGGCCGCGAACCGGGGCAGTGTGCGGGTGGAGACCGAATTGGGGGCGGGGCTGTCCGTCGTCGTCGAACTGCCGGCCGCGGATGCCGACCCACCGCGGCAGGAGGGCGGGGCGGACGAGAGGACGGGTGAGGACTTCGGCCCGCGACCGCCGTCGCTGGTGTCCCCGACGTCGGATTCACGCTGAACGCGGTCCGGTCGAGCACCCGGGTCGGCCGCGGGTACGGCCGACCCGGGTGCTCGCGGGGTCCGGCTAGTTCAGCGTGAACTGACCCCGCACTTCGCTGACCTGCGGAGGAACCACTAGATACGGTCTGACCAGCGAAAACACCCTTCGGTAGTTTTCGCTGGTCAGCACCATTTTTGCCTGCCGTGTGCCCTCATCGTGCCCTCTCCGGCGCCTGCCTTAGCCGAGTCTGCGCAGGTGGCGAGCCACCCGGCACCGCTCACGCTGCGGTGCCGCCCTGCCGGGCGGACCTCACACAGGTGCCGGCGACGAGCTTGCCTCGTGGCACGAACTCAGGTCACCGCTCTCCAGGGCTTGCCCGGCGCCTCGCCCGAAGACCGGGCGTTAGGCGTGCCGCAGTGACTACGCACCCCGACCGCCACCTGAGCGGCGGGTCCCACACAAAGGCAATGGGTCAGAATTCACTCGACGAAGACGGCATCGATTTCACACGACGCCGACCCTGACAGCTTGTACTCAAAGTAGAAAATGAGCACAAATGACCGATTCAATGAAAGTATCCAGAAACACATCCCCTGAGAACTAAAGCTGCAGATCATCGAGTCTGCTCCCCGCGCACGCGGGGATGGTCCCAGCTCGAACTCGGTCCAGCAGTCGAGTGCGAGCTGCTCCCCGCGCACGCGGGGATGGTCCCCATCACGCCGGTCGGGCCCGCATCGACCTGCCCTGCTCCCCGCGCACGCGGGGATGGTCCCGTCCGTCGACAGGCATCTCCAGGTCAGGCATGTCAGGGTGAGTCGGTGGATCATCGAATGTCTGTGACAGCAGCGGGGGCCGTGTTTCTCGATGAAGCGGATCGTGTCCTCTTGGTCGAGCCCACCTACAAGCCCGGTTGGGAGATCCCTGGTGGGGTGGTTGAGGGCGGTGAATCGCCTCTGGCTGGTTGTCGACGCGAACTTATCGAGGAACTCGGGCTGGTTCCGCCGGACGGGCTCACCCTGCTGGTGGCCGATTGGGTGTCTCCCGGAGAGAGGAGCCCCGGCGGTATGCGCTGGCTGTTTGACGGCGGGGTGCTGAGTCCCGACCGGATCGAGGCGGTCAGGTTGCCGCCGGACGAGTTGCGGTCGTTCCGGTTCGTCGCGGCGGCCGAACTCCAGGACTACATGCCGCCGCTCAGGGCCCGTAGGGTCGAGCAGGCGTTGGTTGCGCGGAAGGCGGGCTGCGCGGTTTATCTCGAAGACGGTGAGCTGCCCTCCGTCACGTCGTCGTAGCCAGCGGCTGGACGCGTTCACGCAGCTCTGCGCACGGTGTCAGGTGTCGGTAGGCGTCCGTCGCCTGGACCAGGTCGGTGAGGCGTTGGCGGACGCGGAAGGAGTGCAGGCCGGCCGCGGCGTCGGTGGCAGCGTGGCCGGTGGCGCAAGCCCGTTCGATCTCGCCTTGCCTGAACTGGATCTTGGCGAGTTCGGTGAGGTCGAACGCGCGTGAGCGCAGAGACTCGTTGCCTCGTAGGGCCAGGGCGCATTCGAATCGGCTTGCCGCATTGGCGAGTTGCCCCGGATCGTGCACGGCCAGGTCGCGGTAGTCGGAGGCTGTCGTGCCGGCGAGTTCGGCCGCGCTGAAGTAGTCGAGCCACCCGGGTGCGTCGTCGTGCGTGGTTCGGGTGAACGCGTCCTCCGCGTTCCCGATCGCGCGGTGGCAGTCCTGGATGCGGCCGAGTTGGGCGCAGATCCAGCCTTCGCGGGTGGCGAGCATACTGTCGAGGCGGGGCATCGGGGTGCGGCGCATGCCGTGTTGGGCCATCTGGATCAGGTCGAGTCCGGTACGCAGGTGGCCTTGTTCGACCGCTTGGACGGCCATCGTGGCGAGGATGTGTGCTGCCAGCGGCTTGTCACCTGCTTGGGCGGCTGCCTTGACGCCGAGGGAGAAGTACTGCTGGGCCCGTTGGTGGAGTCCGACGTCCCACAGGGCGCTGCCGGCGGTTTCGGCGAGGTCGGCGGTGATGCGGTACAGCTCGCTTTGGGTGGGGGCCGGGTGGGGCTCGCGCAGGTGGTCGACGACTTCGGCGAGTTGGCCGATGACGGCTTTGCGGCGCAGGCCGCCGCCGAATTGCACGTCCCAGTTGCGGAAGGCGGTCGCGGTGGCGGCGAGGCCGGCGAGTTCGTCGGGGCCGATGCCGTCGGCGGTGCCGTGGGGCAGGGGGGTGGGGTCTTGGCCGAGCCAGCGTCGTATGGGTGTCACCAGGGCGCTTCCCGCGCCGATGGCGGCTGCGGCGGTCTCGATGAGTTCCCGGCGTCCGAGCATGAGGTCCCCTCGCGTGGCGCGATCGAGTTCCTCCACGATATGCGCGGGTCCCCAGGTGGCGGTAGGGCGATGATCGGACGAGGTGACCGGGGCGAGGGCGAACAGCTCTGCGGGGATCTTGAGTCCGGATGCGACCCGGCCGGCGACGGCCAGCGACGTGGCCCGGTGGCGCCGGTTCTCGTATGCGGAGACGTCGGGCTGGGTAAGCCGGTCAGTTCGCCGACCTGGCGCTGGGATGCTCCGGTGTGCCGTCGGTAGGCGGCGAGGATGAGCCCGATGTCCTGCGCGGCGCACGCGGCGCGCAGGTCGGCGCGCTTCCACAGGTCCTGCGGGATGGCGTAGGGGCGCCGGTTCATGGGCTTCTCCCACCTCACGGGCGGTCACTGGGTGCCATCGTTGCCGCACTCGCCGTCAGGGCGCCATGGGAACGTCCTATATGGAACGGAGCGATTCCCGCTCGATTCGCTCGGCCGCAGTCTCGTTCTTGTCCGGCCCCCGCCGTGGGGGTCGTCGGAGAGGGGGCGGCTTTGTTGCCTCATATCGTGCTGACCTGGTGCGCGACCGCACGCGGTGGCGCGGAGCGTTCGGTGCCGGAGGTGGCCGGCGAGTTGGCCGCCGCCGGATTGCCCGTGACGGTGGTGTGGTGGCGTTTCGGCGACGGCCCCGGATACGCGGGCGCCGAGGGTGTCACGGCCGTCGAGGTCGACGACCACCGCGCCTACGCGGCGGCGGTGCGCGCCGCGCTCGACGCCGGTGGCGCGGCGATCGTGAGCAGCCACCGCACGATGTTGTCGGACCTGCGGATCGCGCCGGCGCACGTTCCGGTGATCGCGGTGGTGCGCGGCGTCCTGGCACCGACGCAGGCGTTTCGGGTCGTGGACCCGGACACCGGAACGCTCGCCGAGTACACGCCGCGCACCCTGCCCTGGGACGTCCTGGCGCCGGGTGTGGCCGCGTGGGTCCGGATCAGCGAGGCGTCGGCGCAGTCGATCCGCTCCGTCGCGCCGGGCGGGGCGCCGGTGGTCGCGATCTACAACGGCGTGTCCGTCCCGGTGTGGCGTCCGGCGCCGTGGTCCGAGCGGGCGGCGGTGCGGTTCGTGGTGGTGGGCCGCTCCGTTCCGTGGAAGCGTCTGGACGCCGTCCTGGAGGCCGTCGACGGCATGCGCTCGCCTGAGCGGGTACGTCTGGACGTGTACGGCGCACCGGGCTCCCAGCAGCCGGAACTCGACCGGATGGCAGCCGGTTCGCGGGCGTCGGTGTCCTTCCGCGGCTGGGTGGGCGATCTGCCCAGGCACATCGCCGGTGCGCACGCTCTGGTTTCGGCGTCGGCGTCGGAGGGGTTCGGGCGCGGCATCCTGGACGCGGCCGGTGTCGCGGTTCCGGCGATCGTGCCGGCCTCCGGTGCCGGTCCCGAACTGGTCTTGCACGGCCTGACCGGCTTCACCTACGACCCGGGCGATCCTGCGGCGCTGGTTCGGGTGCTCGACGAGGTCGCGGCGATGGATCCGGCGGCGCTCGCGCAGCTGGGGTGGGCAGCGCGGTCGAGGGCTATCGGCCGGTTCTCGCCGGCTCGCTGCGCGGACGAGTACCTGGTCCTGTGCCATCGCCTCATCGCGGAGCGCGCCCTCGTCGGTGCGCGCTGATGTCCGGTCCTCCGACACTGGGCGAGTACACGCGCCTGGACGACGACACCATGCTGCGCGCGTGGGGCCTGGCCCGGCTGGCCGAGTGCGCGATCGGCGACCTGATGGGTGCGTACGCGCTCGCGCATCGCGAGGCGTTGGCCGCGGCGCCCGACCGCATCCACCCGAGCGCGCGCATCCACCCCTCGGCACGCATCGGGGACGACGTCCTCATCGGCCCCGACGTCGTCGTCCACGAGTTCAGCACCGTGCGGGACGGCTCGATCCTCTCGCGTGGCGTCGTGGTCGGCTTCGGTTGCGAAGTCATCCGCAGCCTGGTCGCGCAGGGTTCGATGCTCGGACACCGGATCTCGCTCGGCCGCACCATCGTCGGCCGCGACGTGCACTTGGGGGCCGGGGTCCTGGTCGCGTCGGTGAGCCTGTGGAACGACGACATGCGGCGTCCCGACAAGGAGATCACCATCCGCCTCCCCTCCGGCGAGGTCTACGGCTGTCGCAGCCCGAAGTTCGGCGCGGTCTTCGGCGACGGATCACGATCCGCCACGGGTGTCGTCGTCGGCCCCGGGGTCCTGATCGGCCCCGGCTCGATCCTCTACGGCGGTGTCCAGTTCTCCGGCGCCGTCGTGCCCGCCCACACGGTCGTCCGTCCGCGCAACGCCCCCTGCGACATCGACATCGCCGAGCGGGAGACCCGCTCCCCGTACGCCCCCGTCCTCGAACCCCGATCCTGAGAGAGGTACACCTCGTGCGCTATACGACCGAACGCGAACACGCGGTCAGGACCACCGAGCACCTGAAGCGGTGGGACGTCCTGGAGCCCGGCGGCGGTGCCCTCAGCCGGCGTCTGGACGACGGCAACATCCTCATGGCCTGCACCGGACTGTCCTTCCGCTGGTGGGACGTCACCGTCGACGACTTCATCGTGCTCGACCCCGACGGCGACATCGTCGAACAGACCGGCGCGCTGGGCGCCTCCGGCACCCCCGTCCACCTGGCGCTGTACCGGGAGTTCCCCGCGTGCCACGGCATCGTCCACGCCCACTCCCCGCACGCCCTCGCGTTCGCCTCTCTCGGGGCGGAGATCCCCAGCGTCACGAACCAACTCGACACCCTCGGCACGATCGCCTGCGCGAGCGCCGACGACCTGGTCGTCAAGCAGCGCGTCGCCCGCGAGGGATCGCGGCACCCGATCCCGCCGGGCATCGTCCAGGGTCCCGGCCCGTACGCCGTCAACATGGAGATCGTCCCGCAGATCCTCGACACGTTGCGCCCGCGCGCGGCCGAACTCGACCGCCACGGACTGGGCTTCACGATCTACCGACACGGCCTGATGGCGATCGGCCGCACCCTCGACGAGGCCGCGAACAACGCCCACCGCATCGAATCGGGCGCCCGGGCCGCCATCCTCCAGGCGACGCTCGCGGGCGGCCTGTCGCAAGTGCGTACCAACCCCCTGTACGCCTGAACATCACGCCCTGAGCGGGTCGAGGCTTCTGGTTGAATCAGGTCCGCGCTTTCACCGAGCGTATCCACATGATCACTATGGAGGTGCGCCCGTGGGGGCGAACGACGCGGCCACGGCCGCCCAGACCATGGCCGCCGACCGGCACCTGTACCGCATCACCGGCGGGGAACCACTGCGTGGCGCGGTACAGGTGTCCGGGGCGAAGAACAGCGTCACCAAGCTCCTGGTGGCGACCCTGCTCACCGATCAGCCCTGCACCCTGACGCGGGTGCCCCGGATCGTCGAGGTCCAGATCGTCCTGGACATGCTCGCCGAACTGGGCACCGAGGTGGAATGGCTCGACGAGCACACCGTGCGCGTGTGCACGCCCCACGTCTCGAACCCCTCGCTGTCGGAGGCGTATTCCGGCGTCAACCGCATCCCCATCCTCATGATGGGACCGCTCCTGCACCGCGTCGGCGAATCCGTCGTCCCGCTCCCCGGCGGCTGCAAGATCGGCAAGCGCCCCGTGGACTTCCACCTGGCGGGCCTGCGCGCCATGGGCGCCGAGATCGTCGAGCAACTGCGCTCGGTCAAGGTCAAGGCCCTCAAGCTCAAGGCCGCTCACATCGAGTTGCCGTTCCCCTCGGTCGGCGCCACCGAGAACCTCCTGCTCGCCGCCGTCCTGGCCCAGGGCACCACCGTCATCGCCAACGCTGCCGTCGAGCCCGAGGTCATCGACCTCATCATGTTCCTGCAGCAGATGGGTGCCCTCGTCGACGTACGCGTCGACCGCACCATCGTCATCCAGGGCGTCACCAAGCTGCGCGGCGCCCGCCACGCGCCGGTCCCGGACCGCATCGAGGCGGCCTCGTTCGCCGCCGCCGCGGTGGCCACCAACGGTCGGGTCGAGGTGATCGGCGCCGTCCAGGAGCACCTCGCCACCTTCCTGAACCACCTGCGCAAGCTCGGCGGCGACTTCGAGGTCACCGAACGCGGCCTGCTCTTCCACCGCGCCGGCGAACTGCGCGCCACCCACGTCCAGACCGATGTTCACCCCGGCTGTATGACCGACTGGCAGCAACCCCTGACGGTCCTGCTCACCCAGGCGAACGGCGCCTCAGTCATCCACGAGACCATCTACGAGGACCGCTTCGGCTACACCAGGCAACTCGGTGAGATGGGCGCCAACATCATCCTGAGCACCGACTGCCTCGGCGGGAAACCCTGCCGCTTCGCCAGCCGCGACTTCGAACACTCCGCCGTCGTCCTGGGCGCGACCCCCCTCTCCGGCTGCGACCTCGAAATCCCCGACCTACGCGCCGGCTTCGCCTACCTCCTGGCTGCGCTGGTCGCCGACGGCGAGAGCACCATCCGCGGCACCCGATACGTCGAACGCGGCTACGAGGACCCCGTGGGCAAGCTGACGTCGATCGGCGCGAATGTGAGCGTGATGCCGATTCCCGGCGGCTGAACCGCGAGGTATCGACCGACAACGCCCGTCGCGGCCTCCGCGACTCGGCAGCGCGCCGGGGCCCATGGATACGCGAGCACGGTGGGGGCGTCCGCGCTGGACGCCCCCACCATGTCCATCCGTCAGGTGTCCACTCCCCGGTAGACGACCCATGATTGGGCCGCCTCCGCCATCGCTCCGAGCCACGCCGCTTCGGGCTTGCGCTCGGCGAACGCGCGGTACATGCGCAAGGTGGCGGCGGCGAACGCGGAGATCGCGTTCGGATCGGCCTTCGTCCAGGCCGTGCAATCGGACGCCCACGATTCGGCCGAACGGGCGCTGTGCCCCGCCGCGATCAGCTGCACGGCCAGGCAGGCTGGGTCGATGAATCCGGCGCCACGTGTGGGCCAGGACCAGTCCACCGCCCAGGTGTTCGCGCGGCCGATCATGACGTTGTCGGGGTTGATGTCGGTGTGGAGAAGTGCGTCGCCCTGGAAGAGCGTGGTCTGTGCCTCGTCGGTGGCGAACCGGTTCCATCGGGTCTCGTGCCAGTCGTGTGCGACCTCGGGCAGGTCGAGTGCCCCGATCCGGTTGAGGGTGTCGACGATCGCGGGCAGGTCCGGCGAGGTGGGCGCGAAGTCGGAGCGCCGCCCCTCGATCGCTTCGAATCCGAGCACCATCCAGTCGTCATTCTCGGCGTGCCACCGCAGGGCCGGGGAGATCGGCTGCACGGTCGGGTTGACGAGGCGTTCCCTGAGGAGGGATTCGCGTCGACCACCGGGTCGGTTTCTGACGGCCTTGACGAAGAAGTTGCCGGCTCCGCCCTCGATCACGGTCGCGACGTCGGAGCTGAAACCGCGTGAAGCGGGTCGGATGTCGCTCGGTTCCCCCGTGTGTGGCCTGATCAGGTCCAGGAGCTCCGGTGTGGAAAGGCTGGTCATAGCCCCTTGAGTGGGGAGCATGGTTTCCGGTGCTGGCTAGCGCGACCCGGGGCTTAGTCGATCGTCCCGCTCGTGTGGCGAGCCCACTCGACTGCGGCCCGTTCAAGGCGGGTCTTCCAGTCCTGTGGATCGTTGGCCGCGATCTCCGTCCAGAGTCGGGCGCATGCCTGGGCGAATACGGCGACCGCCGGGCGGGGGGCTGTAGCCCAAGCGGGCAATTCTTGCCTCGCCCACTGGTCTGCGTCGTGAGCGGCGTGACCGGCGTCGATGAGCCTCGTGATCAGGTACGCCGGGTCCGCCCAGGCGGGGCCTGATGTGGGCCACGCCCAGTCAATGAGCAGCGCCCGCTGGTCTGAGACGAGCACGTTGTGCGGCGCACAGTCCGTGTGGAGCAGCGCATTTCCCTGGAGCAGCGCGCGGTCATCCTCGTTCACGTACGACACAAAGCGCTCGTCGAGGCGTTTGAGGGGTACGTCCGGCAACGGGATCTCGCCCAGGCGTCGGAGCACGGCCGCGACGCGAGGGAGGTCAGGCGACCCGGGCGCGAAGTCCGCGTGTCGGCCTGGTACGGCTTCGAAGCCGAGAAGGTTCCAGCCGCCGGCTTCGAAGCGCCAGAGCAGCCGCGGCGAGACGGCGACGACGTACGGGTTGATCAACGCTTCGCGTTCCTGGGTGCGCACCTGTCCGTGCCCGGAGGGGATGCCCTTGAGGAATACCTTGCCCGCCGGCACGTGGAGGAGGGTGGCGATACCGGAGTTGACGCCTTCGGTGGCGGTCATCGCCTTCAGTACCGGTCCCGTCCGGACCTCCACGGCGTAGTGGACTGCGGCGGGGAGGTCGTCCCAATCGATCCGGGGCATGGACAAGCGAGGGCTCCTTGGGCGGATGTCGGGCCGCCCCGTGCGGAACGGGGCGGCCCGAGTGCCGGCGACACGGAGCCCGTCAGTAGGGCTGGTCGTCGTCGGCGCTGCAACTGCATCCCGTGGACTCTACGAGTTCGTCCAGGTTGAATACGACCTCCAAGTCCGGGACCGTCGCGGATTCCTCCGGACGGGTCTCGCTCGGTCGGGTCGTGATTTCGACCATGACGGCGTCCATGACCTTCACCTCCCTCCGTGCTGGCAGTAGGAGTGCAGGGGTGCCTTCGCTTCCTGGTACAGCTTGGCCAGAGGCCGGCACGTGAAGCACGAGCCGGAGATCTGGCATCCGGAGCAGCCGCCGGTGCGAAGCAGCTGCGGGCGGTAAAGCCCTCGACGGTCCAGGCGTTCGTCAAGACGCTCCTCGACAAGGGTCTCGGGCCGTCAACGATCCGGAACATCGTCGGCACGCTGTCGACGATCTTCGAAGCGGCTGTGGCGGACAACGTATTGCTGAAGAATCCGTGTAAATCGACGGCAGTCACGTTCCCGACGTTGACCAAGGACAAGGCTCAGCCGTGGACGGTCGACCGCGTGCACGCGGTAACCCGAGCTCTGCCGGCGCGGTACCGAATGACGAGCGTCCTGGCGTACGGGTGCGGTCTGCGTCAGGGAGAGACATTCGGGATCGCGGAGGATGACTTCGACTTCGAGCGCCTCGTCGTTCGCGTTCGGCGGCAGGTGAAGCACATGGACGGGCAGCTTGTGTTCGCGCTTCCGAAGGCCGACCGCACACGGGAGGTGCCCATGTCGGAGGGCATCGCAGAGAAGGTTCGGGCTCACCTCAAGGTGACGCCCGCCGTCGAGGTGACGTTGCCGTGGGAGAAGCCGGAGGGCAAGCCGACCACGGTGCGGCTGGTCACGACGACTGAGGACGGGAAGGCGCTGACGCGCAGCACGTTCAACAGCGGACCCTGGCGCGCGGCGCTCGTCGAGGCCGGTGCTCTCCAGCCGAGGCCACGTCGGAGAACGGCGGAGGAGCGGGCGCGGGCGGGGAGCGGCCGTGTCACGGATGTGCGGCAGTACGGCATGCATGCCCTTCGGCACACGTACGCGAGCGTGTGCCTCGACGAAGGGGAGAACATCCGCAACCTGGCGGAACACCTGGGGCATTCCGATCCCGGATTTACCCTGCGTGTCTACACACACCTGCTGTCGAACAGCGGGAGCCGTGCGCGAAGGGCCATCGACCGGGCGTTCTTCAGCCCGGCCGATGACCCGAGGTCGAACCGCGTGTGCCCTACTTGTGCCCCGTGAGTCATAGAAACCTGCGTTTCCGCAGGTCAGCGGGGGGCCAAACTAGTTCAGCGTGATCTGGCGGTTCAGCAGACCGTTGCGGGCGCTGCGCTGACGCGGCGTCAACGGGCTGGTGTCCGCCATCGCGGCGGCGAGCCGCTCACCGAATTCGCGGGCCGGCTTCTCCACGTCCTCGGCACTCATCGCGGTCGGCAGGTCCCACACCGGGACGAGCAGCCCGTGCGCGCGGAACGAACCGACGAAGCGGGTGCCCTCGCCCAGGCTCGACTCGCCGGCCGCGTGCAGCCGCGCGATCGCGTCGAGCAGCTCCTCCTCCGCGTACGGCATCACCCAGCGCAGGTGGTTCTTCTCGGTGGTGCCGCACCAGTAGGCGGCGTCCACCGAGGTCAGCCGTACGGTCGGCATGGCCGCCGCGTTCGCCCGCTCCAGCGACGCGCTCACCTCGGCGTTCATCGCGGCCGGGTCGTCCACCCAGAAGTCGAAGCCCTGGTGGACGGTGATCTCCAGCGGCTTGGACAGGTCGAGCAGGTCCTGCAGCCGGTCGCCGGACTCGGGCAGCGGGCCGGGGGTGACCGAGGTGCCGTCCTCCTGCGCGAGGGCGCGCTCCAGGGCGTGCGCGAGGTCCCGGCTGACGTCACCCGAACTGGTGTGGGTCTGCAGACCGACCAGGATCGCGCCGTCGGCGCGCCGCAGCGCGGGCCAGGCCATCGGCAGCACGGTCGCGAGCGTGACCACCTGGTCGGCGTGCTCGCCGGTCAGGGTCAGCCGCGCGGTCGCGGCCGGGACCAACTCGCGCAGCGCGATCCAGTCGCATTCGTTCGGCAGCCCCTGGAACGGACGCAGCACGAGCGTCTCGGCGGCGGAGGACGCCTCACGTCCGTGACATGCCTTGTACCGGCGGCCCGAGTTGCACGGGCACGGTTCGCGACCGCCGACGACCGGGACGGATCCCGTGGCGGCTGCGGTCTGGGTCTTGTTGCCGGTGTGGCCCTTCAGCGCGGCCTTCTTGCCCATGCTGCGGTCTCTCCGCCTCGGTGTCGGGGGGATGGTGGTCGACGACTCACCAGGTCCGAGGGTACTGAGTTCGGCGAGTACGAGTAGCCGCTCGAACGGGTGGGCGAACGCGCGGCTGTTGCGATGGGTGCGCGGGTCGGCCCGCGTCGGTCGGGTCGCACCGGCTCGGTGTTGCGGGCTCGGTGGCCCGGGCTCGGCCGCACGGGTGAACGCGCCGTGCGTACGCCGCGGGGGTCGGCGCGGGCGGATTCAGTCGAGTGGGTCCACCGCGTCCAGGTCGAACTCGTCCCACAGCCGGTCGCCGGTGCGCGACTCGATCGGGACCAGCGCCCACACGGTGACCTCGTCCGGGGTGCCGCGCACGCCCCAGTCGGCCGCCAGGGTGCCGATGATGGACAGGCCTCGGCCGCCGTGCGCGCTCAGTGACGGGCTGGCCTGCCGGGGGCGGGTCGAACTGCCGCCATCGGTGACCTCCATGGCGAGCAGCCCGTCGGGACGCACCCACCAGGCCGCGCGGACGTTGCCGGACGGCAGCGCGCGGGCGTGCCGCAGCGCGTTGCTCAACAATTCGGACAGGATCAGCACCGCGTCGTCCACGACGTCCCCGGCGATGCCGCGTTCGCCGAGGTCGCCGGCCAGGCGGTGCCGAGCCGCGGACACACCGATCGGAGCGTGCGGTACCAACACCGCCGCGGAATCGGGCACCCCACGGGCCACGACCATTGCCACCCCCGGCCTCCTTAGTGCACACGCCTGTCGCGCGCGCATCTCTCGCGCGTCGGGCTTGAGATGCCCGATGCCGACGGACGGGAAACGGCGGGGCGACGCGCGCTCCGACTCGCCCAGGGGCGTATAGGGGTATGCGATCCTGCCAAGACGGATATAACGGCTCGAAAGGCTACCAGCGTACGCCCCCTAATGGGGTTCAACCGGACACCTGGGCCAGTACCTGTCGTGGCCGATTCGTGATGATGGCGTCCACGCCGAGCCGCAGGCACAACTCGACGTCCTCGGGAGCGTCCACGGTCCACACGTGCACTCGGTGGCCGGCCCGGTGCAGGCGGGCGACGTAGCGCGGATGGGCCCGCACGATGTCGATGCTGGGGCCCGCGATGCGCACGTCGCGGGGCAACGTACCGTCGCGGAACAACAGCGGGACGTGCTCCATCAGGAACACCGTGGGCAACTCCGGCGCCATCAGCCGCATCCGGCGCAGGGACAGTTGGGAGAAGCTCATCACCCGGATCAGTGACGGGTCCTCGGTGGTCGGGCGGGTCAGTGCGAACCGCTCCAGCAGGTCGACCAGGCGGCGCTCGACCAGGCCCGCGTAGCGGGTGGGGTGTTTGGTCTCGATCGCCAGGCGCACGGTGCGCGGCGCGTCCACGACCAGTTCGAGCAGGCGTTCCAGGGTGAGCACCGACCGGCGGTCCCAGTCGGGGGCCTCCGGCTCCTCCGGGCGTTCGCGTTCGACGCCGGATTCCTTCCAGGAGCCGAAGTCGAGCGCGGACAGGTCCGCGAGCTCCAGCGTCGAGACGATCCCGCTGCCGTTGGAGGTGCGGTCGACCTTGCGGTCGTGGACGCAGACCAGATGGCCGTCGGCGGTCAATCGGACATCGCATTCGAGTGCGTCGGCGCCGTCCTCGATGGCCTGGAGATAGGCCGCGAGCGTGTGCTCGGGGACGGTGTCGGACGCGCCTCGATGGGCGACGACCTGCACGTTGGCGCGCAGTGGGCGCGCCCCGGTGGTGGACACGGAACAATCGTGCCATCCCGAGGTGAGCACAGGGTGACGGCCGGGTGTCCGGCGTCGGTGTCCGGCGTCGGGTCGTCGTCGGGATTGCCGTCGGGGTGTTGTCGCGGTGCCGACGGGGTGCCGACGGGGTGCCGTCGGGTTGGTCGGCAGGTCCGGCGCAGGGCCGGTGGGGTGGGTCCTCGGACGCCCCCGGTGTGCTCACCGGGAGCGGTCGATACGGTGCCGATGGGGCCGCCGATCGGGCCCGAACCCGGGCGCGAACCGGCCCGACGGGGTCGGATCGGGGCCGATCTCCGGTGATTCTTCCGGGATTCGAACCCCGGTTCAGGGGGTTCGACCTGCGCGGATAACCCCGGGATAAGGGGGACGGGCGGCCGGGACGCCCGGCGCTTACGGTGTTCAGACAGGGCGTCGGGGAGTCTGTGGACATCAACGATTCCGAAGTGTGTGGGAGGAAGACCGTGAGCGACGACCGCGACGTGACCGGCGGCGAAGTCGGTTCACCGGTGCCAGGGGAGGGCCACGGATCGTCTCCCGCCACACCACTGCCGGCGGAGCCGGTGATCGGATCCGGGCCCGCCGAGCCGGCGTTCCGTTCCGAAGCGGCGGCCGAGCCGGAGTTTCGGTCCGAGGTGCCGGCCAAGCCGGTCGAGGCGCCCACCGTGGGGCAGTCGCACGCCGAGCCGGTGTCGCCGACCGCTCCGCTGCCTCCGGTGGGCGAGCCGTCGGCCGAGGTGCCCGCCGCGTTCGCGGCCGGGCCGACCACGGCCGGTGCGGCCGGCGCGGGCGTTCCGCCGTTCGGGAGCACCGGTGCCTACCCCGGTTATCCCGGCTACCCCGGCTTCGGCGCACCGCCCAAGCCCAAGCGTCGCCCGTCCGGGATCCTGGTCGCGGCCGTGGTGGCCGCGCTGCTCGCCGGCGGTGTCGGCGGCGGGGTGGGCGCGTGGATCGTGGACCGCGACGACAAGCCGGCCACGGCCGGCGTCAGCCCGTCCTCCTCCCCGGTGGACCCGGCCTCGCTGAACCGCTCGCCCACGAGCGTGGCGGGCATCGCCAAGCAGGCCGTTCCCAGCACGGTGACGATCAAGACCAAGGGCAGCGCGTCCGGTCAGGGCACCGAGACCGGCACCGGCGCCGGCTTCGTGTACGACAAGCAGGGCCACATCCTCACCAACAACCACGTGGTCTCGCTCGCCGCCGCCGGTGGCGAATTGAGCGTGACCTTCTCCGACGGCACCACCAAGCCGGCCAAGATCGTCGGTCGCGCCGAGGGCTACGACCTCGCGGTGATCAAGGTCGACGACATGCCGGCCAATGTGCAGCCGCTGCCGCTCGGCGACAACGACAAGGTCGCGGTCGGCGACCCGGTGATCGCGATCGGCGCACCGTTCACCCTCTCCAACACGGTGACCACGGGCATCGTGAGCGCCAAGGACCGTCCGGTCGCCTCCGGCGACCAGCAAAAGGTCTCCTACATGAACGCGATCCAGACCGACGCGGCGATCAACCCCGGCAACTCCGGCGGTCCGCTCCTGAACGCGGCCGGCGAGGTGATCGGGATCAACTCGGCGATCCGCTCGACCGGTGGCGGCGGCCAGTCGCCGTTCGGCCAGCAGCAGGAGTCCGGCAGCATCGGCCTGGGCTTCGCGATCCCGGTCAACCAGGCCAGGTGGGTCGCGGACACCCTGATCCAGGGCAACAAGCCGGTCTACGCGCAGATGGGCATCCTGCCCGACTCGCGCTACACCGGGACCGGCGCGCAGATCGTGGCGCAGAGCACCAACGGCCAGGACCCGGTCACCGCGAACGGCCCGGCGGCGAAGGCGGGCCTGAAGGCCGGCGACGTGATCACCAGGCTGAACAACCGCGCGATCGGATCCTATGAGGACCTCTTCAGCGAGATCTGGAGCCACCGCCCGGGCGACAAGGTGAAGGTCACCTACCAGCGCGACGGCAAGGAAGCCACCACCGAGGTCACCCTGGGCCAGCGCGTCGGCGACAACTGACCGCCACCCCGGGCCCGAACGCCTCCGCCCCGAATCCCCAGTGATCGACACCATCGCTCATGAGAGACTGATCGCGCCCGCGCCCGATTTCGGTCGCGACGCTGGAGGACTCGCCTAGTGGCCGATGGCGGCAGTCTTGAAAACCGTGAGCCGGTGAATCCGACTCCGTGAGGACTCCCCTGCGAAGCCCCACCCGTGACCAGCACTGGAACCCCTTCCGGTGCTGGTCACGGGCGTTTCGAGCCTTCCCCGCGACCCCCGATGAGTGATCGCTGATCTTGCGTCACTTCGCGGCGTTTCCCGACGCCGCTGAGGGTCTTGCGGCCAATCTGCGGCCAGTATCCGGCCCGTTCTGACCTCGTCTTCGTACGACTGAGCCGACCCCGTTACAGCGGCGGCGGCTCGTTACGGAGTCGAGGATGTTGCACCCATCCCCTGTCACCGCGTCGTCGCCCTCCGAGGGTGGCCGGCCTGGTGGCTTCGGTCAAGCCGACTGGGAAAAGGAATCCGACGCGCTTGCTCGGCGTCGCGCTGCGGCGGGTCGGGCGGTTGAGGACTTCGCCTGCCAACGGCCCGTGACTGCCATGGGCTTGCTCGCTGACGGCACCACACGCACCGTGCCGATTCGCTGCGGCAACCGGCGGGCCTCCGAGTGCCCGTCGTGCTCCAAGCTCTACCGGGGTGACGCGTCCCGTCTCATTCGTACCGGCGCGCTCGACATGGACCCCTCGGCCGTGTTCGTCTTCGTGACGCTGACGGCTCCGAGCTTCGGCACGGTTCACCATGTGCCGAAGGCGGGCACGAAGGCACGTCCTGGTGAACGTCGTAGTCCTCGGCGGTGCCGGTGCGGTGCGCATCACCTGGTGGGCGATTCGCTGCGGGGCGTGCCTGTGGACATGCGGACGTATGACTATGACCGACAGACGTTGTTCAACCTGCACAGTGGCCGGCTGTGGCATACGACGCTGCAACGGTGGTCCCGACTGCTGGGGGAGCGGCCTGACTACCTCGTGGTTCGGGAGTGGCAGGCACGCGGCGCGATCCACTTTCACTGCCTTCTGCGGCTGCCCTGTGCGCCTGCGGATGCGGACGCCTTGTGCGGGGACTTGAGGGCGGCTGCAACGGCCGTACGGAGCAACGTCGTTGACCACTCGACGGGTGAGGCTGTGGCGCTCTCGTGGGGCTCTCAGGTGGACGTGCGCCTTGTGGATCCGACGCGTCGCGGCCGGTCGCATGCTCGGGTTGTGGCCGGCTACCTCGGCAAGCTCACGACGTACGCTGCGAAAGATCTCGGGGCGGATCTGCCCAAGACTGAGGAGACGGCTCCGGCTCGGTTGCATCATCGACTGGCCGAAGGTGCGGCTATGGACTTGCGGTGCTCGTCGGTCTGTTCGGGTGGCCGGTCGTGCACGGGACGCGCGCATAAGAGCTGGGGTTTTCGCGGGCACGTGCTGACGCAGTCACGTCCTGGTCGCGGTCGTGATGCCGTGCCGGCTCGTCCGCACTCGGGCCCGGTTCGGTGGACGAAGGGGCGGCCGGGGGTGCCGGCTCGTCCGTGCAAACGTCGGTGGACTCGGCCGCGTCCGGCGGTTCCTGCGCGTCCGGGTTGGTCGGGGCTGACGTTCCGGGAGCTGCGGGCCGTTCGGAGAGAACACACCCAAGCTGCGGCGTCCTCCGAAAGTCTTGAGGTGGTTCGGTGGGTCGTCGTCGGCCAGGAGCACAAGGAGGATGCGGCCCGGGTGCGGCGCATGCTGCTGGATGCCGGGGATGCGCCTCCGCCGTGGTTCCCGGGTCAGGGGCAACCGGATGCATAACGACTTCTCGGCGCGGCCCTTGTTCGTGGTCTGGAACCCGACCGAACGCCGGTTAGCAGAGACGGTGGCCTCGGTGGGGCTCCCAAGAAGAGCAAGAAGTCTCGTCCCACCTGAGATCACCCCGCTACCCGGTTTTTGCCCCAGCCAATTTGCGCTGTCCGCATGCGAGTTCGCGTGGCCGGCTGCGCGGTCGGTCCGGCCCGCTGTGCCGAAGGCTAAGGCGGGCCGGGGCCGGGCGCGTGGGCCGGCCGGGGCGCCCGTCAGGGCGCCCCTTGATCCGGTACAGAAACTCTGCACGCGGGCACTCAAGGACACAGCCCCGACCGGATGGAACCGATCGGGGCCGTGTGGGACTGCCGTAGTGCTACATGCGGTGCGTGGTGCCGTCCGGGCGCCAGGGGCCACCTTCGCGGCCTTCCGGGGGGGAGCACGGGCCGTTGCGCAACCACCCGGTGCCCTTGCAGTGAGTACAGCGGGAGGACGACCACATCGTTGTCACCGGTTTGATGCGCGGCACGTTCGGGTTCGGGTCGCCGGGCATGTACATACGTCCGGCGCTGTCATACCCAGTGCCTTGGCACCCGGTGCACTGGATTGGTTCGTCCTCAGCCATCACACCCCCTGCGGAACTTCACCGCTGCCGTTGCAAGTCTTGCAGCCTTCCTTGACCTTGTAGGTCCTGCCGTCCTTGTCCGTCCGCGCGACTTCCACCTGTCCCTCGCCATTGCACTTCGGGCAGATCACGTAACCAGTCTTCGCCATTGTCTCTCACCTCCCTTCGTCGGCGGCCTGCTTCTCGGTCATCGGTCGTGCGTGCGCACGATCACGCCATCCGGGCAGTAGTGCGTACGAGTACGCCGGATAACGGCGGCGACTCTCTTGCGAAACGCGTCAAGCTCGATCCGGTCAAGGGGCGCGTGCCACTCTTTGACCGTTCCTGAGCTGTCGTACGCGGTGTGCGGCCGGACGATGGCCAACGGGGGTTCATCCGCAGTGCGGCCAATCAGTACCCCGTGCGGGTGCTCCTCGTCGGCTTCCTGCGGAATTCCCTGCTCGTCCAACCACACGACCGGGTCGCCATCCCGAATGGTGCCGTCCCCGTAGGTGATGGCCGGCACGAACTCTCGCCACACGGCGTTTTGCCTCTCATTGAGTTGGGGTCGGCCGCTCAACGCTTTGGACACTGCTGGCCGGCATGGTCCACATGACGCCCCCGTCGAACGGCTGCACCGTGAGCTGTTGGTCGGCTTGGGGAAGCGGCTGCGCCATGAGAATTTGACCGGGGTGTCGGACCTCTCGGGCGGCCGAATGGATCGGCTCCACGTAGTCACCCTCGCGATAGGTCGGCATCGGCCTCGCCTTCCTCGGGCGTCTCGTCCAGGTACACGAGCACTCGAAGGTCGTCCAACCTGAACCGAAAGGTGCTGCCGCCCAACGCCATGGTCACGCGCTGACCCTCGCGAGCAAGCAACTGACCTTCCAGCCCGCTGCGTTCGTCTCGAACCTTCACCGTCTCAGCCCGCCGGATCAGTTCGTCGACTTCCTCTTCGGTCCACTGCTGAGTTAGGGCAAATAGGTGTTTGGGCATGGCGCTACCTTTCGGTTGCCTTGGCTAGCGGCACGCACCCACGCGGAATGGTGATCTTGAAAGCACGGAGCGTGAACAGGCGCCTTCCTCGCATGATGGCATGCCTGCAAGCTTGCGCGATACCTTTCACGTCAACGACCGTGAATCGTGGCTCGATTGAGTGACCGAAGGATTGCCGGAGTACCGTGCCGGCACGATGAGCACGCACACTTGATCCCGTTGGGGGTGGACCATGCCTGCTACGCCGACGTACGCCCAGCGCCGCTTGGGCAATGAGTTGCGCGGCATGCGTACCGATGCGGCTCTCTCCATGGACGCAGTGGCCAACCTCTGTGATTGGTCCGAGAGCAAGGTCAGCCGGATGGAGAACGCCAAAGTGGCGGTCTCCCGGCATGACATCCATGCCTTCGCTCTCGCCTGCGGCGCTTCCTCGGATCGCATCGCCCGGCTTGAGTCGCTGCTGACGGACAGCCGGGGCGTGCGCTGGTGGGCTGAGTACGCCGACATTCTGATCTCGTCGTACGAGGAGTTCATCTCGCTTGAGGCGCAGGCATCAGACATCTACGTGGCGCACGCGAGCATCGTTCCGGGGCTACTCCAGTCAAGGAGCTATGCGCATGCTGTGATCACGTCGAGTCCTCTGGTGCCCGATCCTGAGAACGCCGAATCGCTGGTGGAAATTCGAGTGCGGCGACAGCAGATCCTCACCGGAGATCATCCGGTTAACCTGGTCGCGGTCATCAACGCGGCCGTACTGCATTGTGAAATCGGCGGATTAGATTCCCTGCGGGAACAACTCGCCCACTTGGTTGATCTTGGCGACATGGCGAACGTAGACATTCATGTCGTCCCTTTTTCGTCCGACGTGAGTGCGTACGTAGGTGGGATCACGCTGTTTGACTTTCCCGGCGACTATGACCCAAGCGTCGTATACGTCGAATACCAGGGCGGGGCTGACTTCAAGGAAAGCGATCGGGATATCCGACGCTATCGTCGCAACTTTGAATATATCAAGAATGGTGCGCTGTCCCTGGAAGCGTCGCGCAAAGCAATAATCACCAGATTGGATGAACTGTGAACATGAACGGTCGCGCCTGGCGCAAGTCGTCTCACTCCGGGGCCAACACGGACTGTGTAGAGGTCGCGCCGCTGGACGGCACGGCGGGCGTACGGGACACGAAGCGGCGCGCGTACGGTCATCTTGAACTTGGACGGGGCGCATGGTCTGAGCTGCTGAAAAAGCTCAAGCAGAGCTGACTGACTCGACTGCCAGAAACACGAGCGCCACCCGACCGAACGGTCTGGTGGCGTTCTTCTTTGCTTGACCTTGCAGATTCCCAGCTAGATTTTCTGCCACCTGATCGGGACGCTCGGCTCTCGTTATTTGGGCTCAGCAAAAAGCGCCGCCAGCGATGATGCCGGGGCGCTTTTCGTCGTAGTGGATTCCTAAACGCGCTTTTGATCCCGTGCCTTCAGCGTCTCGTGCAACAGCTCGTCATCGCGCAGGGCCTCTGCGTTGAGCTGTTCGAATGCGAGGACGCCACGCTTTGCGTCGTCCATTTCCATGGCATACGAAGCTGCCCGAGCGCGGAGGGTGTTCGGTGCGACGCCTGCGATTTCCGCGCATTCGCGATTGCTAACGCCCGCTTCGTTGACTGCGTATGACGTGATGACGCCACATAGCCGCTCGATCTCTACGCGGGCCCCTTCGAGGGCTTGCAGAACCATCTTTGACCAGTAGTCATCGGTGGCAATGAACGGGCGGGATCTCTCGCTGGCGATAGCGAGGAACTTCGTCGCGGTCTCGATGTGGTGAAGGGCCCACTCGTCCAAGTCCGGGGGCACCGGTTGGGCTGACCGTCCCATGTCGTCAAGCTCCGTTCATCTGGGGTCCCTCCAGCATCCCATGCCGACCCACAGGACACCCATACCTGCACGTCGTGAATCACCCTTGACCATGGTGTGCAACTTCTGCACACTGGGGTCAGGTGTTGCGCTGTCTCGCGGTTGGCGGGATGCCCCTGCAAGGCAACTTTCGGCCTTCGTGTCACACGGACGTCGATTCCAACACCTCTAAAGGACGTAACGGCATCTCCGTGCCGTGCGGCATCTCGATTCAAGGAGTGGGCTCCATGGCTGTCGAAGGTTTCCCGATCGTGCTGTCCGACGTGATGGTCTTCCCGCTGGCTGGGGCGACTCGTGAGCAGACGGACAAGCGCACGGGTGAGATCGCGTTCCACGTGGACGTGAACGTGATGGTGTCCGGGGCGGGCAAGGCGGTTCCGATGCGGCTCACGCTGCCCGGGGCGGCGACGGACCTCGCGCTGATGACGCCGCACCGGTTGACCGGGCGGGCGTGGATCGACGGTTGGTCCGGCAAGGACACCTACGGCGTCAACTGGACGATCAAGGCCGAAGGTGTTGCCCCGGCTGACGGCTCGGTGCCGGCCGGCAAGAAGACGGCGGGCGCCTGATGGACAGCCGTGCGGACTACTACGCGTGGCGGCTCTTGCAGATCCCGATCGTGCGGGGATCGGTGCTGGTCGTGCTCGGGACGCTGCTGCTGATGCTGGTCGGTGTCCCCCTGCTGCCGGTGTTCGTGGCCGTGGTCCTGGTGGCGCTCCTCGTCTGGGGTGCGCGGGCCTGGTTGCGGCGTCGCCGGTGGGATTCGCTCGTACGGATTCACGGCGAACACGGCGCGGGTGTGGTTCAGTTCGTCTCGTTCTGCTGGCCCGAACTGATGGCGGAACTTCACCTCGCTGTGGACAAGGGCCGGCCGGGTCCCACCGGCGAGGAAGTGTGGCGCTCCACCCTGTCCAAGGAGGAGCACACCCGGTTCATGGTCCGGCTGGCTGAGGCTGAACCGGTCGTGCACCTGCCCGAACTGGTGTCGGTGCACCCGTCTCCTGTCGGTCCGGTGTTCCACTTCCGCCCGGTTCCGGGCGTCCCGGTGACGCGCTATCTGTCGCCTGAGACCTGCGAGGAACTGCGGCACCACTGGGGTGTACCCGGGGTGTCGGCGCATGAGGTGGCTCCGGGGTTGCTGGGGTGGACGGCGCGTATCTCCGACCCCTTGGATCGGATCGTCTCCGTGCGTGACTGGCCGGGGTCGCCCGAACTGTTCCGGTGGAATGCGGCGCTCGGGGAAGGTGGGGCCCCGGTGTCGCTGCCGCTGGCGCACACCCTGTGCGTGGGGGGTACCGGCTCCGGCAAGGGGTCCGTGCTGTGGGGCGTGGTCAACCACCTGCGGCCTTGGGTGGGGTCCGGCCTGGCGCTGCTGTACGGCATCGACCCGAAGCGTCAGGAACTCCGGATGTGCTCGGACGTCTTCCGGCGGGTGGCCTACCAGCCGGACGAATGGGCGGCCCTGCTGTCGGATCTCGTCAAGGAGATGCAGGCGCGTCAGGACTCGACGGGGCGCGACTTCGCGGTCTCGACGGATCGGCCGTTGGTGCTGCTCGCGATCGATGAGTATGCGGCGCTGGCCGTGCTGGACACGGACAAGAAGCGCCGCGATCAGGCGAGTGCTGATCGTCTGCTTCTGCTGACTCAGGGGCGGTCGGTCGGGATGTACGTCTTCGCCCTCGTACAGAGCGGCCTGAAGGCGTACGCGGCGGAACGGGACTTCTTCCCGCTGCGTATCGGCCTGCGGACGGCGTCCGAATCCGAGACGGACATGGTCCTCGGTGACGGTGCTGCCGACCGTGGGGCGGGGTGCCACCTGATCACTCCGGCGACCCCTGCCAACGGGTACGCGACTGCCGGCCTGGGCTACGTGGTCGCGGAGGAAAGCCCGGCCCCGGTCCGGGTGCGGTTCCCCTACGTCCCGGATGAGGTCCTGACGCAGTGGGAGTGGGCTGCGACAGCGAAGGCGCCGGCTGCTCTGGGGGCTCCCAAGTGAGCCAAATCAAGGGACAGCTTGAACTGTTCCCCACGATCGCCCCGGCTTCGGCCGGGGCGCTCGACCCCGATCGGCTCGACGGGTTGGCCTGTCTCGTCTGCGGCCGTGGGGATGTCCCGATGGCGCCGGTCGGCTACCTCGCCGGGGGTCAGGTCTTCGTCTGTGAGACGGACCTCCCAATGGTCTCGGCGGACGGCGGGGCGGCTTGCCGGGCGGAGATATCGAACACGTGCGGTGTGCGCTGGACGGAGGAGACGTGACGACACGACGGAAGCTGACGAAGCTGCCCGAGCACCTGTGGTCGGCCGAGAAGACAGCGACGTACCTCGGTGTAGAGGTCACGACGCTCTACGCGTGGCGGTACAAGCACG
The DNA here is from genome assembly GCF_045207655.1 of Embleya sp. NBC_00888. Lineage (NCBI taxonomy): Bacteria > Bacillati > Actinomycetota > Actinomycetes > Kitasatosporales > Streptomycetaceae > Embleya > Embleya sp. NBC_00888. Next base: position 4,341,915 of record NZ_CP108784.1, on the reverse strand, counting down.
AAGGCCCGGCGGCCTACAGGGTCGGTCGCTGGCTGCGGTATGACCCGGAAGACATCCGGGCCTGGCTCGGGGGACAGGTGGCAGCCTGATGGCGTCCGGACACATCAACAAGCGTGGTGACAAGTGGCGGGCCCGGTACCGGGGCACGGATGGCAAGGAGCGTTCGCGCACCTTCGACACCAAGCGTGAAGCCAACTCCTGGCTGTCTCAGCAGACGTCAAGCATCGTCCGGGGCGACTGGATCGACCCGAAGGCCGGAGAGATCAAGTTCGGCGAGTACGCGCGGGGCTGGCTCGATCGGCAGACCTTCGACAAGCCCAAGACGGAAGCGGAGACGCGCGGGCTGTTGGCCTCGCGTGTGCTGCCGGAATGGCAAGACGTGTCGCTTAACAAGATCAGTTACGAAGCGGTGTCGTCCTGGTCGGCGTCGCTGATCGGGGTGGTCTCCTCGTCGCGAACCCGTCAGTCGATTCACCTGTTGGGCCGCATCCTCGACGACGCGACGCGTACGGGTCGCCTCGTGCGTCATCCGGTGCGACAGGTCAAGCTGCCGCGTCTGCGGACGAAGCGCAAGGTGGTCCCCCTGACGGTGGAACAGGTCGAGAAGCTGGCCGATGCGTGCGGGGGCCGGTGGGGCACGTTGGTGCGCATCCTTGCGTACACGGGAATGCGGTGGGGTGAGGTGGTGGCGCTGCGGCCGATGGATTTCGACCTCAAGCGGCGTCGGGTCCAGGTCGCGAACACGCTTAGCGAAGTGGGGGGCCACCTGCACGAGACGGACACCAAGACCCATCGGGTTCGGTCGGTGCCTCTCATCGATGAACTGGTGGCCGAGATCGAGTGGCTGATTGAGGGTGAGGAGCAAGACGCCCTGCTCTTCACCTGGGGGACGCACGAGCGTCCGCCGCTGTCCTCGGAATTCGCCCGGACGGTATGGCGCCCGGCGAAAGAAGCGGTTGGCCTGGACTCGGTCCGGGTTCACGACCTTCGGCACACGTGCGCGTCCCTGCTGATCAGCAAGGGGGCCCCGGTCACCGTGGTGGCTCGGATCCTGGGACACTCGAAGGCAACGACGACGTTGAGCATCTATGCTCATCTCTTCGAGAACGAGACGGATGCGTGGGGCGACAAGCTCAACGAGGATGTCTCTGACACCCGTGCGGCCAATTTGCGGCCAGTGGAAGAGCCTCCGGGCTCGTCTGCTGGGTAAGTGATGAGGTCAGAACGGGTGTGGAGGACTCGCCTAGTGGCCGATGGCGGCAGTCTTGAAAACTGCTAGCAGGGGTGACTCTGCTCGTGGGTTCGAATCCCACGTCCTCCGCAGGAAGCAACGCGGACGCACGAGAACACACGTGGGCGGCGGTACCCGAGGGATTCGGGCGCCGCCGCCCACGTGTGTGTCGTGGTGTTCGTGGAGCGGTCGTCATCGCTGCTTCCCGCCGCGCTTGTCCACCGATCGGTGGACGACGGGTTCCATCGGTCGAGCCTGTCCGGGATATGGGCGCCGAGACCAGGATTTCGGGCATGACGAAACTTCCTGTTCGCATGGCGCGGTGGAGCGCCGGACATCCCTGGCGGGCGATAGCCGGCTGGTTCCTCTTCGTCGCACTGTGCCTCGGAGCCGGGATCGGCGTCGGGACCAACGCGGCCACGGCCGACGACTTCCGGGTCGGCGAGGCCGGGCGCGGCGAGGCGCTGGCCACCGAGGGCGGGCTGCAACAGAAGCCGATGGAGCGGGTGTTGATCACCGCGAAGCCCGGGGCGCGACAGCTGGACCCGGGCGCCGCCGACGCCGCGGCCCGCGAGGTCGTCGACCGGATGCGGGCACTACCCGAAGTGTTGTCCGTGGCCGCGCCGGTGCGCTCGGCGGACGGTACGGCGGTCCGGGTCGACGTCACCATGAAGGGCGCCGAACTCGAGGGCAAGGAGCACGTCGACCCGCTGCTGGCGCAGACCGCGAAGGTCCGGGCCGGCCATCCCGGTCTGCTGATCGCGGAGACCGGCGGCCCCTCGATCAGCAAGGACGTCCAGGGCCAACGCGGCGAGGACCTCTCGCGTACCGAACTGATCGCGCTGCCGATCACCTTGATCACCCTGCTGATCGTGTTCCGGTCGGCGGCGATGGCCACCGTGCCGCTGCTGCTCGCGCTGTCCTCGATCGCGGCGTCCGTCGGGTTGTCCATGCTCGTGTCGCACGTGTTCCCGGACGCCGGCGTCGGTACCAACGTCATCCTGCTGATCGGGTTGGCGGTCGGCGTCGACTACGCGCTCTTCTACCTCAAGCGCGAACGCGAGGAGCGGGCCCGGTCCGCCGGTCGGCTCGACTCGCGGGCCCTGGTGGAGCTGGCCGCGGCCACCTCCGGCCACGCCGTCGTGGTGTCCGGGCTCGCGGTCGCCGCCTCCAGCGCGACGCTGTTCCTCGCGGACGACGTGATCTTCTCCTCGATCGCCACCGGCGCGATCGTGGTCAGCCTGGTCGCGGTGCTCGGTTCGCTGACCGTGTTGCCCGCGCTGCTGGTCAAGCTCGGCGCCCGGGCCGAGCGCCGGGCGGCCCGTCGGGCCGAGCGGGCGAGCCGGCGCGGCGAGGTCGCGGCGGCCAAGCCGGCGCGTACCACCGGAGCCGGCCGGATCACCTCGGCCATGCTGCGGGTCACCAGCCGGCGCCCCGGCGCCACGCTCGCCGTCGCCGTGCTGGCGATGCTGGCCATGACCGCTCCGCTCGCGGACATCAAGCTGACCGACATCGGCCGGGAGACCTACTCCCGCGACCTCCCGGCGATGGAGACCTGGCACCGGCAGAACCAGGCGTTCCCGGAACTGAAGTCGATGCACCAGGTCGTGGTCCGGGCCGAGGCGGGCCGCGCCGACGAGGTGGCCGGCGCGCTGCGCGAGTTGGAACAGCGGGCCCAGGCCGACCCGTCGCTCTCCCGGGTCACCGAGCTGCGCACGTCGCCCGACCGCCGGATCACCATGCTGGAACTGCGGGTGCCGCATTTCGTCAGCGCCGCCATCGCGCAGGACTCGCTCGATCGGGTACGCGACGAGTACGTGCCGGCCACCGTGGGCAGGCTGTCCGGCGTCGACGTCGCGGTGACCGGTGACGTCGCCCGCTACGCGGACTATCCCGAGCATCAAAAGGGCAAGTTGCCGCTGATCGTGGTGACGCTGCTCCTGGTCACCTTCGTGATCACCGTGTTCGCGTTCCGGTCGGTGGTCCTGGGCCTGGTCGGTGTGTTGCTGAACCTGCTCTCGGCCGGCGCCGCGCTCGGGCTGCTCGTGCCGACCTTCCAGGGCACCTGGGCGGAGGGGCTGCTCGACTTCGATTCCACCGGCTCGATCGGCTCTCGCGTACCGCTGTTCCTGTTCGTGATCCTGTTCGGGTTGTCGATGGACTATCAGGTGTTCGTGATCAGCCGGATCCGGGAGGCCGCGCTGCGCGGGGTGTCGACCCGGCAGGCGGTGCTCGACGGGATCGGCAGTTCGGCCGGCGTGGTGACCAGCGCGGCGTTCGTGATGGTGACCGTGTTCGCCGGCTTCATCGGTCTGCATCTGATCGAGATGAAGCAGTTCGGCTTCAGCCTGGCGGTGGCCGTGCTCCTGGACGCGTTCGTGATCCGGATCATGATCCTGCCCGCGACGATGTTGCTGCTGGGGGAGAAGACCTGGTGGCCGTCGATCGGGACGCGTCGGACCCGGGAGCAAGCCCCCGCCGCCGACGCCCGCACGACCGAAAAAGTAGGCTGATCGGTATGTCCGAACGGCCGCAGCTCACCGACCCGTTCCGGATGTGGACCCTGCACCGGTGGTACATCCTCTTCTGGGTGCTGCTGGGACTGGCTCCGATGGTCGTCGCCGGCACGGACGACGCCGGCGCGACCCGGTACTGGTCGGTGGGGCTGCCGGTCGTGCTCGGCCTGGCCTACCTGATCGTGCGGGTGTTCCCCGGCAACCGGGTGCTGCGACCGCGCATCTTCGGGTGGGTGCTGATCGTCGGGCTGGGCGCGATGGCCTACCCGCGCGACGGCGGTGCCTCGGTGTACGTCGCGACCCTCCCGCTCTTCTGGTTCCTCACCAGGGACCCCAGGCCCGCGATCACCTACGGCGGCCTCGCCGCGGTCGCCACCGTGATCGGCGGGGTGGCGCCGCAGGGGTGGAGTCCGGACCTGCTCACCGGCAACACCGTCGCCACCCTGATCGCCTACACGGTGAGCGTGCCGCTGGGATTGTCGGTGCACCGCCTCGTCGAGCAGAGCGGTGAGCGGGTCCGCGTCCTGGGCAGCGAACTGGAGAGCGCCCAGCTCCGGTTGGCCGAGGCCAACCAGCGTCGGGGCGCCGCGGAGGAGCGGGAGCGGCTGGCCCGGGAGATCCACGACACCCTCGCCCAGGGCTTCGCGTCGATCATCGTGCTGGCGGAGGCGGCCCGTTCCGGCATCGCGAGCGATCCCGCGACCAGCGGCAGGCAGCTGCTCTCCATCGAGCACACCGCTCGGGAGAACCTCGCCGAGGCCCGGGTACTGGTCGGCTCCGCCCCGCAGAGCGGCGTCGTCCCCGGTTCGGTCGCCGGAGCCCTGCGCCGCACGCTGGACCGCTTCGTCGAGGACACCGGGATCACCGTGGACGCGGACCTGCCCGACGTCGAGTGCGACCAGCCGACCCGGATCGCGCTGCTGCGCTGCACCCAGGAGTCGCTGGCCAACGTACGCAAGCACGCGGAGGCCGCCGCGGTCGGCGTGGTGCTCGCCCGGTACTCGCACGGCATCGAGCTGGAGATCACCGACGACGGGCGGGGGTTCGTGGTCGGGGACGCCCGCGGCTTCGGGCTCGACGGCATGCGCAAGCGACTGGCCGAACTCGGCGGCGAGTTCACCGTCACCAGTTCGGTCGGCGACGGCACCCGGATCCTGGCGATGATTCCCACCGACGGTCAGGAGTGAAGGACATGACACAGGACACGCTGCGGGTCATCGTGGTCGACGACCACTCGGTGATGCGCGCCGGGGTGGTCGCCCTGCTGGCCGCGGAGCCCACCATCGAGAGCGTCGGCGAGGCGGGTGACGGCCTCGCCGCCGTCGAACTGGTCGAGCGGCTGGAACCCGACGTGGCGCTGATCGACCTGCGGATGCCGGTGCTGGACGGGGTGGCCGCCACCACCCGGATCGTCGGCCTCCCGGTCCGGACCAGGGTGTTGATCCTGACCACGTACGACACCGACGCCGAGATCGAGCGCGCGGTCGAGGCCGGTGCGATCGGCTACCTGCTCAAGGACACCACTCGCGAACAACTCGTCGAGGCCATCCGCTCGGCGGCTCGGGGCCAGACCGTACTGGCCCCCAGGGTCGCGGAGCGGCTGGTGGCCCGGATGCGCCGGCCCGCCCCGGTGGTGCTGACCTCGCGGGAAGTGCAGGTGCTCGACGCGGTGGCGGACGGCCTCTCCAACGCGGACATCGGCAAGCGACTCGTGATCGCCGAGGCGACCGTGAAGACGCACCTGTTGCGGGTCTTCGCGAAGCTCGACGTCAGCGACCGCACGCACGCGGTGGTCATCGCCATGGAAAGCGGGTTGTTGCCTCGGTCGAAGCACGAATCGCGCGGTTGAACCGGTCGACGCCGAAGCGTGTGATCGACCCGGTCGAAGGTCGAAGCGTGTGGTCGACCCGGTCGAACCCGCCTCGGCCCGCGCCGGGGGTGTCCGGGCGCACCTCGCACCCCCCGGCGACCCCGGGTGGGTCTCGGCCCGCGCCGGGGTGCGTATTCGTCCGTACCGGGGCGCGTCCGACCCCGGAAGAGCACTCCTATATATAGGGGTACGCCGGGCGCGACTTTCGGCGCACGGAATCCGCTTTCCCGCCGACACGCATCGTGATATCGGCGCGCTTTCCCGAAGCTCCGGCTTCCGGAGGATCGCGTTCCGCGGTGGTGTCCCTCGAAAGGGGCGAAAATAGCGCCACGCGCGGGTGAAAGTGGCGCGGGTCACAGATCCGGATGTGGCGCGGATCGCATTCGGCATACTTTTCCGGCCGGTGGCGGAGTGCTCTCGCAGCGTGAATACATGCAGGCCGGCACGGTTGTCCGGGGCAGTGGCCGGCCGGTTATACCCGGTGTGTCCGCAGGCTACCGTCGCCGGAATTGTGATGACGCTCACGCTGCACGTGTAAGCCGGACATAAAGGTATTTAAGGCTCGCCCGAAATGCCGCCTTCAGGGCGCCGGCCTGCGTGATCATGCGATCGCATGCGGTGATGATTCGACAGTGTGTCACGGTGCGATCGCACGGTGTGTATAACCGTGGGTCAAAAGGGGCAAAAGGTTCCCAGGTTTGCCGGCCGGTAAACGCCGATCGGGCTCGGAAGGCGACTCGAAGGGGTCTGGCGGGCATTTTTAATACCTATCCTGACCTGCGTAAATACCCGAGCGGGTTGATAAGCGCCGGATAACCTGTTTATGGTCCTGGCAATGTGCAAATCGCACCTCCTGGGTTCCCGCCGGCACGGCATGGCGGAACTCGCGGTCTGGGAGGGCCGCGGGGTTGCGGCATCGGACATCACGTCTTGGACGTGATCGTTCGGTTCCGGGCGGGGGTGATCCGCAAGGATCGCGCCGGTCCATCCGCCCCAGGGGAATTCCGAGAGGAATGTATGTCTCTCCGCAACGCTTTCGGTCGCACCAACACGCACCGCGGCATGGGTCGTACCCAGCGCCGTCTGCGCACCGCGACCATTGTCGGCGTCGTCGCCGCCACCCCGCTCGTCGGGCTCGCGACCGCGACCTCGGCCGGCGCTGCCACCACTTCCACGTGGGACAAGGTCGCCCAGTGCGAGAGCGGCGGCGACTGGTCCATCAACACCGGCAACGGCTACTACGGCGGTCTGCAGTTCACGCAGAGCACGTGGCGCGCCAACGGCGGTACCGGCAGCCCGCAGAACGCCTCGAAGGCCGAGCAGATCCGGGTCGCCGAGAACGTGCTCAAGTCCCAGGGCCCGGGCGCCTGGCCGGTGTGCTCGGTCAAGGCCGGACTGACCCGCGGTGGCGGCAGCCCGGACGCCGGTAGCACCACCCCGAAGAAGTCGACCCCGAAGAAGGAGTCGACCCCGAAGAGCACCACCCCCAAGAGCACCCCGAAGAAGGTCGTCGTCGCGCCGCAGAGCGAGACGCCGAAGAAGGCCGCTCCGGCGAGCAAGCCGGCCGCGGCTCCGGTCGCCGAGACCGCGCCGACCACCTCGACCGAGGGCGCCTACGTCGTCAAGACCGGTGACACCCTCAGCGCGATCGCCGCGGCGAACAACGTGGGCGGCGGCTGGCAGGCGCTGTACGCGAAGAACCAGGGTGTGGTCGGCAGCAACCCCGACCTGATCCTCCCGGGCCAGCAGTTGGTCCTGCGCTAGAACCTCCCGGGACCGCCTCGGTCCCGAACGTTCGGCGTACGCCGTGCGGTGCCCGCGACGCGGTGCACGGCGGTCGAGTGAGCGGTGCGAAGAACACGCTGCGCGCACGTGGTGCGCGGAGCGAGCTGTGCGAAGACGGTCGGGGGCGGCCGTATCTCCTGTGCGAACACCGGGAGATGCGGTCGCCTTCGGCCGTTCTGTCAGCTTTTCTTACTCCGGTGACGGCGGTACCACGACGTGCCATGGAGGGGACGGGACGTCGCGAGGGGGTCCCACGGGCCCCTCGACCGGCCCGGGAGGCACCGTCAGGTGCGGCCCGGGCCGCGCTGCGTCGAGGCCGCCTCGGCGGCGCACAGCGACTCCAGGCGGCGGGCGATCGACGCCGCGCGCTCGACCAGCAGTCGGGCACGTTCGTGCTCGGCCTCGCTCCACTCGCCGGGGTCCGCGCGGTGGCCGCCCGGATGATGACCGTTGTTGCCCATAACCGCTTGGTTCCCACCGGATGGGGGCGATCATTCACGATGTGACGGCTCATCACCCGTGATGCCGATCACGTCCGTCTTCCGGCCGGTGCCCACATTCCTGCGGCAGGGCCTCGATCCGGGCCACACTGACGACCATGACGACTCTGATCGCCGGGGCCAATGTCCCGGTTCCCGCGGGCCCGCTGACCCTGGTGATCCGCCGCGCGGCGGACGCGCCGATCGCGGATGCCTCGGCGCTCCTGCTCGGATCGGACGGCAAGGTGCGCTCGGACGAGGACTTCGTGTTCTACAACCAGCCGGCCGGGGCCGCCGGCGCGGTGCGCCACCTCGGCCCGACCGCGGGCGGCGAGGCGGTCGCGGTGGATGTGCCCGCGCTGCCCGCCGACGTGGATCGTGTGGTGGTGGCCGCGTCCGTGCACGAGGGCACGTTCGCCGCGGTGGGCGGGCTCGCGCTGGCCGTGCTGGACGGCGCGGGCGGCACCGTCGCGACCTTCCCGGTGCAGGCCGGCGGCGGCGAGACGGTGCTGGTGCTGGGCGAGTTGTACCGGCGCCAGGGCGCGTGGAAGTTGCGGGCGATCGGCCAGGGTTACGACACCGGGCTGGCCGGACTCGCGAGCGACTACGGCGTGGACGTCGGCGAGGAGGACGATGAGAGCGCCGGCGCCGGGCTGCCCGCCGGGACGTTGCCGGCCGCGCCGATGGGTGCGACGCCCGGGTGGGCGCCGCCGCCGTACAGCGACGAACCGACCATGCGCCTGCCCGCGCCCGCGGACGACCCGCAACTGGCCGGGCTGCCGCCAGAGGTGGGCGCGCGGATCTCGCTGCGCAAGGAGGCGGTGCGGATCACCCTGGAGAAGAAGGGCCTGCGAGACGTGCGGGCCCGGGTGGCGATCGTGCTGGACCGCTCCGGGTCGATGCGCGAGCTGTACGGAAACGGCGCGGTGGGGCGCCTGGTCGAGCGCATGGCGCCGATCGCGGCCCGGCTCGACGACGACGGCGAGTTGGACGCGTGGATCTTCGCCGACGAGTTCGCGCCGCTGGACCCGGTCCGCATCCCGGAACTGCCGCGCTGGATCGCCGACAACGTGTACATCGACGGCCGCAACAACCGGCCGCAGTCGCCCCCGCTGCCGAACGGGGCGCAGCGCTCGCCCGACCACCTGTCCGGCGTGTTCGGCGGCAACAACGAACCGGCGGTGATCGAGGACATCATCGCGCGCTACCGCCGCGAGCCGGGCGCGCCGGTGCTGGTGCTGTTCTACTCGGACGGCGGGGTCAACCGCAGCAAGCAGATCCAGCGCCTGCTGACCGACGCGGCGGGGCTGCCGATCTTCTGGCAGTTCGTCGGACTGGGCCGCTCGAACTACGGGATCCTGGAGCGGATCGACACCATGCCCGGTCGGCTCGTGGACAACGCCGGCTTCTTCCAGGTGGACGACATCGACCGGATCTCCGACGTCGAGCTGTACGAGCGGATCCTGACCGAGTTCCCGCAGTGGCTGACCGCCGCCCGGGCGGCCGGCATCGTGCGCTGATCCGACGCCCGCCCGCCGCGACCACCACCCGTGCGCCCGAGTGATTGGGGGCTGACGCGACGTCACCAGGACGGTCACAATGGGACATTGCGCCGTCCTTTGGCACCACGCCGTCGTGCAGTCGAGGTACGGGGAGGGTTTTCATGCCGGTATCGGGTGAATTCGCCGATTGGGCCACAGAACTGACGATGCGTCATGTCCCCGTGCCGGTACGACGGGCGGCCGGTCGGCGGATTCTGACCGCGATCGCGGCCGGGGTCGGCGCGGCGCGCGTGGGCCTGGTGGACCCCGCCGTCCACGTCGCCGTCGGGATCGGCGGCCCACCGGAGGCGGAACTCATCGGGCACGCCGCGGGCCGGCTCGCGGCGCCCGCGGCCGCGCTCGCGAACGGCATGCTGATCGGCGCTGCGCGGCCCGAACCCGATGGCGCCGGCGGGGCGATGGCCGTGGTGCTGCCGGTCGCCATGGCGGTCGGTCAGGAGGTCAAGGCGCGCGGCGACGAGGTGTTGCTCGCGGTGATCGCCGGGCATGAGATGGCCTGCCGGTTGGCCGCTCCGGACGGGTCGCGCTCGGTCGGGGTGCTCGGCGCGGCGCTCGCGGCGGCCCGGCTGATGACGCTGGACCGGTGCCGGGTCCGGGACGCGGTGGGCATCGCGGGGGAGTTCGCGGGTGCGCCGATCGGCACCGGTGGCACCCCCGGGCTCACCACCGGGATCGCGGCCGGCAACGCGATCATCGCCGCGCGACTGGCCGCGTCCGGCGCGAACGGCCCCGTCGGCGGGATCGACGAGTTGTGTCGGGCCTGGCGGCTGCGGCCGGAACGGGTGCTCGGTGGGCTGGGCGGCGAGTGGGTCGGCGAGCCGCATCCGGCGGCGAAGAGCACGGACTACCAGTTCGACCTGGAGACCTGCGAACGCCTCGGCGGCAGCCGCCGCGACGCCCGAGCCCTGGTCGCCGAGGTCCGCGCGCTCGCCTTCGCCCCGTCCCTCGACTCGATCCTGGCCCTGACGGTGCGGGTGGCCGCGGGCTCCTGAGCCGGCCGGAACCCGCCCACCGGGTCGAGGCGCCCGGCGTGGGGCGGTGGTCGGCCGTCGGGTGACGGCGGTCGACGGAAGCGGGGCGGAGCCGATCCGGTTCGTGCCTCGACCACGCGGGACCGGCCCGCTCCTCGGCTATGCGCCCGTGCCCGGTGTGCTGCGGCCCGGGGCGCCGCGGAAGGCGGCGCGGTAGTCCCTCGGGGCGACACCGACGTGCCGGGTGAAGTGTTGGCGCAGGGCCAGGGGAGAGCCGAAGCCGCAGTGCCGGGCGATGGCGGTGATCGAGAGGTCGCCGATCTCCAGGAGGCGCTGTGCGGCCAGGACCCGCTGGGTGGACAACCAGCGCAGCGGCGAGGTGCCCGTGCTGCGCGCGAAGTGCCGGGCGAAGCTGCGTTCGGACATGCCGGCCAGGGCGGACAACTCGGCGACGGTCCAGGGGTGGCGCAGGTCGTCCAGGACCCGGCCGCGCAGTCGACCGAGGCCGTCGTCCGGGGCGGCGGGCGAGGCCGGTACCGGGTTGTTGACGAACTGGGCCTGGCCGCCCGAGCGGAAGGGAGCGGTCACCATCGTGCGGGCGATCTCCATGGCGGCGGCCGCGCCGTGGTCGACGCGGACCAGGTGCAGGCACAGGTCGATGCCGGCCGCCGAGCCGGCCGAGGTCCAGATCGAACCGTCGCCGACGAACAGGACGTTGGCGTCCACGGTGACGTCCGGGTACTGGTCGGCCAGGTCCTCGGTGTCCAGCCAGTGTGCCGTCGCGCGCCGTCCGTCCAGCAGGCCGGCGGCGGCGAGCACGAAGGCACCCGAACACAACGACGCGATCGTGGCGCCCCGTTCGTGCGCGGACCGCAGGGCCCGCAGCACGTCGTCGGGGAAGGTGTCGCGCCTCGGTACGACCCGGTGTTCGTTGCCCGGGACGATCACGAGATCACACTCGTCGAGGCCGTCCAGGTCGTGGTCGGGTATGCAGAAGACGCCGGCCCCCAGATTCACCCCGGCGCGTTGCGGGCCGCACACCCGAACCTCGAAGGCCGGGACGCCCCGGTCGGTGCGATCGACTCCCCAGACCTCGAAGGCGACCGCGTATTCGAACACCCGTACCGGGTCGAACAGCAGAATCCCCACGCGCCGCATGGCGGCAACCTAACCCGCCGGGCGTCGATGCCACCACGGCCCGGCCGGTGATCCGGTGGATCGGCCGGTCGGGCCGCGGTCCGCGCGAGCGCTCGGGCGACGAGCGGCTCCTCGTTCCCGATCCGTCCCGCGACGTCCGGGTCCTGTCCGTTCCCGCGGCAGGCTCCGGGCGCATCCTTGGTGCGACTCGCGCCCATCCGCCCCGTGACCGATGGGATCGAGCGGCCGGATCGGCGTACCGCACACCCCGGGAAGGTCCTCGGGGCCGAGGTGTGCGGCGGCTTCCGGCTCGCCTTCGATCCTTGTCGCTGTCGTCGGGTCGAGGTGAGTGGCAGAAATGCCAACCATGGATGGATTCCTGCCACATCCGGCAGGCGTGCTCCGAGCCGGGGCCACGGTCGGGGGTGGAGGTGTGCATAAGACGGGTGCTCGTAAGACGGGTGTTCGTGGACGAGTGCGCAAGCGGAGGTGGGCGTCGGCGCAGGTGTGCATAAGTTGTCCACAGCCTGTGGAAACTTTTGGGGGATGTCGGGGCTTCCTGTGGACAAGACGTGTCCCATGGTGGGCCGGGCCGGCCCCGGCGCGCCCCGGTGACACGCCGTCAGACCCCCTTGCGCGCCGGCACCTCGTCCGGGTCGAGCCGGCGCATGTCGGCGAAGCCGTCACCCGTGGAGTAGCTGTCCTCGCACAGCACCAGCGCGTCGGCGTCGAAGCCCCACACGATCGCCATCTGCGTCTCGTACAGATAGAACGCGTCGACGTCCGGCATCGGCCGGCCCATTCCGGCCAGGACCCGTCCCGGATAGGCGATCCGCAGGATGCCCTCGGTCACCACGGTGTCCTGATCCACCGTCAGGCGGTCGATGTGGTGCGCGAGTCGGCCGCAGTCGTTGTCGACCACGGCACGATAGAACTCGCGAACTTCGGCGTGACTCTTGGGGGCACGGTCCACCGGGGACGCACCCCACTGGTGGTAGACCGCCCGCGGCGAGACGGTGGCCATCAGGGCGTCCAAGTCGCCCTCGTGCTCGGCGCGCATGTGCGCCACCAGGGTGGTCAGGATCGCGTGCCGACGCGGATCGTGCTCCGCCGCCAGGCGTTTCTCGGCGAGTTCCCACGTGCGTCGCGCGTCGATGAGCCCGGTCATGTGTCCACCCTCCGCCGGTCGTTGTGTTTCCCGACACCTTGCACCGAAGTAGTTCACTGTGCAATACAAGTAATTGACTGTGCAATGCAAATCTCCACGCGTGTCACACCTGCGATCCGCCCGGGTGGCATACCGGCGGTTCCGCTCGGTGCGGCGTGCCGTGTTCCGGACGACGAGGTGGCGACAGATGAGCGACGCAGGTGAAGTGCGGGACGCGAACGCGATGTTCGACCTGACCGGCCGGGTGGCGATCGTGACCGGCGGCAGCCGGGGCATCGGCCGGGCGATCGCGCACGCGTACGCGTCGGCGGGCGCCTCGGTGGTGATCGCGAGCCGCAAGGCGGACGCGTGTGACGCGGTGGCCGAGGAGATCACCGCGGCCGGCGGCCGGGCGCTCGCGGTGGCCACCCACTGCGGCGATCTCGATCGATTGGCCGCTCTGGTGGACGCGACCGTCGAGCACTTCGGCGGCATCGACATCGTGGTCAACAACGCCGCGAACGAACTGGCGCAACCGGTCGGCGAGATCACCCCCGCCGCGTGGGACAAGTCGTTCTCGGTCAACCTGCGCGGCCCGGTGTTCCTGGTCCAGTACGCGCTGCCGCACCTGATCGCCTCCGGGCGCGCGGCGGTGCTGAACGTGGTCAGCGCGGCGGTGTTCACGCGTGCCGAGGGCAAGGGACTGTACGCCGCGGGCAAGGCCGGTCTGGTCGCCTTCACCCGCACGATGGCCGGCGAACTGGCCGAACACGGCATCCGGGTCAACGCGATGGCCCCGGGCGCGGTGGAGACCGACATGGTCCGCAAGACCGGCCCCGAGACGATGGCCCGGATGAAGGGTGCCGCGCCGTTGAAGCGGATCGCCGCGCCGGAGGAGATGACCGGTCTGGCGCTGCTGCTCGCGTCCGACGCGGGCAGCTTCATGACCGGACAGATCGTCAGCATCGACGGCGGGCTGACCGTGCACTGAGCCGGGCGCTGCCCGGTCGGGCACGGCTCGCTCGGGGCGCGGCTCAGTCGAGTGCGGTGGCGCCGATCACCGGGACGAGTGTGTCCGGGAGCGGGTACACCGACTCGGCCGGCACGGATGCGGCGGCCGTGGCCAGGTCACCGGCGCGGACCAGATCGTGCACCCGGTGCGCGAGCGCGGTCACGTCGGTGATCCGGCGCGTCCACTCGTCGGCATAGGCACGCGTCGCCCACCCGGCCAGTCCGAGCTGCAACGAACGATGCGCCAACGGCCGCAGGGTCAGGTCGCGTTCGGGGTCCCACTGGATCCGCACCGTGGTCGCGTGCAGCCGCCGACCCCACGTGTCCCGGTCCGGATGGGTGGTGTGGTCGTAGTGGCTCAGGCACGCCCCGGCGAGCGCGGCCTCGAAGCCCTCGCGGCTGATCTCCAGGGCCAGCACCCGCTCCTGCTTGGGCTTGGTCGCCCATCCGCTGCGGTACATCATCCAGGTGAAGCTGGGCTTGACCCAGGTCATCCGCTCCCGACTCCAGGTGTCCGGAAACCGCTGCCCCCGGATGGCCGCGTCGGCGATCTGCGGCTTGTACGCCTGGTACACCGTGACGGTGTCGTCGGTGTACGCGGCGCGGATCTGTCGGTTCGGTATGTCCATGCCCGCAGTCTGTTCGCCCCACCCGACCCGCGACCAATCCTTTTCCCCCGGCCCACGAGTCCACCGGCACACCGGTCGTCGCCGCGAAGCGGCCGGGTCCGGCTCCACCCCCCGCTCGGGTGGAGGCCGCTCGGGCGAGGACACGGCCGCTGCGGTGGGGGTCGACGGAGGTGTGATCCCGCCTCCAAAAAATGCTTGATATTGACAAGCGATCGCGAGTCGGAGAGATTCGATGTTGCCGGGCGACACGCGTTCCCGGTCCGTATCGATGTGCAGCGCGGGGCAGACCCGACCGCGACCCTTCCGTGCCCGGCGGGCGTCGACCCGCGTCGCGACCACGCGATCCACGCACGTGAAGGAGCAGCGACGTGCATCTCGCCCCGACCCCAGCGCAGGACGCTCTGCGGGCAGAACTGCGGGACTATTTCACCCGCCTGATCACCCCCGACGTCCGCGCGGAACTCGACCGCGAGGGCGAGGGAGGTGGCCCCACCACCCGGCGGGTGCGCCGGCAACTGGGCGCCGACGGCTGGCTCGGCATCGGTTGGCCGGCCGAGTACGGCGGCCAGGGCAAGGGCCCGGAGATGCAGTTCATCTTCTTCGACGAGGCGTACCGCGCCGGCGCGCCGGTCTCCATGGTCACCCTGAACACCGTCGGCCCGACCCTGATGAAGTTCGGCACCGAGGCGCAGAAGAGCTACTACCTGCCGAGGATCCTCGCCGGCGAGATCATCTTCGCGATCGGCTACAGCGAGCCCTCGGCCGGCACCGACCTGGCGTCGCTGCGCACCCGCGCGGTGCGCGAGGGCGACGAGTGGGTGATCAACGGGCAGAAGATCTTCACCTCGACCGCCCAGGGCGCCGACTGGATCTGGCTCGCCTGCCGCACCGACGTGGACGCCCCCAAGCACAAGGGCATCACGATGATCCTGGTGCCCACCAGCGACCCGGGCTTCTCCTGGACCCCGATCGTCACCGTCGGCGGGATGACCACGACGGCCACGTACTACGACAACATCCGGGTGCCCTACGACAACCTGGTGTTCGAGGAGAACTCGGGCTGGAAGCTGCTCACCAACCAGCTCAACCACGAGCGGGTCGCGCTCGCGGCACTGGGCATGCAGGCCGAGGACTTCTTCGCCGAGGTGCTGGACTGGGCCCGCGAGACCGAGATCGAGCCGGGCGTCAAGGTGGTCGACCAGCCCTGGGTCCAGCTCAAGTTCGCCGAGACCTACGCGCGCCTGTCCGCCGTACGGATGTTCAGCTGGCGGCTCGTGCACGACGTCGGCAACAACACGCTCAACGCGGGTGACGCGTCGGGCGTGAAGTTCTTCGGCACCGAGGGTGCCATCGAGGTGTATCGCAACCTGATGGAGATCGTCGGCCCGGACGCGACCCTGCGACCGAAGTCGCCCGGCGCGTTCAGCGACGGCCTCCTGGAGGCGATGAACCGCCGCGCGCAGATCAACACCTTCGGCGGCGGCGTCAGCGAGGTCCAGCGCGAGATCGTCGCCATGGTTCGCCTTGGCATGACCCGAGTGAAGCGGTGAAGGACGACATGACCGACCCCAACAGCCAGGACAAGGCCGCCTTCCTCGCGGTCGTCAAGAAGTACGAGGGTGTGCACGACGTCTCCGGCGTGCTCGCGCTCGACCCGGTCAACGGGCCGATGATTCGGCACTGGGCCGAGGCCATGGGCGACACGAACCCGGTGTACACCGACCCCGAGGCCGCCGCCCGCACCCACTTCGGCGAGGTGGTCGCGCCCGCGACCATGCTCCAGGTGTGGATCATGCGCGGCCTGGAGGGCGGCGCCCCGGCGAACTCGGCGACCGGCGAACTGTACAAACACTTCACCGACAACGGCTTCGGCTCGGTGGTGGCCACCAACTGCGAGCAGGAGTACCTGCGCCCGCTGCGCCTGGGCGAGGTGGTGCAGTACGACCAGCTGATCGAGACCGTCTCGGACGAGAAGACCACCGGCCTGGGCACCGGCCACTTCATCACCACACTGACCAACATCTACGTCGACGGCGAGGCCGGCCGCGAACTGGTCGGCACGCACCGCTTTCGGATCCTGCGCTACACCCCGCACAAGAAGAAGGCCAAGGCCGCGCCGCCCGCCGAGCGGCCGCTGCGCCCGCGCAAGGTGGTCAACAAGGACAACCAGGCGTACTGGGACGGTGTGGACGCCGGGAAGCTGCTGTTCCAGAAGTGCGCCGCCTGCGCCACCCCGCGCTTCCCGTTCGCGCCCGGCTGCAACAACTGCGCGTCGCTCGAATGGGAGACCGTCGAGTCCGCCGGCAAGGGCGTCGTGTACTCGCACGTCACGATGCACTATCCGAAGTTCCCGGCGTTCGACATGCCGTACGCGGTCGGCCTGATCGAACTCGAGGAAGGCGTCCGGATGCTGGGCAACGTGCTCGGCGTCCCGCACGACGAGGTTCGCATCGGGATGCCGGTCGAGCTGGAATTCGTCACTCACGACGCCGAGTTGACCGTGCCCGCGTTCCGAGCGGTTGGGGAGAACTGATGGACTTCAACCTCACCGAGGACCAGCGCGAGCTGTCCTCGCTGGCCGAACGCATCCTCGCCGACCAGTCCACGGACGAGCGGCTGAAGAAGCTCACGCAGTCCGGCGCGGACCTGGACACCGAGTTGTGGGGCAAGATCGCCGAGGCCGGTCTGGTCGGCGCGCTCGTCGAGGAACGGCACGGCGGCGGCGACCTGGGCCTGGTCGGCCTGGCCCTGCTGCTGGAGCAACAGGGCCGGTTCACCGCGCAGATCCCGCTGCTCGACACGGTCGTGTACGGGCTGCTCCCGCTGCTTCGGTTCGGCTCGGACGAGCTGATCGAACGCGACCTGCCCGGGCTCCTGGACGGTTCGCGGATCGTGGCCGGCGCGCTGGCCGAGGTCGGCGCGGGACTGCCCGCCGTACCCAAGGTGACCGCGCGACGGGACGGTGCCGGCTATCGTCTGGACGGCGACAAGCGCGCGGTGGCCTGGCTCACCGTCGCCCACCGGATCCTGGTCACCGCGTCGCTCGACGGCGCGCTCGCGGTGTTCACCGTTGACGCGGACGCCGCCGGCGTCGAGATCGAGGCCGCGCCGACCACCGCGCCGTGGGCCTCGGGCAACCTGCGACTGACCGACGCGCCCGCCCGGCCGGTCGGCACCGTCGAGGCCGGCCCCGAGGTCGCCGCGTGGATCGTCGACCGCGCGCGCGTCGCGCTGGCGGCCCAGCAACTGGGCGTGTGCGAGCGCGGCCTGGCCCGCACGGTCGAACACGTGAACGCCCGCGAGCAGTTCGGCAAGCCGCTGTCCACCAAGCAGGGCGTGATGTTGCGCGCCGCCGAGGCGTACATGGACACCGAGGCCATCCGGGTCACCACGCTGGAGGCCGCGTGGCGGATGGACCGGGGTGAGGCGGCCACCGAACAGGCGCTGGTCGCGCGCTGGTTCGCCTCCGAGGCGGGCAAGCGTGTGGTGCACGCGTGCCAGCACCTGCACGGTGGCACCGGCTCCGACGTCGACCACCCCATCCACCGCCACTTCCTGTGGGGCCGTCAGATCGACGTGACCCTGGGCAGCGGCATCCAACAGCTCGCCGCGCTCGGCAAGCTGCTCGCCCACGTGCCCGCCCAGGGAGGCAGCCGATGACCACCGAGGACCTCGTGAGCCGGACCCACGCGCAGGTGTCCGTCGGCGACGAACTGCCGCCGCTGGCCATTGCGCTGACCCGCACGCTGATCGTGTCGACCGCGCTGGCCACCCGCGACTTCCAGGACGTGCACCACGATCCGCAACTCGCGGCGGACAAGGGCTCGCCGGACATCTTCATGAACATCCTGACCAGCAACGGCCTGGTCGGGCGCTACATCACCGACTGGGCGGGCCCCGAGACCGAACTGCGCAAGGTCGCGATCCGGCTCGGCGCGCCCAACTACCCCGGCGACACCATGACCCTGACCGGCACGGTGACCGCCAAGACCACCGCCGAGGACGGCACCGCGCTCGTGGAGATCGCCGTCGTCGGCGCCAACAAGCTCGGCAACCACGTCACCGGCACGGTCACGGTGAAGCTGCCGGAAGGAGCCGAAGCGTGAGCCTCAAGCACGCCGACAATCTGCGCGGCAAGACCGCCATCGCCGGGATCGGCGCGACCGAGTTCTCCAAGGAGTCCGGTCGCAGTGAACTGCGCCTGGCCGTCGAGGCGGTCGGCGCCGCGCTCGACGACGCCGGGATCGCGCCGTCCGAGGTGGACGGCCTGGTCAGCTTCACCATGGACACCAACCCCGAGATCGCGGTCGCCGCGGCGGCCGGGATCGGCGATCTGACCTTCTTCAGCCGGATCCACTACGGCGGCGGCGCGGCCTGCGCCACCGTCGCGCAGGCCGCGATGGCGGTCTCCAGCGGGGTCGCCGATGTGGTGGTCTGCTACCGCGCGTTCAACGAGCGCTCCGGCCGCCGGTTCGGCTCCGGTGTACTCCAGCGCGACCCCACCGTCGAGGGCGTGGGCCTGGGCTGGAACATGCCGCACGGCCTGCTCACCCCGGCCTCGTGGGTGGCCATGTTCGCGCAGCGCTACCTGCACGTGTACGGCGCGACCACCGAGGCGTTCGGCCACGTCGCGGTCGCCGACCGCAAGCACGCCGCGAACAACCCGAAGGCGTACTTCCACGGCAAGCCGATCACGCTCGAGGACCACCAGAACTCGCGCTGGATCGTCGAGCCGATGCGGTTGCTCGACTGCTGCCAGGAGACCGACGGCGCGCAGGCGATCGTGGTCGTCAGCGCCGAGCGTGCCAAGGACCTGCGGCAGAAGCCCGCGATCATCAACGCGGCCGCACAGGGCGCGGGTCGCCTCCAGGACCAGATGACCAGCTTCTACCGGGACGAGATGACCGGTCTCGCCGAGATGGGCGTGGTCGCCAAGCAGTTGTGGCAGACCTCGGGGCTGACCCCCGACGACATCCAGACGGCGGTGCTCTACGACCACTTCACCCCGTTCGTGCTGATGCAGTTGGAGGAGTTCGGCTTCTGCGGGCGCGGCGAGGCGCCGGCGTTCGTCGCGAACGGCGGGCTGGAACTGGGCGGCAAGCTGCCCACGAACACGCACGGCGGCCAACTGGGCGAGGCGTACCTGCACGGGATGAACGGCATCGCCGAGGGTGTCCGGCAGATCCGCGGCAGCTCGGTCAACCAGGTCGAGAACGTGCACAACGTGCTGGTGACGGCGGGGACCGGGGTGCCGACTTCGGGGCTGGTGCTGGGCGTCGAGTAGGCGGGGCCGGGCGGGGCCGGCGGGCGCGACCGAAGCGGCCGGACGCCACCGGCGCGGGCGCCGCTCGCCCGTGGCGCGCGGGTGCCGCCGTGCCCGTGCCGCCCGGTGCCGTTGTGCCCGGACTGCCCGGTGCCGCTCCGCTTGGGCCGCTCGGGTGACGCGTCGGCGCGTCGCCCGAGCGGTCCGGCGGATC
This sequence comes from Embleya sp. NBC_00888, assembly GCF_045207655.1. Lineage (NCBI taxonomy): Bacteria > Bacillati > Actinomycetota > Actinomycetes > Kitasatosporales > Streptomycetaceae > Embleya > Embleya sp. NBC_00888. Next base: position 4,322,100 of record NZ_CP108784.1, on the reverse strand, counting down.
CGCCGGACGCGGTGCGCAGCGTGGTGGGACGTCCTTTCCCACCACGCCGGGAGGCACCGTGCGCCCTTCGCTCACTCGTCGCATCGCCTCGGCCGTGTTGCTCACCGCCGTGCTCGGCCTGTTGCCGGCCGGGCTCGCCGAGGGTGCCCGCGCACGTTCGGGACAGCCCTTCCTCGTCGACGGGCCGGGCTTCGACACGTGCGAGACACCGACCGTGGAGACCATGCAGGCCTGGCGGGACTCGCCGTACAAGGTGGTCGGGATCTACGTCGCGGGCGACAACCGCGCCTGCCGGAGCAGCCGGTTGACCCGCGACTGGGTCACCGCCGTACATCGCCAGGGCTGGGACTTCCTGCCGATCCAGGTGGGCCTCCAGGCGCCCTGCTCGCAGTCCGGCAAACCGGGCAGGATCGACCCGGCCCGCGCCGCGGCGCAGGGCGTCGCGGAGGCCGACGACATGGTGGACCGCAGCACGGCGCTCGGATTCAAGCGCGGCAGCGCGGTCTGGTACGACATGGAGGCGTACGACAACACCGACGTCGCCTGCCGGACCGCGGTGCTGGACTTCGTCTCCGCGTGGTCCGACCGGGTCCGCGAACGCGGCTTCCTGGCCGGCTACTACAGCAGCCTCGACTCCGGCATCGCCGACCTGGTCGAGGCGGTCGACAAGCGCTCCGTCCCGGACGCGGTCTGGTACGCCCGCTGGGACGATCGCGCGGTCACCACCGGCGACGGCGCGCTCCCCGACGGCCATTGGCGGGACCGGCGCGTGCACCAGTACAGCGGCAACGTCACCGAGACCCACGGGGGCAAGAAGATGAACATCGACCGCAACGCGGTCGACGGGCCGGTGGGCGTCTTCTGACGACCCGGCCCACGCGAGGTGACCACCACCACCGGGTCCACACGGGCGCGTGAGCAGTCCACGCGGCGGGTGAGCATCGCTCCCGCGCGGCGTGGGCGCCGGTGTCGTGCGGCACGCCGGTCGGGCCGGGATCGGCCCGACCGGCGACGCCCGGGTCGACGGCTCAGCCCCGGTCGAGTTCGCTGACCTCCAGCGCCCCCTCCGCGTACTGGCTCCGGATCACCTTCTTGTCGAACTTGCCCACGCTGGTCTTGGGCACGGCGGTGATCAGGCTCCACCGCTCGGGCACCTGCCAGCGGGCCACCTTGCCCGCGAGATAGTCGCGCAGTTGCTCGATCGTGGTCTCCGCGCCCTCGCGCAGCACGACCGTGGCCAACGGGCGCTCGCCCCACTTGTCGTCGGGCACGCCCACCACGGCCGCCTCGACCACGTCGTCGTGACCCATCAGGGTGTTCTCCAGTTCGACCGACGAGATCCACTCGCCGCCCGACTTGATCACGTCCTTGGCCCGGTCGGTCAGCCGCAGGAAGCCGTCGGCGGTGATCGTGCCGACGTCGCCGGTACACAACCAGCCGTCCTTGAACCGGCCGCCGCCACTGGCGTCCACCGATCCCTCGTCGCCGATGTAGGCACCCGCGATCCACGGACCGCGCACCAGCAGTTCGCCGACCGCCTCGCCGTCGAGCGGGACGTCGTCCCCATCCGGACCGACCAGTCGGGCCTGCACCGAGGCGGGCAGCCGCCCCTGGGAGATCCGGTACGGGAACGCCTCGTCGCCGGTGAGCCCGGCCGGCGGGCGGGCCACCGAGCCCAGCGGCGAGGTCTCGGTCATCCCCCACGCGTGGATGATCCGCACCCCGTGCCGTTCCTCGAACGCGTGCATCAGACCGGGCGGGCAGGCCGAGCCGCCCACCACGACCTCCTTCAGCGAGGACACGTCGGTCTTGTGCACGTCGAGGTGGTCGAGCAGGCCGGTCCAGATGGTCGGCACCGCGGCGGCGAACGTCGGCCGCTCGGCGGCGATCATCGTGGCCAGCGGCTCCGCCTGGAGGAACCGGTCGGGCATCAGGATCGACGCGCCGCACAACATCGCCGCGTACGGCAGGCCCCACGCGTTGACGTGGAACATCGGCACCACCGGCAGCAGCAGGTCCCCGGAGCCCAGGCCGAAGCCCTCCATCGAGCACACCTGCATGCTGTGCAGGTAGGTCGAACGGTGGCTGTACACCACCCCCTTGGGGTTGCCCGTGGTGCCGGAGGTGTAACACATCGCCGCGCCCTGCCGCTCGTCGATGTCCTCGGCCCAGTCGAACTCGGTCGGCCGTCCGGCGAGCAGGTCGTCGTAGCGGTGCACCTGCTTGCCGCAGTCCGCGAGCGGAGCCAGATCGGTGTCGGCGCCGGTGACCACGACGTGTTCGATGGTCCGGAGCTGGGGCAGCAGCGGCGCGGCCAGCGCCGCGAGCGAGCCGTCCAGCACCAGCACCCGGTCGTCGGCGTGGTTCGCGATGTAGATCAACTGCTCGGGCGGCAGCCGCAGGTTGAGCGTGTGCAGCACCGCGCCCATCGACGGGATCGCGAGGTAGCACTCCAGGTGCTCCTGGTTGTTCCACAGGAAGGTGGCGACCCGCTCGTCGCCGGTGATGCCGAGCTCGCGCAGGCCGTGGGCGAGTTGCGCGGAGCGCCGACCGACCTCCGCGTAGGTGGCCCGCCTGGGCGCGCCGCCGGTCCAGGTCACCACCTCCGAACCGCCGTGCACCGTGGTGCCGTGTCGCATTATGCGAGCGATCGTCAAGGGCACGTCCTGCATCGTGCTCAGCACTGTGTGGCCTCCCTGCATTCGCCGGACGGGGACCGGTCGAGGTGAAGGGATTCTTTCTCGCGGATCGGGTGGTTGTCAGCCCCCGGAGCGTGCGCTTCCAGATGCGCGTCGAGCGCCGGACCACGCGCCCGGCACGATCCGCCGTGCGCCCATACGGGTGAACCAGGCGTGGCGATCGGCCGATCGGGCTAGCCGAACGGAAGAATGCGACGGTGTCCCGGTTGCACCGATGACACATCGTTTTCGGTGGAACGCCGCGAGCATTCGGTAAATCCCGCTTTCCGCTCTTCCGGAGGGGGACCGGCGAGCCCTCGGCTTCCCCTTGGAGGGCGCCCCATGTACCCGCTGGAGGTGCGATCCGAACCGCACCGACCGTACGACGTCGTGCTGCCGGACGCGCTCGGCCATCCCGTGCTCGGCTTCCGGGACGGCTATTGGTTCCGGCTCGATCGGGACGGGCCCCCGCGTCCGTTGTGCGCGCGCACCGCGATCATCGGACATCCGGAGTCCGCCGGGCCTATCGTGCAGGTCATGTGTTGGTGGATGCGGGAACACCACGACCACCCCCAGGCGATGGATCTCGCCACCGAACTGGCGTTGACCGTCGGCGAGATGAGTCGCCGGCTGCATGCCCAGGGGCCGGCGGCATGGTGAGGCGCTGCGGGTCGGTGCGGATACGGCGGGTGCCGTGCGGCCCTCGGGAGCCGGCGGTCCGGGTGCGGTGGTGTGCGATTCCGTGCTGCCGGACCGGGCCTCGGCGGCGGTGCGGGTGAGCGGGTCCTCGCCCGGACGGGTTCGAGGTTTCGCCCGGGTGGTCCGCTCGTCCGGGTGACGCGCGCGGACGATGGGCGGATGCCGGGTCGGTCGCCGACCCGGCGTGCCCGCCTGCTCGCGCCGTCTGCCCACCCGGGTCCCCTGCTTGGCGTTCGCCTACCCGGGTCCCCTACTTGGGTGACGCGATCTTGCCGAGCAGGTCGACGATGCGCTGTTGTACGTCCTCGCGGGTCGACCGCTCGGCCAGGAACAGCACGGTCTCACCGGTCTGCAGCCGGTGCAGGTCGTGCTCGACCAGGTCGAGCGTGGTGTAGACGACGATCGGCGTCGAGTGCAGGCGCGCGTTGTTGCGCAGCCAGTCCACCACGCCCATCCGGCGCCGGCGCACCAGCATCAGGTCGAGCACCACGAGGTTGGGCTCGACACTGGACGCCTTGGACACCGCCTCGCTCTCCGAGGCCGCGTGCACCACGTCCATGCCGCGCCGCTCCAGCGACGCGGTGAACGCCGCCGCGATATCCGGGTTGCCCTCGACCAGGAGCACCCGGGAGGCGTGTCCGGCGCTGTCCGCCGGCGCGAGCGAACGCAGCAGCACCGCCGGGTCGGCGCCGAACGCGGCGTCCCGGGTGGCCTGCATCAGCCCGGCGGTGACCAGCACCGGGATCTGCGCGGCGGTGGCGGCGGTACGCAGCGACTGGAGCGCGGTACGGGTGATCGGCCCGGTCAGCGGATCCACGAACAGCGCGGCGGGCTGCACCGGGACGCTCGCGTCCACCTCCTCGCGCGAACGCACCAGGAGCGGACTCCACCCGCGCGCGGTCAACGCGCCCGCCGTCGCACCGTCCGGCTCGGGCCAGACCAGCAGCCGGCGCGGCTGCCCGTCCGGCGCGGGCGTGACCATGGTCGGCAGGTCGGCGCCGGACATCGCCTCGGCGTCCCCGGGCGGCGCGGCCGGGAAGCCGGGTCGCCGGCCCTGAACCGGAATCGGCTGATCCGGCCCGGCCGGGATCGGTGGCAACAACTCGGTCGGCATGTCGGCGGCGGCGGGCCGGCCCGGCCGATCCTGCACGCTGGTGGTCCGTCCGGCACCGTCCGACGTACGACCCTGGGCCGGGATGGCCGCCGGCGGCGTGGACAACCGGCGCCGGGCCTGCGCGCCCTGCGGGGTGTGCGTGCCGTTGAGCCGCCCGCCGGCCGCCGGTGCCGACGTGGGCGAAGCGGTGGCGGCGGGTCGTTGCGGCAGCGCGGTCGGCTCGGGCCGCTCGACCTCGGCCCCGGCCTGGTGGGCGACCCCGCGGTGCGATCCGGACGGTCCGTCGGCGGACTCGCCGGCGTCGTGCGTGTCGCGCGAGGGCCGGCCGCGCCGCGAGCGCGGCGGATAGACCGCCTCGAACGCGCCGCTGTTGTTGCGCGCGGCCTCCTCGGCCTCGTCGTACCCGTCCGAGTCGGGCCGCTGGTGCCCGCCTTCGGCGGAACCCGTGCTCGCGGGCACCAGCGGCACCGGCGCGACCGTGCCCGGCGGCAACGCGAACGGTCCCTGCGGCGCGGCGGCCACCGAACCGGGCGGTGGCGGTGCGGGCACCGGCGGGGTGGACGAACCGGCCGGCTCCAGGCGGGCCCGAGGCGGCTGCGCACCGCGTCCGCGCACGGCGAGTTCGACCCCGCTGCCCGGCGCGGGCGCGGGTCGCGCGGCGGCGTTCCCAACCCGCTCGACCTCCGCACGACCCTTCGGCTCCGCGGTGCCGGCCCCGCTCTTCGGCTCGGCGGCCTCGCCGTCCTCCGCGTCGTCCGCTTCCGGACCGGTCGACTCGGCCGCGGTGTCCTCGTCCTCGTCGGTCGGCTTCGCGGCGCCCTCGGCCTCGCTCTTCCCGTCCTTGCCCTTGTCGCCGTCGCCCTTACCCTTGCCGGCCTTGTCGGCGGCCGGGTCCGGTCGGCCCGCCTGGCGCGCCCGGCGACCCTTGGCCGCGCGGTGCTCGCCGGAGCTCTCGACCTGCTCGGCGGCCTCCGCGTCGGCGGGCAACTCGACCACGTACGTGCTGCCTCGGCCGGGCATCGTGTGCGACTCGACGGTGCCGCCGTGCGCCTCGACGACCGCGCGCGCGAGCGGTACCCGGACGGCACTGCCCCGGCTCTCCGGACCACGCACCTCGATCCGGGCGAGATCGCCGCGCTGGGCCGCCGCGACCACGACGGTGGAACCCTCGGGGCCGGCCGCGACGACGTCCGCGAGTAGGTGGCCCAGGGCCCGGGTCATCGCGTCCACGTCCACCCGCACCCCGACCGGAGACGCGTTCACCGCGAACTCCACACCCGCGCCGCGCGCGAGGTAGGTCACCGTCTCCATGGCCCGATCGACGAGGTCGTCCACCGTGGTCGGCACCCGCTCGGGCTCGGCCGCCGCGTCGGCGTCCTGCGGCTCGGCCGGTTCGGTACCGGCCGCCTGGTGCGCGAGCACCTCGCCCGCCAGCTCCTCCAGGCTCTCCAACTCGCCCGCGACCTGACGCACCATCCGCCGGGCGCCGTGACCGACGTCGCCGGCCGCTCCGTCGGCCACCTTCTTCAGCCGACCGCGCACCGCCGCGAGCCGCCCCAGTATCTCGCCGTCGACCAACTCGGCGAGCTGGGACCGACGTTCGCTGAGCAGCTTCTCGCGCGCGGTGTCGCTGAAGGTCATCACGGCGCCGACCACGGCACCGCCGAGCAGGATCGGCGCGGTGATCATGTCCACCGTCACGTAGCCCTCGTCGCCGCGCCACAAGACCTGGTCGCGCAGCCGCTGGCGGCGACCGTTGCCCAGGGTGACCAGCGGCGGGCACTCCTCGGCGGGCAGCGCGGTGCCGTCGGCTCGGGCGTGCATGAGCAGTTCGTGGACGTTCCGGCCGCCGAGGTCGCTCGCGCGATGGCGCAGGATCCGGGCGGCGGCCGGGTTGGCCAGCACGATGTTGCCCTCGGCGTCGATGCCGATGATGCCCTCGCAGGCCGCGCGCAGGATCATCTCGGTCTGCCGCTGCTGGCGCGCGAGTTCGGCCTCGACGTCGACCTTTCCGGTCAGGTCGCGCACGACGATCATCAGCAACTCGTCGTCGTACCCGGCGGGCAGGTTCGCGCTGGTCACCTCGACCGGGAACACCCCGCCGTCGGTGCGGTGCGCGGACATCCGGGTCGGCTTGGTCCGAGTGTCGCGCGAGTCGTTGGCCCGGACCGAACCCGGGATGCGCCGGTGGTCGAACGAGGGCAACAGATCGAGAAGCCCGCGACCCACCACGGGAGTACCCGGCGCCTCCAGGACCTCCAGTGCCATGGCGTTCGCATTGACGACGGTGCCGTTGCGATTCACCAGCAGGAGAGCGTCCGGCAGGGCGTCGAGTATGGCGGCGAGGCGAGCAGCGCCTCGGGATGGCCTGCTGCTCACGAAGCGCGTACCTCCTCCGGTCCTCGTACTGCGCGACGGCCATCTTGCCCGTCGCCGCCGAGGCATGTCACGACCGACTATCCCATTGTTTTTGCAGTCACGTTGACGAGCCTAGTAATCTGTTCCTCGTCGGCAAACACCGATGGAGGCTTCGCCTAGTCCGGTCTATGGCGCCGCACTGCTAATGCGGTTTGGGTTCATCCCCATCCCGGGTTCAAATCCCGGAGCCTCCGCTTCACGAACAGCCCGTCCGGTCCCACCGGGCGGGCTGTTTCGCGTCCATGGCGATGATGTTTCGGTGAGCGCACGGCGACCACGGGTCACGACTCGGGACGTGATGTCCGGTATAAGGCTCTTTTCCGGAGCCGTCGCCCGACCCGCCGCCCACCCGACCCGAGCGCCTCGCCCGGTCCATCGCCGCCGGTCCACGACCCGCCCGCACGACGCGGCGAAGCGCCTTCCGATTCCCCCACCGGCCGACATGTCCGAAAGGGCGCTTTCAGCTCACAGCGAACAGACCGGGAACACCCCCGCGCGCGTCGGCACGGGGACGACACCCACACCGGCGACCGACCCCTCGCCACGCTCGCCGGCCTCCGTCGGCCACCCGCCGGCCACTCTCCGAAGAGCCTCGCCGGCCACCCGCCCGCCCCCACCCGTCCCGCCGCCGATCACCCTCCAAATGAAGGTGCTTGATCAGCAAATGCCCGACTCCGACCGCCCCTCGAACAATGGATTTCACCCCCGGCCGGGGAGCATGTATTGTTGACCTCGGTCAAAGCGACCAAGCGCTCGTAGCTCAACGGATAGAGCATCTGACTACGGATCAGAAGGTTGCAGGTTCGAATCCTGCCGAGCGCACAGGATTGTGCTTCCGACGCAGGCCAGACTCGAACAGGGTCTGGCCTGTTTTGTGTTTCCGAACTTGTTCTCGCTCGCGTACGTGGTGAACTGGACGTAGTAGGTCACGACACCGGCCTCCCCGGGTTGCCGTCGGCTCCCTGGACACCGTTGAGGTCTCCGTGACGGACGCGCTCCATGGCCTCGTCGGCCGCGACACGTTCTTCTTCGGGGATGGCCCAGCCGAGGATGGCTCGGCGCATGATGTGTTCCAGGGGAGTGGCGTACATCTCCCTGTCGAACTCTTCGCGCTGGTCCTCGGGTAGTGATGCCCTGATCTTGCCCAGCGTGTTCGGGAGCACGATCTCGCCGGCCTTGACGCTGACGTGGGTGTAGATCGGCTCGACGGCATCTTCGTTCGTGTTCATTCGCTCAGCCTGACACCGCTTCGTGTTTGGTTGGTGGACGGGCACACGCGGATCGATGCGGGCGCCGAGCACGCGCCGTTCGTGCCCGCCCGTGCGCCGCCGGGTCGATGTCCCCGGCCGGGCCGAATGGCTGAAGGCTCGTTCGATACCCGGACATCGGGGCACCCGTTCCTTCTCGGACCCGTTCCCCAGGGAGGCCGGATTGCCCGCCAGCCACGCCGTACCCCGCTCGCGCAGCGGAGTGCTGCGGACGAAACCCGTGGACGCCATCCTCGAGGAGAGCGGCGGCGGCGGCGAAGGCGGGGAGGAAACCGGCCTGCGGCGCTCCATGGGGCTGCTCGAACTGACCTTCTTCAGTGTCGGCGCGACCCTGGGCACCGGCATCTTCGTGATCCTGGGCGAGGCGGTGCCCAAGGCCGGCCCGGCCGTGGTGATCTCGTTCCTGCTCGCGGCGGTCACCGCGTTGTTCTCGGCGCTGTCCTACGCCGAACTGGCCGGGACCATCCCGGTGTCCGGCTCGTCCTACTCCTACGCCTACGCCACCCTCGGTGAAGGCATCGCGTGGGTGTGCGGGTGGTGCCTGCTGCTGGAGTACGGCGTGTCCATCTCCGCCGTCGCGGTCGGCTGGGGGCAGTACGTCAACGAACTGCTCGACTCCGCCTTCGGGGTCAGCCTCCCCGATGCGATCAGCCAACCACCCGGCGACGGCGGCACGTTCAACGTCCCGGCCGTGATCGTGGTGCTGCTCGCGGTGATCCTGCTGATGCGCGGCGTGTCGGAGAGCGCCGTGGCCAACACGATCATGGTCTTCATCAAGCTGATCACGCTCGCGTTCTTCTGCGCGATCGCGTTCACCGCGTTCGAGGCCGGCAACCTGACCCCGTTCGCACCGCTGGGCGTGGCCGGGATCAGCGCCGGCGCGTCCCAGGTGTTCTTCTCCTATATCGGCTTCGACGCCGCCTCCACGGCCGGCGAAGAGGCCAAGAACCCGCGCCGGGACCTGCCGTTGGCGATCCTGATCTCGCTCGCGATCGTCACGGTCGTCTACGTCGCGGTCGCGCTCGCGGCGCTCGGCGCGTTGCCCTGGCAGGAGTTCGAGGGCAGCGAGGCGACCCTCGCGAAGATCGTCACCGATGTCACCGGCAGCTCCTGGGCGTCCACGATCCTGTCCGCCGGCGCCATCATCTCGATCGCCAGCGTCGTGCTGACCGTGCTGTACGGGCAGACCCGAATCCTGTTCGCGATGTCCCGGGACGGCCTGATCCCGCCGATCTTCGCGAAGGTGAACCGGCGTACCCAGAGCCCGGTGGCGAACACGCTGATCACCGGCGCGTGGGTGGCCGTACTCGCCGCGCTGGTCCCGCTCGGCCGACTCACCGAGGCCACCAGCATCGGCACCCTGTTCGCGTTCGCGCTGGTCAACATCGGCGTGATCGTGCTCCGCCGGACCCGGCCGGACCTGCCCCGCGGCTTCAGCACCCCGTTCTTCCCGATCACCCCGATCCTGGGCGTCGGCTTCTGCATCTACCTGATGGCTCGGCTCTCCGGCACCACGTGGCGGGTCTTCCTGGTCTGGATGGCGGCCGGCGTGGCGATCTACTTCCTGTACGGCTACCGCCACTCGCGCTGGCGCGCCCGATCCGCCGACGCCGAGGTGGGCCCGTGAGCGGGGACGGCGCGCGGATGCGCATCGTGGTGGGCTGCCGGCCGGAGCCGCGCGGCCAGGACGCGCTGGCGCTGGGCACGCTGCTCGCCCGGCAATTGGGCGCCGGCGTCGTGCTCGCGCACATCCAACCGCCCGCGCTGCCCGGCGCGGGGGTGGGCGCCGTGGACGCGGAGTGGCGCGCGTTCCTGCGCGAGGAGACCGAGTGGCTGCTCAACGACGCGGAGAGCCGAATTCGGGACTGGGCCCCGGAACTGCCGGTGGAACGCGCGATCGGCCACAACCGCGGCAGCGGCCGGGGCCTGGCCCGGATCGCCGAGAGTCACCGCGCCGCGCTCGTGGTGCTGGGCCCGGCCCCGGGCGGCCGGACCGCGCGCGTCGCGCTCGGCAGCACCGCCGATCAACTGCTGCACGGCTCACCGGTGCCGGTCGCGCTGGCCCCGCGCGGCTTCGCCGACCACCCGCCGCCTCGCATCGCCCGGTGCACGATCGCCTACCAGCGCGAGCCGCAGCTCACCGGAGTGCTCACCTGCGGCGTGGAGTTCGCCCGCCGACTCGATGCCGACGTGCGGCTGCTCACCCTGGTGCTGCGCCCGGTCCGGCTGTACTCGGGCAAGCAGCACCAGTCCGCCGAGCACCAGGTATTGCGGGCCGCGCGCGAACAGGCCCGGCAGGACCTCGCGACGGCGATGGCCGAGATCGACGTGTCGGTCGACGCGGAGACCGCCGAGGGCGACGACGTACGCGCCGCGATGGACACCGTCACCTGGGCCGACGACCTGCTGATCTGCGCGTCCAGCACGGTCGGCCCGGTCAAACGGGTCTTCGTCGGCGACGTCTCGCACAAGATCGTCCGCAACGCCCGCACCCCGGTCATGGTCCTTCCCCGCGGCGTCCGAGCCGAACTGTGGGACACGTCCGGCCCAACGTGATCTCGGCCAGGACACCCGCCCCCGACCACCGCTGCCCGGCCCCGCCCGTTCAGCTCTCCGTCCCCCTCACGCCGCCGGCACCGCCCGGACCGACGCCGCGGGTTCCGTCGCCACGTCGCCCGCCCACCGGTTCGGCGCCGCCGCCACCTCCCGCCACCACGGCTCCACCTCGGCCCCGTCGACCAGCGCCGGCTCGAACAGCGCGCCGGGACGCGGGATCACCAGGTCGGTGCCCAGCGCCCGAGCCGCCACCGCCGACCGCTCGGCGGGCTCCTCCCAGGCATGCGGCGCCAGATCGAACGTCCCCCAGTGGATCGGCAACATCAACCCACCACCCAGCTCCGCGTGCGCCTGCACCGCGCCCTCCGGGTGCAGATGCACCTCGGGCCACGCCTCCGCGTACGCGCCGGCCTGAATCATCGTCAGATCGAACGGCCCGTGCTCGCGCCCGATCTCCGCGAAGCCCGGGAAGTAGCCGCTGTCCCCGCTGTGGAACACCCGGTGCCGGGGCCCGGCCACCACCCACGATGCCCACAGCACCGTGCCCAGCACTCGCGCGCCGCGATTGCAGTAGTGCCGCGCCGGCGTCGCGGTGAAAGTCAGCCCGGCGACCTCGCCCGCCTCGTGCCAGTCCAGCTCGGTGATCCGCTCCGCGCCGACGCCCCACCGCTCCAGGTGCGCCCCGATGCCCAGCGGCACCACGAACGCCGTGTCGCGCCCGGCCAGGGCCCGGATCGTGGCCATGTCGAGGTGGTCGTAGTGGTCGTGCGAGACGACCACGACGTCCACCTCGGGCAGGTCGGCGAAGCGCACCGGCACCGCGTGCAGCCGCGCCGGGCCGAACGCCGCCGACGGCGAGCACCGCGTGCTCCAGACCGGGTCGAACAGGACCCGCACACCGTCCATCTCGACCAGCACGGTCGCGTGCCCGAGCCAACACGCGCGCAGCCCGGTCATCGGCGTCCGGGCGAAGTCCAACGCGGACGGGGTGACCAGCGGAATGGCGCCGGCCGGCCGACGCAACCCGGCCGCGGCCTTCTGCGCGCGCAACATCTTGCCGATCGCGCCGGGACTGCCACGCCGAGTCGGCACCGGATTCCGGAACGCGCCGTCGCGGAAGTGCGGTGATCCCTGGATGCGCGCCAGGCGCTCGCCGGCGGGTCTGGCGCCGAACGCAGCGGGCGCCAAAGACGTCAAGAAGTGCCCGGCCACATGGACTCCTCGGGCAAGCGGGGCCTTCGGCCGACCGTGCTGAGGCCGGACCGGCGACCGGTGATCGGGATGAGTGGAGATTAACCCGGCCTCCATGGCTGAAACGTCGTCCCGGGGGAGGGGGTGCGCCCGCACCGCTCCTCCCCTCGGAGTAGGGGTCGGACGAACGCGGGAGTGCTTTGTCCGAGAACCGACCCCTCGATACCGGGTTGCGCCGTCCGAGTGAGCGAAGCGTTGCCCCACCGGCCCCACCGCTGTCGGCTCACGTGAGTAGGGTCGAGCCATCGCCACGGGGGATGACGGCGCATCAGTCCCCTTGTACGGCATGGTTCTTGCGCCCGGTTCACGGTTCCCACGGCGGATCCCCGCAGCCGCCGCGACCGACCGCAGCCACCCGCATGGACACACCACCCACAGCCACCCGAACAGAGCAGCGGAGCCGAGGAGTCGTCATGCCCGAGACCCGTACCTACCTTGAGTTGTCCGAAGAAGGCGACGGCGCGCACAAGTACTACGAGGTCGTCGTCGACGGCGTCGACGTCACGGTCACGTACGGGCGGATCGGAGCCAAGGGCCAGACCGGCACGGTGACCCACGCCACCCCGGAGAAGGCCGCCGCGGACGCCAAGAAGAAGGTCGCGGCCAAGCTGCGCAAGGGCTACGAGGCCGCCGTGCAGGGCGTTCGCCAGCCGCGCGCGATCACCCGCCGCGAGATCGTGTCCCGGCCGACCACGGCCCGCAACTCGGCGCCGGTGTTGTGGCGCTACCGCACCGGCTCCTCCGCGTTCGGCATCTTCGTCGACTCCGAGCGGGTGTTGGTGGGCAACCAGCGCGGCGACGTGTGGTTCCTGGACCACACCGGCGTCGTCACCGGCCGCTACCAACTGCCCAACGGCGTCAAGTGCATCGTCGCGGACGACTCGTGGATCTACGCCGGCTGCGACAACGGCAACGTGTACGACGTCGGCGGCAAGGCCCCGCGGGTGGCCTACGAGATCACCGACAACATCGACATCTACTGGCTCGACATCCACGACGGCGTGCTGGGCGTGTCCGACTCCAACGGCGGCTGCACCACGATCGACCACGAGGACGAGTCGTTGTGGGCGGCGGCCACCAACGGCACCGGCGCGTGGATGGTGCGCTGCGACGAGAACGCGATCTTCCACGGGCACAGCGCCGGCGTACAGGCGTTCGCCGCCGGCGACGGCAAGGAGCTGTGGCGGACCAAGACCCGGGGCGGCGTGCTCTTCGGGTGGCAGGAGAAGGACGACGTCTACGCCGGTACCTCCGGCAACAAGGTGCACCGGATCGCCAAGTCGGACGGCACGATCCGCACCACCTACGACTGCGACGCGTCGGTGTTCTCCTGCGCGACCGCCGAGAACGGCAAGTACGTCTTCGCCGGCGACAGTTCCTCCACGGTCTACTGCTTCGCCGAGGACGGCAAGCGGCTGTGGAAGTTGGGCACCACGTGCGGCTCGGCCTACTCGATGCAGTACCACGACGAGCGGCTGTACATCGTCACCACGGACGGCTCGCTGGCCTGCATCGACGTGAGCGAGGCGGCGATCGAGGCGGCTCAGGTCGGCACCGTTCCGCAGGTGCGCGACGTCAAGGCGGCCACGATCGAGGCGGTGGTGCCGACCACCGAGGTGGCCACCACCACCGAGGCCGGCACCGGCGTCGTGGTCGAGTGTGTCGACCAGGGCGGCGGCCGGCTGCGGGTGCACGTGGTCACGGCCGGTTACGAGAGCGGTTGGAACGTGCAGTTCCCGAAGAACGTCCGGGTCGCCGGCGCGCGCTACGTGGTGGACTCGGTACACCCGGCGGACCGCGGCGGCTTCTACCGTGTGCGCGGCGAGATCCGCCGCCTGGTCTGAGTCGACCGGGCCGGTGCGGACCCGCCGGGATCCCCCGAACAGGTCCGCAAGCCCCGCCGAAACGCCCGAAGGGCGGCGCTCCCAGTCGGGAGCGCCGCCCTTCGGCGCGATCGCACGGACCGCTCAGGGTTGCTTGTGCTCTGCCGGCTCCCGCTGCTCGGCGGTCCACCCGGCGAGCGGCGGCGTGGTCTCGTCGGCCTTGCGCTTGGCCAGGGCCGCCACCCGCTGCTCGTGCCGGGCGCCGAACAACTGGGGCAGCGTGGGCGTGGTCAGGAAGCCCTCGGCCCGAGCCGCCGCGATGCCGATCCGGGGCAGCTCGCTCGCCTTGCGGAAGCAGATGTAGCGCGGCTCCCAGATCGGCCGGTACTTCTCGTTGGCCCGGTACAGCGATTCGATCTGCCACCAGCGCGAGAAGAACACCAGGACGGTGCGCCACAACCGCAGCACCGGGCCCGCGCCCAGCTTGTTGCCGCGCTCGAAGACCGACCGGAACATCGCGAAGTTGAGCGAGATCCGCTCGATGTCGACCGGCGAGGACGGCTCGGGAGCGGCCTCGGCGTCCGGCTCCGGCGCCCGGCCCTTCCCCTTGCCCTTGGCGGGCTTGGCGTTCGCCGCGGCGTACGCCTTCGCACCCTCTATCACGTCGAGCACCATGAACTCGATCAGACCGTTGTCCGAGTCCCGGTCGCGGCGCATCAGGTCCAGCGAGACGCCCTTGCAGCCCCACGGTACGAAGCTCAGCACCGCACGCAGCCGACCCTCGTCGTCCATGCACTCGACCATCAGGCAGCGCCCGTCGTCGGGGTCGCCCAGTCGGCCCAGCGCCATCGAGAAGCCGCGCTCGGTCTGCCCGTCCCGCCAGTGGTCGGCCAGGTCGAGCAGCTCGCGCATCTCGCCCTCGGGGATGTCCTCGTGCCGGCGCACCCGAGTGGTGTAGCCGGCCCGCTTGACCCGGTTGTACGCCTGCCGGACGCCGCGCATCGCGCGGCCCTCCAGACTGAACTCGGCCACCTCGACGATCGCCTCGTCGCCCAGTTCCAGTGCGTCCAGACCGTGCCGGGCGAAGATCGTGCCGGCCTCCTCGCTGGCACCCATCACGGCCGGCACCCACGCGCGGTCCTCGGCCTCGGCGAGCCAGCGGTCGATCGCGCCGGGCCACGCCTCGGGGTCGCCGATCGGGTCGCCGGACGCGAGCGAGACGCCGCCCACGACCCGGTAGGCGACAGCCGCCTTGCCGCTGGGCGACCACATCACCGCCTTGTCCCGACGCAGCGCGAAGTAGCCGAGCGAGTCGCGCTCGCCCTGCTTGTCGAGCAGTTCGCGCAGCAGCACCTCGTCGTCGGGGGTGAGCAACTCGCGCCCCTTGGGCGCGCGGAACAGTACGAACAGCACCAACAGGAACAACATCACGCCGGCCACGTTGATCACGATGTCGACCCAGCGCGGCACCGACACGGAGCCCAGATCGCTGTCCGGCGCGAGGGTGAAGATGCGCAGCACCGCGTACAGGATCCGGTCGCCCATGCTGGAGGTGGGGATCCGGTCGGTCGCGTTGACCAGGGTCGAGCCGAGCACCACGCCGACCACCGCGCCGCCGGCCAGCACCAGGCCCGCCTTGAGCACGTTGCCCCGGTCACCCTTGGCGCCGAACTCGGCGAAGCTGAGCAGCAGCGCGACGCAGATCAGCAGGGTGATGATCGTCGACGACCAGTTGAACGGGTGTTGCCGCAGGTCGTCGAACCACAACGCCCAGATGTACACGCCGGTGGAGGGCACCAGCAGGATCGCCGTGAACGCCCAGGCGGCCCGCTTGCGGCGGGCGAGCATGATGGCCAGGAAGGCCGCGAGCGCGGCCGAGGTGAAGCCGGACGTGACCAGGAACGGGGTGTAGTACTCACCCGTGTCGTGGTGTCGTACCCGGTCCCGCAACGGGACCGAGATCGCCGAGACGAAGTCGAGCGCCGCCACGATCCGCAGATACCAGATCAGCACCCCCGCCGAGATCCCGCGCACGCGCTCGGCGGCCGGGGTGCCGGTGCCGTTCTTGTTGTGGCCGTTCGCGGCGGCCCGCGTCGTGGCAGACACCGTGCTCCTCGATTGTGGGGTGGTGGAAAAGTCTCCTGTGTCTTATGTCCAGGATTGCGACTCTTCGTAACGCTCGCACAACAGCGTAGACACGCACCAAGATATTTGGATGCGCACGACGGCCCCGTTGTACGTCATCCCACGGAGGGATACCCGATCGTTTGCTAATCCCAATGGTGGATAAGCGCGGAGCGGACGCACGGCGGGGCCGGTGCGGCATGAATGGACACGCCGCACCGGCCCCGCCGGTTTCACTGGGGTTCCAACCGAATGAATCAGCCGCCCAGCGGGAGTCCGCCGAGGGAGGGCACGGCGGGCAGGGACGGTGCGGCGGGCACGCCGCCACCGGCGAGCTGACCGGCGGCCGGGGCCGCCTGCCCGACCGCGTCACCGGCGGCCGGCGCGGCCGCGGCGGCGCCCTCACCCAACGTCTTGTTCACGTTCGAAGCGGTGGTGCCGGCCGTCTGACCTGCGGTCTTCGAGGCCGCGGGGACGGTCTTGGAGGCCGCGCCCCCCGCCGTGTTGCCCGCACCCTCGGCGGCCGCGGGCACCTTGTCGGCGACGCCGCCGACGTCCGGCTGGGTCAGCGCGCCGAGGCCGCCCGTGGGCAGGTCCACCGCGTGGGCGGCGGACGCGCCGAGGATCGGGGCGGCGCCGGCGGCGATGAGCAGCGCGGCCTGGGCTACGCGGCGCGAGATGTGCGTCATGGTGCTCCTCGAGGTGTCACTGGGAGGCCGGGCCCCTCCGGCACCGGCCACAGTGACTACCGCTCGAAACACGATCGGGTTGCGGGCGTCGTTGGCAAAGTGTTGGCAATGCCAAGGTGTGTCGTCACTATTTGTGGCTGACCGGCTGTTTGTCGGGATCGTCGCGTGGATCGGAATCATCCTGCTTTGACTCCGTCGAACGGGTGATCACGACCGAGTCGCCGGCCCGGGTCGACATCGCTGTGTTATCCACGACGGCGGATCCGTTTCCGGCTCCGACCTGCACCGGCACCGGTCCGGTCGTCGGCACGGGCACGGCGGGGGGCTCGACCGAGAAGGCCGAGCGTCCCGTGAGCAGATACTGGACCGCGAAGCCCAGGCCGACCACGGCGGCACCGCCGACCGCGTCCATGATCCAGTGGTTCGCGGTACCCATCACCACCAGCGTGGTCGCCAGCGGATAGGTCAGGCCCAGCCAGCGCCAACCCTTGGGCGCGATGGCCAGGATCATCAGGCCGCACCACAACGACCAGCCCACGTGCAGCGAGGGCATCGCCGCGTACTGGTTGGAGATCTTGGTCAGCGCGCCGAAGTTCGGGTTGTTCAGATCCTGTACGCCGTGCACGGTGTCGATGTAGTCGTAGCCGGGCATCAGGCGCGGCGGCGCGAGCGGGTAGAGCCAGAAGCCGACCAGGCCGGTGACCGTGGCCACGCTCAGCACGGTGCGGGCCGAGCGATACGCGGCGGGTTTGCGGATGTACAGGATCGCCAGGATGGTCAGCGGCACGATGAAGTGGAACGTCTCGTAGAAGAAGTTCATGCCGTTCTCCAGCCAGCCGATCCTCGCCACGAAGTGGTTCAGACTCCGCTCGACGTCGACGTGCAGGAACTTCTCCAGGTCGATGATCTGCTGTCCGTGCTCCTCGGCGACCCGGCGCTGGTCGGGCACCGAGGCGCGGATGAACGAGTAGACCTGGTAGCCGACCCGGATCATCAGCAGTTCGAGCAGCAGGTTCGGCCGGGACAGCGGACGCCAGCCGAACGGCAGCGCGGGAATCCAGGAGAACCGGCCCTGCGCGGCGGCACCCTGCGGCATCGCCTGCGGGGTCCACTTGGCCGACGCCTTGGTGATGAACGGCACCGCGCACGCCGATGCGACCGCGAGCAGCAGCGGACCGTTGTCGGCGACCACCCGGACGGCGGAGAGCTTGCCCCAGATCAGCGTCTTGCTGTCGAACGTCATGATCATGAAGACCGCGACCGGCCACACCATGCGGTCGGTCTGCCGGGCGCCCAGCCGGCCGGCGGCGGCGAGCAGGATCCACAACTGCTGGTGCTGCCAGGACACCGGGGCCACCGCGACCATCATGCAGCCCGCGAGCGCGACACCGAGCAGCGCCTGGCCGTCCTTGGCGTAGGCCACCGCGCGCGGCATGCCGAACCACAGCACCGCCGCGGACAGCAGCACCACGAGCATGATCTCCAGCGGCCCGGAGAGCCCGATCCGCAACATCAGGCCGTGCAGCGACTGATTGGACAGCGCGTCGGCGTCCCCGCCCAGGCCCGCGCCCGCGACGTGGTGCACCCAGTAGGTGAAGGAGTCGCGCGGCATGGTGAGCCAGGCGAGCGCGGTGCACGCCAGGAACGTCGCGGTCGCGTTCGCGGCCGCGCGCTGCTTGCCGGTCATCCACAGGTAGACGGCGAACAGCAGCATCGCCGGGTGTAGCGCGGCGGCGACGCCCACGGCGATCGAGGCGGGCTTGCCGGGTGCGGGTCTGAGCATCGCGGGCAACGCGAGCAGCACCGGGAGCAGGCTCATCTGGCCGAGCGAGAGGTTGCCCCGGACCGGCAGCGACAGCACCAGGAGGCTGATGATCAGCGGCGCCGCGAGCAGTTGCGCGCGGCGGGTGCGCAACGCCGGGAGGGCGTACGCGACCAGCACCCCGATCGCGGCCACGATCAGCAGGGTCACGATCGTCCACGCGACGCCCAGCGCGTTCTCCGCCGCCTTGGTGAGCGGGCGCAGCACCCAGCCCGCGAACGGCGTCTCGCTGAAGGTGGTGCCGCGCGAGTCGGTGTCGTAGAGCGAACCGGGCAGGTGTAGCACGCCCTCCGGACCGAGCCAGGCGTCCAACTCGGGCAGTCTGCGGTCCTGTGGCCGGTCGAGTACCTCGTTGGCCTGTCGGATGGCGACGCATGCGGCGAGCAGCCACAGACCCACCAGGGCCAGAGAGATCCTGGTCCTTCGTATGTCCAGTAGCCGGCGAACGCCTGCCCTCACCATGTGCGACTTCTCCCGTTTTTCCGTGTCCTGTCGCCCGATGGCCCTCGATCCGTGGCGAGGCCATTCGGTTGCCACGCTTCGGACACCTTGTCACCGCCCGAGCGCGACGGAAAGCGGAGGTCCCTCGCGAGACCCACGCCGTACGCTCGGGGGCGGCATGGAACACATCGCCGAATCGACGAGGGGCGAGAAACAACAATGGTGCCGCAGGACGCGTCGACGCGGACGCACGAGGCCCCCGAGGGGCTCATACCGGTCTCCTTCCGCCAGGCCGATGCATCCCACATCCCTGCCCTGGTCGAGCTGGTCGAGTCCGCCTATCGCGGAGACGAGAGTCGACAGGGCTGGACCACGGAGGCGAGCCTGCTGGAGGGGCGGCGCACCGACGCGGACGCGGTCGCGGCGGTTGTGGACGGGGCCGACAGTGTGATGTGGATCGCCGAGCGGGACGGCGTGTTGCTCGGTTGTTGCCAGCTCGAGCGCCGCGCGGACTCGGTCGCCTACTTCGGGATGTTCGCGATCCGCCCGGGACGACAGGGCGGCGGCCTGGGTCGATCGCTGCTCGCCGAGGCCGAGCGGGTCGCGGTGCGGCTGTGGGGCGCCGAGCGCATGCAGATGACCGTGATCCGGCAGCGCGAGGAACTGATCGCCTGGTACGAGCGGCGCGGATTCGCGCGCACCGGCGTGTTGTCCCCGTTCCCGTACGGCAACGAGCGGTTCGGCCGGCCGTTGCGGGACGACCTGGAGTTCGAACTGCTGACCAAGGACCTGTGAGTCCGGGGGAGCGAGCGACGCCACCGGTGGCGGTTCGTGGTGCGACACGGCTTCGACTCCCCCAGGACGTGGGATCGAACCCGCGCCCCGGCCCGGCCGGTTCGGGATTCCCCTCGATCAGGTGATCATTTCGCCTGGACTTCGGTGGATCGGCTCCCGCGCGTCCCGATCGTGACA
Source organism: Embleya sp. NBC_00888 (assembly GCF_045207655.1). Taxonomy (NCBI): domain Bacteria; kingdom Bacillati; phylum Actinomycetota; class Actinomycetes; order Kitasatosporales; family Streptomycetaceae; genus Embleya; species Embleya sp. NBC_00888. The sequence continues at coordinate 4,302,245 of NZ_CP108784.1, read as the reverse complement.
GCATGGGTGTTCGGGGATAGTTCGGCCCCGGCACCGGTCGCTTGGGGGAGTCGAAGCCGTGTCGCACCACGAACCGCCACCGCGGTATCCGCAACAGCCCGGGCAGCCGCCCCCGCCTCCGCAGGGCGGCGGCCGGCGCGGCAACCCGTTGATCACGCTGGTGATCGCACTGGTGGTGGTGGCGGCCGTGGTGACCGCGATCATCCTGATCACCCGTGGGGACGACGACGGGGACGCTCCGAAGAAGACGCCCTCCACCCAGGGGCCCAACCAACCGGGTCTGCCCACCGGCCTGTTGCCCTCCGGTCTGTTGCCGTCCGGGCTGCTTCCCTCGGGTCTGGACATCCCGTCCGGCCTGTTGCCCGACATCGGGTAGGGCCGGCTCGATCCGACCCGCTCGTCCCCGGGCGCACCACGGCCCGCGTTGGGGCACTCGGGTGATTCCCCGGCCTGCCCCCGGTCCGGTCACCGGAATCGGGGTGCCGGCTGCCTACTGTCGGCTGACATGGCCAAACAGTTGATCAGATCATCCGTCTTAATCCTGCTGGTCGGTGTCGTAGGCGCCGGACTGGCCGTGGCCCCGGCCACCGTTGCCGAGGCCGTCGAGGACCGGACCTGGGACGCTCTCGCGGACTGCGAGAGCAGCGGTCGATGGAACCTGAACACCGGGAACGGCTACTACGGCGGGCTCCAGATCCTGCCGAGTACGTGGGACGAGGCGGGCGGACAGGAGTACGCCGGCCGCCCGGACCGGGCCACCCGCGAGGAGCAGATCGCCGTCGCCGAGGTGATCCTGCGCATGCAGGGCTGGGAGGCGTGGCCGCAGTGCGCCCGACAGATCGGCATGCTCGGGTCGACCTACACGGTCAAGGCGGGCGACACGCTGTCCTCGATCGCGCGCGACCTCGGCGTGATCGGCGGCTGGCAGGCGCTGTACGACGCGAACCGCGACACGATCGGCGAGGACCCGGATCGACTGCTGCCGGGCACGGTCCTGAACGTGCCGAAGGCCGCTCTTCGGAGCGGCCCTCGGTTGGCGCGTGATCATGATCTGATCGGTGCTCACGACTGGGATCGAACCAGTGACTTCCTCGGTGTGAACGAGGCGCTCTCCCGCTGAGCTACGCGAGCCTGCGTAGGTTTCGTGCACATCCTAACCAGTAACACGCGAGTGGGTCGCCCCCTCCCCGTGACGGGGCGGCCCGCTCGTGCTCACCGCCCTTCGGCGGAGTCTCCACAATGCCGCCGGGCGCCGGGTCGGTTCAACCGGTTTTCCCCGGTCCGGCCGGGCGCGCAGCGCCACCAACAGGCCGGACAGCCCGAACACCAGCGTGATGGTGGGCGCGGGTCGTCGCAGCAGTCCGCGCACGTCCAGGTCGGCGGAGAATCCGTAGCGGTGCGCGGCCGCCAGGCACAGGATCGCGCCCGCCACCGCACAGACCGCGCAGGCGGCGAGCGGACCCGGGATCGGCCGGCTCCGGTCGGTGTGTCGAGCTGTCACGGCGAACTCCAGGACGGATGTGCAGCGTTTCCTCCAGCCTGGTCGGGCGGCCCCCCGCGGACCAGGTAGGTGCCTGGCGGATCGGGGGTGGGGCCAGCCCCACCTTTGCCGGACCGGACGGAAACCCCCGCCCTGTCGGTGCCGTGTGCCTATCCTGGGCTGCCCTGTGAACGCCGACCGGAGGCGCCCCGCTTCATGAAGCTGCTGCACGCCGCCGACCTGCACATCGACAGCCCGCTGCGCGGACTTTCCGGCTACGAGGGGGCACCCGCGGCGGAGATTCGCGGCGCGGCGCGGCGGGCCGTGGTCAACCTGGTGGACCTGGCGCTGGCCGAGGCGGTCGACGCGGTGCTGCTCGCGGGCGACATCTACGACGGCGACTGGAAGGACTACCACACGGGGTTGTTCTTCACGGTGCAGATGCGTCGCCTCGCCGAGGCGGACATCCCGGTCCTGCTGGTCGCGGGCAACCACGACGCGGACAGCCGGATCACCCGCGAACTGCGCCTGCCCGCCAACGTGCACCGGTTCTCCACCGCGCGCCCGGAGACCGTCGCGTTCGAGGACCTGGGGCTGGCCGTGCACGGTCAGGGCTTCGCGGTGCGGGACGTGACCGAGAACCTCGCGGTGAGCTATCCGGCGCCGCGCGGCGGGATGTTCAACGTCGGGCTGCTGCACACCGCGCTGACCGGCGCCGAGGGGCACGCGAACTACGCGCCGTGCAGCGTCGGCGACCTGCTCTCGCGCGGCTACGACTACTGGGCGCTGGGCCACGTGCACGCGCGCGAGGTGGTGCACGCCGCCGAGCCGTGGATCGTCTTCCCGGGCAACGTGCAGGGCCGGCACGCCCGCGAGACCGGGCCCAAGGGCGCGACGCTGATCACGGTCGACGGCGACCGCGGCCGGGCCGAGGTCGAGCACCGCGACCTGGACGTGGTGCGCTGGGCGCGCCTGGACGTGGACGCGACCGAGGCGACCGGCATCGAGGACGTGCTCGACCTGGTGCGCCGGCGGATGGCCGAGGAGCGGGCCGCGGCCGGCGATCGACTGCTGGCGGCCCGGGTCCGGGTCGTCGGCGCGTCCGACGCGCACGAGGCGCTGTGGCGCGACGAACGCCGGTTCGTGTTCGAGGCCCGGGCGCTGGCCGCCGAGTTCTCCGGGGTGTGGCTGGAAAAGGTCCGCCTGGAGACCCGGCACGCCGAACTGGGCGACACGGGGGTCGAGTTGCCCGCACTGGTGGAGGACCTGGCCCGGACGGCCAAGGCCCTGCGCGCCGATCCCGACGCCCTCGAACAGTTGATCCGATCGGTGCCCGGGCTGCGCACGCTCGACCCCAAGGTGGCCGAGGAGGGCATCACGCCGGCGGACCGGGCCTGGCGCGCGGACATCTTCGATCAGGCCGTCGACCTGCTCACGGCGCTGGTCACCGGGACCGACGGGGAGTCCGGATGAGGATCGATCGGCTCGACCTGATCGCGTTCGGCTGCTTCACCGACCGGCACATCGAGCTCGGTGCCCCGGGCGTACACGTGATCAGCGGCCCGAACGAGGCCGGCAAGTCCACCGTGCGGCATGCCCTGGACCAGCTCCTGTACGGCATGGACCGGCAGACCTCGTACGACTTCGTGCACGCGATGCGCGACCTCAAGCTCGGCGCGCTGGTGCGGGACGAGCGCGGGAGCGTGCTCGACGTGGTGCGGCACAAGCGGGACAAAAACCCGCTCACCCGCGCGGACGGCACGGTGCTCGCCGAGGCCGAGCTGACCCGACTGCTCGCGGGCGTGGGCCGCGACGACTTCCGGCACGTCTTCGCGCTGGACCACGCCGGGCTGCGCGAGGGCGGCGCGGAACTGCTCCGAGGCGAGGGCGACGTGGGGCGGGCGCTGTTCGAGTCGCGCTCCTCGGCCCGACTCGGCGAGGTGCTGACCCGTCTGGAGGAGCGCGCCGACGAGCTGTACAAGACGCGCGGGAAGAACCAGCGGATCAACGCGGGACTGACCGAACTGGGCCGGTTGCGCAAGCGGGTCCAGGACGACGCGCTGGCACCTTCGGTGTTCGGCGACGCGGTCAAGGAGGCCCGGCGGGCCGAGGAGGAGCGCGATCGGCTCGGCGGCTACCGCAGCGAGGCGCGCGCGCAGGCGAGCCGGCTGGATCGGGTCCGCCAGGCGCTGCCGGTGCTGGGCCGACGCACCGCGCTCGACGGCGAGCGGGCCGCACTGCTCGCCGAGGGCCCACCGGCCCCCGCCGAGCTCGCGGCCGAGTTGGCCGCGCTCGACGAGCGGGTGCGGGAGGCGACGGCGGAGACCGAACGGGCCGCGCGCGAGGCGGCCGAGGCCCGCCGCGAGGCGGCCGACCTGGTGGTGGACCGCGCGTTGTCGGCGCAGGTCGCCGAGGTGGACGCGCTGCACGCGGACGTCGCGGCGATCCGCGACGCGGTCGAGCTGGCCGCCGACGCCGATGCCGAGGCGTCGCAGACCCGGGCGGGCGCCGCCGAACTGCTGTCCCGGGTACGCCCGGACCGTGCCCTGGACGACCCCACGGCGTACGACGTGCCGCCCGGCGTCGGCGACCGGGTCACCGCACTGCGGGACCACCTCAAGGTGTGCGAGGCCCGGCTCGCGGGCGCCGGCGAGCAGGTCGCGCATCGCCGCGGCCGGCTGGACGCGGCGCGCGCGACCTGCTCGCTGGCCCCGGAGCCGGCCGACCCGGCCGCGCTGCGCGCGCTGCTTCGGGCGGTGCCGGGCAACCTGGTAGAGGACATCGCGCGCGACGAACGGCGGGTGGCCGAGCTCGAACGCGAGGCGCACGACCTGCGGGCCCGGCACAACCTGGCGGACCTGGCGCCGCTCGCCGAGGACCGGCCGGCGCGGCTGCGACTGCCCGGCCGGGAACGGGTCGCCGACCACCTGGACCGGGTGGGCCGGGTCCGCGAGGAACTGCACGCGAGCACGCGGGCCGAGGACGAGGCGGTGGCCGACCACGACGCGCGGCGGCGCGAGCTGGCCGTGCTCGCGCTCGCCGACCCGCCGCCCACGCCCGCCGACTGGGCCGCCGCCCGGGCCGAGCGCGATCGGCTGTGGACGCTGGTGTGCGCGAGCCCGCCGCTGACCGACGACCGGATCGACGCCTACGAACGCGCGGTTCGGTTGGCGGACGAGATCGTCGAGCGGATCGCCCGCCGGGCCGAGGACGCGGTCCGGCTCGGCCGGCTCCGGGTGGATGTCGAGCACGACGAGCGCACGCTGGCCCGACTGGCCGAGCGGCGGCTGGAATTGACCGCGCGCCGGGCCGAGCTCGCGGCGGAGTGGGCGGCGGCCTGGGCGCCGAGCGGGTTGCCCGCGCCGGACCCGCACGACGCCGGCGCGTTCCTGGACGCGCTGGCCGAGCTGGCCCGGATCGAGGTCGAGGCGCGCGCGGCGCGGGACCGACTGGCCGCGGGCAGGGCGCGCGCCGCAGAACTGGCGGGGGCGTTTCGCGTCGCGCTGGCCGAGTCCGGCGCGCCGGCAGGCACGAGCAACCTGGCCGCGCTGATCGAACTGGCCGACGCCCGCCGCGACGCGCTCGCGGACGCGGTGCGGGTGCGCGAGAGCGGGCTCGCGGCCGTGCGCGAGGCCGAGGCCGAACTCGCCGAAGCCGACGCGGAGGCGGACCGGGCCCGGGACGAGCGTGCGGCGTGGGAGCGGCGCTGGCACGAACTGGTGCACGGCCTGGACCTGCCCGAGGGCGACCCCGACGCGGTTGCCGCGTCGGTGCACACGCTGGCCGAGGTGGCGGCGGCGGTGGGGCACGCGGCTGAGGCACAGCGGCGCCGGATCCGCGCGGACGAGCGGGTGGCCGCGTTCGGCGCGCGGGTGGCCGAGGTGTTCGCCGCGTGCGGACGGCCGGAGCCGATCGAGGCGGACGGGCGTCCGGCGTTCGCCGCGGTGCTCGCGCTGCACGAGGAGTCGACCCGGGCCCGGCGGGCCGACGAGGCCCGCGGCAGGCTCGTCGAGCGGATCGCCCGGCTGGACGACGCGGCGGCCGCCGGGCGGGGCGCGGTCGCGCGCGCCGAGGGCGAACTCGCCGCGCTGGTCGAGGCCGCCGGTGCCGCCGACGCCGACGAACTGCGCGCCTCGGTCGGCCGATCCGCGCGGTTGCGCGCGATCGAGGACGCGCTGGTCGAACACGGTGCGCTGCTGTCCCCCGAGCTCGAACAGGAGGCCGCGCGGCACGACCCCGAGGAACTCGACGTGGCGATCGAGGACGCCGCGCGCCGGGTCGAGGAGGCCGAGGCGGCGTACGCCGCGGCGGGCGAGGAACTCGGTCGCTGCCGGCAGATCGTGCGGGATCTGGAGCGCGAGTCGGTGGCCGCCGCCCGGGCCCAGGAGGAGGTGGCCGGCACGGTCGCGACGATCGCCGAGGACACCGAGGAGTTCGTCCGACTGCGGCTGGCCCGCGAGGTGCTGCTGCGCTGCATGGAGGACTACCGCAAGCAGAACCAGGCTCCGGTGCTGGCCCGGGCGGAAGAGGTGTTCACCGCGCTCACCGCGGGACGCTTCGACCGGCTGCTCGTGGAGACCGACGGCCGCAAGGGCGCCCCGGTGCTGCGCGCGCGGCGGGCCGGCTCCTCCCCGGTCGCCGTGGCCGGTTCCGTCGGCGTGGACGAGATGAGCGAGGGCACCCGCGATCAGCTCTACCTGGCGCTGCGCCTGGCCTCGCTGGACGCGTACGCCGAAGCGGGTCGGGCGATGCCGATCGTGCTCGACGACATCGCGATGACGTTCGACGACGGGCGCACGCGCGCGATGCTCTCGGTGCTGGACGCGATGGCCGACCGGTTCCAGGTGGTGTTGTTCACCCACCACCCGCACCTGGGTCGGCTCGCCGTGGACACGCTCGCGCCCGGCCGTGCCCACGTGCACGAACTGCCGGTCTACGTCGCCCGGTCGGCCGCGGGGCAACCGGTGGAGTGAGCCCGCGGCGGGCGTCGTACGGGCGGGTTCAGGCGGTCATCGCGAGCCGGAAGCGCACGCACTTCCCGCCGGGTTCGGGGATCGACTCCCAGCCGTCGGACAACGATTCGACCAGCAGCAGGCCGCGTCCGGTGGTGTCGTCGTCGGTCGCCTCGACCACCTGGGGCACCCGGGTGTCCGTGTCGTGCACCTCGATCCACACACAGGCGGCGCCGTCGGGGCCGCGGTCTCGGCGGACCACGACGCTGAAAGGGCGTCCCAGACCCGCGTGGCGTACGGCATTGGTCGCCAGTTCGGAGGCGAGAAGTACGGCGATGTCGGACAAGGATTCGAGGTCCCAAACCGTCAGCGCCACGCGGACATGCTCCCGCACGGCGGACACGCACGCGGGCATCGCCGGCAGCGTGATGGTCGGGCTGACCTCGTCCTCTGCGTCCGCCACTTCCGGATCGGCCAGGGTGGTCATGCAGCTACCTCCTGTTGCGTGGGCTGCGTTTGCCCCCGCAAGCGGCCCCGCCCCGTCCCGTCGCTTTAAGTGATCTTGTAAGCGCGTAAAGTGAGGGTGCTCGGTAGGATGCTCCACGAAACCCGGTGGTGCAACTCTCGCCGCCACTTCGGTGTCCGCGTGTACACGGTTCACCCGATCGGGCGATGTCCCTGGCCCTCGCATGGAGGAAGCGGGTTCGACTCGCCCCGTCGGCGTGGCCTCGACGAGTCAGGGGTGACGGGCCGATGGCGACCTCGTTGCGGGAAACCCACGCACCGACGTGGCGACGGAGCTCCTACAGCAGCGTGCAGGGGAACTGTGTGGAAGTGGTGAACCGTCACCCCTGCGAGGTGGTGGTGCGCGATTCGAAGCAACGTGCCTGTGCGGTCCTGAGGTTCACCGACCGCGAATGGACCCACTTGTTGGTTGCCCTTGTCGGACGCGGAAATTGACGATCAGTCAGGAACGGTCTCGGTGAGCACCGGGACATCGCTCCAGCGGAAGACGTGGGCCAGCGTCGGCTCCACGATCGACCCGGGCACCTCGCCGTCGAACCAGCGGTCCACATGCGCCCAGTGGTAGGGGTTCAGCAGGTACTCGCCGGTCAGCCCCTCGACCGCGGCGTACTCCTGCTCCCACGCGTGCGTCCACCGCGAGCGCCCGGTCCGCTCCACCACCCGGGACAGCGCCCACGAGCGGATCGTCGGGATGTGCTGCGGCATGGCGATCAGATCCGCCTCGAACTCGGCCAGTACGTCGGCGGGTGTGCCCGCGCGCACGGTCAACAGCAGCGTGCGCTTGACCCGGGGACCGGTCAGCGGCGCGAACCCGGCGCGCACCGGGCGCAGCGCGACCTCGTCGGCCCGCGCCGGGAGTTCCGGCCGCGCGTCGGACCGAAGATCCCATGAGTAGCCGTGCCCGCCGACGCAGCCGGGCAGGTCCGGTCCGGCCGAGAGCGACCGGTGTCCCGGCCCGGGCATGGTCGTGGCCAGCACCACTCGACGAGTCATGCGCGTGCTCCCGTGTGTGCGGTGCGGTCCGCCGGGGTGTGGTCCGCTTCGGTGGCGGCCGCCTCGCCGGCACCCGCCCGGTCCGGGTCCGGCGCGGCGGCGGACCCGGACATCGCCGGTTGCAGCGCCCGGCGTTGCCGATCCAGCGCGTAGCCGTCGGTGGCGGCCCAGAACGCCGCGACCTCCGGATCGGCCGCCGCGGCCCCGCGCATCGCGTAGAACGCGCGGATCGTCGGCAGCACCCACAGGATGTGCACGGTGGTCGCGTCCCGGCCCGCGGGCGAGCGCCAGACGCGTTCCAGCCGCATTCCGCGCCGCTGCGCGCCGGGCAGATAGCGATCATGGAACTGGCCCAGCCACAACGCCACCTGATCGTTCGTCAGAGTGACGTGGTCGAGGATGTTCACCGGGTCGGGACCGGGTTCGGCGGCGGTGCTCACAGCTTGTCCAGCACGGTCTCGCGGTAGCGCGCGATCCGCTCGCGCAACGTGTCCAGCCCATCGGGACCGGCCAGTTCGGCCGGGTTCGGCGCGAACACCAGCCGGCTCGCGCCCGCGTCGGTGAACCGGCGCACCCAGTTCGGGTCGTGCTGGAGCTCGCGGTCGCACGAGCCCGGCCACGCGGTGATCTCGACCGCGTCCGCCGTGCGGCCCGCCGCCCGGGCGGACGCGCGCAGCAGTTCGGCGCGCGTCTCGAACTCGTCGGGCGCGATCGTGTACGGGAACCAGCCGTCGCCGAGCCGCCCGGCCCGACGCACGGCGGGCTCGCTGTTGCCGCCCAGGACCACCGGTACCGCACCGCGTTCGGGGCGCGGCAGGCAGTGCACGCGCTCGAAGGAGGTGAACCTGCCGCGGAAGGTGGCGGGGGCGTCGGCCCACAGCGCGCGCATCGCGCCGACGCACTCCTCCAGGCGGGCGCCGCGCTCGGTGAAGGACGCGCCGACCGCGGCGTACTCCTCCTTCTGCCACCCGATGCCCAGGCCCAGCATCAACCGGCCGCCCGAGTGCCGGTCGATGGTGGCGACCCGCTTGGCCAGCACCACCGGGCTGTGCAGCGGCGCGACCACCATCGCGGTGCCGAAGCGCAGCGTGCGCGAGGCGCCGGCGAGGAAGGCGATGGTCTCCAGCGGGTCGGGCATCGGCACCACGCCGGCGGCGCTGGGGGTGCGACCGGAATCCGAGTACGGGTACAGGGGCTCGTAGTCCTCGGCGACCACGACGTGTTCGACGGTCCACACGGATTCGACGCCGCACTCCTCCAGCGTCCCGGCGAAGTCGCGTAGGAAGCCGCCGGAGGTGATCAGACCGTCCGCGAAGGGCGCCATCACGCCCAGCTTGATCGTCATTCTGACGCCCTTTCAGATCCCGTGTCCGCACCCTGCCCCTGCGGGCGTGCGAGCGCAAGGCCCGACCGACGGTGTCGTTGGACACGCGGCCGAGGGCGGACGACCCGGCGTTTTCGGCCCGGGGAATGCCGCGTGCGCCCGCCATCGGGGCGCGGGCGCACGCGGTCTGTGCGGGCAGGCCGCAGGGCCGGACGGCGGATCGGGAAGGGAGGGGCTACGCGAGCTCGACGAGCTCGTCGTGCCGGTACAGCGGGCGAAGGCCGTCGGCGAAGCGCACCGAATACCACTGGTACGGGGACAGCGGCGGCCGATGCGCGTCCGCGAACACCTCGCACACCTCGCCGATGTGGCCGGTGCTCAGGCCCACCTGCACGCGTACGCGGGTGCCGACCTCGAATCCCTGCCAGCGGGTGGCCCCGCCGCGAACATGCTCCTGGGTCCTCGTCGTCGCGTCGCCCATGACGGGCACCGCCCTTCTGCCGATGGGTAGTTCACTCAGCTGTCGAGAACGCTCCCCTACCCGATATCGGGCGCGGCGCTCGCGCTCTTGAGACGAGGACTCCGTTCGCGCGCGGACTTCACCCGGAAGGAGCGCCCGAGTGGCGCGGTGGAGCCGGCAGGCTTCCGATGTGGACGTCTTGTTGTGGATCACCGCCGTGTCCGGCCTCGCCTGGCTCTACCTGACGCTGTGCCACGGCTGGTTCTGGCGCACCGACGTGCGCCTTGGCGGGGCTGTCGCGCCGGTGGCGGAGCCCGCGTCGGTGGCGGTGATCGTGCCCGCGCGCGACGAGGTGACGGTGCTCGGCGACAGCCTGCCCACGCTGCTCGCGCAGGACTGTCCGGGCCGGGTCGAGGTGCTCCTGGTCGACGACGGCAGCACGGACGGGACCGGCGAACTGGCCCGGCGACTGGGCGCGGCGGCCCGGGTGCCACTCACCGTGACCTCGCCCGGCGAGCCGCCCGCGGGCTGGACCGGCAAGTTGTGGGCGCTGCGGCACGGTGTCGAGTCGGTCGGCGACGTGGACTGGATCCTGTTCACCGACGCGGACATCGCGCACGCGCCCGATTCGCTGGCCCGCCTGGTCGGCGAGGCCGAACACGATCGCCTGGACCTGCTCTCGGTGATGGCCCGGCTGCGCACGCGCACCCGGTGGGAGAAGCTGATCGTGCCCGCCTTCGTGTACTTCTTCGGCAAGCTCTTCCCGTTCCGCCGGGTGAACCGGCCCGGCTCGCGGGTCGCGGCGGCCGCGGGCGGCTGCGTGCTGGTCCGGCGTACCGCGCTGGAGCGGGCCGGCGGCGTGGCGGCGATCCGGGACGCGGTGATCGACGACGTGTCGCTGGGCACCGCGGTCAAGCGCTCGGGCGGGCGGATCCGGCTGGTGCTGGCCGACCCGGTGCGACACGTGGACAGCGTGCGGCCCTACCCGGCGTTGACGGACCTGTGGAACATGGTCGCGCGCAGCGCGTTCGCGCAGTTGCGGCACTCCTGGCTGCTGCTCGCGGGCACCGTGGTGGGGCTGGCGCTGATCTACCTGGCCGCGCCGGTCGCGCTGTTCGCCGCGATCGTCGGCGGCGACGCGGCGCTCGCACTGCTCGCGCTCGCGGTGTGGGCGCTGATGACCGGGACCTACGTGCCGATGGCGCGCTACTACGGACGGCCGGCCGCGGAAGCGGTGTTGTTGCCGTTCGCGGCCACGCTGTACCTGGGCATGACCGTGCACTCGGCGGTTCGGCACGCGCGCGGGCGGGGTGCGGCGTGGAAGGGTCGCACGTACCCGGCGCCGGCCGAATAGGCTCCGTCCGTGCCCAGCCCAGACTCCACCGCCCGTCCCTATCGCGACGGCGTCCCCGAACACGGCCGCGTCCCCAAGTCGTACATGGTCAAGATGAGCCTGCTCCAACTCATGGACGAGTTGGGCGAGGACGCGCTGTTGCCCTCCGAACGCGAACTCGCCGCGACCTACGGGGTCGCCCGCAGCACCCTGCGGGCGGCGATCGGCGAGTTGGTGATGGAGGGCCGACTGCGCTCCGCCCGAGGGCGGGGCACCTACGTCGCGCCGCCCAAGCTCATGCAGCCGGTCAGCCTCGGCAGCTACACCGAGGCGGTGCGCTCGATGGGGCTGACCCCCAGCCGCCGCGTGGTCACCCTCGAACACCACGTCGCGCAGCCCGATCTGGCCGACCGGCTGCGGATCCGCACCGGTGACCTGACCGTGCACCTGGAGCGGGTGCTTCTCGCCGACGACGAGCCGATCGGCCTGGAGAGCACGTACCTGCCGCTGGACCGCTTTCCCACCATCCTGGACGTGCTGCGCCCGGAGGGGTCGTTGTACCTGTGCCTGCAGAAGGACCTGGGGGTGGTCTTCGCGGAGATAGAGGAGACCGTGGAGACCGTGTTGGCCGCGCCGCGCGAGGCGCTGCTCCTGGAGACCAACCCGGCGCTGCCGATGCTCCTGGTCATGCGCACGTCCTACGACCCGGGCGGCGTGCCCATCGAGCGGGTCCGGGCGCTGTTCCGGGGCGACCGGATGGGCTTCGCCACGCGCCTGCGCGCGTAGGCCCCGGCGGGGTTCGATAACGAAAAGATAACAGGTTCGGACCTTAACGGACTGTTCACCCGGACGACATACCGCCTCCGCATGCTCGGCATCGACCACTCCCAAGCTGGTCGCAATCGCCCCCGAGAACGTGGAGGAAGCCGGTGCGAGTCATCGTCGTCGGAGGTGGCGTGCTGGGCACCATGCATGCCTGGCAGGCCATCGATCGAGGTTACGAGGTCGTGCACATCGAGCGCGAGCGCGAGGCGCGCGGTGCTTCGGTGCGCAACTTCGGCCTGGTGTGGATCGGTGGCCGGGCCGTCGGCGACGAACTGGCCACCGCGCTCCGGGCCCGCGAACTGTGGGAGCGGATCGGCGCCGACGTGCCCGGTACCGGCTTTCGTCCCAACGGCTCGCTCACCGTGTGCCGAGGCGCCGAGGAGGTCGCGGTGGCCGAGGCGGCCCTCGCGCTGCCCGACGCCGCCGAGCGCGGCCTGAAGCTGCTCACCCCGGGCGAGGCCCGCGAGCACAACCCGGCGCTGCGCGGCGGCTTCGACGCCGCCCTGTGGTGCGAGCGCGACGGCGCGGTCGAGTCCCGGGTCGCACTGCCCGCGCTGCGCGCCCATCTGGCGGCCGGCGGCCGGTACACCTGGCTGCCCGGTCGCGAGGTGCGCGACCTGCTGCCGAGCGGCACCGGCGTGCGCGACGACCACGGCCACACCCACGAGGGCGACCTGGTGGTGCTGTGCACCGGCGCCTGGCTGACCGGCCTGGTCCGCGAGCTCGCCCCCGAGCTGCCGGTGCGCCGGGTGCGCCTGCAGATGATGCAGACCGACCCGCTCGACGAGCCGCTGACCACCGCGGTCGCCGACGGCGACAGCTTCCGCTACTACCCCGCCTACGCCGGGACCGCGCTCGACGCGCTCCGCGCGGCCCACCCCCAGGCGCCGGTGCCCGCCGAGCACCGCATGCAACTGCTGATGGTCCAGCGCCTCGACGGCGGCCTGACCATCGGCGACACGCACGAGTACGACGAGCCGTTCACGTTCGACGTGGACTCCGCCCCCTACGAGCACCTGGTCGATGTCGCCGAGAGCCTGCTCGGCCGGCCGTTGCCGGCCGTGCGCCGGCGCTGGGCCGGGGTGTACGCGCAGACCACCGACACCACCCGGGTCGTGCACCGCGAGCAGGTCGCCCCCGCGACCTGGCTGGTGACCGGACCCGGCGGGCGCGGAATGACCTGCTCGCCCGCCATCGCCGAACGCACCGCGAACCTGGCCGGCCTCTAGGCCCGGCTGCGCCCCGCCCACCCCCGAACTCCCGCCCGTCGCCGAAAGCCCAACCGGAGCACCACTCATGACGCACTATCAGCTCGCCGTCCTGGACATGGCCGGCACCACCGTCGCCGACGACGGCCTCGTCGTCGAGGCGTTCACCCGGGCGATCGGCGCGGCCGGTGTCGAGGTCGGCTCCGCCGACTTCGAGCACAAGCTCGGCTACGTCCACGCCACCATGGGCGAAAGCAAGATCACCGTCTTCCGGGCCCTGCTCGACGGCGACGAGGAGCGTGCGCAGGCCGCCAACCTCGCCTTCGAGGCGGCCTACGCCGACCTGGTCGCGGCGGGCCGGTGCGCGCCGATCGAGGGCGCAGAGGCGGCCGTCCGCGCGCTGCGCGCCGACGGGGTCAAGGTCGCCCTCACCACCGGCTTCGGCCGACCCACCCAGGACGCGATCCTGGCCTCGCTCGGCTGGACCGACCTGGCCGACCTGACCCTGTGCCCGGCCGACGCCGGGCGCGGCCGGCCGTACCCCGACCTGGTGCTCACCGCCGTACTGCGCCTGGGCGTCGAGGACCTGCGGGCGGTCGCCGTGGTCGGCGACACCGCGTTCGACGTGCTCACCGGGCTGCGCTCCGGCGCCTCCATCGCCGCCGGCGTGCTCACCGGCGCGCACGACCGCGCCGCCCTCGAAGCGGCCGGCGCCACCCACGTACTCGGCTCCATCCGCGACCTCCCCGCCCTGCTCCAGGGCTGATTCGTCTTTTCGAAAGGGCGATTTCCCATGCGACGCATCCTCGGCCTCACCGCCGCCACCGTGGTCGTGCTCAGCGCGAGCGCCTGCGGCGGGACCGGCGGGAGCGGCTCGGACGACACCAAGCCCGCCGCGAACGCCGCCTCCGGCGGCGCGCCCGCCAAGGGCTCCGGCAGCGTGACCGTCTACTCCGTGGACGGGCTCGCCGACTGGTACACCAAGCGCTTCGCGGACTTCGAGAAGAAGACCGGGATCAAGGTCAACCTGGTGGAGTCCGGCTCCGGCGAGGTGGTCACCCGGATGGAGAAGGAGAAGGGCAACCCGCAGGCCGACGTGGCGATCACGCTGCCCCCGTTCATCCAGCGCGCGGCCCAGGCCAACCTGCTCACCGCGTACACGCCCGCCGGCACCGACAAGGTGCCGGCCGGCTCCAAGGACGCGCAGGGCCGCTATGTGGCCGTGGTCAACAACTACGCGTCCTGGATCTACAACCCCGACCAGACCAAGCCCGCGCCGACCAAGTTCCAGGAGCTGACCGAGGGCCGGTTCAAGTCCAAGCTCCAGTACTCGACGCCGGGCCAGGCCGGTGACGGCACCGCCGTGCTGATCCAGCTCCAGCACCTGTACGGCAAGCAGGGCGCGCTCGACTACCTCAAGCGGCTCGAGTCGAACAACGTCGGCCCGTCCTCCTCCACCGGCAAGCTCCAGCCCAAGGTCGGCAAGGGCGAGCTCAGCGTGGCCAACGGCGACCTCCAGATGAACCTGGCGTCGATCCACAACGACAAGTCCAACTTCAAGGTCTGGTTCCCGGCGGACGACGCGGGCAAGGCCTCGACCTTCGCGCTGCCGTACTTCATGGGCCTGTCCTCCGGCGCCCCGCACGCCGACGCCGGCCGCAAGCTGATGGACTACCTGCTCTCCCCGGAGGCGCAGACCTCGGTCTCCGCCGACGCGCTGGGCCTGCCCGCGCGCGAGGACGTCAAGCCGACCGACGCCAACGCCGCCGAGATCGCCAAGGCCCTGGAGGGCGTGGAGATCTGGACGCCGGAGTGGGACACGGTGCTCAAGGAGCTGGACGCCGACCTGGCCGCGTACAACAAGGCCGTCGGTCGCTGACCCGAGCCACCGACACCCCGAGAGAACCGCGGAGAGGGAGGGAACCCGCATGACCGCACCAGCCATCGAGCGCACCGAGGCGACCACCGTGAGCGCAGCGCCGACCCGACCGGCGATCGGCATCCAGGACCTGACGGTCCGATACGGATCCGTCGTGGCCCTGGAGGGACTGAGCCTGGAGGTAGCCCCGGGCGAGACGGTCGCCCTGCTCGGGCCGTCCGGCTCGGGCAAGTCCACGGCGCTCAAGGCGGTCGCGGGTTTCCTCCGACCCGCCTCCGGGCGGATCACCCTGGCCGGCCGCGACGTCACGTACGAACCGCCGAACAAGCGCGGGATCGGCGTCGTCGTGCAGAACTACGCGCTGTTCCCGCACATGCGGGTCGCGGACAACGTCGCGTTCGGGCTCAAGGCCCGCCGGGTGCCGCGTGCCGAGGTGGCCCGCCGGGTCACCGAGGCGCTGGACATGGTGGGCATGGCGAGCTACGCCCGGCGCTACCCCCGCGAGTTGTCCGGCGGGCAGCAGCAACGGGTGGCGATCGCCCGGGCGTTGGCGATTCGCCCGCCCGTACTGCTGCTCGACGAACCGCTGTCCGCGCTGGACGCGACGCTGCGCGCCGACCTGCTCGGCGAGTTGCAGCGGCTGCGCGCCGACCTGCCGGACGTGGCGATCATGTATGTCACGCACGACCAGACCGAGGCGCTCGCCCTCGCCGACCGGATCGCGGTGATGCGGGACGCGCGGCTGGTCGACCTGGACGCCACGGACCGGCTGTACCGGCGCCCGCCCAGCGAGTTCACCGCGTCCTTCCTGGGCGCGGCCAACCTGCTCGGCGCACGGGTGCTCGCGGCGTGCGCGGCCGGGGACGACGCGGTCGAGGTCACGGTGGGCGGGCTGACCGTCGCCGCCGACCCGACCCGCGCGTTCGCCGAGGGCGAGCGGGCGATGCTGGTGGCGCGCCCGCACACCCTCGGGGTGACCGCGGTCGACCACCCGCACACGCTGCCCGCACGGCTCACCGCGACCCAGTGGCGCGGCGCCGACTACCGGCTGACCTGCGTACTCGACGGCGACGGCGACGGCACGACGGGTCGGGAGATCCGGATCGACGTCACCGACCTGGCCGAGGTCCCGGCCCTCGGCGAGCGCCTGGGTGTGGCGCTGCCCGCCGCACCGTGCGTCCTGGTCCCGGTGGGAGCGGCCGGATGACCGCGACCGTGACCGAACCGCCGATCGCGGCCGAGCCGACCCCGGCTCCGATGCGCACGAGCAAGGCACGCGGCGGCGCGTCCCGCGCGCTGTGGGTACTGCCGCCGCTCGTACTCGCCGCCGGATTCTTCCTCTATCCGCTCGCGCTCGTGGTCAAGCAGTCCTTCGTCGACAAGGACGAGCGGGTCGGCCTGGACGTGTGGCGCCAGGTACTGAACTCGCCCTCGTTCGGCGACGCGTTGTGGAACACGGTCAAGATCGCCGTACTGTCCACGCTCGGCTGCCTGGTGGTCGGCTTCTTCCTGGCCCTGGTGTTGTCCTTCGTGCCCTTCCCCGGCGCCCGCGCGGTCGGCCGGATCGTGGACACGGTGCTCGCCTTTCCGTCCTTCCTGATCGCGCTCGCCTTCACCTTCCTGTACGGCACGGCGGGCGTGGTGAACGCGGCGGCGGACAAGCTCGGCCTGGGCGAACCGCTGGTCGGCTTCCTGTACTCGCCGTGGTGCGTGGTGCTGGCCGAGATCACCTTCTACACCCCGTTCGTGATGCGCCCGCTGCTCGCCGCCTTCGCGCTGGTGCCCCGGGACCGGCTCGACGTCGCGGCCTCGCTCGGCGCGGGACCGCTGCGGGTGATCCGCCAGGTGCTGCTGCCCGAGGCCTGGCCCGCGCTCGCGGCCGGCGGCAGCCTGACCCTGCTGCTCACCCTCAACGAGTTCGGGATCGTGCTGTTCATCGGCGCCAAGGACGTCACCACGCTGCCGATGCTCGTGCACGCCAAGGGCGCGGTCACCTTCGACTACCCGGGCGCGTGCGTGGTCGCGGTGGTCGAGGTCGCGCTCTCGCTCACGCTCTACGCGGTCTACCGATTCGTCTTCTCCCGGACAGGAGCCGGCCGTGCTGGTCTGGTCGCGTAGCGGACGAGCCCTCGTCTGGGCCCTCTTCGCACTCGTCTTCGCCCCTCTCGTGCTCGCCCCGCTGGCGATCCTGGGTATCGCCGCGTTCGCCGGCGACTGGAACAGCGTGCTGCCCGCGTCCTGGACGAGCGAGAACATCCGCGAGGCCACCGCGGGCACCAACTACGACAGCCTCGTGGTCAGCATCGAGACCGCGCTGGGCGCGTCGCTGATCGCGATCGTGGTCGGCACGTGGGCGGCGATCGCCGCCCGGACCGCGCCGCGCTGGATCCGCCGGCTCACCGACGCGGTATTCCACCTGCCGGTCGCGGTGCCGTCGGTGGTGGTCGGTCTGGGCATGCTGGTGGCCTTCAGCGACGGCCCGATCCTGCTCAACGGCACCAAGTGGATCGTCATCGCCGCGCACGCGGTGCTGGTGGTGACATTCGCGTACTCGACGGTGTCGGCCGGGCTCGACCGTACCGACGCGGCCTTCGCGGACGTGGCCGCCTCGCTCGGCGCGAGCGCGGCCCGGGTGCTGCTGCGGGTACGGCTGCCGATGTTGCTGCCCTCGATCACGGCGGCGGCGAGCCTGGCGATCGCGCTGTCGATGGGCGAGGTCGGCGCGACGATCATGGTCTACCCGGCCGAATGGCGGACCCTGCCGGTCTCGGTGTTCACCCTGACCGACCGGGGCAAGGTGCTGCTCGGCTCCGCGGTCACCGTGGTCCTGCTGGTCGCGACCCTGGTGGTGCTGCTGCTCGTCGGCCTGCTCAAGGGCCGGGTGGAGGAGCGCAAGCGGCGGCGATAGCGGTGCGCCCGAGTTCCTTGCCGCCCGGTCGGCGTGCGCGGGGTCGCCTTGCGTCCGTTCGGTGTGCGCCGGTTCAGTTCCGGCCGAAGGTACGCGCGGGCGGGGCCGGCGACGCAACCGCCGTGGCGTCGTGCACCACCGCGGCCCCACCGGCGAAGTCGGCCGGCGCCGAGCCGTGCTCGACCCGCCCCGGGAACGGGTCGGCGGCGGTCCGCCGGGCCAACTCGGCGATCGGCAGCTCGCCGTGTGAGGCCACCAGTACGACGTTGCCGAACCGCCGACCCCGCAATACCGCGGGGTCGGCGATCAGCAGCAGGTTCGGGAACACCGAGCGCACCGTCGCGACCTGGGATCGCACGAAGTCCAGCCGCCCGCCGTCGGCCAGGTTCACCGCGTACACCCCGCCGGGGGCCAGTGTCCGGGCCACCTCGCCGACGAACTCGGCCGAGGTCAGATGCGCGGGCACCCGGGAATCGGCGAATACGTCGACCACGGCCAGGTCGAACGCGGCGTCGGGCGCCTTGCCCGCCACCTCGCGGGCATCACCGGTACGCACCCGGATCTGCCAGTTCTTCTCCCACGGCAGCTCGCGGCGGACGAACTCGACCAAATCCCCGTCCAGTTCCGCCACCTGCTGGCGCGAGCGCGGCCGGGTGGCCGCGACGTAGCGGGCCAGCGTGAGCCCGCCGCCGCCGAAGTGGAAGGCCCGCAGCGGCTTGCCGGTGTCCGCGATCAGGTCGACCAGATGGCCGAGCCGACGCACGTACTCGAACTCCAGCCAGGTCGGATCGCCCAGATCCACGTGCGACTGCGGTGATCCGTGCAGGCGAAGCGTCCACGCCCCGGCCCGATCCGGGTCGGGCTCCAGTTCGGCGCTGCCGGAACCCACCTCGGCACGGACCGGCTCGGGAGCACGACCGCGTCGGCGCTGCTTGTCTGCCATCCGACCAGTATCGAGCCGGTGGCCGGGCCGAGGCGGCCCGCCCCGATCCCGGACTCGGATCGGGGTGGGCCGCCTCGGCCCCAGCTCGGCGGTCGGCTCAGTGGCCGGTCTTGACGAATCGCTCCAGGCGGTCGTCCGCGCCGCCCCGGAGGGTGCGGTCACCGGTTGCGGCGGAGACGGTGATGTTCCCCTTGTTCAACTCGGTCCAGTCGGCGTGCCGCTTGGTCTCCGGGCGGCAGAAGGTGCCGGGTACCGCGCAGTCGCCCTGGCCGATCGCGAAGGTGTCGCCGTCGGCCTTGGCCGTGTACCGGATCGCGACCACGGTCTCGGTACCGATCTCGGTCCACACCGGCCGGCCCGGCTTCCGGCCGGGCACCGCGTTCGGGTAGTTGATGCTGACGACGTACTCGTCCGACAGCGCCTTGCGGTCCTTGAGCTGCGCCACGTACGAGGGCAGGAAGTCGGCGAAGGCGCGGTAGGTCTCCGGGGTCACCTTGAACGAGGCCATGTCGAAGCCGCCGCTGAGCGCGATGGCCGGCTTGCCGTTGTCGATCGCGGCGATGGCGGCGCCCAGCGTGCCCGAGTCGTTGGTGACCGAGGCGACGTTCGGCCCGGAGTTGATGCCGGTGAGCACCAGGTCGGGGCCGGTGCGCCAGCCGACCTTGGCGGCGAGCCCGCCACGCAGGGCGAGCCGCACGGTGTCCACGGGGGTGGCGCTCGGGGTGGTCGGGCCGCACGGGGCATCGCCCTTGCACACGCCGAAGACGACTCCCTTGCTCGGTGCCCCGGCGCAGTCGCCCTCGAAACCGGCCGGCAGCGTGGTGCGCCGGGACACGGTGAGCGCACCGCCGCCGGTGGCCGCGGTGCCGTAGCCGCTCATGAACTGCCACGGCGCCATCACCACGACGTCCGCCCCGGCGGCGCACAGCGCCCGGCGTACCTCGTAGACGCCTCGGCCGTCGGCGCCGTCGGGCTTGGCGTTCTGCATCGAGTCGTCGTTGCTCAGGAGGATCCGCATCCCGGCCACCGACGAATGGTTGTCACCGTGTCCGGGGGCCGCGTCGGCACTCCCGGTCAGGGCCAGGAGCAGGGCCCCGGCGCCGATGGCCGCGGGCAGGGCGGCGAAACGCTTCCGCTGAAGCTTCATGGGTTCCTCGACTCGACTTCGTACCGAATACGGAGAAATCGACAGTCGAGCGTTCACGACTCGAACACTCGCCACCGATCCGGGTGCGAGTGAACGTAGAAGCTAAACCTAGTAAGTGAAAGGTTTGAGACCTAAGCGTTACCAATGAGCCTGAGTCGAGGACTCTCCGCAGGCGGCAGGGCACGCCACGAGCAACTCTCGGCGGCGAAGAAGCACTGGGACCGACCGACGACGTCGCCGGCGTCGACCGGCTCGTACGCGCCGGGGCCGTCCACCGGATCGAAGTCCAGATAGAAGAGGTCGCCGTACGTCTCATCGGTGAATCGGGACAGCACCGGGTCGAAATAGAGCATTCCGGAGAAACCCTTGCCGTGTTCGACCCGGTAGTCGCGAAGTCCCGTAAGGGTGAATTCGACGGGAATCCACGGCCAGCCGTGCTCCCGATCACGGGCGTCCACCAGGACACGTGCCGTGGCCCCGCCCGGACTGAACGGGTCGTCGATGTGGACCCGGGTGACACACCCGTTCCCGAAATCGAACAAGCCCAGGAGATCGCCCAGGCTGTCCGGGGTGAGCAGGGACATGGGGCCCTCCGGTCGGCGGCGCTGCGGTTCGGTCCTCGTACCAATCATCGCGACTGGTGCGCCGCCACCGTACGGAAGTATCGAGCGGACCGCGTCCGCGGTCAGACCCGGCTGACCAAACGCGAGATCAGCGCGCCGGCGGCGAGGTAGACCACCGCGGCCAGTCCGTAGTTCACCGCGACCCGGGCCTTGACGTTGTCGGGGGTGAAGAGGTCCTTGGCCCAGCGGGCCAGCCAGTCCGCCCAGTCGGCGATGGTCTCCACCGCGCCGTTGGTGGGATTGGCTTCGAAGACGAACAGAATGATGTGCAGAACGAGGATGACGGCGATCACCGCGGCCACGACACTGACGACAGTCGCGATCGGGTTCACTCGCCGTGCAGTAGAGGTCACCATGCGGGGAGTCTGCTCGGGTTCGAACACCTGAAACGGAGGCCCCGCGCGCCGGTTTGCAGTCGGCCTCGACCCCCGGTAAGGTCCTCCAAGTTGCCCGACAGGGAGACCTGAGACAGACGCGAGCCTAGGCGCCCGCGCTGGCTGGTCCCGGGGTGGCCATTCCGATCATTCGAACAGGTGTGGTGCGCGTGCGCATCACACCGTCGTTCCGTGCTCGGGTGTCCCGAAGAACGCCGGAACGCAAATTGCTGCCGCGTAGGCAGTGCGAATTGCGATCCGCTAATGTTCGGGACGTCGCGGAAAGCAGCGGGGAGAACAAATTTCCGAAGCCGAAGCGGTGGGCGGAGCAGGCCGGAAGGGCTGCTAAGCTCGAAGAACCGGAAGCCGGGGAAACGAAAGTTTCGTAGGCCGAAAGCAACGGACGAAAAGCGGGTCGGAAGATCTGCTAGAGTCCGGGAGGCGGAAAACGCGGAAACGCGGTGGAAGCCGAAAGCGAGGAAAGCGAAGCCGCCGAAACGGTGTGCTAGGCTGGAAACGCGAAAGCGAAACACGGAAAACGAAAAACTGAAACATCTTGAACGTTAAACGCCCGGAGGGCGCGGTTGACTCCGCACCGAAGGAAGCGTCCGTTCCTTGAGAACTCAACAGCGTGCCAAAAGTCAACGCCAAAGAAACACCCCCGGCGCTTGAAGCCCCGTCACATGGCGGTGTGCGGAGAGTGTTGGTGGTTCCTTTGAAGAAAATCCTGGGTTCCGTCAGTGGGCCCAGGTCACAGCAAGGACGCCGGCGACATACCCGAACTATTCCTTCGGGAGAGTCGCCGCTCACTTATTGTGTTCCACCGGATTACCGGTGAACATCAATGGAGAGTTTGATCCTGGCTCAGGACGAACGCTGGCGGCGTGCTTAACACATGCAAGTCGAACGCTGAAGCCCTTCGGGGTGGATGAGTGGCGAACGGGTGAGTAACACGTGGGCAACCTGCCCTGCACTCTGGGATAACTTCGGGAAACCGGAGCTAATACCGGATAACATCCTCCTCCGCATGGTGGGGGGTTGAAAGTTCCGGCGGTGCAGGATGGGCCCGCGGCCTATCAGCTTGTTGGTGGGGTAGTGGCCTACCAAGGCGACGACGGGTAGCCGGCCTGAGAGGGCGACCGGCCACACTGGGACTGAGACACGGCCCAGACTCCTACGGGAGGCAGCAGTGGGGAATATTGCGCAATGGGCGAAAGCCTGACGCAGCGACGCCGCGTGAGGGATGACGGCCTTCGGGTTGTAAACCTCTTTCAGCAGGGAAGAAGCGAAAGTGACGGTACCTGCAGAAGAAGCACCGGCTAACTACGTGCCAGCAGCCGCGGTAATACGTAGGGTGCGAGCGTTGTCCGGAATTATTGGGCGTAAAGAGCTCGTAGGCGGCCTGTCGCGTCGGATGTGAAAACTCGGGGCTTAACCCCGAGCCTGCATTCGATACGGGCAGGCTAGAGTTCGGCAGGGGAGACTGGAATTCCTGGTGTAGCGGTGAAATGCGCAGATATCAGGAGGAACACCGGTGGCGAAGGCGGGTCTCTGGGCCGATACTGACGCTGAGGAGCGAAAGCGTGGGGAGCGAACAGGATTAGATACCCTGGTAGTCCACGCCGTAAACGTTGGGAACTAGGTGTGGGCGACATTCCACGTCGTCCGTGCCGCAGCTAACGCATTAAGTTCCCCGCCTGGGGAGTACGGCCGCAAGGCTAAAACTCAAAGGAATTGACGGGGGCCCGCACAAGAGGCGGAGCATGTGGCTTAATTCGACGCAACGCGAAGAACCTTACCAAGGCTTGACATACACCGGAAACATCTGGAGACAGGTGCCCCTTTTGGTCGGTGTACAGGTGGTGCATGGCTGTCGTCAGCTCGTGTCGTGAGATGTTGGGTTAAGTCCCGCAACGAGCGCAACCCTCGTTCTGTGTTGCCAGCATGCCCTTCGGGGTGATGGGGACTCACAGGAGACTGCCGGGGTCAACTCGGAGGAAGGTGGGGACGACGTCAAGTCATCATGCCCCTTATGTCTTGGGCTGCACACGTGCTACAATGGCCGGTACAATGAGCTGCGATACCGCGAGGTGGAGCGAATCTCAAAAAGCCGGTCTCAGTTCGGATCGGGGTCTGCAACTCGACCCCGTGAAGTCGGAGTCTCTAGTAATCGCAGATCAGCATTGCTGCGGTGAATACGTTCCCGGGCCTTGTACACACCGCCCGTCACGTCACGAAAGTCGGTAACACCCGAAGCCGGTGGCCCAACTCGCAAGAGGGGGAGCCGTCGAAGGTGGGACCAGCGATTGGGACGAAGTCGTAACAAGGTAGCCGTACCGGAAGGTGCGGCTGGATCACCTCCTTTCTAAGGAGCACATAGCCCGCTTCGATCGCATGTATCGAAGGGGTTGCTCATGGGTGGAACGTTGACTATTCGGTGGGATCTTTCAAAGATCTTCGTGAGTACTGCTCTTCGGGGCGTGGAAAGCGCGGGTCGGTCGGAGGCTTCCGCCGGGCACGTTGTTGGGTCCTGAGGGAACGGGCCCGGCCCCACAGCCTGTTGGCTGTTGGGGCTGGTCTGTTGTCTCGGGTAGGTTCCGATCCTCGGACGGTCCTCGAACCGCCAGTCGCAAGATTGGTAGGCGTGGCCTGGATGTTCGTGGGAATCGGTTGTTGTTTGAGAACTGCACAGTGGACGCGAGCATCTGTGGCCAAGTTGTTAAGGGCGCACGGTGGATGCCTAGGTACCAGGAACCGATGAAGGACGTGGGAGGCCGCGATAGGCCCCGGGGAGCTGTCAACCGAGCTGTGATCCGGGGGTGTCCGAATGGGGAAACCCGGCAGTCGTCATGGGCTGTCACCCGCACCTGAATATATAGGGTGTGTGGAGGGAACGCGGGGAAGTGAAACATCTCAGTACCCGCAGGAAGAGAAAACAACCGTGATTCCGAGAGTAGTGGCGAGCGAAATCGGATGAGGCTAAACCGGTCACGTGTGATACCCGGCAGGGGTTGCGTGATCGGGGTCGTGGGAGTGTGCTTGATCGGTCTGCCGGCCGGTCGGCGAGTCAGAAACCGTACATGTAGTCGAAGGACATGCGAAAGGTCCGGCGTAGAGGGTAAGACCCCCGTAGACGAAACATGTGCGGCTTGCTTGCGCATTTCCCAAGTAGCACGGGGCCCGAGAAATCCCGTGTGAATCCGGCGGGACCACCCGCTAAGCCTAAATATTCCCTGGTGACCGATAGCGGACTAGTACCGTGAGGGAAAGGTGAAAAGTACCCCGGGAGGGGAGTGAAATAGTACCTGAAACCGTGTGCCTACAAGCCGTGGGAGCGTCGCCATCCGCGTTTAGTCGTGGGTGGTCGTGACTGCGTGCCTTTTGAAGAATGAGCCTGCGAGTTTGCGGTGTGTGGCGAGGTTAACCCGTGTGGGGTAGCCGTAGCGAAAGCGAGTCCGAACAGGGCGATTGAGTCGCGCGCCCAAGACCCGAAGCGGAGTGATCTAGCCATGGGCAGGGTGAAGCGCGGGTAAGACCGTGTGGAGGCCCGAACCCACCAGGGTTGAAAACCTGGGGGATGACCTGTGGTTAGGGGTGAAAGGCCAATCAAACTCCGTGATAGCTGGTTCTCCCCGAAATGCATTTAGGTGCAGCGTCGTGTGTTTCTTGCCGGAGGTAGAGCACTGGATTGTTGATGGGCCTCACCAGGTTACTGAGATAAGCCAAACTCCGAATGCCGGTAAGTGAGAGCGCGGCAGTGAGACTGCGGGGGATAAGCTCCGTGGTCGAGAGGGAAACAGCCCAGAGCACCGACTAAGGCCCCCAAGCGTGCGCTAAGTGGGAAAGGATGTGGAGTCGCAGAGACAACCAGGAGGTTGGCTTAGAAGCAGCCACCCTTGAAAGAGTGCGTAATAGCTCACTGGTCAAGTGATTCCGCGCCGATAATGTAGCGGGGCTCAAGCGCACCGCCGAAGTCGTGTCATTCGTACATGTAGCCAAGCCTTCGTGGTTCAGGCGTACGGATGGGTAGGGGAGCGTCGTGCAGCGAGTGAAGTCGCGGTGGAAACCAGCGATGGACGCTGCACGAGTGAGAATGCAGGCATGAGTAGCGAATCACACGTGAGAAACGTGTGCGCCGGATGACCAAGGGTTCCTGGGGCAGGCTAATCCGCCCAGGGTAAGTCGGGACCTAAGGCGAGGCCGACAGGCGTAGTCGATGGACAACGGGTTGATATTCCCGTACCCGCTACGATGCGCCAGCGCCGAACCTCGTGATGTTAAGGCCGTGAAGCCGCCGGGATCCTTCGGGTGAACGGTTTTGGTGGAGCCGCCGAACCAATCGGGTAGTAGGTGAGCGATGGGGTGACGCAGGAAGGTAGTCCAGCCCGGGCGGTGGTAGTCCCGGGGTAAGGGTGTAGGGCGTTGTGTAGGCAAATCCGCACAACACGAGCCTGAGACCTGATGCCGACCCGATTGTGGGGAAGTGGATGATCCTATGCTGCCGAGAAAAGCCTCTAGCGAGTGTCGTGGCGGCCCGTACCCCAAACCGACTCAGGTGGTCAGGTAGAGAATACTAAGGCGTTCGGGTGAACTGTGGTTAAGGAACTCGGCAAAATGCCCCCGTAACTTCGGGAGAAGGGGGGCCATTGTTGGTGAGGAGACTTGCTCTCCGAGCTGGTGGTGGCCGCAGAGACCAGCGAGAAGCGACTGTTTACTAAAAACACAGGTCCGTGCGAAGTCGTAAGACGATGTATACGGACTGACGCCTGCCCGGTGCTGGAACGTTAAGGGGACCGGTTAGCTCTTCGGGGCGAGGCTGAGAACTTAAGCGCCAGTAAACGGCGGTGGTAACTATAACCATCCTAAGGTAGCGAAATTCCTTGTCGGGTAAGTTCCGACCTGCACGAATGGCGTAACGACTTCTCGACTGTCTCAACCACAGGCCCGGTGAAATTGCACTACGAGTAAAGATGCTCGTTTCGCGCAGCAGGACGGAAAGACCCCGGGACCTTTACTATAGTTTGATATTGGTGTTCGGTTCGGCTTGTGTAGGATAGGTGGGAGACTTTGAAGCGGACACGCCAGTGTTCGTGGAGTCGTCGTTGAAATACCACTCTGGTCGTGCTGGATGTCTAACCTGGGTCCGTGATCCGGATCAGGGACAGTGTCTGATGGGTAGTTTAACTGGGGCGGTTGCCTCCTAAAGGGTAACGGAGGCGCCCAAAGGTTCCCTCATCCTGGTTGGCAATCAGGTGTCGAGTGTAAGTGCACAAGGGAGCTTGACTGTGAGACCGACAGGTCGAGCAGGTGCGAAAGCAGGGACTAGTGATCCGGCGGTGGCTTGTGGAAGCGCCGTCGCTCAACGGATAAAAGGTACCCCGGGGATAACAGGCTGATCTTCCCCAAGAGTCCATATCGACGGGATGGTTTGGCACCTCGATGTCGGCTCGTCGCATCCTGGGGCTGGAGTAGGTCCCAAGGGTTGGGCTGTTCGCCCATTAAAGCGGTACGCGAGCTGGGTTTAGAACGTCGTGAGACAGTTCGGTCCCTATCCGCTGTGCGCGTAGGAGTCTTGAGAAGGGCTGTCCCTAGTACGAGAGGACCGGGACGGACGAACCTCTGGTGTGCCAGTTGTTCTGCCAAGGGCATGGCTGGTTGGCTACGTTCGGGAGGGATAACCGCTGAAAGCATCTAAGCGGGAAGCTTGCTTCGAGATGAGGACTCCCACCAACTTCGGTTGGGTAAGGCCCCCGAGAGACGATCGGGTTGATAGGCCGGGTGTGGAAGCCCTGTAAGGGGTGGAGCTGACCGGTACTAATAGGCCGAGGACTTGTCCTCAGTTGCTACGCGTCCACTGTGTGGTTCCCGAACCGCAATCGGTTTCGGGGAACCCGTTTGATAATTGAATCACCGCATGTGATTTCTGGTTCACCGAACGACCCTTTTGCAGGGTTCGATGGTTTTCCGGTGGTCTTGGCGGAGAGGAAACGCCCGGTCTCATTCCGAACCCGGAAGCTAAGCTCTCCAGCGCCGATGGTACTGCACTCGAAGGGGTGTGGGAGAGTAGGACGCCGCCGGAATCAACGTGTGAAAGGCCCATCCCGAACAGGGATGGGCCTTTTGCGTTTTTCGAGTGCGGTATGGTCGTGCGCATGCCTGACAACGAGATGGATCCCGCAGCCAGCACTCAGATGTTCCGGGCTTTCGTCAACGAGGACCGCCCCGCGGCCCCCGGCGAACCGGCCCGACGCAGCACCCCGCCGGTGTTGTTGATCGCCGGTGTCGTGGTCGCGATCATCGTGGTCGCGATTGCCGTGCTCATTGCCGTGAGCTGACATACCGACGGGCGGGCCCCAATTGTTCGGGGTCCCGCCCGAGGTACGCGGTATGCGGCGAATCGATATTCACCGCATTGATGTTCAACGCCCGAAATGGCGCGTCAATGCGTCAAGGGGTCACGTCGAGGGCCATAGTGCGACGACACAACCGTCGTCCTCGCGCAGGCGAAGGCCCTCGTCCACGTCGCGCAGGTAGTCGAACAGCGATGGCGGAGTACGCCAGTCCTCGGCGAGGCGTGGGGCGAGCCCGGCCGTCGGTTGACCGAGCGCTTCGGCGAAGCCGCCGGTCATCATGACCAGGACGTCGGTGGGGCGCCATGTGGTCCGGCAGATGCGGAGCTGATCGTCGCCCGCCTGGTCGGGGATGGCGGCCGGGGCGGTCTCCGCCGTCGTGTCCCGGATTCCCAGCGGCGCGCGCCAGCCACCCTGGGCCAGGCGGAGCACGGTGCTGTCGCCGAGCACGGCCATGTCGACCCGGTCGTCCTCCAGGGGATCCGCGGCGGTGACCAATATCGCCAGGCGCGTCGCGGGTTCGGAGCGGCCCAGTTCGTGCGCCCGGTCCGCGGTGGCGGCGAGTCGGGTGCGCAGGTCCTCCTCGACCTCGGCCTGTACGCCGGCCCAGTCCCAGTTCTCGTGTCGCTCGCGGGCGACCATCCTGGCGACGGAGCGGTAGGCGCTGCGGACCGCGATCTGGGCGGCGAGTTCGGACGCGTGCGCGTTGTCGACCCCGTCGCAGACGATCGCGATGGTCCAGCGCGCACTGGGGTCCGGGCCGACCGCGAAGCAGTTCTGCCGTGGCAGGCCCTGTTGCTGGTGCAGTTCGCCGCGGACGCCGGCGGCGCGGACGTTCAACCGACCGAGTCGGCCGCCGTCGACGACCATGCCGCCGCCGTCGGCGAGGGCGGGTGGGGGCAACATGCGCAGCATCCTTCGCGGTACTTCGTCCACGGCGCTCTCGGCCGCCGGCCCGGGGCGGTAGGGGACGCGGGGGGCATCGGGCACCGGGACGAACGAGGTTCCCGGCTCGGCGTCGTCGTCCGATTCCGGTGCGGTCGCGGGGTCGAGCCGTCGAACATCGTCGGCGTCACCGCGGGGCGGCACCTTGTCGAGGGTGGTCGGCCGGTCGGATTCGGCCGCCGGGGCCGGCCTGTGCTTGGGGATCGGCGGGTAGGCCGGGCGGCGTTCGGACGACGGGCTCGGTCCCGGGTCGAGCGGATCGACCGGGTCCATCGGATCCGCGGGTGCGATGTCGTCGTCGGCGTCGGGCTGCCACCGAGGCGTCGGGTCCTCGCGGCGTCCCGGGCGGGTGCTTCCGCGCGACGGCGGGAGCACGCCCTGCGGCCCGCGGTGCAGTCGGTCCGGCGGCATCGTGTCGCTGGGGATGCTGTCCGACATCGGCGTGCCCGGTGACGGCGACGAGCCGAGCATGACGTCTTCCCAGTGCGAGGAGCCGGTCCGCCGCCGCGTGCGTCCCGACGTCGGGGGCGGCGCCGAGTCGTAGTCGGTGTCGTAGTCCGGGCCCTGGTCGTACACCCCGGCATCGGCCTCGTACGGATCGCGCCGCCCGAAGCCGGGCCGGCGGTCGTACGGATCAGGCTCGTCCTCCTCGGCCGGTGCGCCGAAGCCGAACCAGTTCGCGACCCGCCGCGCGCGGCCGGATCGGCGGCCGGGTTGATCCGGCGGCGAGTCCGAGTAGCCCATCGGGCCCTCGGGCGAGGCTCCGTTGCGGTCGTACTCCGCGTCGGGGCGACGGTCGTACTCCGGGTCGACCCGGCGGTCGTAGTCCGGATCCGGTCGGCGGTCGTAGTCGGGATCGGGACGTTCGCGACCGACCGGTGCGGGACGTCGTGGACCCTGTGCTCGCGGGATGGGCTCGGCCGGCGAACCATCGCCGGGGGTGTGTCGCTTGCTGGTACCGTCCGGCACGGCTTCCTCCTTCGCCTCGGGCCGGCCGGCGAGCCGGTCCCGTCGTGTCGCCGGTGGGCGTGCGTCCTCCCACCCGTGCGACAAGTATCAACAGGTATAGCGTGCACGGCCCGTGCCCGTGTGCGCACGCGCGCGCATTGGTCCCCACTTTGCCCCAGGGCCGTCCCGACCACCGTGCGGACGGCGGGCTCCTACCCGGAATCCCGGTGCTCGGTACCTATTTGACGGCGTATCAGGGAAACTCCCGAGCACCGTGTCGGCGTTCCCCGTCCCGGCCGCGGATGTCCAGGATGCGGCGGTTGCGTCGGCCGCGTCGCCAAGTGGCCGGGAAATACGGTCGGTTGGTGATGCCCGTGGTCGCCGGCCGCGACGAGCGGGTGGTGCCGGCGATGATGCGTTCATCTCTCCATACGGCACCGTCTGGAGTGGGTGAACCGTTCTCACTACAGTGGTGCCCGGCGCGCGGTAGCAACGACCGGTTGTTTTCCAGGTGGTTCCCGCGGGCTCACGAACACTTCCTCTTCGGGAGCACAACCGCATGCGCATACGCACCACCCGCCTCGCGACCATCGCCGTCACGGCGGCGCTCACGCTCGGCGGCTCCGTCGCGGTCACCTCGGCCCGGGCCTCGACCGGTACGGGCAACAGCGACGCCAACGTCTCGGCCCGGGGCGGCCTCGGCATCGTCACGTCCGCGTCGGCCACCGCCAACGCGGACGGTACGTACACGGTCACCTGGACCGACCGGTGGCCCGGCCCGATGCACGTGTACGCGTCCACCGACGTGGACCGCTTCACCTCGCTCGTCGGGACCACCAACGGCAACTCGTTGACCGTGTCCGGCCTGGACCCGGCCAAGCGCTGGTATTTCGACATCACCCCGACCGGCCCGTTCGTCGGCATGGTCACCGCGCCGCGCTCGCTCGGCCTACAGAGCGCGCCGAACGCCCGCGACATCGGCGGCTACCGCACGAGCCGGGGGCTGACCGTCAAGTACGGCCAGGTCTTCCGCACCGACGCGCTCGGCAAGGCGACCGACGCGGACGTGGCCCGCCTCGCGAGCCTGGGCCTGGACGTGTCCGCGGATTTCCGTACTGACACCGAGATCGCCGCCAACGGCGTGAACAAGCTGCCGGCCGGCACCGTGGTCGAGAACCTGCCGATCGCCGACGGCAACCTGACCAACATCACCAACGCCGCGGTGGGCAGCCGGGATCCGATCAAGCAGCAGGAACTGCTGGGCAACGGCAAGGCCGCGGCCGCGCTGGAGAACATCTACCGGGGCTTCGTCGACGACCCGGCCCAGCGCGCGCAGTTCGCCACCGTGCTCCGGGACATCGCGGAGGGCAAGTCGGTGATCTACAACTGCACGGCGGGCAAGGACCGCACCGGCTGGATGACCGCGGTCGTCCTGAAGGCGCTGGGCGTCGACGACGCCACCGTCTACGGCGACTACCTGGCCAGCAACGACAATCTCCGGGCCCGCAACGAGGGTACGAAGGCAGGCCTGAAGGCCGCCGGTCTGATGCAGGACCCGACCCTGATGGACCCGCTCCTGTACGTGCAGAAGTCGTACCTGGACACGGCGTTCGCCCAGGTGCAGAAGAAGTACGGCTCGTTCGACGACTACCTGCGCAAGGGTCTGAACATCGACCCGATCACGGAGCTCAAGCTCCGGGCCCGGCTGCTCGCCTTCTGAGCGACGCGACACCCGGGCGGGCCCGGGCCCCGAGCTCGATCCGGCGCCCGGCAAGGCCACTGACGATCCGTCAACGGCCTTGCCGGGCTGCGGTCGAGGCTGCGGTCGAGGTCGGGACCGCTCAGGCGGACAGATCGGCGCGCAGGCGCGCCAGCGCGCGGGCCAGCAGGCGGGAGACGTGCATCTGCGAGATGCCGAGCCGCTCGCCGATCTGCGACTGCGTCATGTTGCCGAAGAAGCGCAGCATGATGATCTGCCGGTCGCGCGGACTCATCCGGGCGAGCAGCGGTCGCAGCGCCTCGCGGTACTCGACGCCGTCGAGCGCCTCGTCCTCTTGGCCGAGCCGGGCGATCAGCGCGTTGTCGCGATCGTCGTCGAGGTCGTGCGCGTCCAGCGACGCGGGGGAGTAGGCGTTGGCCGCCTCCATGCCCTCGAGGATCTCCTCGACCGTCAGGTTCAGGTGCTTGGCCAGTTCGACCACCGTCGGGGCGCGGTCGTACTTGTGGTTGAACTGCTCGGTGGCCTCGGCCAGGGCCAGTCGCAGCTCCTGGAGCCGGCGGGGCACCCGCACGCTCCACGAGGTGTCCCGGAAGAAGCGCTTGATCTCGCCGATGATGGTCGGCACGGCGTAGGTGGGGAACTCGACGCCGCGATGCGGGTCGAAGCGGTCTATCGCCTTGATCAGCCCGATGGTGCCCACCTGGAGCACGTCCTCGTACTGGTCCGTGCGACTGCGGAAGCGGTTGGCCGCGAAGCGCACCAGGGGCAGGTTCAGCTCGACCAGGGTGCTGCGCACGTAGGCGTGCTCGGCCGATCCCTCGACGACATCGGTGAGGCGGAGCAGGAGGGTTCGGGACAGCGTGCGCGTGTCCTGGGGGGTGTCGGTGCCGGAACCCCTGACCGCGCGGGCGCGGGGGATGCCGGTACGGGGAAGGCGCGCGGGCGCGGCGCGGTCGGCGGTCGAGCCGGCCGTGCCCTCGTGGGAAGCATCTCGCAGCAGCACTGGAGAGCCCACCTCCTCGTCGGTCCTGGAGCGGAACCTGGCCGCTGCCGGCCATGGTGGAACGGCAGCCGTCGTTCGGTAGCCCCTTACCGGCGAGGGGAACCGCCCCAAACCCCTTGCGACATCCCCGATTTGTCAGGTGATGCGGGTGTATCTAGCGGCATGTCGACAGTACGAAAGCCGCGAATCACCGCAAAGAAAATTCGAGGTTTTACCAGCCGTTTCGCGTTACTCGCCGGTTCTGCCGATTAGTCGACACCAGGACCGAACAGCTGATCGCACACTTTGAGGTAGACCGCGTCGGGTCGGGGGACGAACCCGACCTCCTTGAGAGGTTGATCCTGCCCGGCCGACTCCATCACGAACGTCCCGTGCCCGAGTATTCGGCCGCCCGGTGTGCGCCGGTAGCTCATGTCGGTCACCTTGGTCAGCGGCATCATGTTGACCTTCTTGGCGATCAGCCCGGTGGTCAGGATGATCCGCTTGTCGGTCACGATGAAGTAGTCGTTGCGCCAGGTGAGCACGTGTACCGAGCACCACAGCAGGAGCCCGGCCCCGATCGGCCACACGCCGTAGTGCACGGCCAGGTTCTCGGCCGGGAAGTACACGAGCAGCGCGATGAGCAGGATCAGTCCGAGCGCGGTGGTCGCCAGCGGGCGCAGGATGATTGCCCAGTGCCGGCGCACGGCTATCGCGCAGATCTCGGTCGGCAGCAGGTGACGACGTATCGCGTGCGGGTCGATGGTGGAGCCGGTGACCGGCCCCGCCCCCACCTCTCGACGTGCGCGCCTCAGCTCGCCCAGCCGCTGATCGTGTCGCCACACCACTTGGCGGCGGACGACATCGCCTGGAACCACTGCGCGACGAGGTCGGAGGCCTTGTCCGGCGTGGCGATGATCGTGTAGATGACGAAAACGATCAGGAGCAGCGTCAGGATCCTCTTGGTCTGCGCCTGCATGTCCTCGCCTCCCCGATTGAGGTATCGGGGAGAAACAATAGGGGAGAGGGAGCGGCCGCGGGGGGACCGGCCACTCTCTCTCCCCTGTGGGACCCCCGCCGGAGCAAAGGTGGGTCGTACCTTCGCAGCATCGGCAAACAGTCCCAGGGTGCCTGCGGGGCTCCTGCCCAGCCCCGGGCACATCTCCAGCATGCGCCGAGGCGTGCCGCCGCGCATCCGGCGTTCGGCCTGACGGGGAAGGGCCTTGGTCCCGTGCGGGAACCGCGTGCGGGATCGACCTCGGACGGCGGTATGCCGGGCCGGTGCCGCGACAGGACCTAGCCGGCGGTGCCGTACAGCCGGTCGCCGGCGTCGCCGAGGCCCGGCACGATGTAGCCGTGCTCGTTGAGGCGTTCGTCGATCGAGGCGGTTACTACGGTGACGTTGGCCTGCGTGTCCTGGAACGCCTCCTGCATCACCTTGACCCCCTCGGGGGCGGCGAGCAGGCAGATCGCGGTCACGTCGTGCGCGCCGCGCTCCAGGAGCAGCTTGGTGGCCGCGATCAGCGTGCCGCCGGTGGCCAGCATCGGGTCCAGTACGTACGCCTGCCGGCCGCTGAGGTCGTCGGGCATCCGGGTGGCGTAGGTCGACGGTTCGAGGGTGTCCTCGTTGCGGATCATGCCGAGGAAACCGACCTCGGCGGTGGGCAGCAGTCGCACCATGCCGTCGAGCATGCCCAGTCCGGCCCGCAGGATCGGCACCACCAGGGGCCGCGGGTAGGAGAGCTTGACGCCGGTGGTCTCGCTGACCGGCGTGCTGATCGCCACCGGATCGACGCGCACCCCGCGGGTCGCCTCGTAGGCGAGCAGCGTGACCAGTTCGTCGGCGAGCCTCCGGAAGGTCGGCGAGTCGGTGCGCCGGTCGCGCAGGGTGGAGAGCTTGTGGGCCACCAGAGGATGGTCGACGACGTGAATCCGCATGCTGCGACATTAGTCGTTTGGCCTGCCCGGCGGCCCTGCGGGGTTGTCGGATTCGGGGTGTCTTCGGCGGCATTCGTCGGCCGTGTGGGCGGTCCGACTCGGGTGCATGCGGGAATGTCGGGCGAATTGTGATTGTTACACCCATTTGCGAATGCACTTCCGGTGTGGTCCGCCGGAAGGGATGACTGAGCCGGCGTGTCCCGGGAACTACAGCCACGTCGGTTTCGGCGGCCTTTCGAGTCCTGGGGCGTGGTGATGGAGAGTCGGGAACCTCGAACGACGACGGCGCAGCGTCGCGAGGAGGAGGCGGCGCGCCGGCGGCGCCGCACGCTCTTCCTGCGCGAACTGGCCGAGGCGCGCGAGTTGCGAGCCCGCATCCAGCCGCGACGCGCGCGCAACGAGCGACTACGACAGATGATGCGGATGCGTACGTTCCGTTACTGAATGCGACGGATCCTCGATCGTCTCGGCGACCTTGTTCGTCAACGTGCGCCAATTCCCGTCGTCGTGGTCCGGTATCTGCCACGATGCGAGGGACAACGCCGAAGCGAACGATCTTGGAGAGTCCCGTGGCGTACTTCGCCGCAGTGCTCGTACGTACAGACGAGCAGTGGGAGGCCCGTGAAGCCGACCTCGACGATGTCGAGGACTCGGCGGGGATGACCGCGCTGGCACGGTCGGCGGCGGTGGACGACGAACCGGTGCTTCTGTTCGTCGAACAGGAGGACACCTGGTTCGCGGTCGTCCGAGTGGACGGTGAGGAGGACCCGCGCATCTACGTCTCCGACGTGGCCGCGGTCTCCCGCAGCGCCTACGCGGACGCGTTGCTGACGGCCGACGTGCTGGACGGTCTGGAGGAGGACGACGAGGCCGTGCTGCCGCCCGGCCCCGCGGGCGACGAGACGGTGCTCGTGGACCTGGGGGTGTCGGCCCAGTTGCTGGCCGACCTCGCGGGCGAGGCGGGTCTTCCCGCGGACGCGATCGCGGTGATAGCGGAACGTCTGGGCTGCGCGGACGAGTTGGAGACGGTCCGCTGAGCACGATGCCCCCGCCGGTGCCCGAGCCCCCGTTCGACCCCGCGCTTCGTCGGTACGAGCCCGCCATGCGGCTGGCCCTGGCCGAGGCGGCCCTGGCGGTCGACACCGGGGATGTGCCGGTGGGGTGCGTGGTGCTCGGCCCGGACGGCGCGGTGCTCGGCCGCGGCCGCAACGAACGCGAGGCGCACGGCGACCCGACGGCCCACGCGGAGATCCTCGCCCTGCGCGAGGCCGCCAAGGCCGTCGGGGAATGGCGGCTGTCCGGCTGCACCCTGGTGGTCACCCTGGAGCCCTGCACGATGTGCGCGGGCGCGATCGTGCTGGCCCGGGTGGACCGGGTGGTCTTCGGCGCCTGGGACCCCAAGGCCGGCGCCGCGGGCTCGCTGTGGGACGTGCTGCGCGACCGGGGCCTGAACCACCGCCCCGAGGTGGTCGGCGGCGTCGCGGTGGCGGACTGCACCGCCGTCCTGCGCGACTTTTTCACCCACACCCGCTCTCCGGAATCCGGTTACGAAGCACAGCCCGGCATCCGGTAAGCTCTCTCTCGGTAGCGTGTCCGAGTGGCCTAAGGAGCACGCCTCGAAAGCGTGTGATGGTGCAAGCTATCCGTGGGTTCAAATCCCACCGCTACCGCTCTTGAGCAGGACATACGAAGGACCCGACCGCACGCGGTCGGGTCCTTCGTCGTTCGTGGTCTCGGTTTTGCTCTCGGTTCGTCTTCGCGGGCCTTCGTTCAGGCGGGGACGGGCTCCAGGTCGGCGCCGTCGAAGGGTGGGTAGCTCTCGTCGCCCGTTCGCTCGGCCGCGTCGATGTAGGCGGCGAGCGCGTCGCGGGACTGGGCGAGTCGGTCCATCTGATCCTCCAGGCGCCGCAGCCGGGACCGCATCGCGGTCAGCAGTTCCATACACCCGGGCAGCTCCGGGGCCTCGCCGACCGCGCAGGGCAGCAGGTACGCGATGTCCTCGGAGGACAGACCGGCGCCGAGCAGGTGTCGGATCTGCTTCACCCGCAGCAGGGCGTTCTCGTCGTACTCGCGGTAGCCGTTCGCGCGGCGGTCCGCCTCCAGCAGGCCCTGGGCCTCGTAGTAGCGCAGTTGATGGGCGTGGACGCCCGTGCGACGACTCAGTTCGCCGATCCGCATCAAAACCTCACTTGACCTTCACACCGGTATCAACGTTGACGATGCTGCCATGAACAACGAAACCGCTACCCCCGTGACCGTCATCGGACTCGGCCTGATGGGCC
Source organism: Embleya sp. NBC_00888 (assembly GCF_045207655.1). Classification (NCBI taxonomy): domain Bacteria; kingdom Bacillati; phylum Actinomycetota; class Actinomycetes; order Kitasatosporales; family Streptomycetaceae; genus Embleya; species Embleya sp. NBC_00888. The sequence goes on along the minus strand of NZ_CP108784.1, from coordinate 4,266,106 downwards.
GGGCACTCGCCGGCGCGTTCCTGAAGGCCGGCCATCCCACCACCGTGTGGAACCGTACGACCGCCAAGGCCGACTCGTTGGTGGCCGAGGGTGCCCGCTTGGCGCCGACCGTGGGCGACGCGCTCGGGGCGGGCCCCCTGACGATCGTCTGCGTCACCGACTACCAGGCCATGTACGAGCTGCTCGGGGCGGACGAGGCCGCGTTGCGCGGCACGATGTTGATCAACCTCACCTCGGGCGACTCGGCCCAGGCCCGGGAGGCCGCCCGGTGGGCCGAGTCGCGTGGTGCCCGATACCTGGACGGCGCCATCATGGCCATCCCGTCGGGGATCGGGACCGCCGAGGCGATGATTTTGCACAGCGGGCCGCAGGCGGACTTCGAGGCGCACGAGACGACGCTCGGGGTGCTCGGCACGGTCACCCACCTGGGCGCGGACCACGGGCTGGCGTCCCTGTACGACGTGGCCGGTCTGGCCATGATGTGGGCCGTCCTGAACGCCTGGCTCCAGGGCACCGCGATGCTCGGGACGGCCGGTGTCGACGCCGCGACGTACGCGCCGTTCGCGCGCCAGATGGCCGCCGGAGTGGCCGAATGGCTGCCCGGGTACGCCGAGCAGATCGACCGCGGCTCCTTTCCGGCCGAGGTGTCGGCCCTGGAGACCGACGCGCGGGCGATGACCCACCTGATCGAGGAGAGCGAGGCGCTGGGTGTCAACGCCGAGCTGCCGAGGTTGTTCAAGGCGATGGCCGACCGCTCGATCGCCGCCGGACACGGCGGGGAGCAGTATCCCGTGCTGATCGAAGAGTTCGGCAAGCCCGGCAACGGCTGACCGACACCGGCCCCGGCGCGCCGCTGCCGCCCTCGTCGGGTGCGGGGCGGCAGCGGGTGAGGCCCCCGGACGGGGCCTTCGGGTGGCTTCGGGTGGTCAGCAGCCCGGCGGGGCGCTCGCGGGCGGCGGGGGCGGCGGGGCCAGGATCGCGGCGGCCTGCTCCGCGGTGGCCAGGTCGGTCCACCCGTCACCGATCACCAGGTCGACCGAGCCGTCGGTGCGCTGGTCCTCCTTGTCGGTGCTCGCCGCCACCTGGGCCGCGACCACCTTCGCCGGGGTGGCGCCGGGGAAGCCGTGGCGGATCTCGGCGGTCGCGGCGATCGGCTGGTTCAGCGGGTCGTTGGTCACCTTGCCGATGGTGAAGCCGCGTACCTTGAGCGCGTCGGAGACGGTCTTGGCCAGGCCCGTGCGCTTGGTCGCGTTGTAGACGTTCACCGTGATCGTCTTGGGCTCGGGAAGCGCCTCGGGCGGGGCGCTCGGCGGGGCCGAGGCCGTCGGGGACGGGCAGGCGGCGGCCTTGGCGTCCTTGTCGTCGGACGTGAAGTGGTACACGCCCCAGCCGGCCGTGGCCAGTACCACCAGCCCGACCACGATCGCGATGACGACGGGCATGCGTCGCCTGCGCCGCGTCATGCGCGGATACAGCTTGCCAGTGATCTTGTACTGGCCTCCCATGCCGCGGGGAGTGAGCATGCTCATCGGTGTGCCCCCGTCCTCCTCCTGCACGGCATGGCCGTGATCCCGGTCGCCATGGAGTCGAGGTTAGCGCCGACCTGGCGCCTTGCGTATCGGGGCAGGGCCGTACGCGCGACGACCACCTGATCGGGCCGCCGAGGTTGCGCGCTCAGCCGAGTTCGAGCACGCGCGCGTGCAACACCTGGCGCTGTTGTAGGGCGGCCCGGACCGCGCGATGGAGTCCGTCCTCCAGGTACAGGTCGCCCTCCCATTTCACGACGTGCGCGAAGAGATCGCCGTAGAAGGTCGAGTCCTCGGCGAGCAGCGTGTCGAGGTCGAGTTGCCGCTTCGTCGTGATGAGTTGGTCCAGACGCACGGGCCGCGGGGCGATGTCGGCCCATTGCCGGGCACCCGACCTCCCGTGGTCCGGGTACGGTTTGCCGTCACCGATCCGCTTGAAGATCACAGGCTCAGCCTACCGGGATCGAGGTCCCCGAACCCCCACCCGGCGCCGATGAGAGGGAGGGAGGGTGCGGATCGGGCCGGCTCGGATGGCCGATCGGCCGGGGCAATCGGGATATTTCTTGTCCTATCGGTGTATTCGTCTTTCGCATCTCGGCGAGCGGAGGAGCGCATGAGCGAGCAGGACGACACGATCGCGACCATCGCGGCGGGGTACACCTTCACCGGACCCGCGCTGGAACTGGGCGCGGCCGTCGTCGAGGGCGTCGCGCACGCGCAGGCTCCGGTGCGCGTCCCGCTCGCGGTGCTCAATCGACACGGCCTGGTCGCGGGCGCGACCGGCACCGGCAAGACCAAGACGCTGCAACTGATCGCGGAGCAACTGTCCGCACAGGGCGTGCCGGTCTTCCTCGCCGACATCAAGGGCGACCTCTCCGGCATCTCCGAGCCGGGCGAGCCGAGCGACCGGACCGCCGCGCGCGCGGCGGAGGTCGGCCAGGACTGGCAACCCGCCGGATGCCCGGCCGAGTTCTACGCGCTCGGCGGGATCGGGCCGGGAGTGCCGATCCGGGCCACCATCACCGACTTCGGGCCGACCCTGCTGGCCAAGGTGCTGGACCTGAACGAGACGCAGGAGTCCTCGCTCGGCCTGATCTTCCACTTCGCCGATCAGCGGGGGCTGGAACTGGTCGATCTCAAGGACCTGCGCGCGGTGATCCAGTACCTGACGGACGATCAGGGCAAGGCCGAGCTCAAGGCGATCGGCGGGCTGTCCGCCGCCACCGCCGGGGTGATCCTGCGCGCGCTGATCACGTTGGACAACAACGGCGGCGGGGCGTTCTTCGGCGAACCGGACTTCGACACCGCCGATCTGCTGCGCACCACCCCCGACGGGCACGGCCTGGTCTCGGTGCTCGAACTCGCCGCGGTGCAGGACAAGCCGCAGTTGTTCTCCACGTTCCTGATGTGGCTGCTCGCCGACCTGTTCCACGATCTGCCGGAGGTCGGCGACCCGGATCGGCCGCGCCTGGTGTTCTTCTTCGACGAGGCGCACCTGCTGTTCACCGGCGCCTCGAAGGCGTTCCTGACCGCGATCACCCAGACCGTACGGCTGATCCGGTCGAAGGGGGTGGGCATTTTCTTCGTCACCCAGACACCGCGGGACGTGCCCGGCGACGTGTTGTCCCAGTTGGGCAACCGGGTGCAACACGCGCTGCGCGCGTTCACTCCCGAGGACGCCAAGGCGCTCAAGGCCACCGTGTCCACGTTCCCGCGTTCGGGTTACGACCTGGACGCGGTGCTGACCCAGGCGGGCACCGGCGAGGCCGTGGTCACCGTGCTCGGCGAGAAGGGCGCGCCGACGCCGGTGGCCTGGACCCGGCTGCGGGCCCCGGCGTCGTTGATGGCGCCGATCCCGGCGGAGGCCATGCGGGCGGCCGTCGACGGATCGCCGCTGTTCGCAAAGTACGGCACGGCGGTCGATCGGGAGTCGGCGTACGAGAAGCTGACGGCAGCTCAGGCGCCGCCGGCCGAGCCGGAGTCGGCGGCGCCCGAACCGGCGGCCGAGTCCGAGCCGGAGAGCCGGCGCGGGCGTGGGGAGAAGCCCAAGTCCGGGATGGTCGACCAGGTGATGGGCAACTCGGCGGTGAAGTCCATGCTGCGCTCGGTGGGCACCCAGATCGGCCGGGAGATCACCCGCAGCCTGTTCGGCACCGCCCGCCGCAAGCGCTGACGGGCGGGCCGGGGCTCGGCCGATCCCGCTTCTCGGGACCGCTTTTCCGCGACCGCAGCTCCGGGACCGTTGCTCCCGGGTCTACTTCCTCGGCATCTTCGCGAACGCCTCGATCCAGAACCGCTGCTTGTCCACGGACTGGCCGACCAGGTAGCTCGAGCGCAGCTTGGGCGGCAGGCCGGCCAGCAACTGCGCCACGGTGTCCAGGTGTTCGCGGAGCTGGCTCAACTCGGCGTTGGCCAGTACCTGGTGCACGATGTCGGTGTCGTCGGTGCCCTCGCCCGACTCCTCGTTGGCCGCCTCCAACCGCCGCACCCACTCGGCCAGATTGGCCGAGATGTCACCCAGGCCGGTGGCCGGGTTCTCCGCGAAGCGGGCCTCCAGCGCGTTCAGCGGCACCGGCGCGTACTCGCCGTCGCCGAGGTAGACCTTGGCCATCTCCAACGGCAGATCGCGCTTGTGCAGCTTGATCAACCGCTCCAGGGTGCGCTTGGTGATCCAGTCCCGGCCCTCGTCGTCGATGTCGTTCTTCCACCACTCCAGGACCGTCTCGGCGACCGGGCCGTAGGTGCTGATCAACCACTCGTTGGCCGGGATGTCCTCGGGACGGATGGTCAGCGACGCGGTGAACCGGGTCGCCTGCGCGATGTTGTTGCGCGAGACGAGCATTTTGCGGCCGAGGTGGTACGGCGGGTTCTGCAACGCGATCTGCGCGCGCAGGCCGGGGATCGGGCGGCCCGCGATGGACCACTCCTGGGTGACCTCCATCAGCTTGGCGAAGGTCGACTTGTCCTTGGGCCGGTTGTACTCGTCCCAGACGATCACCTTGGCGCCGGGATCGGTGAACTTGGCCGCGAGCAGGTTCTCCAGCGAGCCGTCCGGGGTGGGCACCGGCGCGCACAGGTCCTCGACGTTGGTCACCGGCAGGGAGAAGTAGAGCGGGTCGTGGCCGAGCTCGGCGCGCACCACGTCGCGCACCACCTCGGTCTTGCCGCACCCGGGCGGGCCCTGGATCAGCACCGACCAGCGGCGGTGGATCGCCTCGCGGACGATCCGGCGCACCGCGTCCGGTGTCTGGTCGGGGTTGCGCACGTTCAGGCCCGCGGCGATCCGGTCGAGCACCTCGTCGGTGCGGTCCGGGCCGGGCGAGCCGTCCTTCTTGGTCTCGGTCAGCGCGAGCCGGTCGCCGTTGACCAACGGCAACCCCCACACCAGCGGGAAGCCGGCCAGCGCGCAGTCGATCACATGCTCCAGGGTGCGCGGGGACACCAGTTGGCGCAGTGCCGGGGACAGGCTCGTCCAGACCTGGAACACCGGGGTCAGGTCGGTGCCGGCGAAGCGCTCGGCGAGCTTGAACCGCCACGCGGTGTCGGTCGCGGTGATCTTGACCGTGACCATCCGGTCCAGGATGGCCAGGTCGGTGCGCCGGGTCGCGGTCTCGGCCAGCGACTCGTTGTCGGTGAGGAAGACACCCACACAGCCCAGTTCGCGCAGGTCGTGTTCGCCGAGTGTCCAGTTGCAGGCTATTTGCATCAGTTGCGACTGGATCGTCTCGCCCGCCTGCAACGCGTCGTCGATCAGCAGCACGAACCGCTTCCCGGGCCGTAGTTGACGCATGATCAACTGACGCAGCACCAGTTCGCCGGTGCGCTCGTCCCGGACGGGCGCGTTGATCAGCAGATCGTCGGGGGTCAGGTTGGCGGCGGGTACGAAGACCAGGACCGTGTCGTCGTGCCGGTCGGGGATGTGGCTGAAGAACGTCGCCGTCTTGCCGATTCCGTGCTCGCCGAAGATCTGGCCGGTCTGGCCGAGGTCGATCATCGCGTCGATGAACTCCTCCAGCTTGGACACGCCCTTCCAGCCCTTGGGGCGTTCGGGGTAGGTGGCGGTGGCCTTCCACTTGGGCTCGGCCGCGGGGCGTCCGGCGCGCGTGGTGTCGGCGGTGATCGTCATGGTTCCTTCCGGGTGCTGCGCACGGCGTGCTGCGGAGGGCTCTTCGGCGAGGCGCGTCGGCATCGACGGACCCCGGATCAGTGGTCGCCGGTGACGACGCGATGACAGTCCATGGGCGGGTGGTGCCGCTCCGGCCAGTCGTCCCCGCCCTCGGTGATCAACCAGATCCATTTGTCCGGGTCGGCGGGGGTGATCGGCGGCGCGTAACCGTCGGTGAGCATCACCACCGCGTCGACCGATTCCTCGAAGCGGCCCGATCCCTCGATCGCCAGTCGGCCCTCGACGTAGTCGGCCACGTTCTGGAAGTTGGTGCCGCCGCCGCCCAGCACCCGCTCGCCCGGCTTGAACGGCATCACGGTGCCGTCGAAGCTGAGCCAGTGCGTCTCGACGCCGTCGGCCTTGCCGACCAGCTCGGTCAGCCAGCTCACCACCTGGTCGGGCATCGAACCCGAGGTGTCGTAGGCGATCACCACGACCTTGGTGCGCTCCAGGCCGCGCCGGGCGAGCATCGGGTCGTGGCCGAGGGCGGCGAGCAGCGCGCCGCGCTTCTTCGGATAGACCAGGCGTTCGCCCTCGCGCAGCTTGGACGCCAGGACGTCCACCAGCCACTGCTGCCACCACTCGACCCGGCGGGTGCGCTGGGTCTCGCCGCGCAGGAAGCCCGCGCCCAGATCGCCCCACAGCTTGGAGGCCCGGTCGGTGGCGCCGTCGGTGCGCGCGAGCAGGTCGAGCAGCTCCTGTCGGGCCAGCCGCTCGCCTCGACGGGCGGCGAGCAGGACGCTGCGCAGCACCTCCGAGGCCACCCGGCCGACCGTCTCGCCGTCCATGCCGTCGTTGTTTCCGGTGCCCTCGCCCAGGATCACGTGCACGCACAGCGGGGGCGGCACCGGCGGGTACTTCATCCGCTTGAGCTCGGCGTAGACCGTCGCGTCGGTGTCCACGAAGTCGTCGTAGGACAGCGCCTCCAGGCCCTGGTCGGTGAGGTCCTCGACGTACGAGCGGTGGACCTTGCGCGGGTCGACGCCGGTGGGGTCCTCGATCGAGGCGCCGGTGTCCGGGTCGGTCCGGCGCAGGATCGGCAGCGTGCTGCGGCCCAGACGGGTCATCGCGACGTGGTTGATGGTCACCTCGGCCGCGAGCGTGAACACCGGGTCGGCACGCAGCTCGGACTCGGCGAACAGGTGTCGCTGGATCAGGTGCCGGGCCTCGTGGAAGAGCACGAACTTCACGCCGTCCAGGCCCAGATCGCAGAAGAACTGCGGGTTGTACAGGAGCAGGCAGGTGCCGTCGCCGGAGGCCATCACGGCCGCGGTGTCGATCGCGGTGGTCGGGATGTGGTGGTGGCACTTGGTGTACAACCACGAGGCGATGACCGACAGTTCCATGCCGAAGTCGAGCAGCGCCTCTTCCTTGAGCTTGCGGGCCCGCGCGATCACCTCGTCGTCGGCCGGTCGCCAGGCCTCCAGCGCCCGACGGTCGGTCAGGCTCACGATCGGCGCCTGCGGGGCGCGTTCGCCGTACGCCACGTTCGTCACCTCCCCTCGGTGTCGTTCGATGATCCCAGTGCCGACCGACAGCCGCTCGGCCGGTCCGGGGCGCCGCCGGCGGCCGCCGACGAGGTCGCGGCCAGTTCGATCAGGGTCGGCTCCACGTCGCCCCGGGCCAAATGTGCGGCGACCACCCACGCCCGGGTATCGGTGCCCAGGTGTTCGCGCAGGTGCCTGGCCACCACCCGGGCCAGCCGCGGCCAACCGGGCGCGGCGTCGAGCACCTCGACGGCGGGTGTCTCGGCGAGGTGGCGCTCGACGGTCAGCGCGCCGCTGTCGAACAGTCCGATCAGGTGCGGCCGGTACGGGTGGGTCCGACCGGGCGCGCCGGCGGGCACGTCGTGGTGTGGCGAAAGGTGACGTCCGGTCGGGTCTCGCTCGGCCACGGCCCGGGCGAACGGCTCGCTCACGTCGGGGCGTCGGCCGAGCGCGCCGCGGATCCACGCGCACAACCGGCCGGCCCGCACGGCTTCGGTCAGGGCCGGCCAGTCCGGGGCGGGATCGATCAGGGCGGCGGTGAGCTCCGCCTTGGGCAGCGGGCTGTGCTGTTCCCACTCCCGGACCGACTCCAGCGCGCGCAGGCTCGTCTCGGCCGACTCGGCGAGCGCGACGCGCAGCGGGTCCGTGCGTCCGGTGTGCAACGCGGCGGTGATCTCCGGATCCTCGGGCAGCGTCACGAGCGCCGGCACGCCCGAGGTCTCGGCCAGGCGCAGCGCGGCGTGCAGGCGCAGCACCCGGCCGGCGAGCGTGCGCGCGTCTTGGGTGCGGATGCTCGTGCGGTCGAGGGGTGGGTCGTCGCGCAGCGCGAGCGCGCGCAGCAGCCCCGGATCGCGGGCCGCGAGCAGGGTGCGCAGCAGGACCGGATCGTCGGTGGACAGCAGGTCCTGACGCAGTGTCGGGTCCAACTCCGGCGCGGCGAGCACGAGTCGGCGCTGCGCGTCGGTCGCGCGTGAGTTGCGGTACACGGCGGCCGTGATCGCCGGGTCGGCGTGGCCGGCGAGTCGGTCCAGGATGGCGCGCGGGGTGTGCGGGTTGCCCGCGAGCACGCGCAGGGTGATCGGGCCGCCGATCCCGGCGAGCCGCTCGGCGAGGAACGCGGGCAGCGTCCCGGTGCCGGCGAGCGGGGCAAGGTGGGCGTCGTCGAGGAAGGCGGTGGCGTCGTCGGCGGTGCCGGCCAGATCGATCAGGACGGTGTAGGCCCAGGCGGCTTGGCGTCCGGGGCGGGGGAGGGGTGTGGGGGTGGGTGCGGCGGCGGCTGCCGTCGCTGCCCTTTGTGTTTTCGTTTCTGCTGTCGCTGTCGCTGTCGCTTCGGCTTCGGCGAACAGGTCGTGGACCGGCGCGTTCAGAGTGGGCAGTGCGGTGTACAGGGCCGGCCACAGCGCCGGTCCGGTGCGGTCCAGGTGTGCGCGCAGCGTCCGGCCGAGCACGTACGCGAGTTCGGCCTGGTTCGCGACGGCCGACACCGGGCCTTGGTCGAGCGCGGTGAGCAACAGCCGGGCCGGGCGTACCGCGAGCAGTTCGCCGAGGTCGGCGGCGCTCGTCGCGAGCCGGCGCAGCAGCACGGTCTTGGTCCGGCTGTCACTGCCCTCGGCGACGCACGCGGCCAGCAGTTCGGCCGGCGGTACCGGGATCACCTCGATCGTCTGCGGGTACTTCCCGGTGAACTCCACGAGCAGTTCCGAGGGGCAGCGCGGGTGCTCGGCGAACGCGGCCACGGCGTGCCACGGCAGCGGTTCGGCCCGATGCGCGGCGGCGACCGCGGACCAGTCCGGGATCGGCACGCCGGCCACCACGCTCCGGGCCCGACCGACGGTGGTCGTGCCGCGTGCCCGGCGTACCAGCGTTTCGGGGGAGAGTTCCTTCGCCAGGTACTTCGGGAGACCTCGGAGCATGTGCGCGCCGCCGAGTTCGCGCTGCAGCGCGGGAGACAGGTCTGCCGGCAGCGGGTGTCGGGTCAGCCGGGACACGGTGCGCAGCCGGGCGGTCTGCCCGGCCTTCAGGAGGGTGATCCTGGCCGCGAGCGCGGCGAGCGGTTCGGGGTTCGGGTGGGCGAGCAGGGCCCACAGGGCGAGGTCGGGGTCGCGCGCCCACAGGGCGGGTTCGAGGTGGGCGTGGTGGGTGGTGGTGGTCAGCTCGGTACGCAGCGAGGGGTCCAGCGGGACCAGTGCGTCGGCGGGGGCGCCGGGGCGGTGCGCCCGTTGGCTCAGGATCGCGCGGCGCAGGCCGGCCCACTCGCTCTCCCGGTACAGGGTCGCGTTGAGCTCGGGATCGTCGCGTTCGAGCAGCCGCAGCAGCAGTTCGGGGTTGCCGGGTGTGCCGGGTGGCCGGCCCTTCCCGTGTCGTCCGACCAGGCCGGCCGCGACGCCGTGGCGCAGTCGGTACGCGATCAGCGGCGGAGGTGTCGCACGTCGGGCCCGAGGCCCGGTGTCGGGTGATTCTGGCGCCGGGGCCCCGAGCCGGTCGATCAGCTCGGCGCCGACCTCGGGGCCGGTATGCCACAGCAGATCGTGCACCGCGTCGCCCATGTCGTCACCCCCGTCGCCCGGTCGGTCCGGGTTTCACATTGTGGGTCGCGGCGGGCTGTGGGGTCAGCGGGTTTTCCCGCGATCGGCCCGGCGGCGAGATGTCCGAGGGCGGATCGGGCCGGCGTCCGGCCGCGCGGGCGGCCCCGACCGGGTGGTCGACCGAAGTGGACCACCCGGCTCGGCGGGAGCGGACTCGGATACCTCGCGGAGCGGGCTCGGATACCTCACCGGGCGGGCTCGGACGCGTCGTGGGGCGGGCTCGGTCGTGTCACGCGGCGGAGACGAAGTCGCGTACGCGCGCGACGAACTCCTCCTGCTTCTCGAACATCACCACGTGCCCCGAGTCGATCTCGACGTAGGCGCTGTGCGCGATCGCGGCGTGCAGCGTGCGGCTGTGCTCCACCGGCACGGTGGCGTCCTGGAGGCAGCCGACGACCAGCGTGCGGGCCTGGATCCGGGGCAGCAGCGGACGGATGTCGGCGGTGAGGTCGTAGTCCACGTGCCGCAGGGTGCCCGGCGTGGGCGGCATGTTCGGCAACATCGCCTCCACGGCGTCGCGACCGATCGTGTTCAGGAAGCCTCGGCTGAAGCCGGTCATCGTCACGGTCCGGGAGAACGCCTCGGCGTCGCTGCGACCCAGCCGCTTCCACACGGTGAACAGGTTGCGCAGGTATTCGTCGCTGTCGACGTGCGCCCACCCGGCCACCAGGATCAGTCGGCGGACCAGGTCCGGGCGCAGTGCGGCGACGGCCGCGGCCACGGTCGAACCCATCGAGAAGCCGAGCAGGTCCACCGGACCGAGGCCGGCGTCCTCGATCACCGCGATCACCTGGCCGGCCAGGATCTCGACGGTGAGCGCGCCGCCGTCGTCGGTGGTGGCGTCGGTGCCGGACAGGTCGGGCGCGATCACCACCCGCTCGTCGTCGAGCAGCGGAACGGTCGAACCCCAGTTCACCGGGGCGCCCACGGATCCGGTGCCGTGGACGAGCAGCAGCGCGGGGCCGGAACCGCTGCCGGAGGTGGTGTAGTGGACCTTGGCGTCGGCGACCTGGACGACGGGCATGGCGTGCTCCCTGTGGACCGACCCGAACCACCCGACCCGCGAATCCGCAGGTCCGGGCACTTCGAGTGACGTGGTGCCGGGGCGTTTCCCCCGACACCCGGAACTCTGCCGCCGCCCGCACCGGCCCGGGAGAGCCCCGCCGACCCTGGGATCGACAGTCCCAGGTTGGGACGCGGGCGGGTGCGCGACCATGATTCGTATGACGATCGCTCGCGGTGAACTCGCCGACTTCCTGCGCCGCTCCCGGGAGCGGGTCTCTCCCGAGGACGTGGGCCTGCCCGCCGGCCCTCGGCGCCGTACTCCGGGGCTGCGCCGGGAGGAGGTGGCCGGGCTCGCGGGCATGTCGGCGGACTACTACATCCGCCTGGAGCAGGCCCGCGGCCCGCAGCCGTCGACCCAGATGCTCGGTGCGCTGGCCCGGGCGTTGCGGCTGAGCGACGACGAGCGGGATCACCTGTACCTGCTGGCCGGCCATCGCCCGCCGGCGGCGCGTCCGGTCGGCGACGAGGTCGCGCCGGCGTTGCTGCACCTGCTCGACCAGTTGCAGGCCACACCGGCCCAGGTGCTCAACGACATCGGTGACGTGCTGGCACAGAACGCGATGGCGCAGGCGCTGCTGGGCGGGGTGTGTACGGTCTCCGAGCACGGTCGCAACGTGGTCTGGCGCTGGTTCGGCGACACCGCCCAGCGCGCCGCGTACCCGGCCGAGGAACACGACTACTACAGCCGCCTGCACGTCGCCGACCTGCGCGCCGCCGCGGCGCATCGGCCGGACGACCCCACCGTGAACCACCTGGTGGCGCGGCTGCGCGCGGCCAGTGCGGACTTCGCCGAACTGTGGGACCGGCACGAGGTCGCGGTGCGTCGGCACAGTCGGATGCGGGTCCTGCACGGCGTGCTGGGGCCGGTGGAGGTGGATTGCCAGGTGCTGATCACCCCGGAGGACAACCGGCGGGTGGTGCTGTACGTCCCGCCGCCGGGCAGCGATCTGGCCGACCGGCTGGCCCTGCTGCGCCGGCCGGCGGGTAGCGACACGTTGGCCTTCACCTAGGCCCTGTCCGGCGGACAGGGCCTAGACGATGCGGGTGCCTGGCGGGCTCCGGTGCCCGCGGCGGGCTCGGGCGGCCGGAGGATGCGGGAGGCGGACCGCCGGCGTAACGGCCCCGATGAGGCGGTACGCCGGCGGTCGGGGTGTGATCAGCGGGCCAGGAGGGCGTTCAGGTCGCCGTAGGGGATCGTGTCGGTGAGCGAGCTGTACGTGCCGGTCTCGAACAGTTCGCGGGCCGAGCGGCGGACCACGGCGTAGGCGGCCTCGGCGATGGCCGAGCCGAGGCTGACCCGGGCCACGCCGAGCTTGCCGAGTTCGGCGACGGCGGGTGCGCCGGGGCCGACCAGCACGTTCAGCGGGGCGGGCAGGGTCTCGGCGAGGGTGGCCACGGTGGTCGGGTCGGTGACGCCGGGGACGAAGATGCCGTCGGCGCCGGCCGCGAGATAGGCGGTCGCCCGGTCGAGCGTCTCGCGCAGTCGCTCGTCCGGGCCGTCGCCGACACCGCGGAGGTAGGTGTCCAGCCGGGCGTTGATGAACAGCGGTACGCCCGCCGCGTCCGCGGCGGCCCGCGCGGCGGCGATCCGCTCGGCCTGGTCGACCGGCGTCCGCAGCGGTACGGAACCGGTGTGCAGCGCGTCCTCCAGGTTGACCCCGACGGCGCCCGCGGCCAGCACCCCGCGAATGGTCTCGGCGACGCCTTCCGGGTCCTCGCCGAAGCCGCTCTCGATGTCGGCGGTGACCGGGACGTCGACCGCGGCCACCACACGCGCGATCAGTTCGAGGGCCCGTTCGCGGCCGAGCCGATCGCCGTCGGCCGCGCCCAGGCCCCAGGCGACCCCGGCGCTGGTGGTGGCGACCGCGCTCGCTCCGGCGTCGGCCACGAGCCGGGCGCCGGCCGCGTCCCAGACGTTGGCGAGGGCGAGGGGTGCGGCACTGGTGTGCAGTGCACGGAAGGTCAAGGCGGTGTCACGCAGACTCGTCATGGCCCCACTCCATCACCCGCCCACCGATCGGGCCGGCGGTTTTGCGCCGGCATCACCGGCCGATCGGTGCCGGCCCCGGCGCGGTGCGGAATTGCGCCGCCGTGCGCTCGGCGAGAGGCTGGATGGGTAAGCCCTGCGGCGTTCGGCCGGCCTGCAGGCCACGGCGACGCCGGGGTAGTGGCGCATGATTGCTTACCGAGGGTCGGCCGGGGCAAGGCCGGGCGGGTTTGCGGTCCGCGTCCCGTCAGGGAGATGCTCATGGACGGCAACACCCTCGAAGACATGCGCGGCGCGCTGCGCGGCCCGGTCATCGATCCACAGGACCCCGACTACGACCCGGCACGCCGGATCTACAACGCGATGATCGATCGGCACCCGGCCGCGATCGTGCGGTGCGCGGACGCGGGGGACGTGATGGCAGCGGTCGACTTCGTCCGCGAGCACGACCTCGAACTCGCGGTCCGCGGCGGCGGGCACAGCGGTGGTGGCCTGTGCGTGGTCGACGACGCGGTGACGCTGGATCTGACGCCGATGCGCTGGGTACGCGTGGACCCCGTGGCCCGGACGGCCCGGGTCGGCGGCGGCAGTCTGCTCGCCGACCTCGACCACGCCACGCACGCCTTCGGGTTGGGCATACCCGCCGGGATCATGTCCACGACCGGCGTCGGGGGCCTGACCCTCGGCGGCGGGCACGGCCACCTCACCCGCAAGTACGGCCTGACGATGGACAGTCTGGTGGCCGCGGACGTGGTGCTGGCGGACGGCAGTTTCCTGACCGCGAGCGAGTCCGAGCACCCGGACCTGTTCTGGGCCCTGCGCGGCGGCGGCGGCAACTTCGGCATCGTCACCTCGTTCCGCTTCCGCCTGCACCCGGTGGACACCGTGGTCGTCGGGGTCACCCTGTGGCCGGTCGAGCGCGCCCGCGAAGTGCTGCGCTGGTACCGCGAGTTCCTGCCGCAGGCGGCCGATGACCTGAACGGGTTCTTCGCGGCGCTCACGGTCCCGCCGGGTCCGCCGTTCCCGGAGGAGATCCACGGCCGCAAGATGTGCGGCGTCGTGTGGTGCTGGACCGGGGACCCGGAGGCCGCCGAGGAGACCCTCGCACCGGTCCGCGAACCGGGCCCGCCCGCCTTCCACTTCACCGCGCCGATGCCCTACCCCGCGTTGCAGAGCATGTTCGACGAACTGATGCCCGCCGGTCTGCAGTGGTACTGGCGCGGCGACTTCTTCGACGCGATCTCGGACGACGCGATCGACGTACACGCCAAGCACGCGGAGAACCTGCCCACCGCGCTGTCCACGATGCACCTCTACCCGGTCGACGGGGCCGCCCATCGGGTCGACGCCGAGGACACCGCGTGGGGTTACCGGGACGCCCAGTGGTCCGGCGTGATCGCCGGCATCGATCCGGACCCGGCCAACGCCGAGACCGTCCGGCGGTGGTGCGTCGACTACTGGCAGGACCTGCACCCGCACTCGATGGGCGGTGCGTACGTCAACTTCATCGGCGCGGACGAGAGCCGTGACCGGGTGGAGGCGACGTATGGCGACCACTACGAGCGGCTGGGCGGGATCAAGCACAGGTACGACCCGCACAACCTGTTCCACGCCAACCAGAACATCAAGCCGGCGGGCTGAGGTATCGAGCCGGCTGAGGCAACGGGCCGACCGGCCGAGGTATCGAATCGGCTGACGTATCGAGCCGACCCGCTGAGGTATCGAGCCGGCTGATCCAGGCGGACCGCCGGTGGTCGGCTTCGTGCCTCGTGCGTCGGCGGGGCCGGTCGCGTGTGGGGGTGTGCCCTACCCTCGGCGTCGGGAATGCCGGGTGGGCGTGGTCGTTCGGGGTGGGCAGGATGGGCTCATGACCGAGTCGACCGCATCCTTCGAGCCGGCGGCCACTCCGGCGGTGGCCGGCCCGGTGCCACCCGCCCCGGCCGCGGCCGGCCGCGGTGCCGGGCGGTTCGGCCGGCAACTGGGCTTTCTGCTCTCCGGGTTGCCGATCGGACTGGCGGCGTTCGTCGTCGTACTGGCCGGATTCGCGGTGGGAGTGGTGACCTTCGCGGTCCTGCTCGGCGTACCGATCCTGGTCGCGACGCTCGCGGCGGCACGGCATTTCGCCGAGATGGAGCGCCGGCGGGTGGCGGCGGTCACCGGCCGGGTGTTGCCGCCACACGCCTACCGGGAGCCGGCGGGCGAGGGGTTCAAGGCCGGGCTGCGCGCGCTGCGCGACCCGCAGTCCTGGCGGGACCTGGCACACGCACTGGTGTCGTTCCCGCTGCGCGTGGTGAGTTTCTGTCTCGCGGTGACCTGGACGGTGGGTGGCCTCGGCGAACTGCTCTACGTCGTGTGGTCGTGGTCGATTCCGCGCGACCCGGACAACACGGGACTGCTGGACCTGATGTTCGGCATCTCCTCGCGAGTGGCCGACATCGCCTTCAACACCGGGATCGGCGTGTTGTTGCTCGCCACGGCGGTGCCGCTGGTGCGCGCGCTCGTGGCGGTCCGGGCCGGGCTCGCACGTGGGCTGTTGACCGACGAGACGGCCGCCTTGCAGGCTCGGACCGAACAACTCGCGCTCGGACGCCGCAGCGCGGTCGCGGCGGAGGCGCAGACGCTGCGCCGACTGGAACGGGACCTGCACGACGGCCCGCAGCAGCGCCTGGTGCGGCTCACCATGGACCTGGAGACGGTGGCGCGTCGGCTGGACGACGATCCGGATCGGGCCAGGCCGTTGGTGGCCGAGATGATCTCGCAGAGCCACGAGGCGTTGTCCGAACTGCGCGCCCTCTCCCGCGGGATCGCGCCGCCGATCCTGGCCGACCGGGGCCTGGCCCCGGCGCTGACCGCGGCGGCGGCGCGTTGTCCGATCCCGGTCGAGCTGACCACCGACCTGCCCCGGGGGCGACGGTTCGCCGCGGCGGTGGAGAACACCGCGTACTTCGTGGTCACCGAGGCCCTGACCAACGTCGCCAAGCACGCCCGCGCCGGCCACTGCGAGGTGACGGTGACGGTGGACGAACGAGCCCTGTTCGTAAGCGTCCGCGACGACGGGTGCGGCGGGGCACACCCCGGCAAGGGGCACGGCCTGGCCGGCCTGATCGACCGACTGGCCGCGGTCGAGGGCCGACTGGACGTGCACAGCCCGCCGGGCGGACCGACCACGCTCTCCGCCGAGATCCCCCTGAGCGGAGTCGGGGAACACTGACCGGGGAGCATCGACACGAGTGGTCGCGACCGGGGATCGGGCGGTCGGGCCGGTCGATCCCCGGCACGGCCGGGGTCTTGTCGGGTGGAGTCCGGGAACGTTGATCGGGGAGCATCGACACGAGTGGTCGCGACCGATGATCGGGTGATCGGGCGGGTCGCCCCCGGCACGGCCGGGATCTTGTCGAGTGGAGCGGGGGAGCATTGATGCGGGTGGTGTTGGCCGAGGACTCGATGTTGCTGCGGGAGGGCCTGGTCCGGCTGCTCGAGGAGATCGGCGCCGAGGTGGTCGCGGCGGTCGGCGACGGTCCCGCGCTGGTCGAGGCGGTCACCGCGCATCGCCCGGATGTCGCCGTGGTCGACGTGCGGATGCCGCCGACCTTCACCGACGAGGGCCTGCGCGCGGCCCTGCAGATCCGCCGCGAAGTACCCGGCACCGCGATCCTGGTCCTGTCCCAGTACGTCGAGGAGTCCTACGCCGAGGACCTGCTCGCCGACGGCGGCGGCGTCGGCTATCTGCTCAAGGACCGCGTCTCCCGCCTCGACGACCTCTCCGACGCCCTGACTCGCGTCGCGGCCGGCGGCACCGTCCTCGACTCCGAGGTCGTCTCCGCCCTCTTCACCCGCCGCCACCGCCGCGACCCGCTGGCCGCCCTCACCCCCCGCGAACGCGAAGTCCTCGCCCTCATGGCCGAAGGCCACCGCAACAGCGCCATCGGCCGAACCCTGTCCCTCACCCCCGGCACCGTCGAGAAACACATCACCGCCATCTTCGACAAACTCTCCCTCCCCCCGTCCCCCACCAACCACCGCCGAGTCCTGGCAGTCCTGACCTGGCTCCGTACGACGAACACCTGAGCCACGCAAGCGGGGTGCGACGGACCGAGTGAGGGGATCCCGGCGGACCATGGGGGTGCGGTGCGATGAAATGATCGCCTGCCGGGGGTGGTTCGGTCTTCTTGGATGCCTTGGATGCCTTGGATGCCCTGGCAGACTGCGCGTCGCCGACGGGCGGGAACGCTGGAGCCTAGTGGGGGAACGAGGCATGTGGGGTTCGGGCACGGTGCTGGACGGCCGGTACGCACTCGCCGAGTTGCTGGGCGGCGGGGCCATGGGCGAGGTGTGGCGGGCCGAGGACCGCGTGCTCGAACGGTCGGTCGCGGTGAAGATCCTGCTGCCCGCGCTGTTGGCCGATGCCAAGTTCGCCGAGCGGTTTCGGCGTGAGGCGAAGGTCTTGGCCGCGCTCGACCATCCCGGCATCGTCGATGTGCACGACTACGGGGAGAGCGGGTCGGATCCGCGCGTCGCGTACATCGTCATGGAGCTCGTCGGTGGTCGCCCGCTGGACGTGGTCCTGGCCGACAGCGATGCCGAGGAGATGCCCGTCGATCGGGTGCTCGGCATTGCCGCCCAGGCATTGGACGCACTGCACGCGGCACATCTGCGCGACATCGTGCACCGGGACGTCAAACCGTCCAACCTGATGATCGGCGCCGACGATCGGGTGACCGTCACCGACTTCGGGATCGCGCAGTCCACGGCCGACACCAGGCTCACCGCGTCGCACTCGGTGCTCGGCACGGCTCGGTACATAGCTCCCGAGCAGGCCCGGGGGAGCGGTGCGGTGCCGGCGTCCGACCAGTACGCGATCGGCGTCGTCTGTTACGAACTCATCGCCGGGAAAGCGCTGTTCACCGGTGACGCGGTGTTCGAGGTGGTGCTCAAGCACATCAGGGACCCGGCGCCGGAGTTGTCGGAGGAGTTCCCCGAGGCGGTTCGCGCCTTCGTCGCGAAGGCGTTGGCCAAGGAGCCGCAGGATCGATACGCCGAGGCGGCGGCGATGGCGGTGGCGGCTCGCGCGGCGATGACGGGTGGGTCGGCGGCCGCGGTGCCGGCCGTCGGTGCCGCGGCGGTGAGCGGGGTGGCTGGGAGCGGGGAGTTCGAGAGTGGGGCGGTCGGCGGTGGAAGTGCCGGTGCCGGTGCCGCGAGCAAGGGTCTCGAGGTCGACCCGACTTGGAGTGACGAGGCGACCGACGAGGGGGACGCGGAGGGCAATTCGGCGGAGCAGGTCACGCCGGTGCAACAGGTCCCGCCCACGGCCGAGCCCTCGACATCCGACGCCGTTCCCGACGCCGTTCCGGAGACTGCTCCGGACGCTGTTCGGGAGACTGCTCCCGACGCCGTTTCCGGAGTGGTTCCCGATGTCGTTCCCATCGACGCGAAGCCTTCGACACCCGCGCCATCGGCCGCCGACACCCCCGACGCGACAGCGCCCCCCGCGAACGCCGGGTCCTGGAAGCGGCACGGCATCGGCGCCGCGCTCCTGGTCCTGGGTGTCATGGCCGGCGTCGTCGCCACCGTTCTGTACGTCAAGCCCTTCGGCGGCGGGTCCGACCCGAGCCACAACACCCCGAACGCGAAACCGGTCGCATCCGGAAACCAGGTCCCGGCCGGTGCGCAGGGCGATCCGGGCGCAACGTCGGTGCCGCCCACGGGAGCCGCCGGCACCCCGAGTACGAACGCCTCCGGCACTCAGGCGCCGGGCACCGCACAGGGCGGGACCGGCGCATCCCAGGGCAACGGCAGCACGAGCGGCGCCGTACCGCCCCCCGGGCCCGGCAACGGCGGCGCCAACGGCTCCGCGTCCGGTGGCGCCGGGTCGCCCGGCGGCGGAGGCAACAGCGGCGGCAACCAACAGAAGCCGCCCGCGTCCACTCCGCCCCCGGCCCAGAACATCCCCCAGGGCTGCGGCGGCGACCGCTGGGGCGCCATCACCAACGTCGCCGACGGTCAACGGATCGGCCTCGTCGCCGACGGTCCGGGCGGCGGCAAGGAGGTGGTCATGGGCGGCCACACGCAATACGGCTGGGTGCACACGGTCTCCACCTGGGACACCTTCAGCACCTGCAGCCTCAGCGGCCCCGCCCTCGGCCAGCCGTACGGCAACGCCGAACGTCCCGAACTCGCCGTCGGCTTCGGCCACTCCACCAACTGGCGGCTCGCCGGGGCCCCCACCGCGGGCGCGGTCTACATCAAGGACTACATGGGCCAGAACTGTCTGACCAACAACGGTGCGGGCAAGGCCCTCTCGGTCGTCGCCTGCACCCCCGGCAACAAGTACCAACAGTGGCGGATCCCGTAGCGACCCCGGTCCACCGGGAAATACGTCAAACCGTCGGCACCACCAGAGGCGTCCCCGTCACGGGGTCCGGCACGACAAGGCTGGGCAGGCCGAACACGTCCGCCATCAGGGCGGCGTCCACGATGTCCCGGCCGTCCTTCATCGCCACGACGTGATCCGCGAACCGGCAGGCCTGGTTGATGTCGTGGAGCACCGCGACGATGGTTCGGCCGTCGTCGCGGAGCGCGGCCGGCAGGCGGAGCAACTGGTACTGGTGGGCCGTGTCGAGGAAGGTCGTCGGCTCGTCCAGGAGTACATAGGGCGTCTGTTGCGCGAGCACCATGGCGACCCAG
The DNA here is from genome assembly GCF_045207655.1 of Embleya sp. NBC_00888. Taxonomy (NCBI): domain Bacteria; kingdom Bacillati; phylum Actinomycetota; class Actinomycetes; order Kitasatosporales; family Streptomycetaceae; genus Embleya; species Embleya sp. NBC_00888. The sequence continues at coordinate 4,246,607 of NZ_CP108784.1, read as the reverse complement.
ACCCGTTGGCGCTGGCCGCCGGAGAGCCGGGCGACCTGCCGGTCCGCGAGGTCGCCCACGCCGGCGGCGGCCATCGCCTCCTCGACCGCCCGCGTGTCGGCCGCGGTGCGCACCGAGAGCAGCGAGCGGTGCGGGAAGCGTCCGCGGTCCACGAGTTGACGGACCATGATGTTCTCCGGGGCGGCCAAATCCTGTGGCAGAAAAGCGATTTCCTGCGCGATGTCCTTGGGGCGGTAGCCGTGGACGTCGCGTCCGTCGAGCAGGACCACCCCGGCGGACGGCCGCAACAGGCGCACGAATGCCCGCAGTAGCGTCGACTTTCCCGAGGCGTTGGCGCCGATGATCGCGGTGAAGGCACCGTCGGGTATGTCGAGGCTGAGGTTCGCCGACACCGTGCGGTCGCCGTACGTGAGGGTGATGTCCTGCGCGGTGAGGCGTGCGGTCACGGTCGTTTGACTTCCTTGAGGAGCAACAGCAGGAGATACGCGCCGCCGATGGCCGTGGTCACCACGCCGACCGGCAGCGTCACCGGCGCGAGCAGGCTCTGGGCGATCAGGTCGGCACTCAGGAGCAGTACGGAGCCGGTGAGCGCGGCGGGGACGAAGTGGATGCCCGGGGACCGGGTGGCCGCACGGCCCAGGTGCGGAGCGGCGAGCGCGACGAACGCGATCGGTCCCGTGATCGCGGTGACCGTGGCCGTGCAGCCGGCTCCGGCCACGACCGCCGCCAGGCGGTGTCGGCGCAGGCGTACGCCGGACGTCACGGCGATCGGGTCGCCGAGCGCGGCCTGCTGTGTCGCCCGCGAATTCAGGAAGAGCAACACCGCGAGTATCGCGGCGGCGACGAACGCCACGTTCAGGTCGGCCCAGTCCACGCCGTTGAGCGAACCGACGTTCCACATCTCGGCGGCGATCGCCACGTCCAGGTCGGCACGCAGGATGATCCACGAATTGACCGCGGTGAGCATCGCGTACACGGCGATGCCGATGACGATGAGCCGGTGGCCGCCGAAACCGGATCGGGTGGAGAGGGTGAGTACCACCACGGCGGTCAGCAGGCCGCCGACGACGGATCCGAGGGCGGTGGGGGTGGTCGTTCCGCCGATCACGACCATCACGACGAGCGCGCCGGTGTACGAACCGACATCGAGGCCGATCACGTCCGGGCTGCCCAGTTCGTTGCGGGTCAGGTTCTGGAACACCGCGCCGGCGCAGCCCAGCAGCGCACCGAACAGGCCTGCCGCGACGACGCGCGGCAGGCGCCACTCGCGTACGACGACGGAGAGATCGCCGTGCCCGGCGAGGCCGTCGGCCACCGCCTGTGGGCTGCTCCAGGTGTCGCCCCGACACAGGCCCGCCCCCGCGAACAGCAGAAGCAGCACCAGCAGCACGGCGTTTCCGGCCACCGCCCGCGGCTCCAGGCCGAGGGCACGACGGGCCCGGCTGAGGGCGTGACAGGCGCGGCCGAAGGCGGTTCGCCGGGACGACGGCTCCGTTCTCGGCGCCGACGGGACGGTGCCGGTAGTCGGCGGGAGGGTCTTCGTCGGCTCGGACACGAGGTGGTCGCCTGTCACCGGGCTGCCCCCCGTCGCCGGCCGACCCCCGTCACAACGTGCTCCCTCGTCACAACGTGGTCCCTTCATAGCGGCGCACGGCCCAGATCAGCACCGGCGCGCCGAAGAAGGCGGTGACCACCGCCACCGGGACCTCGCCGGTGGGCAGCAGCAGTCGACCCGTGATGTCGGAGGCCAGCAGCAGGATCGGCCCCAGCAGCGCGCTGTACGCCAGAAGCCAAGGCACCGAACCGCCCGCCGCGCGGCGCACGATGTGCGGAACCATCAGGCCCAGAAAGGCGATCGGCCCCGCGACTGCGGTCGCGGTGCCGGCCAGCAGGGTGACGACGGCCAGCACCGCGACGCGGGTTCGGTTCACCCGGGCGCCGAGGCCGTGCGCGACGTCCTCCCCCAGGGACAGCGTGTTCAGCGCTCCGGTCAGTGCCGACGCGCCGACCAGGGCAAGCAGGATCAGCAGCACCGGCAGCAGGAGCGGGGCCTGTTCGCGGCCCGCGAGGGAGCCGACGCTCCAGAACCGGTAGTGGTCGAACGCGTCCGGATCCAGGATGCGCAGCGACATGGACACACCCGTGAGCACGGAGGCGAGCGCGACACCGGCCAACACCAGGCGCAGGGGCGACGTACGGCCGACCGCGTACACCAGGACGCCGGCGATCAGCGCGCCGACGAGGGCGAGGGACACCTGTACGCCCTGGTTTCCGGTCAGCCCGGTCGTGGTGCCCACGGTGACCGCGAACCCGGAGCCCGACGTGATCCCCAGGAGGCCCGGTTCGGCCAGCGGGTTGCGGGTCAGCGTCTGGGTCAGCGCGCCGGCCGTCGCGAGCGCCGCCCCCACGCAGATCGCCAGGATCGTGCGGGGGACCCGGATCTCCCGGATCGTCAGGTCGGTATCGGCGCCGGAGGGGTCGGTGAGGGCCCGCCAGACCTCGCCGAGCGGGATCGCCCTGGCCCCGAGGACCAGGCTCAGGCCGCAGACCAGGACGAGCAGGGCGACCGCCCCGACGAGCAGCAGGACCTTGGGCGCGGCAGTCTTCGAGACCGGCGACTCAGTTTTCGAGACCGGCGACACCGCGCCTCCAGTAACCGGTGAACAGGGCGTCGAGGCGGCCTTTGGCCCACGCGCGGAGCGGCTTGATGTCGTCGGCCTCGCCGGCGGCGAACAGGAAGGTCCGTCCGGCGGGCAGCGGCAAGGCGCGTACGGTCTCGGCGAGCCGGGACGCGCCCTCCCCCAGCGCCAGCCACGTCACCCGCACGCCGTCGCGCGCGGCGAGCGGATAGCGGTGCTCGTCGGCGTGCGCCGTTTCGACGACCAGGTGCGCCGAGACGTCCTGCGGCGACTCCTCCAGCCAGCGCGCCGCCGCCGGCAGCGCGGTGGTGTCGACCGCGAAGACGTAGTGGTCGTAGTCGTGCGGGAACGTCTTCGCCCCGGGTGGCCCGGCGATCACGACATCCGCGCCCGGTGCGGCGGCGACCGCCCAGTCCGAGGCCACGCCACCCGGGTGGATGACCAGGTCGATGTCGAGTTCGCGCGCTCGGGCGTCGTAGCGTCGCGCGGTGTAGCGGCGGCTGGTCGGCGACGGGCGCGGCCAGGTCAGCGACTGTTCCTCGTCGGGGACGGGAAGCCGCATCGTGCCGTCGGCGTCCGGGAAGACGATCTTGAAGTGGTCGTCGGCCTGATAGGTGTGGAAGCCGTCCAGGCCCGGGCCGCCGACCGTCAGGCGCAGCACCGACGTGGTCACGTAGTGCTTGCGCAGCAGCGTGACGGTGCGGATGGCGATCGGGTAGCCGATCTTGGCGATCCCTTCGCCGTTCGCGTGGTGGGCGGCGACGCGCGGGGCGGGGTTGTCTCGTTCGATGCGCACGGGGGTTCCGATCACTGGGCCGGGAGGGCGGCGGGGGTTCCGATCACCGGGCCTCGGGGGGACTTCGATCACCGGTCCACGAGGGGCGAGGTGTCCGTCACCGGGCCAGGAGCGGGGCGAGCGCCTGATCGACGGCGTCGAGTGTGCGCTGGGCCTGTGCGTACGTCACCGCCGCCGTGTAGCGGATCGGAAAGGCCTTCCCGGCCTTGACCGCGGGCAGGTTCTTCCACAGGGGCGAGTCGAGGACGTACTGCACGCCCGCGCTCGGGGTGCCGTCGTCCTGGACGGTGTAGGTGATCACGTCGGCCTCGCCCAGGCTCGCCGGCAGTTCCTCGATGGACGGCGTCTCCGAGACGTCGGAGGAGCCGCCGCTCTTCTTCTTGACCGTGCCGTAGTAGTCGAGGCCGATGTCCTGCGCGATGTTCGTGCCCCACGAGCCGGCGAATTCGCGCTGGAAGGTGCCCTGGGAGTTCTCGTTGTACGCGCCGAGGTGGCCGAACCCGAGGCCGCCGACGGCACCCGCCTACTTGACCTTCAGCTCGTCGGCCCGCTTCCGGTACGTGTTCCGGGTCTCCTCGGTGTGGCCCGCACGGCCCGCGGCGTCGGCCTGGCGTGCCGACAACTCGCGCCACGCGGACGGCAGGCTGGGGCCGATGGCGACCACGGGCGCGATCGATCCCAGCCGCTTGAGGTCCAACTCGCCGAGCACCGGCCCTGGTACGCCGATGATGATGATGTCGGGCTTCGCGGCGGCGATGGCCTCGTAGTTGGTCTCCTTGGCGGTCGCGCCGCCGATCTTGTGCAGCTTGTCGTACGTCGCGCGCTCGGGCCCGGTCATCAGGCCCAGACCGCGCGGCCAGGTGGATATGCCGACCAGGGGAGCGTTCGCCTCGATCAGCACCGGGACCGCGTAACCGGTCGCGACGACGCGCTTGGGGCTGACGGGGACGGTGATCTGTCCGTTGTCGGCGGCGATCACCCGCGTGGCGCCGCTCTTTCCACCCGTGCCGCTGTCGGAATCGGAGCCGCAGCCCGCCAGGAGGGCGGTCGCGGTCACGGCTGCCAGGCCGGCCGAGACGAGGCGGAGTAGCGGGCGAACGGACATAAGCATTCCTTCGGGTCGAACAGGTCTTGGCGCCCCAATCGGTCGGCGCGGCGAACTTAGGCTAGCCTCACCTGAGTCTTGATGGTTGTCCGGAAAGGTCACCCGATGTCGATCAGAGGACAGGATGTGGGCGGCGACCCGATCGCCTGCGACGCGTTCGGGTATGGGCTCGGGCAACCCGCGGGCATCCTCGTCCTGCACTACCGCACGGCCGGTCCCCTGGGGTTCGGTGCCGTCCGCAACGACCTCGTGCACCAGCTCTACTGGTCACCGGACGGCATGCTCTCGGCCGTACACGGCGGCCGATCCTGGTTCACGGCGCCCGGCGAGGGCTTCTGGGCCGAACAGGCGGTGAGCCACGAGGTACGCGCCGCCGACCGGCAGACCGTCTACCGGATCTGCCTGCGCGAAGTGCCCGAGTCCCTGGCCGGGTTGCGCTCCGGCCACGTGGCGATCGGTCCGGAGGCGGAGCGCCTCGTCCAGGAGATCGCCACCCCCGGCTACGACGAACGCCGAGCCTTGGAGGCCCGCACCCGCATCCTGCGCGACCTGGCCCCGCTCACCGCGGACATCGCCGGCGAGTGCGCGCACGGCAAGGGCTTCGCCCGGGCCGTCGCCCGCGCGATGTCCCACAACCCCGCGGACCCGACGCGCCTCGACGAGTGGGCGGCACGCCTGCACATCAGCCCCAAGACCCTCCAGCGGGACTTCGTACGCGAATTCGGCATGTCCTTCACCCGACGCCGCACGCTGCTCCGCCTCGGCGTCGCCCGCGCCCTGCTCGTCGCCGAACCGGTCTCCGTGGTGGCCCGCCGGGTCGGCTACTCCAGCGTCTCCGCCTTCGTCCTCGCCTTCGCCAAGGAATACGGCTGCCCACCCGGCCAATACGCCCGCACCCGGTTGGCCCCCACCACCTGACCGACCCCCTCACGTCCCGGGCGCGGCCGTACCGTGATGCGAGCCGCCCGCGGCGGCGCGGTTGTGGCGGGGCACCTCGCCGAAGTGGAGGCCGCTGTCGAGTCCGTCACACCGCCGTGTGTCAGGCGTCCGGATCGGGCGTGGGGGTGCCGCGGGGGCGACGACGTCGGATGAGCACGGCCGCGGCAACCAGTAGTGCTCCGACCACGCCCACCACGATGGGCAGGATGGTACCGACGAGCATGATGGCGTCGTGGCCGTCATCGGCGTCGTCCGCGGCGTCCTTCACGGACTCGGGGGTTTGCTGGTAGAAGACGTCGGAGACCGGCAGCAGTGGGAGGAAGGCGCCGTTGCTCGGGGCGATGACCCCGGCCACGCGCTGCTGGGACCGCCGCGTATCGATCACGATGCCGGTCTCGGGTTCGATCCAGAACGTGTCGGCACTCGCCAGCGTGTAGGCGAGCGGCACCGGGTCGCTCAATGTCGGCAGCAGTCCGGCCAGTTGCTCCTTGGCCGCGGCCGAGAGGGTGCCGAGTTGGGCGACCAGCGCCAGGGTCGTCCGCGGGACGGCCGGCGGCAGACCGGCGAGCACCTGGGAGTCGGTGATCCTGGTGGGCGGCAGGTTCGCTTCGTACACGTACGTGTCGAGGTCCGACTTGCTCTCCGTACGCGTGTACGTCAGCGGCGTCGTGCTCCCGGTCTCCGGTCGCCAGCCGGTGTACGTCTTCTTCTTCGCGCCGAGCGGCCAACTGACCGTCAGGCCCTGGGCGTCGACCACCGTCCAGCCCGCCGGATGGCTGCCGGACGGCTCGAGCGTCTTGCGGTTGACGGCGTACTTCCAGTCCGTCTTCTCGACCGGGTTGCCCGCGGCGTTCGTCGTCCGGCTGTCGCTGACCAGGGCCGTGTCGCCCGAGGTCTCCTCGACCTTCACGGTCCGTTCGACGGCCAGGGGGACGTCCCGCTTGACGGCCGCCGCAAGGTTGCCCTTCGCCACCTCCCGGGCGTCGAGCAGGGTCCTGAAGGCACCGGCATAGGAGCGCTTGGCATCGGTGTCGTCGGGCAGCCGGACCACATAGTTCGGCGTGATGACGTACGCGAGCACGAACGCGCAGGCGATCAGGACCAGACCCACCACGACGCCGACGCTGCGGAGCACCATGTTCGTCCGCACGATCCGCTCTCCCACTGAACTAGACCCGAGATCACGCTCCGTCTGAGCCAAGTGTTCCCGAGACACCCCGCCGCCGCGCCCGCCGACGACCATCCGTGTGACGACATCCCATCCCAGACAGGGTTCGAGCAATCGGGCCCTGCCGGCACGTCACACGCCGCCGCACTCCGGATCCACGGTCGGCACCCGCAGGCCACCATCGCCTCTCGGCCGACACCCGGACATGGGTCGGGCCCCCGGACCGCCCCGGACCGCCCCCGGACCGACCAGGGCCTCCGCGCAATCCGGGGCCGTGACGGGTTGCCCAACTCCGGAAGGCCGGCCGGCAGACGCATGTCGAACGTGTCGCGGCGCCGGGTGGAACGACGAAGGCCCCGACCGCAGCGCGATCGGGGCCTCACATGTGCGCTTATGGGCGAGTGCGGAGGATCCGAGATTCGAACTCGTGAGGGTGTGAACCCAACACGCTTTCCAAGGGATCGCTTGTGCTTTCGGCCCGCTTTGCCGACGTTCTGACCTGCGCCGGAGCGCCAGCCCAGCTGCTTGGTGAACGCACCCGTACGCCCGTGAATGCAACCAGAAATGCAACCAGGATTTTCACTGGGTAGTTGCAGTTCTGCAGGTCAGAAGCGCGCCGGCGGAAGGCGCGCCACCAGCTCAAAAGAGAGCGCGATGAGTTCGCTGGTCGGCTTGATCCGGACGGCGATCGAGCGTGCGGGCGTCACTGCGATTTGAGGCCGCGCGCTGCCGGCCGGCTTAAAGGTTGATGCGCCTATCAAGGCCCGGGATCAACCCATCTCCGCTCGAGCCGCTTTGAGGTCATCCACCAGGAACACATCTTGAGACCACTGCCCCGGCCAAGCAGCGAGAACCAGGTCCTTGGGAGCCGCTTGGACAAGCATCGCCCTCTTCTCCGTGATTCTGGTCGCCTGGGTAACGACTCCCTTCGCATCGATCCGAATCAGGGTGACAGTTGAGCCACGCCAAGGAAATCCACCATCCACCTTGCTGGTGTGGCGAAGGGACGAGGCATCAAATTCGGCAAATCTCGGCATGATTTGTCCCCCATGGTCAGCTACTGAGAGCCGGCACAGGCCGCTCACTCGCGACCCTCCCGACACGATAGTGATAGTTCGGCCCCTCCCGCCCCAGGAACCGTGGTTCGCCTTCAGGTGATACACCGGAACGCGCACTTGGGGGTTCACGACGACCGAGCGTCGGAGCCTGAGCGCGAGGCCGCAGGCCAGTAAGCGACGAGGGTTGCGGCAACCATGCTATCGGCACGGCCATCGAGGGCGCCGTGCGACGCCAAGGCAAGACATTACGACGCGGCGCACGATATGTCTTAAATGATGGAAATAAATGCAACCAGAACTGCAACTACAACGACGTCGGCCCCGACCATGTGCATGGTCGGGGCCGACGTTTTGCCTGTTCAGGCTGGCGGAGGATACGAGATTCGAACTCGTGAGGGTGTGAACCCAACACGCTTTCCGATTGATTATCTCGCCGTCCGGTGCCCATCTGTCAGCATCCTGACCTGCAATGGAGCGTTTACACCTCACCGACACGGACGTCCGCGTACGCCAGTGAATGAGACCAGAACTGAGACCGGGATTGAGGCCAGCGCCGCAGGGGCGGAGCGCCTATGCGGTGGGCTTCACTGCTCGGCCGGGTCCGGATGCCACCTTCGTTCGTCGTCATCGGAGCGCCTGGCCGCGACGTCCTTCAAGGCTGAATTCCCTGGACAAGCGCCTCCCGAGTACGACTACGGCCGGTCGACGCCTACCGCTGAGGACGGTTGGGCGGGTGAATACGCCTCGTTCTGCCTCACCTTCGTCTATGGCGTGGACGCGGCCGAGTTCCTCCGCCGGTTCGGCGCCGTCCAGAGCACGGTGGCGCCGCGGACCCGTGTCGACGCGAGGGAGGACAGCGCCCGGTGGACGTCCGGCTACCTGCCCGTCGTGCGAGCCGGTGCGACAGGAGCCTGGGCCTTCGGAATCGAAGAGGGCCACTGGGAGGGCAGCAGAGCCGAGGTCTTGCGCCGGTTGTCTCACGGCACGCGCGCGGTCACGGTCTTCCACTCGGGATTCACGCAGCTGTCCTTCTACGAGGACGGCGAGTTGGTCACTGTGTTCGAACCCGCCGGACCTACCGCCTTCCCGGCGAAGCCGACCCCGGTGAAGTCTCCCCGGCCTTTCCGAGCCCGACGACAGGAACCCTCGCGCCATATTGCGCGCCGTATGCGACGTCCTGACTCGCAAGTTCGGCCTGAACCCGGCAGCTCATGCCCTGCACGGCGAACTGATCAGTGGCCACCTCCTGCCGTTGCTGCACGACCCGGTGTGGCGCGGAGGACCGCAGAGTCCAGAGGTGGAGAAGCCAGCCGATTTCCACCCGACCCGTGTGCCGGTTGCAGTCGCGAACCAGGTCATCCGACTCGCCGTGGAAACGGGCATCGACGCATACCCCCAAGTCTCCGATGTCATGGCACGCATGGCCGGCGGCGAACGGTGGCGTGTGGACGACGAGTCAGCGCTGGGCACACGCCTGCGCACCATCGCTGCCGACGCCCAAGCCAGTTGGCGCTCGTCCATAGACGCGAATGGCCGCGACGTGATCGACCAAGACGAACGTGACGCGTGGCGTCGGCGAGCGGGCGCGGCCCAGGCGCTGCTCGCCACACTGCACCTTCCGCCCCTGCAAGCTGCGGAGACCGTCCTTCACCAGCGCCTTGACCCCCACTGGAGACAGGAACTCATGGCCGATCTGGCCGAGCCACCGGGCGGTCCGCTAGGCGAGCCCGGCTGCTGAGCCGTGGCCTTGCCGAGACCGGCCGCAACAGCTGGCGTGACTGCCGAGAGCAGGGGGTGTGGCGGCGCTGATCGCGGACCCCTCCCAGCCGTGGCAGCGACCTTCTCTCACAATGAGTCCCCCTCTACGACCAAGCCCAGGTCATCAGGGTTCCAGACCTGCATGGCGATCGCCTGGTAGAGGGCTCCGCGCTCGTCGATGTCGGCAGTCTTGAACTCCTCATGGGCGTGGAACTTGAGCCCCGAATCCTTGATGAAGGTCAGGAATCCGGGATTCTTTTCATAGGACTGGGGATCCAGGCTGGCTGCAAGCAGGTTCTGACTGAAGTACCGCGGGCGCTTCTGGGCGTACGTCTCGTCTTGGTAGCTCGCGTTGAATTGCTTCGGTAGGAGCAGCAGGTCACCAATGCGATTGCGGTGCCGAGCGAAGGCAGTCTCGTGTGCGAACTCTTCCTCGTGCCGGTCGGGGTGATCAGCCCAGATGTGCTCGACCTCGTACTTCACCTTCGCGCCATTGGTCAGTTCCATGTAGTTGGAGGCCCGTCCGGATCGCACGGTGATGTGGTCGGTGAGCCGAGCGAGGATCTTGTGGAGTTGGCTGCGGTTCTGCTGGTGGACGTGGAGGCCATCGAAGTCGAACGACTCGTCGATCTTGCCCAGGTAGTCACGGAGGAATCCAGCGAGATCACCCTCGCTGAGGCCCCTGATGTCTCGCATCACCGTGAACATCGCGTACTGCATCGTCGAGTAGGCAGTCGCGCGGAAGTTCCAGATTCGCCGTGCCAGCAAGATATCTGTGAACCGGCCGACCAGCTCCAGCTTCTTGTCGATGGCGGCTGCGTTGTCGTCCACACGCAGAGGCGCCAGCAGCAGCTGGTTCTGGAGTGTGAAGCCGAGGTCGGCATTGAAGCGGATGAAGCGCAACGGGCTGTCCGGTTGGAATAGGCCGGTTGACGCGTCGAGGATGCGCATATATTGGCGACTGTAGAATTCGAGGTCCCGGACCACGAACCGGCGATAGTCCTCGTGCGTCTTGAGGCCGACGCTGTCACTCGCGCCGCGTAGCCATCGGTGGAACTCGGTGCCGATCCGATCCCAGTCTTCGGGCCGAGCGCCCTTCCGACGTTCACGGATCTTGGTGGAGTACTGGCTCCTCAGCCAGGTCTTGAGAAAGTCCGAGCCGGCCTCCTCCGCCCGCTCGTCAAGGTTGCGAAGGCTCTTCCTCCACCGGTCGTTTGCCTGCGTTCTAGGCTCGCCGGCCGTCATGTTGGCGAGAAGGTATCCCTTGAGCATGTCGGCCGGGGTGAGCTTCAGGCCGCGGTCATTCATCGTCTCGAAGATGGCGTAGGCGTCGTCGTCGTTGTAGGCGGTGATCTGGACGAGCTGGACGCGATCCTTCAGCCAGTCAATGAAGAACGGGAGTGCACGCTCCTTCAACTCTTCCGGGAACAGCCCATCAAGTTCGGCATACCGGTCAACCAGCGTGCGCACCGACTCCGCTGCCTCCGAGGGCGGCTCGAACTCGCCGTGCTCGAACAACGCATGCATGCAGTCGTTGCGATCGGGAACGTCAAGATTGAACGACTTCTCGCCGAACTTCTCGGAGTAGATGAGTTCGTCGATGTTGACGACTTCCTCTCGTCCCTCCTGAAGTCGCCGCAGGAAGGTCAGCAACAGCGTGAGGCTGGTGAGTCGTTGCTGCCCGTCGACGACGAAGGGCTGACTCCCCTTCTGCGATATGACGATCGACCCGAGGTAGTAGCCGGGGTACTTCGCGACGTCCTTGCGCGAATGATCGGGATCGTAGAGGGTGAGGAACTTCGCGGTGAGGTCGGCAACCAGTTCAGCGATCTGTTTGGACTCCCATTTGTACTCGCGCTGGTAGTAGTCGATCGAGTACTTCTTCTTTTCCAGAACTTCGGCAATCGTCTTGGCAACGCCGTCGATCGTGCGGTCGGGTTCAGTCATCGCGATCCTTCTCTGCTGCTCTCATCGAGCGGGCAACCGACAGAACAGATCAGTTCAAGGTCTCCGGCTTGCGCGCGAGATCACCGCGGGGTCCTGCCGGTCCCTTCCGTTCGAGTGACGTCGGACGGCCCCGCACGGTTCGAGATACTGGGTCATGAAGGTCGAGGAGACGGCCGCCGCAACGAGTCTCCCGCTTGGGCCCCGTGTCGTCGGGCAGTTGGACGTTTTCTCCCTGTTTCCCAGGGAGTTCGACGACTGCTGTACACGCGCGGACATCCACCTCGCGGTGTGTGGCGCCGTGTCGGGTGCGGACGGGCCGGTCACCAGGCTGCCTGCGGGCTCTGCCTGCGAATGAAATCACGGCTCAACGTCTTGGGTCTGCCAAGTGCCGGGGCTGTGTGTACCGCCGACGCTTCGGATCCCCGTAGGGTTCGGGTGGTCGCACTCCTCGAACCGGGTGGTCGAATCGTGGAGGACCAAGCTCACCGCTTCGCTGCCGAACTGCTCATGCCCACGGACCAGATCTTCGATTTGTTGCCGACCAGCATGGGGGCAGCGCTTGGCGTACGTTCGCTCGTCTCAAGGAGCAAAGGGGCGTCAGCATGCAGGCGCTGCTTTATCGGGCGCGATGGCTCGGACGGCTCAGTGACGTGTCGTACCGCAACGCCATGACGACCGTTACGACTCGCGGTTGGCGTCGGAGTGAACCCGGATTGGTCAGTGCTATTGAGCAGCCGTCCTTGTTGCCGCGGGCCGTCGAACTGCTCACCCAGGAAGGCATCAACGAGGACCGGCTGATCGAGCAGTGCCGTGTACCGACTGAGTTGTTTTACGCAGTCACGGCGCGCACGCCGGTCGTCACCTCGCATGAGCAGAACCAACCGCCGCCAAGCAATCACGCGACTGGCGGCCGCGTCGTGTCGCCTGGAACGGCTACCGCGACCCCATCCTGACCATCCGCACAGCTGATTCACGCCTATCGCGCGGTTGGACACGTCCCGGGTGACCCCGGGGCGTGTCCCGCGAACCTTCAACGGTGCGTGGTCGGACACGACCGCTCCGGTGCTCACCGACATGAGGTGGTGTCCAGTTCCAAGCGCGGCATTACAGCGAGACGCAAGGTTGTGACCTGCGTCGATCGCGTCAACCGAGACCAACAACGACGTTGCCCCCCGGCCGCCTTGCGGCCGAGGGCAACGTTTTGCCTGTTCAGGCTGGCGGAGGATACGAGATTCGAACTCGTGAGGGTGTGAACCCAACACGCTTTCCAAGAGGTCATCCGCCAGTCCGGATGGGTTCCCCAACGTCCTGAGCTGCGGCGGAACCCACGCGTCGGTGGCATCTGGATGCCCCCGAACGCCGGTGAATGCAACCAGAACTGCAACCAGGACGGCTGCCTCATGGTTGCGATTGAGTAGCCCAGCTTTGAGGTGATCTCGCCGCTGCGAACGCGTTGTCGCCGGGACGCAGGATACGAACTGGCTGTTGCAGTACCAGCGCTCCACGAGGCGCCGGTGGACCTTCAGGGCAGCCGCGTAGCCTCCCGCGCCACCGCCGTGATGACCTGGCACAAGACCACCCTCACGGCGCGGCCACGGTGTCCGGGCGGCGGATCACCGCCGAGATGCCGCGGATGCCCGTTGCAGAACCGTTCTCGTGCTGGCAAGCACCGCCAATCCACACGGCGTTGTCGTCGGGGCCCTGCGCGACTTGGGCGTGCTCGTCGTCCACGATCAGCTCGGCGAGGACGTAGTCCTTGCAACGGTCTCCTCGAGCCGCGAAGACGGCAGTGTCGTCCTGGCAGCGGTCCGCCACCCTCCGCCAGCGGTCGGCGGAATACGAGTCGCCGCTCCACGTCCACAAACCTGCGGCTGCCCGTGCCACTTGGGCCATGAACTCGGTTCCGCCCATATGGACGGAGCGTGCCCGCTCCGAGCCGGGTGACCCGACCCACGCGTAGTCGCCGATAACCGCCTCTAGCGCTCCGTCGCTCCTACCGAAGATCAGGAGGCTGGCGCCGCTGCCCGTCGGTCCCTTGGCTGGCTTCAGGAGGTCCCTGCCCAGACGATTCGCAGCGTGGTAACCGATTCGATGCAGTAGATCGACGACGGCCTGCGGGGTGGTTCCCTTGTCCGTGTCGCCGTAGAGGATGTCCACGCGCACCCCGCGCGCCACTGCGGCGTGGATGGCGTCGCCGAGCTTCGACAGGCTCTCCATATTCAGCGTGGGTGAGGCAATCAGTACGTGGTTCGCCGCCGTGGCCAGTGCCTCGGTGATCAGGAGCTGGTGGGGCTTTTCGCCGGACAGCTCCGAGAACAGGGTCGCCTCAGTCGACTGGTCCGCGAGACCGTCACTGGTGTTTCCGAGAGGATCGGCTTCTTCCAGCCAAGGGAAAGAGGTGCCCGTCTGGGCCGCTGCCGCGACTTCGAGTGCGGCGGCTGGAGGCTTCCGCCCCGGGACGCTCAACGGGGTCGGTTGGTCCCTGGGACCGATGGAGGGCATCCGAGTCGGTGTCAGGGGTGTTTCTTTCCACGCGGTTGGCGGCAGTTCCGGTTGGAGGTCCAGGGCGCCCTCCGATTCTTCCTTCCTGGTCTGTGCCACTGAAAGGATCTCGGCCGACAGAGCCTGGTGCCACCCCCGGGGGAGCCCTGTGATGGCCCTGTCGGTGAGGTCGACGCGCACAGGGAGGTAGCGGCTGAATGTCACGAGCCTGGGCCGTCCAATGCTTCGCACCCACTCGCCGCTGGCGCGCGGCAGCAGTTTCTGGATCTGGGACTCGTCCAGCGCGTTGCGGACAATGCGCAAGGGAGTGGACGGGTTGAGGCCCGGCTGCGCCTCCTGCTTCGAGACGGTCAGCACTTCACCGCGTCGGGCCAGCTGTCCTGCCGTGCGATCGAAGATCACCGTGCAGGGCGGGGACGGAACCACGACGACCGATGCCGGGTCCTTCCCGGACGAGCACGCTTGCTGGCCTTCGGCGGTGAGGACGAATGTGGCCTCCCGGCCGCTGGTGACGGCGACCCAGCCGGCACCGACCAGGGTCACAACGGCTTCGACCATCAGGCGTTCGGGAACCCGGAAGGTATTGCACAGTGAAGTTAGCGTCGCGCCGTGGTGGGGTGCGACACCGACCCGCGCTGCGATCTCCTCCAGGGCCCGCTTCTCTAGACGGCTGTATGGGCGGCCCCGGGCCACGGTGAAGTTGACGCTGAACATGCTCACCGGTACGAGGACGATCACGAGTTCTCCCTGAGATCAGCCGGGATACGCACAGCCCTGCCATCCAGGAACCATTCACCGAGCAGGGTGACGATCTTCTTGAAGGACCACAGGGGCTGGGACTCGTCCGCGAGAGGTACGGCCTGCACTTGGTGGAGGAAAAAGTCCCAGGATCCGACGAGGATCAGCAGGCGCTCGGCACGCGAGAGGAGCACGTTCATCCGGCCCGGGTCGTCGAGGAACCCCAGACCACGGCCGATCTCCTCCTCATTGTTGCGGACCAGGCTGATGGCGACGATGTCTGCCTGGTTGCCCTGGAAGGAGTCGACGGTGTGGGTGGGGAACCGGTTGCCGTCGATTGCTTCGGCATTGAGACCGAGCTGGACCTGCAGTCCGGCAGGCAGGGGCACACCCCGCAACTGCTGGCTAAGCAGGCTCACTTGCCGAGAGTACGGGGCCAGCACCGCGAGTTTGCCCTGACACCCGCCATCCGGTCCCAAGGTCCGAAGGAAGTTGGCGAGCGCTCGCGCCTCTGCCGGATTGGTGTACGGCGACTGGCCGCTGTTCGGACCGAGCTCGCGGGTGGCTGCGTCGTTGCGGCACCACGGTACGTCGAGCCAGACAACGGCCCGATTACGGACGCCGTGCGGGGAGTGGAAGCTGTGACGCACGCGCTCCACCGGTTCGTTCTTCTTGTCCAGGGTGCGGTTCACAAGTCGCCCCTGGTAGTACGCATCGGAGATGAGCTGGCCGATGTCCGGGTGCATTCGGTGCTGGCCGATCAACTGCCCTGCGGACGCGCCCTTCGCATCGGTGTCCGTGACGAGACGGCCGGCACCCGCAGCCACGGCGCAGTACTCGTACAGGCGGTGGAAGGTCTTCAGCCATTTCTTGGCGTACTCGCGGAACTCATCCCGGTCCGTCTGGCTGCGCCGCTCCCACGAGTCGAGCCATTCCTGGTCAAGCAGGCCTGACGCCCTCACTTTGAGGCGGCTGAGGTTCTGCGCCACCGGGTCCAGCTTCTCGAGTCCCTGCTGGTAGTCCTCGTACCGGTAGGGATCCAGTTGCTTGTGGTCGCCAATCAGCAACCAGCGGTGACCTGCCTGTAGCGGTAGCGCGAGGTCGAACGCGTGCGCCTTGCCCGCTTCCTCGACGATCGACCAGTCGTAGGCCTGGCCTGCGGCGAGGGCGACCAGGTCGCCGGCGCTGGTGGTGCAGTACGTGAGATTCGCGCCGCGTTTGACCAGTTCGACGAAGTCCGACGAGCGTCGGCCGAGATCCCCCTGCTCCTGCATCATGTTGATCTCATCGACCATGACCTTCGCATCCTCCAGCCAGGCGAGCTGTACCTCGCTGGGGGAACTCATGGCACTGAGCTGAGAGATGCTGCGCTGGAGTACTTGCCTGGCCACGCCCTCGACGCCGTCCTCCGGCAGTGCGGTTCCGGCCTTGTGGGGGCCCCGTAGCCGGATCTGCAACGGCCTGTCGGCTTCGGGTACGTCCTGGAATGCCTCACCCACCTTCGACCTGAGCACGTCGACGGCTCCGTGGGCTTGGGCCGTGACCAACACCTGGACGACGGGATCCTCCGCGAGGATTTCGCGCAGCAGCCAGGCGACGAGGGTGGTCTTACCCGTACCGGGCGGCCCTTGCAACGTGTAGATGGGCCGTACTCGGAGGATGTCCTCGATGCTGGCTCGTTTGGCCTCGTCCACCCGTTCGTGGTCGAGTTCGACGGGAAGCTCTGAAGCGCCCGTATCCATGCGGACGTGGCTCGGGGTAGCCAGCGATCGCAGGAGGTATCCGTGCTGATCGAGGGCGTCGATGGCCTTCTTGCGACGCCGGAACAGGCTGATCTGGCCGGGCATGCCAGCGCTGCGGAGGAACCCCTCCTTCTCCAGCTTTACGCGACCCTTGCTCAGGCCAGCGCGGCTGAGTGTGACGAACTCAGTGGCCTGCTCCATGGCATCGACCTGCCACACGTTGCCGTCGTCGTCGGACTGGGGGTCCCGAGGCGGGAGTTTCAGACGGGCGCCGTTGCGGGCTCCCGACAGGATGACCTTGGACCGGTCGCTGCCCCGCACCTCCTTTTGTAGGAAGTCGATCAAGTCCATGCGGAACGCTTCGAAGACTTCGTGTCCCTCAGGGCGCGCGCGCTCCTTGACCACGGCCCGCTCCACGCCGTCCTCCAGCCACGGGCCGCGGACGACCTCGTACGGGAAGATCTGTGAGTCGAGCAGGAGCAGTTCGATCTGGTTGCTCACGCGGATGAATTCGTGGAAGCGGCTGAGCTCGCGTGAGACCTGCGCACTGCGGTCGATCTTCGGCAGTATGGGTTCCCACGACGTGGCGTTCTGCGCGATCGTACGATCGCGAGCCACCTCGTCTCTGGCATAAGCGAACACGCGGCCGGGCGGGAGTTCGCGGAAACTGTCGTCACCCTCGCTGAAAATCAGTGGCTGGGCGGACCGGCAGTCGGCGACCTGCCAGCTGGACGTGCCGTCCTTCCCCCGGTGCGCCGTGATCTTCAGGCTGAGCCTGCCGCCGATGAGGATGAAGTATGGCCTGCCTGGGACGGCGTATAGAAGGGGCTTCTGCAGGTCCTGGCGGACGAACTCGCATGCCTCCTTGCGGTGAACCGGGTCCCCGGGGATGAAGGTGCCCATGGGATCGAGCAGCAAGTGTTCACGCAGCCCGCTGTCCATCAGGTGATCGATGAAGTCCAGCCGTCGCAGATCGAGCGCTAGGACGTACTGCACGTCCTCCTGCTGGGTGCGCAGGGGGTTCGCCAGGGCCCGCGTGATGTCCTGAATCCGACTGAGGATGTCGTGCGGCGCGGTCAGACGCTCCAGCGGGTCTGCGGCGACGAGGTCCAGCAACAGCTTGCGCTCTGCCTCGGTCAGGTCGTGTACGGCGGTGCCGATGGCCTTGAGTACTCGTGCGTGACGCTCGGGCGGGGAATTGTTGGTGAAGCGCTCGAGGTCGAGGAGCAGCCGTGAGCAGAGGATGCCGAAGGCGAACCAGTCGTCGTCCTGACGCCAGGCGGTCACGCCTCCCGAGGTGCGCTCTGGAGGGACCGGCCAGCTGGCGGGAGGCTGAGCCCCCACCGGGCGACCCAGTTTGACGGACCATTCGAAGCCGCCGAGACGGAGCGATTCGGCGCCGAGGTCCTCGTCAAAGAAGAGGGAGTCGACGTCCACGCCGCGGTGCAGGACTTGCCGTTCGTGCAGCAGATTCAGTCCCGTAGCGACGCGCCCTAAACCGTTCCACAGCTGTTCACGCGCGACCGTTCCCCGGTTCGAGAGCCACGAGTAGCGCGCCCGGCGCAGCAGCGCGTCGGCGACACGCTCGTAGCCAGGTGCCTCCAGGGCCATGACGAAACAGTTGTGTTCCCGGTCGAGACCTGCATCCTTAAGTACGACCAGCGCGTCGTCAGACCTCGGGCTGCTCGCGACCTTGTACATGGTGCGCAGTTCCTGGTCCCATAGAGCGCGCTGCACCCGGTCCGGTTGCTCGCCCTCGTACGTCCACGTCTTGAGCAGGTACGTGTAGCCATCGCTGAAAGCCTCCCAGACCTGGGATTCGCCATCACCTGTGTGTGGACCCCCGGTGATTTCGTACCTGTTCTGCAGAAGCAAAGTTCCGATAGTGGGAGCCGTCATCCATCCACCTTCACGAGCCGGGGAGCGGGTGAGCAGACACTGCGTGCGGCCCGGCCGCACGGATGGAACGTGAGCCTACTTACGTTTGATGTACCGCCGTGGCCGATTTCGGAGATGCGCTCGCGTCATCACTCTGGCTGAGACGGTGCAGGAGCTCGCCTGGACACGTACGGAGCATGAACGCATCGATGGCAAAGTGCGCATGTACGGTGGCTGACGCGAGCACGGTCCGCGATCTCCCACCTCGACGTCACCCGTGGAACCGAACCCTCATTCGCGATCTGGACGCAGTCGTGGGCTAATCAGCTGCAGCCGCAGTTACGGCACCCCTGCCCAACTCGGCGACGCCCGCGAAGCGTTCGAGCCGATCTGCGATGGAGTTGCCAGCCTTTCAGCCGGAGGGCGGCTCCGCCGACACGCAAGCCTGATCCGGGCTCCGAGACCGTTTACACCGAACTCGTCGACGGTACAGCCGAGTTCTTTGTGTAGCGCAAGCGCTCGGAGTAGTCCGTGGGTCCTTGCTGTTGACGCGCCCGCGGGGCGTGAGGGCCGATGGCCTACGCACTCGTGCGAACGGGGCTGGATGCCGTACCGGCTGGGCACTGCCCCTGGGGCTGACCTGCGCGTTCCGCAGACCGACTGCAACCACATGAAATCAGCCCCGATCTGGCGAGACGTCGGGGCTGACAGCCTTGCCGGTTAGGGCCGGCGGAGGATACGAGATTCGAACTCGTGAGGGTGTGAACCCAACACGCTTTCCAAGTCGCCGCTTGGGCGTTCGGGGCGCCCCGTCAGCGTCCTGACCTGGTGCGGAGCGTTTGTGTACCTGGTCCGTGGACGGTGATGAACACCGGTGAATGAGACCAGAACTGAGACCAGCCGGAGGCCGTCGCGTTCAGGAGGGAGGCTCTTGTGCCGGACGCGGAGCGAGTGCAACGTTCCTTCCGCATCTGGTCGGCGAAGGCGGCCAGATCGTGGATCGAGCAGCCGCAGTCTAGTGACACGCTGATGCCGGGTGGCGGCCCTTGCTGTCTCAGCCCGTTCTCAGCTAGTGGGCTCGTCGCTCAGGGATCTCTGTGCTGTTCCTCGGCCCAGGTCCACGGAGCCGACGGCGAACCGTCCGGTTCCAGGCCATGTTCCCAGACCTGCGCCAACGAGAGAGCTGTTACCTCGTCCCCGAAATCGGCGGCGTGAACCAGGAGCCGGACCGCCTCCTCCTGGATGCCATCCCGTGCCCGTCGTCTGGCCAGCGAGACCAGGGCGTCAGCGTATCCCCCCGCAATCAGCTGCTGGCGGATGCGTTCCGCCGCATCATGATCGCCGACCTCCTCTCGGCGATCAGCGAGCGACGCTAGCACCTCCGGAAATCCGGCATCGGCCGCCTGAACGGCGAGCCCCTCGGCCTCGTCGCGATCCGTGCGTGTACAGAGCAGTGCGAGGCTCAGCAAAGCTTCGCCGTGGTCCGCCACCACTGCCTGCCGCAGCAGAGGCAAGGCCGCCTCGTCGTCTCCGGCTCTCTCATGTATATATGCAAGACGCACGAGGGCCTCCACAGAGCCGCCTTCGGCGGCCGCCCGCAGGACAGTCGCAGCTCCGGCCAGATCGCCGGTCTCCTCCCGTGCTTCGGCAAGTCTCAGATACCCAATGTGAGTACCCCGCTCAGCGATCCGCCGGGCAAGATGTTCGGCACCTTGAGCTTCACCGATCCTGTCGCGGAGCAGGGCCACGCTGGCCACGGCATCGGCATGGCCCGCCTGGAGCGCGTCCTCCAACAATTGTTCGCACTCACTCTGTTCGCCTGCATTCTCGGCCATCCAGGCCAGCCGTGGAAGGGCGGTCTCGTCTCCCGCATCTGCGGCCTTGCGGAGCACGGACCTCGCCTTATCGAGCTCGCCGTGGTGTTCTATAACATCGCCGAGTAAGTTCCATGCCCGGATGCTGCCCCGCTGCGTGACACGGTTGGCCAACTGCTCGGCTTGGTCACGGTCTCCTTCGAACATCCGCAGCGCAGCCAGCTGAGCCAGCCCCTCGATGTCGCCAGCTTCGGCCGCCCGTGTGATAAGGCGTTTGGCCTCGTCCTGGTCACCGGCCTGCACACGAAGTGCCGCCAGCAGGATCAGGGCTTCCCCGTCACCGGCGTCCCCCGCCTGCCGTAGGTTACGCTCCGCTCCTGTGATGTCTCCGGTGCGTAGGCGGCGACCGCTCAGCCGGCGAAGGGCCCACGCACTGCCCGCTGCGGAGGCCAGCAAGGAGATCCGTTCAGCCTCGTCGAAATCGCCAGTGTGCTCGGGGATGAAGGCAAGGGTGTTGAGACCGGCGAAATCACCCTGACCAGCGGCCTGCTGTGCCAGACGCTCGGCACCTTCCCTGTCGCCTTCAACCCACAGGGAACGTGCGAGGGCCGACATGGCCTCGCCACTGCCCGCCTCGGAAGCTCTGAGCCACAGATGATGTGCCCAACGGTTGCGCATGCGACGTCTGGCCGCCTCGGCCAGAGCGGCCAGGTGATCTGGATGCGTCAGGTGCCGATACGCGGCTTCCCAGAAGGAGACCGGCGGGCACTCGGCCCGGCGGGAACGACGGCCGTGCTGCGCCAAGTAGTCGGCCAACCGGGTGACTCCTGGCTCCACGCCCATCCCTGATGACAGGGCCACATCCTGGAACGCCCGAGTGGTGTGCTTGATGTGGGTGCGCGCGTAGGCAAGGGCGTGGGTGAACCAATCTGGCCCGACGGCGCGATCGGCCGCAGCGAGGTAGCCGGGAACTGCCGCTTCCAGGAAGGGGTGGGGCAGCGGGCCATTGGCCCCCAGCCTGTGGGCATCCATGGCAGCGCTTATGAGGGCCTGGCCATGTACACCGGCTGGGCCGGAAGGGTGCTCATAATGATCGACGAGATCGGGTCCTGCGGCGAGCACTTGGGTCAGATCGTGGGTGCCGGTGCAGAGGGCATGCGCGAGCGCAGGGTCGTATCGAGCGGCATCTCGTGCTGCTTCCAGACAGGCAGCGAAGCTTCGGGGAATCAGGACCCGGTGGGCCTGGGATAGCAAGGCTTTGGCGTGCCGGTGCGGGTCCACGGTGTCGCCAGGAGAAGTCGCCATGAGGCTCTCGCGGTGGTCGGGCCACATCGTCGCGATGGCCAGAAGCGGCCCGTCCCGATCGAGTCGCCGCAACAGAGCAGCGGCCACCGCTTCCCCCGCAGGACCAGCGAGGTAATCCTGAGCCTCGTTGAGCCACAGTACGCTGCCCGGCCGCAGGGCGTCCGCAGCCAGTATTTCGAGTAGCCCTGTCGGATCTGCAGGAAAGAACAGGTCGAAATCGTCAGGCACCGCTGCCTGTACCGCTTCGAACGCCGACCGGGACTTTCCCGTGCAGGAACCTCCTTCCACCACCACGAGACAGGGGGCTGCCCCGTCGGCGGCGGCCTCAGTAAGACGGGAACGAAGCTCTGTATCGTGCGGGCGGGATACGTAGCGGGGTAGCACGAATCCCACGCCTGGGGCAACACGGTGCCCTGAGATAGCGGGGTGTACGCCGAGTCGTTGCGCGCTCCATGCACGCACTGGACGGGGGCGGTCAGCGAGCCCGGCCAAGCGGGCAAACTCCGCTTCCTTCTCCAGGGCTGCCTTGGCCTGATGCCGCTCGGTCCCGGTCCGGCACTCTTGTGCTCGGCGCTCCCGCTCCGACGCGAACGCCTCGCGCCATCGTTCGGGGTCAAGCAACTGCGCGACAGTCTCATCGGACGCCTCGCCAACGCGCCGGTTCAAGGCTCCTCTGGTAGCAGCCTCGACCCTGATTGCGTCGATGACCCTGATTAGTTTGTCGCGATCCTGTGGAAGCTGCGCGCCCTCCAACCATCGGCCAGCAGTGCCGTGAGAAACGCTCGCAAGCTGCGCCAGTCGGCGGTCCGACGGCTGCCCGGACAACAGTTCGCGTTTGAGGACACCCACCCGCTTTAGGTCGCTAAAAATGTCCCCCACGTGCTCCGTCTCTCGGTCAACGGCCCGGTCAAGCTTCCCCGTTGGTGGTAGAGGTGTCCGATCGACCACCAGTCATGTCCCCAATCGTAGGGGCGTCTTGGGTGTGAGCGGGGACGAATCAGCTCGCTCTGTCCTGTTCACCCTGGAAGGCAGTCGGACACCTCGTCGGACAGGGAGCGTGTCGGCAGGCGAACGGTGTGCGTTCGGCCACCCGCGAACCCCGAGAGGCACGAATCTTCATGACCACGCTCAGTCTGTTCTCCCTGCTCCTTGCCCTGTCCGTCTCCGTCCATGTTGGCTGCGTCGCTACTTTTGTTGCTTGGCGGGGCGGAATACGGCCCGCGATGGCAGTTCTGATCGGCGGTGGCTCCTGCAGCACGGCCTGCGGGCTCTATCTGGCTGCAGTGACTGCCTACCGATGAGGCCCATGTCAATGACGAATTTCGGTAGAGCCGCCGAATGGGATTCATCGCCTCCAACAACCGCTGTAGCTCGCGCTCGAGTGGCCGACTGGATGCGAAGGGCGTGCTCGGTTCGCTCTCGGCGCCAGGTGATCAGGGTGGGCTTGACCATGACCCAGCGGGCACAACCAGAACCGCTGCCTCATGGCCGCGATTGGGTAGCGCAGCCTTGGGGTGATTTCGCCGCCGCAAACGCATTGCTCGTGGGCCGACGAAGTGCTCATCACTCGTTCGAGTGCTCCTCAGGCAAAATGTCTTGGATCGCATATGGACTCGACCTTCGGTGCGGGGATCTTCTCGTTCCACAGCCGTCGATACCGGACTCTCTCTGGCCCGGATGGATTCTTCAGCCCGCACTGAATCAGTTGGCCCGCAGGACGAGTGCGGGGATCTGGGCGATTTTTTCCGGTGTGAGGTGATCCCAGAGGATGCCTGACGGGCGATGCGTTTCGGTCGTTCTGATGACTTCGTCGGGGGTGATGATCAGGTCCACGGTGACGTCGTGTTCGGTGGACGGGATCGGCTCGTCGATCACTTGAAGTGCGTGGACCGTGGTGACGATGAGGGTGTCGGGGCTGATGAGGCCGGCCTCGGTGAGCAGGGCGAACTCGATGTCGGAGTAGCCGGCGCCTTTGCCGATGCGGACGCCGGCGCGGTTCACGGCGACGCTGCCGAGGACGACGATGTCGACCGGTTGGAGGGTGTCGACGTCGGCGGTCGGGGCGATGGTTGCCGCGATGTGACTGGTTGCCGCCTGCTCGGGCGAGGCGGTGAGTGTCGCGGGGTCGAGGACGTAGAACGGCTTCGGCGTGGCAAGTTTGGGGACCGCCATGTACACGATCTTGCCTTCGGCCAAGGCCGTGATACGGATAGGTAGTTGTGCCTTGTCCGGTACGGACTTGATGACGCCTGCGGTCTTCCACCGGGCGAGTGCGGCGAGGCGTTCGGCGGCCTGGTCCTTGCCGTGGAAGTCCGGGATTCTGCCGTGGCTGGTTGCGTCGTGGACGGCGTCCGCGGCGTCGAGTGCGTTCCATACTCGTTCGCGGACGCGTTGTTTGGCCTGGTCGTGCTCGGTGGGCACCGCGCGCTCCTTGGTGTTCAGGTGGCGGTCATCAGGGTGAAGAGGCGGTCTTGCACGTCTTGTACGTCGACTCTGCGATGCCATGGGCGTAGTTCGCGGCCGGCGGCGAAGATGACGTTTATGCCCCCGCCTCCTCGGGTTTGTTCTAGCTCGTCGATGGCCTGGCCGAGCACGGACACGGCGTTGTCGAGCTCGCCTTGCCTGATGAGGGCGAGTGTCAGGTTTCCGAGGACGATGGTGCGCGACTTCCGCCGGGCGGGCAATTGCTCAGCGGTCGACTCCAGTTGCTGCTGAGCGCGACGGTTCTGTCCGAGGTTCAGATAACACGATCCGGCCAGGCGTCCGAACTGGGTGGGGGAGACGAGGTCGGCGGCGGCGTCGACGGTGGTGACCCGGTCGAGATGGCGTTCGGCCCGGGCGAGGGCTCGTTCGCAATCGCTGGCGTGCCCGAGCATCGCGTGCGCTTCTCCGATGTGGAGGAGGGCGACGGCCAGCAGTGCGGGGCTGGTGGTTTTGGCGGCCTCGGCTGCCCGAAGCGAGTAGTCGAGGCCCTCTTGTGGTTGGCAGGTGCCGTACAGCGCGAGGTATCCGGTGCGTAGGAGGGCTCGGCCTTCGAGGGTGCGGTCGTGCAGGTGGCGGGCGAGATCGATGCCCTGTGCGTAGTAGGTGTGGGCTGTGGTGTGGTCCGAGCGTTGCGAGGCGTCCCAGACGAGTTGGCCCATCAGAGTCGCCGCCTCGGCCTGCAAGCTGCGGAGTTCGCGTTGAGCTCGTCCGACGCGGGCCTGGTCGGCGCCCATGGTGACGCGAGTCAGGAGCTGGCCCGCATCGGCGAGTAGTCCTGCGGAAGGTGAGTTGTCGTAGCGCTCGGCGACATCCATGAGGTCCGCGCGTAACGCGGTGCCTGTGGCCGGGTCACCATGGGCGAGGCTTCCGATTACTGGTGGCCGACCGCAATCGCTGAAGTCGCGCAGCAGCGTGTCGAGCTCCTCCCGGGACAACCCCAGCGCTCTCGCCAGATTCGGACGCATCCACGGCTGGGGGCCTCTGCCATTTTCCCAGCGGGCGATGGTGGAGCGGTCGACGCCGAGCCGCTCGGCAAGTGATTCCTGGGTGAATCCCCGGGACTCGCGGCGCTGCACGAGTCGATGGCGCTTGAACGTCATGGCGTGGCCTCCCGATTGCCATGGTCCGCCGAATACCCAGGTCATCTCCCACAGTGCCGCATGGATGCAGCATGTGTGCGGCTTTGGCGCGCTGTTTCCGGGCCGGGCGACACGGTTCGGTGGACCTACGCGAACGGACCGGGACGTGAGTCCCGCCCACCGCGTCGCGCAGGGATCGGTATCAGGTCGACCCCGCAACCGAAAGGAAGACACCATGCCTCAGATCGTGCCCACCACGGCCAAGGCGGAGGACGGCCTGCTGGTCGCCCGTCGCCGTATCGTCGCCGCCCGCTCCCGCGCCGAGCAGCCGTCCGACGGCGGCTCCAGCGGCGTCAGCGACACGAACGACTGACGGCCCGACATGACGACCGCCGACACCTCGGTGGTCGCGCGCCTGGGCGGGGAGACCTTCCTCGCCCAGGCGTTCGGCCGAGAGTTCCGTATGGCACGCGGGGACGCCACCACCGTGGCCGGCCTGCTCGGCTGGGAGGACGTGAACGCCATCCTGGCCCGGCATCGCCTCGAACCGCCGCGCCTTCGCCTGTGCTCGGGTGGCGAGATGTTGCCGCAGCACCTGTACACGCGGCCGGTGATCACCCGCCGCAGCACCGTGTGGAACCGCATTCAACCCGCAGCCCTGCACGAGCAGTTGGCTGCGGGTGCCACCCTCGTCCTGGACGCCGCCGACGAACTCCACGCCCGTATCGGCGACCTCGCCGCGCAACTGGAACGCGACTTTCGCACTGCGGTGCAGGCCAACCTGTACGCGTCGTGGACCGCGAACGAAGGCT
This sequence comes from Embleya sp. NBC_00888, assembly GCF_045207655.1. NCBI lineage: Bacteria > Bacillati > Actinomycetota > Actinomycetes > Kitasatosporales > Streptomycetaceae > Embleya > Embleya sp. NBC_00888. The sequence goes on along the minus strand of NZ_CP108784.1, from coordinate 4,220,843 downwards.
TCGGGACCCATTGGGACGACCACGACGTCGTTGTCGTCCAGGTCGACGGTGCGAAGCGGTGGCGCCTCTACGGTCCTACCCGTGTCGCGCCGATGCACCGCGACGTCGAAGCCCCCGAACCGCCGCCCGACGAACCGATTGCGGACCTCGTACTCACCCCGGGCGACACGCTGTACGTGCCGCGCGGCTGGTGGCACGCTGTCGCCGCCGAGGACGGCGGGCGGTCCCTGCACCTGACCTTCGGCCTGCAAAGCACGACCGGCGCCGACCTCATCGGCTGGCTCGCCGACACCCTGCGCACGCATCAGGCGGTGCGTGCCGACGTGCCGCAGCTCGGAACGGCACGACAGAAGCAGGACTTCGCCGAAACCCTGCTCAAGCTCATCACGGCCGAGCTCGAAGCCGAAGGCGTGGTCGATCGATACACCGAGTTCCGGGACGCGACCGAACAGCCTCGGACAGCCCCTTCGCTGCCCTACGTCGACGGCGTGCCCGCGTCGCCCGGGCTGCCGGTGAGACTGCTCGTCTCACGGCCATCGGTGACCCGTGACCCGGACGGCCAGGTCGTACTCACGGCAGGGGGCGAGGAGTGGATCTTCGCTCCGCAGGTGCACGCGATGCTCGCCCTTCTCTTGGACGGCCGTTCCCACCGGCTCGGTGAGCTCGCCCAGGCGTCGGGGGTGCGGGTCGAACAGGCCGCAGCCGTGGTCACCGAGCTGGTGTCCGGCCAGGTCGCGCACGTCGGGACGGTGACCACGTGACGGCCACGCTCGCGTTGGGTACCTATCGCTGCCCCGATGTCGCACGCGCGGCCAAGCTCGCGGTGGCCGCCGGCGTCGAGTGGATCGACACCGCGCCGAACTACGGCGCCGGGACGGCCGAGTGCGCTCTGGCGCCGATCCTTGCGGCACACCCTCGAATTCGGGTGTCCACGAAGGTCGGCTTCATGACCCGGGAGGCCGCCGCCGAGGCACTCACCGCAGGGGTTCTCCACCGACGCGAAGCGGGTGTCCGGCACAGCCTGGCGCCCGAGTTCGTGCGTTGGCAGGTCCACCGCAGCCGATCCGAACTCGGTCGACGACCCGACATCGTCTTCCTGCACAATCCCGAACACGCCCCCGAGGGCAGACCTGAGGCCCAAGCCGCGCGACTGCTGTCGGCGATCGCGGCCCTCGAAGAAGCGGCTGCCGAGGGCACGATCGGCGGCTACGGCATCGCGACCTGGACCGGCTTCTCCACCGGCCGGTTCGATGTCGAGACACTGCTGTCCATGGCGCGGACCGTCGCCGGTGAGGGGCACCACCTACGGGCAGTGCAACTCCCCGTATCCCTGGTCCACATCGAACCAGTCGTCGCCGCAATGGCGGGCGGCGGCGTGCTTCGAGACGCCCTCGCCGCGGGTATCGAGGTCTTCGCATCGGCCCCACTGCACGGGGGCGAGCTGCCCGCGATGCTCACACCCGAGGCCGTCGAACTCGTCGGCGACGGACTGACGGCCGCGCAGGCCGCCCTGATCGTGCCGGCCTCCGCGCCGGGAGTGTGTCGTGTCCTGCTCTCCAGCAGCGACCCGGAACACTGGAGCGACGCCATGAAAGCCTGTTCGCGTCCGCCGCTCGACCCGAGCCGACTTCGAAGGATCCGCGATGTTTTCGCCACCTGACGACCCGCGCGAAGTCGCCTTGATGCGCGACGCCTACCGGCGTTCCGCAACCGCTCTCACAGTCGTTCCCGACGACGGCCCCGAAGTGTGGGGCTGGCGCGGCAGGACCCTCGGCGGGCCCGTCGCCGGTGACCACGGCCTGGGGTGGCTGCGACTCGTCCGCGCACCTGTCGACAAGGCCGGAGGCCGGTTGTGGCTCGGGCCGGAGGACGCCGAGAAGACCATCCCGGACTCCGTACCGAGGCCCCGGTTGCGCGGCATCGAGGACTGGGCCGACGGCGACCACGCCTTCCGAGCGGAACTCCACGACCGCGTCACGGCCCGCCCGATCACCACGGCCGGACCGGTACTCCGCGAGGACCCCGGACTCGACGACACGTGGTGGCACGACCTGCGCCGGGCACTCGACCACATCGCCCCCGTGACCACCGACCGCGTCGCCCTGCGACAGGCATACGTCGACCGCGCCATGCCCGAGTACCTCGGACGCCCGATCGACACGACCGTGCCCACCTGGACCACCGCCCACGGCGACCTGCACTGGGCAAACCTGACCGCACCCCAGCTCGCCATCCTGGACTGGGAAGGCTGGGGCACCGCCCCGGCCGGCTACGACGCCGCGATGCTCCACACCTACAGCCTCCTCGTGCCGAACGTCGCAGCCCGAATCCGCAGCGAACTCGCGCACGTCCTGAACACCCCCGCAGGCCGATTCTCCGAACTCGCCGTCATCACCCAGCTCCTCCAGACCACCACCCGCGGCGACAACCTCGACCTGGAACAACCCCTGCGCGCCCGAGCAAGCCAAATTCTCGGCACCTGACCCTTCATCCCAGGAGCGAAGCCGACGGGATCGGCTCAGGTGTAAGTGGCGGCGCGTTGGCTCCGTACCCGGAGAGCCCCTGAAATGGGGCTACCCGCCTGTTCCGCCGTCCTGAGCCCGACACTCCACCCCGCAGCGGAACACAGTTCGCGCACTTGTGTCGCGATTCCGAGCCGGGTCGATCACGCGCACACACGAATGGTTTTCACCACGAATTCCGCGAAGTCTGAGGACAACTGTGCCCAGCGATACTCTCGAACTTCCCTCCGTCCTGCGGTTACGGGGCCCTCGGCCCGTACGGACCGCGCGTGAGCATGCCGCAGCCAGGGCACGAGTCGCCGGCGCCCACGAGGACGATGTCGCCGAGGTGATCAGCGAACTGACCACCAACGTCTTCGTCCACGGCCACCCGACGAGCGCCGTCCTGGTGACCACCCACACGGCCGACGGCCTGTTCTGGGTAACGGTGCTGGCCCGCCAACGCGCGGTGACACTGCCGCAACCCGTCGAGGAACCGGACGCCGAATCCGGACGGGGACTGCTCCTGACCCACGCCTTGACGACCGCCTTTCGATGCGAGCGTCGACAGAGCGGCTACCAGGCGTTCATCGCCGGATTCGCGGTGCACCCGTGATCGGCCGATTCGTTCAACGGGCGGACGCCAGGGTCTTCCACGGTGTCGAGCAGGACATCGACAACGTTCCGTACCCGCTGCGTCCCTCCGCTTTCGAGCGGGTCCGCGCCGGTTGCTGGGCTGCCGTGGAGTGGTGGGACGTGCACGTGCGTTACCGCGAGCTGCATCGCCGGCTCGACGGCGTGCGGGCAGACCTGGTCGGCCTGGGCCTCGACTCCCGGGGCTTCGCCGCCTACGCGGATGCGCTCCGAACGCGCGTTGACCCACGGCTCGCGGACGACGCGCCCCGCATGGCGAGCGAGGCGTCCGATGAGGACTGGTGCGACATGAAGGCGTCCTTCGAAGGCTTGGCCAGGGACTACGCGGCGTTTCAGGCTTTCCGCCGTGGCGGGTTGGCCCAGACGGAGGAGGCGATGCGGCACCCGGTCAGGCGTGTGGGTACCTACAACCTTCTGAACGGTGGCGGTGATCGCTTCCCGTCACAGATGGCGCTCCTGCGGGCCATGGACCTGGATCTCGTCGCCCTGCAGGAGGTTCAGCACGGCACTCGGGACGATCACGCCCTGGAGTGCGCGATCGCGAACGAGCTGGACATGCAGACGATGTTGGCTGCGTCCGCGAGCCACGGTTGCCACCTCGTGCTCGCGTGGAATCCCGCCAGGCTCCGGCGCGTCGGCTACACCGCGGACGCGGCGGAGGGGAAGTTCCACCACACGCTCCAGCGTCTGGAGTTCGTCGTCCCGGACACGGGCGCACCGCTCACGGTCCTGCACACGCATCTGGATCCTTTCTCGGGCGACGATCGCGAGAGCGAGGCCCGGTGGCTCACGGAATATGCGGCGCCCGGTCGGCGCACGCTGCTGCTGGGTGACCTGAACACGATCGGCGCGTTCGACCCCGAACCCGACTGGTCGACCCTCCCCGCCCACCTCCAGTCCCGTCACCGGCTGTGCCGTGAGGACGGGACCCTCGGTCTCACCGACCGGCGGGCGATTCGCCTGCTTGATCGGGCCGGCTTCATCGACCCCTTCGCGGATCTGCAATTAGGGCGCAACACGGTCGGTCACTGGGACGAGAAGGAGGACGGCATCGCCCGCCGGAGCGACCACATCCTTGGCAGCGGACTCACGTTCCGCACAGCGGGCGTCATCGACGACCCGGCCGTGCGGCGGCTCTCGGACCACCTGCCCGCCTACGCGGTCGTCGAGGTCTGAATCGTCCGTCCACCCGCGGGTCATGCAACCTGCTCCGGTCGCGTGAGACGTCCGCGACCGGAGCGGCGACCCTTCGGCGCCGACCCGCGCCGAGCTCCAGCGCCCCGCCCTCGCGCGCACACCCGCGGCGCGGGGGCGGGGTCCCCACACGACGGCCCCGGCGACCGCCGTCGACGGTCCCGGGTATGGCCGTCGGTCATTCCGAGAGAAGGACCTGCCGACGTGACGTACTTCTGCGCTGCCGTTCTGGCCCGGCTGGGCCGACTGTTGTTCGGACCACCGGGAGGCACACACGCCCGCCGATACGAGCCGGCGGCCCACCACTTACCGCCTGCCGCCAACCCTCGGAAGCCGGCGACAGGCGGGCGGACGCCGGCCCGTACGCGCGAGCGTGGGCCGGCAATGGGCCACCCCGAAGGCAGGGAACTCAAGATCTTCCCCCCGGGTCACGAAGCTCCGACGGTGCGGCCGTATCTTCGGGCAGCGGAGCGTCACCGCCGGGCATACGGGGCTGCGGCACCGCATGCGCTCGGGAGCGACCGCGACCTGCGGGTCGCGACGGTGCGCCGGTGAAGCCCGCCGACGAAGGAAGCCCGGAACCCGAACACCTGCCGGACCTGCGGAAGCTGTCCGCGCTCCTGGAGCGGTGGAGGATGGAACCCTGGGCGGAGATCGCCGAAGCAGCCCGTACCGCCGGGATGCTCTTGAGGGACCATCTCGTTGCGAGCGGACGCTGGGAGACTCTCCCTGCGGGCGAACAGGCCGCCGTGCAGTGGGCGATGGCCACCGGTCACGTGCTCGTGACCAAGCCAAGGCGCCATCGGTACCTGGACGAGGACGGCGCGCGTCTGCATCGACTCGCGGAAATTGCCCGCCACGTCGCCGACCTGTGCGACGGCTGGACGCACGGAGAACGTGCGCGTGACGCCCGCCGTGCCGAGGACGTCGGCCGCCGCATGGCGGCGCTGCCGCACGGGTGGCGCGGAGAGGCAATGCGCCGGGTGATGGACGGCGAGGACCCGTTGGCGGTGGTCGCCGAGGCAAGCATCGCCCTGAACATCCTGCGGAACGTGTACGGCATCGACGCCCGTATACCTTGACCTGCGAGGTCGAGCTCGCCAGCCCACAAACCGGCGCCGGCGCCGGGCGGGAACGCTGCCCGGCGCCGCTCGCGGATCAGATGTACGTACCGGCGAGCATGCCGTCGAAGCCGAGGCTGACGAGGGCCTCGGTGTAGGTGGACCAGTAGCGGTCCGGTGGTCCGGTGGTGAGGGTGTCGAAGTCGTCGGGGGCGAGGTCGGGTTCGTGCCATTGGTGTGCGCAGCGGCAGCGGATGAAGGTGTGGCCCCGGTGGTGGACGAGGAGCCAGTCGCGGCGGGCGTCGCAGGCGGGGCAGCGGACGGGGATGCCGGTGACGCGCAGCTCGTCGGGGTGTTCGGTGCACATCGCCAGGTCGTCTTGGTCGTAGGTGCCGGGAGCGGGCATGGGGTGCAGGTTTGGGGCCTGCGGGAGTGCGGGCTGGTGGTCGGGGTGGGGTTGGTGCACGGGGTCCTTTCCGGTCGGGGACGACACACCATGCCCCCGACCGGGGACGGAAGTCCACGGTGTTCCGTGACCCACTTCGGAGCGTGTTCGCGCAGGTCACAGACGTACCGGTGGGTGTCGCGGTCAGCGTCTGCGGTGGTGTTCCTCCGTGGGTGGGAGCCGGTGGCTCGGGGCGGGGGTGGTGGGTCGTGTCAGCGTGGTGCGGGTGCTGCGTGCGGTGGCGGCTCGGGCTCGGGGTGTGGGTTGGTGGAGTTGGCGGCGGATGCGCCAGGTGAGGACTTCGGTGGGTGAGGCGGCGGTGTCGAGTTCGCGTTGCCCGGCGGCGTCGAGCAGGACGGTCGTTGGTGCCTTGCCGGTGCGGGTGGCCTGGGTGAGCGCGGTGTTCAGGGCGGGCCAGGCGGGGTCGGCCAGGATGCGGTCGGCGTGCTCCGGCAGCACCTTCCGCAGGGCCTCCATGACTTCGGGCGTCGCCAGCGGCGTCTCCTCGCCGCGCGCTCCGGGCACGGTGCCGGGCCGGGTTGCGCGCGTGGTCGTGGGGCGTGGCGTGGTGGTGTGGCGGTAGGCGGCCTGGAGGTGGATCAGGGTTTGGTGGGCTGCGGCGGCTTGTTGATGGTGGTTGCGGAGTCGGTGCCAGTGGGCGGCGGCGAGCGCGGCCAGGACGAGGGTGCACAGGATCATGGCGGTGGCCCCGCCGTCCTGTTCGCTGCGGCCGGCCCACAGGAGGTCCCGGGCTGCTGAGCGCAGTGCGTCTCCGGCTCGTTGGTCGGCCCTGACACGGGAACGGGTGGCGCGTGCGAACGCGATCGAAGCCCGGCGGACCTCCAACCGAGTGGGGCCGGTGGTGACGACAACCATTGCCGAGAACGTCTCACCCAGCGCCGAGAGTTGCCCCGCCCCCGCCTCGTCGTAGCCTCGACGCAGGAGCCCGGGGACAGCATCGATTGCGGACGCGGCCCCATACCAAGGTCCGGCGGCGGGGGTGTCGTGGTGGTCGCCTGAGGGGAAGCGGGCGCGGATCTTGGGCAGGGAGAGGTCAGGGGCGAGTGTCCCGCCGGCGAACCAGACGGGTCCACCCTTGGCGTTGGTGTCGTTGGGGAGCGCGACGCTGTAGCCGGCGAGGTCGCCGGAGGGCAGGGTCCGCTTCTTCACCTTGACCCCGAGCCGGTCGAGGTGGCCGAAGAACTCGCTTTCGTTCGCCGATGCGGCCACGGCGGTGCGCACGTGCTCACGCAGGGTCTCGCGGACCGTGGCGGTGTGTCCGCGACGTTGTGCCTTGTGGCGTTCGGGGGCGGTGGGTCGGCGTGCGGCGGTGCGGTCGGGTCGGTCCACGCGGACCAGGCCCCATTCCTCCTCCATGCGGGCGCATTCGGCGCCGTCGCGGAAGACGTCGCGGAAGGTGTCGGGGGCGCGCAGGTCGGCTTGGACGCGGGTGGCGAGGATGTGGATGTGGTCGTCGGCGTGGCGTACCGCGATCCAGCGGCAGCCGTTGGGGTCGCCCGCGGCGGCGATCCCCGCGGCGGCGACCACCCGGCGGGCGGCCTGGGCCCACTGCTCGTCGGTGAGGATCGGGTCGGTGGGGTGGTTACGGAGCGAGCAGTGCCACACGTGCTCGCGCGGTGCGTCGGCGCCGGCCTGGTCCACGCGCACGTCCATGAGGCGGGCCAGGCGGGTCAGGGCGGCGTCGTGTTCCGGTGTGTCGGGGTCGAAGTGTCCGGGCTCGGGGAGGAAGCCCTCCCAGGCGGCCACGATGTGCTGGTCGGTGTGGGGGCTGTGTTTCTTCCCGGGGCCGAACACGTAGTGCAGGGCACCGACCGTCCGGGTGCCCTTGCCGATCTTGACGATCATCCGGTGGCCTCGCGGCCGAGGCGGTGGTCGGTGGCCGCCTCGTAGCGTTCGATGACCGCCGCGCACGCCCGGACGCCGGCGGTGACCGCCTCGGCCAGGACCGCGTCACTCGACCGACTGGCGCCACCGGCGTTGAGGCGGTGGGTGACCTGGTTGAACAAGGTGCCCACCCGGACGACCTCGGTCCGGCCGCGCACCAACTCCTCCAGGAGCGCGTCGTCGGCGGCGTCCGCGCGCGGGTGGGTGGTGTCGAGGGCGCGGGCGAGGGCGGCCTCGGCGATGAACCGGGCCGTCGAGATTCTCGCGGCTCGGGCGGCGCTTGCGATCTCGGCTTTCTCGGTGTCGCTCAGGCGAGTGCTTACGGGCTTGCGCTGGATGGTCTCGCGCTTGCGGCTGCGCGGAGGAGCGTCGGCGACGGCAGCGGGCTGGACGGGCGCACGTGGCGGCGTGTGGGCGACGTCGGGTCGCTGTTCCCCCTCCCGTGGCGCCCCATGGCGCTGCGGGCCGTGTGCGCCGTCCCCGCCCTCGGGGATCGGCGTGCTCGTGTGGGACCGGCCGGGGGACGGTCCCACACCTTGCTTGCTCGCCCCGTCGAGGAGGTTTTTCGTTGTGGCGAAGGGGAGTTCGTCGCTCAAGGTTCTGACTCCAGACTGGGAAAGAGGTCGCCCGCCCGGAACAGCCGGGCGGGCGAGGGTCGATGACGGGTAATGAGGCCTCGTATCCGGCGATCGTGCGGTTGTGGGAACGCAGTTGGGCCGAGATGGTGCCCTTCCTCGCGTTCGACCGCGAGATCCGCACCATCATCTGCACCACCAACGCGATCGAGTCGATCAACGCCCGCTACCGCCGCGCGGCCAACGCCTCCGGGTACTTCCCCAACGAACAGGCCGCCCTCAAACGCCTCTACCTCGCCACCCTCGCCCTCGACCCCACCGGCAAGGGACGCGTGCGCTGGTCCAACAAGTGGAAGGCCGCGCTGAACGCCTTCGACCTGGCCTTCGACGGCCGCGTCACCGCCGGACGCACCTGAGCCGAACCGGCGACGACCGAACGAACGAAATCGAGTCGAAACCCAGACTCACTCAAACGAGACCCCGTACACCTAAATCCTGATACTCCCACCCGCTGCTGCGCGACACTGCCCAGAAGCTCAATGGCCTTCTGTGGGCACCCGGCGAACCTTTGAAGTCAGGCCACGAAGACCGGTCTTGACGTCGTGTGGGGCTTGATCTGATCGGGGTTGAGCCCCACAGGCTCGCTGTTTCTCTGTGATCCGATGCGCTCGTCGGCCCGATTACGCACAGCATGGTTGGACTGTCGGGCGGCCCGAAATCGGAAAGTAATCGAGACAACTGGACCGCGCGACCTTGAATGCCGTTAGCATCGGCCTGGCGACGGGAGCAGCCCAAACGATGCGCGAGTTGACCACTATGTGGCTTCTTGTGCTCATATTTGTTCGATTCGAGCAAGGTTCGGCAGCTGAGTGTGTACAGGTGATTGCTGCGTGTCCTGGTGCGGGTAGTCGCCGTTAGGACTGAGAGCCTGTGAGGGCGACCCTCTGCTGGCAGTTGAGCGCGTGCACCCAGACCGAAACGTGCGGTGTGGCGGCGGCAAGCCATGGGGGCGGATCGAGAGTTGGCAAGGTGACGTCACGGTGAGTGCAGCACGAGCAGCCATGGAAATGGTCTCTGCACCTGGCGCGCCGGATGTGCTGTTGCCGCACGGTTCCGAGACTGCCGTCGTTGATGTTCTCGGGGTCACCGCTGTCGTGGCTTACCGCAGGGACGTGTGCGAACATCGCCGGCGGCGCGAAGCCGGGACTGGAGCCCTGAGGCGCATCGATGTTCTTGAACTTTTGATGGGCCTTCCCGAAGGCGAACCCGTTCCCATCGCATCACTCGGTGAGGTCGAACGGCGCGCGCTCAAGGCCATGCCGCCAGGCGTCGTAGTTCGTCAAGATGGGAACGTCATCCGTCGGGCCATTGAGCCCGTGCGTGTTGCTCTGGCTGTTGTCCCGGCGCGAGGTTGGGACTCGGCTTTGGAGAAGGTCGAGCGTTTCACGCCCTTCTGCGCGCGGGCTGTGCTCGTGGAAGGGACGCTGCGCCGTCGAGCAGACGCCTTGATGCAGGCCGACTTCTACGGAATCGGGTTGTGGATAGCGAGCGGTGACGGGGTCGATGTCCTAGTTCCGCCGCGGCCGTTCGTTCGGAAGAGGTACACCGCTGCCGGGTGGCGCTTTGCCGAAGATGTCTATCGCCAACTGATGTAGCGCCGCACCAGTCACGTGTGGATGAACCGTCCAGACCCTTGCGCGCTAGTGCCCGAGGACGGGAAGACTGGCCCAAGCCTTGAGCGGCTTGGGCACCTGGAATCCGCCCCTGGATGAGAGACCGAGGCGTTGGTTCTCCAAGGAGTACCGGTCGATGGCTGCCGCACACTTGTCGCGCCACCACGCTTGCCGGGCTGTCCCTGGGGATCGAGCGGCCATCGTGAAGAACCATTCGCGCCAGATGAGGTTGTTGTGGTCCTCGGCCTCCATGCGCGCAAGTGGATCGAAGCGGTGCAGCCCGCGGCCGTCGCATACGTCGCACGAACACCGGGGAGGGTCCTCGTTCGCGTACCGATCAGCGATGACGTTGCCCTTCGTGAAACACATAAGGTCCGGCAGAAGCACACTTGCATGCCATGGGCCGTTGAAGCCGGACGATAGGGCCCGTTCGTGCGCGGGAACCGAGTGACGCATCGAACTGTCGCCGCCGATGCCAGCGAACAACGCCCCGTGGGCCATCGCGTCAAGACCTGCGAGGTCCGTGCGCATCAAGGCCATGTGCTCAACCTCCCCCATCAACCGCCGAAGATTGGCGGGCAACTCTTTCGAATCTGCCGACGGGTCGAACTGTCCGGTCATGATCAAAGCCTTGGGCTGCGTGATCCGCGCGCAGACTCCGATGAGCTGCTTGATGTGATCGTCTTTGAGCCAACCAGCACCGACCGGAAGGGAAACGATCACGTCTCCTCGTTCGATGCGCTTTGCAGCGTGCCATACAGCCTTCAGCGCCTTGGAGTTCGCTGTCGGGATGTAGCCGGTCGGAGTCAGAGCAGCGCTGGCCCCTCTGGCTTTCTGAAAACTCAAAGATGTCTCGACTTCGCCGAACATATCGTCGCTCGGCAGAAGGAACGGAGATTCTTCCGTCGCAGTGTGCGTCGTGTAGGCCACGGTGTCGATCAACAGCGGGCCTGTGTATCCAACTAATGTACGAAGTTGGTAGGCCCTAGCGTCGGCATTGATTCCGGTGACCACGACTCCGCCGAGCTCTTCGTCGATCGAGGGGCGTGTCCGCGGGACGAACCTCGCGTTCTCATGTTGCAATACCCGCCCGCGTAGAAGGGGGAGGGGTGAAACGTTGGCATCCAAGATCCGGAGCACGGGAGGACGCCGACCAGGGAGCGGGTGATCGGTCACTGCTTTTACCTCACGGGTGAGCCGAGTCCCAAGGGGCATCGGACGAGGGTACGCACAAGTAGATCTCGTGGAACTCCTCGGGATCCAGACCAGCGAGGTTGGCTGCCTGGGCCGTGTCGAGGTTTTGCTGTCGGGCAAGTCGGGTGACGACTTGAGCGACGTGTTGCGGGGTTTCGCGGGGTACCTGTCCAGGCTCTCTGGTTCGGTAGCCCAGCGCGGACATCTCTACCATCAGATTCCGGTACTGCCACTCCTTGATGATGCTCAAGGAGTATGCCCGGCGGATGAGGGCCGCCATGGACGTTCCCCAACGGTCTTTGAGGGCGAGTAGCTTCGGGAGATCTACTCCCTGTTGCAAGTCATCGATGATGACATCGGCCGGCATCAAGAACTGGGACGCGAAAAGATCGGCCTCGCGCTCCTGCTGTTTCGCATCGCCGGGACGAGTGTGCATCACAACGTGGCCGAGTTCGTGGGCGAGACTGAAACGGAAACGGTCGCCCGGTGCTGCGGAGTTCAGCAAGAACAAGGGAGTCCCTTGAGGGGGCCACTGGCTGACAGCGTCAAGTGCGGCGGTTTGTAGGTCTCTGACTACAACCAGTGCGCCGGCGTCCTCCAGCAAACCGACCAAATCCTTGATCGGCCCAGAAGCGACGCCCCACTCTTCGCGAACCGTATCTGCGGCGTCTTGCGGACTGTCGATGTCTGTGACCTCGACAGGACGAAAACGATGATCGCAGCGGGGGTGGAGTGCCTCGGTCAGTGCATCAACTTGCCAGCGAGTACAGGCCAGTACGGCATGCACTCGGCGCAGATCTGTCATCCCCAGCGAGGCCCGCTTGCGATGATGGATGAGCCCGACGCCAACACCACGCAGTTCCGAGGCGGAACAGAGCATCTTGGGTGTGTAGTGCAGGGCGGCTGCAAAAAGTGCGAGCCGATCCCCCCGGACAGCCAACCGACCAGCCTCTGAACGGCTCACATACCCCTGTGAGATCCGGTTCCCACCATCCAGCTTGGACATCGCAGCGACTAGATCAGCCTGCGTCCAACCCCGCGACTCGCGCGCCAGCACAAGCATGGCGGGGTGGGCCACAAGGTCGTTTTCGATCGCCATGCCGCCTCACCTCCACCTAGCCAACCCGTCGATGCTAACTGATGATACGCAGAATCATGCCTCAAAATATTCCGAGCCGTAGGAGCTGAGAGCCGCGCGTACTCTCTGTCATGGACCGTTGGCCTTGTGTGGCGGTGCCGAGCCCTCGGTGAGGTCGGCTCAGGATTCGTCTCAGATCACAAGGCGGCCGCAGGTGGGACTGTGTGTGCGCTGTCAGGGCCAGGAACTGACCTGCTGTCCTTCCGGACTGAACTGCAACCAGAACTGCAACCACAACGACGTCAGCCCGGATCGTCGGAACGATCCGGGCTGACGTTTTGCCTGTTCAGGCTGGCGGAGGATACGAGATTCGAACTCGTGAGGGTGTGAACCCAACACGCTTTCCAAGCGTGCGCCCTAGGCCACTAGGCGAATCCTCCGTGCGGAAGCTTACAGGAGGTCGGTGGGTGCTCGCGCACCCCTATTCGAAGGGGGCGGAGGGGTGCGGCCAAGGGGGTGGGGAAACTGTGAACCCCCCGTGCACCCGGCAGAGCCTCCCTATCCTTGCTGCCTTCCGGCCCTGGGGAGGTTCAGGAGGATACCGCCGCACGGGGGGTCCGGGGCCAACAGTACCCGACCGGGGTCGGTGATCGGGCACCGGTGGGTGATGAGGGTCCGCGTCTGTCGTTCGGCCCGGCTATCGTCGGGGGCGTGTCGCTCGCCCTCTACCGTCGCTACCGCCCCGAGACCTACGCAGAGGTCATCGGGCAGGAGCACGTGACGGAACCCCTCATGCAGGCCCTGCGGAACAACCGCGTCAATCACGCCTACCTGTTCAGTGGGCCGCGAGGGTGTGGCAAGACCACCAGCGCGCGCATTCTCGCCCGGTGTCTCAATTGTGAGCAGGGGCCCACGCCCACGCCGTGCGGCGAGTGCCAGTCGTGTCGGGACCTCGGTCTCGGCGGGCCCGGCAGCATCGACGTGATCGAGATCGACGCCGCGTCGCACGGTGGTGTGGACGACGCGCGCGATCTGCGGGAGAAGGCGCACTTCTCGCCGGTGAGTTCGCGCTACAAGATCTACATCATCGACGAGGCCCACATGGTCACGTCGGCGGGCTTCAACGCGTTGCTCAAGGTGGTCGAGGAGCCGCCGGAGCACCTGAAGTTCATCTTCGCGACGACCGAGCCGGAGAAGGTGATCGGGACCATCCGGTCCCGCACGCACCACTACCCGTTCCGCCTGGTGCCGCCCGGCGTGCTGCGCGACCACCTCGCGTCGGTGTGCGAGACCGAGGGCATCAAGGTCGAGCCGGCCGTGCTGCCGCTGGTCGTACGGGCCGGGGCCGGGTCGGTGCGGGACTCGATGTCGGTGATGGACCAGTTGCTCGCGGGCGCCACCGACGACGGTGTCACCTATGCGATGGCCACCTCGCTGCTCGGGTTCACCGACCGGTCGCTGCTGGACGACGTCGTCGAGGCGTTCGTCGCGCAGGACGGCGCGGCCGCCTTCGAGTTGGTCGACCGGGTGATCGAGGGAGGCTACGACCCGCGTCGGTTCGTGGCCGACCTGCTGGAGCGACTGCGCGACCTGGTGATCCTGGCCGCCGTGCCGGACGCGGCCGACAAGGGCCTGATCGACGTGCCGGCCGATCAGTTGGAGCGCATGGTCCGGCACGCCGCCGAGTTCGGCCGGGCCGGGCTCACCCGCGCCGCGGACATCGTCAACACCGGCCTCACCGAGATGCGTGGCGCCACCGCGCCCCGGCTCCAGTTGGAGCTGATCTGCGCGCGGGTACTGCTGCCCGCCGTCGACTCCGGTGAGCAGAGTTTGCAGACTCGGCTGGAACGACTGGAGCGCCGGGTGTCCGTCGGCGGCCTCCCCGCCGGGCCCGCCGCACCGGACCACGCCCGCGCCGACGCGCCGCCCCCCGCGGCGACCCGGCCGCATCAGGCCGCCCCGGCCCAGGTCCAAGCCCCGGCCGCGGCGCCGACCCAGGCTCCCGTACCGCCTCCCACGGCACCGCAGCCGCAGCAACAGGCGCAGCAACACCAGCAGCCACAGCCCCAGACCCAGCAGCCCCCCGCGCCCGCCCCCGGTGCCTGGCCCCAGGCCCGCACCGCCGGCTCCGGCCCGCCCCCGTCCGCCGCGCCACAACACCAGGCCCAACCAGGCCGGCAGGCCCAACAGCAGCACACCCAGGCAACACCCCCGCCCGCCGCCACCCCCGCCCAAGGCACCGGCGACCTCACCCGCGTGCACGAGATGTGGCCGCAGATCCTGGACGCCGTCCGCAGCCGCAACCGGGTGGCCTGGATGATGCTCCAGACCGTGACCGTGGCCGGATTCGACGGCGCCACGCTGACCCTCGCGTTCGAGCAGGCCGGCGCCCGCGAGGGCTTCCGCAGCAGCGGCCGGGACGAGATCGTGCGCCAGGCCGTCCTGGACGCGTTCGGCTTCGACTGGCGGATCGATTGCGTCGTTGTCGGCGAGGGCGCCGCGGCGCCCGCCCGCCGCCCCGCCACGCCGGCCCCGGTCCCGACCACGACGCCCCAGGCCGGCGGCCGACCCGTCACGCCCCCCGCACCCGCCGCCGCTCCGCCCCCCGGCGCGTGGCCCGGCGCTCCGACGGCCCCCGCGGCCACGCCCCCGCCGGCCCCCGCCCAACCCCGCCCCGCCACCGGCGCCCCGTCGCAGGCAGCGCCGCCCGCCCGACCGCAACCGCAGCAGGCACCGCCCCCACCGCCGCCCGAGCCGGACTACGACATCCCCGAGGACATCGGCCGGTACGACGACGAGGACCTTGCGGACGACGGCGGCCTGTCCACCCACGAACTGCTCGCCCGCGAGCTGGGCGCCACGATCATCGACGAGTCGCCCACCACCTGACCCACCCGCCACCCGCCCCAGCACCGAAGCCGATGCGTGCCGCCGCCGCGCATCGGCCCCGCCCGGAGCCGTAGGCTCGACCGCAGGACGGCCGCCGCGCAGGGCCGCCCCGAGGCGGTGCGAAGCCGCGTCCGAGCGACGAAGGGTGTCCAGGTGTTTCCCGGTGGTGGCCAGCCCGACATGCAGCAGTTGCTGCAGCAGGCGCAGAAGATGCAGCAGGACCTCATGGCGGCGCAGGACGAACTCGCCCGCACCCAGGTCACCGGGAGCGCCGGCGGCGGCCTGGTGACCGCGACCGTCTCAGGTGCCGGCGAACTGCTGGCTCTGGAGATCTCGCCGTCCGCGGTGGATCCTGAGGACACGGAGACCCTCGGCGACCTCATCGTCGCCGCGGTGCGCGACGCCAACCGCGCGGCCTTGGAGATGCAGTCCCGGTTGATGGGCCCGCTGGCCCAGGGCATGGGCGGTGGCGGCCCACTGGGGTTGCCCGGCATGTGAGCCGGGTCCACACGACCGAAAGCCGAGCCCACCGAGAAGCCACCGACAAGGCCGAAGCCCAAGGCCCAAGCTCAGGCCGAAGCCCAAGGCCCAAGCTCAGGCCGAAGCCCAAGGCCCAAGCTCAGGCCGAAGCCCAAGGCCCAAGCTCAGGCCGAAGCGCAAGGCCCAAGCTCAGGCCGAAGCGCAAGGCCAAGCCCAAGCGCAAGCCCAAGCCCAAGGCCCCAAGCCCAAGGCTCAAGCCCAAGCCCCACCGACAAACCCCAAGCCCCCCACAAGCCCACCGACGACCGACCACCAACCACCGACCACCAACCACCGACCACCAACCACCAACCCCACCAACAAGCCCACGAAGAACCAGAGCGAGCAGGGAGACGGTAGGTGTACGAAGGCGTCGTACAGGACCTCATCGACGAGCTGGGCCGACTGCCCGGTGTAGGGCCGAAGAGCGCGCAACGCATCGCCTTCCACCTCCTGGCGGCCGACCCGGCCGACGTCCGGCGCCTCGTGCACGCGCTCACCGAGGTCAAGGACAAGGTGCGCTTCTGCGCCACATGCGGCAACGTGGCGGAGTCGGAGCAGTGCCGCATCTGCCTCGATCCGCGACGCGACGTCGCGGTGATCTGCGTGGTCGAGGAGTCCAAGGATGTCGTGGCGATCGAGAAGACCCGCGAGTTCCGAGGCCGCTACCACGTGCTCGGCGGCGCGATCAGCCCGATCGAGGGCGTGGGACCCGACGACCTGCGGATCCGTGAACTGATGACCCGGCTCGCGGACGGTGTGGTGACCGAGTTGATCCTGGCCACCGACCCGAACCTGGAAGGAGAGGCGACCGCGACGTATCTGGCTCGCCTGTGCAAGCCGATGGGTCTGCGAGTGACCCGGTTGGCCAGCGGGCTGCCGGTTGGGGGCGACCTGGAGTACGCCGACGAGGTCACGCTCGGGCGTGCCTTCGAGGGGAGACGACTGCTCGATGTCTGACGACCTGAACGAATTCACCGGAGAGATCGCCGACCAGATCGACAGCTTCGTCCTGGCCGTCACCGAGGTGGCCAAGGGCGAGGAGCCGGAGCAGGCGGTGTCGATGCTGCTCCTGGAGGTCTCGCAGTTGATGCTCGCGGGCGGCCGGCTCGGCGCGATCGCCGACATCGTGCCCGACGACCGCTTCGAGCCCGACTCGGGTCCCGATCCGGATGTCGACGCGCTGCGTTCGGCGCTGTCCCGGCTGCTGGAGCCGATCGACGTCTACTACGAGGTCTTCGACCCGTACGTGCCCAAGTCCAAGCCGGTCGCCGCGCGGCTGTCGGACGACGTCGCAGACGTGGTCGCCGACCTCGCGCACGGGCTGGCCCACCATCGGGCCGGACGCAGCCGCGAGGCGCTGTGGTGGTGGCAGTTCTCGTACCTGTCCAACTGGGGCGCGACCGCCAGCGCCGTGCTGCGCGCGCTGCAGTCGGTGGTGTCGCACGCCCGCCTGGACGATCCGATCATGGAGAGTCTGGACCCGGCCGGCCAGGCACTGGCCGACGAGTTGGTCGACGAGCTCGCCGAGCAGCTCGACGAGGCCGTGGTCCTGGGCGGCCCGCACACCTGAGTCGTCGCCCGAACCCACCGGGATTCGATATCACCGGAATTCGGGCGAAAGGCGAGCGGAGTGCGGACCCGGTACGGCCCGCCCCGGCGCCGACATGGGCGTTCGGTTCCGACTGCCCGCTTAGTGATATGTACGTCTCACAATGTGAATAAAGCTTTGACCACTGTACGGCCTAGTTAGACTGTGCCGACCGCACAGATATCAAGCGAGGAGCGCACGTGGGCCTTGTCGTGCAGAAGTACGGCGGCTCCTCCGTCGCCGATGCCGAAGGCATCAAGCGCGTGGCCAAGCGAATCGTCGACACCAAGAAGCAGGGCCACGAAGTGGTCGTGGTGGTGTCCGCGATGGGCGACACGACGGACGAGCTGATCGATCTGGCGCAGCAGGTGAGCCCCATCCCTTCCGGGCGCGAGCTCGACATGTTGCTCACCGCGGGTGAGCGGATGTCGATGGCGCTGTTGGCGATGGCGATCAAAAACCTGGGCGTCGACGCACGGTCGTTCACCGGCAGCCAAGCCGGTGTGATCACCGACGCGGTCCACAACAAAGCGCGCATCATCGATGTGACGCCGGGGCGGATCCGCTCCGCGCTCGACGAGGGCGCGATCGCGATCGTGGCCGGTTTCCAGGGTGTGTCCCAGGACACGAAGGACATCACCACGCTCGGCCGCGGCGGTTCGGACACCACCGCCGTCGCGCTGGCCGCCGCGCTCAGCGCCGAGGTCTGCGAGATCTACACGGACGTGGACGGCATCTTCACCGCCGACCCCCGTGTGGTGAAGAAGGCCCGGAAGATCTCCCGGATCAGCTACCAGGAGATGCTGGAGCTGGCCGCGAGCGGATCCAAGGTGCTGCACCTGCGGTGCGTCGAGTACGCCCGCCGCTACGACATGCCCGTGCACGTGCGGTCGTCCTTCTCGGGACTCGTCGGCACTTGGGTGACGGATGAACCCGAAGGGGACGACATGGAGCACGCGATCATCTCCGGGGTCGCCCACGACACCAGCGAAGCGAAGATCACGGTGGTCGGGGTCCCGGACAAGCCGGGCGAGGCGGCCAAGATCTTCCGCTTGGTGGCGGACAACGAGATCAACATCGACATGATCGTGCAGAACGTCTCCGCGGCCTCCACGGGCCGTACCGACATCTCCTTCACGCTGCCGATGTCCGACGGGCAGAGCGCGATGACCGCGCTGACCAAGGCCCAGGCCGAGATCGGCTTCGAGTCGCTGCGCTACGACGACCAGATCGGCAAGATCTCGCTGGTCGGCGCCGGCATGCGCTCGCACCCCGGCGTGACCGCCAAGTTCTTCGAATCCCTCACCGGCGCGGGGGTGAACATCGAGCTGATCTCGACATCCGAGATCCGGATCTCGGTGGTCTGTCGCGCCGACGGCGTTCCGGCCGCCGTACAGGCCGTGCACACCGCGTTCGGCCTGGACGACCAGTCCGGCGAAGCCGTCGTCTACGGAGGTACCGGCCGATGACCCGCAAGGACAAGCCCACCCTGGCCGTGGTCGGCGCCACCGGCGCGGTCGGCACGGTGATGCTCGAACTGCTCTCCACCCGCCAGGACGTGTGGGGCGAGATCCGGCTGATCGCCTCGGCGCGTTCCGCGGGCAAGAAGCTCGTCGTACGCGGCGAGGAGGTCGAGGTCATCGCGCTGAGCGAGGAGTGCTTCGAGGGCGTGGACGTCGCGATGTTCGACGTGCCCGACGAGGTCTCCGCGCACTGGGCGCCGATCGCCGCGAGCAAGGGCGCGGTCGCGGTGGACAACTCCGGCGCGTTCCGGATGGACCCCGAGGTCCCGCTCGTGGTGCCCGAGGTCAACGCCGCCGCGGCGCGGGTGCGTCCGCGCGGCATCATCGCCAACCCCAACTGCACGACGCTGACCATGGTCGTCGCGCTGGGCGCGCTGCACGCCGAGCTCGGGCTCAAGGAGCTCGTCGTCGCGTCGTACCAGGCCGCCTCCGGCGCCGGTCAGCCCGGCGTCGACGCGCTGCGCGAGCAGATCGGCAAGGTCGCGGGCAGCCAGACGCTGGGCACCCAGCCCGGCGACGTGCGCCGCGCGGTGGGCGACTTCGGGCCGTTCCCGGCCCCGCTGGCGCTCAACGTGGTGCCGTGGGCCGGCTCGCTCAAGGACGACGGCTGGTCGTCCGAGGAGCTCAAGGTCCGCAACGAGTCCCGCAAGATCCTCGGACTGCCGGACCTGAAGGTGCACACGACCTGCGTGCGCGTCCCGGTGATCACCACGCACTCGCTCGCGGTGCACGCCGTGTTCGAGAACGAGGTGTCGGTCGCCCGCGCGCACGAGATCCTCGACGGTGCCCCCGGCGTCGTGCTGTGCGACGACCCGGAGAACGGCGAGTTCCCGACGCCGGCCGACGTGGTCGGCACCGACCCGACCTGGGTCGGCCGGGTGCGCCGCTCGATCGACGACCCGTTCGCGCTCGACATGTTCATGTGCGGGGACAACCTGCGCAAGGGCGCGGCGTTGAACACGGCCCAGATCGCCGAGGTCGTCGCCGCCGAGCTGACCGAGCGCGACTAGGCCCCGCCCGGCCGCCCCGGACAGGGTCCGGACCCGGGCCGCGAACCGTCGCGGCAGCCGGTGTTCCCCAGGTGGGGACACCGGCTGCCGCGCGTGCGCGGCCGTTTCCCGGCCCCGAGTGGCTGACTGCACGTCACCCTGCCCACTACGGTGGGCGGACGTGTGTCTGAGCCGACGACCGTCCCCGGATCGCAGGCGTATACAACCTTCCCGGGGGGTCGGGTGTCCAACAGTCGTGGCAGAAATGGTCGTGAGGGCGGAACCGGCGCTGCGCCCGGTCCGAATGCCCGTGGTCGGCGCGCTGGATCTGGGCGTTTCGGGAGTTTCCGTGTCCTCTGACGCGGGCGTCTCCATCGACGTCCTCACCGAGACCTACCGCGCGCACTATGGTTCGTTGTTGCGCTTGGCTTCCCTGTTGCTCGACGACACCGATTCGTGTGAGGACGTGGTGCAGGAGTCGTTCGTGCGGGTGCACACCGCCCGGCACCGATTGCGCGAGGCCGACAAGACCCTCGCCTACCTGCGGCAGACCGTGGTCAACCTGTCCCGGTCGACACTGCGGCGTCGGATCATGGGCATGCGACTACTGTCGAAACCCGAGCCGGAATCGACGAGTACCGAGGACGGTTCGCGCCACGTGGCGGAACGCGACGTGCTGGTACGGGCGTTGCGCGAATTGCAACGGCGGCAGCGAGAAGTGATCGTGCTGCGCTATTACGCTGATCTGACAGAGGCTCAGGTGGCCGATCTGCTCGGACTGTCGGTCGGCTCGGTGAAGGCGTACGCCTCACGCGGACTGGAAGCCCTCCGGGCCCGGATGGAGACGCCGTGACGAACACCCCGGGGACTCTCGGTCCCGACCCCGACGACCTCGAGGCAGAGGTGCGCCGGCGGCTGCACGCGGCGGTCGCCGACGTGCGGCCCGCGTCGGACGCGCTGGATCGGCTGCGCGTCGCCGTGCCGGCCCGGCGCCGGCAGCGGCGGGTGGCCACACTCGGGGCCGCCGGGCTGGCGGCCGCGCTGCTGATCGGCACACCGGTGCTGCGCACCGTGGTGGACGGCGGCGACGGCTCGAAGTCGAACGTCGGCGGCATCCGGTCCTCGTCCTCCGCGGTCAACGCCACCGAGCCGTTGCCGGGGCCGAGCGAGGGGATGAGCGCCGGTATCCCGGGCGGGGCCGGCCAGTCGCACCCGGCGACCCGAGGCGGTACGCCCACCAGTGGGTCCGGCGCCTCGATCGCGCCCACCAGCGGGCAGAGCGCGGGCGTGGGCCAGACCGTGCCGCCCGCCACCAGCGCGCCGCCGAGCGGGAGCACGCCACCGGCCAAGCCGACGCCGGCGTGCGCGACCACCGACCTGTCCGGGGAGGACGCCCGGCTGGGACCGATCGGCGCCGACGGCCTGGCGTACGGCGTGCTCCAGGTGCGCAGCAACGCGGCCAAGGACTGCCAGGTGACCGGGCCCGGCGTGGTCTCGGTGGTCTCGCCGCCGGGGAACCCGATCGTGCAGGTGACCGTGCTCCAGCACAAGGCCGGCGACGACGCGGCCGCGCTGCCGGTGCTGCCCGAGACCTCGGGCACGGTCATCGTGCTCCGGCCGGGCCAGGAGTACGAGTTCCAGTTCGCCTGGAAGCCGCAGGCGCCGGGCGCGGACGGCACCTGCGCCGCCGACTCGCCCAAGGCGTCGGTGCCCGCGCTCGGGTACGCGCTGATCGCCAACGACTTCAACGTGGCCAAGGTGACCCTGACGCCCACGTGCGGTGGCACGGTGTACCGCACCGACATCTATCGGACGGGGGCGTACCCGCGAGTGGGGTGACACCCGCGCTCGGGCGCCGTCGGTCGACGGTTACCGTTGGGGGGTGTACCGGTTCCTGCTCCAGCCGCGCTGGCTGGTCTTCCACATGATCGTGCTCGTCGCGGTCCCGGTGTGCGCGGCGCTGGGGTTGTGGCAGTTCCATCGCTACGGCGAGCACAAGGGAGGCGGGAGCACCGGGGAGAAGGTGTCCTCGGCTCCCGCGGTGCCGATCGGTGAACTCGTGCCGCTCGGCG
The DNA here is from genome assembly GCF_045207655.1 of Embleya sp. NBC_00888. Classification (NCBI taxonomy): domain Bacteria; kingdom Bacillati; phylum Actinomycetota; class Actinomycetes; order Kitasatosporales; family Streptomycetaceae; genus Embleya; species Embleya sp. NBC_00888. The sequence continues at coordinate 4,198,980 of NZ_CP108784.1, read as the reverse complement.
GCCGGGTGGAGGGATCCGACCGCGGCCGCTCGGTCACCGTCACCGGCAGCTATGACGCGGCGCGGCAATTGGTGGTGCCCGGGCGCCGACTCGACGGACGCACGGGGTCGTACGTGGTCACCCCGCTGCTGGTCGACGGCGCCCCGGCGGTCGTCGTCAACCGGGGCTGGGTCGAGGGCACGAGCGTGCCCGCGCCGCCCGCCGGGCCGGTCACCGTCACCGGTCGGTTGGAGTGGTCGGAGGCCGAGCACACCTCGAACGCGGACCGGGCCACCGACCTGCGGGCCGGCCAACTCTCGATGATCAGCACACCCGAACTGGTCAACGTGCTGCCCTATCCGCTCACCGACGGTTTCGTCGCGCTGACCGCGCAGACCCCGGCCGCCGACTCGGCCGCGCTCGCGCCGATGCCGCCGAGCAAGGAGTCCGCGAGCGGCGGCATTTCCGGGCGCGCGTGGCAGAACCTGGGTTACACCGCACAGTGGTTCGTCTTCGCGGGCGCCGCGGTGTTCGTGTGGTGGCGGGTGGTCCGCCGGGAGGCGGACGACCGGGCCGAGGAGCGGGAAGCGGAGTTGCTGGCGGAGTTGGGCGTCAAGACCTGAGGCCGGCGGGGCGGGGTGTTCGGGCCCGGCGCTCGCGGGGCCGGGCGTCGAGGATCCGACGCCCGGGCCCCGCGGTTCGGTACGCCGACCCCGTCCTCCACTACGCCGGGTTCGGGATCGGCAGGCCGATCACGCCGTCCACGAACGCGAACTCCTTGCGCATCTGCCGGATGCGCTCCTCGACGACCAGCGAGCCGTGGCCCGCGTCGTAGCGGTAGACCTCGTGCGGTTTGCCGAGCTGCGCCAGGCGCTCGACGTAGTTCTCGATCTGCTTGATCGGGCAGCGTGGGTCGTTCTCGCCGGCGCTGATGTACACCGGCACCCGCACCTGTTCGACGTAGGTCAGCGGCGAGGAGGCGGCCCAGCGCTCGGGTACCTCCTCGGGCGTACCGCCCAGCAGCGTGCGGTCCATCGCCTTGAGCACGTCCATCTCGTCGTGGTACGCCGTGACGTAGTCCGCGACCGGCACCGCGGCCAGCCCCAGCGCCCACGCGTCGGGCTGCACGCCCAGGCCGAGCAGGGTCAGGTAGCCGCCCCACGAGCCGCCGGAGAGCACGATCCGCTCGGGGTCGGCCAGGCCCGATTCGACCGCCCACGCCCGGACCGCGCCGATGTCCTCGAGCTCGATCAGGCCGATCCGCACCCGCAGCGCGTCGGTCCAGTCCTTGCCGTAGCCGGTCGAGCCCCGGTAGTTGACCCGGACCACCGCGAAGCCGTGGTCGACCCAGGCCGCGACGTCCGCCGCGAAGTGGTCGCCGTCGTGCGCGGTGGGTCCGCCGTGGATGTTGAACACGGTCGGGAACGGACCCTCGCCGGCGGGCTTGGACACCAGCGCGTGCACCTTGCCGCCGGGGCCTTCGACCCACGTGTCGGAGACCGGGACCGAGCCGGGCGGCCGCTCGCCGGGCGGGGTGAGCAGCACGTCGCCGGCGGTCGAGCGCAGTTCGGCCGGGGTCGCGCCGTTGGACCAGTGGTACTCGACGCTGCCGTCGGGCCGCGCACCGGCGGCGCCGATGGTGCCGGGCGGGGTGTCGATCCGGGTGAGCTCCTTGCTCGCCAGGTCGTAGCGGTAGAGCTCGGAGCGCCCGTGCTGCTCGTGGTCGATCAGCAGTGCCCGGCCGTCCGGATACCAGTCGGCGGACAGGTCGCCGGGCAGGCCGAGGTCGAGTTCGGTCTCGACGCCGGTCAGCGGCTCCCACAACAGCGGCTCGTCCCGGCCGCGGCGCTGGTGGACGACCAGCATGCGCTGGTCGCCGGCGACCGGGGAGAAGCCCATCGCGGACAGGTCGGAGTCCGGTTGGCCGCCCTCGGGGCCGTCGTGCAGGTCGGCCACCGGCGTGCCGTCCAGGCGCAGGACGCGCAACGAGGAGTGCATCGCGTCGCCGTGCTCGTTGTGCGCGATGGCCAGGTAGGTGCCGTCCTCGGACAGCGCGGACAACCACGCCGACTCGGTGTGCCGGTACACGGTCACCGGCTCGGCGCCCGGGCGCGCGACGTGGATCGTGGAGCCCTCGTCGTCGGTCATCCGCCCGACCACCACGGTGCCGTCGTTCGCCAGGCCGAGGCCGCCGGGGTAGGACGGTTCGAGGCCGGGAACCGCGACCTCGTCCGGGCCGCCGTCGAACGGCTGGCGCATCCACACGCCCAGCTCGTCGCCGTCGGTGTCCGCGAACCACCAGATCCAGCGCCCGTCCGGGCTGATCCGGGAGGACGCGGTGCCGTTGGGCCGATCGGTCACCTGGCGTTGTGCGCCGCTGACCCGGTCCCACGCGTACACCTCGAAGGTGCCGGAGGCATTGGAGACGAAGACGGACTTGGCCGGCGCGTGGTCGGCCCAGCGCGGCAGGCCGATCCGCGCCGCCCGATAGCGGCGTTCCCAGGCCGGGACGGCGGGCGGGGGCGAGCCGGCAGGCGACGGGGACCCGGTGGTCGCGGCGGTGTCCAGGGCGGCGTTGCGGGTCGGATTCGGAGCGGCGTTCGAGGCGGCGTTCGGGGTGCTGTTCTCGGGAGCGGGCATGTCGCAATTCAACTACGGGAGGGGCTGCTTCTGTTCCGTCGTCGGGCGGCACCGCTTGACTCCGAACAGACGTGCGTATCGCGGGCGGGCGGCGAACTGCGCGTACGACCAGATCGCGGGCCGGCCGACCTCCTGGCACAGGTGCAGGACCCGATCCGGGCCCAGGTGTACCCCGATGTGCGCCGCGTAGCCCGGATCCCGGTCCGGGCGTGGGCCGGCGTCGAACAGGAGCAGGTCCAGCGGCTCGGGTTCGCCCACCACCCGGACGGTCGCGGTGTCGTCGGCCCACAGGTCGGACGAGTGCAACGGCGGCACGCGCAGGCCGTGGTGGGCGAGGAAGGCATACGCGTAGAGCTGACAGTTGGCCCCCGCGGCCAGGTCGCCGGGCGCGACGGCCTGCGGGTGTCGGGCGTAGACGTACGGGACGGCCCGAAAGCGTGCGGGCAGGACGGACAGTGACGGGTCGTCGGGAGCGTCGGTCGTCGCCGGCGGGTCGTCGGTCGGGTGGGTTCGCGGTGACAGCGCGTCAGGGGTGTCGGGCATGCTTGGGATTCAATCCGAGGCAGACCACGAGTTCCACCAGCGTCATCGCGAACAGCACGCCGAACACCGCCGTGTACTCGCCGGTCGCGTCGTGGATCGTGCCGAAGACGATCTGCAACACGGCGGCGATCGGGTAGCCGATCAGGAACGTCATCGCGGACAGTCGGCCGGCCGCCGCCGGGCTCGGCGCGAAGCGCACGAGCATCACCAGCATCAACGGGAACGCGCCGCCGAGGGTGAGGCCGAGCAGCGCGATGGTGGGCCACGGTGCCAGATCCGGCGCGAACGCGAGCAGGCCCATGCCGGCCACCGCACCCGCGACGGTGACCGCGAACAGCGGCCTGGGGTCGGTGAAGCGGTCCGCGAGCAGCGGGATCACCAGACCGGAGACGATGCCGGTGAGACCGAACACGGACAGCAACAGGCCCGCGCGCTCGGCACTCCAGCCCTGCTCCTCGTAGGCGGCGGGGACCCAGCCGACCACGCCGTAGTAGGCGGTGGTCTGCATGACGAGGAAGACGGCGAGGATCCAGGCGACGGGTCGACGCCACGGCGAGGCGTCCGCGGCCGGTCGGGTGGCGGGTCCACCGCTCGGCGCGACCGCCACCGGCTTCGCGTCGACCCGCGGGCCCGCCGCGGGCACCTTCCTCACCGGCGCGGTCCGCCGGATTACCGGATACCACGCGAGCAGCCCGAGCACCGCCGGGATCGCGACCACGCCGAGGGAGAGCTGCCAGGACCCGAACGCCTCCGACAGCGGTACGGCGAGCGCGCTCGCACCCGCCGCGCCGACCCCTATCGCCGCGCTGTACAGCCCGGTGACCGCCCCCGCGCGCTCGGCGAAGTGCGTCTTGACCACACCCGGCAGCGCCGCGCCCAGCACCGCGATACCGGCACCGGCCACCAGCGTGCCCAGGAAGAGCAACACGACCGAGGCCGCACCCAGCCGGATCAGCACCCCCACCAGCAGCACGACCACCGACGCGGCCACCGTGCGCTCGTACCCGTACCGGGCCGCCCCCCGATGCGCGAGCGGCGCGAACACCCCCATCGACACCACCGGAATCGCGGTCAACACCCCGGCGGCGGCCCCGGACAGCCCGAGATCGTTCCGGATCGAGGTGAGCAACGGCGGCACATCGGTGATCGCCCCGCGCAGATTGATCGCCACCAGGAACAGCGCGACCAGCGTCAGCACCGCCCCGGGCGCCCGGTCCGTCCCGCTCGACGCCCCCTCGACGACAACAACACGGCGCGACCTCGCGCGGACTGACGGCATGGCTGCACTACCTCGTTCGGGGAGACTGCGACGGTCGGATCGACGATGGCCGGCGGGGCGAGCCGAAGCCGGTCGACCGATCCACCATAGACACCCGCTCCGGGACATCCCGCCGGCCGGCTTCGGGGTGGGAAGCGGCCGAAGCTCACGAGCGGGAGGCCCCGGGTACCGCCATCGCTCCACAATCGTTGCCACCCCGACGCCGCAGCGGTGCCGCCTCTTCGAGGTGTCGGCAGGCGGGGTGATCCGGCGCCGGATCGGCGGACCGGTGTCTCGCAGGGCGATCTCGAGCCGCTGGGTGGGTACGGGCTCGGCGGTCGCGGCGAAGCGTTCCTCGATGCGGAGACGGATTCCGGCACCGGCGCGGGGTCACGGCCGAACAATGTGCCGCAGCCGTCCGCGGTGCGTACCGGCACCGTCGTCGCGCACTGCGCCGGGTGGGTCAAGCCGCTCTTGACACATCCTGTCCACCTGTGTAGGTAGCCTTGGCCTGCCGAGGGTGCGGGCGGACTCCGCGCCGTTCCGAACAGCCGTGGCGACCAGTTGTGGACAGGTGCCAGGAGTGGGTGCAGTGGCGAAGATCTACCCGGTGGCGGAAACCGCGACCCCACGCCTGCCGGGATCCGGCGGGCCGGCCATCGCCGAGTCGGCTGCTGCGGACCGGGAGCGATTCCTTGCCCTGCTGCCCGAACTGGCCGCAGCCGAGGCGGTGTTCCTTCCCGCGGATCCACCCCGGTCGGGACGGGTGGCGTTCTGGACGTCCGGCGGCGAGCCGCCGGATCTCGGGGTGGAAGCCGAGCAACTCACCGTGGTGCGCCCGCGCGGTTCGTCCGTGACCCGGGCCCGGGTGGGCGCCGTGCTGCTGCCGGTGGAGCAGGCTCTGCCGCTGCTGACCCGCTGCCGGGCGCTCGGTGTGGACGGCGGCGGGCGGGTGTCGGCCGGCACCGCGTTCTGGGGCGCGGCGGCCCTGCACGCTCTGGACCTGCTGGCCCGGGGTCGGGTGCTGCCCGGGGTGTCACCGGAGGGCTTCGACGCGTGGCGGGTCGGCCCGCTGGACGCCGACGACCACGAGCGGCTGGGTGCCCTGGCCGCGGCCATGCCTCCCGAGGCCCGCGCGGTCGCGGTCCCCGGGCTTTCCCCGCTTGCCCTTCCGCCGGCAGAGCCGCTGCTACGGGCCTTTCTGGATGCCGTGGCCGATTCCCTCACGCGGCCTCCCGCTGCCCGCCAGGTGGCCGGCGGGCCGGCGTTCGCGGTTCGAGCGCCGCAGTCCGTACCCGGGCAACGCGCCTGGGCGGCGGAGGTCGCCGCCGGCCGCGACGCCGGTCTGGCGGTGTCGTTGCGGCTGGAACTGGGCCGTGCGGACGCCTTCCGAGCCGTGGTCCAACTACGCAGCCTGAGCGATCCCACCGTGCTCGCCGACGCCGCGGATCTGTGGTCCGGCCGGGCCTTCGCCCCCGAACTGTTCGGCCCACGGGCTCGGGTGGACACATTGCTGACGCTGCGCCGGGCCGCGCGCGCCTGGCCCCCGGCCGCGCGGCTGCTGGAGGCGGCCGCCCCGACCGGCCTGGAGCTGTCCGACGAGGAGGCCCGGGCGTTGCTGGGTGAGGCGGCCGAGAGCCTTGCCGCGGCCGGGGTCGCCGTGCACTGGCCCAAGGAGCTGGTCCGCGAGCTGACCGCCGCCGGGGTCCTGGAACCCGCCCGTCGCAAGGGGACACGGTCCTCGGCCGAGTCCTTCCTGTCCTCCGGCGGGCTGTCGGAGTTCCGCTGGCGGGTCGCGCTCGGAGACCGGGAACTCACCGAGGAGGAGCTGGAACGGCTGGTCCGGGCACACCGGCCGATCGTGCGGCTGCGCGACCAGTGGGTGGTCGTGGACCCGGAGTTGGTCCGCCGCCTGCGCCGGGCCGCGCGGTCCGGGACACCGCCGCTGACCGCGATCGACGCCCTGGGCGCCGCGCTGACCGGCGGCGTCGAGGTGGACGGCGAACGGGTGGCGGTCACCGCGAGCGGTGCGCTGGAGGAGCTGCGGTCCCGGATCGCCGACCCCGAGGCCCGCGCCGCGCGCGAGCCTCAAGGGCCCCCGAAGGCTTTGCGCGCGACCCTGCGTGACTACCAACTGCGTGGCCTGAACTGGCTGCACCGGATGACCTCGCTCGGCCTCGGCGGCTGCCTCGCCGACGACATGGGCCTGGGCAAGACCGTCACCCTCATCGCACTCCACCTGCGCCGCCAGGAACGAAAGGCCACCGCCGGCCCGACCCTCGTGGTCTGTCCCGCCTCCCTGCTCGGCAACTGGGAGCGCGAGATCCTGCGCTTCGCACCGGCCACCCCGGTACGCCGCTTCCACGGCCCCGGCCGCGACCTGGACGGGCTTGGGACGGGAGCCGAGGGCGGCTTCGTCCTGACCACCTACGGGACCATGCGGCGCGACGCCGAACGCCTCGCGGACCGGCCCTGGGGCCTGCTCGTCGCCGACGAGGCCCAGCATGTCAAGAACCCGTACGCGCACACCGCTCGGGCGCTGCGCGAGATCCCCTCGCGGGGTCGGGTCGCGCTGACCGGCACCCCGGTCGAGAACAACCTGTCCGAGCTGTGGGCACTGCTCGACTGGACCACCCCCGGCCTGCTCGGCACGCTCACCTCCTTCCGCGACCGCTATGCCAAGGCCGTCGAGGGCGACCGCGACGAGCAGGCCGCCCGGCGACTGGCCGCGCTCGTTCGCCCCTTCCTGCTGCGCCGGCGCAAAGCCGACCCGGGCATCGCGCCCGAACTGCCACCCAAGACCGAGACCGATCAGCCGGTGTCGCTGACCAAGGAACAGGTCTCGCTGTACGAGGCACTGGTACGCGAGCTGATGGCCGAGATCGAGGGGAAGCAGGGCATCACCCGACGCGGTCTGGTGCTGAAACTGCTCACCGGCCTCAAGCAGGTCTGCAACCACCCCGCGCAGTTCCTGAAGGAGCCGGCCGGCGCGAAGCTGCCGGGCCGCTCCGGGAAACTGGAACTCCTGGACGAACTCCTGGACACCGTGCTGGCGGAGGAGGGATCGGCCCTGGTTTTCACCCAGTACGTGGCCATGGGCAGGCTGATCGAGCGTCACCTGGCCGAGCGCGGCGTGGACACGCTCTTCCTGCACGGAGGCACCACGGTCAAGCGCCGTGAGGAGATGGTCGACGCCTTTCAGAGCGGCGAGAAGAAGGTGTTCCTGCTGTCCCTCAAAGCCGCCGGGACCGGCCTGAACCTGACTCGGGCCGGACACGTCATCCACTACGACCGCTGGTGGAACCCGGCGGTGGAGGACCAAGCCACCGACCGCGCCTATCGGATCGGACAGACCCAGCCGGTACAGGTGCACAAACTGATCGCCGAGGGGACCGTGGAGGACCGGGTCGCGGAGATGCTGCGGCACAAGCGCGAACTCGCCGACTCGGTGCTGGACTCGGGCGAGGCGGCCTTCAGCGAACTCGGCGACGACGAACTGGCCGAACTGGTCGCGCTGCGAAGGACGGGACGATGACCGGGCGTGCCGGGGCGGACCAGGAGGCCACGCCGGTGACGCCGCGAAGGACGGGACGATGACCAAGCGCACCCGGTCGGACCAGGAAGCCGTCCGCACCTTCGAGGCGTTCCCGTCCACCAAGGGCAGTCGAGCGCCGTTCGCCGAGTCCTGGTGGGGCCGCGAATGGCTGCGCGCCCTGGAGGAGTCCTCCCTGGACTCCGGGCGCCTCCAGCGCGGCCGGACCTACGCGCGCGGCGGCGCGGTGGGCCGGGTCACCATCACCCGCGGCACGGCCGCCGCCCCGGTGCAAGGTAGCCGCCGCACCCCGTATCGCTCCAGGATCCGGGTCGAGCCGCTGACGGACCGACAGTGGGACCAACTGCTCGACATGATCGCCGAGCGGGCCGCCAACATCGCCGCTCTCCTCGACGGCGAGATGCCCGCCGGACTCGCCGACGACGCCGCGGCCGCCGGCGTCCCGCTGCTGCCCGGTCCCCGCGACCTCGATCCCCAGTGCAGTTGTCCCGACTGGGGTTACCCCTGCAAGCACGCCGCCGCGCTGTGCTACCAGGTCGCCCGACTGCTGGACCGCGACCCCTTCGTGCTGCTGCTCCTGCGGGGGCGCGGCGAGCGGGAACTGATGGACGAACTCGGCCGTCGCAACACCGCTCGCGCGGCGGCCGAAGCCGCGGCCGACGCGGTGAGCGCGGGCCCGGCCGTACCTCCGGCCCGGGCCGGTGATCCGGCCGGTCTCGCCTTCGCCGCCCGCGCCGAACCGCCGCCCCTGCCCGCGCCGCCGGCATTGCCCGAACGGCCCGGTCGAGGCCCCGCACTGGTGGACTCGGCGGTCCCGGAGCCCGGTGTGGACCCCGCCGCGCTCGAACTGCTCGCCGCCGACGCCGCGACGCGCGCCCATCACCTGCTGGCCGCGGCCCTCGGCGAGCGGCACGCCGACACCGCCCCACCCGTCCCGCTCACGGAATGGCAGGACGCCGTCCGCCTGGCGGCCGCCCACCCCACGCCGGAGGTTCTCACCCGGATCTCCTCGAACTGCGGCCGTACCCCCGGCGAACTCGCCGCGGCCACCCGCGCGTGGCGGCACGGCGGCGCGGCATCCCTGGAAGTGCTGGAAAACCACTGGACGCCACCCGCCACCCGCCTGGAACGCGACCGCGAGGCGCTGCGGGCGAACTGGCCCGACGGCAAACCACCCCGACTCCGCTCCTGGCGCAACCGCTGGACCGTCGAGGGCCGAGCCGCCCAACTCCGCCTGGGCCGGGACGGCCTGTGGTACCCGTACACCAAGGACCGAGGCACCTGGTGCCCGTCCGGCCCCCCGGACGCAGACCCCGCCGTCGTCCTGACCGCCCTCCTCGAACCCTGACGCTGCCCTCGGACCGCTCGCGGGTCCTGGTGACGGCGGAGTTGTCTGGCGTGCGCGGATCGTGGGTCCGGGGCACCCGGCCGCGGGTGTCGTGCGGAGACTTGCCGCCCCACCACAAGCGACGTACAGTTTCTTGTACTTAGAGGAGGGTGGACCATGAAGACCATGACGTACTCCGAGTCTCGCGCGCGGTATGCCGAGGTGCTCAACTCCGTCAACGACGACCGCGAAGAGGTTGTCATCACCCGAGCCGGACACGACCCGGTCGTCATCGTCTCCCTGGAGGACTACGAGTCCCTGAAGGAGACCGCCTACCTGTTGCGAAGCCCTGCGAACGCCCGGCGTCTGCTCGCCTCCATCGACGAGTTGGAAAACGGCGGCGGCACCGTACGCGAACTGACGGCCGACGAGTGAGGATCGGCGGCGTATGAAGATCACGTTCTCTTCCCGCGCCTGGGAGGACTACCTGTGGTGGCAGCTTCAGGACCGGAAGATCCTGAAGCGCATCAATACGCTCATCGCGGACATCTCCCGGAAGGGCAACGAGGGGATCGGCAAACCGGAACCGCTCAAGCACGGGTTCCAGGGCTACTGGTCGCGCCGCATCAACGACGAGCACCGACTGATCTACAAGGCCACCGAGGACACGGTTCTGATCGCGCAGTGCCGCTACCACTACGAGAACTGACCCGCCCCAAGCGGATCGGGCTCATGGACGGCGTACGCGTCCGGGGGTCGTTGCTCGGTGACGACTCGGGGCGGGCTGTTTCGTGTGTTGGGTACGTGCGCGGCCCCGCACTCGGTGTGCGGGGCCGCGGGGGAGTCGGAGGGGCGGGTCAGCGGGCGTCCGGGATCCAGGAGCCGTGGATCATCGCGGGGACCCGGCGGGGGAGGTGGACGGTGGCGACCGGGGGTGCGGTCAGGTCGCGGGCATCGAGGACCAGGAGCCGGGAGCTGTCGGTGTTGAGATCGCCGACGACGCTGAGGAGGTATCCGTGGTCCTCGGCGGCGGCGTTCGCGGCGGGGACGAAGACGGCCTCGCTGGGGAGTTGGCCGACGCCGACGGGGCGCAGCTGCCGGGCGCCGGTGGCGCGGTCGTACTTGACGAAGGTGTGGTTGCCGACGCCGTCGTCGTCCGGGAAGGCCAGCGCGTACTGGTAGCGGTGCGGCCGGCCGAGCAGCGTCTCGTTGATGGTCGGGAACTCGACGATCAGGTCGTCGGTCTGCTCCTCGCGGGCCACGCCCTCGGTCAGGTCGATCGTCCACCGGCGGCCATGGGAACCGGAGTTGGGCTCGGCGCCGCGACCCGGCGCGCCGACCCACCAGTTCCAGGAGCGCTGCCAACCGGTGCGGTCCACGGTCGCGCCCTCGACGATGACGCGGCCCAGGGCGTCCTGGTACGCGTTGGCGAAGTGCATACCGAATCCGGCGCCGACGTCGAACCAGCGGATGTTCGCCGCGCCGCCGGGACCCATCGGCATGACGCCGACGCGGCAGGGCTGCGCGTCGCTCCAGCCGTACGGGATGCCGGAGGCCTCCGTGGGGTCGAAGGTGACCGATCCTTCGAGGAACACGACGTAGTCCTCGGTGATCGCGAAATCGTGCTTGAGCGCGGCGGATGCGCCGGGCACGTCCTGGCTGAGCGTCAGATCGCCCTGCGGGGAGACCACGTAGTGGGTGAGGAACGGCGGGAACGGCGACGACGCGAAGAAGTGCAGTTCGCCGGTGGCCGGGTCCTCCTTGGGGTGCGCGGTCATGAAGGACTTCAGCTTGCCGCCGAAGTCGTAGGCGCCGACGGTGTCCAGCTCGGGGGTGAGCTCGTACGGCAGCGCCGACTCGCACAGGGCGAGCAGTCGGCCGCCGTGCTCGATGACGTGGGTTCCGGCGGTGCTGACGGTGAAGTCCGGGCCGTGCTCGGTCATGTACGGCGCGCCGTCCAGGGCCGGCGTGCGCACCCAGCGGTTGCGGTACCACTCGGCGCGGCCGTCGCGGAGCCGGATGCCGTGGACCATGCCGCTGCCCTTGAACCAGTGGCTGGGGGTGACGCCGGGCTTGGGGTTGTGGCCGGCGCGGAGCAGGCTGCCGGTGAGCTCGGGCGGGAGGGTGCCTTCGACGGTCAGGCCGGTGGCGGTGATCTCGTCGGCGACGGGGGTGTAGTGGCCGGTGAGGTAGGGCTTGCGGGCGGCGGGCCGGGCTGCGGCGGTGGTGTCCATGTCGGGTTCCTTCCGGGCTGCGGTTCTCGGGTCTGCGGGTCGGGCGAGGTGGTGTGGGGTGTGCTTCGGTCGAGGCGGAGTTCAGGGAGTCGGCGTGGTCCGCCGGGTGAGCAGGGGAGTCAGCAGGGCGCCGACGGCGGCGATGCCCGCGGAGACCAGGAAGGCGGTGCGATAGCCGTCGGTGAGCGCGACCTCGTGGGGGACCGCCGATCCGGCGGCATCGGTGCGCGCGGTGGCGAGGGTGCCGAGTACGGCCAGCCCCAGCGCGCCGCCGATCTGCCGTGTGGTGTTGACCAGTCCGCCGGCCGACCCCGCGTCGGCGGTCGGGACTCCGGCGACGGCCGCGCCGGTGAGTTGGACGAAGGCGGCGCCGAGGCCGAGGCCGACGACGACGGTCGGGCCGAGGAGGTCGCCGAGGAAGCTGCCGTCCGCCGATATCCGGGAGAGCCACAGGAAGCCGCCGGCGATGGTGGCCATACCGGCCGCGAGCACGGCGCCCGGTCCGAACCGCCGGGCTAGCCGTGGTGCGGCGGCTGCGCCGACCATGTTGGCCACGGCAAGCGGGAGTTGTGTGAGCCCGGCCCGCAAGGGGGTGTATCCGAGGGCTTGTTGCTGGTAAAGCGGCAGGAAGAAGAACAGGCCCACCCACACGCCGCCCAGCAGCGTCATCATGAGGTTCGCCGGGGTGACCGCTTCGGACCTGAGCAGGCGAGGCGGCAACAGCGGTGCGCTGTGGCGCCGTTCCAGCAGCGCGAACAGGCCGAGCAGGGGTATGGCGACGGCGATCGCGGTCAGGACCCGGGGGTCGGTCCAGCCGTCGCGGCCTGCGGTGGTCAGGCCGTAGACGAGGCCGACCAGTCCGAGTGTCACCGTCGCGGTGCCGCGGAGGTCGAAGGAGCGGGTGCCGTGGTGCACGGCCGGTTGTGTGCCCGGCAGCAGCCGGGCGGAGGCGGCCAGCACGGCGGCGCCGAGCACCGCGACCGCCACGAACACCGCACGCCAGCCGAAGGCTTCGGTGAGCACGCCACCCAGGAGGACGCCCGCGGCGCCGCCCGCTCCCGATACCGCGCCCCACACGCCGAGCGCCTTGCCCCGCGCCGGTCCCGGTGCGAAGGTCCGCATGACGAGCGCCAGCGCGGCCGGTGCGATCGCGGCGGCGCCCAGCCCCTGGGTGGCCCGCGCGGCGATCAGCAACCACGGTGCGGTGGACAGTGCCGCCGCGACCGACGCGGCGGTGAAGACGGCGAGTCCCGCGAGCAGGACGCGGCGCCGGCCCAGCAGATCGGCGAGCCGTCCGCCGGGCAACAGCAGCGCGCCGAAGGCGAGGCCGTACGCGTTGACCACCCACGCCATCCCGTCACCCGACAGGCCGATCCCGTCGCGGACCTGCGGCAGGGCGACGTTCACGATCGACGTGCTCAGCACCACCGCGAACTGCGCGGCCGCGAGGACGGCCAGCACCCGACCGGCCGGGACGGCGGCCGGATCCGTGGCGATGGGGGGCGGGTCCGCCGGTTGGGCGAGGGGTGCCGAGGACATGGGGGGACTCCTGTTCCGAGGTCGTCTCGGTGCGGCGATAGTGTGTGATTGATCAATCATGCTTTGTCGCAAAAAGAACGCCCCAAGGGGCCGCGCACGAGCGCCACGCGAGCGCCGCGTCAGTCGCAGCGTTCCGCGCGCCGCTTGAGGTTGTTCAGCCAGTGGTCGAGCGAGCCGTCGAGCGCCTGCTGCAGGAACTCCTTATTCGCCTCGACGGGTTCGCCGGTCCAGGACTCCTCGGTGTGGACGCGCACGCCTTCCTTGGTCTTGGTGAACGTCCACACGTGGACCGCCGTGATGCCCTGGGCCGGCCCGCCCCACACGATGCGCCGCTTCGGGTCGACCTGCTTGACCGTGGAGGTGATGTCCTCCAGGCCCTCGGTCGACCAGACCCACGACGATCCCGGACGCAGCGGCCCCGGCGTCTGCTTGACCACCGAGCTCACGCCGGGCTGCCAGGCAGGCCATGCCTCGACGTCGGTCTGGATCCGCCACACCCGGTCCAGCGGCGCGTGGATGGTGATGTCGTCGCGGGTGATGACCGGGGCCTTCTCGTCGATGCCGATCGGGCTGTGTCCGCCGGGCGAGAAGGCGAGCGGGATGGCGATGGCGGCGGCGAACATGGGGGACTCCTTGGGGGTGGTGGTGGGGTGGATCGAGGCGCCGCGAGATCGCGCGCTGGATGATTGATCAAACACTCACTCGCGAGACCTGAAAAGGCGACCGCGGGCGGTGGTGTGGTGTTACGTGGGGATGTGGCTCGGACGGGTCAGTAGTGCCGGATGCCGGCCGCGAGTGTGCGTGTCCACGGCGCGTCCACCTCGTCGGCGCCGATCGCCGACACCAGGTGGCACAACATCCCGCGGGCGAAGAACTCCTGGACCTGCGCGTCGTCGCCCCCGGAGGCACCGCGCACGTACTCGACGAGCCGGGCGTACCCGGTGCGCACCACATCGCGCACGGCGGGCTCGGAAGCCGCCGCGGCCTGGGCGTGGATCTGTACCAGGAGCAGGTCGTTGTCGGTGATCAGGCGGGCGTACGCCTCGCCCATGGCGGACAGCACCGCCTCGGGCGAGCTGCCCTCGGCCGCCGCCGCGCCGCGCTCCAGGCTCTCCCGGACGCGGAGGAAGCAGTACTCGACCACGGCGACGAACAGGCTCTCCTTGTTCGGGAAGAGCCGGAACACGTAGGCCTGCGAGATGCCCGCGGCCTTGCCCACCTCGGTGGTCGTCGTGCCGTAGTACCCCTTCGCCGCGAACGCCCCGATGGCGGTGCGCAGCACCGTCTCGCGGCGTTCGTCGGCGGTGGAGAGTGTTCGGCGTGGTTCCGTCTTCATGTGAGTACTCAATCACTCACACCATGCGGCGTCAACCCCCGCGTGCTGGTTCAGTCGATGACGGCGATCGCCTCGACCTCGACCAGGTGCTCGGGGACGTCCAGCGCCGCGACGCCCAGCAGGGTGCCCGGCGGTACCGGCGTGACGCCCAGCTTCACGGCCGCCCGCGACAGCCCGTCCAGGAACAGGGGCATCTTGTCGGGCGTCCAGTCGACGACGTAGACGGTCAGCTTCGCCACGTCGTCGAAGGTCGCCCCGGCCCCGGCCAGGGCGGTGGCGACGTTGAGGTAGCACTGTTCGACCTGCGCGGCGAGGTCGCCAGGGGCGGCCGTGACGCCGTCGGCGTCCCAGGCGACCTGTCCGGCGATGAAGACCAGCTTCGACCCGGTCGCGATCGACACCTGCCGGTACACGTCGATCTCCGGCAGTCCGCCGGGGTTCAGCAGGGTGATGGCCATGTTGCCCGCCTCCTTGTCCCGCGGGCCGCGGCCCGCTCCCACGAATCGAGGCGTGATCGCTCTCTTTCGGTTACTCGGAGACCGTAGGAGACCGGGCGCTGACGTGGAAGAACGCACTTTTCGGTGAGAGGGGAACCAGATGGTGACCATGCAGTTCACCGGCCATCGACGAGGCGGACCCGACTCGCGCGGACTCGCCGGCGCGGCGGATCTTCTCCGACGTTGCCGGCGTTCCCTTCCCGTGGCACCGTCGCGGGGGCCAGACTTGAAGCCATGGGTGCACTCGACCCGCACGTGGTGAACCACCGCAGCGGTCCGCCGGAGATGACGGGTCCCGCCGTCCACGCCACACTCTCGGGCGAGGACCGGCGCAGGTTCGGCCAGGAATTCTGCGAGGCTCTCGGCGCGGTCACGGCCACCCTCGACATCGAGCCGCTGAACGAGGTCGTACGCCGCTGGTGGGTCTTCTGCGGCGGCGACCGCGGGGTCGCCCAGGCCGACCGCCTCGCCGCGCACGGCCCCGATCTCCGACGCCTCGCCGACACCGAGCAGCAGATGGCGGTCACGCCGCTGCACCAGACCATCCTGGACGGCGAGGGCACCTCCCTCAGCATGTTCGGCGTGCCGTTCCGGGAGGCGTTCCGCCACGCGGTGGCCGACGCCGCCGTGACGCTGGACCACCTCCCACTCCGCTATCTGCTCCAGGGCTACGCGGGGGACCGAGGCGATCCGGTCGCGCCGCCTCCTGAAGCCTGACGCCAAGGAGCATCCGGCAAGCCTGACGCCAAGGAGCACCCGGCGGCCGAACCGACCCGGGTCGGGTCCGCGCCCCCGGGCACGAAGGGCAAGAAGTCCGATTCCTCGAAGCAGAACAGGAAGCCCCGCGGCCGGGTCGGCAAGGCGGCGGCCCACACGGACCTCGGCGCGCCGGTCCTGGTGGAGCCATGGCTGCTGTTGATCCTGCTGCCTGCCGCGCCCTTCATCACCCCCGAAGAGCGCGAGGACGCAAAAAGGAGACCCTTCCGGAAATTCCGGAAGGGTCTCCAATCCGAGTCGGGGTGGCGGGATTTGAACCCACGGCCTCTTCGTCCCGAACGAAGCGCGCTACCAAGCTGCGCCACACCCCGATGCTGCGCGTTCAGCTTAGCGGGTCGGGGGCCTGAGGCGAAATCCGGTTTAGCGGGGGGTCGGGGGGAGGGGGCCGGCGGTGGATTGACGGGGTGTCAGGGTGAGGAGGGTGGCCTCGGGGGGGCAGGCGAAGCGGAAGCGGGCGTAGCGGGAGGTGCCGCAGCCGGCGGAGACGTGGAGGTAGGCCTCACGGTCGGCGGAGGTGTGCTTGGACAGGCCCTTGGCGCGCTTGCGGTCGAGGTCGCAGTTCGTGGTGAGCGCGCCGTAGAAGGGGACGCAGACCTGGCCGCCGTGGGTGTGGCCGGCGATCACGAGGGGGTAGCCCTCGGCGGTGAAGGCGTCGAGGGCGCGCAGGTACGGGGCGTGCACGACGGCGAGCGAGAGGTCCGCTGCCGGGTCGGGGCCGCCGGCCACCTGTTCGTAGCGGTCCCGGTCTATGTGCGGGTCGTCCAGGCCGACCAGCTCGATCTCCAGGCCGTCCACCTTGACGCGGCCGCGCGCGTTGTTGAGGTTCTCCCAGCCCGCCGCGTCGAAGCCGTCGCGCAGGTCGGTCCACGGGTTCTCGCGGCCGAGCCGGCGGGTGCCGTCGTCGCGGCGCAGGTAGCCGGTGGGGTCCTTGGGGCGCGGGCCGTAGTAGTCGTTGGACCCGAATACGTACGCTCCCGGCCGGCCGAGCAGCGAGCCGAGCGCGTCGAGCGTCTCGGGCACCGCGTCCGGGTCGGACAGGTTGTCGCCGGTGTTCAGCACGAAGTCGGGGTGCAGCGCGTCGAGCCGGCGCAGCCACTCCTGCTTGCGGCGCTGGCCGGAGACCATGTGGATGTCGGACACCTGCAGGATCCGTACCGGCCGCGCCCCGTGTGGCAGCACCGGCACCTCGACCCGGCGCAAACGGAACGAACGGGCCTCGTAGGCCGCCGCATAGGTGAGGCAGGCGGCCCCGGTGACGGCAACGGCTAGGGGGAAGGCTGAACGCGGTCGCATCCCTCCATGCTGGCAGAGCCGGCCGGTCGTCGGCAGTCTCGATGGCGTAGTGCGGCTCCGCCGACCACGACGCGGCAGGTCGGAACGACGCCCTCGACCGGTCCGCCTCGGGCCGCGCCCGGGTAATTGGGTGGGGCCCCCGCACCCGCGGCTGCGACACTTGACCCCATGAGCCCCTTCAAGAGCCGTTTGCAGAGCGACCTCACCGAGGCCATCCGGTCCCGTGACGAACTGGTCTCCTCGACGCTGCGCCTCACCCTGACCGCGATCACCAACGAGGAGGTCGCGGGCAAGACGGCCCGCGAGCTGTCCGACGACGAGGTCCTCAAGGTCATCGTGCGCGAGGCGAAGAAGCGTCGCGAGGCCGCCGAGGCCTTCGAGAACGGTGGCCGGACCGAGTCCGCCGCCCGCGAGCGCGCCGAGGGCGAGGTCCTCGCGGCCTACCTGCCGGCGCAACTGTCCGACGACGAGCTCAAGGTGATCGTCGCCGACGCCATCGCGGAGACCGGGGCGAGTGGTCCGCAGGCGATGGGTCAGGTCATGAAGGCGGTCCGCCCCAAGGTCGGCGACAAGGCCGAGGGTGGCCGGATCGCCGCCGAGATCAAGAGCCAGCTCGGCACCTGATCCGACGCGGCCCCGACCGACACCGCCCCCGGGCCCGATTCCGGCCGACCGCACCCCACACGACGACGATGGCGGTGCCCCCCGACAAACAGGGGAGCACCGCCATCGTCGTTCACGCGGAGCCGACGGAGCCGACGTGGCCTGCGGAGCCCACGGAGCCCGCAGAGTCACGAACCCGCAGACTCACGAACTCAAGACTCACGAACCCACGGACCCGCTCGACACCGAATTCACCAAGGAACCCGGCCGACAAAGGAACCCGGCCGACACCGGCCCCTCGGTCGTCACCCGTCGGCGCCCCTCACCCGTCATCACCAAACCCGCCACCCCCGGGCCCGCCCCCGATCGGCGGCCACGAGTGTCCCGGCGGTCGCGTCGACTCCGGCGGCTTGGTGTTACCGCCCCCGCCACCACTATTGCCCCCATTGCCCCCGCCGGGCGGCGTGGTGTTGGTCGGCGTGGTCGGCGGAGTCCACGGCGGCCGCGTGTTCGTACCGCCTGTGGGCGGCCGGTTCTGATCCCGCGGCTTGCCATCCGTCGGCTTCTTGTTCGGGTCCGGCTTCGACGGGATCGTCCCCGAGGGGGGATCGACGAAGCCGGGCGCTTCCACGCCCTTGAGCGCACCGGACATCGCGGCCTTCCAGATCGGTCCGGGGACCTGTCCGCCGTAGACCTTGTCGTGGCGGACGCCGGCGATGGTGATGTCGACCATCTCGACGTCGTCCTTGGCGCCACCGATCCACACCGCGGTGGACAGGTTCGGCGTGTAACCGACGAACCAGGCCGCCTTGCGCTCGTTGGTGGTACCGGTCTTGCCCGCGTTGTCCCGGTCCTTGAGTCCGGCCTGGGTGCCGGTGCCGTCCTCGACCACGCCCTTGAGCAGCGCGTTGATCGTGTCCGCCGTGGACTGCTTCATCACCTGCTTGCAACCCGCCTGGGGGACGGGCAGCTTGGTGCCGTCGAGCTTGGCCACCTCGGTGACCGCGATCGGCGAGCAGTAGACGCCACGGCTGGCGAAGGCGGCGTACGCGGCGGCCATGTTCATCGGCGCGACCGTGTTGGCGCCCAGCGTCATGCTCGGCACCTGCTCCAGTGCCTTGCCGCTGCCCTGGTGCACACCGAGCTGGTCGGAGAGCGTCGCGATCGGACACAGCCCCACGTCCTTGGACAACAGGACGAAGTACGTGTTGATCGACTTCTCCAGCGCGGTCTGCATGTTCCAGGTGCCGGTCTCGCTGCGGCTCTCGTTCTGCGGCTGGTACTTCGGGTCCCGGGCCGCGTCACCGCAGGTGCGGAACTTCTCTTTCCGCATGTCGATGTCGTAGCCCGTGGAGTACTCCTGGTCGACCTTCATCCCGCTCTCCAGCGCCGCCGCGGCGGTGATCGGCTTGAACGTCGAGCCGGTCTGGAAGCCGTACGTCGAGCCGCCCATGGAGTGGTCGACCGAGTAGTTGAGCGTGGTCTCGTAGTCGCCGAACCCGTACGGCCGACTCTGCGCCATCGCCTTGATCCTGCCGCTGCCCGGCTCGACCATGACGACCGCGTCGGCGACCGGGTCCTTTTGGAGTACGCCCTTGGTTGCGGCGGTGTAGGCCGCCTTCTGGGCCTTTCGGTCCAACGTGGTGGTGATCCGCAGACCGCCCTCGCGCCACAACCGGTCGCGATCCCCCTTGTTCGCGCCGAACGCCGGGTCGTTCTTGACCACCCGTTCGACGTAGTCGCAGAAGAACGCGGCACCGTCGATCTGGTCGGCGGTGATGCAGCCGTTGGGCAGCGGCTGGGTCTTCAGGTTCAGTTCGGTGGCCTTGGCCGCGTCGGCCTCGACCTGCGAGATGACCTTCACCTCGGCCATGCGCTGCAACACGATGTTGCGTCGTTCCCGGGCGGCGTTCGGGTAGCCGATCGGGTCGTACGCCGAGGGCGCCTGCACCACGCCGGCCAGGGTGGCCGCCTCGGTCAGGGTCAGGTCCTTGGCGTGCTTGCTGAAGTAGCGCTGCGACGCGGCCTCGACGCCGTACGCCTGGCGGCCGAAGAAGGTGATGTTGAGATACCTGGTGAGGATCTCGTCCTTGGACAGCCGTTGTTCCAGGCCGATCGCGTACTTCAGTTCCTTGACCTTGCGGGAGACCTCCTGGGCCTGGGCCTTGGCCACCTTGGCCGGGTCGTTGCCGGCTTCCTCCACGAAGATGTTCTTCACGTACTGCTGGGTGAGACTGGAACCGCCCTGCTTGGATCCCGTGCCACCCGACTGCTGATTGCGCATCAGGGCGCGCAGGGTGCCCTTGAGGTCGATCGGACCGTGCTCGTAGAAGCGCGAGTCCTCGATCGCCACGATCGCCTGACGCATGATCGGTGAGATCTGGTCGAAGTTCACCAGGATGCGATACCGGTCGTAGACCATCGCGAGCTGGTTGCCCTCGGAGTCGAGGATGTACGACGGCTGCGACAGGAACGGTTGATCCAGATCACTGGGCAGATCGTCGAAGTTTTCCGACGCCGCCTTCGCGGTCAGGCCGAAGCCTCCCACGAAGGGCAGCGCGATTCCCGCGACCAGGGCACCGGCGAGGATGCTCGCACCCACGAAGGCGGCGAACCGTCCCACGAAGCCCAACGGGGATCGTGAGCGGGACGAGCCGCGTTTCGGGCGGGCCGAGCCGGAGGAAGTTCGGGCCATGGGCGACAGCCTACGTGCCGAAACACCCTACGCGGTGAAGGGACTTCGCCTAAGCTGGCGGAGCAGCCGGGGGATCCGTGTCAGTAACCATTTCACTCTTTAGAGTGAATGTGGCCGGATGTCGGATCTCGCTGCCGTGCTCTGTGCCGCGGACGTGCCTCCTTCTGAGTGAAGCCGTGACCGGAAACGCAAGAGCATTCACCCGGACGGGTGGGTCCATATTTGCGCATAGTCCTTCCGGGCCATCGATGACTGCCCGCACAGGGGCTGTTGCGCGTGCCCAGGGTTTCGTACCGTCCTGCTTGGCGTCGGGAATTCCCTTCGCCGCCGTTGGGGGAGCCTCGAAAATCGGGAGAGGACGGCACCAGCATGAGCTGGGTTACCGACTGGAGCACGCAGGCCGCCTGCCGGAGTACCGATCCGGATGAGCTGTTCGTGCAGGGGGCGGCGCAGAACCGTGCCAAGGCAGTGTGCACCGGGTGTCCGGTTCGCACCGAGTGCCTGGCGGACGCGCTGGACAATCGAGTGGAGTTCGGCGTCTGGGGCGGCATGACCGAGCGGGAGCGGCGCGCGCTGCTGCGCCGCCGGCCGATGATCACGTCGTGGCGTCGGCTGTTGGAGACCGCGCGCGAGGAGTACGAGCGCGACATCCACGGAGACGAGGAGTTTCGGGTCGCCGGCTGAGCACGTGTCGACGGCCGAACGCCACCTCGTTCGCACGTGAGAACCCGCCGGGGCCGGGAGTCAGGCCCGGGTCCCGGCGGGTACGGACGAACTCCGTGGCACGGTGGGTCGACACGCACGACAGCCGCGGCACGGCGCGCGTGGGTACAAACGAAACCGGCCGAAACCGGTCGCGCGTCGCCGAGCGGGTCCGGGCTGCCGGCGGACCCCGGGCTCAGCCCGCGCCCAGGCTCTCGCCGATCACCCGCAGCCCGTCCAGGTCGTGCACGTCACCGGGCAGTGCCGGAACCTCGGCCACCCGCACCTCGGGGTGGATCGAGGTGAAGCGCGTACGCATGCGCTCCTCCCGGTCGATCACCCGCAACCGCTCGGCGTGCAGCGTCAGCAGTCCCGCGACCAGGCGCAGGTCGGCGGGCCGCGACGCGAGCTCACCGTCGAGCAGTTCGGCCTCCTCGACCTGCTCGGCCTCCTCCGCCTGCGCGAGCTGTTCGGCCTGCTCCGCCTGCTCGGTCAGCGCCTCGGCCGCGGCCACGCTGCGTTCCGCGGACAGCCGACCGGCGCGCGTGGCGTGCACGCGGTTGAGCACGAGGCCGGCCAGCGGCATGCGCTCGGTGCCCAGCCGGTCGACGAAGTACGCGGCCTCGCGCAGCGCGTCCTTCTCCGGCGCGGCGACCACCAGGAACGAGGTGCCGCGTGCCTGGAGCAGTTTGTAGGTCGCGTCGGCCCGCTTGCGGAAGCCGCCGAAGGTGGTGTCCAGCGCGGCCACGAAGGTCTGGATGTCGGTCAGCAGGTGGGTGCCGACCACCTTGCTGAGCGCGCCGGTCATCAGGCCCATGCCCGCGGACAGGAACTTGAGCGCGCCGCGCCCGCCGACCTTGGCGGGAGCCGAGAGTATCCGGATCAGCCGGCCGTCCAGGAACGAGCCCAGGCGCTGGGGGGCGTCGAGGAAGTCGAGCGCGGACCGGCTCGGCGGGGTGTCCACCACGATCAGGTCCCACTCGCCGGTCGCGTGCAACTGGCCCAGCTTCTCCATCGCCATGTACTCCTGCGTACCGGCGAAGCTGGAGGACAACGATTGGTAGAACGGGTTGTCCAGGATCTGCTGCGCGCGCTCGGGGTCGGCGTGTTGTTCGACGATCTCGTCGAACGTGCGCTTCATGTCGAGCATCATCGCGTGCAGGCTGCCGCCCTTGGTCTCGTCGACGTCGACGACCCGGCGCGGCGTGTTGTCCAACTCGGTCAGGCCCATCGACTGAGCGAGCCGGCGTGCGGGGTCGATGGTCAGCACCACCACGTCCCGGCCGCGTTCGGCCGCGCGCAGCCCGAGCGCCGCGGCGGTGGTGGTCTTGCCGACGCCGCCGGAGCCGCAGCACACCAGGATGCGGGTGCCCGGGTCGTCGATCAGCTCGTCGATCTCCAGCCTGTTCATGCCATCCCCTGCTCGCGCAGCGCTTCGGCGAGGCGGTACAGACCGCCCAGGTCCATTCCGTCGGCCAGCAGCGGCAGTTCGTACACCGGCAGGTCCAGCCCGCGGACCAGGGCGCGGCCGGTGCTCTCCAACTCGATCCGGCTCGCGTGCTCGTCGGCCTCGGCCAGCAGCGAGGTGACCAGTGGCCGGGTGGGCTTGATGCCGCCCGCGACCAGGCCGGCCTCGAGCAGCTCGGCGGTGAGCCGCTGTCCGGTGTCGCTCTCGTCCTCGGCCTGGAGCGGCGGCCGGGCCATGTTGATCACCACGCCGCCGGTGGGCAGGCCCGAGTCGCGCAGTTCGGTGACGCCGTCCACGGTCTCCTGGACCGGCATCTCCTCCAGCAGGGTGACCAGGTGGACCGCGGTCTGCGGTGAGCGGATCACCCCCATCACCGCCTCGGCCTGGGTGTGGATCGGGCCGAACCTGGCCAGTCCCGCGACCTCGGTGTTGACGTTGAGGAAGCGTGCGATCCGGCCGGTGGGCGGCGCGTCCATGACCACCGCGTCGTAGGCGAACTTCCCCTGCGTGCGGCGCCGGGCCGACTCGCACGCCTTGCCGGTCAGCAGCACGTCGCGCAGGCCCGGCGCGATGGTGGTCGCGAAGTCGATCGCCCCGAGCTTCTTCAGGCCCTTACCGGCCCGACCCAGGTGGTAGAACATGTCGAGATATTCGAGCAGCGCCTCTTCCGGGTCGATCGCGAGCGCGTACACCTCGCCGCCACCCGGGGCGACCGCGATCTTGCGGTCCTCGTAGGGCAGATGCGGGCAGTCGAAGAGCTGCGCGATGCCCTGTCGCCCCTCCACCTCGACCAGCAGCGTGCGCCGTCCGCCCGAGGCCAGCGCCAGCGCCAGCGCGGCGGCCACGGTGGTCTTGCCGGTGCCGCCCTTGCCGCTGACCACGTGCAGGCGCACGCCCTCCCAGTCGGCATTGCCGTCGGTCGTGCGTGCGCCCGCCGTCGAGGTGCTCACGGCGTCCGTCCAGCGGGTACGGCCGGGGCGGCCGGCGCGACGGTCGTCTCGGGTACGTGGCATGCCCGGATCCCTGCCCTCGAAGGCTTGCGCCATTCGGCCGCAGCCGAGGCGTTACCGGACCCGTGTGACCGCGCACCCAAACTCACGAGTCGAGCCTAACCACCCCGTCCCCGCCCGGTCGGAGGTGATCCCCCTGTGGTGACCCGCGTCACGTCACCGTCGCCCGAACGGCGTAGCGCGCGTCCTTGTACGCCCCCGTCTCCAGGATGTCCCCGAGGACGCGCGCGGCCTCGACCACGTCGGCGTGGCCGATGTAGAGCGGGTTGAAGCCGAAGCGCAGCACATCCGGCGGTCGGACGTCGCCGATCACGCCCCGGTCGATCAGCGCCGCCATCACCGCGTGCGCCTCCGGGTGGCGCACCGCGACCTGGCTGCCGCGCCGCGCGTGCTCGAGCGGGGTCAGCGTCTCCAGGCCCAGATCGGTGACGCAGGTGATGAACAGGTCGGTCAGCGCCAGGCCCTTGGCCCGCACGGCCGTCATGGGCACGTCGTCGTAGGCGCCGAGCGCGGCTTCGAGCGCGAGCATCGACAACAGCGGCGGGGTGCCTATCCGGGCCCGCTCGATGCCCGGCGCGGGTGCGTATCCCGGCTCCATGCCGAACGGGTTCGCGTGCCCGTGCCAGCCGGTCAGGGCGGGCGCGAAGTCCGCGATGTGCCGCTCGGCCACGTAGACGAACGCCGGCGCGCCGGGGCCGCCGGACAGGTACTTGTAGCCGCACCCGACGGCGAGGTCGACGTCGTGCGCGTCCAGGTCGATCGGGAACGCGCCGGCGGAGTGGCACAGGTCCCACAGCGCCAACGCGCCGACCGCGTGCGCCGCGGCGGTCAATCCGGGCAGGTCGCGCAGTTCGCCGCTGCGGTAGTCGACGTGGTTGTACGCGATCACCGCGACCGTGTCGCCGTCCGCGCGCAGCACCTCGGCGAGTTCGCCGACCGGGACCCGGCGCACCCGGGCGCCGAGCAGGCCGGCCATCGAGTCGGCCAGGTAGAGGTCGGTGGGGAAGCTGTCCGGGTCGGCCAGCACCACGGTGCGTCCCGGGCGCAGCCGCAGGGCCCCGGCGATCGCGTTGAAGATCTGCACCGACGTCGAGTCGCCGCACACCACCCGACCGGGCGCGGCGCCGATCAGCGCGCCGATCCGGTCGCCGATCCGCGCGGGCGCGCCCCACCAGTCGTTGGCGTTCCAGGAGCGGATCAGGTCGGTGCCCCACTGGCGGTGCACCGCGTCGTTCAGCGCCTCGGGCACCGCGGCGGGCAGCGCGCCCAGCGAGTTGCCGTCGAGGTAGATCACGCCTGCCGGCAGCAGGAACCGCTCGCGCACGTGCGCCAGCGGGTCGGCCGCGTCCAGTTCGGCGGCTTCGGCCACCCGTCCGGCCGCGAGGCGACCGTTGGAGAGTCGGACCGACGCGTCGTCGGCGGCCGTGTTCGGCAAGGAATCGGACATGCTTCACCCATCTTTCGATGAATCAGACCTTCGATGGTTCGACCAAGGTGCGCATGGTCCACAATTCGGGAAAAACGCGCACACGTACGGTCTGCTCCAACCAAGACGCTCCGGCCGAACCACCCGTGCCCGGCCGGTTTCCCAGCGCTCGCAGTGTGGCGGCCAGATGTCGCTCGCGCCAGCGGGTCCAGCGCTCGGAGATGTCGGTGAGCACCTCGCCGAGCTCGACCAAGTCGACCACGCCGTCCGTGTACACGCCCGCCCACGCGCGTTCGACGTCCTGGGACGGCTCGTACGGCCGGCTGGGATCCGCGCCGGGAGTCGGGGTGTGTCGACCCCGGCGGGCGAGCAGGGCGAGCGCGTGGTCGTACAGGCTCGGCGCGCGCAACGAGCGCTCCAGCTCGGCGTGCACCTCCGGGCTGCCCGTGTAGGGCCGCAGCACGCCCGCGCGTTTGACGCCGAGCAGGAATTCGAGATGCCGGTACAGGTGCGACTGGAAGCCGGACGCGTCGCCGAGCGCGTCCCGGAAGCCGCCGAACTCGCCGGGGGTGAGCGTCGCGAGCAGGTCCCACGTGGACACCAGCACGTCCAACTCGCGGATGCTGCGCCGCAGCGTGCCGATCGCGCCGGGCACGTCGTCCGCGTCGAGCCGTTCGCCCGCGATCGTCCACTCGTGCCGCAGCAGCGCGAAGAGCAGCTCCATCACCTGGGAGGAGATCAGGAACGACAGCTCGGCGGGCACGTCGGTGCGGGTGCGCTGGAGCCGGAGCAGCCGGTCGAGTTGCACGTAGTCCGCGTACGGCGGCGCGGCGGCGTCGGCGGGGCCTCGACGCGGGCCCGCCATCGGGCACGTCGCGCTCGCCGGATCGGCCGGTGGGGTCCGTTCGTCGATCGTCATCGCAGGTCACCTCTCCGGCCGGTCCCGCCGGTGCGCCGGAAGAGCCGGTCGGGGAGTGCCCATATGGAATCGTGCGACCATTCGGTTGGGAATGGGTGTCGAGCATCGGAAGCCTCGGTTCGGTTTACGCTCGCAAAGTGTCGAAGGACATGTGCTCACGATCGTGAACGGAGGGTGCGCATGGACGCGATCGACCGCAGATTGCTCGCCGAACTGCAGCGCGACGCCCGGGTCTCGCTCAACGAGTTGTCCCGGCGGATCAACCTCTCCGCGCCCGCGGTGGCCACCCGGGTGCGCCGGCTCGAACACACGGGCGTGATCACCGGCTATCACGCGCACGTGGACCCGGCCGCGGCCGGCCGCGGTGTGGTGGCGCTGGTTCGGATGAACTGCTACGGCCCCGGCTGCCTGCTGCGCCGGGACGCGGACACCGTGCGCGAGTGGCCCGAAGTGCTCCAGGTGCACCGGGTCACCGGCGACGCGTGCTGCCTGCTCATGGTCGCCGTCGCCACGATGTCCGACTTCCAGGTGCTGATCGACCGGCTCGCCGAGCACGGCAAACCCTCCAGCACGATGGTGTTGTCCTCGCCGGTGGCGTGGCGCCCCGTCGAACCGCCCGACGTGTCCGTCTAAAGTCTGCACACATGACGAAGTGGGAATACGTGACCGTCCCCCTGCTGGTGCACGCGACCAAGCAGATCCTGGACAACTGGGGCGACGACGGCTGGGAGCTCGTGCAGGTCGTGCCCGGCCCCAACCCGGAGAGCCTGGTGGCCTACATGAAGCGTGCGAAGCAGGAGGCGGCGAAGTGAGCGAGGTACACCCCGAGCAGCGCCTGACCGAGCTGGGGCTGACCCTGCCCGACGTGGTGCCGCCCGTGGCCGCGTACGTTCCGGCGATCCGCACCGGCAATCACATCTACACCTCGGGCCAGTTGCCGATGATCGAGGGCAAACTGCCCTCGACCGGCAAGGTCGGCGCCGAGGTCACCGCCGAGGAGGCCAAGGAACTCGCCCGCCGGTGCGCGCTCAACGCGCTCGCGGCGGTCAAGGCCGAGCTCGGCGACCTGTCGCTGGTGCGTCGGGTGGTCAAGGTGGTCGGTTTCGTGGCCAGCGCCCCGGACTTCACCGGCCAGCCCGGCGTGATCAACGGTGCCAGTGAACTGCTCGGCGAGGTCTTCGGCGAGTCCGGGCGGCACGCCCGCAGTGCGGTCGGTGTGGCCGTGCTGCCGCTGGACGCCCCGGTCGAGGTGGAGATCCTCGTCGAGGTGGTCTGAGCGGACCGCCCGCTGCGCCATCGAGATGATCGGACCTGGCCCTTTCGGGTCGGGTCCGATCGTTTTCGGGGGCGAGGGATGGAACTTGACTCGGTCAGGCGTACGATCCGGCGCATGGCCGAATCAGGGAGTACGCGAGCCGGGAAGGCCCAGCCGGGCATGCCCGCGTCCTGGGCCGAGCGGGCCCGCGCGATCATCGCCGGCGAGGCGGAACCGGTGGCTCCGCGCCGCGCGGCGACCGTGGTGCTGCTGCGCGAGCGGCCGCACGGCGCCGAGGCGTATCTGCTGCGCCGGCACACCGCGATGAAGTTCGCGGCCGGCATGTACGCGTTCCCCGGCGGCGGCGTCGATCCCCGGGACGCGGACCACTCGGTGGCCTGGGCCGGACCCGAACCCGCCGAGTGGGCGAAGCGGCTGGGCACCGGCGTCGCCGAGGCCCGCGCGATCGTCTGCGCCGCCGTGCGCGAGACCTTCGAGGAATCCGGCGTGCTGCTCGCCGGGCCCGACCCGACCACCGTCGTCTCGGACACCACCGGCGCGGACTGGGAGACGGACCGCGCCGCGCTGGTGGCGCGCGAGCAGACGCTGACCGAGTTCCTGGAGCGGCGCGAGCTGGTGCTGCGCTCCGACCTGCTGGGCGCGTGGGGGCGCTGGATCACCCCCGAGTTCGAGGACCGCCGCTACGACACGTGGTTCTTCGTCGCCGCACTGCCCGCCGGCCAGCGCACCCGGGACGTCTCCGGCGAGGCCGACCGGGTCACCTGGGCCCGGCCCGGCGACGCGCTGGAACAACACCGGGCGCAGGAGATGGCGATGTTGCCGCCCACCATCGACACGCTGCGCCACCTGGCGGAGCTGGCCGACCCGGCGGCGGCCCTGGCCGCCGCGGCCGACCGGGAGATCACCCCGATCATGGCCCGGGGCCGTTTCGACGGGGATCGCCTCGTGCTCGAATGGCCGGGGGTCGCGGACCCGTTCGGTCTGCGCTGAGGCCCCACCGACGACCCGGAGCCGGTCCGAGGGCATCCACCGGATCGGTCCGGGCCACCGAGGTACAGGATGACCACCATGAACGCACAGCCCCTGCCCGGCAACCCGCGCCCGACCATCGGCGGACCCGCGAGCTCCCGGGTGACCTGTCTGCTCGCACCGAACCCGAGCGCGATGTCGCTGGACGGCACCAACACGTGGATCGTGGCCGAGCCCGGCGCGGACACCGCCGTGGTGATCGACCCCGGCCCCGACGACGAGGGCCATCTGCGCGCGATCGTGGCCGCGGTGGAGGCCGAGGGCCGCCGCGTGGGCCGAATCCTGCTCACCCACGGCCACCCCGACCACTCGGCCGGCGTGGCCGGCCTCAAGGCGCTCACCAACGCCGTCGTGCACTCGGTCGACCCGCAGTGGCGCTACGGCGGCGAGGGCCTGGTGGACGGCCAGGTGATCGAGGACGGCGGCCTGGACCTGCGGGTACTGGCCACTCCCGGCCATTCCGGCGACTCGGTGTGCTTCGTGGTGGCCGCGGACCGCTTCGTGATCACCGGCGACACCGTGCTGGGTCGGGGCACCACGGTGGTCGCGCACCCCGACGGCCGACTCGGCGACTACCTGGACTCGCTGCGCCGGCTGCGCGCCCTCGCCGCCGCCGGCGAGGTCACCGCGGTGCTGCCCGCGCACGGCCCGATCCTGGACGACGCGGTCGGCGTGCTCGACTCCTACCTGGCCCACCGGGCGGCCCGACTGGCCCAGGTGGAGGCCGCGGTCGCGGCGGGCGACAAGACCGCCCAGGACGTCGTCGAACGGGTCTACGCGGACGTGGACCGCGGCCTGTGGTGGGCCGCCGAGATGTCGGTCCGCGCCCAGCTCGAATACCTGACCGAGCGCGCGGACGCCTGAACGCCGTGTGGGGGCCCGCCGACGGCGGACCCCCACACGTTCGGTGCGTGACGTGCTAGCGCGAGCGGCGCGACAACCGCTCGACGTCCATCAGGACCACCGCGCGCGCCTCCAGCCGCAGCCAACCCCGGCTGGCGAAGTCGGCGAGCGCCTTGTTGACCGTCTCCCGCGAGGCGCCGACCAATTGGGCCAGCTCCTCCTGGGTGAGGTCGTGCGCGACGTGGATGCCCTCGTCGGCGGGCACCCCGAACCGGCGGGACAGGTCGAGCAGGGCCTTGGCCACCCGTCCCGGGACGTCGGAGAAGACCAGGTCGCCCAGGCTCTCGTTGGTCCGCCGCAGTCGACGCGCTATCGCCCGCAGCAGTGCCGCGGCGACCTTGGGCCGACCGGTCAGCCAGGGCTGCAGGTCGGAGTGGCCCAGGCCGAGCAGGCGCACGTCGGTGAGCGCGGTCGCGGTCGCCGTACGCGGTCCGGGGTCGAACAGCGACAGCTCGCCGAACATCTCGCCCGGGCCGAGCACCGCGAGCATGTTCTCGCGGCCGTCGTTGGAGCTGCGGTGCAGCTTGATCTTGCCCTCGATCACCACGTACAGGCGGTCACCCGGGTCACCCTCGTGGAAGAGTGAGTCCCCGCGCTCGAGCGCGACCTCCGTCATGGAGGCCCGCAGCTCGGCGGCGTCCTCATCTTCGAGCGCCGCGAACAGCGGAGCCCGCTGCAAAACGTCGTCCACGAGGTTCCTCCTAGGCCGGCCTGGTCGACACCAATGAAAGCCGAGCGGTCAAACAGTGCGATCGGTCACAGTCTGACGCACCGGTACCCGCAATCATCACGCGGGGTGGCCTGGATCACGAACGGGCGGATCCACAGTAACCGGACATGTCGCTCCTGTGATCAAGCATGTGCGGACTGCTCGACCGTACGCCCCGTCCATCTGCGTACTCTGGCCGGGTGTCGAGCAACGTGACGGAGCCCGCGCCGCGCAGGTCGCGGGCGGCCGCGAAGGTCGTGAAAACCGAGTCCCATCTCGCTCTGGTGCGCCGCGCGCGCCGGATCAATCGCGAATTGGGCGAGATATACCCGGGTGCGCACTGCGAACTCGACTACGGCGACGCGTTCCAGCTCCTGGTCGCGGTGGTGTTGTCCGCGCAGACCACCGACCGGCGGGTCAACACGGTCACCCCGGCGCTGTTCGCCCGCTTCCCCGACGCCGCCGCGGTGGCCGCCGCGGAACCGGCCGAACTGGAGGCGATCATTCAGCCGACCGGGTTCTTCCGGGCCAAGACGCGCTCGGTGCAGGGCCTGGCCCAGGCGCTCCTGGAGCGCTACGACGGCGAGGTGCCGGGCAAGCTCGCCGAACTGGTCACGCTGCCCGGAGTGGGCCGCAAGACCGCCAACGTGGTGCTCGGCGAGGTCTTCGACGTGCCCGGCATCACCGTCGACACCCACTTCGGCCGGTTGGCCCGGCGCTTCGGGTGGACCAAGGACGATGATCCGGTCAAGGTCGAGCAGGAGGTCGGCGCGCTGTTCCCGCGCAAGGACCTGACGCTGCTGTCGCACAGGGTGATCTTCCACGGCCGCCGGGTCTGCCACGCCCGCCGCCCGGCCTGCGGAGCGTGCGCCATCGCGCCGCTGTGTCCGGCGTACGGCGAGGGCGAGACGGATCCGATCAAGGCCAGGGCGCTGCTCAAGTACGAGATGGCCGGGCAACCCGGCCAACGGCTCAAGCCGCCGGCCAAGCCGGTGCTCGCCGTGCCGGGCGACGCGTCCGAAGACGTGGACGCAGCCGAAGACGTATCCGAGACGAAGGCCGCACGAGCGAAGGCCACCCGAGCGAGGGCCGCACGAGCGAAGGCCGCACCGCGAGACGAGGGGGACGCCGGGTGACCCAGACCGGAACCGGGATCCAGACCTGGGCGGAAGCGGATCTGCCGGAATGGCTGCGCCCGGTCGCGCGCGCCGCCCGGGAGATCCGCCCCGAGCAACTGAGCCGTTTCCTGCCGCCGGCCGAGGGCGGCCGGCGTTCCGCCGTGCTGGTGTTGTTCGGCGAGGGGCCCGAGGGGCCGGACCTGCTGCTGCTGCAACGCGCCGCGACGCTGCGCTCGCACGCGGGCCAGCCCGCGTTTCCGGGCGGTTCGGTGGACCCGGGCGACGACGGTCCGGAGGGCACCGCGCTGCGCGAGGCGCAGGAGGAGGTCGGGCTCGACCCCTCCGGCGTGCGGGTCTTCGGCCGGCTGCCGGATCTGTACATCCCGGTGAGCGACTTCGTGGTCACGCCCGTGCTCGCGTGGTGGCACCGGGAGAGCGAGGTCGCCCCGGGGGCACCCGAGGAGGTCGCGCGCGTGTTGCGGGTGTCGATCGCCGAACTCGCCGAACCGGCGAACCGGGCCCGACTGCGCCACCCCGGCGGTCACCTGGGCCCGGCGTTCCTGGTGCACGACCTGGTGGTCTGGGGCTTCACCGCGGGGCTGATCGACCGGGTCCTGCACCACACCGGCTGGGAACGGCCGTGGGACACCCGCCGCGAGGTCACCCTCTCGGAGACCGAGAGCAGATTGGCCCGGCGCGGGTTCGACCGCTATGAGGAGACCGCCTCCGAGCCCGAGGTCCGCGACTGACCGTCGGCCCGCCCGCCGCACCCGGTGCGGGGGCGGGCTGACGGTACGTCAACACCGGTTCTGTACGGCTGTGTCACCGGTGTTCGACGAACCGGCACGGCGGCGGACAGCGCGGGCTCGCACATGAGAACGTGAGCCCGTGAATGTCCTGGACCTGTTGCTGCTCGCCGCCGCGGTGGCCTTCGCCATCTCCGGATACCGGCAGGGCTTCATCGTCGGCGTGCTCTCGTTCCTGGGCTTCATCGGCGGCGGTGTGTTCGGCATGTGGCTGGTGCCCTCGCTGCTCAACCGGTTCGAGCCGGGGCTGGGTCCCTCGATCGCGGCGATCTGCGTCGTGCTCGTGCTGGCCACCGCGCTCCAGGCGCTGACCACCGCGGCCGGCAACCGGCTGCGCCGGCAACTCACCTGGCGTCCGGCGCGACTGGTGGACGCGGCCGGCGGCTCGATCGTGAGCGTGTGCGCGCTGCTGATCGTGGTGTGGCTGATCGGCTCCTCGGTCGCGGGCGCCTCGATGCCCACCGTCTCGCGCGAGGTGCGTTCCTCGCAGGTGCTCGGCGGCGTGCAGAAGGTGTTGCCGCAGGGCGCCGACACATGGTTCTCCTCGTTCGGCAACCTGCTCGACCGCAACGGCTTCCCGCAGGTCTTCAGCCCGTTCGTTCGCGAGGACATCCCGCAGGTCCCGCCGCCGGACCCCAAGTTGTTGTCGATGCCGGCGGTCCAGGGGACCCGGGACAGCATCGTCAAGATCGTCGGCACCGCGAAGAGTTGCGGCAAGGTGATCGAGGGCTCCGGCTTCGTCTACGCCCCGCAGCGCGTGATGACCAACGCCCACGTGGTAGGCGGCGTCAAGAAGCCGACCGTGCAGATCGGCGGCGAGGGCCGCGAATACCCGGCCGAGGTCGTGCTCTACGACTGGAAGCGCGACATCGCGGTGCTCAAGGTGCCCGGACTCAAGGCCACCCCGCTGCAGTTCGAACCGAAGGTGGAGAGCGGCGCGGACGCGATCGTGGTGGGCTTCCCGGAGAACGGCGCCTTCCACGTCGAACCCGCCCGGGTCCGGGCCCGGATCCAGGCCGGCGGCCCGGACATCTACAAGCGCGGCACGGTCAGTCGCGACGTCTACTCGTTGTACGCGAAGGTGCGCCAGGGCAACTCCGGCGGCCCGCTGATCTCACCGAACGGCAAGGTCGCCGGGGTGATCTTCGCCAAGTCGCTCGACGACGAGTCCACCGGGTACGCGCTCACCGTCGAGGAGGTGCGCGCGGACGCCGAGGCGGGCGCGGTCGGCGACCGCCCCGTGGACACCCAGAGTTGCGCCATGTGACGCATGTCCGCCGGGTTCTCGGGCAGATGTTCGGGCACAGCCGCGACGAGCGGGCGACGGTGGGGCGAGGCAGGGTGGGGTGGGGGAATGCTCGGGCATTCGCACGCGGTCAGCGGGGCACTGGTGTTCGCGGCGACGGCACCGACGCTGCCCCAACACCTGTGGCACAACCACCTGTCCCCGTCCGAGATCGTGATCGGTACGTTCCTGACCGCGGGCGCGGCGCTGCTGCCCGACCTCGATCACCACAACGGTACGATCGCCAACTTCCTGGGACCGCTCTCGCGGGCGCTGTGCGCGGGCGTGGCCAAGGTGTCCGGCGGGCACCGACACGCGACCCACTCGATCGTCTTCGTCGTCCTGGCCGGACTGCTGACCTGGCAGGGGGTCGAGCACCTGGGGCGGCCGTTCACCCTCACGATGGTCTTCCTGCTGCTCGCGCTCGCGCTGCGCGCGCTGAACCTGTGTCCGCCGGGCAAGGGCCTCGCCTCCTGGATCACCATCGTCGCGCTCGCCGGCGGCGGCACGGCGGTGGTCGACCACTGGATGCCGGCGGCCCCCGACTGGCTGCCGATGGTGATCGTGCTCGGCTGTATCGCGCACCTGCTCGGCGACTTCCTCACCAAGCAGGGGATACCGCTGTTCTGGCCGCTGGGCACCCGCTTCGAGGTGGCCGTGGTCAGCCGGACCGGGAACCGCGTGGAGACGCTCGTCCTGGTGCCGGTGATGATGCTCGCCACCGTCGCGCTCTTGTGGTTCGGCACATTCGCCTGAGCGGCGAAAAGCGGAATCGACCGACCGATGCGCGGAACCCGTGCGGGAGCGTGGAACCCGTACGCGAGACAGGGGATGGTGCGACGCGACCCGGTCCCGAGTCGCGTCGACACGTCAACGCAGGAAGCGCAGGCGCAGACTCAACCAACGTGCTCGTCGGCGCAATATCCCCATCAGTCCCGGGAGATGATCCCCCCGGTCGGCAACCGCGCCGGCCGGCGCCCCTCGCGTGTGCTCGAACCCGTGAGTGCCAGTGGTGCCGATCTCAACCATGAGGGTCTCTGCCGTCTCCGACCGGGTGTCCCCGGCCCCCGCCGCCATGCTCGGAGCGTTGTACGTCCGGCTCATACGGTGGCGCCTACCCGGGTCACCGACGGCGTAATCGCGCCGCCTCGGCGGTCCGAAAATCATTTCCGGACACGCCGGAGGCGATCTGTACGGAAGTGTCGGATATCCCCGTCAAGATCGCACAAGAAAGGCCCGGAAGCGCTGTCGGAACTTCAGCGCTCGGGTTCCGGATCCTTCAACCAACCCAGGAGTTCCTCGGTGAACACGGCCGGTTGTTCCTCGTGCGGGAAGTGCCCCACGCCCTCGAGCAGTCGCCAGCGGTAGGGCGCCTCCACGTAGCGCCCGGAGCCGGCCGCCGTGCGCGGCAGGATCACCGGGTCGAGCGCGCCGTGCAGATGCAGCGTGGGCACCTCGACGGGGGCCTTCATCCGGGCCGAGTACTGGATGCCGTCCGGGCGCGGGATGGACCGGATCAGCCAGCGGTAGTGCTCCGCCGCGCAGTGCGCCGTGCCGGGCACCAGCATCGCCTGCCGGTAGCGTGCGATCGACTCGTCGGCCGGCCGGCCCGGCGCCGACCACGCGCGCAACATGTCGCCCACCATCGCCGCGCCGTCGCGGATCAACTGCCGCTCGGGCACCCACGGCCGCTGGAAGCCGAAGATGTGCGAACTCGCGGCCATCTGGTGCCGGTCGGTCAACAGCGCGCCGCGCAGTTGCCGGGGATGCGGCATGGACACCGCGACCAACCGGCGCACCACCTTGGGCCGCAACACGGCGGCGGTCCAGCCCAGGTAGGCGCCCAGGTCGTGGCCGACCACGATCGCGTCCGGCTCGCCCAGCGAGCGGATCACCCCGGTCACGTCCAGGGCCAGGGTGATCGGGTCGTAGCCCCGCGGGGTGCGGTCGCTGCCGCCGTACCCGCGCAGGTCCATCGCGACCGCGCGGTAGCCGGCCCGGGCCAGCACCGGCATCTGATGCCGCCAGGCCCACCAGAACTCCGGGAAACCGTGCAGCAACAGCACGACCGGCCCCTCGCCCATCTCGGCGATGTGGAACCGCGCGCCGTTGGCGGCGATGTCGCGGTGTGTCCAGGGCCCGTCCACGTTGACCACGGCGCTCTCGGGAACCGTCATGCGGAGCAGCGTCGCACACTCGCCATCGCACCCCGGTTTCCGCCGCCGGTTTGGCCGGCCCGGGCGCGTTGCCGGATCAACCGACGTTCTTGAGCGTGGTGACCGTGTCCCGGGTGGTGGTGATCGTGCGCTCCGGCGCGCGGACGTTCTTGAACGACTTGACGCCGTAGAACGCGAGCCCGCCCGCGAGCAGGAGATAGAAGCCGCCGACGATCAGGAAGCTCCACGCCACGCCGAGACCGAGAGCGTGGATTCCGTACACGACCGCGAAGCTGAGGAAGATGAACGCGAACACGCCGATGAAGGCCGCCGCGCCGAACGCGCCGCCGCCCTTCGCGACGTTGACCACGCTGACCTTGACCTCGCTCTTGGCGAGCGCGATCTCGCTGCGCACCAGCGTGGACATGTCGCGGCTGGCCGACGAGAACAGCTCGCCGAGGGATCGCTGTGCGTCGACGGGCACGTCCTGGGCCGGGGACCTGTCGGTGCCTGCCATGGTCACTCCTTGTACCTGTATGGATAATCCGACCCCGATCATGCCCTGCTGCGGCGATACGTATCCAGCGGGGCGCGTCGTACGAGTGTTTCGGATGGGAAACGAAGTATTCAGGAGTGGCCGAGCTTCTCGTCGCGGAGTCGATCCGCGTCCGCTTGATAGACGTCCGGAATCCCGTCGCCGTCGTCGTCGCGATTCTCCTCGGCCCACAACCGGGCGTAGGTGTTGTTCCTTATCCGCAGCACCACCGACGCCGCGACGGCCGCGAGCACCGAGCCCACCAGCACCGCGGCCTTGGCCTGTTCGGTCAGCGTCGGGTCGTCGGTGAAGGCCAGTTCGCTGATCAACAGGGACACCGTGAAGCCGATGCCGGCGAGCATGGACATGCCGAACACGTCCGACCACGCGAGGTCGTCGCTGAGTTGGGCCCGGGTGAACCGGGCGACCAGCCAGGTGCCCGCGAAGATCCCGACCACCTTGCCCGCGACCAGGCCGATCATGATGCCGAGCGTGGGCCGCTGGGTGAACACGTCGCCGAGCACCGAACCGGAGACCGCGACGCCCGCGGACAGCAGCGCGAAGATCGGCACCGCCACGCCCGCGGAGATCGGCCGCACCAGGTGCTCGACGTGCTCGGCCGGCGAGGTCCGCTCGTCCGGGTCCGGGACCACGCGCATCAACAGGCCCATCGCGACACCCGCGACCGTGGCGTGTACGCCGCTCTCGTGCATCAGCGCCCAGGTCACCAGGGCGAGGGGTACGTACCACCACCAGCCGCGCACCCGGAACCGCTGGAGCAGCGCGAACACCACGAGCAGGGCGAAGGCCCCGGCCAGTGCGAGGAAGTCGACCGAGTCGGTGAAGAAGATCGCGATGATCAGGATCGCGCCGAGGTCGTCGACCACCGCGAGGGTGAGCAGGAACGAACGCAGCGCGGAGGGCAGGTTGGTGCCGATCACCGCGAGTACGGCCAGCGCGAACGCGATGTCGGTCGCGGTGGGGATCGCCCAGCCGTCGGGCGATCCGCCGCCCGCGTTGACCGCGAAGTAGAACAGCGCGGGCGTGAGCATCCCGCACGCGGCGGCCACCACCGGCAGCACCGCCTGGGCCGGATTGCGCAGGTCGCCGACCACCAGCTCGCGCTTGAGTTCGATGCCGGCCACGAAGAAGAACACCGCGAGCAGGCCGTCCGCGGCCCAAGTGCCCAGCGACAGGTCCAGGTTGAGCGCGCTCGGACCGATGTGGAAATCGCGCAGGTCCTGGTAGGCCTCGCTCCACCCGGTGTTCGCCCAGATCACCGCGATCACCGCCGCGATCAGCAACAGCGCGCCGCCGACGGTCTCGGTGCGCAGCGCGTCCGCGATGAAGTTCCGTTCGGCCAACGTGGACGGACGCCGAAAGAACTTGTTGCGTGGTGCGGACTCGGCAGCCACGGGACCTCCAGGTCGGCTGTGGTTCGCGGGCGTATACCGCCCTGCGAAAACGACAAAACAGCGCCGACCAGACTTCCCGGCATGCCTCCCGAGCGGAGACCCCTGACGCGGGACGGCGGAACCCGACCGACCCGATCCCCGTCAGTGTATCGACAAGACTCGCGCCACGAGGGAACCGAACCGCGCACGGCCGCGTCGGCGCCGCCGGGCTCGCCGACGTACCCACCGACCCCGCGCCGCCCACGCAAAGGCCCCGTACCGAAGGGGATTTCGATACGGGGCCGGAGCCGGGCCCGGGTTCGGCCGGTCGCTCAGTCCTGGCGACGCGGCAGCACCGCGGAGTCCGAGGCGGCGAGCGGGCGGAGCGCGGCGGGCTTGTTCTGGCCCCCCGCGGAGGCGGTGATGATCGTGCTCCAGTCGGTCACGTTCTGACCGACGCCCAGACCCTGCAGCTTGGTGAGCACCGCGGGGTCCTGGCCCTCGAGCCAGTCGGTCAACTGGCGGAAGGTCACGCAGCGCACGTCGGACTTGTTGCAGATCGACTTCACCGTGTCCCGGACGGCGTTCATATAGATGCCGCCGTTCCAGTCCTCGAAGTGGTTGCCGATGAACAACGGCGCGCGGTTGGTGGTATAGGCGCGCTGGAATCCGTTCATGTAGAACTCGTGGGCCTCTTTCTCCCACGCTTCCTTCTTGGACGGGTCGTACTTACCGTGCAGCGCTTCCTGCTCGAACATGATGTTGTAGTCCATGGAGAGCTGCGACTTGCTCGGGTTTCCCGGCCACGGCAGCGACTGGAGCGGGAAGTCCCAAATGCCGGTCTCCTTGCCGCGCTTGGGCCACACCTGAAGACCGCCGGCGGAACTCGCGTCGTAGCGGAAGCCCATTTCCTTGCCGGCCCGCATCAGATTCGTCTGGCCCTCCAGGCACGGTGCCCGGCCGCCGATGAGTTCCTTGCCGGGCGAGTAGTCGAACGGCAGCGGGGGCAGATCGGCGAACCCGGTGTTCGTCTTCCAGTTCTGGATGAACTTGACCGCCTGTTCGGTCTCGTTCTTCCAGTCCGCCGGGGCCCAGGCCTTGCCACTCGTGGAGCTGTTGCAGAAGTGCCCGTTGAAGTGCGTGCCGATCTCGTTGCCCTTGAGCCAGACCTCGCGCATCTGGACGATCGTGTTGCGAATCGTCTCGTCGGACATGAACGCGATGTCCGACGCGCCGGGCGCGTGCTTCGGTCCGGTGTACATGGCCCGCTTCGCCTTCGGGAGCATGTAGATGCCGCTCAGGAAGTACGTCATCTGCGCCTTGTTCGCCTCGGACAGCTTCGAGAATTCCGAGACCAGCTTGTTTCCGTCCTCGGCCGCGCCGTCCCAGGAGAACACGACGAACTGCGGTGGTTTCTCCCCCGGCTTGAGCTTCTCCACCTTGGGCTGGTTCGGCTGCGGACCGGTGTCGGCGGTCGAGCCGTCGCCGATCGGCCGGACCGGACCTCTCGGTTTGTCCGATTCCTTGCCCGGAGCGCTCGGATTTCCGTTGCCAGAGTTCTTTGCAGAGGAGTTGCCGGAATCTTTCCCGTCCTTTGCGAAAACCACGAAACCGATAGCGGCCAGGACTGCGACAACGACGAGCACCGCAGCGCCGCGGACAGTTCGCACAGTTCACCTCTTCCCATGGACATGCCGGACCGAGCTGTATTCCCTATCGATACATACGCACACCGGGGTCACCCGGTTGCGTGCGTGCCCGGACCGCTTTCCCCGCGTACCCGAGTCGGGACGCGTCGGATCGCACGGGGCGCGTGAGCGCGGACACATCACCGTACGGGGCGGAAGGGCCCCAAAGCGATCCGCCGTCACCCGCGACGGTCAGGGGTCGGCCCGGAACTCGATCCGTCCGCTGTACATGCCCATCGAGCAGGTCCAGGTGAGGGTGCCGGCGTGCGGCGTGCCCAGGTCGATCCCGGTCTCGCCGGACGTCGGCAGCACGCGCTGCACGTTGCGGGCGGGCAGCACGAAGCCCCGGGTGCAGCCGGTGGTGTGGTCGGTACGCAGCACCAATACGGTGCGCACACCGGCCCGGGCGAGCGCGCGGGCCGGGCGGTAGCCCTCGTTCCCGACCCGCACGGTGACCCGCTGCACGCCATCGGCCCCGGTGCTCGCCGCCGCGTGGTCCACCGTGCCCACCGCGGCCGGCGTCCACCAGCCGCCCAGGCGCAGTCCGGAGGCGATCGTCCAGGCGGCCACCGCGAGCACCAACAGGCCCACGGCGGCGGTCGGTCGGCCGCGCAGGAGCCGTCCCGAAGCGCCGACCAGCAGGCCGAGCGCGGCGAACAGCGGGAAGGTGCCGAGCACGAAGCCGGTCAGCACGGCGGCCCCGCCGAGGGCGTTCCCGGCGGTCACGGCGACCAGTTCGACGCTCAGCGTCACTCCGCACGGGACCAGCACCGTGGCCGCGCCCAGGAGCAGCGGACCGCGACCGGCGCCACGCGGCGAGGGGCGCGGCAGCAGTCGGCCGACGCCGGGCACGCCG
Source organism: Embleya sp. NBC_00888 (assembly GCF_045207655.1). Lineage (NCBI taxonomy): Bacteria > Bacillati > Actinomycetota > Actinomycetes > Kitasatosporales > Streptomycetaceae > Embleya > Embleya sp. NBC_00888. Next base: position 4,159,426 of record NZ_CP108784.1, on the reverse strand, counting down.
AGCATCGACAACCCGAAGAGCACCATCAGCGCGCCCGCCAGGAGCAGCAGGATCGCGCGGGTGCCCGGCGCCGGTTGCATCGCGCCGCCGAGCAGGCCGAGCAGTGCGCCGAGGATGGCGTGCGCGAGCAGCTTCGCGCCGAGGAACGCGGTCAGCGCGCGGGGGAGCAGGCCACGCGGCGGCTTGTTCGCGCAGTCGCCGGCCGGGTTCTCGCACGGGCGCACGGCCCCGGCCAGCAGGCCGCCCTGGACCGCCGCGCAGGACGCGCCACCCGCGACGAACCCCGCACCGAGCCCGGTCGCGAACAGCGTGAGCACCTGCACGGAACCACCCCCACTCCGGGGAGATTACGTGCCATCACGCACAGTGTGGAAGATCTCCGGCGCGAAACACTCGTTTCACCCATGCGGGTGCATATTTTACGTTCCGAAAAGGATAGCCTTACTGTGACAATGTAAACACTTAGAGTTAACTTGGCCTGCCAGGCCCGGAACTCTCTCGTTCGACCCGCGCGCCGCCATCCCTGCGGCAGCCATGCCCGCCATGACATGACTGACATGACTGACCCGGAGGACACGGACATGCCCGTTGCCCCTGCCACCACGCCCGCGCCGGTCTCCCGGACCGCCGCGCTGCGCGCGGACCTCGGCGCCTCACTCGTGGTTTTCCTCGTCGCCGTACCGCTCTCGCTCGGTATCGCACTCGCCGCCGGCGCCCCACTCGGCGCCGGCATCATCTCCGCCGTGATCGGCGGCATCGTGGTCGGCCTGCTCGGGGGCGCGCCGCTCCAGGTGAGCGGCCCCACCGCCGGCGTCATGGTGATCGTGGCCGGCCTCGTGCAGACCCACGGCTGGCGGGTGACCTGTTTCGTCACCGTCGGCGCCGGCCTGGTGCAGATCCTGCTCGGCCTGCTCCGGGTGGCCCGGGCCACCCTCGCGCTGTCGCCGGCCGTCGTGCACGGCGTCGTCGCGGGCATCGGCGTGGTCATCGCGCTGGCCCAGTTGCACGTGGTCCTGGGCGGCGCGCCACAGCGCTCGGCCTGGGAGAACCTGCGCGAACTGCCCACCCAGGTCGGCAATCTGCGCGCCCCCGCGGTCGCGGTGGGAGTGATCACCGTGGTCCTGCTGCTCGGTTGGCCGCTGTTGTCCCGGCTGCCCGGGCGGTGGGCGGCGCCGGCCAAGGTGCCCGCGCCGCTGATCGCGGTCTCGCTCGCCACGGCGGTCGCGAGCGTGACCCACCTGAACGTGGCCCGGGTGGACCTGTCCTCGGTCACCTTCACCACCCCGGTGGTGCCGCCGTCGGGCGCTTGGAGCGCGATCGCGGTCGGCGTGGTCAGCGTGGCCCTGGTCTCCGGCATGGAGTCGCTGCTGTCGGCCGCCGCGGTCGACCGGCTGCACAACGGGCCCCGGGCCGACCTCGATCGCGAACTGATCGGCCAGGGCGTGGGCAACGTGGTCTCCGGAGCGATCGGCGGCTATCCGGTCACCGGTGTCGCGATCCGGTCGGTGACCAACGTGCGCGCGGGCGCGGTCTCTCGGGCCTCGACCGTCCTGCACGGCGTGTGGGTGATGTTGTTCGTGGTCCTGCTCGGCGCGTTCGTCGAGCGCATCCCGCTCGCGGTGCTGGCCGCGCTGGTGATGGTGGTCGGCATCCAGATGGTCAGCCTCGCGCACATCCGACACGTGCACCGGCACCGCGAGTTCCCCGCCTACGCGGCGACGATCGCGGGAGTGGTCCTGGCCGGCGTGCTCCAGGGCGTGCTGCTGGGCGTGGTGGTCGCGGTGCTCACCGCGCTGTACCGGCTCAGCCGCAGCACGGTGCGGGTCCAGCCCGGCGACGGTGTGCTGCACGTCGAGGTGCACGGGTCGCTGACCTTCCTGTCGGTGCCGCGGCTGTCCCGGGTGCTGGGCAAGTTGCCGCCGGGCGAGCACGTCGTGCTGGACATGACGGTGGACTACCTCGACCAGGCCGCGTTCGAGGCGGTGCACTCGTGGCGGGTGGGCTACCTCGCGCGCGGCGGGCGGGTGGACATCGAGGAGATCCACGACGGGTGCTACGAGCGGGCCGCGGGCGGCTCCCCGGGGCCCAAGCGCTCGCGGCTGACCCCGTCGCCGCGCTGGTTCGCGCCGTGGTGGCACTGGCAGCGGGCGTGCCCACGCGAGGACGGCACCGCGTCCCAGGCGCTGGTGGCCGGCGCGCGCGAGTTCCAGCAGCGCACCGCGCCGCTCGTACAGCCGTTCCTGGAGCGGCTCGCGCTGGAGGGGCAAAAGCCCGCGCAACTGTTCATCACCTGCGCCGACTCGCGGATCGTGCCGAACCTGATCACCGCGAGCGGCCCCGGCGACCTGTTCACCGTGCGCAACGTGGGCAACCTGGTGCCGCGCGGCGAGGCCGGGCACGCCGACCCGAACACGGCCGACGCGTCGGTGGGCGCGGCGATCGAGTACGCGGTGGCCGTGCTCGGTGTGCGCAGCATCACGGTGTGCGGGCACTCCGGTTGCGGCGCGATGAACGCGCTGCTGGCCAAGGTCGGCGACGCGGCCGAGGCCGGGTCGGGGCACGGCACCACGCCGCATCTGGATCGCTGGTTGCGCAACGGCGACGCGTCGCTGGCGCGCTTCACGGCCGGCCCCGCGCCGACCCTGACCGGCCACCTGGTGCCGCCGGTGGAGCAACTGTGCCTGACCAACGTGGTCCAGCAGTTGGACAACCTGCTCGACCACGCGGTGGTCGCCCGGGCCGTGTCCGAGGGCCGACTCCGGCTGTTCGGGCTGTACTTCGACATCGCCTCCGCGCAGATGTACCTCTACGACGGCGTGCGCGGCGACTTCGGTCCGGTGGACGCGGAGCGGGCCGAGTCCGGGGCGCTCCCGGCGGGTGTCGTCCTGGGCGCCGAAGATCACACTTTTCCGGTGCTCAACGCGGGGTAGCCACCCCGTACGATCGCGCGGTCGGCCACGATGCGCCGTGAGCCGACAAGTGGTCTAAACCAATCGCGGTCCTCCTCTTGCCGGCTCGGGCCGGTCCCTGATGAGCTACGGCCAAAGGAACCGACCGCAGCGGCACGGAGGAGTACGCGTGAGCAACGCAGACCGGAACACCGGGGACAAGGCCGGAGAGGCACTGTCGAACCTGCTGCGCGAGGAGCGACGCTTCGCGCCCCCGCCGGCGCTCGCGGCAGACGCCAACGTCAAGGCCGAGGCGTACGAGCGCGCGGCCGCCGACCGGCTCGGCTTCTGGGCCGAGCAGGCCCGGCGGCTGGACTGGGCGGTGGAGCCGCAGGAGACGCTGGACTGGTCGACGCCGCCGTTCGCCAAGTGGTTCGCCGACGGCAAGCTCAACGTCGCCTACAACTGCGTCGACCGGCACGTCGAGGCGGGCAACGGCGACCGGGTGGCGATCCACTTCGAGGGCGAGCCGGGCGACACCCGCACGCTGACCTACGCCGACCTCAAGCGCGAGGTGTCCAAGGCGGCCAACGCGCTGACCTCGCTGGGCGTGGAGGCGGGCGACCGGGTCGCGATCTACCTGCCGATGATCCCCGAGGCGGTGATCTCGATGCTCGCGTGTGCGCGCATCGGCGCCCCGCACTCGGTCGTCTTCGGCGGCTTCTCGGCGGACGCGGTGTCCTCACGTGTCAACGACAACGACGCGCGCGTCGTGATCACCGCCGACGGCGGCTACCGGCGCGGCAAGCCCTCCGCGCTCAAGCCCGCCATCGACGAGGCGCTGCAGTCCTGCCCGGACGTGCGCAACGTGCTGGTGGTGCGCCGTACCGGCGGCGACGTCGCGTGGACCGAGGGCCGTGACCTCTGGTGGCACGACCTGGTCGACGCGCAGTCCGAGGAGCACGAGCCGCAGGCGTTCGACGCCGAGCACCCGCTGTTCATCCTGTACACGTCCGGCACCACGGGGAAGCCGAAGGGCATCCTGCACACCTCGGGCGGCTACCTGACCCAGGCGAGCTACACGCACAACGCGGTGTTCGACCTCAAGCCCGAGACCGACGTGTACTGGTGCACGGCCGACATCGGCTGGGTCACCGGGCACTCGTACATCACCTACGGCCCGCTCTCCAACGGCGCCACCCAGGTCATGTACGAGGGCACGCCGGACTCGCCGCACCAGGGCCGCTGGTGGGAGATCGTGCAGAAGTACGGGGTCACCATCCTGTACACCGCGCCCACCGCGATCCGCACCTGCATGAAGTGGGGCGACGACATCCCGGCCCGGTTCGACCTGTCCTCGCTGCGCATCCTGGGCAGCGTCGGCGAGCCGATCAACCCCGAGGCGTGGATCTGGTACCGCGAGCACATCGGCGCCGGGAAGACCCCGATCGTCGACACGTGGTGGCAGACCGAGACCGGCGCGATCATGATCAGCCCGCTGCCGGGGGTGACCGCGACCAAGCCGGGTTCCGCGCAGCGCGCGCTGCCGGGCATCTCGGCCAAGGTGGTCGACGACACCGCGACCGAGGTCGGCAACGGCGGCGGGGGCTACCTGGTCCTGGACCAGCCGTGGCCGTCGATGCTGCGCACCATCTGGGGCGACGACCAACGGTTCAAGGACACCTACTGGTCCCGCTTCGAGGGGCTGTACTTCGCCGGCGACGGTGCCAAGAAGGACGAGGACGGCGACGTCTGGCTGCTCGGCCGGGTGGACGACGTGATGCTCGTGTCCGGCCACAACATCTCCACCACCGAGGTCGAGTCGGCGCTGGTCTCGCACCCCAAGGTCGCCGAGTCGGCCGTGGTCGGCGCGACCGACGCGACCACCGGGCAGTCGATCGTGGCGTTCGTGATCCTGCGCGGCAGCGCGTCCGAGTCCGAGGAGCTGGTCGGCGAACTGCGTGAGCACGTCGGCAAGGTGCTCGGCCCGATCGCCAAGCCCAAGCGCATCCTGCCGGTCGCCGAACTGCCCAAGACGCGCTCCGGCAAGATCATGCGCCGCCTGCTGCGCGACATCGCGGAGGGCCGCACGCTCGGCGACGTGACCACGCTGACCGACGCGTCGGTGATGGATCTGATCACGTCGCAGTTGCCGTCGGCGACGGCCGAGGACTGACCCCGGGCCGATCCGGCCGGGACTTGATCGAGACGGGGCGGCCCGTTCCTTCGGGGGCGGGCCGCCCCGCCGCGTTCACACCGGGGCGGAGATCGCGTGCGGGCCGAGCACGAACGCCGAGTCGACCTGCTCGGCGAGGTCGGCGCCGGTCTTCGCGTTCGCCCAGCTCCGCGCGTTCCTGAGGTGGAACTCGACCATCTGCGCGGTGTATCGCTCCCAGTCGCGGCGCTCGAACGCGGCGTCGCAGGCGCGCGTCAGCTCCTCCAGCGCGGCGCGATTGGCCGGCTCCAGGGTCTCGAAGCCGGGCGCGCGGCCCTTCTCCAGGGCGCGCACGAAGTCGGACTGCACGGTCCAGGTGAGCAGGTCCGCGCCGACGTGCTCGCGCAGGAACTCGACGTCCTCGGGCCCCTGGACCTTGTTGCCGACCACTGCGAGCGAGACGCCCCAGTCGCGCGCGTAGTCGCGGTACTGCCGGTAGACGCCGACACCCCGGCGGGTCGGTTCGGCGACCAGGAAGGTGATGTCGAAGCGGGTGAACAGCCCGGAGGCGAACGAGTCGGATCCGGCGGTCATGTCCACCACCAGGTATTCGTCGGCGTCGTCGACGAGGTGGTTGAGGTAGAGCTCGACCGCGCCGACCTTCGAGTGGTAGCACGCGACGCCCAGGTCGGACTCCTCGAACGGCCCGGTCGCCATCAGCCGCAGCCCGGGTAGGCCCGGCACCTCGCGCGCGCACGCCGCGTGGATCGGGTTGTCGTCCGCGAGCCGGATCAGCCGCGAACCGCGGCCGGGCGGCGTGGTCTTGACCATCTCGGAGACCGATGCGATCCGCGGGTTGTCCCCGCGCAGCCAGTCCTTGATCGCGGGCAGTTCGGCGCCCATCGCGGGCAGCGCGGCGGCGGTCCGTTCGTCCAGGCCCAGGGCCACGCCCAGGTGCTGGTTGATGTCCGCGTCCACCGCGACGACCGGCCGGCCGGTCGTCGCGAGGTGTCGGATGAACAGGGACGACAACGTGGTCTTGCCGCTGCCGCCCTTGCCGACGAAGGCGATCTTCACGGATGGGCCCTCCGATGATGGGTTCGACCGATGGAACCGATCGACGGGTTCGACCCGACGACGGGTTCGTCGGCCCGGGTGGTTCGACGATCCGGGTTCGACGATCCGGGTTCGACGATCTGGGTTTGACAATCGTTTTCGAATACGATCATCCGTCGCTCACCGTGCCCGCGTCAAGTCGCTCGGTGACCGTGTGGTGGTGGGCGTGCGGCCGTCGCGTGTCGCGCGGACCGGTGTCGCGGGTGGTTTCCCGCGCGGCGTAATCTCGCCCGGGTGAGCACCGCAACCGATCCCCTCGCCGCCCTGGCCGCGCTGCCCGGCGTCCCGGAGGCCGTCGAGGACACCCGCAAGGCCGTCGACCGGCTGCTCGGCCACCGCACGATGCGCCGCCGCAGCATGGACATCAGCGCCGAGTCCGCGCTTCGAGGCGCGCGCGCGAGTGCCGCGCTCGAAGGCGTCGACTGGTCGCTCGAGGAGATCCGCCGCCGTACCGACTTCTCGTCCTCGCTCGACGACGGCGGCGCGGTGGTCGCGGGCGCGTTGCGGCTGTCCGCCGAGATCGGCTCGCTGCTGGGCACGTGGGGACACAGCCCGCTCCAGGTGCTGGCCCGGCTGCACGTGGTCGCCGCCGCCGACGCGGTGCCCGCGGAGGCGCTCGGCCGACCGCGCCGCGACGGCGAACTGCCCGGCCCGCTGCCCTCCGCGGAGGAGGTGGCCGCCCGGCTGGACGGACTGTCCCGGCTGCTGCTCGCGCCGTCCGCGGCGCCCGCGATCGTGGTCGCCGCCGTCACCCACGCGGAGATCCTCACGCTCGCCCCGTTCACCTGGGGCAACGGCCTGGTCGCGCGGGCCGCGCAGCGGATCGTGCTGGTCACTCGCGGCCTGGACCCCAAGGGCGCGGCGGTGCCCGAGGTCGGTCACCTGGAACTGGGCGTGGACGCCTACGCGGCGGCGCTGCGCGCGTACGAGAGCGGCACCGCCGAAGGTGTGTCGACCTGGATCCGGCACTGCGCGGAGGCGATGACGCTGGGCGCGCGGGAGAGCGTGGCGGTCTGCGAAGCGGTGATGCGCGGGATCTGACCGCGATCCCGCGGGCGTTCGTGGTGCCGGCCGCGATGGGACCGCGCCCGTACGTCTCGGCGGTTCCCGGGGGCGAACGCACGAGACGGCGGCGCCCGTGAGGACGCCGCCGTTTTGTCACTCCCACCGGGGTACCAAGCGTGTACCCGTTATGACGATCGGCCCCGGCATGCGCATCCACGGGGGGAAGAACATGCAGGTCATCCGACGCGTTCGGCCCCTACGAGGGTCGGTCGCACGTGGGTTCCCGGCGGTCGTGCTCGGCCTGCTCGAGCCGTCCGCCGAAGCGGGGGCCGTACGGGCCGTTGGTCCCTTTTCTAGTGGGTTGCCGGGGGGAGTGGAACCCCTGAGCCAAGATCTTTACTTTTGGCCTTTGTCGGATTTGCTCCCCGATCGCCGTGCTCCCGGTCCGCTTGGCCCGTGCCGGCGAACCGGGTTTCGGCCGGTCGCCCGGGGTCAGCGGCGCTTCCTGGCCAGGTACCACACGAAGCCGGCCGCCGTGGCGCCCGCGCCGATCGCGGTCGCGGCGAGTACGGGGCGCGAGGGCACCGAGAGGGTGGGCACCCGCTGGCGCAGTGCGACGGGCCGGCTGAAGACCAGTACGGGCCATCCCCGACCGGTCGCCTCGCGGCGCAGGCCACGATCGGGATTGACCGCGTACGGGTGGCCGACCTCCAGGAGCATCGGCAGGTCGGTGATCGAATCGCTGTACGCGTAGCAGGAGGTCAGGTCGTAGCCCTCGGTTCGGGCCAACTCCTTGACCGCCGCGGCCTTGTTGGGCCCATACGCGTAGAAGTCGATCTCGCCGGAGTAGCGGCCGTCCTCGACCACCATCCGCGTGGCCACCACCCGGTCCGCACCCAGCATGTCGCCGATCGGCTCGACCACTTCGGCTCCGGAGGAGCTGACGATGACCACGTCGCGGCCCGCGGCGTGGTGTTCCTCGATCAGGGACGCGGCCTCGTCGTAGATGATCGGGTCGATCATGTCGTGCAGGGTCTCCGCGACGATCTCGCGTACCTGCTGGACGTCCCAGCCGCGGCAGAGAGCGGAGAGATATTCGCGCATGCGCTCCATCTGATCGTGATCCGCGCCACCGACGAGGAACACGAACTGCGCGTAGGCACTCTTGAGGACGGAGCGGCGATTGATGAGACCGCCGTGGTAGAAGGATCTGCTGAACGCCAGCGCACTGGACCTGGCGATGATGGTCTTGTCGAGGTCGAAGAAGGCTGCTGTCCGCTTCGGAGCCTGGGTTTCCACAGTTCACGAGGATAAGGGCAGCCATTCGGCGTAAACTCCATGTCGTGGGTTTGCTAGAGAACCCCCTCGGGTACATCCTGGAAGTCACGGATCGTTCGCGACCGTGCTAACCCGGTCCGACTCCTCCCCCCCCGAGTCGGCCGTGGAGACGACCCCCGCTCTCCCCCCCGGCGGGGGTCGTCGCTTGTCCGGGGGGCTTTTTTGCGCCCATACGAGGGTGTGGGTCGGGCTTTGTCCGACTAACCGCCGAGGTGCGCGATTGTCGGTGTGCCGCCGGGTCGGCGGGCGGGATTGTCGACGCGGTGCCCGGCGGGCCGGATCGGATTGAATCCGCGATTCCGCGTCGATCGGCGTCGGTCTGCGTCGATCGTGCTCCGGTGCGGGCGGCGGACTTTTTCGGAACCGCCGTTCTCCGCTGTTTCGGGTGGATTCCCGGTCGATTTTTGGTGTTCTACGCGCGATCAGACGCGGAAGACATGTCCGGAACGGCTGAAGCGTCCCTCTCCCGAGTGAATCCGCAATCCACAACCACGGGCTTGTCCACAGGTACGAACCACCCGCTCGGCCGAGCGCGCGCCGGCGGCGACGGTGGGGTCAGTTCTCGGGAGGCCCGGTTCGGACGGACCTCCCCGACCCCTGGAGGTTCCGTGGCAGCGCTCTCCCCGCCTCGGCCGGCCCGCCCGCTCCTGGTGACCGGCGATCCCGCCCTGCTCGACGAACTGTTGCGGCTGTGCGCCGCGGCCGGGATCGAACCGGAGGTACAACCGGACGCGGGCGCGGCACGGGCGGCGTGGCGAGGCGCGCCGCTGGTGATCGTCGGCGACGACGTGACCTCGGGTCTGGCCCGGTGCGGATACCCCCGCCGGGAGGACGTGGTGCTGATCGGCGCCGACCTGGACGACGGCGACGTGTGGCGGCGGGCCCTGGACGTGGGCGCCGACCACGTGGTGTTCCTGCCCGACGCCGAGGCCTGGATCGTCGATCGATTGGGCGACGTGGCCGAGGGCACCGGACCGGACGCGTACACGATCGCGGTGCTCGGTGGTTGCGGCGGCAGCGGGGCCAGCACGCTGGCCTGCGCGCTCGCGGTGACCGCGGTGCGTACGGGGCTGACCACCGCGCTGGTGGACGTGGACCCGCTGGGCGGTGGTCTGGACGTGCTGCTCGGCGGCGAGGACGAGCGCGGCCTGCGCTGGCCGGATCTGGCGAGCGCGCGCGGGCGGATCGACGGCGGCGCGTTGTCCGACGCGCTGGTGCGCCTGCACGGACTGACGGTGCTCTCGTGGGACCGCGACCGACCACCGGGGATCCTGCCGGACACGATGCGCTCGGTGGTGCGGGCGGTGCGCAGACGCCACGACGTCGCCGTGCTCGACGTGCCGCGGCATACCGACTCGATGGGGGCGGAGGCGCTGCGCCAGTGCGACACCGGGCTGTTGGTGGTGCCGGCCGAGGTGCGCGCGCTGGCCGCGGCGGCGCAGGTGTCGACGCGGATCGGACCGATGGTGCGCGATCTGCGGGCGGTGGTGCGGCAGCCGAGCGCGTCGGGGTTGACCTCGGAGGCGGTCGCGCGCGGCCTCGGCCTGCCGCTCGCGGGCGAGTTGCGCCCGGAGGCGGGGCTTTCGGCCGCCGCCGAGCGAGGTGATCCGCCGGGCCTGCGGGCGCGCGGACCGCTGGCCCGGTTCTGTCGCGACTACCTCGCGGGCGACCCGGCCGGCCTGGTGCGCGGGGAGGCGGCGTGAGCGCGCGCGAGGTGCCGCCGATGCCGCCGTTCCCGCCGCCGACGCCGCTTCCCGGCGGGCCGCAGGGGACCGGGCGGGCGGGGCCGGCGGCTCGGGTGCCGCAACCGCCGCCGTGGCCGGTGCCGACGCCGGCGGATGGCGGGACCGGGGTGTTCTCGGCGCCGCAGTTGCGGGCGGTGCCGCCGCCGGCATCGACTGCCGCGGCAGGGGCACCGCCGTCGGCGGCGACGGTGGTCGCGGTGCCGCCGCCGGAGCCGGAGTTGGTGGAGGCGGTGCGGTCGCGGTTGGCCGCCGGCGGGCACGAGCCGACCCCCGGGGCGGTGGCCGCGGCACTTCGTGCCGAGGGGCGGGTGCTCGGCGAGGCGGCGTTGCCGGAGCTGGTCCGGGCCCTGCGGTCGGAGATCGCCGGTGCCGGACCGCTGGACGCGCTGTTGCGCGATCCCGAGGTGACCGACGTGCTGGTCAACGCGCCCGACGAAGTGTGGATCGACCGGGGTGCGGGGCCGCAGCGCACGGCGGTGACCTTCGCCGACGACGCGGCGGTGCGACGGCTCGCGCAGCGATTGGCGAGCGGTGCCGGGCGGAGGTTGGACGACGCCTCGCCCTATGTGGACGCGACGTTGGCCGACGGGATCCGGCTGCACGCGGTGCTGCGTCCGGTCGCCGTGCGCGGGACGTGTCTGTCGCTGCGAGTGCCCCGGCGGACCTCGCTCGGCCTGGCCGACCTGGTGCGGGCCGGCTCGTTGTCGCCGGCGGCGGCCGAACTGTTGTGCGCGGTGGTCTCGGCGCGGGCCGCGTTCCTGGTCTCCGGCGGCACCGGGTCGGGCAAGACCACGCTGCTCGGGGCTCTGCTCGGGTGCGCGCATCCGGCCGAACGGCTGTTGCTCGCCGAGGACTCGGCCGAGCTGACGCCGCGTCATCCACACGTCGTGCGGCTCCAGTCGCGACCGGCCAACGTCGAGGGCGCGGGCGAGGTGACGCTGCGGGACCTGGTCCGCCAGGCACTTCGGATGCGACCGGACCGGCTCGTGGTCGGAGAGGTGCGCGGCGCCGAGGTGGTCGAACTGCTCGCGGCGCTGAACACGGGCCACGAGGGCGGCTGCGGCACGGTGCACGCGAACTCGGCGGCGGACGTGCCGGCGCGGCTGGAGGCACTCGGGGCGCTGGCCGGCCTGGGCCGGGAAGCGTTGCACAGCCAACTGGCCGCCGCGCTCGACCTGGTGGTGCATGTGGTGCGCGAGCGCGACGGTCTGCGCCGGGTGGCCGAGATCCACGTCCTCGAACGGGACGCGGCGGGATGGGTCCGCCCGATCCCGGCGGCCTGCTTCGAACGCGGCGGAGGCCACCGAGCCGGCCCGGGCCACCAGCGATTGACCGCGCTGCTGGCGGGGTGGTGGCGGGGGTGAGGACGGCGGGGGCGGTTCGGGGGGTGGGCCGCCGGCGATCGGCTGCGTTGCCGGCGGGGGTGGGGTGGGTGGCGGGGCGGGGGCTCGGCGGGGTGGGTGTCGGAGGTCGAGATGGGCCGGTGGTGGGTGGCCGCCGGGCCGGCTGTGTGGGGGTGGTGTGAGTGATCGCGGCGGTGTTGGCCGTGTTCGGGGTCGCGGGGCTGGTGTGGTTGTCGATGACTCGGGCGGGGCCGGGTCGGTTGCGCGCGGTGCTGGGGTCGCTCGACGGCGAGCGGGTGGGGCGGTCGGTGGGCGGCGCGGTGGTGGCCCGGCGGCATCGGGTGCCGTTGGCGGTACTCGCGGGTGGGAGCGGTGCGGCTTTGGCGCTGGGATCGCCGGTGCCCGCGCTGCTGGCCCTGCCGGGTGCGTGGGTGCTGCGCCGGCGGCGGGCGCGGGCCGTGGCGGACCGGGAGGCCGCTGCGGTGCGCGGCGGGGTCGTCGGGCTGTGCGCGGCGCTCGCGGGGGAGTTGCGGGCGGGACGCACACCTACAGAGGCGTTGGCGGGGGCCGCGCACGCGGTGGACGGGCCGGTCCTGGCGGTGGTGGGCGAGGCGATCGGGTCGGCCCGGGTCGGTGGCGATGTGCCGGACGCGTTGGACCGGGCGTCGGACCGACCCGGGGCGGCCGGATTACGACGGATCGCCGCGTGTTGGCGGATCGCGATCGGTCGGGGCGCCGGCTTCGCCCCGGCGCTGGAGCGGATCGCGGCCACGCTGCGGGCCGAGGAGGACGCGCACGAGGAACTGATCGCCGAACTCGCCGGGGCCCGCTCGACCGCGCACGTGCTGGCCGCGCTGCCGGTTTTCGGCCTCTTCCTGGGCAGCGGCCTGGGCGCTCGGCCACTGGACGTGCTGCTCCGCACGCCAACCGGAGTCGGGTGCCTGTGCGTGGGCCTGGCCCTGGTGGCCACCGGCCTGGAGTGGACGGACCGCCTGGTGACCGGGGCGATGCCGAGGTCGGTATGACCGACGTCGGGCCCGTACGGGATGTCGCGGCGGCTCGGATGTGGCCGCCGCGGGAGGTGGATGGATGCCGGGGCGCCGGGAGTGGCGTGGCGGCGGTGCGGGATGGCGCGGGTTTTCGCGGTTTCTGACGTGGGGCCGGAGCCGGCCGGCTCCGGGTAGCCGCTGCGCGGGTGGGGTGGTTGCCGGGGTGGGTGGGAGGGCGTGGTGGTGGTTCGGGATGCCGCGAGTGCCTGTTGTGGCGGTCCGGAGGCGGGTGGCTTTGAGGGGTCGCTGCCGGGCGAGGCGGTTGCCGGGGCCGGCATGACCGGTGTGGTGAGGATGCGGGACCGCGCTGGAGCGTCGTGGGTGCGTGTTGCGGTGGCTCGGAAGTGGGCTTTGGGGTGGTGGGTGTGGTGAGGGATGGCAGCTCCTGGAGGTGAGCTCAGGGAGCGGGTGGTGGGCGGGTGCTGGTGGCGTCGTAGGGGCCGGTGGCTGCTTTGGGGGTGGGGTGTGTGCGGGAGGTCGAGGGGGCCTTTCGGGGGCGGGCTCGGGGGTGATGGGAGGTTGGAGCGGTGGGTGGGGACCTGAGTGGGGTGGCCGTGGTGGTGGCGGCGTTCGCGGCGGCGGGTGGGGCCGGCGGTGCCGTGCGGGGGAGGGGGGTTCGGGTGCGGCGGCCGTATGGGTGGGGGAGCGAATCGGGGCGGCGGCGGGTGGCGGCGTTGCTGGGTGGGGCGGCCGTCTTCGTGCTGTTCGGGGGGTGGGTCGGGGGCGGTGTGGGTGTCGTGGTGGCGGTGGTGCTCGATCGGCGACTGGGGCGGCTGGAGTCGCGGTCCGGGCGAGTGCTTCGGGAGCGGTTGCGGGCGGATCTGCCGTCCGCCGCCGACTTGTTCGCGGCGTGTCTGGTGGCCGGGAGTTCGCCGGTGGAGGCCGCCGAGGCGGTCGCGCACGCGGTCGGTGGGCCGCTCGCCGGCCGCTTGCGGCCGATCGTGGCTTCGTTGCGGTTGGGTGGCGATCCGAGTCGATGCTGGCTCGGGTTGACCGACGAACCCGTGCTCGCGCCGCTGGGACGGACCCTCGCGCGGGCCGCGACAGGTGGTGCGCCGGCGGCGGCCCTGGTGGCTCGGATGGCCGACGAGCAACGCGCCGAGCACCGGCGGGCCGCCGGTGCGGCCGCTCGCCGGGTGGGGGTGCGGGCCACCGTTCCGCTCGGGCTGTGCTTTCTGCCGGCCTTTCTGCTGATCGGGGTGGTCCCGATCGTGATCGGGCTGACGACGACGTTGCTGCGGCCGTTCTGATCGATCGATTTATTCATTCATATACGCATCAATAGGGGGGAATATCATGCGAATTCTTATGCCGATTCTCGGTCCGGCCGCGCGTCGGGTGTGGCTGCGGTTGCGCGACGACGCCGGGATGACCACGGCCGAGTACGCGGTGGGCACGGTCGCCGCGGTGGCCTTCGGAGCAGTGTTGTTCAAGATCGTGACCAGCCCCGGGGTCGCGACGGCGCTCACCGGCGTGATCACCAAGGCGCTCGATGTCTCGTTCTGACGCGGGGTCGCGTGTCGCCGCCGCCGTTCGCCGAGTGCGCGCGGAGGACGGCTTCGTGACCGCGGAGACCGCCGTGGTGCTGCCGGTGCTGGTGCTGCTGACGGCCGTGCTGGTGTCCGGGCTCGGCGCCGCCGCCGCGCAGATCCGCTGCGTGGACGCGGCGCAGGCGGGGGCGAGGGCACTGGCCCGAGGCGAGCCGATGGCGGTCGCGCAAACCCGGGCTCGGGCCGCCGGGCCGGTTGGGGCGCGGACGGAGGTGTCCGGCGGGGAGGGGCTGGTGCGATTCCGGGTGGCGGCCGAGGTCGGCGTACCGGGAGCTGCCTGGGCCGGGATGAGGTTCCACGTGGAACATGTCGCGGTGGCGGCCGCGGAGGACGAGGTGCCGCCGTGAGCCCACGCGCGTCGGCGCAGGAGGGCTCGGCGACGTTGTGGGTGGTCGCGCTCGCCCTGGTGCCGATGTGTGTGGCCGCGTTCGTGTTCGTCTTCGCCGGAGCGGTCGCGGCCCGACATCGCGCGGGCGCCGCGGCCGACCTGGCCGCGCTCGCGGCGGCCGGCCGAGCCGCGGCCGGCGCCGATGCCGACGAGGCGTGCGCGCTGGCCCGCCGAGTGGCCCGAGCCCAGCACACCGAACTGACCCGCTGTCGGCTCACCGCCGGGTTCGCAGAGGTCGACGTGACCGCCCCCGCCCCGGCGGCACGCACAGCCCGAGCAACCGCCCGCGCGGGCCCCTTTGACCAACCCGACACCCACGCACACCGCTGACGCGGCCCGACCCGACCCCCCGATTGCAGCCATCCGCCCGGCTCACATCGTCCGCATCGATCGCGCGGCCCACGCCATCCGACCATCAGCGAGCCCCACAACAGTCAACCGGCCGAATCGGTGGCACCGCTCCTGCCCCCCGACACGCCCGAACCACTCACCCGTTCGCTCCGTTCCCCCGATCAACCGACCCGACTCGATCTACACCATCCCAACCGGCTGCCCCCTCAACCCGGCCCACATCGCTCACGCCCGCTACCCCACCCGAACCCGCCACGCCGTTTGGGCGGTCCGTCCCGTCGAGCCGCTCACACCGAGCCGTCCACGTCATCCACACGGGTCGCGCCCCGTTGCGGCAGCAGGGGCGCCGCTTGCGCCGTGCGCGCCCGCCGGGCTGCCCACGTCACTCGTGCGGGCTACCCGTGCTCGCCGGGCCGCGCGCCATCGTGCGGGCGTGCCTGTCGCGGCAGCCGGGCCGCCGCTTGCGCCGCGCCGCACGCGCAGGTCGCCCCACCCACGTCACCGGTGCAAGCCGCCCGACCTCGCCGCGCAGGTCGCGCGTCGTCCCGGCCCATGGCACCCGTCCAGGTCGCACGGCCCCGCCGGGTCGCCCTCGTCGCCGCGCGTCGCCCTGTCCGTGCCATGCGAGCCCGTTGCCTACCTGTGCCGCCTCAGCCGGCTGCCCCGTCTGCGTCTTCCGAGCCTGCCGCCCCGCCTGCCGCGCCCGAGCCCGCCGCGCCACCCCCGCTCGCCACCCCGTTGGTCCCCAGTAGTGCGTCCAACAGGGCGACGGCGCCCGGCTTGTCCAATGGCTGGTTGCCGTTGCCGCATTTGGGGGATTGCACGCAGCTCGGGCAGCCGTGGTCGCATTCGCAGGACGCGATCGCCTCGCGGGTCGCGGTCAGCCAGGCGGTGGCGGTCACGTACGCGCGTTCGGCGAAGCCCGCGCCGCCGGGGTGGCCGTCGTAGACGAATACGGTCGGCAGGCGGGTGTCGGGGTGCAGCGATGTGGACACGCCGCCGATGTCCCAACGGTCGCAGGTGGCGAACAGCGGCAGCAGGCCGATCGAGGCGTGTTCGGCCGCGTGTGCCGCGCCGGGCAGGTCGGTCGGGTCGATGCCCGCCGCGGCGACCTGCTCGGGCGTGACCGTCCACCACACCGCGCGGGTGCGCAGGCTGCGTTCGGGCAGGTCCAGCTTGTGCTCGCCCAGCACCTCGCCGGTGATGATGCGCTTGCGCTGGAAGGAGACCACCCGGCCGGTGACCTCGACCGAGCCGAAGTGCAGCCGGGCCGCGCCCCACTCCTGGCTGCGCGCGGTCTCCAGGATCCGGATCTCGGTGACCTCGCGCGCGCTGGTGGTCCAGTCCGGATTCGCCGCGCGCACCAGCGCCACGCCCTCGCCCAGGTCGAGTTCGCGGACCAGGAAGGTGTCACCCTGATGCAGGTGCACCGCGCCGGGGTGGACCGCCGAATGCGCCGCCGGCGCGTCGACCGTGCCGAGCAGGCGGCCGGTGTCCTGTTCGACCACCCGCACCGCCGGCCCGCCCGCGCCGCGGATGTCGGTCAGATCCGTGGCCCGCTCCCGGCTCGTCCAGTACCACCCGGTGGACCGACGGCGCAGCAGCCCGCGCCGCTCCAGGCCCGGCAGCAGCTCGGCGGCCACCGGCCCGAACAGCTCCAGGTCCTCCTCGGTCAGCGCGAACTCGGCCGCGGCCGCGCACAGGTGCGGGGCCAGCACGTACGGGTTGTCCGGATCCAGCACGGTCGCCTCGACCGGCCGGTCGAACAGCGCCTCGGGGTGGTGCACCAGGAAGGTGTCCAGCGGATCGTCGCGCGCGACCAGGACGGCCAGCGCCTCCCGCCCGGCCCGACCCGCCCGGCCGGCCTGCTGCCACAGCGAGGCCCGGGTGCCGGGGTAGCCCGCGATCAGCACCGCGTCCAGACCGGAGATGTCCACGCCCAGTTCGAGCGCCGTGGTCGCGGCCACCCCCAGCAGGCTGCCGTCGTGCAGCGCGCGCTCGATCGCCCGGCGCTCCTGCGGCAGGTAGCCGGCGCGATAGGTGGCCACCCGATCCGCCAGCGCCTCGTCGACCCGGGCGAGGTGGTCGCGCGCGATCACCCGCACCACCTCGGCGCCACGCCGGGAGCGCACGAAGGCGACCGTGCGCACGCCGTCGAGCACCAGATCGGTGAGCAACTCGGCGGTCTCCGCGGTCGCGGTACGCCGGACGGGTGCACCGTGTTCACCCTCGTGGCCGGTCAGCGGCGGCTCCCACAGGGCGAACACCAGTTCACCGTGCGGCGAGCCGTCCTCGGTCACCTCGACCACGGGCGCGCCGATCAGCCGTTCGGCGGCGTGCGCCGGATCGGACACGGTCGCCGACGCCAGGATGAACACGGGGTCGGAGCCGTACCGGCGACACACCCGGCGCAGCCGGCGGATCAATTGGGCCACATGCGAGCCGAAGACGCCCCGATACGTGTGGCATTCGTCGATCACCACATAGCGCAGCGAGCGCAGGAAGGCGGCCCACGAACGGTGTCCGGGCAGCAACGCACGGTGCAACATGTCCGGATTGGTCAGGACGTACGACGCGTGCGCGCGGACCCACTGGCGGATCTCCACGGGGGTGTCGCCGTCGTAGGTGGCGACCCGGACACACCCGAGCGCGGGGTTCGCGGCGCGCAACTCCTCGACCGCGCGCGCCTGATCCGAGGCCAGCGCCTTCGTCGGGGAGAGGTAGAGTGCGGTCGCACCGCGCCCGCTGGGCGCGGACGCGCCCTCGACCAGGGTCGTGAGGACCGGCAACAGATAGGCGAGGGACTTGCCCGAGGCGGTGCCGGTGGCGATCACGACCGAGCGGCCCTGTGCCGCAACAGAGGCGGCGCGGGCCTGATGCTCCCACGGCAGTTCGATACCCGCTGCGCGAAACGCGTCGCCCACTTCCGGCCGAACCCAGTCGGGCCAGCCGGAGGTAACACCTTCGCGAGCGGGTATGCGCCGGACGTGCGTCACTCGATCGGGTCGATCCCGACTCGCCAAAAGGCGGCCGAGAAGACCTTCCGGGGGGCGTGTACTGGGCTGCATCGGGCACCAGTGTTACATCCAATGTCGCGGGATTCATCGTCCCCTAGTGCCCATAAGTGGTTGAATGCCTTGGCGGCTGCCGATCCATGGGGGGCGACCGCTCAAGAGCAAGGTGCTGGAGGATCCGTGGACTTGTCCCTGTCGACCCGAACCGAGGGCGGTCGTACGATCGTCGAGGTGGGCGGCGAGATCGATGTATACACCGCACCCAAGCTGCGCGAGCAACTGGTGGAACTCGTCAACGAAGGCCAGTTCCACCTGATCGTCGACATGGAAGCCGTCGACTTCCTGGACTCGACCGGGCTCGGTGTGCTGGTGGGTGGCCTGAAGCGGGTGCGTGCCCACGAAGGGTCGCTGCAGTTGGTGTGCACTCAGGAGCGCATCCTGAAGATCTTCCGCATCACCGGCCTGACCAAGGTCTTCCCGATTCATCCGTCGGTGGCCGTGGCCATCGCCTCGTCCGACTGACCGACGTACGTCCTGACCGGACGCACACCGCACCCGCGCCGGCCCGGGCGGGTGCTCGCACGGCTGGGGGAACCATGGCCATCGTCGAGCTGCGCTTCAGCGCGCTGCCCGAACACGTCCGCACGGCGCGGCTCGTCGCCGCCGCCGTGGCGCGGCGCGCGGGGGTTGCTGAGACGGTGCTCGACGAGGTGCGCCTCGCCGTCGGCGAGGCGTGTTCCCGCGCCGTCGGGATGCACCAGGACCGGGTGGACGACGACCGCCCGGTCACGGTCACCCTGGACGACGGTGACGGCCGCTTCTGTATCGAGGTCAACGACGGCGTCCCACAGCCGGCGTTGACCGAGGCGGGCCTCGCGGAGGGTGCCGGGCTGATGCCCGACCTGTCCACGAACGGCTCCGGCCTCGATCTGATCGAGAACGAGATGGGCCTCGCCGTGATTCTCGGCCTGGTCGACGATCTCGACGTGCGGACCGGCGCCGAGGGCGGCGTGATCCGCATGTCGTGGCCCTCCGGCGCGAAGTCCGCCGAGACCGTGGGCTGACCGAGCCCCACCCCGTACCACCTCATCGCCCCCGGGACGCCCGGGGGCGATTTCGGCGTTCTCGTGTATCCCCTTTTCCGGGTCGTAAAACCTGATTCCGGATCGATAGGCCATTTTTGGGAATCGCGCCCGGATTTCATCGGTAATTTGATCTGATCATGGCGATTCCCATGGTCTGATCTTGATCATTTGCATACACTCCTTTCGCATTGAGAAGTCCCGATCTGAAAGTGCTCCTAGCCAAGGAGGACGAATGTCCGGGATCCACCCCTCCGAACTCACCGTCGCCGCGGACGTCTCCGTCACCGGCGGCAACCTCACCTACGTCGTCATCGTCGCGGTGATCGCCCTTGGTGCCCTGGGCGTCGCCGCCGGACTCGTGCGTCAAGTGCTCGCGGCAGACGAGGGCACCGAATCCATGCGCCGGATCGCCGGCGCCATCCAAGAGGGCGCGGCCGCCTACCTGGCCCGCCAGTTCCGCACGCTCGCGGTGTTCGCGGTGGGCGTCTTCTTCCTGCTCATGCTGCTGCCCGCGGACGACTGGAACGAGCGGATCGGCCGCTCGATCTTCTTCCTGGTGGGCGCGGTCTTCTCGGCCGTCACCGGGTACGTGGGCATGTGGCTCGCGGTGCGCAGCAACGTGCGGGTCGCCGCCGCGGCCCGCTCCGGCAACGCCGGTCGGGACGCCGCGATGCGGATCGCCTTCCGCACCGGCGGCGTCGCGGGCATGTTCACGGTCGGCCTGGGCCTGTTCGGGGCGGCCCTCGTGGTGATCCTCTACCGCGAGAACGCCCCCAAGGTGCTCGAGGGCTTCGGCTTCGGCGCCGCGCTGCTCGCGATGTTCATGCGCGTGGGCGGCGGCATCTTCACCAAGGCCGCCGACGTCGGCGCGGACCTGGTCGGCAAGGTCGAACAGGGCATCCCCGAGGACGACCCGCGCAACGCCGCGACGATCGCCGACAACGTCGGGGACAACGTGGGCGACTGCGCGGGCATGGCCGCGGACCTGTTCGAGTCGTACGCGGTCACCCTGGTCGCCGCGCTGATCCTGGGCAAGGCCGCCTTCGGCGACGCGGGCCTGGTCTTCCCGCTCATCGTGCCCGCGATCGGCGTGCTGACCGCGATCGTGGGCATCTACACGGTCGCGCCTCGGCCGGGCGACCGCAGCGGCATGACCGCGATCAACCGGGGCTTCTTCGTCTCGGCGGTCATCTCGCTGATCCTGGTCGCGGGCGCGGCGTTCCTGTACCTGCCGAGCAAGTTCTCGGACCTGGACGGGCTGACCGATCAGGAGATCCTCGCGCACGACGCCGACCCGCGCGTGTTCGCGCTGGTGGCGGTGCTGATCGGGATCGTGCTCGCGGCGGTCATCCAACAGTTGACCGGCTACTTCACCGAGACCAGCCGGCGACCGGTGCGCGACGTCACCAAGACCTCGCTGACCGGCCCGGCCACGGTGATCCTGTCCGGCATCGCGCTGGGCCTGGAGTCCGCGGTGTACGCCGCGGTGCTGATCTCGGTGGCGGTGCTGGGCGCGTACCTGCTCGGCGCCGGGATCATCATGCTCGCGCTGTTCGCGGTCGCGCTCGCGGGTACCGGGCTGTTGACCACGGTCGGCGTGATCGTGGCCATGGACACCTTCGGACCGGTCTCCGACAACGCGCAGGGCATCGCCGAGATGTCCGGCGACGTCGAGGGCGAGGGCGCCCAGGTGCTCACCGAGCTCGACGCGGTGGGCAACACGACCAAGGCGATCACCAAGGGCATCGCCATCGCGACCGCCGTGCTCGCGGCGACCGCGCTGTACGGGTCCTATCGCGACGCCGTGCGCACGGCCGTGGAGGAGGCGGGCGGACTGGCCGACGCCTCCAAGCTCACCTCGTTCGCGTTCGCCACCGACATCACCCAGCCGAACAACCTGGTCGGGCTGATCCTGGGCGCGGCCGTGGTGTTCCTGTTCAGCGGCCTGGCGATCAACGCGGTCTCCCGGGCGGCGGGTGCGGTGGTGTTCGAGGTGCGCAACCAGTTCCGCACCCGTCCCGGGATCATGGACGGCACCGAACTGCCCGAATACGGCCGAGTGGTGGACATCTGCACCCGCGACTCGCTGCGCGAGTTGGCCACTCCCGGGCTGCTCGCGGTGATGGCTCCGATAGCGGTCGGCTTCACCCTGGGCATCGGCCCGCTCGCGGCGTTCCTCGCCGGTGCGATCGGCACCGGCACGCTGATGGCGGTGTTCCTGGCCAACTCCGGCGGCGCGTGGGACAACGCCAAGAAGATGGTCGAGGACGGCAGTTACGGCGGCAAGGGCTCGGCCGCGCACGAGG
Organism: Embleya sp. NBC_00888; assembly: GCF_045207655.1. Lineage (NCBI taxonomy): Bacteria > Bacillati > Actinomycetota > Actinomycetes > Kitasatosporales > Streptomycetaceae > Embleya > Embleya sp. NBC_00888. The sequence goes on along the minus strand of NZ_CP108784.1, from coordinate 4,138,093 downwards.
CCACGATCATCGGCGACACGGTCGGCGACCCGTTCAAGGACACCGCCGGACCGGCGATCAACCCGCTGCTCAAGGTGATGAACCTGGTGTCGCTGCTGATCGCGCCGGCCGTGGTCAAGCTGAGCATCGGCGCGGACGAGAGCGGCGCGTTGCGGGCCCTCGCGGCGGCCTTCTCGGTCGTGGTGATCGTGGGCGCGGTCTGGTACAGCAAGCGCAAGTCGGTGGTCGTCGGCGAGGACGAGGACGACCACGAGGAGCGGACGACCAAGGCGGCCGCCTGATCCGATCCGAGGTGCGCACGGGCGCGGAACCGGGGAATCCGGTACCGCGCCCGTGCCACGTCCGAGGTGCGCGTTTGGCCGAACACCTTTGCGCTGTGCGAGTCTGCGTCCGGCTCCGAGCAAAGGTGGAAAGCGTGTCGAGGAAGTTCCTGGTGGTCTCCGCGCTGGTCCTGGCATCGGCCTTGACCGCGTGTGGTGGCGGCGACGACGACAAGAACGACGAGAAAAAGAAGACGCAGGCCGAACTGCGGGCGTGGGCCGCGAAGGTCTGCGCGGTGGATGTGACGGCGCGCATCGACGAGGCGCGGGTGGCGCTGGCCGACGTGGGCACGGTGATCCCCAACGAGCAGCCCGCGACTCTGCGCACCCGGCTGGCCGCCGACATCTCCCGACTCGCCGACGCGGACAACGCGCTGGCCGACGCGATCGACCGGGCGGGCATACCCGCCGTCGCGGACGGCGCCACGCTGCGCACGTCGGTGGTCGCGGAACTGCGCAACGCGGCCAAGGGCTGGGCCGGGATCCAGGCCAAGGTGGAGAGCCTGGCCACCGACAAGCAGAACGTGTTCGCCGACGGACTGCGCTCGCTGAACCCGGAGATCGACGGGCTGCGCGCGTCCGCGCACACGGCGCTGGACAAGCTGCACCGCGGCGAGCCGGGCAAGGCGCTCGCGGCGGTGCCGGGATGCGCGGCGGGCAAGCCGGACGCGCTCCCCACCGCGCCGGTCACCTCGGCGCCGACGAGCGCCGCGCCGGGCGGTACTCCCAGTGCCGGCGCCTCGGGCGCCGCGCCGAGCGCGTCCAAGTCGCCGAGCGCTTCCTCGAGCGCGTCCACCACGCCGAGCGGCCCGCCGCCGAGCGGCGGCACGTCGTCCTCCTCGGCGCCGCCGACCGGCACGGCAGCCACCGGCTGACCCGCCGGGCCTCGTGCACGAGGCAGGATGGTGCGCGTGACCATGAACGACACCTCCCAGGTGGCCCGACTTCGCGAGGCCCTGATCGCGGCCGACTACACCGTCGACGGCTGCCTCGACGCCCTCGGACCGCAGGCGTACGCGGCGCTGTCGCGCGGTGAGACCGTGCCGGCGCTGCGTGCCCTGCGGGCGGACGCGGCGAGCCCGCGGGCCGTGCTGATCCGGCTGTTCCTGCTGCAGACCTCGGCGCCCGAGGCGCACGTGCGACGGGCCCTGCCGCTGGCCGAGGCGCTGGCCGGCGGGCTGCTGGAGCAGGACGGCGAGGACGTGCGCCCGCTCGTGGACATCCGGCCCTACGGCGAGGCGGACACCGACTGGTGGGTGGTGTCCGACCTGGGCGCGGGCATCGGCGGCGTGAACGGCCCGGTCCGGGCGGACCACGTGCTCGGCATCGGCGGGGCGTCCACCACGCTCGCCGGGATCACCGTGCGTGAGCGGGTGGGCCGCGCGCTGGACCTGGGCACCGGATGCGGCGTGCAGGCGCTGCACGCGTCGCGACACGCCGACTCGGTGCTGGCGACCGACGTCAACAAGCGGGCGCTGGACCTGACCCGGCTGACCATGGCGCTGTCCGGGGTGGGCAACGTCGGCCTGGCCGAGGGCAGCCTGTTCGAGCCGGTCGAGGGCGAGCGGTTCGACCTGATCGTGTCCAACCCGCCGTTCGTGATCACTCCGGTGGGTGAACGGTTCACCTACCGCGACGCGGGCCTGCCCGGCGACGAGGTGTGCCGACTCCTGGTGGCGCAGGCGCCGCGCTTCCTGAACGACGGCGGCTACTGCCAGCTACTGGCCAATTGGCAGCACCTGCGCGGGCAGGACTGGCAGGACCGGCTGGCCGCCTGGCTCGCGCCCACCGGCTGCGACGCGTGGGTGGTCCAGCGCGACGTGCAGGACCCGGCGCAGTACGCCGAGCTGTGGTTGCGCGATTCGGGTGACCATCGCGGGGCCGCCTACGCCGAACGCTACGACGCGTGGCTGTCCGCGTTCGAGCGGGACGGCGTGGAGGGGATCGGGTTCGGCTGGATCACGCTGCGCGCGTCGGGCGCCGACACGCCGAACGTGCACATCGAGGACTGGCCGCACGCGATCGAACAACCGCTCGGTTCGGAGGTGCACGCGTGGTTCGGCCGGCAGGACCGGCTGGCCGGGACGGACGACGACGGCCTGCTCGACGTCCCCTTCCGGCTCGCCGACCACGTGATCCAGGAGCAGACCGGCGCCCCGGGCGCCGAGGATCCCGAGGCGGTCGTGCTGCGGCAGCGGCGCGGCATGTGTCGCGCGGACCGGGTGGACACCGTCGGCGCGGCCCTGGCCGGGGCCAGCGACGGGCGGCTTCCGGCCGGCGTCATCGTGGACGCGATCGCCGAGCTGCTCGAGGAGGACCCGGCCCGGTTGCGCGACGCCGTACCCGGCGAACTGCGCGGTTTGGTTGCCGACGGATTCCTGCTGTTCCCCGAGGTCGGGGAGGCTCTCCCGGCGGAGTCCGACACCACCGACTGAGCGCGGCTTGGGCCGGTGCACCGTGATCCGGGGCGACACGCCTGTACAGTCGCAGGTGTTGTCCCCACCGGATACTCCTTGCCGTTGCCAAGAAAATGTGTTGTATGGAGGCGGCGGCCTCCCGTTCGGCCACGAACCAACGGGGTCGGGAGGCGGGAACCGCGATGCGCGCGTTACCGTTCGAGGGGCATGGGACCCGGCCGTCGGAGCATTCGCCGGATCCGGGGGACGGTCCGGCCGGACAGCGGCGCCGGGACGACTCCGTGACGCAAGCCGAGCAGAACCGGTTTGACACACGGGGCCGACCCCCGGTCACGCTCCGCCACCCGGCAACCGCAATGTGAATACGAACCCCCGAGTACGGCCTTGCCCAACTGGGCACGGCCGCTGCCGACGACGATGGAGAGAGAAGCGAAGGTGTCCCCGAGCAGCGAGACCGCGCGCGACGGCCTGAGACTCGTCATTGTCGAGTCCCCGGCCAAGGCGAAAACGATCAAGGGCTATCTCGGCCCCGGTTACGTGGTCGAGGCGAGCGTGGGACACATCCGCGACCTGCCCAACGGCGCCGCCGAGGTCCCGGCCGAGTACGCCGGCAAGCCGTGGGCCCGTCTCGGGGTCGACGTCGACGCCGACTTCGAGCCGATCTACGTGGTCAACGCGGACAAGAAATCCCAGGTCGCCAAGCTCAAGAAGCTCCTCAAGGACGCCGATGAACTCTTCCTCGCGACCGATGAGGACCGCGAGGGCGAGGCCATCGCGTGGCACCTGCTCGAAGTGCTCAAGCCCAAGGTGCCGGTGCACCGGATGGTGTTCCACGAGATCACCAAGGACGCGATCCGCACCGCGGTGAACAACCCGCGTGAGCTCAACCAGCGACTGGTCGACGCGCAGGAGACCCGCCGCATCCTCGACCGCCTCTACGGCTACGAGGTCTCGCCGGTCCTGTGGAAGAAGGTCGGTCCGCGCCTGTCGGCCGGCCGTGTGCAGTCGGTGGCCACCCGCCTGGTGGTCGAGCGCGAGCGGGAGCGCCGCGCGTTCACCTCGGCCTCGTACTGGGACCTGCTCGGCGTCTTCGGCACCGGGCGGGCGGGCGACCCCACCGACCCGAGCACGATGAACGCGCGCCTGGTCTCGCTGGACGGCAAGCGGGTCGCCTCCGGTCGCGACTTCGGCCAGGACGGCAAGCTCAAGAACGCCGGTGTGCTCCAGTTGGAGGAGGCCGGTGCGCGCGCGCTGAGCGCCGCGCTGGAGTCCGCGTCGTTCACGGTGCGCGCCGTCGAGCGCAAGCCCTACCGTCGCTCCCCGTACGCGCCGTTCCGCACCACCACCCTCCAGCAGGAGGCCTCGCGCAAGCTCGGCTACGGCGCCAAGCGCACGATGCAGATCGCGCAGAAGCTGTACGAGAACGGCTTCATCACCTACATGCGTACGGACTCCACCACGCTGTCCGAGACGGCCGTCACGGCCGCCCGGGCGCAGGTGCGCGAGCTGTACGGCGCCGAGTACGTGCCGGACGCGCCGCGGGTGTACGCGGGCAAGGTGAAGAACGCGCAGGAGGCGCACGAGGCGATCCGACCCTCGGGCGAGAGCTTCCGCACGCCGGCCGAGACCGGATTGGCCGGCGACGAGTTCCGGCTGTACGAGCTGATCTGGATGCGTACCGTCGCGTCGCAGATGAAGGACGCGGTCGGCCAGTCGGTGACCGTGCGCATCGGCGGCATCGCCCAGGGCGCGGACCTGCCCGGGCGCGACGCCGAGTTCACCGCGAGCGGCAAGATCATCACCTTCCACGGCTTCCTCAAGGCCTACGTGGAGGGCTCGGACGACCCCGACGCGGAGCTGGACGACCGCGAGCGGCGGCTGCCGATGGTCACCGAGGGCGACGCGCTCAGCGCCGACGAGCTCACCCCGGAGGGCCACGCGACCAAGCCGCCGGCCCGCTACACCGAGGCGTCGCTGATCAAGGAGCTGGAGGACCGGGAGATCGGTCGGCCCTCGACGTTCGCGTCGATCGTCGGCACCATCCTGGACCGCGGCTACACGTTCAAGAAGGGCACCGCGCTGGTGCCGTCCTTCCTCGCGTTCGCCGTGGTCGGGCTGCTCGAGGGGCACTTCGCCACGCTGGTCGACTACGACTTCACCGCGAAGATGGAGGACGACCTCGACCGGATCGCGCGCGGCGAGACCGCGGCCGTGCCGTGGCTGCGCAAGTTCTACTTCGGCGACGAGAGCCGGCCCGACGAGGACCACCTCGGCGGCCTCAAGGCGCTGGTCACCGACCTCAGCTCGATCGACGCCCGCGAGGTCAACTCGTTCCCGGTCGGCGAGGGCATCGTGCTGCGCGTGGGCCGGTACGGTCCCTACGTCGAGCGCGGCGAGCGGCGCGCGGACGTGCCGGACGACCTGCCGCCGGACGAGCTGACCGTGGCCAAGGCCGAGGAACTGCTCGACAAGCCCAGCGGCGACCACGAGCTGGGCATCGACCCGGTCAGCGGGCACATGATCGTGGCCAAGGACGGCCGCTACGGCCCGTACGTGACCGAGGTGCTGCCGGAGCCCGAGGCGCCCGCCGCCCCGGCCCCGGCCCCGGCCGCGGACGGTGCCAAGCCGGCCAAGAAGACCGCGAAGAAGGCCACCGCGAAGAACGGCCCCAAGCCGCGCACCGCGTCGCTGTTCAAGTCGATGGCGCTGGACACGGTCACTCTGGAGGACGCGCTCAAGCTGTTCACGCTACCGCGCGTGGTGGGCAAGCACCCGGAGACCGGTACCGAGATCACCGCGCAGAACGGCCGCTACGGCCCGTACCTCAAGATGGACACCGACTCGCGCTCGCTGGAGACCGAGGACCAGTTGTTCACGGTGACCCTCGACGAGGCGCTGGCGATCTACGCCCAGCCCAAGGCGCGCGGCCGGGCCGCGGCCAAGCCGCCGCTGAAGGAGCTGGGCACCGACCCGGTCAGCGGCAAGGCGGTCACGGTCAAGGACGGCCGGTTCGGGCCGTACGTGACCGACGGCGAGACCAACGCGACGCTGCGCGCGGACGACTCGGTGGAGACGATCACCCCCGAGCGCGGCTACGAGTTGCTCGCGGACAAGCGGGCCAAGGGCCCGGCGAAAAAGACGACGAAGAAGGCGGCGGCCAAGAAGGCCCCGGCGAAGAAGACGACGGCCACGAAGACCGCCGCGAAGAAGACGGCGGCGAAGAAGCCCGCGGCCGACGGCAAGACCACCAAGTCGGCGGCGGCGAAGGCGACGGCCAACGCCGGCGCGAAGAACGCGGCCGACGAGGCGTGAGGCGACAGGACCGAGGTAGGGATATCTCGGTGTCGAGGTAGGGATATCTCGGTACGTTTCGATCAGGCGGCGCCGGCGGGATCCGGCGCCGCCTCGGTCGGTTCCGGCGACGACATCGGGCCCTGTGCTACGGTCCGCCGCCGGAGCACGGGGGATCGGTCGAGGTTGCCGTTTCCCGTCAGGTGACGACGTTAGGGTTCTCCGTATGACGCACGCGGAGCAGCAAGCGCCGGATTCGGCGATACCGCCCCGTCAGGTCGAACCGACAGAGGGCATCGGGGGCGTGCTGAGCATCCGCCCCTTCCGCCGCTTCTGGTTCGCGGTCGCGGCGTCCGCGCTGGGCGATTGGCTCGCGCTGCTCGCCTTGACCTCCGCAGCGCTGTGGACGGTCGAGGGCGACTACCGCGAGCACGCCACGGCGGTCGCGGTGGTGTTCGCGTTGCGGATGCTGCCGGCCGCCCTGGTCGCCTCGGTGGCGGGCGCGATCGTGGACCACCTCGACCGGCGCTGGACGTTGGTGACGTGCGACGTGATCCGGGCCCTGGTGCTCGTGTCCGTGCCGTTGGTGGACGAGATGTGGTGGGTGTGGGGCGCGACCGCGGCGGTCGGTGTGGTCGGCGCGCTCGCCGGACCCGCTCGGGACGCCACCGTGCCGAACCTGGTGCCGCGGCAACGGCTGGGCACCGCCAACCAGTTCAACCTCGTGACCTCCTACGGCGCGGCCCCGGCGGCGGCGCTGTTGTTCATCCTCGGCGCGCTGATCGGCACCGCCTTCTCGCACGATGTGTCGATGTTCGTCGAGCACCCCTCGAACCTGGCCTGCTACACCGCGGGCGCGGTGTTCCTGGCCGCCTCGGTGTTCGCCTTCCTGATCCGGATGCCCACGCGTGGACGTTCGGTCAGCACCCGGCGGCCCAACCCGTTCAAGGTGCTCGCCGACGGGCGCAAGGTGTTCGGCCACGGCCGGACCGCGCGCGGCCTGATCGTCGGGATGATCGCGCTGTTCCTGGCGGGCGGCGCGCTGGTGGCCACCGCGCCGCTGCTGGTGGTCGGTCTGCACGCGGGCAACGCGGCCTACGGCACGGTGTTCCTGATGCTCATCGCCGGCGTCAGCGCGGGCATGTTGTGGGGTCCGCGGGTGGTGCCGGCGTTCAGCCGGCGGCGGCTGTACGGCGTGGCGGTGATGTTCGCCGGTCTGACCCTGCTGATCCTGGCCGCGGTCGCCAACGTGGTGGTGGCCGCCGTACTCGCCGCCGTGCTCGGCGTGTTCGCGGGCGTCGCGTGGGTCACCGGATACACGATGTACGGCCTCGACTTCGGTGAGGACCTGCGGGCCCGGGCCTTCGCGTTCGCCCAACTGATCGTGCGGATCGTGCTGTTCGTGGCGCTGGTCGCCGCGCCGATCGGCGCGGGCTACGTGGGCGTGCGCTCGTGGGTGATCGCGGACCGGTTCACCTTCGACTACAGCGGTGCCGCGCTGATCCTGGCCGGCACCGGCGCGTTCGTGGTGATTCTGGGCTGGATCGCGCTGCTGAGCGTGGACGACCGGCGCGGCGTGCCGATCCTGCGCGACCTGGCCGCCGCGACCCGCAACGAGGACCACATCACCGGCCGACCGGCCGGGGCCACCGGCTTCTTCATCGCCCTGGAGGGCGGCGAGGGAGCGGGCAAGTCGACCCAGGCCAACGCGATCGCGGCGTGGATCCGGGCCAAGGGCCACGAGGTCGTGGTCACCCGCGAGCCCGGTGCGACCGAGGTCGGCAAGCGCCTGCGCGCGATGCTGCTCGACCTGGACGGCGCTCCGATCGACCCGCGCACCGAGGCGCTGCTGTACGCGGCGGACCGGGCCGAGCACGTGCAGACCGTGATCCTGCCCGCGCTGCGGCGCGGCGCGATCGTGATCAGCGACCGCTACATCGACTCCTCGATCGCCTACCAGGGTGCCGGGCGCGGCCTGGGCGCGCGCGAGATCGGCCGGGTCTCGCGCTGGGCCGGCGATGGGCTGCTGCCCGACTTGACCATCCTGCTCGACCTGGACCCCGCGGTGGGTCACGGCCGCTTCACCGAGGCACCGGACCGTCTGGAGTCCGAGCCGCGCGAGTTCCACCTGCGGGTGCGGCACGCGTTCCTGGACCTGGCCGCGCACGACCCCGACCGCTACCTGGTCGTGGACGCCGACCAGGAGCCGGACGCGGTCACCACGCCGATCCGGCACCGGCTCGACCGCGAACTGCCGCTGTCCGAGCAGGAGAAGCGCCAGGCGCTGGAGTTGGCCAAGCGCATGCGCGAGGAGGACGCCCGGCGCAAGGCCGAGCAGGCCGCGCGGGACGCCGAGAAGGCCGCGCTGATCGCCCGGCTGCGGGCGGAGAGCGAGGAGCGCCAGCGCCAGGCCGAACAGGCCCGGCTGGAGGAGGAGTCGGCCCGGCTGGCCGAGGAGGAGCAGCGCTACGCCGAGGAGGAGGCCCGTCGGATCGCCGCCGAGGCGGACGAGCGGGCCCGCACCGCGGCCGAGGCGGCGGAGGAGGCCCGGCTGCACGCCGAGGCCGAGCGCCGCCGGCTCGCCGCCGAGGCCGAGCGCCGGGCCCAGGAGCAGCAGCGGGTCGCCGAGGAGGCCAAGGCCAGGGCCGAGGAGGCCCGGGTGCGCGCCGAGGAGGAGGCCGAGCGCCGCGACGAGCAGCGCCGCCGGCTCGAGGAGGCGTCCGCGCTCCAGGCCGAGCAGGCTCGGGCCAGTGCCGAGGAGGAGCGCGAGGCGGCTCTGGAGCGGCAGCGGTTGGCCGAGGAGGAGCGCGACCGGTTGCAGGCCGAGGCGGCCCGCGACGTCGAGCGCATGCGCGCCGAGGAGGCGGTCCGGGTCGCCGACGAGCGCCGGGCCACCGAGGAGCGCCGTCGGGCGGAGGACGCGCTGCGCCGGGCCGAGGCCGATCGTCGCCGGGCCGAGCGGGAGGCCTCGCGCGCGGCGGAGGCCGCGGCGTCCGCGCGGACACGCGCCGCGCAGGAGGCCGCCGCACTCGCCGCGGAGGCGGGTCCCTCGACGGACGCCGACATGGTCGAGACTCCGGTGCACGGGATCCGGCGGCCGGACCCGGCGCTGGGGGAGACGCCCGTACACGGCGTTCCCAAGGTGTCCGCGGACGACGCCGACACCACCGAGTTGCGGCAGATAAAGCTGCGCGAGGCGGCCGAGGACACCCGGGAGATCCCGAAACTGAACCTGGACGAGACGCACGCGCTGCCGGTGCTGCCGCCGCCGGCCGCGCCGGGCGATCACTCGCTGGCCGACGACCTGCTCGGGCCGTGGACGGGTGATCCGGCCGCGGACGAGGCGGGGGCGGACGCGGACGCGGACGACGAGCCGGCCGAGCCGGAGCGCAAGCGGCGGTGGCGGCGCAACAAGTCCTGACGCCGGACCGCACCGGGCACACCCGGCCGCGGGGTGACGTGGCCTCGATTGTCACGTCACCCCGGTACGGTCGTACTCGGGGCACACCGGAACGAGGAGACAAGAGCGCGTGACCGTCTGGGACGACCTCGTCGGGCAGGATCGCGTCGCCGAGCAGTTGCGCACCGCGGCCGGCGCCGCCCGCGCGGTCCTCGCGGGCGAGGGCGTCGGCGGGATGACCCACGCGTGGCTGTTCACCGGCCCGCCCGGCGTCGGCACCGCGACCGCCGCGCGGGCGTTCGCGGCGGCGCTGCAGTGCGTCAGCCCGGATCTGGCGCTGGGCGCCGAGCCCGGCTGCGGACACTGCGACGGTTGCCACACCGCGCTCACCGGGACGCACGCCGACGTCGACGTGGTCGCCACCGAGCTGCTCTCGATCGGCGTCAAGGAGACCCGCGACCTGGTCCGGCGCGCGGCCATGACGCCGGCGGGCGGGCGCTGGCAGGTGATCATCCTGGAGGACGCGGGCCGGCTCACCGAGGGCGCGGGCAACGTACTGCTCAAGGCGATCGAGGAGCCCGCGGACCGCACCGTGTGGCTGCTGTGCGCGCCGTCGCTGGAGGACGCGCTGCCCACGATCCGCTCGCGTTGTCGCAACGTGGCGCTGCGCACGCCGCCCGCCGGGGCGGTCGCCGATCTGTTGATGCGCCGGGACGGGATCGAACCGGCGATGGCCGCGTTCGCCGCGGCCGCCTCCGGCGGCGACATCAAGAGCGCGCGCCGGCTGGCCCTGGACGAGCAGGCGCGCGGGCGCCGCTCGGACGTGTTGCGGATCCCGATGGTGGTCGGTGACATCGGCCTGGCGATGGCCGCCGCACAGCGTCTGGTGGACGCGGCGGCCGAGGACGCGAAGCAGGTCGCGGCGGATCTGGACGGCCGCGAGACCGAGGATCTGCGGGCCGCGCTGGGCGCGGTCGGCGGCGGTCGCATGCCCAGCGGCACGGCCGGCGTGATGAAGGAACTGGAGAACAAGCAGAAGAAGCGGGCCACCCGCACCCAGCGGGACTGCCTGGACCGCGCGCTGGTGGATCTGACCGCGTTCTATCGGGACGTGCTGGCGCTGCAACTGCGCGCCGCCGTGCCGTTGGCCAACGACGTGTTGCGCGCGGACCTGGACACGGTGGCCCGTACCTCCACGCCGGAGGCGACGCTGCGCCGGATCGAGGCGATCCTGGCCTGTCGGCGGGCGATCGACACGAACGTCGCGCCGCTGCTCGCGGTCGAGGCGATGGTGCTGACGCTGCGGACCGGCTGAGCGTCGGGCTCGGCGGGGGCGCGGATCGCCGCCGGCGGGCCGGTTCGCGGGGCGGTTCCGCCGAGGTTCGCGCACGCGGGCGTGTGGTCGTCGCGGCGTTTGCGCGGGTGCCGGGGCGGGTCTTCGATCTCCCGTCGGAGCCCGACGGGGGATCGAAGACCCGCCCCGGGCCGACTCCTTCACTCCTTGGAGCGGAGGTGCCCGTCGAGCGGAACCCGGAGCCCCCACTCGGACGTCATCGTGGGAGAGTTCGCGGGAACATTGTGGCTGGTGAGGTTCGGAAGGACGGTGCGGGGTTGCGTTCCGTGACCAGGACGCTCAAAGGTCTGCTGATCGCGGTGACCCTCGGGGCGATTGTCGTTCTTGTGCTGAGGGCGCGCACGTCGCGCGCGGCCGATGCGGCCGAGGCCGGCTCGTCGGCCGACCCGGCGGCCGAATCCGAATCCGAGGCCGAATCGAAGGTCGAACCCGGGCCCCGTGCGGCCGAGTTGCCGGCGGCGGTGTCGGTGCCGGCCCGGGAGCAGGTGCGGACGCCGGCGCGGGCCGGTGGGCCGGGGCACACCGAGCCGGCCGAGCGGATCGGCGCGGCGGGTTCGAAGAGCGCGGCGCGGTCGGCGGGTTCGACGGGCGCCGCGGGTTCGACGGGCGGGTCGACGTCGACCGGGTCGGCGCGGTCGACCGGCACGTCGCGGTCGGCGCCCGCGCGAGCCGAGACGCCGATGCCGTTCGCGCCGGTCGAGGTCGCCTCCGCGGTGCCCGCCGGGCCGGAGCCGGTGCGCGTCGTCGAGCCCGTGGTGATCGGGGCCGATCCGGCGCCCGTTCGCCGCAGGCGCGGTGTGCGCTCGCCGCTGGGCGTCGGCCTGCTCGTGCTGGCCGTGGTCGCGGCCGGCGTCGGCGGCACCTTCGCCTACAAGGGGATGGCCGACGACGACAAGCAGAACGTCGCCTCCGCCACCAAGGTCGAACCGTCCGCCGAGCCGGTCGCGACGTCGGGCCAACCCAAGCCCGCGCCACAGAAGTTCACCAAGGTCGGCAGCAAGTCCGGTGGCACGCTGACCAAGACGACCGTCGCGGGCCGCCGCTCCGGGGTCACCGCCGACGTGTGGGTGTGGCTGCCGCCGGGCTACGACACCGCCGCCAACCAGGCCCGCAGCTACCCCGTACTGGTCGCCCAGTCGGCGCTGCCGGGCGTCGAGTCGAACAGCTTCGTGGACGATTCGGTGGCGTTCCTGCCCAAGCTCGCGGCGGCCATCGAGGCCGGCACCGTCCCGCCGTACATCGTGGTCGCGCCCGAACTGCTGCCGTACTCGAAACAGGAGGCGGACGCCGGTCAGACGGCGGCCAAGGACACCGAGTGCAGCGACGTCCCGAACCGGCCGAAGATGGCCACCTTCCACAACGACGATGTGCGCGAGGCGGTGCTGTCCACCTATCGCGCCACCCCCGACCGCGCCTCGTGGGCGCTGATCGGGGACGGCTCGGGTGGCCTGTGCGCGGTCAAGTACGCGTTGCAGTACCCGCAGTACTACGCCGCCGCGGTCAGCCTGTCCGGCCGCACCACGCTCAAGTCCCCGCTGTGGGACGCCGATTCGGCGACGAAGGCGGCGAGGACGGCGAACGACCCGGCCAAGCTGCTCGACGCGAAGCCCGACGTTCAGATCCTGCTGTCCGGCCACACCGGCGGCACGGGCAGCGAATTCGCCGCGAAGGCGAAGGCGCCGACCACGGTCAAGGCGATCGCGGGCGCGGGCGGGACCTCGGGTGACATAGCGCGTCAGGTGCCCGAGGCGCTGGTCTTCCTGGGCAAGAACACCAGGAACCCGGCGGCGTGACCCGGCGCGGCCCGGCGGTGCGCGGAGGGGGCGTATCGGTCCGACCGCACCGCGTACCGCCCGTGCGCCGGTATGCGTTCGATGGTAGGCAGTACGCGTGAAACGAATATCCAGGGTGGGACTCCTCGGCCGTGCGATCCCGGTCGTGCTCGCCGTCGCGGTAGTCGCGGGCTGTACGGTCGCGTCCGATCTCGGCGACGCCGCGGGCGGCGGGCGAACGGCGCCCGCCCCGCCCACGTCGGCGGGTGCCGGGGCGCCGGGCACGCCCGGGGACCCCAATCCCGCGCTGGCGCGCTTCTACACCCAGCGGCCGACCTGGAAGGACTGCGAGACCGAGGACGCCGACCAGCGCAGCCAGGCCAAGGCGTTCCGCTGCGCGAACTTCACCGTGCCGCTCGACTACTCCCAACCGACCGGGAAGACCATCGACATCGCGGTGACCCGCAAGAGCGCGGGCAAGCCCGGGCAGCGGCTCGGCTCGTTGCTGCTCAACCCCGGCGGCCCGGGCGGCTCCGGGGTCGAGGCGGCGTGGTGGATGGCCGAGGACAACATCGGCAAACCGCTCCAGGACGCCTACGACCTGGTCGGCTTCGACCCGCGTGGGGTCGATCGCAGCGCGCCGGTGCGCTGCATGACCGACGCCGAGCGGGACGAGTACGTGGCCGAGGACCTGCCCGACGACCCGGTACAGGCGGAGGCCCGGTCCAAGGAGCGGGACAGGTCGTACGCGGCGGAGTGCCAGAGCCGATCCGGCGAACTGCTGCCCTTCGTCGGCACCGACAACGCCGCGCGCGACATGGACATCCTGCGCGCGGCCCTGGGCGACGCGAAGCTCAACTACATCGGCTTCTCGTACGGCACCTACCTGGGCGCCACCTACGCGGAACGTTTCCCGGCCCGTACCGGTCGGCTCGTCCTGGACGGCGCGGTGGACCCGGCCGCGGACAACCTGAGCGCGTCGGTCGAGCAGCAGGTGGGCTTCGAGCGGTCGCTGCGCCGGTTCGCCGAGGACTGCGCGGGCCGCGTCGGTTGCCCGCTGGGCAACGACCCGAAGACCGCGGCGACCAGGGCCGCCGACTTCCTGGACGGGCTCCAGGACCAGCCGCTCGCCGGCCGGAGCGGGCGCAAGCTCACCTCCAGCCTGGGTTGGATCGGCGTGATCAGCCTGCTGTACGGCGACAAGGACACCGCCTGGAAGTACCTGCGCGACGCGCTCACCGACGCGATGGTGCGGCGGTCGCCGGAGGGGTTGCTGTTCTACGCCGACAACTACAACGGGCGGGACGAGCAGGGGCGGTACGACAACAGCTCGGACGCGTTCGTGGCGATCGGCTGCGCGGACGGGAGCGGGGACGCGCCGACGCCGCAGCAGGTGCAGACGGCACTGGCCCGGCTCAGGGCCGAGGCCCCGTTGTTGTCGCGCGACGTCACGGCCGAGGACCTGACCGGGCAGAGCTGTGAGGACTGGCCGTTCAAGTCGCCGACCAAGCCGCACGCGATCCGGGCGCCGGGGAGCGCGCCGATCCTGGTGGTCGGTACGACGGGCGACCCGGCGACGCCGTACGCCTCGGCCGAGAAGCTGGCGAGCCAGTTGGCCGACGCGACGTTGTTGACCTTCGAGGGTGAGGGGCACACCGCGTACGGCGGCAACAGCACGTGCGTGGACGGGGCGGTGGAGGGCTTCCTGCTGCGCGGGACGATGCCGGCGAAGGGGAAGCGGTGTAGTTGATCGGCGGCCGGTGATCGGCGGTCGGTGGTCCCCGGCCGGTGGTCGGGGGCCGCGTGGCCGCGTGGCCGCGTCGTTGGGGAGTATCGCTCGGCTGCGTGGTTACCCTCCCCAGGAGGCGCACGGTGTACCGGGCCGAAGGTCGTACCGGTCTAGCGGAGGAGCGGGTCGCATGCTGCGGGGTTCGTGCGCGAGGATCGCCGCGGCGGCGGTCGGCCTGTTGTTGCTGGCCGGGTGCGATTCGGGCTCGTCGTCGAAGTCGCCGGACCGGATCGCGGACACGGGCAAGGCGCCGGTGACCGGTGACCCGGACGGCAGGGTCGGCGAGAAGGCGCCGCCGACCGCGGCGGCCGAGCCGATCGGGTGGACGGCGTGTACCGGCGGCTTCCAGTGCGGCACGCTCCAGGTGCCGCTGGACCATGCCAAGCCCGACGGCCCGAAGATCAAGCTCGCGGTGATGCGGAAGCCCGCCACCGGCCCGAATCGGATCGGTTCGCTGGTCCTGAACCCGGGCGGCCCTGGCGGCTCGGGCCTGGACTTCGCGCAGTACGCGGCCACGCGGTATCCGGCCGACCTGCGCAAACGGTTCGACATCGTCGGCTTCGACCCGCGCGGGGTGGGCCGCAGCACCGCGATCGGCTGCCTGACCGACAACGCGATGGACGCGTTCACCCAGCTCGACGCGACACCGGACACTCCCGCCGAGGAACAGGCGTGGGTGGACGGCACCCGTTCCTACGCGCAGGCCTGCGCCGACAAGTCGACCGATCTGCTCGGCCACGTGAGCACCGTCGACGCGGCGCGCGACCTGGACCTGCTCCGCGCGTCGCTGGGCGACGCCAAGCTCAACTACCTGGGCGCGTCCTACGGGACGTTCCTCGGCGCGACCTACGCCGAGCTGTACCCGAACCGGGTCGGCCGGCTGGTCCTGGACGGCGCGATGGACCCCAGCCAGTCGGCGACGGCCGCCAACAAGGTGCAGGGCGGCGGCTTCGAGACCGCGCTGGCGGCGTTCCTGGACAACTGCGTCGACGGCGGCTCGTGCTCGCTGGGCGCGACCCGCGAGGCCGGGCTGGCCAAGATCCGGGGCCTGCTGCAACAGCTCGACGCACGCCCCTTGCCGGGCGACGCGACCCGCAAGGTCACCGAGTCGATCGCGACCACCGGCATCCTGTCGCCGCTGTACTCCAGGGAACAGTGGCCGGCCTTGCGCCAAGCGCTCGACGCGGCACAGCGCGGCGACGGGGAGCCGCTGCTCGAACTCAACGACCAGTACTACGAGCGCGGCCAGGACGGGAAGTACAGCAACCTGATGTCCGCCAACGCGGCGGTGAACTGCCTGGACGCCCCACCCGCGGCCACGTCCCGCGAGGACGTCGAACGCGACCTGCCCGGCTACCTCGCCGACTCCCCGACCTTCGGCCGCAATCTGGCCTGGGCGGGCCTGACCTGCGCCGCCTGGCCGGTCCCGCCGACCGGCAAGCCACACCCGATCAAGGCCGAGGGCGCCGCCCCGATCCTGGTGGTGGGCACCACCCGCGACCCGGCCACCCCGTACGTGTGGTCCCAATCCCTGGCCGCCCAACTGGCCTCCGGCAACCTGCTGACCTACGACGGCGACGGCCACACCGCCTTCGGCCGAGGCAGCGACTGCGTCGACCGCACGGTCGTCGACTACCTCACCCAGGGCACCGTCCCCACCAAGCCCAAGACCTGCCTCTGACCCCCGACAAACGCGCGTGTGGAGCACCCCGACGGGTGTGTACACTCATTCCCTGTCGCCACCTTCAAGGTGGGCGGACAAGCCGCCTTAGCTCAGTCGGCTAGAGCGACGCACTCGTAATGCGTAGGTCAAGGGTTCGACTCCCTTAGGCGGCTCCGTTTTTCTGCGGTCAGAACTTCGCTGACCTGGGGTTTTAGGCTCCGATTGGTTCACACCAATCGGAGCCTTCTGCTTTCCGGAACCTTGGATGTGTCCAGGGTGTGTCCGGCGGTTTTGATCCGCACCAGTTGCCGCTTTTTCGGCGCCTTGGCGTTGGCGGCTCGGGGGACGGTGAGCATGGTCGCTTCGGCCGCCGCGCGGGCCGCCTCGGACAGGACGCTCGTGTAGATGTCGCCCGTGATCTTGATCGACGAGTGCCGCAGCATCGCCGAGATCGTCTTGATGTCCGCGCCGGCGGCGTGCGCGAGGGTCGCGGCACAGTGCCGAAGGTCGTGCAGCCGGATGGGCGGCAGGTCGGCTTCCTCGACCAGGTACGTGAACCGAGCGGACACCCACCCCGGGTGCAGCCACTCGCCGTTCGCCTGCGTGAAGACCCGGCCGCTCTCGACCCAGGCTTCGCCCCACTTCTCGCGCTGTGCGTTGCGGCGCTTGAGGTGCGCTTCCAGGGCCTTGACGTTGCCCGTGTCCAACGCGACCTCGGCAGCGCTCTCGTCGGTCTTCGGGTCGTCCTCGACGACCGTCCAGCCGTCCTGGACGAGTTGCTTGAGGACCGAGATGGACTGGGATTCGAGGTGTAGGTCTTCGAGCCGGAGGCCGCACCCCTCACCGCGTCGCAGGCCCCGGAAGGTGAGCAGGTCCCAGAACGCGTAAAGCGCATCGTCGGCCACGTGGTCGAGGAACTTGCCGGTCTGCTCCGGGGTCCACACCATGACCGGGCTCGGCTTGATGCCGGTCTCGCGCCATTTGGCGACGCGCTCGGGCGTCCAGACCAGCGGCTTGGGCTTCTTGACCGGGTCGAGTTCGACGTGGGCCGCCGGGTTCAGGGTGATCAACTCACGCGGGATCGCGTCGTTGAGCGCCGCTCTGAGCGTTCCTCGGATGCGGGCTCGGGTCGCGGGCCCGGTGATCCGCCGGAAGGGCGGCATGGCGTCGATGGAGTCCTTGAGGGCCTTCCGTTTGGCGCGGTTCTCCAGGCCCTTCCAGGGGATCTCCTTCAGCTCGGTTATTCGCCGGCGCCGCTCCGCGTTGTTCTCTAGGACCTCTTCGTTGGCATCGGCGATGGCCGTGAACATCTCGGAGAGGTGGCGTATGCGGAGGCGGTCCAGGCGGATGTCGCCGATCCGTGGCTTGAGGTGCACGCGGATGTCGCACTCGTACCGGGTGACCGTGCCCTTGCGGACACGCTTCCCGGCGAGCCACTCGTCGAGGTAGTCCCCGACGAACACGTGCTTGGTCAGCGACACCCCGCTCCGCAGTCGCTTGGCCGTCTCCTCGTAGTCGGGGATCGGTGCGCGCTCCTTGGCGATCTTCAGGAGGAGTTCGACGACCTGTTCCATCAGCTCGGGGTCGTCCTTGCCCAGCAGGAGCAGCCCGGAGACCTTGTCGAGGTCGGTCTGTGCCTCCTCCTTCAGCCCGTAGCCCATCCGCCGGAACTTCCGCTGGTTGCCTTCGGCGTCGTCCGGTAGGGCCGTGGCGAGCATCCAGGAACCGTGCGACTTCTTGCGTCGGTCGGGGCACTTTGCGTTGTACTGCTTGCCGGTCTCAGGGTCCTTACAGCCACAGCGTCGGGTCAGAGAACCGCTCATTGGCCGTTATCACTCATCCTCTCCACGTCGTCGATGGTCTCGATGGCGTCGGGTGTGGTCAGCAACTCCAGCCCCCGCATCTCGGTCACGAGAGTGAGCGACTGCGCAGGCGGTCGAACTCCGGCT
This sequence comes from Embleya sp. NBC_00888, assembly GCF_045207655.1. Classification (NCBI taxonomy): domain Bacteria; kingdom Bacillati; phylum Actinomycetota; class Actinomycetes; order Kitasatosporales; family Streptomycetaceae; genus Embleya; species Embleya sp. NBC_00888. The sequence continues at coordinate 4,120,138 of NZ_CP108784.1, read as the reverse complement.
TCGGTCATCCGGTTGAGCACACCGGCCAGGGCATCCATCTGACCAAGCCGGTCCGACCGCAGGTCTCGGGTCTGCTCGGCGTCGGGTCCGAACCGGTTCAGGCTGAATACGTAACGGCCGTGGGCGCTGTTGAAGTAGTCGGTCGTCATCTGGAGTTCGCGATACAGCCGAGCGGCGTGTCCGGCTGCAAGGGTCGCTTGCACGCGGGACTTGCCGGTGTCGCCGAGCGAGCGCGTGTCCGCGTAGAGGCGTCCGTCCGGCCCGACCATGCACGGCTCGCCTTCGCCTGTCATCCACTTCCAGACTGCGTGCGGGTGCTGCTCGGGTTGGTCCGGAAGAACCGGGACCGTGTCGCGCTCGCCCAATGGCAGGAACAGGAGGAGCGGCGGTACACCGAGGGCGGTACCGAGAAGCAGGAGCTCCTCGACGGTGACCTCACGCCGACGCTTGCCGGTCTTGGGGTCGTTGCGGCCGGTCTCGATGTTCGTGATGGCGGCGTACGTCAGCTCGGGCGCACCGAGCTTGGCGCACTCCGCGGCGAGCTGCTCGCGGGTCATTCCGAGGCGGTTGCGGTGGTGCCGCACCTGGTCGGCGATGACGCTGCTCGGGCTGGAGTTCATTTCGACAAGATAGCGCGTTGTGTTGCACTGTGCCAGTGCATGTCGCTAGGTTCGTCGACGTACAGTCCTTCCTGCACTTCAGGAAGTTCATTTCGACATGCATGGAGGTTCTCATGAGCACGTCCGAACGCCGCGTCATGACTCACGCCGAGCTTCTGGCTCTTCCGGTGAGCTTCGACCTGGAGACCGCCAACCGGGCCCTCGGATATGGGCGGACGCACGGCTACGCGCTGGCCAAGTCGGGGCGATACCCGGTGCGGCTTCTGGAGAAGGGGAGCCGGTATCGGGTCACCCGGTACGACTTGTTCGCTCACCTCGGTCTCACCGCCGAGGGTGCGGTGGCGGTCCGGATCACCGCTTCGAGCCACTGATGGCCGGGCGCGAAAAGACCCCAGCCGGTGCGCTAACACCGGCCAGGGTCTGACGGCGCCCCCGAGGACTCATTCACGACGAGAACAGCGACTCCGGGGCGATCAGGTTTGCGGCCCTGCCCCGGGGTCGCCCCGAAGGGACACCTGAAATGGATAGTACGTCAGCCGAACAGGCTGAGAAACACCGCATTCCGGTTCATCTCGCACCTGGGGTCGACGGTGTGAAGCGTGTCGCATCCAGTCTGTTCGCCACCGCGGTGGCGTATGCCCATCACGGATGGAAGGTCTTCCCGCTCAAGGGGAAGATCCCGGCGATTCCGAGTGCCCACGGTGCTGGAAGCCCGTGCCGCGGAGAGTGTGGGCAGCACGGGCACGGCTACCACGACGCGACCACCGATCAGCAGACGATCGAGCAGTGGTGGCGCCGCTTCCCCAACGCCAACATCGGTCTTGCCTGCCGCCCGAACGGGCTCGCCGTGGTGGACGTCGACCCTCGCAACGGCGGACGGGTCACGCTGCGCGAGATCGAGCACAAGCACGGACCGCTGCCCCGCACGCTGACGTCGGTGACCGGCTCGTGCGGACTGCACATCGTCTATGCCGACCCCGGTTGCGCGCTCCCGGGCAAGCTGGGTGCGGGGCTCGACGTCAAGGCGAACGGCTACATCGTCGCCCCGCCGTCGTTGCACCCCGATACCGGTCAGCCCTACTGGTGGGCGGGGGATGGGCGGTTCGATCACGAACTCCAGCCGTGGCCGGACTTCCTGATGCCACCTCAGCCGGTGGTCCGCCCGTATCGACTGCGGGTCGGGGCGGATGCCTCCGGCTTCGCCAGCCTCACCGGTTTGGTGCGCGTGGTCCTCGAAGCCGTCGAAGGAGAGCGGAACTCTCGTCTCTATTGGGCAGCTCGCCGGGCGGCCGAACACGTCGGGGCAGGCAAGTTCTCCGAGAGAGAAGCTGAAGCAGCCCTGCTCGCAGCGGCGCGTGCCATCGGGTTGCCCGACGGTGAGGCCGCGAGGGCGATCACCGGCGCCCTCCGCAAGCCGGGGAGGGGGAGGTGAGCACCACCGCCGACCAGGCCGCCGAGATCGTGCGCGAGGCAGGCGTAGTCGAGCCCGAACGTGACTCGGAAGAGGAGAAGCGGCCTACGCAGGCTGCTCAACTGGTAGCCATCGCCCGCGAGCGGTACCACTTGGTGGCCTCGACGGATGGGCGTCTGTACGGAGTACCCGTCGACGGGCCGAACGTGGTTCAGTCCTTGCGTGGTGAAGGGGGTCTGCGAGCACGCCTGGCCAAGCTCTACAACGAGGAGACGAAAGGGTCCGTCCCGTCGCAGGGCGCGTTGGCCTCTGCGGTAACCGTCTTGATGGGCATCGCCCAGTCAGGCGATCCGGTCCCGGTGGGTCTTCGCGTGGCGCGGCACGGGGAGTCGATCGTCATCGACCTCGGCACGGCGGACGGCCGCTGTGTGGTGGTCAGGCCCCGCGAGTGGCGGATCGAGGCGAAGTCTCCGGTCCTCTTTCGCCGATCGGGCCTGACGTCCCCGATGGTCACCCCGGTCAAGTCGTCGGCCGGGCACGGCTTCGATCTGCTCCGGGGACTGCTCAACATCGATGAGGACGGCTTCCGGACGCTGGTCGCCTGGCTGGTGGCGGCGTGCTTCCCGGACATCCCGCATCCGGTGCTGGCCTTCAAGGGGGAACAGGGCACGGGGAAGTCCACCGCGGCTCGCATGGCGGTCAACCTGGTGGACCCGTCCCCGGCGCCGCTGCGCTCGGCTCCTCGGGACATCAAGCAGTGGGGTGTGACCGCATCCGCGTCATGGACGGTGTGCCTGGACAACATCAGCTCCATTCAGCCGTGGCTGTCCGACACCCTGTGCAAGGCGGTCACCGGGGACGGCGTGGTCGAACGGGCGTTGTTCACCGACGACGACGTGACGGTCATGTCGTTCCGCCGTGTGATCGCGATGACGAGCATCGACGCCGGAGCCTTGGCCGGCGACCTCGCCGAACGCCTGCTGCTGCTCGAACTCCAGCCGGTCCCACCGGAGCTTCGGAAGACGGATGCGGAGGTCAACGAGCGGTACGAGAAGGCCCAACCGGCTATCCTTGGCGCGCTCTTGGACCTCCTGGGCCATGTCCTGGCCGAGCTGCCCACAGTGCACGTCGAACGCTTGCCGCGGATGGCCGACTTCGCCCGGATCCTGGCAGCGATCGACCGGATCACCGAGTGGAACACGTTCGACGTGTATATGTCGGCCTCGGTGAACATCGCCGCCGACGCCCTCGACGGTGACCCGTTCGGCCAAGCGGTCAGGGACCTGGCGTACCGGTCCGGATCGTGGACTGGGACAGCCCTCGACATGCTGGCGTGCGTCCCCCCTCCTGACCCGCGCCCGCGCAATTGGCCGGTGGACGCCACTCGGGCCGGAGGCAGGATCAAGCGGCTTGCTCCGCTCTTGAGGTCAGTCGGCATCACGGTCGACGACACCAAGAAGCAGCCGTCCGGCAACCGGTCGCGTCTGTACACGCTCACGTGCGAGACCCCACGTAAGTGAGCACCCGCAGCGCCCGTAGCACCCGAAGAGGCTTTTGACCTGTACGAATGCCTGCTGCGGTAGCACCCGTGCAGCCTCGGAGCACCCTAGAGCAGCGCCCGCGAACGGCCAAGGCGGGCGCTGCTTCGGGTTCTGGACCCAGGGCTCTCTCTGACTCTGCGCAAGGCGCCGACCTGCGAAGAAGCGAGACACAGGGTGCTACGGGCGCTGCGGGTGCTGCACGGACGTCGCTCTCGCGATTGGACAGAAGATGATTCGCGGTTTGGAGTCGTTGCGGAAACCGGAATCTCCGATTCGATAGCCGGCGAAGGGGGCGGCTGATTGGATGAGCCGGTATCGAATCCGGGTTCTGCTCGTTGGACCTGAGTCATCCAAAACGGCACCCGTTGTGGACTGTCAGTCGAGTCAACGGCGGCAGGAGGATTCATGAGCGACCGATCACCAATCGAGTGGACAGAAGCCACCTGGAATCCAACAACCGGGTGTGATCGGATCTCTTCTGGGTGTGACCACTGCTATGCCTTGTCGATGGCGCGCCGGCTAAAGATCATGGGCGCTTCCAAGTACCAGACAGATGGTGATCCAAGGACAAGTGGACCGGGCTTCGGCCTGGCGATCCACCCAGCGTCCTTGGACGTCCCCCGAGGATGGAAGCGACCCCGCATGGTTTTCGTGAATAGCATGTCGGATCTGTTCCATGCGCGCGTTCCCTTGGGGTTCATTCGAGACGTTTTCGAAGTGATGACGCAAACTCCGCAGCACACGTACCAGATCTTGACCAAACGATCCCGACGCTTGCGGCAGATGGCTGAAGTGCTGAACTGGCCAAAGAACGTTTGGATCGGGGTGTCGGTCGAGAACGTGAAGGCCATGCATCGGATCGAAGATCTACGTCCCGTTCCCGCAGCGGTTCGCTTTCTTTCCTGTGAACCCCTGTTGGGGCCGCTCGGTGGCCTGAACCTGGAGCGCATCGATTGGGTCATCGCCGGAGGCGAGTCCGGACCCGGGTTCCGGCCAGTTGAGGAAGCTTGGGTTCAAGGCGTCCGTGATGCCTGCTCGGCAGCGCAAGTGCCGTTCTTCTTCAAGCAGTGGGGAGGCCGCAATCCGAAGACCGGCGGCCGGCAACTCGACGGCGCGGAGTGGAGTCAGATGCCTGAGAAGCATCCGGACCGTGTTGCTTGGTAGCGAGAACTCACCCATCCCCATGCCTGGTATGTCGCTGATCATGATTCTTATGTGACTATTTCCGGAGTCGCGTCCATTGGCCAGATGGGCGCTGGGCATGCGGGAGGTCGCATGGCTGTGCCGACGGATGTCACGTGGGATCTTGATCAACATACGGCCGCTAAGCACGACATCATCCGGCGCTACCTTCAAGCCTGGACGCCAATCCTGTTGTCCAGGTGGCCTCGTGTCACATACGTGGACGGCTTCGCCGGACCAGGCGTCTACAACGGCGGAGAGCCTGGGTCTCCGGTCGTGGCCTTCCAGGTGTTCTCAGCGGCGCTGTCCAGCCGACCCGGCAAGGCCGTGCAGATGATTCTCATGGACGAGGACTCTCGACGTGTGGATCGTTTGCGCGAAGAGATGGGGAAGGCTCTTGCTGTTTGGGCGCCAGCGCCAAGCGGTCAGGCGAGAGTGCCCCTGACCTCGTACTACCAAGGCGATTGCGGCGCTGCGCTCCTGCCAGCGTTGGCAAGGGACGTCATCTCACGCAATCCGATCTTCGCTCTACTGGATAGTTTTGGAGGGCCGAACATTCCCTTCAGCCTGGTCCAACGGGTTGCGAACATGCCGTGTGGTGAGGTTCTGGTGACCTTCGGAACGTTTCTCGCCAGGTTCGGCAAGCAGCCTGCGCATCGCGAAAGTGGCGACCGCATGTTCGGCAGCTCCGACTGGCAGGCCGTGAACGATCAACCCGCCAACAGGAAGGCCGGGTTCCTCGTCAACCAGTACCGAGAGGCCCTGAAGCGAGCCGGCTTCAAATTTACCCTGTCCTTCGAAATGGTTGATGAGGGTGGTCGCCCCCTGCATCTGATCTTCGGTACTGGGGACACCCGGGGCGTGGAAAAGATGAAGGAAGCCATGTGGGCGGTCGACCCGGTCTACGGACTTCGCTATCGCGACCAGCGTGACCCGTCGCAGTGCCTCTTGGATTTGCAGATGGAGCCGGACACGTGTGGGTTGCGAAGCCTTCTCCTGACTCGAATCTCCGCTTCTCCGCGGGGGATCACTATCAGTGAACTGAGGGACTACACATTGCTGGAGACGGTGTACAAGCCGACTCAGGTCATCAGGACGGTGCAAGCCATGCGCGACAACGGCCACGTGCTCACCGAACCCAGAAAGATCGCAGCAGCGTCGATCGTTCGCATCGCACCGGTTCACGCGAAGCCGGAACAGGGCCTGCTGTTCGACGTTGGGTGACCGGGCAAAGGCATGTCTTCTGCACATGCGTGTGACCAGTGGCTGCTTCGGGTTCTGGAGGTCCCTACAGCGCCCGCCTTCCTGAAGGCATGTCTGCACAGGCAAGGGATGCCGGGCGCTGTGGGTGCTGGATTCCGTTCCTCTCTACAACGCCTCTGCGCGTGGGCGCGGGAGGCACTGGCCGTGGTCCGGCGTCTCGACATCGAGGTAGGGGGCTCGCAGTTGCGGCCGGACAGAGTTGGGCGGCCGAGGGCCTTTGAGTGGTGTGCCCTTTCATGAGGGCCGTTGCCCTCACGCAGGCGCGCGTAGGACCCTCTCAAAATGTTCTGAAGGACGCGACGTTGACCTGCGGACTCTCTATGGTCCGCCACATGTCTCGTCGCAAGCCGCGTGTCGGCCGCCCCACGCTCCTGACCCCCGAGGTCGTTGCCCGCCTGGTTCCCGCGCTTCAGAACGGCGTGCCGTTGGAGATCGCGTCACGGTGGGCGGGCGCCGCGCCTTCGACCATGCGGAAGTGGCTCGCGCTCGGGCGGGCCGAAGCCGAGCGGGTCGAGGACGAGGGCGGCGAACCGGATCCGCGGTTGGTGCCGCACATGGAGCTGGTGACGTTGGTCGATCACGCCCGGAGCGTGGCCGTCGTACGGGCGGTGCGTCTCATCGGGCGGGCTGCCGAGGGGGAGATCGTCAGTGAGTGGACCCGCACCACCGTTGGCGAACACGGCAACCCCGTCACCGAGACGAAGCAGGTCAAGCGGCCCGCCGACTGGAAGGCCGCTGCGTGGTTGCTGGTGCGGATCTCTCCTGACGAGTTCGCGGTCAACCGTCTACGTGAGCGACAGGCGGAGCAGGCTGCTGTTGTGCAGCCGGGTTCTGGTGTGGACGTTACGGTCCTGGCCGAGCGGGTTACCCGGAACATGCAGAGAGCACACCAAGAGCAGCTTGCGTTGAAGCAGCGCGTTGAGGCGTCCACGGGTTCGTGACGCTGGCCGGTGCCGACCGTGGGACCGGTGTGTCGGGCGCGGTCCCACGGTTGGTCCAGCGTCCTTCGAAGGGATCGCCGGCCTCGCCGAGTGAGCAAACATGCTGGTCAGACGGTATGACTTTGGAGGCTCGGCAGTGGCGGACAGGGCTGGACGCAAGGCGGTGGAACCGGGCACGCGCGCGCGTGCGCGCGCTGGACGGTCCCATTAGTCCCACGTAGGTTTCATGGCCTCACTGCCATCAGTACTCGTCGGGGCGTTCAGTGGCACGAAATCGCGGTGCACTCTCGGACTCGTTGCTGCTCGCGTTTTTCTGACCGTCGGATCAAGGGCGAGTCGCGATGATGGCTTCCGTGCGAATGAGTTCTGCGAATCGGCCGTCGGGTTGGAAGGCGGACAGTTCGTGGCGCAGGTCGGCCTCGAACGCCGCGCGGGTGTCGCCCAGTTGGGCGTGGCTGCTGTAGCTGAGGCTGTACTGGTAGCCCACGACCTCGTCGATGGTGCGTACGAGGGTGCGATCCCAGCGGGCTGTTTCGATGTCGGAGAACGCGGAGCGGGCGAGGACGTCTTGGTGGCGTTCCTTGGGGTGGGAGTAGGTGCCGGCGCCGGCGCGGCGTTCCGGGCCCAGGTAGCAGGTGCGGACGTCCGCGACGACGGCTTGCCAGTCGGGTGGGTCGATGTCGCCGGGTGCTCCGCCGGAGGCCAGGACGACCGCGCCTTCGGGATCGATCAGCGCGTCCAGGTCGCGTAGCACTTGGTCGCGGTCCATCCAGTGGAAGGCCGCGCCCATGGTGACCAGGCGGAGCGGATCGAGGTCCATGTCGGGCAGGGTGGTGGAGTCGCCTTGACGCCAGTCGATGTTGTCGATGTCGCGTTCGGTGGCGAGTCGGCGGGCCTCGACGAGCATGCCGGGCTCGGGGTCGATCGCGATCACTTGTCCGACGTGGGCCGCGAGTTCGAGGGCGATGATGCCGGTTCCGGTGCCCAGGTCGAGGACGCGTTCGGTGCCGGTCAGGGCGAAACGGTCGACGAGCAGTTCGTACATGGCGGGGTCGTATCCGGGACGGTAGCGGGCGTAGAACGGGGCGGTGGAGGCGAACAGTTCGTCGGGCTTGTACGTCATGCCGGGGCCTTTCGTTGAGCCTGGGTGGGGTTGGCCTCCTGTGCAACGACCGCGACCTGCTCGCGGTGTTCCAGCCATCGCGTGAGTGGTCGAGCGCCTGCACCCTTGGCGAGTGAGCCGTCCGGGTCGCGGTCCGCGGCTCCCAGGAGTTGGCGTTCGACGTCGGTCAGGTCGGCTCGGCGCAGGAGTTCGGCAGCAGGATCGTCCACCGGAGCGAGCCAGCGGTAGCCGTACTGCATCATCACGGCCAGGCGCGGGCTGCCGGAGGTGTTCAGCCCTCCGGCGTGCCACGTGCGGTTCTCGAAGAGGACGACGTCGTACGGGCCGATGGGTGGGACGACTGCATCCGGTGGGTTGATGGAGCCGGCGGGGACCTGCACCTCGTCGGTACGAAGATGGCTGCCGGGGACGAACATCGTGACGCCGGCGGTCGGGGTGGGATCGGTCAGGAAGTAGGCGGCCTTGATGGCCAGACGGGGGATGGAGGCCGAGCCGAGGTCGCGGCTGACCCCGTACATGTCGCGGTGCCAGCCGGGGCGCTCCGGGGTGCGGATCGTGCGGGGACCGTCGGGCGGGATCGACGGGAGCGCGATCAGGTGGCTCGACAATAGGTGCAGGTTGGGGCCGAGGAGCGTGGCCACGACGGTGAGCACGGTGGGCTCGGCGACCAGGGGCAGGAACGCGCTGTCCAACGCAACCACGCCGCGGAATCCGTCTTTGCCGTCGGTGCCCCGGTCGCGGCCGGTGGTGATTGCAGAGGCGAGGAGCCGATCGGCCGCGTGCCGGAGCATGTCGCGGCGGTCTTTGGCCAGGATGTTGCGCAGGACGGCGAACCCATCGCGAGAGAAGGATTCGACCACGGTTGGGTCGCAGGTCGGCAGTGGCGTGGGCGTCACGATCCGGCCTCCTCGATCAGCTCGGTTGCGGTGGTGGCCAGTGCTTCGGCAGACATTCCGCAGTGGGTCAGGAGGTCTTGCGGTGTTGTCGGGCCGCCGGGATCCCGGTAGCCGACGACGTGGAAGCGATTGGCCTCACTCCGACTTGCCAGCAGCGCGTGAACTGCGGGTCGGTACGTGGGTACGGCCAGGAGGACCGGACACCGAGTTCCGAATAGGTGAGCGAATGGCTCGTCGGCGAGCGCGTACGGACGGTCCGCAGGATCACCGAGGATTGTCAGGTCGTTGATGTGTACGTACTGGAGGACGGTTCGAGGGTGGGTGCGGCGCAGGTACCCGGCGGCATGCGTGAGGTTACGGGCGGGCACGTCGCCGGCGGAGGCGAGCACGATGTCGGGTGGGCGGCCCATTCCGTTGCCCATGTGTGGCCATACCGCCGCGCCGTGGATGAGTTCGTCGCGGAATGTGTCGGGGGCGAAGCCGGGTCCAGGGTGCTTGTCGGTGATCAGGAGGTTGACGCGGTCGCGGCTGGCGAGCATCGCGGACAGGTTGGCGGCGGCGCGGGATGAGTCGGCCGGGGTGTACAGGTGTACGAAGCCGTCTTCGAGTTCGAGCATGGCCGAGGCCAGGCCGGGGTTTTGGTGCGTGTACGAGTTGAACCAACCCAGCGACGTGATGAGGTAGTTGATGCTCGGGAGCCCGGCATCACCTGTGCGGTAGCGCAGGAGTCGGTGCTTCAGGTGCTGCGTCAGCAGGCTCGTGTTGAGCGGTGCGAACGCCTCGTAGGTGGCGAGGAGCGCATCGCGGCCGGTCTCGGTATAGCCCTGGAGCCACGCGTGGCACAGCTCCTCGTTGAGCACCTCGACCGCCCAAGGCGGAAGCGGCGAGGGCTTGTCGGCGAGCCGCAGCCGGTTGGACCCAATCTCGTCCGGGCTGAACAGGCGAAACCCGTGATGCGCGGCTCGCGCCCGGATGACTGCCGACACCCCGGGCACCGCTTGGCCGCGGACGCCTTGCGGCGGAGGCGTCACCGAAGGTCCAGGGGTCGGTTGCGCCCCGGGCAGTGCCTGACGGACGAGGGCGGCTGGGCGGCCGTGCGTGTCGAGCAGCTCGGTTGGTCCGTACGAAGCGAGCCAACGGGCGAGGGCCTCGAACTCTGCCGTATTCGTCATCGGGTCGGACAGCGGCGTCTTGTGGACAGCTGGCGTACCGGCTATCTGCCGCCCTGACACCTCCTCAGGCCCGGTCGCGCCCTTGGGCATCGTGAGCACCACGACCGGTGGGTGCCCCGCCTCGCCGAGCGGTCGAAGCAGCCCGAACGCGTCCGCCAACATCTCACGAAAGCCTCGGATGTCGCTGCCGTCGTGGATGAGTGGGAAGTAGCCGAGACCGGCGAAGTAATCGTGAATCTCGTCTGGGGTCAGTCCGGCCAATAGCGACGGGCCGCCCATCCGCAGACCGTTGGCCAGAACGACCGGTAGTACCGCGCCATGCTCACCCGTCCCGAGTAGCGCCCGACGGCCGAGCCAGGCAGCCGCGGTGAGACCGGTTTCGAGTTCACCGTCTCCGATGAGCGGCACGACCAGGCGGCGAGGTGCGTCGAGCGCCATGCCTTGCGCGATCGCCAGCGCCGGGCCGAGTTGCCCACCGGTGTGGCGAACCCCGGGGATGAGCGGGGTGATCTCGCCGCCGAAGCGGGTCGGATGCGGGAACCCGGAGACGAGCGCCCGCAGTTCGGCCATCGACCAGCCCGGTCCGTGCGCGGTGAGGTTGAGCGTGTTGTTCAGGTACGCGTTGGCCAGTGCGGAGGGCCCCGCGTGGCCGGCCCCGTGCAGGACGAGGACCTCGGAGCCGCCCGGGGACCGCGCAATGAGCGGTCCGAGGGCCGCCAGCACGAGGTTGACCGGCGGGCACACGCCCCAGTGTCCACGCGGAACGGCCTTGAGGTGCTCCGACCGGAGGTGCTCGGCGAGGCGGGGGTTGGCGGCGAGGTAGAGCTGTGCCGCACATAGGTAGTTCAGAGCGCGCCAATACGCCTCGATCGAGGCGTCCTCGACGGCGTCGGATGCTTCCCGCGCGCACGTTCCCCAGTCGGGGAAGTCTGGGGCGACCCGCTTCGGAACGGTTGTGGTCAACGTGGCCTCCGAGCGCGGACGGCTTGGACAGCGGCAGCGATGCGTGCGTCGCGAATATCCGCATCTGCCGATTCGCGAATGAGGTGGAGCATCTGGGCCTGTTCGTGAAGCGGCAGGATCGACCAGTCGAGGCCCGCTTCGGCCAGGCGCGCGATGAGGTCCAACGGCCTGCGCTGCCTGCTGCCATCGCGCATGGGGCGCAGGACCACTGCGACCCCGCCGGCGTCGTCGTCGCGAAGGAAGGGCAGCGCGGCCTGCCCGTCGAGAGACACCACCACTTCCGTCGTCGGGTCCAACCCGACACGGGTGACCCGGAAACGTCGCCCTCGCAGTCCTGCCGGGCCGTTGCAGGGCAGGAGAAGTGCCGGTGGGCGTCGGTCTGCGGCGGGGCGGGCGATCACGTGCAAGGTCTCGTCGCGCTCGGGCAGCGACAACAGGGTGCGGGAGGTGGGGTGGTGCCATCCGGTCGGTGGCTCCGCGACCGCGATTGTGCCGCCACCGAGAGTGGTATCGGTGCGGCGGGCGGCTTTGTAGGTGAACAGACAGCGATCGACTCCGCCGAGCAAGGAGTCGGTGAATGTGTGCTTCCAGCCGTTGCCGTTCCGCTCGGGCGGCAGGTGCTCCTTGCCCGCGACGGTCAGCGCGAACGAGACGGGCGTTGGCAAAGCCGCCGCAAGGCGATCCCGTAAGACGCCGATAGCGCGGTGGAAGGTGTCGGGGTCCTCGATTGCGGCAGCGATGATCACCTCGTCACCCCCGAAAGTCGCCACGCATGCGGCCTCCCATGTCTGCTCGGCGAACCACTCGCGGGAGACGGCGCCCAGACGGGCCATGACGCGGTTACCGGCGAGGTGCCCGTAGCAGGCCGGGTCCGACGCGTTCGTGGTCTCCACATGCTCCTTCAGGCCGTCCACGTCGCCGATGGCGAGCGCGACCAGCCCATCCGCGACGAGGACCCCCGCCAACTCCCGAGGGATGTTGGAGTGGAAGTCGGGGAACGCGACAAGGCCGGTCAGCGGGTCCTCGCGGCTATCGGCGCACCAGGTGCGCAGCGGCAGACGCGACGAGTCGAACAGGGGAATCGAGCTGGTCAGGGGAATGTGCGTGCTCTTGGTGCTCGGGTCCATGGCGGACCTCCCCGGGCGAGTCAGGCGTGTGTGGGCAAGAGATGTGCGAGGGCAGCCAGCGTCCGGATTCGGGGCACGTGGCTCGGGATCGCGGGCGCGTCGGTATCCCCTGACCGCTGGACGTAGGCCGCGTGCCATCCTGCGGCCAAGGCCCCGGTGACATCCGCGCGGACCGAGTCGCCGACATGCAGCAGTCGGTTCGGGGCGAGCCCGACGGCGCGTTCGACAACGGCGAACGCCTCGCGCTCCGGCTTGCATGCGCCGGTCTCGGCGGAAGCGAAGACGTCGTCCAGCAGAGCCTGGAAGGCCGGCGGCTCGTTCGGGATGGACGATCCGAGCGCGTTGGTCATCCCGTACAGGGCGAACCCGCGCGCTCGAAGCAGCTTCAGGATTGGGACGGCGTCCTCGAACAGGTCCGGCGTGGCAGCCCGTTGTCGAGCGCCTTGGAGCACCTGCACCAGCGGTCCGACCAAGGCATGGTGGTGGTGCAGAAGTGCGATCTCGGCGGCCAAGTCGCCGGGGCTGATGAGGCGGCGCTTGGCGATCTTGCCCATCTGGGCGCGAGCGTCGTCGAGGGTGATACCGAGGACGTCCGCGATCTGCCCGGTCGTCGGGCGCGTATCCGGGCGCACGAGGGTTCCGCCGAAGTCGAAACTCACTGCCGCGACGTCGGCGAATCCGCCGGCGTGCCGGGGCTCGGTTCCTGCCTTCGCGGTGATGGGAAGGGAGGTCATGCGGTCACCTCGGCGCGAGGCTTGTCTTCGTCGAGGACGAACGACTCGGTCAAGCCGGGGGCTTGCGGTACCTCGATCCATCCGTCCATGACGCTCAACGGGCGGGTGTAGACCTGCTGGCGCAGTGGTTCGACCGTCAGGTGGTACTCGACCGCCGGGACCTTGTCGCGGCAGCACGCGCCGGCCAGGGCGACTGCGGCTGCGAGATGGGCGCCGTGTGTGAAAGAACGAAGGCCCAGGTCGGCGGCCAGCTCCACGGTGTGCAGCGATCGGGCCAATCCGCCGCACCAACCGGGATCGGTCTGCCAGACGTCGACTCCGCCTTGGGCCAGGAGCCGTACCTGCTCCGCCGGGTCCACCGCGTGCTCGCCGGCGGCGAAAGGCACACCACTGTCGCAAGCGCGTAACCGGTGCCAGATCCACGACGTGGGCGGCGCGAGCTCCTCGACCCATTCGATGCCCAGGTCCGCGAAGACGGGCAGCAGCCGCATTGCTTCGTCCATGTGACAGCGTCCGGCCGCGTCGATCATGAAGCGATCTCCGCCGGCTGCCTCGCGCAGGCGGGCGTACGTGCGCTCGACCGCCTTGGGGCCGGCGATGATGAGGCTCTTCGGGAGCGGCCACTTCTGTCCCCAGTAGCCACCAGCCTTGATTGCGGCGGCTGCGGATGGTGCGTCGGGGTGTTCCGGATCGAGCGCCAGGGCGGAGGCGTAGGCGGGCACACAGGGCCGCACCATGCCGCCGAGAAGGTTGGTGACCGGGCGACCGCATGCTTTCGATGCCAGGTCCCAGCAGGCGAGTTCGATGGTGGAGGCTGCGATGCGAGCGTGTGCGCCCTGGTGATGACGTCCGGTCGTCGGCCGATACGGCAGTCGTCGGGGTTGCGCCGTGTCAAGGCCGATGAGTCCGGAGGCGTGGTCGTCGAGGATGAGGTGCATGCCGACCTCGCTGATGGGCCCGGCCCAGCCGGAGTGTTCGTCGGCGACCAGTTCGAGCGCGAAGCGCGTGTGGTGCTCGGCCCAGCGCGGCCCGGCCGGTTCGGTGGCGACCGCGGCGACCTCGGGCGCGAGTCCCGCAGGAAGGCCGACCGGCTGAGGCGGCAGGCTCCATGCACGCACGCGGCGTACGACGGACGTGGTGAGTGAGGCGCCCTGTTCGAGTCCGGGGCTTCGGGTCGCCATGTCAGATCCTCGGCCCGACGAGTTCTTCGCCGGCGAAGGTGAAGCACCACGGGCTGCGGTAGTTCTGCCACCAGCGCGGTCGGAAGTCGGTGCTGACGAACAGCTTCTCGACCCTGCGACGCATTGTCAGATGCCACTCGATCGAGTCGGAGCCCTTCGCGCGATAGACGTCCATGAACGGGTTGTGCGCCTGGTAGGTCTGGAAGCGCGGGAACGTCGTGGTGACCGGCACGAAGTCGCGCAGATGCTCGATGGCGGGCTCGATCTCATCCAGGCCCACGATGTAGGTGAAGTCCGTCGTGATGCCGCGCTCTTTGGCGGCACCCAGGACGCGCACCATGTCGGGCGGGGACAGGCGGGCCTTGGACTCCTTGAGGATCAGTGGCCGACGAGTGAAACACTCGGCGGTGAGGGTGAGGTGGAAGTCCCCGAGAGCGGCGGCGGCGTCCAGGCCCTCGTTCGTCGCGATCACGGACGAAAGGAAGTGCAGCGTGCCGGAGCACCCGTTGTCGGCCATGGCCGCGCGTACCTCGGTGAGGTGCTCAAGGGCGAGTCGCTCGTACAGGAAGCACCCCGTGCATACGGTGACCGTGTCCACGGCGGCTAAGTCGTCGAGCCCGGATTCGGTGGCGAGGGCACCGAGGTAGCCGGTCAGGTCGAGGGCACGGATGGTCGGATCCGAGGCACCCTCAAGGGTGTTGGGGCAGAACACGCAGCCGGTGCACTGGGAGCGGGCGTTGGAGTTGAGCGTGAGCATGCGGTGCCCGTTGCGCCAGTAGCCGAGTACGGCGTCGTCGTCCTCGATCCCTTCGACCTCGCCGACCTTGACGCCGTGCAGGCGTAGGTCGGTCTCATCGATCTCGAAGGGGGATTCCTCGCGCCCCAGCGACAGGATCAGGAACAGCGGCTCCTCGGGCCGCGACGTCAGCCGGAGCCGGAAGCGCATGCGCGGCTTGTCGAGGGGCGACCTGGCCCCGCAGGCGTTGAGCGCGATCAGCATCACGTCCTCGGTGTTGATCCGCCACTGTTGGGCCACCTCGTCGAGGTGGCGGAGCGAAGTGAGCATCTCGTGGTCCTTTCGCATGGAAGGCAGGGCACGGCGCAGCGGCGCGAACCCCCTGTGGTGGAGCGATGCGCCGAGATGGCGCGAGTGCGGGTCCTTTAGGCGCCAGGTGCGGTCAGAGGCAGGCGGACGACGATCTCCTTGCCGCCGGTGGTGGTGTCGGCCGCGACCCAGTGGGTGCCGCCGAGTTCCTCGACGAGGCCGCGGATGAGCAGCAGGCCCCGGCCACCGTTGGGATGGGCGACCGGCAGGGCGCGGGGTCGGAACGGATGAGCGTCGGCCACGCCTACGACGAGGGCCTCGGCGTCGAGTTCGAGGCGTACGGTGGCGTTCGGCGAGATCAGGGCCGCGTGGCGGGCGACGTTGGTGACGAGTTCCGTGACCACCAGGTGCACGGCGTCGGCGACTTCGCCGTGCACGGCCCACTGGTCGAGCACCTTCGCCGTCTCGTGGCGAGCCCAGGGGACGCGTTCGGGCGTGGCGGCCACCTGGAAGATGTGGCTTGTGGTGGTCGTCATGGCTGTCTGCCTCCCGGGCCCGTTGCGATCTGATTACAGACCGTAGGGAAGGGCGGGCAGAGAGGTGTTCACTGTGGTGAACCCTGCGAATCAGCTTGTTTCGGATGAATCGGATCAGGTTATGGAGCGAGCCCCATGCGGTGGGCGAGGCCACGCAGGTCGCGCGCGGCGTGAGTGGGGAGTTGGCGGCCCATCAGGTCGGTGATGGCTTCGCGGACCAGCACGTTCGCGTGGACGCGCTGAGGGGCGATCCGTTCGGCGGTCAGGAGTTCGACCACTGCGTCCGCGGCGCGCCCGCGCAGGTGGGACAGCGAACGGCCGAGGTCGCCGTGGAACGCGGCCTGTCGCCCCGGTGCCGCGAGCACCTGCGGGGTGACGGCTGCACCGGCGGACACCGCTTGGCCGTGGCGTCCGAGGTCGGTGTTCAGGCTGACCCGGTGGATGCCGACGTTGGTCGGCCCGAAGTTCAGGTGCCACGCCTTTGTCTCGCCGGTGCGTGCGGCCAGGTCTGCGGCCTCGGCCAGGTGCGCCTGGACCTCTCGGGTCTGGTCGCGGCCGGATCGTTTCGTGTCCTGTGTCAGGCAGGTGGCGCGGATCAGGTGCAGTTCCCCGAGTAAAGCGTGCCCATCGGCTCCGGAGAGGTGGCGCTCTACCTCGTCGGCCGCCCGCGTTGCGCGGGTCAGAGCTTGATCCGGACTCCCGGCGGCCATCAGGACGTGGGTGTGGAAGAAGCCGGACAACGC
This sequence comes from Embleya sp. NBC_00888, assembly GCF_045207655.1. Lineage (NCBI taxonomy): Bacteria > Bacillati > Actinomycetota > Actinomycetes > Kitasatosporales > Streptomycetaceae > Embleya > Embleya sp. NBC_00888. The sequence continues at coordinate 4,103,660 of NZ_CP108784.1, read as the reverse complement.
GTGATAGACGGGGTCGTCGAGCTGCTCGATTGCGTCGGCTGCCCGCGTTACCGCGATGAACGCCAGGTCGGTATACCCGAGGGTCTTCAACAGGAGCGTGCAGGCCGGGTGGTAGGCATCGGCGAGGAGTCTCAGGAGATCGGTCCGATGACCACCGTCGGCGGCTTCTGCTGCGGCGTGCAGGTCGCCGAGAAGCGCTGGCAGTCGCTGAGCCAAGACGTCGTACTCGCACGCGTGGTACATCCGGTTCGCCTCGACCACACGTGCGGCCAGGAGCCTCGTCGGCGGCGCGGGACGATCGGGCGGGGCGGCGAGATGAACTCCCAGGAGTGCGAGTCGCAGTGCCGGAATCGCCTCGTGGGCGGTGGTTGCGCGGGGATCGACGGGCGCGAACGGCTGCCCGGTCAACTCCGCGGGGGCGACCTGGAGCGCGGAGGCGAGCGCGAGGATGTGACCGGTGCGCTCCAGCTTGCGCTGTCCGTTTTCCAGCATCGACAACATGCCGATCGAGATCCCGGCAAGCCCGGCCAACGTCCGCAGGGACAGTCCACGTTGAAGTCGCACGGCCTTCAGCCGCTTGCCGACCTGCTGCGGCGACCCGTCGTTCATCGCGCCCCCTGAGTCGTGGCCACGTTGAAGCGTAGGACGAAAGGCCGCCCCTTGAGGTGAGGTTGCCCAAACCACACGACGGTCACGACACCCCGGCCAGCACGGCGATAGCGCGCAATTTCCCGGCTACTGCCAGGTCTGTGATGCGCCCGGGAAGGACAGTAAGCAACTCCCGCGCGAACGGGTCCAACGCCAGGCGTAGGGGGGTCTGTTCGTGGGCTCCGACCAACAACTCCACCGCGCGACGCATGTCACCGCCCCTGGCGAACGCCGAAGAGGCCGAGACCGACAACCCGACCCGATCGGCCGGGTCGAGAGCGTCCATCTCGACATCGTCGTAGAGCAAGGCCGCGCGCTCGAACTCTCCGGTCTCCACAGCAACCGTCACTCGCAATCCGGCGACTGCGGCTTGGCACGGTGGGGTTGCCGCGTCCATGGCGCATGCGTCCAGCAACTCATGGGCGAATTCGACGCGACCGGCCATCGCGTGAGCAGAAGCCATCAACAGGCTCAGCTCGCCGTTGGCTGGAACTCGCGCGGCACGAGCAAGAGCGTACTCCGGCCAGCCAAGATCGAGCAGCAAGCGAACCTCCTCGGCCAGCACCGTCACAGGCTCGGCCCGTCCAGGTGCCGCCCGATGCAGAAGCAGCCACGCCAGGTCCCGGTATCCCAGCCGTCGCAACAACCCGGATGCGGCGACGTGTATGTCTACACGCACACCCTCCAATCGCTCGGCCGCTGCTCCTCCTGGCGCTTCGGCTGTGAGGTGATCCAGGCTCGCGATCACCGAGGGGAGATCCTGCGCCACCCTCAACTCGTCTCCGCGATGCTCAGCCAGTCGGATCTCGTCGGCCAGGGTGATGGTGTGATCCATCTCGATCGGCTCGACGACCGGGCCCGATTCGGCCAGCATCCGCCGAAGTTGATAGGCGGCCGCACGAACCGCTGCGTGCTCCGCTCCCGCCGGGGGATACGGCTGCCCGGTGAGCTCCACCGGGTCCAGCCGAAGCACATCGGCCCAACCGGCAAGCATTCCGCGCCGATCCACCCACTCGTCGCCGTTCTCGATGGCGTCGATGGGTGAATACTCCTCGCCGGAAGCCTCAGCCAACGCCGCAGCACTGAGGCCACGCCAGCCACGCCACATGGCGACCCGCGCACCGATCGGACCCACCATCACCTGGCTCCATCCCATCCACACTGGGCTCCTTCCACCCGCAGCTGGGGGAGCTTTGAGCCTTGTCCGCTTAATCTGAGGGAAGTGCCAAGGGGGTTCCAGCGAGCATGGGTCCACTCAGGGGCGGCACATTGACCCCAGGCCCCGCGCCGATCGGACCTGCGGTTCCCATGTTCGGCGCAAGCGTTTGGATTGTTGGCAACCTGCTCGTGTATCAGGGTGAACACCGGGCAGCGAGGACTAGAAATCTAGCTCTTCCTCTGCCCACGTGGCGCGGACTTCGTCGGCGTGCGCCTCGATTTCTTCAACCGCAGCGGGATCGGCCGTGAGGTTGATTTGGAGATCCAGGAGTTGAAGGTCGCCGCCGGTCTCGGGATCGACGACGTCAAGTACGGCTTGCAGAAGGTTGGCTACATTTCGCCGAATCTCGGGGTCGGCCAGGCTGCGGTTGGGCACCTCAAGCCGGTATCGGCGGTAGACCGGAGTTGGGGTCGGGTCGTCGGTTGTCTCGGTTCTCTGGCCAGGGCGCTCAAGGTCCGCGTTATGGCCTTGTCGCGTATCGCCGCCGCTTGTGGGACCCAGCATGTCAGGGGTCGCGGGCTCTACTTGCGGGGCTGCGACTGCCTTGCGCAGTGACAGATCCATCGAGCCGATGGAGAGGTCGTCGGCAGAGGAGATACTGAGGGGAGTGCCCTTACCGTCCACAACCTCATAGGGCTCCGGTCCGCCAAGCGTCTGGTAGATGGCGTGCCGGATGTCATCGGCTGAAGGGACCATCGGGAACGCCGGGTTCTTGTGGAACTGCTGGGCGATCTCCTTGAGAGTGAGCTGCCGAGGCATCTTTCCCAACAGGGTCTTGACGTAGTCGCCGGAGAGCTTGCCCGGGTAAACGGCACGGCCGTGGTTTACGAGCGCGTCCCACACATGCCCGCCCTTGAGTGCACTCTTGGCGTCGTCGTCGAATCGCTGCCAATCGACCTCGATCCGGTCGGTCCGGGTCAGATACGCGAAGTGCTGAAAGGCTCTGAGAAGGTCGGTGTCTACCCGTTCGATAGCCGCCCGCAGTTCGGCCTGAGCCTCACGCCGCCTCTCGTCATCGGGGTCGAGCTGATTAACGACGGTTCGCCACGCGAGCACCTCGGTGGCACGCTTGCGAACAGTGTCGCGTCGCTGAGTGTTGACGCAGGCGACGACGCAGGAGGCGGCGTTGTCGACGGGTAGAGCTTGCTCTCCGACTCCGAAAAGAGCAGCGACGTCGGCGCGTGTCGGTGTATCTCGACCATTGTGCAGGGCCCACCGTCGGGGGTCGAGAACCACCAGACGCGTCTTGCTGTTCTGGTCGACGTCTCCGAAGATCTGTACAAGTGGTGTTTCGGTGACGTCGGGTCGAGCTATGGGCATGATCTGGTCGAAATATCCCTGGTTGGCCTGCGCCAGTGTCTTGGCGCGGTCCCAGAGGTACGCATCGCGTTCGACCGATTGGACCGCGTGCCTGGCCTGTTTGTAGAACATGCGCAGGTTGTGGATGGTTTCGAGGGAGTAGCGGGGCACACCACGGCCAGCCGTTGTGCCGGTTACGTCGAGGGAGCCGAGCCCTTCATCGTCGTGTATGAGGGCGTTGAACACTTCTTCGGCGGCTTGAAAGCCTGTGGCTGGCCCGTAGACACCGGCGAGCAGTTCGGGTTTGGTCGCGCCCCGTTTTGCCTGGGCGCGTGGTACCAGCGAGTAGCAGAACAGGGCGGTCGCCATGCGCAGCGCTGGCTGGGGCTGGCCAGCATCGACTCCCCGCTCGGCCATGAGTTCGTCGAGTTCGCGGGCACGGCCGTGGATACCGTCCTTGGTTACCACGTCGGTGGCAGCGACCTGGCGGTACCCCTGAATCGCCCGTTCGTTGCCGTGCAGCAACCCCGAGGACAGAACGCTTTCGATGACAACCTGCAGCGGCAGGTCTCCGACGCCGATCAGATCAGGTGCCCACCGCCCTGCGGCGTGCTCGCGCATCCAGTGGTAGGCAGTGGAGGCGAAGATCTCGACAGTCGAGCGAACGCGTTGAAAGCCTGCGTGCCGGGCCCAGTCCTCGCGCACCAACGTCATCAGGTCCGGAGAGAATGGGTAGCTCTTCGCCAACCGGTCTTCGAGCCCGGTCAAACTGCGACGAGCTCCGAGCCGGTCGAAGACTTGCTCTTGCCATGTGCCTTGAGCGCGGGTTGACCACTCGGCAGCGACTACCTGGGTCGGCAGGCCGTCCCGCATTTCGAAGAGCCGTCGCCGGATGATGGCCGAGAAATCCTGTGCTTCGGTGACCGAAACTGTGATGCCGTTGCGCTCCAGGCGCGTGGCCACGTAGGCGCGGAGGTCCTCGGATTCGACGGTGTAGCCGCGTTCGTCGAGGTCCGATCGGATCATCACGACGACGAACGCCACTTGGTCGACCTCATCGACAGCGTCCATCAGGTTACTCAAGAACGCCTTCTCGCCGGGCGCGGACGCGATGTGCTTCTCGTCCGACAGCAACATGGCGTAGTCCATGAGCTCATCCAGGAGGATCAGCACCGGTCCGTCGGCAGCGGTGAGTGCTCGCGCCAGCGCAGCCTTGTTCGGTCCCTCAGCGAGATGACGCTTGTAGAGATCCTTGTCGCCGCGCAGCAATGACCAGAGAAACCGCTCGTACAGGTTGGTGGCGGGGCCGAACTCTGGGCTGGTGGCCCCAGGGGTCATATTGTCGGCCGACAGCACCACCACACGCGCTCTGGACAGGTCGATGGAGCCACCGGCCTGCTCCGCCTCAGTCTTGATGAGCTGCCCAAGCCCGGTGCCCAGAAATGCTTCGGCGGCATTGGCCAGATGGTACAAGCCGACCAAGGCATGGCTCTTGCCACCGCCCATGCCCTGATCGAGATGGAAGAGTGCCTTGCCGCCGAGCCCGCGGGTGCCCAGGCGGCGGGCAACCGATCCCATGAATCGAACTAGCCCAACGGTTGGCTCGGTGATGTCGGCGTAGTAACCCGGGTCGGTGTATGGGACATCCCGATCGCTGTATACCGCGCTATACAGTGACATCTGCAAATCGGTGATCTGCCCTGCGGCGTTGGTGATTTCCTTGCGCAGCGTGAGCAAATCGGCCCAGTGCTGGTAACGGGGCATCATCAGGATTCCTCGACATCGAACAGGGTCGGGCGGCGGTCGGGGCGTGTCTCGGCGTGGGCTTCGGCGATTCCACGAGCGACGTTCATGATCGTGCTGGTGTTGCGCTGTACGGCTGTCAACGCCTTCGCGACATCGTCGCTGGGTGGGAGTTGCGCGGCCAAGTCGCCGATGACAGCCCATAGATGTTCGTCGTCGACGGGGCGCTCCCACACGGCCAGTACGGCAGATGCGGCCTCGGTGCCGCCAGCGGTGTACGCGCCAGCGAGAGCACGTGCGACGTCGACCTCGGCGCTGTCCGGACCCACGCTGGCGGGTGGGTCGAGTACCAGCCGAAATCCCTTGCCGGACTCGGCCAGGAGATCGCCGCGAACGTCCTCAAGGCGCAGGTTGTCGACCTGGGCGAGGAAACGGGCCTCACCCTTGGGGACGATGGTGCGCCCGTACATGCGCATCCAGAACACAGCGAACCTGGTGATCGCGTCGAACGTTTCGATCGGGATCTCATCGAGGCGAAGTGCTGTCGCTTCCCGGACACAGCGCCGGGCCAGCGTCAGATAACGCTCCAGCGGTGCGGTTTCACCATCGGGTTGGATCACCTTGGAGTACCGTCCGTAGACCTCCATGGCTGGTCCGTAAGCGGCCATCATTTGGTCGCTCAACGCGAGCCCTTCATGGGTCCAACCCCGCACACGCTCGCTGATCGCGACGGAAACTTCCTTGTCTACCTGGGCCGCTGTTGCTGGTTCCCGGTCGGGACGGGCCACCCGACACCCGATCGTGATGGTGACCTTGATAGAGGCCACCCCAGTATTGGCGGATTCGGTGCGGCTCGGCCACGCGCTGGTGACCACAAATCCTGCGTTTTGCAGAGCTGCGAGCAACCGTTTCCAGGCATCTGGGTCTGAATGGCCGAAGACGACGACGAGGTGGCCATCGGGACGGAGTACACGGCGACACTCTTGGAACGCCTTGGATAGTGATGACTCGTAGAAGTCCTTGTCGTGGCGGATCCGGCCGGGCTCGTGGACCCGTCGGACGATGATCTCGTCGTCTTTGTTCTGCAACCCGTCACGGCTGCGCACAGCCTTCGGACCGAAGAGGTCCGGCTCGATATCGAAGAGGATCCGCTTCAACCAGACATGCATGAGATCAGACGCGTCCGCGTACTCGATCATGTCGTAGTAGGGGGGGTCGGTGACGATCGCGTCCACGCTGTCATCGCGGTACGGCAGCGCCATAGCGTTAGTTCGCCGGAAACGGGCAGCGGAGCCGCGTGCGTTCTGAGTGTGGGTCAAATACGGACGTAGCCCTGTATTTCCGACGGATGCCCATGTACCTGGTCCTACCCCTAGCCCGGTCTCCACCCAGTCGAACTGGAAGTTCAGACTCGCTTCGTTGGCGAAGAGGTCAGATACTTTGGTTCGATTCTGCGCCGAGCCGTCGGGCTTGCCCATAGCCTGAACGCGGCATCCTCGGGTCGAGTACCGAAGACGTCGGGCTAGCGTCGCGGCGGCGAAAGAAGCCAGCGCGCCTGCGTAGTCCGGCGAGACGCCTGCGGAGAGCACCTCACCATGGCAAGTTCGAATGGCGCGCGCTGTCTCTGCGAACTGAAGCGCTTGCCGGTTGCACATGAGCTCGCCGAAAGTTCGGTAGCCGTATCCGCTGGCCATGACGGTATGAACGTTGCCGTCAGGAATCGGCTCGTCGGGCACTGCACTGAGTGAACCCAGACCTTCGAGCGCGGCGAGGTCTACGGACCGGGCGGCTGCTCGTTCATCAAGCCGCAGCGTTCTGAAGACGCGCTTGGCTTCGCCCTCGGTATCGACGCCGAGAAGGAGCTCGTCGCGATATTCACCAGCGAACCCCTTGGCCTTGACGGTTTCCAAGCTGTGGACGTGACCGCAGGGAAACGGGCATCGAGCGCTCTTTCCCTTGCGTTTTCTTCCGTCTCCCAGATCAGTGGAGGAGTAGGTGGGGGGTTGTTCGGGGGTTCCGTCTATCACCTCGACACGCCAGTCGTCGCCGTCTACTACCAGTCGCAATGCCTGGCCAGCATCGTTGGTTCGTCCGTATGGATGGCGCAGGGCGAGGCTGCCAAGCAGGGGGAATCGGCGACCGCATCCGTCGCACGGAATGCTGATCGCCCACAAGTACCCCCACGGGAACGTGCCATCGGGGTTCTTGGGGTAGTAAGGCTCCACGGCAGTTCGGAGCCGATACCCCACCTCTGCGAGGAACACCTCCAGGTCTGAGATCAGCCGGGGTCGGCCGTCCCCTTCGAACAGCGAACCGACTGCCTTGCGTGTGGGGGCCCAGGGCAGTGGCGGTTCGGACGACCAGTCGCGCAGCGGGTAGTCGGCGAGAATCCGGCCAGCAAGGGTTGCTACCGGACTGAGATCAAGGCCGACTGAGGTTGCGCCCAACCGGGCGGCCTCCAACGGAATCATGCCGCGCCCGGAGAAGACATCGAGGACGACGGGCCGACCAGCTGGATACAGGTCTTCTATGACACTGGCCAGTTTGTCGATAGCGCCTCGTTCTCCGCGGATGGCGGCGTCTACCAACGGGCGACTATCCGGTTCGTCGGGCAACAGTGCGGTGGCCACGGCGGCACGGGCCTGAGCGATGGGTCGAGACGCGAACCAGGTGAAAATGGCCTTCTCGATTTGGCCCGATCCTGTGCTGTTACCGCATGCGTCGTCGACCGTCGCGCAAGGAAACCACGAATCAATCAACTTGCGGCTGGCGGCGGGGGTCATGCGGTCTCCATCAGACGGCGGAGCTGAGAAACGGGGATCTTGAATCGCTGGATCAGCTTAGGCCCGGCCAGTGTTCCAGCAGGATCCTGGCATCGGATCACGACCCTAGGCTCGGTTGCGCAGTGCAGGACCACGTAGAGCCAGTAGTCGTTGCCACGCTGTTGAGCTTGTGCCCATTCGTGCTGTTCGAGCACGACTGGCCGGACGCCGGCGGCGAAACCCTTGACCTCGATTAGTCGCTGGTTCGTCGTTCCTGGCCTGCGGGCGAGGAGGTCGTATCCCAGGCCAGCCGTTTGACGATCGTCCACGACCCAACCGAGTGCTTCCAGCTCGGCGACAACCTTGGTGATCGCCACCTTTTCGGAGTCGGGGTCGCGGCCGAGGTCTTCGGCTCGGGCTCCGCCAGCAACCCGAATCCAACCGAGCAGTGTCGGATTGGTGTGGGTGACAGCATCGATCAGATCTAGCTGGGTTAGCCGCTCGGCCTTGATGATGGCGAACCTGTCGAGCGCTTCCCGCTTGGCCGCAGGGGGCAAGCCACGTGCTTGGCGCTTGTAGCGGCGCTCGATATCACCGATGTCGGCGCGGGTCTTGGCTGTGATTGTGCGCTGCTGTCGTTCCAGATGCGCTGCCTCGTTGGCAACGGCGGTTCGAGCGGCGGCATCGGCTTCGAAGCGGGCAGCGGGCACCGGCGGCTCGGGCGCGGCGGAGGCCGTCGCGAGGTTCATGACCGACTCCCAGGCCGTGGGGAAGGCGCCTGATCCGGAGAAGCGGATGAGAAATGGCACGGTGCGGCGGACGCGCCGGATCCCGTCGTGGTGCTCAAGGTCGGCGGCGTAGACGAACAAGACGTAACTGGTGAGCGATGCGAGATCGACCGTGGCTGCGCCAGCGAGCAGGTCACCTTCACAGCGACGGACCGCGCGCTCAACCAAGTCCTGGAACGGCTCCTCAGTTGGGCCGAAGACGATCACGTCCTGCACCCGTCGGAACTGTTCCTCCTGCGCTTTCGCAACTGCTGCGGCGTCTGCAGCGATCAGGCACTCGGTCTGCCCGCCGAGTGATGACGGCAGCGGGGTGTCGTTGGCGCGCAGGATACGAATGCCCGGTGCCGGGCCCGTCGCAACGGTCCAACCTTCCACACGTGCAGCTTGATCGATGAACGCCGACACGATGACTGGGTTGATCGCCTGGAGACGGTCGGCCGCCAGCCGTTGCATCGCTTCGTTGGGATCGACGGGTGTCTTCAGTCGATCCTCATCGGCGACGATCTCCTTCGCGCGGGCGACCAGGGTCTGTGTGTCGGGGACAGCCGCGATTACGTGGCCTACCGCAGCCGGATCACGGTGGGCTGCAGCCATCGCTGCACCGAAATTGAACCCCGAACGGTCGACCGTTGCGTCGAGAAGGTCGTATAGGCGTCCATCCAGCGCGCGGGATGCTGCGGTTAGGTTGTCGAGCATGACCTGCTGAACGCGTCCCTCGCGGGTGTTGGGCGCGACCAGGTGGTACACGAATACATCACGGTTCTGACCGATGCGGTGCAGACGCCCGGCCCGCTGTTCGAGACGGACGAGGCTCCAGGGGATGTCCCAGTCGATCATTACGTGAGCGGATTGCAGGTCGATCCCCTCGCCGCCAGCGTCGGTAGACACGAGAACTTGAAACCGGTCGTTGAGGAAGCGCAGCTGCATCTCCTCACGACTGAGCTGATCGACGCTGCCCTCAAGGATCTCGGTACTGAATCCCGCAGTGCGGAACAGGCCAGCGAGCCAGCGCGCGGTGTCGGTGAACTCGGTGAAGACCAACAGCTGCCCGGTCCCCGGGGCAATGCCGTGGTGGGCCATGATTTCGACAGCGGTTCGCCACTTGGCGGGGTCGTCCTTGGAGGTCAGTGTGCGTTCGAGTTGGCCAATCACACCCTTTACCGCATCGAACTCGGCTCGCCGATCCTTGCTCCGAGCCTGCAGAACGGCTTGCTCGGCATCTCGCCATGCCTCATCGGAATCCAGGTCGGCGCGGGAGAAGTCGGCGCTGTCGAACCCGTCGGGCGGGACTGGGTCGACGCGGCTTGTCTGACTGCCCGTCAAGGCGGCCCGCCGTCGCCGCAGAGTCTCCAGAGCTGAGGTGACAGACGAGGCGGCGCGTTTGCCGTAGATGGAGCGGGCGAGCACCGAGTCCGAGGAGTACCACGTATCGACATAGCGCATCACGGCCTCGTACGCGTCGGCCTCGGCCGGAGTGAGATGCACCTGGCGGGTCTCGGCGTAGCGAGGGCGAAACAGCGGCGCGCCGTCTAGGTCTCGGAGATCTTCCTTCATCCGGCGCAAGAAGTTGTCTCTACCCGGCCGCAAAACGCTGTCGTAGTCCTTCGCCGACTCGTCCCACGGGTAGATCGCTGGATCGAGCAGATGCAGGAGGGCGCGGAAGAAGTGTTCCTTCCCGCGGTGCGGGGTTGCGGTCAACAGCAACAGGTGATGGGTGGCATCAGAGAGCTGCCGGGCGGCACCCAGGTACTGCGAGGTAGGCGTGAGGCGGTGGGCCTCGTCGAACACCGCGAGCGACCATGACGCCCTGCTGCCGACAACCTTGCGGCGGACGTCGGCGTTGTAGGTGTAAAGGTCGAGGGAGACCACCCACACGTCCACATCATTGCGAAGGTCGAGCGGGTCCCTGCCGATCTCGGCGGTGATCCGTTGCGCGTCGATACCAAAGAAGCGCTTCAGCTCCTGGATCCACTTGCCTACGAGGTGGGCGGGCACAACGATCACCGTCTTGCCGGGGATCAACTGCTGCCGACGTCCCTCAGCGAGGTACATGCCCGTCATCAGTGTCTTACCCGTGCCAGGTTCATCCGCCAGCAAGAATCGCAACCGCGGCTGGGAGAGCATGACGCCGAACACCGCGTCGTCCTGGTGGGCGTACGGGCGGATGGGGCGGGTTGCCAGAACTGCAGATCGAATCCTTGGAATCGCCCAACGCATCCAGTGGGCCCAGACCGCCGTGGTAGCCCTCTGGCTATCGCCGCTGCCATCGGACGCGGCTACTTTGCATCCGGCAACATCCTCTGAACGTACGAAAACCTCAAGTAACCCACGGCCTTGGGATCTGACGATGCACTCGAAGCCAGCGCTTACGGGTTCTGCCGCCACGACCACCACCAACTCCCCATCAATGAGGAGCCGGTCGTCCTTGGCTACATCCACAAAGAACGGCCTTTCTGGATCAGTGCATGATCTGCGCCGATGGCAACGTGGTTCGCCCGGGGCAGACCGTCACGGTGTGCTCACGCCCGTGATTCTAGGTGTGGAACCGGCTGGCCGGGGTGTCACGTGACGGCCATCGTCGGGCTCCCCGATCGTGGGTGATTCGATCAAGGCCCCCGGCGGCTCGTGGCCCGAGTTCCCCGGCCGTGAGCGCAGAGTTGCGCTCGCGGCCGGGGAACACGTTTGTGCAGGTGGGGAGGGCATCCGGATGTGTCCCCGATGTGTCCGGATGCCTTGGCACGCACCGGCATCGCTTGGGTAGGGCCGGGAGGTCTACTGCCTCTGACCAGTCCAAACGTTCCTATGTGATCTTGCCCGGCATCACAAGGGACTGCTGCTACGGTGCTCGTAATGCGTAGGTCAAGGGTTCGACTCCCTTAGGCGGCTCCATCACAAAGGCCCAGGTCACTTTATGGTGACCTGGGCCTTTGTCATGTTCGGAGGTGGCTCGCGGGGGGCGTCGCATCGATGGGGCCGCCCGGGTGGTGGCGGGGGAGCCGGCTCGCGACCGAGCCATCGTCCCCGTCAGGCCTGGGCCGCCGTGACCGGGCTCGTTCGGAGTGCGTTCCAGGTGGGCAGGAGGGTTGCCGTGAAGGTGAGTGTCGTCGCTGTGGCGACCACGGTCGCGTAGATGGTGATCGGGCCGGTCGGCAGCCACGAGTCGGTGAGGGACAGGCTGAACGGGATCACCGCCGCGGCCGCCGCGGCCGTGCCCAGGATCACGCCGATCAGCGTGGTGAGCGTGGCCTCGACCGCGGCCATGCGCATGATCTGGCCGCGGGTCGCGCCGTTCAGGCGTTGCAGGCCGAACTCGCGGCGCCGGTTGTGCGTGGCCAGGATCAGCGAGTTGATCAGGGCCAGCGCGGTGTAGAGGGTCAGCATGCCGATGATCAGGTAGTTGACCCACGCCTGGGTCTTGGATTCCTCGGCGTGCGTCTCCAGCAGTGCGTTCCTGGAGGCGGCCCGAACGCCCGGATGCTCCTTGGCCCATGCCCCGAGCGAGGCGATCAGCCGGTCGGGGTCGGTGCCCTCGGCCGCGCGCACCAGGATCTGCGCGGGCAGCCCGTTCGTGGTGTGCGGCGCGAGCAGGGACACCGGCAGCAGCAGCGAGTCGTAGCCCGGCCGGCTCTCGAACAGCGCGACCACGCGCACGTCCACCGAAGCGCCGTCGCCCAGCCGCACGCGGACCGTGTCACCCGGCCCGCGATGGATCGACCGGGCCAGACCCCGAGGGATCGCCACGGTATTGCCGCGCAACTCGGACAACGACCCGGAGGTGGCCGTCACCGCCGTGGCGGGCAGACCGAACTCGGCATCCACCCCCTGGAGTTGCAGGCCGTGCCGACCGTCCGGCGCGGTCCGCGGCTGCTCGATGAAGCCCTCGCTCGCGGCGTACGCGCTCGCGCTCGCGACGCCGGGAATGCCCCGCACCCGCTCGACCAGAGCCGGGTCGAGACCGCCACCCGCACCGGTCAACACCGCGTCGGCGCGCAGGCTTTCCGTGTACACCCGCTCAGCGTGCGTGGTCGTGGTGGTCTGCAGGTACAACTGGCCGGTGCTGATCGCCACCGCGAGCATGATCGGCGTCACCACGGCGGCCGTCCGCACCGAGGTGGCCCGTGAGCCGAGCATCGCGATCCGGCCGGACTCGCCGGTCAGCGCGCCGAGCGGAAGGGACAACACCCAGGTGAGCAGCTTGGTCAGGCCGGGGGCGAGCAGGGCCAGGCCGATCGCGGCGCAGATCACCGCCGGGCCCGCCGTACTCCCGGCGATCGGGCCCTCCAGGACGAGCACGGTGACCAGGCCCAGCGCGGTGGCGCCGGCCAGCGCGATCAGCGCGACCACGCATCGGAACCAGTTGAACCAGCGCTGCTGGAGCGCGGATTCGGCGAGCGCCTCGGTCGGCTTCGCGGTCACCGTGCGTCGCGCGCCGATGAAGCCGCCGACCAGTGCGGTCAGCAGCACCGCGCCCGCCGCCGCGACCGCCGGGATCCAGCCCTGCTCGAACCGCACCGTCTCGGCGACCATGCCGGAGGTCACCAGCCGGTCGAAGAGCACCCGACCGGCGGCGGGTCCGGTGAACCACGCGACACCCGCCGCGAGCACGGTCACCAGGAACGTCTCGCCGAGCAACATCCGGCGCAACTGACGCGGCGTCGCGCCGATCGCGCGCATCAACGCGAACTCGCGGCGGCGCTGCTGTACGGACAGCCCGATCGTGCCGGCCACCACGAACACCGCGACCGCGACCGCCAGCCCGCCGAAGACGCCCGCCAGCGAGATCAGGTCGGACTTGTCCGCCAGGATCTCGGGGTGCTCGACCGCGCCGCGATCGTCGCCGGCGAGGATCCTGGCCCGGTCCTCGTTCAGCGCGCCGGCGACCCGCTTGCGCAGCGCGCCGAGATCGGCGCCCGGGTCGGCCACGATTGCGATGTCGGCGATGGTGCCGGCGGGTGCCGCGAGCCGCTCCGCCTCGGCCGCCGCGAAGAACATGGTGGCCTGCGGGACGGTACGCGCCGGCTGCGCGATGCCGGTGACCCGGTACGCGGCCGAGCCGCCGTGTGCGGCGATCTCGACCCGGTCGCCCACGGCGACGCCCGCGCGGCGCGCGAGCGCGGCATCCAGGACCACCTCGTCGGGCCCGACCGGCGCGGCCCCTCGGGTGAGGGCGTACGGCGTCAGCGCCGCCGACTCCCAGGCGTGCCCCTGTGCCTTGCGACCGCCACCGGCGCTGGTCAGCGCGGTCTCGAAGGTGCGTTCGCCGACCGCCGCGCGCACACCCTCCAGGCCCCGCACCCGATCCACGAGCCGCGCGTCCAACGGCACCCGCTCGGCCAGGGCGAAGTCCCGCTCCCGGTCCCCGGATCCGTCGCGTGGGCCGGTGAAGGTGGGATCGCCGATCACCAACAGCGAGGCCTGGGCCAGGCGTTGCGGCGGCGCGTTGTTGCGTACCCCGGTCTCGAGCAGCCCGCCGCAGGCCATCACCACCGTCGCGCCGAAACACAGCGCGACGAAGGTGGCGACGAAGCCACCGGCCCGGAAGCGCAGCGTGCGCAGCGCGAGCCCCCACATCAGCGGATCCCGTCGACCGTCGGCCGCCCACCCGGGAGCGGAGCGTTCGCGAACGCGCCCAGGTGGGTCATGCGTTCGGCGATCGCGTCCACCGTCGGCGCGTCCAGCCGGTCGGCGATCCGACCGTCGGCGAGGAAGACCACGTGGTCGGCGAAGGACGCGGCGATCGGATCGTGCGTGACCATCACGATGGTCCGGCCGTCGGTCCGCACGGACTCCCGCAGCAGACCCAGCACCTCGGCCGCCGTCCGGGTGTCCAACGCACCGGTCGGCTCGTCCGCGAACAGCACGGCGGGGCGCACGGCCAGCGCGCGGGCGATCGCCACCCGTTGTTGCTGGCCGCCGGACAACTCGTGCGGCCGGTGCCGGGCGCGGTCGGTCAGGCCGACGCGCGCGATCACCTCGGCGATCCGCCGGCGGTCGGCGCGCTTGCCCGCGAACCGCAGCGGCAGCGTGATGTTCTGCTCCACCGTGAGGGTGGGCAGCAGGTTGAACGCCTGGAAGACGAAACCGATCCGCTCCCGACGGAGCCTGGTCAGCGCGTTCTCGTTGAGCTCGGCGAGGTCCCGGCCGGCCACCGCGACCGTGCCCGACGTGGGCCGATCCAGGCCGGCCGCGCAGTGCAGGAAGGTGCTCTTGCCGGAGCCGGACGGACCCATCACGGCGGTGAACGAGCCGTGTCCGAAGGCGAGGGTGACCCCGTCGAGGGCGGCGACCGAGGCCGAGCCCTTGCCGTACACCTTGCGCACCGCGTCGAGCCGGACGGCCGGCGCCCCGACACCCTCCGGTTCGTCCCCGATCGTGTGTCGTGGCCGTGTCGGTCGCCCGCTCACTGTCGTCCCTCCGCCGTTCCGGCCGCTCCCCGTTCACGGCACCGGATCCACGCTAGGAGCGTGAAACGGGCGTGCCCATGGGGCTGGCCACCCTTCGGGGGTGGGGCCGGCCCCATTCCCGAAGCCCCGCCGAACCCACCGGCCGCGGCGAACCCGGGCGCGGTTCTAGGCCGAAGTGTGTACGCCGGTTCGTTCCCGCGGAGGGCGTGCCGGGCCGGGGCCCGGACCTAGCCTCATAGCCGTACCCGCAGGTCGAGTGGAGGAGGAAGACCGTGGCGAAGGCACGCGGTTCGTTGACGGCCGGCCTGTTGAGCGCGGTGGTGGGCGGAGCCCTGAAGCTGTTCGCGGACGACGTGGACACACCGGTGGTCGCGCTCGGGAAGATCGGCGTCGTGTTGCTCATCGTCGGCATCGCCGAGCTGCTGTACGGGCTCTACCAGCTCACCCAGGAGGCCCGGAAGGGCTGACCGGGGCGACACCGGCCGGACCGAGGAAGCCCGGAAGGGCCGATCGGGGGACGAGCCTGGGAAGGGCCGATCGGACCGAAGAAACGTCGGAGCAGTCGGTCGGGGGACGAGCCCCGAAAGGCCGATCAGACCGAAGAACCCCCGGAACAGCCGCCGTTCGGGGCGCAACCTCGAACAGCCGATCGAACCGACCCGGGCCCGCTCAGCCGAGCCGCCGCCGGCCCGGCCGACGGTGGGCGACGAACGCCAGGACACCCGCCCCGAGCACGGCCGAGCCGAGGAACGCCACGAGCAGCGACCCGCCGCCCGGATCGACCCCGGCGCGCGGACGCGCCGCCGACGCGGCCGAGGGTGCGCGGAGTTCGTCGACGCCGCGATGGACGCCGAGCTTGCCCGCCCGGGTCTCGACCGGCCGGCCGGACGCACCGGGGCCGGCCACCACCTCGATCCGCACGCTCGCGGTGGCCTCGCGGCCGAGCCGGTCGACGATCGTGTAGCGAAAGCTGTCGCGTCCGGTGAAGCCCGGCCCCGGCGTGTACCGCAGCACCGAATCCGCCTCGTCCCGCTGGAGCACCAGGCCGTGTTCGGGATTGGTGTACGACAGCACGACCAGCCCTTCGCCGGAGTCGCCGGCCAGGACCGGGACGTCCACCGACTGCCCGGCGCGAGTGCCCGCCCGATCGGCGACGGCACGCGGGACGGGCGGCAGGATCGCCTCGGGCTCGTCCCTCGGCCGCACCCGGTCGCCGGACCCGACGGGGCGCCCGGCGCCGGCGGTCAACAGCGCGGCGGACGGGGTGGGGCCTCCCGTTCCCGCGCCAAGGGGCCCGGCGGGTGGGGTGGCGTGTCCCGACCCGGCGCCGAAGTCCGCCGCGGAAGGGGTCGGCCGCGCCGAACCGGCATCGAAGAGCCGCACGGAGGAGGCGAGATGCCGTCCCTCGGCGCCGAACCACCCCGCGCAGGCGGCGGGATGCCCCGACCCCGCTCCGAACAGCGAAGCACAACAAGCCAGGACCACGCCCGCTCGAGGTACCCGACCCACCCGACATGCCTGACCCACCCGACGCGTCGGACCGGCTGGTTCAGGTGTTCCGGACACCGTGGACACGCATACCTCCGGCACTGATTTCCCGGCACGGCCGGATCTCGGATCGACTCACCGGCGCTCGCCGGCACCCTTCGGCGCCGATACCGCCGGGCCGACGCCGGCCGAGGGAGCCGCTCTCGGAATCCGATCCTGGGCTTCGCCCGCGCCGGTCCGGGGCTCGGCGCGCGGACCGGCGGCAAGCTTCACCCGCACGCGTGGTCCGGATCCGACGGTGGACCGGGCCCGTCGGGCGTGTCATGGTGGGAGGCGCAAGGCGACGGCGGTACGAGGAAGCCGGTGTGAATCCGGCGCGGTCCCGCCACTGTGATCGGGGAGCGACTCCCGAACCGGCCACGGCCCCCAGACGGGTCGGAAGGCCGGGAGGAGCGATGATCCGAGAGCCAGGAGACTCACGTCGTCGCCACCTCACCAACCGGGGCGGATTTCCCCGAGAGAGGCCGGTGCCGACCATGTCCTTGGTTCTGAGCCGGATCTACACCCGTACCGGCGATGCCGGCACGACCGCGCTGGGCGACAACTCCCGGACGCGCAAGACCGATCCGAGGTTGGCGGCGTACGCCGACACGGACGAGACCAACGCGGCGATCGGGGTCGTGCTCGCGCTCGGCGACCCGCAACCGCAGACACGCGCGGTATTGGCGCAACTGCAGCACGACCTGTTCGACGTCGGCGCGGACCTGTGCGCGCCGATCGCCGAGGGGGACACCCGGCTGCGGATCACCGAGGCGGACGTGGCCCGGCTGGAGGAGCACTGCGACGCGTTCAACGCGGAACTGACCGCGCTGCGTTCCTTCGTACTGCCCGGCGGCAGCCCGGCCGCGGCCCTGCTGCACGTGGCCCGCACCTCGGCCCGCCGCGCCGAGCGCTCGACCTGGGCGCTGATCGAGGCGGACGAGCGGGCGACGGCGGGCGGGGCCGCGACCGTCAACCCGCTCACCGCGCGCTACCTCAACCGGTTGTCCGACCTGCTGTTCGTCCTCGCCCGGCGGGCCAACGCCGGCGGTGCGGGTGATGTGTTGTGGCGTCCGGGCGACAGCCGCTGACCGGCGCGCGGTCGCGGTCCCACGTCGGCGGGCCGCTGCGCCGGCTCGCCGACGTGGGGCCCTACTTCGAGCTGCGGACCGGACCGATCACCGACGGCGCGGGCTTTCGGCCGTTGGCCGAGCTGTACGACCGGGCCGCGCCCGCCGCGTGGGCGGACCGGGTGGAGCACGTACGGGCCCGGCTGCGGACCGAGGAACCGCGGGTCGCCGCGTCGATCCTGTACCTGGGCGTGGCCTCACGGTTGTGGTCGGTGGCACTGGGCGCGGCGGTGCTCGGCCGGGTGGTGCCCGACCTGGATCCGGCCCGGACGTACTGGCGCTTCCCGGACGCCGGGCCGGTCGAGTTGTGGGCGCCCGATCCGGCGCCGGTGCCGGTGTCGGACGACCGTTCGGGGATCGAGCAACTTCACGACGCGGTGTTGCTCGGGCATCTGGTGCCGCTCGCCGGGGCGACCCGAGCGGTGGTGCCGGTCGCCGAGCGACTGCTGTGGGGCAACGCCGCGTCGGCCCTGGTCGGCGCGGCCCGCGTGTTGCACCGGCACCTGGCTCCGGCCGAGCCGGAACTCGTCGCGACCACACGCGTGTTCGCCGACGGCCTGTTGGCCGCCGGCCGGTTGCGCGGAACCGGCCTGCACGGTGCGCTCGGCGCGTTCCGCCGCACCACGTGCTGCCTGTACTACCGGATCCCCGGAGGCGGTACGTGCGGCGACTGCGTCTTCCACGACAAGCCGCCGCGCCCGGCCCGGACCCGGATCGGGTCGTCGGCACCGGGTCGGGGCAGCGCGGGCTGAGCATTCCCGGCCTGCGCGTTCGGTTCGCTCCGGGCACCGGGAACCGTGTGTCGGGTCCCGCGCGGAGCGGCCGACCGGGTGAATCGGTCGGACACGCCGAGCCGCGCATTCGGGTGACATTCCCGGATCCTCGGCCCGGTTGTTTCTAGCCTCGGCCTCGAGACACCGACTCCGGCATCGACGAACCCGAACGCCGTGGCCGTGTCCTCGGTCCTGCCGGGTCTGCGCCCCCGGCAGGATCGGGGAGACGGCCCCGGCCGTCGAAGGCCCGCCGAGGACGAATGACCGGGCGCCCGCGGGGCAGGCGCCAGGCGCGGTCCTCGGCGGTGACGCGAGGACATCGAGACCGTGAAGAGGAGTACGCACCGATGAGTACCCCAGGCCGAGACTCCGGCGGCAGGTCCGCGTCGCGCGATCCCGACGAGATCGCCGCGTTCCCGACCGTCCTTCCCCCCGCCGTCGAATCACCCACGCAGAGCGCACTCCCGCAGCAGGAGCCGACGCTGAGCCGCAAACGTGAGCAACTGGATCACGCGGTGGAGGAGTTGACCCAGGCCGAGCCGCCCGAGACGGTGCACCGCAAGGTGGGCGAGGCCGCCGAGCAGGTCGGCCGAGGAACCGACCGTGCCGCGGGGCGGGCCCGACGCCGGGCCGAACGGCTCGAAGCGGCGGCCGGCGAAGCCGCCGAACAGGCCGCGGGCACCGTCCGCGACCGGGCCGGGCAGGCCAAGGACGCCGCCCGGGACCGGGCCGGGCAAGCGAAGGACGCCGCGCGGGAGGGTGCCGGGCAGGCCAAAAAGGCCGCCCGGGACCGGGCCGAGCAGGCCAAGGACGCCGTCCAGGACCGCACCGAGCACGCCAAGGACGCCGCGCGGCAGCGTGTCGAGCAGGCCAAGGAGACGGCCCGGCACAAGACCGCGAAGGCCAAGGAGGCGGTCGGCCACCGCACCGAAGAGCTCATCGAGGCGGCCGGACACCGCGCCGAGCAGGCCAAGGAAGCCGTCGAGCACCGGGCCGGAGAGCTCAAGGAAGCAGCCGGGCACCGCGCCGAGGAGCTCAAGGACGCGGCCGTGCACAAGGTCGGTCAGGCCCGCGAGTCGGCCGGTGACCGGGTCGGACACGCCAAGGATCGCACCGTCGAGGTCGGACACACGGCCGGCAACCAACTCTTCGACCACACCCCGGACCCGCTCCGGCACGCGACCCTCACCGGCTCGGCGGAGATCCGCCGACGCCCGGTGCCGGCCGCTGCCGCCGCGGTCGCGACCGTGCTCGTCCTGATCTGGGCGATCCGCAGGTCGCGCCGCTGAATCGACCGCGCCGACGGCCCGACCGCACCCGCCACCCCGGCCGCGCCGACCCTCGGGCCGGTGCGCCGGGCGCGGCCGGGAACCCGGCTCAACGGCCCACCGCGTCCTCGGTCCACCTCCGCAACATCCGCCGGGTCGCCGCGTCCGCACCGGGTCCGTACTTCGCGGGCGCCGTCGCCGCGATCGCGAGTCGCACGTCGGCCTCGGCCCGTTCCGCGCCCCGCGCGTACTCGGCCGGCAGCGTGGCGTCCAGGGTCGCGGCCAGTTCGGGCTCGGCCGCGTGCGCCAGGATCAACCCGGTCAGATCCTCACCCGGCAGCCCATAGCCCGCGTGCGACCAGTCGAGCAGCACGACGTCCTCGTCGCGCGCGATCAGATCCACCGGCCGCAGGTTCAGATGGCAAGGCACGTACGGCAGTTCGACGGTCCGGGCGGCCAGTGGTCCGACCGGGGGCGGGCGCTCGAACAGCCAGGACGGCCCGGCCGGTCGGGGGACGGCCTGCGCGGCGCCGAGCCGCCGGGCGAAATCGGCCCACCGGGGGACGTCCCACGTGGTTCCGGACCGCCCGCGTACGAAGTCCAGCCACAACGCGACCGACCCGTCCTCGCGCGGATCCGCGCGCAGTCGCCGGGGCGCGGTCAGCCCGAAGTCGCCGTAGACGGTGTGCGCGAAGCCGCTCTCGTACGCCTCGACCTCCCGGGCCCAGTAGCGCGGATTGGCCGCCGCCGTGCCGTCCGGTGTCGCGAGCTTGAGCACCGCGTCCGTACGGCTGCCCAGCACGTGCCACACGTCGGCGTGTGTGGACAGCGGCGTGGCGCCCAGCGGGGAGCCCAGTTCGGGCGGTACGGACTCGATGCGCACCGGCGGCGGCACGGCGGACTCACTCAGGGTCGGCTCCGGGACGGTGGACCGGCGGTCAACGGAAGACCGGGGCTCGGGGCGGCCGCCGGCGGCCGATGTGATGCCGGTAGGCGAGCAGCGAGGTCGAGCGACGAGCGTGCCGCGGTCGACCCGATCGCACGGTGTGTCCGGCCGGCCGGGGCACGGTGGGCAGCGCGACCGGGGTCGGGGTGGGCGCGGCGGGTTCGATCGCCGGTCGCGCGGTGGACGGCACGGGCAACGGGGTCGGCGGCGGTGGGGTCAGCGAGCCCAACATGCGGTCCTCGAGCCAGGAGAGCCCGGGTATCAGCAGGAACATCACGATCGGTGCAAGCAGAGCGAGGACCAAGTACATGATTGCCGCCTGGGGGTGAGCGCGTCCGGGCCGTAGTGAGCACCTAGCCGGTGACGATCGGCGCAAACGTGACGGTTAGGCAACGAAGGGCGTTGACCCAGGTCCGAAGATGATCGATTTCGATCAATAGCTGAGCCATGTGGGTGATCGATCAAGCCAACGTGCTCATGAGCGGGGAAGGCATCGACGCTCCGCCGCGGTTCCTGACAGCCTGTTCGGATGGCGAACGACGGCACCACGCTCGACTGTGACGCGATCCTGTTCGATCTCGACGGTGTGTTGGTGGACTCCCATCCGCTGATCGAACGCATCCTGCGGGCGTGGGCGGCCGATCGCGGCGTGGACCCGGACGCGGCGGTCGCGGCGTCGTACGGCCGTCGCGACATCGACCTGGTGCGCGTGGTCGCCCCCACGCTGGACGCCGAGGTCGAGGCCGCGTGGATCGTCGAGCGCGAGGAGCGCGAATTCACCGGCATCATCCCGATCCCCGGTGCGGCCGGGCTGCTCGCCGCACTGCCCGCGGCGCGCTGGGCCATCGTCACGTCGGGCACCCGCAAGGTGGCGAGTGGGCGACTGCGCGCGGCGGAACTGCCCGCACCGGTGTACATGGTCACCGCGGAGGACGTTCGCGAGGGCAAGCCGGCTCCGGAGGGCTACCTGCGCGCGGCCGGTCTGCTCGGCGTACGACCGGACCGCTGCCTGGTGGTGGAGGACGCGGAGAGCGGTGTGCGGGCGGCCGAGGCGGCCGGGATGCGTTGCCTGGGCATCGGTGCGGCCCTGGTCGGGGGCGAGATCGGCGCCGCGTTGGACGCGTGGGCCGCGGACCTGCGTCCGGTCGATCCCGAGGTGGTCACGGCAGGACATGTCCGGCTGAACATTCACCCGAATGGGTCAAACTAGGGACGCAACCTCTGGGGCCCCATCCGCGTCTACAAGGGAGCACGACTCGGGGAACACTCCACATTTGGGTTTGGGTCGGGAGAGGCACCACTCGATGAAGAAGACTCGTATATCCCTCGCGGTCACCGTGACCGCGATCCTGGCCTTGTCGGCCTGCAACTCCGGCTCGTCGAGCGATTCGACCGCGAAGGCCGGTGCGCAGTCGCCGCTGCCCGTGACCTCCTCCTCCGCACCGGTGACGCCGGCGCCCGAGAGCACCGCCCCGACCTCGGCCCCGCCCACGAGCAGCGCGCCGAGCAGCGCCACGCCGTCGGCGAGCCAGAGCACGGCCAAGCCCACCACCAGCAGCAAGCCGTCGACCACCAAGCCGCCGACGAGCAAGCCGCCGACCACCAAGCCCGCCCCGCCCAAGCCGCAGGCCGGACTGGACGATCGGTGCCTGACCGGCCGGGCGATCTGCATCGACAAGCGCACCGACCGCCTCACCTGGGTGATCGACGGCAAGGCCCAGTACTCGACCGACGTGCGCTTCGGCTCGGCCGAGACGCCGACCCGCGAGGGCGCGTTCAGCATCAACTTCAAGAGCCGCGACCACGTTTCGACGCTGTACCACACGCCGATGCCGTTCGCGATGTTCTTCTCCGGCGGCCAGGCCGTGCACTACTCGGCCGACTTCGCCGCCCACGGCTACAACGGGGCCTCGCACGGCTGCGTGAACGTGCGGGACAAGGGTCTCGTGCAGCGGCTGTTCAACGAGACGCGCGTCGGCGACAAGGTGATCGTCTACCGCTCGGCCAAGTAGGCCGCACGACCGGCCGGGGCCCGATGCCCGGCCGGTCCGACTACCGCTCGGCCACGACGACCGAGCGGTAGCGCGCCGCCGGGTGCGGGATCAGCGCTCGCGCGGCGAGCGCACCGTCTTGAACTCCGCCGGACCCGCGCCCATTTCGAAGGTGCCGTCCGCGTAGAGCATCGGGCGACGCTCCTGCATCAGCTTCGAGTACTTCTCCACGTGCTGGATCGACACACCGTCGGGGTCGGTGAAGTCGACCAGCGCGATGGCCACCCAGAACACCGCGCGCTTGTTGTTGAACAGCGGCACGTTCACCGTCGAACCCTGGCCGTCGGTGACCTCGGCGTGCGCGCCGTAGGACTTGAAGCTGCCGAAGCCGTTCTCGACCGCGCTGTACGCGCAGATGAGCACGTAGCCCTGCTCGTCCGGCCGGGTGATCCGGACCGTCTCGCGGCCGGGGACGCGCGAGTCGCCGTCCAGTTGGATGTACGGCGCCGAGGTCAGGCTGCCGAGCTCGCGGTAGTAGATCACCCCGTCGCCGCCCTTCTTGGCGCCCACCTTCGACCTGGGCACGAACAGCGCGTACAGGTCCAGGTCTGCGCCCGTCTTGCGGCGCGCGTCGTTGCCGCCGTCCCAGACCAGGGACGCGGTGACGGTGACCGAGCGGTCGCCCTTGTCCATGCTGATCGTCGCGCGGCCGCCCTTGGCCAGGTCGACCCGGCCGAGCGGCTCCTTGGCCATCGAGATCGGCGCGGGCGCGGCCGGCGCGGGAGCCGCGGCGGGCTCCTTGACCATCACGTGGGCCGGCACGGCGGGTGCGGGGGCCGGCTCGGGCTCCGGCTCGTCCTCGACCGAGATGCCGAAGTCGGTGGCCAGCCCGGCGAGTCCGCTCGCGTAGCCCTGACCCACCGCGCGCACCTTCCACGCGTCGCCGCGGCGGTACAACTCGACCAGGACCGCGACCGTCTCGCCGCCGGCGAAGGCGTCCGGCGTGTAGGCGATCCGCGCGTCCCCGGACACGGTGGTCGCGCCCAGGCCCGGCACCTGGCCCAGGGTCGCCCCGGGGCGGTCCGCGTCCGAGCTGACCACGACCACCACCCGGGCGATCTCGGCGGGCAGCTTGGCCAATTCGACGCTGACGTGGGTGGTGCCCGAGGGCCCGGGCGCGGTGCGCACCGCCCCGTCGCCGCCGACGGGATTGTTGAAGAAGACCAGGTCCTCGTCGGTGCGCACCTTGTGCGCGTCGGTCAGGAGCACGGCGGACACGTCCACGACGTCGGCCGAGCCCCACCCGATCGAGACCTCGGCGCGGTCGCCGGTCAGGGGCGCGTTGGCCCCGGTGGGCAGCGTGACGTCGGACATGGAGGGCCCTCCCGCGTTGGACAAAGGCGCCGTATCGCGCCCTGATCAGGGCAACGACCCTCCCACCGACGACGTTCCGCAAACCTCGAACTTTCCCCAAGCCGGGGTAAAGCCCCAGGTGGTCGGCCCCATCCGCGGGTGGCTCAGCGCCCGGACAGCACCTTGTCGAACAGCTCCCTGGCCTCGGCGAAGAACGCGGGCGCGCCCTCGGGTCCGGTACAGAACACCTGGATGGGCAGGTGCACGGCGGTCGCGCCGGCGGCGATCACCTCGGCAGCCCCGGCCATCGTGCGGGCCAGGTCGAAGCGTCCCGCGTCGTCCTTGACCATCGGCAGCGGGCCCTGCACACCCAGCGCCCGCGGGTCGCGACCGGCCGCGGCGAGTGCCTCGCGGATCCGGACCACGTCCCGGGCCATGTCGGCGGTGGACAGGCCCATGATCGGAATCCAGCCGTCGCCGCTGCGCACGATGCGGTCCAGGTTGCGCTTGTTCAGTGTGCCGCCGATCCACAGCGGCACACCGCCGGGCTGCGCCGGCAGCGGCGCGCAGTAGGCGTCGGTGAAGTTCACCGTCGGGGAGGCGAAGGACGCGGGCAGGTTCGTCCACAGCGCCTTGCACGCCGCGAGGGTGTCGGTGAGCAGTTGTCCGCGGGCGTCCCAGTCGATCCCGGCCGCGTCGTACTCCTCGCGCTGCCACCCCGTGGCCACGCCCAGTTCCAGCCGCCCGCCGGAGATTCGGTCCAGCGTCGCCGCCGTCTTGGCGAGCAGCGTCGCGCCGCGCAAGGGGGCGACCAAAATGCCGGTGGCCAGGCGCACGTTCGAGGTGACCGCGGCGATCGCGGCGAGCAGCGTGAGCGGTTCGGGCCAGGCCGCCTCGGGCGGCGTGGGGAAGCGACCCCACGTGTAGTTCTGCGTGTTGGGGCCCATCACCACGTGGTCGACCAGGACGATCCGGTCGATGCCCGCGTCGTCGGCGGCCCGGCCGACGTCCACGAAGCCGCGCCAGTCGTCGGCGGGCCAGGTGCCGAAGTTCGGCAGACCGATGGAGAGTTGCACGTCGATGGTCATCCGGATGCTCCGTCGCGTTCGAAGTGGGGCGGGGGCAGGTCAGGGGTTTCGGGGGATGGTTCAGGGCGAAGCGACGTACGGGTCGCGTCCCGCGATCGCCGCGTCGATCACCGCGTCGCCGAGCGCGGCCCGGGCGTACTTCTCGAAGGACGGCGCCCGGCGCAGTTCGTTGCCGCCGTCCACGGCCAGGCTCTGACCGGTGGTCCAGGACGATTCCGGGCCGGCCAGGTGGCGGACCGTCTCGGCGATGTCCTCGGGCAGGCCGGTTCGGCCCAGCGGCTTGTTCGCCAGGAAGCGCGCGAGCATCTCCTCGTCGCGGAAGATCCGGGCGTCCTCCTGCGAGCGCACCAGGCCGGGGCGGACCGCGTTGACCCGGACGCCGGCCGCGCCCAGCTCGTCCGCGGCGGCTCGGACCAGGGCCTCCAGGCCCGCCTTCCCGGCCGCGTAGCCGCTCAGGAACGGCATGGTCAGCTTGGCCGCGGTCGAGGACACGCACACGATGGCGCCGCCGCCGCGCGCGGCGATCACGGGCGCGGCGTACTTGATCGCCAGGAACGCGCTGTACGTGTTGCGGCGCAGGTCGGCCAGGAACGCGTCGTCGTCCACGGCCAGGATCGGCGCGGTGCTCCCGCCGCCCACCGTGGCCACACAGATGGCGAGTTCGGGGCCCGCCGCGCGGACCGCCGTACGGATCCCGTCGGTGCCGCACACGTCCGCCGCGACGACGCGCACCTCGGTGCCGGCCGGGGCCTGCGCGCGCAGTCGTTCGGCGGTCTCGGCGAGCGCGTCGGCCCGGCGGGCGGTGAGCGTGACCGAGCAGCCGTCGCGCAACAGCCGCGCCGCGCACGCGGAGCCGATGCCGCCGCTGCCACCGGTGACCAGGGCCATCCGGCCGGCCAGGATTGCGGACATGGACGGGGTCCTCCCGGGGCGACCAAGGGAACTGACGGCATGTCAGTTCCGTGTCGACGTTACACCTCGAATCATTCGAGCTGTAACGAAGTTCGGCTAGAGTGTGGCCATGACCACGGGGGAAGGCGAGCTGCCGGGACTGACCGCGCTGCTCTACGCGGCCACCGCACGGCTGGACGCGCACTTCGCCGCGTGTGCCGGCGCGGTCGGCCTGACCGCGTCCCAGGCGAACGCGGTGCACGAACTCGCCGAACCGCTGGGCATGCGCGAACTGGGTCGGCGGATGTGCTGCGAGCCGCCCAACGTGACCTTCGTGGTGGACCGGCTGGCGGAGCGCGGCCTGGTCGAGCGCCGACCGCATCCCGGCGACCGCCGCGCGAAGCTGATCGCGCTCACCCCGGCCGGCGCCGACCTGCGCGAGCGCCTGTTCGCCGGCCTCGCCCAGGACCCGCCGCTGACCGGCCTGCCGGACGCCGACCGGCGCGCGCTGCGGGTCCTGCTGGACCGGGCGCTGCGCGGGGGCTGACCGGCCGCATCGGTCGATCGCCGCCGGTGCTCGTTCGC
The DNA here is from genome assembly GCF_045207655.1 of Embleya sp. NBC_00888. Classification (NCBI taxonomy): domain Bacteria; kingdom Bacillati; phylum Actinomycetota; class Actinomycetes; order Kitasatosporales; family Streptomycetaceae; genus Embleya; species Embleya sp. NBC_00888. The sequence continues at coordinate 4,077,245 of NZ_CP108784.1, read as the reverse complement.
GCCGCCCCTGGTTCTCCTCGACCCGCGCGACTAACCTGACGCCCCATCAGAGAGTGCGGCGCCGATCACCTCGGCGGTGGCGCCGAGGACAGGAGAACGGCATGGCTGTGTTCGCGCTGCGTTTCGACTTCCGCAATCCGGCTTTCGCCGGGACGAGCATGGGGGAGCGCTACGCGGCGGCACTCGACATGGTCGAGTGGGCCGACCGGCACGGGTTCTTCATGGTGACGTTGTCCGAGCACCACGGCTTCGCCGACGGATACCTGCCCGCCCCGCTCCAGTTCGCCGCCGCGATCACCGCGCGGAGCCGGAACATGGGCGTGACCATCGCGGCGATCCCCGCGCCGCTGCACGACCCGCTGCACCTGGCCGAGGAGCTCGCGGTGCTCGACCTGCTCAGCCAGGGCCGGGTCAACGTGGTGCTCACCAACGGCTACGTCGACGCCGAGTTCGCGATGTACGACGTGCCGATGCGCGAGCGGGTCAAGCGCACCGTGGAGACCGTCGAGACGCTGCGCAAGGCGTGGACGGGCGAGGAGTTCGACTTCCGCGGCCGGACCGTGCGGGTGACCCCGGAGCCGTTCCAGAAGGGCGGACCGCCGATCATCCTCGGCGGCAGCGTCGAGGCCGCCGCGCGCCGCGCCGCGCGGATCGCCGACGGGTTCATGCCCTCGAACCCGGCGATCTGGGAGTTCTACCGGGACGAGAAGGTCAAGCTCGGCGAGGAGGACCCGGGCCCGTACTTCGGCGGCGACACCAGCTTCTTCCACCTCTCGAACGATCCCGACCGGGACTGGGACAGGATCGCGCCGCACGCGCTGCACGAGGTCAACGCCTACGGCGAGACGATGGCGAAGGCGGGCACCTCGGGTGTGGGCGGCTACGCGAGCGTCACCGACGCCGACGAACTGCGCGCGGGCGGCCAGTACCGGGTGATCACGCCACAGACCCTGGTGGCCGAGCTCAAGGCCCAGGGCGACGCGGCGTTCGCGATCCTGCACCCGATGATGGGCGGCATCCCGCCCGAGCTGGCGTGGGAGAGCCTGCGCCTGTTCGAGAACGAGGTGCTGCCCAACCTGTAGGACCGGTGACGCGTCGGGGCGGCCCGCCGGGCCGCCCCGCCCTAGCGGTGCGGCGCGCCCGCCACGAAGTCCTTGGTGTGGTCCCACCACGTGCGGCGGTCGGGCGGGAAGCGGCGCAACGAGCGGGCCAGCTTGGTGTCCGCGTGCGGCGAGGTGCGCCCCGGACCCTCCTTGTACCGCCAACGTGCCCACGGCGACTCGGGCTTGGCGATGCGCATCGCCGACACCATCGCGACGAACGGCACGAACACACCGATCAGACCGGTGGCCACCTTCCCCTTGGCCAGCGCGCACAGCGCGAAGGCCAGGTTGAACACGACCACCGTCGCGGCCACCGGCTTGCTGTCGCCGTCGCCGAGGCCGAGCGGGTTGGCGCCGACGAACAGCAGCAGTCCCATCGCGGCGGTGATCAGCACCGCGTCCACCGACTTGCGGCCGTCCGCCGCCCAGTACACGTCGTCCAGGTGCACGAGCAGCGCGAACTCGTCCAGCGTGAGTGCGGCGCCCATCCCGAAGAACCCGGCGAGCACCTGCCGCAGCGCGCCGCCCGGCTCGTAGGCGAACTCCAGCGCGCCCGCGATCAGCATCAGGAAGATCCCGTACACCTGGTGGTGCACGTGCACCCTGCCCACCACCATGTTCCGGAACGGGCCCTTGCCCGCCCGGATCAGCCGGGTGATCAGTCGCGTCACGGCGAAGGTGAAGATGAACGCGACGAGCATCCAGCCGACGCCGTGTGGCCCGGCCTCGGCGTCGCCCGCCAGCCCCGTCGTGGTCGAGATCCAGCCTTGGTCGTGCACAGACCCGTCCCTGCTCGCGATTCCCGTGTGAGGAGGATTGTCCATGATCGAATGGACCGAACGGCGCCACCGCCGCACCGGTGCGACGGCGACCGGATCGAATCGAGGTTAGGACGCGCATGGCCCTCCCCACGACTTCCACCGAGGTGACCTTCCCGGCGGGCGCCGGAACCGGCACCGCACCGATCCTGGCCGCGCCCGTGCTGCCGGACGGGCGGACCGCGCTGGTGGTCGCGCGCACCCCGTTCCACCCGCTGGACCACACCTGGCCGGACCAGCCCGCCGACACCGGGGTGATCCGGGTGGCGGGCGCGGAGTTGGCCGTGGCGGACTGCGTGACCGGCGCGGTCGGCCCGGACGGGGAGTTCGCGGTGGGCGAGGCGATCCCGGTCCGGCGCGGCGACGAGGACTGGTCCTGGCTGGTGCTGCACGTGCTCGCGCAGGCTCTCGGCGATCCGGGCGACCTGGTCGGGGCGAGCGCCGAACTGATCGTGGACGCCGAGCGCCGGGCCGCGCTGAGCGCCGCGCACACCTCCTGCCACCTGTTGGCCTTCGCGCTCAACGCGGTACTCGCGCCGCGCTGGCGCAAGGAGGTTCGTACCGACAGCCTCGGCCGCCCGGACTTCGACAACCTGGCGATCACCTCGTCCCGGATGGACGTGGGCGGCAGCCGCGACGACTACCGGATCGGCAAGTCGCTGCGGAAGAAGGGCTTCACCGCGGACGGCCTGGCCCAGGACCTGCCCGGCGTGCGCGACGAGGTCGAGGCGCTGCTCGAACAATGGCTCAAAACCGACGCCGAGGTGCGGATCGAGGTGCCCGGCCCGGCGCTCACCGCCCGCCGGGTCTGGCACTGCGGACTGCCGGACGGCGACGCGCACATCCCGTGCGGCGGTTCGCACCTGGGCCGGCTCGGCGAACTGCGCGCCCTGGCGATCGAACTGACCATGGACGAGGACGGCGCGCTGGTCGCGCTGACCCGGCCCGAGCGCGCCTGACCCGATCCGGCGAATTCCTCCACCGCACCCCCGGGGAACCGGTCCCACGCTGCGGACGTTACCTTCGGAAGGAATTCTCTTTGCCTAATCATGACCTGGTCGGGGGACTTCCGACGTCCGCCATCACCCGTTCCAGGAGGCTCGCGCCGTGAACACCATCGCCCTGGGTCCATCGTTCCTGGACCCCGACAAGCTGATCTCCACGTTCGGCCTGATCGGCATCCTGGTGATCGTCTTCGCCGAGTCGGGCCTGTTGATCGGTTTCTTCCTGCCGGGCGACTCGTTGCTGTTCACCACCGGCCTGCTGGTCTCGGACGGCAAGTTCTCGCAGCCGCTGTGGCTGGTGTGCCTGCTCCTGTGGGTCGCGGCGGTGGTGGGCGACCAGGTCGGCTTCCTGTTCGGCCGCAAGGTGGGGCCGTCCCTGTTCAACCGGCCCGATTCGCGGGTGTTCAAGCGGGAGAACGTGGAGAAGGCGCACGCGTTCTTCGAGAAGTACGGCCCGCGCTCGATCGTGCTGGCCCGGTTCGTGCCGATCGTGCGCACCTTCACGCCGATCGTCGCGGGCGTGGCCCGGATGAAGTACCGCACGTTCGTGGTCTACAACGTGATCGGCGGGTTCCTGTGGGCGGTGGGCGTCACGCTGCTCGGCCACTCGCTGGGGCAGGTGCAATTCGTCCGGGACAACATCGAGTTCATCCTGGTCGGGATCGTGCTGATCTCGGTGCTCCCGGTCGCGATCGAACTCCTGCGCGCCCGCTCGGCGTCGCGCAGGCGGGCCGAGGCGGACCCGGAGCCGTCCTCCGTCCCGGGGCGGGGCCGGCACCGCGCGGGCGACGACCGGCCGGACGCGGAGACGGATCGCCGGCGCTGAGCCGTACGGGTCGGTGCCGGGCGCCAATAGAGTTCACGCCATGCGCGCTCAACTTCTGGCCCGGGCGACCCTGCCGTCCCTGTGGAGTCTCGACCGCATCCCCGGCGCGGCGGCCTGGCTCGCGCACGGTGTGGACGGCTCGCTCGTCGTGCTCGACGACTCGCTGACCACCGTGCGCGAGGTACGACTGCCCGAGGACTGGCGGGGCGGCCACTCGGTCACCCCGGACCTCGGGCACTTCGTCGCCTCGGCACCGGATCGGGTCGTCGTGCTGGATCCGGACGGACGCGAGGTGTGGGCACACCCGCACGTGCCGTGGGAGGCCGAGGAGGCCGGCTCGAGCGCGGTCACCTCGGCCGGGGTCTGGGCGGTGGTGCGGACCGCGGAGGGGGACCGGTGTGTGCTGCTCGACGGCGCGGACGGCTCCGCGCTGGCGACCTGGCCGCTGGACCCGACCACCGTCGGCTCCGAACTGCTTCCGCATCCCGACGGCGTGCATGTGGGCCTGGCCGCGTCGCACGCCGACGACGCGTACCGGATCTTCGTGCTCCGCGCGGACGCCCCGGGCACGGTCGCCCAGGTGCCGCCGGGGGACAGCCGGGTGCTCAACGACATCCACGGCTCCGGCCGGATGATGCTGACCACGCCGATCGAGGCCGGTCCACTGGGGCTGGTGCGCTTCCCGGACGGCGCGGTGATAGCGGCCCGACCGGGCGAGCAGGTCTTCCCGGACCAGGACGAGGTGTTCGACATCTACGCGGGCTTCGTCCGCCGCGACCTGGTGCTCGCCGCCTCCTCGGGCGAGCGGCACGTGCTGTTCTCGGTGCCGGACCTGCGGGCGATCGCCGAGGTCGAGTACCCCGAGGACGCGCCGCGCGAATGGCTCGTGGTGCGCTCCGACGGCGTGTGGCTCACCGCCGACTCGGAGTCGGGCACGGTGTGCACGTGGTCCCTGGAGCAGTCGATGGCGACCGGCTGAACCGAGCGCCGGCCCGACGGGGCCGGGCGCGGGTGTGTGGTCGGCGGGACCCGCGTGCGTACCGGTGTTCGGGTCGACCGCTGAGGGATAAGCCCATTAGCGGGAAATATGTGGCTTATGGTGCGGTTGTGACTACGGCTCGTTAGCGTGAGAAGGCCTGCCCGGAATCGGAACGTCCGGTTCCCCTCGGTGCCCGCCGCTTGGAGGGAGACCGCATGCCTCGATCGTTCATCCATGCCGCAGTCCCTGCCGGACTCGCCGCCGTCCTCGTCCTCACGATCACCCCCGGGGCCTTCGCCGACGACCCGGCCGGCTCCGGCCACCCGGGGACCGACCAGGTCCGCCGGGCGCAGGACGCGGTCACCGGCAAGGTCTCGGACGTCGGCCTGATCGAGGCCGAACTCGATCGTGAGGCGAGCGACCTCGAGCGGCTCGACATCCGCGCCGGCGTCGCCGTCGAGGCGTACAACGGGGCCGTGGTGCTGCGGGAGCAGACCCGGGACCGGGCCGTCGTCGCCGACGGACACCTGCGTGCGGCCGACGCGCAACTGGGCCTGGCCCGGGACGAACTCGGCCGGCTCGCCGCGCAGACCTACCGGATGGGCGGCGGTGCCCGGCTCGGCACCTTCCAGGCGGTCCTGGGCGCCGACTCGCCCGCCGACCTGGTCACCCGGACGGAGAGCCTGCGCCGGATCTCACAGGACGGCGACGACACCGTGCGGCGCGGCACCACCGCCGTCCGCGACGCGGCGACCGCCAAGGCCGACGCCGTGCACACGGCGGAGGCTGCCGCCCGCGCGACCGAGGCGGTACGCGCGGCCAAGGACCGGGTCGAGGCCGAACTCGCGGCACAGCAGCGCCGCGTCGGCGAGATCGCGGCTCGGCGCACCGCGCTGCTGAGCGAACTGGCCGAGCTGAAGCAGACCTCGGTCGCCCTGGAGACGCAGCGTCGGGACGACCTGGCGGCCGAGGCTCAGCGTCGCGCCGAGGAGGAGGCGCGCGCCCGGGCCGAGGCCGAAGCGGCCCGCGAACAGGCCCGACAGGAGGCCGACCGGCAGGCCGAGGCGGCCCGGGAGGCCCGGGAAGCCCGCGAACAGGCGGCGAGCAAGGCCGGCAGTACGAGCGAGCCCGCCAAGCCGGCCAAGGGCACCGACCCGGCCGCCGCGACCCGGCCCGACACCTCGGGCAAGGCCCCGGCCGCCGCCGGCGTGTCCGCCGCGATCGCCTACGCCAAGGCCCAACTCGGCAAGCCCTACGTGTGGGGCGGCGAGGGCCCGCGCGGCTACGACTGCTCGGGCCTGGTGATGCGGGCGTGGCGCGAGGCGGGCGTGAACATGACCCACTTCGCCGCCACGCAGTACGTCGAGAGCACGCCCGTGTCCTACCGGAACCTGCGTCCGGGCGACCTGATCTTCTGGAGCGGGACCAAGAACGCGTCCGACATCCACCACGTCGCGATGTACCTGGGCGGCGGCCGGATGATCCACGCGCCGCGCACCGGCGACGTGGTCAAGATCAGCAACATGTTCTACATGGGCACCCCGGACTACTACGCCCGCCCGTCCTGACCGCGTCCCGAGCCCTGCGGATCGGCTCCCCGGTGCCCGGGACGACGAACGCCGGTCGGCGGCGGCCACCCCGGTTGTGGGGTGCCCGTCGCCGACCGGCGTTCGCGTGTCGTGCTACCGGGTCAGTGGTGACCCTGCTCGGTGAGCCGCTTGCGCGAGGCCTCGACCTCGGCCTCGGCCTCGTCGCGGCCGACCCAGTTGGCGCCCTCGACCGACTTGCCCGGCTCCAGGTCCTTGTAGACCTCGAAGAAGTGCTGGATCTCGAGCCGGTCGAACTCCGAGACGTGGTGGATGTCACGCAGGTGCTCCACGCGCGGGTCCGTGGCCGGCACGCACAGAACCTTGTCGTCGCCGCCGGCCTCGTCCGTCATCCGGAACATGCCGATCGCCCGGCACTTGACCTGCACGCCCGGGAAGGTCGGCTCGTCCAGCAGCACCAGCGCGTCCAGCGGGTCACCGTCCTCACCGAGGGTGTCCTCGATGAAGCCGTAGTCCGCCGGGTAGCGCGTCGACGTGAACAACATCCGGTCGAGCCGGATGCGGCCCGTCTCGTGGTCCACCTCGTACTTGTTGCGCGATCCCCGGGGGATCTCGATGGTGACGTCGAACTCCAAGGCTCCTCCATAGTGCTGCGCCGGGACCGTTGCCGGGACCGTTAGGGTCGTTCTGTCCGCGAGGCCGAACCCGGCACAGGTCCCGGACAGAACCTGATCTCGTCTCAGTGTCTCGCATGGCCGGTGGTCCGGCGGAAGGGGATGGTCTCGCGTGGCCGGCACCAGGAGCAAAGCGATCGCCGCGGTGGTGGCGGCCATCGTGCTGGCCGTGCTCGTGACGCTCGTGCACGGGTCGTGGAAGGGCGAACGCCTGGCCCGAGCCGACGAGGACACCAAGCGGGTGGCGAGCGCCGCCGCGCCGCCGGTGCTCGCGCCGGTGTCCGGCGATGCGACCGGGGCCACCCCGACCGAGGCCGGCATCCGGGCCGCGCTGGAACCGTTGGCCAAGGCGACCGCGCTCGGCGCACCGCCCGCGGTCGCCGTGGTCGACGCGCTGACCGGGCGCCCGCTGTACGGCGCCAACCAGGAGCGCGCGGCGACGCCGGCGTCCACCACCAAGATCACCACGGCGGTGGCCGCGCTCACCGCGCCGGGCCCGAACCACCGGATCGCGACCCGGGTGGTGCCCGGCGCGACGCCCGGCACCATCGTGCTGGTCGGCGGCGGGGACCCGACGCTGACCGCCCTCGACGGCGGGCAGTTCGGCCCCGGCTACCGACCCGCCCGGCTGTCCGACCTGGCGACGGCGACGGCGGCCGCGCTCAAGGCGAGCGGCACCACTCAGGTCAAACTCCAGTACGACACCACGCTCTACACCGGTCCGGCCCTGCACGCGATCGGCGTCAACGAGAACATCGCGCCGGTGGTGTCGCTGATGGTCGACGAGGGCCGGGTGGACCCGGGCGTGGTCGGCAAGGAGAGCAACCGGGTGGCCTCCCCGGGCATCGACGCCGCGAAGAAGTTCGCCGCCCAGCTCAAGACCGCGGGCATCACCGTCGACGGCACGCCCGCCCCGGGCACCGCGCCCGCCTCCGGCGCGCCCGAACTCGCCTCCGTGCAGTCCCCGCCGCTGTCCGCGATGGTCGAGCAGATGTTGACGTTCAGCGACAACGACCTGGCCGAGGCGCTGCTGCGGCAGGTCGCGATCGCCAAGGGGCAGCCCGCGAGCTTCCAGGGCGGCACCGTCGCGGCGCGCCAGGTCCTGGAGGGCCTGGGCGTCCCCTACGGCGCGTCCAACCTCAAGGACGGCAGCGGGTTGGACAAGGAGGACAAGCTCACCCCGCAGACCCTCGTGCGGACCCTCGCGGTGGCCGCGTCCACGGCGCACCCCGAACTGCGCTGGGCGCTCACCGGCCTGCCCATCGCGGGCTTCACCGGCACCCTGACCGACCGGTACGGGGCCACCAGCGGCTCCGCCGACGCGGCCGGCGTGGTCCGCGCCAAGACCGGCTCGCTGACCGGGGTCAGCACGCTGTCCGGGCTGGTCCGGGACAAGGACGGCCGACTGCTCGCGTTCGCGATCCTGGCCGACAGGTTCACCGGCGACCCCGACCCGGCCCGTGCGGCGATCGACCGGATGGCCGCCGCGCTGGCCGACTGCGGCTGCGCCGGCTGAAGCGTGCCGCTCCCGGCGTTCGACCCGGTTCGCGCCGCGGGCCGAGCCGCCTCGCGGGTCCGCCGAATCCGCGATCCGCACAAGTCGCGGGCCCCGGTTCCTCTTTCGAGGCCGCGCCGAGCACGTACCGTGGCGGTATGACGAGCGGCAACGGTGCGGACATGATCGATTGGGACCTGGCCGTGGCGACGGCGAACCGGCTCGTGCGGCCGGGACCCGACGTCGGACGGGACGAGGCGCGGGCGGTCGTGGCGGAGCTGCGCGCGCACGCCAAGACGTCCGAGGGGCACGTACGGGCGTTCACGGGACTCGATTCGGGCGACAACGACACCCCGGTCCTGGTGGTGGACCGACCGGGCTGGGCGCGCGCCAACGTGCAGGGCTTCCGGCACGTGTTGCGCCCGCTCCTGGACAAGGTGGAACAGCGCCGCGAGAACATGCCGGGCGGTGCCGCGCTGGGCACCGTGGGCGGCAAGGTCACCGGCCTGGAGCTGGGCACGCTGCTCGCGTTCCTGTCCTCGCGCGTGCTCGGCCAGTACGAGACCTTCGCGCCGCAGACCCCGGGCGCGAGCGGGCACGGCCCCGGGCGGCTGCTCCTGGTCGCGCCCAACATCGTCCAGGTCGAGCGCGAGCTCGGGGTGGACCCGCACGACTTCCGGCTGTGGGTGTGCCTGCACGAGGAGACCCACCGGACCCAGTTCACCGCCGTGCCGTGGCTGCGCGACCACCTCGAACAGGAGATCCACGGCTTCCTGGGGCAGACCGAGGTCGACCCGTCGGCGGTGCTCGGCCGGCTGCGCGAGGCGGTCTCCACGTTCGCCGGCGCGCGCCGGGGCGGCGGCGAGGGCGACGGTGACGGCGGCTCGCTGGTCGAACTCGTGCAGACGCCGGAACAGCGCGAGATCCTGGGCCGGATCACCGCGGTGATGTCGCTCCTGGAGGGGCACGCCGACTTCGTGATGGACGGGGTCGGGCCGCAGGTGATCCCCACCGTGGCGGAGATCCGGGAGAAGTTCGCCGAGCGTCGCGCCCAGGGCACCGGGCGACTCGACCAGGCACTGCGCAAGCTGCTGGGCATGGACGCCAAACTGCGCCAGTACCGCGACGGCGAGCGGTTCGTGCGCGAGGTCGTCGGTCGGGTCGGCATGGAGGGCTTCAACCGGGTGTGGACCTCCCCGAACACGCTGCCCACCAAGGCCGAGGTGGCCGAGCCGGGCACGTGGGTGGACCGGGTGCACGGCAAGGCCGGCACCGGGCCCGCCCCGACCGAGGGCCCCACCGACCCCGCGTGAGCCGACGCGCGAGACCCGACGCGGCGCCGTCTCGGGCCGCGGCGGGCCGGCGCCGGCCCGCCCGCGTCCTCATCCGGGCGACATCCGGTGGTGTCTGCGGCCCGGCGCGCTTCGGGTGACGTAGCGTGGGCAAACCAATTCTCTTCGGCATTTCTCGCGGAGGCCGCGACCTCCGCGAACCGGCCGAACCGGACGTGCAAGGAGGTGTCGTCGAGCCGTGGGACCCCATCCCGCCGTGGCCGCCACCAGGCTGGCCGTCCGCAAGACCCTGCGCGAGCTGCAACCGGGTGATCTCGTCCTGGTGGCCTGCAGTGGTGGCGCGGACTCGTTGGCGCTCGCAGCGGCCACCGCGTTCGAGGCTCCCCGCGCGGGTCTGCGCGCCGGAGCCATCACCGTCGACCACGGTCTCCAGGCCGGCTCCACCCGCCGAGCCGTGGACCTGGTCGCCCGGCTGCGCGACCTGGGCCTGGGCCCGGTCGACGCGCTCGGCGTCACGGTCGGCACCCGGGGCGGCCCCGAGGGCGCCGCGCGGCTGGCCCGCTACACCGCCCTGGACACCGCCGCCAAGACGCACGGCGCCGCGCTGGTGCTGCTCGGACACACCCTGGAGGACCAGGCCGAGACCGTCCTGCTCGGGCTCGCCCGAGGCTCCGGCGCCCGCTCGCTCGCCGGCATGCCGCCGCTGACCGGCCACTACCAGCGCCCGTTCCTGGAGCTGGGCCGCGACATCACCCGCCAGGCGTGCGTCGCGCAGGACCTGCTGCCCTGGGAGGACCCGCACAACGCCGACCCGGCGTACACCAGGGCGCGGGTGCGGCACGAGGTGCTCCCGGTGCTGGAGAAGGCGCTGGGCCCCGGGGTGTCCGAGGCGCTGGCCCGCACCGCGCGACTGTTCCGCGACGACGCCGAGGCACTCGACCAGTGGGCCGACCGGGCCCAGGCGGACGTCACGCACGACGACGGGGAGCTGGAGGTCGCCGGGCTGGCCGAACTGCCCGCGGCGGTGCGCCGCCGGGTGCTGCGCCGGACCGCCGTCGGCGCGGGCAGTCCCCCCGGCGCGTTGTTCGCCCGGCACGTGGAGGCGGTGGAGAAGCTGGTCATCTCGTGGCACGGCCAGGGGCCCATCCACCTGCCCGGGGGCGTCGAGATACGCAGGCGGTGTGGCAGGCTTCTCTTTCACCGGCCGGCTCAATCCTGACCGGTGACCGCGGGGCTCTGTCGAAAACTTCGTAGTAAGGCATGTGGTGGACGAGAAGGACATGGGCGCCGACCTCGAAAGGGTCCTCGTCACGCAGGAGGAGATCGAGGCGAAGCTCGTCGAGCTCGCCGAGCGGATCGACGAGGACTACCAGGGTCAGGACCTGCTGCTCGTCGGCGTGCTCAAGGGCGCCGTCATGGTCATGGCCGACCTCGCCCGGGCGGTGCACTCGCCGGTCAAGATGGACTGGATGGCGGTGTCGTCCTACGGCTCCGGCACCAAGTCCTCGGGCGTCGTGCGCATCCTCAAGGACCTCGACGCGGACATCGCCGGTCGGCACGTCCTGGTCGTCGAGGACATCATCGACTCGGGCCTGACCCTGTCGTGGATGCTCGCCAACCTCACCTCGCGAGGCCCCGCCTCGCTCGAGGTGTGCGCGTTCTTCCGCAAGCCGGAGGCCGCCAAGGTCGACATCCCGGTCAAGTACGTGGGCTTCGACATCCCCAACGAGTTCGTGGTGGGCTACGGCCTCGACTACGCCGAGCGCTACCGCAACCTGCCGTTCGTGGGCACACTGGCCGAGCACGTGTACGGCGGTTCGAAGCCGACCTGACCCGCTCGGGCGCATGGATCATGGCTTCGGGTTTGCGCGATCGACATCCTGTAACAGCATCCGGGAACAAGGGGAACGTTTCCCCTCGTTGGAGGATGCGTCGGGGGTCGATCCACGAAGGCGCGCAACGTGAGTGAACGCGCGGCGCGTTGACGTGCGGACGCCCGGTGTACCGTCTAACGCAGTGACATCCGATCAGCACGGGCGACCGTGCCGGGCGATACCGGACAGGCAACGTACCCGGGGGCCATAAGGCGTCCGGGTCAAAAGTCGGCAGGAGGGACGGGGCGTCTGCTGCCCCGCATCGATGGACGTCAAGCGCTATTTCCGCGGGCCGGTCATGTGGATCGCGCTGGCCGTCATTGCTGTGATCCTCCTGATGCAGCTCGTCTCCTCTTCGAGCGGCTTCAAGGGTGTCGACACCGGCAAGGCGATCCAGGCGATCCAAAACGACCAGGTCAAGTCAGCCAAGCTCATCGGCGGTAACGACCAGTCACTTGAGCTCACCCTGATCCCCGGGGTGAAGATCGACAAGCACAACAAGATCAAGACCTCGTACATCGACGAGCAGGGCGTGGAGATCCAGCGCCTGCTCCAGTCCAAGTACGAGCAGGGCAAGATCCAGGACTCCTACACGGTCAAGCTCAGCAAGCAGAGCACGATCGTCAGCATCCTGTTCTCCCTGCTGCCGTTCGTGCTCATCGTCGTGGTCTTCCTGTTCCTGATGAATCAGATGCAGGGCGGCGGCTCCCGGGTCATGAACTTCGGGAAGTCCAAGGCCAAGCTGATCTCCAAGGACACGCCGAAGACGACCTTCTCCGACGTGGCCGGTGCGGACGAGGCGGTCGAGGAACTCCACGAGATCAAGGAGTTCCTCCAGGAGCCGGCCAAGTTCCAGGCGGTCGGCGCGAAGATCCCCAAGGGCGTGCTGCTCTACGGTCCGCCCGGAACAGGCAAGACCCTGCTCGCCCGCGCGGTCGCGGGTGAGGCCGGCGTGCCGTTCTACTCGATCTCCGGTTCGGACTTCGTCGAGATGTTCGTCGGTGTCGGCGCCTCCCGGGTCCGCGACCTGTTCGAGCAGGCCAAGGCCAACGCGCCGGCGATCGTCTTCGTCGACGAGATCGACGCGGTCGGCCGGCACCGCGGCGCGGGCATGGGCGGCGGTCACGACGAACGCGAGCAGACGCTCAACCAGCTCCTGGTCGAGATGGACGGCTTCGACGTCAAGGGCGGCGTGATCCTGATCGCGGCGACCAACCGGCCGGACATCCTGGACCCGGCGCTGCTGCGCCCGGGCCGCTTCGACCGGCAGATCGCGGTCGACCGTCCCGACATGCAGGGCCGCTGGGACATCCTCAAGGTGCACGCCAAGGGCAAGCCGGTCACCGACGACATCGACCTCAAGGCGGTCGCCCGGCGTACCCCCGGGTTCACCGGCGCCGACCTCGCGAACGTGCTCAACGAGGCCGCGCTGCTGACCGCCCGCTCGGACGCCAAGCTGATCGACGCGAAGTCGATGGACGAGGCGATCGACCGGGTCGTGGCCGGGCCGCAGAAGCGCACCCGGATCATGAGCGACAAGGAAAAGAAGATCACCGCGTACCACGAGGGCGGCCACGCCCTGGTGGCGCACGCGCTGCCGAACACCGACCCGGTGCACAAGATCACGATCCTGTCCCGGGGCCGGGCGCTCGGCTACACGATGGTGCTGCCCGAAGAGGACAAGTACTCCACCACGCGCAACGAGATGCTCGACCAGCTCGCCTACATGATGGGCGGGCGCGCGGCGGAGGAGCTGGTCTTCCACGACCCGACCACGGGCGCCTCGAACGACATCGAGAAGGCCACCGGTCTGGCCCGCTCGATGGTCACGCAGTACGGCATGACCGAGCGCCTGGGTGCGATCAAGTTCGGCAACGACGGTGCCGAGCCGTTCCTGGGTCGTGAAATGGGTCACCAGCGCGACTACTCCGAAGAGGTCGCGGCTATCGTCGACGAAGAGGTCAAGAGGTTCATCGAGACCGCCCACAACGAAGCGTGGGAGATTCTCGTCGAGAACCGTGACGTGCTGGACAACCTGGTGCTGGAGCTGCTGGAGAAGGAGACCCTGGACAAGGCCCAGGTCGCCGAGATCTTCGCACCGGTCACCAAGCGCCCGGCCCGTCCCGCGTGGACGGGTTCCAGTCGGCGTCAGCCGTCCAGCCGTCCTCCCGTGATGACGCCCCGCGAGCTCACGCTCTCCGGTGGCGGCAGCGACAACGGGATTCTCAACGGTGGCTCGACCTCTGCGACGGGCACCACGACGGGGTCCGGTGGGGCGGTAGCGCACCCCGAACCGCCGTCCGATTCTCCGGAGAACTGAACGTGACGATCGACCCGGTCACCTTCGACGGTCGTGCCGTGGGTGAGTTCGACCAGGATCGCGCCGAGCGCGCGGTTCGGGAGCTGTTGCTCGCGGTCGGGGAGAACCCCGACCGCGAGGGTCTCAAGGACACCCCGGCCCGTGTGGCCAGGTCGTATCAGGAGATCTTCGCGGGGCTGCGGCAGGAGCCCGAGGACGTGCTCACCACGACCTTCGACCTCGGCCACGACGAGATGGTCCTGGTCAAGGACATCGAGGTCTACAGCACGTGCGAGCACCACCTCGTGACCTTCCACGGGGTGGCGCACGTGGGGTACATCCCGTCGGAGGACGGTCAGATCACCGGCCTCTCCAAGCTCGCGCGCCTGGTGGACGTCTACGCCAAGCGTCCGCAGGTGCAGGAGCGGCTGACCACCCAGATCGCCGACGCGCTGGTGAACATCCTGCGCCCGCGCGGGGTGATCGTGGTGGTCGAGTGCGAGCACCTGTGCATGACGATGCGCGGCATACGCAAGCCGGGTGCGCGCACCCTCACCTCCGCCGTGCGCGGCCAGTTGCTGAACGCCGCCACACGGGCCGAGGCGATGAGCCTGATCCTGAGCCGGTAGCGGCTTCCACGGCGCACGGTCGCGGGGCGGCGAGGCGCCGATAACAAGTCACGACGCAGTACTTGGGGGTTGACCGGGCAGCGCCCGGTCAACCCCTACTCTGTTCCCCATGACAGCGACGACCGGCCCGCGACATCGGGCTCCCGACCGCCCACCAGGGGTGCGCGGCCTGCCCGAGTTCGGCCGGTGCGCGGTCATGGGCGTGGTCAATGTGACTCCCGATTCGTTCTCCGACGGCGGCCTGTGGTTCGACTCGAAGGCCGCGATCACCCGCGGACTCGCGTTGCTGGACCAGGGGGCCGACCTGATCGACGTGGGCGGCGAGTCGACCCGGCCCGGGGCCGGTCGGGTGGATGTGGACGAGGAATTGCGCCGGGTCGTGCCGGTGGTGCGCGAGTTGGCCGCGGCCGGTGCGGTGGTCAGCGTGGACACCACCCGGGTCGAGGTGGCGAGCGCCGCCGTCGAGGCGGGCGCGCGGCTGGTCAACGACGTCAGCGGCGGGCTCGCGGATCCGGCGATGGCCGCGTACGTGGCCGACAGCGGGGTACCCGTGGTGGTCATGCACTGGCGCGGGCACTCGCGCGGGATGCAGCAGCGCGCGGTCTACGCCGACGTGGTCGCCGAGGTGCGCATCGAGTTGGCCGAGCGGATGGAGAAGGTGATCGCCGCCGGCGTCCACCCGGACGCGATCGTGCTCGACCCGGGCCTGGGCTTCGCCAAGACGGCCGAGCACAACTGGCCGTTGCTCGCCCACCTGGACGCGCTGCACGAACTCGGTCGTCCGCTGCTGGTGGCCGCGTCCCGCAAGACCTTCCTGGGGCGGCTGCTCGCCGCCGAGGACGGCACACTGCGCCCGCCCCGCGGGCGCGACGACGCGACGGCCGCGGTCTCCGCGCTGGCCGCCGCCGCGGGCGCGTGGGCCGTCCGTGTGCACGAGGTGCCCGCTTCGCTCGACGCGGTCAAGGTGGCGGCTGCCTGGCAGGAGGCCCGATGAACCCGATTGACGACCAGACGTCGCCCGAGGCGGACGCGGTACGCGAGGTCAACCTCGCGCTGTGGACGGCCGTCGAGGAGGGCGACATCGACGCCCTCGGCGCGATCTGGGCCGACGGCGCCGACGCGCCGAGCGTGACCTGCGTACACCCGGGCTGGCCCGCGCTGCACGGACGCGCGGAGATCCTGCGCTCGTACGCGCTGATCATGGCCAACACCGCGTACGTGCAGTTCTTCCTGACCGACGTCGAGGTCAAGCTGGCCGGCGAGGTCGCGGTGTTGTCCTGCACCGCGAACATGCTCACCGGGATGGCCGAGGAGGACGGCGGCGACGAGACCGGGTTCGCGGGCGGTCGCGCGGTGGTCACCAACGTCTTCCGGCGCACTCCCGCGGGTTGGCGGTTGTGGCTGCACCACGCCTCCCCGGTGATGGCGGAGGTCGACGCCGAAGAGGAGATCTGACCGGTCTTCGGCGCGTTCGCGCGTCGTTCGTGCCCGCTTGGGGCACCCGGACGACGAAACCTGTCGGGACCGCTGGGTACATTCGTACCGCACAGAGGTGGTCCGGCCGTCGGCGCGACCGCCCCTCGACAGGTCCGACCGACCATTCGGGGTGCGCAGGGATGGGATACGCGCCGAGGAGGCGACTGATGCTGGACCGCGTCTCGCTGCGGGGGTTGAAGGCCCGCGGCAACCATGGAGTGTTCGCGAAGGAACGCGAAGAGGGTCAGACCTTCGTGGTCGACATCGTGCTCGGGGTGGACACCCGTCCGGCCGCGCGGTCCGACGACCTCACCCTCACGGTCCACTACGGCGAGGTCGCCGAGGATGTGGTCGGCGTCGTGCAGGGCGACCCGGTCGACCTGATCGAGACGCTCGCGCAGCGGATCGCCGACGTGTGCCTGGCCCGCCCGCTGGTGCAGGAGGTGGAAGTGATCGTGCACAAGCCCGACGCCCCGATCACCGTCCCGTTCGACGATGTGACCGTGACCATCGTGCGGGGGCGGGATCGATGACCGACACCGCCCGGGAACCGGTCCGCGAGCCGGTCCCGGAAACACCCGCCGAGACCAC
The DNA here is from genome assembly GCF_045207655.1 of Embleya sp. NBC_00888. Taxonomy (NCBI): domain Bacteria; kingdom Bacillati; phylum Actinomycetota; class Actinomycetes; order Kitasatosporales; family Streptomycetaceae; genus Embleya; species Embleya sp. NBC_00888. Next base: position 4,060,638 of record NZ_CP108784.1, on the reverse strand, counting down.
CGCGCAGCGCGCGCGGCTCACCTGGAGCCGGGTCGTGCTCGCCCTCGGCAGCAACCTGGGCAATCGCCTGGAGACTCTCCAGGGCGCCATCGACGAGATCGCCGACACGCCGGGTGTGACGCTGCTGCGGGTGTCCCCGGTCTACGAGACCGATCCGGTGGGCGGCCCCGAGCAGGGCACCTACTTCAACGCCGTCGTCGAGGTGCGCACGCTGCTCACCCCGGACCTGATCCTGGAGCGGGCCAACTCGATCGAGGAGGCCTTCCAGCGGGTCCGGGTCGAGCGCTGGGGGCCGCGCACGCTGGACGTGGACGTGATCCGGTTCGAGGACGTGGTGCAGGACGACCCGCGGCTGACCCTGCCGCATCCGCGCGCGTACGAGCGTTCGTTCGTGCTCGCGCCGTGGTACGACATCGACCCCGAGGCGGACCTGCCGGGCCACGGCCCGATCGCCGAACTGCTCGCGCGGATGGGCCTCGACGGGGTGCATCGCCGTGACGACCTGGAGCTGACCGCAGACCGATGAAGCCCACGCGCCCGCTCCTCCTGCTCGCCCTCGCGTTGGGGGCGGGCGGCATCGCGTATGCCGGAATCGACCTGTGGGACTCGCGCGGCACGCCGCCCGTGGTCCCGATCCTGGCCCCGATCGTGCTGCTGTGCCTGGCCGCGATCGCGTTGGCGACCGCGTTGTCGTTGCGCTCGCGGCTCAAGGCGCAGCGCGAGCGGCGGCCGTCCGCGCGTCCGGTGGATCCGCTGGTCGCCGCCCGGGCGGTGGTCTTCGCCAAGGCCGGTTCGCTGGTCGGCGCGCTGGTGGTGGGCCTGTACGGCGGCTACGCGCTCTACCTGACCGGCTTCCTGGAGGTCACCGAGCGCTCGGCCCAGGCCCAGCGCTGTGCCTTCGCGGTGGGCGCGGGGGTGCTGCTGGTCGGCGGGTGCCTGTTCCTGGAGCGCATACTGCGCGTCCCCGAGGACCCCGAGGACAAGTGAACCCGCGCCCGCTCGGCGGGCGCGGGCGAGACGTCGGCCGAAGGCCGGGTCAGCCCTCGATGGTGTCCAGCACGACGTCGGCCAACGGGATGTCCCGCTCCTCGGCACCGATCGAGCGCCGCAACGCCTCGTGCAGCCGCGCCGGCGTGAGCACGCCCACGAATCGGTCGCCGTCCACCACCGCTATCCACCCGGCGTCGTGCTGGAGCATCTCGCCGAACGCCTGCTTGAGCGACGCGCGCACCGGCACCCAGGCCTCCATCCGGCGGGCCCGGTCGCGCACCGTGCCGTCGACCACACGATCGTCGACCCAGCCGTGCAGGTTGCCGTCGTCGTCGAGCACCACGGCCCAGCGCGAGTCGGCCGCGCGCAGCTTCGCGAGCGCCTGTGACATCGGCTCGTCCAGGCGCACGACCGGCGGCAGTTCGAGGTCCTCGGGGGTGATCTCGGTCACCGACAGGCGCTTGAGCCCACGGTCGGCGCCGACGAAGTCGGCGACGTAGTCGTTGGCCGGCGCGCCCAGCACGCTGGAGGGCGTGTCGAACTGCTCGATGTGGCCGCCCATCGAGAAGACCGCCATCCGGTCGCCGAGCCGAACCGCCTCCTCGATGTCGTGCGTGACGAACAACACCGTCTTCTTCAACTCGCCCTGGAGCCGGAGGAACTCGCTCTGCAGGCGTTCGCGGACCACCGGGTCCACCGCGCCGAACGGCTCGTCCATCAGCAGCACGGGCGGATCGGCCGCGAGCGCGCGGGCCACCCCGACCCGCTGGCGCTGGCCACCGGAGAGCTGATGCGGGTAGCGGTCGCCGAGTCCGGCCGGGTCCAGGCCGACCAGTTCGAGCAGTTCGAGGCCGCGCGCCCGCGCCTTCCTGCGATCCCAGCCCAGCAGGCTCGGCACGGTGACCGTGTTCTCCAGCACGGTGCGGTGCGGGAACAGGCCGCCGGACTGGATCACGTAGCCCATCCGCCGACGCAGCTTGACCGGGTCGGCATGGGTGATGTCCTCGTCGTCCAGGAAGATCTGCCCGGACGTGGGCTCGATCAGCCGGTTGACCATCTTCATCGTGGTGGTCTTGCCGCAGCCGGACGGGCCGACCAGGGTGACCAGCTCGCCCGTGGCGACCTCAAGGGACAGTTCCGCGACCGCCTCCGTGCCGTCGGGGTACCGCTTGGTGACGCGGTCGAGCCGGATCATGGGGACCCTCCGGGGGCATGGCAGGCGATCGTGGCAGGTGTCCGGAGACCCGGATGTTTCCCGGCCCCCAGGGGTGGCAACGTACCCGGGCGCCTCCCCTCACACACCGGGTGTGTCCGCCGTCACGGGAATGCCCGTCGGAGCGCTGGGGTAGGGTCCGCCCGTGATTGTGGCCTCCGGTGACTGCCTGAAGCGCAACTCGTGGGTCTGCGGAAAGTATCTCGACGAGTACTCCGGGGAGATCACCACCGCGTTGCGCGAACACGTCTATCTGACCGTCGTCTCGGTGGCGATCGGTCTGCTCGTCGCGTTCCCGATGGCGCTGGCGGCCCGTCGGTGGCGACTGACCGGCAGCGTGCTGCTCGGCTCGACCACGATCTTGTACACGATCCCCTCGCTCGCGATGTTCGCGATCCTCCAGCCGTTCACCGGCCTGACCGAGACGACGGTCATCATCGGCCTGGTGTTGTACTCGCTGACCATCCTGGTGCGGAACATGCTGGCCGGTATGCGGTCGGTGCCGCCGGATGTGGTGGAGTCGGCGAAGGGCATGGGGTACGGACCCGGGCGCCTGCTCTTCCAGGTCGAACTGCCGCTCGCGCTCCCCGCGATCATGGCCGGCGTACGGATCGCCACGGTGTCCACCGTCGCGCTCACCACGGTCGGCGCGATCGTGGGCTCGGGCGGGTTGGGCAATCTGATCTATTCGGGCATCGACACGCTCTTCAAGGCACAGGTGCTGACCGCGTCGGTGTTGTGCGTCGCGCTGGCGATCGCGGCCGACCTGCTGTTGCTGGGCGTACAGCGGCTGTTGACCCCGTGGGAGCGGGCGGGTGGGCGCAAGCGGCGGCTGCCGCTCGTGTCCGCGCCGACCGCCGAGGCCGATGTGCGGACGGGGGCGGCGGCGTGAACGTACTCGGGGACGCCTGGGACTGGTTGGCCGACGGCGCGAACTGGAGCGGCGAGAGCGGGGTGTGGAATCGGCTCACCGAGCACATCGTGCTCACCGTGGTGTGCGTGCTGATCGCGGTCGCGATCGCGTTGCCGTTCGCGCTGTGGCTGGGTCATCTGGGCAAGGGCGGCGCGCTGGCGATCAACATCTCCAACATCGGGCGCGCCATCCCGACGTTCGCGGTGCTGGTGCTGCTCGGGTTGAGCCCGATCGGCATGGGCGACACCGCGACGATCATCGCGCTCGTGCTGTTCGCGATTCCGCCGGTGCTCACCAACGCGTACGTCGGTATGCGCCAGGTGGACCGGGACGTGGTCGAGGCGTCGCGCGGCATGGGCATGACGGGCGGCCAGATGTTGTTCCGGGTCGAGCTGCCCCTGGCACTTCCGTTGATCATGACGGGAATTCGAATGTGTGCCGTGCAGGTTGTCGCCACGGCAACACTCGCGGCACTGGTCGCGGGGGGCGGTCTCGGGCGCATCGTCACGGCCGGTTTCGACCTGCAGGACAACGGCCAAGTGGTGGCGGGGGCGATCCTCGTGGCCGCGCTGGCTCTGGTGGTGGAGGGCCTGTTCGCGCTCGTGCAGCGGTTCACGGCCCGGAAGCCGCGTGGCGGTGTGACCTCGTGAGAACGGAAAGGGCGGTGCATCGCATGCTTATGCGGCGCGGCAAGACGGGCATGACGGTCGGCGTGGCGGCGGGGCTTTCCCTGGTCTTCCTGGTGGGCGCGACCGGGTGTTCCTCCTCGGACGACGACAAGACGGTGGTCGGTTCGGCCGGATTCACCGAGTCCGAGATCCTGGCGCAGATGTACAAACAGTTGCTCGACAAGGGCGGGGTGAAGGCGAGCATAAAGACGGTCAAGAACCGTGAGCTCTACGAACCCGAGCTGGAGAAGGGCAAGATCGCGGTCGTGCCGGAGTACGCGGCGACGATGGCGGAGTTCCTGAACCGGAAGAAGAACGGCCCGGACGCCGCGCCGGTGGCCTCCCCGGACGTCGCGGCGACGGTGGCCGCGCTGAACACGCTGGCCGGCCCGGCCGGGCTCAAGTCCGGTACGCCGTCGCAGGCGGTGGACCAGAACGCGTTCGCGGTGACCAAGGACTTCGCCGCCAAGCACAACCTGAAGACCCTCTCCGATCTGGGCAGGGCCGGTGTCGAGGTGAAGATCGCGGCGGGCGAGGAGTGCAAGACGCGCCCGTTCTGCGCCCCGGGCCTGGAGAAGACATACGGCATCAAGGTGTCCGGTGTGGACCCGCTCGGCGTCGGCACCACCCCCGCCAAGCAGGCGGTCAAGGACGGCAAGGACCAACTGGTCCTGACCACTTCGACGGACGCCACGCTCGACCGGTTCGGCCTGGTCGTCCTCACGGACGACAAGAAGCTGCAAAACGCCGACAACGTCATTTCGGTGGTCAATTCCGGCAAGGCCGACAAGATCCTGCCGCTGGTCGACAAGCTCGCCCCCGTCCTCACCACCGAGGACCTGACCGCACTCAACAAGCAGGTCGACGAGGACCGCAAGAGGCCGGCGGATGTGGCCAAGGCCTACTTGAAGTCCAAGAACCTGATCTGATCCACGCGGCGAATTCTGCGAATCGGCGCAACACTCCACGCCGGCCGGGCAGTTCAATAGCCCGGCCGGCGTTTGGGGTCGATTCGGCCGAAGGCCGGCGTGCATTCGGCCCGACCGGCGTTCGAGGCCGACCCGGCCAAGTTCCCGCCACGGAAAGCAAAAAACCCGCACCAACGGCAACCCCCGCACCAAGATGAACGCCGTATGCGCGCTAACGTCTGCTGCATGCCACGTGGACGCCATCGCTCGGTCTCGACCGCCACACGCATATCCCTGCTTGCCGCCATATGCGCGCCGGCGCTCGTCGCCGTCGTCCTGGCGGTCGTCGCGGGAGGTGCGACCACACTTCGAATCGCCGTGCTGCTCGGGGTGTCCTCCGCCGCCGGCGCCCTGGCGTGGGTGGTTCGCGGAAGCACCGCACACCACCGGCGGTCGGCCGAGGAGGCCATCGCGCGGCGTCGGGAGCGGGAACGCATGGCCGACGAGCTACGCGCGGCGATCGAGCGGGTCGGCGAGCACGAACTCGCCCTGGACCGGGCCGGCGCATCGGCCGCCGCCCACCTGGTGTCGCGTCCGCAGCCGTTGACCCCGGACCTGCTCGCGCGCGGTGCGGCGGTCCTGGACCTGCTGGACCGCCGAGCGGGCGAGGCGCGTCCGACGGCTCCGTCCATCGTTCCGGCGGTGCGCCGGCCACCGGTGTCCTCGCCGGACCTGGTTCCGGCCTACGCGGCCTCGGTGTTCGGCCCGTCCGCGCGACCGCGGCCCGCCGCGCCGACGCACCCGCCGCGGGCCCCACAAGCGCCGCAGGCGCCGGTACACGAGCCGGTACGCGCCGAGGAGGGTCGCACGCCCGAGGTGCGGCCGAGCCCGACGCGCGCCGCCGAGGCGCCGCGCGAGGCCGCGCCGACGGTACGCGAGCCGGTGCCGACCGTGCGCCCCGTCGCGCCGATCGAGACGGCCCCGGGCGCCGCGGCTCCGGAGCCCATCCCGGTACGCCCCTCCGCTCCCCTCGCGCCCGAGACCGCGCCGGCCGCCGTCACGCGGCCCGCCTCGCCGATCGCGCCGCCCACCGAGCTCACCCGGACCGCCGAGCGCACGCTGGAGGCGCCGGCCGAATCCGAGGTCGCCGCCGAGGCGCCCGCGACGGAGGATGCCCCCACCCGTTCCGCGAGCTCGCCCGTCGCCGCCGCGCCCGCATCGGCCGAGGCGCCCGCGCCCGCCGAGGCGAGTGGACCCGCCGTCGAGGTGCCCGAGGCGTCGCCCGTCGCCGCCGCGCCCGCGCCGGCCGAGGCGGCGGAGTCGGCCGACTCCGAGACCGCCGAGGTCACCCGGATGGTGCGGGACAAGGTGCTGGAGGTGACCCGCCGCGTGGCCGACTCCGGCGCGTCCGGCCGGTTCGACTTCTTCGCGCCGCGTGCCTCCCTGGCCGAGCCCGAGGCGACCGGCTTCCTGACCGACGAGCTGTTCGGCTCCGACGCGCGCTACGACGCGCTCGTCGCGGGCCGCCCGCACGAGGACGAGGTCGAGGCGGCCGAGGCGACCTTCGCCCCGGACCCGGTCGAGGACGACATCGAGGCGGATCGGCTCGCCGACCCGGTGCGTGCCGAGGAGGCTCCCGCCACACAGCCGGCTCCGGTGCACCGCGGTCACGGCGTACGGTTCGCGCCCGACGAGTCCGACCCGAGCCGTCCGGGTGTGCCGCGGCCCAAGCCGCTGCCGGTGGACCTCACCGCGCACGACGACACCGAGGAGATCCCCCGGATCGACATCCGCAAGCACGCCTGACCCGGTCGGCGCTCCCGGGGCAGGCCCCGGGAGCGCCGACCGGCGCCCCGGCCGTCACTTGTCGATGTCGCCCACGACGAAGAAGAGCGACCCCAGGATCGCCACCATGTCCGCGATCAGGCAGCCCGGCAGCAGCTCGGTCAGCACCTGCACGTTGTTGTAGGACGCCGAGCGCAGCTTGAGCCGCCACGGGGTCTTCTCGCCGCGGGAGACCAGGTAGTAGCCGTTGAGGCCGAGCGGGTTCTCGGTCCACGCGTAGGTGTGGCCCTCGGGCGCCTTGAGCACCTTGGGCAGCCGCAGGTTCACCGGACCCTGCGGGAGCCGGTCGAGCCGGTCGCAGCACGCGTCGGCCAGGTCCAGGCTCACGTGTACCTGCTCCAGCAGGCACTCGAACCGGGCCAGACAGTCGCCCTCCCGGCGGGTGACCACGCGCAGCACGTCGGCCAGCTCGCCGTAGGCCAGGTACGGCTCGTCCCGGCGCAGGTCGAAGTCGACCCCGGAGGCCCGCGCGATCGGCCCGCTGACCCCGTAGGCCGCCACCAGGGCGGGCGACAACACGCCCACGCCCCGGGTGCGGGCGCGGAAGATCTCGTTGCCGGAGACCAGGGCGTCCAGGCCCGCCAACCGGGTGCGCACGGTTGCCACGGCGTGCCGTACCCGCCCGGTCCAGCCCGCCGGCAGATCCTCCTTGAGCCCGCCGACCCGGTTGAACATGAAGTGCATCCGGCCGCCGGAGATCTCCTCCATCACCGCCTGGATCTCCTCACGCTCGCGGAACGCGTGGAAGATCGGGGTGATCGCGCCCAGCTCCAGCGGATACGAACCGAGGAACATCAGATGATTGAGCACCCGGTTCAGCTCGGCGAGCAGGGTTCGCGCCCACACCGCGCGCTGCGGCACCTCCATGCCCAGCATGCGCTCCACGGAGAGCACCACGCCCAGCTCGTTCGCGAACGCGCTCAACCAGTCGTGCCGGTTGGCCAACATCACGATCTGCCGGTAGTCGCGCACCTCGAAGAGCTTCTCCGCGCCGCGATGCATGTAGCCCACGATCGGCTCGGCGGAGACGATCCGCTCGCCGTCGAGTACGAGTCGCAGCCTCAGCACGCCGTGCGTGGAGGGGTGTTGGGGCCCGATGTTGAGCACCATGTCGGTCGTGTCGAGCTGGTCGGCGCCGATACCCACGCCCACGGTCCTGGCGGTCATGGACCCTGAGTCTGCCAGTAGTGGTGTGCTCCTTCGCACCCTTGTATGCCCACCTGGGAAGGTTGCCCGTATGAAACCGGCCGATGACGCCCCGGCTCCGCCCGATCTCGACTGGCGTGCCGTCTCGGAACAGCTCTACCGGATGCGCCGCGCCCTGCTGGTCGGCGCCTGCGCGCTGCTCGCCCTCGTCGGCGGCCTGCTCGCGTGGCTCGTCGCGTGGTGGGTCGGCGCGGTGCTCGCGCTCGCCTGCGTCGGGGCCGCGGCCTGGGGTCTCCCGGCGATCCGGCGCAACCAGCGCTCGTGGCGCTACGCGGAGCGGGCCGACGACCTGCTGATCGCGCATGGCGTGCAGTTTCGCCGCCTGGTCGTGGTGCCATACGGGCGGATGCAGTTCGTGGACGTCGCGGCGGGCCCGCTGGAGCGCCGGTTCGGCATCGCCACGGTGACCCTGCACACCGCCTCGGCCTCCTCGGACGCGGTCGTGCGCGGCCTGCCGCCGGCCGAGGCCGCGCGGCTGCGCGACCGGCTCGCGGCCCTCGGCGAAGCCCGATCGGCGGGGTTGTGAGCACCGGGATCGAGCAGCCGGTCGAGCGCCCCGGCGAACCGCGCCGCCTGCACCCGCTGACCCCGCCCGCGCGCGGTTGGGTGGTGATCGCGGCCTGCCTGGGTGTGGTGGTCCACAACGTCAACTCCGGGTGGGCGACCCCGAGCCGCCTGATGATCGGGCTGGGCGTGGTGGTGCCGCTCGCGTTCGGGTACGGATACGTCTCGTGGTGGTTCACCACGTTCCGGATCGAGGGCGACGACCTGCGGCTGGACTCCGGCGTGTTGTTCCGGCGCACCCGGCACGTGCGGTTGTCCCGGCTCCAGGCGGTCGACATCGTCCGGCCGCTGGCCGCCCGGCTGTTCGGTCTCGCCGAGCTGCAACTCCAGGTGGCCGGCGGGGACCGGGCCGAGGCGAGCCTGTCCTACCTGGGCGAGGCGGACGCGCAGCGGCTGCGCGCCGAACTGCTCGCGCGCGCCGCGGGGGTGCGTCCGGACGTGGGGGAGGCGCCCGAACAGACGCTGGTGTCGGTGCCGCTGTCGGCGGTGGTCGGCTCGGTGCTGCTGTCGGTGGGCACCTGGGCCGCGCTCGCGCCCAGCGTGGCGGTGATCGTGCTGGCCTTCGCGCTGCACGCGCCCGCGTTCGTGTTCGGCTCGGTGCCGCTGTTCCTGGCCGCGTGGCAGTTCACCGCGGGACGGGTGATCCGGAACTTCGACTTCACCGTGGCCGGTTCGCCGGACGGCCTGCGGCTGCGGCACGGCTTGCTCGAACAGCGGCACCAGACGGTCCCGCCGGGCCGGGTCCAGGCGGTGCGGATCGTGCAGCCGTGGTTGTGGCGGCTGCGCGGGTGGGTGCGGGTCGAGATCAACGTGGCCGGCTACGGCGGCAAGGACGCCGACGCCAAGGAGACGATCCTGCTGCCGGTCGCGCCGCGCGCGGTCGCACACGGCCTGCTCGGGCAGGTCCTGCCGGGTGTGCACGTCGACGCGATCGAGCTGATCCCGGCCCCGCGCCGGGCCCGCTGGCACGACCCGGTGGGCTGGTCGGCGTACGCCTACGGCGCGGACACCGAGGTGTTCGTGGCCCGCAGCGGTCGGTTCCACCGGATCCTGGACGTGATCCCGCACGCGAAGGTGCAGAGCGTACGGCGGACCCAGGGGCCGTGGGAGCGCCGGCTCGGCCTGGCCACCGTGCACCTGGATTCCACGCCGGGGCCGGTGCACGTCAAGGCGGCCCGACGGGACGCGGCCGAGGCGCACACGATGGTCGCCGAACAGGCCGAGCGCTCGCGCATCGGACGCCGCGGCGCGGGCGCGGAACGCTGGATCCACAACGCATCTGACAGTTCGTCAGGTTCCGCCTCTTCCCTCGGAGAGGGCGCCGGTTAATATCTGACGCATCGTCATATTCGCAGGGAGGCAGCGATGAGTCAGGTCGAGTCGAAGGGTGGAGCCCCGCTCGCGGGGGTTCGCATCATCGAGTGTTCGATGCTGGGACCGGCCGCGATCACCTCGTCGCTGGTGGACCTGGGCGCCGAGGTGATCAAGATCGAGCCGCCGCAGGGCGACTACATCCGGGACATGACGTGGCCGATCGTGGAGGGCTCGTCGCTGATGCACCTCCACGTCAACCGGGGCAAGAAGTCCCTGGTCCTGGATCTGCGCAAGCCCGAGGCGATCGAGACGTTCAAGGCCCTGGTCAAGGACGCCGACGCGGTGATCGAGGCGATGCGGCCGGGCGGTCTGGCCCGGCGCGGGATCGGCTACGAGGACTTGAGGAAGATCAACCCGAGGATCGTGTTCTGCACGATCTCCGGCTACGGCGCCACCGGTCCGTACCGGGACATGCCCAGCCACGGCGTCGCCTACGACACCTGGGCAGGCGTCGTGAAGCCCGCGATCGACGAGGACGGCTTCCCGTACCTGCCCGAGCACGCCTCGATCGGCATCCACGCCGGTCCGATGTTCGGCGCGCTCGGTGTGCTCGCGGGCATCATCCGGGCCCGGGCCACCGGCGAGGGCAGCGTGATCGACATCGCCCAGTCCGACGCCGCCGCGTCGATGGACTGGCTGCGCAGCGAGACCTGGAAGGCGTACGAGCGCCCGGAGTCCGAGGTGACCGGCAACAAGTCGGACGACTACGAGCGCCGTGCGCCCGGCACCGGGGGCATGGAGAAGGGCGTGCGCTACCAGATCTACGCGACCAAGGACGACCGGCACGTGTTGTTCATGGCGTCCGAGCAGTCGTTGTGGAAGAACTTCTGCGAGGCGGTGGACCGGGCCGACCTGTTCGAGCGCTGGCCGGGCTCCAAGTACGCGGACCACGCGGTCGGCAATGTCGAGCTGCGAGGCATCCTGCGGGACATCTTCGCGACGCGCACCGCGCGTGAGTGGATCGAGTTCGGCAACGAGGCGAACACGCCGATCGCGCCGGTGAACACGCCGCAGACGATCGCCGAGGACCCGCAGTTCCAGCACCGGTTCCCGTGGATCGGCCAGGATCGGCTCGGCGCGGAGCAGCTTCCGTCGCCGCTCAAGTTCGTCGGCGAGACGCTGCCGGTGCCGGAGCGGGCGCCGACGGTCGGGCAGCACAGCGCGGCCGTTCTGGCGGACCTGCTCGGGTACGACGAGGCCAGGATCGCCGAGCTTCGGGCGGCGGGTGCGCTCGGGAACAGCTGAGGTTGGCCTCAAGCGCCGGCCGGGCTGAGGGGTGGCCTCAAACGCCGGCCGGGCTGGATTCGGTTGGCTTCCAGCGCCGGCTGGGCTGGAGGGATTGGCTTCCAGCGCCGGCCGGGCTTAGGGGTGGCCTCAAGCGTCGGTCGGGCTGAATGCGGTTGGTTTCCAGTGTCGGTCGGGCTGGATCGGTGGGTGCTCAGGGGTCGGCGGGGTCGAAGTCGGGCGGGCTCGGGTCGGTCAGGGGCGGAGGCGGGTGGGGACGCTCATGCCCACGCCCTGGGCCAGCCAGTGGAAGTCGCCGAGGCCGCCCTTCGCGGTGAGTTCGCCGGCCTCGCCCGCGTCGCGCAGGCCGGCGAGGTAGCCGGCCGGATCGGTGCGGGCCAGTTCGTACGGCGGTCGGTGGCCGACCACGCCCAGCGCGCGCAGCGCGTGTCGCTGCGTGGTCAGGAGCGTGTCGCGTGCCCCGGCCGCCTCGCCCGCCGCGGCCACCGCGTCCATCGCGACATGGCAGGTCACATCGCAGGTGCCGTCCGGAACCGGCGGCACCTGCCGGCCCTGCCGATACCCGGCGAGTGTGCCGTACGGCGGGCGCCCGTCGGCCAGGTGCCCATAGTCGATCGCCACCGCGACCCCCCGCTCCAGCCGCTCGATCGCGCCCGCCCACGCGAGGTCCCGCGGGTCGCCGATCTCCGCGCGCGTGCCCGGTTCCGCGCCGACCAGCGGCCACCAGCGGTCCAGCCAGCGCGCGTCCCGGTCGTCGGTGGCCGCGCCGAGCCGCTCGTGGCCCGAGCGCACGTCCACCTCGACCAGCCTGGGCACGCCGTGCCCGTCCACCTCCGCGACGTCGGCCGGCACGTTGTCCAGCCACTCGTTGGCGATCAGCAGCGCGGTCCGGTCCGGTGGGATCTCCGGCCCCCAGGCGATCGACGGCGGCAGGGCCTCCGGCCGGTCGGCGACGTCCACGCCGATCAGCTCCAGGTGCGGCGCGATCCGACACAGCGCGATCAGCAGTTCACCCCGCCCCGCGCCCACGTCCACGACGGTGTCCAGGCCCGCGGTCCGGGCGAGGTCGGCCAGCGCGCGGGCGAACAGCGGGGAGGCGTGTACCGAGGTGCGGAAATGGCCGGCGGGGCCCTCGGCCCGGCGGTAGAAGCCCTCGGCTCCGTACAACGCCCGACGGGTGGCTTCCTTCCAGGTCAGCCGTCGTTCCATCGCATCCGACGGTACCGGCCCCGGATCGCGCCCGTGCGACCGAGGTCGGTTCTGTGCCGGTCCGTCCGGAGTGCGAGCGAAGGAATGTGCCCGTCTACCCTGCCTGTGTGCATCACCTGTACGCCTGGCTCCGTGGACGCCCCCTGCTCGTGGACGGAGCATGGGCGCTGCTGCTGCTCATGTTCGGCCTGTTCGAGGTGATCATCGATCAGCCCGGGCCGCCCGACGTTCCGCATCTGATCGCGCTCGGCACGATGTCGATCGTGTTGCTGATCCGTCGGCGCAATCCCACCCTCGCGCTGGTGGTCACCGTCGCGATCGGGATCTTCCAGCTCTTCGACGACATACCGCCGGGCCTGGAGGCCCTCGCGATGCCCGCGATCGCCTACAGCGCCGCCGCGTACAGCCCGCGCTGGGCCTCGCGCACGGCGCTCGTGGGCGGGGTGCTCGCGCCGATCGCGGCGATGTTGCGCTGGTGGGACAACCCGGAAATACCGACCACCGGCATCGTCTTCTTCACGCTGCTGCTGATGGGCCCCTTCGTGATCGCGTGGGTGCTGGGCGACTCGATGCGCACCCGGCGGGCGTACTACATCGAGCTGGAGGACCGGGCCGACCGGTTGGAGCGCGAGCGGGACCAGCAGGCGCAGATCGCGGCGGCGAGCGAGCGGGCCCGGATCGCCCGCGAACTGCACGACGTGGTGGCGCACAACGTGTCGGTGATGGTGGTGCAGGCCGACGGCGCGGCGTACGCGCTGGACGGCGCGCCGGAGCTGACCCGCGAGGCGCTCGGCACGATCTCCGCCACCGGGCGCGAGGCGCTCGCCGAGATGCGCCGACTGCTGGGCGTGCTGCGCTCGCAGAACGAGGGCGACGCGTACGTTCCACAACCGGGCGTCGAGCAGCTCGAGGACCTGCTGGAGCGGGTGCGCAGCGCGGGCCTGCCGGTCGGTCTGACCGTCGAGGGGGTGCCGGTCGAGCTGCCTCAGGGCGTCGCGTTGACCGTGTACCGAATCGTCCAGGAGGCGCTGACCAACACCCGCAAGCACGGTGGGCCGAACGCCGAGGCGATGGTGCGGCTGCGCTATCTGGGCGAGGACGTCGAACTGGACGTGGGCGACGACGGCCGCGGCGCGGCGGCCCCGGGCGACGGGATGGGCCACGGTCTGGTCGGCATGGGCGAGCGGGTCGCGTTGTTCGGCGGTCGGCTGGAGACCGGACCCCGGTCGGGCGGCGGCTGGCAGGTTCGGGCCCGATTGCCGGTACGCCCGGGGGAGGGCGCCTGAGCCGTCCGGACGGCACCCCGGGTGTGCTCGCCGCATTGCCGGGTGCGACTTGTGGCGGAGGACCGATTCGGTACGTCGGTTGACGCGCGCACGACCCGGTGCCGCGTAGCGTCGAAGTGTGCAACGAATCTACGCGTGGCTGCGAGCGCACCCCTTGTGGGTCGACTCGGTGTGCACGATTCCGATCCTCGGCCTCGCACTGCTGCAGGTCGTCGAGGACACCACCGCACCCGCTCCGCGCTGGTGGTGGCTCGTGATCGTGATGCTGCTCAGCCTGGGCATGGCGCTGCACCGGGTGCGGCCCCTGACCGCGACCGCCATGGTCGTGGTCGGCGGGTTGATGCAGTTGGTCTGGGACGGCACGCTCACCTCGGCCAACTACGCGATGCTCGTCGCGCTGTACACGGCTGCCAAGTCCGGCCCGCGGTGGCTCTCGCGCATCGGGCTCGCGATGGTCCTGCTCGGGCCGGCGATCCTGCTCGGGCGCTTCCCGGAATCGAGCGACTCCTCGTTCCGCGACAACGTCATCGGTTTCGGCTTCCTCGTGGTGCTGCTCGCGATCGCGTGGGTGCTGGGCGATTCGATGCGCACCCGGCGGGCGTTCTACGCCGAGTTGGAGGAGCGGGCCACCCGGCTGGAGTTCGAGCGCGACCAGCAGGCGCAGATCGCCGCGGCGGCCGAGCGGGCCCGGATCGCCCGCGAACTGCACGACGTGGTCGCGCACAACGTGTCGGTGATGGTGGTGCAGGCCGACGGCGCGGCGTACGCGATCGACTCGTCGCCGGACCGGGCCCGCGAGGCACTGGGCACGATCGCGGCGACCGGGCGCGAGGCGCTGGCCGAGATGCGTCGGCTGCTGGGCGTGCTGCGCTCGCAGGCCGAGACCGACGCGTACGTACCTCAGCCGGGCGTGGACCAACTCGGCGAACTGGTCGAGCAGGTGCGCACCACCGGCCTCAACGTCGAGCTCCGGGTCGAGGGGGTACCGGTCGAACTGCCGCAGAGCGTCGCGCTGACCGCGTACCGGATCGTCCAGGAGGCGCTGACCAACACCCGCAAACACGCCGGCCCCGATGCCACCGCGACGGTCGGCGTGGGCTACGGGGAAGATGGACTGGAGATGGAGATCAGCGACGACGGGCGGGGCGCCGCGGCTCCCGGCGACGGGATGGGCCACGGCCTGGTCGGTATGCGCGAGCGGGTCGCGATGCTGGGTGGCAGGTTGCGGACCGGGCCCAGCGTCGGCGGCGGGTGGTCGGTCAGCGCGATGTTGCCCTACGCGGGCCGCCCCGACTCCTCGTCCGTCTCCTCCGGCACGCCCAACAGGACGACTCTTCAAGGAGCTCAGTGAGCATCAAGGTGATGCTGGTCGACGACCAGGAATTGCTGCGGACCGGCTTCACCATGGTGTTGCAGGCGCAGCCGGACATGAGCGTGGTCGCCGAGGCCGGCGACGGCGTCGAGGCGCTCGACAAGCTTCGGCACGTGGACGTCGACGTGGTCCTGATGGACGTGCGGATGCCCCGGATGGACGGGGTCGAGGCGTGTCGGCGGATCTGTGCCGAGGGTGGTGAGAACGCGCTGGTGCTGCCGGAGGGCCGGGCCCGGCCCAAGGTGCTCATGCTGACCACCTTCGACCTGGACGAGTACGCGTTCGCCGCGCTCAAGGCCGGGGCCAGCGGCTTCCTGCTCAAGGACGTACCGCCGCCGGAGCTGCTGTCCGGGATCCGCGCGGTGGCCTCCGGTGACGCGGTGGTCGCGCCGAGCACCACCAAGCGCCTGCTCGACCGGTTCGCGCCGATCCTGCCCAGCGACCACGAACCCCGGCCGGACGTGGTGGACGCGCTCACCGAGCGCGAGCTGGAGGTGATGATGCTGGTCGCCCAGGGCTTGTCCAACGCGGAGATCGCCCAGCGGCTGTTCCTGTCCGAGGCCACCATCAAGACCCACGTCGGCCGCATCCTGATGAAGCTCGGGCTGCGCGACCGGGTCCAGGTCGTGGTGCTCGCGTACGAGACGGGCCTGGTCAAGGCCCGGGGTCGCTAGGCCCTGTTCCGAGCACCGGTGTCCAGGATCGTGAACGCGGGTCGGGCGATCGCCCGACCCGCGTCGGTGTCCGGCCGGCCCGCGTCGGCCGGTCGATCGGTGGATCGGTCGGTGTGTCGGTGGATCAGTCGGTGTAGAAGCCGCCGTCCGGGTGCAACATCTCGCCGGTGAAGTAGGACGACTGGTCGCTCGCCAGGAACAGCGCCGCGTTGGCCACTTCGCGGGCGCTGCCCATCCGGCCCAGCGGCACGCTGCCGAGCAGGCGCTGCTCCAGTTCGGGCATCCCGCGCAGGACCGCCGTCATGTTGGTCTCGATGAAGCCCGGTCCGATCGCGTTGACCCGGATCCCGGCCGGTCCGAGCGCGAGCGCGGCCTGCTTGGTCAGCATCCACACGCCGGCCTTGGACACCGAATAGGCCGCCGAGCCGGCCTCGGGGTGCTTCGCGGCGATCGACGCGATGGTGATGATCGAGCCGCGCCGGCCGCCGGCCACCATCCAGCGCGCGGCGGCCTGGACCGCCAGCAGCGTGCCGGTCAGGTTCACGTCGAGCACGCGCTGCCACTCGGCGAGCGGGCTGTCCACGAATCGTTTGATCGGGTCCCGTTCGACCGCGGCCCGGTTGCTCGGCCGCCCGCTGACGTAGTCGGCCGTACTGATGCCCGCGGCGGTGACCAGGACGTCGATCGCGCCGAACGTGTCGATCGCGTGCTGCATCACCGTCCCGGTGTCCGTCGGGCTGCTCGCGTCGGTGTGCATGTAGGTGGCCCGCCGGCCACGCTTCTCGACCGCCTCGATGGTGTCCATCGCGGCTTCGTCGAGAAGATCGGCGACCACGATGTCGGCGCCCTCCTCGGCGAACCGCTCGCAGCA
The DNA here is from genome assembly GCF_045207655.1 of Embleya sp. NBC_00888. Taxonomy (NCBI): domain Bacteria; kingdom Bacillati; phylum Actinomycetota; class Actinomycetes; order Kitasatosporales; family Streptomycetaceae; genus Embleya; species Embleya sp. NBC_00888. The sequence continues at coordinate 4,044,300 of NZ_CP108784.1, read as the reverse complement.
CGCGCGGCCGATCCCGTTGGCGCCGCCGGTGACCACGGCGACCTTCCCGTCGAGCTGTCCCATCTCCCGCTCCCCATCTCCATCCCCCCGCGTGTGCGATCGATGGTGTTGCCCATCCCACGCGACCCTCGAAACTCCCCGATCCTTGAGGCATGCTGTTACGCCGTTACAGGAGCAGTGATCGCCTCCGGGAGGAACCCGCATGACCACCACCGCAGCCGGCCGCCCCGCCGTGCACATCGGGGCCGAGGACCTGCCGTTCGTCGAGATCGGCGACGGCAACAAGCTCAAGGTGCTGTGCGTCAAGGAGGACGAGGGCCTCTGGATCGTGGAGAACATCTTCCAGCCCGGCTTCGCCGTCGAGACGCACCGCCACACCGGCCCGGTCTACGGCTACACCACGTCCGGCGCGTGGAAGTACGCCGAGTACGACTACGTCAACCGGGCCGGCTCGTTCCTGTACGAGCCCGCCGGTTCGGTGCACACGCTCACCTGCGTCGAGCCCGACACCCGAGTGTGGTTCCAGATGTACGGCGCCAACCTCAACCTGGACGCCGAGGGCAACATCACCTCGGTCACCGACGGCGCCGGCACGCTGCGCGCCTACTACGCCCTGTGCGAGGCGCAGGGCTTCGGTCGGCCGAACGTGCTCGTGGGCTGACGACGTGCGATCCGCGGTTGCGAGGGAGACGCCATGACCAGCACGCCCGACCTGATCCGACCCGACCTCTACAGCCCCGAGGGGTATCTCGACGGGCCGCCGCACGCGCTGTTCGCCGAGCTGCGCCGGACCGATCCCGTGTACTGGCAGGACATCCCGGGGCAACCGGGCTACTGGGCCGTGCTCAGGCACGCCGACGTCGAGTACGTGTCGCAGAATCCGGCGATCTTCTCCGCCGAGGCCGGCGGGATCATCCTGGAGGACCTCGAACCCGAGCGGCTCGAAGCCCTGCGCGGCACGTTGTTGTCGATGGATCCGCCGCGCCACCGCGCGTACCGCAAGCCGCTGGTGAAGTCCTTCACCGCGAAGGTGGTCGGCGGCATGGAGGACCGGATCCGGACCATCTGCCGGGAGATCTTCGCGCGCGTGGGCACCGGCGACGTCGAGTTCGTGCACGACGTCACCTCCGGCCTGCCGACCCAGGTGATCGGCGAGCTGATGGGCCTGCCCGCGGCGGACTGGGACCACATCCACGAGCTGGCCGAGCGGAACACCGCGGGCGAGGGCGGCCGGGCGGCGATCGAGATGGCCCGCTACGCGATCGGCTTCGCCGCGCGGCGCCGGGCCGAGGAGCCGCGCGAGGACATCACCTCGCTGATCCTGGAGTCCGAGTTCGGTGGCCGGATGATGACCGACCTCGACTTCGGCCAGTTCTTCGTGCAACTGGTCACCGCCGGCAACGACACCACCAAGACCATGCTGTCCGCCGGACTGCACGCGCTGCTGAGCCATCCCGACCAGCTCGCCGCGCTGCGCGCGGATCGGGCCCTGGTGCCGGGCGCGGTCGAGGAGATCCTGCGCTGGGCCAACCCGCTGCACTACTTCCGCCGGACCGCCACCCGGGACACCGAGCTGCGCGGAGTGTCGATCAAGGCGGGCGACAAGGTGGCCATGTACTACACCTCGGCGAACCGCGACGAGGAGGTCTTCGCCGACCCGCAGCGCTTCGACATCACCCGCAGGCCCAACCCGCACCTGTCGTTCGGCTTCGCCGAGCACTTCTGTCTGGGCGTGCACATCGCGCGCCTGGAGGGCCGGGTGTTCTTCGAGGAACTGCTCGCGACCTATCCCACGATCGAGGCGACCGGCGAGCCCGAACGGTTGCGCTCGAACCTCAACAACGCGCTCACCCGATTGCCGGTCCGGCTCGGCTAGGGCCGGTTTCCGGCCAGGTCCCGGGTCCGGTCCGGGGGCGGTGTGGACCCGTACCGGACCCGGGACCGGTCCGGTCCGGGGGCGGAGTCGACCCGCCGGACCGGACGGATGGTGACTCGTGGTGACCGACGGTCACCGACGGCCGGAGCGCCCGATCTCGGCGGTGGCACGCGAGCGGTCCGACGGGGCCGCTCTCGCACCCTTCGCCGGCCGCGAGGCATGCGATCGCGGTCAAAAGGGGACACATAAGCGACCGACTCAGGGAAAGAAGAGGGCCGAACCCTCGCACCTGGTCAATCGTCACCGGTCTCCGGGAGGCTCCCCATGGGAAGCCGTCAACTGGTCATACGCGCGGGTCGACGCTGTGCGCTCGCGGTCGCCGCGATCGGAATCGTCGCGGCGGCCGGGGCCCTGGACGTCGGCTCCACCTCCTCGCCGTCACCCGAGCGCAGTAGTGCCGCCACGTCGGCGCAACCGACCACCCCCGACGCCCGACAGTCCTCCTCCGCCTACTCGCTGCAAACCCAGGGCGGCCCACGCAGCGTCCGGGTGGCCCGGGTGGTCACCGGCACGATGTTGTTGACCGGCCTCGTGCTGACCGCGCTCGGCGCGATCGGCATGCGCGGCCCCGAGCTGATCCGCCACCGGGTCGTGCGACGGGTCGTCCACCAGGCCGGCTCCTCCCGGTATCGGTGGCAGCCGCCCGGCGTGCCGCGGACCGGCCTGCCGACCAACCCGGGGACCGGCCCGCCCGGCGCGTGAGTACCCTGATCGGGCCAGTACTCGTCCGGTACCCGCCGCGGACTGGAACGGAAGGCTCGCTCGCGTGAACAACGACATCAACGCACGTCCGAATCCGCACGGCCGCTCGCCCGACCCCGCCGACCGCCCCGCGCGGCTGCGCGTGGGAGTCGTCGGCGCCGGCCGTGTCGGCCCGACCCTCGCCGCCGCCCTCGCCCTCGCCGGGCACTCGGTGGTGGCCGCCTCCGGGGTCTCGGAGACCTCCCGGCGCCGCGCCGAGGACCTGCTCCCCGGCGTCCCGCTGGTCACCCCGCAAGAGGTGATCGCGGCCTCCGACCTGACCCTGCTGACCGTGCCCGACGACGCGCTGGAGGCGCTCGTGCACGGCCTGGCCGAGACCGGCGCGATCAAGGCCGGCCAACTCCTGGTGCACGCGTCGGGCCGCTACGGCGTCGACATCCTGGAGCCCGCCACCCGCGCCGGCGCGCTGCCGCTCGCGCTGCACCCGGTGATGACCTTCACCGGCAGCACGATCGACCTCGAACGACTGGCCGGCTGCTCCTTCGGGGTCACCTCGCCCGAGCCACTGCGCCCGGTCGCCGAGGCGCTCGTGGTGGAGATGGGCGGTGAGCCGGAGTGGATCGAGGAGCGCGACCGCGCGCTCTACCACGTGGCCCTGGCCAACGGCGCGAACCACCTGGTCACCCTGGTCGCGCAGTCGATCGAACTGCTCGGCGCGGCCGGCGTGCGGGCCCCGGGCCGGATGCTCGGACCGCTGCTCGGCGCCGCCCTGGACAACGCGCTGCGATCCGGCGATCACGCGCTGACCGGCCCGGTCGCGCGCGGCGACGCGGGCACGGTGGCCGCGCACGTGGCCGAGCTGCGCCGGGTCTCGCCGGAGGCGCTCGCCGCCTACGTGGCGATGGCCCGGCTGACCGCCGACCGCGCGCTGAACGCCGGCCTGCTCAAGGCCGAGGCGGCCGAGGCGCTGCTGGGCGTGCTGGCCGAGGGAGGCCGACCGTGACCGCCGTGCGCCTGGCCCGGACCGCGGTCGAACTCACCGAGGACACCCGGCCGTACGGGGTGCGCGCCGTGGTGATGACGATGGGCGCGCTGCACCAGGGCCACGCGGCGCTGATCCGCGCGGCGCGCGAGTTCGTCGGCCCGAGCGGCCACGTCGTGGTCACCGTGTTCGTCAACCCGCTCCAGTTCGGCGCGGGCGAGGACCTGGACCGCTACCCGCGCACCCTGGACGCCGACCTGGAGCTGAGCGGGGAGGCGGGCGCCGACGTGGTGTTCGCGCCGTCGGTGGAGGAGGTGTACCCGGGCGGCGAGCCGCGGGTGCGGATCACTGCCGGCCCCACCGGCGCGGTCCTGGAAGGCGCCTCCCGCCCCGGCCACTTCGACGGCATGCTCACCGTGGTCGCCAAGCTCCTGCACCTGACCGCGCCGAGGGTCGCCTTCTTCGGCGAGAAGGACGCCCAGCAACTCGCGCTGATCCGGCGCATGGTGCGCGACCTGAACTTCCCCGTCGAGATCGTGGGCGTGCCCACCGTCCGCGAACCCGACGGGCTGGCCCGGTCCAGCCGCAACCGCTACCTGTCCGAGGCCGAACGGGAGAACGCGCTCTCGCTCAGCCGCGCGCTCGACGCGGGCGCCCGGCGCGCCGGCGAGGGCGCGGGCGCCGTGCGCGCCGCCGCCGAGGACGTGCTGCGCGCCGTGCTGGAACCCGACTATGTGGAGTTGGTCGACATCGACGACTTCACCCCGGTGGCCGCCGACCACGCCGGCCCGGCGATCCTGGCGATCGCGGCCCGCGTGGGCGCCACCCGGCTCATCGACAACGCCCGCCTGACGATCACGGGAGTCCCCCGGTCATGATGCGCACGATGTTCAAGTCCAAGATCCACCGCGCGACGATCACGCAGGCGGACCTCCACTACGTCGGCTCGATCACCATCGACGAGGATCTGCTCGAAGCCGCCGACATCCTCCCCGGCGAACTGGTGCACGTGGTCGACATCGACAACGGCGCGCGCCTGGAGACGTACACGATCGCCGGCCCGCGCGGCACCGGCGTGATCGGCATCAACGGCGCCGCGGCACGCCTGGTGCACACCGGCGACCTGGTGATCGTCATCGCCTACGCGCAGGTCACCGACGCCGAGGCGCGGGCGATGAAGCCGCGCGTGGTGTTCGTCGACGCGGCCAACACGATCACCGGCACCGGACACGACCCGGCCGAGGTTCTGCCCGGCGGCGAGACGGTGCGCGGCGACCGCGTGGTCCCCGCGCGGGCCGCGCAATGAACACGCCCGTACTGCCCGCGCGCCTGGCCGCACCCGATCCCGGGTGGACCGTGCGCGCGGATGTGATCGTGGTCGGTTCCGGGGTGGCCGGCCTGACCGTCGCGCTGCGCGCGCGCCGGGCCGGCCGAGTCCTGCTGGTGACCAAGGCGCAGCTCGACGAGGGCTCCACCCGCTGGGCGCAGGGCGGGATAGCGGCCGCGCTCGGCGAGGGCGACACCCCCGAACAGCACCTGCGCGACACGCTCGTGGCCGGTGCCGGATTGTGCGCCGAGGACGCGGTCCGGGTGCTGGTCACCGAGGGCCCGGACGCGGTGCGCCGACTGATCGACACCGGCGCCGAATTCGACCGGGGCCCGGACGGGGACGTGCTGCTCACCCGCGAGGGCGGCCACCTGCGCAACCGGATCGCGCACGCGGGCGGCGACGCGACGGGCGCGGAGATATCGCGCGCGCTGGTCGCCGCGGTGCGGGCCACGCCGGACATCGAGGTGATCGAGAACGCGCTCGTGCTCGACCTGCTCAAGGACGCCTCCGGGCGCGCCTGCGGGGTCACCCTGCACGTGATGGGCGAGGGCGCCCGGGACGGGGTCGGCGCCGCCGTGGGGCGGGCCGTCGTGCTCGCCACCGGCGGTATGGGCCAGGTCTTCTCGTCCACCACGAACCCCTCGGTGTCCACCGGCGACGGGGTCGCGCTCGCGCTGCGCGGCGGGGCCGAGGTCACCGACCTGGAGTTCGTCCAGTTCCACCCGACCGTGCTGTGGCTCGGCGCGGGCGCCGAGGGCCAGCAGCCGCTGGTCTCCGAGGCCGTGCGCGGCGAGGGCGCCCATCTCGTGGACGCGGCCGGCATCCGGTTCATGACGGATCGCCATCCACTGGGCGAACTGGCCCCGCGCGACGTCGTGGCCAAGGGCATCCTGCGCCGGATGGCCGAGACCGGCGCCGAGCACATGTACCTGGACGGTCGGCACTTCGGCGCGGACATGTGGAAGCACCGCTTCCCGACCATCCTGGCCACGTGCCGCGCGCACGGCATCGACCCGGTGACCGAGCCGATTCCGGTCGCGCCCGCCGCGCACCACGCGAGTGGAGGCGTACGGACCGACCTGCACGGACGGACCAGCGTGCCGGGGTTGTACGCGTGCGGAGAGGTGGCGTGCACCGGCGTGCACGGCGCCAACCGGCTCGCGTCCAACTCGCTCCTGGAGGGCCTGGTCTTCGCCGAGCGGATCGCGGCCGACCTGGCCCGGGACATGCCACCGTTCGCCGAGCCGGTCGCGCCCGGCGGTCCGACCGGGCTGCTCGGCGAGGCGGTGCGGCTGCCCCTGCAGCGGACGATGACCGCCGGTGCCGGGGTGCTGCGCGACGCGGCCGGGCTGGTCGGCGCCGAGGCCGAGCTGACCGCGTTGGCCGGTCGTACCAGCACCGACCCGTGCACGCAGACGTGGGAGACCACCAACCTGCACCTGGTCGCGAGCGCGCTCACCCGTGCCGCGCTGCTGCGCGAGGAGACGCGCGGCTGCCACTGGCGCGAGGACCATCCCGACCTCGACGACACCGCGTGGCGCGGAAATCTCGTCACGTCGCTGCGCGAGGGCGCCCTGCACGTCGCCTACCAGGCCTACGAACCCGAGGAGTCGACTCCGTGACCACCGTCGAGCTGTCCGCCGATCTCACGTCGCGCCTGGCCGAGGCCGGGCTCGACCCGCTCGCCGTCGCCGCGCTGGTGACCGCCGCCGTGGCCGAGGACCTCGACGGCGGGGTGGATGTCACCTCGGTGGCCACCGTGCCCGAGCACGCGCGCGGCCACGCCGAGTTCGCCGCGCGCGGGTCGGGCGTGGTCGCGGGCATCCCGGTCGCCGAGGCGGTCCTGGAACTGGTCTGCGGCGCCGACCTGGTGGTCGCCCGGCACGTCCGGGACGGCGACACGGTGACGCCCGGCACGGTGTTGTTCACCGCCGAGGCGAGCACCCGCGCGCTGCTCACCGCCGAGCGGGTCGCGCTCAACCTGCTGTCCCGGCTGTCCGGCGTGGCCACCGCCACCCGCGCGTGGGCCGACGCGATCGAGGGCACCGGCGCCTCGGTCCGCGACACCCGCAAGACCACGCCGGGCCTGCGCGCCCTGGAGAAGTACGCGGTGCGCTGCGGCGGCGGGGTCAACCACCGGATGTCGCTGTCCGACGCGGCCATGGTCAAGGACAACCACGTGGTCGCCGCGGGCGGCGTCGCGGAGGCGTTCAAGGCGGTGCGCGCGGCCTTCCCGAACGTGCCGGTCGAGGTCGAGGTGGACCACCTCGAACAGATCCCGCCGGTGCTGGACGCGGGCGCCGACCTGATCCTGCTGGACAACATGACGCCGGAACGCATGCGCGAGGCGGTGGCCTTGGTCGCGGGTCGGGCCCGACTCGAAGCCAGCGGCGGCCTCACCCTGGCGACCGCCCGCGTGGTCGCCGAGACCGGCGTGGACTACCTCGCGGTCGGCGCGCTCACCCACTCCGCCCCGATCCTGGACGTCGGCGTGGACCTGCGCGCCTGAGCGACCGGTACCGTTCACCGGATCAGCCGTCCCCGCTCGCCACCCCTCTCCTTCCCGAAGCCGCGCTCCGTCCCCCACGGCCCGAGCCAGAACACCAAGGACGCCCACGATGTTGCTCACCATCGACGTCGGTAACTCGCATACCGTGCTCGGCCTGTTCGACGGTGACGAGATCGTCGAGCACTGGCGCATCTCGACCGAGGCCCGGCGGACCGCCGACGAACTCGCGGTGGTCCTCGCGGGATTGCTCGGCCAGCACCCGCTGATCGGCGCCGACGGCATCGACGGCATCGCGATCTGTTCCACCGTGCCGTCCGTGCTGCACGAGATGCGCGACATGGTGCGGCGCTACTACGGCGACATCCCCACGGTCGTCGTCGAGCCCGGGGTCAAGACCGGCGTGCCGGTCCTGATGGACAACCCCAAGGAGGTCGGCACCGACCGGATCATCAACGCGCTCGCGGCGGTCAAGCTGTACGGCGGCCCGTGCGTGGTGGTCGACTTCGGCACCGCGACCACCTTCGACGCGGTCAGCACCAAGGGCGAGTACGTCGGCGGCGCGATCGCCCCCGGCATCGAGATCTCGGTGGACGCGCTGGGCGCGCGCGGCGCGCAACTGCGCAAGATCGAGCTGATGCGTCCGCGGAGCGTGATCGGCAAGAGCACGGTCGAGGCGATGCAGGCGGGCATCCTGTACGGCTTCGCCGGCCAGGTGGACGGCGTGGTCAAGCGGATGGCGGCCGAACTGTCCCCGGACGACCCGGACGCGGTCACCGTGGTGGCCACCGGCGGACTGGCGACGCTGGTGCTGGGGGAGGCCTCGGTGATCGATGTGCACGAACCGTGGCTGACCCTGATCGGCCTGCGGATGGTCTACGAGCGCAACGCGGCGGTCTGATCGGAGCCGGCCTCGCGGTCGGCGCCAAGTCGGAAAAACACACGCATCAAATAAGCCGGATTGTCCATCTCTCCGCATACAGTGCGTGGTATGCCGACGCCACATGGTGACCAGGGGATGGCCTTCAGCGCGCACGAGGTGCGGGTGCTGCGTCGCGCGCTGGCCGTCGCGCTGCGCGGAGGGCGCGACTCGGTCGACTTCTGGCTGCTCGGCCGGGCGATCGGCGAGGCGCAGGACGAGCGCGAACGGCTGCGCGCGTTCATGACGGCCGAACTGCGGCGCTATCGGGCCGCGCTGCCCGGGAGCGCGGCCGGCTTCCTGTCCTGCCTGCGCAACGCGGTGGACGAGATCGCGCACGTCCCCTCGGCCGAGGACCTGGCCGCCCTGCGCACCACCCTCGATCTTCCGTGCGGCGAACGCGAACGCGCGAGCCGCGCGGCCCTGCTCCGCCGCTGCACACACCTGGCCGAGGCCGACCTCGAACACCGTCTCGCCGCCCGAGCCCACCGCCGAGCCACCGCCGAAGCCACCCGAGCCATCCGCACCGACCCCTTGGACATCCTGATCCCCACCCGTCCCCGCCCCGCCCGGCCATCGCCGACACCGGCCGAGCACAAGCGCGACCGCACCCCGGAGCCGACACCGGTGCCGGTGCCGGTTCCGGCAAGCGAGCCCGAACCCCGCCCGGTCCTCGCCGAAGCACCCGTCGAGCAGGCCACGGACCCGACCGGTCCGGAGGCGACGGACGACGCCATGGACAGCACGGATGTCGCCAACGGCGCGGATCCGGCTGTCGGTACCGATGTCACGGACGGTACCGACGAGATCGTCGGTCGCGCCGTCGAGGACCCGCCCGAGGCCGAGCCCGAACCCCAGGCCGAGCCCGAAGCCGAGCACGAACACGGATCCGCACCCGACGCACCCGCGTCGCCCGAGCCCGAGGGCGCCGAGGTCGCGACCGACCGCGACGCCGGGAATTCGAACGCGACGGACGCACCCACACCCGATCCCGCGCCGGCCGCCGTCCCGCCCCTGGACGTCGACCCGATCCGCGAGGCCCTCTCGCCGGTCATCCCGCACCGCCGCCAGGGTCGCCCCCTCGGCCAACTCCCCGCCCCCGAGATCCTCCAGACCGGCACCGGCTGACCGGGACCCCACTTCCCATCCGGGCGGATATCGGTTCGGGGAGTCGGTTGGCCATGGGTAGCCTTGTCCCGTGACCGAGCAGAGCGCAGCGCAGCCGCAGATCGACGACCTTCCCGAGCAGATGCGGGTTCGCCGCGACAAGCTCGATCGGCTTCGGGCCGAGGGGACCGACCCGTACCCGGTCGGGTTCCCCCGCAGCACGACGGTGGGCGCGCTGCGTGCCGAGTTCGACGGTCTCGAGGCGGATGTGGAGACCGGGCGCCGGGTCGGCGTCACCGGCCGGGTGGTGCTCTACCGCACCGGCGGCAAGCTGTGCTTCGCGACACTGCGCGACGGTGACGGGGACATCCAGGTGATGGTCTCGCTGGACGGCGTCGGCGCCGAGTCGCTCGCCGCCTGGAAGAGCGATGTCGACCTGGGCGACCACGTCGGTGTCGAGGGCCAGGTGATCACGTCCCGCCGCGGCGAGCTGTCGATCATGGTCGACACGTGGGCGATCACGTCCAAGTGCCTGCGCCCGCTGCCGGACAAGCACAAGGGCCTGACCGACCCCGAGGCCCGGGTCCGCCAGCGCTACGTCGACCTGATCGTCAACGACGAGTCGCGCGCGATGTTGCGCACCCGCAGCCGGATCGTGCGCTCGATCCGCGAGTGGTTCGACACCAGGGACTTCCTGGAGGTCGAGACCCCGATGTTGCAGCCGGTGCACGGCGGCGCCACCGCGCGCCCGTTCGTCACCCACATCAATGCCTACGACATGGACCTCTACCTGCGCATCGCGCCGGAGCTGTACCTCAAGCGCCTGGTCGTCGGCGGCGCCGAGAAGGTCTTCGAGATCAACCGCAACTTCCGCAACGAGGGCGCGGACTCGACGCACAACCCCGAGTTCACCATGCTCGAGGCCTACCAGGCGTACGGCGACTACAACACGATGGCGACCCTCACCCGCGAGGTCTACCAGCACGTCGCGCAGGCCGTGTTCGGGACGCACACCTTCCGCTACGGCGACCGCGAGGTGGACATCTCCGGCGAGTGGCGCGAGATCACCGTCTACGGCTCGGTCTCCGAGGCCGTCGGCGAGGAGGTCACTCCCGAGACGCCGATCGAGACCGTGCGCAAGCTCGCCGACGCGCGCGAGATCGAGTACGACAAGGCGTGGGGCCAGGGCAAGTTGGTTCAGGAGATCTACGAGGCGCTGGTCGAGCACACCCTGGCCGAGCCGACCTTCGTGCGCGACTTCCCGATCGAGACCTCGCCGCTGACCCGCCAGCACCGCAGTGTGCCGGGCGTCGCGGAGAAGTGGGACCTGATCGGCTTCGGCATGGAACTGGGCACGGCCTACTCCGAGTTGGTCGACCCGGTCGAGCAGCGCCGGCGGCTCACCGAGCAGTCGCTGCTCGCGGCGGGCGGTGACGTCGAGGCCATGCGGATCGACGAGGACTTCCTGCGCGCGCTGGAGTTCGCGATGCCGCCGAGCGGCGGTCTGGGCCTGGGCATCGACCGGATGATCATGGCCTTCACCGGCCGCGGCATCCGCGAGACGATCCTGTTCCCGCTGGTGAAGCCGACCACCGACTGACCCGCCGGACGGCGCGGCGGAGCCCTCTCGGTGACGGATCGTCGCTCCCGAGGGGGCTCCTGTCCCATTTCCGGGCGCGTCACCCGTTCGTACGCATAGGGTCGGCCGCATGGAAGCAGCCCCCGATCTGCGGATCTGCGTCGCCGGCGACTCGTTCGTGCAAGGCGTCGGCGACCTCTCCGGCGGCGGATGGGTCGGTCGCCTCGCGGCCGAGTCCCGTCGCCGGGGCCGCCAGTTGACCGCGTACAACCTCGGTGTACGACTGGAGACCTCGGCCGACGTCGCGGAGCGCTGGTACGGCGAGGCGGTCCCGCGCATGCGGCACGCCGACGGCACCGGCATGGTGTTCGCGTTCGGCGTCAACGACGTCAAGGTCGAGCACGGCCGCCGCCGGGTCAAGCACGCCGACAGTGTCGCCAACCTCGACGCGATACTGGACACCGCCACCGGCGCCCGTTGGACCTGCCTGGTCGTCGGCGCGCCCCCGGTCCCCGGCGAGGCGAACGACGGCGAGGACGCGCTCGCCCTGGAGGAGGCATACGCGAAGACCTGCGCCGCGCGCGGCATCACCTTCGTGCCGCTCCAGCGCGTGCTGCGCGAGGACCCGCAATGGTGGGCGAGCATCGAGGCGTACGGCGACGGGGCGCACTGCGACTCGGTCGGCTACGCCAAGCTCGCCGGGCTGATCGCCGAGGGCGGCTGGTGGGACTGGTTGGACTCGCTCGCCCGCAGGGACTGAGCGGGCCGACCGAACCGGTGCTCAGGGCTTGACGCCCTTCTTCGCCGGCCACGAACCCGGGTCCACGGCGGCGCCGCCGCCGGGGTGCACCTCGAAGTGCAGGTGCGGGCCGGTGGAGTTGCCGGTGGTACCGACGTAGCCGATCACCTCGCCCGCCGTCACCGAGCCGGAGGTCTTCGCGAATCGCGACTGGTGGCAGTACCAGGTCCGGGTGCCGTCGGCGTGGGTGATCACGATCCGGTTGCCGAACGCGCCCGCGCTGCCGGCGGAGGCTATCCGCCCGGCGGCGGCGGCCTTGATCGGCGTACCGGAGCGCGCCGCGAAGTCCAGCCCGGTGTGCGTGTGCGCCCAGCGCGAGCCGCTGTTGCCGAAGCGGCCGGTCAGCGTGTAGTCGGAGGTCGGCAGTACCCATCCGGCGGCCCGCTCGGCCTTCGCGCGCTCGGCCTCGGCCTGCGCTGCCTCGGCCCGCGCCGCCGCCTGCCGCTCGGCCTCCTGGGCCTGCTCGGCCTCGCGGGCCCGCTCCGTCTCCCGCTCGGCCTCCTGTGCGCGTTCGAACTCCTGCGCCCGCTCCGCCTCCGCTCGTGCGGCCGCGTCCGAGGCCGCCGATTCCTTGGCCTGCTCCCCGGTGGCGCTCAGCACCGCGCGCTCCTGGGAACGGGCCGCGACGTCCGCACCACGATCGGCGAGCCGCTGTGCCGTGCCGGGATCGGCGCTCGCCGACCCGGCCGCGTGCTCCCGGCCCGCCCCCGAACCCGCGGTCTGGACGCCGGTGGTGACCGCGACGGCCGGCAGCGCGAGGCTCGAGACCACGGTGACCGAGCGACTCGGGCGCAGGCCCTTGAGCCGCGCGACGCGGTCGATCGGCTCGGACGTGGGCGTGGTCGTGGACGGAGCTTCGGGGGAGTGCGGCACGAATACCTCGGGGTTTCGACGACAAGGCCGGGATCAGTGGTAGCAATCTGCCGCATATCGACCAAGTCGTAATGGAGCGGACACTACGACGCCGCGTAGTAATCCCCGCCCACTCCCGGTCGGCGCGGATCATCGCTTTGTGACAAATCCGGACGAAACCGTGTCTACGATGCCGTATAGGAGATCGCGCGACGAGCGTGACGCAGTTCACGGCGCGACCAGGTTTCACGAAGGGCCCGCCATGAATCGTCTCGGTGAACTCGAAACCCAGGTGATGCTCCGCGTCTGGTGGCTCAATCGCCCGTCGTCGGTGCGCGAGGTACAGGAGGCGCTGCTGCCGGATCGTGAACCGGCTTATACGACCGTGATGACCGTGCTCGACAAACTCTTCCGCAAGGGCCTGCTGCGCCGCCGGTTGGCCGGTCGGGCCTATCTGTACGAAGCCGTGCGCTCGCGCGACGCGTATACCGCCGAGTTGATGCGCGCCGACTGGGTGGCGGGCGACAGTCGTGCCGGTGCTCTCGTGCACTTCGTCGAGGGCATGACGCCGGAACAGATCGAGGCGTTGCGCGACGCGTTGCGGGTCGCGCTGCCCTGAGTCGAACCCGCGTGGAGCCCGCGTCGAATCGGCCGCGACTTCGGGACTTCCCTGGGCTGATCGGAGGCCTTGTTAATTCGTACGGCGCAGCCGCGGTGCCCGTGGAGCGCAACTCTGCGTAATCGTATTAATGATCTACGTGAGAAATGCGGACTTCTGCACAGCGGAACGGAAAGTGGACCGACATGGTGCGAGCGAAAACCCGGGCGAGGCACGCCCTCGCGGTGGTCACTGTCGGCGTGACCGCCGCGATGGGCGCGAACCTGGCCGCGGCCGGCCAGGCGACCGCGGCGCCGCAAGCCCTGCCGCAACCGGTCGCGACGTCGTACGGCACCTCGTACACGACCTCGTCGGGCGTGTCGTACGGGACATCCCAAGGGTGGACGCTGTGGTCGTCCTCGCGGGTGCCCCCGCCACCGCCGTCCGGGACGACCGCGCTCGACGACGCGATGGCCGACCTGCGCGCCCGACTCGACCGGATGCGCGAGACGCTCGGGCTGGGCCCGCAGAGCACGCTCTCGGGCCTGCTGAGTTCCCTGGGCACGACGCTGCCGCCGGGCGTGACCCTGCCGGGCCGGCCCGACCTCGCCGACCTCGGCATCGACACGACCTCGGTGACGCAGCCGATCCAGCCGCCGGTCCCGAAGGCCCCGAAGGATCCGCCGCCGGTGACGCCGGACAAGCCGCCCGCCCCGCCGGTCGACCCGGCCTCGGCGGCGAGGCTGGAACTGCGCCGCACGGCCGACCGCGCGCAGGCCAAGCCCGGTGACACGGTCACCCACACGGTGACCGTGCTGAACTCCGGCGGTGCCGAGACGAAGTCCGCGGTCGTGCGCAACGCGTTGCCCGCGGGCGTGAAACCGGTGGAATCCAAGCCGTCGCAGGGTGAATTCGACACCGCGACCGGAGTGTGGAAGACCGGCCGGATCAAGCCCGGCTCCGCGATCACCCTGATTCTCGTGTTCAAGGTTCCGGAAGGCGCGGCCGGATCCGAGATGACCGCTCGTTCGAGTTTCGTCAGCGCACCGGGCGCGAAGCCGGTGATCGGCAACCCGTGCGGCGACGCTGCCGAAGCGGCCTGTGCGAGCACGCGCGTGGCCGAATCCGGGACCCGGGAATGACCGGGGGAATCCGCCCATATCCGGCCTGATCACTCCACGATCCGTGGACGGGGTCCGTCGGTATCGGTGCCGGATGTATGAAGAACCCGAGGTCCGGGCGGTGGGAAACCCCGCCCGGACCTCTGCTGTCGGTCCGGGTGTTTCCGCGGCCACCCGGGCAGATCGGTGGTAAACAGGGCGGAGCGGCGATGCCTATCGTGATCGCGATAGCGTCAGCCCATGGAAGTGACGATCCGACGTGCCAGAACGTCCGATGTGCGGGCCATTCGTCGCCTTGTGGATGGGTACGTGGGGCTGCGTATCCTCCTCGACAAACCAACTGTCACCCTCTTCGAGGATGTACAGGAGTTTTGGGTCGCGGAGCGGGACGCGGACAGTGAGGTGGTCGCGTGCGGGGCGCTGCACGTGATGTGGGAAGACCTGGCGGAGGTACGCACTCTCGCGGTGGATCCGGTGTGCCGCGGGTCCGGAGTGGGCCACCTCTTGCTCACCAAACTCCTGGAGACCGCGCGTTGGCTCGGCGTTCGGCGGATATTCTGCTTGACCTTCGAGGTCGACTTCTTCGCGAAGCACGGCTTCGTCGAGATCGAGGAGACACCGATCGATGGCGATGTCTACAGTGAACTGATGCGTTCGTACGACGAGGGCGTCGCCGAGTTTTTGGATCTGGAACGCGTCAAACCCAACACCCTTGGCAACACGCGGATGCTGCTCCATCTCTGGCAGTGATCTCGATCCGCGTAGACCGGGCGAGTGTGGTGGAGATCGCGTGCCCCACGCCGGCGAACCTCTTGACGCTTCTTGCCCGTGACGGTGTGGTGTGCGGTGAAGTCGCAACCACAAACCCGGTAACGTATTGCCGACTCGACGGGTTCCGCGCGGGTGGGTTTGTATTTTCCCGCAGAAAGCGGTTTCCTTTTCTTGAGCTGGTTGTGAACCCTCCCGATGAAAGGGAATCCTGGTGGCACAGAAGGTCCAGATTCTTCTCGTTGACGACCTCGACGGCGGCAAGGCCGATGAGACGGTGACGTTCGCGCTCGACGGTGTCTCCTACGAGATCGACCTGAGCGCCACGCACGCAGAGCAGCTCCGCGCGGCCCTGACGACCTACGTCGAGGCCGGCCGTAAGACCGGTGGCCGGGTCGCGGCTCGCCGCGGCGTCCGCCAGGTGGTCAAGGGCGGTGCCGCCTCCGGCGACACCGCCAAGATCCGCGCCTGGGCCAAGGAGAACGGCTACGACGTGAGCGAGCGCGGTCGCGTGCCGGGCAACATTCGCGACGCCTACGAGAAGGCCCACGCCTGATCGTCGACGCCATCATCGAGCGGTGCCCTCCCCCGATTCGTTCGGGGGAGGGCACCGCTCATGTCGTTTTCCGGGAGCCGGCGCCGATGTCGGCGCCGGCGTCGCGGCCGGGCCTCAGGCCGGCGCCGGGCGGTGGTGGGTCAGCGGCCTGGGCTCGGTCGCCCGCGGCCTCGGGAACAGCCGTACGTGCTGGCACGCGTGCGCCAACGTGCTCAGCAGTCGGGTCACGTCCGGGAAACGCACGTCCACGTGCAGCACCGCGCCGAGGGCCGCGAGGTCCCCGGCGGGGCACACCCGGCCCGGGTCGACCGGTGGCCGCAACCAGCGCGCGTGCTCCCACGACCGCGGCCACGGTGCCCGCCACGTGGCGGGCCACGGCGACGGCGCGGCCACCGTGTCGCCCTCGCCGTACGCGCGAAGATCGAGGTCCAGATCGGCCCAGTCCAGCCAGTCCAGCAGCGCGGGCAGGTCGCCCGCGACCCCCGGGGCCACGAAGAACTGGATTCGGCCGGTCCCGGTCGCGGCCACCGGCCCGATCGGGACGCCGAGCCGCTCGGCCCGGTCCAGGGCCCGGACACCGGCCGCGCCGGGCACGTCCAGGACGTCGAACCGCACCCCCGCGGCCAGCCGGACCGGGGCCGACGGGCCGGCCGCCCAGTGGCCCGCGAGCACGCGCGGATCGGTGGTCGCGGCCGCGCTCTCGTGCGCCGGGTCGAGCGATCCCGGACCCGCCGGCCATCCGAGGGCGCGCGCGTACCAGAGGGCCTCGTCCAACGGGCCGGGTACGACGGGCGCCGAACGGGACGCGAAAACAAGCGTGGCTGCCATAACGTGTTCAACTCCGGGACGACAGCGAGGTTACGAAAGGTGATATGGCAACCGCAATGAGTGACGCAATGCGAGGGGTGGCCGCGCCGGCTCTTCCCCGGCGCCCGCGTGGTTGCCCGTACACCGGTCGTGACCTGCCGGTATACAGCAGGTGTCGTCCGGGGTATGACCCGAACATGGAGGGGACGCGGGGAGGCGGAATCCGGGCTCGCGCCGGGTCGGACCGGTGCCGGAAAATACCGCGTTCGCTTCTGGCGTACTCGGAATCGGCCTCAGGACGTGGCCGGCGGGAACACCGACACGCACCATCGGGTTTGACTAGTTGTCCAACGCGGTCCGCAACACGTGGGTCGCACGTCTTCACGGACGAATCGAGCGGTCCTGCGTGCAGGACTAGCATGCGGAAGGACAGGGAGGGGACCGTCCCCGATCTGCACGACCGCTCTGAGGAGCGATAACGATGTTCGAGAGGTTCACCGACCGCGCGCGGCGGGTTGTCGTCCTGGCTCAGGAGGAGGCCCGGATGCTCAACCACAACTACATCGGTACTGAGCACATCCTCCTCGGCCTCATCCACGAGGGTGAGGGCGTCGCTGCGAAGGCCCTGGAGAGCCTCGGCATCTCGCTTGAGGCAGTGCGTCAGCAGGTTGAGGAGATCATCGGCCAGGGCCAGCAGGCTCCGTCCGGTCACATCCCCTTCACGCCCCGTGCGAAGAAGGTCCTCGAGCTGTCGCTTCGCGAGGCGCTCCAGCTCGGCCACAACTACATCGGCACGGAGCACATCCTTCTGGGCCTGATCCGCGAGGGCGAGGGCGTCGCCGCCCAGGTCCTCGTGAAGCTCGGCGCCGACCTCAACCGGGTCCGCCAGCAGGTCATCCAGCTGCTCTCCGGCTACTCGAGCGGCAAGGAATCCGCCGCTCCGGGCGGAAGCGGCCAGGAGGGGACTCCGTCGACGTCCCTCGTGCTCGACCAGTTCGGGCGCAACCTGACCCAGGCGGCGCGCGAGGGCAAGCTCGACCCCGTCATCGGGCGAGAGAAGGAAATCGAGCGGGTCATGCAGGTGCTGTCCCGCCGCACCAAGAACAACCCCGTCCTGATCGGCGAGCCCGGCGTCGGCAAGACCGCCGTCGTCGAGGGCCTGGCCCAGGCGATCGTCAAGGGCGAGGTGCCCGAGACGCTCAAGGACAAGCAGCTCTACACGCTGGACCTCGGCGCGCTGGTGGCGGGTTCCCGCTACCGAGGCGACTTCGAGGAGCGGCTGAAGAAGGTGCTCAAGGAGATCCGCACCCGAGGCGACATCATCCTGTTCATCGACGAGCTGCACACGCTCGTCGGCGCGGGTGCCGCCGAAGGCGCGATCGACGCGGCGAGCATCCTCAAGCCGATGCTGGCGCGAGGCGAGCTGCAGACGATCGGCGCGACCACGCTCGACGAGTACCGCAAGCACCTGGAGAAGGACGCGGCGCTGGAGCGCCGGTTCCAGCCGATCCAGGTCGCGGAACCGTCCCTGCCGCACACGATCGAGATCCTCAAGGGTCTGCGCGACCGCTACGAGGCGCACCACCGCGTGTCGATCACCGACCAGGCCCTGGTGGCCGCGGCGACGCTCGCGGACCGGTACATCTCCGACCGGTTCCTGCCGGACAAGGCGATCGACCTCATCGACGAGGCTGGCTCGCGGATGCGCATCCGGCGCATGACCGCACCGCCGGACCTGCGCGAGTTCGACGAGAAGATCGCCAACGTGCGTCGGGACAAGGAGTCCGCGATCGACGCGCAGGACTTCGAGAAGGCCGCGTCCCTGCGCGACAGCGAGAAGAAGCTGCTCGCCGACAAGGCGAAGCGGGAGAAGGAGTGGAAGGCCGGCGACATGGACGTCGTGGCCGAGGTCGACGAGGAACTGATCGCCGAGGTTCTCTCGACCGCCACCGGCATCCCGGTCTTCAAGCTGACCGAGGAGGAGTCGGCCCGTCTGCTCCGCATGGAGGACGAGCTGCACAAGCGGGTCATCGGCCAGAAGGACGCCATCAAGGCGCTCTCCCAGGCCATCCGGCGCACCCGCGCCGGACTCAAGGACCCGAAGCGTCCCGGTGGTTCGTTCATCTTCGCCGGCCCGTCCGGTGTCGGTAAGACCGAGCTGTCCAAGACGCTCGCCGAGTTCCTCTTCGGCGACGAGGACGCGCTCATCCAGCTCGACATGAGCGAGTTCTCCGAGAAGCACACGGTGTCCCGGCTGTTCGGTTCGCCGCCCGGGTATGTGGGTTACGAAGAGGGCGGCCAGCTCACCGAGAAGGTGCGCCGCAAGCCTTTCTCGGTGGTCCTGTTCGACGAGGTCGAGAAGGCCCACCCGGACATCTTCAACTCGCTGCTGCAGATTCTGGAGGACGGTCGCCTGACCGATTCCCAGGGTCGGGTGGTGGACTTCAAGAACACCGTCATCATCATGACGACCAACCTCGGTACGCGGGACATCTCGAAGGGCTTCGGCCTCGGTTTCTCCGGATCGTCCGACGTCAAGACCGGTTACGACCGGATGAAGGCGAAGGTCAACGAAGAGCTGAAGCAGCACTTCCGTCCCGAGTTCCTCAACCGTGTCGACGACACGATCGTCTTCCACCAGCTTTCCGAGGAAGACATCATCCAGATCGTCGACCTGATGATCGCCAAGGTGGACGAGCGGCTGCGCGACCGGGACATGGGCATCGAGCTCCGTCCGGCCGCCAAGGCCCTGCTCGCCAAGCGGGGCTACGACCCGCTGCTGGGTGCCCGTCCGCTCCGGCGGACGATCCAGCGCCAGATCGAGGACAACCTCTCCGAGAAGATCCTCTACGGCGAGCTGCGCTCCGGGTCGATCATCGTGGTCGACACCGAGGGTGAGGGCAAGGACGAGCAGTTCACCTTCGAGGGCATGGAGAAGGCCCCGCTGCCGGACGCGCCGCCCATCGAGGCGACCGGCTCGGGCCCGAACCTGACCAAGGAGTAGTCGGCCGCGGGAGACCGCACACGACGAAGGGGCCGCCCCCGGGAAGTACTTCCCGGGGGCGGCCCCTTTTTCGCGTGACGTGGTGCGCGTGACGATCGCCGTGGGCGACCGGCGTGGTGTCCGGTACGACGACCCGGCGCGAGGGATCAGCGCGCGCCGTCGGCCACGTGCTCGTCGGCCCTGTCCGCGGTACCCGACCGGGCCGGCGGCGCGGCCGACTCCGCCGGTTCCGCGGCCGACTCGCGCAGGCCCACCCGGTCGTGCAGCCGGCGCAGGACCCGCGGGGAGTACCACGCGTGCCGACCCAGGAGGCGCATCGCGGCCGGCACCAGCACGCCGCGGACCAGGGTCGCGTCCAGGAGGATCGCCAGCGCCGCGCCGAAGCCGAACAACTGCAGGAAGCTCACGCTGCTGGTCAGGAAGGCCACGAAGGTCACCGCGAGCAGCGCGGCGGCGGTGGTGACGATCCGTCCGGTGCGGCCCAGGCCGTGCCGGACCGCGTCCTCGTCGGATTCGCCGGCGTCGTGCAGTTCCTTGATCCGGCTGGTCACGAACACCTCGTAGTCCATCGACAGGGCGAACGCGATGCAGAACAACAACACCGTCATCGACGTGTCCATGGGCAGCGGCGTGAAGCCCAGCAGGCCGGAGAGGTGCCCGTCCTGGAAGACCCACACGGTGACGCCGACCGCGGCCACGATGCTGATCCCGTTCAGGAGCAGTGCGCGCAGCGGTTGCAGGATGCTCCCGGTGAACAGGAACAGCAGGACGAACGTGCTGAGCACGATCAGCCCGAAGGCCAGCGGCAGCCGGTCACCGATCGAGGTCTTGGTGTCGACCAGGCGCGCGTCCGTGCCGCCGACCAGGGCCTCGGTGCGCTCGGGCGCCGGGATCGAGCGGACGTCGCGGACCAGGTCCTGGGCGGCGTCCGACTTGGCGGGCAGGGTGGTGATCACCGACAGCAGGCGGGCGTTCGGCCGGATCCGGTCGGGGCCCGCGCTGTCCACCCGGGTGACGCCGGGCAGCGCGGCGAGTCGAGCGGCGTAGCCGTCCACCGGCGCCTCGGCGCCGGTGCCGAGCAGCACCACGTCCAGCGTGCGGGTGTCGTCGAGGCTGTAGTCCGCGCGCAGCGTGTCGCCGACCTGGCGGGCCTCGGTGCTGGTCGGCAGGACCCGCTCGTCGGGCGTGCCGAACTTGACCCCGAGCAGCGGCGACGCGGCGAACAGCAGCACCGCCACCACCGGCAGCGCGGTGAGCGCGGGCCGGCGGGTGACGAACCCGGCGAGCCGCGACCACATCGGTGCCTCCGTGCCCTGGACCCCCTTGATGCCCTTGATCCGCATCGACTCGACGCGCGGCCCGAGCACGGTCAGCAAGGCCGGCGCGACGATCAGCGCGGCGAGCGCGGAGATGGCCACCACGCCGATGCCCGCGTAGGCGAAGGAGCGCAGGAAGTACTGCGGGAAGACCAGCAGCACGGCGAGCGCGGCGGCCACCGTCGCGGCGGAGAACAGGATCGTGCGACCGGCGGTGCGCAGCGTGCCGACCACCGCGTCGTGCGGGTCGTGGCCGGCGTGCAGCAGTTCGCGGTGTCGGGCCACGATCAGCAGCGCGTAGTCGATCGCCAGCCCCAGGCCCAGGGCGGTGGTGAGGTTGATCGAGAAGATGGAGACGTCGGTGAGGCTGCCGAGGACGTACAACTCGGCGAAGGTACCCATGATCGCGATGAAGCCGATCACCAGCGGGACCAGGGCGGCGATCAGGCTGCCGAAGGCGAGCACGAGCAGCAGCAGGGTCAGCGGGACCGCGATCGACTCGGCGATCGCCAGGCTCTTGCCGACCTGGCCGTTGACCGCCGGGCCGATCGAGGCGTCGCCGCCTATGCGCACCTTGAGCGGACTGTCCGGGGGCAACTGGGCGCTCTTGGGCAGTTCGCTGACGTCGTCCTCGACCGAATGGGCGACGAGCAACGCGCCGCGGCCCCCGTCGGCCTTGAGGCCGGGTGCGTTGGTGGTCCAGTACGAGGCCACCTGGTCGAAGCCCGGCGCGGCGGCGAGGGCTGCGGTGAGCCGACGTCCGGCGTCCGCGACGGCGGGTGTGTCGACGCCGGAGCCGTCCTTGGCGCGTACTTCGACCACCAGGTTGGGTCGGCCGCCGAAGGTGTCCTTGATCTCGTCCTGGGCCCGGGTCGAGGCCGAGCTCGGCGCGTCGAAGCCGCCCGACTGGAGCTTGCCGAAGGCGCCGAAGCCCACCCCGGCCGCGACGAGCAACAGCAGTCCGCCGACCACGAGCACCATGCGGGCCCGGCGGAATACGAGATCCCCTAGTCGTTCGAGCATGATCATCGACCTTCCATGTGGTCCCTGGGGGACGGAGGTGCCAGGGTTGGGCAAACGATGTTGACGCCGATAACAATGTTGGCATTGATAACTTGGCATTGAATGTGCGCAGTGTCAACATGGGGCTGGATCGAACGGAGAACCATGGCAAGCGAGCAAGCCGCCGGCACCTCGGGTCGTCGCGGATACCACCACGGCGACCTGCGCAACGCGCTGACCGAGGCCGCCGTGGAACGGGCCCGGGCGGGCGGCCCGCAGGCGATCGTGCTGCGTGAGGCGGCGCGGGCGACGGGAGTGTCCTCCACCGCCGCCTACCGGCACTTCGCCAACCACCACGAGCTGGTCGTGGCGGTCAAGGATCGCGGCCTGGCGCTGCTCGCGGCGGCGATGCGGGCCGAGTTGGCGAACGGCGAGCCGTGCTCGGACCCGGGCGACGAGGCGATGCGCCGGCTGCGCGCCGCGGGGCTCGGCTATGTGCGCTTCGCGTTCGCCGAGCCCGGTCTGTTCCGGACCATCTTCTACGGGGCCGGCGAGGGCGAGTCGATGGTCGGTCGTCGGCAGGCGGCCCAGGCCGCGGGCGAGGCCGAGGGGCAGCTGCCCGGCACGCCGGACCAGTCGGAGGAGTCCTACGCGCTGATGTCCCAGGCGCTGGACGAACTGGTCGAGCTCGGTCGGCTGCCGGCCGAGCGGCGCGAGTACTCGGACGTGGTGATGTGGTCCGCGGTGCACGGCCTGAGCGTGCTGCTGCTCGACACCGAACTGGCCCATCTCCCGGACGGGATCAAGGCGGACATCGTCCGGCGCGGCCTGGATGTGGCCCTGAACGGCCTCTAGTGGCCGCCGCGGCATCCCCCATTAGGGTCCGTCCGACGGGCGCCGACGGTCGGGCGCTCGCAGGATCGAAGGCATGAGCGCCGACTTCGCCGACAAGACCGCCATCGTCACCGGTGCCGCCTCGGGCATCGGCGCGGCCATCGCTCGCAGACTGGCCGCCGACGGCGCCGACGTGGTGGTCGCCGACCTCGACGACGTCGGCGCGACCCGCGTGGCCGCCGAGATCGAGGCGGCCGGCGGGAGCGCCCGGGGGATGCGCGTGGACGTGGCCGATCCGGAGTCCTGCGCGCTGCTGGTGCGCGCGGCGGTGGAGGCGTTCGGCGGGCTGCACCTCGCGGTCAACAACGCCGGCATCACCGGTCCGCACGCGCACACCGGCGAATACCCGCCGGACGGCTGGCGCAAGGTGATCGACATCAACCTCAGCGGCGTCTTCTACGGCATGCGCCGGCAGATCCCGGCGATGCTCGAGTCCGGCGGCGGCGCGATCGTCAACATGGCCTCGATCCTGGGCTCGGTCGGCTTCCCGAACGCGGTCGGCTACGTGGCCGCCAAGCACGGCGTACTCGGCCTGACCAAGACCGCCGCGATCGAGTACGCGCAGCGCGGCATCCGGATCAACGCGGTCGGACCGGGCTTCGTGGAGACCCCGCTGCTCGAGGAATCCGACGCCGAGGCGCACGCCGCGCTGGCCCGGCTGCACCCGATGGGCCGGCTCGGCACGGTCGACGAGGTGGCCGACCCGGTCGCCTTCCTGCTCTCCGATCGGGCCTCGTTCATCACCGGCAGCTACCACCTGGTGGACGGCGGCTACACCGCGCCGTAGCCCGGCCCGACGGATACCCCCACCCCGTAATCCATTCGGTTGGCGGGCAATAGTCTGACAAGTGACGTCGCCGGCCCGCCGTGCCACCCGAGCACCACCCGTGTCATCACTGGGGGCCGGTACGCCGGAAAGGGAGAAACCCATGAAGGCCGTCCAATACGTCGAGTTCGGCAAGCCGGTCGAGGTGCGGGAGATCCCCGCGCCCGAACCGGGCCCGGGTCAGGTATTGCTCGAGGTCACCGCCGCCGGCGTCTGCCACTCCGACATCTTCGTGATGAGTCAGCCCACCGGAAGCTTCGGTCCCAACGCCCCGCTCACCCTCGGCCACGAGGGCGCCGGCATCGTCGCCGCGCTCGGCGACGGGGTCACCGGCGTCGAACTCGGCGACGCGGTCGTCGTCTACGGACCGTGGGGCTGCGGCACCTGCCACGCGTGCGCGCAGGGCAAGGAGAACTACTGCGCTCGCGCCGCCGAACTGGGCATCCGGCCGCCGGGACTGGGCGCGCCGGGCGCGCTCGCCGACTACGTGCTGATCGACGACGCCCGCCACCTGGTGCCGATCGGCGACCTGGACCCGGTGCAAACCGTCCCGCTCACCGACGCCGGCCTGACGCCGTACCACGCGATCAAGCGCTCGCTGGACAAGCTCTACGCGGGCAGCACCGCCGTGGTCCTGGGCGTCGGCGGCCTCGGCCACATCGGCGTGCAACTGCTGCGCGCGCTCTCCGCCACCCAGGTGATCGCGCTGGACGTGAGCGAGGACAAGCTGGAGCTGGCCCGGGCGTCCGGCGCACACCTGGCGATCAGGTCCGACGACAAGGCCGCCGACATCGTCCGGGAGGCCACCAACGGCCTCGGCGCACAGCTCGTGCTCGACTTCGCCGGCGTGCAACCCACCGTCGACCTGGCCGCGAAGTGCGCGGCCACGGAGAGCGACCTGACCATCGTCGGCATCGGCGGCGGCACCCTCCCGGTCGGCTTCGGCCTGATCCCGTTCGAGTGCTCGGTCAGCACGCCCTACTGGGGCACGCGGGCCGAGCTGATCGAGCTGATCGACCTGGCCCGGCGCGGCGCGGTGAGCGCGCACGTGGAGAGGTTCCCGCTCGACCGGGCGCCGGACGTGTACGACCGGCTGCACCACGGCCGGATCAACGGCCGCGCGGTGCTCGTCCCGGGCACCTGACCCGGCCGCCGCCGCGCCCGGACGCCTCGCCGGAATACCTTGCCGGGGTATTCGGTTCTGTCGGGTGTCCGACGCCGTCACGAGCATCGCGAAGGGAGCCACCGTGACGCTGACCCTGGAGAACTACCGAGTAGCCGAGGCGCTGGTCGAGTGGCGCGACCCGCTGGGCGCGCTGCGCCTCCTGGAGCCGGCGCTGGAAGAGGAGCGCGACAACGTGGCCGTGCAGCAACTGGCCGGTCGGGCGTACTTCCTCTCGCTGCAACTGCGCCGGGCCGAGGAGACGCTGCGCCGGGTGATCGAGCTGGACCCGTGTGACGCGTGGGCCACGCACGCGCTCGGCCGGACCCTGGAGCGGGCCGGTCGCGGCGCCGAGGCGGCGCCGTTCCTGCGACTCGCCGCGGCGATGAACCCGGAGCCGGAGTACACCGCGGCGGCGGCGAGGTACGCCGACTGACGCCCGACTCAGCCCGACGAGGCGGTGGACCGACGGTCCGCCGCCTCGTTCGTGTCCGGTCCGGCGAACGGCCAGGCGGCCCAGGTGAGCGCGAGAAGCAACTGGGCGGCCACGTAGGTGGGCATCACCACCGCGTCCTGACCCGGCACCAGGTCCACGTCGGCGATGCCCAGGGCGATCACCGCGTCCGAGAGCAGGAACAACGCGCCGCCGATCCCGGTCAGCCGGCCCACTCCCGCGGCGCCGACCGCCATCGCGGTGAGCAGCAGGCTGTACCCGAGCACCGGCACCAGCAGGTCGTCCAGACCGCGCCACACCAGCGCCATCATCGCGGCCCACGCGAGCAGGTACCCGACGGCCGACCGGGCCGGGAACGTGCCGCCCAGGCGCCGGAAGGCGATCAGGTAGCACACGTGCCCGACCGCG
This sequence comes from Embleya sp. NBC_00888, assembly GCF_045207655.1. Taxonomy (NCBI): domain Bacteria; kingdom Bacillati; phylum Actinomycetota; class Actinomycetes; order Kitasatosporales; family Streptomycetaceae; genus Embleya; species Embleya sp. NBC_00888. The sequence continues at coordinate 4,018,672 of NZ_CP108784.1, read as the reverse complement.
AACCCGGCCATGCCGACCATGAAGGTCGCGTCGTGGTCCACGAGCAGCCCGACGTCGCCGACGAACCCGCCCACGAGCGCGCCGATCGCCGGCCCCCGAACGCGCTCGGCGCCGGGCCGGGCGGCCACGCACACGAAGGCGATCAGCACCGGCATCAGCAGCGTCTTGGTGACCCAGCGGGCCCCGTCGACGTCGGTCGCGGCGAACACCGTGTCGACGACGCCGAGCGTCAGGTACGCGGCGACCAGGGCGCGTGCCCTCACGCGGTCGCCCGGGCGGCGACGCTCGCGGGCTCGGCCGCCTCGACCGCCGGCTGCCAGCCGGGACCGCGAAACACCCGGCCGAACCGTGTCCGCCAGCCGCGCGCCGCCCGGACGTCACGCGCGATGGCCGCGTACTCGTGGAAGGCCACCCGCAGCGGGTTGTACGTCCGGATGTTCTTGGTGAGCCCGTAGTCCACCGGCTCGCCCTCGGGCTCGAAGCTGCGGAACAGGCGGTCCCACAGGATCAGGATGCCGCCGTAGTTGCGGTCCAGGTACTGCCGGTTCGAGCCGTGGTGCACGCGGTGGTGCGAGGGCGTGTTGAGGACGAACTCGATCGGCTTCCAGAGCTTGTCGATCCGCTCGGTGTGGATCCAGAACTGGTAGAGCAGGTTGATCGAGAAGGAGGTGACCACCATCGTCAGCGGGAAGCCGAGCAGCAACATCGGCCCGATGAACACGATGTGGTGCGCCCCGGTCCAGGTCTGCCGCAGCGCGGTGGAGAGGTTGTAGTGCCGGCTGGAGTGGTGCACGACATGACTGGCCCACAGCAGCCGGATCTCGTGCCCGGCGCGATGCTCCCAGTAGTAGAAGAAGTCGACGCCGACGATCACCAGCACCCACGCCCACCACGTGTTCCCCACCCGCAGCGGGGTCAGCTCGTGCAGCCCGTCCCAGGCCAGGACGGTCAGCAGCCCCCACCCGAGCCCGGCCGCGATGCTGCCGAGACCCATGGTCAGGCTCGTCGCGGTGTCCTTCACCGCGTACCCGCGCTCGTCGTCGTCGGGGGCGAAGCGGTACGACACCCATTCCACGACCAAGAGCAGGGTGAAGGCCGGAATGGCGAACACCGTGAGGTCCATGCCTCGGACCCTACTGGCGAGTAACGCCCGGTGGAAGAGGTGATTTCCCGCGAATTTCCCGAACCGTGCCCCGAGCGGGGCGAAGCCCCCGGACGCCGCCGGAGAAAGGCACCGGGAGACGATCGGGGGCTTCGCGGAGGCGGCCGGACGGACCTACATGTTCATGTTCTTGTTCTTGTCCATGTTCTTGTCCAGCCGTTCGCCCTTGCCGTCGAGGACCTGCACCTTGTCCCCGTCGTGCAACTCGATCCGTTCGCGACGGACCTCCTCGGTCACCCGCTGCTCGCTCTGCACCTTCTTGGAGACGAGCCGGATGCGCTCGACCGGGACGACCTCCTTGCGGACGACCACACGTTCGGCGTGCAGCACGATCTCGTGCGCGTTCTCACGCATGTCCGGCCCGTCCAGCGCGGCACGGCGGTTGGCGTTGTCGATCGGTTCGCGAACGATCTCCCACTCCTCGTGCATCACCGGTACGACCTTGTCCACGCGCTCGGTCTCGATCACCTTGCGCAGCGCCGCGCGCCCGGCCTCGATCGTCTCGACGTGCACGTCCAGCCGCTCCTCGGAGCGGGTCATCGCGTCGTCGGAACCGGCCTTGGCGGACATCGCCGCGCCCCGGGCCGTGCCCGAGTCGGCCGAGGTCGAACGGGTCGTGGTCGAGGAGGCCATGCCCGCCTTGGCGGGGTCCGTCTCCATGGCCGGCCGACCGGTCGCGGTGCCGGCGGCCGCGGCCGTGGTCGCGGCCGGTGTACCGATCCGCGTCGGCGGGTCGTTGGTGCGCACCGACGGGTCGTGCTTGCCGGTCAACTCCTCGAAGCCGTTGTCCGAGCCCGCGAGCTGCGACTTGGACATGTCCGGATGCCGGCGCGTCTCGGCCGCGCCGGCGGCTCCGGCGGCACCGGCTGCTCCGCCGGCCGTACCGGCGGTTCCGGTGCCCTCGGTGGTCCCGGTGCGCGTCATGCCGGCCGACGGCGTGACGCTGTAGTGCCGATAGAGGCGAGCCTCCTCCTCCGGCGACAGGTGCTCGTCGGTGCCCAGGCTCGGCGCCTCCTTGACGAGTTCCTTGTCGAAGGGCACACGCAGGTCGTCGCCTTGCATGTCGGCCGGGCCCAGCGGCACGAAGCTCTCGCGGCCGCCGAACATGCCGGTCTTGACGGTGACCCACTCCGGCTCGCCGGTGCGGTCGTCCAGATACACCTGGCCGATGGTCCCGATCTTGCTGCCTTCGGAATCGACGACCTTACGGCCGATCAGTTCCTGCGGGGTGACGTTCGTCTTCACGAGCCAACGCTCCTGTTCCCGGCGCCGCGACGGGGATGTCGCGACACGGCGGTCGTCGTGTGGGAGCTCCGCTCACCAGCAGACGGCTAATCGGCCGATGCGACAACCGGAGCCGGTCGGGGCGGTGCCCGCCGGGCGCCCGTGAAGGGCTGCCAGCAGCGGGAATTCGAGCGGTGATGGATTGTGGGCGAGGCCCGTGGATTCACCCGAGTGGGTGAGTGACCGGCCGGGGTCGGCCGGTCACCGGCCGAGTGGGCGGGACCGTGGGGCCGGGCCCGGGGGCGATCCGCCGGGGTGTCGTCCGGCAGGATTCGCGCCGTGAGGGAGATAACCGATCACGACGAATTGCTGCGTCGCTGCGATGGTGACGCGATGTGTGTCTGGACCGCGCAGGGGCTGACCGGCGGGCGTCGGGCCTGGGCCGACGCGGACGGAGCGGCCGTGGTGGTGGCGGGGGCCGAGCTGTGCCGACACGATCGGCTGGCGGTGCACGGGTCGCCCGAGGCGCTGGTGCCGCTGGTTCGCGAGGTGTTGTCGGAGACGGGGCCCGGTTACCGGCCGTTCGGCGACCCGGAGCGGATCGCCGCGCTGGTGGCGGGTGTACCGGAGCTGGTCGAGGTGGGCTCGTTCGGCTGGATGGATCTGATTCCGCCGACGCCGACGCCGGTGCCGGACGATCGCCGGGTCCGGTGGCTGACCGAGGACGCGACGGACGAGGTCGTCGCCCTGATCGAGAGCGGCTTCCCGTCGTCCTATGCCAAGCCGGGCCTGCCCGGGGTGGAGCGCTGGGCCGGGGTGCGCGACGCCGACGGCACGTTGCCGGCGGTGGCCGCGCTGGCCTGGTCGGCGCCGAGCATCGGCTTCCTGGCCGGGGTCGGGGTGGCCCCGGCGGCGCGCGGGCGGGGCTTGGGCCGGATCGTATGCGCGTTCGTGCTGGCCGAGGCCCGCGGCAGGCACGGGGGTGCGGCGCTGATGGTGGACGAGTGGAACCACACCGCCATACGGATGTACGAGGGGCTCGGGATGACCTATCGGCCGGTCAAGGCCGCCGCGTGGTCGGGGCGGGCGGGATGACGCGACGGGTGGGGCCAGTGGGGCCGGTGGGGCCGGTGGGGCTGGTGGGCGGGCGGGGTGCTCGGCGGGGGATCCGGCGGCGGATGTGTGGTGCGCGTATATCCCGGTCGATGCCGTCGCGATTTGTAGGCTTTCGGTATGACCATGACGATCCGCCCGGCGACCGCTCGGGATCTGTCCGGGCTGCTCGCGCTATACGCCGAGTTCCATCCCGACGACGTGCCTCTGCCGATCGAGGACGCCCATCTGATCTGGGCGGACATCGCCACCCAGCGCGGTCGCACGGTGTTGGTCGCCGATCTGGACGGCATGGTGGCGGGCACCGCCGACTGCGCGGTGTTGCCCAACCTCACGCGGGGTGGGCACCCGATCATGTTCGTGGAGAACGTCGTGGTGGCGTCGACCCACCGGCGACGCGGGATCGGCCGCCGCCTGCTGGTCGCCGCCGGCACGGTCGCCGCCGACGCGGGTTGCTACAAGGTGCAACTCCTGTCGGCGGACAGCGCCGAGGTGCTCGCGTTCTATCGGGCCTGCGGCTTCGAGGGCGAGTCGGCCCAGGGCTTTCGCCGCTACCTGCGCGGATCCGCCTCCGGGGACGCGCGCTAGAACGGCCGGTTCATCGGCCGGTGCGCCACGGACCGCCGGGGGAGCCTTCCGGGGGATCGACCGGTCCGTTGCGCAGCCAGCCGGTGCCTCGGCAGTGCGGGCAGCGGGTGCCCGCCCAGATCGTCGACACCTCGCGGTGCCGGCTGCGGTAGACCCGGCCGGAGGTGTCCAGGCCGGTGCCCTGGCAGCCCATGCACTGGATCGCGTCGCCCGCCGTGGGCTCGTCGTGCCCGGAGTCCTCCGTCACCGCGTCCCCCTTCGATCCTCGGTGTGCGCCCGCGACCGAGCCGCATCGCGTTCCGTAGCCGGCGCGTGTACGTCCAGTATTCGCGGGTGGCTCGCCGCGCGCCGGGATTCGGGGCAAAAGGTTCCCGGGCGGGTCCGGGTGGGTCCGGGCGGCGAGGTGGCGACCCGTCCGGCCGGGGGACCGCCGGGCCCCTTGATCGTGGGTCGAACACCGGTCGGTTCGAGGCGGGGTACAGTAATGCGTTTTCCTGCGGGCTTCGTTACGTTGGAAAAGAATGGATATGGATGTCGAAATGTCGCCGCGCCCGCTCGGATGATCGACACAGTTTTCGATCGCATTGTCGAACGTGGGCCGGGGGCAATTCGGACCGCTATTTTTCCCGATGATATTATCGGGCCGATCGGTGTGCGGGACGACAGGAGTTCGGGGGCAGGACGATGGCCGTAGGAAGCACCTTGGCCGAAAAGAATAAGGCCGAGGGCGCGGCGAATATCGATCCGGAAATGTCGCGAAATAGGCCGTGGCAGCGGCTCGACGCGCGGACCGGATGGGCGATCGCCGTCGTGCTGGTGCCGGCCCTGCTGCTCGGGCTGGCGGCCTTCCGGCGGCGCTGGATCGGCGACGACGGACTGATCTTCGTTCGCGTCTCGCAACAGATCCTGGACGGGAACGGGCCCAACTTCAACGTGGGCGAGCGGGCCGAGGCGGCGACGTCGACGCTCTGGCCGTGGCTGCTCGCGCTGGTCGGCGGGGCGACCGGGATCGACCTGGTCACCATCGCGGTGTACGGCTCGCTGCTGTGCGCGGTCGGCGGCCTGGCGCTCGCGACCGCGGGCACCCGACGGCTCTACCTCGACCTCCCGGGCGGCGGATGGCCGCTGCCCGCCGGTGCGTTGGCGATCGCCGCGCTGCCGCCGTTCTGGGACTTCGCCACGTCCGGTCTGGAGATGGGGCTGATCTTCGTCTGGCTGGGCACGAGTTGGTGCCTGCTGGCCCGGCTGGACCGCAACTCCTCGTTCGCGCGCCAGGCGTGCACCTCGTTCGCGCTCGGCATGGGTGTGCTGGTCCGGCCCGACCTCGCACTGGGCACGATCGTGTTCGCGGTGGCCGCGTGGCTGCTGCTGCGACCGACCGGCAGGCGGTTGGCCGTGCTCGCGGTGTTCGGCGGTCTGCTGCCGGTGCTCTACCAGATCTTCCGGATGGGCTACTACGGCGTCCTGCTGCCCAACACGGCGATAGCCAAGGAGGGCACCAAGACCGACGTCGGTCGCGGATGGACCTACTTCGAGGACTACGCGAGCCCGTACAACATCTGGGCACCGCTGCTGCTGACCGTGGTCGCGGTCGGGCTGCTTGCCACGATCGGCCGTTCGGTCGGCGACTTCGAGCGCTATCGCGTCCGGGTGCTGACCGCGACCGCCCTGGTCACCGGCACGGTGCTGCTCGGCTACGTGATCGTGGTCGGCGGCGACTTCATGCACGCCCGTCTGTTGTTGCCGGGCACGTTCGCGTTCCTGCTGCCGGTCCTGGTGCTGCCGTTGCAGCGGCTGTACGCGGGTACCGCGGCGGGGCTGGCCGCGTGGTCGCTGGTCTGCGCGGCCTCGATGCGGGTGCCGTACCAGGGTTTCGGGCCGAAGAACATCGAGGACACCCGCTCGTGGTACGTGACCTGGACCGGCGAGGAGAACCCGGTCACCTCGAAGGTCTACCGGGACGCGTTCGTGAAGCGGCTCGAAGGGGTCGGCACGGAGTGGAACAAGGACACCGCGACGCCCGGGGCGCAGTTCGTCTATCTGACCTACTACCACGAGCCCGACAAGTTCTGGATGTTGAACTTCGACTTCCGCTCCGCACCGCTCAAGTACCACGTCCCGATCACCGACTCGGTGGTCTACGGCGCCCTCGGGCAGCCCGCGGTGCTGGTGCCGACGTCGGGTCTGGCGATCGACATCTTCGGTCTGGCGAATCCGCTCGGCGCGCACCTGGACCTCGACTATCGGACCCGGTCCGGGCACGACAAGCTGACCTACATCGAATGGATTCTCGCCGACTTCACCCAGCCGGGTACGCAACTGGACCTGCGCAATGTCGATCCGGCCAAGGTCGAGGCGGCCCGTCGGGCATTGAACTGCGGCGGTATTCGCGAACTCCAGCAGGCGACCCGCGAGCCCATGTCGGTATCGCGGTTCTGGAAGAACCTCACCGGGTCGGTGAAACGGAACTCGATGCGGATTCCGACGAATCCGATCGACGCGGAGAAGAAGTACTGCCGCTGAGCGGGCCGGCGGGCAACCGGTACACGCCCGCCGCCAACGGCTCGACCAGGCCGTCCGCGACCAGCCCGTCCAGTGCCCTCGCGCGTTGGACGGGCTCGTCCCACACCGCGTCCAACGCGGCCTGCGACACCGGTCCGGGGCTCTCTCGCAGCACCGCGAGCAACCGCCCGCGGACCTGCCGGTCGGTGCCCGCGTAGGTCTGGCCGCGGCGGGGCGGGCCCTCGTACGCGGGCTTGCCCGCCAGTCGCCACGCGCACAGCGCGGCGACCGGACAGCCCACGCACTTGGGCGACTTCGCGGTGCACACCAGCGCGCCGAGTTCCATGATCGCCACCGCCCAGGTCGCGGCGGTCTCCGCGGCGGCGGGCAGCAGCGTGGTCGCGGTACGGCGCTCGGCCGGCGTGGTGGCCTGCGGCGGGTACTCGACGCCGTCGATCGCCCGGCCGATCACCCGGCGCACGTTGGTGTCCAGCACGATGTGGCGCTGCCCGAACGCGAACGAGGCGACGGCCGCGGCGGTGTACTCGCCGACCCCGGGCAGCGCGAGCAGGTCCGCGTGGGCGGAGGGGACCTCGCCGTCGTGGCGCTCGACCATCGCGACCGCGGCGCCGTGCAGCCGCAGCGCGCGGCGCGGGTAGCCGAGCCGGCCCCACATCCGCACCGCCTCGCCCGGTTCGTCGGCGGCCAGCGCGGCCGGTGTGGGCCAGCGCCGCAGCCAGGCCTGGTAGACCGGCAACACCCGGACCACGGGGGTCTGTTGCAGCATGAACTCGCTGACCACGACCGCCCACGCGGAGGCGTCGGGGGTTCGCCAGGGCAAATCGCGTCGATGGGCCGAATACCAGTCGAGGATCGGCTCGTGCAGTGCGTGTGACATCTCTCCCCGATCCTCGCACGTTACGGGAGGTCACTCGGGCGAGTGACGGTGGCTTCTGCCCGCAAATGCCGGAATAAGCCTGCGACCAGGGCTTCTTCGGGCGCGACACGGCGAGAAATTCCAACGCGTCGGACGGTGTGGCTACACCGGACGGCGTAACGATCTCCCCTAGAGTTTGCGCGTGGACTCGATGCGCCGTCCCGTGGGTCACCTGCCGTCAACCGTGTATTGGCGTCGGCGGGTCGTCGTGCTGCTCGCCCTCGCGCTGTTGATCGCGCTGGTGGCCTGGGCATGCACTGCCGGTGGGGACTCCGACGACAAGAAGAACGCCGCGGACAAGAAGCCGGTCCCGAGCGGCTCGGCCTCGCCCGATCCGAGCGCCATCACGCCGGGGCCCAACCCGACCAATGGCGCCAATCCGCCGATCCCGGGCGGTGGCACCGGTACGCCCGGCGCGGGAACCTCCGGCGCGTCGGCGGGCACGTCCGGCCAGCCCGGCGGGCAACCCGTCCCGGGCGGCGGGCAGTCCGCGGGTACCGCGGGCAACTCCGGCACGGCGAGTTCCGGCGGGAAGGCCGCGCCGAACGGCGGCACGTGGTGCACGCCGAACATGATCCGGGTGCAGATCCAGCCGGTGGACGCGGGCAAGACGGCCTACAACGCCTCGCAGAACGTGGCGCTCAAGCTGATCGTCACGAATCAGACCGGGCCCACCTGCTACGTCGACCTCGCGCCGAGCCGCGCCTACATCGAGGTGCTCTCCGGCCCCGAGCGGTTGTGGAGCTCGGCCGACTGCGTCGCCGGCGCGGCCACCGACGTGCGGCAGTTGCAGCAGGGCGACGCGCAGGCCGTCTCGATCACCCGCGACTGGTCCTGGACCCGCTCCAACGCCGCGCAGTGCGCGACCAACGGCGGTCAGAGCAAGGCCGCGCCCGCGGACAAGGCCGCCTACCGCGCGAAGGGCACGCTGGCGGGCCTGGAGCCGTCCGGCGAGTTCGTGTTCACCGCGACGGTGGGCAAGTAGCGGGCGATCCGCGACCGAACCACGAAGGAGGGCCCCGGCGCGTGCGCCGGGGCCCTCCTTCGTGTGCGCGACGTCGTGTCGTGCGGCCCGGGGGCTACACGTAGCGCTCCAGGATCGAGGACTCGGCGAGTCGGGACAGCCCCTCGCGCACGCTGCGCGCGCGGGCCTCGCCGACGCCGTCCACGGCCTGGAGGTCGTCGACACTGGCCGCGAGCAGCTTCTGCAGGCCGCCGAAGTGCTCCACGAGCCGCTCGATCACCACGGGTGGCAGCCGGGGGACCTTGGCCAGCAGTCGGTAGCCGCGCGGGCTGACCGCCGAGTCGAGCACCTCGTGCCCCGAGGTGAAGCCCAGCGCGCGGGCCACGGTCTGCAGGTCGAGCAGGTCCGCGTGGGCGAGACCGTCCAACTCGGCGAGCACGTCGGCCTCGGTCCGGCCGCGCTTGATCGCGCGCTCGGGCACGTAGTCGCGGGCGACCAGCTTGCGGTCGTCCTCGACGCCCGCGATCAGCTCCTCCAGTTGCAGCGAGAGCAGACGCCCGTCGACGCCCAACTCGGTGACGTAGCCGTCGATCTCGCGGGCGATCAGGCGCACCATCTCCAGTCGCTGGGACACCGCGCACACGTCCCGCACGGTGACCAGGTCCTCGATCTCCAGCGCGGACAGCGTGCCCGACACCTCGTCGAGCCGCAGCTTGTAGCGCTCCAGCGTGGCGAGCGCCTGGTTGGCCCGGGACAGGATCGCCGCCGAGTCCTCCAACACGTGTCGCTTGCCGTTGACGTAGAGCGCGATCAGGCGCATGGACTGGCTCACCGAGACGACCGGGTAGCCGGTCTGCTTGTTGACCCGCTCGGCGGTGCGGTGCCGGGTGCCGGTCTCCTCCGTCGGGATCGACGGGTCCGGGACGAGTTGCACGCCGGCCCGGACGATCTTCGTGCACTCGCGGTCGACCACGACCCCGCCGTCGAGCTTGCACAGCTCGCGCAGCCGGGTCGCGGAGAACTCGACGTCCAGCACGAAACCGCCCGTGGAGAGCGCCTCCACCGTCTTGTCGAAACCGAGCACGATCAGGCCGCCGGTGTTGCCCCGGAGAATGCGCTCCAGGCCGTCGCGCAGGGCGGTGCCCGGGGCCACGGATTGCAGCGCGGCCCTCACGAGGGCCGCGTCGGCACTCGTGCCCTTGTCGGTCCGGTCATTCGTAGCCACAGAACTCCCCGTGGTCGTTGCCATCCTCGGCCGGCCATCGGCCGTCACCCGGGCATTTGCTCCGGTATGCACGGCCGGGAGCGCCTCAGGACCTGCGGTCGACACAGGTCGGCCGCTACGTCGGAAGATCGGTGGAAAAGTCTAGTGCCTCCCGACCGCCGACCGGTCGCCTTATCCGGCCCGAAGCCGTGTTTCGGCACAGGTCGCGCATGCCGTTCCGCTTGTCGAGTATCTCCGAGGCGACGCCCGGTCACTCCTCGGGGCACCCGGAAAGTTGTCGGCCGGCATCGGAGCGTCCCGCCGGTGTCCCGTTCGGGTCCGCTTCCCGGGGTGCCGGCGGGTCGGCCGGTCACTCGCGATCGGGCTTTCGCTCGCGGTGCGACACCAGGTTGAATGCGCGCAGCGCCTCGCGGATGTCGGCCACCTCGATCACCTTCATGCCCTTGGGGATCTTGCCGGGGTCGGGCGGCACCAGCGCGTGGGTGAAGCCGAGCCGGAACGCCTCGGCGAGCCGACGCTGCACGCCGGTGGCCCGGCGGATCTCGCCCGCGAGGCCGACCTCGCCGATCGCGACCAGCTTGGACGGCAGCGGGTGGTCGGCGGCGGCGCCCGCGAGCGCGAGGGCCGCGGCCAGGTCCGCGGCCGGTTCGGTGAGCTTCACGCCGCCGACGGTTGCGGTATAGATCTCGGTCTTCTCCAGGCGGACCCCGCCGCGCCGCTCGAGCACCGCGAGCACCATGCCCATCCGGGCCGAGTCCAGCCCGGAGGTGGCCCGACGCGGGGTGGGGATCTGTGACGGCGCCACCAGTGCCTGTACCTCGACCACCAGGGGGCGCTTGCCCTCCAGGGTGACCGTGACGCAGGTGCCGGAGACCGGCTCCTGGCGCTGGGTCAGGAACAGGCCGCTGGGGTCGGTCAGGCCGGTGATGCCCTCGTCGTGCAGCTCGAAGCAGCCGACCTCGTCCGCCGTGCCGTAGCGGTTCTTGATCGCGCGGACCAGGCGCAGCCGGGCGTGTCGGTCGCCCTCGAAGTGCAGCACGACGTCGACCAGGTGCTCCAGCAGGCGCGGGCCGGCGATCGAGCCGTCCTTGGTGACGTGGCCGACCAGGACGGTGGCGATGTTGCGTTCCTTGGCGATCCGGATCAGCGCGCCGGTCACCTCGCGGATCTGCGACACGCCGCCGGGCGCCCCGTCGATCGCGGGCGAGGCGATGGTCTGTACCGAGTCGACCACCAGCAGCGCGGGCTTGACCGCGTCGACGTGGCTGATCAGCGCGGCGAGGTCGGTCTCGGCGGCGAGGTAGAGCTCCTCGTTCAGCGCGCCGATCCGGCCCGCGCGCAGGCGGACCTGGGCGGCCGACTCCTCGCCGGTGATGTAGAGCGTGCGCGCGGCGGCCGAGGCGGACTTGCTCGCCACATCCAGCAGCAGGGTGGACTTGCCGACCCCGGGCTCGCCCGCGAGCAGCACGACCGCGCCCGGGACCAGGCCGCCGCCGAGCACGCGATCCAGCTCGTCGACGCCGGTCGAGCGGAACTTGGCCGTCTGCACGTCGATCCGGCCGATCGGCAGCGCCGCCGTGGTGACCGGGCCGGCGACGATCGAGCGGGCCTTGGGCGCGCCGAACTCCTCGACGGTGCCCCATGCGTGGCACTCGTTGCAGCGGCCCAGCCATTTCGGCCCGGTCCAGCCGCATTCGGTGCAGCGGTACGACGGGCGATCCTTCGTGGTGGTCCTGGCCATGCCAGGAACGTTAACGGCCCGCGCCGACATCGATGACCGGCCGCCGATCGATCATGGTCGGAATGTCTTGATCCTGTCACCGAGCCGGCAAAGAGATGGTGACCATGGGCCGTTCTCCCTACCGTGTGGCGGCATGGCGCGTGGGGACGTTGCGGGGCAGGGGTCGGGGACGACGGACGTGACGGGGGCGGTGCCCGACGCGGTCGCGTTGTACGACGCCCATGGCGACGCCCTGTTCGGTTTCTGCGTGGGGCTCGTGCACGACCCCGAGGTCGCCGCGCGGGTGGTGCGGGACACGCTGGCCGTCGGGCCCCAGCGGATCCGGGTGCTGCGCGAGGCCGGGCGGACCCGGGCGCTGCTGTTCGCGCTCGCGCGCGCCGAGTGTGCCCGGGCGGCCGGTGGCCGGCGCGGGCCCGGGGTGGTCGAGCAGGTGTTGGCCGCGGGTGGTGCGGCGTGGACGGTGCCCGACCGGCATCGGCTGCCGCCGCTGGTCCCGTACGCGCTGTGGGCGGTGGACGAGGTCGAGCGGATCGCGCTGGACCTGTCTGTGCGGCGCGGCCTGGACGGTGCGGAACTGGCCGATGTGCTGGCGCTGTCCGAGCGGCGGGTGGAGCGCGCGCTGGCCCGTGGATGGGCGCAGTTCGAGCACGCGCTGGCGGTGTACGCGGTGGCCACGCACGCGCGCCGGGACTGCCCCGAGCTCGCGTTGTTGTTGCCGGACGAGGGCGCGGCGGTGGAGGCGACGTTGCGCCCGCCGCTGTACCTGCACGTGGACTCGTGCCCGGACTGCGTGGCGCTGCGTCCGGGCGAGGTGGACGCGCGGGAGTTGTTGGCGGCCGGCGGTTCGCCCGCGGCGCCGTACTCGATCCGGACCGAGCTGCTGGTGAACGGGACGGCGGCCTTCGGCGGGTGGGGCGGTGTCGGCGCGTCGACCGACCGCGGCGCCTTCCCGAGGGGGACCGGGCGGCCCCGTTCGCGGGTGCCGATGGTGGTGGCGTGCGCGGTCGTCGCGGCGCTGGTGTCGACGCTGGGCGTGCTGGTGCGGCCGGGGTCCGGGGGCGAGGGCAAGCCGGTGGCGCTGGGGTCGGCCCAGGTGCCGGATCAGCCCGCGGCCGTGCACCCGCCGGTGGTGCCCACGCCCGCGCCGAGCAGCGCGTCCGTACCCGGGCCGACCGCGTCGCGCGGCCCGACCGCGGTGCCGAGCACGCGCGCCGGCAGCGCGAAGCCGACCACCCGGAGCAGCAGGAGCGCCAAGCCCCCGGCGGGCGGCCCGGCTTCGGCGGCCGGGCTTCCGGTGAACCGGCCCCGGTCGCTGGGCTCCACCGAGGGCAATCCGGCGCCCCGGGGCACGCTCGTGTGGTCGAGCCGGGTGCTGGAGCTGGGGTCCGACGGCGCCGCGCGGGTCGTGCGACTCACCGCCGAGAACGGACCGGTCACGTGGTCCCTGGGCGTGTCGGAAAATGATTGGCTCTCGGTGAGTCCGAATTCCGGAACGCTGGCCAACGGCCAGTCGATATCGATCACGATCTCGGCGAATCCGGACAGGACACCGGCCGCCACGTGGGAAGTGAGCGTTTCGGCGGATCCGACGGGTGTTTCGCTCACGGTCCGCGGTCCGGGGCGTCGCGTGGACGTTCGATGAAAGAATTCGGCCAAAGGTGACGGACATTCACTCGAAAGTATGATTGTCGACCTCGAAAGGCGTATGAAAGTGCAAATCACCTGAGTCGGCGGCTCTCGGACATCTACGTTCACGAGCGTGACGGATTCGGTAACCGGCCCGGCGGCTGCCCCCGGAGGGGCTCCTTGCTCCGCGCCTCCCGCCGCGGTGCTCTCGTGGGGACGCGCCGCCTACGACGCCTACGCCGAAGGGCTCTACACCTACTGCCTCTCGGTGCTGCGCGATCATCGGGCGGCGGCGGAGTCGCTGCGCAGCACCTTCGTGCTGGCCGACCGTCACATCGGCCGGCTCCCCGACCTGGACCTGCTCAAACCGTGGCTGTACGCGCTCGCCCGCTACGAGTGCCTGGTCCGTCTGGACGCACACGCGCGGGTGGGCAGCGGCCCCGCGCGGCCCGAGGACGTGCGGGTGGTGTGGGCGCACGAGCGCTGCCTGCCGCCGGCCTCGGACGCCGACGAAAGCGTCGACCTGTTCCCGGGCACCGAGGCCGGTCGCGCGCCCGCGCGGCACAGCGACCTGGACGAACTGGACGAACTCGCCTGGCCCGAGGCCGTGGGCCTGACCCCGGAGCGGCGCGAGGCGCTGGAGTTGTCGGTGCGGCACGGGCTCGACCCACGCGGGCTGGCCGCCGTGCTCGGCTGCGACGAGCAACACGCCCGCAGCCTGCTCCTGGGGGCCGGCCGCGAGGTGGACCGCACTCGGGCGGCGATCGCGGGCGCCGAGGCCTCGCACGGGTGCGCCGAGGGCCGGGAACCGGCCGGCGCGCGGCTCACCTCCGCGCTGCGCGAGCGGCTGATCGCGCACGTCGAGACGTGTCGGCGGTGCGGACCGCACGTGCGCCGCGCCGCGACCTGCCTGGCGCCGACCACCGGCGCGGCGGCGGCCCCGGTCGGGCTCGCGCTGATCGCCCCGCCGGCGGCGCTGCGGATCGAGGTGTTGGGCGAGGTGGGCAAGGGGCGCTCCGCCCAGCGCCCGCCGGAGCTCGCCCGTCGGGTCGCCGAGTTCGACCGGGCCGGCTTCCCGGTCTTTCGCGCCCGCGTGGTCGAGCGCGGCAATCGCCGCCGGGCCACGGTGATCGCGGCGGTCGTGGTGGCCGCGGTCGTCGCCGCGCCGGCGCTGGCCCTGTGGCAGGCGTCCGGTGGGTCGGCCGGGGAGTCGGGCGCCAAGGCCGTCACGATCGCGTCGGCGCGGGTGGACGGCCCGAACGGCCCCGTCGCGCTGACACCCCCGATCGGGCCCGCGCGCTCGCCGGCGGCGACGACGGTGAGTCCGGCGGCGGCCGACACACCCCACGGGCACGGCTTCGCGCCGATCTCCTCGGCCGGGTCGCCCGCCGCGGGTCCGGCCGAGGTCGCGCCCGGAGCGGTCCCGCCGCCGCCCGCGCCGGCCGGCGTGCCGAGTGCCACGCCGCCCCTGGTCACGGTCACCCACACCGGTGATCGCACGGTCGTCACGCTGCGCAACGCCGGCCCGGTGCCGGTCGACTGGCAGGTCAGGACGGCGGCGCCCTGGCTGCGGCCGAGCCACACGCACGGCACGCTCGCCCCCGGACAGCGGGACACCGTCACCGTCTCGGTCGACGCGGAGCGGGCCCCTCGGGGGTCGTGGGTGGCCAGGGTGGAGGTGGATCCGGGCGGCGCGGTGGTCACCATCGAGGGCAGCACGGGCGAGACGACCTCCCCGAGCGTCCCGCCGAGCACGACGCCCGCGAGCACCACGAGCGCCGGCCCCGAGCCGACCGGCTGAACGGCCCCGGCCCCGCGACCGGATCCGGCACCGCTCAGGTGACCGGATCCGCCGGGTGCGGCGCGATCGGCCGCCCGCCCGCCAGCCGGGTCTCGCAGGCCGCGACCAGCACCGCGTACGCCGCCTCGCCCATCAGCTCGCGCAGTTCCGGTCCGTACGACAGATAGACCGGCTCGCCCGCGCCGTGCGCCTCGGTGCTCCCGGTGCACCACCAGTGCAGGTCGTGCCCGCCCGGTCCCCACCCCCGCCGGTCGTATTCGCCGATGGTCACCATCAGCACGCGGGTCTCGTCCGGCCGGTCGATCCAGTCGTAGGTGCGCCGGACCGGCAGTTGCCAGCACACGTCCGGCTTGGTCTCCAGCGGGTGCACGCCCTCGCGCAGCGCGAGCGCGTGCAGCGAACAGCCGGTGCCGCCGGCGAACCCGGGACGGTTCAGGAACACACACGCCCCGTCCACCAGGCGGGTGCGCTTGTCGCCGTCCTCGAACTCGCTGACGCCCTGCTCCAGGGCCAGGTCGTGGAACTGCCAGGTCTGCGGGGTCAGCCGTTCGGCCCAGGCCAGCACGCGCTTCTCGTCGTCCTCGTCCGACCAGTGCGCGCCCAGCGAGCAGCACCCGTCCGGTGCGCGGCCGGCCACGACGCCGTGACAACCGGCGCCGAAGATGCACTGCCAACGCGACGTCAACCAGGTCAGGTCGCAACGAAAGAGTTGATCGGCGTCCTCGGGGTCGGGGAATTCGAACCAAGCGCGCGGAAAATCCAGGTCTACCTCAGGCACGGGACAAGCCTAGGGCTCGGCGCGGGGTGGTTCGTCGGGCAAAGGTGTGGCAACCGAGGGAACGCCCCCGCTCGCGCGCCGGGGGCGACGGATTACCTTCGTGACCATGCGACTCGGTGTTCTCGACGTGGGCTCCAATACGGTCCACCTGCTCGTGGTCGACGCCCATCAGGGTGCTCGGCCTCTTCCCGCGTACTCGCACAAGCGCGAACTGCGCCTGGCGGAGCTCCTGGAACCGGACGGGAGCATCGCCCCGCACGGGGTGGATCTGCTGGTGCGGACGATGGCGGCGGCCCTGGAGGTCGCCGAGGACAAGGGCGTCGAGGACCTGTTGCCGTTCGCCACGTCCGCGGTGCGCGAGGCGGCCAACTCCGAGGCGGTGCTCGATCGGGTGCGCCGCGAGACCGGCGTGGACCTCCAGGTGCTCACCGGCGCCGACGAGGCGCGACTGACCTTCCTGGCGGTGCGCCGCTGGTTCGGCTGGTCCTCCGGCCGGCTGCTGGTGCTCGACATCGGCGGCGGTTCGCTGGAGATCGCGGCGGGCGTGGACGAGGAGCCGGACGCGGCGGCCTCGCTGCCGCTGGGCGCGGGCCGGCTGACCCGGGCCTGGCTGCACACCGATCCGCCCTCGCCGGACGAGATGCGGGTGCTGCGCAAGCACGTACGCGCGGAGATCGCGCGCACGGTCGCCGAGTTCAGCCGGCTCGGCCGGCCCGACCACGTGGTGGCCACGTCCAAGACGTTCAAGCAACTGGCCCGGATCGCCGGCGCGCCGTCCTCGGGCGAGGGGCCCTACGTCAAGCGCTCGCTCAGCCGGGCCGGACTGGCCGACTGGCTGCCCCGGCTCGCGGCGATGACCTCGGCCGAGCGGGCCGCCCTGCCGGGCGTGTCCGTGGGCCGGGCGCCCCAACTGGTCGCGGGCGCGATAGTGGCCGACGCGGCGTTGGACCTGTTCAACGTGAGCGCGCTGGAAGTGTGTCCGTGGGCCCTGCGCGAGGGCATCATCCTGCGCCGACTGGACTGGATGGACTGACCCGCCCGCTCACCCGGATGCCGTGGCCGGCCCCCGGTTCGGACGCACCGATGCGCGCGATACCACCGTGTCGGCGGTCGATGGTTCTACTCTGGGCGACGTGGCCGACCACGACATACTCCACGGTACGGGGGCCGACACGTCCGAGGCGCGAGTGCCGGACGCGGTTCTGCGCGTCCCCGACGCGAAGATCGCCCTGTCCACCGCCTCCGTCTATCCCGAGTCCACCGCCGACGGGTTCGAGATCGCGGCCCGGCTCGGCTACGACGGGATCGAGGTGATGGTCTCCACGGATCCGGTGAGCCAGGACGTCGAGGCGCTGCGGCGACTGTCCGACCATCACGGCATGCCGATCCTGTCCGTGCACGCGCCCTGCCTGCTGATCACCCAGCGGGTGTGGGGCACGGATCCGTGGACCAAGCTGGTGCGCGCGCGGGACGCGGCCGAGCGGCTCGGCGCCGGGACCGTCGTGGTGCATCCGCCGTTTCGTTGGCAGCGCAGCTATGCCCGCGACTTCGTGCGCGGCATCGAGCGCATGGCCGGCGAGACCGATGTGCTGTTCGCGGTGGAGAACATGTTCCCGCTGCGCTACCGGGACAAGGAGGTCGCCGCGTACGCGCCGGACTGGGACCCCTCCGACGAGGAGTACCGCCACTTCACCCTCGACCTGTCGCACACCGCGACCTCGCGCTCGGACGCGATGGACATGCTCGCCCGGATGGGCGACCGGCTCGGGCACGTGCACCTGGCCGACGGCAGCGGCTCGCTCAAGGACGAGCACCTGGTGCCCGGACGCGGCACCCAACCGTGCGCGGAACTGCTCGAACACCTGGCGCGCACCTCGTTCGCCGGGACGATCGTGCTCGAGGTGAACACCCGCCGCTGCTCCTCGCGCGCCGAGCGTGAGGCGGATCTGGCCGAGGCGCTCGCGTACACGCGCCTGCACCTGGCCGCGGAGGCCGAGCCGGAGCGGCGTTATGGCTGAGGCGCGAACGGCCGCCGAGTCGGCGGGCACCCGGCGCGGCCCCGGTCGGCCGCCGGGTCGGCGCGGCAACGCCTCGGCGACGCGCGAGGGCATCCTGGACGCGGCTCGCGCCGAGTTCGCCGCGCGCGGCTACGCCGGTGCCTCGGTGCGCGCGATCGCCCGCGGCGCGGGCGTGGACCCGGCGCTCGTGCACCACTACTTCGGCTCCAAGGATCGGGTGTTCATCGCGGCCATGGACCTGCCGTTGGAGCCCGAGGCGCTGGCCGCCCGGGTGTTCGCGGCGGGCCCCGAGCACGCGGGTGAACGACTGGCCGAGGCGTTCGTGACGCTGTGGGAGCACCCGGACACCGGCACCCGGCTGCTGGCCATCCTGCGCACGGCGGTGTCCGACGGCGGCAACCCGGCCTTTCGCGAGTTCGTCGGCGCGGAGCTGATCGCGCGCCTGGCCGAGGGGGTCGGCGGGGCGGACGCGGCGCTGCGGGTGAACCTGTGCGTGAGCCAACTCCTGGGGACCGCGCTCACTCGCTACGTACTGCGACTGGAGCCGATCGCCTCGACGCCGGCGGCGGAGGTGGCCGCCCGGCTCGCGCCGATCCTCCAGCGGCACCTGACCGGCTGAGCGCCGGCGGGCCCGGTCGGGCCGGGGCGGGTTCGCTCGTGGGGGTCGCATAGTGGACGTCCGCGCCGTCGTCGGCGCTCGCGGACGTAAGCTCGAAAGCACCCCGGATCCACCGGTGAATTGCTGAGAGGGTGTGTGCAGTGCCGCAACTCAGGTCTCGGACGGTCACCCACGGTCGCGAAATGGCGGGCGCTCGGGCGCTCCTGATGGCCGCAGGCGTCAAGCGTGAGGACTTCGGCAAGCCGATCATCGCGGTTGCCAACAGCTTCACCGAGTTCGTACCGGGGCACACCCACCTCCAGCCGGTCGGCCGGATCGTGTCCGAGGCGATCTCCGCCGCCGGTGGCATCCCGCGCGAGTTCAACACGATCGCGGTCGACGACGGCATCGCGATGGGTCACTCCGGGATGCTCTACTCGCTGCCCTCGCGCGAGCTGATCGCCGACGCGGTGGAGTACATGGTCAACGCGCATCAGGCGGACGCCATGGTGTGCGTCTCGAACTGCGACAAGATCACCCCCGGCATGCTGATGGCCGCGCTGCGGCTGAACATCCCGGCCGTGTTCGTCTCCGGCGGCCCGATGGAGGCCGGCACCGCGGTGATGGTCGACGGTCGGGTGCGCCCGCACCTGGACCTGATCACCGCGATCTCCGACTCCGCGTCCGACCAGGTCTCCGACGAGGACCTGGAGCGGATCGAGGACGCCGCGTGTCCCACGTGTGGTTCGTGCGCGGGCATGTTCACCGCCAACTCGATGAACTTCCTGGTCGAGGCGATGGGCCTGGCACTGCCGGGCAACGGCTCGGTGCTGGCCACGCACACCGCGCGCAGGGCGCTGTACGAGGACGCGGGTCGCACCGCCGTGGAGATCACCAAGCGCTACTACGAGCAGGACGACGAGAGCGTGCTGCCGCGCAACGTGGCGACCCGGCAGGCGTTCGAGAACGCGATGGCGATGGACATCGCCATGGGCGGTTCGACCAACACCATCCTGCACCTGCTCGCGGCCGCGCAGGAGGCCGAGATGGACTTCACCATGGCCGACATCGACGCGCTCTCGCGGCGCGTGCCGTGTCTGGCCAAGGTGGCGCCGAACAACGCGCCGTACCACGTGGAGGACGTGCACCGGGCGGGCGGCGTGCCCGCGCTGCTGGGTGAGCTGTACCGCGCCGGGCTGCTGCACGAGGACGTGCGCTCGGTGCACACCGACTCGCTCGCCGAGTGGCTCAAGACCTGGGACGTGCGCGGCGGTTCGCCCTCCGCCGAGGCGGTCGAGCTGTTCCACGCGGCGCCCGGGTGTGTGCGCTCGGCCACCGCGTTCAGCCAGTCCGAGCGCTGGGACTCGCTCGACCTGGACGTGGCCTCGGGCTGCATCCGCGACGTCGAGCACGCGTACAGCAAGGACGGCGGCCTGGGCATCCTGTACGGCAACCTCGCCGAGGCGGGTTGTGTGGTCAAGACCGCGGGCGTGGACGAGTCGATCTGGACCTTCTCCGGACCGGCCGTGGTGGTCGAGTCGCAGGAGGCGGCGGTCGACGCGATCCTGACCAAGCGGGTCAAGGAGGGCGACGTCGTGGTGGTCCGCTACGAGGGCCCCAAGGGCGGTCCCGGCATGCAGGAGATGCTCTACCCGACGTCCTTCCTCAAGGGCCGCGGGCTCGGCGCGAAGTGTGCGCTGATCACCGACGGGCGCTTCTCCGGCGGCACCTCGGGCCTGTCCATCGGGCACGTCTCGCCGGAGGCCGCGGCCGGCGGCACGATCGCGCTGGTCCGGGACGGCGACATCATCACGATCGACATCCCGAACCGCCGGATCGAGCTCGAGGTCTCCTTCGAGGAACTGGCCGAGCGCCGCGAGCGGCTGCTGCACGACCTGGGCAAGTACCGCCCGGTCGACCGCGACCGGGTGGTCAGCACGGCGCTGAAGGCGTACGCGGCGATGGCCACCAGCGCGGACCGGGGCGCGGTGCGCGACGTGTCGATGTTCGACTGATCCACGGCGGTTTCCGAAAGGGCGTCCCGGCTTCGGCCGGGGCGCCCTTTCGTCGTGTGCGGGGCCTGCCGGGCCGGGCCTCGACACGGCGGGCCCGGCGGGTCGGAGGGCCTTGACGAAGCGGGCCGGCGAGCGCATATTCAACACATGATGAATTATGCCGAGGACGCGATCCGGGCCGAGGGGCTGCGGGTCGTGCGTGGTGGGCGTGTGGTGCTCGACCACGTGTCGTTCGTCGTGCCGCGCGGGAGCGTCACCGGGCTGCTCGGGCCGAGCGGCTGCGGCAAGAGCACGCTGATGCGTGCGATCGTCGGCGTGCAGGCACAGGTGAGCGGGCGACTGGAGGTGCTGGGCCGGCCCGCCGGACACAAGCGGCTGCGCAGCGCGATCGGCTACGTGACCCAGGCGCCGTCGGTCTACGCGGACCTGACCGTGCGGGAGAACCTGCGCTACTTCGGCGCGATCCTGGGCGCCTCGGCGGGCGAGGTGGACCGGGTGCTTAGCGAGGTGGACCTGACCGATCGCCAGGACGCCGAGGTGGCCCGGCTGTCCGGTGGACAGCGGGCCCGGGTGTCGCTGGCCGCCGCGCTGCTCGGCGAGCCGGATCTGCTGGTCCTGGACGAGCCCACGGTCGGCCTCGACCCGGTGCTGCGCAGGGACCTGTGGGGCCTGTTCCATCGGCTCGCCGCCGACGGCGTCACGCTGCTGGTCTCCAGCCACGTGATGGACGAGGCCGAGCGCTGCGAGCGGCTGTTGCTGCTGCGCGACGGCGCGCTGCTCGCCGACGACACCCCCGCCGCGCTGCTCGAGCGGACCGGGGCCCGGGACGCGGAGTCCGCCTTCCTCGCACTGGTCGACTCCGCGGGCGGCCCGGCCGCTTCGACCTCGGCCGCCACCTCCGTCGCCGCCTCGACCTCCGGGAGCGCGTCATGACCGGCACCGCCACCACCGCCACCGCGCGCCGCGTGCTCGGTCAGTTGCGGCACGACCCGCGCACCATCGCGCTGATGTTGCTGGTGCCGTGCGTGCTGCTCACGCTGCTGTACTGGCTCTACGACGCCCAACCGCAGCGGTTCGACCGGATCGGCGGACCCCTGCTCGGCATCTTCCCGTTCGTGGTGATGTTCCTGGTCACCTCGGTGGCCACGCTGCGCGAGCGGTCCACCGGCACGCTGGAGCGGCTGCTCACCATGCCGATCGGCAAACTCGAACTGATCGGCGGCTACGCGCTCGCGTTCGGTCTGGTCGCGGTGGTCCAGGCGGTCGTGGCCACCGGGCTCGCGATCGGCCTGCTCGGCCTGGACGTGGCCGGACCGACCTGGCTGATCCTGTGCGTCGCGGTGCTGAACGCGCTGCTCGGGCTCGCCCTCGGGCTGCTGGTGAGCGCCTTCGCCCACACCGAGTTCCAGGCCGTGCAGTTCCTGCCCGCGGTGATCCTGCCGCAGTTCCTGCTGTGCGGGCTGTTCGTGCCGCGCGCGCAGATGCAGCCGGTGCTCGAAGCGGTCTCCGCCGTGCTCCCGCTGTCCTACGCGGTGGACGCGATGTCCCGGCTGACCACCGACAGCGAGGTCTCCGGCCTGCTGCTTCGCGATGTCGCGGTGATCGCCGGCTGCGTCCTGGCGGCCCTCGCGCTCGGTGCGCTGACCCTGCGTCGACGCACCCCATAGGACACGTGTACGTACCGTACGGTGGCCACCGGAGGCATCCGTGCCTCCGGTTGGACCAACGAACGCGAGAAAGTGTGGGGCCATGGCTCAGCGGGTTGCCGTCGTCGGCACCGGGAAGATCGGTGAAGCGCTGTTGTCCGGGATGATCCGGGCGGGCAAGAGCCCGGACGACCTTCTGGTCACCGCCCGCCGGGCCGAGCGCGCCGAGGACCTGCGCCGCCGCTACGGCGTGGAGGCGGTCACCAACGCCGAGGCGGCCAAGGCCGCCGACATCCTGATCCTGACGGTCAAGCCGCAGGACATGGCCGCGCTGATGGACGAGTTGGCCCCGCATGTACCCGCCGACCGGTTGATCGTCAGCGGCGCGGCGGGCATCACCACCAAGTTCCTGGAGGCGCGCCTGGCCGCCGGCACCCCCGTGGTGCGGGTCATGTCGAACACGCCCGTACTGGTGGACGAGGGGATGAGCGCCATCTCCGGCGGCGCGCACGCCACCGAGGAGCACCTGGCCCGGGTCGAGGAGATCTTCGGGTCGGTCGGCAAGACCATCCGGGTTCCGGAGAAGCAGCAGGACGCGGTCACCGCGCTGTCCGGCTCGGGTCCGGCCTACTTCTACTTCCTGGTCGAGGCGATGACCGACGCCGGCATCCTGCTCGGCCTGCCGCGCGCCGCCGCGCACGACCTGATCGTGCAGGCCGCGATCGGCGCGTCGGTGATGCTGCGCGACTCGGGCGAGCACCCCACGCTGCTGCGCGAGGCGGTGACCTCGCCGGCCGGCACCACGATCGCCGCGATCCGCGAGCTGGAGAACCACGGCGTGCGCGCCGCGCTGCTGGCCGCGCTGGAAGCCGCGAGCAACCGGTCGCAGGAGATCGCCGAGGGCCTCGAGTGAAGCCCGAACTGGTGGTCTTCGACAACGACGGCGTGCTGGTGGACAGCGAGCCGATCGCCAACCGGGCGCTCGCCGGGCTGCTCACCGAACTGGGCGTGCCCACCAGCTACGAGGACTCGCTGCGCGACTACCTCGGCGGCACCATGGCGCGGGTGCACACGATCGTCCGCGAGCGGGACGGTGTCACCCTGCCCGCCGATTTCGACCACGTCTACCACGAGCGGGTGTTCGCCGGGTTCCGGGCCGAACTCGAGGCCGTGGTCGGGGTCGCCGACGTGCTCGCCGCGCTCGACCGCGCGGGCGTCGCGTACTGCCTCGCCTCCTCCGGCACGCACGAGCGGATCCGGCTCGCGCTGACCCGGACCGGGCTGATCCGGCACTTTCCCGAGTCGGTCCTGTTCAGCAGCCAGGACGTCGCGCAGGGCAAGCCGGCGCCCGACCTGTTCCTGCACGCCGCCGCCACGATGGGCGTCGACCCGGCGCGGTGCGTGGTGATCGAGGACAGTCCGCTGGGGGTCCAGGCCGCGCGGGCGGCCGGGATGACCGTCTACGGCTATGCCGCGATGACCCCGCCGGAGCGGCTCGCGGACGCCGACTCGCTGTTCAAGGACATGGCGGACCTGCCGGAGCTGCTGGGCATCCGAGGGGCTTCGGGCGGTTTGTCCGCCCGGGGAATCTGACGATTCATCAAAAGATCTTCCCGGCCCCTGTCCGTGGAAGTGACCCGTCGGTAGCGTGCACGCCCATGCAGGTGACCGAACCGGCGGCCGGGCCGTCCAATGAAGAAGCGCTGCGCCGCGCGCGGTTCAGCCTGCTCGCGTGCTTCCTGATCCAAGGCGCCTCCTTCGCGCTCCTGGTGACCCGGATCCCGGCGATCCAGCGCCGCTACGACATGGGCGACGGCACACTGACCGCGGTCCTGTCGGTGGTGCCGATCGTCGCCGGCGTGGGCAGCGTGCTCGCCGGCGCGCTGGCCAAGCGCTACGGCAGCCACACCGTGCTCCGGGTGTCCCAGCCGATCGTCTGCGCGATCCTGATCGGGGTCGGCGCGGGCGATCGGTTGTGGCAACTGGCGATCGTGCTCTTCGTGTTCGGGCTCTCCCTGGGCGCGGTGGACGCGACGATGAACATGCAGGGCGTGGCGATCCAGGGCCGCGCCGGGCGCAGCATCATGCTCGGCTTCCACGCCTCCTACAGCCTCGGCGGCCTGGCCGGCGCCGGGGTCGCCGGGCTGTGCGCGTGGGGCGACGTCGCGCTGGCGTGGATGTACGCGGGCGCCGCCGTGCTCACCGTGCCGGCTCTGCTCGTGGTCGGCCCCGGCTACCTGCGCGCGGACACCGCGGCGCCGGCCGCCGAGCCCGTCGACCCGGAGCGGCCCGCGTACAAGCTGCCCTGGCGCCCGTTGATCCCGCTGTGCCTGGTGATGACGTTCGCCTACATCGGCGACTCGACGGTGGCCAACTGGAGCGCGGTCTACCTGGAGAAGGTGCTGGACAGCTCCGAGGCGTTCGCGGTGGTCCCCTACATCGCGTACATGATCACCACGCTGATCGGCCGCGGCGTCGGCGACCTCGGCGTGCGCCGCTGGGGCATGGTCAACGTGGTCCGCGGCGGCGCCGTGGTCGCGGCGGCCGGTTTCGCGGTGGTCCTCGCCGCCCCGCACGCCGCGGTGGGCCTGCTCGGCTTCGTGATCCTGGGCGTGGGCCTGTGCGTACTGGTCCCGCAGACGTTCGCCGCGGGCGGCCGGCAGTCGCCGCGGGACGCGGACGAGGCGGTGGCCCGGCTCAACATCTTCAACTACGTCGGTTTCCTGATCGGCACCCCGCTCGTGGGCGGGATCGCCGACCTCGCCTCGTTCCGCGTCGCGATGCTCGTACCGCTGTTCCTGGTGCTCGCCGTGGTGCCGTTGGCCCGTGCCTTCGCCCCGCACGGTGAACCCGCTCACGACCGATGATCGCGAGCCGGGCCGGGCGGTAGCGTGACCGCATGAGTCGAGCGGTGCGGGTGATGTGGGACGACCGGATGACCGGTTACGACTTCGGCTCGTGGCACCCGATGAAGCCGGTACGGCTGCGCCTGACCATCGACCTGATCCGCGCGTTCGGCCTGCACAACCTGCCGGAACTGCGGGTGTGCACGCCCGGGACCGCCACCGACGAGCAACTGGCCACCGTGCACACCGCCGCCTATGTGGCCGCCGTGCGGGCCGCCTCCGAGAACCCCGGGCGGGCCGATCAGAGCTATGGGATCGGCACCGTGGACACCCCCGCGTTCGCCGACATGCACGACGTGTCCGCGCTGATCGCGGGCGCCTCGATCGCCGCGGCCGACGCGGTGTGGCTGGGCCCGGAACACCCGGACGGCGCCGACCACGCGATCAACTTCGCGGGCGGCCTGCACCACGCGATGCCCGCCTCGGCGGGCGGCTTCTGCATCTACAACGACCCCGCGCTGGCCATCGCCCGTCTGCTCGAACTCGGCGCCGAGCGGGTCGCCTACGTGGACATCGACGTGCACCACGGGGACGGCGTGCAGCAGGCGTTCTGGAACGACCCGCGCGTGCTCACCATCAGCCTGCACGAGAGCCCGCGCTTCTTGTTCCCGGGCACCGGCTTCCCGGACGAGGTCGGCGGGCCGGACGCCGAGGGCTTCGCGGCCAACGTCGCGCTCCCGCCCGGCATCGCCGACGCCGCGTGGCTGCGCGCGTTCCACGCGGTGGTGCCGCCGCTGCTCGCGGCGTTTCGCCCGGACGCGCTGGTGACCCAGCACGGCGCGGACACCCACGTGGAGGACCCGCTGGCCCACTTCGCGCTGAGCGTGGACGCGCAGCGCACGGCGCACGCCGCGCTGCACGCGCTCGCGCACGAACACGCCGGCGGGCGCTGGATAGCCACCGGCGGCGGAGGCTACGCGGCGGTGGACGTGGTCCCACGCACCTGGACGCACCTGGTGGCCGAGGCGGCCGGCCACCCCATCGAACCGACCCGGGACGTACCGCTCGACTGGCGCGAGGAGGTCCGCATGCTCACCCGCGAGCCGGGGCCGCAGCGGATGACCGACGGCGGGACCGGCGATTTTCGGCCGTTCTCCACGGGGTACGACCCGGCGGACCGGACCGACCAATCAATTCTGGCCACCCGCCGAGCGGTCTTCCCGGCCCACGGCCTCGACCCGATGTTCGACCTGTGACCCGTGGTCGCGATGCCTCCCGTGACCTCGACCCGTGACCTCGACCCGTGACCTCGACCCGTGACCTCGACCCGTGACTCAAGGAGCTGTGCGTGACCGTTGCGGTTCCCACCCCCTCGGAGCTTCGCTCCCACCTCGTGCGCGGCCGGATCGCCGGTGACGTGGCGACGTCGAGAGAGAACAACCTCCGGCACTACCGACTGATGAGCGAGCGGCACCCGGGCCATCTGTTCGGCCTCGAACCGGACGGTCGGTGGAACGCGGACGACGTGCTGGCGCTGATGGCGCGCCGTTGCGGAGTGGTCGCCGACCCGGCCCACCGCAGCGGCCAGGACACCATCGACCCGGACCTGACCATCGCCGCCCTGGACGCCTACGCCGATCGGGTCGCCCTCGCCGCGAAGCGCCGCGAGCGGGTCATCGTCGCGACGGGTCACCCGGACGGCCTACAGGAGTGGTACCGCACGCTGGCGCGCGTGCTGCGCGACGCCGGGTGTACGCTCCTGCGCCCCGCCGCGGGCTGGACCTATCGCACGCCGACCGCCGAGGGCGGGCAGAGCCGCACCGTGCGCTACCGGGGCGACGTGGCGATGGTGGTCGACGACACGGGAGATTTCCGGCACACCCACTCCGCGCGCGGCGTTCGGGCGATGCTGGCCGAACTGGCGGCCCGCAACGAGCCGCTCCCGGATCTGCTGATCGGCGACCACGGGTGGGCCGGCGGCGCGGGTCAGGCGGGGGTTCCGGCGATCGGATTCGCGGATTGCAACGACCCCGCGCTGTTCGTGGCGGCCGAGGAGGGCCGGGTCGAGGTGGTCGTTCCGCTGGACGACAACGTCGCGCCACACCTGTACAAACCGCTCATGGCCTACGTACTCGATCGGTCCGGACTGTCCGGAATCAATCCATAAAACAGCCTGATGGGCGATTCAGGTGGGATAACTACTCCTCTTCCCCACTGGTACCACACGCCACTACTCTGGAGGGACGCACGTGCGTGTGGCAGTCGCCGGAGGGGAAGCCGGCGCCCGACGCGTGCTGAATGGTTCGGTGCGTCATGGCTTCTGGAGAGAGGCCTCTCAACGAGGTCAACTTCTTGACTGTGGCCGAGGTGGCCGCGGTGATGCGGGTGTCCAAGATGACGGTGTATCGCCTGGTCCACAGTGGCGAGATGCCGGCCATCAGGGTTGGTCGGTCCTTCCGAGTTCCGGAGCAGGCCGTCCACGACTACCTGCGAGACTCCTACGTGGAAACAGCGTAGGGGGGCATTACGGACCGCCTCGTTTAGAGGTGGGCCGGGGCGGCGAGTAGGCTGGCCCCCAGTTGTGCGGGCTGATCCGGCTCCGCGCGGTAGGAACGTCACGTGAGCGAGGGTTGTCGGTGGGCTCTGTCATCAAGAAGCGTCGCAAGCGCATGGCGAAGAAGAAGCACCGCAAGCTTCTCAAGAAGACGCGTGTGCAGCGTCGCAACAAGAAGTAGGCATCCCACCGGCGTATGCCGCTGAAGCCTTGGGCGACCGCCCGTCGTGTTCCCTTCCGGGGGGCGCGACGGGCGGTCGTCGTGCGTTTCGGGGCGTTGCCGGTGCGTTTCCCGATCCGCCTATGTGCACCACCGGTGTGAACGCCTCGTAAACGCGCGTCCGGTGGGTAGTCGGTACGGATACGTTGGGAACCTGTCGTCTCGCGTATGCGTTCCGTCACCATTCGAGCGCATGGCGATCATCTGGCGAGCAAACATGGGCGGGGGGAGGCACAGCGTGGGACGTGTCGTGATGGTCACCGGGGTCGCCGGCGACCCGGGGGCCGATTTCGTGCGGATGATCCGCGACGAGCCGGGAGTCGACCGGGTGATCGGGGTCGACCTGGTCGAGCCCGGGTCCACTCCGGACGGCGTGGACTTCGTGCTCGCCGACATCCGCAACCCGATGATCGCCAAGGTGGTCGCCTCGGCGGCGGTGGACACCGTGGTGCACCTGAGTCCCAGTGAACTGCCGTCGACCCAGGGCGGTGCGGTCTCGATCAAGGAGACCAACGTCATCGGCACCATGCAGTTGCTCGCCGCCTGCCAGAAGGCGCCCTCCATCCGCCGCCTGGTGGTGCGCTCGACCACCGCGGTCTACGGCGGTTCGCCGCGCGACCCCGCGCTGTTCGCGGAGGACACCGAACCGCGCGTGCAGCCCTCCGCCGGATGGGCCAAGGACGCCGTGGAGATCGAGGGCTACGTGCGCGGCTTCGCCCGGCGCCGGCCGGATGTCGCGGTCACGGTGCTGCGGTTCGCTCCGCAGCT
This sequence comes from Embleya sp. NBC_00888, assembly GCF_045207655.1. Lineage (NCBI taxonomy): Bacteria > Bacillati > Actinomycetota > Actinomycetes > Kitasatosporales > Streptomycetaceae > Embleya > Embleya sp. NBC_00888. The sequence continues at coordinate 3,990,346 of NZ_CP108784.1, read as the reverse complement.
CGGGCCGCGGACCGATTCGCCGATGGGCTCCTACTTCGCGCTCCCGGTGTTGCCGACGGTGCTCGGCTACGACCCGCGCCTGCAGTTCGTGCACGAGGACGACCTGCTGGAGGCGCTTCGGATCGCCGTACTGGCCGATCGGCCGGGCACCTACAACATCGCCGCCGAGGGGGTGCTGTTCCTGTCCCAGGCCGCGCGCCGGCTCGGTCGACCGGTGCTGCCCTTCCCGGCCGCCGCGGTCGGCCTGGTCAATCAGGGTTTGCGCCGCGCGGGTTCGGTGCACCTGTCCGCCGAGCAGGTGCGACTGCTCACCCATGGGCGGGTGGTCGACCCCACGCGCGCCCGGGAGAAACTGGGCTTCGTCGCGGCCAGGAGCACGGCCGAGACGTTCGCCGACTATGCCTGGGGTCGACATTCGGCCGGCCTGCTCGACCCGAGGCGCCTGGCACAGGTGCCCGATCGACTCGCCACGTTGCTGCTCACCAGGAGGAGCCCCGATGGGTGACGCCCGGATCATTCCCTTCGACGGCGCCGCCTCCGGAGCGCGGACGCCCGCGCCCCGGTCGGCGCGGCGGCCCGCCCGATCCGCGCGGGCGGTCCGGGTGCCCGAGCCGGTCGAGGGCGAGGTGCCGGTGCGGTCGATCGAGGGGCGGACGGTTCGCGAACGCGAGGACGCGCCGGGCACCGGGCCCAGGCGCGCGCCCGGGACCGGGCGCTCGCTGCTCGGCTCGCTCGCGGGCGCGGTGGGCGGGGTCGTGGGCGGTGCCGCCGCCGGACTTCTGGACGGTGTGGCCGGGCCGGGCTGGGAGGACAAGGCCGCGGACGGGCTGGCCTTCCTGCGACGGCGGATCACCGGCGACTACGAGGTGGACGAGTTCGGCTTCGACCCCGAGCTCAACGACAAGCTGATGGCCGCGCTGCGGGTGGTGTACGAGCAGTACTTCCGGATCGAGGTCAGCGGCCTGGAGAACATCCCGGCCAAGGGCGGCGCGCTGATCGTCGCGAACCACTCGGGCACGCTGCCCGTGGACGCGCTGATGACGCAGGTGGCGGTGCACGACCACCACCCCGACCAACGCAACCTGCGACTGCTCGCCGCCGACCTGGTCTTCCAGTTGCCGCTGGTGGGCTCGGTGGCGCGCAAGAGCGGACACACCCTCGCGTGCCACGCGGACGCCGAACGGCTGCTCGCCAAGGGCGAGTTGGTCGGGGTGTGGCCGGAGGGCTACAAGGGCCTGGGCAAGCCGTTCAGCGAGCGGTACAAGCTCCAGCGCTTCGGGCGCGGCGGGTTCGTCTCGGCCGCGCTGCGCACCCAGGTGCCGATCGTGCCCTGCTCGATCGTGGGCGCCGAGGAGATCTTCCCGATGGTCGGCAACGTGCGCACGCTGGCCCGGTTGCTGAACCTGCCCTACTTCCCGATCACGCCGACCTTCCCGCTGCTCGGCCCGCTCGGCCTGGTGCCGCTGCCCACCCGGTGGCGGATCGAGTTCGGCGCGCCGATCCACACGGACGCGTACGCGGAGGAGGCGGCGGACGACCCGATGGTCGTGTTCAACCTGACCGACGAGGTGCGCGAGACCATCCAGCACACCATCTATCGGTTGTTGATGCAGCGGCGGTCGGTCTTCTTCTAGGGCTCCGCGGGTTCCGGGGCTTCGCGGGCGCGCTCCGGCTTCGGTCTTCCTCCGGGGCGCGCCGCAGACTTCGGCGCACGACGCGAGCGGCTCGTGGACACTCGTCCACGAGCCGCTCGCGTCTTCACCGGTCGACCGGGGTCGGCCCGGTCGGTCAGCCCTGCGGTTCGTCCTCCGCGGGGCCGAGCAGGTTGAGCCCGATGCCCGGCAGGCCGGGCAGCAGCGGCGGCAGGATCTGACCCTTGGGCGTCTTCGCCGGGGTCGGCGTCGTGTCCGCGCCACCGGACTGGGCGCTGGGACTCTGCGCGGGCGGGCCGCCGAGCAGCGGGATGTTCAGCCCCGGGAGCAGGCCGCCGTTCTGCGGCTGCTGCTGTGGAGCGGAACCGCCCGGTGCCGCCGAGCCGTTCGGCTGCGGTGCGCCGTTCGCCGCGGTGCCGCCCGAGCCGGGCGCCTGCGGGGCGAGCGGGTGTGACCCGGTGCCCGGGGCGCCGCCCGGGTTCGCGCCCGGAGCGGCCGGCGAGCCGCCGGAGCGCCCACCCTCCGCGGGTGCGGACGAGGTCTTGCCCGCGCTGCCCGCGATCGGGGCGACCTGCTCGTTGATCGCGGTGAGCAGGGTACGGACCCGGTCCCGCTCGGAGGAGAGCTCCGGTGGGAGGCGGTCGCCGATCCGGTCCATGCGCTCGTGGCCGGACCGGGCGAAGTCGGCCAGATTGCGCATCGGGCCTTCGCTGCCGCTCTTGCGGAAGTGGTCGGTGAGCAGCGCGCGGCCCTTGTCGGCCTCCTCGCGCCAGTCGTCGAGCACCTGCCGCAGGTGCCGCACCGTCGCCTTGTCGGCGGGGGTCCGGCCGGTCCGCTTGAGCAGTTGTTCGGCCTCGCCCATCCGGGTCTCGGCCTGCTGGAGATAGCGCTCGCCACGTTCGTGGTCGTTGTCCGCGAGCGAGATCTTGAAGTCTTCGACCGTGCGCTTGACGCCGTACGTCATGTCGCCGGGCAGCGCGTCGGAGCTGGCGTACGCCACCCCGCCGAGGCCGCCGCCGGTGACCACGACGAACGTGCCCGCGATGGCCGCGCGTCGGCGCCAGCGCACGGTGCGCGGCGGGGCCGCGAGCTCCTTGCGCCGGTGCGCGCCGCGGGGCGCGGGCACGGTGGCACTGCCCTCGGTCGCGGGCAGCGCCGCGGCCTCGTCCAGCAGCCGTTGCCGGAGCGCGGTTCGAAAGTCCGTGCTCGGCACGGGTGCCGACTCGGACCGATCGCGCAGCAGCTCGGCGGTCCGCAGCAGCGGGGCCAGCCCGGGCGGGGGCTCTGCCGATCGGTTGTTGCGGTCGTTCTCGTCGAGGGCTCGCGCGAAGGCGTTCGCGGGTCGCCGATCCAGGGCCGCAATGCTCACAGGCCGCACCTCCTCTCCCCGGATGTCCGTCCAGGGAAGTCTCCGGGTCGGGGGCCACAGGGCGGCTCCCCGCCGCAACGATCCCCGAAGGGGGTCGCTATCGAGGAGAACGATCCGGCGACCCCGAAGGTTACGGAAGTGTGATTCACCGCACGTCCTCGGGCAGCAGTCGGGCGAGGGTCCGTACGGCGCGGTATTGCAACGTCTTGATCGCCCCCTCGTTCTTACCCATGATCTGTGCGGTCTCCGCGACCGAGAGTCCCTGCAGGAAGCGCAGGGTCACGCATTCCTGCTGCTGGGGGTTGAGCTTGTGCACGGCGTCCAGGAGGGCCGCGTTGGACAGCGATTCCAGGACACAGTCCTCGGGGCTGGACTCGACCTCGTTCGCGTCGAGCATCTCCCCGGTGGTGACCTCCAGGCGGAACCGGCTGGACTTGAAGTGGTCGGCGACCAGGTTGCGCGCGATGGTCACCAGCCAGGCGCCGAAGTCGCGGCCCTGCCAGGTGAAGGTGCCGATCCGACGCAGCGCGCGCAGGAAGGTCTCGCTGGTCAGGTCCTCGGCGACGGCGCGGCCGCCGACCCGGTAGTAGATGTACCGGTAGACGGTGTCGAAGTAGTTGTCGTACAGCTGGGCGAATGCGTCGCCGTCGCCGTCCTGGGCGAGTTCGACGAGGGCCATGATGCGGCGGGCCTCGCCGTCCGGACCCGGTCCCCGGGTGTACCCGGATCCTCGGGTCGGACGGGTCGGTTCGGTGGTGCCGGCGCGCGACGCGAGGGCGAAGCCCACGGGTCCGGCCGGGGTCGCGTAGCAGACCCCCGCGCCGTAACCGGCGGTGGCGGCGAAGCCGACGGACGGGGGGGCAAAGCTCGCGCACACCGCCGCACGCAGTGTCGCCAGCCCGGACACGTCAACCCGGACGATTCGGTGCACGGGACTCCCTGTTGCTTCAGCGGTAATTACGTTCGGTGCGGAATCGATCACCCATAGTAGGGAACTTGGATACCGCCGTGCGCCGATCGAGAATAACGCTTAGTAAAGGAAGGGATACCAAGTGTGCCCATCGGCGTTGTGAAGCTACCGGGATGGACCGCTGTTGTGTGCTCTTTGCGTGTTTGCCGGGTTGTCACGGGTCGGGTGTGCTATATGCGGACAACTCGCCGTCGATCGGGTGTCCCGGGACAGCCGGGAACGACCCCCTCGCCGCAGGTCGCGGGGGGTGTGGGGGTGTTCGGGCGGGCCGCTCAGACGCGGCCCGGCACCCGACGCCGAACGGCGGTGCCGGCGGCCAGCGCACCCGCGACCGCGCCCACGCCGGCGGCGGCCGGCAGCCCGATCCGGGCGGCCTTGCGACCGGTGCGGTAGTCCTTTACACGCCACCCGTTCGCCCGGGCGTGGCGGCGCAGTCGGGCGTCCGGATTGACCGCGCACGGATCGCCCACCAGGGTCAACATCGGGATGTCGTTGGCCGAGTCGCTGTAGGCCGAACAGTCGGTCAGGTCCAGGCCCTCGCTCACCGCGAGCGCGCGGACGGCCTCCGCCTTGGCCTCGCCGTGCAGCAGTTCGCCGACCAGGCGCCCGGTGTACACGCCGTCCCGGGTCTCGGAGACGGTGCCCAGCGCGCCGGTCAGCCCCAGTCGGCCGGCGATCGTGGTGGCGATCTCGATCGGTGCGGCGGTGACCAGCCACACCTGGCGGCCCGCGTCCAGGTGCATCTGGGCCAGTCCCCGGGTGCCCGGCCAGATCTTGTCGGACATGCACTCGTCGAAGATCTCCTCGCCGATCACCCGGATCTCCTCGACGGTGTGGCCCTTTGCGAACGACAGCGCCATCTCCTGGGCGTCGCCGACGTGCCCCATGTGCTCGCCGCCGAGCCGGAACCGGGCCTGCTGCCAGCCGAACCGGGCGATGTCGCGGGTGCCGAAGAACCGGCGCGCGTACAGCCCCCGGGCCAGGTGGAAGATCGACGCGCCGCGCATCACGGTGTTGTCGAGGTCGAAGAACGCGGCGCCGATCCGCGGTGGCAGGCCGTCGTCGCCGAGGGCGCGTGGCGGGACGCTCGCGTGCGCCGCCGCGGCGGCGGCCTCGCCCGCCCGCACGGCACTGTCGTTGGTGTTCTTGGTCGTCGATCGCCGGCGCAAGAGAACCATGGAGCCGAGCGTAGTAGGCGCGTATTGCGGGTGTGTGGCGGTTGTCTTGCGGCGGCGCGCCGCCCGGATGAAGCCCGGCCTCGTCCGGCGTGTCGCCGACCCGATCGAGCCGGTCCGGGAGCGGCCTTCTGGCCGGCGCCCTCGGCGGGTGACAATCGAGGACGTGAATCTCTTCCGCCGCCGCACCGACGCCGCGACCCGCACCGTGACGCTGTTGAGCAAGCCCGGTTGTCACCTGTGTGACGACGCCCGTGCCGTCATCGAACGGGTGACCGGGGAGCTGGGCGTGACCTGGACGGAGGTCGACATCACCCAGGACGCGGAGCTGCAGCACAAGTACTGGGAGCAGATCCCGGTGACCATGGTGGACGGCAGGCAGCACGACTTCTGGCGAGTGGACGAGCGGCGGCTGCGTCGCGCACTGGGCGGCTGAGCGGACTTCGGTCCCGGGCCCGGCCGCGTGGCGGACGCCGGGCGAGGGGCCGGCGAGGGGGCCGCCGGAGGGAAATATCGCCGACACGTACGGTGAGGGGACGTGCGCGATCGGATACCACGACTACGCATGGACCACGCCAAGGTCACCTCGTGTGATCGAGTTCACGCTCCGATTCGGAACCAAGGCGTGACGAGCATCACGACAGGCGCGCAAATCGGACACCTACTTTGTGCGTACGTTCACAAAAGCCTAACCTGGCAATCGAAATCCCAGGTCCCACCCACAGGAGCAGCGTGGCTACAGGGCGTACCGAGCGACCGGCGCAACGGGGACGTGGCATCCCCGAGGCGACGGTGGCGCGGCTTCCGCTGTACCTCCGGGCGCTCAGTGCGCTGTCGGAGCGGGGTGTTCCCACGGTCTCGTCCGAGGAACTCGCCGCTGCCGCCGGGGTGAATTCGGCGAAGTTGCGCAAGGACCTGTCGTATCTCGGCTCCTACGGCACCCGCGGGGTCGGTTACGACGTCGAGTATCTCGTGTACCAAATCTCGCGTGAACTCGGGCTCACCCAAGACTGGCCGGTCGCCATCATCGGCATAGGAAACCTGGGTCACGCCCTCGCCAACTACGGCGGGTTCGCCTCCCGGGGATTCCGGGTCGCGGCGCTTCTGGACGCCGATCGGGCGGTCACCGGTCAGCGGATCGCGGGCATGGCGGTGCGCCATATGGACGACCTCGAGCAGATCGTGCGCGAGGACCACGTGTCGATCGGCGTGATCACCACGCCCGCGCCGGCCGCGCAGGAGGTGGCCGATCGGCTCGTCGCCGCCGGCATCACCAGCATCCTGAACTTCGCGCCCACGGTCCTCTCGGTGCCCGAGGGCGTGGACGTGCGCAAGGTGGATCTGTCCATCGAGTTGCAGATCCTGGCCTTCCACGAACAGCGCAAGTCCGGTCTCGATCCCGTCGCGGGACCGGTTCCGGCGCGACCCTCGAAGCCGGGGGAACGCGGCGACCTCCCCGAGGTGATGCCGGCGTGACCGGTTGTCGCGTGGGTGTCGCGCCCGCGAACACGGCGAACAACGGTAGGAAGACACCATGAGTGTCCTGGCGGTCGGTCTGAGTCATCGGACGGCCGAGGTCAGTCTCCTGGAACGGGTCTCGGTCACCGGGCAGGCCCAGGAGGCGCTGCTGCACGACCTGATCGCGGCCGAGCCGGTCGGCGAGGCCGTGTTGCTGTCGACCTGCAATCGGGTCGAGGTCTACGCGGACGTGGACCGCTTCCACGGCGGGGTCACCGAGCTGGGCAACCTGCTGTCGCGGCACACCGGCGTCCCGGTGTCCGAGCTGACCCCGTGCCTGTACGTGCACTACGAGGACCGTGCCGTCCAGCACCTGTTCTCGGTGGCCTGCGGGCTCGACTCGATGGTGGTCGGCGAAGGGCAGATCCTCGGTCAGATAAAGGCGGCGCTGGCGCTCGCGCAGACCCACGGCACTGCCGGTCGGGTCCTCAACGAGCTGACCCAGCAGGCGCTGCGGGTGGGCAAGCGGGCGCATACCGAGACCGGCATCGACCAGGCCGGCCGGTCGCTGATGACCGTCGGGCTGGCCCAGGCCGAGCTGTCGATGGGCCCGATCGAGGGTTGCCGGGCGCTGGTGGTGGGCGCCGGCTCGATGAGCGCGCTGGCCGCGAAGACGCTGCACCGCGAGGGCGTCGGACACATCGTGGTGGCCAACCGCACCTACGAGCGGGCCGAGCACCTGGCCGAGTCGGTGGCCGGCCGGGCGGTGCCGATGTCCGCGCTGCCCGACGCGCTGGGCTCGGTCGATCTGGTGGTCTCCTGTACCGGCGCGGCCGGTCTGGTGATCGGCCGGGACGAGATCGAGGCGGTGCTGGCCGCGCGCCGCGAGCGCGGGGTCGAGCAGCCGCTCGTGCTGATCGACCTGGCGCTGCCGCGCGACATCGACTCGGGTGTGCGCGACCTCGACGGCGTGGTGCTGATCGACCTGGAACTGCTCGCCGAGGTCTCCGCCGGTACGGCCGGCGAGGCCGACGTGGACCTGGTGCGCAAGATCGTCTGCGAGGAGGTCGCGGCGTTCGCGACCGCGCAGCAGGCCCAGCAGGTCGCACCGACCGTGGTCGCGCTGCGCAGCATGGGCTCGGACGTGGTCCGGGCCGAGCTGGACCGGCTCAGCGGCCGGGTCCCGGAGATGGACGACCGGGTGCGCGCCGAGGTCGAGCAGACCGTGCGGCGCGTGGTGGACAAGCTGCTGCACGCGCCGACGGTGCGGGTCAAGCAGTTGGCCGGCGAGCCCGGCGGCTCCTCGTACGCGGACGCGCTGCGGATGTTGTTCGATCTCGACCCCGGCACCCCCGAGGTGGTCCGCCGGGCGGACGCCCCCGACGCAGTGGAAGGTGTGGCGTGACCGAAGCACCGTTGCGGCTGGGCACCCGGCGCAGCAAGCTGGCGATGGCCCAGTCGGGCCATGTCGCCGAAGCCGTCACGCGCCTGACCGGCCGTGCCGTCGAACTGGTGGAGATCACCACGCACGGCGACGTCTCGCGGGAACAGCTCACGCAGATCGGCGGCACCGGCGTCTTCGTCAACGCGCTGCGCGACGCGCTGCTGGCCGGCGAGGTCGACTTCGTCGTGCACTCGCTCAAGGACCTGCCGACCGGCGACCCCGAGGGCATCACCCTGGTCGCGGTCCCGCCGCGGCACGATCCGCGCGACGCGCTGGTGGCCCGGGACGGGCTCGCGCTCGCCGAGTTGCCGGCCGGCTCGCGGATCGGGACCGGTTCGCCGCGCCGCGCCGCGCAGTTGTTGCTGCTCGGGCTCGGCCACGAGATCGTGCCGATCCGCGGCAACGTCGACACCCGGGTCGGCTTCGTGACGTCCGGCGAACTCGACGCCGTCGTCCTGGCCAAGGCCGGTCTCGGCCGCCTGGGCCGTGCGGAGGAGGTCACCGAGACCTTCGATCCGCTCCACATGCTGCCTGCCCCCGGTCAAGGGGCATTGGCCGTCGAGTGCGCGACACACGAAGTCGCCCTCGTCGAACTGCTCACCGGTTTGGACGACTCGGACACCCGAGCCGCCGTACTGGCCGAGCGCACGCTGCTCGCCGTGTTGGAAGCCGGATGTTCGGCTCCGGTCGGCGCCCTCTGTGAGGTCGCCGAGGGCGAGCAGGTCACCGAGCTGTACCTGCGGGCCGTAGTCGCGAATGTCGACGGCACCGACAGCGTACGGTTGTCCGCCACCGGAACCCTCGACGAGGCGCAGAAGATCGGTCGCGAACTCGCGACCGAACTGCTCGCCCGAGGGGCCTCCGGTTTGATGGGGGAGCGCGTCCCTTGAGCCCCAGAGCGAAGAAGAAGCCCAGCGGCATCGTGACCTTTGTGGGTGCCGGTCCCGGCGACCCGCGACTGCTCACACTGCGGGCCATCGAGGTGCTGGCCGAGGCCGATGTGGTGATCGCCGACGAGGCGACGCTGCGCCAGGTCCTGTTCCACTGCAAGAGCGGCGTCGAGGTCCTCGACCCGGTGACCGGCGACGACGGGGAACTCCTGTCGGCCGTTGCCCGGGCCAAGGTCGTCGTGGTCGCCGCGCGATCGGGCAGGCAGGTCGTCCGGGCCGTGGCGGGTGACCCGTGCGTGGACCAGTCGGTCACGGACGAGATCACCGCGGTCGCGAAGGCGAAGATCGTCTTCGAGGTCGTCCCGGGTGTCCCGGTCAGCACGGCCGTTCCCACGTACGCGGGCATCCCGCTGCACGCGGCCAAGGGCAGCGGTGGCGTTCGCGTCCTCGACATGGCCGAGGCCTCGATCGACTGGGCCACGGTCGGCTCCGTCGACGGCACGCTCGTGTTGCGCGGTGCGCTCGACTCGATCGCCGAGATCGCACAGGAACTGGTCGCCGGTGGCCGCAAGCCGGCCACGCCGGTCTCGGTCACCGTCAACGGCACCACCACCGAGCAGCGCACCCTGGTGAGCACGCTCGCGCAGGTGGCGTCCGACGTGCGGTCCGCGAAGATCACGCTGCCGGCCGTCGTGGTCGTCGGCGAGGTGGTCGCCCAGCGCGACACCCTGTCGTGGTTCGAGACCAAGCCGCTGTTCGGCTGGAAGGTGCTCGTTCCGCGCACCAAGGAGCAGGCGGTCACGCTGTCCGAGCAACTGCGCTCGTACGGCGCGGTGCCGCACGAGGTGCCGACCATCGCGGTCGAGCCCCCGCGCACGCCGCAGCAGATGGAGCGGGCGATCAAGGGCCTGGTCACCGGCCGCTACGAGTGGATCGCGTTCACGTCGGTCAACGCCGTGCGCGCGGTGCGCGAGCGGTTCGAGGACTACGGCCTGGACGCGCGCGCCTTCGCCGGGATCAAGGTCGCGGCCGTCGGTGAGGCGACCGCGCGGGCGCTGGTCGAGTTCGGTGTCAAGCCGGACCTGGTGCCGTCCGGCGAGCAGTCCGCCGCCGGGTTGCTGGAGGACTGGCCGCCGTACGACCCGGTCTTCGACCCGATCGACCGGGTGTTCCTGCCGCGCGCCGACATCGCCACCGAGACCCTGGTGGCCGGTCTGGTCGAGTTGGGCTGGGAGGTCGACGACGTCACCGCGTACCGCACGGTGCGCGCGGCGCCGCCGCCGGCGGACACCCGTGAGGCGATCAAGGGCGGCGGCTTCGACGCGGTCCTGTTCACGTCGTCCTCGACGGTGCGCAATCTGGTCGGCATCGCGGGCAAGCCGCACGCGGTGACGGTGATCGCGTGTATCGGCTCGGCGACCGCGAAGACGGCCGAGGAACACGGTCTACGCGTGGACGTGATGGCTCCCGAGCCGTCGGTGTCCGCGCTGGCCGAGGCACTCGCGGAGTTCGGCACGGCACGGCGGGCCGCCATGGTGGAGGCGGGCGACCCCGTCACCCGCCCGAGTGAACGGCGGCCCGGGTCGCGACGGAAGGCAAAGTAGGTTATGTGGGAGTGGCGCTCAGGGTTCGTGGAGTGCCTCTCAGGGCTCGCGGGGTGACTCCGGGGCTCGCGGGGTGACCCTCGGGACTCGTGGAGTGGCGCTCAGGCTTCGTGGGGTGGCCCGCACACCTCTCATGAGGAAGGCCGAGTAGTTCCGATGTCGTACCAGGCTGACGCATCGTCAGGGTTTCCCGCGCACCGTCCCCGGCGGTTGCGCACGTCCCCGGCGGTGCGCCGCCTGGTCGCGGAGACCCGGCTGCATCCCGCCGACCTGATCCTGCCGCTGTTCGTGCGCGAGGGTGTGCGCGAACCGGTGCCGATCTCGTCGATGCCGGGCGTTGTGCAACACACGCGCGATTCGCTGCGCAAGGCCGCGCACGACGCGGTCGCGGCGGGGGTCGGCGGGCTGATGTTGTTCGGCATCCCGACGGTCAAGGACGCGGTCGGCTCGGCCGGCTTCGACCCCGAGGGCGTGCTCCAGGTCGCCATCCGCGACGTGGTGGCCGAGGTGGGCGCCGACGCGGTGGTGATGTCCGACCTGTGTCTGGACGAGTTCACCGACCACGGGCACTGCGGTGTACTGGCCGCGGACGGCTCGGTGGACAACGACGCGACGCTGGAGGCGTACGCGCGGATGGCCGTCGTACAGGCCGACGCGGGCGTGCACATGGTCGGTCCCAGCGGAATGATGGACGGTCAGGTCGGGGTGGTCCGGCGGGCGTTGGACGGCGCCGGGTATCAGGACGTGTCGATCCTGGCGTACAGCGTGAAGTACGCGTCGGGCTTCTACGGCCCGTTCCGCGAGGCGGTCGAATCCACGCTCAAGGGCGACCGGATGACCTACCAGCAGGACCCGGCCAACGCCGAGGAGTCCGTGCGCGAGGTCCTGTTGGACGTGGCCGAGGGCGCGGACCTGGTGATGGTCAAGCCCGCGATGTCGTACCTGGACATCGTCCGGCGGGTCGCCGACGAGGTGCACGTGCCGGTCGCGGCGTACCAGGTCAGCGGCGAGTACGCGATGGTCGAGGCGGCGGCGGCGAACGGCTGGATCGACCGGGACCGGGTGGTGCTGGAGACGCTGACCTCGGTCAAGCGGGCGGGGGCTTCGTCGATCCTGACGTATTGGGCTACCGAGGTGGCGCGGAAGCTGCGCTGATCGGGGGCGGTTCGTGGGGCCGGCTCGTCTGGGCCGGCCGATGCGGCCCGGCTCACTCGATCGGGTCGGGCGCGTGGGAAGCGCGCGCGGCTCGGCCGGGTGCGGACTTACCGTCGCGATGTGCGCGTGACACGAACCATGGCCGAACGCGACCGGGTCCTCCGGCGCACCTGGCGGGCGATGACCGTCCCCGAGGGATTTCGTGCCGAGATCATCGACGGCTCCATCGTGCTTTCGCCGATGGGTGATCGGCGGCACGCCGTGCTCGCCAACCGACTGCGCAACGCGCTGACCGAGCACCTGGCCAACGGGCCATGGGCGGCGTATATGGCGGGCACCGTCGTCTCCGGTCGAGAGCTCTACATGCCGGACGTGTTCGTGGCGCCCGACGATTTGGACCACGTCGGCGACGCGGACGGCATCGGCGCACTCGCGTCCGGGGTGGTGTTGGTGGCCGAGGTGGTGTGTCCGGAGCGTCCGGCCGGTGAGCGGGACCGCAAGCGTCGGGCGTACGCGCGGGCGGGGATCGGTGCGTATGTCATCGTCGACGACTCCGACGGGGACGGTGTCGTGACGGTGCTCGGTGCGCCGAACGTCGCCGGGGGCACTTATGGGCTGGAGACGCGGGCGGCGTACGGGGTTCCCGTGGGCGTGGCGGGCGGTCCACTGAAGGGCTTCGTGGTCGGAGCCGATGTCACCGTGCGTCGGGTTCCGGGCGGCGGTTGAGGCGGGCGAGGGTCGCGGGCGTGACGTGACGCGCCAGGGTGGCCAGAGCGGCGGTGACCTCTTCGACGGCCCTGGGATCGGTCGGGTCCAAGACCTTGGACAGGCACTCTTCGATGCCGGCCGCGCGGACTTCGGCGACTCGTGGAGAGGGGTCGGCGGCCGGGCGGACCAGGAGACGGCGGCGGTCGGTGGGGTCCTGGGTGGTTTCGATCGAACCGGTTTCCTTGAGGCGGGCCACGGCGGTGGAGACCTGGCTTTGCGGGAGGCCGGTGCGGCGGGCGATCTCGCCGATGGCGCTGTCCGGGTGGGCGACGATGTCGCTCAGGGCGATCAGGACCGGGCGCACGCTGCCGGGATGAGGGGCGGCGCCGGCTTCGGGGGCTGGGAGTGCGTCCTCGCCGATCTTCATCAGGGTGCGGCCGAGGAGGAAGAGTTCGACGGGCGTCATGGGCATGGGGGAGGTCATGGCCGGATAGTACATCGGAAAAGATGCATCGATATTGATGTATCGAATTCGATGGATTATGGTCGTGGGTGTGGAGGCGGAGATGGGTGGCTTCGGGGCTGCTCGGCTCGGATCGGCTCTTTACCGGGCCCGGCTTGGCTCCACGCGACGTACGACGACTTCTTGGGGGAATCCGATGGCCGCGCACATCACCACCGGCGCCACGCTGTCCGTGCCGGGTGCCGAGCTGTACTACGAAGTGCGCGGCTCCGGGCCGTTGTTGCTGATCGGGGAGAGCGGGGAGGGCGACGCCGGGCGCAGCGTGGACATGGTCGATCGTCTGGTCGCGGACCACACCGTGGTGACGTACGACCGGCGGGGGCTCTCGCGCAGTACGTTGACCGACCCGGACGCACCGGTGAGCATCGAGGACCACGCGGACGACGTGGCGCGGCTGTTGGTCGAGCTCACCGATCGGCCGGCGCTGATGCTGGGGCTCAGCATGGGCGGGTTGATCGGGTTGCGGGTGGCCGCGACCCGACCCGAGTTGCTGGACACGCTGATCGCCCACGAACCGGTCGCGCCGTGGTTGCTCCCCGACGCCGAACGCGAGGCGCATCGCGGTGAGTTGACCGCGATCCGGGAGGAGCACGCGCGGGCCGGGATGGCCGGCGCGTTCCCCGCCATCACGGCGCACCTGGGCATCGAGCCGGGCGTCGAGGAACGTGAGCCGGACCTGACTCCGCAGCCGATGACCGCGCGGCGGGTGGCGAACTTCGACTTCTTCATCGGCCGGGAATTCCCCGCCGTCGTCGACGACACGCTCTCGCTCGATCTGCTGCGCTCCTCGACGACGCGCATCATCCCGGGGCTGGGCGCGACCACGGGACATCGGGTCTTCACCCGGCGCTGTGCGGTGGCGCTGGCGGAACTCGTCGGCGTTGAGGCGGCGTCGTTTCCGGGCGGTCACAACGGCAACCTGACCCACCCGCGGGCATTCGCGACCGGGCTGCGTGAGGTTGTGGATCGCGTGGGCGGGTGAGGTGGTCGCCGGGTGAGATGGCTGGTGCCGGGTGGGGTGGTCGAGTGAGGTTGTCGGGGTGAACCGGCCGGGTGGCCCGGCCCGTTGCGCCCGCTGTGCCGGTTGTTCGGCCCCGGGCCCGGGGGCTTGGGCTGGGGTGGGTCACTCGTACGTGGGATTTTCGGGGGTTCGTTCGGGGTGATCCACTGGGCGGCGCCAACCTTGCGCCATGGCCGACTCTCGGTTCGCGGCGCGGTGTCTGCTGGTGGCATGTGTGTGCGTGCCGGCTGTCGGGGCCTGCGGTACGGCGGGCGCGGAGGGTGGTGGGCGGGCGGCCGTCAAGGTCGAGTCCGGTGGGGGTTCGGGGGGCGCGCGGTACGAGGTGCGGGTCGGGCGGACGGGCGCCGGGTACGCGCCGGGGAGTGAGCGCTTCGAGGGGGCTCGGGGTGGTGGAGGGCCGGTGGTGAGGGTCGCGGGTGTCACCAAACCGCCGACGAAACCGGCGAATCCACGGCCGCCTCGGCCTCCGGCGACCAAACCGCCGAAGCCGCCCGTGCCGAAGCCGCCGGTGTCGAAGTGGTCGACGCTGCGGTTGTTGGTGTTGGAGCCGCCGCAATCGTCGGCGTGGGTGCCGGAGCGGGTGTCGGTGCCGAAGTCGCCGGATTCGCAGGTGGGCGTGGGGTCGGTGGGGGTCGGGGGCGACGCGGGGGGTGGGGCCGGGGGAGAGGGCGGCCGGCCGGATGGACGTGGAGGCTCGGCGGCTGACGAGGCTGCGGCGAGTGGGGCTGCGGGGCGCGCGGGGGTCGCGCATCCAGTCGTGGATCGGCTGTGGCTCGGGTCGGGGTGGCGTGCGGCCGCCTCGCGGGAGTCGGTTGGCGGTGCCGGGAAGTCGGATTCGCGGGCGGGTGCTGCGTCGGTGCCGGAGGCCGGAGCAGTGGGTTTGGTCGAGGGCGCCGCCGGTGGGCGGAGTGTGGTGGGGCCGGGGCCGGTGGTGTCGGGCGGGTCGGACGCGGTGTCGGGTGGGTTCGGGCGGCGGCCGTTTGACGCGCCGGCTGTGGATGCGGGGGTGCGGTTGGTGGTGGTTCCGGTGGTGGACGGGCATGCGGAGTTCGGTCGAGTGGGTGGTTCCGGTGACGCGGCCGAGTCGGTTCGGTCGGTGGTGGGGGTATTGCGGGCAGGGGTGCCGGTGGGGTCGACGCAGTGGCCGATTGCCGGATTGGTGATCGGACTCGCGCCGGCTTTGCTGATTTCGATCGGGTCGGTGGCGCTCGTCGTCCCCGGATCGGGAGCCGGTGGGCGCGCGCGACGTTCTGAAGGGACGAGAATGCCGTCGAGACTTGACGGCTAACGGTGTTAGCCGGATGATGGACGCAAGCGGCTAACATTGTTAGCCTCAGGCGAACGGAGGCGGCGGCATGAGCACCATTGCGCACACGGGAATCGGCGGCTCGGCCGTGGTCCGACGGATCCGACGCGGAGCATGGATCGCGCTGACGTTGTTCCTGGCGGCCTTCGCGGTGTTCGAGGGCGTGAAGTACGGATTCGTCACCTCGGCGGCGGCACTGCTCTTCTTCGTGCTGCCCGACCTGACCATGTTCATCGGCGCCAAGGACGCGGCGCGCGACGGTACGCACCAGCCCGGTCGGCTCCAGCCGCGCGCGGTGCCGTTCTACAACGCGCTGCACCGGGCATGGGTCCCGCTGATCGTGCTGGTCGCGTACACCGTCACGCCCGTCGTCTGGCCGCCACTGTTCACCGCCGGCCTCGGCTGGCTCACCCACATCGCGATGGACCGTGCCGCCGGGTACGGACTGCGCACTCCGGAAGGATTCCGCAAGCATGTCTGACGTGTTGTCACCGCCCCTCAGCGCCAGGGCCCGCGAGATCGTGGTCGCCGCGCGGGAACTCCTGGAAGGGGAGGGCCCGGACGCGGTGTCGATGCGGCGGATCGCGGACCGGATCGGCATCAAGGCGCCGTCGTTGTACAAGCACTTCCCGGACAAGTCCGCGGTCGAGAACGCACTGATCGCCCAGGGCATGGCCGAACTCGCGGAGGCGCTGGAGGCCGTCGAGGTGGCGGACGGTCCGGGCGATCGGGGGGCCGATGGTGTGGTCGGCGGGGCCGAGGCGGGCGACGGGGCGGGCAGTGGGGTGAGTGGCGCGGCGGCTGGGGTCGGCTCGTCCGGAGCGGCGAGTGCGGGTGGTGTGGCCGACGTGGTTCGGGGTGAGGGGCGGATCGCGGCGCTGGCGGGGGCGTACCGCGCGTACGCGCTGGCCCATCCGGATCTGTATCGACTGATGAGTGACCGGCCCCTGGACCGCGGCGCGTTGCCGGCGGGACTGGAGGCTCGCGCGGCGGCACCACTGGTGCGAGCCGTGGGCGGCGACGCCGACGCCGCGCGCGCCGTATGGGGCTTCGCCCACGGCATGGTCGCGTTGGAACTGGCCGGCCGCTTTCCACCGGGTGCGGATCTCTCCGGAGCCTGGACCAAGGGCTGCGGCGCCTTTTCCGCGCACTCGACCGCGGTCTGAGCGCGCGCCGTTGTCGGCCTCGAACGCCGGCCGGGCTGCGTGGCTTGGCTGGAGTGGGGCGTCGGTTGGGTTGGGGTGGCCTCGAACGCCGGCCGGGCTGAGTGGGGTGGCCCTGGTGCTTGCCGGCCGTCGGCTTCTCGTTGCTGGTTTGTGGTGGGGAGCCGTGGTTTGGGGGTCAGGGGGAGTCGAGGGTTGGGGTGGGGTTGGGGCAGGGGGACTTTTGGGCTTTGCGGGTGGGGCGGGGGGTGGGGGAGCGGTAGAGGAGGCCGTCTTGGAGCCAGGAGGTGTAGGTGTGGAGGGGGCGGCAGGGGAGTTGGCCGGTGGAGCGGCCGGTGGCCAGTTCGAAGGTGGCTTTGTGGGCCGGGCAGGTGAGGTGTTCGTTGGTCAGGGTGCCTCTGGAGAGGATCGCGCCGGCGTGGGGGCAGCGGTCCTCGAAGACGTGGACCGTGTCGCCGTGGCGCAGGATCGCGACCGGGGGGCTGGTGGCGACCCGGGTCGGGACGTCCTCGGGGAGGCTCGTGAGCGGGCCCAGGCACACCGGCGGGCGCTCCCGGCGGAAGGGTGACATTTTGCCCCCGGGGTAGGCGGTACCGCCCCAGGCTAGGCAGTCCCGGGCCGGTTGGCCAGCACTCGATCAAGCTTGCGAACGATCCGGTTGTGATGCGCGTGACCACGCGAAGTCTTTCTTCCCGCAAAGCTTCTGACGTACCGTCAGGTCAGCACCCGGGCGCTGGCCCCGCCATGCCCGGGCACCGTACCCCCGGCCCCGGCTTCCCGCGCGGAGGACACGTGTCTGACCCGATCTACGACGCCACCACTCTCTGGGAGCTGGTGGAGCGCCGCGCGGCGGCGACTCCCGATGTGCCCATGTTGCTCGACCCGGAGGACCGTACGGTCACCTTCGGTGAGTTCAAGGCGTGGGCGGAGCGCGTGGCCGCGGGCTATCACGCGCTCGGTGTCACCGCCGGTACCCGCGTGACCTGGCAGTTGACCACGCGGATCGAGTCCATCGTGGTCTCCTTCGCGCTGGCTCGACTGGGCGCGGTGCAGAACCCGATCATCCCGTTCTATCGGGAGAAGGAGGTCGGCTTCTGTCTGCGGCAGACCGGCGCCGAGTTCTTCCTGTGTCCGCGTGGCTGGAAGGGCTTCGACTTCCTGGCGATGGGCGAGTCGCTCGCGAAGGACATGGCGCAGCCGCCGACCGTGTTGGTGGCGTACGACGAGCTGCCCGAGGGCGACCCGGCCGGGCTGCCGGCCGCACCGACCGACGGGGACGAGGTGCGCTGGCTCTACTACACCTCCGGCACCACGTCCGACCCGAAGGGCGTGCAGCACAGCGACTCCACGCTGCTCGCGGGCGGCAAGGGCCTGGCCGTCGCGCTCGACATGTCGCAGGCCGACGTGGGCTCGATCGCCTTCCCGTACGCGCACATCGCGGGCCCGGACTACATCGTCACGGTGCTCGCCTCCGGCTTCCCGGCCGTGATCGTGGAGAACTTCGACCCGGCCGGCGTGGTGCCCGTGTACAAGCGGCTCGGCGTCACCATGGTCGGCGGCTCGACCGCGTTCTACGTCGCGTTCCTGAACGAACAGCGCAAGCAGCCCGGCGAGAAGATCATCCCGACGCTGCGGATCGTCTCGGGCGGCGGTGCGCCCAAGCCGCCGGAACTGGTTGCCGAGGTTCGCGACGAGATGCGGGCGATCCTGTGCCACGGGTACGGGATGACCGAGGTACCGATGATCGCCCAGGGCGGCCCGCACGACTCCGAGGACCAGCGTTCGTACACCGAGGGCAAGCCGGTCACCGGTATCCGGGTGCGGATCGCCCGGGCCGACGGGAGTGTCGCGGAGACCGGCGAGGAGGGCGAGGTCCGGCTGCGTGGGCCGATGGTGTTCAAGGGGTACACCGACCCCGCGCTGACCGCCGACGCGTTCGACGAGGACGGCTTCTTCCGTACCGGCGACCTGGGCAGGCTGCGGGCCGACGGACACCTCTCGCTCACCGGTCGGCTCAAGGACGTGATCATCCGAAAGGGTGAGAACATCTCGGCCCGCGAGATCGAGGACCTGCTCTTCGCCCACCCGAAGGTCGCCGACGCGGCGGTGATCGGTCTGGTCGATCGTGAGCGCGGCGAGCGGGTGTGCGCCGTGGTCGAGCGGCAACCGGGTGAGGCCGACCTGGAGTTCGCCGAGATGGTCGGATACCTGCGCGAGGCCGGGTTGATGACACAGAAGATCCCGGAGCAGTTGGAACTGGTCGACGCGCTGCCCCGGAACGAGACGCTGCGCAAGGTGTTGAAGTTCAAGCTTCGTGAGGAGTACGACAAGAAGCCCTGGACGCCCGGTCGCTGACGGTCGGTCAGCCGTAGCCGTCCGGAGCGGTTCTTCGATCGGGCGCTCTTCGATCGGGTCTGCTCCGGATCGGCGTTCCCCCGATCGGGTGTTCCCCGGATCGGATGTTTCTCGGATCAGGCGATCCGCGATTCGCCTGATGCCCCGTCACCGACACGATGACGGGGCATCAGGTTTCAGTTCCAGGCGGCCAGTACGGCGTCCACCGTGGTGATCGTGGCGATCGCGTTGAAGGTGTTCGCGAGCACCGCCTCGGCGTATTCGGGAGGGAATCCGGCCACCGCCTCGCGCGGGACGACGAACTGGAATCCGGCGTTGACGGCGTCCATCGCGAAGTTGAGCATGCCGACGTTGAGCGAGACGCCGACGCCCACGATCGTGCGTACGCCCATGTTCCGCAGTACCGCGGCCAATCCGGTGTCGGCCATCGGGCCGAGCCCGTGATAGCGGGAAAGCACCAGGTCGGAGGGCTCGACGGCGATTCCGTCGGCCACGTCGGCGGCCGGTGAACCCGGCTCCAACAGGATCGGTGCCTTGGCCGCGGCGCCGAACATCCGGGCGTTGGTGTTGGCGCCCAGACCGTCCGGACGGCGGACCGCGAGGCAGTGCACGACCGGGAGTTCGGCCCTGCGGGCGGCCTTCGCGAGTCGGTCGACGGCCGGAATCAGCTCCCCGGTGTGGGCGGTCAGCGCGGGGAATACCGCGTGCGCGCCGATCACTCCGTTCTGGCATTCCTGGGTGATCAACGCGGTGTGCCCGGGGGCGATCAATTCTTCGAGGCGCAGGGCCATCCGTGATTCTCCTGACGTTGAGTCAGCTTGTGGTTCCCTCCGCCCAGAGATTACGCTAAATCTGACGGTCCATCAGATTTCAGTGAGCGGGAGGGGCCGATGAGCACCAACCAGCCCGGACAGGCTGCCACGCGGTCCGGAAACTCCTTCGGTGAACTGCCGAAGATCATCAGCGTGGATGACCATGTCATCGAGCCGGCACATCTGTTCGAGCGCTGGTTGCCGAAGAAGTACCACGAGCGTGGCCCCAAGCCGGTCACCACCGGCATCGGCACGCTGGAGTACACCGGGGCGAGCTACAAGATCACCACCGACCCCGACGGCCCGCCGGCCGACTGGTGGTTCTACGAGGACCTGCGCTTCCCGTACAAGCGCAACATCGCCGCCGTCGGCTTCAGTCGCGACGAGATGACCCTGGAGGGCATCACGCGCGCCGAGATGCGCCCCGGGCTGTACGACCCGGCCGAGCGGCTCAAGGACATGGACGTCAACCATGTCGAGGCCTCGCTGTGCTTCCCGACCTTCCCGCGTTTTTGCGGCCAGACCTTCTCGGAGGCCGCGGACAAGGAGGTCGCGCTCGCGTGCGTGCGCGCCTACAACGACTGGATGGTCGAGGAGTGGTGCGGCGACTCCGGGGGTCGGCTGATCCCGCTGATCATCATCCCGCTGTGGGACGTGCGGCTCGCGGTCGAGGAGGTCGAGCGCAACCGGGCGCGCGGCGTCACCGCCGTGTGCTTCTCCGAGATCCCGGCGTTCCTGGGCCTGCCCAGCATCCACACCGGCTACTGGGACCCGTTCTTCCGGGTCTGCGCGGACCTGGGCGTGACGATCAACATGCACATCGGCTCGTCCTCGACGATGCCCGCCGCCTCGCCCGACGCCCCCGCGGCCGTGCAGGCGTCGCTGAGCTTCAACAACGCGATGGCCTCGATGGCCGACTTCATCTTCGCGGGCATCCCGGCCCGATTCCCGAAGATCAAGCTGGCCTACTCCGAGGGCCAGATGGGCTGGATCCCGTACGCGCTGGAGCGGATGGACGACGTCTGGCTGGAGCACCGCGCGTGGGCCGTCACCGGTGAGGTGCTGCCCGAGGCGCCGTCGTACTACTTCCGGCGGAACATGTTCGCGTGCTTCTTCCGGGACCGGCACGGGGTGAACTCGCTCGACGTGATCGGCGAGGACAACGTCACGTTCGAGACCGACTACCCGCACGTCGACTCCACGTGGCCGCACACCAAGAAGATCGCCGAGGAGCACCTTGCCGGGCTGAGCGAGGAGACGGTCTACAAGATCATCCGGGGCAACGCGATCCGGATGCTCGACCTCGACTTCGACAAGGGGCGGGTGGCCGCGACCGCGGTCTGAGTCGGGTTCGCGCCGGGATTCCTCGGGATCTCGTCGGTTTTCGGTGGGCCCGGGTTTTCGGCGGACCCGGTCGGGTTCGGTCGGGGTTTGGGTTCAGCGGCAAGGGGCGGCTCGTCGAATTCTCGGCGGGCCGCTTCCGAGGTATTCCGACTCGCGTCGGCACACGTCGTCAGTACACCGGAGGGGCCTGGAATGAGTGGGATCTGCGAGGGGCGCGTCGTCATCGTCACCGGTGCCGGCGGCGGCATCGGGCGCGAGCACGCGCTGGCGTTCGCCCGTGAGGGCGCGCACGTGGTGGTCAACGACATCGGCGCCTCGCGCCAGGGCGACGGCCGTTCGCTCGGGCCGGCCCAGCAGGTCGTGGCCGACATCGAGGCGCTGGGCGGCAAGGCGGTGATCAACGCGGATGACGTCGCGGACTGGGCGGGCGCGGAGCGCCTGGTACAGACCGCCATCGACGCGTTCGGCCGGCTGGACGTGGTGGTCAACAACGCGGGCTTCCTGCGCGACCGGATGCTGGTCTCGCTCGGCGAGGACGAGTTCGACGCGGTGGTACGGGTGCACCTCAAGGGCCACTTCGCGGTGATGCGGCACGCCGGCGCGTACTGGCGGGCGCGGGCCAAGGCGGGCGACACGATCGACGCGCGGCTGATCAACACCACGTCCGGCGCGGGCCTGATGGGCTCGGTCGGGCAGGGCAACTACGCCGCGGCCAAGGCCGGCATCACGTGCCTGACCCAGATCGCGGCGGTGGAGATGGGCCGGTACGGGGTGACCGCCAACGCGATCGCGCCCGCCGCGCGGACCCGGATGACCGAGGAAGCGATGCCGGACATGGTGCGCAAGCCCGAGGACGGCAGCTTCGACTTCTACGACCCGGCGAACATCTCGCCGCTGGTGGTCTGGCTCGGCTCGGCGCAGTCGCGTGAGGTGACCGGGCGGGTGTTCGAGGTCGAGGGCGACAAGGTCTCGGTCGCGACCGGCTGGCAGCACGGTCCCGAGGCGAGCGCGGGTCGGCGCTGGGAGCCGGCCGAGCTCGGTCCGGTGGTGGCGAAGTTGATCGACGAAGCGCCGACGCCGACGCCTGTGTATGGGGCGTGAGTTTGGGGTTGGGGCTCGGGGCCTGGGCTTGAGGGCTTGAGGGCTTGGGCTTCGGGCTCGGGGGCTTGGGCCGAGGGGCTCGGGCTCAGGGGTTGGGCTCGGGCTGGGCCTGGGGCCTTGGGTTTTTTGTTTTCCGGTCTTGCGGCCGGCCCGACTGTTCGTGACAGGGAGTCGAGATGGACCTCCGGTATACCGAGGCCGAGGAGAGATTTCGCGCGGAACTGCGCGCGTGGCTCGATCGGGCCATCCCGCTGCTGCCCGCCAAGCCCGATCGCAACGACTGGCCGGGGCGGCGGGCGTATGACACCGCCTGGCAGCGGCTGTTGTTCGAGGCCGGCTACGCGGGCCTGCACTGGTCGGTCGAGGCGGGCGGCAAGGGTGCCACGCCGACCGAACACCTGATCTTCCTGGAGGAAACCGAGCGGGCGGGCGCGCCGTACGTGGGCGCCAACTTCGTCGGCCTGTTGCACGCGGGACCGACCATCGACGCGGCCGGCACCGAGGAACAGCGTCGCCGCTACCTCCCGGGCATCCTGCGCGGCGACGACGTGTGGTGCCAGGGCTTCTCCGAACCGGGCGCGGGCAGCGACCTGGCGTCGCTGCGTACCCGGGCCGTCCGGGACGGCGACGACTACGTCGTCAACGGCTCGAAGATCTGGACCTCGCACGCCGAAGTGGCCGACTACTGCGAGATGTTGGTACGTACCGACCCGGACGCGCCGAAGCACAAGGGGATCACCTGGCTGATCGTGCCGATGGACACGCCGGGCATCACCATTCGTCCGCTGGAGACGGTGATGGGCACGTCGGAGTTCGCCGAGGTGTTCTTCGACGACGTACGCGTGCCGGTGGCCAACCGGGTCGGCGAGGAGAACGACGGCTGGCGGGTCACCATGGTCACCCTGTCGTTCGAGCGCGGTACCGCGTTCGTCAGCGAAGTGGTGGCCTGTCAGCGTCTGTTGCGCGAACTCGCGGCACTGGCCAAGAAGGTGACGCGACGTCAGGCGAGCGCCTGGGACGATCTCGCGTTGCGGCGCGAACTCGGGCATCTGACGGCGGAGTTCGAGGCGCTGTGGGCGTTGACCAAGTGGAACGTGTCCGAGGCGCAGCGCTCCGGCGTGCCCGGGGTCGGCGGTTCGGTGTTCAAGCTGCGGTTCTCCGAGACGAAGCAGAAGGTGTACGACCTGGCGCATCGGCTGCTGGGTCGGGCGGCCCTGGCCGTGGACGACGTCGCGGGGCTGCCCGGCGGCACGCTGATGGACGAGCGGCTGTCGTCGCTGTCGTACACGATCGCGGCGGGCACGTCGCAGATTCAGCGCAACATCGTGGGCGAGCGCATCCTCGGCTTGCCGAAGGAACGGTGATCGGGCGTGGGTTGCCGGCCGGGCGTCGAGGGGCGACCGGGCGGGGATTTCCGGCCGAGCGTGGAGGGGCGACCGGGCGTGGGTTGCCGGCTGCGCGACGGGGTGGATTTCCGGCTGGGCACGGAACGGTCGGGCATGGACTTTCGGCTGAGCAAGGAACGGTGATCGGACATGGATTTCCAGCTGAGTGAGGACCAGCGCGATCTGCGGTCCGGGGTGCGGGAGTTCTGCCAGGGTCGGTTCGACCGGGATCGCATGCGGGCGCTGGTCGACACCGCGCCGGTGCCCGGGATGGTGGACCGCGCGCTGTGGCGGGAACTGGCCGAGACCGGCTTCTTCTCGCTGCGGATCGCGGAGGAGGCGGGCGGCGTCGGGCTGGGCGTGGCCGAGGCCGCGCTGGTGTACGAGGAGGCGGGTCGGGTGTTGTTGCCCGGGCCGCTGGTGGCCACGCATCTGGCGGCCTCGCTGCCCGGGGACCTGGGGACGGACGCGGCCTCGGGGGATGCGGTGGTCGGGTTGATCGAGGGTGACTCGTGGCCCTTGCTGGTCGAGCATCTGGACGCGTTGGACTGTTTGTTGGTGCTCACCGATGAGGGCATTCGGCTGGTCGACCCGAGGCATGTGCGCGGTGAGCGGGTCGCGCATCCGGTGGATCCGTTCACGCCGGTGACCTCGGTGGACGAGCTGCCGGTGGGCGAGTTGGTGGCCGATGCTCTCGTTGCGGAGCAGTGGCGCCGAATCGGAGCGGTGCTCACGGCGGCGCTTCAGCTCGGGATCGCGGCGCGGCTCACCGAGTTGGCCACGCAGTATGCCAAGGAGCGGGAGCAGTTCGGGCGGGTGATCGGCAGCTTCCAGGCGGTCAAGCACCTGTGCGCGGAGATGCTGGTGCGGACCGAGATCGCGCGGGCCGCGGTGTATGCGGCGGCCGTGACGCTGGATGATCCGGCGGTGGGTGATCCGGAGGTCGCGGTCCTCACGGCGAAGGTGATGGGGGACGACGCGGCGACGCGGAACGGGAAGGACGCCACGCAGGTGTATGGCGGGATGGGGTTCACCTGGGAGGTGGACGTGCACCTGTATCTGAAGCGGGCGTGGGTGCATGCGACGCAATTTGGTGGGGCGGAGGAGAACGAAGAGGCGTTGGCCGGGACGCTCTAGCCGGTGGGCGCGGGGGTGGGGTTGGGCTGGGTTGGCCTCATGCGCCGGCCGGGCTGAGTGGCCTCAAGCGCCGGCCGGGCTGGGTTGGCCTCATGCGCCGGCCGGGCTAGGTGGCCTCGGTAGCTGTTCTCTTATCGATCACGGGAGCTGAGTTTCCGCTGGTCAGGTATGAACTCGGGTGCGGGGCTCGGAGGATGCCGGGGGCGTCGGACCGGTTGCGGTCGCGACGGCGCCGGCCGTGGCCGGCGCCGTCGTGCCCCATCACCGCGAAGGGCCGGCCGCCGCGCTGGTCGTGGCGGAGCTTGCCGCCAATGCGGTGAACCACGGACACACTCCCGACGCGCGCTTCGAACTCGAAGTCGCCGTCCGGCCGGACCTCGCCGACCCCGAGCTGCTCCGCATCGCTGTCACCGACTCGTACGGCGGCCACGTACCGACCGCCGTCCTGCGGCCGCCGGCGCCGGACGCGAAGTCGGGGCGTGGCCTCATGCTGGTGGCCACCCTCGCGGAGCGCTGGGGCGGCAGGTGCGTGGGGGCCGGGCGGAAGACCGTGTGGGCGGAGCTCGACGCACGTGTGTCAGGGGCAGGTACGGGGTGAGTCCGGGTAGTCCCTTAGATCGCAAGGACGAGGTGCCGATCCTGGGTGTTCTCCAGAGTTGAGGTCGACGACGACGCCGGGCACATGACGGGCGTCGCCGCTCCTCATCCTTGACTCTCCGATGCCCCGACGAGGACGCGATGATCGAAGCCCAAGGCTTGACGAAGAGGTACGGCAACAAGCTGGCGGTCGATCAGCTCTCGTTCCACATCCGGCCGGGCACGGTCACCGGCTTCCTGGGCCCCAACGGCGCGGGCAAGTCCACCACGATGCGCATGATCCTCGGCCTGGACTCCCCCACCGCCGGGAACGTCCTCATCAACGGCCGCCCCTACCAGCACCTGTCCGCACCTTTGCGCGAGGTCGGCGCGCTGCTGGACGCCAAGGCCTTGCACGGCGGCCGCAGCGCCTACAACCACCTGCTGTGCCTGGCGCAGAGCAACGGCATCCCGCGCCGCCGCGTCGACGACGTCCTGAACGTGGTCGGCGTCACCGCGGTGGCCAAGAAGCGCACCAAGGGCTTCTCCCTGGGCATGGGGCAGCGCCTGGGCATCGCGTCCGCGCTGCTGGGCGACCCCGGCATCCTGATGTTCGACGAACCCGTCAACGGCCTGGACCCCGAGGGCATCCTCTGGATCCGCAACCTGATGAAAGCCCTCGCCGCGGAAGGCCGCACGGTGTTCGTCTCCAGCCACCTGATGAGCGAGATGGAGGTCACCGCCGACCACCTCATCGTCATCGGACAAGGCCGGCTCATCGCCGACACCTCCATGCGCGACTTCATCGAACGCAACTCCACCGCCCACACCGTGGTCCGCTCGCCGCAGGCCGACAAGCTCGCCAAGCTCCTCACCGCCAAGGGCGGCACCATCGCCCCCGAAGGCGACACCGGAGCCCTGCGCGTCACCGGCCCCGACACCGCCGCGATCGGCGACATCGCCGCCGAACACGGCATCGCCCTCCACGAACTCTCCCCCCGCTTCGCCTCCCTCGAAGAGGTCTACATGCACCTCACCCAGGACGCCGTGGAATACCGCTCGGGCCGACCCGGCCAGACCCGCGGAAGCGAGGGCTGAGCATCATGGCCATTCCCACCCCACGGCAGTCACCCACCGGCGTGCAGACGGGCGCCGAGGACAACGGCAGCGCGCGCACTCCGTCAGCGAACGGGCGGATCAACAGCCGGGGTTCGTACGATCCCGAGCCGCCGCAGACCCCGGGCGCGCTGGGGCTGTACCGGCAAACCCCCGTCAGCCGCCCGCACTTCACGCGCATGCTGCAGTCCGAGTGGACGAAGATCCGCACGGTCCGCTCCACCATGTGGTCGCTGATCGTCATGGCAGTGCTGATCGTCGGCATGGCCGCCCTCCTCGGCGCGACCATCGACACCCCGGACGACGAGGGCAAGGACCCGACCGTGTCGCTCGCGCTGGCCGGCACGGTGGTCGCGCAGATCGCGGCCGCGACGCTCGGCGTGCTCACCATCTCGGCCGAGTACACCACCGGCATGATCCGCTCCACGATGACCGCGTACCCGCGCCGCATCACGGTCCTGGCCGCCAAATCGGTCGTCTTCGGCCTGCTGATGTTCGTGGTCGGCCTGGTCGCGTGCTATCTCGCCTACCTCGTCGCCGACGGGATGTTCTCGCGCGAGGTGGCCGCCGACTCCACGAACCGGGAGATCCTCAAGGGCGTCCTGGGTTCGGCGACGTACCTGGCGCTGCTCGGCCTGTTCAGCCTCGGTGTGGGCACCATGCTCCGGCACTCGGCAGGGGCCATCACCGCGGTCCTCGGCATCGTGCTCGTGCCGACGATCTTCGGCGGGTTCATCCCCGGCAAGTTCGGCGAATGGGTCGTCGCCTACTCGCCCACCGCACTGCTGACCAAAATGGTGGCGCCGTACGGCGACGTGGAGGGCGGCATGGCCGGCGGCCTGGGCCCGTGGCCCGGCATGATCCTGATGACCTGCTACGCCGCCGCGGCACTGGCCGGCGCCGCCACACTCATCAAATCACGCGACGTCTGACCCGAGCCGCACCGAAGTCCCGTCCATCGCCTCCCGGACGGGACTTCGCGTTCCGTGCGCCAGTCACCTCCACCCATAGCGGCGGAGAAGTGCGCTCATGCTGCTGCGTCCGATCCGAGAAGCCGTTGTCTTGGTGAACCTGGCATCGGGTTACAGGACTTGGCTTCTCGTGCGCCGGCCGGGCTGATGTTGGCTGGGCGGTGTTGGTTGGCGTTGGGTGTCGGCCGGGTTGGGTGGCCTCAAGCGTCGGCCGGGCTGAGGCGCCTCGTGCGTCGGCCGGGCTTGGTGGGGTGTTGTGGGTTTGAGGTGGGGGGACTTCACCTTTGTGGGTTCCGGGGCCTTGGGTGGGATGGCCACCAGAAGGTTCGGGCTGTGTCGAGGGCCAGGGCTGGGACGAGGATTGAGCGGACCAGGCAGGTGTCGATCAGGACGCCCAGGGCTACCAGGGTGCCTATTTGGATGAAGGCGACCTGTGGGGCGGCGGTGAGGGCGGCGAAGGTGGCGGCCAGGACCGCGCCGGCGCCGGTGATCACGCCGCCGGTGGCGGTCAGGCCGGTGAGTACGGCCGCCGCGTGCGGGCGTTGTTCGTACTCCTCGCGGATGCGGGAGATCAGGAAGATGTTGTAGTCCGCGCCCAGGGCGACCAGGAAGAGGAATCCGACCAGCATGATCTGGACGTCCATCGCCGGGAACCCGAGGACGTGTCGGAACAGCCGCCAACTCAGGCCCAGGGCGGCCAGGTAGGACAGCAGTACGGTCGCCATCAGGAGCAGCGGCGCGACCAGTGCGCGCAGCAGCAGGACCAGGATCAGGAACACCACGCCGATCACCAACGGGATGACCGTGCGCCGGTCGTGCGCCTGTGCCGCCGCCTTGTCCAGGCCGGCCGCTGTGGGGCCGCCGACCAGGGCGTGTGCGTTCGGGAGGGTGTGGACCGCGGTCTTGATCGTGGCGAGTCGGTCGGCGGCGGCCGGGCTGTCGGTGGGGACGTCCAGGACCGCGCGGATCTCGACCAGATTTCCGTCGGTCGAGCGGATCGGGGGCTTGGGGACGTCGACGCCGGGCAGGTCGCGTAGTGCGGTGGTGACGGCGTCGGCCGCGGCGGTGTCGGCGACGATGCGGACCGGGCGGCTCCGGCTCGCCGGGAAGTGCGCGGCCAGGAGCTTTTGGCCGGCGATCGAGTCGGGGCCGGGGTCGCGCGGTCGAGGTCTACGGGTGGGCTGCTTGTACGCGCCATCCGGCCCGTCGTCCCGGCGCCATCACCCTCCGACGCCGGGGCGGGTCACTGGAAGGCTGTGGTTTCTCGAGGTTCGTCGATGTGAAACCGTTCGCCGCCGGTGGCCGGATGGGTGCGTCAGCCGGTTCCGCTTCCGCGCATGGCCGAGGCCACCTGCTCGACCTGCTTGCGGACCAACGCCTCGTCGGGATGTTGCGGTGCGGGGCCGGTGAGGTTGACCCGGGCCACCCGAATCAGGGTGGTGCCGACACGTACCAGGACGACCGAGTGCACCCAGGCCTGTCCGCTGTCGACACGCGTCACGAATTCGGTGGCCAAGGTTTCGTCACCGAGACCCTCCCATCGGATTTCCCGAGCCGTGAATCGCCCGGAGAACTCGGCCGTTGTCAGCCGCTGATCCGCACATCGAGGAATCAGCTCTCGGGCCTCGGAGATGAGCCTTTCGGCGTCATCGGGTGCCAGGGAGGTCAAGCCGGAACCGAGAAGCGCGTACGCCTTGCCCCCGGGCGCCGGTTCCCGAGCAATGATCGATGCCGCCGCCAGGACGGGGTAGACACCCGACACCGGATTGGCCGCTCTCATCAGTCGATCGCAGTCGGCCGAGTCCGATTCCGTCGGCGAGTCGTCGCCACCCCGGTCGGTGTCGACCCTCGACTCCCAGCCCTCGGGCAGGTCCGACTTCTTCAGGAGCGCGCGCTTGAGTTCGGCCGTCGTCAGTTGGGCGGCGGCGCGGGGCGCCTTCGGGGATGTGCTCGACGGCGCGGACGAGGCCGGGGCCGTTGTGGACGACTTGTTCGCCGAGGAGGCCGACGCGAGGTCTTCGGCCGTTCCCCCACACGCGGTTGCCGCCGACAACAGGGCGATCACGAGCAGACCCGTCATACGACGCGGGCGAACACGTACCAAGGCGGGAGACCTCCGCGAGAAGTGCCAGGGGATGGCAAAGCCGGTTCAGTATGGCAGTGGCCTTTCGGCGCGTCCGTGCCCCCGTGACCTGGGGGAATCGCCTTAGTAGTCAATCCTGTTCGGGAGTGGGGCCGGACCGGAGTCGGCGCAGGGGGCAATGCGTGCGCCGGGGGCGGAGCCGAGGTCGGGCAGGCTGTGGAATTTGTGTGTCGTCGGTCCATCGGGTCGGGTGTTTTGGCTGGTCAGGGGTGGGATCCATTGACAGTTTCCCGGACTGGGGATATTCCTGACAGGTCGTCAGATTCGCGTGCAGCAGGGAGCCAGTCATGGAGCGCGACTTCGGGAAGCGGGCCGGCGCGGTCGTGGTGGTCGGTGCCGGAGGCGGGATCGGTGCGGCGATCTGTCGGGTGTTCGCCGAGCGCGGGGCGGACCTCGCGGTCACCTATCGCAACGGCGCCGCCGCGACCGAGGCCGTCGCCGAGGAGGCCCGCGTCGAGCACGGCCGGCGGGCCCGCGCGTGGCAGGTCGATCTCACCGACGCGGACGCCGTGGCGCGCTTCGTGGCGGAGGCGGCGGCGGAGTTCGGCGGGGTGCACACGGTTGTGTACGCGGCCGGCCCACACGTACCGATGTTGCACCTGAGTCGGGTCACGCCCGCGCAGTATCGCGAGCAACTCGATGGTGACGCGGTTGCGTTCTTCAACCTGGTCCACCCCTCGCTGCCGTACCTGCGCGCCGCCGGCAATGGCAGCCTGGTCGCGGTCACCACCGCCGCCACGAGCCGATTCCCGGTCCGGGACGGCCTGTCGTCGTGCACCAAGAGCGCGGTCGAGGCGATCGTGCGCGGCATCGCCGCCGAGGAGGGCCGGTTCGGCGTGCGTGCGAACAGCGTCGGACCCGGGATGCTCACCGACGGCATGGCGGCGCGGCTGATCGACAGCGGCGACCTCGACGTGCGCGCGTTGGACGTCACGCGCGGCAACATCCCGCTGCGGCGGTTCGGCGCGGCCCGGGACATCGCCGAGGCGGTCTGCTTCCTGGCCTCCGACCGGGCCGGCTTCATCAGCGGCCAGAAACTGGATGTGGACGGCGGCTACGGCGTCTGACGTGTCGTCATGAAGGGCCGCCATGAAGGCTCGTCATGACGTGTCGTGGTGGGGTGCCGCCATGAGGCGGCCTCGTTGCCGTGCCGACGGGTGATCGGGGGAGTGGGTGGCGTTCGAGGTGGCGTTGCCGCTTGCCGAGGATGCCAAGGTCGCCGGATCGGCCAACGCACCGGCCGAGGTCGGCAATAGGCGATTCCTCAGGGTTGTTGTCGGTGGTTCGGCGCGGTTCCACCATTGCAGCACCGACCGGCTGGTCGGGTGGCCGTCCGATGCCCCCGAGGTGACCGAGCCGTCCTCCAGTCTGTTGCTGCGCGCCCTGCACATGTGCTTCTCGGCCCACCTGCCGCTCAGCCTCTCGCCCGACGTGTTGTGGTACGCCGTCGTCCACGAAGTGGCCGTCCATGTGCGGCTCGACCCCGACACCCACGCGTCGTTGTTCACCGACACGCCCGGGCAACGGCAAACCATCACCGTGCGCGACGACTCGGCCCCGCTCGACTGGGAGCGAAAGTACCGATCGGCTTCCGGCGGCGCCTGGGTCACCGGATGGATCAACGCCTTCTTCGCCCACCGATACGGCGACGACGGGCCGTTGCCCAAGGACGAGTTCGGCCCGGGCAGGATGGCGAAGGGGTACTTTCCCTCGCACGTCTCCCGTGTTCCCTTCGTGTGGCGAACGCTCGGCGGCACATTCGACATGGCCTTCCTGGGCGGTGTACTGGGCATCGAGCGCGATGGCGAGTGGATCCGGCCCCGGCTCGGGAACGCCGTGGTGGAGCCCCTGCTCGACGCCGAGCCGGGCGAAGAACTGCTGCCCGGGCCCTGGACGTTG
This sequence comes from Embleya sp. NBC_00888, assembly GCF_045207655.1. Lineage (NCBI taxonomy): Bacteria > Bacillati > Actinomycetota > Actinomycetes > Kitasatosporales > Streptomycetaceae > Embleya > Embleya sp. NBC_00888. Next base: position 3,959,069 of record NZ_CP108784.1, on the reverse strand, counting down.
ACCGGCATCCGGCGTCGCACCGGCTGTCCCGAGGCCCGGATCCTGGACACTCCCGGTGTCGTCACCCACGACGGCGAGCCCCTGCACGTCGACTGCGCGATCGACGTGCAGGGGCTCTGCGTCGTCCGGAGCGTGGCCGGTGACTGGTATCTCGGGCACCTGACGGCCGAATCGGGTGACATCGAGTGCTGGGAGTGCTGCGGTCCGGACCTCGGGAACGCTCTGCGCAGCTACTTCTGACACTTTTGCCGAACTCGGATCAGGACACGTCTCGGATCAGGACACGTCTCGGATCAGGACACGTCTCGGATCGGGACGGGACTTGGATCGGGAACTTGGATCGGGACGCGGATCCGGACGGGACGTTGGATCAGGCCGCGGCGGGCTCCACGGGGATCCATAGGGTCGCGTCGGCGCGGGTGCCGTCGGAGGAGGGTTGCACGCGGAGGATCTCCGGACCCGGCCTGGTGCGGTACGGGTTGGACGGGAACCAATCGGTGAACACTTCGCGCCACAGGAACTGGAGCGATTCCGGGAATTGGCCGGAGTGTTCGAAGACCGCCCACATCCCGGCCGGCACGGCGAGGGCGTCCAGGTCGGCCGGTGCCTGAGCGTGCGTCACCACACCGTGGTAGTAGTCGAGTTCGGTTCCCTCGGCGCGGTCGGGCGCGAGGTCGTCGGTGACCGCGACGAGCCCTTCCGGCTCCTGGTCGGACAGATCCTTGATCCGCCGGGTCGTCTCCTCGTCGATGCCTCGGACGAACTCGGCGATCGCCGGATTCACCCCGACATGGACGAGCGGGACGCGGGCCTTCCTGCCGACCACCTGAAACGCGTCCTTGTGGACGATGCGGTATCGCATGCTGCTGCTCCCCTCGATGACGAGACGGAAGGACATCCGCGGCTGCGAGCTCAACACCGCACCGGTACGGCGGGCCTCGCCGGGACCCACACCGTGCATCGCGCGGAACGCCCGGGCGAACGCCTCGCCCGAGGAGTAGCCGTGGCGTACCGCGACCTCCAGCAGCGTTCGCTCGCCGGCGAGCACCTCGGCGCCCGCGAGTGTGAGCCGGCGGCGCCGGATGTACTCCGACAGCGGCATCCCGGCCAACGCGGAGAACATCCGTCGGAAGTGGTACTCCGACGTCGTCGCGATGCGTGCCGCCTCGGCGACGTCGATCTCCCGGTCGAGCCGCGACTCGATGTGACCCAGGGCCTGATTCAGGCGCTCCAGCACTGTGGACTCCTTCCCTTGCGCCGACCACGTTAGGAAGCCTCGCGTATGCCCGACCCGACATTCCGTGCCCGGTTCGGTCGGGTGGTCGGGCGCGCGCGGGGGCCGGGAGCCGGGCCCGGCCGGTGGTGGTGCCGGCGGTGGTGTCGGTGACGGCGGCGGCATGAGTGGCACGGTCCGCGGGGACTCTCCGGCCGAAGAAGCACCGGGAGACCGTCCCGAGTGCCGGTCGCGGACGAGTTCGATGAGGTGCGTGCCATGCGAAAGATCATCTACACCTCGTCGATCTCCCTCGACGGCTTCATCGAGGGGCCGAATCGGGAGATCGACTGGCATCGGGTCGACGAGGAATTGCACGGGTACTTCAACAACCTGCTCAAGACCATGGGCGGCTTCTTGAGCGGACGGGTCACCCACGAGCTCATGGCGGGGTTCTGGCCGACGGCCGATGCCGACCCGTCCAGTTCGGAGACCATGGTCGAGTTCGCCGGCATCTGGCGGGACATGCCCAAGATCGTGTTCTCCAGGACGCTGGAGCACGCCGACTGGAACACCACGATCAAGCGGGAGGTGGTGGCCGAGGAGATCATGGCGCTCAAGGCGGAGCCGGGCGGCGACCTCGCGCTCAGTGGCGCGGATCTGGCGGCCACGTTCCGGCGACTGGATCTGATCGACGAGTACGCGGTCTACGTCCATCCGATGCTGATCGGACGTGGGAAGCCGATGTTCGGGGCGACGGACACCCGGACCGCGCTTCGCCTCGTGGAGTCCCGAACCTTCGGCAACGGGGTGGCGCTGCTGCGGTACGGGCGAGCCGAGTAGGGGCCGGGGCGGCGTAGGGGTCGCACCGGATGCGGGGTGTGACCGGCGCGCGCTACCGACGCGTGTGCGGCACAGTTCGTTTCGGGGTCTGTGGGGTTCGCGGTCGATCGTGAACCGGTGGCGAAAGGGTGGGGGTTCGGTAAGGGTGCGTTCGGCGTTGCGGGAAAGGTGGCGGGAGACGCGGGCGGCCTTGGATCAGGGCTGGTACGCGTATGGCGGGAGGCGGGTGGATCTATCGGCCGGGCTCAGTGAGATGGGTCGGGGGATTCGGCTCTTCGGTGCCGAGGAGCTTCGTGGTCTGGGCTTTCCCCGGGGCTCGGGGGACACCCGGATCGAGGTGGTGCGGGAGACCACGCTGGAGGCCGTGGAGCGGCTGGGCGGGGGCGGACCTGTCGCGGCGCTGAACTTCGCGTCGGCTCGGAATCCGGGAGGGGGAGTCGAACGTGGGGCGCAGGCGCAGGAGGAGAGCCTGGCCCGGTCGAGTGGCCTGTACGACGCGTTGATCCGGTGTCCCGAGTTCTACGAGGCGCACCGGAACGATCGCGACCCGTTCTACAGCGATCGGGTCGTGCATACGCCGGGGGTTCCGGTGTTTCGCCGGGACGATGGTTCGTGGTTGCCCGTGCCGTTGCGGGTGGCGTTTCTGACGTCGGCCGCGCCGAATCGGGGGGCGATCGAGCGGGATCGGCCGAGCGCGGTCGGCAGGATCGCGGGCGTGTTGGCGACCCGGGCACGTGGTGTGCTCGCCGTTGCGGCCCATCAGGGCGAATCCCGTCTCGTGCTGGGTGCGTGGGGGTGCGGTGTGTTCGGCAACGAACCGGCGGAGGTCGCGGCGGCGTTCGCGGTGCACTTGCGCGGCGGGTTCGCGGGGGTCTTCGAACAGGTCGTGTTCGCGATCCCGGATCGGGACGACTCCACCCGCCGGGTGTTCGAGCGAGTGCTGGGCAACTGCCGGTAGAGGTGCGTGTGGGCGAAAGGGGGCGCTGGGTCGCTCAGTCGGGTCGCCCCCGTCATCCCAGTTGGGCGTAGCGGGTGAGGGCTGCGCGGAAGGCGGTCGGGTGTACGGCGAGGGGGTCGGTGTAGGGGTTTCGTAGTTGGAGGACGAGCAGGATTCCGAAGGCGACGATCGTGCCCACGAAGGCGAGGGCGATGACGTGGCGGCGGTCTGCGGTCGGGACGACGAGCGCCGGGAAGACGATGGCGAAGATGCCGGCGACGATCATGGCCACCGGTAGCACGATCGGTGTGGTGGAGGCCGGGTCGGCGAGGCGGACGTGGCGCTTGACGTACAGGTCGGCCACGGCCGCCTGGGTGTCGACGGCCCGATCGTGCGCCGTCTCCGAGACCGTGCCGACGCGGGCCGCGATCCGGTCGAGTTGGCGCCACGCGAGCGGGGTCTCGTGCTTGTCGGCCATCGCCGACCATTCCTTGTCGATCACCGTGCGGGTGTAGTCGCGCAGCCCGGTGCGAACGAAGTCTCGGTCGGGTGGCGGAAGTTGGCCGGCCGCCGCGTAGGTCTTGGTCAGCACGCGCGCCTCGTCGCTCGCGTGTTGGCGGACCGTGGACTGGAGTTCCCACGCTCCGACGATCTGGAAACTGGTCAGCAGCACGAAGGAGGACAGGACGGCTCCGCCGCAGAAGGACAGCAGTTGGCCGTCGAAGCCGCTGTCCTTGGCGCGTTCGGTGCGGCTCATCAGGACGACGGCCGCCGCGGCGATGCCGGCGCCGAGAAGGGCGCCGAGGATCCAGATGATCACGTCCGTACTCCTCGTCGGGCCGGGTTCGGAAGCAGCGCCGCCAGCGCGGCGGGGAGGATCGACACGACCAGGACCGGCGTGATCCCGTCGGTGAATCCCGGGGGTGACGCCTCGTCCTCGGGCGGCACGGTGGTGGTGCGCAACGGCCGCCGGGTGGCGGGTGGTTCGGCGACGGGCGCGGTGGTGCCCGGTGCCTCGGGCAGTGCGTCGACCGCAGCGGAGGCGTACGGGCGGCGCATGGGCGCGGCGGGCGGCGGTCGGGTTCCGGAGGATGGGCCGGCGGCCTGCCCGGTCGCGGCGATGGCCGGTGGCGCGGGTGACGCCGGCTTGCCGGTGGGCGGTACGGCCGGCTCGGTCGCCGGCGGACGGTGCGACGGCGTGGCGGGGGGCGTCGTGCCGGGCCCGGCCGGGCAGCCGCATCCGGGACGCACGGTCACCGAGACGTCGTCGCCGATCCGGACGGCGGTCAGCACGCCGGGTTGGTACACGACGTGTACGCGGCCGGTGTGCACCTGCGTACGTGAGCCCACGGGCCCGGCCGGTCGGCCCGTTGCGGCCGGGTCGGGGCGGGCCTCCACGTTCACGGCGGTGCGTTCGTCGGCGAACGCGTCGCCGGCGGCGGCCAGGACCGGCAGGCATCCACACACCACCAGCAGACACCGCGCCGCGAACCGAGAGTTGCCCATGGCGTCAGGGTGACGACGATGGGCGCACGCACCCGGGTGAATGCCCCGAAACCCCACTTTCGGGTGACCGACGGCGGGCAGCCGAGCCGTCGCCCATGGCGACGACCCCTTCGGCGGGCGCGCGATCGCCCGCCCCGGAGCCGCCCGGTCCACGATGGCCTCGATCCACCCACACCCCAACACACCACGAAGGCGGCTCCGACCGGAGTCGGAGCCGCCTTCGTGGCGTGTGTCGGGGTCAGGCCTTGTCGAGGACGTCCGCCGCGATCAGGTCTTCCAGGTAGCGGTCGTCCCACCAGTTGAGTTGGAGGGACTTGGCCCGGCGGAAGTAGAGCTGTACGTCGCATTCCAGGGTGAAGCCCATGCCGCCGTGTACGTGTACCGCCAGGTCGGTGACCTCGCGGTAGGTGCGGGCGGCGAAGAGCTTGGCCATCGGGGCCAGGCGCGCGGTGTCGCGGCCCTTGTCCCGGGACCAGGCGGCCTCCCAGACCAGCGTCTCGGCGCCGTCCACGGCGGTCGAGGCGTCGGCCAGGTTGTGCGCGATGGCCTGGAACGCGCCGAGCGGCTTGTCGAACTGCTTGCGGTGCTTGGCGTATTCGACGGTGATCTCCAGGGCGCGCTTGGCGCCGCCGACGGCCTGGGCCGCGAGCAGGATCAGGCCGTCGTGCAGCACGTCCGACCAGACCGGCCAGCCGGCTCCGGCCGAGCCGACCAACTCGCCGCGTACGTCCGCCAGTTCGACCCGATACTGGGTGTCCGAGGCGATCGTGGTCTGCTGGGTCAAAGTGACTCCGGCCGCCTTCGGGTCGACCAGGAACAGCGACACGCCCTGGGCGGGGTCGCCCGGGGTTCCCGCGGTGCCGGTCCGGGCGAGCACGAGCAGCACATCGGCCGACGACGCGTACGCGACGTGCCGCTTCGTACCGGACAACACGTGGCCGTCGCCGTCCGCGCGGGCCGCCAGCGCCACGCCCTTGCCGCCGTAGCCGCGGTCCGGCTCCAGCCACGCGACGCTCGCGATGGTGGTGCCGGCCGCGATGCCCGGCAGGTACTTCTGCCGCTGCTCGTCGGACCCGGCCGCGGCGAGCACGCCGCCGACCAGGACCGAGCTGACGAAGTGCGGAGTCGGCGCCAGCGAACGCCCGAACTCCTGGTAGACCACGGCCGCGTCGAGCGTGGTCATCTCCGACCCGCCCCACTTCTCGGGCAGGGTCAGGCCGGTCAGGCCGGACTCGCCGAGCTTCTTCCAGAAGTCCTTGGGGTAGCCGACCGGGTCGTTCTCCAACTCGCGAACGACGGAGAGGTCGGCGTGACGGGCCGTCAGGCCGCGCACGGTCTCCCGGAGGATGTCCTGTTCCTGGGTGAAATCGAGGTCCATCGCGCGTCTCCTCTAGGGCTTCCAGCGCTCGCCGCGCCGGTCCCACGGGTTGTCGTCGGGGGTGGTGGGCAACGCGATTCGCGCGGTGGCCGTGGTGCGGGGCGCGCCGTCCACGGTCAGCGAGATCTCGGCGCGGACCCAGCCGCAGCCGGCCTCGTCCACCGAGACGTCGTCCACCGTGCCGGTGAGCAGCATGTGGTCGCCGGGGAAGACCGGCTTGGTCATCCGGAACACCATCCGGCCGATCCGGCCCTTGGGACCGGTCCAGTCGTTGAGGTAGCGCTCGAACCAGGCGGCCTGGTTCGGGGTGTTCAGGAAGATGTCCTGCACGCCCTGGCGCTCCACCGCGAACTTGTAGTCGTGGTGCATCGGCCGCCAGTCGCGGCTGGCCAGCGCGCCCAGGATGACCGTGGTCGCGGTGACGTCGACGCCGAACGTGGGCAGCGCGTCGCCCTTGGCCAACTGGTCCAGAGTCAGGTCGCTCATCCGGTGGCCTCCCGCCGGTAGCCGTAGCCGGTGTAGGACTCGGTGCCGAGCAGGGCGCCGTCCTGGTTGTGGTACTCGACGTCGATCACCCAGAAGCGGCCGATCCCGAGCTTGGTGCGCTTCTCCGGGCTGACCGAGCGGAGCACCTGATGCGACGTCACGATGTCGCCCAGGCGTACCGGTTCATGGAAGACGTTGGTGTTGTCGGTCATGATCGCCTCGGGCAGTTCGAAGCGGATCTTGAGGTCGAAGTGCACTTGGAGGGAGAGTTGCTCGCCCTCCGCGCCGGGCGCCCAGTAGTGCGGGCGGGCCCACGCGGACAGCAGGCTCAGCGGGGCGATCGGACCCCCGGTCACCTCCTTCGCGACCGCCTCGTCCCAGAACAGCGGGTTGCCGTTCTGCACGGACGCGCACGAGGTCCAGATGTAGCCGCGCTCGGCGGGGAAGTCACCCCGCTTCTCGTACTGGACCTTGCCGATGAGCGCCGCCACGTCCTCGGGCAGCGCGGTGTCTTGTGCCGTCATGCGACCACTCCTGAAGCGCGAAGCTCGGCGATGCGGTCCGGGCTCAGCCCGGCCGAGGCGAGCAGCTCGTCGGTGTCGGTGATCCCCGATTCCCGGACCGGGTACGGGTCCGCGGGTGCCTGCTGGCCGGCCAGCACCGGGCCCACCTGGCGGAACTCGCCCTGGACCGGGTGCTTGGCGGTGGTGAACGCGTCGCGCGCCAGGTACTGCGGGTCCTCCAGCAGTTCCGGCACCGACAGCACCGCCGACACACAGGTGTCGGCGGGGGCCAGCTCGGCCACCCAGTCGTCCCGGTCGCGAGTGGCGAAGGCCGCCGCCAGATCGGCCCGGATCGCGTCCTGCGCGTCGTCGTCGAGCTGGCGCGGGGCCCACTTGTCCAGCCCGGTCAGCCGGCACAGGTTCGCCCAGAAGCGACCCTCGATCGCGGCCACCGCGAGCCACTTGCCGTCCCGCGCGCGGTAGGTGTCGTAGCACGCGTAGCGGCCGGTCAGGATGCCGTGCCTGGGCTCGGGTTCGACGCCGGTGGCCAGGTACTCGTCCACGCCCAGCGCCATCAGCGCGAGCATTCCGTCGGCCACCGAGACGTCCAGCCGGGCGCCCTCGCCGGTGCGCTGCCGGCGGAACAGCGCGCCCATGATCGCGATCACCGCGTGCATGCCGCCGCCCGCGCTGTCCGCCACGGTCGCGCCCGGGATCGGCGGACCGCCGTCCGCGCCGGGCCCGGACATGTGCAGGAAGCCGCCCACGCCCAGGTAGTTCAGGTCGTGCCCGGCCTGTTGCGCGTGCGGGCCGGCCTGACCGAAGCCGGACGTCGAGCAGTAGACGATTCGCGGGTTGCGCGCCGCGGCCGCGTCCGGGCCGATGCCCAGGCGGTCCACCACACCCGGGCGGAAGCTCTCGATCACCACGTCGGCGCCCTCGACCAGGGTCAGGAACGCCTCGCGGCCCTCGGGCGCCTTCATGTCGACCAGCACGCGCTTCATCCGCCGATGCGCGCTGTACGAGTAGTAGGGCGGCGCGATCTGCACGCCGCTCTTGGCCGGGACCGGGCCGACCTTGATCACCTCGGCCCCGTAGTCCGCCAACCAGCGCGAGGCGCGGGCGGCGGGGCCCACGCTCGCGAGATCCAACACCGTGACGCCTTCCAGGAACTCTCCGGACATGACCGCGGCCCCGTCAGAAGTTCTTGGGAAGGCCGAGACCGCGGCGGGCGATGATGTTCTTCTGCACCTCGGAGGTGCCGCCGCCGATGGTGTCGAGCACGGTGTAGCGGTAGGTCGAGTCGGCGCGACCGGTCATCGGCGCGTCCTCGGTGCCCACCCGCAACTGGGTGCCCGGCGAGGCGATGTCCATCGACGCGTTCGCGAGCCGCTTGGACAGCTCGGTGGCGTACAGCTTGTAGCCGGACGCCTCGACCGTGGGCGGTTTTCCGCCACCGGCCGCGGCGGCCACCACGCGCAGTCCGAGCAGACGGGCGACGGCGGCCTCGGTGACCAGCGTGGCCAACTGCTTGCGCACGATCGGGTCCTCGCGCAGCGGCTCGTCGTCGCGGGTGGCCTCCTTGACGTACTCGGTGAGCACGTTCAGGCGCTGCTGGATCGGGGCGAACGAGAACATCGTGAAGCGTTCCAGGTCGAGCGCCTGGGAGATGTACTGGAAGCCCTTGTTCAGCTCGCCGACCACATACTCGTCGGAGACCCACACGTCGTCGAAGAAGACGTCGTTGGTGCGCTCGTCGCCCATCGTCCAGATGCCCCGGACGGTGATGCCCGGGTGGTCCATCGGCACCAGGAACAGCGTGATGCCGTGGTGCTTGGGCGCGTCGGGATCGGTGCGCGCGCCGACCCAGTACCACTCGGCGAAGTGCGCCGAGGTGGTCCAGGTCTTCTGGCCGTTGAGCCGCCAGCCCGCGCCGTCGCGAACCGCGCGCAGCTTCATCGAGGCGGCGTCGGAGCCCGCCTCGGGCTCGCTGTAGCCGACCGCGAACTCGACCTCGTTGTTGAGGATCTTCGGCAGGAACTCGGCCTTGAGCTTGTCGCTGCCGTGCGCGAGCAGGGTCTTGCCGATGATGCCGACGCCCTTGCCGATCTGCGGTCCACCGCGCCCGGCGAGGGCTTCGTTGAGCAGGTATTCGTAGACCCCGTCGCCGTCCTGGCCGCCCCATTCCTCGGGCCAGGTGATGCCGAGCCAGCCTTGGTCGGCCATCTTGCGCATGTACGCGCGGCGTGCGGGGGTGTCGACGACCTGGGCCATGTTCTCCCGGGTGACATCGAACACTTCAGGGTCGGGATTGGCGTCGAGAAACCGCTCGACCGTCTCGCTGAACGCGGTCTGGTCGGGGGAGAAGTCGAAGTCCACGGGTCGCCTTTCGGGGCGCGCCCATGCCGGCAGCCTCACCTGTGTACGTGCAGGTGAGGCAGCCGGCACAGAACCTGACGGATAGTCAGATCAAAGTAACACCGGCCTCGGTTCATTTCGAGTGGCGGTCGGCAATAGATGTGTGGGCCCCGTCTCGCTCCCGCGTGCGCGCCGGGCACGGCCGGGGCGCGACCGACGAACCGGTTCTGGACAAGTCCGGAAAAGTTACGGCGCGTCCGCGATCGACCACCTATCGTGGGTGGACATGAGCGGAAAAGCTTGCCCGCAATGTGGTCGTGATCACCCGTGGTGCGGGTTCGAGTGGTCGGCACGCGAGCCGGACGACGCGGACCGCCCGGACCCCGATGGCGGCGATGCCGAGGGGCCGCCGTACCGAGTCAGTGAACTGCTTCCCGACATCCTCGACTTCCTGGCGCGTGGCAGCCGCGGGCCGGATTGGGCCGGCGCGCGCGAAAGCCCGGGTCGGTCCCTGCGGGGACTGATACCCGGGCCCAGGCGCCGTTCTTGACGAGACGTCAGAGGTGTGGCGGCCGGCGCGCGGCGCGATGGGTCGCCGCGCGCGCCGACGTGATGCGCCGTCACCACGCCGACGTGACGTGCCGTCAGGCCGCCGGAGTGACGTGTCGTCAGGCGCGTTGCGAGCTGACCGAGACGACCTCGCCGGTCATGTACGACGAGTAGTCCGACGCGAGGAAGACCATCACGTTCGCGACCTCCCACGGCTCGGCCGCGCGCCCGAACGCCTCGCGCGAGGACAGCTCGTCGAGCAGTTCCTCGGACGAGGCCTTGGCCAGGAACGCGTGCATCGCGATGCTCGGCGCGACCGCGTTGACCCGTACGCCGAACTCGGCCGCCTCCACGGCGGAGCACCGGGTCAGCGCCATCACACCGGCCTTGGCCGCGGCGTAGTGCGCCTGACCCTTCTGCGCGCGCCAGCCGAGCACCGAGGCGTTGTTGACGATCACACCCTTGCCGCGCGGCTGCATGTGCCGCAGCGCCGCCCGGGTGCAGCGGAACGTGCCGTTCAGCGTCACGTTCATCACCAGGTCCCACTGCGCGTCGGTCATGTCGACGAGGTTGGCCTCGCCACCGAGCCCGGCGTTGTTGATCAGCACGTCGATGCCGCCGAGTTCGCGCGCGGCCGTGTCGATCAGGTGCTGCACCTCGTCCTCGACCGTGACGTCGCACGGGACGGCGAGCGGGCGGGACCCGATCAGCTTGGCGAGTTCGTCGGCGGCCTCGCCGAGGCGGCGCTCGTGCTTGTCGCTGATCGCGATCACGGCGCCCTCCTCCGCGGCGCGCTTGGCCGCGGCGAAGCCGATCCCGGTGCCGGCCGCGGCGGTGATCAGGACGGTCTTGCCGGCCAACAGGCCGTGGCCCTCGACGTAGGCGGGGGCGGGGGTGGGGCTCATTAGAGGACCATCCTTTGTGCAGCCTTCACGAGTAGGGTTGTGACCTCTCGGTCCCGGTGGGTGCACGGCCTGTGGCGCGAGCCGTTCGACGGCCAAAGTGAGTTCCGCCGGCCCCACCGGACCGAGGCCGTCTGATCGGCTTCAGGGACACGCCCCACAGAGGGCCGATTAATGAGCTCCCGGCAGACGACCTCACCCCCGAGCAGGTGCTCCATCACAGGCACAGGAGTACTTCTTTCGTGTTCATCGGATGGGACTGGGCGACCGAGACCCACGACGTCACCGTCATGGACGACACCGGAAAGCGCGTCGACCGCTGGGAGTTCGCCCACACCGAGGAGGGGTTCACCAAGACCCTGGCCCGACTGCGGAAACACGGAGCCCCGGCGGATCTCCCGGTCGCGATCGAGACCACCCGCGGTCTGGCGGTGGACCGACTCCTCGCCGCCGGGCACCCGGTGGTACCGGTGCACCCGAACGCCTTCCACGCGATGCGGGCGCGTTGGGGCGCATCCAAGGCCAAGACCGACGCCGGCGACAGCATGAAACTCGCCGACTACCTGCGCACCGACGGCCACATGCTGCCCCGCCTGGAACCCACCGAGCAGGCCACCATGGACCTCCAGGCGCTCACCCGACAGCGCGCCGACCACATCGAGGCCCGCGTCGCGGCGACCAACCAACTCGCCGCGCTGCTCGACATGCATTGGCCCGGCGGCAAGGCGGTGTTCGCCGACCTCGACAGCGACATCGCCCTCGCGTTCCTGGAGCGATACCCCACCCCGGCCTCCGCCGCCAAGTTGACTGCCGGACGCCTTCAAGCCTGGTGCAAGCGCCGGGGTTACTCGGGCAAGCGACCCGGCAGCGTGCTCATCGAACGTCTGCGTTCGGCCCCGACCGCGGCCTCCCGGCTCGGCGAGGTGGTCGTCGAGCGGCTGATCCGCGTCCAGGTCCAACTCGTTCAGGGCATACGCACAACCATCCGCCTGCTCGACAAGGCCATCGCCGACGCGGTCGAAACCCACCCCTACGCACCGCTGTTCGCGTCCATGCCACGCATCGGCAAGGTCAACCTCGGCCAGATCGTCGGCGAGATCGGCCCGCTCCTGGAACGCGCCCGGACCTGCGAACAACTCATCGCCGAGGCCGGCGTCGTGCCCGTCACCCGCGCCTCCGGCAAGTCCCGCGCGGTGACCTTCCGCTTCGCGACCAACCGAAGAGCCCGCCTCGCCCTGACCACCTTCGCCGACAACAGCCGACACGGCAGCGAGTGGGCCGCGAAGATCTACACCGACGCCCGCGCCCGCCAGAAACGACACCCCCACGCCACACGCATCCTCGCCCGAGCCTGGCTGCGCGTCATATGGGCCTGCTGGCGCGACGGAACCTGCTACGACCGCGAAACCCACCAAGCCAACGGCAAAATCAACATGGCCACCAGTAAGTCCTCGGCTGCATAGAGGTTGACTCAAGGAACTCACTTGGCGTCTCCTCGCGGTTCACGGGGCATGCCGAGGACACGCTCGGCGATGATGTTGCGCTGTACCTCGTTCGACCCGCCATAGATGGTGTCGGACTTGGTGAACAGGAACAGGCGTTGCGCGGCGGACAGTTCGTACGGTGCCTCGGCGGCCAGGGTGGCCTCGGGGCCGGCCACGTCCATCGCGAGCGTGCCGAGCCGCTGATGCCAGCCCGCCCACACCAGCTTGGCCACCGAGGCCGCGCCGGGATCGGGCGAGCCGAGCGTGCGCAGCGCGTTGCAGCGCAGCACCTTGAGGTCGATCCAGCTCTGCAGCAGTCGGTCGCGCAGTACCGGGTCCTCGATCGCGCCGTTCGCCTTCGCCTCGGCGACCACGTTGTCCAACTCGATCTCGAAGCCGATCTGCTGGGCCAACGTGGAGACTCCGCGCTCGAACGCGAGCAGGCCCATCGCCACGCCCCAGCCCGCGCCGACCTCGCCGACCACGTGCTCGGCTCGCGCGCGGGCGTGGTCGAAGAACACCTCGTTGAACTCGCTGGTGCCGGTCAACTGCACGATCGGGCGGATCTCGATGCCCGGCTGGTCCATCGGCGCGAGCAGGAACGTGATGCCCTTGTGCCGCTGCGACGCGGGATCGGTGCGGGCCAGCACGAAGCACCAGTTCGCCTCGTGCGCGAGCGAGGTCCACACCTTCTGGCCGGTGATCAGCCAGTCGCCGGACTCGGGGTCGACGGTCGCGGTGGTGCGCAGGTTGGCCAGGTCGGAACCGGCGCCCGGCTCCGAGTAGCCCTGGCACCACAGCTCCTCGCCGCGCGCGATGGCGGGCAGGAAGCGGGCCTTCTGCTCCTCGGTGCCGAACGCGAGCACGGTCGGGCCGAGCAGGTTCTCGCCCATGTGGTTGACCCGGCCGGGAGCCTGGGCGCGGGCGTACTCCTCGCCGAAGATCACCTGCTGCATCAAGGACGCCTCGCGGCCCCCGAATCGCTTGGGCCAGTCCAAGCCGATCCAGCCGCCCTCGCCCAGGCGCAGCTCCCAGGCGCGGCGGATCTCGAAGTGCTCGTGCTCGCTGCCGGGACCGCCGGTACCGACGGCCGCGGCGAACTCACCGGAGAGGTTCTCCCGGAGCCACTCGCGGACCTCGGCCCGGAACTCCTCGTCCTCGGCGCTGTACCGGAAATCCACAGCCTGTCCAATCTCGCGGGGGGTGCACGGACAGCGGCGCGCGGGGTTCGCCGTTCACGACTTCGAACCCCGCGCGCACCGCCTGCCGAGGACTGGGTCAGTTGCCGGCGGCGGCAGCGGCCTCGGCGGCCTTCTTCTTGGCCGCGGCGGCCGCGTACTCCTTGAGCTGCGCGAGTACCGGCATCGGGTCCTGGCCGATCTGGGTGGGCAGCTTCTCGGCGATCTCCTCGGCCGTCCAGCGGTCGGCCGCGTACATCGTCTTGATCTCGTGCGGCTGGTCCCACAGCGCGATCTTGGGGCCGGCGGTCGTGTACACCTGACCGGTGATGTTCTTGGCGTGGTCGGAGAGCAGGAAGACCACCAGTTCCGCGACGTCCTCGGGGTCGCCGATCTCCTTGAGCGTCTGCGGGACACCCTCGGACATCCGGGTCCGGGCCACCGGCGCGACGCAGTTGGCGTTGACGCCGTACTTGTTCAGGCCCAGCGCGGCGGAGCGCACGAACGAGACGATGCCGCCCTTGGCCGCGGCGTAGTTCGCCTGGGCGACCGAGCCGAGCGCGTACACGCCGGAGGTGAAGCCGACGATCGAGCCGAAGCCCTGGGTCTTCATCACCTTGGACGCGGCCTGCACGACGGTGAAGGTGCCCTTGAGGTGGGTGGCGATGACGCTGTCCCACTCGTCCTCGGTCATGTTGAACAACATGCGCTCGCGCAGGTTGCCCGCGACGGTGACGACGCCGTCGATCCGGCCCCACTTCTCGACGCCGGCGTTCACGATCCGGGCGCCGCCCTCCATCGTGGCCACGGAGTCGGCGACCGCGACGGCCTCGCCGCCGAGCGCCTCGATCTCCTTCACCACGGCGTCGGCGACCTCGCTGGTCGGCGCGCTGCCGTCCATCGCGACGCCGTAGTCGTTCACGACCACCTTGGCGCCGTGCGCGGCGGCGGCGAGTGCGACGGCCCGGCCGATGCCCCGGCCGGCGCCGGTGACCGCGATTACCTTGCCCGTGAGGAAGTCACCCATGTGTTGTCCGCTCCTTGTCGGTGGCCTCGCCAGTAGGCCCCGGAAGTCGAGGGCCGAGGCCCAGGTGGGGTCGGTCGTGGCGCGCTCCGCGGTCGTCGCGGTCTGGACCGCTGCGACCGCCCGCACAGGTCCGGCAGCCTTGCGGACGCAAGGTGCGCAGCCTGTGAGAACGCCCTCCCGACATTATCTGACGATCCGTTAGTTTTCCTGGATAGAGTGCCGCAGCACACAGCACGACGCAGCACCACACACGCACTTGACAGCGCGGTCGTCGGATTCCGAGAGTGCGCCTGTCGGTATTCGTGCCCATCGGCACGTGTCACCACCGCCTGGAGGAGGCTCCCCTATGTCGCTGCCCCCCGAGTTTCATGAACTCGCCGCTCGTGTGAACAACTGGGGCCGATGGGGCCGGGAGGACGAAATCGGGACGATCAACCTGATCACGGACGACGTGGTCAAGGCCGCGGCGGGCTGCGTGCGCACCGGCAAGCGCTTCTCGCTGGCCGTGGAACTGCGCGAGGACGGCATCCAGAACGGGATGATCCCGGGCCGGGACAACCCCAAGCGCACCACGTTCCTGGTCAACCACGAGGTCTTCGGCCCCGGCACGGTGGCCACCAGCGACGACTCGGTGGTGATGGGCATCCAGGCGGGTACGCACTGGGACGGGCTGACCCACGCGACCTACGACGACCGGCTGTACAACGGCCACTCGGCCAAGGAGACGGTCACGGCGGAGGACGGCGCGCGCAAGCTCGGCATCCACAACGTCAAGACGCTGGTCTCGCGCGGCGTGCTGCTCGACGTGGCGCGGGCCAAGGGCCTGGACATCCTGCCGCCGGAGTACGCGGTGACCCCCGCCGACCTGGAGGCGGCCGAGGAGTTCGGCAACGTGCGGGTCCGCGCGGGTGACATCGTGCTGGTGCGCACGGGGCAGATCCGGCAGTACTTCGCGGGCGAGAAGGACATGTACTTCTACGGCCCGGGCCTGTCGGTGCGCACGCCCGAGTGGTTCCACGCGCGCGACGTGGCGGCGGTGGCCAACGACACCGTGACCTTCGAGGTCTTCCCGCCGGAGATCGAGGACTGCTTCATGGCGGTGCACGCGCTGCACCTGGTGGAGATGGGCATGCTCCAGGGGCAGAACTGGAACCTGGAGGAGCTGTCCGAGGACTGCGCGGCGGACGGCGTGTACGAGTTCTTCCTGGAGGCCTCGCCGGAACCCTTCGTGGGCGGCGTCGGCACGCCGGTGAACCCGGTGGCGATCAAGTAGGACGGGACGATTCGACCGGCGTCGGCTGTCGCCGGGTCGCCGGGTCGCCGGGTCGGCTGGTCCGGGGTCGGCCGGGTCGGCGTGGACCTCGAACACGCGTAGACCGGACGGCGTGCGGGCCCCGGACAGGATCGCCCTGTCCCGGGGCCCGCATGCGTTCCGGGCACCGCGACGAGGCCCGGAACGATGACGGTCCCACTTCGTCGAGGAAACCCAGGGCACGTCCCGGGCGCCTCGTCGTCCCCTCGCGAACGACCGCCACACTCAGGGTGATCAGTGTCGGACGAGGCGTCAATATCCTGTGGGCACCGATTTCGCTTCCCCGATCACGATTCGTCCGCGCACCCGCCGGCCCGCCCCATCGGCACCATGCGCCCCACCGGGCTCGGGTGCAGCGCGTGACCGCGGAGGTCGACGGCCTTCCGGCCGGCGCACCACCCGAGGCCGCCGCGCCTCGGATGTCCGGCCATACACTTGTGTATGGGGATGATCCTTGCGTGAAGGGACAATCCTGATGAGCCATACGCGCTGGAAGCTCACTCGGGACTGGAGGCTTGTGGCCGGCGGCACCGAATCGCCCGAGGCCCAGGCCATTCATGTGGAGATCCGCATGGCTTCGGTTCTCGGCCTGGCGGTTTATGAGCGGCGTACCGCACTGGGCATCTCGCAGAGCGAACTCGGCAAGCGGGCGGACATGACGCAGCCGGAGATCTTCAAGATCGAACTCGGCGGCACGATACCGACCCTCCCGCTGCTCGCCCGCCTGGCGAAGGCGCTCGACGCGTCGTTGAACATCGCCCTGGATGGGGACGCCTCGACCGTCGTCTTCACGCCGCACACCGCTTGAGGCGGACGAACCGACTCGGGCGGGTCGGTGGTGGCCGGAGGCTTCGGCCTTCCGGTCGCGGTGAAGCCGTGGATCCTGGGCGTCGTGGACATTCCGAGCGGGGGCGGGACGTGACGGGGATCGACGAGCGGGCCGAGGGTGTGTTGGGGAATCCGGAGGCGCCGCGGGAGGTCCTGTTACGGGCGTTGACCGGTGAGCTGGGACGGGTCGCCCGCATCGGGCTCGCCGGTGCGCCGGCCCTGCCGCAGGATGTGATCGAGGCGATGGTCGGGCATCCCGACCGCTGGGTGCGCATGGGGTTGGCCGGCAATCCGTACGTGGATCCGGCGCAGCGGGCGCGCCTGGTCGGCGATCCGGACCGGAGGGTGATTGCCCGCACGGTCCGTGGCGTACGCCATCCGGACGGGGACCCGCGTCCGCTGCCGGACGACGGATACGCGCGATTTCTTTCGCACGTGATGTCGTGGGAGAGCGGTTACGGCGATCAGGTGTTGAGCCGGGACGACGTGATGCAGGAGCTTCTCGCCTCCGGGAGCATGCCGTCGCACATCTATCGATCGTTCGCGCGGCGGCCGGAGGCGGAGCTGCGGTCGATGGCGTGCGGGTGGTGGGAGAGTTTGCTCTGCGCCGATCGGGTGGTGCTGACCGTCGACCGGGAGCGCAGGGTCCGCACACGGGCCAGAAGGACGGCGATGGATGTACGACGATGCTTGACCGACATCGACTGGGCGCCGACCAACCGAGGCAGTGAATCGGCCATTTGCCGCCGCCCGCTCACGCGCGCCGACGCCGAGCGGATCGTTTGGGGTCAAGCGCCGCCGCACTACCGGTACTACGCCGCCGGGAATCCACATCTCTCGGCCGATCTGGTGGCGGTCCTGGCGCGCGATCCCGATCCGCGCGTGCGCTACCGGGGTGTCGATGCGATCGGAGTTGACGGAGGATCAGCGGGCGGCGATCCACTACGAGGTGCCGGCGGTGGAGGACCTGGACGAGGCGATTCGGTACTCGCCACGTCCCCTCGCGGGTACGCCGGACGAGTGGGCGCGCTCGGCACATCCCGGGCTGCGGCGGATCGCGGCGGGCTCGGCCGGGCTTTCGGCAAGGTCGCGCGGTCTCCTGGCGGTGGATCCCGATCTCGGGGTGCGGGTGCTGACCTGTCGTCACCAGGCAGGCGTCGGGCCGGAGTTGCTGTTGCGGGCGTATCGGGACTTCCGCGGTCGCGGGCGGAGTCGGCTGATCTACCGCGCGGGTTTCCCGACCCACGGGCTCGCACGGTTCGCGGGCGATCCGGATCCGGGCATGCGCGAGCTCGTGCTGCGCGATCCGGACGCGCCGGCGGGCGTGGTGCTCGGGCTGCTCGCCGATCCGCAGCGGTGTGTGCGAACCGCGCTCGCCGGGCATCCGGCAGTGCCGGTGGATCGGCTGCTCGCACTCCTGGACGATGCCGAACTCGGGCCGTACGCGGCGCGCAATCCGGCGCTTCCGGTCGAGGCCATGCACCGGATCCTGGACGCGGTCGGTGCGCCGCGCGGTTCGTGAAGTGGCCGCTGTGACACGGGTGATGAACCGTACGTCGATGCGACACGTGTGTGATCGACGGGCTGCTCAGAGGCGGTGTCGCGGTGTGACGAGAGGACTGTCACAACCGGCTGACTGCTCATCAGTTCCGGGCTAGAGTGCCGCGCGGGTACGCGTGCGCGCTTGAAGCTCCGGAGCCGGTCCGGCCGGTAAGCCGTCGAGCGCCCCGGCTCGTCAGCCCATTTCCGATGGAGGAGGAACCGGTGAAGGGCGTTCTTTTCGACGGCAAGGAAGCCTCGATCGTCGATGACCTCGAGGTGCGCGCACCCGGGGCCAACGAGGTCCTGGTGAAGATCGGTGCGGCCGGTCTGTGCCACAGCGACATCTCGGTGATCAACGGCACCATCCCCTTCCCGCCCCCGGTCGTGCTCGGGCACGAGGGCGCGGGCGTCGTGGAGGCGGTCGGCGAGCTGGTCACCCACGTCAAGCCCGGCGACCACGTGGCGCTGTCCACGCTGGCCTCGTGCGGCGCGTGCCGTGAGTGCGACCGGGGTCGACCGACCATGTGTGCCAAGAGCTTCGGCCAGCTCAACCAGCCGTTCACGCGCGGCGGCAAGCCGGTCTACAACTTCGCGGGCCTGTCGGTGTTCGCCGAGCAGATCGTGGTCAAGGGTGTCCAGGCGGTCAAGATCCCCAAGGACATCCCGCTCGCGTCCGCCGCGCTGATCGGCTGCGGCGTGCTGACCGGCGTGGGCGCGGTGCTGAACCGGGCGAAGGTGCAGCCGGGCGACACCGTCGCGGTGATCGGCACGGGCGGCATCGGCCTGAACGTGATCCAGGGCGCGAAGCTCGCGGGCGCGGTGCGGATCGTGGCCGTGGACGCGAACCCGGCGAAGGAGGCGGTGGCGCGCGAGTTCGGCGCGACCGACTTCGTGGACGCGCGCGCGGTCGAGGACTCGGTCAAGGCGGTCCAGGAACTGGTTCCGGGCGGCGTGGACCACGCGTTCGAGTGCGTCGGGCACGTCGGGGTGATCCGCAACGCGATCGACATGCTCGGGCGGGCCGGCCAGGCGATCATCCTGGGCGTCGCGCCGTCGGACGCCGAGGCGTCCTTCCACGTGTCCTCGATGTTCCTGGACAAGTCGATCATGGGCTGCCGTTACGGCTCTTCGCGCCCGCAGTACGACATCGCGCGCTACGCGGACCTGTACAAGACCGGCGCCCTGCGGCTCGACGAACTGGTCACCCAGACCTACGCCCTGGACGACTTCCACCACGCGGTCGAGGACGCCGAGGCGGGCAAGGTCGCCCGAGGCGTCTTCGTCTTCTGACCCCGCGGCCCCTTCGCCGAAGCGCGCCTCCCACTCCGGGGGGCGCGCTTCGTGCGTGCGCGCCACCGGTCACTTGTGGGCTACAGCAGGTGGCCGGCCTTGCCGGCTTTGATGTCGCGGATGAGGGTGCGGAGGGCGTCCATGGTGTCGGTGACGCATTCGTCTTCGTGTCCGGCGACGGCGATGTAGGCGTTCCCTTCGGCATCGGTGCCCAGGCGTCGGTATCCGCCTGTTCCCGGACGGGGACCTGCTCTCACGTCCAGAGTTGTTCGCCCAGGGTTCCGCCCGGATTGATGCCCGGGAGTATGTAGGCCACGGCCGAGGCCCGATGTTCGATGAAGGGGATCAGCGCGTCGCGTGCGGCCATGCGGTTCTGGACGCGGGTGAAGAGAGCAGGGTCGCGCATGAAGGCGCAGAACAGCAGGCCGCGGTCGTTCGGGCCGTCGTCGTAGTTGTAGCTTCGGCGGAGCATTCGGGCGCCTCCGTCGAGGCGGGGGCTGCTGAGGCGGACGTGGGACGTCACGGGAATGACGTAGGAGCCGTCGGGGTGCTTGGCGTAGATGTCCGGATCGTCGTGCTCGGCGGTGCCGGTGAGCGGGACGCCGTCGCCGGCGCGGCGGCCGATGATCCTGTTCTGCCGGTCCTCGGGGACTGCCGCGAAGCCGGCGACGTCCATGTGGATTCTGCGGTAGACCAGGATGGTTCCGTTCCGGTGGGCTCCCGGCGGGCCCCAGACCCAGCGCACGGCGGCCGTGTCGTCGGGGTTGGCGGTGCCGTCCTTGAACCCGAAGAGGTTCCGCGGGGTGATGCCCGGTGCTGTGTGGGGCAGGAATCCGGATTGGGTCCAGCGCGAGACGGCGCCGGCGGACTGCGCGGCGGCGGCGGCCAGTTCGGCGACGACGGTCGGCGTCCAGCGATCGGCCGCGCACAACTGGAGCAGCACGTCGCCGTTGCCGCGTGCCGCATCCAGGCGATCACCGGGGAAGGGCGGCAGGTCGGCCAGTTCGGCGGGTACGTTCAGGCCGAGCCGGGACGCGAGTGCGGTGCCGACGCCCACGACACAGGCGAGTCGGGTCGTCTCACCGGTCCGAAGGCGCGGGTCCGGCAGAGTGCCTGCGGCCGCGGTGGAGAGGGTGCGGGTCAGCGCTGCGAGGACGTTGCGAAGGGTCTCGCGGTCCGCGGTGGCGGACGTCGGCGGAAGATCCAGGGACAGCATCTGCGTGGCAGGTAACTGGGGCCCCGTCACACCGGCTTGCCGCGGGCCGTGAAAGTCGATCGCCGTTGTCGCCGGCGGGGCGCCGGACGCGGTGCCGCGGCGCTGTGCCCGAACGTTGTCCGGCACCGGCTCCGCCGCCGCGCCGACCGCTGCGGCCAGCGCCGCTCCGGTCGCGAGGAGGGCCCTGCGTCCCAAACCGGATGTGGCAGGTCGCGCCCGTTCCTGCGGACTTCTCGGTTCGGTATGCATGGGCGATATTGCAGACGATAGAACACCTGTCATGCAACTCCTGTCTCCCAACCGCTCGTTGCCTCGTCGCATATCCCGGCCTGCCGTCCTGCGGACGACAACGCTGCGGTACCTGTCGCTGGTGCTCGTCTGTGTCGCGCCGGCGGTCGCGGGCTGCTCGTCGACGGATTCCAAGACGTCCGCCGAGCGGCACCCGGCCGGGACCGTGCTCCGTGTGCCGCAGGACTTCCGCACGGTGCAGAAGGCGGTGGACGCCGCTCGTGAGGGTGACTCGGTGCTGGTCGGCCCCGGCGTGTACCGCGAGAGCGTGCGGGTCACCACGCCGCGCGTGGTGTTGCGCGGCATGGACCGCAACGCGGTGGTCTTCGACGGCGGTGTGCGGCTCGCCAACGGCATCACGGTCACCGGCGCCGGCTCGGTGGTGGAGAACCTCACCGTCCGCGGTTATCTCGCCAACGGCGTCTTGTTCACCGGCGTCACCGACGAGCGACTGCAACAGCGAGGCGCGGGCGGCTCGGCGTACAACCCGCTGGACACCGCGCGCTTCCCGATGGTGCAGGGGTTCCGGGCCACCAAGGTGACGGCGTACAACAACGGGCTCTACGGCATCTACGCCTTCGACGCGCGCGGCGGCGTCATCGAGGAGTCCTACACGTCCGGGCAGGCCGATTCCGGAATCTACGTCGGCCAGTGCAAGCCGTGCGACACGCTGGTGCGTGGCAACACGGTGGAGCGCAACGCGGTCGGCATCGAAATCACCAACGCCTCGGAGGGCTTGTCGGTGCTCGGCAACCGCGTCGTCGGCAACCGCGTCGGAATCACGGTGAATTCCAACGACTTGGAGGCGCTCGCGCCTCAGCACGGCGCGGTGATCGCCGGCAACGTGATCACCGACAACAACGCGTCGGACACGCCCGAACAGGCCGACGGAGGCTTCGGGATCGGCATCGGGATCGGTGGCGGCCAGGAGAACCACATCGCGCGCAACCTCATCCGGGGCAATCGCTCGGCCGGGGTCGTCGTCACCGACCCGGCCGGGCATCCGGCCGTCGGCAACCGCGTCGAGGGCAACCGCGTCACGGACAACGGCACCGACCTGGTGACGGCCGCGGCCGACCCCGGCAACTGCTTCACCGGCAACTCGCCCGCGACACAGAGCCCGAACGGCCTGGAGGATCTCGCCGGGTGCGGCATCACCCCACGCCGGACCGTCCCGGCGGGGCGAGCCGTCCCGGTCCAGCCGCCGCCCGGCGTTGCGTTCCACGCCGTGCCCGCCCCGCCCGCCCAACCTTCGATGCCCGACCCCACGGTGCCCGGCCGGCCGGCGACGGACCTGCCCGGACCGGTCGATCCCGACCGCTACGCCCTGCCGACCGACGCCACCGCGATACCGCAACCACGCTGAGCCTGGTCGGTGTGCACCGGCGCGGAAGGGGGCCGACAAGGCTGCTCCGCAGCTCGGTTGCCATGTCCCGTAGCCCGTTCAGGTGGTCGGGGAGCCCGGCCGGCTTCGGCGCGGCCGGCTCAACCGGCGACCCACGGCGCTTCGGGCATGCGCGCCTTGTCGTCGCGTCCGGTGATCTCGACTGTCGTCGGGGTGCCCAGGCCCGGCATGCGCATCGTCGCCCGCCGCAGTCCGCCGTCGTCGTCGACCCAGTACGTCAGCGGCGAGAGTGTGCCGTCGGTCGCCGTGCCGCGCGCGGCGTCCTGGGCGCGCGGACCGGAGAACCTGTCGTAGTTCCGACCCTGGATGCGGTCGCGGCCCAGCCATCGCGCCCCGGACTGCGCGAGCAACATCGGATTGTCGGGCCGGTCCGCGCCGAGCTGGATCAGCAGCCGGAGCCCGGAGTCCAGCGGATCCGCGGTGTAGGCGCGCGACGACCAGCCCTGGCGGGGGATGTGCTCGGCCTGCTGCCACGGTGGCCCGTCGACGCCTTCCGGTACCGGCGCCAGTCCCAGGCCGGCGCCGTCCCAGACGATCAGGCCGCGGTCGAGTCGGCCGGCGCTTCCGGTGACCTGGTAGCCGCCCACGGCCCGGTGGGTGCGGTAGTCCACGATCCCCTCGACCCGGATCGCGACATCCCCGCCTTCGGCGGCGGTGAGGGTCACCGCGACCGGACTGGCCTGATACAACGTCAGCCGCGACGCTGCCAGGCGGGACGCCTCGTCGACGGTCACCGCCCGGTCCGGCTCGCCGCCGTCGGAGAGCGCCCGGTGGACGGCCAGCCCACCCGCCGTGGTCCCGCACAGCGCGACCACTGTCAGGGCCGCGAACCAGAGCCTTCGCCGCGGCGGGCGGCCGCCGCTCTTCTTCCGGGCCATGCAGATGCCTTTCCTTGCATCGGTCAAAGATTCGGGCGGGTTCGCGGACCATCGGTCCGCGAACCCGCCCGATCCATCTCTGTCGGCGATCAACGGTCGGCAGCCGGCATCGGCCGCCGATCACCGTGCCCGGAGTTACCGCTGCCGGGCTTCGCGCCTACGGAAGAGCACGAGTGCCCCGCCGCCGAGGGCGATCAACACCGCAGAGCCGGCCAAGGCCAAGGGGAGGCCGCCGTTCAGGCCGGTGCGCGCCAGGGGCGAAGACGAGCCCCCGCCGCTGCCACCCGAGGTGCCCGGCGTGGTCGGTGTACCCGATGGCGTCGGCGTGCTCGTTGTCGGCGGTGTGGTGGGCAGCTTTCGGTTGACCGCCGTCACGGAGACTCCGGCGTCGAGGTTCTGCGCGTTCAGCACCAGCGGGCCGAGTACCGGTTTGTCCGGCGGGGCGTAGCCATCGGGAGGGCTGACTTCCTGCCAGTAGTACGTCCCGGGGACCACGTCGCGTTTGCAGCCGCCATCGGTCCCGGTCGTGCACGGCTCGCCGACCTTCGTGTCGGGAGTCGCCCCCTCGGGCTGCAATCCCTCGGTCCCGTTGCTGTCCCGCCAGAGCACGAACTTCGCTCCGGCCAGCGGTTTGTCGTCCTGGTCGTGTTTGACCAGACGCACCGAACCCTCCTGGAGACGGAATCCGAAGTCGAACGTGTGATCGTTCTCGCCCGGTCCGCCGGTGGTCAGCGCCCGTTCCGGATAACGTCCGCCCTGCGGGACGATGCCCTTGGAGTCCACGAAGCGGTTGTCGCCGACCCCCTCGTCGGTCGGCACCCACTGGTACAGCGGCCCGTTCGGCGCGTAGTCGGCCGGGTTGTCGATCCGGATGGTGTACTTGGTCTTCGGCTTCAGACCGCCGGTCACGTTCGAATCGTCGAAGTAGTACTCACCGCGCGCCGTCGTCTTCGCCGTCCCGACCACCTTGCCGGACTCGTCGTAGAGGTTGACGGTGGCGCCGGACACCGGACGCTGACCCGGGCTCTGGATGCCCTTGCGCTCGGGGTCGTACCAGACCCGGTTTCCGATCTGGAGCGGCGCCTGGTCGCAGAGCACCTCCAGGTCGCCCATCGAGGCGCCCTTGCCGAAGGAGGCCGGGCCGCCTTCGGGGTTCATGCGCAGCCCCGAACCGGGCTGCCGCGTGCCATCCCGCTTGGTGAACATCACGCCGGCGCCCACCGGGGTGTCGACAGGATCCACTCCGGCGGTCGCGACGAACTCCTCCACCTTCGAGAGCCCGATGCCGGCGTAGGCCGAGTTCGGATGGGCCTCCCCGATGGTGCCCACATGGAAGAACCTGGTTCCTCGCGTCGTGAACCCGCAGCCGTTGTTCGTGTCCATGACGTACTTGCCGCCGGAGAGGCACGCCTTGTTCAGGTCGCCACCGGCCACCACCGGGAGCTGCGTCGGGGGGTCTCCGGGCCGCGGAAACGCCGTGACGCGGTCGCCGAACCGGTCACGGAAGGCCAGCAGCATCGAGCCGTCGGTCTCGAAGACGATGTCGGCCAACTCGGGTTCGGGGTTGGCCATGCCGCCGACGCACGTCTGCCCGTTCTGCTGCGTCGGGAACGTGTTCGTCCAGGGGAACCAACCCGCCCCCGGGCAAGTCGTGTTGAGCGTGTACTTGCGCGGGTAGTCCAGGGGCTGGTTCAGCACGGCCGTGCCGAAATCCCCGGTTTTCGGGTCGAAGGTCAGGACCACGGCGCGCATGTCCGAGAGCTTCCCGGTCGACTCGCCCGAGCAGACGCCGCCGACGTATCCGATGCCGTCCTGCAGGCCCAGGCCGAACGGACGCCAGTCGCCCGGTGCGGGGCAGCCGGGGTCCGGGATGGCGTACGAGGCCACCGGTGCCGTGGCGGTCGGCAGAGCGGCGTCGTAGCGGTACAGCTTGCGGTTGTTGAGGTTGACCACGAACAGGTCGCGGCCGTCGTCGGAGACCTCGATGTCGCCCAGGCTCTCCTTGCCGGGGGCGGCGAGGAAGGCGTTGTCACTGGTGCCCACGCCGTGCGCCGAAGTTCCGGCGTCCGGGACGGTGGTGAACAGCGACGTCTTCTTGTCGGCGACGTCCGTGACGTAGATCCCGCCCGCGCCGCCGGGGCCATACGCCGTGTCGCGCTTGGCCAGCGCCGAGCTGAACAGCCGCTTTTCGGGCTTGCTCCAGCCGATGCCGTAAAGGTTGCCGGTCTCGGCGTTCGTGGCCACGTTCGTCACGTTCGTGTTGACGCCGCGCGCGCTGTAGGGAAACGTCACCAACGTCCGCGTGGACGTCGGTTCGTTCGTCGAGGGTTGGCACGCGGTGGCCAGCGGCGCGTTCTTCTGGCAGTAGTCGCCGGGGCTCCACAGGCCCGTCGTGTACGCGACGTGCTTTCCGTCGCCGAGGTCGACGAACTCCTCGTTGCTGCTGAGCTGGTTCGGCGCGCCGTCCAGGCCCTGCCGCGAGGCGAATGCCGGGAACAACACCCCCGGCTTCGGATTCACCACCTGGACCCGGTACTTGCCCGCGGTCGTCCGCGCCGTGCCGGGCGCCAGCGTGACCGTGCCGTCGGCGGCCGTCACCCCGGTGACCTTGACGCCGGCGTCGTTGGTGAGGGTCACCGTGACGCCGCCCATGCCCGGTTCCAGGGCGGGACTCCACACGCCGGTGGTGTCCACGGCCCGCACCACCCGGACCGTTACGGAGCCGTCGTCCGTCTGCGGATATGCCGGCCCCGCGCCCAGCGCGAAACCGCCGAACACTATGGCGAGCGCCGCGAGGCCGCCCACGGAGCGGCGCACGCGCAAAGCCGACCGCAGTCGGCCGGGCCCGGGTGTGGCGCCGTCCGTCTGTTCAGTTAAATGTGTCATACCTGCTCTCATTGTCTAAAAAGGCCCGGCGTGCGACCCCGCGAGAAACCCTTCCGGTCGGCCGTGACCCACTTCGTTGGCCGAAGCCTAAAGGGGATTTGGCAAGTGCATGACGACAAGGGGAAGTTGACGTTGAACCACTTTCCGATGCGGCCGGTGCGGGCTCGTCGCGCCCGGATGCGGCCGATTCGTACGACGATGACGAATGCGCATTCGCATGGCGATCGTGATCGCGGCAACTGCCGTCCGCCATACGGGAGGAAAGCCTACGAATCGGGAAGTAGCCGACCCGGGTGGCAGCGCCGGACGGCAGTCGCGCCGCCGCACGCGGGCCCGAGCCCACCCGCAGGCGCGCTCGGTTGCACGGCGCGGTCCGGCAAGTCCGCAGGGACCTAAAGCAGATGGTCGGCCCGACCGGCTTTGATGTCGCGGATGAGGGTGCGGAGGGCGTCCATGGTGTCGGTGACGTACTCGTCTTCGTGTCCGGCGACGGCGATGTAGCCGTTGCCGTCCGCGTCTGTGCCGAGCCGGAAGCAGTTTCCGGAGTCCTGGCAGAAGGGTTCGTCCCAGGCGATGTCAGGCATGGGTGCTCCTGAAGTGACGGTGTGCGCACATGAGTTGGCGTCGTGAGGTCGCGACAGCTGCCGTGATGGGTGATACCCGTTTGTCCGGTGGGCTACAGCAGGTGGTCGGCCTTGCCGGCTTTGATGTCGCGGATGAGGGTGCGGAGGGCGTCCATGGTGTCGGTGACGTACTCGTCCTCGTGTCCGGCGACGGCGATGTAGGCGTTCCCTTCGGCGTCGGTGCCCAGGCGGAAGCAGTTGTTGCCCTCACCGCAGAACGGGGCTTCCCATGCGATGTCCTGCATTGAAACTCCTTCAGAGTCGGCGAGCGATGGTGTGGGTGACCTCTCGTGACTTACTGGCGGGCGCCTGGGCCTAGAGCAGGTGGTCGGCCTTGCCCGCCTTGATGTCTCGGATGAGGACGCGGAGGGCTTCGAGGGAGTCCTTGACGCAAGCGTCTTCATGTCCCGCGACCGCGATGTATCCGTTGCCGTTCGCGTCTGTACCGAGGCGAAAGCACGAGTTGCCCTCGGCGCAGAAGGGGTCTTCCCAAGTGATGCCGTGCATAGGAGTTTTCCTCACAGGTGGCGGGCGATTCGGTGGATGAAATCGCAGGACTGATCGGTGGGCAGGGCGAGGTCTTCCAGCCAGTTCAGTTGTGCTCGGTACTTGGCCAACTGGTTCTCGGCCCACATGAACGCAGGCCCGTGCGAGCTGTCGACCTGAACGGTGTCGAGTAGTGGCACCGGACCCTCGGCGTAGAGGACGCTTTGACCCGCGCCGGGGAAGGCTCCTGCTTCGTAGGGGATGACCAGCAGTGTGACGTTCGGTCGCTCGGACATGCCGATCAGGTGTTCCAGTTGGGCCCGCGCGATCGCCCTGCCGCCGAACTGCATCCGAAGTGCCGCTTCGTGGATGACGGCTCGATACGTGGGCGGATCGTCTTGGACGAGGACCTGTTGCCGTTCTGCGCGGAGGGCGAGTCGGAGCCCGACTTCGTGGTCCGGGAGCGTGGGCACGGCTACCCGGAAGACCGCGAGGGCGTGGTCGGGCGTCTGGAGCAGTCCGGGGATGTGCACGGTGTTCGCCACTCGCATCCCCATCGCGGAAGCTTCCAACTCGGCAATGTCCAGAAGGCTTTGGGGCAACGTCCCCCGGTAGCGGTCCCACCAACCCTTGACGTCCGGCTGTGCCATCTCGATCAACGCCTCGATGTACCGCTCGTCGGTGCACTCGCAGTTGCATACCAACGTGCGCAGCCGGTCGGCACTGATCGAACGTGAGCCCGACTCCATGTTGGAGATCTTGCCCCGGTCCACGCCCAGCAGGCCTGCCGCGTACTCGGCGGACATACCTGCCGAGGTTCGGATCCGTCGCAGTTCACTCCCCAAGCGCCTCTGTCGTTCGGTAAGCACCGTCCTGGGGGCCATGCCGGTTCCTTTCGCCCGCCGTCAGAGGCAGTCTGCCGCCCAACCATGCGCACACACCAAGAGGCGGCTCAATAGTCTCGATTGCGTGGCAAATTTACCCCGCCATGTTCTACGCTCGGTGTCGAACCACCTACGCAAAGCGATGCCGGAAGTGCACCGCGCGAGCATGCCCGCCTGTCTCGGGACGGGTGTGTTCGCGCTCGGGGAGGTAGGCCACCGGCGCCGTAGCGCGACGCGTTCACCGCGTAAGCGCCCATCCAGCCCGCGCTGCCCAGGAGTTGCCCATGCCCGGATCCCTCTGCCCCGCCGGTGAACCGGCGCCCGCCATCCCTGCCGTCCCTGCGATCCCGGTCATCCCGTCGCACTGGAGCTTTCCCGCCGATCCCACCTCCGTGCGGCGCGCCCGGCGCGCCGTGATGGGCGCACTGCCGCGCGGTTGTCGCCCCGAACTCGCCGACGAACTCGTGTTGGTGACGTCCGAGCTCGTCACGAACGCGCTGCTGTACGGCACTTGCCCGGCCCACGGCTGCCCGATCGAACTCGTGCTCTGGCCCGCCGACGGCTACTGCTGGCTCGCCGTCTCCGACCCCGGCACGGCCCTGCCCGCACTCGCCTCGCCCGGTCCGAGGGAATGCGGAGGACGCGGGCTTCTCCTGGTGAGTGCGCTCACCGCCGCCTGGGCGGTGGTGCCGCGCCACGGGTGTGGCAAGTCGGTGGTGGTGGGGCTGAGACTCGCCGGCTGAGCGGTGCTTCGAGGGGTGACCGGATCGCCGAAGTCGCCCTTCCCGAGCGCCAATCGACAACATTTCGATCTTGACAACGGATTCGGCGTGGGGCGCGGGCCCGGCTCGAAGTGTCGGTGATCGGGTTGTTTCGGATGTGGCGATGGTTGGTCGCATCGAACCAACTCGGGCGGCCTAGAAGGTGGTTCGGTCGAATGCGGTGAACTCGCGGGCAGTTTCGGTCAATTCCGTGGGCAGTAGGAATTCGTGGGTTATCCGCGTAACCAGTCAGTCCCGCTTTCAGTTGATCGGATAGGTTCCGCGCGTCCCGGCGGCGCCTCTAAACTCGCTCCGCTGCGGCCCCAGGTCCCACGGACCGCGGTCAGGTACCCGATCGGCGCCTCGGGCCACGCGCGGGGTGTCCGCTGGAGAGGAGCCCTACCGCCCCATGCCGACTCCGCACGATGACACGCACGATCGTCCCCCCGAGCCCGATCCGGCGACCAGGAAGAGGGCGGCACCGGCCGCCGGCAAGGCGTCCGTTCCGGGGCAGCGCACCCCGTACGTGGACGACCGCACCGGATATCTGGAAATGGAGCAGGATCCGAGATTCGGGGCACTCAAGAAGCGCCAGCGATCCTTCATCTTCCCGGTCACCGCCGCGTTCCTCGCGTGGTTCCTGTTGTACGTGGTCATGTCCGCCTACGCGCGTGACTTCATGGCCAAGGAACTGATCGACCACATCAATGTCGCTCTCGTGTTCGGCCTGCTCCAGTTCGTCTCGACGTTCCTGATCGCCTGGGCCTATTCGCGATTCGCGCGCACCCGACTCGACCCCGTCGCCACCGAACTGCGAGAGGAACTCGAAGCGTGAACCTTTCTCTCGAACTCGCCGCGGAGTCCAGCAACCGAGGCTGGACCTTCGCGATGTTCGCCGTGCTGGTCGCGGTCACGCTCGGCATCACCTTCTGGGCGAGTCGCAGAAACCGTACGGCGGCCGACTTCTACGCCGGTGGCCGCTCGTTCACCTCGCTCCAGAACGGACTGGCGATCGGCGGCGACTACATGTCGGCCGCGTCCTTCCTCGGCATCGCGGGCATCCTGGCGCTGTCCGGCTACGACGGCTTCCTGTACTCGATCGGCTTCCTGGTCGCGTGGTTGGTGGCCCTGCTCCTGGTCGCCGAACCGATGCGCAACTCCGGCCGGTACACGATGGCGGACGTACTCGCCAACCGCATGCGCGAACGCCCGGTCCGGATGGCCGCGAGCGTGTCCACGATCGTCGTGTCCATCTTCTACCTGCTGGCCCAGATGGTCGGCGCGGCGTCGGTGGTCTCGCTCCTGCTCGACGTCAAGAGCGACGTCGCGCAGATCTCGGTCATCGCCGCGGTGGGCGCGCTGATGATCGTGTACGTCACCGTCGGCGGCATGAAGGGCACCTCCTGGGTGCAGATCGTCAAGGCCCTGCTGCTCATGGTGGGCGCGTTCGTGATGTGCGTCTGGGTGCTGGCGAAGTTCGACTTCAATGTCGCCGACCTGCTCGGCACCGCGGCGAGCAAGTCCGGTTCGGGTGAGTCGTTCCTGCAACCGGGGCTCAAGTACGGTGCCACGGACGGCTGGTCGAAGATCGACCTGATCTCGCTCGGGCTCGCGCTGGTGCTCGGTACGGCCGGCCTGCCGCACATCCTGGTGCGCTTCTACACCGTGCCCAACGCGCGCGTCGCGCGCCGCTCGGTGACCTGGGCGATCGGCATCATCGGGGTGTTCTACCTGATGACGCTGATCCTGGGCTTCGGCGCGGCCGCCCTGATCGGCAGCAAGGAGATCAAGAAGGCCGACCCGAGCGGCAACACGGCCGCGACCCGGCTGGCCGAACACCTGGGCGGCGGCGCGGGGACCACCGGCGGCGCGCTGATGCTCGCCTTCATCGCCGCGGTGGCCTTCGCGACCATCCTCGCCGTGGTGGCCGGCCTGACGCTGGCCTCGTCCTCGTCGTTCGCGCACGACCTGTACGCGAACGTGTTCCGCAAGGGCCGCACCACCGACGCCGAGGAGGTCAAGGTCGCGCGGATCGCGGCCTTCGTGATCGGCACGGCGGCGATCGTGCTGTCGGTGTTCGCCCGCGAGTTGAACGTGGCGTTCCTGGTCGCGCTCGCGTTCGCCATCGCGGCGTCCGCCAACCTGCCCGCGATCGTGTTCTCGCTGTTCTGGAAGAACTTCAACACGCGCGGCGCGGTGTTCGGCATCTACGGCGGCCTGGTCACCTCGGTCCTGGTGGTGGCGCTGTCGCCGATCTGCTGGGGCGGGGCGTCCGACACCAAACCGGCGATCAAGCAGCTCACCGCGAAGCAGGCGGCCGACTGTGACGTCTCGAAGGATCGCAAGGACGTGGGCAACGCGACGGCGTTGTTCAGTTGTACGACCCCGGCACCGATTCCGCTGGAGAACCCGGGGATCATCTCCATCCCGGTCGGCTTCGCGTGTGCCGCGATCGGCGCGATGTCCGCGCGACGCCGTCGCGACGACGACGATGACCGCAAGTTCGCCGAACTCGAGGTCAGGGCGCTGACCGGAGCCGGCGCGCACTGAGCGGGTACGCGTGTACCGATCCGGATCCGCGGCGCCGGCGCCCGGGTCCGGATCGGGGCTACGCGTTGTTGCTGGGGTGGCCGAACCGGCCCTTGTAGAACAGCAGCGGGGCGCACTCCATCCGCGGCGCGTCCAGGGCCTGGACCCGGCCGATCACGATCTCGTGGTCGCCGCCGTCGACCACGCTCTCCAGCGTGCAGTCGATCCACGCGAGCACGTCGTCCAGCTTCGGCGAGCCGGTCGGCGCGGGGCTGTGCGCGACGCCGGCGAACTTGTCCGCGCCGCTGACCGCGAAGCCGCGGCAGAGCTGCTCCTGGTCCTCGGCGAGCACGTTCACGCAGAACCGGCCGCCCGGTCGGATCCGCGGCCACGTGGTGGAGGTCTTCGCCACGAAGAAGGTCACCAGCGGCGGGTCCAGCGAGAGCGACGCGAACGACTGGCAGGCGAAGCCGACCGGGGTGTCGCCGTCGAGCGCGGTGATCACCGTGACGCCGCTGGCGAAGTGGCCGAGGACGTGCCGGAACGTGGCGGCCTCGACGATGCCCTCACCCTCCGGCAGGGCGATGGCCGCGGGATCCGCCGGCTTCGTGCTCGCTGCGTCGATCTGGCCCATGGTGGACTTCCTCGCAGGTGTCTTGGGGCGTCGGGTCTGTGACGCTACGTCACCCGATTTCCTTGCGTCAATCAAAGGAGAGGGGGTCCTTCGTCACATCTGATGACTCGTCAGTTGCCTTGTGGCGTAAGGCACAAGGCTCGAACAAGGACCGAACGGCGGGCGCCCGACCGGCGCTCGGCGGGCCGCCGCGGGCCCGCCGCGGGGCCCGCCGTCCGACCGCCGGGAGCACGGCTACCAGCCGTAGTACTCCGGCTTGCGGCGCTCCATCAGCGAGGCGACCCCCTCGTTCGCGTCACGCGAGGTCATGTTCAGCTCGACGATCCGCGCCTCCTCGTCGAAGGCCGCCACGCGGTCGCTCTCCAGCGAACGGTTGACCAGCTGCTTGGTGAACGCGTACGCCCGGGTCGGTCCGGTGGCCAGCCGCTCGGCCCACTCCTTGGCCACGGCCTGAAGCTCGTCGGCGGCGACCACCTTGTTCACCACGCCGATCCGGAGCGCCTCGGCGGCGGGCAGGTCGTCGCCGAAGAACATCAGCTCCTTGGCCTTCTGCGGGCCGACCAGGCGCGGCAGCAGGTACGCGCTGCCGCCGTCCGGCACCAGGCCGCGACGGGTGAAGATCTGGATGAAGCGGGCGGTGTCGGCGGCGATCACCAGGTCGCACGCGAGCGCCAGGCTCATCCCGTAGCCGGCGGTGGTGCCGTTGACCGCCGCGATCACCGGCTTCTCGCAGTCCAGGACGGCGTTGGTCAGGCGCTGTACGCCGGTCTTCATCATCCGGGTGGCATAGCCGGTGGGGCGGGCGGGGGGCTTGGGGGCGGCGTCGTCGGGTTCGGCGCCCTCGGCGGCCGCCGCGCCTTCGGCGGCCGCCGCGAGCAGGGACTTGGTGCCCGGGGAGCTGCGCAGGTCCATCCCGGTACAGAAGTGCTTGGGGCCTGCGGCGGTGAGGACCACGGCGCGGACCGACTCGGTCGCGGACGCCTCGGCGAGGAGGTCGATCAGGAGTTCGCGTTGGGCCCAGGTGAGGGAGTTGCTGGCAGCGGGGCGGTTGAGGGTGAGCCAGAGGACGCCCTCGCTTACGCGGTGCAGCAGGTCCTGGTCGGTGTCGGTGGTCATGTGTGCGTTGGCTCCTTGGTGGTTTTTGGCGTCAAGCGCCGGCCGGGCCGAAGGGTTTTCGTCCGGCGTTGAGCGTTGGTCGGATTGGGTTGGCCTCAAACGCCGGCCGGGCTGAAGGGTTGGTCTCGAACGCCGGCCGGGCTGAAGGTTGGCCTCAAACGCCGGCCCGGCTGAAGGGTTGCTTGGTCGGGCCGGCGGGCGACCTTGCGCGCCGGTCGCGCCGGGGTCGTCCGTCGGTCCGGGAGGTGGCCTCGAACGCCGGCCGGGGCATTCGGCCCGGCCGGCGTTCGAGGCCACCTCCCGGGTGCGAGGCGTCGCCTCCCGGGAGCCCGGCCCGCAGGCCCCTAGCGGGCCACCGCGAGGGCGTCCAAGGCGACCGTGCCGCCGCCCCTGGGCATCACCATCAGCGGGTTGATGTCCAACTCGGCCAGTTCGCCGCCCAGTTCGAGCGCCATGCGCTGTACCCGCATGACCACGTCGACGAGTGCGTCCAGGTCGGCGGGGGGCTGGCCGCGCATGCCCTGGAGACACTTGAGGCCGCGTAGTTCACCGAGCATGCGCTTGACCTCGTAGGCGCCGAAGGGCGGCACGCCGATCGCGATGTCGTCGAAGACCTCGACGAAGATGCCGCCCAGCCCGACCGAGACGGTCGGGCCGAACAGGTCGTCGTGCGAGATGCCGACGACCATCTCGACGCCCCGGTCGACCTGCTGGCAGACCAGGACGCCTTCGAGGCGGCCCGTGCCCACCTCCTTGGCCGCGTCGGTGATCTCGCGGTACGCGTCCCGCACCTGGCTCGCCGAGCGCAGGCTCAGCTTGACCAGGCCCAGGTCGCTCTTGTGCGGCAACTGCGGGCCGCACGCCTTCATCACCACGGGGTAGCCGATCAGCCCGGCCGCGCGCACCGCGGCGGCGGCCGAGGTGACGAGCTGTTCGCGCGGCACCCGGATCCCGTACGTGCGCAGCAACTGCTTCGCCGAGTGCTCGGACAGCGGCTTGCCGGAGGACAGCAGCCGCTTGGCCTTCGCGGCGGCCGGCGACGCGGTGCGCGGGACGTCCTCGAACGGCGACGAGTACTGGGTGCGGAAGCGGTGGTAGTCGAAGTAGGCGCGCAGCGCCCGCACACAGTTGCCGAAGGTGCGGAAGACCACCACCTTGTTCGACTTGAGCAGGATCTCGCGGTACGCGTCCTCGTCGGCCACCGGCGAACCCCAGACCACGCAGACCACCTTGTCGGTCGCCTCCGCCGCGTCCACCAGGTCCTGCGCGAGTCGGTCGCTCATCGGCGGGAACGCGCCGGTGATCGGACACACCAGCACGCCGATCGAGGGGTCGGCCAGGATCGTGTCGATGATCTTGCGGCCACGCTCGTCGCCGGCCGGGTGCCCGCCGTTGTCCACGGGGTTGGACACGGTCAGGTACGGCGGGATCCACGCGTGCAGCCGCTCCTGCGTGGAGCGGTCCAGCCGGGGCACCGACAGGCCCTCGGCGGCGGCGAGGTCGGCCATGTGCGCGCCGGTGCCGCCGGAGATCGAGTACACGCAGACCCCCTGTGCCAGCGGGGTCCGGGTGCGCGCGAAGAGCTGGGACGTGTCGATCAGCTCGTCGAGGCCGTCGACCCGGGTGACCCCGTACTGCCGGAACACCGCCGAGGCGGTGCGGTCGCCGCCGGTCAGCTTGCCGGTGTGCGACTGGGCCATCCGCGCGCCGGTCTCGGTCCGCCCGACCTTGACCACCACCACCGGTACACCCTGACGGGCCGCGTGGTCGGCCGCCAGCGCGAAGGTGCGGCCGTCCTTGAATCCCTCGACGTACGCGGCGATCACGCCGACCTCCTCCTGATCGGAGAAGTGCCGGATGAAGTCCGCGATCTCCAGGTCGGCCTCGTTGCCGACCGGGGCCCAGTGCGACACCCGGATGCCGATGTCCTGCGCCGCGAACACCGGTCGGCCCTGGTGGCCGCTCTGGGTGATCAGCGCGATCGAGGGGCCCTCCAGGTCGGTGCGGAACTCCTCGAACGCGTTGAGGTTGGTGTTCGGCCCGAGCAGGCGCAGCGAGCCGCCCGAGGTGAGCTGGGCGAGCCGGGCCTGTGCCTCGGCCCCCGCGGCACCCGCCTCGGCGAAGCCGGACGCGAACACGACCGCGAATCCCACGCCGGCGCCCGCCAGTTGCTCGAGTACCTCGGCCGGGTCGCCGACCAGGACGACGGCCAGATCGACCGGTTCGGGGACGGCCGAGATGTCCGCGTGGCACGGTCGGCCGGCGATGCGCTCGTGCTTGGGGTTCACCGGGAACAATCGTGCGCCCACCCGGTCGGCCCACGCGGTCAGTTGCGCGGTTATCCGGGCACCGGGCCGGCCCTCGGTGTCCGAGGCGCCGATCACCGCCACCGTGCGTGGTCGGAAGAAGCGGTCCAGGTCTGCGGGGCGGAGCGCGAGTGGTCGGCCGGTCACGTCGAGTTCGGCCGACGGATCCGCGTTCACGGTGACGCTGGTTCGAGTGTGCCCCGGGAAGTGGTGTCCTCTGCTGTCGTGAAGCATCATCGCGCCCGTCCCTTTTTCGATCTTTCGTCGCCGCCAGATCCGATCGACACTGGAATCGAGCTGACGGTTAGTCAGTTAGCTTGCTGATGGGACGTCAGGGCTGTCCACTGTCTCACCGGCCCGGTCCCGACGCATCTGTCCGATCACCTGGACATTTGCTGACTTGGTCAAACATGTTGCGGATATCTGCTGGTCATCGCGCGGTTACTAAACGTCCCCGAAGGACTTCTCACGTTCCGTCAGGGATCTGCGGTCCACTTTGTCCATCCCGGTCAGAGGCAGCGCCGACACGATGCGGATCGCCTCGGGGAGCTTGTGGGCGGACAGTCGTGAGGCCGCGAACTCTCGCAACGCGGCCAGTGACGGCTCGGATGCGGCACGTGACACCACGACCGCGACGCCGATCTCGCCCATCACCCGACTGGGCCGCGGCACCACCGCCACGGAGGCCACGTCGGGATGGTCGAGCAGTACCGCCTCCACCTCCTGCGGATACACGTTGTATCCGCCGCGGATGTACATCTCGGTCATCCGCCCGGTGATCCGCAGGCAGCCGGCCTCGTCGATCCGGCCGAGATCGCCGGTCCGCAGCCGACCGTCGCCGTCGAGGGCGGCGGCGCTCGCCCGCGGGTCGCGCCAGTAGCCCGCCATCACGGCGGGCGAGCGCAGGCAGATCTGTCCCTCCTCGCCGGCCGGCAGGACGGTGCCGGTCCGCGGGTCGCGGATCTCCAACTCGGTGCCCGGTCGGGGGCGGCCGACCGTGAACAACGCCTCGGAGTCGGGGGCGTCGAACGCGGTGAGCGTGCCGAGCCCGCCGGATTCGGTGGACGAGTAGCGAATCGAGTAGCCCGCCCCGAACCGGGTCCGGGCCTCGTGCACGAGCGGGGCGGGGGACGGCCCGCCGCCGACGATCAGACCGCGTACGTGGGTGAGGTCGTAGCGGTCGAACTCCGGCCGGCCGAGCAGGAGGGAGACCTGCGCGGCCACGCCGCCGAGATAGGGGATCTTCTCCCTGGCGACCAGGCGCAACGCGTCCTGGGCCCGCCAGCGGCCGAGCAGGTGCAGGGTCGCGCCCATCTTGAGGTAGCCGGCCAACTTGGTCATGAAGCCGACGTGCGGCAGGCCGGTGGCGACCAGTTGCGGGCCGCCCTCGCCCCAGCGGTCGCCGGTGTCCATCGCGGTGATCGCGGCGATCTGCCGGGACGTGAACAGCGCGCCCTTGGGCGTGCCCGTGGTGCCCGAGGTGAACACGACCGTCTCGGGCAGGTCCGGCTCCCGGTCCCCGGTCACCGGCGGCGCGGGCGGGATCTCGTCGAGCCGGAGGTCGGCCCAGACGCGGTGCGCGTCGGCCGCCGGTACGCAGCGGACGAGTTCGGGTCCGGCCGGGACGCCCTCGGCCAGATCCTCGGTGACCAGCACCAGATCCGGCGCGGCCCGCTCCAGGATCGCGGCCCGCTCGGCGGCGGTGTAGCGCGGTCCCACCCCGGTGGTGATCGCGCCGAGCCGGGCCAGCGCCGTGTAGGCGACCACGTACTCGAGCCCGGACGGGAGCACGAGCGCGACCAGGTGACCCGGCCGGACGCCGCGCCGGGCCAGTCCGGCGGCGACCTGGTCGCTCACCGCGTCCAGCCCCGCGTAGGTGAACCCGCTTCCGCCGTGCACGAGGGCCCGCCGCTCGGGAAAGCGTCGGGCGGCCTCGTGAAGCACCTGGGCGAGAACGGTCACAACGGGTCCCTTCGGCCTGCGCGCGAAGTAGTCGGCGTGGGGATGGTGTATGCCACACAACACGACACGCCCGGGGTAACGCGACGTTTCAGAGGTGTGACGAAAGCAATGTTCTAAAGGTATGACGGTGTGTCAGATACTGGTGCTCGCGGGCTGCCGGATCGTCAATGGAGCCGACCGGAACTCGGGCCGGGCAACCGTCCCGACCCGCACGACATGAGTGCCAAGGAGTTGCGGTACGTGGACGTCGAGTTCAGCGATGAGCAGCAGGAGATCCGCAGAGCACTCCGGGACGTGTTCGACAAGCACAGCGACTCGCCCGCGGTGCGGGCCGTGATGGCCACCGAGACGGGCTACGACGCCACGGTGTGGCGGCGCGTGTGCGAACAGACCGGGCTGGCCGGTCTCGCGATCCCGGAGGAGTACGGCGGGGTCGGCTTCGGCTTCACCGAGTTGGTGGTGGCCCTGGAGGAGATGGGCCGCTCGCTTTTCCCCTCACCGTTCCTGGCGTCGTCGGTGCTGACGGCGTACGCACTCACGCACGCGGGCGACGAGGCCGCGCGGGCGGAGTACCTGCCGGGGATCGCGGCGGGCGTCACGCTCGGCGCGCTGGCGCTGGCCGAGCCGGGGCGGCGGGACGTACGCGCGGTGGAGACGGCCGCGCGGGCCGACGGTGACGGGTGGCGCCTGGACGGCGTCAAGACGCACGTGATCGACGGGCTGATCGCGGATCTGATCGTGGTGGTGGCACGGGTCGAGGGCGGGAGCGCTGCGAACCGGGGCGGGGCCGGCGACCTCGCGCTGTTCACCGTGGACAAGGACGCCGCGGGGCTGACCCGCGCGGCGCTGCCGACTCTGGACCAGACCCGCAAGCAGGCCCGGCTGACCTTCGTGGACACCCCCGCCCGACTGCTGGGCACTCCCGGCGCCGACGCGGCGCTGGAGCGGGTGCTGGCGCTCGCCGAGATCGCGGTGGCGGCCGAGGCGGTCGGCGGCGCCGCGCGCTGCCTGGAGGCGACCGTCGAGTATACCAAGGGGCGCGTGCAGTTCGGCCGGCCGATCGGCTCGTTCCAGGCGATCAAGCACCGCTGCGCGGACCTGTACGTCGAGGTGGAGACGGCCCGTTCGGCGCTGTACTACGCGGCGTGGGCGGCCTGTGAGGCGGAGGCGGCGGGGCTCGCGTCGCCCGGCGAACTGGCGGTGATGGCACCGCTGGCGATGACGACGGCGACCGCCGCGTACCGGCATGTCGCCGAGGAGATGATCCAACTGCACGGCGGCGTCGGCTTCACCTGGGAGTACGACTGCCACCTGTACCTGAAGCGGGCCATCACGTCCGCGCACCTGTTCGGTGACCGGGGCGCGCAGCGGGAGCGGATCGCGGAACTCGCCGGGATCTAGGCGCGGCCGGCCTGCGGCCTGGTGTCCTCGAACGCCGGACTGGCTTGGAATGTGTCCTCGAACGCCGGACGGGCTGATAGTCAGCCCGTCCGGCGTTCGAGGACAACACGGCCGAAGGCCGGGGCGTTCGTCGGGCTCCCGCTCGCCGACAGGCTTAACGCGTCGGGGGCTTCTTCCCCGTGACGCCCATGTAGACCAGGGTGGACAGCGCCGGACGGACGTCCTTCATCTTGATGTTCCAGGATTCGAAGCCCTTCTGGTGCCCGGCCACCGCCGCGAGCATCGCGACGAGGGTGCCCGCCATGGCGTTCGGGTGCACGTCGTCGCCGACCTTGCCCTTGGCCTGCATGTTCTCGATGGCCTCGGTCAGCGAACCGGTGACCGCCGTCAGGATCTTCTGGCGCACCTTGTAGAAGCGCTTGTCGCCCTCGGCCGAGGCCAGGTCGACGACGCGAAGGATCGGCTCGTAGTCCCGCCAGAAGTCGAGGAATCCGTCGGCCAGGGCCTCGGCGGCGGCGAAGCCGCCCTTGCCGGCCCAGTTCTGGTCCTCGGCGAGAGTCTTCAGACGCTGGCCGTCCTTGGCCATGTCGTTCGCGATCTCGAGGATCGCACTCTCGACGTCCTGAAAGTACTGGTAGAAGGTGGCGGGAGAGGTGCCTGCCATACGGGCGACGTCGATGACCTTGACGTCCCGGTACGGAGACGTGTCGAGCATCTCGCGGAGGCAGTCGAGCAGCTTTTGCCGCGTCGCCTGTCCGCGTCGCCCGGCGACGCGGCCGTCGACGGTGCGAACTTGTCCTGTCATGCCGTCAGTTTACGGGCGCATGATCGGTTTCGCTGTCCGCCGCACGGAGGAAAGCGGGCATTTCCCCGCCGCCGTGCATGAGTAGTTCCGCTCCGCTGACGTACCGTGACATCGGCGACGCGAGGAACAGACAAACGTCCGCGACGTCCGACGGATCCGCCATCCGACCGAGCGGAATCGTGTCCGCGACGCGCTGCACGCCCGCCTCGTCCCCGTAGTGCAGGTGGGCCTGTTCGGTCCGGACCAGGCCCACGATCACCGAGTTGATTCGGATCTTGGGAGCCCACTCGACGGCGAGCGAGCGGGTGAGCGAATTCATCCCGGCCTTCGCCGCGCCGTAGGCCGCGGTGCCCGGTGAAGGGCGCACGCCGCTCACGCTGGAGATGTTCACGATCACCCCGCCGGTTTCTTGACGGTGCATCAAGCGGTGGGCTGCTTGGGCGAAATAGAGCGGACCGAGCAGATTCAGCTCGATGATCGCCTTGGAGAACCGGGGCGACGCGGTGGCCGCGTCGGTC
Organism: Embleya sp. NBC_00888; assembly: GCF_045207655.1. Classification (NCBI taxonomy): domain Bacteria; kingdom Bacillati; phylum Actinomycetota; class Actinomycetes; order Kitasatosporales; family Streptomycetaceae; genus Embleya; species Embleya sp. NBC_00888. The sequence continues at coordinate 3,919,035 of NZ_CP108784.1, read as the reverse complement.
TGCGGCGCGCCGCCCGCGTTGTTCACCAGCACATCGAGTCGACCGAAGCGTTCCTCGACGAACTGCACTGCGGCGAAGGCCGTGTCGGGGTCGCGCACGTCGGCGGGGGTGTACGCGGCGGTGCGTCCGCCGGAGCCGGGCAGCGTCTCCGGTTCGCGTCGCGAGCAGACCACGACGTCGGCGCCGGCGGCCAGGAAGCGCTCGCTGATGCCCAGTCCGATCCCCTTGCCGCCACCGGTGACGAGAACGACGCGTCCGCTCATGTCGAGCGGGTTGGGGGAGGACGTCATGGCCTGCTCCTGACGGGCTGCGGTGTCGTGGGCGCCACGCTCGGTCCGTCTGGCGTGGGTCGCTCGGGGTCAACTATGGTGGCAGAAATCTGACGATCAGTCAGATCGGGTGGTGATGTGCCTCTCACGACCGGACGGCCGCGTCGGCCGCACCCGCCGGTACACGGGTACGTGATCAGCCGATCCGACGCACGCGGCCGAATGGATCTGGTTGCCATGGCTATCCGTTACGAGGTGCGTGAGGGCATCGCCGAGGTGGTGCTGGACGCACCCCCCGTCAACGCGCTCACCGTCGCCGGCTGGTTCGAGCTCGCGGACCGACTCCGCGACGCGAGCCGCGACCCGCAGGTCCGGGCCGTGGTGCTCCGGGCCGAAGGGCGCGGCTTCAACGCCGGCGTCGACATCAAGGAAATGTCGAACACCGAGGGCTTCGACGCGCTGGTCGCGGCCAACAAGGGCTGCTTCGACGCGTTCGCGGCCGTGTACGACTGCGAGGTGCCCGTGATCGCGGCGGTGCACGGCTTCTGCGTGGGCGGCGGGATCGGGCTGGTCGGCAACGCGGACATCATCGTCGCGTCGCACGACGCGTTCTTCGGGCTGCCCGAGGTGGACCGGGGCGCGCTCGGCGCGGCCACCCACCTGGCCCGCCTGGTGCCGCAGCACCGGATGCGACAGATGGTGTACACGTCGGAGAACGCCCCCGCGGCGGAACTGCACGCGTACGGCTCGATCTACAAGCTGGTCGACCGGGACAAGCTGGTCGAGACCGCGTTCGAGGTGGCTCGGGCCATCGCCGCGAAGAGCCCGACCGTCATCCGCGCCGCGAAGGCGTCGCTGAACGGCATCGACCCGGTCGACGTCAAGCGCTCGTACCGCTACGAGCAGGGCTTCACGTTCGAACTGAACCTGACCGGTGTGTCGGACGAACTGCGCGACGCCTTCACCGAGGGTCGCGAAGCGGACACCTCCAAGTGACCACCACGACCCCCTGTCGGGGGTCCGGCTCCAAGTGACCGCCGCGACCCCTTGCCGGGGGTCCGGGGGTCGTCCCCCGGGTGAGCACGGTACCGAGGGTCGCGAAGCGGACACCTCGAAGTAGATACGGGAGCAACCATCCATGGCTGACAAGCGCATGACGCCCGATCAGGTCGTCGCACAGCTCTCCGACGGGATGACCGTCGGCATCGGCGGCTGGGGCTCGCGGCGCAAGCCGATGGCCCTGGTCCGGGCCATCCTGCGGTCCGACCTCAAGGACCTGACGGTCGTCTCCTACGGCGGTCCCGACGTGGGCCTGCTGGCCCGCGCGGGCAAGGCGAGCAAGCTCGTCTACGCGTTCGTGTCGCTCGACTCGATTCCGCTGGAGCCCAACTTCCGCCACGTCCGGGAGAACGGCCTGGTCGAGGCGGTCGAGTACGACGAGGGCATGTTCCTCACCGGCCTGCGCGCCGCCGCCCAGCGGCTGCCGTTCCTGCCCACCCGGGCGGGCCTGGGCTCGGACATCCTGAAGGTCTCGCCGCACCTGAGGACGATCGAATCGCCGTACGGCGACGAGACGTTGGTCGCGATGCCCGCGCTGAACCTGGACGTCGCGCTGATCCACGCGAACGTCGCCGACGAGCGCGGCAACGCCGCGCTGACCGGCCCGGACCAGTTCATGGACGACCTGTTCTGCCTCGCGGCCGACAAGGCGTACGTCTCGGCCGAGCGCGTGGTGCCGAGCGAGGAGCTGCTCAAGGCGGCCGGCTGTGTGCACACGCTGACCGTGCACCGCTACACGACGCACGGTGTGGTCGAGGCGCCGAACGGCGCGCACTTCACCGAGTGTCCGCCGGAGTACGGCCGGGACGAGGCGTTCCAGAAGGCGTACGTCACCGCCGCCGCCGACCCCGAGGCGTGGGCCGCGTTCGAGCGGCGATTCCTCAAGGTGGAGAACGAAGCGGCATATCAGGCCGCCGTCGCGGAGTTCAAGAAGGAGACGGCCAAGTGAGCACCGAGACCCTGACCGAGGCGACCCGGGCCGACGTGTGCGTCGCGGCCGTCGCGGACTGCTTCCGCGGCGACGGCGAGATCATCGGCAGCCCGATGGGCGCCGTGCCCACGATCGGCGCCCGGTTGGCCCGCGCGACGTTCGAGCCGGACCTGATGCTCTCCAACGGCGAGTCGTACTTCTTCGAGGGCGACGCCCGACTGGGTGCCACGCCGGACGAGTTCGCCGTCGTCGGCTGGATTCCCTACCGCCAGGTGCTGGACGTGCTCGCCTCGGGTCGGCGGCACGTGATGATGGGCCCGGTGCAGATCGACCGGCACGGCAACGCCAACATCTCCGCGATCGGCGACTGGGCCAAGCCCAAGCGTCAGGTGCTCGGGTCGCGCGGCGGGCCGGGCAACACGATCAACCACACCACCAGCTACTGGATCCCCAAGCACTCGGCGCGCGTGCTCACGCCGAAGGTGGACATGGTCTCCTGCGTCGGCTATGACCGGGCCGCCGAGGTGGGCTCCGCCGGGCGTTTCCACGAGGTCCGACGGGTCGTCACCAACCTGTGCGTGCTCGACTTCGAGACCGATGCGAAGGTCATGCGGCTGCGCTCGGTGCACCCCGGCGTCAGCGTCGAGGAGGTCGTCGAGGCGACCGGTTTCGAGCTGGTGATCCCGAGCGAGGTGCCCACCTCGCGGGTGCCCACGAACGAGGAACTGCGGATCGTGCGGGACGTGCTCGACCCGCGCGGGATGCGGACGCGCGAGGTGCCGGCGTGAGCGCCGCGGCCGGCACGCACCCGGCGTTGCGCAACGCGTTCACCGAGAAGTTCGGCGTCGATTTCCCCATCGTGCAGACCGGCATGGGGTACGTGTCCTACCCGCAACTGGTCGCGGCCACCGCCGAGGCGGGCGGGCTGGGCATCCTGGCGTCGGCCACGATGACCTACGAGGAACTGGTCGCGGCGATCGCGGCGGTCAAGAGGAGCACCGCCAAGTCGTTCGCGGTCAATCTGCGCGCGGACGCGCCGGACGCGGCCGAGCGGATCGACCTGATGGGCCGTGAGGGCGTCAGGGTCGCCTCGTTCGCGCAGGCCCCGAAGAAGGACCTGATCAAGCGGGCGCACGACCTGGGCATGCTCGTGGTGCCCTCGATCGGCGCCAAGCGGCACGCGCAGAAGGTCGCCGAGTGGGGCGTCGACGGTGTGATCGTGCAGGGCGGCGAGGGCGGCGGGCACACCGGCTCGATCCCGACCACGCTGCTGCTGCCACAGGTCACCGACGTCCTGCGGGGCAGCGACGTCACCGTGATCGCGGCCGGCGGCTTCTTCGACGGGCGCGGCCTGGTCGCCGCGCTGGCGTACGGCGCGGACGCGATCGCGATGGGCACCCGCTTCCTGCTCACCTCGGACAGCCCGGTGGGGCACGCGGTCAAGGACGTCTACCTGGCCACCGACGTCAACGGCACGATCGTGTCCAAGGAGGTCGACGGCGTCCCGCACCGGGTGCTGGCGACCGACTTCGTCAAGCGGCTCGAACAGCGCTCGGTGCTCGCCCGCTATCCGCGCTCGATCGCCAACGCGGTGCGCTTCCAAAAGCTCAGCGGGACCAAGCTCACCGACATGGTCCGCGAGGGCCTGGCGATGAAGAAGTCGCAAGGGCTGAGCTGGCCGCAGGTGTTGATGGCGGCGAACACCCCGATGTTGCTCAAGGCCGCGATGGTGGACGGCCGTCCGGACCTGGGCGTGATGGCCTCGGGCCAGGTGGTCGGCGTGATCGAGGACCTGCCCTCGTGCGCCGAACTGATCACCCGGATCGTCGAGCAGGCGAGCGGGATCCTGCACGACCTGGAGTCCACCCGGGTCTGACCGCCCTCCCGCCTCCCGTGAACGCCGGCATCGCCCACCCGGGCGGTGCCGGCGTCGGGTTCGCACGGTGTCCGCGCCCACCCGGGGGTGGGTCTGGACCCACCCCGGATCGGGGTCCCGGCGCAGTGTTCCGCGAGCGTCCCGCCGACAGACTCGAACTGTCAGCGGGACACACAGTGGAACACGAGGGGACCTGACAATGGCCAAGCAGCCGGCGACCGTTCGCGTCGCACGATGGAGCGCCACCCACCCGTGGCGGGCGATCACCATGTGGATCGCGTTCGTCGCCATCTGCCTGGTCGTCGGGGGCATGGCGGGTACCGAGAAGACCACAAGCGCGGACATGGGCAACGGCCAGTCCGGCCGGGCCGACGAGATCTCCCGGCAGTACGGCCTCGACGCCGCCGCGAGCGAGAACGTGCTGATCACCGCGAAGAACGGCACGCTGGACCGGGCCGCGGCCGACAAGGTCGCCGTCGAGGTCACCACGAAGCTGCGGGCGCTGCCCGAGGTCGCCGACGTCGCCGCGCCGATCCCGTCCGACAACGGGCGCGCGCTGCTGGTCCCGCTCACCATGAAGGGGTCGGCGGACAAGGCCCAGGACCACATCGACCCGTTGCTCGAGGCGACCGCGAGCGTCCAGAAGGCGCACCCGGACCTGCGGGTCGAGGAGATCGGCGACGCGTCGATCGGCAAGGGCATCCAGGACCAGATCGGCAAGGACCTCGGCCAGGCCGAACTGTTCAGTCTGCCGGTGACGCTGGTCATCCTGATGGTCGCGTTCGGCGCGATGATCGCCGCCGCGGTGCCGGTGCTGCTGGCCATCTCCGCGGTCGGCGCCTCGATCGGCCTGTACGGCCTCGCCTCCGCCGTCTTTCCCGACGGGGGCACCGTCTCCAGCGTGATCATGATGATGGGCATGGCGGTCGGCGTCGACTACTCGCTCTTCTACGTCAAGCGTGAGCGGGAGGAGCGGGCCAAGGGCCGCGGCCGGATCGACGCGATCGAGATCGCCGCCGCCACCTCCGGGCACGCCGTGGTGGTCTCCGCGATCGCGGTGGCCGTCTCGATGGCCGGCATGTACATCGCCGACGACGCGATCTTCTCCAGCCTGGCCACCGGCGGCATCATCGTGGTCGCGGTCGCCATGATCGGTTCGCTCACCGTGCTGCCCGCGCTGCTCGCCAAGTTGGGCAACAAGATCGACCGCCCGCGGATTCCGGTCCTGTGGCGGTTGACCGCCCGCGAGGACCGCGAGCCGCGCGTGTGGAAGGCGCTGCTGCGCCCCGCGCTGAACCACCCCGCCATCACCCTCGCGGTGTCGGTGATCGCCCTGGGCGCGCTGGCCCTGCCGGCCTTCGGAATGAAGCTGCAGAACACCTCCAGCGACGACTTCCCGCGCTCGATGGCCACGATGCAGACCTACGACCGGATGACCGAGGCCTACCCGAGCAAGCACAGCCCGTACAACCTGGTCGCGCTGGCTCCGGTCGGCAAGGAGAAGGAGACCCGCGCCGCGCTGGACCGGGCGGTCGCGCAGACCCGGAACAACCCGCTGTTCACCCAGGACCCGGTCGAGGTGCTGGTCTCCAAGGACGGGCGCGCGTTCAAGGTGGACGTGACCGTGCCGCACATCTCCAGCTCGACTCAGGCCAAGGCGGCGCTGAAGCAACTGCGTGAGAGCGTGCTGCCGAACACCGTCGGCAAGGTTTCCGGCGCGGAGTTCGCGGTCTCCGGCGAGACGGCGGAGAACAAGGACTTCGCCGACCACGTGCAGGACAAGCTGCCGTTGGTGATCGCGTTCGTGCTGCTGCTGACCTTCGTGATGATGTCGGTGACGTTCCGCTCGGTGGTGGTGGCGCTCACCGCGATCGGGATCAACCTGCTCTCCGCGCTGGCCTCGTTCGGCTTCCTGGTCGTGGTCTTCCAGCACACCTGGGCCGAGGGCATCCTGGACTTCGACTCCAGCGGCGCGATCATCTCCTGGCTGCCGCTGTTCCTGTTCGTGGTGCTGTTCGGCCTGTCGATGGACTACCACGTCTTCGTGGTCAGCCGGATCCGCGAGGCGGCCATGCAGGGCATGTCCACCAAGGCCGCGGTCGAGAAGGGCATCACCGGCTCGGCCGGGGTGATCACCAGCGCGGCGATCGTGATGGTCTCGGTGTTCGTGGTCTTCGGCACGCTGAGCATGCTGGACATGAAGCAGATGGGCATCGGCCTGGCCGCCGCCGTCCTGATCGACGCGATCGTGGTCCGCATCGTGATCCTGCCCTCGCTGATGACCCTGCTGGGCCGGGCCAACTGGTGGCCCAGCCGCATCCCCCGGGTGCACGCCCCGCAGCACGCGGCGCCGCAGCACCCGGCCGAGTACGAGCCGCACGTGTACCAGCGGCAGATCTGACCCGGCGCGACCGCACGACCGCCGAAGGGCGCGACCACCGAATCCGTGGTCGCGCCCTTCGGTGTTTCGCGTGTCGGGCGATCCGACGCCGGGTCAGCCCAGGCGTTCGATGATCATGGCGTTGGCCTGGCCGCCGCCCTCGCACATGGTCTGCAGGCCGTAGCGGCCGCCGGTGCGCTCCAAGTGGTGCAGGAGCGTGGTCATCAGGCGGGCGCCGGTGGCGCCGAGCGGGTGGCCCAGGGCGATGGCGCCGCCGTTGGGGTTGACCTTCTCGTGCGGGGCCTTGATGTCCTTCATCCAGGACAGCACGACCGGGGCGAACGCCTCGTTGATCTCGACCGCGTCGATGTCGTCGATGCCCAGGCCGGACTTGGCGAACGCGTACTCGGTGGCCGGGATCGGCGCGGAGAGCATCTCGATCGGGGACGCGCCGCGCACGCTCATGTGGTGGACCCGGGCGCGCGGGGTGAGACCGTACCGCTTCAGCGCGCCCTCGGAGACGATCAGCAGCGCCGCCGCCCCGTCGGAGATCTGCGACGCGACGGCGGCGGTCATCCGGCCGCCCTCCATCAGCACCTTCAGCTCCGCCATCTTCTCCAAGGTGGTGCCCCGGCGCGGCGGCTCGTCGACCGAGACCGGCGTGCCGTCCACGTCGATCGGCGCGATCTCGCGCTCGAAGAAGCCGCTGTCGATCGCGTGCAGGGCGCGTTCGTGCGACGCGAGCGCGAAGCGCTCCATCTCCTCGCGGGAGATGTCCCACCGCTTCGCGATCAGCTCGGCGCCGTAAAACTGGTCCACCGGCTCGTCGCCGTAGCGCGCCACCCAGCCCTTGGAGCCGGAGAACGGGTCGGAGAAGCCGAGCGGCACGGCCGAGGTCATCGCCGCGCCGATCGGGATCTGGTTCATGTTCTGCACGCCACCGGCGATCACCACGTCCTGCGTGCCGGACATCACGCCCTGGGCCGCGAAGTGGATCGCCTGCTGCGAGGAGCCGCACTGCCGGTCGATGGTGACCCCGGGCACCGCCTCGCTGTAGCCCGCCGCGAGCCACGCGGTGCGGGCGATGTCGCCCGCCTGCGGGCCGATCGTGTCGACACAGCCGAACACCACGTCCTCGACCACGTTCGGGTCGATCCCGCTGCGCTCGACCAGCGCCTGGATCGCGTGCGCGCCCAGGTCGGCCGGGTGCACCCCGGCCAGGCTGCCCTTCTTGCGGCCGACCGGCGTACGGACCGCGTCGACGATGTATGCCTCGGCCACTGGGGCCCCCTTTGATCCTCGTGTGTTCGGCCGGCGATCGCGCTCGCACCCCGGTCGGCCCGAAAGCCCGCCCGCGTGTCCGATCGCACGCCGCTTACGGTGTCGCCACACCGCGTGCAACAGCTAACCTGACGACCCGTCAGTTATGCTACCCGTGTCCGACCGGGTTTCGACCTGTGTGTCCTCGGTCTCACACCCGTCGAGGGAGTCGCCCAGTGGATCTCGAATTCACCGAGCAGGAGCAGGAGTTCCGCCGGGAGGTGCGCGCTTGGCTGGCCGCCAACGTGCCCGCCGAGCCACTGCCGTCGATGGACACGCGGGAGGGCTTCACGGCCCACCAGGCGTGGGAGCGCAAGCTCTTCGACGCGCGCTGGGCGGTGGTGTCCTGGCCGAGGGAGTACGGCGGGCGCGAGGCCGGCCTGACCGAATGGCTGATCTTCGAGGAGGAGTACTACCGCGCGGGTGCCCCTGGCCGGGTCAGCCAGAACGGCATCTTCCTGTTCGCGCCGACCGTCTTCGAGTTCGGCAGCAAGGAGCAGCAGGACCGCTACCTGCCGAAGATGGCCTCCGGTGAGGAGATCTGGGTCCAGGGCTGGTCCGAGCCGGAGGCCGGCTCCGACCTGGCCAACGTGCGCTCGCGCGCCGATCGGGACGACGAGCGCGGCGGGTGGCTGCTGAACGGGCAGAAGATCTGGAGCTCGCGGGGCACCTACGGACACCGCCTGTTCGGCCTGTTCCGCACCGATCCGGACGCGCAGCGCCACCGCGGCCTGACCTACTTCATGGTCGACCTCGCCGCCGAGGGCGTGACCGTGCGGCCGATCCCGCAACTGGACGGGGAGCCCGGCTTCGCCGAGGTCTTCCTGGACAACGTCTTCGTCCCCGACGCCGACGTGCTCGGCGGGGTGAACGAGGGTTGGAAGATCATGATCGCCACCACCGGCAGCGAGCGCGGGCTCAACCTGCGCAGCCCGGGCCGCTTCGTGGCACCGGCGAACCGGCTGCTGGACCTGTATCGGCGGGACCCGCGCCCGGCCGAGCGGGACGCGGTGGTGCGCGCGTGGATGGACGCCGAGGCGTACCGGCTGTTCACCTTCGGCACCGTCACCAAGCTTCAGGCGGGCGGCGCGATCGGCGCGGACTCCTCGATCAACAAGGTCTTCTGGTCCGAGATGGACGTCGAGCTGCACGCGACCGCGCTGCGCCTGCTCGGCGAGGCGGGCGAGCTGGACGACGGCGACGGCGGCTGGTTGGACGGCTTCCTGTTCGCGCTCGGCGGGCCGATCTACGCCGGCACCAACGAGATCCAGCGGAACACGATCGCCGAACGCATCCTCGGCCTGCCCCGAGCGAAGTAGAAGGATTCCGACGATGCGCCTCGCATACACCGAAGACCAGGAACTGTTCCGCGACACGGTCCGCGAATTCCTCGCCGACCGGTGCACCACCGCGCACGTACGCGCCGCGTGGGACGCCGACAGCGCGATCTCCGAGCGCTGGGCCGAACTCGCCAAGGTCGGCGTGACCGGCATCGTGGTCCCCGAGGAGTACGACGGCCTGGGCATGGGCGACGAGGAACTCGCCGCCGTGCTGGTCGAGACCGGCTACGCGGCGCTGCCCGAACCGCTGCTCGAATCGGCGGTCGCGGTCGGCCTGCTCGCCGAGTTCGCCCCCGACGCCGGATGGTTGGCGAAGATCGCGGCCGGGCAAGCCACCGCGTCGGTGCTGCTGCCGGGGCAGCGGCTCGCGGTCGAGGCCGCGGCGGCCGACCTGCTGGTGATCGGGCTGGACAACGGCGAGCTGCACGTGGTCGAGCCGGGCGACTGCGAGCTCACCGCACAACGCTCGGTCGACCGCAGCCGCAAGCTGCACACCGTCGGTTTCCGGCCGACCGACCAGACCCTGGTGGCCTCCGGTGCCCACCGGGCGCTGGCCCGTGCGGCGAACCGCGGTGCGCTCGGCGCGGCGGCACAACTGCTCGGCCTGACTCGACGGATGCTGGACATGACGGTGGACTACGCCAAGCAGCGGGTCCAGCGCGGCGTGCTGATCGGCACCCACCAGTCGGTCCAGCACCACTTGGCCAACGTGCTGATCAGGCTGGAGTTCGCCCGTCCGGTGGTACTGCGCGCGGCCTACTCGCTCGCCCGCGACCTGCCCTCGGCGGACCGCGACGTGTCGATGGCGAAGATCTACGCGAGCGAGGCGGCCGACCTCGCGGCCCGCAACTGCCTCCAGGTGCACGGCGCGATCGGCTACACCGAGGAGCACGATCTCCAGCTCTTCATGAAGCGCGCGTGGGCGCTGGGCAGCGCGTGGGGCGACACGGGCGCACACCGCGACCGGGTCGCGACGGACCTGCTGGGGGCGTCGCCGGCCCCGACCACGCCCACCTTCTGAGCCGCACGGTTTTCCGACCTGCGGCCTTCCGGTCCCACGGCCTTCCGGTCCCCGGCCTTACGAGCACCACGGCCCTTCGAGCCCCACAGCCCGACGACGCAACAGGGCGGCCGTCGTCCGGCCGAGCCCCCGATCCGCGCGAGCGGGTCGGGGGGCCTCGGCGCGCCCTCAGCGGATCCGGTACTCCTTGCTGCGGGTCTGGAACAGGCCGGCCTGCTCGGACCAGTCCAGGTTGCCCAGTTCGATCATGTGCGGGGCCATGGTGAGCGCCTGTGCGCGGGTCAGGTCGCGGGCGGCCCAGATCGAGCGGACCGATCCCTGTACGCCGTGCGGCGGGTAGGAGGCGATCGTCTCGGCGGCCCAGCGCGCGGTGTCCAGGAGTTCGGCGGCGGGCACCACCTGCGACACCAGCCCCGTCTCGTAGGCGCGCTTGGCGCTCATCCGCTCCGCGTTGCCCAGCAGGGTGAGCCGCATGACCTCGCCCAGTGGCATGCGCTGGGCCAGGTGCATCGACTCGAATCCGGACACCATGCCGTACGTGGTGTGCGGGTCGAAGAAGGTCGCCTCCTCCGCCGCGATCACGAACTCGCACTCGCCGAGCAGGTAGAACGCGCCGCCGCAGGCCATCCCGTTGACCGCGATGATGACCGGCTTCCACAGGTCGGAGAACTTCGGCCCGATCCGGAGCATCGGGTCGTCCATCATGTACGGCGACGACGGCTGCGGGATGTCCACGCCCCGATCGATGCCGGTACAGAACGCCTTGTCGCCCGCGCCGGTGAGCACCACGCAGCGCACGTCGTCGTCGTGGCGCAGCTCACGCCACACGGTGTGCAGCTCGTCGATCATCGTGACGTCGAACGCGTTGTGCCGGTCCGGGCGGTTCAACGTCACCCACGCGACGCCGTTCTCCTGCTCGTAGCCCAGCGTCTCGAACTTGCGCATGCCTCAGCCCTCAATCATCGGTGACCACCACGTCGCGGTGGTCTGCGTCTCGATCGCCGTGATGCCGCTTCCCTCGCCGCCATGATCTGACGTACCGTCAGGTTCAATCAACCTCTGGCCTCACCGGGAGCGATCATGCAAGGGGACCTTGAGTGGGGGAGCATCCCTGCCCTCGTGGACAGCGCGGCGGACCGTTTCGGTGACCGTGAGGCCGTGGTGGACGGCAATGTACGGGTCGGCTACGGCGAACTGCGGGACCGCGTCCGGCGTGCCGCGGCGGCGGTCGTCGCGGCGGGCGTGGACAAGGGCGACCGGGTCGGCATCTGGGCGCCGAACTCGCTGGAGTGGATCGTGTCCGCGCTCGGCGCGTTGACCGCGGGCGCGGTCGTGGTGCCGATGAACACCCGGTACAAGGGCGCCGAGGCCAGGTTCGTGCTGGCCAGGACGCATGCCAGGCTGCTGTTCGTATCGGGCACCTTCCTCGGCTCGTCCTATGTCGGGATGCTCCGGCGGGCGGCCGGCGGCGCGGCGGAGGGCCGGGCCTTCGCGGACCTGCCCGAGCTGGGCCGGGTGGTCGTGCTCGCGGACACCGCGCCGGACGACTGCGTCGCGTGGGCGGACTTCCTGGCCGGCGGCGAGCGGATCACCGCCGCCGAGGTGGACGCCCGCAAGGCGAGCGTCGGCGCGGACGACATCGGCGACATCATCTTCACCTCCGGCACCACCGGCCGGCCCAAGGGTGTGATGACCACCCATGCGCAGACGCTGCGGGTGTTCGACACGTGGGCGTCGGTGGTCGGTGTCACCGAGGGCGACCGGTACCTCATCGTCAGCCCGTTCTTCCACACCTTCGGGTACAAGGCCGGGATCGTCGCGAGCCTGATCAAGGGTGCCACGATGATCCCGCAGGCGGTCTTCGACGCGGACGCCGCGATGACGGTGATCCAGCAGGAGAGGGTCACCGTGCTGCCGGGCGCGCCGACGATCTACACGTCGCTCCTGGACGCGGTGGCGCGCGAGGGGACGGGCGGGTACGACCTGTCCTCGCTGCGTCTGGCGGTCACCGGCGCGGCGGCGGTGCCGCTGTCCCTGGTCACCCGGATGGCCGAGGAACTGGGCTTCGACTCGGTGCTCACCGCGTACGGGCTGACCGAGTCGTGCGGTACGGCCACCATGTGCCGGCAGGGCGACTCGGCCGAGGTCGTCTCGTCCACGTCCGGCCGGGCGATTCCCGGGGTCGAGGTGGTCACCGTGGACGCGGACGGGAAGCCGACCGCCGTCGGCGAGTCCGGCGAGGTGTGGGTGCGCGGTTACAACGTGATGAAGGGCTATTTCGAGGACCCGGAGGAGACCGCCGAGGCGATCGACGCGGACGGCTGGCTGCACACGGGCGACGTGGGCGTGTTGGACGTGCACGGCAACCTGCGGATCACCGACCGGATCAAGGACATGTTCATCGTCGGCGGCTTCAACGCCTACCCGGCGGAGATCGAGTCGGTGCTCGCGGGGCATCCGGCGATCTCGGAGGCCGCGGTGGTGGGTGTTCCGGACGCGCGGATGGGTGAGGTGGGCAAGGCGTACCTGCTGCTGCGGCCGGGGGCGGAGGTCACGGCCGAGGAGATCATCGCGTTCTGCCGGCAGGAGATGGCGAACTACAAGGTGCCTCGGGCGGTCGAGTTCGTCACCGAGTTGCCGCGGAATCCGGGCGGGAAGGTGTTGAAGTTCGAGCTTCGGGCGCGGGCTGCGGAGGAGGCGGTTCGCCGCTGACGCGGGGGCGGGGTTTGGCCTCATGTGCCGGCCGGGCTGCTTGGCCTCATGCGCCGGCCGGGCTGGGGTGGCCTGGCCTTTGGCCGAGGTGGCCTCAAGCGCCGGCCGGGCTGCTTGGCCTCAAACGCCGGCCGGGCTGCTTGGCCTCATGCGCCGGCCGGGCTATTTGGCCTCAAACGCCGGCCGGGCTGGTTGGGTTGGCTGAGTTGGTCGCGCTGAGTTGGGCGGGCCGCATGCGCCGGCGGTCCTGGTCGGGCCGACTTGGTCACGCCTAATTGCGTCGGCCGAGTCGGTCAGATCGAATTGCGCCGGGCGAGTTGGGCGGTCGAGTTGACCGGGTCGAGTCGGTCGCGCTGCGTTGGGTGGGTTGCTTGGGTTGGGGGCCGGCCGGGCTTTTGGGTGGGTTTTACTTGCCTTCGAATTCGGCTGGTTTGCGGGCCGCCTTGGCTGCGTAGCCGGCTACCGAGTCTTCGGAGACCAGGGTCAGGGCCGCGGACATGGCGGTGAGGCCCAGGGCCGCGTCGAGGTTGGCGTCGGCGAAGGTGTCGATGCTGCGTTTGATGCCCTGGACGGCCAGGGGGGCGTTGGCGGCTATCTCTTCGGCCAGGGCGCGGGCGGTGTGGTCCAGGTCTGCCACCGGGACCACCTCCTGGACCAGGTTCAGGCGTTCGGCCAGGGCGGCGTCGATGCGGCGGCCGGTCAGGGACAGGAGTTTGGCCCAGCCGGCGCCCGCCTCGCGGGCGATGCGGATGTCGCCGCCCGCGTCCACCGCGACACCGATCTGCGCCTCGGGCAGCGCGAACCTGGCGTCGTCGGCCGCGATCCGGATGTCCGCCATCAGCGCGAGTTCGAAGCCGAAGCCCAGGCAGTAGCCCTGGACGGCGGCGATCACCGGCTGCGGCAGCCGGGCGAAGGCGCGGAAGCGCTCGTGCACCCAGCGCAGGCCCTCGTAGTAGTTGCGGGTGCGTTCCGCGCCGGAGCGGCCGGTGATCGCACCGCCCGGCGCGGTCACGTCGATGCCCGCGCAGAACGCGCGCCCCTCGGCTCGGAGCAACACCACACGGACCCGTTCGTCGAAGCGGATCCGGTCGGCCATGATGCCCAACTGTCGGGTCGCCTCCCAGCTCCACGCGTTGAGCTTGTCCGGTCGACACAACGTGAGCACCGCGATGCCGGTGTCCTCCTCGACGTCGAGCCGCATCCGCGCCTCGGCCTCGTCGATGCTCGGGTCGGTGGTGTTGATCACGGTCCGGTTCCTCCAGGAGCGGTACTTCGGCCTTGTCTGACGACCCGTTAGATCGGAGTATGTGACACGCGTTCGCCACAGTCCAACGATCTCCCTCGATCCCTCGGAGGCACTTTCATGGCCGCGATCCTGCCCCCGGGCACCCTGCACGTCGGCATGCAGCTGCCCATCCAGTCGCAGAGCAAGCTGTACGCGGAGGCCTGGGAGGAGACCTCGGGGCCGGACGAGCTGGGTGAGATCGCACAGGCCTGCGACCGGGCCGGCTTCGCGTACATCGCGGTCTGCGACCACACCGCGATCCCGCGCAGCCACGCCGGCGCGATGGGCACCGAGTGGTGGGACACGATGACCACGCTGGGCTGGCTCGCGGGCATCACCGAGCGGATCCGGCTGATCAGTCACGTGTCGGTTCTCGCCTACCGGCACCCGATGATGTCCGCCAAGGCGTTCGCGACGCTGGACCGGATCTCCAAGGGCCGCGCGATCGTCGGCGCGGGTGCCGGACACGTCGAGGCCGAGTTCGAGATGCTCGGGGTGGACTTCAAGACCCGGGGCAAGGCGCTCAACGAGGCACTGGAACTGCTCGACCTCGCGCTGCGGGACGAGTACGTGACCTTCTCGGGCGAGCGCTGGCAGGTCAGCGACATGGGCGCGCTGCCGCGTCCGGTGCAGACCCCGCGTCCGCCGATCTGGATCGGCGGCTCGGCCGGCGCCGCGCTCAAGCGGGTGGCCAAGTACGGCGACGGCTGGCTGCCGCAGGGCAGCCCACGCGCGACGTACCCCGATCAGCTGGCCGAACTTCGGCGCTACCAGGAGGAGTTCGGCCGCGCGGACGAGCGACTGGACATCGGCGCGATCACCGAGCTCCTCTACGTGGGCGAGGCCGGCTGGGACGTCGGCGCGAACACCCTCACCGGCAGCCCGGACAAGCTCGCCGAGTCGCTGCGCTGGTACGGCGAGCAGGGCGCGAACCAGATCCAGGTGCGCTTCCGCAGCCGCGACCTGGCCGAGCTGCTCGACCAGATCGCCCGGTTCGCCGCCGAGGTCGCGCCGCACCTGTCCTGACCCCGCGCGGCCGCCTCGTCCCGCCGGCCCGACGCTCTGATGCGCTGACGTTCCATCAGTCTCGGTTCTCCGAAAGGAAGTTCGGTATGGGCAAGCTGGACGGCAGGGTGGTCCTGATCACCGGCGCGGCGCGCGGGCAGGGCGTGGTGGAGGCCCGCCTGTTCGCGGCCGAGGGCGCGCGGGTCGTACTCGCCGACATCCTCGACGAAGCGGGCGAGGCGGCGGCGAAGGAGATTGGCGACGCGGCCCGCTACGTACACCTGGACGTGTCGGACGAGGACGACTGGCAGCGTGCGGTGCACATCGCGGTCGACACCTTCGGCAGGCTCGACGGGCTGGTCAACAACGCCGGGATCCTGGCCTTCGACCCGATCGAGGAGATGTCCCGGGCGGCATACCTGCGGATCGTCGAGGTGAACCAGCTCGGCACGTTCCTGGGCATGAAGACCGCGCTCCCGGCGATCCGCGCGACGGACGGTCCGGGCACGATCGTGAACATCGCGTCCTATGCCGGGCTGGCCGGCATGGAGGGGCTGGTCGCGTACGCCTCCACCAAGGGCGCGGTGCTCGCGATGACCCGGGTGGCCGCGCTGGAGGCCGGACCGCGGATCCGGGTGAACGCGATCTGTCCGGGCGGCGTGCGTACGCCGATGACCAATCCGGCCGACATCGAGGGCCTGACCGTACCGACCCCGGCGCCGGGCGAGCCGGACCCGGTGAGTGAGGTGTTCGGCGGCATACCTCTGGCCCGGATCGGCGAGCCGGACGAGATCGCCTCCGCCGCGCTGTTCCTGACGAGCGCCGACAGCTCGTACATGACGGGCACCCACATCGTGGTCGACGGCGGGTGGATGGCGGGCGTGAAGCTCTTCTGAGCGGTTGCGGGTGGCCGTCGCGAGCCGTGCGGATCCGCCGGCAGGATATGCCGCTGTGGCATGACTGTGGTGAGCCCCGTCTCATCCCGCGCCGGCCCCTGGCGACCTCGTATATCTGACGTACCATCAGTTTCGTGGGTGGGCGGGGTCGGGTATGCGCGGGCATGCGACCGGCCGCGTTCGCGGGCAACACCGAGGGCAGAAGGAGCTTCGCCATGCTGGACCACGTCATCACCGGAGCCACCGTCGTCGACGGGACGGGCGCGCCGTCCTTCCTCGGTGACGTGGGCATCAGGGACGGACGGATCGTCGCGGTCACCCCCGCCGGCGGCATAACCGAAGAGGCCGCGAGTACCGAGAACGCCGAGGGTCTGATCCTGGCTCCCGGGTTCGTCGACCCGCACACCCACTACGACGCCCAACTGCACTGGGACCCGTACGCCACGCCCTCGGTCAACCACGGCGTGACCACGATCATCGGCGGCAACTGCGGCTTCACGCTCGCGCCGCTCAAGGCCGAGGACGCCGACTACACCCGTCGGATGATGGCCAAGGTCGAGGGCATGGCGCTGCCCGCGCTGGAGAACGGCGTGGACTGGAGCTGGGAGACCTTCGCCCAGTACCTGGACAAGCTGGAGGGCCGGATCGCGGTGAACGCCGGCTTCATGGCCGGGCACTGCGCGATCCGCCGCTACGTGATGGGCGCCGACTCGGTCGGCAAGGAGGCCACGCCCGAGCAGGTCGCGGCGATGGTGATCGAGCTGGGCAAGGCGATGGAGGCCGGCGCGCTCGGCTTCTCCACCGGCCAGTCCAACCACACCGACGGCGACGGCAACCCGGTTCCCTCGCGGGCCGCGACGCCGGCCGAGATCCTGGCGCTGTGCGAGGAGGTCGGCAAGCACGAGGGCACCCAGCTCGAGGTCATCGTCGCCGGCTGTCTGGACAAGTTCTCGGATGAGGAAATCGACCTGCTGGTCAAGATGACCACCACGGCCGGCCGGCCGATGAACTGGAACGTGCTCACCGTCGACGCCGCCGCGCCCGACCGCGCGCCGCGCCAGATCTACGCGTCGGAGAAGGCCAAGGAGGCCGGCGGGCGGATCGTCATCCTGACCATGCCGGTCCTGGTCCCGATGAACATGTCCTTCCTGACCTACTGCGCGCTCAACCTGATCCCGGGCTGGGGCCCGATCCTGTCCCTGCCGGTGCCCGAGCGGATCGCCAAGCTGCGCGACGCCGAGGTGCGCGCGGAGATGCTGCGCAACGCGGACAGCCCCGAGGCGGGCGTCTTCCGCCGGCTCGCCGACTTCGGCCGCTACGTGATCGGCGACACCTACTCCGAGGCGAACGAGGGTCTGTCCGGCCGGGTGGTCGCGGACATCGCCAAGGAGCGCGGCCAGGACGACTTCTGGACGCTCGTCGAGATCTGCATCAACGACGACCTGCGCACGGTGTTGTGGCCGATGCCCACCGACAACGACCAGGCCTCGTGGGACCTGCGGCAGCAGGTGTGGGACAACGAGCACGTGATCCTGGGCGGTTCGGACGCCGGCGCGCACCTGGACCGGATGTGCGGCGCCACCTACACCACACGCTTCCTGGGCGACATGCTGCGCGGCCGCAAGCTGGTCTCGCTGGAGCGCGCGGTGCAGATGCTCACCACCGAGCCCGCCGAGCTGTTCGGCCTCAAGGACCGGGGTCGGATCGCCGAGGGCTTCCACGCCGACCTGGTCCTGTTCGACCCGGCCACCGTCGGCTCCGGCCCGGCCCGGCTGATGCACGACCTGCCCGGTGACAGCCCCCGACTGACCAGCGAGTCGACCGGCGTGGTCAGCGTCCGGGTCAACGGCGTGGAGACCATCCGCGACGGCGAGACCACCGGCGCCGCCAACGGCACACTGCTGCGCTCCGGCAAGGACACGGTCACCGTCTCGGTCTGACCGCACCAGGAAACTCGGCGGCGTACGGGGGTCCTCCCGTACGCCGCCGCTCCATGTCCGGGCCGGATCGTGCAGGGCGGGTCGGGCGGTTCTCGTTCGAGTGATCCGTTGGGGATGCCGGGCGAATCGCCCGGCCGCCGCCTACGATCTATACGACACGTACTGGAGGCATATATGACCAACACCGTGATCGACATAGACGATGAAGCGTTGGCCGAAGCCATGGTCCTGCTCGGCACCAAGACCAAGAAGGACACGGTGAACACGGCACTGCGCGAGGTCGCGATGCGCCGGCGTCGTCGTCAGGCGATGGGCGACATGCAGCGGTCGGCCGCCGAGGGCGGGATCGATCTGGAATTCCTGAGCGACAAGAGGAACTACCGCAGTTGATCGTTGCCGATTATCTGATCGATACGAGTGCCGTGTGGCGCTTGTTGCGGGACACCGATCTGGTGCTGCCCTGGCACGCTTCGATCGAAGCGGGATTGGTCGGTATCTGCACGATCACGGAATTGGAGGTCCTTCGTAGTGCCCGGAGCCCGAGTGAGGCCGCCGACTGGGACGACTGGCTCGGCCACGCCTATCTGCCCTACGAAACGGACGAGCGCGACATCCGCCGAGCGCGGACGGTCCAGCAGAGGCTGATGCACACCGGCTCCCATCGAGCCCCGGGGCCCAGCGATCTGATCATCGCAGCCACCGCCGAGCGCCACCGCTTGGCCCTGCTGCACGACGACAACGACTTCGAGGCGATTGCCAAGGTCACCGGGCAGCCACTGGCTCGGGTGACCGGCTCGTTGCCGTAGGGATGCCCGGGGTTCGTCGACGCCCGCGGACCGCACGTGACGTGCGACACGAGTCCCGATGCCCTCGATCGAGCGCGCCTACGCTTGGTCTGTTCGGGGGGCGGCGTCGCGTCGGCTCCCGTTTGTCGGCCGGTCGGAACGTACGTGGTGCGGTCGGCCCGCCGATCCGGCCCGAGCAACAGCGACGACAGCGAGGTGTCGCATGACCCCGACCCCCAACGAGGGACGTCCCACCGAGAGTTCGATGCGGCGCGCGCTGCGACGAGCCCGAGACGGGGTCATGCTCGACGTCTCGGAAGCGGCCGTGCTCCTGCACGCGCGCGACGCGGACCTGGCGGACCTGAGCCGGTCGGCCGCGCGCGTGCGCGATGCCGGGCTGGAGGCGGTGGGCCGTAGCGGGATGATCACCTACAGCCGAAAAGTGTTCATCCCGCTGACCCGGTTGTGCCGGGACCGCTGCAACTACTGCACCTTCGTCACCGTCCCCGGCAAGCTTCGGCGCGAGGGCCACGGGATGTTCCTCAGCCCCGACGAGGTGCTCAAGATCGCCCGTGAGGGGGCCGCGCTCGGCTGCAAGGAAGCGCTGTTCACACTGGGGGACCGGCCCGAGGACCGCTGGCCCGAGGCGCGCGAGTGGCTGGACGCGCACGGGTACGACGACACGCTCTCGTACGTGCGGGCGATGTCGGTGCGGGTGTTGGAGGAGACCGGCCTGCTGCCGCACCTCAACCCCGGCGTGCTCTCCTGGACCGACTTCCAGCGACTCAAGCCGGTCAGCGCGTCGATGGGGATGATGCTGGAGACCACCGCGACCCGACTGTGGTCCGAGCCCGGCGGCCCGCATCACGGCTCGCCGGACAAGGAGCCGGCCGTACGCCTGCGGGTGCTGGAGGACGCCGGGCGCTCGAACGTCCCGTTCACCACCGGTCTGCTGATCGGCATCGGCGAGAACATGACCGAGCGGGCCGAGTCGATCTTCGCGATGCGCAAGGTCGCCCGGCAGTACGGCTCGATCCAGGAGATCATCCTGCAGAACTTCCGCGCCAAGCCGGACACCGCGATGCGCTCGACGCCGGACGCCGACCTGGTCGAGTTGGCCGCCGCGATCGCCGTCTCCCGGCTCGTGCTCGGGCCCAAGGTCCGGGTACAGGCCCCGCCGAACCTGATCGGCGACCAATACGCGCTGATGATCGCCGCCGGCATCGACGACTGGGGCGGCGTATCGCCGCTCACCCCCGACCACGTCAACCCCGAACTCGCCTGGCCGCAGATCGAGTTCCTCGCCGAGCGGACCGCCGAGGCGGGTTTTGTGCTGCGCGAGCGGCTCAACGTCTACCCCGAGGTGATCCTGCGCGGTGAGCCGTGGGTGGACCCCCGGGTGTTGCCGCACGTGCGCGCGCTGTCCGACCCGGAGACCGGGCTCGCGATCGAGGGCAAGTGCCCGGAGGGCCTGCCGTGGCAGGAACCCGAGGACATCTTCGCCGCCGCGTCCGGCCGGACCGACCTGCACGTGAGCATCGACACCGTCGGCCGCACCAGCGACCGCCGCGACGACTTCGACAACGTGTACGGCGACTGGGAGTCGCTGCGCGAACAGGTCGCCGACGCCGCCACGGGATCGGTGGTCCGGCTGGACGCGGAGGTCCGGGCGGCGCTCGCCCAGGCCGCCGCCGACCCGACCCGGCTGACCGACGACCAGGCCCTCGCGCTGTTCCACTGCGACGGCGTCGCGATGGACGAACTCGGCCGGATCGCTGACGACTTGCGGCGCGAGGTGAACGGCGACGAGATCACCTACATCGTCAACCGGAACATCAACTTCACCAACGTCTGCTACACCGGCTGCCGATTCTGCGCGTTCGCCCAGCGACGCACCGACGCGGACGCGTACACCCTCTCCCTGGACCAGGTGGGCGAGCGGGCCGAACAGGCGTGGGCGGTCGGCGCGACCGAGGTCTGCATGCAGGGCGGCATCCACCCGGACCTGCCCGGCACCGCCTACTTCGACATCGCGCGCGAGGTCAAGAAGCGCGTGCCGGGCATGCACGTGCACGCGTTCTCGCCGATGGAGGTGGCCAACGGCGCGACCCGCACCGGGATGTCCATCCGGGACTGGCTGACCGCCGCCAAGGAGGCGGGCCTGGACACCATCCCCGGCACCGCCGCCGAGATCCTCGACGACGACGTGCGCTGGATCCTGACCAAGGGCAAGCTGCCCGCCGCGACCTGGGTCGAGGTGGTCAAGACCGCACACGAGCTGGGCATCCGCAGCTCGTCGACGATGATGTACGGCCACGTGGACACCCCCTCGCACTGGCTGGGCCACCTGCGCCTGCTCGGCCGGATCCAGGACGAGACGGGCGGCTTCACCGAGTTCGTCACGCTGCCGTTCGTGCACACCAACGCGCCGGTCTACCTGGCCGGCATCGCCCGCCCGGGCCCGACCCTGCGGGACAACCGCGCCGTGCACGCGATGGCCCGGATCCTGCTGCACGGCAAGATCGACAACATCCAGACGAGCTGGGTCAAGCTCGGCGTCGAGGGCACCAACCTGATGCTCGAAGGTGGCGCGAACGACATGGGCGGCACGCTCATGGAGGAGACCATCTCCCGGATGGCGGGCGCCGACAACGGCTCCAAGAAGTCCATCGCCGAACTCGAGGCGATGGCCGCCTCCCTGGGCCGCCGAGCCCGCCAGCGCACCACCACCTACGGCGAGGTGAGCCCCGAGCGCCAGGAAGTGGCCCGCCGCCACGACGCCGACGTCGAACGCATCATGCTCCCGATCCTGGGCTGATCCGGCCGACGCGTGGACCGACGACCGCGCCCGCCGCCCCCTTGCGCAGGGGCGGCGGGCGCGGTCGTGTCCGGGTACTACGGGTACGGGTTCAGCGCGGGGACACCAGGGTGAAGGGTCCGACCTTCTTCAGGTCGAACACCGCGGGGTCGATGAGCTTCTTGGGGAACACCACGTCGCGCCACTGGTTCTCGGGCGACATCGGGAACGCGTCGACGACCATGCGCGCGTGGTACCCGTCCGCCTCGGCGCGCAGGAGCATCACGTCCGGGGCACGCCACGGACTGGCCTTCATCCGCTTGATCAGATCCTGTGCCGAGTCGGCGGCGGCCCAACGGGCGACCTCCTTCTGGCGCGCGTCCAACTCGCCCAGCGGGTTGGAGTATTGCGGGATGTAGGCCAGGAAGCCCCAGTAGGGCTTTATCGCGAGCAGCCGGTAGTTGTCCGTGAGCAGGACCGTCTTGTTCGGCGCCTTGTTCTTCGTGGCATCGGCGATGGCCCGGAAGACCATGCGGTCCAGTTCCAGCGCCGCGAGGGTGTCGCCGGTCGGCGGTTCGTCCCGGATCCGTGGCTCGTGGCCGTCCGGATAGGGCTCGCCCAGGGCCTGGTCCAACGAACCCCGGTCGGAGCGGGCGAACTGCTGGGCCACCACGACGCCCGACGCCACGGCGAGCACGGTGACCACGGCGAGCGCGGTGCGCGCGATCCTCGGCTCGGTCGCCCTGGCCCGGATCTCCCGCAGCCCGGCAGCGAGCCCGAACACACCCGCGGCGGCCAGACAGAGCTCCAGGATCGGGGTCACCCGGAAGGTCAGCAGGGTGGTGTCCGCGACACCCGCGGCGAAGGAGAAGACCGACCACGTGTAGCAACCGACGACGCCGATCGCGAGCCCGCGCGCGATGACGTCGCCCGCTCCGGCCGCCCAGATCAACCAGACCACGCCGATCAGACACAGCACGCCGATCGGCGTGAAGTCCAACATGGGTGTGGCGAAGGTCGCCCCCTCGGGAAAGAGGTAGTGCTGCGCCGCGTTCCTGGGCATCCCCTGGCGGAGCGATTCGAGCAGGTACGGCAGCCACACCGGGAGGATGAGCACCGCCGCCGCGCCCGCGATCGCCAGCAATCGGCCGAGCACCGTACCGAGCGTGTAGCCGGACGGAGGCGCGCCGCGCGGGTTCGGGATCCGGGCCGAACGCCTGCGGTCGAGCACCAGCCCCACCACGGCGGATGCGATGATCACCAGCGTGAGGAAGCCGGTGATCAGCGTGTAGAACAGCGCGGAGATGCCGAGGAAGACCCCGATGCCCAGGAGCACGCCGAGGTTCTTCGGCCGGCGGTCGCGGTGGGCCTCCCGGCCGCCTCGGGCCAGCACGTGGGCGATGGCGACCACGACCGGCGGGGCCAGTGCGGTGACGACCCAGGCGTAGCCCTCGTTCACCGCCGGCGACATCCCGGACAATCCCACCAGCGTGGTCGCGGTGCTCAGCGCGATGGCCATGGGACGGGAGACGATCGCACTCCACAACGTGAACGCGAGGGCGACCGTGACACCCGCGGTCAGGATGGTGAACGGCTTGTAGGCCTCCCAGCCCGCCAGGCCGAACAGGTTCGCGAAGCGTCCGCCGAGCCAGAACCAGCCCGTGGGGTACAGCGGGGGCGTGCTCTCGTAGTTCATGTCGGACAGCCGAGGCGAGTCGGTCATCCGGGTCAGGTACTGGCTGCGGAACGAGTTGTCGCCCGCGAGTCCGCCGTAGTACCACTTGGTCGCGTACAGCGGCAGCGCGAGCACGATCGTCGGCAGCGCGGTCAGCAACACCCAGGTCAGCACGGTGCGCAGCAGTGGCCGCTTCCCGCCGCGCAGGATCAGGAAGGCGATCGCGCCGAGCAGCGCGAGGGCACCGAGACTGGCGAACTCCAACGGGATCAAGGACTTGGAGAGGGTCTGCGACTTGTCCGGTCCGATCATGATCCGCGGCCGGGGCAGCCCGGCGTGGGTGATCAGGTACTGGAGCGGAAGGCTGGTCGCGACCGCCACCGCCGCCGCACAGCACAGTTCGCCGATGATCGACCACGATCGGCGACCCGCAGGGCCGACCGCCGGGCCGGCGGATCCATTTCCGGACACGGGCGAACGCGCCACGTCGTGCGCCGAATGATCCGACATTACGTCCACCAAGCGGTCCCGTTCGATGAGATCCGGGAGCGTTGGTCGACTTCCGGATCGGCTGGCTCGAGCACCGAGGCGAGCGGGCCGCCGCGGATCGATCGGGCCGGACACGGTTGCCGGACTCGTCGGGGCCTGCACCTCGGGACGGCAGCCTATCCTCCGACCCGATCATGCCCACAGGAGCGCGGCGCTCCCCGCCCGAGGCGGCCGGGACTCCTCCCTTCCCGGTGGATACTCGTCCCTTTTCGGCGGATGGGAGTCGGGGACCGCGACGGAGGCCGTGCCGCACCCGCTCGGCGCCGCCCCGACCCCGGGCCGTCGGACGCGTGTGCGACCCCTTGGTGACTTGCCGCGGGTACGCTGCCGTGGGGTGTCGGGGGAGGGAGTACACACATGGCCGCACTCTGGTCCAGAGACCGGCTGCAGGACTTTCGGGCGCGAGTACGGGGGTGCCTGGTCGGTGGGGCGATCGGTGACGCGCTCGGCGCCGGCATCGAGTTCCTCAGTCTCGCGGAGATCCGCGAACAGCACGGGCCCGACGGCGTCGTCGGGTATGTGACGGCGTATCACCGGCACGGCGCGATCACCGACGACACGCAGATGACGTTGTTCACGGTGGAGGGTCTGATCCGCGCGCACGTGCGCCGGGACACCGGCGCCTGGCATCCGCCGACCGATCTGCACGGCGCGTATCTGCGCTGGAAGGCGACGCAGAGCGAGTGGGGGCCGGACGAGCGCAAGGACGAGGGCTGGTTGGTCCGCGAGGAGTGGCTGTACAGCTCGCGTGCGCCCGGATCCGCGTGCCTGCGCGGGCTGGAGGACGAGAGCGTGATGGGCACGCTGGAGCGGCCCAAGAACCCCGATTCCAAGGGGTGCGGGGCGGTGATGCGCTCGGCGCCGTTCGGCCTGTTGGTCGGCTGGCGTCCCGAGCTGGTCTTCCAACTCGCGGTGGAGTGCGCGGTGCTGACGCACGGTCACCCCACCGGCTATCTGTCGGCGGGCGCGTTCGCGGTGATCGTGCACGCGGTCATGCAGGGCGCGCCGCTGGAGGAGGGCGTGCGGGTGGCGCTGGAGCTGGTGAAGTCCCGTCCCGAGCACGCCGAGACGGCGCAGGCGATCGAGGCGGCGCTGGCCGCGGTCCGCGCCGGCGTGCCCTCGGCGGAGCGGGTCGAGGCGCTGGGCCAGGGCTGGACGGCCGAGGAGGCGCTGTCGATCGGGCTGTACTGCGCGCTGGTGGCGCCGGACATGCGCACCGGACTGCTGCTCGCGGTCAACCACGGCGGCGACAGCGACTCGACCGGGTCGATCTGCGGCAACCTGCTGGGCGCCATGCACGGCGACACCGTGCTGCCCGCGGATCTGGTCGCCGAGCTCGAAGGCCGGGGCGCCATCCTGGAGTTGGCCGACGACTTCGCGATGGAGATGACCCAGGGCACCACGCTGCACGGGCCCGAGGCGGGCGACACCTCCTGGGCCAAGCGCTACCCGCCCAACTGAGCGCCGGCGGGCGTCTCCCAGGTCCGACCGAGCGCCGGCCGCCCCGACTTCGGGGCGGCCGGCCGATTCGGTCAGGGGCGGCGGTCGTCCACCCACGCGCCGCCGGCCATCACGGCGCGCACCCGCAGCGCGTCGTCGAGCACCACCAGGTCGGCCCGCTTGCCCGGCTCCAGGGTGCCGACCCGATCGGCGATGCCCAACGCCCGGGCGGGGGTGGCGGACAGCGAGCGGACCACGTCGGCGATCGGCAGGCCGCCCGCGACGCCGTTGCGCAGCGCCCGGTCCAGGGTCAGCGTGCTGCCCGCGATCG
This sequence comes from Embleya sp. NBC_00888, assembly GCF_045207655.1. Classification (NCBI taxonomy): domain Bacteria; kingdom Bacillati; phylum Actinomycetota; class Actinomycetes; order Kitasatosporales; family Streptomycetaceae; genus Embleya; species Embleya sp. NBC_00888. The sequence goes on along the minus strand of NZ_CP108784.1, from coordinate 3,893,424 downwards.
AGTCGCCGTCGGCCAGCCGGGCCACCCCGTCGACCACGTCCACGGTCATCACCCCCAGCGGGTACACGCCGTCCGGCATGCCCGCCGCGCCCATCGCGTCGGTGATGAACGCGACCCGGTCCGGCCCCGCGCTCGCGTAGGCCAGATTGACCACGCTGGAGTGCAGGTGCACGCCGTCGTTGATCAACTCGACCACCGCGTCGCTGTCCTGGAGCAGCGCGGTGACCGGTCCCGGCTCGCGGTGGTGCACGCTGCGCATCGCGTTGAACAGGTGGGTGGCCACACTCGCGCCCGCGGCCAGCGCCGCGCGCGTCTCGCGGTGGGTGCCGTCGGTGTGCCCCACCGCGGCGATCACCCCCTCGTCCGCCAGTCGGCGTACCAGCTCGACGCCGCCGGGCAGTTCGGGCGCCAGCGTGAGCATCCGGATCGCGCCGCTGCCCGCCTTCAGCAGCGCGGTGACCTCGTCCCGGTCGGGCGCGCGCAACTGGGTCGGGTCGTGCGCGCCGCAGCGGGCCACGCTCAGGTACGGGCCCTCCAGGTGCAGCCCGGCCAGCCTGCCGTCGTGCACGAGCGGGGCCAACTCGGTCACGATCCGCAGCAGGTCCGCGGGGGAGGCGGTGACCAGACTCGCGACCGTGGTCGTAGTGCCGTGCGAGCGATGGAATTCGGCCACCCGCAGCGCCTCGTCCGGGTCGCCGGAGGTGTACGAACCGCCCCCGCCACCGTGTACGTGCATGTCCACGAAGCCGGGCACGATCCAGCCGCCCGCGACGTCGACCGCCGGCTCCGGACCGGCCGGCAGCCCCGGGCCCGCGAAGGCGATGCGATCACCGACCACGCCCACCGAAGCGCCCTCGACCACCCCGGAGGGCAGCACCACTCGCGCATTGCCGAGCACCGTCACCCGCGCACCTCCAAGGTGTCCCACGCGATCAGACCGGCGCCTCGGCAACCGGCCTCGTCCCCGAGCGCCGCGGTCACCAGCGGCGGTACGTGTTGAACCACGGCGCGCTCGGCGAGCAGCGTCCGCAAGGGGTTGAACAACTGCTCCCCGGCGAGCGAGAGACCGCCGCCGATGACCAGCAACTTCGGGTCGTACAGCGCGAGTCCGGTGAGCAGGCCGTCCGCGAACGCGGACAGGCCCTGCCCCCACACGGCGGCCGCGACCCGGTCGCCGGCGGCCACCCGGGCGACCACCTGGGCCGCGCTCAGCGGCGGATCGTCGCCCGGCGCGGCCTCGGCGAACGCGTGCGCGATGGCAGGTCCGGAGAAGTGCGCCTCCAGACAGCCGACCGCGCCGCACGTACACCTGCCACCGCCCGGCCGCACCGTGATGTGGCCGATCTCGCCCGCCTGTCCGTGCGCGCCCGGGTAGGGGCGGCCGTTCAACACGAGCACCGAGGCGAGCCCGGTGCCGATCGCCACGAACAGGAAGTTGTCGCAATCGCGACCCGCCCCGAGCCGGCCCTCGGCCAGCGCGCCGGTGCGCACGTCGTGGCTCAAAGCAGCCGGTAGGCCGAGCCGGTCCGCGATCAGCGCGCGCAGCGGCACCTCGCGCCACTGGATGCTGGCCGACCACACCGCGACGCCCGCCGGGTCGTCCACGATGCCCGGCACCACGACCCCGGCCGCGCGCGGCACGCCACCCAGCTCCAGCGCCCGCTCGCGCAGCGCCGCGGCGAAGTCGACGATGCCCGCGACCACCGCGTTCGGGCCGTGTGTGCGGCCGGTGGGACGTCGCTCGCTGTAGACGAGGTTGCCGCCCGCGTCGACCACGCCGCCCTTGATGTCGGTGCCGCCGACGTCGAGTGCGACGACGCAGTCCGCGCCGGACAGGTCGGACGGCGGGGTGTTCACGTGCGGCATCGGCGTCTCGAGTCTGGTAGGTGGGGCAGATTGTGAGCCCGAGGGCGGGTGGATCCGTGAATGCGCGTTTGTGCTCACTGGATAGCAGTTGAAAACATGAACATGCAACAGCATCGTTCAGTGAGCGCAGGCTCACGGAAGCCCCGATGCTCGACACGTGTGGGGCGCCCGCGAGGATGTCCCGAACGATCCGACGCGAGTCGGCCAGGGCTGTCGGACAGGGCGGAGGTCACGGGTGAGCCGTTACGAGCGGTGGGGTGCGCTTCTCGAGCTGCTGGCCAAGCACGGTCGGCTCGAGGTCGAGGACGTGGCCTCGGAACTGGACGTCTCGCCCGCGACGATCCGTCGCGACCTGGATCAGCTCGCGCAGCAGCAGATGCTGACCCGCACCCGGGGCGGCGCGGTCGCGCACGCGGTCTCCTACGACCTGCCGCTGCGCTACAAGACCGCCCGCCACGCGTCCGAGAAACAGCGCATCGCGCAGGCCGCCGCGGCGCTGGTCAAGCCGGGCGAGACGATCGGGCTCAACGGCGGCACCACGATGACCGAGGTGGCCCGCGCCCTGGTTGCCCGGGCCGACCTGCACACCGAGGGCGACTCGAACGCACAGGCGTTCACGATCGTCACCAACGCGCTCAACATCGCGGGTGAGCTGGCCGTACGGCGGCACGTGAAGATCGTCGTCACCGGCGGCGTGGCCCGCACCCAGTCCTACGAACTGATCGGCCCGTTGGCCACCGGGATCCTGCGCGAGGTGGCCCTGGACGTGGCGATCCTGGGCGTCGACGCGATCGACGTCGAGCACGGCGCGAGTGCCCACCACGAGGGCGAGGCGAGCATCAACCAGTTGATGGCCGCCGGCGCCGGTCGGGTGGTGGTGGCCGCGGACTCGTCCAAGCTCGGGCGCCGCGCGTTCGCCCGGATCTGCCCGCTGGATCGCATCGGGGTGCTGGTGACCGACACCTCGGCGCCCGAGGAGGCCACCGCGGCCTTCGTCGACGCGGGCGTGCGGGTGATCCGGGTCTGAGCCCGCGCGCCGGACCCGCCCGGCGCCCCCGAAGCACCCGTTCGCCCGGGACGTGCGACACGCGTCCCGGGCATTCGCATATGCGTTCGCCAACCAACCCGATAGACCATTCGTGAGATCGAACCGACACCGTCTGTGTCGGTTCCTCTGCATGCGCGCACGGATGGGCCTCGCATGGGTAACGAATTGCTCTGCAAACTTCCGCGACCCCTCCTCGGAATCTCAGGATTGGTGTAGACCTTTCTTCCGTCGAGGTGTTGACTGCCGACACGGCGAGTCCGCAAAATGCTCGATGCTGCTCAAGAGTTTTCTTCAAATCCGTGTTGCGAACAGTTTTGCGCAAGCGAGTGCATGGGTTTAGCGCGACCAAACCCTCACCAACGGTCCTGTTTTCCCGAAGGCATGAAGGCGGTACTGCGATGAAGCGGCACCAGATGGCATTGGCGGCGACAGGACTGTCGGCCGCACTGCTTCTGTCGGCGTGTGGTGGCTCGGACGACAAGAAGGACGAGGACAAGGCGACGCCCGGCGCCTCCGGTGAGGCCGGTGCGCCCAAGGACGGGTCGATCAAGCTGGTCGTGGCCGACTACGGCAGCGGCGACGGCAGCATGCAGAAGTACTGGAACGGCGTGATTTCGAGTTTCAACGCGAAATACCCCGGCATCAAGGTGAACCTGCAGGTCGTCAACTGGGACGACATCGACAAGCAGGTCGCGACCATGATCCAGAACAACGACATGCCCGACCTTCTGCAGACCGGCGGTTATGCCGACAAGGTCGTCGACGACCTGCTCTACCCGGTCGACGACGTCATGTCGCCCGCCACCAAGGCCGACTTCGTCGATTCCTTCACGCCCGCGGCGACGGTCAAGGGGAAGCAGTACGGCATTCCCTTCACCTCCAGCACCCGGCAATTGATCTACAACACCGACCTGTTCGCCAAGGCCGGGATCACCGACCCGCCGAAGACCTGGGACGAACTCAAGGCCGCCGCGACCAAGCTCAAGGCCGCCGGCGTGCCCACGCCCTTCGGCCTGCCGCTGGGCAAGGAGGAGGCCCAGGGCGAGTTCATGAACTGGGCGCTGGGCAACGGTGGCGGCTACCAGACCAACGGCAAGTACACGGTCAACAGCCCGCAGAACGTCGAGGCCCTGAACTGGGTCAACGACAACCTGGTCAAGACCGGCCTGACCGAGTCCAACCCCGGCACCAAGAACCGCAAGGACGTCTACACCGACTTCTACGGCGGCAGCGTCGGCATGGTGAACAGCAACCCCACCATGATCGCCACGCTGAAGAAGGACTACCCGAACCTCAAGTACGCGACCGCGCCGATCGCCGGCAGGACCGGTCCGCTGAACGAGACCCTCGGTGTCGCCGACTGGATGATGGCGTTCAAGAAGAACGGCAGGAAGGACCAGATCAAGGCCTTCGTCGACCACGCCTTCGGCACCGACCAGCAGCTCAAGTTCCAGGAGCAGTACAGCTTCCCGCCGGTGACCAAGTCGGTGATGGCCAAGATGACGGCCAACCCCGCCAACGCCGGCCTCAAGCCGTACATCGACCTGCTCCCGAAGGCGAAGTTCTACCCGCTCAACGACGTCGCGTGGGACGTGCTCTCGCCGAAGATCAAGGAGCAGTTGGGCAGCGCGGTCTCCGGCAAGTCGCCCAAGGACGTGCTGGACCAGCTCCAGAAGGAAGCCGAAGCGGCGGTCGCGCAGCAGAAGAGCTGACGCACCACAGATACGTCCGAGCACCGAAGGAGGAGGACGGCCCCGTGGCCGAAACCGCCGTACGCAGAGCGCCTTCCGTCGTCACCAGAGTCAAGAAGGCGCTGGCCCCGCTGCCGTGGATCGGCCCGGCCGTCCTCCTGATCGGTGTCGTGGTCCTGTGGCCCGTGGTCGTGATGGTCTGGAGTTCCTTCCAGCGCATCCGTCGCACCGGCATCGTGGTGGGATCCAACGGCACCGACAACTACACCAAGCTGTTCGACGAGCCGGACTTCGTGGCCGTGCTGTGGAACACCGTGGTCTGGGTGCTGGTGGTCGTGGCCATCACGCTCGTGTTGTCGCTGTTCCTGGCGCAACTGTTCAACCAGCACTTCCCCGGCCGGCGGTTCGCCCGCTGGGCGATGATCGTGCCGTGGGCGGCCTCGGTCTTCATGACCGCCGTCGTCTTCAAATGGATGCTGCACGAGAGTCACGGCGCGATCAACACGCTCATGGTCGACCTGCACCTGATGGACGCCGGCAAGGACTGGCTCGGCAGGCCGTCCACCGCGATGCCGTGGATGATGGCGGTCGCCGTCTTCGTATCGCTCCCCTTCACCACCTACACCCTGCTCGCGGGCCTGCAGACCGTACCCGGCGAGGTGTACGAGGCGGCCAAGATCGACGGCGCGTCCACCTGGCGCACGTACCTGTCGATCACCCTGCCGCTCCTCAAGCCCGCGATCCTGGTCGCGGTCGTGATCAACCTGATCAACGTCTTCAACTCGTTCCCGATCATCTGGGCGATGACCAACGGCGGACCGGGCTACGAGACCGCGACGACCACGGTGTTCATGTACCAGCTCAAGGCGTCCGACATCGGCGAGAGCGCCGCGATGTCCGTGGCCAACTTCGCGATGATCATCATCCTGGTCGCGTTCTTCCTCGTCGTCAGCCGCGGGAACAAGGAGACCGACCGATGAGCACGAGCACCGCCGCCGCCGGCCGCAGGCCGGACACCGGCACCACCGGAAAGCCCTCGGGTGCCGCGGCCGGCGGGAACACGCCCGGACGAAGGAAGTCCGTGCTCGGGGGCTCGAAGTACAGCCACAGACAACTGTGGTTCGGCGCGCTCGCGTGGGTGATCGCGATCGTCTTCGTCGCCCCCTACATCGAGATGGGCATCACCGCGCTGCGGCCCAAGGACGAACTCACCGGCGACGGCTACCTGCCGTCGAGGTTCGAATGGGCCAACTTCGTCGACGTGTGGGACAAGTCCACCCTCGGCGACAACCTCAAGGTCTCGCTCCTGGTCGCCGGCATGTCCACCCTCCTGGTACTGGTGGTCTCCCTGCCCGCGGCGTACTACACCGCGCGCAAACGGTTCCGCGGCCGGGGCGTGTTCCTGATGCTCGTGCTCGTCACCCAGATGTTCCAGCCCACCTCCCTGCTGGTGGGCCTGTACCGCGAGTTCTACATCCTGGACCTGCTCGACTCGTACTGGGCGCTCGTCCTCGTCAACGGCGCGTTCAACCTGGCCTTCTCGGTGTGGATCCTGACCGCCTACTTCAGCGCGATCCCGGTCGAGCTGGAGGAGGCCGCGATGATCGACGGTGCCTCCCGTCTCGGGGCACTGCGCAGGGTCACCCTGCCGCTGGCGATGCCCGGCATCGTCACGGCGGTCATCTTCACCTTCATCGCCGCGTGGAACGAATTCACCGTCGCCCTGGTACTGGTGACCACACCGGACAAACAACCCCTCACCGTCGGCATCAACAGCTTCCTCGGCGCCTACCGGGTGGAATGGCAGTACCTCTTCGCGGGATCGGTGGTGGCCATCGTGCCGGTCGTGATCCTGTTCGCCTACATCGAGAAACACGTCGTATCGGGCCTGACCGCCGGATCGGTCAAGTAACCCGAACGACCCTCGGCCCGGGACACCCCCGGGAAACACGAAGCCCACAGGTCTCGGGGGCCTGTGGGCTTCGGCGTGTTCCTGGACACGGCGGCTACGGCAGGGTGATGTGGTACGCCTTGCGCAGCGTCTCGTGCACCGTCCACACCGTCTCGTCGCCCTCTTCGAGCACGCACGCGTCGCCCGGTCCGACCTCGATCGTCGCGCCGCCCCGGATCTCGATGGTGGCTCGGCCCGAGACGACCACGAACAGCTCGTTGGCCTCGGTGTCGGTCACCACGCCCGGGGTGATCTGCCAGATGCCGCGGATCTGCTTGCCGTCCTCGGACTCCCACAGGACCTTGCCCGAGACCTCGGGCGTGCCGGAGACGATCTGGGCCGGGTCGAGCGGGTCGACTTCGAGTTCGGCGGCGGGGATATGGACGGCAAAAGTAGACATGCGGCGGAGCATATAAGCCACAGCCGTGACGCCCTCCCTCGGGTGATTCGTGGGCTTTTCCGGCGAATCACCGCGCCGGTGCGATGGTCCGTCGGCACGGGCGGGCACAATGCCGGAAGCGGGTCGACGGGCCCGGGCGAGGTACCGAAGGGGTGACCGATGGGCGAGGAACACGACGCGCGGCCCGAGCCGCCCGTGATTCCCGGGCAGGGCGCCGCGGCGACCCCCTCCGAGGCGGTTCCCGCCGGCGGGTTGTCCGACCGGGACCGGGACATCCTCGAATTCGAACGCCAGTGGTGGAAGCACGCGGGTGCCAAGGAACGCGCCGTGCGCGACCGCTTCGGGTTCTCCGCGACCCGCTACTTCCAGGTGCTGAACACGCTGCTCGACCGGCCGGAGGCGCTCGAACACGACCCGATGCTGGTGCAGCGGCTGCGTCGGCTGCGCGAGGCTCGGCAACAGGCCCGCTCCACCGCGCGTCGTCCCGGGCGCTGAGGGGCCGGGGGTGTTCACCCGCCGCAGGGACGAGTACGACGTGTTCGCCGGCTTCGGTCGGTACGGCCTGATCTGGACCAACGAGGACCTGTGGGCCGAGGAGATCGAGCGGACCGGGCGAGCCGAAGGCGCCGGGCGAGCCGGAGGCGCCGGGCGAGCCGGAGGCGCCGAGTGGGCCGAGCGGGCCGGAGGAGCCGAACGGGCCGAGCGGGCCGAGGCGGTCGTCGGCGGGCGTGCGGTGCCGACCGAGCGCGATCTGATCGGCGGGCTGCGGGCGTCCCCTGCCCCCACGGGCCGGGCCGGGCCCGGGCGTCCCCGGCGCGGCCTGCTCCCGGTGGCCGCGCTCCTGGCGCTCTGCGCGGTGGCGGGCGCGCTCGCCGTCGGCCGGGACGAGCCCGCGACCCGCGTGGCCGCGGACCGCGCCCGGAACGCTCCCGCACCGGCCCCGGTCGCGGCCCCTGCCGCGTCGGCCCGCCCGGCGCCGCCCGCCCGGGCCCCCTCGGCGCCCCGGGGAGCGCGCGGCAAGGTGGTGCTGCTCGACCAGACCAAGGTGCCCACGCTCGCCGAGCGCATGGCCCGACGGCTGGAGGCGGCGGGCTGGGAGGTCAGCGGGACCGACGTGTTCCGCGGCGCGGTCCCGGCCACCACCGTCTACCACCCGGTCGGCCAGGAACGGCAGGCGCGCGCGCTGGCCGCCGCGCTGCCCGGGATCGGCCGGATCAAGCCCGCCTTCGCCGGCATCCCGCTGCATCGACTCACCGTGATCGTGGTCGACGACCAGGTGGTGCCGCCGGCGGATCGCCTGCTCGGTTCGCTGACCACTGGGTAGGTTGGTCGGCATGACCTCGAACCGGTCCACGCTGCCCGAACCCACCACGCCGGCCGGTCGCACGGGCCTTGCCGCGTTGCTCGGCGAGCCGGCCCGAGCGGTCGTCGCGCTCGACTTCGACGGCACGCTCGCCCCGATCGTAGACCGCCCGGACCAGGCCCGCGCGGACATGCGCGCGGTCCGGGCGTTGTCCCGATTGACCCCGCACCTGGCGGCGACGGTGATCGTCACCGGTCGCCCCGCCGCGGTCGCCGTCGAGTACGGCCGCTTTCGCGGCGTCGCCGGGCTCGAACAACTCGTCGTCCTGGGCCACTACGGCCTGGAGCGCTGGGACGCGGCGACCGGCCGGGTCAGCGCGCCCGAACCACCGCGCGGGGTGGGGGAGGTGCGGCTCGCGCTGCCCGGCCTGCTGCACTCGCTCGACGTATGGAACAGCACCTGGATCGAGGACAAGGGCAGCGCGCTGGCCGTGCACACCCGCCGCGCCCCGGACCCGGACGCCACCTTCGCGCTGCTGCGCGACCCGCTCGCCGAACTCGCGGCGCGGCACGACCTGGCCGTCGAGCCGGGCCGCTACGTGCTGGAACTGCGCCCCCGGGGAATGGACAAGGGCCGCGCGCTGACCGGCTTCCTCAAGGAGAAGCAGGCCGGGTCGGTGCTCTTCGCCGGCGACGACCTCGGCGATCTCGCCGCGTTCGAGGCGGTCGAGGAACTGCGCGAACAGGGCGTCGCCGGCCTCACCGTGTGCAGCGGCTCGGCCGAGGTGCACGCCCTGGCCGAACGCGCCGACTTGGTCGTCCCCGGCCCGGAGGGCGTCGCCGAGCTGCTGGCCGCGCTCGCCGACCGGGTCGAGGGGGCATAGGCGGGTTCAGCGGGTCCGTTCTCGGTGTGAGCGCTGTGTGGGGGCGTGGAGTGTGTGCGGTGCTCTCGTTGTGAGCGGTGCTCTTGAGTGTGACTGACACTCTCGCTGCGAGGGTGCTCTTGCTGTGTGCGGCGCTCTCGCCGTGTGCGGCGCTCTCGCCGTGAGCGGTGCTCTCGTTGTGAGCAGTGCTCTCACTGCGAGCAGTGCTCTCGTCATGGGCGGTGCTCTCGCGGCGAGCGGAGCAATGCTCTTACGGCGAGCGGTGCTCTCGCTGTGAGCTGTTCTCCTAATGCGAGCGGTGCTCTTGCCGTGAGCGCTCTCGTAAAGGCGGTGCTCTTACGGCGAGCACTGCTCTCGCTGTGAGCAGTGCTCTCGTCATGGGTGGTGCTCTCACGCGCGCGAGAGCGGTGCTCTCGTTGTGAGCAGTGCTCTCACTGCGAGCAGTGCTCTCGGTATGGGCGGTGCCCTCGCGGCGAGCGGAGCAATGCTCTTACGGCGAGCGATGCTCTCGTTGCGAGTGGTTGCTCTTGCGGCGAGCGGTGCTCTCGTGGTGTGTGGTGCTCTTGCGGCGAGCTGTGTTCCTAATGCGAGCACTGCTCTCGTTGTGAGCAGCGCTCTCGTCACGGGCGGTGCTCTCCACGTGCGCAGCGCTCTCGTTGTGTGCAGTGCTCTCTTGCGTGCGACGAGAGCACTGCACACGTGGAGAGCACCGCTCGCGGCGGGTTCGTACGTGTGCGCTCGCTCGGGATCCTCGCGCTCGTGCACTCGGTCGGGGCTCGCCGCCGGCCTCGTGATCGTTCGGGAGTCGTCCTGTCCGCGCGTCGCGTCAGGACTCGTCTCCGGTCGCCGGTGATCCACCCGCGCAGGGCAAGGGGGTTGCCTCGGCGACCGCGAAGCGTGCCCTCGGGTCCAGCAGCAACGCGGCCATCGCGCCCGCCGGTTGCGCCGTCTCCACCCGCAGGTCGGGCTCGACCCGGATGCCGTGCGCGGTCAACGCGGCCCATGCGTCGGCGTACCCGGCCGGTGTCAGCCGATACGCGCACGGCATCGGCGCGACTGCCGTTCGGCCGACCGGGACGTTGTCGGCCCCGTCGAAATACACTGGTCCGCCGCCGTGCACGGCCCGCTCCCGGGACGCGTGTACCGCCGCGACGATGGTGTCGCCGCGCTCGGCGGCCATCCGCAGCGTGGCCCGCGCGGCCACCAGGTGCGCGGCCACCCGCCGCCGCCCGAGCAGGCCCGGATCCGCGCGTTCCAGAGCCGAGATGGGCCGCCGGGCGATCTCGACCAGCACCGCGACCGCGTGGTTCAGCCCGGCTGCGTTGCGCAGCAGCCGCTCGTCCGCGTCACCGCCGAGTTGCCGACCCGCCGTGCCCTCTCCGTAGACACCCGCAGCCCAGCCCGCCGCGGGCAGCGCGGTGCCGATCCGATCGCGTGCCAACTCGACTGCCAGGGAGCGTAGTTCGGGCGCCACGTTGAGGTTGCGCGGCCACAGGTACAGGGTCGGCGTCGGGTATGTGCCGGTCGGTACGTCGAACTCGTGCAGGTCGTGCACGATGTGCGGGCGGGCCTCCCGGAGCACCCGCCGGATGGCCCGGGCCTCGGGCGAACTCACCGCCACGTGGCCGCGGTTGAGGTCCACCCCCTCCGCGGTGGTGCGGGTGCCCGCCACCAGTCCGTCCGGGTTCGGTGTGGCCAGCACCAGGACGGTGACCCGCTCCAGCAGCCGACGCCCCGCCGGCGAACGATCGGCGGCCAGGTCCCGAACCAGCTTCAGGCATGCCTCCCGACCGGCGGGCTCATCGCCGTGCTGACCGCACACGAACAACACGCGGACCGGTTCGGGCACCGTGCTCGTCCCGGCCACGGTGATCAGTTCCAGCGCCCGGCCGCGCGCGCTGGTGCCGACCCGGCTCACGGTGACCCGCGCGGCGCCCCATCCGGCCCGTTCCGGACCCGGGCTCGCCGAGACCAGGTCGCGCAGGAGGTCGCGCTCCTGGGAGAGCGTCGTCCAGGTGGTCCCGCCGCGTCGCTCGAAACCGGTCGGTACCCGACCTCCGCGCCCACCGCCCGGCGGAGCCGGCGCGAGCGCGACCCCGGCCACCAGTGCCATCGCGAGCACCGTCCTCGCCGTCCACGCCCTCATCCCCGAACCACCGTCCCCTTCACCACGATCGACACCCCGCCCACCGCCCCGAGCGATCGCCCACGCGCCCACGCCGTCGTCGAACCCGCGTGTCGGACCCGCGTGTCGGACCCGCGTGTCGGACCCGCGTGTCGGACCCGCGTGTCGGACCCGCGTGTCGACCCCGGGCGTCGAACCCGCGTGTCGGACCCGGGTGTCGAACCCGCGCATCGAACCCGCGTGTCGACCCCGGGTGTCGAACCCGCGTGTCGAACCCGGGCGTCGAACCCGCGCATCGACCCGCACGTGTTCGGCCGTCACCCACCCGGTGCCGCTTCGCGGTCCGTCCGTCCGTCCGTCCGCCCGCTCGCCCGCTCGCCTCCACACCTCGGCAACAGAGCATGGCCTGCGATAGGGAGTTGATGGGAGAGCCGGACTGGCCTAGGCTCGCTGATTCCGCTGTCCCACCCAGTGCAGTGATCGGGAACCGTCCTCGGCGCCCGGCACCGGTGGGCCGCGCGGGCCGCCGCCTCCGGGCGCTCGGCCCGTGCCCTCCGCAGGGGCGCACCAGGACGTGGCATCGCGCACGGCCGGGCTCCGATCCGTCGCCGCCACGAACCGGAGAGACATGTCCGCGCCCGCCACACCCGGCCCAGCCCTGCCCGCCCACGACGCGCTCGCCGTCGAACGCGCCTACCTCGACTCCTCCCGCGCCGCGCTGCGCCGGATGCGCGAGGAGACCGAGGCACTGGACCTGCGCGACGTCGGTGCCACCGCCGTCGCCAACGAGACCGCACAACACCTGATCGCCAAGCGGATCGCCGCGCTGGCCGACCACGCCGGCTCGCCGCTGTTCTTCGGCCGGGTCGACGGGCGGTTCGCCGACGGTGTCGAGGGCGTCGAACCGGTCGAGGTGAGCGCCGACCCGAGCAAGCCGGTCGAGTCCTTCTGGATCGGCCGCCGACACGTGCACGACGAACTCGGCGACCCGATGGTGGTGGACTGGCGCGCGCCGCTGTCCCGCGCCTTCTACCGGGCCAACCGCGCCGAGCCGCTCGGCGTCGAACTGCGCCGCCGGTTCGGCTGGACGGCGGGCGAGTTGACCGCGTTCGAGGACGAGCACCTGAGCGACCCGGACGAGGCGGACACCGCGAGCGGGATTCTCGCGGCGGAGATCGAGCGCCCGCGTGTGGGGCCGATGCGCGACATCGTCGCGACCATCCAGCCCGAGCAGGACGAGATCGTGCGCTCCGACCTGGGCCACACGCTGTGTGTCCAGGGCGCGCCAGGCACCGGCAAGACCGCCGTCGGCCTGCACCGCGTGGCCTGGCTGCTGTACGCCTACCGGGACCGCCTCGCCCGCAGCGGCACCCTGGTGGTCGGTCCGAACCGGTCCTTCCTCGACTACATCCAGCAGGTGCTGCCCGCGCTGGGCGAGATCGAGGTCGGCCAGACCACCGTCGAGGACCTGGTCACCCGTAGCTCCAAGATCAAGGTCCGGGCACTCGACGAGGCGGAGTCCGGCACGATCAAGGGCGACGCGCGGATGGCCGAGGTGCTCCGGCGCGCGGTGTGGTCGGGGCTGCGCGCGCCGACCGAGTCGGTGGCCGTGGTCCGCGACTCGCGCACATGGCGACTGGCGGTGTACGAGGTCGAGGAACTGGTGGCCGCGCTGCGCACACGCGACGTGCGCTACGGCGCCGCGCGCGACATGCTCCGCCAACGGCTCGCGCACGCGCTGCTGACCAAGATGGAGGAGCGCGGCGAATCCCCGGACGACCGGGTCCAGGACGCGGTCGCGCGCAGCCGACCGGTCAAGGCGGCGGTGGACGCGATCTGGCCCGCGGTGGACCCGCTCAAGCTGGTGTTCCGACTGCTGGGCGACGCCGGGTTCCGGGCCGCGTGCGCGGACGGCGTGCTGACCGCCGACGAACAGGCCGCGATCGGCTGGGCCACGCCGCCGCGCGGGGTGGGATCCGCCCGCTGGACCGTGGCCGACGCGGTGCTCGTGGACGAGACCGCCGACCTGCTCTACCGCACCGGCGGCTACGGACACGTGGTGATCGACGAGGCGCAGGACCTGTCCCCGATGCAACTGCGCGCGGTGGGCCGGCGCTGTTCCACCGGCTCGGCCACGGTGCTCGGCGACATCGCGCAGGGCACCACGCCGTGGGCCACCCCCGGCTGGGCGCAGACGCTGCACCACCTGGGGCACGAGGGGGCCAGGATCGAGGAGTTGACCCGGGGCTTCCGAGTGCCGCTCCAGATCCTGGAGTTCGCGAGCCGACTGCTGCCGGTGATCGCCCCCGGGCTGGCCCCGGCGTCCTCGGTCCGCCAGGCGGCCGGCGCGCTCGCCCTGCGCCCGGTCGAGGCCGACGAACTGGCCGCCCGGTCCGCCGACGCGGCCCTGGAACTGTTCGCGCACGAGGGCTCGATCGGCCTGATCTGCGCCGACGCGCGGGTGTCGGAGGTGGCCGACGCGTTGCGCGCGACCGGCGTCGCGCACCGGGTGCTGGGCGAGGAGGGCGGCGCCGAGGAGGCTCGGATCAGCGTGGTGCCCGCGTCGCTGGCCAAGGGTCTGGAGTTCGACCACGTCGCGGTCGCCGAACCGGCCGAGATCGTGGACGCCGAGGCCCAGGGGCTGCGTCGGCTCTACGTGGTGCTCACCCGCGCGGTGTCCGCGCTGGTCGTGCTGCACGCGCGCCCGCTCCCGGAACCGCTGGCGGTACCGGTCCTGCCGCATCGGTGACGGGCATCCAATACGAGTGAACCGCGTGTGTCGAACCGGTTGGTGGTCGGCTTCGCTCGCTCGTTCTGCCATGCTGGCCGGGTGGAACGTATCCAGGAGTCCGCGACTGTGACACTGCGGGACCAATGGGCCCGGCTCGTCGGTGAGCACGCCGAGGCGGGCGCCGTCGTCGAGAGCCTGCTGGCGCGCTATGCCGAGCCGCACCGCCGCTATCACGACACCGACCATCTGCGCACCGTGCTCGACCTGGTCGGCGAACTGGCCTACGAGGCCGACGACGCCGACGCGGTCGTGCTCGCCGCGTGGTTCCACGACGCGGTCTACGACCCGGCCCGGGCCGACAACGAGGAGCGCAGCGCGCGGCTGGCCGAGCGCGGCCTGCGCGAGGCGGGCGTGGACCCGGCCCTGGTGGCCGAGACGGTGCGGCTGGTCCGGGTGACCGCCGAGCACGCGCCCGGCGAGCACGACCACAACGCGCACGTCCTGTGCGACGCGGACCTGGCCATCCTGGCCGCCGACCGCGAGCGCTACGAGGCGTACACGGCGGCGGTCCGCGAGGAGTACGCGTTCGTCCCGGACGAGGCGTTCCGCGCCGCCCGCGCCGCCGTGCTGCGCGACCTGATGTCGCTGCCCCGGCTGTTCCACACCCGCCTGGGCGCGGCACGGTACGAGGAGGCGGCCCGCTACAACATGCGCGCCGAGCTGGAACGACTCGAGGGCACGATCCCGCGCCAGCAGTCCTGACCCGGCACCGACCGGCGCGGCACGGCGGACGCCGCCGCGTCTAGCGCGGGCGGTATTGCTTGCGCCGGCGCAGCCCCGCCCGGGTCAGCCGGATCACCAGTTCCCGACTGGAGACCGGCTCGGCCCCGCTCGCCACCGCCCGCGCGTACAGGTCGGCCGGGACGTCGTAGTGATCCCGGTCGAACGCACGCTCCGGCGCGCCGAGTTCGCGCGCGAACTCGTGCAGCTCGGCGTGCGAGACGTCGCTGACGAGGTGCGACCACAGCCGCCCGCGTCCGGGCCAGGCCGGGGGATCGATGAGGAGTGCCACGTGGTCGATTCTCGTATACGCCGCGATCGCGCACACTTGTGGACCATGAGCAAGGATCCGACCGACGTCGCCCTGTTGACCGCCCGCGCCCTGGTCCTGGCCGATCTGCGCACGCACGGCGTCGAGACCCCCGAGACCGTGACCGTGGTCGAGCACGCGCTGGTCGAGCGCAAGTGGTGGGTCGAGCAGTGGCCCGACGGCGCCGCGTACGTCCCCGGACTGATCGGCCAGGACGTCCAGGAGGCGCTCACCGAGCAGGGCACGGTGTGGCCGCCGTGCCCGCGGCACGACGACCACCCGCTCTACCTCGAACCCGAGTTGGGCGAGGACCCGCACTGGGTCTGCGAACGGGACGCCGAGGTGATCGCCCCGCTCGGCGGCCTCGCGCCCACTCAGCCGCCGAACGAGCGCGCCGTCAACGACGCGTAGATCGGCCGGTCGCCGCCGACCGCGTACGCGCCGACCAGCCGCTCGCTCTGGGCCCGGCCCACGGTGACACCGGCGGCCGTGTGCTCCGGCGTCACCGTCACCACCTGCGCGCCGGCGGCGTCCAGCGTGCGCTCGGCGCGCCGCCGCTCCTCGGCGTCGGCGACCCGCAGCGCCTCGGCGAGCACGTCGTACGGGTCGCCGGCCGCCGCGCCGTCGCCACCGGGCAGGCTCAGCACGGTCCGGCTCGGCGGCGGATCACCCGCGTCGTGCAGACCGTAACGCAGCGCCTCCGCGCCGTAGCAGAACCGGATCAACGGCTCCCACATCACCGACCAGTACGCCCGCGAGGGCGCCCGCTCGATCCCGGCGATCTCGCCGTCCAGCAGCACCACCGCGCCCACCTGCTCGTCGACGCACTCGAACTCGGCGACGAAACGTTCGAGCTCGAGCGCGAAGTGCTTCAGGAACAGCGCCAGGTTCCCGGTCTCGGCGAGGCCGGAGGACACGTTGAAGCGCTGCACGGCCGGCCACAACCTGCTGTACCCGTCCGCGTCCGCGCTCGCCGACGCGGCGGCGCGCAGCGCGAGCGGCAGCACGGCGAGCGGCCGCGGTGCCTCGGGGATCAGCCCGGGCTGGGTCTGCTGGACGCACATCGCCGCGTCGAAGGCGAGCCGATCCGAGGGCTCGACCATGGCGGCGCGCGGCATCGCGTGGTCCTGCGCGCTCTGCTCGACGATCACCGCGAGGTGACACGGGACCAGCGCGACGTTCGGCGTGTGGTTGACGAAGGTGAGCGTGCCGTAGCCGCTCGTGCCGATCCACAGATCGGTCGGGAGCGTCACGGCGGGCGCGTCGCAGGTGTCGCCGAGCAGCGGCAACACCTGCATTCGGCCGACGCTCTGCACCCGACCCAGGGTGCAGCCGGTCAGCAGGTCGCCGATCGGCAGCGCGTCGTGGGCGAGGGTGTTCATCCGGTCACCTCCAGGTGGGCCAAGCGCAGCAGGGCGGGTACGGCGGCGGCCGGGTCGGCGGCCAACATCAGCCGGCACCAAGCGAGTTCGAGAGCCTCGGGACGATGGACGGGGGCGGTGGGCAGGTCCGGCGCGTAGCCGCGCAGGCCGCCCGCCTCGGCCGCGAGCACGGGCGAGAGCTGGACCACCGGCACCGCGACGCCGAGGGTGTGCGCGGCGTCGAGCACCTGCGCGAACCGACCGGCGGGCGCGTTCTCGTAGCCGTCGCCGATCACCACGATCAGCTCGGCGCCGGTGCGCAGCGCGGCGACCAGCGCCTCGGCCGCCGCCGTGGCGCCGGCGGGCCGCACCAGTCGGCCGTCCGGGGCGCCGCCGATCCACACGTCGTGGCACTCGCCCGACGCCGACCGCAGCGCGTCGCGCAGCGCGAGCACCGTGGCGATCGGCCGCAGCGGCTGATCGGCGCCGCCGCGCATCGAGGCGGACCCGTCCAGCACCAGGGCGATCCGACGGCCGGCCAGGTCGAGCCCGGCGGCGCCGGCCACGGCCCGCCGATCCAGCGCCGCGGCGACCTCGTCGGTCATCCCGGTCGCGAACGCGTAGAGGTAGAGCCGGACCGCGTCGTAGCGGTCGAGGTCGACCTCGACCTCGACGCCCGCGCGCTCGGCCTGCCGCTGCCCGGCGAGCCGCTGGCCGACGGTCAGTCGATCGGCGGTCAGCTCCAGGACGCGAGCGGGCTTCTCGTCCGGGTGGAATCGGCCGCGCAGCCCTTCGAGGGTCTCCAGCGGCAGCGCCGCGCCCGCGTCCAGGTCGGTGCGGGCGGCTCGATACGCGACCGGGAGCGGCAGCGTGTACGGGCCGTCGGCGCCGAGCACGAACGCGACGCACTCGCGCGCGACGGCGGCGTCGGTCGGGTCCGGCGCCCAGCGGTCGAGCTCGAGGGCGAGGATGCGCCGTTCCTTCGGGTCGAGTTCCGCGCCGGCGAGCCGCTTGGTCAGGATCGAGCGCAGGATGCCGCTCAGCCGCAGACCCCACGCGTGCCGCAGGGCGCCGGCGAGCTTGTCCCGGTAGCGCACCGACCACAACTCCAGCGAGCCGGAGCCCAGGACGCTGCGCAGGATCAGCCGGCGCACCCGCGCGTTGTTGACCCGCCGCTCGGCCAGCAGCCCGAACAACTTGAGTCGGCGCGGCACGGTCAGCGCGGCCACCGCGTCGTACACGGCGGTGCCGTCGTCCTCGCGCGCGGGCGTGTCGAGCAGGTGCAGCACGCCGAGCTGCCGGCTGCGGTCGGTGGCTCCGGGGGAGCACACCAGGCCCGCGTACAGCCGCCGGTCCAGCGCGATCATCGCGCGGTGCGCGTCGTGCTCCAGGGCGAGCTGCTCGTCGCGGGTGTTGTAGAAGGAGGCCCGCCCGGTCGCGGCCACGGCGACGTCCAGGAAGCGGACGACGGTGGCGGCGGCCTCGGCGCGGGCCGGATTGTCGGCGCTCAGGGCGCGCGTGATCTCGGTCATCGAAAGGCTCCCCCGTGGGCACCCGGGGCAGGTCGCGGGTCCGGTGTGGTCCAAGTTTCACCGGGGTCCGAAGACCCCTCCGCCGGGACCGCTTCCAACCCATGGGAAACGGCTCTGTACGAACACGCAGTTCCCCGGGTGCGATGGCACGCGACTCCGGGCAGGTCACGGGTCCCGGATAGGGATTCGAACCCCAAGCACCCCAAAAGCGCTTGTACGCCAAGACAGAAGGAACGCGTAGTTCCCGGAGTCGCGCTACGAGCCTACGAGCGAGGTACCGCCGGTGCCGGCGATTATTACCTCGAGGGGAAGTCCGAGGTGTCCAGTTCGATACCGAAGGGCCCGGGGATGGCCACCGATCCGCCGAAATCGACGCGCTGGATGCGCTGGTAGACCTTGCCGTCCGGCTCGGAGTACAACGTCGCCGCCGGGCCGTCCTTGTCCCACCGATCGACGAGCAGGTAGAGCGGAATCGGTCCGTGTGCGTATGCCCGCAGCTTGTCGACACGATCGGTGCCCGCGTTGCTCGGGGAGGTGATCTCGGCGACGAGAAGAACCCGATCCGCCGGAGTCGGCGTGGCGACGTCTTCCCGTGCCATTACCACCAGGTCGGGAATACACAGCCGGCCGACCGACATGATCTCCACGCCGAGATGCTGAAAGACACCGCATCCTTCGGGGGCGGCCCGACGCAGCTGCCAATGGAGGTCGTCCGCGATCAATTCATGCCTGTGTCCCGGAGGCGGTGACATCGTGATGTTCTCTCCGTCGAACTCGGCGCGCCAGCCTTCGGGCGCCTCCAATTCCTTCCACATGGTCACGATGTCGCGCCAGGCGGTGCTCACTTCGATCACGGGTGCGGTCAACTCGTCCACCTCGCCCACCTCGATCCATGTCGTACGAGAACGACGCTACGGCCGCCCGGAGACCGTTTCAGGGTAAGTCGCCACCGCCACTCGAACGAGCGAACAAGGCTCGAACACGCGGAAACGCGAAAGAGGCGGCCCCCCGAAGGGGACCGCCTCTCGCGTCAAGCGACCGACCGTACAGGTCTGCCGATCCTCAGTGGATCAGAAGTCCATGCCGCCCATGTCCGGAGCGCCGCCGGCCGGGGCCGGGTTCTTCTCCGGCTTGTCGGCGATGACAGCCTCGGTGGTCAGGAACAGCGCGGCGATCGACGCGGCGTTCTGCAGCGCGGAACGGGTGACCTTCGCCGGGTCGATGATGCCCTCGGCGATGAGGTCCACGTACTCGCCGGTCGCGGCGTTGAGGCCGTGACCCGGGGTCAGGTTGCGCACCTTCTCCACAACCACGCCGCCCTCGAGGCCGGCGTTGACCGCGATCTGCTTGAGCGGGGCCTCGACGGCCAGGCGCACGATGTTCGCGCCGGTCGCCTCGTCGCCGTCCAGTTCGAGCTTGTCGAACGCGATGGTCGACGCCTGGAGCAGGGCCACGCCACCACCGGCGACGATGCCCTCTTCGACGGCGGCCTTCGCGTTGCGCACCGCGTCCTCGATGCGGTGCTTGCGCTCCTTGAGCTCGACCTCGGTCGCGGCGCCGGCCTTGATCACGGCAACGCCGCCGGCCAGCTTCGCGAGGCGCTCCTGGAGCTTCTCGCGGTCGTAGTCCGAGTCCGAGTTCTCGATCTCGGCGCGGATCTGGTTGACCCGACCCGCGACCTGGTCCGAGTCACCGGCACCGTCGACGATGGTCGTCTCGTCCTTGGTGACGACGACCTTGCGGGCGCGGCCGAGGAGTTCGAGACCCGCGGTGTCGAGCTTGAGGCCGACTTCCTCGGAGATGACCTGGCCACCGGTGAGGATGGCGATGTCGCCGAGCATGGCCTTGCGACGGTCGCCGAAGCCCGGCGCCTTGACGGCGACGGACTTGAAGGTGCCGCGGATCTTGTTGACGACGAGCGTGGCCAGGGCCTCGCCCTCGACGTCCTCGGAGATGATCATGAGCGGCTTGCCCGACTGCATGACCTTCTCCAGCAGCGGGAGGAGGTCCTTCACCGAGGTGATCTTCGAGTTGACGATGAGCACGTAGGCGTCTTCGAGGACGGCCTCCATGCGCTCCATGTCGGTCGCGAAGTACGGCGAGATGTAGCCCTTGTCGAAGCGCATGCCCTCGGTGAGCTCGAGCTCGAGACCGAAGGTGTTGCTCTCCTCGACGGTGATGACGCCTTCCTTGCCGACCTTGTCCATGGCCTCGGCGATCATCTCGCCGATCAGGGGGTCCGCGGCGGAGATCGAGGCGGTGGAGGCGATCTGCTCCTTCGTCTCGACGTCCTTGGCAAGCGCGAGAAGCTGCTCGGAGACGGCCTCGACGGCCTTCTCGATGCCACGCTTGAGGGCCATCGGGTTCGCGCCGGCGGCCACGTTGCGCAGGCCCTCGCGTACGAGCGCCTGGGCGAGGACGGTCGCGGTCGTCGTGCCGTCACCGGCGACGTCGTCCGTCTTCTTCGCGACCTCCTTGACCAGCTCCGCACCGATCTTCTCGTACGGGTCCTCGAGCTCGATCTCCTTGGCGATGCTCACACCATCGTTGGTGATGGTGGGCGCACCCCACTTCTTCTCGAGCACGACGTTGCGGCCCTTGGGGCCCAGCGTGACCTTGACGGCGTCGGCGAGCTGGTTCATCCCGCGCTCGAGGCCGCGGCGCGCTTCCTCGTTGAACGCGATGATCTTGGCCATGTGGTGAAGTCCTCCCAGAACGGGGGTGAGTGCCGGACCGCACAGGTGCCCGCGACGGACGACCCGACCACCGCGAGGATCCCTCCCTCACGGGTGCCGAGCCTCACCGGCTCGGTCCGTTTCTGTCACTCTCACATCCAGAGTGCTAACGCCAATGATTAGCACTCGACCATGCCGAGTGCAAGCGCAACGGCCGGTCCCGACCCGTCCGCGCACACCCCCGCGCGTGTCGCACGAAGCGCGGGTCCGCGCGGCCGCACGCACAACGACCGGGGCCCGGCCCCCGCATGGCGGGAAGGCCGGGCCCCGGTCACTGATCACACCCGATACGCATCCGATCCGACCATCGGACAACAGGTCGGACGAGAGATCGGGACAAGTGTTGTGCTGCGATGTGTCGTGCAGTCCGTGGTGTGGACCGTTTCAAGCAGAGGAGCGGATGCCCCCTGGTTCAGGCGGTGACGCGGACCATGTCGGCCTGCGGCCCCTTCTGCCCCTGCGAGATCTCGAACTCGACTCGCTGCCCCTCCTCGAGCGTCCGGTACCCGTCCATCTGGATCGCGCTGTAGTGGACGAAAACGTCCGCACCACCGTCGACCGCGATGAAGCCGTACCCCTTCTCCGCGTTGAACCACTTGACGGCGCCCTGAGCCATTCCTAACTCCCCTGTTACTGGCCCTTTCACGGATACTGCACGCCGCAGCTCCGGGTTCGTATCCAGAAGGACCCGGCCTTCCGCTACGACCGCGGCTGAATGTATCCGGACGGATGCCCGGAGCAACAGGTCAATCGGACGAGAATTCCCGAGTGAATAAAGCTCGCATTCTTCGTGAACCACCAGGAAAGCCGTATTTCAATTCATCAGGAAAACGACTTTCGATACATATCGGGTGTGATTCCGGCCACGGGTTTACCGACGCAACGCCGCCAAAGCGGGGAAATGGACCCGGGTAAACACGTGTAACGCACGGCGGCCGGGGAGAGAGGAAATCCGCCGCCCGGTGCTCCGGACGGCGGATTTCTCGGTTCCGTTTCGCGATCAGTGCCGATGAAGATCGGCAAGGTCGCCTATCGCGTCAGCAACCGCCGGCGACCGCCGGGATGATCGAAACGCTGCCGTTGTCGGGGATCGTCGTGGCGAGACCGTCCGCGAAGCGCACGTCCTCGTCGTTCACGTACAGATTCACAAAGCGGCGCAGCTTGCCCTCGTCGTCGAGGATGCGCGCGCGAATTCCGGTGTGATCCTTTTCCAGGGCGTCCAGGACCTCGGCGAGGGTGCTCCCCTCGACGGACACCTCGGCCGCCCCACCCGTGTAGGTGCGCAGGATCGTCGGGATGCGAACGGAGACGCTCATGCCAGGCCGGCCTTTCGGAAGGATTCCAGAGTGGGTCGAATGGTCGCGGTGGCGCCGGTGGTCGGCGTGACCGCGTCCAACGTCTTGAGGCCGTCGCCCGTGTTGAGCACGACCGTCTCGGCGTCCGGGTCCAGCGCGCCGGACGCGAGCAGCTTGCGCAGGCAGCCGACGGTCACGCCACCGGCGGTCTCGCCGAAGATGCCCTCGGTGCGGGCCAGCAGCTTCATCGCCTCGACCACTTCGGCGTCGGTGACGTCCTCCACCGCGCCGCCGGTGCGCTTGCACACGTCCAGCACGTACGGGCCGTCGGCCGGGTTGCCGATCGCGAGCGACTTGGCGATCGTGTCCGGCCGCACCGGGCGGATCACGTCGTGGCCGGCCTTCCACGCGGCGGCCACCGGGGAGCACCCGGTGGCCTGCGCGCCGAAGATCTTGTACGGCGCGTCCTCGACCAACCCCAGCGCGATCAGCTCGCGGAAGCCCTTGTCGATCTTGGTGAGCTGCGAACCCGAAGCGATCGGGATGACGATTTGCTCGGGCAGCCGCCAGCCGAGCTGCTCGGCGATCTCGTACGCGAGCGTCTTGGAACCCTCGCCGTAGTACGGCCGCAGGTTGACGTTGACGAAGCCCCAGTCCTCACCGGCCGGGTCGCCGATCAGCTCCGAGCAGAACCGGTTGACCTCGTCGTAGGTGCCCTCGATGGCGACCAGCTCGCCGCCGTACACGGCCGCCGTGACGACCTTGCCGGCCTCCAGGTCGGACGGGATGAACACGCAGCTCCGCAGGCCCGCCCGGGCGGCGGCGGCACCCACCGCGCCGGCCAGGTTGCCGGTGGAGGAGCAGGAGAGGGTGGTGAAGCCGAACGTGCGCGCGGCCTCGACGGCGATCGCGACCACGCGGTCCTTGAAGGAGTGCGTCGGGTTGCCCGAGTCGTCCTTGACGTGCAGCTTCGCGATGCCCAGCTCGCGGCCCAGGTTCTCGGCGCGGACCAGCTTGGTGAAACCTGGGTTCAGATTGGGCCGGGACGCGACGTCCGCGGACACCGGCAGGAGCGGCGCGTAGCGCCAGATGTTCTGCGGGCCGGCCTCGATCCGCTCACGTGTGACGGTACCGAAGTCGTAGGCCACCTCGAGCGGGCCGAAACAGGACTCGCAGGCGTACTTGGGACCCAGTTCGGTGCGTTCGCCGCACTCGCGACACGACAGCGCGACGGCCGGACCGAAAGAGGTGGAGGTGGCGCTGGTGGAACGGGTGGCGGTGGGTGTCGCCATGGCGAGGGCCTTTCTGTCCTCATCTTTACCCGTGGGGTTCCACGGGCCGGACTTGGCACCTGTCCGATCCGCCGGTGCTCGCTCGCGCCGAAAGCGCGTCACGAGGAATGACGATCGGATGGTTGCCGGGGCTTCAACGGGCCGTTCCCTCTGCCCCTCTGGATGAGCTGCTATGGCGGTGGACACACCCTTCGCGAGGTGGCCGGTCCGCGTTTGTCCGGCACGACGTGCGATCGTCGTTACCGGTGACGACGACTGTAACCGAACCGGTGCCGCGTCGATCATCCGGTCCACCTCGCGAGACGATGAAGGGTGGCCGTGACCGAGGCCGGAACACCGGCGACGACAGGGGATTTCGAACGTGCAGCCCGAGGTGAGCGCCTGGCTTCGACGACGGTCCTCCGTCGCCGCGGACTGGCCCGTCGACAAGCTTCTTGACGCCAAACGAGACACTCGGGTCAGCGTCGTCCTGCCGGCGTTGAACGAGGCGGCGACCGTCGGGGACATCGTCAAGGTGGTCCGCACCGAGCTGATCGAGCGCGCGCCGCTGGTGGACGAGCTGGTCGTGGTCGACTCCGGATCGGTCGACGACACCTCCCGGATCGCCGCGGACGCGGGCGCGCGGGTCGTGCACCGCGACGACATCCTGCCCGCGCTCCCGGCCGTGCGCGGCAAGGGCGAGGTGTTGTGGCGCTCGCTCCTGGTCACCGACGGCGACATCGTCGCGTTCGTGGACGCCGACCTCAAGGACTTCTCGGCCGACTTCGTCACCGGGATCCTCGGCCCGCTGCTCACCGACACCTCGGTGCAACTGGTCAAGGCGATGTACGACCGGCCGCTGGAGATCGGCGACACGATCGTGCCCGCCGGCGGCGGCCGGGTGACCGAATTGGTCGCGCGTCCGCTGCTCAACCTGCACTGGCCGGAACTCGCCGGTTTCGTCCAGCCGCTCGGCGGCGAGTACGCGGCCCGCCGCTCGTTGCTGGAACAACTGCCCTTCCCGTGCGGCTACGGCGTCGAGACCGCGATGCTCGTGGACACCCTGCGCCTGGTCGGTCTGGACGCGATGGCGCAGGTGGACGTGGGGGTGCGCCGGCACAACCACCAGGACGAGGCCGGGCTGGGCCGGATGGCGGCGGAGATACTCCAGGCCGTCGAGCGCCGGCTGCGGCGCGGCCCGAACGGCGCGCACCCGGTCGAGCTGAGCACCGCGCTGACCCAGTTCGAGCGGGACGAGGGCGGTTTCCGGCTGCGTACGCACGACGTCGCGGCCCGGGAGCGGCCACCGATGGCGACTGTGCCCGCATACCGCGCACGAACCCGCCTGGTCGAGCGCTGATCGCCGGGCGGCGCCGGCGGGCTCAGCCGCCGAGCACCTCCGCGACCTTGCGCACGGTGTTCTCCCGGGCCGCCCGCACCCGGGTCAGCGCCGCGGCCTCGCGCTCGATCGCCTGCCGCTGATACGCCACGTCGACCGCGTACCAGATGCCCGCGACGTTGTGCTCGGCCCGGCAGGCCACCGTCGCCGTCGCCGCCGCGATCTCGCGTGCGCTCGGCACGGGCGTGTCCCAGGCCGGATCGCCGCCCGCCGCCAACGGGTCGGGGTAGTCGAACCCCTTCCCCCGCATGCACGTCGACCACAGCGCGAGCACCCGGCGCACCCGAGGATCCGCGCGCGAGCGCTCGAACGACTCCACATCCAGGCGGCTCGGCAGTGCCGCGCGCTCCAGCGCCGGATCGACACCGAGGGCGAACCGCGCCTCGCCCAGGCAGC
Source organism: Embleya sp. NBC_00888 (assembly GCF_045207655.1). Lineage (NCBI taxonomy): Bacteria > Bacillati > Actinomycetota > Actinomycetes > Kitasatosporales > Streptomycetaceae > Embleya > Embleya sp. NBC_00888. The sequence continues at coordinate 3,868,347 of NZ_CP108784.1, read as the reverse complement.
CCGGCCCCGGCCGATCGCTGCCCTCGGTCGGTGCCGGCGGCACCCCGTCCGCCGCCGCGGCGCCGTACAGCGCCACCTCCAGCTCGCGGCCCAGGGCCGGTGCGCTCGGCTTGTCGCCCGCCTGCGCCGCTCCCGGCGGCCGAAAACCCCAGCCGGCCACCTCGACCGGGTCGCCCACCCCGTACCGGCGCTCGGTGCGCGAGCGCAGCACCGGTTCGGTGTCCGCCGTCGCGGGGGTGGGATACGTCAGGCCCAGCCGGCCCAGGCAGGCCCGGATCAGCACCTGCTCGGCCGCGGTCTGCCGGGCGCGCTGCTCCGGGGTCGGCAGGTAGGCCGCGATCGGCAGGTCGAGCCGGGTCACCTCGCCCGCGGGCGGGACCGCGTTCAGCGGCGGCGGGACCGACGGGTCGGCGCGGCCGGGCGCCCGCGCCGCCGGGTCCGCGCGCTCGTCGCTCGCGGTGCACCCCGCCGACGCGGCGCACAACACCACGCCCAGTACGACGCCCACCAGGACCGGGCTCGGGACGCGGCGCGGGCGCACTACTGCGCGGTCCAACTGCCCGACGCGTTGTTGTTCTTCAGCGCCGGATCGAGATTGGCCGTGGACTTCGGACCGATCTCCTGTACCGGGCCCTGATAGTTGCTGCCGTAGTAGATCCGCAGGATGTGCGTCGGATCGTTGTTCCACACCGACGCCGCGTTGTTCTTGACCGCCGTCCACGCGCCGCTGCTGCCGTCCGGGGACGGCATGAACCGGTACCCCGAGTAGTTGGCCACGTTGTACCGGTGATCGAAACGCGCGCCCTTGGCGTTCGAGTTGTAGTACAGACACGCGTCGCCGTCGTTGCACGCGCCGTCGCCCTCGGCGACCGCCGGTGTCGCGCCGCTCGCCAGGATCAATGCGGCGGCCACGGCGCCCGCGGCCAGGCCACGATTGTTGCCCATTCCCGATTCCCCCTTGCCCCGTCGCCCTTTTTCGGACCCCGTCCAACGAACGGGTCCGCAGGGAGAGCCCCGGTCGAACCCGGGCGAGATCGGCCCGACGAGTCAAGAGAAAGCACACCTCCGCTACTCCCGGTAATGACAAGCGCACGTGATACTCGCCACACCGTTCGAGCCGCGGGGGCGATCGGGCCGGGTTTGCGCACCGGAAAGCGTGGCTAGGGTCGGGGCATGAGTGCTCCCCCTCCCGCCGGTGTCCTGGTCGCCTCGAATCGCGGTCCCGTGTCCTTCGCACTGGAGGACGACGGCACACTGTCGGTCAGTCGCGGCGGCGGCGGACTCGTGTCCGGGCTGTCCACCGCGGGCCAGGGGACCGGCGCGGTGTGGGTGTGCTCGGCCCTGGGCGAGGCCGATCGCACCGCGACCCGGGCCGCCCCCTCGGGCCGGCTGGATCTGGCCGGTCACGACACCGGTGGCCTGGCCGTACGGATGCTGGACATCGATCCGGGCACCTTCGCGCGGGCCTACAACGCCATAGCGAACTCGACCCTGTGGTTCGTCCACCACCTGCTCTACGACACCCCGTCCAAGCCGGTCTTCGACGCGCGCTTTCGCAAGGAGTGGGCCTCCTACGAGGCGTACAACCAGGCCTTCGCCGAGGCACTGGCCGACGAGGCCGCCGAGGGCGCGAAGGTGGTCGTGCAGGACTACCACCTCACCCTGGTGCCGGTGCTGCTTCGCCGGCTGCGTCCGGACCTGCGGATCGGGCACTTCTCGCACACCCCGTGGGCGCCGCCGGACTACTTCCGGCTGCTTCCCGACGACATCGCGCGGTTCGTCCTGGAGGGCGTGCTCGGCGCCGACCACGCGGGCTTTTTGACCCGGCGCTGGGCGCTCGCGTTCCTGGACTGCTGCGCGGACGTGCTCGGCGCGGTGGTGGACCGGGACGCGATGACCGTCACCCATGCGGGCCACGTGACCGAGATCGGTGTGCACGGCCTGGGCGCGGACGCCGACTTCCTGCGCGAGCGGGCCTCCCGCGCCGACGTGGACACCCGACTCGCCGGGCTGCGCGAGGCGGTGGGCGATCGCCGGGTGATCGTCCGGGTGGACCGCACCGAACTGTCCAAGAACATCGTTCGCGGTCTGCTGGCCTATCGCGAACTGCTGCGCACCCGGCCGGAATGGCTCGGCCGGGTGGTGCACGTCGCGTTCGCCTACCCCTCGCGGCACGACCTCCCGGAGTACCGCGAGTACACCGCCGCCGTGCAGCGGGTGGCCAAGGAGATCGACGACGAGTTCGGCACCGGCGACTGGCAGCCGCTGATCCTGCACGTCAACGACGACTTCCCGCGCTCGCTCGCGGCGTACCGGCTGGCCGACGTCGCGCTGGTGAACCCGATCCGGGACGGGATGAACCTGGTCGCCAAGGAGGTGCCGGTGGTCTCGCTGCTGGACGAGGCGCACGGGGGTTGCGCGCTGGTGCTCTCGCGCGAGGCGGGCGCGTTCGAGGAGCTGGGCGAGGACTCGATCGTGGTCAACCCGTTCGACGTGTCGCAGACCACCGAGGCGCTGCACACGGCGCTCACGATGGAGCCCGCGGAGCGGCTGCAACGCACCAAGCGGCTGGCCGCGGCGGCGGTCGCGCTCAACCCGCAGCAGTGGTTCCTGGAGCAGTTGGACGCGCTCGGCAAGTAGCCGCGACCGGCGAACCGCCCTCGAACGCCGGGCCGACCGGCGTTCCAGGGCGGGGACTCAGGCCGAGGCGGGCGGGGTGCCGCGGCGGCGCCGGGTGGTCACCATCGCGACGGTGCCGGCGGCGACCAGGGCGACGCCGGCGACACTCGCGCCGACCAGGCCGGCGGGCCCGGTGAGCGGCAGGCTGCCGCCGCCGGACTTGCCCGCGCCGCCGGTCGAGCCGCTCGTCGCCGCGCCGCCGGTCGACCCGCTCGTCCCGCCGCCGGTGCTCGCCGAACCGGTCGAGCCGGTGCCCGAGGTGGTGCCGGTGGTGGTTCCGGTCGTGGTTCCGGTCGTGCTGCCGGCCCCCGCCGTCGTGCCGGATCCGGCCGTGGTCGAGCCGCCCTTGAAGGAGACCTTCACGAACGCGTCCTGGCTGCGGTCGGGCGAGCCGTGCGCGGCCATGGTCAGCACGTAGCACTCGGTCTTGAGGCAGTCGACGTCCTTGCCCGCGCCGTTCTTGTACGAGGCCTTGACGTCGGTGAGGGTGACGGAGAAGGTGCCGTCCGGGTTGATCCCGTCCGCGCCGTACGCCTTGAGCCACTTCGAGGCGCCGTAGTTGCCCGCGTTGGTGGTCCAGTCGGCCTCCTTGGGGCCGAACACGACGTAGATCCCGTTGCCGCTGCCCGCCACGTAGCCGGAACCCTTGACCGTGACCGACGCGCCCGCCGGTTCCAGGCCGGTGCTCGGCGTGACGGTCAGCTTGGCACCGCCGGCCGCCGCCTGCGGAGCGGCCTGCGGGGCTCGGGCCTGCTCGGCCGCCGCCTGCGGTGCGGCGCGCAGCGACTTGGGGGCGCCGGCCGGCGCCTGCGCGGCGAAGGTCACCGCGACCTTCGCGGTCGGCCCGCCCTCGGCGCCGACCCGGACCTCGAACGCCGGTGCGTCCGGGGCGAATCCGGTGCCCACCCGCAGCGGCGTGGCGACGATGCCCCGGGCATCGGCGACGAGCGTACGGCTGCCCGTCCGGTCGGCGGTGTCGCCGCCGTAGAGGGCGACGGTGACCCGCGCGCCGGGCGCGAAGCCTCGGCCGACGACGGTGATCTCGTCGCCGGCCGCGGCCAGTTCGGTGCTGCGCGACGCGGTGACGGAGGGTGCGGCCAGGGTCTCGGCGCGGGTGTCGGCGGGGGCTGCGGGGGCTGCGAGGGCGCCGGGGGCGGCGGCCGGCACGCCGGCGCCGGCCAGGCCGAGCGCGGCGGCCGCGGTCGCGGCGCGACGGATGCGGTGCGAGGTGTACATGTGAACTCCTGGAGGGTCGGGGCGGCGACGCGACGGCGGGCGGTCAGCCGGTCGAGTCGGCGGTGACTTCGGTGGGGATGTCGGCGGCGTTCGGCGCGGCGGCGGCATCGCGCGCGGCGGCGGCCCGGGTTCGGCGGCGGCGCAGCACGGTCACCACGTAGGCGATCAGCGCGCCGAGCAGCAGCGTGAGCGCGGCCAGCAGCAGCCACGGCGGCGCCCACACGCTCGTCGACTTCGCGGTCACGGTCGCCGGGTTGCCGGTGACCGTGACGTCCGCGGTGAGTCGACCGGCCGGGAAGACGCCGGTGAATCGCTGGACCACCTCGTGTGTCGCGCCGGGCAGCAACTCGGGCAGGGCGGCGCGGGCGGGTCCACCCAGCCGCCATCCGCCGAGCCCGGTGACGGTGGTCTCGGCGCTCGCCGAGGTGCGCACGTTGCCGGTGTTGCGGACCCGGTAGCGCACGATCGCCTCGCCGCCGCCGAACATCGCGATCGGGTTGTCGTAGGACAGCCGCAGGTCCTCGATCGCCAGGCGGGGCACCGCGGGGCCGTCCACCCGCAGGTACACGCGCGCGCCGACCCGCCGGTCGACGTCGAAGCGCTGCTGTCCGGGGCCGGTCGCCTCGGCCTTGATCGAGGCGACGATGGCACCGGTGTGGTCGCCGGGGCTCGCGTCCGCCGGGACGGTCAGCCGGAACGGGATGTCCGCGCGCTTGCCCGGCGCGATCGTGTACGTCTCGGCGTCGAAGCCGATCCACGCGCCGACGTCCTTGGGCCGCTCGGCGGCGGTCAGCAGGGTCATCCCGCCGTCGGCGGCGAGCACGGCGTCGGTGGCGTACACGCGCAGGGTCAGCGGCTTGTCGCCGAAGTTGGACACGCCGACCACGTCGACCAGGGTCTGTCCGGGCCCGGCGGTCAGCACGAAGTGGTCGCGCCCGCCCGCCGGTTGCACGCCCCAGGTGAACTCGTCGGCGGCCCGGGCGGGCGCCGCGAGCGCGATCAGCGGCAACACGGTGGCGAACAGGGCACACAAGAGTCGAGCTGCGGCACGCATGGCGGGGTGCTCCTTTGTTGGGCGACTTCGTCGCCGGCTCGCGAGGCGCCGCTTTTTCTTTCCCCCGCTTCGCTCCTCCAAGAAAAAGCGGCGCCTCGCTCGGGACGGCGTGTCCCTGCGCTTCGCTCCGGGTCACACCGTCCATACCTGCGGCTCCGCCGCTCTCCGCGCTTCGCGCGTCGATCACCGGGGTGGGGCGGGGTCGGGGGCGCTGACGCGCCTTGGGGTGGGACGGTTCGGCACTCGGGACGGCGTGTCCCTGCGCTTCGCTCCGGGCCACGAAGCCCAAGTTCTGCGGCTCCGCCGCTCTCCGCGCTGCGCGCGTCGATCACCGGGGTGGGGGTGGGTCGGGGGCGCTGACGCGCCTTGGGGTGGGACGGTTCGGCAGCCGAAGGAAGCGACGCGGCCTCTTTCGGGGGTGCCGGGGCGGGGCTTCGATCCCCCGTCGGGCTTCGCTGCGTGCGGGCGGCGAGGGGCCCGACAGGCGGGTGCGGTGCGTCGGTGTGCCGGAGGAGCACTCGCACGGGGGTTGCGGGTGGGTGATTCTCCGGGGCGGCGAGGTGAGTGCGGCTGGGGAGTCCGATGGGTGGATGCCGGGTGTCGTGGTGCTCGGCGGGGGATTGTGGGGCCCTGGGGGCGGCGCGCCGGGGCCATCCCCCGACGCGTCGGCGTCGGGGGATGGCCGTCGTCGGCGTGTGGGGAAAGCCCCGGTTCGGGTCGGCGTCAGATGAGCGTGAGCGTCAAGGTGCCGGTGTAGGTGCCGGGCACGGTGATGCCCGGGATGCCGAGCTTGAGGTCGCCGCCGCACTCGAACGAACCGGCACTGGCGCCGGCCGCCGACGAGCACAGCGTGCGCGGCCGGCCCAGACCGGCGCCGGGCTCGGCCTTGCCGCCCGCGGTGACCTGCGGTGTGGCGCCGCCGGTGGGCAGCGAACCGGTGACCGACTTCGCGGTGGGCGTCCAGCCGAGGTTGTCGCCGACGATCCGGCCGCCGGTCGCGGTCAGGTCACTGGCCTGACCGGTCAGCGTCCAGCCCGCGTTGGTGCCGCGCGCGTCGGAGACGGTGAGCGGGTTCAGCGCGCCGCCGGTGAAGGCGTCCTTGCCGTTGAGGGTGACGCCCGGGAGCGCGACGTCGGTGCCGCCGACGCCCAGGGCCAGCGGGCCGCCCTGCACGTCGGTGGTGATCACCTGGTAGCCGGTGCCGGGACCCGGCGGGACCGTCACGGGCTTGAACGCGACCGGGAGGAAGGTGTCCTGGGTACGGTCGGGCGAGCCGTGCGCGGCGAAGGTGACCACGTTGCACGTGGTGACGGAGCAGTCGTACTCGACGCCGCTCGCGTTCTTGTACTTGGCCTTCATACCGTCCAGCGTCAGCGAGAAGCTGCCGTCGGCGTTCAGCTTGGCCTGGCTCGATGATCCGGACGGGTTGGTGCGCACCCACTTGGTCGCCTGGTACGGCGCCGGGTTGGTGTTCCAGTCGGCGCCCTTGGGACCGAACGCGACGTAGATGCCGTTGCCGCCGTCGCGGACCGGGTCGAACCCGGTGCCGGTGACGGTGAACGTCTGCCCGGCCGGGTCGGCCCCGACGGCCGGGGTCACCGCGAGCTTGGGCGTCTGCACCGGCGTGTTGTTCTTGAACGCGACCGGCGTGAAGGTGTCCTGGCTGCGATCGGTCATGCTGGCGCCGTGCGCGGCGAAGGTGACGACCCGACACTCCTGCTTGAGGCAGTCCACCTCCTTGCCGTTGCCGTCGGTGTACTTGGCCTTGACCTCGAGCGTGGTCGTGAAGGCCCCGTCGGCGGTCATCTTGCTGCCCGCGACCCACGCCTGGGCGCTGTAGGCACCCGCGTTGGTGAAGTAGTCGTCGATCTTGGGACCGAACAGGACGTAGACCCCGTTGCCGGAGTTGCGCACCTTGTCGAAGCCCGTGCCGTCGACCGTGATCGTGGCGCCGTCGGGGTTGACGTCGACGTTGGGCGACACGGTCACGGACGGGGTCGTGGCGGCCTGCGCGGGCGAGGCCAGGCTCACGCCGGCCATCGCCAGCGCGGCGGTCGCGCCTATCGCACCGAAGCGGATCAAGCGGTTCGCGGGCTGGGGCCGCGCTCCGTTCGTCATCCTTGGCTCCTCCATCTGGCAGTGTGCACAGGGCGACGCCCGGACCTATTAGCGGTAGGTCCGGGCGCCGCCCTGCGCAGAGGAGGTAAGGCTAACCTAATTAATGGCATCGTAAAGAGCGGGTGCGGCGCTCCGACAGCGGAGTGCGTCACACCCGAACGGGGGTCCGGGTACCGGTTGTGTTCCCTCGCCTACGCGGTGATCCGATACGGCAATTCGGCTGCCTACGCCGCGAGCTGACGCCGATTCAGCCGCCACAGCAGATACAGCGACGCGGCGATCGCGGCGATCCGCACCATCGCGGGAAGCAGTTCGCCGTACCGGTCCCACGCCTGATCACTGGTCAGGTCCACGCCCATGTGCCCGGTGGCGCGCATCCACATCCCGATCGCGAACGCCAGCGCGGTCGCACCGGGGACGTAGAACGCGGCGAAGCGCCGCTCCTTGAGCGACCACGCGCCCGCCGTGAAGACCACCAGGAGGCCGAGCACCACCACCGCGGTCGAGGCGACGATCGCGCCGATCGCCATCATCGCGATCGCGAACACCTCGCGCACCTGCGTGCGCAGCGCGCCCGGCCCGAACATGCCCAGCGCCGGAGTGGGTTCGGTCAGCGACTCCTCGTCGTCCCAGGTCGCCGACGTGTCGGAGACCACGCCGATCGGGTACGCCGGCGCATGCAGTGAACCGTCGCCGTACACGTCGGGGCCGGGCCGCTCCGGCGTCCCACCCTCCGGCGGGGTCCGCCACCACAGCGGCTCCTCCTCGGGATCCGCGAGCGGCACCGGCTTGGTCGCGGCGGTGCCGCCGGCGGCGGTCTCGGCGAGCGTGGGCGGACCGGCCGGCGCCGCAGCCTCGGGCGAGGTCCGGGGCGGGGGTGTGCTCGGCTGCGGTCGGGACGGATCCACCACCGCGGGAATCGGCGTCGCGTCCGCGCGAAAGCCCATCTGCCGGGCCACCGTCGCGTAGCGCGAACCGCGCATCGACATCGCGCCGACACCGTCGTCGGCCCCGGCGCTGCGCAGGTCGCCGAGCCGGTACAACTCGTGGCCCACCACCGCCTCGGGGGTGCCGAGCCGATCCAGGACGACCTGCACGGTCCCGGGGGTGTGCGCGTTCAACCGCTCGCGTTCGCTGTTGATCTGGCTGCGCAGGCGCTCCACCAGTCGGGCCCGATCGGCGGGACGGAGCCTGCGCTGGGCGGCGTCGCCGACCTCGCCCAGGTACTGCAGAACCAGGTGATCGCTCTCGAAGTTCACGCCCCCACCCCACCCCCGCCGAGGGATCGTCGAATCGGCACAACGCCTGCGTCGGTAAAGCGACAACTCAGCGTAGGGGCGCGGGCGAAGCGGAGCGAGGGGTTGACCGAAATGGTGATCGCCCCGATCGCGTGGATCGGGCGCCGGCGGCCCGGATCCACGGCTTCCGCTCGGCTTCCTCCGGGGCTCCTTCGGGGCTTTTTCGGGAGCTTCCTCGGATCTTCGAGGGCATCGGGATCCCGGGAGCGGTGATCGTCGACGGGCGAACCGTCTAACGTTGATGGGATGACCACAGCTGCGTCGCCCACCCGTGCCGAGGCGGATCGGCCCGCCGACTCCGGCCCCCGGACGCTCGCCGAGGATCTGCGCGGACGTACCGACGCGGCTCTCGGCGCTTTGCTGCGGGCCCGGCCGGACCTGACCACGCCGGTCCCGGTGGACCTGACCCAGCTCGCCACCCGGGCCACCACGCGGGCCTCGATCGCGCGCGCCCTGGAGCGGCTGGACCGGTTCACCCTCCAGGTGGTGGACGCCGCGGTGGTGCTCCCGGACGGGTTCACCGCGGCGCGGTTGTCCCCGCTGGTGGGCGCGGCCCCCGAGGCGCTCGCGCGAGCGGTGGCCAACCTGCGCGAGCAGGCCCTGCTGTGGGGGCCCGACGGCGGGCTGCGGGTGGTGCGGACGGTGCGCGACCTGATCGGCGCGAGTCCGGCCGGACTGGGCCCGACGCTGGCCGGCGCGCTGGCCGCGACCGCGCCCTCCCGGCTCCAGGAGTTGCTCGCCGACCTCGGCCTGGGCTCCACCCACGACGCGGTCTCCGCGATCGCGGCCGTCACCGACCTGTGCACCGACCCGGTCCGCCTGGAATCGCTGCTCGCGCAGGCGCCCGAGGCGGCCCGCGAGGTGCTGGACAAGCTGGTCTGGGGCCCGCCCACGGGCAGCGTGCGCGGCGCCGACCGGCCGGTGCGCGCCGACGCGGCCCGGACCCCGGTGGAGTGGCTGCTGGCCAGGGCACTGCTGGTACCGGCCGGCCCGGACGCGGTGGTGCTGCCCCGCGAGATCGCGCTGCACCTGCGCGGCGGCCGGGTGCATCGCACGGTGGAACCGACCCCTCCCGAGTTGCCGGTGCGCGGGCACGATCCACAGGCTGTGGACAACCTGGCGGCCGGCTCCGCGTTCACCGCCGTCCGCCGGGTCGAGGACCTGTTGGAGGCGTGGAGCACCGGCGGTCCCTCGGTGCTGCGGGCCGGCGGCCTGGGCATGCGCGAGTTCAAGCGCGCGGCGGTGCAGTTGGACGCGCCCGAGGCCGAGGTCGCGTTGTGGCTGGAACTGGCCTACGCGATGGGTCTGGTCGCCGGCGACGGCGAACCGGACGAGCAGTGGCTGCCCACGCCCGCCTACGACACCTGGCGCCGGACCCCGGTCGGCACCCGCTGGGCCGCGCTCGCCGGCACCTGGCTCGAGACCACCCGAGTGCCCGCCCTGGTCGGCTCGCGCGACGACAAGGACCGGCCGATCGGCGCGCTGGGCCTGCAGGTGGACCGTACCGCCGCCCCCGAGGTGCGTCGTCGGATCCTGGCCACCCTCGCCGCGTTGCCGCCGGGCTCGGCCACCGACGCCGAGTCGCTGCTCGCGCACCTGACCTGGCATCAGCCGATCCGGGCGGCGCGACTGCCGCGGGAGTTGTTCCGGGCGATGTTGGTCGAGGCCGAACTGCTGGGCATCACCGGCCGAGGCGCGCTCGCCGGATACGCCCGCACGCTGGCCGAGGGCCGGGTCTACGAGGCGGGCGACGCGCTGACCCCGCTGCTCCCCGAGCCGCTGAACCACGTACTCCTCCAGGCCGACCTCACCGCGGTGGCGCCGGGCCCGCTGGTCCTGGACCTCGCGCACGAACTGCACCTGGCCGCCGACGTGGAGTCCACCGGCGGCGCCACCGTGTACCGCTTCACCGAGGAGTCGGTACGCCGCGCGCTGGACGCCGGCCGCACCGCCGGCGACCTGCACCACCTGCTCGCCACCCACTCGCGTACCCCGGTGCCGCAGCCGCTCAGCTACCTCGTGGACGACGTGGCCCGCCGGCACGGCCGGATCCGGGTCGGCACCGCGGCGGCCTTCCTGCGCTGCGACGACGACGCGCTGCTGGGTGAACTGCTCGCCGACCGCCGGGCCGCCGGGCTGCGCCTGCGCAGGTTGGCGCCGACCGTGCTGGCCGCCGAGTCGGCACCGGACGGCGTGCTGGAGAAGTTGCGCGCGATGGGCTTCGCGCCGGTCGCCGAGTCGGCCACCGGCGATCTGGTGCTCACCCGCCCGGACACCAAGCGCACCCCGCCGCGCTCGGCGCCGCCCCGGGTCGCGGGCGAGCCGCCGGCCCCGAGCGAGGCGCTGCTCGGCGCGGCCGTCACCGCGATCCGCGCGGGCGACGCGGCCGCCACCGGCCGGGCCGCCGACGACGGCGCGGAGCGCGACGGCGAGCCGGTCGAACTGCCACGCACCTCGGCCGCCGAGACGCTGCTCGCGCTCCAGGCCGCACACGCCGAGCGGCGCGCGGTGTGGATCGGGCACGTCACCCGGGAAGGCCGGGCCACCCAACACATCGTGGTCCCGCTGCGTCTGGAGGGCGGCTACGTCACCGCCCACGAACAGGGCACCGGCGAGATCCACACCTACCCACTGCACCGCATCACCGGCGTCGCGGAGGCGGGCTAGGCCCTGCCCGGCGGATCCTGGTGGGTCCGCGCCGCCTGGTACCGCGCCTCGCCGCACCGGAGAATCAGCCGAATGGAACCACTATGCGGCTGCTTCTCCGGCACACCGACGCACGGCATCCGCCCGTCGGGCCCCTCGCCGCTCACGCCACGAAGCCCGACGGGAGATCGAAGACACGCCCCGGCACCCACCCCGCAGCAGGCCCGCGTCGCGTCCTTCGGCTGCCGACCCGCCCCACCCCCACGGCGCGTCAGCGCCCCCGACCCACCCCCACCCCAGTGATCGACGCGCGAAGCGCGGAGAGCGGCGGAGCCGCAGGTATGGACGGTGTGCCCCGGAGCGAAGCGGAGGGACACACCGTCCCGAGCGAGGCGCCGCTTTTTCTTGGAGGAGCTTGCGGGGGAAAGAAAAAGCGGTGCCTCGCGAGCCGGCGACGAAGTCGCCCAACAAACAGCAACGCCGCACCCACGACTCCGGCCCGCCACGCCACGCCCCCACCCACGCCCCACCCCTTCGCGAGCCGGCGACGAAGTCGCCCAACACAGCCCAACTCACATCTCCCGGCGCCCGATCCGCCACACCGCGAGCCACACGCACAGCGCGGACAGCACCACGGCGACCACCAGGTTGTCGACGTACTCGCCGGGAGTGTGCCTGCGCAGCAGGTCGACCTGGCAGTTGAAGAGCTGGCTCGGCAACCAGTGCTGCAACGGGCGCCACAGCGCCGCGACCGGCATCAGCACGAACGCGACCAGGGATCCGCCGAAGATCGCCACGGGTCGGCGCAGGAACGCCGCCATCGCGGCGACCACGCTCACCTCCAGCACCACGCCCACGATCCCGTAGAAGGATCCGTAGAAGACGGCCTTCGCCGGCAGCGGGCCGAACATCCAGTGCACCTGGGCCCAGGCGATCAGGCTGCCCATCAGGTAGGCCAACGAGACCGCCGCCGTGGTCACCGTGTACCGGGGCACCACCAGATCGCGACGTCGCCGCAGCCGGGTGCGATGGAACGCGGCCAGACCGGGTCGATGGTCGACCGCGAGCGCGCTGGCCATCAGCGCGAGGCCGACCAGGATGCCGATCTGGCCGGCGGCGTAGGTGTACACCGCCATCCCGCTGTCCGCCCGCATCCCGCTCGCCGGTGCCACCGCGTCGATGTGCAGGGCCTCGACGATGCGATCACGGTGCCTGGCGAAGACCGGGCCGATCAGGCCCACGCCCGGATAGGCGACCAGGAGCAGCGACAAACGTTTGGTGCGCACCAGCCGCAGCCACTCCAGGCGCCACAGCCCCAGTCGGCGCGGCCCGCGCGGGAGCACCCGCTCCGCGTCGGCCACCACCGCGGGCGGGCCGGTCGACGTCGACGCGGGCGCCTGAACGGCGCCGGATCGGGTCATCGCGGACCGCCGGTGATGGACAGGAATGCCGCCTCCAGGTCCGACTCCTCCGGCGCGACCGACACCAACCGGGCGGTGCTGCGGCTGAGCACCTCGGCGAGGTGCCGCTCACCGGCCTCCAGCGACCGGGCCTCCACCCGGAACAGCCCCGGCCGCAGCGACGACACGCGCGCGACCCAGCTCTCCGCGGCGAACGCGCGCAACAGGTCGGTGCCGCCACCGCGCACCCGGACCAGCCAGCTCGGCCGCATGTGCGTGTCCACCAGTTCGGCGGTCGGCCCCTGGTAGAGCAGCCGGCCCGCGCGCACCACGCCCACGTGATCGCAGACCCGCTGTACGTCGGCCAGGATGTGGCTGGAGAAGACGACCGTGGTGTGCTCGCGCAGGCTCGCCACCAAGTCGAGCACGTCGGCCCGACCGCGCGGGTCCAGCGCCGAGGTGGGCTCGTCCAGGATCAACAGTTCGGGGTCGGCCACCAGCGCGGCGGCCAGACCCAGGCGCAGCGTCATGCCGCGCGAGAGCGAGCCGGCCTTGCGGTCGCCGCACGCGGACAGGCCGGTACGGTGCAGGGCGACCTTGACCTTCTCCCGGGGCAGCCGACGGTCGACGAGGTTTCCGGCCAGTTCGACCACCTCGGACGCGGTCAGCCAGGGCTCGAACTCGGGCACGTCCGTGGACACCGCGACGCGGCGTCGATCGACGCCGAAGACCACCTCGCCGGAATCCGCCCGCCGGGTGCCGCCCATGATGGACAACAGCGTGGTCTTGCCCGCGCCGTTGGGTCCCACCAGGCCGTATACGCAGCCGCGCGGCACCTTCAGGTCTATGCCGAAGATCCCGGTGCCACCGCCGTAGTCCCGGGTCAGGGCACGGGTGGACACGGCGGGACCCATGGGTTCGCCGGCGTGCTCGGGGGTCTCGGCGGCGGTGCGATCGGGACGGGGAACCCGATCGTCGGAGGCCGACGACGTTTGTTGCGCCATCAAGTATCCAGGGTAGGTAGGCCGGCCGGTTTGTGTGTTCCTCCGTAAGGATGGGTCTGGCGCTCCTCCCTGGGCAGTACGGCCCTTAATGCCTGCTCCCGCCGATGACAAACGGTTTTCGGAACACGGCCGCCGGGCGGATGGTTGACACTTGTTGGTCCCGTCCCCTCCTCCTTGCGGAAAGGTTGGCCCGTGCCCGATGGCCCGCTGATCGTCCAGTCCGACAAAACCCTGCTCCTCGAGGTCGGGCACGAGGCCTCCGCCGACTGCCGCCGGGCCATCGCGCCGTTCGCCGAGCTGGAGCGCGCCCCGGAGCACGTGCACACCTACCGGCTGACCCCGCTGGGCCTGTGGAACGCGCGCGCCGCCGGCCACGACGCCGAGCAGGTCGTGGACGTACTGCTGCGCTACTCGCGCTACCCGGTGCCCAACGCGCTGCTCGTGGACGTCGCGGAGACGATGGGCCGCTACGGCCGGCTCCAACTGTCCAAGCACCCCACTCACGGCCTGGTGCTGACCACCACCGATCGCGCGGTGCTGGAGGAGGTGCTGCGCAGCAAGAAGATGATTCCACTGGTCGGCACCCGGGTGGACCCGGACACCGTGGTGGTGCACCCCTCCGAGCGCGGGCAGATCAAGCAGGTGCTGCTCAAGCTCGGCTGGCCCGCCGAGGACTTCGCGGGCTACGTGGACGGCGAGGCGCACACGATCGACCTGGCCGAGGACGGCTGGCAGTTGCGGCCGTACCAGCAGGAGGCGGTCGAAGGCTTCTGGCACGGCGGCTCGGGTGTGGTCGTGCTGCCGTGTGGCGCGGGCAAGACGCTGGTGGGCGCGGCGGCGATGGCGACCGCGAAGGCGACCACGCTGATCCTGGTCACCAACACGGTCTCGGCCCGCCAGTGGAAGTCCGAACTGGTCAAGCGCACGTCGCTGACCGAGGACGAGATCGGCGAGTACAGCGGTACCCGCAAGGAGATCCGGCCGGTCACCATCGCGACCTACCAGGTGGTGACCACGCGCCGAAAGGGCGTCTACCCGCACCTGGAGCTGTTCGACTCCAGGGACTGGGGCCTGATCGTGTACGACGAGGTCCACCTGTTGCCCGCTCCCATCTTCCGGTTCACCGCCGACCTGCAGGCTCGGCGTCGACTGGGCCTGACCGCGACGCTGGTGCGCGAGGACGGCCGCGAGGGCGACGTGTTCTCGCTGATCGGCCCCAAGCGCTACGACGCGCCGTGGAAGGAGATCGAGAACCAGGGATACATCGCGCCGGCCGACTGCGTCGAGGTTCGGGTGACATTGACGGAGACCGAACGGCTGGCCTACGCGACCGCCGAGCCCGAGGAGCGCTATCGCTTCTGCGCGACCACCGCCAGCAAGACGCGCGTGGTCAAGGACCTGGTCGAGCGGCACCGTGGTGAACAGACCCTGGTCATCGGCCAGTACATCGACCAACTCGACGAGTTGGGCGAGGTGTTGAACGCGCCGGTGATCAAGGGCGAGACCACCAACAAGGAGCGCGAGCGGTTGTTCGACGCGTTCCGCACCGGCGCGGTGCAGGCGCTCGTGGTCAGCAAGGTGGCGAACTTCTCGATCGACCTGCCGGACGCGACGGTGGCCATCCAGGTGTCCGGTTCGTTCGGGTCGCGGCAGGAGGAGGCCCAGCGACTCGGGCGGGTGTTGCGACCCAAGGCGGACGGCCGGGGTGCGCGCTTCTACTCGGTCGTCGCGCGGGACACCATCGACCAGGACTTCGCGGCGCATCGGCAACGTTTCCTCGCGGAACAGGGTTACGCGTACCGGATCGTCGACTCCGACGACCTGGACAAGCAGAGGTAGCCGGGGCGTTCGGTCCGGGGAACGTTCGATCAGTGGCTCGGGCGCCCTTCGGGCGTCTTCACGGTCCGCTCCCGCCGCCAAAACGGTGTGCGGCGGGGGTGGACGCGGGCGGCCAGGTGCCGGCCCAGGAATATGTAGGCGAGGAACGCGCCGGTCGCGTTCAGGATCACGTCGTCGATGTCGAACGCCCGGCCGACCACGAACAGCCCCTGGACCGACTCGACGACGAGCATCAGCCCGCCGACGGTGAGCAGGATCCGAAGCGGGCCGCGCAGCCGGGCGGTGACCACCGGGAGCAGTACGCCCAGCGGCGCGCACAACACCAGGTTGCCGCCGATCTGCCGGACCGCGTCCCGGACTTCGGGGCGATCCAGGTAGGAGCGGATCGAGTCGCCGGGGTCGGTGTTGCCGGTGACCAGGTCCTGCGAATCGGGCTGCGGGGTGAACGTCACCCGGGCCAGCACCAGCGCGAACGCGACCAGGGCCAGTGCGCCGAGCCCGATCGCGATGCCGCGCAGCACGCGGGCGCCGCGCGAGCGGGCGGGGGCGGGACGCGGGTCGGCGACGTCGGCGGTCGTGCGTTTCGCGGCCTTGCGTTTCGTGGGCGTGCGCTTGGTGGTGGTGCGTTTCGCGGCCGTGCGTTTCGCGGTCTTCGCGCCGGGCGTGTCCACCGTGTCCACCCCCGGTTGTCGGTTCGGCTGCCCTGAGCGGGCGTCTGCCCACGGGGCCCCGGACCATGCGGGGTCACGGCACGGCGTGCCGACCGAGCAGGGTGACCTGGACGGCGGTACTGGTGAACACCCAGGTGCCGCGCGCGATCGTCGCGGTGACGTGGGCGGGCCGGCGCAGCCGGGCGCGCACCAGTTCGGGGAAGGCGATCTCGGCGGGGGAGGAGCCGCGCAGTGTCGGCATCCGCAGCGATCGGGGGGCGGGGAGATGCGTCATCGTGCTCATGTCCTCGACGCTACGTGGACCGACATAACGGGCGCGTCAGCACCAGGGCGCCCGTCGCGATACCTCTCGCGGATGACCGTCCCCCAGGGGTGGACCGAGCGGCGGACCGAGAGGGTCGGGGTCGGCCGACCCCGGGACGGGACGGGGACGGGGCGGGGCGAGGGCCGCTTGCCGTGGCCGGCGCGGGTCGGATCGGCGTGCGGGATGGCGCGCGCCGGGAGCGAGCCCCCGGCGGTCGCGCTCGCCTCGAACGCGCCCTTGACACCACGAACCGGAAACGATCAAGGACAGCCCTGTTCACGGCATCGCCCGCAATCGGACATCGGCACGCAACGCGGCTCGTCGTAGGCTGAACGGGTGAATGCCCTCGTAGTTGGTTTCGACCTGGACATGACGCTCGTCGATTCCCGTCCCGGCATCGGGGCGGCGTGGTCCGTGCTCGCCGAGGAGACCGGCGTCCCGATCGACATCGCGCTGGTCGTCTCCCGACTGGGGCCACCACTGGAGACCGAGGTCGCGAACTGGTTCCCGGCCGCCGAGATCACCGCCGTCGCCGCGCGCTACCGCGAGATCTACCCACAACACGCCGTGCTCGGTACGGACGTGCTGCCCGGTGCCCGCGAGGCGCTCGCCGCGGTGCATCGACACGGCGGCCGCACGATGGTGGTGACCGGCAAGCACGAGCCCAACGCGCGCCTGCACCTGGACCATCTGGACCTGGCCGTGGACCACTTGGTCGGCGACCTGTGGGGCGAGCAGAAGGGCGTCGCACTACGCGCGTCGGGGGCGGGCGTGTACGTGGGCGACCACCTCGGCGACCTGATCGGGGCGCGCGCGGCGGGCGCGATCGCGGTCGGCGTGGCCACCGGCCCGATCTCCGCCGCGGACCTGCGCGCCGCCGGGGCCGACGTCGTGCTCGACGACCTGACCGCGTTTCCCGCGTGGCTGGACGCGCACGTCGCCGACCTGCGGCTCGCGGACCTGCGCGAGCGGCTGCGCGAACTGGGCAGCGTCGCGGTGGCGTTCTCCGGCGGCGCGGACTCGGCCTTCCTGCTCGCCGCGGCGGTGCGCACGCTGGGTGCGCGGCACGTGCTCGCGCTGACCACCGAGTCGTCGAGCCTGCCGGCCGCCGAACGCGACGCCGCGCGGGCCTTCGCGGCCCGGCTGGGGGTGCGGCACGAACTGGTGCCCAGCGACGAGATGGCCCGCGAGGGCTACCGCGCGAACGGCGGCGATCGATGCCGGTTCTGCAAGACGGAGTTGATGGCGGTGCTCGGGCCGGTGGCGCGCGCGGCGGGGATGGCCCACCTGGCCACCGGAACCAACGCGGACGACGTGCGCGCGGGCTTTCGGCCCGGGATCGCCGCGGCGGCCGAGGCGGGCGCGGTCACCCCGCTGTGCGACGCGGGCCTGACCAAGGCCCAGGTGCGGGCGATCAGCCGGACCTGGGGGTTGCCGACCTGGGACAAGCCGGCCGCGGCCTGCCTGTCCAGCCGGGTCGCCTACGGCGTGGTGATCACCCCGGCCCGGTTGGCCCGGGTCGAACGTGCGGAGACCGCGTTGCGCGCGGTGCTGGTCCGGGACGGGATCGCGGTCCGCAACCTGCGGGTGCGCGATCTGGGGCAGTCCGCGCGGATCGAGGTGGACGGCCCACTGAGCGCCGTCGTGGGCGGCCACCCGCCGGCCCTGGCCGCGGTGCGCGAGGCCGGCTTCGCGAGCGTCGAGGTGGATCCGCTCGGCTACCGCGAGGGCGCGATGAACGAACTCCTGGCGGACCCCGAGTCGTACCGCTGAGACACCCCCTGGGCGCGGCGGAGGCGGACCGGCGTCAGAGGGTCTCGGGCACCGGTCGACGCCTGCTGCGGGCCGATTTGAACAGCCCGGCGCCGGCCAGCGCGAAGCCGACCGGCATCAGCGCGCTGACCAGGTAGACCGCCGTCGGCAGCGCGTCGGCGCCGATCAGCAGCGGCGTGACGGTGGCGAGCGTGGCGAGCGTTCCGATGGCGAAGAGCACCGCGCCGATGCGGACGAGCCGATCGCCGGGGCCTGCGGATGCGTTGTACACACGCCCAGGGTAGATGCCCCGTTCCGCCCCGGACGCGCCCGGGGCGGGATCCCCATGTCCGGCCGAGAACGCGACCATTAGCCTGGTCGAGTGAACGGGGTCACTACGCGTTCCTGCTCGGATTCGATGTGTGCGCCCCACCCAGCCTGGTAAATGCTCGTAAAAGTCCCGACGAAGCCGTCCCGACACGATCGAGGTCTCCCGTGCCCACCGGCAAGGTCAAGTGGTTCGACACCGAGAAGGGCTTCGGGTTTTTGTCCCGGGACGACGGGGGCGACGTGTTCGTGCACGCGTCGGCGCTGCCGCAGGGCCTGGACACGCTCAAGCCGGGCACCCGGGTCGAGTTCGGCATCGTCGAGGGGCGACGGGGCGAACAGGCCCTCTCGCTCCGTGTCCTGGACCCGCGCCCCTCCGTCGTCGCCGCGAGCCGCAAGAAGCCCGACGAGATGAGTTCGATCATCCAGGACCTGCTCAAGGTCCTCGAAGGCGTCGACAAGACGCTCGAGCGCGGGCGCTACCCCGACAAGCGCGCGACCACGAAGGTCGCCGAACTCCTGCGGGCGGTCGCCGACGAGTTGGACACGTGACGGGTTTTCACCCGATGCGTTGTTGCGCGATGCGGCGGGTCGCTCGGCCTGGCGGCCTGAGCGGTGTCCTCAAGCGCCGGACGGGCTGAATTTGTCCTCATGCGCCGGACGGGCTGGAATGTGCCGGGCGGGCTTGGGGGCCCGTCCGGCGGTTTGGGAGCGGCCACCGGTGGGTTGGGATCGGCCGTCCGGCGGTTTGGGGCCGTCTGTCCGGTGGGTTGGGGCCGTGCAGTACGTGGGTTTGGTCCAGGCGGTGTTCTAGGGGAACGCCAGGGCGCTTGTCGGGATGGTGGGGACCAGGTCTTCGGCGGCGGCGCGGGTGAGCAGGTGGGTGACCGCGGCGTGGCCGGCGTCGCCCAGGTCGCGGGTGAACTCGTTGACGTACAGGGCGATGTGCTGGTCGGCGACCGCCGGGTCCATCTCCTG
Organism: Embleya sp. NBC_00888; assembly: GCF_045207655.1. Taxonomy (NCBI): domain Bacteria; kingdom Bacillati; phylum Actinomycetota; class Actinomycetes; order Kitasatosporales; family Streptomycetaceae; genus Embleya; species Embleya sp. NBC_00888. Next base: position 3,849,041 of record NZ_CP108784.1, on the reverse strand, counting down.
GGCGTGTTCCAGGACGTAGGCGCGCGACGCGGCCGGGTTCGCCCACGCGTGTTCGACCGAGGCGCGTGCCGCCGCGGCCAGCGCGGGCAGGTCCAGCGAGCGCTTGGCGATGATCGCGCCGAGCGGGATCGGCAGGCCGGTGTCCGACTCCCACCAGTCGCCCATGTCGGCCAGGCAGGTCAGGCCGTAGCGCGCGTAGGTGAAGCGCGCCTCGTGGATGACCAGGCCCGCGTCCACGACGCCGTCGCGCACCGCGGGCATGATCTCGGCGAACGGCAACACCCGGATCTCGCCGACCCCACCGGGCACGTTGCCCGCCGCCCACAGCCGGAACAGCAGGTAGGCGGTGGAGCGTTCGCTCGGTACCGCGACCACCTTGCCCGCCAGCGCCGCCGGCGTGCTCGCGCCCAGGCTCAGCACCAGCGGGCCGCAGCCGCGGCCGAGCGCGCCGCCGCAGGGCAGCAGCGCGTACTCGTCCAGGACCCACGGCAGCGCGGCGTAGGACACCTTGAGCAGGTCCAGTTCGCCGCGCTCGGCCAGGCCGTTGGTGATGTCGATGTCGGCGTAGCGCACGTCCACGGGCGGCGCGTCCGGGAGCAGCCCGTGCGTCCACGCGTGGAAGACGAACGTGTCGTTCGGGCACGGCGAGTAGGCCAGCGACAGGGTCATGGCGTCGGGCTCCCTTCGAGCGCGGCGAAGGCCGCGGTGAGTGCGCGCAGCGCGTCGGGGATGCGCCACGCCGCGCGGTCGCGCGGACCCACGGCGTTGGAGACGGTGCGCAGTTCGAGCATCGGCACGGCGAACGCGGCGGCGGCGGTGGCCACTCCGAAACCCTCCATGCCCTCGACCGCGGCGCCCGGATGGCGCTCGGCCAGCTCGGCGGCGCGCGCGGCGGTGCCGGTGACCGTGGACACGGTGAGCGCGGGTCCGGTGGCGAGCGGGATGTCGGCCACCCGCAACGCGTCGCCCACGCGGGCGACAAGGCCCGGGTCGGCCTCGAACGCGCTCGTCCCGAAGCCCAGTTCCTCGATCGGCACGAAGCCGTCGGCGGTCTGCGCGCCCAGATCGGCCGCCACCACGCGGGTGGCCAACACCGTCGAGCCGACCGGCGCGACATCCGCGAAGCCGCCCCCGATACCGGCGTTGATCACCAGGTCGTAGGAGCCGCGGGCGAGTGCCGCGGCGGTCCCGGCGGCCGAGGCGGCCGGACCCGCGCCGACCGCGAGCACGTCGGGACCGGGAATCCGCCACGAACGCGAACCGCCGAGCACGGCGTCGCGCTCGGCGGCCACCGCGGTGATCACCAGGATGGGCAAGGGCTACTTCTTCTCGACCTTGAAGGCCCAGATGCCGCGGTAACCCTGCTTGCCGTCCGGCTGCACGACCTGCACGATCAGCGGCTCGCTGTCCTTTTCCGGCGCGCCGTAGTTCAGCCGAAGGCCCGAGAAGTACGTGGACTTGATCGGCGTGGACGACTGCTGCTTGCCGTTGACCAGGAGCAGCCAACCGGCGTCGGCGATCTTCTGGTCCACGCCGACCGAGAAGGCACCGCCCTCGGAGACCGAGATCTTCTTGACCTTGGTCTCGTTCAGGCAGCCCTCGACCTTCGTCTCGGCGAGCGTGCCGTCCTCCTTGTAGCACTCGGCTTCCGAGTGGACCGACGTACTCCCGCTGACCAGGGTCACCAACGGGGTGGGCTTGTCGATGTTGCAACCCGTCAGGGCGAGCGCGCCCAGGACGGCGGCGCCGGCGAGCGCGGCAGGGCGGCGAGTCTTCATGATCGGAAGATTACCGGGCGGTCCGCAGCCGGATGCCGGGGGACCGCTTGCGACGCGCCCGGCGAGTCGTCAGTTTGCGGCCCACGACCACCAGCGCCAGCGTGAGCACGCCGGCCGCCACGCTCATCCCCAGCGTGCCGTTCAGGGGCAGCGCGATGCCGATGCCGCCGCCGATCACCCACGCCACCTGAAGCGCGGTCTCGGTCCGGGCGAAGGCCGACGTGCGCACCTCCTCGGGGATGTCGCGCTGGATCATCGCGTCCAGCGAGAGCTTGCCCAGCGCCTGCGCGAGACCGGCCACCGCCGCCACCGAGAGCACGGTGACCAGGCTGTACATCACCGCCGCCCAGGCCGCGCAGGACGCGGACACCAGCAGCACGCCGACGATGATCGCCTCCGGCGCACGGGACTTGAGCCAGGCCCCGAGCGCGGTGCCGACCGCGTTGCCGACCGCGGCGGCGACCACCACCGCGATGGTGGCCTGGGTCGCGGACAGGTCGGCCACCGGGTGCTGTCGCATCAGGAAGCCGAGGAACATGATCAGGAAGCCGGAGAAGCCGCGCATCGCCGCGTTCGCCCACAGTGCCTGGACCACGGACGGGCCCACGCTGCGCAGCCGCCGCGAGGTCTTGACCCGGACCGGCTTGCGACCGGTCTCGCGCACACCGGGCCCGCTCTCCACCGACCCCTCGATCCCGGACTCGGGCACCGTCTCGGTCGTGCCCTCGTCCCGCCCCGCCCGCAACTTGGTCAGCGACACCTTGCGCTTGTGCTCGACGCCGGGTGCCTCGGCGGTGAACGAGGCCCGGTCCTCGCCCTCGGCCGAGTCGACCTTGGCGGGCAGGGTGAGTGCCAGGATCGCGCCGAAGGTGAACACGACACACGCGCCGTACAGGATCCCGGGTGTGCCGAACGCGTACTTGAGGCCGCCCGCGACGGGTGCCGCGCCCATGGTGCCGATCAGGCCGAACATGGTGATCCGCGAGTTCGCCTTGACCAGCGAGACCGAACGCGGTTGCAGCCGGGGCACCACCGCGCTGCGGCTGACCCCGTACACCTTCGAGGAGACCAGGACGCCGAACGCGGCCGGATACAACTCGAGCCCGCCGTTGTTCACCGAGCCGGCCATCAGCCAGCACAGCCCCACCCGGACCAGCATCGCCACCGCCATCGCGACGCGGCGACCGCGGCGCATCCGGTCCAGGATCGGACCCAGCACCGGGGCCAGCAGCGCGAACGGCGCGAGGGTGATCAGCAGGTACATCGCGACCCGGTCGCGCGCCTCGCCGGTGGGCACCGAGAAGAACACGGTCGTGGCCAGGGCCATGGTCACCAGCGCGTCGCCCGCGTTGTTGATCAGATGCAGCTCGATCAGCTTGGCGAGGCCGCTTTCACCGGCCCCCTTGGCCCGGGCCGCGCCGCGTAGTTTGCCGAAGCCGCCGGTGAAGAGTCCGCCGAACCAGCCCAGCGCGCGACGCGCCGGACCTCGGTTCTTGGCGTACGACCCACGGGTCGAGCCCGGCGCACGAATGGTGCGCCGTGATGCGGTGGTGGTCTTGGAGGCTGCCACGCCGGGATCCTGCCCTCGCTCCCTCGGTTGATGCGGTCGCGACACGCCAGGAAGGGCTCGCTCCGCGCGCCCGTTCGGGAATCGGACGTGTTTTGAGGGTATCGGCGGTGGAGACCTTCGACGCGTGAGAGAGAATCACTCTCGTGAGTGCCGCGACCCGTAGTCGAACCCCGGACCGCCTCTGCGCCGAGGCGGTTGATCTTGCCTTCGCTGCCGCCGAGGAAGCCGCAGGTCAGGACTCCGTCGGCGAGCATCTGGGTGTTCAGGTGGATGGTGATCGCCTGGTCACCCACCTGTTCGCGTGCCGCGAGTCCGCCTATCACGGCTGGCGCTGGGCGGTGACCGTTGCCCGTGCGCCCCGCGCCAAGCTGGTGACCGTGGACGAAACCGTCCTCGTCCCGGGACCCGAGGCGCTGCTCGCGCCTGCCTGGGTGCCGTGGAACGAGCGCCTTCGTCCCGGCGACCTCGGCGTGGGCGACCTGTTGCCCACCGACGCCGACGACCCCCGTCTCGAATTCGGTTACACCGGAGCGGACGAGACAGAGGAGGAATTGACCGAGCCGATCGCGCTCGGTCCCAAGGCGGTCGCGTACGAACTGGGACAGGGGCGCGTGCGCGTCCTGTCGCCGGTCGGCCGCGACCTGGCCGCAGACCGCTGGGACGAGCACTTCGGCCGAGCCACGCCGATGGCCCAGGCCGCCCCGGCGCACTGCACGAGTTGTGGCTTCCTGGTCAAGGTCGGCGGCCCGCTCGGGCAGGCGTTCGGAGTGTGCGCCAACGAGTACTCGCCCGCCGACGGCCGGATGGTCTCGCTCGCCTACGGCTGCGGTGGTCATTCGGAAGCGGCGGTCATGCCCGCCGCGACGCCCGCCGCCGAACTGTCCCTGGACGAGTACCGGATCGAGACCGTGCGGATCCGCCCGGTCGAGAGCTCGGTGGACGAGGACACCTTGCAGCCCGGCGAGGACCAACTGGGCCACTCCTGATCGATCACGCACACGTGCCCACGACGTCGGGCGACACGCCCGACCTCGTCGACCCGTCCGAATCACCCGACCCGCCCGACCGGCCGAAGCCGCCACCGATCCGGTGGCGGCTTCGGGTCGTCTCGGGTCCGGGTCTAGCGTGCCTGGCCCCGGAAGCCGACCGGGCCCTCGCCCGGGAACTGCGCGGAGCCCTGGAAGCGCGCGCCGTCGTCGAAGAAGGTGATGGTCGCGTTGCCCTGCGGGCCGGACCAGGAGAGCTGGGTGCCCGTCGCCGGGCGGGCCTTGTCCGGAACCACGGCGTTGCGACTCTGCACGACGATCGCGAGGTCCGCGTCGTCGTGCCACGCCGCGTCCGGGCCGCCCCATTGGATCTGTGTGCGGTAGGTAGCCACGTTTCTCCCCTTCCGTAGCCGAGTGGGGGTTCCCCACCCGTTGTGTCTACATCCGAACGCTCCGCTCTCGCCAGGGGTTTGCGGCCGGCCGTATGTGTGGGTTTTGTGTGACTTGATCCACCGCCGTCCGCACCGTGGGACCGCCGGGAAGCCGCGTGCCCGGAAACGCAATAGGGTTCCGGCCACATCCGCGAACGAGGGACGGCGCACGGCATGGGCATCGAGGACCGCTTTGGCACCGCTTCGCTTCGGCGAGCCGTACTGGACGCGTGGGTCGCGTCGCCCGCGCGTTTCCGGGAGGACGCGAACGCCGAGGAGGAACTCGCCCTCGGCGGCTATCGCGACCGTCTGGTGGTCGAACTGGCGCAGAACGCCGCCGACGCCGCGGCTCGGGCGAACGTGCCGGGGCGGCTGCGGCTGACCCTGCGCGACGGCGTCCTGGTCGCGGCCAACACCGGCGACCCGCTGCACGCGCAGGGGGTCGAGGCGCTGTCCACGCTGCGCGCCTCGGCCAAGCGCGACGACGGACCCGAGGCGGTCGGCCGGTTCGGCGTCGGCTTCGCCGCGGTGCTCGCGGTCACCGACGAACCGTGCGTGCTCTCGCGCACCGGCGGCGTGCGCTGGTCCCTGCAGGAGGCCCGCGACCTGGTCGCCGAACGGGCCCGGGTCAACGCCGGATTGACCGACGAACTGGCCCGCCGCGACGGTGGCGTGCCGGTCCTGCGGCTGCCGATGCCGGCCGAGGGCACCCCGCCCGAGGGCTACGACACCTGCGTCGTACTGCCGTTGCGCGACGGCGCCGCGGTGGACCTGACCGCGCGGCTGCTCGCCGAGATCGACGACGCGCTGTTGCTGACGCTGCGCCGCATCGGCGAGATCGTGATCGAGACCCCGGACGGCGTGCGCACGCTGACCAGCCGCGCCGACGGCGGCGCCCTCGTGGTCAGCGACGAGGGTGTGGAGACCCGCTGGCGGGTCGCCGAGGACGGCGGCGCGCTCGAACCCGAGCTGCTCGCCGACCGGCCCACCGAGGAGCGCCGCCGGGCCGCGTGGTCGGTGCTGTGGGCCGTGCCGCTGGACGCCGCCGACCAGCCGCGCCGACCGGGCGTGCGGCCCGTGGTGCACGCCCCCACACCCACGGACGAGCCGCTCGGGCTGCCCGCGCTGCTCGTCGCGTCCTTCCCGCTGGACCCGACCCGCCGGCACACCGCGCCCGGCCCGCTGCGCGACTTCCTGATCGAGCGGGCCGCCGAGACCTACGCCACCTTGCTGGGCACCTGGCCGACCTCCACCACCGGCATCCTGAGCCTGGTGCCCGGGCCGACCGCCGAGGGCGAACTGGACGGGCTGCTGCGGCACCGGGTGTTGACCCGGCTGGCCGACACCGCGTTCCTGCCCGCCGCCGCGCCCGCCTCCGAGGCCGAGCCGGACGACCCGGACGCGCTGCTGCTCGACCGCGGCACCGCCGCGCGCGACCGCGACCTGCTGCGCCCGCGCGACGCGGTGCTTATCGAGACCGCGAGCCCGGGCCTGGTCGACGCGCTGGCGCCGGTGGTGGCCGGGTTGCTGCCCGCCGGTCTGGACCGCAGCGCGGCGCTGCGGGTGCTGGGGGTGCGCCGGTTGCCGCTGGCCGAGGTGGTCGACCAGTTGGCCGGCATGGACCGGGAGCCGGCCTGGTGGCGCGACCTCTACGACGCGTTCGACCCGGCCGCCCGGGACGCGCTGGGCGCGCTGCCGGTGCCGCTCGCGGACGGGCGGGTGGTGCGCGGGCCGCGCGGGATCCTGCTGCCCTGCCCGGACAGCCCGGACCTGGCCGCGCTGGACGTGCTCCGGCTGCGGGTCGCGCACCCCGAGGCGACCCACCCGCTGCTGGAGCGGCTCGGCGCGATCCGGGCCACCCCGCGCGCGGTGCTCGCCGACCCCGCGGTGCGCGCGGCGGTGACCGATAGCGAGGACGGCGACGACATCGCCGACGCGATCCTGGAACTGGTCCGGGCCGCCCGGATCGGCCCCGGCGACGAACCGTGGTTGTCCGCGCTGCTGTTGCCGGACGTGGACGGCGACGCGGTCCCGGCCGGCGAACTGATGTTGCCCGGCAGCCGGATCGCCGCGGTGGTCGAGCCGGACGCGCTCGGCATCGTCTACCCGGACCTGGTCGAGCGCTGGGGCGAGGACGTGCTGGAGGCGGTCGGCGTGCTCGGCACGTTCGGCCTGGTCCAGGAGGACGACGTGGTGCTCGACCACGACGGCTGCGACCACGACCTGGACGCCGAGGACGACTGGCTCGACGACGTGCTCGACCACATGCCGGACCAGGGCGTGCCACCGGTGCTGGCGTCCTTCGTCGCGGTGCGCGATCTGGACCTGGTCGCCGACGACGCGTGGGACGAGGCGCTGGAGGTGATCGCCACGCCGCCGCTGCGCACCGCGGTGACGGAGCCGGCGCACGTGCTGTTGCCGGACGGCGGTACGGCCCGGGTGCCCTCGTACACGGCGTGGTGGCTGCGCGGGCATCCGGTGCTGGACGGCCGGCGTCCGGCGGGTCTGCTCGCCGCCGACGGGGATCGGCTGCTGCACGGGCTCTACGACGAGGTCCGGGCGAGCCTTGACCCGGTCTTCCTGACCGCTCTGGGGGTGCGTACGACGCTTGTGGCGCTGCTGACCGACCCGGACGGCCCGGACGAACTCCTGGAGCGCCTGGCGGATCCGGAGCGGCCCGTGACCCGCGATCAGCTTCGCGCGCTGTACACCGCGCTGGCCGACGTCGCGCCGGAGCGGCTGTCCGCGCCGACCGAGCTGCGCGGCGTCTCGGGCGGCCGGATGACCGTCGCCGACGTGGCGGACGCCCTGGTGGGCGACGCGCCGGACCTGGCGGCGCTGGTCGCCGACGACGCCACGCACGTGGTGCTCCCGGTCCGCCCGGACCGCGCGGAGGCGCTGGCCGACCTGCTCGACGTACCGCTGCTGTCCGAGACGATCCCGGGCAAGGTGCTCTCCGAGGGCACCCGGCACGAGGTGCCCGACGACGTGCTGGCCGCGATGCCGGACGCGCCCAAGGAGTACTTCGAGCACGAGGAACTGGTCGTCTCCGGCCCGAACGAGAGCGAACTCGACGCGGACTGGCGCTACATCGACGGTCAGGTGCACGCCACCACGTTCGAGGGTGTCGCCCGCGGCCTGGCCTGGGCGGCGGGGGAGTGGCACCGCCGCTTCGAGGTCGAACAACTGCTCACCCACCCGGAGAACGCCGCGCACTTCGCCACGGAACGCGACTTCGACGGGGTGTGAGGGCGACCCGACCGCTCCGGGACGCCCGGGCTCACCCCCGGGCGTCCCGGGGCGTTTCCTCGATCGCCCGACGGCGGCTCGCGGACACGCCTTGGGCCTGTTGGCGCTGCACCCGGCCGGAGACGCGCCGGCCCAGTTCGAGCAGGGCCGCGCCGATCAGCGCGATGCCCACCGCCGTGCCGTTGTTGCCCTGGTCCTGCGGATACAGCGCGAAGAAGTCGGCCACGAACGGGACGTAGAGCGCGATCAGGAAGGCCGCCCCCATCGCCGCGATCAGCGCGATCCGCCACCACGTGTACGGGCGGGCGACGATCGCCAGGATCCAGATCGCGACCAGGAACAGGGTGATCACCGCGCTGGTGCGGTCCTGGTCGAGGCTCGAGCCGTGGTTGAGGCGGGCCAGCCAGTAGGTCAGGAACGTGGCCGCCGCGGCGACCACGCCGCCGGGGATCGCGAAGCGCAACACGCGCGGCACGAAGCCCGGTCTGGCCCGCTCGGCGTTCGGGGCCAGGGCGAGGAAGAAGGCCGGTACGCCGATGGTGAGCGAGCCGATCAGGGTCAGATGGCGGGGCAGGAACGGGAAGACCACGCCCGCGACGCCGGTGAGCAGGGACAGCAGCAGCGCGTACACGGTCTTGACCAGGAACAGGTTCGCGACCCGCTCGATGTTGCCGATCACCCGGCGGCCCTCGCCGACCACCGAGGGCAGCGTGGCGAAGCTGTTGTCCAGGAGCACGATCTGTGCGACCGCGCGGCTCGCGCCGCTGCCCGAGCCCATCGCGACGCCGATGTCGGCGTCCTTGAGCGCGAGTACGTCGTTGACGCCGTCGCCGGTCATCGCGACCGTGTGGCCGCGCGCCTGGAGGGCCGCGACCATCGTCCGCTTCTGCTGCGGGGTGACCCGGCCGAACACGGTGTCGTCCTCGAGCGCCTGCCCGAGTTCGGCCCGGTCCTCGGGCAACCGGCGGGCGTCCACCGCGTGTTCGGCGCCCGCGAGGCCCAGCTCGGCGGCCACCGCGCCGACCGAGAGCGCGTTGTCGCCGGAGATCACCTTGGTCGCCACGTCCTGATCCGCGAAGTAGCGCAGCGTCGCGGCGGCGTCCGAGCGCAATCGCTGCCGCAGCACCACCAGCGCGGCGGGCCGAGCCCGGCCGCCGGCCTCGTCGGACAACGCGTCGGCGGTCGCCAGCAGGAGCACCCGCAGCCCCCGCGCGCCCAGTTCGTCCACCTGCGCGAGCACCGGGTGGCCCTCGGCAAGCAGTACGTCGGGCGCGCCGAGCAGCCACGTGCCGTGGTCCGCGAAGCTCGCGCCGCTCCACTTGCGGGCCGAGGAGAACGCGGCGACGTCGATGACCGGCCAATCCGGCGGTGCGGGATAGGCGTCCACGATGGCCTGGAGACTCGCGTTCGGCCGCGGATCGGAGCCGCCCAGCGCGCCCAGGGCCGCGTCGATCGGCAGCGTGTCGTCGAGCGGGCGGACCTCGGCCACGTCCATCCCGCCCTCGGTGAGCGTTCCGGTCTTGTCCAGGCAGACCACGTCGACCCGGGCCAGGCCCTCGATCGCGGGCAACTCCTGGACCAGGCACTGCTTGCGACCCAGGCGCACCACGCCGACCGCGAACGCGACCGAGGTGAGCAGCATCAGGCCCTCGGGGACCATGGTGACCAGGCCCGCGACCATGCCGCGCAGCGCGTTGGGCAGGCCGTCGTCGGTGCGCAACTGGCTGATGATCAGCAGGATGCCCACCGGGATCATCAGCCAGGTCACGTAGGTGAGGATCCGGTCCAGCCCGCGGCGCAGTTCCGAGTCGACCAGGGTGAATCGCCCGGCCTCCTCGGCGAGCCGGGCCGCGTACGCGTCGCGGCCGACCCTGCCGGCCCGGAAGGCGCCGTTGCCGGCGGCCACGAAGCTGCCGGACATCACCTGGTCGCCGACCTTCTTGTGGACCGGGTCGGTCTCGCCGGTGAGCAGCGACTCGTCGAGTTCGAGCGCGTCCGCCTCGACCACCACGCCGTCCACCAGGACCTGTTCGCCCGCGCCCAGTTCGCATACGTCGTCCAGGACCAGTTCGCGTGCCGACAGTTCGGCGGTGTGCCCGTCCCGGCGTACGCGCGGTTTGGCCTCGCCGACCACGGCCAGGGTGTCCAGGGTGCGCTTGGCGCGCAGTTCCTGGATGATCCCGATCGCCGTGTTGGCGACGATGACCAGGCCGAACAGGCCGTCCTGGATCGGACCGACGATCAGGATCACCACGAACAGGGTGCCGATGATCGCGTTGAACCTGGTGAGGACGTTGCCTCGGACGATCGCCGAGGCGCTGCGGCTCGACCGGGTCGGGACGTCGTTGACGCGGCCGTCCGCGACGCGTTCGGCGACCTCGGCGGTGGTCAGCCCGGGGAGGACGGCGGGGGCTTCGATCATGTACCGACGTTACGTTGGTGAATGTCGGATTCTGTGGCTATTCGTGCAGTCGCCGGCGTTCCGAGGTTGTTCGCTCTGCGTTGTTCGCCCTGTGACTATTCGTCACTTTTCGTGAGAGTGGACGGCGCCGAGCGGTCGCCGGGCTCCGGGTGGGGCGTGGGCGGCGTCCGGCTCAGTCCTCGTCCGCGCTCTGCAGTCGACGGCAGTACCAGAGGCCGAACAGACCCAGGCCCGAGCCGGCCAGCGCGCACCACGGCCACCAGCCCCGGCCGTCGTCCTCGAGCGTGTCGCGCATCAGCCACGCGGCCACGAACAGCGCGAACCAGATCAGGCTGCCGACGGCGACGAGCTTGATGATGTTGCCCTCGTGCGGAGGGGGCGGCGGGCGCATGCCGGTGTCCGGGTCGGGGGCCTCGGCCGCGCGCCGCCCGGCGGGTACCTCGGAGGCCTCGGACGCTTTCGGCTCGTTCGCCCTCGGCTCGTCTGCCTTCGGTTCGCCGGAGGCCGCGGCGAAGCCGGTGGTCCGGCCGCCCGGCGGGGCCGGATCGAGGGCTGGGTCGAGGGCTGGGTCCAGGGCCGGGTCGTAGGCGCTCGCGCCGTGGTTCGTGTCGGGGGAGTACGGGTCGGGCTCGCTCGGCGGGGGCACTGCCGCGTAGCCGCCGGACTCGCCCGACGGGGATGCCGCCGCGTAGCCGCCGGACTCGTACTCGGGCGGCTGGTGGCTCGCCTGCGGGTAGGTCTCGGCTCCGTAGGCGGTGTATTCGCCGCTGCCGTGCGCGCTCGGGCTTGGTTCGTGGGCCGTGTATTCGCCGCTGCCGTGGGCTGCTGGGTTCGGGTTGTACGCGTGGTATTCGCCGCTGCCGTGGGCGCCGGGGTTCGGGTCGTAGGCGGTGTATTCGCCGCTGCCGTGGGCGCCGAGGTTCGGGTCGTGGGCCGTGTATTCGCCGCTGCCGTGGGCTGCTGGGTTCGGGTTGTACGCGTGGTATTCGCCGCTGCCGTGGGCGCCGGCGTTCGGGTCGTGGGCGGTGTATTCGCCGCTGCCGTGGGCGCCGAGGTTCGGGTCGTGGGCCGCGTATTCGCCGCTGCCGTGGGCCGCCGGGCTCGGGTCGTAGGCCGTGTACTCGCCACTGCCGTGAGAGCCCGCGTCGTACGCGTCCTGGTCGGGACCCGAGGCCGCGTCCGGGCGGGTCGCGCCCGTGTCGTCCGGATCCGGCGAGGTGCGCCGTCGTTTCCCGCTCCCGTGCCTGCTCACGAAACCTAGGCTACTTGGCCGCCCGCATCGGCCCCGCGCGCGTCCCGACGAACAAGTGGAGGGACCGGTTCCGGTTTTTGCTGTGGTGTCTGGCACCCTTTTCAGGTCTCCCGGTACCCGTCCCATCGTGCCGTGTGCGTGTCTTGACTCCCCGTTCCCACGCTCCGAGGATCCGCATGTCCCCCCAGGCCGCCCCCGCGACCGATTCGCAGGCCCCCAGCACGCCGAGGAGCGGTCTCGACCGATTCTTCAAGATCTCCGAGCGCGGCTCGTCGCCGCTGCGCGAGATACGCGGCGGGCTCGCCACGTTCTTCGCGATGGCCTACATCGTCGTGTTGAACCCGATCATCCTCGGCTCCGCGCACGACAAGTACGAGCAGCAGCTCTCCCAGCCGCAACTGGTCACCGCGACCGTTCTGGTCGCCGCCGTGATGACCATCCTGATGGGCCTGATCGGCAATATGCCGCTCGCGCTGGCCGCCGGACTGGGCATCAACGCGATGGTCGCGTTCCAGATCGCGCCGCAGACCACCTGGGACGAGGCGATGGGCCTGGTCGTCCTGGAGGGCATCGGCCTGCTGATCCTGGCCGCCACCGGGCTGCGCGAGGCGATCATGAACGCCATCCCGCTGGTGCTCAAGCAGGCGATCGGGGTCGGCATCGGCCTGTTCGTGACCCTGGTCGGCCTGGTCAGCGCGGGCGTGGTGACCCGGGTGCCGGACAAGGTGAACTCCACCGTGCCGGTCGCGCTGGGCAGCGGCGGCACGCTGCAGGGCTGGCCGGCCGTGGTCTTCTGCTTCGGCCTGGTGCTCACGTTCGTGCTCGTGGTGCGCAAGGTGCCGGGCGCGATCCTGATCGGCATGGTCGCCTCGACCGTGCTCGCGGTGATCGTGCACCAGGCGGCCGGCCTGGACAAGGCGGCCTGGGGGCTGACCGCGCCCGAGGCGGACGGCGTCGTGGACACGCCCGACTTCGGACTGATCGGCAACGTGGACCTGTTCGGCGCGTTCGGCCGGGTCGGTTTCATCACCGCGTCGCTGCTGATCTTCACGCTGCTGCTGTCGAACTTCTTCGACGGCATGGGCACCATCATCGGGGTCAGCCGCGAGGCCGGACTGCTCGACAAGCAGGGCAAGGTGCCCAACCTGGGCCGCATCCTCACCGTCGAGTCGGTCGGTGCGATCGCTGGCGGCGGCGCCTCGGCGTCCTCCAACACGGTCTTCGTCGAATCCTCGGCGGGCGTCGGCGAAGGCGCTCGGACCGGCCTCGCCAACCTGGTCACCGGCGGCCTGTTCGCGCTCGCGCTGTTGTTCACGCCGCTGGCGAAACTGGTGCCCGCGCAGGCCGCCACCCCGGCGCTGGTTGTGGTCGGCGCGCTGATGATGACGCAGATCAGGCACATCGAGTGGGACGACATGACGGTCGCCGCCCCGGCGTTCGTGACCATCGCGCTGATGCCCTTCACGTACAGCATCACCACCGGGATCGGCGCGGGCTTCATCCTGTACGTGGTGCTGCGCAGCGCGGTCGGCAAGGCTCGGGAGATCCCGGTGTTGTTGTGGATCGTGTCGGCGTTGTTTGTGGTGCATTTTGCGATTGATCCGATTGAGCAGGTGTTGGGGGTGAAGTAGGGGGGTGGGGGGGGGTGGGCCGGGGGCCTGGGTCGCGGGGGGCGGTGGGTCGGGGGTCTGGGTCGTGGGGGCGAGCGGGGCGATGGGCCGGAGTCGTGGGGCGAGCGGGGCGATGGGCCGGAGTCGTGGGGGCGGCGTTGCTGCTTGTTGGGCGACTTCGTCGCCGGCTCGCGAGGCGCCGCCTTTTTTCTCTCCCCCGCAAGCTCCTCCGAGAAAAAAGGCGGCGCCTCGCTCGGGGCTTCGTGTCCCTCCGCTTCGCTCCGGGCCACGAAGCCCACACTTGCGGCTCCGCCGCTCTCCGCGCTTCGCGCGTCGATCACTGGGGTGGGGGTGGGTCGGGGGCGCTGACGCGCCGGGGGTTGGGCTTCGCTCCGGGCCACGAAGCTCGAACCTGCGGCTCGGCCGCTCTCCGCGCTTCGCGCGTCGATCACTGGGGTGGGGGTGGGTCGGGGGCGCTGACGCGCCGGGGGTTGGGCGGCGGTGGGGTCAGGGGTGGCGGGGGCCCAGGAAGGAGCCGCCGGAGGTGTCGAGGGTTTGGCCGGTGATCCAGCGGGCCGGTTCGGAGGCCAGGAAGGCGACCGGGTCGGCGATGTCGGTGGGTTGGCCTACTCGGGGGATGGCCTGGCCGCCGGCGATGAGGGCGGCGATGTTGGGGTCGCCGCGTAGCCAGGCTGCGATGCGGTCGGTCTCGGTCGGGCCCGGGGCGACCGTGTTCACCGTGATTCCCCGGTCCCCGACCTGGTTGGCCAGGGTGCGGCCGAGGGTCTCCAGGGCGCCCTTGCTCATCGCGTAGGTGATCTCCGGCAGCGCGATCCGGGTGACCGCCGACGAGATGTTGATGATCCGGCCGTGGTCGCGGAGCAGGGGTAGGGCTCGCTGGATGATGAAGAACGGTGCCCGGACGTTGACCGCGAAGACTCGGTCGAAGGACTCGGGCGTCTCGGTCTCCAGCGCGCCGCTGTCGCCGATCGCCGCGTTGTTGACCAGGATGTCGAGCGCGGGCTCGCCGTCGGTGTGTTCGCGCAGGCCCGCGGTCAGGGCCGCGAACAGGCACTCCACGTCGCCGGGTACGCCGAGTTCGGCGCGTACCGGGAAGGCCCGGCCGCCGTCGGCGACGATCTCCCGGACCGTGTGGGTCGCGGCGATCGTGTTGCTGCCGTAGTGCACCGCGACCAGCGCGCCGTCGGCGGCGAGTCGCCGGGCGACCGCCTTGCCGATGCCGCGCGAGCCGCCGGTGACCAGGGCGATCTTGCCGAGCAGGGGTGTCATGTCGGTCTCCCGTGGGCCGGGCGGACCCGGCCCGAGGGGCCGCGGTCCGCGTCGTCGACTGCGATGACCGAAGCCTGGCGACCGGCGTTGACCGGACGCTGACCGATCACGTACCGCCGGCCTCGGCCGCCCTTCAATCCGCGGCGCGGGGCCCCCGGCCCAGCACGGCGAGCGCTTCCTCGCGCGACAGTGCCGCCCCGCGCGCGAACGCGGCGGCGTACGCCTCGTCGCCGATCAGCGCCCGAGCGCCCGCCTCGATCCGCTCCGCGTCCGGATCGCCGGTGGCCCGGACCCCGCGCAGGGCCGCCCCGATGCCCAGCAGCCGCGCCGCCCCGGCGCCGTCGCCGTCGAGCAGGTCGGCCCCGGCCAGTCCCTCGGCGGCCTCGGACAACACCGGCACGAAGCCGCCGCCGACCACCACCCCGAGCGCCTCGCGGTGCCGGGCCCGGGCGCCGCGCGCGTCGCCCTCGGCCTCGGCCACCCGGCCGAGCGCGACCAGTACCTCCCCGCGGGTCGCCGCGCTGGTGACCCACCCGCTCACGCAGCCCTTGAGCGCGGTGCGCAACAGCCGATTCGCCTCGGCCGGGTCGCCGCGCAGCCGGGCGATCTCGCCCAGGCCGAGTTGGGCGCCGGCCAGCGTGCCCGGGATGCCGGCGCGGGCGGCCGTCTCGGCGGCCCGTTCGTACTCGGCGTGTCCCTCGTCGATCCGGCCCGCGCGCACCAGTCGCGCGGCCCGCCGGGAGCGCAGGTCGGAGATGTCCTCCAGGGCGTCGAGCAGGACCAGCAGGTCGAGCGCCTCGTCCAGGAGCGCGTCCGCCCGCGCGCCGTCGCCGCGCCAGTCGACGAAGTCGGCCAACCGCTCCAGCGCGGTGGCCAGACCCCACCGGTCGCCGACCGCGCGAAAGCCGTCGGCCGCGGCGGCGAACTCGGGTTCGGCCGCCGCCGCGTCGCCCCTGAACAGCGACACGTAGCCGGAGCCGAGCCGGTGCAGCGCCCGCGACCACGGGTCGGCGTCGAGCAACTTCGGGTCGATCGCGGTCTCCGGCGCGCCTGGTCCGGTGGTCATCGCCCACAGATAGGTCAGCAGCGGCTGCCGGGGCGCCTCGGTGCGCCCGCGCATCATCGCCTTCGCGCACTCCGCGTGCGCCGCCAGCCGTTCGTCGATCGTGTCGGAAGCGCCCAGCGCGTACACGACGCACAACACGTAGGCGTCGTCCAGCGCGTGCGGGTCGTCGGCGGGCGCGAACCGGGTGGGCGCGCCCGGCCCGATCATGTCCAGCAGCGTGTTCGCCGGTCCGGTCGCCTCGCTGCGCCGACCGCGCATCCACCAGTACGCGGTGAGCGCGGACATCATCGACAACGCGCGCGGGAGATCGGTGCGCACACTGTGGTGCAGCGCGGCGAGCAGGTTGTCGTGCGCGAGCACCAGCCGGTCCCGCCATACGAGTTGCTCGGCCCGGCGCAGGAACGGATCTGCGGTACGGGCGAGTTCGGTGTAGTACTGGGCGTGCGCCGCGTACAGCGCGTCGGCCGCGCCGGACTCGGCGAGTCGCTCGGCGCAGAACTCCCGGATCGTGTCGAGCAGGCGATAGCGGCCGTCCCCCGGCGCGCTCAGCAGCGACTTGTCGGCCAGGCCCTGGAGCAGTTCGTCCGCGTCGTCCGGGTCGAGCCCGCACACGCCCACCACCGCGTCCAGCGTGAAGGTGCCCGCGAACACCGGCAGCCGGAGCGCGAGTTCGCGTTCGGTGTCGTCGAGCAGGCCCCAGCTCCACTCGACCACCGCGCGCAGCGTGCGATGGCGGGCGGGAGCCGTACGGTCGCCGCGCGAGAGCAGTCTGAAGCGGTCGCCCAGGCGCAGCGCGACGTCGTCGATGGACAACGAACGCAGCCGGGCGGCGGCCAGTTCGATCGCCAGCGGCAGGCCGTCCAGGGCGGCGCACACCCGCAGGATCGGTGCGAGCGTGCCGGCGTCCACGGTGAATCCGGGTCGCACCGCCGCGCCCCGGTCGACGAGCAACCGCACCGCCGGGTAGTCGAGCGCGCGTTCCGGCGGGCAGTCGGGCGGGGCCAGGGCCAACGGGGCGAGCGGGCACAACGACTCGCCGGTGATCGCGAGCGCCTCGCGGCTGGTGGCCACGATCCGCACCGCCGGACAGGCGCCGAGCAGCCGGTGGGTGAACGCGGCGACGTCCGCGACCAGGTGCTCGCAGTTGTCCAGCACGAGCAGGACGCGGCGGTCGGCCAGCGTGCCGATCAGCCGCTCGACCGGATCCGCCGCGCCGCCCTCGCCGGGGCCGAGCAGGGCCACCTCGCGCACCCCGAGCGCGCTCAACACGGCCTGCGGGAGTTGCCCGGCGTGGGCGAGTGGCGCGAGGTCCACGAAGTACGCGTCCTCCGGCCGGCGGCTCGCCGCCTCCACCGCGAGCCGGGTCTTGCCCGCGCCGCCGGGGCCGAGCAGGGTGACCAGGCGGGCGCCGGTGAGCAGGGTGTGGATCCGGGCCAATTCGTCCTCGCGGCCCACGAAGCTGGTCAGCGCGGCGGGCAGTCGGGAGCGGGTCCGGGCGGGCTCGGGCGTCGGCGCGGCGGTGGGCGCCGTCGGCCCGGGGCGGGCCGCCGACGGGGGATCGCCGCGCAGGATGGCCAGGTGTACCGCGCTCAGCTCGGCCGAGGGGTCCGCGCCCAGCTCGTCGGCGAGCAGTTCCCGGGCCTGGTCGAACACCGCGAGCGCCTCGGCCTGTCGGCCGCCGCCGTGGAGCGCGCGCATCAACTGTGCGCGCAGCCGCTCGCGCAACGGGTGTGTCGCGACCGCCTCGCGCAGTTCCTCGACCAGGGCGTCGGTCGCGCCCAGCGCCGCCGCCGCGTCCGCGTGGTCCTCGATCGCGCTTGCCCTCAGCTCGGCCAACCGGGCCGCGCGCGGGCCCGCGAACGGCGCGCCGGCGACATCGGCCAGGGCCGGCCCGCGCCACAGGTCCAGTGCCTCGCGCAGCAGGTCGCGGGCGCCCGCGGCGTCCCCGGCGGCCAGCGCGCGCCGCCCTTCCCCGGCCAGCCGGGTGAAGCGCAGCGCGTCCACGTCGTCGGGGTCCACCGCGAGCCGGTAGCCCGCCGGGTGGAACTCGATCGGTCCGTCCGGATCGGCCTCGGTGCGCAGGCTGCGGCGGAGCCGGGAGACCTGGGACTGGAGCGCGTTGGTCACCCCGGCGGGCAGCGCCTCGCCGTACAGCTCGTCGATCAGCCGGTCGGTGGTGACGATCCGGCCCGCCTCCAGCAGGAGCAGCGCCAGCAGCGAGCGCTGGCGCGGACCGCCGACGGAGACCGGGTCGCCGTCGGCGGTGTGGATCTCCATCGGGCCCAGGATGCGGAAGGTCACCGGCCGATTCTTGCCCACGGCGCGTCCCGGGAATATCCCCGGGACGCAAACCATTGGAAGTTAGCGAGAGTAAAGAGTTAAGCTAAGAAACGTGTCCCCGTCCGAACCCGACCGCGCCACGGTGGCAGCCCTCCGTGCCTCGGTGCTGAAGCTCTCCCGTCGCCTGCGCAACCAGCGGGCCGACGAGACCCTGAGCCCCACCCAACTCTCGGTGTTGACCGTGCTCGTCGTGCGCGGCGCCATGACTCCGGGCGAACTCGCCCGGCAGGAAAAGGTGCAGCCGCCGTCGATGACGCGGGTGATCGCCGGCCTGGAGGAGCGCGGCCTGGTGCGGCGCGAGCCGCACGCCGACGACCGCAGGCAGGTCGTGGTCTCCGCGACCGAGCCCGCCGCCGCCGTGGTGGAGGAGAACCGCAGGCTGGGCAACGCCTGGCTGGCGGAACACCTGGCCCGGCTCACGCCCGAGGAGAACGAGGCGTTGCGCGCGGCCCTGCCGGTGCTGGAGAAGCTGGCGCAGGCCTAGAGCCTGCTCGGGAGAGTCCGGCGCCCCGCGTCGCGGTTCGGTTCAGGGACGGATGTTCATCCGGCCTCGGCCGAACGTACGACGAAAGGGGAGCCCGTGGCGGCGACAGCCGGCACCTTCTCATCACTACGAAACCGCAACTTCCGGCTGTTCGCCGCCGGGCAGACCGTGTCGAACACGGGCACCTGGATGCAACGCATCGCGCAGGACTGGCTGGTGCTCAAGCTCACCGGCAGCGCGACCGCGCTCGGGGTGACCACCGGGCTGCAATTCCTGCCCATGTTGCTGTTCGGCCTGTGGGGCGGCGTGATCGCCGACCGCTACCGCAAGCGCCTGTTGCTGATCGGTACGCAGACCGTGATGGGTCTGCTCGCCGCCGTGATGGCGGTCCTGGTGTTGAGCGACGCAGTCCAGGTGTGGCACGTGTGGCTGCTCGCGTTCGGTCTGGGCATGGCCACCGCGGTGGACAACCCCGCGCGCCAGGCGTTCGTGATCGAGATGGTCGGCCGCAAGGACCTGGCCAACGCGGTCAGCCTGAACTCGGCCAACTTCCAACTCGCCCGGATCGTCGGCCCCGCCGTCGGCGGTCTGCTGATCACCGCGATCGGCACCGGGTGGGTTTTCGCGGTCAACGCGGTGTCCTACATCGCGGTGCTGCTCGGCCTGTTGGCCATGCGCGAGTCCGAGCTGCGCACGATGCCGGTGGTGTCGCGGGAGAAGGGCCAGCTCCGCGAGGGGCTGCGCTATGTGCGCGGCCGTCCGGACCTGCTGGTGGCGATCGCGCTGGTCGGCTTCATCGGCACCTTCGGCTACAACTTCGCGGTCACCCTCGCCGCCTTCTCCAACGACGTCTTCCACGCCGGACCCGGTTCGTTCGGGCTGCTGAACACGGTGTTCGCGGTCGGCTCGCTGGCGGGCGCGCTGTTCGCCGCCAAGCGCGGCCGGACCCGGTTGCGGGTCCTGGTCGGCGCCGCGATCGCGTTCGGCCTGCTGGAGACGATCGCCGCGCTGATGCCCGGCTACTGGAGCTTCGCCCTGCTCCTGGTGCCGATCGGGATCGCCGGACTGACCTTCAACACGGCGGCCAACTCGACCGTGCAACTGGGCAGCGACCCGGCGATGCGTGGTCGGGTGATGGGCATCTACATGCTCGTGTTCATGGGCGGCACCCCGCTGGGCGGCCCGCTGACGGGTTGGCTGGCGGAGAGTTTCGGACCGCGTACCGGGTTGCTCGTGGGCGGCCTGATCTCGCTGGCCGCGGCGCTCGTGGTCGGCGCGCTGCTCGCCCGGCACGCCGGGATCCGGCTGCGGCCGAGCACGGTGGTGCGCGCGATGAGGCCGGCGGCGCCGGCCGTCACGGCGACACGGTCGGAGTTCGGTAATCCCGTGGTCAAGATCTGACACAGCGTCAGTACAGGTGTGCGATACACCTTTTCTTGACGAGGGATTCACGCCCTGGGGTGACCCAGGCCATCGACACGTCACCCGGAACGCTGGAATCCTTGAACGATGGACTACGTGCGGTTCCAGCACCTGTTCCAGGCGGAGGGTCTCCGCTTGGGCCAGGCGGCCGTCACGGACATGGACGCGCCGGTACCGTCCTGTCCCGGTTGGACGGTCGCCGACGTCGTGCGACATTCCGTGCTCATGTACAACGGCGCCACCGGGCAACTGCGCCCGGAGCGTCGCCCGGTCGCGGGCGGCGCGAACAAGGGGGAACTGCTCGACACCTACACCCGGGCGCACGCGGCGCTCGTGACCGAGATGGCCCGACGGGACCCGCTCGACCCGATCGAGGGGGAGGACCTCGAACCCGGCGTCGCGGAGGGCGTGGAGAGCGGGGGACCCGACCCGGGCACCGCCGGCTTCCTGATCCGCCGGATGGCGCGCGAGGCCGCCGTGCACCGCGCCGACATCGAGATGGCCGTCGGCACCCCGGGACCGCTGGACGCCCAGCAGGCCCTGGACGGCATCGACGAAGTGCTGGGGGTACTGCTCCCGGCGCACTACGACGGCGGCGCCAAGGACGGCGCGAGCGGGCGCACGATCGGCGTGCACAGCAACCGGCACCACTGGCGGCTGACCATGCAGCGCTCCGGCGTGAGCATGTCCCGCGACCAGGGGTTCACGGACGCGGCGGTCACCGGCGAGCCCGCCGAACTGCTGCTCTACCTGTGGGGCCGCAGGCCCGGCTCGGTCGTCTCGCAGACCGGCGACCGCACCGTGCTGACCGCCTTCCGCCGCCGTCTGGCGGCCTCGATGGTCTGATCCGCGAGCGCGGGCGCCCGACCGGAATTCGGTCGCGCGCCCGCGCCGCGTAGGCTCTGGGGCGTGAATCCCCGCACCAGAACCCGCGTCGTCACGGCCACCCTGGCCCTCCTGCTCATCGCCGTGATCATCGGCGCGCTCATGCGCTGACGCGTTCGCGCCCACGCGCCCATGTGCCGACGCGGGTGCGCGGCCGACCGCGGGTGCGGACGACGACCCCGGAGCCGGGCCGGCCCCGGGACCGCGGGTC
The DNA here is from genome assembly GCF_045207655.1 of Embleya sp. NBC_00888. Taxonomy (NCBI): domain Bacteria; kingdom Bacillati; phylum Actinomycetota; class Actinomycetes; order Kitasatosporales; family Streptomycetaceae; genus Embleya; species Embleya sp. NBC_00888. The sequence continues at coordinate 3,828,045 of NZ_CP108784.1, read as the reverse complement.
AGCGCGGGTTGCCCGCCGCGCGGGCCGCGCGGACCCGATCGGCGGCGATCCGGACCAGCGTCGCGTTGCCCGGGACCCGGCGGCCCTCCGGGTCCAGCAGGGTGTCCTCCAGCCCGATCCGGGTGTCGAGGCCGGCCGCGATCGCGGCGTCCAGGACCGGCCACGCGGACTCGTCCGCGCCGTGCAGCAGGCGCGGCACGCCGATGTCGTGCCGGTCCAGGACGGTCAGGATGCGTCCCGCCTCGTCCAGCGCCTGCACCGGATCGGCGCGTTCGACCTCGACCAGGATTCGGGTGCACACCGCGGCCAGATCCTGCTCGACCAGCAGCTCCGCGTCGGCCTCGGTCCACACCCCCGCCTCGACCCCCACGCCCAAGTGCGCGAGCGCGTGGGCGAGTTCGATCGAACCCGGTTCGGACAGGTTGACCGAGGCCAGGTCGGGCAACACCCGCCAGGCCCGCACCGCGGCCAGCCGGACGTCCGGGTCCGCCTCGATCCACGCGCCCGTGCTCACCCCGATCGGCACGCCCGGGGCCGCGCCCCGGATCGCCCGGAGCGCCGCCGCGATCACGTCCGGCGCCAGGCTCTCCCGACCGTCGCGCCCGCGCGGGTGCACATGCACGATGGACGCGCCCGAGGCCACCGCGGCTCGACTGTCCGCGGCGATCTGCGCCGGTGTCAGCGGAAGCGCCGGGTGCTCCTCGGGGCGCCGTGTGCCGTTCAGACATGCCTTGACAAGTGTCATGGAAGACTCCGGATGCCGACGCCCACGAAGCTCCCATCCCATCCCCGACACACGGCAAACCGCAATGGATTCCGCCGAGCTGTCGCAAAGTGCTCCCCGACCCGACGGGGACCCGGGCCGGGCCGGCAGGCTGGACCCATGACAGGACGGGACGGGTGAAGCGCGTGGGAAAGCGCCGGATGCGCGGCCTCGGTGCCCTGACGGCGGCCGTTGCCCTGGTGGTGGCGATACCGGCGTCGGCGGCGGCCGATTCGGACGTGTTGTTGACCATCAAGGACGAGCGGATCACCGAATCCAGCGGCCTGGTGGCCAGCGCGCAGCACCCGGACGTCTACTGGACGCACAACGACAGCTCCGACGCGCCCAGGATCTACGCGATCGGCAAGGACGGCGCCACCAAGGCGACCATCACGCTGTCCGGTGTGGACGCGCGGGACTGGGAGGCGATCACGGTCGGCAAGGACGACGCGGGCAAGCCCGCGCTGTTCGTCGGCGACATCGGCGACAACCTGCACGGCAAGTGGCCCGAGGTGTGGATCTACCGCTTCGCCGAGCCCGCGACGCTGGCCGACGCGACGGTCAAGCCGACCAAATTCCGGGTCAAGTACGACAACGGCCCGCGCGACGCCGAGGCGCTGCTGATGGATCCGCGCACGAACAAGCTCTACATCGCGAGCAAGGAGGCCGAGGGCGGCCTGTACGAGCAGCCCGAGCAGCTCTCCGCGACCGGGATCAACACCTTCAAGCGGATCGCCGCCGGCGGCTCGACGGTGACCGACGGCGCGTTCGCGCCGGACGGGTCGCGGTTCGTGTTGCGCGGCTACTTCTCCGCCACCGTGTTCGCCGCGCCGGGCAAGGAGTTGGCCGGGGTCGCCGTGCCGATCCAGCGCCAGGGCGAGTCGGTCGCGTGGAGCCGGGACGGCAAGGAGTTGCTGCTCGGCAGCGAGGGCAAGGGCAGCCAGGTGCGCCGGGTCGAGCTCAAGGGCGACAACCGGCCGGATTCGGTGCGGGCCGCGCCCGGAGCCAAACCCGGAGCCCGGTCGGCCGGCGGCACCGCCGGCACGGACGCGAGCACGGCCGCCGGCGACGAGAGCGACGGCGATTCCGGGATGGACAAGGCCAAGACGTACGGCCCGGGTGTGCTGGCCGTGGTCGGCCTGGTGGTGCTGTTCTTCGCGTATCGCCGCCTCGGCGGCCGGAACCGGGCCTGATCGCCGAAGGGCCGCCGCCCCGGGACCGGTTCGGTCCGGGGCGGCGGCCCCTCAGGCACCGCGAACGCGGATCAGAGCTGCTCGATCACGTAGTCGACGCACGCGGTCAGCGCCTCGACGTCGGCCGGCTCGACGGCCGGGAACATCGCCACCCGGAGCTGGTTGCGGCCCAGCTTGCGGTAGGGCTCGGTGTCCACGATGCCGTTCGCGCGCAGCACCTTGGCCACCGCCGCCGCGTCCACCGAGTCGGCGAAGTCGATCGTGCCGACCACCTGCGAGCGGGCCGCCGGGTCGGTCACGAACGGGCTCGCGTACGAGGACTTCTCGGCCCACCCGTACAGCCGGCCCGACGAGTCGGCGGTGCGCCCGACGGCCCAGTCCAGGCCGCCCTGCCCGTTGATCCAGTCGAGCTGGTCGGCGAGCAGGAACAGCGTGCTCAGCGCCGGCGTGTTGTAGGTCTGGTCCTTGACCGAGTTGTCGATCGCGGTGGCCAGGTCGAAGAACGGCGGGATGTAGCGGTCCGACGCGGCGATCCGCTGCGCGCGCTCCAGCGCGGCCGGCGAGAACGCGGCGAGCCACAGACCGCCGTCGGCGGCGAAGTTCTTCTGCGGCGCGAAGTAGTACACGTCGGTCTCGGCCGCGTCCACCGGCAGCCCGCCCGCCGCGGAGGTCGCGTCGACCAGCACCAGCGAGCCCGCGTCGGCGCCGGCCGGCCGGGCGATGGGCATCGCGACACCGGTCGAGGTCTCGTTGTGGGTCAGGGCGTACACGTCCACGCCCGCCTCGGCCTGCGGCAGCGGGTGCGTGCCCGGCTCCGACTTGATCACCGTCGGCTCCTCCAGCCACGGCGCGGCCTTGACCGACGTGGCGAACTTGGAGGAGAACTCGCCGAACGACAGGTGCTGGGACTTGCGCTCGACCAGGCCGAACGCGGCGATGTCCCAGAAGGCGGTGGCGCCGCCGTTGCCCAGGACCACCTCGTAGCCCTCGGGCAGGGAGAACAGGCTGCCGACACCTTCGCGAACCCGGCGCACCAGGTTCTTCACCGGCGCCTGCCGGTGCGAGGTGCCCAGGAGAGAGGTACCGGTCGCCGCGAGAGCGGCGAGTGCCTCGGGACGTACCTTGGACGGGCCCGAACCGAACCGGCCGTCGGCGGGCATGAGCGCTGCGGGAATCTGGATCTCGGCCACGCGGAGAGCGTAGTCGTGTCCGATTCGTGGGTGATGTGTATTCCGCACAATGAGACGATCGCGCCCGGCATGTGGCACGGGGGCGTCTCGACGGGTGGGCGACACGCGCCCGGCGGCGGGCGTTCGACGGCCGGGTGGCGCAACGGGTGAGGATGGCGTGGTGACGGCACAGCTCGGGGACCTCGAAGGCGCGTTGCGGGCGCGGGTGCGCGGCGAGGTCCGGTTCGACCCGCAGGCCCGCGCGCTGCACTCGATGGACGCCTCCAACCACCGCAAGGTGCCGCCGGGGGTGGTCGCCCCGCTGGACGCCGAGGATGTGCTCGCCGCGCTCGCGGTGTGCCACGAGCGGGGCGTGCCGGTGACGGTACGCGGCGGCGGCACCAGCATCGCCGGTCAGGCCACCGGCAACGGCCTGGTGCTCGACCTGGCCCGGCACCTGAACCGCATCCACGACGTGGACCCGGCGACCCGCGTCGCGCACGTCGAGCCCGGCGTGGTGCTCGACGACCTGCGCCGCGCGGCCGGCCGGTACGGGCTCACCTTCGGCCCGGACCCCTCCACGCACAGCCGCTGCACGCTCGGCGGCATGATCGGCAACGACGCCTGCGGGTCGCACTCGGTCGCCTGGGGTCGCACGAGCGCGAACGTCGAATGGCTGGACGTCGCGACCATGGACGGCACCCGGATGCGGGTCGGCCGGGATCAGGCGGTGCCCACCACCGGCCGGGCCGCCGAGATCCACGCCGCGCTCACCGACCTCGCCGACGCCAACCTGGCGCTGATCCGGCGGGGCTTCCCGGCCTTGCCGCGCCGGGTCTCCGGCTACGCCCTGGATCGACTGCTGCCCGAGCACGGACGCGACCTGGCCCGGGCCCTGGTCGGCACCGAGGGGACCTGCGTCGTGGTGCTCGGGGCCGGCCTGCGCCTGGTCGAGGCGCCCAAGGCGCGCGCCCTGGCGGTGCTCGGCTTCCCGGACGACTTCGCCGCGGCCGACGCGGCGCCCGGCCTGCTGCCGCACGGCCCGCTCACCGTGGAGAGCCTGAGCGCGGGCCTGGTCGCGTTGGCCGCGTCCGCGCGCGACGTGGCACTGCCGCCCGGCGCGGCCTGGTTGTTCGTCGAGGTCGGCGCGGACACGGTCGCCGAGGCGAAGGAGCGCGCACACGCGCTGGCCGGTTCCGGACCGGCGCGGGTGGTCACCGATCCGGCGGGGCAGCGCGCGCTGTGGCGGATCCGCGAGGAGGCGTCCGGCACCGCGACCCGGATGGCCGACGGCTCGGAGGCGTGGCCGGGCTGGGAGGACACCGCGGTGCCGCCCGAGCGGCTCGGCGCGTACCTGCGCGCGTTGGCCGCGCTGATGGACCGGTACGACCTGCGCGGCCTGCCCTACGGGCACTTCGGCGAGGGCTGCGTGCACATCCGGATCGACTTCGACCTGCTCACCACGCGCGGCGTCGCGGCGTATCGGGCGTTCTCGTCCGACCTGGCGGACCTGGTGGTCGCGCACGGCGGCTCGCTCTCCGGCGAACACGGCGACGGACAGGCCCGGGCCGAGTTCCTGCCCCGGATGTACGGACCGGAGATCGTCGAACTGTTCGGCGCGTTCAAGGCGATCTGGGATCCGGCGGGGCTGTTGAACCCGGGCATCGTGGTTCGTCCACACCCTGTGGACGGCAATCTGCGGTTCGCCGGGATGCGCACGCCCGTGTCGGTCGAGTTCGGCTATCCGGCCGACGGCGGCGACTTCGCGGCGGCCGTACGGCGCTGCGTCGGGGTGGGCAAGTGCCGCGAGTCGGCCGACACCTCCTCCGGCGGCGTGATGTGCCCGTCGTACCGGGTCACCGGTGAGGAGGCGCACTCGACGCGCGGGCGGGCCCGGCTGCTGCACGAGATGTTGATCGGCGAGGTGATCACCGACGGGTGGCGCTCCACCGAGGTCCGCGACGCGCTCGACCTGTGCCTGTCCTGCAAGGGCTGCCGCAGCGACTGTCCGGTGGACGTGGACATGGCCACCTACAAGGCCGAGTTCCTGCACCACCACTACCAGGGCCGGCTGCGGCCGGCGGCGCACTACGCGCTGGGCAATCTGCCGCTGCTGGCGCGCGCGGTGGGTTCGGTGCCGGGCCTGGCGGGCCTGGCCAACGCGGCGGCGAGGGTGCCCGCGCTGCGGCGTGCGGCGCTCGGTCTGGCCGGGCTCGACCGGACCCGGGAGATCCCCCCGTTCGCGCCCGAGCCGTTCACCCGGTGGTGGCGCGATCGGCCGCGCGTGAGCGGGAGTTCGCGCCGCCGGGTGGTCCTGTGGCCGGACACCTTCGGCAACCGGTTCCGACCCGAGATCGGGCGCGCGGCGGTCGAGGTGCTGGAGGCGGCCGGACTGGAGGTGGTGGTGCCGCCGGGGTCGGTGTGCTGCGGCCTGACCTGGGTTTCGACCGGGCAACTGGACATCGCGCGACGGGTGATGGCCCGTACGGTGCGCACTCTGCGGCCGGCGATCGAGGCCGGGCTGCCGATCGTCGGTCTGGAACCGTCCTGCGCGGCGGCGCTGCGCACCGACGTACCCGAGTTGCTCGGCCGGTCGGCGGACGGCCTGGCCGACTCGGTCAAGACCTTCGCGCAGACGCTGGAGGAGTACGCGCCGCACTGGGCGCCGCCGGTGCTCGATCGTGAGGTGACCGGCCAACTGCACTGCCACCAGCACGCCGTGCTGGGCGACGCGGCCGACCGGCGGTTGCGCGCCCGAGCCGGGTTGACCGGCGAACTCGCGGGCGGTTGTTGCGGGTTGGCGGGCAACTTCGGCTACGAGGCGGCGCACGCCGAGGTGTCGCGGGCGGTCGCGGCGGACCGGCTGCTGCCGGCGCTCGCGGCCGCCGGACCGGACGCGGTGACCCTGGCCGATGGGTTCAGTTGCCGCACCCAGATCACCCACGTGAGCGACCGCCGCCCGGTGCACCTGGCCGAACTCCTGGCCGCCGCACTGCCGCCGGCCACGGCCACGGCCCCGGTGGTGCGGCCGTGACGTCACCCGTGCGCGCGGCGCGGGGAATAGCCGGTGGGCGATCGCGACTTGGCACCGGACATGACCGACACAGCGTTCAACCCGCGCACGCTCCTCGCCGATAGCCGCCTCGGGGTCCTCGCCACGATCAAGTCGGACGGCCGCCCCCAACTCTCCCCGGTGATGCCGTTCTACGACGGGGAGGCCGGTGTCCTCTACGTCTCGATGACCGAGGGCCGCGCCAAGACGGCGAACCTGCGCCGCGACCCGCGAGCGGCCCTGGAGGTCACCAGCCCCGACGGTCGCTCCTGGGCCACGGCCGAGGGCACGGTGACCCTCGTCGGACCGGGCACCGACCCCGAGGGCCCGGAGGTCGAGGCGCTCGTGGACTACTACCGCTGTGCCGCCGGGGAGCACCCGGACTGGGCCGAATACCGCGCGGTGATGGTCGCAGACCGCCGGGTGCTGATGACGATGGCCGTCGACCACGTCTACGGCGCCGACATCGGCTGAACCGCCGACGGTCCGGGCCACCGCGCGATCCCACCCTCGCGGTGGCCCCGGCGTCCCGTGCCCGGACCGCGGGTTCTAGACCAGGTTTCCCGGGTCGGTGTTGGCGCCGCACAGTATGACGGCGACCTTTTCGCCCTGGGTCGGGGTGTACGCACCGGTGGAGAGGGCGGCGAGGGCCGTGGCCGCGGCGTGTTCGACGACGATGCGGAAGTTGTCCCACAGGGCCTGGCGGGACTCGACGATGGCCTTGTCGGAGACCAGGACCGAGAACGCGCCGGTGTGCTGCGCCGTGGCCAGCGCCGTGGCGGAGACCCGGCGCGCGCCCAGGGAGTCGGCGGCGATCGAGTCGGTCGGCACGTCCACGACCTCGCCCGCCTCCAGCGCGGCGTTCAGCGCCCGACAGTTCTCCGGTTCGACCGCGACGGTGCGGATCCCGTGTTCCTCGGCGGCGGTGGCTACGCCCGCGAACAGACCGCCGCCGCCGACCGAGACGATGACCGTGTCCAGCGTGCCGGGCAGGCCCGCGACCATCTCCGGCACCAGCGTCCCCGCGCCCGCCGCGATCAGCGGGTTGTCGTACGCGTGCGACAACAGCGCGCCGGTGTCCTCGGCGAACCGCTGCGACGCCTCCAGCGCGTCGGCGTACTCCCGGCCCACGAGCAGTACGTCCGCGCCGTACGTGCGCAGCCGCTCGACCTTGATCCGCGGCGCCGTCTCCGGCAGGAACACCGTCGAGCGCACCCCGGCGCTGCGCGCCGCCCACGCGCACGCGAGGCCCGCGTTGCCGCCGGAGGCGATCACCACGCCGGCCTCGGGCATGGTGCCCGCCTCGATGTGCGCGGTGGTGAAGTTCGCGGCGCCGCGCGCCTTGAACGACCCGGTGTGCTGGATGTACTCCAACGCGAGCCACACGTGCGGCGACGGATGGATCGGCATCATGGTGACCGGCTGGGTCTGGCCGACGATGCGCTCGGCGGCGTTCCTGATGTCGCCGTAGGTCAGTTCGGGCGTGGCGGTATCCATGACGCACGACCTTATGCGTTGGCCGGCCGCCCGAGGAGTCGGTGCGCCGGGGGGTGGGTCGCTCGGCACACGGGTGATGTGCGGGACATCTCGATCACTCGCGTGGACATCCGGGTTAGGCAAGCCTTACCTTCGGACCATGACGTTGGTCGATCTTCGGGAGTCCGGGCCCTGCCCCGCGTTGACGGAGACCTTTCGCGGGCTCGGCGCGGCGTGTCCGCTGATCACGGTCGAGGCGGGGCATCCGCGGGCGGGTCTGCTGCAGGTGGCGCGCGTGGCCGAGGACCCCGAGGTGCTCGAGGGTGTGCTGACCGCCGAGCGGCAGCGGATCACCGCGTCCGTGGCCGCCGAGCCGCGCGCGGACGCCATCGCGATGTGGGCCCTGCACGGCTACGCCTGGTACGCGTGCCTGATGTTCGCCGGGCCGTGGTTCCTCAGCCGCCGGGTCCCGTCGGTGGACCTGGACGACGTATGGCTCGACCCCTCGCCGGAACGGTCGAGCAAGTGCCTCACCGTCACCTCGAACAGCTTCGCGTGCCTGCCCGACGACCCGGACGCGGGTGCTCCCGGCGCGCGAGTGGTGGCGGACGAGGACGCCCTGCGCGCGGTGCTGCTGCGCGCGGTGTCCGAGCACCTGGAGCCGCTGCTCACCGCGTTCCGGCCGCACCTGCGGCGCGGCGAGCGGGTGGTGTGGGGGATGGTGGCGGACGAGGTGGTGAGCGCGGTCTGGTACCTGGGCCGCTCGCTCGGCGCGGACGAGGGCGAGCGCGCGGTCCGCGAACTCGGTGAACTGTTTCCCGGCGACACCGGCCGGTTCAAGCGCGACGCCGGATTCCGTACCCTCCGGGGCACCGAGGGCCGCACCCACTGCAACCGCACCCAGAGCGTGTGCTGCCTCTGGTACACGCTGGAGCCCGACGCGCTGTGCGGCACCTGCCCCCGCGCCGACGACGAGCGCCAGGTGGCCATCCTGGAAGGTCGCGTCTGACCGGGATCCCGTCGCGTGCGACCGGATCCGGGGCCGGGCCGGACATGACGGAACCCCGCACCCTGACGGGTGACGGGGCTCCGGGTGAGCGTCGAGCGCGTCGAAGGCTCAGTGCTTCAGGTTGCGGACCGTGTCGTCGTAGCCCGGGACCTCGGTGATCGGGCGGGTGCCCGGGCCGACGTACAGGGCGGCCGGACGCACCAGACGCGACGTGCGCTTGTGCTCCAGGATGTGCGCGCTCCACCCGGCGGTCCGGGCGCAGGTGAACATCGAGGTGAACATGTGGGCCGGCACCTCGGCGAAGTCCAGCATCACCGCGGCCCAGAACTCCACGTTGGTGGCCAGGATGCGGTCGGGGCGCCGAGCCTGGAGCTCCTCCAACGCCGCCTTCTCCAGTGCCGCGGCCACCTCGTAGCGAGGCGCCCCCAGCTCCTTGGCCGTCCGTCGCAGCACACGCGCGCGAGGGTCCTCGGCGCGGTACACCCGGTGGCCGAAACCCATCAGGCGCTCGCCCCGGTCGAGGACGCCCTTGACGTACGCCGTGGCGTCGCCGGTGCGCTCGATCTCCTCGATCATGTGCAGCACGCGCGAGGGCGCACCACCGTGCAGCGGGCCGGACATCGCGCCGACCGCGCCGGACAGACACGCCGCGACGTCGGCACCGGTGCCGGCGATCACCCGCGCGGTGAACGTCGAGGCGTTCATGCCGTGCTCGGCCGCCGACGTCCAATAGGCGTCGACCGCCTTGACGTGCTGCGGGTCCGGCTCGCCCCGCCAGCGGATCATGAAGCGCTCGACGATGGTCTGCGCCTTGTCGATCTCGCTTTGCGGGACCATCGGCTTCTCCAAGCCGCGGGCCGACTGGGCGACGTACGACAGCGCCATCACGGCGGCCCGGGCGAGGTCGTCCCGCGCCTGGGTGTCGTCGATGTCGTGCAGCGGTTTCAGACCCCACACCGGGGCGAGCATGGCCAGCGCGCTCTGCACGTCCACGCGGACATCGCCCGAATGAATCGGGATCGGAAACGGTTCGGCCGGTGGCAGGCCGGGGTTGAACGCCCCATCCACCAGCAGGCCCCAGACATTGCCGAACGAGACGTGGCCGACGAGATCCTCGATGTCCACACCTCGGTACCGGAGCGCGCCACCCTCCTTGTCGGGTTCGGCGATCTCCGTCTCGAACGCTATGACTCCTTCGAGCCCGGGTACGAACTCGGACATCAGGCGGCTCCTCATGCGATCTCGACTGACTTGTGGCCGGGTCCTTCATACCCCGCACTACCACACCGTGTCTTCCCCCGAAAAGGCCGGGGCGCATGGTGCCGATCAAGCTCCGCACCTGGGGTCCGCCGGTGATTCGGGGAGGTGTTCCGCTCGGTCCGGGCGAGGCTCGGGATGGTGCCTCGCTTGAAGGTATGGGCCGATCGAAGTCCGTCGGTCAGGATATCTCTTGATATCGAGACGACCTACGCCGGAACACACCCGGGCGAGTGAGGTCCGGCACAAACCGGCCCGGGTCGGTCACCCAAGGGTCCCTCGTCGGGGGTGATCGTGCCGGGGGCGGGCGACTGGTGGTACTCGTTGTCCGTGGAGTTCACCCAGCTTGCCGCGATGCGCCGGCAGTACCGAGGCGAAGGCATCGACGTCGGCGCCTTGCCGCCGACCCCCTTCCCGCTGTTCACCGCCTGGCTGGCCGAGGTGGCGGCGGCCGAACTGCCCGAGCCCAACGCGATGGTCGTGGCCACCGCGACGCCGGACGGACGGCCCAGCACCCGCACCGTCCTGCTCAAGGAGTTCGACGAGCGGGGCTTCGTCTTCTATACGAACTACGGCTCGCGCAAGGGTGTCGAACTGGCCGCGAACCCGGCGGTGAGCCTGCTCTTCCCGTGGCACGCGCTCGCGCGTCAGGTAGTGGTGACCGGTTCGGCCGAACGGGTGTCGCGCGAGACCACCGCCGAGTACTTCCGCTCCCGGCCGCGCGGCTCGCGGATCGGTGCCTGGGCGAGCGAACAGTCCACCGCGGTCTCCGGGCGCGAGCAGTTGGAGAAGCGGTACGCCGAGGCCGAGGCGGGGTTCGCGGCCATCGACGACATCCCGGTGCCGGAGTTCTGGGGCGGCTTTCGGGTCCGGCCGGACGCGGTGGAGTTCTGGCAGGGGCGCGAGAACCGGATGCACGACCGACTGCTGTACCTGCGCGAGGGCGACGAGGGGTCGAGGTGGCGGGTCGAGCGATTGAGCCCGTGAACCGGAACGGGTCGCGGGCCGTCGTCGTCGGCTCGGACGAGCCTCGGCGCGACCGGGTTCCCCGCCGAGTCGTCATCGGGCCCGCAAACGACAGCGACCCGCAGGTCGCTTCTCCGTCCACCTCGGTGAGATGGAACGAAGGCCGGGGGACGATCCCGGCGACCTGCGGGTCGGGTGTCTGCCTGGTGTTGCCGGCCGCCTGCCTGCGTCCGTCGCGGTGCACTCACGACGGGGCCTGCCGAGCCGGTAAACCGGAGTGGCGGCTAGCGGGCAGCCACCTCACGCGTCCGAATGCTATGCAACTTCAGACCACCTCCTCTCCCGTGTGCCAGTGAGGTTAGATCCGCGCGTGGGCGGGTGCAACGCATTTACGGGGTGCCCGATCCCACATCGAAATCAGGAATAGATGCAGGGGGCATTGGGATTGGATGAGGCGGGTGCACCCTGCCTCGAAACCTGCCTCGAAACGCTTCGCCAAAGCCGTCCTCGCGGACGTGACCCCGCTGCGCGAGTTCCCCGACTTCCGTCGCCTGTGGTTCGGGCACTCGGTGTCCTCGCTGGGCCAGCAGATGACCGCCGTCGCGGTGGCGATCCAGGTGTACGACCTGACCGGGTCCAATTTCGCGGTCGGTGTGGTGGGGCTGTGTTCGGTGATTCCGCTGATCGTGTTCGGGCTGCTCGGCGGCGCGATCGCGGACAGCCTGGACCGGCGACTGGTCGGCCTGGTCACCGCGAGCGGACTCGCCGCGGTGTCGATCGTGCTGGCCGGGCAGGCGTTCCTCGACCTCGGACAGGTGTGGCTGCTGTACACGGCGGTCGCGGTGCAGTCGGCGTTCTTCGCGGTGAACAACCCCGCGCGCACCTCGATGCTCCCCAAGCTGTTGCCGCCGACGCGGCTGCCCGCGGCCAACGCGCTGAACTCGATAGCGATGGCGCTCGCGATGACGGTCGGGCCGATGCTGGGCGGCCTGGTGATCGGCCTGTGGAGCTTCCAGGCCGCCTACCTGATCGACGCGATCGCCTTCTCCGCGGCGCTGTACGCGATGTGGCGGCTGCCGTCGATGCCGCCGACCCGGGCCGAGGACGGGCGCAAGCGGGCCTCGGTGCTGGAGGGGCTGCGCTTCCTGCGCGGCAGGCCCAACGTCCGGATGACGTTCCTGACCGACATCGTCGCGATGGTCTTCGGCATGCCCCGTGCGCTGTTCCCGGCGATGGCGGCGACGCTGTACGGCGGCGGGGCGACCACGGTCGGCCTGCTGGTCGCGGCGCCGGCGGTCGGCGCGCTCGCGGGCGGATTGTTCTCCGGCTGGCTGGGCCGCGTGCGGCGGCAGGGGCGCGCGGTGGTGCTCGCGGTGATCGCGTGGGGCTCGTGCATCACCGTGTTCGGGCTGGGCGGCCCGCTGTGGCTGGGGCTGATCCTGCTCGCCCTGGCGGGCTGCGCGGACACCGTCAGCATGGTCTTCCGGAACACCATCATGCAGGTGGCGACGCCGGACGCGATGCGTGGGCGACTGGCCGGCGTGTTCATCGTGGTGGTCGCCGGCGGGCCACGGCTGGGCGACTTCGAGGCCGGGTCGGTGGCGTCGCTGACCACCGAGCGCATCTCGGTGGTCAGCGGCGGCCTGGCCTGCGTGGTCCTGGTGATCGCGCTGTCGCTGCGGTGGCGCGGCTTCTGGCGCTACGACGCGCGTGATCCGCAGCCGTAGGGCGTATCGGGGGTGCGCGCACCCCGCCGTCCGGCGTCAGGTGCGCGGCGCGATCCACACCTGTTCGGCGTGCGCGGCCACCCGGCCCTCGGCGTCGTAGAGCGTCGTCGCGGTGCGCACCTTGCGGCCCTCGCGGCCGAGTCGGCGGCCGAGCACGACGCACGGTTCGTCGGGATAGGGCAGGGCGTACACGTGCGCGGTCATCCGGCCGAGCAGAAGCGCGGTGTCGGCGTCCATCCCGGTCCAGCCGCCGGGGCAGTCGAGCGCGGCCCAGACGAACTCGGGCCCGATCTGCTCGGTACCGGGCGCCACCAGCGAGGTGTGCGGGGTCCACACGCACGCGTTGGTGTCCGGACGGTCCGCGAGCAGGCCGGGGAACAACCGCAGGCCGTCGCCCTCGGCGCGCCCGGTGCCGCACACGAAGCACTCGGTGTAGGGGTTCCACGCCGCGAAGCCGGGGAAGGCCCGGCTCGCCTCGCGGGCCTCGGCCGGGGTGACCGCGTCGATCGGCGTGGGCAGCGGCAGTGCGGCGTCGACCGGGATCGCCTCCGCGATCGGCCCGTCCTGCTGATCCAGGGTCAGCCCGCCGGTCGCGGCGTCGCGGGTGACCGGCAGCGGCCGATCCAGCGGCACCGCGCGGCGCAGCGTCACGGTCACCCCGGAGGCCGTCCCACCGCTCGCTCGGGTGGCCAGCAGCCCGGCCAGATAGCCGCCGTTGCCCATGCCCGGCGGCCCGTTGAAGCGGGCCGGGACCACGATCGCGGCCGAGCGCCGGTCGGGCACCTCGACCGGCTCGGCCGCCGGCGGCGGAGCGGCGGGAGAGCGTCGGTCCGGGGTCCGCCGGTCCGGGACCTGCCGATCGGGAGACTGGGACCGTGCGTTGGGATGCACTGCCGGGTTCACCTCAGGTAGAAGATCCGGTCCGCGTGTTCGGCCAGCAACCGCTCGTTCCACGCGGCTCCGCCCTCGACGTTCGCGGACATGAACACCGGGGGTTCGACCCCCCGGGAAACCAGGTGGCCGATCACGCCGACCATGAGTGTCTGCAGCACCGCCGAGCACACCACACCCGAGGTCGGGCCGATCCGCTGCGGTACGCCGTCCACGTCCAGCGCGGCGTCGCCGGGCGCGATGGCGGTGTCCAGGACGATGTCGCAGTTGTCGAGGACTCGCGTACCCGACGGATGCCTGGGCGACTCGGCCCTGCTGGCCACGATCGAGGTGACGCCGATCACGAGCACGCCGCGCTCGCGCGCCTGACGGGCCAGCTCCACGGGCAGCCCGTTGCGCCCGGACAGCGAGATCACCACGAGCGCGTCGCCCTTGCGCAGGCCCGCGCCGTCCAGGACCGGGCCGGCCAGTTCGGCGAGCTTCTCCACCGCGGTGCTGACCGTGATCGGGCGCACGGTGAGTTCGTTGCCGGGGGCGATCAGCGGGTTGGCCAGGATCAGGCCGCCCGCGCGGTAGATCACGTCCTGCGCGGCGAGTGCGGAGTGGCCGCCGCCGAACACGAACAGCCGGCCACCGGCCGCCAACGCCTCGGCGATCCGGTCCGCGGCACGGTCGACGGTGGGCAGCTCTTCGTCCCGCAGTCGCTCCAGCAGCGCGATCGCCGCGTCGAGGTAGCGCGCACCCAGCTCGACCATCCCCGGTCCTCCCGTTCGTTTCGGTGTGTTCCGAGCTTCGTATACGGATCCGCCGTGCGTACGCGGATCCGGCACCTTACCGCCGGATCGCCTGGTAGCGGTCGAGTGCGACGCGTCTTTCCTCGGCGTGCTCGACGACCGGGTCGGGATAGCCCTCGACGCCGATCCGCCACGGCTCGTGCACCGCCTTGCCCGCGATGCCGCGCAGCTCGGGGACGTAGCGCCGGACGTAGTCCCCGTCGGGGTCGAACCTTCGGCCCTGGGCGATCGGATTGAAGATCCGAAACCACGGCGACGCGTCCGTGCCGCAGCCCGCGGTCCACTGCCAGCCGTGGCTGTTGGAGGCGAGGTCGCCGTCCACGAGGTGCCGCATGAAGTGCGCCGCGCCGCGCGTCCACTCCTGGTGCAGGTCCTTGACCAGGAAGGACGCGACCACCATGCGCACCCGGTTGTGCATCCAGCCCTCGGCGAGCAGTTGCCGCATTCCCGCGTCCACGAACGGGAAGCCGGTCCGGCCCGCGCGCCACGCGTCGAACAGCGCGTCGGCGTCCGGGCCGCTGTCGTAGCGCATGTCGGCCATGTCCCGGTTCAGGTACTCGCGGGCGGTCTCCGGCCGGTGCCACAACACGTCGGCGTAGAACTCGCGCCAGGCCAGTTCGCTGCGGAAGGTCTCGTCGACCCGGCCGGCGAGCAGTGTGCGCGGGTGGATCTCGCCGAATTTCAGGTGCACCGACAGCCGCGAGGTGCCGCTCAGGTCGGCCCGGTCGCGCAGTTCGCGGTAGCGGTCCAGGCCGTGCGCGCGGAACTCGTCCCAGGTCTCGCGCGCGACCCGCTCGCCCGCCTCGGGCAGGCGTACCCCGGCGGGCGCGGGGGCGGCCGGGTGGTCGACCGAGTCGGCCCACGCCCACGTGAGATCGGTCGGGCGCGGCAGCGGGGCGCGCCGGTCGTGCTCGAGCCACGCGCGCAGGAACGGCGTGAACACCCGGTAGGGCGACCCATCGGCCTTGCGCACCCGCCCCGGGGCCACCGCGTACGGCGATCCGGTGGCCCGCAGCGGCACCCGGAGAGCCGCCGCGACGGCCGCGTCGCGGGTGCGCCCGTAGGGCCCGAAGTCGGCGCTGACGTGCACCTCGGCGGCGCCGACTTCGCGCACGAGCGCGGGCAGCTCGCGGATCGGGTCGCCCGCGCGGATCACCAGGCGACCACCCAGCTCGCGCAGGTCCGCGTCCAGGGCGCGCAGCGAGCGGATCAGGTGTGTCCGGCGCGCGGGCCCGGAGGCGTCCCACAGGACCGGGTCCAGGACGAACAGCGGCAACACTCGGGCCGGCTCG
The DNA here is from genome assembly GCF_045207655.1 of Embleya sp. NBC_00888. NCBI lineage: Bacteria > Bacillati > Actinomycetota > Actinomycetes > Kitasatosporales > Streptomycetaceae > Embleya > Embleya sp. NBC_00888. The sequence continues at coordinate 3,812,456 of NZ_CP108784.1, read as the reverse complement.
CCGTCCCCGGTGCCGGGAAAGCCGGTTCCGGCCGCGGCGTGCAGTGCCGGATGATCGGTCAGCCGGAGATCGCGACGGAACCAGAGGACATGTACACGATCGGGGGATCCGGACGGGCCCGAGGTCTTCCGGGATGGCAATGGCATACCGGAACGTTATGACCGTACGCACCCCACAGCGTGGGCCCACACGGGCGGCAGACACGTACGGATGACGCGGCGGCACGCGCGGGACGGCGCGGACGGGGAAAGCCGCGGGGGCTCGATCGGCCGGACGTCCGCGTCGGCGGTCCAGGTGCGTCAGAATTGGACGGCAGGACCACCAAGAACGGAGCCGCTGGTCGTGAGTGGACTCATCGACACCACGGAGATGTACCTCCGGACGATTTTCGAGCTGGAGGAGGAGGGCGTGGTCCCGCTGCGGGCGCGGATCGCGGAACGGCTGGAGCAGAGCGGGCCGACCGTGAGCCAGACCGTGGCACGGATGGAGCGGGACGGGTTGTTGACGGTCGAAGGTGACCGTCACCTGGAACTGACGCCCGAAGGGCGGGGAATCGCGACGCGGGTCATGCGCAAGCATCGGCTCGCCGAGTGCCTGCTCGTGGACGTCATCGGATTGCCCTGGGAACAGGTGCACGCCGAGGCGTGCCGTTGGGAGCACGTGATCAGTGAGCAGGTGGAACGTCGCCTGCTCGAACTGCTGCGCTATCCCAAGGAATCGCCGTACGGCAACCCGATCCCGGGCCTGGAGGAGCTGGACCAGGAGCTGCACGCCGACTCCTTCAAGGAAGGCGGGCTGGTCACGCTGCTCGAGTCGGCGGGGCCGGAAGGCAAGAACGTCGTGGTGCGGCGGCTCGGTGAGCCGCTGCAGACCGACGCCCAACTGATGTACACGTTGCGCCGAGCCGGGATTCGTCCCGGGGCGGTCGTGAGTGTGCACGAGTCCGCGGGTGGCGTGATGGCGGGCAGCGGCGGCGAAGCCGCGGAGCTGTCGCCGGAGGTCGCGTCGCACGTGTTCGTGGCCGCGCGGTAGTTGCGCGTAGCGCGCGGGTTGGGCCCTCGTATCCGAGATGGTTCGGGTGCGGGGGCCCTTGCGTTGCGTCTTGGCCGGGTTGGGGGTTTTGTGCCCACCCGCCCACCCGTGCCGTCGGGTGGGATGGCCGCGGTGTACGGCGGGAACTACCTGGCCTCGACCAGTGCTCGGCCGCAGGCGTAGGCGATGGGGCTCACCAGTTCGCGGGCCTCGGGGAGCCAGCGGTTGAGTTCGGTGGGTTCGCGGGCCCACGAGGCGCTGCCGGAGCTGCCCATCCGGGACGGCGGGGCGACCACCCAGTCGCCGTCGCCCTTGGGGATCAGGTCGATCGCGCTGGTGCCCCAACCGATGCGGCGCAACATCTCGCCCATCTTGTCCCGGGCGCCGGGGAGTACGAGGAACTGGAGCCGCCGGGTCGGGGTCGCGATCACCGGGCCGAGCGGCAGCCCCATGCGTTCCAGCCGGGCCAGCGCGAGGCAGCCGGCCTGTTCCGGGACGTCGATCACGTCGAAGCCGCGACCGGTGGGCAGCAGGATCGCCGCGTCCGGGTGCTCGCCCCACCAGCGCCGCACCAGCGCGGGCGAGCTGGCCGCCTGGACCGCCCAGTCGCGCAAAATGGGGTGCGCGCCCGGCGTGGCGCATCCGGGATGGCCGCAGCCGCAACGACGCCCCGCACTGTTCTCGATCACCGAGGCGCCGGGAACCACGTCCCAGTGCCGGTCCTCGGCGTAACGGACTGCGGTCTCTACAAGCGTGTCGCGGGCGAGCTGCCGGGCCCCCAGGGTGTCTTCCACGTGCTGCACAACTGTGGGACCACGGGATGGTTACGGCCGGCCGCCACCGCACTCGCGGCCACCCGTACGGCGGACCCCGAACGGCGCGGGGTCGCGCGCCGGAGCGCCGCGCTCCGGGATGGCGAAACCGGATGATCAGGGGCGACGGGATCATCGGTGGCCATCCGGCGCAAGGGGGGCGCATGGGTGCAGACCCGGGGGCGCAATGAAGGGTGCCCTATCCGCTGCTCTATACGGGTCACTACGCTCCGTACGCGGATGACATTTCATACGACCGGCGGACAAGATCGGCAATTCCGGCCGATCCGGATCTCGGCAGATGGACGCCGTCCGCTGGACACGCATCACGGACTCATCAGGCATCAGGGCGAGGACACGACGGGGCCGGAGGATCCCCGTCGCGCCGATCCCGCATGCCGCAAGCCCGCACCGACGGGTCGGGGAGGGAACGCCGATGGCCGCGCGAACGCAGGCGAGCAGGCAGCCCAACGAAAGGTTGACGGCACTGATCCAGGAGGCCGGTTGCTCGAATGCCGGGCTCGCCCGCCGGGTCAACATGTGCGGGGCCGAGCACGGCATGGACCTGCGCTACGACAAGACCTCGGTGGCCCGGTGGCTGCGTGGTCAGCAGCCGCGCGGCGCGGTGCCCAACCTGATCGCCGAGGCGATCGGCCGCAAGCTCGGCCGGCCGGTCACCGTCGAGGAGATCGGCATGGCCGACGGTCGCAGCCTGGCGACCAACGTCGGCCTCCAGTTCGCCGCCACGCCGGCGGCCACCGTCGAGGTGGTCACCGAGTTGTGGCGCAGCGACGTCAACCGGCGCGACTTCCTGCTCAACTCCTCGGTCGCGGTGGCCGCGCTGGTCGCGCCCAGCCGGGACTGGTTGATCACCGAGCCGGACGCGCAGGTGGCCCGGATCGGCGGGCCGCGCGTGGGCGCCTCCGACATCGAGGCGGTGTGCGCGACCACGGACATGTTGTCCGCGCTGGACCACCGGTTCGGCGCCGGGCACATCCGCCCGGTCGTCGTGCACTATCTGGGCAGCGTGGTCACCCAGCTGCTCAACGGGACCTATTCCGACGAGACGGGTCGCGCGCTGTTCGCGGCCGTGGCCCGACTCACCGAGCTGGCCGGTTACATGGCCGTGGACACCGGCCAGCCGGGTCTCGCCCAGCGCTACTACATCCAGGCCCTGCGGCTGACCCAGGCCGCGGGCGACCGCGCCTACGGCGGATACGTGCTCGCCGCCGGGATGAGCCACCTCGCGGGCAGCCTGGGCAACCCGCGCGAGATCACCCAGCTCGCGCGCGCCGCGCAGGAGGGCGCCAAGCAGGAGGCCACGCCCACCACCCAGGCGATGTTCCACGCCGCCGAGGCACGCGGGCACGCGCTGCTCGGCGACGCGCGCGCGTGCGAGGCGTCGTTGTCCCGGGCCCAGTCCGCGATGGACGTCGCGACGCCGGACGAGGATCCGCAGTGGATGGGGCACTTCTCCCAGGCATACCTCGCCGACGAGTTCGCGCACTGCTACCGCGACCTGGACCGGCCCCGACAGGCCGAGGCGGCGGCCCGCGCGGCCCTGGACGGGCACGCCGACACACGGGTCCGGCGGCGGGCCGTGGACACCCTGCTGCTGGCCACCGCGCACCTGCAACAGAACCGGCTCGACGAGGCGTGCTCGGTCGGCGCACAGGCGCTGGACCTGGTGGGCCGGCTGCACTCGGCGCGCGGCCTCGAATACCTCAAGGACTTCCAGCGCCGACTGGAGCCCTATCGCGACGAGCACGTGGTCCGCGAATTCGCCGAGGCCGTGCACGCCGTCCCGGCCTGAGCCGCGCGCGGGCCGCCGACCTGCGCGAAGACGCGTTTCCCCGGCCGATTCCGGCCGGTGGGGTCGGTGCGCCCGGGGTGCGCCGCTGTTCGCCGATCGAACGTCTGAGTTACCGTCGGGCGGAACGCGGTACCGGCCGCCGGGCGAACCGGACGGTCGCGTGACCGCCGCGCGCGACGGCTCGAGGCGACGAACGGGTGGATGGCATGGGATCCGGTGCAGCGGACGGCGGCGGGGGCGAACGGGGCGGGGGCGGCGAGCAGCCGCCGGGGCCGTCGCCGTTCGGTCCGCTCGAACTCCCGCGCGACGAGACCGAGGTGCTGCCGAGGTTCGAGGACTACGCGGACCAGGGCCCGCCGCAGGGGTACGGCGCGCCGCAGCAGCCCTACGGCGCGGCGCAGCCGTACGGCGGCGGGCCCTACCCGCCGAACGAGCCCTATCGGACGAACCCGCCCCACCCACAGGCGCCGGGAGGCCCGGCCGACCAACCCGGAGCGACCCGGCTCGCGCCGCTTCCCGGGCTCGCGCCGCCCGCCGCGCCGGGGCAGGTACCGCCGCGCCCCATGCACGCGCCCCCGGGGGCGCCCGGCGCCGTCGGCGCGTCGGCCGGTCCGGCGGTCGGGCCGGAGCTGTTCCGCCCCGGCCCGGCGCCCGCCGCCGGACCGGCCGACGCCACCCAGGTGTTCCCGGCCGGATTGTTCCGGGACGACGTCGGCGCCTCGCCGGCCGGACCGGGACCTGCGGGCACCTCCGGACAACCGCTGCCGCCGGCCTACTCGGCGCAGCCGGCGCCGCCCGCCTACACGGCGCAGCCCGCGGCCCCAGGTCCGGCGGGGCCGCCCGCGGCCGCCGGATACGCCGCGCAGCAGCCCTACTCCCCGCAGTACGCGCCGCCGGGCACCCCGCCGCACGGGCCCGGGCCGGGCGGTCACGGCGGCTCCGGCTCCGGGCGGCCCAGGACCCCGCTGATCGCGGCCGGCGTCGGTGCGCTCGTCGTGGTCGCCGCGATCGGCGTGTTCGCCAGCGGCGCGTTCGGCAACGACGACAAGAGCGACAACGCGGACAAGGGCGCCGCGACCGGCTCGTCCGCGAAGCCGGACCCGTCGGGCTCCGGCGCGCCCGGGGCCACCGCACCGCCGGCCAAGGCCGACGAGGCCGGCGCCCAGGCGTCCGCCGTGGACCGGCTCCTCCAGGCCGGCGCCGGGTCCCGCCAGGTGGTGTCCCAGGCCGTGCAGCGGATCCAGAAGTGCGACGACCCCGCGGCCGGCGTGCAATCCCTGAACGAGGCCGCCCAGCAGCGCGACCAGCAACTCGCCGGCCTGGCCAAGCTGTCCACCGACAAGCTCACCGGCGGCGCCCAGTTGGTCGCCGGCCTGCGCGACGCGTGGACCGCCTCCGCCGAGTCGGACCGCGAACTCGCGGCCTGGGGAACCGAGATGACCCAGGGCGGCTGCAAGGGCAAGCACGCCGAGAACACCGACCACAAGCGCGCCGCCGACCGTGCCGGCGGGCGGGCCACCACCGCGAAGAACAAGGTGGTCGGCCTGTGGAACCCGATCGCCACCGAGCACAACCTCAAGCAGCGCACCGCCGGCGAGTTCTGAGCCCCGGACCCGCGCCGGTCCGGCCGGCCGGCGAGCTCCGGGCCGGCGGTCCCGCTCCGGACCCGTCGGGCGGCGAGCTCCGAGCCTGCGGACTCGCCTCGGATCGTCGGGCGGCGAGCTCCGAGCTTCCGGACTCGCCTCGGACCCGTCGGGCGGCGAGTTCGAAGCCATCGGACCCGCCCCCGGTTCCGTCGGGCGGCAAGTCGAAGCCGGTGGGCCCGCCCCGGTCCCGCCGCCGTTCGACGCACGCGCTAACTCCCGCGTGACCGTCCGGCAACAGAGCCGTAACACACGTCGGCGAGTCTCACCCCATGGAGACTGGCACGGGGGACGAGCCGCTGATCGGGTTCACCATCGGCGTCACCGCGGCCCGGCGTCGCGAGGAACTCGTCGCCCTGCTCCAGGGCTTGGGCGCCAAGGTGATCGACGCGCCCACCGTGCGGATCGTGCCGCCGGCCGAGGACACGATCCTGCGCCGGGCCACCGAGCAGGCATTGGACCGTCGCCTCGACTATGTGGTGGCCACCACCGGCGTGGGCTGGCGCGGCTGGTTCGCCGCCGCCGACGGCTGGGGGCGCGGCGCCCGGCTGACCGCCGCGTGCCGGGCCGCCGTGGTGGTCAGCCGCGGGCCCAAAGCGGGTACCGCGGTGCGCGCGTGTGGCCTGCGCGAGGTGTACTCGCCCGGTTCGGACGCCGGCGACGAGGTGCTGGCCTGGCTGCTCGCGCGCGACCTGCGCGGGCGGCGGATCGCGGTCCAGCAACACGGCGCGCCGCTGGAGGGCTTCGCCGACGCGCTGCGCGAGCGCGGCGCGGACGTGCTGGAGATCCCGGTCTATCGCTGGGGACCGCCGGACGACCCGGGCGCGGTGCGCCGCCTGGTCGAGCAGACCGCGCGCCGGGAGATCCACGCGCTCACCTTCACCAGCGCGCCCGCGATCGGCGCGTTCCTGGACACCGCCGACGAACACGGCCGCCGGGCCGACGTGTTGGCCGCGTTGCGAGCCGACGTACTGCCGGTGTGCATCGGCCCGGTGTGCGCGCGGCCGCTGGCCGAGCAGGGCGTCGAGTCGGTGTGGCCAGAGCGCGGCCGGCTCGGCTCGCTGGTGCGCACGATCACCGAGACGTTGCCCGCCCGGGCCCGCCGCGAACTGGACACCGGCACCGAACGCCTGGTCCTGCAGGGCAACGCGCTGCTGGTCGACGGTCGGACCATCTGGCTGCCCCCGGTGCCGGGCGCGGTGCTGCGCGCGCTCGCCGAGAAGCCGGGCTGGGTGCTCAGCCGGGCCGAGTTGTTGCGCCGGGTGTGGGCCGACACGCGCACCGACGAACACGCGGTGGAGGCGGCGGTCGCCCGACTGCGTGCCGCGCTGGGCCCGTACGCGAGCCTGGTCCGCACGGTCACCAAGCGCGGCTACCGCCTGGCCGTCGACCCCTGACGCGGGTTCTCCGGGCCCGCCGAGCCCGAAGTCCCGGGCCAGGATCGGGGTACCGGCAAAGCGGTATATTTCCAGTGCCCGCCACCCCCCGCCTGGTAGGAGCCGAGGGCCAACCCGCACCATGGGCGGGTGACAGGGGGTGAACACGAACCTTGATACGCATACGGAAGCGCACACGACTGTCGACGGTCGTGCTGCTCGCCACGACCATGGCCGGCGCCGCCGCGTGCTCCGGATCGCCCGACACCGACCGGGTCGCCGGCACGGTCGCCACCGCGGGGCCCAGTTCGGCGCGCCTGACCTCGGACGGCCCCAAGCCCGTCGCCGCGGACCGGCCGAGCGGCTCGGTGGCGCCGGTGGTCCCGCCCGCCGCCGCCGGCGACACTCCCGAATCGGGTGCCTACGGGACCGAGCTGCTGACCCACCTGCGCACGACCCCGCACGGGAGCCACGTGAGCAAGGTCCGGGTGGCCAGCTCGTACAAGGTCTACAAGGTCACGCTCGAAACGGACCTGGTCCGCGGCAACGGTTCGGACACGCAGGCCGAGGAGATCGTCCGCGACCGTGCGGGCAAGCTGCTCACCGAGACCGCCCAGTGGGCGGAGGACCATCCGGCGTTGTGGGTCGGCGGGATCGAGATCCTCGACTCGGACCGCGACGCGATCGACTTCCGGCTCGGCGCCGAGCGGGACGACCGCAAGCCGGCCGCGGACGACTACGGGTCCGCGATGCTGGCCGCGCTGCACACCACCCCGGAGGGCACGCGCCTGCAGCAGGTGCGGCTGACGCTGGACCACAAGGGCAAGTACGAGGTCGCGATCGACACCGACCTGTCCTCGCACCTGCCGGGGGACTACTCGACCGAGGCCGCGCAGACCTTCAACACCGCGGCCCGGATCCTGCTCGTGGCGCAGAACTGGATCCGCGACCACCCGGGCTTCGACGTGGCCGCGCTGCGCGTGTACGACGTCGAGCGCGGGCTGATCACCATCAAGGTCGTCGACTGAGCGAGCCGATCGGCCGACCGACCCGCGACCGGACCGCCCGGTTGCCGGGATCGGTCCGGTCTGCGGCATGATCGGTGGAAATTCGAGGTGATCGAAAGCATCCCGTCCGGAACCGATCGGGAACGGAACGGGATCGGATCGGCGAAACCGAAGCGGAGACAGGGGAGGAGGCGCCACGATGACACGTATGCGCCAGAGCACCGTTCCGTGGTGGCGTTGGCGGGCCCAGGTCCGTTCCGCGCTGCACATGTTCGGCGACCCGACGTTCCAGCGCGAGTCCTGGCTGGCCGGCCGCCCGGAGTACGGCTCGATCACCGACGCCGTCTATCGCCTGGTCGGCGACTCGTGGCTGGACCGCTGGTCCGCGACCACCTACATCGGATGCCTGGTCGTCGACGCGGACGAGGCCGCGCTGGTGGACGCCGCGGTGGTGGAGATCCTCGCCGTCCTGCACGACATCGGCGAGGACGCGCCCGCGCCCGCCTACCTCACCCACTCGCGCTGGCCGCAGGTCGTCGCCACCTCGCGGGCCGCGCACGTCGCGCTGGCGAAGACGGACGAGGACGACCCGGAGGCGCCCCCCGACTCGCTCGACGTGCTCCGCATCCGCACCGGCGGGCGCTGAGCCCGCGCGGGACGTGGGATCCTGTACGACCGGCCGGGTCGCCCGGCCGGTCGGGTCCCGTCCGGGATCGGGTCGCGCGGACAGCAGGCGGATCGGGCATCCGGAAGGCCGAAACCAATGCCGCAGATGGAGAAGAAGGGCACGTCCATGACCGAGCAGACCCAGCCTGTCGACGGCAGCGGTGACGTGTCGACCGGCGGCCAGTACGTGCTGACGTTGTCCTGCCCGGACAAGCGCGGCATCGTGCACGCGGTCGCCAGCTTCCTGATGATGACCGGCTGCAACATCGTGGACAGCCAGCAGTTCGGCGACCGGGACACCGGCCTGTTCTTCATGCGCGTGCACTTCACCGCCGAGCAGGGCGTCGAGTTGGACGCGCTGCGGGCCGGCTTCACCGCGGTCGGCGCGTCCTTCCACATGGACTGGCAGATCCACGACGGGGACGCGCGGATGCGCGTGTTCGTGATGGTCAGCAAGTTCGGCCACTGCCTGAACGACCTGCTCTTCCGCAGCAGCATCGGCGCGCTGCCGATCGAGATCGTGGGTGTGGTGTCCAACCACCGCGACTTCGAGGAGCTCTCCCGCTCCTACGGTGTGCCGTTCCACCACATCCCGGTCACCCGGGAGACCAAGCCGGAGGCCGAGGCGCGGCTGCTCGCGCTGGTGCGCGAGAACGACGTGGAACTGGTGGTGCTGGCCCGATACATGCAGGTGCTGTCGAACGACCTGTGCAAGCAGCTCGAGGGCCGGGCGATCAACATCCACCACTCGTTCCTGCCGAGCTTCAAGGGCGCCAAGCCCTACCACCAAGCGCACGCGCGCGGGGTCAAGCTGATCGGCGCGACCGCCCACTACGTCACGGGCGACCTGGACGAGGGCCCGATCATCGAGCAGGAGGTCGAGCGGGTGGACCACGCGGTCACCCCCGCCGGCCTGGTCGCGGTCGGCCGCGACGTCGAGTGCCAGGCACTCTCGCGCGCGGTCAAGTGGCACTCCGAGCGACGGGTGCTGCTCAACGGGACTCGCACGGTCGTTTTCACCTGAGTGACCTGAGTGACCTGAGTGACCTGAGCGATCCGAGTAGTCCGAGCCATCCGACGGGCCCGAGTGCCCTGAGCGACCCGGGCAACCCAGGTAACCCAGGCAACCCGGGCAAGCCGGAGAACCAGGGGAACCCGAGCGCTCCGGGCAGCCCGAGCGCCCCGGGTCAACGGTCGACTCGGCTCACCTGACGCTGAGCACGAACGCCGCCGAGCCCACCGCGGCGGCGGCGACGCCGGCGATCCACCCGGCCCGGGTGGCTCGGGGGAATTCGGTGCGCTCCCGGGGGCCGTCGCCGTCGAAGTCGCGGACCACGGGTCGCACCCGGGGCCGATGGCGGTCGCGCCCGAAGACGACACAGGCTACGGCGGTGATCCACGCGGCTACCCCGACGACGAACATGCCTCGGGAATGTACGCCCGACCCGGTTGGCTGTCACAGCGGCGCGCGGGTGTGCGCGCGGGGCGCGCGCGTACGTCGTCCCCGCCCCGGCCGGAAAATCCTTTGCGGGGTGGGCCGTTGCCGTGGCTTGATGGAGGCCGAGCCACGACAGGTCCTTTCCGTGTGTCCTGTCCTCGTAGGGAGAGGAGCGAGCCGGTGCGGTTCCGTGACAACGGCCGATGCCCCGTCCAAGGCGCCTCGGCCCGCCGCGTGTAACCCCCTGCTTCGCTCCCGCTCCGCGGGTCCCGCAGTCGCCAACCCTGCGGCACCCGCCACCGGCTGCCCCGTGCCGCACCCGGACTCACTCCCCGGAGTGCGCCGGGGCAGCCCACCAAGACTTCGAGCCGCCGTGCTCATGTTCAGCCATACCCATTCAGGAGAATGATCCAGATATGTCGTACACCGAGGTCCCGGGTGCCCGGGTACCGATTCGCATGTGGACCGACCCGGCCGCGGTCGAGGGCCAGGCCATGCAGCAGCTCCGCAACATCACCACGCTCCCGTGGCTGCACGGCCTCGCCGTGATGCCCGACGTGCACTACGGCCGCGGCGCCACGGTCGGCTCGGTGATCGCCATGCGCGACGCCGTCTGCCCGGCGGCGGTGGGCGTGGACATCGGCTGTGGCGTGTCCGCTATCCGTACCTCGCTCACCATCAAGGACCTTCCGGACGACTTGGCACACCTGCGTTCGCGGATCGAGGCGAATGTGCCGGTGGGGCACATGGGCCACAAGGAGCCGGTGGACGTGCGGAAACTGCACGCGTTCCCGGTCGCGCGCTGGGACGACATGTGGAGCCGGTTCGACGAGCTGGCTCCGGCCGTGCACTTTCGGCGGGATCGGGCGGCGAGCCAGCTGGGCACACTCGGCGGTGGAAATCACTACCTGTCCCTGGACAGCGACAACGAGGGCCGGGTGTGGCTCCAGCTGCACTCCGGTTCGCGCAACATCGGCAAGGAACTCGCCGACCACCACATCGGTGTTGCGCAGTCGCTGCCGCACAACCAGGATCTCGTGGACCGGGACCTCGCGGTGTTCATCGCGCACACGCCGCAGATGGAGGCGTACCGCGCCGATCTGTACTGGGCGCAGGAGTACGCGCGGCTCAACCGGGATCTGATGCTCGCGTTGTACGGAGAGGTCGTGTCCAAGTACTTCACGAAGCGCCAGGTCACCTTCGATCGGGCTATCTCGTGCCACCACAACTACGTCTCGGAGGAGACCTACGACGGCGTGGATCTGTTGGTGACCCGTAAGGGCGCGATCCGGGCCGGCAGTGGCGACCTCGGTATCATCCCGGGTTCGATGGCGGTTGGTTCGTACATCGTGCGTGGCCTCGGCAACATCGACGCGTTCAACTCGGCGTCGCACGGGGCGGGCCGGAAGATGAGCCGGAACGCCGCGAAGAAGCGGTTCACCGTGAAGGACTTGGTCGAGCAGACCGAGGGTGTCGAGTGCCGCAAGGACGCGGGCGTCGTGGACGAGATCCCGGGTGCGTACAAGAACCTGGATCGGGTCATGCGCCAGCAGTCCGATCTGGTCGAGATCGTCACGCACCTGAAGCCGCTGATCACGGTCAAGGGCTGACGGGGCGTCACGAGAACAGCGTCAACTGCGGGGGAGCCGGTTCGACCGGCTCCCCCGCTTTGGTAAGCCGCCATCGGCGGATCGCGCAGCTCGCGACGGTTCGGCCGAGCAATTCAGCGGCGATATCGGCCGGGTGGGACAGCACGACGGTGTCGTCGGCCTCGTTCCAGCGACGCGGCGCCGATCGGGCTCGCATGTGGGCCGGGCGTTCCCATGCCTTGACACTCTCGGCTTTCGCGGCCTTTCGTGCGAGTGCGAGACTGCCGTCGTAGTACAGCTCGCGCGCGATCGCAACGGCCGGGTCGCTGGTGTAGAGGATGTTGAAGACGTCATCGCGAACGTTCCTGCCGGGGTGTCGCGGTACGCCACTGACGGCCAGGCCGAATGCGCAGAAATAGTCCGAGACGGGCCGGCTCGACGTGGTCAGACTGAGGAACGGATAGCCCTTTGCCGTGATGCCGACCGCGCCGTCCGCGTCGACGAGCCCGCGTACGTAGTCGCGCGCGAGATGGTCGGTGTCGGGCGGGCCGATCGAGGCGGACTTTCTGCCGTAGGGCAGTCCCAGGCTTCGGAGAGTCTCGCGGGCCTCCAGCGCGTGTACGGACCAGGTCGCCGAGGTGTATTCGGCCGAGAAGTTGGTTGTGCGCGTGCGCTCGCGAATCGCACTCGGGTATGGGCACAGGCGCTGGAAGCGCTCCAACAACTCGCGGTCGCAGACGCCTACTTCCAGGCTCAATCGGCCGCGTTGGCGGGAGTCTGCGGAGAGGTGACCGTCGGCTTGCAGGAAGCCGAACATGTACGAGTACTCGGGACGGCGCAGATCCATGAAGTCCATCGCACCAATGTGCGAGTCGCCTGCCGGGCAGGATGCTCGAATGCCGATCGTTCACCGGAATGGAGCAGCGTCCGCCGAGGACCGCGCGGTGGACGACCGCCAACACATCGAGACGCGCTCCGGCGAGCAGTCGCTCACCGAGGCGGGTCTTCCCGCGTGTTCGGTCAGGGGGTGCGGGTGGTGCGGGCGAGGAGGTGGACGGCTCGGGTGAGGGTGGCCAGGGCGGCGGTGGCGGCGAGGGTGCGGGCTGTGTTCCAGGCGATCCAGGCGTTCTCGACGTCGTCGCGGAGCTTTTCGGGGTCGGCGATCCGGGCCGGGTCGCCGGCGTCCTTGATCTTGTTGTTCAGCGGGATGTTGCCGCCGATGGTGATCAGCATGCCGACGAAGGCGAGGACGACGCCGGCGATGATCCAGCGGTTCGCTTCGGTGAGGCCGAGCTTGCGGGCTCGGACGATCGTGATCACGCCGAGGATCGGGGCGCCGAAGAAGCAGGCGAAGAAGACCGGGTTCTCGATCCGTTTGTTGACCTGCTGGAGGACGTCGACGAAGGTGCGGGCGTCGACCTGGCCCAGGCCCGGCATGATCGCGACGGCGAAGCAGAAGTAGACACCGGCGACCAGGCCCGTGGTGACCAGGGTTGCGCCGAGGAGGATGGCGGCGGTGCGGGTCGCGGGAGTGGTTTCGGGTGGAGTGAGCTGCCGATTCATGCCGGGGTCCCCGTTGTCGAGTGGTTGGTGATCGTGTCGCCGGTGCTGCGGTGCTGCGGTGCTGCGGTGCTGCGGTGCTGCGGTGCTGCGGTGCTGCGGTGCTGCGGTGTTCGGGTGTGTTCGGAGCCGGGGTCAGCGGGTGAGGGCGATGACGAGGAACGCGGCCGCCGCGATGCCGGAGAGTGCGCGCAGGTGGTTCGCCCGCGTCCAGTCGGCGAGGTAGCCGGCCCACAGTCGCTCCTCCGCCGCGGAGTTCGGCTCGACGGCGGCGAGCGCGTTGTTGCGGGGCACGTGGTACCCGGCGGTGAGCACGATCGTGCCGACCAGGTAGAGCGCGGCGCCGACGAGCAGGTAAACCGCGTACGCCTCACCCCACGAGACGATCGCCGCGATGCCCAGGCCCACGCACAGCAGTGCGGTACCGAACAGGCCGGCCATGAAGGGGGCGGTCACGGCCGTGACGTTGATCGATCGCATGGCCGCGGCCCCCTGAGCCGCCGGGAGCCGGCCGAGGCCCGCCATGACGAAGGAGGAGAAGCCGAAGAAGACTCCACCCATGCTCGCGCAGCCGAGGGCCGCGACAAGCGTCAGGATGAACAGGGGGCCGCTCATGGTCACACCTTCCAGACACCGCGGGCGGCGGCGTCACGTGCGTAGTCGGAGAAGTCGCGGGGTGCCCGACCGAGCGCCCGCCGCACGCCGTCGGAGACGTGTGCGTTGCGCCCGTCGAGAACCTCGCCGAACAGGAAGGACAGCAGGTCGATGACCTCCGCCGGTACCTGGTGCTCGACCAGGACCGCCGAGTATGCCTCCAACGGGACCTGCGTGAACGTGATTTCCCGGCCGGACGCGCGGGCTATCTCGGCGACCGCGTCGGCGAAGGTCAGCAGCCTGGGGCCGGTCACCTCGTACACCTGGCCGGTGTGCCCGTCCTCGGTGAGCGCGGCCACCGCGACGTCGGCGATGTCGTCCACGTCGATGAACGGCTCGCCCACGTCGCCGACCGGCAGCGCCACGTCTCCGCTCATGATCGGGCCGAAGAACTCGCCCTCGTCGAAGTTCTGCGCGAAGAAACTCGCTCGCACGACGGTCCAGTGCGCGCCGGAGGCGCGCACCCGGGCCTCGGCGTCCTGCGCCTCGGGCTCGCCCCGACCGGACAGCAGGACCAGGTGCCGGACGCCGCTCTCGACCGCGAGTTCGGCGAACGCGCCGACCGTGTCCGCGCCGCCCGGGGCGGCGATGTCGGGCTGGAAGGAGACGTACACGCTGTCGATGTCGCGCAGGGCCGGGGCCCAGGTGGTGCGGTCCTCCCAGTCGAAGGGGATGGGCGCCGAGCGGGAGCCGAGCCGGACCGAGCGGCCGAGCGCGGTGAGCTTCTCGGCGATCCGGCGGCCGGTCTTGCCGGTCCCGCCCAGGACCAGCGTGGTGGTGTTCGCGGTGTGCTGCTCGTTCGTCGTCATGGCTTTATTCAATGCCCTGGCGGTGAGAGTGAACATCGCTGAAGCGCCCAATTACATGTTTGATCGTCTAAGGTTTCGGCATGGACGCTCTCGCGAGTCTGCTCAACGGACCTCGGGCGCAAGGCGCCTTCCTGCTGCGTTCGATGCTGAGTCCGCCGTGGTCCATGCGGATCCACGACGAGGCGCCGCTGACCATCGTGGCGATGGTGCGCGGGCACGCGTGGATCGCGCTCGACCGGGGGGACGCGGTACGGCTGACCGCCGGCGACGTGGCGATCGTGCGCGGCCCCGACCACTACCGGATCTCCGACGAGCCGGGTTCGCAGCCGCAGATCATCATCCATCCGGGGCAGCGCTGCTCGACCCCGGACGGTCGGGACCTGGCCAAGGAGATGGCCCTGGGCGTGCGTTCGTGGGGAAACAGCGCGGACGCCGAGACGATCATGCTGACCGGGACCTATCAGATGGCCGGCGAGGTCAGCCGTTCGCTGCTCGAATCGTTGCCCACGCTCGCGGTGATCCGCGCGAGCGAGACGGACTCCCCGGTGATCCCGCTGCTCGCCGACGAGATCGTCAAGGACGGGCCGGGTCAGGACGCGGTCCTGGACCGGCTGTTGGACCTGTTGCTGATCTCCGTGCTGCGCACGTGGTTCGCCCGCTCGGGCGCGGACGCGCCGGGCTGGTACCGGGGTTACCGCGATCCGGTGATCGGGCACGTGCTGAGCCTGATCTACAACAACCCCGAGCAACCGTGGACGGTCGCGTCGCTGGCCGCCCAGGCGGGAGTGTCCAGGGCCTCGCTGGCGCGCCGGTTCGTCGAGGTGATCGGCGAGCCGCCGATGACCTTCCTCACCGGCTGGCGCCTCGCGCTGGCCGCGGACCTGTTGTGCGAGCCGACGGCGACGGTCGGCGGGGTCGCCGAGAAGGTGGGCTACGGCGACGCGTTCGCGCTCAGCACGGCGTTCAAGCGAGTCCGGGGGCTGAGCCCGCGCGAGCACCGCACCCGGGCGCTGCGGCGCGAGGGCGTGGGCATCGACGGCTCGCGGCACCTGATTCCCGACCGGGGCTGACCCGGGCGGTTCGGTCCGACCCGAACCGCCCGCCCCAACTGCCCGCGTCGGTCAGCCCGGTCCACCGGTCGGTGGCGCGATCGTCGGGGGCGCCGGGGGCCGCGGGGGCGCCCCGGCGGAAGGCGCGGCGGCGAACCGCAGTCGGAACAGCGCGCCGCCACCGGGCGAGGACTCGGCCGTGAGCGTGGCGCCGTGTGCCCTGGCGATCTGTCGGGCCATCGCCAAGCCGAGCCCCGAACCGGGCAGTGCCCGCGCGGCGGAGGCCCGGTAGAAGCGGTCGAACACGTACGGCAGATCCTCGGGCGCGATGCCGGGACCGTGGTCGCGCACGGTGAGTTCGAGGTCGGCGCCGAGCACCACCTCGACCGGGCCGCCGGCCGGGCTGAACTTGGCCGCGTTGTCGAGCAGGTTCGACACCAGTCGGGCCAGCCGGGCGGGTACGCCCGGCACCGTGCGTGCGCCGGCGAGGTCGACGAACTCGAAGGCCACCGTCGGCCAATGGCCTCGGGCCGCCCGCACGCAGTGGCCGACCAGCGTGCTCGGCCGGACCTGCTCGACCAGCGGCTGCGGCTCCTCGTCCCGGGCCAGTTCGATCAGGTCGTTCACCAGGCCGGTCACCTCGCGCAGTTGGCGCTGCAGCCCGGCGCTCGCGCGTTCGCGCTGATCCGCCGTCAGCCGGTCGGCCCGGCCCAGCAGTTCCGCGTTCGTACGGAGCGCGGTCAGCGGCGTGCGCAACTCGTGCGAGGCGTCCGCGACCAGCCGGCGCTGCGCGGTCACCGACTGCTCCAGCTCGCCGAGCATCGCGTTGAAACTCCCCGCCAGGCTGGTGAGTTCGTCCTCTCGTCGGCCCGGCGGCACATCGATGCGCAGGCTCGCGTCCCGGGTCGCCGCGATCCGCTTCGCGGTCGCGGTCAGCCGGGCCACCGGGGCCAGGCCGGTCCGGGCCACCGCGTAGCCCAGCCCGGCCGCGAGCAGCACGCCCGCCGCCGCGACCGCCGCCATCAGCTCGCCCGCCTGCCGGACGCCCTTGTCCACCGCGTCCGAGCGCAGCGCCACCTGGATCGCCGTGCCCGGGCTACCCTGGGTGGTCAGCATCCGGGCCGGCCGGCCGCCGACGGTGACCTCGGTGTAGAACGCCCGGCGTTCGCGCGCCGCCACCTCGCGCGTGGCGGACCCCACCGGCAGCAGATACGGCGCGGACGGGTCGGCCCCGGGGCCGGCCGGCACGATCTGGGCGCACGGCGGGGCGGCCAGGTAGGCGCATTCGCCCTGGAGTACTCCCGGCGGGTCGGCGCGGTGCCGAAGTCGAACCTGGGTGGCCTGCTGGGTCAGGTTCAGCTCGAGCTGATGGACCAGTTCGTAGCGGATGATCGTGTACGCCGCCGCGCACACCCCGAGCGCGACCAGGGCCACCGCGCCGGTGCAGGCGAGGGCGAGACGGGTGCGCAGCGGCCGGCGCCTGCGCCACCGCGCGTGCGCCCTCACCCGCGGTCCGAGTCGCGGTCCAGCCGGTAGCCCACCCCGTGCACGGTGTGCACCAGGCGCGGTTCGCCGCCCGCGTCGAGCTTGCGGCGCAGGTAGCCGATGTACACCGCGAGCGAGTTGGAGTCGGGACCGAAGTCCGCGCCCCACACCCGGTCCATGATCACCTCGCGGGGCAATACCTGGCCCCGGTGCCGGAGCAGCAGTTCGAGCAGGGCGAACTCGGTCCGGGAGAACTCCAGCGGCCGGCCGCCCCGGTTGCCGGTGCGGGTGAGCGGGTCCACGGTCAGGTCGCCGTAGGTGTAGGCGCGCTCCTCGGCCGGCTCGGGGGCCGCCCGGCGCAGCAGCGCGCGCAGGCGGGCGGTCAGCTCGTCCAGCGCGAACGGCTTGACCAGGTAGTCGTCCGCGCCCGCGTCCAGCCCGTCCACCCGATCGCTGACCGAGTCGCGCGCGGTCAGCACCAGGATCGGGGTGCGGTCGCCGAGGGCGCGCAGGCGGCGGCACACCGCGAGGCCGTCCAGGACCGGCATCAGGATGTCGAGCACGATCGCGTCCGGTTGCCACCCGGCCACCTCGCTCAGCGCCGCCGGGCCGTCGGCGGCGCCGCGTACGAGGTATCCCTCGACCGCGAGGCCGTCCTCGACGGCGGCGCGTACTTCCGGGTCGTCGTCCACGACCAGCACCTTCGGTCCGTTGCCCATGGGGTCAAGGCTCTCAAAAGGGACGCTTAGAACTCTCTTATCCCGGGCCGTGAGGCTTCGGTGTCATGCACTCAGGACATGCGGAACACCTTGACGAAGGCCCCGGCCACCGGCCGCTCTCGGTGCTGATCGGGGCCGGTGGCACCGGCGGCCACATCTACCCCGGGCTGGCTCTCGCGGACGCGTTGCGGCGCGCCGATCCGAGAGCGGTGATCTCGTTCGTGGGCACCGATCGCGGTCTGGAGACCCGATTGATCCCGGCGGCGGGCTACCGGCTGCACACCGTGGACATGATTCCCTTCGACGCGGCGCTGGGGCTGCGCCGCTACCTGTTGCCCGCGGCGCTGCTGCGCTCGGGGCTGCGCTGCCGGGAGATCCTGCGTGCCCAGGGCGCGCAGGTCGCGGTGGGGATGGGCGGCTATCCCAGCGCGCCGGCGATCGTCGGCGCGCGGCTCGCGGGTCTGCCGAGCGTGGTGCACGAGTCCAACGCGGTACCGGGTCGGGCCAACCGGTTCGCGGCCCGGCTGACCCCGAACGTCGCGCTCGCCTTCGACCGCACCCGCGAGCACCTGCCCGCGGGCCTGGCCGCCGAGACGGTCGGCATGCCGCTGGTCGGCGAGTTGGCCGGGCTGGACCGGCCCGCGCTGCGCCCCGAGGCGCGGGCTCGGCTCGGGGTGCCGCGCGGTGCCCGTCTGGTCCTGGTCAACGGTGGCAGCCTGGGCGCCGCACGACTGACCGAGGCCGCGGTCGCGCTGGCCGAGCACTGGCGCGAGCGCGCCGACGTGCGACTGCTGATCAAGACCGGCCCGGCCGCGTTCGAGGCGGTCCGGGCCGCGGTGGCGGGCAGCCCGGTGGCCGAGGCGGTCGCCTACCTGGACCGGATGGACCTCGCGTACGCCGCCGCCGACCTGGTGGTCTGCCGAGCGGGCTCGGCCACCGTCGCCGAACTGGCCACGATCGGCGTGCCCGCCGTGCTGGTGCCCTATCCGTACGCGCCGCACGACCACCAGACGCACAACGCTCGCGTGTTGTGCGACGCCGGCGCCGGGTTGCTGGTGCCGGACGCCGCGTGCACCGGCGAGCACCTGGCCGCCGTACTCGAACCGCTGCTCGCCGACCCGTTGCGGTTGGCCGCGATGGCCCGCGCGTGCGGGCCGGACACCCACGCGCACGCCGCCGACCGACTGGCCGCCGCGGTGCTGCGCACGATCGGCCGGTCCGCGGCACCGGCCCCGCACCGCACCGACGAATCCCGGAGGATCGCATGACCACCAGTCTCGACCCGAACGCCCCGACCCCGACCCCCACCGACTGGACCGGCCGCACCGTGCTGGTCACCGGCGCCGAGGGCTTCATCGGCAGCACGCTCGTCGACCTGCTGGTCGAACGCGGGGCCCGGGTGCGCGCGTTCGTGCACTACAAGCCGTACGCCGAACGCGGCCACCTCGCCGGTCACCTGGCCGACGGGCGGGTGGAGATGCTCGCGGGCGACGTCCGCGACGCGCACCGCGTCCTGGACGCCGTCGCGGGCTGCGACACGGTGTTCCACCTGGCCGCGCTGATCGGGATTCCGTACAGCTACCAGGCACCCGAGGCGTATGTGCAGACCAACGTGGTCGGCACGCAGAACGTCGCCGCGGCGTGTGTGCGGCACGACGCCCGGCTCGTGCACACCTCCACGAGCGAGGTGTACGGCACCGCGCTGGTCGCGCCGATCGCCGAGACCCACCCGCTCCAGCCGCAGTCGCCGTACTCCGCGTCGAAGATCGGCGCGGACATGATGGCGCTGTCCTACCGGCACGCGTTCGAGCTGCCGGTGTCGGTGGTGCGGCCGTTCAACACCTACGGTCCGCGTCAGTCGGCCCGCGCGGTGATCCCGACGATCCTGGCCCAACTGCACGCGGGCAGTCGCGAGGTGCGGCTCGGCTCGCTCACCCCGACCCGGGACTTCACCTACGCGAGCGACACCGCCGAGGGGTTCCTGGCGGTGGCGCTGGCCGACGCCACCCTGGGCGAGGTGATCAACCTGGGCACCGGCACGGAGGTCTCGATCGGTGAACTCGCCCGGGCGCTGATCCTCGCCTCCGGCCGGGACGCCGAGGTCGTGGTCGACCCCACGCGCCTGCGTCCGACCGGCAGCGAGGTCGAACGCCTGCTCTCGGACAACACCAAGGCCCGCGAACTCGCCGGCTGGAAGCCCCGCGTCGACCTGGCCGAGGGCCTGCGCCGCACCTCCGCCTGGATCCGCGACAACCCCCGGGCCTTCGCCCCGAACCGCTACCAGGTCTGATCCATCGGCGGCGGCCGGGTGCTCGGTGGCAGGTGGGAGGGGGCCGCGGCGGGCCGAAGCGGGGACGTTCTAGGGTCGGACGGGAGTGTCGGCGGCGAAGGAGACGTGGTGTACGACCCGAGCGAGCAGTCCACCTCCGGTGATGGGGTCCGGGGCATCGATCCGGATCTCGATCATGCCTACGATGCCCGAGGGACGGTCGGGGTCGAGGGGTTTACGCGCTTGATGGCGCGGTACCGGGCCGAGTCGGATCTGGCGGTGGACGGACTCACCGGCACCGCCGGGGTGCGCTACGACCCGGAGAGCGCCGAGGTGTTGGACGTGTGGGGCGCCGCCGCGGGCGGTGCGCCGCGACCGGTTCTGCTGTTCGTGCACGGCGGCTACTGGCGGGCACTGTCCCGTCTGGACTCGGCGTTCATGGCGCGGATGCTGGACACGCACGGGATCGCGACCGTCGTCGTCGACTACACGCTCGCCCCGGGGGCGACGCTGGAGGAGATCGTCCGCCAGGTACGCGCCGCCGTCGCCTGGATCCACCACCACGGTGGCGAGTACGGCCTGGACCCGGCCCGGCTGGTCGTGGCGGGCAGCTCGGCGGGTGGGCACCTGGCCGCGACCACGCTGGTCGAGGGGTGGCAGGCCGGGTACGACCTGCCCGCCGACGCGATCAGGGGCGCCGTGCTCTTCAGCGGCCTGTACGACCTGCGCCCGCTGTTGGCCACGGCGGCCAACGGTTGGCTGCACCTGGACGAGTCGCGCGCCGAGGCGCTCAGCCCCGCGCTGCTCCCGCTGCGTACCGATCTGCCGGTCACGGTGATCGCGGCCGAGGGCGAGGCGGCCGGCTTCCACACGCAGACCCGCGACTTCCGGGAGCGGATCACGCCCGGCGCCGAGCCCGTGGTGATCCCCGACCGCAACCACTTCGACGTGATCCTGGACCTCGCCGATGCCGAGTCCACGGTGTCCCGCGCACTGTTGGACGTCTTCCGCCGGGTGGACCCCCGCCGGGCCTGACCGACCGCACCGAACCGAACGGCAAGCGCGTGACACCTCGCATCACGGTCGCCGAGACCCGGCGACTGCTTCCGACCCGGCCCCACCCGGACGACGCGGCGGCGGTGTTCGCCGTGCACGGGGATCCGGAGACCAACCGGTACAACC
The DNA here is from genome assembly GCF_045207655.1 of Embleya sp. NBC_00888. Classification (NCBI taxonomy): domain Bacteria; kingdom Bacillati; phylum Actinomycetota; class Actinomycetes; order Kitasatosporales; family Streptomycetaceae; genus Embleya; species Embleya sp. NBC_00888. The sequence goes on along the minus strand of NZ_CP108784.1, from coordinate 3,791,353 downwards.
CGCACGGGCCGATGCGATCGGCCGAGGAGGGTGTCGAGTTCCTGCGCACGATGATCGAGGACTGGGAGCGGGACGGGATCGGCTACTGCTCCGTCGCGTCGCGCGAGGACCCGTCCCACGTGTTCGGCTTCGCCGGGACCCAGGTGACCCGGCGGCTGCGGCCGGACGGCATGCCGGTGTTCAACCTCTACTACCGCTTCGCGCCGATCGCGTGGGGTCGGGGTCTGGCCCGCGAGGCGGTCGACGTCACGCTCGCACTGGCCCGCCGGACGCTGCCGACGATGCCGATCGTCGCGGTGATCGACCGCGCCAACGTGCCGTCCCGGACCCTGGCCGGCCGGGTGGGCTTCCTGCCGAGCGACGCGTTCGTGGACAAGGAGGGGCGCGACCTGTACCTGCTGCCGCAGGACGACGCGGCGGAGGCGTCCTCGGCCACGCCCGCGGTCACCCCCACGGAGACGCCCTAGTTTCGGTCCGGGTGCGCGGCTCGCTCGGCGAAGACCGTGCGGGCGACGGCGATGCCGTTGAGCGCGGCCGGGAAGCCGGCGTAGCCGGCCATCTGGGTGATCGTCTCGACCACCTCCTCCTCGGTGCCGCCGACGTTGAGCAGAGCGTGGATGTGCACCGCGAGCTGCGGCGCGGCGGTACCGAGCGCGGTGCACATCGCGACCGTGGCGAGTTCGCGCGATCGCAGGTCCAGGCCGGTGCGCGAGTACACGTCGCCGAACGCGAACTCCAGCAGGTACCGGCCCAGATCGGGGGCGATGTCGCGGAGCGAGGCGATCACCTGTTCGCCGGCGTGGCCGTCGATCTCGGCGAGCGCGGCCAGGCCCCGGCGGTAGCGGTCGTCGGTGGTCTCGCCGGGCGCGGGAGCCTCGGCCGGTGCGGGTTCCCCCGCCGCCGGGTGGGTCTCGAAGACCTCGCGGGCCGCGCCGAGTCCGTTGAGCGCGGCCGGGAAGCCGGCGTAGAGGCAGACGTGGATCAGCGTCTCCACGATCTCGCGCCGCGTGCACCCGACGTTGAGCGCGCCGGCCAGGTGAAAGCGCAGCTGCGGTTCCGCGCGGCCGAGTGCGGCCAACGCCGCGATGTTGGCCAACTGCCGTTGCCGGAGCGTGAGTCCGGGCCGCGAGTAGATGTCGCCGTAGCCGAACTCGACGGTGTACCGGGCCAGGTCCGGGGCGATGTCGGCGAGGCTGTCGAGGACGGCGGGCCGATCGGTGCCGGCCACCTGTCGCAGTACGGCGAGACCGCGTTCGTAGCGGGTGTCCGAAGTCGGGTCGGTGGTCTCGGGTGTGTTGTCGTTCATGATCCGGACCTTACGAGTTGGAGTGAACTCGAAGTCAAGACGCGCCCGCGCCGCAGCGAATCCGGCGGTCGACGAGGCGTGTGTGGCACGGAAACGGTCCGTGCCAGTGAACCGTTGCTTTCGAAGGCAAACGTGATCCGCGCCACCCTTGATCGGACGTGTCGGTTGGTGTCGATATCTTGCTCGCGTGTCGGAACACAGGGGGGACCGGGACGCAGGCGATGGCCGCGACCGGACGGATGGTCAGTCGGGTGACGCGTCGGGTGGGGCCGCCGCGAACGACCCGTTCGAGGGGTATGTCTTCGACGAGAATTTCGTCAAGGGCGCGACCCGGGTCGAGGGGTCCGCGCGAGCGCGGATGCTCGCTCGCAAGTGGGCGGAGGAGCCGCCGGAGCATGTGCCCTGGCGGGCGGACGGGCCGAAACGGCGCGGTGGACGGCGCCCGCTCCGCACGATCCTGGTGCTCGCCGCGGTGCTCGCCGCGGTGGGCTTCGCCGCCGCCCCGGACCGGGTGTACGGCTGGTTCAGTGGATCGAACACGGCCACCGCGGACGACCCGATGGTGCAGCCGCCGGTCACCGGCATCGCCACCTCCGTGCCGTCGACGGCGGCGGATCGGCGGAACGCGGACCCGAATCGGCCGACCAGGACGAACCCGTTCGCGGGCTCGCCGGCGGTGAATTACGCCGACAACGAGGCGGGGTTGACCCTGCCGGAGGTCAAGTCCGTACCGGGGTACTCGGCGGCCGAGGTCACCGAGGCGCTGGAGGTGACCCGTCGGCTGCTGATCGCGGGCAATCTGGACCGCGACGTGCTCGCGGGCGGCCGACCGACCACCTTTCTCGGCCTGCTGGATCCGGCCGACGGGGTCGCCGCGCGGATCGAGAACGCGGTGAGCACGAATCGATGGGACGGCGACAACGCGCGGTCGTGGTTGACCAGATTCGATCCCAAGGATGTCGAGCTGGTCGGCCGGGTGGTCAAGGTGAACGGCGTCATGACCTACGACACCGATCGCGAGGGCACCCTGACGGTGCACGCCGACTTCTCGTTCGTCTACCCGGTGGCCAAGACGGGCAGCGGCTCGGGCGCGAGTGTCACCCGCTCGGTGGTCCGCCGGATGATGGAGACGAAGGTCTACCGGGCTCCGTACCAGGCCACCGTACGCGGCCGGGTCGCCTTGGGGAACGTCGACGCCGACATCGCGAACAGCTCGTGCACCCGCCTGGACAGCTTCGTGCGCCCGGAGTTCGAGGACGACCCCCAGGGCCCGAGCCACGCCCCGGCGACGATCGACCCGTACGACCGCAGCAAGCCGATCGACGCCAATACCGAACCGGGCGCGTGCCCGGCGGTGTCGCGGGTCTGAGGCGTCGACTCGCCCGGACTCCGGGACCGTGGCCGGGCGAACGTCGCTCGGCAGTGCCCTAGAACAGCCCTTCCTGTACCGACCCGTCCGGCGCCATCCCGGTGTCCAGCGGCTTGACCGTGACGCCGGAGGTGCGGCCGCGATCGGGGGTGAGCCGCCAGCCGGTGAGCAGGCGCAGGTCCACGAACAGTGGGCCGGTGTCCGTGGTGACCAGCGCGTCGTGACCCGCGACGCAGGTGAACTCGCCGTGCAGCACCGCGTCCTGGGTGAGCGCGGCGACCTGGTCCCGGGTCGGCGGCGGCGGGTCGGTCAGGCCGTAGAACCGGGTCAGGTCCTGGATGTCGCACCCGGCCGGGGTCAGGGTGTCCGGCAGCAGCGGGGTCAACCGCGCGTGCGCCTGCGCGAGTTCGGCCGGCGGACCGGGGGTGCGGGTGCGCCACCAGGCCGCCGCCTTGGCCCGGTGCGGTATACGTTCGCGGACCGTGCCGGTGGCCGAGCACTTGCGCTCGGTGCTGCGGATCGGCACCAGCGGGCCGTGCGCGAGCCAGGTGAACATCGGCGCGCCCTGGTCGGCGAGCCGGGCCGCGCGGCGTTCGGTGGCGGTGAGGCCGACCTTGACCAGGCCGGGGCCGAACCACGCGAGGTAGAGCGAGAACGGGCGCGGGTCGTCCATCGCCTGGTCGCGCGCGAGCTTTCGACCCGGATCGGCGAGCGCGCACGCGTCGCACTGCGATCGGGCGGCGGTGGGCGGCAGCGGCGCGAGGGTGGGACACACGACGCGCCGACCGGTCTTGCGCCGGATGCCGACACACGTGCGCGGACCGGAGAGTCGCCAACCGGCGGTGGTCCCGGGGGCGAGCGGGTGCAGCGTCTGCTCGTCGGCCGGGTCGGTCAGCACCAGGTGTGGTCGACCGTCGTTCCAGCGGATTCCGGTCGCGAGCAGTCCGGGGCGCTGGTGGGGGACGGTCATGGGGCCACGATAGGTGAAGCGGGCCGGGCCGCGGGATGCCGCCCGCGGCACAACCGACTCGCCGCGCCCGCGCCCCTGGCCGGCGCCCACGCGTGCGCCCCGGCCGCACCCGCGACTCCGCCGCCGCGCCCGGAACCGGTCGCGCCCCCGGCCGCCCGCCGCCGAGCCGCCCCACCCCCGGGCGCCCCGCCGCCCGACCACCTCAGCCCGACAGCGCCGCCACGGCCGTCGCCTTCGCCCACCGATAGTCCGGTTTCCCGGCCGGCGTGCGCGGCACCTCGGCGACCGTGACCAGGTCGCGCGGGATCTTGTACCCGGCCAGCCGGCCGCGGGCGTGCTCGGCCAGGTCCTCCGTGGTCAGCGTGTGACCCGGGCGCAGGGACACGACCGCGGCCACCCGTTCGCCGAAGCGGGCGTCCGGGACGCCGACCACGACGGTGTCGTAGACCGCCGGATGTGCCTTGAGCACGCCCTCGACCTCCTCGGGGAAGACCTTCTCGCCGCCGGTGTTGATGCACACCGAGCCGCGTCCGAGCAGCGTCACGTCGCCGTCGTCCTCGACCCGGGCGAAGTCGCCGGGGATGACCCAGCGCACGCCGTCGGGGTCGACGTGGAAGGTGTCCGCGGTCTTGACCGGGTCCTTGTAGTAGCCGATCGGGATGTACCCGGTCCGGGCGATCCGGCCGCTCTCGCCCACGCCGACCGGGCGCAGGTCCTCGCCGAGCACCGCGGTCTTGGGCTTGAGCGGGAATCGGCCGCCCGGGGTCTGCGAACTGCCCGCGCCGAACTCCGAGGCGCCGAAGCTGTCGGCGATGTACAGGCCGGGGACCAGCCGGGTGAGCTGGGCCTTGACCGACGGGGACAGCAACGCGCCGCCGGAGCCGATCACCTTGAGCGTCTCGACCTGGTGGTCGCCGCTCTCCAGCGCGTCCGCGATCGGGCGCGCCATCGCGTCGCCGACCAGCATCATCGTGACGCAGCCCTCGCGTTCGACGGCGCGCAGGATCTCGGCCGGGTCGTAGCGCAGGCCGGTCCACAGCACCGCGGTGCCCGCGCTGAGCAGGGTGATCCAGGTGACCCACTGGCCATTGCCGTGCATCAGCGGTGTGGTCAACATCTGCACGAGCGGAGCGCCCTGGGCCTTGTCGGCGAGCAGTTCGGGGTCGGTGATCGGCTCGCCACCGAAGTTGCCGCCGCCCATCGCCGAGCAGAAGATGTCGTGCGAGCGCCACTCGACACCCTTGGGGAAGCCGGTGGTGCCGCCGGTGTAGACCATGTACCGGTCGTCGGGAGAGCGCTGCTCGAAGTCGCGAGCACCGCTCTCGGCGGCGAGCGCCGCTTCGTAGTCCACGGTGTCGTCGAGCTTCTCGTCGAACTCGTCCGCGAGCACGAACACGTGCGCGAGCGCCGGCGCGTCCGCGCGCACCGCCGCGACCTTGGGCAGATAGCCGCGCTCGACGACCAGTGCGGCCAGGTCCGCGTTGTCGACGATGTAGCGCAGTTCCTCTTCCACATAGCGGTAGTTGATGTTGATCGGCACCATCCGCGCCTTGAACGCGCCGATCATCGCCTCCAACCACTCGGCCCGGTTGCGCGAGTAGACGCCGATGTGGTCGCCGACCGCCAGCCCCGCCGAGGCGAACGCGTGCGCGACACGGTTGGCCCGCTCGTCCAACTCGCGGTAGGTCAGCCGGACCTCGCCCGCGACCAGCGCGAGCCGGTCCGGACACGCGTCCACCACGACCTCGAACAGGTCCGCCAGGTTGAACACCCGCTGGGTCATTGTCAGTTCCCTTTCGCAACGATGCCGCGCAGACCGTCCGCGCCGAAGACCGGCTCCAGGAAGGCCCGGAAGTCCGGGCCCCGACGCAGATGGTGGCCGCCGTCCACGTTGATGTTCTGGCCGGTGATCCAGGTCGACTCGGGGCCGACCAGGAAGGCCGCGAGCGAGGCGATGTCGTCCGCCTGTCCGACCCGACCCAGCGGGGTGCAGGCCAGGTAGTCGTCCAGCACCGGGCCGCCCCGGGTGACCGCGTCGACCATCTCGGTGGCCACCAGGCCGGGCAGGATGCTGTTCACCCGGACTCCGCTCGCGCCCAGTTCGTCGGCCGCGAGCCGGACCAGGTGGTCGATGCCGGCCTTGCTCACGCCGTACGCGCCGAACCAGCGGTGCGTGGTCGAGGAGGCGATCGAGGAGATCGCCACGAACGAACCGCCGCCGGCCGCCGCCATCAACCGGGCGGTGTGCTTGAGCACGAGCATCGTGCCGGTCAGGTTCAGCTCGACCGTCTCGCGCCACTTGTCGGTGTCGATCGAAGTCAGCGGACCCATGGTGGAGTTGCCGCCCGCCGAGGCGACCACGGCGCGCAGCGAACCGAGTTCGGCCGCGCTCGCCACCGCCGCCTCGACCTGATGCTCGTCGGTCACATCGGTCACCGCGTACGCGACCCGCACGCCGGCCGCCGCGACCTTGTCCACCTCGGCCACCGCGGCCCGCAGGCGATCCTCGCTGCGGCCCGCGATCAGTACGTGCGCGCCGTCGGCGGCGAACCGCCGCGCGCAGCCCAGCCCGATCCCGCTCCCGCCTCCGGTCACCAGCGCCACCGTGTCCCGCAGTGGCAGGTCGGCACGTGTCACCGGGCATCTCCTTCGAACGTGGTGGGCACGTACGCCGCACCGTCGGCCGGCCACAGCGGTGCCGGTACCTCGAAACCGATCGGCTCGCCCCAGCCGTTGCGATAGGCCACCTCGTCGGGGGAAGTCCTGGGCGCGACACCCCACTTGCCGGTGGGATAGCCGAACGACACGCAGCAGGCCATGTGCCAGCCCTGGTCGGCCGGCACCCCGAGCACATCCCGCACCGCGTCCCGGTGCGCGATCCCGAGCACCGCGGTCAGCGCGCTGCCCACGCCCTCGGCGCGCGCGGCCAGCATCGCGCTCCACACCGCCGGGAAGATCGAGCCGCCGGTGGGGTCCTGTCGGACGAAGCCGAACATGAACAGCGGGACGCGCTCGAAGTTGTCCGCGAGCCACTGCGACGAACGCCGCGTGCGGACGAAGGACCGGCTCTCCGCGCTGTCCGGATCCGCCTCGGCGGCGGCCACGCGCGGTGCGTAGACGGTCTTCCACAGGGAGTCCATCGCCTCCCGGTACAGCGGCCCGATCCGGCCCTTGACGCCCGGGTCGTCCACCAGCAGGAAACGCCAGTTCTGGGCGTTGCCACCGCTGGGCGCGCGTACCGCCGCGTCCAACAGGCGGGCCTGCACCTCGTGCGGGATCGGATCCGGTGCGACCCTGCGCATCGCGCGCGTGGTGTACAGCGCTTCGTGAAGTTCCATGCGGTCCCCTGCCTGATACCTGAGCTGATACCTGTGCCGTACTGGTGGTGATGCGGCGTCAGACGACCGCGCCGACCTCGCGCAGGCGCTCGACGTCGGCCGCGGCGACACCCCACGCGGCCAGCGCGGCGTCGGTGTCGCCGCCCGTCGCGGCCGGGCCCGGGTGCACCGGCCGGGCCGGCTCGGCGGCGGGGGTGCGGGAGAAGCGCGGCGCGGGCGCCGGCTCGGGCAGGCCGTCGGCGTGCAGGAAGGTGCCGCGCTCGACGTGGTGGCGGTGCGCGGGCGCCTCGGCGGGGGAGAGCACCGGGGCGAAGCAGGTCTCGGTGCCCTCCAGCAGCGTGCACCACGCGTCCCGGGTGCGGCCCGCGAACACCTCGGCGAGGCGGGCCTTCATCGCCGGCCAGTGCGCCGGGTCGTGCTGTGTGGCGAAGTCGGCGAACACCGGGTCCTCGGCCAGGCCGAGTCGGTGGATCAGCTCGGCCCAGAACCTGGGTTCGATCGCGCCGACCGCGACGTACCGGCCGTCCCGCGTCTCGTACACGTCATAGAACGGTGCGCCGCCGTCGAGCATGTTGGTCCCGCGCGGGCCGAGCATCCCGGCGGCGCCCATGGTGAACCAGGTCGCGCCCAGCGTCGCGGCGCCGTCGATCATCGCGGCGTCCACCACCTGGCCCCGCCCCGAGCGGCCCGCCTCCAGCAGCGCGGCGACCAGGCCGAAGGCGAGCAGCAGGCCGCCGCCGCCGAAGTCGCCGATCAGGTTCAGCGGAATGCTCGGCGGCTGCCCGGCCCGGCCGATCGGCTCCAGCATCCCGGCCAGCGCGATGTAGTCGATGTCGTGTCCGGCGGCCGGGGCCAGCGGCCCGGTCTGTCCCCAGCCGGTGAGCCGGCCGTACACCAGCCGAGGGTTGCGCTCGGCGACCACGTCCGGGCCCAGGCCCAGGCGTTCCATCACGCCGGGCCGAAACGGCTCGATCAGCGCGTCGGCGTCGGCGAGCAGCCGCAGCGCGAACCCGACCCCGTCCGGGTTTTTGAGGTCGATCGCGATCGAGTGCTTGCCCCGGTTCATCGGATTGCGCGGCGGCTTCGCGTAGCCCTTGCGGGCCTCGTCCGCGCGATCCACGCGCAGCACCTCGGCGCCCAGGTCGGCGAGCAGCATCCCGCAGAACGGCCCCGGCCCCAGGCCGACGAACTCCACCACCCGGATGCCCGCGAGCGGTCCTTGTCTGGCGGTCACGGCAGCTCCAGCGTTCGTCGGGGCCAATGGCGTGCGGTCGAGGCAAATACTGAAACACGTTCTCACTAGATCTGACGAGACGTCAGACTAGACTTCCGTCTCATCCGTAGGCAAGATCACCGCGGAACGAGTCGGCGCACCGCCCGCGGTCGCGTCGCCCCGAGCACCCGGCCCCGTACCAAGCCCGCGGTACCAACCCCCGAAGCACGACCCCAGAGGACAGGCTCTCCCGTGGCCGAACCCCGCACCAGCTCGACGATCACTCTCACCAGGTCGCTCACCCGCGACCAACAGGCCCGGCGCGAGCGGTTGGTGCGCGCCGCGTGCGACCTCGCGCTGGAGGGGGGATACGCGGCCGTGACGATGCACGACGTCGCGGATCGCGCGGGGGTGGCCAGGGCCACCGTGTACCGCTACTTCACCTCGAAGAACCACCTGCTGAGCGAGGTGTCCGCGTTGTGGATCGGCGAACTCGCCGACGAACTCGCCGACCGACCGCTGCCCGCGGACCCGGCCGGCCGGCTGGCCGCGCTGCTGTGCCGGATCGTCGAGGTGAGCGCGGAGAACCGGCTGCTGACCGAGGCCGTGGTGCAGGCCGCGACCGCCCCGGACCCGTCCGCCGGTCAATCACAGGAGACCTTCCACCAGAGCATCCACCGGATCACCGGCCTGGCGTTCGGTGAGCCGGCCGACCCCGAGGACGGCGCCGCGGGGGACCGGCGGCGCGACATCGAGGTGGTGCTCGGCCACGTGCTGCTCTCCGGTCTGGTCAGCCTCACCGCCCGCGGCCGCGCGCTCGACGAGGTGCAGGACCTGATGCGTACCGCCGTCCGACTCTTCGTTCCGCTCGACACGTGATCACCACGGAGGCTTGCCATGACGGCTCCCACGATCCGCGACATCCACCTGCTCGACCGGGACTGGTACGCCGGTGACCCGTTCGCCGACTACGCGTGGCTGCGCGAACACGCGCCGGTGTACCACAGCGAGCGCGCCGGCGTCTGGGGCCTGAGCCGGCACGCCGACCTGGCCTGGGCCGAGCGCAACCCCGAACTGTTCTCCTCGGCCAAGGGCTCGCGCCCGATCGGCTACCCGCAGCCGTCGATGATCGACTCCGACGACCCGACCCACTACCGCCGCCGCAAGCTGGTCTCCAAGGGCTTCACCCCCCGGCAGATCGCCGCGATGGAGGAGCACGTCCGGGACATCGTGACCTCGCTGATCGACGCGATGATCGCGGCCGGCCCCGGCGCCGACCTGGTCCGGCAGTTTTCCGCGCCGCTGCCGATGACACTGATCGGCGAACTGCTCGGGGTCGGCGCCGAGCACCGCGACCAGCTCCAGCACTGGGCCGACGTGATGGTGATGCTCTCCGACGGCGGCGAGCTCAGTCACAAGGCGGGCGAGGCGTTCACCGAGTACGTCGCCTACACCACGCAGGTGATCGAGGACCGCCGCAAGACCCCCTCCGACGACCTGATCGGGATCCTGGTCGGCGCCGAGATCGACGGCGAGAAGTTGTCCTTCGACGAGCTGATCGGCGAGTCCCTGCTGCTGCTCGTGGGCGGCAACGAGACCACCCGCAACGTGATCTCCGGCGGGATCGCCGCGCTGCTGGCCAACCCCGACCAGCTCGCCCGGCTGCGCGAGGACCCCACGCTGATCCCGTCCGCGGTCGAGGAATCGCTGCGCTGGGTGTCTCCCGTGGTCAACATGGCCCGGCACACGACACGTGACGTGGAACTGCACGGCACGGTGATCCCGGCCGATTCGATCGTGATGATGCTGTACGGGGCCGCCAACCGGGACGCCGAGGTGTTCACCGATCCCGAGCGCTTCGACGCCTTCCGCACGCCGAACCAGCACATCGCGTTCGGCACCGGCCCGCACTTCTGCCTCGGCTCCTCGCTGGCTCGCCTGGAGATCCGGGTCGCCTTCGAGGAGCTGCTGCGCCGGCTGCCCGACCTGCGGTTGGCGCCGAACGCCGACCTCGCGCACGGCCCGTCCTCCTTCATCCGCGGTCTGATCGCGCTGCCCGTCGAGTTCTGAGCCGACCGCCGGTCCGGGCCCGGGCCCGAGGGAAGCACCTCGGATCCGGCCCGGACCGGCCGTCCGGGACCCCCCAAATGCGGACAGCCGCGTATTCTCTGGCCAACTGCCGGCCGACGAGGGGGATGTCCTGTGAAACCGCTGGAGCCCGAGGATCCGCGGCGGATCGGCGGCTACCGGGTGCTCCGCGTGCTGGGGGCGGGCGGCATGGGTCGGGTCTATCTCGGCCGCAATCGGGGCGGGCGGATCGTCGCGATCAAGGTGGTTCGTGCCGAGTGGGCCGACGACCCCGGATTCCGCGAGCGGTTCCGCCGCGAGGTGGACGCGGCGCGGCGGGTCGGCGGCGCGTGGACCGCGCCGGTGCTGGACGCCGACACCGAGGCCGGCACGCCGTGGGTGGTCACCGGCTATGTGGCCGGACCCAGCGTGTACGAGGCGGTTGCCGGGCGCGGGCCGCTGCCCGAGGAGACCGTGCGCACTCTCGGCTCGGGCCTGGCCGAGGCGCTCGTCGCGGTGCACGGGGCGGGCCTGGTGCACCGGGACATCAAGCCGTCGAACGTGTTGTTGTCCCTGGACGGGCCGCGCGTGATCGACTTCGGCATCTCGCGCGCGATGGACGCGTCGGTGCTCACCCGCACCGGGCACACCGTCGGGTCGCCGGGCTTCATGTCGCCCGAGCAGGTCGACGGGCGCGACATCGGGCCGCCCAGCGACGTGTTCTCGCTCGGTTCGGTGCTGGTGTTCGCCGCGACCGGCGCGGGACCGTTCGGCGAGGGCAGCGGTCAGGCCCTGATGTACCGGATCGTCGCGCAGGAGCCGCGCCTGGACGAGATGCCGGCCGCGCTGCGGGAGATCGTCGCCGCGTGCATGACCAAGCACGCCGCGTCCCGACCGACCCCGGCGGAACTGCTCGCGGCGCTCGCGCCGGACGGTACGCGCGACCTGGTGGCCGGCAACTGGCTGCCGCCGGACCTGACCACCGCGCTGTCCCGGCGCGCGATCGAACTGCTCGAACTCGACGAGGACGGCGCGCCGGACGCGGGCACGTTCGTGGCCACCGGGAGCGGGGCGCCCACGGGGGACGACCGCCCACCGGAGACGGCGGCCTCGGCGACATACGCCGGGACGTACGCCGGGTCGGACGCCGCGTTCGCGAAGCCCGCGCAGACCTCGCCCGCGCATGCGCCGCCCTCGGACCTCGTGTTCCCGGGCTCGGCGGCCGCGGCGCCGCCGCCTTCGGGGCCGGCACCCGAGACGTACGTGCTGCGAGCGGCTTCGCAGCCCGCCGCACCGCCTCCGTGGTGGCGTCGGCCGTGGCTGATCACGCTCGTGGCCGTGCTGATCGCGGGCGCCGTGGTGCTGGCGCTGCCGCGGCTGTGGACCGGGGATGAGGACGACCCGTCCACCGCCCGGGAAGGTGCCGGCGGGTCCGGCACCTCGACCTCGCCGCCGACCGGCTCGGGCACGTTGCCGAGCGTCTACAAGGGCACCTGGTCCGGGACGATGACATCGCAGCTCGGCAGTGTGTCCACGGTCACCGTCACGCTGACGGGCGGGAAGGTGGGCGACAGGAAGGTGGGCGTCAGCAAGCTCACCGCGACCGGCCTGTTGGGCGAGCAGGCCGACTGCGAGTCCGACCTGGAGCTGCTCTCGGTCGGCGCGGACACCGGAGTCGAACTGACCAGTCACCTGACCCGCAACCAGGGCTGCGCGGACGGCCGGGTGATCCTCAAGGAGCAGAGCCCGACCACGCTCTCCTATGTCGCGCCGGCCAGTGTGGGGACCAGCGAGTCGCGGGGCACGCTGACCCGCAAGGCGGGATGAGCGCCCGAGCGGCCGGGAACCATCGCGCTCGGCCCATACGTCAAACTGAACACCTGTCGAATGCGGAACGGCCTGTCGGGTCGGTAAGGCCCGATCGAGTGGGGAATGGCGAGTTCGGACATGCGGCACAGCCCTGAGCACGCGGACGACGACGACCACGACGTCGAGCGGCTCGACGAGCGTTTTCGTGAACTCGTCGTCCGGATCGCCCCGCAGGTCCCGCTGCCGCCGGTCGCGGGCATCCGCAAGGCGGTCCGCCGTCGGCGCCTGCGCAACCGGGTCCTGATCGGCGCCGCCTCGCTCGCGGTGCTGGCGGGCGGGGTGACGCTGGTGAGCACCGGGTCGGACGACACCCGGCCCCGCAATCGGCAGGCCGCCGCGTCGCGGCCGGTGGCGAGCCCGGTGACCACGACGCAGACGGAGCTGAACGACGCCTTTTATCCGACCGCGCAGGAGTTCCCGGTGGTGGCCGGGGCGTACGAGAACTGGCGCGTGGTGGAGACCCGGCAGGCGATGGCCGACGAACTGGGCCCGTGCACCACCAAGACCATCTCCGGACTGGGCGCGGTGCAGACCCAGGAGCGGCTGTACCTGCACGACGGGCAGGGCGGCGGCCTGGTCCTCCTGGTCCGCTACCCCGACGAGCGCACCGCCGAGGTGGCGGCGAGCGACCTCACCGGCGGCCTGGCCGGCGCGTGTCCGACCAACCAGCCCAACCCGATGGCGGACGGCGCGCCCAGTATCAAGGCGCTGGGCCGGGACGGCAGCGTGTGGCGTACCCAGGGCCTGGTGAGCAGCCAGGACCAGTACGTGGACTGGGGCATCGTGCGCAGCGGTTCGGTGGTGGCGGTGGTTCACGTGACCGTCATCGGCCCGGACCGGGTCCCGCCCTCGGACGCGTTCCTCCGATTGGTCGACAGCCTCCGGGATCGACTGGGAAAGAACGGATCCGGACCCTGATGTTCCGAATTCGCGGCTTTCGCTCTCTCCCGTTCACCGGTCATATCCGGGCGGGTCGGGAATGCTGCGAACGGGTGAGCGACGGTGCAATCCGCCACCTGGCAATTCGCCAGGCGACGACGGCGGATTTCATACGGATGGGTGTGGCCGGATTTCACGTACGGCCGAGGTCGGGCGCTAAGCTATGCGCGCGCCCTCGAAGTCGGTCAACCCGCAGAGGTGTCGACCCTGCACGGAATCATCCGACCGGCGGCTTTCCTATTTCCATCGGCCCTATTCGGAGGCAAGTCATGGCGGAGTTCGATCCGCTGGGACGTGCGTGGCGCAAGAGCAGCGCGAGCGCAACGAGCAACTGCGTCGAGGCAAGGTTGGCCGACGAGGTCCAGGTCAGGGACTCGAAGTCGCCCGCGCCTCGCCTGGCCTTCGGGGCCCGGTCCTGGGGGACCTTCCTCGCCGAGGCCGGCCGCTCGTCGGTCTGAACTCCGAACGCCGCCGGCCGGCCGGGTTCGGCCCATCGCATTCGGTACGTCGGGCCCGGACATGCGAGGCGGCCTGCCTTACGGCAGGCCGCGAATGACATGGGCACAGGGCCCGGTGGGTTGGTATCCGTTACCCGATGAGAGTGAGCAGACCGGCGGCCCGGAGCGTGTAATAGAGCGCTCCTGCTGTCACCGCGGCCACGGCTACCAGCAGAAAGATCACGCGAAGCATCCTCTCGAAGTCGTCCTGCACGAGTTCACCCCCTTTCCCTAATCAGGCGTCCTTTCGTGGCGACGGTGTGTACCGTGCAGGGGCGGGGTGGACGGCGATTATGCCCTCATCTGTGATTGTGCATGGGGATGTCCGCTTCCGCCAGAGTGAGGCGATCCTGCTATGCGAGGGACGATGCAAAAAAGAACGAGTTGCCCCGAAAAGTCATGAAATCCGACTTCGGAACAACTCGTTCGAAGCTCCGCGGTGGCCGCCGCGAAACCGTGCTGCTCATCGACATCGAGCAACGGATACCTCTTGTCATTATGCGCAGGAACGCGCAATCAGCCAAGTGGCTCTTGGGATGTATTCAACTCGCATCCTGGCAGCGCGCGTGCAGGCAGCCGGCCTGCTGCCACTACGCCGTCCGCACATGGTCTACTCGCCGCCGGTGGGCGGGTGTCCCGCGGCGGGGGCGAAGCGTTCGAGGGCGCTGTCCAGCAGGGCCGGCGCCAGGTCGCGCGAGGCCAGTTGCTCGATGCCCCAGAACGTTTCCAGATAGGACAGCGGCGAGACGGCCGGCGGATCCTCCTGGTTGCCCTCGCGGATGATCATGTCGCCCGAGGGGTTCTCGATGAACAGCACCGCCTCGTCCTCGATGTCCGGGAACTCCAGGAGCTGGTAGGCGATCCGGGCCCGCGAGTACAGGCCGGCGGAGAACGGGATCACCCGCAGGGTGATGTTCGGCCACTCGCCGAAGTCGCGCATCCGCCGGATCTGGTTGCGCATCACCGCCGCGTTGCCCACGGTGCGGTGCATCACGCTCTCGTCCACGATGAAGTGCATGGCCGGGCCGTCCGGTCGGATCAGCCGCTCCTGCCGCTCCATCCGCAGCGCGACCAGGTCGTCCAGGCCGGGGGTGTCCGGCGGGGACATGATCCGCAGCACCTCGCGCGCGTACTCCTCGGTCTGTAACAGGCCGGGGACCAGGAGCGGTTCGAAGTTGCGGATGACGGTGGCCGAGGACTCGTAGCCGAGCAGCACCTTGAACTCGTTGGTGATGTGGTTGCGGTACTGGTACCACCAACTGCGCTGCTTCGAGGCCCTGGCCATGTCGATGTACTCGGCGACCCGGGCGGGCTCGACCACGCCGTAGTGCTGGAGCAGCGCCTTCAGGTCGGTGGTCGAGATGTTCACCTGGCCGGTCTCGATCCGGATCAGCTTCGAGAGCGACCAATCCATTTCCAGCGCCACGTCCCGCTGGATGTACCCGCACGCCTCGCGTGTCTGGCGAAGAAACGCTCGGAGCCTGCGCCCCTGGAACATCGGGTCCCGTGTCGGCATCGGCCGCCCCCCAAGGCTGTCGGCAGCGATCTCGCATCTAGCGAGGGCGCAAAACGGGTGGTGCACAAACGCCACCCGGAGAACAGCATCGCGTCGAATCGGCCGACCCGACAAGCCCCCTCGCTGATGTCCGACCGGCAGATCCGACGCCCCGTCAGGTGGCGGGGCGTCGGATCGGGACGCGCGGGGTCGATCGGTGTCCCTCGGGGTGCTCAGGTGTTCAGGGCATAGGATTCGGCGCCGTCCGGGCCGACCGAGTTGGCGCCCTGGAGGGTCACCCGCTGCATCGAGCGGCGCATGCCCGGCGGCACGTCCGTGGGCACCAGATGCACCGTTGCCCGGTTGTCCCAGAACGCGATGCTGCCCGGCTGCCAGCGGAATCGCACGCTGAACGCGGCGTCGGCGATGTGCGCGTAGAGCATCTCCAGGATGTGCGCGCCCTCCTGCCGGGTCAGTTCCAGGATGTGGCTGGTGAAGTTCGGGTTGACGAACAGCACCTTCTCGCCGGTCTCCGGGTGCACGCGCACCACCGGGTGCACGGCGCGCAGCCCGTCGCCGAGGAATCGCTTGGCGAGTGCGCCCGGCAGTTCGCCGCGCTTGATCGGCAGCGTGTTGTGGTGCACCGCGTGCAGCCCGTCGATCAAGTCCTTGAGCGGGTCGGACAGTTGCTCGTAGGCCAAAGCCAGGTTGGCCCACTGGGTGTCGCCGCCGTACGGCGGCACGATCACCCCACGCAGGATCGAGGCGGTCGGCGGGTTGGGGATGAAGGTCACGTCCGTGTGCCAGCGGCTCTCCACGAAGCCGCCCCCGGCGTCCTTGCCCAGTTGCTCGTTGTCGAGCAGCAGGATCTCCGGGTGTTCGGGGAAGGCGGCGGGCAACGTCGGGTGTCCCGGGGCGAGTTCGCCGAAGCGCAGGCCGAATGCCTTGTGCTGCTCCTGGGATATGTGCTGGTCGCGGAAGAACACCACCTTCCACTTCAACCAGATCGCGCGGATCTCGGCGACCGCCTCGTCGGTGAGCGGCTCGGTCAGGTCGACGCCGAAGATCTCGGCGCCGATGTTCCCGGCCAGCGGCCGGACTTCCAGACCGAGCGCGGCGGCCGCGGCGGGGGTGGGGTCCTCGTAGGTGGGCTGTTCGATGGTGCTCGTCATGGTCGAACCTCCGGATCGGAGCGAGGTCCCGGGTTGGGCGGGACCTGTGTGGATCGTTCGAGCGCGGCCTCGGTCCGGGCGGAGACCGGAGCCAGGAACAGGGCGACGGCGGTGTCGGTCAGGCCCGCCAGGAAGACCTCCCGGTCGGTGAGGGTGCGTCCGCCGGGGTGGTGCAGCGCCATCTCGCGGTCGGCGAGGGCGTGGGTGAGATACGACGACACCAGCACCCAGCGTTCGTTCCGCAAGCGCGCGGGGAACTCGGTGAGCAGGCCGAGCATGCGCTCGCGCACGGTGTAGACGCCGCGCGTCCACTCCTCCCGGGCCAGGTCGCGCACCGCGGTGCCCTCCAGGAAGGCGGCGTGGATGCTGAATCGCAGGTACCAACTGGGTTTCCCCACTTGGCCGAGGGTGTCGGCGAGCGGGTACAGGAACGCCTCGACCAGACCCCGGGCGTCGTGCCCGTGCCCGGCCCGGTCGAGTTCGTCGAGCATCGCCAGGCGCCGCGCGTTCACCGGCTCCATCCGGTGCCGGAAGACCGCGTCCACCAGGGTCTCCTTCGACCCGAAGTGGTAGCGCGCGGCGGCGGTGTTGCGCTGCCCGGCCTGGGCGCCGATCTCGCGCAGCGAGACCCCGTTGATGCCGCGCTCGGCGAACAGCCGTTCCGCGGCCTCGATCATCAAAAGGCGTGCGCCGGCACCGCGGTCCGACGCCGCAGCGCCGTGCGTCCCTGTCATGGATCGCACGTTAAACCGCTTGGGTTAATAACTCAAGTGGGTTAATCGAGGAGGAGTCGACTCCGGTGTGCCGGGTCCGGCCGCGTCACGAGTGCATCAGGCAGTACAACTGGTGCCCGGCGTGGTGCAGTTCGCGGGCGAACTTGGTCCAGTCGTGCAGCATCCGGTACAGCAGATAGGCGTCGCGCGGCACCCGCCGGTCCGGGAACGTCGACCAGATGAAGGCCGCCGCGCCCAGTTCCTCCTCGGTCGCGTTGCGCAGTACGTCCATCAGCATCGGCGGCAACTGCATCACCGCGTGCGCGGGATGCAGCACGACCAGCTCCAGCGGTGGCGTCGCGTCCTGCGGGGTGTCCCCCAGCAGCGACAGCACCATCGCGCTGACCGTCTCCGGCTTCACGAACGACACATAGGAATTGCTGGGACGTTCCACCGTGTCGGTCGGATCGATCAGCGGAGGCACCCGCGCCGCGGTCGCGCGATCGGGTGCGCCGAAGTACTCATATGTCACGCCCACGTGTGCACCTCCCGACCGAGGTCGGCTCCGTGACACGTGCGCACACCCGTGGCGCCCGACGCCATCGCTCCCTGCTCGCTTGTCTCGGTCTGGTCGGTGATCGAGGGGACTCGTTGAAGATCGTCGCAGGTCATCCGGGCATTCCGTACCGCGGTTGAGTAACAGGTGTGCACCACTCGGAACCGGTCCCGCCCCGGCATGCGTCAGGACTCCCGGCCAGGCGGCCCGCCCGAGAAAGTCTGCCCGAGCGACAGGTCGTTCAATGCCTTGACGAATACCGCCGTTCGTACCGAACCGGCCGAACGCGCGGTGATCTTCACCACGTTCGTCTCGACCACCTCGGCCCGCACGTCGGCCAGCACCGTGCTCCACGGCACCCCCTGCGCGGTTTTGCCGCCGCCGGTGAACACCGTGCGCAGCCGATCGGCCTCGGCCCGGGCGGCCGGCTCGGAACCGGTGGCCACACACATCACGTCGGTGCCCGGGACGCCCGCCTTGCCGGTCACCCCGACCGCGATCCTGGGCCCGTTCGCCCGCTCGCCACCGGCGACGCGATCGGTGATCACCGCGGCCAGCGGCTTGTCCAGGCAGTTCGCCAGCGCGCGCACGACGGGATCGGCGCCCAGCATCGTGCCGCCCCGGCCGAGGTCGGCGCCGCGCCCGGTGGAGCCGTAGCCGATCTGCTTGTCGGTGACCCGAATCACGTTGAAGTGGTTGATGCCCAGCGGAAGTTTCTGCGCCAGCGTGTCGTCCAGGCTCAATTCGTTGTCGGGACGCAGCCGCTGCACACTGGGCTCGGCCGGCTCCGGCTTGCCGCCCAGTTCCCGGAGCTTGCCGAGCACGGTGCCCTTGTCGAAGCCGCCGACGAACACCCCACCCTGGTAAGGCGGTCGGCCGGCGGACCAGGCCTCGTTCGCCTTGGTCGGGTCGAAGCCCAGCGCCGGCGCCACCTGATCGCGCATCGCGGCCAGGTCGGGGTAGCCCGTCCCGATCAGCGGTCCGTAGGGTCCGGCGAAGTCACCACCGCCGTTGGCCTTGGTGATCGCGGCCGTGTCGCCGTACTCGAACCAGCCCCGGGTGGATTCGTCGTCGCGCACCCGATCCAGCGCGCCGCGCAGCCCGGTCCTGCCGTCGTCGTCCGAGTCCCCGCCGCCGCACGCGGCCGTCCCGGCCAGCGTCAACAGCGTCGCCAGCACCGGTCCGAGACCGCCGGCTATCCGGTGGTGTCGCCCGGACCGCCCACCCCGACGTGTTCTCGCCGCCACGCGCGCACCCCGATCGTCGTGCTGCACCCCGCCGGACATGCCTCACCCGTGGGCACGGGTCCGGGTCGCCCGATCATACTGCTCCCCGCCCCCGGTTTCGGTTGGCGGATCCCCGGGAACCAACGCGAATCCGCGCACACCCTCCCCGGCGCCCATGCGGTTGGTCCACCCGTCGGGCGAGCCGCGGGCGACGGGTGTGCCCGGTTTGTTTGAGAGCATGACCGGGTGAGCTCTGTCAACGAGAACCCCGCACCCGCCTCCGCCGCCCTGTTCGCGCGTGCGAGGGCCGTCACCCCCGGCGGGGTCAACTCGCCGGTGCGCGCCTTCCGCGCGGTCGGCGGCACGCCGCGCTTCATGGTCTCGGGCCGAGGCCCCTACCTGACCGACGCGGACGGCCGTGAATACGTGGACCTGGTGTGCTCCTGGGGCCCGATGATCCTCGGCCACGCGCACCCCGCCGTGCAGGAGGCCGTCCGCGAGGCGGTCGCGCGCGGCACCTCCTTCGGCACACCCGGCGCCGGCGAGGTGGAACTCGCCGAGGAGATCGTCTCCCGGGTCGCCCCGGTCGAACAGGTCCGCCTGGTCAGCTCCGGCACCGAGGCCACCATGTCCGCGATCCGGCTCGCGCGCGGCTTCACCGGCCGGGCCAAGGTGGTGAAGTTCGCCGGGTGTTACCACGGTCACGTGGACGCGCTGCTGGCCGCCGCCGGCTCCGGCCTGGCCACCTTCGCGCTGCCGGACACGCCCGGGGTCACCGGGGCTTCGGCCGCCGACACGATCGTGCTGCCGTACAACGACCTGTCCGCCGTCGAGTCGGCGTTCGCCGTCCACGGCGACGACATCGCGTGTGTGATCACCGAGGCCGCGCCGGGCAACATGGGCGTGATCACCCCGCGTCCGGGCTTCAACGCGGGCGTCAAGGCCCTGTGCGAGCGGCACGGCGCGCTGTTCGTCTCGGACGAGGTGATGACCGGCTTCCGGGTGTCCAAGGCGGGCTGGTTCGGCATCGAGGGCGTGGTTCCCGACCTGCTCACCTTCGGCAAGGTGATGGGCGGTGGCTTCCCGGCCGCCGCGTTCGGCGGGCGCTCGGACGTGATGTCGCACCTGGCCCCGCTCGGCCCGGTCTACCAGGCCGGCACGCTGTCCGGGAACCCGGTGGCCACCGCGGCCGGCGTCACCACCCTGCGGTACTGCACCGACGCGGTGTACAAGCACCTGGACGCGGTCTCCCTCGCGGTGCGCACCGAGGTGTCGGCCGCCCTGGCCAAGGAGGGCGTCGCGCACACGGTGTCCACGGCCGGGAACATGTTCTCGGTCTTCTTCACCGATCGCCCGGTGCACGACTACGACCAGGCCCGCACGCAGGAGGCGTTCCGCTTCTCCGCGTTCTTCCACGCGATGCTGGACGCCGGCGTGTACCTGCCGCCGAGCGCGTTCGAGGCGTGGTTCCTGTCCGCGGCCCACGACGACGCGGCCGTGAACCGTATCCTCGACGCGCTGCCGGCCGCAGCCCGCGCCGCAGCGAGTGCCCAGGAGAACTGACGATGGCTCAGAAGCCGCAGACCAACCGCGACGTGACGATCGTCCACCTCATGCGCCACGGCGAGGTGCACAATCCGCACGGCATCCTGTACGGCCGCCTGCCCGACTACCACCTGTCGGAGTTGGGCAACAAGATGGCCGAGCGGGTCGCCGACCACCTCGCCGAGCGCGACATCACGCACGTGGTGTCCTCGCCGCTGGAGCGCGCCCAGGAGACCGCCGCGCCGATCGCCGGTCGACACGGTCTGGAGATCGCCACCGACGATCGACTGATCGAGGCGGAGAACATCTTCCAGGGCAAGACCTTCGGGGTCGGCGACGGTTCCCTGAAGAACCCGACGCACTGGAAGCACCTCACCAACCCCTTCAAGCCCTCGTGGGGCGAGCCGTACATCGAGCAGGTGGTGCGGATGATGGGCGCGCTCGGCGCGGCCCGGGACGCCGCGCGCGGGCACGAGGCGGTGTGCGTGAGCCACCAGTTGCCGATCTGGGTGACCCGCTCCTTCGTCGAGCGGCGGCGGTTGTGGCACGACCCGCGCAACCGGCAGTGCTCGCTCGCGTCGCTCACCACGTTCACCTACGAGGGGGACAAGATCGTCTCCGTCGGCTACAGCGAACCGGCTCGGGAGCTGCTGCCGGCGAAGCTCGCGGGCAAGACGCAGAACAAGAGCTTCGGGGCGTGACGCGAAGCCGCGACTTCGGGGGATGACGCGAAGGCGCGGCTTCGGGGCGTGACGAAGAACCGAAGATTCGGGGCATAGTGCCCTATTTATTTAGGACGAATCGGGATGAACTGAAGCAGTGTCGGCGGCACGACGGACCCCGCGTGGAGCGGTCGCGGAGGCATGCGAAACTTTTCACATGCTCACACGCCGCCTGCCTCGTCGTGCCGCGCTGCTCACCGCCGCGGCCCTGCTCGCACTCACCGGCTGCGGCGGGATGAGTGCCGGCGGCAAGAGCAGCGGCGACGGCAAGGGCTATGTCGACAGCGACAACAGCGGCATCGTGCGGGCCAAGGCGGGCGACCGTACCGCGGCTCCGAAGGTCTCCGGCAAGACGCTGGAGGGCAAGGACATCAGCCTCGCCGAGTTCAGGGGCAAGGTCGTGGTGCTGAACGTGTGGGGCTCGTGGTGCCCGCCGTGCCGGGCCGAGGCCGCCGACTTCCAGCAGGCACACACCGAGACCGCGGACAAGGGTGTGCAGTTCCTGGGGATCAACACCCGCGACGCCACCCAGGACAACGCGATCGCGTTCACCAACAGCAAGGGCATCACCTACCCGAGCCTGTGGGACCCGGACGCGCGCGAGATCCTCAAGTTCACCGGCAACCTGAACCCCAACGCGATCCCCAGCACGCTGATCATCGACCGTGAGGGTCGGATCGCGGCCCGGGTGTTGCGGGCGGTCACCATCGAGGAACTGCGCTCGATGATCGACCCGGTGCTGAACGAGCCCGTGCCGAACGAGAAGGCCTGATCGAGGTGCTCGTCGCAGCCGAGGGGATGAACAACACGGTCTACACGGGGTCGTTGTTCGCGGCCCTGCCGATCGCCCTGCTCGCGGGGCTGATCTCGTTCTTCTCGCCGTGCGTGTTGCCGTTGGTCCCCGGCTACGTCAGCTACGTCACCGGGGTGTCCGGGGCGGATCTGAAGGACGCCCGGCGCGGTCGGCTCTTCCTGGGCACGCTGCTGTTCGTGCTCGGCTTCACCGCCGTGTTCGTCTCCATGGGCGCGGCGTTCGGCTACTTCGGCAAGACACTCCTGGCGCACCAGGCGACCATCACCAAGGTCTTCGGCGCGGTCACCATCGTGCTCGGGCTGTCCTTCATGGGCGTGCTCCCGGGCATGCAGCGCGAGTTCCGGGTGCACAAGCGGCCGGCCATAGGGCTGGTCGGCGCGCCGCTGCTGGGCATGGTGTTCGGGCTCGGCTGGACGCCGTGCATCGGCCCGACCCTGACCGCGGTGCTGAACCTGTCCGTGAGCGAGGCGAGCGCCAATCGCGGCGCGCTGCTCACCGTGGCCTACTGCCTGGGTCTGGGCGTGCCCTTCCTGGTCACCGCGCTCGCGTTCCGCAAGGCGCTCGGTGCGTTCGGGTGGGTCAAGAAGCACTACGTCTGGGTGATGCGCCTGGGCGGCGGCATGCTCGTGCTGCTCGGCGTACTGATGCTCACCGGCGCGTGGGACCAGATGATGCGTGAGATGCAGTCCTGGGCCGGGCAATACACGATCGGATTCTGATGAGCCTGGAGACTCGAACCGACGACGACCTCGCACGCGACGACGACCTCGAAGGGATCGCGAAGCCCGAGGCCAGGGCCGATGCCGGGATGTCGACCGCGCCCGCGCAGGACGACGGCGACGAGGAGATCCGCCAACCGCAGTTGGGCGTGCTCGGCTGGCTGCGCTGGCTCTGGCGGCAGCTGACCTCGATGCGGGTCGCGCTGATCCTGCTGTTCCTGTTGTCGGTCGCGGCCACGCCGCCGACGCTGATCCCGCAGCGGCCGGTCAGCCCGATCAAGGTCAGCCAGTACTTCCGGGACCATCCCGACCGGGCGAAGATCATGGACAAGTTCCAACTCTTCGACGTGTTCGCGTCGTGGTGGTTCGCCTCGATCTACATCCTGCTGTTCGTCTCGCTCGCGGGCTGCATCGTGCCGCGCTGCTGGGCGCACGCCAAGACGTTGCGGGCCAAGCCGCCACAGGCGCCGAGCAACTTCACCCGGCTGCCCGCGCACGCGCGCTGGGAGACCTCGGCGGACCCGGACGCGGTGCTCGCCGCGGCGCGCGTCGCGCTCAAAAAGCGCCGTTTCCGGCTGAACCCGAGCACCGACTCGATCGCGGCGGAGAAGGGCTACGCCCGGGAGAGCGGCAACCTGCTGTTCCACATCGCGCTGTTCGGCATCCTGGTCGCGTTCGCCCTGGGCAGCCTGTACAGCGTCAAGGGCGGCAAGATCGTGGTCGAGGGCGGCAGCTTCGCGAACGTGCTCACCCAGTACGACGACCGCCAGTTCGGCGCGCTCGTGGACGCGGACAACCTGGAGCCGTTCGGATTCCGGCTCAAGTCGGTCGAGCAGAGGTTCCAGCCGACCGGCGCCAAGCGCGGCGAGCCCAGGTCGTTCACCGCGAACATCGAGTCCTGGTACGGGCACGAGGGCAAGGACAAGGCCGGGAAGATCAAGGTCAACCACCCGTTGGAGGTGGGCGACACCAAGGTGTTCATGATCGCCACCGGCTACGCGCCGGAGGTGACCGTACGCGACGCCAAGGGCAAGATCGCCTACAAGGGCCCCACCGTGTTCCTGCCCCAGGACGGCAACCGCACCTCGACCGGCGTGATCAAGGTCCCCGACGTCAGCCCCGGGCTCAAACAACTGGGCTTCGACGGGCAGTTCCTGCCGAGCGCGCCGGTGGACCAGGACGGCAACCTGCTGGTCGACCCCAAGCGCGGTCCGATCTCGGTGTTCCCCTCGCTGCTCAACCCCCGGCTGCTGATCAGCGGTTACGAGGGTGACCTGGGCATGGACTCGGGCGTCCCGCAGAACATCTACGCGCTCAAGGCCGACAAGATGTCGAAGTTCATGAACGGCGCCGACGTGTGGCGCCAGGCGCTCAAGGTCGGGGAGACCCGGGAACTGCCCAACGGCGCCGGCACCATCACCTTCGACGGCGTCAAGACCTGGGCCAACTTCCAGGTCGCCAGCGAGCCCGGCAAGGGGCTCGCGCTCTTCAGCGTGGTGGCCGCGATCGTCGGCCTCGTGCTGTCACTGTTCGTTCGCCGCCGCCGGATGTGGGTGCGCGCGGTGGAGGGCCCCGACGGCCACACGGTCGTCGAGGTCGGCGGGCTCGCCCGCACCGAGGGTGGGGGCCTCGGCGATGAGGTACAGGAGTTCGTGGACGCGTTGCGCGAGGCCGCGCCGGCGAACTCACCCGGCACCAAGGTCAAGGAGTGAGCGTGGGCGTCAACGAGAACCTCGCCCAATTCAGCAATGTGCTGATGTATTCGGCGATCGCCGTCTACCTGATGGCGTTCTTCGCCTATTGCATGGAATGGACCTTCGGCAGCAGCGGTGCGGTGGCCAAACGCTCGGCCGACCTGTCGGTCGAGGTCTTGGAGCCCGCGGCGAACGCCGGTGCGGCCGGCGGAGTCGCGCTGGCCGAGCGGCCGGTCGTGGTACTGCGCGAGGGCGGGCACGACGGTGCCGGCGCCGACGACCAGGGCAACGTGGCCGGCGGCGACGAACGCGCGGACCGGATCGGCCGGGTCGCGGTCTCGCTGACCGTGCTCGGCTTCCTGCTGCACGCCGGTTCCGTGCTCACGCGCGGCATCTCGGTCGAGCGGGCGCCGTGGGGCAACATGTACGAGTTCTCCACCTCGGTCTCGCTGGTGGTGGTCGCGGCCTTCCTGGTGCTGTTGTGGAAGTACCCGGTGCGCTGGCTGGGCCTGTTCGTCACGCTGCCGGTGCTCACCACGCTCGGCGTCGCGGTGACGGTCCTGTACACCGACTCCGAGCAACTGGTCCCGGCGCTCGACTCGTACTGGCTGTGGATCCACGTCGCGTCCGCGATCGTCTCGTTCGGAGCCTTCCACATCGGCGCGCTCGCCTCGATCCTGTTCCTGTTCCGGCAGAGGTACGAGGGCAGGATCGCCCGCGGCGACAAGCTCGGCCGCTTCGACGAGAAGCTGGCCCGGCTGCCGAGCGCGGCGTCCCTGGACAAGACCGCCTACCGCGTCAACGCGATCATCTTCCCGCTGTGGACCTTCGCCATCGTCTGCGGCGCGATCTGGGCGGAGAACGCGTGGGGCCGCTACTGGGGTTGGGACCCCAAGGAGGTCTGGTCCTTCATCACCTGGGTCGCCTACGCGGCCTACCTGCACGCCCGCGCCACGGCCGGCTGGAAGGGCACCAAGGCCGCGGTCGTCTCCCTCGTCGCCTTCGCCTGCTTCCTGTTCAACTACTACGGCGTCAACATCTTCGTGAACGGCCTGCACTCGTACGCGGGCGTCTGAGCCGCGGCTCCGTCGCATCGAACGGGTCTGCCCCGTCGCCCTCGCAAGGGCGACGGGGCAGACCCGTCGGCGCTACCGTGCCCCACGCACCAGGCGGCCCGGCCTCGCGCCGGTGTCCACGCCCGCTCGCCTGGTGACCTGGCCCGCGACGACCGTGGCCAGGTAGCCGGTCGCGTTCTGGAGCATGCGGCCGCCGCCGGCCGGGAGGTCGTGGACCATGCGGGGGCGGTGCAGGGTGAGGGCGTCCAGGTCGATCACGTTCAGGTCGGCGCGCTTGCCCTCGGCCACCACGCCCCGGTCGGACAGGCCGTACAGGGCGGCGGTGTCCATCGTCTGTTTGCGGATCAGGAATTCCAGCGGCAGGCGCTCGCCGCGGGTGCGGTCGCGGGCCCAGTGGGTGAGCAGGAAGGTCGGCTGGGAGGCGTCGCAGATCATCGAGCAGTGCGCGCCGCCGTCGGCCAGGCCGAAGACGCTCGCCGGGTGGGTGAGCATCTCCCGGATCGCCTCGTGGTCGCCGTCCGAGTAGTTGAACATCGGGACCATCAGTGTGGTCCGCGCGTCGTCCTCCAGTTGCAGGTCGTACAGCGTGGACAGCGGGTCCTCGCCGCGCGCCCGGGCGATGGCGGTCACCGTACGGTCCGGGAGCGGCTCGTAGTCCGGGACGGTGTCCATCGGGTACATCCGGTCCAGCATGAACTGCATCGCCAGATTGACCGAGTCGCCCGGGATGTTCGGGTCGCTGGGCAGGTCGCTCTCGGCCAGGATCGCCGCCTTGACCTCGGGCCGGGCCAACTCGGCCGCGAACGCCGCGTCGTCCAGTTCGCCGGCCACCCGCCGGTCGTCGATCGCCCGGAACGTCGGTCGTTTGCTGAACGCGTTGCGGGTGCCGAACCCGGTCAGCATCCCGAACGGGCGGCCCGCGATCTGCGGATGCAGCCGCGCGCCCGCCTCGTTCGCGGCCTGCGACTCGGCCATCAACTCGCGCCACAACTCGGGCGCCGCGTTGACCTGGAGCAGCGCGAACGACACCGGCATGCCGATCTCGGCGGCGAGTCGACGCATCCAGGCCACCTCGGAGGCGGGCTTGACGATGTCCTCGCCGGACGAGCCGGTCGGGGCCAACTCGAAGACGGCCCGCCCGCCCGCGGCCATCGCCCGGCCCAGGCCGAAGAGTTCGTCCTCCGTGGCGAAGGTGCCGGGTACCGGCTCGCCGCCCATCGCCTTGTGCGCGACCGTGCGCGAGGTGGAGAAGCCCAGCGCGCCGGCCTCGATCGCCTCCTTGACGATCACCGCCATCGCCTCGATGTCCTCGGCCGTGGCCGGCTCGTTGCGCGCGCCCCGGTCGCCCATCGCGTACGCCCGCACCGCGCCGTGCGCGACCTGGACACCGATGTCGGCGGCGAACGTGCGCTGTTCGAGTACGTCCAAGTACTCCGGGAAGGTCTCCCAGCCCCACGTCATGCCCTCGGCGAGGGCCGTCCCGGGGATGTCCTCGACGCCCTCCATCAACCGGATCAGCCAGTCCTCGCGGCCCGGGCGAACCGGCGCGAAGCCGACCCCGCAGTTCCCCGAGACCACCGTGGTCACGCCGTGCGACGTCGACGGGTCGAGCACCTCGTCCCAGGTGGCCTGGCCGTCGTAGTGGGTGTGGATGTCCACGAAACCCGGCGTGACCAGGTGACCGGCCGCGTCGATCGTCTCGACCGCGTCGCCGTCCAGGGCCGGATCCGGGCCGTCGTGCCGGCGGACCGCGACGATCAGGCCGTCCCGGACCCCGATGTCACCGACGAACCGGTCCGCGCCGGTGCCGTCCACGATCGTGGCGTTGATGATCCTGAGGTCGTACATATGAGCCTCCCCGGTAACGTGGGCAGACCGTACGGCTGCGCATTGTGCGAGTCAAGATGCGCACTATGCGAAAAGATCCAGTAGGGTGCCGGCCATGGCCCCACGACCGTCCCCGCAGACCGACCGACTCGTCTCGCTGATCGACGCGATCGCCGAACGGCCGGCGGAGGGACTGACCCTGTCCGAGATCGCGCGGCATCTCGCGGTGACGCCCGCGACCTGCCATCCGATGCTCGCGAGCCTGACCTCGCTGGGCTGGTTGATCCGCCATCCGACCCGGCGCACCTACCGGCTCGGCCCGGCGCTGGTCGCGGTGGGCCGGGCCGCCGCGCGCGGACTGGGCGTGCTCGACGTGGCGCGGCCGATCATGGCGCGGCTGCGCGACGAGACCGGCCTGTCCTGCTTCGCGATGACGCCCGGCGAACACCACGTGGCGATCGCCGAGGTGGTCCGCGCGCCGGGACCCGATTCGCACCGGCTGCGGGTCGGTGCCCAGGCGCCGATCACCCCGCCGCTGGGCATCGGCTACGTGCCCTGGGCGGACGAGCAGACGATCCGGCGCTGGCTCGACGAGGCGGACGGCCCGGCCGCGCGCGGGCGGATGGCGCGGGCGATCGACAACGCGCGGCGCCGCGGGTTCGCGATCGAACTGGTCACCGACGTGGAGACCCGGTTGGGCGAGACACTCGGCGAACTGGACGAGCACCTGGAGGGGCTGGACACGCTCGGCGCGGGCGCGTCGGCGGCCCGGCTGCGCACGCTCCTGGAGGAGATCGCGGCCGAGATCGGCGGCTCCGACGGCGGACAGATCGACGAGCTGGAACCGGACCGGGACTACCGGGTGGGCGCGATCAGCGCGCCGGTGCACGACCGGGACGGCGACCTGGTCCTGATCCTGAGCCTGCGCGGCTTCGCACCCCGGACCGACGGACGGACGCTGGAGAAGACCGGCCGGCTGCTCGCGGACGCGGCGGCCGAGGTGGCCGCGGCGACCTGAGCGGCCGAACGCCGCCGAGCACCCGAAGCCGATCCGCACCGACGAAGGCCGGCCGGGTCGCGAATGCGTCCCGGCCGGCTGTGCGGTCGAAGCCCGGCCCGAGAGCCCGGCTCAGTCCTTGTCCTTCGCGTCCTTGTCCTTCGCGCGCCCATCCGGGTTGTCCCGGTCGGGGCCATCCAGATCGTCCTCGCGATGCTTGAGGTCCTCTTCCCAGCGCTTGAGCATCTCGTCCTCGTCGTTGCCCGACGCGGGGACGTCGCCCGGCTTGCGGTCTTCCTTGGACAGGGAGGCCAGGAACTCCGGGTTGTCGTCCGGGGCGAGTTGGCGACCTTGACCGCGACCGCCGAACCCGAAGGCACCGCCGCCGCCACCGGCGACCTGCGCGCTCTTCTCCCGCCCCGCGACCAACCAGCCGACCGCGCCGAAGATCGGGAACAGCAGAATGAGGAAGACCCAGGCCAGCTTGGGCAGCCCTCTAACCTTGCGTTCGTCGGTTGTCAGGCAGTCGATGAACGCGTAGATGTCCAGCGCCAAGGGCACCAGAATCATCAGGACCCTGAGCATGTGACGGACTCCTCGACAGGCAGTACATGGTCTTCGCCCATCCAGCGTAGACGGTCGGCTCCATGAACACCGGATCCCTCACAGCCCGGTGACCTTGCCCGATGCGTGCAGCTCGTACACGAGCGTGATCCGGCGCCGCTCGCCCGCCGTCAATCGCACGTCGTAGCGGACGATTCCCTGCTCGTCGACCGCGTCCGGCGCCGGTTCCGACAGGTCGCCGCGCACCTTGACCTCGACCGCCGACACCTCGGACACCGGCACCCGCTCGCGCAACACCACCGTCCCGGGCGACGCGGCCTCCGGCGCGGCGATGTGCGAGAGGAAGACGGTCACCGTACGGGTGACCACCGTGCGCCCGGTGAGCGAGGCCGTCGTGCGCGACTCGGTCACGTCGCGTACCACCCGGAAGTCGTCCTCGCTGCCGAACGGCAACCGGACCTCCTCGCCCGGCGCGGCGAAGTCGAGTTGTCCGCGGCCGGTGTACCCGCTGCCGCGGACCAGTTCCACCGGGCCCGCGAGCAGCGCGTGACCGGCGTCGTTGGCGAAGCGCACCACCTGGCTCACGTACTGCGACAACTCGGGCGCACAGGCCGCCTCGGGCTCGCACGCCGCGGTGAACGTGGTCAGCCGAACCCGATGCGGCCGGCCGTCGGAGGGCACCTCCACCGGCGCGGGCGCGGCCAGCACCCGGACCTCGCCGCCGTCGTCCACGCCGGGCAACTCGGCCGAGCCGCCCGCGACCCGGCCGACCGTGGCGATCTCCTCCTCGCGCAGGTCCACCTCGACCTGCTTCTTCTCCACCTGGGTGCGCTCGCGCAGGGTCAGCCGGTCCTCGACCAGGCTCGGCGGCCGCGCGGCCAGGGTCGGACGCGCGGTGGACAGGGACAGCGCGACGCCGGACCAGTCCTCGCCGGTGCGCTGCCAGACCACCGCCTCGCATTCGAGCTCGATCGACCGGCGATCCGGCGCGAGCGTCGCGCGGTAGGCGGGCCGCCACAACGCGCACGGCACCAGGTGCACCACCCGCAGCTCGGCCGAACCGGTGCGCTCGGCCTCGATCACCACCTCGACGGTGGCGGTCAGCTCCGCGGGTTCCTGCTCGGCCACGTCGAGCGCCGCCCGCGCCTCGCGCAGCCGGCGTTCCACCGAGGACTGCTCGTCGGCCAGGGCGTGCAGTTCGGCGTGCCGGTCCTCGGCCTCGGCCGAGAGCCGATCCAGTTCGGCGGCCCAGCGCTCGGGCTCGGCCGTACCGAAGCCGGTCTGCTCGGCGATGTTGCGGCGCAGCTCGGTCCGGGCCTGCGCGATCAGCGTGAGCCGGGTGTGCAGCCGGTTCGAGCGCCGGGACAGCGCCACGCGCCGCTCGTCCAGGTCGTGCACGAGCCGGCGCAGCTCGGAGGCGTCCGGGCCGGGGCCGGTCGCGGGCCTGGGCGTGTACACCCGCACCACCCGCGCGTCGATCGCGGTCGCGGTGCCGTCGTCGGCGATCACCTCGACCCGCAGCGACCGGTCCACGGCGAGCGGGGTCACCGGGCCGACCAGCACCCGCTGTACGCCCTCTGCCACCTCGATCCGGCCGGATCGGGTCACCTGCGCCCGGTCCTCCAGACAGGTCACCGCCGTGATCGGCAGCGGTTCCGGCTTGCGTTCGGCCGGCGTGCTCTTTTCCAGCGTCGGCTGAGTCATGGTCAGACCCTCCTGTTGCCGCCGACCACGGCCTTCGCTGCCGGGATCCGGATCTCGTAGCCACCGGTCAGGTTCTTCCGCTCGCCCGGGGCGAGTTCGACGTGCCACACCCGCGCGCCCGGGACGTGCCGCCCGTCGCGCAGTTCGGTGTCCTCCACCCAGCGCGGCGCGCCGGCGTGCTCCTCGATCTTGACGTCCTTGTCGTCGGTGACCGGAACACGCTCCAGGATGTCCAGCCGGATCGGCCGGGCGAGGTGGTTGACCGCCTCGATCTCGATCCGGTGGTCGAGCACGGCCGTACCGCCGCGCAGACCCGCCGTCGACTCGCGCATGTGCGCGTTCCGCGACACCTGCACGCTCTCCACGACGCCCACGCCGACCCGTTCGCGCGCGCCGGGCGCGAGCGTCGGCAGCGGCACGGTCATCAGGAACTCGCCGGCCACCGAGACGTCCGCCGGGCCGTGGAGCAGCGCGTGCGCCGACGCGTTGGCGAGCACGACCGTGCCGAACACCGCGTCGTCCAGGGCCGGTACGCAGACGAACTCGGGCTCGAGCGAGACCTCGATCTCGCACACCGGGATGGTGTGCCACACCCCGTCGGCGGCCACCTCGGCGGGCGCCGTGGTGTCGAAGCGATAGTCGTACGACCCGGCCGCGTCGCGCGGCGCGCGCGCGTGCTCGGGCAGCGTCAGCCGGGTCACCTCGTCGGCGCGCCGGCGGTACTCCATCGCGGTTCCACCCGCACCGTACGGCGCGGCGCGCAGCCGGCCGCGGGCCTCGGCGTCGTCCGCGCCGCGCAGTTCCAGGGCCGCGTAGTCGAGGAGGTCGCTGCCCGGCTCGGGCTGCGCCGGCGGGGCCGGTTCGGCCTTCGGCGAGATCGGGTCCTCGTCGGCCGCGCCGTCGAAACGGGCGAGTTCGAAGGCGCCGCCGGGCGCGGAGCCTTCGAGCGCCGAGTCCTGGGACGCGGCGCCTCGGGCCCGGCGCGCCCTCGCGGCGGCGGGGCGCGGGGCGGGCGGCGGCGCGCCGAAGCCGCCGGCGGCCTGCATCGGCGGCGGCATGGCCGCCCCCGGGGCCGCCGGGGTGATCGGCGCGGGCATCGGCGCCGCCCGATACAGGACCCGGTCCTCGGCGGCGAACTCCTCGGCCGGGGCCGCAGCCGCCCCGGCATACGCCGACCGCGCCGCCGGGCGCCTGGCCACGCCCACGTCGTAGCCCGCGAACAGTTCGGCCAGCCCGGCCGGTGGCTCGCGCCAACCCGCGTGTGCGGGCGCGCTCTGCCGGCGGCCCAGGCGCAGCGACTTGAGCTCGGGCAGGTCGGTGCTCCGGGCCAGGTCGGCGGTGGACAGGCCGAGCCGTACGCCGGTCCAGTCCTCACCGGTGCGCTGCGCGACGCAGGCCCGCATGACCAGCGTGCCGCCGGTCATCGCCTCGTCCAGGCGCAGCTGGTACATCGGCGCCCAGCGCGCGCCGGGCACGTGGTACTCCACGGCCAGCTCGACCGGGCCGGCTTCGCCGGTGTGCTCCAGGGTGACCACCGCGGTGCCGGACGCCTGGGCCCGTTCGGTGCGCTGCGCGCCGGACGCGGCGTTGAGCCGGGCCCGGAACAGCTCGGTGTCGCGGACCGCCTCGCGCAGTTCGGCGTCGCAGACGCCGATGCGCTCGTACAGCGCCTCGGCCCGCTCGTCCGTGAACGCGGCCAGCTCCAGCAGCGCGGACACCGGTGCGGGGCGTGGCGGATCACCGCGGCGCACGGATGGCAGTACCGCCTGGAGTCCGGCGATCTCGGCCAGTTCGTCGGCCAGCCGGGCGCTTTTCGCGCGCAGCGCCCGGACCCGGGACTCGGCCGCCTCCAGGTCGAGCAGTACGGCGGGCAGGTCCGTCTCCTCGACCACCTCGACGTCGACCACGGGCCGGATGTCGGTGACCCGCACCCCCGTGTCGCCGCCGATCACCCGCGCGCGCAGCCAGTCGCCGTAGGCGGTGAGCGGGAATCCGGTCACCCGCACCCGCACCGGACCCGGTGGGCCGGCCGGCAGGTCCACGTCGCAATTCCGCACACACACCGCCCCCACGGCATGGACGACCACCGAACGCAATTCCGAAGCGACCGTGAGCATGTACCCCTCCTGCTCGGCACGAGGGACCAAGGTAGCCCGACCGGCCGGGTGCGCGTGCGGGTCCGGCGAGTCCGTACCGGATACTGGCACGCATGGCATACGGGACCTTGCGCGCTTTCCTGAAGGCACTGGAGAAGCGCGGTGAACTCAAGCGCGTGCGCGCGGAGGTCGACCCGCATCTGGAGGTCGGTGAGATCACCGATCGGGTGAACAAGGCCAAGGGTCCGGCGCTGTTGTTCGAGAACGTCAAGGGCAGTTCGATGCCGCTGGCGATGAACGTCTACGGCACCGACGAGCGCATGCTGATGGCGCTCGGGCTGAAGAGCTACGACGAGTTGTCGGAGAAGATCGGCGGCCTGCTCAAGCCGGAGCTGCCGCAGGGGTTCACCGGGATCCGCGAGGCGTTCGGCAAGCTCGGTTCGGTCGCGCACATCCCGCCGAAGAAGATCAAGGACGCACCCTGTCAGCAGGTCGTGCTCAAGGGCGACGACGTCGACCTGGACCGCATCCCGGCGCTGTTCACCTGGCCCGAGGACGGCGGCTCGTTCTACAACCTGGGCCTGACCCACACCAAGGACCCCGACACGGGCGTGCGCAACCTGGGTCTGTACCGGCTCCAGCGGCACGACAGGCGCACCATCGGGATGCACTGGCAGATCCACAAGGACAGCCGCAACCACTACCAGGTGGCCGCCAAGCGCGGTGAGCGGCTGCCGGTGGCGATCGCGTTCGGCTGCCCGCCGGCGGTGACGTACGCGTCCACCGCGCCGCTGCCCGGCGACATCGACGAGTACCTGTTCGCCGGCTTCATCGGCGGTCGGCGGATCGAGATGGTCGACTGCGTGAGCGTGCCGCTCCAGGTCCCGGCCGAGGCCGAGGTGGTCCTCGAAGGCTGGTTGACCCCGGGCGAGATGTTGCCGGAGGGGCCGTTCGGCGACCACACCGGCTTCTACACGCCGCAGGAGCCGTTCCCGGCGCTGACCATCGACTGCGTGACGATGCGGGAGAAGCCGCTGTTGCAGTCGATCGTGGTCGGCCGGCCGCCCACCGAGGACGGGCCGCTGGGCAAGGCCACCGAGCGGTTCTTCCTGCCGCTGCTCAAGATCATCGTGCCGGACATCGTCGACTACGACCTGCCCGAGGCGGGCGGCTTCCACAACTGCGCGATCGTCTCGATCGACAAGAAGTACCCCAAGCACGCGCAGAAGGTGATGAGCGCGATCTGGGGTGCGCACATGATGTCGCTGACCAAGCTGATCGTGGTGGTGGACGCCGACTGCGACGTGCACGACTACCACGAGGTCGCGTGGCGCGCGTTCGGCAACACGGACTACGCGCGCGACCTGTTGTTGACCGAGGGGCCCGTGGACCACCTCGATCACGCGTCGTACCAGCAGTTCTGGGGTGGCAAGGCGGGCATCGACGCGACCCGCAAGCTGCCCGAGGAGGGCTACACGCGCGACGGCGGCTGGCCGGAGATGGTCGTGTCGGATCCCGAGACCGCCGCCAAGGTGACCCGCCGATGGAAGGAATACGGCCTGTGACGTCCGCCGCGCTACCCGCACCCGGGGCTCCCTCGGAGGTGGGCCGGGTCAAGGCGTTCCTGCGCCTCGTGTTGATCGAGCACTCGGTCTTCGCGTTGCCGTTCGCCTATATCGCGGCCTTCACCGCGATGTACGAGAGCAACGAACGGCTGCACTACCGGGAGCTGTTCCTGGTCACCGTGGCGATGGTCGGCCTGCGCACCTTCGCGATGGCCTGCAACCGGATCATCGACCGCGAGATCGACGCGCGCAATCCGCGCACCGCGTCGCGCGAGTTGGTCACCGGCGCGGTGTCGGTGCGCACCGCGTGGAGCGGCGCGCTGGTCGCGCTGTTCTTCTACCTGGTCGCCGCCGCGCTGCTGAACCCGCTGTGCCTGGCGCTCGCGCCGGTCGCGGTGATCCCGATGGTGATCTATCCGTACGGCAAGCGGTTCACCAACGTCCCGCACGCGATCCTGGGCATCGCGCAGGCGATCGGGCCGGTCGGCGCGTGGCTGGCGATCACCGGCGAGTGGTCGTGGCAGGCGGTCGTACTGGGCCTGGCGGTGGGCACCTGGATCGGCGGCTTCGACCTGATCTTCGGCTGCCAGGACGTCGCGGCCGACCGCGCGCACGGCGTCAAGAGCGTGCCGGCCAAGTGGGGCATCGCCGCCGCGCTGAACGCCTCGAAGGTCACCCACGTGGTGACCACGCTGCTGTTCATCTGGTTCGGCGCGCTCACCGGCGCGGGCTTCTTCTGGTGGCTGGGCCTGCTGATCGTCGGCGCGGCGTTCGTGTACGAACACTCGCTGCTCAAGCCGGACGACCTGTCCAAGCTGAACCGGGCCTTCTTCACCACGAACGGTTTCATCGGCATCGCGCTGTTCGTGTGCGCGCTGCTGGACCTGGGCGTGCGGGGCCTGCGGCCGTAGGCCGGGCGGACGAATTCGCGCGGGTGCTCCGCACCACGCTGCTCGTGCGCGTCGACCACGCCGGGGCCGCCCATCGTCGACTCCTCGCGTCCCGGTGGCTCCGCTGTCCGCGAGGCTCCGCAACGAGGATTGCCCAAGCTTGGATTCGGTCGGCTCATCCGATCGCGCGGGTGCGCAACTTCGCGCAACCATGTGGCAGATCGTGTATCCGGCCGCGCACACTCGGTGAAGGTGTTCACTTCGGCGCGGGAGACGATGATGGCTTTGCAACTCCTCGGCAAGGACCCGGAATCCGAGCATGGCAATTCCCCGACCGTGTACTTGGGTCCCGCGCGTGGGACGCTCGTGATCCAGTCCTGGAAGGCGCGGGCCGAGCAGGTGGCCCAACTGACCATCCCGGGCCATGAGGACGCGATCGAACTTCCACTGCGCATGCCGCGGTTCTTTCCGGAGATGGACGGCACCGGTGACGACTCCGACGCTCGGTGAGTTGCTGACCTCGGTTCGAAAGCGGGCCTGGCACCTGGAGATGCGGGACGACTACGCCGGTACGTCCCCGGCGTTCGCGGCGTGGCGAGCGGGAGTCGCGTACGATCGCGGCCCGGCGGATCGGGCGTGGCGTGCCCTGGTGCGTTCGGCCATCGCGCATGGGGCGGAAGTGCGTAGAGCCCGGATCGTGTCCGAGCCGATCAGCGACTACATCCGCTACGAGCACGAGGCGACCTCGGCGGCGAACCTCGCGGCCGGCGAAGAGGTTCGATGGCTGCCGCGCCGACAGGCATCCGATCTCGCCCTGCCGGGCAACGACTTCTGGCTGCTGGACGACGCCGTCCTGTTCAATCACTTCCTGGGCGACGGCACCTGGAACGGAAGCGAAGCGATTACCCAACCGACGGTCGTGCAACTCTGCGAGAGAGCCTTCGAAGCCGTCTGGCATCGCGGGATCGACCACCGGACCTACCGCCCCGCCTGAGACCGTCGACGAGTCAATGGCCACATCACCCGCCTCCGCCGTGCAACAAGCACGCGAAGCCCTTGGTCTGCGCCTAACGAGTGGTGGCCGGGACCGGCTGGTCACGCTCACCGTTGCGGACGGTGTGGCCTGCGGGCCGATCGGCGGGGAAGTCGCCTTCATGCAGGCGCGTTCGCAGAGCGACGATCCGTGGAGCGACTGGCCCGACACGGGTGAGACCGAGGAGATCGACCATCCTCCGGTGGAGTGGCACGATATCGGGCAGCCGTTGACCGAGACGAACGCGTTCGTTGTCGGACTGCTGGTGCCTGGCATCACGTTCCGACTCACCGGTGGTCACGACGACGCGGACGGGTGGGTTCTGTGGCTGCGACGACTCGACGCGGCGGCGTCGATCGGATACGGCAAAGGGCGGCCGATCACCGTCGCCGGGAACAGGTGCCTCATTGACGACTACATGGCTGCGGTTCGCTGGTGGCACGACCAGGACCGCCCTCGCCCTGAGCAGTTCGGACTTCGGGTCGCGCTCGACAAGGGACCGGCCCGACAAGAGGTGTGGTTCCGCTCTCCCGCACAACTCGTACCCCTGCCGTAGGGGGCGGTACAGACCGCACTCTGTCGGGTCGGGCCGTCTTGTTCGGGTCGTTGCCGAAGAGGTGCGAGCACTGCGTGCGAGGGTCGGCGTGGTGATCGAGCCGAGCAGCGAGACGTCCGACTCTGTGCCCACGGAACACGTCGGCTCCGTTACCCGTGACGGGCGCCGGGGCCGACGTGTCGCGTCTCGATCGCGAGTCGGTCGGGCGGTCGACGGTTGTTGGGTGCCGCCCGCCATGCCCGGTCAGGCCGTCTTGTTCTCGCCGAACAGACCGCCGCTGCCGCCGAAGGACTTCAGGAGGCCGTTGAGGTCGATCGTGTCGCCGGCCGGCGGGGCCTTGGGGGAGATGCCACCGGAGAGCTTGGAGTACTTGAGGTCGAGGGTGACCTCGTTGGTGCCGTCGCTCTTGTCGTCGGCGGTGACGCGGACCGGGAACGGCTTGCCGTTGGCCGCGATGTAGATGGTGAGGGTCGCGCCGTCCTCCTTGGAGATCAGCGGGATCACCTTGGTCCCGTTGATCTCGGTGGTCTCACCCTTGGTCAGCTTCGGCTTGCCGCCCGAGTCCGAGTCCGAGTCCGAGTCGGAGTCGGAGCCGAACGGCGAGCTGCCCGAGCCACCGAACGGCGAGCCGTCGGACCCGCCGAACAGCCCGTCCAGCGAAGGCTTCTTGCCGCCCTTGAGCAGGTCCTGGCCGAGCTTGCCCGCGCTCCCGTCGCCGAGCTTGATGTACTTGCCCTCGACCAGCTTGGCGCCCTCGACGAACATCTTGGTGAACTCGTCGCCCAGCTCCGAGTCGTCGGTGGACGGGGCCTCACCGGACGCGGCCTCGGCCCGCTTGCCCAGGTCCACGAGGGTCTGCACGGTGCCGGGCGCGATTCGCACGTAGACGGTCTTGTCGACCCCGATCAGGTCCACCGGCTTGTCCCCGAGGGTGATCTTGCCCTCGACCTGCTCGGGAGTGCCGATCTTGACGTCCACGCCGAGCGGGGTGTCGTAGATCTTCCCGGTGCCCTGGATGCGCAGGTTCGTCAGGTCGTCGAAACCGGTCTCGGCCTGCTTGGAGAGCGCCTCGACGCTCAGTCCCTCGTTCGACGGGCCCTTGGGGTCCAGGGCGTCACCGCCACCGCCCAGGCTGTTGAAGGGGTCTCCCGAGGACGACTCGCCACAGCCGGCGGCGAGCAGGACCAGCGGTACGGTCAGGGCCGCGGCGGATATCCGGAGCGAACGCACAGTTGAACTCCCGGTCGAGAAACGATCGATGGCACGGCGAAGAGTGCCTACCCGAATGGTAGGCAGCGATGTCCACCCCATTACCCGACGGGCAGGTCCGCGGGCGAGAGCTGCGACACATCGCGTCGGCGGCGAAAGGCCAGCGCCGCCAACACGCCGCCGATCAGCCCGAACAGGTGGCCCTGCCACGACACTCCCTCCGCGAGCGGGGTGACCCCCATCGCGAACGAGCTGCCGTACAGGCCCAATACGGCGAAGCCGATCAGCACGTCCAGCACCCGGCGGTCGGCGAACCCGCGCACGATCAGATAGCCGAACAGGCCGAAGACCAGGATGCTCGCGCCCGCCGTGTTCGATCGGTCCGGCGCGGTCAGCCACACGCCGAGGCCGCCGACCAGGGTGATGGTGAGCAGTACGGCGAGGAACCGGGCGACCCCGCGCAGCGCGGCCAGGAAGCCGAGCAGCATCAGCGGGAAGGTGTTGGAGACGATGTGTCCGGTGCCGAAGTGCAGGAACGGCGCGCTGAGGATGTCCGGCAGTTCGTCCGCCCGCCGGGGGGTGATCCCGTGGGTGAGCAGTGAGTCGTCGGTCGTGTAGTTGACGAGCTGGACGACCCAGACGGCGCCGATCAGCACTGCGGTGATCAGGGCCGCGTCGCGGACCCCCGACACGGATATGCGGGACATGCACACCCCTCCCCTGCGGCTGGTGCCGCCGCTACGAAGCCACAATAGGAGCCATGGACCAGGAGCGGGACAGTACGGGACGACGTCCGTGGATCGTCGGCGTCTCGGGGGCCTCGGGCACGCCGTACGCCGCGGCGGTGTTGCGCGGGCTGCTCGACGCCGGTGAGCACGTGGACCTGGTGGTCAGCCGGGCCGCCCGGCTGACCCTGATCGACGAGACCGGGATCGCGTTTCGCGACGCGCACTGGCGCGACGACCTGGCCGTGTGGACCGAACTGGACGCGGACGCGTTGGCGCGGGTCCGCTACTGGGCGCCCGGCGACCTTGGCGCGGGACCCGCGAGCGGGTCGTACCCGGCCAAGGGCATGGTCGTGGTGCCGGCCAGCACGGCCTCGGTCGCGGGCATCGCCATCGGCCTGTCCAAGGACCTGCTCCAACGTGCCGCGGACGTCACGCTCAAGGAGCGTCGCCCGCTCGTGCTGGTGCCGCGCGAGACCCCGCTCACCGGCACCACGCTGCGCCATCTGGTCCGGCTCGACGACGCCGGCGCGGTGATCCTGCCGGCCTCCCCGGCCTTCTACGCCGGCGCCCAGGACGTGCGGCGCCTGGTCGACTTCGTCGCGGGCAAGGCGCTGGACTCGCTCGGTGTCGCACACACCCTCTACCGACGCTGGGACGGCGAACTGGGCGGCGCCCGACGCGAGGAGGCCGGAGAACCAAAAAGGCCCCCGCGGTGACGGGAGCCTTGACGGTCTTGCCGGATCTGCCGGGCGATCAGCGCCCGGACTTGCGGCGGCCGACCAGACGCTTCACACGCTTGAGCGTGCTGGACGGCTGGGTGGCACGTGAGCGCTCCGCGATGGCATGCAGTTCCTGCATGTGTGCGCGGGCCATCTCCAGGGTGTACACGGTGTTGTCTCCCCACGAGTCGTCATCGGAGGCTTGTAGCTCCCGATGCCTTTGATTCTAAGGGTTAGAATCAGAATCGTCCAATGAATTACAGGCCCCATGCGGGTTTGCACCTCTGTCATGTCGCAGACCCCTGGTGGCCCCCCGGTGGACACCATCGATTACCTGGAGGAAACGGACATGGATGCCGTCGACCGCAAGCTGATCCAGGCGCTGCGCGGCAACGGGCGGGCGTCGTACGCGGAGCTGGGTCGACTCGTCGGCCTGTCCGGGCCGAGCGTCACCGATCGCATCAACCGGCTCGAACAGGCCGGCGTGATCACCGGCTACCGGGCCTCCGTCGACCCGGTCTCGCTCGGCCTGGGCGTGACCGCGCTGATCGGGATCCAGCTCTCCGACGCGGCCGATCACGACGACGTGAGCCGCCGGCTGCGCGACCTCGACGAGATCGAGGACTGTTGGTTCATCGCCGGAGACGACTCGTTCATGCTCAAGGTCCGGGTCTCGGACATGGAGGGACTGGAGAACGTGGTCCGCCGCCTCTCCGGCACCCGCGGGGTGGCCCGCACCCGCACCACCGTGGTGCTCTCGACCAAGTGGGAGTACCGCGCGGCCGAACTTCCCGAACCCACGGAATAGCCGTACCGAACCCCGCACGGCCGTGCCCGACCCGCCGAGCGGCCGCGCCGGCCGTGCCCGGAAAAGATCGGCGGGCGCGCCCACGCCTGCTCGTAGGGTGGCGGACATGACGAACCTGGTGACTCTCGAAGACCTCGAGGCCGCACGGAAGCGGATCGCGGGCACGGCCGTACGCACCCCGTTGCTGCCCTCCCTGCACGGTGACGCCGACCGACCCCTCTGGCTCAAGCCGGAGGGTCTCCAGGCGATCGGCGCCTTCAAGATCCGTGGCGCGTACAACGCGATCGCGGGGCTGACCGAGGCCGAGCGCTCGCGCGGGGTCGTCGCACACTCCAGCGGCAACCACGCGCAGGCGGTGGCCTACGCGGCCCGCCTGTTCGGCGCCCGGGCGGTGATCGTGATGCCGGACACCACACCGACCGTCAAGATCGAGGCCACCCGCGCGCTGGGCGCCGAGGTGGTCATCGTCACCCCCGAGCGGCGGGACACCGCGGCCGGCGAGCTGTCCGCCGAGCACGGCTACGCGTTCGTGCCGCCCTACGACGACGCGCGGATCATCGCCGGCCAGGGCACCGCCGGCCTGGAGATCATCGAGGACCTGCCCACCGCGGACACCGTGCTGGTCCCGGTCAGCGGCGGCGGGCTGATCTCCGGCATCGCCGCCGCGGTCAAGCTGACCAGCCCGCGTACCAAGGTGATCGGCGTCGAGCCCGAACTGGCCGCCGACGCGGCGGAGTCCTTCCGTACCGGCGTGCGCACCACGTGGTCCACCACCGACACCTACCGCACGATCGCCGACGGCCTGCGCGCCACCTCGGTGGGCGTCCTGCCGTTCGCGCACATCCAGGCGTACGTGGACGACATCGTCACGGTGACCGAGGAGCAGATCCGCGAGGCGATGCGCTTCCTGGGTCGGCGCGCGCGCCTGGTCGCCGAGCCCTCGGGCGCGGTGGCCACCGCGGCCTACCTCTTCCGCAAGGACGCGCTGCCCGCCGGCCGCGAGCACGTCGCCGTGGTCAGCGGCGGCAACGTCGACCCGGCGCTGTACGCCGAGGTGATGGCCTGAGCGAGCGCCCGGCACGCCGGGCGTAACCTCGTAGCAGCCGTGCAGCGGCGGACGAGAAGACCTAGAGGGAGTGCCGACACATGGACGCGGGCCTGCGCAAGGAGATCGAGGACAAGGTTTTCGCCGGGGAGCGTTTGAGCCGTGAGGACGGCATCGCGCTCTACGCGAGCGACGACCTGGCGTGGCTCGGCGGGCTCGCGCACCACGTGCGGACGGTGAAGAACGGCGACAAGGTCCACTTCAACGTCAACCGTCACCTCAACATGACGAACGTGTGCAACGCCTCGTGCGCCTACTGCTCGTTCCAGCGCAAGCCGGGCGAGAAGGACGCGTACACGATGCGGATCGAGGAGGCGGTGCGGCTCGCGAAGGAGATGGAGCCGGACGGCATCACCGAACTGCACATCGTCAACGGCCTGCACCCGACCCTCCCGTGGCGCTACTACCCGAGGTCGCTCGGCGCGCTCAAGGAGGTGTTGCCGAACGTCGCGCTCAAGGCGTTCACCGCGACCGAGATCCACTGGTTCGAGAAGATCTCCGGCCTGTCCGCGTCGGACATCCTCGACGAGCTGATGGACGCGGGCCTGGAGTCGCTCACCGGCGGCGGCGCGGAGATCTTCGACTGGGAGGTCCGGCAGCACATCGTCGACCACGACACGCACTGGGAGGACTGGTCGAGGATCCACCGGCTCGCGCACTCCAAGGGCCTGAAGACCCCGAGCACGATGCTCTACGGCCACATCGAGGAGCCGCGGCACCGGGTGGACCACGTCATCCGACTGCGTGAACTCCAGGACGAGACCGGCGGGTTCCAGGTCTTCATCCCGCTGCGCTACCAGCACGACTTCCACGACAGCAAGGACGGCATCGTCCGCAACCGGCTCCAGGCCCGGACCACCATGGCCACCGGCGCCGAGGCGCTCAAGGTGTTCGCGGTCTCCCGGCTGATGTTCGACAACGTCCCGCACGTGAAGTGCTTCTGGGTCATGCACGGCCTGGCCACCGCGCAACTCGCGCTCAACCACGGCGCGGACGACCTGGACGGCTCGGTCGTGGAGTACAAGATCACCCACGACGCGGACGACTTCGGCACGCCGAACAAGATGACCCGCGACGACCTGCTCGACCTGATCCGGGACGCGGGCTTCCGCCCGGTCGAGCGCAACACCCGTTACGAGACGCTGCGCGAGTACGAGGGCCCCGACCCGGCCCGCCGCGACACGCCGCAGCCGATGAAGCTCTGACGTCGCGCCGGCCGGTGCGCCCGGACTCGGGCCCGGGCCCGGACCGCCCGTCGTGCCCGAACGTGTTCGACGATGGCTCGGGAGGGCTGCCGGATGGCTGACGCGCTGCGGATTCCGCTCACCCGGGCGCAGGTCGAGGAGTGGTTCGGCGACGTGGTCCGGCGCGATCTGCCGGAGATCGCGCACGCGCCCACCCGGCGCTTCCTGGCCGAGGTGGGTCTGCCGCGCGAGGCCGCGCTGATCCGGTTCGAACCGGGCGGCACCCGGGACCACCTGATCGTGCTCGGCACGTACGGCTCGCCGCACACGCCGTCGTACGCGGTGCTGCTCGAGGGCACGACCGGTCGGGTGTTCGCCGAGCAGTGCTTCGGCGATCCGAAGCCGATGTCGATGGACGTGTCCACCCTGGTGCGCAACGCGGGCCTGGTGGAGGCGATCCGGGCCGGTCGCGGACCGGTGCGCACCGGCGAGGAACTGATCGACCTGCTCGGCGAGACCGAACCCGAGTTGGATCCGAGGCACTCGTTCTGGCACACCTCCTTCGCGCTGTGGCAGTTGCGCCGGGCGGCGGTGCCGGGTGAGGGCCTGGCCGTGCGGATCACGCCGGCGATGTTGGACCTGGTGTACGAGAACGAGTTCTCCGGCTACGACGAGCGGCAGTTGCCCGCCGCGATCACGCACGAGCCGACCCGGCGCTTCCTGCTCGACGTCGGGTTGATCGACGCGTGGGCCTACCTGGACATGCGCAGCGACGACAAGCCGCTGGTGACCCTGGCCGAGTTGATCGCCGAGCGCCGGGCCGACTGGGACGACGAGCCCGAGCCGCCTGCGGACGCGGAGCACCTGGTCGTCCTGGGCTACGTCAGCGAGGACGGGGACCTGCTCGTGGACGGCCGTACCGGCGTGGTCCGGCGCTGGTACACCGGCGGTGACGAGCCGACGATGGACACGCTCAACACCGATCTGTCCACGCTCGCCTTCACCATGTGGGTGATCGGGCGGATGCGCCGGCAGGGCGAGCGGTTCGGCATCGGCATCCACGACGTGTGGGAGCCGATCGTCGTCGACCTGCTGTCGTCGGTCGATCCGCTCGCGTGGGCGGAGCCGGGAGGCTACTGGGAGTACATGATCCTGGACGGCGTCAACGGCCTCGGCCCGTGAGAGGGCAGGTCGGGTTCCGAGTCGGGGCCCGGCTCGGCGTCTCGAATACGGGATGCTTGACTGGAGGGGACGGTCCGGCTCGCGCCCGCCGCCACTCGTACCGCTCTGGCTAGGGGAACCGAAGGTGACCATGTCGAATCCCGCGCTGCGCTACTCGCTCTACCGGCTCGGCATCTTCGCCGCGTTGTTCGGCGTGGTCATGGTCGTGTTCGGGTTCTTCGACCTGGACGGTCGGGGGAACGTGTTCATCGCGATCGCCATCGCGGCCGCGGCGTCGGCGGTGATCAGCTACAAGTTCCTGAACGCGGAGCGGGACGCGATGTCCGAGGCCCTGTACGAGCGCATGCAGCGGGCCAAGCAGCGCATCGCCGACGACAACCGCGCCGAGGACGAGGCGGTGGCCCCGATCACCCGGATCGCCAAGACCAAGGAAGCCTCCTAGTCGGCCTGTTGGTCCAGGAGCCGTGCGGCACGGGACGCCTTCCGGTCGAGGAAGCCTCTTAAGCGAGGTGTGGCCGGCCGTGTCCGTGGGTGTCCGGCGGTGTCCGTTCCGTAATTCTTTGCGTTTATCGGTTTAGTGTCGCTATCCTCACTTCCATGATTGGTGCAGGCGACACGCAGTTGACGGACGCGGCGGTGGGTTTCCCGCTCGTGTCCCGTCGGCACGTCGACCTGGGCCGTTGCGCCACCGCGCTGTGTCGCGGCTGACTGCCGCCGTGCCCCTGCCGGGCTGACGTCTCCACGCTCGTCGGCCCGACCGCCCGCACGCCGGCCCTCCGCGGCCGTTCTGCGCGAAGTATCGCTTCTTCGTAGTCCTTCCTGCGGGCACACGCGTGCCTATTGATGCGCAGGTTCACGGCCGCTCCGTACCGCCACCCCCGTCCCCCACGGTGCCCGTTCAGGAGCCCTGCCTTGTCTGCTGTCGATTCACTCAAGACCCTGAAGAGAACTCCCTTCTGGGCCCAGATAGCCGCCGGCCTCGTGCTCGGTGTGGCCTTCGGCTTCATCGCCAAGGAATACAACGTCTCGTGGCTGACCCAGACGCTCGACCAGATCGGC
This sequence comes from Embleya sp. NBC_00888, assembly GCF_045207655.1. NCBI lineage: Bacteria > Bacillati > Actinomycetota > Actinomycetes > Kitasatosporales > Streptomycetaceae > Embleya > Embleya sp. NBC_00888. The sequence goes on along the minus strand of NZ_CP108784.1, from coordinate 3,746,827 downwards.
ACGATCTTCGTCCAGTTGCTCAAGCTGGCCGTACCGCCGCTGGTGTTCACCGCGATCCTGGTCAGCGTGGTCAACCTGCGGAACGTCAACAACGCCGCGCGGCTGGCCGCGCGCACGCTGCTGTGGTTCCTGATCACGTCGCTGATCGCGGTCGCGATCGGCCTCACCATCGGCCTGGTCACCAACCCCGGCGACGGCTTCAAGCTGCCGGCCGACCCGGGCAAGGCGCCGAAGACCAACGGTGACTGGCTCGACTTCATCACCGGCATCGTGCCGACCAACATCGTCACCGCCTTCTCCGAGGTCAAGGTCCTGCAGATCGTCTTCCTGGCGGTCGTGCTCGGCTCCGCGATCCTGTCGGTCGGCGCCAAGGCCGAACCGCTGGTCAAGGGCGCCGAACTGGTCCTGGAGATCATCCAGAAGGCGCTGTGGTGGGTGATCAAGCTGTCCCCGCTGGGCACGCTCGGTCTGATCGGCACCTCGGTCGCCACCTACGGCTGGGACCTGATCAAGCCGCTGGGCACCTTCACCGCCGACATCTACATCGGTTGCGCGCTGGTGATGTTCGTGGTCTACCCGCTGCTGCTCGCGCTGGTCGCCAAGGTCAACCCGCTGAACTACTTCAAGGGCGCGTGGCCGGCCATCCAGCTCGCGTTCGTCTCGCGCTCGTCGGTCGGCACCATGCCGGTCACCCAGAAGGTCACCGAGCGCCTCGGTGTCCCGAAGGACTACGCCTCGTTCGCGGTGCCGTTCGGCGCCACCACGAAGATGGACGGTTGCGCCGCGATCTACCCGGCGATCGCCGCGATCTTCGTCGCCGAGGTCTACGGCGTGAACCTGGGCATCAAGGAATACCTGCTGATCGCGTTCGTCTCGGTGATCGGCTCGGCGGCCACCGCCGGTCTCACCGGCGCGATCATCATGCTGACCCTCACGCTCAGCACGGTGAACCTGCCGCTGGCGGGCGTCGCGCTGCTGCTGGCGATCGACCCGATCCTGGACATGATCCGGACCGCGACCAACGTGGCCGGGCAGGTCGTGGTGCCGATCCTGGTCTCCGCTCGGGAGAAGACGCTGGATCTGGAGAAGTACAACAACCCGCGTGATCTGGAAGCGCCCGACGAGCCGGCCACGCCGCACGTTCCGCTCCAGAAGACGGCGGAGCGCGAACCGGTCTCGGTCTGACGCTCCCGCTCGACCGGCGCCCCGACCCCCTCGTGCCGAGGGGGTCGGGGGCGCCGTCGTTCATTGGCGGGGAGCGGCGGGGGCGTCCTCGGCGGGCGCGGGCGCAAGTGTGGGGCCGGGGATGTCGGCGGTGGTGGTGACCGCGGGGCCTGTCGGCTCCGCCGCGGTCGTCCCCTGCGCAGTCGTCTCCGCCGCGATGACCGCCGCCGCGTCGGCGACCGGGGTCGCGCCGCCGTAGCGTCGGGCCAACCGGCGGATGTAGGCGACCAGTTCCGGCGGGTCCTCGATCTCGAAGTCGGCGTCGAGCAGGCTGATGTAGACGGCCAGGTTCTCGATGCTGGACGCGCTCGTCTCGAACACGCAGGTGTCGTCGTCGACCACCGCGAACGCGCCGAAGGCGGGCGGCACCTTCTCGGCGACCGTGCCGATCGGGGCGCGCACCAGCACCCGGGCGCGGAACTGCCCGCGCGCGCTCTGCACGCCCTGGTTCACGAAGGCCGCCACGTCGCCGTCGGCGGGCAGTTCGCGCGGGGTGAAGCGGGGGCCGTGCGGCGGACGCGGGGTGATCCGGTCCATCCGGAAGGTGCGCCAGTCCTCGCGCTTGACGTCCCACGCGACCAGGTACCAGCGGCCCATCCGGTGCACGAGCCGATAGGGCTCGACCACGCGCGAGGTCTCCTTGCCGTCGTGCGAGCTGTACCGGAAGCGCAGTTGCTCGTGGTCGCGGCAGGCGCCGGCCAACACGGTCATCACGTCCATGTCCACGGCCGGACCGGTCTGGCGGACCGGGACGGTGTACTTCTGTAGCGCCTTGACCCGGCGATGCAGCCGGGACGGCAACACCTGGTCGAGCTTGGCGAGGGCGCGTAGCATCGCCTCGTCCATGCCGTCCACCACGCTGCCGGCGGCGATCCGCAGTCCGACCACGATGCTCACCGCCTCCTCGTCGTCCAGCAGGAGCGGCGGCAGCGCCTTGCCGGCGCCGAGGCGGTAGCCGCCGACCACGCCGCGGCGCGCGTGCACCGGATAGCCCAGGCCACGCAGCCGCTCGATGTCGTAGCGGACCGTCCGCCCGCTCACGCCGAGCCGTTCGGCGAGTTCGGGGCCGGTCCAGTCGGGCCGCGTCTGCATGAGCGAGAGCATGCGCAGGAGTCGCGCGGAGGTTTCCAGCATGCGTCGAAGTCTGCCGGCTCCCAGTCGATCAAACAGGAACGAACATTGCCTGTTTCGAATCTAGTCTCGGAGTTGTGGAAAACAGCGGCGAGAAGACCCTCGCGACCCCGACGTCCCAGTCCCCGGTAGGCCCGCGGCAGCGCTGGCTCGGTCTTCTGGCGGTGCTGGCCGCCACCTTGATGAACCTGCTCGACTCCAGCGTGGTGGGCGTCGCGGCGCCCGCGATCCGCGGCGATCTGGGCGGGAGCTACGCGAGCCTGCAGTGGATCGCGGCCGGCTACACGCTCGCCCTCGCGGTGGGCCTGCTCACCGGCGCGCGGCTCGGCGACATGTACGGCCGCAAGTTCATGCTGATGGTCGGCGTGGTCGGCTTCGTGGTGCTCTCGGTGGCCTGCGCGATCGCCTGGTCGCCGGAGACGTTGATCATCGCGCGGGTGCTCCAGGGGCTGCTCGGCGCGCTGATGATCCCGCAGACGTTCGGCCTGATCCGGGACCTGTTCCCGCCGGCCGAGATCGGCAAGGCGTTCGCGGTGTTCGGCCCGGCGATCGGACTGTCCACGGTGCTCGGGCCGATCGTCGCGGGTGTGCTCGTGGACGGCGACGTGTTCGGCACCGGGTGGCGGATGATCTTCCTGATCAACGTTCCGCTGGGCGCGTTCGCGCTGCTGATGGGGTGGCGGATGTTGCCCGACGTGGCGCCGAGCGAGGCGGGCGGGCGGCTGGACGTGGTGGGCATGGCGCTCGCCGGTGTCGGCACCTTCATGCTCGTGCACCCGCTCGTCCAGGGCCGCGAACTGGGTTGGCCGGTCTGGTCGTTGGTCGAGTGCGCGGCGTCGCTGCCGATGCTTGCCGCGTTCGCGGTGTACCAGTTGCGCCGCGAGGCGGCCGGCAAGGTGCCGCTGATCAGGCTGGGCGTGTTCCGGCGTCGCTCGTACGCCTCGGGCGTCGGGTTCGTGATGGTCTTCTTCGGCGCGATCGTCGGGATCTCGATGGCGATCGGCCTGTTCCTCCAACTGGGCCTGGGCTACAGCCCGACCCGGGCCAGCCTGACGATGGGCGTGTGGGCGCTCGGCGCGTTCCTCGGCTCCGGCTTCAGCGGCGTGGTGATGGGCAAGCTCGGCCGGCGCATCCTGCACATCGGGCTGGCCGTGATGGCGGCCGGCATCGCCTGGATGTACCTGGTCTTCGCGGACGCCGGGGCGGACATCGGCACCGGCGATCTGCTCGCGCCGCTCGGGCTGTTCGGGCTCGGCATGGGGATGATCTTCGTGCCGGTCTTCGACATCATCATGGGCGAGGTCGAGGACCACGAGGTCGGTTCGGCCTCCGGCGTGCTCGAGTCCGTCCAGCAGCTGGGTGCCTCGCTGGGCATCGCGATCCTGGGCACGGTGTTCTTCGGCGTGATCGGCGCCCAGGCCACGCACAACTTCGACGAGAGCGCGGCACCGAAGCTGCGTACGGAGCTGACCGCGGCGGGTGTGCCGGTGAGTACGCAGGACGCGATCGTGGCCGGGCTGCGGGCGTGCGTGGACGCCCGGGAGAACGCGACCGACCCGGACCGGCTCCCGGCGAGCTGCACCACCGTCCCGGTCACCCCGGCCTCCGCCGAGCCGGTCGCGAAGGCGGGCGCCGAGACGCACACCCGCTCCTCGATCGACGCGGTCAAGCGCACGACCCTGCTGGCCTTCGGCCTGACCGCGGTCGCCTTCGCCCTGGGCTTCCTCCTCCCCAAGCGAGCCCGGGAGAACCAGTTCACACCGGCGGAGCCGACGTCGCCGTCCTCGACCCCGGAACGCGAGCCGGCCCTGGCCTGACCCCAGGCCCCATCACCGAGCGGCGCGGGACACCCACCACGGGTCCCGCGCCGTTCGCCGTTCCCGCCGGCCTCGGCTCTCGCGCGCTCGGGACCGGATCGCCGTCTGCCCCCAAAGGAGTCGGCGGCGATCGCTTTTCGGGGCGGTTCGAGGGGTGGAGCGGGCGCGGGAGAATGGTTGTATGACAACGCCCGTCCGGCTTTCCGCGATCGATCTCGTCACGTACACCCCCGGTCTGGCCGCGCTGCTCGTGGACGCGGTCGAGGACGGGGCCGGGGTCGGCTTCCTCGCTCCGCTGCCGATCGACGCGGCCGCCGAGTGGTGGGCGGCCCAGGGGGCCGAGATACGCAGCAACCGCACCATCGTGTGGATCACCTCGGACCACGAGGGCGTGACCGGGACCATCCGGTTGCGCCTGGCCGGCATGCCCGACAGCCGACATCGCGCCGCGGTCGTCGGGCTGCTGGTCCACCGCCGTGCCCGGGGCAACGGGCTGGCCCGCGAACTCCTGGCCACCGCGGAACGGTTCGCCGCCGCCGCGGGACGCAGTCTGCTCACCCTGGACGCCCCGACCGGCAGCGGCGCGGAGCGCCTGTACAAGCGCGCCGGCTGGATCGAGTCGGGCGCCATCCCGGCCTACGCCGCCGACCCCTCGGGCGTGCTGCGCTCCACCACGATCTTTCACAAGCAACTGGGCTGACGGGCCGAAGGTACGCGGGCCGACCGGGACCGGTTACCGTTGAAGGCGATATGACAACCAAGACCTCCAAGGGCGCCAGGCCCGAGCCGCTCGACGCCCGCCTGGACGCGATCGGCAAGCTCCCCTCCCGCGCGAAGTTCCACCTGCCCGGCCGGGAGCGTACGGTCGCCCAGACGCTCGGCGAATCCGGTGTGCGCTGGTACGCGTACGACCTGGTCGCGCGCCGCCTGGGCCCCGCGCGGCCCAGCAAGGAGGGCCGCCAGACGCCGTACCGGGGTCACCCGGTCTTCGTGGCCCAGCACGCCACGGGCACGTGCTGCCGAGGCTGCCTCGAGGAGCTGCACGCCATCCCGCAGGGCCGGCAGCTCGACAAGGCCGAGCTCAACTACGTCGTCAACGTGATCTGCCTGTGGCTGACCCGCGAGATCGGCCCGGTCGCCAAGCCGAGCGGTCGCGCGGCCCGCACTCCGCGCTCGGCGATGCCGACCATCCCGGAGAACCCGACGGGCTCCACCAGGTCCACCCGCGCGACCCGCGCGTCGCGGTCGCGCTGACGGCATCCCGGCCGCCGGGGGACCGGCTCCCGGGTATCCACCCGCGGCGAAGCGCTCAAGGGCCGGTCGACGCGGCCGACGGCGCCGACGGGTCCGTGCCCGTGCCGCCGGCCGGCGCGTCGGTGAGGGTCAGGTCGGCGGAGAAGGCACCCCACTTGCCGTCGGGCAACTGGCCCCGGATCTTCAGCACCCGCCCGGCCACCGGCTGATCCCCCAGCGGGAGGCTGTACTGCGCCGTCCCGGACGGCGGCGCCACTCCCCACATCACCGTGGTCAGGAACTTCCCGTCCAGGTACACCTCGTAGCTCGCGACCGCCCCGTCGACGTCCGGTGGCGTCCAGCTCAGGTCGACGTACGTGCCGTCCACCGCGACCCGAGGCACCGCGCGCAGCCCGGTCGGCGCGGTGTCGCGACCGTCGCCGGTGCCCTGCTCGGTGAGTACCGCCGCGGCGTTGCTCTCCGGCGACTTGTTGTCCGCGGCGTCGCGCGCGGTGACCGTGAAGCTGTACGCGGTGCCCGGCCGGAGCCCGCTGACCACCGCCGTGGTCAGGTCTCCCGCGACGCTGTGCACCCGCACACCGGCCTGCCACACGTCGTACGCGGTCACCCCCACGTCGTCCGTGGCCGCCTCCCAGGACAGCGTGGCACCGCCGGCACCCCGGGCCTGTCCCCGCACGTTCCGCGGCGCGGTCGGCGGTACGCGCTCGCCCTGGGCCACGGACAAGGTCGTGGCGGGCACGACCGCGCTCGCCGGCGACACGTTCCCGGCCCGGTCCCGCGCCCGCACGGAGAACGAGTACGCGGTCCCGGGGGTCAGTCCGCCGACGTCGACCATGTGCCGCCCGCCGGTCACGTCCAGCACCTTCGCGTCCCCGCGGTACACCTCGAACACCGCGACGTCCGGATCCGCGCGCCACATCACGTGCACCGACACCGAACTCGACGCGAGTGCGGTGACCTCGCCGGGCACCGCCGGCGCCGAGGTGTCCTTCCCGTCCTCGGAACACCCCGCCACCACGAGCGCAACGGCCAACCCGGTCAAGCCGATCCATGCCATTCGTCGCGCCACGACGCCTCTCTCCACCGAGAGCAAATTGGTCTAGACATATATGGCACAGCACCCGGCCCGCGAACAAGACACGAGTCGGCACGGACTCACCCGGAGCAGTCCCCCCACCGCTCGCTCAAGCCGCCGTGTGCGGCGCCAGGCGCACGATCGGCTCGGCGTCCAACGCTCTCGCCAGCCGCTCCAACACCTGGATCGTCGGCACGGTCCCACCTGCCTCGAAGCGAGCCACCGCCGACTGGGTCATCCCGGCGGCGTCGGCGAGGACAGCCTGCGTGAGCCCGTGTCGCTCGCGCATCTCCCGAACGCTGCGCCCGAGCTCGAACGCGATCCGAGTCGCCTCGTAAGGCTCTTCGGCGCCGGCTTCCGCCATTCGCCGCGAGCGGATCTCCTGCCAGTCACTGCGGCCGGTCATACGCTTACTCCTCGCCTCATAGCGTTGATGCTATGAACGTGGATCCGGTTCACCCGTCGAAGGCCGAGCCGTTCACCCGACCGTGTTCGTAGTGGATGTTCACAGTGGGACGAAGCGGTCGAAGGGAGTGCGTGCGCGGGGTGGGGCGGCGCCTCGTGCGTGCACTCACATGGAATTCCCATGGAACCCGCGTAGACCCCGGCCAGGGTTCGTGCGGTGACGGTGGCGAGCCTGCCCGTGGCGTCGAAGTAGCGCTCGTAGTAGCGCTGTTCCCGCACGCGAGGCGTCGCCACCGGCTTCAATGGTTGTCGAGGCGAACGTTTCGGAAGCGGGGGCGATCCATGATGCGCGTGGTGGCTGTGGGGGCGGCCCTGATCGTGAGCGGCGCGCTCGTGGTCGGGTGTCAGGGCGGTTCGTCCAACGGGGGTTCGTTCGGCCTGAAGAGCGACCCGCCCAGCGTGAGCGCGAGCCAGGGGGACCGCACCGATCCGCCCCCGCCGCCGGCCCCGCCCTCGCCGGATCCGGTCACCTCCGCGCCGCCGGTGTCCGGCACGCCGCGCCCGACCGCGACCACGCGTGCCGACGTCACGCTCACCACCCCGCAGGCGCAGGCACTGGTCACGGCGGTGGTACTGGTGCCCAAGGACTGGGGCCCGACCTACGTCCCGCAGGAACGCGACTACGAGTACACCGGGCTGGACCGGGTGGTCACCGGCACCGACTGCAAGCAGGTGGTCCAGGGCACCACCCCGGGCGCGCTCGCGACGATGGCGCGCTACGTGTACATCCCGGACGGCCAACCGAGCGTGGACAACCTCAGCAAGACGCTCGCGACCTCCTCCGCGACGGTGTACGCCGACACGGCGGCGGCTCGGACCGACATGAAGATCGGGATCGACGACGGGCGGCGCTGCCCGGACCAGGTGCTCGCCGGCGATGAGAAGCTGACCGGCATCCAGGTCTTCGACCTGACCGTCGAGGGCATCGACGAGGTACACGTCGCGCGCGCCCAGTGGGTTAGCGGACGTGGCGGCGCGCCGTTCCAGTACGTGTGGGTGACGGCCCGTCAGGGCCAGATGGTGCTCACCGCGGCCGTCGTCGACCGGGGCGACAAGACCTTCGAGTCGGCCAAGAACCAGGCCATCGACGCTCTCGCCAAGATGGTCGCGCGCACCCGGGTGCAACTGCGCTGACCCCCGCCGAACGCGGTGAATACCATGGGGGTTCACGCACACGGGGGGCATCGGAATGTACGGCATCAGAAGAATGGCGGTTCACGCGGTCGGTCCGGTACTCGGCGCCCTGTTGCTCGCGGGCTGCGCCGACGGTGGCGACGATCCGTTCGCGGTGGCTCCCGAGGCGGCGCCCACCAGCGCCGACCCGATGGTCAAGGGACCGGGGCCGAGCGGTTCCCCCTCGCGCCCGAGCGCTTCCGCCACTCGCCCGGTCGCCGGCACCGCGCCGCCGAGCCGTACCCCCGAGCAGGCACAGGCGTTGGCCACGTCGCTCGCGCTCGGCCCGGAGGACTGGGGGACCGGCTTCGTCCGGCAGAGCACGTACGAGTTCTCCGGCGAGACCTGGACCGACTACGCCGCCGACTGCACGCAGCAGACCGTGCCCCTGGCACCGAGCATCGTCGGCCAGTGGGTGCGCCAGGTGCAACGGCCGGATCCCGGCCAACCCGCGCAGCTTTCCAGCGGCAGCACCACCGTGATCGTGCACAAGGACGTGCGCGGCGCGCGTGAGCAGGCGCAGAACGCGCGCCAGGTCAAGGACCGTTGCCCGACCCGCACCTACCCGGACGGTACTCAGGCCAAGGACACCCCGGGCGCCGGACAGCCCGCGTTCCCGGAGGCGGACGAGGTGTTCGCCGAGGAGGGTCTGATGTACCCCAAGGCCGGCGGCGGACCGTACCCGTACGTCGTGCTGACCCTGCGCAAGGACACCGTCGTGATGTCCTCCTACTTCAGCGGCCCCACCGCCGACCGGCTTCCCGAAGTGCGCACCCGCGCCGGCCAGGCCGGCCGCCTGATGCTCGACCGCCTGCTGCGCTCCTGATCGGGCGCCCGGCCCAGGACGGGGAACTCGCCGCCACCGCACGGTCGGGCGCACCCGGGCCTCGGTCCGGGCCGGCGCCCGTGCGGTGGAAGTGCACCGGAGGCCGCCGGGGCGGCTAACGTTCCGGTCATGACCCAATCGCACGGCTTTGAGACCCTGGCGATCCACGCCGGGCAGGAACCCGACCCGCTGACCGGGGCCGTGGTTCCGCCGATCTACCAGGTGTCCACATACAAGCAGGACGGTGTCGGCGGACTGCGCGGCGGCTACGAGTACAGCCGCTCCGGCAACCCGACCCGTACCGCGCTCGAGGAATGCATCGCGGCTCTGGAGGACGGCACCAGGGCCCTGACCTTCGCGTCCGGTCTGGCCGCCGAGGACTGCCTGTTGCGCGCCCTGTGCGCGCCGGGCGCCCACGCGGTGATCCCGGACGACGCCTACGGCGGCACCTATCGGCTGTTCGCGAAGGTCGCCTCCCGCTGGGGCATCGACTACACCCCCGCGCACGCCGGCGACCTCGCCGCGGTGCGCGCCGCGATCCGGCCGGGCGTCACGAAGATCGTCTGGTGCGAGACGCCGAGCAACCCGCTGCTGGGGGTGGCCGACATCGCCGCGCTGGCGGCCGTCGCGCACGAGGCGGGCGCGCTGTTCGTGGTGGACAACACGTTCGCCTCGCCCTACCTCCAGCAGCCGCTGACGCTGGGCGCCGACGTGGTGGTGCACTCGACGACGAAGTACATGGGTGGGCACTCCGACGTGATCGGCGGCGCCCTCGTGGTCCGGGACACGGGCCTGGCCGAGGAGTTGGCGTTCCACCAGAACGCGATGGGCGCGGTGCCCGGGCCGTTCGACGTGTGGCTGACGCTGCGCGGACTGAAGACCCTCGGGGTCCGGATGGACCGGCACTGCGCGAACGCCGAGCGGGTGGTGGACCTGCTGTCCCGGCACCCGCGGGTGACCGAGGTGCTCTATCCCGGGCTGCCGGGACACTCGGGCCACGATGTCGCGGTCAAGCAGATGAAGGCGTTCGGCGGCATGGTGTCGTTCCGGGTGGGCGGTGGCGAGGAGGCCGCCGTGCAGGTGTGCAACCGGACCGAACTGTTCACGCTCGGCGAGTCGCTCGGCGGCGTCGAGTCGCTGATCGAGCACCCGGGCCGGATGACCCACGCCTCCGCGGCCGGCTCCCCACTGGAAGTCCCCGGCGACCTGGTCCGCTTGTCGGTGGGCATCGAATCCGCCGACGACCTCCTGGCAGACCTGGAACGGGCACTGGGCTGAACCGGGCGGCCATCCTGCGGCCCGCGTGCTCTCGAACGCCGGACGGCTCGACGTGGTCGGGCCACCCGGCATCTGGGCTCGCGGGCCGCCGAGTTCACCGAGCGGGCACGGTTGCTACTTCGGTGCGGGTTGCACGGCGGTACCGGGACACCAGTTGTTCACGTCGCCCGGACGGGTGTGCTTGTTGGCCTTGCCGTTGCCGTCCACGCCGACCCGCTGTTTACAGGTCGTGCATTGCCACTCGGATGCCGCTTGCCTGGAGGCCACGTTTTTGCGTTCCTGACGCAGGTACGTGCAGGGGTGCGCCCTTCCTGGATTCAGATGGTGTCCGGACACTGGTAGGCCGCTCCGGGGCGACCACCAGAGCTGTAGGCGTCCTGGAAATTCAGGCGGATCTTCGCCCCGCTGTGCCAGCGGAGTTCGAGGCCGTAGGGGATCGCACCCAGCGGGTCTTCCTGGGAGTAGCGCGTGCTCACTTGCAGGAGCTCGGGACTTCCGCTGTTGACCACCAGGGCGGCCAGCCACTCCTCGATGTCGGCAACCTTGACCTTGGCCCCGTCGATCGTGGGCACCGATTCGATGCGCGCCGGCGGCTCACCCTGAACCTCGGTCTCCGGTTGGGCGTACTGGTCGCCCTGTGCGGACTCCGCGGTGATGCTCAACGCGACCGTGGCCCCGTTGCTCAGTCGGAACGAGACTCCGTACGGACCCGGGCGAGGAGCCTTCTGCTCACCGGCCTCGGTGCGGATCGCAACATCGGTGACCGCGCCGGACTGCCTGAGCAGCTCGGCCAACCAGGGCTCAAATCGCACGGGACGCATGAGTACCTCTCGACGGGGGCGGGATTCAGCAGTCTAGATTGGGGGCCGACTGCTCGCGGGATGTCGAATACGAGGCGAAGTTCTCCTGTGCTCCGCCGGTCGGTCCGGGCGACGGTCACCCGCTCGAAATCGACCGGCGGCGGGGTGGTCAGCCCTGGTGAACGCCCGCGATGAACGCGCGGAACTCGTCGCGTGCCGATCCATCCCGGTGCCCGAGCGGATCGGGTGGGGGCGTCGGAGGGGGTCAGCGCATCGGGTCCGTGCAGGAGGCGCAGGCGGTGACCAGGTTGCCGTTCTCGTCATAGACGGTGATCGAGATCGGGGTGTCGGTCGCGTAGGTCCACAGGTAGGCGACGCCGGGGAGGCCGGTCGGTCGGATCAGGCGCATCTGCCGGGCGCCCGAGGGGTCGCGCAGTTCGCCGCGCACCGCCGGGGCGGGCATGGTCTGGCCGACCAGGATCGCGACCACCAGGCGCTGACCGGTGGGCGCGTACACGCCCGGGTCCAGGGTCGCCGTGTCCAGCCGGCCGGGCGTAGGCAGGAATCGGCACGTCGACGGCTCCTCCTCGGCCGCCCCGCCCAGACACCACGACGAACCCCGATCCGGCCCCGCGTCGCCGATCCACACCGAGCCGCCCAGTCCGACGTCGGTGCGAATTCGCAGTGGCGCGATGTTCTCGATCGGCCCCACGGGTGTGGGTGTGGGCGCAGGTGGCAGGCCGCCCCCGCCGCCGGTCCCCGGGGTGGCCAACCACAACCCGCCGGCCACCGCGCCGGCCAGTGCGCACGAACCGAGCACGTGCCACAGCCGTCGTCGGTACGCCCGCCGGCGCACCCGCCGCGCCAGGTTCGCGGGCAGCGGTCGATACGGGAACTCCGGCGGTTCGGGCACATCCTCCGCGTCCGCCGACCCGGGCGGCGACACCGTCACGCTCATCGGACCGTCTCCGCTCGGACCGGTTCCATCCGAACCGTCTCCGTCCGAGCCGGTTCGACCCGAGCCGGTTCGACCCGAGCCGATTCGACCCGAACCGGCTCCGCCCCGACCGTCTCCGCGCCCGCCCCCTGCCCCAACCCGCCGCGCGCGAGCGTCCCGTCGGCCAGTACCTCGGCCATCCCGCGCCGCCACGCGCGGGCCACCGTCTCGATCGGCAGCCCCAGCGCCTCCGCCGCGTCGTACTCGTCCAGGCGCGCGTACAACCGCAGCACCACGGTGGCCCGCTCGACCCGGCCGAGCCGGTCCAAGGTGGTGAACGGCTCGCCCGCGTCGGGGTGTTCGCCGCGATACCCGCGTGGTCCCGGACGCCACGGGTCCAGGTAGCCGGCCAGCAGCGCCCGCCACGCGGTGCGTACCGGATCCTGGTCGGGTAGCCGGCTCCAGTTCACACAGGTGTGCGCCAACGCGCGCTCGACCCGGCGTTCGGCGCGCTGCCGGTCACCGGTGAGCAGGTCGGCGGCTCGGAGCAGTTGCGCGCCGACGCTGTGGACGAAGACGTCGAACTCGCGAGCGTCGCGCTTGTGCACGGTTCCTCCCGCAGATCCGCCGAGCGGATGTCCGGCCGGCCCGATGCCGTCGCCGCTCACTGTGAGGCTGCCCCGCACCCGTTCGGGTAGTCGCGAGTCGCGACATGTCGGTCCTCGGGGCATCACGACGCCGACCGCGTGCCCCACCCGACGCCGACCGCGGCTCCGGGTGGGGCTCCGCCCGCCGGCGACCGCGATCCCACCCGCCGGCGACGGCGACCACACCTCCCGGTGCCGGCGCGGCAGAATCCGGGACGGCAATGCGGGGTGGAATCATCCGGTCGAGGCCCGGTGATCCCGGTCCGCGCAATATCCTTCGGAGCACCACATCCGATCGACGAACGAGCGGCGATGACACCGGACCAGGCCCATGACGACCCCACCGGCTCTGCCGACCCGCTCTACGACCGCCTGCAGCACGAGGTGGCGCTGTTCGCGCGTCGTGCCGAGCAGACCCGGCTCGGTGCCGTCGGCGAACTGCGCAACTCGATGGACCGCGCGGCCTATCTCCTGCTCGGCCGGCTCGAAGCGGGTGGGCCGATGGGCGTCAAGGCACTCGCGCAGGCGATGACGATCGATTCGTCCACGGTGACCCGGCAGGTCACCCCGTTGGTCGAACAGGGCCTGGTGGATCGGGTGCCCAATCCCGACGACGGCCGCGCCGTACTGCTCGAACTCTCCGCCGAGGGCCGGGACCGGCTGCATCAGGTGCGGCACGCCCGGCAGCGCCTGATGGCGGAGATCTGCGAAGGCTGGAGCATGGACGACCGCGAGCGGTTCACCGAACTGCTGACCCTCTTCAACGCCTCGATGGAACGCCGCCAGAGCCGGAACCCGGGCGGCTCCTGACCCGGCTCCCGACCCGGGTCCTGACCCGACTCCCGACCCGGGTCCCGAACCGGCTCCCGACCGGTTCCTGACCCGGCTCCCGAGCCGGGCCCGACTCGGTCCCCGCCCCCGGGCCCGAACTCCCGTGACCACCGGGACGGGAGGAGACCCGGCGCATCCGCACGTGCGGTTGGTGCGACACTCGGCGTATGAGCAGTCCTGCCCCGGCCACGGTGACCCTGCACGACATCCGGATCGCGCGAAAGATGCTGGAGAGCGTCGTTCGCGAGACCCCGATGAGGTCGTGTCGGGCGTTGACCGACCGCATCGGCGCGCCCGTCCACCTCAAGTGCGAGAACCTCCAGCGCACCGGATCGTTCAAGATCCGCGGTGCGTACGTGCGGATCGCGGGCCTGTCCGAGTCCGAGCGGGAGCGCGGTGTGGTGGCGGCCAGCGCCGGCAACCACGCGCAGGGCGTCGCGCTCGCGGCCCGCACCCTGGGCGTCGCGTCCACGGTGTTCATGCCGGCCGGCGCGCCGCTGCCCAAGGTGGCCGCGACCCGCTCGTACGGCGCCGAGGTGATCCTGGGCGGCGAGAACGTCGAGCACGCGCTGGCCGCCGCGCGAGCCCACGCGGACCGGACCGGCGCGGTGTTCATCCACCCGTTCGACCACCAGGACGTGGTGGCCGGCCAGGGCACCGTCGGCCTGGAGATCCTGGAGCAGTGCCCCGAGGTCAAGACCATCCTGGTGGGCACCGGCGGCGGCGGGCTGCTGGCCGGAATCGCGGTCGCGGTCAAGGCACTTCGCCCCGACGTCAAGGTGATCGGCGTACAGGCGGCGTCCGCCGCCGCGTACCCGCCCTCGCTCGCGGCGGGCGCGCCGGTCTCGCTGCCCTCGTTCGGCACGATGGCCGACGGCATCGCGGTCGGTCGCCCCGGCGAGGTGCCCTTCGCGCTGATCCGGGAGCACGCCGACGGTATCCGTACGGTCGGTGAGGAATCCTTGTCGCAGGCCCTGCTGCTGTGCATGGAGCGGGCCAAGCTGGTGGTCGAGCCGGCCGGAGCCGCGTCGGTGGCGGCGCTGCTGGAGGCCGGCGAGCCGATCGAGGGGCCGGTGGTGGCGGTGTTGTCCGGCGGCAACGTGGACCCGCTGCTGATGCTCCGGGTGCTGCGACACGGTCTGGCCTCGGCCGGCCGCTATCTGTCGTTGCGGGTGCGGATCCCGGACAGCCCCGGCGCGCTGGCCACCCTGTTGGTTCGCCTGGCCGAGACCGACGCCAACATCGCCGCGGTGTCGCACGTGCGCACCGACGCGACGCTGCGGGTCGGCGAGGCGGATGTGGACCTGCAACTGGAGACCAAGGGCCGCAGCCACTGCGCGGCGGTGGTGGAGGCGCTGTACAGCGCGGGATACACCGTCGGCAAGAGCTGAGTCGACGGGGTGGGGCGAGTCGGCGATGTCGGTGCCGTGTGCTTGGCTGTCGAGCCAAGCCATGTCCGTCCACGGAGGACGCGGCCGAGAGGTATCCGGAGTTCGCCGACGCACGACCGGGCGATTCCGGTGGGCTGTCATCCGGACACGAAGAGTTACGTTTCCGGAGAAAAGCGGTCGCATGCTCGGTGCGTTGGGCGCATGGTGGAGATCTGAATCGATCGGCCCGCCCCCATGCCCCCATCCGCACGAGGAGTGATCCACCGACATGCAGGAAGCGATCGTCGCCGAAGGTCTGGTAAAGACCTTCGGCTCGGTCCGAGCGCTCGACGGCGTGGACGTGAGTGTGCCCACCGGCACCGTCCTGGGCCTGCTCGGACCGAACGGCGCAGGCAAGACGACATGTGTGCGAGTGCTGACCACATTGCTCAAACCCGATTCCGGGCGAGCCGTGGTGGCCGGTCACGATGTGCTGAAGAATCCCAACGCGGTCCGCCGCTCGATCGGCCTGTCCGGCCAGTTCGCGGCCGTGGACGAGTATCTGACCGGCCGCGAGAACCTTCGGATGGTCGGCGAGCTGTATCAGCTCAGCGGTCGCGACGCCAAGCAGCGGGCCGACGAACTACTGGCCCAGTTCGACCTGTCCGAGGCGAGCGACCGGCCCGCCAAGACCTATTCGGGCGGCATGCGCCGCCGGCTCGACCTGGCCGCGGCGCTCGTGGTCAGCCCGCCGGTGATGTTCATGGACGAGCCGACCACCGGGCTCGACCCGCGCAACCGCATGGCGCTGTGGCGGGTGATCGAGGAACTCGTCGCGGGCGGCACCACGTTGCTGCTGACCACGCAGTATCTGGAGGAGGCCGACCACCTCGCGAACGACATCGCCGTGGTCGACCACGGCAAGGTGATCGCGCGCGGCACCGCCGACCAGCTCAAGGCCAAGGTCGGCGGCGAGCGGGTCGAGGTGGTCGTACACGACGCGGAGCGCATGGCCGACGCGAGCGAGATGCTGACCTCGTTCGGCAAGGGCGAGTTGGGCGTGGTCAAGCTCCAGCGGCGGATCACCGTCCCGGTGACCGGCGGCGCCAAGCTGCTCGCCGAGATTATCCGCGAACTCGACGCGCGCGGCATCGAGATCGACGACATCGGGCTGCGCCGACCCACCCTGGACGACGTGTTCATCTCGCTCACCGGCCATGCCGCGGAGTCCGAGACCGGCAACGGCACGGCCGAGCGCGACTCCGACGAGACGACCGAGGACGACGGCCCGCAGCGCGGCCTCGACAAGGCGGTGAAGCGGTAATGGCCGTACTGACCAAGACCCCCGTAGGCGCGCCCGTGGTCCGCGGCGGCGTGGCCCAGTCGCTGCGCGACTCCCTGGTCATCGCCCGCAGGAACCTGATTCGGATGACCAGGATTCCGGAGATGATCCTTTTCGGGGTCATCCAGCCGGTGATGTTCGTGGTGCTGTTCACGTACGTCTTCGGTGGCTCGATGAAGATCGGTGACAGCACCGACTCGGACGTCTACAAGAACTTTCTGATGGCGGGCATCTTCGCGCAGACCGTCACCTTCGCCACCGCGGGATCGGCCGCCGGTATCGCGGACGACATGCAGAAGGGGCTCATCGACCGGTTCCGCTCGCTGCCCATGGCGCGAGGTGCCGTCCTGACCGGCCGCACGGTCGCGGATCTCGCCCAGACGGCCATCACGATGCTCGTCCTCGCGAGCGTCGCCCTCCTCGTGGGTTGGCGCACCGGCTCCGCCGAGCCGACCACCGCCGGGCGGGTCATGGCCGGCTTCGGCCTGCTGCTCCTGCTGGGATACGCCTTCACCTGGATCGGAGCGCTGATCGGCCTGTCCGTGCGAACCCCGGAGGCGGCGACCTCGGGAGGAATCATCTGGCTGTTCCCGGTGACGTTCATTTCGAACGCCTTCGTGGACTCCAGTCAGATGACGCCCTGGGTGCGGCACATCGCCGAGTGGAACCCGTTCAGCGCGACGGTGCAGGCGGCCCGAGTGCTGTTCGGCAATCCGGGTGTCGTGCAGTCCGACGCGTGGCCCATGCAGCACCCCGTGTGGGCGTCGCTGATCTGGTCGGCCCTGATCATCGTGCTCTTCCGCGCGCTCGCGGTGCGCAAGTACCTCCGGGCGACCGGCTGACACCTCGCCGAGGGATCGACGAGCAGGTCCCGCACTTCGGTGCCCCGGACAAGCAAGCGGCCCGGCTCCCGAATACCGGGAGCGCGGGCCGCTTGGGGTCGGTGCTCAGCCCTTGTAGGGCTTGGCCGCCAACACCTCGACGCTGGTGCTCTTGCCGTTGGGCAGCGCGAACGTGGCCTTGTGGCCGACCGTCCTGCCGTTGATCGCCTTGCCCAGCGGCGACTGCGGCGAGTAGACGTCCACGTCGCTCACCGCGTCCTCGCGCGAACCGAGCAGGAAGGTCGTGGGGTCGTCCTTGTCGCCGTTGAAGATGACGGTGACGACCATGCCGGGCTCGACGACGCCGTCGTCCGCGGGGGCCTCGCCCACCTTGGCGTTCTGGAGCAGGCCGATGAGCTGGCGGATCCGCAGCTCCTGCTTGCCCTGTTCCTCCTTGGCCGCGTGGTAGCCCGCGTTCTCCTTGAGGTCGCCTTCCTGGCGGGCCTCTTCGATCTTCACGGCGAGCTCGGAACGGCCGGGACCCGACAGGTGTTCCAGCTCGGCCTTGAGCCGGTCGTACGCCTCCTGGGTGAGCCAGGTGACGCTTTCGCTGGTCTGGGTCACGGGGTGCTCCTCGTAGGTCTGCGACAGGGGTTGCGTACACGGTGCGTACGAATGAGGTACACGCGGTCCGACCGGCCGTCCGGGCGGGCCCGGTCGGCGGAGGGGGTCACATATACCAGCGCCCCCTCACCGTCCGCGGTGTGAACACCTCGGGTCGTGAGGGGACGAAGCTTCGAGAGTAACAATCTCCCGACGTCTCGGGCAGTCACGCACACCCGGGTGACCCGGGACACGATCGGCCGACGACGTCGGCACCGCCGCTCAGCCGACGGTGTGACAGTCCTCCAGCTCGGCGGTGTTGGGCCGGCCCATGGTCTGCAGCGTCTCGGTGCGCTCGATGTGCTTGTCGCCCTTGGCGAAACGCAGTTCGCGGCGACCCACCTCGGCGCCGCCCTCGTCGCGCGAGCGCAGCACGCAGACGGCTTCCTTGTCGCTGTCCTTGCGGATCTCCACCTGGACCTCCACCGAGGAATCCGAGGTGACCTTGAAGCTCGGAATAGACCCGCGTACGCCGGGGTTCGCCACATCGAGGCCGATCCAAACCGTCCCGGCCACGAGCACGACCATGAAGACCGCGAACGCGATCCGCAACTTTCGATCGCTTCGGGTGGCGCCCTTGCCGTAACGGGTGACGGGCGTTGCGCTCACCGGGTCTCCTGCGGGACGGGCCCGGGTTTGCGCCCGAGCGAGATCTATCGGCCACTATATGTCCGGTGCAAGAGCGGCCCTCGACAGGTCCCGGCGGTACGACCCGGCGGCTGGGACACGGGGCACGGATGAGGAGCGACGTTCCGGTGAGTGACGATCGGCTGAGGCTGATGGCGGTGCACGCGCACCCCGACGACGAGTCGAGCAAGGGCGCGGCCACCATGGCGCGCTATGTCGCCGAGGGGGCCGAGGTCCTCGTCGCGACCTGTACCGGCGGCGAACGCGGCTCGGTGCTCAACCCCGCTCTCCAGGGCGACCCGGAGATCGAGGCCAACATCCACGAGGTGCGCCGCAAGGAGATGGACGCGGCGCGCGCGATCCTGGGCGTGGAGCAGGCGTGGCTGGGTTGGGAGGACTCGGGGCTGCCCGAGGGCGACCCGCTGCCGCCGCTCCCGGACGGCTGCTTCGCGGTGCTGGACGTGGAAAAGGCGGCCGAGCCGCTGGTCCGGCTGATCCGCGAGTTCCGTCCGCATGTGATCACCACGTACGACGAGAACGGCGGCTACCCGCACCCCGACCACATCCAGACGCACAAGATCACCATGGTGGCCTTCGACGCCGCGGGCGACCCGGACGCGTATCCGGAGTCCGGCGAGCCGTGGCAGCCGCTGAAGCTGTACTACAACCAGGGCATTTCGCGCGCGCGGATCGAGGCGCTGCACGAGGGCATGCTCAGCCGCGGCCTGGAGTCGCCGTACGGCGAGTGGCTGGAGCGCTGGGGCGACCGCGACGAGCGCGACATCACCACGCGCATCCCGTGCGCCGACTGGTTCGAGACGCGCGACCGGGCGCTGATCGCGCACGCCACCCAGGTGGACCCGGACGGCTTCTGGTTCCGGGTTCCGCTCTCGGTGCAGCGCGAGGTGTGGCCGACGGAGGACTACGAGCTGGTCCGTTCGCTGGTGGACACGGATCTGCCGGAGGACGACCTGTTCGCGGGCGTACGGGTGGGCGTGCGGCGCTGACCACCCGCGGATGACCGTACGAGGGCCCGGAGCACGATTCTCCGGGCCCTCGGTGCATACGTCCCGCCGATCGGATGTCACTCTTGTTCACAAGGGGTTCCGATCCAGGAGGTAGTTCGTCATGACACCGCTCGCGCTCCAGCTCGCGGTCGAGGAGAGCAAGGTCACGCCCGGCCTGCTCGGGTTCGTGGTGGTCGCCGCGATCGCGGTCGCCACCTGGCTCCTGCTCAAGTCGATGAACAAGCAGCTCAAGCGGGTGGACTTCGACGAGGACGGCAAGCCGGGCGCCACCGCCGACCGGGCGGCCGAGTCCGAGCGGGACAAGGGCGCGCCCGTCGCCTGACCGGCCGAATCACCCGCGATCCGCGCCCCGCGCCTCGCGCGCGGAGCGCAGGTGTGGTGCGTGCGGGTGCGGTGGTCTCTGATGTGATCAGGCCCTGTCCGGGTCCGCGCCTTCGTCCTCGGCGTGGTGCGGGATGAACGGAGGATCGTCCCAGTCGGCCACGGGGCCGGTCGGGAGGTCGCGTTCGAGGTCGGCGAGCAGGGCGAACCAGGCCGGGCCGGTGCGTGGTTGTACGGTCGCGAGCGTGCCGTTGGTGACGGCCCACGTCTCCATGATGTCGCCCGGTGGGCGGCGGGCCGGGTCCTCCTTCCCGACGTAGCGAACCCGCCGGTACAGGCGCGGGGGCGGCAGCCGGACGATCACGAGTGTCGGTAGTCGGTAGGTGAACTCGACGCCGTTCATGGCGCGCAGGTAGGCGCTTCGACCGTTGACGGCGGTGAGGGTGCCCTCCCGCCCCGTGCGGCCGTCGCGGCACCAGGCGTCCCGGTAGCGCTCGACGAAGGCGGCGGCCTTGTCGATCTCCTCGCCGGTCGACCAACCCGGCACGCGATGGGCCTTCGGGTGAAGTCTCGGCCGTGCCTCGCGGTAGGGCGGCTCGGCGCGCACCAGGGCGGTCGACGTCCCGATGGCCCGCCAGATGGTGAATGTGTTCGTCGGCTTGGGCCCACTGCGGGCCGCCTCCGGAATGGGAAGCCGCAGCCGCGCGTCCGGCACCCGTTCGAGTGCCGAAATCCCGGTCGGGCCGAGGCGAATGTCGTCGCGATCATCTGTCATCGTGGGGAAGTGTCCTTTCACTTGGGGGCACGAGGGGGGTGGGGCAAGCTGTCCAGGTCCGCCCCACCCCCTACGCCCGTCGGCACTCAACGCGCCTGTCCTTCGGCCGTGTTCGCCGGAATCGCTGCGATGCACCCGATGGGCGCCCGCCACTCCAACGCGGACGGCATCCGCGCGTAGGCGGTGGACCCGATGACGTCCACCAGGACGCCACACACCCCCGATCGGGTGTCGCACACCTGTTTTCCCACCAGCTCGTCCAACAGCCGACGCCCTTCGGGGCTCGGCGCAAACGCCTCGAACCTCATGCGCGGTGCCCTTGTGTCATGGCTGCTCCTCACCGAATCGGCAGGTCCGAACGCCCTGAACAGGGCATCGCACACCGGATGAGCTACCAATGCGCTACGGACCGTGATATCGAGAGTCGCGGTCGCACGTACTCCACGCAAGTGCGTGAGGCAAATACATGGCGTATTTCGGATCTTTCACTCGTGTGAGTGACGCTCATGCTCGTCTCCGTGACGCTCGGGCACACTGGTGCGGCGAGGCAGGACGACCAGAGGGGGAGCCGCACGTGGCCACCAGTGGGCCGACCGTACGGAAACGGCAACTCGGGGCGGAGCTACGGCGCTTGCGCGTCTCGGCTGGACGGTTGATCGAGGATGCCGCCGCGCACCTGGAGTGCTCGCAAGCCAAGATCAGCCGCGTGGAGACGGGTCAGGCACCGATCACCAGTCGCGATGTCAAGGATCTGCTGGCCTGGTACGGGGTCACCGAGGAAGCCCAGGTTGCGGCCGTCCTCCAGATTCACCGGGATGCGCAGCAGCGCGGATGGTGGGAGGCGTACGACGACGTTCTGCCATCCGGCATGAGCACATACGCCGGGCTCGAATCCGATGCCGTGACGCTGGACGTGTACGAACCGCTGCTGGTCAACGGGCTATTTCAAACGGAGGACTACGCCCGAGCAATGATCAGATCGGATCGCGAGCCGGACGAAGTCGAGCGCCTGGTCCGCTTCCGAATGGAGCGGCGAGCCGCGCTCACCCGCTCCCAGGATCCGATGGCGGTATGGGCCATCCACGAAGAGAGCACGCTGCGGCGGCCACTTGGCGGTGTCGACGTCATGCGGGCTCAACTGCGCCTACTTGCCGAGTTGTCCACTCTCCCCAACGTGACCATCCAGATTCTTGCCCATGCCAAGGGCGCTCACGTCGGACTGAATGGTGGCTTCACCCTGCTCGGATTCGACCAACTCACGCCACCTGGGGTCTATCTGGAGACTGCGGGCGGGAACATCTATTTGCAGCGGCCCGCCGACGTTCGAAAATTCCAGGTCGCCCGGGACCAGTTGGTGGGCGCTGCGAATGATCCGGACGACACCATCACGATGCTCGAACGCATCGACAAGGAGATGAAATGAGCACCAACCCAACCACCCTCGCCAACGCGGAGTGGTTCAAGTCCAGCCACAGCGGCACGAACGGCTCTTGCGTCGAAGCGGCGATCCTGCCGGCCATCGTCGGGACCCGGGACTCCAAGCTCGACCGGAGCCCCGTACTGACCTTCGGCCACGACCAGTTCCGCGCGTTCATCGCGGGCGTTCACCAGGGCTGACCACCCCCGCCGCCGGTCGATTTCGGGCGAGTGACCGCCGCCCGGACCGACCGGCGGAGCACAAGGTCCCGTCCGGCGGGAAGGACGGCCTCTCCGCTACCCGGCGTTCGGGAAAAGGAGGGTGGGCTCCGCGAGGATGTCGCGCCCCGCCTCGCTCTTGTAGATCTCGTCCACGCTGCCGAACCTGGCCTCGGCGTAGTCGAGTTCCACCAGCGCCGCGCCCCGGCGGACGGATGCCTCGTCGGGGCCCTCGATCTCCACGAAGGTGGGAAGCTCGGGCCAGGTGTCGAAGTCGAAGGCGATCTCGCCCAGCCGCCACTCCTCGCGGTAGTTCTCCTGGTAGCGGACCTCCCGGAGGCCGAGCCGGCGAAGGATCTCCGCCATGGCGGGCAGGTCCGCGACCTCGGTCTCGATCTCCGTCGTGCCGTCGATCCGGGTGGGGTCGGTCACCTGCTTGAGGGTGAGCGTGGACCGGGTGCCCTCGTCCCGCAGGCGCAGCCACGCACCGCCGTCGAGTGCTTCGCTCTCGAAGATCCAACGGGTGAGCAGAGTCCGGGGAAACGCCTGGACGGCACCCAGCCCGATCAGCTTGTCCCGGAGGCCGGCGACGTCGACGGCCAAAAACTTCGCCTCGTACTCGTGCATCGATCCTTCTTCCCGTAACCGAGCAGGGTGGGTGTACCGGCGCCGCGGCGAGGACCGGGCCCGTGCGGTGCGCCGACCGCCGGCCGCAGGCCCCCGCACACGCCGACGCGAGTCGCCGCGCGATGCGGACGCCGGACTCGACTCGCTCGACGCAGGGCGGTTGGTGGGTCGGTGGGGTTCGGCGCGCGAGGATGGTTCCATGCCGAATCGTCTCGCTGGGTCCACATCGCCGTACCTCCTCCAACACGTCGACAACCCCGTCGACTGGTGGCCGTGGGGTGAGGAGGCGTTCGCGGAGGCCCGCCGCCGTGATGTCCCGATCCTGCTCAGCGTCGGGTACAGCGCGTGCCACTGGTGCCAGTGAAGTCGCGAACCGGAGGTCGGTGGTGTTCACGCCTCTCTGACGACCAAGCGGCTTCCGCAGAGCTTCGGCCAGTTGTCCGGGTCGGAGGGCATGACGATCACGGAGGCCGGGACGCGCAGCGCGAGCATGGCGATGAGGGCGTCGATCGTGTACTTGTGCTGCAGCCCGCCTGAGTTCTGAAGCACCCCACTGCGGTCAGAGAGTCCTCCTGCTGACCAGTTCCGCCCGAAGCCGGGAAAGCATCCACTGCAAGTGAGCCAGATCGGTCTTCCCTGGCACGGCTTCGATGATGGTCAGCGCAGCCAGGAGGACGGGAACCGCATAGATGACCTATATCGACTCTGTGGTCTAGCTACAGCAAGCTCGACTTTCCAAATTTGGATATAAGCGTTCGAAAATGATCAATTTAGATCTTTGGTGATGTTACGCCGTCAGGGCCCGTACCATCTTGGGATGGCCATCGATAGCGGGGTTCTCCAGGGCGCGCCCACACCACGTCTCGCTCAAATTACTCCAGAGATGGCAGAGATTCTGCTGTCCCGGGCAGTGGTCAATCGTCGCTTGGACTGGGGGCAAGTAGATTTCTTGGCTGATTCGATTATCCGTGGGGAGTGGCAGTTGACACACCAGGGAATTGCGCTCGACGGACCGCTTGAGACGGGATGCCTCCTCGATGGCCAGCATCGATTGAATGCCATCATCAAGGCCTGTGTTCCGGTGTGGATTTACGTTTTCGAAGGACTTCCGAGAACTGCATTTCCTGTCCTTGATACAGGGAAGCGTCGAAGTGGTGTGGACACACTTTCTTCCACTGGTGAGAAGTACCTCCCCTTGCTTCACTCCACCATTCGTCACGTTCTTCTGTTCAAGAACATGCCGGACTCATCGTGGAGTGGCAATGGATCCCGAATCGCGAACGGTCGGATCCTGGCAGCATACAACGAGGACAGTGACATGTATCGAGAAGCTGTGGCCATGGGCCGCGACGTCTCCAAGCATGTATTTGCGAGTCAAACTGGCGTGGCAGTGGGGTATTTTGTCACGACCGAGGCGGCCCCCGCAGTCAAGGTGGATAGCTGGATCGTTGGGTTGGCCTCAGGCGCGAACCTTGAGATTGGAGACCCGCGGCTCGCCCTGATTAAGGTCCCTCACATGAAGAAAAGGGGCATTAAGCGGCGGTATACCATGCGCGAGCAAGTAGCTATTTACATTAAGGCATGGAACGCCTGGGTTCAGGAAGAGAAAGTCGAGAACCTGCGCTTTAAGAAAACGGAGAGCATGCCGATTCCTGTAGAGGTCAAGTTCGACCGGTGAATCGATAGTGCGCATGCTAAGGGAAGTTGACGCCGCCGCGGATTAGTGAATTGCCCGACTCGTTCATCACGACCACGGGCCTGTCCAAAGACTTGGCGACGCGCTCAATGAAATCGCGCGACAAGAATACGTCGCCCCCATCCGGGGGCCGTGCGGTAATGTTCACCTCGGCATTTCCCCATGAGGACTTAGTCACCTGCCATCCAATCTTCGCAAATGAAGTCACGATGAACTCGTCCTCGCTGATGCGCCGGCTGCGTGATAGCTTTTCCTCGGCTTGATTCGCCTTTCCTTCTAGGTTCGTCCCGCGATATTCTTGTTTGCGAACCAGTAAGAGGATCTCTTCAAGCATCTCGGCCTCGGACCGGTTGATTGAATTTTGTAAACCTTCCGGCAGGGAAGTTCTGCGGGCTTCTTGGAGAGCCCCTTCCAGTTCAGGCCAGCTCCGCGCGAATGATCGTTCCAGGCGATCTTCTGCCACCACTCGTCCCGCTGACGCCTTGTTCATATCGCCAATGAGCTTTCGGACGTCGTCCCGACTTTCGCCCACGGTTGCCTGGAATTTAGCGAGAGGGCCGGTTAGGTCTGCGATCTTCATGTCAATTAGAAATGGGGCGACATGTGCAATTGCGAATTGCTTGGCGAGTGAACCCGCCTCGAAATTTATCCACCTTGATGCCTCGTTTTCTGGCGTTACGCAGATAATTCCGAAGTCCGTGGCGGCAAGTTCATGAGTAATTTCCTCGATCCCCTTCCCTCCTTTGGCGATGTCTTGACTCGAGACCCATGGATCAATCTCTTGGATGACATCCGGAATCCAGTATTTTAGTGCCTCGGCGACTTGCCTGGAGCGCTCCCCGGACCAGCTCAGGAATACTTTCATTAATACTCTTCCTCTCCGTTTGTTGCCGCAGGGACTGGGGCATCATTACGGTCGGCTCGATTTCAACAGCTCTTCTTGCTCCGCTTTCAGAGTGATATACGACTCGCGTAGGTACGACAGGAAACTGCTTCCTGGATGACGGATCAGCGTGGAATCGTTAACGGCAATGGTGTCCCAGTTCGCTAATAGGGCATCGTAGGTTGCCGCATGGGCACAGAAGTCAAGTACCACTGCCGGCATATCTCTTCCAATAATGAGATCTCCGCGTGCAGTGATGATTTCCCTCATCTGCTGGGCCCTTGGAGCAAAGACTGCCTCAACCCACACGTGCCATCGCGTCGATACGGATTCCGCTAGCGGGCTCTCTGGCGATTCTCCCGAAGAGGGTGGAAAGTATGATTTCCGATATTCTCTCCATGCTCGTTCGTTGGTCTCGGCCAAAACAAGAAGCGGGCCATAGAGTTCTTTTAGCTGACTGCTTACCCAGTTGATCCGTTCCTTTCTGAGGGATCTGCGAACCTCGCCTCGATGATTCAACCAGTACGCCATGATCGCAATTACGATACCAGCTCCAGCTGTCACGATTGATGCGATCATGTGCGTCCTCCATGGTGGTAGTCCGCAAGATATCCAAGTGTGACCTCCGTCAAACCTTTCCGTCAATTGTCCTACAATAACCTCAATCCCCGGGATTGAGGTCAAGGTAGTGATGACCGTAGGTGATGGCGAATCTACCCCAGTGCCCTGCCGAGCGTTGACAATTGGAATGGCGCGACTGTGAAAGCATTGGACGCGGCCTGCTGACTTGGCCTCCAGCGGTTCTCTATGTGGTTCTGGCGGTATCTCTCGGTGGGCCAAGAGATTGAAGTGGCCTAATTCATTCCGATCGTCCAGACTTCATGATCGGCTGCTCCTCTGTCCGATGCGGATGTCATGTTCCTTCGACTGGCTGCCCCCACGTTTCCGTTGCCGGAGGTGGAAGCGCTGGCCTGCAAGGCGCAGTACGAACGATACTCCTTCCTTTTCTGGTGGGTATTCGATTTTTTGCATCGCGCCGCCCGTATTCTGGCACATTTACCACTATCGATTTCCCTGAAGCGGCCGAGGTTGCGTGAGATCTCCTTGAGACGCAGGACAGCAGGATCGGTCTCCGTGATCAGCTGAACGACCGGCCGACGCGGCAGCACGGACGCGGCTTCAATCCGAACCGTTGTGAGGACTGCGGACACTGAGCCGACTGGCACGTCTTTGATGAGGTCCTCCGCCGGTTCATCTAGGGGGCTTGAGCCATGCTGCCGGGGGTCGTGTTCCCGCAGGCCAGTGGCGAGCGATCAGACGTGGCGGACAGCATCTACGCCGCATTGCTGACTGAACTCCTGGTCTCGCTATCGTTCATTGAAGCTCGAAGCAGCCACTGACGCGGACCGAGCGCAGGATCGTCAAGGTCCGCGTGCTCCGACGTTGGGGACCCGCCCGGATCGCCTTCCCTCTCGGGCTCAATCCGGCGACCGTCCACCGCGTCCTCACCCGCTACCGCCTCGCCCGCCTCACCCGTCTGGACCGCCACCGGGCGGCCGTCCGCCGCTACGAACACGCCGCACCCGGCGACCTGATCCACGTCGACGTCAAGAACTCGGCAACATCCGCCGACGGCGGCGGCCACAAGGCCCTCGGCTGCGCTGCCGGACGCAGGAATAGCTCCGGAGCCGGATATGCCCACCTTCAATGCCGTCGACGACCACTCCCGCCTCGCCTGCGGCGAGATCCTCACCGACGAGCGCGAGGAGACCGCCGCCGCCTTCTGGACCCGCGGCCATGCCTACTTCGCCTCGTACGGCGTCACCGTTCGACGCGTCCTGACCGACAACGGTCCCGTTACAAGTCGTACGACCGGCGCAACACCCTTGCGACGCAGGGGATATCGCACAAGCGCACACGCCCGTATCGGCCGCAGACCAACGGCAAGGTGGAGTCCCGACGAATGGGCCTACGCCACGCCCTACTGCACCGAAGCCGAACGGCGCGAAACCTTCCCGGATCGGCAGCACTCCTACAATCACCACCGCGGACACACCGCACTCAACGGCCGACCACCCGCAAGCCGCGTCACTAACCTCGTGGGTCAATACACCGAGCGCTCTCGGCAGCGTTCAGCGGTCGGCGCTGCCTGGTGGCACGACCCACTCGGTGGGTTGGCCGGTGAGGGAGGCGATCATGTCGAAATCGCCGTCGTAATGGAGGACGGTCAGCCGGTTCAGTTCTGCCGTGGCAGCGATGAGAAGGTCGGGGAGTGACAGCGCTCGGTGGAACCCCGCGTTGAGAGCGTGGCGCTGAACCTCCAGTGCGCGGGTGAAGGCGCCGTCGTCACTGGAAAGGTAGTCGAAGGCATGGAGCCAGGTGCTGATTCGGGTTGCCTCGCCGGTATCCCGGGCCGAGTGGATCATCTCGTA
The DNA here is from genome assembly GCF_045207655.1 of Embleya sp. NBC_00888. NCBI lineage: Bacteria > Bacillati > Actinomycetota > Actinomycetes > Kitasatosporales > Streptomycetaceae > Embleya > Embleya sp. NBC_00888. The sequence goes on along the minus strand of NZ_CP108784.1, from coordinate 3,719,149 downwards.
CTCGGTGGGTTGGCAGACTGCCAGCAGATAGCGCTCGTGGAGAGGCTTCAGCACCTCTCTCACGCTGGGCTTCGTCCAGCGTGCCAGAGCTGATTTGTCGATCAGGAAGCGGTCCTGCATCAGGCGGCCCGGCCGCCATCGCGCTTCAGGCTACCGTCGGCGTTGCGAGGACCGGTGGTCTCGATGATTTCGCTGAAGTCGAAGTCGCCGGCATCCATGGCGTCAAAGCCCTCTTGTCGCAGGTGCCGTTTGACGGCGTCCTCCATGGCGAGCCGTACGGCCTGGGCTTTTGTCTTGGTGTCGAAGATTCGCATGGCCTCGGCGACCATGGCCTCATCAAGGTCGATCACTGTCCTTGCCATGCTGGCCTCCTCGGATGATCAGGTGCGTCAAATGATATCATCCTGCCTCTGGAAGTGATATCGTCTTCTGTAGGTTTGTCCGAAGCGGCCGGGCACGCGGTCTGCTGGAGTGCCAGGCACTGTTTCGAGTACGCCGCTGGCTGGATCGACTGGGACGCGTTCGCGGACTTGACACTGATGCGGGCCACCAGCTCGCTGCCGGTGCGAGGAAGACATCTGCGGCCACCGATCCTCGGCAGGGGAATCCCCACTCCGTCAGCGCCTGCCTTGGCCGACTCGACATGAGCTTGCGTGACTCTGAGGGTGATATGGCAGGACAGCTCTCTCAATCTGCCGCGAGGGCCGCACGCGATGCGGATCCGAGATGATGATCGACTACAACGTCAGTGATCATTGGCCCGCTGATACACCAGACTGGTTGAAGTCCCTCGTCTCGTCCCTCGACCTCTGCCACGGCGCCAGCACCGTCCTATCGCTGACTGTGATCGTGGAAGAGGTCCTGGAGTGGTTGGAACTCGCCAGTGGTGTCGACGCCTGGAAGAACTTTGCCAACCGCACGTCACTGCGCCACGACCTGGATGAATCGGTACGCGCACTCGGTGCCTCACTTCGGGCGCACATCGCCGCATCGCTCGCACAGTTCCAAGTTGCCTTCTCCCGGCTCACCAACAGCCCTTCGGCGGTCTTGAAGCACCCGCCGGGCAGCCGCACCGACGCCGTTGATCGCTGATCAGGTAGCTGCGCCGGGCCGCGCCCCACCAGCCGATGAGTTCCCGAACGGTGAGCGTGACAGGATGCCCCTCTGCTGCAGCTTCCCGGGCCTTCTTCAGCCTGTGGTGCCGGGTACTGGCGAACTTCGCGTCCTCCGACTCCTGTGGAGCTTGCTTTGCCAGAGAGTCCAGAAGCCGCTGCCGTAGAGAATCCAGCGTGGTGCCGTCGCGCAGCGCCCAGGCGTTCCAGCCGTCGAAGGAGCCGTGCCCCACAGCGCACCGCCGTCGAGTGCTTCGGTCTCGAAGATCCAGCGGGTGAGCAGGGTCCGGGGAAACGCCTGGACGGCACCCAGCCCGATCAGCTTGTCCCGGAGGCCGGCGACGTCGACGGCCAAAAACTTCGCCTCGTACTCGTGCATCGATCCTTCTTCCCGTAACCGAGCAGGGTGGGTGTACCGGCGCCGCGGCGAGGACCGGGCCCGTGCGGTGCGCCGACCGCCGACCGCCGGCCGCAGGCCCCCGCACACGCCGACGCGGGTCGCCGCGCGATGCGGACGCCGGACTCGACTCGCTCGACGCAGGCCGGTTGGTGGGTCGGTGGGGTTCGGCGCGCGAGGATGGTTCCATGCCGAATCGTCTCGCTGGGTCCACATCGCCGTACCTCCTCCAACACGTCGACAACCCCGTCGACTGGTGGCCGTGGGGTGAGGAGGCGTTCGCGGAGGCCCGCCGCCGTGATGTCCCGATCCTGCTCAGCGTCGGGTACAGCGCGTGCCACTGGTGCCACGTGATGGCCCACGAGTCCTTCGAGGACGAGGCCACCGCCGCGATCGTCAACGCGAACTTCGTCGCCATCAAGGTGGACCGCGAGGAACGCCCGGACGTGGACGCGGTCTACATGGAGGCCACCGTCGCGATGAACCACGGCCAGGGCGGCTGGCCGATGACCGTGTTCGCGACGCCCGACGGCGAGCCGTTCTACTGCGGCACCTACTACCCGAGCGAGGCGCGCCGGGGCATGCCCTCGTTCCGGCAGGTGATGTACGAGATCAACAAGGCCTGGGTCGACCGCAACGACGAGGTGCGCCGCACCGGTCTCCAGGTCGCCACATCCCTGGCCTCCCCGCGCGATCTGCACACGGGCGGCGACGCACCCACCGCCGAGGACCTGGACACCGCGCTGACCCTGCTCGCGCGCGAGTACGACCGCGTGAATGGGGGCTTCGGCGACGCGCCCAAGTTCCCGCCGTCGATGGTGCTGGAGTTCCTGCTGCGCCACCACGCCCGGACCGAGTCCGAGGCGGCCCTGGAGATCGCCCAGGAGACCTGCGAGGCGATGGCCCGGGGCGGGATCTACGACCAACTCGGCGGCGGCTTCGCGCGCTACTCGGTGGACGCCGCATGGGTGGTGCCGCACTTCGAGAAGATGCTCTACGACAACGCCCAGTTGATCCGGGTGTACACCCACCTGTGGCGGGCCACCGGAAGCGAGTTCGCCCGTCGGATCGCGCTGGAGACGGCCGACTTCCTGGTCCGCGAACTGCGGACCCCCGAGGGCGCGTTCGCCTCCGCGTTGGACGCGGACAGCCCGGACGCCGAGGGCAGGTCGGTCGAGGGCGCGTTCTACGCCTGGACCCCGGCGCAACTGATCGAGGTGCTGGGCGAGGCGGACGGCACGTGGGCGGCCCGGGTGTTCGCGGTCACCGAGGAGGGCACCTTCGAGCACGGCATGTCCGTCCTGCAACTGCTCGACGACCCCGAGGATGTCGAGCGACTGACCGACGTGCGGGCCAGGTTGCTGGCCGCGCGCGAGGAGCGGGCCCGGCCGGGCCGCGACGACAAGGTCGTGGCCGCGTGGAACGGGCTGGCCATCGCGGCGCTGGCCGAGGCCGGCACCCTGTTCTCCCGCCCCGACCTGCTCGACGCCGCGCTCGCGGCGGCCGACCTGCTGCTCGCGGTGCACCTGGGCGGCGACGAGGACGACGAGCTCGGCGACCGGCTCGTGCGCACTTCGCGGGACGGCCGACCGGGACCGAACGCGGGTGTCCTGGAGGACTACGCGGACGTCGCCGAGGGCTTCCTCGCGTTGTACGCGGTGACCTCGGACGACGCGTGGCTGACCTTCGCCGGCGTGCTCGTGGACGTGGTGCTGGGGCACTTCGTGGACGAGGAGGGCGCGTTCTACGACACCGCCGACGACGCCGAGGAGCTCTTCCGCCGACCGCAGGACCCCACCGACGGGGTCACCCCGTCCGGTTGGACCGGGGCGGCCGGCGCCCTGCTCGGCTACGCGGCGCACCTGGGCTCGGAGGACCACCGCGAGGCCGCCGGCCGCGCGCTCGGCCTGGTACGGATGCTGGCCGCCCGGGCACCGCGGCAGATCGGCTGGGGCCTGGCGGTCGCCGAGGCGTGGTTGGACGGGCCGCGCGAGATCGCCGTGGTCGGCCCCCGTGACGACGACGCGACCTGGGCGCTCTACCTGACCGCGCTGATGTCCACCGCCCCCGGCGCGGTGGTCGCGATGGGCGACCCGGCCGAGGAGTCGCCGGTACCGCTGCTGCGCGACCGGCCGCTGGTGGGCGGCCTGCCGGCGGCGTACGTGTGTCGGCACTTCACCTGCGACGCCCCGGTGACCGACCCGGAACAGTTGGCCGAACAGGTGCTGGCCAAGGCGGTTGCCCGAGCCTGAGCCCGACGCACGCCGGGTTGCTCGTCCGCTGCGCGGCCGGTCGCGCGTCCCCTACGGGTTCGGGGTCGGGTCGGTCTCTCCGAGCCGGGTTGCTTGGCCCCTACGGGGCAGGTCGCACGTCCGCTGCGCGGCCGGGGCCGGGCCGGGGTCGGGCCGGGTGCTGCGGGTCGGGTTGGTCGTGTGGTGTGGGGTGGCGGGCGCGTAGCGGACGTGCGTCCCGGGCGCGTAGCGGACGGCCCGACCGTGACCGCGGAGCGGGCATGCAACCCGGTCGAGCCGACCGGTGCTCGTCCGCTGCGCGGCCGGCCGGTTGCGCGTCCCCTACGGGTTCGGGGTCGGGTCGGTCTCTCCGAGCCGGGTTGCTCGGCCCCTACGGGGCGGGTCGCACGTCCGCTGCGCGGCCGGGGTCGCGGCCGGGTTCCGGTCCGGGCCGGGCGCTGCGGGTCGGGTTGGTCGTGTGGTGTGGGGTGGCGGGCGCGTAGCGGACGTGCGTCCCGGGCGCGTAGCGGACGGCCCGACGTGACCGCGTAGCGGGCATGCACCCCGACGCGCCGACCGGGGCACGGCCTCAACGCAGCCGCCCGCGCACGCGCCACGCCCATGCCTGCGCCGCGCCCGTCGCCACGCCCGCCGCGCCTCTCACGGGCTGTCTCCCAGCCCTCGCTCCAACAGGGCCAGGGACTCGTCGGCCAGTGCGACCAGGTCCCCCGTGCAGCCGTCGCGGGTCCACCCCACGATCGCCTCCGCCAGTGCCGCGCCGATCGCGGCGGCGGCGACCCGCAGTTCGAGATCGTCGGCCGAACGCCCGGTCCCGGCGGCGAACGACTCGGTGATCATCACCCAGGTCTGCATCTGGTGCTCGTAGTTGCGCCGGCGCAGCGCCGGGACCTCCAGGATCAGGGTCATCCGGGTGACCAGTTCCTCGCGGTCCTCGTGCAGGATCTCGCGCAGCGTGTCCAGGATGGCGGTGCGCACCACCCGGAGCAGGCTCATGCCCTCGGGCGCGGTCCGCAGGATCTCCACCATCAGGGGGTCGTACTCGTCGGTGAGCACGATGTCCTCCTTGCTGGGGAAGTAGCGGAAGAAGGTGCTGGGCGAGATCTCCGCCGCCTCGGCGATCTGGTCGACGGTGGTCGCGTCGTAGCCGTGTTCGCGGAAGAGCCGGTAGGCCTCCCGGCGGATCGCCTGGCGGGTCTTGATCTTCTTGCGCTCGCGCAGCCCCACGGGTGAGGCGGCCAGGTCACGGATGGAGGACTCCTTCGCGGTCATGCCTCGATTCTCCCGGTCCGGCCGGGCTCGCCGCCGGCGCCGGTGCGTCGGCGATGCGCCTGGGCAGGAAGATCGCCACCGCGACGCCGAGCACCAGTGCGCTGACGCCACAGATCAGCAGGCTCAGGTTCATGCCGTGCACGAACGCCTCGCGGGCCGAGTCCAGCAGTGCCGGGTCCGCGCCGTGGGCCGACACCTTGGCCGCGCCGCCGATCGAGTCGCGCGCGGTGTCCGCGACCGGGCCCGGGCGGCCGGTGGTGTCGATTCGGTCCAGGTAGGCGGACGCGAGCACGCTGCCCAGGATCGCCACCCCGAGCGCACCCGCCACCTGCCGCAGGGTCTGCACCAGGGCCGATCCCATCCCGGTGCGCTCCGGCGCCAGAGTGGCCATGAACGCGTCCATCGCGGGCACCAGCGACAGGCCCAGGCCCAGGCCGGTCACGGTGAGCCAGCAGGCGATCCACCCGTACCCGTCATCCACCGAGCCGGTCGCGCCCAGCAGCAGTCCGCAGCCGAGCACGAACAGTCCGCTCGGGATGACCACCTTGTAGCCGAACCGCGCCGCGAGCTTGGCGCTCAACACCGAGGCCACGAACAGTCCGGCCAGCAGCGGCAGCAGCCGCAGGCCGGTGCCGAACGCGTTGTGGCCGTCCACGGCCTGGAACCGCTGCGGGACCAGGAACAACACGCCGGCGATCGCGAAGGACGGCACCAGCGCGGCGATCGTGGCCCACAGGAAGTTGCGGTCGCGGAACAGGCCCAGGTCGATCATCGGCCGCCGGGCCCTGGTCTCGCGCACCACCAGGCTCGCGATGATCAGCGCCGCCGCGCCGAACAGCGCGAGCACGCGCGGGTCGCCCCAGCCCCACTCGGGCGCCTCGATCAGCGCGAAGATCAGCGTGGTCAGCCCCGCGACCACCAGCACGGTGACCGCGATGTCCACCTTGGGGGCGTCGGCCGAGCGCGACACCGGGAGCAGGAACCCGCACACGAGCAGCGCCAGCCCGACCATCGGGATGTTGATCAGGAACACCGAGCCCCACCAGAAGTGCTCGAGCAGCAGCCCGCCCAGGATCGGGCCGAGCGGGATGCCCAGCGCGGTGCTCGCGGCCCAGATCGAGATCGCCTTGCCGCGCTCGGCGGCCGGGAAGAGCGAGGGCAGGATGGACAACGACAGCGGCATGATGAACGCCCCGCCGATGCCCATCAGCGCGCGCGCCGCGATCACCCCCTCGACCGAGCCGACCAGCGCGCCGACCACCGAGCCGACGCCGAAGATGGCGAGCCCCACCAGCAGGAAGAGCCGCCGGCCGTAGCGGTCGCCGATCAGTCCGGCCGGGAGCATCAGCGCCGCGAACACCACGATGTACGAGTCGGCGATCCACTGCAGGTCGCCCGTGCTCGCGCCCAGTTGTTCGCTCATCGTCGGCATCGCCACGTTGATGATCGTGGTGTCCAGGCCGACCACCAGGAGTCCGACCACCAGCGCGCCCAGCGCCCACCACCGCCGCGGGTCGGGCGGCCCTTCGGCTTCGTTCGCCGGACTCGGCTCATGCTTCGTCGCATCCATGACTGTCCCCATCTATTGAGTGCATCTGTCTTATGACAGTAGCTCTCAAAATCCAGCGACAGTCAACTTCCTCGGCAAAGAGCAGCCCAAGCTCGGGGGAAAACCCGGAAAAGCCCGAAGGCCCACAACTCCGAACGGAGTCGCGGGCCTTCGGGCCGATGAGTGGGGGCGATCAGTCGAGCGCCACCAGGGCGACGGCGACGAAGTGGCTCGCGAACGCGAGCAGCGTGAAGGCGTGGAAGACCTCGTGGAAGCCGAACCACTGCGGCGAGGGGTTGGGTCGCTTGATCCCGTAGACCACCGCGCCCAGGCTGTAGAGCACGCCGCCGACGATCACCAGGACCACCACCGCGACGCCGCCCTCACGCATGAACTCGGGCAGGTAGAACACCGCGGCCCAGCCCAGCGCGACGTAGATGGGGGTGTAGAGCCAGCGTGGCGCGCCGATCCAGAAGACCCGGAAACCGATCCCGGCGAGCGCCCCGATCCACACCACCCAGAGCAGGATTTGATCGCTTTTGCCCAGCAATAGAATGGTCAAAGGGGTGTAGGTACCCGCGATGATCAGGAAGATGTTGGCGTGATCGAGTCGGCGCAGTACCGCCTCGCCGCGCGGTCCCCAGTTGCCTCGGTGATAGACCCCGGACGTGCCGAAGAGCATCGCCGCGGTCAGTGCGAACACACCACACGCTATGCGGGACTTGGTATCCCCGGCCAGGGCGACCAGGACGATGCCGGAGGCCACGGCGAGGGGAAAGGTCCCCGCGTGGATCCATCCGCGCAGCTTGGGTTTGATGGGCGTCAAGGGCGCCGTCAAGGCGTGCGCGTCCACACTCATGTCGCCGAGTGTACTTACGCCCACGTAGGTTACTGGGAAGTACGAAGTGAGACGCATCACGGGAGATCTTGTCCCGGAGGGGCGCGAAACCGCACGTCTTTGGGGTTTTCGGTCCGGTACGGGGCACAACTTCCAGGTGGGGACCTGTCCCGGGCGGTTCCGCGTTCGGATGACCGGATAAAATCCCCGCAACCCTCAACCCCGACGCCGGGGACTCGCCGTCCCAGGCGCGAAATGGAGCGATCGTGGCCAACGAGGTCCCGACGAAACACAGGCAGCTGCTCGACTGGGTGAGCGAGATCGCCCGGCTGACTCAGCCCGACCGAATCGAATGGTGTGACGGTTCGGAAGAGGAGTACCAGCGCCTCGCCGACCTCCTCGTCGAGAAGGGCACCTTCCGCAAGCTCGACGAGAACAAGCGCCCCAACAGCTACTACGCGACCTCCGACCCTCGGGATGTCGCACGCGTCGAGGACCGGACCTACATCTGCTCCGAGAAGGAGGAGGACGCGGGTCCGACCAACAACTGGATAGCCCCGGCCGAGATGCGCACCAAGCTCGGCGGCCTGTTCGCCGGCTCGATGCGTGGCCGCACGATGTACGTGGTGCCCTTCTGCATGGGTCCGGTCGGCTCGCCGCTGTCCGCCTACGGCGTGGAGATCACCGACTCCGCCTACGTCGCGGTCTCGATGCGCACGATGACCCGGATGGGTCAGGCGGTGCTGGACTTCCTGGGCACCGACGGAGAGTTCGTCAAGGCCGTGCACACCGTCGGGGCCCCGCTCGCCGAGGGCGAGGCGGACGTGCCGTGGCCGTGCAACACCGAGAAGTACATCACGCACTTCCCCGAGGACCGGGAGATCTGGTCCTACGGCTCGGGCTACGGCGGCAACGCCCTGCTCGGCAAGAAGTGCTACGCGCTCCGGATCGCGTCCGTCATGGCGCGCGACGAGGGCTGGATGGCCGAGCACATGCTGATCCTGAAGCTCACGCCTCCCTCGGGCGCCGAGCCGAAGTTCATCGCCGCCGCCTTCCCCTCCGCGTGTGGCAAGACCAACCTGGCGATGCTCCAGCCGACCATTCCGGGCTGGAAGGTGGAGACCGTCGGCGACGACATCGCGTGGATGCGGTTCGGCGAGGACGGCCGGCTGTACGCGATCAACCCCGAGGCGGGCTTCTTCGGTGTCGCGCCGGGCACCGGCGAGCACACCAACGCCAACGCGATGAAGACCATGTGGGGCAACTCGGTCTTCACCAACGTCGCGCTCACCGACGACAACGACGTCTGGTGGGAGGGGATGACCGAGGACAAGCCCGCGCACCTGATCGACTGGAAGGGCAACGACTGGACTCCCGAGTCGGAGACCCCCGCCGCCCACCCCAACGCGCGGTTCACCGTCCCCGCGTCGCAGTGCCCCACCATCGCGCCCGAGTGGGAGGACCCCAAGGGTGTGCCGATCTCGGCCATCCTCTTCGGCGGTCGTCGGGCCAGCGCGGTTCCGCTGGTGACCGAGTCCTTCGACTGGCAGCACGGTGTCTTCCTCGGCGCGAACGTGGCGTCGGAGAAGACCGCCGCGGCCGAGGGCACGGTCGGCGAGCTGCGCCGCGACCCGTTCGCCATGCTGCCGTTCTGCGGTTACAACATGGGCGACTACATGGCGCACTGGCTGGACATCGGCCAGGCCACCTCGGCGGACAAGCTGCCGAAGATCTACTACGTGAACTGGTTCCGCAAGGACGCCGACGGCAAGTTCGTCTGGCCCGGCTTCGGTGAGAACAGCCGCGTGCTCAAGTGGATCGTCGAGCGCCTGGAAGGGCTCGCCGACGGTGTGGACTCCCCGATCGGCGTACTGCCGACGCGCGAGTCGCTGGACCTCAAGGGTCTGGACCTCACCGACGCCGAGCTGGACCTGCTGCTGAGCGTGGACCGGGAGATCTGGAAGCAGGAGGCCGCGCTGGTCCCCGAGCACCTGGAGAAGTTCGGCTCGCACACCCCGCAGGGACTGTGGGACGAGTACGACAAGCTGGTCGCGCGACTCGACGGCCGAGGCTGACTCGACGTCGAAATACCGGTACGCTCCGGGCCCGGCGGGATCTCTCCCGCCGGGCCCTCGGCGTTCGGAAAGCCACCCTCGGATGAGCGCGCGACACGCCGTCCGCGAGCCGACCTTCACCGCATCTTCACGCCCGCCCTCCGCCGCGTGACGTCGAGCGGGTGTCGGACGGGAGTAGGGTTTTCGGCGCGGGTGATCACGGACGGAGGAGCAGGTGGACATGGGCCTGCGGGACCTCGCATACGGCGCATACGGCAAGCGCATCGAGGCGTCGCTCGACCGTACGGTGATACCGCGTCACGTCGGCGTCATCCTGGACGGCAACCGCCGCTGGGCGAAGGCGTACGGCGAACAGGTGGCCGAGGGGCACCGCAAGGGTGCCGACAAGATCCACGAGCTGCTCACCTGGTGTGAAGAGGTCGGCGTCGAGGTGGTCACGCTGTGGCTGCTGTCCACCGACAACCTCAATCGGCCGCCCGAGGAACTGGCCGATCTGATGGTGATCATCGAGAACGCGGTCACCGATCTGGCCGCCGCGCGGCGCTGGCGGGTGCACCCGGTCGGCGCACTGGACCTGTTGCCCGAACACACGCGCGAGGTGCTCAAGCGCTCCGAGACCGAGACCGCGGACCTGACCGGCGTATTCGTCAACGTCGCGGTCGGGTACGGCGGTCGGCACGAGATCGCGGACGCGGTGCGCTCGCTGCTCGTGGAGCACGCCGGCAAGGGCACCTCGATCGAGGAGCTGGCCGAGGTGCTGGATGTCGAGCACATCGCCGAACACCTCTACACCCGCGGCCAGCCCGATCCGGACCTGGTCATCCGAACCTCGGGTGAACAGCGGCTGTCCGGTTTCCTGTTGTGGCAGAGCGCGCATTCGGAGTTCTACTTCTGCGAGGCCTTCTGGCCGGACTTCCGCAAGGTCGACTTCCTCCGGGCGCTGCGCGACTACTCCGCCCGGCATCGCCGCTACGGCGCCTGACGCCTCGTCATCGTGCCTGCGCAGACCCGGGATTCCATCGGCATGTGATCATCCGGTTTGTGTTGGAGTCCCCGCGGACGGGAATAACCCCGTCGGGCCGGCACACATCATGTGGGCCGGTGCGCTATGTGGGTGACACCCCGTCACCTGCCCGGGAGGCCCTTCCGTGCACTACAGGCTCCACAGTTCACGGCGACAGGAGGGCCGGGCACCCGGCCTTCGGGCCGGGGCCCGGACTCCGAGCGATCAGGGCGCACGGTGCGCGTGCCCTGAGAGGGGGCGAGGCACTCCGTGGCCACGATCCAACGCCGTGCTCCGCAGCACCGGACGTATGTCCTCGACACCAGCGTGCTCCTTGCCGATCCGTCGGCGCTCTTGAAGTTCGACGAGCACGAGGTGGTTCTTCCCGTCGTCGTGATCACCGAGTTGGAGGCCAAGCGGCACCACCCGGAGTTGGGTTACTTCGCCCGTCAAACGCTGCGGATGCTGGACGAACTGCGCACGCAGTACGGCCGCCTGGACGCCCCCGTACCGATCGGGGAATCCGGCGGCACGCTGCGGGTGGAGCTCAATCACATCGACGCGACCGTGCTCCCACCCGGATTCCGGCTGGGCGACAACGACTCGCGCATCCTGGCGGTGGCCAGGCACCTCATGGCCGAGGGACACGATGTGACGCTGGTGTCCAAGGACGTGCCGATGCGGGTCAAGGCATCCGCGGTGGGACTGAGCGCGGAGGAGTACCGCGCCGAACTGGTGAACACGTCGGGCTGGACGGGGATGGCCGAACTCCAGGTGGACTCGGCCGACATCGACGCCCTCTTCGAGCGCGATCGCACCCACATCGAGCAGGCCGCCGACCTGCCCTGCCACACCGGACTGGTACTGGTGTCCGAACGCGGCAAGGCGCTCGGTCGGGTCACCGCCGACAAGCAGGTCCGCCTGGTGCGCGGCGACCGGGACGTGTTCGGTCTGCACGGACGCAGCGCCGAGCAGCGGATAGCTCTCGACCTGCTGCTCGACCCGGACATCGGCATCGTGTCGATGGGCGGCCGGGCGGGCACCGGCAAGTCGGCGCTGGCGATGTGCGCGGGCCTGGAGGCGGTGCTGGAGCGCAATCAGCACCGCAAGGTGATGGTCTTCCGTCCCCTGTACGCGGTCGGCGGCCAGGAGCTCGGTTATCTGCCCGGCACCGAGAACGAGAAGATGAGCCCCTGGGCCCAGGCGGTCTTCGACACGTTGTCGGCGGTCACCACGTCCGACGTGATCGAGGAGGTGGTCGCGCGCGGGATGTTGGAGGTGCTGCCGCTCACCCACATCCGCGGCCGGTCGCTGCACGACGCGTTCGTGATCGTGGACGAGGCGCAGTCCCTGGAACGCAATGTGCTGCTGACCGTGCTTTCGCGGATCGGCAGCAATTCGCGGGTGGTGCTCACCCACGATGTCGCGCAGCGGGACAACCTGCGGGTCGGTCGGCACGACGGGGTGGTCGCGGTGGTGGAAAAGCTCAAGGGGCATCCGCTGTTCGCGCACGTGACGCTGACCCGGTCCGAGCGCTCGCCCATCGCGGCCCTGGTGACCGAGATGTTGGAGGACCTGCCGGGCTGACCGATGCCCTGGTGGGGGCCCGGAGACAACGGTTCGACCGGCCCCGTCGGCGACGTCTCGACTGCTTCGAGACGTCGACGGCGGGGCCTCGCCGTGTCCGCATATTCCGGGTGGAAACGGTCTCAGGCGAAAAGGGAAAAGGCTTGGCCGTTCCGGGACTTGTGATGTTCGCCACGCCCCGGGAAATTGCTTCCGAATGTTTGGCTGAGGCAGGCTGCTGGACTTGTAAGACCCCCGCGTACGGCTGTGCCCGACAACTCAACACATGACCTGCTGTACGCCGCCCACGCACGCGCCGGGTGAACCACCCGGCGCCGGGGCCGAAACACTCCCTCCGGGAGTGTGGGAAGACCGGGGGTTGGACTCGTTCGCCGCTTCGCTCGCGGTGCGCGCCTGCCGGAAGGAACGTGTGTGAGCCGGATCTCGGTTCGGGGGATAGCCGTGGCGTCTGCCACCGCTGTCACGGCCGTTGGCGCCGTCGTCGGATTCAGTGGCACGGGCGTTTCCGCGTCCGCCGACGCCCAGACGGTAGACGAAGCGAGCACGACGAAGCTTCTCGAGGTTCCTGCCGCCCCCCAGGCGCAGCAATTGAGCACGGGTATCACCCACCAGGCCGACGCGCAGACCGCCGCCTACGACGAGGCGCAGCGTGTTCAGGCCGAGGAGGCCGCCCGGGTCAAGGCCGAGCGCGACGCCGCCGAGAAGGCCGCCGCGGAGAAGGCCGCGGCCGAGAAGGCGGCGGCGGACAAGGCGGCGGCGGACAAGGCCGCGGCCGACAAGGCCGAGGCCGACCGCAAGGCCGCCGAGGAGCGCGCGGCGCGTTCGGACAACCGCGGCGCGGTGGAGAAGGTGTCCGCGTCCGCCGCCGACGCCCAGGCGATCGCCAAGTCGATGATGAGCGCGAGCGCGTACACGTGCTTCAGCAACATCGTCACGAAGGAGAGCGGCTGGCGGGTCGACGCGACGAACAAGTCGTCCGGCGCGTACGGCCTGATGCAGGCGCTGCCCGCGAGCAAGTACGCCTCGGCCGGCTCCGACTGGCGGACCAACCCCGCGACGCAGATCAAGTGGGGTCTGAGCTACATGAACGAGCGCTACGGCAGCCCGTGCCAGGCGTGGACGTTCTGGCAGAGCCACAACTGGTACTGAGTGGGCCGCGAGTCGATCGACTCGCCCATGAACACGGGTCGAGCCCCGCACGCCGTCCGGCGCGCGGGGCTCGATCGTGTCCGGGGCCGACCGGGCCTCAGATGCGTTCGATGATGGTGCCGGACGCGTTGGCGCCGCCGGCGCACATCGTCACTAGCGCGAACTGCTTGTCGGTGCGCTCGAGTTCGTAGAGCGCGGTGGTCAGCAGTCGGCCGCCGGTGGAGCCGACCGGGTGGCCGAGCGCGATCGCGCCGCCGTTGACGTTGACCTTGTCCAGGTCGGCCTTCTGCACCTGGGCCCAGGACAGTACGACGGACGCGAACGCCTCGTTGACCTCGAACAGGTCGATGTCGGACATCGACATCCCGGAGCGGGCGAACAGCCGCTCGGTCGCGTCGTTGGGACCGTCCAGGTGGTAGTGCGGGTCGGCGCCGACCATCGCCTGGGCGACGATCCGCGCGCGCGGACGCAGGCCCAGCGCGCGGGCCTTGTCCTCGTCCATGATCAGCAGCGCGGCGGCGCCGTCGGAGATCTGCGACGAGTTGCCCGCGGTGTGGATGCCGTCCGGCAACACCGGCTTGAGCTTGGTCAGGCTCTCGATCGTGGTGTCCCGCAGACCCTGGTCGCGGTCGACCGGGACGGTCTCACCGGTGGGCTTGCCCTCGGCGTCCAGTACGGGGGCCTCGACCGTGATCACCTGCGACGTGAACCGGCCCTCCTCCCACGCGCGCTTGGCGTTGGCCTGCGAGCGCACGCCGAGCGCGTCCACGTCGGCGCGGGTGATGCCCCGGTTGCGGGCGATCCGCTCGGCGGCGGTGAACTGGTCGGGCAGGTCGATCGCCCAGTCCTCCGGCTTGGACCTCTGGCCGGGCTTGGCGGTGTGCCCGAGCGGGTTGCGGCTCATCGACTCGATGCCGCATGCGACTCCCGCGTCGATGGCGCCGGTCGCGATCAACCCGGCGATCAGGTGCACCGACTGCTGGGCCGATCCGCACTGGCAGTCGATCGTGGTGCCGCCGGTGCGGGTCGGCAATCCGGCGTACAGCCACGCGTGCTTGACGATGTCGCCCGACTGCTCGCCGGCCTGGGTGACGCAGCCGCCGATCACCTGGTCGACGAGTTCGGCGTCGATCCCGGCCCGTTCGATCAACCCGCGCTGGGCGGCGGCGAGTAGCTGCACCGGGTGCAGACCGGCGAGCCGGCCGTTGCGCTTGCCGATGGGCGTGCGCACGGCTTCGACGATGACGGGGTTGCCCATGAGGTCGCTCCTAGCGAGTCCTGAGTGGCCGGTCCTCGGGGCCGGGCCACGAGTGGCGACGCATTGATCCAGCCTGATCTCACCCTGCCCCAGGTGTATGACTAAGTCAAGGATATGATCGAGGTGACACCGGGGCTCCCGATCCTCGCGGCACCTGGGAATCTCCCGATCGCCGGCTTCGCCCGATCCGGGGGTCCCCGATCCGCGCCGGAACGCCCCGTGCCCTTGCGTCGGGTGGGTTCGTTGAGGCCGGTGGGGCGCGGAGGGACTACCGGAACGTGAGATTCCGCATGGGATTCCCAGGCGTACTACGCTTGGCCCGTGTTGAGCGATCGAGCGGGTGCGGAGCGTCACATCAGGCCGCGAGCGGATCGACGCGCGGAGATCATCAGACACGCCTGTGCGCTGTTCGCCAAGCGGGGCTACGGGGCCACCACGGTCCGCCAGATCGCCGAGTCCGCCGACATGCTCTCGGGCAGCCTGTACCACCACTTCCCGTCCAAGGAAGCGATGTTGCTCGAAGTGCTCGACACCTTCTTCGCCGACATCATGAGCCGACAGCGGGCCACCGTCGATCGCGGCGACGAGCCGATCGCGACGCTGCGCGGCCTGCTTCGGGACAGCCTCGAAGTGATCGGCAACAGCCCCGACGCGGCGATCGTGGTGGTCGGCGAGTCGCGCCGACTCTCCCGCACCGAGGGCTTCGTCTGGCTCTCCGACCGCACCGCCGAGGCGTCCATCCTGTGGGGCCGGGTGCTGCGCCGGGGCATCGAGGACGGCAGCCTGCGTCGGGACCTGCACCCCGTGCTGCTGTCGCTGATGCTGCAATCGGCGGTGTGGGGGATGGCGCAGTGGTACCGGCCGAGCGGGCGCTACGACCCGGACGCGGCCGCGGGACGTCTCGTGGACGTGTTCGTGCGCGGCATCGTGCGGCCCGGGCGCTACGCCTCGCAGCGGATCTGCAATCTGCTCGGCCCGGCCCGCTACGCGGCGCCGACGCTGCGTCGGGTCGGCCCCGTCGAGGATGCCAGGGTCGAGGCCGAGCGTCGGATGGCCCGGGTGCCGCGCCGGACCGACGCGCGCACCCGGATCCGGATCGCCTCGAACCTGCTCTTCGAACAGGACGGGTACGCGGGCACCACGGTGCGTCGGATCGCCGACCTGGCCGGCGTACCGGTCGGCAGCCTCGCGCATCACATCGGTTCCAAGGAGCAGTTGCTGGCCGAACTGCTCGGCGAGTTCCTCGGCGACCTGCGCACCGCGTTCGACAAGGACGCGGCCGCGCGGCCGACCCCGGTGGAGCGGTTGGCCGGGCTGATCGGGCGGACCGTGGAGGCGCACGCGTGCCACGGCGTGTCCACCGTGCTGGCGATAAACGAGGTGCGCGGCGACGAGTTGCCGGCGAGCCGGCTGGCCGCGCAGCGCGCGAAGGTCTCGGACACCTGGACCCGGGCGCTGTCCGCCGGCATTCGCTCCGGCGACTTCCACCCGGACCTGGACCCGGTGTTCACCCAGCGGGTGCTGCGCACGGCGATCTCGACCGGGAGTCGGATCTATCGCGGGATGGGGGTCCGGGACGCGGTGGGGCTTTACCGGGAGGTCGCGTTGGTGGGGATGAGGGCGGCGTGAGCGCGCGGTATCGGGCGTCGGGGCCCGGTCCCGGGTCCGGCTCCGGCTCCGGCTCCGGGCCTGGGTCTGGGGCTGGGTCCGGGCCTGGGCCGGTTCGGCTTCGGCGGGTGACTCGGCTGCGTGGGCTGACTCGGCTGTGGTGGGCTACGGGGGCTTTGTGGGTGGTCCGTTCGCGGTGGGTGATTCGCTCTCGTCCGGTGTCCCGGTCGCGCGCGAGGCGATGAGCGCGCGGCGCGGGCGGGGACGCGGATGCGGGCGCGGACGCACGAGAGCCCGTCCCCGGGTGGGGACGGGCTCTCGTGATGTTCCGGCGTTGTGCTGCCTGTGCTGCCTGTGGTGCCGTGGGGTGTTCGCCGGTGGGCGATCAGGGCGTGCTCAGCCCTGGTCGGTCTCCAGCGTCACGCCGACCGCGTGGATCACGGCGGCGATCTTGATCGCCTCCTGGATCGTTTCGCGGGGCACGCCCTCCTTGCGCAGGACCTGCTCGTGCGACTCCAGGCACCGACCGCAGCCGTTGATCGCCGAGACGGCCAGCGACCACAGCTCGAAGTCGGCCTTCGGGGCACCCGGGTTGGCCATCACGTTCATCCGCAGCCCGGCACGGAGGTTGCTGTACTCCGGGTCGCCGATGAGGTGCATCGAGCGGTAGTAGACGTTGTTCATCGCCATGATCGCGGCTGCGGCCTTGGCGGCGGTGAACGCCTCGTCGGACAGTCGGCTCTTGGCCTCGGGTTCGAGTTCGGCGAGCACCTTCGGGCTACGCGTGGCGATGGCGCAGGCGAGGACGGTGCCCCACAGCGTCTGCTCGGCGAGCTTCGAGTTGCCGACGACCGAACCCAGGTTGAGCTTGAGGTCCTTGGCGTATTCGGGCAGAGCGGCCTTCAGGACGTCGAGACCCATGGATCAGGCGTCCATCAGCTTGGCGGCGTCGAGGGTCTCGCCGCCCTTCTGCCAGTTGCACGGGCACAGCTCGTCGGTCTGCAGCGCGTCGAGGACCCGCAGGACCTCGTCGGGGTTACGGCCCACCGAGCCGGCGGTGACCATGACGAACTGGATCTCGTTGTTCGGGTCGATGATGAAGACCGCGCGGTCCGCGACACCGTCGGCGTTGAGCACGCCGGCGGCCGAGGACAGCTCGCGCTTGAGGTCGGACAACATCGGGAAGGGCAGGTCGGTCAGGTCCGGGTGGTCCTTGCGCCAGGCCAGGTGCACGAACTCGGAGTCCACGGATACGCCGAGCAGCTGCGCGTCGCGGTCCTGGAAGTCCTCGTTGAGGCGGCCGAACGCGGCGATCTCGGTCGGACACACGAAGGTGAAGTCCTTCGGCCAGAAGAACACCACGCGCCACTTGCCGTCGTAGGACTTGTTGGTGATCTGCTCGAAGGCCTTGTCCGCCTCCAGCGACACGACGCCGGTGAGGTCGTACTCGGGGAACTGGTTACCGACAGTAAGCACTGGATCTCCTCCGCGAAGGGGCCGGACGGGCAGGTTCACCCGCCCGGTCGGACGTACGGTGATCACGATGCCACGGCCAAATTGATAGATGAAATAAGCAATGCCTCAACCATTGATCGTGATCACCTATCAGTGCGCGTGCGGCGGGAAACGCCCAGCTCAACGCACACGCTCGCACGTTCGACCGCCGATCGGGGTCGCCGTGGGCGGCGGAGGAGGAGCATACGCGCCGATCCGTCGAACACCGAATCGGGACATTGGGATGATCTTGCGATCGGGCGGGCGAGGTCGGGCGGACCTGGGCGGGCCTGCGTCGTGTGCGCCGAGTGGGTGACCGGGTTGATTACACATGGTGACAGGGTGGCGGGGGTGAGGGCGCGGCGGCGAACCGGGCATCGCCGCGCCGGGATCGCTCGGCGCTGGTCCTACGGTCACCCGCACGGCCGTCCGTCTACGTGTCGGGGGTGAACGGCGGGTCGTCCCACTCGGCCACGGGTCCGGTGGGCAGGTCGCGTTCGAGGTCGGCGAGCAAGGCGAACCAGGCGGGGCCGGTGGGTGGTTGCACGGTGGCGAGGGTGCCGTTGGTGACCGCCCACAGTTCGGTGATCTCCCCTGGCGGGCGGCGGGCCGCATCGTCCTTGCCGACGTAACGCACCCGTCGATACAGGCGCGGGGGTGGGAGTCGGAGGACCACCAGGGCCGGCAGCCGACACGTGAACTCGACCCCGTTCTTGGCGCGCAGGTAGGCGCTTCGCCCGTTCACGGCGGTGAGGATGCCCTCGCGTCCGGTGTGGCCGTCCCGACACCACGCGTCCCGATAGCGCGCGACGAACGCGGCGGCCTTGGCGATCTCCTCGCCGGTCGACCATCCCGCGACCCGTTGCGTCGGGGTCATGGCATGCGTGGTCGTCGCCTCGCCCGTCCCGTCGGGGACGGCGGCCCGGAGCGGGCGGTCGAGGCGCACGAGCGCGGTCGAGGTGCCGAAGACCGTCCACACGACGGCTGCGGATGCGCCCATCGGCTCGGGAACGCCCCGACCAGGTGCGGGAATCGGCAACCGCATTCGCCGATCCGGCACCCGTTCGAGCCCCGAGCGACCGCCCAGGTCGCGCCGGCCAATACCTGCGAGATCATCTGTCATCGTTGACCCGTGTCCTCTCTGTTTGTGTTGGGCACGCCGGGGGTGGGGTCAGCTGTCCAGGTCGCCCCCACCCCCTCCGCCCGTCCCGTGATGTGGGGCGGGCGGCATAGGACCTCGGTGCGCGGGGGAGTGTCACGCGCGCAGCGAGGTGACTTTCAACGGCCGTGCGTGCCGGTGACCGTTGCGGATCGTGGGTGCGTCCGTGATGGGCGGCGCGCGATCGCGACGGCGAACCAGACGTCCTTCCCGGCCGCATGCACCACATGGCCGTTGGCGGAGGAGAGCGCCTCCACGAGCACCACCCCGCGCCCGCCCTCGGCGTCGAGGGCCGGTTCTGTGCAACGCTCGGGCGGACGGGGGCACTTGTCCCCAACGGCCACCAGAAGTCGATTCGCAGCCGCCAGCCGCCAGACCCGCACCCGAGTTGCCCCACCGGCATGCCGAACCGCATTGCTGTGCAACTCGGCCAGACACACGCGAACTTCGAACGCGGTATCGCAGTCGCCCCCGACGAATCCGACGACGTCGTCCACGAGCCCCCGCAGCGACTCGGCATCGATCCGCGTGGTCAGCCGGGCTATCAACTCGGCACCGGGCCCGGGTTCGGCGTCCTTGCCGAAAAGGATGGAGAACGGCTCCGAAAGTGCTGGATCCATGTGAATCGCTCCTGATGGGAGGCAGCAGGCTCCCTTTGCACACGGTGCATGAAATCGCACTATGTGTAGTTGCCCGTTCGTTGAGCATGCGGCATCAAGAACTCAATCCGCAAGTTGCGGATGGATCTTTGTGGTTCTCGATCGTGGCTGCTCGCGCCTAGGCTTCCTCCATGGCGGATGGGAGGTTCGGAGATGGCTGACACGCCACCGACCGTGAGGCGGCGACGTCTCGCCGGTGAGTTGAAGCGGTTGCGTGAAGCGGCGGGGCTGGATCAGGATGCGGTTGCCGCGGCGCTGGAGTGTGACGACTCCAAGATCAGCCGGATCGAGAATGCTCGCAGTGGAGTCCGGCCCATCGACCTTCGGAAGATGCTCGCTCTGTACGGCGTCGAGGACCAAGCCGCCGTTGAGGCGTATGTCCAGTTGGCCAAGGACAGCCGTCAGCGCGGCTGGTGGGTGCAGTTCCACGGCGCACTGTCCGCCCAGTTCAGCGCCTTTCTGGGGCTGGAAAGCGAGGCGACGAAGGTCTTCAGCTATGAAGTCACGTTTCTGCCGGGCTTGTTGCAGGTGCCGGAATACACGCGGGCGCTGATGATGGGGAACAGGGGTTCAAGCGACCCGAACCTCTTGGACGAGCGCGTGGCTGTGCGGCAGCGCAGGCAGCAACTACTCGAGCGATCGAACTTCGCGTTCTGGGTGGTTGTCGGGGAGGCGGCACTGCACCACGGCGTCGCGCCTCCGGCGGTGCGGAAGGCGCAACTCCTGGCTCTCGTCGAACATGCCGAGCGTCCCAACGTGGAGATTCAGGTGCTGCCTCTGGGGTCCGGCCTGTACAGCGCCATCGACAGCCCCTTCACGCTGCTGCATTTCGGCACAGGTGATCCGCCTGTCGTGTACGAAGACACGGCCACGGGTGCTGTTTTCGTCGAGGCCGAGGATGAAGTCGCGGTGTACGACCATGCTTTCCACCGACTCATGGCGGGCGCGTTGCCACCCGACGAGTCCGTTCAACTGATCCAGCGGATAGCAGAGGGACTGTGATGCTCGAAAATGTGACCGAAGACGTAGTCCGGGCCTGGCGCAAGAGCAGCTATAGCGGCACCGGTTCGAACAACTGCGTCGAGGCGGCGGCTATCGCAGGCCGTGCCGCGGTGCGCGACTCGAAATGGACCGACGGCCCAGTGGGCCTGTACTCGGCGAAGGCTTGGGCGGCACTCATCGACGTGATCAAGCACTAGATCCGCCGGCACCCAGCAGAGCCCCCGACGTCGTCGGGGGCTCTGGCGTGTTCGGCGCTCTTTCGGCTTTGGGTCGCGGTATGCCCGTGACGCCCAGGTCGAGGGCGTCCCTGTCGGTGACTTAGGGAACACAAATTGCGGATTGGAGCTTGCGGACGGCCGGACTCGGCGAGCATACTCACCATAAGTAGCTCCAAAGTCACGAAAGGTAGTTTCATGGGCGGCGACCCGCAGAAGGGCAACAAGGACAACGACAGCAACAGCGGGAACAAGCACGGAGGGAAGGGGCCGGGGGAGCACGGAAACCCCAGCGACGGCCAGAATCCGGCACCGGCACAACCGAAGCCCTGAGGGCGAGATGACGCAGGACGAGATCAGCCCCGAGGCCGGGCCGGGTGGACTGGCCTCCGGGCTCATCGCGAGCGGCGTACTGGCCGAAGAATGGGTGTCGGCCCTCCGAGTCGCGCCTCGACACCTCTTTGTGCCGGACGTGATCTGGCCGGGGAGCGGAAACGGCGTGCGGCAGGAGGGTCGCCTGGTTCGGCAGGACGATCCCGACGCGTGGTGGGCGAGCGTGCACAGCGACGTACCGATCACGACCCAATGGGACGACGGCACCTACGACGGACCCGGAACGGGCGTGCTCCCTTCGTCTTCGAGCAGCATGCCGACCATGGTGTTCACCATGCTGAACGCGCTGAGCGTCGAGGACGGCGATCGAGTCCTCGAAATCGGCACCGGGACCGGGTGGAACGCGGCGCTGCTCTCCGCCCGCGTCGGCGCCCGAAACGTCGTCACCATCGAAGTCGATCAGGACGTTGCGCACTCGGCCCGCAAGCGCCTCGCATCGGCAGGCTTCGAGCCGCGTTGTCTCGTAGGCGATGGTCGAGTGGGACGCGCAGACCTTGCCCCGTTCGATCGGGTGATCGCCACCGCGTCCGTGAGCCACATCCCGCCCGCCTGGACAGCACAGACACGACCCGGCGGAGTCGTCGTGACGCCATGGGGTCCGTTCTACGGTGGCGAAGGAATCGCCCGCCTCGTCGTCGGTCGAGACGGCTCCGCATCGGGCCACTTCGTCTCGTCCTCGGCCTTCATGCGGATGCGCCAGGAACGCAAGATCGAGCCCCCGCGCTCGCGCTACCTGACCGACCCGTGGCCCGCAGCCGCCGAACGCGCGGTGACCACCCTCTCGCCCGACGATGTCGGCGACTGGATCGCGATGTTCGCGATCGGCGTCCAGGTCCCAGGCGTCTTCCTGGACATCACCGGTGGCGGAACCAGTGGTGACGAGCCCTACCGCCTCTGGCTGTTCGACACCGACGTCACCAGTTGGGCAACCGCCGACCACATTCCCGGCGCCGGCAGCTTCGAAATCGCCCAATCCGGCCCACGCCGCCTGTGGACCGAACTCGAAACCGCCTGGCGGTGGTGGGACGACCAAGGCCGTCCCGACTTCCACCGCTTCGGCCTCACCGTCGACGCGACCGGCACCGAACAACTCTGGCTGGACGACCCGCGCAATCCCGTTCCCATCCGACACCACTGAGCCCCGGCGAACCCCGCCCTCGTCGAAACCCCCCATCCGCCCGGTGCGAGCGAGAGGCAACGTGGATTCGGTAGTCGCGCAGCTATGCCGTTGCCCTGCGTTCGGCTCTTGCCGCTGCCAGTCGCGAACGCGCTCGCTGCTGTGTTTACAGAGGCAGGGTCCCGTAAGGACGCGATTGCCCTACGGAGTTGGCCGATGAACGCAGGCCCTGGAAGGCAGCCGTGTGTCGACCTATCCGTGCACTCGGACCACGGTCACAGTGAGGATGCTGGTGCTCACCTGGTACTCGGCGATCACCGATCCGCACGTCACGATGCGCCGGTCCTTGTGGTAGGTCTGCGAACTCCCGCACCCGTATGGGTCGTTCGCAACACGGGCCATGCCGTTGTCCAGGTCCCGGCGCTGTGAGCTGCTGAGATCTCTAAGTGCCCTCTCGCACTCCGGACTGAAAGTCACCCTGTACGACATCCGGGTCCTCCCCCATGATGATGCGCGCTTCAGCCGCAAGGGCCAGGGCCTCCACCCGGTCGTGCTCGCGGCGGGTGGCCTCGTCGATTTCCGGCCGGGTGGTCCGCGCCCACTGGTTCATGACCAGGAGCATGTCCCGCGCGGGCGTGTGCTCGATCGCCTTGTCGAATTCCTCGCGGCGGTCCTCTGGCAGAGCCGCGCGGATTCCGGCGATCGTGGCAGGTGTTTCGATCAGCCGGCCATTTACCCGGGTGCGAAAGACGGTCTTGTCCTCTTCCGGCCCGTCCTGCGGTGCGCCCTGGTGTTCGTCGGTACTGTCGCCCATGTGGGCGTGCCTCCTTTGCTTCCGATCCCGTACTGTCAGTGTGCTCTCTGTCACGCATCGGGTTCAAGGCCGGGACTCGTGAACGCGCAACGGCGTGAAGCCGACCACAGGCTCCGACCGCGACCGCACCGCCCGACATGATCGCGGCACCACCCGTTTTTGGGCAGGCGACCGGACGCGTGCGAACCGAAGTACGACGAGTGAGGCTGCCCGTGGACTGGAAGCCCTATGCCGAACGGCTCGCGGTCGAGGTGACGCCGCCCACCTCCCGGTGGCGGCCCGCGCTCGCCGCCACCCCCCGGCACCTCTTCGTCCCCAAGTGGTGGGAGCGAGCGGGCGACGGCACCTGGAGGCTGCGCGACGGGCGTGCGGACGAAGGGGCGTGGCTGCGTGCGGCCTACTCGGATACGTCCTTGGTCACGCGGGTCGGCCCGAGGCACGCCGACGATACGGGCCCCGAGGACCGGCCGACCGGGGTGCCCACCTCGTCGAGCACCATGCCCGGCCTGGTCGTGCGGATGTTGCGCCACGGGTTGCTCTACGACGGGACCGACCTCGCGTTGATCGGCACGGGAACGGGAGCCGGTACCGCAGTTGCGGCGCACCGGCTCGGTGACAAGTACGTCACGGCCTTCGACGTCGACCCATACCTGACCGAGGTGGCCACGGCACGGCTTGCCGGGATCGGCTTGGCGCCCCACATAGGCACCTGCGACGCGACGGGGCCACTCCCGGGCGACTTCGATCGCATCGTGTCCATGGTCGCGTTGGGCAACCTTGCCGGCGTGCTTGCCGCACTGCGCCCCGGTGGTCGGCTCGTGACGACCCTCGCGCGGATGCAGGTGATCGTCACGGCCGACAAGGGTGCCGACGGCACAGCACGCGGGGTGGTCGAGTGGGACCGCGCCGGGTTCATGAGCACCCGCACCGGTACCGACTACGAGCCCGGGGCGGGCGCCGTGTTGGCGGCCGTACGCGACCGCGAGGGTGAGCAGGTGACCCAGGGCCGCTATCCGGTGCTCAACGTCGCGGAGGCGTGGGAACTGCGTTCCATGCTCGAACTCGCCGCACCGGGCGTCGAGGCCCACTACGAGGAGCGAGGCGAGCAGCGGACGGCGTGGCTCGTGCACGCGGACGGTTCATGGGCACGCGCCTCGGCGAACCGGATCGAGCCGCCCGCAGTCCATCAAGGTGGCCCGCGTCGATTGTGGGCGGAGCTGGAGCGCATCAGACACCGGCTGAACGCTGAGGGAGGCCTACCGATTTACGGCAGCCGTGTGCACATCACCCCCGACGGCGTATGCCACTTCACGCGCGGCAAGTGGTCCGCCACGTACGGCTGACGCGCAAGGACAACCTGTCCGCGCGAATCCAGAGCCTGAGACTTCACCGGAATCGTCCTGATCAGCGAACCCGAGGAACTGTCCCTGGCAACTCCCGGTCGGGTCGGCCTCACGGGGTGATGTCCATGTGTTCGGCGGGGGCGAAGTCGCGTGTGTTGTTGCGGCGGTAGGTGCCGGGGGCGGTGCCGTATTCGCGTTCGAAGGTCTTGGCGAAGGCGAACTCGGAGATGCCGCCGACGTCGCGGGCGATGGTCGACAGCGGCGCGTCGTGGGTGCGCAGCGTGCCGGACGTTCGCCCGACCGGGAGAACAGGCCGTGTCAGCCGCTCACCTGGATCAGGGCATGTGTGCCGCTGGTGCGCCACCCCTGCCCGCTCGCGTCCAAGGCGGTCGACGTGGCGGTGTCGAGGCCGACCACCACGTCCGACTTGAGGGTGCGCAGGGCGGCCGTGGGGCCGGGGAAGTGGGCGACCCGCTCGGCGAACGGCGTGCCGGGGGGCCAACGTCGGTCGCCCACCAGGCGGCGGTAGTTGAGGTCGCCCTTGAGGACGGTGACGGTGGCCTTCGAAAGGTCCCGGCGCAGGTCGTCGGGCATCGCGTCATAGGGGAGAGGCGCGCAGAAGAACGCGTGGGCGCCCACCGCGAGCCGACCGGTGCCCAGCGCCGACCACACGCGGGCGCCGATGTCGCGGGCGCGGCCGGGTGCGCTCCGCAGGCGGTCCAGCGCGGCCAGGAAGTCGGCCGTGGTGGCGTCGGAGACGAAGTACGGATACGGCTTGAGGTGGAGCACGGCCTTGGCGGCCCGCCCCGTGTGCAACAGGTGGTCGAGCAGCACCAGGTCCGGAATCAACTCTCGGCCGGCGTTGTCCGCGATCAGGTGCACCTCGGCCGCGCCGCCGACCGGGAGCAGAGACCACAATCGGCCGCTGTCGTCGGCGACCAGGTGCGACGAGGCGGGGTCGTCGGCCGAGGAGGAGATGCGAAAGCCCAGGTCGGCCCGGTTCCCCCACAACGCGCCGTGCAGGAGCGCGTCGCCCGACTCCGCGCCGAGACCGTCGAGCGCGGCCAACTCCTCGTCCACCACCGCACCGCGCAACTCGTCGCGCTTGAACGGCGCGAAGGGGTCGACCCCGTGCCACGGACCGTCCTCGAAGTAGCCCGTCGCCGCGAGCAACCGGCGATAGAAGTAGCTCTCCGCCCACAGAAACGGCACGTCGAACCACGAGCGGCCCAGGTGGGCGGCATCCCACACACCACCGTCGTGCGCTTCGGGCCCGAGCGGCGTGATCACCCCTTCGGTGATCTCGTCGAGCAGCGCGTCCAGCTTCCGCCCGCGCTCGGGCGGCCACGGGAACGCCTCCCGCACCCGTGCGATCAGCGCCGGATGCCGCTCCGCGAGCACCGACCGCGCGAACGACCCCGGCTCGCCGCCCGTGATCACCGGTGCCGAAGCAGACGTCACGACACGATGTCCTTGCGCCCGAAGTGCCGGAAGGCCAGGGCCAGGAAGACCACCGCGTACGCGACCGAGACCGCGCTGCCCTTGATCATGCCGTCCCATTGCGGGTCGGTCTGGAGCACGTCGACCCACGCGAACTGCCAGTGCGTGGGCAGGTAGTCCCGCCACGAGCCGAGCGCCGTCACCGCGTCCACGATGTTGGAGACCACCACCAGGCCGACCGCGCCGCCCACCGCGCCCAGCGGCGCGTCGGTGACCGTGGACAACCAGAACGCGATGCCCATCACCACCAGTTGCGCCACCACGCCGTACACGACCACGACCGACATTCGCCCGAGCGCCTCGCCGGTGGGCAGCGAGGCCCCCACCGGCAGGTCCAACGGGCCCCAGCCGAACGCGATCGTGCCCGCGATCATCGCCATCAGCGGCAGCAGCACCAGGGCCAGCACGCTGTAGCCCAGCGCGACCACCAGCTTGACCCGCAGCAGCCGCGCGCGCGGTACCGGCGCCGCCAGCAGATACCGCAGCGAGGACCAACTCGCCTCACTGGCAACGGTGTCGCCGCAGAACAGGGCCACCGCCACGACCAGCAGGAAGCCGGTCGAGACGAACAGCGTGAACGCGGTGAAGTTGAGCGCGCTCTTGGTCGCCACGTCCACCAGCGTGGGCACCGCGTCCGCCGACGGATCGCCGCCGATCTTGAACGCGGCGACCAGGATCCACGGCAACGCGAGCAGCAGCCCGATCATGAACAACGTGCGCCGGCGCCGGAATTGACGCACGGTCTCCACCCACACGGGCAGCGTGTGCCGAGGTCGGTAACCGTGCGCGTGCGCCGCGCCCGGGATCGGGTGCGCGCCCTCGTCAATCGGCAGTTCGGGGAGCGTACGGGTCATCAGGACTCCCCAATGAGCGTCAGGAACGCGTCTTCCAGGCGGCGGCGCGCGGTCACCCGGTCCACCGCGACGCCCGCGCCGACCAGTTCGGCCACCAGGACGGAGGTCTGCGCGCCCGCGAGATGCACGAGCACACCGCCCTCCTCGGGCTCCACCGAGCCGACGCCCGGCAGATCCTTGAGCGTCGCGATCGCCAGGTCCGGAACGGGGGTCCCGATCACCAGCGTGTTGCCGTTGCCGACGATCTCCTCGACCGGACCGGCGGCGATCAGCCGGCCCCGGTGCATCACCACGACGTGCGTACAGGTCTGTTCGACCTCGGCCAGCAGGTGGCTGGAGACCACCACGGTGCGGCCGGTGGCCGCGTAGCCGATCAGCACGTCGCGCATCGCCCGGATCTGCGGCGGGTCGAGCCCGTTGGTGGGTTCGTCCAGCACGAGCAGGTCCGGCAGGCCGAGCATCGCCTGCGCGATGGCCAGCCGTTGCCGCATGCCCTGCGAGTAGGTGCGCACGTTGCGATCCAGCGCCTCGCCCAGGCCGGCGATCTCCAGCGCCTCGTCGAAGTGCGCGTCGGCGTGCGGGCGGCCGGTGGCGCGCCAGTACAGCGACAGGTTCTCCCGCCCGGACAGATGCGGCAGGAAGCCGGGACCCTCGACGAACGAGCCGAGCCGGGACAACACCGGCGCCCCGGGGCCGACCACCCGACCGAAGATCCTTATCTCGCCGTCGTCCGGGAGGATCAGCCCCATCAGCATCCGCAGCGTCGTGGTCTTGCCCGCGCCGTTGGGGCCGAGCAGGCCGAGCACCTGGCCCGCCTCCACCCGGAAGGACAGGTCGTCGACGGCGAGCTTGCCGCCCTTGTACCGCTTGGTCAGCCCGTGGATCCGCAGCGGCACCTCGGCCAACGCCGGGTCCGGGGCCCTGGTGACGGCCCGCCGCCGCCCGGTGAGCAACAGGACACCCGCGACGAGTACCGCGATCAGCGGCAGGCCCCACGTCCACCACGGGTAGCCGGTCGAGGCCACGTGCAGTTGCGGCACCGACGGCACGGTCAGCGGACCGGCGAGCGCGACCCGGTAGCTCGCGGGCGCGTCCGGCGACGCGAAGCCCAGGTCGGTCGCGGTGAGCACCAGGCGCAACCGGTGCCCCGAGTCGACCTGGTGGTCGATCGCGGGCAGCCGGATCTCCACGTCCCGCCCGGCCGCGGCGCCGGTCACCCGGATCGGCGCCGCGAGCTGGTGCGGCAGCACGGTGCCGCCGCTCGGCGCGACGTCGTAGAGCTTGGCGAACAACACGATGTCGTCGGCGCCCGAGACCCGCACGCGTGCCGTCGGCGAGCCGGTGATCCAGGTGCTCTGGTCGAAGCGATCGCTCTGGAAGAACGCGCTCTGCCCGGGGAGGTCGAACGCGATCCCGCCCAGGTCGCCCGCGCTCGACGCGAGTGCGCCCAGGCTGCCGGCGCCGGCCAGCGCCCCGAGCCCGGGCAGCCCGGACACCGAGGTCGGCGCACCCCCCGGCGGATTGGCCACGGTCTGCTCCGGCCCGGCCAGCGCGACCGCGCGCTGCCGGGTGCCGTCGAGGCCGGGATAGCGGTCGGTGTCGGCGATCCGCAGCCGCTGCTCACGGGTGGCGCTGTCCACGCCGCCCGAGCGGGTCACCCGAAACGGCCCGGCGGCGGTCGGCGTACCGGCCTTCGGCGCGGCCTGCGCCGGCTTCAGCCACCGGTCGAACCAACCGGTGACCCGATCGCGCACCATCGCGCTCTGCGGTCGCCCGCCGTCGTGCCCGCCGGCCGTCCACACCATCTCCACCGGCGCGCCGTTGCGCGCGATCGCGGCGGCGTTGCGGTCGGCCTGGTCGAGCGGGAAAAGCGAGTCGTTCTGGCCCTGGATCAGCAGCGTGGGCACCGCGATCCGGTCGGCCACGGACGCCGGACTGGCCCGGCGGAGCAGGTCGACGGCCGGCGGCGTGGACCTCCCGCCGACGGCCACCTCGCGGTAGATCGCGCACACCTGCTCGGCGAACCGACCGCAGCCGGTGTTCGCGTCTATCGGGATCAGGCCGCCCAGCGGGCTGGTCCCGGACGAGAAGAACAGACCGGCCCACATCTTCTTGAACACCCCGTCGGCAGGCCCGCCGCCCGCCGCGTTCGGCAACAGCGCGTCGGCGAGGTCGTGCCAGGTGATCTGCGGCGCGATCGCGTCCACCCGCGGGTCGTGGGCCGCGGCCAGCAGCGCGAGCGCGCCGCCGTAGGAGGCGCCCGCGATGCCCACGCGCGGGTCGCCCGGTCCGTCCAGGCGCACCTCGGGCCGGGCGGCCAGCCAGTCGATCAGCGCCCGTGCGTCGGCCACCTCGTAGTCCGGCTGGTCCAGCATGATCTGCCCGGCCGAGGCGCCGAAGCCGCGTGCCGAGTAGGTCAGCACCACGTACCCCGAACGGGCCAACGCCTCCGCGTCCCGGCGCAACTCGGCCTTGCTGCCGCCGAATCCGTGCGCGAGCAGCACGGCGGGCGCGCGCTCGCGCACTCCCGGCGGCAGGAACAACGTCGTATCGATGCCGATCCTGGCCGGATCGCCCGGCCCGGCGGCGACGTCCAGGCGCTGCTCGCTGCTGTGCACCGGTGTCGCCGGGTCGTCGCCGGCGACGGCGCCGACGCCCACGACCGCGATGATCACCACCACCAGGGCGAGGACACCGGCCAGGACACGGGATCGACGCGTGGTCAACCGCGAACGGGCGACGGCGAAGGGGCGGCCGAGTGCCGTCCGGAGGCTCATGCGCCGACCCTACGTGGTGCGACCTCGCAGGTCGGGCACAAGGCCCCCGCTCGTCGAACGGCCCCGACCCGGTGTGCCACACCCCGCCTCCGGGTTCACACGACCGGACGCGTGCGGCGGCTGTGGCCGGGCGCCCGCCGAAGGACGTCCGTACAGTCGATCGAGGAGGTCAATTGTGCGCCTTGCCCTTTTCGTCACGTGCTTCAACGACACGCTCTTCCCGGAGACCGGCAAGTCCGTGGTCCGGGTACTGCGGCGCCTCGGACACGAGGTGGAGTTCCCGTACAGCCAGGTGTGCTGCGGGCAGATGCACTTCAACGCCGGGTATCGCAAGGACGCGGTGCCGCTGGTGCGTTCCTTCGTGGACGCCTTCGAGGGCTTCGACGCGGTGATCGTGCCGTCCGGGTCGTGCACCGCGATGGTGCGCGAATACCACGCGAGCGTGGCCCGGGAGGCGGGCGGCACGCTGCCGGCCGGCGTCGCGCGGGTGGCGGCCAAGGTGTACGAGTTCAGCGAGTTCCTGGTCGACGTGCTCGGGGTGACCGATGTGGGCGCCTACTTCCCGCACAGCGTCGCGTACCACCCCACCTGTCACTCGCTGCGCCTGCTGCGGGTGGGCGACCGACCGACCCGGCTGCTGCGCGCGGTGCGCGGCCTGACCCTGGTGGACCTGCCGCGCGCGGACGAGTGTTGCGGGTTCGGCGGCACGTTCGCGGTCAAGAACGCGGAGACCTCGGCGGCCATGGGCGACGACAAGGTGGCCGCGGTGCTGGAATCGGGCGCCCAGGTGTTGTGCGCGGGCGACAACTCGTGCCTGACCCACATCGGCGGACTCGCCTCGCGGCAACACGCGGGCATTCGGGTCCTGCACCTCGCGGACATCCTGGCGCACACCGCGGCGCTGCCGGACGTGCCGCCGTACGGACCGGCGCTGGGCGCCGAGTCCGGGTTCGACGCGGCGCGGGCCCACGGACCGGAGGTGACGCGATGACCGCGCCCGTACGCAGGGAACCCACGTTCGTCGGGATGCCGCCGTTCCCCGAGGCCGCGCGCGCCGAGTTGGCGAACGACGTGCAGCGGGCCAACCTGCGCGAGGCCACGCACACCATCCGGGCCCGGCGCGACGAGGTGGTCGCCGAACTGCCGGACTGGGAATTGCTCCGGCGCGCCGGCGAGGCGATCAAGGACGACGTGCTGGCCCGGCTGCCCGCCCACCTCGAACGTCTGGAGGTGTCGGTCCGCGCGGCGGGCGGCGTCGTGCACTGGGCCCGGGACGCGGCCGAGGCCAACGCGATCGTGGTGGAGATCGTCCGGGCCAAGGGCGTGCACGAGGTGGTCAAGGTCAAGTCGATGGCCACCGAGGAGATCGAGCTCAACAACGCGCTGGCCGAGGCGGGCATCCACGCGTGGGAGACCGACCTGGCCCAGCTCGTCGTGCAGCTCGGCGAGGACCTGCCGTCGCACATCCTGGTGCCCGCGATCCACCGCAACCGGGCCGAGATCCGGGAGATCTTCGTCCGCGAGATGGGCAGGGCGGGCCGCCCCGCGCCGGAGCGGCTGAGCGACGAGCCGGGTGCGCTGGCCACCGCCGCGCGCCGGCATCTGCGGGAGAAGTTCCTGCGGGCCGAGGTCGCGGTCTCCGGCGGCAACTTCGCGATCGCCGAGACCGGCACGGTGTGCGTGGTCGAGTCGGAGGGCAACGGGCGGATGTGCCTGACCCTGCCGCAGACGCTGATCACCGTGCTGGGTGTGGAGAAGTTGCTGCCCACGTGGGGCGACCTGGAGGTGTTTCTGCAACTGCTCCCGCGCAGTTCGACCGGTGAGCGGATGAACCCGTACACCTCGATGTGGACCGGGGTGACGCCCGGCGACGGGCCGCAGGAGTTCCACCTGATCCTGCTCGACAACGGCCGCTCGGACGTGCTGGCCGATCCGGTGGGCCGGCAGGCCTTGCGCTGCATCCGGTGCTCGGCCTGTCTGAACGTGTGCCCGGTGTACGAGCGCACCGGGGGACACGCGTACGGGTCGGTGTATCCCGGGCCGATCGGCGCGATCCTGACCCCGCAGCTGCGCGGGATCGCCAGGCACCGGGTGGACGCGCAGACCGCGTCGTTGCCGTTCGCGTCCTCGCTGTGCGGCGCGTGCTTCGACGCCTGTCCGGTGCGGATCGACATCCCCGAGGTGCTCGTGCACCTTCGTGCACAGGTTGTGGACGGCGGGCGCGGTCCGCACGACCGGGCCGAGGACGCCGGTATGAAGGCCGTGCGGTGGACCTTCGAGAAGCCGTGGCGGATCGGCTTCGCGCAGCACGTGGCCGGGGTCGGCGCGCGGTTCACCAGGCACGGGGTGATCGGTCGGATCCCGTTGCCGAAGCGGTTCACCGGCCCGCTCGGTGCGTGGTTCGCCGAACGGGACGCGCCCGCGCCGCCGCCCGAGTCGTTCCGGACCTGGCACAAGCGCACCGACGGCGGTCTGGAGGAATGACGGTGGAGCGATACGAGGCGGACCGCGAGGCCCGTACGGTGATCCTGGACCGGTTGCGCACCGCCCTGGACGACCGCCCCAAGCCGCCGCCGGTGCGTCGGGCGTATCGGCGCGAGCGCCCGGTGGGCCTGGACGTGGTCGGCCGGTTCGCCGAGCGGGTCGCCGACTACGAGGCCGCCGTGCTGCGCGTGCACGACGCCCGCGACCTGCTGCTGGGCACGAGCGAGCTGCTGCGCCGGGCGGGGGTGACCCGGCTGGTGGTGCCCCGTGGGAGGCGGCTGTCCTGGCTGGCCCGGCTCGGCGTCGATGTGGTGGTGGACTCGCCCGAGCTGAGTCGGGACACGCTCGGCGAGATCGACGCGGTGGCCACCGGATGCGCGCTCGCCATTGCCGAGACCGCCACCATCGTCCTGGACACCGGCCCGGACCAGGGTCGCCGGGTGCTCACCCTGCTGCCCGACTACCACCTGTGCGTGGTGCGCGCGGACCAGATCGTGGGCACCGTGCCGGAGGCGATCGCCCGGCTGGATCCGCGCCGGCCACAGACCTGGATCTCCGGCCCTTCGGCGACCAGCGACATCGAACTCCGGCGGGTGGAGGGCGTGCACGGGCCGCGCACGTTGCACGTGGTGGTGATCGGGTAGCCACCTGTCGGGTCACCCCGTCAGGAACAAGGTCGGGCCGGCGAGCCGTTGTGGCCCTTGGGACGCTTTCCAGGAGGCCACAGCGATGTCCGAGACCGCACCGACCGCAGGTCCGACCGGCGAATACCGGATCGAGCACGACTCGATGGGCGAGGTACGGGTGCCCGCCGCCGCAAAGTGGCGCGCGCAGACCCAGCGCGCCGTCGAGAACTTCCCGATCTCCGGGCAGCGACTGGAGCCCGCGCACGTGGAGGCGCTGGCCCGGATCAAGGGCGCGGCGGCACGGGTCAACGCCGAACTCGGCGTGCTGGACAAGGACGTCGCGGAGGCCATCGAGCAGGCCGCGGCCGAGGTCGTGACCGGCCGGTGGGCCGAGCAGTTCCCGGTGGACGTGTTCCAGACCGGCTCGGGCACCTCCTCGAACATGAACATGAACGAGGTGCTCGCCACCCTGGCCACCGAGCGCCTGGGTCGGGACGTCCACCCCAACGACCACGTCAACGCGTCCCAGTCGTCCAACGACGTGTTCCCCTCCTCGATCCACATCGCGGCGGCGATAGCGGTCACCCACGCGCTGATTCCCTCGCTCGACCACCTGGCGTCCACGCTGGAGTCGAAGGCGACCGAGTTCGCCGACGTGGTCAAGTCCGGCCGCACCCACCTGATGGACGCGACACCGGTGACCCTGGGGCAGGAGTTCGGCGGGTACGCGGCGCAGGTGCGTTACGGCGTCGAGCGGTTGCAGGCGAGCCTGCCGCGGGTGGTCGAACTGCCGCTGGGCGGCACCGCGGTGGGCACCGGCATCAACACCCCGCCGGGGTTCTCGGCGCGGGTGATCGCGGAGATCGCGGCCTCCACCGGACTGGCGTTCACCGAGGCGCGCGACCACTTCGAGGCGCAGGGGGCGCGGGACGCGCTGGTGGAGCTGTCCGGCCAGTTGCGCACCATCGCGGTCGGCCTGAACAAGATCGTCAACGACCTGCGCTGGATGGGCTCGGGGCCGCGGACCGGGCTCGCCGAGATCCGCCTGCCGGATCTGCAGCCGGGCAGCTCGATCATGCCGGGCAAGGTCAATCCGGTGATCCCGGAGGCGGTCGGCCAGGTGGTCGCGCAGGTGATCGGCAACGACGCGGCGGTGGCCTTCGGCGGCGCGGCGGGCAACTTCGAGCTCAACGTGATGTTGCCGGTGATCGCCCGCAACCTGCTCGAGTCGATCCGGCTGCTCGGCAACGTGACCCGGGTGCTGGCCGATCGCACGGTGGCCGGCATCGAGGCCGACGTGGAGCGCATGCGCGAGTACGCCGAGTCGTCGCCATCGGTGGTCACCCCGCTGAACCGCTTCCTGGGCTACGAGGAGGCGGCACGGATCGCCAAGCAGTCGCTGGCCGAGCGCAAGACGATCCGGCAGGTGGTGATCGAGCGCGGGCACGTGCGCGAGGGGCGGCTGACCGAGGCCGAACTCGACGCGGCGCTGGACGTGCTCGGGATGACCCGACCGTGACCCCACGCGTCACACGACGCACACACGGCGACCGGTGTGTACGCCCACACCCGTGATGTTCTTCGCATGATGACCCACCCGTAACATGACTCACGGTCAGGTGTCACGGGCGCTGGGTAAATCAAGGTCATGTCCAACATCCTGCGCATACACGAGCACTTCGAGGATCCCCGCTACGCGGCCGGCACCTGGTCTCCCGGCGACCAGGTGTTGTGGCGCTATCTGCGCGGCGATCAGGTCCTGGACTGTCGTCCGGTGACCGTCGTCCGCGACGACCCGGACCAGCTCGCCGTCTGGCTGGCCGGCGGCACCTCACGCGTCAAGCCGATGTTGCCGGACGGATCCGATATCCGCACGGCCCCGATCGAACGCAGATTCCGACTCGGCCGGATCCCCTCGATCGTCGAGTGGACCGGGACGGGGGTGCTGATGCTGGCCCGGCCCGGCGAACCGTGGTCGGTCTGGCTGTTCTGGCAGGCCGACTGGCGCTTCTCCGGCTGGTACGTCAACCTCGAACGCCCGCGCACCCGGTGGGCCGGCGGCGTGGACACCGAGGACCACGTGCTGGACGTGTGGGTCACCCCGGACCGGCGCTGGGAGTACAAGGACCAGGACGAACTGGCCGCCTCCCGGGAGGCGGGCCGGCTCACCGACGAGCAGGTCGCGGCGATCGAGGCGGAGGGCCGGGCCGCCGTCGAGGCGATCCGGGCCTGGGGCGCGCCGTTCGACCAGGGGTGGGAGAACTGGCGCCCGGACCCGGCCTGGCCGCTGCCGCAACTCCCGGACGACTGGGCGGACAACGTCCGCATCGCCTAGGACCTGTCCGGTCGATCACCGTCTGGGCTGTGCCGGCTGGGTTGCTTGGCCCTGCCATCGCGTGCCGACCCAGACGATGGCAGGTCTGGCGAGCAGGCAGGGCGTGCTCTGGGGGGCTCTTCCGGCTGAAAGGCGTCTCGCGGCAGACAGCCCTTCTGGCAGGCTGGCGCAACGGCACAGTATCAGGGGGAGTCACGCGATGGCGATGAGCGAGCAAGAGTCGAGAGTGGCTTTCGCGCTGGGCTGCAGCGCGGCCTACCTGCTCGTTATGGCTTGGATCGAGCACGAAAGGGCAAAGGATCCAAAGCGCTCAACCACGACCATCGTTGCCGAGATCGTGGGAATCGTCGGCGGTGTCATCGGAATCATTGTGCTCTTGAAGAAGTGACGGCTCCCTCGCTGTCGCCACTGTGCGGCCTCGGTCTTGGCCGCCTCGGGTCAGCTCTGGGGCCGGGGCGGCCGGAGTCGGCCCGCGTGGAGGGCGTGGTGGTACGCGCGGGCCGGCCCGGGCGCCGACCGTCTCGGGGCCATGATCGGCCGGACAGCTCCTAGCCGAACCACCACGCTCGGGCCCGACTCCGGTCGGGCCCGCTTTCTTTTTCGGATTCGCGCGGATCCGGCTGCAACCCTTTCGCCCGTCGGCTGCTCTGAACGGGGTGACACCAAGGGGGCGGAGATGCCGACGGCGGGACAGCGAGATTTCGAGGAGTACGCGCGAGCGCGCCAACATCAGCTCTATCGCACCGCGTACCTGTTGTGCGGCGACGCCGACCGGGCCCAGGACCTGGCCCAGACCACGTTGGCCAAGCTGTTTCGGCACTGGAAGCGGGCGAGCCGCGCGGAGAACCTGGACGCGTATGCCAAGACCGTGCTCAGCCGCACCTTCCTGAGCGAGCAGCGCGGCCGGCGGCGCGAAAGGGCGGCGCACGAACTGGCCTCCGAGACGCACACGGTCGAAGGGCACCCGGATCTGCGGCTGACCCTGCTCGCGGCACTGGCGACGCTGCCGCCCAAGCCGCGCGTGATGGTCATCCTGCGCTACTGGGAGGACCTGAGCGTGGAGAACGTCGCCGCGCTGTTGCGCTGCAGCACCGGCAACGTCAAGAGCCAGTGCGCCCGTTCGATGGCCAAGCTCCGGGCCGAGCTCGGAGACCTCCACCAGTACGCGACGGAAAGCTGAGGGATCGCCATGCCACGTGAAGACGGTACGGACGGTACGGATCGCGAGTTTCGGATGGTGCTGGATCGAGCCACGGCGGAGCTGCCTGCGCTGCCCGACCTGGTCCCGGGCGCGGTGCGCCGGGGCCGCCGGCTCCGGCTGCGCTCGCGCGCGGTGATGGGCGCGGTGGGCCTGGGTTCGGTCGCCGCGCTCGCCGTGCCGACCCTGCTGCTCGCGCCGTGGGCCGGCACCGACACGACCCGGGCGGGCGGTTCGCGGTCCGGCGAGTTGCCGTTGATCCCGGCGAACTGGCCCACGGACCAGCCGCTGGCCGCGCCGACGACGGCGTATCCGACGGTGCACGTCCCGCCGACGGAGAAGGGCAAGGTCAAGGAACCCACCCGGGCCGAGGCCGAACTGCGCTACGCCTTCAAGCAGAAGCTGGCGGACGTGCTCACCGGGTTGTTGCCCGCGGACGCGGGCCGGATGGTGATCCCGGACGACGGCATGAACTCCTACCGGCTGGTCTCGGGCGACAAGACGTACAACATCACCGTCCGGGTGGACTCGCCGATCGGCCCGGCCGGGGCCACGGCGCAGGCCGGGCCGGGCGACGGCGCCTGGTTGGCCGGAAACAAGCCGTGCGCCGAGCGGGCGCCGCAGAACCCGCCGCTTCCGTGCGTCGACGGGAAACTGCCCGACGGGCGCGTGATCTCGGTCGGTCACATCGCGACCGCGAAGGGCGGCGAATCCGGTGACAAGGGAGCGGTCGCGGCCCCGTCCACCCCGATCGCGCACTTCGAGTATCACGGTGTCCAGGTGATGTTCACGCTGTTCCGGGACGAGCGCACCGACTCGGCGCCCCCGGTGGGCAACGAGCAGGTGCTCCGGGTGGTCACCGACCCGACCTTCCTGGAGGCCGTCGACTTCTGGCGCACCCACCCGATGTAGGGCTGCCCGGCCGAGTCCCGTCCGGTCCTGGGTCGTGGCGGCCGGGAAGTCGGCGAAGGAGCGGGCCGGGCGGCCGGTGATCTTCTGCACGGTGACCGTGACCGGGCTGTTCACGCCGTCGCGGATCTGCCGGAAGAGCGATCCGATCACCGGAACCAGGGCAGCGGGTAGGCCCGTGCCGGCGAGGATCCCGGTCATCTCCGCCGGCGTGGGGTCGACGTGGCGGACGCTCCGCCCGGCCGCGGTGACCAGCGCGGCGACCTCCGAGTTCGCCTTCGCCAAGGCCCTCGAACGCGAATACGGCACCGCCCCCGGTACCTACCGCCGCACCGACTCCGCGTCCCGGCCCGCGTGATCCGGTGTGGCTTGGAAGGCGCGGATCACGAATGCGGCGAAGCGTCGGGAGGCGGCGACCCGGGCGGCCGTCGAGCCGGCGTGGATGCCCCTGTTGGCCATGAGCATCAGGATCAGGTCGTCCAGGACGAAGTCGGCGCGTAGTCGGCCGGCGGCCTTGGCACGGTGGGCCAGTTCGGCGACCGCGGTCAGCGTGTACTCACGGTCTGCGGTGCAATCGATCGCGTTCGGGAAGGTCGCCATGAAGGCTTCGGTGAAGCCTCGGTCGCGGGCGTGCAGCTCACAGGTCTTCTCGATCACGGTGCAGAAGCCGCGCCACGGATCGGGGTCGGCGAGGCCCTCGTCCGCGAAGGCGCGGCACACCCGCAACTGGTCCCCGAACGCCTCGGCGGCCAGCGTCTCCTTGGTCGGGAAGTGGCGGTACAGGGTGGCCGGGCCGACCTCGGCCCGGCGGGCGATCTCCCGCATCGGCACGTTGAGGCCTTCACCGGCGAACAGCGCGCGGGCCGCGTCGAGGATGCGGGCGCGGTTGTCCGACGCGTCGGAGCGCAGGGTGTGAGGCAAACGGTCGGGCACGCTCTCACTTTAGCCAAACGGACGGGGGCGTCCGTTAGCGTCCGAAGGACCCGGCCACGACGGCCCGCGCGGTGTCGAGGCGGGTCCCGATCGATCCCGGGCCCGGCATGCACGGCGCGTACGGCATGTACGACACGCACGGTACGACCCTGCGAGGAGACGACATTGAAGGCAATCGCGATCCAGGCGTTCGGAAGCCCCGAGGGTCTGACGGTCATCGACCTTCCCGCCCCGACTCCGGACGACGGACAGGTGCTGATCGCCACGGAGGCGATCGGCGTCGGCGGCGTCGACGCCGTGATCCGTCGCGGTGTGCTCGCCGCCCACGGCTTCGAGGAGGGCCATGTCCCCGGTAGCGAGGTGGCGGGCACCGTGACCGCGGTCGGCGACGGTGTCGACCCGTCATGGGTCGGTCGGCGGGTGTGGGGTTTCACCGGCACGGGCGGCGGCTACGTCGAGCAGGCGGTCGCCGCGGTCGAGGAGGTCGTCCCCCTCCCGGCGAACCTGTCCGCCGTCGACGCGGTGACGCTGGGCGGCTCCGGAGTAGTGGCCCACTTCGGCCTCGCACACGCCCACTTCGCCCCCGGCGAGTCGGTGTTGGTACGCGGCGCGGCTGGCAGCCTCGGGATCATGACGGTTCAGCTCGCGGCCGGTGGTGGTGCGGGCGCGGTGGCGGTCACGACCTCCTCGGCCGACCGCGGCGAGCGTCTGCGCAAGCTCGGCGCGACCCACGTGCTGGACCGCGCCGGCGAGGGGGACGAGCACGCTCCCGCGGGCTACGACGTCGTCATCGACATCGTGGCCGGCCCGGACATGCCTGCCTTCCTCGACCGGCTCAACCCGAACGGTCGCCTGGTCGCCCTGGGCATAGTGGGCGGCCCACCGCCGGCGGACTTCGGCACGAGGATGACGGCGGCCTTCCGAAAGTCGCTGTCGTTCGCCACCTTCAGCGCCGACACGGTGACCGCACCGGATCGACGCGCCGTACGGATCGACCAGTTCGCCGCCGCGAGCCGAGGCGCGCTGCACTCGGTGGTGCACGAGGTGCTGCCGTTGGAACAAGCCGCGCTCGCCCACCGGAAGATGGACGCCGGTGAGGTCTTCGGCAGGATCGTCCTCACCCCGTAGCCCCGGCGGGCGAAGCCGTTCCCTCCGAACCGGCCACGCCCTGGCGCGCGACCCCCGACGCCGCGATGTCGGTCAGCGCACCAGGGGCAGGAAGATCGTGTCGACGATCTCTTCGAGGACGTGGTCGGGCACCGGGACGAAGGTGGTCAGGATCTCGTGGCGCAGCAGGTCGAAGGGGAGGGACTTGACGCGCTCGGTGAGGCGTTCCGGTTCGATCTCGCCGCGCTCGACGGCGCGGTCGAAGAGCACGTCGACGGCGTCCTGACGCCCCGTCCCGAGGAGGTCGCTCGGGCTGGTGCCGGTCTCCCGGTAGTAGCCGGCCAGGTGCACGCTCATGACGGTGGCGAATTCGACGCGGGTGGCGTTGATCTCCCGCATGAGGGTCAGGACGTCCTCCCGCAGGCTTCCCGTGTCGGGGACGTCGAGGCGGCTCTCCTCCAAGGCGTGCACGATGGCCGCCCGGACCAGTTGCTCACGGTCGGACCAGCGGCGATAGAGCACGGGAGGGCTGGTGCCCGCGCGCCGGACGACGGCGTCCATGGTGAAGCCGGCATAGCCGTTGTCGGCGAGTTCCGCCCAGGCCGCATCGAGAAGCGCCTTCTCCAATGCCGCCCCGCGGCGTCGCTCGGCCATCGACATCTCCCTTAGATAGACTTGCCTATCTTATCTCGGCGCCCTATCGTCGGAACCGTAAGATAGGACTCTATATCTTAGGCGGTTGTCCGTGCACATCCCCCAAGGAACCGACGCCGACGCCGGAGCCGCACCCGCGACTGCGGCGACGGACCCCGACCGGGTGGACCCCGCCGTGTGGCGCATGGCGTTCACCCTCATCGTGGGCGCCCTCGCCGTGGTCTTCGACACCACCGTCGTCAGCGTCGCCCTCAACGGCCTGGCGCGCGAACTCGACGCCCCGCTGTCCACGATCCAGTGGGTGAGCACCGGCTACCTGCTGGCCATGTTCGTCACCATGCCGATCGCCGGATGGGCCCAGTCCCGCCTGGGCGGCAAACGTCTGTGGATCGCGGCGCTGGGCATATTCCTGCTCGGCTCGATCCTGTGCGCGCTCGCCTGGAACGCGGCCGCCCTGATCGCCTTCCGCGTCGTCCAGGGCGTCGGCGGTGGCATCATGATGCCGCTCATGATCACGCTGACCATGCAGGCCGCCAAGGGCCGCAACATCGGCAGGGTGATGGCCGCCGTCACCCTGCCCGCCTCGCTCGGCCCGATCCTCGGCCCGGTCCTGGGCGGCCTCATCCTGCATCTGGCCGACTGGCACTGGCTGTTCCTGGTCAACGTCCCCTTCTGCGCCGTCGGCGCCTGGCTCGCCCGGCGCAACCTGCCCGAGGACCGACCCGCCCCCGACAGCCCCCGGGCCCGGCTCGACGTGATCGGCCTGTTCCTGCTCTCGCCCGGCGTCGCCGCGGTCATCTACGGCCTCTCCCGGGTCGAGGGCAGCGCGGGCTTCGCCGCCGCCGAGGTCCTCGTCCCGCTGGTCGGCGGACTCGCCCTGGTCGGCGGCTTCACCGCCTGGGCACTGACCCGCACCACCACCGGGGCCCTGGTCGACCTGCGGCTCTTCCGCCATCGCGCGCTCGGCTCCGCCGCCGGCCTCGGCTTCCTGGCCGGCATCACCCTGTACGGGGCGATGCTGCTGCTGCCGCTGTACTTCCAGCAGGTCCGCGGCCGGGACGCCCTCGGCGCCGGACTGTTGCTCATCCCGCAGGGCGTCGGCGTGCTGTGCTCACGCACCCTGGCCGGCAAGTACACCGACCGCCTCGGCCCCCGCCGGGTCGCCCTCGCCGGATTCGCCATCGCCGCCGCGGCCACCGTGCCGTTCGCCTGCGCGACCGCCGACACCGGCGAAGTCCTGCTGATGGCCGCCCTGTTCGTCCGCGGCGTCGGCCTGGGCGCCGCCACGATCGCACTCACCGGCGCCGCCTACATCGGCCTCGCGCACCGGGAGATCCCGGACGCCGGCATCATCACCCGCGTCTCCCAACAGATCGGCGGCTCGGTGGGCACCGCCGCCGTCGCCGTCATCCTCCAGCACACCACCGCCGACGCGCACACCCCGGGCGCCGTGGCCGACGGCTTCGGCGTCGCCTTCGGGTGGTCGGTGGCCTTCACCGCCATCGCCGTCCCCCTGTGCCTCCTCCTGCCCGGCCGGCCCACGGCGGCATCGGACGGTCACCGGTCGAAGGCGCGAGCAGATGCGCGCTGACGTCTACCCCGCCACCACGCGCACCGGCAACCCGCCGACCGCGCGCCGCAGGGCGATCGCCAGATCGGCGAACTCCTCGCCTCGTCCCGTACTGGAGCGCATCACCAGGCCGATGGTGCGGTACGGGGCGGGCGCGGCGAACCGGGAGACGGCCAGCTGCGAGCCCGGCCGGGTCTCCACGTCGATCGCGGTCTGCGGCAGCAGGGTGACGCCCAGGCCGCCGGCGACCAACTGCACCAGGGTCGGCAGGCTCGCCGCGCGGGTCGCGCCCGCCTCGCCCGCGCCCACCTCGCGGCACACGTCCAGCGCCTGGTCGCGCAGGCAGTGGCCCTCGTCCAACAGCAGCACGTCCAGCCCGCGCAGCGCGGCCCGCGGCACGTCCGCGCGGTTCGCCAACTCGTGCCCCTCGGGCACGATCAGGGTGAAGTCCTCCTCGTAGAGCGGGATCTCCTCGACGCCCGAGATGCCGGAGGGCAGCGCGAGCAGCAGCAGGTCGAGCCGGCCGCTGGTGAGGCCGTCCAGGAGCGAACCGGTCTGCTCCTCGTGCACGTACAACCGCAGGTCCGGATACTCCTCGCGAACCAGCCGCAGCAGCGCCGGCAGCACGTACGGCGCGACCGTGGGGATCACGCCCAGGTGCAGCGGCCCGGTGAACGGGCGTCGGGCCGACTCCGCCTCGTCGACCAGGTCGGCGAGCGCGTCCAGCACCCGCCGGGTGTGCCGCGCGACCCGCTCGCCGGCCGGCGTGAGCAGGACGCGGCGCGTGGTGCGCTCCACCAGTTGGGTGCCCAGCGCCTCCTCCAGCGCGGCGATCGCGCCCGAGAGCGCGGGCTGACTGGTGCCCACCGCGGCGGCGGCGTCGCGGAAGTGCAGGTAGTCGGCGACCGCGGAGAAGGCCCTGAGCTGCGACAACGTCGGCGTACGAGTGCTGATGGGAACCACCTGTGAAGTGCGTGCGAACGACCGGTCCCGCCGTTCCTCCACGATAGGGCAACCGGTTCGACCGGCTCGGACCCGCGCCGGCGGCCCACCGGCGCGGGCGGGGTTTGTCACCTACATGCCTTCATTTCCCCTCTACCCACCGGTAGCTTGCTCTCGCTCCACAGAGCCCAAGTCCCCTTTGGGTGGCTCGTGCGTGTTCCTTCCAGGCCACGAAGGCGAGGGTGCATGTCCACATTCGAGCGTGTGCGCGACAAGGTCCTACCGGTGGCGCTGATGGCGACCCTGATGGGTCTCACCGGCGGCCTGACGGCGGGCGGATCGGCCGGCGCGGCGCCGGCGGCCCCGGTGGCCGCCGCGTTGTCCCCCCAACTGGAGGCGATCCGGCAGGCCGAGGCCCGGGCGCTGTACGGGAACCCCGGGATCAAGCCGTTGGCCGAGCGCAAGACCTCGCTGATCTCGCTCGGCGACAGCGAGATCGCCGGCGAGGGCGTCGGCGTGTACGAACCCGGCACCGACGGTCCGGACAACTGGTGCCATCGGTCGCCGGACGCGGCCATCCACCGGACCGGGATCCCGACCGACGTGACGTACAACGTCGCGTGCTCGGGGGCGTCCACGGTCAACATCCGGATCGGCGGCAACAAGCAGTACGCAGACGAACTCGTGCAGTCCGACAACCTGGCGATCAAGGCGCGCAATACCCGCGTACGGCTGATCCTGCTGGTGGCGGGCGCCAACGACGACATCCAGTTCGGCCCGACCATGACCGACTGTGTGACCAGGCGGGTGTTCTTCCAGGGCGAGTGCTACGGCACCTACCAGGCCGGGTGGCAGGCGCGGGCGGACGCGATGCGGCCCAAGGTCGAGCAGACGGTCCGCGACCTGAAGACCACGATGGCGGACGCCGGCTACCAGAGCGGCGACTACAAGCTGGTGCTGATGGGATACCCGTCGCCGATCGCCGGGGACGTCGAGGACAACCCCGACTTCCCCGGGTGGTACCGCGGCGGTTGTGTCGGCTACCTGCGCGACGCGGCGTGGGGACGCAACGAGGCGGTGCCGATCTTCGAGCGGGCCGAGCGGCAGGCCGCGGCGAACACCGGCGTGACCTACCTGGACAACTCGCGGCTGTTCCACGGCCACGAGGTCTGTACCGACAACACCTGGGCGCGCGGGCTGTGGATCGCCGGGCCGGACATCTTCGACGAGAACACCACCCGGCAGAGCTTCCACCCCAACAACCGGGGCCACCTGGCCTTCGCGTCCTGCCTCACCCAGCTCTACGACTCGGGGTGGAACCAGGCGAGTTGCGCGGACTCGGCAAGCACCGGAGCGACCACCCTGTACCAGGGCGTGCTCAGTGCCGACTTCCGGCAATTGCGCAACGAGGGCACCGGATTGTGCGCCGACACGTACGGCTTCTCGTCGCGCAACAACACCCCGGTGGATCTGTGGCCCTGTCACGGCGGGCGCAACCAGGGCTTCTGGTACGACGCCGCGAACCAGTCGCTGCACTCCGAACTCAGCCAGGACCGGTGTGTGGATCCGCTTGGCGGCGGGCGCACC
This sequence comes from Embleya sp. NBC_00888, assembly GCF_045207655.1. NCBI lineage: Bacteria > Bacillati > Actinomycetota > Actinomycetes > Kitasatosporales > Streptomycetaceae > Embleya > Embleya sp. NBC_00888. Next base: position 3,675,380 of record NZ_CP108784.1, on the reverse strand, counting down.
CCGGGCACCGCGCTCGGGTTGTGGAACTGCACCGGCAGCGGCAACCAGCGCTTCGTCGAGGTCGCGGGCACGCTGCGGCCGGCGGACACCCAGTCGTTGTGCGTCGCGGCGGCATCGGCGGCGGAGGCGACGTTGGGCGCCCGGCTCGTGTTGGCCGGATGCGACGGATCGGCGGGGCAGCGCTGGGTGAAGGAGCCCGCGCAGTCGGTGCGCTTCGCGGAACTCAAGGCCGGCGGCACCGCCAAGTGCCTGGACGTGGACGGCGGCACGATGACCGCCGGGCGCGCCGTGCTGGCCTGGGACTGCACCGGCAACAACAACCAGAAGTGGTGGCGCAACCCCGCCACCGGTCAGGTGCACAGCCTCAAGGACCCGGCGTTCTGCCTGGACAACCGAGGGGCCACGGCGGCGGGCGCGGGGATGGGCATCTGGCGCTGCGACGAGGCGCAGGGTGCGTATCTGAACAACCTGCGCTTCGACGTGGACGCGGACGGCCGACTGGTCAGCCGGGTCTCCGGTCTGGTCGCGACCGCACCGGCGGGCAACGGCGCGATCACCCAGCAGATGGTCGGCACCTCTGCCGCGCAGCGCTGGACGGCGGGCGCCTCGGTGCCGCTGCCGTACTCGGTGATTCCGTACGACGCCTACTGATCGCGGCCTCGCGGCCTCGCGGGATCGCCGGATCGAGCACGCGGCCTCCGCCCGGAACACGGGCGGGGGCCGCGGCACGTCGGGGGTCGGTCCAGCGCGGACCGTCCGCTTGGGCCGGTGGGGTGCCGAACTCGACTCGTACGGCGCAGCGGCCGGTCGCGGCCCGGATCCGGGGTCGGCCGGGGTCAGTCGACGTCCTTGCGGAAGCGGTCGATCTCGCGCCGGGGCCCGCCGTCGATCTCGCGCCCGCGCTGCTCCTTGCGGCGCTTCGCCTTGACCACCACGCCGCCCATGATCGCCAGGCCCTTGATCACCACGACCGGTGCGCGCGGGTCGTCGGTGTACTGCTCGTGCACCTCGAAGCCGCCCATGAAGCCGAATCCGTGGTCGCGGACGGTGACGCCCTCCGGGATCCGGATGTCGATGCCACCCCAGAGCGTGAAGACGTTGATCACCAACTCGGGTTCGTCGAACACCGCGTCGGTGAGGTCGATGTCCACACCGCCCATCACCGCGACCGCGTTCAGCTTCGCCCCCGCGCGCCAGCGGCCCTTGCGGGTCGAACTGCTCCAGAACGCGAACATGTTCGACCGGGCCGGGCGCGGCGCCACCGAGTTGGCCGCCGCGGGCTCGTAGCCGACCGGGGCCGGTGCCGGGAGATCGGCGATGAGCGGTTCGAGTTGGCGCAGCGTCTTCGCGGCCAGCGCGGCGTCCACCCGCTCTGCGTGTTCGTCGGCGGTCAAGCGGCCTTCCGCGAGCGCGTCCCGCAATACGTTCACGTAGCGGTCGCGGTCGGCGTCGGAGGCCCGCAGCTCGGGGGTGGGCGGCTGGGCTCGACGCTCTGGGCTGTTGTCCACGAGGTAAATCTAGCCCGGGGGTGCATCGGCCGGGAGTACGGAGCGGGCGAGCAGCCGGACCGCTTCGCGCAGTCGGTCGGGGGAGAGCCCTGCGTAACCGATGATCACGGCGGGCGGGCCGGGCGCGAACGCGCGCAGATCGGCCATCGGTTCCACCCGCACACCGTGCTCGCGGGCCCGGCGCACGGTGGCCGACTCGTCCGATCCGGGCGGGAGTTCCACGCACAGGTGGATGCCGGCGGAGATGCCGTGCACGCGCGCGGCCGGCAGGTGCTCGGCGACGGCCTCGGCCACCGCGTCGCGCCGGATCCGGTAGTGCGCGCGCATCGCCCGCAGGTGGCGCTCGTAGGCACCGGTGGCCAGCATCCGGACCAGGGTCAACTGGGGCAGCGTGGCCGAGCCGAGGTCGGCGTTGGTCTTGAGGTCGTGGATCCACTCGATCAGCGGGGCCGGCAGCACCGCCCAGCCCAGCCGCATGCCCGGCGCGAGCGCCTTGCTGGTCGAGCCCAAGTGCACCACCCGGTCCGGGGCCAGCCCCTGGAGGCAACCGACCGGGTCGCGGTCGTAGCGGAACTCGGCGTCGTAGTCGTCCTCCACGATCAGCCCGTCGTGCTCTCGTGCCCACGCGACCAGGGCCGCGCGGCGGCGCGGCGACAACACCACGCCGGTGGGGTACTGGTGGGCCGGGGTGACCAGCACCGCGCGGGCACCGGTGCGGGCCAGCGCCTCGACGTCGATGCCCTCGGCGTCGGTGCGCGCGTACGCGACGGTCAGGCCGTGGGTGGTGAAGATGCCCCGCTGGCGGTCGCTGGAGGGGTCCTCCACCGCGAGCACGTCCCGGCCGAGCCGGCGCAGCGCCTGGGAGACCAGGGACAGGCCCTGAGCCACGCCGTTGACCACCACGATGTGCTCGGGCCGGGCCTGCGCGGCGCGTACCCGACCCAGGTAGTCGGCCAACGCGGCGCGCAACTCGCTCGCGCCGGACGGGCCGGGGTAGTCGAACGCGGTGTGCGGCGCGGTGTGCAGCACATGCCGCGTCGCGGCCGACCACGCCGCGCGCGGGAACGCGGACAGGTCCGGGACGCCGGGCTTGAGATCGTGGGTGATCGGGACCGCCGGCCCCGCGTCGCCCGCGTCCGCCGGTTGCGGCGCCGTGCACGCCGAGGTGACCCGGGTGCCCGATCCGTGCCGCGAGCTCAGATAGCCCTCGGCGACCAGTTGCTCGTACGCGTCGACCACCATGCCCCGGGAGACGCCCAGGCTCTCCGCCAGCGCGCGGGTGGACGGCATCCGGAAGCCGGCCGGAAGTCGACCCGAGCGGATCGCCGTGCGCAGGCCCGACTGCACCTGGGCGCCGAGCCGGCCGGCCGATCGGTCGAGGTGGACGAGGAGTTCGCGCACTGGGGATACCTGCCCCTCGGGGTTCGCCGGATCGGATCGAGTCGGTCGGTGGTCTCGCGGCATGCCCGGGGAGGGGCGAACGTCGGGGGCCGGCACCGGGTGGTCCGTCGGCGATCCGGAATTGGTCCGGTTTCCCGACCCGGAAGTGGCTCTGCCGGGGAAGCCACCCGCTGCCTAACGTTACGTCACATGAAGTCATCCGCGATGTCACCCCGCTCGATCGGCCTGGTCTGCGCGGCGTCCGCGCAGGGGTTGATCGGCGCCGCCGCCGGGGTCTCCGCCGTGTTGTCGGACTATCCCGTGACCGGCGGTCAGATGCTCCGCTACGCGGTGGCCGCGCTCGTGCTGTTCGCGGTGCTGCGGCTGCGCCGGATCCCGTTGTTGCGCCCGACCCGGCGTGAACTGGTCCGGCTGGGACTGCTCTCGTTGTGCGGGCAGACCCTGTTCAACCTGTTCCTGTTCGCCGCGCTGGACCGGGCGGATCCGGCCACGGTGGGCAGCATCCTGGGCGCCACACCGCTGCTGCTGGTACTGGCCGCGCCGCTGTCGGGTGGGCGGCGGCCGAGTCGGTCGGTACTGGTCGCCTCGATCGTGGTGGTCGCGGGGGCGGCGGTGGTGCAGGGGTTCGGCGGCGGGACGGCGGCGGGCCTGGTCTTCGCGTGCGGGGTGGCGCTGTGCGAGATGGGCTTCACGCTGATCGCGGTGCCGCTGCTGCCCCGACTGGGGGCCTGGCGGATCGCCGCCTACGCCACCGCGATGGCGATTCCGCAGATGCTCGTGGTCGGGATGTTCACCGACGGGACCGAGCTGATCCGGATGCCGTCGGGGACCGAGCTCGCCGCGCTGCTCTACCTCGCGCTGCCGCTCACCGCCGGCGCGTTCCTGCTGTGGTACTCGGCACTGGCCCGGATCGAACCGGAGCGGGCCGGGCTGTTCATGGGCCTGGTGCCGGTGACGGCGGCGCTGTCGGGCCTGGCCCTGGGCACCGGCGCGCCCACCTGGGCACAGTTCGGCGGTGCGCTGCTGGTCGGCGTGGGCGTGGTCCTGGGCATGCGCGCCGAACGCGGCGGCAGCATCGAACCCGAACCCGAAACCGGCCCGGTCCGGGAGCCGGCCGGGCAAATCCCGCTGCCGGCGACCTCGAAGCCGTGATCGGTTCGGGGCCGCTCTACCCTGGACGAGGCCCCGTACCGGATGAGCACCGCATGAGTGAGGATCACGATGCCCGCCCCTGAGAACACCTTCAGCGCCTACACGGATCTGCTGCCGCTGGGGGAGGACACCACGCCGTACCGGCTGCTGACCGCCGATGGCGTGTCCACGTTCGAGGCGGGTGGGCGTCGGTTCCTCAATGTCGACCCCGAGGCGATGACGCTGCTCGCCCGGACCGCGATGCGGGACATCTCGCACCTGCTGCGCCCCGGGCACCTGGCCCAGGTCGCGCGGATCCTGGAGGACCCCGAGGCGTCGGCCAACGACCGCTTCGTCGCGCTCGACCTGCTCAAGAACGCCAACATCGCGGCCGGCGGCGTGCTGCCGATGTGTCAGGACACCGGCACCGCGATCGTGATGGGCAAGCGCGGCCAGCACGTGCTCACCGACGGGCGGGACGAGGAGCACCTGTCCCGCGGCATCTCCAACGCGTACACCGAGCTGAACCTGCGCTACTCGCAGATGGCCCCGCTGACCATGTGGGACGAGAAGAACACCGGCAACAACCTGCCCGCCCAGATCGAGCTGTACGCGACGCCGGGCGAGGCGTACAAGTTCCTGTTCATGGCCAAGGGCGGCGGCAGCGCCAACAAGTCGTACCTGTACCAGGAGACCAAGGCCGTCCTGAACCCGCAGAGCATGCTGCGCTTCCTGGACGAGAAGATCCGCTCGCTGGGCACCGCGGCCTGCCCGCCGTACCACCTGGCGATCGTGGTCGGCGGCACCAGCGCCGAGCACGCGCTCAAGACCGCGAAGTACGCCTCCACCCGCTACCTGGACACGCTGCCCGGCCAGGGATCGGCGCTGGGCCACGGCTTCCGCGACGTCGAGTTCGAGGCCGAGGTGTTGAAGCTGACCCAGCAGATGGGCATCGGCGCGCAGTTCGGCGGCAAGTACTTCTGCCACGACGTGCGGGTGATCCGGCTGCCCCGGCACGGCGCGTCCTGCCCGGTGGCGATCGCGGTGTCCTGCTCGGCCGACCGCCAGGCGCTGGCCAAGATCACCGCCGAGGGCGTGTTCCTGGAGGAGCTGGAGACCGACCCGGCCAAGTACCTCCCGGACACCACGCACGAGGACCTGGACGACACCGTCGTGCAGATCGACCTCAACCGGCCGATGAGCGAGATCCGCGCCGAGCTGTCCAAGTACCCGGTCAAGACCCGGCTGTCGCTGACCGGCCCGGTCGTCGTCGCGCGCGACATCGCGCACGCGAAGATCAAGGAACTGCTCGACGCGGGCCGGCCGATGCCGCAGTACCTGCGCGACCACGCGGTGTACTACGCGGGCCCGGCCAAGACCCCCGAGGGCTACGCGTCGGGCTCGTTCGGCCCGACCACGGCAGGCCGGATGGACTCCTACGTCGAGCAGTTCCAGGCGGCGGGCGGCTCGTTCGTGATGCTGGCCAAGGGCAACCGCAGCAAGCAGGTCACCGACGCGTGCAAGACGCACGGCGGCTTCTACCTCGGCTCGATCGGCGGCCCGGCGGCGCGGCTGGCGCAGGACTGCATCAAGAAGGTCGAGGTGCTGGAGTACCCGGAGTTGGGCATGGAGGCGGTCTGGAAGATCGAGGTCGAGGACTTCCCGGCCTTCATCGTGGTCGACGACAAGGGCCAGGACTTCTTCGGCCAGCTGGAACCATCGCAAACCTTGATCAACCGCATCCCGGTGCGCAAGCCGTAGCGCTCCCACCGCACGCCAGGCGTCGCTCAGACCACGCTTGGACCTCTCGCCCCCGGCCATGCGTCGGGGGCGTTGTGCTTGGGTCAGTGGCCCGTGCGGTGAACCAGGATGTCTCGCAGGCGATGCGTCGTCATCGCCGCCGGTCCCGGACCGCGTCAGTGGGTTGGCCTCGGTCGCTGCCCGTCCCCACCTGGTTGCGCCAGCGGCGTAGCGTTGTGCTACGGCACCACACTTCGACAGGTGAGGGCGATGGCGGGGAACCTCGGGGACAACGTCAGGAAGTACCGGCGCGTGGCCGGATGGAGTCAGGAACAGTTGGCGGAAGCCGCCGGGCTTGCGACATCGACCGTGGCCAAGGTCGAACGAGGCGGGGACGTCAAGATTGCGACCCTTCATCTACTTGCTCGCGCCCTGGACGTGACGACTTCGGCCCTGTTTGCTGCGTCCGTTCCCAAGCCTGTGCGGAACGAAGAGGGGACACGAGTCCACCTGATCGAACTGAGGCAGGCAATCACGCCCCCGATCGGCCTGTTCAATTCAACTCCCACGACGGAAATCACGACAGAGATATTGACTGGCACGCGGAGGCGGATTGAGGAAGCACACGCGTCGTATCATGGAGATCGATACCATTCGATTGCCCTGGAGTTGCCCAGTATCTTGCGGTCGGTGCAGCATCCATTAGAAGTCTCTGATGATCTACAAGCAGAGTTCATTCCAGTTCGTATCAGCGGTCTGTATTTGGCAGGCAAGTATCTGACCCAAGTCAGGCAATATGACCTTGCCTATCATGTGCTTTCAGAAGGAATTCGAGAAGCTCGCGCACTGGATCAGAGGCTTCTTGCAGCTACAGGCGTGGTGGGCATGTGTTGGTTGCTGCTACGACAGGGACGCTTCGACGAGTGTGAGCGCCTCGCATCGGTCACGGCCGATGCCATAGAGCCTCAAATTTCCAAAGCAACCCCGGAACATCTTGCAGTATGGGGCGAGCTATTGCAGCGGATCGCGTCGGCGGCCGTCCGCAACAATAAGCCAGATGTCGCACGAGACGCCCGACGGTTGGCTGTTACGGCAGCGAGTGCCATCGACGCAGAACACACCGACTATCGGACCCATTGGGCTTCATTCGGACCTCTCACGGCTGCAATGAAGACCGTGGAGGATCTCTCTATTATTGGTGATCATCGGTCGGTTCTCAGACGAGTGGAAGATTCACCACTTGGCAGCATCAAAGCAATCAGGCGCCTAGGGAAACCCACTCCTAATAATTGGAACCGACACCGTTTGGATGTGGCGCACGCGCACGCAGCCTTGGGTGATCATCGAGAGGCAATGGACGAACTCATCGGCATTCGCCGCGAGTCTCCCGAGTGGGTCAAGCACCAGGGGATGGCCCGTGATGTCATGGGAGACATCCTGCACGGGCGCAAGCGCACTCTTACGAGTGACATGCGGGAGATGGCTTCCTACCTGCACGTTACCGGCTAACCAGTGCGCTGCGCGATGGTTAGAAACGATCATGACCAGGATCGTTGCGCCGACGCTCTGGTTGCGCGTATGACCTGTTCCTAGGGTCACGAGGAATACCAACCAAGAAGAGTCTTGGGGGACTCGTGACCGATCAAGAGAAGCAGCAAACAGCACGCCTACAAGCCATTCAGAAGTCCGACAGGATTACGATTGGAAAGACTCACGGAGTCTTTCCGACAACTCCGGAAAGCGCGTCGAAGGCGCGCCACGACGTAGCAGAAATGATGACCCGAAGCGGGATGATGGGCGATCTCTCCAGCGACGTCGAGCTTGTGACGACAGAGCTGGTCGGAAACGTTCTCAGGCATTCCGGCTCACCGGACTTCGCCGTCCTTGCGTACGCCCTGGAAGACATTCCCCAGACCGGTTGGGAAAGCCCTGGGGGAATCGTCTTGCTCATGGTAACCGATCGGGGAAATGCCGGGGAGCGCCACGAGTACGTCAACTATGTGCGAGGAGAAGCGTCGGAGTTTCTTCCGAGGAAGACGAACTCTCGGCGGGGATTGGCGGTCGTCGACTTCCTTTCCTCACATTGGGAGGTGTCGTTCTGTAGCCTGCGGAAACGAACCATGGGCCCGCCGAGGTGTCCCGACCACGGAATCAAAGTGGACCACACTACGGTCTCCGTGATGTGGTACATCGAGAAGACGGACGCCGGTGTCTGGCGGCGACGGTAACGGATAGCGTCATATTGCAGCGACGTGCTATTGCCTCCGCCCAAGCAGGGCGGGGGTATCGCTGCATTCAGAAGCAGAATATACCAAGAATCAGCAGTTTCTCCACCCTGACGCTAAGGGCAGATGCCCTGTGCCGCAAAGGTTAAGCAGCCCAATACTGCCCAGGATGGAAAAGTCCCAGACCCGTACGTTGTTAGGCGACAGCCCTCCTGCGGGTTCCCATTTTTGCGCCAGTGGGTATTACCCCCAGGGTGCGCGAGGATTCAAATTCGGAATCAAGTCGAAGCTTTTCGATGATTGATTCGGAGTGTCGGCAGGCAGCGCGCTCGACCCGTTGGTCGAGCCGTCAAGGCGTGACCTGGACAGATGTCGAGACAGGCCGACCGTAGCGGGCGGTGTCCATGACAGATGCAGCAAGGCCCTGACGGGCTCATGAGAGGCAGGACGGAACAGACCAGGGGCAGGCCGAGGCGGACTGTCAGACGGCCACACAGAGCCACCAGGACGCGAGGCAGGGAGCATCTGGTCCGACAGGCCGGAGCGAAGTGGACAGGGTCACGGTCTACGCACAGTCACACGCGTCGGTGTCCCACAAACGAAGGTCTGCGAGACACACATCAGGGTCGAGTGCGATGCGAACACATGTACACCTGGTGACGTCTCAAATCTCGTGACCGATTTCTACGTCTCACTACTGACGCTAGACACCGTTTCTGATACGGTCTGGTGTCGTGGCACTCATCGGATACGGACGCGTCAGCGGCAAGAGCCAGAACCCCGCCCACCAGGAGGACGCCTTGAAGGCGGCCGGCTGTGAGCGCATGTTCATCGACACCGCATCGGGGAAGTTGGCCTCACGGCCGGAGCTGGACAAGTGCCGGGCCTTCCTGCGCCCCGGCGACACCCTCGTGATCACACGCCTTGACCGGTTGGGCCGATCTCTCTCACACCTCATCGAGCTGGTTGCGGAGTTGGGTGCAGCGGGGATTGATCTGAAGGTCACGGAGCAGAGCATTGACACGACGTCGCCGGGTGGGCGACTCGTCTTCCACATGATTGCTGCGGTGGCAGAGTTCCAAAGAGAGCTGATTGTCGAGAACACCAGGGACGGACTTGAGTCGGCCCGTGCCCGGGGACGCGTCGGCGGTCGGAAACCGAAAATGACACAGACACAGATTCAGTTGGCACGTCGGATGTACGACGCGAAAGGCCACACTGTGCAAGAGATTGCCGACGTGTTCGGCGTCGGCAGGGCAACCATCTACCGGCACCTGGGTAAGGGCGCGCCGGCGGGAGCCGACACTCAGGAAGTCACTGCCTGACAAGCACATAGGAAAGGGACGCCCCGGATGGGGCATCCTTGAATCTCTGAGCAGTCTCCTCCCGCCCTTGCGGGCGCGCGTACTGGTCTCTTGCTACGCCCTGAACTGTCGGCCTCTCGGACAGGCGTACAGCCTGTCGCGTTGCGACTGCCGACGCGACGAAGGAGTGTCACTGCCAGTACGGCACCTAGAAAGGTGCCGGGCCACTGGACTGTTCAGGAGCACTCCTGTCCCAGTAGTCCGGCGGCATGTGGCCGCCGTACATCTCAAACACTTCCCTGCTTGCCTGCGAAGCTTCCCGAGCTTCGCTGTACACCCTGAAGAGCCTTCTACTATTGCCGGGACGCTTACGGCGTCCCAGCTTCCTACCTGTAGTGGTAGCTGTTTCCGACGGACTCCGAAGGGAGTCCGGGGCAGTGTCTGTGTCAGGAGTAGTGGGGCTCCATCGAAGGGAGCCAGTACTAGTAGTAGTACTTATATTGTGTGCCTCCGGGAGCACACTTCCGCTCGCGTTGCCAAGCCCGAAGGGCACGGCAAGGTCATAAACCTTGACGCGCTTGACCTTCCTGCCGGTGTCCATCAACCACCCGGCGGCCACCAGTCCGCCGATGTGCTTACTGATCGTTGCCCGATCACAGTTCCGATGCTCTGCAATCGTGGACGTCGACGGACGCACGTCCGTCCCCGTTGCAAAGTCGCCGTAGAGCGACAGGGTCACCCCTGTGAGCTTGAGATGATCTGGCGCGTCGGATGTGAGAAGAGCCCTGCGCCATTCATGTTCCGTCGCCCCTGACGAGCCCGCACGTCGCTCGGTCGCCTGATCGGTAACCACCTGGATTCCCTCCCCAAACGTGAGAGAACCCCGCCACTGCCTACCGCGACGGGGTCCTCACATTCCAGCTATGAAGTTGTCAGCGCGGCGCCATCTGACGTACGCCGATACACCGCGTCAATCATTAGTGAGAGCGTGCCTTCCGTCTATCCATTGCGCAACCATGTTGGGGTCGAACTCCATCAGATCCCGCGTACGTTCGTACGGGATGCCCATGCGTTTCGCATTCTTTTCCACCCAGGTGACACTGACGCCCAGATGGTCAGCGAGATCCATGACATGCCAAGTAGAACGCACGGGAGCCCCCAGCTATATTCAGTTGTATACGACTCGCTCTAGCCTACTCTGGGAGGTGGTTCGGAGGCACCATTAGAAAGTCGAGTGACACCGTTCCTGTCTTCTATCCTTGACCACGCCGCCTTCTGCCAGGGAGGTTCTCCGTCATTTCCCAGACTGGCCAACTAATCTGTTTGGGGAGTTTCAGTCCGGCACGCTCGGCCAAGAGGGGCATATTCGGAACGCGAACTTGTACCTTGCCCGGCGAGTCTGCATCGGCCGGGAGGATCGAAATTTCGATCTCGTGTCGCTGAAGGAAAACGCGCTTCTGTTCATCGTCCATTTCGGACCAGACGTCACGGTAGATGCGCCCCGTGTCGATATAGGCAGGCGCAGCTTCGGCGCTGGCGATCGAGTTGGTGAGGCTGGAAACCTTGGAGCTCAGCGGAGCATGCATGCGCCAGTAGGATTCTTCTTGTCCGTCTCCGTCGTAACGGCCTGCCAAGAAGTCTGCTTCGAGGCGTGCGAGCCTTGCCTTTGCGGTGGCGTGCTCGACCTTGATTTCAGAGATTCTATTGACAGCTTTCTCCACGACTGGGAACTCGCCGATGGCGTCCACCAGAACCTGATTGATCACGTTGTCGAGATCGTCGCGCCGTACCCGGGCGGGCTTATCGCACATGCCGGTCTGGATGGCATTGCAGGCGTAGTAGTGATAATCGCGTGCTGCGCCTGCGCGATACTTCCTTGAGGAAGACATTCGACTTTGGCACCCGCCGCACACTGAAACGCCGCCTAGCATTGAGCGGGAGGGAATGGCGCGCATTGCGCGTTTATTGGTTTCAAGTCCCGCCACGAAATCAGCCCATTCGGTGTATGGCATGATTGGCTCGGAAGTGATCGGGATAGGGTTCCCCTCATCGTCTTCTACAAGCGTTCCCTTGTAGGTGTAGTACCCTCCGATGGTTGGATTCTTGACGCACGCAAGAACGGTATTGGATGTCCACTGGATTCCACGTGGCTCTTGATCCTGGAGGACTCTAAGGCGGTCGCGCCAGGTAAGAACGCCACGCTTGTTGTAATCCAGAGCAATTTTGTAACTCGACCAATCGCCTTTCAGGCGATCGATCATCTCGACTGCGAGCTTGGCATATTCACTTTCCTGAACGAGGACTTTCCCCCCGCCTTCGAGCCTTTGGAACTGATAGCCAAACGGAAGGACGCCGCCGACCCACACGCCCTTTTGGAGGCGTGCCAGAGAGCCGGAAAGGGCGCGGGCGCGAATGGTATCCAATTCGCCTTCGGCGAAAGCTGCGATGATCTGGGCGAACATTTTGCCCATGGGGGTGGACATGTCGATGCCCTCGGTCACCGACACGATGACCTTGCTATTCGCGATACACCACTCGTGTAGCTCGGAGAAGTGGGCAGATCGCCGGGTCAGGCGATCGAGCTTCCACACGGCGATGACGTCCCACTCGTCGGCGCGTTCGTTGAACCACGGCCCCAACTCCGGCCGTCGGAAGGGATGTAGGCCGCCGGACACGTCCAGATCCACGGCCCAGCCCACGATGACGCCGTTGATTGCCGGGCCGTTGGCCCAGTGGCTCACGCCATCCTTCTGCTTCTCCGCCGACGTGCTGTCGTCGCTGGTGACGCTGACACGCAGAGCGCCTAAGACCCTCGGATGTTCGATCATGCACGGCAACATACCGATGTTCCAGTCAGAGGAACAATAGACAGGACTTCTTCGCCGACGTCACCACGCCGACCTTCCAGATCAACAAGCGCGCGTGAGCCGATCGGCCCGGGGACGAGCGTCCCCGGGCCGATCCGTGGCGCGTGGCGGCGCTCACCCGGTGACGGATGCGTGAGCGCGCTCACCAGGTGACGGACGCGTTGCCGACCATGGCGACGAGCCGGACCGCCGGGCACGACCCGGCGGGGCTGCCGGCGGCCGGTTCCGCTCGGTCAGCGCACGGTGCTCGGGCTGCCGGCGGGCTCGGCCACAGTCGTGGACATGACGACGACACACGCACCCGACGGCACCGCGGGCCGGCTCGACAGCGCCGCCGACCCATCCCGAACGGCCCTGCGCCTGACCGACGTTCGCAAGACCTATGGCACCGGGGACAACCTGGTGACCGCGCTCGACGGGGTCTGTCTCGCGCTGCCGGCCGGCACCTTCACCGCGGTGATGGGCCCGTCCGGCTCCGGCAAGAGCACGCTGCTCCAGTGCGCCGCGGGCCTGGACCTGCCGGACACCGGCACGGTGCACGTGGACGGCGAGCCGCTCGCCCACGGCGGCGAGGCCGCGCTGACGAGGTTCCGGCGTGAGCGGATCGGCTTCGTCTTCCAGCAGTTCAACCTGCTCCCCACGCTGACCGTGTTGGAGAACACGGTGCTGCCGCTGCGGCTGGCCGGGCGGCGCGTGGACCGGGCCGCGGCGGTCGCGGTACTGACCCGGATCGGCCTGGGCGAGCGACTGGACCACCTGCCCGCGCAACTCTCCGGCGGCCAGCAGCAGCGGGTGGCGATCGCCCGGGCCCTGGTGACCCGGCCCAAGGTGGTGTTCGCGGACGAGCCGACCGGAGCGCTGGACACCCGCAGCGCGCGGGACGTGCTCGGGCTGCTCCAGGAGGCGGTGACCGGGCACGGACAAACGCTCGTGATGGTCACCCACGACCCGGTGGCCGCCGCCTACGCGGACTCGGTGCTGTTCCTGGCCGACGGGCGGATCGTCGGCCGGCTGCCGCAGCCCACCGCCGACGCGGTGGCCGCTCGGATGACCCGGCTCGCGGACCGGGCCTCGGGCTGAGATTCCCGCCCCGTCCTGTTCCGCCGTCCTGCTTGTCCCGGCCGCGTCGCGCGTCGACCGTCCCGAAGGGTCCTCGATCATGTTTCGGCTTGCCTGGCGCTCGCTGCGCCAACGCTCCGGCGCCTTCGCCGCGAGCTTCCTCGCGATGTTCCTCGGCGCGGCCATCCTGATGAGCTTCGCCTCGATGCTGGATACCGCACGCGGACCGGGCGTCGACGCCGCGAGCGAGGAGACGTTGTCCAACATGGGCACCATCGTCGGCGGCTGGGGGCTGCTGCTCGTGGTGTTCGCGGTCACCTCGACGCTGACCATGGCGGTCCGGCAACGGGCCGCGGAGACCGCGCTGCTCAAGAGCGTCGGCGCCACCCCCGCGCAGATCGGCCGGATGATCGTCGGCGAGACGCTCGTGCTCGCGGTCCTGGCCGCGACGCTCGCGGCGCCGGTCGGCGCGCTCGGCGGCAGCACGCTGTTGTCCCTGCTGCGCGACACCGACCAGGTCGCGGGCGGCGTGGACTACGCCTTCGGCGGCACGGCGCTCGGCATGGGATACGGCATCACCGTGCCGGCCTCGGTGTTCGCCGCGCTGCTGACCACCCGACGGGCCACCCGGGTGCGGGTCGCCGCGGCGACCACCGACGCGCAGGTCGACGACGGGCGGATGGGCCGGGGCCGGATCGTCGCCGGGACGCTGGCACTCGTGGTGTCCGTGTCGCTCGCGCTGACCACCGTGACGGTGATGCACGGCAAGGGCAGCGACGCGATGCAGAGCGCCGGTTCGGCCTCGATCTTCGCCTCGATCGCCCTCGCGCTGTTCGCGCCCTGGCTGATCCGGCGAATCACCGCGCTGATCGCCGGACCGCTGGAGCGCCGCGGTGTGGTGGGCCACCTGGTGGTCGCCAACCTGCGGCGACGCGGTACGCAGTTCGCCGGCGCGCTCGCGCCGATCATCCTGTTCGTCGGGATCGGTACGGGGACGTTCGCCCTGGTCGACATCGACAACGCCGCGCTGGCGACCGAGGGACTGGCCAAGACCAACGAACAGCGCAACATCGAGACGCTCAACTTCGTCGTGGTCGGCATGATCGTGCTCTTCGCCTGCATCCTGCTGATCAACGCGCTGGTCGCGACCGTGAAGCACCGCCGCGTCGAGTTCGGCCAGGCCCGGCTCGCCGGTGCGGAGCGGCGTCAACTGCTGGCCGTCGTCGCCGTCGAGGGCGCGGTGTTGACCGTGGCCGGCGTCGGCCTCGGCATCCTGGCCGGTCTGGCCACGATCGTGCCGTTCGACTACGCCCGCACCGACACCCTGTCGCCGACCGTCGCACCGTGGATCTGGCCCGTGTTCGCACTGGTCGCGGGGGTGGTCACGCTGTCGGCCGCGGTCGGTACGGCGCGCCGCACGATGCGCGGCCGGGCGATGGAGGCGATCACCGGCTGAGCGGACGCGCGGTGGTCGGGACGGACACGGTGGGGTCCCGGGCCCGGCCGGAGCACGGGGACGTACGGCGGGGACGGTCGCTCGGGCGGCCGTCCCCGCTTCGCCGTTCGGCGGCGTCAGCCGTACGCGCGCACCGCCGCCACCGCCTCGTCCCGGTCGAGCGCGGCGCCACGGGCGCAGGCGTCGGCGAACCCCGGATCGTCCACCGCCGCCCGGATCGCCGCCTCGGTGGCGGACGCGTCGACATCCACCCGGCTCCCGCCGCGCAGCGCCGTCGCCGCGCCCAGTAGCAGGCCGGCCCGCGCGCCGTCCCCGAGCAGTGCAGCCGTCTCGGCCAGCCCGAGCACCGCCGCCGCAGCCGCCGCGGCGGTGAACGACGGGGTGAGCGCGGCCTCCAGAGCCGCGACCTGACGCTCGCGCGCGGTCGCCGTGTCGCCCTCCGCCGCGGCGATCCGACCCAGGCCGCCCAACGCGCGGGACCGCGTCTCCAGGTACCACGCGGGTGCCTCGGCATCGCCGTACAGGGCCTGCCGGTACAGCCGGGTCGCCGCCGCCGGGTCCCCGGTCAGCCGGGCCACGTCGCCCAGGCCGCGCAGCGCGACCCGGACCTTCACGGGTGCCCCGGCGCGGCGTGCGAGTTCCTCGGCCCGGGCGTACTCCCGGCGGGCCGGCTCGAGGCGACCGGCGCGCAGATCCAGGTCGGCCCGGCAATTGAGGAAGTCCACCAGGTCCTCGGTCGAACCCAGGTCGGCGGCCAGTTCGACGGCCTCGTCGATCAGTGCCGCGGCGCCGGCCGGATCACCGTGCCAGTCGGCGAGTTGGGCCAGCGGTTCGAGCACGTTGGCCAGTCCCCAGCGGTCGCCCAGCGCGCGAAACAACCCGGCCGCCTCGGTCAGCGGTTCGCCCGCCGCCTCGGTGTTCCCGACGAACAGCGCGGAATAGCCGGTGCCCAGCAGCCCGACGGCCTTCGCCCACGGGCTGTCGGCGGCCTGCGCCGCGTGTGCGTCCGGATCGGCCCGATCCGGACCGCCGACCAGGGCCCACTGCACCATCAGCGCGGGATGGCGCAGCGGCCGGCGGATCGCGGACATGATCGAGGCGGCCCGGTCCAGCGCCGCCTCGACGACCGCGCCGCTGCCGGCCGTGGGGGCCGCCGCCGCGTTGAGCACACACAGGAGGTACTCCTCGTCGAGGTCGGCCGTGACGGCCGGTTCCCCGGCGAGGCCCGAGCCGTTGCCCGAGGTCGTCGCCCGCTCGATCCCGGACCCGTCGGGCGACCGCAGGCCCACCGCGACCGGCAGGTCCGCCGCCGCCTCGCCCGCCAGGCGCGCCGTCAACGCCTCGAACAGTTCGGTGGACCGCGCCGAGCTCGCACCGCGCCGGCCGCCCAGCCACCACGACCACGTGAGCACCGCGTGCAGCCGCAGCGCGAGCCGCAGGTCGGTGCGGATCGCCCAGCGCAACGCCGCGTCGGTGTTGGCGTGTTCGGCGGTCAGCCGGCGCAGCAGCGCGAGCTGACCGGGTCCGCGCAGACCCGCGTCCGCCTCGCCGGCCAGTGCCAGGAAGTAGTCCGCGTGCGCACGCCGGACCCGCTCCTCCTCACCCGCCTCGGCCAGCCGCGCGGCGCCGAACGCGCGGATCGTCTCCAACATCCGGAATCGGCCGCCGTCCCCGTCCGCGAGGGTGATCAACGACTTCTCGGTGAGTCCGGCCAGCAGGTCGTCGGCCTCGTCCTCGGACCCGCCGCAGACCGCGGCGACGGCGGCCAGGGTGGCGCCGCCGGTGAACACGGTGAACCGGCGGGCCAACGCGCGCTCGTCCGGGTCGAGCAGGTCCCAGCTCCACTCGACCACCGCGTGCAGCGTGCGATGCCTGGGCGCGGCCGTACGGCTGCCGCGCGAGAGCAGCCGGAACCGGTCGTCCAGGCGCGCGGCGACCTCGGTCAGCGGGAGGGTGCGCAGGCGGGCCGCGGCGAGTTCGATGGCGAGCGGCAGGCCGTCCAGCGCGGCGCAGATCCGCGCGACCTCGGGCGCGGTCTCCGCGGTGACCGCGAAGCCGGGCCGTACGGCGGCGGCCCGGGCGGCGAACAGTTCGATCGCCGGGGCGGCGCGCAGCGCGTCCAGATCGGCGTCCGGGTCGGGCAGCGCCAATTCCGGTACCGGGCACAACACCTCGCCGGTGATGCCCAGCGGTTCCCGCCCGGTGGCCAGGATCCGTACACCGGGACACTCGTCGAGCACCCGATGGGCGAGTTCGGCCGCGGCGCCCACCACGTGCTCGCAGTTGTCCAGGATCAGCAGCAGCCGGTGGCCGGCGAGTACCGAGACGATCCGCGCGCCGGGATCGACCTCGGCGGCCGACGCGGTCACGCCGCCGGCCTCGCGGATGCCCAGCGCGCTCGCCACCACATGCGCCAGCGCCGCGTCGTCGGCGGCCCGGGTCAGATCCACGAAGCACACCTCGTCCGCCGTGCGGGCGGCGGCCTCGATCGCCAGTCGGGTCTTGCCCGCGCCGCCGGGCCCGGTCAGGGTGAGCAGCCGCGCCGCGGGTCCCGACGCGGTCAGCCGGGCGAGTTCCGCCTCGCGGCCGACGAAGCCGGTCAGCCGGCCCGGCGGCGGGGTGAACATCGGTCCGGGCAGGGCCGGTTCCGGGGTCGGCGGGGGCGTGCTCGGCGTGTCGGGGCTGCGCGGGGCCGGGATCTCGCCGCGCAGCACGGCGACGTGTACGGCGGCCAGCTCGGGGGAGGGGTCGGCGCCGAGTTCGTCCGCGAGCACCCGACGCAGGTCCTCGTACACCTCCAGTGCCTCGGCTTGGCGGCCGGTGCCGTGCAGCGCGCGCATCAGCAGCCCGCGCGGACGCTCCCGCAACGGATGCGCCTCGACCAGCACACGCAACTCCGGGACCACCCCGCGCGGTGCGCCGATCGCGATCTCGGCCTCGATGTGATCCTCGGTCGCGGCCACCCGCAGCTCCTCCAGGCGGGTGGCCCGCGCCCCGGCGAACGGCACGTCCGCCAGCGCCGGCCCCCGCCACAGCCCGATCGCCTCGCCCAGCAGCGCGGTGGCGGACGCGTGCTCACCCGCCGCCAGCGCCGCCCGCCCGCCGCGCGCCAGTCGTTCGAAGCGATGCGCGTCCACCGCTTCCGGGTCCACCGCGACGCGATAGCCCATCGCGTGGAACTCGACGAGTTCGCCGTTGCCGCCATGGGCCCGCAGCCCGCGCCGCAGGCGGGAGACGTGCGACTGCAACGCGTTCGCGGCACCCGCCGGCGGGTCCTCGCCGTAGAGCCCGTCGATCAGTCGTTCGGTGGGCACGATGTGCCCCGCGTCCAGGAGCAACAGCGCGAGCAGCGCCCGCGCTCCCGGTCCGCCGGCGGCGATCGGGCTCCCGTCGGGGAGTCGAACCTCAACGGGTCCCAGGATGCCGAAGATCATGCGGCGATTATCGCTGTCCGGGATCACGGCGGGCGGGCCGTCGGCGAGGTCGGTGCGCGGCCCGGGAACACCTGCCGCGGAGCGCGTCGTTCCGCGGATGTCCTTGACGTTTCCATGTGGTTACTTGTCGTCGCGTTGTCGCGCCGGCGCGCATGGGGCGGTTCGCCCCGGGTAGGCGACTGATACACCCGACCCGAGGAGAGCAGCGTGACGGAACGGATCGACATAATTCGCGGAGCCCGCGGCGCGACCTGGACGCCCCCGGTGGCCGGCGCGTGCGCGACCGCGGATCGGCAGTTGTTTCTCGGATATCCCGGTGAACCCGTCGTCGCCCGTCTCGCCCGCGAGGAGGACGCCAAGCGCGTCTGCGCGCGCTGCTCCGTCCTGCTCGAATGCCGCGCGAGCGCGCTGGCCGAGACCAACCCGGTCGGTGTCCGAGGCGGCCTGACCCCCAACGAGCGCGGCGCCGTGCGTCGACGCCGCGCCTATCACTGACCTGCCGTCGGCCCGGGCGTCGGTCGGGCTCGGCCCGTGTGTCGGTCGGCTTCGCCGACGATGTGATCGTGCGGGGTGTCGGTGGTCAGCCGCGCCAGTTTGCGCAACAGCGCGGTCAGTTCCTCGGACTGTTCCGGTGACCAGTCCGCCATCACCTCGGTGAGTATCTGCCGACGGGCCTCGACCAGCGCCTCCAGCGCCTCGTGGCCCTTGGCGGTCAGCGCCATCGTGCCCTCGCCCAGCCGCTCGATGTAGCCGGCGAAGGTCAGCTCGTCGGCGTACCGACGGACCCGGTCCCGGGCCTCGTGCAGCCGGTGGGCGAGGTCGGGGATCGAGATCGGCCCCAGGAGGTCGAGCTGCACGAGCCCGTACGCGCACGGCACCGACAACTCGACGCCCGAGCGCTGGATCATGCGTTCGTAGCGCGACCAGCCGTTCTCCCGGTGCACCATCTGTGCCATCGCGCGCTCGATCTCCTCCACCGAACTGCGCGCGGTGGGCGACATCGGCGGCCTGGGCTCGGCCTCGCGGGTGGCCTCGCGCAGCGGGACCTCCTTGAGCAGGAAGGACAACACGAACGCGATCAGCACGATGCCCGAGGCGACCAGGAACACGGTCTGGAGCGACTCGGCGTAGGCGTGGATGAAGCCGGTCTTGGACGCCGGCGGCAACTTGTTCAGGTCTTCCGGGTTGATCGCGGACGCAGACCCGGTGCCGGTTCCCGGCGGCATGCCCTCGCCGCGCGCGGCGGCCTCGCGCAGGTGCACCGTGAGTCGGTTGTTGAAGATCGTGCCGAAGATCGCCGCGCCGAACGAGCCGCCGATGGAGCGGAAGAAAGTCGCGCCGGCGGTGGCCACACCCAGGTCCGAGTAGGGCACCGAGTTCTGTACCGCGAGCACGATGACCTGCATGACCAGGCCCAGTCCGATGCCGAAGACCAGCATGTAGAGCGAGGACGCGGCGGTGGTGGTGAACTCGTCCATCCGCGACATCAGGAACATGCCGACCGCCATCACGGCGGTGCCCAGGATCGGGTAGATCTTGTATCTGCCGGTCCGGCTGATCAGTTGCCCGCTGACGATCGAGGTGACCAGCAGGCCGCCCATCATCGGCAGCAGCCGCAGGCCCGACTCGGTCGGCGTGGCGCCGTTGACGACCTGCATGAACAGCGGCAGGAAGCTCAGCCCGCCCATCATCGCGAAGCCGACGATGAAGCCGATGCCGGCGGTCACCGAGAAGATCCGGTTGCGGAACAGCTTCAGCGGCAGCACCGGCTCCTGCGCGCGCCGCTCGACCGCGACGAACCCGGCGAGCAACAGCACTGCCGCGACGCCCAGTCCGATGATCTGCACGGAGGCCCACGGGTAGGTGGTGCCGCCGAAGGTGCTGAGCAGGACCAGGCAGGTGGTACCGCCGGCCAGCAGTGTGATGCCGAGGTAGTCGATGCTCGGCCGGGTGTGCATCTCCTTGGTGTGCAGCGCGGCGGCGATCACGGCCAGCGCGATCAGGCCGATCGGCACATTGATGTAGAACACCCAGCGCCAACTGAGGTTGTCCACGAAGAACCCGCCGAGCAGCGGCCCGGCCACCGAGGTGACCCCGAAGACCGCGCCGAACAGGCCCTGGTAGCGCCCGCGCTCGCGGGGCGGCACCACGTCGCCGATGATCGCCTGGGACAACACCATCAGGCCGCCGCCGCCGAGCCCCTGGATCGCGCGGAAGGCGATCAACTCGAACATGCCCTGGGCGATGCCGCACAGCACCGAGCCGATCAGGAAGATCACGATCGACGCCTGGTAGAGCTTCTTGCGCCCGAACAGGTCGCCGAGCTTGCCCCACAGCGGCGTACTCACCGTCGACGCGAGCAGGTACGCGGTGACCACCCACGACAGGTGGTTGAGCCCGCCGAGGTCGCCGACGATGGTCGGCAGCGCGGTCGACACGATGGTCTGGTCGAGCGCGGCCACCAGCAGCCCGAGCATCAACCCGGTCAGGATCAGCCCGAGTCGGGGCGTCGCCTCGGTCTTCGCCGGGCTGCTGCCGTTTCCTTCGGCGGTTTCGGCATGCCTACCGCGCGGCGCGCTCATCCGGGGGCCTCCTCGATCGATGCTCAAGGAGAATCCCCACACACAGGTATAAAATCCGCACCTATTCGTGGGACGGACAGCCCGGTCGGATCGAACGCCGACCGCGTCGCGCAGCAAACGCCGACCGGGCCGCATCCAGCCCGGCCGGCGTTTGAGGCCACCCTCGGCCGCAGGCCGGGTCAAACCCCCGGCCGCACGGCCCTAACGCGCGTGGTCGAAGTCGATCGCGCTGTACGCCCGCAGCTTCGCGAGCCGGTGCTGGCTGTCGATCTGGCGGATCGTGCCGCTCTTGGAACGCATCACCAGCGACGACGTGAGCGCCGTGCTCGAGCGATACCGCACGCCACGCAGGAGTTCGCCGTCGGTGATGCCGGTCGCCACGAAGAAGACGTTGTCGCCGCGGACCAGGTCGTCGGTCAGCAGCACGCGCGACAGGTCGTGGCCCGCGTCGATCGCCTTCGCCCGCTCGGCCTCGTCCTTGGGCCACAGGCGACCCTGGATCACGCCGCCCATGCACTTGATCGCGGCGGCGGCGATGATGCCCTCCGGCGTACCGCCGATGCCGAGCAGCAGGTCGACGCCGGTGCCGTCCTTGGCCGCCATGATCGCGCCGGCCACGTCGCCGTCGGTGATGAACTTGATCCGGGCGCCGGCCTCGCGGATCTCCTTGACCATCGAGTCGTGGCGGGGCCGGTCCAGGATGCAGACCGTGACGTCCTCGACGGCGCTGTGCTTGGCCTTGGCCACCCGGCGGATGTTCTCCGCGATCGGCGCGGTCAGGTCCACCACGTCGGCCGCCTCCGGGCCGGTGACCAGCTTCTCCATGTAGAACACGGCCGAGGGGTCGTACATGCTGCCCCGCTCGGACACGGCCATCACCGCGACCGCGTTGTTCATGCCCTTGGCGGTCAGCGTGGTGCCGTCGACCGGGTCGACCGCGACGTCGCACTCGGGCCCGGAGCCGTCGCCGACCCGTTCGCCGTTGAACAACATCGGGGCGTCGTCCTTCTCGCCCTCGCCGATCACCACGACACCGTTCATCGACACGGTGTGGATCAGGCTGCGCATCGCCTTCACGGCGGCGCCGTCCGCGCCGTTCTTGTCACCTCGACCGACCCAGCGACCGGCGGCCATCGCGGCGGCCTCGGTGACCCGGACGAGTTCGAGGGCGAGGTTGCGATCCGGGGCTTCCGGCGCGACCTCGAGCTGCGGAGGTACAGATTGGTCCGTCATCTGGCGGGCCTTCCTGTAGGGGAACCGGTCCGTAACCACGAGGGGTGCCCTGATCCCCGGGAGCCGTGCGTCATCGGTGCGGGTGGCACGGCGATTGCGCGGCCCCGAGTCCGGACTGGTTCCAACGGGATTGCCCCGATGTTATCGGTGAGCGGTGTTATCGGTGCAGGTAGGCCGTGTAAAACGAGCCGGCCCGCAATGCGACCATGTTCCGGTGGCGACAAAGTCGGGTCGAGAGACCGTCCGGGACATGGTTCTTTCCCTCGGAGCATGCGGCCTCGTGGTCGGCGCGTTGTTCCTGGTGGCACCGCACAACGGTGGGGATCCGGTGAAGCGGGTGCAGTACGAGCAGTCCTTCCGCCAGGCGGCCCGGGTCTCGCCGTATCCGCTGCTCGCGCCGCAGGGGCTGAGCGAGCAGTGGCGCGCGACGTCGGTGAACTACTCGGGGTACGACCGCAACCAGACCACGTGGCACATCGGCTTCATCAACCCGAACGACAAGTACGCCGCCGTCGAGCAGACCAACGGCTTCACCGACGAACTCGTCCGGGACAAGGGCAAGCGCGGGCAGCCGATCGGCAACCGGGACGTGGTCGGCGAGCAGTGGAAGGCCTACGACGGCCCCAAGTACCGCTCGCTGGTCCGCGTTCGCGACGGCGTGACCACGATGGTCACCGGCAATGCGAATTTCGAGGATTTGACCGTTCTCGCCGCATCCCTGCGAACTGCCGCCCCGTGAGCCGACGGCCGACGGATCCGTCGGCCATATCGGGGCGACTCGGGCGCCCGGGTGAACAGGATGTGCAGCGGCTTGTAAAGAGATTGTAAAGACCCCACGCCCTCCTCTGCCCCGCGCGTTACTCCCGCCCCTAGGGTCCGGAAGCCCGGTCGAACACGAGTCGGCATCGTCGTGACCCGATGGTCGCCCTCGCGTGTCCGCCGAGCTTTCCGAGCCGTCCCGATGTCGTGTGCGCTTGATCAGATCCCGCGCGACGTCGCTTTGCGTCCGGGGGGTCGCCCCCGGTCGGAAAGGGGAGCACGTTGAGTCCAGCGATACCCGGGAGGGGCCCGACGCCCCCGAGCGGCGCCCGGCGGGTCAAACGCCGTGTGGCGCTGTTGTCCGTTTCCGCGCTGGCGATCACGGGGCTGGCGGCCACGACCGCGCCCTCGACGTCGGCCGCGCCTACGCGCGTCGACACGACGAAGGCGGTGTGGAATCCGGGCCCCGAGGACCACTACGTCAACTCCGTCGACGCGGCCATCGACACCAGCGCGCTGCCCGGCGACCCGGCCAAGGCCGCGTCGCTGAAGGCACAGAACGCCGCGGCCGACCGCAAGAACTCCGACGGCAACCCCCGTGCCGCCGCCCAGATCAAGGAACTCGAGGCCGAGGCCGGGCGTACCGGCAAGAGCCCGGCCGAGATCAAGGCCGAGCGCAGCGGCAAGCCCGTCGACGCCAAGCAGACCGCGAAGCTGCTCACCGTCCTGGTCGAGTTCAACGACCAGGCCAACGACGACTTCTCCGGCTTCAAGCGACCGACCAGCGTTTCGGATCCGACCTGTGTGACCGAGCCTCCCGGCACGATCAAGAACGGGCCGCTGCACAACCGGATCCCGAACCCGGCGCTGAACCCGAACGACAACAACTCGCAGTGGGTGCCGAACTTCGACCAGGCCCACTACAACAAGATGCTCTACTCCAAGGAGGGCATCACCGAGCGCATGCGCACCGACCTCACGGGGCCGGACGGCAAGCCGGGCATCAGCCTCGCGGGCCAGACCATGCGCAACATGTACGAGGAGATGTCGGCCGGAAAGTACTCGGTTTCCGGTGAGGCGACGCCGTGGGTCAAGGCGCCGCACTCCGAGGCCTGGTACGGCGCGGGCGCCTGCGGCAACGCGCAGCAGGACAACAGCGGCAGCCCGGCCAACCCGCTCGGCGCGCAGCAGCTCGCCATCGACGCGGTCGACGAGTTGGCCAAGCAGCAGCCGAAGTTCCCGTGGGCCGACTACGACAAGGAAGACCCGGGCGACGCCGACCACGACGGCAACACCCAGGAGTCCGACGGTGTGGTGGACCACCTGGTCCTGGTGCACGCGGGCAAGGACAAGTCGGCCGGTGGCGGTGCCGAGGGCACCTACTCCATCTGGGCGCACGCGAGCACCGTGCTGTTCGGCCACCAGGTGCCCGGCAGCAACATCAAGATCGCGAACTACATCGTGCAGCCCGAGGACTCCGGAGTGGGCGTGTTCGCCCACGAGTTCGGCCACGACCTGGGCCTGCCCGACCTGTACGACAACTTCAGCGCCGGCCAGACGGACCTGAACTTCTGGGACCTGATGTCGGCCGGTTCGCACACCGGTGCGCTGTTCCAGTCGCAGCCCGCGCACATGGGCATCTGGGACAAGTACGCGCTCGGCTGGCTGACCCCCGACCTGGTCAAGGTCGGTGACCGACCCAAGGTCGCCACCCTGGGCCAGGCCGCCAAGACGCCCAAGGGCACCTCGCGGGGCATCCGGGTGAACCTGCCGAACAAGCAGGTCAAGGTCGGTACGCCGCACGGTGGCCAGAACATGTGGTACTCCGGTCAGGACCAGGCTTGGTCCGACATCCGGATCGAGCGGAACATCGCGGTGCCCGCGGGCACGGACGTGAAGTTCTGGATGTGGAACGACTACGTCATCGAGCAGGACTGGGACTTCGGCTTCGTCGAGGTGTCCACCGACAACGGTGCCACCTGGAAGCAGCTCGCGGTCAAGGACGAGTCGGGCAAGCTGGTCAGCACGCCGCCGGACTACCCGGACCCGACCAAGAACCTGGCCACGTTCCGCAAGACCAGCGGTCTGACCGGCGACAGCGGCGGCTGGCGGCACGACAACGTCGACCTGACCCCGTACGCGGGGCAGAGCGTCAAACTGCGGCTGGACCTGAACACCGACGCCGCGTTCATGGAGAAGGGTTGGTTCGCCGACGACTTCTCGCTCACCAACGGCGGCGCCACGGTGTGGTCGGACGACGTGGAGAGCGGCGACAACGGCTGGACCGCGATCAAGGGCACCAACGCGATCACCAAGGGCGAGGGTTGGGGCCGCACCGGCGGCACCTTCGAGCGGGAGCAGTACTACCTGCTCGAGTGGCGCAACCTGTCCGGCTTCGACGAGGGCCTGAAGTACGCGTACACCGGAGGCGTCAACGGCAAGACCAACCGGGTGCCGTACAACGCGCCGGGCATGCTGGTCTGGCTGCGCGACAACCAGTACCAGAACAACGGTGTCAACTTCAACATCGACAACGGGCCCTCGTGGGGCCCCAAGGGCGAGCTGTTGATCGTCGACTCGCACCCGGACCCGCTGCGCTACACCGGCGAAGCCGCGGCGCAGTTCCCGCAGGTCGACCCGAACACGCCGAACATCGAGCGGCGGAACGTCTTCGCCAACCTGCCGACCCGGCCGCAGGCCGCGAACGCGGCGTTCGGCTTCGTCAAGACGTCGCCGTTCACGGACTGCATCCCCGGTACCGCGTACTGCACGTCGTTCCCGGCGCAGGCGCCGGTGACGCTGTTCACCGACACGGTGGGCTGGGCGCCGGGCACCGAGCTCTACAAGGGTCGGGTGCTTCCGAAGGACCGCTACGGTTCGACCGTGGTGCCGGCGAAGGCGCCGTACTCGACCAAGGTCACCAAGGCGGACGGTTCGCTGGACCGGGACAACTTCGGCAAGGTGTTCCACGGTTCCGAGCTGGGCACGGGCAACCCGGGCTTCGACAAGGGCTACGGCGTGACCGCGCTGCCGGTCCTCCCGCTGCCGGGCAACTCCGGCGCGGTGGTCTGGATCCTGCCGGCGCAGAAGTAGCCGCCGCCGCGCACGTGTTCGTCGCGTGCGGGTAGCCGCGTACCGGTTCCGACGGAAGGGGCGCTCCCGAATTCGGGAGCGCCCCTTCTGCCGTGCGCGGCGCGCGGCGCCGGCGGGTCAGTCCTCCTCGACCGCCTCGTCCGACTCGGTGCCCGCGCGCTCCGCCCGGACCGCCGCGTCCAGCCGGGCCCGGGCGCCGTCGAGCCACTGCTCGCACACCACGGCGAGTCGCTCGCCGCGCTCCCACAGGGCCAACGACTCCTCCAGGGTGATGCCGCCGGTCTCCAGGCGGCGCACGACCTCGATCAGCTCGTCACGGGCCTGCTCGTAGGCCGGTGCCTCGTCCGGCGCGGGTGCGGTCTGCTCGCTCATGCCGCCAGCCTAAGGCCGGATCACGGGCGGGCCGACGTGACCCGCACGGTGGCGCCGCGGTCCGGACGCTCCCTCGACAGCGGCGCGACCAGCGTGGCCGAGGCGCCGTAGGCGAGGTCGGGACCGGGATCGCCGGTGCCGAGCACGGAGCCCTTGTACGGCACGCCGTAGTGCGCCGGATCGGGCGCGCCGTCCGCGTCGACCACGCGGGTGCTGTACGGGCCGCGCGCGGGCACCACGGTCGACCCGTCGGTGAAGCGGTCCACCGGCGCGCCGTCGACGTACTCGACCCCCGGCGCCCAGCCGCGGTCGTCGCCGAACGCGCGGACCGGTTCGCGGGGCGCGAAGTCCTGACACCACGCGCCGTTGCCGTGACACGCCCCGAACGCCGGGGTGGGCAGGAAGCCGAACGCGGCGTCCGCGGACTGCGCTCGACTCTCCAGGTTCTTCCGGGGGTTGCTCTTGACCAGGTAGTGTTCGCCCGCCTCGCCGGTCCACCGGCGCGGATCCGGATGCGCGTCCACGAGCAGCGTCTGGCCCTTGGCGCCGTAGCTGGGCGGCGCGCTCAGATTGAAGTTCACGCCGTTGTTCTGGTACTCGGCGTCGCGCAGCCACACCAGCATGCCGGGCACGTCGTAGGCCAGTCGGCGCACCCGCACGCCGCGAGGGTCGCTGTGCTCGGCGGTGTACGCGTACCGCAGGCCCTGGTCGAAGCCGACCGGCGCGCGCCACTCCATCAGGTAGTACTGCTCGCGGTCGACCTCGCCGGAGGTCCGGCCCCAGCCGGCCCCGCGGGTCACCGTGTTGGTGCCCTTGATCGCGGTCCAGCCGTTGTCGCCGCTCTCCACGTCGTCCGACCACACCGTGGCGCCGCCGTTGGTGAGCGAGAAGTCGTCGGCGAACCAACCCTTCTCCATGAACGCGGCGTCGGTGTTCAGGTCCAGCCGCAGTTTGACGCTCTGCCCCGCGTACGGGGTCAGGTCGACGTTGTCGTGCCGCCAGCCGCCGCTGTCGCCGGTGAGGCCGTTGACCTTGCGCAACTCGGCGAGGTTGCGGTTCGGGTCGGGATAGTCGGGCGGGGTGCTGACCAGGTTGCCCGCGTCGTCGTGCACGGCGAGTTGGGTCCAACTCGCGCCGTCGTCGGTGGACACCTCGACGAAGCCGAAGTCCCAGTCCTGTTCGATGGTGTAGTCGTTCCACATCGAGAAGGTCGCGGACCCGCCGGCGGGCACCGCGAGGTCGCGGACGAGTCGGGCGTCGGACCATTCCTGGTCCCGCTCCGAGTACCACATGTTCGCGCCGCTGTGCGGGGTGCCGATCCGGACCCGTTCGGCGGGCAGGTCGACCCGAACCGCGGCGAGGGTGCCGGGCGCGGGGTCGGCGGCGGCGCCGAGCGAGACGGTACGCGGGCCGCCGCCGACCGGGACCACCGGCGGATCGATCCAGCCCAGCACGTACTTCGACCACGCGCCCATGTGCGCGGGCATGGTCTGGAACAGGGGCCCGGCGTGCGAACCGGAGGACATCAGGTCCCAGAAGTCGACGTCGGTCTCGCCGCCGCTGAAGTTGTCGTACAGGTCGGGCAGGCCCAGGTCGTGGCCGAACTCGTGGGCGAACACGCCCACTCCGGAGTCCTCGGGCTGCACGATGTAGTTCGCCACCTTGAGGTCGGTGCCCGGGATGGGGTGTCCGCGCAGCACGGTGCTCGCGTGCGCCCAGATCGCGTAGGTGCCCTCGGCACCGCCGCCCGCCGACTTGTCCTTGCCCGCGTGCACGAGCACGAGGTGGTCGATCACGCCGTCGGGCTCCTGGGTGTCGCCGTCGTCGTCGGCGTCGCCCGGGTCCTCCCGGTCGTAGTCGGCCCACGGGAGGTTCGGCTGCCGTTTCGCCAACTCGTCGACCGCGTCGGTGACGAACTGCCGCACGCCGCGCGGGTTCTGCGGGCTGCCGCTGTTGTCCTGGCGGATCGCGCCGCAGTGGCCGGCCGCGTACCAGGCCTCGGAGTGCGGCACGCTCACCCAGCCCGCGGCCTCACCGCCGATCGAGTACGCGCCGTGCGACATCTCCCGGTACATGTTGCGCATGGTCAGTCCCGCGAGACTGACGCCGGGCCGGCCGTCCGGGCCGGTGAGGTCGGGACGGACCCGCTCGGTGACGCCCTCCTCGGAGTAGAGCATGCGGTCGTAGTGGGCCTTGTCGAAGTCCCGGACCCACAGCGTGTTGTTGTCCCGGCCGGCGACGGCCGGGTCGGGGAGCAGGTTGTGCCGGGGGCCGTTCTTGACCGTGCCCGGCGGCTCGGTCACGCAGGTCGGGTCCGCGACGCTCGTCGGTCGGCCGAAACCGGAGAAGTCGTCGTCGGCGTGGTCGTTGAACTCGACCAGGATGGTCAACAGCCGGGCGTCCCGGGTGCCGGTCCCGGCCTGGGCACGTGGGCTGACCCCGGTCCGGGCCGCGGTCGCCTCGGCCCGGGCGAGCCGGCGAGCGGGGGCGGGGTTGCCGGCGGCGAACTTGCGGTCGTACTGCCGGGCCCGCCGGTCGGCCGCGAGCGCGCGCTCACGGACCTCGGGGGACACGCCCGGCGGGCCGTCGGGCGGCAGCGGGTCCCTGGGCGCGACGTAGTTGACGTAGGAGTCGGCGGCTGACGGATTCCACCGCGCGGGCGAGTCGTCGGCGGCGGCCACGGAGGACGTGGCGACGCCGGTGAGCAACAGCGCGGACGCGGCGAGCAGATGACGCAACACACGCGCAAACTAAGCCGTTTTCGCCGCCGATCGGGTGAGACATGACTGCTTGTCATACGAACGGGTCAATGATGGGGATTTGTGGGCGGCGGGCGGGGCGTGTGGCGTGTGCGGCGTGTGCGGCGTGGCGATCGGGGTGGGGCGGGTCGCCGGTGGGTTCGGCGGCGGGGTTGCCGGTGGGGTCGGGACGGGGCCGGTGACGGGCTTGCCGAGAGGCTCGCCTCCGGAGGCGATCAGTCCTTCGGGACGACCACGTCGAAGCGTCCGGCCGCCACCCGGGCGGTCAACCGCTCGCCGGCCGCCACCTCCGCGGGATCGCGCACGGCGTGCCCGTCCGCCCGCTGCAACACCGCGTAGCCGCGCTCCAGGGTGGCCGCGGGGGAGAGCGCGACGACCCGCGCGCGGGTGTGCGCCAGGTCGCTCTCGGCGCGGTCCAGGAGGTGACGCAGGGTGCGCCGGGAGCGGTCCACGAGGGCGGCCACCTCCTCCGCGCGCAGGTCCACCATGCGCTGCGGATCGGCCAGCACCGGACGCGAACGGGCGGCCCGCAACCCCTGGTACTCCCGATCGAGCCGGGCCCGCAGCGCGAGCCGCCCCCGATCGCGCACCTGGTGCACCCGATGCATCTCCTCGCGGATGTCCGGCACGATCCGCTTCGCGGCGTCGGTGGGCGTAGACGCCCGATAGTCGGCCACCAGGTCCAGCAGCGGCGAGTCCGGCTCGTGCCCGATCGCGCTCACCACCGGCGTCGTACAGGCGAAGACGACCCGTACCAACTCCTCGCTGGAGAACGGCAACAGGTCCTCCACACTGCCGCCGCCCCGGGCCACCACGATCAGGTCGACGTCGGGGTCCGCGTCCAAAGCGCGGATCGCCTCGACCACCTGCGACACCGCGCTCACCCCCTGCACCGCGACGTTGCGCACCGCGAACCGCACGGCCGGCCAACGCCGCTTGGCGTTCTCCAACACGTCCCGCTCGGCCGCCGAGGCGCGCCCGCAGACCAGCCCGATGCGATGCGGCAGGAACGGCAGCGCCTGCTTGTGCCGGGGATCGAACAGCCCCTCGGCGGTCAGCGCCCGCTTGAGCTGCTCCAACCGGGCCAACAGCTCGCCGATCCCCACCGGCCGGATCTCCGCGGCCCGCAACGACAACGTCCCACGCGCCCGATACCAGTCCGCCTTCGCGTGCACGACCACCCGCGAGCCCTCGGCCACGATGTCCCCGACCGCGTCGAAGACCTTCCGATAGCAGGTCACCGAGATGGACACATCCTGCTCGGCGTCGCGCAGCGTCATGAACACCACGCCCGCCCCCGGCCGGCGACTGAGCTGCGTGATCTGCCCCTCGACCCACACATCCCCCAGCCGATCGATCCACCCTCCGATCAGCCGAGAGATCTCGGCCACGGGCAGGGGCGCGTCGGCGGAAGTCGTGAGAGCCATCCCCAGAGGCTAACCAACCCACCGCCCGCCCGGAGCGACGCGCGCCGAGGCCGGCGACTCGCACAACGGATCGACACCCGCGTGCGTTTTCAGGGATATGAGAATCGCGATGCCGCCGCGGCTCCGGGCGGTGGCCGGGCCGCCGCGGGCAGCCGCCCGGAGCCAGGGCGGGCAGCCGGCCGTACCCGCCGCCCGCGCCCGCCCGTCGACCGAGCCACGCCTGGCCGCGCTGGACGGGCTGCGCTTCGTCGCCGCCGGGATGGTCGTGCTGTACCACTACGCGGGCTACGCGGGCTACGCGGGCGGTGTGGAGACCGGCGCGTGGGACGGCAAGTCCACCGCGGTGCTGTTCCCGACCTTCTCCGGGTGGGCCGCCTACGGCTGGCTCGGGGTCGAACTGTTCTTCCTGATCAGCGGTTTCGTGATCTGCATGAGCAGTTGGGGGCGCACGCTCGGCGACTTCTTCCGGTCCCGCGTCGTGCGGCTCTACCCGGCCTATTGGGCGGCGATCCTGCTGACCGCGGCGATCCTGTACCTGTGGCCGACGGTGCGGAATCCACCGACCTCGAGCGACCTGCTGACCAACCTGACGATGCTGCACGAGGCGCTGGGTGTCCGGCACGTGGACGGCGTCTACTGGACCCTGTGGGCCGAGCTCCGGTTCTACCTGCTGTTCGCCCTCGTGGTCGGTCCGGGCATCACCTACCGGCGCACGGTGCTGTTCTGCGTGGTGTGGACGGCGGCCGCGGTGACCGTGGCCGGCACCCACGACGAACTGCTCGAAACCGTCGTGCAGCCGAGGTACGCACCGTTCTTCATCGGCGGCGTCGCGCTCCACCTCGTGCGCCGCTTCGGGCCCGACCCGCTGCTGTGGGGGATCGTGGGGATGTCCTGGCTACTGGCCCAGAACGCGATCGTCGCGGAGGTGCCTCGCCAGGTGGACGCCAACCACCCGCACCTGTCCGCGACGTTGTGCGTCGGGATCGTCACGGGCTTCTACGCGGTGATGATCGTGCTCGCGCTGGGCGGACTGGACCGCGTCTCCTGGCGGGGCCTGACCACGCTGGGCGCCGTGACCTATCCGCTCTACCTCCTGCACGAGAACATCGGCTGGACCCTGATCCACGCCCTGTACCGCCCCGACCGCTCCGCCCTCGCCGTCCTGGTCGCGGTCACCCTCACCATGACCGCGGCCGCGTGGCTCCTCCACCACGCCGTCGAACGCCCGCTGGCGAAAACCCTGAACACGTCCCTGGCCAGGGGCCTGACCCGGCTCCGCGACCCGGCCCACCGCCAGGGCCCACCTTGACCCGGACACCGACCCCGGCCACGACCCGCCGTCGGATCGACACCGTCTTCGCCCCTACCCGGGCCCCGATCACAGGAGATCGTGGGCCCGGGTGACCGCGACGAAGAGTTGGATACGGGCGAGTCGACAGCGTCCGGTCGGCAACAGCGCGGTGCGGGTGCGCCCGGGGTGGTCACACGTTGAAGCGGAACTCCACCACGTCGCCGTCCTGCATGATGTAGTCCTTGCCCTCCATGCGGGCCTTGCCCTTGGTACGGGCCTCGGCGCGGCTACCGGTTTCGATCAGGTCGTCGAAGCCGATCACCTCGGCCTTGATGAAGCCGCGCTGGAAGTCGGTGTGGATCACACCGGCCGCCTCGGGGGCGGTGGCGCCCTTGGCGACGGTCCAGGCGCGGGCCTCCTTGGGGCCGGCCGTGAGGTAGGTCTGCAGGCCCAGGGTGTCGAAGCCGACCCGGGCCAGGATGGACAGGCCGGATTCCTCCTGGCCCAGGCTCTGCAGCAGTTCCAGCGCCTCGGCCTCGTCCAGTTCGATCAGCTCGGACTCGATCTTGGCGTCCAGGAAGATCGCCTCGGCCGGCGCGACCAGCTCGCGCAGTTCGTCCTTGAGCTCCTCGTTGACCAGTTCGTCCTCGTCGACGTTGAAGACGTACAGGAAGGGCTTGGCGGTGAGCAGGTGCAGCTCGCGCAGCGGCTCCGGGTCGAGGCCGGCGGCGAAGACCGTGGTGCCCGCCTCCAGCACCTGCTTGGCCTTCTCCACCGCGGCGGCGACCGCGACCTTGTCCTTCTGCAGGCGCGAGTCCTTCTGTAGGCGCGGCAGGACCTTCTCGATCGTCTGCAGGTCGGCCAGGATCAGCTCGGTCTCGATGATCTCCTTGTCGTCGACCGGCGAGATCTTGCCGTCGACGTGCACCACGTCCGGGTCGGTGAAGACCCGGATGACCTGGCAGATCGCGTCCGACTCGCGGATGTTGGCGAGGAACTTGTTGCCCAGGCCCTCACCCTCGGAGGCGCCGCGCACGATGCCCGCGATGTCCACGAAGTCGACCGTGGCCGGGACCTTCTTGGCCGATCCGAAGATCTCCGCCAGCTTGTCCAGACGCGGGTCCGGCACGCCCACCACGCCCACGTTCGGCTCGATGGTCGCGAACGGGTAGTTCGCCGCGAGCACGTCGTTCTTGGTCAGGGCGTTGAAGAGCGTCGACTTGCCGACGTTGGGCAGGCCGACGATTCCGATGGTGAGCGACAACTGGATTCCCTGGCTTCTCGGCGATCGATGTGGCGCGCTGCGGACATACAAGCGCCTTCGGAAAGTGTAGGTGGTGGCCTGTGGCCAGTAGCATCCCTGGTTTCGTACGCCGGCCACTCAACGACGGGGACATCGATGAGCCGCACCTCGAACACCCAGCACAACCGCAGGCAGCTCATGGACGGCGTGCTGTGGGAGTCCAAGCCCATGCGCGTCCTGCTGTTCACCGCGTTCATCCCGATCGCGCTCGGTTTCCTCGACCTGGCCGACCTCGGACTGCCGACCGTCGTGGCCGTGGCCCTCTACGGCGGCCTCAGCCTCTTCGTGCTCCTCGGCTTCGCGCTCTACCAGTACCGCAAGCTCTCGATCGGCCCCAACGGTCTGGTCTTCCACGGCCTGTTCCGCACGCGCGGCCTGCGCTGGGAGGAGATCTCCTCGGTCGAGGTCAAGCTCAAGGCCAACGCGGGTGACGCCCCGTGCTACGCGGTCGTGCGCTGCGCGATGCGGGCCGGCGGCCGCAAGCAGCACACGATCAACTTCCTGGGCAAGGAGATGTTGCCGTACCTGGCCGTGGACCTGCGCTGGTACGCCGCCTCGCGCGCCATCCCGGTCCAGGTCCTCGGCACGGCCGAGGTGGTTCACGCCGTGGACATGGTGGAGAGCGGCGCCCGGGCGTAACCGACGCCACGCCCATCCGACGACCCGGGTGAATTGCTCGGCCCGAACTGCCACCAATCCCGGCCGAGAAAGCGTCCTCCCTGGTGAACCCGAGAAATCGGGGGCAGGAAACAGATCGGTCGAGGACGAGGTGAGCGGCGACCGGGCGGACGTTTCGACACGGGCGGAGTGAGGTTTTTCGTGTTCTTGGACGGTTTTGACCGTGATGCGGCAATACCTTGGGTGGATGGAACAGCGCAGCCGAGCGGGAGCGCGTCCCGTATCGACCCGGAACCCCCGGAAAAGGCCTCCCGTGCCGGCGCCGGGACGAGGTGACGCGGTGCGCCGTCGACCCGGCTCGTCCGCGCAGATTCCACCCGCCTCGACACCCGCCGATCGCGAACCGCCCCGGGAGCGCACCGGCCCTCGGCCCCGCCCTCGTCGCCCCGGCGCCCCCGCGCGGCGGGCGAACGGCGCGCCCGGCGGATACCGCCCGTCCGGCAGCGGCCTGACCGCCGCCGGCGCGGCCGTGTTCGGCTTCGGCGGCACCCTGCTCGGCGGCCTCGTCGACCACCTGGCCACCGATCGACTGGGTTTCGTGTTCGGGTTCGCGTTCCTGGTCGCCTCGGTGTTCGTGGCCTGGAAGGTGCGCGCCCAGGACTGGGTCGCCGCGATCATCACGCCGCCGATCGCGTTCGCCACGACCGTCGTGCTCGTGAGCACCCTGCTGGGCGACGACACGCGGGAGAGCTATCTCTCCCGGGTGGGCCTGGACCTGATCACCGCGCTGTCCTTCAAGGCCGGCCTGCTGTGGGGCGGTACGGCCCTGGCCGCCGTCGTCGTCCTGGTCAAACGCCGCGCCGCCGACCACCCGTAGCGCGAAACCCGCGAGCCCGCGACAGGCGGGGCGGGTCCGCGTACGCCGAAAAGGCACCGGGTGCGCCGAGAGGACCGAGCGCGCGCCGAAAAGCAGACGGGCCCGTCCGATCCCTCGGACCGGCCCGTCACCGACAAGTCACGCACCCCGCGCCCGCCCCCGGCCCGCGCGGCCTCAGGCGTTGCGCAGGTCCCGGCGCAGCTCCTGCGGCAGCGCGAACTGCAGACGCTCCTCCACCGATCGGTGAATGTGCACGTCACCGAAGCCGCGCTCGGCCAGCCACGCGAGCACGCCGTCCACGAGCACCTCGGGCACCGACGCGCCGGAGGTGACGCCGACCGTGCCGACCCCCTCCAGCCACTCGTCCTTCAGCTCTTCCGCGTAGTCGACCAGGTACGACGCCCGGGCGCCCGCCTCCAGCGCGACCTCGACCAACCGCACCGAGTTGGACGAGTTGGTCGAGCCGACCACGATCACCAGCTCCGACTCGGCGGCGATCTGCTTGACCGCGACCTGGCGGTTCTGCGTCGCGTAGCAGATGTCGTCACTCGGCGGGTCGATCAGCAGCGGGAGCCGCTTGCGCAGCTCCTCGACCGTGGCGATGGTCTCGTCCACGGACAGCGTGGTCTGGGACAGCCAGGCCACCTTCGACGGGTCGCGCACCTCGACGTTCGCGACGCCCTCGGGGCCGTCCACCAGGTGGATGTGATCGGGCGCCTCACCGGCGGTGCCGATCACCTCCTCGTGGCCCTCGTGGCCGATCAGGAGGATGTCGTAGCCCTCCTCGGCGAAGCGCACGGCCTCCTTGTGCACCTTGGTCACGAGCGGGCACGTGGCGTCGATCGTGCGCAGCGAACGGGCCGCCGCCTCCTCGTGCACCACGGGAGCCACACCGTGGGCGGAGAAGACGACCGTGGCGCCCTCGGGCACCTCCGCCGTCTCGTCCACGAAGATCGCCCCGCGCTTCTCCAGCGTCTCGACGACGTATTTGTTGTGCACGATCTGCTTGCGCACGTACACCGGCGCACCGTACAGATCGAGGGCCTTCTCGACGGTCTCGACGGCTCGGTCGACGCCCGCGCAGTACCCCCGGGGGGCGGCGAGCAGGACGCGGCTGGTTGACGACATGTGTCCATCGTACGGGCGGCCACGCGTGCTCCACCGGGGCCCGCGCGGCAAAGCGCGCGTAATAGGGTCCTTTGTCGAGGCCGGCCTTCGGTGCGCCGCGCCCCGGACAGGACCAGGTCCACCCACGCCGTCCACGGGAAGACGTCGGATGCCCTTCAGCTCAGCGGAACGGCCCGGAAACGACACGTCGCGTCGATCGGAGTCCGCGAAGCGGCGCCGGGTGAGCTGGGATCTGCTGCGGGTGACGTTCGTGGGGCTGGTGCTGCTGTTCCACGGCACCTATCTGGCCCGGCAGTGGCATCCCGAATTGGCCGCACGTCCGTTCGTCTTTCCGTACCAGTTGGGCGCGAGCCTGCTCCTGGTCATGTCCGGCTACTTCGCGGCGGTCTCGCTGCGCAAGGGCGACGTGGTGCGCTGGTGGGTCGGCCGGATGGCGCGGATGTTGCCGGCGTTCTTCGTCGGCGTGCTCGGCACGTCGCTGTTCCTGCGGCTGTGCGCGCCGCCGGGATGGTACGCGCCGAACCTGCGCGACGTGCTCGCCAATCTGGCCATGCTCTGGAACTGGAAACCGCAGTCGTACACCTATGTGGACGCGGCCTATTGGACGATTCCGCTGCAACTGCTGTGGTTCACCGCGATCTTCGCGCTGTGGCGCTCGCGCCGGGTGCACGGGGACGCGACGGTGCGCACGTTGTGGCTGGTGTTGTGCCTCGAACTGTTCCTGCTGCCGGTCCGGCTGCACCTGCAATCGGAGGCGTTCCGCACGCTCTACGACGGGTTCGGGCTCTACCGCGTGCACCTGTTCATCGCCGGTATCGGGGTGCACCTGTGGTCACGGCATCGCATCCGCGGCCCGCACGCGGTATCCCTGCTCGGCGTGTGCTCGTTCGTGCACCTGTGCCAGACCCGGCACGCGTCCTGGACGGTCGGGCTCGCGCTGGGCATCGCCGCGATCTGCGTCGCGGCGCTGGGGCCGGACTGGGACCGATTCGTGCCCGCGTGGGCGGGTCGCGCGCTCCAGTGGACGGCCGGGATCACCTACGCGATGTACCTGGTGCACCAGTCGATCGGCTACGTGGTGATGCGCCGACTCCAGGACCACGGCGTCGGTGCGCCGGGTCAGCTGCTCGCGTTGGGTGTGCCGGCGGTGCTGCTCGGCTGGCTGCTCACGGTGCTGGTGGAACGTCCCGCGCATCGCGCGATCATGCGCGGCTTCGATCGGTTGCGGCCGAAGCCCTGAGCGGCGGTCCGGCCGAGTGCCGCCGCGGGGGATCCCCGGGCATTCCTCGCACCCTCACAGCGTGTGCTCGGAGAAGAACGCCCACATCAGTTCATTGGCCGAGATCTCCTGGTTGATCCGGCCGAAGCCGCGCACCTCGGTGCCCGCCGCGCCCGGCCAGGTGTGCCCCGCGTCGGACTGCGTGTACAGGATCACCGCCGCGCCGCCCGCGCAGCCGGTATACGCCGTGCGCTCGACGTGCCGGGACACGCGGGTGCGTACCGCCGTGCTCGGGCAGTCGTCGACGGCCGCCCAGCGCCGCGCCGCCTCGGTCACCGAATAGGTCCAGCGCGACGCCCGCCCACCGTCGTAGGGATTGGCCTGGTCGGCCAGGCCGTGGAAGGTCAGCACCGGGACCGGCCGCATCGGTCGGCACGGCGCCGGCCGCGCGCCGTCGGTGCCGTCCGCACGCAGGCCCGCGACCGGTGCCACGGCCGCTATCCGCCGACTCAGCGTGCAGGCCAACAACGAGGTCATCCGCGCGCCGCCGGAGAACCCGGTCGCGTACACCCGCCGGTCGTCCAGGCACAACGAGCGGTCGAGCGCGTCCAGCGTGGCGCCGACGAAGCCGACCTCGTCCCGGCCGCCGACCGCGGCCGGGTGGCCGCCGTACAGCGGCACGCCGGGGATGTTCCAGGCCCGCCCGCCGGTCGTCCCGGGGTAGCTCAGCCCGCCCTCCGGGATCGCCACGACGAAGCCGTAGCGCTCGGCGGACGCACCCAGACCGGTGATCGCCATCTGCGCCGCGCCGGTGCTGTTGCTGCCGTGCAGGTTCAGCACCAGTGGTCGCGGCCGGGCGCCGTCGTAGCTGCGCGGGACGTACGCCTGGACCCGATAGGTCTCGCCGGAGAAGGACACCGGCACGGCCACCCACCCCTGCCGGTCCCGCCCGTCGCACCCGGTGTCCGCGGCGGCGGATCCGGTCGCCGCGGCCGGGCCGTCCTGGCGGGCCGTCAACCGGGCCAGCGCGAACACCGCGAGCACCGCCGCGACCGCGGCGAACACCGCGAGCACCCGGCACACCCGCAGGCCGGTACACCGGAATCCCGCCACAGCCACCCCACCTCGTTCGGTGATCCGGGTCCGGATCCGGTCCGTTTCGCAAACATGTCCCCGAAGACAGACGTTCGCGAACCGTCCAAGGTTGCCTCATACGGCGACCGCTCGGCACGTAGAGTTGTCCGCCATGACCGGGACCCGCATCGTCGTCGGCGCCGCGATCCTCCACCGAGGGCGCGTACTCGCCGCGTGCCGCAGCGCGCCGGCCGAGTTGGCGGGTGGTTGGGAGTTCCCCGGCGGCAAGGTCGAGCCGGGCGAGAGCGAGGCCGCGGCCCTGGTCCGCGAGTGCCACGAGGAGCTCGGCGCGACCGTGCGACCGGTGCGCCGGCTGCCCGGCGCCTGGCCGCTCGCGCGTGGGTATGTGCTGCACGTGTGGCTCGCCGACCTGGTCACGGGCGAGCCCCGGGCACTCCAGGACCACTCGGCGCTGCGCTGGCTCGGCGCCGACGAGGTGTCCGGGCTCGACTGGCTGGCTCCCGATCGCCCGGCCGCGGAACTGGTCGCGAAGGTGCTCGCGAAACCGGTCGCGGCCGAGTCGGAGAAGCGGTCCACAGGCGCCGAAAAGCCGCCGAAAACACCTGCCGGGTCGACTCGGCCGCACCCGGGGGCCGGGCTTGAGAACGTGACCAACCGGGAAAACGGTCCGGAGTAGCAGCGACAAAGGGATCCGCCGTCCATGGAGCAGCGCCGAGAAGCCGATCGGAATCCGGGGGACGCGACCCGGCGATCCACGGCGCCCGGTTCCCTGTTCGATCTCGTCCCGTCGGCCACGTGGGTGCTCGACGCCGAGGGTCGGATCGTGATGTGGAGCGCCGCCGCCGAGCAGTTGTTCGGCTATCGACGCGAGGACATCCTCGGCGCCCGCGCGGTCGACCTGGTGCATCCGCCGTTCACCGCCGCACAGCAGGCCGCCACCGGGCAGGCCGTCGCGGGCGAAGACGTCTTCGCCGGGTCGTACACGATGCGCAGGGGCGACGGCACGCTGTGCACGGTGGAGTCGCGCGCGGCCTTCGCCGAGGACCTGGCCGGGAACCGGTTCGTCCTGATCACCTCGATGGACTCGACGGTGGTGCGCAAGGTCGAGGCCGACCTGGCGATCCGCGAAGCGCTGTTCGACCAGTCGCCGATCGGCGTGGGCATCTTCGACGCCGACCTGCGCTACGTCGCGGTCAACGACGCGCTCGCCGCGATCAACCGGCTGTCCGTCGAGGAACACATCGGGCGCCGGCTCGAGGAGGTCCGTCCCGGGATGGACACCGAGCGGGTGCGCACGATCCAGCAGCGGGTGTTGGAGACCGGCGAGCCCGTGGTCGACTCGCGGATCTTCGGCCCGATCCCCACCGACGGCAGCCCGCGCACCGTGTGGTCGATGTCGTACAACCGGCTGGAGGCGCCCGGCGGCCGGATCCTGGGCATCAGCTGTTCGCTGATCGACGTGACCGAGCGGCACTACGCGATGGTCAAGGTGGACGCCGCGCGCAAGCGGCTCGCGCTGCTGAACGAGGCGGGCACCCGACTCGGCGCCACCCTGGACATCCCCCGGATCGCCGAGGAGCTGACCGCGTCGGTGGTGCCCGGCTTCGCCGATCTGGCCGCGGTGGACCTGCTCGACGCGATCGTGCAGGGCGAGGAGATCCCGCCCGGCGCGCACGCCGAGAAGGCCCGCCTGCAACGCGTGGCCTCACGCGGCGCGCGCCCGGGGCGATACACCGACGAACTGCTCCGCCAGGGCAGCACTTTGGTCTACGCGGCCGACTCGACGTTCGGCCGATGTCTGCGCACGGGCGGCTCGTACCTGATGCGCAACGTGCAGGACGACATGTACGACGAGCTGATCCACGATCCCGGCCGGGCCGAGGCCGCCCGCGCGCTGGGCCTGCACACGATGATCGTGGTGCCGCTCAGCGCTCGGGGCGTGGTGCTCGGCACGCTGCTGCTCGGACGCGGCGAGGGCCGACCCGCGTTCGACCCGGACGACCTCACGCTCGCCACCGAACTGGGCTCGCGCGCGGCCGTTTCGGTGGACAACGCGCGGCTGTACCACCACCAGCGCGAGACCGCGGTGATGCTCCAGCGCAGCCTGTTGCCGCAGAACCTGCCCACGCTGCCGGGCATCGCGGTCGCGCACCGCTATCTGCCGGGCAGTTCGGTGACCGAGGTCGGCGGCGACTGGTACGACGTGATCCCGCTGTCCGGCGGCCGGATCGGCCTCGTGGTCGGCGACGTGATGGGCCACGGCGTGCACGCGGCGGCGGTGATGGGCCAACTGCGCACCGCGGTACGCACGCTCGCGGGCCTGGAGTTGCCGCCGGCCGAGGTGCTCGGGCACCTGGACGACATCGTGGTGGGCCTGGGCGAGCTGCACTACGCGACGTGTGTCTACGTGGTCTACGACCCGGTGGCACGCACCTGCGAGTTCGCCAGCGCGGGGCACATGCCGCCGGTCCTGGTACCGCCGGGCGGCCGGCCGCGTGTGGTCGACAACCCGCCCGGAACGGTGCTGGGCGTGGGCGGCCTCGGCTTCGAACAGGGCGATTTCGCGGTCGAGTCGGGCAGCACCCTGGTGCTGTACACGGACGGCCTGGTGGAGACCCGCGATCGCTCGCTCGACGTCGGCATCGACCTGCTCTGCACCGCCGTATCGGGCCCTCTGGGCACCCTCGAGCAGACCGCGGACAAGGTGGTCGCGGACGTGCACGAGGAGCCGGGATTCGACGACGTCGCCCTGCTCGTGGCCCGCCTGGACGCGCTCGCCGAGGACTCGGTCGCCTCCTGGTGGCTGCCGGCCGAACCCGCGGTGGTCTCCCGCGCCCGCGAACTCAGCCGCAAGACCCTCACCGAGTGGGGCCTGGACGCGCTGGTCGACATCACCGAACTGCTGGTCAGCGAACTCGTCACGAACGCGCTGCGCTACGGCGCGGGCCCGATCCGACTGCGCCTGCTGCGCGGCCGGGCCCTGCTGTGCGAGGTCGCGGACGCCGGCACCACCCTCCCCCGCATGCGCGAGGCCGAGGACACCGACGAGGGCGGCCGCGGCCTCCAACTCGTCAACCAACTCGCCGAACGCTGGGGCAGCCGAAAATCCGGCCACGGCAAAACGGTCTGGTTCGAACTGCCTTTGCCGGAGTAGCCGTTGCCGATCGACGACGTGGACAATCGACACCGCCGGCCGCGCCGGTCGACAACAGACAGTGGCCCCGTCATCGGCGGAACCGTTGTCCGGTTCGTCGATGTGCCGTACGACGGCACGTTGTCCGGGGCGAAATCGAGGAGGACCGCCGGATGGGATCGAGTGCGATCGGGTGCCACTCCTGTGAACAGGAGGCGCTGTTCGCGGAGTTGCCGGCGCGGGAGCGAGTCGCGTTCGACGCGCACTGGCGGGTGGCGCACGCGTTCGACAGCGCGCTCGAAGGGTGGTTGGTGCTGGTCCCTCGGCGGCATGTCGAGTCGATCGCGGAGCTGACCGAGGCCGAGGCACTCACGCTCGGGACCTGGCAGGTCGCCCTCGCGCGGGCGTTGCGCGAGGTGACGGGCTGTACGAAGACCTATGTGGCGCAGTTCGCCGAGCGCGAGGGGTTCGCGCACGTGCACTTCCACATCGTGCCGCGACCGCCCGACCCGGCGGCGGAGCTGCGCGGGCCGCGCGCGTTCGCGATGCTCGGGCGTCCGGAGGGCGAGCGGGTCGCGGCCGAGCGGATGGACGTGTTGGCCGACGCCCTGCGCACGGCCTTGAGTACCGCTTCGAGCACCCCGGCCCCGAGCCGACCGACGATTTCCGGCCGGCCCGCCTGACCGGCGGCCCCGACCCCCGGCCCTCCGGCCGGCGAGCGGCTCCCGACCCGATTCGAGCCGAGAGCCGCCCTCCGTCAGTCCCCGGACCCCCGCCGCCGGATCTTGTTGCCCAGCCACACCAGCGGGTCGTACTTGCGGTCCGCGACCCGCTCCTTCATCGGAATCAGCGCGTTGTCGGTGATGTGGATGTTCTCCGGACACACGTCCGTACAACACTTGGTGATGTTGCACAGGCCCAGGCCGTGCTCCTCCTGGGCGGCCTTCTGCCGGTCCGCGACGTCCAGGGGGTGCATGTCCAGCTCGGCGATCCGCATCAGGAAGCGCGGGCCGGAGAAGGCCGCCTTGTTGTCCTCGAAGTCACGGATGACGTGGCAGGTGTTCTGACACAGGAAGCACTCGATGCACTTGCGGAACTCCTGCGAGCGTTCGACGTCGACCTGCTGCATGCGGTACTCGCCCGGCTCCAGGCCCGGCGGCGGCGTGAACGAGGGCACCCGTCGGGCCTTGGCGTAGTTGAACGACACGTCGGTGACCAGGTCGCGGATCACCGGGAACGTGCGCATCGGGGTGACCGTGACCACCTCCTCCGGCGTGAACGTGCTCATCCGCGTCATGCACAACAACCGGGGCTGGCCGTTGATCTCGGCGCTGCACGAACCGCACTTGCCCGCCTTGCAGTTCCACCGCACCGCGAGGTCCGGCGCCTGGGTGGCCTGCAGGCGATGGATGATGTCGAGGACCACCTCGCCCTCGTTCACCTCGACCTTGAAGTCGCACAGCTCGCCGCCGGCCTCGTCGCCGCGCCAGATCCGAAAGTCCGCCTTGTAGGACATCAGCCGTCCTCCCCGGGAAGTTCCGCGTCGGTCAGGTACTTCTTCAGCTCGTCGCGCTCGAAGAGTTCGAGCAGGTCGGCACGCATCGGTACGGCCTCGCTCCGGGTCAGGGCCACGGACAGGTGCTCCGCGTCCGGGTCGACGATCGAGCACGCGAGCACCACCCGACGCCACTGCGCGGACATCCCGGGGAAGTCGTCGCGGGTGTGCCCGCCCCGGCTCTCCTGGCGCTCCAGCGCCGAGCGCGCCACGCACTCGCAGACCAGCAGCATGTTCCGCAGGTCCAGGGCCAGGTGCCAGCCCGGGTTGTACTGCCGGTGGCCCTCCACGCCCGCCTTGGCCGCGCGCGCCTTGAGCTCCTCCAGGCGGGTCAGCGCCTCGGTCATCTCGCCCTCTTTGCGGATGATGCCGACCAGGTCGTTCATGGTCTGCTGGAGTTCCTGGTGGACCGTGTACGGGTTTTCCGCGCTCTCCACCGCGAACGGCGCGAGTGCCTCGGCGGCGGCCGCGTCGATCTGCTCCTGGGCGGCCTCGCGTCGCGCCTCGCCGATCTCCTCGGCATAGCGCGCCGCGTGCTCGCCCGCCCGCCGGCCGAACACCAGCAGGTCGGACAGCGAGTTCCCGCCGAGCCGATTGCTGCCGTGCATGCCGCCGGCGACCTCACCGGCCGCGTACAGGCCGAGCACGCCCGGCGTCGCGGCGGTGTCCGGATCCACCGCGATCCCGCCCATCACGTAGTGGCAGGTGGGCCCGACCTCCATCGCCTCGGTGGTGATGTCGACGTCGGCCAGCTCCTTGAACTGGTGGTACATCGACGGGAGTTTGCGGCGGATCTCCTCGGTCCCGCCCGCCATTCGGCCGACCACGGTCAGGAACACCCCGCCGTGCGGCGACCCCCGGCCCGCCTTGACCTCGGAGTTGATCGCACGGGCGACCTCGTCCCGGGGCAGCAGCTCGGGCGGGCGCTTGTTGTTCTCCTGGTCGTTGTACCAACGGTCGCCCTCGGCCTCGGACTTGGCGTACTTCTCCTTGAACACGTCCGGGATGTAGTCGAACATGAAGCGCCTGCCCTCGGAGTTGAGCAGCACTCCGCCGTCCCCGCGCACCGACTCGGTGACCAGGATCCCCTTCACCGACGGCGGCCAGACCATGCCGGTCGGGTGGAACTGGACGAACTCCATGTTGATCAGCGGCGCGCCCGCGAGCAACGCGAGGGCCTGCCCGTCCCCCGTGTACTCCCACGAGTTCGAGGTCACCTTGAAGCCCTTGCCGATCCCGCCGGTGGCCAGCACGACGGCCGGCGCGTCGAACACCGTGAAGCGGCCCGACTCGCGCCAGTAGCCGAACGCTCCGGTGATCCG
Organism: Embleya sp. NBC_00888; assembly: GCF_045207655.1. NCBI lineage: Bacteria > Bacillati > Actinomycetota > Actinomycetes > Kitasatosporales > Streptomycetaceae > Embleya > Embleya sp. NBC_00888. The sequence goes on along the minus strand of NZ_CP108784.1, from coordinate 3,631,489 downwards.
GGTGCCGGCCTCGGAACCCGCGTCCGGGACGGTCAACAGGCGGGTGATCGTGCACTCCTGAAAGACCTTCAGTCGCGCCTCGGGGTCGCCGAACTCGCGCTCGTCCTGCTGTTGCAGGGCGACGATCTGCTGCTGGAGGGTCCGGATCAGCTCCAGACCGGTGCGGTCGCCGACGTGTGCCAGCCGCGGATACTCGTGGCCGCCGAAGTTGCGCTGACTGATCCGACCGTCCGCGGTGCGGTCGAACAGCGCGCCCCAGGACTCCAACTCCCAGACCCGGTCCGGGGCTTCCTTGGCGTGCAGTTCGGCCATCCGCCAGTGGTTGAGGAACTTGCCGCCGCGCATCGTGTCGCGGAAGTGCACCTTCCAACTGTCCTGCGAGTTGACGTTGCCCATCGAGGCGGCGATCCCGCCCTCGGCCATCACGGTATGGGCCTTGCCGAACAGCGACTTGCAGACGACGGCGGTGCGCAGGCCGCGCATCCGGGCCTCGATCGCGGCCCGCAACCCGGCGCCGCCCGCGCCGATCACGACCACGTCGTACGAATGACGTTCCACTTCGGACACGAGTGCCACTCCTGTACTGGGCTGGGCCGGGGTGTTTCCGGTGGTGCTTGGGGTTGGGAGCGTTTACACGGGGGTGAGTCGCCGCTCGAGGCGGGCGACCGGGAACAGGCGCGCTCGAACCGGCGAAGCTTGCGCGAGCGCGCGCTCGGAGCAGGCGCGCTCAGAAGAAGCGGGGGTCGTCGAAGGCGCCGCTCGCGACCAGGTACACGTACAGATCGGCCAGCGCGACGCTGAACAGCGAGGCCCAGGCGAGTTCCATGTGCCGGCCGTTGAGCCTGCTGACGAAGCCCCACAAGCGGTAGCGCACCGGGTGCTTGGAGAAGTGCTTGAGCTTGCCGCCGACGATGTGCCGGCACGAGTGGCAGGACAGCGTGTACGCCCAGATCAGCAACACGTTGGCGAGCAGCACCAGCGTGCCGAGCCCCATGTGCCCCCAGGCGCCGTGCTCGTCGCGGAACGCGATCAGCACGTCCCACGACAGGATCACCGCCACGATCGTGGCGAACCAGAAGAAGTAGCGGTGGATGTTCTGCACGATCAGCGGGAACCGGGTCTCACCCGAGTACGAGCCGCGCGGTTCGGGGACCGCGCACGCCGACGGCGACGCCCAGAAGCCCCGGTAGTAGGCCTTGCGGTAGTAGTAGCAGGTCAGCCGGAAGCCCAGCGGGAAGATCAGGATCAGCAGCGCGGGGGACAGGCCCCACCAGTCGCCGAACAGTGGCGCGTTCGCGCTCATCGGCATGCTGTCGCACTTGGACGCCAGACACGGCGAGTAGAACGGCGACACGTACGGCTCGGCGAAGTAGTCGTCGTTCGCGAACGCGCGCCAGGTCGAATAGACGATGAACGCGGACAGGATGGACACCGTCACCGCAGGCGAGAGCCACCAGCGGTCCGTGCGCAGATGCCGGGCTTGGATCTGTGCCCGGCCGGGCGCGTTGGTGCCGGTACCGCCGGCGGGTCCCGTCGTCCCTGTAGCCAAGACGTCACCTTCCTGTGCGGCGGGGCGGTCGCATGCCACCCACGCCTTCGTCGTCCGCGTCCGCGAAGAGGACCGGGTCGTAAGGCAGGTCGGACATCACTTCGGTCGGCGTCGGGACGGGAACGACCGCCGGTTCGCTCTCGGCGACGGTCTCGGCCAGGAAGCCGAGACTGCTCCGCGCCCGCTCCACGTCGTCGCAGAGCCTGCGGACGCCGTACGTGTCGCCGAGCGTGCGGCGCAGAGCGCGCACCGCGCGTGCCAGATCGTCGAGCCTGCGCCTGGCCAGAGCCAGGTCCTCTTGCGCCCGATTCGTCAAGATCGCGCTCACCTCCTGCTTTTCCGGCGCCACGTCGTCGGGGGCCGGGGGATGGGGATGGTGTTGCGGACTTGCCATTGATTCCCGAGGTGGGATCGTCGGCAGTCTGGCGCGAACGATCAATCGATGGAAAGTGTTTCGAGCATCTGATGGGTCACAGATCGGGAAAACATGATCAACGACGAAAAGATCACCGGAATTCGATCTTCGAGGAACAAGATCGAATTCCGGTGATCAGGACGAACGGGGTTCGAGGATCTCCGCGACGCGCGGGAAAGTCGAGGTTTAACGATCTTCGCGAGGCTTAACGATCCTCGATGCGCATCGTGGCCGCCGGACTGGATTCCACCCGGGTGCGGGTCGCGCCGATTCGCGGCCGGCCGGGAAGAATGCGCTCCGCTTCGGCGAGCGCCTCGCGCGCGGCGACGATGTCGCCCTCGGCGCACACGCACAGCGCGAACGTGCACAACGCGTCGGCGTGCCCGGCGCGCGACGAACGCTTTTCGGTGGCCACCAGGCGTTTGGCGGCCCGTACCGCCTTCGGCGCGTTTCCGTGCAACACCATCAGCAGCGGTTCGTCGTCCTCGGATTCGAGCCGGATGGTCGCGCCGGAGGGATGCAGGTAGGAATCACCGGGTTTGCGCAGTGCCTCCTCGGCGGCGGCCAGGTTGTCCGCGAGCGGCACCGTGCCCATGATCAGCGCCTGCACCATCACCTCGCCGAACAGCGCGCGGGCGGTGTCCCAGGCCGGGTGGCTCGGTCCGATCCGGTCCAGGTAGGCCCGGGCGACGGCCGCCGCGGCGGCGTCGTCGGCGTGCGCCTCGAGCGCCTGGACCCGTGCGAAAGTGCGATAGGGCTCACTTTCGGGCCCCTCGGGAATCAGATCGGCCAATTGTTCGACCATTGCGACATCCCCGTCGCGATACGCCTCGGTGGCCCGCTCGTACAGCAGCCGGGCCCGCCCCGCCGGGGTGCCCTGATCGGACGACGGGGGCGTCCCGCCGGCCCCCATATCGGATGGAACGGGTCCAAAGGTCCCGTCCTGCCGGTCGGCGGCCCGTCGGGACCACCGCTTGCGGATGCGCTCGTTGAAGGACTCGCCAGACTCGCTCACACCTACGGATTCTGCCCTGTGGGGCCTTCGAACGGCGGTCGACGGGCGCCGGGACCGAGCGCGGGACGCTCCTCCCCGTACGATTGACCTTGGCGCCGAGGAGGCAGGCCGGTTCGCGCGACGCTTATCGCGCGGCTGAGGAGGCTCGCGGTCGCCGGCCCGTCCGTAGCATCCCCGACTGAAGCCGAGAGACACGCAGCCGTGCCCACGCGCCATGACATCCGCAACGTCGCCATCGTCGCCCACGTCGACCACGGCAAGACCACCCTCGTCGACGCCATGCTGAAGCAGGCGGGCACGTTCAGTGCCCACCACCAGATGGACGATCGGGTGATGGACTCCAACGATTTGGAGCGCGAGAAGGGCATCACCATTCTCGCGAAGAACACCGCCGTCGCCTATCACCCCAAGGACGGTGGCCCCACGGTCACCATCAACATCATCGACACGCCCGGCCACGCCGACTTCGGCGGAGAGGTGGAGCGCGGACTGTCGATGGTGGACGGTGTCGTGCTGCTCGTCGACGCTTCGGAAGGCCCGCTTCCGCAGACCCGCTTCGTGCTCCGCAAGGCGCTCGCGGCGAAGATGCCGGTCATCCTGTGCATCAACAAGGTCGACCGTCCCGACTCGCGCATCTCCGAGGTCGTCGACGAGACCTACGAGCTGTTCATGGACCTGGACGCGACCGAGGAGCAGATCGAGTTCCCCATCGTCTACGCGTGCGCGCGGGACGGTGTGGCCACCCTGGTGCGTCCCGCCGACGGCACCGTGCCCACCGACAGCGACAGCCTGGAGCCGTTCTTCCAGGCCATCCTGGACTCCATCCCGGCCCCCGAGTACGACGAGGGCGCGCCGCTCCAGGCGCACGTGACCAACCTGGACGCGTCCAACTTCCTCGGCCGGATCGCGCTGTGCCGCGTGCACCAGGGCACGATCCGCAAGGGCCAGCAGGCCGCGTGGTGCCGGCACGACGGCACCATCGAGCGGGTCAAGATCACCGAGCTGCTGATGACCGACCAGCTCGAGCGCAAGCCCGCCGAGGAAGCCGGTCCCGGCGACATCATCGCGATCGCCGGTATCCCGGAGATCATGATCGGCGACACCATCGCCGACCCCGAGGACCCGCGTCCGCTGCCGCTGATCACGGTGGACGAGCCCGCGATCTCGATGACCATCGGTACCAACTCCTCGCCGCTGGTCGGCAAGGGCGGCAAGGGCCACAAGGTCACCGCGCGCCTGGTGAAGGACCGCCTGGAGCGCGAGCTGGTCGGCAACGTGTCGCTGCGCGTGCTGCCCACCGAGCGTCCCGACACGTGGGAGGTCCAGGGCCGCGGCGAGCTCGCCCTGGCGATCCTGGTGGAGACCATGCGCCGGGAGGGCTTCGAGCTCACCGTCGGCAAGCCGCAGGTGGTCACCCGCGAGGTCAACGGCAAGATCCACGAGCCGGTGGAGCGGTTGACCATCGACTCGCCCGAGGAGTACCTCGGCGCGATCACCCAGCTCCTGGCGTCCCGCAAGGGCCGCATGGAGACCATGACCAACCACGGCACCGGCTGGATCCGGATGGAGTTCGTGGTGCCCGCGCGTGGCCTGATCGGCTTCCGCACCGAGTTCCTCACGGACACCCGGGGCACCGGTATCGCGCACAGCGTGCACGAGGGCTACGAGCCGTGGTTCGGCGAGATCCGGACCCGCAACAACGGCTCCCTGGTCGCCGACCGCGCGGGTGTCGCGACGCCGTTCGCGATGATGAACCTGCAGGAGCGCGGCCAGATGTTCGTCGAGCCGACCACCGAGGTGTACGAGGGCATGATCGTCGGCGAGAACTCGCGCGCCGACGACATGGACGTCAACATCACCAAGGAGAAGAAGCTCACGAATATGCGCTCCTCGACCTCCGACGAGACCGAGAAGCTGATCCCGCCGCGCAAGCTGTCGCTGGAGCAGGCGCTCGAGTTCTGCCGCGAGGACGAGTGCATCGAGGTGACCCCGGAGACCGTGCGCATCCGCAAGGTCGTTCTCGATCAGAAGGAGCGTGGCCGCTCGGCCTCGCGTGCCAAGCGCTGATCATTTGACGGTCGCCCTCGGCGACCCGAAACGAGCCGGTGACCTGCGGTCGAATCCGCAGGTCACCGGCTTTTCGCATGCTGAGACCAAGTCGATATCTTTGCCCGGTTATATTCGTTATGTTGGCTATGTGTGCGAAATATTCGATCAATAATCGATCAACTTCGAACTTCCAAAGAAACGTAAATGTTAATTACTTTTCGTTTCAAGGTTTACTCTGACTGCCTCTTGACGTCCGGGTAATTGGGTTGCGAGAGTCCGTGCGGCCACCAAACCAAACGGCACTCGGTCGAACCCGACCTCACCTCGGGGGTATTTGCGGCAATGACCATGCAACCCCAGCTGGTCCCGGAAGCGGGCGGACCCCCGGCTTCAGGGGAACCCGGCGCGATGCTCGACAAAACGGGCGTCGGCGCCGTACCGAAAGAGATCGTCGGGCGTTCGCCGAGCCAACTGGCATGGCGGCGCTTTCGCAAGGATCGTATCGGTATGGTCTCGACGGCCATAGTGGTTTTCTTTTTCGTGATCGCTTTTGCCGCGCCCTTGATCTCGAAGCTGTACGGCAAGAACCCTTACACGCGTTACGGCCAGACCGAGCCGGGGCTGCTCAACTCCCGCGGGTTCCCGATCGCGCCCAACGGTGGCATGTCCGGGGAGTACTGGTTCGGCATCGAGCCGACGCTGGGCCGGGACGTGCTGACCCAACTCGTCTACGGCATCCGGACGTCCCTGCTGCTCGCGGTCATCGTGGTGCTGATCGTCACGATCATGGGCACCATCCTGGGGATCACGGCCGGCTACCTCGGTGGTCGGACCGACTACGTGATCAGTCGGGTGATCGACACCCTCCTGGCGATGCCGTCGCAGCTGTTCTTCATCGCCTTCACGCCGATCGCCCTCGCGCTGTTCGTGAGCGACCGCGAGACCACGCCGACCTGGCTGCGGGCCACGGCGCTGATCATCGTGCTGTCGCTCTTCGGCTGGTGCCGGATCGCCCGCATCCTGCGCGGGCAGGTGCTGTCGATGCGCGAGCGCGAGTTCATCGAAGCCGCCAAGATCAGCGGCGCGAGCTCCAGGCGGATCATCTTCCGCGAGCTGCTGCCCAACCTGTGGACCCCGATTCTGATCGTCGCGACGATCGAGGTGCCGACCTACGTCACCACCGAGGCGGCGCTCTCCTTCCTCGGCGTCGGCATGACGGAGCCGACCCCCGACTGGGGCCGGATGATCCACAAGGGCTTCGAGAACATGCAGAGCGACGTCACGTACATGGCCTTCCCGGCCGCCGCGATGGTGATCTTCGTACTCGCCTTCAACCTCTTCGGCGACTCGGTCCGCGACGCGCTGGACCCCAAGGCCAACCGATGAGGGGGCGTGGTCACGTCCCTGGTCGACGCGCATAAACCGCGTTCCGTCACGGCCTTCGCGTCCGCTTCTGGCACTTCCTTGCATGCCGTAAGGCACCAGCCGGGTCAACCCGGATCACTTGATGAGGGGATTACATGACAACGACCGGGAAGCACCGGTTCGCCGCGTTGCTCGCAGTGGGGGCCCTCGCGGTCTCGGCGTCCGCGTGCAGCAGCGGCGGCGGGGACGAGAAGGAAGAGCAGGGCAAGCCGCAGGCCAAGACCGCGGCCGTCTCGGTGGGCACGGCCGCCGATTCGAAGGGGCCCGCCGCCGAGATCCCCGGTGCCAAGAAGGGTGGCGTGGCCGGCGTCCTCAACCGCAGCGGCTTCGCGCACCTGGACCCCCAGCGCGCGTACGTCAGCAACCTGATGACCATCTCCGAACTGGTCTCCCGGCGCCTGACCTTCTACAAGAAGGAGGGCGACAAGACCACGCTGGTCGGCGACCTGGCCACGGACCCGGGCACCACCACCGACGGTGGCAAGACCTGGAAGTTCACCCTGAAGGACAACCTCAAGTACGAGGACGGCACGCCGATCGTCGCGGCGGACGTCAAGTACGGGGTGGAGCGCTCCTTCCACAAGGCCTACAACCAGGGCCCCAAGTGGGTGCAGCAGTGGCTCACGGGCACCGAGAACTACTTCGAGGTGTACGAAGGCCCGTTCAACGGCAAGGAGTTGGGTCCGGACAAGATCGAGGTTCCGGACGCCAAGACGATCATCTTCAAGCTGACCGAGGCGCACCCCGACTTCCCGTTCGCGGTCGCCATGGGTACCTCCGCGCCGATGCCGAAGGCGAAGGAGACCAAGGACGACAACGACCGCAAGCCGTTCGCGAGCGGTCCGTACAAGATCATCACGCACGAGCCGGACAAGGCCCTGATCCTGGACAAGAACACGAACTGGGACCCGGCGACCGACGCGATCCGGCACCAGTACGTGGACCAGTTCAAGTTCGAACTCGGGGTCGCGGCTCCGCAGCAGTTCCAGCGGCTGACCGCCGCGGCCGGCAGTGACGCCGCCGCGTTCACCCTCAACGAGCGCCCCGACGCCAACTTCGCGCAGCAGATCGCGACCGACCCGGCGCTCAAGAACCGGGTCACCGACGCCGTGGGCCCGTACACGAACCGCTGGGACATCAACAACAAGCGGATCACCGACGTCAACGTGCGCAAGGCGATGTTGACCGCGTTCCCGCGCAACTCGGCCCGACTGGCCGAAGGCGGCCCGACCGCGGGCGACTTCGCGAACTCGCTCGCCTCGGTGACCCAGCTCGGCTTCGCGCCGTACAAGAGCCTGTTCGACGGTCTGCCGCCGGACGGTGACCAGGCCAAGGCCAAGCAGATGCTGGAAGCGGCGGGCAAGGTCGGTCAGAAGGTCGTCTTCTGCTTCACCACGTCCAAGACCCAGCAGGAGCGCGCGCTGCCCATCATCGACTCGCTGAACAAGGCGGGCTTCCAGATGGAGCGCAAGGAGATCTCCGACAAGGAGTACTACGACGTCATCGGCAAGCTGGACACCCCCTGCGACCTGTACTGGGCCGGCTGGGGCGCGGACTGGCCGACCGGCGCCACCGTCTACACCCCGGTCTTCGACGGTCGCAAGGTCGTCGACGACGGTGAGAACTACTCGCAGTACAACAACCCGAGCGTGAACACGGAGATCGACCGGATCCTCAAGATCACGGACGTGAACCAGCAGGCGGTCGAGTGGATGAAGCTGGACCAGAAGATCATGGAAGACGTGCCGACGATCCCGTACCTGTACCAGCGGCACCGTCTCGTCTACGGCCCGCAGATCGGCGGGGCCGGGCTGAACATCCACGGTGCGATCGACCTGCACAACGTCTTCGTCAAGTAGTAGCCGTCAGCCCCTCTTCCGGTTGATCCGACGGTGAAGCGTTCGGTCCGGGACCCCGAGACGGGGGTCCCGGACCGACGCGGCGGGACGGATCCACCCCCTGGGCACATCGCGGAGGAAGCCCGGCCTCATGCTTCGATTCCTGGTCCGTCGGCTGATCGGCGTAGTGGCGATCCTGCTCGTCGTCAGCGGCATCACCTTCTATCTCTTCTTCGCGGCCTCCGGCGCCGACGACGTCGTACGACTTTCGTGCGGTCGCAACTGCACCCCGGAGATGCGCGAAGTCGTCCGGCAGAACCTCGGCCTGGACAAACCCCTCATCGAACAGTTCTGGATCTTCATCTCGGGGATCTTCACGGGCCGGACCATCGGCGACAAGGCCTGCGACGCGCCTTGCCTGGGCTACTCGTTCGCCAACAACGAGAACGTCTTCGACAAGTTGTCCGACCGTTTCCCGGTGACCCTGTCGCTCGCGATCGGCGCGATCCTGCTGTGCACCACGATCGGCATCGGGATGGGCGTGCTGGCCGCGCTCAAGCGCGGCAAGACCACGGACAAGGTGACCACCGGCGTCGCACTGCTCAGTGGTTCCGCCCCGATCTACGTTCTGGGCCCGCTCTTCATCTACGTCTTCGTGCAGCAACTCGGATGGCTCGACCGACCGACGGACCCCCCATCGTTCTTCGGTGACCCCGGAGGATGGGCATCCGCTCTGCTGCTGCCGTGGATCTGTCTGATGACGATCCATATGGCGATGTACTGCCGCCTCACCAGATCCACCATGGTCGACGTGTTGTCCGAGGACTACGTCCGAACACTCAAGGCCAAGGGCCTGTCCGGACGCAGCGTCTACATCAAACACGCCTTCCGCGGCGCGCTCAGCCCGATCGTCACCGTCCTGGGCGTGGACATCGGCGTCCTGATGAGCGGCACGATCATCACCGAGTCCACCTTCAGCCTGCACGGCATCGGCATGCTCGCGGTGACCTCGGTGGTCGACTCGGACCTGCCGATGATGATGGGCGTGGTGATGGTCGCGGCCACCTTCACGATGCTCGCCAACCTCGCGGTGGACATGGCCTACGCGGCCATCGACCCCCGGGTGCGGCTGTCATGACGGGCGGCCCGCGATGAGACTCCGCCGCGGCGCGGCCACGAGCCCCGCCGAATCCGAAGCGTCAAAGCCCACCACGCCCGCGGCATCCACGGATGTCACGGTCTCCGACGAACAGGCCCGGGAGCAGGACATGGCCGCCGGCACCGACACCACCGACGGCACCCCGAGCCTGATCAAGCAGCGGGATGCGAGCTCCTCCGGCGACCGGCCCGACGCGTTCCTGTCGGTCCGGGACCTGCAGGTGCACTTCAGCACCGAGGACGGTGTGGTCAAGGCCGTCGACGGGTTGTCCTTCGACGTCGAGAAGGGCCGCACGCTCGGCATCGTCGGCGAGTCCGGATCGGGCAAGTCGGTCTCCTCGCTGACCATCCTGGGACTGCACAACCGGGAGCGGACGAAGATCCACGGCGAGATCCGATTCGACGGCCACGAGTTGGTCCGGATGCCCGAGCGCAAACTGCGCGACCTGCGCGGGCGCCGGATCTCGATGATCTTCCAGGACCCGCTGACCGCGCTGTCGCCGTTCTACACGGTCGGCGAGCAGATCGCCGAGTCCTACCGCCGGCACACCGGTGCCAATCGGCACGACGCGCACGCGCGGGCCATCGAGATGCTGGACCGGGTCGGCATCCCCAATCCCAAGACCCGGGTGAACGACTACCCGCACCACTTCTCCGGCGGCATGCGCCAGCGCGCGATGATCGCGATGTCCCTGGTCTGCGACCCCGACCTGCTGATCGCCGACGAGCCGACGACCGCGCTCGACGTGACGGTGCAGGCGCAGATCCTGGATCTGTTGCGGGACCTGCAGGACGAGTTCGGAACCGCGATCCTGTTCATCACGCACGACCTGGGCGTGATCGCGTCGATGGCGCACGACGTGCTCGTGATGTACGCGGGCCGCAGCGTCGAGAAGGGCACCGTGCGCGAGGTGCTCAAGAACCCCCGCCACCCGTACACGTGGGGCCTGCTGTCGTCGATGCCCAACCTCTCGGGCGACGTCGACATCCCGCTGCGGCCGGTCCGCGGCACTCCGCCGAGCCTGTTGTCCCCGCCCTCGGGATGCCCGTTCCACCCGCGCTGCGACTATGTCGACGTGGTCGGCGGCGACCGGTGCTCGACCGAGCGCCCGCCGCTCGCCCTGGTGGACGGTCGCGGCGCCGCGTGCCACCTGAGCGCCGAGGACAAGCAACGGATCTTCATCGACGACGTCCGCCCGCTGCTCGGCTGACCGCCCAAGCCCGGCCGACGACGGTAGAAAGCAGGAGAACGACGATGACCGAGACGATCAGCGAGTCCCCGGCGCCGACCCCGGACCCCGCGCCCGCGTCGCCCGGCGAGGCGCTGCTCGACGTGCGCGGCCTGGTCAAGTACTTCCCCGTCAAGGGGGGCGGTCTGGTCCGCCGCAAGACGCTGCACGTACGCGCGGTCGACGGGATCGACCTGTCGGTCGCGGCGGGGGAGAGCGTGGGCCTGGTCGGCGAGTCCGGCTGTGGCAAGTCCACGACCGGCCGGCTGATCAGCCGGCTGCTCGAACCCACCGGCGGCACGATCCGCTACGACGGCAAGGACATCACGCACGCCACCCGGAGGCAGATCGCGCCGATCCGTACCGAGATCCAGATGATCTTCCAGGACCCGTACTCGTCGCTGAACCCGCGACAGACGGTGGGCGCGATCATCGCGTCGCCGATGGAGGTCAACGGGATCGATCCCGAAGGTGGCCGAAAGAAGCGGGTCCAGGAGCTCCTCGAGCGGGTGGGCCTGAACCCCGAGCACTACAACCGCTTCCCGCACGAGTTCTCCGGCGGGCAGCGCCAGCGCATCGGCATCGCCCGCGCGCTCGCGCTGCAACCTCGGCTGATCGTGGCCGACGAGCCGGTCTCCGCGCTCGACGTGTCGATCCAGGCGCAGGTGATCAACCTGCTCCAGGGCCTGCAACGGGACCTGGGCATCGCGTTCGTGTTCATCGCGCACGACCTCGCGGTGGTCCGGCACTTCTCCCAGCGGGTGGCGGTGATGTACCTCGGCAAGATCGTGGAGATCGCCGACCGCACCTCGCTGTACTCGAACCCGCACCACCCGTACACGCACACCCTGCTGGCCGCGGTGCCCGAGGCGGACCCGGACAAGGGCTCGAACCGGACACGGGTGCACGCCTTCGGGGACATGCCCTCGCCGATCAACCCGCCGTCGGGTTGCCGGTTCCGGACCCGCTGCCCCAAGGCGCAGGACGTGTGCGCGAGCGAGGAGCCCCCGCTGATCGGGATCGAGAGCCTGCTCCAGGGCCATCGCGTCGCGTGCCACTTCCCCGGACCGTTGGAGGCGACCGCGAAGGCGGAGGAGGAGATGCCCGAGGAACGGATCGAGGCGGCCCTGGAAGCGGGCATCGTCTCGGACCCGGAGTAACGACCCGGCCCCTCTATCGCACTCCGGAACGGGATGCCACCGATTTGGTGGCATCCCGTTTTTCGTGCTTTCCTGCAGGTCAGCTACGCGCGTTGAACCGGATCCGACGCGCCGGCGGAGGCCGTCTCGGCCGGGTGAGCGTCGTCACGCTCGGTAGCTATTCTCGCCTTATGAGACGAGGTAGGGACCGTGCTGTGGGTGTTCGTTCATCGGACTGTATGCTCCGGGCAGCGGTACATGGTGTCCGTTTGATGCAGCTTCATTACTGGTCTCATATGTCTGGGTTTCGAGATTGATCACAGATTTACGTGATCAAACTGAAACCTGCAGGGGATTGGTCGCAGCCAATCGGTGACGGATAGTAGATCCGCTTGTGCTCGGAACCTGGTCACGCGCTCGGGGGCGCCGACTCTACGAGCAGCTGTGACGGAAGCTTCCCGCTTGGGAGCCCCGTTGCACTTCACTTCGGTAGTGATTCCATGAGGAGGCAACCCATGCGCGGAACAACGCGCGTGAAGTGGGTCGTGGGTATGGCCGTTCTCGGCCTGGCCGCGACTGCGTGTGGCAGCAGCGATGACGACAAGGGCAGCAAGGGCGGCAGCGGGCTCCCCGCCGGCTACTACTCCTCGTACGCCACCGAGCCGCAGAGCGCCATTCAGCCCGCGAACTCGAACGAGACTGGTGGCTTCTACGCGCTTCAGTTGATGTTCCGCGGTCTGTACACCTACGACGTCAAGACCGGCCAGCCCGTGCCGGCCATGGCGCAGTCGGTGGAGAGCCCGGACTCGACGAACTACACCGTGAAGATCAAGCCGGGGTGGACCTTCCACAACGGCGAACCGGTCACGGCGAAGTCCTACGTCGACGCGTGGAACTGGGGCGCCAACTCCGAGAACAAGCAGATCAACTCGAGTTGGTTCAACTTGATCGAGGGCTTCGACGCGCTGCACCCGAAGACCGGGGCGCCGACGGCCAAGGAGATGACCGGCCTCAAGGTCGTGGACGACAACACGTTCACGATCAAGCTGATCCAACCCGTCTCGTCGTTCAAGTCGCGCCTGGGTTACGTGGTCTACTCGCCGCTGCCGCAGGAGTTCTTCAAGGACCCGAAGAAGTACGGCGAGGCGCCGATCGGCAACGGTCCGTTCCAGCTCGACACCGCGAACGGCGGCTGGAACCACAAGAAGTCGATCACCGTGAAGAAGTACGACAAGTACGCCGGTGACGACAAGCCGAAGTCGAACGGTGTGCGGCTGGACATGTACACCACGTACGACGCCGGCTACACGGCGCTGCGCGACAACAAGCTCGACGTGATCGACCAGATCCCGGCGTCGGCGGTCGGCAGCTTCAAGAAGGACCTGGGCGAGCGCGCGATCGAGGCCCCGCAGTTCTCGATCCAGAAGATCGGCTTCCCGCTGTACGACGCCGGTTGGGGCGCCCCGGGCAAGGAGAAGGTCCGTCAGGGCCTGTCCATGGCGATCGACCGGGCGAGCATCGTCAAGGCGATCTACAAGGGCGCCGAGCAGCCGGCGACCGACTGGCTGGCCCCGAACATCCCGGGTTACAGCAAGGACATCACCGGCGAGCTGACCAAGTACGACCCGGCCAAGGCCCGTGAGCTGGTCACGGCCGGCGGCGGCATCCCCGGTGGCAAGTTCACCATCGCCACCAACGCGGACGGCCCGCACAAGGAATGGGTCACCGCGGTCTGCAACAGCATCAACGAGGCGCTGAAGCAGCCGGGCGCCTGCGAGCCGAAGCTGTACCCCGAGTTCAGTGTGGCGCGTCAGGACATCACCGACAAGAAGATGACCGGTGCGTACCGCACCGGCTGGCGTGCGGACTACCCGTTCCCGGACAACTTCCTGTCCGACATCTACATGACCGGTGCCGGCTCCAACGACTCGGGCTACTCCAGCCCGGTGTTCGACGACCTGGCCAAGCGCGCGATGGCCGCCCCGGACCAGAACGACGGCGTCAAGCTCTGGCAGCAGGCCGAGCAGCAGATGACGAAGGACGTTCCGTCCATCCCGCTGTGGTACTACGTGACCAAGGCCGGCTCCTCGACCAGGGTCTCCAACGTCCAGTTCGACCCGTACGGCAACCCGGAATTCACCGGGGTCACCGTCAAGTAGTGATCCGGATATGACCCGGCGCTGACATCGGTCCGGCCGCACCCCCGGGTGCGGCCGGACCTTGCCGGTGGCGGGCCGGGCCGGCGACGTGCGATCCGCGGCGCCGGTTGCGGGTCCGATCCCTCGCTTCGGGCCGACGACGACAGCAGGAGGCTGGCATGGGGCGATATGTCGTACGGCGACTGCTCCAGATGATCCCGGTGTTCATCGGGACCACGTTCTTGATTTATTTCATGGTGTACCAGCTCGGTGGCGATCCCATCGCAGCCATGTTCGGCGACAAGGGTGCCGACCCTGTCTTCGTGCGCCAGATGCGGGAAGAGTTCCACCTGAACGACCCGCTGATCGTGCAGTACTGGTACTACATCACCGACCTGCTCCAGGGTAATTTCGGGACGAGCTTCAACGGCCGTCCCGTCGCCGACGAGCTCAAGCGAGCCTTCCCGGTGTCGATCCGGCTCGCGATGATCGCGTTCGCGATCGAGGTCGTCGTCGGTGTCGGCCTGGGCCTGCTGTCCGGCCTGCGCCGCGGCAAGTTCGTCGACACGCTCGTTCTCGCCGGCACGCTGGTGGTCATCTCGATCCCGGTCTTCGTGCTCGGCACCGTCGCCCAGTTCTGGCTGGGTTCGGAGTGGGGCATTTTCGAGGCCACCGCCAGCGTGGGCGACGCGACCTGGAGTCAGCTCCTGTTGCCGGGCATCGTGCTCGGCTCACTTTCCTTGGCCTTCGTCGCCCGACTCACCCGGACCAGCGTCGCGGAGAACATGCGCGCCGACTACGTCCGGACCGCGACCGCCAAGGGTCTTCCGCGTCGGCGGGTGGTCACCCGCCACCTCCTGCGCAACTCGCTCATTCCCGTGGTGACGTTCCTCGGTGCGGATCTCGGTGCCCTGATGGCCGGCGCGATCGTGACCGAGGGCATCTTCAACGTCGACGGTGTCGGCCGCCTGATCTATCTCGCGGTCACCAAGCACGAGAGCGCGACAGTGGTCGGCGCGGTGGCGGCGCTGGTGATGATCTACCTGGTCATGAACCTGATCGTCGACCTGCTGTACGCCGTCCTGGACCCGAGGATCCGGTATGCCTGACATGAACAAGCAGCAGCGCGAACAACTGGGAACCAGCAGCGACGAGCAGCCCCAGTCCGCCATCGAGCTGCCCGGAATGCTGCTCGCGGACGAAGAGGGCACGACCCTGGAGAAGCGCGGCGCCTACGCGGCGCCCGACGCGCGGGGACCGCAGGACAAGCCGCGCGGGGCCTGGGCCGAGGCGTGGCGCGAGCTGCGCAGCAGCCCGAGCTTCTACGTGTCGGGCGTGCTGCTGCTCTTCCTGGTGTTCATGGCCTGCTTCCCGGGTGTGTTCACGAACATCGACCCGCGGCACTGCCCGATCCTGGACACCAACAAGGACCCGTCCGGCGACCACTGGTTCGGCACCAACGTCCAGGGCTGCGACGTGTACGCGCGCACCGTCTACGGCGCCCGCGCCTCGATCATCGTCGGCGTGGCCACGACCGCGCTGATCGTGGTCATCGGCGGTCTCGTCGGTGCGCTCTCCGGCTACTTCGGCGGCTGGCTGGACACCATCCTGGCCCGCGTCACCGACATCTTCTTCGGCATCCCGCTGCTGCTGGCCGCGCTCGTGTTCATGAGCTCGGTCAAGGACCGCACCGTGTGGACCGTGGTGACCGCGCTCGGTGTCTTCGGTTGGATGCAGATCGCGCGCATCATGCGCGGTTCGGTGATCACCGTGAAGAAGTCCGACTACGTGGTGGCCGCCAGGGCACTCGGCGCCGGAACCCCGCGGATCCTGGGTCGGCACGTGCTGCCGAACGCGATCGCCCCGGTGATCGTGGTCGCGACCATCTCGCTCGGCACCTTCATCGCCACCGAGGCGACGCTGTCCTTCCTGGGCATCGGGCTGCCGCCCACCGAGATCTCGTGGGGCGCGGACATCAGCTCCGCGACCACCGCGCTGCGCGACTCGCCGTACCAGCTGATCTTCCCGTCGATCTTCCTCTCGGTCACGGTGTTCAGCTTCATCCTGCTCGGCGACGCGGTGCGCGACGCCCTCGACCCGAAGCTCCGCTGAGGGAGGGGACAGACAAGTGACGACGATCGACACGAAGAACAAGCCCGAGGGCTCGGGCTCGGCCGCCGCCGCGCCGCTGCTCGAAGTGGACAACCTCCACGTCGAGTTCCGCACCCGCGACGGCGTGGCCAAGGCGATCAACGGTGTCTCGTACGACGTCAGCGCCGGCGAGACGCTCGCGGTGCTCGGCGAGTCCGGCTCCGGCAAGTCGGTGACCGCGCAGACGATCATGGGCATCCTGGACATGCCGCCGGGGCATATCACCGGTGGTGAGATCCGCTTCCACGGCAAGGACATGCTCAAGATGTCCAAGGAGGAGCGCCGGAAGATCCGCGGCCAGAAGATCTCGATGATCTTCCAGGACGCGCTCTCCGCGCTCAACCCGGTGTATTCGGTCGGCTTCCAGCTCGCCGAGATGTTCACCGTGCACCGCGGGATGTCCAAGAAGGACGCCAAGCTCAAGTCCATCGAGTTGATGGACCAGGTGCGCATCCCGGCCGCCAAGGACCGGGTGAACGACTACCCGCACCAGTTCTCCGGCGGTATGCGCCAGCGCATCATGATCGCGATGGCGCTCGCGCTGGACCCCGAGCTGATCATCGCGGACGAGCCGACCACGGCGCTGGACGTGACCGTGCAGGCGCAGGTGATGGACCTGCTCGCGGAGCTCCAGCGCGAGCGCAACATGGGCCTGATCCTGATCACCCACGACCTCGGCGTGGTCGCCGACGTCGCGGACAAGATCGCGGTCATGTACGCGGGCCGGATCGTCGAGCAGGCGCCGGTGCGCGAGTTGTACCGGCAGCCGACCCACCCGTACACCAAGGGTCTGCTCGAGTCGATCCCGCGCCTGGACCACAAGGGCCGCGAGCTGTACGCGATCAAGGGCCTGCCGCCGAACCTGATGCGGATCCCGTCCGGCTGCGCGTTCAACCCGCGCTGCCCGTACGCGCAGGACGTGTGTCGCAGCGAGGTTCCGCCGCTGCACGAGATCTCGGTCGGGCGTGGCAGCGCTTGCCACTTCTGGGAGACCGTGATGGAGGGAGAAGTCCGTGGCTGAGTCCGCGAGCGGCGCGACCGCCGCCGATGTGCGCAAGCTCGTCAAGCCGGTGGCGCAGGGCGAGCCGATCCTTCAGGTGCGGGGGCTGGTCAAGCACTTCCCGATCACCCAGGGCATCCTCTTCCAGAAGAAGATCGGCGCCGTCAAGGCCGTCGACGGTGTCACCTTCGACCTGATGAAGGGCGAGACCCTCGGTCTGGTCGGCGAGTCGGGTTGTGGCAAGTCGACGGTGGCCCGACTCCTGATGAACCTGGAGACGATCACCGCCGGCAGCGTCCTGTACAAGGGCGACGACCTGGCGAAGTTGTCCGGTCGCGCGCTCAAGGCGGTGCGCCGCAACATCCAGATGGTCTTCCAGGACCCGTACACCTCGCTGAACCCGCGGATGACGGTCGCCGACATCGTCGGCGAGCCGTACGACATCCACCCGGAGGTCGCGCCCAGGGGCGACCGCAAGCGGCGGGTCCAGGAACTGCTGGACCTGGTGGGCCTGAACCCGGAGCACATCAACCGGTATCCGCACCAGTTCTCCGGCGGTCAGCGCCAGCGCATCGGGATCGCCCGCGGCCTCGCGCTCAACCCGGAGATCATCATCGCGGACGAGCCGGTCTCCGCGCTGGACGTGTCGGTGCAGGCGCAGGTGGTCAACCTGCTGGAGAAGCTGCAGAACGAACTGGGTCTGTCGTACCTGTTCATCGCGCACGACCTCTCCGTGGTGCGGCACATCTCGGACCGCGTCGCGGTGATGTACCTCGGGCGGATCGCCGAGATCGGCACCGACGCGCAGATCTACGACCACCCGACGCACCCGTACACCCAGGCGCTGCTGTCCGCGGTGCCGGTGCCTGACCCGGACGGGCGCGAGCACCGCGAGCGGATCATCCTCACCGGTGACGTGCCCTCGCCGGCGAACCCGCCGTCGGGCTGCCGGTTCCGCACCCGCTGCTGGAAGGCGCAGGACATCTGCGCCGAGCAGGAGCCGTTGCTGGAGATCCGCAAGGGCCTCTCCGGCCTGGGCGCGCACGACAGCGCGTGTCACTTCGCCGAGGAGAAGGACATCGTCGGCGCGTCCTGAACCGCGCACCGACCCGACAGTGCCCGCCGTTCCGATCGGAACGGCGGGCACCGTCGGGTGTCCCGGGCGACTTCGGCTCAGCCGTCGCCGTCGGTCGACGGCCGCGCCAGGGCGCGGTGCAGGAAGTCGACCTGGAGGAGCAGGAGGTTCTCGGCGACCTGCTCCTGCGGTGTCATGTGGGTGACTCCGGACAGCGGCAGCACCTCGTGCGGGTAGCCCGCCGCGAGGAGCGCGCCGCTCAGCCGCAGGGTGTGCGCCGCGACCACGTTGTCGTCGGCGAGGCCGTGCACCAGCATCAGCGGGCGGCGGGTCGCCGCCACTTCGCCCGGCTCGGTCCCCGAGACCAGCGAGTTCTCGCGGTACACCTCGGGCCGTTCGCTCGGCAGGCCGAGATAGCGCTCGGTGTAGTGCGTGTCGTACAGCGCCCAGTCGGTGACCGGCGCGCCGGCGACCGCCGCGTGGAAGACGTCCGGGCGACGCAGGACGGCCAGCGCCGCCAGGTAGCCGCCGTAGGACCAGCCGCGGATGCCCACCCGCGTGGTGTCCAGCCAGGGCCGCTCGGCGGCGAGCGCTTGAAGCGCGTCCACCTGGTCCTGGAGGGTGATCGGGCCGAGGTCGAGGTGGACCGACTTCTCCCACTCGGGGGAGTGCCCGGGGGTGCCCCGGCCGTCCGCGACGAGCACCGCGAAGCCCTGGTCGGCGAACCACTGCGAGGTCAGGTGCGGGTTGCGGGCGGCGAGCACGCGCGGGCCGTGCGGGCCGCCGTACGGGTCCATCAGGACCGGCAGCCGCTCGCCGGAGGCGGGGTCGAACCCGGTCGGCAGGAGCAGCGCGCACGGGATCTCGCGGGCCCCGGCGCGGAGCAGCTCGACTCGTGGGGTGAGCACCGGGGTGGCCGCGTGCGAGATGATCCCGGCGAGTTCGGCGCCGTCCCGGTGCACGGTGACCCGGGTGCCGAAGCGGTCGAGCGAGGCGGACGACAACACCGTGGTGTCGCCGGAGCGCACCGCGCTGTGCCGGCCGGGCTCGGTGCTCACCCGGGTGACCCCGTCGGAGGCGACGCGGTACACGTGCACCTCGCCGATCTCGGCGGCGCTCGCGTCGGTGCCGGCCGACGCGGTGATCAGCACGTCCTCGTCGGCGACGTCCACGATCGTGTGGACGAACAGGCGCCGGTCGGTCAACTCCTTGTCCGCGACCACCAGGCGACGCGCGCCGTCGGCGTCGACCAGCCGGACCAGCCGGCCGTCCGGCGTCCACGCGGGTACGCCGGGGACCAGGTCGACCCACACGTCGTCGGTCTCGGTGTGCAGCTCGCGGGTGGTTCCCGCGGCGACGTCCACGGCCAGGGTGAGCAGGCGCTTCTGGTCGCGCGGCTGCACGCTCAGCAGCGGGTCGCCGCCGGCCGACCAGTGCACGCTCGCGAGGTAGGGATACGCGTCGTGGTCCCAGTCCAGCTCGGTGCGGGTGCCGTCCAGACCGATCAGCCACGCGGTGACCTCGGCGTTGGCGGTGCCGGCCGCCGGATAGGCGACCCGGGTCGGCGCGGCGGCCGGGTTCGCGGGGTCGCCGATCCACCAGCGGTCCACCGGCGCGTCGTCGGCGCGCGCGGCGATCAGCGCGGAGCCGTCGGGGGCCCACCAGTAGCCCCGGAACCGGGACATCTCCTCGGCGGCGATGAACTCGGCCAGACCCCACGTGACGCCCTCGCCGTCCGGTTCGGCCGGCGCGACGTCGAGCGAGCCGTCGGCGGTCACCACGCGCAGCGCGCCACCGGCCACGTAGGCGATGTGCGTGCCGGTGGGGGAGGGCCGCGGATCGATCACCGGGCCGGGCACGGCCAGCTCGCGCGGGGCCTCGCCGGTGGCGAGGGAGACCGCGAACAGCCGGCCCGAAAGGGTGAAAGCGGCCAGGTCGCCCACGCTGTCGAGCGCGTAGCCGACGATGCCGGCCGCCCCCTCGCGACTGCGTTCGCGCCGGGCCCGCTCCTCGGCCGACAGGTCCTCGGCCGCGCCGCCGAGCAGGACCGCGGGGTCGGCCACCAGGCGCTCGACGCCGGTGAGCGGATCCAGCGTCCACAGGCACGTGGTGGAGTCGTCGGCGGCCTTGGACCGCAGGAATGTGATCCGGCGGTCGGCGATGCCGAAGCCGCGTGGAGCGCCTTGGGTGAAGCGCTGCGTGCGGGCGTATTGCCGGGGAAATGTGATCTCCGAGCTCATGCGCCACAGCGTACGGGGCGGTGACGGCGGGAGGAGGGGAGACCGAGGGAGAGTGCGGACGGTTGTACGAACACCACCTCACGCCCGCTGAACGAGTGAACGCGGTTCGTGACCGTTGCCTTACAGTCTGTGTGTAGACATGTCCCTTTGGGTGCGAAGGCCGGTTTCCCAAGTCGGCCCCGGACCCCCTGCGCACAGGAGGTGCGTGACTGTGGTGGTGTCCGTCTCCGCCGTGCTGCTGCTCGGTGTCACCGTGGTCTTCCTCGTCCGGAAGTCCTCCCTCAGGCCCGTCCACGCGATCGTCTGCGCGTTGCTCGGCTTCTATTTGTCGACGACGTCCATGGCCCCCTCCATCAGCGACGCGTGCATGAGCTTCGCGGGAGTGGTGAACGGGATCCACTTCTGACCGAGTCGCGGGATCGATCCTCGACGGGCCCGTTTTTTGATCGAGCCTCGTCGGCGTGGGCCCCGGGGGCCGCTCCCGGGGCCGGCACGTTGCGGTGACGGGTTCGGCGGGCTTTGTAGGCTCGTCTGCCATGACCAATCGATGGCTGGCCAATACCGGTGGCACCCGAGGGCCCGAGTACGCCGAGCGGTTTCGCAGGCTCGCCGCCGAAGGGCGGGACCTGCACGGTGAGGCGCGGTTCTGCGACGAGCTGCTGGACGAGCCCGCGCGCGTGCTGGACGCGGGCTGCGGGACGGGTCGCATCGCGATCGAGTTGGCCCGGCAGGGCCACGAGGTGGTCGGCGTCGACCTGGACGCCTCGATGCTGGCCGAGGCGGAGGCCGCCGCTCCCGGGCTGACCTGGGTGCTCGACGACCTCGCCGACCTGGAGCCGCGACCGCTCGGCGGTCGCGGGAGCTTCGACCTGGTGGTGGCCGCGGGCAACGTGATGATCTTCCTGACCCCGGGCACCGAGGCCGAGGTCGTGCGCGCGCTGGCCACGATGTTGCGGCCGGGCGGCGTGCTGGTCGCCGGCTTCAGCCTCGCGGGCGGCCCCGACGGGGTCGGCGCGACGCTCGGCGTCGACGAGTACGAGGCCGCGTGCGCGGCGGCCGGGCTGGTCCGCCGCACCCGGTACGCCGGGTGGGCGCGCGAGCCGTGGATCGAGGGCGGCGACTACCTGGTCGCCGTGCACGCGAAGCCGACCGGCTGACCCGTGAGCGCGGGGGTCGCCCCCCGGGCACGTCGGTTCGGCTGCGTAGGCTGTCGAACATGACCGAACGCACCGAGGCCCCGCTGCGGCTGTTGCTCGTGCACGCCCATCCGGACGACGAAGTGATCAACAACGGCGCTTCCATGGCGCGCTACGCGGCGGAGGGCGTGCACGTCACGCTCGTCACCTGCACGCTCGGCGAGGAGGGCGAGATCCTGGTCCCCGAGCTGGCCCACCTGGCCGCCGACCGCGAGGACGCGCTCGGGCCGCATCGGATGACCGAGATCGCCGACTCGATGAAGGTGCTCGGCATCGCCGACCAGCGCTTCCTGGGCGGCCCGGGGCGCTACCGCGACTCCGGGATGATGGGCGTGCCGAGCAACGAGCGGCCCGACTGCTTCTGGCGGGCCGATGTCGACGAGGCCGCCGCGCACCTGGTGCCGGTGATCCGCGAGGTGCGCCCGCAGGTGCTCGCCACCTACGACGAGCGCGGCGGCTACGGCCACCCGGACCACATCCAGGCGCATCGGGTGGCCCTGCGCGCCGCCGAGTTGGCCGCCGACCCGACCCACGCCGAGGGCGAGGGCGAGTCCTGGACGATCGCCAAGATCTACTACAACGTGATGCCCCGGTCGGTGCTCAAGGCCGGCATCGAGCGCATGGTGGAGGCCGGCCAGGAGGTGCCCTTCACGGTCGTCGAGGTCGACGAGCTGCCGTTCGCGGTGGACGACGACCAGGTCACCACGGCCGTGGACGCGGGCGAGTACGTGGGCGCCAAGTTCGACGCGCTGCGGGCCTACCCCACCCAGGTCTCGGTCGAGGACGGCTTTTTCGCGCTGTCCAACAACATCGGCCAGAGCATCATGTCGGTCGAGCACTATCGACTGGTCCGCGGCGACCTCGCGCCCACCGGCCCGGACGGCCGCGAGGACGACCTGTTCGCCGGACTGCGCCCGTAAGGTAGCCCTCGTGCCACAGAAAGCCGGCCGCGTCGCGGCATACGTCGTGCTGTTCCTGCTCGGCGTGGTGATCGCCTTCATCGGGGCGTTCACCCAGGCGGCCTACCCGCCTGCCGGGCTGATCGTCGCGCTCGCGGGCAGCGGCGCCCTGTTCGTCGCGGGCGGTTCGCTGTTCAAGGCGAAGGCCGGGGCGGTGGTGCCGGTGGCGGGCTGGATGTTGACCGTGTTGTGGCTGGCGAGTTGGACCAAGCCGGAAGGCGACTGGATCTTCGTCAGCGGGTTCCTGTCCTACATCTACCTGCTCGGTGGCACCATCTTCGGTGTCGCCTCGGCCACTTACCCCTGGGGCGGCATCAAACCCGTCCTTCTTTCGGGTGAATCGGTGAAGACGCATACGAGGTGAGGCCCTTGCCCGGCCATGCTTGCCGACGGCGCGTGTCATGCGGCACGCGACGGTGCGGGGTACCGGTGTGGCGGGAGCGCAGTATTGTGTTTGCCGAGGTGCGGTGCGTGTCATGCCCTGTCCACAGGGCCGTCGCGACCGACTCCTCTAGCCCGTCGTACCGGGCAACCTCGGTGGCCGAGTTCGTCCACTCGCCTTCGAAGGGGAGCAGGAAAACCCTCGAAGGCGGTGTCACGACCCGCACGCGGCGTGTGTCAACGCACCGCCGTCGCACTTTCCTGGATACCGTCCGACCCCGGGCGGGGGCGGCCGTGCGCCGCCACGCAACCCTCAGCTGTCGGAGAGCTCGTTCTTCGTGAGTAACGACCAGCCCCCCACGCCCGACGACCCGGGCGCGCAGCCGCGCCGCGACGACCTCGGCGGTGATCCGCACCCGTTCTTCGGGCGGGTCGGCCGGCAGTCGCAGGCAGCGCCCGCTGCCCGTGAGCGATCCGTCGCGCCCGCGTCGCCCCATCCATCCCCCGATCCGTTCGGGGACGACGACGAGTTCGCGTCGTGGTTCGACGACGAACCGCCCCGGCCCGCGCCCGTCGCGGGGCCGCCCGGTGGCTCGTCGTGGCCCAGCGCGGACGACGATGTGCCACCCGTCACGGAGCCGCCTCGGCACGCGGCCCCGCAGCTGGGACCCAACGGCCTGCCCCAGCGCGTTCCCGGCGCCTCGGGAGCCAGGAGCCTGACGGCCGACGGGACGGGTGCGCCCGGTCCCGTGCCGTTCTCGGACGGGCCGCCGCCGTTCGTACCGGCGCAGCCCGGACAGCCGCCGGCCCAGCCCCGATCGCCGGGGCAACCGGGATCCGGCATGCCGGCCGCCCACGCGGGCGAGCCCGGCCCGGGCGCGCCCGGTGCCGGCCTGGACGACGCCGGCTACGGCCCGCCGCCCGGGAGCGAACCGGTCGCGCACCCGATCGAGCCGGCCGCGGCG
Source organism: Embleya sp. NBC_00888 (assembly GCF_045207655.1). NCBI lineage: Bacteria > Bacillati > Actinomycetota > Actinomycetes > Kitasatosporales > Streptomycetaceae > Embleya > Embleya sp. NBC_00888. The sequence continues at coordinate 3,607,567 of NZ_CP108784.1, read as the reverse complement.
ACCGAGAGCGGTGCGCTGCCCCCGCGGGTGGGCCGCCGCCGCCTGATCGCCGGCTTCGGCACGCCCGAGGCCGCGCCGGTCCCGGTCGCGCCGACCGAGGAGGCGGACGCCGAATCGGACGCCGAGTCGGGCGACCAGACCATGACCACCCGGGTCAGCATCAAGATCCCCGGGTCGCGGCCGATCCCGCCGGTGGTGCTGCGCGGCCAGGCCCCGCTGCCCTCGCAGGAGGCGCCGCGGTGGACCCGGGACGGCGAGGGCGAGGGACCGTACGAGTACCAGACCCGGCAGGAACAGGACGCCGCCGACCACGGGTTCCCGCAGTACGGCAACACCGACGCACACGCGACGGAGACCGGCGCGGGACACCCCGACGACACCGGGGAACACCGTGAGGAAGCCCGGCCGGCGCCGGCGCGACCCGCGCGGCGCAAGCCGAAGGCGCTGATCGCGTGCGCGGCCGGTCTCGCCGTCCTCGGCGGGGTGTACGGCGCGTCGCTGGCCTACGCCGGCGGCGGGGTGCCGCGCGGCACCTCCGTACTCGGCGTCAACATCGGCGGCCAGTCCCGGGACGAGGCGGTCCGTACGCTCGAACAAAAGCTCGGCGACCGCACCACCAAGCCGATAAAGCTCACCCTGGCGGGCAAGCAGCTGGAGCTTGCCCCGGCGGTGGCCGGACTGCTCCTGGACGCCCGCGCGACGGTCAGCGAGGCGTCGAAGGGCGGGATGAACCCGCTGACCTCGGTGCCCGCGATGTTCGGCAAGACCCGGGAGGCGGCGCCGCGTACGGTGGTGGACCCGGTCAAGCTGGGCGCCGAGCTGGAGGCGCTCGCCGCCGAGGCCGGTGGCGCGCAGACGGACGGCGGGATCTCGTTCGCGGGCGGCCAGGCCGCGGCGGTGGCCCCGAGCAAGGGCAAGGTGCTGGACACCCCCGCCGCGATCAAGCTGGTCGAGGCGGCCTTCCTGCACGGCACCGGTCCGGTCGAACTGCCCACCAAGGCCGCCGACCCGAAGGTCAACCAGGCCGAAGTCGACCGTGCGATGCGCGAGTTCGCGGTGCCCGCGATGTCCGGGCCGGTCACCCTGACGGCCGGCAACAAGAGCCAGAAGCTGACCCCGATCGTGCTCGCCAAGTACCTCACGATGGTCCCGGACGGCAGCGGCAGGCTGCAGCCCAAGATCGACGTGAACGGGTTGCAGGACGAGTTGGGGCAGACCTTCTCCTCGGTCGGCGAGAAGCCGAAGAACGCCACGTTCAAGGTCGAGGGCAAGTTGGCGGCCGGGGCCAAGGTGTCCGTGGTGCCGTCGGTGGCGGGCAAGGGCGTCTCCGGCGCGACCGCGGCCGACGCGCTGCTGTCGGTGCTGTCCAAGACCGGCGCGGCGCGGACCGCGAAGGTCAACCTCGGCCCGGTCGAGCCCGAGCTGACCACCGAGGCCGCCAACAAGCTCGGCATCACCGAGGTGATGTCGACCTACACGACGAACTACCCGTACGCCGCGTATCGGTTGACCAACATCCACCGGGCCGCCGACCTGATCACCGGTTCGGTGATCAAGCCCGGCGAAACCTGGAGCCTGAACAAGACGGTCGGCGAGCGCACCGCGGAGAACGGCTTCGCCAAGGGCACGATCATCAACAACGGGCGCTTCCAGACCGACTTCGGCGGCGGCGTCTCGCAGGTGGCCACGACGACCTTCAACGCGGTGTTCTTCGCCGGGCTCAAGGACGTCATGCACCGCCCGCACAGCTTCTGGATCGATCGCTACCCGGCCGGCCGCGAGGCCACCGTGGCCTGGCCCTCGCTCGACCTGAAGTTCCAGAACGACTCCGGCAGACACGTCTACCTGGAGTCCACCTACACCGACTCCACGGTGACCGTGACGCTGCTGGGGACGCGCAAGTACGACGACATCAAGGCCGAACCCGGCAACAAGTACGACGTGGTCAAGCCCAAGTCGGTGGTCGACAAGTCGGCCGGCTGCGTGGAGCAGGCCGCGTCCGACGGGTTCAAGATCGACGTGACCCGGGTGTTCTTCCAGGGCGGCAAGGAGACCGCGCGGGAGAAGTTCCACACCAAGTACGACCCGGCGGACAAGATCACCTGTGATCGCACCGGCGGCGGCGAGGGCGAGGGGCAGGGCCGCACCGCGGACGCGCCGCCGGCGGGCGGGCTGCCGGTGCGCGCCTCCGACGACTGACCGACCGACGAACGGAAGGACGGACCGATCGACCGGCGGATCATCGCCGGAACCGGGGACCGGACACGTACGGCACACGCCGGACGGGCTCGACGAGCTCGTCCGGCGTCGTGTCGTCCGGGACGGGCTCGTCGTCGGGCGGGATCCCTCCCGGGGCGGATCGGGCCGCGCGGGATCGGTCCCGGGCCTTGCTCCCGGGCCTTGCTCCCGGGCCGGATCAGTCCCTGGGGCGACCCACGTCTCGGGACAGGTCCAGGGCCAGGAAGCGGTCCACGTGTGCCAGTGCCTCGAACCGGGCGCCCGGCGCGAACCCCTGGTCGCGGGACAGCTCGACCAGGAGCCGTAGCGCGGTGCGGGTGTCCAGGTCGTCGTCGAGCGCGGCGTGGATCGACCCGATCGCCTCGGCCGGCATCGCCTGGGACGGGGACTCGGCGAACTCCGCCGTCCGGGCCCGCAACTCGGCGAGCGTGCGCTCGGCCTCGAGCACGCCGTGATAGCCCTTCGCGTCCGCCCGCAGGGGCTGGTCCGCGGCCAGCGTGAGCAGGAGCAGGCGCAGCGCGAGCGGGTCCCCGGGGTGCGGGACGGGGTGCCGATTCGCCGCCTCGACCACCGCCGACGCATGCAGCACGTGCACCCGGGCCCGCGGACCCTGATCGCCGTTCTCCCCGATGTACAGGTCGATCGCGCCGTCCGGTTGCCCGGCGGTGGGCACCGGCATGTTGTACCGCCCGTAGCCTGCCGCGTCCGCGATCCGGGTGCTGTACGGCAGTTGATGGATCGTCACGGTCAGCCGGTGTCGGCCCGCGACCCGACGGAAGGTGTCGGCGAGGATCGCCGCGCGCAGTGAGCGGCTCGGATACGCCACGCGCACCCGTCGGCCGATCGAGGTGGCCACGGTCTCGGACTTGCCGGTCTGGGAATCGGTCAGTCGCACCATGCCGCCCACCGTAGGCGCCCATGACATCTGTCATGGCGCGATCAGGAGGTTTCCCACTTCGTCGTGTCCACGCCTTCGGCCAGGCTGAAGCCATGAAGATCAGGGCTGGGGAACAGACGAGCGCGCCGGCCGTCGCGTTGAGCGGCGTGCGCAAGCGCTTCGGTGACCTGCACGCGGTGGCCGGGCTCGACCTGGAACTGCGCCAGGGCGAGACCGTCGCGCTGCTGGGACCCAACGGAGCGGGCAAGTCGACCACGCTCGACCTGCTGCTGGGCCTGAGCCGGCCCACCGAGGGCACCGTCGCGCTGTTCGGCGCCGACCCGCGCGAGGCGATCCGCCGCGGCCGGGTCGGCGCGATGCTCCAGACCGGCGGCCTGATGCCGGACGTGACCGTCGGCGAGATGGTCGAGCTGGCCCGAGACCTGCACCCGCGCCCGTTGCCGCAGGCGGAGGTGCTGCGCCGCGCCGGCATCGAGGACCTGGTCGGCAAGGACGTCGGCAAGCTCTCCGGCGGGCAGGCCCAGCGGGTACGGTTCGCGGTCGCCATCGCGGGCGAGGTGGACCTGATCGTGCTGGACGAGCCGACCACCGGAATGGACGTGGACAGCCGGCAGCGGTTCTGGGAGAGCATGCGCGAGCAGGCCGAGCTGGGCCGCACCGTGCTGTTCGCGACGCACTACCTGGAAGAGGCGGACAACGTCGCCGACCGGGTGCTCGTGCTGCACCGGGGCAGGTTGCTCGCCGACGCGAGCGCCGCGCAGATCAAGGCCCGCGCGGGACTGCGCCGGATCGCCTTCGACCTGGACGCCCCGGTCGAGCGGTACGAGCCCACGCTGCGCGCGCTGCCCGGCATCGAGCACCTCGAACTGGGCGCCGGCACGGTGCGCATCCGCAGCGCCGACGCGGACGAGACGGTCGCCGCGATCTACGCCGCGGGCCTTCGGCCGCGCGGACTCGAAGTGGCCGGACTCGGCCTGGAGCAGGCGTTCCTGGCGATCACCCAACAGGCGGACGAGGCGGAAGGCATGGAGATCGCGTCATGAAGACCCTGATGAGGCTGGAGATCCTGCGGATGTTGCGCAACCGCCGGTACCTGATCTTCACGCTCGCCTACCCGGTCGCGATGTACCTGATCTTCGGCAGCCAATCCGGTGACGTCGACGGCACCGACGTCTCCGCCTACATCATGGTGTCGATGGCCTCGTTCGGCGCGGTCGGCGCGACGCTCAGCGCGGGCGTGCAGCGGATCGCGGCGGAACGGCAGAGCGGGTGGACCCGGCAGTTGCGGCTGACCACGCTGACCGGGCGCCAGTACGTGATCTCCAAGCTCGTGTCCGCCTCGGTGGTCGGCCTGCCCGCGATCGTGCTGGTGCTGTTCACCGGCTTCCTGCGCGGCGTGCGGCTGGACCCGTGGCAGTGGGGCGTGATCGTGCTCGCGCTGTGGTTCGGCTCGTTCGTGTTCGCGGTGCTGGGGATCGGGCTGGGCTATCTGGTCGCGCCCGACTCGGCGCAGCCGATGTTCATGCTGGTCTACCTGGGCATGGCGGTGCTCGGCGGGATGTGGGTCCCGCTGACCGGGTTCCCGCGGTTCCTCCAGGACATCGGACACGTGATGCCGACGTACCGACTGGGCCAACTCGGCTGGGAGGTGCTGGGCGGACACCACCCCCGGGTGTCGGATGTCCTGGTGCTGGCCGGCTATCTGGTCGCGTTCACCGCGCTGGCGGCGTGGCGCTACCGTCGCGACGAGCAGAAGGTCGCGGCCTGATCCGGGACCACTCGCGGGATGAGGTCTCGTGCACGACGGGATGCTTCGTACGGAGGGCGCACGACATGGACTGGTCGGACCCGACGCGGCAGGACAGCGCGCGAGGGCGGGCGATCCGGATGTCGTGGTCGCTGCTGTGGTTGTTCTTCCTCACCCCGGTCGTGCACGACCTGGCGACCGGGGACTACGGGCCGGTACGGCTCGCGGTGGGCGCGTTCGGCCTGCTGGTGGTGGTGGTCTGTTACGTGTCGCTGGTGTTCGGCGGGGTCGGCTGGTTCGGGCTGTTCGGGCGGGTGGAGGGCGCGCTGCGCAAGGCGCTGGACAGCGATCGCGCCCAGCAGGTGACCTGCCTGGTGTTGTGGGCGACCGCGGTCGCGCTGATCCTGACCTTCGACGACGCGTGGCTGGGCCTGATGGTCTACGTGTCGGTGTCGGTCGGCGCCGGGCTGCGGTTCCCGCGGTCGATGTGGGCGATCCTGGGCTGTGTGCTGAGCGGGCTCGTGCTCGGCGTGCTGCTGGACGCGGCCGGGAACGACATGCTCGTGCTCGCGTTCGTCACGGTGCTCACCGGCGGCCTGATGATCGGCGTGCGCCGACTGCTGGAGACACTGGCCGAGTTGCGCGAGGCCCGGGAGATCGTGGCCCAGCTCTCGGCCAACGAGGAACGCCTGCGGATGGCGCGCGACCTGCACGACGTGCTGGGCCACTCGTTGTCCCTGATCACGCTCAAGAGCGAGCTGGCCGGCCGGTTCCTGCCCGGGCACGTCGAGCGCGCGGCCGAACAGGTCGCGGACATCGAGCGGGTCAGCCGGCAGGCACTGGTGGACGTCCGCGAGGCGGTCGGCGGGTATCGGCGGCCGACCTTCGCGGTCGAGCTGGCGGGCGCCCGGATCGCCGCCCGGGCGGTGGGCATCGAGCTGATCCAGGTCCCGGAGCAGTGGCCGGTGTGCCCCGACCCGGAGGCCGAGGCGGTGCTCGCGTGGGCGCTGCGCGAGGCGGTGACCAACACGATGCGGCACAGCGGCGCACGGCGCTGCACGGTGGCGCTGGTTACGGGCCCGGTGTGGAGCCTGGACGTCACCGACGACGGACGGGGTGCGGCGAGTCGCGAGGGCAATGGGCTGACCGGGCTGCGCGAGCGGTTCGCGGCGGCCGACGGCAGCATCGGCGTGGGTGTCCCCGAGGGCGGCAAGGGGTTCCGATTGACCGCTTCGGTCCCGGTGCTTCCCGGTAAGGACGGGGAGGGACAGATCGATCCCGGGGCGAACCGCTAACGTTCGGCCGGTGATCAACGTTCTGCTCGCCGAGGACCAGGCCATGGTGCGCGAGGCACTCGCCGCGCTGCTGGGCCTGGAGGGGGACATCCGCGTCGTCGCCCAGGTCGCGCGTGGTGACGAGGTGGTCGAGGCGGTCCGGACGAGCGCGGCGGACGTGGCCCTGCTGGACATCGAGATGCCCGGTCAGGACGGCCTGGCCGCCGCGGCCGACCTGCGCCGGGCGCTGCCCGGGTGCCGGATCGTCATGCTGACCACGTTCGGTCGGCCCGGCTACCTGCGTCGCGCGATGGAGCTGGGCGCGGACGCGTTCCTGGTCAAGGACGCGCCCGCGGCCCAACTGGCCGACGCCATCCGGCGGGTGCTGCGCGGCGAGCGGGTGATCGACCCCACGCTCGCGGCCACCGCGCTCTCGGTCGGCGCCGATCCGCTGACCGAGCGCGAACGCGACGTGTTGCGCGCGGCGGCGGACGGCTCGACGGTGTCCGAGATCGCGTCGCGGTTGCACCTGTCCGAGGGCACCGTGCGCAATCACCTGTCCTCGTGCATCGGCAAGACGCACGCCCGCAACCGGGCGGACGCGGTCCGCATCGCGCACGAGAACGGCTGGTTGTGAGCGGCCGACCTTGAACCGCCGGTCGGGCCGGCGGGTCAGGTCGCGACCGCGACGAAGCGCAGCCGGACGTAGTCCGCGTACCACGTGTCCTCGCGCGACTGCCGGTCGCGCACCAACTCGTCCACGCGGGCCAACAGCGCCTCGTGCGCGGCTTCGGGGAAGTGGGCGAGGGTGCTCGGCCCGAACATCCGCCACCAGTCGGCCGCGGTGTCGCCGGGGGCCAGTGCCGTGGGACGGTCGAAGTACTGCACCAGGCGCACCTCGAAGCCGGCCCGCTCCAGCCGACCGGCGTGCTCGGCCGGGCTCGGGAAGTACCACGGCAACACCGGTTCGCCCAGGCCCTGTTCGGCGGCGGCCGTGCGCAGGCCCCGGATCAGCGTGGCGACGTTGCGGCCGCCGCCCTGCTCGGCGACGAAGACGCCGCCCGGGCGCAGCGCGGCGTGGACGCGGGCGAGCACCTCGTCGGGCCGGGTCATCCAGTGCAGCGCCGCGTTGGAGAAGACCTTGTCGACCGGCTCGGCCGAGGTGAAGGTGTGGCCGTCGGCGACGTCGAAGCTCACCCCGGACCCGGCGTGCTTGGCCCGTGCGGTCCGGATCATCCGCGCGTCGGCGTCGATTCCGTGCACCCGCGCACCCGTTCCGGCGATCTCGACGGCGAGGTCGCCGGTGCCGCAGCCCAGATCCAGGATCGACTCGTCCGGCCGGGGCGCGAGCAGATCGATCATGGGGCGTCCATGTGCCGAGACGAAGCCGAAGTTGCTGTCGTACGTTGTGGCATCCCAATCCATGCCTTGCAATGTATGACTCGTATCCAGAATTCGATACTCATATCTCATCCAGTGAGACGAAAGATCTTTCTCGTGGATCACGCGGACAAGATCGATGGGACGCGGGCCCGAAGGCCGGTAGAGTCCTCGTGCCCGGCGGCCCGAGTGCCGCCGGAGAGGATGTCGGAGGAATGGGCATGGGGTCGCACCGGGCAAGCGGGCCCGAGCCGGGCTCCCGTCGGCCCCGTCGGGAGCGGATCCGCTGGCTCGCCGCGAGCGCCGCGCTCGCCGCACTGCCCGCCGCGTTGATCGTGGCCCTGTCCGGGGATTCCTCGACCCCCGACCACGCGCTCAGCGCCGATTACGTCCGCACCGGCTCGTGGCCCACCGGCTACAGCGGGCAGTACGTCCTGCGCAACTCCGGATCCGACACGGTCAAGGGCTGGACGCTGCGCTTCGACCTGCCTGCGGGCACCCGGATCGCCAACGTGTGGAACGGCCGACTGGAGCCGGCCACCGGCAAGTACACGGTGCGCAACGAGAATTGGAACAAGGCACTGCGCCCGGGCGAGAGCATCGTGGTCGGCTTCGAGGTCCGCCGGGACGGCGCCGGTGTGCCGACCGCGAGCGAACCGGCCCGCCCCGACGGGCCGATCGCCTGCACGATCAACGACAAGCCGTGCACCGGGGCCGGTCCGATCGCCTCGGGCGAGCGGTCGACGCCGGCCGGGTCGATTCCGCCGGTCGGCCCGCTCGACACCGACCGGCGCACCGCCTCGGCCGGCCCCACCGCGACCGGCACCGCACGCGCCGGGGGCTCGCCCGCCGGTGCGACAGCGCCGCCCGCGAGCGGACCCGCCGGCGGCGCGACCCCGCGCTCGGGCACGGTCGAACACCTCGCGCCCTACCTGGACATGACGCTCCCGGGCCCGCTCGACCCCACTCACGCGGGAGCGGCCGGCACGGTGCGCGAGCGCACGCTGGCCTACGTCGTGGACGGCGGCGGCTGCCGGCCGATGTGGGGCGGGGTGACCCGACTCGACGATCCGGCGACCATCGGTCGGATCGCCGCGCTGCGCGACGCGGGCGGGTCGATCCGGGTCGCGTTCGGCGGCGCCGGCGGCACCGACCTCGCCGCGTCCTGCGGCACGCCCGAGGAACTGGTCGCCGCCTACCGGCAGGTGCTGGCCGCGACCGGGGCGACCGGCATGGACCTGGACATCGAGGGCCGCTCGCTGGTCCGCCCCGACGTGGTGCAGCGGCGCAACGCGGCACTGCGCCTGCTCCAAGAGGGCGCCCGCGCGAACGGACAGAGCGTGGACGTCGGGTACTCGCTGCCGGTGGACCCGCTCCAGGGTTTGGGCGAGGAGGCCAAGGCGCTGTTGCGGGACGCCGCCGCGCAGCGGGTCGAGGTCTCCTACGTCAACGCCAAGGCGCTCAACTACGGCGCGGCGGTGGCACCTCGGCCGGAGGGCCGGATGGGCCGGTTCGCGAGCGACGCCGCGCACGCCGTGCAGGGGCAGATCCGCGAGGTGTGGCCGAATCTGTCCGAGGAGCAGGCCTGGCGGCGGGTGTCCGTGACGGTGATGATCGGCCGCAACGACGTCGCCGGCGAGGTGTTCACGCTGGAGGACGCCCGTACCTTCGCCGAGTTCGCCCGGTCCGTGCACCTGGGACGGGTCGCGTGGTGGTCCGCCGCGCGCGACCGGCCGTGCCCGGCGGACGCCGCGGACGCGACCGGCGCCGACCCCACGTGCAGCGGGATCACCCAGGACGCCGACGCGTTCCTGCGTGTCTTCGGTGGTGGCTGAGCCGCGCCACGCCGCCGGTTTCGAGGCCTCAGTTCAGTCGGGCTCGGGCGGCCTTGGCCTCGGCCAGCACGCTCTCCGCGACCTTCGGGTCGATCCGTTCGACCAGTTCCGCGTACTCCTGCAACTGTCGGGCGCCGGCCGCGAACTGGCCGGTCCGCGCGAGCAGCGAGCCGCGCTCGTGCCGCAGCGCCGCCGGATGACGCGGCAGCAGCAGGGACAACTCGACCGCCCACAGCCGGGTCCAGGCACCCTCGATGCCGCGCTCGGGCTGGGCGGCCCAGGCCCGGATGTTGTTCAGGACGCGGAGCAGGATCGCGGTCGGCCTGGCCGGTTGCAGCAGCGTCGGATCGCCCGTCTGGCCGCCCGCCTCCGCGGCCAGACGCCGGGCCCGGGACACCGACAGCGGCACCCCGCCGTGGAACGGGTCGGCCAGCTCGAACCCGCCGTCCGGATCCCCGATCCCGACCACGAAGTGTCCCGGCAACGCGACGCCGTACACCGGCAGCCCGGCCCGTCGGCCCACCTCGATCCACACCACCGACAGCAGGATCGGTAGTCCGCGCCGGCGGCGCAGCACCTCGTGCAGCAGCGACGAGCGCAGGTCGGCGTAGTCGGACTGCTGCCCGAAGAAGCGGGCCCGCCCGCCGAGCACCGAGGCCAGCGCCGCGGCGGCCCGCGGCGGGTCGTACTCGGATCCCGCCTCGGCCCGCACCGCCGCCGCGAGCCGATCCAGCTCGGCGATCCCCACCGCCGGGTCGAAGGTCGGGTCGACCTCGACGCCCATCAGCAGCGCGGCCTCGGCCAGATCCACCTCGTCAGCCCGGACCACCGAGGCGAACCGGTCGCGGGGGTTGCCGGGAGCGCTCACGGGCGCTCGACCGGCGACCGGCGGTAGTGGTAGCCGTGGTGGTCGGTGAAGCCGAGCGCGTCGTAGAGCTCGCGCGCGGGCCGGTTGTCCGATTCCACCTGGAGCCAGCCGGTGACCGCGCCGCTCGCCAGCGCCCGGTCGGTCAGCGCCCGCACGATCGCCCGGGCGTGGCCCCGACGGCGGTGGGCCGGGTCCACCTCCAGGGCGGCGAAGCCCGCGTACCGACCGAGGACGCACACGCGTCCGATCGCGATCGGCTCGGCGGAGGCCGGATCCACGACGGTCGCGAACAGGGTGCCCGGCGGTCCCTGCAGCACGTGTCGCTCGGCGCCGCCGCCCGGGCCCGCGACGTGGTGATAGAGCGAGAGCCACGCGTCGGTGAGGGTGCTCTCCACCCGGACCGCGCTCGCGTCCACGTCGCGCAGTACGTCCGCCGCGCGCACCAGTCGCCCCGTGCGCATCAGCGCGTCGCCCTCCGCGGGCCAGCCGGCCGCGTCCAGGAAGCGGTCGAACGGGTCGTCGTGCGCGACCTGGAACAGTGTCGGCAGACTGCGCTCGGCGTACCAGGCATTCACTCGATCGAGTGCCTCCGCGAACGGCACGCCCGGCTCGCCCAGGACCAGCACCGAGTTCGCCCGCCGGGTGAATCCCTCGGCCGCGCGCAACAACCACTCGCCGTAGGTGGCGATCTCCGGCGCGGGCCAGGACCGGCTGGCCACGTCCTGCAATCGGGCCGGGGTCAGGCGTCGGACCGGCGGCGGGACCACCTTGGCGGCCACGATGCTCGCTTCGGCCACCCGGGCGATACTGCCGTCCCTGCGGGTGATTGTCAGCACACCGTCGCGCCAGTCCACGAGGTCGCCCACGACGTCTGTGTAGGTCGCTCCGGAGTCCTCCGGCGGCAGCTCGCGGCGCACCGACACGCGTCTGCCCACATCCCGTGGTGTGATCCTCTTCACCTGTCCGGCTTCCCCGATCCGGGCTGACCTCGTCCGCCCACGTCCGCTGACATGTTCCCGGCCCACAGGTAAGGGCCACCTGCTAGGAGTAGGCCCCGGCCCACCGCGATACTAGTTGCGGGCACCGACGTTGCCGCGCTCCCGCGCACCCTGTACCGCCCGCATGAGGAGGAACCCGACGTGACCTACGTCATCGCGCAGCCCTGCGTCGACCTGAAGGACAAGGCATGCATCGAGGAGTGCCCCGTCGACTGCATCTACGAGGGTGAGCGTGCGCTGTACATCCACCCCGACGAGTGCGTCGACTGTGGAGCCTGCGAGCCCGTCTGCCCGGTCGAGGCAATCTTCTACGAGGACGACACCCCGGAGCAGTGGAAGGATTACTACAAGGCGAACGTGGAGTTCTTCGACGACCTCGGTTCCCCGGGTGGCGCGTCGAAGATGGGTCTGATCGCCAAGGACCACCCGCTGATCGCCGCGCTGCCGCCGCAGGCGACCGGCGAGTAGCGCCGACGTGACCGCTTCGCACAACGGTGCCGAAGCACCCGCCGACCCCGCCGCCGCGCGGGGTCGGCAGGCGCGTCGTGTCACCGATCTGCTCCCCGTCTTCCCCTGGGACCGCCTCGAACCGTTCGGCCGACGGGCGCGGGCGCACGCCGACGGCGTGGTCGACCTCTCGGTGGGCACGCCCGTGGACCCCACCCCGGAGCTGATCCGCGACGCGCTGCGCGCGGCCGCCGACTCGCCCGGGTATCCGACCGTGTTCGGCAAGCCCGAACTGCGCGAGTCGATCGCGGCGTGGCTGCGCCGCCGGCTCGGCGTCACCGGCGCCGACCCGGACGCGGTGTTGCCGGTGATCGGCACCAAGGAACTCGTCGCGGCGCTGCCGGCCCAGCTCGGGCTCGGCCCGGGCGACACCATCGCGCACCCGGCGCTGGCCTACCCCACCTACGACGTGGGCGCGCGCCTGGCCGGCGCCACGCCGCTCGCGGTCGTGGACGGCACGCTGCCGGACCCGGCGGGCGTGCGGATGATCTGGCTCAACTCGCCGGGCAACCCGCACGGCGCGGTGCGCTCGGCCGACGAGCTGCGCCGCATCGTCGAGTGGGCCCGCGCGCACGAGATCCTGGTGGTCTCCGACGAGTGCTACATCGAGCTGTGCTGGGACGCGCAGGCGGTGTCGGTGCTGCACCCGGACGTGTGCGGCGGCTCGCACGAGGGGCTGCTCGCCGTGCACTCGCTGTCCAAGCGCAGCAACCTGGCCGGCTACCGCGCGGGCTTTGTCACCGGCGACCTCGCGGTCGTCCGCGAGCTGCTCGCGGTGCGCAAGCACTCCGGGCTCATCGTGCCGGGCCCGGTGCAGGCGGCGATGACCGTCGCGTTCGCCGACGACGAGCACGTCGCGACGCAGCGCGCCCGCTACGCGGCCCGGCGGACGGCACTGCGCGGCGCGCTGGAGTCGGCCGGCTTCCGGATCGAGCACTCGCAGGCGAGCCTGTACCTGTGGGCCACGCGCGACGAGGACTGCTGGGACACCGTGGCGTGGTTCGCCGAGCGCGGCATCCTGGTCGCCCCCGGCGACTTCTACGGCCCGCTGGGCGAGCGGCACGTGCGGATCGCGTTCACCGCGACCGACGAGCGGGTGGCGGCGGGCGTGGACCGGCTCAAGAACGGTTGAGCGACGAACCCCGATTCACTTGACACATCGTCAGTTGTCGTGTCCCGGGGCAGGGATAGGCTGCCGGTATGACCGTGAGGCTTGATCTGTCCCAGGACGCGGCGTCGCTCACCGCGCAACTCGTCGACATCCCCTCCGTCAGCGGCGACGAGCGTGTGCTCGCCGACGCGGTGGAGGAGGCGCTGCGCGCCTGTCCGCATCTGACCGTCTACCGCGACGGCGACTCGGTGGTCGCGCGCACCGACCTCGGTCGGGCCGAGCGGATCCTGATCGCGGGCCACCTGGACACGGTCCCGATCGCGGACAACCTGCCGTCGCGGATCGAGGGTCCGCTGATGTACGGCTGCGGCACCTCGGACATGAAGAGCGGCGTCGCGGTGCAACTGCGGCTCGCCGCGCACCTGCCCGAGCCCAATCGCGACGTCACCTACGTGTTCTACGACTGCGAGGAGGTCGACGCCGCCCGCAACGGCCTGCTGCGGCTGGCGAACACCCACCCGAAGTGGCTGGAGGCCGACTTCGCGGTGCTGATGGAGCCGACCGGCGGCGCGGTCGAGGGCGGCTGCCAGGGCACGTTGCGGGTGCGGATCGGCACGGTGGGTACCCGGGCGCACTCGGCCCGCTCGTGGCTGGGCGACAACGCGATCCACGCCGCGGCGCCGATCCTGACCCGGTTGCAGGGCTACGAGGCGGCCAGGGTCGTGATCGACGGGCTCGAATACCGCGAGGGGCTCAGCGCGGTCGCGATCGAGGGCGGCGTCGCGGGGAACGTCATCCCCGACGCGTGCACGGTCACGGTCAACTTCCGATTCGCGCCCAATCGCAGCGTCGAGGAGGCGTTCGAGCACGTGCGCGAGGTGTTCGCCGGCTTCGACGTGGTGCTCACCGACTCGGCGGCGGGAGCGCTTCCGGGACTGGACCGGCCGGCCGCGGCGGCGTTCGTGGCGGCGATCGGCACCGCGCCGCGGGCCAAGTTCGGCTGGACCGACGTGGCGCGCTTCTCCGCGCTCGGCATCCCGGCGGTCAACTACGGGCCCGGCGATCCCAATCTCGCGCACAAGCGGGACGAGCACGTGGAGATCGCGCTGATCGGCGACAGCGAGAGCCGGTTGGTGCGCTGGCTCGGGTAGCGGTCGGCGCGCGGCGCCCCGCCGGCCGGCGCGGGGCGGATACCGGGTAAATCCGATCGACCGCCGCTCCGGCGTGACAGGGTGGCCGGATGGATGCGCGATTCGCTCCGTCGGAGGAGCCACCCGAGTTCGCCTCGCCCAGTGAGGTGGAGGAACAGCATCCCGGCATGGGTCACCTCGGTACCGAGGCGTGGCGCGTGCTGCGGATCCAGACCGAGTTCGTCGACGGCTTCGGCATGCTCGCCGATCTCGGCCGGGCGGTCAGCGTGTTCGGCTCGGCCCGGACCAAGCCGGGCTCGGCCGAGTACCGGATCGGCGAGCGAGTCGGCCGGGCACTGGCCGAGGCCGGTTACGCGGTGATCACCGGCGGTGGTCCCGGCGCGATGGAGGCCGCGAACAAGGGCGCCCGGGACGCCGGCGGCCAATCCGTGGGCGTGGGCATCAAGCTCCCGTTCGAGTCCGGGCTCAACCCGTACGTGGACCGGGGCATCACGTTCCGGTACTTCTTCGCGCGCAAGACGATGTTCGTCAAATACGCGCAGGGCTTCATCGTGCTGCCCGGCGGAATCGGCACGCTGGACGAGTTGTTCGAGGCGCTCACCCTGGTCCAGACCGGCAAGGTCACGCACTTCCCGGTGGTGCTGATCGGGCGCGACTACTGGACCGGGCTGATCGACTGGGTGCGCGACGTGGTGATCGCGCGGGGCAAGGCGTCGCCGGCCGACCTGGACCTGATCCGGATCACCGACGACGTGGACGAGGCGGTGCGGATCATCCGGGACGCGGATCTGGAGTGCTCGAAGATCGAGGCCGAGTCGCGCGCGGACAAGGCCGCCGCCGAACGCCGCGCCGGTGGCGGAGCAATTGCCACCTGACGGGCATTCGGGCGCCCCGTCGCGTTCACTTGGGGGACACCGACGGGCGAAAGCGTAGGGGCGTCCCGATTTTTCCCGCCTGTCACTGGAGAAACCAGATGTCGCTGTCCCGTAGGGGTTTCCTCGGTCGCACCGCCACCACCGGTGCCGGTGTCGCCCTCATCGGCAGCACCGGCATGTTGCTCGCCCCCAACGCCTCGGCCTCGTCCCGCGGCGGTCACGGCCGGCCGCCGGCCCAGCCCGGCTACGGTGCGCTGATCAACGACCCCGCCGGGCGCCTGGCGCTTCCGAAGGGCTTCTCGTACCAGATCGTCACCGAGGCGGGTGTCACCAAGCTGGAGTCGGGCGAGGTCACCCCGAGCAACCACGACGGCACCGGCGCCTTCAAGCTGCGCGGCGGCGGCACGGTCCTGGTCAACAACCACGAACTCGGCGGTTCGCTCAAGGACACCCCGCTGCCGGTTCCGCACCTGTCCGGCCTGACCTACGACGAGGGGCTCGCCGGCGGCTGCACCGTGGTCGAGGTGAACCGTTACGGCAGGCGCATACGCGAGTACGTCGGCGTGGCCGGCACCGCGACCAACTGCGCGGGCGGGGTGACCCCCTGGGACACCTGGCTGACCTGCGAGGAGACCGAGCAGCTCGCCGGTCAGGGCAGCGCGACCAAGGACCACGGCTACGTGTTCGAGGTCGACCCCTACGACCGCCGTGCCAACCGCGACCCGAAGCCGATCAAGGCGCTCGGCCGGTTCGCGCACGAGGCCGTCGCGGTCGACCCGCGCCGCGGTCACCTGTACCTGACCGAGGACGCGGGCAACCCGAACGGACTGTTCTACCGCTGGGAGCCCCCGCGCCACTGGGACGGCGGCCGCGGCCGGCTGCGCAAGCTGGCCGACGACGCGGGCACCCTCGCGGCGATGCGCTGCGTGGACGCGAGCGGCAAGCACGTGGACGACCTCTCCCGCGCGACCGAGATCGGCACCACGTACGCGGTCGACTGGGTGACCGTGCCCGAGCGCGACGCGCGCACGGTGTCCATCCGCAAGCAGTTCCAGAACACCGACATCACCCGCGGTCGCAAGATCGAGGGCATCTGGTGGGGTGACGGCGGCGCCTACGTCGTCACCAGCTTCGCCCGCACGGAGAGCCCCGGCACGCCGCACGACGGCCAGATCTGGTTCTACGACCCGCGTCGGGGCCGGCTGACCCTGAAGCTGCGCTTCGGCGTCAACACCACGCCGGACGTGGACGGTCCCTACGACGGTCCGGACAACATCAGCGTCTCGCCGCACGGCGGCGTGATCATCGCCGAGGACGGCGAGGGCGTCCAGCACCTGCTGGGTGCGACCGAGGACGGCAAGACCTACCCGATCGCGCGCAACGACGTCCCCGGCGGCAGCGAGTTGACCGGCCCGACCTTCTCCGAGGACGGCCGCACGCTGTTCGCGAACGTGCAGACCCCGGGCACGATGTACGCGATCACCGGTCCCTGGAAGCGCTGCTGATTCGACGGCGACGCCGCCCCGGCGGTCCGCCCGCCGCGATCGGCGCGCCCACGTCGGCGCCCGCCCCCACCTTCCCGGTGGGCGCGGGCGCCGTACGCGTTCCCGGGGCCGCGTGGGCGGCCCCGGGGGTCAGGCCAGTCCGCGCCGGGCCACCGCGGGCTGCCGGGTGCCGTGGATCGAGGACACCATGTCCAGCACCTGGCGGGTCTCCGCCACCTGGTGCGCGCGGTACACCCGGGCGCCCAGCCACGCGCTCACCGCGGTGGTGGCCAGCGTGCCGAGCAGGCGCTCGTTCACCGGCTTGTCCAGCGTCTCGCCGACGAAGTCCTTGTTGGACAGCGAGACCAGCACCGGCCAGCCGGTGTCGACCATCTCGCCGAGTCGGCGGGTCGCCTCCAGCGAGTGCCGGGTGTTCTTGCCGAAGTCGTGCCCGGGGTCGATCAGGATCGCGTCCCGGCGCACCCCGAGCCGCGCGGCGCGCTCGGCCAGGCCGACCGTGACGTCCAGGATGTCCTCCATCACGTCCACGTAGCCGATCCGGTGCGGCCGGGTGCGCGGCTGCGCGCGCCCGGCGTGCGTGCACACGATGCCCGCGTCGTACTTCGCGGCCACCTCGGCCAGCTTGGGGTCCACCCCGCCCCACGCGTCGTTCATCAGGTCCGCGCCCGCGTCGCAGACCGCCTCGGCCACCTCGTGTCGCCAGGTGTCGACGCTGATCACCACGTCGGAGTGGCGGCGGCGAACCTCGGCCACGAAGGACGCCGTGCGGCGGATCTCCTCGGCGACGTCCACCTCCGCCCCCGGACCCGCCTTGACACCCCCGATGTCCACGATCCCCGCGCCCTCGGCGACCGCGCGTTCGACCGCGTCCAGGGCGGGTCGATCGTCGAACGTCGCGCCCTTGTCGAAAAACGAGTCCGGCGTCCGGTTGACGATCGCCATGATCACCAACTCGTCACCGCCGAACTCCCGTCGTCCCAGCCTCAGCGTCGTCACCCCGTCGACCTCCGCTACCCACACCCTGCACGTGCCACCTGACCCCCTGATCGTGGCACGATCGTCCCGTGCGACGACCCGGGGGCTTCCCGAAGCGGCCCGGAGCGGACACCCGTCCCAGCAGCTGCACCACCGTCGAAGGGGAGCCGTCCGTGTTCTGGATCCAGCTTGTCGTGGTGACCGGGGTGATCCTCGTGATCGCCGCGGTCGTGCTCGGGGCGGGTGGCTCCCTCCCCGACGCCTACCGCGAACAGCCCGAGCTGCGGATGCCCGGCGACCGCCCGCTCACGAGCGCGGACGTCGACCACATCCGGTTCCCGGTGGTCTTCCGCGGCTACCGGATGAGCGAGGTCGACGTGGTCCTGGACCGCCTGACCGGCGAGCTCGCGGCACGCGACGCGCGCATCCTGGAACTCGAGTACAAGATCACCGGCACCACCCCGGCCGGGCTCACCGTCTCGGTCCCGGGCGCGACCACCGCGGGCGCGAGCGCGGTCGGCCCCGGCCGGCTCGCCCCGCCGGCGCGCGCGTCGGGCACCACGCTGTCCCTGGAGAAGCCGGGCCGGGCCGACGAGGTCGTCGACGACGCGGCGCCGACCCGGGTCGCGCCGGCGGCCGTCGACGAAGCGGACGACACGCGGGACGAGCAGCGGGACGAGACCCCGGACGCGCGACGGGACGAGACGCCGGACGCGGGGAAGACCCGGGAGGCGAGTGCCGAGGCGGCGACCGGGCCGGGCGCCGGGGCGGACGCTCCGGCCGACCGGGGCGGCGACGCCGAGTCGGCCGCCGAGCCGAAGGGCGACCCGAAGCCGTGACCGTCGTCGGCGGTCCGATCGCGGGACCGGACGGGCTGCCCCGCTGCCCGTGGGGCGCGACCGGTCCCGAGGACTACCGGGCCTACCACGACACCGAGTGGGGCGTCCCGGTGCACGGCGAGGACCTGCTGTACGAGCGGTTGTGCCTGGAGGCGTTCCAGTCCGGGCTGTCCTGGTTGACCATCCTGCGTCGGCGGGCGGGCTTTCGGGCCGCTTTCGCGGACTTCTCGATCGCCAGGGTGGCGCGGTTCGACGACGCGGATCGGGCCCGGCTGCTCGCCGACGAGGGGATCATCCGCAATCGGGCCAAGATCGACGCGGCGATCGCCAACGCACACGCCGCGCAGGCCCTCCAGGGCGGTCTGGACGCGCTCGTATGGTCGTTCGCACCTTCCGGACGCCGGAAGGCTCCCGCGGCCCTGTCGGACGTACCGGCGGTCACCGACGAGTCCACCGCGCTGGCCAAGGAGCTCAAGCGCAAGGGTTTCCGGTTCGTCGGCCCGACCACCGCCTACGCGCTGATGCAGGCCTGCGGGCTGGTCAACGACCACCTCGGGGGCTGCGTGTCCCGCTGAGTGCCGCCGGCCGCGGTGTCGGGAGCGGTCCGCGCGTCGACACCGCGGACCGTCGTGCGCGACCCGAGGGTCCGCGCGGCGGTCCGCGCCGCCGGCAGCGGGGTCAGCGGCCGACGAAGGTCGGCTTCTCCTTGGCCACGAAGGCCGCGACCGCGATCCGGTGGTCCTCGGAGCCGCCCGCGCGCAGTTGCAGCTCGTCCTCCTTGGCGAGGGTGTCCACCAGCGAGTGGGACGCGCCGAAGGCCACCGACTCCTTGAGCGCGGCCAGTGCCACGGTCGGGCCGTCGGCCAGCCGGCGGGCCAGTTCGCGGGCCACACCGGCGACCTCGTCGGCCGGAACCACTCGGTTGGCCAGGCCCAGTTCGAGCGCCTCGGCGGCCTTGACGGTGCGCGGCAACATCAGCAGTTCGACCGCCCTGGCCTGACCGACCAGGCGCGGCAGCGTCCAGGAAGCGCCGGAGTCGGCGGTCAGCGCGACCCCGGCGAACGCGGTGTTGAACCCGGCCGTGTCCGCCATGATCCGGAAGTCGCACGCCCACGCGATCGCCGCGCCGGCCCCCGCGGCGACGCCGTTGACCGCCGCGACCACCGGCTTGGCCATCGTCGCCAGCGCGGTCACCAGCGGGTTGTAGTGCTCACGCACGGTGGCGAAGGTGGCCTCGGGCCCGGTCTCCAACTGCCGGATGTGCGCCTTGAGGTCCTGACCGGCACAAAACGCCCGACCGCTGCCGGTCAGCAGCACGGCCCGGACGGCGGGGTCCTCGGCCGCGCGGAGCACCGCGTCACGCAAAGCGATCTTGGTCGGCTCGTCGAGCGAGTTCATCGCGTCCGGACGGTTCAGCGTGACGGTCGCGACCCCGTCGGCGAGTTCGTAGAGCACATTGTCGGTCTTGTCGGCCATGGCCTGCCTCCGCATCGGATCCATCTCCGCAGGTGGGATGTGCACAGCATGCCGGACCGCGGTGCCGTGCCCACGCCCGCCCCTGACGGGCCGTCAGCTCACTCCCGGGGCGGGATCGAGCCGGCGCGGAGCCGGGACGGACCATCTCATTTCAGCGCCGTACGGACGTGGTTCGAGAGGCCGACGGGACCCGATGTTGCTCACCCCACCGTTCGATGCGGGATAATGGTCCCTGATCAATGCTCTCGAAGACCGGTGGCCGGTTTGAGCACCGGTGCGTCGATATGCAGGAAGGGGAACGAGCATGGCGGCCATGAAGCCGCGGACGGGCGACGGCCCGCTCGAGGTGACCAAGGAAGGGCGGGGCATCGTCATGCGCGTTCCGCTTGAGGGCGGTGGACGGCTCGTAGTCGAGCTGTCGGCCGATGAGGCCGGTGCCCTGAGCGAGGCGCTGAAGAACGCCGTGGGCTGACCCCCAGGGGCGACGCCCTCGACGAAAGTCGTGATGCGACGGCCCCGGTCCGGACATGGAGACTCATGTCCGGACCGGGGCCGTCGGCATGCGCCGGCGGCG
Source organism: Embleya sp. NBC_00888 (assembly GCF_045207655.1). Taxonomy (NCBI): domain Bacteria; kingdom Bacillati; phylum Actinomycetota; class Actinomycetes; order Kitasatosporales; family Streptomycetaceae; genus Embleya; species Embleya sp. NBC_00888. The sequence continues at coordinate 3,587,316 of NZ_CP108784.1, read as the reverse complement.
TCGATCAACTCCGACGGGCCGCGCACAGCAGGCCGTCGCCGACCGGGAGCAGGGCGGGCACGAGCGCCTCGTGCTCACGGATCACCCGCAGCACGTCGCGCACCGCGGCGGTCTCCGCGTCCCGGTGCGCCGGATCGGCCACCCGGTCGCGCAGGAGCGCGTTGTCGAAGCACACCACGCCGCCGGGTCGCAGCAGCCGCAGCGCCTCGGCCAGGTAGTCCAGGTACTCCAGCTTGTCGCCGTCGCAGAACACCAGGTCGTAGCCCCCGTCGGCGAGTCGGGGCAACACCTCCAGGGCGCGGCCGGGGATGAAGCGGGCGCGTCCGCTGGGGAAGCCCGCCTCGGTGAAGGTCTCCTTGGCGAGGCGCTGGTTCTCCGGGTCGGCGTCGACCGTGGTGAGCACGCCGTCGGAGCGCATGCCGCGCAGCAGGTAGAGCCCGGAGACCCCGGTCCCGGTCCCGATCTCGGCGACCGCCTTGGCCTCGACCGCGGCCGCGAGGAAACGCAGCGCGGCGCCGGCGCCGGGACCTATCGGGAGCACGCCGACTTCCCGGGCGCGGGCGCGGGCGCCCGCGAGGACGGCGTCCTCGCCGACGTACTCTTCCGCGAACGCCCAGCTCGCCTGGCGATTGCCGGAAATGGCTTCCTCCTCTGTCCCGGCCCCCCGTACGCGTCCCGACGAGGCGGCCACCTGAGCGCAAGCGTATTACCGAGGGCTCGGCCGCCCGGTCGGGGAGCGCCGCACGGGTGCGCGCGGGCGGCGGCGACGAGATCCGCCGAGCGACCGGTGCGGGATCGGGGAACCGCGCCCGGGCGCGGTTCGTTGGCTCCCTCGGAAGACAGGTGAACACGAGGCTCGTGGTCTCGCGGCACCGAAGGTGGGTCGGATTTGGGCTCGGCGCCCTTATCCGGGCTTAACAGGCAGGACGTTTATGGTGGTTGCGCTACTCGGAAGAGGAGGTGTGGCAGTGGTCGACCACCGCGGGGAACAATCCTGTACCCGCGACGCGTCGCCGATGCCGGATCACGTGGCCGAAGCCGCAAACGCAACCAGCAGCCCAGCCCAGGCCGAATGGGTCCCGCCGTCGTGGGAGGACATCGTCCGAACCCACTCCGCTCGGGTCTATCGGCTCGCCTACCGCCTCAGCGGCAACCCGCACGACGCGGACGACATCACCCAAGAGGTGTTCGTCCGAGTGTTCCGATCGTTGTCGAGCTACACGCCCGGCACGTTCGAGGGTTGGCTGCACCGCATCACCACGAACCTTTTCCTCGACATGGTTCGGCGCCGTCAGCGCATCCGCTTCGAGGGTCTGGGCGACGACGCGGGCGAACGCCTCGCCGGTCGTGAGCTCTCACCCGCGCAGGCATACGACGACGCCCACCTGGACGCGGACGTCCAGCAGGCGCTGGATGCCCTCGCCCCGGAGTTCCGCGCCGCGGTCGTGCTGTGTGACATCGAGGGCCTGTCGTACGAGGAGATCGCCACCACGCTCGGAGTGAAACTCGGGACCGTGCGCAGCCGCATTCACCGCGGCCGGTCCCAGCTCCGTGCGGCGCTGCGGCATCGTGCTCCCCGGAACAAGGCAGGCCAGGAGACGGCTGCGGAGGTCCGGACCACGGTGCGGAGATGAGGGACCGTGACCAGTGAGCCCGGCGACCGCTTGGGCAGGGGGGTAGTGAGTGCGACACGGATGGGACGCACCGCGACCCGACGTGGGGCATGCGAGGTGGGGACATGAGCCACCTCGAGGACAAACTCGCCGCCTATGTGGACGGTGAGCTGGGCCATGAGGCCCGGGAGAAGGTGCTGGCGCACCTCGCCGAATGCGCGGACTGTCGCGTGGAGGCCGAGGAGCAGCGCCAGGTGAAACAACTGCTCGGCAGGGTGCGACAGCCCGGTCCGTCGGACGATCTGATGGCACGGCTGATGGCCATGGGCGAGCCCGACCAACAGTCGCCTCCGCCGCCCGCGTCGGGGGATCGCTTCACCTTCCCGACCGCCGGGCGACCGGCGGTCTCGGCACGTGCGCGCTCGCGCTCGACCGGTCCACGTGCCGGTCGGCCCGGCAACATGCCCGAGCGGGTGCGCCCGCCGGTGAGCCGGCGTCGGTTGACGTTCGCCGCCGCGGGCGCGTTCTCGATGATGGCCGTCGCGCTCAGCAGCGCGTTCGTGCCGGGCGGGACCAGCGGCGGTACCGAGGGACGCCCCGCGGCCCCGGCCGTGGAGCGTTACCTCGTGGAGCAGGCCGCCACCACGACCGCGCTGCCCGCGGGCTCGGCGTCGCGGCGTCCCGCGCCGGTGCTGGCCGGGACGCAGTTGACGGTCCCGATCCAGCCGGTCGACGCCCGGCGCTGAATTCGCCCGCGCCGGGCCGGCTCGTCGGCCCGGCGGGGCGTCACGCGTGTCCGGGAACCTGTCCGGACACGCGTTCGTCACGTGTTCGTGCGCCGGGCCGGGCCGAGCGGGAACGATTCGCCGCCGGCCCGGTCCGGCGACGCGGGCCGGGTGGGGCCGGTACGTTCGGCGGGTCGCGCGTGCGACGCGGCGGGGCGGGTATCCACTGCCGCCGGGACGACACCGACCGGCACGCGCAAGACTGTGGCCGTGCCGTGGAAGCAGCAGGTGTTCGGCACACCGGGAGCGGTAGGAAGGCACACGATGAGCGACGCATACGGCCGCGGGGGAGCGGAGCCGCCGCGAGGTGACGACGCGCCGGCCGGACCGGGACCCGATCACGACGCCGAGCCGGCGGCCTTCCCGACCGGGACACCGCCCTCGCGGCGGGAGGAGGAGCCCGCGCCGGATCGATCCGCCGCGGCCGACCGGACCCCCGAGGTCCCGGCCGAGACCCCGCCCGGGCCTTCGGTCGAACGCGGCCCCGACGCGGAGCCCGCCGCGTTCCCGACCCGCCCGTCGTTGGCCAAGGCCGAGCCGCCCGCGACCGGTGGCGCCCCGGCCGCGGCCGGGCCTTCCGCGCCGGGGGATCCGGCCGAGCCGGTCGCCGAGCCGGTCGCCGATCCCACCACCGAGCCGGCCGCGTTCGGGCCGCCCGTCCCGGATGTCCGGGAGGCGGTCACCGCCGAGGTGCCGGTCGTACACGGCACCGCCGAGATCCCGAGCGCGGACGACCCGGCCTACGACCCCTTCGCGCCGCCCCCGCAGCCGCCACCGCCCGCCGGGGCGCCGACCCGGCCGTGGCCGGGGCAGACCGGCGGCTACGGCACCCACCCGGGTGCGGCACATCCGGGCTACGGGCCCTACGGGCCGTACCCCTCGTACGCCCCGCAGGCGGCCTACACGCCCTATCAGGCCGTGCCGTACGGCTATTCGGTACCGGGCGACATGACCGGTGCCGGCGGGCCCACGGAGGACCTCGGCAAGCGCTACGGCCGCCGGCTGATCGTGTGGGCCGCGGTCCTCGCGCTGGTGGCCGGGCTGATCGGCGGCGGCATCGGCGCCTGGATCGCGGATCGCCACGACACCAAGGTCCGCCTCGGCGACCCGCCCCCGACCGGCCCGGCCCGGGGCAAGGACACCATCGCCGGACTCGCGGGCAGCACGCTGCCGGGGGTGGTGTACATCCACACCAAGACCGGCCGCGGCGAGGCCACCGGCACCGGCTTCGTGCTGGACACGGCCGGCGACATCCTGACCAACAACCACGTGGTCGAGGCGGGCGCGTCCGGCGGCACGATCACGGTGACCTTCAACGACGGCCAGCAGACCTCGGCGACCCTGGTCGGCCGGGACACCGGCTACGACCTCGCGGTGATCCGGGTGTCCGGCGTCCAGGGGCTGCACCCGCTGCCGCTGGGCAACTCCGACGGCGTCCAGGTCGGCGACCCGGTGATCGCCATCGGCGCGCCGTTCAACCTGGAGGGCACCGTCACCTCCGGGATCATCAGCGCCAAGGACCGCGCGGTCAGCGCCGGCACCTCGGGCAGCGACGTGTCCTACATCAGCGCGTTGCAGACCGACGCGCCGATCAACCCCGGCAACTCGGGCGGTCCGCTGATCGACGCGGCGGGCGCGGTGATCGGGATCAACTCGGCGATCCGCTCGGCCGGCGGCGGGCAGGGCAATCCGTTCGGGGCCCAGCAGGAGGCGGGCAGCATCGGCCTCGGCTTCGCCATCCCGATCAACCAGGCGCGTCGGGTCGCGCAGCAGTTGATCGACACCGGCAAGGCCTCGCACCCGGTGATCGGCGTCACGTTGGATGTCGCGTACCAGGGTGACGGCGCGCGGATCGCGCCGCAGGACGTCAAGGGCGCGCCGCCGATCCGGGCGGGCGGGCCGGCCGAGCGGGCCGGGCTCAAGCCGGGCGACGTGATCAAGGCGATCGACGGCCGCAAGGTGCACGACGCCAACGAGTTGATCGTGGCGATCCGATCCAAGGCGCCCGGTGCGGTCGTCAAGCTCACCATCGAGCGGGACGGGACCGAGCGCACGGTCGACATGACCCTCGAAGCCGGATGACCCGGACATGACGTACGGATGTCCGGACGAACACATCTTCGGGGGATAGGCCGCAAACACCGGGTTCGATGCCGGCCGCCACCTTCCGCTTCCGGGGCCGACGACTACTCTGAGGGGGTTCGGTCGCCCGACCGAGCCCCCTCGCGCAATCTCGTGGAGTCCAGGTGTTCGACGTCGGTGCACCCGAGATGGTCGCGCTCGTCATCCTCGCGATCGTGATCTTCGGCCCCGAGAAGTTGCCGAAGATGATCGGCGACGTGGCCCGCACCATTCGCAAGTTCCGCGAGTTCTCCTCCGGGGCCCGAGCGGACCTGAAGAAGGAACTCGGTCCGGAGTTCCAGGACATGCACCTCGAGGACCTCAACCCCAAGACTTTCGTCCGCAAGAACCTGATGGGTGACGGCGACGACCTGGGCATCAAGGAATTGCGCGACTCGCTCGGCAAGGACTTCGAGGACATCAAGGGCCTGGCGAGCGGCAGCCCGTACGACCCGGAGGTGCCGGACGGCTCGTACAGCCCGCCCTCGCTGCGGAAGAACACCACCGCCCCTCGGGTCGAGCCCGGCGAGCGCCCGCCGTACGACGCCGACGCGACCTGATCGCCGGCGACGCCCGGGACACACCCCGGTCGCCGTCGCCCCGACGCGGGTTCGAACGGCGCCGCGCGCCGTCGCCGATTCCCGCCCCTTCCCGGCCCGACACGGTGCGGGGCCACGCGCGCATTCGGGCAGTATGGCCTCCGGAGTACACGGGCGGTGTGTGGCCGGTGACTCGGCGGATACATGTATCGGACGGACGGTCCACCCGGAAGTCGCCGGGAGAGGTGGGCTCCGGACATGGCACCGAGGCAGCCGGCGGCGCCGTCGCGCCGCGCGAGAGGACCTGAGGCGGAGTATGGACACAATCAGCCACGCGGGCGAGGCGTTGCCCGCCGACGAGGCCGGCAAGCCCGACCTGCTGGCGGAATACCTGGGCGCGGACTTCCCCTGGTACGGCCTGGACGAGGGCTGGAACGGGCGGCGTTGGTTGTCGTCGGTGTGCAGGGGCCGAGGCGCGATCGAGTACGGCACGCTCGGCCACGGCGATCTGCCCAGCCGGCGGCCCGGTGACCCGACACCCCGACGGTTCGTGTCCGTGGTGACCGTCCCGCAGCGGCCCAAGCGGCCGGCCGGGGACGGTACGGGGCAGATGGAGGCCACCTCGAAGTCGAGCGCGGCGTCACTCGCAGGGGTGGCGTTGCTCGCGGAGAGTTGGCCGTGGCAGTTGGACCGCACGACCCGCGCGGAGTGGCTGGATCAGCAGACCAACATCGCCTGGGACCTGTCCGACAACCTGACCGGACCGGGGTGGACGGACCTGGCCATCCCGGTGGACGGGGTGCCCTCGCGGTTCCGCTACCGGGAGTCGGCCTACGGCTGGGTGCTCGCGGGCGAGAGCGCGGGCGTCTACATCGGGGTGTACGGCCGCGGCGCGAGCGCGTACGGCCTAGGCCTGTCCCGCTCGGTGGACCTGCGCACCTACACGAGGCCGGATTCGTGAACCGCGGCGATGATCCCGGGGGCACGCGCGGGACCGGTCGGACCGGCCGCGCGTGACCCCGGGATCATCGCGGTGGAGCGCGATGCCCGGCCGGGCCGAACCCGTGCCGGGCGTCGTGGGGCGGGCCCCGGGACGCGCCCTCTAGAAGTTGCGCAGCGGGGTCAGGCCGAGTTGAAGGCCGGAGAGGCCGCGCTCGCGTCCGCCGAGCTTGGCCGCGATCGCGGCGAGCGCGACGGCGGCGGGCGACTGCGGCGCGTCGATCACGACCGGCTTGCCGGTGTCGCCGCCCTCGCGCAGCCGGGTGTCGATCGGGATCGAACCCAGCAGCGGGACCTTGGTGCCGGTGGCCGCGGACAGGCCGTCCGCGACCCGCTGACCGCCGCCGGAGCCGAACACGTCGACCATCTCGCCGCAGTGCGGGCAGGGCAGGCCGGCCATGTTCTCGATTACGCCGGCGATGGTCTGGCGGGTCTCCACCGCGATGGTGCCCGCGCGCTCGGCGACCTCGGCGGCGGCCCGCTGCGGTGTGGTCACCACCAGGATCTCCGCGTTCGGCACCAACTGGGCGACCGAGATGGCGATGTCGCCGGTGCCCGGCGGCAGGTCGAGCAGCAGCACGTCCAGGTCGCCCCAGTAGACGTCGGCGAGGAACTGCTGGAGCGCGCGGTGCAACATCGGACCGCGCCAGACCACCGGCGTGTTGCCCGGGGTGAACATCCCGATCGAGATGACCTTCACGCCGGACGCGGACGGCGGCATGATCATGTTCTCGACCTGGGTGGGCTTGCCCTCCGCGCCGAGCATGCGCGGCACCGAGTGGCCGTAGATGTCCGCGTCCACGACGCCGACCTTGAGTCCCTGCGCGACCATCGAGGCGGCCAGGTTCACGGTCACCGACGACTTGCCGACGCCGCCCTTGCCGGAGGCCACCGCGTATACGCGGGTGAGCGAACCGGGTTGGGCGAACGGCACCTCGCGCTCGGCCTGACCGCCGCGCAGGTTGCTCGCGAGCTCCTTGCGCTGCGTGTCGCTCATCACGTCCAGCTCGACCCCGACCGAGGTGACGCCGGGCAGCGCGCCGACCGCCGTCTCGACCCGGCTGATGATCGTCTCGCGCATCGGGCAGCCGCTGACGGTCAGGTACACCGCGACCGCGACCCGCCCGTCGGCGTGGATCTCGACGGATTTGACCATGCCCAGTTCGGTGATGGGCCGGTGGATCTCGGGGTCCTGGACGGTCGCCAGCGCATCCTGGACGTCGTCCGCCGAGGGCAGGGTTGCAGAAGCCATACCGTGAGCTTACGACGCCCTCGAGAAAACTCTTTGAGAGCATCGACCTGCGAGCCGAATGGGGAGGTGGCCGTGTGACGACGGTGGCCGAGGAGACACGGGTGGCCGGCTTCCGCCGGGAACTGGGCCTGACGTCGCTGATCGACGTGCACACGCACTTCATGCCGGGGCGCGTGCTGGACAAGGTGTGGGCGTACTTCGACGCGGCCGGTCCGCTGATCGGCCGGCCGTGGCCGATCACCTACCGGCTGGACGAGGACGAACGGGTCGCCACGCTGCGCCGGTTCGGCGTCTCGACGTTCACGTCGATGCTCTATCCGCACAAGCCCGAGATGGCCGCGTGGCTGAACGCGTGGGCGCGCGAGTTCGCCGACCGTACGCCGGACTGCCTGCGCACCGCGACCTTCTTCGCGGAGGCGGGCGCGGCGAAGTACGTGCGCGAGGCGATCGACGCGGGTGCGGTGGTGTTCAAGGCGCACGTCCAGGTCGGCGGGTGGGATCCGACCGATCCGCTGCTGGAGGACGTGTGGGGCACGCTCGCGGACGCCGGGGTGCCGGTGGTCGCGCACTGCGGGTCCGGGCCGGTGCCGGGCGCGCACACCGGGCCCGAGCCGATCGCCCGGGTGCTGGCCCGCCACCCCCGGCTGCGGCTGATCGTCGCGCACATGGGGATGCCGGAGTACGGCGCGTTCCTCGACCTCGCGGACCGCTACCCGGGGGTGCACCTGGACACCACGATGGCCTTCACCGACTTCGTCGAGGAGTTCACGCCCTTCCCGCCCGCCGATCGTTCCCGGTTGCGGGACGCGGGGGACCGGATCCTGTGGGGCAGCGACTTCCCGAACATCCCGTATGGCTACGCGCACGGGCTCGACGCGCTGGCCGGGCTCGACCTGGGCGACGACTGGCTGCGGGCGGTCTGCCACGACAACGCGGCCCGGCTGTTCGCCGCGGAGCTCTCCGGTCGAGCCGGACGCCGGTCGTAGAAAAACGAGTGCCGGCGCGTCGGCGCGGACGGCTACGTTGCCGCGCATGGCGACCGTCACGTACGTCCGAGGAGACGCCACCACGCCCCTGGGCAAGGGCGTCAAGGTGATCGCGCACGTGTGCAACGACCAGGGCGGCTGGGGCAAGGGCTTCGTGCTCGCGCTGTCCCGGCGCTGGTCCGAGCCGGAGGCCGACTATCGGCGGTGGCATCGCGAGCGGGCCGGGAACGACTTCGGGCTGGGCGCGGTGCGCCTGGTCCGGGTCGACACCTACCTGTGGGTGGCCAACATGATCGGCCAACACGGGATCCGTACCGGCAGCAAGGGACCGCCGGTGCGCTACGACGCGATCGACCGGGCGCTGACCGAAGTCGGGCGCCGGGCCCTGGAGCTGGGTGCCTCGGTCCACATGCCGCGAATTGGCTGTGGTCTGGCCGGGGGCAACTGGGGCAGGGTGGAGCCGCTCGTCCTGGAACGGTTGAGCGCGTGCGGTGTTCCGGTCACCGTCTACGACCACGACTGAACCACGAGGCGAGGCGCCCGGTGACTACCCGAACCACGACGGACACGAAGCCGGCGCCTGTGGCGGGCAGGCCGAGCCTGTGGCGGGACGCGTCCTTCTCGGCCGTGCTCGCCGGCCTGATCGCGGTGCTGGTGTCCTACTCGGGGCCGCTGGTGATCGTGCTGTCCGCGGCCTCGGCGGGCGGGCTGACCCGGGAGCAGACCGGTTCGTGGGTCTGGGCACTGTCCATCGGCAGCGGGCTGACCTGCCTGGGGCTGAGCCTGTACACCAGGATGCCGATCGTCACCGCGTGGTCCACGCCGGGCGCCGCGCTGCTGGTGACCAGCCTGGGGTCGTACTCCTACCCCGAGGCGATCGGCGCGTTCGTGGTCACCGGTGTGCTGATCACCGTGATCGGGGTGACCGGCGTGTTCGGCCGGCTGATGCGGCGGGTGCCGGCCGCCGTGGTGTCCGCGATGCTGGCCGGGATCCTGTTCTCGTTCGGCACCGGGGTGTTCACCTCGGTCAAGTCCGCGCCCTGGACGGCCGGCGGCGTGCTGCTCGGCTACCTGGTCGCCAAGCGCTTCCTCCCGCGCTACGCGGTGCTCGTCGCGCTCGTGGTCGGGGTGGCCTGCTCGGCGGCGACGTCGCGGCTGCACGTGCGGATCGAGGCGTTCGAGATCGCCCGCCCGGAGTGGACCACGCCGCACCTGTCGGTGCCGGCCCTGATCGGCATCGCGGTGCCGCTCCTGGTGGCCACCCTCGCGTCCCAGAACGCGCCCGGGATGGGGGTGCTGGCCGCGTCCGGCTACACGCCGAACGACCGGGTGCTGATCGGCTCGACCGGGGCGGTGTCCACGCTGCTCGCGCCGTTCGGGTCGCACGCGATCAACCTGGCCGCGATCACCGCGGCGATCTGCACCGGCCCCGAGGCGCACCACGACCCCCGCAGGCGATACGTCGCGGGGGTCTCGTGCGGGGTCTTCTATCTGATCGTGGGCATGTTCGGGTCGACCCTGGTCGCGCTGTTCGCGGGCCTGCCCAAGGAACTGGTGGCCGCGGTCGCGGGCGTCGCGCTGTTCGGCGCGCTGGCGAGCGGCCTCACCGGCGCGATGGCCGACGACGAGCACCGCGAGGCGGCGCTGATCACCTTCCTGGCCACCGCGTCCGGGGTCACCATCGGCGGGATCGGATCCGCGTTCTGGGGGCTGATCGCGGGTGTCCTGGCCCACGTGGTGCTGTCCTCGGGCCGGTTCAGCCCGCGGCGCGGTTCCCGCCCATGAGCACGCGCATGCCCTCGGCGAGGTCACGGCCGGTCGGGGCGCTCTCCGGGGCGAACATCCACTGGCTGACCACGCCCACCAGCAGCGCCTGACACAGCGCCCCGACGGTGCCGATCAGATGCTCGTTGCCCTTCTCGGGCAGGCCCAGGAACACCGAGGCCAACCCGGACCGGCCCTCGTCCTGCGCCGCGGCGAGCACCTTGTGGATCTCCGGCAGGTCGTCGAGGTGGGCCAGGATCTCGAAGTTGGCCGCCCACATCATCCGGTGCGACTCCATCAGGTCGATCACCCGCGTCCAGATCGCCTCGAAGCGCTCCAGCGGCGCGGACTCGGCGCCGACCGCGTCGACCAGCGCGGCGCTCAACTCGTTGCCCCACTCCTCCATCGACTCCAGCAGCGCCTGTTGCATCAGCGCGTCCTTGGAGCCGTAGTGGTAGCCGATCGATCCGAGGTTGGTGCCCGACGCGGCGACGATGTCGCGCGCGGTCGTGCGCATGTAGCCCTTCTCGTACAGACAACGTTTGGCTCCGGCCAGCAGGTCTTCGCGGTGTCCCATGGGGCGATGGTAACCCGGGGTTAGACAAATGTCTTACACGAATGACTCACACAAGCGTATGAAAATATCCGACCCCGCCGGCGACCCGGATCCGGCGCCGGCTCAGGGGTGCTCCGGGTCCGGCGGGGGCTGTTGCCGGGTCAGGTGCGCGTCGGTGACGTCGCGCCCCATCAGCCACCCGTCGGTCTCCCGCCGCTCGTCCAACTCCTTGAGCATGGACTGGAGTTCCGAACGCAAGAAGTCCCGGGTGGCGACCTCGCCGAGGGCGATCCGCAGTGCCGCGACCTCGCGGGTCAGATATTCGGTGTCGGCGATGTTGCGCTCGTTGCGGGCCCGGTCCTGCTCCAGGTTGACCCGGTCCCGGTCGTCCTGCCTGTTCTGCGCGAGCAGGATCAGCGGCGCCGCGTAGGACGCCTGGAGGGACAGCACCAGGGTCAGGAAGATGAACGGGTACTCGTCGAAGCGCAGCGCCGGTGGCACGAAGACGTTCCAGCCGATCCACACGATCACCGTGGCGGTCATGTAGACCAGGAACCGACCGGTGCCCAGGAAGCGGGCGATCCGCTCGGAGAACCGGCCGAACGCCTCCGGGTCGTACGCGGGCAGCAGCGGACGCCGCCCCGGATCGCGCGGTTGGTCCAGTCGCGGGCGGCGGCGCTTGTCGGCGCTCGTGCCCTCACGAGCCACGGCGGGTACCCCCGTCTCCGTGTATGGCGCCCTCGCGCCAGTCCTCGGGCAGCAGATGGTCGAGCACGTCGTCGACGGTGACCGCGCCGAGCAGGTGGTCGTCCTCGTCCACCACGGGCGCCGCGACCATGTTGTACGCGGCCAGGAAGCTGGTCACCTCGGCGAGCGGGGTGTCCGGGCGCAGCGGCATCAGGTCGGTGTCCAGCACCGCGCCGACCAGGGTGAACGGCGGATCGCGCAACAGGCGCTGGAAGTGCACCGTGCCCAGGTACTTCCCGGTGGGCGTCTCGGTCGGCGGCCGGCACACGTAGACCTGACTGGCCAGGGCCGGCGAGAGGTCGGCGTTGCGCACGTGGGCGAGCGCCTCGGCGATGGTGGCGCCGGGTTCGAGCACGATCGGCTCGGTGGTCATCATGCCGCCGGCGGTGTCCTCGACGTAGGTCAGCAGCCGGCGCACGTCCTCGGCCTCCTCCGGCTCCATCAGGCCGAGCAGGCGTTCCGCGGTGTCCTCGGGCAGCTCGGAGATCAGGTCGGCCGCGTCGTCCGGGTCCATCGCCTCCAGCACGTCGGCCGCGCGCTCCTCCTGGAGCTGGCCCAGGATCTCCACCTGGTCGTCCTCGGGCAGTTCCTCCAGCACGTCCGCGAGCCGGTCGTCGTCGAGCGCCGCGGCCACCTCGGCGCGGCGCTTGGCGGAGAGGTTGTGCAGCACGTTCGCCAGGTCGGCGGGCCGCAACTGCTCGAAGGTGGCGAGCAGGTTGGCCGCGCCCTGCTGGTCCTCGGGGCGCTCGAAGCCGACCACCGCGTTCCAGTCCACGGTGATCGTCTCGCCGCGTCGCCGGCGCAGGCCGGAGGTGCCGCCCTTTTGTACGAAGAGCTTGGCGATCAGCCAGTCGCGACCGCGTCCGAGCGCCATCGCGACGTCCAGCACGGTCACCGGCTCGTCGGTCTCGGCCAGGCTCACCCGGCGATCGAGCATCTCGGCGAGCACCAGCGTCTCGCTCGGTCGTTGCTCGAAGCGGCGCATGTTGACCAGCCCGGTGGTGATCACCTCGCCGGTCTCCACGCTGGTCACCCGGGTCATCGGGACGAAGATCCGCCGACGGGTGGCCACCTCGACGACCAGGCCGAGCACGCGCGGGGGGAGTTGGGCGGTGCGCAGCATCACCACCACGTCGCGCAGCCGGCCGACGTGGTCGCCGTTGGGGTCGAACACGGCCACGCCCGCCAGGTGCGAGATGAACACCCGCCCGGATGACGCACCCATGCCGTGGTCCCTCCGTCGCCGATGTGTACGCCCGCGCGGGCCGATCCGCGGCCGATCCGCGCGGTCGTTCCTCGTATGCCCCCGGACGGTCAGGCTACCGGTCGACGTGGGCATGATCACGACACCTCGCGCCCGGCTCAGTACAGTGCCGCCCGTGCGCTTGCCTCAGACGAAGACCACGATCGCCCTCCTGGCCGCCTGCGTCCTCACCGGCACGGCGTGTTCGAAGGCGGAGACCGGGCTCGGCTCGGAATCCGCGGATTCCATCGCCGGCAAGTCCAAGGCGGCGGCCGCGACGGCCGTCGCGGTCCACGTGCAGGGCGTGTGGCGGATCCAGACCCAGGAGTTCCGGATCGATCTGCGGCTCAAGCGCGAGGGAGGGGTGGGCACCGTGGTCACCGCGGACAGCACCATCGAACTGCTGCGGATCGGCGAGGACCTGTTCGTGCGCGGCGACGCCCGGCTGTACCAGGGCCGGGACGGGCGCGGTGGGACCGACGTCGAGGAGTCGGCCCGGACGCTGCGGGACAAGTTCGTCAAGGTGCCGCCCACCGATCCCAGCTACGCGCGGCTGTCCGGGTTCACCCGGATGCAGGACATGATCACCGATCTGATCCGGCTCAACGGCAAGCTCAAGAAGGACGGCCGGGAGAAGATACGCGGCGCCGAGTCGCTCAAGCTGGTGGCCGACCGGGGGCGCGGCGGCGAACTGCGGGTGGCGCTGAAGGGGACCCCGTTCCCGCTCAAGTACATTCCTTCGCCGAATGGCGGATCGCTCGAACTGTTCGAGTACAACCAGGACTTCCCGCTGGTGTTGCCCAAGCCCGACGACGTGCTCGACTACGGGTCGATGACCGACGGCAAGGAACCGTCGGACAAGGCGCCGTCGGACAAGGTGCCGGTCAAACCCCCGGGTCAGCCGTCCGGGAAGCCGTCGGGTCAGCCCTCGGGCAAGCCCACCGGGCCGGTGCCGGGTACCGACTGAGGCGGGGGATTCCGGCTCCGGGATACCGTTTCCGGCAGGACGTCGACGCGGGCGTGCGTCGATCAGGTCAGCGAACCAACGAGACATCGAACGACGAGGAACCCAACGGTGGATCACGTGCGGCGCGGCTTCGTGGTGGCGACGGCTGTATCGGTCACGGTGCTGGCCGCCGGGTGCAGTGCGGGACGGCCCGCACACCGCTCGTGGCAGGCGCCGGTGGACGAGCCGACGGCGGGTGCGCCGCTCGGCAACCAGGTGGACGGGCTGGACCCGGCGGCGATCCTGCAGCGTGCCCAGGCCGCGACGGCCGCCGCGAAGTCCGTGCACGTCAAGGGCGAACTCGCGGTCCCGGGCGCGTCCGGCAGGCCGGCCAAGCCGTTCAGCGTGGACATGCGCTTCACCAGCACCGGCAGCGAGGGCCAGATCGTCGAGGACAACACGACCGCGTACATCACCCGGGTGCAGAACCAGGTCTGGTTCCGGGGGGACGCGAAGTTCTGGTCCAAGGTCGAGGGCAACGGCAGCGAGACGGCCAACCACGACAAGTACGTACAGGTCCCCTCCGGGGACAAGAAGTACGGCGGCATCGTGGAGAACACCTACGTCGAGCGGCTGACCAACAAGCTGATGGGCAAGCCGGGCAAGCTGGAGAAGGGCGCGGTCAAGCAGGTCAACGGCCACAAGGCGATCGCCTTGGAGAACCGGACGCCGGGCGCGGGCGGCACCATCTGGGTGGCCACCGAGGGCGCCCCGTACCTGCTGCGGATGGAGTCGGCCCAGGACGCGAAGCAGACCGGTGCGTTCGACTTCCTCGGCTACGGCGAACGGGTCGACGTGCACGCGCCGGAACCCAAGGACGTGGTGGACAAGGACCTGACCACGCAGAGCCGCCCGACCGGCGGCAGCAACGGCACCTCGACCGGCGGCTCGAGCACACGGCCCCCGACGACCGGCGCGCCCACGAGTTCCACCACGCGTCGCCCCGACATCGGCCGGACCGGCAAGCCGCCGGTCCCCACCGGCCTCAAGCACGACCCGGTGTTGTTCTTCTGATCGGGCGCGGGCCCACCCGGGGCGGTCGCATCCGGTGCGGGCCCACCGCTCACCCGCGGCGGCTCCGTCGCCGCGCCCGACGTCCCGCGCACGGGCGACACCCGGGCCCGGCCCGGGCGCCGACCGTCAGCCGCCGCGCCGGCGCAGGCGGCCGATCGACAGGTTGAACGGGGACGCCCCGCGCGTCACGGCCGGCGACCCCACCGGAACGGTGCGTCCGGCGTCCCGGGGCAGATCCCGGGCCGGGCCGGTCGGGGTCAACCGGATCAGGTCGCACTCGCGCTTCCAGCGGGCGGGCTGCTCCTCGCCGTCGGGCGCGTTCAACCGGGCCGCGTGCAGGGCCAGCACGGCCGGCTCCCACGCCGGGTCGTTTGGTGCCACCACGGTGACCCGGGCGGTCCAGCCGGGCAGCCGGCCGCCCTTGTCCTTGCTGCGCAGGTCCACGAGCGCCTCGGCGGCCTCGGCCAGGCCGGGCACGAACTGCTCGACCGCGCCGTCCGCGCGGGCGGTCACCAGCCACGACGCGCCGTCCAGCCACACGTGCCAGACCGGGCGGGCGGGTGCGGTGCCGACCGTGAGCCAGAGCAGGCCGGACTTCTTCGCGCCTTCCTCGCGCAGCGCGTCCGCTTCCGGGAGTGCGTCGGTGTCCGTCATGCGCCACAGCGTCCCACAACGCGCGGGCGCGGAACGCGGTCCCGCCCCGGCGACCCGCGAGACCGAACGTGCGCCACCTCATAGTCCGCCGCGGGTGACCCGTCGGTAACCTGACCGCACGATCCGCAGCACTGGGAGGACCAGAGACATGGCCGCCACATCGCGTAGCTTGCGTTCCCGCCGTTCCTGTATGGCTGTGCCCGGCAGCAACCCGCGCTTCATCGAGAAGGCGCAGGGGCTTCCGGTCGACCAGGTGTTCCTCGACCTCGAGGACGCCTGCGCCCCGCTCGCGAAGGAGGGCGCGCGGCACACCATCGTCGACGCGCTCAACAACGGCGACTGGGGGAACCGGATCCGCGTCGTGCGGGTCAACGACTGGACCACCCACTGGACCTACCGCGACGTGGTCACCGTCGTGGAGGGCGCGGGGGCCAACCTCGACGCCATCATGCTGCCGAAGGTCCAGGACGCCGGCCAGGTCAAGGCCCTGGACCTGCTGCTCACCCAGATCGAGAAGACGGTCGGCCTGGAGGTCGGCCGGATCGGCATCGAGGCGCAGATCGAGAACGCCCGAGGCCTGGTCAACGTCGACGAGATCGCCGCCGCGTCGCCGCGCGTGGAGACCATCATCTTCGGTCCGGCCGACTTCATGGCGTCGATCAACATGAAGTCGCTCGTGGTCGGCGAGCAGCCCCCGGGCTACGACACCGGCGACGCGTACCACTACATCCTGATGCGGATCCTGATGGCCGCGCGGGCCAACGACCTCCAGGCGATCGACGGCCCCTACCTCCAGATCAAGGAGGTCGACGGCTTCCGCCGGGTGGCCGGCCGCTCGGCCGCGCTGGGCTTCGACGGCAAGTGGGTGCTGCACCCCGGCCAGATCGACGCCGCGAACGAGCTGTACTCGCCGACCCAGGCCGACTACGACCACGCCGAGATGATCCTCGACGCGTACGACTGGTGCACCTCGGCCGAGGGCGGGATGAAGGGCGCCGCGATGCTCGGCGACGAGATGATCGACGAGGCGTCGCGCAAGATGGCCCTGGTGATCTCGGCCAAGGGTCGCGCGGCGGGCATGCAGCGTACGCAGAAGTTCGAGGCCCCCAAGGGCTGAGTCCGACTCCGGTGACCGGGGCCGGTGATCCGGCGCCCGGGGCGGTGACGCGACGAAGGGGCGGGACCCGATCGGTGATCGGGTCCCGCCCCTTCGTGTCGCATCGGCGCGGCGCGGCGGCTCCCAGGGCGCGCCGCGGCCCGGCTCAGCTCTCGGCGAGCAGGCCCGCGCGCAGTGTGCCGAGCGTGCGCGACAGCAGCCGAGAGACGTGCATCTGGGAGATACCCAGTTGCTCGCCGATCTCGGACTGGGTCTTGCCGCCGAAGAAGCGCAACATCAGGATGTGCTTCTCGCGCGGCGGGAGCGCGGCGATCAGCGGCTTGAGCGACTCCCGGTTCTCCACCAGTTCGATCGCGTCGTCGTCCGCGCCGAGCCGGTCCATCGGAACCGCGGCGTCGTCGCCGCCGGCGCCCGCGGGGGTGTCCAGCGACGAGGCGCTGTAGCCGTTCGAGGCGATCATGCCCTCGACGACCTCCTCGCGGGAGACGTCCAGGAAGTCCGCCAACTCGGCGACGGTGGGCGCCCGTTCCAACCGCCGGCCGAGCTCGTCGCTCGCCTTCGCCAGCCGCAGCCGCAGCTCCTGGAGTCGGCGCGGCACCCGGACGGACCACGAAGTGTCCCGGAAGAAGCGCTTGATCTCGCCGAGGATGGTCGGCATCGCGAAGGTCGGGAACTCCACCTCGCGCTCGGTGTCGAAGCGGTCGATCGCCTTGATCAGCCCGATCGTGCCGACCTGGACGATGTCCTCCAGCGGCTCGCTGCGGGTGCGGAAGCGACCCGCCGCGAAGCGGACCAGCGGCAGGTTGAGTTCGATGAGGGTGTTGCGCACGTACTGGTACTCGTGGGTGCCCTCTTCCAGCCGGTTCAGTCGCCGGAAGAGTGTCTTCGAGAGCGCGCGCGCGTCGGCGGCGCCCATCGATCCGATCTCGTCGTCGTCGAATTCACGCGCGAGTTCGCACAGGTCCAGCTCTTCTGCCCCGGTGTCCGTCGCCGGTGGCCGCTGTGACCCCCGGACCTGCATCTCGGCTTCGAGCTGTACTGCCATGCCTCCCCCTCGTGACGCTTTTGAGGTCTCTCCCGTGCGCCTAACCCGGATGGGGGAGAGCAAACACCATCCACTCGAAAAACTTGTGCGGGCAAGCCGACCCCCCGCATTCGGGGGCGGTCGTCTATCGTGTGCCCGGGCCGGAGTACTCGATGGGCAAAGGGCAGCAGGAGGCTGGCATGCAGGGCGGCTTGACGGTGTCGGTGAGCACCAATGGCACCTCTGCGATCGTTACGGTCGCCGGTGAGATCGACGTGGACAGTGCCGCCGCGGTGCGGGACCGCCTGTTCGAGTGTGTCGAGCAGGGCAGTACGCGTCTGGTGATCGACTGCTCGGACCTCGATTTCTGCGATTCGACCGGGCTGAACGCGTTTCTCGCCGCCCGGCTGCGCGCGCAGGCCGCGGGAGGAGCCGTCCACCTCGTGGGCGTTCAACCCGCCGTTGCGCGGGTATTCGAGATCACCGGTGCGGTACAGGGGTTCACTTTCCACGAGACCCTGGCAGAGGCGGTCGGAGAGTAGCCCGTGACTTCTGGTGTCCTCCAGCGGGATGCGGGCAACTATCACCGCGTAGCAGCGTGAGCGAGGTGAGCCAGTAGATGTGCGCCATGCGATCGCAGGCGCCCGGCGACGGGGGCGCCTGCTTCTCCACACCACCGCTTCGTCAGGTGCGGAGATTGCCGTTCGAGGGCGCGAAGGGGGCGGTGGCGCGGTCGAGGACGTTCATCCGCAACACGCTCCACGCGTACGGATGGTCGGGTTCCCAGGACGAGCAGGTGATGCTGACCGCCGACGACGTACTGCTCGTCGCGGTCGAGCTGGTCACCAACGCGTGCCTGCACGCGGGCGGTCCGGTGGAACTGCGCGTCGTGCGGACGAGCGAGCTGTTGCGGATCGAGGTGGACGACCGCAGCGAGGAGCCGCCGCAGGCACGTGCTCCGCATTCGGGAACACGACCGGGCGGACACGGACTGCACATCATCCGGCGGCTGACGCTGGACTGGGGGGTGGTCGTGCATCAGGGCGACGGGAAGACCGTGTGGGTGGACATGCCCGTCCCCGAGGTGATGCGCTGAGTCGGACGCCGGCTCACGGGGCGCGGTGCCGAGCCGGATACCGGCCCGAACCCGGCCCGCTCGGCGGATACCCTGGAGCACATGTCTGCCTCTTCGGTTCGTGTTCGCTTCGCTCCCTCTCCCACCGGCATGTTCCACGTCGGTGGCGCTCGTTCCGCGCTGTACAACTGGGCCGTCGCACACAAGGCCGGCGGCACCTTCGTACTGCGCGTCGAGGACACCGACGAGGCGCGGAACCGGCCCGAGTGGACCGAGGGCATCATCAGCGCGCTCGCGGCGATCGGCATCAACGCGTCCGACCCGGCCTTCGAGGGCCCGTACTTCCAGTCGCAGAACACCGCGCTGCACCGCGAGAGGGCGGTCGAGCTCTTCGACGCGGGCCGCGCGTACTACTGCGACTGCACGCGTGAGGACCTGGAGGCCCGGACCGGCTCCAAGCACCTGGGCTACGACGGCTTCTGCCGCGACCGCGGGCTGCCCGCGGGCGAGGGGCGCGCGCTGCGCTTCCGTACGCCGGACGAGGGCGTCACGGTGGTGGCCGACCTGGTCCGCGGCGACACCGAGTTCCCGAACGCCTCGCTGGAGGACTTCGTGGTGGCCCGGGGCAACGGCTCGGCGGTGTTCCTGCTGGCGAACGTGGTCGACGACGTCGACCAGCGGATCACCATCGTCATCCGCGGCGAGGAGCACCTGTCCAACGC
Organism: Embleya sp. NBC_00888; assembly: GCF_045207655.1. Taxonomy (NCBI): domain Bacteria; kingdom Bacillati; phylum Actinomycetota; class Actinomycetes; order Kitasatosporales; family Streptomycetaceae; genus Embleya; species Embleya sp. NBC_00888. The sequence goes on along the minus strand of NZ_CP108784.1, from coordinate 3,568,099 downwards.
GGCCAAGCAGCAGTTGTTGTGGGAGGCGCTGGGCGCGACCCCGCCGCAGTGGGCGCACCTGCCGGTGATCGTCAACGAGAAGCGGCAGAAGTTGTCCAAGCGCCGGGACAAGGTGGCGCTGGAGTCCTACCTGGACGAGGGCTACCTGCCCGAGGCGCTGGTGAACTACCTCTTCCTGCTCGGCTGGGGTCCGAAGGACGACGTGGAGATCCGGCCGTACGCGGAGCTGGAGCAGCTCTTCGACCTGCGGGACGTGAACAAGTCGTCGGCGTTCTTCGACGTGAAGAAGCTGTCCTCGTTCAACGCCGACTACATCCGCGCGCTGGACGCGGACGCGTTCGTGAAGGCGTGCGAGCCGTGGGTGCTCGGGGAGAAGGCGCCGTGGGCGAAGGAGGCGTACGACCCGGCGGTGTTCGCCGAGGTCGCGCCGCTCGTGCAGACCCGGATCACGGTGCTCGACGAGGTCCCGATGTACGTGGACTTCCTGTTCCTGGACGCGCCCGCCGAGGACGAGGCGGCCTGGGCCAAGGCGATGAAGCCGGGCGCCGCGGACGTGCTGGCCAGTGCGCGCGAGGAGCTCGCGGGGGCCGAGTGGAACGTGGACGCGCTCAAGGCCGCGGTCGAGGCCGCGGGCGCCGCGCACGGCCTGAAGTTGTCCAAGTCGCAGGCCCCGGTCCGGGTCGCGGTGACCGGCCGCACGATCGGCCTGCCCCTGTTCGAGTCGCTCCAGGTCCTCGGCCGCGACCGGGTCCTGTCCCGCATCGACGCGGCGCTGGCCGAGTTGGCGACGGCGCAGTAGTCGCCGCACCGGAACAGGGCGGGCCCGCACACCGCTTGCCGGTGTTGCGGGCCCGTCGTTCGTGGTGGCCGATCGAGGCCGCGGACGGGGCGGGGCCGGGCCGCGAGGTTGTCGGCCGTCGGGACTGCGGCCACGGCCACCGAGGCGATCGGTACGCGCCGCGGGCCTGTCGGCCTTCCGGACCCGATCGTCCGCGCCGGGATGACGTTCGGCAACGGCCGACTCGGCGCCGCATTCATCCGGTAATTGCCGAAAATCGTTGTTGCGCGTCACGGGAAAAGAAGGCAAGGCCGCATATCCGAGGGATATGCGGCCCCGTCTTATTGATCCGTGGTTGCCGGTTCGAAAGTGCCCCGGATCAGGTCAGGGAGTGACGGTCCACGAGGTCGACGCCTTGCGGTCGGGGTGGAAGGTCTCCGACGCGACGATGCCGGTGTTGTCGCCGCGGGTCATCCAGATCCAGATGCAGAACTCGCCGTTCGGCAATGCCCACGCGCCGGCCCAATCGCTCGTCTTGCCGCCCGAGGCATTGAGGCCGTTCACGTTGATCCAGGCCGAGGCGCCGAAGCCGTGGCCCGAGACCTTGACCCACGAGCCCGCGGGGCCCGAGGTCTTGTCCAGCTCGATCCAGCGGCGCTGGACCGAGAGCGGGGCGGACGCCGTGCCCGTGCCGTCGGTCAGCTTGAGGGTGTACTGGCCGTCCGCGATGCCCGAGGACGCCAGTTTGACGGTGCCGTTCAGGTTCCCGTTCGCGTCGGCCGCCCCCGGGCCCTGGGCGATCTGCGCAGAGGAGCAGGTGGCGCCGTTCGGGGTGCACAGCTGGGCGGTGATGGTCGCGTTCGGGGTCCAGTTCGCGCCGGTCACCGTGACACTGCCACCGGGGTGGCTGGTGGTCGGCGAGGCGGACACGGTCGGCGGGTCGGTGGCGACGGTGAACGGCGCCGAGGCGAAGGGGTTGCTGCCGTCCCAGGCACCGGACCAGGCGAGCACCGCGGAGGCCGTGTCGAAGTAGATCGGGATCGTGCCGGTGAAGGTGCCGTCCGGGGTGCTGGTCGCGTAGAAGGACTCGTCCGGGACACCGCTGGAGTCGGTGAGCGCGTAGGAGATCGTCGCGTTGGCGGGGAAGTTCTTACCCGACACCGTGACCTCGGTGCCGACCGGACCGCGGTTCGGGGTGATCGAGATCTGCAGCGGGCCGCTGGGGACGTACTTCTTGACGGTGATCGGGGCGGTCGCCTCCTTCGTACCGTCCAAGACCTTGACCCGGTAGCTGCCGTCGGCGACCGTGCCCGCGAGGGTCGCGGTGCCACTCAGGCTGCCGGCCGCGTCGATGACCAGGGTCTTGGCCGTGAAGGCACCCGGGTTGCAACTGCCGCCGGAGGAGTCGCACAACTGCACGTTGGCCGTCGCGTTCGGCGTCCAGACGGCGCCCGACAGCGGCACGGCGGTGCCCGGACGCACGTCGGTGGTCGGCGCGTCCAACGTGGCCGGCGTGCCGGGGCCGCCGGTGACGGTGATGCTGCCGACGGCGCCGCCGCCCGAGGTGATCACACACGGTGTCTCGTAGTTGGAGCCGAGCACCTTCGTGTAGGTCAGCGTGCGGATCGGGCTGAAGGTGACCGGACCGGCCGCGTTGGTCGGCACCACGAACGTGCCCGAGTAAGGCGGAGTCTGGATGGGCGTGTTCGCCTGCACCGGAATCTGCAGGAGCGGTCCGACGACCGTCACCGTGCCGGTGGCGCCACCGGACATCGCCAGGTCGATGGTGGGTGTGGTCGGCACCGTCATGGACAGCGGGCTGGTCGCCGGGCTCGGCCCGAGCGTCACGGTCGCGGTCACGGTCGCGCCGGGAGCCGCGACGACCGGGGAGAAGCTGACGTTCATCGCCTGCACGCCGGTGGCCGTGCCCTGACCGGCGGGCAGACTGCATTGCACCGTGGGATTGATCTGCGTGGCCGAGGCGGCCGGAGCGAGTGCCGCCAGGCCCGTGATCGCCAATGCCGTCCCGGCGAACGCGGCGGTCAGCCGGCGTCCGGCTCTCGTCGCGGTGGTGGATCTGCGCGCTACGCGCATGTGGTTCCTCCATGGTCGGGGTGCGATCGCCCCGGGGGAGTCGATCGCCGCGCGGAAGAAAACCGCCATAAAGGACCGTGGCGGCGTGTCAGCAGGTCGAGAGTTCAGAAGAGAATTCATCTCCTAATGGTCGAGAAGTCAAGAGTGAACAATGGGTTTTCTTGTTCGACACGTGTCACCAAGATCATTTCTTTAGTCGTCGTAATCCGTGATTTGAATATCCCCCGATAAAGCGGTCCGGCCCCGGAACGAATTTCTTCGTTCCGGGGCCGGATCGGGTGTGCGGTGGTGTGGCGTCAGCTGATGGAGAGCGTCAGCGTGGCGCTGTAGGTGCCGATCTTCTGGTACGCCGGAACGGCGAGCGAGAGGTCGGCGTCGGCGGTGAAGGTACCGCCGGTGACCGCAGCGTTGGGTGCGGAGGCCAGAGTGGCACCGGAGCCGATCGGACCCGCGCTGCCGGGCGCCGCCACGCTCGGCGAGCCCTCACCGGTGGTGACCTTCGGGGTCCAGGAGAACTTGTCGGCGGGGATGGTGCCACCGTCACCGTTGGTGAACGCGCTGACCGCACCCGTGAGCGTCCAGCCGGTGGCACCGCCGCGGAAGTCCTTGACGGTGACCGGGTTCAGCGCGCCGGTCATGTTCTGTGCCTGGCCGTTGAGGGTGATGTCGGACAGCTTGATGGCCGAGGCCTGCTGCGTGATGGTCAGGGCGCCGGGGGTCACGGCACCGGTGACTGTCTGCTCCAAGCCGCCTGTGGGCGGTTCGGTGACCCGGAACGGGAGGTGCTCGATGGGGTTGCCGCCCCACGGGCCCGATTCGGTCACCATGAGTTGGGTGAAGCCTTCGAAGTACATCTCCGTGGTGGCGGTGAAGGCGCCCGATGCGTCCGCGGTCACGTAGGTGGTCTCGTCCGGCACACCGGAGTCGTCGGACCAGGAGAACTGGACCCCGCCGTTGGGCGCGAAGCCCGAACCGGTGACCGTGACCGAGGTGCCGACCGGACCGTGGTCCGGGCTGAGCGAGACCGTCCGCACGGGGGCGGCGGTGACCTTGAGCGCAGCGGTGACCGAGGTGGTGCCGCTGCTGACCTTGATCGAGTAGTCCCCGGGGACGACCGCGTTCGCGATGCTCACGTTGCCGCTGAGTTCGCCATGCGAGACGGAGAGCGAGTTGGCCTTGATCCCGGCCGGGTCGCACGCGGTGCCGTCGGCCTTGCACAGCGTGGGTGTCGGCTGTCCGGAGGGCCAGTTGGTGCCGGTGAGCGCGGTGGCGCCGCCGGCGGCGACCGTGGCGGGCGTCGCGACCAGGGTTGCGGCCTGCGAGGCCCCTTCCACCGTGAGTGTCTGTGCGGCGGCCACCGTGTTGAGCGGGGTGCAGTCCGTGAACGACTCCACGCTGCCGAAGGCGATCGTGCTGGTGTTGTACGCGGCCGGGGTGAGTGTGACCTGGCCCGCGGTGGTCAAGGTGAACTGGCCCACGGGATTGGTCAGGATGAGGTCCTCACCGGCGAGCGCGGCGGGGTTGATCCGCTGGCCCTTCAGCTCGACCTTGCTGCTCATCGCCCCACCGAGCTGGACATTGGTGGTCGGCAGGGTGGAGTCCTTGTCCACGCCCGGCGTGAACGGGTTGGGCGGAACCTTGGCGTGGGTCTTCCACTGCCACTCGATGTTGACCACGTCGCCCACCTGATAGGTCGCCTTGGCAGGCGTGACGACCAGGTCCAGCTTCAGGTTCGAGTCGGGAATCTCCAGCGAGGGAAGCGTCCGGTTCACGCATCGTGCCTTGTAGTCGACCTCGGCGGCCTGCGCCGACGGCGCGAGTACCACCATGCCGGTGGTGCCGAGGACGATCGCGGCGCCGAGTGCGACGGTGATCTTTCCTGGAGCGAATCTGGAGGGCACCGGACTCCTTTCGAAGTTACGTGGGTCGCGTCCCCGTTCGGGAGGCGCTCCGGGGTTTGGCGAGGCCCTCGGCGGGTCCCGTGCGGCCGATGCCGCGGCCGGGTGTCCGGGGTCGGATCCTCTTTATGTCTTCGCGCGTTATTTAGCTATGGCTATTCGGAGAAGTCAATGGAAAACGCGGCCTCGGAATGGTCGACACGTGTCACCAAGATCATGTCCGCAAGGGCGATCTTTCGGGGGTTCGGATTCCATGATCATCGGTGTTCGAGATGCTTCACGTGTCACTCTGTCGACAAGAAGAAAAGTCCGTAGATGGGCATTGACTGTTACCGGAAGGCTTGATTCACTCTGGCTGCGGCGAGGGCGTTACGCCCCGACTGCTTCTTTATCGGCGACTTGTCGCCAGTTCGGTTCGAACACCCCTTATGGGCCTGCCGGTAGGGGTGCAGCGAGAGACGTATCAGTCCCCAACCGATCGAAGGAGCACAACCGAAATGTCGAAGTCCAAGATTCTCACCCTCGGTTCGGTCTGCGTTGCCGGCGCTGTCGCCGCCACCTTGGGCCTCGGTGGCACCGCATTCGCGGGTGGCCCGGTTTCGACCACCTACAACTGCCAGGACCTGACGCTTGGGACCACCTACACGGGTGTGACCGGAACCCTGTCCACGTCCGCGACGCACAAGCTGCGCTTCGTCACGTCGCTCAACATGCCCACCGCGGTGGCGGCGAACCAGCTGATCACCACGGCGAAGTTGGACTCGACCAGCGGTGCCACCGAGTTCGGGGGCCAGTTCAACGACCCGATCGCGGCCGGCAACCCCTCGACCGTCGGCCTGGGCGCGCTGCCCAAGACCGTTGGCGGGATCACCTCGGGTACCCTCACCACTCCGGTCGGCACCGGTGCCACGCCGACCACTCCGAGTGCGACCAACTGGAGCGTCAAGATCAACGTCACCGCCGTGTCCGGCATCCCGAACCACAACATCGCGTGTGTTCTCGCCGGCTCCCAGGTGTCTCTCGCCTACTGATCCGCCAGGCAGTAGCGATCTCGGTTCGACAGCCCGCCCCACCGTGCCGGTGGGGCGGGCTTTGCCGTGTGCCGGATCGGCTGCGCCGGGTGGGATCGGTCGGGCTCGGGGCGTCCGCCAAACGGTCGACCCGGTGAACCGGGCGACCGTGACTTCGGGCAGACGTCGACATCGGTGATACGCGACCATCGGCCATGAATGGCGGATGGGCCCCAAGGGACACGTGTCGTCGGGATTGCCCGTCGGGGGGAACGCGGAATTCCGACCGCATCAATGTGCGACATGAATATCGAACCCCGACCTCCGATTGTCACGAGTCACCAAGATCGCGACTCGTGTCGAGTGGGTTCCATCGTTTTCGGAGTAGCCGACTTCGATTCCCGTGACCGTGCTGTCGCGCGGGAGTCGTCAACCGATGTAAGCCGAATCCGGAGATCGACGGATGGCGGATTCCTCGGCCGGCGCGCACGGAAGGGGCGGGAACCACCGAGTGGTGGTTCCCGCCCCTTTCGGTGCCCTTCAAGCCCTATGGGCGCCCGCTACTTCACCGTGATGCCGGCCATGCCGAGCTTGTCGAACTTGAAGCTCGTGTCGATCTCGACCGCGGTGATGCCGGTGGTCTTCTTGCTCGTGACCAGGATCCAGGACGTGAAACTGCCGTTCCGGTCGGTCCACGCGACGCCGAAGTTGAAAGTCGGCTTCGCACCCTCGACGCCGGCGAGCGCGATCAGCGTGTTCGGGGTGAAGTTCTCACCGGTCACCTTCACGAACGTCCACGGGCGGACCGTGCTCTTGCTCAACGTGACTTTGCGCTGGACGACCGGGACCTCGGCCTTCTTGACCGTCAACGGCGTGGTCGCGGTGCGGTTGCCGTCGGTGACCTGGACGCTGTACGACCCGTCCGCGGTGCCGGGGGCGATGGTCACGCCGCCGGTGAGCACGCCGTCGGCGCCGATCCGCAGGCTGTTCGCGGAGATGCCCGCCGGGTTGCACGCGGTGCCGTCCGCGGCGCACAGCGACGGCGTGGCGGTGCCGCCCGCGGTCCAGTTGGTGCCGGCGAGGACGGTCTCCTTGCCGGCTTCCACGGTGCCCGGGGAGGCGCTCAGGGTGGCCGTCTCCGGTGTGCTCTGCACGGCGATGCTCTGTGCGACGCCGGAGCCGCCGGTGACCGCGCACGGCGTCGTGAAGTTGCCGTACGGCGTCTCCGTGGCGGTGGTGGTCTTGGTCGGGGTCAGGTCGACCGTGCCGGTCGCGGTGGCCGGGACCTGCAGCTTGACCGTGAAGGGCGGGCTCTGGATCGGTGTGTTCGCCGGGATGTCGATGGTGGTCTGGGCGCCGGCGAGGGTGACCGAGCCGGTCGCACCGCCGGAAAGGGCGAAGTCGATCGACGGGGTCATCTTGATCCCGTTGAGCGCGGCCGGACTGGTGGCCGGGCTCGGACCGAGGGTGATCTTGAGGTCGATCGTCTCGCCGGGCTTGGCGGTCGTCGGGCCGTCCACGGTCACCGACATCGGCCCGGTCTTCTCGCCCTGGCCGAGCGGCAACGAACACGTGACGGTGGGCGTCGCGGTGCCGGCGAGGGCGACGGGCGCGCCGGCGAGGAACCCGGTGATCGCCAGCGTGCCGACGCCGAGGCCGGCGGCGAGGCGCATGGTGCGTTGCTTCATGAGGTGCTGCTCCCTGTCCTGCGTTCCTTGCCGGCGGCGGGCGTTGGCGTCGCGTCGGCGGCATGGTGGCGGATACGCGCGTACTAAGTGGAACGTGTTACAGAAGTGGGGCGGGTCACATTGATGCGCCTTCGTTCGACGAAGTCAAGAGGCGTGATCGTCCGATGTGACCGGCCAGTACGTCTTCATCAAGGCACTGACCTGCACTGACACGTGTCGACTCGAAACGGTGGAACAAGTTCCACTTGGTTGCGCGACGCGCGGCCGGCACGCGGGAATGCGAACGGGGCGCCCACCGCCACCTCGGAAGGTGTCGGTGAGCGCCCCGAGCAGGGCTGAGGCGCCGTCAGGAGACGGTGAGCGTCAGGGTTCCCGTGTAGGTGCCGGCCGCCTGGTACGCCGGGATCGCGAGCGACAGGCCCGCGTCCGCGGTGAACACGCCACCGGTCTTGTGCGCCGGGTCCGAGGACGCCGCCGCGCTGCACAGCAGGCCGCCGTTGACCGTACCCGCGGACCCCGTCACGACCGGGCTCGCCGAGTTCGGGTCCTGCACGGCACACCGAGGCGTCCAGGACAGCGCCGAGGCGGGCAGCGAGAAGCCGCCGTCCGCCTTGAGGTCCGAGACCGAGCCCGTGAGTTGCCAGCCCAGCGTGCCCTTGCGGGCGTCGGTGACGGTGACCGTGTTCAGCGTGCCCGTCATCGTCTGGTCCCGGTTCGCGAACGGAACGTCCGCGAGCACGACACCGTTTCCGGCCTGGGCCATCGACAGCGTGCCCGGCTCCTCACCGGGACCGCCGCCACCCTCGAAGGTGAACGCGGCGAGCGCCATCTTGTTGCGGTCGCTCTTCTCGGACGCCCGGATCTGGGTGGTTCCGGGCTTGGTCACCGTCAGATCGACGGCGAACGTGCCGTCCGCGCCCGCGGTGGTCTCGACCGTGTCGCCGGTCGCCGCGAGGTTGCCGTCCAGGGTCTCCAGCACGACGGGCGCGCCGGGGGTGAAGTTCTTCCCCGTCACGTGCGCCTTGGTGCCCGAGGGGCCCTTGTCCGGTGTCGCGGTGATCGCGCGTGGCAGCACGACCGCCGAGGTGACCGTGATCGGCGCGGTCACCGAGGTGATCCCGACGGTGACCTTCACCAGGTACTGTCCCGGCGGCACGTTCGGCCCCAGTGTCGCCTGGCCGGTGAGTGCGCCGCCCTTGGACACCGAACCGGTGGCCGCGGTGAACGCGGAGCCGGTGCAGTCCGAACCGTCCTCCCGGCATAGCCGGACCTGTGGATCGCCCTGACCGGTCGGCCAGTTCTCCCCGGTCAGCCGTACCGGGTCTCCCGGCTTCAGCAGGCTCTGCTCCACGAACAGGTTCGCCTGGGCCGGCGCGCCCACCATGATCGAGTGCGAGACCGCCGGCGAGCCGACAGACGCCCCGCCCGACGAGATCGTGATCACCTTCAGGCCGTATCCGGCGGGCGCCAGATCGATCCGCCCCGGCTTGGTGATCTTGAAGCTGCCCTTCATGTCTCCGACCTTGAGTACCTCCCCACCGGGAGTGGCCGGATTCCCCTTGGCGCCGGCGACCTGTACCTCGCCGGTCTGGGCGCCGGAGACCCGCACGGTGCCGGTGGGCGTGACCGTGTCCTTCAGAGCGACGACCCAGTTGGACGGGTTGCGCGGGTAGCCGATCCACTTCCAGCCGACGGTGACCTCGTCGCCGATCTCGTACCACTGCTTGACCGGGGTCACCGACAGCGCGACCTCGGGATTCCAGTCGAACGCCGGGCCGTTGCCCCATGCCGGGGTGTAGCGCACGGTGTACTTCACCGGCTCGGAGTGCCGCATCGCGTCCTTGGCCACCGAGACCGGCACCAGGACCGACGCGGTGCCCGAGGTGATCCGTACCTGGCGGACGGCGTCCGGCAGACCGGCGGCCACCCGCACCTGGCCGAGCAGCTTGCCCGAGGCGTCGACGGTGAGGGTGGAGCCCGACGCCCCTTCCGCCGCACAGGCCTTGCCGTCCAGGTCGCACAACTCGACGGCGACGCCGCCCGCGCCGACCGGCCAGTTCTCCCCGGTCACCTCGATGGCGGCACCCGGCCGGACCACGTTCCAGCCGAACGTCACGGTCGGTGGCGCGACCGCGCCGTCCACCGCGAGCGTCGCGCCCACGCCCGGTGTGCCGTTGGGTGTGCACGGTGTGTCCCAACTGCCGAACATGTTCGCGGTGCTCGTGTAACCGCCGGGGGAGAGCTTCAACTCGCCCGGCTTGGCGATCTTCAGCTTGCCCGTCATGGTCGACAGCCACAGCTTCTCGCCACCGGGGGTCTGCGCGTTCTTCTGCGGACCCTCCATGGCGATCTCGCCGCCCTGCGCGCCGGAAACCAGGACCTTGCCTCGGGGCTTGACCGCATCGGCGTTCACGGTCACCGAGGACGGGTTCTTCGCCGCGTCCTTCCAGTTCCAGGTGACCGTGACCTCGTCACCCACGTTGTACTTCGGCTTGACCGGATCGACGGTCAGGTCGACCTGGGCGTCGAAGTCGAACGGACCGCCACCGATGCTCGGCGGTACACAGTGCACGTTGTATGTCACAGGAGCGGCGTTCGCGGACTGCGCCCCCGCGCCCACGCCCAGGGCACCGGCCACGAGGGCGGTACCGAGTACGCCGGCCATGCGCTTGTTGCGGAATCCGGACCCAGTACTTTCCCTGGTTCTTGGTCTGAGCATGTGGTGCTGTCCCTCCTCGGGATGCCTGCCTGGCCCGCCGGGGGAGCGGGCAGTCGAACACCACACCGGGACCGGTCCGCCGCCGCCGGTGACCCGCGCGGAGCGGGGCGGTCGATTCGGTGCCGTGCGCCGATTCGACGTCGGCGGGGTGACACCCGCCCCCGCCGTTGTCACCCGGTCGTTCCTGCTGATGAAACCTGTTTCAGAAAACAGCGCCTCCCATTGAGCCCGGGGGCGTTTGCGAAGTCAACAGCGGAACGCGTTCCGGCGGCAACGATTTGTGTGCGATGCGACGGGCGGGAAAGGGGGACGGGACGCCCACCGCGCAGTGAGGGAATGCGGTGGGCGTCCCGTACCGAAGAGCCGATGACGACGGTCAGGAAATCGACAGGGTCAGCGTCGCGCTGTAGTCGCCCGCGCCCTGGTAGGCCGGAACCTTCAGGTCGATGTCGGCGTCGGCGGCGAAGGTGCCACCGGTGTTGCTCGTACCCTGGGGCACCGAGGCCAGCGTCGCGCCGGCGCCGATGGTGCCCGCGCTGCCCGCGACCGGGGTGCCCTTCGACTTCTCGTCGGCCTTGCTCGCCTTCGGCTTCCAGGAGAAGTGGTCGGCGGGGATGGTCTCGCCGGCCTGCGTCGCGAAGTCGGTGATCGAACCGGTGAGGGTCCACCCGGCGTTGCCACCGCGCAGGTCGGTCACGGTGACCGTGTTGAGCTTGCCGGTCATGGTCTGCTCCTGCGCGCTCACGCCGACCTCGGACAGCCGGATGCCGCCGGACTGCTGGGTGATCGACAGTGCGCCGGCGGTGATCGTGCCGTCCAGCTTCTGGGTCAGGTCGCCGGGCTTGGGCGGGTCGACCTTCTTGCGGACCAGCAGCTGGGCCTGACCGGTGTTGCCCGCGCCGTCGGCCACCGCGAGAGTGTGTTGACCGTTGGTCACGGTGTCGGCCAGCTTCACCGTGCCGGTCAGGTTGCCGGACGCGTCCACCGTGAGGGTGGAGGCGGTGATGCCGGCGGCCGTGCCGTCCAGCGTCGGGGTCACCGTGCCGGGTGCGAACTTGGAGCCGGTCAGGGCCACTTCGCTGCCGGGCTCGACCGCGGTGGTCGGTGCGGTGAGCACCGGCTGGTCGGCGGCGCCGACCTTGAGCGTGGCGGACGGAGCGACGGTGTTCACCGGGTTGCACTTGGTCTCGGCGTCCAGACCGAAGGCCTTGGTGAAGGTCGAGTACAGACCGGGGGTCAGCGTGACGTCGCCGGCCTGGGTCAGCTTCACCTTGCCGGTCATGTTGGTGAGCACGAGCTCTTGGCCCGGCAGCGTCTCCGGGTTGATCCGCTGACCCTCGACGGCGACCGCCCCCGTGGCCGCGCCGCCCAGGGTGACGCTGCCCTTGGGCAGGGTGGAGTCCTTGTCCACCTTGCCCACGACGGGGATCTCCGGCGGCGCCTTCGGGTACGACTTCCAGGTCCAGGTGACGGTGACTTCCTCGCCGACGTCGTAGCGCGCCTTGGCCGGTGCCACCGACAGGTCGATCTTGAGGTTGCCGTCCGGGATCGCCAGGTTCGGGACGATCTGGTTCACGCAGTGCGAGGTGTAGTCGACGTCCGCCGCGTTCGCGGAGGGCGCGAGCGCCACCATGCCGACGGTGCCGGCGATCGTCACGACGCCGAGGGACGCGGCGAGTTGCCTGTTTGCCTTGAACATATGGTGCGTTCCTTTTCTCGGATACCGCTCTGCCGGCGCCGGGGAAGGCGGGGCAGCCGAACACCGCATCGAAGGACCGCGCGTGTGGTCGACTCGAAGTCACACGCCCGCGCGGGCTTCGACGCCGCAAGCGCGGCCGGGCGGGTGCCGTCGCGAAGTGCGGCCCCGTCCGGTCGGTGGAACGTGTTACAGAAATTGTGCTTGATCATTCCCCTTCACTCGGTGTGCAAAGTCAAGGGATGCGGCCGGAAAAACGGCAGGACGCCCTCCTCGTGGGGGTGAGAAGGGCGTCCCGGTGTCCGACGGTGACTCAGCTCAGACTGAGCGTCAGATTTCCCGTGTAGGTATCGGACCGCGACCCGCCCGGAAGGGACAGGTTCAGCAGCGCGTTGGCCTCGAACGCGCCGCCGGTGACGGCGCCGGCGCTCGGGTTCTGTCGGCACAGCACTTCGGCGCTTCCACCGATCGTGCCGGGTACGCCGGTGCCGACGGTGGCGGGCGGGCCCTCGACGGTGATGCAGGCGGGGATCCAGCTGAGCCGCGTGGCCGGGATGATCTCGCCGGCTTGGCCGACGAAGTCACTGGACTGAGCGGTCAGCGTCCAGCCGAGTGTGCTGCCACGCCGATCCAGGATCGAGACGGGATTGAGGCGACCCTCCAACTGCTGTGCGTCGCCGTTGGGTTGGAACTGAGGCATGGTTACGCCGGCCGAGTCCTGGCGCATGAACAGTGGGCCGGCCACGGTGTTCACGGGCGTCTGCGGCACCTGGCCGGTGGGCGGCGGCGGGAGGGGTGGGGTGCTTGACGGGGGTGTGGTGCCGGTCCCGCCGAGCGGGTCGGGAGTGGCACCCGCTCCACCGAGAGTGGGATCGCCGACGGTTCCGGCGGTGGGGTTCGCCGTGGCGCCGCTCGGGGGTGGTGCGGACGGTGTGCCGGTGGTGCCGCCGGCGTTGCCGGACGCGCCGCCATTACCGGAGCCGCCGTTACTCGAGCCGCCATTGCCGCCCGGGCCCGGGGTTTGGGTGATGCCGACCTGGATGCTCGCCGACACCGGCAGGCGGTCCGGATGCACCGGGGTACACGGCGAGTCCCGGATGGCGGTCTGCTTGAGGACGTACGCGCCCGGCGCGAAGTCGATCCGGCCCTCGGTCGCGATGGTGAACCGACCGGTCAGGTCCGCGACCGGGAGCGGTTGGGCGCCACCGACGCCCGGGTGCTTCGCGGGGCCGGTCAGCGAGATGTCCCCGACCTGGGCATTGGAGAGCTTGACCGTGGCGTTCGGCGTTTCGACGTCCGGGAGCACCCCGGTCCACGTCCACGGGTTGCGCGGCGGGCCGACCCAGTGCCAGGTGACGGTCACCTCCTCACCGACCTTGTACGTGCCCTGCTTCGGGGGCGACACGGACAACTCGACTTTGGGCTTCCAGACGAAGTCGGGACCGCCGAGGAGCGGCGGTCGGCAACTCACCTCGTGCTCCACGGCCGTGGCCTGGGCCGGGGGTGCGACCGCCGTGAGACCAGCCGCGCCGGCCACAAGCACGCCCGCCCCCAGCAACGTCAACAGTCTCCTGCGGGGTGGAACCATGTACGGGACGCTCCCTTCCTGTCGGGCCCCGGGCCACTGACCCCGGGGTGGCCTGAAACGTGTTCCATAAATGGGCCAAATGCCCATTGATTCCGCTCGCCTGACGTGGTGTCAAGGGATCGAGTCGGGCTGTGACGGGTTCGGAAAGCGCGAGTACGGAGTGTCGTCGTCGACCCGGCCGAGTGTCACGGTCGGGTCGATGGCGGGCCGATCAGCCGTGTTCCGCGCGGATGCCGACGTGCTCCGGGTCGGCTCTCGCCGGCCGCAGCGGTGCCGATCGTCTCGTGACGGGCATCGAGGCGGGCCACATCTGAACTCGGGGGAATCCATCCGGAGTTTCCGCTTTTGGGAGGTCTTTCGAGAATCACTTGTACTCGACACGTGTCGAGTTTGTGGGCACCTGTCAACCGTCTTGTCGACACAGTGATTTCACAGGTTCACGCGAGATGGAACCGTGTCCGACGGATGCAGATTTTCTGCTTTTCGCTGTTGTCCGCTCATGCCACTTGTCGTACCGTCACCCGAAGATCTGACGTGACATCAAGTACTGGAACAGTCTCGATGTCTCCCGGACGCGCCAAGGGAAGCCCTTCCAGGGAACGCGAGGCGTGTCCCACCGGTGCTCGCGTGGTCCGGTTTCCCGCCCGGTCCGCGCCTCGAAAGGGGGAAGTCGGGTGTGGCGACCGCGTGTACCCGATGAGTCGGGGCGCGTGCCGGGTCGGTGCAGGCCGACATGCCGGAACGGACCTGCTGGGCGCGTGTCGCTCCGGCCGTTTCGATCAGGACTTCTCGATGAGCAAGAGATCCCCCCGAAGGGAGAATCACCGTATGGGCAGGCCCATCAAGCGAACAGCGGGTGGATTGGCGGCGCTCGCCGTCATGGCGGGCGGCATGCTGACGTTCGCGCCGCAGGCGGGCGCGGCGACGTCCAACACGACGCTCAAGTGCGACTTCCAGAGTGACCCCACCGTCAAGGCCACCATGGGTACCAAGCCCGACACCGGCCCCCAGTCCTTTACTGTCACCGGTCCCGCATCCGCCGAGGCGGGCAAGCAGATCAAGCTGAACATCGATCCGGGGGTGAGTCCGGCCGCCTCGCCGCTCGCCACCACGGTCAAGATCACCCCGACGGTCACCTTCACCGCGAAGTACGACGGTGGGTCCGCGGTGGTCAGTGCTGTGGGCGCGACCCTGGATCTGCCGCTCACGGCCAACACCGGGATCGACGTGCCCGCGTTCGCGGCCAACATCGCGCTTCCCGCGAAGGCCGCCGGGAAGGTGGACCTACTCCCCAAGACCTTCGCCCTGAAGATCCAGGTCGCCGAGCCGCCGCTGACCCTGAATGTCCCGTGTGCGGTGACCGACGCCAGTCCGCAGCCGGCCTACTCGGTGACGCTCCCCGCCGCGAGCACGACCGGGGGGAGCAGCACCAACTCGGGCTCCTCCAGCTCGGGCTCGACCAGCTCCGGCTCGTCGTCCTCTTCGAGCTCCACGAGTTCCACCGGAACCACCACTTCGGGCACCACGGCCGGCAACGACTCGCTGGCCAAGACCGGCCCGCTGGACGACGCGCTCTCGATGGGCCTGCTCGGCGGGACCGTCGGACTGCTCGGCATCGGCGGCGTGCTGCTCGCGACCCGTCGGGTGCGATCCTCGCGCAACGCCTGACCGGGATGCGTGGACGGTCGGCCTCCCGGCTGGGGAGGCCGACCGCAGCGCTTGCCGACGCTATTGACTCCGCGACGCGATCGCGGGTGAATGGCTCACCGAAATCTGCAACAGGTTTCAATTCACAGTGCAGGGTCCGCGCCCCGCGAGGGAGTCGATGGACAGTGGGACGGCCGCCTCGGCCGTGTGCCCTTGATCTCGAGCGAGGCGACCGCCCAGGTATGGCACCGGAGCGCCGGGCTCACGACGGCGCGATGCTCCTCGGCACCCGCTCCGGTGTGGTGTTCGACCACCCCGCCCGCCGGTGGCCGGTGGTAACCCCAGAAGGGAGCAGCACCGCATGTTCAGACCCAGCAGGAAGATCGCCGCGACGTTCGGCGTCGCGGTGGTCGCGGGTACCGCGGGATTGGTCGTGGGAGCGCCGACGGCGTCCGCCGCGTCGGTGAATCCGGACCTGACCTGCACCGAGCCGATCCTGCATTGGAACAAGTCCGGGCGGCAGACGTTCGACGTCTCGCTCACGCCGGACACCGGTGACGCACCGGGAACGGTGCAGGCCAAGATCGACGCGGGCGAGAATCCGTTGCGGACGGACACCCCGTTCAACAACATCGGCTTCGTCGGGCAGTACACCTTCACGCTCAGCACCGGCGGGGAAGTGACCCTGACCGCACCGAAGTTCACCGCGAACATCGGTCCCACCCAGGGAATCGACCCGCCCGAGTTCACCGCGGATCTGGCCATTCCGCAGGCCGCACCCGGCACCCGGATCGACCTGACCCTCAAGACCTTCGCCCTGGACGTCTATCTGGCGGGACAGGCCAACAAGGTCACCACGGCCACCTGCCAGGTGACCGGCAACAATGGTGTCGTCGCCTCGTACCGGGTCGCCGACGCCCCGCCGCTCGACCCGACCCTGACCACCACCCCCGGACAGGTCAAGCCCGGCGGCTCCCTCACCGTCGCCGGCGCGAACTGGCCCGAGGGCACGCCCGTGGTCGAACTGTGCGACGCGAGTGGCAACGCATGCGACCCGAGCAAGGTCACCGGGGCGCTCACCGTCACGGATGGTGCGCTGGCCGGTACCGCGACCATCGGCGCGACGGTCGCGGACGGCTCGTACCGGCTCAAGGTCACCGTCGGCGACAAGTCCAAGACCTCGAACGTGACGGTCAAGGCGGACGTGCCGAGCAACCCGCGCAAGCTCACTTTGAACCCGACCCACGGGCCGGTCGGCACCGAGGTCACGGTCGACGGTGAGGGTTACACGCCGGGTGCCGATGTGTACGTGATCCCGACCAACGCCGCCCAGCAGCCGGACGTTCCCGGCCTGGTGATGGCGAAGGCGGGCACCGATGGCAAGTTCACCGCCAAGGTCAAGGTCAACAAGGCCGACACCACGCTGATCGCGGCGTCCGAGGACACCACCGGCACGCTGTCCGCCGGCGCGCCGTTCACGGTCGACGGGGGCAACCCTCCGGTCGACACGCTCGAGCAGGACCTCACCGGCAAGATCGCCGGCGGCGCTCTGACGATCTCCCAGGAGAACGGCGGGATCAAGCTTTCCGACGTGACCCTGAACGGCACCCAGCAGAACATGACCGGCGCGCTGAACACGGTGACGGTCAAGGACTACCGCGGTGGTGCCACGGGGTGGACGCTGACCGGCGCGGTGACCGACTTCGGCAATGGCGCGGGCGGCACCATCCCGGCGGACAAGTTCTCCTGGACGCCGAAGGTCACCCCGGGCGAGGGCTCGCCCAGCCAGGCCGTGGCCGGCAGCGCGGGGCCGATCGGCAAGACCGGCGCCACGCTGGCATCCGCGCCCAACGCGGACGTCACCGGTGGCACGTTCGCGGCCGACGCGGGTCTGTCCCTGGCGGTTCCGGCCTACCAGGCGCCCGGCAACTACAGCGCGACGCTCACGCTCTCCATCTCCTGACCGGATTCCCGACCGAACCCTTCGGTACGGGACCTCGATCGGCCTCGACACCAGGGGCTCGTGGGCCACGGAAAACCAGCCGTGGTCCACGGTCCACCGGTGCGGGCCGCTGCGGATCGACGCAGAGCGGAGGGTGGGGCGGGCAGCCGGCCCGTCCCGCCCACACCGCACTCGCCCGATTCGCGCACCCGCGACACCCACGCACACACGCGGGCCCTTCGGATCCGCTCCCGAAGCCGGCCCTATCGACCCGCAGCACACAGACCAGCTGGAGACACCCATGACGGGCACCTCGGCCCCCCCGAGCCGCCGGCAAGGCGGACGCATCCGATCCCTGGCCACCCTGTTCGCGGTGCTGGCCACGCTGTTCGCGTCCCTGACGCTGGTCGCGCCGACCCCCGCGTCGGCCGCGGGCAACGGTGAATGGTCGGTCGACCCGTACGTGCCGGACGGCACCAGCCAGAACGCCCGTCGCTACTTCTTCCTCGAAGGCGCTGCCGGCACCACCGTTCCCGACGTGGTGACGCTGCACAACACGAGCCAGGCGCCGCTCACCATGAAGCTGTTCGGCGCGGACGCGTACAACACGCCGCGCGACGGCGGCTTCGCGCTGCGCACGGTCACCGACAAGCAGAAGGACGTCGGTACCTGGATCCAGGTGGCGCCGGAGAACCAGACGCTGACCCTGCAGGCGGGGGAGAAGCGCCAGGTCCCGTTCAACATCGTCATCCCGCCGAACGCGACCCCCGGCGACCACCCCGGTGCCATAGTCGCGCTCAACACCGCGATCGAGGGCACCCAGCAGCAGGGCCAGATCAAGGTCAACATCCAGCGCCAGATCGGCGCCCGGGTGTATCTGCGGGTGCAGGGCGACGCGCTGCCGGCGATGGACGTCCAGAAGCTGGAGGTCGAGCGGGACGCCGGCTTCGGTCAGTTCTTCGGGTCCTCCGACGCGAAGATCACCTACCGGATCATCAACCGGGGCAACGTGATCCTGCGCCCGAAGTTCGAGCTCCGGGCCGAGGGCCTGTTCGGGCGCAAACTGATGAGCAAGGCCGACGAGGGCATCGAGATCCTGCCGGGCGCGACGGTGGAGAAGGTCGTCCGGTGGAAGGACGCGCCGCGGCTGGACCACGTCACGGTCAAGGTGAACGGCGCGGTCGCGGACCAGAATGTCACGGACTCCGCGAGTACCTCGTACACGGCTGTTCCCTGGCCGAGTCTGCTCACCTTGGCGCTCATCCTGCTGCTCGCCGGCGGCGGGTGGGGTGTGTGGCGCAACCGACGCAAGGGCAACGGTGGCGATCCGGCAAAGCCCGGTGGCCCGGCCGGTCCGACCGATGACACCACCGTGTTGCCGCCGATCCCGGGCGAGGTGGGCGGTGCGGAGACGGCTGCGGAGAGCATCGACGCGGCTGCGCCGGCCGAGGAGCCGACGACGGTCGAGCCCGCGAAGGCAGCGGCGGTGGCGGGTACTTCGAGCGAGGTCGAGGCAAGCGGTACGGCGGCCGAGCCGGCCGCGGTCGCGACGCCGGCCGAGGCCGCCGATGCCGACGCCGACGCCGACGCCGAGCCTGTCGTGATCGAGAAGGCCGACCGGGACGAGAAGACCCCGATCGAGGGTGCTGCGAGCGACGGTGAATCGGCTCGGGGCGACGAGACCGCCGACGTCGAAGAGAAGCCGGCCGACGCGGAGGCGACCGTGACGGCAGGGGATGGCCAGGGTGTGGCGGGAGGCGAGGCCGACCCGACCGAGGGCGCGGCCGCCGTGAACGAAGCCCCCGCCGAGAAGACTTCCGTTGCCGACGAGCCCGGCTCCGGCCGGCCGGCTACCGGTGAGCCCATTGCCCATGGGCCCGTCCCCGACGAACCCGCAGCCGCCGATGACATCCGGGACACGGCTGCGGAAGCGGACTCCGTCGAGCAGTCGGCCGCCGCCGACACGTCCGCCGAGGCCGAACCGGTCACCCCGGAGGCCGCGCCCGCTGCCGAACCCGCCAAGAAGGCCGTCAAGCGCCCGAAGGGCAAGCAACCGCCGGCGCGCCCTCGCCCGGACGCGCCGGCCGCCGAGGACTCCGCCGATTCCGCGGGGGTCGGCCGTTGATCATGGGCAACCGGGTCGGTCACGCAGTTCGGGTCGGCCGCACGCGCGGTACCGCCCTCGCGCTGATCGCCGTGCTGTTGCTGGGGCTGGTTGCCCTCGGCGGCACGGCGCCCGCGCGTGCGGCGGACCCCGCGCCGGGCGCGGGACCGAGCGCGTCGATCGACCCGGGCAAGGTCGCGGCCGGGGACAAGGTCTCGGTCGTCGGCGGCGACTGGACCCCCGGTTCCCTGGTCCAGGCGAGCATCTGCGGGGAGAACGGCCTGCGCGGCACGGTCAACTGCGCGGCGGCCAGTGCCGCGAGCGGCACCGTGGACGCGGGCGGCAACGTCGCGATCACCCTGACCGCCGCCATCCCGCCGTCCCCGTGCCCGTGTGTGGTCCGGATCGCGGTGATCATGAACGGCCCGGCCAAGGACGCGAGCGTGCCGCTGGAGATCGACGGAGCGCCGTACGCCCCGTTGCCGCAGGCGGTCAAGACACCCGGTCGACTCGTCTTCATCGACAGCCACATGGCGGGCGAGGACTCGATCTTCACGTGGTTCGGCTCGCCCGTGCAGCGCCGGTTCCGGATCGAGGTGGGCAACATGGGTCAGCAGCCCATCGTCAACCCGACCTTCCGGATCGGCTTCTATCAAGGGGTCTACGCGCCGACCTGGGAAGACTACGAGTCGCACATCGTCATCCCGCCGGGCAAGCGCACCACGATCTCGCTCCCGGTGGAACTGAAACCCCGTCAGCACGGCACCTTCAGTTGGCGGGTGACGTACGACAACCAGGTCGTGGACGAACAGGCCCTGGAGGTCGGTCGTCCGTGGGGTGTCTACATCTTCGGCGCGCTCCTGGTGATCGTGGTCCCGGTGGCGGCGTGGCGGTTGTTCCTGCGGATCGTCGAACTCATCGGCGAGCAGCGGGCCCGCCGCGCCGGCGAGCGCGAGCGCGAAGTCGGCCTGGCCGCGCCGCCGTCGCGCCTGACCAGGGATGACAAGAACCGCGCGTCCGGCGAGGACAAGGCGGACGACGGTACATCGGAACCCAGGACGGCCAATCGACGCCCGACCGAAGTCGGCGCCGAACCGGTCGACCTGAGCAAGCGGCCGATCCGTTCGATGGTCGAGACGGTGGTGATCGGCGGTCCGCTGTACGCGGGTTCCGAACCCGGCGAGGACGATCATCCGCGCGCCGACGAGTCCGGGGGGCGTGATCGATGAGCGCGCGACCCAGAGGGGGACTCGGCGCCCTGATCGTCACCGGGGCGGTCCTCGGCACTGTGCTCGTGTTCTACTACGGGCCCGGTGGCGGCGAGTTCGGACCGTCGCACACCAACGTCACCGATCAGGCCGGTCCGAGCGGCGGAGGCAGCTTCCGGCCCGTTCCGTCCGACGGTGGCGAAGCCACGAACCCCCCTCCGTCGAGTGAGGGTTCGACCGGCTCCGACACGTCCGGGGGGACCGATGGCGCCGAGTCGACCCCCGGTGCGGGAGACCTCGGCTGGGACACCCGGATCGAGCAACCTCGGTCCCCGGCGCGGGTTGACGGCAATGTCAACCCGGGCGTCCTGGCCGTCAGCACACCCGGCACAGGACAGAGCCGGCTCACCGTGGACCGAGTCGGCGGCATTGCCAGGGGCGCCCTGAATCCGATGCTGGTTCAGGACTTTCGCGGGTCGCGCAACGGGTGGACCCTCACCGGCGCGATGTCCGACTTCCGGGCGGAGAACGGGACCCGGATCGAGGCGCACAACCTCGTCTGGGACCCGTACTGCACGCCACACCCGGGACGCGGCCCGTATCCCAGCTCGGCGAAACCCGGCAACCGGGCGCAGTCGAGCCGCACGGCAACCCTGTGCTCGACGTCTTCATCCTCGAGCGTCACGGGAGGTGAATTCGACGTCGGCGCGGAGCTGACCCTACGGCTGCCCGACCGGAACACGTCCGCCGAGAGTTACTCGGCGACCTTGACGCTCACGCTCAGCTGACCAACACGACGGGGTGAGTCCCGCCCCGACGAAGGGAGCACAACCTGATGAGCAAGGCCAAGACAAGACTCGCCATGACGGCGATCGGCGGCATGTTGGTCGCCGGTGGCGGCGGGATGTTCGTGTTCGCGCCGGCGGCACAGGCGGCGCCGACGAGCGCCAAGGTCGCCATGACCTGCACGTTTCCGGCGCAGCTGAACATGCCCCCGGCGAACCTGGACATGAACTTCGAACTGGAGGCGCCCGCCAAGGTGGCGCCCGGCCAGGACGCCGTGGTCAAGGTCAGCATGGGCAAGACCGTCAACTCGCCGGTGGACCTGGGCGCCGGCGTCGATTTCTCCGTGGTGATGGACGCCAATGCCGCGGGTGTGTCCACGACGCCACTGAAGATCACCGGCGACAAGGGCAAGTTGCCGGCCCTGGTCAAGGGGCAGCCGATCACGCTGCCGGCCTTCGACGCCAAGATCCCGGTGCCCGCGAATGCCGAAAACGGCAACCTCGACCTCACACTCACCCACCTGACACTGACCGCCGTGGTCAAGGTCGAGTGCGCGCCGACCACGTCGCCGAAGTTCCTGACCCTCAACGTGGACAAGGCCACCCCGAGTACTTCGGCCTCGCCCTCGACCTCCTCGTCTCCCTCGACGTCTTCGTCTCCCTCGACGTCCTCGTCGCCTTCGACTTCGACCTCGGCCGAGCCGCCCGGCC
The DNA here is from genome assembly GCF_045207655.1 of Embleya sp. NBC_00888. Classification (NCBI taxonomy): domain Bacteria; kingdom Bacillati; phylum Actinomycetota; class Actinomycetes; order Kitasatosporales; family Streptomycetaceae; genus Embleya; species Embleya sp. NBC_00888. Next base: position 3,546,231 of record NZ_CP108784.1, on the reverse strand, counting down.
CGCCCAACGGCAAGGAGGTGAGTGTCGCCTACGCATGCAAGACCGTCGGCTCTCCGATCGACATCCCGGACACCACGCCGACGTTCGGCGTCACGGTCAAGGTCGCGAGCACCGCCACCAAGGGTGACGACCTCGACATCTCGGCGTCGTTCAAGGACAACACCGTGGGCAGCGTCCCGGCCGGCATTCCGGCGGCGCACATCAAGTACACGCCGAAGTTGACCATCGACGTTGCGCAGGGCGAGAACAAGCGCACGGTCGACGTGGTCGGCCCCGCGAAGGAGGCCGACCCCCAGCCGGGCGACGCGCTGAAGGTGGACGGTCCCCTCACCGGCAAGTTCTCCGTCTGGGGTGGTGGCGACTTCACGTTCAGCCCGGGCGCGCTGCGGATCGACACGCACGCGAAGTTCGGCGAGCTGGAGATCGATACGTACACCGACTGCAAGGTCACCACGACCGCCGTCTCGGCGACCCTCAAGGCGAAGGGCGACGCGGGCAGCCCGCCGCCGCCCACCCTGACCCAGTCCCCCACGGGCAACGTCGGCAGCAACGGCGGCAGTTCCGGTGGCACCACCGGTGACCTCGCGCACACCGGCGCCTCCGGCGGCGGCATGACCGCGTTCGCGATGGCGGCCGGGACCGCGGTGCTCGGCGCGATCGCGCTGATGTTGTTCGTGCCCTACCGTCGACGGATTCGCAACCAGGTCTGACATCGCGTCCGCGCGCGGCGCCGGCCGGGCGTCGCGCCGGGCACGATGAGCGGACCGGGTCGAACTCCACCCGGCAGCACGTGACGCGAAGGGTCCTCCAGTCGGTCCTCACCCGACCGGAGGGCCCTTCCGCCGTCTCGTGCCCCCGCCCACCGCGCCCTGGCGATTCCCGGCCCGATGCGCCGACACTCCCGCCGCACCCGAACCCGTAATAACGTCACCCGCAGGTCCCGCCACCCCACCCGCACTCTCGCCACCATCAGAAGGGAACGCGACCCCCGATGGCTCTCTCGGCTCCACGCTTGGCGGGCGCCGCCCTCGCCCTGGGTTGCACGGTCGGCCCGGCGCTCGCGCTCGCCCCGCCCGCCGGCGCGGCGGAACCACTGACCGTGCAGGTGCACTGCGTCATCCCGCTGGATCAGCCCGCGGTCGACGGCCCGCAGCAGATCACGCTGGAGGCACCGAGCGAGCCGGTCCGCCCCGGCGACAAGGTGCGGATCAAGGTCACCCTCGGCGGCAGCCCCGCGACCAGCCCGCTGCCGTTCCCCGGCACCCCGCTGACCCCGTCCATCCAGCTCGTGCTCTCCGGCGGCGCGAGCGGCGAACTCACGCTCCAGGGCCCGAAGATGCGGGTCGACATCCCGGGTACGCCGGCGCAGATCGTGGTGCCGCCGTACGAGGGCGAGGTCACCGTGCCGCTCGACGCCAAGGGTGACATCCGGATCGCCCCGGGCAAGATGGTCACCAGCACCGCGATCTTCGGCGACCAGATCACCACGTGCTTCCCGACCGCACCCGCGCCGCCCGCGACCACGCTCCGGGTCGACCTGTCGGCGAAGGGCCTGGACGGGCCGTCCGGCAACCCGGGAGATCCGGGTGCCGTGCCGCCCGCGATATCGGGCCAGGCGTCGGCACAGGGCCCGATAACGCTCGCGGAGAGCCCGGTCGCGAGTGTGGGCGAGGTCGCCCGGGAAGCCGGCCGAAACGGCGTCGACGTCGTGAGCCGGGGCGAGGACGACGGCGACATCTCCGGCGGCACCATCGTGATGATCGCGGGCGGCGCGCTGATCCTGCTGATGGCCGTGGTCACGATGGTGTACTCGTGGCGTCGGCACTCGGACGACGAATGGTGACGAGGCTCGACGTCGGCGTGGCGGCGGTGCGCGTCCGGGGATGATCCGCCCCGGTTCGGGCAGATTTCGTCCCGGTCCCCCGATCAGCGAAAAATCCCCGCCGATTTCCGGCCGCCGCAGGTCTGTCGGCCGGAGCTCGTCAACCTCGGGCCCATGGCTCAGTAACATCAAGGTCATGACCCGCGTACTGCTCGCCGAGGACGACGCATCCATCTCCGAACCGCTCGCGCGTGCGTTGCGCCGAGAGGGCTACGAGGTCGAGGTGCGCGAGGACGGCCCAAGCGCTCTCGAATGCGCCGCGCAGAGCGGGGTGGACCTGCTCGTCCTCGACCTCGGTCTGCCCGGGATGGACGGCCTGGAGGTGTGCCGGCGGCTGCGTGCCGAAGGGCACGGCTTCCCGGTGCTGGTCCTGACCGCGCGCGCCGACGAAGTGGACACAGTGGTCGGCCTCGATGCCGGTGCCGACGACTACGTCACCAAGCCCTTCAGGCTCGCCGAGCTGCTCGCGCGCGTGCGCGCGCTGCTGCGGCGCGGCGCCGCCGACGTCGGCCAGGGGGTGCACGGCGTACGCATCGACGTCGACTCGCACCGCGCCTGGATCGGCGAGGAGGAGCTCCAGCTCACCGCCAAGGAGTTCGACCTGCTGCGGGTGCTCGTGCGCGACGCCGGCCGGGTGGTCACCCGTGACCAGCTCATGCGCGAGGTGTGGGACACCACGTGGTGGAGTTCCACCAAGACGCTGGACATGCACATCTCGTGGCTGCGCAAGAAGCTCGGCGACGACGCGGGCAACCCCCGCTACATCACCACCGTGCGCGGCGTGGGCTTCCGCTTCGAGAAGAGCTGATTTCGAGCCGGGCCGACTTCGCGGGAACCGACCTCGGAAAGCTGACGGGACCAACCTTGCGTCGCAGGCTCATCAACACCACGCTCGGCGTGGTCCTGGTCGTCGTGGCGGTCCTCGGCGTGCCCCTGGCGTTCGTGGAGACGCACGCGATCGAGAACAGCGCCGGCGACAGCCTCAAGGCCGAGGCCGCGCGCATCCTGGAGGTCGTCGAGCTGCGGCTGGCCTCCGGTGAACGTTCGGACGCGGAACTGCTGCACCGTCAGATCGAACCGCATCGCTACGCGATCGTGCGGCTGCCGGGGGAGCCCCCGCTGGTGATCGGCGACAAGCCGAGCGGCCGGGTCTTCGAGAAGGACATGCACGGCGAGATGGGCGACTCGGTCACCGTCGGCGAGCCGCGCGAGCGGGTCACCGGCAAGATCCGCGAATCCCTCCTGCTGATCCTCGGCGTCGCGCTGCTCGCCGTCGCGGCCGCCGCCGCCCTCGCCGTGTGGCAGGCCCGCCGGCTGGCCCGCCCGCTGACCGACCTGGCCGAGACCGCCGAACGGCTCGGCTCGGGCGACCCCCGGCCAAGGCATCGCCGGTACGGCGTGCCCGAACTGGATCGGGTGGCCGAGGTGCTGGACCAGAGCGCCGAACGCATCGCCCGGATGCTCACCGCCGAACGCCGACTCGCCGCGGACGCCTCCCACCAACTGCGCACCCCGCTCACCGCGCTCTCGATGCGCCTCGAGGAGATCATCGCGACCGAGGACCCGGAGATCGTCAAGGAGGAGGCCGCGATCGCGCTCTCCCAGGTGGAGCGGCTCACCGACGTGGTGCAGCGGCTGCTCACCAGCAGCCGGCGCGGCAGCGGCGGGCGCGACCCGCGCAACATGTCCGCGGTCACCGTGCGGGTGGACGACGTGATCCAGCAGCAGATCGACGAGTGGCGGCCCAACTTCCGCGAGGCCAAGCGCAACATCCGGGTCGAGGGGGAGCGTGGGCTGACCGCCGTGGCCACGCCCGGCGCGCTGTCCCAGGTGCTCGCGACGCTGGTCGAGAACACCCTCATGCACGGCGCGGGCGCGGTGAACATCCGTACCCGGACGACCGGCACGTCGGTGGTGCTCGAGGTCGAGGACGAGGGCACGGGAGTGCCCGACGAGCTGGGTGCGCGGGTGTTCGAGCGGGCGGTCAGCGGCCACAACTCGACCGGTCTGGGCCTCGCGGTCGCCCGCGACCTGGCCGAGGCGGACGGCGGTCGCCTGGAACTGCTCCAGCAGCGCCCGCCGGTGTTCGCGGTGTTCCTGGCGGCCCACCCGGAGGAACCGCCGGAGTGAGGCCCTCGGGCCTTCGAACGCCAAGCCTTCGACCAACCCCAGATCTTGAACCCGAGCCTTCGAGTCCCGGGCCTCAGGCCCGGGACGTCTCGCTCTCGTCCTCGACCAGCCGGGCCGCCTCGGTGTCCAGGTGCGCCCGGCCCGGGCCCGCCGGCCGCCCGTCGGCCTCCGCGGCCTCCTCGCCCGCATGCTGCGGCGCGACCACCCGGACCGCCTTGCGGTCGACCTGGTGGGTGCCGGTGAACACCCACGTGCGGTAGGACCAGAAGCGGAACAGCGTGCCCAGCGGCAGTCCGACCGCGTACTTGGCGACGTTGTCCGCGAGCAGCGAGGGGTAGCCGAGCCAGTAGTGCGAGATGGCCACGGTGCCCGCCTCGATCGCCATGCCGACCCCACTGAACACCATGAACAGCACGAACTCGCGGCGACTGTCCGCGGACGTACGGTGCCGGAAGGCCCAGTACCGGTTGCCCAGGTAGTTGACCACGATCGCGATGGCGGTCGAGATCACCGACGAGCGCACCGAGGCCAGGCCCAGGTGGTTGCGGCAGATGTTGAACACGATCACGTTGACGATCACGCCGAAGCCGCCCACGGCGCCGAACTTCAGCGTCTCGTGCAGCAGGTGTCCGACCCGGCCGTACCAATCCCGGAGCGCCTTCACGACATGCCACCTTCGACGACCGGCACGGATTCCGGCCGTTTGTGCTTGAACACCCACGTACGGAATGCCCAGAAGCGGAACAGCGTGCCGAGGGCCATACCGACGATGTTCGCCGAGATGTTGTCGGCGAGCTTGCTCTCGTAGCCCATCAGGGTGTGCGAGACGTACACACTCGATGCCTGGATGCCCGCCGCGATCGCGCTGAACACGAAGAAGAGGGTGTATTCGCGGCCGACGCCGGTGCGATCCCGATGCCGATAGGTCCAGTACCGGTTACCGACGTAGGCGACGATTGTCGCCGGGATCGAGGACATGATCTTCGCCGCGACCCCGCCCATGCCGAGCGAGAGGCCGAGGTTGAACACGAGTACGTCCACCGCGTAGGCGAGCCCGCCCGCGACCAGGAATTGGGTGACCTCGGCGCGAAAGCGCGCGAGACGACTCGCGGGCGGCGTGCCGACCGTGTCGGGACGTGCGTCGACGGGCAACGGCTCGGACGCTGCTCTGGCTCCGCGGGTGCTATCGGCATGACGACTCACCCGACGAGGGTAGCCGCCGCGGCCGTTCGGCATCGGCGCGCGGTCTCCCTCCTGTTGCAGACTCTTTACCGGAACATCTTCCGCCCCATGTGGCACATGTCGTTCGGGCCTTGCTCGGCCACGCCCGGAACGCCCGCCGACACGCCCACCCGAGTCGGGTCGGTACCCTTCCCCCGTGACGTTCCCAGTCGTCGGCATGGTCGGCGGCGGCCAGCTCGCCCGCATGACGCACCAGGCCGCAATCCCGCTCGGCGCCCGCTTTCGCGTACTCGCCGCATCCCCGTCCGAATCCGCGGCCCAGGTCGTCGGCGATGTCGTGCTCGGCAGTGAGGACGACCTCGCCGACCTGCGCCGCTTCGCGCAGGGCTGTGACGTGGTCACCTTCGACCACGAACAGGTGCCCACCGCGCTCCTGGAAGCCCTGGAGGCCGACGGCGTGGCCGTGCGGCCGAGTCCGAAGGCCCTGGTACACGCCCAGGACAAGGGCGTCATGCGGGCCCGGCTGGCCGAGATCGGCGTGCCGTGCCCGCGCAACCGGATCGTGACCGACCCGGCCGACGTCGCGGCGTTCGCCGCCGAGGTGGGCGGCTGGCCGGTGGTGCTCAAGACCACCCGCGGCGGTTACGACGGCAAGGGCGTGTGGATCGTGCGCGGCGAGGACGAGGCCGCCGTGCCGTTCGCGGCCGGGGTGCCGGTGCTCGCCGAGGAGAAGGTGGACTTCACCCGCGAGCTGGCGGCCTGCGTGGTGCGCTCGCCGCACGGCCAGGCGGTGGCCTATCCCGTGGTCGAGTCGATCCAGGTGGACGGCGTATGCCGCGAGGTGATCGCGCCCGCGCCGGACCTGGCCGAGGAGCGCGCGGTGCGGGCGCAGCGGATCGCGCTGTCGATCGCGGGCGAGCTGGATGTGACCGGACACCTCGCGGTCGAGCTGTTCGAAACCACCGACGGCCGGATCCTGGTCAACGAGCTGGCCATGCGTCCGCACAACAGCGGGCACTGGAGCATCGACGGCGCGGTCACCTCGCAGTTCGAGAACCACCTGCGCGCGGTGCTCGACCTGCCGCTGGGCGACCCGCGCGCCCGGGCGCCGTGGACCGTGATGGTCAACGTGCTCGGCGGCGACTACCCGGACATGTACCGCCCGTACCTGCACGTGATGGCCCGCGATCCCGGGGTCAAGGTGCACATGTACGGCAAGGACGTGAAGGCCGGCCGCAAGGTCGGGCACGTCACCGTGTGCGGCGACGACCTGGCGGACGTGCGCGAGCGCGCCCGGCACGCCGCCGACTACCTCCGAGGGGACATCACCGAATGAGCACGCAGCCCGTCGTCGGCATCGTCATGGGGTCCGACTCGGACTGGCCGGTGATGGAACTCGCCGCGCAGGTCATGGACGAGTTCGGGATCGCGTACGAGGCCGACGTGGTCTCCGCGCACCGGATGCCGCAGGAGATGATCGAGTACGGCACGAGCGCGGCCGAGCGCGGTCTCAAGGCGATCATCGCGGGCGCCGGCGGCGCCGCGCACCTGCCCGGGATGCTCGCCTCGGTGACCCCGCTGCCGGTGATCGGCGTACCGGTGCCGCTCAAGTACCTGGACGGCATGGACTCGCTGTTGTCGATCGTGCAGATGCCGGCCGGCGTGCCGGTGGCCACCGTCTCGATCGGCGGCGCGCGCAACGCCGGCCTGCTCGCGGTGCGGATGCTGGCGGCCCACGATCCGGCCCTGCTGGCGCGGATGACCACATTCCAGGCCGACCTGAAGGCGCAGGCAACCGAAAAGGGCCGCAAACTCCGCGAGCGGATCGGATCCTAGCTCCCCGACCCGTCAGCCCCCGCGCCCCACCCCCAGGCGCGTCAGCGCCCCCGACCCACCCCACCCCAGTGATCGACGCGCGAAGCGCGGAGAGCGGCGGAGCCGCAAAACTTGGGCTTCGTGGCCCGGAGCGAAGCGCAGGGACACGAAGCCCCGAGCGAGGTGCCGCTTTTTCTTGGAGGAGCGAAGCGGGGGAAAGAAAAAGCGGCGCCTCGCGAGCCGGCGACGAAGTCGCCCGACAAATCAGCCCCGCCCCGCCCCGGTCATCGTGATGCGCTGGAGCTCCACCGCGGAGCAGCGGTCCATCACCATGTCCAGGCCCGCGTCGCGGACGCGCTGGTAGGCCCGCTCGTCGATCACGTCCAACTGGAACCAGACCGCCTTCGCCTCGATCTTGACGGCCTGGTCGGCGACCTCGCCGGCATGTTCCGAGTTGACGAACACGTCGACCACGTCCACCGGGAACGGGATCTCGGCGAGCGTGGCATAGCCCTGCTCGCCGTGCACGATCTCGGCCTTCGGGTGCACGGGCACGACGCGCTTTCCCCACTGGCGGAGGAACGCGGCTACTCCATATGCGGCGCGGTGGGAGTTGGTGCTGAGTCCCACCACCGCCCACGTGTGTGTGTCGAGGATCCGTCGGATCGTGGCCTCGTCGCCGTACGGCATGCTGATGACCTCGCAGTCCTTGTCTCGCTGCTCGCGGTGCCCCCCGACAGACGGACGGCGCGGCGCCGTCGGCCCGGTGAGTGTGCCCCCGGGGCGGGCCGGCTACTCAGGGGCGACCGAGTGCCCGGTACGTCCATCCTGCGCCGCGCCAGCGCACCGGGTCGAGGGCATTGCGCCCGTCGAGTACGCGACGTTGTGCGACGATCTCGCCCAGTTCGGCCGGATCCATCTCGCGGAACTCCGGCCACTCGGTCAGATGCAGCACCACGTGGGCGCCCCGGGCGGCGTCGAAGGCGGTCTCCGCGAAGGTCAGGCCCGGGTACATCTTCTTGGCGTTGTCCATCGCCTTGGGGTCGTACACGGTCACCTCGCCGCCCTGGAGCTGTACCTGGGCGGCGACGTTGAGCGCGGGCGAGTCGCGGATGTCGTCCGAGTTCGGCTTGAAGGCGGCGCCGAAGACGGCCACCCGGCGGCCCAGGAAGCTGCCGTCGCACTGCTCGCGGGCGAGGTCGACCATCCGGAACCGGCGGCGCATGTTGATCGCGTCCACCTCGCGCAGGAAGGTGAGCGCCTGGTCGGCGCCCAATTCACCCGCCCGGGCCATGAACGCGCGGATGTCCTTGGGCAGGCAACCACCGCCGAAGCCGAGGCCGGCCTTGAGGAAGCGGCCGTTGATCCGCGGGTCGAAGGCGAGTGCCTCGGACAGTTGCTCGACGTCGGCCCCGGCCGCCTCGCAGACCTCGGCCATCGCGTTGATGAAGGAGATCTTGGTGGCCAGGAACGAGTTGGCGGCGGTCTTGACCAGCTCGGAGGTGGCGAAGTCGGTCACCACGAGCGGTACGTCCTCGGCGAGCAGCTTCGCGTACACCTCGCGCAGCGCGGCCTCGGCCCGCTGCGAGCGCACGCCGATCACCAGCCGGTCCGGGTGCAGGGTGTCCTGGACGGCGTAGCCCTCGCGCAGGAACTCGGGGTTCCAGGCCAGCTCGGCCTCGGTGCCCACCGGCGCCAGCTCGGCGATCCGGACGGCGAGGCGCTCGGCGGTGCCGACCGGGACGGTGGACTTGCCGACGATCAGGCACGGGCGGGTGAGCAGCGGGGCCAGCGCGTCCACGGCGGCGTCGATGTAGGACACGTCGGCGGCGAACTCGCCCTTGCGCTGCGGCGTGTTCACGCAGACGAAGTGCACGTCGCCGAACTCGGCGACCTCGGCGACGTCGGTGGTGAAGCGCAGCCGCCCCGACGCGACGTGCGGGGCCATCAGCTCTTCCAGCCCGGGCTCCCAGAACGGTGTCCGGCCGCTCGAGAGGGTGGCCACCTTGTCGGGATCCACGTCCATGCCGAGGACCTCGAAGCCCAGCTCGGCCATGCACGCGGCGTGCGTGGCGCCCAGGTAGCCGGTACCGATGACCGTGATGCGGGGTGCCACGTACGTCACCTGACTTCTTCGTCGAGGGGCGGGATGGAGCCTGATGGAGCCCGATGGGACGGGTGCGGATGCCGTCCGTCATGGATCGTATCCGTCGCCGTCACGCCGGCGTCGTCGAATCGTGGCCGTGCCGATGCGGGCCCGGCCGGGGTGCGGCTGAATAATTGTGGGCGACAGTGTTGTTTACTGAGCGGTAATAAAACGCTGCTGCGTACGCGCCGCACATCCTTCAGTCGAGAGGCAGGCACCCGTGGCCGGACGAAAAGACTTCGACCTCTACCGCGTCTCCGAGGAGCACGACATGCTCCGCGAGTCGGTCCGCGCCCTCGCCGAGGCGAAGATCGCCCCGTTCGCCGCCGAGGTCGACGAGCAGTCCCGCTTTCCGCAGGAGGCGCTGGACGCGCTCAGCGCGAACGATCTGCACGCGGTCCACATCCCCGAGGAGTACGGCGGCTCGGGCGCGGACGCGCTGGCCACCGTGATCGTGATCGAGGAGATCGCGCGGGTGTGCGCCTCCTCGTCGCTGATCCCGGCGGTCAACAAGCTCGGCACCATGCCGCTCGTGCTGTCCGGGTCCGAGGACCTCAAGCGGCGCTACCTCGGCGCGGTGGCGCGCGGCGACGGGATGTTCTCCTACTGCCTGTCCGAGCCCGAGGCGGGCTCGGACGCCGCCGCGATGAAGACCCGCGCGGTGCGCGACGGCGACTCGTGGGTGCTCAACGGCGTCAAGCGCTGGATCACCAACGCGGGCGTCTCCGAGTTCTACACGGTGATGGCGGTGACCGACCCGGACAAGCGCAGCAAGGGCATCTCGGCCTTCGTGGTGGAGAAGTCGGACGAGGGCGTCTCGTTCGGCGCGCCGGAGAAGAAGCTCGGCATCAAGGGTTCGCCAACGCGCGAGGTCTACCTCGACAACGTGCGGATCCCGGCCGACCGGATCATCGGCGCCGAGGGCACCGGCTTCGCCACCGCGATGAAGACGCTCGACCACACGCGCGTGACGATCGCGGCGCAGGCGCTGGGCATCGCGCAGGGCGCGCTCGACTACGCGAAGGGGTACGTGCAGGAGCGCAAGCAGTTCGGCAAGCCGATCGCCGACTTCCAGGGCATCCAGTTCATGCTCGCGGACATGGCGATGAAGCTGGAGGCGGCCCGGCAACTGACCTACGCGGCGGCGGCCAAGTCCGAGCGCGGCGACGCGGACCTGACCTTCCACGGCGCCGCCGCCAAGTGCTTCGCCTCCGACGCGGCGATGGAGATCACCGTGGACGCGGTCCAGCTCCTCGGCGGCTACGGCTACACGCGCGACTACCCGCTGGAGCGGATGATGCGCGACGCCAAGATCACCCAGATCTACGAGGGCACCAACCAGGTCCAGCGCATCGTGATGGCCCGGAACCTGCCGAAGTAGGCCCCTCGGTCCGCACGGGCGAGGTGCGGAGCGCCACGATCCCCCGGCCGGGAGGCCGGCGAGGCTTCGGCCGGGGGATTCGGCGATCGCTGCGGCAACCGGAAGGGTCCACCGACTCCCGGCGTTCCGCGACGCCTATGCGGTCGAGGCGGCGGGCGGCGCTGTCAGGGTCAGTCGCCCGTCCTGTTCCGTGTACAGCTCGCCGGTTTCCGGGCAGCGCCACCGGCCGTCGCCCGCGTCGGTCAGGGGCACGCCCGCGCGGCCGACCCATTTGATGCGGCGGGCCGGGACGCCGGCCATCAGGGCGTGGTCGGGGACGTCGCGATGCACCACCGCGCCGGCGGCGATCAGGGCCCAGCGGCCGATCGTCACGCCCGCGACGACCACGCTGCGGGCGCCCACGGCGGCACCCTGACGGACCGTCACGCCCTGGGCCGACCAGTCCTTTTCGCCCTTGAGCAGGCCGTCGGGGGTGATCGCGCGCGGGTACATGTCGTTGGTGAGCACGACGGCCGGGCCGATGAAGACGCCGTCCTCGAGCACCGCGGGCTCGTAGACCAGCGCGTGGTTCTGCACCTTGACGTTGGCCCCGACGCGGACCGCGGGTCCGATGTACGCGCCGCGACCGATCACGCAGTTCGGGCCGAGGACCGCGTCCTCCCGGATCTGGGCGAGGTGCCACACACGGGTGCCCTCGCCGATGGTTGCCGACTCGTCAACGTCCGCGCTCGGGTCGATTGCCACCCTCGAACGCTAGTGCTCACTCGGCCGCCACGCCCAGGAAATCGGCGAGGACGCGGGCCGAACGCCGGCCGTCGTGGTGCTCGGCGACGTACGCCGGGCCGCGTGCGGCCAGTTCGCGGGCCGCGTCCGGTTCGGCGATCACCTCCTCCAGCACCTCGGCGAGCGAGTTCGGGTCGGCGCCGCGGATGGGCAGGTCGGACGGCAGGTGCGCGGTCGCCGACTCGTGCAGGTAGCAGATCGTCAGGCGGCCCGCCGCGAGCGCCTGACACGACGTCATGCCGTAGGAGCCGCAAGCGAATTGGTCGAGCACGATGTCGGCGTCCGCGAACAGCGCCGGGAGTTCGCGGGCGGAGCGGTTCAGGACCCGCCGGTACTCGATCAGGCCGATCTCGTGCAGTCGGTGCAGGGTGGGCTCGATCCGCGCGGTGCCGTGCAGGAATGGGCTCGACATCACGTGCAGTACGACCGGGCGTTCCCGGGTCAGCACCGGCGTGTCGGCGCGCCACACCTCGGGGTCGAGCGTGGTGGGCAGCCATACCGCGTTCGGCACGTCGGCGATCAGGTCGGGCGTGGCCACGAAGGTCGGCACGTCCAGGTCCCGCAGGATCGGCAGCAGCCGGTCCACCTTGGCCTGCAACGCGTGGGTGAGCTCGTAGCGCGGGTCGAACGGCGAGAACTCGACCCGGGCCCGGTGCGCCGCCGGATCGCGCACCTCCGAGCCGTACAGCACCAGTCCCAGCGCGATCCCGGCCGCCCGCAGTTCGGCCAGGTCGGTGTCCACCCAGGAACCGCCCAATCGGCCGAACGCGGGCATCCCGCACTCCGCCAGGACGTGGGTGTAGCGATCCAGCACATGGGCGAGCCGGCCCAACTGCCAGCGGGTGGACAGCCAGTCGTCGGTCTCGATCGCCTGATCGGTGGGGTGACCCAGGGTGTTGGCGGAGGCGAGCGCGGACGCCTCGGCGCGGACGCCCGGCAGGTGCCGTTCGACCGCGCGGGCCCACGCGTGCCCCTGTCCGCAGGTGTTGGTCGGCCCGATGCCCAGCACCGGCGAGGACGCGGCCGGCGGCTGCGCGTCGGCCGCGAACGCGCGCACGTACGGCTCGTACGCCCGCGCGCAGCGCAGTGCCCACGCGTCGGCGTCGCGTTCGGCCTCGGCCCGGTGGGCGCGGCGGACCGCCTCCAGGTCGCGCTGGGCCATGATCCGGCGCAGTCCCTTGAGCACCCCACCGCCGTCGAGCGCCTCGACCCCGGCCCGCGCGGCGGCGAGCCGGGCGGTCTGGGCCGGGTCGATCGGCACCCGCAACGAGCGCACCACGCCGGTCTCGGACACCTGCACCGAGGTGGTCACCGCGACCGTCTCGGCGGGCTCGATCCGCAGCACGTAGGCACCCTCGACCGGATCGTCGGAATGTTCCCCGCCCACGTCCGTGTGGGTGACGACGACGCGCCGCAGCCGCTCGGGCGGGGTGAAGCCGCGATCCTCCGCGGCCTGCCGGGCGTCCGGAATCGCCACTCCAGCGGCCACAGCCGAGTCCCTGTCGCTCATCGCCGTCGTCTCCCAAGGCCGTGCCGACTGTTCACAGACTGTCACCGGGGACGAGCGGTGACCAGGGCGGCCACGTTACTTGGCTTTACCGAAAGGACCCGGTTTCCGGCCGAAGAAGCGGCGAGTCGTCGGCCCGGGGCCGGCTCCGGAGCCCGATCCGGGGCCGCAGCCGAGGCCCGACCGAGGCCGCGTCCGGAGCGCGATCCCGGGCCGCAGCCGAGGCAACGCTTTTCCCACACAACGCGAGGGCCCGGGTCGCACGCGCGCGACCCGGGCCCTCGGACAACCGTTGCCGGTGGTTCAGCTCAACTCGTCGGCCGGCCGCTCCGTGCCCGCCTCGACCCGATCGGCGAGGCTCTTCGGACTGGTCAGGAAGCCGGCTCCCCAAGCCCCGTGCATCGTGGCGAGCACGATGGGCAGGCGTACGAACGCGGCGGGCCGCAGGCCGCGGCCCTCCCACGCGACGCCGCCCAGGATGGCCACCACGTAGCCGCCGGGCAGCAGCCAGCCGGGCCAGAAGCCGACCAGACCGGCCACCGTGCCCACCGTGACCGCGAGCAGCGCGGCCGGCGGTGCCAGATAGCGAAGGTTGACCGAACCCTTGTGGTGCCGGGACACCACCCGCCGCCAACGGCCGTAGTTGAAGTACTGCTTGGCCAGCGCCTTGGGGGTCTGCCTGGGTCGATAGGAGACCTTGAGCTCGGGCGAGAACCAGATCAGGTAGCCGGCCTGGCGGATCCGGTAGTTCAGCTCCCAGTCCTGGGCCCGCTCGAACTCCTCGTTGTACCCGCCCATTTCCTCCAGCACCTCGCGCCGGAAGACGCCGAGGTACACGGTGTCCGCGGGCCCCGCGCTGCCGCCGGTGTGGAAGCGCGCGTTCCCGACGCCGAGTTTGGAGGTCATCGCGCGGGCGACCGCGTCCTCGTAGGGGGTGGTGCCCTCGGCGTGCATGAGCCCGCCGACATTGGCCGCACCGGTGTCGACCAGCAACCGGACGGCGGTGGAGATGTAGCCCGCGGGCAGGATGCCGTGGCCGTCGACGCGCACGATCACCGGATGGCTGGAGGCGCCGATCGCGGCGTTGAGCGCGCACGGGGTCCGACCGCTCGGGTTGGCGACGGTGTGTACCCGCTCGTCGTTCGCGACCAACCGGGCGGCGATGGAGTCGGTGTCGTCCGTGGACGGTCCGAGCGCGATCACCACTTCGATGTCGCCGGGGTAGTCCTGCGCGAGCACACGACCGACGGCCTCTTCGAGATGTCGGGACTCGTTGAGCACCGGCATGATCACGGAGACGGGCGGTTTTTCGGGAAGCGGCTCCGCTCGGCGAGCTGGGGGCTCGTGCGTGGCGGGCTCGTCGGCGGTGTGATTCATCGCCTTGGAGCGTACTGCGAATGGACCTGCCGACGGGCATCGACCGGGTGAGCGAGCGAGGGTGGCCGTCGGCGTGCCGTCCCCGATCCCGCCGGATCCCGGCTTACGGTGGTTCGACGCCCACCGCAACCGTGGTCGGACGGGCAGGCGTCCTTCGGGTGAACGCGGGTACGGATGCACATCCGCACGGTGCGCGCCGCAAGGGTGCGCGGCGAACGGCGGGACGACATCGGTCCGCGAGGAGGGACACCGCAGCCCATGGCGACGACCGGCGGCCGACCCCCGGCGAGAACCACCACCGGCGACCGGCCCGAGCGCAACGTCGGCCGCAACTGGCTCGTACTGATCACCGGCGTGCTCGCGGCGGCGATCCTGGCGACCAGCGGCATCGGCTGGGCGTGGGTGAAGCACTTCGACGGGAAGATCCAGCGGATAGACCCGTTCAAGGGCCTGGACAACCGCCCGGGCACCGGATCCGGCAAGGACCTCAACTTCCTGGTCGTCGGCTCGGACAACCGCGCCGGCATCTCCAAGGACACGCTCAACAAGCTGCACGCCGGCGGTGAGTCCTGCGACTGCACCGACACGGTGATGATCGTGCACCTCAACGCCAAGCGGGACCGCGCGACCATCACCAGCCTGCCGCGCGACAGCTATGTGGAGTTCCCGGCGCACAAGGACAAGACCACCGGCGAGCAACGCGGCCCCTCCAAGGGCAAGATCAACGCCGCCTACACGCTCGGCGGTCCCCCGCTCACGGTCGCCACCGTGGAGAAGGCCACCGGCATCAGGATCGACCACTACATCGAGGTCAACTTCGTCTCGTTCGTCAGCGTCGTGGACACCCTCGGCGGCATCGAGATGTGTACGCCCAAGGCGCTGCGCGACCCCAAGTCCGGCCTCGATCTGCCCGCCGGCACCAGCAAGCTGGACGGCGTCAAGGCCCTCCAGTTCGTCCGCGCCCGGTACATCGCCAGCGACCCGACCGGTGACATCGGCCGTACCCAGCGCCAGCAGAAGTTCATGACGCAGGTGCTCGCGAAGGCGACCTCCTCCGGCACGCTGACCGACCCGCTCAAGCTCAAGAACGTGCTGGACGCGGTGCTCGGCTCGATCAAGGTCGACGACAAGATGAGCTCGCAGGACTTCCTGGAGTTGGGCGGCAAGCTCAGGAACCTGACCAACTCCGGGGTCACCTACGCGCAGGTGCCGCTCAAGAGCATGGACCACCAGGTCCCGGACTGGGGCTCGACCGTGTTGTGGGACGAGGCCAAGGCGGCCGGTCTGTTCCAGGCGATCCGCGACGACAAGGACCTGATTGCGCCGCCGGAGAAGAAGCCCGACACACCGGGTGCCACCACCGCCCCGGCGCCGTCCCCGGTGTCGGTCGAGGTGGCGCCGGGCGACATCTCGGTGCTGGTGTACAACGGCGCGCCGACCACCGGCCTGGGGCCGCGCGCGCACGAGGACCTCAAGAACGCGGGCTTCGCGATGGCCGGCGCGCCGCGCATCTCGACCTCCACGGACGGGGCCCGCACGATCATCCGGTACGACCCCCGGTGGAACCGCTCGGTCAAGACGGTGCAGGCCGCGCTGCCGGGCGCGACGCTGGAGTCGGTCACCGGCCTGGGCCGCACGATCGAGGTGGTCGTGGGCTCGTCGTACCAGGGAACGACCCCGGTCCGGGTCGGCGGCGCGAGCAGCGAGCAGCCGTCCATGGCGGCAACACCGAATCCGGCATACTCCGCCAAATCCGGTGACGAGGTCTCGTGTAAGAAGTGAGCATCAACTGTGGAACAGATGGTCGATGAGATAGGCATTCGGTTGCCTCGGGGCTGATGGAGTGAAAGCTTCGCTCTCATGAGTAATTGGCCGCCGGGATGGGCGGATGGCGACCAACAGCCGCAGCAGCCCCCTCCGGGAACGATTCCGAGCCGCCCCGGCGGCCACTCCGCCGGTGGACATCCGGTCGGCGGGCCGCCGGCCGCCGGCCATCCACCGCAGTCGCCGGGCGGGTATCCGCCCGCGCCGGGTGGCTACCCGCCGCCGCCGGGCGGTGTCCCGCCGGTCCGGCAGGCGCCCGGCCCGGACGCCTATCCGCCGCAACCGCCGATCGCCGACGCGCACGGCGCGCCCCCGGCGCCGGCGGGACCGCCGCCGCAGCGCGGGCCGAGCGGCCCCGGCGGGCCCGACGGCCCCGACGGGCCGCCCCGCCCCGGTGATCCGCCGCGGCGCCCGCGCGGCCCGGTCAACTGGAAGAAGCGCATCCTGATCGGGATCGCGATCTTCGTCACGCTGATCGTGGTGTTCGGCACCGTGACGTACTTCTGGGCCGACTCGAAGATCCGGCACGAGGACGTCCTGGACAACTACAAGGGCCGCCCGGCGTCGACCGCGGGCACCACGTGGCTGATCGTCGGCTCGGACAGCCGTGAGGGCCTGGACGCCGACGACCGCAAGAAACTGCACACCGGCAAGGCCTCGGGCAAGCGCACCGACTCGATGATGCTGCTGCACAAGGGCAAGGGCGGCACCGCGCTGATCAGCCTGCCGCGCGACTCGTATGTGGACATCCCGGCGTTCAGCAAGAACGGCAAGACGGTCAAGGCGCAGAAGAACAAGCTCAACGCGGCCTTCGACCTCGGCGGCGCGCCGCTGCTGGCCCGGACCGTCGAGATGGCCACCGGCCTTCGGCTCGACCACTACGCGGAGATCGGCTTCGGCGGCTTCAACAACATCGTCGACGCGATGGACGGCGTGGACATCTGCCTCAAGGGGCCGATCAAGGACGAGAAGTCCGGCGCGGACCTGAAGGCCGGTTGCCAGACGCTGGACGGCGCGGAGGCGCTCGCCTTCGTCCGCTCCCGCTACTACGACCCGGCGCGCTCCGACCTGGCCCGGATGGAGAACCAGCAGAAGTTCCTCAGCGCGCTGGCGAAGAAGGCCAAGTCGGCGAGCGTCCTGCTCAACCCGTTCAGCGCCTTCCCGGTCGCGGACGCCTCGCTGAGCGCGGTGACGGTGGACGACGACACCGGGCTGTTCGACCTGTACGACCTGTTCAAGGACATGGGCAGCCTGTCCGGCGGCGACGGTGTCACCACGACGGTGCCGATCTCGAACCCCGGATACCCCGTCAAGAATGTCGGCTCCACCGTGCTGTGGGACGACAAGGGTTCCAAGGCGCTGTTCCAGGCGCTGCGCGACGGGCGGACCGTGGACGCGCCCAAGAGCTGAACCCCGGTCGGCGGGGACGGGCGGGCGGACAACTGATTCGCCGCCTGTCCCCGCCGTTTCGTACCATCAGCACTCGGCCGGGATGTCGGCCGGCGATCCTGCCCCGAGGTGACGAAGTCCGCATGAACGACGCCGCGATAACCGCCGCAGACCACACCTTCCAGGTCGATCTGCGCGGTCTGGTCGACCTGTTGTCGCACCACCTCTACTCCAGCCCCCGGGTATACCTGCGCGAGCTGCTGCAGAACGGCGTCGACGCGGTGACCGCGCGCAGAGCCGCGGATCCGGAGGCGGACGCGGAGATCACCATCACGGTCGAGGACGGCGGCCTGCGGATCGCGGACACCGGCGTCGGGCTGACCGAGGCCGACGTGCACCGCTTCCTGGCGACCATCGGGCGCAGCTCCAAACGGGACGAGTTGGAGAGCGCGCGGCGGGACTACATCGGCCAGTTCGGCATCGGTCTGCTCGCGTGCTTCGTGGTCGCCGACGAGATCACCGTGGTGACCCGCTCGGCGCTGGTGGACGCGCCGCCGGTGGAGTGGAAGGCCGGCTCCGACGGCCGCTACACGGTCCGCGCGTTGGCCCGCGAGGAGCGCGAAGAGCCGGGCACCACGGTCTTCCTGACGCCGCGTCGGGGCAGCGAGTCCTGGTTCGCCCCGGACCGGGTGATCGAACTCGCCCGCGACTTCGGCGCGTTGTTGCCGTACCGGGTCACCGTGGTGGCCGCCTGCGAGCACACACCGATCACCGACACACCCGCGGTGTGGGATCGCCCGTACCCCACCGCGGAGCGCCGTCGGGCCGCGCTCGCCGCGTACTGCGAGAGCCGGCTCGGCTTCACCCCGCTGGACGTGATCGACCTGGACGTACCGCTCGCGGGGGTGCGCGGCGCGGCGTTCGTGCTGCCGGAGGCGGTCAGCCCGGCGATGCGCGGCAAGCACCGCGTGCACCTCAAGGGCATGCTGCTCACCGAGAACGCCGACGGGTTGTTGCCCGACTGGGCGTTCTTCGTGCGCTGCGTCGTGGACACCGACACGCTGCGGCCCACCGCGTCCCGGGAGAGCCTGTACGACGACGAGTCGCTCGCGGGCGTGCGGGACGCGCTCGGCGGGCACATCCGGGACTGGCTGGCGAACCTGGCCGCGCACGATCAGTCGCGACTGGCCCGGTTCCTGAGTGTGCATCACCTGGGCGTGAAGGCACTCGCCCGGCACGATGACGAACTGCTGCGCCTGGTCCTGCCGTGGTTGCCGTTCGAGACCACGGACGGGCGGATCGCGCTCGACGAGTTCGCCCGTCGGCATCCGGTCGTGCACGTGACCTCGACCGTGGAGGAGTACCGGCAGGTGGCGCCGATCGCGGCGGCGGCCGGGCTCGGCGTGGTCAACGGCGGCTACACCTACGACCTGGACCTGGTGCACCGACTGGCCGAGATCCGCCCGGGCACCACCGTCACCGAACTCGACCCGGACACCGTCACCGCGCACCTGGACTCGGTCGACCCGGCCGCCGAACTGGCCGCGGCGAGCTTCCTCGCGCACGCGCGGGCCGCGCTCGATCCGCTCTCCTGCGACGTGTCGCTGCGCACCTACCAGCCGGTCACCGTGCCGGCGCTGCTGCTGGACGGGCGGGACGCGCGCGGCGAGCGCGGGCGGGCCGAGGCCGAGCAGGACGCGGCCGGTCGCGGCGACGACCTGTGGTCGGGCATCCTCGGCTCGCTGCGCGGCCAGGGTCCGCGCGCCCAACTCGTGCTCAACCACCTCAACCCGCTGGTCCGCCGGATCGCCGGCCTCGACGATCCCGAACTGGCCCGGGCCGCGGTCGAAGGACTGTACGGCCAGGCCCTGTTGCTCAGCCACCGACCGCTCACCTCGGCCGAGACCGGCCTGCTCGGCCGATCCTTCCTCGGCCTGCTGGAGCGGGCCGTCCACCAGCCGAACCCCGCCGAATAGGAACCCTTGATGGAAATCCGTGACGACGCCGGGTTCTTCGCTGCCCTGGACGCGAACGAGGAACTGCCGTACGGCAAGGCCCGCACCGCCCGCGCCGAGGAACTGGTCGTGGTGGCCGAGCGGATGGGCGACGACGAGAACCTCGCGTGGGCGCTGCTGCGGCTGATCACCGCGTACAACTACGGCGGCGAGTCGCCGCGCACACCGGTGCCGCTGTCCCGGCTGCTCAAGCTGTGGGACGAGCACCCCGAGGGCTTCGACGAGCAGTTGACCCACCATCTGTTCTGGGACCTCAAGTGGGTCACCAGCTCGCTGCTCTCGGTGCCCGAGGTGCCGCTGACCGCGATCCGCGGCTATCTCGCGGACATGGAGCGCCGGTACCGCACGGCGGGACACAGCCCGCGTCCGGTGCACCAGAGCCGGTTCTACCTGGCCCGGCACGTGGGCGCGGACGCGGAGACCACCGAGGCGTTCGACGCGTGGCTGGCCGCCGACCGCGATCGACTCGCCGACTGCGACGCGTGCGAACGGCGGGAGCAGGCCCGCTGGTTGATCGCGCAGGGCCGGGACGGCGACGCGCTGGAGCTGCTCGCGCCCACCCTGGACGGCGAGTTGACCTGCGCCGAGGAGCCGCAGGTCTCGCTGGCCACCTCGATGTTGCCGCTGGTGCGCGCGGGCGACCCGGATCGGGCGCGGGCCCACCACCTGCGCGGCTACCGGTCGGTGCGCGGCAAGGTGAGCACGTACGCGGCGGTCGCCGAGCACATCGAGTTCTGTGCGCTGACCGGCAACGAGGGGCGAGGCATCGAGATCCTGGCCGAACACCGCGCGTGGCTGGAGCGTCCGCAGAGCGACCCGTCCGACCACTCCGACTTCCTCGCCGGCGTCGCGGTGCTGCTGCGCCGGTTGGTCGCGGTCGCCGGGCCCGAATTGGTGGTCTTCGAGGACACCTCGGCCGGCGCGCTGCGCGATACGGTCGAGCGCGAACTCTTCGAGATCACCGCGCGCTTCGACGCGCGCAACGGGAACGACGCGGTGAGCTCGCGGGTGCGGCGCCGGCTGGCGGCCGTACCGGTGGCCACGTCGCTGCCGCTGGGGTTGCGTTCGGCGCGGGTGGCCGCGGCAACCGAGCCGGTCGCCCCGAGGATCGCCGTCCCGGCCGCCGCCGACGTCGAGGAACTGCGCGCCCACGCGCAGGAGTTGGACACGCAGGGGCATCCCGACTCGGAGGCCGCCTGGCGGGACTACGCGGCGGCCGCGCGGGAGCGGGGGCAGGACGTGGACGCCTTCGCGCTCGCCGCGATCGAGGAGGCGGACGGGGTCGAGCTGGTCGAGGAGGGCGAGTTCGCGGCCGGCATCGCGGCGCTGACCCGGGCCGCGGCCGGCTATCTCGCGGCGGACGCGCCCGGGCGGGCCGTGGGTGCCGAGGTGCGCGTCGCGATGGCGCGGTTCCGGGCCGAGGAGGCGGACACGATCGAGCTGTTCGACGCGGCTCGGGACAAGGCCGCCAAATTCCTGCCGGGGGACGCCGCGCCGCTCGCACTGGTCCTGCACCACCGGGTGATCGTGGCGCTGGCGAGCGAGGCGGAGGACGTCGACGACGTCCTCACCGAACTGCACGACCTCGGCCGCGAGTACGGGCTGAGGCACCGTCAGGCGGCGGCGCTGCACATCCGCGCCGAGCGGGCGCTGCAACAGGATCGTACGGCCGACGCCCTGGCCGATCTGAGCGCCGCCATCACGCTGTGCGGCGAGGCCGAACGGCCGTGGCTGGCCTGCCGGCCGCTGTTCCTGCGCAGCCAGGTGCGGATGCAGTCGGGCGATCCGGCGGGGGCCGAGGCGGACATGCGCGCGGCGCTGGAGAAGGCCGCGTTCTACGCCGAGCCGCAGTTACCGGTCGGCCACGCGCTGACCATGCTGGCGAACGCCCTCGGCGCGCAGGAAAGGGCCGAGGACGCACTGCCGTTCGCGCTGGAGGCCGCGCACGTCTTCGACGACGAGGGCGACGCGGAGATGGCGGCGGCGTGCCGCAGGGGTGCCGTGAGCATGCTGTTCGGCCTGGGCCGGGACGCGGAGGCCGCGGCGATCCTGGAGGAGTTGCTGCCGGAGATCGAGGCGCAGCACGGCGCCGAGCACGCGATGCACGAACGGTGGGCGCTGGGCATGTGCCTGCGCCGGCTCGGCGACGCCCGGGACGCGGCGAAGCATCTGTCGATGGCCGCCGAGGCCGCGACGAAGGTCGCCGATCGGGCGACGCAGGCGGAGCTCGCGGTGGCGGCGGCGCACGCGCTCGACGACGCGGGGATGGCGCCGCAGGCACAGGCGGCCTTCGGCCGGGCGATCGAACTGCTGCGCGCCGAGGGCGACGTACGCGAGACGGTCCGCGCCCTGCGCGCGAAGGCGTGGAACATCGCGGGCAACACGGACCGGGAGGACCCGTCGGGGGTGGACCGGGCGTTGGCGCTGTTCGGGGAGGCGTTGCGGGAGCTGGCGGGGGCCGGGGGCGGCGCGGACTCGGGTGCGGGTTCCGGTGCGGATGCGGATGTGGGCTCGGGCGACGGGTCGGCCTCGGGTGTGGGCTCGGGGGACGACGTGGCGGCGATGATCGCGGTCGAGACGGCCGGTACGCATCACCAGCTCGCCCACCTGCTGGCGCGCGCCGACCGGCTGCATCCGGCGCTGGACGCGGCCGATCGGGCGGCGACGGCGTATGTGCCGCTGCTGCCGGAGGAGGGCGACGGGTATGTGGATGCCGTGCAACTGGCCGCGCGGATAGAGGCGTTCGGGCTGGAGCAGCGGCAGACGGCGGTGACCCGGTTGACCGCGGCGCTGTCGGCGTGCGCGGCGGCCGACTTCCAGGCGGTCCAGGACCTCAGGGCGTTGCGGAACGAGCTGGCGAAGAACTGAGCCGCGGAGGCCGGCGGGCGGGCGGGTCACGGCGGAACCCGCCCCCGGCCTCCCGGCGCCTGTCGTGGTGCGGGCCGGGCGGTCCGATTGTGTACCCGAATGGATGAGGATTCATGACGCAGGATGTCAGGGATCCGGGTCGATCATTGACTGGTCGGCGTCCGTGATGGCGTGCACCGGGCGCCGCGGACGGATTCGGATAGGCAAGGACCCCATGCGCGAAACTCCGGAAGATCTGAAAGAGCTTCAGTCCCTCCTCGACGCCTCCCTCTCCCACTCCACCACACATCTGCGCTCGATCATCAACAGCGAGCGCACCTTGACCGCGGAGCAGCTCACCCGGACTCTCACCGGCATGTGCACCCTCGCCCTGTCCACCGTGACGGCGAAGGGCGAGCCGCGGATCAGCGGCGTGGATGGGCACTTCCTGCGCGGCAAGTGGCACTTCGGTACGGCGCGCAACGCCGCCAAGGCGCGCCACCTCGCGGCGCGCCCCGCCGTCAGCGCCGCGCACATGCGCGGTGAGGATCTGGGCGTGTTCACGCACGGCAAGGTGGAGATCCTCAACCCCCGGGAGGGCGAGCCGGCCGCGGACTGGCCGGACCTGCTGGCGTACTTCAAGGACTTCTACGGCGACGACCTGTTCGACTGGGACAACGACGTGGTCTATTACCGGCTGCATCCGCACTGGATGACCGTCTACGCCGCCGACGTCGCGAAGCTCACCGCGACGCCCGGGTCCTGATCCGCGCCGGTCCTGATCCGTCCCTGTCCTGATCCGCGTCGGAAGCGCCATCCACGCCGCGTGGGAGGGGCGGTCCCGTCGCCCGGAGCCATGCGGCGTGGCTCCGGGCGACGGGGTCGCCGGGCGTACCGCTAGATCGCCTTGACCGTCACGTCGCGGGTGTCGTGGGCGAGGATGTTCGGGAGAAGCGGGATCACGCCCTCGCCGGGTGCGAGTTCGAGCAGGGTGGCCTCGCCGCGCGCGGCGCCGGGGTGGATGCCGAAGTAGGGCTGCCCGGTGTTGCGCCAGGTGTGTCGGGCGCCGTCGCACGTGGCGACACTGCCGTCGACCGAGGCGTGCCGACCGTCCTGGTCCACCTGACCGCCGACCAGCACGGTCCCGGCGTGGTGGGGGGTGCATCGATAGGTGCCGGAGAGCGTGATCGTCCCGTCGCCCGCCACCCACCCGGTGGAATCGATGGTGACCTGGTCACCCCCGGCGCGCGCGGCACCGATCGGGAGCGTATGCGCCTGTGCGGCCACGGGAGCGAGCGCGAGCACGAGGCCGGCGAACCCGGCGGACAGAACCGTGGCCGTACGGCCGGCAGTGATGATCATGCCGTCGCCAACGATCCCGAATCCGAAAGGTTTCGGCCGTGCGTACGGAGGGGGGACCGCCCGCTCCGTCGCCTTCCATGGGCACAGACCAGCCTCACCGGCGCGGGGCCGGGGTGGTGTGCTTCGATGCGCCGGTGTCGGCCGTCGCCGGCTGGGCGCACACTGGTGGGTGTCATCGGGCCGTCGCGAAGGAGGAAGCGTCATGACTCGGCACGTGCTCACGACTCACATAGGGGGTCGAGAGGTGACCTTGCCCGGCACGATCGCCGACATCCGCGAGGCCTTGCCCGAAGCGTTGCGTGCCGACTTCGAGCGCGAGATCGAGTCCGTCTCGGCCGATGAGCTCTTCGGGGTGATGGCGAGTTGGGCGCTGCGCACGCCGCAGGCCCACGATCCGGACGAGGACGCCTTGGTTGAGCGGCTCAAGGCTGGGGACATGACCGGGATGAAGTACGCCGACGAACTGGACGACGCCTACCGGAGTACGGGATGAGCTATCGCGTCGCCTACGCGCCGGATGCCGAAGTCGAACGCGCGCAGCTCTCGCCCGAGCACCGCAAGCGCTTCGATGCCGGAATGACCGGGATAGCGGCCGACCCGTACGCGCACGGTTCGACGTTGGGTGGCGATCGCGACCGTCGTGAGGCGACCGTGGCCGGTGTGGCGTTCATCCGCTACGTCGTGAGTGCCGCAGTCGTCACGGTGACCGTGGTCAAACTCGTACCGGCCCCCTGACACGACGCGTGACCACAATCGCATGGCCATCGGCGATGCCATCACTCGATGCGGCCCAGGACGGCACCGACGCGTCAGCGCCGGGGCCGTCTCCGATTCGCGGCTAGTCCCGCAGGGCGCACAGCAGTTCGTGCCAGGCGGCTGGGGTGATCTCCAGGTGGCCGCGCCGGCGGTCCTTGGTGTCACGGATGCCCGTGGACGCCGGGAGGGGGGCCACCTCGACACACGAGTTGTTACCGGTGGATCGACTGCCCTTTCGCCACGCGTACGCGTCGATAGTGCTCAACGGCCCTCCTAGGTTGCTGTTACTCGCCGAACTGACTTCTCTGGTGAGCTACTCCTGGAGCATGCCCAGCAGTTCGCGCCAGGCGGCCGGGGTGATCTCCAGGTGGCCGCGCCGGCGGTCCTTGGTGTCGCGGATGCCCGTGGATGCGGGGAGGGAGGCCACCTCGACGCAGGAGGCATTGCCGTTCGAGTAGCGCGATTTGCGCCACGCGTGCTCATCCATGCTGCTCACAGGGCATCCAATCTTTCCCAGATCATCCGCCGCGATCAGCGCTTAACCCCTGCGCCGACATGCCCTCGCGGCTAGTCCCGCAGGGCGCGCAGCAGTTCGTGCCAGGCGGCTGGGCTGATCTCCAGGTGGCCGCGCCGGCGGTCCTTGGTGTCACGGATGCCCGTGGACGCCGGGAGGGGGGCCACCTCGACGCATGAGTTATTGGCCGTCGAGTGACTGGCCTTGCGCCAGGCATATGTGTCGATGGTGTTCAAAGCGCATCCAATCTGCTCTGCATCAAGCACTGGGAGTCGTCTTCGGGCAGTGACTTCGAACGCTGGTAGTCCAGGTTCCGTCGGTGCCGTCGAACGATCCGCTCGTCCTTGATTATTTGCGATCCGTTTTCCCACTCGGCATGCGCAACCGCCGCATGCGGCGCCGGCAGGTCGAGCACTGTCACTGCTCCCAGAAACGGCCGAGCCGTGGCGTCGGACGGCACGATTCTCAGACTCACGTGGTCGAGTCGGCTCAGGTCGAGCAAGCGTTGCAACTGCTCTTGCAAGGCTACCCGGCCGCAGAAGCTGGCGGAAAGCACCGCTTCGGACAGTGTCGCCGAAATCGGCATGGCGCCGCCCGTCATGATCCGCGCGCGTTGGAGGCGAACCTCCAAGAGCATTTCCGCATCGTCGGGATCGGGCACGAAAGGTGATTGCATGATTGTGGCTCGCGCGTAGCCCAGGGCTTGCAGTGGTCCGGGAACAATTGTCGACGCGACCTCCATGGCGGTCGCCTGTGACTCGAGAAGGATCAAATCCTCGTAGTCCCGGTTCAGCACCTCTGCGTATCTCACCCACCAGGTGTCCGGTTCTCGCTCCACACCGAGCACACGATCGAGACGCATCCGGGTGACCGGGGTCAGCTCCAAGATGTCGGCCAGCACTGTCACTTGGTCCGGCTTGATCGGTGTCAGCCCAGTCTCCAGCCGCGAGAGCGTACTTTCATGCCACCCCGCACGCTGCGCAACGTGCCTCATCACCAGCCCGGCTTCCTTGCGCAACCGTCGCAACTCGGCGCCCACTCGGGCGGGATCACGCACCATCGCTCTCCTGTCCGTGGCGCTCGTTCGGATCGACTTCATCGGAGATCCGACTCAAGCTTGCTGCAAGCGATATTGCATGTCAGCGTGTTGAGAGTAACGGAACATCACCTCTCCGTGACAGTTGTCGAAGCATGTTCGGCGGCAAACGCGCTGTCGATCGGCAGGCGAAGGGTCGGCCATGACACAGAACCGATCGAATCACCCATCAAAGAAGCCCCTTCGCCCCGCCGAAGGGGCGTGGATCCGCGACGGGCGCAGCGGACTGTGCGGGATCTGCGAATCAACCACCGTGCAAACCGTGTTCGCCCGCACCCTCGCCGGCACGCCGTTCACCGCGCGCCGCGACGACGTGTGCGTTCTCTCGCCCGACGCGGCGAACGAGGCCGTCCACACCCCGCCCGTCAGATCAATCACCGAACGCAGCAAGGGAGTTCAGATGAGCCGCCTGCCACAAGTACGCGAAGGGCACACGGTCGAGCACGTCGACGAGAGACTCCGGGGGGAGTACCCGGCGGGTCGGGTCGTGCTCACCGGAGTCGGCATGGTCTCGGTGCAGCCCGCCAACGGCGCGCCGAAATGGACGGTCGACCGCTACGACGTGCGGCACCTCGACGAAGACCAGCAAGCCGATTGATCCGCAGGTGGGCGGGTGCTCGATTCCAGGCGAAGCCCGCCCACCTGCAACACCACCGATCTCGAAGGACGGCAAGGTGCATCACGAACACTACCGAGTCCCGCCCGAAGGGCACCCGCGCGACGAATGCCGCGAGTTGGGCATCGGCGCATGGGTCCGGCACGCCAATCCGAAGCTGCGATCCGCCTACCCGGACGGCTATGTGGCCCGGATGCCCGGTCCGACCGAACCCCCACACGTACTCGTCCAGCCACACGGCCGCCCCGCCGGCACGGATCAATACCGCCTGCCACCCATCGACCTGACCCTGGCCAACCCCACCGACATCCTCACCTCGGCGTACCTGTCGGCCGCACTACGCAGATTGGCGCACGTGGTCCGGACCGAACACCCCGTACGGGACGACCCTTCCCAACAACCGGCCCCGGACTCCGCAACCCTGAAGGCGATTTAGCGTCGTCGGGCTTCTCGATCGACCGTCACGACCCCGTCCCCGGCCGACCCGCTCCGGCCGGGGTGGGTCGGTCCGCCGGTCGCCGGGTCAGTCCACGTCCAGAGTCGCCTCGATGGTGTCACCGTTGGCGTCGGGTTCGGCGCGGTGGCGGAGTTCGGCGCCGCCGGTGGTGAGGAGGCGTTGGGCGGCGGTGTTCGTGTCGGTCGTACTCGCCACGATGCGGCTCGCGCCTTGGGCCTTGGCCTCGGCGCGGAGCAGGGCGACCACGGCGTGACCGACACCTTGGCCGCGGTGCGAGCGGCCGATCCACAGGCCGGCCTCCAGGGCGCCGTCCGGGGTCGGTTGGAGACGGGCGGCGCCGACCACCTGCCCGGCGACCAGGATCGCGTACGTGGTGGGGGTGGCGGCCCACTCGTGATGGAAGGCCAGGAAGGCCGCGCGGCGGTCGGCGGTCCAGCCGGGTGGGCCGGGTACGGCCGGCATCACCTCCGACGGGTCCGCGTCGGTCACCGCGGTGTCCAGGAGGGCGGCCAGCAAGTCTTCGTCCAGGCGGCGCAGTTGCACCCGTGCGTTGTCCACCCCCGGAGCCTCTCCACCACCACACGCCCCCGTCAAACGCATAGGCCCCTCACGGCGCGCATCGCAGCCGCGTGGCACCTCGTTCGATACACCCACACCGGCCGGCCGATCCGAGATACGCGTCTTGCCCACCCGTGCTTGCCGACGGGACGCCTCAAGCCGGTGCCTCCGAAACGAGCCGCGCCCATCGAGTCGGCTCGGCCCGACATCCCGGCAGTCTGACGCGCCCGTGCGTTGGTCGATGGCGCGCATTCCGATCGGCGTCCTCGACTTGCCCACCGGCGGGACTTCGCCAGGCATCTCCGCAGCCGGCCGCGCCTGTGCTCGTCCGGCAACTCGCCTGCGTCCGGCCGTACTTCCACCCCCCCCCGAGTCGACTCGGCCCGGCATTCCTCGGAACGAGCCGTGCCGGCCTGCCCGTTCGTGGCGGCCGGCCGGACTCCGTGCCGCCCCGATCGCGGACCTGCCGTGACCGCGTCCTTCCGGAGCGCCCCCCTTGCGACCGCCCGCCTGAACGGCACCCGCGACCGGCAACCCGCCCCCGGCGTCCCCAATCGGCAACGGCCGCCCGCCTGCCCTCCGTTCGGGAGGGAGGCGGGCGGCCGTCGGGGGTGTGGCGGTGGGTTACTTGTTCTTCTTGGGTGCGCAGACGTTCTTGTCCGCCGTCTCCAGGTCGATGTTCTTCGGGGGGTCGGTCGGCGCGGTCGTCACCGGGGGTGGGGCCGCGCTGGGGTAGTCCTTGCCGATCAGGACCTCGAAGCGGGTGAGCGTGGTGGATGTGCTCTCGATCAGCGCGCCGTCGCCCAGGCCCGTCGCGGCGGCCAGGGCCTTCGCGGCGTCCAGGCGGCCCTTGGGATAGGTGATCGTGCTGGTCGGGTGGATCTTGCCGTCCCGTGCGTTGCCGGAGGCGACCGCGACGAACTTGCGCCCGGCCAGGTCGGCCGCGACCTCGTTGGCGCGCTTGTTGACGCCGCTGCCGTTGCGTACGTCGACCTTGACCGTGGTCGGGTCCACCTTCGGCGGTTCGGGCGTCACCTGCACCGGCGGTGTATCGGTCGCGGGCTTGTCGTCCTTGGTGACGGGCGTGTCCGTGCGCAGCATCGCCATCAGGTTGTTGGCCTCGGGCTGCTTGGGCTGCACCTTGGACTTGGCCATCGGCGGGTATTCCTCGATCGGCAGCGTGGTGAACGCCATCCGCTTCTCGGGGACCTTCTTCAACTGGTTGCCCAGCGAGATCAGCTTGTCCACGCCGCCCAGGCCCCGGTCCACGGTCAGCGACTCGACCGCGATGTTGGCGATCTTGAACATGCCCTCGACGTTGGTCAGCGACGCGCTGTTCTTCAGCTTGCGGGTGAGCGCCATCAGGAACGCCTTCTGCGCCTTGATCCGGGCCAGGTCGCTGCCGTCGCCGAAGGCGTGCCGCGCGCGCAGGAACTTGAGCGCGGTCTCGCCGCTGAGGTTCTGGTCGCCCGCGTCGAGCTTGAGGTCGGTGCCGCCCTGCTGGTTCGGCAGTACCGGGTCGTTGATCGGCTCGGAGATGCACATGTCCACGCCGTTGACGGCGTCGGTCATCTTCTTCACGCCGGTGAAGTCGATCATGATGTAGTGGTCCACCTGGACCCCGAGCATCTTGTCGACCGTGGACACCGTGCACGGCGGACCGCCGTTGGCCAGGCTCTCGTTGAACGACTGCGGCCCATTGGACGCCGGGTACGTCTTACCGTCCACGACGCACTTGGGTATCTGCACCATCGTGTCGCGCGGGATGCTGACCAGCGTCGCGTTGCTGCGGTCGGCCGAGACGTGCATCAGGATCGTGACGTCGGCGAGGCCCTCGGTGTGCTCGGACGCGCCGTACTTCTTGCCGAGACCCTTTCGGCTGTCGTTGCCGATCAGCACGATGTTCAGCGGCTTGCGCCCGAACGCGTCCTCCTCGGCCTTGGGGATGCCCTCGCTGCCCGCGTTCTTCGCGGTGGTGTTTATTTTGCTGTCGAGGTACTTGATGTAGCCGTACGCGCTGCCGGCCAGCACCACCAGCAGGCCCACCACCGAGATGGCGATCCACTTGAGCCGCTTCTTGACCTTGCTCTTGGGCGGTCCCTCGCTGCGCGCGCCGCTCCGGGCTCCCGCGCGCCCGGTGGGTGCGGTGCCCGCGCGCTCCCGACGCCGGGGCGGCTCGTCGCCTGCGCCCTGACCCGAGGCAGCGGCCACCGCCGACGGGCGGCGCCCCTCGGGGATGGCCGCCCGTGAGCGCGGCCTGGACGTACCGGGGCCGTCCGTACCGGACCCGGCACCGGTTCCACCGCCGGATCCGCTCTCGGCGCCGCCCGGCGCCCGCAGCTCGAAGCTGCCGGTGTCCGGGTTCATCACCCACATGTCCGCGACGTCCGCGTCGTCCATGCCGCCCAGGGGATCGTTGTCCCCGGGCGCGCCGCGGTGCGGCCCGTTCCCTCTGTTCACGCCGAGATCCCCTCCGGCTGTACCCGCCGCACGGTCCCCCCGGCTGTGCGCGGTTTCATGGGCGACACCGGGGTTCCGGGGCATCCGCACGGAACCCGACGGTGGTACGTGATGGTCGGTATGGAAGCAGCCACCATAACCGGCGAGTTCTCGCCATGGTCACAGAGCCTGCGAAGTCCTGACGCTCGGATCATCGGAAAAGGTACAAACACCCTTCAGCAATTGTTCCGGATCCGTCGTCGTTCGATCGTCGTTCGATCGATGGAGGTCGCGGACGAGCGCTTTCGCGCGAATGCCACCGCGACCCCCTCGAACGTGCAAGCGCTACTTCTTGCGTGGTGAGGCGCATTTCGTGTTGTCGGCCGTCTCCAGGTTCAGATCGGCGGCCTTGGGCGGTTCCGGCGTCCGGTCGGGGCCGGCGGTCGTCGAACTCTTCGGGGTGCCGTCGTCGGTGCCCGTTCCCGGGAGATCCGCGCCGATCAACAGCTTGATGGTGGTGTCGCCGGGACGAGCCGCCTCCAGCGCGGTCTCCGGCAGGCCCAGGGCGGTCGCGATCGCCTTCGCCTGGTCCTGGCCGCCCTCGGGGTAGGTGATCCGGCTGTTGGCGTGTTCTCGCCCATCCGGCATCGTCGTACCCGAAGTGGCCTTGAAACCTTGGCGCTTGAGGTTCTCCACCACCGGGGTGATCCGCCTCGTCGTGGTTCCGGTGTCCACCGTCACCTTGATCCGCGCCGCGTCGCCGGGCGAGATCGTCGCCGGCGGGGGCGGCGTCGTGGTCACCGGCGCGGGCGGCGGAGTGCTTGCCGCGTCGCCCTGGGTCAGCGGCCGGTCCGCCCGGATCGTGGCCCACAGATCGTCCGCGGCCGGACGCCTGGGCTGGACCTGGTCCGGAGCGGGCCGATAGGTCTCGGTCGGCAGGGTGGTGAACGCCATGCGCTTGTCCGGCACCTTCTTGATCTCGTCGGCCAGGTCGATCAACTTGTCCACGCCCGCCAGGTCGTTGTCGACCGTCAACGCGCTGACCGCGCTGTTCGCGATCCGGAACATGCCGTCCACGTTGGTCAGCTTGGCGTTGCTCTTGAGTTCGCGCGCCAGCGCCATCAGGAAGACCTTCTGCGCCTCGATCCGGGCCAGATCGCTGCCGTCGCCGAACGCGTGCCGGGCGCGCAGGAATTGCAGTGCGTCGTCGCCGCTCAGTGTGTTCGGGCCGGCCGGGAGTTCCAGTCCGGTACCTCCGCGCGAGCCGGACAGGACCGGGTCGTGGATCGGCGCGTCCAGGCAGATCGGCACCCCGCCGACCGCGTCGGTGAGATCCCGGACGCCCTTGAAGTTCACCTCGATGTAGTGGTCGGTGCGGACCTGGAGCATGCGGTCCACGGTGGCGACCGTGCACGAAGCGCCGATGCTGCGGAAGCTGTCGTTGAACTGACCGAACCGGGCCTCGGTGACCTTCTTGTCCTTGCCCTTGCCGATCTCGCAGCGCGGGATGTCGACCATCGTGTCGCGTGGGATGTTCACCAGAGTGGCGTTCGAGCGGTCGGCGGACAGGTGCATCAGGATCGCCACGTCGGCGAGCCCCTCGTGGCCCTCCGCGCCGTAGCGCCGCCCCTCGCCGACCCGACTGTCGTTGCCGATCAGCAGGATGTTCATCGGACTTCGGCCCTGCGCGTCCTTCGGCGCGGCCGGTGGTCGATTCTCCTTGTCGGCGGTGATCTGGGTGTGGTGCAGCTTGCCGTTCAGATACTGGATGTACCCGTACGCGCTGCCGGCCAGGACCACCAGGATGCCGACCACGGAGATCGCGATCCATTTCAGGCGCTTCTTCACGGTGCTCTTTCTGCGTATGCCCCGCCGGCCGGGTGCCGCAGGCTCCCCGACCTCCGTATCCGCGTCCGTGCCCATGTGTCGCGTCCCCTCCGGCAACGTGCCGGATCACCGCCGATCGACGGCGACCCGGCCCTCCCTGATGCGGTGTCGATGAATCAGCTCGCGCACACGTCCTGTTCCGCCGTTCGTCCCGAGACGGTGACGATCGGACTCGTGTCCGCGGCCTGCGTCGGCTTGGCCGACGGGGTACCGCCGCTGGTCGAAGGGGGATTCTCGGTGGAAGCCGACGAGGACGGAGCGGAGGTCGGCGCCTCGGTGCCGGGCGAGCGCTTGCCGGTGGGCTTGCCTGCGCCGCTCGAACTCGGCGCGCTCGGCGAGAGCGTCACGCGCTCGCCGTTCTCGTCGATGGTGGTGCGGGCGGACGGCAGCGGTGTCGCCGACTGCTCGATCCGCACCTCGCCGTTGTTCTCGAAGCCGTTCTCGTCCTTGCCGCTGACCGCGGTGCCGACCGCGACCCGGTCGAGGCGGATCGCGTCGAACAGTCGGTCCGCCTGCGGCTGGACCAGTTCGTCGCGGTCGGTGTCGAGCCGGTACGGCTGCCGGGGCACGGTCAGGAACGCGACCTTGTCGTTCGGGATTCCCTTGATGCTGTCGGACAGGGCCATCAGCTCCTTGAGCGAGCTCAGTCCCGGGTCGGCGGTGATCGACCGGGTTCCGGCGTCGAGGAGGTTGTACAACTTCCACGGCTGGGTCAACATGTCGCCGACCTTGACCTTCTTAACGAGCGCGGCCAGGAAACGCTGCTGCCGGGTCATCCGCTGGGTGTCGCTGCCGTCGTCCACGTTCTTGCGGGCGCGGACGAAGCCGAGCGCCTGCTCACCGTCGAGCTTCTGCTTCCCGGCGGGCAGGTCGAGCTTGGCGGCGGTGTCGCGCATCGGCTTGCTCAGGCACA
The DNA here is from genome assembly GCF_045207655.1 of Embleya sp. NBC_00888. NCBI lineage: Bacteria > Bacillati > Actinomycetota > Actinomycetes > Kitasatosporales > Streptomycetaceae > Embleya > Embleya sp. NBC_00888. The sequence continues at coordinate 3,513,355 of NZ_CP108784.1, read as the reverse complement.
CCTCGACGCCCTCGACCGCGTCGACCATCTCCTTGAAGCCGGCGAAGTCGATCACGATGTGGTGGTCGACCCGAATCCGGGTCATCTGCTCGATGGTCTTGATCGTGCAGGCCGCGCCGCCGATCTCGAACGCGTGGTTGAACTGGTCTCGGTAGGCCCGCGACTTGCTGCCGTCCGGGCGCACGCAGGAGGGGATGTCGACCATCAGGTCACGCGGGATGCTGACCGCCACCGAGCTCTTCCGGTCGGCGGCGAGGTGCAGCAGGATCGTCGTGTCGGAGCGCTTGGTGCCCTCACCGATGTCGCCGTACTGCTTGTTGTCGCCGGTGCGGTCGTCCGAGCCCATCAGCAGGATGTTCGCCGCGTCGTGCGCGACGACCTGTGGGCGCTCGGCCTCCGGGCCCAGCTTCGCGGTCAGGTCCTCGGTGGTGATGTTGCCGTCCAGCTTGCGGTACAGCGTGTAGACCACGACGCTGCCGGCCACCAGGCACAGCGCGACGGTGACGGTGACGCCGATCAGGACCCGCTTGTACACGCGCCGGCGCCGATTCCGGCGGGCGAGCCGATCGGGGGCCGCGGCGTCGCCGGCGGCGGCCATCGCGGCGAGGGGCTCCGCGGGGTCGGTGGGGGTCGGCGGGTTCGGTACGGCCGGCGGCTCGGCCGCCTGGGCGGCCTGTTCGGGAACCCCCGTGCCCGGTTCGGCAGCGGCCGGCTCGGCCGTACCGGCCCCGGGCGCGGCGGCCTCGGCGGTACCCGGCTCGGCCTCGGCCCGCTCGGCCGCGCCGGCCTCGGCCGACGCCTCCGCACCAGGTGCGTCCGCCGTCGGCGGGGCCGATATCTCGGCTTCGGTCGGAGCCTCGGGCGCCGTTTCCGGGCTCGCGTCCCGACCGGGTTCGGCCTGCTTGCCGGCCCGTTCGCTGTCACTCACGTCGTGTCTGCTTCTTTCCCCAGGGCGCCCAACGCCGATCAAGAGCGACGAACCGCGCGTAGAGCGGCCGTTGCAGTGATAGACGTGCTGCCACTTCCTTGAGTTGCGTGCAGCCATTCGCGTGTGACGCAGGTCACCCGATGTGGGCGCAGCACGCCGCGTCGGAGCGGCTCGCGTATCGGCGAGCACGCTACCGTGCGCCGCCGTATCGGTGACCGCGGAGTCGGTACGTATCCCCGTGAATGGGGTGACGCGTCGTCAGTTCGCCTTGCAGATGTCCTGATCCGCGTTCCGGGTGTCCGCCTTGACCGGCGCCCCGGGCGGCTCGGACGCCGCCCCCGGGGTCCCGGTGACCCGGGCGCCCGCGATCGATGCCGATCCGGTCGCGCCGGTGCGGTCGCCGGTCGGCGTGGGTGCGGCGGAGGTGCCCGACGCGGCCTCGACCGAGGACGGCGCCATTCCCGTGGCCGCCGCTCCCGAACCCGCCGCCGCGCTCGTGTCCGGTTTGCGCCGACCGTCCAGCGGCCGGTCGTGGTTGATCGCGTCGAACAACCGCCGCGCGTCCGGCTGGATCAGCGCGACCCGGTTGTCGTCCTCCGGCGGGTTGTACACCGGCACGTGCGCGAAGGTGATGTCCTTCGTCTCCAGGTCCCGCATGCCACGCGCGAGGTCGACCAGGGCCGCCACCGAGTCCAGGCCCTCGTCGGCCCGGATCGACTTGGTCAGCGCGTCCGCCAAGGCGAACAGCCGGGACGGACTCGAGAGCGTGTCGCCGCTGCGGATCTGCTTCGCGAGCGAGGCCACGAACGCCTGTTGCCGCTTGATCCGACCCAGGTCGCTGCCGTCGCCACCGAGCCCGATGTCGTGGCGCAGCCGGACGTAGTCCAGCGCCTCCTTGCCGTGCACCTTGCGTCGGCCGGCGGACAACGAGATGTTGCCCTCGCGGTCCTGCACCGTCCTGGGCAGACAGATCTCCACGCCGCCGACCGCGTCGACCATGCCCTTGAAGCCGGAGAAGTCGACGATGATGTGGTGGTCCACGCGCATGTCGGTGACCTTCTCGACGGTGTTGCGCGTACAGGCCGCGCCGCCGAGCTCGAACGCCGAATTGAACATCACCCCGCGCTGTTCGGCGGAGCGCGCGCCGTCCCCGGTGACACACGAGGGCACGGTGACCAGCAGGTCGCGCGGGATGCTGACGACCACGGCGTGCTCGCGATCCGAGGACAGGTGCACCAACAGCGTGGTGTCCGAGCGTTCGCCGTTGTCCCCGCCGCCGCCCAGCGCGCGGTTCTCGCCCGCTCGCGAGTCCGAGCCGATGATCAGCAGGTTCATCGGCCTGCCCTTGCCGTTGCCGCCCACGTCGGGGCGGTCGGCGTTGAGCTTGCCGTCCACCGAGTCGGTCCTGAGGTTGCCGTTGAGTCGCTGGTAGGCGAAGTAGCCGGCCGAGACGCCGGTCAGCACGATCAGCGAGACCCCGACGCCGATCGGCAGGAACACCCTGCGGCGCCGGTTGCGCTTCTTGCGCGCGCGCCGCGCGGCGGCCCGGCCACAGGCGGATTCGACCGGCGCGGCCGACCCGGGGTCGTGGGGCGGCGCGTTCGACGGATCGGCGGGCTCGGCCGCGGCCTCGGACCGGTACAGGTGATCCCACGTATCCATGAACCCCACGCCTCCCCGCCTGCTGAGGGACCGCCGGGCACGGCACTACGGGCGGTCGGGGCCACGAAAGCGCAGCACGACCCGTCTTGTCATGGCCTAGTCGGCGGAACGGGTGACGGCACGCGTGACCCGTTCCGCCTCGATTCGCCGCTCCAGCAGGGATTCATCCAGGTGACGGCATACGACCACCGGTACGGACGCGGCCAGCGGCGCGAGCAGGCCCGCCCGCAGTCCACCCGTTCGGGCGAAGCTCAAAGAGGTGAGCAGGCGGTCGCCGGAGACCAGTTCCCACTCGCGCGCGGCGGCCTCGCCCGCTTCGGCCAGTTCGCCGGCCGTCCACACCCGCCCGGCCTCCTCCAGCGCGGCGTCCGGCGCCCGCGCCGGGCCCTCGGGGACGAAGCGATCGCCGTGCCCGGCCACTTCGGCCGCGTAGTCCAGGAAGCCGGCGGGCGGCGTGGGAAAGCGCCCGCCCATCGGGCGCAGGGCCAGCGCGACCCGCTCACCGGGACACGTGGCCGCGCGCTCGAGCGTGTCCGGACCCGAGACCACCACGTCCGCGTCGGCGGGATCCGCGTCGAAGCTCACCACCAGGCCGAGCGACCAGGCCGCGAGCAGCCACACCTGGGTCTGCCAGTGCGCGGGCAGCAGCAGCGACACCCGCGCTCCGGGCTCCACCGCGAGGTCGTCGCGCAGCAGATTCGCGGTCTTGGCGACCCAGTTGTCGAACGTCGCGACCGAGAGCTCGACCCGCTCGCCGGTGGCGTCGTCGTAGAAGGTGGTGAAGGGCCGCGTGGAGTCGGCGGCGAGCGCGGTGCGCAACTGATCGACCGGGGTGCTGGGCATGGGCCCAGCCTATCGAGCACATGAATCCGTGCGGCAAATGGGTGTATTTACGACATTTAGTACGGGCTTTGTCGTTGTCCGGGCACCCGTAGAACTCGACCACCCCACAATGGAGGGTCTGCCCGTGTACACCAGAATCGCGTTGTCGATCGCCGCCCTCGCCGTACCCGCGATGCTGCTCGGACCGCCCGCGCAGGCCGACCCGCGGCCGAGCACCCCCGGCTCGACGGTGACCCTCCCCTTGGCCGGCATCGAACAGGAGCCGGACGCCACCGCGCCGCGCACCGGCCGGACCGAGGTGCTGACCACCGAACGCCGTACGCCCGCCTACTCGTTGCTCGGCGTCACCTGGGCCGGTCCCGGCACGGGCGAACGCGTCGTGGTGCACGTACGCACCCGAACCGGCGGGGTGTGGAGTCCGTGGCGCGAGTTGCACGCGTCGCACGCGGGTGGCGACGGCGGCACCGGCGGCGAGGACGTCGATGGGACGGGAGCCGGCGGGCGCAGCGGTACCGAGCCGTTCTGGGCGGGCCCCTCCGACGGCATCCAAATCCGGGTGGGCGTGTTGGAGGGGGTGTCGCCGAAGGACCTGCGCGCCGAGCTGGTCGATCCCGGCGAGTCGATCCTGGACCGCATGCCGCCGCTCCCGGGCCTGCCCAAGCGCACCGACGGCCGCGCGGTCAAGGGCCACGCCATCGAGCCGGCGATCGTCGCGCGCAAGGACTGGGGCGCGGACGAGTCGCTGCGCGACGCGAAGTTCAAGTACACGAACACGGTCCGGGCCGCGTTCGTGCACCACACCGCCGACGGCAACGACTTCCCGTGCAGCGACTCGGCGAAGGTGCTCCGGTCGATCTACCGCTACCACGTCAAGACCAACGGCTGGGCCGACGTGGGCTACAACTTCCTGGTGGACAAGTGCGGGACCATCTTCGAGGGCCGCGCCGGCGGCACCGACAAGCCGGTCCTGGGCGCACACACCCTCGGGTTCAACACCGACAGCATGGGCGTCGCCGCGATGGGCACCTACACCAAGGCCCAGCCGCCCGGGCCGATGCTGATCTCCCTGTCGAGGCTGCTCGCGTGGAAGCTCGGCCTCGACGACCGCGACGCCAAGGGCAAGGTCACGCTGACCTCGTCGGACAGCGGCAGCCGCTACCCGAAGGGCACGACGCACTCGTTCGACGTGATCTCCGGGCACCGGGACGCGTTCAACACGGAGTGCCCGGGACAGGCGCTCTATGACGAACTGGGCGCGATCCGTCGGGACGTGGCGCTGCGGCTGGGGTGAGCGGCGGGGTGGCCGCGGGCGGTCAGGATCGTTTGTCGACGATCTCCCGGAGCCGTTCCACGAGCGGCTCCACCACCGCCTCGGGGACGAAGCGTTCGCGCGCCAGGGCCGCGGCGGCGGCACGCAGCCGGGCCACCTCGGCCGGATGCTGGGCCAGCCGGCGCAGCGCGTCGGCCAGCGCGTCCGAGTCGCCCGCGGGGACGAACAGCCCGGCCGGGCCGAACAGTCGGCGCTGCGGCGCGGTGTCCGAGGTGAGCACCGCACACCCCGCGGCGGCTCCCTGGAAGACCTTGTTCGGGACCAGCCGCAGTGCCTTGGCGCCGGTCCCGAACACGCCCAGACATACGTCGTGCGCCGCGACCAGACGCGGCAGCTCGGCCTCGGGCACCCAGGTCCGCCAGGTCACCCGGGGCGCGTTCGGCCCGACCAGGTCCCGCGTTCGCTGGGCCTGGAGGCCTCGGCCGATCATCGTCACGGCGATCGGGTAGCCGTCCAGGCGGCTCAGCGCGGCACCGATCACCGGTGCGCCCTGGACCGGCGAGTACAGCCCGAACGAGATCACCCGCAGGTCCTCGCCGGGGCGGAAGTCCGGTACGAAGTCCGTGGGGGAATCCTGGGGGAGACCCGTGGTGGGGTCCGTGGCCGGATCCGGACCGGTGAGGGGATCCGCGGCAAGGTCCGGCGGGTGATCCGCCCGCATGCCTGCCCGGGCACGCGGTCCAAGGTCCGAGGCCGCGTCGAACCACACCTGCGGCGCCCCGATCGGTACCACCACGGCCCGCTCGCGCTGCGCCGGCGCGAGTACCCGGCGGTGCTCCTCGGTGTCCACCAGCACCAATCGGGCCGCCGCGATCGCGGCCTGCTCGATCCGGTCGACCTTGCGCAACTCGGCCTGCGCGGCCTGGCCGAGTCGGTCGGCCACGTCGTCCACGCTCTCCAGGTGGTCCAGCACCAGGGGGACACCCGGGAACAGCCGCCGGGCGATCTGGATGTCGAGCCGACCCTGATAGCCGACGATCACCACGTCCGGACGCGGCGCGCGCCGGGCCTTGGCGACCAACTCCGCGATGCACCGGGCGTGCCGTATTCGCTGGCGCGGGATCCCCGGATGGGCCGCCGGCGGCGGGACCATCGGCCCCGCGTCCATGTGCCCGAGCGGGACGTTGCAGGTCACCACCTCGATACCGTGGCGCCGTAAGCCCTCGATGAGAATTCCCACCCGGGGGTGGACGGTCGTGTCATAGGTGCCGAACGCCATCACCCGCATAGGTGAAGTCTGCTCTGCGCACATCGGGGCAAAACCGGGAAGGTACGGTGGCGGTCCCGACCAGGACCACGAGGAGAGCCCGTTGCACCCGAGTGCCCTCCATCGTGTGTGGCGTCCCGGCTTCGCGATCGACCTGCGGCTCACCGTCGGCCAACTGCGCCGTGGGCACAGCGACCCGACGTACCACGCGGGTACCGACGGCTCGGTGTGGCGTACCTCGCGCACCCCGGACGGCCCGTGCACGCTGCGCCTGATCGACCGCCCCGCGACCGGCGAGATCGAGGCGAGCGCGTGGGGCCCGGGTGCCGAATGGCAGCTCGACGCGCTGCCGGCCCTGCTCGGCGCCGAGGACGACCCGAGCGCTTTCGTGGCCCTGCACCCGATCGTCCGGGACGCCGAACGCCGGTTCGCGGGCCTGCGGATGCCGCGTACGACGCTGGTCCTGGCCGCGCTGGTGCCCTCGATCCTGGAGCAGAAGGTCACCACGATCGAGGCCCGGCGGGCCTTTCGGCTGCTGCTGGGCAAGTACGGCGAGGCGCCGCCCGGGCCCGCGCCGGCCGGGCTGCGGGTGGTGCCCGACGCCCGTACCTGGGCGATGATCCCGTCCTGGGACTGGGCCCGCGCGGGCGTCGACGGGCGCCGCTCGCGCACGGTGATCGAGGCGACCCGGGTGGCCGGACGACTGGAGGCGACCACGGGCGTCGCGCATCCCGAGGCGGCGCGACTGATGCGCCTGGTGCCCGGGATCGGGGTGTGGACGGCGGCCGAGACGATGCAGCGCTCGCACGGCGATCCGGACGCACTGTCGGTGGGCGACCTGCACCTGCCCAAGACGATCGGCTTCGCGCTGGCCGGGCACGCGGTCGACGACGCGGGCATGCTCGAGCTGCTCGCGGGCTATGCGGGGAACCGGCATCGGGCCGCGTTGTTGATTCGGATGTCGGGGGTGAAGGTGCCGCGGCGGGCGCCGCGCTACGCACCACGCCCGCACTTCGTCGGCAAGACGTTGTGAGGATCGGTGTTGTGAGGACGAGGATCGGTGTTGTGAGGATGGTGTTGTGAAGATCGATCGATGCCGGGTCCGAGCAACGCGAGCGTGATGCGCCACGTTTGTCCCGGAGGGCCTCGGGCAGCCGTTCGGGTGTAGGACCCGGCTGTGTAGTACCGCAGCGGGAACCGACACCGAGAACGAGGAGGAAGTGCTCGTGACGACCGTCCAGCACTCGATCGACGTGGACGTGCCGGTCCGCACCGCATACAACCAGTGGACCCAGTTCAGGGAGTTCCCGCAGTTCATGAGCGGGGTCGAGCGGATCGACCAACTCGACCCGACGCACACCCACTGGGTGACCCGAATCGCCGGGGTGACCCGGGAGTTCGACGCCGAGATCACCGAACAGCGACCCGACGAGCGGGTCGCGTGGAAGACCCTGGACGGCCCGCACCAGGCCGGCGTGGTCACCTTCCATCGGCTCGACGACGTGCACACCCGGGTGATGCTCCAGATGGAGTTCGACCCCGACGGCCTGGTCGAGACGGTCGGGGACAAGCTCGGCTTCGTGCGTGGCCGCACCAAGGGCGACCTCGAACACTTCAAGGTGTTCGTGGAGAAGCAGGGCCACGAGACCGGAGCCTGGCGCGGAGAGGTGGCGCCGCCCGGCAGCCTCGGCTCCCCCGACGGGCCGCGCACGTCGCCCCCGCCCTATGACAGCCCCGGCATGTCGCCGACCCCCGGGCGTACCGGAGCCCCCGGCGGCGGGCACATCCCGCCGCCGCGCCCGCAGGCCCCGCCGACCATCGGTGGAGCCTCGGCAGGGAGTCACTGACACGGCGTGAAGCCCCCGGACATCGGCCGGACATCGCTCCCCGACACCACGTCGGCGGCGGTGTGGACCCACCGAATCCGGGCCGGTAGCGCCAGGCGGCAGAGACCGTGCGGAAGGGGTGGGCCCGCCATCGACGACGATGGCGGGCCCACCCCTTTTTGTTCCGGGTGCTTCGGTTTGGTTCAGGGCTTTGGTTGGTTTGGGTCAGAGCTTCGGTTCGGTTTTCGGATGCTTCGGTTCGGTTTTCCCGGGTGTCTGGGACGCGCGCCGCTCAGCGCACCACGATCACGTCGTCCGCCGTGCGGACCGGGCGCTCCCGGGGCGGCTCGGCCGGGCGGCCCACCGCGATGGCGCCCATCGGGTCCCAGTCGGTGGGCAGGGCGAGCGTCGCGCGAACCACGTCCGGGCAGAACATCGTCGAGGACACCCACGCCGACCCCAGACCCTCCGCGGTCAGCGCGATCAGGAGGTTCTGTACGGCGGCGCCCGCCGACACGGTGAACATCTCCCGCTCGGCGCCGGCGCGTACCGGGTCCGGGTAGGTGTGCGCGCCCTCGGTGACCAGGCACGGCACCACCAGGTACGGAGCCGCGCGCAGCACGTCGCCGCGCTTGGTCCGGCGCGCGATCCGGTCCTCGTCCAGCCCGTCCGCGCGCAGGTCGGCCACCCACGCGTCACGCATCGCGTCGAGCAGCGCGGTTCGGGCGGACGCGCTCTCCAGGAGCACGAACCGCCACGGCACGGTGTGGTGCGGCGCCGGCGCGGTGATCGCGGCGGCGACCGCGCGGCGGACCGCCGCCGGGTCGACCGGCTCGTCGGTGAACGCGCGCACCGTACGTCGCGCGGTGATCGCGGTTCGGGCGCCCTCGGCGATCGCCTCGGCCGTGCCCAGGCGGAACATGTCGTCCTGGGCGCCGCGTACCAGCGGGCGCACTCCGGCGCCGTCCGCGTCGGTGACCAGGCCGTCCAGGCCGCGCACGATCGCCACCGGGACCGCGCCCGCCTTGCCCTTGACCAACTCGGCCGCGCTCGCGAGTTCGTCCACCACCGCGGTGATGGTCACCGCGAGCTCGTTGCCGTGCGTGTCGGTCCGACCCCGGTGGTCGTCCACCGCGTCCAGCCCCGCGACGCCGATCGCCACGTCGGTGACCCCGTTGCGCCAGGGCCGACCGAAGGTGTCCGAGACGACGACGCCCACCCGTACGCCGGTTCGCTCGGCCAGTGCCGCACGCAGCCGGCGCGCCGACGCGTCCGAGTCCTCCGGGAGCAACAGCAGCGTGCCGGGCTCGGTGTTGGAGGCGTCCACACCCGCCGCCGCCATCACGAAACCGTGCCGGGTCTGCACTATCCGGGTATCGCCCCGGCGGGCGACCACGCGCACCGCCTCGGCGTCGATCACCTTCTCCCGATCGACCCCGCGCAGCAGCCGACCCTCGGCCTTGCTGAGGATCTTGGAGGTGACCACGAGTACGTCGCCGTCGAGCAGGCCGGGCCCGTCCGGGCCCGCCGCCGCGTCCGCGATCAGCCGGGCCAGGTCGGCGCCTTCGCCGATCTCGGGCAGGCCGGCCAGCCCGAGTACCGCGTAGCCGCGCGGCGGGGCGCCCATCAGCGCACCTCGTCCGCGAGCGCGAGCGCGGCGCGGGCCATCTCGGCGGTGGCCTCGACGTCGGTCATCAGCAGCGGGATCGCTCGGCACGCGATGCCGGCCGCCTCGACGGCGAGCACCGCGTCCGCGTCCGCGGTGTCCACCAGCCAGCCGTCCAGCAGGCCGGGCCCGTAGTGCTGCGCGACGGCGGCCGCCGTCGTCTCGACCCCGACCGCCTCCAGGACCCGGTCGGCCATCCCGCGCACCGGCGCGCCGCCGATGATCGGGGACAGCCCGACCACCGGCGCCTCGGCGGCCACCAGCGCTTCCCGGATGCCGGGCACGCCCAGGATGGTGCCGATGCTGACCACGGGATTGGACGGCGGGAACAGGATCAGGTCGGCCTCGGCGATCGCCTCCAGCACGCCGGGCGCGGGCTTGGCGGTCTCGATCCCGACCGGCACGATCGCGTGCGCGGTCGGCGCGGCACGCAGCCGGACCCAGTACTCCTGGAAGTGGATCGCCTTGCGGGTCCCGGGCTTGTCCGCGTCGTCGACCACGACGTGCGTCTCCACCCGGTCGTCGCTCATCGGCACGAGCCGGACGCCGGGCTGCCACCGCGCGCACAGCGCCTCGGTGACCGCCGACAGTGGATAGCCGGCGGCGAGCATCTGGGTCCGCACGATGTGCGTCGCGTAGTCCCGGTCGCCGAGCCCGAACCAGGTCGGTTCGACGCCGTACGCGGCCATCTCCTCGCGAACGCTCCAGGACTCGTCCCGGCGGCCCCAGCCCTGCTCCTCGTTGATGCCGTCGCCGAGCGTGTACATGACGGTGTCGAGGTCCGGGCACACCTTGAGCCCGAACAGGTGGATGTCGTCCCCGGTGTTGCCGACGACGGTGATCTCCGCTTCCGGAACGGCCGCCTTGAGACCCCGCAAGAACCGGGCCCCACCGATGCCGCCGGCAAGTACAACGATGCGCATGGGGCCAGTCTCGCAGGCTGCTTGTCGGGCGACTTCGTCGCCGGCTCGCGAGGGGGTGGGTCGTGGGTGGGGGCGTGGGGTGGCGGGCCGGAGTCGTGGGTGGGGCGTTGCTGCTTGTTGGGCGACTTCGTCGCCGGCTCGCGAGGCGCCGCTTTTTCTTTCCCCCGCTTCGCTCCTCCAAGAAAAAGCGGCGCCTCGCTCGGGACGGTGTGTCCCTGCGCTTCGCTCCGGGTCACACCGTCCCTACCTGCGGCTCCGCCGCTCTCCGCGCTTCGCGCGTCGATCACCGGGGTGGGGGTGGGTCGGGGGCGCTGACGCGTCGGGGGTGGGGCGAGCCGGGTTGTCCGGGTCGGGGGTGGGGCGTGTTCGGGGTGGTGGTTGTCACCGGGGAGGCGTCGCATCGGGGTGGTGGGGCGGTGCACTTGTGTCGTCGGTGCGGGAGGCGAGGCGCCGAGGTCGTGGGGGTGGCGGGTCGAAGGTGACCGGGTCGCGGGAGAAGACGTGCCGGGGGCGGGCGACGGGCGCGTGTCGCCGGATGGGACGGCCGAACCGACGGGGTCGTGGGTGTGGTGAGTTGGAGGTGGTGGGGTCGTGGGGGTGGCGGATCGATGCGTCCGGGTCGCCGGCGCGGGCGGGGGTGTGTAGGTCTTACGAACGGGTGACGTTGGTGTGGTTGGGGGGTTTCGGGGGTGTCCGCGTGTCTAGCGTTGGCGGTATGCGAATCCTGGTTACCGGCGGCGCCGGGTTCATCGGAGCACACGTGGTCGAGTGTCTGACCGAGTCGGGGCACGACGTGCGGGTGCTCGACGTGGTGGGGGTCGAGGGTGTGGACGCGGTGCGGGGGGACGTGCGCGATCCGGCGGTGGTCGATCGGGCGTTGGTGGGCGTGGACGCGGTGTGCCATCAGGCCGCCAAGGTCGGGTTGGGGCTGGACCTGAACGACGCGCCGGACTATGTCGGTTGCAACGACCTGGGCACCGCGGTGTTGCTTGCCGCGATGGCGCGGGCGGGGATCGGACGCCTGGTGTTGGCGAGTTCGATGGTGGTCTATGGCGAGGGCCTGGGTCATTGCGTCGAGCACGGTGAGGTGATGCCGGGTCCGCGGCCGGTCGAGGATCTGATGGCCGGCCGCTTCGAGCCGCCCTGTCCGACCTGCGGGCGCGCGGTCACTCCCGGCCGGATCTGCGAGGAGGCCGCACCCGACCCGCGCAACGTGTACGCCGCGACCAAGCTCGCCCAGGAGCACTTGGCCGGCGCCTGGGCCCGGGCCACCGGAGGTGTGGCCACCGCGCTGCGCTACCACAACGTCTATGGGCCGAGGATGCCGCTGGACACCCCGTACGCCGGTGTCGCCGCGATCTTCCGCTCGATGCTGCGCGCCGGCATGCCGCCGAGGGTGTACGAAGACGGCGGCCAACGCCGCGACTTCGTCCATGTCCGCGACGTCGCCACCGCCAACCTGGCCGCCCTGGAGCGCTCCGGCCACGGCCTGCGCACCTACAACGTGGCCACAGGCGTCCCCCACACGGTGGGCGAAATGGCCACGGCACTCGCCAAGGCCCACGCCGGCCCCACCCCGATCACCACCGCCGAATACCGCCTCGGCGACGTCCGCCACATCACCGCCTCCGCGGCCCGCATGGAATCCGAACTCGGCTGGCAAGCCCAAACCGACTTCGCCACCGGAATGGCAGAGTTCGCCACCGCCACCTGACCTCTCGGTCCACCCACCGACGCGGCCCCACACCCAGCGCTCGCCCCAACCCCCACCCCCGCGATCCAGACAAGCCGCCCGCCCCCCGACGCCGACGCCGGCGCGTCGACCCGCCACCCCCGCGACCCAGGCGCGCTGCCTGCCTGCGGTGACGACACGGGCGCGTCGACCCGCCACCCTCGCGACCTCGGAGCCTTGCCTCCCGCGCCGACGACGCAGGTGCGCCGACCCCCACCCCCGCGCCCCGCCAACACGACCCGCCCCGCCGACCCCAGTGCCCCATCCGCTCGGCCCATCCCCCGCCCCTACCCCGCCGGCAGTCGTACCTCGAAGCGGCATCCGCCGCCCGTGTTGGCCACCCCCACCCGGCCCGCGTGGGCCTCGACGATGCCTCTGACGATGGCCAGGCCCAATCCCGCGCCGCCGCCAGGGGAGGGGGTTCGGGCGTGGGTGCCGCGCCAGCCGGTGTCGAAGACTCGGGGGAGGTCCTCCTCGGGGATGCCGCCGCACGCGTCGGTGACCGAGACCACGACCTCGCCCTCGGCGGTGCGTACCCCGACCGCGACCGTGCCGTCCGAGGGGGTGTGCCGGATCGCGTTGACCAGCAGGTTTGTGATCGCCCGGGACATCTCACGGCCGTCCACCCGGACCGGGACCGCGACGATGTCCTCGCCCGCCAGCCGCACCGAGCAGGACCGGGCCAACGCCTCGGTGCCGGCCATCGCGTCCGCCACCAGATCGTAGAGCGAGACCCGGGCCAGGGTCAGCTTCAGGGCGCCCGCCTGGATCCGGGACAGCTCGAACAGGTCGTCCACCATGCCGCTGAGCCGATCCACCTCGATCCTGATCCGGCGGTGATAGCGCGCCGGATCCTCGGGCAGGTCGTCCTCCAGCGCCTCGGCCATCGCGCGCAGGCCCGCGAGCGGCGTGCGCAGGTCGTGCGAGATCCACGCGATCAGCTCGCGCCGCGCGTGCTCGACCGCCCGTTCGCGTTCCCGGGACTCGGTCAGTTGTACGCCGGCCCGCTCCAACTCTCGTCCCAACTCCGCGAGTTCGACCACCGCCGAGACCCGCCGCGACGGCCCCGGCGCGCCGCCGCCCAAGGCCCGCGCGGAGCCGCGCAGCGCGCGGACGTCGGCCACCACCGGGCGGCCGAGCAGCATCGCCACGCCGATCGCGAGCACCGCCGAGACCGCGCAGACCACCATCACCACGGTCAGGTCGTGCGAGGAGAGCAACATCGCCTGGGAGACCCCGACCGTACCCGCGGCCATGCCGGCTATCGTCACCACCGACATCGCGGCCAGCGCGACCGAGAGCGAACGATTGCGCAGCGCCCGCAGGCCGAGCAGGCCCAGCAGGGTGACGCCGAGCCCGCTGCCCGCCGCGATCAGGCAGATCAGCGCGAAATCCTTCACCGGCATCCGGGTTCGACCTCCAGCCGATAGCCCACGCCCCACACGGTCACCAGGAGCCGGGGCGCGGCCGGGTCGTCCTCGATCTTCTCCCGCAGCCGTCGCACGTGCACCGTCACCGTGGACTGGTCGCCGAACTCCCAGCCCCAGACCCGACGCATCAGCTCCTCCCGGGTGAAGGCCCGTCCCGGGCTGCCGAGGAAGAAGCACAGCAGATCGAACTCACGTGCCGTGAGCGAGAGTTCGTGGCCCGCGCGGAGCACGCGGTGAGCGCCGACGTCCACCTCGATGTCCGCGTGTCGCAGTACCGAGGGCGCCGCGGTCGGCGCGCCGGGACCCGCGACCCGGCGCAGCACGGACTGCACCCGCAGCACGAGTTCGCGCGGGCTGAACGGCTTGGTGACGTAGTCGTCCGCGCCGACCTCCAGGCCGAGCACCCGATCGCCCTCGTCGCCCAGCGCGGTCAGCATCACCACCGGCACCGGGCCGCGCTCGCGCAGCCGTCGGCAGACGTCCAGCCCGTCCATGCCGGGCAGCATCAGGTCCAGGACCACCAGATCGGGCATCTCGACGGCTGCCAGCTCGAGCGCGGTCGGCCCGTCGGCGGCGTGCGCCGTGTCGAACCCCGCACGTTCGAGATAGCCGACGACGACCTCGGCCACGGTCGGATCGTCATCGACCACGAGCACCTTCATGCCGGCGAGTGTAGGTGCGCGAAGGGGACGATTCCGGCGGGCGATCGATCCGTAAGCGGCCCGTAACCCACACGGCCGCATCGCCGCGACGTCAGCACTCCGTAAGCACGTCAAGCCTGGGGATGCGGCCGGCACGTACTTAGCGTGAGCCGCATGGAAGCCTCTTCGGCGCATCCCGCCGAGCACATGGAAGCCTCTTCGGCGCACCCTGCCGAGCACATGGAAGCCTCTTCGGCGTATCCCGCCGAGCATGTCGTGGACGTCGTGCTGCCGTGTCTCGACGAGGCCGACGCGCTCCCGTGGGTGCTTGCCCGGATGCCGGCCGGATACCGCCCCATCGTCGTGGACAACGGCTCGCGCGACGGGTCGGCCGCGCTGGCCCGCTCGCTCGGCGCCGGCGTGGTGGTCGAGGAACGCCGTGGCTTCGGCGCGGCCTGCCACGCGGGCCTGCTCGCGGCGACCGCGCCGATCGTGTGCTTCTGCGACTGCGACGCGTCGCTGGACCCGGACGAACTGCCCTCGGTCGCCGGACCCGTGCTCGCCGGCGACGCGGACCTGGTACTCGGCCGCCGCCGCCCGCAGACCTTGAACGCCTGGCCGCCGCACGCGCGCCTGGCCAACGCGGTCCTGGCCCGCCGCCTGCGCCGACGTACCGGAGCACGGCTGCACGACCTCGGCCCGATGCGGGCCGCCCGGCGCGCCGACCTGCTCGCGCTGGAGGTCTCGGACCGCCGCTCCGGCTACCCGCTGGAGACCGTGGTCCGCGCCGCCGACGCCGGTTGGCGGATCGCCGAGACGAACGTGCGGTACCTGCCGCGCTCGGGCCGCTCCAAGGTGACCGGCACGGTGCGGGGTACGGTCACCGCGGTCCGGGACATGAGCGCCGTCCTCGCCCGTGCCGGGCGGCCCGCGTGAGCACCCTCCTGGTCATCGCGAAGGCGCCGCTGCCGGGCCGGGTCAAGACCCGGCTGACCCCGCCGCTGACCCCGGACCAGGCCGCGGCGGTGGCCGAGGCCGCGCTCACCGACACACTGGCGGCGGTGCTCGCGACGCCCGCGCGCCGTCGGGTCCTGGTGCTCGCGGGCGAACCGGGGCCGTGGCTGCCGGCCGGCTTCGAGGTGGTGCCGCAAGGGGCCGGGGGACTCGACTTGCGCCTGGCGGCCGCGTTCGCCGGCTGTACCGGGCCGACCCTGCTGATCGGCATGGACACCCCGCAGGTCACCCCCGAACTGCTGACCGTGGACTGGTCGGCCGCCGACGCGTGGTTCGGCCCGGCGACCGACGGCGGATTCTGGGCGATCGGGCTGCGCGAACCCGACCCGTCGGTGTTCCCCGGCGTACCGATGTCGGTGCCGCGGACCGGCGCGGTCCAGCGGTCCCGGCTGCTCGCCGCCGGACTGACCGTGCGCGACCTGCCCACCCTGACCGACATCGACACGGCCGCCGACCTGGCCGCCGTCACCCGCGACATCCCCGGCACCCACTGCGCCGGCGTGGCCCGCGCACTGCTCGGCGGCGAGGTGTACGCATGACCCTGGTCCGCGAGCCCGAACGCGGGGCCGACCCGGCCAACGCGCGGTCCGACATCCCGGCGGACGCTCCGACCCACCTCGGGACGGAGGCCCGGACCACCGACCCGTACGCGCTCGCCCTGCGCGACGGCGGAGCCGTGTACGTCCGCCGGCACGGCCACCGTCGGCAACGCCTCGAACTGGCCCGCTGGTGCGCCGAACCGGACACCGCCGACGACACCATGCTCGCCCGCTGCACCGGTCCCACCCTGGACGTCGGCTGCGGCCCGGGCCGACTGGCCGCGGCGCTGAGCCGTCGAGGCGTGACCGCGCTCGGTGTCGACCCGGTGCCGACCGCCGTCGCGCGGGCCCGGACCGCCGGGGCCACCGCGTTGTGCCGGTCGGTGTTCGACCCGCTGCCCGGTGAGGGTCGCTGGGCGGTCGCCCTCCTCGCCGACGGCAACATCGGCATCGGTGGCGACCCGGGCGGGCTGCTCGACCGCATTCACGGCCTGCTCGCCCCCGGCGGCCTGCTCGTGGTGGAGACCGATCCACAGGACGTGTACGAACGCTTCGCGGCCCGGGTCGAAGACGACCGCGGCAGCCACGGCGGTGCCTTCCGCTGGGCCCGGGTGGGCACCCCGGCGCTGCGCCGGCTCGCCCCGACGCACCACTTCACCGTGACCGACACCTGGACCCACCCGGGCCGCGCCTTCGCCACCCTGCGCCGCTCCTGAGCCGTCGCCGCCCGGCTCCCAATCCGCGACGGCCGGGCTCGAACCCGCGCCGACCGCCCCGACCGCCCCGACCGCCCCGACCGCCCCGACCGGGCCGCGCCTCCGCTGCCCTGCGCCGCTCATGAGCCCTCGCGACCGGTCCCGAGCCGCGACGGCTGGGCCTAAACACGCGCCGACCGCCCCGACCGGGTCGCGCCTTCGCTGCCCTGCGCCGTTCCTGAGCCGTCGCCGACCGGCTCCCAATCCGCGACGGCCGGGCTCGAACACGCCCCGACCGCCCCGACCGGGCCGCGCCTCCGCTGCCCTGCGCCGCTCATGAACCCTCGCCGACCGGTCCCGAGCCGGCGACCCGGGCCTCCAACACGCGCCGAACCGGCTCGCCTGGGCCGTGCCTTCGCCACCCTGTACCGGTCCCGAGCCCGAATACGCGCCGACCGGCCCGCCTGGGCCGCGCTTCCGCCACCCCGCATCGGTTCCGAGCCGTCGCCGGCCGTCCCCGATCCGGCGACGGCCCGAGCCCGAATACGCGCCGACTGTCCCGCCTGGGCCGCGCTTTCGCCGCCCTGCACTGCCCTGAGCCGTCTCCGCCTGGCTCCAAAGCCGGCGACGGCCCGGACTCGACCACGCGCCGACCGACCCGCCGCCGACCCGCCGCCGACCCGCCGGCCGACCCGCACAGCCTGCCCCCGCCGACCCGCCGGCGCCAACCCGCACAGCCCCCCGCACAGCCCACCCCCCGCCGCCCCGCCGACCCGCCGCATCACCGCCCCTCAGCCGCGCCCCGGGCCTCACCCCCGTCTCGCTCTCGTCCCCGCACCCGGCGGAACACCACCACCCCCGCGGTCCCCACCACCACCCCCGCCCATACGATCGCCAGCCCGCGGCCGTAGTTCAGTGGAAGCACCGACGGGTTCTGCGTCGGCAGTGGCCGTAGCAGCGCCGGCAGCGCGATCAGCGTGCCCACGACGCCCACCGCCAGGCCGCCCAGCACGGTCCGTCGCACCCACGCGGCCGGCCTCCGCCCGAACCGCATCACCAACGCGCCGACGGTGAAGACCACGACGGCGAACACCCCGTCGTGCAGCAGCACTCCGGCGATCAACCACTTCGCCAGACCCACCCGCTCGGTCAGGAACGGGTCGTTCCGGACACCGGCCACGCCCCACCCGATGCCGGCCAACCCGGCGGCGCCCAGCACGAACCGGACGGCGCCCACCACCCGCCCGGTTCGCGGCGCGACCGGCTCGGGCTCCATCGCCGTACTCATCCCAGTACCTCCATGCGGGCGACCCACTTCGTCTGGAGCACGCCCGGCCGGTTCGGCGCGATGATCCGCGCCGGATACCCGTGGTCCTCGGCCAGCGGCGCGCCATTGAGCATCAGCGCCAGCAGGGTCGACGAGTCGCGGGCATACTCGTCCGGCATCTCCATCACCGAGTACGGACTGAACCGCTCGTGCGAGAACACCCGCAGTCGGGCTCCGGACGGCGCACCCGCCCGGGCCATCAGGTCCCGAATCCGCACCCCGGACCAGTGCGCCGACGCGCTCCACCCCTCGACACACGTGATCGGCAACGTCGCCTCGTGTTGCGCCATCGCCAACAGTTCGGCCCGGGTCAGCGCGAACGGTCGCGGGCCGACCACCTCCAGGCGCCACGCGGGATCGCGGACCGCCGTGAACACGCCCGCCGCGGCAGCCGTGCGATTCACCGGCAGGCCTTGCGGGCCGATGTCCGCCCGTCGCGGCGCCAGCACCGACACGCGCCCCAGCGGGGTCACCGTCTGCCCCACCGTGGCCAACGTGACCACGCCCACCCCGGCGCCGAGCACGGTCAACAGGCCGCGCCGCGAGGGCCCTTCGGGATCGGCCGGCCCGCCCCGGGGCCGCCGCCAGTGGGCGAGGATCAGCGGCAGCTTCACCGCGACATGCAGTGTGATCGCCCCGGCCGCCACCCACGCGATCCAGTAGTGCGCCGGTACGAACGGGAACGGCCACGGATACCACTGCACGATGTTCAGCAGCCCGGTGACGAGTTCGAAGATCGCCGCCATCATCAGCACCGCGATGGACAACCGCTCCAGCGCCTGCCCCACCGACTTCGCCGGCGGCCAGGCGAACAGTCGCGGATAGACCACCCACAGCTTCACCAGAAGCAGCGGCACCGCCGCGATCCCGGTCGCCACGTGCAGCCCCTGGGTGACCCGATACCCCCACACCGGCCGGGACGGCAGCGCGAGCCAGTACGGCTGATGCTGGAGGAGATGGCTGAACAGGCCGGTCAGGAAGCAGATCAGGAAGGCGAGGCCGAGCAACCGGCCGACGAGGACGGCCGTACGCGGATCGTGCAGAGCGCCGCGGAACGCGCCGGCTCGGAACGGACCGCGCCGCAACGCGGCGGGCGGGTCCGGCAAGCGGATGTCGAGCTTCATCCCCCCAGCCAACGCCGAAATCCCCCCGCAGGCCCCCATTGACCGCCTTACGGAGTGCTGACGCTCGACCGAGGAGACCCGGTCGCCCTACGGAGTGCCGACGCTCGACCCCAGGAGACCCGGACCGCCCTACCCCGACCGCCTTACGGAGTGCTGACGCCCGGCCCGGGACGCCCCGAAAACGCCCCCACCGCCGACACACTCGCCGCATGGCATCGAGCACCGCCGGCACGAGCACCCCCACCACCGGCACACCCGGCATCGGCACCCCCGCCACCGGCACCGCGACCACGATCACCGCCGTCGGTACCGGCCTGGGCCTGACCGTCGCCGTCGGCTTCGCCGTACACGGCCCGTGGACCCACCCCGGCAGCGTCGGCGTGTACGTCGTGTACGGCGCCGCCTGGGCGCTGTTCGCGCTCGGCGCCTTCCTCGTCCACCGACTCCCGGTGCGCCGTGCGGTGGTGCTGATCCTGGCCGGTGCGGTCGCGCTGCCCGTCCTGGCCGCCGGCGCCCCGCCGCGCACCAGCGACGACGCCTACCGCTACGCGTTCGACGGGCGGGTCCAGGCCGCGGGTCGCTCGCCGTATACGCACGCGCCGGCGGATCCCGAGGTGGCCGGCTTCCGCGACGACTGGCTGTTCCCGCCGGGCGAGTGCTCGGGGTGGTTCGAGCACCCGCTGCCGGACGGCGCGTGCACCCGGATCAACCGGCCCGAGGTGCACACCATCTACCCGCCGGTGGCCGAGGCGTACTACTGGCTCGTGCACGTCGCGACCCCGCCCGGCCGGCCCGAACCCGTCCAGGGCGCCGCCGCGTTGCTGGCGATGCTGGTGAGCGCCGCGCTGCTGCTGGTGTTGCGCCGGTTCGGCCGCGACCCCAGACACGCGGTGTGGTGGGCGTGGTGTCCGATGGTCGCGCTGGAGAGTGGCAACAACGCGCACGTGGACGTGCTCGGCGTGCTGCTCATGGTGCTCGGCCTGGCCGCGATCGCCGGCCGCCGGCCGCTCCTGGGCGGCGTGCTGCTCGGCGGCGCCGCCGCGACCAAGATGTTCCCCGCCGCCGCGCTGGCCGGCGGCGTACGCCGGGCCCCGGTGCGACTGCTGGGCGCGGCCGCGCTCACCGTCGTGCTGGTCTACCTGCCGCACGTGCTCGCGGCCGGCCCCGCCGTGCTCGGCTACCTGCCCGGCTACCTCAAGGAGGAGCGCTACGACGACGGCGCGCGTTTCGGTCTGCTCGGCCTGGTGCTGCCGACCGACCTCACCCCGTACGCGGCCGTCGTCGTGCTGATCGTCCTGGCCGCGGTCGTGGCGGCCCGGGCCGACCCGGACCGCCCGTGGCACGGCGCGCTCACCCTGACCGGCGGCATGTTGTTCGTGCTGACCCCGGCCTACCCGTGGTACGCGCTGCTCGTGGTCGCGCTGGTGGCGCTGGACGGGCGCCGCTGGGAGTGGCTCGCGCTCGGCCCGGCGGGGTACGCCCTCTACCTCACCTGGGGCCTGGAACCGACCCCGGGTCAGGTCCGGGCCACCCATCAACTCGGCTACGGCGCGGCCCTGCTGCTCGTGCTCGGCGTGGCGCTCTATCGCCGAGCGCGGCCCGCCGACGGCACCACCGGCAGGCCCGCGGCCTTCCACGCCTGGAAGCCGCCGATCAGGTCGGTCGCCTCGGACAGCCCCAGGTCCACCAGCGACGCCGCGGCGAAACTGGACGCGTAGCCCTCGTCGCACAACACGACCACGCGCAGGTCGTAGCCGGTGGCCTCGGCCACCCGCGCCGAACCCTCGGGATCCAGGCGCCACTCCAGATGGTTGCGCTCGATGATCAGCGCGCCGGGAATCGCGCCGTCGACGTCGCGCTGGAAGTCGGGGCGGGTGTCCACCAGCACCGCGCCGTCGTGGAAGGCGGCATGCGCCTGCTCGGGGGTCACCCGCGCCAGCCGGGCCCGGGCCTGCTCGAGGAGTCGGTCGACGGCGCTCACCACTGGTCCCCCGAACGCTCGACGCCCACCCGGCGCAGCGGCTCGAAGCTCGGCCGCGCGATGTCCTCGCCGGCGTCGTACAGGTTCATCGAGTCCAGCCGCGGTGCGTACACGTGCACGCTGATCGCGGGCTCGGTGCCCATGTTGGTCACCTCGTGTACATAGGTCGGCCCGAACACGCGGGTGGAGCCGGCGCCGAGCACCCGTTCGCGGGCGCCGGCCCGGCGCAACGGGGTGACCACCAGGGAACGCTCGTGCAGTTCGCCGGAGACCACGGTGAACACGCCGGACGAGCCGCCGTGGTCGTGCAGGCCGGTGCCCTGACCGGGCAGCCAGCTCAGCAGCCAGACCTCCATGTCCTCGGTCGCGGCGAGCCGCTTGTACCAGCGGGAGATCGGGTCGTAGCGGACCTGGTCGAGCTCGGCCGCGACCAGGTCGGCGTGCCGGCGGGCGAGCGCGGCGAGTCGGGCGACGGCGGGGCGGACGGGCGGGGCGACGGGCAGGGCGAGCACGGCGGGGGCGGCGAGCGGGTCGCCGGCGACGGTGATGTCGCTGGACATAGGGGAGTCCTTCGGGATGTCTGCGCTATTTCTCTGGCGCGGCGGATCAGGCGAACGCGGCGGATCGAAAGCGAACACGCGAGCGGTCGACAGCAACCCGAACGGACATCCGGCCATGGGGGACGGCCGTGCCGATAAAAGGGGAAAAGAGTGCCGCCGCTTGCGCGGAGGACGACCGAAAAGGCGTCCTCAGGCGATACAGCTCGGACAACAGCTGTACACGTGGTCGCACGGCGGACACAGCGCGCTGAACACCCGACGGACGTCGACAGGACGACTCCGGTACCGGCTGCAGCGTGCGGACATGGGAAAAGGACATCGTCTGGGGGGTGTCCCTGTCAACTCGCCACGGCCCCGCCGGCGCCGCGCTCACCCGAATCGGCCGAGCGCTGCCCGATTCGGGTGAGGAATCCTGGGAAGGGATTGAAGCCTCCCGGGCACGGGGAGGCCCATTTTCGGGTGAGCCGAGGTATGTGACCTCGGTCATCATCGCGGTTTTCCGGCTCGTCCGGGGAACTGTGCGGACCGTGTGAGGCGTAGTCCATTGCAGAGGTCATCACGGGTTGGCATCGAATGTCGTCGCGCCCCCGCCGGTACGCTCCCCGCCCGGAACGTCGCGGCGATCACGTGACACGACAGAGTGTCCGGATCTGTCCATTTATGTGGTCAATTCGGATTGCTGTGCTCCCGGGGAGTGAATCCCCGCTCTAATAGCAGAGCCCGGCTTGACGTCGCAGCAACGACGCGCTTGTAATTTCACACACGTCGTGAACCGTTACCGGTAACGGCTTAATCACGGGGACGCAAAAACGGGTCGAGGAGGCACGCGATGGGCGAGCTGTTCCAGCTACTGGTCGCCGAGGGCGAGAGCGAGGAGGAGGAGCTCGGTTGGCAGGAGCGCGCGTTGTGCGCGCAGACCGACCCCGAGTCCTTCTTCCCGGAGAAGGGCGGCTCGACGCGAGAGGCCAAGAAGGTCTGCCTCGCGTGCGAGGTGCGCGACGAGTGCCTGGAATACGCGCTGGCCAACGACGAGCGCTTCGGGATCTGGGGTGGGCTGTCCGAACGCGAGCGGCGCAGGCTCAAGAAGGCGGCCGTCTGACCATCGCCTGTTCGGGCCCGAGTCCGAGCAGCGCGGGCGCGGGGTGCCCGTCGCGTAGTGTGTTGGCCGTTCGGCCGGATGCCGGACCGCTGGTACCACGCCGCTTCGAGCCCCCCGGGGTCCCCGCACTCGATGTCACTTTTCAGCCATCAGTCGGCATACGCGCAAGCTCCGGCTTTCCCACGGCACATCGTCACCGCGATCCTCGTCGCCCATGACGGGGCACGCTGGCTGCCGCGCACACTGACCGGCCTGCTCGGTCAGGAGCGCCCGGTCCAGCGCGTCCTCGCGGTCGACACCGGCAGCACCGACGCCTCGGTCGGTCTGCTCGAGGACGCGCTCGGTCAGGGCTCGGTGCTGCACACCGAGCGACGGACCGCGTTCGGTGCCGCCGTGAGCGAAGCCCTGCGTGCCGCGCCGCACGTCGACCCCGCGTCCCTGCCCTACCGGATCGACGCGTACGACGCGTCGGACCCGTACGGCGACACCGACCAGGACCGCCCGCCCCGATCGACCGAGCCGGTCGAGTGGTTGTGGCTCCTGCACGACGACAGCGAGCCCGCCCCCGACGCGCTGCACCTGCTGCTGCGCGCCGCCGACGAACTGCCCTCCGCGGCCGTGCTCGGCCCCAAGGTGCGGAGCTGGTACGACCGCAGGCAACTGCTCGAGGTCGGCACCACGCTCACCGGCAGCGGCCGACGCTGGACCGGCCTGGAGCGCCGCGAGCAGGACCAGGGCCAGCACGACGCGGTCCGCGGCGTGCTCTCCGTCTCCAGCGCGGGCATGCTGGTGCGCCGGGACGTGTGGGAGGGCCTGGGCGGCTTCGACCCGCGCCTGCCGCTCTCCCGCGACGACACCGACTTCGGCTGGCGGGTCAACGCCGCCGGACACCGCGTGGTCGTCGTACCGGACGCGGTGGTGCAACACGCCGAGGCGGCCACGCGCGAGCGCCGGCCGATCGACGTCGCGGCGAACCGCCCGCACCGGGTGGACCGCAGGGGCGCCGCCTTCACGCTGCTGGCCAACACCACCGGCGCGACCTGGCCGTTGTTGTACCTGCGCCTGCTGTTCGGCGGCCTGTTCCGCAGCCTGGGCTACCTGCTCGGCAAGCTGCCCGGGATGGCCCTGGACGAACTGCTCGGCACCATGGCGGTGTTGCTGCGCCCGGCCGCGTTCCTCTCCGCGCGGCGCGCCCGTTCGCGGACCCGCACCATGTCGGACAAGGACCTGGGCGACCTGTTCCCCAGCCGGGCCGCCACCGTTCGGCACGCCGCCGAGGGCCTGATCGGCAACCTGCGGCGGAGCGAGGAGCCGGAGAACCGGTCCGGTCGACACAGCAGCGCGGAGTCGGGCCCCACCGACGAGGACTCCGAGTCGCTCGACACGGAGAGCTTCGTCAAGCTGCGCGTGCTGATGCGCCGCCCCGGACTCTCGCTCGCCTTGGTACTGACCCTGGTCACCCTGTTCGCCGCCCGTGGATTGCTCGGCGGCGGCAGCCTGTTCGGCGGCGCCCTGCTGCCCCCGCCGGAGGGCGCGGCGGACCTGTGGCACCGCTACCGCGACACCTGGCACGGGGTGGGCTTCGGCGAGGCGGCGAGCGCGCCGCCCTACGTCGGCGCGCTCGCCGCGTTCGCCACGCTCCTGCTGGGCAAGGCCGGCACCGCCGTCGCGGTGCTGCTGATCGGCAGCGTCCCGCTCGCCGGGATCAGCGCCTACCTGTGCTCGCGCCGGCTGGTCTCCGGGCCCGGCGTCCGGGTGTGGGGCGCGGCCGTGTACGCACTGACCCCGGTGGCCACCGGTGCGATCGCCACCGGCCGGATCGGTACCGCCGTCGCGCTCGTGCTGGCCCCCGTGGTCGCCCGAGGCGCGGCGCAGGTGCTCGGCGCGGGCGAGTTGAAGGCGTCCATGCGCGCGGCCTGGGCCACCGGCCTGGTCCTGGCCGTCGCGGCGGCGTTCACGCCGCTGCTGTGGCTCGCGGTCGCGCTGCTCGCGCTGATCGCCGTCGGGTTGTCCTTCGCCGGACGCCTCGGCGCGCGCCCCGGGGTCGGCCTGCTCGTGCGGGTGGGCGTCGTGCTCGTCACCCCGCTCGTGCTGCTCGGCCCGTGGACGTTGGCGCTCGCGGGCAAGCCCACCCTGTTCCTGGCCGAGCCCGGGCTGGCCGGCGACGCGCTCGCCGAGAAGGGCACCAGTCCGGTCGGTCTGTTGCTGCTGGACCCGGGCGGCCCCGGCACGCTGCCGGCCTGGCTGACCGGCGCGCTGCTGCTGGTCGCGCTGGCCGCGCTGCTGCGCGACTCGCGCCGGGCCGCGGTGCTCGGCGCGTGGGCGGTCGCCCTGGTCGGCCTGGTGCTGGCGATCGTCACCAGTCACGTCGAACTCACCGTCGAGGCCACCGGCGACAAGGCGCCCGCATGGCCCGGCGCGGCCGTCGTGGTGATCGCGCTCGGCTACGTGGCCGCGGCGATGGTCGGTGCCGAGGACGCCCGCACCCGGGTCGCGGCCGGCAGCTTCGGTTGGCGCCAGCCCGCCGCGGTGGTGCTGGCCGTGTTCGCCGCACTCACCCCGGTCGTGGCGGCCGGGGCCTGGTTGTGGCAGGGCGCGAACGGGCCGCTGGAGCGGCGTGACCCGGTCGTGGTGCCCGCGTTCGTGGCCGAGGAGGCCACCGGCCCGCGGCACTCGCGCACGCTGGTGCTGACCGCGCCCGAGCCGGGCAACGTGAGCTACACGATCGTGCGCGGCGCGGGTCCGGCGCTGGGCGACGCCGAGTTGGCGCCCAAGGCATCGACATACCGACAATTCGACACGTTCCTGGGCAAATTGCTCTCCGGGGGTGGCGGTGCGGACGCGAGCATGCTCGTTCCGTACGGCATCGAGTTCGTCCAGCTCAAGCCGCCGGTGGGCAACGAGCTCACCGCGCGTTTGGACGGCACCCCGGGCCTGACCCGGGTCGGTGCCACCCAGGGCGCGACGCTGTGGCGCCTGCAATACCCGGTCGGCCGCGCGCTGATCGTCGACCCGGACGGTCGCGCCAAGGCGATCCCCTCCACCCGCGAGGGCGTGTCCACCCGGATCGAGGCCGGCCCGCAGGGTCGGATCCTGCGCCTGGCGGAACGCGCCGACTCGGGCTGGGAGGCCACCCAGGGCGGCCGCAAGTTGACCGCTCGCACGCTGGACGGCTGGGCGCAGGGCTTCGAGCTGCGTCCCGAGGCGGGTCGGCTCGAACTCACCCACGCCTCCGGCGGGCACGGCATGTGGCTGCTCGTCCAGGGCGTCCTGGTGTTCGTGGTGTTCGTGATGGCACTGCCCGCGCGCAGGCGCGGCACCGACGACGACCTGCCGGACAGCGCCGCGCCGATCCCGGCCGCGGGCGAGGGCACCGGTCGGCGCGGTCGTCGGGTCAAGGCCGAGGCGGACGAGGCGACGCCGGAGCCGGTACCGGTCGCGCCGGGCGGCGACGGCCTCGACGAGTTCGGCTTCCCCGAACAGCGCACCGATCCGGCCGAGGCGCCGGTGCCGGTACAGGCGTGGAACGGCGCCGCCTACGACGCGCAGGCGACGCCGGCCTACGAGCAGTACCCGCAGCAGGACTACGGGCAGCAGTACCAGGGCTACCCGGACTACCAGGGCTACCAGTACGACCAGGGTGCCCAGGGTGCCCAGGTCCCGCAGGGCGCTCCGGAGGGATCCGACGCGGCGGGCTCGTACGGCTGGGCGCCCCCCGTGCCGCAGCAGCCGGTCTACGACGAGTACGGCAACGTGGTGCCCGCGCCGCAATACGACCCGAACGCCTACCCGGACCACGGCGGATGGCCGCCCGAGCCGCGCTCGGGTGACGAGCCGTGGCCGCCGCCCTCGCAGGGAGACCGCCCGTGAAGCGCACCACCCTCTCCCTGGCCGTCGTCGTCGCGCTGCTGGCCGTCGTCGTGGGCCTGGCGATCGTGACCCGCCCGACCGAGAGCAAAGCCGCGCCGCCGCCGGCGGCGAGCCGGGTGCCGGTCCAGCAGGCGGAGCTGAGCTGCCCGTCGATCCGCCAACTGCCGGGCAGTTCGGCGGCGGTCTCCGCGCTGACCCCGCCCGGCCAGGGCGCGGCCGGCGCCGGCGAGGCGAGCGTCGTCGAACTCGGCGACCGCACCAAGGTGCGGACCAAGGTCGAGGCGCCGGGCAAGCTCGCGAGCTTCGGCGTCGACAACGCCGAGGTCCCACCGGTGTTGGCCAACGCCGGCGGGGCGTTCGCGCCGGGCTTCTCGGCCGGAGCGGTCGCCCGGGTGCCCAGCGGGGCCGGTCGCGGGCTGGCGGGTCTGGCCTGCGAGGCACCGACCACCGACCGCTGGTTCGTCGGCACCTCCACCACCGAGAACCGCGACGCGTACCTGTACCTGTCCAACAGCAAGGACACACCGGCCGTCGTCGACCTGGAACTGTTCGGGCCCAACGGCCCGATCGAGGCCGAGGCGGGCCGCGGGCTGACGCTCGCGCCCGGCGCGACGATGCCGGTGCTGCTGCGCACGCTCAACCCGGGCGCGGTCTTCAACGGCATCGCGGTGCACGTGATCGCGCGCACCGGTCGGGTCGGCGCGGCGATCCGCGACCAGGAGGGCGCGGTGGGCACCGACTGGCTGCCCTCGGCCGGCGCTCCCGGCCGCAACCTGGTCCTCACCGGCCTGCCCGGGCTGACCGGCGACGCGGGCAACGTGCAACTGATGATGTTGTCGCCGAGCGGCGAGAGCACCGACGTGCAGTTGTCCATCGCCGGCAAGGTGAACACCTTCAAGCCGGTCGAGCACGAGACGGCGGACATCAAGGGCAACAAGCTGACGGTGATCGACCTGGGCCCGGTCAACCGGACCGACGCGGGCGCCATCCGGCTGGTCTCCGGCCGCGCGGACATCATCGCCGGCGTCCGGGTGGTGCAGGGCACCGGGACGGACGCCGAGGTGGCCTTCCTGGCCGCCACCCCGGAACTCGCCGGGCGCGCGGTGGTCGCGGAGAACCGCAGCGGCGGCGCGGTCACGAGCACGATCTCGATCACCGCGCCCAAGGGCCCGGCCAAGGTCAAGCTCACCTCGATCGGCGACAAGGGCGAGCCGGTGTCCGCCGACGTCGAGGTGCCCGCCGGTACCACCGTGCAGGTGCCCGCCCCGGTGCCCGCCGGGGCGACCCGGTTCGCGGTGGTCGCCGAACCGCAGGCCGGCTCGCAGCCGGTGCACGTGGTGCGCACGCTCACCGAGACGATCGGCAAGACCGCGGCCTTCACGGTCCAGCCGTTCGTGCCGGCCCCGGAGACCGCGGTGGTGCCCAACGCGCGCGAGGACCTGTCCCTGCTGGTCCCGCAGCGGTAGACCCGGCACCGATCGGCCGCCGGCGCCGGTCGCGGCCGCCACCGCACCCGATCGCCCACGACGCGCCGGCCCGGGCCCCCACGAGGGGGACCCGGGCCGGCGCGGTGGTCTTCCCGCTCAGTCGTCGGGGTCGATGGTGTCCGGATCCATGCCCAGCAGGTCCGCGACCTGTTCCACGAGCACGTCGTTGACCAGCATCTCCAGCTCGGCCCGGCCCTCCGCGCGCAACTCCAGCGGGCGCCGGTACAGGATGATCGTCGCGGGCACGGCCTTGGTCGCGGGCACCAGCCGACCCAGCGCCACCGCCTCGTCGCCGTTCACCGCGGTCTCGGCCTCGGGCACGTCCAGGACCGCGAAGCGGACCTCCTCCAGTTGCGGCCAGCGCTTGGCGAGCCGTTCGACGACATCGGCGGCGAGGTCGTCGAACCGCTGCGCGCGGGTGAGCGCGATCGGCACGGGGGGTGGGGCGAGCGGACCGCGCATGCCGCGGCCGTGCCGGTCGCGCCGACTGCGGCGGCGCCGGTCGCGCTCGCGGGGAGAAGAGGGGACCGAGTGCTCGTTGTGCACGGGACGAGCTTAGAGCCTGACCGCCGGATCCGGATCGGTCCACGCCGGCTCGCTCCGCGCCCGGTCCCCGCCCGGACGCGGGCCCCGTCGGGCGGCGGCCGACGCCGCCGACACCCTGTGAGGAGCGACACGTGAGTCACACCGCACCCGGATACGACGCGGCTTGGGTCCGCTTGCGGTACCGTCCATCGTCGTGAGCCCTGTACGTCGCTGTTCGCGGACCGCCTGCGGTCGAACCGCAGTCGCCACGTTGACGTACGTCTACGCCGACTCCACGGCCGTCCTGGGCCCTCTCGCGACCTACGCCGAGCCCCATTGCTACGACCTGTGCGCCGAGCACTCGGAGCGGTTGACCGCGCCGCGCGGCTGGGATGTCGTGCGCCTGGCGCCGGATCCGAGCGCGGGCAAGCCCAGCAGCGACGACCTCGAGGCGCTGGCCAACGCGGTGCGCGAGGCCGCCCGCCCGCCGCAGCCCCCGCAGCCGGCGCCCGAGCCGCAGGACCGCGACGGTCGCCCCGAGGCCGGCCGGCGGGGCCACCTGCGTGTCCTGCGCTCACCCGAGAGCTGACCGCCGGCCGATAGGGTCTGATGCGTCGTCCGCGGGGCAGGGATCGACGGTCAACGGCCAACACCGCGGCGAATCGCGACCGCGGCCAAGCGAGTGGAGTCTTCGGGTGCGCGACCTCTCCCAGATCGTGAAGGCGTACGACGTGCGGGGCGTGGTCCCCGACCAACTGGACGCCGACACCGCGCGGGCACTGGGCGCGGCCTTCGTGCGGGTCACCGAGGCCGACGCGATCGTGGTCGGCTGGGACATGCGCCCGTCCTCGCCGGAGCTCTCCGGCGCGTTCGCCGCCGGCGCCGCCGCCCAGGGCGCGGACGTGACCCTGATCGGCCTGGCCTCCACCGACGAGCTCTACTTCGCCAGTGGCAGCCTGAACCTTCCCGGCGCGATGTTCACCGCGAGCCACAACCCGGCGCAGTACAACGGCATCAAGATGTGCCGCGCGGGCGCCGCCCCGATCGGCCAGGACAGCGGCCTCGCCGACATCCGCGCGCTCGCCGAGGCGGGCGTGCCCGAGTACGCCGGCGAGCCGGGCACGATCACCGAACACGATGTGCTGGCCGACTACGCCGCGCATCTGCTCGGCTTGGTCGACCTGACCGGCATCCGGCCGCTCAAGGTGGTCGTGGACGCGGGCAACGGCATGGGCGGCCACACCGTGCCCACCGTGCTCGGCGCCGCGAGCGGGCTGCCGCTGGAGATCGTCCCGCTGTACTTCGAACTGGACGGCTCCTTCCCCAACCACGAGGCCAACCCGCTGGACCCGAAGAACCTGGTCGACCTCCAGGCCGAGGTCCGCGCGAGCGGCGCCGACCTGGGCCTGGCCTTCGACGGCGACGCCGACCGCTGCTTCGTGGTCGACGAGAACGGCGACCCGGTCTCGCCGTCCGCGGTCACCGCGCTGGTGGCGGTCCGCGAGATCGCCCGGGCCAAGGCGAACGGCGAGCAGGCGCCGGTGGTCATCCACAACCTGATCACCTCGCGCGCCGTTCCGGAGATCGTCGCCGAGGCCGGCGGCCGGGCCGTGCGAACCCGGGTGGGCCACTCGTTCATCAAGGGCGAGATGGCGCAGACCAACGCGATCTTCGGCGGCGAGCACTCCGCGCACTACTACTTCCGCGACTTTTGGCGTGCGGACACCGGCATGCTGGCCGCGATCCACGTGCTCGCCGCGCTCGGCGGCCAGAAGTTGCCGCTGTCGGCGTTCGCGAGCGAGTACGACCGCTACCCGGCCTCCGGCGAGATCAACAGCGAGGTCGCCGACCAGGCCGCCGCGACCGCGAAGGTGCGCGCCGCGTTCGAGGGCCGGACCGGCGTGAGCGTGGACGACCTGGACGGGATGACCGTGCTGGCCGATCGGTGGTGGTTCAACCTGCGCGCGTCCAACACCGAACCCCTGCTGCGGCTGAACGTCGAGGCCGACGACGAGCCGACCATGATCGCGATCCGCGACGAGGTACTGGCACTCGTCCGGGGCTGAGGCGTCGGCTCGGTAATGTGATGGGTTCAATCGGACGGCTGCCGCGCCGAATCGGGACGGATATGTACGAATCGGCGCGAGCGGCCGGAAAAGGTGGAGATGTCGTGAATCTGGAACCGTCGCAGCTGGCGATCCTGACGTGCCCGGTCTGCCACGCCTCGCTGCACAAGGACGGGGACGCCGCGCTGGCGTGCGACAACTCCACGTGCGGGCTGGTCTACCCCGTCGTCGACGACATCCCGGTACTGCTGGTGGACGAGGCTCGCCGGCCCGGTACCGCGCGGGCATGAACATCCTCGACGAGGGCCTGCTGGACGACCAGGACGGCATCGCCCGGGCCGACGCGGCGGACACGCTGCGTGCCCTGGCCGGTGCCGGGGCGCAGGTACGGCGGGCCGCGCAGGCCGCGCGCGAGGCCGTGCCCGCCGCGATCTCGCCCCGGGACCGCCCGCGCACGGTGATCCTGGCCGCGCCCGCGTACGGGCCGCTCGGGCACGCGCTGCGCGCGGTCACCGGCGCGGACGCGGCGCTGCCCCTGGTGCTCGCCGCGGGCGGCCTGCTGCCCGGGTGGGCCGGTCCGATGGACCTCGTGTTGTTGGCCGGTCGAGGCGACGAGCCGGCGTTGATCGACCTCGCCGGCCAGGCCTACCGGCGCGGCTGCCAGGTGGTCGCGGCCACGCCCGCCGGATCGGCCCTGGACGCCGCCGTGCAGCAGTCCCGCGGCGTGGTGGTCCGGGTGCCCGTCGACGCGACGCCGGTGGGCGCGGCCGGCTACGCCGACGACACCGCGTTCGCCGCGCAGACCGCCTTCTGGCCGCTGTTCACCGCACTCCTGGCGATCACCGGAGCGTGCGGCGCGAGCGCGTTCACCCCCGGCGAGGGGCTGGCGGGCGTGGACGCGGCGGCCGACCGGCTGGACGAGGTGAGCAACCGCTGCCGGCCCGGAGCCGACGCCTACCTCAACCCGGCCAAGGGCCTGGCCGTCGCGATCGCCGGCACCATCCCGGTGATCTGGGGCGCCGGCACCGTCGCGGGCGTGGCCGCCGAGCGCTTCGCGACGATGTGCGTGGGCGTCGCGGCCACCCCCGCGCTGTCCGGCGCGCTGCCCACCGGGGGCCGCTACCAGGACCGGGTCTTCGCCGCGGGCGGCTCGGTCGACGCCGGCGACCCCGACGACTTCTTCCGCGACCGGGTGGACGAGGCCGAGTCGGTGCGCCTGCACCCGGTGCTGCTGGTCGACCACGACGACGCCGGCGCCGCGCCGCAACTGGACCGGGCCAAGCGCACGCTGACCGCGCTCGGCCGCTCCGCCGTCGGCGAGGTCGGCGCGCGCGGCGGCAGCCCCGTCGAGCGACTCGCGGAGCTGATCGCGGTGACCGACTTCGCCGCCGTCTACCTGGCCCTCGGCACCGGGGTCGGCCCCGCCGTACCGGGGCTGTTCTCCTGGACCGAAGGTGGTCCCCGCTAGCCATGGACCGCCTTCTCAACCGGATCCGCGCCAACGCGTGGGGCTCGCTCACGGCCATCCCCGAACTGCTCGGCGTCGCCCCCACCGGCGAACCGCAGGCCGAACTGTGGATGGGCGCCCACCCGGGCGCGCCCTCCGAGGTCGACCGGGGCCGCGGGCCGCGCTCGTTGGTCGAGCTGATCGCCGCCGACCCCGACGGCGAACTCGGCCCGGACACCGCGGCCCGGTTCGGCCCGCGCCTGCCGTTCCTGATCAAGGTGCTGGCCGCGGAGGAGCCGCTCTCGCTCCAGGTGCACCCCGACGCGATACAGGCCCGGCACGGCTACGCCGAGGAGGAGGCGCGCGGTGTCCCGATCGACGCCGCGCACCGCAACTACCGCGACTCCAGCCACAAGCCGGAGATGATCTGCGCGCTCGGCGACTTCGAGGGTCTGGTCGGCTACCGCGAGATCGCCGAGACGCTCAAGCTGCTCGACGCCCTCGACGTTCCGGAACTGGCGCCGTTCGCCCGCGCGTTGCGTGACCCGGACGAGGAGGCGGCGCTGCGCGCGGCGACCACGCACGTGTTGATGCTGCCCGCGCGGCTGCGCACCGGCGTGGTGGAGGCGGTCGCCGCGGCCTGCCGCCGACTGGCCGCGAACGGATCGCCGTACGCGGAGGCCTGCGCCGCGGTCGCGGGTCTGGCCGAACGCCACCCGGGCGACCCCGGCGTCGCGGTGGCACTGCTGCTCAACCACATCCGGCTGCGCGAGGGCGAGGCGGTCTTCCTCGCGGCCGGCATGCCGCACTCCTACCTGCACGGGGTCGTGGTCGAGATCCTGGCCAACTCGGACAACGTGCTGCGCTGCGGGCTGACCGACAAGCACATCGACGTCGGCGAACTGCTGCGAATCATGGCCTTCCGGGCCGGTCCGGTGGAGATCCTGGGCCCCGAGCCGACCGAGGTCGACCCGGCCGAGGAGGTCTACGCGACCCCGGTCGCCGACTTCAGACTCTCCCGCCTGCGCTCGACCGGGACCCGAGAGCCCTACCTCCTGGACACCGCCGGCCCGCAGATCCTGCTGTGCGTGCGCGGCACCGCGACCGCCACCGGCGCCGACGGCGAGGTGCTCGACCTGGCGCGCGGCCAATCGATCTACGTCCGCGCGGGTGAACCCCGGGTCGCGGTCACCGTCGACGGCGCCGACGGCCTGGTCTTCCGGGCCACCGTCCCGTGCTCCCGAGCCGCCTCGACCGATTGACCCGCGCCGACGGATCGAGCCGCGCCGACGGATCGAGCCGCGCATCGACCGAGCCGCGCGCGCCGAGACGAGTCCCGCCGGCCGATCGACGCCGGATACCGATATCGCAAGCATCCCGGGGTAGGCGGGTGGCCGATGGCACACTGATCGCCGACGAACGGCGGCAGGCGGCCGACGACGACAGTGACCGGCGATGACGACAGTGGTCAACCAACGGGTGGGAGTCGACCTATGAGCGCGGGTGGCGGAACCAAGGCGGTCGTCGCGGCACTGGCGGCCAACCTGGGGATCGCGGTGGGCAAGTTCGTGGCCTTCGCCTTCACCCGATCCTCGTCGATGCTGGCCGAGGGCGTGCACTCGCTCGCCGACTCGGGCAACCAGATCCTGCTCCTGGTCGGCGGCAAACGCTCGCAACGCGACGCCACGCCCGAACATCCCTTCGGCTACGGCCGCGAGCGCTACATCTACGGCTTCCTCGTCTCGATCGTGCTGTTCTCGGTCGGCGGCATGTTCGCGATCTACGAGGGCTACGAGAAGATCGCCCACCCGCACGAGCTGAAGAGCTGGTACTGGGCGGTCGGCGTACTGGTCTTCTCGATCATTTTGGAGAGCTTCTCGTTCCGCACCGCGATCCAGGAGTCCAACCTGCACCGAGGCGCGCTGACCTGGCCGCAGTTCATCCGCCGGGCCAAGTCGCCCGAGTTGCCGATCGTGCTCCTGGAGGACTTCGGCGCGCTGATCGGCCTGATACTGGCGCTGGGCGGGGTCAGCCTCGCGGTGGCCACCGGCGAAGGTGTCTGGGACGGGATCGGCACGCTGTGCATCGGCATCCTGCTGGTGCTGATCGCCATCGTGCTCGCCATGGAGACCCGCAGCCTGCTGCTGGGCGAGGCGGCCGGTGTGGAGACGGTCCGGGAGATCGAGGCGGCCATCGTGGCCGGCCCCGACGTCGAGCGGCTCATCCACATGCGCACGCTGCACCTGGGCCCGGAGGAGCTGCTGGTCGCCGCGAAGATCGCGGTCCGCCACGACGAGACCGCGGCCGAGGTGGCCCGGGCCATCGACGCCGCCGAGGAGCGCATCCGCGCGGCCGTACCGATCGCCCGGGTGATCTACCTCGAGCCGGACATCTACCGCGCCGAGGAGGCCGTGCGCGGCGCGGACCCCGAGGCCACGCCGGGCGGCAAGGGACCGCACGTGAGCGGCGACTGAGGTGTTAACGTCGTTGGCGCACAACGACAGTCGCTGCAGAGGGCGGTCGGGTCCGCGACCCGTAGGCACAGAAGTGTCCGACTGGATGGCACGGCATCGGCGCCCGCGGCACCGGTGTGTCTCCAGTCCCATCCACCCCCTCCGCAGAGGATCCAAAACATGGCTTCGCAGCTCGACGGCGACTTCAAGGTTGCCGACCTCTCCCTCGCCGCGTTCGGTCGCAAGGAGATCACCCTCGCCGAGCACGAGATGCCCGGCTTGATGTCGATCCGTCGCGAGTTCGCCGCGTCGCTGCCGCTGGCCGGCGCCCGGATCATGGGCTCGCTGCACATGACCGTGCAGACCGCCGTGCTGATCGAGACGCTCGTCGCGCTCGGCGCCGAGGTGCGCTGGGTGTCCTGCAACATCTACTCCACCCAGGACCACGCCGCCGCGGCCATCGCGGTGGGCCCCGAGGGCACACCCGAGGACCCGCGCGGCGTACCGGTCTACGCCTGGAAGGGCGAGACGCTGGAGGAGTACTGGTGGTGCACCGAGCAGGCGCTGAACTGGCCGGGCCATGACGGCCCGAACATGATCCTGGACGACGGCGGCGACGCCACGATGCTCGTGCACAAGGGCGTCGAATTCGAGAAGGCGGGCGCCGTCCCGGACGCGACCGACGCCGACTCCGAGGAGTACACGGTCTTCCTGGCGCTGCTGCGCGCGACCTTCGCGGAGAACCCCGGCAAGTGGTCCGCGATGGCTCCCGGCATCAAGGGCGTCACCGAGGAGACCACCACCGGCGTGCACCGCCTGTACGAGATGTTCCAGGCCGGTTCGCTGCTCTTCCCGGCGATCAACGTCAACGACTCGGTCACCAAGAGCAAGTTCGACAACAAGTACGGCGTGCGCCACTCGCTGATCGACGGCATCAACCGGGCCACCGACGTGCTGATCGGCGGCAAGGTCGCGGTCGTGTGCGGCTACGGCGACGTCGGCAAGGGTTCCGCCGAGTCGCTGCGCGGCCAGGGCGCCCGGGTGATCGTCACCGAGGTCGACCCGATCTGCGCGCTCCAGGCGGCGATGGACGGATACCAGGTCACCACGCTGGACGAGGTCGTCGAGATCGGTGACATCTTCGTCACCACCACCGGCAACTTCAACATCATCATGGCGTCCGACATGCAGCGGATGAAGCACCAGGCGATCGTCGGCAACATCGGCCACTTCGACAACGAGATCGACATGGCCGGTCTGGCCAAGATCCCGGGCATCGTCAAGGACGAGGTCAAGCCGCAGGTGCACACCTGGACCTTCCCCGACGGCAAGACGCTGATCGTGCTGTCCGAGGGCCGGCTGCTCAACCTGGGCAACGCGACCGGTCACCCGAGCTTCGTGATGTCCAACAGCTTCGCGAACCAGACCATCGCGCAGATCGAGCTGTTCACCAAGCCCGAGGAGTACCCGGTCGGCGTCTACGTGCTGCCCAAGCACCTGGACGAGAAGGTCGCGCGGCTGCACCTGGACGCGCTGGGCGTCAAGCTCACCACGCTCACCGAGGAGCAGGCCGCCTACATCGGCGTCAAGGTCGAGGGCCCGTACAAGACGGACGCCTACCGCTACTGACATCGGCCGTCGGTGGTCGACGCATCGCCGTCGATCGCCGATGCCGAAGACTCGGATCGACCCTGCCAGGCCGGGCGGCGCACGGATCGTGCGCCGCCCGGCCTGTTGCGGGTAGCCATCGACCAACGACACACGACATCCCTCGGGGGGCGGTCGCATGCAACGGCGGACGTACATATCCATCCTGCTCGTCGCGGTCACGCTGACCGCCTGCCAGGGCGACGACTCCACGGCCGAATCCGCCGCGGGCGCCGACTCCGCCACGGCCGCCTCGGCGCCGGAGCAGGCCCCGGGCGGCAGCACCGCGGCGAACCCGTTGGAGAACGAGCAAGGCGTCAAGCCGGGCCTGGCGCCGCTGACTTCGTCCGCCGACCTGACCCGGGCCCGGGCGCTGATCGAGCGGGTGAACACCAAGGGCCGCGGTCCGCAGACCGGTTACGGCCGGGAGAAGTACGGGCCGGCCTGGACCGACAGCGTCACCGATGTCCCGTTCGGCCGGAACAGTTGCGACACGCGCGACGACATCCTCAAGCGGGACGGCCTGGCGACCCGATGGAAGGACGCCAAGGGTTGTGTCGTGACCACCATGACGCTGTCCGACCCCTACTCCGGCAAGGACATAGCGTTCACCAAGGCCAAGGCGTCCGCGGTGCAGATAGACCACGTGGTGCCGCTCAGCGCGTCCTGGCAGATGGGCGCCGCGCAGTGGGACGCGGACAAGCGCCGGCGACTCGCCAACGACCCGCTCAACCTGCTCGCGGTGGACGGCCCGATCAACGGTGGCAAGGGCGATTCGAGCCCGGCGACGTGGCTGCCGCCGAACAAGGCGGTGCGCTGCTCGTACGTGGTCCGCTACGCGCAGGTCTCGATCAAGTACGACCTGCCGGTGACCGACGCGGACAAGCAGGCGATGCTCGCGCAGTGCGCGGGCTGACCGGGTGAGCGGGCCGGCCGAGTGACCGGCTCGTGACCGGCTCCGTCTACGGCCGCAATACGACCTTGCCGAGGTTGGCGCGCGCCTCGATCACCGCGTGCGCCTTCGCCGCGTCCGTGAGCGCGAACGTCTCGTGCACCGCGACCCGGAGTCGGCTCGACAGTGCCAGGTCCCACAACTCCCGCCGATGCCGCTCGTACAAGTCCGGGAACGCGGTGGAGAACCGGGCCATCGACATCCCGGTGATCGTCCGCGCGCCCGCGAGCAGTTCCCACGCGGGCACCGTCCCGCCGCCGGAGTTGAAGAACACCAGCCGCCCGAACGGCGCGAGCGCGGCCACCGCGCGCGGCAACACGTCACCACCGACGCCGTCCAGGACGACGTCGACCGGCTCGCCCCAGGACTCGGCGTCGTAGCGCACCACGTCGTCGACCCCCGAGCCGCGCAGGAAGTCGGCCTTGTCGAGCGAGCCGACGGCCGCCACCACACGGCGAGCGCCGCGCGTGCGGGCCAGTTGCACGGCCAGGTGACCGGCCCCGCTCGCGGCACCGGTGACCAGTACGGACTTCCCCTCGACCGAGCCGGCCGAGGCCAGCGCGCCGAGCGCGACCTGCCCGCCACGCACCAGCGCGACCGCGTCCACGGCGCTCGCGGCGGCCGGGATGAGCGACGCGGTGAAGGTCGGCGCGAGCGCCAGGTCGGCGTACGCGTTCGTGAACGAGATCGCGACCACCCGATCCCCGACCGCGTACCCGGTGACGTCCGGTCCGACCGCGGCCACCTCGCCGGCCACGTCCCCACCGAACACCCCCGGCAGCGGCAGCCCGCCCTCGCGCACCTTCCGCACGCTCGGCAGGCTCACCCCGATCGCCTCGGTACGGATCAGCAATTCGCCCGACCCCGGCTCGGGCGCCTCGGCCTCCTCCACGCGCAACACCTCGGGACCGCCGTACTCGTAATAGCGAACGCGACGCACACACACCTCCAGAAATCATGGGGAACTCCAACGATATTCGACTGATCGTGGGAAAGTCCAATGATTCCCGGGTAGGCTGCGCCCATGGTCGACAAGCTGCCCGCCCCCGCCCGGATCCGCGTCCTGCCGAGCTGGCTGCTCGGCCGCGCCGCGGCGCACGGCCGTGGACTGGTCCGCGGGGCGCTGGCCGGCGACGGCATGCCGATGCTGCATCACCTGGTGCTGATCGCGGTCCAGGAGTACGGCCCGGTCGCCCAAGCCGAACTCGCCCGCACGGTGGCCATCGATCCCAAGGACATGGTCGCGATCCTGAACACCCTCCAGGCCGACGGCCTGGTCACCCGTACCCCCGACCCACGCGACCGGCGCAAGAACGCGATCACCACCACCGACGCCGGCGAACAGCGCCTGGCCCGGCAGGAACCGCTCGTGGACGCCGCGATGGACGAACTCCTCGCCCCGCTCGACCCCGCCGAACGAGCCGGCTTCCTCGCCCTGCTCACCCGCGTGGTGGCCGCCGGCGAACCCACCGTGTCGTAGGGTCCGCGCATGCCCTCAGGCACCTACTCCTTCCACGACCCGCACGACGGCGCCCCCCTCGGCACGGAACGCTTCTCCTGCGCCCCCGGCCCGATCGGCTGGCGCTACACCGGAAGCGGCATCGACCTGACCCTCGACGCTCGGGGCCGACCGCTGCGCCTGGAGGCGCTCGCCGGCGGCTGGCGGGTCCGCGGCGGCGCGACGGTCGTGGACGGCGCCGCCGGCGTGGTGTGGCTGCGCGCCGCGGCGGACCCGACCCTGGACGTGCCCGCGACCGAGGCCGAGGCGAAGGCCGCCGGCTTCACCGGCCGCTCACCGGCCTTCCTGATCGCCACCGCGACCCTGCTGAACCTGGCCCCCGGCGGCACCGCCCGGCTGCGCCTTATCGCGCTGACCGAACCGGTGCTGGCCGCTCACACGGTGGACCAGTCCTGGACGCTGGCGGCGGTGGAGACCCACGACGGCCTGATCGTCGAACGCTACGAGGTGGACGACCTGGCCACCGGCGACCGCGCGATCGTGCACCTGAGCGGCGACGTGGTGCTCGCCGCCCCCGGCATCGAACTGGAAACCCTCGACACACCGCCGAACCGCCGGATCACGACGGCGGGGTGAAGCCGGGATCCTTGCGGCGGGTGGGCTCGGTGGGCTGGACCGGTTCGGTGGGCTGGGCGGGCTCGATGGGCGGGGCCGGCGGGGACGGCGGTGGCGGTGTGGGAGCGGACTGGGGCGCCGGAGGGGGAGGCGGCACCCAGGCCGGGGTCCGCGTCGGTCCCGGTCCCGGTGTCGAGCCCCATCCCGATCCCGATTCCGATCCCGAGGGAGGAGGGGTGGTGGGGGCGTATCCGTGTCGGGCGGCCGTGTACCGCTCCCAGTCCCGGCGCTGGCGCTCGGCGAGCACGGCGGCGAGAAAGACCACCGGATGCATTCCGGGCGGCGGCCCCATCCCGATCCGGTTCGCGGTGTCCACCATCAGCCGCTCGCCCAGCGACGCCTCTATCGCCGGATCGAGCTCACCGCGCCGCGACAGGTACTGCCGAATCGCCAACGCGAGCTCGTCGGTCAACCCGGACAGCTCGATCCCGGCCGCCCACGCCGCGGCGGCCGGATGCAGCGGCAGCGGAAGCTGCCGAGCACCCGGGGTGCGCTCCCGCACCACGAACGTCCCGGCCGCCATGTCCCCGAGGCGCCTGCCGTTCTTCGAGGCCAGCGACGAGAACACCGCGCCGCATCCGATCGTGGTCCAGAAGTCCACGAAGAACCCGAGCAACGCGCGCACCAATGCCTGCCGGAACCGGACCGGCCCGCCGTCGTCGCGAACCACCCGAAGCCCGAGCGCGATCTTCCCGAGCGAGCGCCCGTGCGTCGCGGTCTCCCACGCCACCGGCCAGCCGATCAGGACCAGCACCAGGATCGACAACGACAACGCCGCCGCGAGCGCCTCGTCCGCGTCCGGAACCGCCAGCGACACCAGCCAGACCGTCAGCAAGAGCAGCGCGAACTGCGCGGCCAGGTCGATCACCATCGCGAGTGCCCGGCTGGGCAACCGCGCGGGGCGCAGGTCGAGCGCGACCGCTTCTCCCGTGACGAGCTCGGACACGTCCACCTCCAGTGTGTGCGTCGATGTCGCTCCCAGAGAGGATGCACCGTATGGATGTCGACGTGTTCGTCGCGGTACACCGCCACGAGTGGGAACGCCTGGAACAACTCACCCGCCGCCGACGGCGCTTGTCGGGACCCGAGGTGGACGAGCTGGTCACGCTGTACCGCCGCACGGCCACCCACCTGTCGACGATCCGCTCCGCCGCGCCCGACCCGATGCTGGTCGGCCGACTCTCCACGCTGACCGCGCGGGCCCGCTCGGCGGTCACCGCACCCCGCACGCCGGCCTGGCGGGACGCGATGCTCTTCCTGACCGTTCGATTCCCGGTCGCGGTCTACCGCAGTCGCCGTTGGTGGGGCGTGACGGCGATGGTGTTCCTCGCACTGGCCTCGATCATCGCCGCATGGGTCGCCCACGATCCGGCGGTACGCGACGCGGTGGGCGCGCCGGAGGACATCCGGGAGATGACTCGCCCGGGCGGCGACTTCGAGACCTACTACTCGAGCGCGCCCGCGAGTTCCTTCGCCGCGCAGGTGGCCACGAACAACGCGTGGGTGACGGCCGGCTGCCTGGCGCTGGGCATCCTGCTGGGCCTGCCGGTGCTGTTCATCGTCTTCAGCAACGCGATGAACGTCGGTGTCTCGGCGGGTCTGATGGCCGACGCGGGTCGACTGGACGTGTTCTTCGGCCTGATCACACCGCACGGCCTGCTCGAACTCACCGCGGTGTTCATCGCGGCCGGCGTGGGCCTGCGCCTGGGGTGGACGGTGATCGACCCGGGCCCGCGCAGCAGAGCCAGGGCGATCGCCGAGGAGGGCCGGATCGCCTTGGGTATGGCTGTCGGACTGGCCCTGGTCCTGGTCGTATCCGGCGTCATCGAAGCCTTCGTGACCCCGTCCGGCCTACCGACCTGGGGCCGCATCGCGATCGGCGTGGCAGCGGAGTCGTTGTTCCTCGGGTACGTGCTGATCCTTGGTCGCCGGGCCGAATTCGCCGGAGAGCGGGGGGATGTGGCATCCTCGGACGTCGCGGACGAACTGCCGATGGTCGCCTGAAGAGGTGATCTTGACAGCCCACCGATCGCACACGTAGATTCGAAGGGTTGTCGCGACGTTGTTCAACGGCGCGACAGTCTGGTAGTCTCTGCCAGAGCCGAGCGGGGCGTCCGTCAAGGACCGCACTCCTGCCGCAGCATCACCATCGAATTTCTCGATCATCGGTCGCGTTCATTCGCGACGGGTTCGGCTATTTGCTGTTCTTGTGCATGTGGTTTTGGAATTTCCAATCGGCCGGAGCACGGCGGAAACGGGTTACCGAATCTGCTAAGCTCGAAGAGCCGGAAGCCGGGGAAACGAAAGTTTCGAAGGCCGAAAGCAACGGACGAAAAGCGGGTCGGAAGATCTGCTAGAGTCCGGGAGGCGGAAAACGCGGAAACGCGATGGAAGCCGAAAGCGAGGAAAGCGAAGCCGCCGAAACGGTGTGCTAAGCTGGAAACGCGAAAGCGAAACACGGAAAACGAAAAACTGAAACATCTTGAACGTTAAACGCCCGGAGGGCGCGGTTGACTCCGCACCGAAGGAAGCGTCCGTTCCTTGAGAACTCAACAGCGTGCCAAAAGTCAACGCCAAAGAAACACCCCCGGCGCTTGAAGCCCCGTCACATGGCGGTGTGTGGAGAGTGTTGGTGGTTCCTTTGAAGAAAATCCTGGGTTCCGTCAGTGGGCCCAGGTCACAGCAAGGACGCCGGCGACATACCCGAACTATTCCTTCGGGAGAGTCGCCGCTCACTTATTGTGTTCCACCGGATTACCGGTGAACATCAATGGAGAGTTTGATCCTGGCTCAGGACGAACGCTGGCGGCGTGCTTAACACATGCAAGTCGAACGCTGAAGCCCTTCGGGGTGGATGAGTGGCGAACGGGTGAGTAACACGTGGGCAACCTGCCCTGCACTCTGGGATAACTTCGGGAAACCGGAGCTAATACCGGATAACATCCTCCTCCGCATGGTGGGGGGTTGAAAGTTCCGGCGGTGCAGGAT
Organism: Embleya sp. NBC_00888; assembly: GCF_045207655.1. Classification (NCBI taxonomy): domain Bacteria; kingdom Bacillati; phylum Actinomycetota; class Actinomycetes; order Kitasatosporales; family Streptomycetaceae; genus Embleya; species Embleya sp. NBC_00888. Next base: position 3,471,259 of record NZ_CP108784.1, on the reverse strand, counting down.
GGGCCCGCGGCCTATCAGCTTGTTGGTGGGGTAGTGGCCTACCAAGGCGACGACGGGTAGCCGGCCTGAGAGGGCGACCGGCCACACTGGGACTGAGACACGGCCCAGACTCCTACGGGAGGCAGCAGTGGGGAATATTGCGCAATGGGCGAAAGCCTGACGCAGCGACGCCGCGTGAGGGATGACGGCCTTCGGGTTGTAAACCTCTTTCAGCAGGGAAGAAGCGAAAGTGACGGTACCTGCAGAAGAAGCACCGGCTAACTACGTGCCAGCAGCCGCGGTAATACGTAGGGTGCGAGCGTTGTCCGGAATTATTGGGCGTAAAGAGCTCGTAGGCGGCCTGTCGCGTCGGATGTGAAAACTCGGGGCTTAACCCCGAGCCTGCATTCGATACGGGCAGGCTAGAGTTCGGCAGGGGAGACTGGAATTCCTGGTGTAGCGGTGAAATGCGCAGATATCAGGAGGAACACCGGTGGCGAAGGCGGGTCTCTGGGCCGATACTGACGCTGAGGAGCGAAAGCGTGGGGAGCGAACAGGATTAGATACCCTGGTAGTCCACGCCGTAAACGTTGGGAACTAGGTGTGGGCGACATTCCACGTCGTCCGTGCCGCAGCTAACGCATTAAGTTCCCCGCCTGGGGAGTACGGCCGCAAGGCTAAAACTCAAAGGAATTGACGGGGGCCCGCACAAGAGGCGGAGCATGTGGCTTAATTCGACGCAACGCGAAGAACCTTACCAAGGCTTGACATACACCGGAAACATCTGGAGACAGGTGCCCCTTTTGGTCGGTGTACAGGTGGTGCATGGCTGTCGTCAGCTCGTGTCGTGAGATGTTGGGTTAAGTCCCGCAACGAGCGCAACCCTCGTTCTGTGTTGCCAGCATGCCCTTCGGGGTGATGGGGACTCACAGGAGACTGCCGGGGTCAACTCGGAGGAAGGTGGGGACGACGTCAAGTCATCATGCCCCTTATGTCTTGGGCTGCACACGTGCTACAATGGCCGGTACAATGAGCTGCGATACCGCGAGGTGGAGCGAATCTCAAAAAGCCGGTCTCAGTTCGGATCGGGGTCTGCAACTCGACCCCGTGAAGTCGGAGTCTCTAGTAATCGCAGATCAGCATTGCTGCGGTGAATACGTTCCCGGGCCTTGTACACACCGCCCGTCACGTCACGAAAGTCGGTAACACCCGAAGCCGGTGGCCCAACTCGCAAGAGGGGGAGCCGTCGAAGGTGGGACCAGCGATTGGGACGAAGTCGTAACAAGGTAGCCGTACCGGAAGGTGCGGCTGGATCACCTCCTTTCTAAGGAGCACATAGCCCGCTTCGATCGCATGTATCGAAGGGGTTGCTCATGGGTGGAACGTTGACTATTCGGTGGGATCTTTCAAAGATCTTCGTGAGTACTGCTCTTCGGGGCGTGGAAAGCGCGGGTCGGTCGGAGGCTTCCGCCGGGCACGTTGTTGGGTCCTGAGGGAACGGGCCCGGCCCCACAGCCTGTTGGCTGTTGGGGCTGGTCTGTTGTCTCGGGTAGGTTCCGATCCTCGGACGGTTGTCGAACCGCCAGTCGCAAGATTGGTAGGCGTGGCCTGAATGTTCGTGGGAATCGGTTGTTGTTTGAGAACTGCACAGTGGACGCGAGCATCTGTGGCCAAGTTGTTAAGGGCGCACGGTGGATGCCTAGGTACCAGGAACCGATGAAGGACGTGGGAGGCCGCGATAGGCCCCGGGGAGCTGTCAACCGAGCTGTGATCCGGGGGTGTCCGAATGGGGAAACCCGGCAGTCGTCATGGGCTGTCACCCGCACCTGAATATATAGGGTGTGTGGAGGGAACGCGGGGAAGTGAAACATCTCAGTACCCGCAGGAAGAGAAAACAACCGTGATTCCGAGAGTAGTGGCGAGCGAAATCGGATGAGGCTAAACCGGTCACGTGTGATACCCGGCAGGGGTTGCGTGATCGGGGTCGTGGGAGTGTGCTTGATCGGTCTGCCGGCCGGTCGGCGAGTCAGAAACCGTACATGTAGTCGAAGGACATGCGAAAGGTCCGGCGTAGAGGGTAAGACCCCCGTAGACGAAACATGTGCGGCTTGCTTGCGCATTTCCCAAGTAGCACGGGGCCCGAGAAATCCCGTGTGAATCCGGCGGGACCACCCGCTAAGCCTAAATATTCCCTGGTGACCGATAGCGGACTAGTACCGTGAGGGAAAGGTGAAAAGTACCCCGGGAGGGGAGTGAAATAGTACCTGAAACCGTGTGCCTACAAGCCGTGGGAGCGTCGCCATCCGCGTTTAGTCGTGGGTGGTCGTGACTGCGTGCCTTTTGAAGAATGAGCCTGCGAGTTTGCGGTGTGTGGCGAGGTTAACCCGTGTGGGGTAGCCGTAGCGAAAGCGAGTCCGAACAGGGCGATTGAGTCGCGCGCCCAAGACCCGAAGCGGAGTGATCTAGCCATGGGCAGGGTGAAGCGCGGGTAAGACCGTGTGGAGGCCCGAACCCACCAGGGTTGAAAACCTGGGGGATGACCTGTGGTTAGGGGTGAAAGGCCAATCAAACTCCGTGATAGCTGGTTCTCCCCGAAATGCATTTAGGTGCAGCGTCGTGTGTTTCTTGCCGGAGGTAGAGCACTGGATTGTTGATGGGCCTCACCAGGTTACTGAGATAAGCCAAACTCCGAATGCCGGTAAGTGAGAGCGCGGCAGTGAGACTGCGGGGGATAAGCTCCGTGGTCGAGAGGGAAACAGCCCAGAGCACCGACTAAGGCCCCCAAGCGTGCGCTAAGTGGGAAAGGATGTGGAGTCGCAGAGACAACCAGGAGGTTGGCTTAGAAGCAGCCACCCTTGAAAGAGTGCGTAATAGCTCACTGGTCAAGTGATTCCGCGCCGATAATGTAGCGGGGCTCAAGCGCACCGCCGAAGTCGTGTCATTCGTACATGTAGCCAAGCCTTCGTGGTTCAGGCGTACGGATGGGTAGGGGAGCGTCGTGCAGCGAGTGAAGTCGCGGTGGAAACCAGCGGTGGACGCTGCACGAGTGAGAATGCAGGCATGAGTAGCGAATCACACGTGAGAAACGTGTGCGCCGGATGACCAAGGGTTCCTGGGGCAGGCTAATCCGCCCAGGGTAAGTCGGGACCTAAGGCGAGGCCGACAGGCGTAGTCGATGGACAACGGGTTGATATTCCCGTACCCGCTACGATGCGCCAGCGCCGAACCTCGTGATGTTAAGGCCGTGAAGCCGCCGGGATCCTTCGGGTGAACGGTTTTGGTGGAGCCGCCGAACCAATCGGGTAGTAGGTGAGCGATGGGGTGACGCAGGAAGGTAGTCCAGCCCGGGCGGTGGTAGTCCCGGGGTAAGGGTGTAGGGCGTTGTGTAGGCAAATCCGCACAACACGAGCCTGAGACCTGATGCCGACCCGATTGTGGGGAAGTGGATGATCCTATGCTGCCGAGAAAAGCCTCTAGCGAGTGTCGTGGCGGCCCGTACCCCAAACCGACTCAGGTGGTCAGGTAGAGAATACTAAGGCGTTCGGGTGAACTGTGGTTAAGGAACTCGGCAAAATGCCCCCGTAACTTCGGGAGAAGGGGGGCCATTGTTGGTGAGGAGACTTGCTCTCCGAGCTGGTGGTGGCCGCAGAGACCAGCGAGAAGCGACTGTTTACTAAAAACACAGGTCCGTGCGAAGTCGTAAGACGATGTATACGGACTGACGCCTGCCCGGTGCTGGAACGTTAAGGGGACCGGTTAGCTCTTCGGGGCGAGGCTGAGAACTTAAGCGCCAGTAAACGGCGGTGGTAACTATAACCATCCTAAGGTAGCGAAATTCCTTGTCGGGTAAGTTCCGACCTGCACGAATGGCGTAACGACTTCTCGACTGTCTCAACCACAGGCCCGGTGAAATTGCACTACGAGTAAAGATGCTCGTTTCGCGCAGCAGGACGGAAAGACCCCGGGACCTTTACTATAGTTTGATATTGGTGTTCGGTTCGGCTTGTGTAGGATAGGTGGGAGACTTTGAAGCGGACACGCCAGTGTTCGTGGAGTCGTCGTTGAAATACCACTCTGGTCGTGCTGGATGTCTAACCTGGGTCCGTGATCCGGATCAGGGACAGTGTCTGATGGGTAGTTTAACTGGGGCGGTTGCCTCCTAAAGGGTAACGGAGGCGCCCAAAGGTTCCCTCATCCTGGTTGGCAATCAGGTGTCGAGTGTAAGTGCACAAGGGAGCTTGACTGTGAGACCGACAGGTCGAGCAGGTGCGAAAGCAGGGACTAGTGATCCGGCGGTGGCTTGTGGAAGCGCCGTCGCTCAACGGATAAAAGGTACCCCGGGGATAACAGGCTGATCTTCCCCAAGAGTCCATATCGACGGGATGGTTTGGCACCTCGATGTCGGCTCGTCGCATCCTGGGGCTGGAGTAGGTCCCAAGGGTTGGGCTGTTCGCCCATTAAAGCGGTACGCGAGCTGGGTTTAGAACGTCGTGAGACAGTTCGGTCCCTATCCGCTGTGCGCGTAGGAGTCTTGAGAAGGGCTGTCCCTAGTACGAGAGGACCGGGACGGACGAACCTCTGGTGTGCCAGTTGTTCTGCCAAGGGCATGGCTGGTTGGCTACGTTCGGGAGGGATAACCGCTGAAAGCATCTAAGCGGGAAGCTTGCTTCGAGATGAGGACTCCCACCAACTTCGGTTGGGTAAGGCCCCCGAGAGACGATCGGGTTGATAGGCCGGGTGTGGAAGCCCTGTAAGGGGTGGAGCTGACCGGTACTAATAGGCCGAGGACTTGTCCTCAGTTGCTACGCGTCCACTGTGTGGTTCCCGAACCGCAATCGGTTTCGGGGAACCCGTTTGATAATTGAATCACCGCATGTGATTTCTGGTTCACCGAACGACCCTTTTGCAGGGTTCGATGGTTTTCCGGTGGTCTTGGCGGAGAGGAAACGCCCGGTCTCATTCCGAACCCGGAAGCTAAGCTCTCCAGCGCCGATGGTACTGCACTCGAAGGGGTGTGGGAGAGTAGGACGCCGCCGGAATCAACGTGTGAAAGGCCCATCCCGAACAGGGATGGGCCTTTTGCGTTTCCCGGCTCTTCCGCGGATTTCCATTTCGAGCGGCCTCGTATCCGGCATCGACCGAGAGGGCACGAACCGGCTCTCGGCACGGATGTTCGATGGCTGGTTGACGGCACCGCCCGCGCTGCGCGCTCGAAAACCCGCCCCACTCGGGAACGTCATCTGGCATACGCCACCCGAGCACCTCCCCCGGATGCTTTTTGCCAACCAAAGCTCACCTCTCGCCGCAAGGTCCGGGTCTCCATCGGGCCATCGGACGATCGGCAGATGCGGACCCGGGTGGGCTCTCTGCCTTTTGGTAGAGGCGCGTGGAAAGTGCGCGCGTCTACGCTCTGGTGATCATGTGATGGATGGGGGAAACGCGCCGATGGGCACTGCTGCCGATGGAGGGTTCCGAGTCGAGGCCGGCACTGAAGTCCGCACTGGAGGGCCTGCCGCTGTCGGTGGGATTCGGGGTGGGATGTGACGCTCGGGATCAGGACGTGGACCGGGATCAGGCTCGGGATCGGGATGTCCGGCGGTCGTGCTTCGGCGGTTGTCTGTGTGGTTGCCGTCGTTGGCGTCGGGCTCGGGATTGGTTTTGGGCAGAGCTCCTTTGCGGTGGTGCCGACCGTGGCCGGCGGTGCGGTGGCGCTGTGGGCCGTGTTGTGTCGGCCGCGGCCGGGGGCGTGGCTGTCGTATGTGTGTGTCGGGCTGGGTGGGCTCTGTTTGATCTCCCTCCTGGGGCAGGTGTGGTCCTCGTCGACGGAGTCGGGCATGTGGGGGCTCGCCCGGGTGGCCGTACTGCTGGTTCTGGTCGGGGTGTGCGCGCGTTGGGAGCCGTGGCGGTCGGCAGGGGGTGCGATCGGGGCGATGGGGGCTGCGGTCGCGCTGTGGTCGTTGCCGTTGGCGGAGTGGCGGGGTGGCCCCCTGGAGGCGTTCGGCGCGGCGGTGTTCTGGGGGCTTCCGGTGGTCGTGGCGGTGGTCCTGGGCGGGTATCCGCGACTGGTCGAGCGGCGGCGGGTGGCCGCGGTCGCGTCGGCTCGCCGTGAGCAGCAGCTCGACATCGCCCGGGACTTGCACGATTACGTCGCGCACGACGTCAGTGGCATCGTCGCGCAGGCCCAGGCGGCCCGCTTCGTCGGTGCGTCGGACCCCGCTCGGGCGCTGGTCGCCCTCGAGCGGATCGAGCGGGCCGGTTTGGCGGCGTTGGCATCGATGGACCGAATGGTCACCACGCTGCATGTCGGCGACTCGGATCGGGCGGCGTCTCGGGCGGCCTTGCCCGGTATCGATCGGTTGCCGGAGTTGATCGCCGACTTCACCACCTCGGCCGGCACCCGCGCGGTCCTGACCATCGCTCCCGAACTCACGACCGCGGCCGGCGCCGTTACCACCGCCGACCCGACCTCGGACGTCCCAGTGACCGCTGTGTCCCGTGAGACGTCGGCCGCCGTCCACCGGGTGGTGGTCGAGGCACTGACCAATGTCCGCCGACACGCGCCGAACGCGGTCGGCGTGGACGTCGCGGTCACCACGACGTCCCGATTCGGCCGTCCGGCCGTGGCGGTACTCGTGGTGGACGACAACGACACCGTGGGCGTCACGGGCGCCGCCGTCGCCGTCACCGACGACCTCGCGCGCCGTCGCACGGGAGGCGGCGGGCGCGGGCTCGCCGGGCTGCGTGAGCGGGTGCGCGAGGCGGGTGGCGAGTTCCATGCCGGACCGTTCGAACGCGGCTGGCGCGTCCACGCGATCCTGCCCGCCGACCGCGCCGACCGCGCTCCCCACTCCGTCGACCCGCCCCAACCCGTGCCCACGGCCGGCGGAACCGCTCGCTCGACCCAGGAAACGAGGAACCGGTGACCACGCGCATCCTGATCGCCGACGACCAGGACGACATTCGCAGCGGGTTTCGGCTCGTGCTGGATTCGCAGCCGGACATGACCGTGGTCGGTGAGGCGGCCGACGGTGTCGCGGCCGTCGAGGCGGCGGCACGGCTGCGTCCGGACGTCGTGCTGGCGGATATTCGCATGCCTCGGCTCGACGGGCTCGAACTCACCCGGCGGCTCGCCGGCCCGGCCGTGGCCACGCCCACGCGGGTGATCGTGGTGACCACCTTCGAAGTCGACGAGTACGTGCACACCGCGCTGCGCAACGGGGCCTGTGGGTTCCTGCTCAAGCGGTCCGGCCCCACGCTGTTGATCGAGGCGGTCCGGGCGGCGATGGCGGGTGACACGTTGATCAGCCCGCAGGTCACCGTCCGCCTGCTCGATCGACTGTCGGCGAACCCGGACCCGCACCCGCCGCACCCATACCCATACCCACACCCGAACCCGACGTCCGCTGTGACCTCGACTTCGGCCGCGAATCCCACCCCGGCCGGGCCCCCGGCCCCCGATCCGCTCACCACCCGGGAGCACGAGATCGTTCGGCTGATCGCCCGGGGACACACCAACGCCGAGATCGGCGCCGAGTTGTACATCACCGCCGGCACCGCCAAGACGCACATCGCGAACATCCAGGCGAAGTTGCGGGTGCGCAATCGGGTCGGGATCGCGGCCTGGGCGTGGGCGAACGGGCACGTCACCCCGGGTGGTTGAACACCCCGACTCGCTCCGTCCGACATCCCGCGGGGCACGGCATGGTCCGGGTCGTGGTGACCCCGACCCGGGCGAAGCCGATCGACTTCGAGGCGACGCTGCCGAGTGCGGTCGAGGAGCTGATCCGGCATCGCGAGGAGCGTCGGCGCGGCCGAGCGGCGGACGCGCCCGCAACGGCGACTCCGTCCGCTCGCTCGGGCCGACCCTTCGAGCTACAGCCGCCCGGCCAGCTTCAAGGCCAGGTACATGTCCGTGAGCGCCGAGGCCAGTTCACCGGGTGGGGCGTCCACGACGGTGATCCGCTTGCGGCGCAACTCGGCTGCGGTGGAGCGGCGTTCGGCCAGTTCGCGCTCGGCGGCGGCCGCTTCGTAGACCGCCGTGACATCGCCTCGCCGGCCGGCCATGGCGGTGATCGCCGGGTCGGCGACCGACGCCACGATCACCTCGTGACGGGCGGCCAGGCCGGGCAGCACCGGGAGGATTCCCTCCTGGACCGCCTCTCGTTCCAGGCCGGTGATCAGCACGATCAGTGAGCGGCGCGGGGAGCGGCGCAGGACCTCGGCGACCATGCCTCGGGCGTCGGGTTCGATCAACTCCGGTTCCAGGGTGGCCATCGCCTGGACGAAGGCGGGGAGTATGCCGTTTCGGGGTGCCCGGCGGACCTCGGCGCGTACGCGGCGATCGTAGGCGAGCAGGTCGACCCGGTCGCCCGCGTGATTGGCGACCGCCGTCAGCAGCAGGCTCGCGTCCATCGCGGCGTCCAGGCGCGGGATGTCGCCGATCCGGCCGGCCGAACTGCGGCCGGTGTCCAGCACGATCAGGATGTGTCGGTCGCGTTCGGGGCGCCAGGTGCGCACCACGACGCCCTGGTTGCGGGCGGAGGCGCGCCAGTCGATCGACTTCGCGTCGTCGCCGGGGACGTACTCGCGCAGCGTGTCGAACTCGGTGCCCGCGCCGCGGGTGAGCAGGGCCGAGCGGCCGTCGAGTTCGCGCAGGCGTTCCAGCTTGGAGGGCAGCAGTCGGCGGCTGGGGAAGCCGGGCAACACGCGAAGTCGCCACGGCACCTGGTGCGAGGCCTGGCGGGCGGCCAGGCCCAGCGGGCCGATCGAGCGGACGGTGACCCGGTAGGCGTTGCGGTCGCCGCGGCGGGTGGGGGTCATCGTGGTGGTGAGCCGGCGGCGTTCGCCGGCGGGGATGCCCAGGTCGTGCCGCTGTGTGGTGGTGCCGGTGCTCGGCGGCCACGCGTCGCGCAGTCGGCCGCGCAGGGGGCGGGTGCCGGGGTTGGTGACGGTCAGCGTGACCTCGGCGCGTTCGCCGAGGCGGACCGCGGTGTCGCCGCCTCGTTCGAAGGCCAGGCCGCGGACGCCGGCGGCGAGCAGCAGGTCGGCGAGGATGCCGAGCAGCAGCGCGCCCTCGACCACCGCCAGACCGACCAGGGACGGCAGGAGCAGGCCGACCACCAGGATGCCCAGTGCTGCGGCCAGGACGGCACGACCGGTCAGGGCCATCGGCGGTTAACGCGGGACCGGCGTGTGGGCCAGGACGGCGTCGATCGCCACGTCGGGCGTGACGCCTTCCATCTCGGCCTCGGAACGCAGCCGGACGCGGTGTCGCAGGGCCGGGCGGGCCAGTGCCTTGACGTCGTCGGGGGTGACGTAGTCGCGGCCGGCCAGCCAGGCCCACGCGCGCGCGGCGGCGAGCAGCGCGGTGGCGCCGCGTGGGGAGACGCCCATGGCCAGGGACGGGGAGGTCCGGGTGGCCCGGCACAGGTCAACGACGTAGGCCAGGATGTTCGGGTCGACGCGCAGCGCGCTCACCGCCCGGCGACCGGCGGCCAGGTCCGCGGCGCCCGCGACCGGGCGTACGCCGGCCGCCTCCAGGTCGCGCGGGTCGAAGCCCTCGGCGTGCCGGCGCAGCACCACGATCTCGTCGTCGCGCTCGGGCAGCGGCAGCGTGAGCTTGAGTAGGAAGCGGTCCAACTGGGCCTCGGGCAGCGGGTAGGTGCCCTCGTACTCGATCGGGTTCTGTGTCGCCGCGACCATGAACGGGTCGGGCAGCGGTCGGGTGGTGCCGTCGACCGAGACCTGGCGCTCCTCCATGGCTTCCAGTAGCGCGGCCTGGGTCTTGGGCGGCGTGCGGTTGATCTCGTCGGCGAGCAGCAGGTTGGTGAACACCGGGCCCTCGCGGAAGGAGAACGCGCCGGTGCGCGCGTCGTAGACCATCGAGCCGGTGACGTCGCCCGGCATCAGGTCCGGGGTGAACTGCACGCGGGTGGTGGTCAGATCCAGGCTGCGGGCGAGGGCGCGCACCATCAGGGTCTTGGCGACGCCGGGGACGCCTTCCAGGAGCACGTGGCCCCGGCACAGGAGGGCGATCACCAGTCCGGTGACGGCGGCGTCCTGGCCGACCACGGCCTTGCCGATCTCGCCGCGCAGGGCTTCGAGGGCGTCGCGCGCCTCGCGGGTCTGCTCGGGTGCGCTCACGTCGTGCGTACCTGCCTTATCAGCGCGTCGAGTTCGTCGGACAGGGTGACGAGGGCCTCGTCGCTCTCCGGGTTCGCACCGTACAACAGGGCGTGCAGGTGCGCGGACGTGTGGTCGGTGCGGGCGGTGATCGAGGCGATCAGGGCGGCTTCGCCGGCGTTGCCGCCCAGGGCGCGCGCGAGCTGTTCGCGGGCGGCGGCGCGCAGCAGTTCGGCGGCGGTGCCACGGGCGCGGCCGCGCTGGTACAGCCGGGCACGGCCCTCCACGGTCTCGGCGGCGCGCACCACGACCGGGAGTGGTTCGGCCACCACGGGGCCGAGTCGGCGGGCCCGCCACAGGGCCAGCAGGACGGCGGCCACGGCCAGTTGGGCGGCGCCCCACCGCCAGCCGGAGGGGAGCAGGTCCCACAGCGAGTCGTCGGCGGGCGGGAGTTCGCCGGAGCCGGGCAGGTACCAGACCAGGCGCGGGTGGGCGCCGAGCAGGTTGAGTGCGAGGGCGGCGTTGCCGCGGTCGTCGAGCCGGTCGTTGACCAGCGGGCTGCCGGAGCCGAGCACGACCGTGTCGTGGCCGGTGCCGATCGGGGCGAGCACGAGCGTCGGTCGGCCCGCGTCCGGGTAGCAGCCGGTGGCGCCGGGGAGCAGCGAGGTGTCGTAGCGGCCGCCGCCGATGTCCGCGTCGCCCGCGCGCTCGGCGGCGGGCAGTGCGCAGCCCGGTTGCAGGGTGCGGTGGTCGGCGTCGCGGGCGGTGTGCACGCCGGGCGCCAGGATCGCGAGCGCGTCCTCGCCGGGGCGGACCAGGACGGTGCGGGCCGGCGCGGCGGCGGCGAGGGTGCGCAGGCTCTCTTCGGTGAGCAGGTTGGGGAAGGGCAGCAGGAGGGTGGTGTCCGGGCCGACGGAGCGGGCCGCCTCCTCGGCGGAGCGGACCGTGCTCACCTGGACGCCTTCGGCCCCGAGCAGCCGGGCCAGGGCCTTGCTGCCCTGGCCGCCGGTGGAGCGGGGGTCCAGGCGGCCCTCGTGTCGGTCGCCCTGGAGCAGTACGAGCGCGGAGACCACGATCAGGACCAGGGCGACCAGGGCCAGGGGGAGGCGCAGGCGCCGCCACACCTGTTCGGTGGTGGGGCCGAGCGCGGTCTCGCTCATCGCGGCACCCGCTCGTCGGTGTGCGGGCGGGCGGCGGCGCAGCGGGCGTCGAGTTCGCGCAGGGCGTGGTCCAGTTCCCGGTCGGCGGTACGGCCGCCGTAGTGCACGTCGTCGAAGGTCGCCGCGGCGGTGCGCAGGTCCGCCGCGGCGTCGGGCAGCGCTCGGCCCGCCTCGACGGCCGCCTCGTCGGCGGTGCGGCCGGCGCGTACGTCGAGCACGGCGCGTTCCTCCAGGGCGCGCACGATGGCGCGGAAGCGTTCGCGGACCGCCTCGTCCCAGCGGCCCTCGGCGGCGTGCGCGTCGGCGGCGGCGCGGTGTCGGGCGGCCGACATCGGGCCCTGGTCGCCGTAGATCGGCAGGTCCGCGCGGCGGCGGGCCGCGCGCAGTGGGCCCAGGCGCAGCCGCAGCAGCACGATCGCGGCGATCAGCACGAGGAGGATCACCACCAGGCCGATGCCGCCGCCGGGGCTGTTGTCGCCGGCCCGGGAGAGCAGGTCGCCCAGGTGGTCGAAGAACCAGTCCAGGGCGCGGCTGAGCAGGCTGGGGTCGTCGCGGTGGTATTCGCTGCGGGAGAGCTCGTCCCGGGCGGCATCCCGCGCGTCGTCGCGCGGGATGTCCACCGGTTCCCAGTCCCGGGCCGGGATCGGCGGCATGTGGCGGGTCACGCCGGCGTGGGTCCCGAGGTCGTGTCGCCGCCGGGCTGGTCGTCCAGGACGCCGGCCGCGCGGGCGAGGTCGAGGTCCAGTGCCTCGCGGCGGATGCGCTGGTCGATGTAGAGCAGCGCGGTGGCGCCGGCGGCGAACGGGAACAGCAGCGCGGAGGAGATCACCGCGCCGACGCCGGTGATCAGCAGGTCGAGGAAGGAGGGTTCGGGGATGTCGGAGGCGTCCGAGGCGGTGATCGCCGAGAAGCCGTCGGAGGCGAGCAGGAACGGTGTCTGGATGATGCCACCGACGATCGCCATGATCAGCGCGATCAGCAGCATGATGCCGCACACGCGCCACCACGAGCCGGTGACCAGCTTGCGTGAGCGTTCCAGGGACTTGCGGACCGACTGCTTCTCCAGCATCAGCGTGGGGCCGGCCAGGGCGAGGCAGACGTAGAGGTAGATCGCCGCGACGATGCCGCCGATCATGCCGGGGAGCAGCAGCAGGGCGCCGAGGCCGTCGGCGCCGACGGCCAGCAGGACCAGGCCGGGCAGCAGGGCCACCAGCAGGGCGCCGACCGGGATGAGCCAACTGGCGAAGGTGACCCCGAGCAGCCGCGGGAACAGCGGGCGGACGGCCGCCCAGGCCTGGCCGGCGGACATGGTCTTGGCGATCACGGCGCGGCTGACCACGACGGTGAGCATGGCGGTGGCGGCGATCTGGCCGAGGGTGGAGACCACGATCGGCACGAACACCAGTGCGGCGGTGTCGCGCAGGTAGTGCCGGACCTCCTCGCCGGAGGGGTCGTCGCCGAGGTCGCTGGGCGAGAACTCGCGGTTGAGCAGCCACGTGATGGGCACTTCGAGGCACTGGGTGAGCAGGGCGACCACGACGGCGATGCCGATCATGACCTTCCAGTGCGAGCGCATGGCGGCGAAGGCGCCGTCGAGGATCTCGCCGACGCTCAGCGGGCGCAGCGGGATCACGCCGGGCTTGGCGGCCTGGACGTAGGGGCCGTTCCAGCCGGGAGGAGCGCCCCACAGGGGCTGCTGGTTGCCGCCCCAGCGCGGGTCCGGACCGGGTCCCTGCGGGCCGGGGCCCTGCTGCGGGGGTCCCCAGCCGTTGGCCGGGCCCTGGTTCGGGGGTCCCCAGCCGTTGCCCGGGCCCGGTTGGGGCGGGCCCCAGCCGGCGGCGGGGGGCTGGACGGGTGCCCAACCGGGAGCCGGGGCCCGCGGGCCGGGCTGCTGGGGCCGGTCCTCGGCGGGCGGCTTGTCCAACGACGTCGGCGCGTTCGCGGCGGCGGGCTCGTCCGAGGACGCGGGCTCGTCCGAGGACGTGGGCCGGTCCGCGGGCACGGGCTCGCCGGCGGCCTCCTCGGCGGCCTCGCCGGCCGTCTCGTCCGGGGACGAGCCCGCGGACGAGGGCGTGGCGGGAGGCGCGACCGGGGGTGTGGCCGGAGGTTGCGAGGCAGGCGCGGGTGCGGTCCGGTCGGGTGACGTGGCGTCGTCCGACGGGCGTTCTCCGTCCGGCCCCGGGGCGTCCGGGGTGGGCGGGCCGGGCGAGTCCGTCATGCGTTTGCGCTCCTCGTCCTGATCGGGTGGTGACTCATCGTGGCATGCCTGCGCGGGGCCCGGATGAACGGGCGGTCACGGGATGCGGTTCGCCGTGCGGGCGCACCGATCGGGTGGACAACGTGGAGGGCTCCGCACGCGTTCCGGGGCCGGCCGGCGCGGCGTCGGCGGATGCCCGCGGCGGTCGTGCTCGTGGCCGAAATGTCCGTTGCGCGAGTCGGCGGGCCGGCGTACGCCTCGGTATTCGACCGGTATTCGCGGTGATTCCACCTTCTCGATCATGGCAATTGCCCCGAAAAAGGTGGATTTGACGCGCGTGGACGCGGCCGGAATCGGTCGGATGAGTGCAGGTCACAATCCGGTAATGCGACGATGATGCACATGAAGGGACGCGTCCTCATCGTTGACGACGACACCGCACTGTCCGAGATGCTCGGCATCGTGCTGCGTGGCGAAGGGTTCGAGCCGTCGTTCGTGGCGGACGGCGACAAGGCACTCCAGGCTTTCCGGGACGTCAAACCGGACCTGGTGCTGCTGGACCTGATGCTGCCCGGCCGCGACGGCATCGACGTCTGCCGCCAGATCCGTGCCGAGTCCGGCGTGCCGATCGTGATGCTCACCGCCAAGAGCGACACGGTCGACGTCGTGGTCGGGCTGGAATCCGGAGCCGACGACTATGTGATCAAACCGTTCAAGCCCAAGGAGCTTGTCGCTCGTGTGCGGGCCCGCCTGCGCAGAGCCGAAGAACCCACCCCGGAACAGTTGGTGATCGGCGATCTGGTGATCGACGTGGCCGGCCACGCCGTGAAGCGGGACGGGCAGAACATCGCGCTCACCCCGTTGGAGTTCGACCTCCTTGTCGCACTCGCCCGCAAGCCCTGGCAGGTGTTCACCCGCGAGGTGCTTCTCGAACAGGTCTGGGGTTACCGACACGCGGCCGACACCCGCTTGGTGAACGTGCACGTCCAGCGGCTGCGCTCGAAGATCGAGCGCGATCCCGAGCGCCCGGAGACGGTGGTCACCGTGCGCGGGGTCGGCTACAAGGCGGGACCGGCCTGACCTTGAGTTCGTACCGGTGAGCACCGCACAGCGCCCGCCCTCCCCGTCGGCCTGGTCCCTCGCCCTGCGTCGTGTGCGCGGTGGCGTGGGCCGGGTCATCGCGCTGTGGAACAGATCGATCCAGTTTCGCGTGGTGGCCACCACGCTGGTCCTGTCCGTCGCCGTGATGGTGCTGCTCGGGGTGGTGGTGGTCGGCCAGGTCCGCAACGGCCTGCTCGACGCGAAGGTGGCCTCCGCCCGGTCCCAGGCCCAGGGCGGGTTCGAGGATGCCCGCGCCCAGGCCGACGAGATCGCCACCAGTCCGGGCCGGCATGTCCAGGTGCCCACCGGCACCCCGGCGTCCGGCACCCGGGTGAACACCGGCGACTGGCTCAACGCGCTGGTCAAGCAGCTCTCCAGCGGCGGTCAGGGGGTCTACGACGTGGCCGCCACCAGCCAGGACACCGCGGACGATTCCCCCGGGTCCGGCCGCAGCCCGCGCGCGTCCGGCGACGTGGTCCCGGACGCGAGCGTGCCCGCCGAGTTGCGCCGCGAGGTCGGCCTCAAGCGCGGGGTCGCGCTGTTGCAGTACACCCAGATCGTCCGCGAGGGGCAGCGCGGCGACGGTCCGGCCGAGCGAACCCGCGAGGCCGGTCTGGTGGTCGGAGCCCGGTTGGAGGACCCGGACGGGGGGTCCTACCAGCTCTACTACTTCTTCTCGTTCGGACCGGAGGAGAAGACCCTGGGGCTGGTGCGCAGCACGCTGGCCACCGCCGGGGTGTTCCTGGTGCTGCTCCTGGTGGCGATCGCCGCGCTGGTGACCCGGCAGGTGGTGACGCCGGTGCGGATGGCGGCGCGGATCGCCGAGCGACTGGCCGCCGGGCGCCTGGAGGAGCGCATGCGCGTGGTCGGCGCGGACGACCTGGCCCGGCTGGGGTCCTCGTTCAACAAGATGGCCTCCAACCTGCAGAACCAGATCAGACAGTTGGAGGAGCTCTCCCGGGTCCAGCGCCGGTTCGTCTCGGACGTCTCGCACGAATTGCGTACGCCGCTGACCACCGTGCGGATGGCCGCCGACGTGCTGCACGAGGCGCGCGAGGACTTCGACCCGGCCACCAGGCGATCGGCCGAGCTGTTGCAGAACCAGTTGGACCGGTTCGAGGCGCTGCTGTCGGACCTGCTGGAGATCAGCCGGTTCGACGCGGGCGCGGCCGTGCTCGACGCCGAGCCGGTGGACCTGCGCGACCTGGTGCGCCGGGTGGTCGAGGGCGCCGAGCCGTTGGCCGAGCGCCGCGGCAGCCGCCTGGTGGTGCGCGTGCCGGACAAGCCGTGTGTGGCCGAGGTGGACCCGCGCCGGATCGACCGGGTGCTGCGCAACCTGGTGGTCAACGCGGTCGAGCACGGCGAGGGCCACGACGTGGTGGTCAGCGTCGCCGGCGGCGAGGACTCGGTCGCGGTGGCCGTGCGCGACTACGGCGTGGGCCTCAAGCCCGGCGAGTCCTCCCTGGTGTTCGCGCGGTTCTGGCGAGCGGACCCGGCCCGGGCGCGGACCACCGGCGGCACCGGCCTGGGCCTGTCGATCGCGTTGGAGGACGCGAACCTGCACGGCGGCTGGCTCCAGGCGTGGGGCGAGCCCGGCGGCGGCTCGCAGTTCCGGCTGAGCCTGCCCAAGACCGCGGGCGGCGAACTGGTGCGTTCGCCGCTGCCGCTGGAGCCCGAGGACTCGCGGGCCAATCGGGGCCTGGGCCCGGCCGGCTCGCCGTATCGGCGCACCGTGCGCGCGGCCGGATCCCCGGGAGGCAGTCGATGAGGCGGATCACCCCGTTCCTGGCCCTGCTGTGTGTGCTGTGCACGCTCAGCGCGTGCGCGTCGATGCCGCACAGCGGCAGCGTGCGCGAGGCCGGCAAGGGCGGCACCAAGGACCAGGGCCCCGAGCAGCAGGTGCGAGTGTTCGCCGTGCCGCCCAAGCCCGGCGAGCAGCCGCACGGCATGGTCGCCGGCTTCCTGGAGGCGGTCACCAGCGACGAGCCGGACTACGCGACGGCGCGGGCCTACCTGACCCCGGAGGCGCGGGCCAAGTGGGTGCCCACGCGCGAGATCGTGGTGCTCGAGTCGATCGCCCGGATCGAACTCGTGCCCGGCGCCGACGAGCGGACCTACCAGGCCGAGGTGTCCGGCACCCGGGTGGGCACGGTCGACAGCCGCAACGCCTACCAGCCCGAGCAGCAGCCGAACGCGCAGTACCGGGCCACCCTGCAACTGCGTCTGGGCACCGACAACCAGTGGCGGATCGCCGACCTTCCGGACGGGTTGATCCTGTCCCGGGCCGAGTTCCACCGGATCTACCGGTCGGTGAACACCTACTGGTTCGCCACCGCGATGCCGGTGGGCAAGGACATGCTGGTGCCCGACCCGGTCTACCTGCGCAGCCGGGTCGGCCTGACCTCCGCGCTGGTGCGCCAACTCGTGGAAGGCCCCACCGACTGGCTGCGGCCGGTCGTGGAGACCGCGTTCCCGCCGGGCACCGCGCCGGCCGACCGGGTGGTCTCGATCGAGGACAACCGGATCGCCCGGGTCCAGCTCAACCGCGAGGCCAGACTCGCCCAGACCAAGGGCTGCGAGCGGATGGCCGCGCAACTGCTGTACACGCTGCGCCAGGTCTCCGGGGTGGACTCCGTCTCGATCACCGGCGGCGGCGCCCCGATGTGCTCGCTCTCCGACGACGACGCGGCGCAGTACGACCCCGGTCGGGCCGCCAAGACGTCCTCGCCCACCGGCTACTTCATCGCCAAGGGCAACGTGGTCAACGTGGTGCCCGGCCCGAACGGCAATCCGCCGGTGTTGCCGGGACCCTTCGGCGACGGCACCTACAAGGTCGACCAGATCGCCGTCTCGCGCGACCCCTTCCGCCGCCGGATCGCGGGCATCGACACCAACGGCCGCAAGTTGTGGGTCGGTGACGTGGACGGCCACGGCGAGGTTCAGGAGTGGCTGAGCACGGGTCCGGCGTCGCTGCTCAGCCCGACCTGGGACGGCCGGGGTGTGCTGTGGGTGCTGGACCGGACCAGGAACGCCGAGCGGGTGCTCGCGCTGTACGAGGACGAACGCAAGCAGATCACCCGGGTCGAGGTCGACGTGCAGGGCATCGCCGCGTCCCGGATCACCGGCCTGCGGCTGTCCCCGGACGGCGCGCGCGCCGCGCTGATCGTGGACAACGGCAAGGTCCTGATCGGCCGGGTCGAGCGGCGGGTGAGCAACGGCACGGTGGCCATGACGATCGCCGCGCCGCGCTCGGTGATCCCCTCGCTGGTCGAGGTCAAGGCGATCTCCTGGAACGGCGCCGACCGGCTCGTGGTGCTGGGCAAGGAGGGCCAAGGCGCGCTCCAGCCGCAGATCGTGGACATCGACGGCGGCATCTCGGTCTCGGTCGCCTCGGTCAACGGCATGCTGCGCATCGCGGCCCCGGACGGCGCGGACCAGCCCCTGCTGGCGGACTCCGGCGAGGAGAACATCTACCAGTTGTCCCAGGGCAACAACTGGACCAAGGTGCACAGCGGGCTGTACCCGGTCTATCCCGGTTAGGGCGTGCCCGCCGTCCCGGCGGGCCGCGTGGCGTACCGGTCGGCTGTGGGCGGGTCCGGTCGGGCCCGGGCGGGTTCGATCGTTCGCCACGGCGCGCCATGACCGGATCGGGTGGTCGCGCCCGCGACGGGTCCGTTTCCGGGCCGGACGTGCGAGCTTGGGGACATGGAACGGCGTCGGGTGTTCGCGACATGGGCCGACCTGGTGCTGCCCGTGCACTGCGCGGGCTGCGCCGAGCCGGGCGCGCTGCTGTGCGCCGAGTGCCACGGGGTCTTCGCCCCGGAGCCCGCGCCCGCGCGGCCGACCCCCGCGCCCGAGGGCCTGCCGCCGGTGCACGCGATCACCGGGTACGAGGGGCCGGTGCGCTCGGTGCTCGCCGCGTACAAGGAGCACGGCGCGCACACCCTGGCCCGTCCGCTCGGCGACGCGCTCGCGCGGGCCGCGGCGGCCGGGCTGAGCGACCCGGCCGGGCCCTGTCTGCTGGTCCCGGTGCCCTCGACCCGGGCCGCGGTGCGCCGCCGGGGTCGGGACGCCACCGGCGAGCTGGCCGTGCGCGCGGCCGGTCGGTTGCGCGCGGGCGGGACCCGTACGCGCGTGCTGCCGGCACTGCGACATACCCGTCGAGTACGGGATCAAGCCGGTCTTTCCGCACGTGAACGGGGGATGAACGTCCACCGATCAATGATCGTTTCGGACAGGTTGGCGCCCTTGTTTACGGGCATTAGTGTGGTGATCGTCGTCGATGATGTTTGCACCACCGGCGCAACTCTCGCGGAGGCGACCCGTGCGGTCCGAGCCGTGGGAGGGCGAGTCGAGGCGGCGGCCGTGGTGGCCGCGACCGCCCGGCGGCGCCGGCCGGAGCAGGGCCATCGGCGACCTGGTCGGTCGGTTGGGTGCCCACCCCTCCGGCATGGCGCAATGGATGGAGTTCTGCGTGGACATTGTCGTCAAGGGCCGCAAGACCGAGGTACCCGAGCGTTTTCGCAAGCACTGCGTCGAGAAGCTGGAGAAGATCCGCAAGCTCGACGACAAGGTGATCAGCGTTGACGTCGAGGTATCCAAGGAGCGGAACCCGCGGCTGGCGGAGCGTTCGGACCGGGTGGAGATCACGCTGAACACGCGTGGTCCCGTCATCCGGGGCGAAGCCGCCGCGTCCGACCCATACGCCGCACTCGACATGGCGTGCGCGAGGCTCGAAGCGCAGTTGCGCAAGGCCGCCGACCGGCGGCGCGTGCACCATGGTCACCGCTCCCCCGTATCGGTGGGCGCGGCCACTGCGGAGATCAATCACGCCGATCGGCTCAACGGGGCCGTGGTGGCGTCCGCGGAAGACATCGAGGCTGTGAAGAACGGCGAATTGAGGCCCCAGCCGCACATGGCGGGCCCGATCGAGGTAGACGGCGAAGGCCCCCTCGTGGTTCGCGAGAAGGTACACGCCGGGCGCCCGATGGCGCTCGACCAGGCGCTGTACGAGATGGAGTTGGTAGGCCACGACTTCTATCTGTTCATCGATTCGAGCACCAGGTGGCCGAGCGTGGTGTACCGCCGGCACGGCTACGACTACGGTGTGATCCACCTCAAGCCCGAGGACCGCGAGGACGGCGGACCGCAGTAACAGCGGTCGGGCCGTTCGGGCGCGCCCTCGGTCGGTGATCCGGCGCCGAAACCCTTCGGGGTTTCGGCGTCGGTTGCGTCCTCGACCCTGGCGTTCCCTGGCGAAAGTTCCGCTTCGCAAGTACGTTCCGCACATAACACCCATCAGGGCCTGGCGTAGTGGCGATCACGTGGGATCATGTCCTGGACACGGATCGTGCCGACCCAGGGGGGAAACACGGTGGGTGAACAGTCTGTTCCGACCCGCGTGGACCACGGCTCAGCGGGCGAACCGATTCGCGTGCTGGTGGTCGACGACCACGATCTGTTTCGCCGGGGTCTGGACATCGTGCTCGCGCCCGAACCGGACATCACGGTGGTGGGCGAGGCCGGGGACGGGGCCGAGGCGCTGGAGGCCGCGCAGGATCTGCTGCCCGACATCATCCTGATGGACGTCCGGATGCCCAGACGCGGCGGTATCGAGGCGTGCACGGCGATCAAGGAAGTCGCGCCCAGCACGCAGATCATCATGCTGACGATGAGCGAGGAAGAGGCCGACCTCTACGACGCGATCAAGGCCGGCGCGACCGGCTACCTGCTGAAGGAGATCTCGCACGGCGAGGTGGCCTCGGCGATCCGGGCGGTGGCCGACGGGCAGTCGCAGATCAGCCCGTCGATGGCGGTCAAGCTGCTGACCGAGTTCAAGTCGATGAGCAGGCGCGACGACGAACGACGCCTGGTGCCCGCGCCGCGGCTGACCGATCGCGAGATCGAGGTGCTGCGGCTGGTGGCCACCGGCCGCAACAACCGCGATATCGCCAAGCAGTTGTTCATCAGTGAGAACACGGTCAAGAACCACGTGCGCAACATCCTGGAGAAGCTCCAGTTGCACTCGCGGATGGAGGCCGTGGTCTACGCGATGCGGGAGAAGATTCTGGAGATCGGCGACTGAGCACTCGGGCCGTGCGGCCTCCGGGGTGGCCTCAAACGCACTCGGGCCGTGCGGCTTCCTGGTTGGCCTCAAGCGCCGGCCGGGCTGAGTGGCCTCAAACGCCGGCCGGCTGAGTGTGGGGGGCTTGGGCGGTGGGTGGGGTTGGTGTGGTGTGTGGGTCAGGTTGTGAGTAGGGCGTTCAGGGGGGCGCGGGTGGTTTCGTGGGTGAGGTGTTCGATGCGGATGGTTTCGCAGCCCACCCAGGTTGCGGCCTCGCGTATGGCGTCGGCCATGGCCGTCAGGGCGCGCTCGGTGACCTTGGGGCCGGCCTCGAAGGAGAGGCGGCGGGCCACCAGGGTGCGGCCTTCGCGGGCCGGGTCCACCCGGCCGATCAACCGCCCGCCGGCGAGCAGCGGCATCACGAAGTAGCCGTGGACGCGCTTGGCGGCCGGCACGTACGCCTCCAGTCGGTGCTCGAAGCCGCCGAATACCCGGGCCGTGCGTGGCCGGTCCCACACCAGCGCGTCGAACGGGGACAGCAGCGTGGTGCGATGGCGGCCGCGCGGTGCGGCGGCGAGCGCGGTCGGGTCGGCCCAGGTGCCCTCCTTGGCCGCCCGCTCGCCCCAGCCCGCGACGGTGACCGGGACCAGGCCGCTGTCCGGCAGCGCGGCGTCGACCTGGGCCCGGGTCAGCCGGTACTGGTCCATCAGGTCGGCCCGGGTGGCCACGCCCAGTTGGCGGCCGGCCAGCGCGACCAGGCGGCGGACGCATTCGGCGTCGTCGGGCTCCTCGGCGAGCAGGGCCGCCGGGATCACCCGCTCCGGGAGGTCGTACACCCGCTTCCAGCCCTCGCGGCGCACGCAGACCACGTCGCCGAAGGCGAGCGCGCGCTCGGCGGCGACCTTGGTCTCGCTCCAGTCCCACCACTCGCCCCGGTTCTTGGCGCCGCCCAGGCCGGTCGCGGTGAGCGGGCCCTCGGCGCGCAGCCGGTCCAGCACGCTCGCGTACGCCTCCGGGGTGACCTGATGGCCCCACAGGTGACCGCGTCCGCGGTAGTGCCGGCGGCGGAAGGCGAAGTCCGGCCACGTGGACATCGGCAGCACGCAGGCCGCGTGCGACCAGTACTCGAACGCGGTGTCGCCGCGCCAGTAGGCGGCCTCGACGGCCGGGCGGCCGACCGGGCCCAGGCGGGCGTACGGCACCAGTTCGTGCGAGCGGGCCAGCGTGGAGATGGTGTCGAGTTGGACCGCGCCGAGCGAGCGCAGCACGCCGGGTACGCCCGCGCGGCGGTCGGGGGCGCCCAGGAGGCCCTGCGCGGCCAGCACGATCCGGCGGGCCTCGTCGGCGGTCAGTTCGGTGCCCGGCAAGATGGTCGGCTGTGTGGTCATGACCGCCACCCTAGAACGTGTGTTCGCATCAGGTGTCCGTGGCGAGCCGGGCGTGCAGATGCACGTCGGTGAAGGGCTCGGCGGCGCCGATGACGCAGTCCCGGAGAACTCCTTCGAGTGCATATCCGGCCGCGCTCGCGACCGCGCACGAGGCGGTGTTGGTGACCGCGTGCCGCAGTTCCACCCGGTGCACGTCCAGCGCGCCGAACGCCCACCGGGTCACCGCGCCCACCCCGTGCCGGGCCACGCCCAGGCCCCGCGCGCCCTTCAGCGTCCAGTAGCCGATCTCGCCCGTGCGCCACCGCGGGACGAGGTTCTTGAGTGCCACGTGGCCGTGGACCTCGCCGGTCACCGCGTCCATCACCGCGAACGAGGGGCTGTCGCCGTCGGCCCAGCGCTCTTGGCGGGCGGTCAGCCACGCTCTCGGGTCACCGTCCGTCGGCACCGACATCCAGCGGGTGATCTCGGGATCGGCCAGCGCCTCGCGGACCACCTCGACATCGTGTTCGTTCCAGGGCCGGAGCTGAAAGCGCCCCGCCGCGATCTCCACAGGTTCCATGCCGGTCACTGTGCCGGCCCGCGAGGCTCGATCCCGGCTTGCCTCCTCGCATACGATGGCCGTATCGGCGGGACGGGCCCCGCCGTGCCGTCACGTCCGAAAGGCGGGCGGGCGCCGTCGGGCAAGGAGCTCATCCAGCGTGTCTATCTTCGACAAGGTCCTGCGCGCCGGCGAGGGCAAAATCCTGCGCAAGCTCAACCGCATCGCAGATCAGATCGAGTCGATCGAAGATGACTTCAAGGACCTCTCCGATGCCGAGCTTCGGGCACTGACGGACGAGTACAGGCAGCGCTACGCCGACGGGGAGACCCTCGACGACCTGCTTCCGGAAGCCTTCGCCACCGTTCGCGAGGCCGCGCGCCGCACTCTGGGCCAGCGGCACTACAAGGTGCAGCTGATGGGCGGTGCCGCGCTGCACCTGGGCAACATCGCCGAGATGCGCACCGGTGAGGGCAAGACCCTCGTCTCCACGCTGCCCGCCTACCTGAACGCGATCGCCGGCGAGGGCGTGCACGTGGTCACGGTCAACGACTACCTCGCCGAGCGCGACTCGGAGTGGATGGGACGCGTCCACCGCTTCCTGGGCCTGAGCGTCGGCTGCATCCTGGCCAACATGCCGCCGCACGAGCGTCGCAAGGCGTACGGGTACGACATCACCTACGGCACCAACAACGAGTTCGGCTTCGACTACCTGCGCGACAACATGGCGTGGTCGGCCGACGAACTGGTGCAGCGCGGCCACTTCTTCGCCGTGGTCGACGAGGTCGACTCGATCCTGGTCGACGAGGCCCGCACACCGCTGATCATCTCCGGCCCGGCCGACCAGGCCACGAAGTGGTACGCCGACTTCGCCAAGATGGTCAAGCGGCTCAAGCGCGGCGAGGCGGCCAACCCGCTCAAGGGCATCGAGGAGACCGGCGACTACGACGTCGACGAGAAGAAGCGCACCGTCGCGATCCACGAGTCCGGCGTCGCCCGGGTCGAGGACTACCTCGGCATCGACAACCTCTACGAGGCGGTCAACACCCCGCTGGTCGGCTACCTGAACAACGCCATCAAGGCGAAGGAGCTGTACAAGCGGGACAAGGAGTACGTGGTCGTGGACGGCGAGGTGCTCATCGTCGACGAGCACACCGGCCGCATCCTCGCCGGGCGCCGCTACAACGAGGGCATGCACCAGGCGATCGAGGCCAAGGAGGGGGTGGACATCAAGGACGAGAACCAGACCCTGGCCACCGTCACCCTCCAGAACTTCTTCCGCCTGTACAAGAAGCTCGGCGGCATGACCGGCACCGCGATGACCGAGGCCGCCGAGTTCCACCAGATCTACAAGCTCGGCGTGGTGCCCATCCCCACCCACCGTTCGGTGCAGCGCGTGGACCAGTCCGACCTCGTGTACAAGACCGAGGAGGCCAAGTTCGACGCGGTGGTCGAGGACATCACGAAGAAGCACGAGAAGGGCCAGCCGGTCCTGGTCGGCACCACGAGCGTGGAGAAGTCCGAGTACCTCTCCGCCCAGCTCCGCAAGCGCGGCGTGCCGCACGAGGTGCTCAACGCCAAGCACCACGAGCGCGAGGCGCAGATCGTCGCGCAGGCCGGCCGCAAGGGCGCGGTCACGGTGGCCACCAACATGGCCGGCCGAGGCACCGACATCATGCTCGGCGGCAACCCGGACCACCTCGCCGCGGCCGAACTCGCCCAGCGCGGGCTCACCCCGACCGAGACGCCGGAGGAGTACGAGGGCGCCTGGCCGGACGCGCTGGAGAAGGCCAAGAAGGCGGTCAAGGCCGAGCACGAGGAGGTCTCCGACCTCGGCGGCCTGTACGTGCTGGGCACCGAGCGGCACGAGTCCCGCCGGATCGACAACCAGCTTCGCGGTCGCTCCGGCCGCCAGGGCGACCCCGGCGAGTCGCGCTTCTACCTCTCGCTCGGTGACGACCTGATGCGCCTGTTCAAGGCCAACATCGTCGAGCGCGTGCTGACCCTGGCCAACGTGCCCGAGGACCAGCCGATCGAGTCGAAGATGGTCTCCAACGCGATCAAGTCCGCGCAGACCCAGGTCGAGCAGCAGAACTTCGAGATCCGCAAGAACGTCCTCAAGTACGACGAGGTGCTGAACCGCCAGCGCGAGGTGATCTACGGCGAGCGCCGTCGGGTGCTCGCGGGCGAGAACCTGCAGGAGCAGATCGGCCACTTCATCGACGACACCGTCGAGGCGTACGTGCACGGGGCCACCGAGGGCTTCGCGGAGGAGTGGGACCTCGAGAAGTTGTGGGCCAACCTCAAGCGGCTGTACCCGGTCAGCGTCACGATCGAGGAGGTCGAGGAGGAGTTCGGCGACCGCTCCGACCTGGATACCGAGCAGCTCGTGGAACTGCTGCGGGCGGACGCCCAGGCCGCGTACGCGCTGCGCGAGGAGAAGCTCGGCGAAGAGGTCATGCGCGAGCTGGAGCGCCGGGTGATCCTGTCGGTGCTGGACCGTCGTTGGCGTGAGCACCTCTACGAGATGGACTACCTCCAGGAGGGCATCGGCCTGCGGGCGATGGCGCAGCGCGACCCGCTGGTGGAGTACCAGCGCGAGGGCTTCGACATGTTCAACGCCATGATGGAGGGCATCAAGGAGGAGTCGGTCGGCTACCTCTTCAACGTCGAGGTCGAGATCGAGCAGGTGCCCGAGGCGCCGAGCATCTCGATCGACAAGGTCGCGCCGCTGCCGGAGATCCACGCGAAGGGCCTGGACGCGCCCCAGCGGCCGGCGCACCTGCAGTACAGCGCGCCGACGATCGACGGCGAGGGTGGTGTGATCACCTCCGAGGAGAACTTCGACGAGGACGACGTCGAGGTCGACGAGGGTGCGACTCGGGCCGAGCGCAGGCGCGCGCAGCGCGCGAAGCGCAAGAAGAAGTAGACCC
Source organism: Embleya sp. NBC_00888 (assembly GCF_045207655.1). Taxonomy (NCBI): domain Bacteria; kingdom Bacillati; phylum Actinomycetota; class Actinomycetes; order Kitasatosporales; family Streptomycetaceae; genus Embleya; species Embleya sp. NBC_00888. Next base: position 3,445,777 of record NZ_CP108784.1, on the reverse strand, counting down.
GGGTCGACTCGGTCGGCCTGCGGCCCGCCTGTCCTCAAACGCCGGACGGGCCGGGTGGTTGCCGGACGGGCCGGATGGCCGACGTGCAGCCTGGTGGTCGACGGCTTGTCCGAAGTGATGGATCGACCCGAGGGTCCGGACCGCGACCGCGGTCCGGACCCTCGGGTTTTTCGCGTCAGGTGAGGCCGTCGTGTTCCAGCGCGGTGCACAACCACGTGTCGGTGGGCCGGCGGGTGGGGGCGTCGCGTTCGAGGCGGAAGGCGAGGGTCAGGACCCAGGAGGCCGCGCGCAGTCGGGCGTAGCCCTCGGCGACGCCGTCGGCGGGGGCCCGGCCGCCGCACGATTCCACGCTCAGCCGGCCGACCCGGCGGGCGGCGAGTCGGCGGACCAGGTGGTGTGTGGTGGCGTAGACGGAGGCGGAGGCGTACGGCCGCAACTGGGTGACCGCGCGCAGGCCGGAGCCGATCTCGGCGAGCGCGTGTGCCAGCCGTCGCGCGCGCAGCCTGGCCTCGGCCGGGTCGGGCTCGTCCAGGGCGCGGATCAGCCGCAGTGCCGGGCGTGTCGCGGGTGGCGGGTCGAAGGCCGGATCGGGCGCGAGCGCGAGCGAGCCGTGCACGAGCGTGGCCCGGTGCGCGGGCGGGCGAAGCGGGAGGATCCCGCGATCGGCTCGCCCGGCCGGGGCCGGATCGAAGGGGCTCTCGCCGGCGGGTGCCCGCACCACGTACAGGTGCGGTGGCGTCGTGGTGCGGACGGTGTTCGTGTGGACCATGGGTCCTCCCCGTGAAGCTGTGCGAAGACGTGCGAAAGGCGTGCGGGGACGCGAGCGTCCGGTGTGGCCGCGCACACGTCCCGCTCGTTCCCCCGACCGGGACGTGTGCAGGCACTTCCTAGCCGGCTCGCGGCGCGTGGTCAACCATTCGTCTGGCCGCCCTGGGATTACGCTGACGCGCGTCGACTCACGCAATGTGGCGGTAGGTCGACCGTCGCCCCGGCGTTCGGCGAACTCGAACGGATGCCGGGATTTCACTCGATTGGAGTCGCCCGATGCGTGTGTTCATCCCCACCACGCCCGCAGGTCTGGCCTCGGTGCACGCCGAGGGCGCGATCGTCTCGGCACCGCTGCCCGCGTACGCGGTCACCGACGCGTTTCGCGCCTGGTACGAGAGCGAGGACGAGGAGGAGTTGGAGTACGGCGCGCTGACCCGGGCCGCCGAGGCCTCGCTGCGGCTGCTCGCGGGCGAGCCGGGCGGCACGCGTCGGATCGTGCTCGCGGCGGACGTACCGGACCACCTGGTGAGCGTGCGCGCGCAGGACGGGCCGGGAGCGGTGCTGGTGGACGCGACGGTGCCGCGCAAGCGGATCGCGGCGGTGCACATGGACACCGCCGAGGCCGAGAAGGCGATCGCCGCGGCGCTGGCCGGCGGGCTCACCGACGATCTGATCGAGGCGACCGAGGAGCACGAGTTGTTGTGGTTCGCGACACAGGAGCTTGCCGACCTGCTGTGAGCGTGCCCACGGCACAATGAAGGTCCATGAAGAGTCGACCTCCGCACCTGGTCTGGGACTGGAACAGCACGCTGTTCCACGACATGGACGCGATCATCGCGGCCACCAATGCCTCGTTCGCGCTGCTGGGGCTGCCGCCGATGACCCTCGAGCGTTATCGCGAGCTCTACTGCGTGCCCGTGCCGAAGTTCTACGAGAAGGTCACCGGCCGGGTTCCCGATGCCGCCGAGTGGGTGCTGCTCGACGACGCCTTCCAGCAGGTCTACGCCACGCACAGCGCGCTGTGCGAGCTCGCCGGCGGCGCGGACGAACTGCTGCGCACGTGGCAGCACGAGGGCGGCACCCAGTCGTTGTTGTCGCTGACCGAGCACGAGTCGCTGATGCCGTTCGTGCGCCGGTTCGGGATCGAGGAGCGGTTCGTCCGGGTGGACGGGCGGGTGGGTCCGCCCGGCGGCGGCAAGGCCGAGCACCTGGTCCGGCACCTGGCCGCGCTGGGTCGGGATCCGGGTGAGGTGGTGTTGATCGGCGACGCCGCCGACGACGCGGCGGCGGCGCTGCACGTGGGCGCGCGAGCGGTGTTGTACACGGGCGGTTCGCACGCGCGGGCCAGCCTGGAGGGGGTCGGCGTGCCGGTGGTGGACTCGCTCGCGGACGCGGTGGCGCTCGCGCGCACGTATCCGGGCTGACCCTCGCGTCGGTGCCCGGCGCATCGATTGTCGAATTCGCGGGCACTGCGCATCCATGGATGCTGTCACCCGGGTGCCCCGGCCGAGCAATGAACCCGTCCACGGCTACGCGCCGGGCTCTCCCGAGCGGGAGCGCCTGGCGGCGCGGCTCGCCGAGTTGTCCGACGCGCCGGTGGACTTGCCGCACGCGATCGGCGGCGAGCACCGGATGGGCGCGGGCAAGCGTGTGCAGATCGTGCAGCCGCACCGGCGGGCGGGCGAGTTGGGCACGTTGGCCAACGCGACGCACGAGGACGCGCGGGCCGCGCTGATCGCCGCGAAGGAGGCCGCGCCCGACTGGCGCGCGATGGACTTCGACGACCGCGCGGCGATCCTGCTCAAGGCGGCCGACCTGCTGGCCGGGCCGTGGCGCGAGACGATCGCCGCCGCGACCATGCTCGGTCAGGGCAAGACGGTGCAGCAGGCGGAGATCGACGCGCCGTGCGAACTGGTCGACTTCTGGCGGTTCAACGTGCACTTCGCCCGGCGGATCATGGCCGAGCAGCCGATCGATTCGCCGGGGGTGTGGAACCGGCTGGACCACCGGCCGCTGGAAGGCTTCGTGTACGCGGTCACGCCGTTCAACTTCACCGCGATCGCGGGCAACCTGCCCACCGCGCCGGCGCTGATGGGAAATGTGGTGGTGTGGAAGCCCGCGCCCACCCAGGCACTGGCCGCGCACCACCTGATCCGGCTCCTGGAGGCGGCGGGGCTGCCGCCGGGGGTGATCAACCTGCTGCACGGCGACGGCGTCGCGGTCTCCGACATCGCGCTGGCCGACCCGGACTTCGCGGGGCTGCACTTCACCGGGTCGAGCGCGACGTTCAAGCACCTGTGGCGCACCATCGGCGCGAACATCGACACCTACCGCGGCTATCCGCGGATCGTCGGCGAGACCGGCGGCAAGAACTTCGTGGTCGCGCATCCCAGCGCCGACCACGACGTGCTGCGCACGGCGCTGGTGCGCGGCGCGTTCGAGTACCAGGGGCAGAAGTGTTCGGCCGCCTCGCGCGCCTACCTCCCGCGCTCGATCTGGGAGAGCGAGTTCCGGGACGCGTTCCTGGCCGAGGTGGACGGCCTGTCCATGGGCGACGTGACGGACCTGCGGCACTTCATGGGCGCGGTGATCGACGAGCGCGCGTTCGCCAAGCTCAAGGCGGCGATCGATCGCGCGCACGCCGGCGACGGGCTGCGGGTGCTGGCGGGCGGCACCTACGACGACTCGGTCGGCTGGTTCGTCCGGCCCACCGTGGTCCTGGCCGAGGACCCGTGGGACGAGGTGTTCACCACCGAGTACTTCGGGCCGCTGCTGGGCGTGCACGTGTACGAGGACGGCGACTGGGACGCGATGTTGCGGCAGATGGAGTCGGCCGCGCCGTACGCGCTCACCGGTTCGGTGATCGCGCGCGATCGGCGGGCGCTGGCGCAGACCGCGGGCTTCCTGCGCTTCGCGGCGGGCAACTTCTACCTCAACGACAAGCCCACCGGCGCGGTGGTGGGCCAACAGCCGTTCGGCGGCGCGCGGGCGTCGGGGACCAACGACAAGGCGGGCGCGATGCAGAACCTGATGCGCTGGACCAGCACCCGCACGATCAAGGAGACGTTCGACCCGCCGACCGAGTACCGCTATCCGCACATGGGCTGAGGCCGCGGAGCCGACAGTCGCGGAGCCGACCGCCGCGGGGCCGACCACCGAGGGCCGGCCGCCGCGGATGCCGACCGCTCAGGCCGGCGCCTTGGCCCGCAGCACCTGGACGAACTCGCGCATCCAGGCCGGGTGGTCGACCCAGGTGCGGGCGGAGACCAGGGTGCCGTCGACGACCGCCTCGCCGTCCACCCACGTGCCGCCGGCGGCCCTGATGTCCGGCGCGATCGCCGGGTAGGCGGCGGTGCGTCGCCCGGCCAACATCCCCGTGGCGGCCGCGATCAGCGGGCCGTGACAGATCTGCGCGATCGGCTTGTCCGCCTCGAAGAAGTGCCGCACCAGGCGCAGGACGACCGGGTTGTTGCGCAGGTATTCCGGAGCCCGCCCGCCCGGCAGCACCAGGGCCACGTAGTTCTCCGGCCGCACCTCCACGAACGCGAAGTCGGCCGGCCACGTGTAGCCGGGCTGCTCGGTGAAGGTGTCGAAGCCTTCGACGAAGTCGTGCACGACGAAGGCGAGCTTCTTGCGCGAGGGGCCCGCGACGTGCACGTCGTAGCCCTCCTCGCGCAGGCGCTGGTACGGATACAGGACCTCCAGCGACTCCGCCGCGTCGCCGGCGATCAACAGCACCTTCTTGGCCATGACGATCGTCTCCCCACCGAGTCCGTCCCGCCCGTGCGTTGCGTCGTTCGTCCCGCGTCCACGGTGCCCCGAGCGCCGCCTTCGAGGCAATGGGTACGAGGTGTCCGGACCGACCCGGAAATTACTTACAGGGTGATCCGAGATCCCCTCTCGGCGGCCGGGAGGCACGCGAGTAGCCTGACGATGCGGCGACGCCGCGTGGGCCGCGAGCCGGGACGACGGAGTCCCGGAACCACCGTGGGCCCGCGCACGTCGCCTGAAACAGGTACTCGCGACAAAGCGGGTACCGGCAGTACACAGCCGGGCACGCCCGGGGACGGCAATGGTCACGCAACGGCGCGCGACAGGAGCGGCAGCATCATGCAGAGCAAGCTGGACGAGGCGAAGGCGGAGCTTCTCGCCCGAGCGGCGGAAGCGGCACGAGCGGCATCGTCACAGCACGGAGGCGGCGGGCCCGAGGGCCCGAACCGGGTGGACCTCGATGTCCTCCTGTCCCGCTATTACCGGCACACCGCACCCGACGACCTGATCGATCGCGATCCGGTGGACGTGTACGGTGCGGCGATCTCGCACTGTCGACTCGCGGCGGAGCGCCCTCAGGGCACCGCGCGGGTCCGGGCGTACACGCCCACGGTGGAGGAGAACGGTTGGGCCTCCGGGCACACCGTGGTCGAGATCGTCACCGACGACATGCCCTTCCTGGTGGACTCGGTCACCAACGAGCTCTCCCGCCAGGAACGCAGCATTCACGTGGTGATCCACCCCCAGCTCATCGTCCGGCGCACGATCGCCGGCGAGCTGCTGGAGATCGTGGACACCACCGACGCACACGGGGTGCCCGAGGACGCGATCGTCGAGTCCTGGATGCACATCGAGATCGACCGGGAGAGCGACCGCGAGGACCTGCGCTCGGTCGAGACCGGGTTGCAGCGGATCATCAGCGACGTGCGCGAGGTGGTCGAGGACTGGACCAAGATGCGCGACACATCGCTGCGGCTGGCCGACGAACTCGCCAACGACCCGCCGGCCTCGCTGCCGGAGGAGGAGATCGGCGAGGCGTGGGAGCTGCTGCGCTGGCTCTCCGAGGACCACTTCACCTTCCTCGGCTACCGCGAGTACGACCTGGTGTGCGAGAACGACGAGGACGTGCTGCGCGCGGTGCCCGGCACCGGCCTGGGCATCCTGCGCGCCGACCAGGACCTGTCCGCGTCCTTCAGCCGGCTCTCCACCCGGGCTCGCGCGAAGGCCCGGGAGAAACAGCTGCTGATCCTGACCAAGGCCAACTCGCGGGCGACCGTGCACCGTTCGGCCTACCTCGACTACATCGGTGTGAAGAAGTTCGACGCGGCCGGCAACGTGGTCGGCGAGCGTCGTTTCCTGGGACTGTTCAGCTCGGCCGCGTACACCGACAGCGTCCAGCGCATCCCGGTGGTGCGCCGCAAGGTGCACGCGGTGCTGGAGAAGGCCGGCTTCCCGCCGGTCAGTCACGACGGCCGGGACCTGTTGCAGATCCTGGAAACCTACCCGCGCGACGACCTGTTCCAGATCGCCGTGGACGAGCTGCACGACATCGTGATCAACGTGCTCTACCTCCAGGAGCGCCGCCGGCTGCGGCTGTTCCTGCGCAAGGACGAGTACGGCCGGTTCTACTCGGCCCTGGTCTACCTGCCGCGCGACCGGTACACCACCGAGGTCCGGCTCAAGATGCAGGACATCCTGCTCGCCGAGCTGGCCGGTTCGGTGGTCGACTACACCGCGCGCAACACCGAATCCGTGCTCGCGCGCCTGCACTTCACCGTGCGCGTGCCCACCGGCGCCGAACTCGGCGACCCGGACGTGGACTACATCGAACGACTGCTGTCCGAGGCCACCCGCTCGTGGATCGACGACTTCGGCGAGGCCCTCGTCGCCGAATGCGGCGAGGAGAGCGCGGCCGAACTGTCCCGCCGCTACGCACACGCGTTCGGCGAGGGCTACAAGTCCGACTTCCCGCCCCGGACCGCGGTCGCCGACCTCAAGCGGGTCGAGGAATTGACCCCCGAGGCGGACTTCAAGCTGCACCTGTACGAGCCGATAGGAGCACTGCCCGGCGAGCGGCGCTTCAAGATCTACCGCACCGGTCGGCACGTGTCACTGTCCGAGGTGTTGCCGATCCTGCAGCGGATGGGCCTGGAGGTCGTCGACGAGCGGCCCTACGAGCTGCGCCGCGCCGACGGGACCGTGGCGTGGGTGTACGACTTCGGTCTGCGCTACGACGCCTCGGCGATGTACGGGCAGCCCGAGGACGTCAAGGAGCTGTTCCAGGACGCGTTCTCGGCGACCTGGACCGCGCGTGCGGAGAACGACGGGTTCAACGCGCTGGTCTTCCGGGCCGGGCTCACCTGGCGCCAGGCGATGGTGCTGCGCGCCTACGCCAAGTACCAGCGGCAGGCCGGGACCACGTTCGGGCAGGAGTACATCGAGGACGTCCTCGTCTCCAACCCGCACACCACGCGGCTGCTGGTGAACCTGTTCGAGGCCCGCTTCTCGCCGGGCCACCAGCAGGCCGGCACCGAGCTGGTGGACGGCATCGTCGAGGCCATCGAGGGTGCCCTGGACCAGGTGGCCAGCCTGGACGAGGACCGCATCCTGCGCTCGTTCCTGGCGATGATCAAGGCGACCCTGCGGACCAACTTCTTCCAGCACCGCGAGGACGGCGAGGCGCACGACTACCTCTCGCTCAAGTTCGACCCGCAGGAGATCCCCGACCTGCCCGCGCCGCGGCCCAGGTTCGAGATCTTCGTCTACTCGCCCCGGGTCGAGGGCGTGCACCTGCGCTTCGGCGCGGTCGCGCGCGGCGGGCTGCGCTGGTCGGACCGGCGCGAGGACTTCCGCACCGAGATCCTGGGCCTGGTCAAGGCGCAGATGGTCAAGAACACCGTGATCGTGCCGGTCGGCGCGAAGGGCGGGTTCTTCTGCAAGCAACTGCCGGACCCCGCGGACCGCGAGGCCTGGCTGGCCGAGGGCATCGCCTGCTACCGCACCTTCATCGGCGCGCTGCTGGACATCACCGACAACCTCGTCGACGGCGAGGTCGTGCCGCCGGCGGACGTGGTGCGGCACGACGCGGACGACACCTACCTGGTGGTGGCCGCGGACAAGGGCACCGCGACGTTCTCCGACATCGCCAACGAGGTCGCGCAGGCGTACGGCTTCTGGCTGGGCGACGCGTTCGCCTCCGGCGGCTCGGCGGGCTACGACCACAAGGGCATGGGCATCACCGCGCGCGGCGCGTGGGAGTCGGTCAAGCGGCACTTCCGCGAACTGGGTCACGACACCCAGACCGAGGACTTCACCGTGGTCGGCATCGGCGACATGTCCGGTGACGTGTTCGGCAACGGCATGCTGCTGTCCGAGCACATCCGGCTGCTGGCCGCCTTCGACCACCGGCACATCTTCCTGGACCCGAACCCGGACGCGGCGGTCTCCTTCGCCGAGCGGCGCCGGTTGTTCGACCTGCCGCGCAGCTCGTGGGCGGACTACGACAAGGAGCTGATCTCGGCCGGCGGCGGGGTGTACCCGCGCACCGCCAAGTCGGTGCCGATCAACGCGCAGGTGCGGCAGGCGCTGGGGCTGCCGGACGCGGTGATCCGACTCACTCCGGCCGATTTGATGAAGGCGATCCTGCAGGCTCCCGCGGACCTGTTCTGGAACGGCGGGATCGGTACCTACATCAAGTCGAGCGGCGAGTCGCACGCCGACGTCGGCGACAAGGCCAACGACGCGATCCGGGTCAACGGCGCCGACCTGCGGGTCAAGGTCGTCGGCGAGGGCGGCAACCTGGGTTGCACGCAGCTCGGTCGGGTCGAGTTCGCGCTCGCGGGCGGCCGGATCAACACCGACGCGATCGACAACTCGGCGGGCGTGGACACCTCGGACCACGAGGTGAACATCAAGATCCTGCTCAACCAGGTCACCGCCGCCGGCGACATGACCCTCAAGCAGCGCAACGAGCTGCTCGCGGCCATGACGGACGAGGTCGGGCACCTGGTGCTGGCCGCCAACTACGGCCAGAACTGCGCGCTGGAGAACGCGGTCGCCCAGGCCACCAGCCTGCTGCACGTGCACATGCGGTACATGCGCCGGCTGGTGCGCGACGGGCACCTCAACCGGGAGATCGAGTTCCTGCCGACCGACCGGCAGTTGCGCGAGCGGCAGCAGAACGGGCTGGCGATGACCCAGCCCGAGCTTGCCGTGCTGCTCGCGTACACCAAGATCGTGATGGCCCAGGACCTGATCGCCTCGGACCTGCCGGACGACCCGTTCCTGGCCCGGGAGTTGTACCGCTACTTCCCGAGCGCGCTGCGGGCGCGGTTCGCCGAGCAGATGGACCGACACCCGCTGCGTCGGGACATCATCACCACGGTCGTGGTGAACGAGGTGGTCAACCTCGGCGGCCTCTCGTTCATGTTCCGCATGCGCGAGGAGACCGGCGCGTCGGCGGAGGAGGTGGCCCGGGCGCACATCACCGCGCGGGAGATCTTCGGCGCGGACCGGATCATGGGCGCGATCGCGGCGCTGGACAACAAGGTTCCGGCCGAGATGCAGACCAAGCTGCGGCTGCACAGCCGGCGGCTGATCGAGCGCGCGACCCGGTGGTTCCTGGGCAGCCGGCGCGAGATCGACATCGCCGCGCAGGTGGAGTTCTTCCGCGACGGTGTGGCCGAGGTGGTCGCACACCTGCCCAAGGTGCTGCGCGGCTCGGACCTGGCCTGGATGGACGGGCTGTACGAGGAGTTCACCGAGGCGGGCGTGCCCACCGAACTGGCCACCGCGGTGGCCGGGATGTCCTCGACGTACGCCGCCCTGGACATCGTCGAGGTGGCGCACGAGTCCGAGCGCGCGGTGCTCGACGTCGCGCAGGTGTACTTCGACATCGCCGACCGGCTGCCGATCGCGCACCTGCTCGACCGGATCATCGAACTGCCGCGCAGCGACCGGTGGAAGTCGATGGCACGGGCCTCGCTGCGCGAGGACCTGTACGCGGCGCAGGCCGGGCTCACCGCGGAGGTGCTCGTCTCCGGCGAACCGGACGCCACCCCGGAGCTGCGGTTCAAGGCGTGGGAGCACCGGAACGCGGCCGTGCTCACCCGCGCCCGGTCCACGCTGGACGAGTTGCAGGAGGCGGAGAACTACGACCTCGCGACGCTCTCGGTCGCGATGCGGACGATCCGTACGCTGCTGCGGACCGGCAGCAAGAGCTGATCGGGTGCGCGAAGGCCGCCGGCCCGGAACCCACGCGGGTTCCGGGCCGGCGGCCTGTGCGGTGCGGTCGCGCCGACTCGCTACGGTTCGAGCATCAACAGCTCGTGATGACTGCGCTCGCGCACCGCCCACCAGCACGGCAGGTAGATCATCGCGGGCAGGCCGGCCACCAGGACCGTCCATGGCGGAGTGGTCATCAGCGTGGCCACCAGCGCCACGAACACGTGGATCAGGCCCACCGCGGCCGCGCGCCCCAGCGCCCCGGTGCCGCGCCGCATCGCGTCGCGCACGCCGGCCACGCCCATGCCGCTCACCACCGCGATGCCCGCGCACAACACCGACGCGATCAGCAGCAGATCACCGAGTCCCTCCAGGCTCTTGCGGTCGTCGCGCACGGCGAACGACATGACCGCCAACGTGACGGCGGTCGCGCTCATCAGCACCGTTTCGACGACCAGCGCGATCAGCAGGGTCCGTAGAAAACCGGTTCGGCGATTTCCCCTCATTGTTCCCCCGAAATGACGTATGTCCCCCGTTTGGTACACCCCCGAGCCGGTTCCGAAGCGGCGGGGAGCACCCTACGCCTTCGGACGATGTCACACGGAATTCCGTTCCCGAAGTCGGATCCGTAACGATGGCGGCACGAAACACACGGGCCGCGGGGCCGCCCGGACTTCGCCGGACGGCCCCGCGGCCGTTGCCCAGGACGCCTGTTCGACGTCGAGGGGGTGTGCGCCTCCTCGGTGACTACTTGACGGCGCCTGCCATCACGCCCTGGACGAAGTAGCGCTGGAAGCTGAAGAAGACGACCACCGGGACGATCAGCGACAGGAACGCGCCGGGGGCCAGCACGTCGATGTTGGCGCCGAACGCCCGGGACTGGGACTGCAACGCGACGGTCAGCGGCGCCGATTCGGTGTCCGCGTAGATCAACGCGATCAGCATGTCGTTCCACACCCACAGGAACTGGAAGATGCCCAGCGACGCGATCGCGGGCAGGCCCAGCGGCAGGATGACCCGGAAGAAGATGGTCAGGTCGGTGCCGCCGTCCATCCGGGCGGCCTCCAGCAGGTCGCGGGGAATGCCCGCGAAGTAGTTGCGTAACAGGAACACCGCGAACGGCAGGCCGAACGCGACGTGGAAGAGCACCACACCCAGGATGGTGCCGAACAACCCGGTGTCGCCGTACAGCTTCGAGATCGGGATCAGCGCCACCTGAACCGGCACCACCAGCAGTCCGACCACGATCAGGAACAGCCAGTCCCGACCGGGGAATTCCAGCCAGGCGAAGGCGTAGGCCGCGAGCGAGCCGATCAGGATCACCAACAGCGTGCTGGGCACGGTGATCCAGATGGTGTTGAAGAACGCCCGGGTCATGTCCTTGTTGTCGAGCAGCTTGTCGTAGTTGGAGAAGGTCAGGTCGCTCGGCTTGCCCAGCACCTTCCACCAGCCGGATTTGCTCATCTCCTGCGGATCGCGCAGCGAGGAGACCAGCAGGCCGAACGTGGGCATCAGCCAGAACAGCGCGATCAGCACCAGCAGGATCGCCGCCAGACCGCCGCCGGTGCGGCCGACGATCCGCGAGGCGAGGCCACGCTTGATGCCCCCTTCCGGGGGCGCCGGCGCTTTCGGAGGCTTCGTCAGGTCGGGGGTCGCGGACGTGCTCACCGGTTCTCCCTTCGGAAGCGACGGATGTTGAACAACATCGCCGGCAGCACCAGCAGGAAGAGCAGGATGCCGATGGCGCTGCCCAGGCCCTGGTTGTTGCCGCCGCCGAAGGAGGCGATGTACATCTGCAGGGCCAGCACGTTGGCCTCCTTCTGGGACGAGCCCAGCGAGATGATGTACACCAGGTCGAAGATCTTCAGCACGTTGATCACCAGCGTGACCATCACCACCACCAGCACCGGGGCCAGCAGCGGGATGGTGACCCGGCGGAAGACCTGCCACTCGGTCGCGCCGTCCACGCGCGCGGCCTCCAGCGCGTCCCGCGGGATCGCGGCCAGGCCGGCCGCGATCAGCACCATCGCGAAGCCCGCCCACATCCAGATGTAGGCGCCGATGATCGCGGCGGTGACCAGGTTGGGCCCGAGCCAGTCGTAGCCGCCGAAGGACTTGGCGAAGTTGCCCCCGGTCAGCCGTAATTGCACCGGGCCGCCCTCGGCGGCGGACGCGGGCATGGTGAACGAGCCGTCCTTGCCGGTGCTCGCGCTCGCCACCGTCTTCCCGTTCCGGACCGCCTCGACCCGCACCCCGGGCAGGCCCTTCTCGCCGGGGTCGACCACTCCGGCCTTGCCCGCGTTGCCCTTGGTGAAGTCGACCCACACCACGCCGCCGAGGCCCCCGGCGGGCGGCACGCCGGGCTTGGCGTCCCGCGCGTCGGTGGGGATCTTGTCCGCGGGCAGCGCGACCAGCGGCAACAGCGCGGTGCCGCCGGGCACGGTACCGGCCTTGGTGATGAAGCCGCCGCCCTGCGGCGCGAGCACGGTGTCGTTGCGCGGTCGGGCGCCGGGATACGGCGCACCCTCGTCGAACATGTCGTGCACGCTGGTGATCACCGCGTTGGCCACGCCCTGATCGGGATCGCGGTCGTAGACGAGCCGGAAGATGATGCCCGCGGCCAGCATGGACACGGCCATCGGCATGAAGACGATCAGCTTGAACGCGGTGGCGAACCTGACCCGTTCGGTCAGCACCGCGAAGACCAGGCCCAGCGAGGTGACCACGGCGGGCACCACCAGGACCCAGATCAGGTTGTTCTTGAGCGCGGTGAAGGTGTCGTCGTCGGTGAACAGTTCCTTGTAGTTGTCGATCCCCACGAAGTCCGACCAGCCGTCCGCGCCGAACAGGCTGCGGATCAGCGACCACACGATCGGATAGGCGACCAGGACGGCGAGCATGACGATGGCCGGCAGCAGGAACAGCCAGCCCAACAGGGCGCCCGAACCGAGCCCGCGCGACTCGCGCGCGGGCGTCGGCTTCGTCTTCTCGGGCACCGCGACCTTTACGGGTGCCTTCTCACTCATCGACGTCGGTCACCCGCCCGCGTAGGCCTTGGCGGCGTCCGCTTCGAGCTTGCTCTGCGCCCCGGCCACGTCCGAGGGGTTGCGCAGGAAGTCCTGGAGATCGCGCCACTCGCCCTCGCCCTTGGTGCCACCGAACGCGGCGGGCGCCTGGTCGGAGAGGTCGAAGCGGAAGTCGTCGCCCGCGGCGATCAGGTTCTTGGCGATCCCGCGCGTGGTGTCGTCGCGGTAGGACGCCATGTCCAGGTTCTTGTTCGGCGACAGGTAACCGCCCTGCTGCGCCCACACCTTGGCGGCGTCCGGCGAGGCCAGGTACTTCAGCAGGGCCTGGGCGCCGGGGGAGTCCTTCATCGCCACGGCCACGTCGCCGCCGGTGACCACCGGCGCCTTGCCGCTGCCGACCGCGGGGAAGCCGAAGAACTTCGCGTCGGTGCCGATCTTGGCCTTGGTGTCCTTGATGATGTTGGTGCCGATGAAGTCGCCGCCCGAGATCATCCCCGCCTTCGGCGGATCGCCGAACGCCTGCGGTACGGACGCGGGGAACTCGGTCTGGAGCACGCCGCCGCTGCCGCCGGGGAACCAGTCGTTCTTGCCGAAGACCTGGGCCAGCGTCTCCAGGGCGGTCTTGACCGAGGGGTCGGTCCACGGGATCTGATGCTTGGCCAACTGGTCGTACTTCTCCGGGCCGGCCTGGCTCAGGTAGATGTTCTCGAACCAGTCGGTGAGCACCCACCCGTCCGCGCCGCCGATGGCGAACGGCGGGGTGCCCGAGTCGGAGATCAGGCCCGCGTTCTTGAGCAGGTCGTCCCAGGTCTTGGACTCGGTGGCGCCCGCGTTCTCGTAGACCTTCGCGTTGTACCAGATCAGCGACTTGTTGGCGCCCTTGTAGTAGACGCCGTAGAGCTTGTCCTGGTACGAGCCCAGCTTTTGCCACTGGGTCGCGAAGTTCGCCTGCACGGCCTGCTGCACGTCGGCCGCGAGTGGCTTGATCCAGCCCTTCTGCGCGAACTGCTGGAGTACGCCCGGCTGGGCCAGGAACGCCACGTCCGGCGGCGCGTTGCCCTCGACCCGCTGGCCCAGGAAGGTGGAGGCGCTGTCACCGGTGGGGATGAACTCGGTCTTGGCCCCGGTGCGCTTCTCGAAGTCGGCGAGCACCTTCTTGAAGGCGGCCTGCTCGTCACCGGTCCACACCGCCGCGACGCTCACCGTGGTGCCGTCGAGGCGGGGTACGGCCGGCGCGCCGCTCCCGCCGGGCGTCGCGTCGCTCTTCTTGCCCTTGTCGTCGCCGTCGTCGCTACAGGCCGCGAGACCCATGGCGAGCATCGAGGCGACCGCCAAGGCGCCCACGAACCGCTTCACGCGTCCTCCGTAATGGACAGACCCGTCTCCGGGTCGAAGAAGTGCAGCCGGTCGGTTGCCACCCGCATCACCACATCGGCGCCCTCGCGGGCCCGGGTACGCGGCCCGAAGCGGGCCACCAACTCGGTATGGGCCGCGCCCGGGTCCGGCACCGTGTCCTCCGCGCCCACATCGCGCGCGAGTTCCTGGATGTCCTCGGTGACCGCGGGCGGCGCGTCCACGCGCACGTGGACGAGCACCTCCGAACCCATCGCCTCGACCAGGTCGGCCTCGGCCCGCAACACCGCGCCCTCGGCGGGCTCGGCGCCCTCCAGGGCCGTGTCGTACAGGTCCTCGGGGCGGATGCCGACGATCAGCGGGCGACCGTGGTAGCCGGCCAGTGCCGGACGCGCGGCGAGCACGTCGGGGTGCACGGTCAACCGCCGGCTGCCGATGGCCACCGTGGTGCCGTCCGCGTCGTCGCGGTTCAGCGTGCCGGTCATCAGGTTCATCGCGGGCGAGCCGATGAAGCCGGCCACGAACAGGTTGACCGGGTGGTCGTACAGCTCCTGCGGCGGGGCGACCTGCTGGAGGACGCCCTTCTTCATCACCGCGACCCGATCGCCGAGGGTCATCGCCTCGGTCTGATCGTGCGTCACATACAGCGTGGTGACCCCGAGTTCGCGGGTCAGTCGGGCGATCTGGGCGCGCATCTGCACGCGTAGCTTCGCGTCGAGATTGGACAGTGGCTCGTCCATCAGGAACGCCTGCGGCTCTCGGACGATCGCCCGGCCCATCGCGACCCGTTGCCGCTGACCGCCGGAGAGTTGCCGCGGCTTGCGGCCGAGGTGCTCCTCCAGGCCCAGGGTCCGGGCCGCTTTGGTGACCCGTTCGCGAATCTCGTCCTTGGGCAACTTCCGCAATCGGAGCCCGAACCCGATGTTGTCCCGCACATTCAGATGCGGATACAGGGCGTAGCTCTGGAACACCATCGCCACGTCCCGGTCGCGCGAGGGCACCCGATTGACCACTCGGTCGCCGATGCTGATCGTGCCCTCGCTGATCTCCTCCAGGCCGGCGACCATCCGTAACGCGGTCGTCTTCCCGCATCCGGACGGGCCGACCAGAACCAGGAACTCCCCGTCCGCGACGGTCAGATCGAGCGAGGTGACCGCTCGAGTGCCGTCCGTATACAACTTTCCAACCGCATCCAGTACCACTTCCGCCACGAATTCCCCCGATGGTGGACAGATCCCGCCTGCTGATGTCCTGTGGTACGCCTGGTGTGGCGTTGGCCACAACCCCTGCCCCGTGCAACGAGCCTTATTCGTGACTTTCGATCATCGCTGCGTAATGAGGCGGCGGGTGCCCGTCGCGCTCCGTATGCTGAACGGGCCGCGACTGGCGTACGCGTGGGATCGACCACGAGGAAGCGGCGGTTCCACCGACGAGGTGTCGTCCGCCTGGGCACCCGGATCACATTCGCTGTGAACCGAGCCGGAGAACACATGGACATCCACGGGCACGTGACCGATCGCCACCCGGAACTGCGCCGCACCGACCCGGAGATCGCCTCGCTGGTGCGCGCCGAGGAACTGTTGCAGCAGGACACGCTGCGGCTGATCCCGAGCGAGAACTACGTCTCGGCCGCCGTGTTGGAGGCGACCGGGACGGTACTGACCAACAAGTACTCGGAGGGCTATCCGGGCCGTCGGTACTACGAGGGTCAGCAGAACATCGACCCGATCGAGATCATCGCCCGCGAGCGGGCCAAGTCCCTGTTCGGCGTCGAGCACGCCAACGTGCAGCCGTACTCGGGCTCACCGGCCAATCTCGCGGTCTACCTCGCCTTCGCCCGGCCCGGCGACACCGTGCTGGGCATGGCGCTGCCGATGGGCGGGCACCTCACCCACGGGTGGGGCGTGTCCGCGACCGGGACCTGGTTCCGCGGCGTGCGCTACGGCGTGCGCGCCGACACCGGGCGCACCGACCTGGACGAGGTGCGCGACCTCGCGCTGCGCGAGCGGCCGCGGATCATCTTCTGCGGCGGTACGGCGGTGCCGCGCACGGTGGACTTCGCCGGATTCGCGGAGATCGCCCGTGAGGTGGACGCGATCCTGGTCGCGGACGTGTCCCACATCGCCGGGCTGATCGCGGGCGGGGCGCATCCGTCGCCCGTCGGGCACGTGGACGTGGTGTCCACGACCACGCACAAGACGCTGCGCGGGCCGCGCGGGGCGATGCTGATGTGCCGCGCCGAACATGCCAAGGCGATCGACAAGGCGGTCTTCCCGGGCCTTCAGGGAGGGCCGCACAACAACACCACGGCGGCCATCGCGGTCGCGCTGCGCGAGGCGGCGACCGACGAGTTTCGGACATACGCGCACGCGGTGGTGGCGAACGCGAAACGGCTCGGTGAGGAACTCGCGCGGCGGGACTTCGAGTTGGTGTCGGGCGGGACGGACAACCATCTGCTGCTGGTGGACCTGACCCGGCGCGGGGTGCCCGGGAAGGTCGCGGCGAAGGCGCTGGATCGGGCCGGCATCGTGGTGAACCACAACACCGTGCCGTTCGACACCCGGTCGCCGTTCGACCCCTCCGGGATTCGGATCGGGACGCCGGCGCTCACGTCGCGTGGGCTCGCCGAGGAGCACATGGCCGCAGTCGCGCGGTGGATCGATCGGGTGGTGACGGCGGCCGGGGTCGGAGCCGAGGACGTGATCGAGCGCGTGCGGGGTGAGGTGCGGGAGCTTTTGGGCGGGTTTCCGGCGCGGGGGTTGCCTGTGTAGGCGCGGGATTGTTTCGCCCACCCGCTCCAGCCGTCGCGTTGGGTGGGGAGGTTGGGGTTCTGCCGCGGCGCGGGGTGCCTGGTGGGCCCCGCGGCCTGGTCGGGTGGGCCCTAGCGGGCCTTGCGGGCCAGGTGTTCCAGGGGGGCCGGGGGCCACAGGGGGGTCTGGAGTGGGGTGCCGAGTTGTTCCGCGGCGCGGCGGACGGCGCCGGTGAGCAGGGCCAAGTCGGTGGGGCCCTTGCCGCCGCCCACGGGGGTCGGGCGGCGGGCCAGGCGGTTGCCCATCTCCTGCCACTCCTGGCGGACCACGGTGGGGCGCAGGGTGGCCGTGCGCGGCATCCGGCCGGTCACCCGGCCGGCCTGGAACGGGACGACGGCGCCGTCCCGGCCGCGCACGAAGCCGCGCCCGGGATAGTCCTCGTCCACGCCCGCCGCGTCCTCGACGTCGATCAGCACGCGCGAGGCCTGCGGATCGTCCACCCGCAGGGCGATCCGCAGTTCGGCGCCCGCCGCGGCCTCGATCTCCGGGGTCCGGGCGGGCTGACCGGTGGTCACCAGCAGGTGCACGCCGTGCGCGCCGCCGCGATGGGCCACGTCGGCGAGGCTCTTGACGAAGCCGGGGTACGCCTCGGCCAGCAGGTCTATGTCGTCCACCGCCACCACGAGCCGGGGCAGCGGCCGGTCCGAGCCGGCCCGGTACGCCTCGAACGGCGTGCCGCGCAACAGCCCCTCACGGCGATCCAGTTCGTCCCGCACGGCGGCGACCGCGTCGCCGGCGGCCGGGATCTCCGCGTCGGTGAGGTGTCCCACCACGTGCGGCAGCTCGGACAGCCCCTCCGGGCCGTGCACCAGCGCGATGGCGAGCTCGTCCGGTCGATTGGCCACCGCGAGCGAACACAGCACGGACGCGAGCAGTTCGGATCGGCCCGAGCCCGCGGCGCCGCCGATCACCACGTGCGGCCCGTCGGTGGACAGGTCCACGGTGACCGGGCCGCGCGCGTCCGAGCCGAGCACCGCGCGCGGCGAGCGGCCCGCCTCGCGCCAGCCCGCGAGCAGTTTGGCGGGGGTGAGCAGGTCCAGGTTGAGCAGGTCCAGGAGCCGGACCGACTCCGGCAACGGCGAGGTGACCCGACGGGTGGCCTCGCGCAACGGGGCCAGGGCACGGGCGAACCGGTCCGCCCACGCGGACGACACCGCGTCCGCGACCACGTCCTCGACGCGTCGGGTGCCCGGCCCGATCAGGTCGATCCGGGTGCCGACCTCGCCGGCGACGTGCGCGACCGCCGAGCACTGCGCCGGCAGTTCCTCGGCCCGCTCGTCCAGGCACAACGCGTGCACGCCGGCCGCGGGTCCCTCGACCAGGAGCCGGACGATCTCCGGGCGGGCGGCCAACCGGCCCGCGCCGTCCAGGACCACCACGGTGCGCCGGACCGGGACCCGCTCGGCGGTGTCGATCCGGTCCAGCAGTTCGCCCGCGCGGGCCCGCACCTGATCCGCTCCCAGGCCGACCAGGAGTCGGCAGTCCTGACCCTCGCCCGGTCGCAGGTGCGGCAACCAGCGGGCCCAGGACCAGTCGGCGGCGGTGCCCGGGTCGGCGCACAACACGACCAGTTCCACATCCTGCGGTCCGTGCAGTCCGGCGAGTTGGGCCACCACCGAGCGGGCCAGGCCCAGCAGTCGGGGGCGGTGTCCGGTCAGGCCGAGCACGGTGTCCCTGAGCGAGACGGTGACCGGGACCGAGAACGCGGTCAGTCGGCGCTCCTCGCCGCCCGTGCCGGCGACGGTCGAGGGTTCCACCAGGGTCACCCGCGAGGGCAGGTCGCCGACGCCCAGACGCACACCCAGCGCCTCGGGGTGGCCGGCCGCGCGCTCCCACAACCGGCCCGCCGGGCCGGGCTCGCCGGTGGCCAGCGCGTCCAGGAGCAGGGTCGCCGGATCGGGCGACTGGTCCCGTCGCCAGCGCACCTCGTCGAGCAGCGCCGAGCGGGCGGCCGCCTCGATCGTCTCCCGCTCGGTCCCGGCGGCCCGGCGGCGCAGCGCGAACGGGCGGCGCCGGCCCGCCGTCTCCTCGGGCAGTTCGAAGCGGGCGCGGGCGGGCACCGGCAGTTGTGCGCGGGCGGTGCGGCGCACCTCGATGTGTCCGGTGCCGTCGGCCCGGGCGCGGGCTCCGGAGCCGTCCTCGGGCGAGCCGTAGGGCGGAGGCAGGAAGGTCTGGAGGGTGGATTCGCCGACCCGCAGCAGCGAGCCCGGCGGCAGGTCGACCGGTTCGCGGCCGATCGGCATCCCGTCCACGGTGGTGCCGTTGGTCGAGCCGAGGTCGGCGACGCGGATCCGGCCGGGCTCTATCCACAACTCGGCGTGCAGGCGGGACAGGTCGGGGTCGCCCAGGCGCACCTCGGCCTCGGGCGCGCGGCCGATCCGTACCCCGCCCTGGTGCAGCAGGTGCACGCCGCCCGCGTCCGGCCCGCCGACCACCCGCAACTGCGGGGATCCGGCGGAAGGCGAGGGGGAGCCGAGCGCGTCGACGGTGATCAGCGCGCCGTCCACCAGCGGCGGTCGGCCCACGGGGGTGTCGTCGCGCAGCCGGATGTCGCCCACCCAGAAGCGTTGGCCCTCGGTCCCGGAGGCGGTCCGCAGCGCGCCCGCGATGCCCGCGAACGTCGTCCCGGACGGCGCGGTGACGAGCACGTCGGCGCCCGGTCCGGTCCGCTGCGGTCCGTGCACGGTGAGCCGGATCTGCATGCGCGCCTCCCTCCTCCGAGCAGAAAACAAGAGGCATCCTCGCACCCGCGACCGTCATGTCGCCTACAGCCGGACAGACGATGGATCTTGTCCGAATTTCAACCGAAAAAGACCGGGTCGCCGACGAATCGCCCGAACACGGTGCCGACGTCGAGTCGCCCTGCGTCATCGAGTATCCGCCGCGCGGGCCCGGCTCGGATCCGGCCCGGGTTCGGACCGGGTCCGGACCGGGACCGCCTCGGGTTCGGCTCGCGATCGGCGCGGGTTCGGCCGCGACGTGGCGAACCGTACCCGGGGTCGATGCGTCTGTAGCCGAGTACCACCTAGGGTGGACGGCAACCCGGCACCACCGCCCAGGTGGCGGACAGGACAGTGGGGAGCGTCGTGGACCGGCCGGTCGGCAGCAAATATCTGCTTCAGGAAACCCTGGGGCGCGGAGCCAGTGGCACCGTCTGGCGCGCGAGCGTGCGCGATTCGGGCGAGACGGTCGCGGTCAAGGTGCTGCGCGAGGAGTTGGGCACCGACCCGGACGTGGTCACCCGCTTCCTGCGCGAGCGCTCGCTGCTGCTCAATCTGCGCCACCCCAACCTCGTGCACGTACGCGACCTCGTCGTCGAGGGCGAGACGCTCGCCCTGGTGATGGACCTGATCGACGGCCCCGACCTGCGCACCTACCTGCGTGACAACGGCCCGTTGCCGCCGGCCGCCGCCGCCTTGACGATGGCTCAGATCTGCGACGCGCTGAGCGTGACGCACGCGGACGGGGTGATCCACCGGGACCTGAAACCGGCCAACATCATGCTCGCCCGCAACGGCGACTCGCTCTACCCGATGCTGACCGACTTCGGCATCGCCCGGCTCGCCGACTCGCCCGCGCTCACCCGCACCCATGAACTCGTCGGCACCCCCAGCTACGTCGCGCCCGAGACCGCCGAAGGCCGACCGCTCACCCCGGCCGTGGACGTCTACGCCGCGGGTGTCGTGCTCTACGAACTCGTGGCCGGCCACCCGCCCTTCCGGGACACCAACCCGATCGCGCTGCTGCACCACCACCTGACCGAGGCGCCGACCCGCCCGGTCGGCATGCCCGACGCGTACTGGCTGATCACCGAGCGCTGCCTGGCCAAGCAGCCCGAGATTCGGCCGGACGCGGCGGGCCTGGGCCGCGCGCTGCGACTGGCCGCCGACATCGTCGCCGGCGTCCGGCCCGACGACGGCTCGCTCGCCCAGGTGCTGGCCGCGAGCGCGTTCGGCGCCCGCCCCGGCGCCGGCGACCCCACCCGGGTCATCCCGCAGGCGCAGAGCGGCTATCCCGCGCCGCCGCCCGCGCCGCCGAGCACGCCGCCGCCGAGCCCGCCCAACGCGACCCGGGTGATGAGCACGCAGCCGCCCGGCTACCCGCAACCACCGCGGCAATACCCGCCGCAACCGGCGTACGCCGAGCCGGTGCGACAGGCCGCCGCGCCGCCCGCCCCGCCGCCCGCCGATCCCGGACCGCCACCGCCACCACCGCCGCCGCGCTACCGGCGCGAGGAGGCACCCGAACGCGAGCCGCGCCGCCGGGAACGGCCGGCGCGCGAGCCGAGGGAGCGCGAACCGGAACCGCGCGAGCGCGAGCCGCGCAGGCGACGCGGGTTTCGGCTGACCAGCATCCCGGGAGTGGGCTGCACCATCGGCTGCCTGCTCCGGCTGGTGATCATGGCCGCGATCCTGTTCGCCATCTACTGGTTCAGCCCGCTGCGCGACTGGGTGAACTCCGCTATCGACTGGTTCGATACCGTTCGAGGCTGGTACGACAGCGTCAAGGACTTCGTCTCCGGCAACGGCGGCGGCGGTGACACCGAGAACTGACGCATAGTCATCCCCCGGTCGCCCGTGTCGAGGACGACCTCGTACACGCCGTCCTGCCCGACGGTCCCCGGATCCGGGGGTCGGCCGCGTAGGGTGCGGTCGGGGAAGTCCGCTGTGAGCACCACGCTCGCTGGGTCCACGGAGCTGCTTTGGCACGCAAGATCGGTAGCCGATACGTCGCCCTGAAGGTGCTCGGGCGCGGCGCCAGCGGGACCGTCTGGCAGGGCGAGGGCCCCGAGGGACCCGTCGCGATCAAGCTGCTGCGCGAAGACCTCGCGTCCGACCAGGTGTTGGTCGCGCGCTTCGTGCAGGAGCGCACCGCGCTGACCAGCCTGGACCACCCCAACATCGTGGGCGTGCACGACCTGGTCGTGGACGGTACCGACCTCGCGCTGGTGATGGACCTGGTCATCGGTCCCGACCTGCGGGCCCGGCTGGAGCGCGAACGTGTGCTCACCCCCCGACTGGCGGCCGCGATCGTGGCCGACGTCGCGGACGGATTGTCCGCCGCGCACGCCGAGGGTGTGATCCACCGCGACGTCAAACCCGAGAACATCCTGATCGACAACGCCGCCGGGGTCTCCCGGGCCCGCCTCACCGACTTCGGCATCGCCCGCCTGGTCGACGCGCCGCGCCGCACCCGGGCCACCCGGATCATCGGCACGCCGGACTACCTGGCACCCGAGATCATCGAGGGCCTGCAACCCACCGCCGCCGTGGACGTGTACGCGCTGGCCACCGTCCTGTACGAACTGCTCACCGGGTGGACGCCGTTCGGCGGCGGACACCCCGGCGCGGTGCTGCGTCGACACGTCACCGAACCGGTGCCGGGCATCCCCGGCCTGCCGGATCCGCTGGCCGCGGTGCTGGCGTCCTGCCTGTCCAAGGCGCCCGCCGCCCGGTTGACCGCCCGCGAGTTCGGCGAACGGCTGCGCTCCGCGCTGCCGTCGCTGATCGGCCTGCCCGCGTTCGACGTGCCCGACCCCAACGGGAACGTGGGCCGCCAGGACACCCCCGTACCGCGCCCGGCGGGCGTGGTCCCGCTGGTCTCGGGCACCTCGGAGGCCGCCGACGGCAGCCGGGACACGCACACCAACCTGACCCGCCCGGTGTTCGACGACGCGGCCCCGGTGCAATCGCACCGCCGCAGCAAACCGGCCCGCCGCGCCGGCGCCGCGCGCCGCCGACTGATCCTGGTGGTCTGCGGTGTGCTCGCCATCGCGGCGGTCTGCGCGGTCGCGGTGTGGTTCACCCGGGACAAGGGCACCCCGACCCGACCTGCCGGGCAGACCTCCGGCGTCACGCAGCAGACGACCCCGGGTCCGGCGGGCGGCTCGGGTGGCCCCGCCCCGCAGCGCGCCGGCGCCGGCTACGCGTGGCCCGCGTTCGTGCCGCTGCCCGCCGCGCCCGTGCTGCTCCAGGGCGGCCCGGCGGCGGCCCGGGCGGACGCCGAACACGCCTGGGTGGTGCAGCGCGACGGCGAGGGCGGGCTCTGGTACATCGGCGGCGAAGGCCCGCGCTGGGGGGAATGGCGCCGGCTGCCCACCTTCCGCACCACCGACGATCCCGCCGCGGTCAGCGCCGCGCCCGGACGACTGGACGTGTTCGCGGTCGGCGCGACCGACAAGCTGCTCTACCGCTCGACCCTGGCCGACGGCCGGTTCGGCGAGTGGACCAGGACGGACGCCAAGACCAAACTCGGCGGCGCGCCCGCCGCGGTCGCCACCGGCGATCGCATCGACATCGTCGCGCGCACGAGCACCGACGGCCTGGCCGCCGGATCGCTCACCGGGACCTCCTGGAGCGGCTTCACCACGGTGCCCAGCGCGGGCCGGATCGAGGCCGCGCCCGCGCTCACCGCCGGCGTCCCCGGCACGCTGGCCGCGTTCGTGGTGCGCGCCGGCGACCACGCGGTGCTGCACATCCCCTTCCTCGACGGCACCTGGCGCGAGCCCGAGCGGGTCGGCCTGGCCGCGTCCGCCCGCCCGGCCGCCGCCTACACCCAGGGCCGGGGCCTGCTCGTGCTCGCCCGCGACGGCAACGGCCGACTGCTCGGCGCGGTGCCCGGCGAGGGCGGCTGGCGGCCGGTCGACCCGAACACCGCCACCGCCGACGCCCCGGCCGCGACGGCCGCCGGAACCGACCGGGTGGACGTGTACATCCGCGCCGACAACGGCCGGGTCCAGGCCGCCGGGTCGAGTCCGGACCCGGGCTGAGTCCGAGACCGGGCCGCGATCCACTTAGGATGGTGGCGTGGCTGCCGTTGATCCTTCCGAAGAGCTCAAGTCCGTCGAGTCGACCATGACGTCGATCGAGGCCGTCCTCGACCTCGACAAGATGCGGGCCGATGTGGCCGCGCTCAACGAAAAGGCGGCGGCGCCGGATCTTTGGGACGACCCCGAAGCCGCCCAGAAGGTGACCAGCCGGCTCTCCTTCCTGCAGGGCGAACTGCGCCGCGTCGAGGACCTGCGCCGGCGTCTGGACGACGTCAACGTCCTGTTCGAACTCGCCGAGGCCGAGGACGACGCGGACACCCGCACCGAGGCCGAGAACGAGCTCGCGGCGGTGCACAAGGCGGTCGGCGAACTGGAAGTGCGCACGCTGCTCTCCGGCGAGTACGACTCGCGCGAGGCGCTGGTGACCATCCGCTCCGAGGCCGGTGGCGTGGACGCCGCCGACTTCGCCGAGATGCTCCTGCGGATGTACACCCGCTGGGCCGAGCGGCACGGCTACCCGACCGAGGTCTACGACACCTCCTACGCCGAGGAGGCCGGCATCAAGTCGGCCACCTTCGCGGTCAAGGTGCCGTACGCCTACGGCACGCTGTCCGTCGAGCAGGGCACGCACCGCCTGGTGCGGATCTCGCCGTTCGACAACCAGGGCCGCCGACAGACCTCGTTCGCGGGCGTCGAGGTGCTGCCGGTCGTCGAGCAGAGCGACCGCGTCGACATCGACGAGTCCGAGCTGCGGGTGGACGTCTACCGCTCGTCCGGTCCCGGTGGCCAGGGCGTCAACACCACCGACTCGGCGGTGCGCATCACGCACATCCCGACCGGCATCGTGGTGTCCTGCCAGAACGAGCGCTCGCAGATCCAGAACCGCGCCTCCGCGATGGCGGTGCTCTCGGCCAAGCTGCTCGAGCGCCAGCGCCAGGAGGAGCAGGCCCGGATGAACGCGCTCAAGGGCGAGGGCTCGTCCTGGGGCAACCAGATGCGTTCGTACGTCCTGCACCCGTACCAGATGGTCAAGGACCTGCGCACCGAATTCGAGGTGGGCAACCCGCAGTCGGTGCTCGACGGCGAAATCGACGGCTTCATCGAGGCCGGAATCCGCTGGCGCAAGCAACAGCAGACCGCCGCCGCGTAGTCGCCGCGAACGGCGGGGCCCGCCGAGCGAAAAGCCGGTTCATACCCGATTCACGCGCACGAAGACCCCCACGTATTCGCGGGGGTCTTCGTGTTGTGACGCGTTGCGCTTTCGTGCCGATTTTCGCGGCGAATCGGAATTAACCCCGCAACCCTCTCCGAACGCCCTTGACGCGGCATCCGCCCGGTTACCAGTCTGAACGGCGGCATTGTCGCGACGCATCCGATCGGAGTCCGGGGCGCATCCACGGATGGCACGGGCGCGCGTCGAAGTGATGCCCAACGGCGTTTGGGACCCCACCCGCGCCGGCGCGGATACGGGGATCCCACCAACTGGGGGTTAATTGATGACAACCAAAATGCGCGTCCGGACGGCACGGATAGCCGCCGCCGCGCTGTTCGCTGCGGGCGCGTCCTTCGCGGTCGCGGGCGTCGCGAGCGCGGCGGACCCGGGTCCGGACGACGGGTGCGAGCAGACGCACACGTGCCCGCCCGGTGAGACCTCCGGCAGCACGACCGGTACGACCACGGGCACCACCACGGGTACCACCACGGGCACGACCACCGGCGGCACCGTCGTGGGCGCGACCTCCGGCGGCACGATCGTGGGCGCCACGACCGGCAACACGGCGGGTTCGACCACGGGTACGACGACGTCGGGTTCGACCACCGGTACGACCACGTCGGGCTCGACCACGGGCACGACCACCTCCGGTTCGACCACGGGTGAGACCACGTCGGGTTCGACCACGGGCACCACCACCTCGGGTTCGACCACCGGTACGACGACGTCGGGTTCGACCACCGGTACGACCACGTCGGGCTCGACCACGGGCACGACCACCTCCGGTTCGACCACGGGTGAGACCACGTCCGGTTCGACCACCGGTACGACCACGTCGGGCTCGACCACCGGCACGACCAGCTCGGGCAGCTCGAGCGGTACGTCCTCCGGCTCGCAGGGCACTTCGGCCGGCTCCACGGGGAACTCGTCCTCGGGCTCCACGAAGGGCAACTCGGGCGGTTCCGGGACCACCACGAAGGGCAACTCGGGCGGCAGCACCGGCGGCGGCAACACGTGTGACGCCACGCACGCCACCGGCGGCCTCGACCTGAACTGCGGCGGCGACGGGAACACCCGGACGAGCAGCGGCAACGGCGACCAGCAGAACGCCCCCGTTCGCGACTTCGGCGGCGGCGACACCGCTCCGGCGGCGCAGCAGCCCGCGAACAAGGAACTGGCCTCGACCGGCTCCGGCGCCAACATGGCGTTCCTGGTCGTCGGCGGCGCCGCGATGGCGGCCGGTGGCTTCACCTTCACCGTGCTGCCGGCGCGGCTCAAGCGCCGTCAGCAGGCCTCCGCGGCCTGAGTCGAAGACTTGTGCCCCGGCGCGGCGGTGCCGGGGCACTGAATCCGCCGTCCAGCCGTTCCGGGCCGGGCGCACCGCGTCATCGCGAGTGCGTCTGTGAAACGGTCGGCTCGGAATCACGGACGGTGGGCGGCACCGCGGTACGACGTCGGGCCCTGTGCCCGGCCTCGACAACGGGGCGCCCGCTCGGTTCGGTCCGCGTCGGACAGCTGCCGACAACGCCCGATCCGGGTTCCGGAAGCCGCGGGAACGCCGCTGTACGACGCGAAGGCCCTGGGGGCACCCAGGGCCTTCGTGTCGTTTCGGGGGTTGTTCGGGGATTGTGGGGGTCCTGCCCGGGCGAGCGGGGCCGCATCCGGCCCGGCTCCGGGGCCCGGTCTTGGCCCGGCGACTCGTGCTCCGCGGCTCAGCCGCCCACGCGGGCCAGCAGCAGCGCGCACACCAGGACCAGCAGTGCGAGTGCCGCGAGCATCGCGGGTTGGAGATTGAGTCCACCGGAGCGCTGGAGCCGTTCACGACTGGCCCGGCACGTCGGGCAGCGACCCTCCGCGACCAGGCCGGCACAGTTCGCGCACACCAGGCGGTCCAAGGTCATCTCGACGCCTCCGCCTCGATTGCTCCGCTATCACGCATCGACACCCATAACGCTCACGACGCGGTGGGAAGTTCCCGTCCCCTTCCACTGTGCCGCTTACACTCACGGAATGGCCATGCCCCACGACCACTCCGTTCGAGCCTGGGCGCCCGGCTCGCGACGGCGTGGTCCCTTGGCCACACCTGTGCCCCCGGCCGGATGCCCTGCCCCCTACACTGGCGCACCGTGATGCAACCGTGATCCGATTCGACAACGTCAGCAAGACCTACCCGAAGCAGCCGCGCCCCGCGTTGCACGACGTCTCCCTCGAAGTGGAGAAGGGTGAGTTCGTCTTCCTCGTCGGGTCCTCGGGCTCGGGTAAGTCCACCTTCCTGCGGCTGGTCCTCAAAGAGGAGCGGCCGTCCCTAGGCAACATCTTCGTGGCGGGCAAGGACCTCGGCCGGTTGTCCAACTGGAAGGTGCCGGCGCTGCGCCGCCAGGTGGGCACCGTCTTCCAGGACTTCCGCCTGCTGCCCAACAAGACGGTTTATCAGAACGTCGCGTTCGCGCTCGAGGTGATCGGCAAGCCCCGAGGCACGATCCGCAAGGTGGTGCCGGAGGTGCTGGACCTGGTGGGGCTGGGCGGCAAGGAAGACCGCATGCCCGGCGAACTGTCCGGTGGTGAGCAGCAGCGTGTGGCGATCGCCCGTGCCTTCGTGAACCGGCCGATGATCCTCATCGCCGACGAGCCGACCGGCAACCTCGACCCGCAGAACAGCGTCGGCATCATGAAGCTGCTCGACCGGATCAACCGGACCGGCACCACGATCCTGATGGCCACACACGACCAGGCGATCGTGGACCAGATGCGCAAGCGCGTGATCGAGCTGGAGCAGGGCCGCCTGGTCCGCGACCAGTCTCGCGGCGTGTACGGCTACCAGCACTGATCCACCGGACCACCACGGCGCGGCAGTCCGGCCGCGCCCCTAGCGACTAGGACATCATGCGCGCCCAGTTCGTCCTCTCGGAGATCGGAGTCGGTCTCCGCCGGAACCTGACCATGACGATCGCGGTGATCGTCAGTGTCGCGCTGTCCCTCACGCTGGCCGGAGCGGGTGCGCTGCTGCGGGTTCAGGTGAACGAGATGAAGGACTACTGGTACGACCGGGTCGAGGTCTCGATCTTCCTGTGCGGCAAGAGCGACCACGACGCCGGATGTGCGGGCGGCGAGGTCTCCAACGAGCAGCGCGATGCGATCAAGGCCGAGCTCAGCCGGATGCCGCTCGTGGAGAAGACGTACCAGGAGTCCAAGCAGGAGGCGTTCCAGCACTTCAAGGAGCAGAACAAGGAATCCCCGCTCTCCGGCAGCGTCACCGCCGACCAGTTGCCGGAATCCTTCCGGGTCAAGCTCAAGGACCCGACCAAGTACAACGTCGTGGCGAGCGCGTTCGCCGGCAGACCGGGCGTGCAGTCCGTCCAGGACCAGCGCAAGATTCTGGAGCCGTTCTTCAAGCTGCTGAAGAACGCGCAATACGCGGCCTACGGCGTGATGGGATTCATGCTCCTGGTGGCGATCCTGCTGATCGTCAACACGGCCCGGGTGTCCGCGTTCAGCCGGCGGCGGGAGACCGGCATCATGCGGCTCGTCGGCGCGTCGAATCTGTACATCCAATTGCCGTTCATCATGGAATCCGCCATCGCCGGCCTGCTGGGCGGTGTGCTGGCCTCCGGCCTGTTGAGCACCGGGTTCTTCTTCGGTGTCGAGAAGGGCCTGGGTCAGCAGTTCAACGCATTCGAGTTGATCGGCTGGGGACCGGTGCTGGCGACCCTGCCGCTTTTGATCCTCTTCGGGGTGCTGATGTCGGCGATCGCGTCGTTCTTCACGCTCCTGAAGTACCTCAAGGTCTGATCCGGGATCCGCTCGCGGGAACCGACCCGACGGCCCCGACGGCCCCGTTCCGCCACCGCGGAACGGGGCCGTCGAACGTCTGTACGCAGCCGGATGGGTTCGTATTACTTCCATACCGGTGTGGGTCGTGGCAATTCCTGGCAATTACGCGTTTCTTATGATCATGCGCAGAATTCGGACCAGGCGACTCGGCTTCTCCGCGCTCGTGGTGATCACGGCCGCGGTCGGTTTCGTGCCCGCGTACGCCGACGGCGACGGCGGTGACGCGCGGGCCCGCCGGCAGCGCGCCGACGCCGCGGCCCGGGGCATGCGGGCCGACCTGGACGCGTCACTGGCCCGCCTGGCGACCGCGGAGACCGCGTTCGCCGAGGCCGAGGCGGCGGGGCCGGGCGCTCGGGCCGCCCTCGAGGCGGCTCGGGCGCGCGTGGCCGAGGCGCGAACCCGGACGGCCGACCTGAGCCACGGCGTGGAGCTGGCGGAGGCCGCGGTGCGCACGGCGGAGGCCGAGCTGCACGACGTGGCGGCCTCGACCCAGGCGGTGCGCGACGACGTGACCCGGCTGGTGGGCCGGGCGTACCGCAACGGCGCGATGGCGCAGTTGTCGATGATCCTGCGCGCGCAGACCCCGGCGGAGCTGCTCAGCAGCCTCCAGGGCTATCGGCAGATGCTTCAGGCGGACCACGAGACGATCGCCCGGCTGGAGCGCACCCGGGACGCGATCGACGCCCGCCGGGCCGAGCTGGAGCGGCGTCGCGCGGAGGCCAGGGTGCGGCACACCGAGGCCACTCGGCAGCTCGCCGAGGTGGTCGCCCTGGAGAAGACCGCGACCGACGCGGAGGCGAGGGTGGCCGCACTGGCGAAGCAGCGCGAGGCCGCGCTGGCGACCGCGCGCGAGGAGAAGGCGGCCGACCAGCAGCGCTACGAGGCGATCCGGTCCGAGCAGAAGCGGTTGACCGAGCTGGCGAACCGGAGCAACGCGCCGGCGGGCCGACCGGCCTCGTCCACGAAGCAGGGCGGTGCGCTCTCCTACCCGGTGCGCGGGCCGGTCAGCTCGGGCTTCGGGATGCGCTACCACCCGATCCTGGAGTACACGAAGCTGCACACCGGCACCGACTTCGCGGTCCCGCAGGACACCTCGGTGGCCGCCGCCCGCGAGGGCACGGTGGTGCAGACCGGCTACAACGCGGCGTACGGCTACCGCGTGGTGCTCTCGCACGGGCGGGTCGGCGGGGTCGCGCTGACCACGACGTACAACCACCTGTCCCGGATCAGCGTGCGCGAGGGGCAGCGGGTGGCCCGCGGCGATCAGGTCGGCCGGTCCGGCAACACCGGCTGGTCCACCGGCGCGCACCTGCATTTCGAGGTGCTCGTGGACGGCGAGTTCGTCGACCCGGCACTGTGGTTGTGAGAGCGGACCCCGGCCGGCGGCGGAATCGGATCGGAAAGGCCGACCACCCGGGCGGGTAATGAGCTTGCGGCCATGCGCGAGAATGCAGGGATCATGGCGAAAGAGACCGGGCGCAAGCTCATCGCGCAGAACAAGAAGGCGCGGCACGACTACCTCATCGAGGACACCCTCGAAGTCGGCCTCGTCCTGACCGGCACCGAGGTCAAGTCGTTGCGAGCCGGCAAGGCGTCCCTGGTGGACGGCTACGCGAGCATCGACGGCGGCGAGGTGTGGCTGCACAACGTGCACATCTCGGAGTACTCGCAGGGCACGTGGACGAACCACACGGCGCGGCGCAAGCGCAAGCTGCTGCTGCACCGGCACGAGATCGAGAAACTGGTCCAGGCGACCCAGGAAACCGGTCACACCCTCGTGCCGCTGAGCCTGTACTTCAAGGACGGTCGGGCCAAACTCGAACTGGCGCTGGCCAAGGGCAAGAAGAACTACGACAAACGACAGACCCTGCGCGAACAGCAGGACCGGCGCGAGACGGAGCGCGTGATGTCGAAGTACGTGCGCGGCCGTCGAGGGTGACCCGCCGGGAATGAAGTGGACCGGTCCGACGTTGGACCGTACGATGTGGCTGGTTCGGGCCGAGCAAGTGTGGCGGTTCGGGCCGTCGAGCAGGGCACCAGGGTTCCTCGGAGCCTCGGTGGTTGCTTGAAAACTCAATAGGGGGTGATCGGTTTCGACTGCGGCTGTCGAAGCAGAGGAAGCGAGCCGAGGAAGCGACAATGATCTCGTTAACCACCTGTCGCAAACAAATAATCGCCGATACCAAGCGCGATTCCTTCGCCCTCGCTGCCTAAGCGAGTATCCGAAGGTGTCAGACCGGGTGCGTCCCCGCCCCGGACCCTGGCATAATCTAGGGGACTCCACCGCAAGACCCGGTTACGGGGTCGTGCGGG
The DNA here is from genome assembly GCF_045207655.1 of Embleya sp. NBC_00888. Lineage (NCBI taxonomy): Bacteria > Bacillati > Actinomycetota > Actinomycetes > Kitasatosporales > Streptomycetaceae > Embleya > Embleya sp. NBC_00888. The sequence goes on along the minus strand of NZ_CP108784.1, from coordinate 3,414,700 downwards.
ACAAAAAACAGTAACTGGGCCCGTCGGTGTCTTGTCCACGTGAACACCGGGGCCGAGAAAATCGTTGTGGACTGCGCTCGGAGAAGCTCTGGTTCCGCACCGTAGGACGCGGGTTCAATTCCCGCCACCTCCACCCCTGTTGACGAGAAGGCCCGGTGTGCTCGCACACCGGGCCTTCTCGCGTGCTCACACGTCGTCGCGCGCGCGGAGCAGCGCGCGAACGCCCGCCTTGAAGTCGGCCTCCGAGGTGTGGCCCAACACCGTGCGCTGGATCGTGAAGCCCTGGAGCAGCGCCATCACGGCCAGAGCGACGACCTTGGGATCCACGGTCGAGGGCAGTGCGCCGGCGTCGAGGTAGAGCGCGCAGACCGCGACGAGGCGATCGAGGACGGCGTCGTACTCGGCCCGCACGTGCGCCCTCAGTCGCGGGTCGCGGATGGCCTCGCCCCAGACCTGGATCGCCACCCGGCCGATGCCCTCCTGGCCGTCGAGCTCGACCACGGCGTCGACGAGCCGATCCAGGGTCGCCGCGAGCGAGGGCAGCCCGACGTCCCCGTGCGCCAGCGTGTGCGGGTCCGGCAGCGCGGCGGCCACCGCCTGCAGCGCGTCGGTGCAGCACGCGGCGATCAGTTCGTCCTTGCCCTTGAAGTAGCGATAGACCGCGCCCGCGGACAGCCCGGCCTCGGCGAAGACGTCGGGCATCGACGTGCGGTGGAAGCCGTTGCGCGCGAAGCAGCGCCGCGCGGCCACCAGGATCTGGCGGTGGCGGGCGTCGAGGTGTTCCTGGCTGACCTTGGGCATGGCTCGATAATAAAACGAACATTCGTCTTGACACTACGCCGGTGTGCGCCCAGGATCGGATTCATCGATCGATGAATTGCCGGATCCCGATCGGGGATCGTGCGCGAGGGAGCGTGGAGTCGCCATGCCGCACAACGCCTCGGAGGAGCGGACCCCGGGAACGGCCGAAGAGATGGCGCCCGCGTGGTCGGGGTCGGGCCCGGAGACGGCGCCGCGGAGCGCGCGACCGATGTCGCCGGTGCGGATCGCGGTCGCGGTCGCGGTGGGGCTCGTGGTTCTGCAACTGCTGATGGTGACGCTCTTCGCGTGGCCGGGCGCCCGCAGCGAGCCGCGGGACCTGCCGATCGTGGTGGCGGGTGCGCCGGCCGAGGCGAGCGCGCTGGCCGATCGCCTCGAACGCGCGCATCCGGGCGCGTTCACGGTGCACGCGGTGGCCGACGAGGCGGCGGCGCGGGCCCGGATCGAGGATCGCCGGGACTACGGCGCGATCGTGCTCGGCCCGGACGGACCGCGCCTGCTGACCGCCTCCGCCGCGAGCGCCACCGTGGCGCAGTCGCTGCCGCGATACGTGGCCGCGGTGAACGAGAGCCTGCCGGTGTCCGTGGTCGACGTCGTACCGGCTCCCGCGGACGATCCGCGCGGCGCGGGCCTGGGCGGCGCGGTGCTGCCGCTCGTCATGACCGGGATGTTCAGCGGGATCTTCCTGACCCTGTTCGTGCCCCGACTGCGGCTGCGGCTAGCCGGAGCGGCACTGTTCGCCGCGCTGGGCGGGCTCGCGGCCACGGGATTGCTCCAGGGGTGGGTCGGTGCGCTGTCGGGCCCCTACGCGGTCGACGCCGGCGCCGTGGCGCTGCTGCTGCTCGCGGTCAACCTGCCGATCATCGGCCTGGCCGCGGTGCTGGGCAGGCCGGGCATCGCGCTCGGCGCGGTCACCATGTTCCTGATCGGCAATCCGCTGTCGGGCGCGACGAGCGCACCGGAACTGCTCCCCCAGCCGTGGGGCACGCTCGGCCGGCTGTTGCCGCCCGGCGCGGGCGGCAACCTGCTGCGCTCGACCGCCTTCTTCGACGGCAACGGCGCCGGCGAGCACCTCGCGGTGCTCGGCGCGTGGATCGCCCTGGGCGCCGTGCTCTCGGCCGCGAGCGGCCTCGGCCTCGGCCTAGGGCGAACGCGCGCGGAATGAGCGTCACCGCGGCCGACTCGTCGACGGGTGCCGGACCGCGGTCGGTGAGCGGCGTAAGGCGTGAGGCGCGTCGGGCGTAGGGCGTAGGGCGTCGTGGGAGTGTCGGCGGGGCGAGGCCGCGCATACGAAACCGGCGGCCCCTGGGGGACCGCCGGTGTGATGTCGAGGACACCGACCCGCCAATGCTCGCCTCTCGGCAAGTGGTCCCTCGTAGGGACTAATGGTTGGGCCCGGGGGCTTGGATCGAGCCGGTGTCGTGAAACAGCGTAACCGACCGGCCGCCCGGCGCCGGAATGAACGGCGAAGGACGAGGATCACAGTTTGCGGCGGCGCCCGGCCCGGGTAGAGCGGGCGCCCGGGACGGCCCGCGGACCCGCTCGTGTCCACGAAGTGAGACCATCGGGAGCGATGCGGCGCCGTGGCAGACGGGGTGCCGCAGCGATCGGAGGAGAAAGAGTTCATGCCCGCAGCGCCCAGCGCCTCGTACTCGATCACGGCTCGACTGGAGGTCCCCGCAGGGGGCCGATCGGTCAGTCGACTCACCAACACGGTCGAATCCGCCGGGGGGTCGATCACCGCGCTCGACGTCACCGCGTCCGGCCACGAGCGCCTGCGGATCGACGTCACGATCGCCGCGACCTCGACGGAGCACGCCGACCGGCTCGTGGAGGCGGTCCGGGAGATCGAGGGCGTCACCCTCGGCAAGGTCTCGGACCGAACCTTCCTGATGCACCTCGGCGGCAAGATCGAGATGCAGTCCAAGCATCCGATCCGCAACCGTGACGACCTCTCGATGATCTACACCCCGGGCGTGGCGCGGGTGTGCATGGCGATCGCGGAAAATCCGGACGACGCGCGCCGGCTGACCATCAAGCGCAACACCGTCGCGGTGGTCACCGACGGCTCCGCGGTGCTCGGCCTGGGCAACATCGGCCCCAAGGCCGCGCTGCCGGTGATGGAGGGCAAGGCCGCCCTGTTCAAGCGCTTCGCCGGGATCGACGCGTGGCCGATCTGCCTGGACACCCAGGACCCGGACGAGATCGTCCGGGCCGTCCAGGTGATGGCGCCGGGCTTCGCCGGGATCAACCTGGAGGACATCTCCGCGCCGCGCTGCTTCGAGATCGAGCGCCGGCTGCGCGAGACGCTGGACATCCCGGTCTTCCACGACGACCAGCACGGCACCGCGATCGTGGTGCTCGCCGCGCTCACCAACGCGCTGCGGGTGGTCGGCAAGAAGATCGAGGATGTGCGCATTGTCATGTCCGGCGCGGGCGCGGCGGGCACGGCGATCCTCAAGCTGCTCCTGTCCGCAGGGGCCGGCCACGTGGTGGTCGCGGACGTCCGCGGCATCGTGCACACCGGTCGCACCGACATGGGCGAGGACCTGCGCTGGATCGCCGAGCACACCAACGAGCAGGGCCTCACCGGCACGCTCAAGGAGGCCGTGGTCGGCGCGGACGTCTTCGTCGGGGTGTCGGCGCCGAACGTACTCGCCGGCTCCGACATCGCCGCGATGGCACCGGACTCGATCGTGTTCGCGCTGGCCAACCCGGATCCCGAGGTGGATCCGGCGACGGCCCTGGAGCACGCCGCGGTGGTCGCCACCGGCCGCAGCGACTTCCCCAACCAGATCAACAACGTGCTGGTCTTTCCGGGTGTCTTCCGCGGTCTGGTGGACGCGCAGAGCCGGCACATCACCAACGACATGCTGCTCGCCGCCGCGCGGGCGCTGGCGTCGGTGGTCTCCGACGACGAAGTCAACCCGAACTACATCATTCCGAGTGTTTTCCACCCGGAGGTGTCCGCCGTGGTGGCCGCGGCGGTGCGGGACGCGGTGTTGGCGGAGCGTCAGAACCCTGCGGGATGATCGTCGTACTGTCCGTACGTATCCCGGTTGCAGGGGCCCCCTAACGGCCCCGTAATCTGCCGGAACCGCGAAATCACGGGGCTTTCCCAGTGATTTGGCGTGTCCTTGATTAGCTTCCGGGCATGGATGAGTGCAGGATTCGTCCCCGGGGCAAGAACAGCGAGTTGGACTGAACCACGTTTGCGACCACGTTCCGTGGTCGTCGGCGGAGGTCAGCAAGACACGGGAGTGACACATGAACCGCAGTGAGCTGGTGGCCGCCCTCGCGGAGCGCGCCGACGTGACCCGCAAGGACGCGGACGCCGTACTGAGCGCGCTCGCCGACGTCGTCGGCGAGATCGTCGCCAAGGGTGACGAGAAGGTCTCCATCCCGGGCTTCCTCACCTTCGAGCGCACCCACCGCGCCGCCCGCACCGCGCGGAACCCGCAGACCGGTGACCCGATCGACATCCCGGCCGGCTTCGGCGTCAAGGTTTCGGCGGGCTCGAAGCTCAAGGCCGCGGCCTCGGGCAAGTAAGTCCGTAGCGCCCCGGTAGAAAACCGGAAGGGCGGCTTCCCCTCGGGGAAGCCGCCCTTCCGGCGTTGTCGGGCCCACCGGGGCCGTTTGCGGGCCTCCTCGGGCCCCTGTGGCCCCGGGAAGAGGGCACTGGGGCCCGAGGAGGGCCGGGGAACGGCTAGGCGACGCTCTCGGCGACCCTCATCGGCAGCTCCACGCGGGCGCCCAGGGCCTCGAGCTTGGCCTGGAAGTCCTCGTAGCCGCGCTCGATCAGATCGATGCCGGTGACCCGCGAGGTGCCCTCGGCGGCCAGCGCGGCGATCAGGTACGAGAAGCCCGCGCGCAGGTCCGGGATCTCCAGGTCGGTCGCGTGCAGCTTGGCCGGACCGGAGATGACCGCGGAGTGCTGGAAGTTGCGCTGGCCGAACCGGCACGGCGTACCGCCCAGGCACTCGCTGTAGAGCTGGATCGTGGCGCCCATCTGGTTGAGCGCGGAGGTGAAGCCCAGCCGCCGCTCGTAGACCGTCTCGTGCACGATGGACAGGCCGGTGGCCTGGGTCAGCGCGACCACCAGCGGTTGTTGCCAGTCGGTCTGGAAGCCCGGGTGCACGTCGGTCTCCAGCGCGATCGCGTTCAGCGGGCCGCCCGGGTGCCAGAAGCGGATGCCCTCGTCGTCGATCGAGAACGCGCCGCCGACCTGACGGAAGACGTTCAGGAAGGTCATCATGTCCAGTTGGCGGGCGCCGCGGACGTAGATGTCGCCGTGCGTGGCCAGCGCCGCGCAGCCCCAGGACGCGGCCTCCAGACGGTCCGGCAGGGCGCGGTGGTCGTAGCCGCCGAGCTTGGACACGCCGGTGATCCGGATCACCCGGTCGGTGGTCACCGAGATGATCGCGCCCATCTTCTGGAGCACACAGATGAGGTCTATGATCTCCGGCTCCACCGCCGCGTTGGACAACTCGGTGGTGCCCTCCGCGCGCACCGCCGCGAGCAGCACCTGCTCGGTGGCGCCCACGCTCGGGAACGGCAGGCTCACCTTGGTGCCCTTGAGGCCGTTGGGCGCCTCGATGTAGAGACCCTCGGGACGCTTGGTGATCACCGCGCCGAACTCGCGCAGCACGCTCAGGTGGAAGTCGATCGGCCGGTCGCCGATCATGCAGCCGCCCAGGTCCGGGATGAACGCGCGGCCCAGTCGGTGCAGCAGCGGTCCGCAGAGCAGGATCGGGATCCGGCTCGAACCCGCGTGCGCGTCGATGTCCGCGACGTTGGCCTGCTCGACCTGGGTCGGGTCCATCAGCAACTCGCCCGGCTCGTCGCCCTCGCGCACCGCCACACCGTGCAGTTGCAGCAGGCCCTTGACGATGCGTACGTCGCTGATCTCCGGGACGTTGCGCAGTCGGCTCGGCGCCTCGCCCAGGAGCGCGGCCACCATCGCCTTCGGCACCAGGTTCTTGGCGCCCTTGACGCGAACCTCGCCCTCAAGCGGGGAACCGCCGTGAACCAAGAGCACGTCGTCTTGCATGAATCCTCGCACTTCTTTGGGTACCGAAGCCGACAGGGGAGATGGGCCGACAGCGCTACACGGTAGTCGGACACCTACCGCTCCCGTTGCCGGCTCGCGGCACCGAAGGGCCCGGGAATAAGGGTCGTTCGGCCCGTGGACGAAGGGTTGGGATGGCCGCCAACAAGCTTGCGTACTGGGCATTCGCGGGAGCGGTGCTGGTGAACCTGGTACTCCTGTTCAATCCGGGCAGCCCGGGCGACCCGGCGCCGATAGTTCCGCATCGTGACAAGATCGTGCATTTTCTCTCGTTCGCCGCCATTGCCTGGACCGGTCGGCGTGTCGGAATCGGCCCGACCGTGCTGGGCTTGGCGCTCGCGGCACACGCGGTGGAGAGTGAATTGATCCAGCACTTCGTGCTCCCGCATCGCAGCGGCGACCCGTGGGACGCGGTCGCGGACCTGGCCGGAACCTCCTGCGCGCTGCTCCTCGCCGGGCGACTTCCTCGCCGGGTGGCGCACCACGACCCGGCGGTTGCGGGATCATGAGCGCATGACCGAGGTATCGCTCACCGGACGCCTGCTCGTGGCCACGCCCGCGCTGGCCGATCCCAACTTCGACCGGTGTGTGGTCTTCCTCCTGGAGCACGACGAGGACGGCACCCTGGGCGTGGTGATCAACCGCCCCAGCCCGGTGGACGTCAACGACGTGCTCGTGCCGTGGTCCAAGATCGTCAGCGAGCCGCCGGTGGTGTTCCAGGGCGGCCCGGTCGCGATGGACTCGGCGCTGGCCATCGCGTCGGTACCGGGCGGCGCGGAGCCGCTGGGCTGGCGCCGGGTGCACGGCGGGCTGGGTCTGGTCGACCTGGACGTGCCGCCGGAACTGGTCGCCGCCGACTTCGGCTCGATGCGGGTCTTCGCGGGCTACGCGGGCTGGGGACCGGGGCAGTTGGAGACCGAGCTCAAGTCGGGTGCGTGGTACGTGGTCGACTCCGAGCCCGGCGACGCGTTCTCGCCCACCCCGGATCGGCTGTGGCGGGCGGTACTGCGGCGGCAGGTGGGCGAGTTGGCGATGGTCGCCACGTACCCGGAGGATCCGACGCTGAACTGACCTCGGGCGGGTGCCCGGACCGACCTCGGGCGGGCGCCTCGCCGGCACGATCCAACGCGCCGTTCGGCGCCGCCGGTGTCTGGCTATCCTGGTGGGCATGACCACTCCCCAGAGCTTCCCGGAGCCGGAGCACGGGACGGGCACCGGCACGCTGATCGAGGAGACGCCGAAGCTCTCCCACGGCGACGGTGACCACGAGCGCTTCGCGCACTACGTCCAGCGCGACAAGATCATGGAAAGCGCGATGTCCGGGAGCCCGGTCATCGCTTTGTGCGGGAAGGTCTGGGTACCGGGTCGCGACCCGAAGAAGTACCCGGTCTGCCCGATGTGCAAGGAGATCTACGAGACGATGCCGGCCGGCGGGGCCGGTGGTGGGGACAAGGACAAGAGCGGTGGCAAGAGCGGCGGCAAGTAGTCGCTGAGGGTGCGTCGAGGGTTGCGGAGGCGTCGGTTGCTTTGGCCGGCGCCTCTTGCGTTGCGTCCTGGTCGGCTCGGGAGTGTCCGTCCGCCCGTCCACCCGTTTCGTTTTGGTTCGAGGCTGGGGTTTTACGGCTTCGGGGTGGGTCTGTGGGGGCCTGGTGGGCCTCCGGGTGTGGTGGGGTTTCGGGTTGGCTCAAATCTCGGTCCGGGCGGTCCGTTCGCGGGTGCGTGGCAATAGGGTGGGCGGCGCTGTGGACGCGACGATCTTGATGCCGCTGTCGCTCGACGAGGCCGTTGAGGCCCTCGCGCGCGATCCCCGGGCACTGCCGGTGGCCGGGGGGACCGACCTCATGCCCCGCGTCAACGCCGGAACGGTGCGACCGCCGGCCCTGGTGGGCCTGGCGAAGGTCGCCGACCTGCGGCGGTGGGGTTACGAGGACGGCTTCGCCATGCTCGGTGCCGGGCTCACCTGGGCCCGGCTCGCGGACGCCGACCTGGCCTCGCTCGTGCCGGCGCTGGCCGCCGCCGCCAACGAGGTGGGCACCGCGCAGGTGCGCGCGATGGGCACCCTCGGCGGCAACATCCTCAGCCGCGGCGCGGCCGCCGACTCGCTGCCCGTACTCGCGGCCCTGGAGGCCACCGTGTCGTGCCGTTCGCCGGGCGGAGTGCGCGAGGTCGCCCCGCATCTGCTCGCGCCCAAGGAAGGTGCGATCGCCGAACAGCTGCTGCGTCCGGGGGAGTTGATCACCGGCGTGCGGGTGCCGCTGCTGCGCGGCGTACAGGAGTTCGTCAAGGCGCCGGTGGGCGGCGGGCGATCCCTGACCCTGGCCCTGGTGGCCGGCCCGGTGGTCGGCGACGTGCGCTGCGCGGTCGGCGGGGCGCACCCCGGTCCGGTTCGCGCGTTCGAGGCCGAACAGTGGTTGGCGGGGCGGATGGACGCGCACACGGGGCGGCTCCTGGACGCGCGCGACGCGGCCGACTTCGGCCGGTTGGTGGCGGACGAGGTCCGACCCGAGGCGGAACAGCGCGCCGCTCGGGCCCACCTGCGGCATGTGGTCGCGGTGTGCGCGCGACGCGCGGTACAACGGGCGTTCGGCGGATGAGCGGCCCCGGGTTCGACGCCGACGCGACCCCGACGACGTCGTACGTCCTGCGCGTCAACGGCGAGGCGCGGCTGATCGAGAACGCCTGGATCGGCGAGAACCTGCTGTACGTGCTGCGCGAGCGGCTGGGCCTGCCCGGTGCCAAGGACGGCTGCGGGCAGGGCGTGTGCGGGACCTGCACGGTGCACCTGGACGGGGTCGCGGTGTCCGCGTGCCTGATCGCGGCGGCCACCCTGGGCGACCGCGAGGTGCGCACCATCGAGGACCTGGACAACGACCCGGAGACCGCCGACGTGCAGCGCGCGCTGGTCGAGTCCGGCGCGGTCCAGTGCGGCTACTGCGTGCCGGGAGTGGTCGCGTCCGCGTGCGCGCTGCTGGCCCATGTGGCGGAGCCGGGCGAGGTGGAGATCCGGCGCGCGCTGGACGGACACCCGTGCCGGTGCGCCGGACCGCATCCGATGGTGGACGCGGTCCGCGCGGCGGCGCGCAGGCGGGCGCCGCGGGAGACCCACACGACGATGATGTTCAACGTGATCGCGCCGCCGACGGCCGGCGGCAACGAGTGATCGGCGAGAACGAGTGATCGGCGTGAACCGGTGATCGGCGAGTCCGCACCGCGTCCGGACGGGGACGCCAAGGCACGGGGACGTTTCTCCTACACCGGCGACCTGTGGGCGCCGGGCCTGCTGTGGTGCGTGCTGGTGCGCTCGCCGCATCGACACGCCCGGATCCTGGGCGTGGACGCGGCCCCGGCCTACACCGTGCCGGGGGTGCGCGGCGTGGTCACCGCGGCGGACCTGCCGCCGGGCGCGTGCCACGGTGCGATCGTGGCGGACCGGCCGGTGCTCGCGGACGGCGTGGTGCGCTTCGCCGGCGAGGCGGTCGCGGCGGTGGCGGCGGAGACCCTCCAGGCGGCGCGGGCCGGCGCCGCGGCGGTGCTCGTGTCGTACCAGCCGCTGGAGGTCGCCTCGGATCCCGAACACGCTTTCGCGGGGCCGCCGTTGCATCCCGACGGCAACGTGCTGCGGCACATCGCGTTGCGCCACGGCCGGCCGGTCAAGCTGCGCCGGGACGGCACGCCGGTGGAGGAGGTGGTGGTCGAGGGGCTGTACGAGGTGCCCGCGCAGTACCAGGCCAACCCGGCCACCGACGCCGCGCTCGCGCTGCCCTCGCCGGACGGCGGGGTCGAGCTGCACGTGGCCTCGCCGTACCCGCACGCGGACCGCGACCAGGTCGCCGAGTGCCTGGGGCTGCCCGCCGGCATGGTCCGGCTGATGCCCACCGGCGCGGGCGGCTCCTCCGGCACGCGCGAGGACATCGGGCTGACCGCGGTGGTCGGGCTGCTGGCGCTGCGCACCGGGCGGCCGGTCAAGGCAGTGCTCGATCGGGACGAGTCGTTGCGGGTCGGCGGGCATCGGCACGCGGCGCGGATGAAGTACACCCACCGGGCGGACCGGGACGGTCGGCTGCTCGCGGTGGAGGCGCAGATCATCCTGGACGGCGGCGCGTACGCGGGTGTCTCGCCGGAGGTGATCGGGCGGCTGATCGGGTGCGCCGCCGGGCCGTACATGGTGCCGTACGCGGTGGTCGACGCGTGGGCGGTGCGCACCAACAACCCGCCGGCGGGGGCGATGCGCGGGCCCGGCGCGGTGCAGGTGTGCTTCGCGCACGAGGCGCAGATGGACAAGCTCGCGGACGCGCTCGGGATGGATCCGGTGGAGCTGCGGCTGCGCAACGCGCTCAGCTCCGGAACGATGTTGACGACGGGTCAGGTGCTGGACGGGCCGGTTCCGGTGGGGGCCGCGCTGCGGGCGGTGGCCGAGGCGGCACCGCCGGCCGCGCCGCCGGCGCCCGGGACGTTGCGTGGGACCGGATACGCGGTCGGGCTGATGCCGCTGCTCGGGATCGAGGGGGCCGACGAGTCCTCGACGGCGACCGTGCGGCTCGACGGCGGCGTGGTGACGGTGACCTGCGCGGCGGTCGAGGTCGGGCAGGGCTTCGTGACGCTGGTCCGGCAGATCGTGGACGAGGTGCTGGGCGTGCCGGACGCGATCGTGCTCCAGGCGGGCACCGCGCTGCCGACGGCGGGGGTGCCGGGCGTGGGGCGGCACACGTGGCTGACGGCGGGGGCGGTGGAGCAGGCCGCGCGGGAGATCCGCGAGCGGTTGTTGGCGCCGGTGGCGGCGCGGTACGGGATGACGGCGCGGTTGTTGGATGTGCGGGACGGGCGGATCAGGTCCTACGACGGCTTGATCGACCTGTCGGTGGACGTGATGTACCAGGACACCGCGACGGTGACCACGGCGGGCGCGTGCCGGGCGCCGAGCACCGAGCCGCTGGACGACGCGGGGCAGGGCAACGCGTACCCGGCGGTGGCCTTCTCGGCGTGTCGGGTGGTGGTCGACCTGGATCCGGAGCTGGGCACGATCCGGGTGGTGGACGTGACCGGGGCCTACGACGCGGGGCGGGTGCTGGACCCCGCGCAGGCCCGGGTGCGGGTGGAGAGCTCGGTGGCGATGGGGGTCGGGCTCGCGCTGATGGAGGACATCGAGTCGGCGTGGACGCCGCCGGGGACCTGGGACGTGCCGCCGGTGCGGGTGGCCGCGTGGATCGAGGAGCCGCAGCCGGGCGCGCCGTTCGGCGCGAAGGGCCTGGGCGACGCGGCGATCGTGCCGGTCCCGGCGGCGGTCGCGGCGGCGGTCCGGGACGCGACCGGGTTGGAACTGCCGCGATTGCCGCTGCGGCCTCGGGATGTGGTGTTGGACTAGGGCGGGTGCGTTCCGCGCCTGTCGGTCGGCCGGCGTTCCGCGCCTGCGGGTCGGCCGGCGTTCCGTGCCTGCCGGTCGGCGTTTCGTGCCCGCCGGTCGGCCCGAGAGGGTGGGCGGATCGTATTGATAAGTACTTCCATATGGCAGGGTCTAGGCTGACTCGGTGACAGCCCCGGGAGAGTCGAAGTCCGCACGGCGGAGTGTCGGGAAATCCGACGACGGGGAGCCCGGTGTGCTGACCCGGCCCTATCTCCACCTCACCCTCGGGATCGTGTCGGTCGTCCTGCTGATCGCCTTCGAGGCGATGGCGGTCGGCACCGCGATGCCGGTGGCGGTCGAGGAACTGGACGGCGTGCCGCTGTACGCCCTCGCCTTCTCCGCGTTCTTCACCACGAGCCTGCTCGCCATGGTGGTCTCCGGCGAATGGTGTGACGCGCGTGGACCCCGGCTGCCGCTGTTCGGCGGGATCGGGGCGTTCGCGGCCGGACTCGTGCTGGCCGGCACCGCGCAGTCGATGTGGCCGTTCATCGTGGGCCGGGCCGTGCAGGGCCTCGGCGGCCGGCTCGTGATCGTGTCGCTGTATGTGGTGGTCGGCAAGGCGTACCCGTCCGCGCTGCGCCCCCGCGTGTTCTCGGCGTTCTCGGCGGCGTGGGTGCTGCCCTCGATCGTCGGGCCGCCGGTGTCCGGCCTGGTCACCGATCACCTGGGCTGGCGCTGGGTGTTCCTGGCCATCCCGGTGCTGGTGGCGCTGCCGATCGTGATGATGTTGCCGCAGCTCAAGCGGATGGCGAGCGAACCGGACCCGGAGGCGCGGATGAACCGCCGCCGGATAGGCGCGGCGGTCGGCGCCTCGGTGGGCGCGGGCATGTTGCAGTACGGCGGCCAACACCTGAGCGTGGTGGGCGTGTTGCTACTGGTCGCGGGCCTGGCGCTGATGGCGGTGACGGTACCCCGGCTGCTGCCGGCGGGCACGCTGCGCGCGGTACGCGGATTGCCGACGGTGATCCTGTCCCGGGGCGTGCTGGCCGGTGCCTTCTTCGCGGTCGAGTCGTTCGTACCGCTGATGCTGATCAGCGAACACGGCCTGTCGCCGACCCAGGCGGGACTGACCCTGACCGTCGGCGCGTTGTCCTGGGCGGTCGGCTCCTGGTATCAGGGCCGCTCGCCGCACGAGCGCCGGCCCCGCCTGGTCCAACTGGGCTTCCTGTTCGTGGCGATCGCGATCGGCGGGGCACTGCTGGCCCTGGTCCCGGGCATGTCCCCGTACACGGTCACCGTGGGCTGGTTCTTCGGCGGCGCGGGCATGGGCATGGCCGTCTCCTCGGTGAGCGTGCTCACCCTCGACCTGTCCACACCCGAGGAGTCCGGCACCAACTCCTCATCGCTCCAGGTCGCCGACTCGCTCGGCACGATCGTCATGGTCGGCCTGGCCGGCGCCATCTTCGCCGCACTCCACGAGGGCACCGGCAAGGACGCGGGCGTCTTCACCCTGATCTTCGCCATCATGCTCACCATCTCCCTCCTCGGCGCCCTCCTGGCCCCCAGAGTCCGCCCCCAAACCACCCCCTGACCGAACCCGAGTCACCCGGGAAGCCGGCGGGAAGGCGTCGATCGAGGGGCGAATTCGTTACGGTTCTCGGTCTGTCCGACTACCCTGAGTCCCGGGTGCCTGCTGCGGTGCGGGCTTCGGGGATGGGGACCTCATGCCATTGCAACCGCGATTTCGCAGGTCCGCGGGTTCTCAGCGCCGGTTCGTCGATCGGGAAGAGGCGACGGCGATCTTCGAGGGCGCGTGGAACGCCGGTGGGGACGGCCTACGGGTCGTGAACGTGACCGGCGTTGGCGGGATCGGGAAGTCGCGGTTCCTGCGCGAGTGCCAGTCACGACTGGAGTCCGAGGCCCGAACGGTGCTGCTCGACCTCCAGATCCCGGCGCTGCGTGAGCAGGACGCGGCGCTCGCGGTGCTGCGCTCCAATCTCGGTGCCCAGGGCGCCTCGTTTCCGCGATACGACCTCGCATACCTCGCCCTGTGGCAGCGCCTGCACCCCCACCTGCAGATTTCCCTCGCCGATGTGGCGGCTCGACAGCAGAGCGAGGTCCTGGCCGATCTCGCGGACGCGGTGGGCGGGCTGCCGATCTTTCGGACCGTCGGCGGACTGCTCCGGGTCGCCGGTCGGTCATCCGAGAGGTTCAGGCGGTGGCGATGGCTCAAGAACGACGAGACCCTGCATCGGCTCGACGAGCTCGACCCCGCCGAACTCGCCGACGCCGCCACGTTCCTGTTCGCCGAGGACCTGCGCAGCGCGAGCGCGGAGCGGCGATACCTCGTCTGCGTCGACGCGTACGAGGCGTTGGTGGGCGGGAGCACCCGAGCGGGTCGGACCGCCGGGCTCGACGCCTGGTTGCGGGACCTCGTGTCGCAGTTGGACCGAGGCCTGGTCCTGATCGCGAGCCGAGAGCCGCTGGGCTGGGAGGCGTACGACAGCCAGTGGACCGCGCATCTGATCCCCCTGCCCCTGGACGGGCTGCCCATGACCGCGCGCGTCGAACTGCTCGAAGCGCATGGGGTATCCGACGTCCGCGCGCGCACCGCCCTGGCCAGGGCCAGTTCCGGTGTGCCGTTCTACCTGAACCTGGCCCTGGACGCGGATACCGGCGCGGACCGGGGCGACGGCGCGTTGACGCCGGCCGTGTCGGGGGAGGAGATCCTCGAACGGTTCCTCCAGCACGTGGACGCGCAAGAGGTCCGGCTGCTCGAAGTCCTCGCCGTGGCGCGCACGATCGACTACGACATCTTCCGCACCGTCGCGGCGGCGTTCGGGCTGTCGGCGGATCGGCGGACCTGGGAGACGTTGACCGCGTACTCCTTCGTCCAACCGGCGGGTGCCGAGCGATTCCAGTTGCACCAACTGATGGCGACCGAGCTGAGGGCACGCCAGACGACGGCGACGCGTCAGGCCGTACATCGCGTGCTGCGGGCGCTGTGGCGGGCCCGGGCCGACAATGTGGCGACGGGAGTCGCGAGCACGCGTCGCGCGACGGGCGTGCACCTGCGCGAGGTGGCCTTCCACAGTCTCTACGCCGGTGAGTTCGGGCCCGGTGAGCTGCTCACGCTCGCGGCGGAGATCGCCGCGAGCGGCGGCATTCGGTCCCTGGGCGGAGTCGTCGAGGACGTTCGGCGGTTCTGTGCGGCGGACGACCAACCGCGCGCCGAGTTGGAGATGGCCGCGCGCTGCGTCGAGGCCGAGACCGCGATCCTGGTCGGAGACGCCGAGCATGCCGAGGCCTTGACCCGAGGGTTGGCGGGTGTCGAGGGCGGCAGCTCGGCCCAGGTGCGGCTGGCACTGGCCGGCGCTGACGCGTTGCGGATGCTCGGACGGACCTCGGAGGCGCTCACCCGGTACTCGTCGTTGTGGCAGCAGGCCACGGTTCCCGAGGGCCGAAGCGCGGCGTTGTGGGCAGCCGACCTCTACATGGCCGGCGGGCGCTTTCGCGACGCGGAGAACGTGGTCGACGGGCTCACCGCCACACTGCGCCGCGACGAACACCTGTTGCGTGGGGACACGGCGAGGCTGATCCACCTGGGTCGGCGGTTCGCGTTCGACTTCCCGGCCGCCCGCAGCAACCTGGATCAGGCGCAACTGCACTACCTGGAGGCCGGATCCGCGGTCCGCCTGGCGAATCTGGTGGTCAATCGCGCCGAGTTCCTGGCCTGGACCGAACCCGAGCACGCCGGTGACGTGGCGGACGAGGCGATCGCGGTGCAGCGCGACATCGGCGCCCTGCACGAGTTGGGCAAGGCGTACACGGCCAAAGCCCTGGCCCTGCTTCGGTGCGGGCGCGTCGTCGAGGCCGAGGCGTCGTTGGACACCGCCCTGGAGGTCCTCGGACGTGCGCGTTACCGTTCGGGCACCGCCCGCGCCCAACTGGTCCGGTCCCTCGTGCTGCTCCGCCGCGGCGAATCCGAGAACGCCCGCGGTACCGCGGAGTGGGCGATTCGTGAATTCGAAGGTGCGGAGGTGTATCCGACGCTCGTGCTCGCGTCCTTGCACGTACTGCGCAGAGCCGGCCTGGAACGACCGGTTCACGCGGCCTCCCTCGCGCGAGCCCGCGCGGTGATCCGTCCGGTCGACTCCCTGGAGGCGTTGGAGGGAAGAGTCGACGCATGGGTCGCCACCATCCTGGGGGAATGAGCATGACGCCGGATCCGCTGACGCTCTATCGCACGGCGTGTGAATCGGGAATCAGCGCTTCCGGGTTCTACAACGACAACGTGCGATCCGAGACGGACGACGGGCCGGTGATCGTCCGGATCCCGATTCACGGTGCGGACGGCATGGATCTGCGTGTGTGGCCGGAGCAGGACGTGATCCGGGCGGTCGCGCCGTGGATCTCGGTGATCCCCGACGTTTTGCACGTCTCGGATGATCCGGCGTTCCAGATCCACCGGTTCATCCCGGGTGACGTGCTGGACGTGCTCGCGCCACGCGGGCGGTCGGTGCCCGCGCACCTGGCGACAGACGTGGTGGGCTTCTTCCGGGACCTGTCGAGAGTGCCGCTCGACGTGCTTCCCGCGTTGCCCGCGGATTGGCCCAAGGACGGGGACACCGCCGGGTTCGGGGCGCGTCTCTCGGCGGTCACCGCCGACGTCTGGCGGCGCTTCCGGACGCCCTATGCGTCGCTGTACGCGGCGTTGGGGGTCCCGGCGGATCCGCTCGCCCGGGTGGAAGCGGACTGGTCCGCCCTGACGTGTCGCCCGTTTCGCGCGTTGCACTGTGACGTCCATCGCAAGAACGTCATCGTGGCCGCCGGTCGGACCTACTTCCTCGACTGGGAACTCGCCCTCTGGGGGGACCCGTTGTACGACCTGGCCGTACACCTGCACAAGATGGACTACTTCCCGGACGAAGCCGACGCGGTGCGGAGCGGGTGGCTCGCGGCGATGCCCGACGACGTGCGCACCGAGGCTCTCGCGGATCTTCCCGTGTACATCCGGCACGAACGCGTCAAGTCGGCTCTCGTCGACACGGTGCGGTACTCCAAATTGATCCTGGCCGCGGTCGACCCGGCTACCGAGGCCCGACTCGTGGGTTCGCTGACCACGAAGCTCAACCGGGCCCGGGTCGTGTGGGGCGTGGGCGACCCGCTGGACCCCGGGGAGATCCGGCGGGTTCTCGGCGTGCACGGGCCTGTGCGGGAGTGAGCTCGGCGGGCGGCGGAGGTGGCGGGTGAGGGGGATCGCGCCGAGGGCGCGGGCGCGCGTGAGGAGGGCGTCTCGGATGGCGAGTCGGCCGGGGGCGCGGCCGCGCAGCAGACGGCTGAGGACGATCGTGGCGAGTGCGCCGAGTGCGCCGGGCAGGGCGTGTGGCCCGTGGGGTGGAGCGGGCGACGTGGCCGGGTGGCTTGGCTCGGGGTGGGTGTGGGTGGGTGGGTCGTGGTTTGTCGGGGCGTGGTCGGGACGCGCCGGAGATCGGGTGGGAGGGTGGGTTCGAGGGGCGGTCGGGCCGGTGTTCCCGGCGGAATCGCCGTTCGGCGGCCCGGGTTTCGGGGCGCGGAAGTCGTGGGCGCGCGGAATCGGGCGGGGGCTCGGGTAGCCTGATCGCTTGCCCGCGATCGCCCCCTCGGCCTGGAGCAGACCCGTCGCAGTGAGTACCGCAGCCGCGTCCCATCTGTCCCCGGCCTTCCCGAACCGTGCCTCCTGGGGCACCGCGAACAAGCTGCGCGCATGGCAGCAGGGGGCCCTCGACACCTACCTCGCACGCCAACCGCGCGACTTCCTCGCGGTGGCCACGCCGGGCGCCGGCAAGACCACGTTCGCGCTGCGGATCGCCTCCGAACTGCTGGACGCGCACGTGATCCACCAGATCACCATCGTCGCGCCGACCGAGCACCTCAAGAAGCAGTGGGCCGAGGCCGCCGCGCGCATAGGCCTGCGGATCGACCCGAACTATTCGAGCTCGTCGGGCCCGGTCTCCCGGGAGTACCACGGCATCGCGGTCACCTACGCGGGTGTCGGCGTGCATCCGATGTTGCACCGCCGCCGGGTGGAGAACCGCAAGACGCTGGTGATCCTGGACGAGATCCACCACGCGGGCGACAGCAAGTCGTGGGGCGAGGCGTGCATGGAGGCGTTCGAGCCGGCCACCCGCCGGCTCGCGCTGACCGGCACGCCGTTCCGCTCGGACATCAACCCGATTCCGTTCGTCGCGTACGAGGAGGGCAAGGACGGGATCCGCCGCTCGTCCGCCGACTACACCTACGGCTACGGCCACGCGCTCTCGGACGGCGTGGTACGCCCGGTCATCTTCCTGTCCTACTCGGGCGACCTGCGCTGGCGGACCAAGGCCGGCGACGAGATCGCGGCCTCGCTCGGCGAGCCGATGACCAAGGACGCGATCAGCCAGGCCTGGCGTACCGCGCTGGATCCGCAGGGCTCGTGGATGCCGCAGGTGTTGCGGGCCGCCGACAAGCGGCTGGGCGAGGTACGCAAGGCCATCCCGGACGCCGGCGGCCTGGTGATCGCCACCGACCACGAGTCGGCTCGGGCGTACGCGCGGATGATCCGCGAGATCACCGGACAGGGCGCCACCCTGGTGTTGTCCGACGACGCCGGCGCGTCGAAGAAGATCGAGGACTTCTCCGCGTCCGAGGACCGCTGGATGGTCGCGGTGCGGATGGTGTCCGAGGGCGTGGACGTACCCCGCCTCTCGGTGGGCGTGTTCGCCACCACGATTTCCACGCCGCTGTTCTTCGCGCAGGCCGTGGGGCGCTTCGTCCGGGCCCGGCGCCGGGGCGAGACCGCGTCGGTGTTCCTGCCCTCCGTGCCGACGCTGCTCCAGCACGCGAACGAGATGGAGATCGAGCGCGACCACGTGCTGGACCGTCCGAAGAAGGAGGGCGGGATGTACGACGAGGAGGACGCCCTCCTCGCGCAGGCCAACGCGCAGAAGGACGAGCCGGGGCAGCAGGAGGAGTTCGCGTTCGAGGCGCTGGAGAGCGAGGCGCGCTTCGACCGGGTGCTGTTCGACGGCGCGGAGTTCGGGCTTCAGGCGCACGTGGGCAGCGAGGAGGAAGAGGAGTACCTCGGCCTTCCCGGGTTGCTCGAACCCGACCAGGTCCAGATGCTGCTCCAGTCCCGGCAGGCCAAGCAGGTGGCCAAGAGCCGGCGCAAGCCGGACCACCAGGCCGACCTGTCGGAGAAGCCGGCCGACCAGCGCCCGGTGGTGACGCACCGTCAGATGACGGCGATGCGCAAGGAACTCAACACGATGGTGGCCGCTTGGCACCACCGCACCGGGCAGACCCACGGACAGATCCACAACGAGCTGCGCCGGGTGTGCGGCGGGCCGGCGGTGGCACAGGCGTCGGTTGGACAGTTGGAGGCGCGGATCGGCAAGATCCGCGAGTGGGCCACGTCCGGGCGCTGATTCGCGCGGGGCCGGGTGGCCGGAGCCGTCATCGGGGCATCGGGTCATCCGGTCGCCTCGTCGTCGGGCCGCGGGTCGAGGGTCGAGGGTCACCAGATCATCGGCCACCGGATCGTTTGTCGCTGGATCATCGGTCACCAGATCATCGAGTCGCGATTGCGGGCTCGGCTGTGCTTTGGTGCCCGGGTGTCGGCACGAGTCCGGTCCGGATGCGATCAGGCTGCGGATTCGGGGCCGGTCGTGTGGTCGATCCGGGTGTCGGCCGGGGTGTCGGTCGGAGTGGCTATCTCATTGGTTGGGACGATGTGTCCGACTGGTGAGTACGGAGCCGTCCGGTCATGCTCTCGGGGGGACGTGGCGAGGATCGCATTTGGCGAATTACACATTACGTGCTACATGTCCCGAAAGATCTGTTATTTTTCCTGTCCGTATCCCGGATATCCGGTGCCAAAAGTGCCCTCTCTGGTTAGCGTGATCCTCCGACGCGCCGAGCAGGAGAAACCGTCCTGCTCGGACGTGGGAATCCGTTCGGCCTGCCCGCCGAGTGGTGACGAGTACGTGTCCTGGCCCCATGACCTGGCGCCGCACAGCCTCGCGAATGTGGCGTTCCGTTCGGGGATCGAGCGCCGCTGGACGTAATGCAACGTCACGCGAAGGGAGGGGGGCCGGTGGTCGCCGAAACGTCACAGACCCTGGACCGAGGGCTCAAGGTCCTCGAACTGCTCGCCGATGCCTCGGACGGATTGTCGGTACACGACATCGCCGCCGCACTCGGCGTCAATCGCACCGTCGTCTATCGCATCCTCGCCACACTCGAACAGCACGGCCTGGTCCGGCGCGACGACAGCGGCCGCACCACACTCGGTCTGGGCGCGCTGCAACTGGCCCGTCGGGCGCATCCGCTGGTCCGCGACGCGGCGGTGCCATGTCTGCGCCGGCTCGCCGAGGAGACCGGGGCCACCGCGCACCTGACCATCGTGGACGGCATGGAGGCCCTGGTGGTCGCGGTGGCCGAGCCCACTTGGACCGACTACCACGTGGCCTACCGGGTCGGTTCGCGGCACGCGCTGGACGCGGGCGCGGCGGGTCTGGCGATCCTGGCCGCGCGCCGGGTGGTGGCGGGGCTGGACGGGCCCAGGTCCTACGTGTACGCGCCCGGCGACGGTCGGCACACGGTGCCCGGGATCGCCGCCTCGGTGCCCGATCTCGCCGCCGTCGAGTCGAGCGTCGGGATCGTCTCGCTGGGCAACCTGGACACCGAACGACTGGGCCGCCGGGTGGCCGAGGCGGCGGCCGAGTTGTCCGACGAACTGGGCGGAATGCGCGTCTCCGCCGCATAGGTCGGACGGCGCGACGCGGCGGACGACCCGGGTCGCGGTGCGGGTGGGGTGAGTCCGGTACGGCGCGTCGGGCCGGGCCGTGTTTAATGCCAGGCGTGGCCCGTACCAAGCTCACCCTCCCGGTGTCTCTGCTCCTCGTCGCGATCCTGTTCGGCTTCGCGTTCCTGGTGCCGATGCCGTACGTCCTGATCACACCGGGATCGGTGGCCGACACACTCGGCGACGACGCGGGGCGGCCGGTGGTCGAGATCTCCGGGCCCGCCACGGTGTACCCGACGACCGGGCACCTGTTGTTGACCACGATCCACGCGAGCGGACGCGACGAGAAGCACCGGCTGGCGTCGCTGCTCGGTGCGTGGTGGGACACGGAAGAGGCGGTTGTCCCGAGGAAGTCCGTCTACCCGGACGGCAAATCAATCGAGCAGGTCGTCGAGACCAACGCCAAGGACATGGTCAAGTCGCAGGACAGCGCGACCGTCGCGGCGCTGAAGTACCTCGGCAAGTCGCCGGACCAGGTCAAGGTCACGCTGCATCTGAGCGATGTCGGCGGGCCGAGCGCGGGTCTGTTCTTCGCGCTGGGCATCGTGGACAAGCTGACCGAGGGTCAACTCACGGGCGGACGGACGATCGCCGGCACGGGGTCGATCGACGGCAATGGCAAGGTCGGCGAGATCGGTGGGCTGCCGATGAAGCTGTTGGCGGCGAAGCGGGCGGGGGCGACGGTGTTCGTGTTGCCGAAGGGGGAGTGCGGGGAGGCTGGGCGGGTGGAATCCGGGGGGCTTCGGTTGGTTCCGGTCGAGACGCTCTCGGGGGCGGTCGACGCGCTCAACGCGTTGAACGCGGGGGGCAAAGTCGCCTCGTGTTGATTTTGGCCTCAAGCGCCGGCCGGGCCGGATTGGGTTCGGCTGACCTCATGCGACGGTCGGGCCGAGGGGAGTTCGGCTGACCTCGGGCGCTCGTTTGGCTGGGTTGGCCTCGAGCGCCGGCCGGGCCGAGGGGAGTTCGGCCGACAGGACAGCGCGCCAAGGCGCGTGACGCATCGTCGGTCCCCGTTCCATGGTCAACCCCCGGCCCGCAGACCGCGCGGACGCAGGCCCGTCTCGGCGAGGGACGCCGGCCAGTCCACCGTGAGCGCGAGCACCACGGTCGGCACGCTGCCGACGATCAGCACGAGCGTGCGCTGGAGCAGGATCCCGTCCTGGATGACGTCGCCGAGCCCGCCCGCGTCGACGAACGTGGCCGGCGTCGCGATGCCCACGTTCAGCACCGGTGCGTTGCGTACGCCGGCCGGCACGAGCGGTACCGCGAGCGGGAGTTCGACCCTGAACAGGACGCCCGGCATGGACGTGCCGATCCCGCGCGCCGCCTCGACCGGTTGCCGGTCCACGTCCTTGAGGCCGGCGATGGTGCTGCTCGGCACCGGGAGCACCGCGTAGGCCACCGCGCCGATGATGGCCACCTCGACACCCACGCCCAACCACAGCGTGAGCAGTACGAGCAGCCCGATCGCCGGCGTGGCCTGACCGATGTCGGCCGGCGCCGGTGCGAACGGCGCGAATCGGCGGGCCCGTCGGCGGGTCGGCACGATGCCCGGCGGGATCGCGATCACCAGCACCAGCACCAGCACCAACACCGTGGACACCGCGGTCAATTGGATGTGCTCGATGATCCGGCGGCGGACGTTGGGCCAGGCCGGCGTGACACGTTCGATCGGATCCGGCTCCTGGTGGTCGACCCCCTGCCACAACACGAGCAGCACCAGGCCCAGGAAGATCGGCATCACCACGAAGTCGGTCCACCGAAAGCGCGAGGGCAGCGCGGCGCGGGTCTCGGTGTCGACCGTGGGCCCGACCGGGCGCACCTGCGGTCCGCCGCTCACCGCCGGCCGTTCTCGGCCGCGTGTGCGCCGTCCTGGTGACCGGCGCGCCGTTCCTCCTCCAAGCGCTGCACCTCGCGCCGCGCCTCCGACTCCTCCAGGTGCTCGCGCGCGGCCTCGCGGTCGGCTTCGAGCATCTCCTGGATCGACGCCATCAGCGTCTCGATCGAGACCACCCCGACGTACTCGCCGCGTGCGCCGGTGACCGCGACCTTGCCGCCGCCCTCGGTCAGGATCACGTCCAGCGCGTCCCGCAGCGTCGCGTCGCGGGTGACCGTGTCGCCCACCTCGTGCGCGGCCACCGCGAGCCCGGGGCCGCCGCGCCGGACCTTCTCGCGCCGCAGCCAACGGGTGGGCCGGCGCCGGTCGTCCAACAGCAGCACCTCGTCGGCCCGGTGCTCGCCCGCGGCCCGGCGGATCGTCTCGATGTCGTCGCGCATCCCCGCGGTGGCGAACGGCTTCACCTCGACGTCGCGCACCCGGGACAGGGTCAGCCGCTTCAGCGCGGCGCCCGCCCCGACGAAGCCGGCCACGAACTCGTCGGCCGGGTTGGTCAGGATCGCCTCGGGGGTGTCGTACTGGGCGACGTGCGACTGCTCGCGTAGCACCACGATCTTGTCGCCGAGCTTGACCGCCTCGTCGAAGTCGTGCGTGACGAACACGATCGTCTTGTGCAACTCGTGTTGGATCCGGATGAGTTCGTCCTGGAGGTGGCCGCGCGTGATGGGGTCGACCGCGCCGAACGGCTCGTCCATCAACAACACCGGCGGGTCGCCCGCGAGTGCTCGCGCGATGCCGACCCGCTGCTGTTGACCGCCGGAGAGTTGGCGCGGATATCGGTTGCGGAACTCGGCGCTGTCCAGGCCCACGGTCTCCAGGAGTTCGTCCACCCGGGTGGACACCTTCGACCGGCCCCAGCCGAGCATCCTCGGCACCAGCGCGATGTTCTGAGCGACCGTCATGTGCGGGAACAGACCGCTGTTCCGGATCGCGTAGCCGATCTTGCGGCGCACCTTGACCGGATCCAGGTGGGTGACGTCCCGGTCGTCGATCGAGATCTGCCCCGAGGTCGGCTCGATCAGCCGGTTGATCATCTTCATCGTGGTGGTCTTGCCGCTGCCGGACGGACCGACGAACACCACGAATTGGCCGGCCGGGATCTCCAGGGTGACCCGATCGACGGCGGCCGTCCGCTGCCCGGGGAAGTGCTTGGTGAGCTCTTCGAGTCGAATCGTCGCGCCGTTGACGTCAGTCACGGATCCCCCTGGAGACGGTCAGCCGGCCGAGGAGCACGTACGCGGCGTCGAAGAGGAGGGCCGACACGACCACGCCCAGGGTGCCCGCCCAGGCCGCGTTGATCGCGTTCTCGCTGCCCAGGCGGGCCAGTCCGGTGAAGATCTCGTTGCCCAGTCCCGGACCCGACACAAAGGCCGAGATCGCCGCGATGCCCATGATCATCCGGGTGGACATCCGGATGCCGGTGAGCAGCGCGGGCCACGCGAGCGGCAATTCGACGCGGAGCAGGATCATCGCCCGGTTCATCCCGATCCCGCGCGCGGCGTCCACAAGCTGTGGATCCACGCCGGCCAGACCCACGATGGCGTTGCGCACGATTCGCAGCAGCGCGTACGGCACCAGTGCGACCACGGTCGGTGCGACACCGAGGCCGAGCAGCGGGATCGGCAGGCCGAGCAGCGCGAACGAGGGAATGATCAGGATGGTCGCGGTGGTGCCGATCGCGATCCGGGACGCGAGCGCGCCGCGGTAGGTGGCGATCGCCACCACGACCCCGATCGGCGTCGCGATCACCATGTACTGGAACACGGCGCTCGCGTGCATCCAGGTCTCGATCCAAAGCTGCTCGCGGCGGCTGGAGACGTAGTCCCAGAAGCTCAACACAGCCCTTCCCGCGAACCCGGTGCCGACCGCGGTCGGTTACCGTCGTGGTACGTCCGGGAAACGCGGGATGGGCCGAGCGGGTCCGATTCGTCACCCGTTCCGGTGCGCTGTCACCCGTCCGGCTCGGGTCCGGTGCCGGTGACCCGCACCCGTCCTCCCGGCCCCGCGTTCACCCCTGCGGGCGCCGCTGTCAGCCGTCCGTCACCGCGCACTCCACCAAGGGCAACACCCGGTAGGGCACCGGGTTCTCCAGCGCGATCGTGGTGGACGCGCGGACCACCCCGTCCAGTTCGATGATCTGCTCGATCACCCGTTGCAGGTGCGCGTTCGAGCGCGCGACGATCCGGCACAGCAGGTCGCCCCGACCGGTGATCGCGTGTACTTCGAGCACCTGTGGCACACACTCCAGGTCCTTGCGCAGGTCGCGCCCCTGCCCCTGGCGGATCTCCAGAGTGGCGAACGCGGTCACCGAGAAGCCGAGCGTGGCGGGGTCCACGTCCGGCCCGAAGCCCCTGATCACCCCTGCCTCGCGCAGTCGATCGAGGCGCGCCTGTACGGTTCCGCGTGCCACCGCGAGCCGGCGCGAACACTCCACGACACCGATCCGCGGTGTTTCCACCAACAGCCGGATCAGCGCGGCATCCAACCGGTCGATCTGCAAGGTGCCCTCCCTCGGGGGACTGGTTTCCCGGTGCCTACCCTGGGGCCATTCACGGCCACACCGGGAGGCAGCATGACCACCGACCTGATCGAGGCATTGCGGGAGGAGCTACCCGCGCACGCCCTGGTGACGGACGCGGACATCGCCGCATCGTACGCGCGCGACATGGCCGGCCTGTGTGCGGCCGGTAACCCTGCGGTGGTGGTCCTTGCCGAGACCACCGAGCAGGTCCGACACGTGATGCGGGTCGCCACGCGACTGCGGGTACCGGTGGTCCCGCAGGGCGCGCGCACCGGCCTGTCCGGCGGCGCCAACGCCGTCGACGGCTGCATCGTGCTCTCGCTGGTCCGGATGAACCGCATCCTGCAGATCGATCCCGTCGACCGCACGGCCGTGGTCGAGGCGGGTGTGATCAACGCCGATCTGTCCAAGGCGACCGCCGAGTACGGCCTGGTCTACCCGCCGGACCCGTCCAGTTGGGAGACCTGCACGATCGGCGGCAACATCGGCACCGGCGCGGGCGGGCTGTGCTGCGTCAAGTACGGGGTGACCGCCGAGTACGTGCTCGGCCTGGACGTGGTGCTCGCCGACGGGGAACTGCTGCGCACCGGACGGCGGACCGCCAAGGGCGTCGCGGGCTACGACCTGACCCGGCTGTTCGTCGGCGCGGAGGGCACCCTCGGCGTGGTCACCCGGGCCACGCTCGCGCTGCGGCCCACGCCGCCGCCCGCGCTGGTGACCGTGGCCCAGTTCGCGAGCACGGGTTCGGCGGCCCGCGCGGTCTCGGCGATCATGGCGGCCGGGCACACCCCCTCGCTGATGGAGCTGATGGACGGCACCACGCTGCGCGCGGTGAACGCGATGGCCAACATGGGTCTGCCGGAGCACAGCGCCGCGCTGCTGCTGATCGCGGTGGACACCCCGGAGCCCGCCGCCGAGTTGGCCGCGATCGAGGCGATCTGTACCGAGGCCGGCGCGTTCGAGGCGTTCACCGCCGAGGACGCCGAGGACTCGGCGCTGTTCATGCAGGCCCGCCGGCTCGCGCTGCCCGCGCTGGAGCGGCTGGGCACGAGCATGATCGACGACGTCGCGGTGCCGCGCTCGCGGTTGGGGGACATGCTCGACGGGGTGGCCGCGATCGCCGAGCGGCACGACACGGTGATCGGGGTGTGCGCGCACGCGGGAGACGGGAACACCCACCCGATCGTGATCTTCGACGCGACCGACCCGGCGGCGGTCGAGCGGGCCGGGGTGGCGTTCGACGCGATCATGCGCCTGGGCCTGGACCTCGGTGGCACGATCACCGGCGAGCACGGTGTGGGCATGCTCAAGCGGGACTGGCTCGCCGAGGAACTGGGGCCGGTGGGCGTGCGGGTGCATCGAAGCGTCAAGGCGGCGTTCGATCCGCTGGGGATTCTCAACCCGGGGAAGGTGATCTGAGCGGGGCCGGGACGTGGGGATGTCGGGTCCTCGGGTCGTCGGGTCGTGGTGTGCGGGCTGTGGTGACGTGGGTGGCGGGGCTTGGTTCGGGACGGGGTCGCGACGGGCCCGGCCTCTGGCCGGCATGCGCCTCGGGCACGCGAGCGGCTGGGGCACGGGCTGGGTAGCCGAGCGGTCCGGTCGTGGCTCGGACACGGGCTTGGTCACCGGCCTGGTCGGGGCTCCGTCGGGGCTCCGTAGGGGCTCGGTGCGGTGGGTCGGGTGCGGTGGCCGGTTGTGGTGGTTCGGGACGGTGTTGGTCCTTTGGAAGTCCCACCACGTACTCCTGAGGGGGCATGCCTCGGGGGTAGCTCGGGGTTCGGGTCGTCCTGGGGTAGTAGGCCCGATCGGCACTCCCGGCCGACGCCCGGATGGGGGTACGGCGCCTAGATTTGCTGGTGTCGCTCCTGTTGGGGCGTACGGTGCCGCCCTCTCGGGCGGGGCGGGTTCGGATGGAGGTGGCGGTCGTGGAGAAGCGGGACAGTCGAGAGGTACGGGTCGCGGCGATCGCGCTGCGCCGGCGTCGACAGGCACGCGCCCAGGCCACCGCCCGACTCGTCACCGCGATCCGCCGCGCCGCCTGACCCCGGACTCGACCGCGCGATCACGGCGCGTGAACGCGGCCTTCGATCACTGCGCGCGTCCCTGTGGATTACTCAACCGGGGACTGCCGATCCAGGGACAAGTGGTCCCTGGTTACCGGGCTCGGGAGCGCCGATCCTGAGGGCATGAACGATCGACGCGAACTGGCCGACTTCCTGGTGTGCAGCCGCGGCCGGCTCTCCCCGGCGGATGTGGGGCTGCCCGACGGGGCCCGGCGACGAACCGCCGGGCTGCGGCGCGAGGAGGTCGCGCGGCTGGCCGGGATGTCGGTCGACTACTACGCGCGGCTGGAACAGAACCGGGGTCCCAATCCGTCGCCGCAACTTCTCGCCGCGCTGGCCCGCGCGCTGCGGCTGGACCGGGCCGGCCGCGATCATCTCTTCCACCTGGCCGGGCAGCTGCCGCCGGGACGGTCGTCGGGGTGCGACGAGCACGTGTCGCCGGCGCTGTTGCTGATGCTCGACCGGTTGCACGACGTACCGGCGCAGGTGCTGTCGGATCTGGGCGACGTGCTGGCGCAGAACGCGATGGCGGTGGCGCTGATGGGGCCGAACGTCGGGCGCAACCTCCTGGTGCGGTGGTTCACCGAGCCGGCTTCGCGGGTGCGCTATCGGGCGGTGGACGCGGAGGCGATGTCCCGGGCTTACGTGGCGGATCTGCGTGCCGCCGGTGAGGTGCGGAGGGACGACGCTCGACCGGCGGCGCTGGTGGCGCGGTTGCGCTCGGAGTCGGCGGAGTTCGCGGCGCTGTGGGATGAGGGGCGGGCGTGGCCGCCCGGGGTGGACGGGCGGCCTGGGGTGGACGGGCGGTCCGAAGGGGACGGGCGGTCTGAGGGGGACGTGCGGCCTGGGGTGGATGCGCGGCCTGGGGTGGCTGGGCATGGGGTGGCTGGGCGGCGTGAGGTGGAGGAGACGATTCGGCATCCGGAGGTCGGGGAGATCGCCTTGCGGTGCCAGGTGCTTGATGCCGTGGAGGCGGGGCAGCGGTTGGTCGTGTACACGGCTGCGCCCGGAAGTTCGGCGGCGGATCGGTTGGCGTTGCTGCGGGTGGTGGGGGTGCAGGTTCTGTTCGGGGCGGTGGCCCCGGATGCGAATTGGGTTGAGTGACGGGGTTGGCCTCATGCGCCGGCCGGGCTGAGTGGCCTCATGTGCCGGCCGGCTGAGTGGCCTCGTGTCCCGCCCGGGACGAGTGGTTCGATGCCCGGGCGGGCTGAGGTGGGGGCTCGGGTGGGGTCAGGGGTGGTGGGGGAGGAGGGTGGTCAGGTGGGATCGGTTTACGGTCAGGCCGGATTCTTGGGCTGCTTCGATGCTGAGGTCGGGCGGGAAGCCGTGTGAGTCGTAGAGGGTGAAGATCGTTTCCGCGGGGAGGTCGGGTTCGCCCGCTTCGAGGCGGCGGCGAATTGCCTTGTCGAGGAGGCGGGTGCCTCGGGTGAGGGTGCGGTCGAAGGATTCCTCCTCGCGGGTGGTCTCGGATTCGATCAGGGAAGCCGCTTGGGTGAGTTCGGGCCAGGTGGGGCCGAGGTTCGCCACCACGCTCGCGGTGGTCGGGGGCAGGATCGGGCCCTGGATGCCGAGGCGACGACCGTGTCGGATCGCTCTGCGCATCAGCCGGCGCAGCACGTACCCCGTGCCCTCCTTGCTCGGTCGGATGCCGTCCGCGAGGAGGAACGCGATCGCCCGTGCGTGGTCGGTGACCACTTCGAAGGACACCCGGTCGGGGTCGTCCCGGTCGAGGCGGGAGTGCTCGCGGCCCGCCAGGTCCTCCACGCTCGTGAGGGTGGGGCGCAGCAGGTCGGTCCCGATGACGCCGTCGACGCCCTGGAGTACGGTCGCGAGTCGGTCCAGGCCCAGGCCGGTGTCGACGCCGGTGCGCGGGAGGTCGCCCAGTACCGGGAAGCCGCCGTCGGGCTCGGTCTCGCCGCGCACACTGCGCATGAAGACCAGGCTCCACAGTTCGACGAAGCGCTCGGGGTCGATCGCCGGTCCGCCCTCGCGCCCGAACGCCGGGCCCCGGTCGTAGGTGACGTCGGAGCAGGGTCCGCACGGTCCCGGTACGCCCATCGACCAGAAGTTGTCCGCCGCGCCGAGGCGTTGGATCCGCGCCGACGGGACGCCGACCGAGCGCCAGATCCGCGCCGACTCGTCGTCGTCCTCGTACACGGTGATCCACAGCCGGTCCGGGGAGAGGTCGAAGGGGCCGGTCAGCAGGTCGTACGCGAACCCGATCGCCTCCTCCTTGAAGTAGTCGCCGAAGGAGAAGTTGCCGAGCATCTCGAAGAAGGTCGAGTGCCGGCGGGTGTGCCCGATGTTGTCGATGTCCACGGTGCGTACGCACTTTTGTACCGACGTCGCCCGGGGGAACCCGGGCTCGACGTCGCCCAGGAACCACGGCTTGAACTGGTTCATCCCCGCGTTGGACACGAGCAGGCTCGGATCGGGCGGCAGCAGCGACCCGGACGGTACGAGGCGGTGGCCGCGCGTGGTGAAGAAATCGAGGAAGGTGGAACGGATCTGCGGGGAGAGCATGGC
Organism: Embleya sp. NBC_00888; assembly: GCF_045207655.1. Taxonomy (NCBI): domain Bacteria; kingdom Bacillati; phylum Actinomycetota; class Actinomycetes; order Kitasatosporales; family Streptomycetaceae; genus Embleya; species Embleya sp. NBC_00888. Next base: position 3,385,638 of record NZ_CP108784.1, on the reverse strand, counting down.
GAATCGGCCTTCGCGAGAGCAGCGGGCGGTGGGAGTACACACACGCCGAGCCGGGCCGAGCCGCGCTATCGCGCTCGGTTCGCCGGCCCGACGCCGGTAGCTCGCTGCCCGTGGATCCGCATACCTCGACGATAACCGCCCTCGCGCCGGAGTCGAGTGGATTTCCGCGCCGTGAACCGGCTCCGCGCGCCGGCCGGCATGCCCTACCGTGACGGTCATGAGCGAGCAGCCACGCGGTGAGGTACCGGTCGGCCCGGGCGCCGACCTGCGTCCGGACATGGCCGATCGGCTGCGCTCCTACTGGGGCTTCTCCGCGCAGCGCGAACGCCAGGCGGCGATCGGGCGGGCCGCGCCGCGCAAGCGCCGGCACGTCGAGGTGCAGTGCGGCAAGTGCGGTTCCACCAAGGTGAGCACCGACATCGTCGGTGACTACGTGTGCGGCTCGTGCGCCGCGCGCTGGCGTCCGCCGACCGCCGCGGACGGTCCCACGTGCCCGGAGTGCGGCTCGGGCAAGGTGTCCTCGATGCCGTACGGGGACCGCAAGTGCCGGGACTGTGATCATCAGTGGCGGCCGAGCTGACCTGCGGTTCCACCGGGGAGCCCGGGTCCGGTCGGGCCGGGAAGCCCTTGTTTTCCAAGGCTGTTGCGGATACCCACGAGGTCGAACGATCAACGTGGGAGGCAGCGCCATGGCAGGACGTCTTCAGGACCACGTCGCGGTGATCACCGGCTCCGGGGCGGGCATCGGGCGCGGGATCGCCCGGCGGTTCGCGGCCGAGGGGTGCCGGATCCTGGTCAACGACATCAGGGCGGAGTCGGCGGATCGGGTCGCGGCCGAGATCACCGAGGCGTTCGGCGTCGAAACGCTCGCGGTGGTCGCCGATGTCACGGTCAAGGCGGACGCGGTCGGTCTGGTCGAGGCCGCGCTGGTCCGGTGGGGCCGACTGGACACGCTGGTGAACAACGCGTGGGGCGGTGGGCGGATCAACCGCCTGGAGAACAAGACCGACGAGATGTTCCGGCACGGTCTGGACATGGCCCTGTGGGCCGGGTGGTGGACGATGCGCGCGGCGTTCGAACCGATGCGGGACGCGGGTGGCGGCAGCGTGATCAACATCGCCAGCCTGAACGGGGTCAACGCGCACCGGTTCACCGCCGAGTACAACGTCGGCAAGGAGGCGCTGCGCGCGCTCACCCGCTCGGCCGCCCGCGAGTGGGCGCCGCATCAGATCCGGGCCAACGTCATCTGCCCGGGGGCGAAGACGGAGGCGTTCGCCGCCTTCGCGAAGGTGAACCCGGAGGCCGCCGCGACCGCCGAGGCGGCCAACCCGATGGGCCGGATGGGCGACCCGGAGACCGACATCGGCGGGGCCGCGCTGTTCCTGGCCAGTGACGATGCGCGCTACGTCACCGGCAACACGCTGTTCGTCGGCGGCGGGACGCACATCAACGGGTCGACCTGGGCGCCGACGCCGGAGGAGGATCGGCTCGGCTAGACCCTGTCCGGCGGATCCTGGTGGGTCGGCACCGGACGACGCGGCCCGATCCACCAGGATCCGCCGGACAGGGCCTGGCCGTCGATGTCCCGAATATCCGGTCATAATCGGGTGAAATGCCGTGACGCTCACCACTCTTGCGAGTAATCGTCAAACTGACGAGTAATCGTGTTATGCTGACGACATGGACACCGCGACCACGGCCTTGCTGACGGACCACTACGAGCTGACGATGCTCGAAGCCGCACTGCGCAGCGGTGCGGCGCACCGCCGTTCGGTGTTCGAGGTCTTCGCCCGCCGGCTGCCGGACGGCCGGCGCTACGGCGTGACCGCCGGCACCGGGCGGCTGCTCGACGGCATCGAGAACTTCCGCTTCGACGACGAGACGCTGCGCTTCCTCGAGGAGGCCGGCGTGGTCGGCCCGGCGACGCTGGACTGGCTGGCCGGCTACCGCTTCACCGGCAACATCTGGGGCTATGCCGAGGGCGAGTGCTGGTTCCCGGGGTCGCCGCTGATCGTGGTCGAGGGCAGCTTCGCCGAGGCGGTGGTGTTGGAGACGCTGATCCTGTCGGTCCTCAACCACGACGCCGCGGTGGCCGCCGCCGCCTCCCGGATGACGTCGGCCGCCGCCGGGCGGCCGTGCATCGAGATGGGCTCGCGCCGCACCCACGAGGAGGCCGCGGTGGCCGCCGCGCGCGCCGCGTACATCTGCGGGTTCGCGAGCACCTCGAACCTGCGCGCCGGGCAGCGGTACGGCATCCCGACCCGGGGCACCAGCGCGCACGCGTTCACGCTCCTGCACGACGACGAGCGCGAGGCGTTCGTGGCGCAGGTGGCCGCGCTCGGCGCGGACACCACGTTGCTCGTGGACACCTACGACGTGGCGAGCGCGGTACGCACGGCGGTGGAGGTGGCCGGGCACGAACTCGGGGCGGTCCGGCTCGACTCGGGCGACCTGCTGCTGCTCGCCCACCGGGTGCGCGCGCAACTCGACGAGCTCGGCGCGGTCAAGACCCGGATCGTGGTCACCAGCGACCTCGACGAGTACGCGATCGCCTCGCTGCGGGCGGCTCCCGTGGACGCCTACGGGGTCGGCACCCAGTTGGTCACCGGTTCGGGGCAGCCGACCGCGTCGCTGGTGTACAAGCTGGTCGCGCGGGCGATGAGCGACGCGCCGGACGCACCGCTGGTGCCGGTGGCCAAGAAGTCGCCGGGCAAGCCGAGCCACGGCGGCCGCAAGAGCGCCGTGCGGCGCTACGACGCGGACGGGGTGGCCGAGGCCGAGGTGCTGCGGCCGTTCCGGGCCGACGCGCAAGTCGTGCCGGGCGAGCGGGAATTGCTGGTCCCGCTGGTGGTGAACGGGGAGATCGTGGGCCGCGAGCCGCTCTCGGCGGCGCGGGACCGACACGCGCGTTCGCGTGAGGAACTGCCGCTTTCGGCTACGCAGCTCTCGCGCGGGGAACCGGTACTTCCGACCATCTACGAGTAGACGCGAGCGGTTCGTCGGACTCGACGGACCCGCCACGAGGAGGCAGGCGGCGATGACCCGGGCATTGATCGTGGTCGACGTACAGAACGACTTCTGCGAGGGAGGCAGCCTCGCGGTCGCGGGCGGGGCGGCGGTCGCCGAGGCGATCCGACACCACATCGCGGCCAACGCGGCCGAGCAGCCGCCGGACCCCGTGCACGCGGAGACGCCGGCGTACGCGCACATCGTGGCCACGCGGGACCACCACGTGGATCCCGGGGCGCACTTCTCGGCCACGCCGGACTACGAGGAGACCTGGCCGACGCACTGCGTGGCCGGTACCGAGGGCGCGCGCTTCCACCCGGCGTTCGCGTCGGCGGTCGAGTCGGGGCGGGTCGAGGAGATCTTCTCCAAGGGCGCACACGCGGCCGCGTACAGCGGGTTCGAGGGGGTGGCGGCCGACGGGACGTCGTTGGCGGAGTGGCTGCGGGAGCGCGGGGTCACCCAGGTGGACGTGGTGGGGATCGCCACGGACCACTGCGTGCGGGCGACCGCGTTGGACGCGGTGCGGGAGGGGTTTGCGACGCGGGTGTTGTTGGGGCTGACGGCGGGGGTGGCGGCGGGGACGACCTCCTCGGCGCTCGCCGAGCTTCGGGGGGCGGGGGCGGTTCTGGTGGGCGAGCCGGCGGTGCCCTGAGGCCGGGCGGGCCGTGGGCGGTTGGGTGGGCTTTTTTGGCCTCAAGCGCCGGCCGGGCTGAGTTGGCCTCAAGCGCCGGCCCGGGCTGAGTTGGCCTCAAGCGCCGGCCGGGCTGAGTTGGCCTCATGCGCCGGCCGGGCTGAGTTGGCCTCATGCGCCGGCCGGGCTGAGTTGGCCTCATGCGCCGGCCGGGCTGAGTTGGCCTCATGCGCCGGCCGGGCTGAGTTGGCCTCATGCGCCGGCCGGGCTGAGTTGGCCTCATGCGCCGGCCGGGCTGAGTTGGCCTCAAGCGCCGGCCGGGCTGGGTTGCCCTCAAGCGCCGGCCGGGCTGAGTTGGCCTCAAGCGCCGGCCCGGCTGGGTTGCCCTCAAGCGCCGGGCAGGCTGGGTTGCCCTCATGCGCCGGGCAGGCTGAGTTGCCCTCATGCGCCGGGCGGGCTGGGTGGCCTCAAGCGCCGGCCGGGCTGAGTTGCCCTCATGCGCCCGGTGGGCTGTTGGGGTGGCTTGGCCGGGACTTGAGGGTGGCGTGGGTGTTGGTTGTGCCGCGATGTGCGGTGGGTGTGCCGTGTTCTGGTGGTGGGGCGTTTGGTTGGTGGCTGTGGGGTGTGGTGGTTGTTGAGGGTGGGCGGGGGTCAGGGGGTGGGGCCGACTGTTACTCGGGCGGCGGTGCCGGTGCGGGTGGGGCCTTCTGTGGTGATTGTGGTGCCGGTGTGGGGGACTTTCACGCCGGTGTTGGGGGACGTGGCGGACCAATACACCGCGCTGTCGGTGAAGGTGGGGACGCCTGGGCGGGAGGGGAAGGTGCCCAGGTTGCCCAGGGTGATCGCCGAGGTGTGTTCCGTGGTGGAGGTCAGTGCGGCGTCGGCGGTCTGGAAGCGGGCGGGGAGCGGTTTTCCGGTCCGGTCCAGGAGGGGAGCCGGGTGGATGTCGACGGGCAGGATCAGGCCCTCGCCGGGGTGGCGGGAGACGTCGTTGTCGGTGAAGGAGGTGTCCCACAGCCAGATCAGGACGCCCTCGCCGTACGGGAAGTGGGCGGCCACGCGTTTGTTGCCGGTGAGTTGGTAGGGGCCGGTAACGAGGGTGGTGTCCGCGCCGACGTATTGCCGGTTCTCCACGATGTACCAACGTTTGGCGTTGCTTCCGGGGCGTGGTGGCAGCGGGACGAGCAGTGCCTGTGGGTCGCCCGTGGACTGGTTCGGCGCGAGTTGGGCCACGGTCTTGCGGGTGGGGTCCACGATGCGTACGTCCAACCAGCCCAGTTGCAGCTTGTCCCACGCGGACAACGAGCCCGGCAGTGAGCCCGCGCCGTCCTCGTCGCCGAGGTAGCCGCCGAGCGCCATCAGCGACCAGAAGCCCGGCGGGCCGTCGGTCGAGTTGCCTCGGTCGTACAGGTCCGGCAGGCCCAGGTTGTGACCGAATTCGTGGGCGATCATGCCCAGTCCGCCGTTCTCCGACTGGATCGTGTAGTCCCCGGCCCAGATCCCGGAGTCGCCGATCGGTGTGCCGCCCGCGCGGTTCGTCGCCGGTCCGGTGCGACCGACCCGGTCGGCGTACGCGTACCAGCGGTGCGACCACACCGCGCCCCGGCCCTGTTCGCCGCCGCCCTGGGCCTTGTCCACGCCGGCGTGCACGATCTCCAGGTTGTCGAGGTAGCCGTCCGGCTCGTCGAAGTCGCCGTCGCCGTCGAAGTCGTCCCGGTCCCAGCGGTCGAACGACGCGAGCTCGTCGCGGACCTGTGCGGCGGTCAGCCCCCCCGGCGATCCGCCCGTCGTACCAGACCTTCATCGCGTCCCGGACCAGAGCCCACACGTCCTGGCACACGTTGCGGCCACACCCGTCGTTGCCGTAGCGCGCCTCGTTGTAGGGCACCCGGACCCACTCGGTGACCTCGCCGTCGAGCGAGTAGCGGCCCGCGGACTGCGCGCGGTAGTACGAGGCCAGCGAGGGCGAGTCGGTGCCCGGGCCGAAGAACAGGCCCCGGAAGTGGTCGCGTTCGTAGCTCGATCGCCACAGCGTCGTGGTGTCCTCGGCCCGGTTCGGCGCCGGGATGGTGCCGTGTCGAGGACCCGGCCGGGAGCTGTAGCGATGCCCGTTCGGCGCGTCGAGGCGATCGCCGAACTCGACCAGGACCACGAACACCCGCGCCTCGGCGGGCGGCCGGGTCTCCGCGGCGCCCGCCTCGCCCGCCGGCACCGTGCGCGCCGTCAGCGCCGGGTCCTCGGTCATCGCCCGTACCGCCGCGTCGCGTCGTTGTCTGCGCCGCTCGGTGAAGGGGTGCGCCAGGTCGTCGTCGCGTTCGACGAAGGTTCCGGAGCCGGTGCGCTCGCCCGGGACGTCCGCGATCCGGCCCGGCGCGGCCGGGGCGGCGGCCGGCACGAGCAGCGCGCACAACGCGGTGACGACGGGGGTGACGTGCCTGCGGTTCACGTGGACTCTCCGGGTCGGGCGGTCCTGGGGCTGTCTTCAATCGCGGGATCGGTGCTCCGACCGTCGCGGGAGGGTGCCCGGAGCCGGGACCGATAAATCCCGATCGCAATCGACTGGTTACATTGCGCGTCGTGAGCAGTAGCGTGAGAGCGGGGGGCGTGCACAAAGGGGTGCAGGGGAGGTGGTGCGTCGTGGCAAGAGGAGATTTCTTCCGACTCGGCTACGGCGTATTCGTCACGATCGTCTTGACGGTCTCACTATTGGCGGCCTGGGAGCCGCGCACCGTGGCGGGTGCTGCCGTCGCCATGGGCATCGGGGTCGCGCTGGGCACGACGACGGCAGTGCTCGGCATTCGCGCTCGGCATCACCAGCCTCGGGTCACGACCCGCGGATGACGGTGGTCTTGGCCGCCTTGTCGTGCAGACACTGATGCCACGGCTGATCCCAGAACTGCCACAACACGTTGACCAGCCAGAAGATCGTGCCCAGGCAGGGCACGATCGGGGGCAGCGTGAACACGCCGGCGCGGGTCCATGCGGGCGATCCCGCGATGGGCCCGCCGTCGGCCACCCGCACCACCCGGATGCGCAGCACCCGTTTGCCGAGCGTGCGACCGTAGCGGTCGAGCTGGAAGCCCTCGTAGAGGAAGTACAGCAGCGAGAAGATCAGCCCCGAGGTGAACTGCGTGCCGAAGCTCATGTCGTCGTAGTCGTAGTCGGTGAGCGGCCACGAGAGCAGGCCCGCGAGCACGCCGACGATGATGCTGTCGATGATCCGCGCGAGCAGCCGCCGCCACGGACCGGCGAGCTCCGGCCCGGCCCCGTACCCGCCCGTGCCGCCACCCGTGCCGTAGGACGGGTCCTGGCCGTACGGGCCGCCCTGACCGTACGGATACTGTCCGGTCGGGTCCTGGCCGTACGGCGGTTGCCCGGAGGGATTCTCGCCGTACGGAGGTTGCCGCCGTCCGGACGGGTCCGATCCGGGAGGCGGCTGCTGTCCGTGGGGCGGCTGACCGGGCGGTGGTTGCTGCCCGTAGGGGTTTCGACCCGAGGGGTCGTCTCCGAACGGGTCGGGTGGCGGAGGCGGTGCACTACCTGTCATAAAGCTGAGTAAACCGGACAAAAGCCGACGCTACCGTGACGTGTTCGACCAATCCGGTCGTGTCGCGTCTGTACGGGTGACGGGGTGGTGACGCGGTGATCGGGTGACCGGCCGGCGGGCCGGCCGCGCCCGGCCCGGTCGGTCAGTCGCGCGCGACGAACGTGCGCGCCGCCTTGTCGTGCAGCCCCTGCCGCCACGGCCGATCGAAGAGACCCCACAGCGCGCCGAGCACGCCGACCACGAACACGCCCGGTACGTACAGGACCAGCCAGCGTCGCACCGACTGCCACAGCGAGGGGGTGTCGTGGCTGTCCAGGTCCGCGACACGCAGGCCGAACAGGGTCTTGCCGAGCGAGCGACCCCACTTCCAGGTGGGCAGCGCCTCGTACAGCAGCGCGGCCACGAGCACGGCGCCGAGCACCATCGCGATCGCGGTCCCGGTGGTGCCGTCGATCAGCCAGACCGTGGTGTCGCGGCCCTCGTAGCGGGCCCGGTCGATCTTGTCCCGGATGTGCTCGACCGCGTCCGGGACGATCGGGATGCCGACCGCGACGCCGGCCGCGAGCGGCACCAGCGCGTCGGCGATCCGGGCCAGCAGCCGTCGGCCCAGGTTCGCCGGGCGCCGTTCGTTGCTGCCGAAGATGTCGGCCTGGACCGGTCGCCACGGCCCCGGCTCCTCGGCCGCGCGCTGTGGCGGCACCCCGCCCGCCGGCGGCGTCGAGCCGCGCGCCGGGCCGGTGGGGGCGGTCGGGCCGGTCGGGCCGGACCACGACGTGCCCGCGTCGGACGAGCCGGCGGCACCGGGGCCGGGTGAACCGGCCGGCGGCGCGTACGTGCCGGTCGAGGACATGTCGTACGGAGCGCCGATGCGCGCGGACAACACCTCGCCCTGGATCACCCGGCCGCCCTGCTCGATCGCCTCGGGGCCGCCGGACTCTGTGGCCGGGTCCGGTTGTTCGGCGGCGGGCCGGCCGGGTTCCTCGGCCGGCCGGCTGCTGTCCGGCACCCAGGCACCGCCGTCCCAGTAGCGGATGTGGCCGGTGATCTCCGGATCCGGGTACCAACCCGGTGCGGGTGCAGAGGACATGGGCGGGATTTTGCCGTACCGGAGGGGTGACGTGTACGCCCCGGGTCACATCCGGGCCCGAACACCACCGTCGAGCCGGTTCGCCCGGGCCCTGGGCTGATGGCAGCATGGGACCCATGAGTGTCGCTCCCATCGAGGTCGAGAAGCAGAAGCCCGAAGAGGACGTCCGGGCGGAGACCCCGTGGGTGTGCATCGTCTGGAACGACCCGATCAATTTGATGTCGTACGTGACCTACGTCTTCCAGTCCTACTTCGGCTATCCGAAGAAGAAGGCGGAGAAGCTCATGCACGACGTGCACAACAAGGGTCGGGCCGTGGTCTCGTCGGGGACGCGCGAGGAGATGGAGCGCGACACCACCGCGATGCACGGATTCGGCCTGTGGGCCACCATCCAGCACGACAAGTGACACCCGCTCGGTTCGCTCGGCCCGGCCGGCCCCTCCGGTTTCCGCCCCATATTCCCCGGGAGTTGCACAGCCTGTGAACGGCCTCTTCATGCGCGGACGCTCGGGACGACCCGAGATCGTCCTGGAGGACATGCACGTGCGAGTGCTGGCCGATCTGTGCGGTCAACTGGTCGAGATGGTCTCGCCCGACGACGAGGCGAGCGACCCGCTGGCCGCCGAGCTGGGCCTGACCGGGCTCGGCTCGACCGACACGCCGGTCACCCCGGACGACCCCGCGCTCGCCCGCCTGCTGCCGGACGCCTACGCCGAGGACGCCGAGGCGGCGGCCGAGTTCCGCCGCTACACCGAGACCGACCTGCGGCTGCGCAAGCGCGACAACGCGCGGATCGTGCTGGCCGACCTGGCCGAGTTGGTCGACCTCACCGAACCGCCGGGCGCCGAGGAACTGCGCGCGCAGGGCGGCGAACACCGCGTGGTGCTCGACGAGCAGGGCATCCAGGCCTGGCTCGGCACCCTCAACGACCTGCGCCTGGTGATCGGTACCCGGCTCGAAGTCACCGAGGACATGGAGGAATTCGAGGCCAAACTGGCCGACGACGATCCGCGACGCTGGCTGTTCGCGGTCTTCCACTGGCTGGGCGGGTTGCAGGACTCGCTGCTCGGGGCGCTGTAGCGCCGTACCGCGGGCCGTGGCCGCGTGCCGCCGACCGCGGGAGTACATCCGGCGAAAGGGACACGCCGGACCGTTCGGCATTCGGGTTTCCGCTCGTTTTCGTTGGTAATACGGCCTCCGTACCAACGAACGGGAGCGATCATGACGGACATCAAGGCCGAGTCGAGCGCGCAGGCGGTCGAACCGGGTGTCGACGCCGAGGGGTACGAACGGGGGCTGAACGGCCGTCAGATCCAGATGATCGCGATCGGCGGCGCGATCGGCACCGGGCTCTTCCTGGGCGCGGGCGGCGCGATCGAGAAGGCCGGGCCGTCGTTGATCGCGGCCTACGCGGTGGCCGGCGTACTGATCTTCTTCGTCATGCGCGCGCTGGGCGAGCTGCTGATGTACCGGCCGGTGGCGGGCAGTTTCGCCGAGTACGCGAGGGAGTTCTTCGGGCCGTTCGCGGGGTTCGTGACCGGGTGGACATATTGGATCATGTGGGTTGTCACCGGGATGGCCGAGATCACCGCGGCGGGCGTCTACGTGCAGTACTGGTGGTCCTGGATCCCGCAGTGGGTGACCGCGCTGGTGGTCCTGCTGGCGCTGTTCGCCGCCAACCTGATCTCGGTCAAGCTGTTCGGCGAGTTCGAGTTCTGGTTCTCGATGATCAAGGTGACCGCGATCGTCGGGATGATCCTGGTCGGCATCGGGGTGCTGATCCTCGGCTTCGGCGAGGCCGGTGACCAGGCGTCCGTCTCGCACCTGTGGTCGGACGGCGGGTTCGCGCCCAACGGCGTCGGCGAGACGTTGATGGTGCTCCAGATCGTGATGTTCGCGTTCCTGGGCGTCGAGCTGATCGGTGTCACCGCGGGGGAGGCGCAGGACCCGGAGAAGGTGCTGCCGCGCGCGATCAACACCATCCCGTTCCGGATCGGGCTGTTCTACATCGGCGCCCTGGTGATCATCCTCTCGCTCGCGCCGTGGACCGACTTCCACGCCAAGGAGAGCCCGTTCGTGGTCGTCTTCGACCGGGTGGGCATCCCGGCCGCGGCGGCGATCATCAACTTCGTGGTGCTCACCGCCGCGCTGTCCTCGTGCAACTCGGGCCTGTACTCGACCGGCCGGATGTTGCGCACGCTCGCCGTCGAAGGGCAGGCGCCGCCGCAGGTGAGCACGCTCAGCTCGCATCGGGTGCCGGCCATGGCGATCACCGTGTCGGCGATCGTGATGGGCGTCGGCGTGCTGATCAACGCGCTGGTGCCGGAGAAGGCGTTCATGTACATCACCTCGGTGGCCACCGTGGGCGCGCTGTGGACCTGGGGCATGATCGTCGCGTGCCAGATGCGCTACCGGCGCGCGGTGAACCGGGGACGGCTGGCGGGACACGGCTTCCGGATGCCGGGCGCGCCGTACACGGGCTGGGCGGTGTTGGCCTTCCTGCTGATGGTGGTGGTCCTGCTCGGGTTCTCGGCGGACACCAGGATCGCGCTGTACGTGGTGCCGATCTGGGTGGCGTTCCTGGTGGCGGCGTACGCCTCGGCGCGGCGCGGGAAGCCGGTCAGGGTCTGAGCGGCGGACGGGCCGGCCCGGTGCGTGGAGTGGCGGGGCGGGGCGGGGGTGAGGTGTCGCGCGGGTCCCGGGGGCGCTCAGTACGCTCGGGGCATGCTCACCATCACCGCAGCCCTGCGCGATCGGATCGTCGCCCACGCCCGTGCCGACCACCCCGACGAGGCGTGCGGCGTCGTCGCGGGCCCCGAGGGCACCGACCGCCCCGAGCGGTTCATCCCGATGCTCAACGCCGCGCGGTCGCCCACGTTCTACGAGTTCGACTCGGCCGACCTGTTCAAGCTCTACCGCGAGATGGACGACCGGGACGAGGAGCCCGTGATCGTCTACCACTCGCACACCGCGACCGAGGCGTACCCCTCGCGCACGGACGTGTCGTACGCGTCCGAGCCCAACGCGCACTACGTGCTCGTGTCGACGAGGGAGGAGGAGACGTACGAGTTCCGGTCGTACCGGATCGTCGACGGTGTGATCACCGAGGAGGAGGTCGACGTGGTGGAGGCCTATTGACCCGGCCGACGGCTGTTCGCGGGTTGTTCGGTGACTGTTCGAAGCCCAAGGGACGGGTGATTTCGGGACGAATACCCGATTCGTCGGATATTCTCGCCGGGCTGCGTCTCACCTGTCGGTATGGCATGTTCCGGCATGCGAGATCACATCGGAGCCTCTCGATGGAATGGCTAGCATGACCATATGCGTTATGCGGGCGTGAATATGACGGAAGCGGTAGCGGGCGGTGCCCCGGGCGCGCTTCTCGTCGCACGCCTGCACGTCGATCTGTGCCGACTCTCCAGCGCCCTCTGTCGCGCTGCGCGCGTGAGCTGATCCGCTTCCGGATCGGCCCACCAGGCACCCCAGGCAGCAGGCACGTCCCGCAGCACCGGCGCACGCGAACGATCCCCGCCCCACGGTCTCCACCGTCCCCGCTGGAGCGTCAAGGGTGCGGCCCGCGTCCGGACTGCGTTCTCTCCGTACGCGTCACCACCAGAGGAGCGCATCCATGGCCATCGAGGTCCGCATCCCGACCATCCTTCGCACCTACACCGACGGCGCCAAGGCCGTACCCGGCTCGGGTGCCACCCTCGCCGACCTGCTGGTCGACCTGGAGGCCCGGCACCCGGGCGTTCGGGGACGACTGGTGGAGGAGAACGGCGAGTTGCGCCGCTTCGTCAACGTCTACCTCAACGACGAGGACGTGCGCTTCACCGGCGGCCTCGGCACCACGTTGGACGACGGCGACACGGTCACCATTCTTCCGGCGGTCGCCGGCGGCGCGATCTGATGCGTTACGAATCGTTGCTCGATTCGGTCGGCCGCACCCCGCTGGTCGGCCTGCCGACGCTGTCGCCGTCGCCGACCGTGCGGGTGTGGGCCAAGCTGGAGGACCGCAACCCGACCGGTTCGATCAAGGACCGTCCGGCCCTGCACATGATCGAGGCGGCCGAGCGCGACGGGCTGCTCACCCCCGGTTGCACGATCCTGGAGCCGACCTCGGGCAACACCGGCATCGCGTTGGCGATGGCGGCCAAGCTCAAGGGCTATCGGATCGTCTGCGTGATGCCGGAGAACACCTCCGAGGAGCGCCGCGAACTGCTGCGCATGTGGGGCGCGCGGATCATCGGGTCGCCCGCGGCGGGTGGCTCCAACACGGCGGTCCGGGTGGCCAAGGAGCTCGCGGCCGAGAATCCCGACTGGGTGATGTTGTACCAGTACGGCAACCCGGCCAATCCGGACGCGCACTACGCCACGACCGGCCCCGAACTGCTCGAGGACCTGCCCACGATCACCCACTTCGTGGCCGGTCTGGGCACCACCGGCACGCTGATGGGGGTCGGCCGCTACCTGCGCGAGAAGGTCCCGGGAGTGAGCATCGTGGCGGCCGAACCGCGCTACGACGACGTCGTGTACGGCCTGCGCAACCTCGACGAGGGCTTCGTGCCGGAGCTGTACGACGCCGACGTGCTGACCACGCGCTACTCGGTGGGCTCCGCCGACGCGGTCCGACGTACTCGTGAGCTGCTGGAGAAGGAAGGCATCTTCGCGGGCATCTCGACCGGCGCGGTGCTGCACGCGGCCCTCGGGATGGCGCGCAAGGCGGTCAAGGCGGGGGAGTCGGCCGACATCGCCTTCGTGATCGCGGACGCGGGTTGGAAGTATCTGTCCACCGGCATCTACACGGCCGAGAGCACGGAGGCCGCGGTGGAGGGACTTCAGGGTCAGCTCTGGGCTTGAGTTGCGTGGTGCGAGGCTCCGGCTGAGCCTTGTGCCGGGTCTGCTTCGTGCCGGGTCTGCTTCGATCGCCCCCGGGCCGCCTTCGGGCGCCGGGGGCGTTCGGTTTTTTTGGGGTGGGCTGTGGGTGGGCCGGCGGTGGCGTGCTCGGGCGGGCTTGGCTGCGGGGCACCGTGCACGTGCGGCTGCCGCTCGCGGAGGTGGTCGAGGCGCATCGGGTGGTGGACGCGATAGAGGGGATCGCTTCGGGTCGTGCGGGGGACGGCTGCTCGCGGCCGATGGGGCATCCGGGAGGGCGAACCCGGGTTCAGGGGGGACGGGCCAGGACGCGCCGGTGGGCGGGTTGTGCCGGACGGTTTGCGTGCCGTCGGTGCCGATGGTGAGGCCGAACCGGTCGAGGCCGGGGCGGTTCGCCGAATCCCACCAGTCCCGGGCGGCGGCCACCTCGTCCCACAGCCGGCGGGGGCCGAACTGCCGGACGGGGAAGCTCGCGAGTCGTACGCCGTCGTAGTCGACGGAGGCCCAGGATCTCCCCGTCTCGTCGGCCACCCAGAAGCGGGTGTGCACACCGTCGGCGGCGGGGCTCGGCTCCCAGAGATGCCACGCGCCGGGTACGGCGACGCCGATCGTGAAGTCGGCGTCGCCGGTCACCTCCCAGGGCGACACCGTGGTGGTGCCGAGGTCGGGCACGTGCTCGGGGCGTACGAGGTCGTCGAGGTCGTCGATGCGGCCGGCGCGGTGGGCGCGCATCCGCATGAAGGCACCGCCGGGGACGAACTCGCCTGTCGCGGATCCGTCGTGACGTGTCGTCAGCAGCAGTGAACCGTCCGCCGTCCAGGACGTCGCCCACGGCGTGAGGATCCGGCCGCCGGGGCGGGTCAGGGCGAGCCAGGACATCGGGACGCGTTCGACCGCGCATGTGCAGAGCACCCGGTCGTAGGGCTCGGCGGTCGGCAGGTCCGCCGCGCCGTCGGCGGTCACCACGTCCGGGGCCGTCGGCCCGAGGTCTGCCAGGCGCTGCCGGGCCCTCGTGGCGAGCGTGGCATCGACCTCGACGGTGACCACCCGATCGGGCCCGACCCGACGTGCGAGCAGCGCGGCGTTCCAGCCCGACCCGGTGCCCACCTCCAGGACGCGGTCCCCGTCGTGGACGTCGAGGTCGAGCAACATCCGTGCCACCACACTCGGTTGCGACGCGGCGGAGGACGGCCAATCGGGTCCGTTCGTCGGATCGGCGGCGGCGCCGTCGTTGACCTGCACGATCACCGACACGTCCTGATACGCGAGATCGAACCATTCACCCGGGGCCACCCTCCGGTCGACCCGAACCGGTCCACGCTCCCCACGCCGCCGCACCCACACCACATCCGGCAAAAATCGGTGCCGAGGCACGGCCAGAAAGGCCTCCCGCCAAGGCCCCAGGGGTCCGACGACTTCTTCGACGCGTCGCACCAACTCCGCATTGGCCCGGGCCGACTCCCACTCCCCGACTTCCGAATCCACGTGTGTGTCCTCGCTCTCGCCTCGCTCCCGCTCACTTCTGCGGCGGCGGATCCGGCGGAATCTCCGGCGGAATCGGCCGATCCTTCTGCGAGTCGTCCCCACTCTTGTCCCGATGCCGCGCGGTGCGAATCGCCACCCTGGTGTCCCATCCTTCTCGGAAAGCCGTCTCACTCGACCACATGCCGCCACCGACACTCCGGCGAACACCGGCACGGCGGCTCCCCCGATTCCCCGACCCGACTGAACCCCACAAACGTCTCCCGAGGCACCAGCACCTCACCCCCACGTGGCCCGACCCAATACACGGCCAGAGTGATGCTGCTGCCGGGCGGCTCGGGAAACGGGTCATCGTCCGAGCCGGAGCGCATGGTCGGCGGATCTGGCATGCTGCTGCCCCTCACTCGTCCGGCCTCGGGACGACCCGACCCATCGAGGACCTTCGCGTGGATCTCGCCGAAGAAATCGGCGAGAGGATCATGATTCGACGCTAGAGCAGCAAGGGTCGAGTGTCCTGCTCCGCTTCTTGGTATTTCTTTCGGGGGCGCCCATCTTTTCCGATGTCGCTCAGTTTCGGGGGAGCCCGGCGAGAGCGCCGGCGATGAGGCGGTGAGCCTGATGTCCGTATACGGCCGAGTCGTTCAACCAATCCCAAGCTTTTACGTAGAGTGCGATGTCATCCGCATCATCGAGCCACATCTCCGCGTTGATCGTCTCGACAATGACCAGACGATCGTCGTAGATCCAGAATCCGTGAGCGGGTGTGCGCCTCATCGGGGCGTTGATCGGGATGATCCCGATGGAGACTGTGTCCAACCTCGACAGGTCCATGAGTCGGTCGAGTTGAGCGGCCATCACGTCAGGTGGGCAGAGGAGCATGCGTAGGACACCCTCCGAAACGATGAAACGGAAGCTGCGACCAGGCTCGTACAGCGTGTGTTGTCGGCGCATACGGGCACGGACTGCCGCCTCTGTGTCCAGTGGTGATTGCTGGAACTCCGCATTCAGAATGAACATGCGTCGTGCGTATTCGGCAGTCTGGAACAGCCCTGGCATACGGGCCACCTCGAAGCCTCGGACGACCTTGGATTTTCGGTTCTCGGAGACCCCGATTTCCTGGCGGGTGCCGTGTCCGCCGGCGAGTTGCCGTCGCCAACTGCGGTAGTGCGTCTCCAAACCACGCAGTCGGGATGTGAGCTCGCCTGCGGCGGCCGGATTACCCACTGCTTCGGCCCATGCTCGGAGATCGTCGATGCTCGGCGTTTGTCGGCCGTTTTCCAGCTTGGAGATCTTGGACGGAGGCCAGCCGAGCCGGCGCGCGAGTTCACGTCCACTGCCTACACTCTCGACGCGCAACTCGCGAAGGCGCGCGCCGAGGGCGCTTCGGGCACGTTGGTAGTCGGTACTCACTCCCGCGTGGACGGCCTCGTATGAAAATCCGCGTAAGGGACGGCGAAGTGCCAGGCTACGTCGCGGATTTGGCAGCCTTTCAGAACTGCTGCCGGGTCTTCGGACAAGTGCATACCGAGAGACCGATCGCCATCGAATCGGAAGCGGCCGATGACGCGGGAGTCGAACAGCCAGAAATCTTCCATGGGCAGCTCGGCCCGCTCGGCATCCCTGCGTGTGAGGTATCGAATGTTCTCACCGGCTTCGATGTTATCCGGAGCGTTGTTCAGCAGAAACCGCTGGTAGTCAGTCGCCGGTTCGTCGACCAAGCGCACACGTTCGACTCGCTTTCGCTGCCGGACGAGTTCTCGGATCACATCCAGCCACTCGCTCGTGGGCGCTCGACCGTGGTCCGCGTCGCCGGCGAGGAATGCCCGGAGACGCGGGCTCTCTGCTGCGACGCCGTAGGCTCGTCTGGTCTCCAGGCGCCAAGCCGTGTGCTCGAACCCATCGCGGAAGAACTTCGTGATGGCCGCACCACTGATCGACTCCGGCAACGTCATTCCTTCGGTGCGAAGCGGGCGAGGAGTTCCCGGGGCACCACGACGAACGTCTCACCGTCCTTGACGTCTCGAAGTTGGGCGAGTGCCTCCGGGTCGGTGAGCCGATCCCCTTGGACGACAAAGTCGCCTCTGTCCGTCTCGTACAAGGTCGGGCAGTCTCCGTGATCGGATGTGGTGCCGACGAAGCGCAGACGCATGTCGCTCCCCATTCGTGGGTGGGCTACGGCTCGTTGATGGTGCCGAGACGATGCTTCGACAGTAGACGTGACCGGGGCAGGTGTTCCGGTGTGTTTCTCAAGATTTCTTCCGGAGTGATACAGACTTTTGGTCGTGTCGGGCCACCGCGGCGGATGGTCGGGGCTTCTTGAAGGGCTTGGTGGGCGGTTGAGGGACGGCGGCGGCTGCGCATCCGATGACTCGTACGTTTCCTGGAGCCGTGCAGCTCGGACCCTAACCGGCGCGACCCTCAATCAGCCGGTCGCGTTGCGGTGAAATCTGTGTAGGGGATCGCGAAGTGCCAGGCGCGGTTGCGGATTTGGCAGGCGGTGAGGACTTCTTGTGGATCGTCGGTCAGTTCCATGCCGAGTGAGTGGTCGCCGTCGTAGTGGAACTCGCCGATGAGCCGGGAGTCGAACAGCCAGAAGTCGCGCGCGGGTAGACCCATTGCCTCGGCCCGGGTGCGCGTGAGGTAGCGGATGTCTTCGCCTGCGGCCACGGTGTCCTTCGTGCCCCAGAGCAGGAACCGCTGGTAGTCGGTGGGTGGTTCGTCGATGAGACGTGCTCGCTCGACGCGCAGCCTTCGGCCGGTCAGCTGCTTGATGGTGCCCAGCCACGCCTCGCGTCCTGCGATGCCCGGATCTTTTCCTCGGAGGAAGGCCCGGTATCGGGCGCTTTCGTAGTCGACCTCGTAATGCCTCCGGGCTTCGAGGCGCCATGCCGTGTGCTCGAATCCGTTTCGGAAGAACTCGGTGATGTCCGGGGCGGCGACGAGTTCGCGCATGGCACTCCTGGGGTGCGAGGCGGGGGCGAGGCGCTTGGGGATCGGTCAGGTGGGGAGGCCGGATTGGGCGGCGAGGGTGGTCAGGGCTTGGTGTAGGGCCTGGCGGGCGGCGGGGGTCAGGTGGGCGGTGAGGGTCTCGTCGAGGGTGTGGGCGGCGGCGGTGCACTCGGCGAGGAGGGTGTGGCCGTGGTCGGTGAGGGTCAGGACTTGGCGGCGGCGGTCGGCCGGGTCGCGTTCGCGGCGGATCGCACCGAGCTCTTCGAGTTGATCGGCGAGGCCGACCACCAGGCTGGGCGCGACTCCCATCGTGCGGGCGATCTCCTGTTGTGAGTCGGCGGCACCGGCCGCCAGGACCGCCATCAGGCCGACCTGTTTGGGTTTGAGGCCGTACGCCTGGACCTGCTCGGTGAAGCGCTCGGTGACGATCGCGCCGATGGTGCCCAGGCGGAAGGTGACCGTGCTCGCCAGCGGACCCTGACCCTTGACATCTTTCATGGTCTGCATAATAACCTGTGAGAATCATTCAGAGCTCGAATCATTTAAGGAGTGAAGACATGCGGCGTGCGGTGCTGCTTCTCAATGCGGTGATGGCGCTGGGCTCGGCGGGCTCGGCGGTGCTCGGCATGGTCGACCCGGGGATCCTGTCGGTGCCCGGGACCGAGGTGAGCGACGGAATGGACATGTACGCGCAGGCGTACGGCGTTCGCGCCATCCCGCTCGCCGCCGGCCTGCTCTACCTGCTCGCCCGGCGCGCCGACCGGGGCCTGACGCCGATCCTGATCGTGGCCGGCGTCGCACAGTTGGGCGACGCGGTGATCGGGATCGAACAGGGCATCACCGGCATGGCGATCGGCGGCACCCTGGGCGCGACCGTGCACCTCGCCTCCGCGTGGTGGCTCTCCCGTCCACCCGCCCGCACATTCGCCTCCGGCGCGATCAACGCCGGCTGAGCCGCTCGCGCGCGGCGGGACAACGGACCGTCGCGCGGCCACCGGTTCGTCATGGCGTCGCGACAACTCGCCCACCGGCCCGCCCCGTTGCCGGACGGCGACGCCGAACCGACGAGGCGGCCGTCCGCCCGCACCCTCGCCCGCCCCGCCCGCGACGCCTACTCGGCCCACCCCCCGGCGCGTCAGCGCCCACGACTTGATCGTCGACCAGTGATCGACGAGCTTGCGAGGAGAGCGGCGGAGCCGCTGGTTCGCGCGTAGCGCGTCTCATCCGTGCCCACGACTTGATCGTCGACCGGTGATCGACGAGCCTGCGAGGAGAGCGGCGGAGCCGCCGGTTCGCGCGTAGCGCGTTTGATCAGGCGGCCGGAGGCCGCGCGGCGAAGCCGCCCCGCGCGCAGCGCGGTTATATATGACGTCGGTCACCCCCATGCCCGTTGTGCACCGGGACGTACCCCTCCCCTGCGTACTCTCAGGGGGTGGCATTCGCATCCAACGACGCGCCGATCGGGATCTTCGACTCGAGCTTTGGTGGCTTGACCGTGGCCAGGGCCGTGCTCGACCAGCTTCCGAACGAGTCGATCCGCTATCTCGGCGACACCGCGCGGCAGCCCTACGGGCCCAGGCCGATCGCGGAGGTTCGCCGGTATGCGCTGGAATGCCTGGACCGGCTCGTGGACGAGGGGGTGAAACTCCTGGTCATAGCCTGCAACAGCGCGTCCGCCGCGATGTTGCGGGACGCGCGCGAGCGGTACGCGGTGCCGGTGGTCGAGGTGATCAAGCCGGCCACCCGCCGCGCCGCGGCGGCCACTCGCAACGGGCGGGTCGGGGTGATCTCGACCCAGGCCACGAAGACCTCGATGGCCTACGAGGACGCGTTCGCCGCCGCACCGCACATCAACCTCACCACCCAGGCGTGCCCGCGCTTCGTCGAGTTCGTCGAGCGCGGGGTGACCAACGGCGACGAACTGCTCAAGGTCGCCCGGGGCTACCTCGACCCGGTCGTGTCCGAGGGTGTGGACACCCTCATCCTCGGCTGTACGCACTACCCGCTGCTCACCGGTGTCATCTCCTACGTCGTGGGGGAGCAGGTCACGCTGATCTCCAGCGCGGAGGAGACCGCGAAGGACGTCTACCGCGCACTCGCGGCCGGCGGGCTGATGCGTGACACCGGACGGGCCGCGCCCGAGCACCAATTCCTCACCACGGGCGATCCCGCCCAGTTCCGCGACGTGGGTCGCCGGTTCCTCGGCCCCGAACTCGCGCACGTCGACGCGCTCGGAGCCCTCACGTGAAACTCACCGTCGTCGGCTGTTCCGGCAGCTTCCCCGGACCGGACAGCCCCTGCTCGTGCTACCTCCTGGAAGCCGACGGGGTCCGCATCCTGATCGACCTCGGCAACGGCGCGCTCGGCGCGCTGCAACGGCACACCACGCTCGGCTCGATCGACGCGGTGCTGCTCAGCCACCTGCACGCGGACCACTGCCTCGACCTCGCCTGCTACTTCGTGGCCCGCAAGTACTGCCCGTCCGGCGAGCTGCCCCGGCTGTCGGTGTACGGACCGGCCGACACGCACGAGCGGATCGCGCGCGCGTACGACGTCGAGGGCGCCATCGACAACGGGCGGATGGGCGACGTGTTCGACTTCCGCACGGTGGTCACCGGCACCTTCGAGGTCGGCCCGTTCCGGATCACCGCCGACCGCATGCCGCATCCCGTGGAGTCGTACGCCTACCGGATCGAGGCCGGCGGCCGGTCACTGGTCTACTCCGGCGACACCGGGGTCAGCGACGACCTGGTCCGGATCTCGCGCGGCGCCGACCTGCTGCTGTGCGAGGCGTCGTTCGAGTACGGCCGGGAGAATCTGCCGCATGTGCACCTGAACGGCCGCCAGGCCGGCGAGCACGCCGAACGGGCGGGCGTGGGAAGGCTGTTGCTCACCCACATCCCGCCTTGGACGAGCCGCGGGCGCAATCTCGAGGACGCCCGCAAGACCTTCTCCGGCGCCGTCGAGCTGGCCCTGCCGGACGCCTCGCACACGGTCTGAGCCCGCCCGGGTGTCCGGTCCGAACGGGTGCGTGCCACCGCTTAGGCTGGGTCCATGTCACGAGTAGACGGCCGTACCCCCGACCAGCTTCGCCCGGTCACGTTCCAGCGCAAGTGGCTCGACCACGCCGAGGGCTCGGTCCTCGTCGAGTTCGGCCGTACCCGTGTCCTGGTCGCCGCGAGCGTCACCGAAGGCGTGCCGCGCTGGCGCAAGGGCAGCGGGGAGGGCTGGGTCACCGCCGAGTACTCGATGTTGCCGCGCGCCACCCACACGCGCGGTGATCGCGAGTCGGTCAAGGGCCGGATCGGCGGGCGTACGCACGAGATCTCGCGGCTGATCGGTCGTTCGCTGCGCGCGGTGATCGACACCAAGGCGCTCGGCGAGACCACGATCCACCTCGACTGCGACGTGCTCCAGGCGGACGGCGGCACCCGGACCGCGGCGATCACCGGCGCGTACGTCGCGCTGGCCGACGCGGTGACCTGGGCGCGCGAGCACAAGCTCACCCGCAAGGGCGCCAACCCGCTGGTCGGTTCGGTGGCGGCGGTCAGTGTCGGGATCATCGACGGCGTGCCGATGCTCGACCTTCCCTACGAGGAGGACGTCCGAGCCGACACCGACATGAACATCGTGTGCACCGGTGACGGGCGCTTCGTCGAGGTGCAGGGCACCGCGGAGAAGGAGCCCTTCGATCGCGCGTTGCTGAACAACCTGCTCGACCTCGGTGCGCGGGGCTGCGAGGAGCTGACGGTGCTTCAGCAACTCGCGCTGGAGTCCTGAGCCGAACCCGTACGGCAACCGCCCGGGCGTGACCGCGAAGTCGCTTTCCCGGGCATACCACCGCAAATGGTGGTCACGTGCCGGTTGCGAGTGTCACGTACGCGCAACCGGCACGCACCGGGTGTGCCACGGTCGGCCCGGCGTGGGCCCGGTCACCAGTACGGTCATGGCATCTGGTCATCCCGATCAGCACCCGCCACGACCGGGCCGATCAGCCCGTCCCTGACGAGGAGCTCCATGTTCCGCGCCACGTTCCGTCCCCGCCGGGTCCTGCGCACCACGATCGCGGCCACCGCCATGGCGGGCGCGCTGTTCGCCACCGTCGCGTGCGAGCAGGCACAGCAGACCATCTCGTGTGCCGAACTGGCCATGAACCTCACCAACGACATCTCCAACCTGAGCAATGTGCTCAACGATCCGGCCGCTGCCCGCAAGTCGCTCGACAACCTGCAGAAGACCTTGGACGACAAGACCAAGGACTTGGACTCGGGCGACGCCAAGAACGCCGCGAACAGCCTCGGTGACGTGATCACCCAGCTCAGCACCAAGGCCGCCAACGGTGACAGCCTGGGCCCGAGCGACGTGCAGCCGCTGATCAACGGCGCGAAGAACCTGACCACGATCTGCGTCAAGTAACCGGTCCGCGAGGGCGGCCCGGATTCGATCCGCGGCCGCCGCGAGTCGAGGGCGTGTCTTCAGTCCCCCGTCGGGCTCCACGACGCCCGGCACCGCATCCGCCAATCGGGCTCCTCGCTGCGCTCGCCGCCCCGGAGAACCACCCGAATAGAACCACTATGCGGGCGCTTCTCCGGCACGCCGATGCACGGCATCCGCCCTTCGGGCTCCTCGCTTCGCTCACGCCGCGGAGCCCGACGGGGACTGAAGACACGCTCTAGGCTTGCCGTATGAGCCGTCTCGTACTCGCCACCCGCAACGCCAACAAGGTCGTCGAACTCCAGCAGATCCTCAAGGATGTCGGGCTCGACGTCGAACTCGTCGGCATGGACGCCTACCCGGACGTCCCCGACGTGCCCGAGACCGGCCTCACCTTCGCGGCCAACGCCCTGCTCAAGGCCCACGCCATCGCGCGGGCCACGGGGCTCCCGGCGATCGCCGACGACTCGGGCCTGTGCGTGGCCGCGCTCAACGGCATGCCCGGTATCTTCTCCGCGCGTTGGGCCGGCACGCACGGCGACGACGCGGCCAACCTGCGGTTGCTGCTCGCGCAACTGTCCGACATCGCGGACGAACACCGCGCCGCGTGGTTCGCCTGCGCGGCGGCGCTCGCGCTGCCGGACGGCACCGAGCGGGTGGTCGAGGGCCGGTTCGAGGGCACCTTGACCCGCGAGCCGCGCGGCACCGGCGGTTTCGGCTACGACCCGATCCTCCTGGTCGCCGACGACACTCGCACCGCCGCCGAGCTGACCGCCGCCGAGAAGAACGCGATCAGCCACCGGGGCAAGGCGTTTCGTGCCCTGGCGCCGATCGTCTCCGAACTGATCGGCTGACCACCGGGCGGGAGCGGGCCGACGGATCGCGCCGATCCGACCTCTGCTCCGACTCCGGCTCCGGCTTCGCGATCGGGCGGCCTGTCCCGTCGCCGTCTCGTCCCCGGTCTCGGCGACCACTTCGATGTTCGGCCCGCCACGCCGGAATGCGCCGTGCCCACGCCGCGCCGTCGAGGCAATCCGCGCGTGGACCGTGTCGGTGCGTGGCCCGGTGCCCCCATCGCCGTCGCTCTGCCGGGAATCGGCAAGGTTGGTAGCGTTTCACGGCTGCTATTCGGCAACGTGGTGGGGCCTCGGGGGGACGCGGCGTGAAGAGCGACGACGGGATACCCGTCGAGTTCGTGGGTGGATGGGTCGAGTTGCTGGGGGAGGTCTCCGCGACCGGACGGCTGCTGCGGCGGGCCGAGTTGCACGCGCTGGCCGAGATGGGGGAGCGGGCCGGGGAGGCCGGGTACGACTGGCGTCCGCTGGTCGGGCTGTATCTGCGCGAGACGCGTCGGGCCTGGGGGACGCTGCCCGGCATCGGTCGGGCGGCGAGTGTGACCGAGGCGGCCCGGGGCGGGGACGCGGCGCTGGCCGCCTTGGACGCGGCGATCGCCGCGCTCGGCGCCGGTCACGAGCACGCGCGGCGGCTGGCGGTCCGCCAGGAGGAGGCCGCGCGGCGCGAGTTCATCGACGACCTGCTGTACGGGCGCAGCGACCTGGGTCGGCTGGCCGAGCGTGCCGAACGGTTCGGCCTGCGGCTGGCCCGGACGCACGTGGTCGCGGTCGCCGTGGGAGCGACGGGCTACGACGAGGCGCACCCGCTGGTCCGCCGGGTCGAGCGCGAGCTGATCGGGCGGTTCGGCGAGCGGGACGTGTTGCTGACCACCAAGGACGGCCGGCTCGTGTGCGTCGCGGCGGACGACGAGCAGTCGGTGCTGACCGCGTTCGCGAAGTACGCGACCGCCGGCGGCGCGGGCCACGAGGGCGCCGACCGGGTCGCCCTGGGCCGGCCGCACGCCGGTGCGGGCGGCGTGGTGCTCTCCTACGAGGAGGCGCTGGGCGCGCTCGACCTGGCCGTGCGGCTGGATCTGTCCGGAACCGTGCTCGACGCGGCCGACCTGCTGGTCTTCCCGGTGTTGATGCGCGACCGCGCGGCGATGTCCGACCTGGTACGCAGCGCGCTGGGGCCGCTGGCGCAGGCGCGTGGCGGCGCGGTCCCGCTCCTGGAGACGATCACCGCGTGTGCGGCGGCCGGTTACGTCAACGCCGAGGCCGCGCGCCGGCTGCGGATCAGCGTGCGCACCCTCTCCTACCGGCTGGAGCGGATCCGGACGCTGACCGGATACGACCCCGGCGACGCGATCCAGCGCTACACCCTGGAGACCGCCGCGTTGGGCGCCCGGATCCTGGGCTGGCCCGGTACTCCGCTTTGACCGCGCTTTTCCCGGAGCCCGTAGCCGGACGCCAAGGAGGCGTCAACACTGCCGGCATCCGGCAATGTGCGGGCGTTCCGGCCGGTGCCACGATGTCGGCGCACGAGGGGCCGAGGGGGTGGGACGGTGGGGGATTTCGTGCGGGCGGCACTGGCGTTTCCCGCCGTCCTGTTCAGCTTCGCGCTCGTCGTGGTGGCGGCCTACTGGCTGCTGGTGCTGCTCGGCGGTGTCGTCGTGGGTCATGGGGATCACGGGGGTGGTCATCATGGCGGGCCCTGGGCCCACGGGGGTCATGACGGTCACGGTGACCACGTGGGTCACGGGGACGACGACCCACGCGACACCGCCGGCGTACCGATCACCGTGACGATCTCGCTCGCGATCGCGGTGACCTGGTTCGGCTGTCTGGTCGGTACCGCGCTGACCGACCGCTGGTGGCTGCGCGCCGCGACGCTCCCCGCGGCGCTCGTGCTGGGCCTGCTCACCGCTCGCTCGACGCGCGTGCTGGTCCGGCGTTTTCTGCCACCCGAACGCCCGGCTCTGCGGGCCGACTTCGTCGGTCGTACCTGCCGGATCCGGACCGGGCGGGTGGGCCACGACTTCGGTCAGGCCGAGGTCCGGGCCGCGGACGGGTCGACCGCGATCCTCCAAGTGCGCACGGACGAGGACGGGTTGGTGTCCGGCAGCACCGCGCTGATCTTCGACTACGACGCGGCCGGCGAGTTCTTCCGGGTGACCGGGTTCGACAGCGCGCTGGACCCGGACCGCACCGCGAGCTGAGCGCGCGCCGTTCGCCGCCTGCCGCCTGCCGCCTGCCGCCTCCCGCATCCCGTTCACCGCTCGCCCGTCGCGGCGCCGAAGTCGTCCGCCCGCAAACCAACGTCCCGCTCTATCGAGGGATCTCACTGATGGATGCCATCACCGTGGGTATCGGTGTGCTCGTCGCCGTCGTCCTGCTCGTCGTACTCGTCGTGCTCCTGGCCGTGACCCGGCTCTACCGCAAGGTGTCGCAGGGCCAGGCCCTGATCATCTCCAAGGCCAACACGGTGGATGTCACCTTCACCGGCGCCGTGGTGCTGCCCGTGCTGCACCGGGCCGAGACCATGGACATCTCGGTGAAGACCATCGAGATCCGCCGAACCGGCCGCGAGGGGCTGATCTGCCAGGACAACATCCGGGCCGACATCCACATCTACTTCTTCGTCCGGGTCAACAAGACCGTCGAGGACGTGATCAAGGTCGCCCAGGCGATCGGTGCGGACCGGGCCAGCGACCGGGCCGCGATCCAGGACTTCTTCGCCGCCAAGTTCGCCGAGGCGCTCAAGACGGTCGGCAAACAACTCGACTTCGTCGACCTGTACACCAAGCGCGAGGAGTTCCGCGATCGCATCCTCGCGGTGATCGGCACCGACCTCAACGGCTACCACCTCGACGACGCCGCGATCGACTTCCTCGAGCAGACCCCGATGAGCCAGCTCGACGGCGCGAACATCCTGGACGCCCAGGGCATTCGCAAGATCACCGAGCTGACCGCGATCGAGCACGTGCGCACCAACGAGTACCAGCGCACCGAGGAGAAGGAGATGACCCGGCAGAACGTCGAGGCCCGGGAGACCGTGCTCGAACTCGAGCGCCGGCAGGCCGACGCGGAGATCAAGCAGCGCCGCGAGATCGAGATCAGCCGAGCCCGGGAGGAGGCCGAGACCGCCCGCGTGCAGGCCGAGGAGCGGCTGCGCGCGCAGAGCGCGCACGTGCGGACGGAGGAGGCGATCGGGGTGCTGAACGAGAACCGCGAGCGCGAGGTGGCCGTCGCGCAGAAGAACCGCGAACGGGTCATCGCGGTGGAGAACGAGCGGATCGAGAAGGACCGGCTCCTGGAGGTGATCGCCCGGGAGCGGGAGACCCAACTGCGCCGGATCGCCGGTGACAAGGAGGTCGAGGCGGAGAAGCGCGACATCGCCGAGGTGATCCGCGAGCGGATCGCGGTCGAGCGCACCGTCGCCGCGCAGGAGGAGGAGATCAAGAAGCTGCGGCTGGTGGAGGAGGCCGAACGCGAGCGCCAGGCGCTGGTCATCCACGCCGAGGCCCAGGCCCAGGAGCGGTTGGTCAAGGACATCAAGGCGGCCGAGGCGGCCGAGGCGGCGGCCGGCCACCGGGCGGCCGAGCAGCTCACCCTGGCCGAGGCCCGGCGCAAGGCGGCCGAACTGGACACCCAGGCCGCGATCCGCGGCGCCGAGGGCAAGCGCGCCGAGGCGGCGGCGGCCGGTCTGGCCGAGGCCGAGGTGCGCGAGCGGATGGCCGAGGCGGTGGCCAAGCTGGGCCACGCCGAGGCCGAGGTGACCCGGAAGAAGGCGCTCGCGAACGCCGAAGGGCTGCGCGAGCGGCTCAAGGGCGAGGCCGAGGGCCTGACCGAGAAGGCCGCCGCGATGGCCGCGCTCGACGAGTCCAGCCGGATGCACGAGGAGTACCGGCTGCGCCTGGAGACGGAGAAGGAGATTCGGCTGGCCGGCCTGGAGGTGAACCGGCAGATCGCCGAGGCGCAGGCGACGGTGTTGGCGACCGGTCTGGAGAACGCCAAGATCGACATCGTCGGCGGGGACAGCATGTTCTTCGACCGGATCATGGGCGCGATGGCGGCCGGGAAGAGCGTGGACGCGTTCGTCGGCCGGTCCGACACCGTGCGCGCGATGGCCGGCACCTGGCTGGACCCGAACGCCTCCACCTTCGCCGACGACCTCGGCGCGATGGTCACCGGTCTGGGCGCGAGCGGTGTGCGCGACCTCACCCTGGCGGGCGCGCTCGGCGCGTTGATCGCCGGTGGCGGCCCGCAGACGGCCATGCTCAAGGCTCTGCTGGATTCGGTCCGCGCGGGCGGCCTCGGCGACACCCGACTCGCCGATCTGGCCGCCCCCGCGCAGCTCAACGGCGCGGGCACATAGCCGCCCGGGCCCGAAACGATTCGCGACGACATCGGAGTCGTCGCCCGGAAGCATCCGTGACGGCGAGGCAGTCCTCGCCCGGAAACATCCGTGACGACAAGGGTGTCGCCACCCGCAACCACAAGCGACGACAAGGGAGTCGACCCGAACGTGAGCAACCCTGCCCCGACCGCGGGCGGCCCCGAGGCCGAGCCCGGGACGTACGAGGTCCTGCGCGACCGGCTCCTGGGCGCGGCCCGCGAACTGGGCTCGCGGGCCCGCGCGCTGAACGAGCGCCGGGTCCGCACCTACGGCGGTGGCACGCTCGACCTGGCCGGCACCCATCGGGTGCACACCGAACACGCGGTCCTGGCCCGGGACATCGTGCAGGTCGGCGGCCTGCTCCTGATCGGTTGCCGAACCGACGGCGATCCGGACGAACCGGTGCGGCCCGCGGATGTGTTCGCGCTCTACCGGCGCACGCCCGACGGCTTCGCGCCGGCCCCGCCGGACGCCGTGCCGGGTCTGCTCGACGACCCGCGCTTCGAGCAGGACTTCACCGAACTGTTCCGCTACTTCCGGGACACCCGGCTGCTGCACCTGCGGGACACCGGCAGCCACCTACTCGCGGTCTTCCGGGTCGGCGAACGCCTTGCCGACATCCGGGTGTTGCGCTGGCGGCTCGGCGCCGACGGCCGGCCGACCTATTTGGACGCCCAGGGCGAGCGCGAGCATGTGCTGCCACCCGCACACGACTTCGCGTGGACCGCGAGCACCCGCGCCGACCACGTGCCCGGTCGACACCCGCACATCGCGATCGAGAACACGCTGTACGTGGCCACCGTGGACGGTCGGCTCACCATCAAGGTGGTCGACGACACCGAGACCGCCGAGGGCGTGTACGCGGAACCGATCGAGGATCCGCTCCAGTCGCTCGCCGACGCGGACGTCGAGTACGCCCGGGTCGGTCCGCTGCTGCTGGTACGGGTGCGCCCGTACCGCGAGGACGCCTGGCGGTACCTGGTGCACGACACCCGCGCCGGCGGGGTGCTGCGCCTGGACGGCATCGGGGCGGCCTGCCGGCGGCTGCCCGACGAACAGGGCATCGTCTTCCCCGGCGGCTATCACCTGAGCACCGGCACCGCGCGCACGTTCGACATCGACACCACGGACCTGGAGTTCGAGTCGACGGTGCGTTCGCCCAACGGCGAGGACGTGCTGTACACGTTCCACGCCCGGGTCGAAGGCCGCGTCGTGCTGCTGTCCTACAACGTGATCCGCGAGGAGGCCGCCGCCCCGATCGTCGGACACGGCCGGGCGTTCTTCGCGGACGGCACGATGGCGGTACTGCGCCCGGCCGGCGACGAGCCCACCCGGGTGCACTCGCTCCAGGTGTGGCACACGCCGTACACCTCCGACGCGTACGCCGCGGCCCGACCCGCCGGGACCGGCCCACTGGCCCGGGTCGGCAATCCCGAACTGGTGCGCGGTATCGCCGACTGCCTCGCGATCTCCGCGATGGCCGAGGAGATGGCGCCCACCACCGCGGTCTTCGTCGCGATCACCGCGGCCGCCGCCCGGGTCGAGGACACCCATCACTGGCTCGCCGACCCCGAACTCGGCTCCCTGGCCGCGCCGTTGGCCGCCGTGCGCGGGACCGCGGGCGATGTGGTCGAGGAATTCCGGCGGGTACTCGACCTGCGCCGGATCGCCACCGAGGCGGTCGAGGAGGCCGCCGCGAGCACCACCACGCTGACCCGCCGGGTACGCGGGGAGACCCCGGACAGCGCTGCGGCCTGCGTCCGCCAACTCACCGAACTCAGGCGCGCGCAGGGCCGACTGGCCGGCCTGCGGGAGATCCGCTACGTGGACGCCGCCGCCCTGGCGCGACTCGACGCGACGCTGGTCGAGGAACTCGCCGCGACCGGCCGCCGAGCGCTCACCTTCCTCGCCGACGACGACGCGTTCGCCGGCACCCACCGCGTCGTCGACGAACTGACCGCCGAGGCCGCCGCCACGAGCACCGTCGCCGCGTCGACCGCGCTGAGCGCCCGCATCGACGAACAGGCCGACGGCCTGCGGGTGGTCACCGAGGTGGTCGGCACTCTGGAGGGCACCGACGCGACCGTGCGCACCGCGATCCTGACCCGGATCGGCGAGGTGCTCGGCGCGGTCAACCGGGCCCGCGCGACCCTTCGGACGCGCCGGCACGAGCTGCTCGAAGCCGAACAACGCGCCGAGTTCACCGCCGAGTTCGCACTCCTGGAACAGACCGTGGTGGGTGCGCTGTCCGCCGCCTCGACCCCCGAGGAGTGCGACGAACACCTCGGCCGGCTGCTCGCCCGGATCGAGGAGCTGGAGGCCCGGTTCGGCACCTTCGACGAACACCTGGCCCGGATCGGCACCGAACGCGAGCGCGTCCACGACGCGTTCTCCGCGCGCAAACAGGCCCGCCTGGACGAGCGCGCGCGACACGGGCAGCGCCTGATCGACTCCGCCGGGCGGATCCTGACCACGATCGGTCGCCGGATCGGCACCCTGGCGGGCACCGACGAGATCAACACCTACTTCGCCTCGGACGCCCTGGTCGACAAGGTCCGCTCGATCGCCGAGGAACTGCGCGGACTCGGCGACCCGGTCCGGGCCGGCGAACTGGACGGGCGGCTCAAGGCGGCCCGCCAGGAGGCCGCCCGGGCATCCCGCGACCGGGCCGAGCTCTACGACGCGGCGGGCACCGTACGGCTGGGCCGGCACCGGTTCGCGGTGCACGAGCGGCCGATCGAGCTGACCCTGGTCCCGGACGCGGACGGCCTGGCCTTCGCGATCACGGGCACCGACTACCGCGCGCCGGTACGCGCGCACCTGCCCGCCGCGCACCGGGTCTTCCGGGACCAGCCGCTCGGCTCCGAGTCGCCGCAGGTGTACCGGGCCGAATACCTGGCCGCGGTGGTGCTGGCGGAGATCGATGTCCCGCCCTCGGCCACCCCGACGGCCGAGGAACTGCTCGCCGACGTGCGCCGGATCGCGCTGCCCCGGCACGGCGAAGGCTACGACCGAGGCGTGCACGACCACGACGCCGCGGTGTTGCTCGCGGCCGTTCTGCGGCTGCGCTCCGGCGCCGGACTGCTGCGATTCGCGCCGGACGTGCGGGCGGCGGCACAACTGTTCTGGGCGTACGGCGCCGACCCCGACGATCGGGCGCGGTGGATCACCCGCGCCCAGTCGCTGGCCCGGGCCCGCCGCACCTTCGGCCCGATCCCGGCCGTCACCGACCTGGCCGCCGAACTCGGCGATCGGGCGACCGCGTTCCTGACCGCGACGCTCGCGGCGCCGGGCACGCTCGCGGCGCCGAACACGCCGGGCACGTTCGCGGCGCCGAACACGCCGGGCACGTTCGCGGCGCCGAACACGCCGGGCACGCTCGCGGCGCCGAACAAGCGGGGCACGGTTGCCGCGCCGAGCACGCCGAGCACGCCGGCCGTGCCGACCGCGCCCGGCGCCGCGCTCGGTGCCTACCTCTTCGAGGAACTCGCCGCCGGCGGGCCGCGCTTCGCCACCGGCGCCGCCGCCCGCACGCTGGTGACCGGCTTTTGGGCCTCGCTGGGCGGGGAGGGCTCGCCCGCCGCCAAGGATTTCGCCGAGGACCTGCGTGCCCTCGGCGACGACCTCGCCGCGCGCCGGCAACTGGTCACCGCGTGGCTCGGCGGCTACGCCGACCGCCTCGACGGCGGGCCGCAGCCGGATCTGGCCGAGGCGATCGCGATCGAACTGTGCGGCGAGGCACTGGACCGGCACCCCGTGGACGCCCCTGTCGCCACCACGGTGACCGGCCTGCTCGGCGCTCATCCACGCCTGGGGAGCGGTGGCACGCTGAACCTGCGACTGGACGAATTCCTGGTGCGCACGGATGAGTTCCATCGGGTCCGGGTGCCCGCCCACCGGGCCTATCAGCACACCCGCGCCGAACTGCTGGCCGCCGAGCGCGAACGGTTGGGACTGGACGCCCACACGCCCAAGGTAATGCCGACCTTTGTCCGCAACCGACTGATCGACGAGGTCTACCTTCCGCTGATCGGCGCCGACCTGGCCGGGCAGTTGGGCGCGGTCGGCGAGCAACGGCGCACGGACAGCCAGGGGTTGCTGCTCCTGCTGTCCCCACCCGGCTACGGCAAGACCACCCTGCTGGAGTACGTCGCGGCCCGGCTCGGTCTGGCCTTCGTCCGGATCGACGGCCCGGCCCTGGGGTACCGCACCACCTCGCTCGACCCGGCCGCCGCGCCGGACGCCGCCGCGCGGCGCGAGATCGAGAAGATCGGCTTCGCGCTGGAGCTGGGCAACAACGTGCTGCTGCACCTGGACGACATCCAGCACGTCTCGCCCGAACTGCTCCAGAAGTTCGTCTCGCTGTGCGACGCCCAGCGCCGGATCGACGGCGTCCGGGACGGCGAGGCACGCGCCTACGACCTGCGCGGCAAGCGGTTCGCGATGAGCATGGCGGGCAACCCGTACACCGAGTCCGGCGCGCGCTTTCGGATTCCGGACATGCTGGCGAACCGGGCCGACGTGTGGAACCTCGGCGACGTGCTCGGCGGCAAGGAGGACCTGTTCGCGCTGAGCCACATCGAGAACGCGCTGACCGCGAACCCGATCCTGGCCCCGATCGCCGGTCGCGAGCGCGCCGACCTGGAACTGCTGGTCCGGCTCGCGCGCGGCGACGAGGGCGCGCGGTCGGACCGGCTCGCCCACCCGTACGACCCGGCCGAGCTGGATCGCGTCCTGGCCGTGCTGGGCAGGCTGCTGCGGGTGTGCGACACGGTGCTGGCGGTCAACCGGGCCTACATCGCCTCGGCGGCGCAGTCCGAGTCGGCGCGCACCGAACCGCCGTTCCGGCTCCAGGGCTCCTACCGGGACACCAACAGGCTGGCCGAGCGGCTCCTGCCGGTGCTCGACGACTCCGAGGTCGACACACTCGTGGACGACCACTACACGGCGCAGGCACAGACGCTGACCACCGATGCCGAGGCCAACCTGCTCAAGCTGGCCGAACTGCGCGGCCGGCTCGGCCCGGCGGACCGGGAACGCTGGGCCGAGGTCAGGCGGGCCTACCGGGCGGGCCGGGCCTGAACCGGAGGGGACGCGAGGCTCGGTTCGGCGGGTGCCCCCGCGTCGGGTGCGATCGCCGGTTCCGGGATCCAGGCCGGGGTGAGCACGCCGTACAGCGTCCAACCCAGGCGGGTGTACAACTCTCGGCCGGCCGGGGTGGCGACCAGCACCCCGGTGCGGGCGCCGCGCTCGGCGGCGGCGTCGCCGAGCGCGGTCATCAGCACGCTGCCCAGCCCTCGACGCCGGTGCGCCGGGTCGGTCCGGATCTGGTCGGCCACGGCCGTCTCCCCGGTGATCCCGATTCGCCCGCTCGCGGCGACCGCGCCGTCGCCGGCGAGCAACCGCACGAACACGACCGCGCCCACCGGCTCGACCTCGATCGTGTACCCGCTCGGCGGGACCACCGCGGCCTGCCGCAGGGGCCCGGTCATCACGTACTCCGGGTCGCCGATCGTCCACGCGGGCGTCAGTTCGGGGCCGATCCGCTCGGGCGGGCCGAAGCTCTTGATCCAGGTGCCGGGATCGGTCCGGCTCCGGGCCGTCTCGGCCACGTGCCCGACGTCGTGCAACACGTAGCGCACCCGGTGCTCGGGCAATCCGACGTCGAGCCGGAAGCCACCCGCCGCCTCGACCGGCGCGGGCACCGATCGGGCCGCCGCCCAACCGGTGACCCAGGCCCGGATCAGTTCGGCGGTGGATATGGACCGCTGCCGGTCGATGGTGCTCACGGCTTCTCCCGACGGATCGGCGATGGAACCGGGAAAGCTTATTGCAAGCCACTTGCAATAAGGTCGGCGGTCTCCTGACGCTTCGTCATACAACGGTAAGCAGCGGATTCCCCCGTCGACGACGCGTGCGGGTCAGGATGGAGGGAGCTGTTCCGCGAACCGATTTTCCCGAGCGTGAGGTGGCGTCGTGCGGCGTTCTGGAAGGCCCGGTGCCGCGCTGGCGGGCGTGGTCTCGGCGGCCGTGGCGGTCGGCGTGGCCGAGGCGATCGCGGCGTTCGTGCGACCGGAGGCCACACCGTTCGTGACGATCAGCGGCGCGGTCACCGACCGGGCGCCGCAGGGGCCGCGCGAATGGGCGATCCGCACCTTCGGGACCGCGGACAAGGCGTTCCTGCTGACCGTGATCACCGTGCTGCTCGCGCTGTTCGCCGCCGGACTCGGTGTGCTCGCCGCCCGGCGGCTGCGCTACGGGATCGTCGGCGTGCTCGCGCTCGGCGCCTTCGTGGCCTGGACCGCCGTCGACCGCCCCTCGTACACCCCCGCCGACCTGGCCCCGGTGCTGGTCGGCACGCTGTTCGGGACGCTCGCGCTGATCCTGTCGACCCGGCCCGACCTGGTCGACCGACGCCCGCTCGCCCGCCCGCTGCCGGGCGCGTCCGAGGACGACGTGCGCGAACCGGCCCCGGACACCTCGCGCCGTACGGTGATCCTGGTCGGCGCCGCCGCGGTCGCCGCGGTGGCCGGGTTCGGCGGCCGGATGCTCCAGCACGCCCGGTTCAACGCGGAGCGGTCCCGCGCGTCCGTCGCGGGGAACCTGCCCGCGCCGATCAGCGCGGCCGCCCCGGCCGGCCCCGGCCTGGTCGAGCCCGGCCTGACCCCGTACCTGACCTCGAACGCCGACTTCTACCGGATCGACACCGCGTTCACCGTGCCGCAGCTTCGGGCCGAGGACTGGCAGTTGCGCATCCACGGCCTGGTGGACCGGGAAATCCGGCTGGACTACCCGCAGTTGCGGGCCCGCTTCGCGATCGAGCGGGACATCACGCTGGCCTGCGTGTCCAACGAGGTCGGCGGCGACCTGATCGGCAACGCCCGCTGGCTGGGCACCCCACTGGCCGACCTGCTGCGCGAGGCGGGCATCCGGCCCGGCGCCGATCAGATCGTCTCCAGGTCGCCGGACGGCATGACGATCGGCACGCCGCTGCGCGAGGTGCTCGACGGGCGCGACGCGATGCTGGCGTACGCGATGAACGGCGAGCCGCTGCCGATCAAGCACGGCTTCCCAGTCCGGATGGTGGTTCCGGGACTGTACGGCTACGTGTCCGCGTGCAAGTGGATCGTGGACCTGGAGGTGACCCGGTTCGACGCGTTCAGCGCCTACTGGGTCAAGCTCGGCTGGGCCCGGCAGGCCCCGATCAAGACCCAGTCGCGGCTGGACACGCCCAGGGACGGGGGCACCGTGAACGCCGGCCGGGTCCCGGTCGCCGGCGTCGCGTGGGCGCAGCACCGGGGCATCGCCGCGGTCGAGATCCAGGTCGACGAGGGCCCGTGGCAGCCCGCCGAGCTCGCGCCGCAGACCACCACCGACACCTGGCGCCAATACCGCTGGATGTGGGATGCCACGCCGGGCCGGCACGTACTGCGGGTGCGGGCCACGGACGGCACCGGCGCGGTACAGACCGCCAAGAACGCCGACGTGGTCCCCGACGGCGCGACCGGCTATCACCGGATCGGCGTCACGGTGCGGTGAACGGCCCGACTTCGGGCCGCCCGACGCGAGCCACGCCGCGGCGGGCCGCTTTTCCGGGGAAGGTCACCGGTACCGGCCGGGCCGCCCCCGCGGCCCGGCCGGTACCGCTCACTCCTCGATCAGTCCCCACGCCTTCGCGATCAGCTCGTACGAGCGGATCCGCGCGTCGTGGCCGTACACGTTGCTGATCACCATCAGCTCGTCCACCTTGGTGCGCTCGCGCAGTTCGCGCATGCCGGCCCGCACCTCGGCCAGGTCGCCCGAGATGTGCTGGCGCCGGTAGTTCGCCACGAACTCCCGCTCGGCGGGCGTCCACGGGTAGGCCTCGGCCTCCTCCGGCGACGGCATCCGACCGGGGTTCCCGCCGCGCAGCCGCAACATCGACAACGCCTGGGACAACGCGAGTCGCTCGGCCTCCTCGTGCGTGTCGGCCGCGATCACCCCGGCCGCGATCATCGAGTACGGCTCCTTGAGCGACTCGGAGGGCTGGAACGACTCGCGGTACAACTCCAGCGCGGGCAGCGTGTGCTGCCCGCTGAAGTGATGCGCGAACGCGAACGGCAGGCCCAGGATCCCGGCCAACTGCGCGCTGTAGCCGCTGGACCCCAGCAACCACACCGGTGCCTCGGCGGACGCGAACTCGCCCCCCGCCTCGATCCCGGACGCGGGGCCGGGCACCGCGTGCATCCGCGCGTACGGGTGGTCCGCCGCGAACGACCCGGTGACGAACCCGATCAGCTCGCCGAGCGCCTGCGGGAACTCCTCGACCGACTCGGCCCCGCCGCCGCGCCGCAGCGCGCGCATGGTGACCTGGTCGGTGCCCGGGGCCCGGCCGATGCCGATGTCGATCCGCCCGGGATGCAGCGCCTGGAGCGTGCCGAACTGCTCGGCGACCACGAGCGGCGCGTGGTTGGGCAACATCACGCCGCCCGAGCCCAGCCGCAGGGTCGAGGTGTGCGCGGCCAGATGGGCGAGCAGCACCGGCGGCGACGAACTGGCGATGCCGGGCATGTTGTGGTGTTCCGCCACCCAGAACCGGTGGAAGCCCCATCGCTCGGCCAGCTTCGCCAACTCGGTGCTCGTGCGCAGCGCCTCGGTCGCCGAGTACCCGGTTCCCACCGGCGCCACGTCCAGTACCGACAACTTCACAGCGTCCACTCCGCGTCCCTCTTTCTCGCCCGTTTCCCGCCCACCCGATTGCGCTCCGGTGCTCTGAGTTGCAACCCGCGGGCGCTGCGCGCTGTTCCACGGTTCAGGCGTGCAGACGATCACAGGGGGCATAAAGGACAGTCGGAAAGACCATGGACTGGATGCCGTACAGGTCTTGACCCATTCCAATTTCGGACGCAGGTTGGAATCGGCGCTCCAAGACCCGGCACGTGAACCACACGAAAGGGACACTGGCGATGACCGAACGCCCGACCACCACGACCGACGCGGGTATCGCGGCCCCGAGCGACGAGTTCTCGCTCTCCGCCGGACCCGACGGCCCGTTGCTGCTCCAGGACCACTACGTCATCCAGAAGATGGCGCAGTTCAACCGTGAGCGGGTGCCGGAGCGGGTGGTGCACGCGAAGGGGGGCGGCGCCCACGGGATCTTCCAGGTCACCCGGGACGTCAGCCAATTCACCAAGGCGGACCTGTTCCAGCCCGGTCGCGAGACGCCGATGTTCATCCGCTTCTCGACGGTCGCCGGTGAGCTCGGGTTCCCCGACACCGTGCGCGACCCGCGCGGCTTCGCGATCAAGTTCTACACCCGGCACGGGAACTACGACCTGGTCGGCAACAACACGCCGATCTTCTTCATCCGGGATCCGAGCAAGTTCTCCGACTTCATCCACTCGCAGAAGCGCCGGTCGGACACCCACCTGCACGACCACAACATGCAGTGGGACTTCTGGACGCTCTCGCCCGAGTCCGCGCACCAGGTCACCTTCCTGATGTCCGACCGGGGCACCCCGCGGACGTGGCGCAACATGCACGGCTTCGGCAGCCACACCTTCATGTGGGTCAACGCGGGCGGCGAGAAGTTCTGGATCAAGTACCACTTCCGGACCGACCAGGGCATCGAGAACTTCACCGATGCCGAGGCCGCCGCGCAGGCCGGCGAGGACCGCGACTTCCACATCCGCGACCTGCGCGACGCGATCACCGGCGGCGACCACCCGTCCTGGACGCTGCACGTACAGGTGATGCCGTTCGAGGACGCCGCGAACTACCGGTTCAACCCGTTCGACGTGACCAAGGTGTGGCCGCACGGCGACCACCCGCTGATCGAGGTCGGCCGGATGACCTTGAACCGCAACCCCTCGGACTACTTCGCCGAGGTCGAGCAGGCCTCGTTCGAACCGGCCAACCTGGTGCCCGGGATCGGCGCGAGCCCGGACAAGATGCTCCAGGGCCGGTTGTTCAGCTACCCCGACACGCACCGCTACCGGATCGGCCCGAACTACCTCCAGCTGCCGATCAACCGCCCGATCGTGCCGGTCCACTCGTACAACAAGGACGGCGCGATGCGGTTCGAGAACTACGGCGACCCGGTGTACGCGCCGAACAGCTACGGCGGCCCGGTGGCGAATCCGGAGCTGTACACGGACGAGAACTACGCGGTCACCGGCGAGATCATGCGCTCCGCCTACAAGCCGCACGCCGAGGACGACGACTTCGGTCAGCCCGGCACGCTGTGGCGCCACGTGATGTCCGAGACCGACCGGGAGCACCTGGTCGCCAACATCGTCGGGCACATGAAGAGCGACGGGCCGGTGAGCGCCGAGGTGCTGCCGCGGGTGATCGAGTACTGGACGAAGGTCGACGTCGACCTGGGCGCGCGTGTCTCGAAGGGCTTCAACGGCGGCTGACGCCGTTCGGGCCGGACGAGGCACCGAGGGGCCGCCCGACGCGGGCGGTCCCTCGGCATGTTCGGTCGCGGCCGCCGGCCCGGCTCGGCCGACGTCGATCCGGCGTCCGACGTCCGGCGCCAGGTCACGCCGCGCCGGCCTGCCAGACCGCTCCCGAGCCGGCCGGCACCAGGGCCAGACTCTGTTGGCCCTTGACCTGGTCGGCCAGCCCCAGCGCGGAGCCGTTGCGGGCGAGCAGCACCATCCCGGAGCCACTGGCCTGCGGCTTCCACAACTGGGTGTCGCCGCGACCGCAGTCGTCCTGATAGGCCCGGGCCCCTCGGCCGTCCGCCACCTCCAGGCACTTGTGCGAGTCCGCCGACTGCAACCGGACGAAACCGCCGCCCGCGTCGCGCACCACCCACTGCTGGTTCGCCTTGCCCGGCCCCGCCGGGTACACGATCACCGGTGCGCGATCCCGGTCGCTGCCGCCGCTCACGTCCATCGCCCGGCCGTCCGACAGGGTCAGCACGTAGCGCTTGCCCGAGGCCAGGACCGGCTTGGCGGACGCGCTCTGGGACGGCGACGGTGACGCCGAGGTCGGCGCGGCGGTGGTCGGCGGCGCCGTGGTGACCTGCGCCGCGACCGCGGCGGGCGGACTCGGGGAGGAGCCGCTCGGGCCGGGCGTGGTCGCCGACGCGCCGGCGGCCTTGCCGTCGCCGCCGCCGAACACCCCGACCAGGCCACCGCCCAGGAAGCCCATCAGCGCGACCGCGCACAGCGCCGCTATCCAGATCCGACGTCGCGGCATCTGTCCCTCTCCTCATGGCCGGCTCTTCGTGCGGATCGGGTCATCCTGGCAGAAGAGTTCATCCCAAGGGGTGAGTCGCTGGGTGCGAGCGGGTGCGTTCCGGGCGTGCGAAAGCGCCGCCGGAGGACAAAACCGCCGGGTGGCGAGTCGGCTCACCACCCGGCGGTACGGCTGTTCGGAGATCTCTCGGCGGTCGTGCGGCGGTGCTCTCGTGGCGCCCGTGCGGTGGTCGTTCCCAGGGCTGGGGCGGGCTACCGGGCCTGTTCTAGAGGTAGAGGCCGGTGGCCTCGCCCGAGACCTCGATGCGCTCGGCGGCGACCGCGTGCAGATCGCGTTCGCGGAGCAGGACGTACGGGACGCCGCGCACCTCGACCTCGGCGCGCTCCTCGGGGTCGTACAGGACACGATCGCCCGGTTCGACGGTGCGGACGTTCTGGCCGACCGCGACCACCTCGGCCCACGCCAGCCGCTTGCCGACCTGCGCGGTCGCGGGGATCAGGATGCCGCCGCCGGAACGGCGCTCACCCTCCGCCGCGTCCTGGCGGACCAGGACACGGTCGTGCAGCATGCGGATGGGCAGCTTCTCGCCGAGATGGTGGGCGGTGTTGCTCGAAGACTGGGACCTGTCGGAACTCACGCTTCGACAAGCTACCCGTCCGACGCCGAACGTGCGTCACCGGGAGGTGTGGTGTTCCGATCCGTTCGGCGTCGATTCGGCCTCGGCCGGGCCCGGGTCCGGTCCCGGACCGGACCCGGCGGGCGTGCCCGGCGTCGACGCGGCCGGGCTCAGCGCTTCTTCTTGCCCTTGCCGGGCTTGACGTTCTTGTCCGCCTTGCCCCGGCTCTTCACCAGGACGACCAGCAGGAGCAGCCCCGCCACCCCGCCCGCGAGCGGCACGATGCGCTCCTTGCGCGGCGCGCCCGTGTCGCTGTCGATGAACTGGGCCCGCACCTTGTCCTTCGCGCGCGCGGCGACGTTGGCCGGCTTCACCCGGTCGACGATCTCGTCCAGCGTCACCGCCAGGCTGGCCCGGGCCGCCTCGATGTCCCGCTCGATCTGCTGCGGCGAGCGCCGGTCCGGCTGGTCGCCGCCGGTGTGCTTGTCGGCGGCCTTCCCGTCCTTGTGCTCGGCGTTCGCAACGTCAGCCTTGTGCGCACCGTTCACCGACTCCACCCGACTCCGCTCAGCGTGTGCCGTCACCGGACGGCCCAACGCCGCCCGGCCTTCCCGCTCCAACTCCGCCGGAGACAGTTCCCGCCCGTGGTCGCTCACAACCCGTCCTCTCCGGCCCCTGTGCTCGTGTGTTCCCCAAGTCTGTCAGGTACATCCCCGCACCCGTGTCAACCGGGTGTCGTGGCGCCGGCGGGCGGCCCGGGAGCGGTCAGGCCGGGACCGACGACGGGTCGAATCCGTACGGCAGTTCCAGTCGGTGGGCGGCCATCAGGTCGCGATCCAGGAGCAACTCGCGGGTGCCGCCGTCGGCGACCACGACGCCGCCCGCCAGCACCGTGGCGCGCGGACACAGCTCCAACGCGTAGGGCAGGTCGTGGGTCACCATCAGCACGGTGACGTCGAGCGAACGGAGTACCTCGGCCAGTTCGCGCCGACTCGCCGGGTCCAGGTTCGAGGACGGCTCGTCCAGGACCAGGATCTCCGGCTCCATCGCGAGCACCGTGGCCACCGCGACCCGGCGGCGCTGGCCGTAGCTGAGGTGGTGCGGCGGCCGATCGGCGAAGCCGGCCATGCCCACCCGGGCCAGCGCGTCCTGTACGCGCTCCTCCAGCGCGGCGCCGCGCAGGCCCAGGTTGGCCGGGCCGAACGCGACATCCTCGCGGACGGTGGGCATGAAGAGCTGGTCGTCCGGGTCCTGGAAGACGATGCCGACCCGGCGGCGGATCTCGCGCAGGTGCTCCTTCGCCACCGGCAGGCCGGCCACCTCGACGGTGCCGGCCCCGGCGGTCAGGATGCCGTTGAGGTGCAGCACCAGGGTGGTCTTGCCGGCGCCGTTGGGGCCCAGCAGCGCGACCCGTTCGCCGCGCGCGATGGTCAGGTCGACGCCGTACAGCGCCTGGTGGCCGTCGGGGTAGGCGTAGGCGAGGCCGCGGACGACCAGCGAGGGGGCGGTGGTCGGGGTGTCACTCACCTGGGGACTCCGTTCATCGGGGCGGCGCCATCGGGTCGGCGCCTCACAGGGTCAGCGCCGCCGCCCACACCGCGAGCGCCGCCGCCGGGAGTGTCGCGGCGGCGGCCCACTGGGCGCCGGTGGCCCGGGTGTCCAGGAGCACCGGCATGGTCCCGGTGTAGCCCCTGCTGAGCATCGCCAGGTGCACCCGTTCGCCGCGCTCGTAGGAGCGGATGAACAGCGCGCCGGCGGATTTGGCCACCACCGGGGCCTGGCGCAGGTCGCGCGCGAGGAAGCCGCGCGACTCGCGGGCGATCCGCATCCGGCCCATCTCGGCGGTGATCACCGCGCCGTAGCGCAGCATGAACGACATGATCTGGATCAGCAGCGGCGGCAACCGCAACTTCTGCAGGCCCAGGAGCAGGGCGCGCAGTTCGGTGGTGGCCGCGAGCAACACGCCCGCGATCACCCCCAGGGTGCCCTTGGCCATGATGTTCCAGGCGCCGAGCAGGCCGTCCCGGCTGAGCGACAGGCCCAGCACCTCGACGTGCGGCCCGTTCGCGACGAACGGCAACAGTACGGCGAAGCCCACGAACGGCAGCTCGACCAGCATGCGACGCAGCAGGAAGCCGGCCGGCACCCGGGCGAGCGCGGCGACCGCGGCGAGCAGCAGGGCGTACCCGGCGAAGGCCCAGTAGGCATCCCGGGGGGTGGATACCGTGGCCACCACGAAACCGACCAGCGCGAGGAGCTTGCAGTGCGGCGGCAGCCGATGGATCGGCGAGTCGCCGGGTCGGTGGAGCCGATGTCCGTGTCCCGCCGACACGGTCAGGCCCCGGAACCGGCGGCGGAGTCGGCCGTGCGAGCGGTCGCCGGGTCGGTGCCGGTGGAGCGCTTGCGGACCAACCAGAACACGCCGGTGCCCACCAGTAGCGTGGCGCCGACGCCGATCACGCCGGCCAGGCCGCCGGAGAGCCGCTCGTTGTGCACACCCTTGACGCTGTAGTCGGCCAGCGGGCCGTCCTTGAACTGGTGGTCCCGCTCCTTGCTGTCGATGCCCTTGTCGGCGGACACCTTCTCCAGGCCGTCCGGGCTCCGGCTCGCGTAGTAGCTGACGAAGCCGGCCAGCACCAGGGCGAGCAGGACGCCCGCGATCAGCAACGTGCGGGTACGGACGCGGGTCATCGGGGTCCCCCTGCCGAGCGCAGTTCGAGCGGGCGCGCGAGGCCGCGCGCGCCGTGGACGAGGTCGGGCCGCACCGCGAGCACGCTGGAGACGGTGGCTGCGGTGATGATCGCCTCGCCGATGCCGATCAGGACGTGCACGCCGATCATCGCGCCGGCCACCTTGCCGATCGACACATCGGTGGTCCCGCCGATCGCGTAGAACGCGGTGAACACGCAGGCGGCGGCCGGTACCGACACCAGCGCGCCGACGAACGCGGCCACGGGTACGGACGAGTGTCGTGCGGGCAGCAGGCCCAGCGCCAGGCGGAACAGCCCGTAGCCGACCACGACGGTCACGATGCCCATGACGGTGATGTTCAGGCCGAGCGCGGTCAGGCCGCCGTCGGCGAAGAACAGGCCCTGCATCAGCAGCACCACCGCCACGCACAACATGCCGGTGTACGGGCCGACCAGGATCGCGGCGAGGGTGCCGCCGAGCAGGTGGCCGCTGGTCCCGCCGGCGACCGGAAAGTTGAGCATCTGGACGGCGAAGACGAAGGCCGCGACCAGGCCGGCCAGCGGCGCGGTGCGCTCGTCCAGCTCGCGACGTGCGCCACGCAGGCCGACGGCGATCCCGGCGACCGCGACGACGCCCGCTCCCGCGGATACGGGGCCGTCGATGAACCCGTTGGGTATGTGCATGTGGCCCTCCCGAAATGCCGGATTCGGCTGTGGGATTTTATGGCCTTCGGCCGCAACTGCAAAAGCCTCGCAATTGGGTGATGGTGGCAACAGAGGGGCGCGCGCATGCTTCTTTGCCTCGCCTTGACGAATGACGCGCCGTCGGGACGCGCGTGCGCGCCGAGCGGCTCCGGGCCGGGATGGGTCCGACCGCAGCGCTAGCGTTGCGGCGTACGTTGCCGAGCGATCCGAGGAGTTCTTCGTGAGCGACCGTCTTCAGGCGGGCGACACCGCCCCCGCCTTCACCCTGTCCGACGCCGACGGCAAGGACGTCTCGCTGTCCGACTACGCGGGCCGCAAGGTCATCGTGTACTTCTACCCGGCCGCGCTGACCCCGGGCTGCACCAAGCAGGCGTGCGACTTCACCGACAACCTGGACCTGCTCGCGGGCGCGGGCTACGACGTGGTCGGCATCTCGCCGGACAAGCCGGAGAAGCTCGGCAAGTTCCGCGAGAAGGAGAACCTCACGGTGACGCTGGTCGCCGACCCGGACAAGAGCACGCTGGAGGCGTACGGCGCCTTCGGTGAGAAGACCATGTACGGCAAGACCGTCAAGGGCGTGATCCGCTCGACGTTCGTGGTGGACGAGAACGGCAAGGTGGAGCGGGCGCTGTACAACGTCCGCGCGACCGGCCACGTGGCCAAGCTGATCAAGGACCTCAAGCTCGACGCGGCCTGAGGGCACACTCCGCTCCGCTCGGGGGTCCACAAGCCCCGATTCGCCCGATCTTCGGGTGGATCGGGGCTTTTTGCGTGGAAGCCTGTGTCGTGCCCCTTTTCGCGTGACCACCTGCCCCAACCTGGAGCGCGGGGGTGGTTCCGGGACGAGGGAGACAGGTGCGCGAGGAAGACATCACGGTCGTCGACGCCAAGACCGTGGACACCGCGGTCAAGGCGACCATGCTCGGCAATGCCATGGAGTGGTACGACTTCGGCATCTACGCCTACATGGCGGTCACGATCGGCAAGGTGTTCTTCCCTTCAGGGAACGACACCGCGCAAACGCTTTCCTCGTTCGCCACGTTCGCCGCCGCGTTCTTGGTCCGGCCGCTCGGCGGCTTCTTCTTCGGGCCGCTCGGCGACCGGATCGGCCGCAAGAAGGTGCTCGCGATCACGATGCTGATGATGGCGAGCGGCACGTTGTGCATCGGGCTGATCCCCAGCTACGGCACCATCGGCTTCCTCGCGCCGATCCTGCTGGTCCTGTTCCGGATGCTCCAGGGATTCTCGGCGGGCGGCGAGTACGGCGGCGCGAGTACGTTCATCGCCGAGTACGCGCCGGACAAGCGGCGCGGGTTCTACGGCAGCTTCCTGGAGTTCGGCACGCTGATCGGCTACATCCTGGCGGCGAGCCTGGTCACCCTGCTGACGGCGGTGCTCAGCGACCACGAGATGCGCACGTGGGGGTGGCGCATCCCGTTCCTGGTGGCGGGCCCGATCGGGGTGATCGGGCTGTACCTGCGGCTGCGGCTGGAGGAGTCGCCGGCGTTCGCGAGGGTGATGGAGCAGTCGGCGGCGACCGAGGCGGAAGGGCAGGAGGGCGAGCACGGGAACGAGACGG
Organism: Embleya sp. NBC_00888; assembly: GCF_045207655.1. Classification (NCBI taxonomy): domain Bacteria; kingdom Bacillati; phylum Actinomycetota; class Actinomycetes; order Kitasatosporales; family Streptomycetaceae; genus Embleya; species Embleya sp. NBC_00888. The sequence goes on along the minus strand of NZ_CP108784.1, from coordinate 3,341,615 downwards.
TGCGCGAGTTCAAGCGGATCTTCCTCGGCCAACGGCGGGCGATGGTCATCTGCATCGCGCTGGTCGCGGCGTACAACATCAACGACTACATGTTGCTGTCGTACATGCCGACCTATCTCTCCGACACCCTCGGCTACAACGAGACGCACGGCCTGCTGCAGATCGTCGTGGTGATGATCGTGCTGCTCGCGGTGATCCACCCGCTGGGCGGGCTGACCGACCGGATCGGCCGCAAGCCGGTGATCATCGCCGGGTGCGTGGGCTTCATGGTGCTGCCGATCCCGTGCTTCGTGCTGATCAAGCAGGGCGACCTGGTGCCGATCTTCATCGGCCTGCTGATCCTGGGCCTGGTCCTGGTCTGCTTCCTGGCCACCATGTCCGCCGCGTTGCCCGCCCTGTTCCCGACCGAGATCCGCTCCGGGGCGCTGTCCGTCTCGTTCAACATCTCGGTCTCGCTGTTCGGCGGCACCACCCCGTTCGTGGCCGAGGCGCTGGTCGACGGGACGGGCAACGACTACATGCCGGCCTTCTACATGATGCTCGCGGCGGCCGTCGGCCTGGCCGCCGCGCTCGCGATGACCGAGACGGCCCGCAAGCCGCTGATGGGTTCGCCACCGGCGGTGGAGACGGTCGAGGAGGCCCGGGAACTGGTCGCCGCGCAGCGGTGATCCCGGCCGACGACGCTATGCGGTGTGCACGACCTCGCCGCCGACCGCGACGATCTCGCAGACCGTGCCGGGGATGTCGGCGGGCGCGATGCCCATGATGTCGCGGGAGAGCACGACGAAGTCGGCGAGCTTGCCGACGGTGAGCGAACCGCGCTCGTGCTCCAGGAAGTTCGCGTACGCCGAGCCCATCGTGTAGCCGTGCACGGTGGCCTCGATGTCGAGCGTCTCGGTCGGGATCCAGGACGGGCCGCCGGTCAGCGGCGCCCGGGTGAGCGCGGTGTACACGCCGACCATCGGGTCCATCTCGGCCACGTTCCAGTCGCTGGACAGCGCCAGCACGGCGCCCGCGGCACGCAGGCTCCGCATCGGCCACGCCTTGTGCCAGCGCTCCTCGCCGACGTTCTCGGCCCAGTCCTGACCGGGCCCGGCGATCTCCGGCGCGCAGTGCCGCGGCTGCATGCACGCGACCACGCCCAGTTCGGCGAAGCGCGATACGTCCGCCGGGTCCAGGCACTCCACGTGCACGACCTGGTGGCGCGCGTCGCGTTCGCCGTTGACCGTCCGGGCGTGCTCGACCGCGTCCAGGACGGTGCGGATGCCCCGGTCGCCGGTGGCGTGCACGAAGCACTGGAAGCCTCGGCCGTCCAACTCGGCGAGCAGGTCGGCGAACTCCTCGGCCGGGTAGAACGTCTCGCCCCGGTGGTGCGCGCAGCCGCGGTACGGCTCCAGGAGCGCGGCCGTGCGCGGCTCGACCACGTCGTCGATGTACAGCTTGAGCGGGCCCACCCGCAGCCGGTCGTCGTTGTGCGCCCGGGCCGCCTCGGCGAACTCGTCCAGGTCCGCGGCGGTGGTACCGCGCGGGTGGAACAGCGCCGCCACGATGCGCGAGCGCAGTCGGCCCTCGTGCCGGGCGCGGGTGTACAGCGCGAGGTCGTCGAGCGAGTTCTGCGGCTCGACCACGGTGGTGATGCCGAACCGGATCGCGTCGTCCAGGCTCTTGGCCAGCCGGCCGTACTGCCGGTCCGCCGAGGCCCACGGCAGACCCAGCTCGCGCAGTGCCCGGTGCCCCTCGCGGGAGAGCCCGCGGATCGCGAAGTCCTTGACGAAGCCGGTCGGCTCGCCCGTCTCCGGGTCCTTGTCCACCCGACCGAACGGCAGCACGTCGCTGTCCCGGGTGATCCCCAGGCGCTTGATCGCCGCGCTGTTCAGCCACGCGGTGTGCACGTCGTAGCTGAGCACGAAGGCGGGCACGTCGCCGGTGACCGGGTCCAGGTCGCTCGCGCGCGGCATCCGGCCGTCGGGGATCGCCGAGTAGTCGAACGCCTCGGCCTCGATCCACTCGGCGTCCGGGTTGGCCGCCAGCCAGGCACCGATCCGCTCGTGGATGCCGGCCAGCGTGCGCACGCCGGCCAGTTGCACGCACGCGTCGTCCGAGCCGAGCCGGACGTGGTTGTGCGCGTCGATGAAGCCGGGCAGCACCCGCCGCCCGGCGCCGTCGAGCACGGTGGTGTCCGGGCCGATCCAGGCCGCCGCGTCGGCGTCCGCACCCACCCAGGCGATCCGGCCGGCGCGGACGGCGAGCGCCTCGGCCTCGGGCAGGTCGGGGTCGACGGTGTGGACGCGGGCGTTGCGCAGGACCAGATCGGCGGTGTGGGACACGGTGACTCCAGGGGTGGTGCGGAAACGTGGTGCGGGGTGGGTCTTCGGGTGGGCCGGCGCGCGGTCGGTCAGCGCTCGGCGAATTGTGGTTCGCGGCGGGCGAGTGCCCAGTACAGGACGCCGGAGACGACCGCGCCGAGCAGCGTGAGGTCGCCGTCGAAGGTCTCGACCAGCGCGCCGGTCCACAGCGCGGACTCGGCGGTCAGGCACGCGAAGACGATGCCGGCGGCGAGCGCGATCATCCCGGCGGGATGAAAGCCCCCGGTGTACCAGTACGCGCCGCCGCGCATGTCGTGCAGACCGGCGTCGTCGTAGCGACAGCGGCGCATCAGCGTGTCCGCGATGAACACGCCGCCCCACGGGGCGAACACCACCACGAGCACGGACAGGAAGCTGGTCAGGTTGTCGGTGAAGTTGCCGTTGAACAGCGCCCACAACGAGCCGACCAGGATGAACGCGGTGCTGACCAGGATGCCCTTGGCGCGCGACCACGGGATGCCGAGCACCTGGAGGTTCAGGCTGGAGGAGTACAGGGTCAGGATCGAGTTGGTGATCGAGCCGCCCACCACGAGCAGCAGGAACAGCGCCTCGAACCAGCCGGGCACCAGATCGGCGACGCCGGCCACCGGGTCGGTCATGTCCGCCTGGGTGGCGGCGGCCACGCCGACCACGCCCAGCAGCACCGAGGAGAGCATGCCGCCGGCCGCGCCCCACAGGGTGATCGAGCGCAGTGAGGTGTCCCGGGGCAGGTAGCGGGTGTAGTCCGAGGGCATCGGCAGGTAGGAGATCGGGCCGGCGACCAGGACGAGCACGGCGAGCGAGATCGCGTGGAAGTTGTTCGAGGTCTCCGGCGCGGACCCGGTCTCCAGGCCCGGTACGACGAACAGGATCAGCAGGCCGAAGCCGATGCCCAGGACGTAGGCCAGCCAGCGCTCGGCGGCCTGCACGGTGGCATGGCCCCACATCGCGACGGCGAAGGTGAGCGAGAGGGTGATCGCGAGCGCGACCACCCGGGCGAGGTCGCCGCCGGCCCAGCCGAGCTTGCCGAACAGCCCTTCCAGGGCGAACGTGCCGACCACGGTGTTGAGGATGGTGTAGCCGATCCCGACGACCCAGTTGAGCAGGCCGGCCGGGAAGTTGCCGTGTACGCCGAACGCGGCGCGCGAGATGACCAGGGTCGCGGTGCCGGTGCGGACGCCCGCGAAGCCGAGCGCGCCGACCGCGAAGAAGGCCAGGCCGGTGACCACGACCACGGCGATGGCGGCCCGGAAGGACAGGCCGAACATCACCGCGAGGGTGCCGTTGATGACGAATGTGAAGGACAGGTTCGAGCCGAACCAGAGCCAGAAGACGTCCTTGGCACTGCCGTGCCGTTCGGCGTCCGGGATCGGGTCGATCCCGTGTACCTCCACCTGGAAGAGCTCGTCGGAGGCGACCCCCGTACCGAAGCCGGCCGGGGTGGCGCTGGTGGCGGCGCTCGGAGTGTCGCTCGCGGAGTCCGTGTGGGGCTGGGTCACCGGACCTCCTCTTCGTGGTGTGCGGTTCGGCTTCGAGGGCATGCGCCGGCCGGACCGGAAGCTTGAATGTCATTCAAGAACTTTGAACGCCACTCAAGGTGCGCTGTGGGTCGGCGAGGTGTCAAGAGTTCGTGACGAATCGGACCGGAATTTGACTGTCGTTCAAGATCGACGCCGCCGGCGGGATAGGGTCGAGCCCTTGCGCGAGCGGGTCGGCCGCGCGGTCGAGAGGCGGGTGTCGGTGGTGGCCACGAGGCGGAGCGACGGTCGGATCGCCCAGGACCGGATGCTCGAGGAGGCCATAGCGGCGATTGCCGAGCATGGCCTGGCCAAGCTGACCATGTCCGGCCTCGCGGAGCGCCTGGGCACCAGCGGCGGGCACATCCTGTACTACTTCGGCAGCAAGGATCAGTTGCTGCTGGCCGCGCTGCGCTGGAGCGAGGACCGGTTGGCCGAGGAGCGCACGCGACTGCTCGCGCGCCGGGTGCCGGCGGACCGCAAGCTCGATCTGTTCCTGGGCCTGTACCTGCCCGCCGGCCCGCGCGATCCGCGCTGGATGTTGTGGGTGGAGCTGTGGGCGCGGACCGCCGGCAACGCGGAACTGCGGGTCGCGCAGGACGAGATCGACCGGGGGTGGCAGGACGACCTGGTCACCGTCCTGGTCCGGGGCGCGGACAAGGACGTGCTGGTGATCGACGACCCGGTCGCGGAGGCGTCCGAGCTGCTCGCGTTGTTGGAGGGGTTGAGTACGCGGACGGTGCTCGGGTTGGGCGGGACGACTCGGGACGGCGCGTTGGCGATGGCGCGGCGGGCGACCGGGCGGCTTCTTCGCTGAGGGGGCGTCGCGGGGGATCGCGGGACGGCTCGGGGGCGGCCGGGGTCGCCTCGGGGTCGACTCGGGGCTGGGGGTCGGCTCGGGCCTTCGGCTCGGGCTTCGGCTCGGCCGGATGGTTGGTCGCGGGGGGATATGTGCCGGCCGCTCGATGCGGCGGGCACTAGCATGAAGCCTGGTCGACCTCGGGGCGTTGTCGCGCAGGTCGGTCGCGCGCGGCCGTGGCGCAATTGGTTGACGCAGCAGGTTTAGGTCCTGCCGTCCGAGAGGATATGAGGGTTCGAGTCCCTTCGGCCGCACAAGTGGTGATTTTCCGGTGGTTTTCGGCCGGTCTTGTGCTGGCGACCCCGACCTCGCGCGCGCTAGCTTGCGGCATGTCGTCCCTGGGGAGGCGCCATGCACTGCGAGTACTGTCCGAAGGTTTCCGGCGGCCGGGTGCAGACGCCCCCCGCGGAGATGATCGTGCCGAAGATCGCCGGTGACTGGGTCGGGTGGGCGCGGGTCGCCGAGGGGCGGGTCCTCACCTCCGGGCGGGCGCTGCCGGCCGAGCCCGGCGCGGACTGCGTGATGAGCTTCGGCCGTCGGGTCTTCGAGGGCTCGTCGAAGCGCGGGCTGCACGCCGAGATGGACTGCCTCCAGCAGGCCCGGATGCTCGGACTGCCTTTGGAGACAGGCGAGTTCACCGATGTCGCGAGCGGCTGCTGTCTGCTCTGCGCGACCGCCCTCGCCGCGGTCGGCGTGCGTCGGGTGCCGGCCGTGGATCCGGACCCGGACGTGTGCGTGAACTGGCACGCTCCGGCGTTCCTGTTCGAGGATCCGCTGCTGTGTGCGGGGCTGATGGGTGACCGGGCGGCGCATTTGTGGCTGCGGCATCTGGCTCCGCCGGTGCGGCGGCAGTTGCGCGGGGTGTTGACGGGTGCGATGACGCGGTTGTTGGCGGGGCGCTGGGAGTGAGGCGGTGCCGGGGGTCGCGGGGGTGACGGGCCCCGGGGGCGAGGGCGCCGGGAGCGGGCGGGCTCGGCCGGTCGGCGGGGACGTGTGTCGTCCCCGCCGGGGGCGGCCTTCGGTTTCGGGTCAGACCGTGTGTTCCTTGCGGTCGCCGGACCACTCGGTGTGGAAGGAGCCCTCGCGGTCCACCCGGCGGTAGGTGTGCGCGCCGAAGAAGTCCCGCTGGCCCTGGATCAGCGCGGCCGGCAGCCGCGGCGAGCGCAGGCCGTCGTAGTAGGACAAAGCGGCGGCGAAGCCCGGGGTGGGGATGCCCAGTTCGGCGGCGGTGGCCACCACCCGGCGCCACGCGTCCTGAGCACCGGAGATCGCGTCGCGGAAGTATTCGGCGGTCAGCAGGGAGTCGGGCTTTCGGTCCGCCGCGTACGCCTCGCGGATCCGGTTCAGGAAGCGGGCCCGGATGATGCAGCCGCCGCGCCAGATCTCGGCGACCGTACCCGGGTCGATCGACCAGTCGTATTCGGCACTGCCTGCCTGGATCTGGTGGATGCCCTGTGCGTAGGCCACGATCTTGGACGCGTACAGCGCCTGTTCGACGTCGTCGGCGAAGCGGTCGGCGTCGTCCCCGTCGAGCGTGTTCCGGGTCGGTCCGGGCAGCCCCTGCGCCGCCGCGCGCAGGTCGGCGTGGCCGGAGAGCGATCGCGCGAACACCGCCTCGGCGATACCGCTGACCGGAACTCCCAGGTCGAGGGCGGTCTGCACGGTCCAGCGGCCGGTGCCCTTCTGCTCGGCGCGGTCCTGGACCACCTCGACGAACGGCTTGCCGGTGGCCTCGTCGGTGTGCGCGAGCACCTCGGCGGTGATCTCGATCAGATAGGACTCCAGCCGACCGGAGTTCCAGGTCTTGAACACCTCGGCGATCCGGTCGGGTTGCAGCCCCAGCGCGCGGTTGAGCAGGTCGTACGCCTCGGCGATGAGCTGCATGTCGGCGTACTCGATGCCGTTGTGCACCATCTTGACGAAGTGGCCGGCGCCGTCCGGGCCCATGTGCGCGCAACACGGTACGCCGTCGACCTTCGCGGCGATGTCCTCCAGGATCGGGCCGAGCGCGGCGTACGACTCGGGGGAGCCGCCGGGCATGATGCTCGGGCCGAGCAGGGCGCCTTCCTCGCCGCCGGAGATCCCGGTGCCGACGAAGTGAATGCCGCGCTCGCGCAGTGCGGCCTCGCGGCGGCGGGTGTCGGCGAAGTGCGCGTTGCCGCCGTCGACGATCATGTCGCCGGGCTCCAGGAGTGCGGCGAACTCGTCGATCACCGCGTCGGTGGGCGCGCCGGCCTTGACCATGATCACCAGCCGCCGGGGCGGCTCGAGTAGTGCGACGAACTCCTCGGCGGTGTCGGCGGGTAGGAAGGTGCCCTCGCCGCCGAACTCCTCGACCAGCGCGCGGGTCTTGGCCGAGGTCCGGTTGTGCACGGCGACGGTGTGCCCGTGTCGGGCGAAGTTGCGGGCCAGGTTGCGGCCCATCACGGCCAGTCCGGTCACACCGATGCGAGCTCGCTCCGCCATCTTCTTCGTCAACTCCTGCGGTCTGTCCGGACGTCCGTCCGGAGGGAGGGCGGGATCGGGGCGGTCGTCGAGGCCGCGGGCCGATCCGTGATCGGCGCATGCGATCACTGGGACAACATCGTGCGTGTCCGGCGTTAATCCCCCGCGTACAACACGCCGGCCGTTGGTGGGCGGTACGGCAGGTCGGCAGCTCGGTCGGTTCCGGTCGGGGATCGCGGGTGGGCGCGGGCGTCCGGCCGGCGGCATCGGTGGACACGCCGGAATCGGGAAGTCGTGCTGTGCGTGGTCGCCTTCGGCGGCGGTGGTTCGGCGGCGAAATCCGGTTGTCCGGGAACTGCGGCCACCGGTACCCATGGGGCCATGAAGTCATCGATTCGACGTACCCGGCACGCGCTGCCGCGAGGTGAGGCCGAGGTCTGGGCGCCGGTCTCCGCGCGGTACGGGATACCGCCGTACGGCTGCAAGTATCTGCACACGGCCGGCGTGTTGCGCGAATTCATGGTGTCGGCCGGGTTGTTGGTGGCGCAGGGGCAGTACGTCGCCGCCGCGTCCCTGTCCCTCAACGGTGCCGAACTCGTCGGGCGGTGCGTCTCGGAGCGCACCGAGCAGGGCGTCACGCAGCGGTTGCGCAACGGGCTGGGCTATCTGGAGAACCTGGAGCCGGCCGAGGAAGGGCGGTACGTCCCCGAGTCCGACGCCCTGGTCAAGCTTCGCGGTTTCACCGCCCATCCCACCCTGGAACCGCCCGCCGGGTCCGAACTCCAGTTCTCCCACGCCACGTTCGAGTACCTCCTCGACCGCCTCGCCCTCGCCGCCGACCGTCTGTGGACGGACGCCGACCCGAGCATCGTCCGCAAGTTCTCCGGCGCGAAGGTCACCCCGATGCGCACGGACGGCGAAAACCTGTACGTCGAAACCCTGCTCGCGCACATCGACGCGGGCCACACGCCGGGTACCCGGATCCCGTACGAGGAGAGTTGGCGGGCGCGCTCCGTGCCGGCGGTCGCCCGCTGAGGTGCGATCCTTCGGGCCCGACGCGCGAAGCGCCGGGGTGCGCGCCGGGGATCCGTCAGCCGCGCCCGGGGTGCGCCTCGGCGCGGGCCGACCGGAGTACACCCGCGCGGATTCGTTCCGGACCCAGTTCCGGAAGCAGCGCGGTGACGTGTTCGGCCGCCAGCGGGGCCAGCAGGGCGTGCGCGGTGTAGTCCGGGTCGGGGGTTGCCGGGCCCAGCAGGATCGCCGCGTGGCGGTGCCAGAAGCGGTACGCGCCGATGCGGTAGCGGGCGCCGGGGGACGAGGTCTCCGACACGCGAATCAGGTCCAGGTGTTCCAGTAGGTAGTCGAAGTAGGCGTCGAGGAACGCGGTGAGGCGTTCCTCCGCCGGTGCTCCCGGGCCCAGGGGCGGTGGGCCGTGCAGGACCGCCTCTTGCAGGGCGCGCTCTCGGGTGTCGAGAAGCGCTGTGGCCAAGCCGGACTTGTCGCCGAAGCGGCGGAAGAGGGTGCCCTTGCCGACGCCGGCCGCTGCCGCGATCTGGTCCATCGATACCGCCGCGACGCCCTGTTCGGCGAACAGCCCGGCCGCGGCCTCCAGGATGGCGGCTCGATTGCGGGCCGCGTCGGCGCGCTCCTTGGGGGGCGGGGTGCGGAGCAGATCCAGGGGGATTGCAGAAGCGGACTGCGGTCCGTTAATGTCGTCGTGAGCCACAACCGGACTATAGTCCGATTCTTTGGAGGTGTGCCATGACCGCACTGATCACCCGGGACGAGCTGCGCGCCGAGATCGCCGCCGGCACCGTGACCGTCGTCGACGCGCTCGGCGGCGAGTACTGGGCCAAGCAACACCTGCCCGGCGCACTCGCCCTGGTCCGGGACCAGGTCGACACGCTGGCCCCGACCCTGTTGCCCGACCGCGACGCCGCGATCGTCACCTACTGCTCCAACCCCGCCTGCCCGAACAGCGGCCAGGTCGCCGACCGACTCACCCACCTCGGCTACACCAACGTCCGCAAGTACGCCGAGGGCATCGAGGACTGGACCAACGCGGGCCTCCCCACCGAGTCCGCCTGATCCACGACCGCACGGCGAGGGCGCCTCCGGTGAGGTGGAGGCGCCCTCGTGGCGGTGTGTCGGATCGGTGACCCGCCGGGTGCGCGGTGGTCCGCAGGGGGCGTTGTGTGTGGCGGTTACCGCGGGGTGTCGGTCAGGTCGGTGATTCGGCCGCCGGACAGGGGGACCCGGTACCGGACGTCGATGGTGGAGTCGCCGAAGTGTTCGGTGACGACCACCGACGCGCTGCCCGCGCCGCTGCCCTCGTAGCGCACGTCGCGGCTCTGCGGTGTGTTCTGGGCGCGGAAGACCGGGTCGGCCATGTGCTGTTCGGCCCACGCGTCCAGGCGCGCGTTGAGTTCCGGGGTGAGGAACTCGTTCCGGACCTCGGTCGGATTCATGTCCGGGTTGGTGCCGTTGACGGCGGACAGGTACTGGTCGTAGAAGGCGGTCACCTTCTCCACGACGCCGATCCTGCGGATCTGCTGCCCGCCGGGCGGTGAACCGTCGGCGGCGAGGGCCGGAGCGGCGGCGCCGGCGGTGACGAGGAGTCCGGCGGCCAGGGTGATGGCGGCCGTACGGCGAATGCTGGTGGTCATGTCGACCTCCGCTTGCTTGGGGGTTGTGCCCTTGCACCGGTGGAGACGCCCAACCGGTAGGGCGGGTTGCCGGACTTTGCCCGGCTTTACCCTTTGGAAATCAAGTCGTTCCTTTTCGGCCGAGACCGGCCGACGCAGGCGGCTCCGGCCGCCACCGGCCGGAGCCAACCGATTCCCGCTCGCCCTCAACCGCCGTCCGGCGTACCCGCCAGCGCCTCTTCCGCATCGTCCACGACGGACTGCGGCAGCCGGGTGTACGAGAGCAACCGACCGCCCGAGTCGCGGATTCGACCGGCCACCTCGCGGGCCCAGATGTTCTCCACGAACAGCACCACCACCAGCGAATCCGGCGGCATGACCTGGCCGATCTGCTCGGCGTCCTCGGCCCCGGCCAGGCCCAGCATCTCGCGCGCGGCCAACTCCGCCGCCATGTCGCGCAGTCCCTCGAACTCGCTCACCTCGTGGCTGGTCACCACACCCGAGATGTCCTTGACCACGATCAGCGCGTCGATCAACCGCACGTCGCCGCGCTCCTCGACCGACTCGAACGCGTCCAGTACGGAGGAGGTCAGCCGTTGGCCCGGAAAGCCCAACACGATGGCGTCGACGGGTCCCAACTCGACCATGCTTCCTCGTCTCGGGGAGTAGGTGCTCTGCGGAGTACGCGTCCGAGGGAGCAGGTGTCTCGCGGAGCACGTGCGTCGGTGGAAACGGGCACATGCCCGCAACCTCGTTCCCGTTCCCGCTGCGCGCGCTTTCATGTGTCACGGATGGGGGCGGTCCGTCCGTCGCCCGGTGTCCCGTCCCCGGGTCACGGTGCAGGCGGCTCGTCCATCGCTCGGAGACTCGACCCGCCGATCCCGGCTCACGCCTCGTACGCGACCACCGATGCCGCCGGCCTCGCGGAGTTCGAGGGTTGCCACTGGCCGAGATAGGCGTTGCCCTTCGCCAACACCACCCGCGACGACACGGGCGCCGGCAACACGACCTTCCAGGCCGGTTCGCCGGTCTTCACCCGCAGCGCGAACAACTGCGCGGCATCGTCACCCGTCGCGTCCGCCGCCGTGGCGTCCATCGAGACGTACACCTTGCCGTTCTGCACGACCGGTGTCCCAGGTGCGCCGAAGGACGGCAACTCGCGCGACCACACGACCACGCCGGTCCTCGCGTTCAGCGCGTAGACCTTGCTCCTGGTCACCGACGTGGGCGGCTCGTCCGTGGGCGGCGCACTCGCGGTGCTGCTCGGCTTGACCCCCGCCTGGGCCTTGGAGGGGTGGTTCGCCACATAGACGACGTCCCCCACCCGGGTGACCTCGCCGACGTTGCGTGCCTCCATCTCGTACTTCCACATCTCGGCGCCGGTCACCGGATCCACCGCCACCAGGCCCGATCTGGACGTGTCGTCGGCGCCGTCGTAGGCGAAGTACGCGATGTCGCCGGCGAGGGTGAAACCGCGGCTCTGCCCGCCCTTGACCGAGATCGGACCCCAGGCCGGCGCGCCGGTGGCCGCGTACCGGGCGTGGCGCTGCCAGGTGTAGACACCGCCGCTGCTTCCGGAGGTCACCACGGTCAGCACCCGCTCGCCGGCCACCACCACGTCGCGGCCCCAGGGACAGTCCTTGAACGGGATCTCCCACTTCGGGGTCCCGTTGCGTTCGTAGGCGCGGATCACCGACGGGTATGAGGAGTACCTCGGCTGGGCGAATACGTACACCATGCTCCCGGTGAACACCGGCGTCGACGGCATTCCGGCGTCGCCGGTCATCTCCGCCTTCCACACCTCCTTGTTCCTGGTCACGTCGATGGCGACGATTCGGCCGGCATCGGGTGAGGTGGAGTTCTCCTCGGAGACGCCCAGGTACAGCACGTCGCCGTCCAGGGCCGCCGGCAGGTTGACCCAGCGAGCGGCGTACTCCTGGCTCCAGCGCTGTTCGCCGTCGCCCAGGGCGAAGGCGTGCACCGTGCAGATCGAGGGCTGGGTCTTCTCCGCCACCGACGCCGAACCGTCGACCGTCCAGGAGACGACGAACACGTGGTCCTTCGCGGTCAGCGGTGCGGACACCGAGCTGCCCGCGGTGGCCTTGCGCCAGACCTGCTTGCCGGACTCCGCGTCGATCGCGGTGATCTGGCCCTTGGCGCCACCCACACCGTCCGCGACGTGGTAAACGAGATCGCCCTGCACCTTCAGCGACGAGGCGGCGACGGCGCCGGCCGCGTACTGCCAGACCCGCTTGCCCGGATCGCTCTCGTCGCCCATCAGCAGCCATCCGGCGCCACCGCCCACCGCGGCCACCGCGAGGGAACCGCCGCCGAACAGGAAGGCGCGACGGGTCAACGCCCTTTTCTCGGGCGGGGGTTCGGGCATGCCGACGGTCGGTGGCAGGCTCGGTTGCGGCGGCGGCGTCTTCCGGCCGGCGGGCGGCGCGGACTCCGCGGCCCGGGTCTGCCCGGCGCTCGCGCCGTTCTCCACCCCGATGCCCAGCGCCCGGGTCGGCGGCACCGTGACCTCGCCCGTCGGCTCGACCGGCGAGAGCGCCGCCGGCGCCGTCGGGTCTCCCAGGTGCCGCCGCTCCAGTTCGGCCGCGAGCGCGGCCGGCAGCCACGACGTCGTGGCCGGCGGCTCGTCGTCGCCCATGAAGCGATTCAGCACGGCGGTCGGGGTGGGTCGCCGGTCCGGGTCCTTGTCCAGGCACTCGGCGAGCAAGTCCCTTATGCCGTCCGGCACATCCGTCAGCGCCGGTTCGTCGCGCAGCACCCGCATCATCATCTGCAACTGCGGCACCGGCGCGTCGTGGTGGAACGGACCCCGCCCGGTGGCCGCGAACACCAGCACCGAGCCGAGCGAGAACACGTCGCTCGCCGGTCCCAGTGCTCGACCACCCGCCTGCTCCGGCGACATGAACGCCGGCGATCCCACCACCCGGCCGGTCCCGGTCAGACCTTGGCCACCTTCGTCCACCGCGCGCGAGACGCCGAAGTCGATCACCCGCAGCCGATCGCGGCCCAGTACGACGTTGGACGGTTTGAGGTCGCGATGGATCAGGCCCGCGCGGTGGATCGCCATCAGCGCCTCGGCCAACTGGGCACCCAGGATGCGCAGCGTGCCCTCGGGCAGGGGGCCGTACCGGTTGATCGCCTCGGACAGCGACAGTCCGGTCAGGAACTCGGTGGCCAGCCAAGGTGGTCGCGCGTCCGGGTCGGCCTCGGCGATCGGCGCGGTCCACGCGCTGTCCACCCGCCGTGCGAGGTCGATCTCACGTCGGAACCGGTCGCGGAATCCGTGGTCGGTCGCGAACTCGGGACGGACGGTCTTGACCGCGACCCGCACTCCGCTCGGAGACGTGCCGAGGAACACCTCGCCCATCCCGCCCTCGCCCAACCGGCCGCGCAGCCGATACGGCCCGAGCCGTATCGGATCCCCGTCGCGCAGTTCTTCCATGTCTACCGTTCCCCGTTCCGGCCGTACAGGAGTGGCTACCTTAGCCGCCGCCCGTCGGCCCGGATTCAGCCGCTTCCCCCTCGGAAACAGCGTTGCCAGACCTGGGTCTGTCGGGTCTCCGCGTGGTCGGGGCCGAGTACCCGGACGAAGTCGGCGATCAGCGGGTCGTACAGGGCCAGCGCCTCGCCCCGGTAGCCGGCGAGTCCGCGATTGATCGCGTGGCCCGCGCGTGCCACCAGCGATTCCAGGCAGTCGGCACCCAGGATCCGGATCGAGTCCAGGGCGAGCGCGCCGTACATCCCGGCGGCCCGGTGCGGATCGCCGGACTCGCCGGTGAACCGGGCCAGGAAGCTGCGCGCGGTCAGCGTGCTCTCCGCCTCGGGCCCCAACGCGCGGGTCATGTCGGCGACGATCCGGATGAACAGCGCGACCGCGCGCGGTGCCTCGCCGCCCTCGCCGGTGAACCGGGCGTGACACAGCCGCATGTCGAGGGTGACCCAGTCGCCGGGGCCCAGGTGCTGCGTGGCGACCGGGATCAGGCCGGCCAGCAATTGCGCGGCACGCCGGGGATCGCCGTCCTGGCCGACGAAGTGCGCGTACGCCCGGCGGATGTTGAGCGTGTCCCGATCGGTGCTGCCGAGCACCCTGCTCGCGACCTCGCCGAGGTGGTGGTAGAGCCGGATGGCCGCCGCGGGATCCTCACGCATCCCCCAGTCCCAGACGACACCCACCTGTTCGTTGATGCGGGCCCGTGAGGGATACGGCTCTTCGAGCGGACGAGGGGGCCGCACGATGCGGAAAGGCGAATCCATGCTCACCTCCGAAGATGTCGCATCCGAGTGTGCGACCTGCCCCCGGTCCACCGGTAGAGGTGCGCCGGGGCGGACCGCGCGGGATTCCCGGGGCCCGGTACGGGGCTTGCCGAGGGCTCGCGCAGGCTTGGTCGTTGATCGGCAACGGCCTTGCTGGTCAACGGGGTTCGGGTATTCCAGCGCCTTGTTGCGGGCCGGGGGTTCGGCCGAGTGTCGCCGACCGGGCGTGGGAGGTGGAAAGGGTCGGTGGGGTGTGCGGTTCCTCGCGAGCTTCCGGGCCCGCTGCCCTTCCGGTGCCGCGCTCGCTTCCGCTTCCGCTTCCGCTTCCGCTTTCCGCGCCCGCGCCCGCGCCCGCGCCCGCGCCCGCGCCCGCTTCCGCCTTCCGGGCCCGCGTCCGCGTCCGCGCCTGCCTCCGCTTACGTTCTCGGCCCGAATCGTTGCGCGTTTCCTTCGGTCGGCCGTCGGAATTCCCGACTTTCGTACATCAGTTCGAGTTATTGTGTTCGAACGGTGCGAGTCGGAATTTCGATGCGGTTCGATTCGGAATGCGCGGATAAAGATCTCAAATGGCGTCAGAAGCCGCACTGGGTACGCCCGTTCGAGGTCGCTTGGATGATCTGTCCGTTTATAGGCGCGTCGTTCGACGCATCAGACCCGGCACTCGCATACAGTTCGGTCGAGTGGAGGATGACGAGATAGCCCGGACGGGGCCGGGACGAGCGGACGCGGAGGTGCCCATGGGCGCATTGCGCAAGGCCGGCTCGTGGCTCGGGATCGGTTCGGGGGACGTGGACGACGACCTGTACCGCACCGGCGCGGGTGCCTACGAGACCGGTACATACGACGCAGACGACGACGACACGGGGTCGCGCTGGGTCTACGACGACGAGCCCGAGGAGTCGCGTTCGCGCGCCCTGGAGGGCAGCGTGGTTCCGGCGTCGGAGGTGTTCGCCGCACGGGCGGCCGCCACGGAGACGCCGGTTCGGCCGAGCACGCGCATCGCCGTCGTACACCCGAAGAGCTACCACGAGGCAAGGGCGATAGGCGAATACTTCCGGCAGGACATTCCGGTTGTGATCGACCTGACGGCGATGGACGAGTCGGACGCCAAGCGGGTCGTCGACTTCGCCTCCGGGCTGACCTTCGGTCGGCGCGGCGCGATCGAGCGGCTGGCGAAGCGGGTCTTCCTGCTGATGCCGGCCGACGCACGGCTGTTGACGGGCGATCCGTCCCAGCAGAACCACGACGGGTTCTTCAACCAGGCGTGACCCGCGCCGCGCACCACGCCTCGCACGGACCCGGGCCCCGCCGGCCCGGGTCCGTGCGCCGTCAGGGGTCGAGCCGGTCCAGGTCGGCGGGGGTGTCGATGTCGTACGGGTCGGCGATATCGGCGCACTCGATCAGGCGTACCCGGGCGCGCTGCGCGGCCAGCAGGGCCCGGGCACCGGCGTCGCCCTCGGCGGTACGGACCAGCTCGGGCCACCAGGCACGGCCGAACAGGACCGGGTGGCCGCGGGTGCCGGCGTAGGCCGCCGCGATCAGGTCCTCGGGACCGCCGGCCGCGGCGATCAGGCGCGCGACGGCCAAGGCACCGACACCGGGCATGTCCACGAGGGTGACCACGACCGCGTCGGCGTCGGTGGGCAGGGCGGCCACTCCGGCGGCGAGCGAGGAGCCCATACCGCTCGCCCAGTCGTCGTTGCGCACCACGGCACAGCCGGTCAGCTCCGCCTCGGCCAGTACGGCGTCGGCCTCGGCGCCGAGCACCACGACGACCCGCTCACACCCGCCGCGCACCAACTCGCCGACCCCGAACTCGACCAACGGCCGGCCCCGATGCGTCAACCGCGCCTTGGCCCGCCCCCCGAGCCGTCGCCCACCACCGGCCGCCAACAACAACCCGACCACAGCAACCACGGAATACTCCCGTCCTCGTCGCCACCGATACCCATACCGACACCCGAATCGCACCGACGCAGGGCGGGTCCGAGCACGCCGCGCCGGAGCGCGGTGGACCCGCAGGCTCGGTGCGCGACGCAGCGGGCGCAACGGGCGGAGCGGGCGGGCACCACACCCTACGAATCCCCCGAGTGCAGCGTCAGCTCCGCGAGCGCCCGCCCGATTCCGGATTCGCGAGCGTCAACGACGCCCCCAGTACCGCCGCCTGCCCCATCGCGATGGTCAGTCCCAGGCCGTGCCCGCCCACCGCCCGGTCGTCCGTACCCTTGCGGAACCGACTCGGCCCCTCGCGGAGCAACGTGGCCGGAAAGCCGGGCCCCGCGTCCCGGACCCGGATCCGCGGCCCGTCCACCTCCACCACCACCGGCGCCGACCCGTGCTTGGGTCGCGTTGGTCAGCAGGTTCGCCAGGATCCGCTCCAGCCGGCGCGGATCGGTGACCACCACCTCGTCGCCGACCACTCGCACCTCGGCCGCGGGCGCGATCGCCGCCACCCGGCGCACCGCGAACGTGCCCAGCGGCACCTCGGTCAGATCCGCACGCTGGGTCGCGGTGTCCAGCCGGGCGACCTCCAACACGTCCTCCACCAGCGAGCGCAGCGCCCGTACCCGGTCCCGGACCAACTCGCCCGGCCGATCCGTGGGCAGCAGGTCGGCCGCGGCGCTCAACCCGGTCAGCGGCGTACGCAACTCGTGCGCGATGTCGGCGGTGACCCGGCGTTCGGTGTCCAATCGGGCCTGCAACGCGTCCGCCATCGCGTCCACGGCCGCGGCCAGTTCGGCGGCCTCGTCCCGACCGCTGCCACCGATCGCGGCCCGGACCCGGATCGAGCGCTCGCCGGCCGCGACCCGCCGGGCCGCGTCGGCCGCCCGGCGCAGTCGACGCGACAGCCGCGCCCCGATCGGCACACCCACCCCGGCGCCGCACACCACCACGCACACCGCGCCGAGCACCAGGACCCGGTCCAGCGAGGCCAGGTCGCTGGTGCGATCCCGGTAGCTGGAGCGCAGCGACAACACGTGTCCGTCCACCCCGACCGCCGCCCAGATCCAACCGCCGGCCAACTCGGTCGCCCGGTCGCCGTCGCGCACCGCGAGCCGCAGCGCTCTCGGCACCTGCGGGTCGTCCACCCGGCTGCCGAACGTGGGCTGCCCGGTCCGGGCGTACTCGCGCAGGGCCAGGTCGATCCGGTCGACCTGGAGCTTGCGCGCCTCGTCCGCCTGCTTGTACGCGAAGGCGAAGTGCACGGTCAGGCTCAGCGCGAGGGCGACCGCCACACTGCTCGGGCAACACTCCCCGCAGCAGGCCAAGACCCCGCCGCCGACCGCGCAGATCGCCGCGAAGCCGATCCCGCACCCGTTGCCGGAGAAGCCGGTGTACCGAATATCGACGCAGGACAAGGTCGCGTTCCTGACCATCGACGACGGCGCGTACAAGGACCCGGAGATGATCCGGGTGCTGCGCGAGGCCGGGATCAAGCCGACGTTGTTCCTGACCGATCAATACGCGAAGCAGGACCCGGGGTTCCTCCGGCGGATGCGCGACGAGACCGGCGGCGCGATCGAGAACCACACCCTCGACCACCCCAATCTCCGGGGCAAGCCGTACGACACGCAGAAGAACCAGATCTGCGGCACCTCCGACGCCTACGAACGCGAATTCGGCAAGCGCCCGACGCTGCTGCGCCCGCCGTACGGAAACCACGACGAGAACACGATGCGCGCGGCCGACGATTGCGGCGTCACGCACGTCGTGCACTGGAGCGCCGAGATCCAAAAGGGTCGGATGCAATTCGCCGTCGGCGACAAGCTCCGCCCGGGCGACATCGTCCTCATGCACTTCCGCAAGGAATTCAAGGAGGACATCCAGTCCTTCATCGACCAGACCCGGGCGGCCGGCCTCACCCCGGCCCTGCTGGAGGACTACCTCGAGTAGCCCGGAGCCGGGTCGACCGGGACACCGGCCTTGTGTCACCGGCCGTCTGTCGCGAGCCTCGCAGGAGCGAACATCGGTCAACCGCGCTACGGCCGACCGGGGCGATTCGGGGCCGGCTTCAGATGGCGAGCGCGGCGCGGAGCCCAGCGGCAATTTTCGCCATGGTGGCGAGGGTGAGGGCGCCTCGGTCCTCGTCCAAGTCGTCACGATAGAGGAGGGCGATGTCGTCGCACAGGACGCGTCCGACCATGGGGTCGGCCGGGCCTAGTTCGACGATGCTGGGCATTTGTGGTTTGACCGAGGTGGTCAGTCGGACCGCGAGGCAATCGTTCAGAGCGCGATTGCGAATGTTGTTGGAGACGACGGGTGCGGCTGGACAGCGGTGCGGCGGGGACCGCGTTCGGCCTGGTCTGGGTGCGGTTCGGGCGCGACAGCCGGCTGTCCGAGCTGTCGCCCTCGCCGAACCACTGGCGGGACGAGATCGAGTAGGTGATCAAGGGCCGCGGCATTACCGACTTCGCGGAGTACGCGGCGCTGCCTCGGCGCGGCCGCAAGACCCTGCTGCGCAAGCCGGCCCGCGAGGCGGTCTGGGCCCTGTACGAGCACTACGAGCGGTTGCGGATCGAGCGCGACGTGCAGGACTTCGGGGATGTCCTGCGGATGGCCCTGGACGAGGTGCGTAGTGCGCCGGGGGCCACGCCTTACACCTGCGTGATCGTCGACGAGGTGCAGGATCTCACTCTGGTCGGTGTGCGCTTGTTGCACGCCTTGGTGGGCGACGCCCCGAACGGTCTGCTGCTGATTGGTGACGGGCAGCAGGCGGTCTATCCGGGCGGGTTCCGGCTCGCCGACGCGGGGATCGACATCCGAGGGGACCGGGGGCAGGTTTTGCGAGTCAACTACCGCAACCGGGCGAAGGTGTTGCGGAGCGCGTTGGCCGTGGTGGCCGACGACGACTTCGAGAATTTCGACGGGGACCGGCTCTCCGGGCGTCGCGATGTCGAACTCACCTATCACGACGGCGAAACCTTCGAGGGAGCTTGGCCGACCGGGGCCGAGCACGACGGTGCGCTGGTCGCCGCCCTGCGCGCGCTCGCGGACGCCGGGGCGATCGGCGACGCGGCGGTGCTCTGCCCGTCCCGCAAGGACATCGAGCACTATCGGCGCCTCCTGACGAAGGCCCGGCTGCCGGTCCTGGGGTTGGAGAGCTACCACGGCGTGGAGGCGAACGCGATCAAGCTCGGCAGTTATCGCCGGGCCAAGGGGCTGGAGTTCAAGCACGTCTTCCTGCCCAGATACGACGCCTCGGTGCGGATCGCCGGATCGCCGGACTTCGCCGACGTGAGCGAGGCGGTCCTGGCGGAACACCGGGAGTTGGCGCGCAGGCAACTTTTCGTGGCGATCTCGCGCGCTCGGGAGTCGGTGTGGAAGGGGCGGATCGGCTGACCGCCGGGTGGGCCCGATCGGCCGGCCGGGGGCCTCGCGAGGGTGTGGACGGCGAGAAGGACCCGCCGAAATCGACGGGCCCTTCTCGGTGTTGCCGCTGTGCGCCGCCAGGGACTCGAACCCCGGACCCGCTGATTAAGAGTGAGCGGGACGACGAGCCGGACGGTGCCGAATGAGTCCGGGATCGTACGTCTTCGCAGGTCAGCCAGCACCCAGGCGTGTCGAAGGCTGCCAGAGCAAATCAGCATCGTCCGGCGTCGCCGTTAGCCTCGCGCTAGCACCAGGCGGTGGCTCGTGACGCCGCCACGCGACCTGTACGCCGTGCTTGGCATCCGGCCCGATGCCGACTCAAAGACCATCCGGCGGGCCTACCTTGCCTGCGTTCGGCAGGCCCATCCCGACCGACGGCCAAACGAGCAGGCTGCACGAGCCCACGAGGACATGATCTGGATCAATCGGGCCTACCAAGTGCTGCGCAGTCCACTCCTGCGCCGCGAGTACGACGCCGCTCGCCGTCGCCAGACGAGCAGCCAGCACCACACGCAACAGCCCCGAGCCAACCAGCCTCCACCGCGTCGTGAACCGCCACCTCCACCGCCACCACCGCGGATCGTGGAGCCCCATCCACAGGTTGTGGACTTCGGGATCGTCGCCGTGGGCGAACGACCGAAGATGCGTCCGGTGACGTTGGGCTTCACGGATGGCTCGCAGATCGGGCGGGCGCGGATCATCACCGAGTCGGGTCTGTTCTGGTTCACCGGCCCGGCCGAGTTCCGAGACGTGTCGACGGTCGATCTGCGCGTGTACGGCCAACCCATCGCGGCCGATACGCCGACCGGCCAACGCACCGACAAGCTGCGGGTCCAGATGGACGAGGTCACGGTCAGCGTCACGCTGCTCGCGGTCATCGTGCCCGCGCCGCCGCCGGAGCCTGTGGTGGCACCGAAGCAACCGCGGCGTCACCTCGGCTCACGGACGCGGGGATTGTTGCTCGGGCTCGTTCTGGCCCTGGTCCTGGCGGTGGTGGCGCTGGTGGCTGCGGGTCAACCGTCCGGGCCGTCGGATCAGCGGACGCTTCCGGCGGCCGAACCTGCCTCGGGCACGTACTGCTCCGTCAAGCAGGCCGGGGGCGTGATCTCCTACTACCTCACCAGCGAGCCCAGCAGCCAGGAGCCGGTCTGGTCGGTCATGGTGCCGGGCAAGAACGAGCCGTATCAGGCGTGGTGGACTCCGGCCTTCCCGTACTGGGAGCGTGCCAACGCCCAAGACGGCTTCACCCACGACGGCCATGTCTACGGCCGCTACGAGTTCGTGGAAGTGCTCGTGCGCTGGGGTAGCCCGTGGGAGCCCCTGAACGGCAGCTTGTTCAACCGGCACGACTTCTTGGACGCCTCGGTTGAGGCTGCGAAGCGCACCGCCTTCATCTCCGAGTGGAGCCATGAGCTGGGTTCGTCGCGGTGCGCCTAAAACCCCACCAGGACCGGAAGCAGCCACGGATTGTCCGTTAGTGATCATTCGGGCTGGTGATTCTTTCGCGATGAATCGTTGGCTTGGCAACGGGTTGGGCAAGCACTGGGCGGCAGTTGCTCGGAGTGCCCATACTGGGGGCAACCGGCAATGTAGAAGCTCGCCATGTGATCACGGACAGGGGGCACATGGAAAAGGCGCCACTAGTCCAGCGCGTCCTTGATCGCCTAGCTGGGTTCGATCACGAGATCGAGTGGCAGTTGGCCCGCCAAGACGCGCGTGAGGAAGCACTAGAGAGCGTGCGGCAACTCGAATCCGAGCTTACCCAGCCAGAAACGGCTGCCCTCATCCAATCCGTCTCCCCAGAGCGCAATACTAAAAAATTATCCTCGGGGCAACCCGCTACAGGCGACCGCCTACATCAGCATGTCGATTCCGTTGGCAGGAATCAGTACAAGATGGCATCATCTGGGTCCGACATCATGATGTGTGATGGCCACGTAGAGATGTCACATCCTATCTGGCGATATGTGAAGCTCGCGGCTTGGGCAAATTGGTGGGTGTGGATGATTGCCTCCATTGCCTTGTTCTTCGCATACGACTGGACGGGTTGGTTTATTGTCGCAGGTGTTGCGGTCGCCGTGTCTGTGGTATCCGTCAGGTTCGCTCGTTCCCTGACCAGTCAGGACCTTCTAGCTATTGTTCAGGTCCTGGCGAGTATTCGAGGCCGAGAACGTAACGGTACCAACTCCAAGGGGGGAGGGCCGTCTAATGGAAGCGGATGACCCGACACAACCACAACCGGTTCCCGGGCTTGCGAACGAGCTTGAGGGTTTTGGCATGCTTTTGGGCCTCGACGAGGCCAAGGTGGATAAGGTCCTGGACTACCTGGAAAGAAATGCTGTCCGCGAGTTCCAGCTCCGCCAGACGAGAGCACGTCATCGGCTGTGGACGATGCTGTGCGGCTTCGGCACCGTCATCCTCTTGTTCGTCCTGTCGTGGCACCTGGTGGATGTCGGCGAAGCGGGCCTGGCAGTGACCTGTATGTGCGTGGCGGCGGTGTCGTTGTCGGTCATCTATGTCTTGGGCAAGGAGCCGCAGGCTGCCCGGACGCGCTTCACGGGCCAGCAGGTGCAGCCGCCCATCGCCTAGGGTCAATAGCGCGGCGCACCGGGCCGACGCCTCCGATTGGAGGCTGGCCACGGTGCGCCGAAAGCTCTAGCAGCAGCCCCACTGGGGCCCAGGCCCGCTTAGTGGGCAGCCTGGTACTTCTCGATGAGGTCAGCCGGAACCCGACCGCGGGCGTTGACCTCGATGCCGCTCGACCGGGCCCACTCACGGACCTTTACGGGGTCGGGCCCTTGGCCAGCTGCCGCGCGAACTGCCTTGCTGCGACGGGCAGTACCGGTCTTCCGCCCGGCGTTGAAGAACGGACCGAGAGCGTCCAGCAGTTGCTGGTACGTCTCCTGGCCGAGGTCGATTTCGTAGGTGACGCCATCCAAGCTGAAGGTGTGCGTCGCGATGTCTTCACCCTCGTTGCCGGTGATGTCATCCGTGAACAACGTGACTACGCGCTGAGCCATTGTTAGAAATCCCCTTCCTGGGAGGGAGGGAATCGTAACGGAGAAACAGGCCCAGGGGCTCACGTCGTCTCAGTGTCTGGTCTGGGAAGTCTTGGCCTCACTCGTCCATCTCAGGCAGACGAATGCGGCGACGCGCTGGCCGACCTCACGGGAAGTTGCAGCTACCCAAAGGCTGGAATTGCTGTGCCGAGGCTTGCCGAGACGAGTCTCGGGTTTGTAGCCGGAAATCGTCAGTTATGGCGTACTCGATGGCGCCCTCGAACTTCGTACCGTGCCACGCGCATTTCGCATAGCCATCTGCTCACGGAAGTGCTCGCGGAGGAGCTTCCCCCCGATGCTGGCTGCTGATTCATTGACGACGGCAAGCTTCTGGCGTGTTGGTCAAGCTGTCCGCGATTTCGTTCCGCGAACGAGCTGGCGGTTGTGGATCATGTCATGAAATCTGCGTCGGCCGGAGAAGGGGAGAAGGTCCCGAGCATTTGGGTTGGCCGAGGCCAGGAAGAAACGTTCCTCCGAGACGTATCTCGGCCTGGGCAAGGTCGCCTTTCGTCTGGCACGTTCAGAGCTATATGACAGCAGCACATCCAACAGACCCTGCAATACGGCCAAACTGCTTGACAGCCTTCTCGTCAACTTGTCCACTCGTGGGATGGGCTCTCGGATGGGCCCGAAAACCCTACCGTCCGGTAGCTTGGCTCACCTGTTCGATTTGGTGACTCAGGCGGCGAGCGCGTGCCTGGCGTGGCAACCCAAGAATATTAGGAAACAGAGATGCCCCCTCCGCCGACAGTCAGTGGTTACGCGTTCAGGATCTTTGACGCCGAGCCGCTGCTTCTTTCAAAATTTCGCAACCATGGCTGGCGCACAGGATGGATGCTCCTTGCTGCCCCGACGTCCTTGATGCTGGTGCTCATTCTTTCAGCTATTTATGGTGAGTTCTCCACCCCCGGCATCCGAGGTCAGGTCTGCTCGGACGTGGCAACCTTCCTGCATATGGGGAAACTGAAGTGCGCTAAGGATGTGGTCGTTAGTGAGAATTTTCCCATCTGGCGAGATATCCCGTCACTGTTCATTATTCTCTCGCTTGCTGTCACTCCATATCTTGCTTTCAGGCAATGGAGTTCTATATCGGTATTTCTGGCCTCGATGGTACGCAATGGCGCCATCAAGGTCCGGACGGGTGCGGACGCTGCGGCCATTCGCGCAGAAGTTGCAAATGCCAACGCATACTTTGTTAGGGTCGGGCGCGCAGCGAGGTTTACCTTCGCTATTGCATTGATCTGCGTCGTGTTGGTCTCCGTCGGCGAGAATAAGCTTGGCGTCTACAGCATTTTTGCGCCGAATTCGACAGATCGCCGGGACTGGGGCAAGCTTGTTTACTCCCACTGGTGGGCAAGTTGGCAGGTTGCTCCGGTCAGCGCCTTCTTCTACCTGTGCATCGGCGCCTTCGGAATCTACTTCATCATTGTGATGAATCTGGCGGGAAGTCGCGTCTTGGTGGCCCTGTGGCGGCTGCGTAAGGTCCTTGAGTATCAGGCAGATGTGCACAATCGGGATGGATACTACGGCTGGGCCGAAGCACGAGGAGTTTTGCTTCCGACCTATGTTGCTATCCTGATCCACGGGTTCTCTCTCGTGCTTATCTCTATCTCGTTGCCGCAGCCGATCGGGGCCTGGGTGCTCGCGCCGATTCTGCTCCAGTGGATCGTCACTTTGCCGTTCTACCTTGGACTCCCGCCGTTGCTTACGCGTCGACGTATCATCGCGTTTCGGGAGAGGCAGGTGGTTCTGCTTGG
Source organism: Embleya sp. NBC_00888 (assembly GCF_045207655.1). Classification (NCBI taxonomy): domain Bacteria; kingdom Bacillati; phylum Actinomycetota; class Actinomycetes; order Kitasatosporales; family Streptomycetaceae; genus Embleya; species Embleya sp. NBC_00888. Next base: position 3,317,346 of record NZ_CP108784.1, on the reverse strand, counting down.
AATCGCCCTGCGTCGGGTAGAGGCAAATCGCACCGCCCTGGTAGCGGACCATAGATTCTATAGCGAGTGCGAGGCGATTGCGCAGCGGATCAAGAGGGTCGCCACGATTCGTTCCATGCCTTTCAATCGACCCCGCGATATCTTCCTTGCCGTGCTCCAACTCCTGGCGACCATTAGCGGCGTATATTCGCTCATCATATTGTGGTAATAGGAGAAAGTGCGTGATTGTTGAGCACGAATCCCGCATCGGTCAACTCTTCGACAGTTATGTGCGCTCTTGGGGTCCAATCTGCTGGCGCGACCAGTGTGCAAAGATCCAAGCGCCGATTAATTGCGAATATGGGACGATGCTGTACGCCCTGGGTCTCATCGAGACCGACTCGGTCGTGATGCGCCGCAAGCTGGCGGCAACTCGCGCGGACCGGAGCAACCCCATTAAGCAGTTCAACATCCTATGGCTCGCTGAGGAAGCCGAGCATGGACGAGCCTTGGAAGCAGCAGCAGAAAAGTTGGGTGTAAGATCTTTAACCTTTTCTTCGCGGCGAAGTATCCGTGATTTGCGGTCCATCGCCACCTGGCCTGCGCTGTACCTGTCCGGGTTCCTTGTCCCACATCTAGATGCTGCTTACTGCACCCTCGGCTCGGTACAGGAATACATAGCCCTGACCACTTATCGCAGGATTGGGGAGAAGCTGGGCGATCCGGCTCTGGACGGCTTACTCAGGCAAATCGCCCAGCAGGAAGGTCGGCACATGAAGTTCTATCGGGGTGCTGCGCAGGTTCTGCTGGAGCCGAGACAAGCGCGACGGGTCACTGCCGCACTTCTCGCGCGCCTGTGGCGTCCTCCAGGTGTCGATCTTTTCGGGTTGCCGAAGTGGTTGGAGATCTTCCGGCCGATCCTTGAGGACGATGTGTATGTGGGACGGCTTTTGAGGGCCGATGATCTACTGGCTGACCTCATTGGGGATAGTATCGCGAGGCCGATGAAGCGTTTCTTGGAGACTAATCAGACTTTACTCTTGTAGGAAGAGCCGCAAACACCTTAAAGTGGGAATATGGAAAGCTACAGCTCGGGCGATCTTTGGTTTCCCGTAATCGAGTCAGGTCCTCCGAAAGGTGAAGCAGTTATTCTGCTTCATGGATTTCCTGAAGATGCTCATTGTTGGGATTCGGTAGGCGCGAGCGTGTCTCGCGCAGGGTTTCATGTGATGGCGCCCTTTCAGCGGGGATACACGCCGACAGCTCGCCCGAGGAAGATTGGCGAATACCGATTGAAAGAGCTGTCCCTAGACATCATCCGACTCATGGACGCTGCCGGGCTGGAGCGTGCCCATGTCGTAGGGCATGACTGGGGCGGTGGCGTAGCGTGGTACTTGGCTGATCGGTATCCAAACCGGATCGCTTCCCTCACGGTAGTCTCCACTCCGCACCCCCGTGCGTTGTCGCGTACTCTTCTTGTTAGTAAGCAGGCTTTGCTTTCCTGGTACTTGCTGTTCTTTCAGATCCCTAAGTTCCCTGAGTGGCTGCTGACCCGAAATCGGGGACAGCTTGGACAGCGTTGGCTCACAGGCTTGGGGCTCGATAGAGAAACTGCCGCCAGCTACGTGCGCAAGTTCGCGGGAGATCCGGAACTTCTAACAGCCGCTCTCAATTGGTATCGAGCGCTGCTTCTCGATGTGAGATACGGATTCACGGCCTCCGCTGTGCGTCCCGCCACTCTTTACGTGTGGGGCACCCAAGATCGCACCGTGAGCAAAAGAGCCGCGCACCTCACGGGAGACTGGGTTGCTGGTAGCTATATGTTCCACCCATTGGATGGTGCCACTCATTGGATTCCCGAGCAGCATCCGGCTGAACTTGCCCAGCTTATTGTGGCTCATATCGAAGGCACTCGGGCTTGAGTCGCGCGGCGTGGAATGCTATAGCGAGCGTAGTTAGCCATCCTGGTCACATCTCTTCAAGAAGGTGAGTCGCTTTCGACAGCTTACCCCCGAATGACGTAGCGATTTCGAGTTCGATTGAATGCGGCGACTGCGAGCTGAACGCTAAATAGATTCCAGTAGGAAGGCGGCCAGGGCTTCTACAGCTGCCGCAGCCCAACCAGCACGCGGCGCAGGAGCAACGGCTCGGACACCACTCCGGCGGCGCCAGCCCGTCTGCTCGCAACAGCCGTAGCCCCGGCCGCCGGTGAAGAACCAGACGGCCCGCCAAGCAGCAGCTCGGCCCACACCACCTTCGAGGTCGGCGTCGGGCAGTAGTAGCCCCATCGATGGCTCATCACGGCGGCGAGCAGCGAACCGCGGTCGACCGTCCTTTCCTTCTCCGCCTGGCGGATGGGCTCGCAGACAGAGACAACCAGCGTGGACCCAGCAAACGACAACGAGATGGTGATGGTGCCTACCGGCGAGCGGGCCGAGTAGGAGCCGGCCTGGGACCAGCCTTCGTCAGGCGAGCCAATGGCGTTGGTCGCCAGTTCCGTGGTGATGAACCGGGCCGCCTCGATGACCTCCGGCGACACGCGCCACTGACGCAGCACGTCGACGACGTGGCGACAGGCCCAGGTCACGGCGTTGGGCGTGTCGGCCGGCGTCAGCTGACTGAAGGCACGCTGCGGGTCGAACACGATGAATTGCCTCTCACGGCACAGGAGTTGAGGTTGGCAGAGGGGTTGAACTGATCCGGGCCGGGGCGTGACGGCATAGACCCCACTCGCAATGGGAGTGGGGCCTATCTGCGCTCGCGTGAGTTGTCGGGAACCCCCGGTGGCTAGGTGCTCAGGTTCCAGCGCTGGCCACTGTCGGGCGCATCCAGCCAGACATACTGCTGGTCGGGCGTCACCGTCAGGCCGTAGCAATCCGGCGCGGGCCGGTCGCTGGCGGCATACGACTGGTAGGCCAGTTCGAGCAGGTCCCACAGCTGCCGCGGACCGGCTTGAGCAACGGTGCCGTCGGCGTGCAGATCGGCGATGGAACCGTCGCTGGCCCACACCCGGGCGGCCGAGATGGTGCCGTTGTCGCCCAGGTCGTACTGCCACACCAGATGCGGCAGCGCGATCTCGGCGATGAACCGGTAGCCGGGGTCGGTCAGGGCCGAGGCAGGCAGGACCGAGGCGTGACGTTTGTCGTTCGGCAACGATGGCCTCTGAGCCGGTACGCCATCGCCAGCTTCCCGACGCAGCGGCATGAAGTAGGCCCCGCCGAGTAGGAAGCGGCCGGTGGCGGTCCCAGGGCCGGTCCGTTCGATGCGGACCAAGGCCCCGCCCAACGGCGCGAGAATGAAGCCGTCGTCGGTCAGCTGCTCGATCCACGCCTGCGGCACCGCGTGGATGCCGCAGGTGGCGAGAATCCGGTCGTAGGGGCCTCGGTTCGGCCAACCAAGTGCACCGTCGCCCGTCACCACCAGCGGCGCATACTTGGCCGCCGTCAATCGGCCGCGGGCCGGCGTCGTGATGTCCGGCGTCACGTCGATGCTGACGACGTTGCCATCGCCCAGCCGGTCGGCCAACAGCGCCGCGTTGTACCCCGTCCCGGTGCCAATCTCCAAGACCGTCATCTTGTCGGCCAGGTCGAGCGCTTCCAGCATCCGGGCCATCAGGGAGGGTTCGCTGCTCGACGACGTGGCAGCCCCATCGGTTCGATGCGTCACCAGGGAGCGATCCGAGTAGACGGCAGCCAGCCATTGTTCATGGGTGTCCGGGTCGGTCGAGCTGATCACCTTCCCGGCCTGGTCGTAGAAGCTGGGCATGAACAGGTGGCGCGGCACCCGCTCGAAGGCTCTGCGCCAGGTCGGATCGGTCAGCCTGCGGGAGTCGACAAGGGTCTGGACGAGCTTGTGTCGCAGGGGCTGGGCTTCGTCGGTGAGGTCGGGGGCGGGCATCTATGCGCCTTTCTCCAATAGGTCGGCCAAGGCGTTGGTGATGGCGCTGCGGGTGAGTTCGATCCAGGCCCACCGGCCACCCGGATTGACGTCCACCAGCCAATGGACGCCCTGCGAATCGACGATGAAGTCAACGGCGGCGAAGGTCAGGCCGAGGCGACGCATCATCTGGCGGACGCCGCTACCAACGGCGCTGGGCAAGGTGACGTCGGTGTAGCTGAGATGGGGCGAATCACGCCGCCAGTCAAGACGACCCGGGCCAACGGGCGCGTGGATTGCCACCGGGAACAGTTGGTCGCCGACCACCGTCAGGCGCACTTCGTACGCCTTGTCGGTGATCTCGCGCTGGAACAGATGAGCCGTCAACGCGATCCGGGGGTCATCCCACTGCTCCGGCTCGACGCGTGAGGTGTAGATCTGGCTGCGTTTGCCGTCTTCGGTGTGGACGATGCCGCCGAGGACCTTGGTGATGATGTGGCCGTGGTGCTTCTCGGCGAACGGTCGGACGGCGGCCGGATCGTTGGTGATGAGCGTGTCGGGCACCGCGAGCCCGGCTTCGGCGGCGGCCGTGAGTTGGACCGGCTTGGTGCAGTCGGCATTGCGTTCCGGCCGGTTGACCCACACCACGTCAGTCTTGGCCCCCAGCAAACCGGCAAAGGCTCGCTTGGCTTGAGACAGGGCGAATCGCTCCTCGGCCTCGCTCATGCCGTCGGCGAAGCGGAACGGCAGCGGCTTGCGCCACCAGACCGCCCCGATCTCGTCCAGGTTCACGCCGTGGCGCTGGTCGTGCAGCCGGCCACGCCAGACGCCATCCGGCCGCAGCTCGGCCTGCACAGTCGAGTCCTGGGGAAAGTCGGCCAGATCGGTGCGCCAGAACGGAATCTCCCGACGGCCCAGCTCCCGCAGCACGTAATCCGCGGTCGGGTCCAAGGCACCGGTGACGACGAGCACGCGCGGCGAGAGGCCGCGCGTGCCCTGGCCGAACTGAGCCATCAGTCGTCGTTCTCGTCGGTGTCCACGGAGATGACGGTCTGGCCGTCCGACTCGGTGTTGCAGCACGAGCCCATGATCGGCGTGAGGATGGGCGTGTCGATGACGACCAGGTCGTCGGCCAACGACAGCCGCGACTGCGGGTCCACGGTGATGGTCAGCGGCTGGTCGGCGATCGTGACCGGCCGCGTCACGAAGTCGAGACCGAACGGCTGGCTGGCCAGCGGGCCAGGCGTGCGACCGGTGATGCTGCGATCGACGGTCGGCAGTCGGTCAGTCAATAGGGACATGCTTCCTCCTTGAAGATCGGGCGATCCGGTTGTCTTGGAAGATCACGCGCCAGGGAGCGTGACCCGGATCGTTTTGCCGCCACCCTGTTTGGCATCGAGGACCACGACTTGGCCGCCCAGCTCACGGGTCAGGTGCCAAACGATCCACAGGCCACGGCCGCTTTCGTCGTCGTCAGACAGGGGCAACTCCTCTGGCCGGCCGGGGTGTTGGTCTGACACATCGAGTCGAATCGCCCCGTTGCTCAGCGCGAGCTCGACCCGGACGCTGTCAGTGCCGTCCGCGTGCTGGATGACGTTGGTGACCAGCTCCGAAACCACCTGCACCAGCACGAACGACAGATCACGGTTGCGAGCCGCCAGCCGCAGAAGTTCGGCCACGTCGTGCCGGGCCTGGGCCGCCGAACCCGGTAGCCGGGGGTAGGACCAAGCTGTGACGCCGCTTCGAACGATGGTGCAGGTCTCGGAATCGGTTGCCAGTCTCATCAGGTGCTCCTCGTGGGTGGCGCATCATCGAGACTCCACCGCCCACACCATCTGTCACCAGTACATTGAGGGCCGCGAAAGGTGGCGGAATAATCACGGTGAGTGAGGCTTGCCGTTTGGGGAGGAGCGACCACGCATGGGCAAGAGCGAGAACGTCCACTTGGCCTTGTGGGTACGGATCGCCGGTTTGTCGCATGGGGAGCTGGCCCGCCAAGTAGCAAATGAAGCTCGTCGTACCGGTGAGCCGCAGGTGGCGCCGGATAGCACACGAGTTCGCCGTTGGCTGGGTGGCGAAACGCCGCGGCCACCCGTTCCGGCGCTGGTAGCGAGCGTGCTCAGCAAGGCCACCGGGCAGGCGGTTACGCCGGGCGACCTGGGTTTCGTTTCGCTGGCCGTCTCCCTCAACTCGATCCAGCTACCGTTGTTGACGGAGAGCGCCGCAGCGACGCTCCTCGGATGGACGGAGATTGATCTCATGCTCAACCGGCGAGAGATCAGCCAACTCGCCGTCGGCGTGCCGCTGGTAGCGGCTGCCGACCGGATGCTTACCGGACAACCTCGCCAACTCACTAACGCCACCAGCGGATTCGACGCCGACGGCGTGGCCGCCCTTGAGACCCTGTGCGACACCTTCAGGAAGCTGGATGCCGTCCGCGGTGGCGGGATGCACCGTCAAGCGGTGGTGGCTCAACTGGCGGAAGTGGCCCGCCGGATTCAAGACGGCGTACCACCATCCCTGCGTCAGCGCGTGTTTGCTGTTGCCGCCGATCTCGCCCAGCTTGCCGGCTGGATGTCCCACGACTGCGGCCGGTTCGGCACATCTATCTATAGCTCTTAGGACTTCTGAGGCACATGAGAATTGTGTGCCCGTATCCCTGTTCCTGAGAGGTATCTGCTAGGTGTTTGGCACGTCTGTTACGTACGCCGCTGCGCGTACTTTCAAAGCTGAGAAGGCCGTCTCGGCCGATGGATCCGTCCGCTGGGTGATCGCGTCCGACGAGTACGAGTTGCACTCGGAGGCGAGTGCGTATGTGGCCTCGTTGCGGTCACGGGACTGCTCGATCAACACGGAGCGCGTGTACGCGGGCCGGGTCGCGCTGTACCTGACGTATTGCGCGGCCAACGGTCTGGATTGGGCCGCGCCGGGCTTCGCCGCGCTGTCCAGGTTCCTGCACTGGTTGGTGGAGGAACCACTACCGCCGCGCGGACGCCGGAGGCGAACGGAACCGCGCCACCGCTCGAGGACGACGGCGAACCAAATCCTGACCACGGTCGGTGAGTTCCTGCGGTTCGGCGTCCCGAACGGTTGGGTGCGGCCGGAGACGGCCGCGATGCTGTCGGAGGAGAAGTACCTGTCGTTCCTGCCTCCGGGGTACAGCGCGGGTGAGGACGGTCAGTACCGCGTCATCAACGCGAAGACCATCAAGTTCAACGTCGCCGTGCCGGGCTACGAGTGGTTCAACGACGAGCAGTTCGAGCAGCTGGTCAACGTCACGACCCGGGCCCGGGACCGCTTCTTGGTCTGTCTGCTGGGGGCGACCGGAATCCGGATCGGTGAGGCTCTGGGTCTGCACCGGCAGGACATGCATCTGCTGTCCACGTCTGCCTCGCTGGGTTGCCAGGTACTCGGCCCGCACATTCACGTCCGGCGCCGGCAGAACGCCAACGGCGCCCTGGCCAAGTCCCGCATGCCCCGGTGGATTCCCGTGGACGAGAACCTGGTGTCGCTCTATGCCGAGTACTTCTACGAGCGGGAGTGCATAGCCGAGGCCGCCGACTGCGACATGGTGTTCGTCAACCTCTTCCGGGCTCCGCTCGGCAAGCCGATGAGCTACCCCAATGCCAAAGACCTGTTCGACCGCCTGGCGGTCAAGGCGGGCTTCGCTGCTCGCCCGCACATGCTGCGGCACACTGCCGCGACCCGGTGGATCCGCAGCGACACCCCACGCGATGTCGTGCAGAACCTCCTTGGCCATGTCTCGCCGTCCTCCATGGATCCGTACGTTCACGCCACTGAGGCCGACAAGCGAGCCGCCGTCGACCGTCTCGCGGCCAAGCGCCGCCAGGAGGTGCAGGCGTGAACAGCAGCCTCGCATCCGTCGCCCCCATCCCTTCACTGCCTGCGGACGACGACCGGGTCGAGCAGTGGCGGATCTTCCTTGCCGGGAAGATCGACCCGGCCTGGCGCGAGGACGAGTGGGACAGCACGGCCTGGCTGTTCACCGGCGACCTAGACAACCCGCGAACCGCCGCCTATCGGTGCAGCACTCCCGAATGCCTCTCGGTGCTTCCATCCCCGCACAGCCGGTGCCAGTTCTGCAGGGAGGCCCTGCGGGACAGCGGTCTGAACGAGGCGGAGTTCGACGCCGGTTACCGCCGCGACCCGCAGCGATACCTCGTCTATACCCGGCCGAGCCGGTGCATCGCCGGCAGCAGCGGAGACCGGTGCTGTCGCTCGGCTGCCAGCCGAGGGCTCTGTCGCTCCCATCATGCCCGCTGGCACCGGGTGTTCCGCCGCGACGGCTTGGCGGACACCGACGAGCACCTTGTCGAGTGGGCCGCCGGGGTGCCGGGCCTGGACGCCGCACCGTGCTGCATCGTCGGCGGCTGTCCGCTGGACGGTGTCGTGAGCTCGGGCCTTTGCGGCACCCATTACGAGCGGTGGAAGAAGGCGATGTCGCAGTCCCCGGAGCCGGTGCCGGCGGAGACCTGGGCGGTCACCGCGGCTCCGTATCTGACGGGAGCGCAGTTCTCCCTGGCCGTGCTCAGTCCGGCGGTGCGACTGGAGATGCTCTTCGGCTTGCAGCAACGTGACGCCATCGCGGGAAGAGTCGTGCCGCGGGTCGTGCGGTCGCTCGCCACGAGACTGACCGGCTTTTCGAGCCTGATCCTGGGCGCGACCGAGGCGCAAGTGATGCGGGCCATCGAGGGTCAGACCAACGGCGTCTACTTCTGCGGCCAGACACTGCGCTACCTCCGCGTCGCCTTCGACGAGTTCAACGGCATCGACCCCACCCGGTGTCCCGTCTGGGACGTCGCTGCACTCGGCATCGCCACCGCCACCAAGCGAGGACGCCGACGCTCGGGCACCATCGATTTCACTCAGATCCGGCAGCCTTGGCTCCGGGAGGTGACCATGGAGTGGGCCCGCAGCACCCGCCCCACCGGGCATCGGCTGTCGGTCCGGCTCACCGCCTGCACGCACGCCTCGCGGGCACTGTCAGTACGCCTCGGCGAGGGCATGGAGCCCTCGGCCTTGCAGTTCGCCGACATGACGGCGGTCGCGGACTACTTCAGCACCCTGAACAGGGCTGACGGCGCCGATTACACCAACAAGTACCGCAGCAGCCTGCTGACGGGCTTCTGGCAGGTCCTCGAATTCGGGCGCCAGGCCGGACTGTTGGATGACGTTCCCGGCGGATTCACGCGTCACCGCTCGCACCGGATCGTCGAGGACGATCCGAACGAGGACGACATCGGCAAGGCAATACCCGAGTCCGTGATCCGGCAACTCGACCAGAACATAGGCCAGTTGGCGGACGGGACAACCTACGGCGTCCTGGAGCCCGCCGACATCAAGAAGCTGTTTTGCACGATCTACATGCTGCTGCGGGACACGGGACGCCGTCCCCGCGAGATCGCCTCGCTGAAGGTGGACTGCCTGGAACACGTCGACGGCGATTACAACCTCGTCTGGGACAACCACAAGGGCAAACGGTTGCGACGCCGGCTCCCGATCGACTCCAGCACTGTGAAGACCGTCCAGGACTGGCTCGAGGTGCGCAAGCGGATGCAACGGAGCGAGCACGGCGGCCGCTACCTCTTCCCGGCCCCGACAGATCGAAGCGCCGAGAGGTACATCCCCACACTGGCAATCTCCAGGGTGGTCCGTCAGTGGGCCGACGCGATCCCGAACCTGGACTCGGAGGTCCCGGACACGGACGGCACCCCGCTGCCATTCGACCGCTCGTTGATCTATCCCTATGCCTTCCGGCATTCGTACGCTCAGCGGCATGCGGACGCTGGCACCCCACTTGACGTGCTCAAAGAGCTTATGGATCACCGGGATGCCTCCACCACCATGGGCTACTACAAGGTGTCCTTGAAGAGGAAGCGGCAGGCCGTGAAGACGATGCGGCTGCACGTGGTCGACCGCTCCGGGCGCCCGGCCCCGATGGCGTCCAATGTCTCCTACGAGCGACGTTCCGTCGCGGTCCCGTTCGGCGGCTGCGTCGAGCCCAGCAACGTCAAAGCGGGAGGACATGCCTGCCCGATCCGCTTCCAGTGCGCCGGTTGCGGCTTCTACCGTCCCGATCCCTCCTACCTGCCCGCCATCGAGGACCACATCCGATCGCTGAAGGCCGACCGGGAAACCGCCGAAGCCATGGATGCCGAGGAATGGGTCGTGCGCAACATGGCCGAGCAGGTGGCGTCGTTCAAAGACGTTGCCGAGCGAATGAAGGAGCAGATGGACGAGCTGGACCCAGCCGAGCGGGCCGAGATCGAGGAAGCGAGCAAGATTCTCCGCAAGACCCGGGCCGCGAACGGCCGCGCCACACTGCCGCTTACCGTCATCCAACGTCAGGAGCGCGGCGCGTGAGCGGCAAGCGCACCCCCGCCGAAGTCCTCGCCGACTCCCGTCGGCGCGACAGCCACCGCAAGCGGGCGAGGGTACTCGAGACCGTCGAGGCCATGGCCAGCAGCGACCAACCGGTGACGTTCGCGGCGGTCGCGAAGATCGCCGGAGTGTCGAACTGGCTCGTCTATGCCGATGGAGTACGCGAACACATCCAGACGGCAAGAGACAGGCAAGCCGCCCGAGTTCAGCGTGGTCGCCCTGCCGGCACGGTGGCCGGCGCGGCCGGCCTGAAGACCGACCTGGAGCTGGCTCGCCAGGAAATCTCATCGCTGCGGACCGAGCGCGACAAGCTCAAAGGCGCCCTGCAACGTCAACTCGGCCAGCAGCTCGACCAAGTGGCCGCCGGCGACCTGATCGCCCGGATCAACGAGCTGACCCAGCAGAACGAACGGCTGATCGCTGAGCGAGACGCCCTGGAACGGGAAAGGGCTGAGTTCGAGGCAAAGCTCGCCGAGACAGAGGAAGACCTCGGGGCTGCCCGCACCAGCCTGCGCAGGATGATCCGTTCCGAGAACGCCTGACCGACACGACCACGGCGGGGTCTTGAACAGAGGCCTTCCACGCTGTTCAAGACCCCGCTCGATCAGGCGTCGTGGATCACATGCATGAACTGCTCGAAGTCAATCTCCTGACCGTACTTGAACGGTTCCTGGATGACGTTCCACTGCCCTCGCGTCAGGCCGTCTCGACACACGCGGACGGGAAGCGACCCGCTCGCCCCCACGACCACGATCCGCCCGACCTCGTCGAGGGGACCGTCCTGACCTCCGGGAAGGAAATAGACCCAACCTTCTTGGCTCCATCCGTCGACCACAACCGAGGGATAGGCCGCGTTCACGGCCTCCAAGCCCTTCCGCCCTGGCCAGGACTCCCCAAACGTGACTACGTACTCGTCTATGTGCTTGATCTCTATGAAGCGCTCGCTCATACGCATGCACGCTAGCGAGACTCCCCGCTTCGCAGGGGCAAGATCTCGGACCCACAGCAAAACGTGCCTCACGTGCCTGACGCTCAGCTGGGCTGTGACCTGCGCAGACCCTTGACAACTCTAGATAAGACTCGCCCAGCGCTACTGGTCATACGGCGTCTACGCCTCGAATGAAGCCCAGCAGCGAGGCCGCGGCGTCGAGATCGTGACGCGCATGGCCCATCAGATGGTCTACCTCGGCCGACCACAAGATGCCCTCGAGCTGCTTAATGTGGCCAGAGCAGCCGCCGACAAGGAACGGGAGCCCACGGTCCGGGCGCTGGTTCGCTCCCAAACCGGCCGGATGTATGCCGCCCTGGGTGCTCGCAAGGCAGCTGACACCAACCTGGCCGAGGCCGAAGTCTTCCTGGCCGAAGTCGAGCAGCGGCCGTCCTGGGCGGACTACTTCGATGCCGCCGAGCACGCTGGCGCCCGTGCCGTCAGCGCTCGTGACCTGACGCAGCAAGGCTCACCGGGACTCAAGGCCAGTGATGAGTTCCGCAAGGCCATCGACCAACGTGGCCCCGGCTTCGAGCGTTGCCGGGCGATGGACATGATTGGTCTAACGGCCGCCCTGCTGGATGAAGGTGAGCCGGAGCAAGCAGCAGCTGCCGGTGCCGAAGCCCTCGACCTGGCGGAGCGAATCGACTCGGCCTTGGTCGTGTCGCGGCTCAACACTCTCACGGAGTCGGTCAGCCGCTACCGCACAGCTGAGACAGCGGCCCTGCGTGAACGTACCGAGGACGTGATCAGCTCGACGGGGCAGGCGACAACCGTCGCGGCCTAAAGCACACGGACTACTCCAGCCCACCTCGACGAGGCGGGCTGGAGCAGCCTGCCGGTTACTTAGTCAGGCGACGATAGCAAGGTGGCCACCTGTAAGTGGTGCACCCATCTCGCGGTTTCTGGCCACGTCATTCGAGGCGCGAAGTTGGTTGAGATTCCCACGCCCCGGCTGACAGCCCCAAGAACGCGACGACGCCCATTTGGGTGAGTTGGGAGACACCAGGGGCACCGCTATGCGACCGTCTAAGCAGGGGTTGCGAGCCACTGACAATGAGCTTTCTCGCTTGATCTTGGGGGGTCGACGGGTGGAGCCGAACGTTCAAGGTTCAGACGTCGTGACACGTCAGGTTGCGGCGGCGCATCTGGCAATCGTTGGCATTACCGATGCCACAATGATCGATAGATATCATCAGCGAGGCGGAACCGTCTTAGGGTTGGGCTTGCTACGACGAGCCACTGATATCCCGAACCTGGCACTACCAGCTGACACCGTGTTCGATCTGAGAGAGGTCCTGACGGCGGGTGCAGCCGCCGTCATCCGGAATCTACCCGAGGCGTTGCGCGGCGGCTTTGCCCTCAAATTCTCTGGCCACGGTGAAAGTTTCTCCCCTGAATGTGCTCGCGGCAGATATTCTTCGCGTCGCCGGTTTTGGGACGGGGTCGATCAATTGCAAGCTGTCGCCATAGTAGATGCGGCCATGCGTCATCCACCGCCGGGCACGCGCGCCATCGTATTCCAGCAGTACGTCCACGACCCGGGGCTGTCGGGTGTCTTCTACGCCTACTGCTACCTTGAACGGTTGCTCGTTGAGGCCACCAGCAAGGGCCAACGGACGTTCACCGAGGTGACGGGAGACCGGGTGACCCGTCGGGCCTCTGTGGAGGGGCCGCACATCCGGTCAGCCAGCACAAGAGAAGCCGACCCTGTGCGGGTTTACTCGATTCTCCAAGCGCTCCGTCGACAGCTTGGCTTTGACTTCGACATCGAGGGCTTCGAGTCGGATGGAGGCGTCATTGCCGTCCAACTGCGCCCGATTCCCAATGACATGCCGCGCGGCGTCGAATTGCCAGCCATGCAGAAGGGCACTGGCTGGCACCGAACGCCACTGGTTTGGGGCGTATGGGAAAATGGCCGGGCCATCCTGGATGCCGATGTTCCCGGTCAACCGGCGGTCATGATCAAGCGGACCGCGTCCCTTGCTGGCTGTCCTGTCATTATGCGGCGGCTGGAACGAGGCGATCAAACACTGGTAGTTGACGCAGTGGACGGCTTCCGCCTCAGTCACGACCCTTGCTGTTTGCCAGAGGTGGTTCGGCAACGCCAAGGCTTCAGCTATATCTCTGTAGCCGGTAGCCAACTAGCACAGCTTCAACCTGGTGAGATCGTCGAAGCCTTTGTTGATGGCGACAACGGGGCTATTCGGCGCGTTCCGTAGGAAATTGAAACGTCGAGAGGTGCACAATGTCAGCCACCACCGCCGTTGCAGCATTACGGTTCGACTTTCTGGCCCGCAAAGAGGCCAAAGAATGGCTTCTTTTCGACTGCGTGAAGCACTCGGTCGAGCCGGTTACGGCCGAGCACGTCGACCAGCTGGAATCCGGCGGAGCGCTGGTCCGTCGCATCCAGCGTCCGCTGCTGACCGACGCGTTGTCCGCCCCCTTGAAGCTGTTCGTCAGCGTCTCCAACCGTTGCAACCTGACGTGTAGCCACTGCATGTCTAGCTCCTCGCCGGCTGGACGCACCGAGCCGACGACCGCAGACCTCTTGGCCCTGATTCAGGAAGCTGGCGAGCTGGGCGTCTTCCTGATTGTGGTCGGGGGCGGTGAACCCCTGATGCGGCATGACATCTGGCAGCTCGTGGCCGCCATGCGGCATCACGGCATGGGGGTGTCGCTGACGACCAACGGCACCATCCTGACGACTCGGGACCTGGAGCAATTCGTTCGGCACGAAGTGCGGGTGAACGTCAGTTTGGATGGCGACAAGGAGAACCATGACCGCATCCGGGGCCGCGCCGGATCGTTCGAGCGCACGATCCGGGGTATCCGCCGGATGCTGGAAGCTGGTATCCGCCCCACAGTGCGCTTCACCCTGATGAACTCGAACCTGTCGGACGTCGATGCCGTTCTCGACCTCTGCCGGGACCTGGGCGTACCCGTCAAAGCTCGGCGGGCCAAGCCTGCTGGTCGGGTCATCGGGACGACGGACATCATCACCACGCCCACTCCGGCCTACTACGACGCGGTGGTCAAGCTGAACGAGGCCGACCACTGCGGCGTAGAAGACCTCATGAACGTCGAAGCCGGTGCCAAGGAACCGTTGTTGGTGTCCGAGAACGACTGCGGCGCGGGGACGCGCATCATGTTCGTGGACGAAGACGGCGGCGTGTCGCCGTGCACGTTCCTGGGAGAGGATTTTAAGGCCGGACAGTGGCAGCCGGGCAAGCTGGCCGACATCTGGGCCAACGCCCCGGCGTTTCACCAAATGCGTAACCTTCCCGAGAACAAGACCTGCGGCTCATGTTCTCGCCACTCCACCTGCCATGCCGAATGCCCGGCCATGCGCCTGCACGTCAACGGCAGCCTCGATGGAGACGATCCCGGCTGCATTGCGCCCTTGCTCCAACTCGGCCCGACCCGGCTGCGCCGGGGATAGCCGAGATGTTCACCGAGATCGCCTCCGTTTACGACTTGGTCAAATCGCACCGCGACTACGCGGGCGAAGCAGCCACGATCCGCAGACTCATTCACCAGCACGCATCGACGGCCAAGACGCTGCTGGACGTTGCGTGCGGCACCGGCAGCCTGTTGGCGTTCCTGACCGGTTACCACCGGGTGGGTCTGGACGCGAGCACACTGATGCTCGATGTAGCCCGCAACAAGCTGGGCGACGAGGTCGGATTGCACCACGGGAGGATGGAGAGCTTCCAGCTTTCGCAGACTGTCGAGGTGCTGCTCTGCCTGGACGGTGCCCTGGGGTATGTGTCAGCCCGCGACCTCGAAACGACGCTGACCAACTTCGCACGGCACATGACAGGTGGTGGCCTGGTCGTTGTCGAACCGTGGTACACGCCCGAGGCGTGGCGGCCCGGCTTGGTCCACGTCGTTCACCATCAAGACGAAGCGACGACCGTGGTACGTGTCGGGTACGGGTACCCGAACGGCCGCATCGACTTTCACAACGTCGTCGGCACCGCAGACGGCATACGGCACTTCGACGAACGCTACGACTTCACGCTGCACACCGACCAGGCATTGCAAACGGCGTTTCGGAAGGCCGGATTTACTGAAGTACGCCAAGAGGCCGCGCCCGGTTTCGGACGCGGCCTCTATCTGGCGCGGCGGATGTAGCGGCTCAGCGCTTGCTGGCGCGGCGGATCTCGTAGGCCAGACGGTAGAGCGCGGCCAAGTGCGGTCGGTCGTTGGCGACCAGACGCTCGGCGGCCTGTTTGATCGGGAGGATGGCTACCTCCTGTACCGACTCCAGCTCGACGCCGCCGTCGTCATCCGACGACCCCGTGATGACGACGTCCGCCCATCCCAGCGCAATGGCGAAGTTCGGGTGGGGCAACCACGGTCGGTAGGCCGTCTCTGCGGTGGTCAGGCTGTCCCACTGGCCGAAGAGCTCGAAGTGAGAGGCTTGTCCGCCAATCTCCTCTGCCAGTTCACGAGTGACCGCCGTCTCGATGGCCTCACCTTCGAGCAGCGTGCCACCTGGAGTTGCCCAGCCGGATTCCTTGGTGTGCAGCAATACGGCGCGGTCGCCAACGAACGGCACCACATGCACATTGCTGGTGTAGTCGCGAGCTGGCACTTCGTCTTTGAAGTACGATGTCACCGATCGCCATTTGTATGGCGTCTTGAGGGTGGTGAACGCATCATCGAGAGCTGCCCGCGCCTCGATTGATAAATTAATTGCCATTGCTTTCCATTCTATCGAAAGATTGCAATATTGCCTATGTTGGTCATGGCTAGGACAAGCCGCATTAGTCTAGCCGAGCCAGCTCCGATGGAGAGCCCGTTGTGCCTTGAATCCTGCGCTCCGGGTGGGATGATCGGATAAATTGACCTCGGCGTTGACCGTGAATGCCGGACCTGCCGATCGGCCCCACTGCAAGCGGCATTGTCTACTCGACTTCTCCGGCGTGCTGACCGTGGGGATGCGCGAGGCCAGCCGTGCCTTCTGCGTCCGATCCGGCCTGGAACCCGACGCCTACCACCAGGCGATGCGGACCAACCCTGTCGGGCAGCGGCTCTACACCGACATCGAGATCGGCCGCATCAGCCAGACCGAGTGGAACGAGGGTGCCGCCGGGCTGCTCGGCCTCGACCCGATCAACCTCATGGCCCGGTTGCTGGCTGACACCCGGCCCGAGCCCCGGCTGATCGCGCTGACCCGGCAAGCCCGAGCCGCGGGCATCAAGACAGCCCTGCTGTCCAACAGCTTCGGTCTTGACCCATACAACCCGTACCGGGAGCTGGGCGTGGCCGACCTGTTCGACGTGACGGTGTTGTCGGAGCAGTGCGGCATCGCCAAGCCCGATCCGGCGATCTACCGCCACACCCTGGACCTGCTTGATCTGCCCGGCGACGCTTGCATCTTCGTCGACGACCAGGCGATTAACCTGCCACCGGCGGCGGCCCTCGGCCTGACGACGGTCCACGCCCAAGAGCCGAGGCGAACGGTTGAGCTGGTGGCCGAGCTGTTCGCTGACGTCGGCGGCCGGAGTTGGTTGGCTGCCGCGCTCACACCGGTTGCGCCGTCCTGTTGACGTACCTCGGCCGCGCCTCGATGGACTCCCATCAAGGTACGGGCGGGTTGGCCAATCTGCCTCCGGTGACCTGCGAGTGAGCCCTACGCTCTGAGGATGCGTATGGCGATCCGGTCGTTCGGGCACTGGGCGATGAAGATGACGAGCGCGGAATTGGACGACATGATCGTGGCGCTTCGTGCTGCGGCAGCGGTACCAACGGAAGTCAGGTTCTGGGGCCTCACTGATGCCGGGCGATGTCGGCCTGCTGAGCATGAAGCGAGACAGCTTTCAGGTCGTACTCACCACCATTGATGCGACCGTCGAGGCGGTCGTCATACAGGATGGTCAGCTTGTTCTTGATGCGCTCTCCCTCCTGCTTAAGACCTTCCGCAGCAGCTTCTTGCAGGGAGAGTTGAGACCGCAGACCGGCTTCAAGCTCGTTCTTGAGCCACGCCGTCAGGCGAGGCCGTGCTGCCTTGAGGCGGCTCAGACAGCCTGCTAGCTGTTCTTCGATCACCGCTTGCCGGACGAAGCGCCGCCGACTGCACGACCACGGCTTGGGACACTTGCCGTACCAGTAGCCCTTGGCGGTTTCCCAGACCAGCAGTCCCTGGCAGGCAGCACACGTCACCAGCCCCTGAAACAGGGCGCGGTGCTTGCGGTAGTGCTGAATCTGAGTGGCACTCCGAGACAGCGTGCGCTGCACCTGTTCAAACAGGTCAACCGAGATAATCGGGTCGTGACTGCCTGGATACTGCTTACCGTTTCAACGAATAACCCCAACATAGTAGGGGTTATGGAGCATTCGGAAGACCCGATCACCCTTGATCGGTTTACCGTCAATCAGCAGTCCTCGCTTGGTTATCTCTTGTGCCAAGGACTTCACCGTGAAGCGCTTCGTCTTGGCGAGTTTGAACATCTCAACCACGAGCGACGCAACAGCCGGAACGACCCTTTGCACCTTCTTGCCGCCCTCTACGACGTTCTCGTAGCCGGGTGGTGGGGCTGTTGGAAACCATCCTTGGCGGATCTTCTCCAGTTGGCCCTTGCGTACTTCCTCACTCAGGTTGTCGGTATAGTTCTTGGCCATAACGACGTGGATGCCCCAGACGAGCTTTTCCTGAGAGGCCGAGTGCTTATGCAGGACGAGTGAGTTCTTGGGCGCATGCAACCGGCGCGCCTCGTCTGCATCTAGCCATTCCTCGGCCATGACTGCGTCTTTGAAGTTTCGCAGCAGGCGATCTACTCTCTCGCAAGCGAAATGCAAGATTTGGTGCTTCTTCAAGTAGGCCATGACCTCGTTGAACGTTTTGCGCTGATCAGCCTTCGACGCGCTCTCCGAGATGAGGAACACCTTGGCTATCTCCAGGTCGATACGTTCGCAGTACTCACGCAGAAAACGCTCCTGCGCCTCTAGCGAGTAGCCTTCTTGCTCTTGTTCTTTGGTCGAAACCCTTACCAGGATGACGACGCGTTGTGATTTGTTACTCGTGGAACCTCCTTCTCCGGCGCTGCCGGATAGTTAATGGGTTCCCCGCCCGACTATTATGCGACCTTCCTGGGGATAGTCAAGAGATATCACCCTTGGCGGCTTCATGCTCAGCTACTCGACGTTGCACGGCTAGCTTGATTAATGCGGTGTAGAACCGCCCGAGCCAATCGGCTATTTCTGCAACTTCGACCAGTTCATAATTTTGGCCGTAGTCTTCACGCAGGATCGACTGGAGGTCGTCCAGTTGCTGAGCATGAGTCCGTGGGTGGGTGGGCATGGGAATCTCCTCGGTGGCAAGTTGATGATGAGAGAAAGCCCGGATCAGCGACATGCCAATCCGGGCGGTGAGTTGATTGTTGGAGTCAGATGGAAACCACCGCCCGCGCCAACTTCAGCGCCTGAGCCTTCAGCGGCTCGGGTCGGATGAGAGTGCGGTTGAGCTTGGTCTCCCAGGTACGGGACCGGCGAACGTGGTCCAGGTATTCGCCTGCGGCTTGTACAAGCCCGTAAGCGGTGTGGGCAATGGGTGCGGTGGTTGGTGAGGCCAAGAACAGAGCGAACGGCCTCACGAGCCTCCTCAACGTTTCTGGCAACACGATCTGTGACCAGGCCGGCCGGAGGCATGGGGATGAACTCGGTGATGAACAGCTCGCGCTGCCGGGTCGAGATCGGGATGCCCAGCAGCTCGGTGGCAAGGGCTTCGTAGGCCCGCATCTCATGTCGGGCGCCGGTGACGGCTTCCCGGGCCTGGGCAACGCGGTTGCGCCAGCCAGGTTTGTGGACGAAGGAGAAGGTGGTGCCAGTGCGGTCGCCTTCGAGTTCGGCTGCCCGGAACGTGTTGGCGCAGACGATGCGAACCGCGGTGGCTCTGAGCGTGCAGCCGCCCGGCTGACCATGCCGGTTGGTGATGGCCAGGTACGGCAGCGTCACGCTGTCGTCGCCCGGCAGCTGGATGGGTTCGTCCAGCTGAGCCAGACACCAGACCGAGCGACCTTGGTCGAGAACGCCCGCGGTCTCCCACGACACGTTGGGTTGCTCCAGGACGGCTTCGACGATCTCGCCCATCTCGCCGTGATCGATGACGATGTACGTCTCTCGGTTGATCCACAGCGTGGCGCTGGTGTCAGATCGGGCGATCCGTTGCCACCCCTCAATGGGCCTGAACACCGGTTGGCCGGACTCATCCACACCATGCAGTTCGTACACGGCGTCGGTGATGGGGTCCCAGGTGAGACCGGCAAGCTGCCGGGCGGCGGCCCAGGTTTCGGGATGCTGGTCCAGGACCAGCCCGTCGCGGTGCCAGGGCATCTCCCTGACGGAGAACATCGACTCAACGTTGGCAGGCATAGCGCGCTCGGCAACTGACTGAACGACTAGGGCGTGTATCGGGTCGTGATCAATCTTCGGGATTCGTCGTCAAGGCGCGGTCCTGGTCTGGTAGATCGTCTTGTTGTGACGAGAGAGCAACTGACGGACGTGGAGTGGGAGTTCATCGGGCCGTACCTGCCGATCGGTGGGTTCGGTCCGTATCCCGAGCGGCTGCGGCAGCAGTTCGAGGGCGTGATCTGGAAGTTTCGGACGGGTGCGCAGTGGCGTGAGATGCCGGAGCGGTTCGGTGCGTGGCCGACCGTGCACAACCGCTTTCGGCAGTGGCGGGACGCCGGTGTCTTCGAGGCCCTGTTGGAGGGCCTGATCGCGGAGGCCGCGAAACGGGGCGCGGTGGACCTGTCGCTGGTGAGCGTGGACTCCACCACCGTCCGGGCGCACCACGACGCCGCCGGGATGCATCTCGATCCCGCCACGCTCACCGCCCTGGAGAAGGCCGCCGCCGAGGAGGAGAAGGCCCGGAAAAAGGGGGCAGCCCGGAGGGACAAGACGGGAACGGAGCCGGAATCGACCCGAAGCGGGAGGAACGACGACGTGTCCGGCGCCGACACAAGGTCCGCCTGAGGGTTGCTCTGCTCGGGCGATCGAGGGGCGGGCAGACCTCCAAGATCCACCTCGCCTGCGACCGGAACTGCCGCCCGCCGGCGTTCGTCCTGACCGCGGGACAGGCCGCCGACAGCCCGCAGTTCGTCCCCGTCCTCGGAAGAATACGGGTCCGCGGGCCCGTCGGGCGTCCCCGCACCCGACCCGACGCGGTCGCCGGGGACAAAGCCTACTCGTCCCGCGCCAACCGCGCCCACCTGCGGAAACGCCGCATCAAGGCGGTCATCCCGGAGAAGAGCGACCAGGCCGCCAACCGCAAGAGGAAAGGCAGCGGCGGCGGCCGCCCCGTCGGCCACGACGCCGACCTCTACAAGGAACGGAACACCGTCGAGCGCCTCATCAACAAGCTCAAGGCCTGGCGCGGCATCGCCACCAGATACGACAAAACCCCTGAAAGCTACCTCGCCGGCCTCCACCTCCGCGCCGCGATGATCTGGGTCAATGCCCTCAGCCGGAGCACCTGTTGATCTCAACTGGATACACGCCCTAGCTCTGGGACCGGCATGGATCGACAGTCACCACGTCTTCACCGCTCAGGACGGGCAGCCGATCCACCCCGATTACGTCAGCCGCCACTTCGTTCGTGTTGTTCGCCGCGCCAACACCTTGCGTGAGAAGGACACGGGTCGAGCCGTTGCCGATCTACGGGCCGTGTTCGGGCTACCGGCCGGAGACGAGTTCACTCCTGAGCTGCGTAGGGCCGTGGCCGCGTTTCAGCGTCAGGAGGGGTTGACCGTCAACGGCATCGTTGACCCCCACATCTGGTACCGACTCTTTCCCGATGACCCGCTGCGCGACTATCCCCATCCCGGCTACCTGCCGCCCATCCGACTGCACGACCTACGACATGCTGCGGCGACGTTGGCACATGCTGCCGGAGGAGACATGAAGGCCATCTCTGCCATGCTGCGGCACTCATCCATCAAGATCACGGCGGACACCTACACGTCGGTGCTGCCGGAGGTGGCGCTTCGGGTAGCCGAGGCTGCCGCCGCCCTGGTGCGGCAACCGACGCCCAAGCGAGCGACCGACGTTGCGGTTGGCACCTGGCTAGCACCGACAGGCAAAAACGACCAAGGGCGCTCTTCCAAGTGGAAGAACGCCCAGGTCATACAACTACCTTCAAGTGCGCCGCCAGGGACTCGAACCCCGGACCCGCTGATTAAGAGTCAGCTGCTCTAACCAACTGAGCTAGCGGCGCTTGCTGCGAGAGAAATACTACCCGATGTTCGGGACCGTTCTCACCCGGGTTTCCCGGCGCGAGGGGCCTCACCGCCGGTGACGATCACGTTACGGGGACGGGTTCGCCGGGTGCGCTCCCTGGTGTTGGTGTGGCCGAGTACCGTGCTGCTTGTACGTCGTCGCGATCGGTGCCGTCGGGCTGGTCGTGCTCGCGGGGGAGACGCCATGTCGGATGCCGGGGCGGTACGGGTGTTCCGGACGGCCACGCATCGGGAGGGCGGGGTGGAGCCTCGACTCGTCGCGATGCGCGACTTTCTGGCCAACGCCTCCGACGCCGAGGTGGCCCGCAACCGGGGCCTGATCGAGAGTCAGATCGAGGCGGTGGCGGCACAGCAGCCGGAGACCGCCGCGCGCATGCTCGCGGAGGTGCTCGGGCGCGACCCGCAGGGTCGCTATCCGCGCGCGGTGGACGCGGTGCTGCGCTGGTGGGTGGTACAGCCGGGCGACGGCTTCACCGAGACCTGGAACACGCTGGAGCGGGCGTTGGCGAATGGCCCGCGTCCGCTGGAGCGGGCACTTTTGGACGTCCTCGGCGGCCTGGATCCGCGCGCGCCGGTCCGGCACTGGCGGGTCGCCGCGACCACGCGCGTGCTCGAACGCCTGGAGGAACGCTTCGAGCAGCCCTCGCGACACCCCGACCACGACCTGTGGCGGCTGCTGCCGGTGGTCGCGCCGCCGGGTGCGCCGACCGGGCGCGGCGACTGGGCGTGCGTGCTGGGCGATCGGGCGGCGGCGCGCGGCGACGAGGCCGAGGCGCGGACCTGCTACCGGCTCGCCTTCGAGCAGGGCTACGCCGCCGCGGCGCCGCGGCTGGCCCACCGGCTCGCCGTCGAGGGACACCGCGAGTTGTCCGCCGGCGACCCGGCGCGCGCGGTCCGGTTCCTGTACGAGGCGGCGATGCTGGACCCGGACCACGCGGAGTACCGCGAGTTGCACCGCGCCGCCGTCGCGGCCCGGGACGGCGGTCCGGCCGCCGGCGCTCGGCCCGGCTCGGCCGCGGCCCTGTTCACCGAGGCGGTCGAACTGCTGGAGCGCGGCGACGACATGGGCGCGGTACGGCTGCTGCGGCGCGGTCTGCCCGACGCGGAGGCCGACGCCGATGCCCGGGCCGCGGCCGGGGGCGCGAAGGGGAGCGGCGCCGCCGGCCGGCCGCACCCGGACACCTGGCCGGTCCGGCTGTTGCTCGGCGCGCTGGAGGACCACGACGCGATGGTGGCGGGCGCCGCGCGCGACCTGTTCGAGCGGTACGGCGCGGCCTGGTCGCGGCGCACGCCACTGGGTCCGGGCCTGGTGCTGCACCGGGTCACCCGCGCCGACCCCGAACTGGCCGCCGCGCTGGTCGAGTCGCTGCCGCCGGAACTGCGCGCCGGCCGGCTGGGCCAGGCCGTCTCGACGGCCGCCGCGTACCGAATACTGGCCCTGGGCGTGCGGGCCCTGGGCGCGGGCCGACCGGAGTCGGCCCGGGCTCGGGCGGAGCTGGCCGAGCGACTGCTGACCGGCGGCGACGAGGCGTGAACCGACGCGACGTGGACGGCCGGCGAGGCGGGGGAGATGACGACGTGGACACGGACATCCTGGGAGTGCCGGAGCGGGTGTTCGACAGCGGCCTGCTGGCGGCCACGCGTCGGTTCGGCACCGCCGCCGCGGTGACGCGCGAACTGGGCGCGGACACCGTCGAGGTCGCGCACGCCCTGATCGCGCTGGCCCGGATCGACGGCGGGCGAGCCGCGGGGCTGTTCGACCGCCAGGGCATCCCGCCCGACGTGCTCGCGGCCGGCCTGCTCGGCTCCGGCGGGCTCGGCCGTGGGCCAGGCGGCGGGTCCGGCGGCGGATCCGCCGGTGCCCTCGTCGCCGACCGAGTCGGTTTCGATCCGGGCCGCAACGGCCGGGCCCCGGCCGGCGTGCTCGGCGGCCTGCCGGTCACCGCCGACCTGCGCGCCGCCTTCACGGCCGCCGCCGACGCCGGCCTCATCGACGAACGGTCGCTGCTCGCCGAGCTGTTGCCCCGCCTCGAGGTGGGCGCGGTGGACCTGCTCGTCGGCTACGGCCGGGTCGACCTGGCCGCGTGGCAGGCCGAGGTGGCCACCCCGCGCCGGGTGGTCGAGGTGTTCCGGCCCGACGGGTCGATCGATCCCGCCGCGTTCGGTCCCGGCGCCCGCCGCGTGCTCGCGATGATGGCGACCGAGGCGGCCGGCCTCGGCCACCAGCGGTACGGCATCGCGATGCTCCTGCACGCGCTGGCCACCACCCCGGGCGGCCTGCTCGAACAGGCCTTCCTGTTCCTGCGTCGCGACGTACGGGCGCTGCGCGAACAGACCATCGCGCTCACCGGTACCCGAGGACACGGCGCGGCGGGCGCGGCCGAGCCGGACGAGTCGCTGCGGTCGACCCTGCGCCGGGCGGCGACCTTCGCCGCGACCGGAGCCGGCCCGGGCGGCGAACCGGGCGCCGATCCCGACGCGAGCACCCCGATCACCGAACGCGATCTGCTCGCCGCGCTCCTGGACACCCCCAGCGGCCTGGCGGCGGGCTTCTTCCGCGACATCGGCCTGGACCTGGACCGGCTGCGCCGATTCGCCGACACCTACTACCGCGAGCCGGCCGAGCCCGAGCCGAGCCGGACCGCCGAACCGCTCTCCCCGGAGGAGGCGGTGCGCTGGGTGCGATCCCGGCTGATCGGCCAGGAGAGCGTGGTCGAGCGGCTGGCCTTCCACATCGAGCTGATCAAGCGCTCGCTGACCCGGGGTTTTCGACCGGACGACCGGCCGCGCGCCGCGCTGCTGCTGTGCGGCCCCAGCGGTTCGGGCAAGACGATGACCGCGCGCCTGCTCGCACAGGTCGTCTACGGCTCGGAGGAGGACGTACTGGTCTTCGAGATGGGCCAGTTCAGCGCGCGCGAGTCGATCAACAACTTCATCGGCGCGCCGCCCGGCTATGTCGGCTTCGGCGAGGGCAAGTTGACCAACGGACTGCGCGACAACCCGCGCCGGGTCTTCCTGTTCGACGAGGTGGAGAAGGCCGACGCGCGGGTGCTCGACGCGCTGCTGCGACTGCTCGACGAGGGCCGGATCAGCGATCCGGCGGGCCCGGTCCGCGAGGCGCACGACGCGGTGGTGATCCTGACCACCAACCTGGGCGCGACCCACTCGGCGGCCGAGGCGGTCGAGGACGACGTGGACAGCGTGGAGAACCTGATCGGCTCGATCCTGGCCGAGGGCTCGACCGGCGGCAGCGCCGCGAGCGCCCGGCTGCGGCGCACCATGGAGGGCTTCTTCCGGCCCGAGTTCCTCAACCGGGTGGACGAGGTGATCCTGTACTCGCCGTTCGGCCCCACCGAACTGCGCGGCATCGCCGAGAACGGCCTGGCCCGGCTGGCCGCGCGGCTGCGCGAGCAACTGGGCGTCGAGCTGGGCTGGACCGACGAGGCCGCCGACCACATCGCCACCGTGGCCTGGCGCGGCCGACCGGAGGAGGCCGCGCGCGGCGTCAACCGCTGCGTCAACGCCGTCGTGCCGGGCGTCCTGCGGCTGCTCGACGAGGGCGACGCGGCCGGCAGGCCGATCACCTCGGTCCGGGTCCGCGTCGTGGCGGACACGCTCGCGGTGGGGAGCGACGATGACTGACCGGGCGACGCTGCGCGCGTTCGCCGCCCGCCTGCGCGAGTACGGCGCCGGCGCCGACGCGGTGGACGGCGAGGCGTACGAGAGCCTGGGCGACGGGGCCGAGGCGCAGCCGTGGAGCGCGCGGGCCGAGGAGTTGTGGACCGCCGGCGGCGGCCCGTGGCGCACCCACCACCTCGCGGTCGCGCTGCACGCGCGCGCCTACGACCTCGAACTGGCCGCCGACCACGAGGCGGCCTTCCCGTACTGGAAACGGGCGTTGGCGCACTGGGCCGAGCTCTACCACGACAGCGCGTTCTGGGACCGGATGCACGAGCACCTGGAGACGGTCGGCGGCACGCCGGTCCCGGCCGGGACCGTGCAGGAGGTGCGCGAGCGGTTGCCCCGGGACCTGCTCGCGCCGCATCTGACGCTGGCCGCCGAGCACCGGGTCGGCGATCCGCTGCGCGCGCGGGCCCATCTGGACCTGGTCCGCGAGTCCGGCTTCCCGCGCTCGGCGATCCTCGGTGCCCGGGGCGACCTGGTGCGCGAGGTGTTGGCCGAGGTGTCCCGGGACGTCGAGGAGGGCCGGTTCGACGACGTGGTCGAACAGCTCGCCTCCTGGCTCGCGGTGGACCCCGGCAACCTCGGACTGGCCCGGGCCCTGCTGTACGCGACCCGGCGGCACATCGAGATCGTGGTCGCCGCGCCCGGCTGGGCACGCAAGATCGAGGCGCTGGTCGAGCGGGTGGCCCGCCTGGTGCTTCCGGCCTGGGACGAGGTGGGCACACCCGAGGGCTCGTTCGCGGTCGAACTGGCCCGGCACGAGTACTGGCGCGGGATCGTGGTGCGCGAACTCGAATCCGGCCCGGCCAACGAACCCGCCACCCTCGAACAGGCCGCGCTGCGCTCGGGTCGGCACCTGCTGCGCGCGCTCGAACTGGACCGCGATCTCGCGGTCAAGAGCATGTACCGCGACGTGGAACAGCTCGCCGCCGAGGAGTGGGCGCTGGCCGCCACCGCCCGACAGCGTCAGGGCCTGCCGGACGGTCACGTCCGCGACGCGCTGCGCCGGGCGTTGGCGATGTCCGCGCCGGGGCCGTGGGGACGGCTGTTCATGGCACGGGTGTTGATCAACCTGGACACCGTGTCGCCCGACGACCTGGCCACCGCCCGCCGGCTCGCGGACGAGGTGGCCGCCGATCCGGACGCGAACCATCCCGACATCGCCAACGCGCTCCGAGGGGTCGTCCTGTCCCTGGCCTCGGCGCGTGGGCCCGAATGGAGTTGAGCGCCCCATGAGCAGCGCCGTGAACGAGCCCGCCCGGGAGAACCCCTGGGCCTGGCAGTCCGGCCGAAACCCCTATCGGGGCACCGCCTTCCAGATCCTGGACCTGGCTCCGGACCTGGCCGGCCGGGCGGCGATCAAGGCGCGGGTGCGCAAGCGCAGACAGCGGATCGCGCGCGGCGCGGACCGGTTCCCGGTGCACGGTCGGGTGCTCGCCCCGGCCGACGTCAACGCGGCGGAGGAGACGCTGGCCGATCCCGCCGGGCGGTTGTCGGCCGAACTGCTCACCCACCGGCCCGAGCGGCCCGGCGCGGATCCGGCGGAACTGGCCGAGGAGTTCGCCGAATTCGATCCGCCGGAGGCGTCCGGCCCGGTGCGGATCGGGATCGACCGACGGGTGCTCGCGGGTCTGGTGCCGGCGCCCGCGCCGCGCGAGTTCGTACCGTTGTGGACGGAAGAAGGGGCGCACTGATGGCAGCGACACCCGAGCGGGCCCCCCTCGTGGCGGACCCGCCTGCGGATCCCGAGACGGACCCGATGGCGATCACCGAGACCGAACGGCCGGTGCCCGAGCGCCCGCTCGACCCGCCGTTCGCGCTCGTGTACGACGTGGTGCGCGGCGCGGCGCGCGAACGCGAGGCGGGCCGCGAGGAGATGCGCAAGCGGCTGGAGTCCACCCACGAGCGCTACACCGGTCTGGCCGCGGACGCCGCGGTCGCGCTGCACGAACTGCGCGGCAGTCTGGAGGGCGAGCCGGTGCCGGCCGTACTGGCCTCGATCGCCCGGCGGTTCGCCACCGCGCTGGACCGCGCGGGCGTTCGCTTCGACGACCCGGTGGGCGAGGCGTACGTGGCGGTGGGCCGTCGGGTGGACGTCGCGCACGCGCCCGACAGCGGCGACGAGAGCGCGATGATCGTGGCCAGGACGCTGCGGCCGGGTGTGCTGCTCGACGACGGCGAGGTCATCCGGCGCGCGCAGGTCGTGCTCGGCTTCGTGCCCACCCCGGCCCAACGCGAGGACGCCGCGCGCGCGGAGCGCGGACCCGCCGAGTCCGGTGCTCCGGCCGAGCCCGATGCGCGGGTGAAGCCCGAGGCACCGGTGAAGCCCGAGGCACCGACCAAGTCCACCGCGTCGGCCGAGCCCGGGATTCCGGCCGAGCCCGGGATCCCCGCCGAGCCCGAGACCCCGGCCGAGCCCGAGCCGAGAGCCGGCGGCGCCCGGTCGACAACCGAAGAACCCCCGGCCGGGTCGGATCCGACCCCGCCGCAGACCGACACCTCGAACGACGCGAACCACGAAGGCGGTACCACCGGATGAGCATCGTGGTCGGCATCGACCTGGGCACCACCAACTCGTGCATCGCCATACCGGCCGACGCCGAGATCCCCGGGAAGGCGGAGTTGATCGCGGCCCGCCGGCTGCGGCCGGTCGGGGACTCGCTGATCGTGGCCAATCCGGACCGTTCGCCGACCACACCCTCGGCGGTGTGGATCGATCCGAGCGGCAAGGCGATCGTCGGCCAGTTGGCCAAGAACAAGGCCCGGCTGCCGGGTGCCCCGCCCGCGATGTTCTTCAAGCGGAACATGGGCACCGACCAGGTGGTCACCGCCGGACACGCGCGCCTGACCCCGCTGGAGGCGTCGACGCACATCCTGCGCCACCTCAAGCAGGTGGCCGAGGAGGTCCTGGGCGTGCCGGTGGAGCGGGCCGTGGTGACCGTGCCGGCGTTCTTCGAGACCCGGGCCAAGAACGAGACCACGCGCGCGGGACAGGCGGCCGGCCTGGAGGTGGTCGAGACGCTGATCGAGCCGGTGGCCGCGGCCCTCGCGTACACCCACGAGCGGGCCCGCGAGCTGACCGAGCCGCAGACCTTCCTGGTCTACGACCTCGGCGGCGGCACGTTCGACACCTCGGTGGTCACCTGGGATCCCGAGGTGGGCTTCGAGAACCGCTCGTTCAGCGGCGACCGCTACCTGGGCGGGTTCGACTTCGACCGGCGGATCGTGTCCTGGATCGCGGCCCAACTGCCCGAGTACGACCTGGCGATCGACAGTGAGGACCCCGCCGACGGCAAGGTGGAGGCACAACTCCTGTCGGTCGCCGAGGGAGCCAAGCACGACCTGTCCCGCTACCCCGAGACGGAGATCGTCAGCCAGTACTGCGAGGACCGGCGCGGTACCCCGATGAACATCGGACTGCCGATCCGCCGCGAGGAGTTCGAGGAGATGATCGCGGACCGGATCCGCGGCACGCTGGACGACTGCGACCGGGCGCTGGTGCGGGCCGGGATGACCGCGGCCGATCTGGACGAGATCGTCATGGTCGGCGGCTCGTCCCGGATCCCGCTGGTGGCCACGATGCTCACCGAGCACTTCGGGCGCGGGCCCCGGCTGCTCAACCCCGACCTGTGCGTCGCGCTGGGCGCCGCGCTCAAGGCGGCGAACGTGCCCAGCCGCAGTGGGCACCTGGAGTTGGACCGCCCCGAGGCGCTGCCGCCGGAGACCGACATCGGCGGCCGAGTGCTGGCCGGACCCGCGCTGGCCTCGCCGGCGGGCGCGCAGGTGCTGCTCAGCTCGGACGACGGGCGGGTGTACCTGACCGAGACGGCCGACGCGGAGGGCCGCTTCCTGTTCGCCGACGTGCCGTTGCGCGACGGCGAGAACGGCTTCACCGTGCAGGTGTTGGCGCACGGACGGGAGATCGAGTCGCGGCAGTTGACGATCGAGTCCGACGGCAAGCCCCGTTCGGACGCGACCGGCGACGTGCTCGCGCACGACTTCTCGGTCGAGTTGGTGGACGGGCTGCACGTGGTGGTCCGGGCCGGGACGATGGTGCCCTACCGCACCGACTTCCGC
The DNA here is from genome assembly GCF_045207655.1 of Embleya sp. NBC_00888. Taxonomy (NCBI): domain Bacteria; kingdom Bacillati; phylum Actinomycetota; class Actinomycetes; order Kitasatosporales; family Streptomycetaceae; genus Embleya; species Embleya sp. NBC_00888. The sequence goes on along the minus strand of NZ_CP108784.1, from coordinate 3,288,096 downwards.
CTGGAGACCGCCTCGCAGGGGTCCAGTCTGCGGGTCGGTCTGGTCGAGGGCCTGGTGCCGATCGGCGAGGTCTCGATCCGGGACCTGCCCACCGACGTGTCGGTCGGCTCGACCGTCGAGGTGACGCTCGAGTTCGAGGCGGGCTGGACGATCCGGGCCGAGGCGCGGCTGCCGCAGGTGGGCGCCGAGGGCAGCGCGGTGATCGACATCCCGCGTCGGGAGATCCCGGGCTGGCCGGAACTGGCCGAGCGGCACCGGCAGGTGCTCACCGGCTGGGTGGAGAAGCGGGACGCGATCCCACCGGCGGACGCGATCCGGGTCGGCCCGGCGCTGGATCGACTGCTGGCCGAGATCGCCGAACTGGTTCGGGACCGGATCGACGCGGGCAAGACGCACCACAAGATCCTGGAGGCGGAGACGCTGGTCCAGGGCCTGCGGGTGGCCACCACGGCGGGCAGCGCGCTGAACCCGGCGATCGGCGAGTTCGAGGACAACCTCGCCTTCCTGGCCCGACTGGCCGACCGGCTGGTCGACCACGACCCGGTCGAGGCGGAGCGTTTCCGGGGCGCGATCCCGGGTCTGCGCGCGACCGGGCGGGCCGCGTACGCGGCGGGCAACAAGATGGACTGGCACCTGGCCAACGAGGCGGTGCGGGACCGGATCAACGCGGCCGAGCGGATGTTGCACGGGGGTCGCTCGCCGCAGCAGTTCACCGCCGCCGAGTTCCAGGTCGCGGTGCTCCAGGAGGTCGAGTACCTGCGCCGCTCGATCCAGGAGATGGACCAGGCCTCCGCCGGCCGGCACCGGGCCGACGCGGACGGCTATCTGCGCGAGTTGGACACCATCGCCGAGGACGCCGCCGAGGTGGACGTACGGGACGAGGCGGCGGGCAACCGCCGGTTGGTGGAGATCTATCGAGGTCGGATCATGCCGCTGCGGGCCCGGGCGGACCGCTGGATGGAACAGATCCGGGAGGGCTCCCCGCACATCGGGTTGCGGCTCCCGAAGAGCTCCCTGGAGAAATGACATGGCGTTCGCGATCACCTGCCCCCTGTGCCGCCGCCGGATCGCCGACCTGACCGAGCGCTGTCCGGCGTGCGGCGGCGACCTGGGCGCGCTCGCGGGCCTCGTCGAGTTGGCCGACCGGCACTTCAACGACGCGGTCCGGTCGGCCCGGCGCGGCCGCTGGAACACCGCGGCCGAACACCTGGCGGTCACCCTCGCGCTCAACCCGGCCGACGCCGAGGCCCGCCAACTGCTCACCAAGGTCCGCTACCACCAGGACCCGAGGACCCTCCCGGACCGCCTGTGGCGCAAGGCACGCACCCGCCTGCCGTACGGCGAACGGCTCCCGGCGCAACTCCCGCGCGAAGCGGACCTGCGCCGCCTCCTCGACGTCGCGAGCAAACGCCTCGCGGCGCGGAAGCCGGGGTGACGAGCCGAGTGCTCGGTCGCGCACGGACGGACCACGGTCGCGATGTCCGGCGACCTACCATGGGGAACATGGACCGCGAGGAGTTCGACCGGCTGACGGCCATCGCCAATTCTGTCCGCACGCCGTCCAACTACAAGATCGAGATCAGCGACGGCACGCTCGTGATGATGACCGGCCCGTCCGGCATCCACGAGTTCATCGTGCGCCGGCTGCGGATGCGCATCGAGCGCGGTATCGCCGGACGCGAGGAGTGGGCCGGGATGGCGGTGCACGGGGGGATGGACGTCCTGGACGACGCCAACCTGATAAGGCGCAATCCCGACGTCTGCGTCTTTCCGGAGGATGATCTCCTCACCGTCGAGAATCATGTGCCGGCTGCCGACGTGCGGCTTGCCGTCGAGGTCGTCTCACGGTCGAACCCGGAGAACGACTGGGAGGCCAAGTTGCGCGACTACCCGCGCATGGGCATCCCGGTCTACCTGATCATCGACCCTCGTCAGGGCACGATCGCGGTGTACTCCGAGCCGAAGGGCGGTCGCTACACCGCGCGCGCCGCCTATGCGTTCGGCCAGGATGTACCGCTCCCGCGGTTCGGCTTCTCGATCGCGACGGCGGACTTTCCCATGTACTGATCGCTCGGCCGGCCTCACAACACGTGGTCGGCCGTGCGCAGGATGGCGTGCAGGTCGATGGCGGCGTCCCAGGTGGCCCAGGTGGAGAGGGCGGCGCCGCCGAGGGCGATCAGGGTGGCCGCGCCGGGGCGGCTCCAGGGGGTGGGCCAGCGGTCGGTCGGAGACGGGCCCAGCAGCGCGGCCACCCGGCGCGGGACCGGGCCGCCGGTCGCGGCCATCGCGCCACGCGGTGCGGCCGGTCCGGCCAGCGCCGCCTTGCCCACCGCGCGGGCCACCACCCGACGGTCGCCCACCACGCGCGCGGCGTCCTCGTCCGCGCAGCGCTCCAGCGCGTAGCCGATCGCCGTGCGCATCGGCCGCAGCAGCGGATGCGCGCACATCGCCAGCGTCGCGACCAGCAGCACCCGATCGTGCCGGCCGCTCAGATGCGCCCGCTCGTGGGCCAGCAGCGCTCGCCGCTCGTCCGCGTCCAAGCGCGCGAGCAGCGATGCCGAGACCACGATCCGCGGCCGTCGGCCCGGCAGCGCGAACGCGGTCGGCGGTCCGGTGGGCAACACGGTCAACTCGGTGTCGCCGGCCGCCGGCACTCCCGCGCGCAGCAGTGTCAGCGCGCGTCGGCGGCGGCCCAGGACGACCGCCGCGCACAGCAGTGCCGCGGTCAGCGCCGCACTCGCCGGCGCGCCGATCACCTGGACGTCGGGAATCGAGGCCCGCACCCGCGGATCGGACCAGTGATCGGGCAGCGGTACCCCCGGGAGTTGGGCCGTGCCCACCACGGTGAGCAGGCCCAGGCTGATGGTCGCGCACAGGGCCAGGACCGAGGTCAGCGCGGTGAGCAGGAGAACCACCCGGCGCGGCGCGAGGTGGTCGGCCGCGAGCCGGGCCACGGGCACCGAGGTTATCGGCAGCAGCAGCGGCAGGTAGACGATCCAACGCACGCGGCTACGACCCGCTCTCGTCCAGCAGCCGGCGCAGCAACGCCTCGTCGTCGGTGGACAGGTCCGAGACGAACCGCGCGAGTACCGCCTGCCGGTCGCCCTCCTTGTCCAGCACCTGCCGCATGCGTCGCGCCGCCAGCCCGGCCTCGTCGTACACCGGCGCGTACACGTACGAGCGGCCCGACCGGGTGCGCTGGAGCACGCCCTTGTCGTGCAGGCGGGACAGGATGGTCACCACCGTCGTGTACGCCAACTCGCCGGACAACTGCTCCTGGACCGCGCCCGCGCCCATCGCCGTCGGCGACGTCCACAGCAGCGACAGGATCTCGGATTCCAACTCGCCGGGGCCACGTCGCGCGGGTGATCCGCCTGCTCTGCTTTCGGTCACTTCGGCCTCCGGTGGATGGGCACAACGCCCCGGCAGCCTAAACGGTCACCCTTCGGGATCGGCGACGCGTACCTGTTCCTCCAGCTCACGGCGTCGCGCCGCGGCCCGGTCCCGATCGCGCTCGCCCGCGTCGGTGATGTCCAGAAACAGTTGCTCGATCTCGGGCCATCGCTCGCGGATCGCGGCCTTGATCCGCACCGCGGCGATCTCGACGTCCTCGCTGTCCACACCCTCGGTCAGGTCCACGCGTGCCGCGAGCAGCACCTGTCCCATCCCGATCCGCATCGTGTACACCTTGGTGACCGTGTCCACCTCGGGCTGCTCGTCGAGGAAGCGCTGTACCTCCAGTTGCAGCGCCGGGTCGGCGGCCTCGCCGATGAGCTGGTCACGGGAGGCGATGCCGAGCCGATAGGCGACGTAGACCAGGAGCAGACCGATCCCGATCGACGCGCCGCCCTCCCACACCACGTTGCCGGTGAGCTCGTGCAGCCCCATCCCGATCAGCGCGAGCGTGACGCCGAGCACCGCGGTGGCGTCCTCGGCGAGCACCGTGCGCAACGCCGGATCCTGGATCGCCCGCGCCTTCGCCAGCGGCCCGCGCGCACCGCTCGGCGCGTCCCGGTACATCTGCCGCACCGCCCTGACCAGCGACGCGCCCTCGGCGATCAGCGCCACCAGCAGCACCGCGTAGCCGACCAGGTAGCCGGTGGGGCTCTCCTCGCCGGACTCCCGCATCGCGTGCAGCCCCTGGTAGAAGGAGAAGCAGCCGCCCATCACGAAGATGCCGACGGCGGCGAGCAGCGACCAGAAGTAGCGCTCCTTGCCGTAGCCGAACGGGTGTCGCGCGTCGGGCGCGCGCTTGCTGCGGCGGATCGCGGCGAGCAGGAACACTTCGTTGCAACTGTCCGCGACCGAATGCGCGGCCTCGGAGAGCAGCGCCGGCGACGCGGTGATCAGTCCGCCGACGACCTTGGCCAGCGCGATCGCCAGGTTCGCGCCGAGCGCGACCAGGACCGTGCCCTTGGTGTCGCCGTCGTCGCCGGCCGGCCCGGCGCTCCCGGTCGTGCCGGGCCCTTCTCGTTCGTCCACTTCGTTCACGAGGCGGCGCCTACCCGTAGGGCGCGGGCTCAGGCTTGGTAGCCGCGCGTCAGGACATCGAGCAACACCTCGAAGTCCATCGGCGGATCGGCCGGGAGGCGTCCGTCCTCCCGGATCGCGGTCCAGCCCGGCACGGCGGCGGCGAGTACGTACCAGTACTGCCGGGCCCGCTCGCGATCCGCGCCGCCGAGCATGAACGCGGCGACCGCGTCGTCCTGGATCCGCAGGTGTCCGGCGTCCCGGTGCGGGCCGGTGAGCAACCGGGTCGCGAAGCCCGGGATCGCGCCGAACTCGGGATCGGGGCCTGCTTCACGCCGATCGCCCAGTCGGCCACGGCGGGGGTGTCGCGCGAGCGGGCCGGGCTCGCGGCGGGCGTGCCGAACACCACCCGGCGGGTGAGCGGCGCGGTCGGCCCGGCCGTTCCGAGCACGGTCGCGGCCGAGGCCACCGGCCGGCCCACGCCCGGACACCTCGCGCACGGGTACGCGGTCGCGTTCGCGGTGGCGGCGGGCTGCGTGGGTGCGGCGGCCGTGGCGGCGGCACCGGCGATGCTGCGCGACCACCCGCGGCCGAGCGGGTGTCGGCCGCGATCCCGGCCGATCTCAGGCGGCGGTGACCACCGGATCCCGGGAGGCGCGGGCACGCGCCTCGGCGCGGTCCACCCTGATCGCACAACCCTCGGCGCGCAACGACTCGACCAGGACGTCGTGCCGCCGGCCGCGCGGGCGAACCGGCTCGGCGGGTGCCGGGAACAACACCGCCACCCGCCGCTCGGGCAACCCTCGGACGAAGCCGGCCAGCGCCTCGACGAGCCGATCGCGCTCGTCGAAGACCACGCTCAACGGCGCGTCCACGCCGGACGCGTCCCACGCGGCCACCAACGCGTCCCGCGCGACCCGCTCACCGGCGTGCGTGACGTGCACGGCGATCGCCCGCCCGGCCGTCCCGCGCGCGGTGGTCAGCGCCGCGACGGCGGCGGCGTCCATCCGCACGATCGGCACCACGACGACCTGAGGACCGCCCTCGGGAGCGCGGGCACCGGCCCGACGGATCGAGGCGGTGCGGCGGATCCCGTCGACCCGACGAATTGCGGCGAACATGGCGGCCTCCTTTCGACCACCCCCAGCCTCCTCCCGGATCCGCCCGCCCGGACCACCCGTTGACGCGCTCTTGGCGTTGCCGGCGGCAATCCGAGCGCGTCCCTGACCCGACCACGCCGACGAGGTCGCGATCGTGTTCGATGTCCGTCCGGGCCGTGCCGCGCCGGTCGTTCGACGGTGTTCCCGGGTCGGCGGCATCGGCTCGCCCGGTGGCGTGCGGGCCCGCGTTCGGCGCCGGTCCCGGGTCAAGCTACGCGGCCTCCGGGACCCGGGTCCGGCCCGTTCGGCCGGGTCGCGCGCTGCCGGCGAGACGGGCGAGGCGGGCGCTGCCGGCGACCACCCGGCCGGCACGGATGGCGACGCGGTCCTGCGGGCGGGTGCGCAGCGCCTCGGACAGGGAGTGCGCCCGGACCGCGAACAGGTCGGCGCGGGCCCCCGGTTCCAGACCGCCGGCCTCCAGGCCCAGTACGCCCCGCGCGTGCCCGGCCACCGCGGCCCAGGCCCGGGCGGGCGCCAACCCCGTGGCGGCGGCGGTGGCCAGCGGGTCGGCCAGACCCATCGGGTGCCCGGCGTCGCGCAGATGGTCGCCGCCGGCCGCGACCGTGACGCCCGCCGCGACCAGTTCGCGGATCGGCAGCCCACAACCGCGCTCCGACGGCAACGCCACGACGCGCATCCCGGAGGCGGCGATCGTCTCGCCGACCCGACCCAGCGCGGACGGCGAGAGCCGGTTCAGGCCGGCCAGATGACTGGCCGTCACCGGCCGGTCGAAGCCCGACGCGCGCAACAGCCGGGCCAGGTCGCCGACCACGAGCAGGCGCGGATCGAAACCGTCGTCCAGGTGCAGGTCGAGCCCGACCTCGACACGATCCGCGAGCCGCAGCAACCGGCGGATCTCCTGCCGGCAGTCCGGCGCGAACCTGGGTCGTCCGCCGATCACCCGCGCGCCCGCGCCCACCGCGTCCACGATCGTGCGATCGCTCGCCCCGGGGGTCGGGACGGCGACGATCTGGAGGTCGAGGACCCGATGGAACTCGGCGCGCAGTTCGGCCATCACCTCGACCGAGCGCAGCGGCGTGCGACCCTCGCCGATGTCCAAGTGCGTGCGCACGGCGGTCACACCGCGGACGACCAGCGTTCGCAACACCTCGCGCGAGCGCCGGCGCAGATCGCCGGGTCGATAGCGGGCGGGCCGGACCAGCCAGGACCGCCACGCGCCGTCGCGTCCGTCCGGATCCGAGCCCACCGGCTCCCAGGTCAGCGCGCGATCGAGGTGCACGTGCGGCTCGGCGGGAGCGGGCAGCAGCAGATAGCCGGTCAGATCCAGCCCGGCGCCGGCCCGCGAGTACGGCCGACCCGGCTCGCGCAGCACCGCGACCCGACCGTTGCGCAGCACCACGTCACGCGTACGCCCGTCCGGCAGCGTGGCGCCGAACAGGGTGATCGTGTCGCTCATCGCTACCCCCTGGGACTCGAATCCGCGACCCCGATCCGACGCGGGGTCGAGGAAACGCCCCGATACCGCGTCGCCGCGCCGCCCGACCCACTGTGACCGGGCGCTGTTGCGGCGGCGTTTCGGCGCCGTTAAGGACCACCCCTTCGGGGGCGAAACGGGCACGTAACGTGCGCGACGCCGACCGGCAACGGCGAACCCGTACAACCGTCCCCATGACCATCACCGAGGCGCCCCCCGTCGCCGTACCGGGTCCCCGACGGCACCGGCAACACCTGTCGTGCCGGCCCGGCACCGTCCTGTGGGGTTGGCTGCCCGGTGCCCGGGACCGGCCGGTGGCGTTCGTCGAATCCGGCGAGACGCTCACCGCGGACACCGTCTCGCACGAGGGCCTGCTCGGCGACCAGGGTCGCGACCCGGTGGCCTTCTTCGGCCGGCACCGCATCCGGGCCGATCGTGTCCCGGAGGACCACCGCGCACTGGCCGCCTCCGACCTCGCGCACGACCGCGCCGTGGACGGCCCGCACGTGATCACCGGCCCGATCTCGGTGGCCGGCGCCCGCCCGGGCGACATACTCGCGGTGCACCTGCTCGAGCTGCGCCCGCGGACCTCCTACGGCGTACTCACCGAGCGGCACGGTCGCGGGCGCGGCGCGCCGCCGGTCACGGTGTGTGCGATCCGGGACGGCCGGGCCCGGATTCCGACCGCGACCGGCGACCTGACACTGCGACTGCGGCCGAGTCTGGCGGTACTGGGCGTGGCCACCTCCGACGGCCTGCGCCGGTTGTCCACCCGGGTGGGCTCGCACGGCGGCAATCTCGACCTGCCGATCCTGGGCGCGGGCAGCACGCTCCACCTGCCGGTGCAAACCGCCGGCGCGCTGCTCTACCTCGGCGGCCCCCGCCTGGCACACGGCCACGGTGCGGCGCTGGAGGGAGCGCTCAAGGTCACCCTGCGCGTCGAGGTGATCCCGTACGAGCGGGCCCGCGCGCGATTCGGCAACCCGCGTGGCCCGTTCATGAGCACGGCGGACGCGCTGATCCCGCTGGGCATCGGCGCCGATCCGGCCCTCGCGCTGCGCCGATGCGCCGCCCAGGGCGAGGAACTGCTGTGCTGCGGCCACGGCCTGACGCGCGATCAGGCCCGCGCCTACCTGGGCGCCGCCGCCGAGTTCGGCACGAGCCGCACCGGCGTGCACGCCCGGGTCCCGCTGCCGGGACGGTGAGCGGCGAGCCCGACCCGCGGTGGTGCGGTCGGGGATATCGGCCGCGTTCCGGGCGGGCGCGGGCGGTAGCGTTTCGCGGATGAGCACCTCTTTCGCGATCGACGCGAGCGAGCCCTGGCCGAGCACGGCTGCCGAGGGGTTGGCCGTGCAGGATCGATTGCGGCCGCTGGTGGACACGGTCGGGCCCGGGCCGGGGCCCGCGCAGGTGCGGTTCGTGGCCGGGCTGGATGTGGCCTACGCCGAGGACTCGGACGAACTCGCCGCCGCCGTGGTGGTGTTGGATGCCTCGACGCACGCCGTGGTGGAGCGGTCGGTGGTGCACGGCGTGGCGAGGTTTCCGTATCTGCCCGGGCTGTTCGCGTTCCGGGAGATCCCGGCGTTGTCGGCCGCGCTCGAACGGCTGGACACCGCACCGGACCTGCTCGTGTGCGACGGCCAGGGGCTGGCCCATCCGCGCCGGTTCGGGCTGGCCTGCCACCTCGGCGTGCTGACCGGGCTGCCGACCGTCGGGGTCGGCAAGACGCACTTCGTCGGCACGTACGAGACGCCGGGGGACAAGCGCGGCGAGGCCGCCGACCTCGTGTACGAAGGAGACGTGGTGGGGCGGGTGTTGCGCACCCGCGACGCGATCAGGCCGGTGTTCGTCTCGATCGGCCACGGTGTCGACCTGGACACGGCCTGCGCACACGTGCTGGCCCTGACCCCGCGCTATCGCCTCCCGGAGACCACCCGCCAGGCCGACCAGGCCTGCCGCCAGGCGCTGAAGACCACCCGGCCGTAGGTCGCCGGCCGGCCCGCGCACCCGCCCGCGCCCACCCGACGGTGCTCCGCCGGGCCGACGCCGCCGGCACCACCGCGACGGCATGAAAGAGCCCCCCGAACCACCTGCGCAAGGTGGTTCGGGGGGCTCTTCGGTCACCGGCTCCCCAAGGGGGGAGGATGGGGAGCCGGCTGCTTCATGGGTGGAACACCCGATTCGGGTCAGTCCGTCGCGATCGCCCGCAGGACGTTCATCCGCGCCGCCCGGAAGGCCGGCATCACGGCGGCCAGCAGGCCGACCACCGCCGCGGCGACCACGATCCCGATCACCGTGCCCCACGGGATCTCCAGGACGTCCAGGCCCTGCTTGGCCAGCAGGCGCTGGGCCCCGATACCCCATGCCATGCCGAGCGCGAGCCCGACCAGGGCGCCGAAGGTGGCGATGACCATGGACTCCAGGCGGATCATCCGGCGGATCTGCCGGCGCGAGGCGCCGATCGCCCGCATCAGGCCGATCTCCCTGGTGCGCTCGACCACCGACAGCGCCAGCGTGTTGATCACACCGAGGATCGAGATGATGATCGCCAGGCCGAGCAGACCGTAGATCAGGTACAGGAACGTGTCGATCTGCTTGCCGATCAGTTCCTTGTAGTCGCTCTGGTCACGGGCCTTGACCTGCGGGAAGGGATCGAGCGCCGACTTGAGCGCCGCGCCGACCTTCGACGCGTCCTGACCGGAGGCCGCGTTGACCATCATGATCTGGTACTGCACGTTCGGGACGAACTGCTTCATCACGGTGTTCGGGATGATCGTCGTGTCGCCCGCGCCGATGTCGGCGCCCTCGGCCTTCTTGCGGATCGCGCCGACCTCGACCGTGGTCTTCTGCCCGTTCGGGAAGGTGATCTCGATCTTGCCGCCGATGCCGAGGTTGTGATCCTTGGCGAAGTTCTCGCCGATGGCCGCCTTGCCCGCCGAGATGGCCGCGTTGCCGCTGCCCTGGAGGTAGGTGGTCTTGAGCGTGTCGTCCATGCCCGGGTCCGAACCGACGACGAAGTCCTTCTTGCTCTTGCCGTCGGCGGTCAGCGTCGCGTTGCTGAGCGTCTGGCTGACCACCTCGCCCACGCCGGGGGTCTTCTTCGCCGCCTGGACGACGTCCTCCGGGAAGGTACCGACCAGCGACTGGATCGTGTAGTCGGCGCCCAGGGACTTCTCGATCTGCTTGTCGAACGAGGCCGACATCGACGAGGCCGCGACCGCCATGCCGCTGACCAGGGCGACACCGATCATGATCGCCGACGCGGTGGCGCCGGTGCGGCGCGGATTGCGCAGCGCGTTCTCCCGGCTGAGCCGGCCCATCGAGCCGAACACCTTCGGGTACCAGGACGCCAGCGCCGGGACCACCGTGCGGGCCAGCAGCGGCGCCAGCACGATGAAGCCGAGCAGGGTGAACATCACGCCCAGGCCGAGGAATCCGCCGCCCTGGCCGCCGCTGTCCGCGGTGGCGCCGGCGACCAGTGCGAGCGCGCCCAGGGCGAACAGCACCAGGCCGATGATCGAGCGGGTCTTGATCGACTTCTGCGGCGGGGCGCCGGCCTCGCGCAGGGCCGCCATCGGGGCGACCTTGCCCGCGCGGCGGGCCGGCACGTACGCGGCGATCACGGTGACGATCACGCCGACCAGGTAGGCCACGATCGGGGTCGAGGTCTTGATCACCAGGGACGTGCCCTTGAGGTTGATCCCGACCGCGCTGATCAGCGCCTTGAGCCCGACGGCCAGACCGAGACCGGCCAACAGGCCGAGCGTCGAGCCGACCACGCCGAGCAGGACCGCCTCCACCAGCACCGAGCGGTTCACGTCCGCCCGGCTCGCGCCGATCGCCCGCATCAGACCCAGTTCACGGGTGCGCTGGGCGACCAGCATCGAGAAGGTGTTGAAGATCAGGAAGATCCCGACCAGTACGGCGACACCGGCGAAGCCGAGCATCGCGTACTTCATCACGTTCAGGAAGCCGCTCAGCGAGTCGCTGGCGTCCTTGGCGGACTCCGCGGCCGTCTTGACCTCGAAGTTCGTGGTGTCGCCGAGCGCCTGCTCGACGCGCTGCTTGAGGACCTTGTCGGAGACGCCGTCGGCGGCGGAGACCGAGATCGAGGTGATCAGGTTCGGGTCGCCGAGCAGCCGCTGCGAAGCGGTCGCCGAGTCGAAGGAGAGCAGCGCCGCACCGGGGTTGGTGGTGGTGAAGGTCATGATGCCGGTGACCTTGACCGGGAACTGCCCGATCGGTGCGATCACCCGCAGCTCGTCACCGATCTTCACCTTCTTCTTGTCGGCCGTGTCGGCGTCGATCATCACCTCGCCCGGGCCCTTGGGCAGGTTGCCGCTGGTGACCTTGACCGGGGTGCGGTCGGTCTCGTACCAGTTCGTGGCGAGGGTCGGGGCGCCCGAGGACGGGCCCACGGACTTGTTGTTCTTGTCGACGACGGTGATCGACTCGAGGTTGACGTCGCCGTGCGCTTCCTTGACGCCGTCGACCTTGGCGACCTTGTCGATGACCGAGCGCTGCAGCGTGGGCGTCTGCCCGGTGAGCGCGAGGTCGTCCTTGTCGAACTCGGACTTCGGGTTGACCGAGACGTCCGAGGCCGTGGATTTGAACAGCTCGTCGAACGTCTTGGTGATCGTGTCGGTGAATACCAGGGTGCCGGAGACGAACGCGACCGACAGCAGCACTGCCAGGGCGGACAGCACCATTCGCCCCTTGTGGGCGAGGAAGCTGCGGAACGTGGCTTTCAACATGGTGGGGGACTCTCCGCCTGTTTCAGCTGGTCCGGGCGCCGTCGAAGCGCTTCATGCGCTCCAGTACGGCGTCGGACGTGGGACGCAGCATCTCGTCGACGATTCGACCGTCTGCCAGGAACAGGACCCGGTCCGCGTAGGACGCCGCGTTCGGGTCGTGGGTGACCATCACGATGGTCTGACCGAGCTCGTTGACACTGCGCCGCAGGAAGCCCAGCACCTCGGCGCCGGAGCGCGAGTCGAGGTTTCCGGTCGGCTCGTCACCGAAGATGATCTCGGGCCGGCTGGCCAGCGCGCGGGCGCACGCGACACGCTGCTGCTGACCGCCGGAGAGCTCGCTCGGGCGGTGCTTGAGCCGGTCGCGCAGGCCGACGGTCTCGATCACGGTGTCCAGCCAGGCCTTGTCCGGCTTGCGACCCGCGATGTCCATCGGCAGCGTGATGTTCTCCAGCGCGGTCAGCGTCGGGAGCAGGTTGAACGCCTGGAAGATGAAGCCGATGTTGTCGCGGCGGAGCTTGGTGAGCGCCTTGTCCTTCAGGCTCGTGATCTCCGTGTCGCCGATCCAGCTCTTGCCGCCGCTCACCGAGTCGAGACCGGCGAGGCAGTGCATCAGGGTCGACTTGCCGGAGCCGGAGGGGCCCATGATCGCGGTGAACTGACCGCGACCGATCTGGACGTCCACGCTGTCGAGAGCGACGACTCGGGTCTCGCCTTCGCCGTACGCCTTGGTGAGCTGCTGCGCGCGGGCGGCGATGGTGCCCCTGGAGTCCGCGTCGGTCATGGCAGCCGTGGCCGTGGTCACGAGTCTGTCCCCCAGATGAGGTGAAAGGGTGGCGCGCTCCGCGGTTTGCAGTGCACAGGATCACCGTAGGGGGGATGGGGCTCCGGCGAATCCTCTCCAAGGACAGATCCGGCCGTCCTACGCAGGGAGGACCCCGGGTACGCCGAACGACCCTTCCCCTAAGGGGAGCCCCGTACCGGTGGGGTACGTCCCGGGGAAGAGTCGACGATCCGTCACGCTGTGTGGATCCCGCTCGTACCAACGATCCGCATCCGACCCGGGGTTCCCCAAATGTCGGGTCCGGGTTCGCCGCGCTCCCCGAGGTGGCCGGCGTCAGTCTTGCGAGGGACCCTCCGGCATCCGATGGCGGGCCGCGATCGCGGCGCCGACCCCGGCCGCCGCGCGGCGCAGGCTTGGGGGCGACACGGCCTCCATATGCGTGCCCAGACCGATCAGTTGGCCCAGTGCGACCTCCTCGGACTCGGTGCGCAGCCGCAGTTCGCGCCACCCGTCCGGGTCGGGCGGCCCCGCCGAGGCGAGCGCGTCCGCGGCGACCACGGGGCCGAAGATCCGCGGCAATCGGCCCAGTGCGGACGGCGAGACCCGGATCACGCAGGCGAACCCCATCAGCGATCGGGCGAAGTCCTCGTTGCTGTGCGCCCACCACGCGCCGAGGTCGAAGCCGTCCGGACGCTCGAAACGTTCCGGCCGAGTGCTCGCGGCCACCACCCGTGACACCCGGTAGCTGCGGATGTCGGTGCGATGGCGGGCGACCAGGTACCAGACGCCGGCCTTGAGAACGAGACCGAACGGGTCCAGTCGGCGGGACACCTCGCGGTCGCGGCGGGCGTACCGCAGGTCCAGCCGGCGGCCGGTCCACACCGCGCTCGCGATCTCGGTGAGGTACGGGACGTCCTCGTCGCGGTGGAACCAGCCCGGCGCGTCCAGGTGGAAGCGCTGCCGGACCCGGCCCGCGCGGGTGCGCAGGTCGGCGGGCAGGGTGGCCATCACCTTGGTCTGCGCCGCGACGAGCACGGTGTCCAGGCCCAGCGCGTCGGCGGCGTGCGGCGCGCCGGACAGGAACAGCGCGGCCGCCTCGTCGCCGGTGAGTCCGTCCAGCCTGGTCCGCCAGCCCTCCACGAGCCGGATCCCGCCGCGCGGTCCGGTCTCGGTCCACAGCGGTACGCCGGACGCCTGGAGCGCGGCGACGTCGCGGTACACGGTGCGGACCGACACCTCCAACTCGTCGGCCAGCTCGGCGGCGGTGGCTCCGCCGGGTCGGTTCTGCAGGTGGAGCAGGAGTGCCACCAGTCGGCCGGATCGCATGACTCGAAACTAACCCGGAATCCTTGCCAAGGGTTGTCAGGGATGGCGGTGCACGATGTGCATATGACGAGTTGGGCGGAGTTCGAGAAGGCCGAGCCGGAGTTCGCGACCCCGGTGCGCGAGCGCTTCGGGATGTACAAGCACCACGTGCTGGGCACGGTGCGGCGGGACGGCTCGCCTCGGCTGAGCGGGTTGGAGGTGGATTTCCGGTTCGAGCAGATGTGGCTCGGCATGATGCCGGGTTCGTTGAAGGCGCGGGACCTGCTGCGTGATCCGCGGTTCTCGATCTTCGCGAATCCGGGGGAGGGGGCGGAACTGGCGCACGGTGACGTGCGGGTGAGTGGGCGGGCGGTCGAGGTCGTGGACGACGTGGTGAAGGGGCCGTATGCGGCCGAGACGGGGGCGCCGGTGCCGTTTCATCTGTTTCGGGTCGAGCTCGACGAGGTGAGTGGGGTGGGGGTGGAGGGCGAGGAGATCGTCCTGCGGGTTTGGCGGCCTGGCGCGCGGGTTCGGACGATTCGGCGGGGGAACGACGATGGTTCTGCGCGGGAGGTGGGTTGAGCTTGGTTGGCCTCAAGCGCCGGCCGGGCTATTCGGCCTCAAGCGCCGGCGGGGCTGGGCCGGCCTCAAGCGCCGGCCGGGCTGATTGGCCTCATGCCTCGGCCGGGCTGTCGGTGGGGGGATTCAGACCGTGGCCTCGGTGGAGGGGGAGTTCTCGGGTGATGGCGATGTTGGTGAGGAAGGGGCGGTCGTGGCCGGCTACCAGTAGGGCTCCTTGGTAGGCGTTGAGGGCCTGTTCGAGTTGGTGGACCGAGGCGAGGTCCAGGTTGTTGGTGGGCTCGTCGAGGATCAGTAGTTGTGGGGGCGGGTCGGCGGACAGGAGCGCGGCCAGGACCGCGCGGAAACGTTCGCCGCCGGAGAGGGTGCCGACTCGCTGTTCGGGGCGATTGCCCTTGAAGAGGAAGCGGGCGAGCCGGCCGCGCAGTTCGGAGTCCGACGCCGTGGGCGCGAAGCGGCGGAGGTTGGCCAGGACGCTCTCGTCCTCGTCGAGGACGTCCAGCCGCTGCGGCAGATGCCGTACCCCGTCGACGCCGATCCGCACGCTGCCCCGGGCCGGCTGCTCCACCCCGGTCAGCAGCCGCAGCAAAGTGGTCTTGCCCGATCCGTTGTCGCCGGTCAGCGCGATCCGTTCGGGACCGCGCACGTTCAGGTCCAGGCCGTCCGGCCCGTACAGCAGATCCGCGGTGTTCAGACCCTCGGCGACGAGCACCGTGCGCCCGGCGGGCACCTCGGTCCCGGGCAACTCGATGCGGATCTCCTTGTCGTCGCGCACCGCGTCCCTGGCCTCGGACAGCCGCGTTCGGGCGTCGTCGAGCCGGCCCTCCTGCGTGCCCCTGAGCTTGCCGGCGGAGACCTCGGCGGCCCGCTTGAGGTTGCCCGCGACGATCCTGGGCACGCCCCCTTCCAGTTGGGCCTTGCGGCCGGTCCGGACCCGGCGGGCCAATCGCACCTGGGCCTCGGCCAGTTCCCGCTTCTGTCTGCGCAGATCGGTCTGCGCGGTGCGGACCAGGCGCTCGGCGGTCGCCCGCTCCTGTGCGAGGACCTCCAGATACGCGCTCAGATTGCCACCGTAGGTGCGGGCCCGGTCCGGGAGCAGTTCGACGATCCGGTCCACCAGATCCAGAAGCACGCGGTCGTGGCTGACCACGACGAGTACGCCCGGATAGCCCCGCATCGCGTCGTACAACCGCTCGCGCGCGGAGCCGTCGAGGTTGTTGGTCGGCTCGTCCAGAAGCAGTACGTCGGGCCGGCGCAGCAGCAGCGCGGCCAGCCCGAGCAGCACCGACTCGCCGCCGGACAACGTGCCGACCGTGCGATCGAGGTCGACGTGCGGCAGCCCGAGCCGGTCGAGTTCGGCGCGGGCCCGCTCCTCGACGTCCCAGTCGTCGCCGACGGCGTCGAAGTGCCGCACGTCGGCGTCGCCGCCCTCGATCGCCAGCAGCGCGGCGCGCGTGCCGGCGATGCCCAGTACGTCGTCGACCCGACGGTCCGCGTCGAGCGGCAGATGCTGGGGGAGGTAGCCGAGGTCGCCGCCGGCGGTGATCGATCCGGAGGTGGGCGACAGGACGCCGGCGATCAGTTTGAGCAGGGTCGACTTGCCCGCGCCGTTGACCCCGACCAGGCCGGTTCGGCCGCCGCCGATGGCGAGATCGAGGCCGGCGACGACGGGGGTGCCGTCGGGCCAGGCGAAGGACAGGTCGGAACATACGATCGCCGGTGCGGTCGGAAATGACATGGAGTGGCTCCCTGGACGCGTGGTGAACGGATCGCGTGGGACACCGCGCGGCGGGATCGGGAGGGGGCCGGACATGAAAAAATCGTCCGGGACGGCCACACCGAGGTCGAGACGCGACCGCGAGCACACACAGGGGCTCGAGCGGCGCGATGTCCGGACCTCAGATGCGCAACGGACCATCCAGACGGACGACAATGTGACCGGCCCAGGCTAACCCTCGGACGCCGAGGACCTCAAATGTTTTTCCCGTCCGGCGCGACGCGTGGCTCGGGGCCGGTGTCCGGAGCGGCGTCGTCCGGGGCCGGATCCGCGGAGTCGGCCGGACCGGCGCGGCGGTCCAGGACGTACCCGGCCACTGCCGCGCCGAAGAGCAGGATCAGGGGCGCGGCGAAGGCGACGAGGATGTGTACGTGCAGTACCAGCGTCGCGCCGGTGAACGCGCCGAGCGCCATCGCGAACGCGGAGAGCATTCGACGGCCCGCGCGCGAGCCGGGGCCGCCGAATCGACGCAGGTCGGCGGCGAGTCCGGTGAGCGTCTGGGACAACACCGTGGTGGTCAGGTCCGGTACGGCCAGCCGCCGGGCCACCGCGTTCTGTAGCCCCATGGCCAGGCCGAGGAGCAGGATCAGCGAGTACCGCTCGCCGGTGCCGAGCCCGCTCACCGCCGCGGCCACGGTCAGGGCCGCCGCGATCAGGACGGCCTGGAGGGCGCAGCCGACCCAGAGCAGGCGCAGTCGCCGATCGCCGAACCCGGCGCCCAGGCGGCCACCGCCGGCGGCGCCGACCAGGAACGCGGCCAGGGCGGCGAGCGAGGCGGACACGGACAGGCCGGGGGTGCCGGCCAGGGCGAAGCCGGTGAAGACCACGTTGCCGGTCATGTTCGCGACGAAGACCCGGCCCAGTTCGAGGTAGCTCAGCGCGTCGACCAGGCCGGTCACCACGGTGAGCACGATCAGCAGCGGCGAGAGTGGGCCGTGCGGGTCGTCGCGCGGCGGCATGAGGGTGTGCTTGGCCTCCCGAAGCGTTTCGCGCATCGATTCCCTTCCGGATCGGCCTTCCTGCGCCCGGCCCGAGCACCGGCCCGAGCACCGGCCCGGCTATCCATAGCCCGTTCGGGACGTCCGGACACCTCGGCCGGCCGATGAGCGCGGCCCCGTTGCCGCCGAGTGGCCGTACCCCTTCATCCCATGTGGTGATCATGATCGTGCGCGCGGCCAGGCATGCCACCAACCGTGACGATGGGCGATTTAGCCTGCAATGGATTTCCCTATATTTCCGATCATTTGGGGCATTCGTGCGATCATCCCGCGGCGTGGCCGCAATCGTCCTGGTGGTGGCGGTGGTCGCCGCCATCGGCTTCGTCGTGTTCGCCGGTGGGCATGACGAGGACCCGAAGCAAAAGGCCGCCGCGCCCGCCCAGGGTGCCCCCAAGGTGCCGCCCGGGCAGGGGCCGGTCACCCTGATCGGCGACGGCTCGACGTCGAGCACGGGCGAGCAGCCGGGCCGGCTCAAGCCTGAGAAGCTCGCACCGGGCCAGGCGCCGCCGCAGTTCCTGGTGTTCTCCTGGGACGGCGCCGGCGAGGACGACAAGAAGCTGTTCTCCCGCTTCCGCCAAGTGGCCAAGGAGAGCAACGCGAAGATGACGCTGTTCCTGTCCGGGGTGTACGTGCTGCCGGAGGCCAAGCGGGCCAAGTACCTGCCGCCGCACAAGCCGATCGGCGCCTCGGACATCGGCTACCTCGACGACGTCCACCTGCGGATGACGCTGGAACAACTCGGCGCCGCGTGGAACGAGGGCCACGAGATCGGTACACACTTCAACGGCCACTTCTGCGGCCCCACCGGCGGCGGCTCGTGGTCGGCGGACGACTGGCGCAGCGAGGTCGACCAGGCCAAGGCGTTCGTCAAGAACTGGAAGACCAACACCGGTTGGGCGGATCTGCCGGCGCTTCCGTTCGACTACGACAAGGAACTGATCGGTGGCCGGGCGCCGTGTCTGGAGGGCCAGAAGGCGCTGCTCGACGCCGCGCCGTCGCTGGGCTTCCGCTACGACGCGAGTTCGCCCGGTGGGCGCCAGGTGTGGCCGACCAAGGTGAACGGGATCTGGGATCTGCCGTTGCAGCAAATCCCGCTGCCCGGGCGCAAGTTCGAGGTCCTGTCGATGGACTACAACGTGATGTTCAACCAGTCGCGCACGGTCAAGGGCGACCCGGCCAAGTTCCAGGAGTGGGAGGAGCAGGCGTACGCGAGCTACATGGCGGGCTTCGAGCGCGCGTACACCGGGAACCGGGCGCCGCTGATGATCGGCAACCACTTCGAGGGCTGGAACGGCGGCATCTACATGAAGGCGGTCGAACGCACCATGCGGACCGCGTGCGCTCGGCCGGAGACGAAGTGTGTGAGCTTCCGCGACCTGGTGGACTGGCTCGATGTCCAGGATCCCGCGGTGCTCTCGAAGCTGCGGACGTATGACATCGGGGCGAAGCCGGATTGGTCGACGCTCGCCGGCTCCGCGCCCGCGCCCGCCGCTCCCGCGGTTCCGGCTGCGGCTTCCGGTGGGGGGCGGGCTGCGGCGGTGCGGGACCGGTACTGATCGGGCCTGCGGCCCGGGTGGCCTCAAGCGCGGGCCGGGCTGGGGGAACGCGGTCTGCGACCGGGGTGGCCTCAAGCGCGGGCCGGGCTGGGGGAGCCGGTTTGTGACCGAGGTGGCCTCGAGCGCCGGGCAGGCTGGAAAATTCAGCCCGGCCGGCGTTTGAGGCCACCGGGCGAGGGGCTGCACCCGGTCGGCGTCAGTCGTGTGAGTGGGGATGGCGGCGGTCTTCGCGCAGGAGTTCGGGGAGGGTTACCGCGCCGGAGCCGTAGCGGCTGGCGACGTCGTCGGGGTTGGAGATGCGGCAGCGCTTCATCGACAGGCAGCCACAGCCGATGCACTGTTCCAAGCCGTCCCGCAGCCGTACCAGAGCCTCGATCTCCTCCTCCAGACGCCCACGCCAGGCCCGACTGATCTTCGCCCAGTCGGCCGGCGTGGGCGTTCGGCCCTCCGGGAGCTTGCCGAGCGCGTCCTTGATCTCCTCCAGCGACAGGCCGATGTTCTGCGCCGCGCGAATGAACGCCAGCCGCCGCAGGATGTGCCGCTCGTACCGGCGTTGGCCGCCGGTGGTGCGACTCGCGCTGATCAGCCCCTCGGCCTCGTAGTAGCGCAGCGCGGATGCCGCGAACCCGCTGCGTGCGGTCATCTGGCCGACCGTCAACAAATCCGTCCCGGTGAGCACGCCGCCTCCTGAGATCCCGGCCCGGCGGTCCGGTGGATTCCGGTTTCGTCCGCTTGACCTGAAGTGCACTTGAACTTGCAGTGTAGAGGGGCAGCCCATCACCGGGTGGGGTGTGGATTCCCCTGGAGATCACCATGCCTGTCGCACTCATCACCGGCGCCTCGCGGGGACTGGGCCTGGCCCTGGCCCGCGCGCTCGCCGCCCGATCCTGGACCCTGGTCCTGGACGCCCGCCGAGCCGCCGACCTGACCCGCGCGGCCGACGAACTGCGAGACCTCGGGGCCGAGGACGTGATCGCCGTCGCCGGCGACGTGGCCGACCCCGCGCACCGCAGCGAACTGCGGGACGTGGTCCGCGAGTCGGGTCGGCTCGACCTGCTCGTCAACAACGCGAGCGTGCTCGGCCCGAGCCCGATGCCGCCGCTCGCCGACCACTCCGTCGCCGACCTGGCCCGGACGTACGACGTGAACGTGTTCGCGCCGCTCGCGCTCACCCAAGCGAACCTGTCCCTGCTGGTCGGCGTCGGTCGCGGCGCCGTCGTGAACATCAGCTCGGACGCCGCCGTCAACGCCTATCCCGGCTGGGGCGGCTACGGCTCCACCAAGGCCGCGCTCGACCATGTCACCGCGACGCTGGCCGCCGAGCATCCGGACCTGGACGTGTACGCGTTCGATCCCGGCGACATGAACACCGATCTGCACCAACAGGCGTTCCCGGGCGAGGACATCTCCGATCGGCCGGCCGCCGCGACGGTGGTGCCGGCGCTGTTGCGGCTGCTCGACGAGCGGCCCGCGAGCGGCCGGTACACCGTGGCCGAGTTCGCCGCGGCGGTGACCTCGTGAGCACCCCGGTCATCCACGACGCGACCGAACCCGCCGAGGCGCGCGGGCTCGCGCGGGACGGGATCCGGCTCCTCGTGCACTCCGAGGGGCGGGTCGAGCACACCGTGTTCCGCGACCTCGGTCGCCACCTGGGGCCCGGCGACCTGCTGGTGGTGAACACCTCCGCGACGCTGCCCGCCGCGGTGGACGGCTACCGGGCCGACGGCTCGCCGGTGACCGTGCACTTCGCCACCCGGCTCGACGAGGAGACCTGGGTGCTCGAACTGCGGCACACCGACGGCACACCCGGACCGGTGGACGGCGTGCGCCGGTTCGAGGCGGTGCGCTTCCCCGGCACCGGATGCGGGATGGCGCTGCTGCTGGAGGCGTACCCGAGGGAACACGCCCGGCAGCGGCTGTGGAAGGCACGGATCACCGTCCCGCAAACGCGGGTGGAGACCTTCCTGGCCGAACGCGGGCGCCCGATCGCCTACTCGTACCTGCGCGAGCGCTGGCCGCTGACGGCCTATCAGACCGTCTTCGCGCGGGACGAGGGCAGCGCCGAGATGCCCAGCGCCGGACGACCCTTCACCCACGAACTCGTGGTCGACCTGATCACACGCGGCGTGGCCATCGCGCCGATCGTGCTGCATACCGGGGTGTCCTCGCAGGAGGTGGGGGAGCCGCCGCTGCGCGAGTGGTTCAGCGTGCCGGAGCACACGGCCGCCATGGTCCGGCAGGCCCGTCGGGTGATCGCGGTGGGCACCACGGTGGTCCGGGCGCTGGAATCGGCGGTGCGCGACGACGGCGAGATCGCGCCCGCGAGCGGCTGGACCGACCTGCTGCTCGGCCCGGACCGACCGGCCCGCGTGGTCGACGGCCTGATCAGCGGTCTGCACGCGCCGGAGGCCACCCACCTGCTGCTGCTGGAGGCGGTGGTGGGCCCGACGGTGCTGCGCCGGGTGTACGACGAGGCCCTCGCGGAGGGCTATCTGTGGCACGAGTTCGGCGACAGCACGCTGCTGCTTCCCTGACCCGGACGAGGCCCGACCCGAACGACGCCCGACCCGGACGACCCGACCCGCGACGCGCGCACGCGGTACCACCCGGGTTCACCGCACGAGTTCACCGCACGAGTTCGGAGACCGGACCGTGTCGGTGTCCCGTGCCTCCCGGCGGGAGATCGCGCCGGGAGCGCACCCACCACAGCACGATCACGCTCGCCACGGCCGCCACGGCACACCACGTCGAGGCGAAGGAGTGGAACCACAGGCGCATCGTGACGGCCGCACCGACGGCGCAGACCAGCCCCAGGACGCGGAGCAATCGGTCCCGCGCGAGCAGCAGCGACCCCAGGGTCGCGACCAGGTAGCCGGCGATCACCCACGGGGCGGCCGGGATGCCCACCGAGTAGCGCACGGTGTGCCCACAGATCTCGGCGTTCACCGGGCGGGTCGCGACCGCGTGTCCCAGCGCGCCGGCGACCACCAGGCCCAGCACGATCAGGACGGTCGCCCGGACCCGCTCCCGGCCGCGCTCGAGCGGCCACTGCGCGGCCAACACGGCGAGCGGGACGAACGCGGGCAGCAGCGGGAAGGCGATCACGGCCCAGGCCTCGCGCGCGATCTCGGCGGTGCCCGGGGACACCGCGCCGCGCTCGCCCTTCCACACCACCGCCTCGATCAACTGGTGGGCGCCCAGGATCACCGGCAGCATCGCCATCGGAAGGTCGTTGATCCGTCGCACCGACGCGACGCTCGCTATGCCCACGGCCGTGATGGCACTGCCCATCACGAGATCGGCTTCGGCGCTCCAACACACGGCTGCCTCGTCTCGCCAGGGAAGGTTGTGGTCGGGAGGTTGTCGGGACGCCTTTCAACGGGGTGGTCGAGTGGCTTGTTCCGTGGCAGGCGTACCCGTAGTCGATGTATTCAACAGTTCATACGCTCATTCGGGCGCAGTAATAGCCGTGGCCTCGGTCACGTTCGCGTGTAGGGCGCACGTACCGCCGGCCGGCCCCGTTGGTCGGGGCCGGCCGGAAGCGGGGCGGAGCGGGTCAGTTGCCCGCGGTCCACTGCTCCCAGGTCAGGTTCCACGCGCCGTAGCCGTTGTCGGCCGCGACCGGCTTCTCCTCGTTGCCCTTGACCTGCACGATGTCACCGCGGATCGAACGCTCGTAGAACCACTTGGCGTTCTCCAGGGCCATGCTGACGCAGCCGTGGCTGGTGTTGGCGTTGCCGAACGGGTTCGTCGTCGCCCACGTGTTCGCGTGCAGGAACGTCCCCGACTCGGTGATCCGCATCGCGAACGGCACGGCCTTCTGGTCGTACTCGTTGCCCAGGCCCACCGTCTGCGAGTTCATGTCGAGCGTGGGATAGCGCTCCTCCATCACCATGATCCCGTTCCACGTCGTGTACTTGGGGTCCTCGCCGGCCGTGATCGGGATCGTCTTGACCACCTGGTCGTTCTCGGAGACGGTCATCGTGTGCGCGTTGGCGTCCACCACGGCGATCCGCTTGGTGTCCGAGATCTTGAACGAGAAGCTCTTGAACTGCTTCGACATCACGCCGCCGCCGAGGTCCACGCCGCGCAGGTTCAGGTCCACCTTCACCTGGGTGCCGACCTGCCAGTAGTCCTTCGGCCGCCACTCCACCCGCGAGTTGCCGAACCAGTGCCACGCGCCGTCCACCGCCGGGGTGGGCGTGACCTTGATCGCCTCCTGGACGGCCTTGTGGTTCTTCACCGGCTCGTCGAACGTGATCGAGACCGGCTGACCCACGCCCACCGTGGAGTCCGCGTCCGGCATGAACGTCGCGGTGGCCGGCCGGGTGGGGTTGAGCACGGTGAACGCCGAGGTCGCGGTGGTCGGCTTGTTGTCCGCGTTGGTCGCGGTCGCGGTCACCGTGTACTTGCCGCCGTACATGAACGGCACCTTGGGCTTCCACGCGTTGCCCGCCAGCGCGCCGTCCACGCTCTCGCCGCTCGCGTTGGTCACCTTGACCTCGGCGACCTTGCCGCCGCCGACCGCGATCGTGACCGGCGCCCCCGGATCGACACCGGTGGCCTTGTCCGCAGGGGTCAGGGTGACGACGGCGGGCTCCGCCGGTCCGGCCCGGTTCTCGCCGGCGGCCTTGGCCGGGTCCGGCGTCGTCTTCTTCGCGTCGTCCTTGTTGCAGGCGCCGGTCAACAACAGCGACGCCGCGACGAGTGCGGCGACTCCGGTGCGTCGGATGATTCGAGACATGGACAGGTCCCCCGTGCTCGGCCGTCTGGTGAACTCACCTGAGGGACGCTGCCGGCGCCGCCGGCGTTGCGCGGGGGACCCTGTGATCGCGATCACTCGGGAGGACCGCCGGGCGACGCGGGCCTGTCGCGTCGCGCGATCGTCACGCCCGGCTCACTCCTTGGTCGCGCTGGTCGACAACCACTGGGCCCAGGTCAGGTTCCACGCGCCGTAGCCGTTGTCGGCCGAGACCGCGCGCTCCTTGGAGTTGACCACCTTGACCACGTCGCCGCGATCCGCGTGGTCGTAGAACCACTTGGCGTCCTCGGGTGTCATGCTCACGCAGCCGTGGCTGGTGTTGGCCCGACCGAACGGTGGGTTCGCCTTGTCGTACCAGTAGTTGCCGTGCACGAAGGTGCCCGACGTGGTGATCCGGACCGCCGACGGCACGTCCGCGATGTCGTACTCCTTGCCCAACCCCACGGTCGCGGAGTTCATCCGGGTCTGGGTGTACTTCTCCATCACCACCATCACGCCGCCCCAGGTGTCGTACTTGGGGGACTCGCCGGTGGTGACCTTGGTGGTCTTGACGACCTTGCCGTTCTCGGTCGTGGTCATCGTCTTGGCGGCCACGTCGACGGTGGAGATCCGGGCCACGCCGGAGATCGCGAAGTTGAAGCTCTTGTACTGCTTGGAGCCCGCGCCGCCGCCGAGGTCGACGCCGCGCAGGTTGAGATCGACCTTGACCTTGGTGTTGACCTTCCAATAGTCCTTCGGCCGCCACTCCACGCGCGTGTTGCCGAACCAGTGCCACGCGCCGGACACCGCGGGCGTCGCGGTGACCTTCATCGCCTTCTCCGCCTCGGCCTTGTTGGTGATCGGACGGTCGAAGCGCACCGAGACGGGCTGGCCGACGCCGACCGTCCCACCGTCCGGGAAGATCGACGCGGTCACCTCCTTGCCCAGCGTCTGGGTGGTGAACTTGGTGGAGATCGTGGTCGGCTGGTTCTCCGGGTTGTTCGCCGTGGTGCTCACCGTGTACTGGCCGCCGGGCGTGAACGGGACCTTCGGCTTCCAGGACTTGCCGTCCGCGGAGAGCGTGCCGTCGACCGCCTCGCCCCTGGCGTTGAGCACCTTGACCGAGGCGATTTTGCCGCCCTCGACCGCGAAGGTGAGCGGATCGCCCAGGTCGACGCCGGTCGCGCCGTCCTCGGGCGTCATGGTCACCTGCGGGGCGGCCCCCTTGGGCGGATCCTGGGGCTTGCCGGACTCGGCGCCGGCGGTCGCACCGGCCGCACCGGGGGCCACCTTGGAATCGCTGCCCGCGTTGCTCGTCTTGTCGCCCTTGTCGTCGCCGCCCAGCAGCCCGCAGGCCCCCGTGAACAGGATCGCGCCGGCGACCAGGACGGCCGGAACGGTGCGCCGTCGCATCGCTTTACCTGCCACGTTTCGGGATTCCCTTCAAACGGGTCGAAAAGATGGAGGTCGCGCGACGCGAGTCTCCGCATCATTGACTGTCGGAGGGCCCCTCAGGTTGCTCCCCGGGTGATGTGATGTACGTCTCGTATCGAACGTGGCAAGCCCGGATCGGGTCGCGTCCGGAGGTGGTGGCCGGGGGCCCGCGCGGGCGGTCGAGTCCCGATGGCACAGGGAATTCCCGGGTCCGCACCCGGCTCGGGGGTCGCGTCCGGGTCGGGCGGGACGGCCGTAGGGCCCGATCGTCCCCGCGCATAGCGGCTTGCGCGGACGACGTCGGCAAAGATATATGCGCAGCGTCGCAGCCGGGGCGGAATGCCCGGACCTCCTCCGTACCGACCGAAAATCGGTATGGATGGCCGGAATCCGGCCGGCCGCACCCGGCGGCGGCGCGGCGGCGCGGCGGCGCCGTCGACGTGAGACTGATCACCGTCCGGCTCTCGGCGGTGGGATCCGCCCGGATCGGCGCCCGGTGCGACGGCGCATGCCGCGCCGTGTCGCGGGTGGCCGGGGTGGACCCCGCCCGACCGCGGGCCGGGCGGGTCCGAGTGCCCCCGTGCAGGTGGGCGGCGGGTCCCGAGCCGCTCTCCCGGATCGAGCACGCCGCCGGCCGGTGTGCTGGTGGGGGCAACGGGCGGGCGACGATCGGGCCCGCCCGACGTGGTCGGCGCGACCCGCCGGCCCGGAGGGTCGGAGCTCTCCGCGCGCCCCCGGCCGGCCCCCGCGGCGGTGGCCCGGGACCGGTCGCCGAGAGGGTTGCGGCACGCTGAACGGCGTCCCGTCGAGAAGGGTAAGTCACGGACATATCAGGGCGGTTGACGACACGTCAGGCTACGCCTGCGTCCGGAAGGTCGGTGTTGGGAACGTCCGGATCGCGCGGGTAGGCTCACGCCCGACCAGCCCCCGGCAACGAGGATCCGCTTGATGTCAGTTGCACACATGCCCCCTCGCGCCCGGTCGGAACGACCGCCCACGGGACGGGCACTGCTCGCCTTCGCGGCCGTGTCGATCATCACCGCCGGCGCGGTCGTGTGGGCGGTGTCCGCGGTCGGCTCGAAACATCGCACGACGGTCGCGGTGGGCGGTGTGGCGGTCGCGCTCGCGCTGGCCATCGCGGTCGCGGCCACGGTGTACGCGGTCGGCACCGCGGATCGGCTGCGCGCCCGGATCGCCGAGATGGAGGGCGACGCCGCTCGGTGGAACGACGACAACCGGGACCGGATGTCCGCGCTGGAGGCCGAGGCGACCCGGCTCGCCGACGAGACGCTGCCGGCGCTGGTGGCGCTGCTGCGCGACGGCGCGTCGGTGGACACCGCGCTCGCCGGCGTACCCACCCCGCGGCACGAGGCGCTGGAGCGGATGTTGACGACCGTGGCCCGCGAGGTCGGCCAGGGCGAGCGCATGCGCGCCGCGGCGATGTCCGCGTGCGCGAACGCGGCCGGGCGGGTCCAGGCGCTGTCCACCAGCATGCTCGCCGATCTGCGCGAGATGGAGGGGCGGCACGGCGAGGAGGTCTTCGGCGATCTCCTGCGGCTGGATCACAGCACCGCCCAGGCGGGTCGGCTCGCGGACAGCATCGCGGTGCTCACCGGCGCCCGTTCCGGCCGCCGGTGGACCAAGCCGATCGTGATGGAGAGCATCCTGCGCGGCGCGGTCGGCCGGATCAGCGCCTACCAGCGGGTGCGAGTGCACTCGACCAGCGAGGCGGCGGTGGCCGGCTACGCGGCCGAGGGCGTCATGCACGCGCTCGCCGAACTGATGGACAACGCCACCAAGTTCTCGCCGCCCTCCGAGCAGGTGCACGTCTACGTCGAGGACGTGCCCGCCGGTGTCGTGGTGACCGTCGAGGACGGCGGCCTGGTGATGGGCGAGTTCGCCCTGCGTCGGGCCGAACAGGCGGTCGCGGCCGAGACGTTGGACCTGACCACGCTGTCCGGGACCCGGTTGGGCCTGGCCGTGGTCGGCTGCCTGGCCCGCAAGCACGGGTTGACCGTGTCGTTCCGCCCGTCCTCGCGCGGCGGCACCGGCGTCGTGGTGATGATTCCCCGGCAACTGGTCGGCGAGGCCCGGCCCGAGCCGCGCAAGCGGGCGGCGCCCGGCACCCGACCGCCGGCACCGGCGGCGGTGCCCCGACAGCCGGCCGCGGCCCCGCCGGTGTTCGAACCGGTGGCCGGGCACCCGCCGGCCGAGCCGGAGCAGGCGCCCGAGGCGGCGCCCGAGCCCAAGCTCTCCGGGCTGGCCAAGCGCCGCCCCGGACAGACCCTGGCCGCCGCGGCCAAGGCGACGGAGCGGGCCGAAGGGCGCTCGGACCCCGCTTCCCGAACGGCCAAGCCGCGCCCCGCGCCCGGAGCCCGCTTCGGCGCCTTCCGCCAGGCGGTCCAGGGCGAGAAGCCGGGTCGGGACGTGACGGCGTCCCCCGACGACAATTCCTGATCGCCCCTTCGCCGGGTCGTACGCAACGAGAGAACGGAGGCAGGGGTCGGCCATCCGGACCGGATGTCCGCCTCGGAAGCCCTATGAGCGCAACAGCACACGGCACCGACGCACAGCCGATCGGCACGCAGCGGCAGCCCGACCGGGAACTCGACTGGCTGCTGGAGAACCTGATCAAGGGCACCCCGGGCACCCGGCACTCGCTGGTGTTGTCCAAGGACGGCCTCAAGTTGTGCCGTACCTCCGGCCTGACGGTGGACCAGGCGGACCAACTCGCGGCCATCGCGTCCGGCATCCAGAGCCTGTCGCACGGCGCCTCCATCGAGTTCGGCGACGGCAGCGGCGGTGTCCGGCAGTCGATGACCGAGTTCCACGGCGGCATCCTGTTCATCGTCGAGGCCGGTGAGGGCGCGCACCTCGCGGTGATCGCGGACGACGACGCGGACGCCGGGGTGGTCGGCCACAACATGAACGAACTGGTCGAGCAGATCGGCGAGTACCTGAGCGCACCGGCCCGCGAGTTCGACGAAGGCGGCCGATCGGCATGATCCGGCGACCAGTCGACAGCGGGGACCCGGACCGGCTGTACACGGTCACCAATGGTCGGACGCACGCGAACGAGGACGCGTTCGACCTGGTCACGCTGATCGTCAGCGAGTGCGAACCGACCCCGGGAATGCAGTCCGAGCACGTGCGGATCCTGCGGATGTGCGATCGCCCCACCGCCGTCGTGGAGATCGCCGCCGAACTGGGCCTGCCCGTGGGCGTGGTGAAGATCCTGCTGTGCGATCTGCTCGACACGGGGCGAATCACCGCGCGGCACCCGCGCCTGTCCCCGCGCCGGGCGCAACTACCCGATACCGAGATCCTGAAGCAGGTGCTCGTTGGACTCCACAACCTCTGAGCTCGCCACGTCCGAGCCGGCCGTCCGTACCCCCCTGGCGAGCACCGCGAGCGACGGGCTCAAGATCGCCATCGTGGGCGGCTTCGGCGTCGGCAAGACGACGATGGTGCGCTCGGTGAGCGAGATCCGTCCGCTCAACACCGAGGAGACGATGACCCGGGCGGGCGTGGGCATCGACGACGCGCGTGCCGCGGACGGCAAGACCACGACCACGGTCGCGTTCGACTTCGGTCGGATCTCGCTCAACGACGAGATGGTGCTCTACCTGTTCGGCGCCCCCGGCCAGGAGCGGTTCTGGTTCCTGTGGGACCGGCTGTTCTCGGGCACGCTCGGCGCGGTGGTGCTGGTGGACCCGCGGCGGCTCGAGGACTCGTGGTACGCGATCGACCGGCTCGAGCACCACGGGATGCCGTTCGTGCTCGCCCGCAACAACTTCGGCCCGCCCGAGTACACCCTGGACGAGGTGCGCGACGCGCTGTCACTGCCCGTCGACATCCCGATGGTCGACTGCGACGCGCGCAGCCGCGAGTCCAGCAAGGCCGTGCTGATCGCGCTGGTGAACCACCTCTACACGTTGTCTGCCGCCCGGGAGCGCGCCCTGTGACCACGCATTCGGACATCGACGACCCGAACGGCGCCGTGCCGCCGCAGGGTTGCCCCGCGCACGCGGACGGCCCGCCGCTCGACCCCTCGCACGTGGGCGCCGCGCGGCTGGCCGGCCCGGGCCTGTGGCAGGACCCGCACCGGATGTACCGCACGCTGCGTCAGGAGCACGGTTCGGTGGCGCCGATCCTGCTCGACGGCGACATCCCCGCGTGGTTCGTGCTGGGCTACCGCGAAGTGCACCACGTGACCGCGAACGACCAGCTTTTCGCGCGTGACTCGCGGCGCTGGCACGCGTGGGACACGATCGCGCCGGACTGGCCGCTGATGCCGTTCGTCGGCTACCAGCCGTCGGTGATGTTCACCGAGGGGCCCGAACACCGGCGGCGCTCCGGGGCGATCAGCGACGCGCTCGCGGCGGTGGACCAGTTCGAGCTGCGTGCCCAGGCGGAGCGGATCGCGGACCGGTTGGTCGACGAGTTCGCGGGGGTGGGCGAGGCCGAGTTGATGGCCGACTACGCGCACCGGCTGCCCTCGCTCGTGGTGGCCCGGCTGTTCGGGCTGCCCGAGGAGGAGACCCCGGCGCTGGTACAGGACCTGGCCGCGTCGCTGGACGGCGGCGACGGCGCGGTCGACGCGCATCTGCGGGTGGGGGCCACGATGGCCCGGCTGCTGGAGCGCAAGCGCGAACGCCCGGGCGCCGATGTGCCCTCGCGGCTGCTCGCGCACCCGGCCGGGTTGGCCGAGGAGGAACTGATCCAGGACATGCTCGTGGTGATGGCCGCCGCCCAGCAGCCCACCGCGAACTGGATCGGCAACACGCTGCGGCTGATGTTGACCGACGACCGCTTCGCGCTGACCCTGTCCGGCGGCCGGCGCAGCGTCGGTCAGGCGCTGAACGAGGTGTTGTGGGAGGACACCCCGACGCAGAACTTCATCGGCCGATGGGCGGTGCGCGCGACCGTGCTCGGCGGTCGCAAGATCAAGGCCGGTGACCTGTTGGTGCTGGGTCTGTCGGCGGCCAACACCGATCCGCAGGTGCGGCCGGACTCGCACTCCGGCGCCGCGGGCAACAACGCGCACATGTCGTTCAGCCACGGCGAGCACCGTTGCCCCTACCCGGCACCCGAGTTGGCCGAGGTGATCGCGCGCGCCGCGATCGAGGTGCTGCTCGACCGGCTGCCGGACGTCAACCTGTCGGTGCCCACCCGGGAACTGGTCTGGCGCGACTCGGTGTGGATGCGCGGCCTGGAGAACCTCCCGGTCGAGTTCACCCCCGCGTACGTGGGCTGATCCGGGCCGATGCGGGGGCGGGCACGATCCCGCCCCCGTCGAAGGCTCAGACCACCGGCGTGAACGTCACCGGCAGCGCCACCGGGCCGCGGGTGAACACGCCCTTCTCGGCGGGCGCGAATCCCGGTGCGAAGGCCAGATCGGGCATCGCGTCGAGCAGTTGGTTGGTGCCGACCTCGACCTCGGCCACCGCGAGCAGCGCGCCGACGCAGAAGTGCCGGCCGAGCGCGAAGGACAGGTGGTCGGCCGCCGCGGAGAACGCGGTCTTCGCGGTCAGATCCTCGCGGAAGATGTCGAAGCGATCCGGGTGGGCGTAGCGCCGGTCGTCCCGGTTCGCCGCGCCGATCAGGCACGTGAGCGTGCTGCCGGCGGGCACCACGCCACCGCCGAACTCGACGTCCTCGGCGGGCTGGCGCATGATCATGTGCACCGGCGGCGAGAAGCGCAGCGTCTCCGCGAAGGCCCGCGGGATCAGCGATCGGTCCGCGCGCACCGCGGCGAGCTGGTCGGGGTGCTCCAGCAGGTTCTTGAACAGGCTCGCGATCGCCTTGTCCGTCGTTTCGCCGCCGGCGGCGAGGAGCAGGCTGCAGAAGGCCTTGATGTCCTCGTCGCTCATCCGGGTGCCGTCGATCTCGGCCAGACACAGCGTGGACAGCAGGTCCGTGCCGGGGTTCGCGCGCCGCTCGGCGATCAGCGGCAGCAGGTACGCGGCGAACTCCTCGCGCGTGCGCAGCCCGGCCGCGGCGACGTCGGGGTCCTGGCTCAGGTTGCCCAGGAACGCGATGACCGACGTGTACCAGCCCTGGAACCGCGCGTGGTCCGCCTGGTCCAGGCCGAGCATGTCCGCGATCACGTCGACCGGGAAACGCTGGGCGAACTCCGGTACCAGGTCCACCGATCCGCGGTCGCGGAAGGTGTCCACGAGCCGTCGCGCGTTGCTCTCGATCACCGGCAGGAAGGTCTTCTGGAGGGTGTTTCCGCGAAAAGCGGGCGCCACCAGCGCGCGGCGCACCGAGTGTTCGCGCCCGCTCATCTGCAGGATCGTCCGCCCGTGCACGGGCTCCAACTGCCAGTCGTAGTTGTCGGTGGTGAACACCGGCTCCTTGAAAGCCCGTTCGAGGTCCTGGTAACGGGAGATGATCCAACTCTGCATCCCCTCGTGCCACAGCAACGGGTGCTCGTCGCGCATCCTGCGGTACAGCGGATACGGATCGGCCGCGAACTCGGGCGAAAGTATGTCTGGCACGTCCAGGGCGGTCATCGAATCCCCTTGTCCAACAACGCAATCGAAGATCATCAATCAACCCGACCAGGCTATGGATCAGCGCACCCCGGAGTCCACCCCGTCCGTACGCCCACGTATTCATCCAGGCGAACAAATGTTCGTGAATTCGACGCGAGGACCAGAAAATGCGAGAACGCGGAAACGACGATGGGGCCCTCGGTGAACCGAGGGCCCCATCGTCGTTTCGCAAGGTGCGCCGCCAGGGACTCGAACCCCGGACCCGCTGATTAAGAGTCAGCTGCTCTAACCAACTGAGCTAGCGGCGCTTGCGTTGCGTGGGAAACATTAGCAGGGGTCGGCGGTGATCGAAAATCGACACCCATCGACAGCCTCGGATCGCGGGCGGGGGCGCGCGGGGAGCGTATCGAGGGCGCGCAAGGTCCCTCGTAGGACTTCTTTGAGGACACCGGGAGGACGCCCCTTTCCGGACATCCGCAAAGAGGTCCCCCGGCCCGTCTCACGGCGGGTACCGTCGGCATCACAGCCTGCACAGCACACCGCACGTCGTAACCGGGAGGGCCGATGGCCATGCGGCAGGGGGCCGGTCCTTCGTCCGGGAATGTCCGGCTGAAGGCCCTACGGCACTCGCATGGCTGGGTTTCCCAGCAACAATTGGCCGACGCCTTCGAGAAGAAGGCGCTCGAATGCGGACTTCGACTCGGCGTCAGCGTGCGGCAGGTACGGCGTTGGGAAAGTGCCGATCCGCCCTGGCCGACCCCCGATTATCAGCAGGTCCTGCAGGCTTTGTTCGAGCGGCCGTTGACCGACCTGGGGTTCACCCCTCCGTGGCAGGCCGAGTTGGCCGAGTACGGCGAGGGCTACACCGACACACCGCCCGCCCCCGAGCAACCGACCGTTCCACCCGCGTTCCCCGCGCCCGCCCGGGAAACCGGGCGGGCGCCCGATCGCCCGGAGTATCCGGGCTACGGCGAGGCCCGAGTGCGCCGGCAGCCGCCGGCCATCGGCGGTCCGATCGGCGGGGCGATGGCCGTGCCGACCCACCCGGCGCCCGGGGTCAAGCGACAGGTGCCGCCACCGCGCTCCGGCCCGGTGCCACCGCCCGGCCCCGTGCCACCCTCCGGGCCCCCTCCCGCGCCCGGCCCGGTGCCGCCTCCCGGACCCGCGATCGTGCCGCCCCGGTCCCCCTTCGAGACCGGGCCCACCGTGGTCGGCGGTCGTCGATTGGAAGGGGACGGCCCACCGGCACCACCGGCACCACCGGGCCTGCCGGTCCGCCCGCCGCTGCGCGCGATCGGCCCCTCGGCCGCCGAGCCCCCGGCCCGGACGCTGGAGATCGCCACCCCCGCGGTGCTGCGCCAACTGCTCCGGGACACCCCCGACCCGGGCCCCCTCGCGGTCCCCATGCACTCGCGGGCGGGCCAGCTCACCGTGGTCGGCGCCGACCAGTACGCGATGCTCACCCGGACCTACCGGCAGATGTACTGGGTCGCCCCCGCCGCCATCGCCTACCCGTCGGTGATCGCGCACGTGCGCCTGGGCACCCAACTGCTCAACGCACCCGGCCCGGCCCGGGCCCGGCGGATCCTGGGCGCGTCCCTGGCGGAGACCGCGATGCTGGCCGGCCGGATGGCCTTCTTCGACCTCGACCGCCCGCACGACGCGCAGGACCACTACCTGGTCGCCTACCGTGCCGCCAACGAGGCCGGCGACACCCTGCTGGCCGCCGCCGTGCTCGCGCACACCGCGTTCATCCCCGCCTTCGACGCGGCGCCCTCCGCCGCCGAGGACATCCTCGACTTCGCGCGCAAAACGGCTACGCGCGGTGCGCCGATGGTGATGCTCGCGTGGTTCGACGCGGTGCAATCCGAGTTCGAGTCGCTGCGCGGCACCCCCGAGCGCGGGCTGCACCTGCTCGACCGGGCCGAGGACCTGCTGTGCCATCCGGACAACACGCCCACGCCGCCATGGCTGGACTTCTTCGACGCCTCCCGGCTGTGGGGCTTTCGCGGCAAGACCGAACTCACCGCGCGCCGGATGGACCAGGCCCAGGGCTCGCTCAACGACGCGCTGCAGAACCTGCCGCCCAACGGCGACAAGCAGCGGGCGGTGATGTACGCCGACCTGGCCGAGGCGGCCTTCCAGGCCGGCCGGGTGGACGAGGCGTGCGGCCGGCTGTTCCAGGCCGTCGACATGCTGCGCGTGCACTGGTATTCGATGGCGATGGACCGCGTACGGATCACCCGCAAACAGTTGGAGCCCTACAAGAACTCGGTCGCCGTGCGCCAACTCGACGAAGCGCTGGAGTCGTTCAGCGAACTGGCGCCCACCGACGAGACCGGATTCGTGGCCCTGCCCGGAGCGGACGAGCAGACCTGAGTTCCCCGTGTCGGTGACATGGTCCACACTGACCCGGGACCGGACGGTTCGACGACGAAAGCCGTACACGAGACATGCGCACGACGGGTACCACCGGCGCTATCGCCGGCAGGCTGGAGCAGTTGCGCGGCACACTGCCCACCCGCAATCACAACGCCCGCACGGTCGCCGCCCTCGCGGCCAACCCGGGGTGCGCCCGCCGGGGCGTGCTCGACGCGGCGGGCATCGAGAAGACCGTGCTCGCCGACCGACTCGGCTTCCCGCCCCGCTACGGCCGATCGCCGTTCGCGATCGGGCGCGGCAACGTGTTCGAGGCCCGGGTCAAGGCGGACGGCGGAGCGGAGTTGCGCCGACTGCTCGCCGAGACGCTGGGCGCCGACCCGGACCGCGGCGCGCTGGTCGACGTCGACCACGAGAGCACCGGCCGACCGAGCCGCGAGGAACGAGTGGCCCGCACCCGCGACGCGCTGCTCGGGGCCGCCCGCGGCGAACCCGACGCGTGCGCGATCCTGGACCACCCGCTGCTGCCGTTGGACGTGGCCGGCCGCCGCGCCTACCTGGAACCGGACGCCATGGCGTGCCGGGTGGCCGGGCGGTTGTACGTGGTGGAGATCAAGTCCTTCGCGATCATCGACGGGTCCGCCGACCCGGGCAAGCTCGCCTCGGCCACCCGGCAGTCCGCGGTGTACGTGCACGCGCTGCGCCGACTGGCCGCGGACCTGGGCCTGGACCCGGAGATCGTGGCCACCGACATCGTGCTGGTGTGCGCGCAGGACTTCTCCAATCGCCCGGTCGCCGTCGTGCTCGACGTACGGCGCGAACTGGCCACCACCCGACGCCGGTTGGAGCGCCTGTCCGGGGTGGAGGAACTGCTCGGCGAACTGCCGGACACGCTGACCTTCGACGTCGACGGCGATCGGGCCGAAGCGGCCGTCGCACAGGTGCCCGCCGCGTACGTCCCGGACTGTCTGTCCGCGTGTGAACTCGCGCTGTTCTGTCGGCACGAGGCCCGCGGCTGCGCACCCGGCGGCGGCAGCGTGGGCACGCTCGGCACGGCGGTGCGCGGTGCGCTGGGCGGGATCGAGGACATCGCCGACGCGCTCGCGCTCGCCGACGGCACGCGTGCCGCCGAGCCCGGCGAGGAGGACGTGGCCAGACTGCTCCGCCGGGCCGAGGCGCTGCGCTCCGAGGTGCTCGGCGGCGTCGGGTGAGCGCGATCGCCGCGCTCGGCCGACTGCGGGCCGCCGCGACCGGGGTGGCCCAACCGGCCGCGACCGTCCGACACCGGCATCTGTCCGCCCGCCCGGTGGTGCTGGTGCCCTACGTGCTCGCGGGCGAGGCGTTCGCGCCGTTGGCCGTGCTGGTGGGGACCGAGCGCGAGCGGCCGCACCTGCTCGCCGTACCGCAACCGCGGGACCGTGACCGGCGGTTCGCGCACGCGGCCGAGCTGGGTCGACTGCTTCTGCCGTATCTGGGCGCCTTCGCCGCCGAGACGGAGACGATCGAGCGACGCGGGGACGACCCGTACGAGCGCAGCGTGGACGCGCCCCAGGTGCTGGTGCCCACGTCGGGCGGTGTCGAGTATCTGCGGCTGCTCGGCCGCTCCACCCGATTCCGGCGCACCGAGGGCGAGTTCGCGGTGGCCGCGGAGGTCCCGCTGCTCGGCCGGTGGAGCACGTGGCTCGCCGATCGGGCCGGGGTGCCCGGATCGAGCGTACTGCTGGCGATGACCGACCTGCTCACCCAGATGTGGGCGACCGGCCAGAGCGCGCTGGAGGACGGCGAACTGGCCGCGCTGCTCGCCTGGATCGACCCGCCGGCCGGGCAGCGCGGGGATCGGGCGGCCCGGGAGGTCGAGGGCGGTCCGACCGCGGGGCCCGCGACCGATCCGGCGTTCGACGAGCGACTGGTGCCGCTGATCGCCGCGTTCGACGAGGCGGTGGCCGCGGAGCGGGGCGAGGAGGCGGCCGACACCGGTGTGCGCACCGACCTCGGGCCACGCGGTCGGGACGCCGAGAACGCGATCCGGGACGCGCTGGCCGCCGAGTTGATGCCGACCTGGGATCGCATGTGGCGCGGCGTGGAGTTGCTCGGCGCGCTGCCCGTGGGGGCCTCGGTGGCCGGGCGGTGGGAGGCCGACCGGGCCTCGTACAGCTTCTTCGCCGCGGATCTGGCCGACCCCGAGTCGCGCCCGCAGCCGCGGGTGCCCGGGGCGATCTCCGCCGCCGCGCAACTGGCCACCCGAGAACGGGCGCAGGCCCGACTGGACGCCGAACAGGTGCGCGACGACCCGCTGTTGATGGCCGCGGTCCGGCTCGCGGGTGAGGCGTTCCGCGGCGAGCTGATCGCGGTGGACGCCGAGCGCATGGTCGCCGAGCCGGGGAAGAAGACCGCCCGCCCGCGCCCGCTGTTGAGCTTTTCCACCGACGACGAACCGCTGTTCGGACCGGGTACCGACCTCGCGTGTGTCGAGCGCCCGGACGCGAAGGCGCGCGTCCTGGAAACCGAGCCCGGTCGGGTCGTGCTGGAACTGCGCGGCGGGATGGGCGGCGGCAAGGCGCCCAAGCCGGGCAGTGTGCCCGAGCCGGGCGAAGTCCTGTGCTGGACCTCGCTGATCGCCGAGTTCCGGCGCGGTCCGGACTGGCCCGCCGTCGAGGACACCCCCTGGACGCACGGCGGTCCGCCGCCGGAACCCGAACCCGAGGCCGCCCCGGAGGCGGACGACGACGCGTTGGAGGAGTGGTCGTGACGGTCGTGCGGGCCCGGCATCCCGAGGGCGACCCGGCCGCGCTCGCCGCCGCCGCGACCGACGCCGTGCTCGCCGACCTCGGCTCCGGGACGCATCGCGGCGTCGTGGTCGACTCGCCGCCCGGTGCGGGCAAGTCGACGCTGGTGGTGCGCGCGGCGGGAGAGTTGGCCGAGGGCGGCGAGCGGCTGATGATCGTCGCGCAGACCAACAACCAGGTCGACGATCTGTTGGTGCGACTGGTGGCCGAGCACCCGAGGCTGACGGTGGGTCGGCTGTCCGCCACCGGGTACCGGCTGCCGCCCGCGCTGGTGGGCACGTCGGTGGTGAACGCGGAGAAGGCCGAGGCACTGGACGCGTGCGCCGTGGTGGTGGCCACCGCCGCCAAGTGGGCGCTGGTCCAGGACCGGCGCTGGCCCTGGGCGATCGTCGACGAGGCGTACCAGATGCGCTCGGACGCCCTGCTGCTGGTGGCCCGGTTGTTCGACCGCGCGCTGTTCGTGGGCGACCCCGGCCAACTCGACCCGTTCGCCACCGTGGACACCTCGCGCTGGCACAGCCTGACCTACGACCCCTCGCAGAGCGCGGTGGTGGTGCTCCGCCGGCACAACCCGGACCTGCCGGTGCATCGGCTTCCGGTGTCCTGGCGGCTGCCCGCGAGCGCGGCGCCGCTGGTGTCCGAGGCGTTCTATCCGTTCACCCCGTTCCGCTCGGGGACCGGTCCGGGCGAGCGGCTCCTGCGCTTCGAGGCGGCGCGCGAGGACGACGCGTACGACGCGGTGGTGGACGTCGCGGCGACCTCCGGCTGGGGCCTGTTGGAGTTGCCCGCGCGGTTCACCGCGGCGGCCGACGAGGAGGCGGTGCACGTGGTCGCGACGCTCGCCGCGCGGCTGCTCGCGCGCGGCGGCACGGCGATCGGCGAGCGCACGCCGGACGGGGTCGCGCTGGACGCGTCGCGGATCGCGATCGGGGTCAGCCACCGCGAGCAACGGGCCCGGGTCGAGTCGGCGCTGCGCACACTCGGCGCGACGGAGATCGTGGTGGACACCGCGAACCGGCTCCAGGGTCGCGAGTTCGATGTGACCGTGGTGCTGCATCCGCTCTCCGGTCGGCGCGACGCGACCGAGTTCCACCTGGAGACCGGGCGGCTGTGCGTGCTGGCCTCACGGCATCGGCACGCGTGCCTGGTGGTGGCCAGGGCCGGCATCCCCGAACTGCTCGACGCGCACCCCACCGCCGACCCGGTCCACCTCGGCGTCCCGGTCAACTTCCCGGACGGCTGGGAGGCGAACCAGGCGGTGCTGGCCGAACTCGCCGGGCACCGGGTCGCGCTGTCGAGGTGAGGTCGGGGCGCCGGGTGGGACGGCGGTCGGGTGGGATCGCGTGGTCGGTCTCCGGGGCGAGTCCTTGCGGAGTGGGTCCGTGCGGGCGGGGTGAGACGTGCGAACGCCGGCCGGGCGGTGCCCGACCGGCGTTCGTGGTCGGGCGCTACTCGCCGCGCTCCAGCAGCAGCTTCCGGCCGTGCTCGATCATCTTCGCCGTGTACTCCTCGCCCCACCCCGCCCGCGCCGCGATCTGAGCCGTCGTCAGGTGGTCGAACCGATTCGGATCCGCCATCCGGGCCGCGGCCATCGCCTGGTAGTCCACCGCCCGGTCGGCCGCCGCGCGAAACGCCTCGGCCAGATCCGTGGAGCGGGTCAGCACCTCCTGGGGATCGGTCAGATCGTCCAGGTCGAAGAAGCGTTCGTCGGGCGGCTCGGGAACCGAGGGCTCGAACAACAGCGGCGCGGGCCGCATACGGGGCTTGCGCGACTCGGACGGCATGCGCGGATTCCTTCCGACAGTGCAGACGTGCTGACGACGAATACGGACGGGGGGAGCGACGGGATCGGTCGACCCTGGAGGGTCCGCAAGATCCCGTGCCCTTGCCATTGTCGCCAACCGGACGCCATCCGAAAGACCCTTGCCCGAAAGAGGCGCGAGACCTCGGACCCCGCTTCGATAAACCCCGATTCGGCGGCGCGGACCGGGTGTCGCGGGCATGTTTCGACGGCGGGTAAACCTCTCGGAGCAGGTCGGATCGGAGCAGGTCGGGACAAGCGGATGCGCCCCCACGCGCTGTGGCGTGGGGGCGCATCGCGTCCTACCGGTACCGGCCGGGTCGAGCAGGTATTGGGGGAGCCGCTCGTGA
The DNA here is from genome assembly GCF_045207655.1 of Embleya sp. NBC_00888. NCBI lineage: Bacteria > Bacillati > Actinomycetota > Actinomycetes > Kitasatosporales > Streptomycetaceae > Embleya > Embleya sp. NBC_00888. The sequence continues at coordinate 3,249,290 of NZ_CP108784.1, read as the reverse complement.
TGTCAGGTCCCCGACCGGTACGTCCTGGGCGATCTCAGATCGCCTGCTGGTGGCGCTCGGCGAGCGCGCGGGCGGCCTCGGCGATCGCCGCGCGCACGTGCCGCAGCGTCGTCAGCCGGTTGTCGGGCGTCGGCGGCACGAGCCACACGAGCGGCCCGTCGTTCTGCTCCGGCGGCGGCGGGAAGGTGATCCAGGCACCCCGGCCGTGGTGGCGCGGGCCGAGCCGACGATCGCGCGGCCGCATCGGCATCACGGTGGTCGGCGGTACGAGGAATCCGATCCGGCGGTAACGGCGATCGAAGATGACCGGCCCGACCGGCACGCGGTGTGCGCGCAGCGTGGCCAGGGCCTCACGGCCGAGCCGGTCCTCCACCTCGATCACGTCGAACGTCTCGCCGGCCGCTACCAGGCGAGGGGCGTACGGGTTCCGAAGCGCGTCCTGCGGCAGCGCTGCCAGCGTCGTTCGGTTCACGTCGGCGTCCATCGGTGAGGCGGTCCTCTCGTTTCGTCGTGGAAACGGAATCGTCCTCGGGGGCCGGGAGGTCCTCGAAGCGTCCTCTTCGTCCTGCACGAGCCCGAAGCGTCCGACTTCGGGACGTCCGCTTCTGCCCTAGATGCAACCAGGCCGGCACACCGTGTGACGAGGCCCGCGGTGGGACTCCTGTAGGACGCGCTGAGGACTCTTGCCGCTCTAACGGGCTAGAGGCATGACGCCGCAGGTGGGACGGGGTCACGATCGAGATCCAGTACGGAGCGTACGGGCCCGGTGGTTCGCGTGACCGGGTCCACGCAGGCATGTCCGTCACCACCACGCGTATGGAGGACGCGGTGCAACGACGTACCTTTCTGGCCGGCGCCGCCGTCGCCGGCCTCACGGCGAAGAATTCCGCCGCATACGCCTCCTCGGGGTCGGCAGCCCATCTGCCCGATCCCGCCGCCTACATCGCCACCACCGCCCGGCTGCGGTCCCGCTATTGGATCGAGGAGCCGGGACGACTGCTACCGGTGGTGGCCGAACACGCCCGCAACGGTGCCCGGCTGTTGGCCGAGGGGCCGGATGGGGCGCACCAGTCCGCGATCGCGGAGACGGCGCTGCTCGCGTCCCGGATCGCCTTCTTCGACCTGAGCCTGCGCGGGCCGCATGTGCGGCGCTGGCAGGAACTGGCGCTGGACGCGGCGGACCGGGGCCGGGACGGCTCGTTGGCCGCCGCCGTGCTCGGACACATGGCGTTCGCGCCCGCCTGGACCGGAAGGGGAGGGGAGGCCCGGGACACCCTGGCCGCCGCGCGGGAGCGGACCACGAGTGGCGACGCCGGACCCACGCTGCGGGCGTGGCTGGACGCGATCTCGGCCGAGGCGGAGGTCCGGCTCGGTACGCCGGACGCGGCCTTCCCGCTGCTGGATCGTGCCGCCGACACGTACGCACCGCCGGAGACGCCCGGTTCGTGGACGGCTACCGGGCCGCCTGCGTGGCTGGACTGGTTCTCGGCGGCGCGTCTGGAGGGCTTCCGGGGCGCCGCGGAGGTGGCGGCCGGGCGCTCGGCCGAGGCCCGGGCGAGTCTGGAGCGCACGCTCGCGGGGCTGCCGGCGCACAGCCACAAGCAGCGGGCGATGACACTCGCGGAGCTGGCCGCGACCGCGGTCGGTGCGCGTGAGCCGCAAGATGCCTGTCGGCTGTTGGAGGAGGCGCTCGATCTGGTCGGTGTGCAGGGGTATGCGACGGCGGTGGATCGGGTGCGGACGGTGCGGGCTTCGCTGGCGCCTTGGGCGCGGGAGTCGTTCGTGCGGGAAGTCGACGATCGGTTGCGCTCGGAGGGTGGGGGGCGGACTGGCGGCGGCGGTGGTGGGGGGCAGGTCGGGGAGGGGTCGGCCTGATGCACTCGGCCTCCGGCTGGGCTGGGGTGGCCTGGCCTTCGGCCGAGGTGGCCTCAAGCGCCGGCCGGGCTGCTTGGCCTCAAGCGCCGGCCGGGCTGCTTGGCCTCAAGCGCCGGCCGGGCTGATGGTTGCTCGGTTGGTGTTTTGGGCTGCGGTGCCTGCTGGGCCGAGCTCGGTCGGTGTTTTGGCTGCGGTGCCGGCCGGGTCGGTTGTTCGGTCGGCGTTGTGGCTGCGGTGCCGGCTGGGCTGGTGGGTGCTCGGGGAGGGTTTTGGTTGCCGTGCCGGGGGTTTGGGGTGTGGTGCCGGCCGGGCTGGGGGTGCGCGGCCGGCGGTTGGGGCCGGGGGTGGGGGGTTACGGCTCTGTGATGCCGTTGATGCGGGCTACGGCGGCGGGGAGTTCGCCGAGGGATTCCAGGCGTAGGTCGGTGACCTCGATCAGTTCGGGGTCGTCGGCTACCAGGTAGCCCCAGGGGCCGCGGCGGACGTGGGCGGTGCGCAGGCCGGCGAGGTGGGCGGGGCGGACGTCGTTGTCGAGGCGGTCGCCGACGTACAGGATCTCCTCGGCCGGGCACGGGCACTCGGCGACCAGGCGCTCGAAGAAGGCCGCCTCGGGCTTGCTGATGCCCCAGTCGTCGGAGGTGGCGAGCAGGTCCACGCCGAGATCCAGGCCGCGCAGGATGACGCCCGCGTTCACGGTCTGGTTGCCGACCACGCCGAGCCACACGTGCTGGTCGCGCAGCGCCTTCAGGCACGGGCGGGTGTCGTTGTAGAGGTCTTCCTCGCCGAACCACTCGGGAAAGCCCGCGGCGGTGCGCGCGGCGCGCTCGACGGTCAGGTCGAAGCCCGGCCGAAAGCGCTGGAACACCTCGCGATAGTCGAGGCCCTGGGCGATCACCGCCCCGAACGTGGCCGCGAACGTGTGTCGGGGCACCCCGAGCCAGTCGGCCCAGGTGCCGTACTCGCGCGATTCGTCGACGAGGGTCTCGCCCACGTCGAACACCACGGCGCTGATCCGCATTACAGCTCCCCGCTCTCGTCGCCTGCCGGCCCCGTCTCCGATTCGCCGTGCCCCTGGGTCCGTCGGGCGGGGTCTGGGCCGGTCAGGCCGAGCCCGATCGGGTTGGGCCACCGATGTGGTGGCTTGTCCGATCGGCGTGTACCCGATGACGGAATCCTTGCCGTTGCCGGGCACGGGACCTCCCAGAAGGTACCGCTTGCCTGCCAGGCAAGCGTCGTTCGAAGGTCGCATCCGGCCGACCTTGATCGAAATCGTTTCTTCAGCCGCGAATCGGCGGTACTAAGCGGCATCTCTGTGGTCGATGACGATCGGTTGTCCCGGCGATTCCGATCCCGTCCGGCGCATCGCCACCCCGTCGCGCACCCGGTCCAGTCCGCGCAGCACCCACGGCGACGCGAGCGCGCCCAGCCCCATCACCGCGAGTCCCGCGAGCACGTCCGCGAGGTAGTGGTTCGCGGTGCCGAGCACCACCAGGACCACGAAGAGCGGGTACGCCACGCCCAGCCCGCGCAGCACCGGACCGCGTCCGTGCCGCCACAACTGCCATCCGCACCACGCGGCCCAGCCCACGTGCAGGGACGGCATCGCCGCGTACTCGTTGGTCATGTGCTCCATGCCGCGCGGCGCGCTGGCGCCGGCGCCCCACCAGCCCCAGGACGCGAAGTGCGCCATGGTGTCGGTGAAGCCGTCGATCATCCGCGGCGGCGCGGTCGGGAAGAGCATGAAGCCCGCCAGCGAGACCACGGTGGCGATCGCCAACGTGGTGCGGGCGCCTCGGTAGCGCTCGGGACGTCTGCGCCACAACCAGAACAGCACCAGCGGGGTCACCACGTAGTGCAGCGTCGCGTACGCGTAGTCGCAGACCACGCCGATGAACACGTGGTCGGTGACGACCCGGTTGAGCATGCGTTCGGGATCCAGGTGGGTCAGCGACTCCACGTGCAATATTCGCTCGGCGTTGCGCAGCGCGGCGTCCACGTCGCCGCGGACCACGAGCCGGCTCAGCGAGTACGCCTCGTACAGCACCGCGATCAGCAGCAACTCGGTCCACCAGCGCGGGCGCCGGCGGACCGTGGCGGAGGTTGGGGGCATCCGTCCAGTCTGCAACACCGGGGACCCGAACTCGGCACCGCGTCCGGGCGTTCCGGCCGGTGATCGCCCGGGCGCCCGGGCCGCGGTGGGCCGCACGGCCATTGATGACACGTGTCACACATGATAGAACGTGTTTCACTTTTCCGGCGGGCAACCGCCGCCGGCAGGGCGGGGACCGGGCGTCGGCAGGGACGTCCGGCAGCGCCCGTCGCACATCGCGACGTGGATACCGGAGGTTGTCGTGGCCGACCCCGACGAGGTCACCCGTCCGCAGACGAGCACACGGGACCTGGCGACGGTGCACGACCAACTGCTCGCGTGGCTGGCCGGCCGGCTGCCCGAGGGCGCCGACCCGGAGATATCCGAGCTCAAGGCGCCCTCCGGCAACGGGATGTCCAGCGAGACCCTGCTGTTCGACGCGACCTGGACGGTGGACGGCGAGCGCCGCACCGAGCGCTGCGTGGTGCGGATGCGCCCGTCGATGGACGCCAAGCCGGTCTTCCCGACCTACGACCTGGACAAGCAGTACGCGGTGATGACCCTGGTCGGCGAGCGCTGTTCGATCCCGGTGCCCGCGTTGTTGTGGAACGAGCCGGACGAGGGCGCGTTGGGCGCCCCGTTCTTCGTGATGCGCCGGGCCGAGGGCGCCGCGCCGCCGGACGTGATGCCGTACACGATCGACGGCTGGATGCTCGCGGCCACGCCCGAGCAGCGTCGCCGGCTCCAGGAGGAGTCGGTCGCCGTCGTCGCCGCGATCCACGGCATCGACACGACCCCCGAGGAGATCGCCTTCCTCCAGTACGAGGGCACCGGCGAGAACGCGCTGCGCCGGCACCTGGACGACCTGCGCGCGTTCTACGAGTGGGGCATCGAGGGGCAGCGCGTGCCGCTCCTGGACCGGGCCTTCGCGTGGCTGGAGGACAACTTCCCGGCCGAGGTCGGCCCGGACGTGATCAGCTGGGGCGACGCGCGGATCGGCAACATCCTCTACGCGGACTTCGAACCGACCGCGGTACTGGACTGGGAGATGGCCGCCGTCGGCCCGCGCGAGCTGGACATCGCCTGGATGATCTTCATCCACGCGTTCTTCCAGGACATCGCCACCCGCTACGGCATGCCGGGCCTGCCCGACTTCATGCGCACCGAGGACGTGTGCGCGCAGTACGAGAAGCTCACCGGCCACACGCCGCGCGACATGCGGTACTTCGAGATGTACGCGGCCGTGCGGCACGGCGTGGTGATGGCTCGCATCGCGCACCGTCAGTGGCATTTCGGCGAGCGCGAGCAGCCGGCCGACCTGGACGAGACGGTGCTGCACCGGGCACTGATCGAGGCCATGATCGCGGGCACGTACCGGGAGCGCCCGGACGGGAACTGACGCCCTGTCACCGCGACTCGCACGCCCGCCGCGCGACGGGTGCGCCCCCCGGGCCCGGTGGGTGCGCGCCCGGACAAGATCCCGAGGGGTTAGGCTGGGCTCTTCACCATCATCCGTAGCGGGCGCCATGACCCGTGCGGGTGATCGTGTGTGACGGGCGACATCACGCGGACACGGTCCGTGTTGTTGTCGGTAGCATGAATCACCGGGGGCGACTCCGGGGGTAGCTGCCGGAGGTGCCGCATGACGATCGGGGGACTCGACCCGCCGGCCGGTGCGGGTGTGCCCAAGGGTGCGCCGCGAGCCGAGGGTGACGTTCCGAGCCGGAGCATGTCCGACCGCGTCGGACGACTCTCCCGCAGGCCTGTCCAACAACCCATCCAACGCCTGGGTCTGGCCGCTGTCACCTTCCTCACCGGAAGCCGCCGACGCACGCCGGACGCGGTCGAACCACTGCTCCAGGTGCATCGCGTGCACCACCCGAAGGCCGATGTGACGGCCATTCAGGAGGCGTACGCGGTCGCGGAGTTGTCCCATCGCGGGCAAATGCGCAAGAGCGGCGAGCCGTACATCACGCACCCGCTCGCGGTGGCCACGATCCTGGCCGAGCTCGGTGCCGACACCACGACGCTGGTCGCCGCGCTGCTGCACGACACGGTCGAGGACACCGACCTCACCCTGGACGAGGTGCGCGCGGCGTTCGGCGACGACGTCACGCACCTGGTCGACGGCGTGACCAAGCTGGAGCGGGTGGACCTGGGCGACCGGGCCGAGGCCGAGACGATGCGCAAGATCATCGTGGCCACCGGCCGGGACCTGCGGGTGACCGTGATCAAGCTGGCCGACCGGCTGCACAACATGCGCACGATCCGATATCGCCGCCGGGCCAGTCAGATCCGCACCGCCGAGGCCACGCAGGAGGTGTTCATCCCGCTCGCCGAGCGGTTGGGCATCCACGTGCTCAAGTCGGAGCTGGAGGACATCGTCTTCGCGACGCTGCGCCCCGAGGAGCACGCCGCCACCGCGCGCACCGTCGGCGCGAGCCAGGCGGCCACCGACGAGGCCGTGTCCAAGCTGTGCGCGACGGTCAAACGCGCGCTGCGGGACGCCGGGATCGAGGCGGAGGTATCGCCGCGCGCGCGGCACCACGTATCGGTGCGCCGAGTACAAAAGCGTCGAGGGCGCGAGGAACTGGGACCGTTCGACCTGTCCCGGCTGATGATCGTCGTCGACGCGGACACCGACTGTTATGGCGCGCTCGGCGTACTGCACACCTGCTGGTCGCCGATCGCGGGCGAGTTCAAGGACTACATCGCCACCCCCAAGTTCAACCTGTACCAGTCCCTGCACACCGCGATCACGCTGCCCGAGGGCGACAAGGTCGAGGTGCTCATCCGCACCCGGCGCATGCATCGACTGGCCGAGTTCGGCGTGGTCGCGCACACCGGCAAACCGGACACCGGGCCGGACGCCCCCGAGCAGCTCGCGTGGCTGCACCGGCTGCTCGCGTGGCAGGGCGGCATCCCGGACGCGCACGTCTTCTGGAGCTCGCTGACCGCCGACCTGTCGGCGGACCGCGAGCTCCTGGTCTTCACCCCCGGCGGCCGCCCGCTGACCCTACCCGCCGGGTCCACGTGTGTGGACGCGGCCTACGCGATGGGTGAGCAGACCGGCCACCGATGTATCGGCGCGCAGATCAACGGCCGTCTGGTGGCCTTGAGTTCGGTGCTCGCGGACGGCGAGACGGTGTCCATCATCACCGCTCCGCCCGGCGCCGCGGCACCGTCGAAGGAATGGCTCTCGTTCGTCCGCAGCCCACTGGCCCGGGTCGCGATCGAGGCCTGGTTGGCGAAGTACCCGCACGGCGTCGAGGGTCGGATGGACCCGCTGCTGGGCAATCTGGCCGCCGCCGGCGAAGCCGCACAGGGCGCACCGGCGACGACCGTCCCGGAGCCGGCCGGCCCCCCCGCGGACGCCGCGCAGGCCCCGGCCCGAACCCGGCGCCCACCGGCCGACCCCGGCGAGGCCGTGGTCAGCGTGCCGGGCTCGCCCGGAGCCCCGGTCCGACTGGCCCGCTGCTGCACCCCGGTGCCGCCGGACGAACTGGCCGGCTTCGTGATCCGCGGCGGCACGGTCGCGGTACACCGCTCCGACTGCACGAACGTCCAGCAGATGCGCCGCGCGGGCCGCGACGTGGTGGCCGCGTCGTGGCTGCCGCACCAGGCCGATCAGGGTTATCGGGTCACCGTGCAGATCGAGGCGCTGGACCGCCCCCGACTGCTCGCCGACGTGACCGCCGCGATCGACGCGGAGGGCGCCGACATCACCTCGGCCTCGATCGCGCCGCCGCAACAGATGCGGGTGCGGCAGACGTACACGATCCGGCTGGCCGACCTCGCGACGCTGCCGAAGCTGCTGCGGGCGCTGCGCCGGGTGCAGGGCGTCTACGACGTCTACCGGGCCCGGCCGCGGGTGCATCCGCGGGTGGCGGACAACTAGGACACGCCCCGGGCCCGGCCGTCGGGTCGCGCGCGTCCGCTATTGCTGTGCCTGTTGTTGCTGCTGTTGCTCGGCGGCTTCGGTGGAGTCGCCGCGCAGTACGTCGTTGAACCGGGCCAGGTGGTCGGCGAGCGCGCCCAGTTCCTCCTTGGGCCACGAGGTGAACCGTTCCGCCATCACCGCGAGGCTGCGTTGCCGGGCGTCGGCCAGGCGCAGTCGGCCGGCGTCGGTGAGGGTGATCAGGTGCGATCGGCGGTTGGTCGGATCGGTGGTGCGGGCGATCAGCCGGGCCTCCTCGAGCGCGGTCAACTGCCGGCTGATGGTGGTCTTGTCCAGGCTCAGTCGGCACGCGAGTTCCTTGCCGGTGGAGGTGCCGCGTTCCTCCAGGTGGGCGAGCAGGTGGTATTCCGCCTGGGTGATTCCCGCCGCTTGCAGCGGGGGAGCCATCAACAGCCGAATCAACCGGGTGGCCGCACCGACCTCGCGGACCACTCGCCGCTCAACGCTGTCCGACATCGCCTTGCTCCTCAACACCTTGCGCCCTGAATGTGCGCCAAGAGTGCCCGAAACGGTTGCAAAACACAACAAGCTGTAATGGGCACCGGAATGGCCTCCGACGCCGCGCGGCGCGCGCCCCCGGGCCGGCATCTCCACGATGCCTCGGCCCGGCCGAATCCGCCGCGCGCGGGCGCCCGCGCAAGGTCTCGGACGCAAGGTCTCGGACTACGGGATCGGCGGCAGATCCGGCAGGTCCGTGCTCACCCGCAGGCGGAAGTCCGGGCGGCGCTTCTCCAGGAAGGCGACCACGCCCTCGCGTACGTCGGCGGAGCCGCCGGTCCAGTGCAGTGCGCGGGACTCGTGCAGGTGGGCGGTCTCCGGGTCGGGCACGCTCTGCATGCCCCACAACAACCGCCGGGTCAGCGCGATGGCCACCGCCGGGGTGTTCTCGGCGATCGTGCGGGCCAGTTCCCGGGCTCGCGGGAGCAACTCCTCCGGCGGCACCGCCGCACGGATCAGGCCGGCCTCCGCGGCCTCCGCCGCGTCGAAGACCCGGCCGGTGAAGCACCATTCCAGGGCCCGGTCCAGGCCCACCACACGGGGCAGGAACCACGTCGAACAGCCGTCGGGAGTGATCCCGCGGCGGGCGAAGACGAAGCCGAACCGGGCCGCGGAGGACGCGATCCGGAAGTCCATCGGCAGTGTCATGGTCGCGCCCACGCCCACCGCCGCACCGTTGATCGCCGCGATCAGCGGCTTCTTCGAGCGGTACAGGCGCAGCACGAGCCGACCGCCGTCGTCGCGGAACGCCTCCGCGTCGTCCACCGCGCCGTCGAACCGCTTCGCGTGCGCGCCCGGGTCGAACGCGTCGGCGCCCATCTCCAGATCGGCCCCGGCGCAAAAGGCCCGCCCGCGTCCGGTGAACACCACCGCCCGGATGTCGTCGTCCTCGTCCGCGACGTCCAAGGCGTGCGAGATCTCCCGGCCCATCCGGTAGGTGTACGCGTTGAGTCGGTCCGGCCGGTCCAGCGTCACGGTCAGCACGTTTGCCTCGATCGAGGTCGAGATCTCCTCGTAGTCCACGCAAGCCCCCCGCAGGTTCGAACGCGTGCCGGCGATACCCGTCCGGCCACCCTGCCGCGTGATCACCTCGATTGCCAGGGTTCCCGGGATGCGATCTCCGCACTAGCTTTGATGGGCTCCTAACCCCCCGGTACCCCAGTCGCTCGCAGCGTGCAGGAGGTGGACCCACCGGATGCTGGATCGCACACAGGCCCTGGCCGAACTGACGGGACCCGAATCGGCCTACGCGATCGAGGAGGTCGTCCACGACGGCATCCCCTGGCGGGTCCTGAGCAAGGCCCCGCCGACGCTGCGCGCGGTCTTCGAGGACCTGGCGGCGTACGGGAGCCGGGACGCCCTGGTCGCCGGGGACGAGCGGATCGACTACGCCGAGCAGCATCGCCTGGTCGCCCACCTGGCCCGACATCTGGCCGGCGAGTGCGGGGTGCGGCGCGGCGACCGGGTGGCCATCGCGATGCGCAACCACCTGGAATGGCCGCTCGCGTTCTGGGCGACCCAGGTCCTGGGCGCGGTCGCGGTGCCGCTCAACGCGTGGTGGACCGCCGACGAGCTGCGCTACGCCCTCGCCGACTCCGGCGCCGCCGTGCTGATCTGCGACGACGAGCGGGCCGAGCGGATCCGGGGACACCTGGACCAGGGCACGGCGCCCGCGGTCCTGGTGGTCCGCCCGGAGGGGCCGCCGGTCGCCGGCGAGACCGACCTGTCCGCGCTGCTGCGCGGATTCACCGGCGAGTGCGCGCTGCCGGCGAGCGGTCCGGAGCCGTTCGACGACGCGACCATCCTGTACACCTCCGGCACCACCGGACGGCCCAAGGGCGCGGTCGCCACGCACCACAACCACACCACCAACCTGCACACGATGCAGTTGACGAAGGCCATCGGCCTGGCTCGACTGGGCCTGCCCGCCGCCGAATTGGCCAAGGGTCCGGCCGTGTTCGAGGAAATGGCCGCGGGCCTGCCGACGCCGAGCAGTCTGCAGGTCTACCCGTTCTTCCACATCGCCGGACTGGCCGGGCTCTACATCGGCGCGGCCCAGGGCGCGAAGTTGTGCCTGATGCACCGCTGGGACACCGCCACGGCGCTGGAGCTGATCGAGACCGAGCGGATCACCACCGCCAACATGGTGCCCACGCTGCTGCGCCGGCTGGTCGAATCGCCGCTGCGGGCCGGTCGCGACCTGTCCAGCCTGACCAGCCTGGGCGCGGGCGGCTCGCCGGTGCCGCCGGACCTGGTCGCGCAGGTGGGCACCATGTCCGGCAACGGCATCGTGCCGCTGAACGCCTACGGGATGACCGAGACGACCTGTGTGGTGGTGGCGAACGCCGGCGACGACTACTACGCGCACCCGGACAGCGTCGGCCGGCCGGTGCCGACCGCGGATCTGCGGGTGGCCGATCCGCTGACCGGCGAGGAGTTGCCGACCGGGCACACGGGCGAGATCCGAATCCGGGGCCCGCAGGTGGTCCGGGGCTATTGGAATCGGCCCGCGGAGAGCCGGGAGGCGTTCCCGGACGGGTGGTTCCGCACCGGCGACCTCGGCCACATCGACGCCGAGGGGCTGTTGTACGTGGTCGACCGGCTCAAGGACGTGATCATCCGCGGCGGTGAGAACGTCTACTCGGCCGAGGTCGAGGCGGTGCTGTTCGAGCATCCGGGGATCGCCGACGTCGCGGTGGTCGGGGTGCCGCACCACGATCTGGGCGAGGAGGTGGCCGCCGTGGTGCTGCTGCACGTGGCCGGCGCCGCGACCGCGGCCGAGCTGCGCGGACACGTGGCGCGCCGGCTCGCCGCGTTCAAGGTGCCCACGCTGGTGCGCTTCACCGAGCGGGCGCTGCCGCGCAACGCGGTGGGCAAGGTGCTCAAACGCGAACTGCGCGACATGCTGGCGTTGTGAGGGCGGGCGCGAGCCTCACGCCTGGTCCCGGACGCCGTAGCCGTCGAGGCGGTGCTCCCAGTAGGTGAGTTCGTCCCAGACCTCGATGACCAGCCCGTCATTGGGGCCCAGCACCCGGATCACGTCCGGGACGAGGGTGCGCAGGTGGTGCACCGCGCCGACGAAGTTGCCCGCCTCGCCCTCCCGGCGGGCCCGTTCGCGGCGGATCCGCAGGGTGTCCAGGTCGTCGGTGCCCAGTACCTGGACCTGGTCCGGCAGCAGGTTCTTGAGCAGCCGCGCCGCCTCGGCCGGCCGGCCCGCGACCCCGGTCCAGTGCGCGAGCGCGTGCCGGGCGCGCAGCGTGTCCGGGGTCAGCGCGCCGCGCAACCGCCCGCCGTCGGAGATCACCCCGCGCAGCAGGGTGATCGCCGCGAGCGGGTCCCCGTCCTTGCCGAGCCGGGCGGCCAACTGCTCGCGCAGCAGCAGCGTGTCCGGGTGGTCCTTGCCGAACTCCCGGATCCGCCGCCCGACTTCGGCCCGCATCACCTGGAGCGAATCGCTCGCCCGGGCCGGGCGCGGCTCGGGCGCCTCGGCGCGCGTCGGTTGCGGCTCGGGCCCTTCGGGGAGCAGCCGCACCGGCTGATCCTGGGTCTGCTGCGCGTCGTCGTCCGCGACCGGATCCGAGGCCGGCATGCCCCACGGTTGCGGCGCGAGGTTGCGCGGTGGCGTGACGGACAACTCCAACAGCAGGTCGCGGACCTCCGCCGCGCTCGCGGGCCGGTTCTCCGGTCGTTTGGCGAGCAGCGCGAGGACGAGGGTGGCGAGGTCGTCGGGCACCTCCAGCCGGGTGTTGCGCACCGACTCGGGCGTGCGGCCCAGGTGGGCCTGCATCATCGAATGCGGATGGTCCAGGCCGAACGGCGGTGCGCCGGTCAGCAGTTCGTGCAGCACGCAGCCCACGCTGTACAGGTCGGCGCGGCCGTCGATGCGTCCGCCGAGGATCTGTTCGGGCGACATGTACGCGGGTGTGCCGATCATGCTGCCGGGCAGTGTGATGCCCGCGCGCGAGGACACCTTCTCCATGTATCGCGCTATCCCGAAGTCGAGCACCTTGACCACGCCGCGCGAGGTCACCATGACGTTCGCGGGCTTGATGTCGCGATGCAGCACGCCGCCCGCGTGCGCGACGTCGAGCCCGTCGCACAGTTGGATCGCCCAGCCGACCACGTGTCCCAGCGGCAGCCACGCGCCGTCCGCGACGAGTTGGGCCAGCGACCGGCCCGTGATCAGCTCCATCGCCAGGTACATCACCTTGCCGTCGGTGCGGCGCAGCTCGCCCGGTCCCGGACCGAGCGCGGAGGTGACCTGCGCGTCGTGCACCGTCTCGGCCTCGTGGGTGAACACCCGGGTCTCGGGGTCGGTCCGGCCGCTCGGACGGGGCCGGTTCGGCTCGGTCGCATCGGGGCCGGGCGCCTGCGGGCCGGTTCGGTGCTCCACGACCGCCTTCCGGCCCTGGTCGTGCACGACGATGATGTTCGGCGAGGACAACCCGCCGACGATGATCGCCTCGCGGCCGAAGCGGTCCACGCTGTTGTTGGACGCGCCGAACGACTCCTTGAGCACCTTGACCGCGACGAACCGTTGCATCTTCTGGTCCCAGGCGCGCCACACGGTCGCGTTGCCTCCCGAGCCCAGCCTCTTGTCCAGCCGATATCGGCTGCCAAGCCACAACTGAGCCACCGCAAACGCCTCCCCGTACGCGCCTTGTGGATGTGATTCTTTCGTAGCAGCGTGCGTGCGGGGAACGGTATGCGACATCACCACCCGGTCTGGGATCGGGTCCGTCCCACGCGCGTCGGTCCGACCCTCGATCACCCTCGGGCACGACCGCTACGGTCGGGGCCATGACCGAGATCGTCGTCGTGAACTCGCCCGACGAGCCGCCGCGGGAGTGGGACGCCAGCGTCTTCCTGGCCGGCCCCACACCCCGCGCCGCGCACGTCGCCTCCTGGCGGCCCGCCGCGCTGAAGCTGCTCCGCGAGCGGTGGCGCGGCCCGGGCCGCCTGGTGGTGTTCGTCCCCGAGCCCGCGGACGGGCACTCGTGGCCCACGCATCAGGTGCAGCGGGATTGGGAGTTGCGCAACCTCGACCGCAGCGACCGGGTGCTCTTCTGGATCCCGCGCGACCTGCGCGACCTGCCGGGGCTGACCACCAACGACGAGTGGGGTTGGCTCAAGGACTCCGGCCGCGCGGTGCTGGGCACACCGCCGGACGCGCCGCACGTGCGCTATCAGCGGGCCTACGCGCTCGGCCACGACGTGCCGGTACGGGACACCCTGGCCGAGACGATCGACACCGTGCTGGAGGCGCTCGGCGCGGGCGAGCCGCGCGCGGACGGCGAGCGGGACATCCCGTTGAACGTGTGGCTGACCCGGGCCTTCGCGGACTGGTACGCGGCCCAGCGGGCGGCGGGCAACACGTTGCTCGGCGGCCGGATCGCGTGGGTGTGGCGGCGGCGCGCGGCGACCTGGCTGTGGGCGGCACACGTACGGGTCGCGATCGCCGCGGAGGGCGGCCGGGTCAAGGACGACGAGGTGGTGCTCGGTCGGCCGGACGTGACCGCGGTGGTGCTCTACCGGCGGGCGGAGCCGGCACAGGCGAGCACCGTGGTGCTCGTGCGCGAGTTCCGGTCGGCGGCGCGGACGGGGGACGGCTTCGTGCGCGAGTTCCCGGGCGGGAGCGGGCGCACGGCGGTGGACGGGTGCGCCGAGGTCGCCGAGGAGACCGGTCTGGCGCTCGCGCCGGAGCGACTGCGGGCACACGGCTCGCGCCAGCTCGCCGGCACCCTGGCGGCGCATCACGCACACGTGTACTCGGCCGAACTCACCGACGCGGAATTGGCCCTGCTACGCAGCGTCCCCGGCCCACATGGTGTGGCCGGGGACGGGGAACGCACTCACGTCGAGATCACGACGTACGGCGAACTGCTGCGTGACGGGTGCGTCGACTGGTCGACGCTGGGGATGCTGGCGGCGGTGTTGGCAGGCGCCGCCGAGGATCAGCGGTAGTTGCCCAGACCCGTGCAGGGGGCGTGCCGCTCGACCAGGCAGACGGTGTCGTCGATGGTCATCAGCCGACCGCCGACGATCTCCGGGCTGCGGAACACCGGCGTTTGCAGCGTGACCAGCGAGCGCGGGCTGAGCGCCGCGACGTACGGCTCGCCACATCGGGTGCACATGGCCGGGGCGGTGAGGGTCTTGAGCATGTCGGTTCCTCCGTGACTGGTGACGTTAACCTTCCGTTCACCTTTGATTCGGTCTCCAGTTTCCTTCTTGGATGCGGAAATGTCAACTCTGTTGGCCTACGGGGGTGGCCCCCATATGGCATCCTGACAGTGTGGATCACGAGGATGTCGACCGCGAGCACCCCGATTCCGCCGGAGAGGGCCTGGTCCGGGCCGCGAAGGCGTATCGAAGGACCGAGAAGGCGCACGAAGAGGCGCGTCAAGAACTCAAACGGGCGGCGGTGCGGGCGATGGCCGCGGGGGTCAAGCAGGCCGAGGTGGTCAAGGTGACCGGGTGGACCCGCGAATACCTGCGCCGGCTGCGGAAGGATCGCAAGGACCGGGGCCACGACTGAGGCCGGGCTCCCTCGGGGGCCCGGCCTCGGTCGTGTGCGCCCGTCGCGCCCGGACGGGGTGGGTCAGGCGTTGTCGAGGTCGTCCAGGTTCTCGAGCTCGGGCAGGTCGGACAGACGGGCCACGTCCTGGAGCGGGCACAAGACGTGCCGCTCGACGATGTAGGTGGTGCCGGACGCGTTGAACACGTGCCCCGACACGGGGGCGTCGATCCGGGAGAGATAACGCCGCTGGGTGGGGATCAACCGGGCGATGTACGGCTCGTCGCAGCGCGTGCAGACGGCCGGTGTCGCGGTCGGCGAGGCCGACGCGTAGCGGTCGAGCGCGTGCACGAGCCGATCGGCCAGGTGCGCGGCGGTGCGCTGGGTGGTGGCGACCCGGGTCGGGTCGCCGGCCTCGCGGGACTCGGCGCAGGCGCGCATCGCGTCGCCGATCCGGCGCAGCGCGACCTTGTGGAACGGCGGTGCCTCGCTCGCGAGCGCGTCCGCGCGGTCGGCGATCGAACCGGCGGAACCGGCGAAGGCGGGATGCCGTTGGGCGCCTTCCGCGCCCAGGGCCGAGACATCGGCGGCAAGGCCGCGCAGCGCGGCCACGTGCTCTGGCGTCAAGCTCATGGTGTGCCGTTCCTTTCTGCCGTCCGACGGGAGGCAACCCGTCCATAGTGAACAGATTCGATCGATAAACGCCATGGAATGTGACGATCGGCACGTTGGTGCCCGGTTTGTGGATGTTTGTCGAGCGGTAAACCCGCGCGACGCCCGCCGCCGGGGATGCCGGGCGGGTGCGCCCATCGACGACCCGGGTCGGTCTCGTGTGAGGTCACGCCGGCGAGGCGCCACGGCATTTGTAACGGTCTCGGCGACGAAACCGTTACGCAATGGCCGAAAAGATCCCCTTGTGACCGGCAAAGCCAGGGGAGGAGAGTCTCGACCAACATCGTTCTAGGGGGAAATGCATGCGCACCTTCAAAGTCGGGCTGATTGCGGTGATTCTGACCTGCGCGGTCGGCGCCTGTGGGAGCGACGGGGACGGCAGCAGCTTCGGTCTCGGGGAACCGAAGGACACCAAGAGCGCGACCGGGGAGAGCACGCCGACGGGGAAGACCCCGACGAGCCGGGCCACCGACGACGACACGCCGGCGCCACCCGTCAGCGAGCGCCCGACCACGACCCGCCCGCGCACCACGGCGCCCAATCCGCCGGCCTCGACCGGTGCGAGCGGCGGTGGCAGCGACTGGAGCTCGCTCTACTCGACGAACTTCCTCAACGGCTGCCTGAGCACCTCGGGCAACAATACGAAGTACTGCCAGTGCGCGTTGACCGAGCTGAAGAGCAAGTACAGCCAGGCTCAGATGAACGCGTTCGACCAGGAGTACGCCCGCACCAACAAGCTGCCGAGCGAGTTGCAGTCCACCGTGCAGAAGTGCCTCAACAGCTGAGCACGCCGAACCTCAGCCGGGCCGCGCGGGGGCGTGGCCGCCCGGCGTGCACGAGCGGTCCCGCCGCCGACCCCACGTGGCCGGCGGCGGGACCGCTCGCGTTCCGTCGCCTGGTCGCGGGATCGCGGGATCGCGGGATCGCGGGATCGCGGGATCGCGGAGTCGCCGGGTGCCGGGTCGCTCAGTGCGGGATCGCGTCGATCAGCGCCCGGGCGCCTCGGGCGAGTAGCTCTCCGGCCACCGCGACGCCGAGCTTGTCCGGCTCGCAGCCGTGGTCGGTGGCCTCCAGTGTTCGGCCGCCATCCGTCGCGTATACCGCCGCGTGCAGGGTCAGACCGGTCTCGGTGCCCGTGCAATAGGCGGCGATCGGGCTGTGGCAGTGACCGCGCAACTCGCGCAGCAGCGCTCGCTCGGCGGTGACGCAGGCCCGGGTGGGTGTGTCGTCCAGGGCTCGCGCGGCGGCCAGGGTGGGCGCGTCGTCGATCCGACACTGCAACGCCAGGACGCCCGCGCCGACCGCGGGCACCATCTGACTGGTGGTCAGGATCTGGGCGACGCGCAGCCCTTCGCCGATGCGCTCCAGGCCCGCGACGGCCAGGATCAGCGCGTCGAACTCGCCCGCGTCCAGTTTGGCCAGCCGGGAGTTCGCCGAGCCGCGGATCGGTACCGGGGTCAGATGCGGGTGGTCGCGCCGCAGTTGCGCCGCGCGGCGGACCGAACTGGTGCCCACCCGGGCGCCGGGCGACAGGTCGGCCAACCGCGCGCCGACCACGCAGTCGTGCACGTCGTCGCGGGGCAGGTAGGCGGCCACGGTGAGCCCGTCGGGCAGCGGTACGTCGCCGGGCATGTCCTTGAGGCAGTGCACCACCAGGTCCACCTCCCCGTCGAGCTGGGCGCGGTCGAGTTCCTTGACGAACGCGCCCTTGCCGCCGAGTACGGCGAGGCTGCCGCCCCAGCGGTCGCCGCTCGTGGACAGCGGGACGATGGCGGGTTCGTGCGGGTGTCTCGGCAGCAGGGAGGCGACGAGCCGAGCCTGGGCGAGGGCCATGGGGGAGGACCGGGTACCGATGCGGAGCTGCATGCGCGACACGCTAGGGCCGTGACGCGCGCGGGACCGCATTTCGCCCGAGCCCGATCCCCCGAAGGTGGGACGCCGATCCGCGCACCGCCGGAACGAAACGGACGCATCTTCCATTCGGCGCAACCGCCGTGTCCTTCGGGTGCGGCGCCGCGTTGGCGAGTCGGGTCCTCCTCGGCGTTCGGGACCGCCACTTCGAGGCACCGTGACGTCGAGGCACCGCCACTTCGACAAAAGGAACCGTTCCATGCAGCGCATCGTCCGCGGTCTTCTGGTCAGCACGGCCGTCATCGCGACCCCCGTCGTCGGCGCGACCGCGTCGGTCGCCGCACCGGCCGGCGCCGAGACGCACCGGGTCCAGGCGGACACGATCGACACGGCGGGCGGCCTCTGCGGCAACGGCGCCGACCTGCTGGGCTTCATCAACCCGGCCTTCGGCCAACGCTGCTGACACCGACGACACACGCCTCCGCCGGACGGCCTAGACGGCCGGCTCCGCGAGCAACGGGGTCAGCACGTCGCGGAGCCGACCCTCGGAGACCCTGCCGATCACCGACGCGGCGATCGCGCCGGAGCGGTCGAGCACCACGGTGTTCGGGAGGGCCGCGGCGTTGACGTACGTGCCGAACCGGAGGACGTTGCGGTTGTCGGGGTCCCACAGGCTCGGGTAGCCGATGCCGAAGCGGGTCTCGAAGGCCCGCGCGTTCTCCCGGGTCGACTCGCTGGTGTTCAGGCCGACGAACTCCACCCCGGAAGGCCGCAGATCGGCGTAGACCCGTTGCAGGGCCGGAGCCTCGCCCCGGCACGGGGCACACCACGAGGCCCACAGGTTCAGCACCACGATCCGGCCGCGCAACGACGCGATGTCGAGGCGTTCTCCGGTGAGCGTCTCGCCGGACAGGTTCGGCGAGAGGGTGCGCTCGCCCGCGGGGATCCTGCGCACGCCGTCCGCGGAGATCACCGCCGAGTCCTTGGCGTCCGGCGCGCCGAAGCCGGCGCAGCCCGCCGACAGCAGGATCAGCGCGAGTGCGATCGGGATCTGCCGCCGGGCGCGAGGAAGTCGCATGCCGTGATCGTCCCATCGGCCCCACCCGCCACACGCACAGGGGCGGGGCGGCCCCGATCCACCGCCGGAGCCGGCACGGTGCCCGAGGCACCGGACCCGCCCGAGCCGCCGCACGGCGCACCCGAACGACCGCGTCGGTCGGGGCCGTGACTCCCCGGCCGACGCGGCCGTGTCCGAGGGGGCGAGCCGCACCGCGTCGACCCGGGCCGAGGGGCGGTCGCCCCTCGGCCCGGCGTACGGTGCCGCGGCCCCGGTGGCCGGGCTCGTGCCTAGAGCGCGACTTCCGCACTCAGTGGCAGGTCGCCCAGCGAGCGACCGACGCGCAGCGTGTACGTGCCCGGTGTGGTGACCCACGTCGCGCCCTGTTCGTCCCAGCGGGCCAGGGTGCGTGCGTCGATCTCGACCGTGGCGGTGACCCGGGCACCCGGGTCGGCCTCGATCGAGGCGAACCCGATCAGGCGGATCGGCTCCGGCCGGCCCATCAGCGTGCCGTCGGCGGTCTCCAGGTACACCTGCGCGACCTCACGGCCCGCCCGCTCGCCGGTGTTGGCCACGGTGACTTCCACGGTCACGCCGCTCGCGTCGCCCTTGACCGTCACGCCCTCGTACGCCCAGGTCGTGTACCCCAGACCGTGCCCGAACGGGTACGCGGGCGCGGCGTCGCCCAGCGCCCAGGCGCGGTAGCCGATGTTGCTGGACTGCTCCGCGTAGTGGTGCTCGTTGTCCACCCGGGCGGTGGAGTACACCGGCACGTCGGCGGCGGCAGCCGGGTAGGTCGTGGGCAGCCGACCGCCCGGCTCGGCCACGCCGGTGAGCACGTCGCCCAGCGCGGCGCCGCCCTCCTGACCGGGGAGCCACGCCCACACCACGGCGGCGACCTCGTCCCGCCACGGCATCAGCACGGGCGAGCCCGCGTTGACCACCACGACGGTCCTGGGGTTGACCGCCGCGACCCGCCGGACCAACTCGTCCGAGCGGCCGGGCAGGGCCAGGTCCGCGCGGTCGAAGCCCTCGGACTCGATGTCGTCGGTGGTGCCGACCACGACCACCGCGACGTCGGCGGCCCGCGCGGCCTCGACCGCGGCGAGCAACTCGGCCTCCTCGGACCGGCGCGGGTCCGCCCAGCCCAGACCGAGCGCGGCCATGAAGAACTGCCCGCCCTGGCTGAAGTCGACCCGGATCTCCACCGGCGTGCCGGCCGTCGCCTCGACCTCGATCCGGGTGGCCTCGGGGCGCATGATCGTCTCGATCACGTCGGTGCCCTCGGGCGCGGTCATGTCCACGGTGCGGGTCGCGCCGTCGATGGTGACCTCGAAGCGGCCCGCGCCGCGCACGTCCAGAATGTTGGTGCCGGACACGGTCGGGGTGACGCTCACCCGCAGCCGGATCACGGTGGCTCCGGCCGGGACGTTGTCCGGCCAGAACATCAGGCTGGAGCCCAGCCGGTGCTCGGAGGAGAGCACGGTGCCCTCGGCGTCGAGGAACTCGGCGCGCAGGCCCGGCTCGCCGCTCTCCGGGTCGCGGGCCGTCTCGAGCGAGAGGTCGGCCAGCGCGCGGTGGGTGAAGGCGCCCTTGGTCAGCGTCAGTTCGACGCTCTCGCCGAGCGCTTCTCGCAGGCCGTCGGGGATCGAGACGACATGCGAGGGGTTCACATGCGCGCTGCCGCCGCCCTGCGCGGACAGCCGCAGCGCGTTCGGCCCGATCAGCGCGACGCGGGAGAGCGTCGAGGGGTCGAGCGGCAGGGTGCCGTCGTTGCCGAGCAGCACCATCGCCCGCGCGGCGATCGCGCGCAGCGTGGCGACCGCGTCGTCCGGAGTGGTGGTCGTGGCCGGGGTGCGCTCGCCCAGCACGCCCACGCGCGCCGCGAGGCGCAGGATCCGGGTGACCCGCTCGTCGATCAGCGACTCGGCGACCCGGCCCTCGCGCACGGCGGCGAGCAGCGGCTCACCCCACACCTCGGTCGGGCCGGGCATCGCGATGTCGGTGCCGCCGGCCGCGGCGGCCTCGGTCGAGCGAACCGCCATCCAGTCCGAGATCACCACCCCGTCGAAGCCCCACTCGTCCTTGAGGACACCGTTGACCAGTCGCGAGTTCTCGGTCATCGTCTCGCCGTTGACCTGGTTGTACGCGCTCATCACCAGCCACACCCGGCCGGTGCGGACGGCCTCCTCGAACGGCACCAGGTAGACCTCGCGCAGCGAGCGCTCGTCGATCCGCGAGTCGTAGGACATCCGGTCGTCCTCGGTCTCGTTGCCCACGAAGTGCTTGATCGTGGCACCGACGCCGGCGGACTGCACACCCTCGATGAAGGCGGTCGCGATCCGCGCGGTGAGCAGCGGGTCCTCGGAGTAGCACTCGAAGTGCCGGCCGCCGAGCGGGCTGCGGTGCAGGTTCACGGTCGGCGCCAGCAGGACGTGGATGTCCTTGTCGCGGGTCTGCGCGCCCATGACGAAGCCGGCCCGCCGGGTGACCTCGGGGTCCCACGCGGCGGCCAGCGCGCTGGGGCTGGGGAACAGCAGCGAGGTGTCGCGCTCGTCCCACGTGACGCCGCGCACGCCGACCGGGCCGTCGGACACGCGCAGCTTGCGCAGGCCGATGCTCGGGATCTCCGGGAGCGACCAGAAGTCCTCGCCGACCACGAGGGACAACTTCTCCTCGAGGGTCAGCCGTGCCACCAGGTCGCGCAGCTCGTCGTCCGTGGCCTCGTTGCCGGTGGGTGTGGTGTGAGACGCCATCGTCTGCCTTCCGCTCGCGTTCCTGATCGACCCGCATCCCGGGGTGACCCCCCGCTCGGGCCGACCGGGGATCCGTTCGTACGGTAACCACAAAAACCTATTGCGCGGTAGCTTTGTTATCTTGACGTGACACACACCTCGACGAGCCCGTTTCGGGACACGGCAGGATGAGCTCATGGACGCGCAACGGGACGAGATGCCCGGCACCCCGACCCCGACCCCCGCCCGGGCCACCCGGGCGCGACCGCGCGGGCGCGGCTACGCGTCCGGCGATGCCCGGCGTACGCGCATCCTCAACATCGCGCTCCAGGAGTTCGCCGAGAACGGCTATCGGGGCACCTCACTGGCCCGGATCGCCGAGCGCGCCGAGCTGACCCAGGCCGGCCTGCTGCACCACTTCCGCAGCAAGCAGGAACTGCTCGTGGCGGTGCTCGACCTGCGCGACCGCATGGACATGGAGCACCTGGACGTGGGCGTGCTCCCGCTCGGCGGCGAGGCGGCCCTGGCCAAGCTCGTCGAGCTCGCCGAGCACAACCGCAACATCCCCGGCCTGGTCCAGCTCTTCACCGTGCTCACCGGCGAGGCGGTGACCACCGACCACCCCGCGCACGGCTGGGCCCAGGAGCGCTACGCGGTGCTGCGCGCGAGCCTGACCGCCTCCCTGGAAGCCGGACGGTCCGGCGGCGAGCTGCGCGCGGACATCGATCCGCACGCGGTCGCGGCGCAGGTGTTCGCGATGATGGACGGCCTGCAACTGCAATGGCTGCTCGACCCCGAGCACGTGGACATGGCGACGCTGTTCCACGACTACGTGGAACAGCTTCTGCGCCGCATCCGGGCCTGAATCCCCGGGCGCGGGCCGGCGCGGCCGGGCCCGGATCGCCGCCGGGCCCCACGGCCCGGGACCCGCACGGCCGCGCGGTCGGGAGCTACACGGCCGCGCCGGTCGCGCCCTCGCCCGCGGTCAGCTCGCGCAGCACCGCGCCCAGGTCCCAGTTCGAAAGCCCGGCCAGCGCCTCGCGGAAGACGGTCAGCCCGAACAGGTCGCCCCGCGCGGTCATCCGGCCGGTGGCCAGCGCCTCGCGCGGCGCGTGGCGATCGTTGAGCAGGATCACCCGGCGCGCGGTGTCGTAGTCCATGTGCACGATCAGGTCCGGGCCCGGCAACAGCCCGGGGCGGACCAGAACGCGCCCCTGGAAGACGTCCAGGTGCAGCTCGGCCGGGTCGTCCCGGTCGGGCACGTCGCTCACCACGATGTCCACGATCGCCGGATGCGGCGTGCGCTTCTCCGGATCGGGGGTGATCAGCCGGCTGAGCCGGGACACCGCCGCTATCCACGCGTCCGACATGAAGGGGTGCCGATCGAGCGCGGGCTCCTCGTCGTCGACCGGCTCCGGGCCGCCCCGGGTCGGCGCGGGCTCCTCGCGCAGCACCTTCCCGAGTTCCTCGCCGAGCCGGCGCGCGGCCGTGCGGCGCATGGCCCGGGCCAGCTCCGCCTCCACCGCGCGCAGCGCCAGCGGACGCATCCGGCGGATCATCTCCGCCGTCTCGTCCGCGTCGCCGTCGGCGGGCAGCAGGTGCGACTCCATCAGCCGGCCGAAACCCTCGGCCACGTGCTCCATCGCCGCGCGCAACATCCGGAGCTGCTCGGTGACCGCGGCCACCGGCACACCCGCCGCGTGCAACTCGGCACCCACCGCGAGTTCGCGCGGACTGGGCACCCGGAACACGGTCAGCGAGTCGTCCTCGGGTTCGAGCAGGCCCAGCCGCACCGCCCCCGCGAGCGCGACCGGATCGGACAGGCCGCCGAACATCGCGATCAGCTCGGCCCGGGTCATCCGCTCCGGCGCCTCGTCGCTCCATGGACCGCTCGCCTCGGCGACCAGGCCGAGCACCCCACCGAGGCTGCGCCCGCCATCCCAGGCGTCGAGCAGCTCCTTGATGCTGACCAGGCTGTACCCGCGCTCCAGCAACTGGCCGATCAGCCGCAGCCGGCCCAGATGGCCGTCGTCGTACAGGGACACCCGTCCTTGTCGCCTCGGCCGCGGCAACAGCCCGCGATCCTGGTACGCCCGTACGTTGCGTACGGTCGTGCCCCCTTCGCGGGCGAGGTCCTCGATCCGGTACTCCGCCAACCTCGTGCCTCGCGATCCTCGTGCCCCGTGTCCGCGGCCAACGTAATGCAGATGCGTTCGAGGTTCGATCACACGGTGACCCGAAAGGCGCGGGAAAAGCCCGGAAACGACGTGCCGGCGGTTCGCGGGCGGGCGGACCGGGCGGACGGCGGTGGTCAGGGAATCACGACGACCGGTCGCTTGGCGTGCTTGACCAACCGGCACGCGACCGAACCGAAGATGCGGCTGGCCAGCCCGGTGGACCCGCCGACCACGATCGCGTCGGCGGTGAACTCGCGCGCGACGTCCTCGATCTCGTGGCAGATGTCACCCCCGCGCTCGACCAGGATCCACGGCACGTCGCTGAGGTGATCCGCGCACGCCAACTCGAGACCGAGGGCCTCGGAGCGACTGTCCGGCACATCGATGAAGACCGGCGGCTCGCAGCCGGCCCACACGGTGGCCGGAATGCGGTTGGCCACGTGCACGATCACCAGTCCGCCACCGAGTCTGCGCGCCATGCCGGACGCGTACGCGAGCGCACGCTCGCTGGACTCGGACCCGTCGAAACCGACCACGACAGGGTGTTGGAACGCGGGATCGCGCTGATGAGGAGAGTCGGGACGGAGCAACGGTGTGCCGTCCGGAAGGTCACTGAACTCGAAAGCAGCCATGGGAATCGGGCGTCTTTGCTGTGGAGGGGCGCCTCGGGGCTTCCTGAACCAGATTACTGCGCCGACCCGCACATTCGAAGTGCCAACCGGGGTTCTCCCGGACAAAAAAGACACCACGACGCGTGCCGGGCGGGGCATGAAGCGTTCCGCCGGACCACGCACGGGGATGGCGCCCCCGACAAAGCCTCGGCGAGACACGCACATTAGCCGGACAACGCCCTGAATGGGGAGACCCGCGAGGCCGTGTGGGTGATCGTGATCCGGTCGCGGTCGGTTCGCGACGCTCACGGAGGGCGGTCGGCGGCCCCGGCGCGTGCCCCGGATCGGGCCCGTTCGGGCCGGCCGCGGGGCCGTTCGGGCGGGCGTCCGGGACCGTTCGGGGGTGCGCGCTGACGCCGCAGGAGGGAACGGGCGTTACCCCGGACCCCGCCCGAGCGTTGGTCAAGGCGACACCGTGCGTCCGGGCGACCGCGCGAAACGGGCGGCGATCCGCAGGTTGGACGCCGACCCTCCCTCACGCCGACCCGCGCCGCGGCGCCGACGTCGAACCTGTCTGACGGCCCGTCACGCGCCGGGCCGTCGGCGGGTTCGACGTACTTCCGGACGCGTGCGTGTCGCGGCCCCGGCACCCTCGCCGGGCGGCTCCGGCGGCTCCGGCTTCTCCGGGCACTCCGGGCGGGACGGCACGGCGGCGGGATCGCACGGCCGCGCGGGCCTCACATGGTGAGCAGCACGCCGCCGTAGGCCGCGCCGGCGATCAGCCCCCAGGACGCGAAGCCCAGGAGCAGCGCGCGCCAACCGGTACGCACCAGCCGGCTCAGGTCCACCATGCTGCCCAGGCCGAACAGCGCGGCGGCCAGCAGCAGGTCCTGCGCGGTGCCCGCGACCTCCAGCGCCGAGGCGGGCAGCAGGCCGGTGCCGCGCACGGCGACCATGGCCAGGAAGCCGACCACGAACAGCGGCATCAGCGCCGGCCGCCGCGTGCCCTCGGGGCCGGTGTCGCCGCCCCGCGCGGCCCGGCGGCGCAGCGCGTACCCGGTCCCCACGACGATCGGCGCCAGCAACAGCACCCGCATCAGCTTGACCACGACCGCGGTGTGCAACGCGACCGGCCCGGCCACGCCGCCCGCGGCGACCACCTGGCCGACATCGTGCACGCTCGCGCCGACCCAGCCGCCGTAGCGCACGGCATCCAGACCCAGCGGTGCCTGGAGCAGCGGCAACACGCCGATGGCCAGGCTGCCGCACAGGGTGACCAGCGCGACGGCGGTGACCACGTCCTCCTCGTCGCTGTCGCTGACGCCGTTCATCGCGGCCACGGCGGACGCGCCGCAGATCGAGAAGCCGGTCGCGATCAGCAGCGGCTGATCACCGGGCAGGCCCATGCGCCGCCCCAACCACCGGGTGCCGAAGAAGGTCAGCACGACCACCACGATCACCATCGCCACCGGCGCGAAGCCGAGCCCGACGATGTCGCCCAGCGCGAGCTTGAGCCCGAGCAGCACGATGCCGGCGCGCATCAGCCGTTTGCCCGCGAAGCCCAGTCCCGGTGCGGTCGCGGCGGGCAGCGCCCGCACGTTGGCGGCCAGGATGCCCAGCGCGACGGTGACGGTGAGCATCGGGAGCTGCGGCCAGATTCGGTGCGCACCCCAGCTCGCGGCCACCGCCACCGCCGCCGCGAGCAGCCCCGGCCACAAGCGCGACCGGTTCGTCGCGGCGGTGGCCGGAAGTTGCTCGGGGTGGGCGCGGTGCGCGGCCGTCAGGGTCATGATCACCACCCTCGGCCCGCCCGCCTCGCGCGGGTAGCGGTCGCTTGCCTGGTAGGTCATAGGGTTTGGCTATGAGCTCGCCGGCGCGCCCCTCGGACCGACTGCCCGACCTGTACACCCTCGAACTGCTCGTCGCGGTGACCGAGAGCGGCAGCCTCGGCAGCGCGGCCCGCCGGTTCGGCATCAGCCAGCCCTCGGCCAGCGCGCGGATGCGCACCCTGGAGCGGCGGCTCGGGGTGCGGCTGCTGGAGCGCAGCACCACCGGCTCGGTGCCCACCGCGGCCGGGCTGGTGATCACCGACTGGGCGCGCGGCGTGCTCGATCAGGCGCACGCGCTCGTGGAGGGCGCGGCGGCGCTCAAGGCCCGGCAGCAGGACCGGCTGCGGGTCGCGGCGAGCCTGACCGTGTCCGAGCACCTGGTGCCCGGCTGGCTGACCATGCTGCGCGAGGCGGTGCCCGGGGTGCACGTGGGGCTCCAGGTGACCAACAGCCTGCACGTGATCGCGGCGCTGCGGGCGGGCGAGGCGGATCTGGGCTTCGTGGAGGGGCCGTGGGTCCCGCGCGACCTGCAGTCGGCGGCGGTGGGCCGGGATCGGCTCGTGGTGGTGGTCGCGCCGACCCACCCGTGGGCCCGGCGCCGACGTGCGATCGCCGCGGCCGAACTGGCCGCGACGCCGCTGCTGCTGCGCGAGGCGGGCTCGGGCACCCGGGAGACGCTGGAGCGGGCGCTGGCGGCCTACGACGGAGTGGCCGTCCCCGCACTGGAGTTGGGCGCGACCGCGCCGCTGCGCTCGGCGGCGATCGCCGGGTCCGCGCCGGCCGTGCTGTCCGATCTCGCGGTGCGCGAGGACCTTGCCGAGGGGCGCCTGGTGGCCGTCCCGGTGGCCGATCTGCCCGCGCTGGACCGGGTCCTGCGGGCGGTCTGGCCGCGCGGTCGGGAGCTCCCGGAGGCGGCCCTGCACCTGCTGCACGCGGCCCGCCGACGCCCGGGAGCCTGACCGCGGAAGCGAATGTCGATAAGTTCCGCGATGTGACCACCGTCACAAACGTGCATATCTACATAACGTCACGTAGAGAACACCATGCATAGACAAGGTAAGAGAGAGTAAGTTCCGATCTTGGGTTACGTGAGTGACGCCTGTGACCTACTGGGGCGTGAGGGGTGAAGGGGGCGATCGGGGCCATGAGCAGGATCGACAGCCGCAAGGACCGGCGACGGGGGCGAGCCCGGGTGGCCGATGCCGACCACCCGGCCGCGCCCGACGCGGTCGACGCCGTCCCGGTCGGCGACGAGGACACGGCGGTGATCGTCGCGGCGTCCACTGTGCTGTCCGAGGCTCCGCCCGAAGGCGACTCGATCGAGGACGACGCCGACCTCGCCGACGACATCGACTTGGACGGCGAGTACGACCCCGACGCCGAGGGCGTGCTGGCCCCGGGGCGAGAGCGCCCGCTGCTCGGTCGGCGCCGCCCGGACACGATCGCGGTGCTGCTGTTCGCGAACTCGCCGATCCTGGAGAGCTCGATCCCGATATCGGTGTTCGGCGTGGATCGACGCGACGCCGGCGTGCCGAACTACCGATTACTGGTGTGCGCGGCCGAACCCGGACCGCTCCGTACCACCGGCGGCGTCGAACTGATCGCGCCGTACGGCCTCGACGCCCTCGCCCGGGCCGGCACCGTGATCGTGCCCGCGTGGCACTCGCCGTCGCGGATGCCGCCGCCCCCCGTCCTGGAGGCGCTGCGCCGGGCGCACCGCGAGGGAGCGCGGATCGTCGGCCTGTGCGGCGGCGCGTTCGTGCTCGCCGCCGCCGGCCTGCTGGACGACCGTCCGGCGACCACCCACTGGATGTACGCGCCCGCGCTGGCCAAGCGCTACCCGAAGGTCCGGGTCGACCCGCGCGAGCTGTACGTCGACGACGGCGACATCCTCACCAGCGCCGGCACCGCGGCCGGCATCGACCTGTGCCTGCATCTGGTCCGCCTCGACCACGGTCCGGACGCGGCCAACGCGCTCGCCCGGCGGCTGGTCGTCCCGGCCCACCGGATCGGCGGCCAGGCCCAGTACATGGACCTGACCCTGCCGGAGGAGATCAGCGGCGACCCGCTGGCCACGGTCATCTCGTGGGCACTGGAGAACCTGGCCGAGCGCTTCGACATCGAGCAGTTGGCGACCCGCGCGTACATGAGTCGGCGTACCTTCGACCGGCGCTTTCGCACGCTCACCGGCAGTGCCCCGCTGCAATGGCTGCTCACCCAGCGGGTGCTCCAGGCCCAGCGGCTGCTGGAGACCACCGATCTCCAGGTCGAGGAGATCGCCCGTCGTTGCGGGTTCCGTTCGCCGGTCGCGCTGCGCGGCCACTTCCGCAAACAACTGGGTGTCCCGCCGGCTTCCTACCGGGAGACCTTCCGCACCCGCAGCCCGGAGGAGACCGGGGACGAGGAGGTGTGTGCCCGGGCCGTAGGGTGACCCTATGAACGACCGCTTGGTCTGGATCGACTGTGAGATGACCGGACTCGACCTGTCCCGGGACGCGTTGGTGGAGGTGGCGGCCCTCGTCACCGACTCCGAACTCAACATCCTGGGTGACGGTGTCGACGTCGTGATCCGCCCGCCCGCCGAGGCGCTGGCCGGCATGCCCGATGTGGTGCGCAAAATGCACACCGCTTCAGGTCTGCTGGAGGAGCTGGAGGCGGGCGTCAGCCTGGCCGAGGCCGAGGCCGAGGTGCTCGCGTACATCAAGAAGTACGTCCCGGACGGTCGCAAGGCGCCGCTGTGCGGCAACTCGATCGGCACCGACCGGGGCTTCCTCGCCCGGGACATGCTCGACCTGGAGGGCTTCCTGCACTACCGGGTGATCGACGTCTCCTCGATCAAGGAACTGGCCCGCCGCTGGTATCCCAGGGTCTACTTCCAGAGTCCGCAGAAGGCCGGCAACCACCGCGCGTTGGCCGACATCCACGAGAGCATCGAGGAACTGCGGTACTACCGCGAGGCGATCTTCGTCCCGGATCCCGGTCCGGACAGCGACACCGCCAAGGCGATCTCGGCCAAGTACGGGCACAAGCCGGCCGAACGGGCCTGAGAATCGGCCCGGGCGCGGGGTCCCGGAAACCCTGCGGCGAGCAGCCTCCGCGAGCCTGTACACTTTTCCTCGCCGGGACGGAAACGCCTCGGCGATGGTGGGTGTAGCTCAGCTGGTAGAGCACCTGGTTGTGGTCCAGGAAGTCGCGGGTTCAAGTCCCGTCACTCACCCCATACGAGGTCCCGAGACACGCGAGTGTCCCGGGACCTCGCTCGTTGTGCGCCGATTGTCGCCCCGATGCTCGGTGCCGCGCCCGATGTCGGCGTTCGCGTTGTGTGCGGCGCCGCACGCGGCGTAGCGTGCGGTCACCAAAGCGTCACGCACGCGTCATCGGGAGGTTTCGATCATGAGCACCGGCGAGTCCGAGCAGCCGTCGCGGCAGCAGTTGGACGACGAGAAGGCCGCGCTGTACGCCATGGACATCAGCGGTGTCACGTGGATCGGCTACGGCGAGGACACCACCGGCGAGGGGATCGTGGAGACCGCCGAACTGCCCGGCGGCGGCATGGCGATGCGCAACTCGATCCACCCGGAGGGGCCGATCCTGCGGTTCACCGAGGGCGAGTGGACCGCGTTCGTGCTCGGGGTGCGCGACGGCGAGTTCGACCTGGACCGGCTCGCCGAGCCGCTGCCGGAGCAGCGCGGCTGACGCCTGGTCCGAACCCTCGCCCGACACCGCGCCCGAGCCACACCTGACGCTTCGTCAGGCAGGTTCGCGCGTCATTGTCAGCCATTTCGCCCGTTTGGCAACCTGTGTACCGGTTACTCCTCGGTGGACGTCCACCGACGGAGGGAGACCCGTGTCCACAGCCACCTCCGGGGTGGAGATCAGCGCGGTCGGCCTGGCGGCGCACGGGCCGGACGGCACGATCTTTCGCGACGTCCGGCTGACCGCGCCCGCGGCCGGCCTGACCGTGCTCGTGGGACCCGCCGGCGCCGGCCGCACCTCGCTGCTGCTCGCGCTCGGTGGCCGGTTCCGCACCCACTCGGGCAGCGTGACCGTCGCGGGCAGCCGCGGTGCCGCGACCGCCCGGGCACACACCGCGCTCGCCCGCGCCCGGCCCGGCCTGGACCTGGAACCGCACCTGTTCGTGTCCGAGACGGTCGCCGAACGCCGGGCCATCGGCGGCGACCGGCCCACCGAGTCCGCGCTGACGCGGATGTACGACCTGCTGCGGATCGATCCGCCCGGCCACGTCCTGGTCGAGCACCTGGCCGCGGTCGAGCAGTTGTTGTTCTCGGTCGCGCTGGCCGCGGCCACGCATCCGGGCGCCGTCCTGGTGGACGACGTGGACAGCGGCATCGCCGGCGCCGATCTCTCCCGCGCGTGGCGGGCCCTGCGCGAGCTGGCCGACACCGGCGTCACGGTCGTGGCCACCGCGACCGAGGCGCCGCCCGGCGCCGACGCGGTGGTGGACCTGCCCGGACACCACCTGTACCCGAGAGGCGGTATCGCCTGATGGGTGTGCTGCGCCTGGCCTGGTTCGAACTACGGCGCTTCCGGGGCCCGTTGCCCCGTCTGGTCCCGGTCACGCTGATGCTGGTGCCGACCCTGTACGGCGCGCTGTACCTGTGGTCCAACTGGGATCCGTACGGTCGGCTGAACCAGGTTCCGGTCGCGTTCGTGAACGAGGACCGGCCGGTGGACGTGGGTGGGCAGCACCTGGACGCGGGCGGTCGGCTGACCGAGGTGATCCGGACGGACCGGAACTTCCGGTGGCGGGTCACCGACGCGCAGGACGCCCGCGAGGGACTCGAGGACGGCGATTACCACTTCGTGGTCACCGTGCCGGCGGACTTCAGCGCGACGCTGGCGACCACGACCACGGCGCAGCCCCGGCAGGCGAAGTTGTCGATGACCCTCGACGACGCCAACGGCTTCATCATCGGCAAGATGGCCGAGGTCGCCAAGACGCAGCTCCAGCAGCAGATCTCGGCCACCACGCAGAGCACCCTGGTGCAGCAGGCGTACGGGCAGACCGGAGCGCTCAAGGAGCAATTGGCCCGCTCGGCGGACGGCGCGCGGCAACTGGCGGGCGGCGTGGATGTCGTGCCGCCGGATCAGGTGCGGCAGGGCGCCGAGCAGCTCGCGGGCGACCTGGACGCGTTGAACGCCTCGGTGCCGGCCCCGCCGCCGGCGCAGGACGCCGCTGCCGACGCGCGGGTGCTCGGGGCGCCGGTGGTGATCGAGGTGACGAACAGGCATCCGGCGGTGTTGTACGGCCGGGGACTGGCGCCGTTCTTCTTCGGCATCGCGCTGTGGGTGTTCGGCCTGGTCGGGTATCTGCTCCTGCGGCCGTACAACCCGCGCGCGCTCGCGGGCCGGGCGGGCGCGGTCAAGGTGGCGATCGCGGGCTGGTTGCCGGCCGCGGCCCTGGGCCTGCTCGGCGCGTTCGTGCTGTACGCGGTGGTGCAGCTCGGGCTCGGCCTGGACGCCGACGATCCGGGCCTGAGTCTGCTGCTGGTCGCGCTGGCCGCGGTGACGTTCGTGGCCATCGCGCAGTTCCTGCGGGCCGCGCTCGGCGCGGTGGGCGACGTGCTGATCCTGGTCCTGCTGATGCTCCAGCTCACCTCGTGCGGTGGGCTGTACCCGGTGACCACGACACCCGAACCGTTCCAGGCGCTGCATCCGGTGTTGCCGATGACGTACCTGGTGAACGGGTTGCGGGTCACCCTTACGGGTGGCGAGGGCGAGCGTTTGGCGGTCGCCTTCGCGGTGCTCGGCGGGTATCTGGTGGTCGCGCTGATCGCGACCACGTTCGTGGTCCGACACCGGCGGATGTGGACGATGACGTCACTGAAACCGGCCGTGGAGTTGTGAGCACGCACTACTGATGGCTCAATGTGCTCCCCCGTACGGTTGTACCGGGGGAGCGCAACCGCGTCGGCTCCGTGCACGTCGCCCACAATCAGGGGGTACCGCGGGTTTGCCACCTGTGGTGGAGGAGGGAGAATCAGCGGCGATGAACGAGCAGGAGATACAGAAACTGAGGGCCGAGGCCGAGACCCGGGTGCGGGAACTCGGGCCCGATCACCCCGGTTCGCTCGACGCGCGCGCCGCGTGGGCCCGGGTGGTCGGTGACGAGGGCAGGCCCGCAGAGGCCGCTCGGATGTTCGGCGAGCTCGCGGGCGACTACGCGCGCGTGCTCGGCGCGCAGCATCCCGACACGCTCCTGGCCCGGCACAACCATGCCTACTGCCTGGGTCTGTCCGGGAACGCGGTCACCGCCGAGTCGCTGGCGCGGGACGTGGCGGCCGATTGTGTCCTGGTGCTCGGTCAGGACGATCCCGAGACGCTGAACGTGCGTGCCGGGTGGGCCCGGTGGATCGGCGAAGCGGGTGACGCCGCGGGCGCGGCCCGGATGTTGCGACCAATCGTGGAGGAGGCGACCGACGCGCTCGGGCCGGTGCACCCGGACACGCTGACCATCCGGCACCAGCACGCGCATTGGGTGGGTCGGTCGGGCGAGACGATCCAGGCGGCCCGGTTGATGGCGGCCGTCGCGGACGAGCGCGGCGAGGTGCACGAGCCGGACGACCCCGCGGCGCTGACCGCCCGTCACGACCGCGCGATGTGGGCGGGGGAGGCCGGCGACGTGTCGGTGGCCCGGGACGCGCTGATGCGACTCGTCGAGGACGCCACGCGCGTGCTCGGGCCGGACCACCACGACACGCTGGTGATCCGGCACAACCACGCGCACTGGACCGGCGAGTCCGGCGATCCGATGGGCGCCCGGACGCTGCTGACCCAGTTGGTCGCGGACTGCGCCCGAGCGCTCGGCGAGCAACATCCGGACAGCGAGAACGCCCGGCGTGGGCTGATGTGGTGGACGTACGGCCCCAAGGCCAACGATCCGGCGCCGGTGTTCGCCACGGCGGTGGGCAACACCTCGGTACGGGCCGGGCGGCCGGCGAAGGATCCCAAGCCGCCGAAGCCGCCGAAGCCGGCCAAGGCGGCGAAACCGCCGAAGCCGGGTCGGTTGTCGAAGGCGAAGCGGCCCGAACGGGCTGCTTCGGAGGCCGGCGCGCCGAGGCCGGCCGCGCCGGCGGCGGCCGGCGAGGTGGTCTCGGTGGGAGCCTCGGTCGCCGTGCCCTCGTCCGCGGAACCGGACGGGGACGTCACCGCTTTCGCCCCGATGGCCGGGCTCGCCCCGGACACCGAGGAGAACGCGGCGGTGTCGGCCGCGCCGGGCGCCCGGACCAGCCCGACCAAGGACGCGGACGTGGATCCGGATGCCGACGTGGACATGGACGTGGAGGCGGGTCGACCGGTCGCCGAGGTCACCGCGAAGACGCCCGAGCCCGCGGAGAGCGCGGTGACCCGGGTGACGAGCGTGGCGCCCGACGACGAGCCGACGCACGTCAGTCCGCCGGCTCGTCCGGCGGAGCCGGAGACGGAGGCCGCCGCGGTGACCGAGTCGGACGAGCCGGACGAGCCGGACGAGCCGGACGAGTCCGCCCGGGGATCGGCCGGGAAGCTGGACAAGAAGAAGTAGTCACGACGTGTGCGGGGCGCCACCGGATGGGTTCGGTGGCGCCCCGCACGCGTGTCCGACCGGTGGATCGCGTGTCGGCGTTCCGGCCCGGGAACGGCCGTACCTCGACGCCGGTTCGCGATGGGCCGGATCGGCCGCGAACCGACACCCGGGTCGGCGTCGATGGGAGCCTTGGGTACGGACGTTGCGGGAGTGTGCCGGCGCTGTTTCTGACGGGTTGTCAACGATCACTTTGGACCGTCATATGTACGCAACGTGATCGAAACGGGGAAGAGTCAGGATACAAGGGCAGGTCGATGGAGGAGGTGTCGCGTGCTGTACCGACTGAGGGTGTCCCTGCCGGATCGGCCCGGATCACTCGCGCGGGTGACGCAACTGCTGGGCGCGGCGGGCGCCGACGTGATGCAGATGACCGTGCTCGAACAACACGGCGGTCGCGCGGTCGACGAGTTCACCGTCTCCTGGGCGGGTGAGCGGGACATCGCGGCGCTGGTCGCGGCGATGGAGCGATCGGTGGGCGTTCGGGTCGAGGGCTGCTGGGCGGCCGGCGAGGTGCCCGGGGCGGCGCCGGAGCTGGACGTGCTCGGCCAGGTGGCGCGCGATCCGGGGCGGGCGGTGGCCACGCTGATCGACGCCGCGCCCACGCTCTTCCACGCGGACTGGGCGGTGGCCACCCGGGGTGGGCGCGGCCGGCAGTTGGTGCACCAGAGCTGGCGGGCCCCGGAAGCCCCGGCGCTGCCCGCGCTCACCCCGATGCGTCCGCTGGCCTTCGCCTACGAGGGTGACGCGAGCGGCCACGGCGCGGCCGCACCGATCGGCGCCTCGTGGCTGACCCTGTACGTGGTCCGCCACGAGGGCCCGGCCTTCCACCGCACCGAACTCGAACGCCTCGGCCGCATCGTCGACGTGGCCCTCGGCGTCCTCGGCGACCGAGCCGCCGCCAAGGCCACGGGAACGACCACGCCGTAACCCGACCCGCCACCACCCGGCGGCCCGCCCCGTTTCGACGCCTTCGAGGGATTGCCGGTGGTGGTGGGTGGAACCAATTGGCGTCATTCGGCGTGTAACGATCGGAAGAACGTATGATTGTGTAATTGTGCGCGCACTTCGGGCCATCGAGCCGAGCGCACATCGAGCGCGGGGGCCCGACGAAGGCGACGACGACGTGCAGGACAAGGATGAGACGTCCCCGGCGGCATCTGCCGTTCCGGGGACGTCGGCCGAGGAGCCGGGGCAGGAGAGCCCCAGCCGCATAGAACGGCGCGCCCGGGACCGGCGACGCCGCCGGCGGCGCATCCTCGGTTGGACCGCCGGCGGGCTCGTCGCCGTCCTGCTCGCCGCCGGCGGCTTCGGCTGGTGGCTGTACGACCGCCTCAACGGCAACATCCGCACGCAGGACTTCGCCGACCGACTCACCGATCGTCCGCCGCCCACCGGCGGCCTGAACGTGCTGCTCGTGGGGTCCGACTCGCGGGCCGGCGACAACGACGAGTACGGGCAGGACGACGGAGGCAGCCAGCGCTCGGACACCACGATCCTGCTGCACGTGCCGCAAGGCCGGAAGAGCGCGACCGCGGTCAGCTTCCCGCGCGACCTGATGGTGAACGTGCCCTCGTGCCGGACCGCCGCGGGTGGCACCGAGCGCGCCTACTTCGGCCAGTTCAACAGCGCGATGGAGGTCGGCGGCGTGCCGTGTGTGGCCGCCACCGTGGAACGGCTCACCGGCGCGCGCATCGACCACCAGATCACCATCGACTTCACCGGCTTCAAGAAGGTCGTGGACGCGC
Source organism: Embleya sp. NBC_00888 (assembly GCF_045207655.1). Lineage (NCBI taxonomy): Bacteria > Bacillati > Actinomycetota > Actinomycetes > Kitasatosporales > Streptomycetaceae > Embleya > Embleya sp. NBC_00888. Next base: position 3,214,094 of record NZ_CP108784.1, on the reverse strand, counting down.
TCGGCGGCGTACCGATGCACATCGCCCAGCCGATCGACGACAGGGCCGCGCATCTGCAACTGCCCGCCGGCGACGTCAACCTCAACGGCGAGCAGGCGCTCGGCTTCGTCCGGGTGCGCAAGAGCATGGGTGACGGCAGCGACATCCAGCGGATCGCCCGCCAACAGGAGTTCCTCAAGGCGCTGATCAAGAAGGTCCAGGACGAGAACCTGCTGACGAACCCGGCCAAGGCGTACAACGTGATGGACGCCGCGACCAAGGCGATCACCACCGACTCCGGGATCAACTCGTTGGTCAGCCTGTACGACTTCGCCAACGGCCTGCGCGGCATCCCGCTGGACAGGATCGACTTCACCACGACGCCGCTGACCGACTACGCGCCGGACCCCAACCGGGTCGCGCTCAAGCAGCCCGAGGCGGCGCAACTGTTCACCGCACTGCGCGACGGTGCTCCGGCACCGGTACCCTCCGCGACCGGAACGGCCTCGCCGGGTGGCACGAATCAGGGCACTGCGGGGCGTTAACCGTCACCGGGCCGTGACCCTGGTCGTTGAACTGTACGGTGCAGGGGTCCGCCGACGACGCAGCGACCGGGCCCTCCGGGTAGACCCGGTCATGGGGCCGCCCGCGACGCTTTACGGTGGACTCGCGAGGGTGCTGGGTGCGGACCGAGGGGCTGGTGGCAGGGGCGCCATGACGGGTCGGGTTCTTCAGGTGGTGCAGGGCACTCGTTGGCGACGACGCACGGGTGAGTACACCTCGATCTCAGCCGCGGTGGGCGCGGCGGCGGCGGGTGACTCGATCCTGGTCGCGCCGGGGACGTACCGCGAGGACGTCTCGATCGCCGTCCCGGTGACGGTGGTCGGATCGGACGGGCCGGGGACGGTGGTGCTGACCGCCGCCGACGGCGTCGCGCTGACGATCACCTCGGACGCGGCCGTCCACGGGCTGGTCGTCGAGGGCGGCGCGGGCGTGCTCTCGCCCGCGATCGTGATCGAGGGCTGCGCGCCGATATTGGAGGAGTGCGTGGTCCGGGCCGCCTCCGTGGTCGGGGTCGAACTGCGCGCGGGCGCGGACCCGATGGTGCGCCGCTGCCGGGTGAGCAACCCGCAGGGTGTGGGCATCGGGGTCACCGGTCGCTCGCGCGGCACCTTCGAGGACTGCGAGATCGGCGACACCGGGCGCGAGGGCTTCGACGTCCGCGAGGGCAGCGCGCCGATGTTGCGTCGCGGCCGGGTCCGGGACGCTTCCGGACACGGGCTGCGGTTCACCGGCCCGGGGACCACGGGCAGTGTGCAGGAGTGCGAGATCCACGACGGCTCGGACGCGGAGCCGGCGGTGTTCGTCGGCGACCAGGCCTCGCCGCATCTGACCGGCCTGCACATCCACGACGTGGGCGGCGGCGGGATCTGCGTCGCGGGCGGCGCCGCGCCGATCATCGCCGACTCACGGATCGAGCGGGTCGGCTGGGCGGGCATCTCGGTCGGCGGCCAGGGCAGCGCCGGATCGCTGTCGCGTACGGAGATCACCTCGGTCAAGGGCACCGGCGTCCAGGCCGACGACCTGGCCACGTTCTCGCTCGACGACTGCACGATCCGCGACGCCGAGGGCAACGGCGTCTCCGTCGACCGCGGCGCCAACCTGACCCTGGTCGGCTGTCGGCTGCGCGACATGGGCCGCAACGGCGTCGACGTGCACGGTCACTCCGAGGTCACCCTCAGCGGCTGCACGATCCGCAGCTTCGGCCGCAACGGGCTCTCGCTCGCCGACCACGGCGCCCGCGCGTCCGCGATCGACTGCGAGTTCCACGACTCCACCGGCGGCAAGCCGGCCGTGTGGGTGGCCGACGGCGCGGACGCGGCGCTGGGCGAGTGCCGCATCCACGACGTGTTGGACGGGGTCAAGGTGGCCGGGTCCGGTACCGGACTGTCCATGCACGACTGCGAGATCCACGACGTGGACGAGACCGGCATCGGGATCGGCGCGGGCGCGGTGGTCTCGGTCAAGTCCTGCAAGGTGCGCAAGGCCACCACGGGCGTGTGGTTCATGGAGTCGGACTGCGGCGGGATCATCGCCGACTGCACGATCGAGGACACCACGGACGGCGTCTCGGTCACCGGCGCGGCCGGGCCCACGGTGCGCCGGGTCCGGGTGGACCGGGCGACCGGTGAGGGCATCCGGATCGCCGGTGGCGGGCGCGGCGACTTCGAGGACTGCGAGGTGCTCGGCGGGCGCGGCTACGGCGTCAACGTGCGCGAGGGCTGCCATCCGGTGTTCACCCGCTGCACCACGCGCGACAACGCCAAGGGCGGGTTCGAGTTCGCCGGCCCGGGGCCGGTGGCGGTCGAATGCACGTCGCAGGGTGACGGGGGCGGCAGCGGTCAGCCGCCGGCCGCCGGCGGCATCCTGGGTACGCCGAGCCCGATCGCGGCGACCGGGGCGCAGCCGCAGGGCGTGGCCAAGCTCACCGCGACGCTGCCGATCCCGGGCGCGCGGGACGGTGTGGCCGCCGACGAGGCCGCCGCCGAGGCGCCCGCGCGCGCGGTGGACGAACTGCTCGCCGAACTCGACGGCCTGGTCGGCCTGGCCGGCGTCAAGGCCGAGGTGCGCAACCTGATCGACCTGATCTCGGTCGGCCGGCGGCGCGAGGAGGCCGGGCTCAAGGCACCCACGCTGCGTCGGCACCTGGTCTTCACCGGCTCCCCGGGCACCGGCAAGACCACGGTGGCCCGGCTGTACGGCGAGATCGCCAAGGCGTTGGGCGTGTTGCGGATGGGCCACCTGGTCGAGGTCTCCCGGGTGGACCTGGTCGGTGAACACATCGGCTCGACCGCGCCGCGCACCAAGGAGGTCTTCGACCGGGCCCGGGGCGGTGTGTTGTTCATCGACGAGGCGTACAGCCTGGCCCCGGCCGATCCCTCGCGCGACTTCGGCCGTGAGGCGATCGACACGCTGGTGAAGCTGATGGAGGACCACCGCGACGACGTCGTGGTGATCGTGGCCGGCTACACCGACGAGATGGAGCGCTTCCTGGGCGCGAACCCGGGCTTCGGGTCCCGGTTCTCGCGCACCATCACGTTCCAGGACTACTCGGCCGACGACCTGGTCGAGATCACCCGCAAGCAGGTGCGCGAACACGAGTACGTGCTCACCGACGACGCGTGCGACGCGCTGCTGGGCTACTTCCGCCGGCTCCCGCGCGGGGCCGCGTTCGGCAACGCGCGCGAGGCACGGCGTACGTTCGAGGCGATGATCGAGCGACACGCGACCCGGCTGGCCCAACTGCCCGGCGCGGGCATGGAGGAGTTGCGCACGCTGCACCCGGAGGATCTGCCCGAGCTGCGGTGAATCGGCCCGCGTCGGCGGGGTAACGGCCGGTGGACGCGGTCGCCCCGTGCCGCGTTGTGGAGAGTGCGCGGGGTGTGGACGGTGTGCACGGCTTTGGATGGTTTGCGACGGCGAAGGAGCCTCACGTGCCGGTCATGGGCATCGACATCGGCGGGACCGGGATCAAGGGCGCGCCGGTGGACGCCGGCGCCGGGCGGCTGACCCACGAGCGGGTGCGTCTGCTCACTCCCGAACCGTCCGAACCGCGGGCGGTGATCGGTGTGGTCCGCGAGGTGCTGGAGCAGTTCGCCGACACCCGGGGGCCGGTCGGCATCACCTTTCCGGGTGTGGTCCGGGACGGCATCGTGCGCACCGCCGCGAACGTGGACAAGTCGTGGATCGACCTGGACGCCGACGCGCTGTTCTCCGCGACGCTGGGGCGGCCGGTGTCGATGGTCAACGACGCGGACGCGGCCGGGGTGGCCGAGATGCGGTTCGGCGCGGGCGCGGGCCACGCCGGCACCGTGCTGATGTTGACCTTCGGCACCGGCATCGGCAGCGCGCTGTTCGTGGACGGCAAGCTGGTGCCCAACACCGAGCTGGGCCACCTGGAACTGGACGGGCACGAGGCCGAGCACCGGGCCTCGGCGGTGGCCCGCGAGACGCACGACCTGTCCTGGGAGAAGTGGGCCGAGCGGGTGCAGGACTACCTGCGCTACGTGGAGATGCTCTTCTCGCCGTCGCTGATCATCATCGGCGGCGGGATCAGCAAGAAGCCGGAGAAGTTCCTGCCGTACATCAAGATCCGGGCCGACCTGGTCCCCGCGAAGCTGCACAACGACGCGGGGATCGTGGGCGCGGCGATGCTGGTGACCGGCGACTAGGCCCGGTCCGGCGGATCCTGGTGGGTCCGCGCCGCCCGGCACCGCGCCTCGCCGCACCGGAGAAGCAGCCGAATGGAACCACCGTGCGGCTGCTTCTCCGGCACGCCGAGGCACGGCATCCGCCCTTCGGGCTCCTCGCTGCGCTCACGACGCGGCCCGATCCACCAGGATCCGCCGGACAGGGCCTAGACGTCGGTGCCGGTGTCGACGGCGGTCGGGCGGTCCCGGCGTGGGGCGCGCAGGACGCCGCCGAGCAGTGCGGCGATGTTCCACGCGTCGTCGACGCCTCGGTGGTGGGTGCCTTCGAGCGGGAGGCCGGCGTGCTCCAGGGCGCCGGCCATGCCGAGTTCGCGGTCCAGGCCGTGCGCGAGCGAGTACAGCGACTTGGCGTTGAGGTGGCGGGTGCCGAACGGGTACGGGACGCCCTCGGCGGCGCATTGCCGCTCGAACTGCTGCCGGTCGTACTCGCCCCAACTCGCCCACGCGCGCTGATGCGCCTTGAACTCGGCGCGCAGCAGGGCGCACGCGTCGGCGAAGGAGAGGCCGGCGTCCACGTCCGCCTGGGTCAGCGTGGTCAGTTCGGTGCAGAACGCGCCGACGGTGGAGTGGGTCGGGCGCACCAGGATGCCGTGTCGGTCGACGCGCTCACCGGTGGCGATGTCGAAGGTGGCGAGGCCGATCTCGATGATCTCGTTGCGCTGTCCCTCGGGAGTCGGGCCGTCCCAGCAGGTCGCCTCGACGTCGATCACCAGGAGCAGGTCCATCAGTCGTTTTGCCATGCCGGTCAGCAGAGCATCCTCGGCGACGTGCTACCACTGGTTTTGTTCTGACGGTATGTCAGATGTCGAGTCACCCGTCCACGGAGGAGATAAGAAATGGGTACGCACAGGACATCACCCGAGACCGGCGTCGTGATCACCGGCGGCGCCTCGGGCATCGGGCGGGCCACCGCGCGGGCGCTGGCCGCGACCGGGCGACCGGTCGCGCTGTGGGACATCGCGGCGGGTCCGGTCGAGGAGGCGGCCAAGGAGATCGAGGCCGAGCACGGGGTGCGGGCGCTCGGTCTGGCCCTGGACGTCACCGACACCGAGGCGTACCCGGCCGCGATCCAGGCCTCGGCCGAGGCGCTGGGCACCATCGGCGGTTTCGTGCACGCGGCGGGCATCGTCGACTCGACCCCGATCACCGAGGTCACCGCGGAGAACTGGGACCGCGTCCTGGACGTCAATCTGCGCTCGTTCGCGCTGCTGGTCCAGGCGCTCACCCCGCACCTGCGCGAACACGCCGGCTCCGCGATCGTGGGCATCGCCTCGCTCAACGCGATCGTCGGCAACGCGCTCAACCCGTCCTACTGCGCGTCGAAGTCCGGCATGCTCGGGCTGAACCGCTCGATCGCCGCCAAGCTCGCCGAGTACCACATCCGCAGCAATGTGGTCTGCCCCGGCTACGTGGAGACGCCGATGCTGGCCCGCTCCTTCGCCCGCCCCGGTACCCGCGAGCGTATGGAGAACAGCTCCCCGCTGCGCAGGCTGGGCCGCCCGGAGGAAATCGCCGGCGCGATCCGCTTCCTGCTGAGCGACGAGGCGTCCTTCGTGACGGGCACACACTTGATGGTGGACGGCGGGATGACGGAGACGGTCTGATCGATCGGGGCAGGGCCGGCTCTCGAAGGGACGTCGCCCTGCCCCGAGTGTTCATGATCGTGATTCGGGAAACCGGGCATATGGCAGATCAATCCCTGACAAAGTGGTGGTGATCCTGTGGATGAGGAAGCCGAGCGTTCGGGAGAGATTGTGCAACCCGCCTTCGACCACGAGTGGACTGCCGACGACGTGATCGTCGCTCAGGAGACCTCGCCATACCGCATCGAACTCCTGGACGGCGTTCTGATGACGTCTCCGGCGCCCAGGCTGCGCCACCAACGTGTGTCTTCGACGCTGTCGGGCCGTTTCGAACAGGCGGCAGCCGACTCCGGGGTCGCCGTCATGGTCTTCGAGAACGTCAATGTTCGTCGAGGAGAGCGGGACTTGCTCCAGCCCGATATCGCCGTGGTGACTCGTGCTGCCGGGATAGAGGGTCTCGAAGCGGACGAGGTGGCTTTCGCCCCCGAAGACGTGCTCCTGGCCGTCGAGATTCTCTCGCCCGGCCACGAGGGCGCCGACCGCATCGACAAGCTCGCCAGGTACGCCGAGTGGGCGATCGCGTCCTACTGGGTCGTGGACCCGAAAGCCCTGACCGTCGAGACCCACACACTCGACGGAGACGAGTACGCGCCCTCGGGTACCGCCAAGCCGGGCGTCGTCACCACGCTTCCCGCGTTTGCGCCGGTCGCCCTCGATCCGGGCACGTTGCTGCGGATGCGGTGACGTGGATGGGTACGGGTGGTTCGGCTTCGCTACTTCGGGTGTAGTTCGACCACCGTGACCTCCGGGGGTGCGCCGAGGCGGACCGGTGGGCCCCAGAAGCCGGCGCCTCTGGTGATGTAGAGCATCGTGTCGTCGACCCGGTGCAGGCCGGCGACGGCCGGCTGGTCGAGCTTGACCAGGAATTGCACCGGGAACATCTGGCCGCCGTGGGTGTGGCCGGAGAGTTGTACGTCGACGTCGTACTTGGCGGCGTCGTCCACCTGGACCGGCTGGTGGGCGAGGAGCACCACCGGGCGGGACGGGTCGCGGTTGCCCAGTGCCTTGGCGAAGTTCGGACCGTCGTGGTGGGACTTGCCGGAGATGTCGTTGACGCCGGCCAGGTCGAAGGCGGCGCCGCCCCGGGCGATCTCCAGCCGGTCGTTGGCCAGCGTGTGCACGTTCAACTCGGCGAGCTCGGCGACCCAGTCCGCCGCGCCGGACATGTAGTCGTGGTTGCCGGTGACGAAGAAGCTGCCGTATCGGCTGGTCAGCCGCCGCAACGGCGCGGCGTCGTCGCCCAGTTGCCCGGCCGTGCCGTCGGCGAGGTCGCCGACGATGGCGACCAGGTCGGGGTTGGTCCGGTTGATCGTCTCCACCACCCGCGTGGTGTGCGCACGCCCGAGCAGCGGGCCCAGGTGGATGTCGCCGACCACCGCGATCCGGAAGCCGGCCAGGCGCGGATCGAGCCGTGCGACCGGTATCCGCACCCGCACCGTGCGCGGCGCGCCCAAGGCCTGGGTCATCCCGTAGCCGACCGCGCTCATCGAGGTGCCCGCCGCCAACAGCGCGACCGAGCGGCTCAGCACCAGGCGCCGATCCGGCCCCAACGGCGTGCCCGACGCGGCGACCGGCGGCCCGGCATCGGACCGGGCGTCAAGCTCCGCGACCTCGCCGACGGCATCCCCGTCGGCACCGACCGCGACCGGGACCGAGCGCGGCACCTCCGCCGCCCGCTCACCCGCCCCGCGCCGCCGCAGCGCCCGCAGCGCGAACACCCGAGGCACCTCGAGCACCCCGAGCGCCATCACCACGTACAACAGCAGCGCCATCCAGACGAAGCCCGGCCACGCGATCCATTCCGTGCCGCGCGGGCCGAACACCTTGGGCAGCACCAGCGCGCCCGCCATCGACACCCCGAGCGCGATCACCACTCCCGCGCCGACTCGTCGCACGAGCCCCGACCGGGTGGTGTCGCGCACGAGTCGCCGCCACACGTAGAGGTGCACGCCGACCAGCAGCGCGAGCACGGCGACGGCCGCGATGATCACCAGGACAACGGTCAAGGGGGACTCCCGGATGCATGGATGGTTCCCGGGAAGCGTGTCACGCCCGCGCCGGCGCCGGCATCCGGCTCGCGGAGTATCCGAGGTTGCTCCCGCAGGAGCAACGCGACGCAGTTCGCCGTATCCTGACGCGGTAGCGACACACCCGACGATGGCCCGGTCACGCCGCGAAGTGGCCCACTCGTGAAGCGAATCGAGAACGGCGACGACACGTCGCACCGCACCGATCGGGCTCGGCGGCACCGCGACGGGAGGAACTCCTCCCGGGAGCGATGACCGCGCCCGGCGGGAGCCGCCCGGCCGGCCCCGTGTACCACGTCAACACCCGCGCCGAACTCAAGCGGCAGCGCCGCGGCAAGGCGCACGGCTGCTGGGACCACCTCTACCTCGCGCCGCTGTGGCCCAAGTACGGCGTCAACCTCGGCACCCTCCTGCGCACGTGCGACGCGGTCGGCGCGTGTCTCGTCGTCCCGCGGCTGCCCTGGGTTCCCGAGGCCCTGGCCCGGGGCAACACGCTGCGCCGGCCGACCTGTGTGCATCGGGTGGGCAATCCGCTCACCTGGCTGGGCACCCAACGAGAGCGCGGCGCCCGGGTGGTCGGTGTCGAACTCGCCGACGACGCGGTCCGCCTCGCCGACCTGAAACCCGCCCGCTGTCCCACCATCGCCGTGCTCGGCCACGAGAGCGACGGCATCCCGTTCGAGGCGTTGCCGCACCTCGACGAGATGGTGGAGATCCCGATGGTCGGCACCGGCATCAGTCTCAACGTCGCGGTGGCCGGCTCCCTGGTCGCCTACAAGCTCGCGGGTCTGCTGTGACGGCGGGTCCTATGCTCGGTGCCATGGTGCGTGTGCGGACGTCGCTGGGTGGCCTGGTCGGTGAGGAGTCGGACGGGGTCCGGATCTTTCGGGGGGTGCCCTTCGCCGCGCCGCCGGTGGGCCCGGCCCGGTTTCGTCCGGCCCGGCCGCCGGCGGCCTGGACCGGCGATCGGGACGCGCGCGAGTTCGCCCGCGCGGCGCCGCAGCCGATCGGCCGGTACGGGGCCGCGCCGGTGGCCGTCGACGAGGACTGCCTGTACCTGAACATCCACGCGCCGGCCGAGCCCGGCCCGCATCCGGTGCTCGTGTGGGTGCACGGCGGCGGCTACACCTCCGGCGCCTCGTTCGAGGGTGTCTACGACGGCGGCCGGCTTGCCCGGCGTGGCGTGCTGGTGGTCACCGTCGCCTACCGGCTGGGCGCGCTGGGGCTGTTGCAGTTGCGGCACCTGCTCGGCGACGAGTACGCCGCCTCCTCGACCAACGCGCTCCTGGACGTGGTGCGGGCGCTGCGCTGGGTGCGCGAGCACATCGCCGCGTTCGACGGGGATCCCGACCGGGTCACCCTCGGCGGGTTCTCGGCGGGCGCGAAGCTCACCGCCAACCTGCTCGCGCTGCCCGCCGCGCGCGGGCTCTTCCACCGTGCGATCGTGCAGAGCGGCGGAGCGCACACGGTGCGCACGGTGCCCGAGGCGGAGCAGGCCACCGGGCACGTGCTGGCCGCGCTCGGGCTCGGCGCGGACCGGGCCGCCGAACTGATCGACGTGCCGTCGAGCGATCTGCTCGACGCGCAGGAGCAGGCGATCGGGCGCGGTACGGCGCGGTTCGTGTTCCGGCCGGTGGTCGATCCCGCCGGGCCGCTGCCGGTGACGCCGTTGCGGGCGATCCGGGGCGACGTGCCGATCCTGCTCGGGTCGAATCAGGACGAGGAGCAGATGTTCGCGGTCACGGAGGGAACGGGCGCCCGCGAGCCCGGACCCGCCGACCTGGCCAACCTGCGCCGCCCGGACGCGCTCGCCGAATTGGTGCGCACCTACGCGGAGATGTACCCGGACCTGAACGGGCGCTCGCGGCGGATCCGGCTGCTCACCGCCGAGTCGTACGGGATACCGACCGTGCGCCTCGCCGAGGCGCAGCTCGCGGCCGGCGGCACGGCGTACATGTACCGCTTCCGCTGGGCGCCCAGGGCACATCCCCAGCGGTTGGGGTCGCCGCACGCGATCGACATCCCGTTCGTGTTCGGCACGCTGGACACGCCGCTCGGTCGCTGGCTGACCGGCGGGGTCCCGCCCGCCGCGCGGGAGTTGTCCGATCGCATCCAGCAGGCGTGGGTCGCGTTCGTCAAGGGCGGGCCGCCGGTGGCGGACGGTCTGCCGGCGTGGCCCCGGTACGACCCGACCGAGCGGCGCACGATGCTGCTCGACGTGCCGGCGACGGTGGTCGGCGATCCGGATCGGGAGGAGCGGCGGGTGTGGGACCACGCGCTGTGAGCCCGGGTGGGCCGCCTCCGCTGGTGGATCTGATGCCGTGGGGCACGAGTGGGATCGGTACGGGACGGACCTGGGTGTACGCGCCCGAACGGGAGACGCTGCGTCGGCGCTGGGCCCGGTTGGCCGCCGCCGAGGACCGCAACACGCTCTTGCAGCCCACCCGTTCGCGCACGGACGGGTCCCGGCCCGCGCCGCTGCCCGGGTGCGAGGCGCCGATCGGGCCGCTGGCGCGTGAGGTCGGCCCCACGCCTCGGCTGGTGCGGGTCGCCCGGCGGCCCTTCGATCGGCAGTGGCTGGTCGCGGATCATCGCGTGGTGGACTTCGCCCGGCCCGAGTTGTGGCGGGTGCGCGGGGATCGGCAGGTCTACCTGACGGAACGTCAAGCGGGGGACCCCTGGCCGCTGTTGTGCAGCGCGCTGTTGCCGGACGCGGCCCATCACGGCGGTCGGGGCGGGCGGGTCGCGCCGCTGTATCGGGACCCGGCGGGCCGGGTGCCCAACCTCGCGCCCGGTCTGGTCGACCTGCTCGCGGAGCGGCTGGAGGTCCCGGTCGCGGCCGAGGACGTGTTCGCCTGGATCGTGGCGGTGACGGTGGATCCGGCGGGGGTGCCGCTCACCGCCGACCCGACGGTGTGGGCGGCGGGTGTCGAACTCGGCCGCCGGCTGATCGGCCTGTACACGTTCGGCGCGCGGTTCGGCCGGCCCGGCGACGGCAAGCCCCGACTGCCGGGTGGGCGGCGCCCGTTCGTCCGCGAGCCGGTCCCCGCGCGGCCGGCCGGCGCGAGTTACGACGAGGAGACCCGCACGCTCCTGCTCGGCTCCGGCCGGATCGGCCCAGTCCCGCGCGAGGTGTGGGACCTGGGCATCCTGGAGCCGTGGATCGCGGCCCGTACCGAACCCCCGGGCGAGGGCTTGGAGCGCATCCGCGAACGCACCTGGTCGACCGACCTGACCAGCGAACTGATCTACCTGCTCCACGTGTTGGGCCTGCTCGCCGACCTGACCCGGGAGCAAGCCGAACTCCGCACCCGCGCCGCCGCGGGCCCCACTCTCGACTCCACCGCCCTGCTCCCGCCCACCCCCGCGACCCGCCGCCCGCCCACGGTCCTCGACATCACCGAGGAGGGCCCCGGCGGCCAGGCCGTCCTGATCTGACCGATCGACAGCCGCGCTCAGCGGAAGAAGATCGAGGTGTCCAGTACGGCGTCGAAGGGGTTGGGTACCGGAATACGCCCGCCGAAGGGCACGGTGTGCCGCTCCTGGTATTTGCCGTCCGACGGGGACGCGAACAGCGTGACCTCTTGACGGAGCGGGTCGATCAGCAGGTAGAGCGGGATCGGACCGGAGGCATAGCCGAGCGGCTTGACCTCACGGTCGTCGTGCCGGTTTTCGCGACCGGCGGAGACCACTTCGACGACGAGGTGGACGACGTCGGCGGAGAGCTTCCAGTCGTCGAAATCCCACAGCGTGTCCTCGTCGAGGACGGCCAAGTCGGGGACGTAGGCGTCTGCATCCGAGCACGGGAGCACGATGGTGACGGGAGAGAGGGAAACGCCCTTCCCCTCCGGCATGTTCGGCTCCAGGAATCGCCCGCACAGTCGCCTGAGCAGACCGCCGTGACCGGCGACGGGCGGAGGAGACGGGACGATGCGCCCGCCGATCAGTTCGACGCGAACGTTGTCGGGCGCTTCCAGCGTCTCGAACAGTGCGGCAAGACCCGATCCATCGGGCCGCGTGGAGTCGATCATGCAGGTACCTCCTGCGGAGCGATTCTGTGCTTTCGGCATGGTGCCGGCGAAAGGATCATCTTTCCCGAGAGCGGTGGGCGCCGCGTCGGTGTGGCGGGTCTCGGTGTCGGTCAGATCGGGCGGGGTGTGTTCAGGTCCTTCGCGTTTTCGCCCATGATCATGGCCTTGGTTCGTTCGTCGAAGGGCTTGAGTTCGCTTTCGTAGTCCCGCGGGTTCGGGAGGCCCTCGATGTGCGGCCAGTCGGAGCCGAAGACGACGCGGGTGGGGCCCATCAGGTCGACCACCTCGACCAGGTCGTCCTCCCAGAACGGGTTGATCCAGACGTGCCGCCGGAAGGTCTCCACCGGGTCCTCGGGGAACAGGCCGGGGATCTTGCGGCCGACCGAGCGCAGCTTGCGGAACAGGTCGCCGAGGAACTCGGAGCCGTTCTCAACCGAGACCACCCGCACGTTCGGGAAGCGCTCGAACAGGCGGTCCAGGATCAGCGACGCGAGGAAGTCGAAGATCGGCCGTTCCATCGTCCACAACATGGTCACCGACGGGCCGCCGCCGCCCTTGAAGTCGGTGCGCAGGCCCTGCTTGCGGCTGTAGCCGTTGGCCGAGTAGCCGCTGTCGCCCGCGTGCACGATCACCGGTACGCCGGCCTCGTTCACCCGGGCCCAGAACGGATCGAAGACCGGATGCCCGGGCGGGTACGGGCCGTCCGCCGTGTTCGGCGCCGCCGGGCGCATGCACACGATCCGGGCGCCGCCCTCCAGCGCGCGGTCGAGGTCGGCGAGCGCGGTCCGCGGGTCGGCGAGCGCGATGTACGGCGCGGCGAAGATCCGGTCCCGGTAGGCGTACCCCCAGTCCTCCTCCAGCCAGCGGTTGAAGGACGAGTACAACTGCCCGACCGCCGCGGGGTCGTGCGCCAGGGCCGCCTCGTAGACCATGCCCAGGGTCGGGAACAGCCAGATCCCGTCCAGGCCCTGATCGTCCATCACCGCCAGGCGCGCGTCCCGGTCGCGGTATTCCGGGCGGATCGGCTCACGTTCGCGCAGGTAGTCCAGCGGGTTGCGGCCGGAGGGGTTGCCGCGGAAGTACTCGGCCATCGCGCCGGCCTTGGCGATCGGGTCGAAGGTCGGATTGACCACGGCGTGGTTCACCGTGCCGCCGATCACGTGGTACTTGCGGCCGTTGATCTCGCACCACTGGATGACCTGCTCGCCCAACCTCGGGTCCAGATGGCGGGTGAAGGCGTCGATGGCCTCGTAGTAGTGGTTGTCGGCGTCGAAGACACGCATGGCGAAGACCCCCTGGGAGCGGCACGAACCCGGCATGAACCCGCACCGGGCGCGACGGGAACGCGAACCCGGACGCGGGCCGGGACCCGGTGTCCGGGGATTGTCGCTCGAATCGTGACACCGTTACAAGGTAAGGCTGTCTGTCTTTTTCGCGGAGGGTCGAAAGACGGCGTGCCGAGGCAGGCGCAGGATGTCGGCGGAGGACGTGGGTGTGGAGATCCGGCGCAGGTGTTCCGCGCCGACCGGCCGGCGGGTGCCGGGGGACCAGGTGGCGCCGGACAGGTCGGCCCCGGTGAGATCGGCGCCGCCGAGGTCGGCATCGCGCAGATCGGTGTCGGACAGGTCCGCGTCGCGCAGGTCGGCCGCCGGGAGCGAGGCGCCGCGCAGGTCGGCGCCGCTGAGCAGGCCGCCCGGCAGGCGGACCAGGTCCTCGATCACCCCCGGGGACAACCGGCCCGCCCGGTGGACACGTGCTCGGCCGGCCACGAGCGCAGCGCGTACTCGACCCCCACCCGCGCCGTCCGCGCGTTCGAGGGGCGCGGGTCGCGGGTGGGCGCGAGTGCGGCCGGCACCAGATCGTCGAGCACGTCGGGCACCGCGGTCGCGGTCGGCGCGCTCGGCGGCGCGGGTGCGCCGCGCTCCGGCCGCCGGGCGGTGAGCAACTCGTAGAGCACCACGCCGAGCGCGAACAGGTCGGCCCGGCCGTCGGGTCGGCCTCGCGCGGATCACCGTACGCGGGCGGCAGCGTCCTCAATGCCACGGACCGCCCGAGTAACTCGTCGACCGCGCGCCAGACCACGCCCATCGCGCCCCGGCCCAACACCTCGACGAGCCGGTACCGGCCGGCCAACAGCTTCGCCACGGCGGTTCCCTGTGCGCACGTTCCCTCGGGCACGACGATCGACCCGGGACCGGCGGGCTGCGCGCCGCGCGCCGCGTGCCGCGCGCCGCGTGCCGCGCGCCGCGTGCCGCGCGCCGCGCGCCGAAGTTCGGCCCCTGCGAGGATGATTGCCGCCGGGCGATCGGCTCCGCAGCGAGTTTCCCGAACGGGTGATCGGTGGCTTTGCGCCACGGGGCGCCACCGGTAGCCGTGGGGTGCCACGGGTCGGCCCCGGTCCTCGCGGGCGGGTGCGGCCGCCGGCGTACCTCGCAGTACCAGTCGTGGCCGACGGTCCGGGACCGGCGGCCGCCCGGATCCGGAGGCGGACCATGCGCCATCAGTCCACGAGCATCGTCGCGGCGTGCGGCGGATGCGGTGCCTCGATCCGCCGTTGGCTCACCCAGGAGATCGTCGACGGCCGGCCGGCCTGGGACGACAGCTATCAGTGCGGCGCCTGTGGGTTGGTGAGCGACGACTGGGGACGCGAGCCGACGCCGGCGGTGATCCGCGCCGGACTGATCGCCGAGCACGGGCTCGCGCACCTGGTGGTCGACGCCGGCGGCGCGGGGCCGGGCGGTCCTCGGGTCCGGGTGCTCAAGGTGTTCCGGGACGAGTTCCCGGTGGACCTCGCCACCGCCGGCCGGATGGCCGCGGACGCGCTGGACGACGGCTGGGCGGGCACCCGGGTCGAGGTCGAGCACCTCGCGCGGCTGCTGCGCGAGGCGGGCGTGGTGGCCCGGGTTCTCCCGGGCGGGTGACGCGCGTTGGGCCGAAGGAGGGAACGGTACGCGCGGCGCCGGCCCCGAGCGGTCCGGGCCGGCTAGCGTGGTCGGGTGAGCAGACACCGAAACCGCCGCGCGACGTCGCCGGCGGTCGCGTTCGGCGTGGCCGTGCTCACCTCGATCGCCACACCGATCGGTGCCGCGGCGGCGCCGATCCAGGCCGGCTCGGCGCTCGCGCGCGGGTCGGCCGAGGTACGCCTACGCCCGATCCCGCCGCCGCTGTCGCCGCTTCCGACCGATCACCCGCTCCGGCCCGGCATCCGGCCCCCCGGCCCCGACGCGGTCGGCGCGGCGCTCTGCCCGGAGCCGAACCTCGCGGCCGCGGCGGACCCGCTCGGCGCGGGCCGGCCGGACACCGCCACGCTGCGCGAACGGGCCCGGGTCCTGGGCGCCGAACCGGCCCGGGGCGGCTGCCGGGGCCCGCGGGACCCGGGCCGGCGCGCCGATCCGGGCGGCGCACCGCACGTGTCGTCCACCGTTTCGACCGGGGCGGGGGCCGATCGAGCCGGTGCCGGGCAGCTTCGACACCCGGCGAGCGCCCCCCGCCCGGCGGCGGCCGGCAAGCCCCCGCGTCGCGCCAAGCCCCCGGGCAGCCGCGAGGGCGCGGCCAAGGACCGAGGCGCCGCCGCCAAGCGGGCGGTGCACGACGGACCCGCGGTGATCGCCCGCAGAGCGATCACCGACCATGTCGCGAACACCGGCTCGGCGCCGGTGTTGCCGCTGAGCGTGGCGGCCGGTCTCCTGCTTCTCCTCGGCGGCCTCCTGCTCGCCGCCGCCCGCCGCCGCGACTGACCTCTCCGCCGATCGGGCCCCGGCGCGTGGCTTCGATCCCCCGCCGAGCAGCACGACGCCCGGCACCACATCCGCGGTTCGGGCTCCTCGCCGCGCTCGCCCCGGCGAAACAGGCGAACGGAACAAGCACGCGGGCGCATCTCCGGCACGCCGCCGCACGACACCGGGCGCCGCGGTGCTCGGCACCGGCAACGAAGACCCGCCTCAGCGCGACGAACAGCCCCGCACCGCCTCGATCAGCCCGAGTGCCCGTACGTCCGTGTGCAGGGGCGACCGGCCGTTGGTCACGTACGCGAAGGCCAGTCCCGCCGCCGGGTCGGCGAACGCCAACGGGCCGCCGCTGCCCGGGTGTCCGAACGCGGCGGGGTCGCGGGAGACGCCGAAGAACGCGGTCTCCGGCTTCATGAAACCCAGGCTGAACGCGGTGTGGTCGCCCAGGATGCGGTCCCGGCCCTCGACCACCGTGCGGGTCACCTCGGTGACGGTCGCGGGGGAGAGCAGGCGCACGCCGTCCAGCGTGCCGCCCCCGGCGAGCATCGCGTACACCCGGGACAGCGCCCGGGCGTTGGTGACGCCGAGCCCGGAGGGCACCTCCCACCCGAGCACGTCCGGATCGTGATCCGCGCCGGGGGCGGCGAGTTCGGGCAGCGCGAGCATCGCCCGGCCCAGATCGGAGCCGAGGTCGAGCAGGCCGGGGTCCATCCGGGCGAGGGTGGTCAGGTGCGCGAGCCGGGGCACGACGGTCGCCGGCAGGCCGATGTGCGCGTCGACGCCGAGCGGGCCGGCCACCTCCTCGGCCAGGAACGCGCCCACCGTGCGGCCGTCCACCCGGCGGATCAGCTCGCCCGCGTAGAAGCCCCAGGTCACCGCGTGATAACCGTGCGCCGTCCCGGGCTCCCACACGGGCCGCTGGGCGGCCAGCGCGTCGGCCAGCGCGTCCGGTACGGCCACTTGGTCGAGCGTGATCGGCTCGTCCAGGAACGGCAACCCGGCCTGGTGCGAGAGCAGTTGGGCGACCGTCACGGCACCTTTGCCGGCCGCCGCGAACTCGGGCCAGTAACGGCACACCGGCTGCGCGGGATCGAGGAGGCCGCGATCGATCAGCACCGCCAGGCACGTCGCGACCAGGCCCTTGGTGACCGACCAGACCACCTGTACGG
Organism: Embleya sp. NBC_00888; assembly: GCF_045207655.1. Lineage (NCBI taxonomy): Bacteria > Bacillati > Actinomycetota > Actinomycetes > Kitasatosporales > Streptomycetaceae > Embleya > Embleya sp. NBC_00888. Next base: position 3,197,246 of record NZ_CP108784.1, on the reverse strand, counting down.
TGTCCGGCTCCCAATCGCGTCCCGTGTCCGGTTCGGCCAGTCCGCCCCACAGGTCCACCACCGGCGCCCCGTCCAGATGGACCGCGAGCGCGGCGCCCACCTCGCCGTTGATCGCGAAGTTCTCCTCGAACGCGGCCTGTACGGGCGCGAATCCGGGCGCGACGAAACCGTCGACGTGCATGGTGTGGTCCTTTCGCGAACGCTCGGGGTCCCCCACCGGCGTCGGCGTGGTCGGCGGCCGTCGCCTCGTCAGTTCCGGGGGGTGACGCCTTCCAGCACGAGCGCCGTGAATTGGGCTTCCAGTTCGGGCAGGGTGCGGTCGATGCCGGACTTCCAACCGGCGGTGAGCCACAGTGGATAGGCCAGGTAGCGGTAGACCAGCTCCGGATCCAGATCGGCGCGGAACTCCCCGGACTCGATGCCCTCCTGAAGGGTGTTCAGCCACAGGTCACGGACTCGGGCACCGTCCGCCGCCAGATGCGCGAAGCGCGGCAGCGTGGCCAGGTAGGCGTAGTCCCGGACGTACATCGTGGCCGCGTCGGGGTGGTGCTCGATGGTGCGGAACGCGGCGTGCACGAGTCCGCGCAACCGGTCGCTCGAGGTGCGCGCGTCGGCGAACGCCTCGTCGTACCACGTCGACAGGTCGCGCATCGCGCCGGTGAGGATCTCGTCGATCAGATCCTCTTTCGAACCGAACCAGTGATAGATGCTGCCCGCGAGGATCCCCGACGCGTCGGCTATCTCGCGCACCGTCGACGCGACGACTCCCTTGCGGGCGAACAGCGTTGCCGCCTCGGACAGGATCACCTCCCGGCGCGGAAGTGCTTCGGGTTCCGTCTTCCTGCGTGACATGAGCGCCCGTTCTCGGTCCGGCGGGTGGATGCGGCTGCGTCGTGCGGTGCGTGCAGCCTAACCGCAGGTGGAGCGGTTGCCGTTGATCGGTGGGGGATTGCCTTCAGGGAGAATCGAACTACCTATCTAACATTTGTTAGATTGTGCTGAACCTTCTACGCCAGTTCTCGAACCGCTGTCAAGGCCCTTGCGGGCAAAGGGCGTTGCGGTCTAGCTTGTGCCGCATCCGGGACTCCGTGGGGGATGGCCGGGCGGGGAGACGACGCGAGAGGCGTTGGCTCCCATGGCTCGATGGACGGCACGCGCGGCGCATGCCGTGCGCACGACACGCACCACCAGAGCGGCACGAGCAGGTCGAGGACCCGCCGGGAATCGATTCCGGACGGGCGGCCCCGTCGTGTCCGCTCGCACCGCGCCGGTCACCGGCGTTCGCGGCGGTGCGTCGACCGAGCTCCCGGCACTCGTGCACGGTGCGGTCTGACCATGGTCACCTTCGTCGCGCCGTTCGCCGCCCGCGCGGTGTCCGGCCGTCTCGGGGCCGATCCGGGCCGACTCCGGCTCGCCGGGCGTAGGTTGCCCGGCGGCTCGGGTGCGCCGTCATCCCTCGTTCCGACTTCGGAGTTCGCGACGCGTCCCGAGACTTCCGCGTTCGCGACGCGTCCCGATCGGGTCGTGCTCGGGTACGTCGACCGGGCCGGGGGCGGCCGGTTGCCCCGAACCAGTGCAAACCATGTGTCGTGGCCGGGAGGTGACGCCGGGTCAGGAGGGGAGTCGGCGTCTGTCCGGTTCGCGGAGGTTGTCCCGGATATGTCCGGGTCGGTATCGGACGGGGTGGGGGAGCCCTGTCCGAGCGCCGATCCGGCTTCCGGATCGGCCTCCGATACGGGTGGCGCGCGGGTGGGGGGTGACGCCGTGTCAGGTATGGCGTCCGGTCCCGTGCGCCGCCCGGGGGAAGGGTCCGACGCCGGGGCGCGCCCGCATGCGCGCCTCGGCTCGGGCCCCAAAAAGCCGCGCGGCCGGGGGGCCGTCGCGGCGCGGCAGGTGTCGCCAGGGCAGGCGACACTCGCGGGCCCGCCCGCGCGGGTGCGAACGACCGTTGCACACGCGCGGGATCCGGGCCGAGCCAAGGGGGGCGACCATGCCTGACCCGGCGCGTCGGTACGTCCCGGGGCCCGAGCCGGTCCCGGCCATCGCGTCCGATCAGGTGCGACGACCGGTCCTGCGGGTCCGGGACGTCCGGGTGGACTTCGGCGGATTACGCGCTGTGGACGACGTGTCCCTGACGGTGGATCGCGGCGAGGTGCTCGGCGTGATCGGCCCGCGGGGCAGCGGCAAGACCACGCTGCTCAACGCGATCACCGGGGTGGTGCCGGCCGGCGGCGAGTTGTTCGTGGACGGCCGGCCGGTCCGCCTGGGCAGCCCCGAACGCTCGCGTGGGGCCGGCGTGGTCCGGATGTTCCAGACCCCGCAGCCGGTTCGCGCGTTATCCGGCGCGGACAGTGTCGTGCTCGCCGGCTCCGAGACCCGACACCGGCTGCTGCTCGCCTCGTGGTTGTTACGCCCGATGATGGCGCGGGTCGAGCAGGAGCGCAGACCCGGTGGACCGGCCGCGCCGAGTCGGGCGGGTCCGCGCGGTCGCCCCGAGCGCAACGCGGGCGTGCTCACGTACGGCGAACGACGGCTCCTGGACATCGCGCGCGGCATGGTGGCCGTACCGCGTGTGCTGCTGCTGGACGAGCCGAGCGCGGGATTGACGCCGCGCGAGACGGAGGCCCTGCTGCTGCTCCTGCGCGGTGTCGCGGCGGACGGCGTGGGGCTGCTCGTGGTGGATCACGAGAGCGACTTCGTCGACGCGGTGTGCGATCGGGTCGCCCTGTTGGAATCCGGCCGCGTGGTTGCGGAGGGCACGCCGGCCGAGGTGCGACGGGACCGTCGCACCATGGACGCCTGTTCGGGAGGGCACGCGTGATGACCGAGACCGAGTCGCCGCACGCCGAGATGCACACCGTCGGCGCGATCGGCGCGATCGACGACATCGACGAGATCGAGGAAAACGTCGAGATCGAGGAAGACAACGGGGTCCGTGGGATCCCGAACGGGGGAACAACCATGACGGACACGCTGCTCGAAGGCGCCCGGTCCGCGGTCGACGGTCTGCCCGGCGACCTCGGGGCCCTGCCCTACGAACCCGACGCTCCGCGCACCCAGACCAGGCTCGTGGCCACGACCGCCGCGAAGCCGGACCCGCGCGGGCCGCGCGTCGCCCACCGGATCACCCGCGCGCGGCACTGGATCCGGCTGCGCCGGGTGTAGCCGGCACGGCGGTCGTTATCCGCTCGGACCCGGCGTGCCACGCCCGGTCGCGCGGATCGATCCGGCCGACAACCCCGGTGCGCGGATCGGTCCGGCTGACAACCCCCGTGCGCGGATCGATCCGGTCTACAACCCCGGCGCGCCCGGCGGGTACTTGATCGCGTTCTTGACCATCTTGTCCCGCAGTGCCTGCGCCGGGTCGACGCCGAGCTGCCCCGCGAGTCCGAGCAGGTAGGCGAGGACGTCCGCGATCTCCTCCCGGACGTGCTCGCCGCGCTCCGGATCCGACATCACGTCGGCGGCCTGCTCGGGAGTCAGCCACTGGAAGATCTCCACCAGCTCCGCCGCCTCCACACTCAGCGCCATCACCAGGTTCTTCGGCGTGTGGTACGGCTGCCAGTGCCGCTCGGCGGCGAAGGCGGCGAGCGCGGCGGTCAGTTCGGCGAGTTCGGAATCGGCCGGGGCAGTGGTGTCCATGCCCCATGCCTACCGCATCCGACGCGCCTCGGGCGCACCGGTGGTGTCACCCCGCCGAGGGAGAATGGCCGCGGGGTGTGTCCGGCCGGTCCGGCCGCCCCGACCGCCGTCGTCCGCCCTGGAAGGTTCGCATGAGGGTCGCCACCTGGAACATCAACTCGATCGGGGCCCGGCTGCCCAAGCTGCTGGAGTGGCTGGAGCGGGCCGCGCCCGACGTGGTGTGTCTGCAGGAGCTCAAGTCCACACCCGAGGCCTATCCGAGCAAGGAACTGGAGGAGGCCGGCTACACGTCGGCCGTCAACGCCGGTGGGCGCTGGAACGGTGTCGCGGTGTTGTCCAAGGTCGGCCTGGCCGATGTCACCCTCGGGCTGGAGGCCGGTCCGGGCTTCCCCGAGGTCGACGGCCCGCACGAGGCCAGAGCGATCTCCGCGACCTGCGGCGGCGTCCGGGTGTGGTCGGTGTACGTGCCCAACGGCCGCGAGGTGGACAACCCGCACTACGCCTACAAGCTGGAGTGGCTGAGCGCGCTGCGCACCGCGGTCGCCGCCGACGCGGCGGGCTCGCGACCGTTCGCGGTGCTCGGCGACTTCAACGTCGCGCCCACCGACCGCGACGTGTGGGACATCTCGCTGTTCGGCGAGAACTCCACCCATGTGACGCAGGCCGAGCGGGACGCGGTCACCGCGCTGGAGGGCGTGGGACTGCGCGAGGTGATGCCCCGGGCGCTCAAGTACGACGTCCCGTTCACCTACTGGGACTACCGCGAGCTGGGCTTCCCGAAGAACAAGGGCATGCGGATCGACCTGGTCTACGGCAACACGCCGTTCGTCTCCGCGACCACCGACGCCTACGTCGACCGCGAGGCCCGCAAGGGCAAGGGCACCAGCGACCACGCGCCGGTCGTGGTGGACCTGGACGTGTAGCCGCCGGCCACCCGGTCCCGGAGCCGGCCGCGCGTCGTCTCCGGGGCCCCGCCGGCACGGATCCCGCCGGCGGGGCCACGGCCGCTACAGATACAACCCCTCGCCGCCGTGCCGGGGCCGCTCGACCTCGACCGGAGCCGCGCCGTTGCGCAGCGCGTACAGCTCCGCGAGGGTCGCGTGCGTGCCGATGCCGTCGGCGGTGCCGAGCCACTCGCGCGCCTCGGCGAAGTCCAGCGGGCCGACGTCGATCTGGGCCAGGCAGCGGCCGGGGCGCACCACCGCCGGGTGCAACCGGCCGAGGTTCTCGTTGGTGGTGATCGCCACCATCACGTTGCGGCCCTGACCGAGCAGGCCGTCGGTGAGGTTGAGCAGCCGGGACAGCGCCTGACCGGCCGAGCGTTTGGCCTCGCCGCGGATCAGCTCGTCGCAGTCCTCCAGGACCAACAGCCGCCACCGCTGCTTCTTGGACTTGTCGTGCGACTCCTCGTCCTCGTCGCCGCGCCCGATCGCCACGTCCATCAGGTAGCCGGTGTCGCCGAACAGCGCCTCGGGATCGAGTACGCAGTCCATCCGGCACCAGTCCTGCCACGAGCGGGCCAGCGCGCGCAGCGCCGTGGTCTTGCCGGTGCCGGGCGGACCGTGCAGCAGGATCAACCGCCCGGACACGTCGTCGGGCGTCACCTTCATCAGCCGGTCGAACGCGCCGGCGGTCGGCGCGGTGTAGTTGCGCCGGATGTCCTCCCACGGCGCGGCGGTGATCGCCCGGGTGGTGCGGTACGGGCCGCGCCGGGCGGAGAAGTACCAAAAGCCCATCGCGACGGCCTCGTCCTTGGGCGGCGGATCGGCCGCCGCGCCCTTGACCGCCTTCTTCAGTACCGCGCGGCCGACCTTCTCGTCGACGGCCGTCACGGTGACCTCGCCGCCACCGCTGCGCCAGCGCACCGAGCGCAGGGTCCAGCCGTCGCCGACGGCGAGTTGGGAGGAGCGGTCGTCCTCCTCGACGGCGCGGACCACTTTGGCGCCGCGCGGCACGAGTCGGGCGCCGGGCTTGACCCGGTCCAGGCGGGTGGTCCTGGCCCACGGCTGGGCGCCGGTCACGAAGGCGGCGAGGGCGAGTCCGTCCACGGCGTCGTACGGGGTGTCCGCGTCGTCGAGTCCGAAGACGAAGGGCAGTAGCGTCGAGGGGTCGTCACCGGCTGAGCTCGGCGCCCCATCCGATGGGCGGGACGTCTGGCGAGGCATCGACATGAATTCGATGATCCGGTGCCCCGGGCCGTCCGTACAGAGGTTTTCGCGTAGCGCTTTTTCCCGACCGGGCGGGCCCGGCCGGGGTTCGAGGGCCGGGTTCAGGCGTCGTAGACCGCGTCGAACGCGGCCAGCGCGGTGGTGATCGCCTCGTCGCGGGTCAGGCCGAGCCGGTGTGCCCGGTGGGCGTATTCCAGCGCGGCCTCGCTCGCGGCCCGGTGCGCGGTGTCGCCGACGGCGGCGACGAAGCTCCCGGAACGACCCCGGGTCTCGATCACGCCGTCCGCCTCCAGTTCGCGGTAGGCGCGGGCGACGGTGTTGGGCGCGAGGCCGAGGTCGCCGGCCAGGCCGCGTACGGTCGGCAGCCGGGTGCCGGCAGGCAGCGTGCCGGCCCGGGCCTGCTCGGCGAGCTGGGCCCGAATCTGCTCGAACGGCGCGACGGGCGAGGCCGGATCGACGGTGATCACCATGGCCGCGAGCCTAGGCCCTGGCTGTGCTGCCCGGCGGCAGCAAGGCCGCGAGCCAGGGCCCGGGCTCGGCTCCGGGTGCGCCGGCGGTGTCGGGTCAGGACGCGTCGACCGTGGCGACCGGGTCGCTCACCCGCTGTCCGGTCGGCGTCCGGGACAGCGTCCTGACCTCGGGGATCACGAACGCGGCGAGCACCAGCACGACACACGCGCCCGCACAGGCCCACAACATGTTCGAGTAACCGAAGGCATTGCCCGCCGGACCCGCCAGCGCGGTGCACGCGGGGGCCAGGGCCATCGAGCCGAGCCAGTCGTAGGCCGAGACGCGGGCGATGTACTCGGGCGGGATCTCCTGGTGCAGGGCCGACATCCAGCACACGCCGAACACCTCCATGCCCACCCCGCAGACGAACATCGACAACGCGAGCAGCGGCCACGGCGCGGGGATCGCGAGCGCGACGAAGGTCGGCGCGACCGGCAGGAGACCCCAGTTGCCCACCCGAAGCAGCCGGCGGGGCCGATACCGCACCTGGATCAGACCGCCGACCAGGGCGCCCAGGCCCAGCGCGCTCAGCGCCACGCCCCACGGCCAGGCCGCGCCCCAGTGCTCCTCGGCCACCAACGGCCCGTACACCGTCTCGCCGGCGGTCATCACCCCGTTCAGCAGCGCGAACTGCAGCACGATCCCCCACAACCAGCGCCGCGCCACGAACGCCCGCCAGCCGTCCACGAGTTGCCGCAACACCGAGTCGTCCTCGACCGGGCCGGACGCGGGCAGCCGCATGAACAGCCGCAGCACCGCGGCCAACACGAAGCCGGCGGCGTCCAGCACGAGAACCGCACCGGGCCCGATCGTGGTGGTCAGCGCCCCGCCGAGCGCCGCCCCGCCGATCTGCGAGCCGGTTGCCGCGACCCGGTACGCGGCCAGTGCGGGCCCGGCGTGCTCGGCCTCCATCGAGGCGAACAACAAGCCCTGTGCGGCGGGCAGATACAGCGCCTGCGCCGAACCGCCGATGCCGGAGAGCAGCATCATCACCCACAGTTCGGTGCCTCCGGTGAGCACGTAGACCCCGAACACACCCTGGGACAGCGCGTTCGCGACGTTGGCGAGCACCATCACGTGATGCCTCGGGAAACGATCCGCGATCACCCCGCCCAGCAACAGGAACCCGACCAGCGGCAGGGTCCGCGCGGCGGCCACGAACCCGACGCCGGTCCCGCCACCACCGGCGTCCAGCACCGCGAAGGCCGCTGCGATCAGCGCCCCGGAATTGCCCAGCCCGGTGACGAAGGTGGCCCCGGTCTGCAACACATAGTTGCGGCTCGCCCACGTGGGCAGCGCACGTCGGCTCGATATTCGTGACTATCGGCACAAACACCGGGTCGCTGTCGAATGATTTCCCGGACACCCGCCGGCGACCGGGTCGGTTGCCGCGCCACGATCCCGACACCGGAAGGCCGAAGTACGCGGCGCCGCGCGCGCGGCTGCGGCACGGTGGACCCGTCGAACCCAGCGTGGTCACACGCTCGCCGAAGGGGGAATCCGTGTCCGACATACCGTCGATCCGGGCGTTGTTCGCCGTGGATACCGAGAGGTTCACGCACCACCGCCGGGACCCGGACGACGAGCCGCACGTCGGCGGCACGGTCCGGGACGTGTGAGATGAGCCTTCCCGACGAGCGGCCGCTCGACCCGGCCGCCTCGGCACGCGCCGTCCCGCCGCGCGAGGACGCCGCCGGACCCCGGCGGTCCGAGCGGCGGATCGACCCGGCACAGGTCGACCGGGACAGGCCGGACCGGGGCCGACCGGACCGGGACCGGCCGGACGAGGACCTCGTGCGTCCGGACGCGGCCGGCACGGTGATCGTCAACCTGGACGGCACGACCGGGACGCACGTCTTCGGCGCACGGATGTTCGCGGACCTGACCTCCGGGGCCGGCCCCGGCAGCACGCGCCGGTTGCGGCAGGCGCGCGAGGGCCCGATCTGGCCGGAGGAGAGCGAGTTCGTCCGGCGCACGTTCGTGCCGCCGAAGGGCTACCTGCGCGCCCGCAGCATGATGGCCCGCCACCTGATCCTGCTCACCGGCGAGGCGGAGTCGGGCAAGCGCACACTGGCCCTGCACCTGATGCAGGACCAGTACGCCGGGAAGGTGATCGCGCTCGACCCCGACGAGGACCTGAGCACCCACCGGATCCAGCGCGGCCGGGGCTATGTGGTCGACTCCGCCGCCGCGGACCCGCTTGCCGGCTACGTCCGCCACGACCTCGAACTGCTGCGCCGACGCCTGGTCGAACGCGACAGCGTGCTCGTGGTGACCGCGGTTGCCGCCGCCCCGGTGCTCGCTCTGTGGGCACCCTGGCACGTGCCGTGTGAACGTCCCGATCCGCTCCAGGTGCTGCACAGCCACCTCGCCCACCACCTGGGTCGGGACTGGGAGCGCCGGCACCTGGACCTGGTGGACGAGGACATCGCCGAACTGGTGCGTGCCGACGGGGGCCGGCCGGACCGGGCGGCGGCCGTCGCCGGCGACCTGGCCGATCTGGCCGATCGCAGGTTCACCAGGACCGAGGTGCTGAACGTGCTGCGCGATCGCGACCACGCGGCCGTGGCCGGCTGGCTGCGGGCCCATCCCGGGCGCGCCGACTGGGCGCTGATGATCGCGGCGGCGGTCTTCGAGGGGCACGACTACGGCATCGTCACCGAGCGCGCGGGGGCGCTGCGCGAGACGCTGACCGAGCGGCTGCCGACCGGGGCCGAGGAACCGGCCGACGACTGGCCGCCACGGGCCCGGGCGGATCGGTTGGACCTGATCGACGCGACCACGATCGCCGCCGACGCGACGCGTGACGGCGCCCGCTACCGGCTTGACGTGGTCGCCTTCGACCGACCGCACTGGGCGGCGTCGGTCCGGGCACACGTGTGGGACGCGTACCCGGACCTGCGCGACCCGCTGCTGGACTGGTTGGCCGCGACCCCGAGGCATCCGCCGGACGTCCATCGGGTCGCGGCCCGCGCCGCGGGCGACCTGATCGCGACCGGCCGCGGGCACCGGCCGTTGGCGCCGGTGCTGCGCTGGGTCCGGGACGACGCCAGGCACGCGATGGCGGTGCCGGCGTTGCGGGCGGCAGCCCAGGACGCGGTGGTGGCCACCCAGGTGCGGCGCCTGTTGGCGGGCTGGAGTCGGGACACCACCCGCTCGGGGCTGCGACTGATGGCGGCCCGGGCGTACCCGGGGCTGGCGTCGGTCTATCCCGGCCGGACGTTGACGGATCTGCTCCGGCTCGCCCGGACGGGGGATCGCGCGGTGGCGGCGGCGGCCCGGGAGGGTCTCGCGGCGCTGTGCCGGGACGGCATGCGCGCCGAGTCGGTGCTGGAACGGGTGGAGGACTGGGAGGAGGCACGGGCCGCCGCCGAGGTGGCGGCCGTCCTGGTCGGCGAGGACGCCGACGGCGAACTGCTGACCGGCGAGCGATTCTTGGCGGTGGTCCGGCACGCGGTGTGCGATCGGGACGCATACCCGGTGGTGGCCCGGCTGTTCACCGAACTGCTCGGCACCACGCGGGGCGACGCGACCCGCGCCGCGGCGCTGCGCGCGACCTTCGCGCTGCTGTTCAGCCCCGGCCGTGGCCGCGGCCACGGACTGGAGCGCCTCGCGTACGACCTGACCCGGCTGGCCCACCGGGGTCTGCCCGACGGCGACGTGATCGACATCAAGGTGCTCGAACCCGCCATCACCGCGTTCGAGGAGCCGCCGGCCCGAGCGAACGGGGGAGCAAGCGCATGACCGACGACCGGATTCCCCTGGTCCGGCCCGTCACCGGCTCGCGCATCCTGACCTACCTCCGCCATCGGCTCGGGTCGCGCGCCGATCATGTGCTCGTGGTCCCGTCGAGCGCGAAGCCGGTACCGACGTTCGCGGAGGTGCGCAAGGCGCGCGAGTTGTGGTGGGTGGCGGTACGCGAGTTCGCCGACATCCGCGAGTTCGAGCTGCGGGCCGGTCCGGACGGGGAGCGTGCCTGTCGGGTGCAGGTACAGCTGCACTGGTGGGTGCACGACGCCGGGACGGTCGCGCGCCGCCGCCCCGTGGACGCGGTCGCCTTCATCCGCCGTGACGTGGAGAACCGGATCCGCAAGGCGATGGCCGTGTCGCACGGCGCCGACGAGGGCCGGCTCCAGGACGAACTCGATCTCGTGGCGGCCCAGCCGACGGTGCTGGCGGAATACGGCCTCGGCTATCGCCCGGCGGGTGCGATCCTGCTTGCCGAGCCGATTCCGGACAATATCCGGGACGCGCTCGACCAGGCGCGCTGGGCGGTGCCGCTGGAAAAGGAGCAGCAGCGGCTCACCCGAATGCGGCTGGACTTTCACCAGGCGCTGATTCGAGAGGGGCCGAAGGTGCTGATCGCGTACTGGCTGACCCGGTTTCCCGATCGAATCGAGGCGGTGGTGGAACACCTGGATCGCCGCGATTCGGCCGAGGCCGCGGATCCCACCTTGAGTACCGAACTGCTCGCGTTGCTCGGCGACGCCGACGACTTCGAGCGCAATCAACTGCGGAAGGCGATCGTGGCCGGGCTCGCCGCGTCCGGGCCGCGTGGCGTGGAGGTGCTGCGCGGGCTGGGGCTTTGGGACGACCTGGTCGAAAGCGGTTCGGACGCGAGGGACGAACCGGAATCGGGCGGATAGCGAATCGAGCACGACCAGGGGCCGCGTACCCGTTGCGGTGTGCGGCCCCTGCGGTTCGGCTGTTTTCCCTTCGGCGTGCCGCCGGCCGTTTCGCCGTCCGGCTCATTGCTCCGCTCGAAGCTTTTTCTAGCGCTCTTCGCGGAACAGCACGTGCTTTCCGGCGGCCGGGTCGTACTTGCGCAGAGTCATCCGGTCGGGGTCGTTGCGCCGGTTCTTTCTGGTCACGTAAGTGAAACCGGTCCCGGCGGTGGAACGAAGTTTCACGATCGGACGAAGCTCACTGCGAGCCATGGACGCCTCCCGGAGTTTCGAAGTGTGTCCCGATGGCTGCTTCAAGGCATTGGGGCGACGGGTTATTCCACGGCTTCCGCGCGGGGAGGTCACCCTGTCGGCGTGCGTCGGGTAGGCGCGCGGCATCGGCCGGGCGGGGCGGCGGCGGGGATCGAGGAGGCGCCCCGGCGACCGCCCGCGATCGCCCCGGAAACCCCGGGCGCGGTGGGGGTGCGCGGTGGGATGCTGGCCCGGTGAATCGATCGGACGTGCTGCTTCAGATCCCCGCCGAGTTGCAACAGTTCCTGCCGCCGAGGCTGCGCGGACTGCCGGTGACCGTCCCCGCCGACGGGGATTCGACGCTCGGGCACCTGGTGGAATCCGCCGGACCGCCGTTGCCCGAGGTCGGCGCGCTGCTGGTGGACGGTCGCGAGGTCGGGCCGGGGCATCGACCGGCCGGCGGCGAGGTCGTGGACGTGCTGCCGATCCGGCGCCCGCAGGCCATCCCGGATTTCGCCGACACAGCGCCGCGCTTCCTGCTCGACGTGCACCTCGGCGCGCTGGCCCGCCGGATGCGTCTGGTCGGGATCGACACGGCCTATCACAACGACTGCGACGACCCGACCCTGGTGATCCAGGCCAACGCCGAGCGGCGGGTGCTGCTCACCCAGGACCGCGGTCTGCTCCGGCGCAAGAACCTGTGGTTCGGCGCGTACGTGTACGGGATCCGTGCGGACGGCCAACTCGACGACCTGCTCCGCCGGTTCGCGCTGCCGCTCGCCCCCTGGACGCGCTGTACGGCGTGCAACGGCGAGTTGCGGGCGGCGACACGCGAGGAGGTCGAGTCCGAGGTCGAGGCGGGCACGCTGGACCGGGTGGACGCGTTCGCCCGATGCCGCGCGTGCGACCGGGTGTACTGGCACGGAGCGCACGGCGGTCACCTGGACGAGATCGTCGAGGCCGCGCGGCGCACCGTCGCGAGCATCCGCTGACGGCCACCGCGCACGGTCGCGACCGGTCGCCGACAGCCACCGTGTCCTGTCGCGGGCCTGCGCCGATGGTTACGGTCGGGGCATGGATGCTCGCACCGGCAGGCGCTGCCACACCGTACTGAATCCGCTGCATTCGCTGGTCTACTTCGCGCCCGAGGCCGACCCCGAGTTCGTCGCGGTCGGGTTGCGGAAGGGGCGGATGGGCTACTTCGCGTCCCGGGCCGCGCCGATGGGGGCGGTCGGCGCGGCCATCGTCCGGGCGACCTTCTACAACTTCAGCCCGGCGCTGATCGGCCGGCACATCCCGGCGGCGTGGGCGCTGGCCACCCCGGAGGCGGTGTACGCGGCGCGGCTGCGGGTGGTCGACCAGGCGCTGCGCCGGGTCCTCGGCGAGGACCTGGTGCGCTCGGCGGAACTGCGCGAGGCGGCCGAACTGGCGCTGTCCTGCGCGTGGGCGGGCGCCCCGGAGGCCCGGCCGCTGTACGCGGCGCACGCCGAACTCGACCCGCCCGACCCGGCGGAGCAGCCGCACATCGCGCTGTGGCACGCCGCCACGCTGATCCGCGAGTATCGCGGCGACGGGCACCTGGTGGCCCTGGTCGAGGCCGAACTGGACGGCATCGAGGCGCTGTTCACGCACACCGCGACCGGGCGCGGGTTCGTCCCGGAGTTCGCGATCGGCAACCGCGGTTGGACCGCCGAGCAGTGGGAGGCGACCCGCGACCGGCTGGCCACGCGCGGCCTGGTCGATGCGGCCGGCGCGCTCACCGACGCGGGCCGCGAGTTGCGTCAATCCGTCGAGGAACGCACCGATCGTCTGGGCCTGGCCCCGTTCCACCACCTCGGCGACACCGACACCACCCGCCTCACCGACCTGGCCACGATGCTCACCGGCACGGCCCTGGCCAACGGCGCGTTCCCGCCGGGCGTCTTCGCGACACCGAAGGGCTGACCCGGGCGGCAACGCCGACCCGGGGACGGGACGGGCCCGACGCGGGCTCGTCCCGTCCGGTGCCCGTTTCGGGACGCGGCCGCATCGGGCCTCGGCAGCCCGCCTCGACACCCGGCCTCGGCAGCCCGCCTCGGCAGCCCGCCTCGGCGTCAGCGAACCCGGCCCCGGGCCCGCAGCGGTACGGACGGCAACGCCGGCGCGTCCATCCGCGGCCCGTCGTAGCCGTTCACCGTGCCGAAGTCGGACCCGTTCGCCCATGCCGTGCGCGCGGCGGTGACCTCCTCGCCGGTGCGCGCCACGAAGTTCCACCACATCACGATCTCCTCGGCGAACGGCTCGCCGCCGAGCAGCATCAGGTCGGCTCCGTTCGTCGACCGGATCGAGAGCGAGGTCCGCCCGCAGCCCAGGTACAGCAGCCCGCCGGGGGCGAGCGGCACGCCGTCCACCTCGGCCTCGCCGGACATCGACATCACCGCGTACTCGAAGTCCGGCTCCAGCGGCGGCCGTACGTCCGTGTCCGGCGCCAGGGTCAGGTCCGCGCCGACCAGCGGGCTGTACGTGGTGCCCGGCGAGGTGGACCCGTCCAGCGTGCCCATGATCACGGTGGCGGTCAGTCCGCCGCCGGCGACCACCGGGAGCTCGGTGTGGTGCTCGAAGTGCGGGTCCACGCCCCGGTGCGCGTCCGGCAGCGCGACCCACAGTTGCGCGCCGTGCAGCAGTCGGGCGTGTTCGCGCGGGGACTCCTCGGAGTGCGAGATGGCCCGGCCCGAGGTCATCAGACCCAGCTCGCCGGGTCGCACGGTGGCCAGGCTGCCCAGGCTGTCCCGGTGCAGCACGCTGCCCTCGCGCAACCAGCTCACCGTCTGGAGCCCCAGGTGCGGGTGCGGCGGGACCTGCATGCCCGGCGCGTCCGCGATGTCGTCCGGGCCGTAGTGGTCCACGAAGCACCACGCGCCGATCATCCGCCGGCCCAGGCTCGGCAGCAGCCGGCGGACCATGTGGCTCTCGCTCAGCGGCACCTCGCGGGACTTCAGCAACTCGTGGACGGGCGCGCCGGGGACGTCGGCCCGGCCGCCGCACGTGGTCAGGGTCGGTTGGGTATCGAGGTTGCTCATGGCGCCAACGCTACGCGGACCGGGACGCCGGCCCCACGGACCCGGCGGGTGGGGGAGCACGAACCCGGCGGGGCCGGCGGCGAGGGTCGCGAAGTCACGTCCTAGGATCGGTATCGCCCTGGGATGGGTGGAAAACGGACGATCCCGCGAATGCCTCCGGGGCGTTTCGCGGCTCGGAAGGACGACACGCGTGCGGCTCGGCTTCCTCACCCACGTGGCCGGAGCCGGCGACGACGCCCGCGCGGTCTATCGCGAGACCCTCGAACTGGCGGTCGCCGCAGAAGAGTTCGGCTACGACTCGTTCTGGGTCGCGCAACACCACCTGGGTGCGCAGGGCGCGTCGGCGCCCTCCCCGTTCGTGCTGCTCGCCGCGATTGCCGAACGCACCACCCGGATCCGACTCGGTACGGCCGTCGTGGTGGCCCCGACCGAGCACCCGATCCGGCTCGCCGAGGACGCCGCCACACTCGACACACTCAGCGCCGGCCGGCTGGAACTGGGCCTCGGGGCGGGCTCCGACCCCGCCACGTTCGAAGCGTTCGGCGTCCCGTACCAGGCTCGGCACGCCCGGCTCCGAGAGACCGTGGACACCGTGCTCGACCTGTTGACCGGCACCGACCTGGTCCCGTCCGCACCCACCCTGCGCGACCGGATATGGCTCGGCACCGGCAGTCCCGAAGGCATCGCGTGGGCGGTCGAACGCGGCCTCGGCATCCTCTCCGGCCGCCGCTCGAGTGGCCCCGCCGGCCCGCTCCCGGGCGACCGCGAGGCGGCGGAGCACCTGGCCCGGTACACCCCGACCCGCGTCGCCCTCTCCCGTCCGGTGCACCCCGGCGCGACCACCGCCCTGACCGAGCGGCTGATCCCGTGGATCACCCGGGGCCGAGCCGCCGGCCGCTTCCCGGTCGATTTCACGCCGACCGACTACCTGGCAATCGGCAACATGTACACGGGTACCCCGCAAACCGTGGCCCGGTCCCTGCGGGCGGACCCCGGCTATCCGCACGCCACCGAGCTTCTGTGCCACACCCAACCCGCCCGGCTGCCCCCGGCCGCGCTCCTGCCCGTCATGCGCCGCACCGCGTACGAAGTCCGGCCACTGCTCCGGGCGGCCGCGGCCGAGGTGACCTGAGCCCGGCCGGCAGGACGGGAGCGGCGGCCGGGTCGACGCCCTCGTGCTCCCGGGCGGGCCCGGGAGCGGTCAGGATTCCCGGTGCGCACCCGCCGACGGTACCGCCTGGAAGAAGCGCGGAGCGGTGAATCCCCGGGCCGCGAAGGCCTTCTCCACCGCGTCCGCGACCGCCGCGCACCGGTCCGCGTCGACCAGTGCGATCGCCGAGCCGCCGAAGCCCCCGCCCACCAACCGCGCCCCGAGCGCGCCCGCCGCCAGCGCGGTGTCCACGGCGGTGTCGAGTTCGGCGCAGGAGATCGTGTAGTCGTCCCGCATCGATACGTGCGACGCGGTCAACTCGGGCCCGATCGCCCGCACATCGCCGGCCCGCAGCGCATCGACCACCCGCAGCACGCGCGCGTTCTCGGTGAGGATGTGCCGCACCCGACGGCGCAGCGGCCCGTCCGGCAGCGCGGCCAGGGCCGCGTCCGGGTCGGCCACCTCGCGCAGCGACGGCACCCCGAGCAGTCCTGCCGCCTCCTCGCAGGAGGCCCGCCGTTCCGCGTAGCCGCCGTCCACGAGCGCGTGTCGGGCCCGGGTGTCGATCACCAGCAGACGCAGCCCCACCTCCTCGCAGTGGAACGGGACATGGGTGCCCGTCAGATCGCGACAGTCGAGGAAGAACGCGTGGCCCGCGACGCAGCCGAGCGAGGCCATCTGGTCCAGCATCCCGACCGGGACGCCCACGAAGTCGGTCTCCACGCGTTGCGCGATGCGGGCCAACCCGACGCGGTCCAGGCCCAGTTCGTACAGGTCGTCGAGCGCCAGCACGACCGCGCAGGACAGCGCAGCCGACGAGGACAGCCCCGCTCCCACCGGCACGTCGCTGTCGATCCGGATGTCGGCGCCGCCGACCTCGTGTCCCGCCTCGCGCAGTGCCCACAACACGCCCGCCGGGTACGCGGCCCAGCCGGTCGGTGCGCCGGGCGCCAGGTCCTCGATCGCGACGTCGAGCGATTCACTGCCCGCGTGGCCGGACGCGAGCCGCAGTCGGCCGTCCGTACGTCGCCCGACCGCCGCGCGCGCGGTGTGCGGGATCGCGATCGGCAGCACGAACCCGTTGTTGTAGTCGGTGTGTTCGCCGATCACGTTGACCCGGCCCGGCGCCGCCCAGACACCCTCGACACGGAACACGCTCATCGTCCGGCCTCGCCGTCCCGCAGGAACGACCACGCGTCCGCGACGATGTCCTCGAGCGATGTCCGGGTGGGATGCCAGCCGAGCACGTCGCGCGCACGGTCGGCGGCGGCGACCAGGAACGGCGGATCACCCGCCCGGCGCGGCGCGTCGTGCGCGGGCACCGCGCATCCGGTCACGGTCCGGACCGCGTCCACCACGTCGCGGACCGAGAAGCCGGTGCCGGTGCCGAGGTTGCAGATCAGGTGCCCGGTCGCGGCGCCGCCCACCTCGGTGGCGTCCAGTGCGAGCAGGTGCGCGTCGGCCAGATCGGCGACGTGGATGTAGTCGCGTACGCACGTGCCGTCGGGCGTCGGGTAGTCGGTGCCGTACAGCGCGACCGAGCCGCGCGTGCCGTTGGGCACCTGGAGCGTGAGCGGGATCAGGTGGGTCTCGGTCGCGTGCCGCTCGCCGTACCGGCCGTGGGCGCCCGCGACGTTGAAGTAGCGCAGGCTCACCGCGCGCAGGCCGTACGCGGCGCAGTACGAGGTGATCAGGCGATCGACCGTCAGTTTCGAGGCGCCGTACGGGTTCGTCGGCGCGCACGGCGCGTCCTCGGTGATCGGCGAGACCTCGGGGGCGCCGTACACGGCCGCGGTGGAGGAGAACACGAAGCGGGTGACGCCGTGCGTACGCAGCGCGTCCAGCAGCGCGAGCGAGCCGCCGACGTTGTTGTGCCAATACTTGGCCGGGTCGGTGACCGACTCGCCCACCAGGGAGGACGCGGCGAAGTGCAGCACGGCGTCGAACGAGGCGTCCAGATGTTCGGCCGCGTCCTGGACCCGGCCCTCGACGAATTGCGCCTTGTCCGGGACCGCGTCCCGATGCCCCGTGGACAGGTCGTCGAGCACCACCACATCGTGGCCGGCCGCGACCAGGTGGGCGGCGACGACGCTGCCCACGTAGCCCGCGCCGCCGGTGACCATGAGCCTCATTCGCCGACCTCCCGCAGTCGTGCCGCCGCGGTCTCCGGCGGTACGTCGCTGATGAACACACCCATCCCCGATTCGCTCCCGGCAAGGTACTTCAACTTGCCCGGTGCCCGGCGAATCGAGAAAAGCTCCAGGTGGAGCGCGAAGTCCCGGCGCCCCGAGCGGACCGGCGCCTGCTGCCACGCGGAGATGTACGGCGCGGGTTCGCCGTCGAACAGTCGGTCGAAGCGGCCCAGCAGGTCCAGGTACATCGCGCCGAACTCGGCGCGCGCGGCCTCGTCCAACGCGAGCAGGTCCGGCACCCGGCGGTTCGGGTACAGGTGCACCTCGTACGGCCAGCGCGCGGCGGCGGGCACGAACGCCGTCCAGTGCCCGCCCTCGGCTACGATCCGCGACCCGTCCGCGCGCTCGTCGGCCAGCACGTCGTCGAACAGGTTGCGGCCGGTGCGGTGCCGGTGCGCGGTCGTGGTGGCGATCATCGCGGCCGTGCGCGGGGTGACGAACGGGTAGGCGTAGATCTGCCCGTGCGAGTGCGGCAGCGTCACGCCGATCTCCCGGCCGCGGTTCTCGAAGCAGTACACCTGCTCGACGCCGGGCAGCGCGGACAACTCGGCGGTGCGGTCGGTCCACGCGTCCAGGACCAGGCGCGCGCGCTCGGGGGTGAGGTCCTTGAAGGACGCGTCGTGGTCGGGGGTGAAGCACACCACCTCGCACCGTCCGCCGGACGGCCGGCGTGGGAACGGGGCGTGGTCCCAGCCGGGGTCGGGGCCCGCCGGCGGACCGCCGTCGGCCGTGGAGGAGCCGGACATGGACGGGAAGCGGTTCTCGAAGACGACGACCTCGTAGTCGGACTCGGCGACCTCGGTGGCCCGCTCGGGCGTGGACGGGCACAGCGGGCACGCGTCGGCCGCGGGCAGGTGGGTCCGGGTCTGCCGGTGCGAGGCGACCAGGACCCATTCGTCGAGCAGCCGGTCGTAGCGCATCTCCGAGCCGCTGACCACGGGCGCGAGATCGCGGTGGTCGACGGCGGCGCGCACCGCGTCGTCCCGCGTGTCGTAGTAGACGATCTCGCGACCGTCGGCCATGACGGCCTGCGTCTTCTTCATGCGCTCATTTTGCGAAGCTTTCCAAAACTTGTCAATGAGAAAGGAGAGATGCCTATGTGGCTTGCCATTTGGCGGGATCGACCGCGGGCCACCTGCGGTTTGACAAGTTTCGAAAGGTGTCCGCAAGATGCTGCCCATGCCTGACGACGACACCGACGGACTGCCCGCCGAGGGCCGCCGCGCCCGGATGGCAGCGACGATCGCGGACCGGGGTTTCGCCAAGGTCACCGACCTGGCCGAGGCGTTCGGTATCTCGCGGGTGACGGTCCGGGCCGACCTGGAGGTGTTGGAGCGGCAGGGCCGGCTGCGCCGGGTCCGCGGCGGCGCGATGTTCACCGGCCGCGACCCCCGGGTGGAGCCGTCCTTCGAGGAGGCGCTGACCTCGGCGTCGCCCGCGAAGACGCTGATCGGGCGGGCGGCCGCGGCACTGGTGTCGCCGTCCGAGAGCGTGGTGCTGGACGTGGGCACGACCACCACGTTCGTGGCCCGCGCGCTGGTGGACCGCGAGGAACTGCGCGACCTCGTGGTGTTCACCAACGGGTTGACCATCGCCCTGGAGCTGGAACGGGCGATCCCGCGGTTCTCGGTCGTGGTCACCGGCGGCACGCTGCGGCCGTTGCAGCACTCGCTGATCAATCCGCTCGGCGACCACATCCTGGAGCGGATCCACGCCGACACGGTCTTCCTCGGCTGCAACGGCGTGCATCCCACCGGGGGCATCACCAACGTGAACCTGCCCGAGGCCGAGGCCAAACGCGCGATGTTGCGGGCCGCGGGTCGCCGGGTCGTGGTCGCGGACGGCTCGAAGCTGGGCCGGGTCGAACTCGCCGTGGTGTGCCCGCTGGCGGACATCGACCTGCTGATCACGAGCGGCGCGGCCGATGCGGAGGCGCTCGACGCGCTGCGCGACGCGGGGCTGGAGATCCTGGTCGCGGAGTAGGCGGGCACGGCGCGAAGCGGGTGCGGGAGGGGCACGTACCGGAGCGCGCGGAGTAGGTGGTCACGGCGCGAAGCGGGTACAGGGGTGGGCGCGTACCGGAGTGTGGGACCCGGCCCGGACCCGAGCCGGTCCTCCCGCCGTGGCCGCTCACTCGGCCGCCGTGACCCTCGGCGGGCCCGTCCCGGCCCCCTCGCTCGACGGCCGAGGCGCCCTGGTTAGGCTGCCCTTGCGAACGGTTCACCCGGCTTCGACCGATTCCGGGTGTCGCAAGAGGGAATCCGGTGCGAATCCGGAACTGCCCCGCAGCGGTAAGTGGGAACGAAAGTCGTCATCACGCACTGGGCCCCGGTCGAACGGGTCCCGGGAAGCGACGACCGGTAGGCATCCCGGCCACACCCGTGGCTCCCGGGACCCGCCCACGAGTCCGAAGACCTGCCGTCGCCCGCGTCCGCCTCGCGCACGCGGACTTCCGGGACCTCGCGGGCGGGTCCGTCGGACGACGGCGCCGTGCGGTGTCCGCCGCCGTACTCCCTCCCGAGTTCCCCCGACGAGGACTCGCAAGGGAGAGCTTCGACGATGCGTACGCAGATACCCGGGCGGATGCCGGCGGCACACCGATATTCGTGGGCCGCGGCGGTGGCCGCGCTCGCGCTGTTCGCGACCGCGTGCGGCGGCGCCGTGCGGGACGACAAGGCCGCCGCTCCCGCACCCGCCGCCTACAAGCCGTACACGGACACCGACAACTGCGGTGTGACCACGAGCTACGACCGGCCGCCGCAGCGCGCCGCGACGCTGACCTCCAACGCGACCGAGTTGATGCTCGAACTGGGCCTGGCCGACCGGATGGTGGGCACCGCCTACCTCAAGGGACGGACCATCGGCGACAAGTACAAGGAGCCGTACGCGCGGATCCCGGTGCTCGCCGACGCGCAACCCTCGCTGGAGAAACTCCTCGAAGCCACCCCCGACTTCGTCTACTCGGGCTACCCGGACGGCTTCTCCGAGTCGTCCGGCCACACCCGGGCGCGGCTCGGCGAGTTGAACGTCAAGACCCACCTCAACCCCGAGGGCTGCGCCAAGGCGCCGGTCACCTTCGATCAGCTCTACGGCGAACTCCGCTCCATCGGCGGCATCTTCGGCGTGCCCGAGCGCGCCGAGCGCTCCGCCGCCGCGTTCCGGCAGCGGCTCGACGCGGTCACCGCACGGCTCGCCGGCGCCGCGCCGGTCAAGGTGTTCGTGTACAACTCGGGCGCCGACGCCGCGCAGACCACCGGCGGCAACTCGATGCTCAACGAGATCATCACCCGCGCCGGCGGCACCAACGTGTTCGCCGACCTGAACGAGCGCTGGACCAAGGTCTCCTGGGAGCAGTTGGCCGAACGCAAGCCGGACGTGGTGCTGATCTACGAC
The DNA here is from genome assembly GCF_045207655.1 of Embleya sp. NBC_00888. Classification (NCBI taxonomy): domain Bacteria; kingdom Bacillati; phylum Actinomycetota; class Actinomycetes; order Kitasatosporales; family Streptomycetaceae; genus Embleya; species Embleya sp. NBC_00888. Next base: position 3,176,216 of record NZ_CP108784.1, on the reverse strand, counting down.
TACGTGACGCCGCCGATCGACGCCAAGATCGCCACCCTCAAGGCCACACCGGCGCTCGCCGACGTACCGGCGCTGCGCGCGAACGCCTTCCCGGTGATCTCGCTGTCCGTCGCGCAGCCCGGGCCACGCTCGGTGGACGCGGTCGAGGAACTCGCCAGGCAACTGCACCCCGACCGGCCGTGACGGTCGATCGGGACCCGGTGGCGGTACGGGTCGCGGTCCTGCGCGGCGAGGGCCCACCGACACCGCCGGCCGGCCGGAGGTCGTCCCGGGCGGCCGGGTCCGCCTTCCGCTGGTGGTCGGCGGCCTCCTCGTCGCGCTGTTCGCGGCGGCCGCGGCGGGGCTGCTGGTGGGGTCGGTGTCGGTGCCCTGGTCGGAGACGTGGCGCATCCTCGCGCATCGCATCGGCGGGGACGCGTGGGTGCGGCCGTCGTGGAGCCGCGCACACGACCTGATCATCGCCGACACCCGGCTGCCCAGGGTGCTGCTCGCCGCCGTCGTCGGCGCGACGCTGGCCGTGGTGGGCATGGTGATCCAGGCGATCGTGCGCAACCCGCTGGCCGGGCCGGACGTGCTCGGCGTCTCCTCCGGCGCGGCCACCGGCGCGGTCCTGGTGATGCGCTGGGGCGTCGCGTCGATCGGCGGCCTGTCGCTGGGCGCGCTCACCCTGAACGCGGCCGCGTTCACCGGCGGACTGATCACCCTGCTCGTGGTCTTCTCGGTGGCCCGCTCCGGTGGCCGGGTCACCGCCGTGCGACTGGTCCTGGCCGGCGTCGCGGTCAGCGCCGTGTTGTCCTCGCTGACCAGCCTGCTCGTGCTGACCTCACCGGATCCGCAACTCGCCGCCCAGGTGCTGTTCTGGACGCTGGGCGGCTTCGGCTCGGCCCGCTGGACGCTGCTGCTCGTCCCGGCCCTCGCGCTCGCGATCGGCCTGGTGGTGCTGCTGCTCCAGGCGCGCAACCTCAACCTGCTCCTGGCCGGCGAGGAGAGCGCGGCCGCGCTCGGCCTGGACGTCCAGCGCTTTCGGCAGGGCATGTTCCTGCTCGCGGCGGTGCTCACCGGGGTCGTCGTCGCGGTCAGCGGCGTGATCGGCTTCGTCGGCCTGATGTTGCCGCACGTGGTGCGATTGCTGGTCGGCGCGGATCATCGGCGCGCGCTGCCGGTGGCCGCGCTGCTCGGCGCGGTGTTCGCGATCTGCGCCGACCTGGTGGCGCGTACGGTGCTCGCGCCGCAGGAATTGCCGGTGGGCATCGTGACCTCGCTGGTCGGCGGCCCGTTCTTCGTCTGGCTGCTGCGCCGGGACGCGCGCCGGGAAGCGGGCGCACGATGACCGGGCCCGCGGCACGCCTGGTCCTGGACGACGTCACCTTCGCGATCGGCGGTCGGCCCCTGGTCGACGCGGTGTCGCTGACCGTCGAGCCCGGCGAGGTGGTCGGGCTGCTCGGCCCCAACGGCAGCGGCAAGTCGACCCTGCTGCGCAGCGTGTACCGGGTGAACCGGCCGACCTCGGGCCGGGTGCTCCTGGACGGCGAGGACGTGTGGACGCACTCGGCGCGCTGGGCCGCGCGCCGGATCGGCACCGTACTCCAGGACATGCCCACCGACTTCCCGCTGACCGTGCGGGACGTGGTCGCGATGGGCCGCTCCGCGCACAAGGGCCTGCTCGACCCGGATGACGCGACCGACCGGGCGATCGTGGCGGCGGCGGTGGAACTGCTCGAACTCGCCGACCTGACCGAGCGCGCGTTCGCGCTGCTGTCCGGCGGTGAGCGGCAGCGGGCGCTGGTGGCAAGGGCGTTGGTACAGCAGCCGGGCCTGCTGGTTTTGGACGAGCCGACCAACCACCTCGACATCCACCACCAGCTCGCGCTGCTGCGGTTGGTTCGTCGGCTGGGCGTGAGCGTGCTGGTGGCTCTGCACGACCTCAACCTGGCGGCGATGTTCTGCGACCGGATCTGCCTGCTGGCGAACGGCCGGGAGGTGGCGACCGGCACGCCGGCGCAGGTTCTGACGGCACCGACGATCGAGCGGGTGTACCGGATCGAGACGGACATCCGGACGCACCCTCGGACCGGGACGCCGTTGGTGGTGGTGTTGTAGGGGAGGCCGGGCCGGGACGGGGCGGTCGGGGCGGATGCGCCCTGTGTGTTCGCCGTGTTCGACAGGTCCGGTGTGTCCGGTGCGCGGCGGGTGCCGCCCGGGTGGGTGGAGCGCGGAAGTGAGTAGCTGTACGGATGTTCGCGTCGGACCCGCCGCCTAGCGTGATCCGCATGACCTACACGCCTCCCACCCCGGGCAGCAATGGCGAAGGCTTCGCCCGCGCGGCGGCGTTCGTCGTCGGCCTGTTCCTCTTCGTCGTGGTCGCGATGGTCGATCTGTTCGTCCTGATCGGCTTCGGCGGCGCCACCGAATCCTGCGCCAACCAGACGTGTCGCGACTGGTACGGCACCCGACTTCCCTGGGTCTTCGGTCTGTTCGTGCTCAGCTTCGTGACGGCCCTGATCGCCCTGGTCCGCCGTCCCCGCCGCCCCGGCGGCCGTCGCGTCACGATCACCCTGCCGCTGTCCCTCGCCGCCATCGCGCTCCAGGCCACCGCGTTCGCCCTGAGCCAGAACGGCCCGGCCGCCTGAGCACACGGGCGACCCGTCGGGCCGGATCGCGCACGCGCCGGGGCCGGTGTGTTTTCGGCCGGCGGTCCACGTCGCGCAAAGAGTGTGAAGGGGTCATATCGCCGCACGGGTGCGGTCGTCGCACGGGTCCTGTCACCGCCCGCGCAAGCACGGTGACGGTCGGACACCATCGGCCCGCCGACGGCCGGCGCCGAACCGGTTCGGCGCGGCACGACATTCCAGACCAAGGCGCTGACCTGCGCGGACGCCGCCCGGGGGTGCGGGCGGCGGACGGCGACGTGACGGTGCCCCCGGCAGGACTCGAACCTGCGACCAAGTGCTTAGAAGGCACCTGCTCTGTCCACTGAGCTACGAGGGCGTGGGCGAATCAGGATCTTGCACTGGATCCGGTCGCGGCACAACAGAATAGGGCCGTGTGCATGCCTCACCGACGTTCCGGCGGTCACCGTTACCTGATCAGACGCAGTTGGCGGCCAGAATGTGATCAGAGAAGGGCCGAATCGGGCAGAGGGAGGCGCAGTGGGTCCCACAAGGACTGTACTTGTCGGCTACGGCGTAGGGGGCTCGGCCTTCCACGCACCGGTCATCGAGGCCACGGAGGGGCTGGAACTGGCCGCCGTGGTGACCGGGAATCCGGAGCGCCGGGCGACGGCGCACGAGCGGCATCCGCAGGCCGAGGTGATCGGGACGACCGACGAGATGTTCGCTCGCGCGGGTGACTTCGACCTCGTGGTGATCACCGTGCCGAACCGCTTCCACGTACCGCTGGCGGAACGCGCGCTGGAGGCCGGGCTGCACGTGGTGGTGGACAAGCCGTTCGCGGGGACCGCCGCCGAGGGGCGGGCGCTGGCCGCGACGGCGGCGCGGTGCGAGCGGGTGTTGGGGGTGTATCAGAACCGTCGGTTCGACGGCGACTTCCGGACCGTGCGGCGGTTGGTCGAGGAGGGTCGGCTCGGTGAGGTGTACCGCTTCGAGTCGCGGTTCGAGCGGTGGCGACCGCAGGTGCGGACCTCGGGGTGGAAGGAGCAGGCCGATCCGGCGGCGCTGGGCGGGATCCTGTACGACCTCGGGACCCATCTGATCGACCAGGCGGTGACGCTGTTCGGGCGACCCACCCACGTGTACGCCGAGTTGTCCGCCCGGCGGTCCGGCGCGCTCGTGGACGACGACTCGTTCGTGGCGCTCACCCACGCGAGCGGGGTGCGGTCGCACCTGTGGATGAGCGCGGCGGCGGCCGACCTCGGACCGCGCTTTCGAGTGCTCGGTTCGAAGGCGTCGTATGTGAAGTTCGGGATGGACCCGCAGGAGGAACTGCTGCGCGCCGGGTCCGAGGTCGGTACGCCCGGGTGGGGGACCGAGCCGCCGACGGCGTGGGGAAGGCTCGGTACGCCCGGGGACACCGTGCCGGTGGAGACGGAGCCGGGGGCCTACCAGGACTACTACGCCGCGTTCGCGCGCGCGGTGCGGGGCGAGGGCGCGCCGCCGGTGGCGATCGAGGAGGCGGTGTCCGTCCTGGAGACGATCGAGGCGGCGCAGCGGTCCTCCGCCGACGGAGTGACCGTCGCGTTGTAACCGCGGCGGCACGTTGGGAATGCGGACAATTCGGGCACTGGTCGCCCGTGGTGATCATGGGAAGCGACACCCTGTCCGCAGCCCTCGCCGACCTGCGGGACAAGGTCGTGGCGACGTGCTTCCCGCTCGACCTGCCCGGCGCCGTGCAGGCGCGGTTGGCCCGTCGCGAGTTGATCGACCAACTCGGCGACTACGTGCTGCCCCGGCTCGCGGTGCCGCGCGCGCCGCTGCTCGCGGTGGTCGGCGGGTCCACCGGCGCGGGTCGGTCCACCCTGGTGAACGCGCTGGTCGGGCGTGAGATCACGGTGGCCGGTTCGCTCCGGCCGACCACCCGGGTGCCGGTCCTGGTGTGTCGGTCGGGGGACCGGCACTGGTTCGCCGCGGAACCCGGGATCGACCTGAAGCTGGACGAGCGGGTGCCGCCCGGGATGGCGCTGCTGGACGTGCCCGACATCGACTCGGTCTCCGCCGACAACCGGCGGATCGCGGTTCGCCTGCTCGGCGCCGCCGACCTGTGGATCTTCGTCACCACCGCGTCGCGCTACGCCGACGCCGCGCCGTGGCACCTGCTCCGGCTCGCGCGCGATCGCGACACCCGTCTGGCGATCGTGCTGAACCGGGTGCCGGCGGAGGTACTCGACCGGGTCCGGCCCGACTACGTCCGGTTGTTGCGGCACGCCGGGTTGGGCGACGTGCCGCTGTACCCGATCGTGGAGACCGAGCCGGGGGTCGGATTGCCCGAGCGCAACGTGGTGCCGATCCGCACGTGGCTCGCCGAGCGCGGCGCGGATCCGGACGCTCGGGCCGCGGTGGTCCGGCGCACCCTGGGCGGGCTGTTGCACAGCCTGGATCGGCGGGTGCCGCCGCTCGCGCAGGCGGTGGGGCGGCAGCACGAGGCGGCCGGTCGGGCGCGCGAGTGCGTGGATCGGGCGTACGCGGCGACCTCGCGATGGGCGCTGCGGGCGCTCGACGACGGGTCGTTGTTGCGCGGCGCGGCGGCGGGACGCTGGTACGAGGGGGACGAGGCGGGGGCCGCGCGGGCGGTGCTGGAGAGCCTGGACGCGCTGGTGGCGGACGCGTTCGCGCGGGGCGCCGAGCGGTCGGCGGGGTGTCTGCCGCGCGGCGGGGTGCGTCGGCTCGGGCCCGGGCCGCTCGCGTGGCCGGACCGGGCCGAGCCCCTCGCGCTGATCGCCGCGGTCGGCGGCGCCGAACTCGGGCCCGGCATCGGCCGCGACGCGGCGGGGCGGCTCGGCGTCCGGATCGGATCCGAGCCGGCCGCGCGGCTGATCACGGACCTCCATCGGGAGCTGCGCGCCGTCGTCGCGGCGGCGCTGGACGGTGAGCGCGCGCGGCGGGTGGCGGCGGTGGCGCTCTTGCCGGACCGGGCCGACGCCGGGTTGATCGAGGCGCTCGACGTGGTGCGGAGGAGCGGGTGAGGGGCGGCGGGGCGCGGCCCGGGAGCGAGCAGGGGCCGCGTACCGGTCTCGCGCGGGAGTCGGGTCGTACGCGGTGCGGCGGACCGGCTCGGGTGCGCCGCCGCGAGACGCGGGTCGGGGTGCGGTCCGGTTCCGAGCGGGGGCTCGGGTGACCGCCGGTGGGCAGGATGTCGATCGGTTCGCCGTGCGTCGGGCCCGGCACGCGAGTGGGACCGAGGAGGCGGGGCGGCTGATGGCTCGGCTGGCCGCGCTCGATCGCACCGCGGCGCTGGCCCGGGATCGGCTGCCCGGCACCGATCTCGCCTTGATCGAGGACCTGCTCGGCCATGCCGAGACCAGGCTGGGCACGGCCACGTGGCACACCGTGGTCGCGCTCGCCGGCGCCACCGGCGCAGGCAAGTCGTCGTTGTTCAACGTGCTCACCGGGTTGCGGCTGGCGGACACCGGCGCCGAACGGCCGACCACCCGGACCACGCTGGCGTGCGCGTGGGATCCCGAGGGCGCGGCGCCGTTGCTGGACCTGCTCGGCATCGAACCGGCGCACCGGGTGGCCCGGCACGGTTCGTTGGACGCGCGCCGAGGCGGCGGGATGCCGGCCGGCCTGGTGCTGCTCGACCTGCCCGATCACGACTCGATCGACCTCGCGCACCGGGCCGAGGTGGACGCGGTCGTGGCGGTCGCGGATCACATCGTGTGGGTGCTCGATCCGCAGAAGTACGCCGACGCGATCGTGCACGACCGCTACCTGCGGCCGTTGCGGCACCACGGGCCCGGCATGACGGTGGTGCTCAACCACGCGGACCGGCTGCCGGCCGGGGACCTCGCGGCCTGCCTGACCGACGTGCGGGCGCTGTTGGCGGCGGACGGGCTCGCCGAGGCACGGGTGCTGGCGACGTCGCCGGAGACCGGGATCGGGATCGCCGAGCTGCGCCGGGTGGTGGTGGCCGCGGCCGGACCCGGCGAGGCGTCGGTGACCCGGCTGGCCGCGGATCTGGACACGTTGACCGAACGCCTCGAGCCGTACTTCGCCGGTGCGGCGCCGGACCTGGACGGGTTCACCGCCGAGGACCGCGACGCGCTCGTGGACGGGTTGTGCGACGCGGCCGGGGTGGCGGTCCTCGCGGTGGCCGCCGGGGAGGGGTCGCGGGTGCCGCGTGGGCCGCTGTCGGGTCGTCGGGTGCGGCGGCCGGCGACGCGGCCCGCGCCGGTACAGATGCATCGGGCCGAGCGGGTGATCCGGCGGGCTGGGGCGAGGTGGACGCGGGGGTTGCCCGAGCGGTGGGTGGGCGGCGTGCATCGAGTGTCGGCCGAGGGGTTGCGGAGGTTGCCGGACGAGTTGCACGCGGTGCTGACGGGGGCCGCGCCGGAGGCCGCTCCGCCGGCGCCCGGCGTGCGGGTCGCGGTGGGCGCGCAGTGGGTCGGGGTGATCGCGGTGGTCGCCGGGGTGGTCGGTGCGGGCTCGGCCCGGGCCGGGGGGTCGATGGCGCGCGGGTTCGGGATGCCGGCCTCGTGGTGGGTGGTGGTGGCGGGGCTCGTACTGGTGGTGGCGGGGGTATGGGGCGCGCGCCGGGTGGCGCGGACGGCGGCGGATCGGCGGACGGCGGAGGTGGCGGCGGCGTTGCGGTCGCGGGTGGGGGAGGTGGCGGATCGGTTGTTGGTCGAGCCGGCGGAGGGGGAGTTGGCGCGGTATCGGGAGGCGTACGGGTATTTCGTGGCGGCTCGGGAGCCGATGCGGCGGGGGTGAGGGGCGGGTTGGGGGCGCGGCGGGGGCGGTGTCACCCACGTGGGCGACGGGCGGCCGGGGCCGTCCCTCACGTGGGTGATGTGGCGTTGTGCACAGGGGCCGAGTTGTCCACAGCCCGTCCCGGTTCGCCGCCGGTCGACCGCCGGGTGCCGGATCGTCGAGGGCGGACGGCGATGTCGTGCGGCACGCCGTGACCCGCGGCGACACAGGAGGCAAGCGTGGACACGTACGTGACGGTGATCGGCAACGCCGCGAGCGATGTCCGGGTCCAGATGACCCAGGCGGGTGTGCCCCTGGCCCGCTTCCGGATGGCGGTGTCGCCCCGGCGCTTCGATCGGGAGACGGGGACGTGGGTGTCGGGGGACGCGTCGTTCTACACCGTCGTGTGCTTTCGGGGCCTGGCGGAGAACGTGACGAGTTCGATCGACAAGGGCGACCCTCTGGTGGTCACGGGTCGGCTGCGGGTGCGCGAGTGGGAGCGCGAGGGGCGGTGGTGGACGGTCACCGAGATCGACGCGTCCTCGGTGGGACACGACCTCGCCCGCGGGGTCGCGGAGTTTCGGCGGGTGGGTCGGCCTGCGCGTCTGTCGGTGGTGGCGGACGGCGTCGCGGTGGGTTCGGGGGCGGAGCAGGGCACCCTCGCGATCGGGTCCGATCCCGCGTCCGTCGGCGCGGAGGAGGCCGCGTGAATTGTCGCGCCGTGTGCTCGCGTGTTCGGGAAAGCCATTCATTGTTGATGGCGGAGATAATTCAAGGCGGTTTCGGGAACGAATCTGGAACAGAATTGTGACGACTCGGAGCGAGGGCGATCCGCGTCAAACCAGACCAACCGTCGTATGTCCCTCAACCGATGGGATGGGAGGGTGGAAAAAGCCGGATCATGAAGGCGAATAACGCCCGAGACAAGGCATTGATCACGAAAAAGACCGATTCGGTCGGTTGTGAACCTTGACAAATCCATAGCGGATGAGATGGCCCTGATCAGCGCCTAAGCGGCTTGACGCACCCCATAGGCGGCTATATCCGTCGAAGACTTGTCGACTTCCCGATATGCGAATTGACATCCTCGACGTGGATCTTCTCCCGAGGTAAAGAACGTGAAACAAATGAGTACCCCGGGTCGCGAGAGGTGGCCCGACTGCTCATACCATTCAACGGTTCTTTACTCGCGCCCCGCTCGGGGGAACCATGCGCCGCGCGAGTCGGCATACATTTTCGAGGGGACCACCACATGTTCCGTACACCGGGACGGACGGCCACCCGCTTGTCGGCCATGGTCATTGCCGGCGGCTTGGCGGCGGCCGGCGTGATCGGTTTCGCGGGTGCGGCCAGTGCGGAAGGCGCCAAGGGCGTCTACAAGGGCGGCGATGTCGGTGCGGACATCTTCCTGCAGGGCAAGGACAAGTCGCAGCGTGCCTCGATCCTGAAGCTCGAGGTCGACGGCAAGATCCTGCGCACCTACTGCATCGACTTCCACACGCTCGTTCGTGACGAGGCGAAGTACGACGAGTCGGGCTGGAAGGAGACTTCCTTCGGCACCAAGGCCGACAAGGCCAAGGTCAAGTGGGTGCTCCTGAACTCGTTCCCGACGGTGGACCTGGGGGCCGTTCGCGCGAAGGTCGGCGCTCCTGAGCTGACCGAGGGCGAGGCCGCCGCCGCCACGCAGGCCGCCATCTGGCACTTCACCGACGGCCAGAAGCTGGACGAGAGCAAGAAGAACGACGGCGACATCGTCAAGCTCTACAAGTACCTGGTCGGCGACGCCAACAAGGGCGACGTCACCGAGCCTCCCGTCTCGCTCTCGGTGACCCCGGGCGAGAAGGCCGGCAAGATCAACGACAAGCCCGGCATCGGCCCGTTCGAGGTCAAGACCAACGCCGAGGGCAAGTCGATCAACGCCAAGCTGCTCGAGGGCGACGCCGACGCCAAGGCCACCCTGGTGGACGCCGACGGCAAGCCGGTCGACAAGGTCGGCAACGGCGACAAGCTCTACGTGAACGCCTCCAAGGCCACCAAGGCGGGCAGCCAGACCTTCCAGGTCGCCGGTGAGTCGACCGTGCAGGCGGGTCGGGTCTTCCAGGGCGTCAACAAGGACGGGTCGACCAGCCAGCTCCTGATCGTCGCGGACAAGCAGAAGGTGCAGACCTCCGACAAGGCGATCGCCAAGTGGGGCAACCCCGGCAAGGGCCCGCTCCCGGAGATCAACGCCACCAAGGACTGCGTCGACGGCGGGGTCAAGGTCACCGTCAAGAACTCCGGTGACGAGTCGTACAAGTTCAAGCTCGATGGCAAGGAAACCACCGTCGAGGCCGGCAAGTCGGTCGAGCAGGTCGTCAAGGTCGCCGAAGACCAGGCCTACAAGATCACCATCGTGGGCCCCGACGGCAAGACCGCCAAGGAGTTCACCGGCACGCTCGACTGCAAGACGGCCGGCGCCACCGAAGGTGTCACCGGTGGTACCTCGGGCGGCAGCACCGGCGGGACGCCGGCTCCGGTGAACCCGAAGGGTCCGGACCTGGCCGCCACCGGTAGCGACAGCAGCAACACCCCCGCGATCCTGGGCGGCGCCGGTGCGCTCCTGCTCGCGGGTGGCGGTCTGGTGTTCTACATGCGCCGCCGCAACAACGGTTCGGACGGCGCCGCCGCCTGATTCGGGCGCCGCTGATCGAACCACACCGATAACCGTCGGGCCCCGACGCGCAGCCGGCGCGTCGGGGCCCGACGTCGTCCCCGGCACCACCGTCGCGGGCCGGTCCGGCGGGCGAGGACGAGGGTCCCGCCCGCCCGGCCGACGAGTCCCGCGGCCGACGATCGCGCGGCCGGCGCCGAAATCCCGCGACCCGGCGCCGACGATCGCGCGCCCTGCGGGCACCCATGCACGGGCACTGCCCGGCAGACCATAGGCTTGGACGCATGGCTGAGTACATCTACACCATGCGCAAGGCGCGTAAAGCGCACGGCGACAAGGTGATCCTCGACGACGTGACGCTCAGCTTCCTGCCGGGAGCCAAGATCGGCGTCGTCGGCCCGAACGGCGCGGGTAAGTCGACCGTTCTGAAGATCATGGCCGGGCTGGAACAGCCGTCCAACGGCGACGCGTTTCTGTCCCCCGGCTACACCGTCGGCATCCTGCTGCAAGAGCCTCCGCTGGACGAGTCCAAGACCGTGCTGGAGAACGTCGAGGACGGCGTCAAGGAGATCAAGGGCAAGCTGGACCGGTTCAACGCCATCGCCGAGGAGATGGCGACCAACTACACCGACGAGCTGATGGCCGAGATGGGCGAGCTGCAGGACCAGCTCGACCACGCGAACGCCTGGGAGCTCGACTCGCAGCTCGAACAGGCCATGGACGCGCTGGGCTGCCCGCCCGGCGACTGGCCGATCGTGAACCTCTCCGGTGGCGAGAAGCGCCGCGTGGCGCTGTGCAAGCTGCTCCTCGAAGCGCCCGACCTGCTCCTCCTGGACGAGCCGACCAACCACCTCGACGCGGAGAGCGTCCAGTGGCTGGAACAGCACCTGGAGAAGTACGCCGGCACCGTCGTCGCGGTCACCCACGACCGGTACTTCCTGAACAACGTCGCCCAGTGGATCTGTGAGGTCGACCGCGGTCGGCTGCACCCCTACGAGGGCAACTACTCCACCTACCTGGACACCAAGGCCACCCGCCTGAAGGTCGAAGGGCAGAAGGACGCCAAACGGCAGAAGCGGCTCAAGGACGAGCTCGAGTGGGTCCGCTCCAACGCGAAGGGCCGCCAGGTCAAGAGCAAGGCGCGCCTGGCCCGCTACGAGGAGATGGCCGCCGAGGCGGACAAGATGCGGAAGCTGGACTTCGAGGAGATCCAGATCCCGCCGGGTCCGCGCCTGGGCAACGTCGTGGTCGAGGTGGACCACCTCAGCAAGGGCTTCGACGAGAAGCTGCTGATCGACGACCTGTCCTTCACGCTGCCGCGCAACGGCATCGTGGGCATCATCGGTCCGAACGGCGCGGGCAAGACCACGCTGTTCAAGATGCTGATCGACGCCGAGACACCGGACGCGGGCGACATCAAGGTCGGCGAGACCGTCAAGGTCTCCTACGTCGACCAGTCGCGCGGCGGCCTGGACCCGAAGAAGAACCTGTGGGAGGTCGTCTCCGACGGCCTGGACTACATCAAGGTCGGCAACGTCGAGGTGCCGTCCCGGGCCTACGTCAGCGCGTTCGGGTTCAAGGGCCCGGACCAGCAGAAGCCCACCGGGGTGCTCTCCGGCGGTGAGCGCAACCGCCTCAACCTGGCATTGACGCTCAAGCAGGGCGGCAACCTGCTGCTGCTCGACGAACCGACCAACGACCTCGACGTCGAGACCCTGTCCAGCCTGGAGAACGCGCTCCTGGAGTTCCCGGGCTGCGCCGTGGTCGTCTCGCACGACCGCTGGTTCCTGGACCGGGTGACCACGCACATCCTCGCCTACGAGGGTGACTCGAAGTGGTTCTGGTTCGAGGGCAACTTCGAGTCGTACGAGAAGAACAAGATCGAGCGCTTGGGCGCCGAGGCGGCCCGGCCGCACCGCGCGACCTACAAGAAGCTCAAGCGCAACTGACCCACGCGGTCGGCACGGCGTAACCGGTGGCCTGTCGTATGCCCGCATACGGCAGGCCACCGGCGTCCCCCGGCCGGCACGCGCTCGGGCACTCGGGACGCATCGACACGGGAACAGAGAAGAGGGCTGGGCACGTGGCCAGGCACATCTACCAGGCGACGCTTCGGTGGTCCGACATGGACGCCTACCGGCACATCAACAATGTGCAGTACCTCCGCTACCTGGAGGAGGCGCGCGTGGACATGATGTTCACCCTCGGGCAACGCGAGGGGGCCAAGACGCTCTCCGACGGCGTGGTGATCGCCCGGCACGAGATCGACTACAAACGGCCGCTGGTGTGGCGTGCCGAGCCGGTGCGGGTGGAGACGTGGGTGACCCACATCGGCGCCGCCCGGTTCACGCTCGCCTACGAGATCAAGGACGACGAGCAGGTGTACGCGACGGCGCTGTCGGTACTGGTGCCCTATTCGCTCGACGAGCAGCGCCCCCGGCGCCTGACCGCGGAGGAGCGGGCCTACCTCGAGCGCTTCGTCGAGCCGCGGGACGAGCCCGAGGGGCGGCCGGTCCGCCCATGACCGTGTTGCGCTTCGCCGATCCCGCCGTTGCCGCGGACCTGGGCGGCTACCTGAGCCGACTGTTGCGCTACGACCGCCGCGCGGTGGTGCGGGTGCGGGCCGAGGGCCCGGTGCTCGGTACGTTCGGCCACCCGCCGTTCGGCGAGGCCGCGTCGGGCGTGATCACGCTGCGTGCGAGCGAGTTGGCCGGGCCCGCGACAGTGGACGCGACCGTGTCCGCGGGACAACTCCTGGACGCGATCACCGACGACGCGAGCGTGACCCTGCCGCAGTCGGTGACCGGGCCCGGGTGGGCCGGCCTGCTGCCGCCGCGCACCGGCTGGGAGCGGGTCGCCGAGCTCGCCGTGCTCGACCTGGCCCGCGAAGTGGCCGCCGGCGTCGCGGAGTTCCGAGCCCGCACCGAGCCCGGCCTGCCGCGCGCCGAACTCGACCGAATCGCCGCCGACATCTGGACCCGACCGATGACCGGCCGGCTCCCGCTGCGCGCCGCGCACGCCGCCCAGTCGTTCGGCTTCCTGGGCCCACCCGATCCCGAGGCGCGGGTGGAGATCCTCTCCTGCGGCGCCTGGTTGCGCCTGGAGGCCCGCTACGGCTCGGTCTCCGTCCGCCGGGAAGGCGCCCCGGGCATCCTCTTCACCCGCTGACGCCGGTCCGGTCCGGGGCCCTCGACCCGCCCGAGGGGCCCGTCCCGGCCCGCGTGCGTCGGCCGACATGCCCGAACGACCGATGCCGGTGGCCGGCCGAGACCGCTGTCCGGGTCGAACCGACGTCGCGCCGACGCCTCCTGATGCCTCGTCAGCTTTCCTTGACGCTCCGTCATGTTCGGCGACGTGGTGTGTCGATCTTTGTCTCGGGAGACACATACCGGCGTTGTGTGACGAGCGTTGTTCGTGGCGAGGGGACCGGACCATGGAGCGCGTCAAGGCGATGGCCGCTTGGCCCTGTGGGCGGCGATCCAAGTGGGTTGTGCTGATCGTGTGGGTGGCGCTGCTGGTCGGGGCGTTCCCGCTCGCCGGCAAGTTGCCGGACGTCGAGCGCAACGAGGCGTCCGCGTGGCTGCCGGGGGCGGCCGAGTCGACCAAGGTGATCAAGCTGCAGAGTCGGCTCCAGGACGTCGACACGGTCACCGCGGTCGTGGTCTACGAGCGCACCGCGGGGCTGAGCGAGCCGGACCGCGCCGCGATCCTGGCGCAGACCGAGCGGATCCGGCACACCCCGGGCGTCGTCGGGCCGATCGCCGACCCGACCTTCGAGCCCGGCGGCCGCGCGGCCCAGGTGCCGGCGCCGATCGAGATGGACCCGAAGGTCGGCTGGAGCGAGTTCATCGACGTCGTCGACGACGTGGACACGATCACCGAGGGGTCACCGCCGGGGTTGCACGCCTACGTGACCGGCCCGGCCGGGATCGGCGCGGACCAGGGCAAGGCGTTCGAGGGCATCGACGGCGTACTGCTGTACAGCGCGCTCGCCGTGGTGATCGTGCTGCTCCTGCTCACCTATCGCAGCCCCACCCTGTGGTTGCTGCCGGTGCTCACCGTGGTGGCGGCGCTGTTCGGCGCGCAGGCCTTCGTCTACCTGTTCGCCAAGCACGACGTGGTCGTGGTCAACGCCCGGAGCGCGGCCATCCTGACCGTGTTGATCTTCGGGGCGGGCACCGACTACGCACTGCTCCTGGTCGCGCGCTATCGCGAGGAGTTGCGCCGCTACCAGGACCGACACGAGGCGATGGCGCACGCGCTGCTGCGCGCCGGACCCGCGCTGCTCGCCAGCGCCGCGACCGTCGGCGTGGGCATGTTGTGCCTGCTGGCCGCGCGGATGAACTCGACCTCGGGGCTCGGTCCGGTGTGCGCGCTGGGCATCCTGGTCGGCCTGGTCGCGATGGTCACGCTGTTGCCCGCCCTGCTGGTGATCTGCGGTCGATGGGTCTTCTGGCCGGTCCGGCCCGGACACGGCACCGCCGACCCGGCCGCCACCGGCCTGTGGGCCCGGATGGGCAACGGGATCGCCCGGCGGCCGCGGATCGTGTGGATCGGCACGAGCCTCGCGCTGGCCGCCCTCTCGCTCGGCCTGTTCGCGCTCAAGGCCGACGGGCTCAGCAACAAGGACACCTTCATCGGGCACCCGGAGTCGATCAAGGGGGCCGAGGTCGCGGCCCGCTACTTCCCGCAGGGCTCCGGCGCCCCGGTCGTGGTGATCGCCCGCGAACCGGCGGCCGGCGCCGTGGTCGCGGCGCTGTCCACCGACCCGGGGGTGCTGCCCGCGCACCAGGTCCGGGCCCGGAACGGGCTGGTGGAGATCGACGCCACGCTCAGGGACGGCGCGGACGGCACCGCCGCGCAACGCACGGTCGAGCGACTGCGCGACCTGGCACACGCCGTACCGGACGCGGCGGCCGAGGTCGGCGGTACCACCGCGGTGAACATCGACATCGCCCGGGCCCAGCGGCACGACGACAAGTGGATCATTCCGCTCGTGCTCCTGGCCGTCCTGGTGATCCTGGCCCTGCTGCTGCGCGCGGTGGCCGCGCCGGTGATCCTGGTGGCCACCGTCGTGTTGTCCTTCGCCGCGGCGCTCGGTGCCAGTGCGCTGGTCTTCGAGTACGTCTTCGGCTTCGCCGGCGCCGACACGTCGTTGCCGCTGTTCGTGTTCGTCTTCCTGGTCGCGCTCGGGATCGACTACAACATCTTCCTGATGACCCGGGTGCGTGAGGAGACCGCCCGGCACGGCGCGCGGCCGGGGGCATTGATCGGGCTGCGCGCCACCGGCGGCGTGATCACCTCGGCGGGTCTGGTGCTGGCGAGCACGTTCGGCGTCCTGGGCACGCTGCCGGTGGTCACGTTCGCCGAGATCGGCTTCGCGGTCGCGCTCGGCGTGCTCCTGGACAGCATCGTGGTCCGCTCGATCCTGGTCACCGCGCTCACCCTGGACGTGGGCCGGGTGATGTGGTGGCCCAGCGTGCTGTACCGGCACCCGGTGCGTGCGTGCGAACCCGATCAGTCCGCGTCCGACCACCACGCGGCGGTGTCCGGCGGCGGCACGAGCTGATCGGCGTCGCCCGGATCCACCGGGCCGGAGGCGAGCCGCCGCGCGCCGAGGGGCGCCACCCGCACCGGGTTCGCCGTCCGCGAAGCCGCGCACGTGGATCCGGTGGAAGACCGCGTCGTGCCACCGACCACGTGCGATAGGCCGTCTCCGGCGGATCGCGGATGCGGCTGTCGGCCCGTCAGTCCAGGCGGTTCACCATCGACTGCGCGGCGTAGACCAGGTAGTCCCACAGGGTGTTCTCCTGCTCGGCCGGCAACGCGATGTCCTCCACCGCCGCCCGCATGTGCCGCAGCCACGCGTCCCGGGCCTCCTCGGTCACCGCGAACGGCGCGTGCCGCATCCGCAACCTCGGGTGCCCGCGCTGGTCGCTGTAGGTGCGTGGACCGCCCCAGTACTGCACCAGGAACATCCGCAGCCGGTCCTCGGCACCGTCGAGGTCCTCCTCCGGATACATCGGGCGCAGCAGGGGATCCTCGCGCACGCCCTGGTAGAAGCGGTGCACGAGCTTGACGAACGTCTCCTCGCCGCCCACGGCTTCGTAGAGACTCGGTTCCGGCTCTCGCATCTCGGTCACCGTTCCATCCTCCCAGATGGCCCGGCGGGTCGGGCAGGCTCAGCCCGATCGTTCCGCGGCCCGGGCGATGCCCCGGCGCATGCCGCCGAAGACGATGCCGTGGAAGGGGAACACCGCCCACCAGTAGACGTGCCCGAGCAGACCCCGGGGATGGAACAGCGCACGCTGGCGATAGCGCGTGCGGCCGTCCCGGGTACCGACGGTGAACTCCAGCCAGGCCAGTCCCGGCAGCCGCATCTCCGCGCGCAGCCGGAGCAGTTCGCCGGGCACCACCTCCTCGACCCGCCAGAAGTCCAGCGAGTCGCCGACCCGCAGGCGGTGCGGATCCCGGCGTCCGCGGCGCAGCCCGACCCCGCCCACGATCCGGTCCAGCGCGCCTCGCACCGACCAGGCCAGCGGCCACGAGTGCCAGCCGTTGTCGCCACCGATGCCCTCGATCACCCGCCACACGGCCGCGGGGGAGGCGGCCGGCTCCGCCTCGCGGACGTCCTCGTACAGCGAACCGCCGGACCAGTCCGGGTCGGTGGGCAGCGGATCGCTCGGCGCACCGGGCAGGCCCGCCGAGGACCAGCGGGTGGCCACGTCCGCGTCGCGGATGCGCTTGAGGGCCAGTTCGAGCGCGCGGTCGAAGCCGGTCGGGCCGTCCGGCGGGTCCGGGATCCAGCGTGCGATGTCGTGCTCGTGGCAGATCACCTCGCTGCGCAGCGACTCCACCAGCGGTCGGGCCAGGGCGCCGGGCACCGGTGTGATCAGGCCCACCCAGTGACTCGACAACGACGGTGTGAGCATCGGCACCGGCAACACGCGCCGCCGGGGCAGGCCCGCCATCGCCGCGTAGTGCTGCATCATCCGCTCGTAGGTCAGCACGTCGGGCCCGCCGATGTCGAAGGCGCGGTCCACCTCCGGCGGCAGTTCGGCGCATCCGACCAGGTAGTGCAGGACGTCGCGGACCGCGATCGGCTGGATCCGCGAGGTGACCCAGCGCGGGGTGACCATCACCGGCAGCCGCTCGGTGAGATGGCGCAACATCTCGAACGAGGCCGACCCCGAGCCGATGATCACCGCAGCGCGCAGCACCACCGCGGGCACCGAGGACGCGAGCAGGATCTCGCCGACCTCGGCGCGCGAGCGCAGGTGCGGCGAGGAGTCGCGGGCGGCGGACCCGGCGGCCGGGCCCAGCCCGCCGAGGTAGACCAACCGGCCCACGCCCGCGTCCTCGGCCGCGGCGGCGAAGGTGCGCGCACTCTCGCGATCGGTGTCGGCGAAGCGCGGTCCGCTGCCGAGCGCGTGGATCAGGTAGTACGCGACGTCCACGCCGTCGAGGGCGCGGCGCACCGCGGCCGGATCGAGTACGTCGGCGCGGACGATCTCGACCCGGTCCGCCCACGGGTGGTCACGCAGCTTGGCCGGGGTTCGGGCCATACAGCGGACGCGGTGGCCGGCCGCGAGCAGTTCGGGCACCAGCCGGCCACCGAGGTAGCCGGTGGCACCGGTGACCAGACACAGGGGAGAGTCCACCCGGCCCAGTCTCGGGGACAGCACGCGCGACCCGGCGCGGACGCGCCCGAGGGCAACCCGTTCGGTCCGCCGGACGGGTCCGGCGGTAACCCGTTCGCGGGCGGCCCCGGCGACTAACCGCGCCCACCGTGCGGCCCGGCGACCATGCGTCCGCGTCCGCCGTCCCCCGCGCCCACCGTCCGGCCCGAGGTCAGGAGCCCCCCGGCGCACCCGGTGCCTGCGGCGTCGGCGGGGCCGGCGGCGGGTTCACCGGAACCGGTGCCGGCTCGGCCGGGGCGGGCGCCGGGCCTTCCTCCGCGCCGGGTCCCGTCGCGCTCGCGATCGGCTCGCTGATCCGGATGCCCGCGTCGTCGAACGCGCGCTTGAGTCGGCCGCGCAACTCGCGCGCGACCGGCAACTCCTGGCCCGGCATGGTCTTGATCTGGACCTGGAGGACCACCGAGTCGGCGGTCACCGACTCCATCCCGACCACGTTCGCCGAGCCCCACACGCGCTCGTTCCACGGCTCGACCTCGGCCAGCGCCTCGGCGGTGGAGGCGATCGCCGCGCGCACCTTGTCCACGTCCTCGTGGTACCCGACCTGGACGTCCACCTTGGCGGTGCCCCAGCCCTGGCTCTTGTTGCCGATCCGCTTGATCTCGCCGTTGCGGATGTACCAGACGGTGCCGTCCACGTCGCGCAGCTTGGTGATCCGCAGGCCCACCTCGACCACGGTGCCGGTCGCGGGGCCCGCGTCGACCAGGTCGCCCACGCCGTACTGGTCCTCCAGGATCATGAACATCCCGGACAGGAAGTCGGTGACCAGGTTGCGCGCGCCGAAGCCCAGCGCGATGCCCGCGATGCCGGCGCTGGCCAGCAACGGCGCGAGATTGACCTTGAACTCGCCGAGCACCATCAGCCCGGCGATGCCCAGGATCACGAACGACGCGGTGCTGCGCAGCACCGAGCCGACCGTCTCGGCGCGCTGGCGGCGCCGCTCGGCGTTCAACAGGAAGCCGGTCACCGGCCGCCCGCTGCTGTCGGTGCCGCTGTTGGCCATCCGGCCGACCAGTTGGGTGATCAACTTCCTGGTCACCGCGCGCAGGATCAGCGCCACCAGGATGATCACCAGGATCCGGATCGGCGTCACCACGAGGGACTCGCCGTGCCGGTCGAACCAGGACGACACCTTGCCGTCGCTCTTGGCGACGTCGTACGACAGCAGGATTCCGGGGACGGGCGCGGACACGTACGAGACCTTTCGGACGACGAGCGGGAGACACTGCCCCCGCGAGGGGGGATCGGCTCCCCACAGTAGCCACGAGGCCGAGGGCCCTCGTGCGATACCTCTTGTTCGTACCTTCTGTCGTTGATCACCGTTATCTCACCGAACCCCCACCTCTGCCGCCGTCGTCCGCGCGCGCGTTCAGCTCCAGACCGGTCCGGTCGGCCAGGAAGGACAGGGTGTCCACGGTGAGTTCGACCGTGCGCGAGACCGAACGGGCCGCGTGGCCGACCTCGGCCTCGGCGCGCAGCAACACCGGGCGCCCGCTCGTGCTCGCGTCCTGCAGGGCCGCGCACATCTTGCGCGCGTGCAGCGGGTCGACCCGACTGTCGCCGTCGAACACGGTGAACAGCACCGCCGGGTAGCGCACGCCCGCGCGCACGTGGTGATAGGGCGAGTAGCCGAGCAGCCAGTCCAGTTCCTCGGCCACCTCGGCGCTGCCGTACTCGTCGGACCACAACCGGCCGAGTCCGAACCGCTCGTAGCGGACCATGTCCAGGAGCGGCATCGAGCAGGCCACGGCGGCGTACAACTGCGGCCGCTGGGTCAGCGCGGCGCCCACCAGCAGCCCGCCGTTGGAGCCGCCGGACGCGGCCAGCCGGTCGGGCGCGCTCCAGCCCCGGGCGGTCAGGTGCTCCGCGGCGGCGTGGAAATCGTCGAACACGCGTTGCTTGTGCCCACGCATGCCCGCACGATGCCACTCCTCGCCCTCTTCGGCGCCGCCGCGCAGATTCGCGATCGCGTACACGCCACCGGCCTCCACCCAGGCGAGCGCGCCCGCCGAGTAGGCCGGGCCGAGCGAGATGCCGAAGCCGCCGTAGCCGTACAACACGGCGGGTCGGGGCCGGTCCGGATCGGCGGTCGGCGCGATCACGAACATCCGCACCTCGGTGCCGTCCGCCGACCGGTAGCTCTCCTGGCGCACGTGCACGTCCGGCAGCGTCGCGGTGCCCGGTGCGGTGGCCCACGTGTCGATCGCGCCGGTGCGCGCGTCGTAGCGCAGCACCGCCGACGGCGCGGTGTAGTCCGACCAGCCGAACCACGCCTCGTGCCCGCCCTCGGGGTGCTCGGCCAGACCGCCGATCGAACCGGGCGAGCCGCCGGGCGTCGCCGGCCGGGCCAGCACCGCGCCGGTGGCCAGGTCGCACACGGTCAACTCGCCCACCGCGTGCCGGGTCCGGGTGACCAGCAGGGTCGGTGTGGGCGCGTGCGGGCCGTCCAGGATCGCGAAGCCGGTCAACACCGCGTCCGGTTCCTCCGCGACCAGATCGTGCCAGCCATCGGGCCCGGGCGCCGCCGGGTCGGCCACACACAGCCGACCGCGCGGCGCGGCCAGGTCGGTGAACACGTACAACCGCCCGTCCCGGCCCACCCGCACACCGGTGAGCGCGTCCAGGCCCACCGTCACCGGCCGCAGCACCGGCCGCTCCGGCGAACCCGCGCGCAGGTCGGCCAGCCACAGGTCGTTGCGCGGCGCGGTGCCCAGCGACGCGGACACGGTGAGCCAGCGGCCGTCCCGGCTGACCCCGACGCCGAAGTAGGTGGCCAGCTCGGTGCCCGCGCCGAACACCTCGACGTCCGCGGCCGGGTCGGTGCCGACCCGGTGCAGGTACACCCGGCGGTGGTACTGCTCCTCGCCCGCGGGCACCTCCCCCGCCGGCAACCGGCGCACCAGATAGAACGCGTCGCCGCCCGGCAGCCAGGCGATCGAGGTGTCGCGCACCCGTTCGATCGGGCCCTCGATCCGGGCGCCGGTGCGTACGTCGAGCACGTACAGGCGGGATTCCTCGTCGCCGCCGGTGGAGAGCAGGTAGGCGAGCCGGTCGCCCTCGTCCGAGGGCACCCACTGGTCGAGTGTGGTGGTGCCGGTCGGGTCGATCGCGATCGGATCCACCAGCGCACGCTCGGCGCCGTCCGGCTCGACCACGAACAGCACCGCGTGCTCGCGGCCGGGGTCGCGGCGGATCAGGAAGTGCCGGTCGCCGCGCCAACAGGGCAGCCCGGTCAGGCCGGTGGCGAGCAGTTCGGCCAGCCGAGCGCGCAGCGCGTCGCGTCCGGCCAGATGGTCCACATGGGCGTGGAACCACTCGTCCTGCGCCGCGGACCACGCGCGGGTGGCCGGCGCGTCCGGGTCCTCCAGGGCGCGATAGGGATCCGGGACGGGGCGGCCGAACAGCACGTCGACCGTGTCCCCACGGGCGGCGGCGGGGGCGCGCGGGGTCTCGAGGGGGGCGTGTTCCGCGGGCTGCACAGAGCGCGTCATGGGCGCACCCTAGACGTCCGGGCCCATCGGTGCGCACGGTCACCACTCGGCCACGCGGGGCCACTCGTGCAGGTGAACGCTCTGTGACCTTGTCGATTCCTGGTAGCGCGGGGGGTATCCCGGCATGGACACTGGAGGCCGATCGTCCCCGGCGCGAGCCACGCGCTGTCGGCGT
Organism: Embleya sp. NBC_00888; assembly: GCF_045207655.1. Classification (NCBI taxonomy): domain Bacteria; kingdom Bacillati; phylum Actinomycetota; class Actinomycetes; order Kitasatosporales; family Streptomycetaceae; genus Embleya; species Embleya sp. NBC_00888. Next base: position 3,154,842 of record NZ_CP108784.1, on the reverse strand, counting down.
CACAGGGAGGCATACGTGCCGCATTCGCTGGTCCTCAACGCGTCGTACGAGCCCCTGTGCGTGGTGCCCGTTCGCCGCGCACTGATCCTCGTGCTGAACGACAAGGCAATGTGCCTGGAAGAGACAGGCACCATCCTGCACAGCGCCACCACCGAGATTCCCGTACCCAGTGTGATCAGACTGACCCGTTTCGTCCGTATCCCCTTTCGGGGCCAAGTACCGCTCACCCGCCGCGCGCTGTTCGCTCGCGACGGAGGGCGTTGTGTCTACTGCGGAAGCGCCGCCACCAGCGTCGACCACGTCGTCCCGCGCAGCCGGGGCGGGCAACACACGTGGGACAACGTGGTCTCGGCGTGTCGTCGCTGCAATCACGTCAAGAGCGACCGGTACATCGCCGAGCTGGGCTGGCGAATGCCGCGCACACCATCCCAACCCACCGGCCTGGCCTGGCGGATCCTCGGAACCGGGTTCCGTGATCCGCGCTGGGAGCCATACCTGGCGCCGTACGGTGCACAGGAAGCGGGCTTCGACCATTTCGACCAGGTCGCGAGCGCCTAGAAGGCGGCGGATTTCCTCAGGGGAGCCCGTCGCCGTTTTTGTTTCGACGGGTTCCCCCGGAGCCGCCGCCCGGAACCCGACACACCAGCTCGCGTGTCGGCCGGACACGCCGACGCCGGAGCCGTTCGGGTGCGATGCTCGCGGGCATGGAGGAACCACGCGTATCGCAACCGTCTCCCGAATTGGTCCGGCTCGCCTCCGCGTTCGGCGTGGCCACGGAGTATCAGGGGTGGCGCGGCGAGGTCGTGCACGCCGACCCGGCGACGGTGATAGCGGTGCTCGGCGCGCTCGGGGTGGACGCGTCGACACCCGAGAGCGCCCGGGCCGCACTCGCCGCGCACGAGGAACTGCGCCGGACCCGGCTGCTGCCGCCGGTCCTGGTGCTGCGCTCGGGCCGCGCGGCCGGCTTCACCGTCAACGTGCCGGCCGGACACCGGGTCGACCTGTGGCTCGAACTGGAAAACGGCGGGATCCGGCGCGACCTCGGCCCCGGCCCGGACCGCGGACCGCTCGGTGACCCGGTCGGCGGGCACCGGATTCCCGGCGACCTGCCCCTGGGCTGGCACACCCTGCACGCGCGCTGCTCGCCCGAACCCGAGGAGTCGCTCGGTTCGGGCGGCGTGCCGAGCACGGGCGGCGAGGAGGTCCGCGCCTCGTGCCCGGTCGCGATCACCCCGGCAGTGTTGCCCACGCCCGACCGGCGCTCGTGGGGATACATGGTCCAGCTCTACTCGCTGCCCTCGCGCCGGTCGTGGGGGATCGGCGACCTGGCCGACCTGGCCGACCTGGCGGTGTGGTCGGCGCGCACCCAGGGCGCCGGCTTCGTGCTGGTCAACCCGCTGCACGCGGCCTCGCCGGTGCCGCCGGTGGAGGCCTCGCCGTATCTGCCGGTGAGCCGACGCTTCCCGGACCCGATGTACGTCCGGGTCGAGGCCATCCCCGAGTTCGCCTACCTGACCCCGGTCGAGCGCGCGGTCGCCGAGGAGCTCAGGGCCGCGGCGGGGGACGGGCACGACGGCGCCGAGCACCTGGACCGGGACGCGGTACGGGTGGCCAAGCGGGAGGCGCTCGCGCTGGTCCACAAGGTGCCGCGCAGTCTGGGTCGGGACGCCGACTATCGCGCGTTCATCGCGCGCGAGGGTCAGTGGCTGACCGACTTCGCCACGTGGTGCGCGCTGGTGGAGGAGTACGGCCCGTCCTGGCGCGCCTGGCCCGAGGAACTGCACGACCCGGACGCGGCCGAGGTCGACGCCGAGCGTGAACGGCTCGCCGGCGCGATCGACTTCCACCGGTGGACCCAGTGGGTGCTGGCCGACCAGTCGCGGGCCGCGCAGGACGCGGCGACCGCCGCGGGCATGGCGGTGGGTATCGTGCACGACCTCGCGGTCGGCGTGCATCCCGACGGCGCGGACGCGTGGGTGCTCGGCTCCGAGCGCGGCGGCCGGGTGCTCGCCCTGGGCGCCACCGGCGGTGCGCCGCCGGACGCGATGAACCAGATCGGCCAGGACTGGAACCAGCCGCCGTGGCACCCACTGCGGTTGGCCGAGGTGGGCTACACGCCGTATCGCGAACTGTTGCGCGCGGTGTTCCGGCACGCCGGCGCGGTGCGGGTGGACCACGTGCTCGGGTTGTTCCGGTTCTGGTGGGTACCCAAGGGCAACAGCCCGACCCAGGGCGCCTACGTGCGCTACGACCACGAGGCGATGGTCGGCATCCTGGCACTGGAGGCGCACCGCGCGGGCGCGGTGGTGATCGGCGAGGACCTGGGCACGGTGGAGCCGTGGGTGCGCACCTATCTGGCCGAGCGCGGCATCCTGGGCACGTCGGTGTTGTGGTTCGAACGCGACGACAAGGGGCGGCCGTTGCCGCCGGAGCAGTGGCGGGCCGGCTCGCTGGCCACGGTGACCACGCACGACCTGCCCCCCACCGCGGCCCGGCTCGCGGGCGAGCACATCGACCTGTGGGAGCGGCTGCGTCTGCTGGTGCGGGATGCGGAGACCGAACGCGCCGAGGACCTCGCCGACCGTGAGCAGTGGCTCGAACTGCTGCGCCGGCGCGGCTACCTGCGGCCCGGTGCGGGCGAGCGGGAGACGGTCGAGGCCCTGCACCGACTGCTCGCGGCGACGCCGTGCCGACTGCTGGGCGTGTGGCTGCCGGACGGGGTGGGCGATCGTCGTCCGCAGAACCTGCCGGGCACCTGGGACCAGTACCCGAACTGGCTGTTGCCGGTGGCCGACGGCGAGGGCCGGCACGTCTACCTGGAGGACCTGCCGGTCAACCCGCGCGCGGTGTCGCTGGCCCGGGCGTTTCGCGGCCTGTAGAGGGCGGACGCGCCGAAGCCGCCGACCGGGTGCGGACCCGGTCGGCGGCTTCGGTCGAACGTCAGTGCTTCTTCTTGACGATGTCCGGAAGCATCACGAGACCCGCGATGATCAGGAAGGACAGGATCGGGATGCCGACGAAGATCCCGAGGGTCTCGCCGATACCCAGCTTGGGAGCCGGGTCGTCGCCGTCGTCGCGGACGTTCGCGAACGCCGGCGCCGAAATCAGCGACATGAGCGTGACAACGGCCGACACGGCCCCGGCGCGAAGTGCATTCCTGTTCACCACGAAACCCACGCTACCGGGCGCACCCACGCACCCGCGCACCGGGTTGACCCTTCCGTGCAAACCGCCGGCGTCCCGAACGCCGCCCGGGCTGTCGACAGCCCGGGCGGCGTTCGAGGCAATCAGCCCACCGGACGCTCGATCAGCCCGGCCGGCGTTTGAGGCCAAGTAGCCAGGCCGGCGCTTGAGGCCACGTTCAGCCCGTCCGGCGTCGAGGACGGCCGGGCCGCAGGCCGGCCAACCCCGCGCCCACGGCTAACGTGTGTCGCGCGCCCGCGCCCGAAGCGCCCGGGCCACCCCGTCGCGGCTCTCCACCACCAGGCGCCGCAGCCCGGCCGGGTGTTCCGCCGCCGCGAGCCACGCGTCGGTGCGGTCCAGGGTGTCGGCGGTGACCTGGAGGGTCGGGTACAGGCCGATCACGATCTGCTGGGCGATCTCGTTGGTGCGGGTCTTCCACACCTCCGCGATCGCGGCGAAGTACCGGTCGGTGTAGGTCGCGAGCAGGTCGCGCTGGGCCGGCTGGACGAAGCCGCCGATCACCGCCGCCTGGATCGCGTTGGGCAGCGCGCCGGATTCCACCACCGATGCCCACGCCTCGTTCTTGGCCGCGGCGGTCGGTCGCGCCGCGCGGCAGGCCGCCGCGTGCCGCTGCCCGGCCGCGGTCGAGTCCCGCTCCACCTCGGCGTCCACGTCGGCGTCGGTCGCCACGCCCGTCGCGGACAACCGCAGCAGCAGCGCCCAGCGCAGGTCCGCGTCGACGGCCAGGCCCTCGACCCGCTCCCCGCCGTCCAGCAGACCGCGCAGGAGTTGCAGGTGGTCCTGCCGCGCGGCCACCGACGCCAGGCATCGGGCCCAGGCGAGCTGGTGGTCGCTGCCCGGCTCGGCCGCGCGCAGGAACCGCTCCGCCGCCACCGCCAGTTCGGCCAGCGAGCGCTCGCGGTGCGCGGGGTCGGCGTACAATTCCAGCGCGCTGGTGACCTGGCGCTGGAGCGACTGGACGATGTTGATGTCCTTCTCGCCGCCCGCGCCGGCCAGCACCAGCTTGAGGTAGTCGCGCGTCGCCATCTCCGCGTCGCGCGTCATGTCCCACGCGGCCGCCCAGCACAGCGCGCGCGGCAGCGGGTCGACGAACTCGCCGATCGCGTCGGTGACGAACGCGAGCGACTCCTCGTCGAGCCGGATCTTGGTGTAGGTCAGGTCGTCGTCGTTGAGCAGCACGACGGCCGGCCGGGTCAGGCCGACCAGGTCCGCGACCTCGGTCCGGGCGCCGGTGATGTCCAGCTCCAGCCGGTGGGTGCGGACCAGGCCCGCGTCGGTGCGGTCGTAGAAGCCGATCGCGATCCGGTGCGAGCGCAGCGTCGGCCACTCCCGAGGAGCCTCCTGGAGCACCGCGAACGAGGTGATCAGGCCGTCCGAGGAGGTCTCGATGGCGGGCCGCAGCGTGTTCACGCCGGCGGTCTCCAGCCACTCGCGCGACCACGCCTTCAGGTCCCGGCCCGAGGTCTCCTCCAGCGCGCCGAGCAGGTCGGCCAGCCGGCTGTTGCCCCACGCGTGCTTCTTGAAGTACGCCCGCACGCCCGCGAAGAAGTTCTCGCTGCCCACGTAGGCGACCAGTTGCTTGAGCACCGAGGCGCCCTTGGCATAGGTGATCCCGTCGAAGTTGACCTCGACGTCCTCCAGGTCCCGAATGTCCGCGAAGATCGGGTGCGTGGACGGCAGCTGGTCCTGCCGGTAGGCCCAGGTCTTCATCCGGTTGCCGAACGTGGCCCACGCGTGCGACCACCGGGTCACCTCGGCCTGGCAGCGCACCGACGCGTAGGTGGCGAACGACTCGTTCAGCCACAGGTCGTCCCACCACTGCATGGTGACCAGGTCGCCGAACCACATGTGCGCGAGCTCGTGCAGGATGGTCTCGGCACGCGTCTCGTAGGACGTGTCGGTGACCTTCGAGCGGAAGACGTAGTCCTCCAGGATCGTCACGCAGCCCGCGTTCTCCATCGCGCCCGCGTTGTACTCGGGCACGAAGAGCTGGTCGTACTTCGCGAACGGGTACGGGAAGTCGAACTGCTTCAGGAAGTAGTCGAAGCCCTGCTTGGTGACGTCGAAGATGTCGTCCGCGTCCAGGAACGGCGCGAGCGAGGCCCGGCAGTACACGCCGAGCGGGACGACGGTGCCGTCCTCGGCCGTATAGCTGTCCTGGACCGCGTGGTAGTGGCCCGCGACCAGCGCGGTGATGTACGTGGAGATCCGCGGGGTCGGCTCGAACGCCCACACCGAGGTGCCGTCGGCGCCGGCCGAGGGCTCGGGGGTGGGCGAGCAGGAGACCACGTGCCAGTCGCTCGGGGCATTGATCGTGAAGGCGAAGGTGGCCTTCAGATCCGGCTGTTCGAAGTTGGCGAACACCCGGCGCGCGTCCGCCACCTCGAACTGGGTGTAGAGGTAGGTCTTGTCGTCCACCGGGTCGACGAAGCGGTGCAGGCCCTCGCCGGTGTTCATGTACGCGCAGGACGCGACGACGCGCAGCTCGTTGCTCTCGGCGAGGTCGGTCAGCGCGATCCGGCTGTCCGCGTACACCGAGGCGACGTCGAGCGCCTTGCCGTTGAGGGTGATCTCGTGCACCTCGGGGGCGACCAGATCGACGAACGTCGCCGCGCCGGGCTCGGTACACCCGAACCTCAACACGGTCGTGGACGGGAACGTCGCACCGGTGCCGGTCAGGTCGAGGGTGATGTCGTACGAGTCGACGGACAGTATCCGGGCCCGCTCGCGGGCTTCGTCACGCGTCAGATTGGTACCGGGCACGCTGCGCTCCTTGTGGGATGGGCGCCGCCGGGAAGGGGCGGCCGACGGATCGGACCCCGCCCGGGATGACGGCGGGGTCCGCGAAGGTCTTTCAGTTCCGCTGGTCGCGCTTTCGAGCCTTGAGCGCACGCACCACGTCGTCACGGCATTCCAGCACCAGCCGGCGCAGCGCCGGCACCGGCTCGGCCGCGGCCAGCCAGTCGTCGGTCCGGCGCAGCGTGTCGGCGTCGACCCGACCCGACGGGTACAGGCCGACCACGATCCGGCGGGCGATCTCGATCGAACGGTCCCGCCAGACCGGCGCGAGCGCGGCGAAGTAGCGGTCGGTGTACGGCTCGGTCAGCTCTTCCTGGCCGGGCGTGGCGAAGCCCACGATCACCGCGTTGAGCATCGCGTTGGGCAGCTCGTCGGTCTCCACCACGAGCCGCCACGCCTCGGCCTTGGCCGCCGCGGTGGGTCGCGCGGCCCGGCACTCGATCGCGTGCCGGCGGCCCGCCGCGGTGCCGTCGCGCTCGACCTCGGCGGTGATGTCGGGCTCGTCGGCGGCGCCGCCCGCGCACAGCGCGCGCAACAGCACCCAGCGCAGCTCGGTGTCCACCGCCAGCCCGGCGATCTCGGCGTCACCGGTCAACAGGTCGCGCAGGAAGGCGAGTTCCTCGGTGGTCGAGGACGCCGAGGCCAGGCAACGGGCCCAGGCCAGTTGGTGGTCGCCGCCGGCCGGTGCGGCCCGAAGCGCGGCCAGCGCACCGGCCGCGAGCAGGCGCAGGCCCTCGGCCCGGAACGCGGAATCGGTGTAGCGGTCCAGTCCGGTCTTGACCTGCACCTGGAGCTTTTGCACGACGCCCACGTCGCTCTCCCGGCCGGCGTGCCGCAGCACCAGCGCCAGGTACTCGCTCGCGGGCAGTTCGCCGTCCCGGGTCATGTCCCAGGCCGCGCCCCAGCACAGGGCGCGCGCGAGCGAGGAGTCCAGCTCGCCGAGCGAGTCGAGCAGGGCCTGCCACGACCGCGGGTCGAAGCGCACCTTCGCGTAGCCGAGGTCGTCGTCGTTGAGCAGGATCAGCGGGGTGCGGGCGCGGCCGACCAGCTCGGGCACCTCGGTGCGCTCGCCGACCACGTCCACCTCGACCCGGGCGACGCGTTCGGCGCCGTCGTACAGGCCGATCGCGATCCGGTGCGGACGCAGTGTGGGGAACCCCGGGGCGGCCTCCTGGAGCACCGCGAACGAGGTGATCACGCCGTCCGCGTCGGTCTCGATCGCGGGCCGCAGCGTGTTCACGCCGGCGGTCTCCAGCCAGTCCGCCGACCAGGACTTGAGGTCGCGGCCGGAGGTCTCCTCCAGGGCGGAGAGGAAGTCGGCGAGCGTGGTGTTGCCCCACGCGTGCCGCTTGAAGTACGACCGGGCACCCGCGAAGAACTCGTCCTCGCCCACGTAGGCGACCAGTTGCTTGAGCACCGAGGCGCCCTTGGCGTAGGTGATCCCGTCGAAGTTGAGCTTGGCGTCCTCCAGGTCGTTGATCACCGCCACGATCGGGTGGGTGGTGGGCAGCTGGTCCTGGCGGTACGCCCAGTCCTTGCGTCGCGCGGCGAAGCTGGTCCACGCGTCGGTCCAGCGGGTGGCCGCGCCCTGCGAGTAGGAGCCCATGAAGTCCGCGAAGGACTCCTTCAGCCACAGGTCGTCCCACCAGCGCGGGGTGACCAGGTCGCCGAACCACATGTGGGCCATCTCGTGCAGGATCACGTTGGCGCGGTTCTCGTACGCCGAGTCGGTGACCTTGGAGCGGAAGACGAAGTCCTCGGTGAAGGTGACCGCGCCCGGGTTCTCCATCGCGCCGAGGTTGTACTCGGGCACGAAGAGCTGGTCGTACTTGCCGAACGGGTACGGGAAGTCGAACCGGTCGTGGAACAGGTCCAGGCCCTGCCGGGTGACCTCGAAGATCTCCTCGTGGTCGAACGCGTCGGCCAGCGACGCGCGGCAGAACCCGCCGAGCGGGACGACCAGGCCGTCGGGGCCGGTGTAGGTGTCGAAGACCGCGTGGTAGGGACCGGCCACGACCGCCGTCAGGTAGGTGGAGATGCGCGGCGTGGGCGCGAAGTCCCAGCGGGCGACCCCGTCGCGAACCGGCATCGGGTCCGGCGTGGTCGAGTTCGAGACCACGTGCCAGTCGGCCGGCGCGGTCACCGAGAACCGGAACGAGGCCTTGAGGTCCGGCTGTTCGAAGTTCGCGAACACCCGGCGCGAGTCGGCCGGCTCGTACTGGGTGTAGAGGTAGACCCGCTCGTCGACCGGGTCGACGAAGCGGTGCAGGCCCTCGCCGGTGCGGCTGTAGGCGCACGACGCGAGCACACGCAGTTCGTTGGCGCCCTCGACCAGGTCGTCCAGCAGCACCCGGGTGCCGTCGAAGACCTGCGCGGGGTCGAGCTCGCGGCCGTTGAGCACGACCTCGTGTACGTGCGGGGCGAGCAGATCCACGAACGTGGCCGCACCCGCCTCTCGGCATCCGAAACGGAGCACCGTCTCGGAGCGGAACGTCTCCGTGCTGTCGGTGCTGACGTCGAGCCTGACGTCGTAGTCCTCGACGCTCAGGATCCGGGCCCGCGTGCGGGCCTCCTCGCGGGTCAGGTTCCTGCCGGGCACTGGATCACTCCCTGGTTGGCTGCGGTCCCGGCCGATCCTTTCACGGCGGGGGCGACGGTGTCGGCCCGGTTTCCCGGCCGGATCCGCGGCGGCGGGGACGCCGCCGGTCGGGGTGGGCGCGCGGCGCCGCGGGATTGTCCCGGTCGGCAGGAATGGCACGGGGCGCTCGCGGGTTGCACAGCATCGACGGCCGGCCCGCCGTCCGGTGTTCGGCCGCGCGCACGGCGCGGTCGGGCGCGAGGCACCGCGCACCAGGTATCAGGATCGAGAGGAACCCCGCTGTGACCACCAAGGACGACGGATCCGCCCGCGACATAGCGCACTTTTGGTTCGACCCGCTGTGTCCGTGGGCGTGGATGACCTCCCGCTGGATGCTCGAGGTGGAGAAGATCCGCCCTGTGGACGTGCAGTGGCACGTGATGAGCCTGTCCGTGCTCAACAGCGGCCGGGACGACATCCCGGACGCGTACAAGGAGATGCTGGAGCGGGGTTGGGGGCCGGTGCGCGTGTGCATCGCCGCCGAGCAGCGCTTCGGCAACGAGGTGCTGCTGCCGCTGTACACCGCGCTGGGCACGCGCCGGCACCCGGGCGGCGAGGAGTTCACGCGCGAGATGATCGAGGCCGCGCTCACCGAGGCCGGGCTGCCCACCGAACTCGCCGACGCCGCCGACTCGACCGAGTACGACGAGGCGCTGATCAAGTCGCACCACGACGGCATGGACCGGGTGGGCATGGACGTCGGCACCCCGGTGATCAGCGTCAACGGCGTGTCGTTCTTCGGCCCGGTGGTGACGCCGGCGCCCAAGGGCGAGGACGCGGGCAAGCTCTGGGACGGTGTGGTGCTGGTCGCGGGCACGCCGGGCTTCTTCGAGATCAAGCGCACCCGGGACCAGGGGCCGATCTTCGACTGACCGGCTCGACCGGCTTCGACTGACCGGATGAAACCTGCCGGCAGCGACCGGGAAACCGCTACAAAGCGAAGCAAAGCTAATTAATCTGGATAAATGACGGCTCCGGAACGCCAGAGCAGCGTGATCCACACTTCCCGAACCGGGCGGCCGGATCCACGCACGCCCAACGGCAACGCCCCCTACGGGTCCCGCATGCCGCGGCTGCGCGACCGCGCGCTCGCCTTCGGGCTGCGCGCGGTCGTGCCGCTGTGGCGGTGCGTGGGACTGCGGATGGGGGCGGCCTCGCTGCGGCACTACCTGGTCGGGCGCGGCGCGCCGTTCGTGATCGACCCGACCCAGCCGCTGCGGGCCAAGCCGTTCCGCCGCGCGGCGCTCACCCACTTCGAGGAGTGGTGGGCGCTCGCGGCGATCCGCTGGCACGACAGCGGGGGTCTGGAGAGCGTCTTCGAGACCACCACGCACTGGCACGGCGTGCTGATCCGGCGCGGTGACGACACCGACTGGTGGCTGGCCATGCGCGGTCTCCAGTATCGGATCACCGGCCGGATCGAGGTGTTGCCCGGCACCACGTCGATCCCGGGCTCGCCGGTGCTGCCCGACGTGCGCCTGGTGTATCGGGTCGAGGTCTACAAGGACTGGGGCTTCGACAAGGGCCAGGGCGAGTACGGGGTGTCCTTCACGCCGCTCGCGCGCCTGCACGAGGTCGGCCTGGCCCGCGAGTTCCCGGTCACCGGCCGCAGTGGCGACCTGGTGTGGACGTCGAACGGCCCGCACGGCTGCACGGATCCGTCCACGCTCTGAGCGGGCCCGCCGAGCGGCCGATGCGCTCGGGTGCGCGGGTTCTCGGGCCGGCTCTGTGTATTGCACACGTGTCGACGTACGCTCGGCTGCGTCCCAGTGACGAGCGGCGAGGAGTCCGGCGGCATGACCAAGGCTTACGACACGATCTACATCGACGGCGCGTGGACGGCTCCCTCGTCGAGCGAGACCATCGAGGTCGTCGACCCGAACACCGAGCGGGTCGTGGCGACCGTGCCGCAGTGCACGCCCGCCGACGTGGACCTGGCCGTGGCCGCGGCCAGGCGCGCCTTCCCCGGGTGGGCCGCGACGCCGCCGGCCGAGCGGGCCGCGCTGCTCGCGAAGGCGCGGGACCTGCTCGCCGAGCGCTCGGCCGAGATGGCCGAGGTGATCGTCGCGGACATGGGTGCGCCCGCCGCACTGGTCGAGCGGGTGCACCTTGGTCTGCCGCTGGTCGTGCTGGGCAGCTACGTCAAGCTCGCCGACGAGTTCCCGTGGGAGGAGAACATCGGGTCCTCGCTGGTGGTGCGCGAACCGGTCGGCGTGGTCGGCGCGATCACCCCGTGGAACTTCCCGCTGCACCAGATCACCAACAAGCTCGGCCCGGCGCTGGTCGCGGGCTGCACCGTGGTGCTCAAGGCCAGCGAGGTCGCGCCGCAGGCCGCACACCTGTTCTTCGAGATCCTGCACGACGCGGGCTTCCCGGCGGGCGTGGTCAACCTGGTCTCCGGCACCGGACCGGTGGTCGGCGAGGCCATCGCGGCCCATCCGGACGTCGACATGGTCTCGTTCACCGGCTCGACCCGGGCCGGCACGCGCGTGTCCGAGCTCGCCTCGGCGACGGTCAAGCGGGTCGCGCTCGAACTCGGCGGCAAGTCCGCCAACGTGATCCTGCCCGGCGCCGACCTGGAGAAGGCGGTGCGCGCGGGCGTGGGCGGCGCGTACCTCAACAGCGGGCAGACGTGCAGCGCGCCGACCCGGATGCTGGTGCACCGCGACGACCTGCCGCGCGCGGTCGAACTGGCCGCGGAGACCGCGACGGCGATGACCGGAAAGCTCGGCCCGCTGGTCAACGCGACCCAGTTCGAGCGGGTGCGCGGCTACATCGCCAAGGGCATCGAGGAGGGCGCGACCCTGGTGGCCGGCGGCCCGGAACTGCCCGAGGGCGTCGAGGGCGGCTACCACGTGCGGCCCACGGTCTTCTCCGACGTCACCAACGAGATGACCATCGCGCGCGAGGAGATCTTCGGCCCGGTGTTGTCGATCCTGGCCTACGACACCGAGGAGGAGGCCGAGCGGATCGCCAACGACACCCCCTACGGTCTGGCCGGCGCGGTGTGGGGGCCCAACCGCGAGGCGGCGGTCGCGTTCGCCCGCAGGATGCGCACCGGCCAGGTGGAGATCAACGGCGGAGCGTTCAACCCGCTTGCCCCGTTCGGCGGTTACAAGCAGTCCGGCAACGGGCGCGAACTGGGTCGGTTCGGCCTGGAGGAGTACCTGGAGGTCAAGTCGCTGCAACTGTGACGCTCGGCCGAACGCTTTCGGTGGTGCTCGACACTGTGCTTCCGGTGGCGCTCGACAATGTTCGGATTAATACGTTGTCGGGCACCGCCGTGATCGTTCGATGTCCGATTGGTTAAGTTCACAGGGTCCCGCAACCCAAGAGTGTGGAGTCAGCTGTGAGTACTGCCCTTCTCGACGCGCGCCGCCCCGTCCTGGCCGACCTGGTCCCCGCCCGGGTCTTCAAAGGCGCCGCCGTGCGCGACGCCGCGCTGGTCGTCGGCGCGTCCGCGTTCGTCGGCCTCGCCGCCCAGATCTCCGTCCCGGTGCCCGGCTCGCCGGTCCCGGTGACCGCGCAGACCTTCGCCGTGCTGCTCGCCGGCAGCGCGCTCGGCGCCTGGCGAGGGCTCGCCGCGATGGTGCTCTACCTGGGTCTGGGCGCGGCGGGCATGCCGTGGTTCGCGGAGGGCACCTCCGGCACCGGCTTCCCGACCCTGGGCTACGTGTTCGGCATGGTGCTCGCCGCCGCCGCGGCCGGCTTCCTGGCCCAGCGCGGCACCGACCGCAGCGCGCTGCGCACCGTCGGCACGATGGTGCTGGGCAACGCGGTGATCTACGCGGCCGGCCTCACCTACCTCGCGCACGACCTCGGCATCTCGATGTCCACGGCGTACGAGATCGGCATGCGGAACTACCTCTTCGGCGACGCGGTCAAGATCCTGCTCGCGACGGCGCTGCTGCCCACCGCCTGGAAGCTGGTCGGCCGGCGCGGCTGACGCCCCGTCACCGGTCGGGCCCCGTTTCCCCACAAGGGGAGGCGGGGCCCGATTTTCTTGGCGAGCGGCACCCGCGGACGCCTACTCTCGTCCCATGAGACCGGGGGCAACCAAGCGCATCGCCATCAGCGGAACCGTCGTCGCGTTCCTGATCGTGGCCGGGCTGGGCAACCAGTGGGTGTTCAAGGAGTCGTGGGGCGAGAGCAGCGACAGCGGCAAGTGGTACATGGTGCTGCTGCGGATCATCGGTCATCCGCTGTGGATCGCGGACAAGGGCGAACTCGGTGACGAGTTCCGGGTCAGCTTCACCACCAAGGACGTCACCGCGGGCTATGTCGGCATCGCGGTGCTGTTCGTGGTGGTCGCGGCGGTGCTCGCGCTCGGTGCGCGCGGCCTGGGCGAGCGCGCCGGCGGCTTCATGGCGTTCGTGCTCGGCTGGTTCTCGCTGGTGCTCGGCGGCGCGCTGCACTCGCTGACCGTCTTCACGATCGTGCACGACGAGGCCGGGCGCGGGCGCGGCATCTCGGGCTTCCAGGACGCGATGACCACGATCCAGGCCGGCGCCTACTTCGGGCTGCTCACCGGCTGGCTGGTGGGCCTGGCCGCGGCGGCCGGCTACGTGGCGGCGCGCGGGGCGGCGAACCCGACCGGGTACCCGCAACCGCCGATGACCGTCTACGGCCAACCCGCCGGGTACGGCCCGCCCGCCGCCCCCGGCAACCTCGCCTTCGGCCTCCCGCCGCAGTCGCCGTACGACGCCCCCACCACCATCCGGCCCGCGGGCCCGCCGCCCACCGCGCCGCCTCGGCCGACCGGCGCGCCGGACACGCCACCCGGTGGATACCGGCCCTGATGGGACGTTCGGGACCGAGCCTGAGAGACTGCGGCCCATGCGCGTTTACCTCGGCTCCGACCATGCCGGCTACGACCTCAAGCAGCACCTCATCGCGTGGCTCGACGCCAACGGCCACGAGGCCGTCGACTGCGGCCCGGCCGTACAGGCCGACTCCTACGACTACCCCGTGTACTGTCTGCGGGCCGGCGAGCGGGTGGCCGCCGACCCGGGCAGCCTCGGCGTCGTGCTCGGCGGCTCCGGCAACGGCGAGGCGATCGCGGCGAACAAGGTCAAGGGTGTGCGCTGCGCCCTGGTGTGGAGCCAGGAGACCGCGTCGCTGGCCCGCGAGCACAACAACGCGAACGTGATCTCGATGGGCGCGCGCATGCACTCCCTCGACGAGGCGACGAAGTTCCTCGAGGTCTTCGTGAACACCCCGTACAGCGAGGCGGAGCGGCACACCCGCCGGATCAACATGCTCACCAAGTACGAGAACACCGGCGAACTGCCGACCCTGCCGTAGCCCGAGGCCGCTCCGCCGGCGCCCCCGATCGGTCCGTCCGGTCGGGGGCGCCGCCATGTCGGTGCGGATCGGTAGCGTGGAGGCGTCACACCACCGCGCATCCACCACCGGGTTCCACCACCCGGATCCATCACCGCGCATTCGTCGCCGCACTGGAGGCCGCGTGCCCGAGGGCCACACCATCCACCGTCTCGCCACCGCCCACCAGGAGCGCTTCGGCGGACTGCCGCTGCGGCTGAGCAGCCCGCAGGGCCGATTCGCGGAGAGCGCGGCGCTGCTCGACGGGGAGCCCCTGGTCGCCACCGACGCGCACGGGAAGCACCTGTTCCTGGAGTTCTCCGGCGAGCGCTACATCCACGTGCATCTGGGCCTGTACGGACAGTTCTCCTTCGGCGAGGGCGACAAGCTGCCCGACCCGGTCGGCCAGGTCCGGCTGCGGCTGGCCGCGAAGGTGCCGGGCGGCGCGGCCTGGGCGGACCTGCGCGGCCCCACCGCCTGCCGACTGCTGGACCGGGCCGAGAAGGACGCGGTGCACGCCCGGCTGGGCCCCGACCCGCTGCGGGCGGACGCGGACCCGGCGGCGGCGTGGCAGCGGATCCACCGCAGCGCGAAGCCGATCGGCGCGCTGCTGATGGAGCAGAACGTGCTCGCGGGCGTGGGCAACGTCTACCGCGCCGAGGTGCTGTTCCGGTTCGGCGTCGACCCCCGGCTGGCGGGCAACCGGCTCGCACGGGAGACCTGGGACGCGATGTGGGCCGACCTGGTGCTGCTGATGCGCGAGGGCGTGCGGTTGGGCCGGATCGACACCGTGCGTCCCGAGCACACCCCCGAGGCGATGGGCCGCGAGCCGCGCAAGGACGACCACGGTGGCGAGGTGTACGTCTACCGGCGCACCGACATGCCGTGTCTGGTGTGTGAAACCCCGGTCAAGACCGCCGAGTTGGTCGGCCGGAATCTGTTCTGGTGTCCCACCTGTCAGCCGTCGGCGTAACCTCCGATTGGTGACCGTTCGGTAGTGTCGCGGGGTGGCCGCGCCGACGAGCAGAGGAAACCGGGCAAGCCGGACCGGGAGGCGCGCGACACTCGCGCGCTCGGGCCGGCGCGTCGTGACCTGGCTGCGGCATCGGGTCTTCCCCTCCGACGGGTTCGCCCTGGCCGGACTGCTGGCCGCGGTCACCGCGTGCGGCCTGCTCTCGGATGTGAACGCGTCGTGGTTCCCGGCCACGATGACGGCGCTGCCGATCCTGGTCGGCGGGTTGGTGCTGCGGATGCCCAGCCTGCTCCTGCTGTACGCGGCCACCGCCGGCGTACTGGTCGCGCAGCACCAGGTGCACGACCCGGACGAGGTCACCGCGGGCACCATCGTGGTGGTCGGGGCGATCGCCGGCATCGTGCTGCTGATGGCCCGGATGCGGACCCGCCTGGGCGTGCAGTGGACACGTGGCGAGTCGATGTTGTTCGACCTGCGGGACCGGTTGCGGGCCCAGGGCGAGATGCCGGTACTGCCGCCGCAGTGGCATACCGAGGTGGTGCTGCGACCGGCCGGTGGGCAGTCGTTCTCCGGCGACTTCCTGGTCGCCTCGCGCGGCGCGGGCGGCGGGCGGGTGCTCGAGGTGGTGCTGGTCGACGTCTCCGGCAAGGGGCTGGCCGCGGGCACGCGCGCGTTGATGTTGTCCGGCGCGTTCGGCGGGCTGCTCGGATCGTTGCCCCCGCACGGCTTCCTGCCGGCGGCGAACGACTACCTGTTGCGCCAGGAGTGGGCGGAGGGCTTCGCGACGGCGGTGCACGTCGTGCTCGACCTGGAGTCGGGCGAGTACGAGTTGATCTCGGCGGGTCACCCACCGGGCGTGCACTGGAACGCCGGCTCCGGGCGATGGCACGTGCTCGAGGCGGTCGGCCCGCTCCTGGGGGTGATCGAGGACGCGACCTTCGAGGGCGTCAAGGGCCGGTTGGGCACCGGCGACGCGCTCCTGCTGTTCACCGATGGCATGGTGGAGATGCCCGGTGAGGACATCGCCACCGGCATCGACCGTTTCCTCGGCGAGGCCGAGCGGCTGGTCCGGGACGACTTCCACGACGCGGCGCGCCGGATCGTGGCGGCGGCCGGGCGCAACGTGGGCGACGACCGCGCGGTGGTGCTGCTGCGCCGGCGCTGAGGCCGGCCCGGGGTTCGCTCAGTGGGCGGGTTCCGCGGTGGTCGGGGTCGCACGCACGGCCAGGGCGGCCAGTTCGGCGGGCGTGCGCGGCAGGGTGCCCGCCGGGGCCAGCCCGTGTGCCGCCAGTACGGCGGCGGCCGCGTGCGCCCAGGTCGGCCGCAGGCTCGCGGCGGCCAGCAACTCGGTGTCCGCGAGCAATTCGTGCGCCGGCCCGGTGTGCAGGCGCCCGTGTGCGAGGACCGCCGCGTCGTCGGCCCAGCGCAGCGCGAGGTCCACGTCGTGGGTGGCCATCACCACCGTCGTCCCGGTCGCACGCAAGTGGTCGAGCGTGTGCAACAGCGCTTCCTGCCCGGCCGGATCCAGGCCCGCGGTCGGCTCGTCCAGCACCAGCACCTCGGGCCGCATCGCGATCGCGCCGGCGATGGCGACCCGCTTGCGCTGTCCGAAGGACAGCAGGTGCACGGGCCGCTCGGCCAGTTCGGTGATCCCGAGCGCGGCCAGCGCCTCGGCCACCCGTGAGCGCACCTCGGCCGGGTCAAGATCCAGGTTGAGCGGCCCGAACGAGACGTCCTGGGCCACCGACGCCGAGAAGAGCTGGTCGTCGGGATCCTGGACGACCAGTTGCACGGCCCGCCGCAGCGCGGTGAGCCCCTTGCGGTCGTGCCGAATCGGCACCTCGTGCAGTTCGACCCGCCCCGAGTCCGGTGTCAGGCCGCCGGTCAACAGCCGCAGCAGCGTGGTCTTCCCGCTGCCGTTGGGCCCCAGCAGCGCCAGCGCGCGTCCGGTCGGAACGGACAGGGACAGTCCGCTCAACACGGCCGGCCCGTCCTCGTAGGCGTAGCCGATCTCTCGTACCCGCAACGGAATCACGGCACCACCGATACCAGGAGAAGAGTGGCGGCGACGACCGCCGCCACGACGAACAGGGAGCCCGCGACGAACGCCCGCGAGACGCGTACCTCGTCCACCAGCACCCGCAGGCGCCCGTCGTAGCCGCGTCCGGCCAGACCCGCCTCCAGGCGCTGGGCGCGGGCGAACGCGTGCACGAAGACCGCCGAGCCGAGCCCGGCCACCGAGCGCCAACGGGCTCGCCGGGTGCGATGACCCAGCCGGCCCGCCTGGGCCTGGTTGATCCGCGTGGTCGTGTCGTAGAGCAGGAACAACATCCGATACATCACCGCGGCGACGTCCACCACGGCGGCCGGCACGCCCACCCGGGTCAGCCTCGGCAGTACGTCCGACAGCGGTGTGGTGAACGCGAACAGCAGCATCGCCAGGCCCGCGGCGGTGGAGCGGGCGAGCAACTCGGCGGCGTGGCGCGGCCCGTCCGGGGCCCAGCCGACGCCGTCCGCGCCGATCGTGACGAGCAGGGCGAGCGCGCCGGTGGCGGCGAATCCGAGCGGCGCGCGGGCGGCCCGCCACAACCGCCGGGCGGGCACGCGCGCGAAGCCGAACGCGACGACCAGGACGGTCGCCGCGACCACGACCGCGCCGGGCCACGGCGGCAGCGCCACCGCGCACCCGAGCAGCCCGAAGGAGAGCACGGCCTTGTCGGCCGGATGGCGGTGACGCCACGAACTCGCGTGCGCCGCCGCGTCGATCGGCAGCACGGGATCAGCGGCCCGGGACCGAGGCCGGCGTCTGGTCCGCCGGTGTCGCCTCGGCATTCGCCGAAGCGGCGGTCGGTTCGTCGGGCGTGTCCGAGGCGTCCGGCGCGAGCCGGCGGCGGGTGCGCTTGACCCCGAACATGTAGCCGACCACGCCCGCGCCGAGGGCGGCCTGCAACGCGAACAGGCCGGACTCGATCTCTCCGGACGGCGGTTCGTACAACGGGCTGAACCACGGTTCGTAGTCCGGGTCGTTCTCCGTGATCGCGGTCTCCGCCTGGGTGTCGGCGCCCGTGAACGGCTCGTCCTTGTGGTCGCCCATGCCGAACACCACGGGCAGGACCGCGAGCAGCACCACGGCCACCACGATCAGCAGGTTGATCTTCGTGGAGCGCTTCACTTGGACTTCTCCTCCTCGCGCGCGATCCGCGCGTCCGTGACCACACCGAGCCGGACCAGATCGCCTCGGCTGGACTGCCGCAACAAGCGCACGACCAGGACGGTCAGCAGACCCTCGCTGATCGCCAGCGGGATCTGGGTGAGGGAGAAGATGCCGCCGAACTTGGCCAACGCGCCCGCGAATCCGCTGTCCGGGTCGGGGAAGGCCAGGGCCAACTGCACGCTGGTGACGCAGTAGGTGCTCAGGTCCGCGACGAACGCGCCCACGAACACCGCGACATCCAGCGGGGTGGTGCCGCCGCGTCCGTCCAGGAGCGAACGGGCCAGCCGATACGCGCCGTAGCCGGCCCACGGGCCGACGATCGCCATGGAGAAGACGTTCGCGCCGAGCGTGGTCAGCCCGCCGTGCGCGAGCAGCAACGCCTGGAAGAGCAGGGTGATCGTGCCCAGTACGGCCATGATCGGCGGCCGGAACAGGATCGCGCCCAGTCCGGTGCCGGTGGGATGCGAGCAACTACCGGTGACGGAAGGGATCTTCAGCGCGGACAGCACGAACGAGAACGCGCCGGACGCGCCGAGCAGCAGGGTGTTCTCGGGTTTGTCGCGCACCTCGCGGGTGAGCGCGCGGGTGCCGTGGACGACGAACGGGGCCGACGCGACGCCCCAGGCGGCAGCGTGTTCCCAGGGCAGATAGCCCTCTGCGATATGCATGAGGAAGGGTCCCTCTCCAACACCTCGTGGACGGACGATCGCCGTGGCCGGTCTCCTGGCTGACGGGTCGTACGTTCACGTCTCCGCCTTCCCGGGGCCGCGCGAGCGGTCCCAGTGGCTTCCCGCGGCGACGAATCAACGTTTCCGCGGGGGTGGAGGAGAACTTCCCGATCACAGTGGCGAGGGCCGCGCCGGCATCGAACCGGCTTCCCGAGCACCACGGCGAGCCGACACTAGTGGTCGGATGGACATGGCGACAAGATGGCTTTTGCAAACCGTGCGCAAGACCACAATGCGGGCGGAGCGGTCGAGCAATTGCCGCATTCCGGAGCGTGATCGTCGACGGGTGCGGCTCGGTGCGGCGGGACGCGGTGCGGTGCGGCGTGGTGAGCGCGGCGCGGCGCCGAGCCACGCCGTGCGGTGCTCAGTTCAGGCCGGGTCCTCGGCCCCGGACCACCACGGTGCCCGCGACCCGGTCACCGACCCGCTGGCGCCGCTCGCTGGTGAGCACCGCGGCCAGGCCGACCGCGCCGAGCGCGAACGCGTCGACGCACAGCAGCAGCCAGCGGATCCCGAGCTGACGCCGCCCCGCCCGCCCGCCGGACACGTCCACGACCCGGATGCCGAACATCTGCATGCCCCACGTGCGCCCGTCGTGCTCGGCGGGCCGCAGTACCCAGTACCAGAACAGGATCGCCAGCGCGACCAGCAGCACACCGACGGTGATCGTCGCGGTCAGCGGGCCGCTGCGGATCGAACCGTCGGGATGTGTGGGCAGCAGGACGAACAGGAACATCGCGGCGCCGGGCAACAGCGCGGACGCCAGCACGTCCACCACGAACTGGCCGACCCGGCGCCACAGCACCGAGGGGTCGACCGGGCTCGCGACCTCGGGCAGCCACACCCGGGCGCGCGGGCGGGCGGGCCGCGCCGAGCGGGCGAAGTGCCGCGGAAGGCTCCGTTCGTACATGCTGTTGTACTTTCCGCAACCGGGTGATTTGACTCCCGACGCGGCCGGATATCGGCGAGATTGCGCCCGGTCGGCGGATCCGGTCGGCGGCCGGGACCGGATTGCCCGGATCCGGCGCCGACCGCGGTGATCGGATCGTCGGGTGATCAGATCGTCATCGGGCCGTCCACGCCGAACAGGTCCGGTTCGGAGCGGCTGATCACGTCGTACAGCGGCTTGTAGTTGATCCAGGCAACCGTGTCGTTGCCCAGTTGTTCCCGGGTCAGCCGCGCGTTCTCCGGCGTGATCGGCTTGAGCTCACCGGCCGCCTGGGCGAGCAGCTGTACCTGGCAGGAGCGCTCCATGGTGATGAACCACCACGCCGCCGCGTCGACCGACTGCCCCACCGTGAGCAGGCCGTGGTTGCGCAGGATCAGCGCCTTCCGCGGGCCGAGCGTCTTGGCGATGCGGCGGCCCTCCTCGGCATCGAGTACGACGCCCGCGTAATCGTCGAACAGCTCGTGGTCCTCGTAGAACGGGCACACGTCCTGCGTGATCGGTTCGAGCCGGATGCCGAGTGCGGAGATCGCCCGGCCGTGCACGGAGTGGCTGTGTGCCGCCGCGACCACGTCGGGACGGGCCGCGTGGATCTGCGAGTGGATCGCGAACGCGGCCTGGTTGACGTGGAATCGACCCTCGACGACCTGTCCCTCGTGGTTGACCAGGATCAGGTCGTCCACGGTGATGTGCTTGAACGACATCCCGAACGGGTTGACCCAGAAGTGATCGGTGAGCTCCGGATCACGCGCGGTGATGTGGCCGGCCACCCCCTCCTCGAAGCCGAACCGACCGAACAGCCGCAGCGCCGCGGTCAACCGCTCCTTGCGGTGCCGGCGCTCCTGTTCGACGGTCTCGAACGTGGGCGGCAGGGCGAAGCTCAGGTCGGCCGGGGACACCGGCTGCGGCGGGGTCGGCTGCCGGCCCTGCACGTCCTGGGCCTGCGGAGCATCGGTGCCGGACATGTGCGTCTCCTCGAACTCGACTCGGACGGGTATTCGGGCGGGGGATCGCGGCCGACGCTACCGGCGAGTCACTTCCCAGGACAGCCCCCGACGGCGGGCCGTTCGTGCGGGGCAGGGGATTTTAGCGCCCGGGTCGCGTCCGGACCGGGTTTCCGGAAATTAATCGAATATTGCCCGCAGGGCTCTTCGAGCTGCTTCTACGCTGCCGTTCAGTGAGTCCGGGACGTCGAGTTCGAAGCAGTCGAACTCGAATTCCCAGACCCGCAACAGACGCACAAGATACGGGCAACGCGCAAAGTACGGGCGCGCGGATGGAACGGGCGCACACAGGGGGAAGGGGCGCGTGACTTGAGCGGCGGGGGCGTGAATTCGACGGAGGTCGTGAGTATCGGCGCACGGGCGCCCTCGGCGACGCCCGTGTTCGGCCGCGGCGATCCGGTGCCGGTGCGGGCCAAGGCGGACGCGGGCCGGCGGGGTTCACCCGCGCGGGCTTCGACATCGAGGAGCCCGATCGCGAGGAGTTGGGCGGAGATGGCACAACCCCCGCGACGGTCGAGGCCGTCCCGGCGCAGATCAGGCGACCTGCCGACCGGGTCCGACAGCGAGTGGACCCCTGTGACCGAGGCGGATGTCATCGAAGCAATCGAGGCCCATCCCAACGCGGCAGTCGACGCCGACCCGATCGAGGTGATCCCGGTCGGGCCGCCGACCCCGGGTGTCGCAGCAGTGCCCGAGGACGAGCCTGTCGGAGTCCACCGGAAAGCCGCACCGCCGATCGCCCCGGAGGCAATCATGGCCAATATGGAAACGGCCCTCAAGGAAGCAATGACGATCGAGGGCGCCGTGGGTGTGGCCCTCGTCGACTACACGAGCGGAATGGCGCTCGGAATTCTCGGCGGCAGCAAGGAACTCGACCTGAACGTGGCCGCCGCCGGAAACACCGACGTGATGCGCGCGAAGATGCGCACGATGGAGATGTTGCACCTCGGCGACCAGATCGAGGACGTCCTGATCACGCTCGGGAAGCAGTACCACGTGATCCGGCCGCTGACCGGCCGGGCCGGCAAGGGTCTGTTCCTCTACATCGTGCTGATGAAGGACCGCGCCAACCTCGCGCTGGCCCGACACAGCCTCAAGCGTATCGAGGAGGAGATCGAGGTCTGAGTTCGCGCCCCGGCGGCGCGTTCGAGGCCCGCCGTCGGAGCCCGCAGACCCATCCTCGATACCCCTGGCGCCCCCGCCACCCCCGTGCGGTGGGCGCCATCGGGGTGTCCGGGGACCGGCGCGAGGATGCCCGGGAACCCGCGCGCGGGTTCCCGGGCCACGCACGAGGGTGTCCGGGGCCACGTACGACCGCTCTGGCCTCCCTGCTCCGTCTCGGATATGACGGTACGTCAGATGTACCGTCGAAGCTCGACGTCGTACTTCGCGTACGGATCGCAGCCGGATCCGTTACGGATCGCGTACCCGAGTCCCCGAGGAGCCGCATGCTGTCCGGCGAGAAGATCCTGATCACCGGCCCCGCGGGCCAGATCGCCTACCCGCTGACCGAGTACCTGGCCCGGGACAACGAGGTATGGGGCATCGCCCGCTTCTCGAACGCCGAGGACCGCAAGCGGGTGGACGCGCTGGGCGTGACCACGCGCGCCGTCGACCTGGGCTCGGGCGACTTCGGCGAGCTGCCCGAGGACTTCACCCACGTCCTGCACCTGGCCACCTTCCAGGGTCCCGGGCTGGACTACGACGAGGCGTTGCGGGTCAACGCGGAGGGCACCGGGCTGCTGCTCCAGCACTGTCGACGGGCCAAGGCGGCGCTGGTGATGTCCACCGCGTCGGTGCTCAAGCCGCATCCCGACCCGATGCACGTCTTCCGTGAGACCGACCCGCTCGGCGACGCCAACGTCTCGCACGCGCCCACCTACTCGGTCTCCAAGACCGCCGAGGAGGCGGTGGCGCGCTACTGCGCCCGCGCGTTCGACCTCCCGGTGGTGATCGCCCGGATGAACGCCTCCTACGGCCCGGGCGGCGGCCTGCCGACGATGCACCTGGACGCGGTGCTGGCCGGGCAACCGATCGTCACCCGCTGGGATCCGTGCATGTACAGCCCGATCCACCAGGACGACATCAACAGCCAGACGGCGGCCCTGCTGGACGCGGCGTCCACCCCCGCGACGGTGGTCAACTGGGGCGGCGACGAGCCGGTGAGCGTGCAGGACTGGGCGGCGCACATGGCCGATCTGAGCGGCCTGCCGGCCGAGGTGGTGGTGCGCGAGCAACCGGGCACGCTGCGCGGTCAGGTACAGGACACCGGCAAGCGCGCGGCGATCACCGGTCCGTGTGCGGTGGGGTGGCGCGCGGGACTGGCGGATGTGTACGCCACACGGCGTGGTGATTCGGCCTGACGCGGTCGGGCAGCCTACCGCTGTGCTCGATAGCGTCGAGTCTTCAGGTCTTACTCGCGCCGTCTCGGAGCGCTCCACGTCATCGGATCGCGTCGCTGCGAGCGGCACCACGCAGGAAGGACAACGATCATGGGCATCCTCGATACCCCCATCGCCACGCTGGAGGGGAAGCGTACGACCCTGGGCGGTGTCACCGAGGGCAAGGTCGCACTGGTCGTCAACGTCGCGTCCAAGTGCGGCCTGACCCCGCAGTACACCGGCCTGGAGGAACTCCAGAAGGAACTGGGCGCGCGCGGCTTCACCGTCGTGGGCGTGCCCTGCAACCAGTTCATGGGTCAGGAGCCGGGCAGCGCCGAGGAGATCCTCGAGTTCTGCTCCACGACCTACGGCGTCACGTTCCCGCTCACCGAGAAGATCGACGTCAACGGACCGGACCGGCATCCGCTCTACGACGTGCTCGCGGCGGCCTCCGACGCCGAGGGCGGCGCGGGTGACGTGCAGTGGAACTTCGAGAAGTTCCTGCTCTCCGCCGACGGCGCGATCGTGGGTCGGTTCCGGCCGCAGACCGACCCGCACGACCCGAACCTGATCGCCGCGATCGAGAGCGTGCTGCCGAAATAGTCCGGCGGCGCGTCGAACGCCGGTCGGGTCGTCGACGGCCCGTCCGGCGTTCGGCGTTCGGGGGTCGGGGGTCGGGGGTTGGGGCCGGGTCGGGGCGCGGTCCGGCGTCCGGAGCCTGTCCGCGGGCCGGCTACACCAGAGCCCACACCGCCGTCGCGTCGTCGCAGGGCTTGCCGCGTGGCCAGCGCGTGCCGTCCGCGTCGGAGGCCTCCGCGGCCCGGACCCGCGCCAACACCTCGGCCGGCCCGAAGTGCCGCAGCGTGGTCATCAGTCGATCCCAGTCGCTCAGCCCGAACCGGTCGACCAGTCGGCTGGCCCCGTCGCTCAACACGGCGAGCGCGCGTACCTCGCCCAGGTCCAGTCCGCCCGTCAACGCCTCGCCCGCCGCCTCCGGATCGGCCGCCGCGACCCAGTAGCCGCCGGCCACGTTCCGCGCCGCCCGCAGGGTGTCCGCGTACTCCTGATGTGCCGTCAGGTACTCGGGTGTGCCGGTCGCATGCGCGTCCCGGCGCCGGCGAGCGGCCACGCCGATCACGTCCAGGCGATCGTCGGTGATCACGGTCAGGTCCTCGTCCCGCTCGATCAACAGCGTCGAGTCGGACAACACCAGGTACTCCAACCGGTCCTCGACCACGCGCGCCACCACCGCCGTCGCGGCGGGCGCGTCCGGCCGGGCCAGGTCGCAGCCGTCCACGTGCAGGGCCGAGGTGTCCTCGATGGCGTCGTGCAGACACTCGGCCAGGGACCGGTCCGGCCGGCCGCCGCTGTGCGTGAACAGGGCGGTGCCCAACCGCTCGACGAACCACGGGACACCGTGCTTGCATCCGTTGTCCGAACTCGACGTCACACCGTCCAGCAGCACCAGCGTCGTCGGCCCCGCGACGACGAAGTCCTCGTTCGGTTTGCCCGGATGACCCGGTTCGGTCGCGAATTCCACGCGCATCGCGGACATCCCTCCCTTTTAGGTGCCACGCCGTACGGCTGCCCAGTGCCCGGGGGTGGGAAACGGTGGTTGATCATGCCCTGTGCGCGCGGCGGTCGCCCGAGTTCACGACGGTTTCACGAAACGGTTTCGCGTGAGGTCTCGTGCCGGTCGGGGAACTGCCCCTAATCTCTGCCTTCGTGACACCTTCAGTCCCCGTTTCTACGCGCGTCACCACTGCGCGCCATCGGAAGGGATCCCATGCTCGGGATTAGACGACGCCGCGGTCGCCTCGCCCTCACCGGCCTGGTCGCCGCGAGCCTGCTCGCCATGGGCGGCACGGCGACCGCCGACGCACGCGCCGGCCAGGGCCGGCCCTCCGGCACGACGGATCTGCAATTCCTCGCGCTCAACGACCTGCACGGCAACCTGGAGGAACCGCAGGGTTCCGCGGGCAACGTCACCGAGATCGGTCCCGACGGCAAGCCCGTCGCGATCCCGGCCGGCGGCATCGAGCACCTCGCGACCCAACTGCGCGCGGAGCGGGCGAAGAACCCCAACTCGCTGACCATCGCGGCCGGCGACATGATCGGGGCGAGCCCGCTCCTGTCGGGCCTGTTCCACGACGAGCCGACCATCGAGGCGCTGAACAAGGTCGGCCTGGACGTCACCTCGGTGGGCAACCACGAGTTCGACGAGGGCAAGAAGGAACTCCAGCGCATGCAGTGGGGTGGCTGCCACCCCACCGAGGGCTGCTACACCCCGGGCCGCACGTTCAAGGGAGCCGACTTCCAGTACCTCGCGGCCAACGTGCTCGACGAGCGCACCGGCCTGCCGATCCTGGCCCCGGTGACCGTCAAGAACGTGGGCGGCGCGCGGGTCGGCTTCATCGGCATGACCCTGGAGGGCACCCCGGACATCGTCACCGCCGAGGGTGTCAAGGGCCTGAAGTTCAAGGACGAGATCCAGACCGCCAACAACATCGTGCCGTGGTTGCGGCTGATCGGCATCGAGTCGATCGTGGTGCTGCTGCACGAGGGCGGCCTGCCCGCGAACAACGCGTACAACTACGACTGCAACGCGGGCGGCAACCTGGGCCTGTCCGGTCCGGTCGTGGACATCGCCAAGGGCCTGGACCCGGCGATCGACATGGTCGTCACCGGCCACACGCACCAGGCGTACTCGTGCAACATCCCGGACCCGGCCGGGAAGCCGCGGATGGTCACCAGCGCTTCGTCGTTCGGCAAGGTGTACACCAAGATCGACGCGACCTACGACAAGCGCACCCGTGACATCGTGCGCACGTCGGTCAAGGCGACGAACACGGTCGTACGCCGGGACAGCCCGAAGGCCCCGGACCTGACCAGTCTGCTGGCCGACTGGCAGAAGCTCGCGGCCCCGGTGTCCAACCGCTCGATCGGCTACATCTCCGGCGACATTCGCGGACGCGGCGCGACCACGCCCGAGTCGCCGCTCGGTGACGTGATCGCCGACGCGCAGTTGGAGGCGACCGCGCCGGCCGACAAGGGCGGTGCGCAGATCGCGTTCATGAACCCGGGCGGGATCCGTTCCGACCTGCAATACGCGGCGGCCGGCACCGATGGGGACGGCGTCGTCACCTATGGCGAGGCGTTCACGGTGCAGCCGTTCACCAACATGATGCAGACCCTGGACCTCAAGGGTCAGGCCGTGCTCGACCTGCTCGCGCAGCAGTACACGGGTGGCAACGCGGCCAGCCCGAAGGTGTTGCAGATATCGAAGGGCCTGACCTACACGACCGACCGGTCGCAGACCGGCGCGGCGAAGATCGTGGCGGGCAGCGTCAAGCTCAACGGCGTGCCGATCGACCCGGCCGCGACCTACAAGGTCAGCGCGAACGAGTTCCTGGCCGGCGGCGGCGACGGCTTCGCCGCCTTCAAGACCGGTACGAACAAGCTGGTCGGCGGGTCCGATCTGGACGCGCTGCTGGCCTACTTCGCGGCCCATTCGTCGGCGAGCGCGCCGTTGGCGCCGCCGGCGGCGGACCGGATCACCTTCATCGGGTGAGTCTCCTCGCCATGGTCGTCGGGTGAGTCTCCTTGCCGCCTTCGGCGGGAGGAGCTCGTCGGATGAGGCTCCTCGTCGCCTTCGGCGGGTGAGGCTCGCCGGATGAGTCTCCTCGTCGTTTTCGGCGGGTGAGGCTCGCCGAGGAATTCGGAAGGCCCGGTCGCGATGCGACCGGGCCTTCCTGACGCATAATCAGCCAATTGGGACGGGGACGTCGACACGAGGACCGGCACGGCGGGCCACATGCCCGGTGCGGCCCCGACCTGGGCGACAATCGCCCCATGAGCACAACGAGACGCCCCCCGACCGGGGCCGATGTGGCCCGCGCCGCAGGCGTTTCGCGCGCGACCGTGTCGTACGCGATGAACGATGTCGTGGACAGCCGTATCCCCGAGGAGACCCGGCGCCGGGTCCGTGAGGTCGCCGCCGGGCTGGGTTACGAGCCGCGTTCGGACGCGCGATCGTTGCGGCGCGGGCGGACCGATCTGGTGATCGTGCCGACCTACGTGGTGCCGTTCGGACAACTGATCCAGCGCTTCCTGGACGGCCTGGCCCGCGAGTTGCACGCCCTGGGGTACACCCTGGTGATCCACGGCAATCCCGCCGCGCACGGCATCGAGGCGGCGAAGGCGTGGGGCGCGCTGAACCCGGCGGTGGTGCTGGTCCTGCCGGAGCGGATGTCGGCCGACGGCGTCGAATACCTGACCTCGCGCGGGATCGCCGTGGTGGCCCTGGGCCACAGCCCCGCGCCGGTCGCGCTCACTCTGAAGGCCGATCACGAGGCGGCGGGCAGCCGGGCCGCCGAGCATCTGATCGAACGGGGTCGGCGCGACTTCGCCGTGGTGGTGCCGCGCGAGCCGGGCCTGGCCGAGATGGGCCTGGAACGGCTCGAGGGCTTCCGGGCCACGGCCGAGGCGGCGGGTGGCACGGTGCGGGTCGTGGAGATGGCCGAGGATCCGGCCGAGGCCGCGCGGATCGCGGGGGAGTGGCGGGACGAGGGGCGTCCCGACGGGGTGTACGGCTACAACGACGAATACGCCGCGCTGCTCATGGGCGCGTTGGCCGACGTGGGCGTCGCGATCCCGGAGCAACTCGCCATCGTCGGGACGGACGACCTGAGCCTGTGCGAGATGGTCCGGCCCCGGCTGACCTCGGTCGCCTTCGAGGAGTTGAAGCCGATGAGCGCGGTGGCGGCGGCCATCGTCGCGGTCGGCGAGGGGGCGATCCAGGGCGATCTGGACATGTGGCGGATGACGTTGCGGGCCCGCGACTCGAGCTGACCGTGCTCGGCGCCCCCCGTCGAGAGCGTGTCGCACGCGGTGGTGGGCG
Source organism: Embleya sp. NBC_00888 (assembly GCF_045207655.1). Taxonomy (NCBI): domain Bacteria; kingdom Bacillati; phylum Actinomycetota; class Actinomycetes; order Kitasatosporales; family Streptomycetaceae; genus Embleya; species Embleya sp. NBC_00888. The sequence continues at coordinate 3,126,733 of NZ_CP108784.1, read as the reverse complement.
TCGAGTGGGCACCGGCAGGCGTCGAGCGGGCACCGGTGGGCGTCGAGTTGGCGCAGGCGAGCGTCGAGGGGGCACCCGGTCGGCGCTCGGGCGCGCCGACCGGGTGCCGGGATGCGGGCCGTGTCAGACGCGCGGGGCGGCCGTGAGCTTGGCGATCTGGCGGGAGACGAGGTCGTCGGCCGGAAGCGTGGGTGTGGTCGCGGACAGGTCCGCGTTGCTGACCACCACGACCGTCGAGCCGATCCGGACCACGATCTGGCCCAGCGCGCCGCCCGCCTCGGGGGTCATCCCGACCGCCAACGACTCGTCGCCGAGGGTGGCGTGCGCGATCGCGGCGTACGCGTCGGTGCTCGTCTCGCCCTCGGCGTCGGTGGAGGTGATCGACGCGCAGGATTTCAGCGCGTCGCGGCCCTGGGTGAACAGGTTCCGCGCGCCGGCGTCGGTGAAGGCGAACAGCTCGACGATGGTGAAGCCGTTCGGTGTCGGGTCGCCCCTGGTCACCGACGCCTGCGCGGACGCGGTGGGCGCGCCGGCGGCCTGGGCCGGGCGCAGCAGGTCGATCAGCGGCTGGCACGCGGTGTCCCGCGCGGTCTGCCGGAGTTCGGTGCGGTCGTTCGAGACGGCCTCGTAGGCACCGGGCGGCATCTCCGCAGCGGTCAACAGGGCGGCATCGAGGCGGGATTGCGCGGACGGGTCGGAACCGGTCCCGTTGCCGTTCTCGGACGGGGCGGCCGACTCGTCGGTGGGGGGTTGTGCGGGCGGAGGCTCCCCGGCGGAGGAGTCCGCGGCGGGCGGGCCGGAGGCGGGCGGCCCGGCGGCCGGCGGCGCGGAGCCCGCCGGGGCGGTCCCGGACGGTGCCGGTGTCGCCGCGGCCGTCGCCTCGGGCGTGGCCGTGTTCGCGTACTCGCGCGCCAACGCCTCCTCGTCGCGACCGCACGCGGTCGCCGCCAGGAGCACAGCCCCGGCGATCACCGCCGTTCCCACCCGAATCACGATTCTGCGCATACGAGGTTCCTTCGGAGAAGCTCGGTCGTTCCGGTGGGGCCCGAACGCCGGACGAGGACGGCGATCGGGCCGATCGGGATCCGATGGGCCATCAGGAAGCGGAACAGCGGCCGACCGGCCGCACGCTCATCCCACCCACGAGCAGGGCATCCGGCGCCGATCGGGCGGAGTTCGCCGCCCCGGAGCCGAAGCGTCGGCCGTGTCCGGCCGGGCGCGGCCGCCCCGTCGACGGGGGGCGCAACGAGAGCGGCAACATCATGCTGGAACCTGCTTGCATTTGCCAACCATTCACCGCCGACCCGTCGGGAATCACGACTTCGCCGCTGCCGTGATCCTTTCGACCTGCTTGGTGACCAGGGCGAGTTCCGGCACCTTGACGGTGTTGCCGGAAAGGTCCGCGGAGCTGATCACGATCAGCGTGGAGCCGACCCGGATCGCGATCGACGCGCGTGCGCCGCCGTCCTCGGGCGAGCTGGTGATCGCCAACGTGTCGTCGCCGAGCTTCGGGTGGGCGACCTCGGTGTGCTTGATCGTCGAGGTCTCCCCCTCGGGGTCCTTCATCGACACCGACCCACAGTTCTTCAGGGCCGCGCGCCCCTTGGCCATCACGGTTTCGGCGTCGGTGCCCGAGAAGGAGAACAACTCGCTACCGATCACGCCGGTGGGGATCGGGGTGCCGATCGACACGAAGGCCTGTGCGACGGCGGCCGGCTTCGTGGCGCCCTGCCTCGGCAGGAACAGGTCCACGAGCGGTTGGCAGTCGGCGGGCGTCGCGGTCGCCCGGTCGTCCGACCCGGCCGCGGGCCGGGTCAGGTAGACGCCTTGTGGGAGGTCGGCGGCGGTGAGTACGGCCTTCTCCAATTGCGGGCCGGTCAACGCGGAAACCGCGCCGGCGGCCGAGGACGGGGCAGCCGGCGGCGTCGTGCCGGCCATCGGCGTACCCGGAATCGGCGCTGACGGCGCTGACGGCGCGGTCGGTGCGCTCGGACTCGGCGTGCCGGCGGCCGATTTCCCGCTGTCCTTCTTGTCGTCGTCGGAACCGCACGCGGTCGCCGCAACGAGCAGTGCACCGGTGATCAGGATCGAGCCCAGTCGAGACATGGATGTGCGCATGGAACGGGTTCCTCCGAGGAATGCGGCCCGCTCCGACGCACCACGCCGGTTCGCAGCGTCGCGCGAGAGCACGACGCGGCGGGCCGCGAAGAGAGTGTGACGGGCCATCAGGAAGTCGACACACCGAACTCGCAGCCCGGACCACGTCTCCCCACAAGACGGTTCAGCCGGCGACGAACGAGTCGGGGCTCTCCGCGACGCATTACGAACCGGCCTGCCCCGACGGCAAGTTGGTGCCGATCGGCGCGTCGCGACGAGAGCGCGCTCATCATCGTGCACCTCGGCGAACTCTGCCAACTATTTGAGCGGGAAGTTCGCCACCGCCTCCTGCCACCATGTCGGCAGCGGTTCCACATGCCTCGTCCACTCGGCGGGCACATCGGCCCGGACACCCACGATCGCGCCGACGATCGCGCATGTGGTGTCCACGTCGCCGCCCGCGCTCGCGGTGGACCAGAAGGCCGCCGGGTAGTCGTCGAGGTGCCGGGACGCGGACCACACCGCGAACGGGACCGTGTCCGGTGCGCTCACCTCGCGACCGTTGCCGAGTATCCGGCCGACCGCGCGGGAGTCCTGACGGTCCACCAGATCCAGTGCCGCGCCCAGCCGTTCGCGGACCAGGCCGGTGGGGGTGCGATCGCGGACGAAGCTCACGAAGTCGCCCGCACCCGGTCGGCCCAGGGTCACCGCGCCTGCCGCCGCGACGGCCACCGCGACCGCGCCGGCGACGCCCTCGGGATGGGTGTGCGTGACCTCGGCCGACAACGCGGCCTGCTCCGCCACCATGTCGAGGTCGTCCGCGAACCACGCGCCCAGCGGCCCGACGCGCATCGCCGCCCCGTTGCCCCACGAGCCCTGGCCGTCGAAGGGTTCGGCGGCCAGCGTGCGCCAATCACCGCCTTGGCGAACCAGGCGCAACATCCGGTTCGTGGACGGCCCGTAGCCCCGATCGAAGTCGTGCCGGTGAGCGAAGGACTTGGCCAACTCGTCTTGGTCGACGGTGCCGCGCCCGGTCAACTCGGCATGCAGGACGCAGGCCATCTCGGTGTCGTCGGTCCACGGCCAACTGCCGCTCGGCAGGCTGCGATCGGCCAGGTGCGGGAGGTTGTCGGGGACGAAGAACTGGGCGCCGAGCGCGTCACCCAGCGCGAGGCCGCGCAACGAGGCGAGGGCGGAGGCGGCGCGGGCGGCGGGGGTACGGCGGGTGGCGGGGACGGAGGGGACGGAGAGAGTGCGGGCGGAGGAGGCGTCTTCGGAAGAGGCGTGCGTCATATGGAAAGTCATTATTCCGCCCTCCGTGCTTGGATGTCCCGTGCTTGGATGCCCCGAATGACCTGCTCCCGGGCGCCCGAGCGCGCCGTCCGACTCCGGACCGACGAAGCCGCTCCGAACGGGGACGCCGCTGCGACCGGCGCCCTCCGTACGCCGGCCCGGCCGCCGCGCGAGCGCACGTGACGCCCGCCGTCACCGTCGCCGTGCTGGGCTCGGCGGGATTGCACGCGGCCTGGAACGCGCTCGCGCACGGGCTCAAGGACCGGCTCGGGACGATGGTGATGATCCAGGTGGCAAGCCTGGCCATCGGCCTGTCCTGCCTGCCGTTCGTCGGCGTCCCGGCCGCCGGCGCCTGGCCGTGGCTGCTCGGCTCGGCGGCCCTGCACATGGTCTACAACCTGCTCCTGCTGGAGACGTATCGGCTGGGCGACTTCGGCCAGGTGTATCCGATCGCGCGCGGCACCTCCCCATGGGTCACCGCGCTGATCGGGGTGACCCTGCTGCACGAGTACCTGACTCTGACGCAGACCGTCGGTGTCGTGGTGATCTCGGTGGGCATGCTGGTCCTCGCCCTGGCCGGCGGCATCCCGCGCCGCAGCGAGGCCACCGCGGTCCTGGCCGCACTGGCCACCGGCTGCGCGATAGCGCTGTACACGGTCCTGGACGGCGTCGGCGCACGCTCCTCGGGCTCGGCGATGTCGTACGCGGCCTGGCTGTTCGTCCTCGAATCGGCCCCGACCATCCTGGTCCTGCGCCTCCGCGCCCGCCGAGACCCCACCACCACCCCCAACCCGCAACGCGCCTGGGGCCTGCTCGGCGGCGCGATGTCACTCGCCGCCTACACCCTCGTCATCTGGGCCCAAACCCGAGGCACCCTGGCCACGATCGCCGCCCTCCGCGAAACCTCGGTCGTCTTCGGCGCGATCATCGGCACCCTGATCTTCCACGAGACCTACGGCCGCCACCGAATAGCAGCCACCATCCTGGTCCTCACCGGCATAACCGCGATCAACCTCCCCTAGTGCCGCGCCCGGCACGGCATCCGCGATGCGGGCTCCTCGCTGCGCTCACCGCCCGTGGCGCGCGTGGGCTTCCTTCGATCCGGCCCCGAGTCGAGTGCCAGGCCCTACGGTCGAGTCAGTGTTGCCGACAGTCCGACGTAGCCGACCGATCGAGGCCAACCCGGAGGCGTACATGAGATTCGGCGTGAACATTCCCAACTACGGGCCCACCGCGAGCCCCGACGCGATGTTGACCTCGGTCCGGCATGCCGAGGATCTCGGCCTGGACCTGGCCATGCTGTCCGACCACATCGCGGTCACCTCGGACGTCGCCGCCCAATACCCGGCGCCCTTCTACGAACCGCTGACCGCCCTCGCCTGGCTGGCCGGCCGTACCGAGCGAATCCGACTGGGCACCACCGTCCTGATCCTGCCCTACCGCGACCCACTGCTGACCGCCCGAGTGACCGCCAACCTGGACCGGTACAGCGCAGGCCGCCTGGTCCTGGGCATCGGCATCGGCTGGGCCGAGGAGGAGTTCGCCGCGCTGAAGATCCCGTACGCCGAGCGCGGCCGGATCACCGACGAATACCTCGCGGCGCTGCACACGCTGTGGTCCGAGGACGTCGCCTCGTTCGAGGGCACCCACACCTCCTTCCACAACGTGCACACCGCCCCGCGCCCGCTGCAATCCCCGCGCCCACCGCTGTGGATCGGCGGCAACAGCCCCGCCGCCATCCGCCGCGCGGCCCGCCACGGCGACACCTGGCACCCCCTGGGCGTCACCCCGCAATGGCTCGAAAAGCAGGGCCTCCCCGCCCTCCGCGCCGCCGCCGAAGAGGCCGCCCGCCCAACCCCCACGGTCGCCCTGCGCACCCCACTCCGAGTCACCACCACCCCGATCCCCGACGCCGACCGCCTCCCCGGCGAGGGCACCCTCCCGCAAATCGAGACGGACCTGGCCACCCTCGCCACCCTCGGTATCGCCCACGTCCTCCTCGACCCCCGCTACCGCGAACCCACCCGCCTCCAGCCCCCCGAAACCGACCGCACCCACCTCGAAGCCATGGCCCCCCTCCTCACCACCCACCAGCCATAACCCGCCCGGCACGCAGCCGAGACCCCATCGACAACGGACCCCTGTCACCTCCGGGCATCCAAGCCGCCGACCGACATCAGGCGGATCCGGACGAACACCGGCATCGAATGCGCGATCGATCCGCCATCGAAGCTCGACGCGCGAGCCCCCTCCTCGGCCGTTCTCGAGCCGCCTCGGGGGCGGCCATGTACACCGACCGTGACGGCTTCGAGGGGTCGTGGGCCTCACCGGAGTACTACGGGACAAAGGTCGCTCGGCACCGGGACCAAAGACCCGCCTCTCCACCACGAAGCCGCCCCGGCAGGCCCCATCGCGGCACATCGATCCAGTGAGCGTGATCACGCGGCCACCGACGTGTCGCCCCACCGGACCAAGCCCGATCGAGCCGGGAGCCACACCAAAGCCGACGAAAAATCTGTCCGCCCCAATCCCCGAACGAGACCCGAACCCGCAAGCCCGCTTCAGAAGCCAAAGCCACGCCAGAACCACACAAGGGCCGAAAGTCCCGAGATACGACGAAGGCCCAGACCGGGGAAAACATCCCCTGACCTGGGCCTTCGTACTTCTGAGCGGGTGACGAGGATCGAACTCGCACCACTAGCTTGGAAGGGTTGCCTGTGATCTTGGGCGCGACGTGCGCAACAACCCACCTGCGGCAGGGCGTTCGCGCATCCCCTGAGTGCCCGTGAGGACCCCTGAGCCGCGCCCCGTTCTGGTGCGCATCTGGTGCGCAAGCCGGGCCTGCCTCGCTCCACAAGTGGGTGGTCGGTCTGGGGGTTCCCTCCTCGATCAGGCATGCCTGCACGGACCCGGGTTCCCGGAGGGGCGCAACGGCTCACAACGTGACGCTCGCGCTCGGCCGTTGCGCCCCTCCGGGGTTCCGGGTACGCCTCCGGTGCCCGATCGAGGAGGGAACCCCCAGACCCCAAGACCATCCACGAACCGCAGCGTGTATGCCCTGCTCACCCCCTCCGAGAGAGGGCCGGGGTCTGGGGCGGAGTCCCACTTCGAACCGCACTTTCTGTCGAATTAGCCCAGGGCGGCCGTTGCAACTGGCATGCTGGATATATGTCAATCAGTGTGCTGAATCGGAAACTGCTGTGGGGGCGCGCTGGGAACAGATGCGCATACTCCCAGTGTGCGGAGCTTTTGACAATTGACCTAGGGGAAGACTCGCCCATGTTTGCAGAGGCTGGGATTGTGATGGGAGAGGAGGCTCACATTAGATCGGCAAGAAAAGACGGCCCTCGATATGATGCGAAATATGACTCTGCCAAGTTGGATACATATGCAAACTTGATCCTTCTGTGTCCTACTCACCACACCTTGATCGACAAGAATGATGGAAAGCATGTTTCAGTGGAACTGATTCTCAATATGAAATCTTCACATGAGAAACAGGTGGCGGATCGACTCGGTCCGAGCGGTGAGATGGATCGCTCTATCTCAGAGCAAGCTGTTGCTCTACTCGCTCTCTGGGAAGAAAAGATTGACCTCGATCGCTGGAGCGACTTGACGGCGGAGTTAAATGCAGCCATTCCGAGACTCTTGGATTCGCGCTATGACAATCTGGTCAAGGCCGGGATGTGGATGCTTGGAATGCGATGGCCGGTGCGATATCCCCGCACGAAAGCAGCCTTTCGTAACTTGAATTCTGTCATTGGCGATCTGCTTGGGCACCTGCAAACCTGCATGATTCGGGAAAGTGAATACTTTTGGCATTTGCGCAGAGAATATAAGGGCATCGGATGGGATCCTGAGCTATACAAGCGGCTTTTTGCGGAGTTTCAAACTGAACGCATGTGTGTATATGTCTTGACAGCAGAGGCCACAAAGGCGGTCAATTGGCTCATCGATGTTGCGGCGGATGAAGTAGACATCTTCTTTCGCACTGAAGGGGGCATGGCTCTTATGTCCGATGGGGATTCCCTGTCCGGGAGATATGTTTACAGATTGGAGTATGACGAAGCAGACTTTGCCTTTGAATGTCCGTATCCAGGCTTTAGTATTATTCGGGATTATTTGTCGCATAGGATCGAACAAAACGCTCACTACTACGATTCTCATGGACTTTCGGATCTGGTCAAAGAAGCGCGTGAGAGCGAGATGTAGCCACGACTCGTGGCGTCCGGGGCCGCGTCGTGACCGGCGGGTGCGCCGCACGCGCGGCGCGGCCCCGGACGTCGGTGCGCGGAGCGCGCCGCTTGATCCAATAGAGCTAAATTCGGCAGTGTGACTCTGCGAAGCTCGCGAACTCTAGTCGCGTTGTGCTGAAGTTGACCCGAGACTAGGAGGCATCCTTGGAGTTCGTGACAGTTTCAACTGGCGCCGCAGTCGTCCGCAGCACGGGCTTTTTGCGAAACCAATGGAATCGCAGGAAACCACTACGCGTAAAGTTTGATCGAGTAATTCCTGGCGATTGGAAGCTTGCGCTCGACAGTGCAGATTCTTTGGCTGATATTCCGAAAGAATCACACTCCTCGTCCGATATGTATCGCTACCTCGCTGAGCGTGGAGCCTATGACTTCCGAGAGTCGCGGGCGCGACTGTCGATCCAGAACCGCAGTAATAGGGCTTGTGTGATCCGTGAAATTCGAGTAGTCAAAACCCGTGTCTCTTCACCGATTTCTGGCGTACGGGTCCGACATCCTCCGGCAGGGGCTGTAGATTTCATCTTTCTGAGCTTCGATTTGGATTCCCCTAGCCCGAACGCGTGGGAATGCAGTTATGAAGGAGTGCGACGTCAGATCGGAGATGTCCCATATTTCGATAAAAGAATAATTCAACTAATGCCTGGTGAAGCATGTGAACTTATCGTCATCGGTTCCACTGAAGCTGCGAGTTGTGAGTGGCATCTGGAAATCATCTTTGATGTCCAGAATAAGCGAAAGTGCTTGTCTCTAGACAATAAGGATCAAATGATAAAGACCTCTGGTGTTCCACTTTCTGGGTTTGAAGCTGACTTGCATTGGACGTGGTGGAAGGGACCGGATGCTCGGTTCGAACAGATTGACGGATAAAGCCGAATCTAAAAGTGAAGGCCGGGGCGGCTCATCCGGCTCGGTGTCTTTGTCAGGGGCCGGCTTGAGGGCGGCTTGGCCGGTAGTGTCCCTGTGTGGTTATTGACGATGACACTTCCTCGGCCTGGGTCGTTCATGGCGAGCGGATCATCTATGACAACGAATGGATGCGTGTCTTCCTGGCTGATGTTGAACTGCCTGATGGGGAGCGGTTCGAGCATCACGTGATCAAGCTGCGTACTGCGGCCATGGTGGTGCTGATCGATGATCAGGAACGGGTCCTGATGATGTGGCGGCATCGGTTTGTGTCGGACCGGTGGGGGTGGGAGATTCCCGGCGGGCTGGTCGAACCCGGGGAGGACCCGGAGGAGACGGCGCTTCGGGAGTTGCTTGAGGAGACCGGCTATCGGCCGGCCACTTTCCGGCGTGTGGCGCGCTTTCAGCCCATGGTCGGGATGGTCGACTCGTGGCATGAAGTGTTCGTGGGGGAGGGGGCCACCCAGGTCGCGGAGCCGACCGAGACGAGCGAGATGGCGCGTATGGAGTGGGTGCCGCTTGCGGATGTTCCGGACCTGATCGCCAAGGGGTTGATCTGGAGTTCGGGGGGCCTGGTCGGGCTCTTGCATGTCCTGGCGTTCCGCGGCGGCGTCCGACCGTAGGGATCGGCGCGGGCTTAAGTCCTCGTGGGCCAGACGAGTGGCGAGTCCGCGTCAGGGGTGGTCGTGATCAAAGCGGCTCGGAAGGCTGGCAACTGGGCCTGGGGGATTTCCAGGGCTTCGGCTAGGCGGCGGAACGTGACGTAGTCGCTGCTGCGGGTGGCTGCTTCTGTGAGGAACGCTTGCAGGCGGGACGAGTGGTCGTCCTTGCTGCTGTCCGTCGGTTGCCTTGTGTTGAGCCAGGTTGCCTTGTTGCGTTCGTGGTCGAGTTCGCTGAAGCCGCAGACGTCGCGGGTGATTTGTTCCGCCTGGTCCAGGGACGTGGTGGCGATCAGGCGGCGGGCCAGGAGGTTGATGGCCAAGGCGTCGTCTAGGTCGACGCGGTAGACGCTGGCGCTGGCTTCGGTGAGTACGACCGGTAGGCCGGCGTCGCGGATCTCGCAGACTCCTCGGGTCCCGCGGGCGGCTGCCGACAACAGGGCTGTGGCTTCCGAGGGGTGCCAGGTGAAGACCGGGAGGAAGGCGGTTGTCTGGTCGCGGGTCAGGGTGAAGGCCGGGTCGCCGAGCCGGGACAGGACTTCGGCTTGGAGGAGTTCGCCGTCCAGGCCGGGGCCGGCGACTGTGACGACCGTGGGCACGTGGGCGTTCGCGCATGCGGCCAAGGTGAGGGCATCCGCCAACGGGCTGCGTAGGCCGGGCTCGTCGCCTCGGGCGATGACGTCGCCTCCGACGTCGATGATCTCGATGCTGTCCGCACCGGTGTGGTTGATGGCTGCGGTGATCTGCTCGGTCAAGCCGTCGGCGCCGCGGTACGGGTCCAAGAGCGCGATCGCGGGCCTGATCTCACCCGAGAGGCGGGGCAGGGTCGACGAGCCGACCGGGTCGACGAGAGCTGACGTCGGGCGGATGGCGAGAACACCCGGGGCCAACGTTTCCAGGCCGCTGAAGTCGGCCGCGCTGCGTGGGCCTGGGCGTGGGTCGATGAGGAGCCGGTCCCACGCGTAGGTGAGGATCAGGGCTTCTTGGTCGGTGCCGTGTTCGGCTGCGTGGATCATGGCGGCGGCTACGGCGTCGCCACCTCCCCCAGCAGCCAGTAAGAGCCGCGTCACATGGTCACCCTATGCGGGTGGCAGGCAGCCCAGCTCTATAGTGGCCAGTGGTCATAGCCACTTTAGGAGGAGCAGTGCCCGAGATCGAGGAGAGCTTGCCGAAGTACCTTCAGATCGCCAACTTCCTGCGGGATCAGATCCTGCGCGGCGACCTTCGCCCCGGCGATGAGGTGTCTTCCGAGCGAGCCTTGGTGACGCAATGGGGCGTCTCTCGGCCGACCGCGGCCCGAGCACTCGACGCGCTTCGGCAACAGGGCCTGGTCGAGAAGCGGCAGGGCTCTGGTACGTACGTTCAGGAAGTCCAGATCCACCGACGGGCCCGCGAACGGTACGGACGTGCCCGTCAGTTGGGCAAGATCTATGGGCCCGGCGAGTACGCGGTGATCAAGTCGACCGGCCTGGTCGATGCCCCTGACTACGTCGTACGCGGTCTCGGGCTTCCGGCCGGAACGACGCAAGCGATCCACCGCCGGCGGGTGACGAACAACGAGGGTGGGCCGGTCGAAGTCTCGACGTCATGGTTCGCTCCGTCGCTTGTCGAGGTCGCGCCGCTGTTGCTGATCCCGGAGCGCATCCGGCAAGGCACTCTTGCCTATGTCGAGGACGTGACCGGACGGCACGGCCGATACGGCGAAGACAGGGTCTGCGCACGACTTGCACACGGTGACGAGGCCGCTGAGCTGGGGATGAGCGAACCAGCGGCGGTGATGGTCGTTCGGCACACGGTGTACGACGACGCCGATCGGCCGTTGGAGTTCGCGGAAGCGGTCTACCCGCAGGGTCGATGGGCCTTCGAGCGTGAGTACCCGCTGGGCTGATAGCACGCCGGAAGACGATCTGTGCAGAACCGCTTGCGCTCCGAAGTGGCCAATGCCACTATCCAGTAAGTGGCTAAGGCCACTTGAGGAGAGGGGGCGGCGGGATGGGCTCGTCAGGGAAGTCGGGGGACTCGCCGTCTCGGAAGTGCCCGCGCTGCCGCGGTCGCGGCTGGAAGCACGTGGGTGGTCGGGCGAGTGCGGCGCTGAGCGTCTCGAACGGCCGAAAGAGAGTCACTCAGAAGCGGCGCTGCCTCGACTGTGATGGCAGCGGTAAGGAGCGCACGTGACGATGTCCATCCCCATCAGTCCCATCGCACCAAGCCCGACAGCCCGACTCTTGGGTGGGATCGTGCTTCGTCCGGTTGCGGAAGCCGTCGCCGTCGGCCGTTCCCAGATGTCGACGCTGCTGGACATGCTCTACCCCGAATTCGACTCCGCCGATTGCGTGTTGATGCTTTCGGAGCTGGTCACCAACGCGGTTGAGCACGTCAAGGTCGCGTACGAGTGGCTGATCAACGTGCTGTGCTGGCTCGACGGGGACGTGTTGCGGATCGAAGTGCACGACCCCGGGCGTGGAATTCCCTTCTCGTGCGCGCCCGGACCGGAGGACTGCGACGGACGAGGTCTCTTCCTCGTCGGCATGCTCTCCGAGCACTGCGGAAGCGAGCGCGGCCGAGATGGCGGGACCATCGTGTGGTTCACCGTTCGCTTGGCCTGACCAGCCGGTTCCGCCAGTGACGCGTGGCCTGCTTGATCGACTGAGCTGCATGGATGAGCTTGAAAGTGGCTACATCTGCTGCGAATGTAGACGGGTCAACCGTTTGACAGGTCAAGTGAGAACCGGGTGCAGCATGGCGTATGAGGTGGCTCCACCGAAGTACGTGCGCCTGGTGCAGACGCTTCAGTCGCGCATCGAAGACGGCACCTATCCGGCCGGCTCGCTCCTGCCGAGCGAACACCAGCTCGTGCAGGCGTTCGGGATGTCGCGGCCCACCGTGGTGCGGGCGCTCCAGATCCTGCGGCAGGACGGCTGGATCGAGTCGCAGCAAGGTCGGGGCACCTTCGTCCGAGGGCGGCCCGAGTCGTCTCGCGCGACGCCTGCTCGCCGCGGCCTGGAGGTCATGGAGCGCGATGAGGACTCCGGCTCCGGCGAGTTGATCGCGGTCACGACGGTCGACCTTCCTCGACGGGCCGCCTCCGCGCTGGGCCTGCCTCCCGGCGCCAAGGCCCTTCTTCGGCGGTGGCTGGTGCGCGATGAGGACGGACCCTCGGACCTGGTCTCGTCCTACTTCCCACTGGAACTCGCGGAGCGCACGGACCTCGCCTCGGATCAGCCACTGCCCGGCGGGCTGAGGGCTCATCTCGAGAGCCGCGGCAAGGTCCGGATCGACCACATCACCGAGCGTATCTGCGCGCGGCGCGCCGGCGACCAGGAAGCCGAACTGCTGGAGCTGCCGGCGGGGGAGCCGGTGCTCGGTCTGCTGGTGATCGGCCACGACTCGACCGGTCGGGCCTGGTACGTCGCGGACGTGGTGTTGGCCGGTGACCGGCACGAGCTGGAAGACGTCTACTCGGTTCACTGAGGATCCCGCTGTGGGCGGCGGGTTTCCTCCGCAAAGCAACTTGACAAGTCAACCTGTCATGTCTAACTTCGATAGTGCTTGATAAGTCAACTGGACAAGGGGTGTGTTCGTGGCAATCAAGGGTGCGATCCCGGTGTCCTTCGCGGCGGTGTTCCCGTTCGGGGCGTTCGCGAAGTCGGTGGTTCCGATGGCCGACTTCGAGGCGTCCAAGGGCGGCGTGAAGGTTCAGGCGCGCGACAAGACGACCGGGCTGCCGGTCTGGGCGGTCTCCGTGGTCGACGGTGACCCGGACGCGAACGAGGCGACCGTGAAGGTCAAGGTCGCCTCGGACGCCGAACCGGTCCTTCCGGACGCGCTGCCCGGACTGCCGTTCCGGCCGGTGGAGTTCGAGGGCCTGACGGTGACGGCGTACGTCAACCAGTCCAACAACCGCGTGGCGTTCTCCTACCGCGCCTCCGGCCTGCGAGCGCCGGGTGGACCGCTGAAGAGCGCGATCAAGACGGCGGCCTGACGGCTCGTCGTGCACGGAGTACGACGCGGCCCCGGTGCGAACTGACTTTGGCGGGTCTCACGCACCGGGGCCGCCCCCATCCGAACGACCTGATGATCTTCGAAGGGGTGTCTCCCATCATGCATGTCTTCAACCGGCCCTGGGTGAGGCTGGGTGCCTTACTGCTCGTGGCCCTGTACGTCGTCTATGAGGCGGTGCGCGCGAAAGCCGGCCTGACTGCCTCGTACCTGGTCGTCTCCATCTACCTGACGTCGGCGGTGGCCGGCATTTGGTGGTGGCTGTTCTCCTTCGCGGCGCGAGTCCGAAGGGGCTGGCCCGCGTTGTCCAAGGCGCTCGGCCTATGGCAACAGGAACCGGTGTCGCGGATCGACGAGACCTTCGAGTACCGGTATCCGAAGATCCTGCGCATCCGCCGTCACCAACTGGGCTTCGACGTCGTCGTGTCCCTCCTGCCGGGGCAGATCCCGAAGAACCTCGGTGACCACGTCGAAGGGATCGCGCACACCTGGAAGGTCTTCCGGGTCGAAGCGTCCTCGCCTGCTCGGGGCGTCGTCGTACTGCGGGCCTGGTTCACGGACCCGCTGGCCGAATCCTTCGAGGCTCCTCCGCTGCCCGGACTGGGTGACATGGCCAAACGCGCTGCCGGGCTGGCGTCCATCCGGTTCGGGCGGCCGGCGGAGGAGCGCGAGGACCCGTGGACACCGGAGTTCACGTCTGCGGAGATCGGGCGGTGTGACGACGGGTCGCCGTGGCGGCTGCGACTTCACGGAACGCACGTCCTGGTGGCCGGGGTAACCGGCGCGGGCAAGGGGTCGGTGCTTTGGGGCGTCATCCGCGCGCTCCTGCCGGCTGCACGCTCGGGCATCGTGCAACTCTGGGCGTGCGACCCGAAGCGCATGGAGTTGTCCTACGGCCGGTCGCTCTTCCACCGCTACGCCTGTGAGCCGGCGGCCATGGTCGAACTCCTGGAAGACGCCGCGGGCGAGATGAATACGCGGGCCCAGACGTTCGCGGGCAAGGTTCGCAAGCACGAACCCTCTTCTGCCTGCCCGTTTGTCGTGCTGATCGTCGATGAGCTGGCGTTCCTGACGGCGTATCAACCGGACCGCGACCTACGAAAGCGCGCGGACGCGGCGATAGCCACGCTCACCTCACAGGGACGGTCCGTCGGGTTCTGCGTCATCGGGGCGTTGCAGGATCCGCGCAAAGAGGTCATGAACATCCGCAACCTGTTCCCGGACCGGATCGCCCTCCGGCTGGACGAGCCGAACCAGGTGGACATGGTCCTTGGCAACGGTGCCAGGGAGCGTGGCGCCGCGGCGGACCTGATCTCGCCGCAACCCGAGATCGGCGCGGGTGTCGGCTACGTCAAGCACGAGACACAGCCGGAACCGGTCCGCGTTCGAGCGGCGTTCGTCTCCGATGACGCGATCGACGCGATGGTCCACGACTACGGCCGACGCGGCGGCTTGGCGGCGGCGGCATGACATCCATCCCGATCCTGACCAACCTCGGGGACGTGCTCGCGGGCCTGGCCGCGCTGATCGAAGCCCGTCCGGCGCTGCCCGACCTGATCTCCGTCCACACGGTGTGGAGCGCGGAGACTGACGAGTGGAACCTGACGGCGCGCGTGTTCGACGACACCGACTCGGCGTTCGCTGCGGCAGCCGTTGGGATGTGGGCCGGAGAAATCGCCAAGGGCGTGACGACGTCGGCCCAAGTGACCACCTCGGGCGCGTCGTACGTGCAATACCAGGCGGTGGGCAGCATCGCGGGCGCCTCGATCACCGTGTGGTCGCGGGCACGTCTGAGCGATGAATCGACCGGTGAGGGGTCGTGCCATGGCTGAGCCGAGCATGAGCGAGCGCATGGCCGCGGTGTACAACCTGCTGGCACTTGCGGGGAGGGCGGTGGCCGTCTGGACTGGCGAGACGGACGGTCCCACCTCGGGGGGACGACGTGAGGCCGCAAACGCCGCTATCCAGGGCATCGACACGGCCACGGCGGTGCTCTATCGCGTGCGTGCAGATCTGGTCAGCCAGACGCGGCGGAGTGACGACGCCCTCATGGCTGAACTCGACCGAAGGTACGGTCCGTTGCCTCCGGCGGGTGATCGATGACTACCCGGGCGGAACGTGCGCGGATGCCGCTGGCACGTGAGGTAGTGCGGGCTGTGGCTCAAGAACACGGGGTCTGTGTCCGGCCGATCGCCCTGCGGCGCACGGATGTCATGACCGGTGAGACGACCGTGGTCGACATCCCATGCGGGGCGACGCTGGCGAGCGTGTGTCCGACCTGTGCGGAGCGGAAGCGGCGGTTGCGGATGGCGCAGTGTCGGGAGGGGTGGCACCTGACCGAGGAGCCGGTGCAGGAGGCGGACGAGCCGACCGACGAACAGCGGTTGCTGGCAGAGCTTCGGGCGGACTGGACGGAGAAGCACGACCTGGCGCGTGGCGGGGAGCGGGACGAACTCGGGGAAGACCTGGCGGCTGTGGACGAGGAGTTGGCCGACTCCGGGGTGCGCGGGAACATCGACCCTGACCCGGTCACGCGGCGGGTGCGGTCCACGCGGCGGCGGCAGGATGCTCCTGATCTGCCCCGGCGTGAGGTCGACGCGCGGACGGTTGGGAAGGCGTATACCGCGCCTGATGGCAAGGTGTTCCGGCCGTCGTTGTTCGTGACGCTCACGCTGCCCTCGTACGGGCGTGTACGCCGCGACGGGACGCCGGTCGATGCGTCGGCTTACGACTACCGGGCGGCGGCTCGGGATGCGCTGCACTTCTCGAAGCTGGTCGATCGGTTCGTGCAGAACTTGCGGCGCCTGGTCGGCTTCGACGTGCAGTACTTCGCCGCGGTGGAGTACCAGCGGCGGCTGGCACCGCATATCCACCTGGCGATCCGGGGCACGGTCTCCCGGGCCGAACTCCGCCAGGTCGCGGCAGCCACCTACCACCAAGTGTGGTGGCCAGCGTGCGACGAGCCGGTCTACTCGACCGACCTTCCGCCGGTCTGGGACTCGGAAGCCGGCACGTACCTCGACCCGTCCGACGGCGCCGAACTGCCCACCTGGGACGAGGCGTTGGACGACCTGGCCGACGACGCCGAACCCATCCACGTCGCCCGGTTCGGGACTCAGGTCGACGCGAAAGGCGTCCTGGTCGGCTCGCCGGACGCACGTCGCTGCATCGGCTACCTGACCAAGTACCTCAACAAGTCCGCACACGAGTCCCACGAAGCCCAGAGCGGCGCCCAGAACGCACACGTAGACCGACTCGTGGAAGCCCTCCGCTACGAGCCCTGCTCGCCCACCTGCGCCAACTGGCTGCTCTACGGGGTCCAGCCGAAGAACGCCCGCGCGGGCCTGCGCCCCGGCTGCTGCAAGGCGAAGGCCCACCGCCGCACCCACCTCGGCTACGGCGGCCGGCGGGTCCTCGTCTCGCGCAAGTGGTCCGGCAAGACCATGGCCGACCACAAGACCGAGCGTCGCGCCTGGGTCCTCGACCTCATCGGCCAACCCGCCGACGTCCCCGACCCCAACCGCTTCATGTGGCAACCGGTCGGCCGTGATGACCCGGACGTCGCACCGCTCTCCCATCGACTCCTCCGCGCCGTCGCCGAACGCGTCCGCTGGCGCACCGCCATGGACGAGGCGAAAGCCCGCGCAGACGGACCGCTCGACAATTCGGCAACTGCCCGGGGGAGGGCCGCATGACCGACAAGGCACCCAAGCCGCGCAAGCTCCTGACCGTCCCCCAAGCCGCCGAGCGTCTGAACGTCAAAGAGCGATACGTCCGGCGACTGATCTCCGAGCGGCGCATCACCTTCGTCCGTCTCGGTCGTCACGTCCGCGTGCCGGTCGACGCCGTTGACGCGCTCATCGGTGCCGGCACCGTTCAACCCCTCCTGCCCCGATCCGCTCAGCCGTGGGGGAGGGCCGCGTAATGCCGAACAACAAGGGGAGCCGTCGCCGGTTCGGCGCTGTCCGCCAATACCGTTCGGGTCGATGGACCGCGAGCTACCTCGGCCCCGAAGGCACCGAACACCGATCGCCCCAGACCTTCGAGACCAAGACGGACGCCGAGATCTGGCTGTCGCAGGTCGAAGCGGACATCACGCGTGAGAACTGGATCGATCCCGACGCAGGCAAGGTGCTCTTCGGCCCGTACGCGAAGCAGTGGGTGGCCGATCACCCCAAGCTCGCGGTGAGCACGCGCGAGCTGTACGAAATCCTGCTCCGGCTCCACATCGGCCCGACCTTCGATGGCAAGGAACTCCGCGCCATCAAGGAGCCGAACGTCCGGGCCTGGCGCTCCGGCCTGCTCAAGAGCGGCGTCGGCCAAGTCACCGTGGCCAAGTCGTACCGACTCCTGCGCGCGATTTTGTACACCGCGGCCGACGACGGTGTGATCAAGCGCAACCCGTGCCGGATCAAGGGCGGCGGCGACGAGCACTCACCCGAACGACCGACGCTGACCCTGGATGAGGTCTTCCGCGTTTCGGAAGCGATCGACCCTCGCTACCGCGCCATGGTCCTGATCGCGACGTTTCTCGGATTCCGCCTCGGTGAGCTGGCCGGCCTCCGCCGGAACTCCGTCGACCTCGACAACGGGCTGATCCACGTCCGCCGGGTCGGTGGCCAGACCAACAAGGGGACTTTGTACGAGAAGGACCCCAAGAGCACGGCGAGCAGGCGCAGCGTCACCATCCCGGAGACGATCCTTCCGGAGATCAAGATTCACCTGGACGAGTACACGGGCAAGGAGCCGGACGCGCTCTTGTTCCTCGGCCCACGCGGCGGCGCGATCCGCCGGAACAACTTCAACCGCATCTGGAAGCGGGCCCTTCGCAAAGCCGGAACCAAAGATGTCCATTTTCATGACCTTCGGCACACTGGGAACACACTTGCGGCCTCTACCGGGGCAAGCCTGCGTGAGCTGATGGCACGGATGGGACACTCCTCGACCCGTGCGGCGCTCATCTACCAGCACGCGACCGCAGAACGTGACAAAGAGATCGCTGCGGCCGTCAGTGCCAAGATCCAGGCGGCGCGGAAGCCGGTCGTCGCCCCCAAGCCCGTTCGGAAGACGGCAAAGAATCGAGCCAAGAAACCGGCCTCGGAGCGATCCGACCGGGACTAGACCGCCGGGACCATCTGGTGCGCATCTGGTGCGCGCCCCTCGAAAGAGCCCGGGCACGACAAAGGCCCAGATCAGAGAAACAACCTCTGACCTGGGCCTTTACCTTTGGAGCGGGTGACGAGGATCGAACTCGCACCACTAGCTTGGAAGGCTAGGGCTCTACCATTGAGCTACACCCGCAGCTGGTGTGGCGTGCACGTGGCGCCTAGGTTAGCGGATTGGTGCGCGGCCAGTGCAGACTCTAGCGTGTCGTCCTCTAGACTTCATCGGGCGCCACGGGGCGTAGCGTAGTGGCTAGCGCGCCTGCTTTGGGAGCAGGAGATCGGGAGTTCGAGTCTCCCCGCCCCGACCACCACATCATGGATTCGCTGCAGGATGGATCGGTACGCCGGTTCTGAACCTTCAGTGTGCCGTCAGGCAAGATGCACAGGCCCGGAAGAACAGCCCGCAGCAAGGAGACCCTTACCGTGAAGAGCGCCGTCGAGACGCTGAACCCGACCCGGGTTCGGCTCACCGTCGAGGTTCCCTCCGAGGAGCTGAAGCCCAGCCTCGACGCGGCGTACAAGAAGATCGGCAAGCAGGTGACGGTCCCGGGCTTCCGCAAGGGCAAGATCCCGGCTCGCATCATCGACCAGCGCTTCGGCCGCGAGGCCGTTTTCGTCGAGGCGTTCGATGAGATCCTCTCCTCCTCGTACGGCAAGGCCGTCGAGGAGAACGAGCTGCGCGTCCTGGGCCAGCCCGAGGTCACCGAGGTCACCGACGTGACCGAGCTGGCCGGCGGTGCCGATCTGAAGTTCACCGCAGAGGTCGACACCCGTCCCGAGATCGAGCTGCCGGACTACTCCGGCATCGAGGTCGAGGTCGATGACATCACCGTCACCGACGAGGACGTCGCCGAGAAGATCGAAGAGCTGCGTGACCGCTTCGGTGCGCTGAACACCGTCGAGCGGGCCGCGGCCGAGGGCGACACGGTCGTCATCGACATCGAGGCCAAGGTCAACGGCGAGGTGCTGGAGGACGGCGTCGCGAAGGCGATGTCGTACCAGATCGGCGGCGACACGATGCTGGACGGCCTCGACGCCGCCGTCATCGGCGCGTCGGCCGGCGAGACCAAGACCTTCGAGACCGAGCTCCAGGGTGGCAGCGCCGCCGGCGAGACCGCCGAGGTCTCGGTCCAGGTGACCACCGTCAAGGCCAAGGAGCTCCCCGAGCTCGACGACGACTTCGCGCAGCTCGCCAGCGAGTTCGACACGCTGGACGAGCTGAAGGCGGACCTGCGCGAGAAGCTCGACCACCAGAAGCTGCACGACCAGCAGAACGAGGGTCGGGACAAGGTTCTGGAAGCCCTGCTCGAGCAGATCGAGGTGCCGCTGCCGGAGAGCATCGTCACCGAGGAGATCGAGCAGCGTCGCGGTCAGCTCGAGCAGCAGCTCGGCATGATGGGCATGGACCTGGGCAAGTGGCTGGAGATCCAGGGCCAGACCGCCGAGGAGTACGAGACCGAGCTCCAGGACAGCGTCCGCAAGGGCATGCGCGCCCAGTTCGTGCTCGACGAGGTGGTGAAGAAGGAGCAGCTCTCCGTCAACCAGGAAGAGCTGACCCAGCACCTCATCCAGCGGGCGCAGCAGTCCGGCATGAGCCCGGACCAGTTCGCGCAGCAGGTCATGCAGTCCGGCTACGTGCCGGTCCTGGTCGGCGAGGTCGCTCGCGGCAAGGCCCTCGAGGTCATCGCCAAGGGCGCCAAGGCCAAGGACGCGTCCGGCAACGAGGTCAGCCTCGGAGTCGACCTGCACGCGGACGACGCGGACAACCACGAGGGCCACGACCACGCGGAGACCGAAGAGGCCGCTCCCGCGTCGGACGCGGCCTCGGAGGAGAAGGCCGAGGCCTGATCCACACCCGCGCGACACCCTCGCGACGCCCGCGCGACTCGCGATGGCCGGCCGGGGTGACCCACGGCGCACGCAGTACGTGTAGGACGTAGTACGTGTAGGAGTAGGACCCGACGCTTCGGGCCCGGTCCCCGCTTCGGCGGAGACCGGGCCCGAAGTGCGTTTCGGGCGCGGAGCGCGCGGGTGGGTTCGGGCTGGGGAGCGGGAGGGCTCGCGCGCCCGGAGTACGCCTGGAGCCGGTCGCACGGCGGTCGCACGGTCGGTGTGGACCCGGGGCCGCGCAGCCGTGGTTACGGAGACCGGGTCCGCTCGGCGCGTGCGGCAGGTGCGCGCTCTGGCGGCGGTGGTGGAGATGCGTTCGCGCGGGGAACCACGAACGGAGTCGGGCTCGCGATACGTGTCGCGCCCATTCGTATGGTGCGCGCACGTCGGCTGCTCGCCGGCGACCTCGAAGACGCCTTCGACGGCCCCGAGGAGCCTCTGCGCGAGTCGACTCGGTGTCCGGTATCGGGTTCGTCCGACCGGTGGCCCGTGGAGCCGTTCCCGCCCTCGCCGCCGACCCGCTTGCCCCCCGCGCCGCGGAGGACATGGGTCCACGGCGTGGGAGGGCCTCGTGCCGGCCAACCGCCGAGCCCCGGTCCCGGCCCCGGCTCAGGTTTCACAACTCCGAGCTCCGCGGACACGGGCCCACGGCGCCGGAGGCCCCCGCCGGTTACCCGCCGCGTTCCCCTGTCCCGGTTTCGCCACCCCGAGTTCCGCTCGCCGCCGACCCGATGCGCGCGTGCGGCGAAACGGGGCGCGGCGAAACGGGGTGGTGGGTGTGCGGGGCGCGTCGGCGGGCGTGAGTCGGGTCGGGGCGGGTCGAGCCAAGGGCCGACGTGGGGCTTGAGGGGGGCCGGGGCCGCGGGACCGGACCGGGGGTGCGGCGGGCAGTCGGCGCGGTCGGGCCGGAGCCGACGCGGGACTCGGGGGCCGCGGGACCGACACCGGAAGGTTGTCCCGGCCTCGCTCGATCCGCGCGCGACTACCCCGATACCGCCCGGATGCCGCCTTGCTGCGCTCTGGGCGAACAGTCCTGAGTCTGGGATGGCCTGCGACGATCCGCGCGTTAGGGTCGCTGTACGAAGGGGGTCACCCGCCACGAACGCAGGTGCCTCCCAAGGTCGACTTCGTGACGGCTCGGGATTGCCGTCGGAAACGAGCAGGTGGATACGTGACGAATCCGCAGATCGTGACTCCGGGGCTCGCGGTGCCCACTTCGCGTGCATCTCAGCCGGGTGGGATGGGGCTCGACGACCAGGTCTACAACCGGTTGCTGCGCGAGCGGATCATCTTCCTCGGCTCGGTGGTCGAGGACCAGATCGCCAACGCGATCTCCGCCCAGCTCCTGTTGCTGAACGCAGAGGACCCGGAAAAGGACATCTGGCTCTACGTCAACTCGCCCGGTGGCTCCATCACCGCCGGCATGGCGATCTACGACACGATGCAGTGGATCAGCAACGATGTCGCGACCGTCGCGATGGGCCTGGCCGCCTCCATGGGCCAGTTCCTGTTGACCGCGGGGGCCCCCGGCAAGCGCATCGCGCTGGCCAACTCCGAGATCCTGATGCACCAGCCGTCCGCCGGTCTCGGTGGCTCGGCGTCGGACATCAAGATCCAGGCCGAGCAGCTCCTGCGCACCAAGCGCAAGATGACTCGCCTGATCGCGCACCATTCCGGGCAGACCCCCGAGAAGATCGAGCACGACTCGGACCGCGACCGCTGGTTCTCCGCCGAGGAGGCCAAGGAATACGGCCTGGTGGACCACGTGGTTCGCAGTGCGGCCGAGGTTCCCAACACCGGCAGCACGAGCTGATACCGGCGGCTGTACACAGCTGAACCCGGCTGACCGACAGCTGATCCACACCGGCCGAACCCGGCTGGGAAACAGCATGAGTCGGCCTCCGGTCGCCCAGCCACTGAGTCGAGTCCGCAGTCCCGGAGGGCTGAGATTTCCATGAATGACAATCTGTTCCACCGGCCCGAGGGCCTGGCACCGTTGGCCTCGCGCAGCGCCGAGAGCCGTTACGTCCTGCCGCGTTTCATCGAGCGCACGTCGCAGGGTTTCCGCGAGCAGGACCCGTACACCAAGCTGTTCGAGGAGCGGATCATCTTCCTGGGTGTCCAGGTCGACGACGCCTCCGCGAACGACGTGATGGCGCAGCTCCTGACGCTCGAGTCGATGGACCCCGATCGGGACATCTCGATCTACATCAACTCGCCCGGCGGTTCCTTCACGGCGCTTACCGCCATCTACGACACGATGCAGTTCGTGCGCCCCGACATCCAGACGGTGTGCATGGGCCAGGCGGCCTCCGCCGCCGCAGTTCTGCTCGCCGCGGGAACTCCGGGCAAGCGAATGGCGCTGCCGAACTCCCGCATCCTCATCCACCAGCCGTACAGTGAAACAGGGCGCGCGCAAGTCAGCGACCTGGAGATCCAGGCTCGTGAGATCCAGCGCATGCGCACCATGCTGGAAACGATGCTCGCGCAGCACAGCACGAGGCCGATCGAGCAGGTTCGCGACGACATCGAGCGCGACAAGATTCTGACGGCCGAAGAGGCGCTTGCGTACGGCCTCATCGACGAGATCACCGCACCTCGGAAGGTCGTCGGCTAGTGTCCCCGCCCGGTCGGCGGCTTGCCGCCGACCGGACAACGGTGACCGGTTGATGGTCAAAACCGGGGGATCGGAGATTCCGGCGGGGTACCGTCGAAAGACCAGGCACCAGGTCCGGGACATCCGGGGCCCAGGCGAAGGAGATGCACCTCGTGGCACGCATCGGTGACGGTGGCGACCTGCTCAAGTGCTCGTTCTGCGGAAAGAGCCAGAAGCAGGTGAAGAAGCTCATTGCCGGTCCGGGTGTCTACATCTGTGACGAGTGCATCGACCTGTGCAACGAGATCATCGAGGAGGAGCTCTCCGAGTCCTCCGAGTTGAAGTTCGAGGAGCTCCCCAAGCCGCGGGAGATCTACGAGTTCCTCGACGGCTACGTGGTCGGGCAGGAAGTCGCCAAGAAGGCGCTCTCGGTGGCGGTGTACAACCACTACAAGCGGGTCCAGGCGGGTGAGTCCGCCAAGGCCTCCCGGGACGACGGCGTCGAACTGGCCAAGTCGAACATCCTGCTGCTCGGGCCGACCGGCTGTGGCAAGACGCTGCTGGCCCAGACCCTGGCCCGGATGCTCAACGTGCCGTTCGCCATCGCCGACGCGACCGCGCTCACCGAGGCGGGCTATGTCGGCGAGGATGTCGAGAACATCCTGCTGAAGCTGATCCAGGCGGCCGACTACGACGTCAAGAAGGCCGAGACCGGGATCATCTACATCGACGAGGTCGACAAGATCGCTCGCAAGAGCGAGAACCCGTCGATCACCCGCGACGTGTCCGGTGAGGGCGTGCAGCAGGCGTTGCTGAAGATCATCGAGGGCACCACCGCGAGTGTGCCGCCGCAGGGCGGGCGCAAGCACCCGCACCAGGAGTTCATCCAGATCGACACGACGAACGTGCTGTTCATCGTGGGCGGCGCGTTCGCCGGCCTGGAGAAGATCATCGAGGGCCGGGTCGGCCGCAAGGGCATCGGCTTCGGCGCGCAGATCCGCTCCAAGCGCGATGTGGAGAGCGCCGACTCGTTCGCCGACGTGATGCCCGAGGACCTGCTCAAGTTCGGCATGATCCCGGAGTTCATCGGCCGGCTCCCGGTGCTCACCTCGGTGCACAACCTGGACCGCGAGGCGCTCATCCAGATCCTGACCGAGCCCAAGAACGCGCTGGTGAAGCAGTATCGCCGGCTGTTCGAACTCGACGGGGTCGAGCTGGACTTCGAGATGGAGGCGCTGGAGGCGATCGCCGACCAGGCGATCATGCGCGGCACCGGTGCGCGCGGCCTGCGGGCGATCCTCGAAGAGGTGCTCCAGTCGGTGATGTACGAGGTCCCGTCCCGCAAGGACGTGGCCCGCGTCGTGGTCACCGACCAGGTGGTGCTCAAGCACGTCAATCCCACGCTCGTGCCGCGCGACGTGGTCAAGCGCGAGCGGCGCGACAAGAGCGCCTGAGCCGAACCCTTTGACCGGCGCAGCCGAACGGAAGCCGAGGGCAGCCGGAAAGCGCCCGGGACGGCGGCCGAAGGCACCCAGGACGGTTATCGGGCGGTGCCCGCGTACACGTTCGCGATCACCAGCCGAGCGTGTGCGACACCGGCACCGTCGCTGACGTGGACGAGATCGTGCTCGTCGCCCCACAGACACATCGCCGTGGTGGGGTTGCTCCAGCAGCGGAGCAACCCCGGCGGGCCGGGTACAGGCGGGTCCTCGGTCAGCGACACCGCCGGCACGAAGTCCCGGACGTACGCCGCCGGCGCCGTGTCCCGCCTGGTCGCCAGCGTCAGCAGCACCGTCTCGCCGATCCGGCCGCCGCCGAAGACCTCGGTCCGGACGTCCGTGAAGGTCCGCCCGATCGTCGCGTCGAGTTCGCCGACCGTGCCGGGCAACTCCCGGTGTGGGACCGGGCCTCGGGCCTCGATCGTGGCCGGCATCACGAGCGGTCCGGCGATCCGTACGCCGGCCGGCGCGGTCGGCAGGCCACGCGGCCGACTCGGACCGCCGCCGCTGCCGCCCGAGTCGAGCAGCAGTACGACGACCACCACCGCGGCCACGACCACCGCCACGCTGCCCAGGACGCCCACGAGCAGCGCGGCCCGGTCCCGGGAGCGGTCGCTCGGCGGCGGAGCGCCCGTCGGTGGGCCGCTCGGGTACCCCGCGCCACTCGTCCCGGACTCCTGCCGGCCGCCGTACCCGTCGCTCATTGCCCCCACCACCTCGTGGCTCGGCCGTACGTCATCGGTACCCGGTACAACGACGGTAGGGCCGCGAGGCGACGCACGAACGCGCGTTCCGCCGCGGCCCCGCCGGCGCGTCCGAGGCCGCCCCGCCGCTACTTCTCCAGATCCGCGCGCATCGCCTTGAACTTCGCCGCGGCCTGATCCGCCGACGCCTGGTCGAAGTAGGCCACGGCCGTCGTGTACCGGTCCGCCCACCCGCAGATCGCCGCGGGCCCCGCGGCCGAACCGGGCATGCACTCCAGCGTGCCGCCCAGCGGACCGGCGTCGTAGGACTTCATCGTGACCCCGTCCGGGACGCTGCCGCCGCTGCCGTTCACGTACTCGACCATGCCGCGCAGCATGTGCTCCAACCGCTTGCCCTCGACCCCGGTCATCCCGTCCACGCCCACGAACAGCACCGCACGCGGGCCGGCCCCGGTCGCGCCGTACGCCGCGACCACCACGTTGTTGACGCGGTCGCGCACCTCGCCCGGGTCGACCGGAACGTCGGTGGGCCCGTCGGTCAGCCGAGCCAGGCCGCCCGCGCGGGCGGCGGGCTGGAGCCCGCGCACACCGGCCGGCGTCGACGGCCGGCCGGACGGGACCGATGTCGAGGGCGCGGTCGGCTGGGCCTTGCCGCTCGGCAGCTCCGCCGGCCGCGTCACGGCCGAGGTCGCGGTCGCCCCGGCGTCGGCCGGCCGGTCCGGCGTGGCGACCGCCGGGCCGCTCTTGTCGGCCTTGTCGTCCTTGGCCTGACAACCCGTCAGCACGGATGCCCCGAGCACCGAGACGGTGACGGCGGTGATGGTGGTGAGCAATGTCGAGGTGCGAGTGCGCACGAAATCCCCCCGGATTCACGAATTCACGGTTGTCGGGCCGGCTCCCGACGCTCCGACCGATGCCCCCATCGTCGAAACCGGATACCGCCCACGGCGCAAGCTAGCGGTGCCCGGCGACCGGCGGGGTCGCGGTGACAGCACGGTGACAAGGGCGGGACGCCTCCGGCGCGAAACCGACCCCCGAGCCCGCCTCCGAGCCCGCCTCCTCGACGGCCGCGTCACCACCACCCCGCCGTCGCACCGCCGCCGCCCGCCCGCCGCGTCACCGCCATGCCGCCGCCCCACCGCCGCCGCGTCGAAGGCGCCCGCGCGCCTTCCGTAGACTGGGGCGGTGACCGAGAACACCATTCCCGCAGCCGCTGCCACCGAGCAGCCGCAGGCCCTTCCCTCCCAGTACACCCCCGCCGAGGTAGAGGGGAAGCTGTACGAGCGCTGGGTAGCCGCGGGTTGGTTCGAGGCCGACGCGAAGAGTGACAAGCCCCCGTACACGATCGTCATCCCGCCGCCGAACGTCACCGGACAACTGCACCTGGGCCACGCGTTCCAGCACACGCTGATGGACGCGCTCACCCGCCGCAAGCGCATGCAGGGCTTCGAGGCGTTGTGGCTGCCCGGCATGGACCACGCCGGCATCGCCACCCAGAACGTGGTCGAGCGCGAGCTGGCCAAAGAGGGCAAGTCCCGGCACGACCTGGGCCGCGAGGAGTTCGTGGACCGGGTCTGGCAGTGGAAGGAAGAGTACGGCGGGAAGATCCTCGGCCAGATGCGTCGCCTCGGCGACGGCGTCGACTGGTCGCGGGAGCGCTTCACCATGGACGAGGGCCTGTCCCAGGCCGTGCAGACCATCTTCAAGCGGCTCTACGACGACAAGTTGATCTACCGCGCCGAGCGCATCATCAACTGGTGTCCGCGCTGCTTGACCGCGATCTCCGACATCGAGGTCGAGCACCAGGACGACGAGGGCGAGCTGGTCTCGATCCGCTACGGCGACGGCGACGCCGCGATCGTGGTGGCCACCACGCGCGCCGAGACCATGCTCGGCGACACCGCCGTCGCGGTGCACCCCGGCGACGAGCGGTACGCGCACCTGGTCGGCACCGAGATCGAACTGCCGCTCACCGGGCGGCGGATCCCGATCGTGGCCGACGAGCACGTGGACCCCGAGTTCGGCACCGGCGCGGTCAAGGTGACCCCGGCGCACGACCCGAACGACTTCGAGATCGGCCGCCGGCACAACCTGCCGATGCCCTCGATCATGAACGAGCGGGCGATCGTCACCGTGCACGGCCCGTTCGAGGGCCTGGACCGCTACGAGGCGCGCTTCGCGATCGTGGCCGCGCTGCGCGAGCAGGGTCGGATCGTCGCCGAGAAGCGCCCGTACACGCACGCGGTCGGGCATTGCTCGCGCTGCAAGACCACCGTCGAGCCGCGCCTGTCCATGCAGTGGTGGGTCAGGGTCGAGCCGCTGGCCAAGGCCGCCGGCGACGCGGTGCGCGACGGCCGGGTGACCATCCACCCGCAGGAGCTGGCCGGGCGCTACTTCGGCTGGGTCGACAACATGCACGACTGGTGCATCTCGCGCCAGTTGTGGTGGGGCCACCGGATCCCGGTCTGGTACGGCCCGAACGGCGAAACGGTCTGCGTGGGCCCGAATGACGAGGCGCCCACCGGCGAGGGCTGGACGCAGGACACCGACGTGCTCGACACGTGGTTCTCCTCCGCGCTGTGGCCGTTCTCCACGCTGGGCTGGCCCGAGCAGACCGCCGACCTGGCCAAGTTCTATCCGACCGACGTGCTGCTCACCGGGCACGACATCATCTTCTTCTGGGTCGCCCGGATGATGATGTTCGGCCTGTACGCGATGGACGGGCAGGCGCCCTTCCACACCATCGCGCTCACCGGCCTGGTCCGCGACCAGTTCGGCAAGAAGATGTCCAAGTCGTTCGGCAACGTGGTCGACCCGATCGACTGGATGGACGCGTACGGCACCGACGCGCTGCGCTTCACCCTGGCCCGCGGCGCCAACCCCGGCACGGACGTGCCGATCGGCGAGGACTGGGTCCAGGGCTCGCGCAACTTCTGCAACAAGATCTGGAACGCGACCCGGTTCGCGCTGATGAACGGCGCGACCGTCGAGGGCCCGATGCCGGCCGCCGAACAGCTCGCGGCGGCCGACCGCTGGATCCTGTCCCGGCTGGACGCGGTCGTGGCCGAGGTGGACGCGTACTACGAGGACTACCAGTTCGCGAAGCTCTCGGACACGCTCTTCCACTTCGCCTGGGACGAGGTCTTCGACTGGTACGTCGAGCTGGCCAAGCTGCCGCTCAACGGCGAGGACGAGGCCGCCGCGCAGGCCACCCGGCGCGTCCTGGGCCATGTCCTGGACGTGACGCTGCGGCTGCTGCACCCGATCGTGCCGTTCGTGACCGAGGAGTTGTGGACCACGCTCACCGGCGGCGAGTCGCTCGTGCCCGCCGAGTGGCCCACCCCGAGCGGGTTCGCCGACCCGGCCGCCGAGGCCGAGATCACCACGCTCCGGCAGGTGATCACCGAGGTTCGCCGGTTCCGCTCGGACCAGGGCCTCAAGCCCGGCCAGCGGGTGCCGGCCAACATCTCGCTCGCGGGCACCGCGATCGCCGCGCACGAGGCGGCGCTGCGGCAACTCGCCCGCTGCACACCGGCCGGCGAGGGCTTCGCGGCGACCACGTCCTTCCCGGTCGCGGGCGCGGTGATCGAGCTGGACCTGTCCGGCGCGATCGACTTCGCCGCCGAGCGCAAGCGGCTGACCAAGGACCTGGCCGAGGCGGAGAAGGTCCGCGACGTGAACACCAAGAAGCTCGGCAACGCCGGCTTCCTGGCCAAGGCCGCCGCCGACGTGGTGGACAAGGTCCGGGACAAGCTGACCGGAGCCGAAGCCGACATCGAACGCATCAAGGGCCAGCTCGACCGGCTGCCCACCGCCTGATCCGACCGGCCGCGCGGCCCGGGCACACCCGCCCGGGCCGCGCGGACGATCGGCGAGCCGCCACCCCCGGCTCGGACCCGAACCCCCGAAGAACTCGATCGGAACCGGTGACACCAGTGACAGACCCCGCCGAGGCAGCGGCCGCACAGCGCGCCGTGGAGGCCGAGCTGATCGGGCGCTGGCCCGAGACCAAGCTCGACCCGTCCACCGACCGCGTGGTCGCGCTGATGGACGTGCTCGGCGAACCCCAGCGGGCGTACCCGGTCATCCACATCACCGGCACCAACGGCAAGACCAGCACGGCTCGGATGATCGAGGCGCTGCTGCGCGCGTTCCAACTGCGCACCGGCCGCTTCACCAGCCCGCACGTCGAGTCGATGACCGAGCGGATCAGCCTGGACGGCGAGCCGATCAGCGCCGAGCGGTTCGTGGAGACCTACCGCGACATCCTGCCCTACATCGACATCGTGGACGCCGCGCAGCCGTACCGACTGTCCTTCTTCGAGGTGATCACCGCGATGGCGTACGCCGCGTTCGCCGACGCGCCGGTGGACGTCGCGGTGGTCGAGGTCGGCATGGGCGGCACCTGGGACGCGACCAACGTGGTGGACGGCACGGTCGCCGTGGTCACCCCGATCGCGCTGGACCACGTCGCCCGGCTCGGTGTCACGCCCGGCGAGATCGCGGTGGAGAAGGCCGGGATCATCAAGAAGGACAGCCTGGTCGTGCTGGCGCAACAACCGGTGGACGCGGCCGAGGCACTGATCCGACGCGCGGTCGAGGTGGACGCGACGGTGGCCCGTGAGGGCATGGAGTTCGGCGTGGTCCGGCGCGACCTCGCGGTCGGCGGCCAGTTGCTCACCCTGCGCGGCCTGGCGGGGGAGTACGAGGACGTCTTCCTGCCGCTGCACGGCAGCCATCAGGCGCACAACGCGGCGGTCGCGCTGGCCGCGGTGGAGGCGTTCATGGGTGTCGGGGTGGCCGATCGACCCGGGCTCACCAGCGGTGGCGCGCTGAACGCGGACCTGGTCCGCGAGGCGTTCGCGTCGGTCACCTCGCCGGGCCGACTCGAGATCGTCCGGCGCAGCCCCACCGTGCTGATCGACGCCGCGCACAACCCCGCCGGCGCCCGGGCCGTCGCGCAGGCGATGACCGACTCGTTCGACTTCCGGCATCTGGTCGGCGTGGTCGGCGTGATGGGCGACAAGGACGTGCGAGGCGTGCTGGAGGCGCTCGAACCGGTGCTCGCCGAGGTCGTGGTGACGCAGAACTCGCAACCACGCGCGATGCCGGTCGACGAACTCGCCGCGCTCGCGGTCGAGGTGTTCGGCGCGGACCGGGTCGACGTGCAGCCGGCCCTGCCGGACGCGATCGAGGCCGCCGTCACGCTGGCCGAGGAGGAGGGCGACCTCGGCGGCGCGGGCGTGCTGATCACCGGCTCCGTGGTCACCGTCGGCGAGGCCCGGGTGCTCCTCAAGGGCGCCGACACCGGGGGAGCCGGCCATCGCAACGGAAGGGACGCCTGAGCATGCGCGCGCTGTGTTCGACCCACCTGATCGGCCAGGCCATGGTGATCTGCCTCGCCGCGCTGGTCGCGATGCGGCTCACCGACATCTCCACCGGCGTGTTGTGGGCGGTCGCCGGGCCGTCCGCTCTCTTTTGTGTGCTGCTGTGCGCCAAGCTCAAGGAACCGTGGGCGATCAGCGCCGGCTGGGTGCTGCAACTGGGTCTGTTCGTGACCGGTTTCGTGGTCCCGATGATGTTCCTGATCGGCGTGGTGTTCGCGGCCATCTGGTACGGCTGCATCCGGGTCGGGCGGATCATCGACGCCGCCAAGGCGGCCCGGATGGCTACCGCCGAGTGACTGAAGGCGTACGGCCGAAAGGTTGATGCGTTACCCCGGATAGGCTCTGGGCGTTGACCGTTCGTCGGGCCGCAAGGTCTGTGCCCGTACCCCCCTTTTCGAGGAAGCAAGGAGCCAACGTGTCCGAGCGCACGCTCGTCCTGGTCAAGCCGGACGGAGTCCGGCGTGGTCTCGTCGGTGAGGTCATCGGCCGTATCGAGCGCAAGGGCTTCACCCTGGCCGCGCTCGATCTGCGGGTGATGGACCGCGAGACGATCGAGCGGCACTACGCCGAGCACGAGGGCAAGCCGTTCTACGCCCCGCTCGTGGAGTTCATGACCTCGGCCCCGTCCGTGGCGCTGATCGTCGAGGGCGAGCGGGTGATCGAGTCCTTCCGCGTACTCGCCGGCGTCACCGACCCGATCAAGGCCCTGCCGGGCACCATTCGCGGCGACTTCGCCACGATCACCCGGGAGAACATCGTGCACGGCTCCGACTCGCCGGAGTCCGCCGAGCGCGAGATCAAGAACTTCTTCCCCGAGCACGCCTGAGCGTCCGGTCGCGGCGCCCGGGGTGTTGGACGACCCCACGCGTCGTGCCGGACCCGTGCCGTGTCGATTCCCGCCGTGACGCACGCGTCGCGATGAAGGGCGAAGGCCGCGCGACGCGCGCGGGCCGCGCGGGAGATCGATTTTTTTCGTGACCACGCCGTGCGGACCTCCGCACGACCTGCCGGGACGCCGATCGGGCGCCGACCGTGCGCTGTTAGAGGGAAATCCCTCCACTTGCCGCGCGTGGCACGCAACCCCTCACCCCGTGATCACGTCATGGTGGATGGAGGGTGCAGCCGTGCCCCGGTACGTCGCGGTTCTGCCGCCGGTACACCCGTGCCTACGATGTTGGTCGGTCGATCCGGTGTCGTCGGTGCGACGTCCCTCGGCCGGCTCATGTCCTCATGGCTACGAGCTCGGGAAGGCCCTAGGTTCTTTATATGGCGAACAACTTGTCGTTCATCGGTCGTGACATGGCGGTCGACCTCGGTACGGCCAACACGCTGGTGTACGTCAGAGGCCGCGGCATCGTATTGAACGAGCCGTCGGTGGTCGCCAAGAACACCACTACCGGGGGCATCCTGGCGGTCGGCGCCGAGGCGAAGAAGATGATCGGGCGCACGCCCGGCAACATCGTGGCGATCCGACCGCTCAAGGACGGCGTGATCGCCGACTTCGAGATCACCGAGCGGATGTTGCGCTACTTCATCCTCAAGGTGCACCGCCGCCGGTACCTGGCCCGTCCGCGCGTGGTGATCTGCGTGCCCTCGGGCATCACCGGCGTCGAGCGCCGCGCGGTGGTCGAGGCGTCCAGCCAGGCCGGCGCGCGCAGCGTGCACATCATCGAGGAACCGATGGCCGCCGCGATCGGCGCCGGTCTGCCGGTGCACGAGGCGACCGGCAACATGGTCGTCGACATCGGCGGCGGCACCACCGAGGTCGCGGTCATCTCGCTCGGCGGCATCGTCACCGCGCAGTCGATCCGGGTGGCCGGCGACGAGTTGGACAACGCGATCATCGCCTACGTGAAGAAGGAATACTCGCTGCTCCTGGGCGAGCGCAGTGCCGAGGAAATCAAGATGTCGATCGGCTCGGCCTTCGACCTCGGCGAGGACGAGCACAGCGAGATTCGCGGCCGCGACCTGGTCAGCGGCCTGCCCAAGACGATCGTGATCTCCACCTCCGAGGTCCGCAAGGCCATCGAGGAACCGGTCAACACCATCGTGGACGCGGTCAAGAGCACGCTGGACCAGTGTCCGCCCGAACTGGCCGGCGACGTGATGGATCGCGGCATCGTGCTCACCGGAGGCGGCGCCCTGCTGCGCGGCCTCGACGAGCGGCTGCGGACCGAGACCGGAATGCCGATCCACATCGCCGACAACCCGCTGGACTCGGTGGCCCTGGGCGCGGGCAAGTGCGTCGAGGAGTACGAGAAGCTCCAGCAGGTACTGGACGCCCAACCACGCCGCTGACCCGGGACGCGGGGGTGCTCGGCCGGCCCACCGCCCCCGGATCCGGTCCGGCGCGGCCACACACCACAACTGCCCACAACTGCCCACAAGCGCCGCAACGTACGAAAGGGGCGGGCGCGCATCGTGAGGGACTCCCGGCACGGTCGGCTGGTCCTCGTGCTGCTGCTAGCGATCTCTTTCGCCCTCATCACCGTGGACATCCGCGGTGGCCGGAACTCGCCCATCGCGAATGTCCGCGACTGGGCCTCGGCCGTGTTCGGCCCCGCCGAACGCGGCGTGTCCGCCGCAGTGGACCCCGTCGGCCGGGCCGTGAACGCGGTCAAGGACGCGGGATCCCACGAGAGCGAGAAGAAGCGCCTGCAGGACGAGAACGCCAAGCTTCGTCAACAGGTGGACAACATCGAGTTCGACCGCAATCGCGCGGCCGAATTGGACAAACTGCTCAAGGTCTCCTCGGCCGGGCAGTACAAGATCAAGCCCGCGCGCGTGGTCGCCATCGGGCCCGCCCAGGGCTTCTCCTGGACGGTCACCCTCGACGCGGGCGCGGGCGACGGCATCAAACCGGACATGACCGTGATCAACGGTGACGGTCTGGTCGGCCGGGTGACCCAGGTGGGTCCGATGACCTCGACCGTGCTGCTCGCCACCGACCCCGGATTCGCGGTCGGCACGCGCCTGGCCGGGTCGATGGAGATAGGGATCACCTCGGGACGCGGCGACAAGCCGATGAACCTCAAGCTGCTCAACGGGCAGGCCCGGGTCAAGAAGGGCGACCGGCTGGTCACCTTCGGCTCGCAGGGCGGCAAGCCGTTCGTGCCGGGCGTGCCGGTGGGCGAGGTCGCCGAGGTGCGCAACACCCCGGGCGAACTCACCCGCAGCGTCGAGGTGCGGTCGTACGTGCGCTTCTCCGGCCTGGACACGGTGGGCGTGGTGATCGAACCGCCGCGCACCGACCCGCGCGACGCGGTGCTGCCACCGCCGATCCAGGAGGCGGCCGCGCCGCCGAGTACGCCGCCCGTGCCGCCGGCACCGCCCGCGAGCACCGAGCCGCCCAAGGGCGCCTCGGCCGCGAAGCCGCCCGCCGGCGGGACCCGGACCAACAACGCCAACGCCGCCGACGCGCGCCGCCGGCCGCCGCCCGGCGGCGCGACCCCACCGACCGGAAGGGACTGAGACGGTGCGGATCTCCCGCGTGTTCTATGCCGCGCTGCTGATCGTCGTCGCGCTCGTGGTCCAGGTGAGCGTGCTCGCCCGGCTCGGTCTGCCCGGTGCGGTGCCGGACCTGCTGCTCCTGGTGGTGGTCGGGCTCGCGCTGACGTACGGGCCCACCGCCGGCTGCGTGATCGGCTTCGCGGCCGGACTGTGCGCCGACCTCGCGCCGCCCGCCGACCACGCGGCGGGCCGGTACGCCTTCGTGTTGTGCCTGGCCGGGTACGTCGCCGGCCTGTTCGTCTCGCGCAGCCCCAGACGCTCGGTTCTCACACCGATCGCCGTGGTCGCGGTCGCCGCGGCGGGCACCACCGTGCTGTACGCGGCGGTCGGCGCGCTGGTCGGCGACGGCGCGGTGCGCCAGGTGGGGCTGACCAAGCTGCTGCTGACCGCGGTGGTCTACGACGCGATCCTGGCGCCGTTCGTGGTGCCGTGGGTGATGGCGCTGGCCCGCAAGGTGGATCCCAAACCGATGCTCTCGGGCCTGTCCCGGTAAGGGGTGAACGCCCAAGATGCGTAAACGCATGCCCAGCCTGCTCAACGCCGGCCGCTCCAGGGGAGACGGCGCGCACCGCGTGCGGGCCCGCATGGTGATCCTGCAGATCCTGGTCCTGTCGCTGATGATCACCCTCTTCGGCCGGCTGTGGTACCTGCAGATCCGCGAGGGTGACCACTACGCCGCGGCCGCGTCGCAGAACCAGGTCCGGGACGTGGTGACCCCGGCCGTGCGCGGGCAGATCCTCGACGACAAGGGCCTCCCGCTGGTCAACAACCGCACCGCGCTGGTGGTCTCGGTCAGCCGCACCGAACTGCTGCGGATGCCCGACTCCGGCGCCGCCGTGCTGACCCGGCTCGCCGAGGTACTGCAACTGCCCGCCGACGAGGTCAAGGCACGCACCCGGCTGTGCGAGCGCAACGTGCCCAAGCCGTGCTGGAACGGCTCGCCGTACCAGCCGATCCCGGTCACCGACAACGCCACCACCGAGCAGGCGCTGACCATCATGGAGCACCGCGAGGAATTCCCCGGGGTGACCGCCGAGCCCACCGCCGTGCGGCAGTAC
The DNA here is from genome assembly GCF_045207655.1 of Embleya sp. NBC_00888. NCBI lineage: Bacteria > Bacillati > Actinomycetota > Actinomycetes > Kitasatosporales > Streptomycetaceae > Embleya > Embleya sp. NBC_00888. Next base: position 3,091,720 of record NZ_CP108784.1, on the reverse strand, counting down.
CCGGCGCCCGAGGGGGCCAACGGCGCACACCTCGTGGGCTACCTCTCGCCGGTCTCCGACGACGAGTTGAGCAAGCAGAAGGCCGAGGGCAAGAAGGACCTCCAGCGCGCCGACGAGGTCGGCCGCAGCGGTCTGGAGCGCACCTACGACGCGGACCTGCGCGGCAAGTCCGGGGTCACCGGGCTGTCCGTGGACCACCTCGGCCGGGTCACCGGCACCGTCTCGGAGACCGCGCCGGTGCCCGGGAACCACCTGGTGACCAGCATCGACGCGAAGATCCAGGCGATCACCGAGCAGCAGTTGGACGAGGCGATGAAGCGGGCCCGGGGGACCTTCGACGCGGGCAACACGCACAAGAACTTCGTCGCCGACGCGGGCGCGGCCGTGGTGATGGACATCAAGACCGGCCGGGTGATCGCGATGGCCAGCGCGCCCAGCTACGACCCGTCGGTGTGGGTGGGCGGCATCTCGCCGGAGGACTACAAGGCGCTCACCGACGAGAAGGCCGGCGTGCCACTGGTGGCCCGGGCCATACAGGGTCAGTTCGCGCCGGGCTCGATCTTCAAGGTGATCTCCACCTCGGCCGCCGCCGAGTCGGGCTACTCCACCAAGGCCAACTACGACTGCTCGCCCAGCATCACGGTCGGCGGCACGACCTTCAACAACCTGGAGTCCAGGGGCTACGGCCCGATCTCGCTCCAGCGCGCGCTGGAGGTCTCCTGCAACACCGTCTTCTACGGCATCGGCTACGACATGTGGCTCAAGGACGGCGGGATCTTCGGCAAGAACCCCAAGGACCCGATGGTCACCATGGCCAAGAACTACGGCCTGGGCGCCCCCACCGGGATCGACCTGCCCGGCGAGTCCGGCGGACGGATCGCCGACCGGGCCTGGAAGAAGCGCAACTGGGAGCAGAACAAGGACGCGTGGTGCAAGCAGGGCAACACCGGCAACGAGTACGTGGACAAGATCGCCAAGGAGAACTGCGTCGACGGGTGGCAGTTCCGCGCCGGTGACGCGATCAACTTCGCGATCGGCCAGGGCGACACCACGGTCACCCCGTTGCAGATGGCCCGGGTGTACGCGGCCATCGCCAACGGCGGCACGTTGTGGAAGCCGTCCATCGGCAAGGCCGTGGTCAGTCCGGACGGCAGGCTCGTGCGCGAGATCCAGCCACAGGCGGCGGCCAAGCTGCCGATAAGCGACGCGACGGTGAAGTACCTGCAGAACGCGCTGATCGGCGTCGAGATGAACGGCACCGCGGCCGGCGTGTTCGCCAACTGGCCGAACGCGCAGATGCCGATAGCGGCCAAGACCGGCACCGGCTCGGTGTACGGAAAGCAGAGCACGTCCTGGTTCGCCACCTACGGCGGGTCCAAGGACGGCCCGCAGTACGCCGTGGTGATGATGGTCAGCCAGGGCGGCACCGGCTCCGGCACCTCGGGTCCCTCCGTCCGCAAGATCTACGAGGCGCTGCTCGGCGTCGACGAGAAGGGCGCGATCGACCCGGCCAAGGCGCTGCTGCCCGCCCCGCCCACGGGGCTGCCGCACGTCAAGGAGGACGGCAGCGTCGTGCCGGCCGCCCATCTGCTCCCGCCGCGCCCGGGCGGGAACAACGCTCCCACCACTACCGCGATGTCCGCGCCCGGGGCACTGCCGCCCGATCGCGTGGTCTACCGGACGGGGAGAGGGACATGAGCCTGAAACTGCGACCCGCCTCGCGGGTGGCCGGATTCGGTACGCCGGACCTGGGCCGACTCGCGCCGGTGTTCACCCCGCGCCGGTCGCTCACCCGACAGATCATCCAGCGCGACGCCCCGGTGCGTCGGCTGGACTGGATACTCCTGGGCCCGGCGCTCGCGCTGTCCTTGGTGGGCTCGCTACTGGTGTGGTCCGCGACCCGTAATCGGCGCGGACTCACCGGCGGCGATCCGCAGTTCTTCTTCAAGCGGCACCTGCTCAACCTGGCGATCGGGCTGGTCCTGGCGACAGTGGTGGCGATAATCGGTCACCGTCGGATAAGGGCCTTCGCGCCGTTCGTCGGGATCGTCGCCGTGCTCGGGTTGATGGCCGCGCTCAGCCCGCTGGGCAGCACGATCAACGGTCAGCGGGCCTGGATCCAACTGGGCGCGGGCTTCTCGGTGCAGCCCGCCGAGTTGGCCAAGATCGCGATCATCCTGTGCATGGCGATGATCCTGTCCGAACGGGTGGACACCGGGGACCTGGCCAGACCGGGCGACAAGGCGGTGTTCTGGGCGCTGGTGGTGGCGGCGCTGCCGATGGCGGTGATCATGCTGATGCCCGACCTCGGTTCGGTCATGGTGCTGGCGATGATCGTGCTCGGTGTGCTGCTCGCGTCCGGTGCGCGGGCGCGCTGGATGGTCGCGCTGATCATGATGGCCGTGGCCGGCGCGGTCGCGGTCGTGCGCCTCGGGCTGCTCAGCGAGTACCAGATCGACCGGTTCCGGGCCTTCGCCAATCCGGACTTCGATCCGGGCGGCGTCGGCTACAACACCGTGATGGCCCGGCTGGCGATCGGCTCGGGCGGGCTCACCGGCAAGGGACTGTTCCACGGCGAGCAGACCAGCGGCCAGTACGTGCCCGAACAGCAGACCGACTTCGTCTTCTCGGTGGCGGGCGAGGAGCTGGGCTTCATCGGCTGCTGTGTGATCATCGCGCTGTTCGGGATCCTGCTGTGGCGCGGGATCCGGATCGCGCTGCACGCCGACGACCTGTACGGCACGATCGTCGCGGCCGGCGTGGTCGCCTGGTTCGCCTTCCAAGCGTTCGAGAACGTCGGGATGAACCTGGGCATCATGCCGGTGGCCGGGTTGCCGCTGCCGTTCGTCTCCTACGGCGGATCCTCGATGTTCGCGATCTGGATGGGGATAGGGCTGTTGCAGTCGGTGCACATGCGGCACGCCGGCGCCTTCAAGTCGGCCTGAGCCGAGCCGGCGCCTCGGCCTCGCACAGGCTGCCGGCCACCCGTCGCGGGCGGACCCCCATCGGACAACCCGGTAGGGGGTCCGCCCGGATCGCGTTAGGCTGGGAGGTCGATCCCCCTCCCAGCCCCATCGGAAGGACCGCCATGCCCGTCGAGTCCCTGTTCCCGCGTCTGGAGCCGCTTCTGCCCCAGGTGCAGAAGCCCATCCAGTACGTCGGTGGCGAGCTCAACTCGACCGTCAAGGACTGGGACGCGTGTACGGTCCGCTGGGCCCTGATGTACCCGGACGCGTACGAGGTCGGCCTGCCCAACCAGGGCGTGATGATCCTGTACGAGGTCCTCAACGAGGTCGCCGACGTGCTCGCGGAGCGCACCTACGCGGTGTGGGGCGACCTGGAAAAGCTGATGCGCGAGCACGACGTGCCGCAGTTCACCGTGGACGGCCACCGGCCCGTCGGCGCGTTCGACGTGTTCGGGCTGAGCTTCTCCACCGAGCTGGGCTACACGAACATGCTCAACGCGCTCGACCTGGCCGGGATCCCGATCGAGGCCAAGGACCGCACCGAGGACCACCCGATCGTGCTCGCCGGCGGACACGCCGCGTTCAACCCCGAGCCGATCGCGGACTTCATCGACTGCGCCGTGGTCGGCGACGGCGAGCAGGCCGTGCTCCAGATCACCGACATCATCCGGGCCTGGAAGGCCGAGGGCCGGCCGGGCGGTCGGGACGAACTGCTGTTCCGCCTCGCGGTCACCGGCAACGTCTACGTGCCGCGCTTCTACGACGTGGACTACCTCGACGACGGCCGGATCCAGCGGGTCGCGCCGAACCGCTCGGGCGTGCCGTGGCGGGTGTCCAAGCACACCGTGATGGACCTCGACGAGTGGCCGTACCCCAAGCAGCCGCTGGTCCCGCTCGCCGAGACGGTGCACGAGCGCATGTCGGTGGAGATCTTCCGCGGCTGCACCCGCGGTTGCCGGTTCTGCCAGGCCGGCATGATCACCCGGCCGGTGCGCGAGCGCAGCATCAAGGGCATCGGCGAGATGGTCGACAAGGGCCTGAAGGCGACCGGCTTCGAGGAGGTCGGCCTGCTGTCGTTGTCCTCCGCCGACCACACCGAGATCGCCGAGGTGGCCAAGGGCCTCGCGGACCGCTACACCGACGACAAGATCGGCCTGTCGCTGCCGTCCACCCGGGTGGACGCGTTCAACATCGACCTGGCCAACGAGCTGACCCGCAACGGTCGCCGCTCGGGTCTGACCTTCGCCCCCGAGGGCGGCAGCGAGCGGCTGCGCAAGGTGATCAACAAGATGGTGTCCGAGGAGGACCTCATCCGCACGGTCGCCACCGCGTACGGCAACGGCTGGCGCCAGGTGAAGCTCTACTTCATGGTCGGTCTGCCCACCGAGACCGACGAGGACGTGCTGCAGATCGCGGACATGGCCAAAAAGGTCATCCAGAAGGGCCGCGAGGTCTCCGGGAGCCGGGACATCCGCTGCACGGTGTCGATCGGCGGGTTCGTGCCCAAGCCGCACACCCCGTTCCAGTGGGCCCCGCAGCTCGACCCCGCCGCCACCGACGCGCGACTGCACAAGTTGCGCGACGCGATCCGCGCGGATCGGCAGTACGGCAAGTCGATCGGCTTCCGCTACCACGACGGCAAGCCGGGCGCGATCGAGGGCCTGCTCTCGCGCGGCGACCGCCGGGTGGGCCGGATCATCCGCGCGGTCTGGGAGGACGGCGGCCGATTCGACGGCTGGAGCGAACACTTCAGCTACGACCGCTGGGTGCGCTGCGCCGACAAGGCGCTGTCCGACGAGCCGGTGGACCTGAACTGGTACACCACCCGCGAACGCGAGTGGAACGAGGTGCTCCCGTGGGACCACCTCGACTCCGGCCTGGACAAGGACTGGCTGTGGGAGGACTGGCAGGACGCCCTCGACGAAACCGAGGTCGACGACTGCCGCTGGAGCCCCTGCTTCGACTGCGGCGTATGTCCGCAAATGGGGACGGAGATCCAAATCGGCCCCACGGGCCAGAAGTTGCTGCCGCTGTCGGTCAAGCAACCGGCCACACAGGGCTAGGACCGGGACGAGGGGCGGGTCCTCCGAGGGCTCGGAACGAACAGGCGGTCGGGCGACGAGTCCGGCCGCTTTTCGTTTCCGCGCGGGGTGCCGCGGCGGGCGATGCGGTGCGGGATGCCGCGTTACTTGCCGAGGTCCTGCTTCAGCTCCGCCCCGGCGCCGACCCTGCTCACGCCGAGGGTGCGCGACGGTTCGTGGCGGTTGACCTCCACGGCGGCGGACGAACGGCCGGACGCTCCGCCACCCGCGGCGGGCACGAAGCCCGTGGCCGCGCTCTTCGCCACGGACTCGTTGGCGACCTGCGTCCTGACCGGGGTCGGCGCGGGCGTCTCCTTGACCACGCCGGCCCGTCGCCTGGCTGCGGCCTCGGAGCCGGGCTTCCCGAGCAACTCCGCGTCCCTGAAGGCGTCGGCGTCCGCGCGGAGGCTCTCACGCATGGCTGCCGCAACCTCGGCTACGGATGGTTCAGGCTGTGGGGGCGCCAGTTTCGCGGGCTGCACCCTCGCGCCCAGCCTCGATGTGGATCCCGGGGGGAACCACCGCTGGTTGTGCGCGGCGGCGGCCGGCTGTTGCGCCTTTCTCATCCTCCCGTCCGGGTTGCCCGAGACGCGCGTCAAAGCCTCGCCGACCGACTCTTTCACCGATGCTGCGATCTCCCCCTCGGTGGCCGCCCTTTTGGCGACCTTCCCTTTGGTGGCCTTGGCGCCGAACTGCTTGACCCCGATTCGGAAGATGTTCGGGATCTCGTTCATCTTCGCCACTGTGCACCGCCTTCACGAAGTCGTTGCGAGAGTGCAGGACTCTTTCGGCTACACCTTGCACCAACCGGCGGAAGCTTCCCAGCCCTTCGGACCCAGCCGGCCTCGCCGGCGGCACCGAGGCGGCGGCGCGGGTCGACGCGCGGTCGAGCCGGGCTGCCGGTGCGCGCCATCGAGTAGTCGCATGGTCACCCGAAGCAGCAATGGTGGTCCCGCCTCCTTGTCGGTGGCAGGGCCACTAATCTTCCCGGGTGAATGCAAACGGGGAGCAACCGGAACCGGCGCCGTGGACGCCGTCGACGAGCAATCACCCACCGGGGCCGCCGACCCGGGCCGAACCGACCTGGCAGCAGCGCGCCGAAGGCACGCGCACCGGCGGCGGCCCCGAACCGGGCGAGGGGTGCCTGTACGCGGTGGTTCGCTGGCCGGCCCGGATCATCGCGCTGATCATCGTGGTCCCGCTGCGGCTGCTGTGGGAGCTGCTGTGCCTGATCGGCCGGGGCATCAAGTTCCTGCTCTGGACCTGGTTCCTGTGGCCGATCCTCAAGGGTCTGAAGATTCTGCTGTGGGACTGGTTCCTGTACCCGGTGCTCAGCTTCGTCGGCCGCTACATCCTGGTCCCGATCGGCAACGCGATCGCGTGGCTGGTGACCCACCTGCTGATCCGCCCGCTCGTCTTCCTGTTCAGGTACGTGCTGCTCAAGCCCGCGACGTGGCTGTGGCGGTACGTGCTGCGTCCGGTCGGACGCGCCACGCTCCAGGCGCTGCGGTTCGCGTGGGACGTGTCCACCGCCGTCCTGAACTTCCTGATCGTGCGGCCGCTGTCCTGGTTGTGGCGGGCCGTACTGGTCCCGATCGGTCGCGGCATCGCCGTGGTCTGGCACCACCTCGTGGTACTGCCGGTGTCCTGGGCGTGGCGCAACGTGCTCACGCCGATCGGCAGGGCCATCCGCGCGGTGTGGCGATTCGTCGTCGTGGCACCGCTGCGCTGGGTCGGCCGCACCATCCTGCGGCCGATCGGCCGGGCCACCGCGGAGGTGCTGCGGGCCATGGGAATCGGGGGCCGCTGACCCGACCCGTCCGATGGCCGTACGCTTGGATCGACTTCTGCCCACCCACTTGAGCCAAGGACTGAGCGAAACTGGCACGACGTACGCCCGAGGGACCGCCGCCCGCGCCGACGGTCCAGCGACTGCGCCTCCGGTACACCAAGCGCGGCCGCCTCCGGTTCACCAGCCACCGGGATTTTCAGCGCGCGTTCGAGCGGGCCCTGCGTCGGGCGGAAGTGCCGATGGCCTACTCCGCCGGTTTCACCCCCCACCCCAAGGTGTCCTACGCGGGAGCGGCGCCCACCGGCGTCGCCAGCGAGGCCGAGTACCTCGAGATCGGCGTGGCCACGCACTGTGACCCGGCTCGACTGCGAGACCTGCTCGACGCGTCGCTGCCGAGCGGTCTCGACGTGCTCGAGATCGTCGAGGCACACGGCGGCAACCTGCCCGAACGCCTCGAGGCGTCGGTCTGGGAGCTGCTTCTCGCCGGGGTCACCCACGAGGAGGCCGAGCGGGCGGTCGGCGTGTTCCTGGCCGCGGAGACCGTCGAGGTCCAGCGGATGAGCAAGAACGGAATGCGCACATTCGACGCCCGCGAGGCGGTGATCGCGCTGACCGTCACCACCCCCGACGGGAACGACGCAGGTCACCCGGGTGTCGATGCGGGTAGTGCCGCACCTTGTGCGATACTGCGACTGGTTGTCCGGCACACCACACCCGCCGTTCGACCCGACGACGTTCTGTCCGGTCTTCGCATGGTCGCCGAACTTGTTACGCCCACCGCCGCCGCGGTCACCCGCCTGGCGCAGGGGCCGCTCGACACCGCGACCGATTCGGTGACCGACCCGCTCGCGCCCGACCGCGCAGCAGCATCGGCGGTGGAGCACACCTCGCAGGGGGACGAGGTACTCCGGACCGGCCCGCAGGGCGGTGCAGAACCCGTCGTCGAAGCCTCGAATCGGTGACGACCGGGTACACGAGGCCCAAGGCTTGAATTTCCGACAGACTTATCGCCCGGTCACGGCCGCAAGGCCGGGACCGGCGAGTGAGAGAGAAGCTTCCGCGCGGCGCCCTGCGTTGGAGCGCCCGGAAGCGTGACGGGAGACAGACCCGCATGCTCGACACCGAGCCCAACGACACGCCTGAGACATCAGGTACACCCGGGGTTGTGAACTCCGGTACTTCCGACAACGACAACAGCACAAAGGACGACACGGCCACGACGCCGGCACCCCGCCGCCGTCGCAGGGCCGCCAGTCGACCCGCAGGACCACCGAGCGTGCCCTCTGCCGAGGCCGCGCCGGTTCCGGCTGCCGTGACACCCGAGGTTGCCGAGCCCTCCTACGAGGAGGAGCCGGAGGCCGAGGAGGCCGCGGTGGTCGAGCCCGAACCCGAGCCCGAGCCGGAGGCCCCGCGACGTGCGCGGCGCACCCGCAAGCGGGTGACCGCGCCGGTGACCGACACGGCCGAGGCCGCGGCCGCACCGGCGGAGGCCGTCGAGGCCGCGCCGGCCGAGGTCGAGCCGGAGCCCGAGGAGGCACCCCGGCGGGTCCGGCGTACCCGCAAGCGGGCGGCGGTCGCTCCCGAGGCGACCCCGGACGAGGTCGTGCCCGAGCCCGCTCCCGAGCCGGCCCGGGCCGAGTCCGGGCAGCCGGAGACCGAGGCCGAGCCGGCCGAGGAGGCGCCGCGGCGCACCCGGCGTACCCGCAAGCGGGCGGTGCCCGCCGCCGAGGCGATCGAGGAGACCCCCGTCGTCGAGGCCGAGCCGGTCGTCGAGGCCGCGCCCGAGCCGGAGCCCGAGGCCGCGCCCGAGCCGCGTACCCGCAGTGGTCGCAAGACGCCGCCGCCGGTGTTCCAGCCGCTGTTCCAGGCCCCGCAGGCGGCCGTCTTCGCCGAGCCCCAGCGCGCGGCCGAGCCGACTCCGGCGCCCGCCGCCGAGCCCGAGACCGAGACCCGCACCGAGTCGGACGAGCCGCGTGGTCGGCGTCGCCGGCGCCGTGCGCTGCCGGTGGACGAGGTGCACACGGCGGCCGAGGCCGAGCCGCAGGACTCGCGCTACCAGGACGAGCAGGAGCGGCACGTGGGCCGCGCGGTCACCGCGACCGAGCAGCCCGAGGCCGCGCAGGAGCCGGAGGGCTCCGAAGCGCACGAGGACGACACCGAGGGCGACCGCCCGACCCGTCGCCGTCGGCGCGGCGGTCGTCGTCGCCGCGGTCGCGGCGACGACGGTGCCGAGGAGCACGGCTCCGACGAGGACGGCGAGCAGCAGGCCGAGGGCGTCGGCGACGGTCCCGACGACGACGAGGACACCGACGAGCCGGGCGACCCCGGGGCGACCACGAGCAGCCGGCGCCGGCGTCGGCGCCGCCGTCGTGACGGTGCGGCCGACGACGTCGCGGCCGAGCCGCAGGACGACCCCGAGCGCACCGTGGTCAAGGTGCGCGAGCCGCGCAAGCGCGAGGCGCTCAGCGAGAGCCCCACCGACGAGGTGCAGGGCGTCAAGGGCTCGACCCGCCTGGAGGCCAAGAAGCAGCGCCGCCGCGAGGGGCGCGAGCAGGGCCGTCGGCGGGTGCCGATCATCACCGAGTCGGAGTTCCTGGCTCGCCGCGAGGCGGTCGAGCGGGTGATGGTCGTCCGGCAGAACGGCGAGCGCACCCAGATCGGCGTGCTCGAGGACGACGTGCTCGTCGAGCACTACGTCAGCCGCAGCCAGGACAACCAGTCCGCGTACGTCGGCAACGTCTACCTGGGCAAGGTCCAGAACGTGCTGCCGTCGATGGAGGCCGCCTTCGTCGACATCGGCAAGGGCCGCAACGCGGTGCTGTACGCCGGCGAGGTCAACTTCGAGGCGGCGGGCTTCAGCGGCCCGCGCCGGATCGAGGCCGTGCTCAAGCCCGGCCAGTCGGTCCTGGTACAGGTCACCAAGGACCCGATCGGCCACAAGGGCGCCCGGCTGACCAGCCAAGTCTCGCTGCCCGGTCGGTACCTGGTCTACGTGCCCGAGGGCACCATGACCGGGATCAGCCGCAAGCTCCCGGACACCGAGCGGGCGCGGCTGAAGACCATCCTCAAGAAGATCGTGCCGGAGAACGCGGGCGTCATCGTGCGCACCGCCGCCGAGGGCGCGACCGAGGAGGACCTGACCCGCGACGTGACGCGGCTGCAGGCGCAGTGGGAAGAGATCAAGAAGAAGTCCAAGATGATCACGACCAGTTCGCCCTCGCTGCTGTACGGCGAGCCGGACATGACGGTTCGGGTCATCCGCGACATCTTCAACGAGGACTTCTCCAAGCTGATCGTCTCGGGCGACGAGGCGTGGGACGTCGTCCACGACTACGTCGGCCACGTGGCCCCCGACCTGGCCCCGCGGTTGTCGCGGTGGACCAGCGAGGTGGACGTCTTCGCGACGTACCGCATCGACGAGCAGCTGATGAAGGCGCTGGACCGCAAGGTCTGGCTGCCCAGCGGCGGCTCGCTGGTGATCGACCGCACCGAGGCGATGGTCGTGGTCGACGTCAACACCGGGAAGTTCACCGGTCAGGGCGGCAACCTCGAGGAGACGGTCACCCGCAACAACCTGGAGGCGGCCGAGGAGATCGTCCGCCAGCTCCGGCTGCGCGACCTCGGCGGGATCATCGTCGTCGACTTCATCGACATGGTTCTGGAGGGCAACCGCGACCTCGTGCTGCGGCGCCTGATGGAGTGCCTGGGCCGGGACCGGACCAAGCACCAGGTCGCCGAGGTGACCTCGCTCGGCTTGGTCCAGATGACCCGCAAGCGGGTCGGCCAGGGTCTGCTCGAGGCCTTCTCGGAGAACTGCGAGCGGTGCAACGGGCGCGGCGTGATCGTGCACATGGACGCGCCGGAGACCAAGGGGCACGGCAACAGCGGCCACAACCACGGCGGCAACGGCAACGGGGCCTCCGCCGGTTCCGGGCGGCGCAAGCGCAACAAGGGCGGCAACGCCGACAAGAACGGCAGCGGTCCGATCACCGAGATCGTCGACACCGACGAGTCGACCGACCTGGACGGCCCGGAGCTCGACGACGTCGCGGTGGACACCGAACTGCCCGAGGTCGCCGCGCTCGGCTCGGTCGAGCCGGTCGAGGTCGCCGAGGCGATCGAGGCTGTGGAGACCGCCGAGACGGCCGAAGCCGCCGAGGTTGTCGTCGAGCCGGAGCCGGCCCCGCCGGTCGAGGCTGAGCCGACCGCCGAGGTCGTGGCCGAGGCGCCGGTGATCGAGGCCGAGCCGGTCGAGGTCGACGTCGTGGAGGCAGCCGAGGCCGCCGAGGAGGCCGAGGAGACCCCCGCGCCGGCCAAGCGGGTACGCAAGACCGCCGCCAAGAAGACGGTCGCCAAGAAGGCCGCGGCCAAGACCGCGCCGGCGAAGAAGACCGCCGCAGCCAAGACGCCTCGGAAGTCGGCCAAGAAGGTCGCCGCCGAGGCCGCCGAGGCCGCGGCGGCGAGCGAGGCGCCGGCCGAACAGCCGGTCGCCGAGCCGACGCCGGAGCCTGCCGCGAAGGGGACCAGGGCCACGAAGGCCGCGGCCAAGGCCAAGGCGCAGGCCGCCGAGGCCCCGGCCGAGGTCGAGCCGGCCAAGCCCGCGAAGGCCGCCGCCAAGCCGCGCAAGACGTCGCGGCGGGCGACCCGGCCCGCCGGTCCGCCGGAGGGTGCCGTGGACGGCGCCGAACCGGTTTCGGCGGCGAGCGGAAGCTGAGTCACGACGGGTCCGTCCCGGGGGCGAACCCCGGGACGGACCCGTTTGGCCTTCGCCCCCGGGCATCCTGTAACCTTTGCCCTTGGTGTGCTTAGGCACAGGCTCCTGAGCAACCACCCTCCGGATCGCAAGCTTCGGAGGAGGCCCCCGATTTCTGTTCGGTGTGGCTGGCTTCAGGGGCTCGGACCCTGCAGAGAGAGAGATCCACGGTGTACGCGATCGTTCGCGCCGGTGGCAGGCAGCACAAGGTTGCCGTCGGTGACGTCGTCCAGGTCGACCGCATTCGCGGTGCGGCGGGCACGGCAGTTGAGCTTCAGGCCATCCTCGTCGTAGACGGTGAAGCCGTGACGAGTGACCCGTGGGTCCTCGCGGGTGTGAAGGTGACGGCCGAGGTCGTCGATCACCTCAAGGGCAAGAAGATCGACATTCTGAAGTACAAGAACAAGACCGGTTACCGCAAGCGCATGGGTCACCGCCAGCAGCACACCCAGCTCAAGATCACCGGCATCAACTCCGGGAAGTAGGGAGAAGCGACATGGCACACAAGAAGGGTGCATCTTCCACCCGGAACGGCCGTGACTCGAACGCTCAGCGTCTCGGCGTCAAGCGCTTCGGCGGCCAGGTCGTCAACGCCGGCGAGATCATCGTCCGCCAGCGCGGTACGCACTTCCACCCCGGCACCAACGTCGGCCGCGGTGGCGACGACACGCTGTTCGCGCTGTCGGCCGGCGCCGTGCAGTTCGGCACCGCGCGCGGTCGTCGCGTCGTGAACATCGTCCCGGCGGAATAATCACGCCGCGGCATTCGCTTTGACACCCGAGGGCGGACCCCATGCGGTCCGCCCTCGGGTGTTTGTCCACAGTGTTTCGCTCCCCGCTCGGGGAGCCGAGGAGGAATCTACGTGACGACCTTCGTCGACCGCGTCGTGCTGCATGTCGCGGCGGGTAACGGGGGCCACGGCGTGGCCTCCGTCCACCGGGAGAAGTTCAAGCCGCTCGGCGGCCCCGACGGTGGGAACGGCGGGCGGGGCGGCGATGTCACGCTGGTCGTGGACGCCAACACCACCACACTGCTCGAGTACCACCACCACCCGCACCGCAAGGCCACCAACGGCAAGCCCGGCGCCGGTGCCAACCGCACCGGTCCCAACGGCGCCGACGTGATCCTGCCCGTGCCGGACGGCACCGTGGTCAAGCGACTGCTCCCCAACGGCGACGAGGAATTCGTCGAGGACCTGGTCGGCAACGGCGCCAGCTACGTGATCGCCCAGGGCGGTCGCGGCGGCCTGGGCAACGCGGCGCTGGCCTCCCCGCGCCGCAAGGCCCCCGGCTTCGCGCTGCTCGGCGAGCCCGGCGAGGCCGGCGACTTCGTCCTGGAACTCAAGACCGTCGCGGACGTCGCGCTCGTGGGTTACCCGAGCGCCGGCAAGTCCTCGCTGATCGCCACGCTCAGCGCGGCGCGCCCCAAGATCGCCGACTACCCGTTCACCACCCTGGTGCCGAACCTGGGCGTGGTCACCGCCGGCGACGTGGTCTACACCGTCGCCGACGTGCCCGGGCTGATCCCCGGCGCGAGCGAGGGCAAGGGGCTGGGCCTGGAGTTCCTGCGGCACGTCGAGCGGTGCAAGGCGCTCGTCCACGTGCTGGACTGCGCGACGCTGGAGCCCGGCCGCGACCCGATCAGCGACCTCGACACGATCGAGGCCGAACTGAAGGCGTACGGCGGCCTGGAGGACCGGCCGCGGATGGTCGCGCTGAACAAGATCGACGTGCCCGACGGCAACGACCTCGCCGACATGGTCAAGGCCGAGTTGGAGGGGCGCGGGCTCCAGGTGTTCGCGGTCTCCGCGGTCAGCCGGGCGGGCCTGCGCGAGTTGTCCTTCGCGATGGCCGCGCAGGTGCAGGGCGCGCGCGACGCCGCGCCGGCGCCGGAGGCCACCCGGATCGTGCTCCGGCCGACCGCGGTCGACGACAGCGGCTTCACCGTCACCCGGCGCGACGAGGCCTTCATCGTGCGCGGGGCCAAGCCCGAACGCTGGGTGCGCCAGACCGACTTCAGCAACGACGAGGCGGTGGGCTACCTCGCCGACCGGCTCGCCCGACTCGGTGTCGAGGAGGCGCTGTGGTCGGCCGGCGCCGTCCCCGGTGCCGAGGTCGTCATCGGCGACGACGTCACCGGCGTGGTCTTCGACTGGGAGCCCACCGTGGCGGCCGGCGCGGAGATGCTGGGCCGACGCGGCGAGGACCACCGCCTGCAGACCCACCGCCCGGCGGTGGACCGGCGACGCGAGCGCGAGGCGATCGAGACGCAGTACGAGGAGTTCGACCCGTTCTCGGACTCGTGACCGGCGGGCGCTCCTCGGATGATGGTGATTCCTGAAGATTCCGGGTGATTCCGGATGCTTTCGAACGGGGAAGGCAGGGCCTGAAGTGCTCACTGGGGCCGGCGCGGCGCGCGAGGACGTGACCTCCGCGCGCCGCATCGTGGTCAAGGTCGGTTCGTCCTCGTTGACGACCGCCCAGGGGGGCCTGGACGCGGATCGTGTCGACGCCCTCGTGGACGTGATAGCGGCCAAGCAGGCCGAGGGGGTCCAGGTCGTCCTGGTCTCCTCCGGCGCGATCGCCGCCGGGTTGGCCCCGCTCGGACTGGCCCGCCGACCACGCGACCTGGCCACCCAGCAGGCCGCCGCGAGCGTGGGCCAGGGGCTGCTGGTGGCCCGCTACACCGCGTCGTTCGCGCGCTACGGCCTGCGGGTGGGCCAGGTGTTGCTGACCGTCGACGACGTCACCCGGCGCGCGCACTACCGCAACGCCTACAACACGCTGGACAAGCTGCTGGCGATGGGCGCGGTGCCCGTGGTCAACGAGAACGACACGGTGGCCACCGAGGAGATCCGGTTCGGCGACAACGACCGACTCGCCGCGCTGGTCGCCCACGTCGTGCACGCCGATCTGCTCGTGCTGCTCTCCGACGTGGACGGGCTCTACGACGGCGACCCGGCCAAGTCCACCTCCTCGCGGGTTCCGTTCGTGCACGGCCCCGAGGATCTCGAGGGCATCGAGATCGGCAAGGCCGGCAAGGCCGGTGTGGGTACCGGCGGCATGGTGACCAAGGTCGAGGCGGCGGGCATCGCGACCTCGGCGGGTATCCCCGTGGTGCTCACCGCGGCCCGCTTCGCGTCCGACGCGCTGGCCGGCAAGGACACCGGAACGCTCTTCCACCGCACCGGAGTTCGCACCGCCGACCGACTGCTGTGGCTGGCCCACGCGAGCACCGCGCGCGGTCGACTCACCCTCGACCCCGGTGCGGTGAGGGCCGTCGTCGAGCGGCGCAGCTCGCTGCTGCCCGCCGGGATCACCGGTGTCCAGGGCGGTTTCGTCGCCGGCGATCCGGTGGACCTGGTTGACGAAAACGGTCACATCGTGGCCCGCGGACTGGTCAACTTTGATGCGAAGGAACTGCCGGGCCTGTTCGGGCGATCGACCCGAGAGTTGGCCCGGGAGTTGGGTCCGGCCTACGAGCGCGAGGTCGTCCATCGCGACGATCTGGTGCTGCTGCGCCGCTGAGCGACGACCACGGAAGATCAGCAGCTCGCCGACGGGAGGCCGGCCGTGCCGGAGCGTGGGGACCGCCCCTGGGGACAGCCCAACACGAGGGCGGAGGCCGACGACGGCGCGGGCCGCATGTGGCACATTACGCTCACCCTCGCCGGCAAGCCGGGTGATCCCGAGGACGTGCGGCGGGCGCTGGAACGGCTCGCCCACGAGCACCCGTTCCTGCTCGCCGGACGCTACGCGGCCGACCACGCGGAGGTGCGGTACTGGGAGGAGGCGCCCAACCTGCACGACGCGGCGGCGATCGCGATGCGGCTGTGGGGCGAGCATCGACAGAGCGCGGGACTGCCGCCCTGGGAGCTGATCGGCCTGGAGGTGGTGGACCGCCAGACGTACCAGACGCGGGCCGGCGCGCCGGCTCCGCTGCCGGTGCAACCGGGCCGGGTGCAGCCCTTCTAGCGCCGGTACCGGCCGCGTTCGGCCTGCGTCCGGCGGCGGGGCCGGATCTCGTCCCGGGCCGGTTTCGGGCCGTCGCGGGCCGCGCGCCGGCGTGGGTGTCGGTGAATAATGCGTGGCCCGAAAAACTCTCGCGCGTTAGCGTCGCGGGACAATGCGTAAGTTTCCCGTCGCCGACCCCGGCGATCCCGATATCCGGTCGGCGGGCCGATTCCTGATCTGGCTCGCCGCTCGTTGTCGCCGGACGATCACCATGGGCATCCTGTGGGCGTCGGTGTGGATGGTCGCGCAGGCGCTGATGCCCGCCGCGGTCGGCCGTGCGATCGACGCGATCGAGGAGCGCGACGAGCGGGGACTGCTCGGGTGGTCCGGCGCGCTGTTGGGCATCGCGGTCCTGATCGGCTTCACCGGGATCATGCGCCACCGCAACGCGGTCGCCAACTTCCTGGACGGCGCGTTTCGTACGATCCAACTGGTGACCCGGCACGCGTCCCGGCTCGGTGCCGCGCTCCAACGCCGGATCGCCTCCGGCGAGGTGGTCGGCGTGGGCACCTCGGACGTGGACGCGATCGGCTCGATGCTGGACATCACCGCCCGCGGCTGCGCGTCGGTGGTCACGCTCGGCGTGGTCGCGGTGGTGCTGCTGAACATGTCGGTGCCGCTGGGCCTGCTCGTGCTGATCGGCGTGCCGCTGCTGATGGGCCTGGTCTCGCTGCTGCTGCGTCCGCTGCACCGACGTCAGAACGACTACCGCGAGCTGCAGACCGGCCTGGCCGATCGGGCCGTGGACATCGCCTCCGGCCTGCGGGTGCTGCGCGGGATCGGCGGCGAGCGCACCTTCGGCGCCCGCTACCGGCGCGAGTCGCAACAATTGCGGGTGGCCGGCGTGCGTACCGCCCGGGTCGAATCCCTGCTGGAGGCGGCGCAGTTCCTGGTGCCCGGTTTCTTCGTCGCGTTCGGCACCTGGCTGGCCGCCCGGTTCGCGCTGGACGGTCGACTGACGGTCGGTCAGATGGTGTCCTTCTACGGCTACGCGGCGTTCCTGACCGTGCCGCTCTCCACCCTCACCGAGGCCGCCGACCGGATCGTGCGCGGCCATGTCGCGGCCCGGCGGGTCACTCGTGTGCTGGCCCTGGAACCGGGCGTGAGCGACGCCGCCGAACCCGTCGCGTGGCCGCCGCCCGGCGACCTGGTGGACCGGCGCTCGGGCCTGGTGGTCCGGCCCGGCGCGCTGCTGGGCATCGCCTGCGAGGACCCGCAGGACGCGCCGGCGCTCGCCGATCGGCTCGGCCGCTACAAGGACGCCGACGTGCTCTACGGGGACGTGCCGCTGGCCGACCTCGCGCTCGCCGACGTGCGTGCGCGGATCCTGGTCGCGCACCACGACGCGGGCCTGTTCTCCGGTCCGTTGCGTCGCGAACTGACGCCGGGCGACGGCGAAACGGGTGATCTCGCGGCGGCGGTGCGGGTGGCCTGCGCCGAGGACGTGATCGACGCGCTGGATGAGGGGTTGGACACCGAGATCGCGGCGCGCGGCCGGGAGTTCTCCGGCGGCCAGGTGCAACGCCTGCGGCTGGTACGGGTGTTGGTCGCGGATCCGCAGACGCTGGTGCTGATCGAGCCGACCAGCGCGGTGGACGCGCACACCGAGGCGCGGATCGCGGACCGGCTCGCCGCCCATCGCCGCGGTCGCACCACGGTGGTCGCGACCACCAGCCCGCTCGTCCTGGACACGCTGGACGAGGTCGCCTATATGGAGGACGGGAAGGTCATGGCGGTCGGTCCGCATCGTGAACTGCTGGCCGGCGAACCGAGGTACGCCGCACTGGTCACCCGGGTCGACGACGAAGAGTTGGAGGACGCGTGAGCGCGCGGGAACTGCTGCCGATCGCGCCGGCCGCCGAGGTGGGCCGGCACGCGGTGCGGCTGCTGCGCGAGCGGCGTCGGGATCTGATCCTGACCGTGCTGTTCTACGCGCTCGCCGCGGTGGCCGGTCTGGTCGCGCCCCGGCTGCTCGGGGTGTTGATCGAGAAGGTCCGCGCGGACAGCCCGACCCGCACGATCGACCTGCTGGGCTTGGGCATAGCCGGCGCGCTGTTGCTCCAGGTCCTGATCGTGCGGCAGGCCGCGGTGGCCGCGGCGCGGCTCGGCGAGGGGCTGCTCGCGCAGGTGCGCGAGGAGTTCGTGGACCGCATCCTGGACCTGCCGCTGTCCACCGTCGAGCGGGCCGGCTCCGGCGACCTGCTCGGGCGGGCCAACCGGGACGTGGCCGCGATGTCGCGGTCCGCGCGGCGGGCGGTGCCGTCGGTGCTGGTCGCGGCGGTGACGATCGTGCTGACCCTGGTGGGGTTGTTGCTGCTCAACCCGCTGCTGGTGCTGCCGCTACTGATCACGGTGCCGCTGCTGATCCCGGTCACGTACTGGTATCTGCGCCGCGCGCCGGCCGGCTACCTGCGCGAGAACGCGGCGTGGGCGCAGGTGACCGACTCGCTCGCGGAGACGGTCGAGGGTGCGCGCACGGTCGAGGCGCTGCGGCTGGCCGACCGGCGCCGGCGGCGTGGTGACGAGGACGTCGCGCAGGCGTACGCGGCCGAGCGGTACACGCTGTGGTTGCGCACGATCTGGTTCCCGGCGGTCGACTTCGGCTACGTGTTGCCGGTGGTGGCCACCACGGCCTTCGGCGGCTGGGCGTACCTGCACGGGTGGGCCTCGCTCGGCGAGGTGGCGACCGCGGTGCTGTACGTGCAACTGATCATCGGCCCGATGGACGAGTTGCTGAACTGGCTGGACGAGGTGCAGATCTCGGCGGCCTCGCTGGCCCGGCTGCTGGGCGTGGCGGACGTGCCCACGGATCGCGAACCCACCGACACGAAGCCGGTGGACGAGACGCTGACCGCGCGCGACGTGCGGTTCGCGTACTCGGCGGGCCGTGAGGTGCTGCACGGGATCGACCTGACCATCGAGCCCGGCGAGCGGATCGCGGTGGTGGGGCCCAGCGGGGCCGGGAAGTCCACGCTGGGCCGGTTGTTGGCCGGGGTCAACGCGCCGACCTCCGGCGACGTCCGGGTGGGCGGGGTGCCGCTGGTGGGCCTGCCGCTGGACGAACTGCGCGGCCGGGTCGCGTTGGTGACGCAGGAGCACCACGTGTTCCGGGGCACGTTGCGGGACAACCTGCTGTTGGCCCGCGAGACCGCCTCCGACGACGAGGTGGTGGCCGCGTTGCGTGCGGTCGACGCGGACTGGGTGGCGGGGTTGCCGGCCGGGGTGGACACCGAAGTCGGGCCGAAGGGGCATGAGTTGACCGCGCCGCAGGCGCAACAGTTGGCGCTGGCCCGGTTGGTGTTGGCCGATCCGCACACGTTGGTGCTGGATGAGGCGACCTCGCTGATCGATCCTCGGGCGGCGCGGCATCTGGAGCGGTCGTTGGGCGCGGTGATCTCGGGGCGGACGGTGATTGCCATCGCGCACCGGTTGTATACGGCGCATGACGCGGATCGGGTTGCGGTGGTGGAGGGCGGGCGGATCACCGAGCTGGGGAGTCACCGGGAGTTGATCGCGGCGGACGGTGCGTATGCTGCGCTTTGGCGCTCTTGGCATGGGTGAGCCGGTTTGGGCTGGGTTGGCCTCATGCGCCGGCCGGGCTGGTGTGCTCATGCGCCGCACGGGCTGGGTGGCCTCATGCGCCGGCCGGGCTACTTGGCCTCAAGCGCCGGCCGGGCTGGTGTGCTCAAGCGCCGCACGGGCTGCTTGGCCTCAAACGCCGGCCGGGCTGGTGTGCTCAAGCGCCGCACGGGCTGCTTGGCCTCAAACGCCGGCCGGGCTTAGTGGCTGGGTGCTTCGGTGGTGTTTGTGGGGTGGGTCAGGGGTTGGTGGTGGACAGGGTTGCGTGTTGTTCGCGGAGTTGGCGTTTGAGGATTTTGCCGCTTGGGTTTTTGGGGAGGGACTCGGCGATTACCACGTATTTGGGGACCTTGAAGCCTGCCAGGTGGGCTTTGCAGTGGGTGATCACCTGGTCTTGGGTGATCGCTTCGCCGGGGCGGGGGACCACTACGGCGGTTACGGCTTCGATCCAGTAGGGGTGGGGGACGCCGAAGACCGCGGCTTCGGCTACGGCGGGGTGGGTGTGGATGGTTTCTTCCACTTCGCGGCCCGCCACGTTTTCGCCGCCGGTCTTGACCATGTCCTTTTTGCGGTCGACGACGGTGAGGTAGCCCTCGTCGTCGAGTACGCCGAGGTCGCCGCTGTGGAACCAGCCGCCGCGGAAGGCCTCGGCGGTACGCTCGGGGTCGTTCCAGTAGCCCAGCATGGTGTGCGGGCCCCGGTGCACGATCTCGCCGACCTCGCCGGGCGGCACCGGCCGGTCCTGTTCGTCGACCACGATGGTCTGTACGTTCAGCCCCGCGCGCCCGGCCGATCCGGCCTTCCGCTCCTGCTCGTCCGGGCCCAGGATGGTGGCGACCGGCGACATCTCGGTCTGGCCGTAGAAGTTGTACAGCCGCAACTCGGGTAGCCGGCGCCGCAGTTCCGCCAGCACCTCGACCGGCATCGCGGCCGCGCCGTAGTAGCCCTTGCGCAGGCTGGACAGGTCGCGCGTGTCGAAGTCGGAGTGTCGCAGCAGCGCGATCCACACGGTCGGCGGGCAGAACAGCTTGGTCACCCGCTCGCGTTCGACGGTGGCGAGCAGCGTGGCCGGATCCGGCGCGGGCAGGATGATCGAGGTCGCGCCGAGGTAGACGTCCGGGGTCAGGAAGCAGTGCAGTTGAGCGCAGTGGTAGAGCGGCAGCGCGTGGATCTCCACATCGTCGGCGGCCATCCCGCCGTCGATGATCGCGGTCGCGTACTGGGCGATCAGATTGCGGCTGGTCATCACCGCGCCCTTGGGGCGGGACTCGGTGCCGGAGGTGTACATGATCTGCACCGGATCGTCGTCGTCCAGTTCGAGCTCCGGCACCGGGCCGCCCTCGGCGAGCAGTGCCGCGAACGGTTCCCAGCCCGGGGCCGCCGGACCGAACACCACGCGCAGCGCGTCGCGGCCGGCCAACGCGGCGTCGGCGGTGTCGGTCAGCTCGGGGCCGGCCAGAACGGCGGTCGCGCCCGCGTGCTCCAGGACGTAGCCGACCTCGGGCGCGGTGAGCATGAAGTTGACCGGGACCGAGATCGCGCCGAGCCGGGCCAGCGCGAAGTACGCGACCGCGAAGCCGTGCGAGTTGCGGGCGAGCAGGACCACCCGGTCGCCCTTGCCGATGCCGCGCGCGGCGAGCGCTCCGGCGGCCTTCGAGACGGTGTCGTCGAATTCGGCGTAGGTCTGGCGCAGCTCGCCCGCCACGATCGCGAGCCGATGCGGGAGGCGGGCGGCGGTTCGCGCGAGCAGGTCGGCGACGCCGTGCCGGCGGGCCTGTACAGCGGTCACGGATGGCTCCTTGCCTCTGTGCAGCACGTGAAGGCGTCATTGTGTCCGGCACGGCCGCCGGGCGGAAGCGTCTCGACCGCTGAAATCCTCGTGTTGATCATCGATGCGCCTAGGTAGGCTTGCCGGTATGACCAGCAGCGAAGCCTCCGCAGTCCTCGACACCGCCCGTCGCGCCCGGGAGGCCGCCGCCGTCCTCGCGCCACTGACCCGCCGGGCCAAGGACGACGCGCTGCTCGCGCTCGCCGACGCGCTCGTGGCCCGCTCGGCCGAGATCGTGGTCGCCAACACCGAGGACGTCGAGCGGGCCCGGGCCAACGGCACCGGCGAGGCGATGATCGACCGGTTGACCCTGACCGACGAGCGGATCGCCGCGATCGCCTCCGACGTGCGCGACGTGGTCGGCCTGCCGGACCCGGTCGGCGAGGTGCTGCGCGGCTCGACCCTGCCCAACGGTCTCGAGCTGCGCCAGGTGCGGGTGCCGCTCGGCGTGGTCGGGATCATCTACGAGGCCCGCCCCAACGTCACCGTGGACGGCGCCGCGCTGTGCCTGAAGTCGGGCAACGCGGTGCTCCTGCGCGGCTCCTCGTCCGCCTACCGGTCGAACACCGCGATCGTCGCGGTGATGCGGGACGCGATCGTCGCGGCCGGGCTGCCCGCCGACGCGATCCAGTTGGTGCCGGGCGAGACGCACGACTCGGTGAAGGAACTGATGACCGCGCGCGGCCTGGTGGACGTGCTGATCCCGCGCGGCGGGGCCGGCCTGATCCGGACCGTGGTCGAGGGCTCCACCGTGCCGGTGATCGAGACCGGCGTGGGCAACTGCCACGTCTACGTCGACGCGCAGACGGACCTGGAGATGGCGGTGAACATCCTGGTCAACTCCAAGGCGCACCGGGTCAGCGTGTGCAACTCGGCCGAGACGCTGTTGGTGCACCGGGACGTGGCGGACGCGTTCGTGCCGCTCGCGCTGGCCGCCCTCGAGGACGCCGGCGTCACCGTGCACGGCGACGCCGCGGTGCAGGGGTACTCGGCCGACGTGGTGCCCGCCGTCGACGCCGACTGGGACACCGAATACCTGTCGTACGACATCGCCGCCGCCGTGGTGCCCTCGCTGCACGACGCGGTCGCGCACATCCGCCGGCACAGCTCCGGGCACACCGAGGCGATCGTCACCACGTCGCAGGCCGCGGCCCGCGAGTTCGTCAGCCTGGTCGACTCGACCGCGGTCATGGTCAACGCGTCGACCCGGTTCACCGACGGCGGCCAGTTCGGCTTCGGCGCGGAGATCGGCATCTCCACACAGAAGCTGCACGCGCGCGGCCCGATGGGCCTGCCCGAGCTGACCAGCACGAAGTACGTGGTCACCGGCGACGGCCACGTGCGCTCCTGAGTGGTCGCCGGCGACGGCCACAGGCGCTCCCGAGCGGTCGCCGGCCACGGTCACGTGCGCTCCCGAGTTGTCGCCGCGGCGACGGTCGGGTGCGCTCCCCGATCCGGGATCGGCAGGCCCGGGGCGACTTCGATCGTCCTCGGGCCGCCGACCGGTCCGATGATTCGGTATCCATCGGGGTGCCTGCGGTAATACTGTCTAGGAGTGCCCGAATCACCAGGGCCAGAGTTCCCGGACGGCCCAGACTTTCCCGAGTTCTCGGAGGACGAGCTCTCCTCCGTCGTCTTCGACGAGTCGTTCGTGCGCGCCGCCCGCGTGCACGAGCCCTCGGCGAACGAGCGTGGTGCGGCGGTCGATCCTGCGCCGACACCCACACCGGCCGCGCCCGAGCGGACCGACAAGAAGGCCGAACAGGCCGAGCGTTCCGACTGGTTCGACGACGGGACGTATCCACCCGACGGCGAGGACCCGTGGCGGGCCCGCACCGTCTCCTCCTCCGACCCCGGCCCGATGTTGCCGCACGTGCCGACCTGGTTCGCGGGCGAGCCGTGGGCCCGGGCGCGGGGCGCACGCTGGCGGCGCGGAGTGGCCTGGGTGCTGGCCCTGCTGATGGGCGTCGGCGTGGTGGCGATGGCGGTGACCGCCGTCTACCGCAGCGGATCCTCACAGGGCCCCACCGCTCCCCGGCAACCGTCGGTGGACTCGGGCCGGAGCGCGACGACGGACAACAACCCGGTGTTCGCGCCGCTGCCCGGACAGGACACGTCACAGGTGCGGATCACCGTTCCGCCCGGTGACTCCGGCGCCGCGGACAGGTCCGCACCGGTGCCCTCGGTGCCCGCCGCGGCCCGTTCGGGGCCCGGCTGAGCCCCGGTCGCAACCCCTTCTCCGGGTACGTATGCACCCGCTCGCGGGCGACCTAAGCTGGGAGTATGTCCGGACGGGGAGTGCCCCCCGAAGGCCCGAACCGGGGTGGGCCCGACGGCGAGGACGAGTTCAGCGCCGTCGTCT
Source organism: Embleya sp. NBC_00888 (assembly GCF_045207655.1). NCBI lineage: Bacteria > Bacillati > Actinomycetota > Actinomycetes > Kitasatosporales > Streptomycetaceae > Embleya > Embleya sp. NBC_00888. The sequence goes on along the minus strand of NZ_CP108784.1, from coordinate 3,068,346 downwards.
TCGACGCGACCTTCGTGCGCGCGGCGGGACTGCACGAGCCGTCGGCACGCGAGCGGATCCACGGGGGCAAGCGACCACACCGGCAGCGTCGGGTGTTCGGCGTGCGGGTGCGCACGCTGCGCGGCGCTCTGGGTGCGTTACTCGTGTTGTCGGTGATCGGCGGCGCGAGCTTTCTGGGCGCACGGCGGGCCGCCGTGCCCGGGCCGCGGTTGGAGATCGGTCCGGCGGTGCTGCATCGGGTCGCGCTGCTGCCGCCGGTGGGTTACGCGCCGGGTCCGCTGCCCGCCGACCCGATGTCGGCCGGCCCGGCCGCGAGTTGGGCGCAGGGCGCGGCCGGGATCGTGGTCGGCGAACCCCGCGCGACGGCGCACTTCTCGGCCACGCGGGTGGGACAGGCCCTGAACCTGGTCCGCGAGTTCGTGGTGGGCACCCAACTCGACCCGACCGTGCTCGCGGGCGGTCGGCCGTGGGCCGCGCTGCCGCTGCTGCGCGCCGAGCAGCGCGATCAGCTCGGCGCGGCGCTGATCGCCCCGCGCGACGACGACACGTTCGCGCCCACCGGGTGGATCACCCGATTCGATCCGACCGCGGTCAAGGTTGTGGACGCGCCGATACGGGTCAAGGGCACGCTCGCCGCCGCCGAACACGCGCGCGCGGATCTGGTGGTCACCGCCGACGTGGTGTTCGTCTACGCGGTGGCCCAGGTCGGTGGCCCGGGGTGGACCCGCTTCGTGCTGCACCGGGTGTGGGACTTCCACCTGGACGAGTCGATGTTGCGCGACGGCCTGCTCCAGGTGCGGCGGATCCTGACCGTGGCCGGCCCGCAGGGTTGTGACGTGGACGGTTCGCTGTGGTTCCGGCCCGCGTTCACCGGTCCGGCGCCGACCGACGCGCCGCCGGCGGCCGAGCGGGTGGATCCGTTCCGCTCGGCCCCGGCCGGCACATGCGCCCGGCTGGTCGGGCTGCCCTGACGGATGATCAGGCGCCGCCGCCACCACTGTTGTTCGCCGAGGCCGCGCCCGGTTCCTCGCGGCGGCCGGTGAACTTGTCGCGCAGCTTGCCGCCCGCGTCCGCAGCGCCGTCGGCGAGGTCGCGGAGCAGGCCGAACAGCGGGTCCGTGGTGGTGCGTACCGACTCGCGGTAGGCGTTCGCCGAGGCCTTGGCCTCCTCGCGCACCGACGCGTTCGGGTCGTCCGCACGACGCGGGTACTCGCCCGCGAGTATTCGCGCGTACTCCTCGCCGTCCGCCCACTTGCGCAGCGCGGCAACCCGGACCACCGGGAACGGGTGCGAACGGCCCAGCAGGTTCATCAACTTGAGCACACTGTCGCGCAGGTCGCCGGCGCCCTCGTACTCGGCGGCCTGCTCCAGGAACGCGTCCGTGCTCATCTCGTGCAGCTGCGAGCCGCCGGCCACCTTCATCAGCGCGCGCATCGACACCTCGGGGTCCTGCCCGACCAGCAGACCCGCACGGTCGCAGGACAGTTCGGACTTGCGGAACCACTCCTGCAACGCGGTGATGATCGCGTGCACGCCCAGCGAGCCGAGCGGAATCCCGGACAGCGCGGAGGCGAACCGGGTCAGGATCAGCAACATCGTGCGGTACACCGCGTGCCCGGACAGGATGTGCCCGGTCTCGTGCCCGATCACGGTGCGCATCTCGTCGTCGTCGAGCAACTCGACCAGGCCCGAGGTGACCACGATGAACGGCTTGTCCATGCCGATCGCCATCGCGTTCGGCTGCGGGTCCTGGGTGATGTACAACTCGGGCACGCCGGGCAGGTCCAGGATGTACGCGGACTCGCGGACCATCTCGTGCAACCGGCGGAACTGCTGCTCGCCCGCGCGCACCGAGCCTGCGAGGAAGGCGAGTCGGATGGCCCGTTCGGACACCATGCCCGACATCTGCTTGAGCACCGTGTCGAACCCGCTCAGCCGGCGCATCGCCACCAGGGCGGTGCGGTCGGCGGGATGTTCGTACGCCCGGGAGGAGATTCCGGGGAATCGCCTGCGCCCCTCGAAGGTCTCGATCGTCTTGTCGTCCGGCATACCCAGCCCCCTAGCCTCGACCAATCTGCCCCCAGACTAGGCGCGTCCGCCGCCCCGGGCCGAGGGTCGTCCCCGGAACCTGGCCGCGCGACCCGCTCTCGGCGCCCGTACGATGTCGTGCGCACACGTCGGCAAAAACTACGCAAGGGCTGACCACGGATGACCCCGCACGCGACGACCGTCCTCACCACGCTGGCCAACGAGAGCGGCAAGCACGAAAACCTGAGCCCGGTGGGTGCCGGCATCGGTGCGCTGGCCGTGCTCCTGATTCTGCTGTTCGTGGTGACGCGGTTCAACAAGGACCGCTGAGCACCTGTCGTCCGATCCGGATCCCGGGGTCCGGATCACCGATACCTCCCGTGATCGCCGAGCCGGCCGTTGCCGTCCCGGCGGTTTGCCGTGCGCGTTAAGGTGACGCCAGGTCAGGGGAGGCTGGGGGAGGACCCGATGCGCACATTCGCGATGGGCGAAAAGACGAGGCTGGACGATTCGGCCATCAGGGTGGAGTTCGACGTGTCGGGCGAGGGCCTGGCCGCGTACTGCTTCAGCCTGGGCACGGCGGACCTGGACGTGGTCTGTACGGCCCGGCCGGCCTCGCTGATCAGTGCGGTCGCGCTGGTGGCCGGGGGCACCGGGACGGCCGAGTTCCATGTGGACCTGTCCGCCGTGGACGACGCGGTGGACCGCCTGGTGTTCGCGGTCGGTGCGCAGGCGCCGGGGTTCGGCGCCGGGTCGCTGCTTCGGCTGCTCGGCGCGGACGGCGAGATCGGACGCTTCGTGCTGCCGGTCGCGGAGCTGACCCGCGAACGTGCGCTGATCCTGGCCGAGATCTACCGGCGGGACGGCTGGCGCTTCGGCGCGGTGGGCCAGGGCTACGAGGCGGGCGTGGACCAACTCGTGCGCGATCTGGGCGCGGATCCCGAACAGACGCTGATCGTGGCCGCGGTGATGGCGCACGAGGACGTGGTGGAGGCGGTGGAGCCGGCGACGGACGCGGCGGTACACCCGCCCGTCGGCGATCCGGGGCCCGAGGGCGCGGCGCCCGGGGAGGCGACGCCCGAGGACCGGGAGCCCGAGGACGCGAAGCCCGCCGATGCCCCGCCCGAGGACGTGCGGCCCGAGGACGTGCGGCCCGGCGACGCCGCGGCGGCGGGAGCGGAACCGGAGCCGGTCGCGTCGATCGCTTCCGAGCCGGTGGCCGAAGCGGTGGTCGAAGCGGTCGACGAACCGGCCGCGCCCTCCTCGGCGGAGCACGAACCGGCGCCCGCCCCCGAGCCGTTGCCGGCGCCCGCCACCGGCGAGACCCCGCCCGCCGGTGTCTACGAGGGACGCGGCGACAAGGTCCTGTCGATCACCCGCCCGGTCGAGGCCGGTCCCTTCCTGGTCGAGCTCGAGGGACGCGGCACCGACAACTTCGTGGTGTGGACGCTGGACGCCGACCTTGAGACGGACAAACTGCTGGCCAACGCGATCGGCGCCTACCGGGGTCGGGCGTTGGTGGACGAACGCAGCAGCCGCACCTCGCGCCTGAAGATCGAGGCCGACGGCGCGTGGACCGTGCGGCTGTTCGGCCCGGACGCCGCCCGGCCGCTGACCGAGAGGCTGACCGGCACCGGCCCGGAGACGGTGCGCTGGGCCGGTCCGCGCACGGTGCTCGCGATGACGCATCGGGGTACCGGAAACTTCATCGTCGGCACCTTCGCCGACCACGGCGGCGACGAGTCCTATCTCGGCACCCTGGCCAACGCGATCGGCGACTACGAGGGCGAGTCGATCCTGCCCAAGGGCCCCTGCCTGATCGAACTCGAGGCCGACGGCGACTGGACGCTGACCCCGGTCCTCGACTGAGCGCTCCTTCGCGACACGCCGAGCCCCCGACCCCGAACCGGCTCACCCCCCAACCGCCGAAAGCCCGGGCCGCCCGTCTCCGATTCCGGAGACGGGCGACCCGGGCATGGTCGCCCGCCCGCTCAGGACTTGCCGGACGCCTGCCACAGCGCGACACCCAGACCGGCCAGCCCGCTCATCGCGGCCAGTGACGGCAGCGGCCACCGGGCCCGTTCCAGGGCGGCGATGCGGTCGTCGTGCTCCGCGACGACCTTGTCCGTCTGATCGGCGCGTTGCAGCAGCAGCGCCAGATCGCCGCGAGTGGTCGCGAACCCGACGTCCACGCTGCGCCGCAGTTCCACGAGTTCGAGCGCGACGGTCGTGGTGCCGTCACTCGGTTGATGTACCGTCACGAAGCCTCCCGGGAGTCGGTCCCCGGTGTCGGCCCAGCGGTCCGGATGCCGATTGGACCGGACGAGGGATCCGGGGCGGGGTCCGCGTCCGGGCCGGGATCGCGCGAGCGCAACCAGCCCGGCAGCAGCGTGTCGATCATCGGGAGCGCCATGATCCGGGTGATCGCGCCGGCCACCGCGAGAAAGATCGCGACGCCCGCCGTGTGTTCGGGGACCCCGGCGGCGGTCAGCAACATCGGGGCCGCCGCGGCGAGCGCCACCGCGCCCTGGACGAGCGTGCGCAGGGTTCGGGTGGTCGATTCCTTCATGGCCTGCCCTCTCAGCTCCACAGCCGGCGCCAGGATTCCGGCCCGGGGTATCCGTCCGCGTCCGATCCGGTCCAGCCCTGGGCCCGCTGGAAGTCGGCGACGTTGCGCCGGGTGTACTCGGTGAAGACGGGGCCGGGCTGGTAGCCGTCGCCGTCGTTGTGGCGGGTGAAACCCTTCGTGATCAGCCGGCGGTCGAGTTCGGTCACCGCCGGGTTCGCGACGTCCAGCCGGAACGCGGATCGCCCGGGGAAGGACGGCACCCCGCCGGTGGGCGGCGGCGGGATGTCCTCGCCCGGCCGAGGCGCGCCCCGACCCACCCACGCGGAGAGCGGGCCGCCGGGGCAGTCGGTCGCGTAGCCGTCACGGTGGCCCTTGATCTCGTCGCCTGCCGGGCCGTGCGCCCGGCAGTGCTCGATCGCGTCGCGCAGCCCGTGCAGTTGCGCGTCGGTGGGCGTGGTCGATCCGGAGGATCCGACCAGCGCGCACACGGCGTAGTGCCGTTCGTTCAGGGACGTGGTCCCGTTCGCGGAGTTGCGTCGTTCCAGGCCGCGCCCTTCGAACACTCGGCCGTGCTCGCAGACGACGAAGCTGTAGCCGATGTCGGACCAGCCGTTGCCGTCCATGTGCGAATCCTGCAGCCGCCGCACGTAGCCGGCGCAGCTCTCGTGCTCGCCGAACGTGTAGGCGGTGCCCAGGTAGTGCACCTTGACGCCCAGTCGGGCGGCGCGGTAGGGGGTCGCCCCGTTGGGGGTGCGATAGGAGCGGGCGCCCCATTGGGCGCGGGGGACGAGTTGCATGGGTGCCCTCCTCGGGCAACGAAAAACCCGCGGACACGGGGCCGCGGGTCGGGGTGGGAACGTCGATCGGGTCAGGGCGTGCCGGCCGCCTCCACACGCGCGGCGAGGCCGGTGTCGCCGGAGGGGGAAGCCGACCCGGCGGAGGCGTTGGGGTCGGCTTCGGCGGAACGCGCGGAGCTCGGCCCCGGGTCGTACGGCGCGTGCGTCGGCGGTTCACGCTCGGGATCCGGTGCCGGTGGCACGGGCAACAGGGGGGTCGTCGATCGGGGTGCGGCCGGCGGGAGTTCGGACACGACGTACTCCTAGGTCAGCTTCTCGTGGGTCCAGGCGCCGATGACGTCCGCGCGGAGGGCGCCGGTGCTGCCGGTCATGCGACCGACGAGTTCGACGCGTACCTCCGACATGTGCCCGCCGGGCAGGTCGAAGGGGCCGAACCGGTATTCGTCCGCGTAGAACTTCACCGGTTGGGCCGAACCCTGGGCCACGCCGTCGAGCAGGACCCGGATTTCACCGAAGGTGCCGTCGGTGTCGGTCGACGCCTGCGCGGCCACCGAGATCTGCGGCTGCTGCTTGTAGAACAGGCCCGTCACCAGCGTCTTCTGCGTGGTCCCGGACACGAATGGCCAACGATCCCAACCCCCGGGAAACGACGCCTTCATCGGCACCGGCAGATAGGGCCGGCCCAGGCCCGCCTCCGTCGTCTTGACCACGTGGTAACCGCGCGTGTCGAACAGCACGAGATCCTGCGGAGAGTCGCCGCCGGTGAACAGGGCCAAGGCGACGCCGCCCTTCTCGCGGGCCAGGAAGGTGCCACGCTGCGGGCTGCCGTCCGGATGCCTCGGCACGATCCAGCCGGACCACAGGATGGGATCCGGGCCTTGGCTGCCGACCATCAGCCGGCCGCCCTCGCCGATGGTGAAGTCCCCGTTGAACACCTTGTTCATGGCCGGTCGGATGTTGGCCCGGCCGGCCAGTTCGCGCACCTGGTTCTCCAGCGTGCGCAGTCGGTCCAGGAGATCCTGCGGAATAGCCGCCATCAGCCGACCTCTTCTTCCAGGAACAGCCGAGCGGTCTCGGCCTGACCGCGGTCGGGTGGGGTCACGGACATGCCGACGATGCGGTAGCCGCGGTCGAATCCGCCCGGATACCAGACGTCGCGCACGCGCAGGCGCACGCGCGCGCCGAGGAGGGCCGGGGTGATCCGGCCGTCGAGCCGTACGGTCACCTCGGGGATCGTGTGCTGGGTCCAGGCCCGGTTCAGGTCGGCGATCGCGTGTGCCTCGAGCGTGACGGAGTTCTCCACGGTCGAGTGGTCCGACGAACCGTCCAGCCGGGGCCAGCCCGCGCCGATGCCGTCGGGCACGGTGTGCAGTTCGGACATCTGCGGGTAGGAGACCTCGGCCTGGTTCTCGTTGAGGGAAGCTCCCCGGGACTGCCAGTGGGTGGCCCGTCCGGTGCCGTCCTCGGGATAGCTGTAGGACAGCACCGAGCCCGGGAAGTCCAGCACGATGTCGGCGGAGCCGCCGACGATGCGGGGGTGGCCCAGTTGCAGTTCCTTGATCCGACGTCCCGTGGTCGGATCGCGGTAACTGGCCATCCGCCACTCGAACCCGTCGTCCATCTCGGCGAAGCGAGTCAGCAACTCGCCCACCCGGGGCAGGTCGTGGTGATCGATCTTGAGATCGCGACGGACCCCGCTGAGCTTCGACCAGTCGAGCACGATGTCGAGGTGGCCGCCCGCCTGGGTCTGGGCCCACGTGACGACGTCGCGCACGACGTCGAACTGGTCCCGGTCGGTGAAGGTCTGCGTCTCGAACACGATCCGGTGATCGAGATAGCTGTCCCACGTGGCCGCCTGGATCTCCAGCCCGGCCGGGCCGCCGCGCGCGGGGCCGGTGCGGGTCGCGGTCCACACGATGCCGCCCCACCAGATGTCGCCGTCGCGTTCGAGCCACACCGCGGTCCGGGCGGGCACCACCTTCAGCGCCCGCCGGGCCAACTCCTCGTTCGGGACCGGGATCGTGCCGGAGAGCGATCCGGGCTTGCCGATGTAGTCGTCGAAGGTCAGGCCGGTCAGCGGCAGGGCGTCGATGACCTGGTCGGAACGCAGATCGCAGAACAGGGCGCGGTAGGTCGGACTCACGAAGCGGCCTCGTAGCAGAACGAGATGGTCAGGAAGTCGCCGGCCCTGGGGCCGTTCGGGAAGGGCACGTCGCCGAGATTGCCCCAGACGAAACCGTGGCTGTCCTTCTCGACGTACACCTCGCCGGTCGCGTGCGTGATCTGCGCGACGCCCGTGTACGCCGCGACCCCACTGCGGAAGGCACTGGCCGATCCGGCGGCGAAGTCGGCGGTCTCCGGCGCGGGGTAGGGCGGGATCGGCAGCTTCCAGAACCAACCGGCGGACCCGGTACCCGGGTTCGTCCCGCTGCCGATGGTCAGTCGCAGGTTGCCGAAGACGGTGCGGCCGATCCGGGCATAGCGCAGTTTCAGCTTGCCGTTGCCGATCGAGGCTGTGCCGTCGGTCGACCGCCAGGCCGGGGTGACCTCGCTCCAGGCCCCCCACGTGCTCGGGGCGATCGTGCCGGGCAGGTCGAACTCCTGCCAGGCGGCTCCGGTCCATTGCTGGAGGCGGCCGGCGGACACCCGGACCTGGCCGACGTGCCCGCCGTCCGCGAGGTCGCTCGCGGGCAGGATGCCGCCGACGGCCACGGTGTAGGTGCGCAGGTCGTCCAGGGCGCTCGCCCAGGTGATCCCGCCGGTGCCGGCGGACGCCTTGGTCGGGACGCGCACGCGCCACAGCGGCAGCGCCGTGGCCGGTACGGCGGGCGCCGCCGGGGTGGCCGTCGGCGTGCCCTTGATGATCTCCAGAGCCGCGCCGCTGACCGCCGAGGCGTCGTACACCTTGTCCTTGACCCGCAGTACGACCAGGTCGATCCGGCCGAACTGCGGGTCGCCGTCGGCGAAGGTCAGGGTCTCGGCCTCGCTCAGGGCGACGGGGTAGGCGCCCTGCAGGGCGGTGCCCTGGACGATCGCGCGGCCGGGGGTGATCCGAAGCTGCATCGCCGAGGCGCCGCTCGCGGCGAACGGGGTGCCGCCGGGGAGGACGCCCGATCGGCTGGTCAGCGCGTCGGCGGGGGTCATGGCGCCGAGCGGGGCGAGGCGCGTGTCCTCGCGCGTCTGCCCGCTTTCGAGCAACCAGGCACTGCGTACTGTCATGACGGTCTCCGGGTTCGAGCGTGATTCGAGTGGGAGTCGAGCTTGATTCGAGCTTGAATCGAGCTTGAATCGACCTCGATTCGGGCTTGATTCAGGCTGATTCGAGCTGTTTCGAGCTGGATTCGGACAAGGTTCCGGTGCGGGACGGTCGGGTCGGGCTCACCAGTGCGCGGTGCGCCAGCGCACTTCGGCACGGGCTCCCGGGCCGCCGGACGCGGCGCGGAAGGAGAGCAGCGTGTCCCCGGGGTCGAAGGTGAACAGCTCCTCGGGCGCGCTGCCCGACTCGGCCGTTTCCTTGCGCGAGGCGGTCCCGTTCAGAAGTACCGATCCGTCGGAGGTGTCGACGGTCAGTTCGTCTCCCTGCGCGAGTTCGATGTCGTAGGACAGCGCGACGCCGGTGGCGGGAAGGCGCAGGCTCGGTCGATCGCACGGTCCGCGGAAGGTGATCAGCGGGGCGATCGGCGCACTGCCGTGATGGGTGACCGTCAGATCCCCCGTGGAGCCGGCCCGACCCCAGGCCAGCGGCCAGACGAGTGGCCAGGTCAGGCCGTTCTCGCGACTGGGCAGTTCGGTGCCCAGCAGTTGCTCCTCGGGCTCGTAGCGCCGCGGGTCGGTGGCCTGCCACTGGACGGTGGCCTTCGCGACGCCCTGGCCGACGAACCGCTGATCCGTCGGGACGACCCGCTGCAGGACCCGGGCCTTGCACGCGAGCGTCTCGCCGTGCAGCCGGACGGCCAGCCACTGCTCCCGGTGGTCGACGGCGGTGGCCCGCCGCAGGGCGCGTACGTGCTCGCGGATCTCGTCCGCGCCGGCGCCGGGGTCGGGCATCACCCACACCTGCGCGGTGATCGTGCGCGGCCCGGCCCACAGCGCGCCCGGCCACGAGCCGTGGCCGGCCGGACGGGCGGCGTCGCCCGTGTCGATCGCGGGCAACTCCTCCCAGCCGCCCAGGCCTTCGCTCGCGATCCGGAACGGGGTACCAGGGCCGAACAGCAGGCCGGCGAACTGCACCTGGCCGTCGCCGGTGATCAGCGAGCCGGGGTGGATCTCGGTGGCGGCGGTGGTACTCATGCCGACCCCACCGCGTTGCCGATCTTCCACACGGAGACCTCGCCGGAGTTCAGGGCGTAGCCCCCAGCTCCGCCGTGGGCGCGAAACTCCAGGAAGGTCCCGGCGGTCTTGGCCACCACCGTGCCGGACGCGACGCTCGTCGAGTTGCCCGAGCTGCCGCGGATCGTATTGGCGACGACGCCGGGACCCGCGGGGCTTTGCACGGACCAGATCCGACCCTCGTTTGCCCCCATCGCGCCGGGCCAGTTCCACTGGCCGGCGACGGCGTAGACACCGGGGGACGGGAGCAGGATCCGGGTCGGTTGCGCGGGCGACCACATGCCCGCGCCCGCGGTGTTGCCCGCCACGATCTGCTGCCACGGCAGCATGACCTCGGCGGAGGCCGGGAAGACCGGCTTGTCGGCAACCCCCAGCCGGATGAACGGCGGCTCCGGGGCCTGGTAGGCGACCCAGCCGTTGTCGCTCCAACGCTCCAACACGCCCGCGTTGTCGCGGTATTGGCCCACGTAGGCACCGTTCCCGACGCCCGCGGCGGGCAGGATGCCGCCCAGGCCCACGGTGTGGCGCCGCTTGGAGGTGACGGCGGTCTCCCAGGCGATGCCGCCGGTGCCCGCGGATACGCCGGCAGGGATCGCCACCTGGTGGAGCACCTCGCAGGTCTTGGGCACGGCCGGTGGCACGGGGGTCGCGGCGGGCGTGCCGGCGAGCACGTCCAGCACGGCCTCGGTCCGACCGGACGCGTCGTACGTGTGGTCGAACACCCGCAGCACCACGAGGTCGACGCGGGGCAACAGCGGGTCGCCGTTGCCGAAGGTCAGTTCGGTCGCGGCGTCGACGGTGACCGCGTATCCGCCCTGGGCGGCGGCGTGTTCGCCGCGGATCCAGGCCTGTCCGGGCGAGACGCGCGCGCTCATCGGCGTACCGCGGCTCAGGTCCAGACCACCGGGCACGCAGCCGCCTCGGGCCGAGATCGGGAACTGTGGTTCGGGGGACATGAAGACGCCCGCGGCCAGCCGGTGGTCCTCCGCCGTCATGCCGCTGGTGAGTCGTCCTGCGCGTACACGTACTGCCATGTGTCCTCCTGGAGGACGGGCCGCGAGCGGAAGGGCACTGCCGGATCGCGCACGGCGGGTGGATGGGCCGGAACGGCCCGGTTTCGGTCCCCGCGGATCTAGAGAAAGGCGGAGCGCCAGGCGAGGTCGAGGCGCGCGGCGGGCTCGGCGTCGGCGGCGCGGAAGTCGATCAGGTTGTCTCCGGGTGCGAGCACCCAGGACTGTTCGGGAATGCTGCGCGAGGTGGCGGTGTGCAGCCGCGACGAGCGGTCATCGGCGAGTACGACGGTGCCCTCGCTCGTGTCGACGGCCAAGCGCTCGCCCGGACCGAGGATCAGGTCGTACTCCAGCGTCAGCCCGGTGGTGCGATTGACCAGCCGCGGTTGTCGGACCGGCCCGGTGATCGTGATCGCGGACCAGGCCGGGGTGTTGCCGGAGTTCACCGCCAGGACGGATCCGGTGACGGTGGTGCCGCCGTAGACGAGCGGATAGTTCAGCGGATACGTCATGCCGGCGCCGCGCCGGGGCAACGGGGTGGTGGCCGATTGTTCGGCGAGTTCGTAGCGGTGCGGGTCCGCGCAGATCCACTGGACGGCGGCCTTCGCGACGTTGCCGACGACCAGTTGGCGATCGGCGGGAAGCGCGCGCTGGTGCAACCGGGCCTTGGCGATGTGGGTTCGGCCGTGGATCCGGACGGCGAGCCACTGCTCGTCCCGGCCGGGGGCGGTGGCCCGCGCGAACAGGTCGAGCGCACGGGCGGTGTCGTCCCGATCCTCGCCGAGCAGCCACACACTCGCGCCGATGACGCGCGGCTGCGCCCAGCGTGCTCCCGTCCAGGAGCCGTGCTGCCACGGTCGGGGCGCGTCGGAACTGTCCAACTCGGGCAGGTCGAACCAGCCGGTGAGCCCCTCCGCCGCGAGGTGCAACGGGGTCCCCGGCCCGATCAACAACTCGCCCCACTGCACCTGGCCTTCAGCGGTGATGAGCGATCCGGGAGCAATGCCTGTCCCGGTCATCCGCGCGCCTTGGCCAGGAACATCAACTGCTCGGCCGTCTGGCGAGCGCTGCCACTGTTCGACTCGAAGTAGTTCTCGATGTGGAAGCCGCCGCCGGAGCCGGCGGCATTGCCGGCGATGTTCCCTGGCGAATCCGTCGACGCCGTCATGGCCGAGCCGACCCGACGCACCGCGTCGCGTAGCTTGCCTCCGTCGGGCACGGTCACGAGTTGGCCCATGGCGTTGTCGACGGGCGACTGGGTCGCCTCGATGCCGAGTACCAGGCCCTCGCCGATGTTCACGCCCATGTCGCGCATGACGCGCGACGGCGACCAGATTTTCAGGACGTCGGCGAGCTTGTCCTTGATGCTGCCGGCGAGACGTCCCGCCAGGTCGCCCACCTCGGAGAACTTGTGCTGGATACCGTCGATCAAACCCTGGACAATGTCCGTGCCCTTGCCGAAAAGCAGTCGGCCGAGGTCACCGAGGGCATCGGTGACCTTGCGCGGGAAACCGGTGAGGAAATCAACTGTTTCGTTGAATTTATCGGTGACGGCGCGTTTGGCATTTCCGAACCACTCGCCGAACTTTCTCGGCAGGTCGCTCAGCCCTTCGATCACCGATTTGGCGGTGCTGATGGACGATTTGATGACCGACGCGATGACCTCGAATACCTTGGACATCACTTCGCGGGCCGTCTTGGACTGCATCACCATTTCGACGATCTTGGCGATGAACGGTGCCAGGATCGTCATCAGCAAGCCGAACAAGTTCGCCTTCATTGCGCCATTCAAGCCCTTTTGCGCACCCTCGGCTCCGACCAGTCCGCTCTTGAGTCGGTTGAACATTCCGCCGCCGTCGCTGGCGTTCTTGTTCGCCTTGCCCATCGACTTGGCGGTGTCATCCGTCCTGTCCTGGACGTTCTTCAGCGAGTCCTTGACCTCACCGGCTTTCTTCTTGAGTTTGTCCAGGGCCTCTCTGAAGCGGTTCGACTGGCTCGAGGCCTTGGTGACGGCACTGTCGGCGCCGGCGGCGGATTTCTTGATGCCGTCGATGCCGCTTGCGGCTTGTTTCCCGTTGTTCTTGAAACTGCCAACCGTCCTGCCGAGCTTGTTTGCGGACGAATTGAGACGTTCGATGCCGGGGGTGGCCTGGCTCGCGGCGTTCTTGATGGTCCCTACTGCGGACGAGGCACTGCTGACATTGCCTTTGAGGCCCCCGAGTGTGCTCCCCGCGCGCGCAGCCGAATCACGGAGACGTTCCATGCCCTTGGCGGCATCGTTCAACTGAATGATCATGCGTCAGTCCTCGTCAGGTCGTCCGAAGCACATTGATGAGTTCGGTCATCGTGGTCGTCAGGTTCCCTGTACTCGCCGCAGCCGATCTGGCCACCGTCCGGAGGTCGTCGACAACTTTCTTTGCATCCTGTGCCATGTCGAATGCCATTCCGGCAAGAGAATGGGCGTCTCTGCTTCTTTGGGCGAGTCCCTCCGGGTCGAGTTGCAGCAAACGCAATCGACGTTTCTCCAACTCGTCCATGATGTCGATGCCGAAGTCGAGTTTGAAGGCGGACGCGTTGACCGCGAGACCGGTGGCCTCCATTTTCGTTGCCGCGCCGGCACTGTTCAGAAGGGCGAGATCTGTTTTTGCGCCACCCATTTCCCCCTTGTAATCGTAGGCCTGCATCTTCTCGCTTTGTGCTTGCTCGATGGTGCCGATCCGCTCCCGCAGATTAGCGACCGAGGCAGTGTCCTCCTTCTTTGAAAGGATTGCCGTCAGCGCGCTCAGATCGCGCTTGATATTCTCTATATCGTTCTCGACGGGCACATCGACTCCTTATAGTGAGGAGACTTCAGGAATCACCGAAGAACAAACGGATGCGGTGGTCCTCGGACGGATCCGGCTCGGTAATCGATGCGGATGCGGATACAGGAGTGCCGGCTCCGGGACGCGGTGTCGGGTCCGGAAAGTCGATCGCTGCCGCATCCGGGTCGCTGTTGACCGTCGCGAACATCCAGTTTGCTGCGGCGAGATAGTCGACCGCGTTGGCCAGTAGGTGATCCGTGACGGACCAATCGGCGCCTTCGCCGTGCAACGCGCGCAGTACCGCCGAGTCGCCGGCGGGAAGGTGGCGGATCAGCACCCCGAGCCGTCGGGAGGAGAGGGTGCCTCGGTGCCAGTCGAGGAGGTCGGTGGCGTAGTGGCGCAGGAGATCGGCTTCGAGGGCCTCGGCGTGTTCTTCGACGAACGCGGCGAGGCTCAGCCTTCCCCCAGGCCCATCCCCGTCTCGCTGCCGTAGGCGCCCAGGATGGCCGCGACGTCCTGCATGGTGACGTCCTCGTCGGCGAAGCGCGCGTATTGCTCCTCGCCGAGCAGGAGCGCGAGCAGGCCGTCGATGTCGTTGTCGTCGAGCGCTTGGAGCGCCTTCAGTTGCCTGCGCGGCAGTTCGGTCGGGAGCGTGTACTCGCTGTCGCCGACCTCGAACCGCCATTGGCGGCCGTGGGCTTCCAGGCGCTGGGCGCGGGCGGCGTCGACGTCGAATCCGGACATGGGTGCTCCTGGGGATGAGAGTGGGGACAGGCGTGGCGGGGGCGCGGGGCGCCGGGAGGGGAGAGGGTCCCGGCGCCCCGCATGGGGGTCAGACCGCGGCGGTGGTGTACGCCGGGTCCGACATCAGGAGGGTGGCCAGCGGCGCCGTGTCGTCCTTGGCGAGCGCCGTGAAGGTGACGCCGAGCTTGATCGCGGCGGTGCGGGTCAGCGCGAGCTCGTCGGTCTCGGTGACCTGGCCCCGGTGGATCACGAAGCGGTACTTGATCGCGTCGCCGTCGGCGAACTCGATGCCGAGCATGCGCTCGTCGACCTTGGGGGTCGAGCCGACCTCGTACTTGTAGACCTTCGAGCCGGCCGAGGTCTCGGTGACGTGGTCGCCGCCGAAGAAGAACGGCAGGGTGTCCTCGTTGAGCTGCATGAGCGCGAACTTCAGGGTGAGGTCGCGGTCCGAGTAGACGAAGCGGGCCGCGCTGACCGACTGCCAGGTGTCCACCGGGTCGATCTTGTCCTTCTTGGTGAACTTGATGCCGTCGGTCGAGGTGTAGCCCAGGTCGACCCAGCTCGCGCCCCAGCCGGCGGTGGTGTCGGCGGGGACCGTGCTGCCGAGCTTGGCGACCAGGACACGCCCGGTGCCGGCGACGCGGATCTCGTTCGGGTTCAGACCAGACATGTGTGTTGCCTCCGGATACGAAGAAGGCCCCTCGCGGTGAGGGGCCCAAAGTGCGGTGTGGTGTGCGATCGGTGGTGCGGTGTCGCGGTGGGGCTCAGCTCGGCCGGATCGACAGCCGGATGGTGCTGAGGTAGCGATTGCCCGTCGGGTGGTTGTAGTCGGGCAACCAGCGCGGCCCGTCCTCCTCCACCACGTCGGTGACCACCGCGCCGGCATGCGCGGCGGATCGGGCCTGGTGCAGGCAGGTACGAGCCGCCAGCGCGACCCCGTGGGCGGCCGTCTTGGTCGGTCCGTACACCTCGATGTCGACCAGTGGGGCGTCCAGGTGCCGGTCGTCGATCCAGACGCCGCCGACCCGGGAGATCAGCACGACTTGCTGGGTGCCGTCGAAGCCCGGCGGTGGGCGGTTGTCGACCGTGGCGCCCGCGAGTTCCGGGCGGTTCTTCAGGTAGTCGACGAGGAGCCGTTCGATATCGGGGAAGACGATCGGTGGGTCGCTCACATGGGAACTCCTTCCTGTGTGGTCCCGCGCGGTGGGAACGGCGGAATCCGTCGCAACGGGGATGGAACGTGCGGGCCAGGGCACATGGGCCACCCCGGAGGGGAGGAGGGGGTGGCCCGGCGGGCGATGGCCCGCACGCGAAAGCGGCGGAAGCCCGGCCCGTCGTCTCGGGCACAGCTCCGCCGCTGCACCAAGTGTGATCGACCCTCGCCGATCCCGCAACTCGCGGGCCACGCAAGTGAGATCAGCCTCCCAGGCCTTGGCCCGAGCGCCCTCGGAGCCGCTCTCGGACCACCCCGGATCGGCCCCGGAGGCCCGCCCGCCCGGTCGCCCGATCCACGTACTCCCGCCCGCCGGCCGCGCACACCCACCTTCCCGACACACGCGTACGGCCCTGTGGACAAAAGCGTCCACAGGGCCGTACGGGGGAGTTGCGCAGGAGGGAGGAAGGGAAGGAGTCGGCGTCGGTCAGGGCCCGCCGGCTCGCTGCCCGCCTCGGGCCGCGCGCTCGGCGGCGAACACGTCCTCCAGGTGGAAGAGCAGTGTGCGACTCGACTTGCCGGCCGGGGCCAGGTGGCCGAGTTGCACCCACTTGCGGACGGTCGCCGGCACCACGCCGGCC
Source organism: Embleya sp. NBC_00888 (assembly GCF_045207655.1). Classification (NCBI taxonomy): domain Bacteria; kingdom Bacillati; phylum Actinomycetota; class Actinomycetes; order Kitasatosporales; family Streptomycetaceae; genus Embleya; species Embleya sp. NBC_00888. The sequence goes on along the minus strand of NZ_CP108784.1, from coordinate 3,052,271 downwards.
TCGATCGCCGCCATCGCGGTGGTCAGCAGCGCCGAGGCGGGCAGCGCCGGACGGCGCGCCGGGTCGGTCATCGCACGGCCGGCCCGTTGTGTGGCCCGTCGAACGCGGCCCGCACGGGCTCGTCGTCGGGAAGGGCGCCGTCGCGGCCGGCCCATTGCCCCTCGGTCCACTGATGCCGATAGGCGTCGTCGGCGGCGCACGCACATTCGGGCAGGTCGCAGTGGCAGCCGGGATTCACGCACAACACCACTCCCACGAACGGGGCGACCCGCAGCGACACCGACGCGCAGTGCGGGCAACGACCGGGGACCCGCACCAGCGACTCGGCCTCGCCCAGTGCGCCGAGGCAGCGGCGCGCCATGCGACGGGCCTCGTCGGCCACGTGTCGGGCCAGCACCGGGTGCTCGGCGATCCGGTCGAGGCACGTCGACAGTCGCTCCAGCCGGGTCGGTACCGCGGCACCCCGGGCGCGAGGCAGGCCGAGTTTCGCCCGTACGGCGTCCTCCAGTTCGAGGACGCCGTCGGTGATGTCGCGGATGGTGTCCGAGACGTAGAGGTTCACCGGGGCCGCCATCGGTGCGGTACCGGACAGCCCTCGTCGCTCGTTCCAGTAGGCGCCGGCCCGATCCGCGAGCACGCGAGCGGCCTGCCGCTCCAGCGCGGCGGCGCCCGGAGGTGCGGCCGTACCGGTTCCGGCCGTCCTTCTGCCCGCCGGCAACTCGTGTGCCAGGCTCGGGAAACGATCCCGCAGCACGGTCAGGAACCGATGCGCCCGGCGGGTGTCCCGGCGGGCCGCGCGGTTGGGGTCGGCCGGCGTCAGCGCGGTGGCGTGGTCCAGGGCCAAGGTGACGTTCACGACTGCTCCTCGAGGGTGTCGATGCGGGAACGGACGGCGACCTCACGTCCGTTGCGCCACAGCCGGCCACCGCTGACACCGTCGAACCAGGTGTGCTCGGGGTCGACGATGGCGAGGCAGGGGGCGATTATCGGACAGTGTTCGCACGCGGCGAGCGCGGGCAGCGCCGCGGTGCGGTCGGTGCCCAGAACGGCGTGTTCCGGCAGGCCGATACAGGCTGCGGACAGACGCCAGTCGCGACTGTCCTCGGTCGGATCGGGGAGCGGCGCGAGGGCCGCCGGCGAAGGCTTCCTGCGGATGGGCATGGCGCTCCTGACGGCGTGTTCGGGGAGAACGCGTGAGCCGTGGTGTGACGCGCCAAAACGCTAGGTGATTGCGTGCGCGGTCGCAACAAAGTGGCGTGTGATGCTGCTCGTTGCCTCTTGTTCCATTAAAAACTCCGCTCGTTTGGCGGGAGTTGGCGCCAATCTGCGGCAATCCGTGCTGTTGTGGGTATGTTGCGCCGGCGCACGTCGCATTGGTTGATGCGTGTGCGCGCGTTATTCTCGGCGCGTCCGGAGGGGAGAGCCGACATGGATGAGAGGGACATCGAGTCCTTCGCGCAGTGGATCGAGGATCTGATGCGCGCCCGCGGATACGACATCGAGAGCCCCCGAGGAGGAGGCAGGACCAGACTTGCCGCAGAAGCCGGCGTTCATCGGGCCGCGATCACACGGCTGTTGCAGCGAAAGAGCATGCCGGACATCGTGACCATGCGTGCCCTGGCCCCGGCATTGGGCGTGGGCATGCGGGACATGCTGATTCATTCCGGGCGGATGGCGGAGGAAGACCTTCCGGTACCAACGGTCCCGTCGGCGCGTCCGCGTAGAGTGACCGCCGGGAACATGTCCGCTGCCGAGGCGGCGGAACTATTGGGGGTACCGGAGCACAACCGCGCGATGTTCGTCTCGATGACGGAGATGATGTTGCGCGACGCCGAGGTTCGGCCTCAGGTCGGACGGAGGACTGCCGGAGGATAGGTGACGAGTGGGGGCGGAACGCGGTGGGCGCCCGTGGATCCGTGCGAGGGCGGAGCACCATGGCGGATCAGTGGTTGTCGCGGCGGATCGGAGCGCGGGGGTGCGAGCCGTCGACCCGTCCCCGCTCGGGCCGTAAGAGCCGACCCGGCGAGGCATTATGACTCCCCATCACGACCTGCTCGTCGAGGAGTTGCGCGAAGCCCTCGACGGTCGAGTCGCCCCTGTGGTCCTGGCCGGCGTGCTCGCCGACCTCAAGGAGGCCCTCGAGCCCTACCTCGAGGAGGCGTACGCCGACGGCTTCGGCGACGGCTGGCGTGAGGGCGTGGCGGCCGGCGGCGGCTCCACCGAGTACGCGCCGGTGCCCGGCGGAGATCCGTCCTTACCGCACCTGGAATTGATCGTTCCGTCCGCCGCCGAGATGCGGAACCTTCCCGCGTCCGGCCGCTTCTCCGGTCGCGCCGAGCACGGGGTGGGCGGGCGGCGTCCGGGTCGGCGTCGGCAGCGGGTCGCGGAAGCGGACGGCGAGTGACCGCCGACGGTGCGGCCGGGTTCGCGCCCGAGTTCCGCCCGGTGGCGGACGGGGGTCCGAGCGGCGTACCGACACGCCACCATTCGGGGGTATTAAAGCGATAAGAACGGTTTGCTTGATCTGCTGAGCCCGTGAACCACATGCTGCGTCGTCGCGGACTCTGGGCCGTCGCGCTCGCGCTGGTCGCCTCCGTCGTCGGGTGTGGAGGCGGCAGTTCGGGCCCGCCGGTGCTCAACTGGTACGTGCCGCCGGACAACGGGGCCTACCAAAAGCTCGCCGACCGGTGCAGCCAGGCGTCGGGCGGTGCCTACCGGGTCAAGGTCTCGGTGCTGCCCACCGACGCGTCCGGGCAGCGTGAGCAGTTGGTCCGGCGGCTGGCCGCCAAGGACTCCTCGATCGATGTGATGGCGCTCGACCCGGTCTTCGTACCGGAGTTCGCCGAGGCGGGCTTCCTGCGCCCGTTCGACCCGGCCGAGGCCGCCGCGCTCACCGAGGGCATGCTCAGCAGCGCGGTGGAGTCCTCGGGCTGGCGCAATCGCCTGGTCGCCGCGCCGTTCCGGGCGAACACCCAACTCCTGTGGTATCGCAAGTCGGTCGCCGCGGCGGCCGGGCTCGACCTGAGCCGCCCGGTGAGCTGGGACGAGGTGATCACCGCCGCGGAGAAGACGCGCAAGACCGTCTCGGTGCCCGCCAAGCGCTACGAGGGCATCACGGTCTGGGTCAACGGCCTGGTCACCGGCGCCGGCGGCGCGATCGTGCGCGACGTGGAGAAGGGCGTCGACCTCAAGCCCACGCTCCAGGAGGGCGGTTCGGGCAAACGCGCCGCCGAGGTCATGCGCCGGCTGGGCCGTTCCTCCGCCGCTCCGGCCAACCTGGCCACCTCGATCGAGGACGACACCCGGACCACGTTCCAGTCCGGCTCGGGCGGCTTCATGGTCAACTGGACGTACGCGCGCGGCGCCGCGGCCGAGGCGGTGGACGACGGCCAACTCGCGCGCGAGGTGCTCGACGACTACGGCTGGGCGCGCTACCCGCAGACCGACGCCGGCAAGGCGTCCAAGCCGCCGTTCGGCGGAATCGCCCTGGGGGTCAGCAAGTACGGCAAGCACAGCGCGGCGGCGGTGAGCGCGGTGCGCTGCGCGGGCACGCTGGAGAACCAGATCACCTACATGCTGGAGTCGAAGGAGACCACGGCCAAGGCCGCCGCCTACGACGACCCGCGCGTGCGACAGGCGTTGCCGATGGCCGACCTGATCAGGGAGTCGCTGGACCAGGCCGGCCCGCGCCCGCGCACCCCGTACTACAACGACGTGTCCGCGTCCGTACAGCGGATGTACCACCCACCCGCGGACGTCGACCCGAACACCGCCCCGCGCAGAACCGACGACCTGATCACCGGGGTCCTGCACGACAAGGTGCTGCTGTGAGCACGGCATCCACGGCCGGCACCGCGCCCCGGCACAAGAGGCCCCGTAAACAGCGCGATCACGCCCAGCGCATGCGGCGCACCGGGTGGCTGCTCTCCGCACCCGCCGTGCTGATCATGATCCTGGTCGCGATCGCGCCGCTGATCGACGCCGGCTGGCTCTCGCTCTTCCACAAGCGGCTGACCACCCCGGAGGCGAACTCGTTCGCGGGCCTGTCGAACTACTGGGTGGTGCTCAAGGACCCGCTGTGGTGGACCGATGTGTGGACCACGCTGTCGCTGACCGTGGTCACCGTCTCGGTCGAGTTCGTGATCGGTTTCGGGCTCGCCCAGTTGATGCAGCGCGCATTCCACCTGCGCCGCACGCTGCGCACCATCGTGCTCGTCCCGTACGGCATCGTCACCGTCGTCTCCGCCTATGCCTGGCGCTACGCGTTCGACCCCTCCACCGGGTTCGTCAACGACTGGTTCGGCACCGACATCGCGTGGTTCGACCACCGTTGGACCGCGCTGTTCGTGATCGCCCTCTCGGAGATCTGGAAGACCACGCCGTTCATGTCGCTGCTGCTGCTCGGCGGCCTCATCCAGGTCTCCCCGGACGTGCACGAGGCGGCGCGCGTGGACGGCGCGGGACCGTGGCAGCGGCTCACCCGGGTCACCCTGCCGATCATGAAGCAGGCGATCCTGGTGGCACTGCTGTTCCGCACGATGGACGCGTTCCGGATCTTCGACTCGGTGTTCGTGATGACCGGCGGTGCCAACGACACCGAGACGGTGTCCTTCCTGGCCTACCGGCAACTGGTCAGCCGCACCGCGCTGGGCCTGGGCTCGGCGATCTCGGTACTGCTGTTCGCCTGCGTCCTGCTGATCGCGTTCATGTTCATCAAGCTCTTCCGTACCGACGTGAGCAAGCTCGGGAGCCCCGCGTGAGTCAGCCCAGTCCGACCCGCGAGGGCGCCCGCGTCCTGGTCACCGTCCTGGTGATCGCGATCACCGTGCTGCCGCTGGCCTGGATGGTGTCCCTGTCGTTCAAGGGCGGCGACGACATCAACAACGCGAAGTTCCTGCCCACCACTTGGAGTTGGGAGAACTACCGGACCGTCTTCAAGAACGACCTGTTCACCGACGCGCTGCGCAACTCGATCGGCATCTCGCTGATCGCCACGGTGATCGCGGTCGCGTGCGCGACCGGCACGGCGTACGCGATCGTGCGGATGGAGTTCCCGGGCAAGCGGCTGATCCTGCTCGGCGCGCTCGCGATCGCGATGTTCCCGACCATCGCGGTGGTCGGGCCGCTGTTCGACATGTGGCGCCGCATCGGCCTGTTCGACACCTGGATCGGGCTGATCCTGCCGTATCTCTCCTTCACGATGCCGCTCTCGATCTGGACGCTGACCTCGTTCTTCAAGCAGATTCCGTGGGCCCTGGAGGACGCCGCGCGGATCGACGGCGCGTCCGCGTGGCAGGCGTTTCGCTACGTGATCGCGCCGATGGCGGTGCCCGCCGTGGTGACCACCGCGATCCTGGTGTTCTTCTTCGCCTGGAACGACTTCGTCTTCTCCGTGTCGCTGACCTCGACCAACAGCTCCCGTACGGTGCCCGCCGCGCTGGCCTTCTTCACCGGCGCGTCGCAGTTCCAGCAGCCCACCGCCGCGATTGCCGCGGCGTCGGTCGTGGTGAGCATTCCGGTCGTCGTTCTCGTGCTCGTCTTCCAGCGGCGCATCGTCGCGGGCATCACCTCGGGCGCGGTCAAGGAGTAGGGACCGATAGATTCTCGCGCCATGAGCGAGCGGAACAGACGTGTCGGTGTCATGGGCGGCACCTTCGATCCCATCCATCACGGGCACCTCGTCGCCGCGAGCGAGGTCGCGGGCCAGTTCGGGCTCGACGAGGTGGTGTTCGTGCCGACCGGGCGGCCGTGGCAGAAGTTCGCCCAGGACGTGTCCTCGCCCGAGGACCGCTACCTGATGACGGTGATCGCCACCGCGTCCAACCCGACCTTCTCGGTCAGCCGGGTGGACATCGACCGCGAGGGCGAGACGTACACCCTCGACACCCTGCGCGACCTGCGCGAGTCCTCTCCCGAGGGGACCGAGATATTCTTCATCACCGGCGCCGACGCGCTGTCCCAGATCTTCTCCTGGCACAACGCGCACGAGATGTTCGAGCTCGCGCATTTCGTGGGTTGCACCCGTCCGGGGCACACTCTGTCCGACCCGGGTTTCCCGGACGGGGGCGTAAGCCTGGTGGAGGTCCCCGCACTGGCCATCTCGTCGACCGACATCCGTGCAAGGGTGGCCGGGGGTGATCCGGTCTGGTACCTGGTGCCGGACGGGGTCGTCCAATACATCAGCAAGCGGCGGCTGTACCGGGGAGCTTCGTGAGCAACGACGACCGGCGCGAGTGGGAGCCTTACGGCACCGAGCAAGGGGACGGCGGACAGGCGCAGGAGCCGTACGGCACCGAACGAGGCGACGGCGGACAGGTCCAGGGGCAACAGCCGGGATACGGCTCGTACGCGCCCGACGGCGGCTTCACGGGATACGACCCGCAGCCGCCGGCGGCGCCGGGATCGAGCCCGCAGGGGCTGGAGCCGGTGTACTTCGCCCCACAACAGCAATACCCGTACGACCCGAACGCCTACGACCCGAACGCGTATCCGCCCGGGACCTACTCGACGGGCGGCTACGAGTCGACCGGCTACGACCCGAACGCGTACGACCCGGGCACCGGCGCGGGGACGTACGACCCGAACGGCTACGGCACCGGCGGCGCGGGCCAGGGCGGCTACGACGCCAACGCCTACGACCCCAACGCGTACGACCCCAACGGCTACGACCCGACGGGTCGACCGGCCGAGGCATATCCGCCGCAGGACGGTCGAGGCGGGTTCGCCGACCCGCAGCAGGGCTACTACGAACAGCAGCAGCCCACGGCGTACTACGAGCAACCCGCCGCGCCGCCCGCGCCGCCCGCACCGCCCGTGGTGCCGGGGAGCCGACCCGCGCCCGCACCCGGGCCCGCCGCGCCGCTGCCGTCGGCCGGAACGGACCCGGCCTCGACCGGGATCGCGGCGGGCTCGATCCCGGTGCGTCCGGCCCGTCCGGCCCGCTCGCGGTCGGAGGCGACCGGCGCGGCGGCGGCTGCGCCGTCCTCCACGCCCACGTCCTCGGCCTCGACTTCGGCCGAACGCGGGTCAGGGTCCGGTCGGTCCGCGGCCTCCACCGACGACGGCCGGGTGCCGCCGCCCCGGACGCGCAAGCCGGGTCCCGGCCGACCGGGCCGACCCGGCTACGGCTCGGACGAGTTCGCGTTCGTCGACGACGAGAGCGAGCAGGCCGAGGACGTCATCGACTGGCTGTCCTTCGCCGAGACCCGCTCCGAGCGCCGGGACGAGAAGCGTCGGGCGATCCGACAGCGGCTGATCGCGCTCGCGGTGGTGCTCGCGGTGGCCCTGCTCGGGGTCGGCGGGTACTTCGCGTGGGACACCTGGATGCGCGACGAGAAGTCGGTCGCGGCCCCGGGCAAGAACGGCGGCGTGCTCGTGCAACTGCGCGCCAAGGACGGCAAGGCCGCCGCCAACGTGCTGCTCACGGTCGACCCGGCGAAGAACACCGCGTCCATGGTCAGCGTGTCCTCGGTCACCATCGTCAACTCCGACAACAGCTCCTTCCCGCTCGGTCAGCTCATGGCGGACGAGGGCCCGGGCGCGTCCCGGGACGCGTTGTCCGACCTGCTCGGCGTCAGGCTGGACGGCTCGTGGGTGATCTCGGAGCCGGTCCTGCAGGGCCTGGTCGACCTGGCCGGCGGCATCCAGCTCAACGCCGATGTCGAGATCAAGGGCCCGGACGGCAAGGTGCTGGTCGGACAGGGCCGCAATCCCGCGAACGGCGTCGCGGCGCTGGCCTTCGCCGGCTACAAGCAGCCCAACGAGGCGCCCGCGGTGGTCGGCGATCGGTTCGGCCGGGTCCTCCAGGGCCTGCTGGCCGCGTTCCCGACCCAGCCGGACGCGGTCCTGTCGCTGCTGGCCAACATGGCCAACGTGCCCGACCCCTCGTTGCCGGACGACAAGCTCAGCGTCCTGCTCGCCAACCTGGCCAAGGCCACCCAGGCGAAGCAGATGCAGGTCCGGGCGCTCCCGGTGTCCGCGGACGGCATCCTGGACACCGCCGCGGCGCTGCCCATCGTGCGCGAGCTGCTCGGCGGCACGGTGCGCCAGGGCAAGGTCGAGGCGGGCCCGGCCCGGGTCATGGTGGAGGACGCGAGCGGCAAGCCCGCCTCCGGTCCGGACGCGCAGGCGCGGCTGCTCAACGCGGGCGTCACGTACGTCCCGGGCGGTGCCTCGGGCAAGCGCACCCAGCCGACGTCGACCGTGCAGTACGCCGACGACGCCCGAAAGGCGGACGCGGAACAGGTGGCGCTGACCCTGGCGCTGCCGGCGACGGCGGTGAAGAAGGCCACCGGCGAGATGCTGGCCGACGTGGTGGTCACGCTCGGCCAGGACTACAACCCGGAGAAGCCGTAGCCGTCGCCGCGGTCGTCCCCGACTCCCGGTTCGGGGACGACCGCGGCGCGCCCGGGCGGGTGACCGCCGTGGGATCCGCGAAATAACGAGTGGCCGTCCGATGCCCCGCGTGTGAGACCCTGAACGGTAATCCCCTTGTCGTCCGCAGGAAGCGAATCGTGACCGCAACCCCCCACGCCCTGGAGCTCGCCACCGCGGCTGCCGTGGCATGTGCAGAGAAGCTCGCCACCGACGTCGTCGCCTACGACGTGAGCGAGGTCGTCACGATCACCGACGTGTTCGTGCTCGCCTCCGCGTCCAACGACCGCCAGGTCAAGGCGATCATGGACGAGGTCGAGGAAGCGTTGCGCGGGCTCGGCGCCAAGCCGGTCCGGCGCGAGGGCGAGCGCGAAGGGCGCTGGATCCTCCTCGACTACATCGACATCGTGGTGCACGTCCAGCACGCCGAGGAGCGGGCCTACTACTCGCTCGAGAAGCTGTGGAAGGACTGCCCGCGGATCGAGCTGCCGGAAGCGGTGCGGCTCGGCAACGAGCAGGCCAAGGCCGCCGAGGCGGCGGAGGGCGCGCTCTGAGCGGGAAGGGGCGCCGTGTCCTGCTGTGGCGGCACGGCCAGACCACGTGGAACGTCGAGCGGCGCTTCCAGGGCCAGACCGACATCCCGCTGACCGATGCGGGCCTGGGTCAGGCCCGGCGCTCGGCCCGGCTGCTCGCCGCGCTGCGTCCGGACGCGATCATCGCCTCGGACCTGATCCGCGCGGTGGACACGGCCGCCGAACTGGCCCGGCTCGTCGACGTCCCGGTGACGCTGGATCCCGCGCTGCGCGAGACGTACGCGGGGGAGTGGCAGGGGCTGACCAACCGGGAGATCGAGGAGACCTTCCCGGAGCAGTTCGCCGCCTGGCGGCGCGGTGAGCCGGTGCGACGCGGCGGCGGCGAGCTGGAGAGCGAGGTCGCCGACCGGATGGCCCAGGCGATCGACCTCGCGGTGGAGAAGCTGCCGGAGGACGGCACGCTCGTGGTGGTCTCGCACGGCGGCGCGATCCGTTGCGGACTCGGCGCGCTGCTGGGCCTGCCCCGGGAGACCTGGGGCGCGCTGGGCGCGCTGTCCAACTGCTGCTGGTCGGTGCTGGGCCCGGGCGTACGCGGATGGCGGTTGTTGGAGCACAACGCCGGCACCCTGCCCGAGCCGGTCATCGGCGACGACGACTGAGCCACGCCCGACCACGACGATCTCGGAGTCGGCGGCGCCCCGACAGGCGCCGCCCCTCGACTCCGGGATCGTTTTTTCATGTGCGGCCGCCGGTGAGGCGTGCGCTCACTCCTCGCCCGCCTGTTTGCGGTACAGCTCCTCCAGATCGGTGAGCATGCCGTCGGCGAGATCACGCTCGGCCTGCCAGTAGCGCTCGCTCCACTTGAGCACCAGGGCCGGGAACGGCCAGCGGTCCTGTGCCGAATCCTCGCTCGCGCGCACCTCGTCCAGCGTGGTCGCCGCGTAGTCGCGGTGCTCCACCAGGGTCTTGCGCAGTTCCTCGGGCTCACTGAGGTGGCCGAGCCAGACCCGGAGCGCGACGCCGTGCTTGAGCACCGGCGGCCCGGCCGGGGTGTCCCGAGCCCAGGTGGCCAGCGCCTCCTGACCGGAATCGGTGATCCGGTAGAGCCGTTTGTTGCGCAATTCGTCCTGGGAGGCGATGCGCGAGACGGCGAAGCCGAGCTGCTCCAGGCGCTTGAGCTCGCTGTAGATCTGGCTCAGCGCCGGGCTCCAGTAGAAGAAGCGCAGGGAAGCGTCGGCCCACTTCTTGAGGTCGTAGCCCGAGCGCTCGCCCGGGAACGACAAGAGGCCGAGCACGGCCCACGCGGTAGCGGGCAGCTTCGGGAGCGGATCCCCCGTCATCTTGGCCTCCATCGGTGCGCGTTCGGTACGCGTCAACTTTTTCTGATTCTACGTCAGCCGGCTATTGACCTGACTGGTCGTCATACATCTAATTGAAGTATTCCACGCCACGCGCACCAGGAGTACGGCATGCAGTTCTCGATGATCTTCGAAGCCCAGATGGCCAACCCCACGGCGGAACACGAGCGCGAGGTCATCCTCAACTCCGTGGATCAGGCCGTTTACGCCGAGCAGATGGGCTTCGACCGGATCTGGGCCGTCGAGCACCACTCGACCAAGTGGTACTCGCACATGAGCGCCCCGGAGATCTTCCTGACCTGGGTCGCCGCGCGGACCAGTCGGATCCGGATCGCGCACGGCGCGGTCTGCATGCCGTTCAACTTCAACCACCCGGCCCGGGTCGCCGAGCGGATCGGCATGCTCGACACGCTCTCCGGCGGGCGGCTCGACGTGGGCGCGGCCCGAGGCGGCACGCTCCAGGAGTCCACGCTGTGCGGCGTGGACATCGAGCAGACCAAGGCCCAGGTCGAGGAGGCGCTGCGGATCATCGGCGCCGCGTGGCAGCGGGACGAGCTCGAATGGCACGGCGATGTGCTCGACATCGAGGGCTCGCACCCGATCCTGCCGCGCCCGGTGCAGACCCCGCACCCGCCGCTGTTCCTGGCCTGCAGCAAGCAGCCGAGCCTGGTCGAGGCGGCGGAGTACGGCGTCGGCGCGCTGGTGCTCGGCTTCGCCGGTCCCGAGGAGGTGGCGAACCTCAACCAGATCTACCGGGACGCGATCAAGGAGCGCACCGGCGAGCGGTTCGTGTCCACGGTGACCAACGACCACCTGGTCGCACTGTGCCCGACGATCGTCTCCGAGGACGGCGCGCGCGCCCGCCAGGTCGGCGCGCGCGGTCAGCGCTTCTTCGCGCAGTCGATCGCGCACTGGTTCTCCGGCGGCAAGTCCGGCATCCCGGACGAGGCCGTGGTCGAGGGCCGGGACGAGGTGGCGATCATCAACGAGGCCGCCGAGCAGCAGGTCGCGATGCTGCACGAGGCGAAGATCCCGGTCACGGTGAACGCGACCGCGACGTACAACATCAACCACGCCTACGGAACGGCGGAGGACGCGATCGGCTACGTGCAGAAGCTGATCGACGCGGGTGCGGACGAGATCATGTGCCTGATCCAGATGGGCACGATCCCGCAAGAGGACTGCATGGAGACGATCCGGATCTGGGGCGAGAAGGTCATCCCGCACTTCCGGGCCAAGTACGGGGCCTGACGGGGATCGAGACTTCGTCCGAGGCGTGATACGCACCCCGTGGTCGCCTCGGACGATGAAGACACGGCCGGATCCGGTGCGGAGGACCGGGTCCGGTTGTGTCTTTTGGGCGACTTCGTCGCCGGGTCGCGAGGGGGGTGGGGGTGTGGGTGGGGCGTGGGTGGGGGCGTGGGGTGGCGGGCCGGGGTCGTGTCCCGCGGCGTTGCTGTTTGTTGGGCGACTTTGTCGCCGGCTCGCGACGTGGGTGGGGGCGTGGGGTGGCGGGCCGGAGTCGTGTCGGCGGCGTTGCTGTTTGTTGGGCGACTTTGTCGCCGGCTCGCGAGGCGCCGCTTTTTCTTTCCCCCGCAAGCTCCTCCAAGAAAAAGCGGCGCCTCGCTCGGGGCTTCGTGTCCCTGCGCTTCGCTCCGGGCCACGAAGCCCAAACTCTGCGGCTCCGCCGCTCTCCGCGCTTCGCGCGTCGATCACTGGGGTGGGCGGGGGTCGGGGGCGCTGACGCGCCTGGGGGTTTCGGGTGGAGGGTGGGGGCGCTGGGTGGTCGGTGTGGGCGGGGTCGGGGCTGAGGCGGAAGTCGTGGAGGTGGTTGGTGTGGGTGATCTGACGGGCAAGGTGGCGATCGTCACCGGGGCGGCGCGGGGGCAGGGGGAGGCCGAGGCGCGGCTGTTGGCCGAACGTGGGGCGAAGGTGGTGCTGACCGACCTGCTGGAGGACGAGGGGACCGCGGTCGCCGCCGGGATCGGGGACGCCGCGCGGTTCGTGCGGCACGACGTGTCGGACGCGGGGGACTGGGCGGCGGTCGTCGAGGTTGCCGTGCGCGAGTTCGGCGGGGTGCACGTCCTGGTCAACAACGCGGGCATCATGTGGACCAAGCCGATCCTGGAGGAGACGCCCGAAGGGCTGGATCGCATCCTCAAGGTCAATCTGTTCGGGACGTTCCACGGCATCCAGGCGGTGGCCCCGCTGATGCGCGCGAACGGCGGCGGCTCGATCGTGAACATCTCCTCGCTCGCCGGACTCCAGGGCATCCCGGGGCACGCGGCCTACGGGTCCTCCAAGTGGGCGATCCGCGGGCTGACCAAGACCGCCGCGCTGGAGTTGGGCGAGTACGGGATTCGGGTCAACTCGGTGCATCCGGGCGCCGTGGACACCCCGATGGTCGGCAACCGCTTCACCCGCGGCGTGGGCAACTTCCCCACCGTGCCGCTGCGTCGGGTCGGCGAGCCGGAGGACATCGGCGCGTTGGTGGTGTTCCTCGCGTCGGACGAGTCCTCGTGGATCACCGGGACCGAGTTCGTCATCGACGGCGGTTCGACGGCGGGCATCGTGCCCCCGGTCCGGGGGTAACGGCCGCGCGATGCGACGGCCGATGGGCAACCGTTCGTTTGTCGTCCGATTTGCTTAGTTGTACTATGCAAATTGCGAGCCGAGAAGTCGGCAGGCACAGATCGAAGGAACGCATCATGGCTGAACTCCAGGGCCCCAACCTGACCGACAAGGTCGTCATCGTCACCGGTGGCGCCCGCGGCCTGGGTGCCGCCGCGGCCGAGCAGATCGTCGCCGGTGGCGGGCGGGTGGTCGTCTCCGACCTGCTCGACGAGGGTGCCGACACCGCCGCCGCGCTGGGTGCGAACGCGCGCTTCCACAAGCACGACGTGACCAGCGAAGAGCAGTGGAAGACCGTCGTGGACTTCACGATCGCCGAGTTCGGCCGGGTCGACGGGCTGGTCAACAACGCCGGCGTGGCCACCGGCGCGATGTTCGACACCGAGACGCTCGAACACTTCGAGTTCGTGATCAAGGTCAACCTGACCGGCGTCTGGCTGGGCATGCAGGCGGTCATCCCGCACCTGAAGGCGGGCGGCGGCGGCTCGATCGTCAACATCTCCTCCGCGGCCGGCCTGATGGGCCTGGCGATGACCGGCTCCTACGGCGCGTCCAAGTGGGCCGTGCGCGGGATGAGCAAGGTCGCCGCGGTCGAGCTGGGCAGCTCCGGGATCCGGGTCAACTCGGTGCACCCCGGCATGGTCTACACGCCGATGACCTCGTCCGTGGGCATTCTGCAGGGCGAGGGCAACTACCCGAACACCCCGATGGGCCGGGTCGGCGAGCCGAGCGAGATCGGCTCCGCGGTCGCCTTCCTGCTCTCCGACGCCGCCTCCTATGTGACCGGCGCGGAGCTGGCCGTGGACGGCGGCTGGACCACCGGGCCGACGGTCAAGTACGTCATGGGCGGCTGACCGGGGTGCGGGTCGTCGGGTCGAAGTGTTCACACCGATCGAGGAAAGGTGATCAGCCATGGCGGATCTGACCGGCAAGGTCGCGATAATCACCGGCGCCGCACGCGGCCAAGGCGCGGCCGAGGCAAGGCTGTTCGTCGCGAACGGCGCCCGGGTCGTGCTCACCGACCTGTTGGCGGAGGAGGGTACGAAGCTCGCCGCGGAGCTGGGCGAGGCCGCGCGCTTCGTCCGGCACGACGTGTCGGATCCGGCGGACTGGGCCGAGGTGGTCGCCGTGGCCGTCGCCGAGTTCGGCGGCCTGGACATCCTGGTCAACAACGCCGCGATCTACTGGACCAAGGGCTTCGCGGACGAGACGCCCGAGCGGGTGGAGCGCATCCTCCAGGTCAACTTCTTCGGCGTCTGGCACGGGATGCAGGCGGTGCTGCCCGCGATGAAGGAACGCGGCGGCGGTTCGATCGTCAACATCTCCTCGCAGGCCGGCCTGGAGGGCATGCCGGGACACGCGGCCTACGGCGCGACCAAGTGGGCCGTACGCGGCCTGTCCAAGACCGTCGCGCTGGAGGTCGGTGAGCACGGGATCCGGGTCAACTCGGTGCACCCGGGCACGATCGACACCCCGATGATCGCCGCGGTCGGCCTGGAGCAGGGGCCGGGCAAATTCCCGTCCGTGCCGCTGCGTCGGATCGCCGCGCCCGAGGAGGTCGCCGAGGTGGTGGCCTTCGTGGCCTCGGACGCGGCGTCCTACCTGACCGGTACCGAGCTGGTCGTCGACGGCGGCGCGATGGCCGGGATGACCCGGCCCGTCGGCAGCTTCTGAGCGCGCGCCGGGACTCGCGGAGGCGCTCCGCGGGTCCCGGGTGCCGCGCGAACGGCGCCGGGGAAAGGCGTTTGGATGCGGCGCGGGGGAGCGTGTAAAGTACTCGTGGTCGAGCGGGTGAGCCCGCCGGCCCAGTTGAATAGCGGGGCTGTAGCTCAGTTGGTAGAGCGCTTGCATGGCATGCAAGAGGTCCGGAGTTCAATTCTCCGTAGCTCCACAGACAAGACCGCCTCCCGGATTCGTCCGGGAGGCGGTCTTTTTTCGTGCCCGTGGCCGGTCGGAGCCGCCGTGCGCCGGATGTGCGATGGGTCGGGAAAGGTGTGAAAGGCGCGTTCCGGGCATTGTCTCTCCGTGACCACGACGACGGAGGTGGGCGTGCGATGACGGAGAGTCGGTTCTGGGAGCGGGCGATGGACCGGGCGGTCGTGCCCGGATACAGCCGGTTCGGGTACCGGGTGCGCCGGCGGGCGGGGTTTCCCGCCGACGCCGAGTCGGCCGTGCTCAAGGGGCGGACCGTCGTGGTGACCGGGGCGTCGTCGGGGATCGGCGAGGCGGCCGTGACCGGCCTGGCCCGGCTCGGCGCGACCGTGGTCCTGGCGGGCCGGGACGAGGAGCGCGCCGAGGCGGCCCGCCGGCGGGTGGTGGAGCTGGTACCGGGCGCCGAGGTGAGCGTGCGGCGCTGTGACGTGGGCAGCCTGCCGGACGTGGCCCGGTTCGCCAAGGAACTGCGCACCGAGCACGGCCCGCTGCACGCCCTGGTGCACAACGCCGGCACGATGCCCGCGGTGCGTACCGAGACCGCCGAAGGGCACGAGTCGTCACTGGCCGTGCACGTGCTCGGGCCGCATCTGCTCAGCCGGCTCGTGGCCGCCGACCCCACGTCCTGCGCCCGGGTGGTGTGGATGAGTTCGGGCGGGATGTACACCCAGCGGCTGCCGGTGGACGACATCGAGTACCAGCGCGGCCCGTACAAGACGGCCGTCGCGTACGCGCGGACCAAGCGCATGCAGGTGGTGCTGGCCGAGTTGTGGGCCGAGCACCTGGGCACCGGCGGCCCGGTCGTGCACGCCACCCACCCGGGCTGGGTGGACACCCCGGGCCTGCGCACCTCGATGCCCACCTTCCGCCGGCTCACCGGGCCGCTGCTGCGCACTCCGGAGCAGGGCGCGGACACCGCCGTGTGGCTGTGCGCGGCCGACGAACCGGGCCGCAGCACCGGCCTGTTCTGGCAGGACCGGGCCCCGCGACCGACCCACTACCGCGCGGCCACCCGGGAGAGCCGGCCGGACCGCGCCTGGTTCTGGCGGCGCTGCCAGGAACTGACCCACCCGTGGGCGGGGGAGTGCGGCGGTCGCGCGGGTTGATCCCGAGGCGACCCGGGCCCGGAACCCGGTGCGACCTCGTGCCGACCGCGTTTTCGGACCAGGGCCGAGTCCGAGTCCGAGCCGGGTCGAGCCCGCCCGGGGCCCCACCCGCACCCGCCCCGGGCCTTTCGACCGCGCTCAGGCGAGCGGGAACGCGACCGCCGCGACCTCCGAGCGGACCGCGTCGGTGTGCACCGGCGCGTTCCTGCTCGCCCGGGCCGGGCTGCTGGACGGGCGCCGGGCGGTGACGCACTGGCGGCACGCGGCGACCCTGGCCCGGCGGCATTCGGGCGTCACCGTCGAGCCGGACGCGATCTTCGTCCGGGACGGCACGGTGTACACGTCCGCGGGGGTGACCGCCGGCATCGACCTCGCGCTCGCCCTGGTCGAGGCCGACGAGGGCACCGACCTGGCCCGCGAAGTGGCCCGCGACCTGGTGGTGTTCCTGCGCCGGCCGGGCGGCCAGTCGCAGTTCTCGGTGCCCTCGCGCGCCCGCGCCCGCCGCCGACGACCCGCTGCGCCCGGTCCTGGACGCGATCGCCGCGGACCCGGCGGCCGACCACTCGCTGCCCGTGCTCTCGCGCCTCGGCGGTTTCAGCCCGCGCCACCTCACCCGCCTGTTCCACGAGCGGGTCGGCTCGACCCCGGCCGTCTACGTCGAGGCCGTCCGGATCGAGGCGGCCCAATCCCTCCTGGCCGCCGGCGCCACCGTCACGGCCGCCGCCACGCACAGCGGCCTCGGCAGCGACGAATCGCTGCGCCGAGCCTTCCTCCGCCGCCTGGGCGTCACCCCCAGCACCTACCGCTCCCGCTTCCGCAGCACCACCCATCCCCGAGACGCCACCCCCACCTCGACCACCTCGCCCACCCCCAGGCGCGTCAGCGCCCCCGACCCACCCCCACCCCGGTGATCGACGCGCGAAGCGCGGAGAGCGGCGGAGCCGCAGAACTTGGGCTTCGTGGCCCGGAGCGAAGCGCAGGGACACGAAGCCCCGAGCGAGGCGCCACCTTTTTTCTCGGAGGAGCGAAGCGGGGGAGAGAAAAAAGGTGGCGCCTCGCGAGCCGGCGACGAAGTCGCCCAAAAGAGGGTTCACATCGGTCATCACGCGGGCACCGGCCCCGGGTGACCGTCGGAATCGGCCTGGGCCTGGCCATCGCGTGGTACGTACTGCGCGGTCTCGCCCGCCACTGGGCCTGGGCCCGCCGCTGCGTGCGCGTCCTGAGCCCGTGGACCGCGCGGCTGCACGCGTGGGTGCTGTCCGCGCCGGTGACCTTCACCTACATCGCCATCTTCACCGCGTCCACGGTCGTGCAACGCACGTCGCCGCCCCGCCTGATCGACCTGATCACCAAGCTGAACAGCACCAACCTGTTCCGGCTCGGCGACGATCCGCTGGAGGCGCTGCTCACCAGCGCGTTCTGGGTCGCCGACCACGGCTCGGGACTGGCCGGCTACGTGGTCGTGTTCGGCACGATCGTGGCCTGGGCGGAACGCCGCTACGGCTCGCCCAGGATGTTGCTGATCGGCGCGAGCGGCCACGTGTTCGGGTCGCTGCTGACCGCCGCGGTGGAGAAGGGCGCGATCGAGGCCGGCCGACTCCCGCACAAGATCGCGTTCGCGACGGACGTCGGGGTGAGTTACGTCGAGGTGGGCT
Source organism: Embleya sp. NBC_00888 (assembly GCF_045207655.1). Classification (NCBI taxonomy): domain Bacteria; kingdom Bacillati; phylum Actinomycetota; class Actinomycetes; order Kitasatosporales; family Streptomycetaceae; genus Embleya; species Embleya sp. NBC_00888. Next base: position 3,034,683 of record NZ_CP108784.1, on the reverse strand, counting down.
CGTGCGCGGCCGCGGTGCTGATCATGTCCGGTTGGATCCGGCTCGTGGGCACCGCGGTGATGTTCTTCTCGGTCGGGCTGCCGGTGATCGCGGACCACACCATCTGGGACTTCGGGCACCTGTTCGCGACGCTGTGCGGACTCACCGCCGCGGTGCTGCTGCGGGCGGTCGGCCCGCTGCGCGAGCCGCCACCGCTGCGGACCCCCTTGGTCGTGAGCACGGCGACCGACCCGGTAGACTTATGACGTATTCACGCGGGGCTGTAGCTCAGTTGGTAGAGCGCTTGCATGGCATGCAAGAGGTCCGGAGTTCAATTCTCCGTAGCTCCACCGCAATCCCGAAGGCCGCTTCCATCAGGAAGCGGCCTTCGGTCGTTCAAGGCCCGGTTGCCGGGCGCCGGCTCAGCTCAGGCCCGCGAAGAACTCCCGGACGTCGCCGATCAGCAGTTCCGGCTGCTCCAGCGACAGGAAGTTGCCACCACGCTCGAACTCCGTCCAACGCACCACGTTGTGGTCGCGTTCGGCGAACCGACGAATCGCGACGTCCTGCGGCAACGCGACGGCCACCGCCGTGGGGACCGTGCCGCGGTCCTTCGGCGCCCACGCGCTCGGATCGTGCGCCATCTCGTAGTAGAGGTTGGCCGAGGAACCGGCCGTGCCGGTGAACCAGTACAGGCTGACGTTGGTGAGCAGGGTGTCCCGGTCCACCGCGTCCTCGGGCAACTCGCTCGCGGTGTCCGTCCACTCCTTGAACTTCTCCACGATCCACCCGAGCTGGCCGACCGGGGAGTCGTGCAGCCCGTAGGCGAGCGTCTGCGGCCGGGTGGACTGGATCGCGTTGAAGCCCATCTTGTCGTCCCGGAACTCCTGGAGCCGGGCCAGCCTGGACTGCTCGCTCTCGGTCAACCCGGCGAAGTCGGCGGGGTCCTCGGACGGGAAGGTGACCAGGCCGTTGACGTGGATCCCGATGACCTTCTCCGGTGCGATCCGACCCATCTCGGCCGCGATCCACGAGCCGCCGCCATTGCCCTGTACGCCGTAGCGCGCGTAGCCCAGGCGGGCCATCAGCTCGGTGAACGCGCCGGCGATCCGGCCGGTGGTCCAGCCGGGACCGGACAGCGGCCCGGAGAAGCCGACCCCCGGGGTGTCGGTGACCACGACGTGGAAGTCGCGCGACAGCGGCTCGATCACGTCGACGAACTGCACGAACGAGCCCGGCCAGTCGTGGATCAACAACAGCGCGGGGGCGTCGGCCCGGGCCGAGCGCACGTGGGCGAAGTGGATGTCCTGACCGTCGACCTCGGTGACGAACTGCGGGAACGCGTTCAGCCGCGCCTCCGCCTTGCGCCAGTCGAACCCGTTCGCCCAGTAGTCGGCGAGGCCCCGGAGGTAGTCCGCCGGCACCCCACGCGTCCAGTCGGGCACGCCCGGGACGTCGGCGGCCCAGCGGGTGCGGGTCAGGCGCTCGCGCAGGTCGTCGAGCTCGGCCTGGGCGATCTCGATCCGGAACGGGCGGATCGCGGTGGCGTCCGCGTTCGCGGTGACGGTCTCGGCTGCGGTGTTGCTGCTGTTCTCCATGAGAAGAACAGTAGGATCCCAATAGGAACACTCCGCTCCTATAGAGACATCAGGCTGAAAGAATGTTGGAAACCTCCGCACGTTTGCTGCGCCTGTTGTCCCTGCTCCAGAGGCCCCGCGACTGGCCGGGCTCCGAGTTGGCCGAACGCCTGGGCGTCACCGGCCGCACGATCCGCAAGGACATCGAGCGGTTGCGCGACCTCGGCTATCCCGTCGACGCCACCCGAGGCTCCACCGGCGGCTACCGACTCGCCGCCGGCGCCGCGATGCCGCCGCTGTTGCTCACCGACGACGAGGCGGTCGCGGTCACCGTCGGCCTGCGTACCGTCGCCCAGGGCGCGATGGCGGGCATGGAGGAGACCTCCATGCAGGCGCTGGCCAAGCTGGAACAGGTGCTGCCCGCGAGGCTGCGCCGGCGGGTGCGCGCGTTGCAGCGGTACGCGGTGCCGGTGCCCGCGGACCGGCCGAGCGCGAAGGTGGACACCGACGTGCTCACCGTCCTGGTCGCGGCCTGCCGGGACCGCGAGCGGTTGCGGCTGGACTACCTCGACCACGCCGGCGCGTCCACACGGCGCACCGTCGAGCCCCAGCGCGTGGTCAACTGGGGCCGCCGCTGGTATCTGGTCGCGTGGGACGTGGACCGGAACGACTGGCGTACCTTCCGGGTCGACCGGATCACCCCGCGTACCCCGAGCGGCCCCAGGTTCGCGCCGCGCGAGGACCCGGAGGGCGACGCGGCGAGGTACGTGGCCGGCAAGGTCTCCGCCGCCGCCTGGCGACACCGCGCCCGGGTCCTGGTCCACGCGCCCGCCGCCGAGGTCCTGGAGCGGATCAACCCGGCCGTGGGCACCGTCGAGGCGATCGACGCCGACACCTGCGTCCTGGACACCGGCGCCGACTCCCTCGACACCCTGGCCGTGTACCTGGGCATGCTCGGCCGCGACTTCGACGTCACCGACCCCCCGGAACTGACGGCCCACCTACGCGCCTTGGCCACCCGCTACGCCCGCTCGACACCGCCGGACCCGCCCGAGGCCTGAGCTCACCGCACCAGCGAGGCCACATCGATGTCGATCGCGAACGGCACCGGAAGATCGAGACGCACTCGCTCGATCGCCGTGGCCACATACGCGCCCGTGGTCGGCTCCAGTTCGAAGACGTGAACCACCGGCAGTTTGTTCTCCTCTTCGATCCGCCGGAAGTGCGGAATACCGGCCTTCGCGTATTTGAGCGGCTTGGTCTCCCGGTCCCGCTCCTCGGACTCGTCCGACACGATCTCGACGGCGAGCACCACGTTCGCGGCCACGTGGTGAGTGCGGTCCGCGTCGTAGGGCACCTTGGCGATCAGGACGTCCGGTTCGGGTCGGTCGCGTTTGCCGAGCTTGACGGCCATCTCCATCTCGACGACGAAGCCGAGCGGCGCCTGCTCGTCGAGAGCCTGCCACAGGCGACCCATGACCCGGCCGTGGAAGCTGCGCCGTGGCGACATCATGAAGACGAGGGCTCCGTCGATCAGCTCGGTGTGCCGAGGGGCATCGGGCGACAGCGAGTCCATGTCGTCCGCGGTCCAACCGCCTGGGTTCGGCGGATACATCCACTCCGGGATCGTGGTCACGGCGCGGATCCTTCCCATGGCCTCAACATACGTTCCCGTCGGCCTCGCGAGTGGGGATCGGGTGAAGATCGGTCGAGAGTCGCCGGAGAGAGCAACCTCGTGGCCGAGCTGTTCGGCACCGAGGTCGTCGAGCACTTCGCCAACGGCGCCCGGGTCCACGCGCCGGCTACGACGCGGCGGTCACCGACGGGGAGTCGTGCCGAGGCTTCGAGCGAACGCGAGGCCGTGCCCCGGGTCGGATGCGGACCGTTTCGCGGGACTTCGGTGATCACGATTGGGGTCTTTCCCGTCACGGTTGCGTGACGGGTCGAACGAGTGGGCGAATGGTCCGGTTTCCGGTCAGTAGTGTCGCCGGACGTGACCCTCACCGCAGTACTCGTGCTGGTGCTCGCGAGCCTGCTCGCGGTCGCCGACTGGGTGGCCGTCGCCCGGGAACGCCTCCCGCTCGATCGGCTCCTGAAACCCGCGGTGATCTGTGCCCTGGCCGTCGTCGTCTGGTCGTTCGAGGACGTCGACGGGGCACTGCGCGCGTTGTTCAGCGTCGCGCTCGCGCTGTCACTGCTGCGCGACGTGCTCGCCCCGCGCTGGTTCGCCGGCGCGGTCGCGGCCTCACTGCTCGCCCACATCGGCTACGTCGCGGGCTTCCAACGCATGGGCTGGTCCTGGCTGTGGGCGGCCGCCGGCATCGTGGTGGTGCTGTTCGCGGCGGGCGCCTACGCGGTGCGCCTGGTCACCGGCGCCCGCGAGACAGCGCCCACGTACATCGGCATGGTGCTGCTCTACGTCGGCGTGGTCTCGCTGATGGTGGTCGCCGCGGCGGCCACCGGCCGGCCCAGCGCGGTGGCCGGCGCGTTCCTGTTCTACGTCTCCGACACCCTGGTCGGCTGGAACCGGTTCCGCGCGCCGACGCCGTACGCGCCGGTGTTGATCGCGGTCGCCTATCACCTGGCCCTGATCCTGCTGGTGTTGTCGCTGTCCACGGGCCCCGCCCCGGGGCTGTGACGGTCACCGCCCGAGCGCGGCCCGAGTCGGACCCGAGCCCGGACCGGACCGCGACCGCATTGAAGTAACCTCAGGCCACCTGCGGTAACCTGAGGCCATGCGTGCCGTACTGCTGCTTACCGGGCCGCGCTGAGCAGGCCGGGTGGAGGACCGCTCCCACCCGACTCGGCGCGGCGACCCCTCCTGAGCGAGGGGTCTTTTCGTTTTCAGAAACGGTCGCCGCGCGCGAGCGACGACACCGGAAGCAGCCGACGGCTGCCCACACCCCGATGGTTGAGGACGATGACCGAGATGACGCAGGGTCCTGCCGGCAACACCGACGCCCCGACCGAGCCCTACCGCTACAACGCCGTCCTGGCCGGCGACATCGAGGCGCGCTGGCAGGATCGCTGGGAGGCCGACGGCACGTTCGAGGCGCCCAACCCGGCCGGTCCGCTGGCCGAGCCGGAAAAGGTCGCCGGGCGACCGAAGATGATGGTGATGGACATGTTCCCGTACCCCTCGGGTGTGGGCCTGCACGTCGGACACCCGCTGGGCTTCATCGCGACCGACGTATTCGCCCGGTTCAAGCGGATGACCGGCCACAACGTGCTGCACACGCTGGGCTACGACGCGTTCGGCCTGCCCGCCGAGCAGTACGCCGTACAGACCGGCACGCACCCGCGGGTGACCACCGAGGCGAACATCGCCAACATGCGCCGCCAACTGCGCCGGCTGGGCCTGGGCCACGACCAGCGCCGCTCGGTGGCCACCACCGACCCGGCGTACTACCGCTGGACGCAGTGGATCTTCCTGCAGATCTTCAACTCCTGGTACGACCCCCAGGCGCCCGGCGCGGACGGCGGCACGGGTCGCGCCCGTCCGATCGCCGAACTGGTCGAGCAGTTCGAGAAGGGCGACCGGGCCACCCCGGACGGTCGCGCGTGGGCCGACCTGACCGAGGCCGAGCGTGCGGCGGTGCTGGACGAGTACCGCCTGGCGTACGTCTCGCAGGCCCCGGTCAACTGGGCGCCGGGCCTGGGCACCGTGCTGGCCAACGAGGAGGTCACCGCCGACGGCCGCAGCGAGCGCGGCAACTTTCCCGTGTTCAAGTCCAACCTGCGGCAGTGGATGATGCGGATCACCGCGTACTCCGACCGCCTGCTGGGCGACCTGGACAAGCTGGACTGGCCCGAGCCGATCAAGATCATGCAGCGCAACTGGATCGGCCGATCCGAGGGCGCCAAGGTCTCGTTCGCCACCGACGCGACGCCGATCGAGGTGTTCACCACCCGGCCCGACACGCTGTTCGGCGCCACCTACATGGTGCTGGCGCCCGAGCACGAACTGGTCGACGCGATCGTCGCGGACGCGTGGCCCGAGGGCATCCCGGCGGTGTGGACCGGCGGCGCGGCCACACCCGCCGAGGCGGTCGCGGCGTACCGTCGGTTCGCCGGCTCCAAGAGCGACGTCGAGCGGCAGAGCGAGGGCAAGGACAAGACCGGCGTCTTCACCGGCGCCTACGCGAGCAACCCGGTGAACGGCGAGCGGGTACCGATCTTCATCGCCGACTACGTGCTGATGGGCTACGGCACCGGCGCGATCATGGCGGTGCCCGCGCACGACCACCGCGACTTCGAGTTCGCGCGCGCCTTCGAGCTGCCGATCCGCTGCGTGGTCGAGCCCGCCGACGACCGCTCGATCCAGGACACCACCGACTGGGCCGACGCGTTCGTCTCCTACGACGCGAAGCTGGTGAACAGCTCCGGCGAGGGCATCTCGCTGGACGGCCTGGGCGTGGTCGACGCCAAGAAGGCGATCACCGAGTGGCTGGCCGAGCGCGGCATCGGCGAGGGCACGATCAACTTCAAGCTGCGCGACTGGCTGTTCTCCCGCCAGCGTTACTGGGGCGAGCCGTTCCCGATCGTGTTCGACGAGGACGGCGTCGCGCACGCGCTGCCGGACTCGATGCTGCCGGTCGAACTGCCCGAGATCGACGACTACCGCCCGCGCACGTTCGACCCGGACGACGCGGACACCAAGCCCGAGACGCCGCTGTCGCGCAACGCCGACTGGGTGAACGTGGAGCTGGACCTGGGCGACGGGCCCAAGCGGTACCGCCGCGAGACCAACACCATGCCCAACTGGGCCGGTTCGTGCTGGTACGAGCTGCGCTACCTGGACCCGACCAACACCGAGGTGCTGGTCGACCCCGAGGTCGAGAAGTACTGGATGGGCCCCAGGCACGAGGGCCACACCGGCGGCGTGGACCTGTACGTCGGCGGTGTCGAGCACGCGGTGCTGCACCTGCTGTACTCGCGTTTTTGGCACAAGGTGCTGTTCGACCTGGGCCACGTGTCCTCGTCCGAGCCGTTCCACCGGCTGTTCAACCAGGGCTACATCCAGGCGTTCGCGTACAAGGACGAGCGCGGCGTCTACGTCGAGGCGAGCGAGGTCGAGGACCGGGACGGGAAGTTCTTCCTGGGCGAGCAGGCGGTCACCCGCGAGTACGGGAAGATGGGCAAGTCGCTGAAGAACTCGGTGACGCCCGACCAGATGGCCGAGGAGTACGGCGCGGACACGCTGCGCCTGTACGAGATGTCGATGGGCCCGCTGGAGATCTCCCGGCCCTGGGACACCCGCGCCGTGGTCGGCTCGTATCGCTTCCTGCAGCGGCTGTGGCGCAACATCGTGGACGAGCGGACCGGTGCGCCGATCGTGGTCGACGAGCCGGCCGACGAGGCCACGCTGCGGGCCACCCACAAGGCGATCGACGGCATGCGGCGGGACATGGACGCGCTGCGCTTCAACACCGCGATCGCCAAGGCGATCGAGCTGAACAACGCGCTGGTCAAGCTGCCGGCGGTGCCGCGCGAGATCGCCGAGAAGCTGGTCCTGATGGTCGCGCCGCTGGTGCCGCACGTGGCCGAGGAGCTGTGGTCGAAGCTGGGCCACGGCGACACGGTCACCTACGAGGCGTTCCCGCAGGCGGATCCGGCCTACCTGGTCGAGGACACGGTCACCTGCGTCGTGCAGATCAAGGGCAAGGTCCGGGCCCGCCTGGAGGTCCCGCCGAGCATCGGCGAGGACGAGCTGAAGGCGCTGGCGCTGGCCGATCCGACGGTGCTGGCCGCGCTGGACGGGGCCGGCGTGCGGATGGTGATCGTCAAGCCGCCGAAGCTGGTGAACATCGTTCCGGCGTAGCCGAGTCGGCGGGGGTCGGTCGGTCGCCGAGCGTGATCCGACCGGCCCTCGGCGCGCCCGGCCGCGGGTTCGTCGAGGGTTCGTCGAGGGTCGATTTCCGGCCCGTGTCGGTCCCGTTTCCGGTCGGTGACGATCGGTCTGGAACGCGGTGTTTTCCGCCGCGTGCGTATCCGAGCGCCTCGGCGGCGTTAGTGTGAGGGGAAACCTTCCGGCCCCGACCAGGCAGGAGACGCCTCGTGGCCCTCGCCGACGTTCCCGCGACCACCGACTCGTTGGCCGATGGCGCCGAGACCTTCGGCGTGGTGTTGGGCGCCGGTGTGCTCGCGTGTCTCGTGCTCGTCGGCGTCGTGGTGGGCCTGATCACGATGATGCGGCGGGCGGTGCGCCGCCGGATCGAGCGGCACGCGCCCCGGGTCCGCGGCCTCGTGGAGGACGCCACGTCCAAGGCTCGGGCGTACACCCTCACGGGTGGCGCGGCCGAGGCGGCGCGGATGCGCGGGTCGGTGCGGCGTTCGCTGGAGCAGACCCGGCGGGTGCTGGAGGCGGGCTACGCGCACGACGCCCAGCTCTCCGAGGCGGTGGTGCTGCTGCGCAGGCTGGACCAATTCGCCAAGACCCTGGACACCGACCTGAAGCTGGTCGAGCGCGAGCCGGACCGGGACCGGGTCGCGCGCGAGCTGCCCGGGCTCAAGGAGCGCGCGGATCGCATCGAGCACACCGCGGCCTCGCTGCGGTGGGCCGTCCAGGATCGCGAACGCCACCTGGGCGAGGACGAGTTGGACCGGCTCGGCACGGACGTCGAACGCGAGGCCGCGGCCCTGCGCGCGTACGCGGACGAGAGCCGATCCCGGACCAAGCCGCTGACCTGAGCGGCTGCCGGCGGCGAGCCCCCACGACGGGACGCGCCGGCCGCACCACGGCGCGCGTCACCCGTGCGTCGGGGCGTGGCATGGTGACCGAATATTGATTGTGGTGTCTCGACTCCGCGACCCGACACGGGGTAGTCGAGACACCGACCCCGCCCCCCTGTCGTCTCACATCCGGGTGGTTGCCCGCTCATGCCGACGATGCCGACCGATCTCGCCGTGGTCACGGACTCCACGGCCTACCTGCCCGAGGAGCTCGTGGAGCGGCACCGCCTCGTGGTGGTCCCGCTCAAGGTCGTCCTGCGCGGGCGACCGTTGGACGACGGCATCGAGGCCACGCCCGCCCAACTTACCGACGCCCTGCGCCAACGCCGGATCGTGACCACGTCGCGGCCGGCGCCCGAGACGTTCGCGGAGACCTACCGCGAACTCGCCGAGAAGGGCGCGACGGGCATCGTCTCGATCCACATCTCCGGTGAGCTCTCCGGCACGTACGAGGCCGCGCTGCTCGCCGCGCGGGACGCGGACGTGCCGGTGCGGGTGGTGGACTCGCGCACGCTCGGCATGGGGATGGGCTTCTCGGTGCTGGCCGCGGCGGAGGCGGCGGCCGACGGCGCGTCCCTGGAGGAGGCGGTGATCGCGGCCGAGAAGCGCGCGCAGACCACGTCGGCGCTGTTCTACGTGGACACCCTGGAGTATCTGCGCCGGGGCGGGCGGATCGGGGCGGCGACGGCGTTCATGGGGACGGCGTTGGCGGTCAAGCCGCTTCTGCACGTGAGCGACGGGTTGATCGGGCCGCTGGAGAAGGTGCGTACGTCGGCGCGGGCGATCAGCCGGTTGGAGGAGTTGGCGGTGGAGCGGGCGGGGGCCGGGGCGGTCGACGTCGCGGTGCACCATCTGGCCAGTCCGGAGCGCGCGGAGGCGCTGGCGGGGCGGCTGCGGGAGCGGTTGACGGGGCTGGGGGAGCTGTATGTGAGCGAGGTGGGCGCGGTGATCGGGGCGCATGCCGGGCCGGGGTTGTTGGCGGTGGTGGTTTCGCCTCGGTGAGGGTGGGTGGGGGCGGTGGTGGGCGTGTCACCCACGTGACGTGGCGGGGTGGGTTGGGTCACCTGTGTGGGTGGGTTCGGTTTCCACAGGCCGCGGGGTTGTGCACAGGCGGGTTCGGTGGTCGAGGTCGGGTGAGCCGTCCCGCCTAACTTCGGGGCATGTCCGGATCGCCGTCCTCGTCGTCCTCCTTCCCGTCACCGTCCGCGTCCGCTTTCCCGCCGCCGTCCTCGGCCGCGTTCTCGGCGTCCGCGTCGGTCGGGCACGGCTCCTCGGCCCTGCCGCGCTCGGGGGCGGAGCGGGTGGCCGCGCTGCTCGGGTCGGGTGAGCCGGCCGCGCGTCGGGGGCCGGACCCCGCACGGCGAATGGTCGAGGCGGTCGCGGATCGGTTGCCGGCGCGGCTTCGGGTGGGTGTGGATCGCCGTGTGATCGCGGCCGTCGCGGTGCTGGCGCTGGTGGCGGTCGCGCTCGCGGTCGGCGGGTGGTGGCGGGCGCGTCCGCAGAGCGTGGCGGCGCCGGCGCCGGTGGGGCAGGCGAGCGTGGTTTCGGTGCCCGGCGGCGGCGCGGTGTCGACAGGATCGCCGGGGCCGGCCACGGCCGCCGTGCCGGCGCCCGTGGCCGGGCCGATCACCGTGCATGTGGCGGGGAAGGTGGCGCGCCCCGGTGTGGTGGTGCTGCCGCCGGGGGCGCGGGTGGCGGACGCGGTACAGGCCGCCGGCGGCGCGTTGCCGGCGGCGGACCTGGCCACGCTGAACCTGGCCCGGCCGCTGACCGACGGCGAACAGATCCCGGTCGGCGTCCCGGGTGCCCCGGCCGCACCCGCCCAGGCCGCCCCGGCGAGCGGCGGCACGTCCACGGGCCCGCCCCAGGTGCTCGACCTCAACACGGCAACGGCCGAGCAACTGGAGCAACTCCCCGGCGTCGGCCCGGTCCTGGCCCGTCAGATCATCGAAAAGCGCACCCAGTTGGGCCGCTTCGCGACGGTCGACCAACTCCGCCAGGTCCGTGGCATCGGCGACCGCAAGTACTCCGACCTGAAACCGAGGGTCCGGGTATGAGCCCCAGCATGGTGGGCCGCGCGGCTCCCGCCGCCCCGGCTGCCCCTGCCGCCGCACGTCGTGGCCGGGCGGGGGACGGGGACCGTGCGCGGGTGGACGCCCGACTGGTGCCGGGGGCGATCGCCGCGTGGGCCGCGGCGTGGACCGCGCCGCTGGTCTCGTTCCGGGTCGTCGCGATCGCGAGTGCGTGCGCGATCCTCGGCGCCGCCGTGCTCGCCAGGGCCGTCGGGGTCCGCCGTCGGGCGACCCTCGCCGTCGTGCTCGTGTGTGTCGCGGCGGGTGGTCTGGTCGCGGGCGTGCGTACCGCCGCCGACCACGCCGGTCCCGTCGCGACCGCGGCCCGGCAGCGCGCCGAAGTCGGCGTCGAGTTGACCGTACGCACCGACCCCGAACGCCGCGTCACCCGCGTCCGAGGCAGCGAACTCGGCGCACCCCCCACGCTGTTCGGCGCCCGGATCGACTTTCTCGGTACGGCCTCCGACCCGTCCGACGCCCGCGGCGCGCACGCCGCGGCCGGCCCGCTCGGCCGGCGCGGATCGCCCGGGATTCGTGGTCCGCGTGGTGCGCGCGTGCGGACTCCGGTGACGGTTCTGGTCGGCGGGCCCGAGGCGGGGTCCTGGCTCGGGCTGCTCCCGAGCACCCCGGTGCAGGCGCATGGGCGCCTCGTGCCGGGCAAGGCCGGCGGTGCCCTGCTGCTGATCCGGTCCGCTCCCGAGCACGTCGGCACCCCGTCGGCCCCTCAGCGCCTCGCGGGCCACCTCAGGGCCCGCCTGCGCGCGGCGTGCGCGGACCTGCCGCCCGCCGCCCGGGGCCTGCTCCCGGGCCTGGTCGTCGGCGACACCAGCCACCTCCCCGCCGACCTCGAAGCCGACTTCCGCACCGCCGAACTCACGCATTTGACCGCCGTAAGCGGCACCAACATCACCATTCTGCTGGGATTCGTTCTCTTCGTGCTTCGCCGTAGCGGCCTGCGTGGACGCGTGCTGCCGATCACGGGCGCGGCGGCGATCGCGTGCTTCGTGGTGGTGGCCCGGCCCGAACCCAGTGTGTTGCGCGCCGCCGCGATGGGCCTGGTCACCGTGGTCGCGCTGTACAGCGGCCGGCCCCGACGCGGACTGCCCGCACTCGCCGTCGCGGTGCTCGGCCTGGTGCTGTTCGATCCGACCCTGGCCCGGTCCTACGGCTTCGCGTTGTCCACGCTGGCCACGGGCGCGCTGCTGCTGCTCGCGCCGCACTGGACCGCACGACTTCGGACCCGAGGTTGGCCGAAGTGGGCCGCGGTCGTGGTCGCCGTACCGCTCGCCGCACAGGCCGTCTGCGGACCGCTCGTGGTGAGTTTTGCCGGCCGGGTCAGCTTGGTGGCCGTGCCGTGCAACCTGCTTGCCGAGTTCGCGGTCGCGCCGGCCACGATCCTCGGCTTCGTCGCCCTCGTGCTCGCCCCGGTCTGCCTCCCGCTCGCGCAGGTCGCCGCCTGGCTGGGCTCCTGGCCGATCGGGTGGATCGCGATGGTGGCGCGCACCGGCGCCGCGCTGCCCGGCGCCGCCGTCACCTGGCCGACCGGTTTGTTCGGCGGAGCGGTCCTCGCGGCGATCACCGTCGCGGCCGTACCGACCCTGCGGCTCCTGCGGCGCCCGCCCGATTCCCCCCGAGCGGGCCGGCCGCGAGCGATGGCCGCCGCGCTGCTCGCGACGCTCGTGGTGGTACTGCTGCTCCGCCCGCCGGTTCTGGTCCGCCCGCTGACCGGCTGGCCGCCGCCGGACTGGCACCTGGTCATGTGCGACGTGGGGCAGGGCGACGCCCTCGTGCTCAACGCGGGCCCCGGCGCCGGTGTCCTGATCGACGCCGGCCCCGATCCGGACGCCGTCGACCGCTGCCTGCGCGACCTCGGCGTGCACCGGCTGCCCCTGGTCCTGCTCAGCCACTACCACGCCGATCACGTCGAGGGCCTTCCCGGCGCGTTGCGCGGTCGCGCGGTAGGCCTGCTCCAGGGCACGACGGTCCTCGAGCCCCGAGCCGAGGTCACCCGAGTCCGCCGCTGGGCCGGCGCGGCGGGCACCTCCCTGGCCACCCCCACCGACGGCGAACACCGCACCCGGGCCGCCCTGACCTGGCAAACCCTCACCCCACCCCCCGACGTAGCCACCCCGATACCGCGTGCGACCATCCCCGATTCCGCCGCCCCACCCACCACCTCACCCCGCCCCACCCCACCGCCACCACCGGACACCCCAACCCCTCGAACGAGCGTCCTTGATCCCGACAAACCGCAGATCGGGCCGGGTGTCTCGGGGTGGGCGGTGGCGCGGGACGTTCCGGCCACTCGAACCGGCGCCGTTGATCTCGGCAGGCCGTGGCCGGGGCCGGGTGTGTCGGGGTGGGCGGTGGCGCGGGACGTTCCGGCCACTCGAACCGGCGCCGTTGATCTCGACAGGCCGTGGCCGGGGCCGGGTGTCTCGGAGTCGGTGGCGGCGCCGGACGTCCCGGTGGGGAGTGCGGTGGGCGGGTCACCGGCCAACAACGCGAGTCTCGTGGTGCTCGCGGAGCGCCACGGAGTTCGGATGTTGCTCACGGGGGACGTCGAGATCGAGGCCCAAGAGGCCCTGCGGGCCCGGTTGGGCGATCTCCGGGTGGACGTGCTCAAGGTCGCGCACCACGGCTCGGCCCGCCAGGACCCGGGCCTCGTGCTCGGGTTGCACCCCCGCCTGGCGCTCGTCTCGGTGGGCAAGGGCAACCCTTACGGCCACCCGTCGCCCTCCGCCCGCGCCCTGATCGCCGCGACCGGCGCCCGCCTCCTGCGCACCGACACCGACGGCCCGATCGCCGTCACCGGCACCCCGACCCACCTGAACGCGGTCGCCCGAGGCCCCGACACCCCCACCCACGCCCTCCGCGCACCCACCCCCACCCCGGAACCCGAACGCGCCCCCAACCCCCGCACAACCGCCGCCTCTCACCCCCACCAGCGTCGCGCCAACGTCCCCACCCGCCGCCCGCGCCACATGTGCGCATTCCAGCGAACGCAGCACGGGTGCACCCACCGCCCACGCATTCCCCACAAAGCCGCGCCAGGCGTCCCAGCCCACGCCGGCCGTCCCCGAACCCCAGGCCCGCAGCCCGCCTCCGGCCGCCGACGTGCATTGACCGAAGGCAGGCGATCGACGACCTCCGAACCGGACGACACGCATGTGCCTCGGACCGCCGTCGTCGGGGCTGCCGCCAACATGGGAAGCGGTGCGATGCGGTGCCGGCGCGGGGGCAGCGCAACGCGGGCGTGGGGCGCTTACGCGGCGCACGGTCCGCGGCATGGACCGGGTGGCGATCCGCGCGATCGGGACACGATTCCGCGCCGTCTCCCACGACGTCGCCGTCGAGGTGCCAAAGGGTGACCTCGGTGACGCCCAAACAGACCCCAGCGCCCCCTCCCAGAAGCCAAAATGGCCCCGCCGGCCTTGCACCCTGCCGGGCCTGATCGGCCTCGCGCGCAGCGTCCCGTCAGCTTCGCGCTCTCCGCGTCCGTTCGGCTCCGTGCTCCGTCCCCGGTTGGCCTCGGCCCCTTGCCCCGTCGGTTCCGTGCCCCGCGTTTTGCGAGCTTCGTGCTCCGTGCCGGCGTGCTTCGCGTCCTGCCGGCTTCGTGTCTCCGTGCCCGGTTGGCCTCGCCCTTGCGTTCCGCCAGCGCCGCGCCCCGCGAGTTTCGTGCCCCGTGCCGCGCCGGCTTTGTGCTCCGTGCCCGCGTGCTTCGCGTCCTGCCGGCTTTGTGCTCCGTGCGCCGCTGGCTGCGCGTCCCGCGTCCCGCGTCCCGCCGGCTCCGCCTCCCGTGCCCGCCGCTCCGCCTCCCGCGCCCGGCGAGCTTCGTGCCTCGCGTCCCGCTGGCTGCTCGTCCCGCGTACCGCTGGCTCGGCGTCCCGTGCCCGGCGAGCTTCGTGGCCCGCGTCCCGCCGGCTGCACGCTCCGCGTTCCGGTGGTTTCGCGCCCCGCGAGTTCCGCGTCCCGGTCGGCCTCGCCCGCGCGAGCTTCACCCCCGTGACCGGTCGGCCTTGCCTCCGTATTCCCTCGCGCCTCGCGCCTCGCGCCTCGCGCCTCGCGCCTCGCGCCTCGCGTTCCGTGTCCCGACGGCCTTGTCCTCGAATTTCGCCGGCTTCGGGCTCCGTTTTGGGGCCTCAGGCTCCGCAGCGTGTTGGCTTCGTGGGGTGTCGGGTTCGCGTTGGTTTTCCTCTTGGTGTGGGGTGGGACTTGGGGGCGGGGTGAGGTTGTGGGGTGTGTCTGTGGGGCGTGGGATGCTTGGTCGGGTGGCCAGGAGAATGCAGGATGATCCGCTCGCGCCCGTGACGCTTGTCGTCGGGCCCGAGGAACTGCTTGTGGATCGCGCGATCGGGGATGTGGTGCGCGCCGTGCGGGCGCAGGATCCCGACGCCGACGTCCGGGACCTCGCCCCCGGGTCGTTGCAGGCGGGGATGTTGTCCGAGTTGGCCAGTCCGTCGTTGTTCGGCGAGCGCAAGGTCATCGTGATCCGGTCCGCGCAGGACCTCGGGGCGGACCTGGCCGGCGAGGTCAAGAAGCTGATCGCCGATCCCGCCGACGAGATCGTGCTCGTGCTCGCCCACCTCGGTGGGCCCAAGGGCAAGAACCTCCTGGACGCGGTCCGCAAGGTGGGTGTGCGCGAGGTCGCGTGCCCCAAGGTCACCAAGGTCGGCGACCGCGTCGCCTTCGCGCGCGCAGAGTTCCGGATCGCGGGCCGCTCGCTCACCGAGGACGCGTGCCGCACCCTGGTCGAGGCGATCGGCAACGACCTGCGCGAGTTGGCTTCCGCGTGCAGCCAGTTGATGGCGGACACCGATGGCGTGGTCGACGAAGAGGTGGTCGCGCGCTACTACAGCGGCGTCGCCGAGGCGTCCAGTTTCACCGTCGCCGACAAGACCGTCGAGGGCCGTACCGCCGAGGCGCTGGAGCAGTTGCGCTGGGCGCTGTCGGTGGGCGTCGCACCGGTCATGGTCACCAGCGCGCTCGCGCAGAGTGTGCGGCAGATCGCCCGGGTCGGGGCCGCCTCGCGCAATGCCCGCCCCAACGACCTGGCCCGCGAGCTGGGCATGCCGCCGTGGAAGGTGGACCGGGTGCGGCAGCAGCTGCGCGGCTGGACCCCGGACGGCATCGTGCGCGCCCTGTGCGCGGTCGCGGACGCCGACGCGGCGGTCAAGGGTGGCGGTACGGATCCCGCGTACGCGCTGGAGAAGGCCGTCGTGACGGTCTCCACGGTCCGCAACCTCTGAGGTCACCGACGAGACCCACGATCCAGCGGCCCCGACCCACGACCCAGCGACCGCCGACCCGCCGACCCGGCGATCCGAGACCCGCCGCCCCGCGCCCGCCGAAAATCACACCCCCACAACGACAAAGGCGCCGCCCCCGAGATCCGGGGACGGCGCCTTCGAAGTCACTACGAGCGCATGCGCTCGGGTGTCACACCATCAAAGGTGCCGCGAGTCAGGCCTTGGCCGTCGCGACACGCTTCTCCAGCGCCGACTTCTTGTTGGCGGCCTGGTTCTTGTGGATGACACCCTTGCTGACGGCCTTGTCGAGCTTGCGGGCCGCGAGGCGGGTGAGCGCCTCGGCCTGCTCGACGTTGCCGGCCTCGGCCGCCTCGCGCGCCTTGCGCACGAAGGTCTTGAGCTCCGACTTGACGGCCTTGTTGCGCTGACGCGCAATCTCGTTCGTCTTGTTGCGCTTGATCTGGGACTTGATGTTCGCCACGAAAGAGCCTTCTGAGTACTAGGTCGGGATCCGATCCAGGGAGAGGGCCCGTTCGGACGTTGACTTGCGTGGCAGAGACACGTACGCCACACGCGATCCATCAGATTACCAGCCATCGACGGGCGCCCACGACACGGCCGGCCAATATGGCCCGATCCACCCCCGCACGCGGCCCGCGCCCGCCCCCGCTCACACCCGTTCGCCCCCACGCGCGGCGACCCGAACCGGCTCGGCCGGCTCCACCAACACGGCTCACCCATGCCGCATGGGACGATGTAGGGAACACCTGTGATCCCACACCGATCCCACGTGCCACCCGCAAGGCCCTCGCCAGTCCACCCGATCGAGAATCTGGAAGCCCGCGTGCCCGCGACCCCGCCAGTGAACGTGCCGGAGCCCAGCCGTACCGACCCGGCGCTGATCCGGAACTTCTGCATCATCGCCCACATCGACCACGGCAAGTCGACGCTCGCCGACCGGATGCTTCAGATCACCGGTGTGGTCGATGCGCGGCAGATGCGCGCGCAGTACCTCGACCGCATGGACATCGAGCGTGAGCGCGGCATCACCATCAAGTCGCAGGCGGTGCGGCTGCCGTGGACGGCCCCGGACGGCCAGATCCACATCCTCAACATGATCGACACCCCCGGCCACGTGGACTTCACGTACGAGGTGTCCCGCTCGCTCGCGGCCTGTGAGGGCGCGATCCTGCTGGTCGACGCGGCCCAGGGGATCGAGGCGCAGACGCTCGCCAACCTCTACCTGGCCCTGGAGAACGACCTCCAGATCATCCCGGTGCTGAACAAGATCGACCTGCCCGCCGCCCAGCCGGAGAAGTACGCGGCCGAGCTCGCGCACATCATCGGCTGTGACCCGGAGGACGTGCTCAAGGTCTCCGGCAAGACCGGCGTGGGCGTGTCCGAGCTGCTGGACGAGTGCGTACGCCTGGTTCCGCCGCCGATCGGCGCCAAGGACGCGCCCGCCCGCGCGATGATCTTCGACTCGGTCTACGACTCGTACCGGGGCGTGGTCACCTACGTCCGCGTGATCGACGGCGACCTGAAGAAGCGCGAGCGGATCCAGATGATGTCGACGGGGGTGACCCACGAACTCCTGGAGATCGGGGTCATCTCGCCCGAGCCCAAGCCCTCCGACGGCCTGAGCGTCGGCGAGGTCGGCTACATCATCACCGGCGTGAAGGACGTTCGGCAGTCCCGGGTCGGTGACACGATCACCTCGCTGCACCACGGTGCGACCGAGGCGCTCGGTGGTTACAAGGACCCGAAGCCGATGGTCTTCTCCGGTCTGTATCCGCTGGACGGCTCGGACTACCCCGAGCTGCGCGACGCGCTCGACAAGCTCCAGCTCAACGACGCCGCGCTGGTGTACGAGCCGGAGACCTCGGTCGCGCTCGGCTTCGGCTTCCGCTGCGGCTTCCTGGGGCTGCTGCACCTGGAGATCGTCCGGGAGCGCCTGGAGCGCGAGTTCAATCTGGAACTCATCTCCACGGCGCCGAGCGTGGTGTATCGGGTCGTCATGGAGGACGGCACCGAGCACACCGTGACCAACCCGAGCGAGTTCCCCGGCGGCAAGATCGCCGAGGTGCACGAGCCGGTGGTGCGGGCCACGATCCTGGCGCCGAGCGAGTACATCGGCACGATCATGGAGCTGTGCCAGACCCGGCGCGGGGTCCAGATCGGGATGGACTACCTCTCCGAGGACCGGGTCGAGCTGCGCTACACGCTGCCGCTGGCGGAGATCGTGTTCGACTTCTTCGACGCGCTCAAGTCCAAGACGCGCGGCTACGCGTCGCTGGACTACGAGACCACCGGTGAGCAGGAATCCGCGCTGGTCAAGGTCGACATCCTGCTCCAGGGCGAGGCGGTCGACGCGTTCAGCGCGATCGTGCACAAGGACAAGGCGTACACCTACGGCGTCGAGATGACCAAGAAGCTGCGCGAGCTGATTCCGCGTCAGCAGTTCGAGGTGCCGATCCAGGCGGCGGTCGGCGCGCGGGTGATCGCCCGCGAGAACATCCGGGCGATCCGCAAGGACGTGCTCGCAAAGTGCTACGGCGGTGACATCAGCCGCAAGCGCAAGCTGCTGGAGAAGCAGAAGGAAGGCAAGAAGCGGATGAAGATGGTCGGCCGCGTGGAGGTGCCGCAGGAGGCCTTCATCGCGGCGCTGTCCACCGACGACAGCGGCGGCAAGAAGTAGCGGTACGCGGGGCGGCGAAGCGGCCGCACGCAGGGCGCGGAAGCAGCGGTCCGAGGAGCGGTACGCGGACCGCGGAGGCAGGGAGCACAGGCGGGGAACAGGGCGGGAAGCAGGGCCGCGGCCGGGTCGGTCGGCGGGTGTGGCGACGCGATTCGACGGCGGATCCGGGCGAAGCTACTACCGCGTAGCCCTGCGGCGGCGTACGTTGCGGGTGCATCGGGCACAACCGATGCACCCGCTGCTTTTTACCCCCGCTATACCGAACACTCCGCACTCCCGCCGATCCCGATACCCGTACGGACACCCCTGTGGATACCCGTATGGACACCGGTACCGACGCCGGTACTCGGCACCGCCACCACCCCTGAAATCCGCCCAGGACACGGAGGCCGCAGTGAGTCCAGAGCCCGTCGGCATCGACAACCGCCCGCCGTCCATCGCGGTGGACTTCCTGGAGCGCGTTCGGGCGACGCCCGAACGAGAGGCGTACCGATACCCGGTCGCGGTGGGCGACGGCGACCGCGAGGAATGGCGGTCGCTCACCTGGGGTCAGGCCGGCGACCGGGCCAAGGCGATCGCCGCCGGCCTGGTGGCGCTGGGGGTCGAGCCCGAGGACCGGGTCGCGATCGTGGCCGAGACCAGGTTCGAATGGGTGCTCGCGGACATGGGCGTCATGTGCGCCGGGGCGGCCACCACCACCGTCTATCCGACCACCAACGCCGACGAGGCCGCGTTCATCCTGGCCGACTCCGGCAGCGTGGTGGTGTTCGCCGCCGACGACGCCCAACTCGCCAAGCTGCGCGGCGAGCGGACCGGTCTGGACGCGGTGCGCAAGGTGATCGTCTTCGACCACGCCGCCGACGAGGCCGACGACGACTGGGTGAGCACCCTCGCCGAGCTGGAGGAACTGGGCCGTGCCCGGTTGGAGAAGGAACCCGACCTGGTCGAAACCCGCGTCGGCGCGATCACCCGCGACCAGCTCGCGACGCTGATCTACACCTCCGGTACCACCGGTCGACCCAAGGGCGTTCGGCTCGCGCACGACACGTGGGCGTACCAGGCCGCCGCGCAGGCCGCGATGGGGCTGACCGAGATCGACGAGCTGCAGTACCTGTGGCTGCCGCTCGCGCATTGCTACGGCAAGGTGATGGTGTCCGGCC
Organism: Embleya sp. NBC_00888; assembly: GCF_045207655.1. Lineage (NCBI taxonomy): Bacteria > Bacillati > Actinomycetota > Actinomycetes > Kitasatosporales > Streptomycetaceae > Embleya > Embleya sp. NBC_00888. The sequence goes on along the minus strand of NZ_CP108784.1, from coordinate 3,015,216 downwards.
AGATCCGGATCGGCTACCCGACCGCGATCGACGGCCGGATCCCCAAGCTGATCACCAACCTTCCGATCGTACGGCCGACCTTCATGGCCGCCGCGCCGCGCGTGTTCGAGAAGGTGTACAACTCCGTGCACGTGCGGATGCGCGCCGAGGGCGGCCTCAAGTACCGGATCTTCCGGTGGGCGATCGGCGTCGGTCGGGAGACGTCGCAGACCCGGCAGGCCGGTCGCACGCCCTCCGTGCTGCTGAACGCCAAGTACCGGTTGGCCGATCGGCTCGTCTTCGGCAAACTGCGCGACCTGTTCGGCGGCCGACTCAAGGGTTGTATCTCCGGCAGCGTGGCGCTCTCGCCCGACGTCGCGGAGTTCTTCGACGCGATCGGCATCCCCATCCTGGAGGGCTACGGCCTGACCGAGGCCAGCGCGGGCAGCTCGGTCAACCGCTACGACGCGCACCGCATCGGCACCGTCGGCGTGGTCCTGCCCGGCTCGGAGCTGCGCATCGCCGAGGACGGCGAACTGCTCGTGCGCGGCCCCGGGGTGATGCAGGGTTACCACAACAATCCCGAGGCCACCGCCGAGGTGCTCACCGAGGACGGCTGGCTGCGCACCGGCGACATCGGAGTGGTCGAGGACGGTTTTTTGCGGATCACCGACCGCAAGAAGGACCTGATCAAGACGTCGGGCGGGAAGTACGTGGCGCCCAGCGAGATCGAGGGCCGGTTCAAGGGCATGTGCCCGTACGTCGGCAACATCCTCGTGCACGGCGAGGGCCGCAACTTCTGCTCCGCGCTGATCACCCTGGACCCGGACGCGATCCGGGGCTGGGCCGCCGACCGGCCGGCACTGCGGGACAAGTCGTACGAGGAACTGGCCGGCAGCGCGGAGGCCCGCGCGCTCATCGCCGACTGTCTCGACGAACTCAACGCCGGCCTCCAGCGCTGGCAGACGGTGAAGAAATTCGCCATCCTGCCGCGCGACCTGAGCGTCGAGCACGGTGAGCTGACGCCAAGCCTGAAGGTCAAGCGGCGGGTGGTGGAGCAGCAGTACGCGGAGCTGCTGGAGGACATGTACACGGGCACGCTGGTGACCTGAGCTCTGGGCTGGGCTGGGCTGGGCCGGGCCGGGGGCCGGCCTCCGAGTCGGGGCCCGGCCCGGGGCAGGGGCCGAGGGCCGGGGCGGGCGCAGGGGCCGAGGGCCGGGGCCGGGTCGGGCGTCGAGGGGCATGGGGGTCGTCCGGTCCGGGGTGGGTGCCGAGGTGTCGACGGCGCCGGGCTCGGTCGCCGGCTCGTGGACAATGGGAGGATGCCCTCCGCACCCCCCGACGGTCTGCCCGTGCCCGAAGACGGTTCGCTGCCCGCGTCCGCGCTCGCCGAGTTCACGGACGCGAGTCGTCCGTTCGGCTTCTACGTGCACGTGCCGTACTGCGCGTCGCGGTGCGGTTACTGCGACTTCAACACGTACACCGCGACCGAACTGGGTGGATCGGCCTCGCAGGGGTCCTACGCGGACGACGCGATCGCCGAGATCCGGCTGGCCCGGCGGCGGCTCGGCGACGTGGACCGGCCGGTGGAGACGGTGTTCTTCGGCGGCGGTACGCCCACGTTGCTGCCGGCCGAGGACCTGGCTCGGATCCTGGGCGCGATCCGGGACGAGTTCGGACTCGCCGCCGGGGCCGAGGTGACCACCGAGGCGAACCCGGAGTCGGTCGATCCGGCCTATCTGGCCACGCTGCTGGCGGGCGGCTTCAACCGACTGTCGTTCGGCATGCAGAGTGCGCGCAAGCACGTCCTGCAGATCCTGGACCGCCGGCACACCCCGGGCCGGCCCGAACAGTGTGTGGCCGACGCGCGCGCGGCCGGGTTCGAGCACGTCAACCTGGACCTGATCTACGGCACGCCGGGGGAGTCCGACGACGACTGGCGGGCCTCGCTGGACGCGGTGCTCGGCGCGCGTCCCGACCACGTCTCGGCGTACGCGCTGATCGTCGAGGACGGCACCCGGCTGGCCGGCCGGGTGCGGCGGGGCGAATTGCCGATGCCGGACGACGACGTGCTCGCGGACCGCTACCTGATGGCCGACGAGGCGTTCTCCGCCGCCGGGCTCGGCTGGTACGAGGTGTCCAACTGGGCCACCGACGCCGCGGCGCGCTGCCGGCACAACGAGCTGTACTGGACCGGCGCGGACTGGTGGGGCGCGGGGCCGGGGGCGCACAGCCACGTGGGCGGGGTGCGGTGGTGGAATGTGCGCCATCCCGCCGCGTACGCGCAGCGGCTGGCGGCGGGGACGTCTCCCGCGCAGGCGCGCGAGTTGCTCACCGCGGAGGACCGGCGGGTCGAGCGGATCCTGCTCGAGCTGCGGTTGGCCGAGGGCGTCCCGCTCTCGCTCCTTGCGGAGGTGGGGCGGAAGGCGGCGTCCCGGGCTGCTGCGGATGGGCTGCTCGAGCCGCTTGGGGGTGGGCGGGCGGTTCTTACGTTGCGGGGGCGGTTGTTGGCCGACGCGGTCGTGCGGGATCTGGTGGACTAGGGCGGCCGACACCCGCTTTTGGCCTCAAGCGCCGGCCGGGCTGTTTTGCCTCAAGCGTCGGCGGGGCTGGGTGGCCTCAAGCGCCGGCCGGGCTGTTTTGCCTCAAGCGTCGGCGGGGCTGGGTGGCCTCAAGCGCCGGCCGGGCTGTTTTGCCTCAAGCGTCGGCGGGGCTGGGTGGCCTCAAGCGCCGGCCGGGCTGATTGGCCTCAAACGCCGGCGGGGCCGTTGGGGCGGGGTGTGGTTGCCCGGCCGGCGTTTGTGGGTGGTGCTTACATCGCCACGTCCATGATCAGGTCTGCCAGGGACTCGTCGACGCGGTTGAGTTCCTGGGCGTAGCGGCGCATTTCGCCGCTCTCGCGCTTTGCGTCGGACTCGCCCTGTTCCTTGGTGCGGAGGGCCGCGCCGACCTCGTCGCGGATCGACTTGATCTCGGCGTCCAGGCCCTGGGCGATCGCGTCACGCATCTTGCGGAGTTGTTTGACGACCTCTTCGCCCAGGTTGGTGACGTCGGTGTCGGCCTGCTTGCGCAGTTCCAACTGGACCTGTTCGGCGACCTGTTCCTTCAGCCGGCGGTTGGCCTTGTTCAGTTGCAGCGCGCCCTTGAACACGGTCGAACCGAGCACCGCGCCGAGGATCACGAACGGGCCCAGACCGACCAGGAACGCCGCCGTGCCGACCGCGATCTGCGGCAGCAGTGCGGTGAGCATCGACCGAAGGTTGAACTTGCCGCCGGAGACCGCCGTCGCCGGGTCGAGCACGAAACTGACCGCGTCCGCGAGCAGCCGCTCGATCGGTGTCGAGGGCTTGCCGTCCTCGTCCGTGCCGACCGGGCCCGACGTGAGCGACGCGCGGATCTCGTCGATGCGCGTGACGAACTGCTTCACGTCGTCGTCGATCATCCGCTCCATGTCCTCGACGCGACGCGAGACGAGCGGCTTGAGCTCGTTCTCCTGCCACTGCGCGAACTCGACCTGGACCCGCCCGGAGAGATGGTCGGTGATCTCCTTGACCGCCGCCTCCATCTTCTCGCGCGCGTTGAACGGATTGGCGCCGATGGTGTTGCTCGGGTCGTACTCCTGCGCCCAGTTCGGGATGTTCGCGGCGACCCGGTCCATGAATCGCCGGGTCGCGGCCTCCACCTCGCCGCGGGTCTCGCGCAGGTGCTCCTCCATCTGCGCGACGATCACCCGCCGGTTCTGCTCCAGCCGGGTCAGCGGGCCCTGGACGCGTTCGTAGGTGGCCCGCAGCTCCTCGACGTCCTGGGTCAGCAGCGCCTCCTTGCGGTCGATCTGCTCGCGCGCCTCGATCAGCAGGTACTTGAGCTCACGCGCGGGAGACAGGATCTTCGCCCGACCGCGCTCCCGGGTCAGGAACTCCTCCAGGCCGCGCTCGAGTTCGGGCATCCCGGAGCCGGCCAGCAGGTCCGGGTCGCCCTTCTGCCGGCCGGTCAGCGCGGCCCGGGCGTTCACGAAGAACACCCGGTCGGGGCGGGAGAGATAGGGGGAGAGGCGCTTGCGGATCTCCCGCTGTACGTCCTCGCGCTCCTCCTCCTCGACCAGGTTGATCTTGTTGCCGACGTAGAAGACGTCCTCGTGGCCGCGGGCCTTGACGTGTACGTCCAGGAAGAGCTGCTCGCTGCGCGACATCGCGGCCTGGCAGTCCACCACGAACACCAGCACGTCGGCCTGTTCGAGGTAGTTCAGGGTGACCTTCTCGCGCTCCGGGGCCTCGTTGAGACCCGGCGAGTCGACCACCACGACGCCGTTGCGGCACAGTTCCAGCGGCCAGCGCACCACCGCCCGCTCGTACGGGTTCGGGGTGTTGTCGTCGTCCGCGCCGATGGTGACGTAGTCGGCGATCTCGTCCACGCCGACGGTCAGCGGTTCGCCCGCCGTACCGTCCGCCTCCAGCGGATAGATCAGCGCGGAGCGGGTGTCACCCCACGTGACCTCGTTGATGATCGCGGTGCACGGCCGGGCGAACGAGGGCAGCACCTTCTCGCCCAGCATCGAGTTGATCACCGTGCTCTTGCCGCGCTTGAACTCGCCGACGATCATCACCTTGAACGCCTCGGACGCGGCCCGCTGCTTCAACGAGTCCAACTTCTTGACGCCCGCGCCGATCCGCAACCCGGCCACGATCGGCGTGAGCCGGTCGATCAGGCCGACCAGGGTCTCCTGCCGTGCCCGCCACGCGCCGTAACCCGCGTAGGCCCCATCGGCCGCCCCGTGACCCTTGTCCACCCTGAACGCTCCCCTCCTCGACGGCGTCTCAGCCTCTGGCGCCCAGCATGGTGTCGAGCTGAACCCCGAGCTGCTCGCTGCGCGAGACCAGATCCTGCCATGCGGGTCCATCGGTGCCGACCTTGGCCAGCGCGGTCCGGCGATCGGTCCGCCACGCCTTCTGGCCCCGCACCGCCTCGTCCATCACCCCGGCGTACAGCGTGTGCAGGCGCTTGGAGACCTCCTCGGAGAAGCCGCCGAGCACCTCCTCGACCATCGGCTCCAGCGCCTTCATCGCCTGGGCGCGCTGTGCCTCGGTCAGCGACGTCGACTTGACCTCGCCGAGCACCATGCCGCCCGCCGAGGCGGCCATGCTCGCGCCCATCGGCAGCGCGGAGACGCCACCGGTGAGCGGGATCAGCAGCGCGCCGAGCACGGCGAGGCCGGTCGGGCCGATCCGCCAGGCGAGCTTGCGGCTCTTGAGATCCTTCAGACCCAGCGACTCCGCCTCGCCGAGTTCGAACTCGGTGGAGAGCTGCTCGACCTTCTCCAGCCGGTATCCGCTGCCACGCCCGAAGTGCAGCTTCATCTTCGCGTCCAGCCACTGCACGTCGGCCTGCACGCTGGAATGCAACTGGGCCTCGAACTTCTTGGCCAGCGCGGTCAGTTCACGACGCAGGCGGAACGGCAGGTCGCGCTCCCACCAGGTCCGGGGGTCCGGTGCGCGCTCCATCTCGTAGCGCATCGTGTCCAGCAGGTCGCCGCGGGAGAGCTGGAGGTGCTCACGGAACTTCTCCGCGGTCTGCGTGCGCCGCTGCTGGAGTTCGACCCGGACCTTGCCCCACTCGGAGGACATCCGGTCGATCTCCACCTCGGACCGCTCGGCGGCGCGCTGCCGTTCGGCCGCGCCGAGCTCGGCCGCGGCCAGGCCGTCCCGGCCCACCTGAGCCATCTCGCCCAGCAGTGCGAGCAGTTGGCCGGCGGTCTGCCGCGAGCGCATGCTGCGCCGGCCGCCGGAGGTGGAGTACTCGGTGATCCGCTCCAGCACGCCGGCCACCGGCGAGAGGTCCTCGCGATGCGGGCCGGCCAGCACCTGGAGGGTCGGCGAGATGCGGCGTACCCGGCCGCCGAGGTAGTCCACGATGTCCTCGCGCTCGTCCTCGTCGACGGTGTCCAGCTTGGACACCACCACGGTGATCCGCGGCACGTGCCGGGCGATCACCTCTTCCTCCAGGAACGCGGTCTCGGACAGGCCGAGCGGTGCACTCGCGGAGACCACCATCAGCACCGCGTCGCTCGCGGAGACCGTGCGCCGGACCAGGTCCTCGGTCCGACGGTCGTGCTCCTCGGCGTCCTCGCCCTTGCCGCGCCCGGCGTTGATGCCCGGGGTGTCCACCAACTCGATGTCCAGGCGGGCAAGTTCGGGTTCGGCGACGAGCACCCGGACGCCGATCAGCCGGGCCGCGTCCGAGTCCTGACGCTCACTAAGCCGGTGTACCTCGTCCCAGGACGCGGACACCGCCGGCCGCGGCTCGGCCCGCCCGTCGGCGAACTGCAACTCCAGGCGCGGCTCCGGTCCGGAGGCGATCACCAGGGGCACGGGCGTGTGCCGACCCTCGGGCAACACCGGGGCGCCGAGCAGTCGGTTGATCAGCGAGGTCTTGCCGCGGCCGAATTCGCCGACCACCGCGACGCGCAGTCCCGGCCGGCGCATCCGCGCCCGCAGTCGGTCCAGTTCACCGGCGATCGCGTCCAGGCCGAAATCGCCGGCGATCTTGTGCGCGTCGTTGATCCGTCGGCCGAGCGTGGTCGCCGACGGCGCCTGCTTGACCAGGCTGGTCACCGATCCGGGCGGGGTCGGCGCGGACGCCGGCGCGGCCGGCGCGTCGGCCGGGGTGACGTGCGGGGTGACGGGCGTACGCGGGGCCGGCGGCGCGGGCGCGACGACCTGCGCGGCCGGTGCGGCCTGCGGCACCCGCGCGGTCGGCGGCGGCGGCGAGGCGACCGGCGTCGGCCCACCCGACCCACCGGAAACACCCGACCCACCCGGGCCACCCGCGCCGGGCGGGCCGCCCGCGAGGCGGCCCGCCCAGTCCGGATTCGGCCCCGGGACGGTCGAGGCATCGCCCGCCGGGTGCGGACCCGGAGCCGGGGCCTGCCTCCGGTCCGCCGTCTGCCCCGACGGGCCGGGTCGGCCGGTGGGCGAGTCGCCCGAGTCGCGACGCGCCGCCGCCTCACGCGGCGCGCCCGCGCGCAGCCACGAGGCGGTGCTCGGCACGAGCTGGTGGTACGCGGCCACCGCACCGGAAGGCATCACCCGCGCGTACAGCCCGGCGAGGATCTTCGGGCCGCCCTTCGCGTCCGCCTCGGGGTCGGCCAGGAAGCGGCCGAGCGACTGGAAGAAGCGGGCCCGCTCGGCCAGCCCCTCCGGCCGCATCGACAGCGCCCAGGCGGCCTCGTCCCCGATCGTGCTCTCGACCGACTTCGCGACCTCGGGCAACTCGGTCAGCTTCACGTGCCGCAGCACGTCCTCGGACGGCCAGGCCCACTGGACCGCGCCCCACACCGGGTGGATCGGCAGTTCGCGGCGCCCGGGGGTGGCCTTGCCGACCCCGATCAGGCTCCACAACGTCCAGCCGGCCGCGGTGCGCTCGGGCACCGGCGGCAGTGCCACCGACTCCATGGTGACCCAGCCGCGCAGCTCGTCGCTGCGGTGGATCCCGCTCAACAGGCCCGCGACGCCGGGGCGTCGGCGCGGCTGTACCTGCGCGGCCTGGCGCAGCACGTGTTCACGATCGAACGACATGTGTGGTCCCTACTCCCATCGAATCCGTTGTGATGTCGAACGATCAGGCGTGCGTCGGGTGGGCCACGATCATCGTGGTGTCCCGGTCCTGCCACGCGTTGACGAAGTCGGCCAGCGGGATCGGCTCGGTCTGGCCGAACGGCGCGCCGGAGTCGTTGAGCAGGACGTATACGGAACCGTCGGGCTGGGTGTCGATGCCGGTGACCCACACGGCGTGCCCCATCGTCGGGTCCTGCTCCAGCGGCGCCCCGGTGTTCGGGTCGTGCACGGGGGACCAGATCTCCTGCGCGTCCAGGGCGACGATGACCTGGTCGCCCTTCTCCAGCGCGTCGAGCATCTGGCGCATGTCGGCGCCCGGCACCATGTCCGTGTCCACGCCGTGCATTTCCAGCAGCTTGCCGATGTCGTCGGTCCTGGTGCCGGTCTCGGGGTCGTAGATGCCGGCCTGCTGGGCCTCGGTCATCAGCGCGTTCTCGTCCAGCGGCACGCCGGTGAGCTTCTCCAGGATCATCCCCTGGGAGACCACCGCGCAGCTCGTCGGGCTGGTCTGCTGCTGCCAGTACTGCGCGTCGCCCACCGGGTCGCCGAAACCGTCGAACTGGGCCGGTGTCCAGTTGTCCGGCGCGTGGTACTCCCAGTTGCCGCTTCCGTCGTCGACGGCGCCCCACTGCGGGCTGACGCCCTGGCCGTGGTCCCCGGCGGGCCCGGGGTCGTAGCCGGCCGGGTCGGCGTACGGGTCGGAGCCGCCGTACGGGTCGCTGCCGTAGGGGTCGCCGTACGGGTCGGCGTAGGGATCGCCGTAGGGATCGGCGTACGGGTCGTTCGCGTAGGGGTCGTTGGCGAGCTGGTCGTCGCGCCACTGCTGGCTGGGCGTGGCCGGGGGCACGTTGCCGTCGTTCGGGTCGAACATCTGCGGGTCGTACATGTCGATCTTGCCGTCGCCGTCGCTGTCCGCGTGGAACGGGTCGTAGTTCGGGTCGTGCAGCGGATCGAAGTTCGGGTCCGTGTACGGCAGAGTGGAGTTGGGGTAGGCGCCGTTGGACTCGCCGCCCGCGTCGGTCTCCCACAGTGGTGCCGCCCCGACAGTGCCCCCGTCGGCGGTGTCCAGCGTGTCGATGGTGTCGTCGGAGACCATCGCGAACAGGTCGTCGTCGTGCGTGTAGTCGCTCATCTGCCGAATTCCCCCCGGCGTGTGAGGCGCTCGCGTTGGCTGTTCACCGTGCCGCGGCGCCGTTCCGTCTGCCTGTCCGCGTCCTGCAACAGGCTTCTGCGAGCCGCGAGAATATCCTCACGGCGGTGGTGCTCGGCCACCATCTCGGCGACCGCCGCCTCGTACCTGGCCCGATAGCGGTCCACGTGGCGCGAGACGTCCAGCGAGTAGTGCGTCGTCGCCGCCCCGACGGCCTCGTCGATCTGTCGGGACAAACCGTCGGCGACGGTTCGCAGTGTCTGATGCATTTCGGCGCGTGCGTGGTTCCGCAGAGCCGTCATGTCGGTGGATGCGAGTGAATCGGCCACTTTGGCCATGAAACCGCCGAATCCGGCTCGGCCCGACGGGGCTCCCGGATCGTTGTTCCGGGCGCCGCCGAACCACTGGTCCAAGGCGCCGCCGATCCGCGCGCCGGGCGTCCTGGGGGCGGTCGGATCCAGGCGCACGGCGCGGATCTGCTGGGTCACCCCGGTGACCGAGTCCTGGTAGGCGCGCATCGCCGCGTCCGCGAGTTGATGCCCGGTCAGCACGGTGACCCGGTCCGGGCCGTCCGGTCGGGCGATCGCGCCGAGCTTGCGATAGGCCGCCTCGAACGCGGTGTCCGCGGCGGCCCGCGCGCTCTCGGCCGCGGTCGCCAGCGCGCCGGTGACCGCCTGCTGCACGATGTCGCCGATCCGGGGCAGGCCCTGCCGGATCAGCTCGGGCGCGCGGACGCCGATCACCGCGCGCAGTTCGTCCGGGGTGTCCGCGCCGTCCAGGGCGTGGTCGATCTCGGCCTGGGTGTAGCGCCACCACTGCGGCGCCATGCCGCCGACGGCCTGCTGGGCGCGCTGGGCGCCGGCGCCGAGCAGGCGCGCGGTCTCGCCGTGTTGGGCCCGGACGAAGGCGGCCATGTCGGCGATCCGGGCACCGGCGAGTTCGCTCTCCTCGGCGTCGAGCCGCTGTTCGGCGAGGGTCACCTCGCGGCGCAACTCGTCGAGCAGGTCCTCCAGCAAGCGCAGCAGGTGGTCGGACACCGCGACGATGCGTTGACGCTGCATCAGGTCCCGGAGTCGGGCCAGCGTGCGCGGGAACTCCTCGGCCCAGTAGGCCTGTTCGGGGCCCCGCAGCGGTCGGTTGGTGGCCAGCCGGACGACCGGCTCGGCGGCGACCGGCTCGACGACCGGATCGGCCACGCCCAACATCCGGGCGAACCGCCCGCGGACGTGCGCGAGCAGGTCCTCCCGCTCGTCCTCGTCGATGTGGTCCATCTTGGTGACCAGGATGATGCAGCGGCGCAGTTGCCCGGGATCGAGCGCGTCGGTGAGGAACTCGGTCAACGACACCGGCGACGGCGACGTGGACGCGGTCAGCACCGCCGCGACGTCGGCGATGTCGCGCATCACGGCGCGGGTGATCTCGGTGTGCCCGGCCCGGGCGTTGGTGCCGGGTGTGTCGATGATCACCAGCCCGTCGCGCAGCGCGGCGGCGGGGTGGCGCACCTCCAGGCTCTGTACGTGCGGCGCGATCGCCTCGTCGGCGGTGAGCAGGCGCAGGACTCCGGCCGTGTCCTCGGGCACGGCCACATGCGGCGCGAGGTCGGCGAGCATGCCGCCGAGCGGGCTGGCCGCGCCGGTGTATCGCCCGGAGGGATACACGTAGCGGATCCCGTGGCCGCTGAAGCGCACCTCGACGGCGAACTCGTCGCCGTGCGTGATCCTGGTCGCGGCGCCGGTGGTGGGCAGCGCCGACGTGGGCAGCAGGTCCTCGCCCAGCAGCGCGTTGATGAAGGTGCTCTTGCCGGCCGAGAACTCGCCGATCACGGCCAGGTAGTAACGGTCGTCCCGCAGCCGGGTCTCGATCTCGCGGATCCGCGCCGTCAGTTGTGCCAGGCGTTCCTGGTCGCCGACGATGCGACGGACCATCGCGAGCGCGAAATCCAGGTGATCGGAGGTCTCGGTGAGCGCCTCGACCACATCGCGTCGTTGTGCACGATCCCCGGCCATGCCGCGAGAATCCACCACCGCGCCCCCTCCCGACGGTGCCCTCCCCGATGTACGGGCGATCCTGTCACGCGGGCCCGAATCCCGTCTCGATGGATCGAAAGCGGATTCGGGTCGGCCGGCGGAACGGCTGTGCCTCTTGTGTGACGGCCGTCCGGATGATGCGATGAGGGCGCCGAGGCGATCCCTCGCACCTGCTCCACGTCGTCACCCAGTCGGCCTGACCGGTCGAAATGGTATGTAAGCGGCGCATAATGGTCGCGTGGGGTGTCTCGGCTCGTCCGGCGAGTCGATTCCGATGCGATCAGGAGATGGCATGTTCGAGGAGGCCCAGTATCTGGCCCCGGTCACCCGTAGGGCCGACGGCGGAGTCGAGGTCGAGCTGTCCCGCAGTCACCCGGGATTCGCGGACGCGGTATACCGCGAGCGCCGGAACCGGATCGCGGAACTGGCCCTGGACCACCGGCGTGGCGAGCCCATCCCGGAGGTCGAGTACACCGAGGAGGAGCACGAGGTCTGGCGCCTCGTCTCGCACGAGCTGTCCGTCTCGCACGCGGAGTACGCGGTCGCGGACTACCTGGAGGGCACCGCGCGGCTGAAGCTGCCGACGGACCGGATCCCCCAGTTGGAGGAGGTCAGCGGCGCGCTTCAACCGCTCACCGGCTTCCGCTACCTGCCCGCGGCCGGCCTGGTCCCGCTGCGCGACTTCTACGGGTCGCTGGCCGACTCGTACTTCCACTCGACGCAGTACATCCGGCACCACAGCGTGCCGCTGTACACGCCCGAGCCGGACGTCGTCCACGAGGTGATCGGCCACGCCAACATGCTCGCCTCGGACCGCTTCGCGGCGCTGTACCGGGTGGCCGGCGAGGCCGCCCGCCGGGTGGAGAGCCGCGAGGCCCTGGAGTTCGTCTCGAAGGTCTTCTGGTTCACCCTGGAATTCGGCGTCATGCACGAGGCCGGCGCGCTCAAGGCCTACGGCGCTGGGATCCTGTCCTCCTACGGCGAGATCCGCGAGTTCCGCACCGTCGACATCCGCGACCTGGACCTGGTCGCGATGGGCACGATGCAGTACGACATCACCCACTACCAGGACATCCTGTACGCGGCCCGCTCGATGACCCACCTGGAGGACCTCGTCGGCGCCTTCTGGGCGACCTGCACCGACGACTCGATCGCCGCGCTGACGGCCTCGGCGAAGACGCCGTAACACCCCGATCGACCTTCGTTAACTCGTGCGGGTGACCAGGCCCCAAACGCCCGGTCGCCCGCACGAGTGCTTCCTAATGCTCGCGTCGACTACGGAAGGGGTTCAGAATGTCAGCTATGGCACACGAGATCCCCGCGCAGGAAGACGTCGTCCTGGACGGCTTCCTGGCGTTGGACACCCCCCTGGGCTTCCGCGCCGAGCTGATCGAGGGGGAGATTGTCGTGACGCCACCGCCGATGGGTGATCACGAGCGCATCGTGAGTGCGGTGGTCCGCCAAATCATCGGCGGGTCGGCCGCCGCGATGGACTTTTCCGGTGGCAAGGGACTCGTGGTGGCCGGCCACGCGGAACTGCCGAGCAACCATGTCATCCCGGACGGCACGTTCGCTCCCGAGGAACTCGACCTGTTCCTCGACGCCGAATCGTGGATGCCGTGCGACGGAGTCGCCTTGGTCTTGGAGGTCACTTCGCAGCGGGCCGACGTCGATCGTGAACAAAAGCGGCGCGCCTATGCCCGCAGCGCCATCCCGCTGTATCTGTTGGTGGATCGAGAGCACGGCAAGGTGACGCTCTTCTCGGCGCCGAAGGGCGACGACTACACGGAGAGTTACACCTGTCCCTTCGGCAAGCAGATCGATCTGCCTGCGCCGTTCTCGACGGTCTTGGACACCACCAGGTTCGTCTGACGCTTGGCGGCACTTCGGCCGGGTGGCTCACACCCGCCGTACGAACACCCGGCCGAAGTCGCCGCTCGTGGCCAGGAGGGTGCCGTCGGCGGAGAAGACGAGGCGGCGCACGCGTTGGTCGTCGTGGCCGGGCAGGGCCCGCGCGTCGGCCTGGCGCAGGTCCGCGTCGTAGACGTGCAGCGCGCTCGTGCGATGGCCGCCCACCGCGAGCCGCCGGCCGTTGGGGGAGTAGGTCCACGCGTAGCAGGTGCCCCAGCCGTTCGGGTGGTGCGGATTGTCGAACTGCCAGGCCGGCTCGCCCGATGCGATCGAGATCGCGAACGGTCCGTGCACCCGGCCCCGGTTGACCACGAGCAGCGTCTCGCTCGGGTCGAAGCCCAGTTCGCCGATCTCCCACGCGAGCGGCACCCGCGCGGCCAACCGGCCGGCCGCCACGTCCCACACCTCGACCTCGTTGGTCGGATCGTCCGCCGCGTCCCGATGCCCGTAGACCACCCCGCGACTCACCCGCCACACCGCCAACAGCCGGCCCGACGCGGACAGCGCCGCGCCGCGGCACTCGGTGGTCGGCGACGCCGTCGACACCTCGCACACCGTGCCCGCGCCGTCCAGCACCCGCACCAGGTCGCCCGCGTCGAAGACCACGAGCCGCTCGCGGGCCGCGTCCCAGGAGGGTTGCACCACGTACGGATTGAACAGCGCGTCCTCGAACTGCCGGTAGCAGGCCAGTTGTTCCTCGCGCCCCGTGCCGAGGTCGAACCGGCGGGTCGCGCCGCCGATCGTGTACACCACCGCCGTCCCGCCGGCGTCGAACAACACGCTGCCGATATCGGTCAGCCGCTCGGCCGCCGGCACGGCGTGCACCGTGCGCCGCTCCCCCGTGGCCACGTCCACCAGTCGGATCGCGCCGTCGTAGCCGACCACCACGGTGTGCCCGTCCGGGTGCAGGTCCAGCCCCCGCGACGGGGTCTTGCCGGGCGGCAGGAACTCCAACACCACCTCGTCCTCGGCCCCGCCCAGCCGGACGAAGCCGGCCCGCATCGCCTTGTCCGCCTCCCGCCGCAGCGCGAGCGCCGCCGCGCCGGCATCGGTGAACTCCCGGCGGGTGTTCCGGGGCGGCCCGTTGCCCGACCAGGCGGACCGGACGAACTCGGTGCCGTGCACGGCGAACATTCGATACTTGGGGCCGGCCGAGCCCGGCAGCACAAGCGTGACCTGTTCCTGTCGCATCCGAGCACGCTAGGCCCTGTCCGGCGGATCCTGGTGGGGCCGCGCCGCCCGGCACCGCGCCTCGCCGCACCGGAGAAACAGCCGAATGGAACCACTATGCGGCTACTTCTCCGGTGCGGCGAGGCGCGGCATCCGCCCTTCGGGCTCCTCGCTGCGCTCACGACGCGGCCCGATCCACCAGGATCCGCCGGGCAGGGCCCAGTGCGCCGACCCGGGGCTCACATCTCGGCCGGCGCCGTCACGAAGTCGATCAACTCCTCCACCCGTCCCAGCAGCGCCGGCTCCAGGTCGCGGTACGAATCCACCGCCGCGAGAATCCGACGCCACGCCCGCGGCGGGTCGACCGGCCAGCCGAGCGCCGCGCAGACCCCCTCCTTCCACGGGACTCCGCGCGGTACGTCCGGCCACGCCGCGATGCCCACCGGCGCCGGCCGGACCGCCTGCCACACGTCGATATAGGGGTGTCCCACCACGAGCACGTGGTCGCCGGTCACTCGCGCGGCGATCCGGCTCTCCTTCGAGCCGGGTACCAGGTGGTCCACCAGCACGCCCAGCCGCCGATCCGGACCCGGCCCGAACTCGCGTACCAGCGCCGGGAGGTCGTCGATGCCTTCGAGGTATTCCACGACCACGCCCTCGATCCGCAGGTCGTCGCCCCAGACCCGCTCGACCAACTCGGCGTCGTGTCGGCCCTCCACGTAGATCCGGCCCGCCCGAGCGACCTTGGCCCGGACACCCGCCACCGCGACCGAACCCGACGAGGTCCGCCCGGGGGCACGCGCGGGCCCCGGCGCACGCGGCCGGACCAGGGTGACCACCTCGCCGTCGATCAGGAACCCGCGCGGATCCATCGGGAAGACCCGCAGCCGCCCGTGCCGGTCCTCCAGCGTGACGGTGAACCCCTCGGGGGTCCTCTCCACCCGGACCACCGCGCCACAGAAGCCGGTGGACGCCTCCTCCACCACCAGATCGCGATCGGCCGCGACCTCCGGGACGGGCTTGTCCTTCTTCCATCCCGGGATCAGCGACTCGGGTCCGTAACTGCGCATGACGGTGACGCTAGCCGGGTGACGGTACGTCAGTCCGGTACGACGCGCCCGGCGGCGACGTCGGCCAGCCACCGGTTCTGCCGGATCACGAACTCCGTGTCGACCACCGCGCCGTGTCCGGGCAGCCAGACACTCGCGTCCAGCGCGCGCACCCGGGCCAGCGAATCGCTCCACTCCGCGGCGAACGCGTCCGAGCCGAACAGCGGCGGTCCGCTCTCCTCGACGATGTCGCCGGCGATCAGCACACCGCAGTCGGGCACGTGCACGACCAGGTCGTGATCGGTGTGTCCGCGACCCGGCGCGTACAACACCACCTCGCGCCCGCCCAGATCCACGGTCACCGGCTGCTCGCGGGCCACCAGCCGGGTCGGCGGCACGATCCGCGCGGCGTTCATCAGGTCCGGGTCGAAGCCGTGCGAGATGCCGCTCGCGCGACCGGCCTCGGCGTACCGCTCCAGATAGTCCGGCAGATCCGCGTGGCCCCAGACCTCGGCGTCGGGGAAGGCGCGCAGCACCTCGTCGTTGCCGTAGCAGTGGTCGAAGTGGCCGTGCGTGTTCACCACCGCGACCACCCGCTCGGGCAGGTCGTGCGCGGGCAGCTCGCGAGCCAGCGAGGCCAGCAGATTCGCGGCCTCGTGGTCGTGCGATCCGGTGTCCACGAGCAGGATCCCGTCGCGTCCCGTGACGACCGCCACATTCAGCTCCAGGCCGGGCAGTCGACGGCGCAGGACGCCCGGTCCGATCGGCTCCCAGGTGGCGTGTTTCGGCTGTTCGGCGCGTACCATGCGTCAACCTTGGCACGGACTCAGGGGTACGGTCCGGATCGGGTGACCCGTACACTGGCACTCGGCGGGACGGAGTGCCAACCAGCGTGACGAACCGCCGCGAACGGGACAGGCAACGGGCGGAAGAACGGGTCAGGAGGTGCGCACCATGCTCGACGATCGCAAGCAGGACGTGCTGCGCGCCATCGTGCAGGACTATGTGGCGACCCAGGAGCCGGTCGGCTCCAAGGCGCTCGCGGACCGACACAACCTCGGGGTCTCCCCGGCCACCATTCGCAACGACATGGCCGCGCTGGAGGAGGAGGGCTACATCACGCAGCCCCACACCAGCGCCGGCCGCGTGCCCACGGACAAGGGCTACCGGCTGTTCGTCGACCGGCTCGCGGGCGTCAAGCCGCTGTCGGGCGCCGAGCGCCGGGCGATCCAGACGTTCCTGGCCGGCGCGGTGGACCTGGACGACGTGGTGGGCCGGACGGTGCGGCTGCTCGCGCAGCTCACCCATCAGGTGGCCGTCGTGCAGTACCCCTCGCTGACCCGCTCGACGATCCGGCACGTCGAGCTGCTCACCCTCGCGCCGACGCGCGTCATGCTCGTGCTGATCACCAGCACCGGCCGAGTCGAGCAGCGGGTGATGGACACCCCCGGCCCGGTCGGCGAGAACCTGCTCGCCGACGTGCGCGCGCGGCTGAACAGCCGGATCACCGGCAAGCGGTTCGCCGATGTGCCGTTGCTGGTCCAGGACCTCGCCGAACCGTTCACCGCCGAGGAACGGCCGATCGTGGCGGGCATCCTGGCCACGCTGCTCGACACCCTGGTCGAACACAAGGAAGAGAAGGTCGTCCTGGCCGGGACGGCCAACCTGACCCGCTTCGGTATGGACTTCCCGAACACGATCCGCCCGGTCCTCGAGGCACTGGAGGAACACGTCGTGCTGCTGCGCCTGTTGGGCGAGGCGACCGACCCGGGCATGGTCGTGCGGATCGGACACGAGAACATGCACGAAGGACTGGCCGCGACCTCGGTGGTCGCCGTCGGATACGGCAGTGGGCAGGAAACGCTGGCGAAGCTCGGGGTGCTCGGGCCGACCCGAATGGACTACCCCGGAACGATGGGAGCGGTGCGCGCCGTGGCACGGTACGTCGGACAGATCCTCGCGGAGTCGTAGAGTTGGCTACCGATTACTACGAGGTCCTCGGGGTGCGGCGGGACGCCACCCCGGAGGAAATCAAGAAGGCCTTCCGCCGGCTCGCTCGGGAGCTGCACCCGGACGTCAATCCGGACCCGAAGACGCAGGACCGGTTCAAGGAGATCAACAACGCCTACGAGGTCCTCTCGGACCCGCAGAAGCGGCAGATGTACGACCTCGGCGGCGACCCGCTGTCCTCCGGGGGCGGCGCGGGCGGCGGCTTCGGCCAGGCCGGCTTCGGCTTCAGCGACATCATGGACGCGTTCTTCGGCCAGGCCAGCCAGCGCGGTCCGCGCTCGCGCACGCGCCGCGGCCAGGACGCGATGATCCGGATCGAGATCACTCTCGAAGAGGCCGCGTTCGGCACCACCCGCGAGATCCAGGTGGACACCGCCGTCACGTGCAACACCTGCAACGGCGAGGGCGCGGCGCCCGGCACCACGGCGCAGACCTGCGACATGTGTCGCGGTCGCGGCGAGGTCAGCCAGGTCACCAAGTCCTTCCTGGGCCAGGTCATGACGTCGCGGCCGTGTCCGCAGTGTCAGGGCTTCGGCACCGTGGTCCCGCACCCGTGCCCCGAGTGCGCGGGCGACGGCCGGATCCGCGCGCGGCGCACGCTCACCGTCAAGATCCCGGCGGGCGTGGACAGCGGCACCCGGATCCAGCTCGCGGGCGAGGGCGAGGTCGGCCCCGGCGGCGGCCCGGCCGGCGACCTGTACGTGGAGATCGTCGAGGTCCCGCACACCACCTTCCAGCGGCGCGGCGACGACCTGCACTGCACGGTCACCATCCCGATGACGGCGGCGTCGCTGGGCACCAAGGTGCCATTGCAGACGCTGGACGGCACCGAGGAGATCGACATCCGCCCCGGCACCCAGTCGGGCCAGTCGATCCCGCTGCACGGGCGCGGCATCACCCACCTGCGCGGCGGCGGCCGGGGCGACCTGATCGTGCACGTCGAGGTGCAGACGCCGAGCAAGCTCGACCCCGAGCAGGAGGAACTGCTGCGCCGGCTGGCCAAGCTGCGCGGTGAGGAACGCCCCTCGGGTCAGTTCACGCCGGGCCAGCAGGGCCTGTTCTCCCGGCTCAAGGACGCGTTCAACGGACGCTGAGACGATGCGCGGCGCGCCCGAGGGCGCGCCGCGCGCGGTTTCGTGGTCGCGGGTGTCGGACGGGCCGATTTTCGGCCACTTCGGCACCCGCGGCGCGTCGGCGAGGGGATGGCGCCTCCGCCCGCCGCCGGACACTCCCTAGGCTGGGCCGGGTGACGCAAGCAGCCGAGCCCACCGAGCGAACGGGGAGCATGATGCCGACGAATACCGACCCCACCCGGCTCACCGCACTGCCGATCGTGCAGGCGCCGATGGCCGGTGCCGCCGGACCCGCGCTCGCGGCGGCGGTGGCCCGCGCGGGCGGGCTCGGCTTCCTGGCCGCCGGGTATCGCTCGGCCGACCAGCTGGCCGTCGAGATCGACGAACTGCGCACGCTGGTCGGCGACGCCCCGTTCGGGGTCAACGCGTTCATGCCGCACCCCACGCCCACCCGCGCCCAGAACGAGCTGACCCGGCGCTACGCGGCCTCGCTCACCCGGGCCGCCGCCCACTACGGCGGCACCGTCGGCACACCCGCCGCCGGCTGCGAACGCGACGACTGGGACGCCAAGCTCGCACTGCTGCTCGCCCACCCGGTCCCGGTCGTGAGCTTCACCTTCGGCTTGCCCGACACCGACGCGATCACCGCGCTGCGGGCCGCGGGCACGCTGACCGTGGCCACCGTCACCACGCCCGAGGAGGCCCGCGCCGCCGCCGACGCCGGGGTCGACGCGCTGTGCGTGCAGGGCGCCGAGGCCGGCGGCCACCAGGGCGGCTTCGCCAACCCCGACGAGCCCGCCCCGTACGGCCTGCTCACCCTGCTCACGCTGATCGCCGCGGAGACCGAGCTGCCGCTGATCGCCGCGGGCGGCCTGATGACCGGTCGACAGATCGAGGCGGTGCGGCTCGCCGGCGCGAGCGCGGCCCAACTGGGTACCGCCTTCCTGCGTTGCCCGGAGGGCAGCGCGCCCGCCGCGCACAAGGCCGCGCTCGCCGACCCGGCGTTCGACCGCAGCGTGCTCACCCGCGCGTTCTCCGGCCGCTGGGCCAGGGGACTGCGCAACGGCTTCGTGGCCCGCCACGAGGCCGAGGCCCCCGGGGTCTACCCCTTCGTCCACCACCTGGTCTCGCCGATCCGCAAGGCCGCCGCCGCCCGGGGCGAGGCCGACGGCCTGGCCCTGTGGGCCGGCCAGGGCTGGCGCCTCGCCCGCGAGGAGCCGGCCGCCGAGGTGATCAGCCGGCTCGTCGACGAGATGGCCGCCGCCCGAAAGGCATGCGCTTGAGCGCCCCCGTCTTCCTCGCCCCCGGCGACGCCATCCGGCACGGCCGGCAGGTCGTCCTCGACGGCGCCGAGGGCCGGCACGCCGTCACGGTGCGCCGGCTCGTCGCCGGTGAGCCGGTCGTCCTGGCCGACGGCGCCGGACTGGCCGTGCACGGCACGGTCAACCGCACCGAGGGCAAGGACCGGCTGTACGTCGACGTCGACTCGCGCACCGAGGAACCCGCCCCCACGCCCCGGATCGTGGTGGTCCAGGCGCTGCCCAAGGGCGACCGCGGCGAACTCGCGGTGGAGACGATGACCGAGGTCGGCGTCGACGTGATCGTGCCGTGGGCCGCCTCCCGCTGCATCACCCAGTGGAAGGGCGAGCGCGGGGCGAAGGCCCTGGCCAAGTGGCGCTCGACCGCCCGCGAGGCGGGCAAGCAGGCCCGCCGGCCGCACCTGCCCGAGGTGACCGAGCAGATGAGCACGCCCCGGGTCACCGCGCTGCTCGGCGCCGCCGCGTTCGCGGGCGTCCTGCACGAGGCGGCGACCGAACCGCTGGCGACCGCCGCGACGCCGACCGGGGGCGATCTGGTCCTGGTGGTCGGCCCCGAGGGCGGGGTGTCCCCGGAGGAACTGGCCGCGTTCGCCACCGCCGGCGCGACCGCCTACCGGCTCGGCCCGACCGTGCTGCGCACCTCCACGGCCGGCGTCTCGGCCGCGTCCGTCCTGCTGGCCCGCTCCGGCCGCTGGGCCTGAAGCGCCGGGCGCGGCACGTGACTACGATCGGGGGCGACCGCCCGTGATCGACTCGGACCCGATGGAGGCACCCATGGCTGCGGGGGAACCCCAGGCCGACTGCCTGTTCTGCAAGATCCTCGCCGGCGACGTCCCGGCCACGATCGTCCACGAGACCAAGGACGTGGTGGCCTTTCGGGACATCAACCCGC
This sequence comes from Embleya sp. NBC_00888, assembly GCF_045207655.1. Lineage (NCBI taxonomy): Bacteria > Bacillati > Actinomycetota > Actinomycetes > Kitasatosporales > Streptomycetaceae > Embleya > Embleya sp. NBC_00888. The sequence continues at coordinate 2,995,026 of NZ_CP108784.1, read as the reverse complement.
AGGCGCCCACGCACGTCCTGGTCATCCCGCGCGCGCACTACGCCAACGCGGGCGAACTGGGCGCCGAGGCCCCCGAACTGGCGGGCACGCTGTTCGCCGAGGCGGCGGTCGTCGCCGCCGCCGAGGACATCGCCGAGTCCGGCTACCGGATAGTCTTCAACACCGGCGCCGGTGCCGGCCAGACCGTGTTCCACGTGCACGCGCACCTGCTCGGCGGTCGCGGGCTGAGCTGGCCTCCCGGCTAGTCGAACGTGTCCACCAGGGAATTCGTCGTCCTCGGCACCGCGAGCCAGGCCCCGACGCGGCAGCGCAACCACAACGGCTACCTGCTGCGTTGGGACGGGGAGGGGCTGTTGTTCGACCCCGGTGAGGGCACCCAGCGGCAGATGTTGCACGCCGGGGTGGCCGCGCACGACATCACCCGGATCTGCGTCACGCACTTCCACGGTGACCACTGCCTCGGCCTCCCCGGCGTGATCCAGCGCATGTCGCTGGATCGTGTGCCGCATCCGGTGACCGCGCACTACCCGGCCAGTGGGCAACAGTGGTTCGACCGCCTGCACCACGCGACCGCGTTCCACGAGACCGCCGCGCTGATCGAACACCCGCTGGCGGGCGAGCACGTCGAACTCCCCGCCGGGCCCTTCACCCTGCACGCCCGCCGGCTGTCGCATCCGGTCGAGTCGTACGGCTACCGCGTGGTGGAGCCGGACGGCCGCCGGATGTTGCCCGAGCGGCTCGCCGCACTGGGCATATCCGGCCCGGACGTGGGCCGGATCCAGCGCGAGGGCCGGGTCGGCGCGGTGACCCTGGAGCAGGTGAGCGCGCCCCGACCCGGGCAGAAGTTCGCCTTCGTGATGGACACCCGGCTGTGCCCGGCCGCGGTCGACCTCGCGCGCGACGTGGACCTGCTCGTGTGCGAGTCCACCTTCGCCGACGCCGACGCCGACCTCGCGCGCGAGGTCGGCCACCTCACCGCGCGCGAGGCGGCGGGGATCGCCGCCGAGGCGGGCGCCCGCCGGCTGGTGCTGACCCACTTCTCCCAGCGCTACACCGACGTGGGGCCGCTCCTGGAGCAGGCCCGCGAGGTGTTCCCGGACACCGTCGCGGCGCACGACCTGGATCGGATCGAGGTCCCCAGGCGGCGTCCGGTAGCGGAATAATCTCCGGGTCCGCCGCGCCCGGAGAGTTACCATTGAGCAACATCGAACCGCTTCCCGAGCACGGAAATGAGGCGTGATCAGGCCGCCAAGGCCGCCCATGGCTCCCACGACGAACGCGCGAGGCGCGAGCTCCGAGAACACCGCGCGAGACACCCGGCGCGAAACTCCGACCGCGCAGGCCCAGGCGAAGATCACGATCCCCGCCAAGCACCCCATGGTGGCGCTCCTCGGTTCCGGCGACTCGTTCCTGCGAGTGGTCGAGCAGGGGTTCCCCGAGGCCGACATCCACGTCCGAGGCAACGAGGTCACCGTCTCCGGCACCGAGGCCGACGTGGCCCTGGTCCGCCGGCTCTTCGACGAACTCCTGGTCATCGTGCGCACCGGCCAGCCGCTCAACGAGGAGGCGGTCGAGCGCTCGGTGGCGATGGTCCGCTCGAACGACGGACACGGTCCCGCCGAGGTGATGACGCTCAACATCCTGTCCAACCGAGGCCGCACGATCCGCCCCAAGACGCTCAACCAGAAGAGCTATGTGGACGCGATCGACGAGCACACCATCGTGTTCGGCCTCGGCCCGGCGGGCACCGGCAAGACCTACCTGGCGATGGCCAAGGCGGTCCAGGCCCTGCAGTCCAAGCAGGTCACCCGGATCATCCTGACCCGCCCCGCGGTCGAGGCGGGCGAGCGGCTCGGCTTCCTGCCCGGCACGCTCTACGAGAAGATCGACCCGTACCTGCGCCCGCTCTACGACGCGCTGCACGACATGATCGACCCCGACTCGATCCCGCGCCTGATGGCCGCCGGCACCATCGAGGTCGCCCCCCTCGCGTACATGCGCGGTCGCACGCTCAACGACGCGTTCATCATCCTGGACGAGGCGCAGAACACCTCGGCCGAGCAGATGAAGATGTTCCTGACCCGGCTCGGGTTCGGGTCGCGGATCGTGGTCACCGGGGACACCACGCAGGTCGACCTGCCCGGTGGCACCCAGTCGGGGCTGCGCGTGGTGCAGGAGATCCTGCGTGGCGTGGACGACATCGCGTTCTGCAACCTCACCAGCGAGGATGTGGTCCGACACAAGCTGGTCGGCCGGATCGTGGACGCGTACGCGCGCTACGACATCCAGGTCGAGGCCGACGGTCACGCGAACGGCAACGCGAACATGCCCAAGTCGCGCGGCCGGCGGCCGGTCGACAAGAACGGTCGGGGCAAGCACACAGTGAACATGCAGACAGTGGAACGGGAAGTGAACTGAAGGCCATGTCCATCGACATCGCCAACGAGTCCGGCACGGGGGTGGACGAACACGCGATCGTGGACGTCGCCCGGTGGACGCTGGACCGTATGCGCATCCATCCACTGGCGGAACTGTCCGTGGTCATCGTGGACGAACCCGCGATGGAACAACTGCACATCCAGTGGATGGACCTGCCCGGTCCGACCGACGTGATGTCCTTCCCGATGGACGAGCTGCGTCCCGGCAAGGCCGACGAGGACCCCCCGCAGGGGCTCCTCGGCGACGTCGTGTTGTGCCCGACCGTCGCGCAGCGCCAAGGCGCGGCGGCCGGCCACTCCATGGACGACGAGCTGCACCTGCTCACCGTGCACGGCGTGCTGCACCTGCTGGGCTACGACCACGCGGAACCGGACGAGGAGCGCGAGATGTTCGCGCTGCAGAAGGAACTGCTCGAATCCTGGCGGGAGGCCCGTCGCGCCGCGGGAGACCGCGGATGACCCCGCCGGCGGATACATCCGCCCCCGGCCGGCATCGGACCGGGGGCGGCGGCAGTGCCCGCTGACAGCGTGCTGCAACTCGTGGGCGGCGCGGTCGTCCTGGTGGTCGTGGCCGGTCTCTTCGCGTGCCTGGAGACCGCCCTCGCGCGCATCTCGCGAGTCCGCGCCGAGGAGCTGGTTCGCGAGGAACGCCGGGGCGCCAAACGCCTCCTGACGGTGGTTCAGGACCCCGCCCGCTATCTCAACCTGGCCCTGCTGGTGCGGGTCGCGTGCGAGTTGTCCGCGGCCGTCCTGGTCACCGTCGTGTGCATGGACGACTTCGCCGAGGCCTGGCAGGCGGTGCTGGTCACGATCGGGATCATGGTCGTGGTGTCCTACGTCGCGGTCGGCGTGTCCCCGCGCACCGTGGGCCGCCAGCACCCGGTCACGGTGGCCACGATGGGCGCGCCCGTGCTGTTCGGGCTCGCTCGCGTGCTCGGTCCGCTGCCCAAGCTGCTGATCCTGCTGGGCAACGCGCTCACCCCCGGCAAGGGCTTTCGCGAGGGCCCGTTCGCGTCCGAGGCCGAATTGCGCGCCTTCGTGGACCTGGCCGAGAAGGACTCGCTGATCGAGGACGACGAGCGCGAGATGTTGCACTCGGTGCTGCAACTGGGCGACACCATCGTGCGCGAGGTGATGGTGCCCCGCCCGGACATGGTCTTCATCGAGCGGCACAAGACGCTGCGCCAGGCGATGTCGCTGGCGTTGCGCAGCGGCTACTCGCGGATCCCGGTGATCGGCGAGAACGAGGACGACGTGGTGGGCATCGTCTTCCTCAAGGACCTGGCCCGGCGCAGCACGATGGGCGACCCCGGCTGGGCCAAGGAGGACGTCGACTCGATCATGCGCCCGGCGACCTTCGTGCCGGACAGCAAGCCGGCCGACGACCTGCTGCGCGAGATGCAGGCCGATCGCACGCACATGGTCGTGGTGGTGGACGAGTACGGCGGCACCGCCGGGCTGGTCACCATCGAGGACATCCTGGAGGAGATCGTCGGCGAGATCACCGACGAGTACGACACCGAGAGCGCGCCGGTCGAGCAACTCCCGGACGGTGCCTTCCGGGTCACCGCCCGGCTGCCCGTGGACGAGTTGGGCGAACTCTTCGGCCTCGAACTCGACGACGAGGACGTGGAGACGGTCGGCGGGCTGCTCGCCAAGGCGCTCGGCCGGGTGCCGATCCCGGGCGCCGCGGCCGTGGTCGAGGGTCTGCGGCTGATCGCGGAGAGCCCGTCGGGCCGGCGCAACCGGGTCGGCACGATCGTGGTGAGCCGGGTCGACCGGGACGCAGGCTAGGGTGTGCCGGCACCCGTACCGCGCCGAGCAGGAGGCCCCGTGAGCGCCGAGACGCCCGAGTTCACCGTCGACCCCGAGGACGCCAAGATCGTCACCCTGGCCCGGGCCACCCGGGCCCGCAACGGGGCGAGCGAGGGCGCCGCCGTACGCGACGAGACCGGACGCACCTATACGGCGTCCACGGTCGCGCTGCCGTCGTTGGAGCTGTCCGCGCTGCGCACGGCCGTCGCGATGGCGGTCGCGGGCGGTGCGCGTGGTCTGGAGGCGGCGGCGATCGTCGGGGAGGCCGACACGGTCACCGAGGCCGACCGGGACGCCGTGCGCGATCTGGGCGGCGCCGATACGCCGATCCTGTCGGCCGGCCCGGACGCGGTCGTGCGCGCGATCGTGACCGTCTGAGGTTCGCTTCGGAGCGTCCGAGGACGGCCGGCGCCCGTCCGAGGTCGGCTCCGGGGGCGGCCGGCGCACCCGCGGCGCAAGGAACGCTCGTATCTTGAGCGACAATGTCACGCATGAGTGATCGCCCTAACCCCTCCGCGCCCGTCCACCGCTCGGGCTTCGCGTGTTTCGTGGGCCGCCCCAACGCCGGCAAGTCCACCCTGACGAACGCGCTGGTGGGCACGAAGGTGGCGATCACGTCGGGCCGCCCCCAGACCACCCGCCACACGGTGCGCGGCATCGTGCACCGTCCCGACGGCCAACTCGTCCTGGTGGACACCCCCGGCCTGCACAAGCCGCGCACACTGCTCGGCCAGCGGCTGAACGACCTGGTCCGGGCCACGTGGGCGGAGGTCGACGTGATCGGCTTCTGCATCCCGGCCGACCAGAAGGTGGGGCCCGGTGACAAGTTCATCGCGGCCGAGTTGGCCGAGGCCAAGCGCACGCCCAAGGTCGCGATCGTGACCAAGACCGACCTGGTGGACCAGCAGACGCTGGTCCAGCAGTTGCTCGCGGTGCAGAAGATGGGCGAGGACGTCGGCATCGAGTGGGCCGAGATCATCCCGGTCTCCGCCGTCGGCGACAGCCAGGTGACCCTGGTCGCCGACCTGCTGATGCCGCTGCTGCCGGCGGGCCCGCCGCTGTACCCGGACGGCGAGCTCACCGACGAGCCGGAGATGGTGATGGCGGCCGAGCTGATCCGCGAGGCGGCCCTGGAGGGCGTCCGGGACGAACTCCCGCACTCCCTCGCGGTGGTCATCGAGGAGATGATCCCGCGCGAGGACCGCCCCGCGGACAAGCCACTGCTCGACGTGCACGCGAACCTCTACGTCGAACGACCGAGCCAGAAGGCGATCGTCATCGGGCACAAGGGTTCACGGCTGAAGGACGTGGGCACGCGGGCCCGCAAGCAGATCGAGGCGCTGCTTGGGACGCCCGTTTACCTGGACCTTCACGTGAAGGTGGCCAAGGACTGGCAGCGCGACCCCAAGCAGCTCCGCAAGCTCGGATTCTGAGATCGAACGGGTGGCTCAGCGGCCGTAGGGGCCGCTCTGGGTGCGGTTCGCGGACATCAGGATGAACACGGCGGCGCCGATCGCGAGGACGGCGCCGATCAGGACCATCCAGAGGCCGAATTCGGCCGTGAGGTCCAAGTTCTCCAGGATCTTCTTGGCCCGATCGGCCTGGGCGCCGGAGAGGTCCGCCTCCTGGAGCGGCAGCCGGGTCTTGTCGGCGATGTTCCAGATCGCGAAGCCGAGTGCCACGATGCCCGCGACCCCCGCGCCCGCGGCGATCTGGGCCTTGCGCATCGCGACGCCGACGCCGAACAGCACCACGGCGATCAGGCCCGCGGCCAGCGTCCACTTGCCGTCGCCTTCGAGGCCCTTGATCGGGTCGCCCTTGCCCTCGGGGCCGATCCAGGCCAGGCACGAGCCGATCGCCACGATCACCGACGCGATCACGCCGGCGATCGCGGCCGGCGCGAACGGCGGGAGACCGCCGCCGCCCATGCCGCCTCCGCTCGGCGTGGGCGGCGGATATCCACCGGGCTGCTGCCCGTAGCCCTGCTGCTGGCCGTACGGCTGCTGCTGTCCGTACCCGGGCGGCGGCTGCTGGCCGTACTGCGGGGGCTGCTGCCCGTACTGCGGAGGCGGCTGCTGGCCGTATCCGCCCTGCTGAGGTTGTTGTCCGTAGCCCGAGCCGCCCTGCTGGGGGTATCCGCCGGGCTGGCCCTGACCCGGCTGTGGTCCGTATGGGCCCTGGTTGTCGTAGCTCATGGTCAGGCAGCGTAGGAGGAACCCGGCCTTCGGGGGAGGGCCGGGGCCGAAAAGATCGCATGTGTTCGTATGCCGGATGCCTACCCGACCGCTGCGATCGGTCGGGTATGGTTGCGAAATCATGCGTCAGTGGCTGCTTCTCCTTAGCCGCCGCGCCGGGGGCTCATCCCTCTGACAGAGGTCAGACCGGCTCCCCCGTCGCGGGGATAGAGGCATGTCCGCACGTCGGAGCCTCCGGGATGTTTCTCCTCCCGTCGCCGGCCTACCTGCCGTTGCAGCCCGTTCCTCGCATACCAGGAGACCAGCCGCATGCCTTCCGTGAATCGCGTCACGCCGATCACCGCCTCGTCCGTGACGCAGCAGCCGTCCGGGATGCCGATCCACAAATACAAGCCGTTCCAGGGCGTCGACCTGCCGGACCGCACCTGGCCGTCGAAGACGATCACGGTCGCACCGCGCTGGCTGTCCACCGACCTGCGGGACGGCAACCAGGCGCTGATCGACCCGATGAGCCCGGTGCGCAAGCGGACCATGTTCGACCTGCTGGTGCGGATGGGATACAAGGAGATCGAGGTCGGCTTCCCGGCCGCGTCGCAGACCGACTTCGACTTCATCCGCTCGATCATCGAAGAGGGCGCGGTACCCGAGGACGTCACCATCTCGGTGCTGACCCAGGCCCGCGAGGAACTGATCGAGCGCACCGTCGAGTCGCTGATCGGCGCGCCCAAGGCCACGGTGCACCTGTACAACGCGACCGCGCCCGCCTTCCGACGGGTCGTCTTCAACGTCGACCGCGAGCAGTGCAAGGCGATCGCGGTGTCCGGCACCGAGCACGTGATGCGCTTCGCGGACAAGCACCTGGGCGCCGAGACCGCGTTCGGCTACGAGTACTCGCCCGAGATCTTCATCGACACCGAGCTGGACTTCGCGCTGGAGGTCTGCGAGGCGGTGATGGACGTGTGGCAGCCCGAGGCCGGCCGCGAGATCGTGCTGAACCTGCCCGCGACCATCGAGCGTTCGACGCCGAACGTGTACGCGGACCAGATCGAGTGGATGAGCCGCAACCTGACCCGCCGCGAGTTCATCGCGGTGTCCGTGCACCCGCACAACGACCGGGGCGCGGCGGTGGCGGCGACCGAGCTGGCCGTGATGGCCGGTGCCGACCGGGTCGAGGGCTGCCTGTTCGGGCACGGTGAGCGGACCGGCAACGTGGACCTGGTCACGCTGGGGATGAACCTGTTCAGCCAGGGCGTGGACCCGATGATCGACTTCTCCGAGATCGACGAGATCCGGCGCACCGTCGAGTACTGCACGCAACTGCCGGTGCACCCGCGCCACCCGTACGCGGGCGACCTGGTCTACACCGCGTTCTCCGGCTCGCACCAGGACGCGATCAAGAAGGGCCTGGAGGCGCTGGAGCGGGACGCGGCTCAGGCGGGCAAGCCGGTCGAGGAACTGGACTGGGCGGTGCCGTACCTGCCGATCGACCCCAAGGACGTGGGCCGCACCTACGAAGCGGTGATCCGGGTCAACAGCCAGTCCGGCAAGGGCGGCGTCGCGTACGTGCTCAAGGCCGACCACAAGATGGACCTGCCGCGGCGCGCGCAGATCGAGTTCTCCCGGATCATCCAGACCAAGACCGACGCCGAGGGCGGCGAGGTGACGCCGGCGCAGATCTGGGACGCCTTCCGGGACGAGTACCTGCCCACCCCGGACGCTCCGTGGGGTCGGCTGGAACTGCGCGGCCACCGCACGCTCTCCGGTACGGACGGCAAGGACGTGCTGACCGTCGAGATGAGCGTGGACGGCGAGGTGCAGACGCTGGAGGCGATCGGCAACGGCCCGATCGACGCGTTCGTCCGGTCGCTGGGCGGCCTGGGCTTCGACACCCGGGTGCTGGACTACAGCGAGCACGCGATGAGCGGCGGCGAGGACGCGCGCGCCGCGGCCTACGTCGAGTGCGCGGTCGACGGCCGGGTGCTGTGGGGTGTGGGTGTGGACGAGAACATCGTGCGCGCGTCGCTCAAGGCGATCGTGAGCGCGGTCAACCGCGCCGCGCGCGGGTGATCGCGATCGCGTGACCGAACGGCGGCCCCCGGTTCGACCGGGGGCCGCCGTTTCTTGTCCCGACTTCCCGACACCGACGTCACGTTGCGCGAGCGTCCCGTCCCGTCCCCGTCCCGCCGACGGCCCGTATCGACCTGCCCCGCGCGAACAAAAGTAACCATCTGTCCGCTTTCGATGACGCTTCGTGAAATCCGTGGCAGCATCGGAACAGGCGGAAATATCGCTTTCCGCCGCGCGGGACGCAGGGGGCTGCACCATGTTTTTCGTCGTGGGCATCCGGACCATCCGATCGGCGATCGGGGACGGCGAGTTCCACTGTCCGGCGTGCGGAGGCGATCGACGCTTCCGCAAGGGCGGGGGCCGGCGCCGGCTCGTGCTGTTCGGTGTGGCGTTGATCCCGCTCGGGCGGGCCGGATCGGGGATCGAGTGCGCGGTGTGCTGCACCCGGCACGAAGTCTCGGTACTGGAGACGCCGACCGCGCGTGCGCTCACCCTGATGCTGCGCGAGGCGGTGCGCGCGCTCGTGGTGGCCGTCGTCGCGGCCGTGGACGACGAGCCGCACGCGGCGGACGCGGTGCGCGCGGCGGCGGTCGAGGCGGTCCGGGCCGCGGGCATGCCGAGCTACGACGCGTGCGCGCTCGCCGTCGACGTGGGCGCGCACCTGGCGCAGGACACCGCGTGGGCGCTCGCCGAGATCGCCCCGCACCTCGCGGTCGCCGGGCGCGAGCACCTGGTCGGTGTCGCGGCCCGGGTCGCGCTGGCCTGCGGGGCGTACGACCCGGCGCACCGGGTGATCCTGTACCACGCGGGCGACCGGCTCGGGCTCGGCCGGGCCCGGGTCGACCACGTGCTCGCGGGCCCGTGAACCGCGGCGGGCCACGCGGCGCGTCGGCCGGGCGCGGCACAATGGGAGCATGAGCCTCCTCCGTGACGAGGGTGTCGTCCTGCGCGCCCAGAAGTTGGGTGAGGCCGACCGCATCATCACCCTCCTGACCCGCGACCACGGGATAGTGCGCGCGGTCGCGCGCGGGGTGCGCAAGACGAAGTCGAAGTTCGGTGCCCGGGTCGAGCCGTTCGCGCACGTCGACGTCCAGTTCTTCACCCGGGGCAGCGACTTCCCCGGGCGCGGCCTGCCGATCATCACGCAGGCCGAGACCCTGGGCGCGTACGGCGGCCGACTCGCGTCGGACTACGCCGCGTACACGTCCGGCACGGCGATCCTGGAGACCGCGGAGCGGCTCACCGACCACGAGCGCGGCCAACCGGCGCTCCAGCAGTACCTGCTGTTGATCGGTGCCCTGCGCACGCTCGCGGGGGGCACCCACGAGCCCGGCCTGGTGCTGGACGCGTTCCTGCTGCGCTCGCTCGCGGTGGCGGGCTACGCGCCGAGCTTCGCCGATTGCGCGCGTTGCGGCCTGGACGGACCGAACCGGTTCTTCTCCGTCCAGGGCGGCGGGACGGTCTGCGGGGACTGTCGTCCCGCCGGATCCGTCGTACCCTCACCCGAGACCCTTTCCCTGCTCGGTGCGCTGTTGACCGGCGACTGGGGCCGAGCCGACGCGAGCGAGCCGCGGCACCGGCGCGAGGGCAGCGGCCTGGTGGCCGCGTATCTGCAATGGCACCTGGAGCGGGGCATCCGCTCGTTGAGATTGGTGGAGAGATCGTGAGTCAGTCGCGTGGCCGCTTCGGCCTGTTCCCCCGCCGTCGGCGGGCCGAGTCGGCGCCCGCCCGGGCCGCTCGGGAGCAGCGGCACTACCGCGACCCGAAGCCGCACGCCGAGGGCGCGCTGCCGCCGGAGATCCCGGCCGACCTGGTGCCCCGGCACGTGGCGCTGGTGATGGACGGCAACGGCCGCTGGGCCAAGGAGCGCGGCCTGGCCCGTACCGACGGACACACCGCGGGCGAGGCGTCGCTGTTCGACGTGGTCGAGGGCGCGGCCCAGATCGGCGTCAAGTACGTCTCCGCGTACGCGTTCTCCACCGAGAACTGGAAGCGCTCGCCCGAGGAGGTGCGCTTCCTGATGGGCTTCAACATCGACACGATCCACCGGCGGATCGACGAGATGGACGAACTCGGCGTGCGGATCCGCTGGTGCGGTCGGCGGCCCCGGTTGTGGGCGAGCGTGATCAAGGAGTTGGAGATCGCCGAGGAGCGGACCAAGAACAACACCAACCTCACGCTGGCGATGTGCATCAACTACGGCGGCCGGGCCGAGATCGCGGACGCGGCGGCGCTGATCGCCGAGGACGTCAAGGCGGGCCGGCTCGACCCGAAGAAGGTCGACGAGAAGTTGTTCGCCAAGTACCTCGACGAGCCGGACATGCCCGACGTCGACCTGTTCATCAGGTCCTCCGGTGAACAACGCACCTCCAACTTCCTGCTGTGGCAGTCCGCCTACGCCGAGATGGTCTTCCTCGACGTGTTGTGGCCGGACTTCGATCGGCGGCACATGTGGCAGGCGTGCGAGACGTACGCGTCGCGCGATCGCCGCTACGGCGGTGCGCTGCCGAACGCGGTCGCCGCGCCGCAGCCGGTGTCCTCGGGCTCCACGGCGGCCTCCGGAGCCTGATCGCCCGCAGGTGGCCGCCGGTCGCCGACCGCCGGACTCGAACCCGGGTGCCGGGAGGCGTTCGGGCCGGAACCGATGGATGGGAATCGGCGCACGGGAACCGGCGGATGCGAACGGGTGGGTGAAAGGTTTCGCAAAGCGCGGTGCGCGTCGAGCGGCGGCCCCACGATCAATGCGAACATGACCATCATGTTCGAAAAGAGCGCGCCGTCGCGCCCCGCCACCGCCACCCGGCCGGCGCCACCGCCGCCCCGTGGCGCCGAGTCGTCGCCCGCGACCGCCGGGCCCGGGTCGCCCGTCGGCCCGCCCGCCGAGCGCTGGCGGCCGGGCCAACTCGAGTTCTTCGTCCTGGCGTTGGTCGTGCTGCTGTTCGCGCAGCCGTGGATCGTGGATCGGCTCGGCGCGCGCTCGGTGCAGACCTGGGCCACCGTGTTCGTCGCGATCTCCGTGCAAGCGCTGCCGTTCCTGGTGCTCGGCACGCTGCTGTCGGCCGCGATCACCGCGTTCGTGCCGCCGTCGGTGTTCACCAAGGTGTTGCCCAAGCGGCAGTCCCTGGCGGTGCCGGTCGCGGGCGCGGCCGGGGCGATCCTGCCCGGCTGCGAGTGCGCGTCGGTGCCGGTGGCCAGTGGGCTGATGGCGCGCGGGGTCGCGCCCGCCGCGGCGCTGGCGTTCCTGCTGTCCTCGCCCGCGATCAACCCGATCGTGCTGACCGCGACCGCGGTCGCCTTCCCCAAGCAGCCCGAGATGGTGCTCGCCCGGTTCCTCGCCTCGCTCGGCACGGCGGTGCTGATGGGCTGGTTGTGGGCGCGGTTCGGCCGGCCCGAGTGGATCAAGGCGACGCGCCGTCCGCACGATCACGGCGGCAGCGGCAAGTGGGAGAACTTCCGGCTCGCGCTCCAGCACGACTTCCTGCACGCGGGCGGCTTCCTGGTGATCGGCGCGCTGACCGCCGCGACGCTGAACGTCACGGTGCCCAAGCACGTGATCGACGCGGTCTCCGACTCGCCGTGGTTCGCGGTGCTCGCGCTGGCCTTCCTCGCCGTGGTGCTCGCGGTCTGCTCGGAGGCGGACGCGTTCGTGGCGGCGAGCCTGATCGGCTTCTCGCCGACCGCGAAACTGGCCTTCATGGTGGTCGGCCCGATGGTGGACGTGAAGCTGATCGCGCTCCAGTCGGGCACCTTCGGGCGCGGCTTCGCGGCCCGGTTCTCCTCGGCGACGTTCGTGGTCGCGATCGTCGCAAGCTACGTCGTCGGATGGTGGTTGTTGTGAGGCGGGACGTCCAGGCGGTGCTGTTGATCCTGATCGGCGGCGCGCTGCTGCGGATCTCGCTGACCGACATGTACCTGCGCTACGTCAAGGACGGCCTGCGTCCCGCGCTGCTCGCGGCGGGCGCGATCCTGCTCGCGGTCGGCCTGATCTCGGCGGTGCGGGACGGGATACAGCGCCGGGCGCCGGAATCGGCGGCGGAGCCCGCGCACGCGCACCCGGCCGAGGGCACAGGCGAGCCGGTCGGCGAGCCGGCGGAGGCGGGCGGCCACGACCACTCGACCGGCCCGCGGGCGGCCTGGCTGCTGTGTCTGCCGGTGCTCGCGCTGTTCCTGATCGCGCCGCCCGCGCTCGGCTCGTACACCGCCGCGCGCTCGGACAACGTGGTGGCCAAGCCGGCCGCCGCCTCGAACGACGCGGGCTTTCCCCCGCTGCCGGCGGGCGATCCGCTGCCGATGAGCCTGGCGGACTTCCTGATCCGCTCGGTCTGGGACACCACGGCGCCGCTCAAGGACCGCAACGTGCAACTCACCGGCTTCGTCACGCCCGGCAAGGCCCCGGGCACGTGGTACGTCACCCGGATGGTGATCAGTTGTTGTGCGGCCGACGCCTTCGCTCGCAAGATCGAGGTACACGGCGTCGCGGCGCCCCCGGCCGACTCGTGGGTGACGGTCACCGGCCGCTGGTTGCCCAACGGCCAAACCCAGGCGGACGACGCGATGCCCGCCCTGACCGCCACCGCCGTCGTTCCGATCCCGACCCCGCGCGAGCCGTACGAATAGGCACGTCGTGACGATGTCACCGTCCGGTCACCGCCGCGTTCGCGTCCTGCGAGCGCGGCGGTGGCGCGATGTGCCTTCTCCTACCGTGGGTTCGCGGACGGATCGCCTGGGGAGGACGATCCGCCGGTCTATCGGGGGGAATCAGCATGGGGTGGGGAATGCGTCGTGCCGTCGTCGCGGCGGTCGTGGTGGGCGTACTCGGGTCGGGCGTGACCGCGTGCCAAAAGGACAAGGGAGCGGACGCCGACCGCAAGGGTGAGGCGAGCACCGAGGCGCCGAAGAGCTCGGACCGGGACGGCCCGGCCGGCGACGGCGAACTCGAGGTCGAGGGGGTGTTCCTGACCGTCACACCCGGCACGCTGGCCGGCGTTCGGTGCAGGACCGCGTTCATGGAGACCTTCATCGGCACGATCACCTTCGCCGACGGGCACAAGGGCGGTCGGATCACCGTCTCCTACGGCGGATCCTCCGGCAGCATGAAGCAGGAGGAGATCGACGTGCCCGCGGGGAAGAAGTCGATCACCAAGACGTTCGCCTACTCGGAGTTCCTCTCCGGCGGTTCGATCGCGGCCGGGCAGCTCAACGTGCTGAAGCCGAATCGGGTCGGCTCGGCCACGGTGCGGCCCACCGGCACGTGCGCCGAGGGTGGGACATGGGGTGGTACGGCCGGTACGACCGGGGGCGGCACCTGGTAGTCGATCGGGCCGGCGTCAGTCGGTCGCCTTCGCGCACTGCGCGCACGTACCGAAGATCTCCAGTTCGTGCGAGACGTCGCCGAAGCCGTGTTCGGCGGCGATCCGGTTCGCCCAGCGCTCCACCGCCGGGCCCTCGACCTCGACGGTGCGTCCGCAGGAGCGGCAGACGAGGTGGTGGTGGTGCCCGCGGCTGCACCGGCGGTAGACCGACTCGCCGTCCTGGGTGCGCAGCACGTCCACCTCGTCCGCGTCGGCGAGGGCCTGGAGCGTGCGGTAGACGGTGGTCAGCCCGACCGCCTCGCCGCGCTGCTTGAGCAGGTCGTGCAGGTCCTGCGCGCTGCGAAAGTCCTCGATCTCGTCGAGGAGGGCCGAGACGGCGGCACGCTGCCGGGTGGACCGACCCCGAACCGGGCTCGTGCCGTGGGCGGTGGTCACCTGGGTGCCTCCTCGATCGCTGCGGGTCGGACGGCGCCGTTTCCGTACCGGCGCCCTGTGTCTATGTCCGAGTCGCCATTGTGCCGGCGTCCGGTACCCCCGCGTCCACATGTACGTCGTCCACCCGAGGCTGATCCGCCTCGGCGGCGGCGGCCTCCGCGCGCCGGGCCCGGCGCCGGTTCAGCGGTGTCGCGAGCACGCCCACCACGACGAACAGCGCGATCGCGAGCAGCACGATGGTGGCCCCGGGCGGCGCGTCCACGTAGTACGTCAGCGTCGTACCGGAGACCGAGACCAGCACGCCGACCACGATCGAGATCGCGGCGGTCATCGCGAAAGTGCGTGAGAGCTGCTGGGCGACCGCGACCGGGACCACCATCAGCGCGCTCACCAGGAGCAGCCCCACCACCCGCATCGCGACCGTCACGGTGACCGCGGCGGTGACCGCGAGCAGCAGGTTCAGCGTGCGCACGGGCAACCCGGTCACCCGGGCGAAGTCCTCGTCCTGGCACACCGTGAACAGCGCCCGGCGCAGCCCGAGGGTGACCGCGAGCACCGCGACGGCCAGGATCGTGATGATCTTGACGTCCTCCGGCGAGACCGAGGTCAGCGAGCCGAACAGGTACGACTGGAGATTGGCGTTGGAGCCCTCCGGGGCGAGGTTGATCAGCATCACGCCGCCCGCGATGCCGCCGTAGAAGAGCACCGACAGCGCGACGTCGCCGCTGACCCTGTTGCGCTCGCGGATCAGCTCGATCAGCACCGCGCCCACCGACGCGGTGAGCACCGCGGTCAGTACGGGGGAGGTGCTGAGCAAAAAGCCCAGGCCCACGCCGGTGAGCGCGACGTGTCCGATGCCGTCGCCCATGAACGCCTGGCGGCGCTGCACCAGGTAGACGCCCACGGCGGGCGCGGTCATGCCCACGAGCAGGGCCGCCAGCAGCGCGCGCTGCATGAAGGGGAAGTCCAGGATCGTCACGAGAGCAGTCCCATCCCGGCGCGGTGCGCGGTGTGATCGTCGTGCGGGTGCACGTGGTCGTGGCCCGGCAGCGCGTGCTGGCCGACCGCCCGGGGCGGCGGACCGTCGTGGCACACGCAGCCCTCGCGCAGGACCACCGCGCGGTCGATCAGCGGCTCCAGCGGGCCGAGTTCGTGCAGCACGAGCAGGACCGCCCGGCCCTGCTCCTGCTGCGCCCGCAGGGTGCCCGCGAGCACCTCCTGGCTGCGCAGGTCCACGCCCGCCATCGGCTCGTCCATGATCAGCAGGTCGGGGCGGCGGGCCAGGGCGCGGGCGATCAGCACCCGCTGCTGCTGGCCGCCGGACAGGTGCGCGATGCCGTCGCGCGCGCGGTCGAGCATGCCGACCGCCGCGAGCGCCTCGTCCACCGCGGCCCGGCCGTCCCGGCCCGGTCCCAGCACGCGGCGGCCGTTGAGCAGGCCGGAGGTGACCACCTCGCGCACACTGGCCGGCACCCCGGCGGCGGCCGTGGTGCGCTGCGGCACGTAGCCGATCCGGGACCAGTCGCGAAAGCGCGCGAACGGCGTGCCGAACAGCTCGATCGTGCCGCCGGTCAACGGGACCAGGCCGACCAGTGTGCGTACCAGCGTGGACTTGCCCGAGCCGTTGGCGCCCAGCAGCGCGACCACCTCGCCGGGGCGCACGCTCAGGTCCACCCCGCGCAGGACCGGCCGGCCGCCCAGGGACGCGGTGCCGCCGATCAACCGGGCGACCGGCGCGTGAAGTTCCGTCATGAGCAGCCGAGTCCCTTCCGCAGCGCGTCCAGGTTGGCGCGCATCACCGAGAAGTAATCGTTCTCGGCCTCGTTCTTTATGCCCTCGAGCGGATCCAGGACGCCGGTCTGCACCTTCAGGTCCTGGGCGAGCGTCCTGGCGGTCTTGGGCTCGGCCAGGGTCTCGAAGAAGATCGTGGTCACACCGCGCTCCCGGGCCAGCTTCTGGATGTCGGCCCGGCGGGCGGGGGAGGGCTCGGACTCGGGGTTGACGCCGTTCACCGCGATCTGGTTCAGGTGGTAACGCTCCGCGAGGTAGCCGAAGGCGGCGTGACTGGTCACCACGTCCTTGCGCGCGCAGGTCGCCAGGCCGGCGGTGAACTCGCCGTCGAGCCCGTTCAGGCGCGCGGTCAGGTCGGCGGCGCGGGCGCGGTAGTCCTGCGCGTTGGCCGGGTCGGCGGCGGCGAGCGATTCGCCCACACCGCCGGCGATCGCGGCGAGGCGGGTCGGGTCGAGCCACACGTGCGGGTCGCCGTGTTCGGCGTCCGCGTGGTCGTGGCCCTCGTGCCCGTCCTCCTCGGCGCCGTGCACCTCGGTGCCGTGCTCCTCCAGCGGCGCGAATCTGCTCGCCTCCGCGGTGTGCTTGGGCTTGTTCTGCTGGATCGCCTTGTCCACCGCGGGCTGCAGACCCTTGAGGTAGACCACCAGATCGGCCTGCGAGATCGCGCCGACCTGCTTGGGGGTCAGCTCCAGGTCGTGCGGCTCGGCCCCGGCCTTGGTCAGGTTCGTCACCTTCACGTGCGGCCCGCCGACCTGCTGGGCGACGAATTTCATCGGGTAGAAGGCCGCGATCACGCGCAGCTTCGCGCCCGCCCCGGTGTCCGCCTTCGCGTCGTCGGTACCGGCGCATCCGGAGAGCAGCAGGGCGGACGCGGCGGCGGTCGCGAGCAGTGCGGCCGGAGCGGTGCGGCGTATCTTCATGACAATGATTCTCAACTAGAATGACAATCGTTGTCAATAATACCGGATTGGGCCAACCGTGGCGGAGCGGGCCTCGGGCATAAGGATTTACCGGGTCGACCAGCGCGCCGGTAGCCTGTGCCGACACTGTCACTGCCCGCATCGTCGCACCGAAGAGAGCATTGTGGCCGCCGACAAGATCGACACCATCGTCAGCCTGAGCAAGCGCCGAGGCTTCGTTTACCCCTGTAGTGAGATCTACGGCGGCCAGAGGGCCGCCTGGGACTACGGTCCCCTCGGCGTGGAGCTCAAGGAGAACATCAAGCGCCAGTGGTGGCGCACGATGGTCACCTCGCGTGACGACATCGTCGGTCTGGACTCCTCGGTCATCCTCGCCCGCGAGGTGTGGGAGGCGTCCGGTCACGTCGAGGCGTTCGTCGACCCGCTGACCGAGTGCACCTCGTGCCACAAGCGCTACCGCGCCGACCACCTCGAAGAGGCCTACGAGGCCAAGCGCGGCCGGCTGCCGGAGAACGGCCTCGCCGACATCACCTGTCCCAACTGCGGGAACAAGGGCACCTTCACCGAGCCCAAGATGTTCAACGGTCTGCTCCAGACCTTCCTGGGCCCCACCCAGGACGAGTCCGGCCGCGCGTACCTGCGCCCGGAGACCGCCCAGGGCATCTTCGTCAACTACAAGGCCGTCGAGCAGACCTCGCGCAAGAAGCCGCCGTTCGGCATCGCCCAGACCGGCAAGAGCTTCCGCAACGAGATCACGCCCGGAAACTTCATCTTCCGCACGCGCGAGTTCGAGCAGATGGAGATGGAGTTCTTCGTCAAGCCGGGTGAGGACGAGACCTGGCAGGAGTACTGGATGCAGCAGCGCTGGGACTGGTACGTCGGTCTCGGCCTCAGCCCCGACAACATGCGCTTCTTCGAGCACCCGAAGGAGAAGTTGTCGCACTACTCCAAGCGCACGGTCGACATCGAGTACCGCTTCAACTTCGGCGGCACCGAGTTCTCCGAGCTGGAGGGCATCGCCAACCGCACGGACTACGACCTGCGCACCCACTCGGAGAAGTCCGGCACCGACCTGTCGTACTTCGACCAGGACGCCGGCGAGCGCTGGTTCCCGTACGTCATCGAGCCCGCCGCGGGCCTGAACCGGGCGATGCTCGCGTTCCTGCTCGACGCGTACTTCGAGGACGAGGCGCCCAACGCCAAGGGCAAGCTGGAGAAGCGCACCGTGCTGCGTCTTGACCCGCGCCTGGCGCCGGTCAAGGCCGCCATCCTGCCGCTGTCGCGCAACACCGACCTGTCGCCCAAGGCCCGCGGGCTGGCCGCGGACCTGCGCCAGTACTGGAACTGCGACTTCGACGACGCCGGTGCGATCGGCCGTCGCTACCGCCGCCAGGACGAGATCGGCACGCCGTTCTGCATCACGGTCGACTTCGACACGCTCGAGGACAACGCGGTGACCGTGCGCTCGCGCGACACGATGCAGCAGGAGCGGGTGTCGCTCGACCAGGTCGTGGGCTATCTCTCGGCGCGGCTGCCGGGCTGCTGACCCGAACCCGGCCGTAGGCCGCGGAGCACGGGAGACGACACGAGGGGCGCCGTCCGCGACGGCGCCCCTCGTTGTTCGTCGCGGACCGATCGGCGAACCGACGTCGCGTCGCGGACGGCCCGCTCAGACGCGGACCGGCCGGCTCACTTGAAGATGCCGGCCGTGATGCGGTCCGTCATCCGGTAGGTCAGATCGCTGTAGACGGCGCTCGCCGCCTTCGAGGCTTCCTCGCCCTGGCCCTTGAGCGGACCGCCGTCGGCCCGGCCGATGTCGATCACCAGCACGTAGTGCCCGGTCGTGGTGGTGACCGCGATGTGCTCGGAGCCGTCCTTGAAGGCGACCCCGCTCGACGCGGGCGGTGCCAGCCAGGCCGTCGGCGACGTGGCGAACGGAATCTTGTCCAGCGCCTGCTTCAACGCCTGCGCCTTGGCCTTGTCCGGCACCGAGACCACCGACAGCGTCGCCACGTACTTGCCGGCGGAGTCCTTGTACGACCCGCGCAGCACACCCACACACCCGTTCTGCGTGATCGCCGTGCCGGTCGCGGTCACCACCTTCGAACAGTCCGCGGCCGCGCCGCCGTCGGCGGACAGTTGCCGGTACTTGCCGCCGCTGCGACCGTCGAACTCGGCCGGATCCTTGAAGAAGTAGTCCGTGGTGAAGGGCAGCTTGTCGGTGGAGACCGCGTCGATGTTGGACGTGTTCGGCGGCGGCGCGGACTGGAAGCCCTTGGGTTCGTCGGTGGGCGCACCGGCCGAACCCTGCGGCGCGGGCAGCGCGCCGCCGTTGCTCGCCGGGTTCGGCGACGAGTTCGCGGCCGGCTTCTTGTCGTCGCCGTCGTCCTTGGCCAGGAAGAAGAACGCCCCGCCGCCGATCACGCCGAGCGCGACCACCGCGGTCACCGGCATCAGCCACTTCCGCCGGCTCGACGGCGGGGGCGGCGGCTGCCCGTACCCCTGGCCGTACTGCTGCTGCGGATACGGCTGACCGTACGGCTGTTGCGCGTAGCCGGGTTGCCCATACGGTTGGCCGCCGTAGGGCTGTTGACCGTTGTTCGGTTGGCCGTACGGCTGTTGCCCGTGGCCGTAGCCGGGCCCGTTCGGGGGCTGCGGGGGCGGGAAGGCACTCATGCTGCGGAGATTAGTTCATCGGGACGACGGGTCAGGGCCGGATCCCGAAGCCCGGTTGGTGGAGCCGGCCAGCCGGGCCCGGGCCTCCATCAACGCGAACCCCAACAGGTTCAGCCCGCGCCAGCGCTCGGGGTCGGCGGCCCGCTCGTCGTCGGCGGCCAGCCCGATGCCCCAGATCCGGTCCAGCGGACTGGCCTCCACCAGCACCCGCTGCCCGGTGCCGAGCAGGAACGCGCCCATCGCGGGGTGCTGCCCGAACTTGGCCACGTTGCCCGCCACGATCAACTCGAACCGCTCGTCCACCCAGCGCCGCTCGTCGAAGCCGCGCACCTGCCGACCGATCGTCTTGGCGGTCTTCGGGTGGCCCGCCGCCAGCACCCGCCGCTCCGCGTCCGCGTCGCCGAACATCCGCGCCTTGCCCGCCATCATCCAGTGCTCGGCGGTGCGATAGCTCACCCCGTCCACCGTGAACGGCGACGGATACCACTGGCTCAGACAACCCGAGTCCACACCCTCGCGCGGCTCCCGATGACCCCAGAAGAAGACGTACTTCAGCCGAGGACCGCGCCGCGCTCGCAGGACGAGGGACGCGACATCGCGAGGTTCGACGGCGAGCCGGTCACCGGACGCGTCGCCGGGCTCGTCGGTCGCCGTGCGGGAATCCCCGGAATCCATGCTCATGGCGACGATCGTGTCAGCACCGACCGACACCCGGAAACAGCTTTTCCCGGTGGGGGACAATGGATCGGATCCATCCCCGCACCCCCTTCTGGAGCACCGTCCATGGCACCCGCCGACGCACCCACCCCCGACGCGACCGGCAGCCCGTGGGCGCCGCTGCGCCTGGGCGCCGAGGGCGGCGCGCGGATCTGGCCGCCGGTCGTGCTGGCCCCGATGGCCGGCATCACCAACGCGCCGTTCCGCACGCTGTGCCAGGAACAGGCCGAGGCGGCGACCACCGCACGGCCCGCCGGGCTGTACGTCAGCGAGATGATCACCACCCGCGCGCTGGTCGAGCGGGACGCCAAGACGCTGCGCCTGATCCGCTTCGCCGAGACCGAGCGCCCGCGCAGCATCCAGCTCTACGGCGTCGACCCGCACATCGTGGGCCGCGCGGTGGCGATGATCGTGGACGAGGGCCTGGCCGACCACATCGACCTCAACTTCGGCTGCCCGGTGCCCAAGGTCACCCGCAAGGGCGGCGGCTCGGCGCTGCCGTACAAGCGCAACCTGCTGCGTGACATCCTGCGCTCGGCGGTCAAGAACGCGCGCGGCGTGCCGGTCACCATCAAGATGCGCAAGGGCATCGACGACGACCACCTGACCTACCTCGACGCGGGCCGGATCGCCGTGGACGAGGGCATCACCTGGGTCGCCCTGCACGGTCGCACCGCCGAGCAGCACTACGGCGGCACCGCCGACTGGTCCGCCATCGCGCGGCTGAAGGAGGTCGTCACCGACATCCCGGTGCTCGGCAACGGCGACATCTGGGATGCCGAGGACGCGTTGCGGATGATGCGTGAGACCGGCTGCGACGGTGTCGTGGTCGGTCGCGGCTGCCTGGGCCGCCCGTGGTTGTTCCGCGACCTGGTGTCCGCGTTCGAGGGCAGCGCGGAACGGGCCCGCCCGACCCTGGGCGAGGCCACCGCGATCATGCGCCGGCACGCGGTGCTGCTCGCCGAGTGGATCGGCGACGAGGCGCACGGTGTGACCGACCTGCGCAAGCACGTCGCGTGGTACATGAAGGGCTTCTCGGTCGGCGGCACCATCCGGCGCGGCCTGGCCACCGCGAGCAGCCTGGCCGAACTCGACGACTGGTTCGGGCGACTGGACCTGGACCAGCCCTGGCCGATCGGCGCGGACGGCCCGCGCGGCCGGACCGCCGGTGGCAAGCGGGTGATCCTGCCCGAGGGCTGGCTCGACGACCCCGAGTGCGCGCTGCCCCCGATCGACGCCGAGTTGGACCACTCCGGCGGCTGACCCCCGGCCGACCGCCGGCGGCCGACCGGCGGTCGCGGGTCGCGGCGTGGGCGGGATTCGGCAATTGTGCGAGCTCCCCGATGGCACGCACAGTCACGTCGTAGAGTGAGTGGATGCCCAAGATTCGAGCGTCCTCCGTCGCCGAACACCGCGCGATGCAGCACGCCGCGCTGCTCGACGCCGCGCGGAGCCTGCTCGACGAGGGCGGTTTCGCCGCACTGACCTTCCCCGCACTCGCCGAGCGCACCGGCCTGGCCCGCTCCTCGCTCTACGAGTACTTCGCCTCGCGCGCGGCCGTGGTCGAGGAGCTCTGCGCGGTGGACCTGCCCGCGTGGGTGGCCGAGGTCGAGGACGCGATGGGCGCGACCGAGGATCCGGCGCACAAGATCGCGGCCTACGTGGCCCGCCAGTTGGAATTGGTCGGTGATCGCCGTCATCGGGTGGTCGTCGCGATCTCCACCGGCGAGCTGGACACGAACGCGCGCGAACGCATCCGGGCCGCCCACGGGCGGATCGTCGAACTGGTGGTGGACGCGCTCGCCGCGCTGGGCCACCGGGACCCGATGCTGGTCGCGACGCTGGTCCAGGGCATGGTCGACGCCGCGGTCCGCCGGATCGAATGCGGCGCCGACCCCGGCGCGGTCGAGGCGGCCACGCTGGCACTCGTTCTCGGCGGCGTCGCCCGGGTCGCCGAACCCGATCGGGCGGAGCCCGAATAAGCGGAGCCCGACATAGCAGAACCCGACGTAGTGGAGTCCGAAGAGGAAGAGCCGGAAGAAGCGGAGCCCGGACCCGGACGGTTCGGGTACAACCGCACCCGCACCCGCCGCAACAGGGTCAGCGGATCGCGATACCCGGGCACCAGCAGTCCCCAGTGCAGGCACGGCTCGGCCAGATGGAACGGTCCCGGCGCGAGCACCCCCAGCGGCTCGCCCGCGACGACCGCGCGCCCGGCCGACACCGACGCGAGCACCGGCTCGTAGGTCGTGCGCACGTCCCCGTGCCGCACGCTGACCACCCCGCGCCCGGCCACCGACCCCGCGAACACCACCACCCCCGCGCCCGCCGCGAGCACCGGTTGTCCGACCCGTGCGGCGAGATCCACCCCACGGTGGCCCGCCGACCACGCCGCCTCGGGCGCCTCGAACCCGCGCAGCACCTCGGGCCGGGGATCCAGCGGCCACACCCAGCGCCGGACCGCCGGCGCGGGTCGCACCGTGCCGGTCGCGGCCGGCGGGCCGGCCATGGACAACACGGCCGTGAGCAAAACGAGACACAGCACGATCGGCCCTCGGCCGGGTTTCGACGCGTTCATGCGGACCAGACTCGTCCGCGTCGAGCCGTACCCCGGCCGACGCGACGCGCACTGTGGACAAACAGCGGCTCACTGCGTGTAGACAACTTTTTCTGTGCATAACCGGACGGCGATCGTCGAAGACCGATACGGCTCGAAAAGGCCGCATACAGACTGACGAGGCGTCGGAAAAGGGTGGCCGGAAGGCGAGTCGCTCGGCCGCGCGCGGTTCCCGTACACTTCCCGGAGCGGCCCGGCCTTCCGGGTCGACTTCGCGCGCCCACCTTCGAGCCGCCGACGTCCCGCATGGCGAGACGCCACCGAGCGGGACTCGATGGGGACACCTCTCGGTCCGGGAATCCGCAAGGACCTCGGCGTGGTGTCGCGGGCGTCAGGCGTGGCGGCGACCCGTCGCCACGGCACAACCGAGAGTCCCGGGCACGATCGCCGGGACGAGAGCCCAAGGAGCGTACGGCCATGGCCGTCGTCACGATGCGGGAGCTGCTGGAAAGCGGCGTCCACTTCGGTCACCAGACCCGCCGCTGGAACCCGAAGATGAAGCGCTTCATCTTCACGGAGCGCAACGGCATCTACATCATCGACCTGCTCCAGTCGCTGTCGTACATCGACCGCGCCTACGAGTTCGTCAAGGAGACCGTCGCCCACGGTGGCACGATCCTCTTCGTCGGCACCAAGAAGCAGGCGCAGGAAGCGATCGCCGAGCAGGCGACGCGCGTGGGCATGCCCTACGTCAACCAGCGCTGGCTCGGCGGCATGCTGACCAACTTCTCGACCGTCTACAAGCGCCTCCAGCGCCTGAAGGAGCTCGAGCAGCTCGACTTCGACGACGTGGCCGGCTCGGGCATGACGAAGAAGGAACTGCTCGTCCTCAAGCGCGAGAAGGACAAGCTGGCGAAGACCCTCGGCGGTATCCGCGACATGCAGCGCGTGCCTTCGGCCGTGTGGATCGTGGACACCAAGAAGGAGCACATCGGCGTCGGCGAGGCCCGGAAGCTGCACATCCCGGTCGTCGCGATCCTCGACACCAACTGTGACCCCGACGAGGTCGACTACAAGATCCCGGGCAACGACGACGCGATCCGCTCGGTCACGCTGCTCACCCGCGTGATCGCCGACGCCGTCGCCGACGGTCTCATGTCGCGTGCCGGTGGCGCCGCGGCCGACACCAAGGCCACCGCCGGCGAGCCCCTCGCCGACTGGGAGCGCGAGCTGCTCGAGGCCGGCAAGAAGGAAGAGGCGGCTCCGGCCGAAGCCGCCCCCGCCGCCGAGGAGATCGTCGAGTCCGGCTCGGTCACCGAGGCCGATGTCGAGGCCGAGGCCACCGAGGCCACCGAGGCCACCGAGGCCACCGAGGCCGCTCCGGCCGCCGAGGCCGCCCCCGAGGCGCCGGCCACCGAGGCCGACCCGCAGGTCTGACCCTGGATCGAGGGGTACGACGGCCCGGCCGGCGTACCCCTCGCCCTGTGCCGGGCCCCGATCACGGTGCGTGCGTACCTGGTACGTCCCCGTATGTGTCGGAATACCCGCACAGCCCCTTGACCTTCATCGGGTGGGGCGACAACCTCACCCGCAGTCGCTCGGCGCAACCGGGCCGCTGACCCGAGAGACGAGAGAATCAGGACATGGCGAACTTCTCCGCCGCGGACGTGAAGAAGCTCCGTGAGCTCACCGCCGCAGGCATGATGGACTGCAAGAAGGCCCTCGAAGAGGCCGAAGGTGACGTCGACAAGGCTGTCGAGATCCTTCGCGTCAAGGGCCAGAAGGGCGTCACCAAGCGCGAGGGCCGCTCGGCCTCCAACGGTGCCGTCGTCGCGCTGCTCGACGGCAACGCGTCCGGCGTCCTGGTCGAGCTCAAGTGCGAGACCGACTTCGTGGCCAAGAGCCCGAAGTTCATCGAGGCCGCCGAGGCGATCGCCGCGCACGTCGCCAAGAGCTCGCCCGCCGACATCGCCGCGCTGCTCGCGAGCGAGATCGAGGCCGGCAAGACCGTCCAGCAGTACGTCGACGACGCCAACGTCACGCTCGGCGAGAAGATCGTGCTCGACCGCTTCGCGCAGTACGCCGACGGCTTCGTCGCGGCCTACCTGCACAAGACCAGCCCCGACCTGCCCGCGCAGATCGGCGTGCTGATCGAGCTGGACGGCGCCAACGCCGAGGTCGCCAAGGACGTCGCGCAGCACATCGCCGCGTTCTCGCCGACGGTGCTGAACCGCGAGGACGTGCCGGCCGAGACGGTCGAGAACGAGCGTCGCGTGGCCGAGGCCACCGCGCGCGAGGAGGGCAAGCCCGAGGCTGCCCTCGCCAAGATCGTCGAGGGCCGGGTGACCGGCTTCTTCAAGGAGAACGTGCTGCTCGACCAGGCGTTCGCCAAGGACAGCAAGAAGTCCGTGGGCAAGGTCCTGGACGAGGCCGGCGTCAAGGTCAAGCGGTTCACCCGCTTCCGCGTCGGCGTCTGATCCGCCCCTCGCACCACCGCCCCGATTCGGGGCATGCAGTAGGCATGAACGCAAGTGGAAGCAGTATGGCGAGGAGGCCGCAAGGCGTGGAGGGAACCGTGCAGGAAACCGAAACGAAGGCGGCCTCCTCGTCGTCCGCCGAGGGCGACGAGCCGAACCCCTACGCCCGCCGGGTGCTGCTCAAGCTCTCCGGCGAGGCGTTCGCGGGCGGCGGCGCCCTGGGCGTCGATCCCGACACCGTGCAGACCATCGCGCTCCAGATCGCCGACGTGGTCCGCCGGGGCACCGAGGTCGCCATCGTCATCGGCGGTGGCAACTTCTTCCGTGGCGCCGAATTGCAGATCCGCGGCATGGACCGCGCGCGCTCGGACTACATGGGCATGCTCGGCACGGTGATGAACTGCCTGGCGCTGCAGGACTTCCTGGAGAAGCAGGGCATCGACACCCGCGTGCAGACCGCCATCACGATGGGCCAGGTCGCCGAGCCGTACATCCCGCGCCGGGCGGTGCGACACCTGGAGAAGGGTCGCGTGGTCATCTTCGGCGCGGGCATGGGCATGCCCTACTTCTCCACCGATACCACGGCCGCCCAACGCGCGTTGGAGATCGACGCGGTCGCGCTGCTCATGGCCAAGGGTGTCGACGGCGTGTACGACTGCGACCCGAAGGCCAACCCGGACGCGGTCATGTTCGATCACCTGGACCACGCCGAGGTGCTCGCCCGCGGGCTCAAGGTCGCGGACGCCACCGCGATCAGCCTGTGCATGGACAACGAACTGCCGATCGTCGTCTTCAACCTGCTCGTCGAGGGCAACATCGCCCGCGCCGTGCGGGGTGAGAAGATCGGCACCCTGGTCAGCCGTACCGACGGCTGATCGACGGCGACAGGACCGGGACAGGAGCCGACATGATCGACGAGATTCTCCTCGAAGCCGAGGAAAAGATGGAGAAGGCCGTCGTGGTCGCCAAGGACGACTTCGCGGCGATCCGCACGGGCCGGGCCACCCCGGCGATGTTCAACAAGATCCTCGTGGACTACTACGGCTCGCCCACGCCGGTGAACCAGCTCGCGTCGTTCACCACGCCCGAGCCGCGCATGGTCATCGTGACCCCGTTCGACCGCGGTTCGACCAACGCGATCGTCAAGGCGATCCGGGACTCCGACCTCGGGGTCAACCCGACCGACGACGGCAAGCTCATCCGCGTCGTCTTCCCGCAGCTCACCGAGGAACGCCGCAAGGAGTTCATCAAGCTGGCGCGGAGCAAGGGCGAGGACGCGAAGATCTCGTTGCGGGCGATCCGCCGCAAGGCGAAGGAAACGCTCGACAAGCTGGTCAAGGACGGCGAGAGCGGCGAGGACGAGGTGCGTCGCGCCGAGAAGGAACTCGACGACACGACCCACAAGTACGTCGCGCAGATCGACGAGTTGCTGAAGCACAAGGAAGCCGAGCTGCTCGAAGTCTGATGAACGACTCGACCTGGGGCGGTACGCCGCCGGCCGATCCGCCCGCGGGAGCGCACCCCGATCTGCCGCCCGGCCACGACCCGTACGGGTCGTACGGCGCGTGGCCGGAGCAGGTCCCGGACGCCCCGACGGGTCAGGACGTGGCCCACTACGACGCGGCCCGGTCCGGTGGCTACGGGGATGGCGCCACTCGTGCGCAGCAGCACTTTCCCGCCGGCGTCGGGGTACAGACACAGGATGACCACACGCAGGTGCTGTCACCGATCGCGGGTCACGACCCGGGCGACGAACCGGATCCGCACTCGGGTTCCGCGTTTCGGGACGAGCCCGCCCGGACGGACGCGGCTCGGATCGACCCCGGGCGTGAGGGGCTCGCGGTGACCGAGGAGCCACCCGCGAAACCCGTCGGCAAGGCCGGCCGGAACCTGCCGCAGGCGATCGGAGTCGGTGCCGGGCTGGGCGGGGTCATCATCGCCTCGCTGCTCACCCTGCCGGTGCTGTTCGTCGGCGTCGTGCTGCTTGCCGTGCTGGTCGGACTGTGGGAACTGGCGGGCGCGTTCGGTCGTGCCGAGACGGTCGCCGACGCGTCCGGTCGGACCGCGCAGGGCGCCACCGTCGGGCGCGGCATCCGGATCCCGGTGGTGCCGCTCGCGGTCGGCTCGGCGGCGATGCTCGTCGCGGGCTACGCGCGCGGTGCGGAAGGGCTCGCGATCGCCACCGCGCTGACCGCCGTGGCGGTGATGATCTGGCGGATGACCGAGGGGCCCGAGGACTTCCTCCGGGACATGACCGCCGGTGTGTTCACCGTCTTCTATCTGCCGTTCCTGGCCGGGTTCGCGGTCCTGATGCTCGCCGACGACGACGGCGCGCAGCGGGTGTTGACCTTCATCATCCTGGTGGTCTGCGCGGACACCGGTGCCTACGCGGCCGGCGTGACCTCCGGCGGCCCGCACAAGATGGCGCCCAGGATCAGTCCCGGGAAGAGCTGGGAAGGCTTCGCCGGCGGGGTGTTCCTGGCCGCCGTCGCGGGCGCGGTCTGCGTGACGACCATGCTCGACGGCGCGTGGTGGCAGGGCGCCGTGGTGGGCGTCGCCGCCGCCGCGGTGTCCGCGCTCGGGGACCTGGCCGAATCGATGATCAAGCGGGACCTGAAGGTCAAGGACATGGGCAATCTGCTGCCCGGTCACGGTGGCGTGATGGACCGACTCGACTCGCTGCTCGCCGCGGCTCCCGTGGTGTGGCTGCTGCTCGCCGTATTCGTATGACCCGGACCTGATCCGGCAAGAAACCGGACAGGCCGCGTGTGCACGAGAGCGGGGCCGAACCGGCCCCGCCCGTACACCTGCGACACTGGACGAGCCATGCCCAAACCAGGAGAACTCACCTTCACCGCGCCGCCGCGTCGTTCGAAGCCGCCGCGCCACCTTGCCGACCTCACCCCCACCGAGCGCCGCGAGGCCGTCGCCGAGTTGGGCGAGAAGCCGTTTCGCGCGGCTCAACTGTCCAAGCACTACTTCGGCCACCTCTCGGACGACCCCGAGCAGTGGACCGACATGCCCGCCGCGTCGCGGGCCAAGCTCGCCGAGGCACTGCTGCCCGAGCTGATGACCTCCGTGCGGGACATCTCGTGCGACGACGGCGCGACCCGCAAGTCGCTGTGGAAGCTCTTCGACGGCACGCTCGTCGAGGCCGTCCTGATGCGCTACCCCGACCGGGTCACCATGTGCGTGTCCTCGCAGGCGGGCTGCGGGATGAACTGCCCGTTCTGCGCCACCGGCCAGGCCGGTCTGACCCGCAACCTGTCCACCGGCGAGATCGTCGAGCAGGTGCTCGCGGGCGCGCGGGCGCTCGCCCGCGGCGAGGTGCCCGGCGGCCCGGGCCGGGTCGGTAACGTCGTCTTCATGGGCATGGGCGAGCCGCTCGCCAACTACAAGGCCGTGGTCGGCGCGGTCCGCCGACTGACCGACCCGAGCCCCGACGGGCTGGGCATCTCCGCCCGCTCGGTGACCATGTCGACGGTCGGCCTGGTCCCGGCGATGTACAAGCTGGCCGACGAGCGCGTCCCGGTCACCCTCGCGCTGTCCCTGCACGCGCCGGACGACGACCTGCGCAACACCCTCGTGCCGGTCAACACGCGCTGGGACGTGCGCGAGGTGCTGGACGCCGCGTGGCACTACGAGGGCGTCACCGGTCGACGGGTGTCCATCGAGTACGCGCTGATCAAGGACATCAACGACCACGGCTGGCGGGCCGACCTGCTCGGGCGCCGGCTCAAGAACCACAACGCGCACGTCAACCTGATCCCGCTCAACCCCACGCCGGGGTCGAAGTGGACCGCGTCGACGGCCGAACGCCAGGAGGAGTTCGTCCGCCTGCTGACCAAGCACGGCGTGCCGGTCACCGTCCGGGACACCCGCGGTCGCGACATCGACGGCGCCTGCGGCCAGCTCGCGGCCGCCGAGGTCTAGGTCCCGTCCGGTCCGAAGGCACGTCCCGTCCCGCGGACGCCGGGCCTGCTTCGGTCGATATTCGGACATCCGGGGCAGGTCACGGGTGCGCGGCGCGGCGATATAGAACGGGTAACGAATCCTTATCGGATCCTTAGGCGCCCCAGGGCAGACTGATCTCAGTGCCAAGTCGTCGGATCCTTTGATCCCCCCGTTCGAATGATCCGACGGCGGCACGCCCAAGCCGCCGGTCGAAGGGACACGATCCGGCGCACGGCTCGGGGTCGCGTGGCCCCCGAGACGATAAGCACTTCGAGCCCGTCGCGGAAGGGGACGCCGCGCCGGGCTCGAAGTGTTTTCCCATGTACGGAGCGGTTTTCCGGTGTTTCGGCCCGGGCCCGGGTTCGGTCGTGTCGGGGTCGGGCCTCAGGTCCGCCACCTCGGCCGTTCGCCCCGCACGATCACCACCGTCGCCGCGATCAGCGCGATCGCCAGCAGGCCGACCGCCCACGCGGTGCCCAGGGCCGCGGTGCGCGTGGACACCGTGGGGAACGGGTTGGCGTCACCCTGCGCGGGCCACGCGGCCAGCGCGCCGACCGCGACCGAGGTCGGTACACACACCAGCACCGGCACCGTGAGGGCGACCAGCGCCGCACGGCGATCCACCGGTGTGCCGGCGCCGATCGAACGCAGCGTGCGCGAGGTCTCCCGGCGCGCGGAGCCGTATTCCACGGCCACGGTGAACAACATCGCGGCGGCGCACAGCGACACCGCCGCGACGGTCAAGAACAGCGGGGCGTCGGCCATCCGCACCGGGGTGTGGTCGCCCGCGAGTCGGCTGGTGGTGACCACCGCGAGGGCGATCGTGGTCAGCCCCAGGGGCAGTGCCAGGCCGCGCGCGCTCGCCTCGATCCGACGGGCCGCGCACAACGTCCACACCCGTCCGGCCCGGGCGGCCCAGCCCGCTCCGAGCCAGGTCACCAACCACGGCATGGTGAGCGCCGCGCCCACCAGCACCGCGCCGTAGCCGAGCACGGCGGCGGGCAACGTGCCGTGCGCCAACCGCTCCGGCCGACCCGGGTCGGCGATCAGGTACTGCCCGAGCAGCCCGGCCAGCACCAGCAGCGGCCCGACATAGGGCGGAACGAGCGGCAACGACCGGGTCGAGGGTCGGCGCGTCGCGCAAGCGGCGGCGAGGGCCGCGATCGCGGGTACCGCGACGAGCAGCGTGACCGAGGCCGTCCAGGGCACGGTGGCGCCGATCGCGAGCAGATGGCGGATCCCGGGCGGCGCCGAACCCAGCAACGAGCGCGACACCAGGTGTGCCTGCACCCCGGCGATCGCGCCGGCCAGGGCGGTGGTGGCCGCCTCGGACGCGACCAGGCCCCGACCGCGATCGGCCGACATCCGCACCGGCAGCGAGCGGCCGGCCCGGTCGATCCGGTACAGGTCGGTCAGCCGGTTGGCGACCGCGGTCAGCACGGCAACCGCGGCCAGCACCGGCACCGCGGCGAGCACCGGACCGATCAGCGCCGGCCCGGGACGCCCGGCCGGTCGCGCCCACGCCAGCAGGCTCAGCAGGACGGTGGTGGCCGTACCCGCCACCGCGGCGCCGGCCAGCACGCGCGCGGCGTCGACCCGGGACGCGTCGCGCAACGCCTCGCGCAGTGGGCTCGGGTCGGCCCCGGACATCGCTCTACCACCCGTCCGCACGCGGGTCCGGGCGACCGTCGCGCAGGGCCAGACAGTGGTCCGCGTGCGCCGAGACCCGGCGGTCGGCGGTGGCCAGCACCAGGGTGATCCCGTGCGAGCGCACGGCGGAGACCAGGATGCGCATCAGGTGGTCGAGCTCGGCGCCGAGCAGGCCGTGCGCCGGCTCGTCGGCGAACACCACGGCCGGCCGGGTGACCAGCGCGCGGGCCACCGCCGCGCGGCGCAACAACGCGCCGCCCAGGCCGATCGGCCGGGATTCGGCGTGCTCGGTCACGTCCAGCCGCTCCATCCAGTGCCGGGCGACGGCGAACGCCTCGGCCCGGCGGACCCGGTCCAGCAGCAGCGGCAGCGCGACGTTCTCCGCGACGGTCAGCTCCGGGAGCAGCCGGGTGCGCCCGTCCACCAGCCCGAAGTGCCGACGCCGCAGGGCGGTCCGGCCCTTCTCGTCGAGCACGTGCATCGGGCCGCTGTTGAACCAGATCTCGCCGGAATCGGGGGCGACCACGCCGGACAGGCACGCGAGCAGCGCCGACTTGCCGGCGCCGCCGGGCCCGGTGATCGCGAACGTCTCGTCGGCGCGGACCGCCGCGGAGACGTCCCGCAACAGGGTGACCGGGCCCTGGGTGAGGGTCAGTCCGCGACAGCGCAGCACGTCGTTGTCGGGCGGGGAACTCGCGGTCTCGGGGACGACGCGCCGTTCATGGGGTCTCGCCGCGCGGGACGACAGGGACATGGCACACCTCCCGCAGAGAAACGTTCGTTGCCACCCGTCTCCTCCAACGAGTGTCGTGGCGCCGGGTTGCGGCAGGGGCGAGAAACCCCTCACTCGGGGAACCCTGCCGGCGGCGGGAGTTCGCGCGCACCATGATGAGGCGAACAGGTGTATCGAACGCGTTCCGAACGGGGTGCACATGAACCGCCGACTCGATCTTCCAGATCTGCTCAATGCCCGCGACGTCGGCGACCTACCGCTGATCGACGGGGGAGTCACTCGAACGGGCGTACTCATGCGGTGTGAGACCCCGGATCTGCTGACGCCCGAGGGAGTCGACCGGCTCACCCACACGTACGGCGTTCGGCACGTGCTGGACCTGCGTTCGGACGGCGAGGGCCTGCCGCCGGCGCAGTGGCCGGGGGTGACCCGGCACCGGCTGCCGCTGCTGGGTCGCCGCTCGGCGCTGGCCGCGGACCGGGCCGCGGTGGGCGACGTCTCGGCCGGGCAGACCCAGGGTCTGGGGCTGGACGACGACATCGACCTGGGGAACGTGGACGAGTACGGCGCGGGCCTGCTCTACATGCGGATGGCCGAGCGCGGCGGCGAGTCCTACGTACGCTCGCTGGAGATCCTGGCCGGCGACGGCGGGGTGCCGGCGCTGGTGCACTGTACGGCGGGCAAGGACCGGACCGGGATCCTGGTCGCGCTGCTGTTGTCGGTCGCGGGGGTGGAGCGGGAGGCGATCATCGCCGACTACACCGAGACCGAGACGCATCTGGTGGAGATGTTCGAGCGGATCGACCGGCTGCCCCGGCAGCCCCGGATCGATCCGGCGCACCCGGTCGCGCCGGCGATGCGCGGCGCGGCCCGGGCGTCCATCGACACGTTCCTGCGGGTGCTCGCCGAGCGGCACGGCTCGGCGGCGGACTTCCTGCTCAAGGCGGGTGCGGCGGCGGAGCACCTGGAGGCCTGGCGCCGCGTCATCCGGGGGCGGTGACCCGGTCGGTCCCCGCCCCCGGGGCGACTCAGTGGCCCAGGAACCGGCCGAACGCGTGCGCGAGCCGGGATTCCTTCCCGGTGCGCCGCTCCTCGGCGTCCGCGCCGGCCATCACCCGCAGGCCGACGTTGGTGCCGATCCAGCGGAACGGTTCGGGCTCCCACCTGGGCGAGCGGTGGCGGACCCAGGGCAGGCGGGTCAGCTCGGTGTACTCGTCGCGGATCAGGTCGGCGAGGGTACGGCCCGCGAGGTTCGCGGTGCCCACGCCGTCGCCGACGTAGCCGCCGGCCCAGGCGAGGCCGCGGGCGCGGTCCAGGCCGCAGCTCGCGTACCAGTCGCGGGCCACGCCGAGCGGTCCACCCCACGAGTGGGTGATCCGCGCGTCGGCCGCCGCCGGGAAGAGTTCGGCGATCACCCGACGCAGTTCGGCGAAGACCTTGTCGTCGCGGTCGAACTCGGGCCGCACCCTGGAGCCGAAGTGGTACGGGGCGCCGCGCCCGCCGAAGGCGAGCCGGTCGTCGGCGGTGCGCTGCCCGTAGATGATCAGGTGCCGCATGTCGCTGAAGCTCTCCCGGCGGGCCAGGCCCACCTCGGCCCAGAACGACTCGGGCAGCGGCTCGGTGGCGACCATCAGCGAGTACACGGGAGCCAGGTCGCGGTGGAAGCCGGCCAACTCGGGCGTGTAGCCCTCGGTGGCGCGGACCACGACGTCGGCGCGGACCCGGCCGTGCGGGGTGATCGCGGCGCCGTCCTCGATCGCGGTGACCGGGGTGTGCTCGTGGATGGTCACGCCCAGCCGGTCCACCGCGGCGGCCAGGCCGCGGGCCAGCTTGGCGGGGTGGATCACCGCGCAGTGCGGGGTGTAGGTGCCGCCGAGCACGTCGGTGGCGCCGACCATCGCGCGCGCCTCGGCGGCGTCCAGCAGCCGGGCGTCCGTGTCGTCGAAGCCCCACGCGTGTTCGTCCGCGACCAGGTCGCGGGCCCGGGCCAGTTGCACCGGGGTGCGGGCCAGCACGACGGTGCCGCCCTTGGCGAAGTCGCAGTCGATGCCCTCCTCGGCGACCACCCGGCCGACCTCGTCCACGGTCGCGTTCATCGCCCGCTGCTGGGCGACGGCCCGCTCGCGGGTGCTGCTCCGGGCCACCTTCGCGATCGACGCGGGGAACAGCGCCGAGCACCAGCCGCCGTTGCGGCCGGAGGCGCCGAAGCCGGCGATCTCCCGCTCCAGGACCACGATGCGCAGCGTCGGGTCCGCCTTGGCCAGGTAGTAGGCGGTCCACAGGCCGGTGTAGCCGGCGCCGACGATCGCCACGTCCACGTCCAAGTCGCCCGTGAGCGCGGGACGCGGGGTGATCTCCTCGTCGAGTGTGTCGAACCACAGCGACAGTTCGCGGTAGTCGGCGGTCATCGTCGCCACTTCCTCAGGTAGTCCGGCGCGGGCAGGTCGAAGCGCAGGTCCGGGGCGGGCACCGGCTCGCCGAAGTGTTCGCCGATCGGCACCACGCCGGCCCAGATCGGGGCGTCCAGATCCTCGTCGTCGTCGTCCGGCGGTCCGGCCGAGATCTTCACCGAGGCCTCGTCCAGGGACAGCGCGAGCACCAGGGTCGCGGCCAACTCCTTGACCCGGTGCGGGCGCAGTTCGTCGCGGCGGCCGGGCAGCAGTCGGTCGGTGAGCAGGTCCAGCGCGGCGGCCTTCTCGTCCTCGGGCAGCACGACACACGAGCCGAGCACCATCGCGCTGCGGTAGTGCATGGACGACTCGAAGGCCGAGCGGGCCAGCACCAGGCCGTCGAGCAGTGTCACGGTCAGGCAGGTCGGGGCGCCCGCGGCCAGGCCGCGGAAGAGCCGGCTGCCGGTCGAGCCGTGGATCAGCACCCGCTCGCCGTCCCGGGCGTAGGCGACCGGGAGCACGAACGGCTGACCGTCCTCGCCGGTGATCGCCAGGTGGCCGACCAGGCCGGCGTCGAGCACGGCGTGCAGCGCGGTTCGCTCCCGGACGGCGTGGTCGGGCAGTCGGCGTATGCGAGTGCGGGCGGTGGAGCCGAGGGTGGAGTCGGGAGTGGGGTGGCTCATCGGGCCTCTTCGGTGATCCGAGCGCGGCGCGGGTCGGGGCGCGGGCGGGTCGATGTCGTGGTTGTCGGTATTTCTCGGCTCTTCGGTGGATTTGGTGCCGGATATGAGTCTGCCGCCGGCGCGCACTGGCGTGTGCGCGACGGCGGCAGACTCACTGAGGGTTCGTCGAATAGCCGGGGTCTACTGCTCGATCTACAGCTTGGTCCAGGCCTCGGTGAGCACTCCGCGCAGGATCTGCTCGATCTCGTCGAACACACCCTGGTCCGCGGTCAGCGGCGGGGAGAGCTGGATGACCGGGTCGCCGCGGTCGTCGGCGCGGCAGTACAGGCCGTTGTCGTAGAGCGCGGTGGACAGGAAGCCGCGGAGCAGGCGCTCGGCCTCGTCCTCGTTGAACGTCTCCTTGGTGGCCTTGTCCTTGACCATCTCGATGCCGTAGAAGTACCCGTTGCCGCGCACGTCGCCGACGATCGGCAGGTCCTGGAGCTTCTGCAGCGTGGCCAGGAACTTGGACTCGTTGTCCAGCACGTGCTGGTTCAGGCCCTCGCGCTCGAAGATGTCGAGGTTGGCCAGCGCCACGGCGGAGGACACCGGGTGCCCGCCGAACGTGTAGCCGTGCATGAAGACGTTGTCGCTGCCGTTGTAGAACGGCTCGGCGAGGCGGTCCGAGACGATCATCGCGCCGATCGGCGAGTAGCCCGAGGTCATGCCCTTGGCGCAGGTGATGATGTCGGGGACGTAGTCGAACTTGTCGCACGCGAACATCGTGCCGAGTCGGCCGAACGCGCAGATGACCTCGTCCGAGACGAGCAGCACGTCGTACTGGTCGCAGATCTCGCGCACGCGCTGGAAGTACCCGGGCGGCGGCGGGAAGCAGCCGCCGGCGTTCTGCACCGGCTCCAGGAAGACCGCGGCGACGGTGTCGGGGCCCTCGTTGAGGATCGCCACCTCGATCTGGTCGGCGGCCCAGCGGCCGAAGCCCTCGGGCGAGGAGTCGGCCAGGAACTCCGGCTTGCGGTACTGGTTGGTGTTCGGCACCCGGAAGGTGCTCGGCACCAGCGGCTCGTACGGCGCCTTGTAGTCCGGCAGACCGGTGATCGACAGCGCGCCCTGCGGGGTGCCGTGGTAGGCGATGGCCCGCGAGATGACCTTGTGCTTGGTCGGCTTGCCGGTCAGCTTGAAGTAGTGCTTCGCCAGCTTCCACGCGGACTCGACGGCCTCGCCGCCACCGGTGGTGAAGAAGACCTTGTTCAGGTCGCCCGGGGCGTGGTGCGCCAGGCGCTCGGCGAGCTCGATCGCCTTGGGGTGGGCGTAGCTCCACACCGGGAAGAAGGCCAGCTGCTCGGCCTGCTTGCGGGCCACCTCGGCCAGCTCGGTGCGGCCGTGACCGGCCTGTACGACGAACAGACCGGCGAGGCCGTCGATGTACTTGCGCCCGTTGGTGTCCCAGATGTAGCTGCCTTCACCGCGCACGATGGTCGGCACGGGAGCGTTCTCGTACGACGACATGCGGGTGAAGTGCATCCACAGGTGGTCGTAGGCGCTCTTGGAGAGTGCCGCGTTGTCGTACTGCTGTGTCATCGAGTACCCCACTGGTAGGTCTGCTTCCGAAGCTTCAGGTAGACGAAGCTCTCGGTGCTCCGTACGCCCGGAATCGCTCGAATCCTCTTGTTGATGATGTCGAGCAGGTGGTCGTCGTTCTCGCATACGAGTTCCACGATGAGGTCGAACGAACCAGCCGTGATGACGACGTAGTCCACTTCCTTCATCGTGGCCAGAATGTCCGCTACGGGTTCGATGTCTCCTTCGACGCGAACCCCGACCATGGCCTGGCGATGGAAGCCGACGGTCAGCGGATCCGTCACGGCGACGATCTGCATCACGCCTTGGTCGAGCAGGCGCTGTACGCGTTGACGTACCGCGGCCTCCGAGAGACCGACCGCCTTGCCGATCGCGGCATACGAGCGGCGTCCGTCCTCCTGGAGCTGCTCGATGATCGCCTTCGACACGGCGTCGGCCGGAGCGTTCGGGTTTCTGTCTCGACCGGCCACGTAGTCACTCTGCCTCATCAGATGGGCCTTTCGCAAGGGAATCCGTTGACTTTGATCAACGAGACAACTGATTCAGTTGTTGGTGCGGGATGGGGATGCGGATACCGACAGCAATCCGGTTAGGCTGGGATCGCGGCCCAGGTCGGGATTCGACCCCCTCGCCGTCCTGCCGGCGCCGCCCCGTTTTCGAAGGAGACTTGGGACATGAGCGACCTGCGTACTCTGCGCAACTACATCGACGGCACGTTCACCGACGCCGCGGACGGCGGCACGCTCGACATCGTCGACCCCGCCACGGGCGAGGTCTACGCGACGTCCCCGCTCTCCCGGGAGCGGGACGTCGACGCCGCGATGCGCGCGGCGGCCACGGCGTTCGAGACCTGGAGCGAGACCACGCCCGCCGAGCGGCAGCTGGCGCTGCTCAAGATCGCCGACGCGGTCGAGAAGCGCGCGGACGAGCTGATCGACGCCGAGTGTCGCAACACCGGCAAGCCGCGCGCGCTCACCGCGTCCGAGGAAATCCCGCCGATGGTGGACCAGATCCGCTTCTTCGCGGGTGCCGCGCGCATGCTCGAGGGCAAGTCGGCCGGCGAGTACATGGCGGGGCACACCTCCATGGTGCGGCGTGAGCCGGTCGGTGTCTGCGCCCAGGTGGCGCCGTGGAACTACCCGATGATGATGGCCGTGTGGAAGTTCGCGCCGGCCCTGGCCGCGGGCAACACCGTGGTGCTCAAGCCGTCCGACACCACGCCCGCCTCCACCGTGCTGCTCGCCGAGATCATCGGCGAGATCCTGCCCGCCGGCGTGTTCAACGTGATCTGCGGCGACCGCGACACCGGTCGGCTGATGGTCGAGCACAAGACCCCGGCGATGGCCTCGATCACCGGCTCGGTACGGGCCGGCATGGCGGTCGCCGAGAGCGCGTCCAGGGACCTCAAGCGGGTGCACCTCGAACTCGGCGGCAAGGCGCCCGTCGTGGTCTTCGAGGACGCCGACATCGCCGCCGCGGCCGAGGGCATCGCCGGCGCGGGCTTCTTCAACGCCGGCCAGGACTGCACCGCCGCGACCCGGGTGCTCGTGCACTCCTCGATCCGCGAGGAGTTCACCGCCGCGCTGGCCGCCGCCGCGAACGCCACCTCCACCGGTCCGCAGGACGACGCGGACTTCGGCCCGGTCAACAACGTCAACCAACTCGGGCAGGTGAGCGGCTTCATCGACCGCCTCCCCGGGCACGCGAAGGTCGAGGCCGGCGGGCACCGGGTCGGCGACAAGGGCTTCTTCTACGCCCCGACCGTGGTCTCCGGGCTGAAGCAGGACGACGAGATCATCCAGAACGAGGTGTTCGGCCCGGTCATCACGGTCCAGTCGTTCGAGGACGAGGCCGAGGCGCTGAGCAACGCCAACGGCGTGCAGTACGCGCTCGCGTCCTCGGTGTGGACCAAGGACCACAGCCGGGCGATGCGGATGGCCAAGCGGCTCGACTTCGGCTGCGTGTGGATCAACACGCACATCCCGCTGGTCGCCGAGATGCCGCACGGCGGCTTCAAGCACTCCGGCTACGGCAAGGACCTCTCCGGTTACGGCTTCGAGGACTACACCCGGATCAAGCACGTGATGACCAACTACGACGCCTGATCCGCCCCGCCGCGCGAGCGGCACCGGCGACATCCGACACGCACCCTGTCAACTCCGCTTCGCGAGGGTTGACAGGGTGCGTGTTGCCGTCGGGGGCGGGTCACCGCCACGATGCGGTGGGCCATCTGTACGCACAGCGCGGTCCCCCGCCCACGGAGCAGGCCCCACCCCCGCATTCGCCAAGGAGTCGCCGATGACCCGCGCCCGCACTCGCGCCCAGTCCCCGCTGCGGATCGCCGGTCACCGGGTGGACCGGCGGATGTTCCTGCGTGGCGCCGGCGCGGCCGCGGCCGTCGGCACCCTGGCCGCGTGCGGCGTGCCGTCCGCGTACGTCCAGGAGAGCAAGCGCGCCGGCCGGGACCGGTCGGAGCAGGAGAAGGTGGTGCGCTTCTCCAACTGGGCCCTGTACATCGACATCGACGAGAACGACGAGCAGAAGCACCCCACGCTCGACGCCTTCACCGAGAAGACCGGGATCAAGGTCCGCTACTCGGAGGAGATCAACGACAACGACGAGTTCTTCGGCAAGATCCACCCGGCCATCCAGGCGGGCAAGGAGCCGGGGCGCGACGCGATCGTCATCTCGGACTGGATGTGCACCCGCTTCGTCCGGCTCGGCTGGGTGCAGAAGCTGAACAAGGCCAACCTGCCGCAGGTGGACGCCCACCTCGCCGAATCGCTGCGCAGCCCGGGCTACGACCCCAAGCGCGAGTACACCGTGCCGTGGCAGAGCGGGATGACCGGCATCGCGTACAACAAGAAGCTGGTGGACCGCGAGATCCGCTCGGTCAACGACCTGTGGCGGCCCGAACTCAAGGGCCGGGTCACCGTGTTCGCGGGCTTCATGGAGGCCGTCGCACTGCTGATGCTGGGTGAGGGTACGGACATCAGGACCTTCACCGACGCGGATGTGGACAAGGTGATGGAGCGCATGCAGAAGCTGGTCGACAAGGACCACATCCGCAGCTTCACCGGCAACGACTACACCTCGGGCCTGGCCAACGGCGACATCCTGGCCTGCCAGGCGTACTCCGGCGACGTCGGCCAGCTCAAGCTGGACAACCCCGACATCGAGTTCGTGGTGC
This sequence comes from Embleya sp. NBC_00888, assembly GCF_045207655.1. Lineage (NCBI taxonomy): Bacteria > Bacillati > Actinomycetota > Actinomycetes > Kitasatosporales > Streptomycetaceae > Embleya > Embleya sp. NBC_00888. The sequence continues at coordinate 2,955,448 of NZ_CP108784.1, read as the reverse complement.
CCGAGGAGGGCGCCGAGCTGTGGTCGGAGAACCTGATGGTGCCGAACAAGGCCGCGCACAAGACCAACGCCGAGAAGCTGATGGACTTCTACTACGACCCGGAGGTCGCGGCCGAACTGGCGAACTACGTGGCGTACGTGTGTCCGGTGCCGGCCGCGCAGCAGGTGCTGGCCGAGTCCTCGGACCAGGAGATGCGCGAGTCGGCGAGCAACCCGCTGATCTTCCCGGACGCCGAGATGACCGCGAAGCTGCACGGCATGCGGGAGACCACCGAGGACGAGGAACGGCGCTGGGAGAAGGCGTGGGGGAACATCATCGGCCTGTGACCCGGCGGTCGGCGGCCGATGGGCCGCGGGCCGGTGGGCGTCCGGTCGGTGGGCCGCGGGGTCAGCGCTCGGCGAGGGCCGGGTCGGCGGAGACGGCGCCGCGGTAGGCGCGCATCCCGAGCAGCGGGAACACCAGCACGGAGATCATCCCGGCGCCGACCATCGCGGCGGCGGTGCCCGCGCGCAGTCGGCCCTCCTCCACGCCGATGCCGGTGATGACCACGATCAGCGGCAGGCCGGCCGAGGCGAACAGGGCCAGCCCCAGGCGTACGGCCGACGGTGAGCCGCGCTCCATCAGGTACGTCGGCAGGCCGCGCGCCACCAGGAGCAGCGCCAGGAACATCGGCAGCATGGCGATCGTGCCGAAGTCGGCGAACAGCGCGCGGCCTTCGAAGCGCACGCCGCTGACCACGAAGAAGACCGGGACGAACATCCCGAAGCCGATCGCGTCCAGCTTGCCCGCGACCGTCTCGCGCGATGCCGCGGGCATGTCCGACAGCAGCAGCCGGATGACCAGACCGGCCGCGAACGCGCCGAGCAGGGCGTCCAGGCCGAGTTCGTCCGCGGCCCAGACCAACAGCGCGAGCACGAGCACCGACAGCCGGATGGCGAGTTGGCCGCTGGAGTGCAGCGTCGCCCGGACCACCCGGTCCAGCGGGCCGGGCAGCGGACGGCGCGCGAACGCGAACGCGACCACCGTCAACGCCGCGAAGCACACCAGGGCGACCGCCGAGGCACCCGCGCTGCGCCCGCTCAGGAGCAGCGAGACGGCCACGATCGGGCCGAACTCGCCGAGTGTGCCGATCGCCATCACCTGCGCGCCGAACCGGGTGGGCAGCGCGCCCGCGTCGCGCAGGATCGGCAGCAGCGTGCCCAGCGCGGTGGTGGTCAGCGCGAGTCCGATCACCAGGCTCGTGGTGGCCGAGTCCGACCGCACCAGCAGCAGGCCGAGCAGCAGGCCGACCACCAGGGACAGCGCCCAGCCCCACGTGGCCCGCCGCAGCGGTCGGCCGCTGAGCCGGGCCGGATCGATCTCGAAACCGGCCAAGAACATCAGGAACGCGAGCCCGAAGTTGGCCGTGAAGGTCAACACGGTCGTCTCCTGCACCCAGTCCAGCACCGACGGCCCCACCACGACTCCGAACAGCAGTTCCAGCACGACCGTGGGCACCGGGATCCACCGGCCGAGCAGGTCCGCCGTCAGCGGCGCGACGAAGGCCAGCGTCAAAACGATCAGGAAGGGCGCGCTGTCGTGGGACACCGGCGGAGCATAGTTCGCGTTCGAGGGTGATCCGGGCAGACGCGCAGACCGCCGGCAGACCTCCCGTCGAGAGCCGCCCGGACGGACGCACTAGGGTCGATATCCATGACTAGCAGCTCCCCCGAGGCCGTCTCCGTGCCCGCCGTCGAACTGCCCGCCGACCCCAGCACCGACCCCGGTGCCGAGCCTGTGAGCTGGGATGTCGTGGTGATCGGAGCGGGTCCCGCCGGGGCGTCGGCGGCGCTGGCCGCGGCCCGCGCGGGCCGACGGACGCTGATCCTGGACCGGGCCGAACTGCCGCGCTACAAGACCTGCGGCGGCGGCATCATCGGCCCCTCCAAGAACTCCCTCCCGCCCGGGTTCGAGCCGCCGGTCGAGGACCTGGTGCACGAGATCGAGTTCACCCTGCGCGGGCGCCGCCGGCGGGTGCGCTCGGCCCGGACCACGCTGATCGGCCTGGTCGACCGGGCCCGCTTCGACGAGGCGCTGACCCGCGCGGCGGTGGCCGAGGGCGCGGTCCTGCGCGAGGGCGTCGCGGTCTCCCGGATCGCCGAGCGGGACGGCCGGGTGACGCTGACCCTGGCCGGCGGCGAGGTGCTGCGCGCGCACGCGGTGGTCGGTGCGGACGGCAGCGCCGGGCGCAGCTCGGCCTACGTCGGGGTCACCTTCGAGCAGGTCGATCTGGGCCTGGAGGCGGAGATCCCGGTGCCGCCGGAGGTAGCCGCGCACTGGCGCGGCCGGATCCTGCTCGACTGGGGCCCGCTGCCGGGCTCGTACGGGTGGGTCTTCCCCAAGGGGGACACGTTGACCGTGGGCGTGATCTGCGCCCGGGGCGAGGGTGAGGCCACCCGCGCCTACCTGCGCGACTTCGTCGGCCGGCTCGGCCTGGCCGGGTTCCGGCCCGCCGTCGAGTCGGGCCACCTGACCCGCTGCCGCACGGAGAGCGCGCCGCTTTCGCGCGGGCGGGTGCTGGTCGCCGGGGACGCCGCCGGGCTGCTGGAACCGTGGACGCGCGAGGGCATCTCGTACGCGCTGCGCTCCGGCCGGCTGGCGGGGGAGCGGGCCGCGCTGATGGCCGCGGTGGACGGCGACGCCGAGGTGGACAGGGTCGGTGCCGACTACCACGCGGACATCGACGCCGTGCTGGGCCGCGAGATGCGCGCCGGACGGCTCCTGCTCGGCGTCTTCGAGCGGCATCCCGGGATGTTGCACCACGCGGTGACCACGCTGCCGCAGGGTTGGCGGGTGTTCCGCAAGGTGGTGCAGGGGCGGACCACGTTCGCCGATCTGCTGGAGCGGCCCGCCGCGCGACGGGTGCTGGCGCTGACCGGGCACTGACGTCGGGCGGCCCCGGCCCGTCGTACACGGGGTCGGGGCCGTCCGGTTCACCGCGCGCCCGCTCGGCCGGGTTCACGCTCGGCCGAGCGCACGGTCCGGGGCGGGCGTGCCGGGTGTGGTCGGGTGCGATCAGTCCCGGTCCGCCTCGTCCTCGCCCTCGGCGGAACGGACCCGGCGCAGGCGCGCGCCCTGGAACAGCGCGTTGCCCACCAGCATCAGGCCGAGCGCGCCGCCGGCCAGTGACACGGTGTCGTCGCCGGGGCCGGTCTTGGGCAGGGTGCTCGGCGGCGGGGGCGCTTCGGTGCCGCCGGTGCTTCCGCCCGTGCTCGCACCACCGGTGGTGCCGCCACCGGTGGTGCCGCCGCCCGTCGTGCCGCCGCCGGTGGTGGTGCCGCTGGTGGTGGTGCCGGGTACGCCCGGATCCGCCGTGTTCACCGTGTACCCGATGAACGACGGGTCGTTGTTGTTGGCCCGGTTGACCAGGGTCAACGGTCCGGCCCGGCCCAGCACCACGGACGTGTCCGTCGCGCCCTCGGGCACCACGAGCACGCAGAACGTGGAGATGTCCGCCTCCGGCGCGAGCGGGAGTCGCACCTCGGCGCGCGCCGCGCGCGGTTGTTGCACGGCCGGCAGGTATTCGACGGCCGCCGACCACCGCCTGGTCTCGTGCGGCCCGAGCGCGCCCGGTGCGCACTTGAACGTGGTGGTCCAGGCCGGTCCCGGGGACTTGAGCGCGGGAGCGGTCGAACATCCGGACACCGAGAGGATCCGGAGTGCGCCGGTGGTGCGCGCGTACACGTCGCGGGCGGGCTGGGCCCGGTCGGTGGCGTTGGTGACGGTGAACGCGATCGAGCCCCGGCCGTTGGCGTCGAAGGTGATCTGGGTGGACGTGGTCACCGCGAACGGCTCGGCCGTGGGCGGCACGGTCGGCGACGCGGAGCCGGACGGCGCGGTGGTGGGCGGGGTGGTGCTCGGCCGCGGTGTGGTCGGCGGTGGCGTCGTCCCCGGTGTGGTGGTCGAGGGCTTGGTGGTCGACGGCCTGGTGGTCGTGGGCTTGTTCGTCGTGGGCGGCGGCGTGCTGCTCGGCCGTTGCGAGGTGGGCGGCTTGGAGGTGACCGGTGGTCGCGTGGTCGAGGGCGGCTTCGTGGTGACCTCGCCCGTCGGGCCCTGCGTGTGGGTGTGCCCACCGCCGTACCGATGGACGGGACCGTTCCCCTCGGTATCCGCGACGGCCAGGCCGGCGTTCAGAATCATTCCTATTCCGACCGGAACAGAAATTATCAGCGCCGCGCGCTTGACGTTTTCTGATCGAAGTTTTTTCGGAGTGAACATGCGGTATCCCCCTCCCGCTATGTGTGACGATTCGTTCTACCATGTCCGTCCTAAGCTTTCGCAGGGCCTTTTCGAGGTAATCCGACGAAAGTGGCAATGGTCTGATCTTGAGAAGCGGCGGGACCTGGGGGAAAGCCGATGCCGGGCGGGCCTGGAGACGGTTGGGCGGGCTTCGTGGTCGGAGCCCGATACGAGCTGGTGAGCGTGCTCGGCAGCGGCGGCATGGGCACCGTGTGGCGGGCCCGGGACCGCCTGCTCGACCGACCGGTGGCGGCGAAGGTGATCAGCACCGGATGGGGGCGCAGCGCGTCCCAGTCCTTCCGGGAACGCAGCCTGCGGGAGGCGCAGGCGACCGCGCGGATCAATCACCCCAACGTGGTGCGGGTCTACGACTACGTCGAGGACGACGACCGGTTGTGGATCGTGATGGAACTGCTCGACGCCCGCTCGCTGGACGCGATCCTGGAGGAGGACGGGCCGCTCACCCCGCACGCCGCCGCGGCGATGGCCGTGCAGATCGCCCGCGCGCTCGGCGTCGTGCACGCGCACGGCGTCATCCACCGCGACGTCAAGCCGGGCAACGTGCTGCTCGAGCGGGACGGCCACGCCGTGCTGACCGACTTCGGCATCGCCGCGCTGGAGGGGGTCAGCGGGCTGACCGGGACCGGGGCGATCCTGGGCTCGCCCGAGTTCATGGCGCCCGAGCGGATCGAGAGCGAACACCCCGGACCCGCCTCCGATTTGTGGTCGCTGGGCGTCACGCTGTGCGCGGCGGTCACCGGCGCGTCGCCGTTCCGGCGCTCCACGCCGGTGGCCACGATGCACGCGATCGTGATCGCCGAGCCCGAGGTGCCCGAGGAGATCGGTCCGCTGGGACCGCTCGTGCGCGACCTGTTCCGGCGCGACCCGGCCCAGCGCCCGGACTCGGCGGAGGTGGAGGCCAGGCTGAGCGCGCTGCTCGCCGCCGAGGGGCGCCGGCACGCGGGCGAGTCGACCCGGCCGATCCCGCCGACCGCACTCGGGCGGGCGCTCGATCGCGGGCCGGTCGAGCGGGGGCCGGTCGAGTACGGCGCGAACGAGCGCGCCCCGGTCGAGGCGGACGACGACGCGACGCTGGTGCCGACCACGCATCCGCAACCGCCGCTGCGCGACCTGGTCCCGCCCGCCCGGATCGCTCCCGACGACGGCACCCCGCTCGACCCGTTCCCGCGTGTGCCCGCCGCGCCGCCGCCGGGGCAGCGGCCGAGCACGCCGCCCGGCGGAGCCCACTCGCCGACCTTCCCGCTGCCGGGCCGCACCCGCCGACCACCGCGCTCGCGCCGCCGCTTCCTGGCCGTGCTGATGCCCGTCGTCACGCTCCTCGTGGCCGGCGCCATCGTCGCGGCGCTGCTGCTCGCCGACGGCGGTGGCGGGGCGAACAAGGGCGGCGCGAGCGGCAGCGCGGGCCCGTCGACCACCTCCGGGACGAGCGGCCGGCCCTCGACGAACCCGGTCGCGGGCCCGGCGCCGTACCCGACGCTGTTGGTTAATTCGCCCCGTCGAGCTTCGGCTCGGCGGGGCGAAGCCGTGCGAAGTGGCTGGTCCGGGTCCGGGCTCGCGGTGTGTGGGTGAGGTGGGCGTCGATGCGGGCGAGGTTGATCGCGGCGCCGGTGAGTTGGTGTTGGAGGCTTGTCTTGGCGAGGCCCCGGTAGCGGGATCTGCGCAGGCCGCAGCGTGCGGCGCCCTGGGAAATGGTGCCCTCGACGCCGGCGCGGATCTTGTAGCGGTCCTTCCACGCGTCGGTCTGCTGTTCGGCGCGGGCGGTGCGCAGAACCTCGTGTTCGTCGCGGTGGCGCAGGGTGAGCTCGCGGCGCTCGGCGCTCGGCGAGTTGACACAGGCGCGCAGATCGGGGCAGTGCCGGCAGACGGCGGTGGGGAACCGGATCCGAACGACCGGCAGTCCGGCCTGCGAACGGCGCTGGTGCCACTCGGTGTTGGTGGCCCCGTTCGGGCAGGTGGCTCGCTGGTCGTCCCAGTCGACGGTGAACGAGTCCTGCCGGAACGGGCCGTCCGCCTGGGCGTTGGTATCGGCTCGGACCGGTCCGAGCAGCGCGACGTCGTGGTCGCGCCGGGCGGCGACGATCTGCGCGGCGGTGGGGTAGCCGGCGTCGACCCAGTGCTCGTCGGGCAGCAGGTCCCGCTCGGCGAGGCCGGCGTGGACCCGGTCGGCCAACACGCTGTCGGGGACGGTGGACTCGGTGGTGGCCACGTTCGTGACCAGGTGCACCGCGTCCGGATCGCAGGTCTCGGTGAGGTGGACCTTGTAGCCGTCCCACATCGTGTCGCGTTTGACGCTGCCACGCGCGTCGGTGTCATAGGGGGTGACCAGGCGCTTCGCGCCCGGCGGCCGGTCTTTTGGGCCGCGGCGCACCACCTGCCCGTCCACCCGGTGGAAGTGCTGCACCCACACCCGCCGCAGCGTCTCCACCTCCTCCAGGGCACGCAGACCGCCCGGCGCGTCCGCGGCGAGCACGAGTGCGAGCAGCCGCGTCCCGTCCCGGCCGATCCGCGCCCCCACCTCGTCCCGCCGGGTGCGGGCCCTGGGGAAGCGGGACTCCTCCGCCCGGGTCGCGTAGTGCCGGAACCAGTCCGGCTCGGCGACCGGGCGCAACCACTCCGGGTCGGCCTCGGCGACCGCGTTCAACGCCGCGCGCAGCGTCTCGGACACCAACTCCAGAAAACCCAACTCGCGTGCGGCGGACAGCACATGCGTGGAATCGGTGCGCGCCTTCCCGCCGCCGGCCAACAGGCCCTTCTCCCGCGCCGCGGCCAGAACACCGTCCAACACCCGCCGTCCCGCGTCCGCCTCCACCAGCCGGTCGCGGAACTCGGACAGCACCGAGAAGTCGAACCCCGGATCGCCCAACTCCAACCCCAGCGCGTACTTGAAGTCGATCCGTGCCCGCACCGCCTCCGCGGCCTGACGATCGGTCAACCCCTCCACGAACTGCAACACCAGCACCAGCGCCAGACGTCCCGGCGACCACGCCGGCCTGCCCCGCCGCCCCGGGAACAGATCGGCGAACCCCTCGTCCCGGAACAACGGCCCCAACTCGTCCCGGACCCGGATCGCCAGACTCCCCTTCGGGAACGCCGCCCGCGCCACCCGTACCGTCTCCGCCGGAATCTCCCCCGGCTCCCGCGGCTGCATCGACATCGACACCCTCCCCCTACGACAACGTCGGCCCCCAAGACCACAACCGGGTCTTGAGGGCCGACGTCACGCGCAGGGCCCAAATTAACCAACAGCGTCCCGTACCCGGGCGGGCCCCCGGGGACCGCGCCGATCCCGGTGCGCAAGGCGGACGAGAACACCTTCACATGGCAGGTCCCGCAGGGCTGGAACCGAAAGGAGCAGAACCAGAGCGTGATCTACTCCGACCCGGCCGGCGCGAGCGTGTTGACCGGGCGTACCGCGTTCCAACAGACCACGGATTTGTTGGAGCAGTGGCGCGACGACGAACAGAACGCGCCCAAGGTTTTTCGCGACTATCGAAAAGTGGTCTTCGAGGAACGCGCCATTCACGGTGCCAAGGGTGTGGTCTGGGAATACACCTGGACCGAGTCCGGTATTTCCCGGCACGCGATGTTGGCCGCGGTGATCGTCAATGGCATCTACATCGAGGTCGACGTCTTCAGCACCGAGCAGTTGTGGACGCGCGACGCGGCGCTGCACGCGCTCGCGGTGACCGACTTCACCCTCGCGGGTGCCCGCCCCGGAGCCTGAGCGCCGCTCCCGACGGCCCCGCGCTCACCGGCGCAGCGCCTCCAGACCCAGCAGCGCCACGTGCAGCGACAGGCAGCTCTCCACCTGGTCCAGGTCGACGCCCAGGATTCGTTCGATCCGGTGCAGCCGCTCGTAGAAGGAGGGCCGGGACAGGTGCGCGGCGTCGGCCGCCGCGGACTTGTTCCGGCCGTGGTCCAGATAGACTTGGAGCATCGCGATCAACTGGGTGCCCTGTTGGGCGTCGTAGGCGAGCAGCGGTCCGAGTTCGCGCTCGACGTAGGTCTGCAACCGCGCGTCGTCGCGCAGCAGGTGCAGCAGTCCGCGCAGCCGTACGTCGGGCAGCCGGTAGAAGGCGGCCTTGCCGCCCTGGTGCAGCGCGGCGTCCGCGACCTGGGTGGCCTCCAGGAGCGAGCGGCGCGCGTCGCGCACCGCGCCCACCGAGGAGCCGACCGCGACCACGATGTCGTCCGCGAGATCCGGGGCGAGCCGGCGGATCGCCCCGGAGAAGCCCTCCAGCGCGCCGTCCTCGGTGTCCTGCGACGCGAGCGCCACCAGCAGCCCGACGTTGTCGTCGTCCAGGCCGCCGACCAGCGCCGCCAGCCGGCGCTCGCGGACCGCCGCGGCGGCGATCTCGGTGAAGTCGCGCAGCCGCGCCTGCGATTCCAGCGCGGCCGGGGTCACACTGCGCCGCAGCCGCAGCACCACGCCGACCAGCCGCCGTCCCTCCAGCGGCACACCGAGCGCACGGGCCCGCAGGGTCACCTCGGCCACCGTGTAGGAGTGGGTCAGGATGCCGGACAGCAGCGTGCGGTGGGTCTGCCGCTCCAGGCTCTCCCGGTCGCGCACCACCAAGCGGTTCAGCGCGAGGGTGGAGGCGGCCCGCTCCAGCAGCATGCTCTGCTGCGCGGGCGGCGGCGTGCCGTCGCCGACCAGCACCAGCCGGCCCCAGTCGTGGCCGCGCGCGCCGACCGTGGTCACCAGCCACCCGGTGCGTTCGTCGAAGGCGGTCCGGGTGGACATGCGCAGTTGCCGCGAGCGGTCCTCCCAGTTCTCCAGGAGGGTTTCGGCGACCACCCCGGGCGCGTCGTAGGCGAGCACCTGGTGGGCGAGGTTCTCCAGGATCACCGGGCGCCCGGCCATCCGGGACGCCTGCCGGACGATCTCGGCGGGTTCGGCGCCCTCGACCGCGAGCTCGTTGAACGCCTGGTGCACCGCCTCGGACGCCTGGAGCTCGGCGAGCTGGGCGTCGATGATCAGCCCGTGTACGGCCTCGGTGATGCCGATGAACCGGGTCTCGTTGCGCAGCGTGATCACCGGGAGGCCGACCTGCTCGGCCGCGGCGACCAGCGCGCGCGGCAACTGGTCGGTGTAGCGCCGGCCCAGCTCGACCACGAGACCGGCCGCGTCCACCTCGGCGAGATCGCGGATGTAACGTTGCAGGCCCTCGCGCTCCTCGGGGAGCGCGATGCCGGTGGCCATCACCAGCTCGCCACCCTTGAGCAGCCGGGTCACATCCGGCAGCTCGCTGATGTGCACCCAGCGCACCGGCCGAGCCAGGCCGCGTTCACCCGCGACCACCTGCGGGCGGCCGCGCCGGACGATGTCGAGGGCCAGTACGTCGGCGACCGTGGGGAACATCCGAAAACCTCCGCGAGCTGACTTCGGCCCGACCGCGACGGCGGTTGGTTCCCGAGGAAGCGGGAATCCGCGAGCAATCTGTAAACGGCTCGGCGGGCGACACTTCCATGGTGACAGGTCGTCGAGCGGTTCGACCCTCGACCCCGGGGTCGATCGCGACGATTCACGACCTGTAAAGCCCACGTCCTCGTACCTGTCGATGTGCCTGTTGCGGCACCCCGTGTCGAAACGGCATCGTCCTACGCTGACGCGGCTCACGCGCATAACCGCCACCCGCGGCGCCCGTCGGCTCATCGAAAACCCCCTTGGAGGGCTCCCATGCCTGTGCAGGACTTCGGCAAAGGTCATCAGTACGTCGGGGGACAACTGCGGCAGGGCTCGTCCGGAGAGACCTTCGACGTCACGAACCCGGCGACCGGCGAGACGGTCGAGACCCTCACGCTGGCGGACCCCTCGGACGTGGACGCGGCGGTAGCCGCCGCCAAGGGCGCCTTCCCGCAGTGGTCGCGGGCCACCCCGGGCGAGCGGGCGACCGCGCTGAACCGGCTGTCGGTGCTGCTGGAGGAGCGTGCCGCGGACTTCGCCCGCGTCGAGAGCGCGCAGGCGGGCAAGCCGATCCGGCTCAGCACCGAGTTCGACGTGCCGGGCACGATCGACAACACCGCGTTCTTCGCGGGCGCGGCGCGCAACCTGGAGGGCAAGGCGGCCGGCGAGTACTCGACCGGCTCCACGTCGATGGTGCGCCGCGAGGCGATCGGCGTGGTCGGCTCGATCGCGCCGTGGAACTACCCGCTCCAGATGGCCGCCTGGAAGATCCTCCCGGCGATCGCCGCGGGCAACACCATCGTGCTCAAGCCCGCCGAGATCACCCCGCTGACCTCGCTGATGTTCGCGCGGGCGTGTTCCGACGCGGGCATCCCCGACGGCGTGGTCAACGTGATCACCGGCAAGGGCCGGACCGTCGGCGAGTACCTGATGGGCCACGCGGACGTGTCGATGATCTCGTTCACCGGTTCCACCGGCGTCGGCAAGCGGGTCGGCGAGGTCGCGCTGCAGACCGTCAAGCGGCTGCATCTGGAACTCGGCGGCAAGGCGCCGTTCGTGGTCTTCGACGACGCCGACCTCGACGCCGCGATCAACGGCGCGGTCGCCGCGTCGCTGATCAACTCGGGCCAGGACTGCACCGCCGCGACCCGCGCCTACGTGCAGCGCCCGCTCTACGACGCGTTCGTCGCGGGCGTCGCGGAGTTGTACGAGGGTGTGCGGCTCGGCGACACGATGGACCCCTCGACCGACCTCGGCCCGCTCGTCTCGCGGCGCCAGCAGGAGTCGGTGGCCGGCTTCGTCGAGCGTGCCCGCGGCTACGGCGCGACGATCGTGACCGGCGGCGAGATCCCCGGTGGCGAGTTGGCCAAGGGCGCGTTCTATCGTCCGACGCTGGTCACCGACGTGGCCCAGGACAGCGAGATCGTGCAGGACGAGATCTTCGGCCCGGTCCTGGTCGTGCTGCCGTTCGACAGCGACGAGGAGGGCATCCGACTCGCCAACGACACCCCGTACGGCCTCGCCGCCTCCGCGTGGACGCGGGACATCTTCCGCTCGCTGCGCGCGACCCGGGAGATCCAGGCCGGCTGCGTGTGGGTCAACGACCACATCCCGATCATCAGCGACATGCCGCACGGCGGCTACAAGGCGTCCGGCTTCGGCAAGGACATGTCGCAGTACTCCTTCGACGAGTACACCCAGGTCAAGCACGTCATGTACGACGGCACGGGAATCGCCCGCAAGGACTGGCACCGGACGATCTTCGGAGATCGGTAACCACCCCCATCGAGCGGGCGGTCGGGGCGCGAGCCCTCGACCGCCCTTGTGGCCGGCGGACGGGCCCCGGCCCGCGATGCGGCGAGAGGAATCATGACTGAGCAGCAGCGGGCCGGCGACTCCGGCGACGTCTCCTTGGCGGGTCTGAGCAAGCACTACGGCGACTTCACGGCCGTCCGACCCATGGACCTGACGATCCCGGCGGGATCGTTCTTCGCCCTCCTCGGCGCCTCGGGGTGCGGCAAGACCACGACGCTGCGGATGATCGCCGGACTGGAGCAGCCCTCGACGGGCAGCGTCAGCATCGGCGACCGCGACGTCACGGCGCTGCCGCCGTACAAGCGCCCCGTCAACACGGTGTTCCAGAACTACGCGCTGTTCCCGCACCTGAGCGTGGCCGACAACGTCGGCTTCGGGCTCAAGCGGCGCGGCATCAAGGACACCGCGGGTCCGGTCAAGGACATGCTCGACCTGGTCGAGCTCGGGCACCTGGCCAAGCGCAAGCCCACCCGGCTCTCCGGCGGTCAGCAGCAGCGGGTCGCGGTGGCCCGGGCGCTGATCAACACGCCGCAGGTGCTGCTCCTGGACGAGCCGCTGGGCGCGCTCGACCTCAAGCTGCGTCGGCAGATGCAGCTCGAACTCAAGCGCATCCAGACCGACGTGGGCATCACCTTCGTGCACGTGACGCACGACCAGGAAGAGGCCATGACGATGGCCGACACGATCGCCGTGATGAACGGCGGTCGAATAGAGCAACTCGGCTCGCCGGTCGAGCTGTACGAGGCGCCGCGCACCACCTTCGTGGCCAACTTCCTGGGCCAGTCCAACCTGATCGAGGCCAAGGTGACCGGGCGCGCGGACGGTGATCTGCTGCTGGACGCGCAGGGCAACCGGCTGGTGCTGCCCGCGGCCCGTTCGTCCGCCGACGGCGACCGGCTGGTGATGGGCATCCGTCCGGAGAAGATCACCATCACCTACGCGGCGGACGCCATCATCGCGGACGGCCGCAACCGCCTCGACGGCGGCGTGATCGTGGACGCCGCGTTCATCGGCGTCTCCACGCAGTACGTCGTGCGCATGCCTTGGGGCCAGGAGTTCACCGTGTTCGAGCAGAACATGGAGCGCGACCCGCGTGTGGTGCCCGGCGCGACGGTGATCCTGCACTGGAACCCGGGGCACGGCTTCGGTCTGGAGTCGGGCGACCTGACCGCGGGCATCGCCGAGGCGAGCGAGGACGCCGCGTGAGCGCGCTCGGCACCCTGGGCGCGGGCACGACGGGGGGTGCGGAGGACACCAAGGCGACCAAGGAACTCGAACGGCGCGGCAGATGGGTGCCGTACGCGCTGCTCGCCCCCGGTCTGCTGTGGCTGGTGGTGTTCTTCGCCGTCCCGATGGTGGTGCAGGGCTCGACCTCGTTGCAGACCGGCAACCTGAGCAAGGGCTACGACCTCACCTGGCACTGGGCCACCTACTGGGACGCGATCGAGCAGTACTACCCGCAGTTCCTGCGCTCGTTCGGGTACGCGGCCGCGGCGACCGTGATGTGCCTGGTGATCGGCTACCCGCTCGCCTACGCGATCGCGTTCAAGGCCGGCCGGTGGCGCGGCATGTGGCTGGTGCTGGTGATCGCGCCGTTCTTCACCAGCTTCCTGGTCCGCACGCTGGCCTGGAAGACGATCCTCGCGGACAACGGGATCGTCGTGGACGTGCTCAACAAACTGCACTTCATCAACGTCACGGCGTTCCTCGGACTCACCCAGGACGACCGGGTGTTGGCCACGCCGCTCGCGGTGATCTGCGGTTTGACCTACAACTTCCTGCCGTTCATGGTGCTGCCGCTGTACGCGTGCCTGGAGCGGATCGATCCGCGCCTGCACGAGGCCGCGGGCGACCTGTACGCGTCGCCGAGGACCACCTTCGCCAAGGTCACCTTCCCGCTGTCGCTGCCGGGCGTGGTCTCCGGCACGCTGCTCACCTTCATCCCGGCGTCCGGCGACTACGTCAACGCGCAGTGGCTCGGCTCGCCCGACACCGGCATGGCGGGCAACGTGATCCAGACCCAGTTCCTGCGGGTGCTGGACTACCCGACCGCGGCCGCCCTGTCGTTCATCCTGATGTTGCTGATCGTGCTCATGGTGACGGCGTACATCCGCAAGGCGGGGACGGAGGACCTGGTCTGATGGCCGTCGTCAACTGGTTGCGTCGCAATGTCATCGTGCTGTTCGGCCTGCTCGCGCTGGGCTACATGACGCTGCCGAACATCGTCGTGCTGATGTTCTCGTTCAACGATCCGAACGGGCGCTTCAACTACACCTGGAACGGCTTCACGCTCGACGCGTGGAAGGAGCCGTGCGGGGTCGCGGGCATCTGCGACTCGGTCGCGGTCAGCATGAAGATCGCGGTGTTGTCCACGATCGCGGCCACCGTGCTCGGCACCGCGATCGCGTTCGCGCTCGGCCGCTATCGGTTCCGCGCCCGCGGCGCGATCAACACGCTGCTGTTCCTGCCGATGTCGATGCCCGAGGTGGTGATGGGCGCCTCGCTCGGCACGCTGTTCCTGAACATGCGGATCAACACCGGCTTCGTCACCATCCTGATCGCGCACATCATGTTCTGCCTGAGCTTCGTGGTGGTCGCGGTCAAGGCCCGCGTGCTGGGCATGGACCCCAAGCTCGAAGAGGCCGCGCGGGACCTGTACGCGTCACCCACCCAGGTGTTCCTGCGGGTGACCCTGCCGCTCGCGGCGCCCGGCATCGGGGCGGGCGCGATGCTCGCCTTCGCGCTGAGCTTCGACGACTTCGTGATCACGAACTTCACCTCGGGCAACACGGTCACCTTCCCGATGTTCGTCTACGGCGCCGCCCAGCGCGGCACCCCGCCGCAGATCAACGTGATCGGCTCGGCGATGTTCGTGATCGCGGTGCTGATCGTGATGGTCGGACAGATCCGCGCGTCGCGGCGGGCCGGACAGCGGGCGTAGTTCGTCCGTTGCATGATGATCAATCCCAGATCTGTTGCTATGCGGTGAAACCGCCGGGGTCCGACAAGGGGACCCCGGCGGGCCCCGCGAAAGTGGTGAAACCCCATGGGTCCCCGGAACACGTCGGATCCTGCCCCCTCGGTCGAGGCCGTCCGCTCGCTCGCGGACGCCGCGCCGACTCCCTTCTGGCTCGACCGGCCCGACCGCCCCGAGCCGCGCGCGGCCCTGGTCGGCGACCAGCACTGCGATCTCGTGGTCGTCGGCGGTGGTTATTCGGGCCTGTGGACCGCACTGATCGCGAAGGAACGCAATCCCTCGCGCGACGTGATGCTGGTCGAGGCACACGAGATCGGCTGGGCGGCCTCGGGTCGCAACGGCGGATTCTGCGCCGCGAGCCTGACCCACGGCTTCTACAACGGCCTGGACCGCTGGCCGAACGAACTGGCCCGGCTCGAGCGGCTGGGCGAGCACAACCTGGACGAGATCCAGGCGGCGGTCGAGCGCTACGGCATCGACTGCGCCTTCGAGCGCACCGGCGAGCTCAACGTCGCGACCCAGCCGCACCAGGTCGAGGAACTGCGCGAGGAGATCGAACTCGCGAAGCGGTACGGCACCGAACTGACCTTCCTGGACCGCGACGAGGTCCGGGCCGAGGTCGCCTCGCCGACCTACCTCGCGGGCGTGTGGGACAAGACCGGCTGCGCGATGGTGGACCCGGCCCGGTTGGCCTGGGGCCTCAAGGCCGCGTGCGAGTCGCTGGGCGTGCGCGTCCACGAGCGCACCAAGGTGACCGGACTGGCCGAACACGGCTCCGGGATGGTGCTCGAGACCGCGTACGGCCGGATCTTCGCGGGCAACGTGGCGCTGGGCACCAACGTGTTCCCGTCGCTGGTCAAGCGGTTGCGGCCGTTCGTGGTCCCGGTCTACGACTACGCGATGATGACCGAGCCGCTCACCGAGGAGCAGCTCGCGGCGGTCGGCTGGCACAACCGGCAGGGCATCGGCGACACGAACAACCAGTTCCACTACTACCGGCTCAGCGCGGACAACCGGATCCTGTGGGGCGGCTACGACGCCATCTACCACTACGGCTCCAAGCTGTCCTCGGACCTGGACCAGCGGCCGGAGACCTTCGCGAAGCTCGCCCAGCACTTCTTCGAGACGTTCCCGCAGCTCGAGGGCCTGCGCTTCACCCACACGTGGGGCGGTGCGATCGACACGTGCAGCCGCTTCTCGGCGTTCTTCGGCACCGCCTACAAGGGCAAGGTCGCGTACGCGCTGGGCTACACCGGCCTGGGCGTGGGTGCGACCCGCTTCGGCGCCGAGGTGATGCTGGACCGGCTCGACGGCCGCCCGACCGAGCGCACCGAACTCGAGATGGTCCGCACCAAGCCGCTCCCGTTCCCGCCGGAGCCGATCAAGTGGGCCGGCGTCTCGATGACCAAGTGGTCGATGGACCGCGCCGACAAGAACGGCGGCAAGCGCAACCTGTGGCTCAAGGCCCTCGACAAGGTGGGCATGGGCTTCGACAGTTAGAACCGCGCCGCGCGCGGGGCGGCTGTGCCGCCGGCGGCCTCCGGCCGCTCTCCTCGCGCGCTCGTCGATCACTGGTCGGAACCGCGCTGCGCGCGGGGCGGCTGTGCCGCGGGCGGCCTCCGGCCGCTCTCCTCGCGCGCTCGTCGATCACTTCACGCGATCGAGTCGTGGGCGCTGACGCGCCGTCGGGCAGCCGGGTGAGCATGCGCCTCACCCGGCTTCCGGCGTGTCGTTCCCGAGCCCCGGCGGAGGCCGCGGGGCCATGATTCGCCCGCCCCGCGTGGTGAATCCGCAGCCTCGTCCCGAAACGTAACGGGTGGGCGGGTGGCCACCCTCAACGCCGACCAAGACGGTCTGTAAGGCGAACGCCCCAAGCGCCGACACTGTGAACCTTGAGCCCGCAACCCCCGGCCAGCAGACTGGCAAACCGTACGGGGCTTGTGCGGCCCCTCGCCAGAACCGCATCCCCGGAAGGTCGGACCGTGACGAACCACGTAACCCACTGGATTGCCAACGCGGAGTGGACCGGTACCTCCGAGCGTCGGGGCGACATCCACAACCCCGCCACCGGCAAGGTCACCGGCACGGTCGACTACGCCTCCGTGGCCGAGGTCGACGAGGCCGTCTCGGTCGCCGTCCGCGCCTTCGCCGGCTGGAAGAACGCCTCGCTCGCGAAGCGCTCCTCGGTGCTCTTCAACTTCCGCGAGCTGCTCAACGCCAAGAAGGACGAGCTCGCCGCGATCATCGTGGCCGAGCACGGCAAGGTGCACTCGGACGCGCTCGGCGAGATCGCCCGCGGCCAGGAGGTCGTGGAACTCGCCTGCGGCATCCCGCACCTGCAGAAGGGTGGGCACTCCGAGCAGGCGTCGACCGGCATCGACGTCTACTCGATCCGCCAGCCGCTCGGCCCGGTCGCGATCATCTCGCCGTTCAACTTCCCGGCGATGGTCCCGATGTGGTTCTTCCCGATCGCGATCGCCACCGGCAACACGGTGATCCTCAAGCCCAGCGAGAAGGACCCGTCCACCGCGAACTTCCTCGCCGACCTGTGGAAGCAGGCCGGGCTGCCCGAGGGCGTGTTCAACGTCGTGCACGGTGACAAGGTCGCGGTCGACCGCATCCTGGAGCACCCGGACATCAAGTCCGTCTCGTTCGTCGGCTCGACCCCGATCGCCAAGTACGTGTACGAGAACGGCACCCGCTACGGCAAGCGGGTGCAGGCGCTCGGCGGCGCCAAGAACCACATGCTGGTGCTCCCGGACGCCGACCTGGACCTGGTCGCCGACGCCGCGGTCAACGCCGGTTTCGGTGCGGCCGGCGAGCGCTGCATGGCGATCTCCGCCCTGGTCGCGGTCGAGCCGATCGCCGACGAGCTGATCGCCCGGATCAAGGAGCGGATGACCAAGCTCCGGGTCGGCGCCGGCAACGACGCCCAGTCCGAGATGGGCCCACTGGTCACCCGGCAGCACGCGGACAAGGTGCTGTCGTACGTCCGGGCCGGCGAGGACCAGGGCGCGACGCTGGTGGTGGACGGCCGCGACCACCCGATCAACGGTGCCGACACCGCGGAGGGCTACTGGGTCGGCCCGACCCTGTTCGACAACGTCACGCCCGGGATGTCGATCTACACCGACGAGATCTTCGGCCCGGTGTTGTCGGTGGTCCGGGTCGAGTCCTACGACGAGGGCCTGGCGCTGATCAACGCCAACCCGTACGGCAACGGCACCGCGATCTTCACCAACGACGGTGGCGCGGCCCGCCGGTTCCAGAACGAGGTCGAGGTCGGCATGATCGGCATCAACGTGCCGATCCCCGTCCCGGTCGCCTACTACTCGTTCGGCGGCTGGAAGAACTCGCTGTTCGGCGACCTGCACGCGTACGGCGCCGACGGCGTGCAGTTCTTCACCCGCGGCAAGGTCGTCACCCAGCGCTGGCTCGACCCCAGCCACGGCGGCATCAATCTGGGCTTCCCGACCAACGACTGACATACCGCGCGCCGTACTTCGCGCGCAGCCCGCCCGACCCCAATGACGTGGTCGGGCGGGCTTCGTCGTTCCCGCGCGCCGGGCCGGCTTGCCCATTTCTTCCGTACGCCTTCCCTGGCAGCATGCGTGACGGGTCGTCAGATGATCAATCGGCGGCCGCGACGAACGCGACAGGGGAACGGCGCATGCCCATCGACGACAGACCGGACGGCGATCCGGCCGTCCGCTTGATCCAGATCTCCGACGTGCACTACCGGGACGCTCCGGGCACGCACGGGTTCGTGCAGCACGACCCGGACGCCGGATTGGCGGCGGCCCTCGCGCACGCCGCCGACGCGCTCTCCACCGCCGACGTGCTGGTCGCGTCCGGCGACCTGGCGGACACCGGCGAACCGGGCGCCTACCGGCGGCTCGGGGACGTGCTCCAAGAGCTCCCGGTGCCGGTGTACTGCCTGCCGGGCAACCACGACAGCCACGACGCCTACACCGCGGGCCTGCCGCGTACCGGTGTGCACCTGGAACCCGCGGTGCGGATCGGGAAATGGCTGCTGCTCATGGTGGACACCAACGCGCTCGGCCGCGAACACGTGGGCGACGGCGTGTACCGCGATCTCGACGACCGGATGACCCGGGCCGACGGGCCCGAGCTCAGCGCGCCCGAGGCGGCCCGGATCCGGGAGATCCTGGCCGGGTCGGACGCCGAACACGTCCTGCTGTTCGTGCACCAGCCGCCACTCGCGGAGATCTCCCCGCACCTGGACCCCTCCGGCCGACTCGACGCGCTGCTCGGCGACTTCGGGCACATCCGGGCGATCTCCGGCGGCCACCTGCACGGCAGTCTGGAGGGCGAGTTCGCCGGTGTCCCGGTGTTCGTGGCGCCCTCGACGACGTACAGCATCGACTACGCCGGCAAGCACTTCGACGGCCCCGGCTACCGGACGTTCACGCTGCACCCCGACGGGCGGGTCGAGTCCCGGGCGCACACCGCGCCAGGTCCGATCACGGACGCGATGCGGGCCAAGCCCGCACCGCGCTTTCTCACCGATCTCATGCTGGGCGTGGTGACCATCGAGGAGATGCGCGAGATGACCGACGAGGGGTTCCTGGAGCGGTTCGGCGAGCCCCGTCCGGTCCGCGGCGCCTGAGCCCGCCGCATTCGTTCGGCCGGGTCCCCGCGACCCGCGCCGAGGCAGTACGAGCCCGAGCCCGAGCAGCACGAGGAGACACGTGACACAACATCAGGCGGACGCCGGACTCGCCCTCGAAGGGGTCCGCAACTTCCGCGACATCGGCGGACTGCCCACCGCCGACGGCAGGCGGGTGCGCGCCGGCCGCTACTTCCGCAGCGGCCACCTGGCCAAGCCCACCGACGCGGACCGAGCGGTGATCGCAGAGCTGGGCATCCGGCTCGTGGTGGACCTGCGCAGCCCGGCCGACATCGAGCTGGACGGCGCCGACGTGCTGCCGGCCGGCGCGCGATGGCTCAACCTGCCGATGTCCGACCCGGCCCGGCACTCGGACTTCTGGAGCGATCTGCGCAACGCGGACCTGAGCGTGTTGCGCGAGCGGCTCGGCAACGGGCGCGCGGAGAAGTCGATCGCGGCGGACTACCGCGACCAGGTGGTGAACCGGGTCGACAAGCACGCGGAGATGTTGCGCGCGATGATCGACGCCGACGGTCTGCCGGTGGTGGTGCACTGTTCGGCGGGGAAGGACCGGGCGGGCATAGCGGCGGCGCTGGTGCAGCGGATCGTCGGGGTCTCCGCCGACGACGCGGTGGCGAACTACCTGGTCAGCAACGAACCGGGCAACCGCTACGAGCCGAACAGCGACAAGCTCGCGATGCGGCCCGGCCTGCTCGAACTCTTCCAGCCGTTCCTGGAGGTACGCGAGGAGTATCTGCGCGGCGCGCTGGAGGTGATGGACACCCACTGGGGCGGCTTCGACGCCTACCTGGAGCGGGGCCTGGGCCTGGACGCGGACCGGCTGGACCGGTTGCGGTCGGCGCTGTTGGCGGACTGAGCCGGGCGGCGGACCGAAACGGGGTCCGGACGCGCCCGAGGGCGGTGCCCACAGGAGGAGGCACCGCCCTCGGGCGGGTACGGCGTACGGCGGTTGCCGCGGGCCGGCGACGGTCAGGAGTCGTCGGCCATCAGCTTGATGTTCCAGCGGGTCTCCTGGCGCGGACGCAGGTAGAGCACCCAGTACAGCGCGGCCAGGACGAGCACCCCGCCGGTGATCAGCAGCGCACGGGTGGGCTGTTCGGTCAGCACGTAGATCATCGACGCGATCAGCAGCACCGGGATCGCGGGCCACAGCGGCATCCGCCAGGCCTGTGTGGTCTTGTGCGCGCCCTTGCGGGCGACCAGCACGGCGAGCGCCACCACCAGGTAGAGCGCGGCGACCGCGACGCCGGTGACCTCGCCGAGGATGTCCAGGTTCACGAAGCACAGGAGCGCTCCGGGCACGCCGACCACGAGCGTGGAGACCCACGGCGAACCGAACCGGTTCACCTTGCCGAAGGCCCGGTTGATCGGCTCGGGCCAGGCCCGGTCGCGGGCCGAGGCGTAGACCACCCGCGAGTTCTGGATCACCATGACCACGCCCGCGTTGATGATCGCCAGCGCGATGCACAGGCCGATGAAGGTGGCCATGCCGTGGTTGGACCAGCCCTCGACCAGGCCGAGGATGTCGCCGCCCGCCAGTGTCGCCTGGTCGGGTGCGCCCAGCGAGATCGCGATGGTCGGCACGATCAGGATCACGCCGCCCAGACCCAGGGTCCACAACACCGTGCGGGAGACCGTGCGGCGCGGGTTCTCCATCTCCTCGGCCAGGTAGACCGCGGTGGAGAAGCCCTGGAGGGCGAACAGCGCGCCGGCCATGCCCGCGATCAGCAGGCCCATCTTCAGCGGGTCCGTGGTGTTGTTCGCGGCGTCCACGACGACCTCGGGCTTGATCAGCGTCGAGGTGGACTGGTGCACGTTGGTGAAGCCGAGGAAGGCCACGATCGCCGCGGCGACCACTTCCAAGGCCAGGAACACGCCGGTCACCCACGCGTTGGCGCGCAGGTCGAGCAGACCCATGACGGTGGCCAGGATCATCACCGCGGCGCCGGCCCACATCGTGTCGATCGTCGCGATCGAGGTCAGATAATCGGCGGTGCCCAGCGCGATGATCGGCGGCACGATCATCACCACGACGGTGGCGATGATGAAGACCAGCCAGCCCATGAAGCGGCCCATCAGGGTGCCGACCATGGCGTACTCGCCGCCGGAGCTGGGGATCAGGGTGCCCAACTCGGAGTAACAGAACGCGACGCCGACGCACAGCACGGCGGCCACGACCAGGGCCAACGCGGTTCCGGACCCCAGGTCCGCGAACATCCCCGGAACGATCACGAAGAGCGAGGACGCGGGGGTCAGACAGGAGAGGGTGAGCAGTGTGCCGCCGACGACTCCGATGGAGCGCTTGAGCGGGGCGGGGGCACCACCGGCGTCGAGGGTGACTGGAGTCAGGGTCCCGGACGGCGGTGGGGTTGTTTCAACAGCCATGTGCGCTACCTCTGCGGGACAGCGGGGTGCGGATATCGCCTCCGGGACGGATGGTGAGCCGTTCGTACCTTCCGAACGGTGCGGCGTAATACAAACGCCCGTTTGATCACCCGTCAAGATCCCGTTAGCAACTGATTCCGTAGGTTGTACGCCCAGATTTCATCGAATAATGCTTCAAGCTGGCATCTGATGGCGCGTAATCCGCAGATTGCGCTGCGGGAAAAGTTTTCTCACCGTTCACCTGTCGAGATAGCCTCCGGCCATGGTCAACCGCGTACTCGCGCACACCGGCGCCCGGCACCCCGTGATCCAGGCGCCGATGGGTTGGATAGCCCGCTCCCCACTGGCCGCCGCGGTGTCCGCGGCGGGCGGGCTCGGGATGGTGGAGACCTCCTCCGGCGAGGTCGACGCCTGCCGCCGGGAGATCGACACGATGGTCGCCTCGGGGCTGCCGTTCGGGGTCAACCTGCCGCTGATGTTCCTGCGCGACGACCGGCTCGTGCGGCACGTGGCCGACGCGGGCGTGCGGTTCGTGACCACGTCGGCGGGCAACCCGGCGACCTTCGTCGAGCTGCTGCGCGAGCACGACCTGACCGTCTATCACGTGGTGCCCTCGATCCGGGCCGCGCGCAAGGCGGTCGACGCCGGCGTGGACGGGCTGGTGGTGGAGGGCGCCGAGGGCGGCGGCTTCAAGAACCCGGCCGAGGTGTCGCTGCTCGTGTTGCTCCAGGGCATCCGGGAGATCACCGACCTGCCGCTGGTCGCGGCCGGCGGCATCGTGGACGGGCGCGGCATGGCGGCGGCGTTCGCGCTGGGCGCCGAGGCGGTACAGATGGGCACCCGGTTCCTGGCCTCGGCCGAGAGTCCGGTGCACACCCACTACAAGCAGGCCGTGCTGGCCGCGGACGAGACCGGGACGGTGGTGGTCAACCGCTCGGGCAGCCCGACCATGCGGGTGCTGGGCACCGACTTCTCCCGCGCGCTCGCCGCCTCCGGCGGGCCGGCGCGCAGTTCGCTCGACGCGATCCAACGGTTGTACTTCGGCGGCGACATGGAGGCGTCGCTCGCCTCCGCGGGTCAGTCGGTCGGCCTGGTGCACGAGGTGGAGACGGTGGCCGCGATCATCGAGCGGACGATGGCGGGCTTCCACGAGGCGATGGCGACGGCGGCCCGGCGGGCGGCCGAGGTCTGAGCCCGGCGGCGTCGGCCACCCGGGCCGCCGTCCACAGCACGATCGCGCACAGCGCCCACGAGGCCAGCACGTCGGCGAGCCAGTGGTAGTCGCACCACAGCAGCGCGAAGCCGATCGCGGCGCACAGGAGCACCGCGGCCCAGGTCCAGTACCGGCCCGCCCGCGCCGAGCCGACACGCCCGAGCAGCAGCGCGGCGATCCCGAAGCAGACCGTCGAGGTCGCGGTATGGCCGGACGGGAAGAAACCCCATGCGTCGGCGGGCACCGGCGATTCGCCGGGCCCGGGCCGACCGATCAGGTCCTTGCCGCCGATCACCGCGACCATCACCACGAGCACCGCGCCGACCGCGATCGCGAGCGGGTACCCGCCGCGCGCCCGCCAGGTCGCGAACAGCGCCGCGCAGGCGAGCGCGATCCCGGCCGGCAGCGGTCCGCCGAGATCGGCGAACAGGTGCATCGGGCCGTCCAGCCAGGCCGCGCCCCGCGCGCCCGCCAGCTCGCGCATCGCGTCGCGCACGGTGTGATCGAGCGTGATCGAGGGACCGCTTTCGGCCACCACCTGGATGGTGAGCACGACGAGCACGATGGCGGGAATCAGCGGCGCTACGAGGCCGCGCGTGTACTGTGAGTGAACAGACCACCGCCCCGGAACGGGGGGCGTTGTCCCGGGGCGGCCGCCGGCTTGCTCAGGGCCGGCGTCGGTGGAAGGTCTGTGCATCTCACTCGAAGATACGCGGAGAACAGGTCGGCAGGTTCCCGACGCGCGGCCTCCTCACAAAGCCTGCACACGTTCTCCACGGTCTGGAAGGCGAGACATACACGCTGTACGTTGGAGCAATGAAGGGTGTGAGCGGCGTCACAGCGCGTGTCGCGTGAGGCCGGCCGCCCCGAAGAGTCCAAGTACGCGGAGAACATCTGTAAGCAGGGCAAATCGACGGTGGCACGAGTGACGTGGCATTGACGCAATGTCGTCGATCGCCCCTCTGCTGTCAGCACGCAAAGGTAGGGTTGGTCAGGTGGTTGAAGAGTCCGATTACTCGACATACCGCGTGCCGTGCATCCCGGCCCCTGCGGGGAGCGGGCGCGTCCGCCGGGCCGAGGCCCCGGTGGTATCCAAGGGCGTCAAGGCGGGCGGTGCCGTGTTCGATTCCTCGGTGGAACCCCGACCGGGTCGGGGCGCGGGTGCGATGGGCGTGGTTCTGACCAGCGACCGCCAGCTTCGCGTCGTGCGCACGACGCGGCCGCGCGGCCTCCGACTCGAAGGCGAGATCGACCTCGCGAACGTGGACGTGGTGCGCCGTGTCCTGGCCGCCGCGGCCCGTGACGGCGGTGACGTCCGGGTGGACGTCAGCAAGCTCGCCTTCATCGACGTCGCGGGCCTGCGGGTGTTCGTCGACCAGGCCGGGGCGCTGTCCCGGCGCGGTGGTCACATGGTCCTGGTCGGCGCGAGCCGGCAGATGTTGCGCGTGCTCGCCCTGTGCGGGTGGGACACCGTCCCGGGCTTGAGCATGGTCGAGCGGATCGCCCCGGCGCCGCGCCGACCGCGGCTCTGATCGGCCCGCACCGCTTTCGAACGTCGATTTCCGGCCGAAGTGGCCGCGCTCGACGGCGCACTCGAACAACGCGCCCGACAACACGCCGAGGCGAGCACCGAAACCGGACGCCGAGGCAGGCGCCGAACGGGACGCCGAACATCACGAACCCCCGCCCACCGGATTGTTCCGGTGGGCGGGGGTTCGTCGTGTCGTGGGCGGCTCAGACCGAGGCGGCGAACGCCTCCTCCAGCACGTCCAGGCCCTCGACGAGCAGGTGCTCGGGCATCACCAGCGGCGGCAGGAAGCGCAGCACGTTGCCGTAGGTGCCGGCGGTCAGCACCAGCAGGCCCTGCGCGTGGCACGCCTTGGCGACCGCGCCTGCCAGTTCGGCGTTCGGCTCCTTGGAGCCGGGCTTGACCAGTTCGATCGCGATCATCGCGCCGCGACCGCGGACCTCGCCGATCTCGGCGAACTTATCGCTCATCGTGCCCAGTCGGCCGAGCATGATCTCGCCGATCCGGCGGGCCGCGCCGTTGAGGTCGAGCCCGCGCATCGTCTCGATCGCGCCGAGCGCCGCGGCGCAGGCGACCGGGTTACCGCCATACGTGCCACCGAGACCACCCGCGTGGGCGGAATCCATGATCTCGGCGCGCCCGGTCACGGCGGCCAGTGGGAGGCCGCCGGCGATGCCCTTGGCGGTGGTGATCAGGTCCGGCACGATGCCCTCGTCGTCGCACGCGAACCACTGGCCGGTACGACAGAAGCCGGTCTGGATCTCGTCCGCCACGAACACGATGCCGTTCGCCTCGCAGAACTCGACGATCCTGGGCAGGAAGCCCTTGGCGGGCTCGATGAAGCCACCCTCGCCCAGGATGGGCTCGATCACCACGGCGGCGACGTTGTGCGCGCCGATCTGCTTGGTGATCACGTCGATCGCCTGCGCGGCGGCCTCCTCGGCGCAGTTCTCCGCGCCGGTCAGCCAGCGGTAGGGGTAGGCGACCGGGACCCGGTAGACCTCGGGGGCGAACGGGCCGAACGACTCCTTGTACGGCATGTTCTTCGCGGTCAGCGCCATGGTCAGGTTGGTGCGCCCGTGGTAGCCGTGGTCGAACACGACCACTGCGGGGCGCTTGGTGTGGGCACGCGCGATCTTGACCGCGTTCTCCACCGCCTCGGCGCCCGAGTTGAACAACGCGGTGCGCTTGTCGTGGTCGCCCGGGGTCAGCTCGTTGAGCTGCTCGGCCACGGCGACGTACGACTCGTACGGGGTCACCATGAAGCACGTGTGGGTGAAGCGCTGGAGCTGCTCGGACGCGCGACGCACCACACCCTCGGCCGAGTTGCCGACGCTGGTGACCGCGATGCCGGAGCCGAAGTCGATCAGGGAGTTGCCGTCCACGTCGACGACCACGCCGCCGCCCGCCTGGGTCACGAAGACCGGCAGGGTGGTGCTGACGCCGCGCGCCACGGCCTGGTCGCGGCGCGTCATCAGCTCGGTCGACTTCGGGCCGGGGATGGCGGTGACGAGCCGGCGCTCCTGCGGGAGCGAGGGCCCGCCGGGCTGCGAAGCGCCCATGCTGGTCTCCTGTGGGTCGAGGCGGGGGGTTCGCGGTGGCACCGCGGTCCTATCGGCAGGCTAGGCGCCGGGCCGCGTTCGTCGCATGCGCCGCATCGGTTAATCACCCGGTTGCTTGTGTCCGGGATGGACAAATGCCGATCGGGCAGAACAACTTCGGAACGCATCGCGGACTCGCGCCGGAATGATCATCACGACAGCGGGTGTGGCGCCTAGATTGAGTTCCGGTTCAGGACGTGGCTCCGGGAGGGCTGGACGTGGACGTGGAACGGCCGGATTCCCCGGCGTCGCCGGCTGCCGAGGCGGAGGTCTTCGAGGCCGCGGCCTTCGAGGTCGACCCGGCACGCCGGAGCACACCGCCGACCCGCCGGGCGCGGTCCGCCGGGGCGCGGGTGCCCGCGCCGGCGGCGGCGGATCGCGACGTGGATCCCGACGGCTTCGACCTGCGCGGGTGGCTGCGCGGTCCGCGCCACCGAGAGGCCCCGGGCGTGTACGGATACGGCCGGGACGAGCGGGAGATCAAGCTGCGGGCGGCCGAGCGCGAGGCGCGCACCCGGCCGGAGGCGGCGTTGGTGCGGCGCGCGGTGTTGTGGCTGGTGATCGCGGTGCTCAGCCTGAACTGGGTGATCATGGCCTACGTCTGGCTGGTCCGGAAGATCATCCCCACCTTCCTGTGGCCGCTGCTGTTCAACAACCTGCTCTACGTCCTGGTCTTCGTGCTCTTCGGCTATCTGGGCCGCTGGCACGAGATCGCCCGGCCGTTCCTGCGCCCGTGGTGGCAGCGGCTGGACCGGCGCGCCGAACTGAACGGGCGCCCGCGCCCCGAACAGTGGCGCCGCGCCGCGTTGTTCCTGGTCCTGGGCTTCGTCGCGTGGATCGTGCTGATGCGGCCGTTCGTCGCGCTGTTGTTGCTGATCTTCCCGCGCGGGCTGCTGCACGACGGGCAGTGGCTGGTGCGACTCCTCTACAACGGCGGCTTCCTGTACGCGGCCGCGGTGCTCGGGCGCTGGAACGTGGTGGTCGGGCCGTACGCGCGCACGCCCGCCACGCACGCCGCGCACCCGGACGAGGAAGCGCCGGTCGCCGACGCCGAGTTGTGGCCGGAGCTGCGCGACGCGGGACAACACGAGGCGGCCGATGTGCTCGACCACGAGGTGGCGGCGGGTCGGCTGCGGGACGTGGACTACCTGCGCCTGCGCCGGGTGATCGGGGCCGGCGAGCTCGACCCCGAATACCTCGCCGACGTGGCCGACGAGATCCACGACCACGGCGCCGCGGCCTGTCGGCACGGCTCCGGGCAGCGCGACGTGCGCCCCAGGCGGGCCGAACACGACCTGCTGGCCGGACAGGTACGGGTCGGCATGGGCACCGACCACACGCGGAACCCGGCGCTGTACCGGGACACCGCGTTCGCGCTGGACCTGGACGTGCTCGGCGCCTCGATGCTCGTGGTCGGCGCGGCCCGAGCCGGCGAGCCGGGTCGGCTGCTGGAGCCGGTCGTGGAGACGATGAGCCTGCGCGCGCTGACCGGCACCGCGTCACTGGTGGTGATCGACGCCAAGGGCGACGAGTTCGAACGCCCCGGCGGCTACGACCGCGAGGTGATCGTCGGCGACCCGGACTCGCCCTCGGGTCTGGACCTGTACGGCGGCGCGGCCTCGCCCGAGGACGCCGCCGACCGGCTCGCCGCCGCCGCGCTGCCGCCGAACGCGATCGGGCTCGCCGAGGGCGCGAGCAACGCGCTGCGTCAGGTGCTCGGCGCGTACGTGGCCGGGCACGGCCGCTATCCCGAGGTCGGCACGCTGCTCGACCTGCTGGACGGCGCCGAGGCCGCGCTCGCCGCGCTGGAGCGCGCGCTGCGGGCCGCCGACCGCTATGCCGAGCACGAACGGGCGCTGCGCGCGATGGCCCGCAGCGACGACGACGCGCGGATGCTGGTGCAGCGTCTGGCGGTGCTGGAACGGCCCGGTGTCGCCGAGTTGTTCCGGCCCGACCGGGAGCGGTTCGCGGCCGGCGACATCGACCGGCCGCTGCGGGTGCGGATCGCGCTGAACGAGGCCGCGCACCCCGAGGCGGCCCGGCTGATCGGCCGACTGGTGTTGTCCCAGTTCGTCCAGGCGATGGCCACGCCCCGGCGCGAGCGCGGGCCGCGCAAGGTGTTCGCGTGCCTGGTCGCCGACGACGCCGGGCGGCTGGTGGACGAGTACGCGGCGAAGGGCCTGCAATGGGCCCGCAACCGCCGGGCCGGTCTGGTCCTGTCGGTCCGCTCGCTCGACGACCTCGCGCCCGCGCTGCGGCACACCGTGTTCGCCGCGGCCGGCTGCAAGGCGGTGGTACCGGGCGCGTCCCGCACCGACGCCGAACTGTTCGCCGAGCACTGGGGGATGACCAAGGAGCAGGAGAAGTCGATCACCATGGGCACGCCCGAAGGCGGCCTGGCCAAGCGGATCCGCTACTCGGTACTGGGCACGCTGTTCGGCGAGAAGGCCAGCGGCCGGTCCGAGCGGGTGACCACCCGTACCGTCGAGCGCTACCGCTGGTCCCCGTCCGAGATCGCCGGCGACCTGCCCACGCGGCACGCGATCGTCAGCCTGACCACCCGAAAGGGCGAGCGAACCCCTCCCGTGCTGATCGATCTCGGCCGCTGAGTCACACTGGAGGCCTCTCCCACTCCAGTCTGGACAACGCCGACATGCCGCCCACCCTCGCGTCCCTGGTCCGCGCACCCGCCCTCGACCTGCGGGTGCTCGCGGGCAAGGGCGGGCTCGAGCGCGAGGTGCGGTGGGTGCACACGAGCGAACTCGCCGATCCCACGCCCTATCTGGAGGGCGGCGAACTGCTGCTCACCACGGGGATGAAGCTCGGCCGCAGCAACGCCGAGCGCCGCGCCTACGTCGAGCGGCTCGCCGCCGCCGAGGTGGCCGGACTCGGCATCGGGGTGGGGCTGTCCCTGGACCGGGTGCCCGCGGTGATCGTCGAGGCCGCCGAGGCGCACGGCTTCCCGGTGTTCGAGGTGCCGCGCCCGACCCCGTTCATCGCGATCAGCAAGGTGGTCTCGTCGGCGTTGGCCGCCGAGCAGTACGAGACCGTCACCACCGGCTTCGCGGTCCAGCAGGAACTGACCCGGGCGGCCGCCGGGCGCGAGGGCGCCGCGACGCTGATCCGCCGGCTCGCGGCCCGGCTGGACGGCTGGGCCGCGCTCTACGACGCGGACGGCACGCTGCGTCAGGTCGCGCCGACCGCGGCCCGCACGCGCACCGACGCGCTGCGCGCCGACATCGAGAAGCTGCGCGGGATGCCCGCGCCGTCCTCCGCGTCGTTGCCGGGTGTCGAGGGCGAGGAGCGGGTGGTGGTCCAGTCGCTGGGCGCCGAGCGGCGGATCAGCGGCTTCCTGGCGGTGGGCACCGCCCGCCCGCCGCGCACCGCCGACCGGCAGACCCTGGGCACCGCGGCCTCGCTGCTCACGTTGGCCCTGGAGCAGTCCCGGGTCAGCGCCGACGCGGGCGCCCGGATGCGCACCGCGCTGCTGCGGATGTTGCTCACCGGAGAACGGGCGACGCCGGCCGAGTTGGCCCACGACATCGCGACCGACCTGCCGCCCGGGCCGTGGCGGGTCGTGGTGGCCACCGGACCCGAGCCGGTCGTGGCGGCGTTCGCCGAGCGTCTGTGCGCGCGGGCGGTCCGGGCCGGCACACCCGCGCTCACCGGGGACTTGGGCGGCGCGACCGTACTGGTGCTGCCGGAAGCGGTCGAGCCGGTCGAGCCGAGCGACCTGCCGGGGCTGATCGCGGGCGTGTCCGGTCCGGTCGAGCCGGCCGCCGCGGCCGACGGCTACCGGCAGGCGCTCGGCGCGCACGCGGTGGGCCTGCGCTCGGAGCGGACGCTGACCGTGCACGGCCGGGACGCGGGCGGGCTGCTGCCGCTGCTGGACGGGGCCGCGGTGCACGCGTGGGCCGAACAACTGCTCGCGCCGCTGCGCGCGCACGACGTGGGCGGCCGGGGCGACCTGATCGGCTCGCTGCGCGCGTGGCTGGCCCGACACGGGCAGTGGGACGCCGCGGCCGGCGACCTGGGGGTGCACCGGCACACGCTGCGCTATCGCATCCGCCGGGCCGAGGAGATCCTCGGCCGTACCCTGGACGATCCGGACACCCGCGCCGAGCTGTGGTTCGCGCTGCGTGATCCGAGCGAGGTTCGCGACGACAAGTCGTAGTGCCGGCGGAGCGCAATTGGCCGGCATGGACAAATACGCGGGCGGGCGATCGGCCTACCGTTGAGTCACCGGGATCATCGGCGCCCGTTGACGGAGAAGGAGCAGCAGTGACCACCACCCACGCGTTCTGGCTGGCGGGCCGACAGGCCACCGGCGAGACGGCCTTCGACGTCACGAACTCGTACGACGGCCGGATCGTCGGCCGGGTCTCCGAGCCCACCGACGCGCAGATCGAGGAGGCTGTCGCCGCCGCGCACGCGGTCGCGCACGAGTTCGCCGCGCTGCCCGCGTTCCGCCGGGCCGCGGCCCTGGACCACGTCGCCAAGCGGCTCGGCGAGCGCACCGAGGAGATCGCCCGGCTGATCACCGCCGAGAACGGCAAGCCGATCAAGTGGGCGCGCGGCGAGGTCGGCCGCGCGGTGTCGGTCTTCCGCTGGGCCGCCGAGGAGGCCCGCCGGTTCAACGGCGAGGGCATGCGGCTGGACACCGACGCGGGCGGCACCGGCCGCTACGCGCTGGTCCGCCGGATCCCCAAGGGCGTGGTGCTGGGCATCGCGCCGTTCAACTTCCCGCTGAACCTGGTCGCGCACAAGGTCGCCCCGGCGATCGCGGTGGGCGCGCCGATCATCCTCAAGCCGGCCCCGGCCACCCCGCTGTCCGCGCTGGTACTCGGCGAGATCCTGGCCGAGACCGACCTGCCGGCGGGCGCCTGGAGCGTGCTGCCGGTGCCCAACGACCGGATGCCGGCGCTGGTCAAGGACGAGCGGTTGCCGGTCATCTCGTTCACCGGCTCGGGCCCGGTGGGCTGGAGCATCATGGACTCGGTGCCGCGCAAGCACGTCACCCTGGAGCTGGGCGGCAACGCCGCCGCCGTCGTGCTCGCCGACTGGTCCTCCGAGGCCGACCTGGAGTGGGCCGCGCAGCGGATCGCGACCTTCTCCAACTACCAGGGCGGCCAGTCCTGCATCTCGGTGCAGCGGGTGATCGCCGACGCGAGTGTCCACGACCGCCTGGTGGAGAAGATCGTGGCGAAGGTGGCCGCGCAGGTCACCGGCGACCCCGAGGACGACACGGTCGACGTCGGCCCGCTGGTCAGCGTCGCCGCCGCCGAGCGGGTCCAGGCGTGGGTGGACGAGGCCGTGCAGGCGGGCGCCAAGGTGCTCACCGGCGGTACCCGCGACGGTGCCTCCTACGCGCCGACGGTGCTCAGCGAGGTCCCGGCCGGCGTCACCATCGCGTGCGAGGAGGTCTTCGGCCCGGTGCTCACGCTGACCCGGGTGGACGACACCGACGCCGCGTTCGCCGCGGTCAACGACTCCGAGTTCGGCCTCCAGGCGGGCGTGTTCACGCATGACATCCAGACCGCCTTCCGGGCCCAGCGCGAGCTGGAGGTGGGCGGCGTGATCATCGGCGACGCCCCGTCCTACCGCGCCGACCAGATGCCCTACGGCGGTGCCAAGAACTCCGGTGTCGGCCGCGAGGGCGTCACGTACGCGATGACCGACTTCACGTACGAGCGCGTCATGGTGCTCACGGGCCTGGACCTGTAGGCACCCCCGAACGAAGGGCCCGGCCGCCTGGGGTGGTGTCGCCGGGCCCTTTCGCATGTTCGCGGACAAGCAGCGCATGTCCGCGGACAAGCAGCGCATGTCCGCGGGCAGCGGCGCGCGCCCACGGGCAAGGCGCGCACGTCCGCAGGAAGCAGCGCGCACGTCCGCGGGCACGGCGCGCCTGCCCATACGGAGCAAGGGCACGCCCGTCCGGAGCAAGGCCGCACACTCGCGGAGCGCCTCCTCTGGACAAATGGGCGTCACGCGGCATTCAGTGGACGTGCACGGGCAGGTAACACCGATCGGTAACAACGTCGGTCCGCTGCGAGTCCGCGAGGAGTCCGCCATGCCCCCTGTCAGCGAACGCGAAGCCCGCAAGGTCGCCGAGGAAGCACGGCAACAGGACTGGGACAAGCCCAGTTTCGCCAAGGAGTTGTTCCTCGGACGCTTTCGGCTCGACCTCGTCCACCCGCATCCCGAGGCGGACGCCGAGGAGATTCGTCGGGGGGAGGACTTCCTCGCGGTGCTCCGCGAGTTCCTCGTCACCCGGGTGGATCCCACCGTGATCGAACGCGACGCGCGGATCCCGGACGAGGTGATCAAGGGCCTGGCCGAGATCGGCGCGCTGGGTATGAAGATCGACACCGAGTACGGCGGCCTGGGTCTGAGTCAGCTCTACTACAACAAGGCCCTGGTCCTGGTCGGTTCGGTCAACGCCGCGCTCGGCGCGCTGCTGTCCGCGCACCAGTCGATCGGTGTGCCGCAGCCGGTCAAGATGTTCGGCACCGACGAGCAGAAGCGCGAGTTCCTGCCGCGCTGTGTGCGCGAGGTCAGCGCGTTCCTGCTCACCGAGCCCGACGTCGGCTCGGACCCGGCCCGGCTGGCCACCTCCGCGGTGCCCACCGAGGACGGCGAGGCGTACGTCCTGGACGGCGTGAAGTTGTGGACCACCAACGGCGTGGTCGCCGGGCTGCTCGTGGTGATGGCTCGGGTGCCCAAGGCCGAGGGCCGGCGCGGCGGGATCACCGCCTTCGTCGTGGACGCGGACAGCCCCGGCATCACCGTGGAGAACCGCAACGCCTTCATGGGCCTGCGCGGCATCGAAAACGGCGTGACCCGCTTCCACAACGTCCGGGTCCCCGCGGCGAACCGGATCGGGGCCGAGGGCGCGGGCCTGAAGATCGCGCTGACCACGCTCAACACCGGCCGGCTCTCGCTGCCCGCGATGTGCGCCGGCGCGGCCAAGTGGTCGCTGAAGGTGGCCCGCGAGTGGGCGGGCGAGCGCGAGCAGTGGGGTCGGCCGATCGCCGGACACGAGGCGGTCGCGGGCAAGATCGCCTACATCGCGGCGAGCGCCTTCGCGCTGGAGGCGGTGCTGGAGCTGACCGCCCGGATGGCCGACGAGGACCGCCGCGACATCCGGATCGAGGCGGCGCTGGCGAAGTTGTACGCGTCCGAGGTGGGTTGGACGGTCAGCGACGAACTCGTGCAGATCAGGGGCGGCCGCGGCTACGAGACCGCCGCCTCGCTGCGGGCCCGGGGCGAACGCGGCGTACCCGCCGAGCAGATGTTGCGCGACATGCGGATCAACCGCATCTTCGAGGGCTCGACCGAGATCATGCACCTGCTGATCGCGCGCGAGGCGGTGGACGCCCACCTGGCGGTGGCCGGCGACATCATCGACCCCGACGCGGATCTGAAGGCCAAGGGCAAGGCCGCCGCCGACGCGGGCGTCTTCTACGCGAAGTGGCTGCCCAAACTGGTCACCGGCAAGGGGCAGGTGCCCACGTCCTACCGCGAGTTCGCCCCGGCCGGCGCGCCGAGCCTGGCCGCGCACCTGCGCTTCGTCGAGCGCGCCTCGCGCCGGCTGGCCCGCTCCACCTTCTACGGAATGGCCCGCTGGCAGGGCGCGATGGAGCGCAAACAGGGCTTCCTCGGCCGGATCGTCGACGTCGGCGCCGAACTGTTCGCGATGAGCGCGGTGTGCGTGCGGGCCGACATGCTGCGCCGGCGCGACCTCGAGCAGGGCCGGGCCGCGTACGAACTCGCCGACCTGTTCTGCCGGCAGGCGCAGATCCGGGTGGACGAGCTGTTCGGCCGGTTGTGGAAGAACACCGACGAGCTGGACGTCAAGGCGGTGGAGGGCGTGCTGGCGGGCCGGCACCTGTGGCTGGAGGAGGGCGTGCTCGACCCGTCCACCGAAGGCCCGTGGATCGCCGACGCGACACCCGGCCCGGCCAAAGTGGACAACGTACACCGACCGGTCGGCTGAGCCGCCCGCGGCCGGCGGGGGCACCCCGCCGGCCGCGCCCGTCGACACGCGCGGTCCCCGGGCGGCCACCGAGGGCAATCGGTCGACCTGCGCTCGGCGCCGAGCCGGCGCGGGCCACAATGGTCGGATGGACTCCCTGGCCGATCCGTACGTGCCCTTCGCCGCCCGCGACCAGTCGACCACCCGGCGGGACATCGTCCTGCTCGGCTCCACCGGGTCGATCGGGACCCAGACCATCGACGTGGTGCGCGCCCACCCCGACCTGTTCCGGATCGTCGGCCTGTCCGCCGGCGGCGGCCGGGTCGAGGAGCTGGCGCGACAGGCGCTCGAACTGGCGGTCGAGGTGGTCGCGGTGGCCAAGGCGTCCGCCGCCCAGGACCTGCAACTGGCCTTCTACGCCGAGGCCCAGCGGCGCGGCTACGCCAAGGGCGAGTACAAGCTGCCGCGCATCCTGGCCGGCCCCACCGCCGCCACCGAACTGGCCGCGCATCCGTGCGACGTCGTCCTGAACGGGATCACCGGCTCGATCGGCCTGGCCCCCACGCTCGCCGCGCTGACCGCCGGCCGCACCCTCGCGCTGGCCAACAAGGAGTCGCTGATCGTCGGCGGCCCGCTGGTCAAGGCGATCGCCAAGCCCGGCCAGATCGTCCCGGTCGACTCCGAGCACTCGGCGCTGATCCAGGCGCTGCGCGGCGGTCGGGCCGACCAGGTCAAGCGGCTCGTGGTGACCGCCAGCGGCGGCCCGTTCCGCGGTCGCAGCCGCGCCGACCTGGTCGACGTCACGCCCGAGGAGGCCGCCGCCCACCCCACCTGGGACATGGGCCCGGTGATCACGATCAACTCGGCGACCCTGGTCAACAAGGGCCTGGAGGTGATCGAGGCGCACCTGCTCTACGACATCCCGTTCGACCGGATCGACGTCGTCGTGCACCCGCAGTCGATCGTGCACTCGATGGTCGAGTTCGTGGACGGCTCGACCCTGGCCCAGGCGTCGCCGCCGGACATGCGGCTGCCGATCGCGCTCGGTCTGTCCTGGCCGGACCGGGTGCCGAACGTGGCGGCCGGCTGCGACTGGACCAAGGCGGCCACGTGGGAGTTCTTCCCGCTCGACAACGAGGCGTTCCCGGCGGTCGAGCTGGCGTGCGCCGCGGGGCGCGCCGGCGGCACCGCGCCGGCCGTGTTCAACGCGGCCAACGAGGAGTGCGTGGACGCGTTCATCGCGGGACGACTGGGGTTCAACGGCATCACCGACACGGTCGCCCGCGTCGTGAGCGAGCATGATGTACGTGGGGACGGCAACCGGCTGACACTGGATGACGTCCTCGACGCGGAGGACTGGGCGCGCCGACGGGCACGCGAGATCATCGCCCACGGAGGAGAACCCCGTTGACCCTGTTCATGACGATCCTCGGCATCGTCGTCTTTGTCGTGGGCCTGCTGTTCTCCATCGCCTGGCACGAGGCGGGCCACCTGGTCACCGGCAAGATGTTCGGCGTGCGGGTGCCGCAGTACATGGTCGGCTTCGGCAAGACGCTGTGGTCGAGGAAGATCGGTGAGACCGAGTACGGGCTCAAGGCGATCCCGGCGGGCGGCTACTGCCGGCTGATCGGCATGTTCCCGCCCGACGCGTCGGGCAAGGTACAGGCCCGCAGCACCTCACCGTGGCGCAGCATGATCGAGGAGGCCCGCGAGGCGTCCTACGAGGAGGTCGGTCCCGGCGACGAGGACCGGATGTTCTACCAGCGCAAGCCGTGGCAGCGCACGATCATCATGCTGGCCGGGCCGTTCATGAACCTGATCCTGGCCATCGGGCTGCTCGCGGTGTACCTGATGGGCTTCGGGATCCCCGAGACCACCTCGACGGTGAGCACCGTCTCGGAATGCGTGGTCAGTGCCGACGCGAAGACCGACAAGTGCCCCGAGGGCGCCAAGGCCGCCCCCGGCAAGGCGGCCGGTCTGCTGCCGGGCGACCGCATCGTGTCGTTCAACGGTCAGAGGATCGGCGACTACGACAAGCTCCAGGGCCTGATCCGCAAGTCGTCCGGCGAGGTCACCCTCGTGGTCGACCGCAAGGGCGAACTCGTCACCCTCAAGCCGGTGCTCGAGCAGAACAAGATGATCAAGCTCGACGGCGACGGACGCCCGGTGGCCGATCAGTACGTCACCACCGGCTTCCTGGGCATCAGTCCGGCGCGGGGGATCCAGCGCCAGAGCGCCGCCGAGTCCGTCGAGTACACGGGCGACCTGGTCAAGAGCGCGTTCCACAGCCTGCTGCGCATCCCGCAGAAGGTGCCCGCGCTGTGGGGCGCGGCCTTCCAGGGCGACGAACGCGACCAGGACTCCCCGGTCGGCGTGGTCGGCGCGGCCCGGGTCGGCGGCGAGGTGGCCGCGCTGGACGTGCCCGCGTCCCAGCGGGTCGGTCTGATGATCTTCATCATCGCGGGCTTCAACGTGTCGCTGTTCCTGTTCAACATGCTGCCGCTGCTCCCGCTCGACGGCGGTCACGTGGTCGGCGCGTGGTGGGAGTCGATCCGTCGCCGGATCGCGAGCCTGCGCAAGCGGCCGGACCCGGGCCCGTTCGACGTGGCCAGGCTGATGCCGGTCGCCTACGTCGTGGCCTCGATCTTCATCGCCTTCACCGTGCTGGTGTTGATCGCCGACCTGATCAACCCGGTGAAGGTGACCTAGTGCCGCGCCCGGCAACGTTTGCCCCCCGTCGCGGCGCCCGGCACGGCACTAGCGCTCGGGAGAGCACCGGACAAGACGCCCCGCCGGCCCCCCTTGTGTCGATCAGGCAACAGGTGGGTCGGCACGGGGGCACGGGCGCGTCCGCACCGGTGTGCGGTGGCGTAGCGTTGAGTCCGACCTACCGCGCCGACCCACGGGACTAAAGCGAAGATGACCGCGATCCAGCTCGGAATGCCGTCCGTACCTGCCCGGCCCCTCAAGCCGCGCCGCAAGTCTCGGCAGATCATGGTCGGCAACGTGGCCGTCGGCGGAGACGCCCCGGTGTCGGTGCAGTCCATGACCACCACCCTTACCTCCGACGTCAACGCCACGCTTCAGCAGATCGCCGAGCTGACCGCGTCCGGCTGCCAGATCGTCCGGGTCGCGGTGCCCTCGCAGGACGACGCCGACGCGTTGCCCGCGATCGCCCGCAAGTCGCAGATCCCGGTGATCGCGGACATCCACTTCCAGCCGAAGTACGTCTTCGCCGCGATCGACGCGGGCTGCGCCGCGGTACGGGTGAACCCGGGCAACATCAAGCAGTTCGACGACAAGATCGCCGAGATCGCCAAGGCCGCCTCCGCCGCCGGCACCCCGATCCGGATCGGCGTCAACGCCGGGTCGCTGGACAAGCGGCTGCTGGCCAAGCACGGCAAGGCCACCCCGGAGGCGCTGGTGGAGTCCGCGCTGTGGGAGTGCTCGCTGTTCGAGGAGCACGACTTCCGGGACATCAAGATCTCGGTCAAGCACAACGACCCGGTCGTGATGATCGAGGCCTACCGGCTGCTCGCCGAGCGTTGCGACTATCCGCTGCACCTGGGCGTCACCGAGGCCGGTCCCGCGTTCCAGGGCACGATCAAGTCCTCGGTCGCGTTCGGCGCGCTGCTCGCGCAGGGCATCGGCGACACCATCCGGGTCTCCCTCTCCGCCCCGCCGGTCGAGGAGATCAAGGTCGGCAACCAGATCCTGGAGTCGCTGGGCCTGCGGCAGCGTGGCCTGGAGATCGTCTCCTGCCCGTCCTGCGGCCGCGCCCAGGTCGACGTGTACAAGCTCGCCGAGCAGGTCACCGCGGGCCTGGACGGACTCAAGGTGCCGCTGCGGGTGGCCGTCATGGGCTGCGTCGTCAACGGGCCCGGCGAGGCCCGCGAGGCGGATCTGGGAGTGGCGTCCGGCAACGGCAAGGGCCAGATCTTCGTCAAGGGCGAGGTGATCAAGACCGTGCCCGAGTCGAAGATCGTCGAGACCCTGATCGAGGAGGCGCTCAAGCTCGCCGAGCAGATGCAGGCGGACGGCGTGATCAGCGGCGACCCGATCGTCGACATCGCCTGAGCCGGTCCCGCCCCGGGGCCGGCACGCGGCCGGCGCGCGGCCGGTCCCGAGCCGGCCTCGCTGTCCCGGCCCGATACCGGCCCGACGCGCCTCCGACACCGGCCTCGGCCGGACGCGGAGCGGCCCGACGGTCGCCGCCCGACCGGATCAATCCACTCGCCCACCCGAGTGACATATCGTTGATGCGTTCCTACCCCCGGTAACCGACCCCGATCATCGAGATACATGATCGGGGCATCGCCCCCGGGGGAGGGGCGTCGCGCGTGGGACGCGTCATCGTGGCCGCACTGGCCGTCGCCGGCATGATCGTGGGCACCGCGGCGGGCCCCGTCGGCGGTCCCGACCCGGGCGGGCGAGCACCGGCCCGGGTGTCGCCCGGCATCGCCTGGGGCGCGTGCCCGGCCGACGTCGCCGCACCCGGACTGCGCTGCGGGACTCTGGCCGTTCCGATCGACCACGCGCGTCCCGACGGGCCCACCACCACGCTGGGCGTCTCGATGGCACGGGCCCTGGGCGGCAAGCCCCGGCTCGGCACGATCGTGGTCAACCCCGGCGGCCCGGGCGGCGGCGGCATGTGGCTGGCCGACCTGGTGGGACGCGCGCTGCCGGAACGGGTGCGGCAGAGCTACGACATCGTCGGCGTCGACCCGCGCGGCAACCACCACAGCGACCCCATCTCGTGCGTCGACCCGAGCTTCGACCGGGCGCCGAAGCCGGATCCGGTGCCCGTCACGGCGCAGGACGAACAGCGCCTGGTCGAGCGGGCCCGCGACTACGCGCGAGGTTGCGCCGAGCGGGCCGGCGATCTGCTGCCGCACCTGGGCACGTCGGAGAACGCGCGCGACCTCGACCTGGTCCGCGCCGCGCTGGGCGAACCCCGGATCTCCTTCATCGGCTGGTCGTACGGCACCTATCTCGGCGCGGTCTACGGGCAGTCGTTCCCCGAGCGGGTCGACCGGATGATCCTGGACAGCGTCGTCGACCCGCGCCCGGACCAGATCTGGTACGGCGCCAACCTGCGGCAGGACGTCGCCTTCCAGGCCCGTTGGCGGGACTTCGTCGCGGCCGAGGGCGCCGACCTGGACGACGTGTTCGCCCGCGTGCTCGCCCACGTCCGGGTCGAGCCCGCCGGCGGCAGGCTCGGCCCCGCCGAGCTGCGCGACATCGCCACCCGGATCCTGTACGGCTCGCAGACCTGGCCCGGGTTCGCCCGGGCGTTGCGCGCCCACGACGCGGGCGACCCGGCCCCGCTGGCCGCGCTGTACGCCCCACCCACCGCGCAGGACGCCAACGGCACCGCGGTCTACACCGCCGTCGAATGCCACGACGGTCCGTGGCCGCGCGACTGGTCGGTCTGGGACCGCGACGCCCGCGCCGTGGATCGGGTCGCGCCGCTGGTGACCTGGTCCAACACGTGGCTGAACGCGCCCTGCGCGTTCTGGCCGGTGCCCGCGCGCACGCCGCCGACGATCGACGGCCACGACCTGCCGCCGGTGCTGCTGATCCAGGGCACCCGGGATCCGGCCACCCCGCCCGCCGGGGCGGGCGCGCTGCACCACGCGCTGCCGTCCTCGCATCTGATCACCGTGCTCGGCGAGGGCGACCACGGGATCCTCGCGTTCCAGCCCAACGACTGTGTCCTGCGGGCCGCCGCGGCCTATCTGACCGATGGCACGCTCCCGGCGGGCCGCGACACCACCTGCGAGGAATCGTGACCCGCGCCGTCCGCGTCCTGCTGGCCGGCGCGCTGACCGCCGCCGTGCTGACCGCCGCCGCGCCCGCCCGGGCACAGACCGAGCCGATCGTGTGGGGCGACTGCCCGTCGGGCACCGCGCCGGGGGAGCACTGCGGCGACATCGGCGTGCCGCTGGACCACGCCCGCCCGGCCGGCCCGCGGATCCGGGTCGGCGTCTCCAAGGTCGCGGCGACCGGGACCGCGGCCGAGTACCAGGGCATCCTGATGGTCAACTTCGGCGGTCCGGGCGCCGCCGCCGTCGGCTCGATGGCGGCACTGGCCGGCGGCCTGCCCGAGCGGGTGCGCCGGGCCTACGACCTGATCGGCTTCGATCTGCGCGGGCGCGGCACGAGCACCCGGGTGACGTGCACCGACCCGGCGACGTTCGGCCGCGGGCCCAAGCCCGACCCGGCGATGCCCGCCGGCCGGGCGGCGCACCTGGCCGCCACCCGCGCGTTCGCCGACGGCTGCCGCGCGTCCGCCGCGGACCTCCTGCCGCACCTGAGCACCCGGGACATCGCGCGCGACCTCGACCTGGTCCGCGCCGCGTTCGGCGCGGATCGGCTTTCGATCCTGGGCTATTCGTACGGCAGCTACCTGGGCGCGGTCTATGGGCAGCTCTTCCCGAACCGGGTGCACCGGATGCTCCTGGACAGCCTGGTCGACCCGACCCGGGTCTGGTACGAGACCGGTTTCCTCCAGGCCGCCGGATTCGACGCGCGCCGGCGCGCGTGGGCCGCGTGGACCGCCGAGCGGGCGGACCGCTTCCACCTGGGTTCGACCCCGCCGGCCGTGCTGGCGACCTGGGACCGACTGCGCACCGAACTCGCCGCGCACCCTGCGGGCGGCGTGTTCGGCGGCGTCGAACTCGACCAGTACACGCTCGGCAGGCTGTACACCGACCGGGACTGGGCGAGCATGTCCGGCGCGCTCGGGGACTACGCGTCGGGCGATCCGGCCGCGCTGATCGCCGGGCGCAAGCCGGCGACCGAGGACGAGGTCAACTTCGAATCGGTGATGCAGACCGTCACCTGCGCGGACGCGCCCGCCCCGGCCGACGAGTCGGTGTTCGAGCGCGACATGGCCCTGCTCCGGGCCCGGCACGGCGCGCTGGGCGCGGCCATCGCGTCCCCCGGCGCGTGCCTGTACCTGCAGAGCAACACCGCGCCGCCGACCCGGATCGACGGCGCCGGGCTGCCCGGCGTACTGCTGATCCAGTCCGTCGGCGACCCGGCGACGCCCTACGACGGGGCCCTGCGCATGCACGCCGCGCTGCCCTCCTCGCGACTGCTGACCGTGCGCGACAACGGCAACCACGGGCACTACCTCGTCGACGGCGGGTGCGTCGACGAGCGAGGCACCGCCTACCTGGTCGACGGCACCCTGCCGGCGACCGACATCGAGTGCGCCGGCGCCGCGTCGAGCGAGCCCCGTTCGCGCCGATCGGCGGTCCCCCGGCTCCGCCGCTGACCCGCCCGCGGGGGGCCGCCGGCCCCGGTCGCAGAACCCGTCGCCTCCCGGGCGGCGCGCGCGGCCCGGACCTGCATAGGGTGGTGCCGCAAGACTGGCATTTCCCCAAGGTCCGCCCGATGGCATGGTGAGGCACGTGCTGAGCTCGGTTTCCACCAAAGTCCTGGACGGGACCGACCTGTCCGCCGTCCAGGCGCTGCTCGACCGTGACCCCGTCACGAACGTCTTCGTCGCGTCCCGGGTCCGCCTCGCGGGCGTCGATCCGTGGCGGCTGGGCGGCGAACTGTGGGGGTACTACCAGAGCGGTCGGCTCACCTCGCTGTGCTACGCGGGCGCGAACCTGGTCCCGGTCGAGGCCGGCCCGGACGCCATACGCTCCTTCGCCGAGCGGGCCCGCCGCCAGGGCCGGCGCTGCTCGTCGATCGTCGGCCCGGCCGAGGCGGCGGCCGACCTGTGGCGGCTGCTCGAACCCGTGTGGGGCCCGGCCCGCGACGTCCGCCCGATCCAGCCGCTGATGGTCGCCGACCAGCCCTCGCGCGAGGTGGCGGCGGATCCGCTGGTGCGCCGGGTGCGTCCGGACGAACTGGATCTGATGATGCCGGCGTGCGTGGCGATGTTCACCGAGGAGGTCGGCGTCTCGCCGCTGATCGGCGACGGCGGCACGCTGTACCGCGCGCGCGTGGCCGAACTGATCGCCGGTGGTCGCGCGTTCGCCCGGATCGAGGAGGGCCGGGTGGTGTTCAAGGCGGAGATCGGCGCGGTCACCCGGCACGCGTGCCAGATCCAGGGCGTGTGGGTGGCGCCGGAGCGGCGCGGCGAGGGCCTGTCCGAGATCGGCATGGCCGCCGTGCTGCGCCACGCGCTGAGCGAGGTCGCCCCGATCGCCAGCCTGTACGTGAACAGCTACAACGGCCCCGCACGCGCGGCCTACCGGCGGGTCGGCTTCGCCGAGACCGGCACCTTCATGAGCGTGCTGTTCTGATGGGGCCGGAGCGGATGTGGTCCGGGTCGAATCGGAACGCTGCGATCAGGCGCGCCGGTATGCGGCCCGAGCCGGTGGTGCGTGGGCGGCGGCGGGACCCGGCCCCGAGGGAGTGCGTGTGCTGATGGAGTGGACGTGCCGGGTCGTCGATCTCGCCGAGTACGCGGACGAGGCGGTCGACGTCCAGGCCGGCGCGTTCGGTCTGGCCGACGACGAGATCGCGGTGCGGCAGCGGATAATGCGCCGGCACGCGACCTTCGCCGGGGTGCGCTCGCTGGGCGCGTTCGACGACGCGGGCCGGCTGGTCGGATTCGGCTACGGCTACCCCAACCTCACCGACCAGTGGTGGAGCCTGGTGATCGAGCCGCACCTGGCCCGGGCCGGACATCGGGCCTGGCTGGACGAATCGTTCGTGGTCGGCGAACTGCACGTGTTGCCGCGCTGGCAGGGCCACGGCATCGGACGCACCCTGATCAGCCTGCTGTGCCGGGGACAGGACCGGTCGCACATCCTGCTGTCCGCGATCGACGAGCAGACCCCGGCCCGCCGGTTGTACCGGGGCCTGGGGTTCCGGGACCTGGCCCGCCCGGTGTTGTTCCCGGGCAACGACCGTCCCTACGCGGTGATGGGCGCGATCCTGCCGTTCACCTGACCGGCCCGACCCCCGCGCGACGCAGGATCCGGGCGGGGCCTCGCGAGCACCGGATCAGGAGAGCCACTCGGCGACGGAGAGCAGGTCCTCGCCCGCCGGATCGTCGACCGACACGCACCACAGGCCCAGCGCCAACGCCTGCACCAGGGCCCACCCGCGCACCCGCTCGGCGTCCAGGTCCAACGCGTTCGCCAGCCAGGTCACCCGCCGCCGCACCAGCGCCTGCGGGCGCGGCTCGGCGACCACCGTGGCCATCCGGTCCCGCACCAGCGGGCCCAGGTCGAAGGCGCGTTCGCCGAGCATCGGGCGCGGGTCGATCGCCAGCCACTTCGCCCGGGTACCCGCCAGCACGTTGCCGTGGTGGCAGTCGGTGTGCAGGACCACGACCTCGGGCTGCGAGTCGGCCAACTCGCGGCACAGCGCCACCGCCTCGTCGACCAGTGCCCGGGGGCACGGGCCGGCCAGGTCCGCGTACCGGCGAGGGATCGATTCGGCCCAGTGCCCGGCCCGATCCGCGACCGGCTCGATCGCGCAGTCCGCGGGCGGCGTCACCCACAACCTGCGGACCACCTCGGCCGCCTCCAGCATCGCCCGGTCCTCGGCCAGCGAGCGCAGCGACACATCCGGCTGGAGCCGCTCCAGCAACAGCGCGCCGCGCTGCGGATCACCGTCCAACAGCCGGACCGCCCCGACGCCGTCCCACAACGCGAGCGCGGCCGCCTCGTGCGTGGTGTAGCGGTCGATCAGGCCGAGCTTGAGCGTGGCGGGCGTCCCGTCCGCGAGCCGGACCAGGAAGGTCAGGCTGAGCGCGCCGCCCGGGATGATCGGCCGCTCGATGGTCAGCCCCCAGCGCTGCGCGTACTCGGCGACCGCGTCCGGCAGCCCGGCGAGCCACGGGCGGGCGACCTCCTCGCCGCACCAGCGCAGCGCGGTCCGGGTCAATCGTTCCGGCACCTCGACCCGATCGCTCACGTGCGGCCCCCGGCCGTCGGAGTGCCGGGCTCGGTCGACGCGGGCAACCCCGGGAAGGGGGTACTCGCGCCGCGCCAGCGCACCGCCCACACCGCGGTCTCGCGCAACCAGCCCGCCGCCTCGTTCCGCAGCGGGGCGCCCGCGAGGGCCACCAACTCGCCCAGCCGGACCGCGACCCCGTCCTCCAGGTGCACCGCGAGCCGGGTCGCGTCCGCGGGCGTGCCCACCGGGAACGGGATCGTGTACGCGGGCGCCGCGGCCGGCGCCGCCGCGCCCCGATCGGTGATCAGCCGCGCGATCGTGTCCCGGCGGGCCCGGTGCGTGTCCAACGCGGTGCGCGCCTGAGTGCGCGCGGCACCGGTCAGTCGGCCACCGGCCACGCCGTAGCCGTAGACCGCCGCGTGCTCCGCCTGCAACGCCTCGCTCAGCGCCCGGACCTCGGGGTTGGCGGACCCGGACGGGGCCGGTCGCGGCGTGCTCACGATGCGCTCCGAAGCAGTTGGGCGTGACCCGCCAGGCACGCGGCGGTGGCGGCCAGTTTGCG
Source organism: Embleya sp. NBC_00888 (assembly GCF_045207655.1). Classification (NCBI taxonomy): domain Bacteria; kingdom Bacillati; phylum Actinomycetota; class Actinomycetes; order Kitasatosporales; family Streptomycetaceae; genus Embleya; species Embleya sp. NBC_00888. Next base: position 2,911,165 of record NZ_CP108784.1, on the reverse strand, counting down.
GGCGAGTTCGGGGGAGACCGCGTCCAGTCCGGTCAGCCGTTCGTCGGACGCCTGCTGCGCCCGGTCGGCGACCGCGCTGCCCGCGGCGGCGGCGTCCTGTGGCGCGGCGGCGGGAGGCGGCGCGGAGTGCGACGCGCCCCCGGCGAACACGCGCAGGTGTTCGCGCAGTTCGAGCGACAGCGGCCGGATCCGCTCGGCCAGGGCGGCGTCTCGCGCGGCGACCGCGTCGTAGTGCGCGAGCAGTGCCCCGGTCGTCGCGTACGCCCGTTCGCGCGCCGCGTCGTCGATCCGGCGTCGACCCTGGTCCGCGCCCCCGCCGTTGTCGTCGCAACCGACGACGGCCGCGGCGATCGTCGCCGCGGCCACGGTGCCCAGGACGGCCCGTCGCGTCGGCCCCGCGTCGCGCATGCGTCCCGCTCCTGAACCTCGTCCGTGATGTGCGATGCCCGGTGTCCGTCGCCGGCCCCGGCCGTGTCGGACGCTACCGCATATGCGGGCGTGCGGACCTCGGCGGACATCCGGCGTACGCCGGGCGGACGTGCGCGAGATGGCCTCCGGACCGGATACTGTTGTCCTTCCCCGACCCGCCCCGGGCGGTCGACGCACCTGAGACAACAGCACACGCAGCCGAGGAGTCACCCGGATGAGCACCACCACGTTGGACCGGCTGCGGGAGTTGCTGGAGCCGGTGGTATCGACGGTGGGCGTGGATCTGGAGGATCTCTCCCTCACCCCCGCCGGCAAGCGCCGGGTGCTGCGTGTGATGGTCGCCGCCGACGGCGGTGTCGACCTGGACAAGGTCGCCGAGGTCAGCCGGGCCGTCTCGGACGTGCTCGACCCGAGCGACGTGCTCGGCAGCCTGCCCTATCAACTGGAAGTCACCACCCCGGGCGTGGACCGCCCGCTGACGCTGGAGCGCCACTGGCGCCGCGCGGCGGATCGGCTGGTCCAGGTCCATCTGCACGACGGCGGCACCGTCACCGGCCGGATCGGCGCGAGCGACGCGGACGGCGTGGAGTTGGACGTCGAGGGCAAGCCGCGCCGGCTGACCTACGACGAGGTGGCCAAGGCGGTGGTGCAGGTCGAGTTCAACCGCAAGAGCGCGGACCCGGCGGCCGACGCCGAGGACGACGAGGACACCGGGGTCGAGGACGACATCGACAACGACAACGACAACACCATGGACGAGGAGGCGTAGGACGTGGACATCGACATGAGCGCCCTGCGCGGGCTTGAGCGCGAAAAAGAGATCAAGTTCGACCTCCTGGTCGAGGCCATCGAATCGGCCCTGTTGATCGCATACCACCGCACCGAGGGCAGCCTGCCCAAGGCGCGCGTGGAACTGGACCGTGCCACCGGGCACGTCACCGTGTGGGCGACCGAGACCGACGAGGCCGGGCAGCGCGTTCGCGAGTTCGACGACACCCCGGACGACTTCGGCCGGATCGCGGCGACCACCGCCAAGCAGGTGATCCTGCAGCGGCTGCGCGACGCCGAGGAGGAGATCACGTTCGGCGAGTTCGCCGGCCGTGAGGGCGAGATCGTCGCCGGCGTGGTCCAGCAGGGCAAGGACAACCGCAACGTCCTGGTGGACCTGGGTCGCATCGAGGCGATCCTGCCGCCCCAGGAGCAGGTACCGGGCGAGCGGTACGCGCACGGCATGCGCCTGCGTTGCTATGTCGTACAGGTGCGGCGTGGGCCCAAGGGGCCGTCCATCACGCTCTCGCGCACCCACCCCAACCTGGTGCGGAAGCTGTTCGCGCTGGAGGTCCCGGAGATCGCCGACGGCAGCGTCGAGATCGCCGCGATCGCCCGCGAGGCCGGCCACCGCTCCAAGATCGCCGTCTACTCCACGCGCGCCGGGCTCAACCCCAAGGGCGCGTGCATCGGGCCGATGGGGGCACGCGTGCGTGCCGTCATGGCCGAGTTGAACGGCGAGAAGATCGACATCGTCGACTGGTCGGACGACCCCGCGCGGATGGTGGCCAACGCGCTGTCACCGGCCCGGGTGAGCAAGGTCGAGGTCGTGGACCTCGCCGCGCGTTCCGCCCGGGTGACGGTGCCCGACTACCAGCTCTCGCTGGCGATCGGCAAGGAGGGGCAGAATGCCCGCCTTGCCGCGCGATTGACCGGATGGCGCATCGACATCCGGCCGGACACCGAGACCGGGGAATCGGACGACCGGGGACGGTCGACCGAACCAGGCCGCGGTGAGGAGCGGTAGACTTGAACATGTCTGGTCGCAGGCGAGCCCGAGCATGCCCTCGTACAACGGCGGAGAAGCAGGAAATCACTGCCTCTCCGTGCCGAACGTGCGTAGGTTGTCGGCAGCGTGCGGCCAAGGCCGACCTATTGCGGGTCGTGGCGGTGGAGGGCAGTTGTGTCCCCGACCCCCGCGGCCGAATGCTCGGACGGGGCGCGCATCTGCACCCCGATCCGGAGTGCCTGGCCCAGGCTGAGCGTCGAAAGGCGTTCGTTCGGGCTTTGCGCGTGCCGGGGCCGCTGGACTCGGCACCACTGCGTGCTTATTTGAGCGGTGATGGGTTGTCAGAGGTCGGTCGGACAGGTCCAGCGAAGCAGTACCTCGCGAGTCGGAAGTAGGTCGAGATTGCGATGAGCACTCGATGAGTACGCGATGAGTACAGACATGCGGTAGTGACGGTCCGGCGGACGACCAACCCCGGACCAGAAGGAGCGACGTGGCAAAGGTCCGGGTATACGAACTCGCCAAGGAGTTCGGAGTCGAGAGCAAGGTCGTCATGGCCAAGCTCCAAGAACTCGGTGAGTTCGTTCGTTCGGCGTCCTCGACGATCGAGGCGCCGGTTGTTCGCAAACTGACGGAAGCACTCAAGACGGAAGGCGGGCCCGCCCGCCGGCCCCAGCGTCCCGCGCCCTCGGGCGCGCCGCAGGCGGCCACCCCCAGTTCCCCGCAGGGCGCCTCGGCGCGTCCTGCCCCCGCTCCGGGCCCGCGCCCGGCGGGTGCGCCGACCCCGGGCCCGCGCCCGGCGCCGCGCCCGGCCCCCCAGGGCAGCACCGCTCCGCCCGTGGTGCCGGCCACGCCGGCCGCGGAGGCGGCTCCGGCCGCCCCGCGTCAGGCGGAGCGTCCCGCGGCGCAGTCGGGTCAGCGTCCGGCCGGTGCGCCGGCTCCGGGCCCGCGCCCGGCGGCGCGTCCCGGCGACCGCGGTCCGGCCGAGCGCGGTCAGGGCGACCGCGGTCAGGCCGAGCGCGGTCCGCGTTCGGACCGTCCGGCTGCGGCCTCCTCGGGTCCGGCGGGTAGCCGCCCGGGTCCGCGTCCGGCCGGTGGCGGTCAGGGCGGCCCCGGTGGCCGTCCCGAGCGCGGCGATCGTCCCGAGCGTGGCGAGCGTCCCTCCGGTCCGCGTACCGGTGGCGCTCCGTCCGCCGGTGGCGCGCGTCCGGGTGGTCCCGGTCAGGGAGGTGCCCCCCGTCCGGGTGGCACGCGTCCCGCGGGCCCGCGTCCGGGCAACAACCCCTTCACCTCGGGCAGCACCGGCATGCCGCGGCCGCAGGCCGCCGGCGGCGCCGGTCGACCCACTCCCGGTGGCATGCCGCCGCGTCCGCAGGGTCCTGCGGCCGGTGGCCCGCGTCCGGGTGGTTCGGGTGGCCCCGCGGGTCCCCGTCCCGGTGGTAGCGCAGGCCCCGGTGGCCCGCGTCCCAACCCGGGCATGATGCCCAACCGTCCGGCGCCCGCTCGTGGCCCCGGCGGTCCCGGTCGTCCCGGTGGTGCGCCCGGTCGTCCCGGCGGTCCCGGTGGCGGCGGTGGCGGTCGTCCGGCGGGTGCCGGCGGCGGTGGCGGTCGTCCCGGCGGCGGCGGTGGCGGCTTCGGCGGTCCCCGTCCCGGTGGTGGCGGCGGCGCTCCGGGTCGTCCCGGTGGCGGCGGCGGCTTCGCCGGTCGTCCCGGCGGCGGCGGTCGTGGTGGCCCCGGCGGTCGCGGCGGCACGCAGGGCGCGTTCGGTCGTCCCGGTGGGCGTCCGGGCCGCGCGCGCAAGTCGAAGCGTCAGCGTCGTCAAGAGTTCGACAACATGCAGGCTCCGTCCGCCGGTGGCGTGATGGCTCCTCGTGGCAACGGGCGTGTCGTCCGGCTGTCGCGCGGTGCCTCGCTCACCGACTTCGCGGAGAAGATCAACGCGAACCCCGCGGCTCTCGTCCAGATCATGTTCAACCTCGGCTCGCTGCTCACCTCGACCCAGTCGGTCAGTGACGCGGAGCTGCAGATCCTGGCCGGCGAGCTCGACTTCGTGATCCAGATCGTCTCCCCGGAGGAGGAGGACCGCGAGCTGCTCGAGTCCTTCGACCTCGAATGGGGCGAGGACGAGGGCGACGAGGACGACCTCGAGGCGCGTCCGCCGGTGGTCACCGTCATGGGTCACGTCGACCACGGCAAGACCCGCCTGCTCGACGCGATCCGCAAGACGAACGTGATCGCGGGCGAGGCCGGTGGCATCACCCAGCACATCGGTGCCTACCAGGTCGCGACCACGGTCAACGACATCGACCGCAAGATCACCCTGATCGACACCCCGGGTCACGAGGCGTTCACCGCCATGCGTGCCCGCGGCGCCAAGTCGACGGACATCGCGATCCTCGTGGTCGCGGCGGACGACGGCGTGAAGCCGCAGACGATCGAGGCGCTCAACCACGCGCAGGCGGCCGGCGTGCCGATCGTGGTGGCGGTCAACAAGATCGACAAGGAAGGCGCGGACCCGACCAAGGTTCGTGGCCAGCTCACCGAGTACGGGCTCGTGGCCGAGGAGTACGGCGGCGACACGATGTTCGTCGACATCTCGGCGAAGCAGGGCCTGGGCATCGACGAGCTGCTCGAGGCGGTCGTACTGACCGCGGACGCGGCTCTGGAGCTCACCGCCAACCCGCACCAGGAGGCCCAGGGCATCGCGATCGAGGGTCACCTCGACAAGGGCCGCGGCCCCGTCGCGACCGTCCTGGTCCAGCGCGGCACCCTGCGCATCGGCGACGCGATCGTGGTCGGCGAGGCGTACGGCCGGGTCCGCGCGATGATCGACGAGAACGGCAACAACCTCACCGAGGCCGCGCCGTCCCGTCCGGTCATGGTGCTGGGTCTGACCTCGGTGCCGGGTGCCGGTGACAACTTCCTCGTGGTCGAGGAGGAGCGCACCGCGCGCCAGATCGCCGAGAAGCGGGCGGCTCGGGAGCGCAACGCGCTGCTGGCCCGTCGTTCGAAGCGGATCTCGCTCGAGGACCTCGACCTGGCCCTCAAGGCCGGCGAGATGCAGCAGCTCAACCTCATCCTCAAGGGTGACGGCTCCGGTTCGGTGGAGGCGTTGGAGGACGCGCTGCTCAACCTGGAGGTCGGCGAAGAGGTCGAGCTGCGGATCATCGACCGGGGTGTCGGTGCGATCACCGAGTCCAACGTCAACCTGGCGATGGCCTCGGACGCGATCATCATCGGCTTCAACGTCCGGCCGGAGGGCCGGGCGCGGACGATGGCGGACCGCGAGGGCGTCGACATCCGCTTCTACTCGGTGATCTACCAGGCCATCGAGGAGATCGAAGCCGCGCTCAAGGGCATGCTCAAGCCCGAGTACGAAGAGGTGCAGCTCGGCACGGCGCAGATCCGCGCGGTGTTCCGCTCCTCCAAGCTCGGCAACATCGCGGGCTGCATGGTCACCGGCGGGACGATCAAGCGCAACACCAAGGCGCGGATCATCCGGCAGGGGTCGGTCGTCGCCGACAACCTCAACGTCGAGGGCCTGCGTCGCGAGAAGGACGATGTCACCGAGGTCCGCGAGGGCTTCGAGTGCGGTATCAACCTCGGTTCGTTCAACGACATCAAGGTCGAGGACATCATCGAGACGTTCGAGATGCGGGAGAAGCCGCGAGGCTGACCCGGTAGCTCGAACCGATCGAACCGCTGAACCGATACGACGGATCCGCCCGGTGCACACCGGGCGGATCCGGCGTCTCGCAGTACGAGCAGAGCAAGCGTGACCAGTGGTGTCCGGGCCGCGACGTGCGAGCCCGGTTCTTTTCGTCGGTGGCCCCAGCGGTCCCGACCCGAGGCCTCCCGGGCCGGCCAGGCCCGTCGCCTATGTTTGTGGGAACCATCAGCCTCGATGTGCTGTTCGGCGATGTGCACTCGTTGAAGGAAAAACGATCTCTGATCCGCCCCATCCTGGCGGACCTTCAGCGCAAGAATGCCGTTGCCGCCGCCGAGGTGGAGCATCAGGATTTGCATCGGCGCAGCGTGATCGGCATCGCGGTGGTCTCCGCGAGTGTCGAACGATGTGCCGAGGTGTTGGACGGCTGTGAACGGCTGGTCGCCGGCCGGCCCGAGTTGGAACTGCTCTCCGCACGCCGCAGGGTGTACGGGGACGACGACTGACGATCGTTCGACCCGGGTCGAACGGGCAGCGCACGAACACCGAAGAAGAACAAGCAACGAGAGCGGCCTTCGCGTCCGGTGACCCCGGGCGCGGGGGTTCCGCCGAAATGCCGAGCAATCGCAGGAGGATCAGTGGCCGACACCGCGCGGGCGCGCAAACTCGCGGACCGTATCCAGGTTGTGGTCGCGGAGACCTTGGAGCGCCGGATCAAGGACCCGCGCCTGGGGTTCGTGACGATCACCGCCGCACGAGTGACCGGTGACCTCCGTGAGGCGACCGTGTTCTACACGGTCTACGGCGACGAGACCGAGCGCGCGGCGACCGCCGCCGCGCTGGAGAGCGCCAAGGGCGTACTCCGCAGTGAGGTGGGCCGCCAGACCGGCGTGCGACACACGCCGTCGCTGACGTTCATCGCCGACGCCCTTCCGGACAACGCCAAACTCATCGACGATCTCCTCGCCCGGGCACAGCAGGCCGATGCGGCGGTACGCTCAACCGCCGCGGGCGCCGGCTATGCCGGTGACGCGGACCCCTATCGGACTCCGGCCGTGGACGACTCCGAGGACTCCGACGACGAGTCGGAGGCGGAGACCAAGGCGGATACACAGGAGGGCGACCGACCTTGACACCAGGCGTGGCGGCGGACCGGGAGCCCGGCCCGGCCGCGGGAGCGAAGCCGCGGACCGGCGACTCGGGCGTGCGGACGGTGCCGCCGACCGCGCCGGGCGCGGCCGATTGGGACGAGGCGGTACGCCTGCTCCTGACGGCCGAGGACATCACGCTGCTGGCACACGTCAGCCCCGACGGCGACGCGCTGGGTTCGGCGCTCGCCGTCGGGTTGGCGCTGCGCGAGTTGGGCCGCACGGTGCGGGTCTCCTACGGCGACGACCCCCTCGTGGTGCCGTCCTCGCTGGAGTTCCTGCCCGGCCAGGACCTGCTGGTGGCGCACACCGAGGTGCCCGAGGAGCCCGAGCTGGTCGCCGTCTTCGACGCGGCCGGCTCGGCTCGGCTCGGCCTGTTGGAGGCCAAGGCCAAGGCGGCCGGCACGCTGCTGGTGGTCGACCACCACGCGTCCAACACGCGCTTCGGGACGCATCACCTGATCGACGTCGACGCGCCCGCGACCGCGGTGCTCGCCGACGAGCTGATCACCCGGCTCGGCGCGACGCTGACCGCCGACATCGCGACCGCGCTGTACACCGGGCTGGTCACCGACACCGGCTCGTTCAAGTACGTGGGGACCACGCCCGAGACGCACACCTTCGCGGCGCGGCTGATGGCCACCGGGATACGGCACGACCTGATCCAGCGGGCAATCTGGGACACCTGCCGATTCGGTTATCTCAAGGTGCTCGCCGCCGCCCTGGCGGGCGCCGAGTTGGACGCCGCCGCCGCGGGCGGCCTGGGGCTGGTGTCCACCGTGATCACCCGCGCCGAACGCGCCGCGCACGGGATCCGCCTCGACGAGATCGAGGGCGTGATCGACGTGGTCCGCAAGAGCGGCGAGGCCGAGGTCGCGCTGGTGCTCAAGGAGGACGACGACGGCGCGCTGCGCGCGTCCGCGCGGTCCAAGGGCGCGGTGGACCTCGGGCGCGTCTGCGGGGCGTTCGGCGGCGGCGGACACGCCTTCGCGGCCGGATTCACCGCCTATGACCCACCGGACGAGGTGGTGGCCCGATTCCGGGACCTCCTCGCCGACGCACTACTGCCGGTCGCTCCGGCGCAGGCAACCCCGGGAGACGACGCGTGAAGCGCCGCAACGCAGGACCCCCGCCGCCCGACGGTCTGGTGATCGTGGACAAGCCGGCCGGGCTCACCTCGCACGACGTGGTGGGCCGGCTGCGCCGGATCGCCGGCACCCGCCGGGTGGGCCACGCGGGCACGCTGGACCCGATGGCCACCGGCGTCCTGGTGATCGGCATCGAGAAGGCCACCCGCCTGTTGGGCCATCTCGCGCTCACCGAGAAGGAGTACGACGCGACGATCCGGCTCGGGCAGAGCACGGTCACCGACGACGCCGAGGGCGAGGTCACCGAGACCACCTCGGCCGCACACGTGCGGGACGCCGCGATCGCGGCGGGCGTCGCCGAGCTGACCGGCCCGATCCTCCAGGTGCCCTCGAAGGTGTCGGCGATCAAGATCGACGGCAAGCGCTCGTATTCGCGGGTACGCGACGGCGAGGAGTTCGAGCTGGCCGCCCGACCGGTCACCGTCTCCGCGTTCGAGGTGCTCGCCACCCGCCGCGAGGGCGACACGATCGACCTGGACGTGCGGGTGACCTGCTCGTCCGGTACCTACATCCGCGCGCTGGCCCGCGACCTGGGGGCCGGGCTCGGGGTGGGCGGGCACCTGACCGCGCTGCGGCGTACCCGGGTGGGTCCGTACGCGCTGGATCGGGCCCACACGCTCGAACAGCTCGAGGAGTCCTTCGGCGTGCTGCCGATCGCCGAGGCCGCCGCGGCGGCGTTCCCGCGCCGCGAGGTCAACGAGGACCAGGCGCGCGCCGTATCGCACGGCGGCCGGTTGCCGGCCGACGACAGCGAGGGGCCGGTCGGCGTGTTCGGGCCCGACGGAACCTTCCTGGCCCTGGTGGAGAACCGGCAGGGAGTGGCCCGGCCGCTCGCGGTGTTCGTGGGCTGAGCCGCGCCCCGGACCGGATCCGGGGGTGATGGTCGCCACGGCGGGGGCGGGACCGAGCGACGGCCCCTGCATGGGAAGCTGGACCCGCGACACGTCACGAAGAACGAGGAGCGGTTACGGTGCAGCGTTGGCGGGGCTTGGCGGACGTCCCCAGCGATTGGGGACGCTCCGTCGTCACGATCGGGTCCTATGACGGTGTGCATCGCGGGCACCAACGGACGATCGGCCGGGCGGTCGCGATCGGTCGCGAGCGCGGGCTGCCGGTGGTCGTGGTGACGTTCGACCCGCACCCCAGCGAGGTGGTCCGGCCCGGCAGCCATCCGCCCCTGCTCACGCCGCACCACCGGCGCGCGCAGCTGATGGCGGACCTGGGGGTGGACGCGGTGCTGGTGGTGCCGTTCACGCTCGAGTTGTCCCGGCAGAGCGCGGTCGACTTCGTCCGGCAGGTCCTGGTGGACACGCTGCGTGCGGCCGTGGTCGTCGAGGGGCGCAATTTCCGATTCGGCCACAAGGCGACGGGCAACGTCGCGCTCTTGGAGGAGTTGGGCGTGGCGAACGACTTCACGGTCGTCGAGCCGGAACTGTTCGTCTCCGGCGACGTGACCTTCTCGTCCACCGTGGTCCGGGCCCGGGTCGCCGAGGGCGACGTGGCGGGCGCGGCCGAACTGCTCGGGCGCCCGCATCGGGTCGAGGGCGTGGTGGTGCGCGGCGATCAGCGCGGGCGCGAACTCGGTTACCCGACGGCCAACCTGGAGGTGCTCCCGTACACGGCGATCCCGGCCGACGGGGTGTACGCGGGCTGGCTGGTGATCGATGGCGAGGGGCTGCCGGCGGCGATCTCGATCGGCACCAACCCGACCTTCGACGGCACCGAGCGGCGGGTCGAGGCGTACGCGCTGGACCGGACCGACCTCGATCTGTACGGGACGCACGTCGCGGTGGACTTCCTGGAGTACCTGCGCGGTACCGAGCGCTTCGACTCGATCGACGACCTGCTGGAACACATGGCGCGTGATGTGAAGCGGGCCCGTGAGCTGATCGACGCGGCGGACCTGGACCCGGCGGGCTGAGCGCCCACGCCGCTTCGCGACGGATGTGCCAAGGGCCGCCCCGGAATCTCCGGGGCGGCCCTTCGGCGTGTCAGCCTCCCTGGTGCGGCGGGGGCTGCTGCTGCCAGTCGCCGGGCGGCGGCTGCTGGTAGTACGGCTGCTGGGGTTGCTGTGGTTGTTGCGGGTTCTGTGGGTGTGGCTGCTGGTGCGGGTGTTGTTGCGGCGGTTGTTGCTGCTGCTGTTGGTGTTGGGGATATTGCTGTTGCTGCGGGTACGGCTGTGCCTGTTGCGGTTGGCCGTAGTAGGGCTGCTGCTGCGGCGCCTGCTGCTGTGGTTGTTGGTACTGCGGTTGCCACTGGTGCTGTTGCTCGGACGGCTGGGTGCGGTGGAAGTCCTCGGCGACCAGCGCGGCCAGTTCGAAGTACGCCTCGCGGGTCTTGGGCCGCATCATGTCCAGATCCAACTCCGCGCCCGCCGACAGGTGTTCGTCGAACGGGACGACCACGACCGCACGGCAGCGGGTCTCGAAGTGGGCCACGATGTCCTCGGTCTTGACCATCTTCCCGGTCTCGCGGACGCCGGAGATCACCGTGATGCTGTTCGCGACCAGATCCGCGTAGCCGTGCGCGACCAGCCAGTCGAGCGTGGTGCTCGCGCTGGTGGCTCCGTCCACGCTGGGCGTGCTGATCACGATCAACTGGTGGGCCAGGTCGAGCACGCCGCGCATCGCGCTGTAGAGCAGGCCGGTGCCCGAGTCGGTCAGGATGATCGGGTACTGCTTGCCCAGCAGGTCGATCACCGAGCGGTAGTCCTCGTCGTTGAACGTCGTGGACACCGCCGGGTCCACGTCGTTGGCCAGGATCTCCAGGCCGCTGGAGGACTGCGAGGTGAACCGCCGGATGTCCATGTAACTGTGCACGTGGGCCATCGAGTTGACCAGGTCGCGGATGGTCGCACCGGTCTCCCGGCGGACCCGGCGGCCGAGTGTGCCGGCGTCCGGGTTGGCATCGATCGCGATCACCCGGTCCTGGCGCTCGGTGGCCAGCGTCGCACCCAGGGCGGTGGTGGTCGTGGTCTTGCCGACGCCGCCCTTGAGGCTGATCACCGCGATCCGGTAGCAGCCGAGGACGGGTGTGCGGATCCGCTCCAGGCGCTCGGCCCGGCGGGCGTCGGCGGACTTGCCGCCGATCCGGAAGCGCGGGGTCTGCCGACGTGGTTGCGGCTGCTTGCGCAGCAGCCGGTCGCTGGTCAGTTCGACGGCGGCGGTGTAGCCCAGGGGTGCGCCGCCGCCGGTCCGCGCGGGTGCGCCGCCGTCGGGCGACCAGGCCTGCGGCTGCCCGCCGCCCTGCGGCGGGGTGCCCGGATGGTACGGCTGGTTCGGGTCGGGCGCCTGGGCGTACTGGTCGGGCGCCTGCGCATACGGGCCGGGTGCCTGGGCGTACGGGTTGGGCGGCTCGGGTGCGCGGTCGGCCGGGGTGGGTTGTCCGGACGGCGGGCCCGGTTGGGCCTGCGGGCCGGGTGCGCCGTGTGGCGGAGTGCCCGGGTGGTGGGCCGACTGCGGGTCGGGGGTCTGCGGGCCGGGTGGTTGGCCGTACGGGTTGTGCTGCGGCGCGGGGGCGCCCCGCGGCGGGGTGCCCTGGGCGTACGGCTGGTGCGCCTCGGGCCGGCCGTAGGGGGTGCCGCCCGGACCGTACTGCTGCGGTTCCTGGCCCTGGGGGCCGTTGTGGCCGTACGGCGCCTGGCCTTGGTCCTGGCCGGGAGCGCCCTGGGCGTACGGGTTGTGCGCCTGGTTCGGGTCGGGCTGCGGGTAGGCCTGCGGGGCGGGGGCGCCCTGGTATGGACCGGGAGCCTGGTTGTACGGGCCGGGGGCCTGGGCGTAGGGCGGTTGACCACCCTGCTGCTCCGGCTCGTTGCCGCCGAACGCGCGCCGCATCCACGAGCGCTGCTGCTGCGGTGGTGCCATCGGCTCGCCGCTGGGCGGCGGCAGCGGTTGTCCGGTCGGCGGCGGGGCCGCGCCACCCCACGCCTCGCCGTTGCCCGGGGCCGTGCCGGACCAGGCCGGCGGCGGCATCGGCGAGCCGTGCGGCGGGCTGACCGGAGGCTGCGGGGCGCCGGGCGGAGGGGGCTGCTGCGCGGCGCCGGGGGGCGGCGCCTGCTGCGGGAAACCGGGGGGCGGAGCCATGTCGTCGGTGATCGGCGGCAGCAGCCGGGTCGCCGGGTCGGGCACCGGGGCGCCCTGGGCCTGGCCCGGGTACTGCTGCTGCGGCGGAGGGCCGGGGTGTGCGGCGCCCGGCTGTGGCGGCGGATACGGCGCGGGGGCGCCCTGCGGCGGTGCGGGCTGCTGTGCGTAGGGCGGGTATCCGCCGGCGGGCGGCGGATACCCGCCCGCCGGGGTCTGGGGCTGCTGCGGGTGGTCGCCGGCCTGTGGTTGCGGTGCGTCGAGGGCCGCTGCGGCTGCCGCTGCCGCTGCCGGTGTCGGGTGGGGCTGCGGCGGTTCGGTGGCTCGAACCTCGGGTTGGCGAGCCGGGGGAGCTTGGGGGGCCCGGTGCGGCTCGGGCATCGGCTGCGCGTCGCCGGCGGCGGGTCGGTGCGGCTGCGGCTCGGCCGACGGGTGGTTGTCGTGCGTGGGCGGCTCGGGTGTGTGCCGTGGAGCGGGTCCGGCGGCGTCTGCGGGCTCCGTACGCGGCGCCTCGGGGGCCGGCGCTGCGGTCGAGAGGCCGGGGATCGGGGTGCCGCCGGCGGGTGTGGTGGGCACGTCCTGCGGATCGACCGGCGCGTCCGGGCGCGCGTCGTCGGTCCCGTCGGGTGCGGGTGCTTCGCCGGCCGGCTGCTCGGGGGACGCGGTCGACGCGTCGGGCGCGGCGGGATCGACGAGGGCGGCGGGCTCGGCGGGCTTCGCGTCGAGGCCCGGGGCGGCGTCGCTCGGCGGAGCGGAAACCGGCTGCTCGGCGGGCGCGGCATCGTTGGGTCGGGCGGCCGGCGGGGCCTGCTCGGCCTGTTCGGCGCGGTCCGGACCCCGGTGCTCCGACTGCGCGGCAGGAGCGCCGGGTTCATGGGCGGCATCGACCGCACGCGGCTCGGCGGCGGGCGGTTCGGCGGCGGGCGGTTCGGGGGTCTCGAAGGACGGCGGGACGACCATGGTGGGTTCGCCGGGGGTGTGGGTGGGTGCGGGGGGCGCCGGTGCCTCGGCGGGCGGTTCGGGGGTCTCGAACGATGGCGGGACGATCACGGTCGGCTCGCCCGGCGTGTAGGTCGGTGCCGGGGCGGCCGGCGCGTCGGCAGCGCCGTTCGGGTCGAGGAACGGTGGCATGACCATGGTCGGTTCGCCCGGTGTGTAGGTGGGTGCGGGGGGCGCCGGTGCGTCGGTCGGCGGCTCGGGGGTCTCGAAGGACGGCGGGACGACCATGGTGGGTTCGCCGGGCGTGTGGGGCGGCGTTTCGGTGGGCCGATCGGGGGCCCCGGATGACGGTGGCATGACCATGGTCGGTTCGCCCGGTGTGTAGGTGGGTGCGAGGGGTGCCGGTGCCTCGGCGGGCGGTTCGGGGCTCTCGAACGATGGCGGGACGACCATGGTGGGTTCGCCGGGAGTGTGGGTGGGCACGGGGGGCGCCGGTGCATCGGTGGGCGGCTGCTCGGCCGAGGGGGTGCCGTGCGGGAGCGGTGCCGAGGGCCGGCCGGGGGTGCCCTGGCCGTACGGGGCCGGCGGTTCGGTCGGCGCGGGTGAGTTCGCGGGCGGTTCGGGCGTCGGGGTGCCGAAGCCGGGTGGGTCGCCGGCCGGGCGGGCCGGCGGCACCGAGGCCGAGGGCGCGCCTGCGGCCGATCCGTACGGCTCCGGGGCACCGCCGGTCGGCCCGTTCGCGCCGGCGCCGGTCCCGTACGGCAGCGGCGCGGGCGGTTCGGGCGTCCGTGCCGGCGGCACCAGTGTCGGATCCTGGCTGCCGTACCGAGGTGCCGCCGGCACCTGGTCGCCCTGCGGGGGAGGCGCGGGCGCGCGGATCCCGGACGGCGGTGGCGCGGGCGCGCCGCCGTCCTGGTGCGTGTACCACGAGGGCATGGTGAAGTCGGGTCCCGACCACTCCTCTTCCTCGTCCGCCCCCGTCTCGATGTGTGCGCCGTCCTGCTCGCTGCTCACGGTGTGGTCCTTCCGATCGTCCGGAGGCGGCTCGGCCTCAGATCACACGCCGCCGCCGTCCGCCGTACCCCGACCCGGGTCGGGGTTCGCCCCCTGCACGAGCCTCACAGCGTAGTCAGGGGTGTCGGCGGTCGTCGCCGGTCCGTCCACCTGTTCGCTCAGAGCCGGTGTCGCGAGCACTGTTCGTCAGTCCATCCGGCGTGGCGGTCCGAGCAGGTCGAGCTCGGCCGGAGTGGGCGTCAGCAATACGTACTTACGCGACGTTCCGGCACTCCACAGGGTCAGTTCGTCGGCGAGTGTGGGCAGCGCGGCCTCGTCCTCGCCGGACAGGGACAACACCGAGGACGCCGCCCGCGCCTCGATCGGGGAGATCCGCTGGAGGCCGACCAGGCCCGTGCCGGCGCCGATGCGCTGCCGGGCCGGTGCCGGGTCCAGGAAGGGCAGCAGGGTCAGCGTGGTCTGCCACGCGGCCGGCGCGAGTCGATCGCGCGGCGGCCGCGCGCCGCAGTCGCGGACGACCAGGACCGGGCTGCCCGCACCGGGTCCCTGCGGGCCGATCCGACCCACCTGATGTACCGTCACGCACGGCTGCGCGCCACCCGCGGCCCGGGCCATCGCGGACCACAGCCGCGGCCGGCCGGACTCGATCGCGACCCGGGCGCCGATCGCCGCGGCCCGCAGCGCGATGATCTGCACCGCATGGGCGCCGCCGACGAACGCGACGTGCAGCGCCTCGGGGCGGAACAGGCCCAGCACCGCCGGGTTGCGCTCGGCGTCGACTCCGATCACCACGCCGTCGTCGCCCACCGGCAGGCCGAGGGCGGGCAGTTGGGCGGCGGTCGGCATGTGCCGCTCGTGCCTGGGGCCGACCAGCCGGGCCGGACCCTTGCGCCGGAAGGGCCGGTGCGCGGGGGTTCCCGAGCCGGGCGTGGGGGTCGGCGCGGGTGTCGGGTTCGGAATCCGGCTGTTGCCGCGTGCGTTCGGGGCCTGGTGCCGGCTCCGGCCGGGGTCGGCCGTGCTCACTGGTCGATCCTCCCTGTACATACCCACATGTGATGGTTCGTCATGGCAGACCGCCGAGCGGCAGGGTGGCCAGCAAGGCCGGTTGCTGCTCCCAGTCGAGCCGGGTCAGGCCGATCTGCCCGGCTCGGGCCCGATGCTCCAACCGCCTTGTCACATCCGCGAGTTCGCTATCGGAGCGGGCGGCGACCCGGACGTGCGCGGTGAGCGCGGTGGTGCCGCCCACGCCGTGCGTCGCGGTCAGCGCGAAGGTGGTGGCGATGGCCGGTGTCGCGGTCAGCGTGCCGATCGGGTCGCAGGTACGCCCATGGGTCGGCTCCGGCCAGCGGTTCGCCCAATAGGTGGCGTGCCACCGATCGTCGCAGCGCCACGCCCGCCTGGACTCGATGGTCCGCCGCCCACCGCGCCCGTACCGGCGGGTGGAACGGTTCACGCCGCACGAGGTGGCGAGTGCCTGGATCAACTCGGCCTCCTCGAGCGCGCGGGCCTCGAACCCGGCGCCGGTCAGATTGCCGGCGAGCCGGTCGAGCGCGCGCAGCAGCGCCCGCCGGGCCCCCTGCTCGCCGCCGCCGCGCGCGGCGACCGCGCTCGGGCACAGGTCGGGCTCGAAGCGCAGCGCGATCCAGGTCAGCCGCAGTGCCGGCACGTCGTGCAGGCCCTGTTCGACGAGTTGGCGGTAGGACTCGACCGCCAACGACTCCTCGGGCAGGTGGTCGGCCGGTGCCGGCCGGGTGTGCTGGACCACCTGCACCGAGGCCAACGTCACGTCGTCGACCTCCAGCGTGCTCACGATCGCGGGCAGCGGCAACGGCCGTTGCCCGCGCGCGGGACGCAGCGGCTCGTCGCGCGAGGAGACCAGCAGCACCGCGGTGAGGAAGGTGCCGTCGCCGATCACTCCGATCGAACGGCGCTCACGGTCGTCGACCGAGCCGGTCGCCAGGTGCGGTGCGCACTCCAGGATCGGGAGCAGCACCGGATCCGCGTCGTCCGCGACGGCCGGAAGCCGGCGCCTTCGGCGGAAGTCGAACACGATCGGCAACCACTGCACGAGCCAACGCCCGCGCAACCGCACCAGTGCCGGCGACACCAGGAGTACCCCCACCGCGCCGAGGCCGATCGACACCGCCGGGTGCGCGGTCGCCGCGATCGCGAACAGCGAGATCCCGAGCTGGACCAGCACGACCTGTTGCACCAGGACGCCGCCGACGCGACCGGCCCGCGGGTGCACCCGCAGTGTCGCGCGCCGCGTCGCCGATGGCGACGCCCCATCGGGTGTGGGTGCACGGGTCTGTGCATGCGGCCCTACCGGCGCGGGTGCGGCCACGTCAGCTCCCCGGTGGTCATGATGTGTCGCCCGACTGTCACAGTGAGTGCGGAACACCGTACGGTACGTGTCCACGGGTTTGCCCGCGACCCCGCGGTCGCGTCGGGGTGGAACCTTCGGCCGGAGCGCACGTCGATCACGGGGAGAACGATGGCAACGCGCCGCGAGCAACTCGAGGCGTACATCTTCGCGCGCCGCCGCATGGTGGCCGCGTTCCTGCAACCGGGCCCGGGCGGAGGCACGGAGGAGAACGCGCCCAAGCCGATGCGGATGCTCACGCCGAGCATCGTGGTCGCGATGCTGGTGCTGGTCGGGTTCGGTGTGGTCGGGTTGATCAGGCCCGGTACGCCGCCGGGTTGGAAGGACCGGGGCAGCCTGATCGTGGGGCGCGACTCGGCGAGTCGGTACGTCTTCCTGGACGGCAAGCTGCACCCGGTGCTCAACATCGCCTCCGGTCGACTGCTGCTGGATCCCGGCAGGTTCAAGGTCAACCTGGTTGCGGAGAAGCGGCTCGACAGCGTCGGTCACGGTGCGCCGCTGGGCATTCCGAACGCGCCGGACCGGCTGCCGACGGCCAAGCAGGTCGAGGAGCGCAGGCCCTGGACCGTGTGCGAGCGTCCGGCCCTGGGCAAGGACGGCAGGCCCGACCCGGCCGGCGAGCCGCAGCGCGGCGTGTTCATCGGCGCCGCCCCGGCGGAGGGGGCGCTACGACCGGGCGAGGCGCTGTTCGTACAGGACCGGAACCGGCACAAGTACCTCGTCCATCAGGGCAGGCGCTTCATGATCGAGGCGCCGACCGTGCTCGGCGCGCTGAACCTGGTCGGCATGCCGGCGCAACCGGTCGGCGACGCGTGGCTGGCCACGCTGATCGAGGGCGGCACGATCGACCACCCGATGCCGGCCGACTACGGCGCGACGACCCGGCTGCCGTTGGCCCCGGAGTACAACCGGGTCGGCGTCGTGCTGCGCGCGGAGGGCGCCGCCCGGCGGCAGAACTATGTGGTCACCCACGAGGGCGTGCTGCCGGTCGGCGAGTTGACCGCCGTGCTGCTCACCACCAACCCGAGGGCGCGGGAGGCGTACGGGAGCACCACGCCCACCGCCTTTCCGGTGAACCTGGGCACGCTCGGCGGCGCGTTGGTGCAGGACCGTACGTTCGCCGCGGAGAAGGGTTGGCCGGAGATCCCGCCGACGCCGATGAACCGGATCACCCGCGACGACCTGGAACTGCCGCGCAACGTCGTGTGCAACACCTTCTCCGGCGAGTGGCGCGGCGGCCGGCCGGTGACCGCGCAGTCCGCCGGGACCCGGCCGCCGGAGCAACTCGTCGACGGCATGGGCGGCGTGTGGGTCAAACCCGGTGCGGGGGCGCTGTATCGGGAGGTGACCGGGACGCCCGACGACGGCGGTCCGACGTATCTGGTGGCCGACTCCGGTCTGCGCTACGCCATCGCGGAGCCGGCGCGGACCGGCGGGGCGCCGGCCGCGCCGGAACAGGAGAGCGAGGCCAAGCTGCGCCTGGGATACAGGGGCGTGGAGGTGCGGCCGTTGCCCAGGGCATGGTCCGAACTGGTCTCGCGTGGGCCGCAGTTGAGTACGGCGGACGCCAGGAGGCCGCAAGGTTCCTGAGCCTGGGCGACGAAGGTTCGGGGCGGCGTCGGATGGGTCGTGAGTGGTGACGGCTCGACCCGAAGGCAACACCGCATACCGGCATTTTGCGCAAGGCCGGAAGCGTATCCACAGCGTCGACCTTCGGTGACCATGCGTAGGGTTTCGCTTGGGCGGCGTCCTCGAATGCGGTTAGAGTTCCCACGACGTCACAAACCGTGACGTTGGCGCGGGGGCCCGACCCGGGTGACACGACCTTGCCTCGCGCACGTCCGTCTCATGGGGGCTGGTGAAACATGGCAGGTGAAGCGTTCAGGATCACTCCGCAGATGTTGGCGGAGTTGTCGAGGAAGGTTCAGGGCGTGGCGACCGAACTCGAAGCGGCGATCCAGGAGATGAACCGCAAGGTCGACGCGATCGAGGGGCAATGGCAGGGTGCCGCCAGGAGCCGATTCGATCCGTTGCAGGAGCAGGCCGTGCAGAAGGCGCTCGGGGTCAAGCGCGCGCTCGACGCCATCTCCGGCGCGATGGGCCGCAACGCCGATGCGTACGACCGGACCGAGACCACCGTGTCCGGCAACATCTCGAAGTTGATGTTCTGACCGAGCTCCGTCGCTCGGTCCTTTCGCCGCCGGGGCGCTCGGTCGCAGGCGGCTGTATCCGCTCTCGTACTGGGGAGAAAGCATGTCGCAGGTAGTTGTCACGTTCGCTGCGCTCGAACAGGCCGCAGCCGATATCCGCGCCCTCGACGCCCGCCTCGCCGACATGCAGTCGGGCCTGAAGCGGGACATCGCGCCGGTCACCGAGTCGTGGTCCGGTGACGCGCGCGAGGGTTACCTCGTCCAGCAGGCGAGCTGGGACCGGAACGCGCAGGGTCTGCGGGAGGCGCTCAACGGCATCGCCGACGGCCTGACGCGGGCGGCCGACGCGTACCGCAGGACCGAGGCCGCCAACGCCAGGATGTGGCGCTAGCACCGACAGGGCCCGGTCGGCTCGCGATCGCGGGGCGGTGGGCGGTGATCCGGAAGGCGAACGAACCGGTGCGAGCCGTGCGGCGACGGTGGAGGGCAGCTCTGCTCGCGTTGGGTCTGTTGTTGCCGGTCGGGGCGGTGGGCCCGGTGTCGGCGGAGTCGGCGGAGCGTGAGTCGGTGCATGCCGGGCGAGCGGGTACCGCCTCGCTCGCGGGCGGCGATTGTCGGTACCCGTCCAAGCCGATGCCCGGCAAACCCTGGTCCCTACAGCGCGTGTTGCTCGACGAGGTCTGGCGGAAGGCCACCGGCAAGGGCGTCACGGTCGCGGTGATCGACAGCGGGATCGACGACGACAACCCGCAGTTGGGCCCCGCGGTCGTGGCCGGTGGCAAGGACTTCTTCAACGACCGGGCCAACGGCACCGACGACGACAATGGCCACGGCACGATGGCCGCGGGCATCATCGCGGCCCGGCCCGGCGACAGGCTCACGCCCAGGGTGGACACGGGTTTCGTGGGGCTCGCGCCCGACGCGATGTTGTTGCCGATCCGGCAGAACGGCGGCGGCGACGCGACCAAGGGCAACGAGGACAGCCTGGCCGCCGCGATCGACCACGCGGTGGCCGCGGGCGCCTCGGTGATCAACATCTCGCAGGACACGGTGGGCGGCCGGGAGCCGGGCACGAGGCTGCGGGACGCGATCCGGCGCGCGCTCGCCGGGCAGGTGGTGGTGGTCGCCGCCGTCGGCAACTCCGGCGACAAGGACAACCTCGACTCGTGGCCCGCGAAGTACCCGGGAGTTCTGGGTGTCGGCGCCTCGGATCGCAACAACGAGCGCGCGCCGTTCTCGCAGAACAAGCCGTACGTGGGCGTGCTCGCGCCCGGCGTGGACGTGTGGTCGACGGTGCCCGGGGGCGGCCACTGCCGAGGCGACGGCACCTCGTTCGCGACCCCGTACGTGGCGGGGGTCGCGGCACTGATCCGCTCGGCGCACCCGGACTACACCGCGGCCCAGGTCGTCACGCTGATCGAACAGACCGCACAGCGCGGGGCCGCGGGCCGGGTGGACGGCGTCGGCTGGGGCGTGGTCGACCCGCTGCGCGCGCTCGATTCCACGGTGGTCCCGGCGTCGAGCCCGGCCCCCGACCCCCGGGTCGACCGCAGTACCGAACTCGTCGACGTCGCTCCGCTCGCGCACGGTCCCACCCGAGTCGACTTCGACCGCCGTCAGGCCTCCGTGCTCCTGTTCCCGGCCATCGGTCTGACGATCGTCGTCGTCTGCGCGGCCACCGTCATCCGTGACGCCCGCGGTCGGCGCACACGACGCGGGTCGTAGGGGTGGCGGGTAGGCGGTGTGCCTGCCCGCCGGCGAGCGATGGAGGTGGCAGCCGAGGTCGGCCTGTCACCCCGCACCCCCGGCCCGGCTCGGTCGGTCGTCGGCGAGCCAGGCCGTCTGGATCAGTGCCACGCCGCGTCGGCGGGAGACGAACTGCCCCCGTCCCGGCGGTAGTCGGGATGGCTTGACGTTGGCCATCAGGGCGCCCTCGTCGCGGTTGCCGGACAGGATCAGGCCGGATGTGCCCAGGTCGAGGAGCTTTTGCAGGACCGGTTCGTACAGTGCGCGGCCCGCGCCGCCGGTGTTGCGGGCGATGATCAGGTGCAGGCCGACGTCGCGGGCCAGCGGCAGGAACTCGGCGATGGCGCCCACCGGGTTGCCACCGGATGAGGCGACCAGGTCGTAGTCGTCGATCAGCAGGAACAACTCCGGGCCGCTCCACCAACTTCGGTTGCGCAACTGCTCCTGGGTCACCTCCGGTCCGGGCAGCCGGCGATCGATGCCGCCGCGGATCTCGTTCATGAACGAGGTCAGCGCCGGCGCCGCCGCGGCGTACTCCAGCAGGTGCGACTCCGGGACCGCGTCCAAGAGCGTGCGCCGGTAGTCGGAGACGATGATCCGGGCCTCGACGGGCGTGTACCGCTCGGAGATGCCGCGCGCGAGCAGTCGCAGGAAGTTGGTCTTGCCGGACTCGCTCTCGCCGAACAGCACGAAGTTCGTGTCGACGCCGAAGTCCAGGCAGACCGGGTCGAGCGTCTGCTCGTCCACGCCGATCGGGATGCCCCGACCGGGCACCTGCGCGGGCGTCGGCAACTGCTCGTAGGGCAACAGCATCGGCAACACTCGCACCGGGGGAGCGGGCGGCCCCGCCCACGCGGCCTTGATCGCGCCGACCATCGCGGCCATGCCCTCGCCCAGGTCCTCGGCCGTCGGGGAGCCGTCGATCCGGGGCAGCGCGGCCAGGAAGTGCAGCTTGTCCGGGGACAGACCACGACCGGGCGCGCCCGTGGGCACGTTCGCCGCGAGCCGGCGGTCGACCTCGGACTCCATCGTCTCGCCGAGCCGCAACTCCAGCCGGGTCTGGATCTGGTCCTTGAGCGCGGGCCGGATCTCCGGATGCCGCGACGCGGTGAGCACGACGTGCACGCCGTAGCCCAGACCGCGCGTGGCGATGTCGGTGACGTCGGCCTCCAGCGCGTCGAAGTCGTTCCTGAGGGTCGACCAGCCGTCCACGACCAGAAAGACGTCGCCCCACGCCTCGTCCGGCAACGTTCCGGCGGCGCGACGTCGGCGGAACGTGTCGATCGAGTCGATGTCGGCGACCCGGAACATCTCCTCGCGCCGGTTCAGGATGCCCTCGACCTCGCCGACGATCCGGCGCACCCGCTCGGCGTCGAGCCGGCCCGCGACCCCGCCCAGGTGCGGCAGGTCGCTCAGCGCGACCATGCCACCGCCGCCGAAGTCCAGGACGTAGAACTGCACTTCGGACGGCGTGTGGGTGAGCGCGAAGGCGGCGATCATGGTGCGCAACAGGGTGCTCTTGCCGCTGCGCGGGCCACCGACGACGAGCGCGTGGCCGGCCGCGCCGGACAGGTCCGCGTACATCACGTCGCGACGCTGCTCGAACGGCCTGTCCACCAGGCCCAGCGGCACCACGAGACGGCCGTTCGCACCCCAGTCGGGCGCGCACAGCCCACGTTCCGACGTGGCGCGCAACGGCGGCAACATCCGGTCGACCGAGTTCGGCTCGGTCAGCGGCGGCAGCCACACCCGATGCGCGGGCGGACCCTGGTCGGCCATCCGACGCACGATCACGTCCAGCACGGTGTCCGCGAGCGCGCTGTCGACGTCCGGTTCCGGCTCCGGTCCCGGGGGCAGGTCCGGGTGTCGATTCCACGTGTCCGCGGCCGTCCACCGACTGCCGAACACGACCGGCATCGGCACGCCCGACCGGTCGCGCCGGACCCGGCCGGAGGCCCGATGGGTCCCGGACACGTACGCGGCCTTGAACTGCACCATCGACTCGGTGTCGAACTTGAGGTAGCCCGTGCCCGGCACCGACGGCAGGTGGTACGCGTCCGGTACGCCGATCGCCGCGCGCGATTCGGCGGCGGAGAAGGTGCGCAGACCGATGCGGTAGGACAGATGGGTGTCCAGGCCGCGCAACCGGCCCTCCTCCAGGCGCTGCGACGCGAGCAGCAGATGCACGCCCAGCGAGCGGCCGATCCGGCCGATCTGGAGGAACATGTCGATGAAGTCCGGCTTCGCGGTCAGCAGTTCGCTGAACTCGTCGATCACGATCATCAACGAGGGCAGCGGCTCCAGGGCCGCACCGGCCACCCGGGCCCGCTCGTAGTCGTGCAGATTGGCGTGGTTGCCCGCCGAACGCAGCAACTCCTGCCGCCGGTTCAGCTCGCCGGTGATCGCGTCGCGCATGCGGTCGACCAGGGTCAGGTCGTCGGACAGGTTGGTGATTACCGCCGCGACGTGCGGCAGGTCCGACATCCCGGAGAAGGTCGCGCCACCCTTGAAGTCGGCGAGCACGAAGTTGAGGATCTCCGAGCTGTGCGTGGTGGCCAGGCCCAGCACCAGGGTGCGCAGCAGCTCCGACTTGCCGGAGCCGGTCGCGCCGACGCACAGGCCGTGCGGCCCCATTCCCCCCTTCGCCGCTTCCTTGATGTCCAGCATGATCGGCTCGCCGTTCCGGCCGATCCCGATCGGCACCCGCAGCCGGTCGTTCGGCGGCCTCGGCCGCCAGGTCTGCGCCACGTCCATCCGGGCGGCGTCGCCGATGCCCATCAGGTCGGTGAAGTCCAGGTTGGCCGGCAGCGGCTCGTCGTCGTCGGCCGACAGGCGCAGCGGCGCGAGCCTTCGGGCGAGCGCCTCCGCGTCCGCCGCCGACAGGAAGTCGGGCACCCCCTCGTACGTGCCGGTCGGCGACTCCAGCGTCAGTCGATCCTCCGCGGCGATGATCGCCAGGCCGCCGCGCGGTTCGGCCGGCGGACCGGGGAGCACCTCGACGATGGTCACGCCCTGGAGACCGTCCACGCCCGCCAACACCGAGTCGGCGGGCACGCCACCGCCGTCCAGGACCACCAGCAGGTGCGGCTGGTCCGGTACGGGCCGCGCGCCGGCCGTGAACCGCGAGCGCCCGGCCAGATCCTCGGCCAGCCACTCCTCGATCTCGCCGAGGTCGTCCGCGATCATCCGGACCGAGCCCGCGCCGTCGGACAGCGACGGGTGCTGCGTGTGCGGCAGCCACTTCAGCCAGTCCCAGCGCGGCAGCGAGTTCGCGTCGGTCGCCACCACGACGCGCACGTCGTCCGGCGAGTGCAACACCGCGAGTTGGCCCACCATCGCCCGGGTCAGTCCGTACACCCGCTCCGGGTCGCCGGAGACGGTCAGGCGGGGGAAGGAGCGCAGCGAGACCGCCATCGGCAGGTCGTCCAGCGTCGCCTGGGCGCGCAGGAAGCGACCCAGGGCGTCCGCGCACAGCGGCTCCAACTCCGCCGGCGGCGCCGTGCTCGGCGCCACCAACGGCGTGGCCAACCGCTGTCGGCCGATCCCGACCCGGACCTGACCGAAGTCCGCGTCACCGGCCCGCCGCTCCCAGATCCGCCGTTCACCCGCGGCCACCGACCACAACTGCGCCGGGTCCGGGTGCGTCCACAACTGCGCGTCGCGCTGCCTGCGGGCAGTCCGGCGGACCTCCTTGCGCTGCTGCGCGAGGTACGCGAGGTAGTCGCGTCGGGCGTCGAGCATCCGCACCCGGTCGCCGTCGCGCGACGTGAGGATGTTGGCGACCACCATGACCAGCGACGAGATCGTCATCAGGCCGCCCATGACCATCATCGTCCTGGGCGCGCCCGGCATGAAGAAGAAGCCCGCGGAGCCCAGCAGGCCCATCATCGGGAGCACGCTCATGATCCGGTTCCGGTCGGCCGGGCGCTCCGGTTCGGGTGGTGCCTGGAGTCGGATCTCCTCCGTCGGCACAGGCGGCGGCAACACCCTGGGCGGGCGTTTGACGATGACCACGGTCAAGGTGCATCAGCCTCATCCGTCGCGAGGATCCCTGGACACGGATCGAGCCCGCCGCGGAACACGGAAAAGAGCAGGTGAGGTGAGTCGACCGACCCGGTCGGGGCGTCGTCTCCGCCCGCCCGGCGAGCCGGTTGAGCCGTTCGTGTGTGCGCCGCATCCTACCGGCAACATCGACGCTCGGTGGCGAATCGTCACGCGGCGTATATAGAGTGCCTCGTCACCCCGGACTCTCGGAGCCGTGGAACACGGTCCGGGGCACGGGCCGGCGACCGGCACGGCCGGCAACCGGCAGGGAACGGCCGGCAAGGCCGGCGCCAACCAGCGGCAGTGCCAAGGAGGGAGTCCGCACCGGTGAACTCCACGACCACGTCGGTCAGCACCGGGTTCGCCCGGATCACCGTCATCGCGCCGAATCGCCGCGTGGATCTCGCACTGCCGGAAGAGGTCCCGCTCGCCGAGCTGTATCCGGAGATCCTCCGGCTGTCCGGGCAGACCCAGCGCAACGGCGCGGTGACCGGCTTCCGGCTCACCCGGCTCGACGGCGCACCCCTGGACAGCGCGCTCACCCTGGCCGGGCAGCACGTCCGCGACGGCGAACTGCTGCGCTTCACCGCGCTCGCGGACGTGCCCCCGCCGCCGGTCTACGACGACGTGGCCGACTCGGTCG
Source organism: Embleya sp. NBC_00888 (assembly GCF_045207655.1). Lineage (NCBI taxonomy): Bacteria > Bacillati > Actinomycetota > Actinomycetes > Kitasatosporales > Streptomycetaceae > Embleya > Embleya sp. NBC_00888. Next base: position 2,885,998 of record NZ_CP108784.1, on the reverse strand, counting down.
CGACCTCGGTCACCGGCGACCACCGGCTGTGGACTCCGGCGATGTTGCGGATCGCCGGCCTCGCCGGCGCGGCCGTCTTCTTCACCCTCGGCGCGCTCGTGCTGTGGTGGACGACCCCCCTGCCGTACGGCCTGCCCGCGGTCGTCGCCGGCTCGACGGCCCTGGTGCTGACCGCGGTCGCCGGCGTGCGGTCCCGGGTGTACGGGGATCGGGTGGGCGGCGCGGTGCTGGGCCTGGGTGCGCTGCCGAACGCGTTCCTGGCCGGACTGGGCACGATCGAACCGCCGGGACACGAGGGCCCGGGCCGGGTACAGTTCCTGGCCGCCTGCGTCGCGGTCCTGCCGGTCGCCACCCTGATCGCCGCGCTGCTGCCCGAACGCGGCGCGGTGTACATCGCGGCCGCGGGTGCCGGCGCGCTCGGCGCACTGGCGACCTTCGGCCTGATCACCTTCGCCGGCGACCCGCGCGAGGCGGCCGCCGTCGCCGGCACCGTCGGCGTCGCGACGATCGCGTTCCTGCCCTCCTGGGCCGCGCGACTCGCCCGCCTGCCGATCGGCTTCCTGCCCGCGGACGCGCCGACCGCCCGCCGGAGCGACACCGTCGACCACGCCGACATCGCCGCCCGCGCCCGCGACGGCCACCGGATGCTCAGCGGCCTCACCGGCGCGTGCGCCGCCGCGATCGTCGCCTCCTGCGTCGTCCTGGGCAACGCGGACACGTTGTGGACCCGGGTCCTGGCCGCCGTCCTCGCCCTGATCACCCTGTGCCGAGCCCGCCTGTTCCGGCACACCACGCAGGTCACCGTGCTGTACACGGCCGGCCTGCTCGGCCTGGCCACGCTCTTCGTCGGCTTGGCCCTGGACACCCGAATCCCGGACGGGGAGCGCCAGGGCTGGATCTTCGCGCTCGTGTGCGCGGTCGGCACGCTGTTGGCGATCATCGCCGGCACCGTGCCCTCGCGCGGCCTGTCACCGTTCTGGGGACGGCTGCTGGACCTGCTCGAAGGCATGCTGATGGTGTCCGTCGTCCCGTTGTGCCTGGCCGTTCTGGATCTGTATGACAAACTGCGGAACATCACGGCCTGAAGCGCTCCTGCTAGGGTTGTCCATATCCCGGAGCCGCGTGCCCGGGATGCGCGCTGCCCACGGGCCGCGCGCCCGCACCATGTGAGCCCAGTTGCCTCCGTGAGTCAGACCGGAAGCGCTCACCACCTTGCAGAGGGAGAACACGTGTCGCTCGACACCGCAACGAAGAAGCAGATCATGGCCGACTACGCCACCAAGGAAGGCGACACCGGCTCCCCCGAGGTGCAGGTCGCGATCCTGAGCTACCGCATCAACGAGCTCACCGCCCACCTCAAGGAGCACAAGCACGACCACCACAGCCGCCGGGGCCTGCTGCTCCTGGTCGGCCAGCGTCGTCGCCTGCTCGGCTACCTGGCCAAGAAGGACATCGAGCGCTACCGCACGCTGACGGACCGCCTGAGCATCCGCCGCAGCGGCGTCGGCATCCGCTAGTAGCACACGACGGGGGAGCGGCTTTCGCAAGCCGCTCCTTCGCCGTATCCGGACCCGGCTTTTTGTAGGCTGTGTCCCGCACGCGCAACAAAGACGAACAAGACAGAGAACTGGGAGCGCCGCGTCGCGACCAAGGCGCCGACCTACAGCGCCGGTCCTCGGTAGTGGCCCCCGGGTAACGCACCCGGGTGCTTCGATCGAAGACCGGCTCGGCCGGCCCTCAGGCGTCATGCGCCGCGGACCTCCCTCGAAACGAACGAGGAGGGCACCCGTGGAGGGTCCCGACATCAGCTTCGCCGAAGCCGTCATCGAGAACGGTACGTTCGGCAACCGCACCATCCGCTTCGAGACCGGCCGGCTCGCCCGGCAGGCGGCGGGTTCCGCCGTGGTCTACCTGGACGACGACACCATGGTGCTCTCGGCCACGACCGCCTCGAAGCGCCCGAAGGACCAGCTCGACTTCTTCCCGCTGACGGTGGACGTCGAGGAGCGCATGTACGCCGCGGGCAAGATCCCCGGCTCGTTCTTCCGTCGTGAGGGTCGCCCGTCCGAGGACGCCGTCCTCACCTGTCGCCTGATCGACCGTCCGCTGCGCCCGTCCTTCAAGAAGGGCCTGCGCAACGAGATCCAGATCGTCGAGACGATCATGGCGCTCAACCCGGACCACCTGTACGACGTCGTGGCGATCAACGCGGCCTCGATGTCCACCCAGCTCGCGGGCCTGCCCTTCTCCGGCCCGATCGGCGGCGTCCGGGTGGCGCTCATCGACGGCACCTGGGTCGGCTTCCCCACGCACACCGAGCTCGAGCGCGCCGTGTTCGACATGGTCGTCGCGGGCCGTGTGCTCGAGGACGGCGACGTGGCGATCATGATGGTCGAGGCCGAGGCCACGACCGGCACGATCGAGCTGGTCAAGGGCGGCGCGGACGCGCCGACCGAGGAGGTCGTGGCGGACGGCCTCGAAGCCTCCAAGAAGTTCATCAAGGCGCTGTGCGCCGCGCAGGTCCAGGTCGCCGAGAAGGCCGCCAAGGAGACCGGCGAGTTCCCGGTCTACCTGGACTACCAGGACGACGTCTTCGAGGCGCTCGCCGCCGCGGTCACCGACGAGCTGTCGGCCGCGCTGACCATCGCGGGCAAGCAGGCGCGCGAGACCGAGCTCGACCGGGTCAAGGACCTCGCCGCCGAGAAGCTGCTCCCGGCGTTCGAGGGTCGCGAGAAGGAGATCGGCGGCGCGTTCCGCTCGCTCACCAAGAAGCTCGTGCGTCAGCGCGTGCTGCGCGACAAGGTGCGCATCGACGGTCGCGGTCTGACCGACATCCGCACCCTGTCGGCCGAGGTCGAGGTCATCCCGCGGGTGCACGGTTCGGCCCTGTTCGAGCGCGGCGAGACCCAGATCCTGGGCATCACCACGCTGAACATGCTGCGCATGGAGCAGATGCTCGACACGCTCTCGCCCGAGACGCGCAAGCGCTACATGCACAACTACAACTTCCCGCCGTACTCGGTCGGCGAGACCGGCCGGGTGGGCTCGCCCAAGCGTCGCGAGATCGGCCACGGCGCGCTCGCCGAGCGCGCCATCCTCCCGGTCCTGCCGGCCCGCGAGGACTTCCCGTACGCGATCCGTCAGGTGTCCGAGGCGCTCGGCTCCAACGGCTCGACCTCGATGGGCTCGGTCTGCGCGTCCACGATGTCGCTGCTCAACGCCGGTGTGCCGCTCCGGGCGCCGGTCGCGGGCATCGCGATGGGTCTGATCTCGGACGAGGTCGACGGCAAGACCGAGTACGTGTGCCTGACCGACATCCTCGGTGCCGAGGACGCGTACGGCGACATGGACTTCAAGGTCGCCGGCACCAAGGAGTTCGTCACCGCGCTCCAGCTCGACACCAAGCTCGACGGCATCCCGGCGTCGGTGCTCGCCGGTGCGCTCAAGCAGGCCAAGGACGCCCGCCTGCACATCCTCGACGTGATGATGGAAGCCATCGACACGCCGGACGAGATGTCGCAGTTCGCGCCGCGCATCATCACCGTCAAGATCCCGGTGGACAAGATCGGCGAGGTCATCGGCCCGAAGGGCAAGATGATCAACCAGATCCAGGACGACACCGGTGCCGAGATCACCATCGAGGACGATGGCACGATCTACATCGGTGCCTCGGACGGCACCTCGGCCGAGGCCGCGCGGGCGACGATCAACGCGATCGCCAACCCGACGATGCCCGAGGTCGGCGAGCGGTACCTGGGTACGGTTGTCAAGACCACCACGTTCGGCGCGTTCGTGTCGCTGATGCCCGGCAAGGACGGTCTGCTGCACATCTCGCAGCTGCGCAAGATCGCCGGCGGCAAGCGGGTGGAGAACGTCGACGACGTGATCAAGGTCGGCGACAAGGTGCAGGTCGAGATCGCCGAGATCGACCAGCGCGGCAAGCTGTCGCTCGTCCCGGTCATCGAGGGCGAAGACAACGCCGAGGCCTCCGAGGACGCTGCCGCCAAGTGACGTCCTCCTCGTCGAAGAACCAGGTCGCTGCGTCCGCGCAGCGGCCTGGTTCCACGAAGACCCTGCTGCGTGACGCGGACGGCACCGGTGCCGTCCGCCGCACGGTCCTGCCCGGCGGCCTTCGGGTGATCACCGAGAACATGCCGTCGGTACGCTCCGCGACGTTCGGCATCTGGGTCGGGGTCGGCTCGCGGGACGAGACCCCGGCCCTGGCCGGCACCTCGCACTACCTCGAGCACCTGCTGTTCAAGGGCACCGAGAAGCGCGACGCGCTGGAGATCTCGGCCGAGCTGGACGCGGTCGGTGGTGAGATGAACGCGTTCACCACCAAGGAGTACACGTGCTACTACGCACGCGTGCTCGACACCGACCTCCCGCTCGCGATAGACGTGATCTGCGACATGGTGACCGGCTCGCTGATCGACGCCGAGGACGTGGACGCCGAACGCGGCGTGATCCTCGAGGAGATCGCGATGAACGAGGACGAGCCCGGCGACCTCGTGCACGAGCTCTTCTACGACGCGATGCTCGGCGACGCCCCGCTCGGCCGTCCGGTGCTGGGCACGGTCGAGTCGATCAACGCGCTCACCCGAACCCAGATCAGCGGCTACTACAAGCGTCGCTACAAGGCGCCGAACATGGTGGTGACCGCGGCCGGCAACATCGACCACGCCAAGGTGGTCCGCCTGGTCAAGAAGGCGTTCGCGCACGTGCGTGTGGACGAGGCGGCGGTGCCCGCCGCGCCGCGTGCCGCCGGCCGCGGCGTGCGTTCGGCCGGCAGCGTACGGCTGCTGAACCGGCCGACCGAGCAGGCCCATCTGGTGCTGGGCATGCCCGGGCTGGCCCGGGACGACGATCGGCGGTTCGCGCTCAGCGTGCTCAACACCGCGCTCGGCGGCGGGATGAGCTCGCGGCTGTTCCAGGAGATCCGGGAGAAGCGCGGCCTAGCCTACTCGGTCTACTCCTTCCACTCCGGCTACGCCGACCTGGGTGTGTTCGGCATCTACGCCGGCTGCCAGCCCAAGAAGGCCCGCCAGGTGATCGAGATCTGCCGGACCGAACTGGACCGGGTGGTCCGCGAGGGCCTGCCCCAGGACGAGATCGATCGGGCGATCGGGCAACTGCGCGGCTCGACCGTGCTGGGCCTGGAGGACACCGGCTCGCGGATGAGCCGGATCGGCAAGAGCGAACTCGTCTACGGCGAACACCTCTCCGTCGACGAGGTGTTGGCCCGGATCGCGGCGGTCACCGCCGCCGAGGTCCACGACGTGGCGGGGCACCTGTTCGCCGCGCGACCCACGCTTGCCGTGGTCGGACCGTTCGCCGACGACGCGGACTTCGTCGCCGCGTCGGCCTGATCGAAGTGCGATCACGTGCGATCGAAGTCTGGTCGAACGCTGATCGAACCCTGATCGATGCGAAATTCCGCTGACTGGAGAGTGCGCGACATCATGACTGCAATCCGGGTGGGTGTGATCGGTGCGGCCGGCCGCATGGGTTCCGAGGCGTGCCGGGCGATCGAGGCCGCGGCCGACCTCGAACTGGTGGCGCGTGTCGACGAGGGCGACGACCTCGCCGACCTCGCCGAGGCGGGCGCGCGGGTCGCGGTGGACTTCACCCACCCGGGTGTGGTCATGGGCAACCTCGAATACTGCGCGGGCGCCGGCATCCACGCCGTCGTGGGCACCAGCGGGTTCACCCCGGACCGGCTGGCACAACTGCGCGAGTGGCTCGCGAAGAGCCCGGAGACCGGCATCCTGATCGCGCCCAACTTCGGCATCGGCGCGGTGCTGATGATGCAGTTCGCGGCCAAGGCGGCCCGGTTCTACGAGTCGGCCGAGATCGTCGAACTGCACCACCCGAACAAGCTGGACGCGCCCAGCGGCACCGCCCGCCGGACCGCCGAGCTGATCGCCGAGGCACGCGGGAAGGCGGGCCTCGGGCAGATGCCCGACGCGACGGTGGACGACCCGGACGGCGCGCGCGGCGGCAGGGTCGACGGTGTCCCGGTGCACGCGGTCCGGCTGCGCGGCCTGGTCGCGCACCAGGAGGTCCTGCTCGGCGACGAGGGCGAGATGCTCACCATCCGGCACGACTCGTTCCAGCGCACGTCCTTCATGCCGGGCGTGCTGCTCGGGGCGCGTCGCGTGGTCTCCGCGCCCGGCCTGACCGTGGGCCTGGAACACTTCCTCGACCTGGACTGACCATCGTGAAGCAACGTGTCACCGCGCTCGTGCTGATCGCGGTTCTGGTGTTCTACGTGTTCCTCGTCGGGAGTCGCGGCATGATCGCGATCCGCGACGGGGAACCGGTCACCATCGTGCTCGGCCTGGCGATCCTGCTCGTGCCGGTCGTCGGCGCCTGGTACATCTGGCGCGAGGTGCGCTTCGGCTTCGCGATGCAGCGGCTCGCCCGCGAACTCGAGGCCGAGGGCGCGCTGCCGCCGGACGAGTTGAGCCGCACTCCGGGCGGCCGGGTCGACCGGGACAGCGCGGACGAGGTGTTCGAGCGGCGCAAGGCCGAGGCCGAGGCCGCGCCCGAGGACTGGCGGGTCTGGTACCGGCTGGCCGTCGCGTACGGCGACGCGCGCGACAACGCGCGCGGGCGCCGGGCGATGCTCACCGCGATCCGACTGCACGCGGGCAAGCCCCGTGTCGGCTCCGCCTGATCGTCCCGACACCCCGCCCGAGCGGCCCGCGTCGGCTCGGCTAACCGGCCCGGGCCGGCCGGCCCGTCGGCGGCTCCAACGCGGCCAGCACCTGCGCCGACACCGGCGCGGCCAGGATGCCGACCACCGCGTCCACCAGGTCCGCCACGAAGGCCGCCGGCGGCAGCACGTCCTGTGCCTGCCCCTCGTGCACGCGCTGCTCGCGATCGGCCGTCGCGTGCACCGCCAGACTGCCGCCCAGCCGCAGCCGGTTGCGCCGGACCGCGACCGGCAGGTGTCCCAGCGCGAGGTCGATCAGGCGCCCGAACTCCGGCGAACTGCCCTCCAGGCCCATCGCCGGCAGCGCGTACGTGGTCGCGCCCACGTGCTGGTGCACCCGGGCCAGGAAGCGCAGGTAGAAGCTGCCGCCGACGTCGATCTGTTCGGCCAGCGGGCGCACCATGGCCTCGGCCAACGCCCTCGGTTCCCGGTCGAGCCCGGCCCGGACGAGTTCCCGGACCAGGTCCTCGCGGCGCGCGTTGACGGTCGTGAGCCGAAATCCGAAGATCGCCCGGATCAGCTCCTCCTTGTTTCCGAAGTGGTATTGCGCGGCGGAATTGTTGCGCTGACTCGCCGCGACACTGATCTGTCGCAGCGAGACCGCGTCGATTCCGTGCACGGCGAAGAGCCGCTCGGCGGTGAGCAGAAGGCGCTCGCGGGTCGGAGTTCGGCTCACGGCGCCCACGTTAAGACGGCTGACTTACCTTGTTCAATGGCACATCGGTGTGGTGTTCGCCGTGCCGCTCGGCCGTTTCGCCCACCGATTCCCGATCACCGCGGATCGGCCACCGCCGTGTGCAATCGCACCTGTCGGATCACCGAACCGCCCGGCTCGTCCACCCACAGTTCGCGGGTCGCGCCGTCGGGCGCCCAACCGGTGCCGAGCAGGAAGTCGTACAGCGGCTTGTCGCTCTCCAGAACCCAGGTCACCAACATTTCCACGCCGTCCGTCGTCGCGTCCGCGACAACGGCCGTCAGCAGCCGGGACGCGTGGCCCTCGCGCTGCCGCGGCGGGTCGACCACCAGGATCGCCAACTCGCCCGCCCGCTCCGGGTCGAGATCCTCGTCCGAGCCGGGCACCAGGGCCGCGAAGCCGGCCACGGTCGAGCCCGCGCAGGCGACCAGCAGATGGTGCCGGGGCGAGGGCGGCGCGAGCGCGGCGTCCTCCCACTCGGCGGCCAGCGCGTCGGGCGTGGCGGCCTCCAGCGCGGCCGCCGGCAACACCCCGGTGTAGGCGTCGTGCCAGGCCCGGGCATGCGCGGCGCCCAACTCGGCACCGTCGCCGGCGTGGGCCGGGCGTACGTACGGATCGGTCATGTGGCGCCCCCATCGTCGAGTTCGGCCGATTCTCGCGCGCGCGGGCGGTCCGTGTCCCGCGCTCGCCGAACGCGCACACGCGTGGGCGACACGCGCCGAAGGCGCTGCCGCCCTCGTGCGCGGCGTGCGACGCTGTCCGGCAAGGATTGGTGGGCGCGGCAGCGAAGGATGGTCATGGGGGTCCGGATCCGACGAATCGCCCCGGCATGCGCGGTGGTCGCGCTGCTCGCGAGCGGCTGCATGGTGGGTCCGACCATCGACGACGAGAAGCCGAGGGCGGCCCCCGCGGGCGCCACCGGCAACCCGCCGGATCTGCCGGACAAGAACCCGACGGGCGGTTCGACGCCGGGCGCGCCGCCGCCCACCGGCGGTTCCGCCCCGCCGGCCCAGGTCCCACAGAAACAGGGCTCGCACACCTACTCGAACGGTCTGACGGTGGCCACGCTGCCGCTCGTGGTGACCCGCACCGCGAGCGTGCCGAACGAGAAGCGCGAGACGGTCGACGTCTCGGTCCCGATCCGCTACGCCAACCGGACCGGCTCGAACCTGCTCGCCGACCTGTTCGCCGTGACGCTGTACGCCGGGCCCGACGCGCTGCCGTGCGCGGCCGCGAAGGTCGGGCCCGCCCGCAGCGGTCCGGAGCAGGCGGCGCGCAACGCCGACACGGTGATCACCTACAACTTCGCGGTGCCCCGGGAGTACGTCGGCAAGCTGCTGATCCAGGTGCAACCGTTCATGTCCCGCCTGGACAAGGTGTCCTTCGAGACCTCGGTGGCGTTGCCCGCGGGTGCTCCCACCAGGCCCGCCGAGGGTCCGTCGACGCAGCCGACCACCGTCGTGGTACCCCGGTCCACGCCGACGGCCGGCGGCTCGGCCACGGCGTCCGGCGATGCCGGTGGGCGTGGTTAGGCTTGGGCGCCCACCCCACCGGAATCAGATCGACGAGGAGCCACCCCGCGTGACCGAGACACCCCAGGAGAATCCGTCCGCCATCCGTTTTCGCAGCGACGTCACGGTGGAGCTGATCAAGCACAGCGCCGCCGACCAGGACGTGTTGTGGGCGGCTCGGGTCTCCACGGCGGGGGAGAAGTCCCTCGACGAGCTCGACAGGGACGCCTCGCGGTCCAAGGGACTGATCAACTTCCTGATGCGGGACAAGCACGGCAGTCCGTTCGAGCACAACTCGATGACGTTCTTCGTGAGCGCGCCGATCTTCGTCTTCCGCGAGTTCCACCGGCACCGCGTCGGCTGGTCGTACAACGAGGAGAGCGGCCGCTACCGCGAGCTGCAGCCGGTGTTCTACGTGCCCGCCGAGGACCGCAAACTGGTCCAGCAGGGCAAACCCGGCGCCTATGTCTTCGTGGACGGTACCCCCGAGCAGTACAAGACGGTGGACGAGGCGACGCGCGAGTCCTACGCGTCCGCCTACGCGGGCTACCAGCGCATGCTGGAGGCGGGCGTCGCGCGCGAGGTGGCGCGCACCACGCTGCCGGTGGGCCTGTACTCGTCGATGTACGCGACCTGCAACGCGCGTTCGCTGATGCACTTCCTCGGGCTGCGCACCAAGCGCGACGACGCGACCTTCCCGTCGTTCCCGCAGCGCGAGATCGAGATGGTCGCGGAGCGGATGGAGGCCGCGTGGGCCGAGCTCATGCCGCTGACCTACGCGGCGTTCAACACGAACGGCCGGGTCGCGCCGTAGGGTTGAGCCGTCCGAGTGGTCAAATCGGCACATAGGGTGACATTAGAAATTTTTCGCCCGAATCTCTAAGGTTTCGCCCGTGGTGGTCGATACTGAAAGAGATCAGGCGCTGCTCGAACCCCCGAGCGGGCAGCGCCTGGTCCTTGTTTTTGTCCGGGGCGCGTGCGGGCCGCGTCGGCGCGGCGCCGATGCCGGGACTGCTCCGCACGGGCCGTCGAAGTCTCATAGGGCGGGTGCTACCCGCAGGTCAGGTGTGCGCCCGGTACCGTTTGGGCCATGGCTCCGACGTCTACCCCCCAGACCCCCTTCGGCCGGGTCCTCACCGCGATGGTGACCCCCTTCACGGCCGACGGTGCGCTCGACCTTGCCGGCGCCCAGCGCCTGGCCTCCCACCTTGTCGACGCCGGCAACGACGGACTCGTCGTCAACGGCACCACCGGCGAGTCGCCCACGACGAGCGACGCGGAGAAAGAGCAAGTGGTCCGGGCGGTCCTGGAGGCCGTGGGCGATCGCGCGTTCGTGGTCGCCGGAGTCGGCACCAACGACACTCGGCACTCGGTCGAGCTGGCCCGGCAGGCACAGGCCGCCGGCGCGCACGGTCTGCTCGTGGTCACGCCGTACTACAACAAGCCCCCGCAGGAGGGCCTGTACCGGCACTTCACCACCGTCGCCGACGCCGGCGACCTGCCGGTGATGCTGTACGACATCCCCGGCCGCAGCGCCGTGCCGATCGAGACCGAGACGCTGATCCGGCTCGCCGAGCACCCGCGGATCGTGGCGAACAAGGACGCCAAGGGCGACCTCGCGTCCGCGAGCCGGGTGTTGGCGAGCACCGACATGGTGTACTACAGCGGTGAGGACATGCTGAACCTGCCGCTCCTGTCCATCGGCGCGGTCGGTGTGGTGAGCGTGGTCGGGCACCTCGTCTCGGCGGAGCTCCGCGCGATGATCGACGCCTACGTCGGCGGCGACGTCGCCAAGGCGCGCGAGATCCACCAGCGTCTTCTTCCGGTGTACACCGGCATTTTTCGTACCCAGGGCGTGATCCTCACCAAGGCCGCTCTGGGATTGCAGGGCCTGCCCGCCGGGCCGCTGCGGCTGCCGCTGATCGAGGCCTCCAAGGCCCAGATCGCGCAGCTGAGGCAGGATCTCTCGGCGGGTGGGGTAGAGCTGTAAACAGGAATATCTGTAAGTAGTGCCCCGGGCGGGTACCACATCCGCCCGGGCCGAACACGAGCTTTTGCGCGTCCCCGTCCGGCCGTCCACGACGGCCGGGCGGCGGCACGTGGCGAGGAGAGAACTTGAGCCATCCCCATCCCGAATTCGGCCCGCCGCCGGTGCTGCCCAAGGGCGGCCTTCGGATCACTCCGCTGGGTGGTCTCGGCGAGATCGGCCGGAACATGACCGTCTTCGAGTTCGACGGCCGACTGCTGATCGTCGACTGCGGGGTGCTGTTCCCCGAGGAGGAGCAGCCCGGAGTCGACCTCATCCTCCCGGACTTCAGCTCGATCCGGGATCGCCTCGACGACATCGAGGCGATCATCCTGACGCACGGCCACGAGGACCACATCGGCGCGGTCCCGTACCTGCTGCGGGAGAAGGCCGACATCCCGCTGATCGGGTCGAAGCTGACCCTCGCGTTCATCGAGGCCAAGCTCACCGAGCACCGGATCCGGCCGTACACGCTCGAGGTCAAGGAAGGCGACATCGAGCGCCTGGGTCCGTTCGAGTGCGAGTTCATCTCGGTGAACCACTCGATCCCGGACGCGCTCGCGCTGGCCATCCGCACCGAGGCCGGCACCGTCGTGCACACCGGCGACTTCAAGATGGACCAGTTGCCGCTGGACAACCGGCTGACCGACCTGCCGGCGTTCGCGCGGCTGGGCACCGAGGGCATCGACCTGCTGCTCGTGGACTCCACGAACGCCGAGGTGCCCGGCTTCATCCCGGCCGAGCGGGACATCGCGAGCGTGCTCGACCGGGTCTTCGCGGACGCCGACCAGCGGATCATCGTGGCCAGCTTCGCCAGCCACGTGCACCGCATCCAGCAGGTGCTGGACACCGCCTACGCCTACGAGCGCAAGGTCGCCTTCGTCGGCCGCTCGATGGTGCGCAACATGAAGATCGCCGGGGACCTCGGCTATCTGAAGATTCCCGCCGGGCTGGTCGTGGACGTCAAGACGTTGGACGACCTGCCGCCGGACGAGGTCGTGCTCGTGTGCACCGGTTCGCAGGGCGAGCCGATGGCGGCGCTGTCGCGGATGGCCAACCGCTCGCACCAGCAGATCCGGATCGTCGAGGGCGACACCGTGGTGCTCGCGTCCTCGCTGATCCCGGGCAACGAGACCTCGGTCTACCGGGTGATCAACGGGCTGACCCGCTGGGGCGCCAAGGTCGTGCACAAGGGCAACGCCAAGGTGCACGTCTCCGGCCACGCCTCGGCCGGCGAGCTGCTGTACTTCTTCAACCTCACCCGGCCGCGCAACCTGATGCCGGTGCACGGCGAGTGGCGCCACCTGCGTGCCGCCGCCGACCTGGGCATCAAGACGGGCGTACGCAAGGACCGAGTGGTGCTGGCCGAGGACGGCCTCACCGTGGACCTGGTCAACGGTGTCGCCAAGATCACCGGCAAGGTGCAGGCCGGGTACGTCTACGTGGACGGTTTGTCCGTGGGCGACGTGACCGAGTCCTCGCTCAAGGATCGTCGGATCCTGGGCGAGGAGGGTTTCGTGTCCGTGTTCCTCGCCGTGGACTCCTCCTCCGGCAAGGTGGTCGGCGGACCGACGATCACCGCGCGTGGATCGGGCATCGACGACGCCCGCTTCGACGCGGTGATCCCGAAGATCGAGGAGATGTTGCAGAAGGCGGCCGCCGATGGTGTGGCGGAGCCGTATCAGCTCCAGCAGCAGGTGCGCCGGATCGTGGGCAAGTGGGTGTCCGACACCTATCGGCGCCGGCCGATGATTCTGCCGGTGGTCGTGGAGGTCTGAGACCTCGCCGACGGTTTGCGTGGGGCCCGCTACGAATTCTTCGGACGCTGTTGGTTAATTCGCCCCGTCGAGCTTCGGCTCGGCGGGGCGAAGCCGTGCGAAGTGGCTGGTCCGGGTCCGGGCTCGCGGTGTGTGGGTGAGGTGGGCGTCGATGCGGGCGAGGTTGATCGCGGCGCCGGTGAGTTGGTGTTGGAGGCTTGTCTTGGCGAGGCCCCGGTAGCGGGATCTGCGCAGGCCGCAGCGTGCGGCGCCCTGGGAAATGGTGCCCTCGACGCCGGCGCGGATCTTGTAGCGGTCCTTCCACGCGTCGGTCTGCTGTTCGGCGCGGGCGGTGCGCAGAACCTCGTGTTCGTCGCGGTGGCGCAGGGTGAGCTCGCGGCGCTCGGCGCTCGGCGAGTTGACACAGGCGCGCAGATCGGGGCAGTGCCGGCAGACGGCGGTGGGGAACCGGATCCGAACGACCGGCAGTCCGGCCTGCGAACGGCGCTGGTGCCACTCGGTGTTGGTGGCCCCGTTCGGGCAGGTGGCTCGCTGGTCGTCCCAGTCGACGGTGAACGAGTCCTGCCGGAACGGGCCGTCCGCCTGGGCGTTGGTATCGGCTCGGACCGGTCCGAGCAGCGCGACGTCGTGGTCGCGCCGGGCGGCGACGATCTGCGCGGCGGTGGGGTAGCCGGCGTCGACCCAGTGCTCGTCGGGCAGCAGGTCCCGCTCGGCGAGGCCGGCGTGGACCCGGTCGGCCAACACGCTGTCGGGGACGGTGGACTCGGTGGTGGCCACGTTCGTGACCAGGTGCACCGCGTCCGGATCGCAGGTCTCGGTGAGGTGGACCTTGTAGCCGTCCCACATCGTGTCGCGTTTGACGCTGCCACGCGCGTCGGTGTCATAGGGGGTGACCAGGCGCTTCGCGCCCGGCGGCCGGTCTTTTGGGCCGCGGCGCACCACCTGCCCGTCCACCCGGTGGAAGTGCTGCACCCACACCCGCCGCAGCGTCTCCACCTCCTCCAGGGCACGCAGACCGCCCGGCGCGTCCGCGGCGAGCACGAGTGCGAGCAGCCGCGTCCCGTCCCGGCCGATCCGCGCCCCCACCTCGTCCCGCCGGGTGCGGGCCCTGGGGAAGCGGGACTCCTCCGCCCGGGTCGCGTAGTGCCGGAACCAGTCCGGCTCGGCGACCGGGCGCAACCACTCCGGGTCGGCCTCGGCGACCGCGTTCAACGCCGCGCGCAGCGTCTCGGACACCAACTCCAGAAAACCCAACTCGCGTGCGGCGGACAGCACATGCGTGGAATCGGTGCGCGCCTTCCCGCCGCCGGCCAACAGGCCCTTCTCCCGCGCCGCGGCCAGAACACCGTCCAACACCCGCCGTCCCGCGTCCGCCTCCACCAGCCGGTCGCGGAACTCGGACAGCACCGAGAAGTCGAACCCCGGATCGCCCAACTCCAACCCCAGCGCGTACTTGAAGTCGATCCGTGCCCGCACCGCCTCCGCGGCCTGACGATCGGTCAACCCCTCCACGAACTGCAACACCAGCACCAGCGCCAGACGTCCCGGCGACCACGCCGGCCTGCCCCGCCGCCCCGGGAACAGATCGGCGAACCCCTCGTCCCGGAACAACGGCCCCAACTCGTCCCGGACCCGGATCGCCAGACTCCCCTTCGGGAACGCCGCCCGCGCCACCCGTACCGTCTCCGCCGGAATCTCCCCCGGCTCCCGCGGCTGCATCGACATCGACACCCTCCCCCTACGACAACGTCGGCCCCCAAGACCACAACCGGGTCTTGAGGGCCGACGTCACGCGCAGGGCCCAAATTAACCAACAGCGTCCGAATTCTTCGTAGCGGGCCCTTTGTCGTCGGTGTCGGTGTCGGTGTCGGTGTCGTTGTCGTTTGGCGGTGGCGGTGGCGGTGGCGGTGGCGGTGGCGGTGGCGGTGGCTTGTCGTGTGTGGGCGGTGGTCTGGGCGGGGTGCCGGTCGGTTCCCGGTTGTGGTCGCCGGTGGCGGCGGGTTCTCGACCGGTTGTGCGGGGTGAGAGGGCTCGGGATGGGGGTCGGGTGTCGGTTTCCGTGGGGAGAGCGCCGAAATGGGGGTGGCAATAGCGACATTTGGTCTGATTTTGCGGTGTGGAAGTCGGGTTTTCGTACCTCTCGGTGCTGCTGATGCCGGCTCCTAACGTCGGTCGTGTTCGGAGGGCACTCGGTCCTTCGGGCGCTGGACAGGTCGACACGGTCGACAGGATCGGCAGTCAGGAGCAGAGATGAATGCGGTACAGCGGAACCGGCGCTGCGGCGGACCGCGACGGGGTGCGGAGCCGCCGACCCCGCAGACCCCGCCGATCCCGGCGCCCCGGCCGCCCTCGGCCCGGCCCGGGCTGCGGCGTCGGGGGCGGGTCGCGGCGATCGCGCTGACCTCGTGCGCGGCGTTGGGTCTGGGCACGGGGATGACGGGCCCCGGGTCGCCGGCGGCGGCCGCCTCGCGCTGCGATCACGTGGCCAAGGACAACCGGCCGGAGTTGCGTGAAGGGGATCGGGACGACGCGGTCGCCCAGGTGCAGTGCCTGGTCGACACGAGGTCCGGTGCCCCCGGGGACCTGCCGGTGAGCGGCGTGTTCGACGCGGCCACCGCAGACGGGGTCCGGTGGGTGCAGAAGTGCAACGGCCTCGATCCGTCGGGGGTCACGGACGCGGCCACCTGGAAGGTGCTCTACCGCGCGAAGAAGGGATGCGGCAAGGCGGCGGAACCGGCGATCGGTATCGGCTGAGCGGGGCGGGTGAGGCCGGGAGGCGGGGCGAAGGGGCGTCGCGGGTCGGCCGGGGCCGGGCCGAGGGGGCGGTTCGGGCCACGCGCCGTGCACAGGCCGAGTGTGATGGTCACACTCATCCCGGGGGCTGTGGACGACGGGCGGCACGCGCGGAGGGGACGCGCGCACACTGACCCGCATGACGCCGACCGACCTTTCCGCCCTGCTGTCCCGACCGTTCACCCTCGCCGTCGCGGCCCGTCACGGGGTCGGCCGGTCGGTCGTCCGGCGCCTGGTGCGCGACGGCGACGTGCGTCGGGTCATACACGGGGTCTACGTCGGCGCGCACGTCGTCGACACGTTGGAGGTGCGGGCCCGGGCCGCGGTCATGGTGCTGCCCCGCGGGGCCGTGGTCTGTGGGCGCACCGCAGCGTGGTTGCACGGCGTGCGCGTTCCGGTGGATCCCCGGGACGAGGCTCGGCGCACGGCACCGATCGAGGTGGTCGTGCCGGTGGGGGCGGCTCTGCCCCGCCGGCACGGCTGCCGGGCCCGGGTCATGGCGCTGGCTGCCGGGGAGGTGGTGTGGCCGGGCGGGATCCCGGTCACCTCGCCGATCCGGACGGCGGCGGACCTGGTCCGGACCTCGGATCGGGACACCGGCGTGGTGGTGCTCGACGCCTTCCTACGGGCCGGCCTGATCCCGGCCGGCGCGTCGGCCGGGCTGCTCGGGCGCTACGCCGGTCATCCGGGGCGCTGCCGGCTCGCCGAGGCGGTGCGGCTGGCCGACGGGCGCAGCGCGAGCGAGGACGAGACCCGACTGCGGCTGGCGCTGCTCGGCGCGGGGCTGCCGCCGGTCGCGGTGGGGTGGGAGCTCCGCTCGGCGTTCGGCCGGATCATCGGCCGCTTCGCGCTGGCCTGGCCCGCGGCGCGGGTCGGGGTGGAGTTGACGGCGGATCGGCAGTGGGTGCGGGCACGGCACCGGAGCATCGCCGGGCAGGGCTGGCTGGTGCTGGAGTGCCCGGCGGCGCAGGCGCGCCGGGACCCGGCGGCCACGGTCGCCCGGATCGGGTCCGAGCTGCGGCTACGCGCGCGGGGAAACGCCGGCGACATCGCCGCGTGAGCGCCGGCATGCTGCGGCGATGAACGTGAACGAGACGGCGTGGGTGCGCACCGATCGGCTGGACCTGATCCCGGTCGAGGTCGATCACGCCGAGGAGATGGCCGAGGTGCTCGGTGATCCGGCGCTGCACGCCTTCATCGGCGGTGAACCGGAGGATCCGGCCGAGCTGCGGGCTCGGTACGAGCGCTGGGAGAAGGGTTCGCCCGACCCCGAGGTGGTCTGGTTGAACCGGGTGATCCGGCTGCGCGCGGGGGAGTGCCTGGTGGGCACGGTCCAGGCCACGGTCGGCCCCGGTCCGGTCGCCGAGGCGGCCTGGGTCGTGGGCGGAGTGTGGCAGGGCCTGGGCATCGCCAAGGAGGCGGCGGTCGCGTGGGTGAACTGGTTGCGCGCGCATGGCGTCGAGGAGGTCCGCGCGCACATCCACCCGGCCCACCTCGCCTCCGCCGGCGTCGCGAGAGCCGCGGGCCTTCGTGTCACCGACACCTGGCAGGAGGACGAACAACGCTGGTCGACGGGCCGCCTCGACCCGAACACCGACTGAGCCCGGCGCCGCCGACGAACCCGCCGGGATCCGGTGGCCTCGGGCCGTCTTCGATCTCGCCGAGCCCCACCACGTCCGGCAGCACATGCGCCCCTCGGGCTCCGCGCTGCGCTCGCCGCGGGGAAACACCCGAACGCGACCACGATGCGCGGGCGCTTCTCCGGTACGCCGACGCACGGAGACCGCCCGTCGGGCTCCTCCCCTCCGCTCCCGTCGCGGAGCCCGGGGCGGGATCGAAGACAGGCGTCGGGGCCGCGGGCTCCCGGCCCATCGAGCGAGCGGCCGGGAGTCCGCGGCCGGGGCAGCCGGGTTTCTCGGAGCGTCGGGGTGTTCGGCCCGGTCAGTCCTCGCCGGAGACGCGCATGACCAGGATGGCCATGTCGTCCCGGGCCTGTTCCTCGGCGAACTGTTCGACGGCGCGGTGGATTCGGGTCGCGACCGCGCCCGCGGTCAGTCCGGTGCAGCCGCAGAGCACCTCGGCCAGGCCGTCGTCGCCGAGCATGCGGGTGCCCTCGCGGCGTTCGGTGACGCCGTCGGTGACGCAGACCAGGACGTCGCCCGGGTCCAGGTCCACCGTCTCCAGGACCAGATCGACCTCGTCCAGCACGCCCAGCAGCGGTTGTGGCGTGGCCACCGAGGTGACCGTGCCGTCGGGGCGCAGCCGCAGCGGCAGCGGGTGTCCCGCGGACACCAGGCTGAGCCGGATGCCGCCGCCTTCGCGGTGGGTGATGTGGCCGTGCAGCAGGGTCAGGAACCGGCTGCGCGGTCCCTCCTCCAGGATCGCGGTGTTCAGCCGCTGCAGGACGGCCGGTACCGACAGCCCCTCGCGGGTCAGCAGCCGCAGGGCCTGACGGGCCAGCCCGGTGACCGCGGCCGCCTCGGGACCGGTGCCGCACACGTCGCCGATCGCGAAGCCCCATTTGTCGCCGCCGATGGTGAACAGGTCGTAGAAGTCGCCGCCGACCTCGTTGCCCTCGCCGGAGGCCTGGTAGACCACTTCGACGTCGACGCCCGGGATCTTGGGCAGCTCCGGCGGCAGCAGGCTGCGCTGGAGGGCCTGGCTGGTCGAATTCCGCTCGGAGTACAGCCTGGCGTTGTCCATCGCCAGCGCGGCGCGCCGGGACAGGTCCTCGGCCAGTTCCAGGGTGTCCCGGCGGAAGCGGTCGCCGGCCAGGATGCCGAAGGTCAGCATGCCGATGCCCCGGCCGCGGGCGACCAGCGGCAGGGTGACCGCCTCGCCGGTGACCAGGTCGGCGTGCTCGCGGACGACCTCCGGGTCCAGGTGCCGCAGGCCCAGCCAGCGGCGCGCGCCCGGGGTGGGCTGGGCGCGCGGCGGCTCCGCCCGGTCGAGCAGCGCGCGCAGGTCGTCGATCCGCATCTCGTCGGCGTGCCACACCACGCTCAGCACCGGCGCGTGCGACTCGCCGGTGTGGACCGCGCACCACGTGCCGAGCCGGGGCACCACGATCTGGGCGATCATCGCCAGCGTCATTTCCGGGTCCAGGGTGCCCGCGAGCAGGTCGGACGCCTCGGCGAGGAAGGACAGCGAGCCCCGGCGGACACGTTCGAGCTCGGACAGCCGGGCGCTCTCCACGGTCAGCGAGACCCGGTCGGCGGCGCGCTGGAGCCGGGCCGCGTCGTCGTTGTCGAAGCGCGCGGCGGTCTCGGAGGCGACGCCGAGGGTGCCGGTCAGCCGGCCCTCGACCTTGAGCGGGACGGTCACCGCCGAGCGCATCCGGGTGTCCTGCAGGATCGGCACCGCGTCGGGCCCGGCCTCCAGGTCCTCGTGCACCGCGGGCATCCGGGCCGAGCCGTAGCGGCCCACCGAGGTCTCCACCGGCACCCGGGACAACCGGTGCGCGGCGCCGGCCAGGCCGGTGGTGGCGCGCACCTCCATCTCGCTCTCGTCGTCGGTGGCCAGCAGGACGAACGCGGCGTCCGCGTCGAGCAGGTCGCGGGCCCGTTCGACGGCGCGTTGCAGCAGGTCCTCCAGACCCAGCCGGCTCAGCCCGTCGATGCCGTCCCACTCGTTGTCCACCTGTACCGCACCGCCCGCGCGACCGCGGGAGCCGTCCCGGTGCTCCAGCACGGCCCGCGCCTGGGCGGGTACCAGCAGGGCGACCAGGGCCGGATCGCCGCCCGCGTCGCGCAGCCGCACATGGGACGCGAACACCCGGGAGGCGACCCCGTTCGCGGCGCGGATGTCGTAGCCGCCCTGCCAGCGGGACAGCTCCAGCATCTCGTCCAGGGTCAGCTCGGTACCGGGCGTCTGCGGCCACGCGACCAGGTCGTTCAGCGCCATGCCGATCGCCTCGTCGTGGGTGAGGCCGAACAACTCGGCCGCCTCGGTGCTCCAGTGCGTCACCTTGCGCGAGGCGTCCGCGTGCAGCACGGCCACGCCGACCGGCACCGTGGCGTCGGGCAGCGCGTTGGCCGGCAGCAGCGGTCCCGCCGAACTGGTCGCCGAGACCGGGTCGGGCAGTTCGAGCCGGAACCACACGCGCTTGACGTTCTTGGCGTACTCGACGCCCCACGCCGAGGCCAACGACGCGGACAGGAACAGACCGCGCCCGCTCTCGTCGCCGTCGTCGAACCCGGTGGCGGGCTCGGGCAGCTCGCGGCTGGGGTAGTGGTCGGTGACCTCGATCTGTACGCCGCCGTCGTAGCGCACGCACGAGACCTCGGCCGAGGTACCCGCGTGCACGATCGCATTGGTGACCAACTCACTGGTCAGCAGCACGGCGTCGTCCACGACGTCGCCGGCGTCCCAGTCGCTGAGCGTCTTGCGGACGAACGAGCGCGCGGCCGCCACGGACCTGCCCTCGGGTGCGAAGGCAGCGCTCATCCGGGCAGTGATGAGCATGCTCGTTCCCTGATCCATACACTCCCGCATCTGCGACGAACGGCGGCTGCGGTGACGAATCCGGCTCCACAGTCCGGCAGATTCGCACCCTATCGGTTTCGGACGATCGTGCGGACCCCTTCCAAACAGTGACGGATCCGTCACGATTCCGACAGAACTTCCGGCCGAAGCGAGCCTTTCGAGCCCACACTTTCCGGATGACAGGCACCATCCTCCCGGACCGCCTCTGCTCTCAACCCTGTGAGTGAAAGACTGTCGATGGCAAGCGGCCGGGAGCACGAGCGGTCGCGGCGAATCGGTCCGGCGGAGGAAATGCGAGATGGCGAAGGCTTCCCCAGGGCAGGCACGGACGACGGCCGCCCGGAGCCGGCACGACGAGCAGGATCTGCGTCGTCTGCTGGCGGCGCTGACCGGCGTCCGCGACGGCAACTTCCGCAAGCGCCTGACGGTCTCCGGCGACGGGATCATGTCCGAGATCGCCGTCGCGTTCAACGACATGGTCGAGCGCAACCAGCACCTGGCCGGTGAGCTGGCCCGCGTCCGCCGGGTTGTCGGCCGTGAGGGCAAACTCACCGAGCGGCTGGACCCCGGACCGGGCGAGGGCGCGTGGGCGACCAGCATCGACGCGGCGAACGCGCTCGTGGAGGACCTGGTCCGGCCGACGGTCGAGGTCGGCCGGGTGCTGGCCGCGGTCGCCGAGGGCGATCTGTCCCAGCGGATGGACCTGCGGATCGCCGAGCAGCCGCTGCGGGGCGAGTTCCTGCGGATGGGCCGGACCGCCAACGGTCTGGTGGACCAGCTCAGCGCGTTCGCCGACGAGGTCACCCGGGTGGCCCGCGAGGTGGGCACCGAGGGCAAGCTCGGCGGCCAGGCCCGGGTGCGCGGGGTGTCCGGCAGTTGGAAGGACCTCACCGACTCGGTCAACACGATGGCCAGCCGGTTGACCCTCCAGGTGCGCGACATCGCGCTGGTGACCACCGCGGTGGCCAAGGGCGACCTCTCCCGCACGGTCACCGTCGAGGTGGCCGGCGAGATGCTGGAGTTGAAGGAGACCGTCAACACGATGGTCGACCAGCTCTCCGGTTTCGCCCAGGAGGTGACCCGGGTGGCCCGCGAGGTGGGCACCGAGGGCCGCCTGGGCGGCCAGGCCCGGGTGGAGGGGGTCTCCGGGACCTGGAAGGACCTCACCGACTCGGTCAACATCATGGCCGGCAACCTCACCGCCCAGGTGCGCGACATCGCGCAGGTGACCAAGGCGGTCGCGTACGGCGACCTGTCACAGACCATCACCGTGTCCGCGCGCGGCGAGATGGCCCAGCTCGCCGAGACGATCAACGCGATGACCGGCACGCTGCGCACGTTCGCGTCCGAGGTGACCCGGGTCGCCCGCGAGGTCGGCTTCGAGGGGCGGTTGGGCGGCCAGGCCCAGGTACCCGGCGGCGCAGGCATCTGGAAGGACCTGACCGACTCGGTCAACACCGCCTTCTTCAACCTCACCGCGCAGGTCCGCGACATCGCCGGGGTGACCACGGCGGTCGCCCAGGGCGACCTGTCGCAGAAGATCACCGTGGACGTCTCCGGCGAGATGCTGGAGCTCAAGAACACCGTCAACACCATGGTCGGCCAGCTGTCCGCGTTCGCCTCGGAGGTGACCCGAGTCGCCCGCGAGGTGGGCAGCGAGGGCATCCTGGGCGGTCAGGCGCAGGTGTCCGGGGTGGCCGGCACGTGGAAGGACCTGACCGACTCGGTCAACGTGATGGCCGGCAACCTGACCGGCCAGGTCCGCAACATCGCCCAGGTCTCCACCGCGGTGGCCCGAGGCGACCTGTCGCAGAAGATCACGGTCGACGTCTCCGGCGAGATGCTGGAGCTCAAGAACACCGTCAACACGATGGTGGATCAACTCTCCGCGTTCGCCTCGGAGGTCACCCGCGTCGCCCGTGAGGTGGGCGGTGAGGGGCGGCTGGGCGGTCAGGCCCGGGTCGTCCCGGGCGTCGCCGGCGTCTGGCTCGACCTGACCGACTCGGTGAACTTCATGGCGGGCAACCTGACCGCCCAGGTCCGCAACATCGCCGAGGTGACCACGGCGGTCGCGCGCGGCGACCTGTCCAAGAAGATCGACGTCGACGCGCGCGGCGAGATCCTCGAGGTCAAGAACACCGTCAACACGATGGTCGACCAGTTGTCCGCGTTCGCCGACGAGGTGACCCGGGTGGCGCGCGAGGTGGGCACCGAGGGCCGCCTCGGCGGGCAGGCCCAGGTGCTCGGCGTGGCCGGCGTCTGGCGCGACCTCACCTACTCGGTGAACTCGATGGCCGGAAACCTCACCGAACAGGTGCGCAGTCTGGGCCAGGTCACCACGGCGGTGGCCCGGGGCGACCTGTCGCAGAAGATCACCGTGGACGCGCGCGGCGAGATCCTCGAACTCAAGAACACCGTGAACACCATGGTCGACCAGCTCTCCGGCTTCGCCGACGAGGTGACCCGGGTGGCGCGCGAGGTGGGCACCGAGGGCCGGCTCGGCGGCCAGGCCGACGTCAAGGGCGTCTCCGGCACCTGGAAGGACCTCACCGAGTCGGTCAACGTGATGGCCGGCAACCTGACCGGCCAGGTGCGCAGCATCGCCGACGTGACCACGGCGGTGGCCACCGGCGACCTGTCCAAGAAGATCACCGTCGATGCCCGGGGTGAGATCCTGGAGCTGAAGGAGACCGTCAACACGATGGTCGACCAGCTCTCCGCGTTCGCCGACGAGGTCACCCGGGTGGCGCGCGAGGTGGGCACCGAGGGCCGCCTCGGCGGGCAGGCGCGGGTGCGCGGGGTGTCCGGCATCTGGAAGGACCTGACCGACAACGTCAACGTCATGGCCAACAACCTGACGTCGCAGGTCCGCAACATCGCCCAGGTGGCCACCGCCGTCGCCGACGGCGACCTGTCGCAGAAGAGCACGGTCGAGGCCAAGGGCGAGATGGCCGGTCTCGCGGGCACCATCAACACGATGGTGGACACGCTGCGCGCGTTCGCCGACGAGGTCACCCGGGTCGCCCGCGAGGTGGGCACCGAGGGCATCCTGGGCGGTCAGGCGCACGTCCCCGGTGTCTCGGGCACCTGGAAGGACCTGACCGACAACGTCAACTCGATGGCGAACAACCTCACCGGCCAGGTCCGCAACATCGCCAAGGTGACCACCGCGATCGCGGGCGGCGACCTGTCGCAGAAGATCGACGTGGACGCGCGCGGCGAGATGCTCGAACTCAAGACCACCATCAACACGATGGTCGACCAGTTGTCGGCGTTCGCCGGCGAGGTGACCCGGGTGGCCCGCGAGGTGGGTACCGAGGGCATGCTCGGCGGCCAGGCCGAGGTCGAGGGCGTCTCCGGGACGTGGAAGCAACTCACGGAGAACGTCAACGAGTTGGCCGGCAATCTGACCCGTCAGGTGCGGGCCATCGCCGAGGTGGCCACCGCGGTGACCCGCGGCGACCTGTCCCTGCAGATCGCGGTGGACGCGTCCGGAGAGCTCGACGAGCTCAAGGACAACATCAACCAGATGATCTACAACCTGCGCGAGACCACCCGGGCCAACCGCGAACAGGACTGGCTCAAGACCAACCTGGCCCGGATCTCCGGTCTCATGCAGGGCCGCCGCGACCTGATGGCGGTCGCCGCGCTGATCATGAGCGAGCTCACCCCGGTCGTGGACGCCCAGCACGGCGCGTTCTTCCTGGCCGAGCTGACCCAGGAGGATGTGGTCGAGCTGCGGCTGATCGCCTCCTACGGCTACCAGGACGGCGGCGGCGTGCCCACCCGCTTCCGGCTCGGCCAGTCCCTGGTCGGCCAGGCCGCGCTGGAGAAGCGCTCGATCCTGATCCTGGACGCGCCTCCCGGCTACATCAAGATCGCCTCCGGCCTGGGCGAGGCCGCCCCGGCCAACGTGATCGTGCTGCCGGTGCTGTTCGAGGACCAACTGCTCGGCGTCCTCGAGCTCGCCTCGTTCCGCCCGTTCACCAAGGTGCACCGCAACTTCCTGGAGCAGCTCAACGAGCAGATCGGCGTCACGGTCAACACGATCATGGCGAACTCGCGCACCGAGATGTTGCTGGCCGAATCGCAGCGGCTGACCGAGGAACTCCAGGAACGCTCCGAGGAGCTCCAGCGCCAGCAGGGCGAACTGCGGCACTCCAACGCCGAGTTGGAGGACAAGGCGGCGCTGCTCGCCCGGCAGAACCGGGACATCGAGATCAAGAACCGGGAGATCGAACAGGCCCGGCAGGCGCTGGAGGAGCGGGCCGAGCAACTCGCGCTGTCCTCCAAGTACAAGTCCGAGTTCCTCGCCAACATGTCGCACGAGCTGCGCACCCCGCTGAACAGCCTGCTGATCCTGGCCAAGCTGCTCGCGGACAACGTCGAGGGCAACCTGACCCGCAAGCAGGTCGAGTTCGCCGAGACCATCCACGGCGCGGGATCCGACCTGCTGCAACTGATCAACGACATCCTGGACCTGTCCAAGGTGCAGGCCGGGAAGATGGACGTGCGGCCGGCGCGGATCGCGCTGGCCCAGCTCATGGACTACGTCGAGGCGACCATCCGGCCGCTGACCTCGGAGAAGAACCTCGACTTCACGGTGCACGTCTCGCCCGCGGTGCCCGGGATCCTGTTCACCGACGAGCAGCGTCTGCAACAGGTGTTGCGCAACCTGCTCTCGAACGCGGTCAAGTTCACCGACTCCGGTTCGGTGGAGGTGCTGATCACCCTCACCGACGACATCCCGCTGACCAACACCGAGTTGGACAACGCCGAACACGCGGTGGCGTTCTCGGTGATCGACACCGGCATCGGCATCGCGGTGGACAAGCTCAAGGTGATCTTCGAGGCGTTCCAGCAGGCCGACGGCACCACCAGCCGCCGCTACGGCGGCACCGGCCTGGGCCTGTCGATCAGCCGGGAGATCGCGTGGCTGCTCGGCGGCGAGATCCACGCCGAGAGCATGCCGGGCCGAGGCAGCACATTCACCCTCTACCTCCCGCTGGACAGCGTCCTGGTGCCGGGCGACGAGGTGATCCACGACCGGCACACCGAGCTCGCCCCGACGCCGTACCGGGCGGCGCTGCCCGCCGCCGCGCCGTCCACCCCGCTGCTCAGCGACGCCCCCGACCTCCTCGCCGACGGCGAGGAGGTGGACGAGGACAAGGGCGACCCGGTCCCGAGCCGGGTGTTGGTGGTGGAG
Source organism: Embleya sp. NBC_00888 (assembly GCF_045207655.1). Classification (NCBI taxonomy): domain Bacteria; kingdom Bacillati; phylum Actinomycetota; class Actinomycetes; order Kitasatosporales; family Streptomycetaceae; genus Embleya; species Embleya sp. NBC_00888. The sequence goes on along the minus strand of NZ_CP108784.1, from coordinate 2,860,787 downwards.
ACCCCGCAGTCCGACGGGGCCCCACTGGCCGGTGCGCTGGCCGCGATGAACGGGGCGATCGAGGTGACCGCCGCCGGCGACGAGGGGGAGGCGGTCCGGCTGCTCGCCGAGACGCCGCCCGCGTGTTTGGTGGTGGACCTGCGGCTGGCCGACGAGGGGGCCTGGCAGGTGCTGGACGCGGTCGCCTCCCGGCCCGAGTTGCAGAGCCTGCCGGTCGTGGTGCACGTCCCGCACCGGCCGACCCGCTCCGAGTCGGGTCGACTGCGCGGCTATCGACGTCGGATCGTGCTGCTCCAGCGGGTCTCCACCCCGGACGGGCTGACCCGGGCGGTGATCGGCGCCACCGCCCCGGTCCGCCCCGAACACCTGGTCCCGGCCAAGCCGGTGGTCGAGCCGTTCGAGGGCACCTTCGACGGCGAGCGGGTGCTGATCGTCGACGACGACGTGCGCAACGTGTTCGCGCTGACCAGCGTGCTGGAGCAGTACGGGCTGAGCGTGCTGTACGCGGAGAACGGCCGCGAGGGCATCGAGGTGCTCCAGGCACACGACGACATCGCGATCGTGCTGATGGACGTGATGATGCCGGAAATGGACGGATACGCCACGACTTCGGCGATTCGCCGGATGCCGCAGTACGCCGGGCTGCCGATCATCGCGTTGACGGCGAAGGCGATGAAGGGGGATCAGGAGAAGAGCATCGACTCCGGGGCCTCCGACTACGTCGCCAAGCCGGTCGACACGCGGCACTTGTTGGGACTCATCCGGACTTGGCTCGACCACTAGTTCGCTTCCCGGGCGGCCGGCGCCCCATGATGGAACCCGAACGGACCGAGCGACGTTGAAGGGGCGGAGGGGTCGATGCGGTGTTGTCGCGACCGTGGGTCGAGGCGTGGTGACACCATGCGGTCGTCTGTGTCGGAATACCTGCCGAGCCGATCGCCTGGCCACTACCATGACCGGGACGAGCACCACCCGGAACGTGTGCTCGACCGGTGTGGTGTGCGCCGGGACGGCCACGGCGAAGGTCGGGTCGAGCGAAACCGTGTCGATCGAGGCTGTGTCATTCAGGGCCGCGTAAACCGAAAAGATGCACAAGGACGAGTGGAGCCGACCGATACGCGGGGTCACCCACCGTGTCGGATCGAAGAGGGTGGGCCATGACGGAGAAGGCCAAGATCCTCCTGGTCGATGACCGTCAGGAGAATCTGCTCGCCCTGGAGGCGATCCTGTCCGCGCTCGACCAGACCCTGGTTCGGGCGCATTCGGGCGAGGAAGCCCTCAAGGCGCTGCTCACGGACGAGTTCGCGGTGATCCTGCTCGACGTCCAGATGCCCGGCATGGACGGTTTCGAGACGGCCGCGCACATCAAGCGCCGGGAGAAGACCCGGGACATCCCGATCATCTTCCTGACCGCGATCAACCACGGTCCGCACCACACCTTCCGCGGCTACGCGGCCGGTGCCGTCGACTACATCTCCAAGCCGTTCGACCCGTGGGTGCTGCGGGCCAAGGTCTCCGTGTTCGTGGACCTGTACAAGAAGAACTGCCAACTGCGCGAGCAGGCCGCGTTGCTGCGCGGGCGACTCGAAGGGGTGGCCGGCGGCGACCGGGCCGGGGCGGACGTGATCGCGGAGTTGTCCGCGCGGCTGGCCTCGGTCGAGGAGCAGGCCGACGGCATGGCCAAGCAGGTCGAGTCGGCGGACGATCCGATCCTGGCCGCCTCGGCGAGTCAACTCCGCCGCCGGGTGGCCCGGATGCGCGCCGCGCTCGACGCCCTCGCCCCGGCCGCGGCCGGGCACGGCGGCCCGCCGCTGGTACCGGCACCGGACACCGGCGAGGCGGACGCCTGACCCGGTGACCCCGAGCCCCGACCGGGCCGTGCACGGCCCGGTCGGGGCTCGGGGCCGCCCGGGCCCGGAAGCGGCGTGCGAATCCGACACGCGCGCCCTCCGGGCTGGGACGCATGAGGTGTGAAGGGTCCACCGGTAACCTCGGAACATGGCCACACGTGCGTCCGGCGGCGGAGCGCAACCGCGCACGGCCGCGAAGAAGAAGGCTGCCGCCAAGAAACCCGCTCCACCCCCTCCGCCCCCGCCGAAACTGCTCGGCGGGGTACCCGCGTTGCTCGGGAAGGGGCTCAAGCGGCTGTGGCTGGGGCTGGCCCACGCGTTCGGCTCGGCCGCGCGCGGAATCGGCTCCGGCGCGCGCGGGCTGGACCCGGCGCACCGCCGGGACGGCCTGGGCCTGGCTCTGCTGGGCCTGGCCATAGTGATCGCGGCCGGCGCGTGGGGCACCATCGACGGCGCGGTCGGTGAGGCGGTCAACGCGGTCGTCGCGGGCCTGGTGGGCCGGCTCGACCTGCTGGTGCCGTTCCTGGTCGGCGCGCTGGGCGTACGGGTGATGCGCCACCCCGACCAGAAGGACGCCACCGGGCGGATCATGATCGGCTGCACGGCGCTGGTGTGCAGCGTGCTCGGGCTGATCCACGTCGGCTGCGGGACCCCGCAACCGGGCGACGGCGCGGCCGCGATGCGCGACGCCGGCGGTCTGGTCGGTTGGGCCTTCGCGACCCCGCCCGTGCATCTGGTGACCCGGTGGGTCGCGGTGCCGCTCCTGGTGCTGCTGATCGTGTTCGGCCTGCTCGTGGTGACCGCCACGCCGATCAACGCGGTACCCGAGCGGCTCGGGGTCTTCCTGGGCTTCATCGAGGGGCCCGAGCCCGTGCCGTTCGACGAGGACGAGCGCCCGAGCGGCTTCGCCGGCTTCGACGAGGACGACGCGCCTCCCGCCGCCGCGCCGGTCCGCAAGACCCGACCGCGCCGCCGGCCGAGCGGCGCCGCCGGCCATCCGGACGCGATCGACGTGGCCGCGGCCGCCGCCGCGGCGCTGGACGCGAACGACGCGGGCCTGGTCGTACCGCCCGCGCGCTCGCGCAAGGCCGCCGCGGCCCGGGTGGTCACCGACCTGCGGGCGCGCGCCGCCGACGCGCCGGCACACACCCCCGCGCCGCCGCGCAGCGAGCAGTTGCGGCTGTCCGGCGACATCACCTACCACCTGCCCGGCCCGTCGCTGCTCAAGAAGGGCCCGCCGGCCAAGGCCCGCAGCAAGGCCAACGACGACGTGGTCGCCGCGCTGTCCAAGGTGTTCGAGCAGTTCAACGTGGACGCGCAGGTCACCGGCTTCTCCCGGGGCCCGACGGTGACCCGCTACGTGATCGAACTGGGCCCGGCGGTCAAGGTGGAGCGGATCACCGCGCTCGCCAAGAACATCGCGTACGCGGTGGCCAGCGCCGACGTGCGGATCATCAGCCCGATCCCGGGCAAATCCGCGGTCGGCATCGAGATTCCCAACACCGACCGCGAGATGGTCAGCCTGGGCGACATCCTGGCCTCGGACACCGCGAGCGGCGACGCGCATCCGATGATCGCCGCGCTCGGCAAGGACGTCGAGGGCAACGACGTGGTGGCCAACCTGGCCAAGATGCCGCACCTGCTGGTCGCGGGCGCCACCGGCGCGGGCAAGTCGAGCTGCATCAACGGCCTGATCACCTCGATCATGATGCGCGCCACCCCGGAGGAGGTGCGGATGGTGCTGGTCGACCCCAAGCGGGTCGAACTGACCACCTACGAGGGCATCCCGCACCTGATCACGCCGATCATCACCAGCCCGAAGAAGGCCGCCGAGGCGCTCCAGTGGGTCGTGCGCGAGATGGACATGCGCTACGACGACCTGGCCAACTTCGGCTTCCGGCACGTGGACGACTTCAACGTCGCGGTGCGCGCGGGCAAGCTCAAGATGCCGCCGGGCAGCGAGCGCGAGGCGCAGCCGTATCCGTACCTGCTGGTGATCGTGGACGAGTTGGCCGACCTGATGATGGTCGCCCCGCGCGACGTCGAGGACTCGATCGTGCGGATCACCCAGCTCGCCCGCGCGGCGGGCATCCACCTGGTGCTGGCCACCCAGCGGCCCAGCGTCGACGTGGTGACCGGGCTGATCAAGGCCAACGTGCCGTCCCGACTCGCGTTCGCCACCTCCTCGCTGGCGGACAGCCGGGTGATCCTGGACCAGCCCGGCGCGGAGAAGCTGATCGGCAAGGGCGACGCGCTGTTCCTGCCGATGGGCGCGAGCAAGCCGATCCGCATGCAGGGCGCCTACGTCACCGAGGAGGAGATCGACGCGGTCGCCCGGCACTGCAAGGAGCAACTCCAGCCGGAGTACCGCGAGGAGGTCACCGCCGCGCCGGATCGCAAGAAGCAGGTGGACGAGGAGGTCGGCGACGACCTCGACCTGCTCTGCCAGGCGGTCGAACTGGTGGTCTCCACCCAGTTCGGCTCGACCTCGATGCTCCAGCGCAAGCTGCGGGTCGGCTTCGCGAAGGCCGGGCGGCTGATGGACCTGATGGAGAGCCGGGACATCGTCGGACCCAGCGAAGGCTCCAAGGCGCGCGAGGTGTTGATCAAACCGGATGAAATCGAGCAGATTATGGCCACGTTGCGCGGTGAATGATCTGACTTAAGTGATGATTGGTGTCAGTCGTGATGAATGACGCATAAGGGGCGAATCGTGTCGATCGGTCAGAGCCTCGCCGAGGCACGAGTGCGGGCCGGTCTCACTGTCGAACGGCTCAGTGAGGTCACCCGCATCCGGCAGGTCATCATCGAGGGCGTCGAACGGGACGACTTCGAACCGTGCGGCGGCGACTTCTACGCCCGCGGCCACATCCGCACCCTGGCCCGCGCGACCGGCCTGGAACCCGAGCCGCTGATCGCCGAGTACGACCACACGGTCGGCGGCACCAGCACTCCCCGCCCGACCGAGATCTTCGACTCCCCCCGCAAATCGATCGAGTACCGCCGGCCGAACTGGACCCTGGCCATGGGCGTCGCGGTGGTCATCGTGCTGATCTTCGCGTTCGTCCAGCTCGCCGGCGGTCGCGCCGACGACGACAAGAAGGAGACCGCGTCGCGGGTCGCGCCGACCACGACCGCCCTGGTCGCCCCGGCCCCGCCGCCGCCACCGGTCGAGCCGTCGACCAAGACCCCCGAGTTCCCGGCCGAGGTGGTCGTCACGATCACCGCCGTCGACGGCCGCAGCTGGATCCGCGCGTTCGACGCCGAGAACAAGCAGATCTTCGAGACCATCCTGGCCAAGGGCGAGGCCAAGACGCTCACCGACCCCGAGCAGCTCAAGCTCCAGATCGGCAACTCCGGCGCCGCGCGACTGAACGTCAACGGCAAGGACCTGGGCCCGGCGGGCGAGGAGGGTGCCGTGGCCCAGCACACTTTCGTACCCGGCGACCCCGTCCCGCAGATGCGGACGAGCGCGTCGGCCGAACCTTCCCCGACGCGGACCACCTCGTCGGCGGGTGCTTCCCCTCGCTGACGAGCCATCGTGACCTCCCCGGAACCATCGGACGCTTCCCTGCGTCCGGTCCACGCCCGCGCCTGACGTAGGCTTTCCGGCATGCCCGCCCGCGATACCACCAGCCCCGCCGCCCCGGCCGAGAGCCCCTCCGCCCTGCGCACCGTCGCCCTGGTCACCCTCGGCTGCGCCCGCAACGAGGTGGACTCCGAGGAACTCGCCGGCCGGCTGGAGGCCGACGGCTGGTCCCTCGTCGAGGACGCCGCGGACGCGTCCGTCGTGATGGTCAACACGTGCGGTTTCGTCGAGTCCGCCAAGAAGGACTCGATCGACACCGTGCTGGAGGCCGCCGACCTCAAGGGCGAGGGCCGCACGCAGGCCGTCGTCGCGGTCGGCTGTCTGGCCGAGCGCTACGGCGACCAGCTCGCGGGCGCCCTGCCCGAGGCGGACGCGGTGCTCGGCTTCGACGACTACGGCGACATCTCCACCCGGCTGCGCTCGATCCTCGCCGGCGACGAGCACACCTCGCACGTGCCGCGCGACCGCCGCGCGCTGCTGCCGATCACCCCGGTCGAGCGCCAGGCCGCCGATGTCGCGGTGCCCGGACACGGCGCACCCGCGGACCTCCCGGAAGGCGTCGCCCCGGCCTCCGGGCCGCGCGCGCTGCGCCGCCGGCTCGGCTCGGGCCCGGTCGCCTCGCTCAAGCTCGCCTCCGGCTGCGACCGACGCTGCTCGTTCTGCGCGATCCCCTCCTTCCGCGGCTCGTTCCTCTCCCGCCGCCCCTCGGACGTGATCGCCGAGGCCCGCTGGCTGGCCGAGCAGGGCGTCCGCGAGATCGTCCTGGTCAGCGAGAACTCCACCTCCTACGGCAAGGACCTGGGCGACCTGCGCCTGCTCGAGACGCTGCTGCCGGAGCTGGCCGCCGTCGAGGGCATCGAGCGGGTCCGGGTCAACTACCTCCAGCCCGCCGAGATGCGGCCGACCCTGATCGACGTGCTCACCGGCACGCCCGGCGTCGCGCCCTACTTCGACCTGTCCTTCCAGCACGCCTCCGAGCCGGTGCTGCGCAGGATGCGCCGCTTCGGCTCGCGCGAGGCGTTCACCACCCTCCTGGAGCAGGCCCGGGCCAAGGCCCCCGAGGCCGGCGCGCGCTCGAACTTCATCGTCGGTTTCCCGGGCGAGACCGAGGAGGACGTGGACGAGCTGGAGCGCTTCCTGATCGCCGCCCGACTGGACGCGATCGGCGTGTTCGGCTACTCGGACGAGGACGGCACCGAGGCGGCCGGCTACGCCGACAAGATCGATCCGGACGTGGTGGCCGCGCGCGTGGAGCGGATCTCCCGGCTGGCCGAGGAACTGGTCGCGCAACGCGCCGAGGACCGGATCGGCACCGAGGTGATCGTGCTGATCGAGGAACTCGGCGAGGACGGCACCGCCGAGGGCCACGCGCACCACCAGGCCCCCGAGACCGACGGCTCGACCACCGTGATCGGCGAGGGCCTGCGGGTCGGCGACCTGGTCCGGGTCCGGGTCACCGACAGCGAGGGCGCCGACCTGCACGGCGAGGCGATCGACGTGATCGTGCCCGGGGGCGATCGGTGACGGCCGATCCGGCACCGCAGCGCCGGCGTCCGGCCGAGGCCGTCCGCGCCGCCGCGGCCAACCACCCGCCGAAGCCTGATCGCCTCGGCGACCCCACCACCTCGGTGAGCGCGTGGAACGCGGCAAACGCGCTGACCATGATGCGGGTGGCCCTGGTGCCGGTCTTCGTCGTCCTGCTGCTCCAGGACGGCGGCCACGATCCCGCGTGGCGGGCCTGGGCCTGGGCCGCGTTCACCGTGGCCAGCATCAGCGACCTCTTCGACGGCAAGCTGGCCCGGATGCACAACCTGGTCACCGACTTCGGCAAACTGGTCGACCCGATCGCCGACAAGGCGCTGATGGGTGCCGCGCTGATCAGCCTGTCCGCGCTCGGCGACCTGCCGTGGTGGGTCACCCTCGTGGTGCTCGCCCGGGAGATCGGCATCACCCTGCTGCGCTTCTGGGTGATCCGCCACGGCGTGATCCCGGCCAGCCGGGGAGGCAAGGCCAAGACCATGCTCCAGGGCGTCGCGATCGGCATGTACACACTGGTCATGACCGGCCCGCTGGCCAGCACGCGGGCCTGGGTGATGGCGGCCGCGGTGATCATCACCGTGGTGACCGGCCTGGACTACATCGTCAAGGCCGTACGACTGCGACGCGGCACGCCGGTGCCCGCCGGACAGGTCTGACGTCGGGACGGAACCCGACCACGGGGGGAGAGGGACCATGCGCGAATTGAAGGTCGAACTGGTCGCGGTGGGGGACGAGTTGCTCGTCGGCGACGTGGTGAACACGAACGCGGTCACCCTCGGCCGCCGACTCACCGCGGCCGGACTGCGAGTCACCGGCGTGTCCACCGTGGGCGACGGACTCGACGAGATGATCGACGTGCTCACCCAGGCCGTGCGGCGGGCCGACGCGGTGCTCGTCTCCGGCGGCCTCGGTCCCACCTCCGACGACCGCACGCGCGAGGCGATCGCCGCCGTCGCCGGGGTGGCGCTGCGCCGGGACCCGGCGATCGAGGACTGGCTGCGCCGCCGGTACCAGGGCCTGAACCGCACTCTCACCGCGCTGGGCCTGCAGCAGGCGGACGTGCCCGAAGGCGGCCGCTCGTTGCCCAACCCCAACGGCAGCGCCCCGGGCGTGGCGATCGAGATCGGCGACGTGCAGGTGTACGCGGTGCCCGGCCCGCCGCACGAGATGATCGCGATGACCGAGGACCGGGTGTTGCCCGATCTGTTGCGCCGCGCGGGCAACCCGCCGATCCGGGCCCAGCGCCAGTTGCTCACCGCGTCTGTCGGTGAGGGCGTGATCGCCGCGACGCTGGAGCCGCTGGAGAAGGAACTCGCGGTCGTGGGCGCGGTCGAGGTGGCCTACCTCGCCACCGCCGGGCAGACCAGGGTCAAGCTCACCTCGACCGCTCCCGGCGGCGCCGACGCGGTCGACGCCGCCACGGCGCGGGCCCGCGAACTGCTCGGGGGCTGTGTGTACGGCGAGGCGGGCGACACGCCGGCCGGTGTCGTGCTGGACCTGCTGCGCGAGCGCGGCGCCACGGTCGCGGTGGCCGAGTCGCTCACCGGCGGCCTGGTCGCCGCCGAACTGACCTCGGTGCCGGGCGCGTCCGCGAGCGTGCGCGGCTCGATCACCGCGTACGCCACCGACGTCAAGGCCGCGGTGCTCGGCGTGGACGCCGACCTGCTGGCCGCCGTGGGCGCGGTTCACCCGGACGTGGCGGGGGCGATGGCCGAGGGTGTGCGGCGCCTCATGTCGGGTACCTACGGGGTGGCCACGACGGGGGTCGCCGGGCCGGACCCCCAGGACGGCAAGCCCGTGGGCACCGTGCACATCGCGGTGGCCGGACCCGAGGGAACAACCGTGCTTTCGTTGCTGTTCTCGGGCAGTCGGAGCAGGATTCGGGAGATGACCACGGTCCGCGTCCTGGATCTGCTCCGGTGCGTCGTGGCGGGGCTGCCGGCCGAGCAGGACCCGTCGTGTACGGGGTGACCGGGCTCCCCGGTCGGCCGGGGAGAGTGCTCCGGTCGGGAATGCGCGGGACACGCGGAAGGCTGTGCAACGACGTGCTGCGAATCGAGGTGGGAGTGGGCCGGAAACCCCATGGACCCTGGACACCCCCGCCGTCAAGGTTCCACGCCCTGAGTGAACAGGACCGTAAGGCGGGCACACCCGCGCGGTCGGGCAGGTACGGTGGGGCTGTGACCCCCCGAGCCGCCCTAGGAGGGAGCGACCGATGATCCTGCTCCGTCGCCTGCTGGGTGACGTGCTGCGGCGCCAGCGCCAGCGTCAGGGTCGCACCCTGCGCGAGGTGTCGTCCTCAGCCCGGGTATCCCTTGGCTACCTGTCCGAGGTCGAGCGCGGCCAAAAGGAAGCCTCGTCCGAACTGCTCGCCGCGATCTGCGACGCGCTGGACGTGCGCATGTCCGTGCTCATGCGGGAGGTCAGCGACGAGCTGGCCCTCGCCGAGCTGGCCTCGGCCGAGGCGATGCGTCCGGTCCTGGAACCGGTCGGTGCCGGCTTCACGCCGAACGAGCGCGCCGCCGCGGAACGTCAGAACAACGACCGGTCGTCGGGCACGGGCCCGATCTCCGCCGACAACGCGGTGAGCGTGGTGGTGGCGGCCTGACCTCGACGACCCGTGGTGTGGTCTTTCCCACTCGGGAGCATCGATCGGCCGAATCGGGGCATCCGGTGTCGTGTGCACCGGGTCCCCCGGCCCGGTGGTCGAATCGACACCAACCCCGAGGAGTCGTAGCACCATGGTCGTCGTCAAGAGCCCCCTGTCCGACGATGCGCGCAAGATCACCGGCGAGGCGCTTCAGGGTGCCCTCGTCGACCTGATAGATCTCTCGCTGGTCGCCAAGCAGACCCACTGGAACGTGGTGGGCCCGCGCTTCCGCTCGATCCACCTCCAGCTGGACGAGGTGGTCGCCTCGGCGCGCGCCTTCGCGGACACCGTCGCGGAGCGCGCCTCGGCGATCGGGTACAACCCGGACGGCCGGGCGGCGACCATCACGGCGGGCAGCGGTGTCCCGCAGCCCGACTCCGGCTGGATCAAGGACGCCGACGTCGTCGCCTACTTCGTCGGTGTGTACGGCGCGGTGATCGAGCGCATGCGCGAGCGGATCGCGGCCACCGAGGAACCGGACCCGGTCAGCCAGGACCTGTTCATCACGATCGCCGCGGATCTCGAGAAGATGAGCTGGATGTTCCAGGCCGAGAACCAGGCCTGAGCGAGGCGCAGCCCCGGCCCCGTCTCCCGATCGTGGGAGGCGGGGCTTCGGCATGAGCGCGGACGGTGCGGGCGCGGGATGGCGGGTCGGGCGGGTGACGGTTCGGGTCGTGGTCTACCAGGGCATCGCGATGCCGCCGTTGGGGCGCAGGATCTGGCCGGTGACGAACCTGGCGGCGTCCGAGGCGAGATAGGCCACCGCGTAGGAGATGTCGGTGGGCTCGCCGACCGTGCGCAGCGGGGCCATCCGGGCCATCGGCGCGGCCACGGCGGCCTTGCGCTCCTCGTCCTCGTTGCCGTCCGCGTCGGTCCAGTGCCGGCCGGTCATCCCGGTGACGATCCAGCCCGGGGCGACCGCGTTGACCCGCACGCCGCTGGGACCGACCTCGGTGGCCAGGGTCTTGGTCAACTGCACGACCGCGGCCTTGGCCGCGCCGTAGCACAGCAGGCCCGAGGTCGCGGTGTCCACGGCGCCGGAGGCCATGTTGACGATGCTGCCGAAGCCCTGCGCGGTCATCACGCGCGCCGCGGCCCGGCAGCCGAAGAAGACACCCTTGAAGTTGATCGCGAGGACCCGGTCGAGGTCGGCCTCCTCGGTCTCGATCACCGTGCTCGAGTGCATCACCCCGGCGATGTTGGCGAGCACGTCGAGCCGGCCGTGCGCGGCCACCGCGTCGCCGATCAGCGCGTCCACCCGGGCGGCATCGGAGGTGTCCACGGCGGCGGCGGTCGCGGCGCCGCCGGCGGCCACGATCGCCTTCGCGGTCTCCTGTGCCCCGGCCTCGTGGATGTCCGCGCAGACCACGGTCGCGCCCAGGTCGGCCAGCACCTCGGCGCTGGAGCGGCCGATGCCCGAGGCCGCGCCGGTGACCACGGCGACCCGGCCGGTCAGATCGAGGGCTTCACGAAACACGGTTGGCCTCCCGGCGCTAGGCGTGCACAGCGCGCCGACCGTACGAGCCATCTGACGAACAGTCAATAAAGGCGTGGGGCAACGAGATCGGTGTCACCGCCGACCCTCCTGCCGGTGGCACCAGCGGTGCGTGGCACCGCCGCGGGGGAACACGCCGGCCGCTGCGAGGGCGTCGCACGGGTCGCTCTCGACCCGGTTCGAGCGCCCGGTCGGCGCACTCGTGCGGGCCGGCCGGGCCTCGCCCGTGTCGGCCCGCGGGCGCGGGCGGGTGGTCCGGGACGGGGGCGGCGGATCCGGATCCGGATCCTGCCCGGTCGCGGTCGGGCCGGCCGGCTCGGGCATCTCGGACTGGGCCGAGCCGCCCGCCATCGCCGTGATCGCCGGTTCCGGCTCCGCCGCGAACGCGGAGACCTCGGCGGCGGGAGTCGGTTCCGGCACGGGCGCGAACGGGGCGGCGGCGGTCGCGGCCGGGTGCGCCGGGCGCGGCGACGGGGTCGGCGCGGACACCGAGGTGCAGCCGGCCGCGGCCACGAGCAGGACGGGCAACACCAGGGCGGGCACGATCCGGGGCGGGCTCATGCCCTGTACGACGAACCGCCCGGGCGTCGGTCACCGGGTGTACTCCCATCGGGTGACACCTGGCAGCGCGGGCACCAGAACGCGACCCGCGGCGGGTCGCCCAGGTCCGCTCGCCGGATCGAGGTGCCGCAGCGCGCGCACGGGCGACCGCCGCGCCCGTAGACCCAGTGCCGCCGGCCCGGTCGGGTGTCGCCGGTGGTGACGTGCCCGATCCGGTCGCGATTGGCGTACAGCAGGCGGTGCGCCAGGGCGACCCACGCGTGCGGGTCGCCGGCCGCCGCGACCGGGGTCCAGGGGGTGATGCCGCGCAGGAAGCACAGCTCGGCCCGGTACACGTTGCCGATCCCGGCCAGGTTGCGCTGGTCCAGGAGCGCCTCGCCGATCGGCCGGTTCGGGCGCTCGGCCAGTCGGCGCGCGGCCTCGACCGGATCCCAGTCCGGGCCGAGCAGATCCGGACCCAGCCGGCCGACCGCGGTCGCCTCCTCGGCGGTGCGCAGCAGTTCGACCACGGGCATCCGCAATCCGACGGCGGTCTGTCCCGCGTTGGCCAGCACCAGGCGGATCGCGTGCCAGGGCCGGGGGAGCGGGCGCGGGCCGGTGGGTTGGATCTCCCACCTGCCGTCCATTCGCAGATGGGTGTGCAGCGTGAGGCCGCCCTCGATCCGGGTCAGCAGGTGCTTGCCGCGCGGGACCACCGCCAGGACCGAGCGCCCGGTCAGATCCACGGTCGCCAGGGCCGGCACGCGGAAGTCGGTCACGGTCAGTAGGTGGTCCACGAGGGCCGCGCGCAGCCGCCGCGCCACCTGATACACGCTGTCGCCTTCGGGCACCCCACCATTGTCCCGGACGGGCGGCGGGCCGAGCCGAGCCCGGGGCCGGCCTTCCGAGTCCCCCCGGACCCGTCGGTGCGGCCGAACCCCGGGGGTCGCGGCGCCGCGGGCAATGCCGCACAGGGACCGACGTCGCGAGCGCGCGGCCAGGAACACGTTCGCGACGCCGGATCCATGTGCTTCCGACCGTGACGCGTGCAGGGTCGCCACGGGCGGATGGTGCCGGTCGGCGTCACCGGGATCGCTCCCCGCGTCGCCTTCCGTGACCACGATCCTGCTGGACGTACATGACCGGGGTGTTTCGCGGACCGGGCGCTCGTGTAACGAAACGGTGTCACCCTCGCAGGCGCAGACCCCTGGGGGTGGCATGGAACCCGGCCGCCTCCAGCGCCTTGCCGAGCGAGGAGGTGAGTACCTCGGCGCCGTCGGCCCGCTCCACCGTCAGCTTGCCCAGCGCGCCCGCGCGCACCGCGTGGGCCAGCGCCTCGGCGGCCGGGCCGACCCGGTCCGGGTCGTCGGTCCAGGACAACAACGTGCGCCCGCCGCGCTCGATGTACAGGATCGGTTCCCCGTCGAGCAGGACCACCAGCGCGCCCGCCTTGCGGCCCGGGCGGTGGCCGCCGCCGGTCTCGCCGGGACGGTCCGGCCACGCCAGCGCGGCACCGTAGGGATTGGCCGGGTCGGCGGCGGCCAGCACCACCGCGCCGGGCAGTTCGTGCGGCTCGCGACGCTCGCTCGCGCTCTGGAGCGCGCGCAGCCGGTCCACCGCGCCGTCGGCGGCGAACTGGGCGGCGCCCAGGCCCTCCACGAAGTAGCCCCGGCGGACCCGGCCGCCGTCCTCGAACACACTCAGCACCTTGTAGGCCGCGGCGAACCCGCCGGGGCTGCCCTCGGCGACCACCGCGCCGCGGGTGACCACGCCGTGCCGGTCGAGCAGCGTCTCGGCCAGCGCGTGGGCGCGCCGGGTCGGGTCGGGCTCGGGCGCCGGGGCCAGCGACCAGCGGCCGGCCACGGTGGGCGGCCCGGTGCGCCCGGACGCGACCGGACGACCCCGACTCAGTCCCGCGTACCGCCCGCGCGGGGTCGCCCGCCGGGCGCGATGCGCGGTGGAGCCGGACGTGCGCCCGGAGCCGAGCAGCGCGCGCAGCGGGGTGAGCGTGTCACCGGTGACCCGCCCGGACCACACCAGATCCCACAGCGCCTCGGCGATCGCCGCCTCGGACGCCGGAGCCGGCAGTTCCAGCCGCTCGGTCAACTGCCGGAAGAACAGCGCGTAGCCGCCGGACAGCGCGGCCAGGATCGCGGTGTGCAGCGATGTCGTCTCCAGCGGCACCGGCGGCGGGAGCAGGTAGGGCGCGGCGTCCGCGAGGCAGAGCGAGAGCCAACCGTCCTTGCCGGGCAGCGCGCCGTGTCCGGCCCACACCACCTCGCCGGCCGCGCACAACTCGTCCAGCATCGCCGGGTGGTAGTCGACCACGCGCGAGGGCAGCACCAGCTTCTCCAGCGCCGAAGCCGGCACGCTCGCGGCCTGGAGCTGCTCGATCACCCGAACCAGGCCGTCCGGGCCGCGCACCCCGCTCGCGCCGACGCCCTGCCACGCGGTCAGGAACCGGGCCAGCGCGACCGGCGGCACCGGTTCGACCTCGTGCCGCAGCGCCGCCAGCGAGCGCCGGCGCAACATCCGCAGCACCTCCGCGCCGCACCACTCCAGGCCGGATCCACCGGGGCGGAACTCGCCGGAGACCACCTGCCCGCCCGCGGCCAGCCGCTCCAGCGTGCCCGTGGTCACCGCGACGCCCAGACCGAAGCGGGCGGCGGCCTCGCCCGCCCGGAACGGGCCGTGCGTGCGGGCGTGCCGGGCCAGCAGGTCGCCCAGCGGATCCTTGACCGGCTCGGTGAACGCCTCGGGGACGCCGACCGGCAGGGGAGTGCCCAGCGCGTCCCGCAGCCGGCCCGCGTCCTCGATGCCGGCCCAGCGCTCCTCGCCCGCGATCCGCACCCGGATCACCCGACGCGCATCCTCCAGGCCGGTCAGCCAATCGCTCTCGAAGGCGCCCGTGGCACGTGCCGCGACCTCGGCGGTGGTCAGCGGCCCGAGCAGCCGCAGCAGATCGGCGACGCCCTCGGCGTCGCGCACCCGGCGATCCTCGGCCAGCCGTTGCAACTCGGCCTCGGTGCGCGCCAGCACCTGCGGGTCGAGCAGTTCGCGCAGCTCGGCCTGGCCGAGCAGCTCGGCCAACAGCCGTGAGTCGAGCGCGAGCGCCGCCGCCCGCCGTTCGGCGAGCGGCGAGTCGCCCTCGTACATGAACTGCGCGACGTAGCCGAACAGCAGTGAGCGGGCGAACGGCGAGGGCTCGGTGGTGGTGACCTCGACGATGCGCACCGCGCGGGTGGCGATGTCGCGCATCAGGCCGGTCAGGCCGGGCACGTCGAACACGTCCTGGAGGCACTCGCGCATCGTCTCCAGGACGATCGGGAACGAGCCGTACTCACTGGCCACCGCGAGCAGTTGGGCCGAGCGTTGGCGCTGTTGCCACAGTGGGGTGCGCCGGCCCGGCATCCGGCGCGGCAGCAGCAGCGCGCGGGCCGCGCACTCGCGAAAGCGGGACGCGAACAGCGCCGATCCGCCGACCTCGGCGGTCACCAGCGGCTCCACCTCGGCCTCCTCGAAGAGCGCGAAGTCCGGCGGCAGGGCACCCGCGGCGAGATCGTCGGGCTCCTCGCCGAAGGACTGCTCACCGAAGGGCATGCCGGTGTCCGGCAGCCGCAGCACGATCCCGTCGTCGCCGTGCATGGTCTGCACGTCCAGACCGGTGCGCTCGCGCAGCCGGGCCGAGATGGCCAGCGCCCAGGGCGCGTGCACCTGGGCGCCGAACGGCGAGTGCACCACCACCCGCCAGTCGCCCAGCTCGTCGCGGAAGCGCTCGACCACGATGGTGCGGTCGTCGGGGATGTGGCCGCACGCCTCGCGCTGCTCGCCCAGGTAGCCGAGCAGGTTGTCCACCGCCCACGGGTCCAGGCCCGCGGCGGCCACCCGTTCGCGGGCCCGGTCCGCCGGCAGCGCGCCCACCTCGCGGACGAACGCGCCCAGCGCCCGGCCCAGTTCCACCGGCCGTCCGAGCGCGTCGCCGTGCCAGAACGGCAGCTTGCCCGGCACCCCGGGGGCGGGCGAGACCAGCACCTTGTCGTGGGTGATGTCCTCGATCCGCCACGACGACGTGCCCAGCGTGAACACGTCGCCCACGCGCGACTCGTAGACCATCTCCTCGTCCAGCTCGCCGACCCGCGACTTCGCGTCGCCCGCGACCAGGAACACGCCGAACAGGCCCCGGTCGGGGATGGTGCCACCCGAGGTGACGGCGAGCCGCTGCGCGCCCGGGCGGGCGGACAGCACCCCGCCCACCCGGTCCCACACGATGCGCGGGCGCAGTTCGGCGAACGCGTCCGAGGGGTAGCGGCCGGCGAGCATGTCCAGCGTCGCCTCGTAGGCCGACGCGGGCAGGGCGGTGAACGGCGCGGCCCGGCGGATCAGCGCGAGCAGCGCGTCCACGTCCCGGTCCTCGATCGACACCATCGAGACGATCTGCTGCGCGAGCACGTCCAGCGGATTGCGCGGCCCGCGCACCGACTCGATCGCGCCCTCGCGCATGCGCTCGGTGACCACCGCGGTCTGCACCAGGTCGCCGCGGAACTTGGGAAAGATCACGCCTCGGGAGATCGCGCCCACCTGGTGGCCGGCCCGTCCCACCCGCTGTAGGCCGGAGGCCACCGAGGGCGGCGACTCGACCTGGACGACCAGGTCCACCGCGCCCATGTCGATGCCCAGTTCCAGGCTCGAGGTGGCCACCACGGCGGGCAGCCTGCCCGCCTTGAGGTCCTCCTCGACCTGGGCCCGCTGCTCCTTGGACACCGAGCCGTGGTGGGCGCGCGCCAGCAGCGCGGGCGCGCCTCGGCTGCTGCCCGCCTGCGCCATCAGCTCGGCCGGCGACGCGTCCTCGGGCAGCTTCTCGCCGGTGGCGCGCTCGTAGGCGATCTCGTTCAGGCGGCCGCACAGCCGCTCGGCCAGCCGGCGCGAGTTGGCGAACACGATGGTCGAGCGGTGCGCCTGGATCAGGTCGACGATGCGTTCCTCGACGTGCGGCCACACCGAGGCCTTGCGCTCGTTGCCGGCCTCGTCGAACTCGCCGGTGCCGCCGCCGAGCTCGCTCATGTCCTCGACCGGGACCACGACCGAGAGCTCGAACGTCTTGGCGGCCGGCGGCTGGACCACGCGCACGTCGCCGGTCGAGCGCAGCCAGCGGGCCACCTCGTCGACCGGGCGCACGGTCGCGGACAGGCCGATCCGGCGCGCGGGCCGCTCCAGGAGTTCGTCCAGCCGCTCCAGGCTCAGCGCCAGGTGCGCGCCGCGCTTGGTGCCGGCGACCGCGTGCACCTCGTCCACGATCACCGTGTCCACCCCGCGCAGCGCCTCGCGGGCCTGCGAGGTGAGGATCAGGAACAACGACTCGGGCGTGGTGATCAGGATGTCCGGCGGCTTGGTCGCGAACCGGCGTCGATCGGCCGCCGGGGTGTCGCCGGAGCGCACTCCCACGGTGACCTCGGGCTCGGGCAGACCCAGGCGTACGCACGCCTGCCGGATGCCGGTGAGCGGGCTGCGCAGGTTGCGCTCGACGTCGACCGCGAGCGCCTTGAGCGGCGAGATGTACAACACCCGACAGCGCCGGCGCGGGTCGGCCGGCACCGGTTCGGCGGCGAGCCGATCCAGCGCGGACAGGAACGCCGCGAGGGTCTTGCCGGATCCGGTGGGCGCGACCACCAGCGCGTCCTTGTCCTCGGCGATGGCGCGCCAGGCGCCCTCCTGGGCCCGGGTCGGCGCGTGGAAGGCGCCGGTGAACCACTCCCGGGTGGCGAGGGAGAAGCCGGCCAGGGCCGAGGCGGGATCGTCGTGTGGCATAACTCCCCATGGTGCCGCGTGGCTCCGACATTCGCGGCGGACGACAAGCGGGCGACAGGGGGACGCGGCGCGACCGCGATACTGGTCGCATGGGACTCACCGACTTCTGGCGACGCATGCGCGCCCACTTCGGCGACTCGTACGCCGAGTCCTTCGCCCGCGACCACGTGATGTCCGAGCTGGGTGGGCGGACCGTGCACGAGGCGCTGGCCGCGGGCATCGAGGCCAAGGACGTCTGGCGCGGCGTGTGCGTCTCGATGGACCTGCCGACGACCAAACGGGCCTGAACCGACGGGCGGCTCCCCGACATGCCCAAATGGACATAACGTGACGCTCTAGTCTCTTCCTGTCACCGGATGCGCATTACGACACAGTGGTGCGGAAGAGCACAGGGAGCCCATGTGAGCACACCCGACACCCCCACCACACGGGTCGGGTCGCGTGATCGCATGCCGCCGTGGTTGCCGCGGGCCGTGTTCATGATCCTGGTGATGATCGCGGGCTTCCGGCTGCTCGGCTGGACGCTGGCCCACCTGCGCTCGCTGCTGATCGACCTGCTGCTCGCGTTCTTCCTCGCACTCGCCTTCGAGCCGGCGGTGGACCGGATGGCCCGGCGCGGGATGCGGCGCGGCGTGGCCACCGGCATCGCGTTCGTGGTGGTCTTCCTGGCCTGCGCCGGCTTCCTGGCGGTGGTGGGCTCGCTGCTGGTGGACCAGGTGGTCGCGTTCGCGCGGCACCTGCCCGACTATCTCGACGACCTGGTCGCGTGGGTGAACCGCACCTTCGACACCGACCTGACCGTGGAGAAGATCCAGGGCGACATCTTCAAAAACTCCGACACCGTCCAGGGTTATGCCGAGCGGGTGGCGAACAACGCGCTCGGTCTGTCCGCCAAGATCGTGGCCGGCCTGTTCGAGTTGTTCACCATCGCGCTGTTCACCTTCTACTTCACCGCCGAGGGGCCGCGGATGCGCCGTGCGGTGTGTTCGCTGCTGCCGCCGGAGAGGCAGGCCGAGGTGTTGCGCGGGTGGGAGATCGCGATCGACAAGACCGGCGGGTACCTGTACTCGCGGGCGGCGCTCGCGCTGATCTCGGCGTTCGCGCACTACCTCGCCTTCTTCGTGCTCGACCTGCCGTACGCGGTCCCGCTGGCGCTGTGGGTCGGCTTGATCTCGCAGTTCGTACCGACCGTGGGCACCTACATCGCGATCGTGCTGCCCGCGCTGATCGCGCTGACGGTGAGCCCGTTGACCGCGGTGTGGGTGGTGGCGTTCGCCACCGCGTACCAGCAGTTGGAGAACTATCTGCTGCACCCGCGGATCACCGCGCGCACGGTGGAGATCCACCCGGCGGTCGCGTTCGGCGCGGTGATCGCCGGCGCCGCGCTGCTGGGCGTGGTGGGCGCGCTGATCGCGATCCCGATCGCGGCCACCGGACAGGCCTTCGTGGGCGGCTACCTGCACCGCTACGAGATCCCCGAGCACCACCTGACGCCGGACGAGACCCGGCCCCGGCGTGGCCCGGGTCCGCTCATCCGACGGTGGCGGCGCGCCCGGGGCCGGCGGGGTCCCGGGGATCCTCAGGACCAGAAGCGGAACAACCGGTAGCCGTCGCTCGCCAGGTACGGCGACACGTCCAGCGCGTCGGTGACGTGGTCGATCACGTCGTAGAACCAGCCGTTGACCGACGGCGACCACAACAGCGCGAACAGGAACAGGATCGCGTACGGCGCGTACGGCGCGATGGCCCGCCGGAAGTCGTACGGCAGCCAGGGCTCGATCACGCCGTAGCCGTCCAGGCCCGGCACCGGCAGCAGGTTGAGCACCGCCGCGATCACCTGGAGCTGGATCAGGAACGAGAACGCGGCGACGAAGGTCGGGCTCGCGCCGTCCACCGCGCCGGAGGACAACACCAGCGCGAGCACGATCGCCAGCACCGCGTTGGTCAGCGGTCCGACCGCCGACACCATGCTGTTGCGCACCCGGCCGCGGATCGCCGAGCGGTCCAGGTAGACCGCGCCGCCGCTGAGCGGGATGCCGCCGAGCAGCACGAAGATCGTCGGCAGGACGAAGGACAACAGCGGATCGCTGTACTTGAGCGGGTCCAGGGTCAGATAGCCCTTGCCCACCACGCTGTCGTCGCCCGAGCGCAGTGCGGCGAACGCGTGCGCGAACTCGTGCAGGCACAACGACACCAGCCAGCCGGACATCACCAGCAGGAACACGCCGGTGCGGGTGGCCGCCTCGGAGGAGCCGTCGTCGTGCCACGTGTACCAGGTCGAGGCGGCGCAGACCGCGACTATCGCGAGGAAGAGCGGGCTCGGTCGCACGTGGCGCAGCGAGCCGGCCGCGGGGCGGCGGCCGTAGTCTCCGTAGGGGTGCGTCACGAACTGCTCCAGGTGCGGGAAAGGGGCCGTACGACCGGGAGTTCGATCGTACGGCCCCACCCGATACTCAGTGGAACGTGTGCTCCGGACCCGGGTAGGCGCCGCCGACCACGTCGCCCGCGAACGCCTTGGCCGCGTCGCCGAGCACGGCGCGCAGGTCGACGTACTGCTTGACGAACTTGGCGGTGTGGCCGGTGGTCATGCCGGCCATGTCGGTCCACACCAGCACCTGCGCGTCACACCGCACACCCGCGCCGATGCCGATGGTGGGGATCTCCAACTGCTCGGTCACGCGCGCGGCCAGGTCCTCCGGCACACACTCCAGGACCACCGCGAACGCGCCCGCGGCCTGCATCGTCTTGGCGTCCGCGAGCAACTGCTCGGCGCTCTCCGCGTCCCGACCCTGCACGCGGTAGCCGCCGAAGGCGTGCACCGACTGCGGGGTGAGCCCGAGGTGGGCCATCACCGGTACGCCCGCCGCGACCAGCGCCTCGACCTGACGGGCCGAGCGCTGTCCGCCCTCGAGCTTGACCGCGCCGGCGCCGGCCTCCTTGAGCAGCCGCACGCCGTTGCGCAGGGCCTGCTCGGGGGACTCCTGGTACGAGCCGAACGGCAGGTCGGCCACGATCAGCGCGCGCTTGGTGCCGCGCACGACCGCGCCGGTGAGCATCACCAACTGGTCCATGGTGACCGGCACGGTGTTCTCGTAGCCGAGGTGGTTGTTGCCCGCCGAGTCGCCGACCAGGAGCACCGGAATGCCCGCGTCGTCGAATACGGAGGCGATCATCGCGTCGTACGCGGTGAGCATCGGCCAGCGCTCGCCGGCTCGCTTGGCGCGGGCGAGGTCGCGCACGGTGACCCGGCGCCCGGTCCCCTCGCCGCCGTACAGGGTCAGTCCCGGACCCTCGCCCGAAGCGGCTATCGGCTGCGCGGATGTGTTGCTGGACATGGTGTTCTCCCGACTCGAGGCGCTCGGACGGCGTCCCCGGACAACGCCATGGTGACACGCGCCGTAACAGGACAACAGGGGAGTCGGACGCCGGATTCCGGGTGACCGCCGGGTGATCGTCGAGTGATCATCGGACCCGGCATTTGCCGAGGTTTTGCAATACGAGACGTTCTCGTTTCGTAAATTGGCCCTAGCCTGTGAGGCAACCCGAACCGGTCCCACATGTTCGACGAATCGAGCTTCACCCGTGACTTCAGCGAACGTTCCTCCCATACGCACGGTCGACGAGCACATACATCGCCGCCGCTGGGCCATCCTCGGCGTCCTGGTGATCAGCCTGCTGGTCGTCGTCCTGGACAACTCGATCCTCAACGTCGCGATCAAGACCATCGCCGACCCGGAGAAGGGCCTGGGCGCCACCCAGAGCGAGCTCCAGTGGGCGATCAACTCCTACACCCTGGTCTTCGCCGGCCTGCTGTTCACCGCCGGCATCCTGGGCGACCGCTTCGGTCGCAAGCGCACCCTGCTGTTCGGCATGGTGATCTTCGGCCTCGCGTCCCTGCTCTCCGCCTACTCGCAAAGCCCCGGGCAACTGATCACCGCGCGCGCGGTGATGGGCTTCGGCGGCGCGTTCGTGATGCCGGCCACACTGTCCATCATCAGCAACGTCTTCGAGCCGCACGAGCGGCCCAAGGCGATCGGCATCTGGTCCGGCGCGGTCGGTCTGGCGATCGCGATCGGCCCGATCACCGGCGGCGTGCTGCTCGACCACTTCTGGTGGGGCTCGGTCTTCCTGATCAACGTTCCGATCGTGCTGGTCGGCATCGTCGCGATGTTGCTCCTGGTGCCCGACTCGCGCGACCCCAGGCCCGGCCGGCTCGACCCGATCGGGGTCGCGCTGTCCATCGCGGGACTGGTCTCGCTGGTCTACGGCATCATCCGGGGCGGCGACGCGGGCTGGGGCAGCGTCGAGGTGATCGGCACGATCGTGCTCGGCCTGGTCGTCCTCGCCTTCTTCGTGTGGTTCGAGAAGCGCAGCGACCATCCCGCGCTGGACGTCAAGTTCTTCCGCGACCCGGCCTTCTCCGCCGCGGCCGGCGCGATCGGCCTGGTGTTCTTCGCGCTCATGGGCGTGACCTTCTTCATGGCCTTCTACCTGCAGAGCGTGCGCGGCTACACCCCGCTGCAGACCGGCCTGCTGCTGCTCCCGCTGGCGATCGCGCAGCTGATGTTCTCGGCACGCAGCTCGGTGATGGTCAAGCGGTTCGGCGTACGCGCCGTCACCACCGGCGGCATGCTCCTGGTGGGCCTGAGCTTCCTGGCCTTCCTGGGCATGGACCGCACCTCGCCGATCTGGATCCTGTGCGTGGTCTTCTTCTTCCAGGGCGCGGGCATGGCGCACGTGATGCCGCCGGCCACCAACTCGATCATGTCCTCGCTGCCGCGGGAGAAGGCCGGGGCCGGCTCCGCGGTCAGCAACACCGTGCGTCAGGTCGGCGGCGCGCTGGGCGTGGCGATCCTGGGCTCGGTGCTTTCGTCGGTCTATCGGGATCGGATCTCCGGCGACCTGGACAAGCTCCCGCCGGACGTGCCCAAGGGCGCGGCCGGCGACTCGGTCGAGGCGACGCTCGCGGTGGCCGGCCGACTCGGCGACAAGGGCGCGGCGCTCGTGGACCCGGCCAAGGACGGCTTCATCGACGCCATGCACGCCGCCTCCATCGGCTCCGCCGTGGTCGCGCTGATCGGCGCGGTCGTGGTGTTCCTGTGGATGCCGCGCCGCGAGTCCGGGCAGACTGCCCCCGAAGCGGACCGAACCGAACGGTCCGCCGAGGAACCGCGCTCCGCGAAGGTCTGACATGCAGCCTGCGACATCCGCATCAGCGGCCGAACCCCTGGCCGACAGCACGACCGAGCCCGGCGCGGCGGACAAGCCCCGCCGGGGTCGGCCGCGCAGCGAGGAAGCCGAACGGGCGATCCTGGGCGCCACCCTGCGCCTGCTGGACGCGCACCGCAGCATCGCCGCGATCTCCGTCGAGGCCGTGGCCCAGGAGGCGGGCGTGGGCAAGGCCACCATCTACCGCCGCTGGCCCGGCAAGGAGGCGTTGATCGTCGCGGCGGTCGAGGCCGCCGAGGTGAAGCCGGCGGTGCTCGAGGGCCGATCGCTGCGCGAGGATCTGATCCTGGTCCTGGAGCACATGCGCCTCCAGGCGGTGGACAAGCGCGGCGACGGGCTGATGGGGATGCTCTCCGGTGAGATGCGCAGCCATCCCGAGTTGCACCGGCGCTATCACGAGGTGGTCGTGGAGAAACGCCGGGCGATCCTGCGCGGCCTGTTGCAACGCGGCGTGGATTCCGGCGAGCTGCGTGCCGACCTGCCGATGGAGGTCCTGATGGACCTGGTCACGGGCCCCATACTGGTACGCAAGCTGGTACGGGAGAACGCAAGTCTGGAACCGGAACTGCCGGGCCAGATCGCGGACGCGCTGCTCGGCGGGATTCGCGCTCGCTCCTGAGCCCATAGGGAACCTATCGACCGCTTTCCGGCGTCCGTTTCGACGTAGGGGACGTTTTGTTCGTACGTTGACGCGGACACAGTCGGGACTCGAGCCTGGGACTTCAGGAGGCAGCATGACGTGGCCCACCACGACGGACACCGGAGCCGAGCCGCAGCCGGCCGGCGACGGAGGTCCTCGGCGAGGGTCACGGTGGTCGTGGCAGGGCGTGCGGGACGGTGCGGTCGCCACGTGGCGCACCCCGCCGTGGCGCCGCGGCCGAGTGATCGCCGTGTTCGCGGTGCTGGCCACCCTCCCGCTCGCGTTCCACCGGATGGTGCCCAACACCCCGGGCAACTGGGGCAGCTTCGTGGAGACCTTCCTGCCCTGGGCGGGCCTGGTCGTCCCGGTGCTGCTGGCCTGCGCGGCGATCCGTCGCTCGTGGACCGCGGTGGCCGCGACCATGCTGCCGATCCTGGTGTGGGTGACCATGTTCGGCGGCTTCTTCATGCCCGGTCGCGGCGGCGGCCCGCACGACATGCGGGTGCTCAGCCACAACGTGAACGCGAGCAACCCCGACCCGGCCGGCACCGCCCGCTCGCTGCTCGGCGCGAACGCCGACGTGATCGCGCTGGAGGAACTGCCCGAGGGCGCGTGGAAGCTGTACGACGCGGTGCTCAAGAGCCGGTACCCGAACGTGCAGCACGAGGGCACGGTCGCGGTCTGGACCACGGCCGACTTCTCGATGAGCAAGGCCGAGGCGGTCGACGTCGGGATGGGCTTCACCCGCGCGCTGCGCACGGTGATCAAGACGCCCAAGGGTGACGTGGCCTTCTACGCCGTGCACCTCGCGTCGGTGCGCTTCGGCCCGAGCGGCTTCACCGTCGGCGACCGCAACGAAACGATCGATCGGCTGTCCCGGTCGCTCGCGGTCGAGACCGCGCCGCACGTGGTGCTGGCCGGTGACCTCAACGGCACCACCGACGACCGCGCGCTGCGCCCGGTCACCCGCTTCCTGGCGGACGCGCAGGACGCGGCCGGCACCGGGATGGGCTTCACCTGGCCCGAGTCGTTCCCGATGGCCGCGATCGACCACGTCATGTACCGGGGCATGGCCGCCGCCGCCGCGAAGGTGCTCGGCAGCACGCCGAGCGACCACATGCCGATCCTGGCGGACCTGCGGCTGAGCTGAGCGGATCCGCGACCGAGCGGAGCCGCTCGCACGACGAAGGGCCCGACCGCATCGGTCGGGCCCTTCGTCGTGTCCGTGTCGGGCTCTTCGGGTCGTGCCTTGGGGACGTGCTCGGCCGCTCTCGGGGTCGTGCTCAGCCGCTCTCGAGCCACCGGCTGGTGATCGGCAGCCGCCGGTCCCGGCCGAACGCCTTGAGCGAGATCTTGGTGCCCGGCGGGTACTGCCGACGCTTGTACTCGGCCGTGTCCACCAGCTTGAGGATCCGGTCCACCAACTCCGGCCGGAAACCCGCCGCCACGATCGCGTCGCGGCCCATGTCCCGCTCGACGTAGCCGTCCAGGATGGCGTCGAGCAGGTCGTACGGCGGCAGTGAGTCGGTGTCGACCTGCCCCGGCCGCAACTCGGCGCTCGGCGGCTTGGTGATCGAGTTCTCCGGGATGGGAGCCGGCTCGCCGAGTCGCTCGGCCTCCGCGTTGCGCCAGCGCGACAACCGCCACACCGCGGTCTTGGGCACGTCCTTGATCGGCGCGAAACCGCCGACCGCGTCGCCGTACAGCGTGGAGTAGCCGCAGGCCAACTCGCTCTTGTTGCCGGTGGCCAGGACCAGGTGGCCCTCCTGGTTGGACAGCCCCATCAAGGTGGTGCCGCGCACCCGGGCCTGGAGGTTCTCCTCGGCCAGGCCGGTCAGCCCGAGCGCGCCCAGGTAGGCGTCGACCATCGGGGCGATCGGCACCTGGCGGTAGTTGAGCCCGATCCGCGCGGCGGTGTCGGCCGCGTCGTCCTTGGAGTGTTCGGAGGAGTAGCCACTGGGCATCGAGACGCCGTACACGTTGCCGCCGCCCACCGCGTCCGCCGCGATCGCGGCGACCAGGGCCGAGTCGATCCCGCCGGACAGGCCCAGCAACACCGACTTGAAGCCGTTCTTGGCCACGTAGTCGCGCAGCCCGGTGACCAGCGCGCGGTAGATCTCCGCGTCGTCGGACAGGGCCGGCGCGATCGAGTGCGCGGCGGCGGGCGCGGGCACCGGCGCGGCCTCCTCGGTGAGGATCACCTGGTGGATGGTCAGGCCGTCGGCCACCACGTCGCCCGCGCTGTACACGCTGTCGTCCACGGTGCGCTCGGGCAGGTCCAGGTCGGCGATCAACAATTCCTCGCGGAACTGCGCCGCACGCGAGAGCACCGTCCCCTCGGCGTCCACGATCAGCGAGTCGCCGTCGAAGACCAACTCGTCCTGGCCGCCGAAGGCGTTGACGTAGGCGAGCGCGCAGTTCGCCTCGCCGGCGCGGCGGCGGACCAGCTCCAGCCGCGAGTCGTCCTTGCTCACCTCGTACGGTGACGCGTTGATCGACAACAACAGGCCGACCCGCGCGGCGCGCGCGGCGGCCACCGGGCCGCCCTCCTGCCACAGGTCCTCGCAGACGGCGATCGCGACGTCGACTCCGCCGACCCGGGTGACCAGGAGCCGATCGCCCGGGACGAAGTAGCGGTACTCGTCGAACACGCCGTAGTTGGGCAGGTGGTGCTTGGCCGAGCGGGCCGCGACCCGGCCGCCGTACAGCACCGCGACCGCGTTCTGCGGGGCGCCGGCCGGGCGGCCCAGCCGCGGCGTGGACACCCCGCACCGGTCCAGATAGCCGACCACGACCGCGACCTCGCCCAGTCCCTCGGCGGCGAGTCGGGCGGCGAGCGCCTCCAGCGCGCGGCGGGAGGCCTCGACGAAGGACGAGCGCAGTGCCAGGTCCTCGACGGGATATCCGGTGAGCGCCATCTCCGGGAAGGCCACGAGCGACGCGCCGCGCTCGGCGGCCTTCCGGGTGCGCCCCACGACCAGTTCGGCGTTGCCGTCGAGGTCGCCGACCGTGGGGTTGATCTGGCTGAGGGCGATGCGAATCCGGGTCACGCGATCCAATGTACCCGACCCTTGGCGTCAAAGTGACGAATAGTGGTCCGGGGTGCGGCGACGCGCCGTGCGCACCGCGCTCGCGGGATCGATGGCGGGCGCTCGGCCGGCCGGAAAACCGCAGGCGAACGGCGGGCGAAAGGCGTACGCCCGAGCGAACCCGGGGCTCGGCGCCCGAGCACCCGGGAGATACCCTTGGCGCAGTTCAGCACCGGGCCCCGACGGCTCGCCCGACGGGATTCCCGGCGGGTGCGATGCCGCGCGAAAAGGTATCCCGCAGGTCGCCCACGAGCGGTTCTCCGGGTACAGGACCACGGGACGTACGCGCGCACGGCGGTACCTGTGCGCGAGCAAGGGCACAACGCAAAGGGCACGTAATGTGCTGGAAACCCTGAAGCGGGATACTCGTGTGCCCCGCAGTGCCCTGCCGATCGCTCACAGGCCGTCCGACCTGCAAGGATAGGGAATTATGGATAAGCAGCAGGAGTTCGTGCTTCGCACCCTGGAGGAGCGCGACATCCGGTTCGTGCGACTGTGGTTCACCGACGTGCTCGGGTTCCTGAAGTCGGTCGCGGTGGCACCGGCCGAGTTGGAGCAGGCGTTCGCCGAGGGCATCGGCTTCGACGGGTCGGCGATCGAGGGCTTCGCCCGGGTGCACGAGTCCGACATGCTGGCGAAGCCGGATCCGGCGACGTTCCAGATCCTGCCGTGGCGGGCCGAGGCACCCGGTACCGCACGGATGTTCTGCGACATCCTGATGCCCGACGGCTCGCCGTCCTTCGCGGACCCGCGCTACGTGCTCAAGCGCACCCTGGAGCGGGCCTCGGAGAAGGGCTTCACCTTCTACACGCACCCCGAGATCGAGTTCTTCCTCTTCAAGGAGAAGCCGGTCGACGGCCGTCCGCCGACCCCGGTGGACCACAGCGGCTACTTCGACCACACGCCGCAGCCGGTCGGCCAGGACTTCCGCCGCCAGGCGATCACGATGCTCGAGAACATGGGCATCTCGGTCGAGTTCAGCCACCACGAGGGTGCGCCGGGTCAGCAGGAGATCGACCTGCGCTACGCGGACGCGCTGAGCACGGCCGACAACATCATGACCTTCCGCCTGGTGGTCAAGGAGGTCGCGCTGGAGCAGGGCGTGCACGCGTCCTTCATGCCCAAGCCGTTCTCCGAGCACCCGGGCTCGGGCATGCACACCCACCTGTCCCTGTTCGAGGGCGATCGCAACGCGTTCTACGAGGCCGGCGCCGAGTACCAGCTCTCCAAGGTCGGCCGCTCGTTCATCGCGGGCCTGCTCAAGCACGCCGGCGAGATGGCCGCGATCACGAACCAGTGGGTCAACTCGTACAAGCGGCTGTGGGGCGCGTCGGCGCGCACCGCGGGGATGGGCGGCGAGGCCCCCTCGTACATCTGCTGGGGGCACAACAACCGCTCCGCACTGGTGCGGGTTCCGATGTACAAGCCCACCAAGGGCCAGTCCACCCGGATCGAGGTGCGCCAGATCGACTCGGCGTGCAACCCGTACCTGGCCTATGCGGTGCTGCTCGGCGCCGGGCTCAAGGGTGTCGAGGAGGGCTACGAGCTGCCCGCCGGTGCCGAGGACGACGTGTGGGCGCTGACCGACGCCGAGCGCCGCGCGCTGGGCATCGCGCCGCTGCCGCAGAACCTGGCCGAGGCGATCGCGCTGATGGAGCGCAGCGATCTGCTGCCGGAGATCCTCGGCGAGCACGTCTTCGAGTTCTTCCTGCGCAACAAGCGGCACGAGTGGGAGGAGTACCGCCAGCAGGTGACGCCCTTCGAGCTGAAGCGGTACCTGCCGGTGCTCTGACGCCGGTGCCGGTGCCGGTGCTTCCGGTGCTCCGAGCGTGCGACGCGAACGGCCCGACCCCCGGGTGTGTCGGGGGTCGGGCCGTTTCCCGTGGAGCGGCGCGCGCGGGTGCTCAGGTCATCGGCGGGCCGAGGAGTTCGAGGATGTAGCGGACGTACGCGTCCTTGTCCTCGCCCTGGGGCAGCAGCTGCGGTGCGCCCCGGCGGATCAGCGCGATGCCGACGGTCATCGTCAGCGCGGTCAGCGCGTGTCGGTAGGCGGCGTCGGCGGGCAGGCCGAGTTCCTCGGTGAGCCGGGCGCCGAACTCCAGGCGGCGGCGGGTGACCTGCTCCAGGATCGGGCCCACCACCGGGTGCTGGGCGTGGATCAGCAGCGTGGTGGTGATGTCCGCGCCGCTGGGCGCGGTGAACGCGTACTCGGTGAGTCGGCGCCCGCGCTCCACCGGATCCTCGATGCGTTCGGCGGCGGCCATCAGTTCCTCGGACTCGGCCACCCAGCGTTCCAGCGCGGCCTGGATGAGCGAGTCGCGGTCCTTGAAGTGCCAGTAGAAGCTGCCCTTGGTGGTGCCGAGGCGTTCCGCGAGGGGTTCCACCGCGACCGCGCCCAAGCCGCCCTCTCGCATCGCCTCCAGGGCCGCCCGAGCCCAGTCCTCTCGGCTGAGGGTGCGGCGGCCGGGGCGAGCGGGCCGGTCCGGATCGTCGTCTGATTGAACCCTCTCCGAGGGAACACCGTTGCGCATGGCACCTACGCTAACGTAGGGTGACGTCCCGTACGGTGGCGTATGGCAGCTCGTCGCTACGGAGGCCTCTTCGGGCCGTGGGACGGACGGCTCGCAGAGTGGAACTGTCGTCCGCCACCGGGCGAGGGCGCGCCGCATTCAAGTTCGCCGCGGTCGGGGGGCTCGGCGAGCCCCGTGCGGCGCGTCCACATTCCCAGTTCCGTTCTTGATCGATCAGCCGTTTCACCGGATACGCTCGGCCGGTGACCTCTGTGGATCAGCCTCGCGAACCGGCGGCCACCGACGGGCGCCTGGTTCGGCTCGGCTTCACCGACATCGCGGGCGCCGCACGCAATCTGCGCGATCCGGCCCTGCTCGGCGCCGGGGACGACTCGCTCTTCCTGGACGCCCTCGCCGCCACCGCCGACCCCGACCTCGCGCTGCTCGGCCTGGTGCGACTCGCCGAAGCCGCCGCCGACGCCTCCGTCCTGCTCTCCACCCTCGCGTCCGCGAAGCCCTTCCGCGATCGCATACTGGGCGTTCTGGGAGTCAGCGCGGCACTGGGCGACCACCTCGCGCGGCACCCCGAGGACTGGCGCTCCCTGGTCACCTACGACGTGCAGGACGCCCGACCCACCCCCGCCTACTTCCACGCCGTGCTCACCACCGCCACCGCCGGCCTGCGCGGCGACCCGGCGCTGGACGCGCTGCGGATCGGCTACCGCCGCTGCCTGCTCTCGATCGCCGCCCGCGACGTGTGCGGCAGCGCCGACGAGCCGACCGTGGCCACCGAACTCGCCGACCTGGCCGGCGCCACCCTGGACGCCGCGCTCGACCTGGTCCGGCGCGAACACCCGGTCGAGGCCGAGCAGTGCCGGCTCGCGGTGATCGGCATGGGCAAGTGCGGCGGGCGCGAACTCAACTACATCAGCGACGTGGACGTGGTCTTCGTCGCCGAGGCCCCACCCGGCGTGCCCGAGGGGGTCGCGGTCGCCGCCGCCAATCGGCTGGCCGGCGCGCTGATGCGGACCTGCTCGGCGACCACCGTCGAGGGCTCGATCTGGGAAGTGGACGCCAACCTGCGCCCGGAGGGCCGCAACGGCCCGCTCACCCGCACCCTGGCCAGCCACCTCGCCTACTACGAACGCTGGGCCAAGACCTGGGAGTTCCAGGCCCTGCTCAAGGCCCGTCCGGTGGCCGGCGACCCGGCGCTGGGCAAGAAGTACCTGGACAGCGTGTCCCCGTTGGTGTGGACCGCCGCCCGCCGGGAGAACTTCGTCGCCGACGTGCAGGCGATGCGCCGCCGGGTGGTGGACAGCATTCCGGCGCGCGAGGTGGAGCGCGAGGTCAAGCTCGGCCCCGGCGGCCTGCGCGACATCGAATTCGCGGTCCAGCTCCTGCAGTTGGTGCACGGCAAATCCGACCGGACGCTGCGCAGCGGCTCGACGCTGGACGCGCTCGCCGCGCTGTCCGCGGCGGGCTACGTGGGCCGCGACGACGGCGCCGCGCTGGACGCCGCGTACCGCTTCCTGCGCACGCTCGAGCACCGGATCCAGCTCTTCCGGCTGCGCCGCACCCACCTGATGCCGACCGACCCCGGCGAACTGCGCCGGATCGGCCGCTCGATGGGCATGCGCTCGAACCCGGTGGGCGAACTGGAGAAGGCCTGGAGACAGCAGACGGTGGAGGTGCGCCGGCTGCACGAGAAGTTGTTCTACCGGCCACTGCTGGACGCGGTCGCCCGGCTCAAGGCGGGCGAGCAGCGGCTCACCCCCGAGGCCGCGCGGGCCCGCTTCGAGGCGCTGGGGTACGCCGACCCGGCCGCCGCGATGCGCCACCTGGAGGCACTCGCCTCCGGGGTCAGCCGGCGCGCATCGATCCAGCGCACGCTGCTGCCGGTGATGCTGAGCTGGTTCGCCGACTCGGCGGATCCGGACGCCGGGCTGCTCGCCTTCCGGCAGGTCTCCGACGCGCTCGGCAACACGCACTGGTACCTGCGCCTGCTGCGCGACTCCGGGGCGGGCTCGTCGGGGGCGGCGGCGGAGAACATGGCCCGCGTGCTCGCGTCCGGGCGGCTCGCGCCGGACCTGGTGCTGCGTGCGCCCGAGGCGGTCGCGATGCTCGGCGACGGGGACGGGCTGCGGCCACGCTCGCGGGCGGCCCTGGAGACCGAGATCCTGGCCGCGGTGGGGCGGGCGCCGGGTCCGGAGAGCGCGGTGCAGGCGGCGCGCAGCGTGCGTCGGCGCGAGCTGTTCCGGATCGTCGCCACCGATGTGCTGGGCCGACTGGACGTGGACGCCACCGGCAAGGCGCTCACCGATGTCAACGCGGCGACGCTGACCGGCGCGCTCCAAGCCGCCATAGACACGTGCGAGCGCACCCGGGGGCCGATCCCGACCCGGCTCGCGATCATCGCGATGGGGCGGTTCGGCGGCTACGAGCAGGGCTACGGCAGCGACGCGGACGTGATGTTCGTGCACGAGCCGATCGAGGGCGCCGAGGAGGAGGCCGCGTCCCGGGCCGCGCAGTTCGTGTGCAACGAGGTGCGCAGGCTGCTGCAGATCCCGTCCACGGATCCGCCGCTGCTGATCGACGCCGACCTGCGGCCCGAGGGACGGCAGGGTCCGCTGGTGCGCACGCTCGCGTCGTATCGCGCCTACTACGAGCGCTGGTCCAAGCTGTGGGAGAGCCAGGCGCTGCTGCGGGCCGACTTCACCTCGGGGGACGCCGACCTGGGCCGGCGGTTCCTGGAGATGGTCGATCCGCTGCGTTATCCGGCGGGTGGGATCGACGACACGCAGGTGCGGGAGATCCGGCGGATGAAGGCCCGGATCGAGTCCGAGCGGCTGCCCCGCGGCGCCGATCCGACCACGCACACCAAGCTCGGGCGCGGCGGGCTGGCCGACGTGGAATGGGTGGTGCAACTGTTGCAGCTCCGGCACGCGCACGCGGTGCCCGCGTTGCGGGTGACCGGCACCCGGCAGGGGCTCGCGGCGGCCCGGGACGCGGGACTGCTCGACCCGCACGACGCGCGGATCCTGGACGACGCCTGGGTCGTGGCCACCCGGGTGCGCAACGCGGTGATGATCGTGCGCGGCCGGTCCTCGGACAGCTTCCCGTCCGATGTGCGCGAGCTGGGCGGGGTGGCCCGGCTGCTCGGCCACCGGCCGGACGAGACCGGCAGCCTGCTCGAGGAGTATCGACGCATGACGCGGCTCGCCCGGGGCGTGGTGGACCGGGTGTTCTACGGCGAGGACGAGACTTCGACCGGCTCGCGCTGAGGCCGCTCGCCGGCTTCGTCGCCGTGCCCCTCGTCGCGCGTGCCCGCGCGCGGGCGTACCGGCCGCCCGTGGGGCTCGGGCGCGGAGCGTGGGTCGTCCGGCGGGTACTGCGGGAAGCGGTACGCGGAGCGCCCGTTGAGCAGGCACTGCAGGCCGAAGGCGGCGGCGAGGGTAATCCAGCCGCCGACCGCGTCCAGCACGAAGTGGTTGCCGGTGGCCACGATCACGAACAGCGTGGTGATCGGATACAACACACCGAGCACCTTGGCCCACATCGGCCGCGCGAACATCACGATGGCCATCGCGCACCACGTCGACCAGCCGATGTGCATCGACGGCATCGCGGCGTACTGGTTGGAGACGTTCTTCATGTCGCCGGACGCCATCGAGCCCCACGTGTGGTGGACCAGGACGGTGTCGATGTAGCCCGCGCCCGGTAGCAGGCGGGGCGGGGCCAGGGCATAGAAGAAGTATCCGAACAGGGCCAGGCCGGTGGTCAGGAACAACACCGTGCGCACGGCCCGGTATCGGCCGGGGTGTCTGTGGAAGAGCCACACCAGGACGCCGATGGTCACCACGAAGTGCAGCGTCGCGTAGTAGTAGTTCATCGACACGATCAACCATGTGACGCCGTTCACGGCGTGGTTGACGCTGTGTTCGATGTCGATGTGCAGCGTCTTCTCGAAATCGAGCAGTTGCCAGGCGCGCTCCACCGCGACGTGTCGGCGCTCGGGTACCGCGTTGCGGACCAGCGAATAGACCCAGTAACTCAACGCGATCAACGCCAGTTCGACCACGAATCGCGGACGACGCGGCGTGCTCAGATAGACACGCAATCGGGTCATCGTGGGGATTGGCTGCATGATTGTCCGTCCGGCTTCGTCGGTCACCCGTCGCCCCGACGGCGGCATGGTCTCTCGGCTCGGATTGCCCCCCATGGCTCAAGTCTGCCAGAGCCCATCCTTTCGCCGATCACCCTGTAGGGCCATCCGAGGGCGATCTTCTCCTTCTCGGGTGGGAGGAATCGGGGCGTAATGGGGGAGATCTCCGGGGGTGTTCGGGTGTCCGGCGGGGAGGGCCGCGGCCGGCCTCGGGGGTTTCGAGGGTGGAGGCGGTGGAGGTTCGCACGTGCGCGTGCCGCCCTCCGGTTCGTGGAGGGCGGCACGCGGTGTGCGGTCGCTGTGCGGTCACTGTGTGGTTGTTTTGTTGCTCTTCGTGTGCTCTTCGTGTGCTCCTCGTGCTCTCTTGGCGCGCTCTTGGTGCGCTCGTCGAACGGTGGCGTGAGTCCTCGTGGGGTCTCGGGTTCGGGTGGGATGGGTGGCCCCGGCCGGGGGTGGTGGGCCGGGATGTGATCAGTGGGTCGAGACGGACTCGGGGGGATTGTCGGCGGGAGTGCTTCCCGCGGTCGTGGTGGCCGGCTTGCGGAGGGTGACGGCGGCGATCAGGGCGCCGGCGGCGGCGATCGCGGCGGCGCCGAGGAAGGCGGCGGAGAAGCCGTCGGTGAGCGCGTCGGCGTTGCCGACCTCCCGGGCGCCGTGCGCGGCGGCGACGGCGGTCATCGCGGCCAGGCCGAGGGCCGAGCCGATCTGGTAGCTGGTGTTGACGATGCCGGAGGCGAGGCCGCCCTCCTCGGGCCGCGCGCTGGAGATCGCGGTGCCGAGCGAGGGGATGAAGGCCAGGGCCATGCCCGCGGCGGCGAGCAGCGAGGCGGGCAGGACGTCGACCCAGTACGAGCCGTCGGACCGGGCGAAGGACAGCCACAACATGCCGCCAGCGAGCGCGGCGAGGCCGGTGACCACGAGCGGGTTGGGGCCGAAGCGGGCGATCAGGCGCGGGGCGAGCACGATCATCATCACCATGATGGCCACGGTCATCGGCAGCAGCGCGGATCCGGAGGCGAAGGCGCCCAGACCGAGCACCTGCTGCAGGTAGAGATTGAGGAAGAACCACATCGGGATCCAGGCGCCCGCCATCAAGAACTGGGCGAGGTTGGCGGCGGCCAGGCCCGGCGTACGCAGGATGCGCAGCGGCATCAGCGGCTCGGTCCGCTTGGCCTGGAGGAGCAGGAACAGCGCGACGAGCGCGATGCCGGCGGCGAGGACCAGCAGGGTCTCGGCGGAGCCCCAGCCGGTCTCCGGGGCGCGGACGACGGCGTACACGGCGGCGCCGAGGCCGGCGGTGACGGTGACCGCGCCGAGGAGGTCGACGCCGCCGCGGCGGGCGGGGGCGTCGGGCATCAGCGCCGGGGTCGCGACGAGGGCGAGGATCGCGACGGGGATGTTGACGTAGAAGACCCAGGGCCAGCTCGCGTATTCGGTGATCAGGCCGCCGAGGAAGACGCCGGCCGTGCCACCGGCCGGTGCCGCCGCGCCGTACAGCGCGAACGCCTTGGTGAGCTCCTTGGGGTTGCCGCCGAAGAGCATCATCAGCAGGGTCAGCGCCGAGGGCGCGATCAGCGCGGCGCCGACACCCTGGACGGCACGTCCGGCGAGCTCGACCCAGACCTCGTTCGCGAGGCCCGCCCCGAGCGAGCCGACCCCCAGGATCGCCCACCCGGTGGAGAACATCCGCTTGGCCCCGAAGAGGTCCGACAGCCGCCCGCCGAGCAGGAGCAGCCCGCCGAACGCGACGACGTAGGCGTTGAACACCCAGGACAGATTCTCCTGCGAGAACCCGAGATCGGTGCGCATCTCGGGCAGAGCCACACCGATGATCGACGTATCCATGATGACCATGAACTGAGCCAGCGCAATCAGCGCAAGCGCCGCCCAGCGACGCGGATTCGGCTGGGGTTGAGACATCGTGATCACTCCGTAGATACACGTGGGGGGTATCGAGCGATCAGGAACATACCCTAGGGGGGTATCGATGACCAGAGGTTGAGCAGGAATACCACACGGGGGTATGCGAACGGCGGGCCCCGGCGCCTCGAATTCGGCACCGCCACCCCCGCCTCCGCCTCGGGCCGCACGACGAAACGGCCTTGCCCCCGCAGATGAGCGCGGGGGCAAGGCCGTTTCGTCGTGGGCGCGTGGGCGCGGGCGCGGCACCCACCCTGAGCCGGCCGGCCGCACACGAAGAAGGCCGTCGACCGCGCTATGGGCAGCGGTCGACGGCCTTGTCTTCGGGGGCGGGAGCGCCCGGCTACTTCGGCTTAAATGTCGAAGAAGTGATCCGGGCGATCCGCTGACCTGCGGGAATGTCGTGGTATGAGCCCTGACCCGCACAAACGCCTTGCACGACTGCTCATCGTTTCGCGCCATTTCTTGCCCTGGTATGCCCTCCTCGTGTCCTGCTTCTCGGGATTGCTCCATGAGCACGGTTGCGGTTGCGGCGTGGATTGGGGCACCCTGATATCGGCCGAACGGCGGCCCGTTCCGACACCATGCTGCCCCGCTGTGGTGTCTCATTTAGGGACTTAAGAAGCCAGCGCTCCACCGTCTCGAGTTGTCCATGTGGCCCCGCGCCTTTGAAACAGGCGCGTCGATCGGTTGTCGAGTGCTTTGGGGCAGCGGTGCTCGGGAACGGATTGTGACGATGGGTGCTAGTGGACGCCTGAGCGTATTGGCGCGGACTCGATGCCGCTACACAGGCGAGTCGTACGCGCTGGCCAAGAACATGCTCCGGACTATGACGCATAGGCCGTTTTTGCCGGATGCAGACGGGGGTCAAGCCCTGTTGGAGGCGCAAGTGATGATGCGCCTGGGGGGCGGAGGTGAATGGTGGGCCCACCCGCTCGGCATCGCTGGCGTGGTGCTGACAGAACCCGAACCCGTTGTAATGCTGGACAGTCACACGACCTTGTCCAACGGAAGCGCGTACAGCATGGCCGGATATGCAGTGGAGTCTCTGCTTCCCTCCATAGCTTCAGATTCTGAATTGTGCGGTGCGCTGGGACTGCGGGTTGCCTGCGTTACCGGACCGGACATGGTGCTGACCAAGACTTCCGGCGACTCGAGTCTGCGCCTGCGAGGCCGCCCAGGTACAAATTGGCAGACTGAACTGGCACGGCATGAACGGTGGTTGAGAGGGCGCGATGCTCGTCCCTTGTGGGACGAACCGAGGCTGACAGTCCGTGAAGCCGAAGACTTGCGTCAGTCTCCTTGGGCGGACGTCCATCCTGGCATGTCGTGGATCGGTTCCAGCCTGCTCCGTCGTGTCGCGCTTTTCCACACGGCGAGTAACGCCTACTCGACCCGTTCCTGGCAGTCGGATAAGTGGGTCTTCGAGCTTGACACCGTGCGGGGCGTTCCGGCGGAGCACAACGAATTTCTCGATGCTCTGATGGATACCAAGTGGGGCCTGCCGCTTCGAGTCGTCCAAGGACATTGCAGCTGTGGCCACAGGCCCCCCGAGTACCCCCGCGCATATCTGCGGTCGTGTACTTACGACTTGGAACATCCAACCGACGGAATACGCGGACTTCAGATCAGGTTCCGCTACGGGAACGCCACGTACGGCGAAGACGTGAGATCTGAGCTAAGTACACTGGGTGCAGACCCAAGATGGCTCGACAAAGTACTTCCTGAGACGAGTCCAGACGTCATAGCCCGGTGCTCACGACGCAGCGTTCACCAACCGGCGATGGAGGGTGCATCGTGAGCTGGGACGCGATCACGTTGTCAGTGCTGGCAACCTTTGGTGTCGTGATTCTCGTGCTGGCGCAGGTACGAGAAGTCCTTGAGAAGGTGCCGGGGATAGTCCTGGCTTGGCACGACGCCCGTAGGAGCCTTCGAGGCGGATCTACACCTGCGAACACGTCTGCGATCCCGTCTCAAGTTACGAGTGACACTCTACTTCCGGGGTCTGAGCCTTCAGCATCGAGCGGTCTCGTTGGTCGGGATCCGAATCGGATACAAGAAGGCAACGGCATGTAGTCCAGCTATCCTAGGACTGGTGTAGGCATGCCACCCGCGTCATATTCCAGATCGGCGACGTAACTCAGCACCCTTTTCCCATCTCAATTGGATATCGAGGTAGGAAATCGGTTATCGATGCTGCTCTGGGGTGTTCCGGAGGGTGCTGAAGGCCCAAGTGAGACGGAAACTGGGACGGCCAACCACGAATGCCCCGACCGTATGGCGGTCGGGGCATTCGTTTTGCCTGTTATGGCTGAGAGGATACGAGATTCGAACTTGCGAGGGGGTGAATCCAGCACGCTTTCCAACCGTTCGATCTGGAGTTCAGTGCCAGATGCGGGCGTTCCCACCTGCGATGGAGCTAACGGCTCGGCTTGCTCCGGACATCACTGAACTCGCGTGAATGCAACCAGAACGGCAACCAAGCTCTGGCTGCGATGCTCAGCTGCGAACAGCTACGGTAACCAGCAGGGACACGGCCGAAGTTCAAGCAACGGCTGGCGCTATCCCGCGGTGAGGCTGCGGGCGCCAAGAGCGAACAGCAGCCTGGTACCGCTGACGGCTATCTGTTCTTCCGTCGGCCCAGCGAAGTCGGAGTGTTCGCTGGGAAGCGGATCCAATGTGGCATCCCCAGTGCGGGGCAGATTGGGTAGCAACATCGCACGAACCTCCTCCAGATGGTTCACGTGCACCTCACCAGTGCTAACGAGCACACCTCCGCGCATTCTGATTTCTAGCTCGAAGATCAGCGAATCAGGTGTAGCTGGGGCAGTTGCGCCTCGTGAATGGACCACGGCCAGATGGACTTTTGGAGGCTCGAACAGCGGACGAGCTATCGCCAGGAGCGTTTCACTGTTGAAGACTCCCGTGTAGAGGGAGTCGCGAACGGCGTGCAAGAGCGCGCGACGGTCGCGCGCTGTGGCCAGTCGTGGATCATCTAGCGGAAGAATGAGCTGGTGCGCTCTCTCTAGCGCGTGGGCCTTCGCGGTTCGTGGGTCGCCGACATGAGTCATGAGCGCGCGGAGGGCTTGACGAGCTGCTACCCACTGGTCACCCCAGTGCAGCCACATGGCCAGAGGGATGCGCGCGAGTAGCGAGATACGCCGTGTTTCTAACCTCTTCCGCAGGAGCAATTGGAAGAGAATGCGCTGGTGCGCGGAGTACAGACCCTTGTCTGAGCCGTGAGGGCCTGACCGACGCCGTTGAGGCTTGTCGAGTAGCCCCTTCGACACCCAATCGTGTACGAGACGTGGGGTGGCGGCATGTCCCGCAGTTGCGGCGTCATGTACAAGGTCATCGATGGTGCCGGAGGAGGTGAGCGTCACACGCGGAAATTACACCGAATTCGTAGGATCGTAGGGGCCATTGGCGTCACATCGGCAGTGTTTCGACTCCTAGGCTCGGATGTGCCACAACAGGGGACGCCGCCGACCGGAGCTTGCCGGCATGGTCGGCGACGCCCCCTGCGAGTACGGCACCAAGAACTCCGCTAAGGAGAGCGATGATTAACACCTTTGAAGACTCTAGGGCAACTCTGTCCGAGGATCGGGGCGAGGACGGCACACATGGACAGCAGCACCGTCGGCGTACGTACGGTCAAACGATCGGACTGAGCGCGGTGCGAGGGGCAGCGTCTGCGGCAGGTGCCGCAGTGGTCAGCTTCATTGTCCTGTGGATTCAGCACTACTGAGCTGGGTGCGTACAGCGAGGGCCTCCGTTGCGACGGAGGCCCTCTGCAGCTGAGGCGGACCATGACGGCGGTTGGTAAGACAGCGTGTGCGTAACCGGAGTTGGGGCTCGCCTGAAGGGATCATCCGTCCGGCGATGAGTCCTAGGTGTTCTGAGCTGCGGCGGAGCGACCCGCCAGCCGGGTTCGGGACGGTGTTGGACAGGGGTGAATGCAACCAAAACTGCGACCACGTGGCCCCGGCTCAGTGGAGCCTTCGTAGCTATCGGTCGTAGGACCAGGCGTGGCCGGTCTGCCGGTATTGCTCGACGGGGATGGGCTCGACGTCGGTCCGCATTCGCGCGGTGTACAGCAGGCCGTCGAGGTGGTCGATTTCGTGGTGGATCAGGCGGGCGAGCCCGCGTTCGTAGGCGGTGACCGTCGCCTGGCCGTCCGGGTTGGTGGTCTCCACGGTGATCCACAAGGGACGGGGGACCAGGCCGCGGACGTCGAAGAAGGACAGGCAGCCTTCGAATTGCTCGTCCGTCTCGTCGGCGTGTTCGATGATGCGCGGGTTCAGCAGGACGATCGGCGGGGTGTCGGGGTCGGCGGGCCGGACGATGGCGGCGGCTCGGCCGATACGGATTTGCGGTGCCGCGATGCCCATGCCCTTGGCGAAGGGATGGACTTGGCCGATGCGCTCCATCGCGGTGAACAGCTTCTCGACGATTTCCTCGGCGCTTTGGCGCTCGGTCGGCAGGTCGAAGGGGCGGGCGGGCTCGGCGAGGATGGGGGTGCCCTCCTGGACGACGCCGAGGTCACGCATCTGATCGCTGGGCCGCACCTGGATCACCTGAACTCCCCTTGGGCCGTGTCGTGTTCGTTCGGGTCGGGCTCGGAATCGCCATTCCAGACGGTAGCGGGCGTGGAGGGTGGGTGTGGACGTGCTCCAGGAGAAGACCCACAAACCTGCCTCGTCGCGCCGGATCGGGGCGGTCCGCAACGGCACCGCTTCGGCGGTCATCGACGTCTCGGTGCCCCAGACCGCCGGATCGAGCTCGGCGGGGAAGGCGAGTTCGACCTCCAGGTGCTCGGTGGGCAGGCGGACCGCGCGCTGGAACCAGCGGCCCCACTTCTCCTCGCCGACCGAATAGGCGTACTCGATCCACACCGACTCGCCCGGGTACAGCGGGAAGCGGCCTTGCTCGTTCTCGAAGAGCAGCCAGATCTCCTTGAACGCATCGCGGTCGTGCTTGGCCTGCCAGTTCATTGCCTCTCCGCGGCAGGTTGCGGTCAGCGCGAGTTCGTCCCAGGTCAGCGGGTGTTCGCGATAGTGCGCGTTGGAGCGCTCCGGCTCGCCGGGGTAGCGGTCCACGCTGATGCGGATGAGGTAGCGGGTGATCGGCTCGCCGCCGGTGTTGCGCAGCAGTCGGCGCATCGTCAGCCGGTAGCCGGCGCCGTCGAACTCGAGGCGGGCGGCGTCGTGTTCGACGATGATCGCCGAGCCGGTCGCGTACGGCTGCTCTGTCCGGCGGTGCGCCGGCGGGGCGGTGCCCGGCACGGTCCGGCTTCTGGCCGCCTCATAGTCCAGCCAGCGCTTCCGCAGGGCCTTGCCCGCGTTCAGGATGTCCTCGGCTCGGCGGGCGAAGTCCTCGGTGGGCTTGTGCCTCCCGGATTCCACGTGGCTCACGTACGACGGGTCGAAGCCCATCTTGATGGCCAACTTCCGCTTGGACAGGCCCCGCACCTCGCGCCAATGGGCGACCTCCGCTGCGAACGCCTCGGCGGCCTGCTCGACCGTCAGGGCGTTGTCCCGCGCGTCCATCGAAGCCCCCGCCCTGGCCGCCGGATGAGATGAGTGAACCGTGAGTGATCCCAATTCATCATTTTGTCACGGTCCCGATCGCCAGTTTCCTTCTTTCACCGACCCGGGTCGAGCCCCGGGCTCCGAGAAGGAGGGTCGCACGCGATGCGCCTGCTCTACCTGCTCAACGTCTCCAACGCCGGCCGCCTGACCGCCGACTCCGGCTTCACCTTCGCCGACCTGCTCGCCCCGGCCCTGGTGGATGCCGGCGTGGAGGTGACCGTGGCCTCCCTGATCCCGGCAGGCGACGAGCGTGTGTACTTCGCCCGGACCGCCTCGCCGACCACCAAATACCGGGCCCGCTTCAACCCGGGCATGGGCGCGATGGTGCGGCTGTTCCGGCACCACCGGCCCGAGGTGGTCGTGGCCAACCAGATCGAGGCCGCGCCGGCGATCCGGGCCGCCTTGCTGGAGGCCGGGGTGGACGCGCGGATCGCCGGCTACTGCCACTACCTGCCGTTCTCCTTCACCGACACCGGCAAGCTGGAGCCGGACCCGGCGATGGACGACGGCGGGTTGGGCCGCAGTGTGCTGCTGGCCTTCGCCGCGGGCCTGGCGGCCTGCGACCGCGTCTTGGTCCACTCCGCCACCGCCGCCTCCTGGACCAGCGCGGCTGCCGCCCGCGCCGGCGTGGAGCTCCTCGGCGAGAAGCTGCACGTGGTGCCCGCTCCCAGGGATGTGCGCCTGGTGCGCGACCCTGCCGACATCACCCCGCCGGCAGGGCAGGCCACCGGCATCTACAACCACCGTCTGTACGCCCACTACGGCACCTCCTGCTTCACCCGGCTCGCCCGCCGGCTCGTCGCCGAGGCCCCGGTGCGGCTCACGGTGATGGACCTGTTCGGCGCCCGCAGCCTCGAGCGCGTCCGCCTGGACCCCAGCCCCGAGCAGCACTTGGGGGATCTGGCCGCTGTCGACGGTGTGGCGATCGCCTCCGACCGCGGCGACCGCATCCGATACCGCAACCTGCTGGCCGAAGTCCACTTCGGCATTGCGCCGTTTCGGCCCGGCTGCCCCTGGTCCATGTCGGTGATCGACTGCCAGGCGATGGGCCTGCCCGTGATCGGCCTGCGCACCGGCTGGTTGGCCGAGCACATCGACCCCGAGCTGCTGTTCGACACCGATGACCAAGCCGTCGGGATCGCCGGCCGCCTCGCCATGGACCCGGAGTTCTACCTGCTGCACGCCAAGCGGGCGCACGCCTCCACCGCCGATCTCGCGCCCGCCGCGGTGGCCACCCGCTACCTGGAGGCGATCAAGTGAGCGGCTTCGACGCGGTCCAGCTCTCCTACGACGAGCCGCTGGCCGACTCCCTGCACACCCGCCTGTCCCGGGTGCTGGGCGACACCGTCAAGCGTCTGCACGGGGTACGCGGGATGCGTCGCGCCTACCGGCTGGCCGCCGAACTGGCCGAGACCGACCAGTTCTTCCTCGCAGACGGTGACTTCGCCATCGACCACGCATTCCCCGCCGCCGAGGTGGAGCCGCTGGCGGACGGTGTGTCCATGCGGGTCTGGCGGGCCGTCAACCCGGTCAACGGCCTCACCTACGGCTACGGCGGTCTCAAACTGATCCGCACCAGTGCGCTGCGCGAGATGGGTCAGGCCGTTGACGTGCTGGCCGCGCTGCCCGGACGCGTCGAGTTCAGCGAGCACACCGCCGGCGCCACGCTGTTCAACCAGACCCCGTTCCACGCCTGGAAGGCGGGCTTCCGCGAGTGTGCGATGCTCGCGCGCGGCAGCGAGTACGGCATGACCGACACCTCGGCCCAAGAACGCATCATGGCCTGGACAACTAGCAAGGACGGCGACTTCGCCCACTACGCGGCGGCCGGTGCCCGCGACGGGTGCGACTTTGCCCACTCGGCGGCCCGCAACCCCGAGCGGTTCGAGGCGCTCAACGACCCGACCTGGCTGCAGCGGCACTTCACCGCGCTGCACGGTGAGCAGGCGATCGCCGGATGAGTACCCACTCCGGGCCGCTGGTCCTGATCGAGCCGTACGCCCACCGAGGCGGCGGGCACCACCAGCGCACGCTGATCGCACTCGCCGCCGCGCGCCCGGATGCCCTGGTCATCACCCCGGAGGGGATCGCAGACGGCCTC
Source organism: Embleya sp. NBC_00888 (assembly GCF_045207655.1). Classification (NCBI taxonomy): domain Bacteria; kingdom Bacillati; phylum Actinomycetota; class Actinomycetes; order Kitasatosporales; family Streptomycetaceae; genus Embleya; species Embleya sp. NBC_00888. The sequence goes on along the minus strand of NZ_CP108784.1, from coordinate 2,818,077 downwards.
GGTCCGCTGCTGCGTGCCGGCGCCCGCATCACCACAGGCCCCGTGGGTCCGACGGCGAAAACGCTGCTGGCCGGTGCGCGAGCGGCGGCACGCGTCTCGGCTATCGGTCAGCGGCTCTTCGCCTCACGCAGCCGGCCGGTGAGCCGGCGTCGGCTGCCGCACCAGGTCACGCTGATCGCTCGCTGTCTGACCGAGGCCGCATGCCTTCGCACTGCCCGCCGTCTCGCTCCGCAGCCTGGGGCGGTGGTGATCCTCAGTGCGAGCGAGGCCCTGCACGGTGCTGCCGCCCTGCTAGGCGGCGGCCGACATCTGCGGTTCATCCACGAGCTCGTCACCACCGAGGACCGACCCCTCCGTTGGCTGGGTCGGCTGGCAGGCCGGGGCGAGAAGCGTGTGGTCGCGCTGTACCCGACCACCGCGGTCCGCGATCGGCTCCGGCGGAGCTTCCCCCACCTGCCCGGACGGGTACGGGCGTTCGCGGTCGACGACGGCCGGCGCCTGACCGAGGCCGAAGGCGAGGGCGCGCGATCCGCCTTCACCATCCCTGCCCGTGCGACGGCCGTGTGCCTGATCGGCGGCTGGTGGCCGTACAAGGACATCACCACTGTCGAAGCCGCTCTGGCCCGCGTCACCAAGCCGCTGCACGTCCTGGTATGCGGAACTCCGCTGGACGACACGGTGCTCGAACGCTGGCAGCGCCTGCCCCTCGCCCGAGTACACATCGTCCCCGGCCCGGTCGGTGAGGACGTCCTACGGCTCGTCTACGCCGCCGTCGATGCCGCGTTGGTGGCCCGGCGTCTTGGAACCGGCAAGGAGTCCGGGCTGGTCATGGACGCCGCCCGGCTCGGGGTGCCGCTGGTCGTTTCCGACCACGACCCGGACCTGACCGAGCGGCTGGCCGGACAGCCCTGGGCCCGGCTCTTCCCGGCCGGCGACCCGGGCGCCCTCGCCATGACCCTGGACCGGCTGCAGGCCGCGCCGCCTGCCCGGCCGGGGCCGCAGGCCCCCGCAGCGGTGGACATGCTCCCGGCCCGCGAACAGGCCGCCTACCTCAACGACACCTACACCGACCTGGTCAAGGAGTACCGATGACGCCCGCCTCCCCCGCCTTGGTTGCTGTGGTCGGCCCGGTCGAACCGGCCCTGCTGACCGCGTGGACCGCCCACTACCGCCGGCTCGGCGTCGAGCGCTTCCACCTCGCCTTCCACTTCCCCCAGCACGTCCCCGATGCCGGGCGCCGCCAACTGCCGGCCACCGCCCGGGAACTCGGCTTGCCCACCGGCCAGATCAGCACGGGTCCATGGCACGAGCACACCAACACCGAACTGCGCGACGCGCTGCGTGAACAGGCCGGCCCCGGCTGGCACCTGCTCGCCGACTCCGACGAGTTCCACACCCACCCGGCCCCGCTCGCCGAGGTCACCGAGGCGGCCGAGGAGAACGGCCGAGCGGTGGTGGGCGGGCTGATGCTCGACCGCGTCAGCGCCGACGGCCGCCTCGCCCTCTGGCGCCCCGAGGACGGACTCGACCGCACCTTCCCTCTGGGCGGCCACCTCACCCACCGCCTCCTGCGCGGAGACCCGCGCAAGATCGTCCTCGCCCTCTCGGGCGCCGCCGTCGCTTCCGGCAACCACCGCGCCCCCGGCCGCAAGCCCGACCCTCACACACTTGCGTGCGTCCACCACTTCAAGTGGCGCTCCGGCGTCGTGGACGACCTGCGTTGCCGCGTCGACCACTTCACCAGCGGCGCCTGGACTTGAGCACACCCCGGCCGTCCGCAGCGAGGCCACCCGTCTGCTCCAGCACATCGACCGCCACAACAACCGCATCGACGTCTCCGACCCCCGCCTCGGATTCCGCCACGTCACCCTCGACCGCATACCCGATGACTGGGCCACCGAAGCCGCCCGGATCCACGCCGCTTGGCGCCCATCCCGTCAGAGCCGGCCCGACTCCACGATCTCCTCGCCCTCGTTCTGAGGCGCCTCGAACCGCGCGAAGAAGTCGTCCAGCGCCTCAGGGGTCACGATCAGCGAGTTCGCGTCCCCTCTCCGGTTGCGCTCGGCCAGCCTGCGCAGCAGCTCGTCCCGATCGACGGGGAAGTAGAGCAGCCGCCAGCGTCCGCCGGCCGACTCCACCAGCTTCTTCATCGCGTCGCGGTCCTTGCGCGGCCACAGCCTGTGGTCCCACACCACATCCCGGCCCTCGGAGACCAGCTCGACCAGCCGTGAGTGCAGCTCGGCGACGACCGGGGCCTCCTTCTCGAAGTAGATGTGCTCCGGGTAGTCGACGCCGTACCGACCGTGCCGCTCGTGGACGACCTCGTCCACCGACAGCCGCACCGCGCCCTGCGGTTCCAGCTTCCGCCGAGCGTAGGTCGTCTTTCCCGAACCGGTCAGCCCCACCAGCAGGAACACCACCGGAGAACTCTCGGCCACCGACGACTCCCCTCACCGCTACCGGCGTTCACCGGCAAGTCTGCCACCACGGCCAATTCCGGGAACCGCGATCCGTATCCGCTGTCACCTGAAGGAGACACGCGTGCCCGCCTCCACCCTCGCTCGCCTGCTGCGGGCCTACGTCCGCCACGCGCCCGGAACAGTCGGCAAGCGCCCGCTCGTCGACCGCTTCCTCGACGATCACCTTCGAACCCATCCCCTCCACACCACTGCCCGGTTGCGCTCGGGTGACCTGGTCACCGTCACCACCAGCGACGTCATCCAGCGCTACCAGTACCTCTTCGGTGAGTGGGAGCCGAATCTGAGCGCCTTCCTGCGCGACCGCCTGCGGCCGGGGGATACCTTCGTCGACGTCGGGGCCCACCGTGGCGCGTTTAGCCTCCTGGCCTCCCACTCAGTCGGACCGACCGGCCACGTCGTCGCCATCGAGCCCACCCCGCAGTTCCACGACGACCTCGCCGGCGCAGCCACCACCAACCACCGCCGTCCGACCCCGCCACGTCCACACCACATTCCATGTGCCGACCGCGCCACTCGCGGAGCTGCTCGGTCAGGCCGAACTCTCCACCGCCCGGGTCATCAAGATCGACGTCGAGGGCGCCGATGCGGCGGCGGTCAGGGGACTGCTGCCCGCGCTTCCGCACCTGCGCGACGACGCGGAACTGGTCGTGGAAGTCACCCCCAGGCTCCTGGCCAAGCAGGGCGAGAGCGCCACCGGCATCATCGACAACCTGCGCGAGCACGGCTTCCACGCCTACACGCTCACCAACGACTACGACCCGGCCACGTATCCCCAGGCCATACGCAGCCCGCAGGCGCCCGTCAGGTGCACGAAGACCCCGGAGCAAATGACCGACTTGGTCTTCTCCCGTACCGACGCCGACCTCTTGGCGCTCGGAGGCTGAGCCGGACTCACACATTCCGGCAGCGGGGTCGGCCTGAGTCGCCCACCTCGCCGTTGACACCCCCGGCGCTATGACAAGGACTGGGTACTTTGACGAACAACAGTGTGATGAACAGTCGCAATTCGGTCTGCGTGATCGTCCACGACAAGGACACCGACACGATTGCCGCCGTGTACTACACCGCCCGAAACTGGTTGCCGCAGCCGGCCTGGACGGTCCCGGGCGGCAAGGCCGAGCCCGGCGAAGCCCTCGACGAGGCTGCTGCTCGCGAACTCGAAGAGGAAACCGGTCTGCTCGTCGATCCGGCAGATCTCGTACTCGTCCACGTGATCCACGTCGAACAGGGCTGGGACCAGGTCGGGCAGTTCGTCCTCTTCGTCTTCGCCACCGACACGTGGTCCGGCGAACTGACCAACATCGAGCCGGACAAGCACCTGGCCGCCCAGTGGGTCAGTGCGAACCAGTTGCCCGAGCCCGCGTTCCCGACCTCCGTGCAGGCGCTGGCCGCCTACCACGGTGGAGGTCCCTCCTTCTCCCGCTACGGATGGTCGGTCACCGCAGTGTGAGACGCGGGCGCGAGCGCGGCTGACCGTGCGCCGGCTCCCGGACCACCTGCCCATCTATGCGGTCGTCGAGATCTGAGACCGACGCCGTCGTGAAGCCCCGTTCCGGTTGCGTGAGACGACCGCGACCGGAACGGCCGCCGCAGAGTCCTACCCGGTGCCAAGGCTCGGCCTTCGGGGGCGGCCGGTGGGCTCATCGGCCGCCCCCGTCAATCACAGGTACGTGCCCGCGAACGTCCGGTCGAAGCCGAGGCTGACGAGGGCCTCGTCATAGGTGGCCCAGTAGCGGTCCGGGGGGGCTGGTGGCGAGGTTGTCGAAGTCGTCGGTGTAGAGGTCGGGTTCGTGCCATTGGTGTGCGCAGCGGCAGCGGATGAAGGTGTGGCCTCGGTGGTGGACGAGGAGCCAGTCGCGGCGGGCGTCGCAGGCGGGGCAGCGCACGGGGATGCCGGTGACGCGGAGTTCGTCGGGGTGTTCGGTGCACACCACGAGGGCGTCCAGGTCGTAGGTGCCGGGTTGGGGCATGGGGTGCAGGTTCGGGGCCTGCGGGAGCTCGGGGTGGGGTTCGTGCATGGGGTCCTCTCCGGTCGGGGACCACACCATGTCCCCGACCGGGCGTACAAGTCCATCGTGTTCGGCAACCCGCTTGGGAGCGCGTTCGCGCAGGTCACGAGAGCCTTGACGCGTAGGTGATCAGCGTCTGCGGCGGTGTTCCTCCGTGGCGCGGCGGACCGGGGTGGCGGCGGGTCGGGTCGGTGTGGCGGCCGGGCGCGTGGTGCTGCGGGTGGTGGCGGCTCGGTGTCGGGCGGTGGGTTGGTGCAGTTGGCGGCGGATGCGCCAGGTGAGGACTTCGGCGGGGGAAGCGGCGGTGTCGAGTTCGCGTTGCCCGGCGGCTTCGAACAGGACAGTCGCCGGTGCCTTGCCGGTGCGGGTGGCGTGGGTGAGCGCGGTGTTCAGGGCGGGCCAGGCGGGGTCGGCCACGATGCGGTCGGCGTGCTCTGGCAGGACCTGCCGCAGGGCCTCCAGGAGTTCGGGCGTCGCCGGCGGCGTCTCCTGGTCGCGCGCCCCGGGCGGAGCGCCGGACCAGGCTGCGCGCGTGGTCGTGGGGCGTGGCGTGGTGGTGTGGAGGTAGGCGGTCTGAAGGTGGATCAGGGCCTGGTGGGCCGCGGCGGCCTGTTGGTGGTGGTTGCGGGCCCGGTGCCAGTGGACGGCGGCGAGTGCGGCCAGGACGAGGGTGCACAGGATCATGGCGGTTGCTCCGCCGTCCTGTTCGCCGCGGCCGGCCCACAGGAGGTCGCGGGCGGCGGCACGCAGCAGGTCTCCGGCACGTTGGTCGGCTTCGACGCGGCAGCGGGTGGCGCGTTCGAACGCGATCGAGGCTCGCCGGATCTCGATGCGGGTGGGGCCGGTGGTGACGACGACCATGGCGGAGAACGCCTCGCCCAGTGCGGAGAGTTGTCCGGCCGCCGCTTCGTCCTCGCCGTGGCGAAGGTGTCCGGGGAGGGCGTCGAGGGTGGTGGCTGCCCGATGCCAGGGTTCGGCGGTGGAAGTGTCGCGGTGGGTACCGGGGTGGAAACGGGCGCGGATCCTGGGCAGGGACAGGTCGGGGGCGAGTCTGCCCCCGCCGAACCAGACGAGGGCGCCGTTGGCGTTGGTGTCGTCGGGCATGGCGACGCTGTATCCACCGACTTCGCCCGAGGGCAGGATGCGTTTCCTGACCTTCACGCCGAGTCCTTCGAGGACGGCGAAGAACTCCGCCTCGTTCGAGGCCGCGGCGATGGCGGTGCGCACCCTCTCTCGCAGGTGCTCGCGTGGGGTCGTGGCCCGTCCTCGTCGTTCGGCTTTGAGACGCTCGGCGTCGCCGGGGCGTTGGGCGGCTGTGCGGTCGGACCGGTCGACACGGGTCAGCCCCCATTCCTCTTCGATGAGGGCGCATTCCGCGGCTGCGCGGAAGACGTCCCGATAGTTGTCCGGGCGACGCAGCGAGCACAAGGGCAAGGTGCCGTCCGCCGACCACGGCAAGGGCAAGCGCTGGCAGGCCCGTTGGCGGGACGCCACCGGCAAGCAGTGCAAGGAGAACTTCGACCGCCGTGTCGACGCCGACGCCCGCGCGGCCAAGGTCGACAACGACCTCAACGAGGGCACCTACCTCGACCCCAGCTCCGGCAAGGTCACGCTGGAGGTCTTCGCCAAGAAACGCCTCGCCTCACTGACCGGTGACCCCGGAACGTACATAGTCGTCGAACTCCGAATACGCCTACACGTCCTGCCCCACCTCGGCCACCATCAACTGCGGGTGTTACGCCCGACCATGTTGCAGGCCTGGCTCCGAGACCTGGAGAAGGCCGGCCTTGCCGCCTCCTACATCCGGGTCATCTTCGCCAACCTCTCGGCCATCCTCCTCGCGGCCGTGGACGACGGCGTCATCGCCAAGAATCCGTGCAGCGCGCGTTCCATCCGCCTGCCGAGGACACTCGGCCCCCGGTCGAACCTTGGTCCTCACAGCGCGTCGAGGAAGTCTCCGCCGCACTGCCGTTTGCCTACGCGTGCACTGCCCTCGTCGGAGCCGGTTGCGGGCTGCGGCAGGGCGAGATCTTCGGCTTGGCCGTCAGGGATATCGACGAGGCCACGGGCTACGTGCACGTGCGACGGCAGGTCAAGCTGATCGGCAGCAGGAGGGTCTTCGCTCCGCACAAGGGCGGCAAGGCGCGCGACGTCCCGCTCTCGCCCAAGGTTCTTGAGGCGATCCTCGCGCACTTGAAGGCGCGACCGGCTCGTGACGTGACGCTGCCCTGGGCAAAGGTCGACGGCAAGCCGACCACGGAGAAGCTGATCTTCACGAGCCGCGAGAGCAAGGCTCTCAACCGCAACTACTTCAACCCGTACATCTGGAAGCCCGCGCTGGCAGAGGCGGGCGTCATCGAGACGCCGGAGGAAGGCGAACTGTTCGGCGAGTCCCGTGCCGACGGGATGCATGCCCTTCGCCATCACTACGCGAGCGTCACGCTCGACGGTGGCGAGAACATCCGGGCGCTCTCCGAGTACCTCGGTCACGCCGACCCCGGCTTCACCCTCCGCGTCTACACCCACCTCATGCCCGGCAGCGCCGCGCGTACGAGGAAGGCCGTCGACCACGCTCTGGGAGCAGCGGTCGACGGCCTTGTCCTTCGGGGGAGTGCCCTCCCTGTGCCCTCTGAGTCGGTCTAGAGGGCGAACCCGCAGGTCAGCAGTACTTCGGTTTAGATGTCGAAGTAGAGCTCGAACTCGTGGGGGTGGGGGCGCAGGCGGACCGGGTCGATTTCCTTGGTGCGCTTGTATTCGATCCAGGTGTCGATCAGGTCCTGGGTGAACACGCCGCCTTCGAGGAGGTACTCGTGGTCGGCTTCGAGGGCGTCGAGGACCTCGGCGAGGGTGCCGGGGACCTGGGGGACGGCCTGGTGCTCGTCGGGGGCCAGTTCGTACAGGTCCTTGTCGACGGGCTCGAGCGGCTCGATCTTGTTCTTGATGCCGTCGAGGCCGGCCATCAGCTGGGCGGCGAAGGCCAGGTACGGGTTGGCCGACGGGTCCGGGACGCGGAACTCGACGCGCTTGGCCTTGGGGTTGCTGCCCGTGATCGGGATGCGGATGCAGGCCGAGCGGTTGCGCTGCGAGTAGACCAGGTTGACCGGCGCCTCGAAGCCCGGGACCAGGCGGTGGTAGGAGTTCACCGTCGGGTTCGTGAAGGCCAGCAGCGACGGGGCGTGCTTGAGCAGACCGCCGATGAAGTAGCGGGCCGTGTCGGACAGACCCGCGTAGCCCTGCTCGTCGTAGAACAGCGGCGAGCCGTCGGTCCACAGCGACATGTGGCAGTGCATGCCCGAGCCGTTGTCGCCGAAGATCGGCTTCGGCATGAAGGTCGCGGTCTTGCCGTTGCGCCACGCGACGTTCTTGACGATGTACTTGAACAGCATCAGGTCGTCGGCCGCGGCCAGCAGCGTGTTGAACTTGTAGTTGATCTCGGCCTGGCCGGCGGTGCCCACCTCGTGGTGCTGGCGCTCGATCTCCAGGCCCGCGGCCTCGAGCTCGAGGGAGATCTCCGCGCGCAGGTCGGCGAAGTGGTCGACCGGCGGGGTCGGGAAGTAGCCGCCCTTGTACCGGACCTTGTAGCCGCGGTTGTTCTCCTCCTGGCCCGTGTTCCAGGCCCCCGCCTCGGAGTCGATGTGGTAGAAGGACTCGTTCGCGCCGGTCGCGAAGCGCACGCTGTCGAACACGTAGAACTCGGCCTCGGGGCCGAAGTACGCCGTGTCGGCGATGCCGGTGCCGGCGAGGTAGCGCTCGGCCTTCTTCGCGACGTTGCGCGGGTCGCGGCTGTACTCCTCATCCGTCAGCGGGTCGTGGATGAAGAAGTTGATGTTGAGCGTCTTGTCCTTGCGGAACGGGTCGAGCCGCGCCGTGGACAGGTCGGGGCGAAGCGCCATGTCCGACTCGTGGATCGCCTGGAAGCCGCGGATCGAGGATCCGTCGAACGCCAGCGTCTCACTCGGGTCGAACGTCTTCGCCGGGACCGTGAAGTGCTGCATCACGCCAGGCAGGTCGCAAAAACGAACGTCTACGAACTTGACGTCGTTGTCGGCGATGTATCGCGACACCTCTTCGGCGTTGTTGAACATCAATCCTCCTCGACCCGGCGCCAGGCGCGGGTAGTTGCGTTCGCGGGGAGCGGCCTCCTCCCCGGTGGCCACTAGGCCTCGAAGGTAGGCGCGAGCGGTTTCCCGTCGGTGTCCCTCGTGTTTCCGGGATGTTACGCACCCACCCGTACGGGGCGGCCCGTCTTTGCCCGGATGCATGCCCATGATCATCCCGCGCACACACACCCCGGGGCGGGTGAATCGGCCCGGCTCGTCTACTTTGGAAGGGTGGACGAGAACACGACCGCATCGCGGAACCAGGCCCCCGGGACGGCGGGCGAAGACTTCGGCTACCGCGGCAAGCGTCTCGGGCTGCCCGAGGACGGACCCAACTCGCTCGCGCCCACCGGGCGCAGGTTGATCGCCCTGCTCATCGACTGGAGCATCTGCTACATCATCGCGCTGTCCTTCATAGGCGGCGGCGACCTCAACGACCCCGGGACGAGCTGGGGCACCCTCGCCGTGTTCGCCGCCGAGAACCTGCTCCTGGTGAGCACGATCGGCTGGACCTTCGGCAAGCGGATCATGGGCATCCGGGTGGTGTCGGTCACCCGCGACACGCTGCTGCCGCTCGCGGTCGTGGTGCGTACGTTCCTGCTGTGCCTGGTGATCCCGCCGGCGATCTACGACCGGGACGGGCGCGGGTTCCACGACAAGGCGGTCGGTACCGCGGTGGTGCGTGCGTAGTTCGTAACACGACGCGTGCCGACACGACGCGTCTCCGGGCACGACGCCTGCGGGCACGACCCCACGGGCACGACCCCACGGACGCGACGCGTACGAACCCGGCGCGACGGTCCGGACCCGGGATACGAGCACCCGGACCCGGGATACGAGCACCCGGACCCGGTACGGCAAAAGAGCGGCGGCGATCCGATGCGGATCGCCGCCGCTCTCGCGATCGGGCGGGGACGGGGTGCTGCTGCGTGGCGCGGTGGCCGTCGAGGGGTCAGCCGCGCGGGCCGCGCGGCATGCGCGCGCCCTTCGGCATCGGGCCCTTGGGCACCGGCATGTTCTTCATCAGGTCGCCGACCGCGCGCAGGCGGTCGTTGACCACCGCGACCTCGGGCTTGGCCATGGTCGGGCTCAACTTCATGATGTGCCGTTGCAGCTTGCGCAGCGGGACCTGGCCCTCGTCGTTGCCGACGATGATCGTGTGCACCACGGTGCTCGCCGCCAGGCGGGACATGCGCTTCTTCTCGTCGGCCAGCAGTCGCGTCACGCGACCGGGCTGGCCCTCGCCCACCAGGATGATACCGGGGCGACCCACGGCGCGGTGCACGACATCCTGCTGGCGGGTGATGGCCACGGTGGGGGTCACGACCCAGCCACGCTTGAGTGACTGCATGACCGCCAACGCCGCGCCGGGCTGGCCCTCCATCTGGCCGAGCACCGACTTCTCGGCCCGTCGTCCGAAGATGAAGGCCGCCGCGAGCAGACCCACGAGGGCACCGAAGATGCCCAGGTAGATCGGATGTCCCCACCAGAAGCCGATGGCCAGGAGTACTGCGAATACGCCCAGGCCCCAGGCCGCCACAATCAAGCCGACCCACGGATCGGCCTTCTTCGTCTGCTGGTAGGCGAGCCGGATCTGCTTCAGCCGGCCGCTCTTCTCGGATGGTTCCTTGCTCGCCATGTGAAAAGGATACTGGCGTGTCATCCACCCGGGACAATGGCTGCCGACAGCTTGTCCGAACCTTCATGCGACCGGCGCAGCGCCGCGGCCGTCCGACGGGAGACGAGCCCCCGGCGAACGGCCGAACGGTGTTGCCGGCGGCCGGGCGCGGACACCTGTGTCCACACCCGCGTCACGCGATGCCACACGTGTCGCGTGTCAGTGCGAGCCGGCGCCCGGTGCCGGGTTGACCGGGGCGAGCCGGGCCAGGATGTCGGAGGCCTCGGCGCGGGCGCGGGCACGGTTGCGGTCGGCACACACCGCGGCCCACGCGTTGCGCCGCGCGGTGCGCTGGCCGCCCTCGAACATCAGTACGGTCTCGACCGCTCGGAAGACCCGGCCGACGGTCGCCCGCCGGGCCGCGGTGCCGCGATCGAACGCGCCCCGCAGCACCGAGGCGTTGCCCTGCTGCGTGTCCTGCATGACGTCGTCCCCCTACCTGTTCTCGGTGCGAAGGTTCACCGCACTGCGGTCGACTCTCGCAACAATGTGTTACCAAACGATGACGTCAGGGTCAAACCGACGTGAAGGTCTGCACACCTTCGCCCGAAGCGGAGCGGGTTTCGCGTACTTCGAGGGCTTGGCGGTAGAGCCGGCCCGCGCGGTACGACGAGCGGACCAGGGGGCCGGAGAGCACGCCCGCGAAGCCGATCTCCTCGGCCTCCTCGTTCAGCTCGACGAACTCCTCCGGGCGCACCCAGCGCTCGACGGGGTGGTGCCGCACGCTCGGCCGCAGATACTGCGTGATGGTCAGCAGTTCGCAGCCGGCGTCGTACAGGTCCTGCATGGCCTGGCTGATCTCGGCGCGTTCCTCGCCCATGCCCAGGATCAGGTTGGACTTGGTGACCAGGCCGTCGGCCCGGGCCTGGGTGATCACGTCGAGCGAGCGCTCGTAGCGGAAGCCCGGCCGGATGCGCTTGAAGATGCGCGGCACCGTCTCGATGTTGTGCGCGAGCACCTCGGGACGGGAGGAGAACACCTCGGCCAGTTGGTCCGGCTGGGCGGTGAAGTCCGGGATCAGCAGTTCCACCCCGGTCCCCGGGTTCAGCTCCTTGATCTGGCGGACGGTCTCCGCGTACAGCCACGCGCCGCCGTCGGGGAGGTCGTCGCGGGCGACGCCGGTGATGGTCGCGTACTTCAGGCCCATCGCCTGGACCGACTCCGCGACGCGGCGCGGTTCGTCCCGGTCCAGCTCGGCCGGCTTGCCGGTGTCGATCTGGCAGAAGTCGCAGCGCCGGGTGCACTGGTCGCCGCCGATCAGGAAGGTCGCCTCGCGGTCTTCCCAGCATTCGTAGATGTTGGGGCAGCCGGCCTCCTCGCACACCGTGTGCAGCCCCTCGCGCTTCACGAGTTGTTTGAGCTCGGTGTACTCGGGGCCCATCTTCGCCCGGGTCTTGATCCACGAAGGCTTGCGCTCGATGGGAGTCTCGGCGTTGCGGACTTCCAGGCGAAGCAGCTTGCGGCCGTCGGGTGCGACAGCGGACACGCGCGACTCCCTCTTCTCGGGGCAGCCTGCGGGGCGGGACAGACTGCGATGGGCCCGACAGGATGGTCCGGGCCCCTGGTGGGGCGGTACGTCCAGAGTACGCCGAGCGAAACGGGCGTTCGGACGGCCCGTCAGGTGGCAACCGGGGCGAACCGGGGTGGATTCCCCGGATGCCGGATTCGGTACGAGGCGTGCGTCACGCGGACCGTGAGGCGTGCGTCACGCGGGCGACCCGGCGCGCGTCGCGCGGGCGTTCGGGCGGGCGTCACGCCGGCACGTGCGCGAACACGTCGGCGAGGTGCTTCTCGGCCAGGGGCAGTACCTCGGTGACGGTGACCTCGCGGCCCAGTTCGCGGCTCAGCGAGGTGACGCCGGCGTCCTTGATGCCGCACGGCACGATCCGGTCGTAGTACGTCATGTCGGCGTCGCAGTTGATCGCGAAGCCGTGCATGGTCACCTTGCGCGAGACCCGGACGCCGATCGCGGCGAGCTTGCGGTCGTCGCCGCGCTGGCCCGCGTTGGAGGGCGCGTACTCCGGTCCGGCCAGGCGCGGGTCGAACTCGGGGTGCAGGCGCGGGTCGGGCCCGGCCGCGAGTCGGCTGTCCAGCCGCAGGTCGAGACCGCCGGTCGGGCCGGGCCGCTCGGGAACCGCGTCGCCCAGGACCCAGACGCCGCTGCGGCCCTCGATCCGGGTGGTCTCCAGGCCCAGGTCGGCGCAGACCCGGATCAGCGCCTCCTCCATCCGGCGCACGTGCGCGACCACGTCCACCGGCTCGGGCAGTCGCACGATCGGATAGCCGACGAGTTGGCCGGGGCCGTGCCAGGTGATCTTGCCGCCCCGGTCCACGTCGACCACGGGCGTGCCGTCCATCGGGCGCTCGGAGGGGTCGGTACGGCGGCCCGCCGTGTACACCGCGGGGTGCTCGAGGAGCAGACACGTGTCGGCGACGGCACCGCTGACCACCTGCTCGTGGACGCGGCGTTGTTCCTCCCACGCGGCCTCGTACGGAACGGCGTCGGCGCCGATGCCCAAGTGCACGAATCGCAAGAAGCTGGTCACGTCCACCAGCGTACGACGAGGCCTTCTCTCACCCGTGGCCGGCGTCGAGCCCGCGTACGTGGCAGGTGACACCGGTGAACGTGCAGCCGATCGACTCGACGCGCCCGTACAGGCCGAACTCGATCACCGCGCTGGCTCCGGGGGCCAACGGGCCCCGGCCGCGCGCGGTCGCGGTGCCGCGGTCGGTGCTGGTGCGCATGTCCTCGCCGTAGAGCATGGTGAAGCCGCTCTGCCGACCCGTCGCGGTGAGGGTGAGGTCCCACGAGGGGAGCGGGTGGGCGGTGCGGTTGGTGATGACCACCGTGCCGTCGGCACCCCAACCGGAGTCGCTCACCGTGGCGTCGACGGTGATGTCCTTCGGGCCGGTGGTGGCGGGCGGGGGCGGGACGGGTGGGGCGGCCGACGTGGGCGGCGCGCTCGAGCGGGTCGCCGTCGGGCTCGTGCTCGCGGTCGCGCTCGCCGAGGCGGACGGGGACCGGGTCACCGATTTGGTCGGGCCGGCGGTCGTCGTGGTGGTCGCGCCCGGGCTCGGCGAACCGGCGTCGGGAAACACCGGCGCGGGCGCCGGCAGCGGCATGTTCACGTCGCGCGAGACCGGGCGGCCGCGGCCCTTGTCCCGATCCGAGCCGGCGAACAGGAAGACTCCGCTGGTGAGCAGCAGGCACACGAGCGCGACCGCGGCCAGCGGGATCACGATCCCGCGAGCGGTGTCGTCGGGCTGCCGGGTCACGCGTGCGCTTCCTTCGAATCGATGTCGGGCGGTCGGCGCGAGGCCGTCGGGGCCGCGGTGGTCGGTCGCGAGCTTCGGTCGGGGTCGGTCACGCGGTTCGTCCGCGTGGGTGTCGATCATCCCATCGGGTGAACTGCCCCGCGCATGTTCCACCACGGGTCCGCGCACCGCAAGCGGCCCAGGGCTGGTGACGGCACATCGGATCCGTCCGCAGGGTTCGGCAGGTTCTGCCGAACTCGGCCGCGCCGGGCCGCCGTCGGGCCCGATTCGCCCCCCGATCGCCGAGCCGATCCCGGTAACTCGAAAGGGTCATTGTTGCGAGCGTTCGGGTTGTAGCGCTCCAGAAATCGCTAGATTCTCGCGCGATCACCCACCCACACCGAACCACCGCACCAGCGGGAGGCGTTCATCTCCATGGCAGCCAGGGTCGAGCGGCGCCCCAATCACCGGCTGGCGGCGCTTGTCGAGGAAGCCGGCTTCTCACATGCCGGTCTGGCCCGACGCGTTGACCAACTCGGTGCGGAACAAGGCATCGATCTCCGGTACGACAAGACCTCCGTGGCGCGCTGGCTGCGTGGCCAACATCCGCGCGGGATCGTGCCGATACTGCTTGCCGAGGTCTTCACCCAGCGGCTCGGCCGCAAGCTCAGCGCCGAGGATCTGGGCATGGCCGGTTGCCGACCGGACTATGCCGGGCTCGAATACGCGTCCGGTCCGCCCGAGGCGGTCGAGATCGTCACCGGCATGTGGCAGGCCGACTCGGCCCAGCGATCCGCGCTGGTGGAGGCCGCGTTCACGCCCGGGGCGTTGGTGGTGCCCAGCCGGGACTGGCTGATCGGCGCCGGTGACGAGCGGCCCGCCCGGCAGGACGGCGATCGGGTCGGGCTCGGCGACGTGGCCGCGGTGCGTGCCGTCGGCGAGGCGTTCCGGCGGTTGGACAACTCGTTCGGCGGGGGGCACGGCAGACAGGCGCTGGTGCGCTACCTCGACACGGAGGTGACCGCGATACTGCGCGGGACCTACGACTCGCGCACCGGCAGCGCGTTGTTCGGCGCGGCGGCCACGCTGACCCGGCTGGTCGGCTGGATGGCGTACGACGTGGGCGTGCACGGGATGGCGCAGCGCTACTTCGTCCAGGCGCTGCGGTTGGCTCAGGCGTCGGGGGATCGGGCGCTGGGCGGATTCGTGTTGTCCACGATGAGCCGGCAGGCGGTCTACCTCGGGCACGGGCGCGAGGCGGTACAACTGGCGCGGGTCGCCCAGCAGGGCGCCTCGGCGGTGGCCACCCCCCGGGTCCGGGCGCTGTTCCACGCGGTCGAGGCGCGCGGGCACGGGCTGTTGGGGGACCCGCGGGCGTGCGGGGCGGCGCTGCTGCGCGCGGAGCAGGCGCTGGAGTGTGTCGCGGAGGGGGACGACGAGCCGGAGTGGGTCGCGTTCATGAACGAGGCGCAGCTCACCGACGACCACGCGCACTGCTACCGGGACTTGGAGGACTACGACAAGGCCCGCGAGTACGCGGAGCGGTCCTTGCGGCTGCGCGGGAGCGAGTACGTCCGCAGCCGGCTGTTCTGCCAGACCATCCTGGCCACCGCGTTGTTGGAGCTGGGCGAGGTGGAGCAGGCGTGCCGGGTGGAGGCGGAGGCGACCGAGCAGGCGGAGGGTCTGCGGTCGTCACGGGCGGTGGACTACGTGCGCGAGTTCACGCATCGGCTGGCGCCGTATCGGGACGTGCCGGCGGTACGGGAGTTCGAGGCGCGGTCGGGGTGCTTCGTGCGCACGGCTTGAGGGTTTCCGCTCACCGCCCACCCGTTGCGTAGGGCCCGAAGGTGGTGGATTTCGGGCCTCGGGTGGGCGTGACGGGCCGTGGGCCTTCTTCAGGCCGCCGGTACGCCCAGGTCGGCGAGGGCGGATCTGGCGGCTCGGCAGCCGGAGGTCAGGGCGCCCTGGATGGAGCTGGAGTCGCGGTGGTCGCCGCAGACATACAGGCCGCCGATCATGCGGACCGGGCGGCGGAAGTTGTGGCCGGGCTCGACCACCGGGACGGCGCGCGGGATATGACAGGTGGTCAGGTGCGCCCACTCGGTGGTGGGCGTGTCGTACACGACGGCCAGCCGCTCGCGGACCCGTAGTTCGAGTTTGGTCGGCTCCGAGCCGTCGTGGCCCAGCACGGTGGTGGCGATCAGGGCGCGCCGGTCGGGCGCGTACGTGGGCGCGACCTGGCTGACCACCGCGGTGTGCGTGAACGGGCTGCGGGGGTCGGCCTCCACGAGCAGTGACGCGTCGGGCCGGGGAGCGGCGCGCGCCACGTGGTACAGCGTGGTCACCGGGTGGAACTCGGGCATCCGCAGGCCCGGCAGCAGGGCCACCGCCGTGGTCGGGTCGGTGGCCACGACCACCGCGCCGGCGCGGATCTCGCCCGCCACGTCGGTCAGTACGCGGTCGGCCGAGACGGACAACACCCGCACGCCGTAGCGCACCGCGCCGGAGGGCAGGCCGACCGCGAGTTGCCGGGGTACGGCGGCCATGCCGCGCGCGGGCAGTGCCATCCGGCCGCGCAGGAACGAGCGCAGCGTCAATTCGGCGAACCGGCTCGACGTGCCCAGTGCGGGATCGTGCAACAGCGCGGTCAGCAGCGGGCGCAGCGTACGGCGGGTCAGGTCCGGCGGCAGCGCGCGCATCGTCGGCGCGTCGACGGTGGCCGTCTCGGGAGCGCTCATCACCCGGGCGACCGGGGAGGACGCGGTCCGGGCCAATAACGCGGCGAGTCGGGCGCGGTCGGTGCCGTTGCCGTTGCGCAGACCGCCGAGCGCGTCCCGGACCCGGCGGACGTCGCCGACCCGATGGGTGCGGCCGTCCTCGTGGAGCAGCACGCCGGGCTGGAACGCGCGCAACCCCAGTGCGGGCACGTCCAGTTGCCGGCCCACCTGAGGCCACGAGGTGGTCAGCGACTGGAAGCCGTGATCGACCCGGAAGCCGTCCACGAGGTCGGTGCGCACCCGCCCACCGGGTCGGTCGGCGGCCTCCAGGACCGTCACCGCAACCCCCGCCGCGGCGATGGTCCGTGCCGCGCTCAAGCCGGCCAGGCCGGCTCCCACCACGATCACCTCGGTTCGACGCACGTCGACCACGGTCGTCCTCCCGTCCCCCTGCCCACGGCCGCAGGCGCCGCGGAGTCGGTTTCATCGCCTACTGGTCATACCCAGCGAAATGCCGAAAGACCGTTGCGGTACACGGGAGTTGGTGTGGTTCGGCAGGTGTGCGACCCGCCGACCCGGTGTGCCCGTTACCGACCGGCGATCGCAGCCGCCCGGTCGACGCCGCGTCCTACGGCCCGAGGCAGGGGCCGGGCCGGTGTCGCCGTCGGTCCCGTCAGCGGTTCAGGGCCGCGGCGATCGCGGTGTCGATGGTGGGGTGTCGGAAGGTGAAGCCGGAGTCGAGCAGGGCCTTGGGGAGCACACGTTGGCCGGTGAGGATCTCGCCGGCGAAGTCGCCGAGGACGGCGCGCAGGGCGAAGGGGGGTACCGCGAGGACGGTGGGGCGGTGCAGGGCTCTGCCCATCGCCTTGGTCGCCTCCGCGTTGGTGACCGGGTGCGGCGCGGTCAGGTTGATCGGGCCGGCGAGGTCGGCGTGCTCCAGGACGTGGCGGATCGCGGCGACCTCGTCGACCAGCGAGATGAAGCTCCAGTACTGCCGGCCCGAGCCGAGCCGGCCGCCCAGACCCGCCTTGAACAACGGGAACATCCGGCCCCACGCACCGCCGGATCGGGAGACCACCAGGCCGGTCCGCAGATGGGCGACCCGGATGCCCGCCTCCAGGGCCGGTGCGGTGGCGGCCTCCCACTCGGTGCACAGGTCGGCCAGGAAGCCGCTGCCGGGCGGGGACGATTCGTCCACCTCGCGATCGGCGGTGTCGCCGTAATAGCCCATCGCGGAACCGGCCAGGAGCACGCGCGGGGCGGGCTCGAGGGCGGCCAGCGCGCGCGAGACGGCCTCGGTGCCCAGGACCCGGCTGTCGCGGAGTTCGCGCTTGTACGCGGCCGTCCAGCGCTTGTCCCCGATGCCCGCGCCGGCCAGGTGCACCGCCGCGTCCACCGGACCGAGCGAGGCGGTGTCCACGGTGCCCGCGTGCGGGTCCCAGCGCACCTCGTGCGGTCCGCCGGGAGGCCGGCGGACCAGTCGGACCACATCGTGGCCGTCGGCGGTCAGCGAGCGGACGAGAGCGGAACCCACGAGGCCGGACGAACCGGTGACGGCGATGCGCATGGGAACATCCTTGCCCACCGGACCCCGGACATGCCGAAGGCGGCCCGGACTGTCCGGACCGCCTTCGGAATGTGCCTGCCACGCGGTGCGTCCGCACCGCCGCGGCGTGTCCTACAGGCCGAGGTCGCCCTCGAAGGCGCCTTCCTCCAGGCGGGTCTTCACCGTCTGCAGGAAGCGGGCCGCGTCCGCGCCGTCCACCAGACGGTGGTCGTAGGACAGGGCCAGGTACACCATCGAGCGGACCGCGATGACCTCGCCGAGCGTCGGGTCGTTGACCACGACCGGGCGCTTGACGACCGCGCCCGTGCCGAGCATCGCGACCTGCGGCTGCGGGAAGATCGGCGTGTCGAAGAGCGCGCCGCGCGAACCGGTGTTGGTCAGCGTGAACGTACCGCCGGCCAGCTCGTCCGGGCTCACCTTGTTGGTGCGGGTGCGCTCGGCCAGGTCGGAGATCTTGCGCGAGAGGCCCGCGATGTTCAGGTCACCCGCGTTGTGGATGACCGGGACCATCAGGCCGCGGTCGGTGTCCACCGCGATCACCAGGTGCTCGGCGTCGTGGTAGGTCACCGTGCCCGCGTTCAGGTCCATCGACGCGTTCAGGACCGGGTGGACCTTGAGCGCCTCGACGGCCGCCTTCGCGAAGAACGGCATGAACGACAGCTTGACGCCCTCACGCGCCACGAAGTCGTTCTTGGCCCGGTCGCGCAGGCGGGCGATGTTGGTGACGTCCACCTCCACGACCGTGGTGAGCTGGGCCGAGGTCTGCAGCGACTCGACCATGCGCTTGGCGATCACCGTGCGCATGCGCGAGAGCTTCTCGGTCCGACCGCGCAGCGGCGACGGCTCGATCGCAGCCGGGGCCTTCGCGGCAGGCGCGGCCGAGGCGGCGGCCGGAGCCGATGCCGCGGCGGCGGCCTGGGCCGCCTGCTGCTTGCGGGCCGTCTCCAGGACGTCCTGCTTGCGGATCCGACCACCGATGCCGGTGCCCGCGATCGAGCCCAGGTCCACGTTGTGCTCGGCGGCCAGCTTGCGCACCAGCGGCGTGACGTACGCGCCGTCGGCCTCGGCGGGCGGGGTGAGCTGCGCGGCCGGAGCGGCGGCGACCGGAGCCGGAGCGGGCGCCGGAGCCGGCTTTGGCGCGGGCGCCTGGGCCGGAGCGGGAGCCGGTGCGGCGGCGGCCGGAGCCGGAGTCGCCGGAGCCTGCTGGGCCGGTGCGGGCGCCGCCGGAGCGGGCGCCGCGGCCGGCGCGGAACCGGGTGCGCCGATGACGGCCAACTCGGCGCCGACCTCCACCGTCTCGTCCTCGGCGACGCTGATCTTCAGCAGCACGCCGCCGATCGGCGCGGGGATCTCGGTGTCGACCTTGTCGGTCGAGACCTCCAGGAGCGGCTCGTCGGCCTCGACCGTGTCACCCTCCTGCTTGAGCCAGCGGGTGATGGTGCCCTCCTGCACGCTCTCGCCGAGCGCGGGCAGCAGCACCGGGGTGCCCTGCACGTCGCCGGCGGGTGCGGCCGGAGCCGCGGCCGGGGCGGGCTCCTGCGCGGCGGGCGCAGCCGGAGCTGCCGGAGCGGCCTGGGCGGGCGCGGCCGGAGCCGCCGCCTCCTGCGCCGGCGCGGCGGCCGGAGCCGGCGCCGCGGCACCGGTGCCGTCGTCGATCACGGCCAGCTCGGCGCCGACGTCGACCGTGTCGTCTTCCTGGGCCTTGATGGACACCAGAATGCCGGCGGCGGGGGAGGGGATCTCGGTGTCGACCTTGTCGGTCGAGACCTCGAGCAGGGGCTCGTCCAGCTCGACGCGCTCACCCTCCTGCTTGAGCCAGCGGGTGATGGTGCCCTCCTGCACGCTCTCGCCGAGCGCGGGCAGTGTTACGGAGACCGGCATGGGTCAATGACTCCTTCTCAACGCTTCAAGGCGTGTGTCTTGGATGACGGGGCGCGATTGGGGGCGCGTCGTCAGTCGTGGACGTGCAGGGGCTTGCCCGCCAACGCGAGGTGGGCCTCGCCAAGCGCCTCGGACTGCGTCGGGTGCGGGTGGATGAGCTGGGCGACCTCGGCCGGCAGGGCCTCCCAGTTGTAGATCAGCTGGGCTTCCGAGGTCAGCTCGCCCATGCGGGCGCCGACCATGTGGATGCCGACGACCGGGCCGTCCTTGACCGAGACGACCTTGACCTGGCCGGTCGTCTTGAGGATCTGGCTCTTGCCGTTGCCGCCGAGGCTGTAGCTGATCGTGGCGAGCTTGTCCGAGCCGTAGCGCTCGACCGCCTGCGCCTCGGTGAGGCCGACCGAGGCCACCTCCGGGTCGCAGTAGGTCACGCGCGGCACGCCCGCGTAGTCGATCGGCACCGGGTTCAGTCCGGCGATCCGCTCGGCGACCAGAATGCCCTCGCCGAAACCGACGTGGGCGAGCTGAAGGGTGGGGATGAGGTCGCCCACGGCGGAGATGGTCGGCACGTTGGTGGCGCAGTACTCGTCCACCAGGACGTAACCGCGATCCATCGCGACGCCGGCCTCCTCGTAGCCCAGGCCCGCCGAGACCGGGCCGCGACCGACGGCGACGAGCAGCAACTCGGCCTCGATCTGCTTGCCGTTCTCCAGCGAGACCCGCACGCCCGCGTCGGTGTACTCGACACCGGCGAAGCGCGCGCCGAGCTCGAACTTGATGCCGCGGCGGCGGAAGGCGCGCTCCAGGAGCTTGCTGCTCGCCTCGTCCTCCAGCGCCACCAGGTGCGGCAGCGCCTCGACGATGGTCACGTCCACGCCGAAGGACTTCCAGGCGCTGGCGAACTCGACGCCGATCACACCGCCGCCCAGCACCACCGCGGACTGCGGGACCCGGTCGAGCACCAGCGCGTGGTCGCTGTTGATCACGCGGTTGCCGTCGATCTCCAGGCCCGGCAGCGACTTGGGCACCGAGCCGGTCGCAAGTACCACGTGTCGACCCTCGTAGCGCTGCCCGTTCACCTCGACCGCGGTCGGCGACACGAGCTTGCCGGCGCCCTCGACGACGGTGATGTTGCGGCTCTTGATCAGACCGGTCAGGCCCTTGAACAGGCGCGAGATGACGCCGTCCTTGTAAGCGTGCACGGCTGCGATGTCGATGCCGTCGAACGTCGACTTGACGCCGAACTGCTCGCTCTCACGAGTCTGGTCCGCGACCTCGCCCGCGTGCAGCAGGGCCTTGGTCGGGATGCAGCCGTTGTGCAGACACGTGCCGCCGAGCTTGCCCTTTTCGATGAGGACGACCCGCATACCGAGTTCGGCCGCGCGAAGGGCGCACGCATAGCCGCCGCTCCCGCCTCCGAGAATGACTACATCGAAAACGGCTCCGGCGTCGTTCGCCACGTCACGTCCTCCTGTGATTGCGATGCCCACCCGCGCGGGACGCGGCGGGGAGCACCCCCTTCTTGTGGAAGGTCTCAAGTGCCGGTACAACATCCTCCCACTTGTCGGGAGCGGCCGAGCACTCCGCCCCGGTGTTGCCTGTCCCACAAGGGCGGGGCCGAAATGGCGGACCGGGGGCACAACGTGTCGTCGTGACTCGTTGTTCCGACACGAACGCGACCGCCGACCCCGGACGGACGCGGATGACATGCGCGTACGACAGGAAGGAAATCCCCGTGGGGTTGTTCCGACGCAAACGCGGTGCCGGCGCGGACGCGCCCGACCGCAGGCAGGCCGCGGCCGCGGCCGCGCACCTGAGCGAGTTCGCGCGCAGCCGCAAGGGAGTCGAGGCGTACATCGAGCCGGTGACCACCCTGAGCGGGACGACGGTGGTGTTCATCGCCGACACCGGGGAGTGGACCCGACGCCGGGTCGTCGACCCCGGAGCCGCGCGCACGCTCGCGCGCAAGCTCGGCATCCCGGTGTACGAGGCGGCGCTGGTGGGCTACCCGAAGCGGATGCGCGAGTGGACCCGCCGGCAGTCCGGCGAGGGATCCTGAGCGATCCGGGTCCGAACCCGATCCGGGTCCACCCGGATCGGGTTCGGCCGGGGCGCCTGCGTGCCCCGGCCGAACCGGTCGAACCGGGCGAACCGGGATCGAGCCGGATCGAACCCACCGGACCGAACCGGTCCCGGTGAGCGCGGAATCAGATCCGGTTGTCCGCGATGTCCTGCGCGACCTGGAGCAGCGAGCGCACCGCGACACCGGTACCGCCCTTGGGCCGGTAGCCGCCGGCCTCGCCCTCGTGGAACGCGGGGCCGGCGATGTCCAGGTGCGCCCAACTGACGCCCTCGGCCACGAACTCCTGGAGGAAGAGACCGGCCACCAGGCCGCCACCCATCCGCGAGCCCATGTTCTTGATGTCGGCGATCGGCGAGTCCATCGACTTGCGCAGCTCGGTCGGCAGCGGCATCGGCCAAGCCGGCTCGCCGGCGCGCGTCGCGGCGTCGTGCACCGCGCCGCGGAACGTGTCGTCGTTCGACATGATCCCGTACATGTCGTTGCCCAGCGCGACCATCATCGCGCCGGTCAGCGTCGCCACGTCGATCAGCATCTGCGGCGACTCCTCGCACGCGCGCGTGATCGCGTCGGCGAGCACCAGCCGGCCCTCGGCGTCGGTGTTGAGCACCTCGACCGTGCGACCGCCGTACATGCGCAGTACGTCGCCGGGACGGGTCGCGGTGCCGGAGGGCATGTTCTCGGCCAGCGCGAGCCAGCCGGTCACGTTGACCTCCAGGCCCAGCCGGGCCACCGCCGCGACCGCGCCCAGCACGGCCGCCGCGCCGCCCATGTCCATCTTCATCGTCTCGTTGGCGCCGGCCGGCTTGAGCGAGATGCCGCCCGAGTCGTAGGTGATGCCCTTGCCCACCAGTGCGATGGTGCGCTTGGCCTTGGGGTGCGTGTAGCCCAGGCGGACCAGGCGCGGCTTGCTCGCCGAGCCCTGGCCGACGCCCAGGATGCCGCCGAAGCCGCCCTTGGCGAGCGCCTTGTCGTCGAGCACCTCGACCTTGAAGCCGGCGTTCTTGCCGGTGTCCACCGCGATCGCGGCGAAGTCCTTCGGGTTGAGGTCGTTCGGCGGGGTGTTCACCAGGTCACGGGCCTGGTTGACGCTCTGCGCGGTGATCGCGGCGCGCTCGACGGCGGCCTTGGCGGCCTTGTCCCGGCCCTTGACGCCGAGCAGCACGACGTCCTTGACCGCGTCCTTGCGGCCCTCGCGGGACTTCTCCCGGTAGGTCTCGAACGAGTAGGCGCCGAGCAGCACGCCCTCCCCGAACGCACCGATCGCCTCCGCACCGGCGAGCGGCAGGGCGACGCCCGCCTTCTTGACACCGGCGAGCGCCCGGGCGACATTGCCGCCGGCGCGGCGCAGCGCGTCGTGGGTGAAGCCGTCGGCGGGCTGTTCGCCCAGGCCGACCACGAGCACCAGCGGGGCCTTGGCCGCGCCGAAGGTCGGCACGCGGTGTAGTTCGCCCTCGGCGCCGGTGGCGTCGAGCGCGGACAGGGTGTCGGTGAGCCGGCCGTCGAACGCCGCGGCGACGCTTTCGGCGCCCGCGGCGAGGACGGCACCGTCCTCGCCCTTGACGGTGCCGATCACGAGCACGTCGGCGCGCAGGGAAAGGGCCGCGGTGGAGCCGATACTCAGTGTGGTCACGAGGATCCTGTCTCTCATCTCTCGGGGGTGCTGAGTGCCCGCACGATCGGTGGGGCACCGACGTGGCGATCCTTGCTCGGGATGCCTCGTCGAGCGGTGACGAGCCGTATGGAAGATACGTTCGCCTTCAGCATTTCACGCCTTCCCGGCAAACATCTCAGCCAGTGGACACGACCACCAGGACGACGCACCCGCACACCTCCACGACGGCGCCCAGGACATCGCCGGTGATCCCGCCGAATCGGCGGGTGGTGTGCCGCAACAGCAGTGCGCCGGCGGCGAGTCCGGCGGTCGCCGCGCCGAACGCGCGCAGCGCCTCGATCGGGCCCTGGAGCACGCCGTACAACCCGGCGGCGCCGAGCAGGACCAGCGACCACGCGACGAGCACCCCGCGCCCGACCGTGCCCGCGACCATCGCGCCGAGCCCCTCCGGCCGCGCGGACGGTACGCCGGGGCCGCACGCGACGGACAGCGCCACGCGGCCGGTCACCGCGGCCAGCACCAGACCGGCCGCGGCCGGCGCGGGGCCGTCGTGCTGGAGGCGGACCAGCGCGCCGGTCTCGACGAGCACCAGGAACAGCAGGCTCAGCACCCCGAACGGGCCGATGTCGGACGCCTTCATGATCCGCAGCGCGTCCGGCGCGGGCCTGGCCGAGCCGAGGCCGTCGGCGGTGTCGGCCAGGCCGTCCAGGTGCAGGCCGCGGGTGAGCAGCGCCAGGGTGCCGACCGCGAGCGCCGCCGCGGTGAGCGCGCCGGTGCCCGCCCGTTCGGCGAGTGCGAGCACCCCGGCCGCGAGGCCGCCCAGGACCAGGCCGACCAGCGGCGCGCACGCCATCGCGCGGCCCGCCACCGGGCGGTCCACCCGCTCCACCCGGACCGGGATCACCGACAACATGCCGAACGCCAGGCGCAGTCCGGCCGAGGTGGTGCCCGGGCTCACGGGGTGGGGTGCACCCGGGCCACCAGGTCGACCGCCGCGCGCAGCACCGGCAGCGCGAGCAGCGCGCCGACCGCCTCGCCGCCGCGCACCCGGTAGTCCAGCACCGGTTCCAGCGCGAGCCGGTCCAGCGCCTTGACGTGGCCCGGCTCCGGGGTGACGTGGCCGGCCAGCCACCAGTCCGGGGAGCGGTACGAGATCCGCTGGGCGACCAGCGCGGACGCGGCGGTGGCCACGTCGTCCAGCAGCACCGGGGTGCGCCGGATCGAGCACTGGAGCAGGAATCCGGTCATCGCCGCGAAGTCGGCCCCGCCGGACACGCCGAGCAGCCGCATCGGGTCGCCCAGCACCGGCCGCGCCCTACGCAGCGCGTCGCGGATGGTGGCGCACTTGCGGATCCAGGTCGCGTCGTCGATGCCGGAGCCGCGACCGATCACGGCCGCGGCGTCCATGCCGGTCAGCGCGCCGATCAGGATCGCCGCCGGGGTGGACGCGGCGGCGCCCAACGAGCCGAGCAGCAGCAGGTCGGCGCCCGAGTCGATCTCCGCGTCCGCGGTGGCCATGCCGACCGCGAAAGCGCGCTCGACCTCGCCGGGGGCGAGTGCGTCGGCGGTGTCCACGGGCGCGGACGCGCGGCGGATCCGGTCCCGCGAGACCTGCTCGGGGAACGCGTCGGGCTCGGCGTCGACGGCGATGTCGACGATCCGGATCGGCGCGTCCAGGCCGGCCGCGAACGTGGCCGCGGTCGAGGTGCCCGCCAGCGTGGCCCGGACCTGGCGCGCGGTCCAGCCGGGGCGGCGGACCGACACGTCGTGGGCGGCGACGCCGTGGTCGGCGGCGAAGAGCACGACCCGGGGGGCACAGATCGGCGCGGTGGTCTTGCCGCCTCGAACCGAGGCGAACCAGATCGCGAGGTCTTCGAGTCGGCCGTAGGCGTTCGGCGCGCCCGCGACGGCGACGAGGTGTTCGCGCACGCGGGCGCGGGCGTCGTCGTCGGGGCGCTCCACCCGGGCGGCCAGGGAGTCGAGGTCGATGGTCACCGGGTCAGGGTAGTTGTGCGGGCCCGGGGCCGTGGCGCGGGCGGCCCGGTCGCCTGGGCCGGTCAGGACGCCGCGTGCTTCGCGCGGCGCGGGAGGCTGCGCAGGGTGAGGACCTGGCCGGCCACGACGAGCAGGACCTCGTCGGATTCGCCGGCGACGACGGCGTTGAGTCGGCCCAGTTCGTCCCGGAAGCGGCGGCCGGCGGGGGTCGGTGGGACCACGCCGCTGCCGACCTCGTTGCTGACGCCGACCACCGGGACGCGGCACGCGCGCCACGCGGCGGCCAGCGCGCCGACCTCGGCGCGTACCGCCTCGCGCGCGCCCGCCGCCCATCGGGCGTCGTCCCACGCGTCGTGCGCGTCCATCACCGCGGTCAACCACAGCGACAGGCAGTCCACCAGGAGCGGCTGCCGGGCCTCCGCGAGCAGCCGGGTCAGCTCGACCGTCTCGGCGGTGCGCCAGGTGTCCGGGCGTCGTTCGCGGTGCAGGGCGACCCGTTCGGCCCATTCGGCGTCACCCTCTCGGGTGCCGCCGGTGGCCACGTAGAGCACGTCCGGGCAGGCCGCCAGGCGCCGTTCGGCCTCGGCCGACTTGCCCGAGCGGGCGCCGCCCAGGACCAGCGTGCGATGCGGGCGCGGGGTGGGCGAGGGATCCGCGCCGACCCGGACCAGACCGCCGTCCGGCACCGCGCGAGCCCCCCACGCGGCGAGCCGGCGGTGCAACTCCTCGCCGGGCGGCGACTCGTGCGACAGGTGCACCGCGAGTACGTCGGTGTCCTCGGTGACCGCGCCGTCGCGGCGCAGCGTGGCCAGCCGCTCCGGCCACGAGACCACGTCCAGGAGCACCACGTCGTAGTGCCCGCCCTCGTGCGTCCAGGCCCGGGTGGCCTCCGCCTCGGGCGGCAGCGTCGAGGGCGGCGCGTACAGCAGTCGCGTTCCGTCCGCGCCGGTGACCTCGTACGCGACCCGCCCGGGGGTGCCGCCGGGAAGTACGCGTATTCGGTGTCCGTCCAGCTCGAAGGCGTCCCCCTCGGCCACCTGTCGCCAGTGCGGTCCGCCCGCCGACGGCGCGGGCAGCCAGGGCGGCGGCCCGGACGGCGCGGCCACCTCGGCCAGCCCGGCGGCGGGCAGCCAGGCCAGCGGCGCGGACTCGGCCGGTCCGCTCAACAGCAGGCGGCGCACCCCGGTGAGCGGGTGTCCGGCCCGGGCGGCCGCGTGCGCGGGCTCGGGGCCGCAGTCCAGCAGCAGCGTGCCGTCCAGCAGCACGCACGCCGGTCCGCGCACCACGGGACCGGTGCACCCCAGACACGAGGCACAGGTGCAGAACGGCTGGGGCCAGCCCTTGGGACCGGCCGTGCCGAGCAGCGTCAGCTCCATGGGTGTCGTCGTGCTCCTGGCTATGAGGTGGTCGGGCTTGATCTACTGTGCAGGTCTTTTGACGGTCCGAGATCCCGAGGTGAGGAGCCCGACATGTCGTGGGTGTGGCGGTATGAGGACGCGGACGGTGCCCCGGTCGACGGACCGCAGGCGGAGGACTTCACCAACCAGTCGGACGCGGAGAGCTGGCTCGGCGAGATCTGGAAGGACCTGCTCGCGGCGGGCATCGAACAGGTGAGCCTGCTCGAGGACGATGCCGTCGTGTACGAGCACATGAGCCTGCGCGCCGCCGAGGGCTGAGCCGGCGCGGTCGAACGGATCGGGGGCGCGGCCGACGCCGCGCCCCCGATCGTCTCGAGCGGGTGCTACGGACGCGTCGCCGGGCTCACGGTGAGCGCCGGGTCGCGGCTGACCACCGGGTCCAGGATCACGTCGATCTTGGTCAGCAGACCCTCGTCCAGGGTGACACCGGCCGCCTTGACGTTCTCGTGCACCTGCTCCGGCCGGGACGCGCCGATGATCGCGGCGGACACGTTCGGGTTCTGCAGCACCCACGCGACGGCGAGCTGGGCGAGCGACAGGCCCGCCTCGTCGGCCAGCGGGCGCAGTTGCTGCACCCGGGTGAGCACGTCGTCGGTGAGCATCCGGGAGACGAAGTCCTGGCCGCCCTTGTCGTCGGTGGCGCGCGACCCGGCCGGCGGCGGCTGCCCCGGCAGGTACTTGCCGGTGAGCACGCCCTGGGCGATCGGCGACCAGACGATCTGGCCGAGCCCGAGCTCCTCGGAGGTCGGCACCACCTCGGCCTCGATCACCCGCCACAACATCGAGTACTGCGGCTGGTTCGAGATCAGCGGCACGCGCAGCTCACGGGCGAGTTCGGCACCCGCGCGGATCTGCTCGGCGTTCCACTCGGAGACGCCGATGTACAGCGCCTTGCCGGCCCGGACCACGTCCGCGAAGGCCGACATCGTCTCTTCCAGCGGCGTCTCGTGGTCGAACCGGTGCGCCTGGTACAGGTCGACGTAGTCGGTGCCCAGCCGGGACAGCGAACCGTCGATCGACTCCATGATGTGCTTGCGCGACAGACCCCGGTCGTTGCGACCGGGGCCGGTGGGCCAGTAGACCTTGGTGAAGATCTCCAGACCCTCGCGGCGCTCACCCTTGAGCGCGCGACCCAGCACCGATTCCGCGCGCGTCTCCGCGTACACGTCGGCGGTGTCGAACGTGGTGATCCCGCAGTCGAGCGCGGCCCGCACACACGCGAGCGCGGCGTCCTCTTCCACCTGGGAGCCGTGGGTGAGCCAGTTGCCGTACGCGATCTCGCTGATGACGAGGCCGCTGCGACCGAGGTGTCGGAAGTCCATGCGAACACCCTATGTCGGACACCGGCGCGACGATCGGCCGCACCACCGCCCCCATCGGCCACAGGTGTCCAGGGCGCTTCCTAGCGCACCGTCTTCTCGCCGACCAGGTGCAGGATCGGCGCGATCAGCCGGTACGGGTCGCGCCGGGACGCGTCCTCCTCGCAGGCCAGCAGGTTCGTCCACGCCTTCTGGCCGCGCGGCGGCTCGGCGTCGTCGGGCTGGAGGCCGCTGAAGACGCCCACGCCGTACCAGTCGAGCACCGGCGCGCCCAAGTCCGCGAGCACCGTGCACAGGCCCTCGACGGTGTCCGCGCGCAACGTGCCGCCGGCGGGGTTGGGGTACGTGGTCGCGGACAGGCCCTTGAGCGTCGCCGTCCACTGGGCCGCGGCGCCCGCGCGCATCGCCAGCGAGCCGGCGTTGCGCGAGGTGACCGAGATCAGACCGCCCTGGGTCATCATCCGGGCCAGCGCGGCGAGCATGCCGTCCGGCTCGGGCTGTGCCTCCAGCACGTCGTGGCACAGCGCCAGGTCGAAGCTGCCCGGCGGGAAGTGCCGGCCGGCCTCGGCGCCGTCGCCCTCCACCAGCCGGATCCGCCCCTGCACGTCGGCCGACTCCTGGGCCAGGTCCTCGTGCAGTCGGGTGAGCACATCGGTGTCGGTGTTCACCGAGGTGACGATGTGTCCGGCGCGGGCGAGCAGTATGCCGGGCGACGCGGGCCCGCAGCCGACGTCGAGCACCCGCAGCGGGCCCCGGTCGCGCAGCCGTGTCATGTGCTCGGCCAGTTGGCGGGCCACCAATTCGCGACGCACCTGCGTGTGCAGGTCGCCGGTCAGCCCGGTGATCGTGGTCATGCCACCTTCTCGCCTCGTTTGACCTGCGGCTTGGGCAGCCGCAGCCGACGGAGCTGGAGAGAGCGCATCAGCGCGTAGGGCGTCAGGCCCTTGAGGTTCTCCTTGGGGAACTTCGCCCGCAGCGCCTTCTTCATGCCCAGGTTGACTCGGATGGAGTCGAGGATGATCAGCAGGATCACCGCGATCCACAGGAACAGCGAGAAGTTCTTCACCGCCAGGCTGGGCAGAATGCTCAGGATCAGGATGATCACGGCCGAGGGCAGGAAGAACTCGCCGACCGTGTAGCGCGCGTCGACGTAGTCACGGGCGAACCGGCGCAGCGGTCCGCGGTCCCGGGCCGGCAGCGCCCGCTCGTCGCCGGTCAGCAGCGCCTGGCGCTGGGCCTCGCGCTCCTCGCGCATCCGCATCCGAGCCTGCTTGCGGGCCTGCTTGGGGTCCTTGGCGACGGACACCTTGGTCTTGCGGTTGGCCTGGGCGTCGCTGCGCTTGGGCGTGGGCCGGCCCTTGGGCGCCTGGGGGTCACGGACGGCCTGCGAACCCTGGGAACGCTCCAGGGACTGCTCGGCGGTCTCGGGCTCTGCGTGGGAACGTCGTCGGAACACCCTCAAAGCCTACGTGTTCGAGGTCGCGGACATTTCAAGGCTCCCCGGATCCGGTGCGAGGGGGATGCGGAACTCTCGCGGGCGGGAACACGTCAAGTGAGGCAAAGCCCTGCTGCCACAAGGTCGCTTGGGCATTTAGGCTTCAGGGAGCAGCACGGGTTGCCTACGAAGGGGGCACGCGAGGCCCATGAGCGGTGTAATGAAGCGAATGGCGATGATCTTCCGCGCGAAGGCCAACAAGGCCCTCGACAAGGCCGAGGATCCACGCGAGATGCTCGACTACTCGTACCAGAAACAACTTGAGCTGTTGCAGAAGGTACGTCGGGGCGTGGCCGACGTGGCGACCTCCCGCAAGCGGCTCGAACTGCAGATGACCGGTCTGCAGCAGCAGTCGGGCAAGCTCGAGGACCAGGGCCGCAAGGCGCTGGCGCTCGGTCGCGAGGATCTGGCCCGCGAGGCGCTCATGCGCCGCTCGGGTGTGCAGCAGCAGATCTCGGACCTCGGTACCCAACACCAGAACCTCCAGGCGGAGGAGGAGAAGCTCGTCCTGGCCTCGCAGCGACTGCAGGCCAAGGTGGACGCGTTCCGTACCCGCAAGGAGACGATCAAGGCGACCTACACGGCCGCCGAGGCCCAGGCGCGGATCGGTGGCGCGGTCGCCGGTATCTCCGAGGAGATGGGCGACGTCGGGCTCGCGATCCAGCGGGCCGAGGACAAGACCGCGCAGATGCAGGCCCGGGCGGGTGCGATCGACGAGCTGCTCGCCTCGGGCGCGCTCGACGACCCGACCGGGATGGCGAAGGACGACATCACCGCGGAGCTGGAGCGTTTGTCCAGCACGTCGGACGTGGAACTGGAGCTGGAGCGGATGAAGGCCGAGCTCTCCGGTGGCACCCCGCCGCCGGCGATCGGCCCCGGACAGCCCCGGCCGCGTTTCGACAAGCAGGGAGACGGCACATGATCGTTCGGATCGTGGGTGAGGGCCAGCTCGACGTCGCGGCGGAGCACCTGGATGTGCTCAATCGCTTCGACGACGAGCTTCAGGCCGCGATCGACGGCGGCGACGACGCCGCCTTCCGGGCGGCGCTGACGGCGCTCCTGTCCAAGGTCCGAGAGGTCGGCACCGCGGTGCCGGATGACGAGATCGTGCCCTCGGACCTGCTGTTGCCGGCCGAGGACGCCCATGTGGACGAGGTCAGGAAGATGCTGAGCGCGGACGGTCTGATCCCGGGCTGACGCGACTACCGCTCCTCCGTGCTGCGTGTGGGCGGTGTGCCCCGGGGACTCCCGGGCACACCGCCCGCTCACGTGTTACGGCAGCGCCAGCATGCGGTCGAGCGCGACCTTCGCGAACTTCTCGGTCTCCGCGTCCACCCGGATCCGGTTGACCACCTTGCCCTCGACCAGCGACTCCAGGGTCCACACCAGGTGGGGCAGGTCGATCCGGTTCATCGTCGAGCAGAAGCACACCGTCTTGTCCAGGAAGACGACCTGCTTGTCGGGATGCGCCGCGGCCACCCTGCGGACCAGGTTGAGCTCGGTCCCGATCGCCCACGCCGAACCCGGCTCGGCCGCGTCCAGCGTGTTGATGATGTATTCGGTCGAGCCGACGTAGTCGGCCGCGGTCACCACCTCGTGCCGGCACTCCGGGTGCACGAGCACGTTGACCCCGGGGATCCGGGCCCGTACGTCCTCGACCGAGCTCACGTCGAAGCGCCCGTGCACCGAGCAGTGCCCGCGCCACAGGATCATCTTGGCCGCGCGCAACTGCTCGCGGGTCAGGCCGCCGTTCGGCTTGTGCGGGTTGTAGAGCACGCAGTCCTCGAGGCTCAGCCCCAGCTCCAGCACCGCGGTGTTGCGACCCAGGTGCTGGTCGGGCAGGAACAGCACCTTCTCGCCCTGTTCGAAGGCCCAGTCCAGGGCGCGCCGGGCGTTGGAGGACGTGCATATCGTGCCGCCGTTGCGGCCGGTGAACGCCTTGATGTCGGCCGACGAGTTCATGTACGAGACCGGCACGGTCACATCCGCGATGCCCGCGTCGGCGAGCACGTCCCAGCACTCCTCGACCTGCTCCGACGTGGCCATGTCGGCCATCGAGCAGCCCGCGGCCAGGTCCGGCAGGATCACCTGCTGCTCGTCGGAGGTGAGGATGTCCGCGCTCTCGGCCATGAAGTGCACACCGCAGAAGACGATGTACGGCGCGTCCGGACGGGCCGCCGCCTCACGCGCGAGC
Source organism: Embleya sp. NBC_00888 (assembly GCF_045207655.1). Classification (NCBI taxonomy): domain Bacteria; kingdom Bacillati; phylum Actinomycetota; class Actinomycetes; order Kitasatosporales; family Streptomycetaceae; genus Embleya; species Embleya sp. NBC_00888. The sequence goes on along the minus strand of NZ_CP108784.1, from coordinate 2,786,274 downwards.
TTGAACGAGTCGCCGGTCACGTCGGCGAACTCGATCACCTCGTCGCGCTGGTAGTGGTGGCCCAGGATGAACACCCGGTCGCCGAGCCGCTCCTTGGCCGCGCGGGCCCTGGCCACCAGGTCCGGGTCGGACGGCGACGGCAGGTCGCCGGGACACTCGACGCCCCGTTCGCTGCGCGGGTCGGCGGCGCGCCCGAGCATGAGCAGCGCGAGCGGCGTCGGCTGCACCCCCGGCGGCAGGTCCAGATCGTGTGTCGCGGTCACGGCGCGCACCTCTTCTCGTCTACTTGACACTAATAATCCTATCCTGTTCATGTCAGGTTGACGAGAGCGGGGGTGTGCGACCATGAGTAAAACGCGAGGGCCCGAAGCATGATGTGGGAATAGGGCCGAGCCACCATCGGTTGCCGACGGTGGAAGTGGCGTACGAATGTCGAACCACCACGTGGGAGCTTGCAGATGACTGTCCAGGACGAGACCACCAAGACCGGTGGCATCCTCCTCAGCGATGAGGCGGCGGCCAAGGTCAAGACTCTGCTGGAGCAAGAGGGTCGCGACGATCTCGCGCTGCGCGTGGCCGTCCAGCCCGGCGGTTGTTCCGGCATGCGGTACCAGCTGTTCTTCGACGAGCGCTCGCTCGACGGCGACGTGGTGGCCGACTTCGGCGGCGTCTCGGTCGTCACCGACCGGATGAGCTCGCCGTACCTGAGCGGCGCGACCATCGACTTCGTCGACACGATCGAGAAGCAGGGCTTCACGATCGACAACCCGAACGCGGCCGGCTCCTGCGCGTGCGGCGACTCGTTCCACTGACGTCTCGCGACTGATCGGTCGCGACACACCCCGCTCGACGACGACGCCGCGTCGACCCCTTTCGGGTCGGCGCGGCGTCGTCGTGTGCGGGCTCGCAGGGGACCTCGGGTCAGCCGGTGGAGAAGGGCTTGCCGCCCGGCGTGACGGGTGCGCCGGTCTCGGCGTCGACGAGCGTGCGGGTGCCCAGCGGTGTGGGAAGGGTCACGTTCGCCTTGTTCTCCACGGCCATCTCCGTGCACACGTCGCCGGTGCGGGTGGTCTCCACGCGGATGGCGACCCGCGTCGCCGATTCGCTCGCGATCACCAGGCGGTTGCTCTCGCACTGGCCGCCCCACAGCCAGGCGGTCAGCGTGCGGCCGTCCGGGGCCACCGTGTAGCGGCTGAACCGGGTGTTGTCCTGCGCGGGGTAGTAGGTGTGCGGGGGGCCCGTGGGCAGGTTGGGCGAGGACGTCGAGGCGTCCGGGCCGGCGGCGTTGTCGCCGGCGGCGGGGGCGCCGGGGCGGGCCTGTGCGGCTCCGCCGGGCTCGGTGGCTCCGCTCGGTTGCTGCGCGCCTGCGTCCGGTCGGGTGGATCCGCCGGTCGGGGCGCCGGGCTCGACCGGCGCGCCGGCGCCGGGGTCGGCGGTGGTCGAGCGGGGTGATTCCTCGCCGCCGAGCACCGCCCAGGTGCCGCCGCCTACGCCGAGCACCGCGACGATCGCGAGCCCGACGATCAACGGCCGCCGGCGTGCGGTGGGTTCGGGTCGAATTCCTTCGTCGTGCTCACCGTGTGTACGCATGACGATTCGACGCGGCCGGCGCCGGGGCGGTTCCCCTCGGGGTCTCGGTCAGTCGCCGTATTCGGACATGCCCGCGACCAGCGTCGCGCCGTGCGCGGGGACGTCGGTGGCGGGGGCGTGCGAACCGGCGGGCGCGGCCCTGATCGGCGTGCGCTCCGGGCCCGGGGTGGTCCACGACGCGTCGATGTGACGGCAGTCACCGCGCAGGTCCTCGAGCGTCTCGGGCTCGGCCTGCGACGGCATCACGGGCATCGGGGACATTTCACGACTCCTTGTGCTGGGGATCCCCAGAGTAGGTCGCACGGAGCGTGACGGCACGGTGTACCGACCGGTAGTTTTCACAGGGCCGCCAGAGCGCGGTGGGATAACGTGTGCGAGTTTCCCCCCTCTCGTACACCCCGTACGTCACCCCTCCCCGTACTCCACCTAGGAGACACGCGCCATGCGCATTGCCGTGACCGGGTCGATCGCCACCGACCATCTGATGACGTTCCCGGGTCGGTTCTCCGACCAGCTCGTCTCGGACAAGCTGCATGTGGTCTCGCTGTCCTTCCTCGTCGACAAGCTGGACATCCGGCGCGGCGGCGTGGCGCCGAACATCTGCTTCGGGATGGGCTGTCTGGGACTGTCGCCGATCCTGGTCGGCGCCGCCGGAGCCGACTTCGTCGACTACCGGTCGTGGTTGGACCGGCACCACGTGGACACCGAGTCCGTGCACATCTCGCCGACGCATCACACCGCGCGGTTCGTCTGCACGACGGACGAGGAACACAACCAGATCGCGTCCTTCTATACGGGGGCGATGAGCGAGGCGCGGGAGATCGAACTTCGGCCGGTGGCCGACCGCGTCGGCGGGTTGGACCTGGTCGTGATCGGTGCGAACGACCCCGAGGCGATGTTGCGGCACAGCGACGAGTGCCGGGACCGGGGCTACCCGTTCGCGGCGGACCCCTCGCAGCAGTTGGCCCGGATGGACGGCGAGGACATCCGGCGGCTCATCGACGGTGCGGCTTACCTGCTCACCAACGAGTACGAGAGCGCGCTGATCGTGCAGAAAAGCGGCTGGTCCGAGGCGGACATCCTGAAGAAGGTCGGCGTCCGGGTCACCACGCTCGGTTCGAGTGGGGTCAAGGTCGAGCAGGCGGGCGAGGAGACGATCGTCGTGCCTTGTCCCGCGGAGGACGCCAAGGTCGACCCGACGGGTGTGGGGGACGGGTTCCGGGCCGGGTTCCTGTCGGGGATCTCGTGGGGGTTGTCGCTGGAGCGGGCCGCGCAGGTGGGGAACATGGTGGCGACGTTGGTGATCGAGACGGTCGGCACGCAGGAGTACACGTTGCGGCGGGCCTCGTTCCTGGGACGGTTTGCTGCCGCGTATGGGGATGTGGCTGCGGCTGAGGTTTCGGCGCACGTTCCGATCTGAACTCGGCCTCCGGGTGGTGGGTGGCCTCAAGCGCCGGCCGGGCTGGTGTGCTCAAGCGCCGCACCGGCTGAGTGGCCTCAAACGCCGGCCGGGCTGAGGGGTGGCTCGGTCGGGTGAGGTGGTTTCGGTGTTGGTTGGGTTGAGGGGTGGCCCGGTCGGGGCGAGGTGGGCTTTGGTGTCGGCCGGGCTGAGGGGCGATTTGGTTGCTTGAGGTGTCCGGGTCAGGAGCGGCGGCGGACCACGTAGGCGGTGCCCTGGGGGTGGGGGGTGGTGTGGAGGAATTCGTGGCCGGTCATTTCGCACCACGCGGGGATGTCCAGGGCCGAGGCCTCGTCGTCGGAGAGGACGGTGACCAGGGTGCCGTCCTCGACGTCGAGGATGCGCTTGGCCAGTTCGATCACCGGGATGGGGCAGCGGCGGCCGAGGGCGTCGACGACCACGCCTTCCGGTGGCGTCGGTGTCGGTGTCGGCGTGGGAGTGGGGGTGTGGGCCACCACCGCGCGGAGGTTCGAGACCAGGGCGGGCAGTACCGCCAGGAAGCGGTCGACCTCGGCCTCGGGGACGCCGCGGGGCAGTGAGACGCGGATGTTGCCCTGGGACAACACGCCCATCGCCTCCAGGACATGGCTGGGGGTCAGTGTCGAGGACGTGCACGAGGAGCCCGAGGACACCGCGAAGCCGGCCTTGTCCAACTCGGTCAGCAGCGCCTCGCCGTCGACGTACAGGCAGGAGAAGGTGACGATGTGCGGGAGTCGGTCGACCGGGTCGCCGACCACCTCGACGTCGGGCACCGTTTCGCGAACGCGGGTGCGGATGCGGTCGATCAGGCCGGACAGCCGGCGATCCTCGTCGGCCGACTCGGTGCTCACCGCACCCAGCGCGACCGCCGCCGCGACGATCGCCGGGACGTTCTCGAAGCCGGGCACCCGGCGCGCCTCGCGCTCGTCGTAGGGCAGGGCCGACGCGTACCGGGTGCCCTTGCGCACCACGAGCAGGCCGACCCCCGCCGGTCCGCCCCACTTGTGCGCGCTCGCGGTCAGCACCGACCAGCCGTCCGGCACCGACAGCCGACCCACCGACTGCGCGGCGTCCACGAGCAGGGGCACACCGGCCGCCCGACACGCCGTCACCACCTCGGCGAGCGGCTGGACCGTACCCACCTCGTGGTTGGCGCTCTGCACGCACGCGAGCGCGGTGTCCGAACGAAGCGCCGAGGCGAACGCCGATACGTCGAGTCGGCCTGTACGGTCCACCCTCGTCCGGGTGATTTCCGCGACCGTTCCGAGTTGCTCCGAACGGGCCGCGTGGGTGTCGGCGGTGTGCAATACGGAGGAGTGTTCGACCGCGCCGAGGACCACGTGCGTCCCCACTCGGCGGCGGCCGGCGAGCACGCCGAGCATGCCCAACTGGACCGCCTGTGTCCCGGAAGTGGTGAATGACACCTCATCGGATCGGGTGCCCAGAACGGACGCCACCGTCTCGCGCGCCGCGTCGAGCAGCATGCGGGCGCGCCGGCCGTCGTAATAACCGCGCGCGGGATCGGCCCAGCCCTCGTCGAGAGTGCTCAGGAAGGCCGCTTTCGCGGCCGGGTGCAGTGGTTCGGTGGAGGCCGCGTCGAAATACGCCATGCGTCGGACGTTAGCCAATACCCGAATCCCGGACGCGTTCGGGCCGTTCGCCCGAACGGACGCACCGGCACATCTACCCGGCCCGCCACACCAGACCTCCGCGCGCGACCCGAATAGGGCTGGAGTAGGGTTTGGCCCGCAGAAACATCCATACCTGTCCGCGCAACGGGTCGTCAGGGAAGAAAAGTTCCCCACCGTGACTCGCGCGCGGGCGAGACATTCGGGAAGGCGCTACGTGAGTCCCTACGGCTCCGACCGCTCGCCGCGGCGCTGGATGCGGCGCAGGGTGCCGCAGCTGCTGGCTCTGGGCCTCGTCACCGCGACCGCCACCGGCTGCTCCGTCGATTCCAAGGACCTGCCGAGACTCGGCCTGCCCAACCCTGTCACCGAGCAGGGTCCGCGAGTCCTGTCGCTCTGGCAGGGCGCCTGGATTGCAGCGCTGATCGTCGGGGCCGTGGTGTGGGGGCTCATCCTGTGGAGCGTCGCGTTCCACCGCCGGTCGCGTACCAAGATCGAGATCCCGCCGCAGACGCGCTACAACCTCCCCATCGAGGTTTTGTACACGGTCATCCCCGGCATCATGATCGCGGTCTTCTTCTACTTCACCGCGCGTGACGAGACCAAGCTCGAAGAACTCTCCAAGAACCCCGACAACACGATCAACGTGGTCGGCGTGCAGTGGAGCTGGTCCTTCAACTATCAGGGCGACCCGGCCGACGGCACGGTCGACGTCTACGAGCAGGGCACGCCCGGCAAGCCGCCGACGCTGTACCTGCCGGTGAAGGAGTCGGTGCGGTTCGATCTGACCTCGCCGGACGTCATCCACTCGTTCTGGGTCCCGAACTTCTTGTACAAGAAGGACATCATCCCGGGCCGCATGAACAAGTTCGAGGTCGTTCCGACGAAGAAGGGCACGTACGGCGGTAAGTGCGCCGAACTGTGCGGCGTGGACCACTCGCGCATGCTCTTCAACGTGAAGATCGTGGACAAGGCCGTTTACGTCCAGCACCTGAAGGACCTGGCCGCGAAGGGCCAGACCGGCTGGCTGCGCAGCAAGATCAACGAGCCTGCCCCCGTTGAAGCGCACGGGAAGAAGTGACGAGTGACAATCCTCAGTGAGCCACAGACCGTGGCCCCGGACGGACCTCCGCCGGTCCGGCGCAAGGAGCCCGGGAACATCGTCATCAAGTGGATGACGACCACGGACCACAAGACGATCGGGTCGATGTACCTGATCACCTCCTTCGTCTTCTTCTGCATCGGTGGTGTGCTCGCGCTGGTCATGCGCGCGGAGCTGGCCCGCCCCGGTACGCAGTTCATCTCGAACGAGCAGTTCAACCAGTCGTTCACGATGCACGGCACGATCATGCTGCTGATGTTCGCGACGCCGCTGTTCGCGGGCTTCACGAACTGGATCATGCCGCTGCAGATCGGCGCCCCCGACGTCGCGTTCCCGCGCCTGAACATGTTCGCCTACTGGCTCTACCTGTTCGGCTCGATCATCGCGGTGGCCGGCTTCATCACCCCGCAGGGTGCCGCCGACTTCGGCTGGTTCGCGTACGCGCCGCTGTCCGACGCGGTGCGCTCGCCGGGTATCGGCGGCGACATGTGGATCATGGGTCTGGCGATGTCGGGCTTCGGCACCATCCTGGGTGCCGTCAACTTCATCACCACGATCATCTGCATGCGCGCGCCCGGTCTGACCATGTTCCGGATGTCGATCTTCTGCTGGAACGTGCTGCTGACCTCGGTCCTGGTCCTGATGGCGTTCCCGGTCCTGGCCGCCGCGCTGTTCGCGCTGGAGGCCGACCGCAAGTTCGGCACACACATCTTCGATCCGGCCAACGGCGGACCGATCCTGTGGCAGCACCTCTTCTGGTTCTTCGGCCATCCCGAGGTGTACATCATCGCGTTGCCGTTCTTCGGCATCGTGTCGGAGATCATCCCGGTCTTCGCGCGCAAGCCGATGTTCGGTTACAAGAGCCTGATCGCCGCGACCATCTCGATCGCGGGCCTGTCGGTCACCGTGTGGGCGCACCACATGTTCCCGACCGGCGCGGTCATGCTGCCGTTCTTCTCCTTCATGACGTTCCTGATCGCCGTACCGACCGGCGTCAAGTTCTTCAACTGGATCGGCACCATGTGGCGCGGCTCGTTGTCCTTCGAGACACCGATGTTGTGGACCGTGGGCTTCCTGGTGACCTTCGCGTTCGGTGGTCTCACCGGCGTCATCCTCGCGTCGCCGCCGCTGGACTTCCACGTCTCGGACACCTACTTCGTGGTGGCGCACTTCCACTACGTGGTGTTCGGCACCGTGGTGTTCGCGATGTTCGCGGGCTTCCACTTCTGGTGGCCCAAGTTCACCGGCAAGATGCTCGACGAGCGGCTGGGCAAGATCACCTTCTGGACGCTGTTCATCGGCTTCCACACCACGTTCCTGGTGCAGCACTGGCTGGGTGCCGAGGGCATGGCCCGTCGGTACGCGGACTACCTGGACTCGGAAGGCTTCACCACGCTGAACACGATCTCGACCCTGGGCTCGTTCCTGCTGGGTCTGTCGATCCTGCCGTTCTTCTACAACATCTGGAAGACGCACAAGTACGGCAAGAAGATCACCGTGGACGACCCGTGGGGCTACGGCCGTTCGCTGGAGTGGGCGACCTCCTGCCCGCCGCCGCGGCACAACTTCACGAGCATTCCGCGGATCCGTTCCGAGGCTCCCGCGTTCGACCTCCACCACCCGGAGATCGCCGCGCTGGAGTACCTCACCGACGAGCGTTCCGAGGCGTCGCCCGAGCTGGCGAAGGGAGCCGAGAAGTGAAGTTCAACGGTGTCCTGTTCGCAGTCCTGGCCGTGTTCCTGCTGCCGGTGACGATCATCTACTGGTTGTTGTCCGAGGACCCGACCGGTACGACCGCCCTGGCGCTGACGTTCGGCCTGGCGCTGATGATCGGGTTCTACCTGATCTTCACCGCGCGCCGGATGGACCTGCTCGCGCAGGACAACGAAGAGGGCGAGATCGCCGACGACGCCGGCGAGCTGGGCTTCTTCGCCCCGCACAGCTGGCAGCCGCTGCTGTTGGCGACCGGTTCGGCGCTGCTGTTCCTGGGCGTCATCTTCGGCTGGTGGCTGGCGATGTTGGCCGCGCCGTTCGTCGCGATCGGTGTCTTCGGCTGGGTCTTCGAGTTCTACCGGGGTGCGGACCAGCGCTACTAGCGCCACCGATTCGCAACCTTCGCAACACGGTTTTGCCACAAGGCCGATCACCCTGATGGGTGGTCGGCCTTGTGTGATATCTACAGAGGACTCCCTGACGCCCCCGAATGTCACCGGTGTGTGACCGTTCGGCGGTTGTAGCAACCCGAACCGGGGGTCGACGCGTCAAATGGACGCAAGGGAGTACCAGGACGAGGGAGGAACACGCGTGCCCCGGATACACGGAGCATCGCGCACGGGGGCAGCGGGCGGCGGCATACGCCTCTTCGCGGGACTCATGGTGGCGCCGCTCATATTCATTGCAGGCTGCTCGTCCGACGGCGACAAGACCGCTCCCGGCGGCTCGACCGGTGGCAACTCCGGCGGCGGCAGCGGTCCGAACAAGAAGGTCGCCGCGGCACCCGCCACGATCGCGATCACTCCCGCCGACGGTACCAAGAGCGTGGAGACCGACGGCGCGCTCAAGGTCGACGCGAACGGCGGCAAGCTCACCTCGGTCGTGGTCACCGACGCGAAGGGCAAGACCGTCGACGGGCGGATCAGCCCGGACGGAATCGGCTGGAAGCCGGACGCCCCGTTGGCCAACGGCGGCGCCTACACGGTCGCGGCCAAGGCCGCCAACGCCGACGGCGCCGAGGTCACCGCGCAGAGCAAGTTCAACACCAAGGCCGCCGACGACACGTTCGTGGCCGACTTCAACATCGAGCCGGACAGCACGTGGGGCGTCGGCGCGATCATCTCGCTCAAGTTCAACGAGCCGATCAAGGACAAGGCCGCGATCGAGCGCAACCTCAAGGTCGTCTCGGAGCCCGCCGTGCAGGGCTCGTGGTCCTGGCTCAAGGACCTCGACGGCAACGACCGGATCGACTACCGCCCGGAGAAGTACTGGGCGAGCGGTACGAAGGTCAACCTCAAGGCCAACCTGACCGGCGCGAAGGCGGCGCCGGGTGTCTACGGCAAGCAGACCAAGGACATCAAGTTCACCATCGGCCGCTCGCTGGTGGCCACCGCGGACCTCAAGTCCAAGCACATGGTGGTCACCAAGGACGGGGCCCAGATCGAGGACCTGCCGATCTCGGCGGGCGGCCCGAGCTTCCCGACCTGGGGCGGCACGATGGTCGTGCTCGACAAGGTCGACGGCATCACGATGGACTCCGAGACGGTCGGCCTCGGCGACGCGTACAACATGAAGAACGTGCGGCACGCGGTGCACCTGACCGCGTCCGGCACGTACGCGCACGGTGCGCCCTGGAACGAGGGCAAGTTCGGCCGGCAGAACGACAGCCACGGGTGCATCGGGCTGAGCGCCTCCAACGCCAAGAAGTTCTTCGACCTGGTCACCCAGGGTGACCCGGTGGAGATCCTCAACAGCACCGACAAGACGGTCAAGGCCGGCAACGGGCTCGGCGGCTGGAGCGTCGACTGGGCGACCTGGCTCAAGGGCAGCGCGCTCACCGGCGGTGGCGCGGCCGGCACCCCGGCGGCGTAGCAAGTCCCACACGGTAGGGCGAATCGCCCGATCGCGCGACCCGGCCGGCGGCCGGTGTCAGGCGATCGGGCGATTCGTCGGTTTATCTGAATGAAGTGGGTCGTTCCCGGCCACTCTCGATGCACCAACTCCGCGCCATCCGCGCTCGGCGAGCACGGATGTACGGTGATCGGCCGGCACGGCTGGAGGTCGTGAGTGAATCGGGACAGAGCTGTTCGCGTCCGCCGGCTCGGCTGGGCCCTCGCGTCGGCGCTGCCACTCGTGTTCGTGGCCGGATGCGGGACGTGGGAGAAGCAGCGCACCGCCGAGATCCACCGACCCGCCAAGAGCGTCGCCCGCCTCGCGGTGGACGTGCGCACCGATCGTCCCGCCCAGCCGGGCCGGCCGATCACCGTCACCGCCGGCGACGGGCGGCTGTACGCGGTGAGCCTGGTGGGCCCGGACGGCAAGCCGGTGCCGGGCGGCAACGGGGCCGGCGACACGACGTGGTCCAACTCCGAACCGCTGGCCTACGGCAGCAGGTACACGCTGACCGCGTCCGCCGTCGACGCGTACGGGCTGACCTCGACCCGGACCGAGTCGTTCACCACGCTCACGCCGGACGCCGAGACGCGCGTGGACTCGGTGCTGCCGGAGGCCGACTCGAAGGTGGGCGTGGGCATGCCGATCACGGTCACCCTGCAGCGGCCGGTCACCGACCCGGCGCTGCGTGCCGAGGTGGAGCGGCGACTCCAGGTGTCCGCGTCCACGCCGGTCGAGGGCGCGTGGGGCTGGGTGGACGACACGACCGTGCGCTATCGGCCCAAGGACTACTGGCCGGTGAACACCAGGGTCTCGGTGGCCACCAGTCTGCTCGGCGTCGACTTCGGGAACGGCGTCTACGGCGGCCCCGGCAAGGTGGTCGACTTCGAGGTCGGCGACGCCGTGGTCGCCACCGTGGACGCCGCGGCGCACACGCTGAGCCTCGAGCGCAACGGCGTCGACATCAAGACGATGCCGGTGACCACCGGCAAGCCCGGTTTCACCACCCGGTCGGGCATCAAGGTGGTGCTCGGCAAGTCGCCGCACGTGCTGATGGACGGCACCACGGTGGGCATCTCCGCGGACAGCAGCGACGGCTACCGGCTGGACGTCTACTGGGCCACCCGGGTCACCTGGAGCGGCGAGTTCGTGCACGCGGCCCCGTGGTCGGTGAGCTCGCAGGGCCGGGAGAACGTGAGCCACGGCTGCGTCGGGATGAGCGACGAGAACGCCAAGTGGTTCTACGACCAGATCAAGGTCGGCGACGTGGTCACCGTGGTGAACACGGGCGACGCCAAGAGCATGGAGCCGATCGGCAACGGCTACGGCGAGTGGAACCTGGACTGGTCGCAGTGGCTGACCCACAGCACGACCGGCCCGGCCACCACCCGGCAGCTCTGACGCGGCCGTTCGGCAACTCCGGGCCCGCCGCCCGGCGCTCCCGTGAAGCCACTGTACGGCCGCCTGCGGGGCGCGACGCGAAGGGCCCCACCGGGAAGATCCGGTAGGGCCCTTCGTCGTTCCTGCGCGTCCTACGGGTCGTGCCGATGTGGCGTCAGCAGCCCGGCCCCGGTCGCGTCAGTGGTGACCGTGTCCGCTGGTCAGTTCCTTGTACTCCTCGGCCGTCGGCTTCTCGATCGGCTCGGCGAAGTACCAGTGCGACATCCTCGAGCGCAGCTTCTGCGAACGCTTGACCTTGCGGGCCACACCGTTCTCGTCCTCGGCCGGCTCGAGCTCGTACGGCTTGGGCTGCTCGTGCGCGGTGAGGGTGTGCCGCACCCCGGCGTCCAGCGGCTCGTGGATCTCCACGAACTCGCCGTGCGGGAGCTTCTTGATCACACCGGTCTCGCGACCGTGCAGGACCTTGTCCCGGTCGCGCCGTTGCAGACCCTTGCAGATGCGCACCGTGGCCAGGTAGGCCAGCACGGGCGCGACGAAGAACGCGACGCGGCCGATCCAGGTGATCGTGTTGATCGACATGTGGAAGTGGGTGGCGATGATGTCGTTGCCACCACAGACCCACAACACGCCGTAGCAGATGATCCAGGCGACACCCAGGCCGGTGCGCACCGGCATGTTGCGCGGGCGGTCGAGCAGGTGGTGCTCACGCTTGTCGCCGGTGATCCAGCCTTCGATCCACGGGTACATCGCCAGGAACGTGAACAGCACGCCGGGCAGGACCAGGGACGGGATCAGCACGTTGAAGCTGAGCGTGTGGCCCCAGATGTTCCATTCCCAGTTCGGCATGATGCGCAGGGATCCCTCGAGGAACCCGATGTACCAGTCCGGTTGGGAGCCCGCCGTGATCTGACCCGGGTTGTATGGACCGTAGGCCCAGATCGGGTTGATCTGCACCATGCCGCCGAGGGCGGCGGTGATGCCGAACACGATGAAGAAGAAGCCACCGGCCTTGGCCGCGTAGACCGGCAGCAGCGGCAGGCCGACCACGTTCTTCTCGGTCTTGCCCGGGCCGGGGAACTGGGTGTGCTTCTGGTAGAAGACCAGGATCAGGTGCACGGTCACCAGGCCGACCATGATCGCCGGGATCAGCAGCACGTGGATGGTGAACAGGCGGGGCACGATGTCCTCGCCCGGGAACTCCCCGCCGAACAGGAAGAACTGCACGTACGTGCCGACCAGCGGGATGGCCAGGACCACACCCTCGGCGATCCGCAGACCCGTACCGGAGAGCAGGTCGTCCGGGAGCGAGTAGCCGGTGAAGCCGTTGACCATGGCCAGGATCAGCAGCAGGAAGCCGAACAGCCAGTTTATTTCGCGCGGCTTGCGGAACGCCCCGGTGAAGAAGATCCGGAACATGTGCACGAACAGCGACGACACGAAGATCAGCGCGGCCCAGTGGTGGATCTGACGCATCGCCAGACCACCGCGGATGTCGAAGCTGATGTCCAGCGTCGAGGCGTACGCCTGGGACATGTGAATGCCCTGGAGCGGCACGTAGGAGCCGTCGTAGACGACCTCCTGCATGCTCGGCTTGAAGAACAGCGTCAGGAAGACACCGGTCAGCAGCAGCACGATGAAGCTGTACAGCGCCACTTCACCGAGCATGAAGGACCAGTGGTCCGGAAAGACCTTGCGCAGGTTCTTCTTCGCCGCGCCGTAGATGCCCAGCCGGCTGTCCAGCGCGTCGGCCGCGCGAACGGCCGCGTTGTTCGGGATCGGGGTGCTCTTGTCCGCCCCACCCTTGGGTTGTTCGCTCGACATCAGCCACGCTCCCAGAAGCTCGCGCCGACCGGTTCGGCGAAGTCCTGCGTCGCGGCGAGGTTACCCGCCTCGTTCACATGGATCTTCAACTGCGGCAGCGAGCGAGCGGCCGGGCCGAACACGACCTTGCCGTCGTCCGCCAGGTCGAAGGTGGACTGGTGACACGGGCACAGCAGGTGGTGCGTCTGCTGCTCGTACAGGCCGATCGGGCAACCCACGTGGGTGCAGATCTTCGAGTACGCCACGATGCCCTGGTAGCCCCAGTCCAGTTCCTTCTGGGACTTGATGTCCTCCGGCTCCAGCCGGACCACCAGGACCGCGGACATGCCCGCCTTCTCCAGCCAGCCGTGCGAGAGCTCTTCCTTCTCGCCGTCCGGGCCGTACTTCTCGACCAGGCCGTCGGGCAGCACCATGGTCAGCGAGCCCTGGATGATGTCGTCCGGCTTGATCGGCAGGCCGGTCGCCTCGTTGATCAGCTCGACGCCCGGCTTCCAATCGGTGTGCCGCAGCTTGGTGCCGGGCAGCGGACCGAGGTCGCGCAGCAGCACGACGCCGGACAACGGCACCAGGGCCATCGCGCCGATCATCGTGCGCCGGATCAGCGGCCGACGGCCGATCACCGAGTCCGCGGCACCCTGGGTGAACTCCCGGATCGCGTATTCGCGGGTCTCCGGGTCCGAGGTGAACTCGTGCCGCTCCTGGACGATCTCCTCGTCCGTCATCAACGTGCGCGCCCAGTGGATCGCGCCGGCGCCGATGCAGAACAGCGCGAGGCCGAGGAAGCCGCCGAGCGCGAGGTTCTGGGCACCGATCTTCCCGAAGAAGAAGATGTCGATGATGCGGTACTTGTCGATGCCGACGTACGCCCAGATGAAACCGATCGTGGACAACATCGAGATCACGAAGAGGAACGCGACCTGACGCTCGGCGCGCTTGGCGGCCCGCTCGTCGATGTCGGTGACGCGCGGCTCGTGGGCCGGCAGGCCGGGGTCGGCGAACGGGTCGCCTTCCGCCGGAACATGTGCCGAGGCGGGTACCTCGGGCAGGTGCTCTTCAGGCACTTCAGACTTGTCCTGGCTACTCATTTGGTCCTGGCCTTGGGGGTCCGAGCGGCAATCCAGATCGCACATCCGATGAGCAGACCGAGCGCGATGATCCAGCCGAACAAGCCTTCGGAGACCGGGCCGAGCCGGCCGAGACCCAGGCCGCCGGGGTTCGGCTCCTTCTTGGTCGTCTCGTGGACGTACGTGACGATGTCCTTCTTCTGCTGCTCGGGCATCGTGCTGTCCGGGAACAAAGGCATGTTCTGCGGGCCGCTGATCATGGCCTCGTAGATGTGCTTCGGGTCCACGTCCTTCAGCGGCGGCGCGAACTTGCCCTCGGTCAGGGCGCCGCCCTCACCGGAGAAGTTGTGGCACTGCGAGCAGTTCGTGCGGAACAACTCGGCGCCGTTGACGATGTTGCCGTCGGGCGCGTACATGTTCGGTGTCGGGATCTTGGGCCCGACGCCGAGGGAGGCAATGTACGCGGAGAGCTGTTCGACCTGCGCGGGAGTGTAGACATCGGGCTTGCGCGGCGCCTGGGCGCCGGGCTGCTGAAGCGGCATCCGGCCGGTCGACACCTGGAAGTCGACGGCGGCAGCGCCGACGCCGATCAGGGACGGGCCGTCGGAGGAACCCTGGGCGTCGAGCCCATGGCAGGTCGAACATCCGCTCAGGTAGAGCTTCTTGCCCGCCTCGACGGCGATGGAGGCGGAATCGTCGGCCTCCGCCTTCTTGGCAGGCGCGAACGCGGCGTACAGACCCCCCGTGGCCGCGAGCGCGAAGATGAGTACGACGATCGCCGCCAAGGGGTGGCGTCGCCGCGCGGAGAGCTTTTTCACGGAAAACCCCGGTCCAATGTCGTCTGCGTAGTAAGTGTCGGGACGTCTACCTGATGACGTAGATCGTGAAGAACAGACCGATCCAGACCACGTCGACGAAATGCCAGTAGTACGAGACGACGATTGCGGCCGTGGCCTGCTCGTGCGTGAACCGTCGGGCCGCGTAGGTGCGCCCGAGGATCAGCAGGAAGGCGATCAGACCGCCTGTCACGTGCATGCCGTGGAAGCCGGTGGTCAGGTAGAAGACCGAACCGTAAGCCGACGACGAGAGAGTCGTGCCCTCCTTGACCAGCTCCGTGTACTCCATCACCTGGCCGCCGACGAAGACGGCGCCCATCACGAAGGTGATGACGAACCACATTCTGAGCTTCTTGACGTCACCGCGTTCGGCCGCGAAGACGCCGAGCTGGCAGGTGAGCGAGGACAGCACGAGGATCGTCGTGTTGCCCGTCGAGAACGGGATGTTCAGCTCACTGGCGTGCTCACGCCAAGCGTCCGCGCCGGTGACGGAGCGGATCGTGAAATACATCGCGAACAAGGCCGCGAAGAACATCAGCTCGGACGCCAACCAGACGATCGTGCCGATGCTGACCAAGTTGGGACGGTTGAGCGTCCCGTGTGAGGGGGGCCCGGTTTCTAGTGAAGTTGCTGTCGCCACGGCGGCCATTATTGCGGTCGCCGGATCTGCCCACACTTCGGGGGGCAACCTTTGTACAACGTGTCCGGGTTAGGCTCTGGTTCCGTGAGTGGCTCTGCAGGCGACGCCGGGGTGTTTCTGGCGCACGCGACCCCTGGGAACGTACCGCCGGAACTGACCCCCATTCGGCTCCTGACCGGGTGGGTGTTCGAGCCGATCCCGATCCTGGTCGCGATGCTCTTCGGTGGCCTCTATCTGTACGGGGTGCACAAGCTCAGGGCCCGTGGGGACTCGTGGTCGCGGTGGCGGAGCTTCTCCTTCCTGGGACTGGGGCTGGGCACGTTCCTGCTCGCGACCGAGTCGGCGTTGGCCGCGTACGACACCGTGTTGCTGAGTGTGCACATGGTTCAGCACATGGTGCTGGCGATGATCACGCCGATCTTCCTGGCGCTCGGGGCGCCGATCACACTCGCGCTGCGTACCCTGCCGATCAAGTGGCGCAATCGCCTCAACGCCCTGCTGCACAGCAGATACGCGAAGGTGGTCACCTTCCCCGCCTTCGCCGGGTTCCTCTTCGTGCTCAACCCGTTCGCCCTGTACTTCACCCCTTGGTACGAGCTGACGTTGCGAAACACCTTCATGCACGACATGAATCACGTGCATTTCGTGATCATCGGCTGCATGTGGTTCTGGCCGCTGCTGGGTCTGGACCCGATGCCGCGCGCGAGTCATCCGATGCGGTTGCTCGCGGTGTTCGCGACGCTGCCGTTCCACGCGTGGCTGGGTATCGCGATCATGAGTTCGTCCAACGTGCTCGCCGGTGACTGGTACAACGACCTCGGTCGCGACTGGGGCGCGAGTCCGCTCTCGGACCAGGGCACGGCGGGCGGAATCCTGTGGGGCAGCGGCGACATCATCGGACTGCTCGTCTTCCTGGTGTTGTTCGTGCAGTGGGCCCGGGCGTCGGAGCGCGAGGCGGTCCGGGAGGACCGCCGGCTGGATCGACTCGAACTGATCGAGGCCGGCCGCAAGGCGCGCGAGGAGCGGTTGGCGCGCGAGGCGGCCGAGGCCGGGGGCGGTGCGGAGCAGGGCTTGGAGGACGCCGGAAAACCCGTGTCGAAGAGCACTCTTCCGGGTGACTCTGCCCAAACGGAGGAGGCCGACTCGGCCGTCCGGGTGGCCCGCGGGCCCGAGCCGCGGCCGGCCGCCGCGGCCGAGTAGCGTCGCGGCATGATCCTGGAACGTTTCCTGCGCCGGCGGCGACCGGAACCCGCTCCCGTGCTCGTCGACGACGGCACGCTCGTCGTGGTCGGGTCCTGCTTCGACCCCTCGCGCGCCGATTCGGCGGTGGTCGCGCAGATGCGGGCCGCCGGAGTCGCGGTGGAGACCGGCCCGTTCGTGATGCGGCACGTGCTGACCCTGCCGGACCTGGCGGCGGCCGACGAGGCGGCCCGGATCCTGACGCCGGACGGTTGGCGGGTGGTGGCGCCGGCCCCGGACGAGCGGCCGCTGCGGGTGCTGATCTCCCGGCAGCAGGTGATCACCGGCCTGGAGCCGGCCCGGGAGCGGACCCGGATGGCGGGCCTGGCCCAGCGCCTGGGCGGCGACGCCGAGGGTTACGAGGTGCTCGCGCGCGGGTGATTCGGGGTGCGTCGGGGGTGCGGTCGGTGCCGCCCGGGCCGCACCGGGGCCGGCCGGGAGCGGGACGAGCGCGTGACGAGGCACACATTTTCGTGCCGAAAAGCGCTAACATCCGGGTCGATCCGAGTGTTGCCCGTACCGAACATGCGCAGCCTGAACATATGCAGCCCTGAACACACGCAGCCCAGACACAGGCAGGTGGACATGACGCGCGGCGAGACCATGACCGTCCTCGTGTACAGCGACGACCGCAACACCCGACGGAAGGTCACCCTCGCGCTCGGGCGCAGGCCCGCCGTCGACGTGCCGTTCGTGGAATACCTGGAGTGCGCCACCGAGCCCGCCGTGATCGAGGCGATGGACAAGGGCGGCATCGATCTGGTGATCCTGGACGGGGAGACCGCCCCGGCCGGTGGCATGGGTGTGTGTCGTCAGCTCAAGGACGAGATCTACAACTGCCCGCCGGTGCTGACCCTGGTCGGCCGTCCGCAGGACGCGTGGCTGGCCACGTGGTGCCGGGCGGACGCGGTGGTCGCCCACCCGCTGGATCCGCGTACGCTCGCGGACGCGGCCGCCGACCTGATCCGGGGCCGGATCGCGGGACGCCAGCCGGCCTGACCGCATCCCGGATAACCACCCGGCCGCGACGGGCGCGGTGGGTACGCTGTCGCGGACTCATCCGATGACACAGCGGGAGCGGACCATGGGCGCCTCGGCCTCTACGAACAAGAGCGGCGGCAACCCGGCGGCCCGTTCCTGGCGGGACCTCCTGGCGACGCTCATGCGCGGCGACGACCTGCCGGCCGACGCGACCGCGTGGGCGATGGACCACATCATGACCGGCGAGGCGACGCCGGTGCAGGTGGCCGGGTTCGTGATCGCGCTGCGGGCCAAGGGCGAGACCGTGGACGAGGTCTCGGGTCTGGTGCGGGCGATGTACGCGCACGCGTCGACGATCGAGGTGCCCGGCCGTACGGTCGACATCGTCGGCACCGGTGGCGACCTCGCGCGGACGGTGAACATCTCGACGATGTCCGCGATCGTGGTCGCGGGCACGGGCGAGACCGTGGTCAAGCACGGCAATCGGGCGGCGTCCTCGTCCAGCGGTGCCGCCGACGTGCTCGAGGCGCTCGGTGTGGTGCTGGACCTGACCCCGGAGCAGGTGGCCCGGACTGCCGAGGAGGCGGGCATCACGCTGTGCTTCGCCCAGCGCTTCCACCCGTCGCTGCGGCACGCCGCGCAGGCGCGGCGCGAGCTGGGGGTGCCGACCACGTTCAACTTCCTGGGGCCGTTGACCAATCCGGCCCGGGTCCGGTTCCACGCGATCGGGGTCGCGGATCTGCGGATGGCGCCGATCGTGGCCGGTGTGCTGGCCGATCGGGGTGCGACCGCGCTGGTGTTCCGGGGCGACGACGGGCTTGACGAGTTGACCGTCACGACCACGTCGCAGGTGTGGATCGTGCGGGACGGCGACGTGCGCGAGGACCGGGTGGACCCGCGCGACCTGGGCATCCCGCTGAACGGGATCGAGTCGTTGCGCGGCGGCGACGCGGCGTTCAACGCGGAGGTGGCCCGGAAGTTGTTCGCGGGCGAGCAGGGCGCGGTGCGCGACGCGGTGTTGTTGAACTCGGCCGCGGCGCTGGCCGCGTTGGGCCCGGGAGAGGGATCGTTGACCCAGCAGTTGGCGGCCGGGATCGATCGCGCCGCCGAGGCGATCGACTCGGGCGCGGCGCAGGCCGCGCTGGATCGTTGGGTGGCCACGACCCGGTCGTTCGCGCGGGGATAGCGGGTCCGGGCGGGAGACCGTACGCCGGGTGGGTCGTGGTCGACCCGCCCGGCGTCGTGCCGTCCAGGATGTGGGAATGGTGGGGCCGTCGTTGCGCGGGGCGCTCCGTCTGGTAATAATTCTGCGCAGGTCACGAGTGACAGTGGAAAGCCCCGGCTTGCTGTCCGGCAACCCTCGCTCCGCGGTGGGGTGCCCCGGGTGATGACACGGCCGGGCGTCGTAAGGCGCCCCGGCAAGCGCGGACCCCTTGCATGACGGCGGGCAATTGCTCCATGTGACCCGGGGGTCCTGTACCTGGGGAGCATGTGATGGCGTGAAATCTCTTTCTCGAAACGGGCGAATCGCCCTGATCTGTACGCGCTGAGTCGTCGCGCGTCGCTTTTTTGAGACCACATTTCACCAGCGGATCACCCGGTGCGTTTCCATGTCGATTCAGCGACATTTGCCTCGGTGTTCCGTGCCTGCCGAGGAGTTTCGCGATGACCGTCGACACCGCTTCCGCCGCCGCCTTCGACTGTGACGTCGCGATCGCCGCGCCGCTGCCCGTGGTCGGGCGGGACGTGCTCGTTCCGCTGGTGACCGGTGGCGAGGTCGAGTACGCCGCGCTCGACTACGGGGCGAGCGCGCCGTGTCTACAGCGGGTGTGGGACGACGTGTCCACATACCTGCCCTACTACGGCAGTGTGCACCGCGGTGCCGGCTACCTGTCCCAGTTGTCCACCGACCTGTACGAGCAGAGCCGGGCCACGGTCGCGAGCTTCCTGGGGCTGCGGGCCGACGACACGCTGCTGTTCACCCGCGGGACCACCGACTCGCTCAACCTGCTCGCGTCGGTACTGCCGCGCGGCACCCGGGTGTTCGTCTTCGAGACCGAGCACCACGCGGCGCTGCTGCCGTGGCGCCGGCACGCCGGGGTGACTCAGTTGGCCGCGCCGTCCTCGCCGGCGCAGGCCGTCGCGACGCTGGAGGCGGCGCTCGCCGGGTCCGGCGACGGGCCCCGGCTGGTGTGTGTGACCGGTGCCTCGAACGTGACCGGTGAGCTCTTCCCGGTCGCCGAGCTGGCCGAGGTCGCGCACCGGCACGGCGCGCGGATCGTGCTGGACGCCGCGCAACTGGCGCCGCACCACCCGGTGTCGGTGGCCGACCTGGACGTGGACTGGATCGCGCTGTCGGCGCACAAGCTGTACGCGCCGTTCGGCTCCGGCGTGTTGGCCGGGCGGGGCGACTGGCTGGACGCGGCCGAGCCGTACCTGGCCGGCGGCGGGGCGAGCAAGGCGGTCAGTCGGGACCACGTGGAGTGGCAGCGCGGTGCGGCCCGGCACGAGGCGGGGTCGCCGAACGTGATCGGCGCCTACGCGTTGGCGTCCGCGTGCCGGGCGATCACCGAGGCGGGGCCGGCGGCGCTGGTCGCCCGCGAGGAGGCGCTGCTCGCGCGCCTTCGGGCGCAACTGGCGCAGATTCCGGCGGTGCGGACGCTGGAGCTGTTCGGGCCGGAGTCGGCGCGGGTGGGGGTGCTCTCGTTCGTGGTCGAGGGGTGGAACAGCTCGCGGTTCGCGGCGGTGTTGTCTGCGGAGTACGGGATCGGCGTGCGGGACGGGCTGTTCTGCGCCCATCCGCTGGTGCGGCACCTGTTGGGCGGGCGGGCCGACCAGCCGAGCGAGTGCGGGTCTCCGGACGCGCCCGAGGGTGAGCAGAACCTCAACGCGATCCGGGTCAGCTTCGGCCTGGGGACGCCCGTCGAGCACCTGGACCGCTTCGCGGGGGCGGTGCGGGAGATCGTGGAGCGTGGGGCGTTGTGGAGCTACACGGTCGATGGGGGGCGGTGTGTTCCGGACGCGGACCCGCGCTCCGTGCGGCAATTGCCTGCGGCGTAGGGGGTTTTGGCCTCGCCGGCCGGGCGTCCTCAAACGCCGGACGGGCTGGGGTGGGTGGGTTTCGGTGGGTTGATGCGGTTCGGCTGCGCCCGGCTCGGGGGTGGGGTGGCCCGCCGGGGGTGTCCTCAAGCGCCGGACGGGCTGAGTGGCCTCAAGCGCCGGACGGGCTGATTTGGTGTTCGGCCGGCGCTGGGCGTCGGCTCCGCTGGGTTGGCCTCAAGCGCCGGCCGGGCTGGATTTGGTGTCGTCGGGCGGTGGGGCTGCGGTTTTGATTGCGTCGGGAGGGGTGTTCTCAAGCGCCGGACGGGCTGGGTCCGGGCGCTTTGGGGCGCCCGGACCGGGGTTATTCCAGGCCGATGGCGAAGGCGGCTTCGAGGTCGTGTTGGGAGTAGGTGCGGAAGGCGATGTGGGTGGTGGTGGCCTCCACGCCGGGGACCTTGTTGAGGTGGCCGGGGATGACGTCGGCCAGGTCGTCGTGGGCGCGGACGCGCACCATGGCGATCAGGTCGAATTCTCCGGTCACCGAGTAGACCTCGCTCACGCCCTCGATCGCGGCGATCGCCTCCGCGATTTCCGGGGTCTGGTCCACACGCGTCTTGACTTGCACGATCGCGGTGATCACGGGTAGTCCTCCGGCTCTCGACGACAAGGTGCCCGAGCTTAGTCGGCGCACGTGCGCCGGGTGGTGTCGGTGGCGCGACCGCGGCTTCACCCGATCGAAGTGGTTTGCTCCGGCCACACCCTGGGTGCGGCCGGCCGGCCCAGGGTGAGCAGGTCGGACAGTTCGTGCCGGCCGCTCGCGTGCATCCGGCCGATGAAGGCGCGCAGGACGTGCGCGGTCGCCCGGGCGTCGGCCAGCGCTCGGTGGGTCGGGTCGGTGGGCGCCTCGAAGTACCGCGCGAGCGTGCCCAGGCGCATGTTCGGCACCGTCCCCGGCGGCAGCAGCGCGCGGGCCAGCGCGAGCGTGTCCACGACCCGCAGATCGGGCCACGGCGCGTCGCAGGCGAGGCTCGCCGCACGCAGAAAGCCCACGTCGAAGGGGGCGTTGTGGGCGACCAGGATGGCGTCCTCGGCGAACCGGGTGAACGCCGGCAACACCAGTCGCAGCGGTGGCGCGTCGGCCACCAGGTCGTCGGATATCCCGGTCAGGTCGGTGATGAACTCCGGGATCGGTACGCCGGGCGCGACCAGGGTCGCGAACTCGCCCAGACGGTCCGATCCGCGCAGGCGTACGGCGGCGATCTCGGTGATCCGCGCCTCCTGCGGATCGAGGCCGGTCGTCTCCAGATCGACGACCGTGAACACCTGACGCTCCACCTCGTCACGAATCGCTCGGGACCCGGGCATGGTTCGCAACTCGTGGCCCGGGGCGATACTGTCCGGCGGGCGGGAACGCCGCGGCCGGTCGGCCGCCGGCAAGCCCTGATTCGCCGAACCTCGTGACCGGCAATCCCGGTGCGCGGTGCTGCTCATGTACCGGACGGTACGTTTCCGGCCCGACACGGCCGCGCCCAGGTACCTCTCGCCGCCCGGCATCATGGGTGTACGCGGGCCGCTCGCGGACCGGCAGACGCTCGCAGACCAGACAGGAAGGGAACACGCATGTCGATCCAGGCCCCCACCGAGGACACCCGGTGGCGTTGCTCGCTGTGCGGCAACCTGACCCGGTTCGACGTGACGCGGACCACCAAGGCGGTCGAGTTCACCCACCTCGACCTCGCGGGCGTCGCCCGGGTCGAGGAGCGCGAGATCGTTTCCGACGAGATCGAGTCGGTGCGCTGCCGCTGGTGCAACGCGACCGACTCCGTCGAGCTGGTGGCGCGACCCGACGCGAGCTGAGTGCCGAGACCGTGCGGCGACAATGGGACTGTGCATCGTTTCGGCATCGGGGCGGCCCGGCGCGGCCGTCCCCGCTCCGGAACACGCCATGATCAAGGCGTCGGCGTCCCGGCAACGGTGACGTGGGGAGGGGCCTCAAGGGAACGGGAAGGACCGGAGGAGCAGTGAGCGGACCGGATACCCGCGCGGACGAGGTCACGCCTGCGCACGCCGCCGAGGCCGCCGAGGCGGTGCCGGCCGCCGAGCCCGACCTCGACGCGCAATCCCGGGCCGAGGCGGAGACCGACCCGGTGTCCGTCGACTCCGAGTCCGCCCCGGAGGCACCCGTCGACCACGCGGTCGATCCGGAGCCGCACGGGCCCGCCGCCCCCGCGGCCCACGCGCATCCGGCCGGGCCGGCGAGCGCCGAGGCCGATCCGAACCCCACCACCGAGCCCCGTGTCGCCGCCGGTGCGGATGCCGACGCCTGCGCCGAGCCCGGTGCCGTCGGGGCCGACCCGGAGCGTGGTGATCCGCAGGTCGTCGAGCCCGAGGCGTTGTCCGGGCCGTTGCCCGAGGCGGTCCGGGTGCGGGTGATCTCGGTGGCCGCGGACGCGCTCGGCACGATGACCGCGGACGAGGTGCCCGGCCCGCTGCGCCGGTTCGCCCGGTTCACCCACCAGCGCCGGGCCAAGTTCGCCGCGACGCCGCTGGCCGCCGCGCTGGAGAACGACCCGGTGTTCCGGCAGCGCATAGCGGAGCGCTTCCGCAAGGGCCTGCCGGAGATCTCCGAGGCGCTCGAGGCCGGCAAGGTGCCCGCCGCGGCCGACCCGCTCGACGTGGCCGCCGCCGCGTACCTGCTGCGCCCGCGCGGCTGGGTCCGACTGATCGAGACCGCCGGCGACGCGGCCAAGGAGGCCGCCGCCGATCGCGCCGAGGCCGAGGCCGCCGAGACGTTGTCCCGCCTCGAGCACGAGGTCGGCGTACTGCGCGCGGCCTCCAAGACCGAGCACGAACGGCTGCGCGCGGAGCTGGAGACGGCCCGCAAGGAGGCCGACCACCTGCGCCGCCAGGTCCGCGGCCTCCAGGGCAGCGCCAAGCACGAGGAGAAGGAGGCCCGCCGGGCCCGCTCCGAGCTGGACGCCGTGCGGGTCGAGGCGCAGGCCGCGGTCGCCGCCGCGGAAAAGGAGGCGCGCCGGCTGCGCGGTCGCGTCGCCGAGGTCGAATCGGCCCTGGAGGCCAGCCGCCGGGCGGCCCGCGAGGGACGCAGCATGGAGGACACCCGGGTCCGGCTGCTCCTGGACACCGTGCTGGAGGCCGCCCAGGGGCTGCGCCGCGAGCTCGCGCTGCCGCCGGTGGGCATCCGGCCCGCCGACATGGTGGACGCGGTGGTGCCGGGCGCGTCCGGGATAAAGGACATCGCGCAGCGCGCGCTGGAGGGCGACGACCCGGCCCTGCTCGACCAATTGCTCGCGCTGCCGCAGGCGCACCTGGTGATCGACGGCTACAACGTGACCAAGACCGGCTATCCCACGCTCGCGCTGAACAAGCAGCGCGACCGGCTGGTCGGCGGCCTGACCGGGCTCGCCGCGCAGACCGGCTGCGAGGTGACCTGCGTGTTCGACGGCGCGCAATTGGACGCGCCGGTGCTGCTGGCTCCCGCCCGCGGGGTGCGGGTGATGTTCAGCAAGCCGGGCGAGACGGCCGACGAGCTGATTCGCCGGCTGGTCCGGGCCGAGCCGCCGGGCCGCCCGGTCGTGGTGGTCTCCACCGACCGCGAGGTGGCCGAGGGCGTGCGCAAGGCCGGTGCCCGCCCGGTGCCCTCCACCATGCTGCTGCGCCGGCTCACCCGCGGCTGACCCCGGGCGCACGGGCGCCGTTCGCACCGCGTGTCGGTGCCGCTCCCTACCGTTGACGAGGAAAGTCGACGAAAGGGGAGAAGCCACATGCGCATCGCCTGTCGTACGCACCGCGGCCGAGGGCGCGCCGGCGCCGGCTGCGCGATTCCGGCCTCGATCGGGCCGGCGTTGATCAGCGTTCGTTCGATCGATTCCGGTATGTCGTCCGAATTATCATTTGTTTCGCAATACGCCGACTCCGGGGAGTACGGCGAGCACGCCGATCAGCTCGACTACGCCGAGTTGGACGAGGAAACCCTCACCACGCTGCGGCTGTTCGCGGCCGAGGGGATGCTCGCGGCGGCCGGCGCGCAACTGTGCGACAACGGCGAGATACCGAGCGTTCGTCGATCGGTCGAGCGCGAAAGGTGATCGCCGGATGACCTTTTTCGGAGAATTGGCGAAGAGTGATACGGAATTCGCCGATTGATTTGAAGTGATCATGTTTGGGTCACTAAGGTCGCCGGTCGAGCGCCCGAGAAGCACTCGACCGTCCGGCCCGGACGGCGGGTAGCCGGGCCCGGAGAAGGAGCCCACCTCCGTGGCGTCCCATCGCAGGCCGAAGGCCGGCAAGACCCGGGTCACCGTGTTGACCGCCACCGCCGTCACGGCGGTCGCGTTCGCGTCGAACGTTTCGTACGCCGACCCGGCGCCCTTCCAGGAGCGGGTGCGGCAGCGGATCGGCGAGCTGTACCACCAGGCCGAGGCGACCACCGAGGAGTACAACGGCCTCGCCGAGCGGCAGGAGCGGTTGCGCGAGCAGGTGGCTCGCGCGCAGGGCCGGATCGCCGACGCGCAGGCCGAGCTGGTGGTCCTCCAGGGCGACCTGGGCTCGATGGCGGCGGCGCGGTACCGCGGCGGCGGCGTGGACCCCACGCTCGCGCTGCTGATGTCCGAGAGCCCGGACGAGTACCTGTCCCGGGCGTCCGTCCTGGATCGGCTCGCCGAGCGGCAGCGGGACGCGGTCGTCCGTGCCCGGTCCACCCGGCGCGCGCTGGACCAGGAGCGTCGCGAGGCCGCCGACTCGCTCGCCGCGCTGGAGACGGGCCGCAGGGATCTCGCGGCCAAGCGGGCCGACGTCGAGCGCGAACTGACCCGGGCCCGGGAACTGCTGAACACGCTCGACGCGTCGGATCGGGCCCGGTTCCTGGCCGCCGACGGGCCGGCCGAGGGGTCCGCGGGCGGGTTCGTCGACGGCACCGATCCGAACCGCGCCTCGCGCGACGAGGCCCGGCCGGGGTCGGCGCGGGATGCCCGGACGGCCCCGATCGACGGCCGTGCGGCGATCGCGGTGGCCGCCGCGACCAGGGCGCTGGGCAAGCCGTACGTCTGGGGCGCCGGCGGCCCCGACTCCTTCGACTGCTCCGGGCTGACCGGCTGGGCGTGGCAGCAGGCCGGCGTGGTGCTGCCGCGCACGTCGCAGGCGCAGGCCGGCGCGGGCCGCGCGGTCCCGATCGCCGAGATCCGGCCCGGTGACCTGGTCGTCTACTTCGGCGGATACACCCACGTGGGCGTCTACGTCGGCGCCGGGCGGATCATCCACGCCCCCAAGCCCGGGACGAACGTGCGCTACGCGCCGCTGAGGTCGATGCCGATCGCCAAGGTCGTCCGCCCCGCCTGACCGCCCCCGGCCCGTCGGGGACCCGTTCGTCGCGGGCCCGGTCCCGGCGCGGACCGGGCGCCGGTCGCGCCCACGTTACGATCGACCGGTGGATGACCCGAATCGGGCCGCGCGCCGGATCCGCAGCCTCCTGCCGGTCCTGAT
Organism: Embleya sp. NBC_00888; assembly: GCF_045207655.1. NCBI lineage: Bacteria > Bacillati > Actinomycetota > Actinomycetes > Kitasatosporales > Streptomycetaceae > Embleya > Embleya sp. NBC_00888. The sequence continues at coordinate 2,760,387 of NZ_CP108784.1, read as the reverse complement.
CGTGGTGTGTGCGCTTGCCCAGCTCGGGGCCGTCCTCGGGGTCACCCGGTTCATCGCGGACACGGTGACCGACGCGCCCCCGCGCGCCCACTCCGGGGCCTCGAAAACCCCCGGCCGGACCACCGCGGACGGCGACGAACAACACGCGAACGCGCGCCGGATAGCGATCGGGGCGCTGCTGGAGCGGCGAGCGGGCGCGGTCCTGTCCCGCGACCGCGAGGCGTTCACGAGCACCCTGGATCCGCAGAACGCCGAGTTCCGGCAGTCCCAGATCGGCGTCTTCGACAACATCGCCGAGGTGCCGTTCGCCGGCTGGGAGTACGAGGTCGTCACTCCCGACGCGTTCGAGCTCTCCGACGCGCGCAAGAGCGCGCTGGGCGCCCCCGTGCTCACCGCGCACGTCGACCTCCTCTACCGGATCACCGGACACGACGTGGCTGCCGTGCGGGTGCCGCAATACCTGACCTTCGTGCTGCGCGCGGGCACGTGGTACCTCGCGGCCGACACCGACGGCGCCGCGACCGGGATGCGTACTCCCGCCCAGGTGTGGGATCTGGGCCCGGTCACCGTCGTGCAGGGCACGCACAGCACGGTGCTCGGGATCGGTACGCGCGACGTGATCCGCGAGTTCGCCGACATCGCGGACAAGGCGGTACCCCGGGTCAGCGCGGTCTGGGGGGAGTCCTGGCCCGGGCGCACGGTCGTCGTGGTACCCGGCACCCAGGCGCAGATGGCCCGACTGCTGGGCGCCGAACCGGGCAAATACGCCAAGATCGCGGCGGTGACCACCGGTGAGCGCGGCGCGGCGGCGGACGCGGCCGCCGCCGACCGGGTGATCGTCAATCCGGACGCGTTCCGCGAGCTGGGCGACCTGGAGCGCCGGGTGGTGATGACGCACGAGATCGCCCACGTGGCGAGCCGCGCGTTCACCCGGGCCTGGACGCCGACCTGGCTCTCCGAGGGCTTCGCGGACTACGTCGGCTACCTCGACTCGGCCCAGACGATGCGCACGGCGGCTCCCGAACTGCGCCGCGACGTCAAGGCGGGCAAGGTGCCCGAGCGGCTGCCGGCCGACGCGAGCTTCGAGACCACGCAGGAGGACCTGCCCCAGGCGTACGAGATGGGCTGGCTGGCGTGCAAACTGATCGCGGAGCGGTGGGGACAGGCCAAGCTGGTCGACCTGTACCGTACGGTCGGCGCCGAACGGCCGCCCGGGGTGGACGCGCCCGACTCCGCCTCGGCGCTGGCGTCGGCGATGGTGTCCGTCCTGGGCACCAACCCCGACTCCTTCACCAGGACCTGGCTGGACTACCTGCGGACGCAGGCCGGATGACGGGGGCGTGGCGGGCATGTCGGTCCAGCGGTTGTTGCTGATCTGCCTGGTGTGCACGGGCGCGCTGCTGCTGGTGGCGGTCGTGGTGACCACGCCGTGGCGCCCGCTGGCCGAGCCGCCCGGCGGCTTCACCCACCCGGACGCGGCCCGGGACTTCACCGCCGCCGAGATCGCCCGGGGTCGTTCGCTGGCCCGGGCCGCGCGCCCGCCCGCCTACCTGTCCATGGCGCTGTCGCTGGTGGTCTCCCTCGTGCTCGGGCTCACCCCCGTCGGCGCGCGGATCATCGAGGCGGTCGCCCGCCCGCTCGGCGGCGGATGGGTGTGGCGGATCCTGCTCGGCGGCCTGGCGCTGGCCCTGATCGGCCGGCTGGTGACGCTGCCGTTCGCGGCGCGCCTGGAGGTGGTCCGGCGACGATACGGCCTGTCCGTGCAGTCGTGGGGGAGCTGGTGGCTGGACCTGGCCAAGGGCTTCGCGATGTCCACCGGGTTGTTGCTGGTGGTCGTGCTCGGGCTGTACGCGCTGATCCGCGCGCTGCCCCGGGCCGGCTGGCTGCTCGCGGCGGGAGCCGGCGCGCTGCTCGTGGTGGCGATCTCGTTCCTGTACCCGCTGGTGGTGGAACCGGCGTTCAACAGGTTCCACTCGATGCCGGACGGGGAGTTGCGCACGTCGCTGATGCAACTGGCGGAGCGGGACGGGGTGCCGGTACGCGACGTCCTGATCGCGGACGCGTCGCGGCGGACCACCGCGCTCAACGCGTACGTGTCCGGATTCGGCTCGACCCGGCGGATCGTGGTCTACGACACGACCGTGCGGGACGCGGATCCGCGCGAGGTGGAGCTGATCGCCGCGCACGAGCTGGGGCACGCCAAGCGCAACGACGTGCTGCACGGCACGCTGATCGGCGCGGCGGCGCTCGCGGCGGGCGTCTGCGCGTTGGGCCTGGTGATGACGTGCGCGCCGCTGCTGCGCCGGGCGGGCGCGGACGATGCGGGCGATCCGCGCTCGCTGGCCCTGCTGCTCGCGGCGGTCGCCGTGATCGGCACACTGGCCGGACCCGGCGAGATGTTGATCAGCCGCCGCCTGGAGGCGCGCGCCGACGTGCACGCGCTCGACCTGACCCGCGACCCCGAGGCCTTCATCCGGATGCAACACAGCCTGGCGGTGGCCAACCGCTCCAACGTCACCCCGAACCCGATCCTGCAGTTCCTGTTCGCCTCACACCCGTCCGCTCCCGAGCGCATCGCGCTCGCGCGCGACTGGGAGCGGCTGCACGGCAAGGGGTAGGTCGGATGCGGTAGGTCCGGGATCCGCGTCGATCGCCACGGGCGTCGGTGTCCTCGTCGTCCTCGTCGCCGTTACGTCGACGAGCGCATCCACACCGCCGGGTCCGGGACGAAGCGCACGCGCAACATGCCGTCCCGCAGACCCGCGCCTTCGATGACACAGCGTCGCAGCGCCGACGGGAGCTTGATCAGGCGGCGGTTCGGGCCCACCGTGATCACCAGTTCGTCGCCGCGGCGGAGCAGGTCCAGGTCGTCGCGATCGGTGCCCGGCAGCGGCAGCAGCAGCGACAGCCGCTCGCCGTCGCGCTCGATCAGATGCTCGTCCTCGGCCGGGCCGCCCGGTCGCACCGGGCCGAAGTGGGCCGCCACGTCCGCGAGTTCGGCCGCGCCCAGCGGTTCGGCGGCCAGCGTCGGGATCTGCGCCAACGGCACCCGCGGGAACAGCGCGCACAGCGCGTCCACCGTCTCCCGGGCCACCTCGGCCCGCGAACGCACCGCCGGATCGGGCGAGTCGGCGGCGCCCACCCCGTTCACGATCACGTCCTCGATCCGGTGCCCGTACAGCGCGAGCGCCGAGGCGGCCCGGCGCGCCGCCGCCAGCGCGACCGTCCCGGGTCGCAGCACCACACGTACGGTGGTCGTCGGCGCGGCCACCAGCGAGCGCAACACCGCCAGTTCGGCGGTCACCCGCCGGGCCGTGTCGTAGACCCAGTCCTCGGGCATCGGCACACCGGCGACCGCCGCCAGCACCGGCCGCAACGCCCGGGCCGCCTGCCGCTCCACCGGCAGCAGGCGATCGAGGTAGCGGGCCAGCCCCTCCGGCAGCGCCAGCGCCGGCACCGCGCGCTCGACGGCCGGCAGGTCGACCACGATCAGCTCGTGGCGCCGCGCGCTCACCGCCCGCGCGAGCACGCGCAGCGCCAGCACGTCGCCGGCCCCGGGCAGCACGGTGATCTCCTCGGGATCCAGCGGATCCACCCCGACCACCGCGAGCGCCGCGCCCAACTGGCCCTGGACCAGCAGGAACTCGCGTTCGAACTCGGCCCGCGCGCCGACCCGCTGCACGGTCAGGTCCGGCAGCACGTCGGACGCGTCCGTGCCCACCGGCAGGTCCAGGACCGCGTCCATGTCCCGGGTGCCGTCGGCGGCGAGCAGCAGCGTGCGTCGCCCGGCCCGTGCCGAGGCGACCGCCGTCGCCGCCGCGACGGTCGTGCGTCCGGCTCCCGGCAGGCCGGTGACCAACAGGACCCGCGTCACCGCCGGGTCAGCTCTCGACGCGCTTCTTGAGCCCGGTCAGGGCGCGATCGATGATGACCTTCTCCGCCTTGCGCTTGAGCATGCCCAGCATCGGGATCTTGACGTCCACGGTCAGTTCGTAGGTGACGTCGGTGCCGCCGCTGATCGGGCGCAGCGCGTAGCGACCGTCGAGCGCCTTGAGCATCTGGCTGGTCACCAGGGTCCAGCGCACCTCGCGGTCGCCGTCCCACGTGTAACCGAGCACGTGTTCGTCGCTGATCACGCCCGCGTCGAGCTTGAAGCGCACGCGCACCGCGCGCCCGCTCGCCTCGTCGATCTCGAGGACCTCGGTCTCCTTGACCTCGCCGGTCCACTCGGGATAGCCCTCGAACCCCGCGATGACGGCCATGACCTCGGCCGGCGTGGCGTCGATCGTGATGGTCGAGCTGGTCCGTTCAGCCATCGTGAGGAGTCCTCCGGAAGCTCGCGTAGCCGTTGTGGCTGTCCCGGACAAACATCACCGGATGCTTGGGTACAGCCGATCCGCTCGAAGGCTATCGTGCCCGACCTGCGCGTACGTGGCACCGGCTCACCAGGTGAGGACGTACGGTTTCCCGGTGGCCTGGAAATGCCCCACGTTGATGCATTCGGTACGCCCGATCCGCATCCGCGCCCGCAGCGGTTGGTGCACGTGACCGAACAGCACCAGATCCGGCCCGGTCTCGTGGATGGCCCGCAGCACCGCCTCGCTGCCGCGTTCGAACCGGCGCGCGACCACGTCGTAGGTCAGGTCCGGGACCGCGGGCGGGATGTGGCAGCACAACACGTCGACCCGACCGACCGCGGCGACCTTGGCCGCGTACTCCTCGTCGGAGATCTCGTACGGCGTGTGCATCGGGGTGCGCAGCCCGCCGCCGACGAAGCCGAAGGTGCGACCGCCGATCTCGACCACCTGGCCGTCCAGCACGGTCACGCCCTCACGCGCGTAGTCCGGCCACAGGTCGGGCACGTCGACGTTGCCGTAGGTCACGTACGTGGGCGTCGGGAAGGCCGCGAACAGCGCGGCGTACTGCCGGCGCACCGCCTCCTCGATCGCCGCGCGGGCCCCACCCGGCACGCCCGCCCACAGTGCCCCGGAGAACTCCCGGGCCTCGGTGAACCGGCGGGCGTTGCGCAGCGCGAGCAGCCTGCGGGTGTTCTCGACACCGAACAGGTCGGTGAAGATGCCCCGGTCCAGATCGTGGTAGTCGAGGAAGAGCACCAGGTCGCCCAGGCACACCAGGGCGTCGGCGCCGTCGCCCGCGTGGGCGAGTGCCTCGGCAGCGCCGTGGACATCGCTCACCACGTGGACCCGCATGTCGGTCACTGTACTGACGGGCCGGAACCGAAACCGACGGCGCGGTGGGGTTGCCTCCGTCACACCCGCCCTCGGCGACGAATCGATACTCTCGACATGCACGACCGAATCGGGACGGATGGGAGCCGGGCGCCCGCACGGGATCCGAGTCGATCCGGGCGTGGGCTTGTCCGTGGCGTGAGACGGGGCACAGGATCATCGGGACCTCTGTCCCCCGGACCTACTTGCCAGTAACGTCTGCCCCCGTCGACGAAACGGGCAAGAGCCACCGACGAGCCGCACCGACGAGACCCAGCGAAGAGACCCAGCGCAGAGACGGACCGGAGACGGACCGCGGAAACGGACCGCGGACGGACCGGCGAGAGCCGCCGGCGAGTACGACCCGCCGGCGACACAGACAACGGCAAACGGCAGCGCCGAACCCCCGGCGCCGAGACCGCAACGAGGAGCATCAGTGCGCGAGTGCAGCGTCCCGGCCCTGGCCGAGGTTCCCGCCGAGGGCAACCTGACCGACCTCATCAAGCGCAACGCCGCGGAGGCACCGGATGCCGCGGCGCTCGCCCGCAAGGTGGGCGGACGCTGGACCGACGTGACCTCGACCCGGTTCCTGGCCGAGGTGTACGAGGTCGCCAAGGGCCTGATCGCGGCGGGCATCGAGCCCGGCGACCGGATCGGCCTGATGTCGCGGACACGCTACGAGTGGACGCTGATCGACTTCGCCATCTGGTGCGCGGGCGCGATCTCGGTCCCGATCTACGAGACCTCCTCGGCCGAACAGCTCGAGTGGATCCTGTCCGACTCGGGCGCGCGTGCGGTGATCGTGGAGAACACGGCGCACGAGGGCGCGGTCGAGCGGGCGCGCGAGCGGCTGCCCGAGCTCAAGCACGTATGGCGGATCGACGAGGGCGACGGCGAGGCCGCGGTGGCCGCGCTCACCGCCGGCGGGCGCGACGTGGCCGACGCCGTGGTCGAGGAGCGCAGCGCGACGCTGCGCGCCGACTCGGTCGCGACCATCATCTACACCTCCGGGACCACCGGGCGGCCCAAGGGCTGCATCCTCACGCACGGCAACTTCCAGGCCGAGCTGGGCAACGTGGTCGCGCTGCTCGAACAACTCTTCATTCCGGAGAAGTCGAGCTGCCTGCTGTTCCTGCCGCTCGCGCACGTGCTCGGCCGGATCCTGGAGATCGGCTGCGTGATGGCCCGCGTGCGGGTCGGGCACTGTCCGGACGTCAAGGAACTGACCACGGAACTCGCGTCCTTCCGGCCGACCTTCGTGCTCGCGGTGCCCCGCGTGTTCGAGAAGGTCTACAACTCGGCCTCGGCCAAGGCGCAGGCCGACGGCAAGGGCAAGATCTTCGACATGGCCGCCGAGACGGCGATCGCCTACAGCGAGGGCATGGACGCGGCGAGCATCAGCCTGGGCCTCAAGCTCAAGCACAAGGTGTTCGACAAGCTGGTCTACGGCAAGCTGCGCGCGGCGCTGGGCGGCCAGGCCACCCACGCGATCTCCGGCGGCGCACCCCTGGGCACCCGCCTCGGGCACTTCTTCCGCGGCATCGGCTTCACCGTCCTGGAGGGCTACGGCCTGACCGAGACGTGCGCCGCGCACACGGTCAACCCGGCCGTCGGGATCCGGATCGGCTCGGTCGGCCGGCCGGTGCCCGGTTCGGCGGTACGGATCGCCGAGGACGGCGAGATCCTGGCCAAGGGCCCGAACGTGTTCACCGGCTACTGGAAGAACGAGGCGGCCACCGCCGACGCGTTCGAGGGCGACTGGTTCCGCACCGGCGACATCGGCGTGCTCGACGACGACGGCTTCCTGACCGTGACCGGACGCAAGAAGGAGATCCTGGTCACCGCGGGCGGCAAGAACATCGCGCCGGCCGTGATCGAGGACCGCATCCGCGCGCACCCGCTGATCAGCGAGTGCATGGTGGTCGGCGACCGCCGCCCGTTCGTCGGCGCGCTGATCACCATCGACCCGGAGGCCTTCCCGACCTGGAAGGAGCAGCACGGCAAGCCCGCCGACGCGACCGTCGCCGACCTCGCCGAGGACCCGGACCTGCTGGCCGCCGTCCAGGACGCGATCGACGAGGGCAACAAGGCCGTCTCGCGGGCCGAGGGCGTGCGCAGGTTCCGCGTGCTGACCATCAACTTCACCGAGGAGAGCGGCCATGTGACGCCGTCCCTCAAGCTCAAGCGCAACCTCGTGCTGCGGGACTTCGAGCAGGACATCGAGAAGATCTACGAGGGCTGAGCCCGAGCCTGCCCGACGTCGTCGGAAGGCGCTCGCTCGCGACAGCGGAGGCGGGTGGTCCGGGGGTTCCCGGGCCGCCCGCCTTCCGCTTTCGGCAGGTCGCGGCTCAGCCCGCCCGGTCCGGGTCCAGCAGCCCGCGCAGCCGCCGCGACAGCAGGTCCCAGCGCCATTCCCGCTCGACCCAGCGCCGCCCCGCCGCGCCCATCCGGGCCGCCTTCGCCGGGTCGGCCAGCAGACCCGCCACCTTGTCGGCGACCGCGGCGGGCGAGCGGCCGTTCACCACGTAACCGGTCTCGCCGTCCAGGACCGCGTCCGGGGCGCCGCCCGAGTCGCCCGCGACCACCGGCCGACCCACCGCGGACGCCTCCAGGTAGACGATGCCCAGGCCCTCGACGTCCAGCCCCTTGCGCCGGGTCCGGCACGGCATCGCGAACACGTCGCCGGCCTCGTGGTGCGCGGGCAACTCGGCCCACGGCACCGCGCCGGTGAACACCACCGAGTCGCGCACCCCGACCTCGTCGACCATCGCCTCCAGCCGGTCCCGGTACGGCCCGGCGCCCACGATCAGCAGCGCCGCGTCCGGCACCCGGCGCCGGATCCGGGGCAGCGCTCGGATCAGTACGTCCTGGCCCTTGCGCGGGACCAGCCGGGACACGCACACCACCACGCGACGATCGCTCAGCCCGTGCCGGGCCCGCACCTCGGCCCCGCCGACGTCGGGGCGAAAGACCTTCTCGTCCACGCCGGGCGGCAGTTGCACCATCCGGGCGGCCGCCGCCGGGGTGAGCGCGGGCGCGATCCTGCCGCGTGTGTACTCGCCCAGGTAGGTGACCGTGTCCACCCCCTCGCCGATCCGCCGCAACAATTGCCGCGCGCCCGGGAGCACCGCCCAACCGGCCTCGTGCCCGTGTGTGGTGGCCACCAGTCGCTCGACGCCGACCGCGCGCAGCCGGGGCGCCATCAGGCCCAGCGGTGCCGCCGCGCCGAACCACGCGGTGTCGCAGCCCTCGGCGCGGGCGATCTCGCGGGCCCGGCGGACCGCGCCGGGAGTGGGCACCAGCATCGGAGTGCGGTCGCGCACGATCGGGAAGGGCTGCTCCGCGTCGAACGCGGCCATCTCCGCCCGGTCCTTCCACGACGACGTGTAGACCACGACGCCGTCCGCCGGCAGCCGCAGGGCCATGGAGTGCACGAAGGACTGGATGCCGCCGGGGCGCGGCGGGAAGTCGTTGGTGACGATCAAGGTCTTCATCACGAACGAGGATCCCAGACCCGGGAATCCTTGCCGCGGACCGCACGACCGAGGATCCCGGGTCGCCCGACCGAGGGCCGCGGATCGCCCGGCCGAGACTTTGGGACGGCACGCTCGGGGCCCCGGACCGGCACGCTCGAGGTCCGGACAGGCACGACCGGGTCGCCCCGAACCGCGACCCGCGGACCCGGCAGCGTCGCCGATACGCCCGGATCGACCCGGGCGCCTCGATACGATCCGACGGTGAGCCCTCCGCAGTCGCACCGTGTCCGGAACGCGTTTCGGACCCCGTCGGGTGCCCTGTGGACCATCGCGCTGGTCTGGGCGGCGACCCGAATCCTGTTGCTGCTGACCGCGATGGACGTGCTGCCCAACCCGTGGCCGTTCGTGACCGGCGACGCGCGGGCCATCTACCGCGAGTGGTTCCACGTGCTGCGCTCGGGGACCTTTCCGGTGGACGACGTGCGCTGGCAGTACCCGCCGGGCGCCGCGGGGGTGCTGCTGCTGCCCGGATTGTTGCCGTTCGACTACGCGACGTCGGTCTACCTGCTGATGCTCGCCGCCGACGCGGTGGTGTTGTGGCTGCTGGTCCGGACGATCCCGCGCGGCGGCTCGCCGTACGGCGCGGCCCTGTGGGTGGTGGCGGTGCCGCTGCTGGGGCCGATAGTCCTGGCCCGCTACGACCTCGCGGTGACCGCGCCGACGGTGGCCGCGCTGCTGCTGATCGGCGGGCGGCGCACGGACCGCAACCGACTCGCGGGCCTGCTCGCGGGCGTCGCGGCGGCGATAAAGGTATGGCCGGTGCTGATCTTCGTCGGACTGCGCGGGCGGGGGCGGATGGCCCGGGTGTACGGCTGGACCCTGCTCGGCGGCGCGGCCGTGGTGCTCGGCTTCGCCGTCGCGCTGCCCGGCGCCTTCGCGTTCCTGGGCTACCAGCGCGAACGCGGCATCGAGGTCGAGTCGGTGTTCGCGCTGCCCTTCCACATCGCGACCCGGCTGGGTTGGAGCGGCCGGGTCCAGGAGAGCTACGGCTCGCTGGAGTTCCACGGCCCGTACGTCTCGGCGGTCGGCCGACTCAGCCTGGTCGCCACCGTGCTCGGCTTCGGCTGGCTGCTGCTGTGGCGGGTGCGGGCCCGCCGGTTCACCGACACGACGGCGTGCGACGCGGCGCTGTGCGCGTTGCTGATCTTCGTGGTGACCAGCCGGGTGATCAGCCCGCAGTACCTGGTGTGGCTGATCGGCCTGGCGGCGGTGTGCCTGGTGCGGCCGGACACCACGCAGCGTCCGCCGGCCGTATTGCTGCTCTGTGCGATGCCGCTGACCATGCTCGAATTCCCGATCTGGTTCGGCGAGCTGCTCGGTTCCCAGCCGCACGCGGTGCTGGCCCTGGGACTGCGCAACGCGCTGCTGGTGGCGGCGACGGTGGTGTCGGGACGGCGGTTGTGGCGGGCGAGTCGGGCCGTCGAGGACGCGGACGTGGCCCGGGCGCCGGATCCGGCCGCGACGGTCGATGCCGGCCGGCGGCCGGCAAAGAGCCCGGTCTAGTGCCGCGCCCGGCACTAGGCAGGCTCGGTGCGGGGGAGCCGGCGCCGTCCCGAGGCTCGTTTCCCGGCTCGTCTTTCCCGGGCTCGATTCCGGGGCTTGATGCGGGGGCTCGATGCTGCGGCTCGATTTCGTGCCTCATGGGGGTGCGCGGGTTCGGCGACGGCATCGTCGGGTTTGCGGTCTCGGATCGTTCGCGCGGGGTTCCGTTCGCGTTGGGGTGCGCGAGCGCGGACAATGCGTCGGATGGACCGAGACGAGCGGGTGACGGGCAAGGGCGCGGCCGGGGACGGTGCGGACGCGTGGGCGGACAACACGGACCCGGTGCCGCCGGACGAGGCGGACGCCGGCTCCGCCGACGAAGGGGCGCACACGGAGCGTGACGGCGAGCGGGTCGATCCCTGGGCGCGGCTCGGGGAGGAGGCGCGCAAGCTCGCCGAATCGTTGAGCGGGGCCGACAAGGGGGACGAGGCACCCGCCGCGCGGTTGGCGGAGGAGGCGCGCAGGTTGGCCGAGACGCTCGTGGAGCAGGCCGGCGCGGTACGCGAGCAGGTGGTGCGCAGGCATCCCGAGGTCGCCGCGCACCTGGCCGCGGCCGGATCCGAGCTGGCCTCCGCGTACCGGGCCTTCGTGGGTGACCGGGAGCGTCGGTGGGCCGCGCGGCCGGCGGAGACCGAGCGGATTCGGCTCGACGACGAATAACCGGCCCTGCGCTCCGGGCCGCGTCGCCGGCGCCGTCGTCCCCCGGTCGACCGCCCGTTTCCGGGTATCCCCACGATGACCTGCGGGCGTACGGGTGGGGTGGACCCGGGGAAGGGACCAGTACGATCCGTTGCGGGCAATGCACGCGAACGAGCTTGGGACGACATGGGACTCACGATCGGTGTCGACATCGGTGGCACCAAAATCCTCGCGGGCGTGGTCGATGCCGACGGGGTGATCCTCGATCGGCTCAAGGTCGCGACCCCCAAGGACGCCGATGGCACCGCGCGGGTGATCGCCGAGGCGGTCAACACCCTGCGCCGGAACCACGTCGTGGAGGCGGTCGGGCTCGGCGCGGCCGGTTTCATCGGCGCGGACCGATCGACCGTGCTGTTCTCGGCCAATGTCGGCGCGTGGGTCGGCGAGCCGCTGCGCGACCGGATGGAGGCGCTGATCGGCCTCCCTGTGGTGGTGGAGAACGACGCCAACGCCGCCGCGTGGGGCGAGGTGCGCTTCGGCGCGGCCGCGGGGCACACCAACGTGATGTGTGTGACCGTCGGTACCGGCATCGGCGGCGCGATCGTGTTCGGCGGCGAGTTGTACCGGGGCGGTGGCGGGATAGCGGGTGAGCCCGGACACATGCGGGTGGTCCCGAACGGCATCGCCTGCCCGTGCGGCAACTACGGCTGCTGGGAGCAGTACGCCAGCGGCAGCGCGCTGACCCGCTACGCCCGCGACCGCGCGGCCGGCATCCCCGAGGCGGCGGAGAAGCTGCTCGCGCTCGGCAACGGCACGCCCGCCGGGATCCAGGGCCCGCACGTCACCCAGGCCGCGCTGCTCGGCGACCCGGTCGCGCTGGCCGCCTTCCGCGAACTCGGCACCTGGCTGGGCCAGGGGCTGGCCGATCTGTCCGCCGTGCTGGACCCCGCCGCGTTCGTGATCGGCGGCGGCGTCTCCGACGCGGGCGACCTGCTGCTGGTCCCGGCCCTGGAGACCTATCGCAGCGTGCTGCGCCGAGGGCACCGGCTGGGTGCCGAGGTCGTGGTGGCCACGCTGGGCAGCGACGCGGGACTGGTCGGCGCGGCGGACCTGGCCCGCCGCTGACCGGTATCGCGACGACGCGCGATACCGGTGCCGCGCCGACGCGCGGACAATCGCCGCCCGACGAGCGGGCGGGCGCATGGCTGGTCGATCGTGGTTCGGGCCGGGCGGTCCGAGCCGGGCAAGGGGGCTCCAGTGACTGTCGGTACCGGTGAGATCCGGGTCATGTCGTACAACGTGCGCTCGTTGCGCGACGATCGCGAGGCCCTCGTGCGGATCGTCCGACACTGCGCGCCCGACCTGCTCTGCGTCCAGGAGGCGCCCCGGTTCCTGCGCCGGCGGCACGCGGTGGCCCGATTCGCGCGCGAGTGCGGCCTGGTGGTGATCACCGGCGGCGGCACCGCGGCCGGTCCGCTGCTGCTCGGCGGCCTGCGGGTGAGCGTACGCCGGGCGAACGACGTGCTGTTGCCGCGGACGCCCGGGCTGCATCAGCGTGGCATGGCCACCGCCGTGGTCGAGGCCGGCGGCGCCGAGTTCGCGGTGGCCAGTACCCATCTGAGCCTGGACGCCGCCGAGCGGCTCGAACAGGCCGAACTGGTGCTTCGCCGACTGGCCGGCCTCGGCGTCGAACACCGGGTGCTGGCCGGGGACTTCAACGAGTCGGCCGGCCGGCCGGCGTGGGACCGGCTGGCCGAGGAGTTGCAGGACGGCTACGCGACCGCGCCGAACGGCTCGGAGTTCACCTCGCCGCGCCGCGACCCCGGTCGCCGGTTGGACGGTGTGTTCGTGTCCCAGGGCATCGAGGTGCTCGGCTGTGGCGTCCCCGACGACGTCACGGACGCCGACTACACCGCGGCCTCCGACCATCGCCCGGTGCTGGCCGACCTGCGGGTGCCCACCGCCTGACGGCGGATCTGGCGGATCGGGTGGTGCGGGTGAGCCGGGAGGCGGGCCGGGCGGGCCGGGCGTTCGGGCGGGTCAGGGCTGGAAGCTCGCCTTGAAGCCGGCCAGCAACTCCTGGGTGGCCGGGTCGTTCCAGACCGCGTCCGGGGTGTCCATGTACAGCGAATAGCCGCGCCCGGACGGGACCGTGAAGCCGAGGTTGAGCACGTGGTGCTTGACGGTGCTGCCGAAGGTGAAGTGCCAGGCGGCGGCGCGGTAGTCGCGGTAGTCGGCCTTCTCGATGCTCAGCCGCTGGTAGTTCGGGAAATTGCCGCGCACGTCGGGTTCCAGGTTCTTCCAGTCCTCGACCGGGTCGGTCGGTGAACTGGCGACGGTGTCCACGTTGAGCTTGAGCGTGCGCTCCGCGTTGGCGAAGAACTCCTGCGAGCCCTCGGTCTTGACCTTGCTCCAGCCCGGCGGCAGGCCGATCCGGTAGGGCGTGGTCGAGCCCGTGTACGAAGTCCAGCCCGCCGGCAGGCCGTTCGTCTCGGGAGGCGGTTGCTGTTGTTGCGTGGTCTGCGGCGTGGTCTGCGCCGGCGGGCCGCTCGGGCTCTGCTCCGGCTCGGTGCTCGGCGGCGGCTGGGTGAGATTCCCCGCGGCCGGGGCGGACCCGGCGGAACTCGGCGAGGCCGGTGGAGAGGGAGTGGCACGCGGGCCGGCCGAATCGGTGCCGCCGGCCTTCGCGTTGGGCTTCTTGTCGTCGGCCGGGACGATCAGGAAGAGGATCAGGCCCACCACGACGCCGAAGACCACCAGGGCCGCGATCGCGGCGGGCAGTGGCAACCACGGGAACGCGCGCGCCGGGCGGTCCTCCCGGACCGGCTTGGCGGGTTTCGCGGGCGGGGCGACGAGTGACGATGCGATCTCCCCGTCGCCCCGGGGTATTTCGTCCGAATCCGGGTCGGTGACGCGCACCACGGGCACCATCGCGGGTATCGACTCCGCCTTCGACTCCGCCTTCGGGTCCGCCTTGGGGTCCGCCGCCGGTGCGGGCCGGGGCAGCAGCGGTGCGGGCGACAGCGGCAGCGCCCGGGTGGCCGCGTTCTCCTCCCGGATCTCGCGCAGCGCGTCGCGCAGCATCGCCTCGGCCTCCGCCGCGTCCGGCCGCTCCTGCGGATCGCGGGCCAACAGCGCGCGCAACACCGGGTCGAGCGCGCCCGCGTGCTTGGCGGGCGCCGGGTCCTCGCTGACGATCGCGGTCAGCGTCGCGAGCGGCGTGGAGCGCTCGAACGGCGCTTTGCCCTCGACCGCCGCGTACAGCGTCGCGCCGAGCGACCACAGGTCCGAGGCCGCCGTCGGACTCAGGCCCCTGGCCCGCTCCGGCGGGATGTACGCCGGCGCGCCGAGCACCACACCCGACTGGGTGACCGACGAGTCGCCCTCGACCACCGCGATGCCGAAGTCGCTGAGCACGGCCCGGTCGTCGAGCGTGATCAGCACGTTGCCGGGCTTGACGTCGCGGTGCAGGATCCCGGCCGCGTGCGCGGTGCGCAGCGCGTCGATCATGGTCAGCCCGATCTCGGCGACCCGGTCGGCGGCCATCGGGCCGTCGCCGCGGATCACCTCGGCCAGTGAGCGCGAGGGGACCAACTCCATGACGATCCACGGCCGATCGTCCTCCTCGACCACGTCGTAGACGCGCACCACCGAGGGATGGCTCAGCCGCGCGGCGGCCCGGGCCTCACGCGCCGCGCGCTCGCGCAGCCGGGCCCGGTCGGCCTCGTCCGCGCCGGGCTGCGGCAACATCTCCTTCACCGCGACCTCGCGCCCCAAGACCTCGTCCCGAGCTCGCCAGACCGCACCCATGCCGCCTCGCCCGAGTCGGTCGGCGAGCAGGTAGCGCCCGCCGATCAGGCGTCCCTCGTTATCCGCGTCCACGCAAGGAAGGTACCCGGACCCGGACCTCGAATGCGGGATGACGTCCCGTCAGAACCGGTCGCGAACAAGGCACATGAGGTCGAATCAGACCACGGCGCCGTCGTCCGGGTCGTCCTCGTCCCGATCTCGCCGCATCCGTGCCACCAACGCGACGAATCCGCCGGTGAACGCGGCGAACGCGGCGAACGAGGTCCACGGTCCGACCGCGCGGCCGAGCAGCACCGACACGAGCAGATACAGCGGACCGCCGACCAGCGCGATCCAGGCGATCTTGGTGGCCGCGTCGGTCTTGGGCAGCGGCGGCGGCGGAGGCGGCACGAAGTGCTCCTCCGGATCCTCGTGCAACTCGTCGATCACCGGCGGCCCGGGCGGCGCCAGCGAGTAGTCGCGCGGTCCCGCGGCCGCGGGCAGCCCGACCTTGAACGATCCCTCGCCCGGTTCGTCCCGGTCCGACCGCTCGCCGCCCAGGTCCTCGGCCACCGGCCAGCGCGGGACCGGGTCGGCCACGTCGTTGTCGAAGGACGCGACGATCTGCGCCCACACCTCGTCGTCGCCCGGCCGGTCGGCGGGCGACTCGGGTTCGCCCCGGTCGGTGCGTTCGCCCCGCTCGGCGCCTTCCGCGCGCGGCGGATCCACCTTCGGGATGTCCGCCGGTCCGGTCGCCGCCTCCTTGGCCCGGGTCCGGGGCGAGGACGGCTCGGTCAGCGAGCGCAGGATCGCCCGGGCCCGCGACGTCGCCGTCGCGTCCACCCACAGGCGCTCGATCTCCTCGGGCTCCTCGTCCGGATCCCGGGGTTCCAACGTCGAGACGTATGCCGCGACCCCCGCGTCCCGCAGGGCGACCAGCATCACGTCCGCCGCCTCGGGGTCGAGGTCGGTCAGGGGCTTGAAGGACTCCGCGTCGAGTCCGTTGCCACGTCCGCGCACCGTTCGTTCAGTCCCTCTCGGCCGTCTCCGGGGCTCGCGCGTCCGGCGCGAGCCGGCGTACGAACTCCAGGCTGGATGCGAAGATCCGTTCCGCGTCGTGATCGAGCGTCGCCACGTGATAACTGTCGTTGAGCAGGACGTCGGTGACGTCCGTGGAGGAGATCCTGGCCAGCACCGTCTCGGAGTTGGCCGGCGAGACCACGTGGTCGTGCGGACTGTGCAGGAGCAGCACCGGCTGGGTGACCTGCGGCAGGTCGGCGGAGACCACGCGCCAGAAGCGGGACAGCGAATAGGCCGCCTTGACCGGCGTGCGCGAGTAGGCGAGCTCGACCGAGCCCTCCTTGCGGATGTCCGACGCGATGCCGGGCGCCGATGATATGACGTGGCGCAATACCGGCAGCAGCTTGATCTTCGGGTCGTCGGCCTGCACGGACGGGTTGACCAGCACGAGGCCGGCCACCTTGTCGCCGTGCTGCTGGGCCAGCCGCAGGGCCAGGCCGCCGCCCATCGACAGGCCCATCACGAACACCGTGTCGCAGCGCTCGCGCAGTCGGTCGAACGCGCGGTCCACGGTCGCGTACCAGTCCTGCCACGTGGTCAGGTTCATGTCCTGCCAGCGGGTGCCGTGACCGGGCAGCAGCGGCAGCGACACGCTCAGCCCGGCCGCGGCCAGGTGTTCCGCCCACGGTCGCAGCGACTGCGGTGTGCCGGTGAAGCCGTGGCAGAGCAGGACGCCCACGGGACCGCCGTCGTGTTGGTGGGGCTCGGCACCGGGCAGGATCGACACCAACGGGCTCCTTCGGGTGACGGGCTTGGCGGGACCAGCCGGCCGGGTGGGCACCACGAGGTTGTGGCGACCGGTGGACGACGGCGATACAGGTTCCATAACGGGGTCGACAGGCGAGTGGTTCCGCCTCTCACCCCGTAACACCTGGACGCCTCGGAATCGTCCCACGGGGGTGCGCGATGCGTACAGCGGCGCCGCGTGGCCGGCGGCCGGCCCGGGAGGCGGCCCGCACGGCCGGCCGAGGATCCACCGCGAGCGGCCCGCGGCCGGGTTCCGGGGCCCGGTCGGGCGGTTTGCCCGACCGGGCCGTACGCGGGTCCCGGCCCGGGGGCATGCTCTAGGGTTCGTCCTGTCCCGAGGAGGAGGTCAGGGTTGTTCTACCGGCTGATGAAGATCATCGTCGGCCCCGTGTTGAGGCTCTTCTTCCGCCCCTGGGTGGAGGGTGAGGAGCACATCCCGGACCGGGGCCCGGCGATTCTGGCGAGCAACCATCTCTCGTTCTCGGACTCGTTCTTCCTGCCCGTCGTGGTCCCGCGCCGGATCACCTTCCTGGCGAAGTCGGACTACTTCACCGGCCGCGGGGTCAAGGGCCGGCTCACCGCCGCGTTCTTCAAGGGCGTGGGCCAACTCCCGGTGGACCGCAGCGGTGGTCGTGCCAGCGAGGCCGCGCTCGACGCCGGCCTCAAGGTGCTGCGCGAGGACCACCTGTTCGGCATCTACCCCGAGGGCACCCGTTCGCCGGACGGTCGGCTGTACCGGGGCAAGACCGGGATCGCCCGGCTCGCGCTGGAGTCGCACGCCCCGGTGATCCCGGTGGCGATGATCGACACCGAGAAGATCCAGCCGCCCGGCAAGATCGTGCCCAAGGTGATGCGGGTGGGCATCAGGGTCGGCGAGCCGTTGGACTTCTCCCGTTACGAGGGCATGGAGGACGACCGCTTCATCCTGCGCGCGATCACCGACGAGATCATGTACGCGCTGATGGAGTTGTCCGGCCAGGAGTACGTGGACATGTACGCGGCCGACGCCAAGAAGCGGATCGACGAGGCGCGCAAGCAGGCGTCCAAGGCGGCCGACAAGACGGCGGGCGACAAGACGGCGGCCGACAAGCCGGCGGACCCGACGGATGCCGCCGACCCGGACGCCGCGCCGACCCCGAACGACGACTCGGGCGGTTCCGGCCGACCCGCCGCCTGACCGGGCGGCACCCGGCACACCTGGGGGTTCACGTGGGGGTCGAGCAGTCGCTGTGGCGGGCGCTCACGGTCTTTCGCACGCTCGCCCTCGTCTACGCGGTCGTGCGGTACGCCCAGGTCGCGGACGAGTATCGGCACCCGGTCGGCGGGTGGGCCGTGATGGCGCTGCTCGTGGTCTGGACGGCGGTGACCGCGTACGGCTTCCGCAAGCCCGCCTTCCGCGAGCCTCCGCTGCTGATCCTGGACCTGTGCGTGGCCGTCGGGTGCCTGGTCGCCACCCGGTGGCTGGACGATCCCGAGCGGGTCGCCCAGGGCACGATGACGCTGCCCACGGTGTGGGCCTCGGCACCGGTGCTGGCGTGCGCGATCAAGGGCGGTTGGCGGACCGGCTCGGCCGCGGCGCTGACGATAGGCGCCGCCGACATCTTCGAACGCAGCGCGCTCACCGCCGACAACCAGCACAACATCGTGCTGTTGCTGCTCGCGGGCGGCGCGGTCGGCTACGTCGTGGAGATCGCCCGGGTGAGCGAACAGGCGTTGACCCGCGCGCTGCAGCTGGAGGCGGCCACGCGCGAACGCGAGCGACTGGCCCGGGACATCCACGACAGCGTGCTCCAGGTGCTCGCGTTGGTGCAACGGCGCGGGGCCGAGATCGGCGGGGACGCCGCGGGCCTGGGCAAGTTGGCCGGTGAGCAGGAGGTGGCGCTGCGGCAGTTGATCTCCGCGACGCCGGCCCGGGTCGAGTCGGCCGACCTGCCCGGTTCCGGGGAGGACGGCGACCCGGCCCGGCAGGATCTGCGGGTGCTGCTGGGCGGCTTCGCCGGCGCGCGCGTGACGGTGTCCTCGCCGGGTACGCCGGTATTGCTGCCGACCCCGGCGGCGCGCGAGGTGACCGCGGCCGTCGCGGCGGCGCTGGACAACGTGCGCCGGCACGCCGGTGAGCAGGCCAACGCGTGGATCCTGGTGGAGGACGAGCCGGACGAGATCGTGGTCAGCGTCCGGGACGACGGTTCGGGGATGGCTCCGGGCCGGTTGGAGGCGGCCCGGGCCCAGGGCCGGTTGGGCGTGGCCCAGTCGATCGAGGGTCGGGTGCGTGATCTCGGCGGCAGTGTGGTGTGGTCGTCGGTGACGGGAGAAGGCACCGAGCTGGAGTTCCGGGTGCCGAGGCAGGGGAGCGGATGAGCGAGACGAGTACACCCACACCGGGGAGCGAGCCGGCCCCGACGCCGCTGAAGGTGCTGGTCGTCGATGATCACCCGATGTGGCGCGAGGCGGTGGCCCGCGACCTCACGGCGGCGGGCCACGACGTGGTCGCCACCGCCGGCGACGGCCCCGAGGCGGTCCGGCGGGCCCGGGCCACCTCGCCGAACGTGGTGATCCTGGACCTGCACCTGCCCAAACTGCCCGGCGTCGAGGTGGCGCGCGAACTGGTCCGGCACGACCCGTCGGTGCGGATCCTGGTGTTGTCCGCCAGCGGTGAGCAGGAGGACGTCCTGGAGGCGGTCAAGGCGGGCGCGACCGGATACCTGGTCAAGTCGGCGAGCCGCGAGGAACTGGTGGACGCGGTGGGCCGGACCGCGGTCGGGGATCCGGTGTTCACCCCCGGGCTGGCCGGTCTGGTGCTCGGCGAGTTCCGCCGGATGGCCACCGACCCGCCGCGCAAGGACGCGACCGGCGGCCCGGCCGCGCCGCGGCTGACCGACCGCGAGACCGAGGTGCTGCGGATGGTCGCCAAGGGCCTGTCCTACAAGCAGATCGCCCAGCGCCTGTTCCTGTCCCATCGCACGGTGCAGAACCACGTACAGAACACTTTGAACAAGCTGCAGTTGCACAACCGGGTGGAACTCGTGCGCTATGCCATCGAGAAGGGTCTGGACGACTAGGCCCTGTCCGGGTCGTCGGTGTGGATCCGGGTCGACATCCGGGTCTGCTCGATCCGATCAAGTCGGGTACCTCGAACGGGTGGTGGGAAGAGTCGAGGTGGCTTCTCGCACCGGTAGCGTGGGCCGCGAATCGTACCGGACGGAAGAAATCGGAGATTTCGATGCGTGTCGGAGTACTGACCGGCGGCGGCGACTGCCCGGGGCTGAACGCGGTGATCCGGGCGGTCGTCCGCAAGGGCGTCCAGGACTACGGGTACGACTTCATCGGTTTTCGGGACGGCTGGCGCGGGCCGCTCGAGGGCGACACCATGGCGCTCGACATCAAGGCCGTACGCGGCATCCTGCCGCGCGGCGGGACCATCCTGGGCTCGTCCCGGACCAACCCGATCAAGGTCGATCGTGGCATCGAGCGGATCCGGGAGAACCTGGCCAAGCTCGAGGTGGACGCGCTCGTGGCGATCGGCGGCGAGGACACCCTCGGCGTCGCGACCCGCCTGCACGAGCACGACGTCAAGGTCGTCGGCGTGCCCAAGACCATCGACAACGACCTGAACGCGACCGACTACACGTTCGGCTTCGACACCGCGGTCAACATCGCCACCGAGGCGATCGACCGACTGCACACCACCGCCGAGTCGCACCGCCGGGTGCTGATCGTCGAGGTGATGGGCCGGCACGCGGGCTGGATCGCGATCCACTCGGGGATGGCCGGCGGAGCGAACGTGATCCTGATCCCGGAGCAGAACTTCGACGTCGAAGAGGTCTGCGCCTGGGTGGACAGCCGGTTCCGCACCAACTACGCGCCGATCATCGTGGTCGCCGAGGGCGCCATCCCGCTGGCCGGTCAGATGGTCACCAAGGACCAGACGCTGGACGCGTTCGGCCACGTCAAGCTGTCCGGCATCGGCGACTGGCTGGCCACGGAGATCGAGAAGCGCACCGGCCACGAGGCGCGCACCACGGTGCTCGGCCACGTGCAGCGCGGCGGCACTCCCACCGCGTTCGACCGGTGGTTGGCCACCCGGTTCGGCTTCCACGCGATCGACGCGGTGAATGCGGGCGACTGGGGCAGGATGGTCGCGCTGCGCGGGACGGACGTGGTGACCGTGCCGCTGGAGGAGGCGACCCGCGAGCTCAAGACCGTGCCGCCGGCCCTGTACGAGGAGGCGAAGGTGTTGTTCGGCTGATCCGTCGCCGAACCACCGCGCGTTCGCCGCGGATCCTGCGCCGAACCACGGCGTACCACTGCCGGCCCGCCGCGCGGGCGCGCGACGGGCGGGTTCGGTCAGGCGCCGGGATCGGGCTCGATTCCGGCGCCTTGCCGGCGGTTCCTGCGGGCGAAGTACACGATCGTCGCCCCGACGCCGGCCAGGACGACCCAGATCGCGACGGTGGCGAGGGTGGAGGTGTCGTCCTCGTCCTCCTCGCGCTGCCCGGCCGCCGAGTCCGGGGCGGTCGGCGGCAGTTCCGGGCGCAGCTTGGGCGGGCGGGGCGGCACCCCGGCGTTGGGCACGTGGAACACCCGGAAGTCGCTGCGCGAGGCGAGTGCGCGGTCGGTTCCCTCCGGCGCGCCACCGCCGACCAGCACCGCGAGGTCGCCGCCCGCCACCGGCGAGCCGGTCGGGATCGACACACGCACCGTGATCGCGGTGAGCTCGCCCGGCGGCAGCGGCCGCCGGCCGTCCCACGGTTTGGGCGTCAACTCGCCGACCAGGTGCGCGTCGCGTCCGTTGGCGGGGTCGGTGAGCACCGCGAGCGGCACCGGGAGCCAGCCCCGGTCGTGGTCGTCGTACGCCTCGACCACCAACTGCTGCGGCGTGATCGGGGACTGGCCGCTGGTGAACACCAGTTCCGGACGCACCCCGGGGATGATCCGGTCGGTGTCGTTGCCGAAGGTGACCCGGAACTCGGCGGCACCGGCCCCCGCGCGCAGCCAACCGGGCACGCCCACCAGGTCGAACGTCGGCCCGTCGGAGCGCCGCGCGGTCGGCACCACCTTGGCGGTGCCGCCGAGGTGCTCCGTGCCCGCGTCCGGCACCGACGGGGAGCGGGTTCCACCGGGATCCGGCGGACGCGTGGGCATGGCCCCGTCCGGTCCCAGCAGCGCGGAGTCGGCCGCGTAGCCGATCACGAAGCGCGGCTCGTCACCGGCGCCCGGGGGTGTGGGTCGGCCGCCCACCAGCACCTGTACGAACTGCGCGGGCACGTTCGCCGCGATGGTGAACCGCAGCCGGAACTCGACCGAGGCGCCGGGCGCCAGGCGACCCGAGGTCGCGTCGATCGCGCCCGGACCCGGGAAGGGCAGTCGTGCGCCGCCCTCCGGGTCCAACGGGGTCGGGGTCCAGCCCGCGTGCACCGGATCCGGTATCTCCAGGCGCACCTGCTCGGCGGCCAGTCGCCCGGTGGCGCCGGTGATCTCCACCCGCGGTTCCAGCAGCAGCGGGATCTCGCCGGTGTTGTGCGCGCTCGCGGTGAGTTCGACGGGAGCCGCGGGTCGGATCCGGTCCGGCATCCCGCGCACCTCGACCACCTGCCCGATCGGCGGTTCCTGCACGGGCGTGGGGTCGGGGACCGGCGCCGCGTGCCCGGTCGGCGACCCGAGAAGCACGAGGAGGGCCGTCGAGGCGAGACAGCGGCGCAGGCGCATGCGGGGTACCCGTCGTAGGAAGGAGCTTGCTCGACCGTAGGTTCGAACGGCCGGAGCCTACCGGGCGGTACGGGCCGGGCCACACCGATATAAGCGATGCGGGCCGGCCGTCGGGTCCCGACGCCGGGGCCGCTGCTCAGGAGCCGTGCGGATCGCCCGCGCGGCGCAGCCGGATCACCGGGATGTCCCGCCGGGTCTTGTCCTGGTAACCCGCGTAGGGCGCGAACACCTCGACCAGATGCGGCCACACCCGCGCCTTCTCGGCGGGGGTCAGCGTCTCGGCGGTGGCGGCGAAGCGCTCGGTGGCCACCCGCAGGCGGACTCGGGGTTCGGCGGTCAGGTTCAGGTACCACAGCGGGTGGTGGTCCGAGCCGCCGAGCGAGGCCACGATCAGGTAGTCCTCGCCGTCGCGCCCGTAGATCAGCACGGTGCGGCGCCAGACGCCGCTCTTGCGGCCCAGCGTGTCCAGGAGCAGGCACGGCGCGCCCTGCATCGTCACGCCCTTGGTGCCGCCGGATTCCTCGTAGAGCCGGGCCTGGTCGGCAACCCACTTGCGGGGACTGGTCGTTGCGTCGAGTTCGGGCATTCGTACCTCCGGGGGGTGGGTTCGGGTGGTTCGGGGGATCCGGGTCACTCCGCCGTCCGGTGGGCGGGGGAGCGGGTCGTGCGCGGTGGGCATGCCCGCAGGTGGGCGCGGGCCGCGCGGGCCTCGGCCAGCGCGGTCAACCGGGCGTTCCACGGGGCCGCGTGGGTGGCGCCGATCCCGCGCGAGCACTGGTTGGTGGCGGCGAACACGAAGGTCTCCATCGCCTCCCGGGAGACCGTGCGCCAGCAGGCGAACCGATCCGCCCAGGAGGCCGCCTGTTCGGCGGTGTGCCCCTCGTCCATCAGCCGGCTGGCCACCAGGGTGACCTCGATCCAGGCGGGGCCCCGGGCGGGCTGGGCCCAGTCGACCAGGTAGGCCCGGGGGCCGCGATCGTTGATCAGCACGTTGTGCGGGTGTAGATCGGTGTGCAACAAGCTCTCGCCGCGCAGGAGTTCGAGCTGACGACCGGTGAGCAGCGGACGCCAGCGCTCCTCGATCCGCGGCAGCGGCAGATCGCGGACGGCGACCCGGCCGAGTCGGCGCAACGCGTCCGCGACCAGCGGCAGATCCGCCGTGCCCGGTGCGAAGTCGGCGTGTCGGCCGACGATGTGGTCGAAGCCCAGGAGCACCCAGTCGTCGAGCCGGATCTCCCAGCGCAACCTCGGCGACACGGCGCCCACGTGCGGCGCGATCCGGGCCTCGACGCGTTGTTGCGACACCGCCGGGTGATCGCGCGGGACGCCCTTGACGAAGTAGCGGGAGTGTTCGGTGGTCACGGTCGCGGCGAACTCGCAGTTGAATCCGGCCCACACGGTGGCGACGGCCAGCACGCGTCCCGCACACCGTTCGACCGCGGCGCGCGCGTCCGTGGGCAGTTCGTCCCACAAAGTACGCGGCGCCGTATGGAAGTTCGGCGGCGGAAGCGGCGGATCAGCCATCGGCTTCCGGTGGTGACGGTGGCAGCGGGCGCGGCCCGCCGAAGGTCACTCCGCATTTGCGGCAACGTTTGCGACCGCTCCAGTCGACGGGGTCGTGCGGCGGACAATCGGAGCCCACGGGAACCCCCTCCACTGGAAACCGGTCAACGAACGGGGTCGAGCATCCTCCGTCGTACCGCGGCGAGCAACGCGATTATGGTCGCACGCCGGTGCGACGAAGGGGCCGGTCCCGGCCGGTCGGCGACCCCCGCGGGCGCGCCTCGGACCGACCGTCTCGGATCGCCTCGGATCGCCTCGGATCGCCTGGGACCACCCGGGACCGCCTTCGACCGCCCGGACCGGCCGCGTCCCCCGTGCGCCCGGCCGTCCCGGGCCGGGCGCCTCGGGCGGGCGCGTGCGCGCGTGCGCGACGGACCTCACAGCCCGGCGAGCAACTCCCGCACGATGCCCAGGCCGTTGTGGGTGAGCACCGACTCCGGGTGGAACTGCACGCCCGCGAGCCGCATCCGGCTCGACCGCAGCGCGTGCACCTGCCCGCTCTCCGGATCCGCGGCGAACTCGACGTTGGCTACGCCGCCGGCCGGCCGCACGGCCGCGAACGCGTTGTAGAAGCCGACCCGCTCCGGCCGACCGAACAGGTCGATCTCGACCTGCTTGCCCTGATACGGCCGCGGCTTGCGGACCAGCTCCAGACCCAGCTCGTGCGCCAGGAGCTGATGGCCCAGGCAGACCGCGAGCAGCGGTCCGCCCGCGTCCAGGCGGGTGCGCAGCAGTGCGCCCATCAGCCGGATCTTGCGGTGCGCGGTGTCCCTGGGGTCGCCCGGACCCGGGCCGAGCACGACCAGTTCCGCGGCGCGCACCCGGCGCGAGGTGACGTCGTCGTACGAGCGCAGCTCCACGTGCAGGCCGAGGGTGCGCAGCACGTGCGCGAGCATCGCGGTGAAGGTGTCCTCGCCGTCCACCACCAGCACCCCGCGGCCGGCCAGTTCCGGGGCGCGCAGCGCGCTCTCGTCCCGGGGCCGGAGCCAGAACGGCGCGAGCGCGGTGTTGCGCGCGGCCAACAGCGCGCCGACCTCGGGATCGGCCGCGAGCGCCGGGCCCGCCGCCCGCTCGGCGGCCGGCACCACACCGAGCGCGGCCAGCACCCCGGCCGCCTTGGCGTGCGTCTCGGCGACCTCGTCCGCGGGCCTGGAATGCCGGACCAGGGTGGCGCCGGCGGGCACCCGCAGGCCGCCGTCGGGGGTGATGTACGCGGTCCGGATCAGGATCGGCGCGTCCAGCGTGCGCCGCCCCTCGTCGTCGCGCCCGATCAGCGCGAGCACGCCGGAGTAGTAGCCGCGCCCGGTCGGCTCGTGTCGGCGGATCACCCGGCACGCGTTCTCCAGCGGGCTCCCGGTCACCGTCGGCGCGAACATGGTGCCGCGCAGCACCGCGGCGACGTCGTGCGAGGTGATCCCGCGCAGCAGGTACTCGGTGTGCGTGAGGTGGCCCATCGGCTTGAGGAACGGGCCCTCGACCGCGCCGCCGAGGTCGCACACCGCGCTCATCATCTTGAGTTCCTCGTCGACGACCATGAACAGCTCGTCGATCTCCTTGGGATCGCGCAGGAACGCCATCAGCCCCTCGCGCGAGGGCCCCTCGGCCGGGTGCCGGTAGGTCCCGCTGATCGGGTTCATCACCACCTCGCCGCCCACCGAGCTGACGTGCCGCTCCGGACTGGCGCCGACCAGGGTGAGGTCGCCGGTGTGGATCAGGTAGGTCCAGTACGCGCCGCTCTCCCGGGTCAGCAGCCGGTGCAGCAGGGTGCCCGCGGAGGCCGGCGTGTACCCCTCGATGTGATCGCGGTAGTCGCGCCGGATGACGAAGTTGGCGCCCTCGCCGCGGCCGATCTCGTCCTCGATCACCCGCTTGACGATGGTGGCGTACGTCTCGTCGTCCACGTCGAAGCCGCCGCCGCGCAGTTCGACCGGCACCCGCGGCAGCGCCGCCAGCACTTCGTCCAGGGGCAGCAGGCGCTGCTCGGTGACCTTCAGGCAGCACAGCGGCGTGCCGTCTTGGTGATGCTCGAACCCGCGCTCGCGGATCTGCGCGTAGGGCACCAGGGCGAGCAGTTCGTGGCCGGGTCCGCCGGCGGCCGGCAGCGGCAGGTCGTCGAGGTCTCGGACGTCGACGATCTCGCCGGTGAGCAGTTCGACCTCGGCCGAGTGCTCGCGCCGGATCAGCGCGAAGGGCGGCGGGGCGTCGCGGAACAGCGGGGACAGGGCGTCGGCGGTGCGCATGGGTGCTCCTCGGTGGGGAAGAGACGCCCTCCCGACCGGGCGATCCGCCGGTTGTCCGCCCCGGCCGGGGCGGAGGTCCGCCCGGTCCGGGAAAAACAAAGGGCCGCCCTGCCGGGCGGCCGTCGGATCGTCAAGGTGATCGCGAAGTCAGTGGGCCGCCGCAGGGACGGGCCACCAGGAACTCCGATGGAGATTGATCGCGATCACGGCCTCACCATATCGGGCGGGCCGAGTCGGCGTCTCGCTCTCCGGGCGGTGGACTCAATCGGGTTGCCTCTCCGCTTAGTCTTGAGCGGTGACCCTGAACGACATCGAATCCTGGCGTACCCTCCCGGCGGCCCAACAGCCCGAGTGGCCGGACAACGAGGCCCTGGGCTCCGCCCTCGCGGACCTCCGTTCCTATCCGCCGCTCGTCTTCGCCGGCGAGTGCGACCAGCTTCGTGGTCGGCTCGCGTCGGTGGCGAAGGGCGAAGCGTTCCTGCTCCAGGGCGGCGACTGCGCGGAGACCTTCGTCGGCAACACCGCAGACGCGATCAAGAACAAGCTCAAGACCCTGCTCCAGATGGCCGTCGTGCTGACCTACGCGGCCTCGGTGCCGGTGGTCAAGGTCGGCCGCATGGCCGGTCAGTACTCCAAGCCGCGCTCCAGCGGCATGGAGACCCGCGACGGGGTGACCCTGCCGTCCTACCGGGGCGACGCGGTCAACGAGCTGGCCTTCACCGAGGCCGCGCGCACGCCGGACCCCGAGCGGCTCAAGCGCATGTACCACTCGTCCTCCGCGACGCTGAACCTGGTCCGCGCGTTCACCACGGGCGGTTACGCGGACCTGCGTCAGGTGCACGCGTGGAACCAGGACTTCGTCGCGCTCTCGCCCTCGGGCGAGCGCTACGAGCGGCTCGCGGCCGAGATCGACGGCGCGATGCGGTTCATGCACGCGTGCGGGACCGACCCCGAGGAATTCCGCACCGTGGAGTTCTACGCCAGCCACGAGGCGCTGATCCTGGACTACGAGGACGCGCTGACCCGGGTGGACTCGCGCACCGGCGACCTGTACGACGTCTCCGGCCACATGGTCTGGATCGGCGAGCGGACCCGGCAGCTCGACGGCGCGCACGTCGAGTTCGCCTCCCGGATCCGCAACCCGATCGGCGTCAAGCTCGGCCCGACCACCTCGCCCGAGGACGCGCTCGCGCTGATCGACAAGCTGGACCCCAACCGCGAGCCGGGCCGACTGACCTTCATCGTCCGGATGGGCGCGGGCAAGGTCCGGGACAACCTCCCGGCCCTGGTGGAGAAGGTGGCCGCGGCCGGCGCCCATCCGGTGTGGGTGTCCGACCCGATGCACGGCAACACGTTCGAGGCCTCCAGCGGACACAAGACCCGCAGCTTCGACGACGTCCTCGACGAGGTCAAGGGCTTCTTCGAGGTGCACCGGGCGCTCGGTACCCACCCGGGCGGCATCCACGTCGAGCTCACCGGTGACGACGTCACCGAGTGCGTGGGCGGCGGCGACGAGATCTTCGTCGACGACCTGCACCAGCGCTACGAGACGGCGTGCGACCCGCGGCTGAACCGCAGCCAGTCGCTCGACCTGGCGTTCCTGGTCGCGGAGATGTACCGCAAGAGCTGACCGCGCGCGGATCACCACGATCGTCGAAGGGCGGACCCTCCCGGGGGTTCGCCCTTCGGCGCGTCTGTAATGCTGCCGGTATGACCTTCACGGACCTGCGCAGCGACACCGTCACCAAGCCCGGCCCCGCGATGCGCGCGGCGATGGCGAACGCCGAGGTCGGCGACGACGTCTACGCCGAGGATCCGACCGTCCGGGCGCTGGAGGAGTACGTCGCGGATCTGTTCGGGCACTCCTTCGCGCTGTTCGCCCCGACCGGGGTGATGGCCAACCAGCTCGCCGTGCGGTTGGCCGTGCCGCCGGGCGGCGAACTCGTCCTGGACGCCGACGCGCACATCGTCGCGCACGAGGACGCCGCGGCGGCCTGGCACGGCGGTGTGCAGACCCGGACCACGCTCAGCCCGCGCGGCCTGCTGGAGGTCGCCGACCTGGCCCGGCTGATCCGGGTGGACAACGCGTACACCGTCGGCACCCGCATGGTCGCGGTCGAGCAGACGCACAACCGGGGCGGCGGCTCGGTGTACCCGCTGGAGCGGTTGACCGCGATCCGCGACCTGGTGCACGGGTACGCACTGCCGCTGCACTGCGACGGAGCGCGGATCTGGAACGCGCACGTGGCGACCGGTACACCACTGCGGGCCTACGGCGCGCTGTTCGACACGCTCAGCGTGTGTCTGTCCAAGGGGCTGGGCGCTCCGGCCGGTTCGGTGCTGCTGCTGCCCGCCGAGTACGAGGCCGAGGCGCGTCGGATGCGGCACCGGATGGGCGGCGGGCTGCGCCAGGCGGGCATCCTCGCGGCGGGCGGACTGTACGCGCTCGAGCACCACGTCGAGCGGCTGGCGGAGGACCACGAGCACGCGCGGGGGTTGGCCGATCTGCTGCGCGACGCGGGCTTCGCGGTACTCGACCCGGAGACCAACATCGTGCTGGTCGAACTGGGGGAGGGGCAGCCGGACGCGGCGGCGGTGGCGGAGCGCTGCCGTGCGGAGGGTGTGCTGGTGTCGCCGTTCGGGCCTCGGCTGATCAGGCTGGTCACGCACATGGACGTGGACGCGGCCGGGTGCGCGCGTGCCGCGACGGCGATCGCGCAGGCGGCGAAGGGCTGATCAGGGGCGCCGATCAGGCGGCGGAGTGCCGGCGCAGCGGGACCACGTTGTCGGGCACGGCCGAGGCGGCGACCGCGGGCATCGGCAGCGGGACCGGCTCGGGGGCCGGGGCGGTCCCGCAGGGGGTCGCGCACGTCTCGGTCTCGCCGCACAACTCGCGCCGGCGGCGGCGCGACTCGTCGCGCGGCAACATCGCGGTGATGCTCTTGACGCAACGCCCGCAGTCGGTGCCGGCACCGCCGCAGGACTGGGCTATCTCACGCATGGTGCGCGCGCCATCGGCAATCCGGTCGTTCACCTGTTTGTCGGTGACACCGAAACACATGCAGACGTACACGGAGATTTCCCCCCAGCGGCGAGGTTACTTAGGTAAGGGTAACCTCAGCGTTCGCCGGGGGGAATACCGGGTGATCGGTAACACAATCCGAGCGGTTGCCCGATCGCATCCGGGAATGTCCCGAGCCGCCGGTCAGCTCTCGTTCGGCTGCTTGAGCAGGCCCGCGATGTAGAGCTGCTCGCCCACCTCGGAGAGCAGGGCGAGCTGCGTCTCCAGGTAGTCGACGTGCTCCTCCTCGTCGGCCAGGATCTCCTCGAAGATGTTGGCCGAGGTCACGTCGCCCTTCTCGCGCATCAACGGGATGCCGCGCCGCAGCCGCTCGACGGCCTCCATCTCCACCGCCAGGTCGGCGCGGAACATCTCCTCCAGGTTCTGGCCGATGCGCAGCGCGTTCAGTCGCTGGTAGTTCGGCAGTCCCTCGAGCATCAGGATGCGGTCGGTGAGCTTCTCGGCGTGCTTCATCTCGTCGATGGACTCGTGGCGGGTCCAGGCCGCGAGCTTGATGTAGCCCCGGTGCTCCTGCATCTTCGCGTGCAGGAAGTACTGGTTGATCGCGGTGAGCTCCGCCGTGAGCTGTTCGTTCAGGAGCTCGATGATCTGCGGGTCACTGTGCATCGCGACGCACCTTCCGGTGTGGGTGGGACACGGGGGAACCCCGAGCGCGCATGAGGCGGTTTTCCCTCGAATCCTGTCACTTTTGGTAGCTCATCCGCCACGAAGGGCAGCCTTGCCTTGCAATGTCGAACATGTCCCACCACGGTCGGTCGGCTCGGGATTCCCCGGCGCAGGGACCGGATCGGGTGCCGCGCGCGGGGTTCGGGGCGCGCGGGGGCGGTCGTGAGTTGGTCGGGGCGTCTGGGACCATGTGAGGTATGGGGCATACGGAAGCGGCACAAGGTGGAACCGAGGCTCCGGACCGCGATCCGCGACTTCCGCCGGGCCAGCGAATCCAGCGCGGATGGCCCGTTCTGCACTACGGACCGGTCCCTCGGTTCAAGCCCGAGATATGGGACTTCCGCGTCTTCGGCGCGACCGCCTCGGGGGACAAGCACTGCTGGAACTACGACGAGTTCTCGGCGCTGCCGCACGACACCGTCGTCGCCGACTTCCACTGCGTGACCAAGTTCAGCATGCTCGGCAACGAGTGGAGCGGGCTGACCGTCGCCAAGCTGCTGGAGATCGCCCCGCCGGCGCCGGAGGTCACCCACGCGATGGTGTGGGCGGAGTACGGCTTCAGCTCGAACCTGCGCATGTTCGACTTCGCCAACGACCAGACCATCCTGGCCACCCATCACAACGGCGAGCCGCTCACCGCCGAGCACGGGTTCCCGGTCCGGCTGATCGTGCCGCACCTGTACGCCTGGAAGGGCCCCAAGTGGGTGCGCGGGATCGAGTACATGGTGGCCGACAAGCGCGGCTTCTGGGAGGAGCGGGGCTACCACAACATCGGTGACCCGTGGCGGGAGCAGCGCTACTCCTACCAGGAGGAGAGCGGCGAGGGCCCGGCGCTGACCTGAGCCGTGCCCGCGGGCGAACGACCGAAGGCCCCGCTCCCCGACCACGTGTCGAGGGAGCGGGGCCTTCGTGGTGCCGGGCCAGGGTGTGTGCTCGGTCCCCCGCCGAGCTCCGCGACGGGGGACCG
Organism: Embleya sp. NBC_00888; assembly: GCF_045207655.1. NCBI lineage: Bacteria > Bacillati > Actinomycetota > Actinomycetes > Kitasatosporales > Streptomycetaceae > Embleya > Embleya sp. NBC_00888. Next base: position 2,729,602 of record NZ_CP108784.1, on the reverse strand, counting down.
AAGACACGCCCTAGAAGTTCGAGATGAAGACCTCGCTGTTGCGCTTGACCATCGAACCCGCCGCCGGATCCTGCTTGCCGACGTTGGCCGGGATCAGCGGGATCATCCGGTTGTTCACCCGCAGCCCGACGGCCTGCAGCGCCCGGGCCGCGTCGTCCGGGTTCATCCCGGTCACCGGCGGCACCTGGACCAGGTCCGGTCCCTTGGACAACACCACGGTGATCCGGGTGCCGAAAGGCACGGTCGCGTTCGTTCCCGGGGCGAAGGACATGATCCGGCCGACCGGCACGGTGTCCGAGAACTGCTGGGTCGGATCCACCTCGACGCTCACCCCGGTCGCCGGCTGGAACCTGGCCTTGGCCTCGTCCACGCTGAGCCCGGTCAGGTCCGGGACCACGGTGTCCGGGCCGCGGCTGACCACCAGGGCCACCACGCTGTCCCGCTGGAGCGGCTCGCCGGCGGCCGGTTGGCTGCCGACCACGGTGCCGGGCGGCTTACTGCTCGCGGTCTTGGTCTCGGTGCCGGGTTTCAGGCTCGCGTCGGCGAGCGCCTTCTTGGCGTCCTCGAGCTTCAGGTTCACCAGCGCGGGCACCACGTGCCGCTCCGGGCCCTTGGACAGCTTGACCTTGACCTTCGAGCCGCTGAGCACGTTCTTGCCCGGGGCGGGGTCGGTGGACAACACCGAGCCCTTGGCGGTGATCTCGCTGAACTCCCCGTCGCCGACGTACTCGACCTTCAGGCCCGCGGACTCGAGTTTGCGCTCGGCGTCGGCCTGGGTCATGTTCAGCACACCCGGCACGTCGGAGTAGCGACCCGAGCCGTACCACCACGCACCGCCGCCGATCGCGGCGGCGACGAGCAGCACCACGGCGAGCACGATCATCCCGCGCGAGGGCCCGCGCCGGCGGCGCCGACCGGGCAGCTTGGGCTGCTGCGGATAGCCGCCGCCGGGAGTATCCGGGGGCGCCTCGGCGGCCGGGGCGTACTCGTGGTGCTCCGCCGCATAGGGCTCGTCGTACGCGCCGCCGCCGTAGCGCGCCTGCTCGTCCTCCATCGAGTCCACGCTCAGTCCGAGCGGTGCCAGGTGCGGCGGCAACATCACCTCGCCCGCCCGGAACACGCTCGTGGCGTTGTCGTGGATCGGCTCGGGCGGCGGCGGCAGACGCAGTGCCGCGCCGAAGTCCAGCTCCGTGTCCGGCATCGCGTGCCGGGTCCGGCGGACCAGGCCCAGCAGCGTCTCGGCGTCGTTCGGCCGCTGCTCCGGGTCGCGCACGGTGGCGGTGCGTACCAGCGTGTCCAGCGCGTGCGACAGGCCCGGCACCGCGAGCGAGGGCGCCGGCACGTCCGCGTGCACGTGCTTGTAGATCACCTCGACCGCGGTCGCGCCGTGGTGCGGCTGCCGGCCGGTGAGCATCTCGTAGAGCACCACGCCCGCCGCGTACACGTCCGAGCGCGGGCTGGACTCGCCTCGCTCGACCTGCTCCGGCGCGAGGTAGGCGACCGTGCCGACCAGGACCTTGCCGGTCGCGGCGGTGGCGGTGGTGCTGGTCGCCCGGGCCAGCCCGAAGTCGCCGAGCTTGATCCCGCCGTCGTCGGAGATCAGCACGTTCTCCGGCTTGACGTCGCGGTGCACGAAGCCCGCCCGGTGCGCCGCGGACAGCGCCGCCAGCATCGGCTCCAGCACGCCGAACGCCTCGCGCGGCGTCATGTTGCCCAGGTCCTGGAGCAATTCGCGCAGCGTGCGGCCCTCGACGTACTCCATCGCCAGGTACGCGAAGGCGCCGTCGGTGCCCTGGTCGAAGACGTTGACCACGTTGGGGTGCGACAACCGCGCCGCGGCCTTCGCCTCCAGGATGAACCGGCGGGTGAACTCCGGGTCCTGGGCCAGCCCGGCGTGCATCACCTTGAGGGCGACGGTGCGGTCGAGACGGGTGTCGAGAGCCCGATACACCGTGGCCATGCCACCCGCGGCAACTCGGGCATCGACCCGGTATCGACCGTCGAGCAGCCGCCCGACGAGCGGATCATTCAAGGTCGTGTCCATGTTCAGGAGTGTAGGGTCCACTGCCTTGTGGACGCCGACGGTCTTCCCCATGGTTCCCCGTCCGAGGAAGGCCGCACCGATCGTGCGGCCGGATCAGAAGGCGGGGTGCTCGGGGCTCGTCTCCAGCATGCCGGCCATCGGTGACGACGCGTGCGCGTGGTGCCGCATCGGGATCCGCCCGGCGCGGTAGGCGAGCCGGCCGCCGTCCACCGCGTGCCGCATCGCCTCGGCCATCAACCGCGGCGACTGCGCCCGGGTGACCGCCGTCGCGAGCATCACCGCGTCGCAGCCCAGCTCCATCGCGAGCGCCGCGTCGGAGGCGGTGCCCAGGCCCGCGTCCAGCACCACCGGGACCTTGGCCTGCTCGGTGATCAGCCGGATGTTGTGCGGGTTGCGGATGCCCAGCCCCGAACCGATCGGCGACCCGAGCGGCATCACCGCCACGCAGCCCACCTGCTCGAGCCGGCGCGCGAGCACCGGGTCGTCGTTGGTGTATGCCAGCACCCGGAAGCCGTCGTCGACCAACCGTTCGGCGGCGTCCACGAGTTCCACCCCGTCCGGCAGCAACGTGCGCTCGTCGGCGACCACTTCCAGCTTGACCCAATCGGTCTCCAGCGCTTCCCGGGCCAACCGCGCGGTCAGCACCGCCTCGCCCGAGGTGAAGCACCCCGCGGTGTTGGGCAACACCCGGATGCCCAACCGGCGCAGCACGCCCAGCACCGAGCCCGCGGTCCCCGGATCCACGCGGCGCATCGCCACCGTGGTGATCTCGGTGCCCGACGCGATCAGCGCCTGCTCCAGGATCTCCAGGCTCGGCGCGCCGCCGGTCCCGGTGATCAGCCGCGACGTGAAGGACTCGCCGCCGATCACCAGCTTGTCGTCGGCCATGCCGGTCATCCTCCCTGGACGGCGGTCAGCACCTCGACGCGGCTGCCCGCGTCGAGCACGGTCTCGGCCCACGCGCCGCGCGGCACCACCGACTCGTCCACCGCGACCGCGACGCCCTTGGCGGCGGTGGTCAGCGTGGCCACGAGGTCGGCGACGGTGGTGCCGTCCGCGACGCGGCGCCGGTCGCCGTTGACGGAGACCTCGATGTCGTTCATGCCATCACCTCTCGGGCGGCGCTCGCGAAGCGGTCGGGCCCGAAGGGCTCGATGAGTTCGGGGGTGGTGCCGTGCGCGAGCGCCTCGGCCACGGTGTCGGCGGTGATCGGGGTGAGCAGGATGCCGTGCCGGTAGTGGCCGGTGGCCACCACCAGGCCGGCCAGCGCGGAGCGGCCCAGGATCGGCGCGTTGTCCGGGCTGCCGGGGCGCAGCCCGGCGAGCGTCTCCACCAAAGGCAGTTCGGTGATGCCGGGGACGAGTTCGTGCGCGTCGCGCAGGAGTTCGTACACGCCGCCGGCGGTGACCTCGGTGTCGTGCCCGAGTTCGTGCTCGGTCGCGCCGATCACCAGTTCGCCGTCCGCGCGCGGCACCAGGTACATGCTGCCGCCCTTGACCACGCCCCGGACGTTGCGGGACAGCAGCGGCAGCAGGGCCGGCGGCACCCTCAGGCGCAGGATCTCGCCCTTGACCGGGCGCACCGGCGGGACCGCCTCCGGCGGCAGACCGGGGATCAGCGCCGAGCGGGCGCCCGCCGCGAGCAGCACCTGATCCGCGATCAGGTCGCGCCCGTCGGGCAACCGCACGCCGTACGCGCGCTCGTCGGCGACCAGGACGCGCTCGACGCGCTCGCGGACGAAGCCGACACCGGCCCGCGCGCAGGCCGCGAGCAGCGCCGCGACCAGCAGGCGGTTGTCGATCTGGTGGTCGTCCTCGACGTGCAGGCCGCCGGTGATCGCCGGGGACAACATCGGTTCCAGCCGGCGGCACTCGCGGCTGGTCAGCCAGGACGAGTGCAGGCCCAGGCGCTGCTGGTGGGCGTGCAGGTCCTTGAGTACGGCCCGGTCGTCCGCGTCCAGCGCGACCGCGATCGTGCCGCACGCGCGATAGCCCGAGGGCAGGCCCGCGGCCTCGGCCAGCTCGGCCGCGAACTCGGGGTAGCGCCGGGCCGATTCGATGCTCAGCCGGAGCAGGCTCTCCTCGCCGTACTGGAGTTCGGAGACGGGGGTGAGCATGCCGGCCGCGGCGTGCGAGGCGCCCGCGCCGGGGGTCGGGTCGACCACGGTGACGGCCAGCCCGTACCGGGTGCGCGCGCGCCACGCGACGGACAGCCCGGCGACGCCCGCGCCGACCACCACGACATCGGTGGTGGGGATGGTGGACATGGTGAGGGGAACTCCCTTCGCCGGTATGACCCGGATCAGGTTCGGACGGTCGGGGGCTCGCAGCCCCCCTCTCAGCCCGGTCTCACCGGGCTCCCGTGACCTCTCCACACTACGACACCGGTTTCGCGTGCCCCGGGGTGCCCGAGTGCGTCCGAGATGTCCTTGACTGAGTCAAGACCCTGCCCGCCGGTCGCGCCGGATCGCGTCGTAGGGTGCCCCGCATGGACAACGTGCTCGTCGTGGGTGCCGGCATGGCCGGCCTGCAAACCGTGGTGGCGCTGCGGGACCAGGGGTACGCCGGGCGCGTCACCCTGCTCGGCGCCGAGGCGCACGCGCCGTACGACCGGCCGCCGCTGTCGAAGGAGGTGCTCGCGGGCAAGACCGACGACACGTCCTTCGAGGCGGACTGGGCCGCGCTGGAGACCGAGGTGCTGTTCGGCCGGACCGCGACGGGACTGCGTCCGGGCGCGGTGGACACCGACGCGGGACCGGTCACCTTCGACCGCCTGGTGATCGCGACCGGCTCGCGCGTGCTCAACCTGCCCGGCGCGGCCGAGGTGCCCGGCGTGCACGTGCTGCGCACCATCGACGACGCCCGCGCGCTGCGCGCCGCGCTGGTGCCCGGCGCGCACGTGGTGATCGTCGGCGCGGGCTGGATCGGCGCCGAGGTGGCCACCGCCGCGGCCGCCGCCGGTTGCCCGACCACCGTGGTCGAGGCCCTGCACGCCCCGCTCGCCGGCCCCTTCCCCGACGCCATCGGCGAACGCTTCGTGCCGTGGTACGCCGAGGCCGGCGTGGAACTGCTGCTCGGCGCGCGGGTGGATCGCCTGGAGCCGGGCGCGGTACACCTGACCGACGGCCGCCGGCTGCGCGCGGACGCGATCGTGGTCGGCATCGGGGTGCGCCCGGCCACCGAGTGGCTGGCCGACTCCGGCGTGGCCGTCAACGACCGCGGTTTCGTCGAGGTGGACGACCACCTGGTCACCTCGGTGCCCGGGGTGTACGCGGTCGGCGACTGCGTGGACTTCCCGTCCGCCCGCTACGGCACCCGGATGAACGTCGAGCACTGGGACAACGCGCTCCAGGCACCGCGCGTGCTGGTCGCCAACCTGCTCGGCGGCGACCAGGCGTACGACCCGGTCCCGTACTTCTGGTCCGACCAGTTCGGTCGGATGGTCCAGTACGTCGGCCGGCACGGCGCGGGCGAGGAACTCGTCTTCCGCGGCGCGGGCGAGGACGACAAGTGGGCCGCGGGCTGGTTCGCCGGCGACCGGCTGACGGCGCTGCTCGCCGTCGCCCGGCCGCGCGACCTGGCCCAGGGCCGCAAGCTCGTGCAACTGGGCACGCCGGTGGACCGGGAGCGGTTCGCCGACCCCGAGAACCCGCTCAAGTCGGTCGCGCGCTGACCGCGGCCGGGCCGCGCCGTGCCGCGCCGGGCCCGTACCGGGCCGGGCGCCGGCCGGCCGGCCCCGGCGCGGAACCTAAACTTGGCCGGGTGAGCGAGATCGACGCCAAAACAGAAGCCCTCGTCCCCGCCTGGGTGACACTCCCCGACATCGCCGAGATCCTCGGTGTGGACATCCTGAAGGTCCGGCAGCAGCTCAAGGAGCGCAAGTTCCTGGCCGTGCGCCGCGGCGAGCACCGGGCCCTCCAGGTACCCGCCGACTTCTTCCAGGACGGCAACATCGTCAAGGGCCTGGTCGGCACGCTGACCCTGCTCGCGGACTCCGGCTTCACCGACGAGGAGGCGCTGGAGTGGCTGTTCACCGCGGACGACACGCTCCCGGGCACGCCGGTGCAGGCGCTCCAGGAGAACCGGATGACCGAGGTGCGTCGCCGCGCCCAGGCGCTGGCGATCTGAGGCCGGGCCGATGACGAGCCGACAGGAACGGCTGGCCGCCGCGCGCCTGTACCTGTGCACCGACGCGCGCGAGCGCCAGGGCGACCTGCCCGCGTTCCTGGACGCGGTCCTGGGCGCGGGCGTGGACATCGTGCAACTGCGGCAGAAGGGCCTGGAGGCCCGGCCCGAACTCGAATACCTCCGGGTGTTCGCGGACGCGTGCCGCCGCCACGGCGCGCTGCTCGCGGTCAACGACCGCGCGGACGTCGCGCACGCGATCGGCCCCGACGTGCTGCACCTGGGACAGGACGACCTGCCCGTCCCGGCGGCCCGCGCGATCATCGGCGGCGACGTGCTGATCGGCCGGTCCACGCACGCCGAGGCCGAGGTGGACGCGGCGATCCTCGAGCCCGGGGTGGACTACTTCTGCACCGGGCCGGTCTGGCCCACCCCGACCAAGCCGGGCCGACCCGCGCCGGGCCTGGACCTGGTCCGCTACACCGCCGCGTTGCGCCCGACCCGGCCGTGGTTCGCGATCGGCGGCATCGACCTGGACAACCTGGACGAGGTGCTGGCCGCGGGCGCCGACCGCGTGGTGGTCGTACGCGCGATCACCGAGGCCGCGGACCCGGCGAAGGCGACGGCGGAATTCGTCCGGCGACTCGCCGAGCGCTGACCCCGGCGCGCGCGAGACGGCGTGACAATATCCGGCTGTGTCCGGTTCTCGGCGGCGTGCCCTCGTTGTCACGCTGCTCGCGCTCGTCGCCGCGCTCGCACTGGCCTTCGCGCTCACCCGGGACGACGGCGACGGCGGCGGCACCCGGGCGAGCGCGCCGCCCACCACGGCGACCACCCGCACCGGCGCGACGGCTCCCGGGCCGGTCGGGTCCACCGCCGCGCGCCCCGACTGGGTGCCCGCCGGGATGCGCACCGTCGCCGCGGCGCGGCTGCCGGCCGAGGCCCGCGAGACGCTGCGCCTGATCGCGGCGGGCGGGCCGTTCCCCTACAACCGCGACGGTGTCGTCTTCGGCGACCGGGAGAAGCGGCTGCCGGCGGAGCCCGACGGGTACTACCGCGAGTACACGGTCCGTACGCCGGGCGCTGCCGATCGTGGCGCGCGCCGGATCGTCACGGGCAAGAACACCGAGCGCTTCTACAGCGACGACCACTACGCGAGCTTCGCGGCCGTGCTGCCCTGAGCGGGTGCGCCGGCTCGCACGGAGGGGTCGACCGGGCGGGTGGCTGCCGGCGCCGGTGTCGATTCTGGGCCGATCGGGTGGTTGGCCTCGCGGATGGGCTATTCCGGCCGGACCGGGCGGAGCAAGCGGCCAGACTGCCGAGATGGACACACCCGACGTTCGATGTCGTCCGGGGTCCGCAGAGGATGCCCGCGACCACGACCTGCCGCACCCCGCGACGGCGCCGACCACCTCGACCGCGCCGACCACCTCGACCGCGCCGACCAGCTCAACGGACCCGGCGAAGCCGTCGATCCCCGGGCCCAGAGGCGCCGCCGAACACTCGCGGCCCCGTCCGGGCACGACACCCGACGGCGGCGCCGCGCTGCTGTTCCCGCTGTTCGTGCTCGCCGCGATGATCGGCGGCATCTACCTGCTCGGCCGCAACCCGCCCCAGGCACTGCTCGAGGCCGACGAGAGGCACGGCCCGCACCCCTCCCGGGGCCGGGCGGCCGAGCCGGAGCGGCCCCGTCCCGCGGTCCTGGGCTCCCCGTTCGCGGTCGGCGCCGCGGACGCCGGACTAGACGCTGCGCACGGTGGCGGCGTCGGCCAGCTCACGCAGCACTTCGCGCGCGTCCTCGGCGATCGGCGCGACGGCCAGGGCCGCGAGGGCCCGCTCGGTCAGCTCGGTGATCATCGTCTCCACGTCGGCGAGCGCGCCGGTGTCCTCGATCACCGCGCGCAATTCCTTGACCCCGGTGTCGCTCAGCGCGGGATCCCCGAGCAGCGCGGTCAGCACCTCGGCCTGCGTGGCGTCGGCCCGCTCGCCGGTGAGCGCCAGCAGCACGGTGCGCTTGCCCTCGCGCAGGTCGTCGCCGGCGGGCTTGCCGGTCCGCTCGGGGTCACCGAAGACGCCGAGCACGTCGTCGCGGAGCTGGAACGCCTCACCGAGCGGGAGCCCGTACGCGGAGTAGGCGTCCAGGGCGGCCCGGTCGGCGCCGGCCAGCGCGGCACCCACGTGCAGGGGTCGTTCGATCGTGTACTTGGCGGACTTGAACCGCATCACGCGCCGTGAGCGCTCGACCGAGCCGCCGCCCATCGCCTGCTCCAGCACGTCGAGGTACTGGCCCGCCATCACCTCGGTGCGCATCACGTCGAACAACGGCTTGGCCGCGCGCAGCGCCCGGTCTTCCACGCCGCTCGCGCCGAACATCTCGTCGCACCAGGACAGGCACAGGTCGCCGAGCAGGATCGCCGCCGCCGAGCCGAACGACTCGCCCGAACCGACCCAGCCGCTCGCCGCGTGCAGGCCCTCGAACCGGCGGTGCACCGCGGGCTTGCCGCGCCGGGTGTCGCTGCTGTCCATCAGGTCGTCGTGGATCAGCGCGCTGGCCTGGAGCAACTCCAGCGCGGTGGCCGCGCGCACGATCGCGGCGTCCTCCGTGTCCGGTCCCGCGATACCGCGCCAGCCCCAGTAGCAAAAGCCCGGCCGCAGCCGCTTGCCGCCGTCGAGCACGAAGTCGCTCAGTGCCGCGGTGACCGGGACCATGCCCTCGCCCACATCGGCGAGCGCCTCGGCCTGACGGTCCATGAACTCGCCCAGCGCGGCATTGACGCGCTGCCGCAGGCCGTCCCGGTCCAGGGGGTGTACGGGGAAGGAATCGGCAGCCATGGAGTCTTCCGTCGAGGGCGATGAAACGGTGGGGAAGTACGGGGCAGCCTAACTTGCGCCCGGTCCGGCCATCCGGAGCAGCCCGGCCGTCTCGCGGAGTGGGAAGACGTTCTCGTCCGCGTGACCGCCGGATAACCTGCGTACATGTCTCTCGGTGCCGCATCCACTCGGATCAGTCGAACCCCCGCCATTCGCGATCTGCTCGCGAGCGGCACCCGGTCCTTCTCGTTCGAGTTCATGCCACCCAGGAGCGAGAAGGGCACCCGCACACTGTGGGATGCCATCCGTCGGGTCGAGGCGCTGGCGCCGACCTTCGTCTCGGTCACCTACGGCGCGGGCGGCTCCAGTCGGGGCATGACCGTGGACACCACCGAGCGGATCGCCACCGAGACCACGCTCACCCCCGTGGGCCACCTGACCGCGGTCGGGCACACCCGCGCCGAGCTGCGCAACATCATCGGGCAGTACGCCGACGCGGGCGTGCGCAACGTGCTCGCGCTCCGCGGCGACCCGCCCGGCGACCCGAAGGGCGAGTGGGTCGCCCACCCGGACGGCTTCACCTACGCGATCGAGCTGGTCGAGCTGCTGCGCGCGTCCGGCGACTTCTGCGTGGGCGTCGCGGCGTTCCCGGAGATGCACCCGCGTTCGACGAACTGGGAAGAGGACATCCGGCACTTCGTGGCAAAGTGCCGGGCCGGCGCCGACTACGCGATCACCCAGATGTTCTTCTCGGTCGAGGACTACCTGCGGCTGCGCGACCGGGTCGCCGCGGCCGGCTGCGACATCCCGATCATTCCCGAGGTGATGCCGGTCACCAGCCCGACCACGCTGGTGCGGGTGGACGAGCTGAGCGGCTGCCGGGTGCCGGCCGAGCTGGCGGCGGCGGTCGCGGCGGTCGCCGACGACCGGGCCGCGGTGCGCGCGGTCGGTGTGGAGTACGCGACCCGGATGTCCGAGCGGCTGCTCGCCGAGGGCGCGCCGGGACTGCACTTCATCACCCTCAACCGATCCACCGCGACCACCGAGATCTACCAGAACCTCGGGCTTCACGAAGGCGGCTGATCCGGTTCGGCCCCAACGACCGGTTCACCCTTTAGGGTGAGGCAACGCGCCGGTAACGAAGGGATCTACCGTGCAGCTCGGCTTGGTGGTGCTCTACATCCTGTTCGTGCCGATCGGGCTGTGGTTGCTGACCGAGGTGCTGTGGCAGCACGGCGCGCCGTTCCGCTACCGCGTGCTCGCCTTCGTCGGCTTCGTCGGGGTGGCCGCGGGCGTGGGGATCAAGAACCCGGTGCTGGTCGGCATCGGCGTGTTCTGCTTCGCCGTCGGCCAGTTCCTGACCACGCGCTACGTGCGCAAGGCGTACCACCACGGCTGGACGGTCAGCGGCCGGCGCCCGAAGGGCCGCCGCGCCAAGGCCCGCTGACGCCTCACGCGCGCCCGATCAGCTCCGCCACCAGCGCCGCGGACATGCCCACCCGGGTCAGACCGCCGCCCGGATGGGCGCTCGCGCCGACCGAGAACAGTCCCGGTACGGCCGACCGGTTCGGGACCCGGCGCGGCGCGGTGCGCGGACCGTCGGCGCCCGCGCCCGGCACCTCGCCGCCCGGGGCGCCGGTCTGCTCCGCCAGGTCGGCGGGCGTGCGCAGCTCGGACCACAACACCCGGTCGCGGACGTCAAGACCGCGACGGGCCATCAGGTCGAGCACGGTCGCCGGGTAGGCGTCCCGGACGGCGGCCGAGTCCCAGTCCACCGCGCCGTGCCGAGGCACCCGCAGTTGTACCGTCCACGTGCTGTGCCCCTCGGGGGCCAGCGCCGGGTCGTCGGGGGCCAGTACGCACAGCGTGGGATCGACCGGCGGCGCCGCGCGGCGCGCGAACAGCGCGTCCGGCTCGTGCCCGGGGTCGTCCGCGAACAGGTAGGTGCGGTGCGGCGTCCCGGCGGCGCCGCCGCGCAGCGCGAGATGCAGTTCGAGCATCGCCGAGGAGGCCGGCACCCGGCCCGCCCCGCCGGTCCTCGCGGCCGGCAGCAGCCCGGCGCTCTCGGGGTCGGTGGGCAGGTCGGTGATCACGACGTCGGCGTCGAGCCGGCCGCCGTCGGCCAGCAGTACACCGGCGACCCGCCCGCCCGCGCGTTCGATCGAGACCACCTCGGTGTCGGTGCGCACCTTCACCTTCCGCCGCACGCAGCGCGCGTGCAGCGCCTCGGTCATCCGGTGCAGACCGCCGCGCACCCACCACACCCCGAAGGTCTCCTCCAGGTACGGCAGCGTCGCCAGCGTCGCGGGTGCCTTGCCCGGGTGGCAGCCCGCCTCGGCGGCGAAGCGCTCCAGGTGGGCGCGCAGTCGCAGGTCGCCCAGGTGGGTCCGGCCCAGCGAGCGCAGCGAGCGCCACGGCGCGGTCACCCGCAGATCGGCCCGCCCGCCCGCGCTGCGCAGCCGCTCGGCGCGCTGTGCGGGATCGGCCAGGAGCGGCGCCTCGAAGAAGCTCTTGCGCGTGACGCCCCACATCTCGCCGGCCCGGTGCAGCAGCCGCTGCCAGTCGTCGCCCGCGCCCGGCCCGAAGCCGGACTCGAACGCCTCGTGGGTCCCGGACCGGGACGCGTTGGGGATGTCCACGACGGTGCGCGCGCCGCTCGCGGCGGCGAACGACTCGCGGGTGGGTGTGGCGATCGGGACCAGGTCCACGACGTCCTCGATCGCGGCGCCGGTCTTGAGGAACAGGTCGCGGTAGACGGCCGGCAGCGTGAGCAGCCCGGGCCCGGTGGTGAAGGTGAAGCCGTCCCGCACGATCGACCCGGACAGTCCGCCGGTCGCCGACGACCGTTCGCAGATCGTCACCTCGTGCCGAAGCGTGGCCAGCCGAGCGGCCACCGCCAACCCACCCATACCTGCGCCGACAACCACGATGCGAGCCACGGTGGCACAGCGTATATGCGGGTGAGGGGGATCAGGCCCGCCCCCCGGGCCTGATCCCCCTCACCGTCCCGCGACCGCTCCCCACGGTCCACGGGCCCACCCCCCAGCGGGTCACGATTGGTAAGACTCGCGACCCGGGCAGAGGGTTGTACGCGCGGGGAAGATTTCTTTCCACCGCGGGCAACCCGGGTCGAAAATCGTGATCAAGGGGGACATGGACGGTGATACTCATGTCCGCCACTGAGTATTCGTACGGATGTTCCGCCACCGGGTCGACCGGCACCGTGGTCGGCACGGGGAAGCGCCCATGGACAACCTCGGGGGGAGGGCCGTTCGGGGGGACGGCGGGGCGCGGCGACATCGGGACGGACGACGGGGGCGTCGGTCGGTCCCGGTGGGTGACGACCGGCGCGGGGGAGCCGGGTCGTTCGAGGTGTCGGTACCGCCGCGGGGGGCGGCGGGACCGACGCCTTTCGCCTTTCGCATGCGCGTCGCGAGACCGGGCCGCGGATCGGGGTCGGCGGCGGGTCTGGCCGGCGGGTCGGGCTCAGCCGGTGACCACCGCGACCAGTCGGGTGCCCGGGGCGAACGTGCCGCGCTCGGCGAGGGCGAACAGGCCGAACAACATCTTGCCGACGTAGATCGGCTCGGGTGCGAAGTCGTGTCGGGCCGCGAAGTCGGCGAGAAAGGCGTCCAGTTCCGGGCCGCGCCGCGCGTAGCCGCCGTGGTGGAAGTCGTGCTCCACGTGCCAGTTGTCGGTCGGCGCGCCGTACGTGCGCCGTTGGAGGTCGGCCACCTCGTCGGCGAGGAAGCCGCCCCCCAGCGCCGCGAAGCCGATCGCGCGCCGCCCGGGCGGCAGGCCCGCCGCGATGCCGGCCAGCGTGCCGCCGGTGCCCACCGCGACGCAGACCGTGTCCAGGTCCTCGCCGAGCTCTGCCGGCAGTTCCGCGCAGCCGCGCACGGCGGCCTCGTTGCTGCCGCCCTCCGGGAGCACGTAAGCGGGGCCGTGCGCGGCGAGCAGCCGATCGAGCACGCGCGGCGTGTGCTTGGCGCGGTAGGTCGCGCGGTCCGTGAACACCAGCCGCATGCCGTGTTCGACGGCGAAGGCGAGCGACGGGTTGAGCGGGCGGTCGGCGAGTTCCTCGCCGCGCACCACGCCCACCGTGGCCAGCCCGTGCGCGCGCCCGGCGGCGGCGGTGGCCCGCAGGTGGTTGGAGTACGCGCCGCCGAAGGTCAACAACGTGCGCTGCCCCTGCTCGCGCGCCGCCACCAGGTTGTACTTCAGCTTTCGCCACTTGTTGCCGGAAGGGTACAGGTGCACTGGTTCAGGCGCACCAGGTTCCCGGGGCAAAAAGGCATACAGCAGGTCATCGCGCTTGAGCCACAGCCGCAGGCCGCGCGAGACCATTCGGTCGTCGTGCAGCTCCTGCAAGGGAGACAGAGCGCGCGGGCCAAGCGCGACGTCGAGGTCTACGGGAAGATCCACCCGTTCAGTGTGACGTCGCATCCCGATCGGACGCGAAGCCCGCCGATCCCGGAGGCGTGTCCGAGACTTTCTCTACTTACTCAAGCCCGGCGCGTTCCGCGCCGGGGGCGGGGCCGCCCGGGGCGCCCGCCCCGGGCGTGCGGCGTGGCCGCCGGTCCCGGGTCGACACCCCGACCGGCCCCGCCCCGGGCAAGGACCCGTGAGGGTCCGGCACAGCGGCTGCCCCCGGACACGATCACCGGGCGAATGCGCGGTGTGGGCAGCCGCGGTGCCTCCCTTCCCCTCGGAAGGCACCGACGCGTCCAGCGCCACAGGCCCGCTCGGTCGGGGGCCGGCGTCCGCAGTCTTGAGCCACCTCCCAGCACGGGGACCCCGCGTCGGGCAAGGCCGGGGGCCCTCAGTGGGGAATTCGGGTGGGGAGCGGTGCTCCCCACTGTGCCGGCCAGCGTACGGGCCCCCGACCATGCCCGACCCCCGCACAGGCAGGACACCGGCCCAACACTGCGACCACCGCCGCTCTCACCGCACCGACGCGCTGCCCCGCTGGGACCCTCTACGCGGCCCGGCCGGCCACCCGCCTCAGGGCACCCGCCAACGCCTGGGCCCCGGTATCCGGGTGGCGCCTTGCACTCGATCTGCAAGACGCCACCCGGGGGATCGGAGCGGCGCGCGGCGCTGCCGGTCCGCGCGCCGCCTCCTGCCGTCACGCGAGAGGAGACGCTGTCGACACGCCCTTCCCCACGGCAGGAACCCTCGGAGGCGGCAAGAGAAAGTCTCCTCCGAGGGAGTTCAAGAGGGCCGCAGAAACCGTGCGAGCGGCCCCCGTCGACTCAGGGGCTGTCGGCAGGATTACCGGTCATTGTGAACGGCCTCGCCAGCCCACGAGGTGCCAGGTCGAAGCGGCACCACACCGTCTTTCCGCCCATGCCCAGCGGCCCCCACGACAGCAAGTCCGAAACGGCTTCGACCATCCGCAGACCGCGCAGCGAGCCACCCATCAGATGGGATTCCGACAAGGACGGCTGCAACACCCGTCGATCGGGCATCACGGGCGGACGCGGATCCGCATCCCGGATCTCGATCGCCACCGCGCGCATGGGCCAGAACGACAAGCGCATCGTGAACGTGCGCCCCAACCAGCCCTGTTGGTCCGGCATGAACGCGTGCACCACAGCGTTCGTCGCCAATTCGGACGCGCAGAGTATGGCCTCATCGGTCAGTTCGAGGAGGTTCCAGTCCGCCATGGCCGCCCAGGTCAACGCCCGAGCCTGCTTCACTTCCGCCGGATGTGACTCCCAGGTGCGTTCCCGGATCCACACCGGATCCCATCCGGGACCGCTCAGCACAGCCCCGAGCCAGCGTTCCCCAGGACTCAACCGGCCATCCGCTTCCGACCGGCCGGGAACAGTCCGTTCCCGATCCCGTTCATCCGGCTGAACCCGCGTGACCACGTGCCGCAGGCCCGCCCGCCCTATCTGCGTTCTGCCCATACCGTCGAGCTTGACTGCCCGAGAGGCCCGCTCGTCAGCCCACGGCAGGGGTACCCGTCATGGGTAGACTCGCCACACGGCGTGATGCGGCGTGGACCAGGGGGTCACCGAGTCGTGACGAGTGATGTAGCACCGGCTGCACTACCGCGCGAGGTACTCGACCGCGATGACGTGCGCCAAGCTCTGCGTGATCATGACTTCGGAACGGTCTTCCGACTGGCACGCAAGTACGGTGGCATCAGTTATCAGAAGATCGCCGACGCCTGTGACATCAAGCCTGAGCGAGTCGGCACACTCGCCCGAGGCGAGGGGCGCATCACCACCGTCGAGAAGATTCGACAGATCGCCGACGCCCTACGTGTGCCTGGGCTCATGATCGGCATTGCACCACGCGAGTGGGAATCGAAATCCGACGCCCCCCGACTCGAGCCGCCGCCCTTCGTCGCAGTTGCGCATCCAGCGGGGATTTCATCGATCGATGACGAATTGGACTCGTTGGAGTTGGGCCGCCGTGCCTCGGCGAGCGATGTGGGCGACGAGACTCTCACCCGACTGGAAAGCGCGTTCGATCAGCTGGCCATCGACTATTCCAAGGCGCCCCCTTACGATCTCCTCGTTCGAGCACGCCGCTATCTGTCCTATACATCACATCTATTCGATGCCAGGAAGACTCTGGCCGAGTATCAGCGCCTGGTCGCCGTCGGCGGCTGGCTTTCTCTGATGAGCGCAACGCTTCATATCGACCTTGGCCAACAAGGCGCGGCCACAGCCCGCCTGAGAACGGCTGCGGATCTGGCCAAGCAAGCCAATCAGCCGGAACTTGAGGCGTGGTGCTACGAGACCGATGCGTGGAGAATCCTTACCCAAGGGGATTATTCGCGCTCTTTGACTCTCTCCAGGGCCGCTCAAAGCCTCGCGCCCAAGGGAAGTTCGGTAGCCATCCAAGCGACCGCCCAAGAAGGTCGAGCGTATGCCCGCTTGGGTCTGTCTCGCGAAACCTACGATTCGATAGCGCGAGTTCACGAATTCGTATCGCGACTTTCATCGACGGATCGTCCGGAGCATCATTATCTTTATGATCCCGATAAATCGACGTCGTATACCGCGACCACGCTCTCATGGTTGGGAGATCCAGCGGCCGAGGATTATGCAAGAGAGGTGATCGCTCGGCTCACGCCGATCCCGGGGGGAAGATTGGCGCGCCGGGCTGCGGTTGCAAACCTCGACCTGGCCTTGATTTTGCTGACCAATGACAAACTCGACGAGGCGTGCGACGCAGCCCAACGAGCGATCCTGTCCAACCGAGTCATGCCGTCCAGCCACTGGCGAGCGCTCGAAGTCGTGAAAGTGGTCGAGGGCCGCCGCCTGCCGGAGGCTGCTGACCTCAGAGCCGCCTACGAGGGTTTGAAGCAGCGCGGCACCGCCGCTACTTGAGATGGTGGCGGCGATGCCACGGGCCCTCGTGGGAGCTTGAAAGGGCGTCCCGTGCCCCAGGCGCAAACCCGATTCAGGCTGCCCACGTCAGGGGAGTAGAGGCAGTCGTGTCGAGGTCGTACCAGACCGTACCGGCAAGGCGGCTCAGATCCTTGTGTAGCGGCTGCGGCTTCTCGCCGACCCAGTGAAAGCAGCATTCGGAAAGAAGGTTGTACACACTGCGCTTGTGACCCTGTCCGGCGGGCGGTAGTACCGTGGCCGAGTGAAGCACGATACGTAGGAGCATTCGGGCTTGCTCCAGGTCGGCATTCATCCATGCATTGTGAAGTCGGTCGGGATTGCTCAGGGCACCGAGATCAGTGGAGGCGGAGATTTCCGCCAACTCCGCGTTCATCGATTCAAGTTGATTGTCGATCGCGTCGCGCAGGTGGTCATATCGATGCTGTCCGGTGGTGCCCTTGAAGCGCCCCTGTACGTAGAAGGCGTCATCCAGCGAGTTTCGGCGCTCGTTTGCCCCCTCTATGGCGAGTGCGAGTTCTCCGCGCCGGGCGTGCGCCGCAGGGTTTTCGTACGCCAGCCACCGATTGGGTGAGAGCCCGAAGTACTTCGTTTTCATATTTGAATGATGCGACACGGGCTATGAAGGCGGCCGAGATCGCACGGTCGAGGTCCTGACACGTACGGTCATGCCAATGCACGCCGACCTGCCCAGATTGACTCGCCGATAACAGCGGTACTGTTGGCCGCCTTTGGTCATGTTGCCCCCGCAGCGCCCGCACTTGATCAGACTGGAAAGCAGCGACTGAGCGGCAGGTTTTCCCCGTCGTCCCGATGCCAGTGAGTCGGAGGTGCGAGACTTCAAGCCCGCCAGAATCTGCGTATGCTCTCCGGGCGTGATCACCCCTTCCCCGACTCCCACCGGCCGGCCGTCTGGCGTCATCAGCGGCTCGTCCGTGGCCCGCCAGCGTACCCGTCCCTTGGCGTCGGTGTAGCGCTCGTGAACCGGCATCAGGCCGGCCCAAGCGGGAGAGTGGGCAAGCTGCGTAATCGACGACGAGCGCCACTTATGGCCGCGCCGGGTCTTGGATCCTTCGGCGTTGAGGATTTCGGCGATCTCGGAGGCTGACTTGTTTCGTAGCAACGCCTCGGCGATCCGCCGCGACGGGGCGTACTCCTTGGGGTGGTGCTCCGTGCTCTTCTTTCCTTTGCGCACACGCAGGCCGTAAGGCGGCTGTCCGCCCGGCCACGCACCCGAGAGCTTCCGCTCGGCCTTGGTGCTGCGGGTGCGCGTGGACGTGTTGTACGACTCCGCGCGGGCCTGTTCGGCCAGCCAGGCGAAGAGCCCACGATGCTGCGGGATGCTGCTGTCCAGCCCATCCATGTGAGCGACCAGACGGGCGCCCTTCAGTTCGAACTGATCGAGCACCTGGCCGACCTGGCCCATGCCCCGGCGGCTCAGTCGGTCGAGCTTCCAGACCAGGAGATGGCGAACCTCACCGGCCAGGACGGCCGCGATGGCAGAGTCGAATTCCTCCCGCACGACGCCCGCTTTGAACGCGGACAGCTCTTCTTTCCAGATCTTCCGGACGGTTAGGCCCTCGCGAGCGGCGCGCTCTCGGAGGTCGCGCTCGTGGGCCTTCAGAGTCGTCTTGTCATCCTGCAACGTGCTGCGGCGAAGGAACAGATCACACAGCTTGGCAGGGTCTGTCGCCGTACTGCCCATTGAGTGCACCTTCGGTCAAGGTGTCGAGGGCCGTCCAACGATTAAGGCCCTGGTCGCGCCCGCAAACACCAGTCGGCTTGTACTCGGACACCTCGGGATGGATCAGGTCGTCCCGTTTGAGCGCGAGTCGCAGGCCGCGGGTGGTCAGTCGGGGATCGGACAGCTCGCGCAGCGGCGAGGGCAGACGTGGGCGCACCCGGACAAGGGTGGCACGCCGGGTCGGCCCGCCGGGGCTGTCGGTGTCGCCTGTCACGGTGGAGGACGTGGGGAGCGACCGCTCTCGACGGCGGATCGAGTGGACTCGAACATGCTCGAACATCGCTCGAACACGACGGTTCGCCCGGGACTGCGGCAATGGCGTTGACGTGGGTGGGGGAGCGAGCTTTACTGGCAAACGAGATCGAACTTTTGTTCGAGAAAGAGTTCGACTCGAACGGCACGGGGCAACCGGATGGGTAGCCCGGGTCGGCGGTGCGTGGGGAAGCGCATCGCCGATCCCCCGGCAGAGGAGGAGCTGTATGACGCGTCTGCACACCGACCCGGTGGAGGTGCTGCGCAGTGGTG
The DNA here is from genome assembly GCF_045207655.1 of Embleya sp. NBC_00888. Lineage (NCBI taxonomy): Bacteria > Bacillati > Actinomycetota > Actinomycetes > Kitasatosporales > Streptomycetaceae > Embleya > Embleya sp. NBC_00888. The sequence continues at coordinate 2,710,987 of NZ_CP108784.1, read as the reverse complement.
GGGACCCCGCGCGGTTCCTGTGGCACGACCGGCTCTATGTGGTCCGGGAGGTGATCGGGCACTGGGTCGAGACCGGCGAGTGGTGGCAACACGCGCGCTCGCGGACCGCCGTCGTGGCGACGGGGGAGCGCGAGGTGTGGCGCGTGGAGGCCGGTGCCGGTCGCAGTGCGCCGTTGGGTGTGTACGACCTCAGCCTGGACGCCGGCGCCGGGACCTGGACGCTGGCGCGGACCGCCGATTGAGGAGGTGGCTTCGTGAGCCCGAGCGCGAGTCTGAACCAGTCCGCCCACATACCCGAGCCGCCGCCGATCCGCCGGGCGCCCGTGCGCTGGTCGTCCGCCCCGCGCGGCGCGCTCGATCTGCTGGCCCAGGCTCGGCGCGGGCTCACCGAGGCCGCCGTCAACCGCGATGTCGCGGAGCGATACGCCACCGCCCACCTGGCCGCGCTGCGCGTGGCCGCGGCCGTGCTGGCCGCTCGCGCACAGGCCGACGACGAGCGCCCGGGCCGGCGCCGGCGGGCCCCGCGCAGCGCGTGGGAACTGCTGCCGAAGGTGGCGCCCGAGCTGACCGAATGGGCAGCCTTCTTCGCGTCCGGCGCACGCAAGCGCGCCGCCGCCGAGGCGGGGCTGCCCGGCGCGGTCACCGGCCGCGAGGCGGACGACCTGATCCGCGACGTGGAGACCTTCTTCCGCTTGGTGGTGCGACTGCTCGCGCTGCCCCCGATCCCGGCCCCACCCCCTCCTACCGATTGAACGCACCACCCATGAACCGACCGAGCCGATCGAAGCGCCCGTTCGTCCACCTGCACGTCGCGTCCGGGCATTCGATGCGCTACGGCGTCTCGCATCCGCGCACGCTGATCGAGCGCGCGGTCGAACACGGCCTGGACACACTCGCGCTGACCGATCGGGACGGGGTGTACGGCGCCGTCGCGTTCGCGCGCGGGTGCGTCGCGGCGGGCATCCGGCCCGTCCTGGGTGCCGAGCTCGCGGTGCTGCCCATCGAGCCGGCCGCCGCCGAAACGAGCCCGCGCCGACGCACCCCCGCGCGCGGCGGCGCGTTCACCGACGCCGGACACCCCCGGGTCACCGTGCTCGCCCGGGGCAAGGCCGGGTGGGGCGCGCTGTGCCGGCTGATCAGCGACGCGCACCGGCGCGACCGGGCCGACCCGGCGACCACGTGGGACGCGCTCGCCGCGACCGACGGCGCCGTGGTGGTCCTGGCGGGACCCGACTCGGAGATCGGCCGGGCGGTGGCCGCCGACGAGCCCGCGCGGGCCGGGCGGCTGCTCACCCACGCCCGGTCCGTGCTGGCGAAGGACGCTCTCTTCATCGAACTGGTATGCCATCTGGCGCCGCCCGACCGGGCCCGCTCGGCCACCCACGCGGCCCGGATGTCGCTCCTCGCGGACGACCACCGGGTGCCCGCCGTGCTCACCAACGCGGTCCGCTACGCCGACCGCGAGGACGCGGTGGTCGCCGACGTGCTCGACGCGGCCCGGCGGCTGGTCCCGCTGGGCCGGCACCACCTGACCCGCACCGGCTCGGAGGAATACCTCAAGCCCACCCTCGACATGGTCGCCGTCGCCGCCGAGATCACCTGCCTGGCCGGCCGCGGCACCGCCGCCGCGCTGCTCGACGCCACCCGCGCGCTCGCCGACGACCTGGTCCTGGATCCGGCCGAGGACCTCGGCATCGGCAGCGTTTTTTACCCCGAGCCGGAGGTGCTCGGCGTCCCGGCGAGCCGGGCCGCCGCCGAACTGCGCGCCCGCTGCGAAGCCGGCCTGGGCCTGCGTGGCATCGCCCCCACCGCCGAGGCGCACACCCGCCTGGACGAGGAACTCGCGCTGATCGGCCGACTCGGCCTGCCGTCCTACTTCCTGACCGTGTCCGGCGTGGTCGACCTGATCCGGGACATGGGCGTGCGCTGCGCGGCCCGCGGCTCCGGCGCGGGCAGCCTGGTCAACCACCTGCTCGGCATCTCCGGCGTGAACCCGCTGCGGTACGGCCTGCTGATGGAGCGATTCGTCTCGGACCGGCGCACCGCGCTGCCCGACATCGACGTCGACGTGGAGTCCGCCCGCCGCACCGACGTGTACCGGCGGATCATGGAGGTCTTCGGCCCCGAGCGCTGCGCGTGCGTGTCGATGGCCGAGACCTACCGGGCCCGACACGCCATCCGCGACGTCGGCGCGGCGCTGGGCCTGGCCACCGGCGAGATCGACGAACTCGCCAAGGCATTCCCGCACGTCCGCGCCCGCGACCTCGCCGCGGCCCGCCGTGACCTGCCCGAACTGCGGGCCGACCGGCTCGTCCGGGACGGCGGCCTGGACGGCCTGTTCGCCCTCGCCGCCCGGCTGGACGGCCTGCCCCGACACCTCGCCCTGCACCCGTGCGGCGTGCTGCTCTCCGACCCCACCCTGCTGGACCGCACCCCCGTCGAGACCTCCGCGCAGGGCTTCCCGATGAGCCAGTTCGACAAGGAGGACGTCGAACACCTCGGACTGCTCAAGCTCGACGTGCTCGGCGTGCGGATGCAGTCCGCGATGGCCCACGCGGTGGCCGAGATCGAACGCGTCGACGGCACCGCCCCCGACCTGGACACGATCGCGCGCGACGATCCCGCGACCTTCGAGCTGATCCGCTCCAAGCGCACCCTCGGCTGCTTCCAGATCGAATCGCCCGGCCAGCGCGAGCTGATCGGCAAGTTCGCCCCGGAGACGTTCGAGGACATCATCGTGGACATCTCGCTGTTCCGGCCCGGCCCGGTCAAGAGCGACATGGTCACCCCGTTCCTGGCGGCCCGTCAGGGCTGGGCCGAGCCGTACTACATCCACGAGGACTTCCGCGAGGCGCTCGCCGAGACCTGCGGCGTGGTGGTCTTCCACGAACAGGTGATCCGGATCATCCACATCGCGACCGGCTGCGACCTCGCCCGCGGCGACGTGGCCCGGCGCGCGCTGGGCAGCCACGAGCGAAAACCGGTCGTCCGCGACTGGCTGTACGCCCGGGCCGCGGCCCGCGGCTACACCCCCGCCGTGATCGACAGGATCTGGGAGGTGCTGGAGGCCTTCGCGTCGTTCGGCTTCTGCAAGGCGCACGCCGCCGCGTTCGCGGTGCCCACCTACCAGTCCGCGTGGCTCAAGGCGCACCACACCGCCGCGTTCCTGGCCGGCGTGCTCACCCACGACCCGGGGATGTACCCCAAACGGCTGATCCTGGACGACGCGCGCCAGTTCGGCGTGCCGATCCTGGGCGTCGACGTCAACCGCTCGGACGACGTGTACCGAGTCGAGCCCGCCGCCGACGGCACGCCCGGCATCCGCATCCCGCTGGCCGAGATCAAGGGCATCGGCGCCGACGAGGTCGCCCACGTGCTGGCGCACCGCCCGTACACCTCCCTGGTCGACTTCAAGGCCCGCGCCGGCGCGTCCCGCCCGACCACCGAACGGCTGATCACCGTCGGCGGGTTCGACACCGTCCACCCCGCCCCCAGCACGCGCCGCGACCTGCTGCTGCACCTCGCCGACCTGGACCGGCTCGGCCGCGCCGGTCGGTCCGGAGGCGGCAGGGCCGGCGGCGGCGCCGAACTCGACCTGGGCCTGGCCCCCGACACGCCGCCGTCCACCGGGCTGCCCGAGCTCACCGACGTCGAACGCGTCCGCGCCGAACTCGACATCCTCGGCCTGGACGCCGGGCGACACGTGCTCGACTTCTACGCGCCGTTCCTGGCCGACCTGGGCATCACCCGGGCCCGCGACCTGCTGAACCGGCGCAACCGCGCCGAACTGCTCGTGGCCGGCGTCAAGGTGGCCACCCAGACCCCGCCGATCCGCACCGGCCGTCGGGTGATCTTCCTGACCCTGGACGACGCCACCGGCCCGGTGGACACCACCTTCTTCGAGGACGCCCAGGACCCGTACGCGGCCACCCTGTTCCATTCCTGGCTGCTGGTCGTGCGCGGCGTGCTGCGGCGCACCGGACCCCGCGGCGTGTCGTTGCGGGCCACCGGCTGCTGGGAGCTGGGCGGCCTGTACGACGCGTGGAGCACCGGCGGCCTCCCGGCCGTACACGAACTGATGGCCGCGTCGACACCCACCGGGCCCGCGCCCGCCACACGCCGCGTCCTGGTGCACACGAGCGGCTTCCGGATCTCCCCGTACGCCGACCTGCGCCCGGCCGGCGGCCCCACCAAGCAGCCCCCGCGCAAGCTCTGGCACGCCAGTCCCGGGAGCGCGGGATGACTTCCCTCGACGCCCTAAGGTGGAACCCGACCAGTTCCGGAGGAGGGTGTCCGTGTCCGACCAGACGCGCAGGCGCAGCTCGATGCGTACCGCCGTCGTGTGGCAGGTGCTGCGCGAGGCGTTGGACCGACGGGCCCGGGCGGCCGGACGGGACGTCCTGGACGTGCTCGACGCCGGTGGCGGAACCGGCAACCTCGCCGTGCCCATCGCCCGACTCGGCCACCGGGTCACCGTCGTCGACCCCAGCCCGGACGCGCTCGCCGCGTTCGAACGCCGGGCCGCCGAGGCCGGGGTCACCGACCTGGTCCGGGCCTACCAGGGCGACACGCACGGCCTGTTCGACGTGGTCGAGCCGGACGCCGCCGACGTGGTGTTGTGCCACGGCGTGCTCGAGGTGGTCGACGACCCCTCGGCCGACCTCGCGCACATCGTCCGCGCCCTGCGCGCCGGCGGCACGCTCAGCCTGCTCGCGGCCAACCGCACCGGCGCGGTCCTGGCCCGCGCCCTCGCCGGGCACTTCGACCAGGCCCGCGACCTGCTCGTCGACCCCGCGGGCCGGTACGGGCCGACCGATCCGCTGCCGCGCCGGTTCACCGTCGCCGACCTCACCGACCTGGTCGCCAAGGCCGGCCTCGAAGCCGGCCCCGTGCACGCGATCCGGGTCTTCGCCGACCTGGTCCCGGGTGTCCTGGTCGACGACCCGGGCTCCTTCGACGCCCTCCTGGACCTGGAGCGCGCCGCGGCCGAACAGCCCGAGTACCGCGCCCTGGCCACCCAACTGCACCTGCTGGCGAGCAAGCCGGCGGGCTGACCCGCACCCCGGTCGGGTCCACCCCGATCGGGCCCCCGGTCCGGGCGGTGCCGGATGAGCACCGCCCGATCCGCCTCGCCGGCGATCATGCACGTGGACATGGACGCCTTCTACGCGTCCGTCGAGATCCGCCGCAATCCCGCGCTGCGGGACACCCCCCTGGTGGTGGCCGGCCAGGGCCCGCGCGGTGTGGTGCTCTCCGCCACCTACGACGTGCGCGCGCTGGGCGTACACGCCGGCCAGGCCACCTCCCGGGCCCGCCGGCTGGCCCCGCACGCGGTGTTCCTGTCGCCGGACCACGACGACTACGGGCTGATCTCCGGCGGCGTCATGGAGGTGCTCCGCTCGATCACCTCGCGCGTGGAGCCGCTGTCCCTGGACGAGGCGTTCCTGGACCTGACCGGCGTCACCCGCCGACTGGGCCCGCCGGAGACGGTCGGCGAGAGCATCCGCGCCCGGATCCTGGACGAACAGGGCATCACCTGCTCGGTCGGGATCGCCGACAACAAGTTCACCGCCAAACTGGCCGGCGCCCTGGCCAAGCCGAACGGCCTGCGCGTGGTCCGCCCCGAGGAGGTGGTGGACTTCCTGCACCCGCTCCCGGTGGACCGACTGTGGGGCGTCGGCGAACGCACCGGCGCGCTGCTCACCGATCTGGGCCTGACCACCATCGGTGACGTCGCACACACCCCGGTCGAGACGTTGAGTCGCGCGCTCGGTCCGGCCGCCGGTCGCGGACTGCACGAACTCGCGTGGGGCCGGGACCGGCGGCCGGTGATCCCGTCCGAACCCGAACGCAGTATCGGCGCCGAGGAGACTTTCCCCACCGACGTGGACGATCCGGTGGTGATCCGCCGCACACTGCTCGACCTGGCGCACCGCACGGCGAGCCGGCTGCGCCGGGCGAAGGTGGCCGGGCGGACCGTCACGATCAAGATCCGATTCGCCGACTTCACCACGCTCACCCGGGCCAGGACGCTGCGCGAGGCCACCGACGTGGGCCACGAGATCTACGGCGTGGCCTGCGTGCTGCACGGCGCGCTGGGCCTGGAACGGGCCCGGCTGCGGCTGGTGGGCATCCGGGTGGAGGGCCTGGTCGGCGGCGCCCATCCGCGCCAACTGATGCTCGGGGAAAGGGTTCTGGGCCGACGCGAGGCGGAGCGCGCGGCCGACGCGGTGCGCGGCCGATTCGGCGACGCGGCGCTCACCTCGGCCGCGCTGCTGGCCCGTGGACCCCGCTCCCGGGGGCGTTCGGGGCGCTGAGCCCGACTCTCGGAAACGGCCTCGGCGACCGGGCGCGACCCGCGCGGCCCCGCCCCTCAGCGCGAACCCGCTCCGGCCGCATATCATCGAAGCCCTGACCGGGGGACATGAGCGTGCGCCGGACAGGGCAGGAGTGTCGACAGGGGCGGGAATCGACGTGGTGACCCATCATCCGGAAGCGGGCTTCGAGCCGGTGCCGAGGGTGGCTTTCACGACAGCGATTACCTGCCTATCCTGAAAGGGCCGCAAGGTCGCGTCGCGGCCGACGAAGGAGGACGCCGTGCCGCTCTCAGAGCACGAGCAGCGCATGCTTGAGCAGATGGAGCGAGCGCTCTACGCCGAAGATCCCAAATTCGCGACAGCGCTCGAAGCAGCCGGCATGCGCCGGCACACCCGGCGACGCACCGTTCAGGCGATCCTCGGATTCCTGCTCGGCATCGTCTTGTTGATGACCGGCATGATGGTCCAACAGATCTGGGTGAGCGTCATCGGCTTTCTGGCGATGCTCGGTGGGGCGCTCCTCGCGGTCACCGGCTGGCGCCGGGGACCCGCGACGGCCAACGCGGGCGAAGGCGGCGGCGCTCCCGGGCGCGCACCGCGCCGGCGCAAGGCCAAGGTGATGAACCGCATCGAGGACCGCTGGCGCCGGCGGCGCGAGGAGAACGGCGGCTGAGCGGAGCACGGCGGCCGACCCGTCCGATGCCCGCGGGCACGGTGCGGGAGACTCGGTCACCGCCCGGTCGGGGCCGACCCGATGCCGACGAGTGTCGGCACGGGCGCGTCGATACATACGCATGAACGCCGGTGGCGGTGAACCCTTCGAAGGGGTCACCGCCACCGGCGTTTTCGGCTTCCGGTCCGGACCGCGTCCACCGGTCCGGACCGCGGTCGGTCCGACCGCCGCCCTCAGCCGACGTCGGCCGGCTTCGGCGCGGGTCCCGGGCCGTCGCCCCGACGCCGGCGGAGCCGATCGGTGAGCGCGTACCGGCGCTCGGCCAGGCTCGGCCGGCCCCGGCGGCGCAACGACGACGGGAGCAGCGTCGCGCGCAGTCGCCGGCCGCGGCCGGTCCGGGCCAGCAGGCCCTTGCGGACCGCCCGGACGTCCTCGCCCAGGCCCGGTTGCGGGGTCGGCGGGGTCTGCGCGTAGAGCAGCCGTTCGGTGGCGAGCGCGACGCGCGGCAGCGCCTCGCGGGCCGCGAGCACGGCGGCGTCCACCACGACGGGTTCGGCCTTCGTGTCGTCGGTGTCCGACGCCGCCCGGTCCGACAACACGCCCAGCAGCCGCTCGACCGCCTGGCGCGGGGTCTCCGCGCCGGGGGCCGGATGGCCCAGGTCGCGCGCGGTGTCCAGCACCTCGGCCCAACCGCCGAGCACGGGCCCGGCGCGATCGCCGGGCTCGGGGGCGCTCCCCTGCGCCGCCGCGTTCCGGCTCAGCGCCGCGAGTCGGCGGCCCCGGACCCGGCCCCGGGTCAACATCGGCGCCGCCGCGAGCAGCACGACCAGCGCGATCCCGGTGCCGATCAGCAGCGTCCGGCCGGAGAGCCAGGGCCCGTTCGAGGAACCCGCGGCGGTGACCGGCGCGGCGGACGCGGACGCCGACGGCGTGGCGCCCGGCGACGCCTGCGGCTGCTTGGTGGGCAGTTCGCCGGCGCTGTCTGGGGACGCGGAGGGCAGCACCGGCGCGACGTCCTGCTGGGCGTAGGAGGGCGAGTTGCCCCGCGAGGGGGTCGGCTCGAACCGGATCCAGCCCGCGCCGGAGAAGTACAACTCGGGCCACGCGTGCGCGTCGTGGCTGCTCACCTTGTAGGTCAGGTCGGTCTGCAGCGTGCCGGGGATGAAGCCGACCGCGACCCGCGCCGGGATGCCGAGCGTGCGGGCCATCACCGCCATCGCCGACGAGAACTGCTCGCAGTAGCCGACCTTCTGCTCCAGGAAGTTCTCCAGGGCGGAGGCGCCGTTGCCCTGCGGGACCTTGGTGTCGTAGCGGAACTGGCTCGACCGGGCGAACCATTCCTCCAGGTTGCGGGCCCGGTCGTAGGAGGTGCCGTTCCCGCCGATCTTGAGCGCCTGCCGGCGGACCCGGTCGACCATGTCGGGCGGCAGCGGCAGCGCCACGTACGGCGCGAGCGAGGGCGGTGGCGGTGGGGCGGCCTTGAGCTGGGCGGGGGTCGGTTCGACGTCCAGGCTGGTCACCGTCCAGCCCAGGCCACGGGTGTCCTGCTTGTTGTCGGCGAGCAGCAGCCGCCCCTCGGCCTCGTAGCGCCAGGTGCCCTTCACCTGGACCTGCGTCGCGGGGTAGGGCATCGGCAGCGACAACTGCTTGTAGTTGTCGTCGGCCTCGACCCGGGTGGTCACCTCGGTGCTTCGTACCGCCGGATCCAGGCCCGCGGGCTTGGGGAACTCGCGCGGGACGTCGGTCAGCGGACGTTCGGAGGGCTGCCAGCTTCGGCCGTCGAACCGGTCCAGGGAGGAGAGCCGCAGGTAGATCGAGCCCGGTGTGGCCGCGTTGGTGCGGTAGCGCATGAGCTCGGTGTTCTCGGCCCGGTTCAACTCGTCGGAGAGCTTGACCACGGGGTTGATCGTGGTCAGTCGGCGCGACTTGGGCCCGTTGTCGTTCTTGTCGATCAGCCGGTTGGCGCTGAGCGGGATCAGCGCCGGGACCACGACGGCCACCGCGAGCGCGGCCACGCCGATCCGGCCGCCGCCGCGCGCGGGCGGGCGGTACTGCCGCATCGTCGGATGGCCCGCCGGCGGCGGGGTCAGCGGGCGGCCCCAGCGCAGCAGCCGCTCGCGGCCCTCGGCGAGCAGCAGCAGGACGTACGCCAGCGCCGCGATCAGGAAGATCGCCCAGCCCAGTCCGGACCGGGACAGCGCCGCGGGGACGCTGTAGAGCGCGAGCAGCGGCAGGCCCGCCGGGGCGGCTTGGGCGTAGGTCACCGCGATCAGGTCCACGAGCACCGCCATGCCGCCCATGACCAGCAGCAGGATCGCGATGATCCCGGGCGAGGCGGGCGCGGGGGCGGTGAACTCCCGGATGTCCTGCCCGCCCACCCGCAGCAGGTCCACGAACGCGTCGATGCTGCTCGGGGTGGGGATCGGGCCGCTGGCGTCCGGTACGCAGACCAGCAGCAGGTAGGGCACCAGCGCGGCGATTTGGGTCAGTCCCACGACCGGGCGCGGCACCCGGATCCGCCGGGCGCCCTCGCCGACCAGGGCGACCAGGAGGATCGCGCCCAGTCCCTGCGCGATCCAGCCGCCCGCGTCGACCAGCGGGAGCAGTGAGGAAGACGTCAGCGCGGTCGCGAGTCCCGCGACCAGGGCCAGGCGGAGCCGACCGGTCATGACCGTTCCCCTTCATCGACGGTGCCGCCCCCGACCGTGGGCGCCGCACGCGGGCGCGGGGGCGGGGTCGAGCCGCCGGCCTCCGCGGCGGGCGCCGCGGGGGCGCTCGCGCGGGAGGTGCCGGCGAAGGACATCGAACCGGCGGCGGCCGGGTCGCCGATCCGTCCGGCCGAGCGCCACAGTTCGGACAACCTGGTACCGGCGCGGGCGGACAGCACCCGCCAGCCGGCCTGGCGCAGCAGGGCAACCGCGCTGTCGTGCGGCAGCGCGCCGGGCACCCGGCCCCACGTGCTCACGTCCAGGACCACCGCGACGCCTCGGCCGGACCGGTGGCGGGCCCGGCCGAGCCGCTTGATGTCGTCCTCGGTCAGCGCGCCGAGCACGGCGACGGTCAGGCCGCCGCCGTTGGGGTCGCGCAGCGCGGGTTCGGCCTGGTCCAGCCCGGTCACCTGGACGGTCTCGACCACGGCCAGCGCGTCCAGCAGGAAGCCCTCCAGGTCGCCGGGCGCGGCCCGGATCCCCTCCAGGTCGCCGGCCAGCGCGTCGCCCTCGGAGTCGAGCAGCCGGGTGGTGTAGCCGCGCCGGCACAGGTGCACGCCCACGGACGCGGCGGCCGAGACGACCCACTCGAAGGACGAGGCCGGGCCGTCGCCGACGTGCGCGTCCTCGCGGGTGTCGATCAGTACGGTGGCCCGGTTCTGCCAGGCCTGTTCCTCGCGGCGCACCATCAGTTCGCCGCGGCGGGCGGTGGAGCGCCAGTGCACCCGGCGTACGTCGTCTCCGTGTCGGTACTCGCGCGGGACCACGTCCTCCTCGCCGGACGCGGACACGTTGCGGGCGTGGCTGTCGCCGTACCCGGTCCACTCGCCGCCCAGGTCGACCGCGGGCAGCGGCTGGACCGCCGGGGTGACCACCAACGTGTCGCGCGCGGCGAAGGAACGGGTCAGCTCGCACATCCCGAACGGGTCGGCCATCCGCAGCCGCAGCGGTCCGACCGGGAAGCGCCCGCGCAGGTCCGAGCGGACCCGATAGGACACGTGCCGATTGCCGTGCGGCTCGATCCGGTCGAGGACGAACCGGGGCCGCGAGCCGAGTACGTAGGGCACGTGGTCCTCGAGCATCAGCAGGCCGGTGGGGATGCGCGAGACGTTGTCCACGCGCAGCCGCACCTGGGACTCGTGACCGGCGGCGACCCGGGGCGGCTCCAGCGCGCGGGCGCTGGTGACCAGGTGCCGGGTGCGGGCGACGATCAGCACCGACACCAGGGGCAGCGCGGTGAGCAGGAATCCGACCCGCAACAGGTCGCGTTGGCCCAGGATCACCGCGCAGATGCTCGCGGCGACCCCCGCCGCGAGGAAGGACCGCCCCCGCGTCGTCAGGCCGGACAGGGCGGTACGCACGTCAGCGTGCCGCCCCGGAGCCCGTGCCGCCGAGGCGGCCGTCGGAGGTCACCGGGGCGTAGCCCTGGTGCGCGGTGGGTGCCTGGTTCGGGTAGGGGCGGCCGCCGTTGTGCTGCGGGGCCGCGCCCGGATAGGGCATGTGGGCGGGCGGCGCGGGCGGCGCCGGGACGATCTGCGGCGCGCCGACCCGCCCCTGGACCGGAGCCTGGCCGGGAGACCCGGGGACCGGGACCTGGCGCACGATGTCGACGACGATCTGCTCCGGGGTGCGCCGGGCCATCTGGGCGTCGGCGGTGGGCAACAGCCGGTGGGCGAGCACCGCGACGGCCAGTGTCTGCAGGTCGTCCGGGAGGACGTAGTCGCGGTTGTCCAGCGCGGCGGCCGCGCGGGACGCGCGGACCAGGTGCAGCGTGGCGCGCGGCGAAGCGCCCAGGCGCAGTTCGGGCGAGCGGCGGGTGGCGTTGACCAGGTCGACCGCGTAGCGCGCGACGGCCGGGGACACGTGTACCCGGCGTACCGCGTCGGCGAGCCGGACCAGGTCCTCGGCGTGCGCGACCGGGGTCAGGTCGCTCAGCGGCGAGCCCGCGCTGTGGCCGCCGATCATCCGCAGCTCGGCGTCCGCGGCCGGGTAACCCATCGAGACCCGGGCCATGAACCGGTCCCGCTGTGCCTCGGGGAGAGGATACGTTCCCTCCATCTCCACCGGGTTCTGCGTCGCGATCACCATGAACGGCGCCTGGAGTTCGTAGGTGGTGCCGTCGACGGTGACCTGACGCTCGGCCATGCACTCCAGGAGCGCGGACTGGGTCTTGGGCGAGGCCCGGTTGATCTCGTCGCCGACCACGATGTTGGCGAAGATCGCGCCCGGCTTGAACTCGAACTCGCGCTTCTCCTGGTCGAACACGCTGACGCCGGTGATGTCCGAGGGCAGCAGGTCCGGGGTGAACTGCACCCGGCGCATCTCGCAATCGACCGAGCGCGCGAGGGCCTTCGCCAGCATCGTCTTGCCGACTCCCGGAACGTCCTCGACGAGCAGGTGGCCCTCGGCCAGCAGCACGGTCAAGGCGAGGCGGACGACCTCGGGCTTGCCCTCGATCACGGTCTCCATGGCCCCGCGGATCCGATCGGCGGTGACCGTCAGATCCCCCAGACCGGCCTGATCGTTGAACGTCGACACCCGTGCCCCTCCCTGGAACCGCGTTGTGCACGCCCTGGGTCAGGGCCACAGGCCGATTCTCCCGGTCGCGTGCGCTGCCGTCACCCCGTTGGACGGCCCGGACAACGCGTCGTGCGACTCCGGAGGGTAGTCGACGCGGCGTGGGGGCGATCCGGTCGGCAGAAAAGGCTCGGCCGAGACGGGTCCGTCTCCTCGATGGTGCCGTGTCGAGCCGGAATCCGGGTCGACAAGATCGGGGCGACGGACCCTAGGACTGCGCGGGGCCGCCTTCCGGTTGCACGTCGGGGAGGGGGAAAACCTCGCGCAACAGGCCGGTGGTGACGTCGTATACGAATCCGCGCACGGTGTCGTTGTGCAACAGGAACGGTGACCTGCGGACCCGGTTCATCGACTGGCGCACGTCACCGTCGAGATCGACGAAAGCCTCCACCGCCCACTGCGGGCGCAGGCCGGTGTCCGCCTCCAACTCGCGGCGGAAATCCTCGGTGACGGTGAGCATGCCGCACTGGGTGTGATGGATCAGTACGACCTGCGTGGTGCCCAGGTGTCGCTGACTGATCGTCAGTGAACGCACCACGTCGTCGGTGACCACGCCGCCCGCGTTGCGGATCACGTGGGTGTCGCCGAGCTCCAATCCGAGCATGGCGTGCACGTCCAGACGTGCGTCCATGCAGGTGACGATCGCGGTGTGGCGTACCGGCATCGCCGACATGCCGGGGTTGCGGTACCCCTCCGCGTAGTGCCGGTTCGCTGCGACAAGACGATCGACCATGGTCAGGACGTTAGCGACCTCGGCCGCGTTTCGCTTCGTGGGGGGAGTCACACCGGCGAAGAGCGGATGACTCGTCACTATTTCCGGTCTATGGGTGCTAATCCCCGAATGGGAGATTCGTACCGGGAGCCCAGTGGTGCGGAGGTGGAAACCCGCGCCCGACGTGGGGGAGTGGCGTGCGGGGGGCGCGCAATCGGGTGGTTCTTTCGAGACACCCCTTCTGACCTGGGCTTTTGTCGAGGATGGGGACAGAGTGACGCGCCCGAAAAGGGTTGACCGTGGGGTTTGGTGGAGTAGAGTGGCGGGAAATGGAGCTGAAAAGCTCCACGCGGCGGCCGGAGGTGCTCGGTGTTCCTGGGCACATACGAGCCCCGGTTGGACGAAAAAGGTCGGCTGATCCTGCCGGCCCGGTTCCGGGACGAGCTGGCGGAGGGCCTTGTGATCACAAAGGGGCAGGAACGCTGCCTCTATGTGTGGCCCATCGCGGAGTTCACCCGGATCGCCGAACAACTGGGCAAGGCGCCGGTGACCTCGAAAGCCGCCCGGGACTACATGCGCGTGTTCTACGCGGGTGCCTCCGACGCGGTGCCGGACAAGCAGGGGCGGGTGCTGGTGCCGCAACCGCTGCGCGACTACGCCGGGCTCGACCGGGACAGCCGCGACTGCGTCGTCATCGGTACGAACACCCGGGTCGAGCTGTGGGCGACCGGGACCTGGCACGACTACCTCGCGGAGCAGGAGCAGTCCTTCGCGGAACTGTCCGAGGAGGTGCTGCCCGGCCTGCTGTGACCGAGGCGGCGACACCCCGTGCCTCGTACTCTCCCGAACGCGATCTCGCCCGTGGCGCACCTGCGGCGAGGTCTCCACCCGCTCCGAGCTTTCTGGCACTCCTTCCCCGGTGTCAGAGGTCACTTCCCCAGACGAGCGGGCGGGGACCTGGCGGCATGTTCTCCCGGCCGGTCGCGACTCAGCCTCTAGACTGCGGGTTTCCGCACGACGAAGGGCCCGGAGTGAACGCGACGATGGTGGAGGGGCCGTGACGGCGCCCGCCCACATTCCGGTCCTGCTGGAACGGTGCGTCGAATTGCTCGCCCCCGCGCTGCGGGCGCCCGGGGCGGTCGTGGTGGACGCGACGCTCGGGATGGGCGGGCACAGCGAAGCCCTGTTGACGGCCTTCCCCCGGGCGCGGCTGATCGGTCTGGACCGCGACCCCGAGGCGCTGGAGCGCTCCGGGGCCCGGTTGGCGGGCTTCGGCGAGCGCGCCACGCTCGTGCACGCGGTCTACGACGAACTGCCCGAGGTGCTGGACCGGCTCGGCATCGACCGGATCGACGGCATCCTGTTCGACCTCGGGGTCTCCTCGCTGCAACTGGACCGGGCCGACCGCGGCTTCGCCTACGCGCAGGACGCGCCGCTGGACATGCGGATGGACCCGACGGTGGGCATCACCGCAGCCGACATCCTGAACAGCTACACCGCGGGCGATCTGGCCCGGATCCTGCGCGACTTCGGCGAGGAGCGGTTCGCCCGCCGGGTCGCCGACGCGATCGTGCGCGAACGGGAGAAGGAACCCTTCACCAACAGCGCGCGCCTGGTCGACATCGTGCGCACCGCGATCCCGGCCGCCACCCGGCGCACCGGCGGCAACCCGTCCAAGCGCACCTTCCAGGCGCTGCGGATCGAGGTCAACGGCGAACTCGCGGTCTTGGAGCGCGCGTTGCCGGCGGCGGTGCGGGCACTGGCGCTGCACGGCCGGATCGTGGTGATGTCCTACCACTCGCTGGAGGACCGGATGACCAAGCGCGTGCTCGCGGCCGGCGCCGAGAGCAAGGCGCCGCCGGACCTGCCGGTGGTCCCGGAGGACCTCCAGCCCAGGTTCAAGCTGCTCACGCGCGGCTCGGAGAAGGCGAGCGAGCGGGAGAACGCGGAGAACCCGCGCGCGGCCTCGGTGCGGCTGCGAGCGGCGGAGCGGGTGCGGGAAGACCTGTGAATCGACGCGGCGGACGGGGGAGCCGGGGATGAGCGGCGCGGCGAGGACGATGACCCGCATCCGGCTGGCCGCGCACCAGGCGAAGGGCTCGACCCGGACGCCGTTCGTGGTGCTCGTGGTCGGCCTGCTCGGCGGCGGCCTGCTGTCGCTGCTCCTGCTCAACACCGCGCTCAACCAGGGCTCGTTCGAACTGAGCCGGCTGCAAAAGCGCCAGGACCAGCTCACCGACGACCGGGAGGCGCTCCAGCGCGAACTGGACGCCAAGGCCGCGCCGGGTGAACTCGCCCGACGTGCCCAGGAGTTGGGCCTGGTCCCGGGTGGCAGCCCGGTGTTCATCGACCCGGCGACCGGGCAGGTGCTCGGCGTGCCGAAGCCGGCCACGTCCAAGCCGCCGCTGGTCCCCGAGGCCCCGGCGACCGCCGCGGCCACGACGCCCGTCGCACCGCCCGCGGGCGGTGGAGGTCCGGGCGTACCGGTCGCCGCCGGGTCCGACCCGGCGGGAGCGGCGGCGGGCACCGGGACGCCGGCCGTGCCTCCCGTGCCTGCCGGGCCCGGTGCCTCCGCCGGGCCCGACGGCGCCGCCTCGGCCGTCCCGGTCCCGACGGCGGTGCCGCCGGCCTCCGACGCGCCGGCCGCCTCGGCAGGCCCCACGTCGCCGGAAGCGACCCCTTGACGCATGCCTTCGCCGACCGGTTCGCCCACCCCGGCGACCGGTCCCCTCGGCTCGGCGGGTCGGCCCGCACCCGGGACCGTTCGATCGATCCCGACGCGTCGGGCCGCCGGCGGCCGGTCCGGCGCCGCGCGCCGGCCCGCGGCGGGATCGCCCGGGTGATGTCGGGCGTCGGGCGGGTGGGCGCCGAGCGGTCCGCCGAGGGCGCGCGGGTCGGCTCCGATCATCGGCCCGCTCGTTGTACGTACGTGTCGCCGCGCGCGGCGCGCCGCCGAATCCAGGTGAAGGGACCTCGCGTTGACCGACGGACGCCGTGACCCCCGTGATCCGCGTGATCCCGACGAGCCGCGTTCGGCCGGGCGGGCCCGCCGGGAGCGCGGTGCCGACCCGGCCGCGTCTTCGCAGCGCCGACCCCGGCCGGCCGACGGCTCCGGGGCGACGGAGGGCCGACGCCCGCGCCCGGGAGCGGGCGAGGAACCGGCAGGGCCACGTGGCCCGCGCCGCCCGCGTGCGGGCGACGCGGAGCGGGCCGAGCCCGGTGCGGGTCGCCCACGGGCGGGTGCCGGGCAGCGGGACGAGCCCGGTGCGCGGACCCCGCGTTCCGGCCGTCCGCGTCGGCCGGGCGACGGGGAGGCTCCCGCGGCACGCCGGAGCGCCCGCCCCGGGGATCCCGACGCGCCCCGGTCGGCCCGCCCGGGCACGGCCGGCGGCCCGTCCGGTGAGCGCACGGCCCGGCCCCGCGGCGACGCGGCGGCCGACGGGCGCCCGACTCGGCCCCGATCCGGTGCCGGCGCGTCGGGCGGCGAGGACTCGGCCCGGTCGGGTGCCTCCGGAGGGCGGTGGGGCCGCCCGCGTGGCGGTGCCGCGTCGTCCGGTGAGCGGCCGGGCCGGCCGCGTCCCGACGGCGGCGCCTCGGGTGGGCTCTGGTCCCGGTTGCGGGCGGGGGACGCCGGCTCGGGCGAGCGTTCGGCCCGCGCCGGTGACGGGGCCCCCGGCGGGCGCCCGCCGCGCCCGCGCGGCGATGCCGGGTCGGCCGGCCGGTCGGCCGACGGGTCCGGTGCGGGTTCGGCCGGGTCCGGGCGGCGCACGGGTGAGGGCACGCGCTCCCGCGAGGAGCGTTCGGGCGCGCGTCGGCCGAGGTCGGCGGAGGCGTCGGTCGAGGGTGCTGCCGGTGCGCGCCCCGGTGTACGCCCGCGTCCGCGGCCGGACGCGCGGGGCGTCGATGTGCCCGGCCGTCCGGAGCGGACCCGGCGTCCGCGCCCGGTCACCGGTGACGGTTCCGCGCGCGGCGCCCGGGACGCCGTGCGGGCCGACCATGCCGGCGCACGCCCGGCGCGCCCGGCCCGACCGCGTCCGGGCGCGGCCCGGCCCGGGCGTACCCGCGACGCGCACGCCGCCGGGCGTCCCCGGCCCGCCCGGCGGCCCCGGAGCGCCGCCCGGATGGGCGACCCGCGCAAGCGGCTGCGGATCGGGCTGATCGCGCTCGGCGTGGTGCTGACCCTGTTCGCCGGCCGACTGCTCCAGTTGCAGGCGCTGGACGCCCCCGCGTACGCCGCGCAGGCCGCCGCCAAGCGCACCCAGACCGTCAACGTCCCGGCCGAACGCGGCGCGCTCACCGACGCGTTCGGGGTGAGCCTGGCCAAGTCGGTGGACGCGTACGACGTCACCGCCGACCCGACCCAGGTGCAGAAGTACGACCCGCACGCCACCGCGCTGGCGCTGGCCCCGCTGGTGAACGGCGACCCGGTCGCCCTCGAGGAGAAGCTGCGCACCCCCAAGTCCCGCTACGTGGTGCTCGCCCAGCAGGTCGAGCCCGCGGTGTGGAACAACATCCGCCAGGTGCAGAAGGACCTGGGCAAGGTGCGCCGCAACGACCTGGTCGGCATCTACTCGACCAAGCACAGCAAGCGGGTCTACCCGGCCGGACCGGTCGGCGCGAACCTGGTCGGCTTCGTCAACGCCACCGGACACGGCGGCGGCGGCCTGGAGATGACCCTGGACGGCCAACTGGCGGGCAAGGACGGCCGGACCACCCAGGAGATGGTCTACGGCCGCCGGGTGCCCACCTCCGACCTCACCGGCAGGGAGGCGGTGCCCGGTGCCGACGTGCAACTGACCGTCTCGCGCGACCTCCAGTGGTACGCAGAGCAGTTGATCGGCGCCAAGGTCGCCGAGACCAAGTCCGAGTCGGGCACCGTGGTGGTCCAGGACGTGCGCAGCGGACAGATACTGGCGATGGCCACCGCGCCCGGCTACGACCCCAACCGGATCGGCCCCGGCGACGTGCACAATCTGGGCAACCGGGCCGTCGAGGAGGCGTACGAGCCGGGCAGCACCGGCAAGGTGATGACCATGGCCGCGGTCATCCAGGAGGGCAAGGCCGCCCCGGGCACCCACGTGACCGTGCCGAACCGACTCGCCCGCGCCGACCAGATGTTCAAGGACGAGCACGACCACCCCACCCAGCAGCTGACCCTGGCCGGCGTACTGGCCAAGTCCAGCAACATCGGCACGATCCTGGCCTCGGAACAACTATCGCCCAACCGCGCCGAGGCCAACGCCAAGCTGCACGACTACCTGACCCGGTTCGGCGTCGGACAACCCACCGGGCTGAAGTTCCCGGGCGAGACGCCCGGCATCCTGGCCCCGGCGCCGAAGTGGAACGGCTCCCAGCAGTACACGATCCCCTTCGGTCAGGGCCTGTCGGTCAACTCGGTGCAGGCCACCTCGGTGTTCCAGACGATCGCCAACGGCGGCGTGCGGATCGAGCCGAGCCTGGTCAAGGGCAGCACCGGCCCGGACGGGAAGTTCAAGCCCGCCGCAGCGCCCAGGTCGAACGTCGTGGTCAGCCCGGAGACCGCCCGCCAGGTGGCCGACATGCTGGAGACGGTGGTCGCCGACGACGGCGGTACCGGCAAGAACGGCCGGATCCCCGGCTACCGGGTCGCGGGCAAGACCGGCACCGCCAACCGGGTCGATCCCAAGACCGGCCGCTACAACGGCTACACGACCTCGTTCATCGGCTTCGCCCCGGCGGACAACCCGCAGGTCGTGGTGTCGGTCACGCTCCAGGCCCCGGGCATCGACGGCGGCGGCGGCAGCCTGTGCGCGCCGGTGTTCCAGCAGGTGATGACCTTCGCGTTGCAGAGCCGCCGGATCGCCCCGAGCGGCACCGCCCCGGTAGACCTGCCGATCGAGTGGTGACCGGCACGGTGACCGGCCGCGTCCGCGGCTTCGCGGCCGGTCGCGGCACCGGGGCGAGGACGAGCCGACGGCCCAAAGCGCGGTAGCCTGCCCGCCGTGCCCAACCGTGATCTGCGCCGCCCAGCCGAGGTGCGCCCCCAACCGCTGACCGGCCTGGCCGGGTTCGTCCGTGTTCCGTTGACCGGGGCCCCGAGCGACCCGGAGGCGACGCTGACGGGCGTCACCCACGACTCGCGGGCCGTGCGCCCGGGGGATCTGTACGCCGGGCTGCCCGGTGAGAACTTCCACGGTGCCGTGTTCGCCGGGCAGGCCGCCGCGGCCGGCGCGGTGGCCCTGCTCACCGACGCGGCGGGCGCCGAACTCGCCACCGACAGCGGCCTGCCGACCCTGGTGGTCGAGGATCCGCGCGGCCGACTGGGTGAGATCGCGGCCTGGGTCTACGGGCGGCCCGCGGAGGACCTGGTGATGTTCGGCGTCACCGGCACCAACGGCAAGACCACCACCGCCTACCTGCTCGACGGCGGGCTGCGCGCCGGCGGCGGCACGACCGGGGTGATCGGCACCGTCGAGACCCGGATCGGCGAGGAGGTGGTGCCCAGCGTGCGCACCACGCCCGAGGCCACCGACGTCCAGGCGCTGCTCGCGTCGATGCTGGAGAACGGCGTCACCGCCGCGGTGATGGAGGTCTCCAGCCACGCGCTCGCGCTGGGCCGGGTCGACGGCACCGTGTACGACGTCGCGTTGTTCACCAACCTGTCGCAGGACCACCTGGACTTCCACGGATCCATGGAGGAGTACTTCGCCACCAAGGCGGACCTGTTCACCCCGCGGCGCTCGCGGATCGGCGTGATCGACGTGGACGACGCCTACGGTCGCCGACTGGCGGCGCTGGCGAGCGTGCCGGTGCTGACCGTCTCGGCGACGGGGGCCCCGGACGCCGACTGGCGGGCCGAGAACGTCGACTTCGGTCCGGACGGCAGCCGCTTCACCGTGGTGGGCCCGGACGGGCACAAGGCCGACGCGAGCGTGCGGCTGGCCGGTCCGTTCAACGTGAGCAACGCGCTGTTGGCGATCGTCGCGCTGACCGCGGGCGGCGTGTCGCTCGCGGACGCGGTCGAGGGTGTGGGCCGGACCCCGGGCGTGCCCGGGCGGATGGAGCGGGTGGACGCGGGTCAGCCGTTCCTGGCCCTGGTCGACTTCGCGCACACCCCGGACGCGGTCCAGACGCTGCTCGAGGCACTGCGTCCGGTGACCACCGGCACGCTGACCATCGTGCTGGGCGCGGGCGGCGACCGGGACCGGGCCAAGCGCCCGCTGATGGCCGGTGCGGCCGCCCGACTCGCCGACCGGGTCGTGCTCACCAGCGACAACCCGCGTTCGGAGGACCCGCTCGCGATCCTGGACGACATGCTCGCGGGCACCCGGGGGCCGGCCGAACCGCACGGCACCGTGCTGGTCGAGCCGGACCGGGCCGCGGCCATCGCGCTCGCGGTCGAGCGGGCCCGCGCGGGCGACACGGTCGTGATCGCGGGCAAAGGGCACGAACAGGGCCAGGAGTTCGCGAACGCGGTCAAACACCCCTTCGACGACCGTGTCGAACTGCGTCGCGCGCTGACCAGAACCATGCGAGGCGGCCCCGCGTCCCCGGAGCAGTCCGACGATGCGAGGATCGACACTCCCGCACCATCAACGCACACCCCGACGTCCGAGACCCCGACCCCAGGCGTCCCGGCGACCGGCACCTCGCGTGCCGAGGAGACGAACCAGTGATTTCCACCACTCTTGCCGAGATCGCAACCGCTCTCGGAGGGCGGCTTTCGGGCGGCGCGGATCCGCAGGCGCGCATCACCGCCGAGGTGGTCGTGGACTCCCGCAAGGTCGGCCCCGGCACGCTGTTCGTGGCCGTGCGCGGCGAGCGCGTCGACGGGCACGACTACGCGCGCGCCGCGATCGAGGCGGGCGCCGTCGCGGTCCTCGCGGAGCGCGACACCGGCACCCCGGCGATCCTCGTCGAGGACGTGGTCGCGGCACTCGGCCGACTCGCCCGGTCGATCACCGAGCGGCATCCCGACACCACGGTGATCGCGCTGACCGGGTCCTCCGGCAAGACGAGCACCAAGGACCTGATCGGCCAGGTGCTCGCCACCGCGGGCCCGACGATCGCCCCGAGCGGCAACTTCAACACCGAGATCGGCCTGCCGCTGACCGTCCTCGGCGTGACCGAGGAAACCCGGTACCTGGTCGCCGAGATGGGCGCGCGCCACGTGGGCGACATCGCCTACCTGTGCGAGCTCACCCCGCCCCGGATCGGCCTGGTGCTCAACGTCGGCTCCGCGCACATGGGCGAGTTCGGCGGACGCGAGGGCATCGCCCGGGCCAAGGGCGAACTCGTCGAGGCGCTGCCCGCCGACGGCGTGGCCGTGCTCAACCAGGACGACCCGCTGGTGCGGGCGATGGCCTCGCGCACCAAGGCCCGCGTGGTGACCTTCGGCGAGAGCGCGAAGGCCGACGTACGGGCCGAGAACGTGACACTCGACGAGCAGGGCCGGGCCTCCTTCACGCTGTGCGTGCCGGAGGGCAGTGCGCCGGTGATCTTGCGCCTGTACGGTGAGCACCACGTGGCCAACGCACTCGCGTGCGCCGCGGTGGCACGCGAAGTGGGCATGACCGTCGAGGACATCGCGGCGGCCCTCGGCGCGGCCGGTACGATCTCCCGCTGGCGGATGGAAGTCACCCGCAGGGACGACGGGGTGACCGTCGTGAACGACGCGTACAACGCCAACCCGGAGTCGATGCGAGCCGCGCTCAAGGCGCTCGTCGCGATGGCGGGCGGCAAGCGTACGTTCGCCGTGCTGGGTGCGATGCGGGAGTTGGGCGAGGAGTCGCTGACCGAGCACGACGCGATCGGGCGGCTCGCGGTACGCCTGAACATCCACCGGCTGGTGGCCGTGGGCGGCAGGGAGGCCGCCTGGATCGACATGGGCGCGAAGAACGAGGGTTCGTGGGGTGAGGAGTCGGTGCTGGTGCCCGACGTAGAGGCGGCCGTCGAACTACTCCGGGGCGAGCTGGCCCCGGGCGACGTCGTACTGGTGAAGGCTTCCCGAGGGGTGGCCCTGGAACGGCTCGCGGACGCGCTGTTGGCGGACGCGGCCGGGGACGACGTGAGCAACTCGGAGGTGCACGGGTGAGGGCCATCCTCATCGCCGGCGGCATCGCCCTGGTGCTGTCGCTGATCGGTACGCCGCTCGCGATCCGAATCCTGGTCAAGCGTGGCTACGGCCAGCTCATCCGGGACGACGGTCCGGCCGGACACCACAGCAAGCGCGGTACGCCCACCATGGGCGGCGCGGTGATCATCCTGGCGGCGCTCGCGGGCTACGGCGGTGCCAAGGCGATCACGCTGGAGACCCCGAGCGCGTCCGCGCTGTTGGTGCTGTATCTGATGGCGGGCCTGGGCCTGGTCGGCTTCGTCGACGACTTCATCAAGATCGTCAAGCAGCGCAGCCTGGGTCTGCGGGCCAAGGCCAAGCTGGCCGGACAGTCCTTCGTGGGCATCTCGTTCGCGCTGCTGGCCATCCAGTTCAAGGACGCGCGCGGGTTCACCCCGGCGTCCACCCACCTGTCCTTCGTGCAGGACACCGCGCTGGACCTGACGCCGGTGTTCTTCGTGATCTGGGCCTACATCCTGATCGCCGGGCACTCCAACGGCGTCAACCTCACCGACGGCCTGGACGGCCTCGCCACCGGCGCGTCGGTGATCGTCTTCGGCGCCTACACCTTCATCGGGGTCTGGCAGTACGGCCAGTCCTGCCTGAACGCCCCCGGCGTGGGCTGCTACGACGTGCGCGATCCGCTGGACCTGGCGATCGTGTCCGCGGCGATGATGGGCTCGTGTTTCGGCTTCCTGTGGTGGAACACGTCACCGGCGAAGATCTTCATGGGCGACACCGGATCGCTCGCGCTCGGCGGCGCGCTCGCGGGCCTGGCCATCCTGACCCGTACCGAACTGCTGTCCGCGCTCATCGGCGGCCTGTTCCTGATCATCTCGCTGTCGGTGATCATCCAGGTGGGCTACTTCAAGATGACCGGCAAACGGGTGTTCAAAATGGCGCCGCTCCAGCACCATTTCGAACTCAAGGGGTGGACCGAAGTACTCATCGTGGTTCGGTTCTGGATCATCGCCGGCCTGTGCGCCATTCTCGGGATCGGCATCTTCTACGCGGGCTGGGTTACGGGACAGTAAGAGACGTGAGTACGAAAGACCTGAGCACCTTCACCCATCACGGTGCGCCGTGGGCCGAGTTGTCGTTCTGTGTCGCGGGCACCGGGGTCACCGGCGCGTCCGCGGTCCGGGCGCTGCACGGCCTCGGCGCACGCGTCGTGGCGATCGACGGCTCCGCCGACGACAACGCCCGGCGGCGCGCCGAGGAGTTGGGCGCGCTGGGCGTCGACGTGCGCCTGGGCGACGACGAGAGCCTGCCGGAGCGGGTGGACGTGCTGATCGCCTCGCCCGGGCTGCGGCCCACCAAGCCGCTGTTCGCCGCCGCGCGCGCGGCCGGCGTGCCGGTGTGGGGCGATGTGGAGCTGGCGTGGCGGCTGCGCCCGCGGGAGAACCCCGCGCCGTGGCTGGCGATCACCGGCACCAACGGCAAGACCACGACCGTGCGCATGCTCGCCTCGATCCTGGAGGCGTCCGGCAAGCGGGTCGCGGCGGCCGGCAACGTGGGCACGCCGGTGGTGGACGCGGTGCTCGCCCGCGACGGTGACGGCGAACCGGCCTACGACGTTCTCGCGTTGGAGCTGTCCAGCTTCCAACTGCACTGGTTGCCGACCTGGGAGGAAAGCCCCAAGGACGACGCCGGCGCGCCGCGGATGCTGGCCGCGGCGGTGCTCAACATCGCGCCGGACCACCTGGACTGGCACGGCTCGCCGGAGGCGTACGCGGCGGACAAGGGCCGGATCTACGGCGGTTGCCAGATCGCCTGCGTGTACAACCTCGCCGACCCGCAGACCGAGCAGCTCGTGCACGAGGCCGAGGTCGAGGAGGGCTGCCGCGCGGTCGGCTTCGGGCTCGGCCCGCCGGGGCTGTCCGACTTCGGGGTGGTCGACGACCTGCTCGTGGACCGGGCGTTCGTGCCCGACCGGCACAGCACCGCGGCCGAACTGGCCGGCGTGGGCGACGTGAACCCGCCCGCGCCGCACAACGTGGCGAACGCGCTGGCCGCCGCCGCGCTGGCGCGCGCCTACGGCGTGCGACCGGTGGCGGTGCGCGACGGGCTGCGCGCGTTCCGGCCGGACGCGCACCGCATCGCGCACGTGGCCACGGTGGCGGGCGTCGACTACGTGGACGACTCCAAGGCCACCAACGGGCACGCCGCGGCGGCCTCGCTGGCCGCCTACCGGGACATCGTGTGGATCGCCGGCGGCCTGGCCAAGGGCGCGTCCTTCGACGACCTGGTCTCCGGCGCGAAGAACCGGCTGCGCGCGGTGGTGCTGATGGGCGCCGACCGCGCGGTGATCAGGGACGCGCTCGCGCGACACGCCCCCGATGTCCCCGTGGTGGAGGTCGCCGCGACCGACACTGGGGCCATGGAACAGGTCGTGGGCGAGGCGGCGGCGCTGGCGCGGCCGGGGGACACCGTGCTGCTCGCGCCCGCGTGCGCGTCGATGGACATGTACGCCAACTACGGCAAACGTGGCGACGCGTTCGCCGACGCGGTCCGCGGGCTCGACACAGCGGCCGGCTGACCGGGCGAGCGATGGCCGCCGGTCCGCAGACGCGCGAGGCACGCCCCACGCCCACCGCCGACAAGCGGCGGCCGTGGGGCGGTTCGCGGTTGCCCAAACCGCGCGCGAGGCCCGCGCCGCGTCCGGCCGGCACGGCGCGCCGCGAACTGCGCCGGGCCCTGGACAGCCCGCTGACCGCGTACTACCTGCTGCTCGGCTCGGGCCTGCTGCTGACCGTGCTGGGTCTGGTGATGGTGCTCTCCGCGTCGCAGATCACCTCTCGGACGATCTACGGCTCCTTCGACGAGATCTTCACCAAGCAGTTGATCGCGGTCGCCATGGGGTTCCCGCTGATGTGGATCGCGTCACGTCTGCCGCTGCGCTGGTATCGCCGGCTGGCGTACCCGTTCCTGATCGGCTGCGTCGGCGCGTTGTGCCTGGTCCTGGTGCCCGGCCTGGGCATCGAGGTGAACGGCAACCGGAACTGGATCGGCTTTGGCTCGTTCCAGATCCAGCCCTCCGAGTTCGCCAAGCTGGGCCTGGTGTTGTGGGGGGCCGACGTGCTCACCCGCAAGCGCCGGCTGCTCGGCCAGTGGCGGCACATGTTCGTCCCGCTGCTGCCCGGCGCCCTGGTGATCCTGTTCCTGGTGCTGCTCGGCGGCGACATGGGCACCGCGATGATCATCACCGTGCTGGTGTTGGCGCTGTTGTGGATCGCCGGCGCGCCGGGTCGGTTGTTCGCCATGGCGATCGCCGTGGTGGCCGTGCTGACCACCGTGCTGATCGTGCTCAAGCCGCACCGGGCCGCCCGCTTCGCGGGTTTCCTGGACCCGTTCTCCGACCCCAACGGCAGCACGCTGCAGGCCGCGCAGGGCATCTACTCGCTGGCCACGGGCGGCTGGTTCGGCAGTGGAATCGGGACGAGTTACGGCAAATGGGGCACTTTGCCCGAGGCGCATACAGACTTCATCTTCGCCGTCATCGGCGAGGAATTGGGTCTCGTGGGGACGCTGTCCGTACTCACCCTCTTCGCGGCCCTAGGCTATGCAGGTATCCGCGTCGCGAGTCGGACGAAAGACCAGTTCGTACGGCTCGCCGCGGGTGGCGCGACCGCGTGGATCATGGCCCAGGTCATGATCAACGTCGGAGCGGTGCTCGGCCTGCTGCCGATCGCCGGAGTGCCGTTGCCATTGGTGTCCTACGGAGGTTCCGCCCTGCTTCCGACCATGTTCGCCGTGGGCATGCTGTTGTCCTTCGCCCGAGGTGAGCCAAAGGCCGAGGCGGCGCTCGCCGCACGCGGGCCCGGGGCGGTTCGTCGAGCGTTCGCGCGGATCCTGCCGCGCAGGGATGGGTGAATCAGGTGCATGTCGTCCTTGCCGGCGGAGGAACCGCCGGGCACATCGAGCCCGCTCTGGCATTGGCGGACGCGCTGCGCCGCCAGAACCCCAATGTGGGTATCACGGCGCTCGGCACGGCCAAGGGCCTGGAGACCAAGCTCGTTCCCGCTCGCGGCTACGAACTCGCTCTCATCCCGGCCGTGCCGTTGCCGCGCAAGCCCACGCCCGAGCTGATGACCGTCCCCGGTCGACTGCGCGGCACCATCCGCGAGGCCGCGGCCGTCCTGGAGCGGACCAACGCGTCCTGCCTGGTCGGCTTCGGCGGCTACGTCGCGCTGCCCGGCTACCTCGCGGCCAAGCGCCAGGGCGTGCCCACGGTGGTGCACGAGGCCAACGCCCGACCGGGCCTGGCCAACAAGATCGGTGCCCGGTACACCCGATTCGTCGCGGTGAGCACGCCCGACAGCAAGCTGCGCGGCGCCCGCTACATCGGCATCCCGCTGCGCCGCGCGATCGCCACGCTGGACCGCAACGCGCTGCGCGACGAGGCCCGGGCGATGTTCGGCCTGGACCCGATGCGGCCCACGCTGCTGGTGTTCGGCGGCTCGCAGGGCGCCCGGCGGCTGAACGAGACGCTCGCCGCCACCGCGCAACAACTGCTCGCCGAGGGCGTGCAGGTGCTGCACGCGGCCGGCCCCAACAACGAGTTGAAGATCACCTCGCCGCCCGGCGGACCCGCCTACGTCGTGGTGCCCTACCTGGACCGGATGGACCTGGCCTACGCGGCGGCCGACATGGTGCTGTGCCGGGCCGGCGCGATGACCTGCGCCGAACTGGCCGCGGTCGGCCTGCCCGCGGCCTACGTACCGCTGCCGATCGGCAACGGCGAGCAGCGGCTGAACGCGCAGCCCGTGGTCAAGGCGGGCGGCGGTCTGCTGGTCGACGACGCGGACCTGACCCCGGACTGGATCCGCTCCTCCGTGCTGCCGGTGCTCACCGACGCGCGCAGGCTGCACGACATGGGCAAGGCGGCGGCCGAGTTCGGCCGGCGGGACGCGGACGAGGAGTTGGTCCGGATGGTCCACGAGGCGATCGCCGCCGCGCGGTTGCCCCAGTAGCGCGGGCCGGGGGAGCGTTCTTGCCCGTCACGAGGGAGCGTGCGCCGGGGCGTCCGGCGAAGGCCGGGCGACCGCCGCGCCGGCGCTGGACCAACCTGCGCCCGCTCCTGGTCCTGGTGCTGCTCGTGCTGGTCGCGGTCACCGGTTGGGCGGTCGTCTACCACTCGCCGTTGCTGGACACTCGCAAGGTGGCCGTCGGCGGCCTGGGCACGCTGCCCCGGGACCAGGTCGCGCACGTGGCGGCGGTGCCGATCGGCGAGCCGCTGGCCTCCGTCGACCTGGACGCGATCCGGGCCAGGGTGGCCGCGATCCCGCGAGTGGCCTCGGTCCGCGTCGAGCGGGACTGGCCGCACACGGTGCGGATCTCGGTGCGCGAACGGGTGACCGCACTGGTGATGCCGGACGCGGGCCGCTATGCGGAGATCGACAAGGACGGCGTACGGTTCGGTACGGTGGACGCCGCGCCGCCGGGGGTGCCGGTCGTCAAGGCCGACGCCAACACGGTGAGTACGCAGACGCTACGGGGGGTGGTGCAGGTGGTATCGGCCTT
The DNA here is from genome assembly GCF_045207655.1 of Embleya sp. NBC_00888. Lineage (NCBI taxonomy): Bacteria > Bacillati > Actinomycetota > Actinomycetes > Kitasatosporales > Streptomycetaceae > Embleya > Embleya sp. NBC_00888. The sequence goes on along the minus strand of NZ_CP108784.1, from coordinate 2,683,383 downwards.
GCCGCCGCCGGTCGCCCAACGTGTACGCGACATCACCGCCCGAACGCGCGACGACATCGTGCTCGTGCTCGACAAGGGCGAGACCGTGCTGTGGGGCGGGGCCGACGCGTCCGACCGCAAGGCCCTCGTACTCGCGGCGCTGTTGCCGCGGCCCGCCAAGTTCTACGACGTCAGCGCGCCCGACGCGCCGGTGACCCGAACCCAGCCGTTTCCCTCGCTCGCGCCGCCGGCGCCCGTGCAGTCGTTACCCCCGGTCGCACCCGCGGCGGCGGTTTCGACCTCGCCCGCCGTGTGACGTGGAGCGAAAGCACCCCGTCACTGCGATAAAACAATAGGGACAGGTTCGGCGTGTTCGTTGAACCGTGTCCGATGGGGACCTAGTGTCGGCCTAGCCCCAGGTTGACAAAGCAGTAATCCGCACCGTTCGCATCGGCGGCGTTCGACGCGAATCGGTGTAACTCTATACCTGAGGGTGAGGGTTTTGGTGGCTCGCGGAAATCGCGTCCCGACCTCCCCAAGTCGGCAAATGTCGGCATGCCGGAACCACGGCGTGCCGACCGGAACTCGAGGCGAGAGGCCTTCGACGTGGCAGCACCCCAGAACTACCTCGCAGTCATCAAGGTGGTCGGTATCGGCGGTGGCGGTGTCAACGCCATCAACCGGATGATCGAGGTCGGTCTCAAGGGCGTCGAGTTCATCGCGATCAACACCGACGCCCAAGCCCTCCTCATGAGCGACGCCGACGTCAAGCTCGACGTCGGCCGGGAATTGACCCGCGGCCTCGGCGCCGGCGCCAACCCCGACGTCGGTCGCAAGGCCGCCGAGGACCACCGCGAGGAGATCGAGGAGGTCCTCAAGGGGGCCGACATGGTCTTCGTCACGGCGGGTGAGGGCGGCGGCACCGGCACCGGTGGCGCCCCCGTGGTCGCCAACATCGCCCGTTCGCTCGGCGCGCTCACCATCGGCGTGGTCACGCGCCCGTTCACCTTCGAGGGACGGCGGCGCGCGAACCAGGCCGAGGACGGCATCGCGCAGTTGCGCGACGAGGTCGACACCCTGATCGTCATCCCCAACGACCGGCTGCTCTCCATCTCCGACCGGCAGGTCAGCGTCCTGGACGCGTTCCGCTCGGCCGACCAGGTGCTGCTGTCCGGTGTGCAGGGCATCACCGATCTGATCACCACGCCCGGCCTGATCAACCTGGACTTCGCCGACGTCAAGTCGGTGATGTCCGAGGCGGGTTCGGCGCTGATGGGGATCGGCTCGGCGCGCGGCGACGACCGTGCGGTGGCGGCGGCCGAGATGGCCATCTCCAGCCCGCTCCTGGAGGCGTCCATCGACGGCGCCCGGGGCGTGCTGTTGTCCATCTCCGGCGGCTCCGACCTCGGCCTGTTCGAGATCAACGAGGCCGCGCAACTGGTCAGCGAGGCCGCGCACCCCGAGGCCAACATCATCTTCGGCGCGGTCATCGACGACGCGCTCGGCGACGAGGTGCGGGTCACCGTGATCGCGGCCGGCTTCGACGGTGGGCAGCCGCCGTCCAAGAGCGAGTTGGGCAAGCCGGCGACCACGACCCAGGCGTCGCGGCCCGAGCCGGTGGGTCGACCCGCGTCCAACCCGGGCCCGGGTGTGCTGCACGACCCGACCCCGGCGCCGACCAGCTACCCGGCGCCGACCACCCCGGGCCCGCGCACGCCGCTGGTGCCGGAACCGATCAAGGACGATCTGGATCTCGACATCCCGCCGTTCATGAAGTAGAAGACAATCGGCAGGTTGCAGCAGTAGCGAAAAAATTCGGACAAGGGGTGAGCCCGACGTGTTCACGCGAAGGGCCGCCGCCGGCGGCGCCCGTTTCGCCTTCACCGACCGGTGGGGCGGCACGGGCGCCGCGCCGTATGACGAACTGAACCTCGGCGACCATGTGGGCGACGATCCGCGCGTGGTCGCCGCGAACCGCGCGCGCACCGCCGAGGCGCTGGGCCTGCCGCCCGAACGGGTGGTGTGGATGAACCAGGTGCACGGCAACACGGTCACCGTCGTCGACGGTCCCTCGGCCGAGCCGCTGCCCGCCACCGACGCCGTGGTCACCGCGACCCCGGGCCTGGCACTCGTGGTCCTGGTCGCCGACTGCACCCCGGTACTGCTCGCCGATCCGCACGCCGGCGTCGTGGCCGCCGCGCACGCCGGGCGGCCCGGACTGGCCGCGGGCGTCGTGCCCGCCGCGATCGAGGCGATGCGCGCCCTCGGCGCCGACCCGGCCCGGATCGTCGCGGAGACCGGCCCGGCGGTCTGTGGCGCCTGCTACGAGGTTCCCGAGGCGATGTGCGACGAAGTGTCCGCAGTTGTCCCGGCGGCCCGCGCACGCACCCGTGAGGGCACTCCGGGGCTCGATATCCCGGCCGGCGTGTGGGCGCAACTCGCCGCGCAGGGGGTCGGGTCGGGTGAGAAATCGCACATCTGCACACGCGAGTCGGCGGACCATTTCTCCTACCGGCGGGACCGGGCCACCGGTCGGATCGCCGGCTACGTGTGGCTCGCCGAGGGCTGACCCCGCCCGGGCGCGTTCGGCCGCCGTCGGCGACGATGGGCGAATGGAAACGCACGTTCATCCGAGCGCAGACCCCGCCGGGCGAGGCGCCGAACTCGCCGCCAACCTGGCCGCCGTCCGCGATCGCATCGCCGCCGCGTGCGCCGCGGCCGGTCGCCCGCGCGAGGACGTCACCCTCGTCGTGGTGACCAAGACCCACCCGGCGAGCGACGTGCGACTGCTCGCCGGACTCGGCGTCCGCGACGTGGGCGAGAACCGCGACCAGGAGGCCGCGCCCAAGGCGCTGGCCACCGGGGATCTCGACCTGACGTGGCACTACGTCGGGCAACTCCAGACCAACAAGGCCAAATCGGTGGCCGGTTACGCCGATGTGGTGCACTCGCTGGACCGGGTCCGACTCGCCCACGCGCTGTCCGCCGCGGCGGTTCGGCAACACCGCACGATCACCGCACTGTTGCAGGTCAGCCTGGACGAAGACCCGGCGCGCGGCGGGGTGTCGCCGACCGATGTGGCGGAACTCGCGGACGTGGTGGCCCGGGCGCCGAACCTGACCCTGGGCGGGGTGATGGCGGTGGCCCCGCTGGGCGTGGAACCCGCCCGCGCGTTCGCCGGGTTGCGAGAAATCGCAACCCGCCTACGCGAAGCCCATCCGACTGCGAACATGGTTTCCGCGGGGATGAGCAACGACCTCGAAGCGGCCATCGAGGCCGGGGCGACACATGTACGCATCGGTACTGCGGTGCTCGGAGTCCGGCCTTCCCTCCGGTAGCGTCGCCGTGAAGTGGATCGCACGACCCACGGTGACCTCAGCCGATCCACCGTGAGACCGGAGGAAGCGGAACATGGCCGGCGCAATGCGCAAGATGGCGGTCTACCTCGGCCTCGTGGAGGACGATGTCTACGAGTATGACGATTACGATGAGGACGACATCGGCCAGGACGGCCGCGACCGGGTCGAGCGCACCGATCGTCGCGAGGAGCGGCGGGACGAGCGTCGTGAGGAGCCACGTGAAGTACGCGAACCGCGTGGGGAATCGCGGGAACGTCGCGAGGATCTCGTTCGTGGAGCTACTGCCCTTCGCGAAGCGGGGGCCCTTCGCGACGAAGGCCGCCTTGAAGAACACCGCGCAACAGTGTCCGCCATGCCCGAACGCCGTCCCGAGAGCAGCACACCGGTGACCGTACACAAAGTCGTCAGCGAACGTGAGCCCTACCGCATCACGACGCTGCACCCGCGTACCTACAACGAAGCCCGCACGATCGGCGAGCACTTTCGCGAGAGCACGCCCGTGATCATGAACCTGACCGAAATGGAGGACACCGACGCCAAGCGCCTGGTGGACTTCGCCGCCGGTCTCGTGTTCGGTCTGCACGGCAGCATCGAGCGGGTCACCCAAAAAGTCTTCCTCCTGTCGCCTGCTAACGTCGATGTGACAGCCGAGGACAAGGCCCGCATCGCCGAGGGCGGGTTCTTCAATCAGAGCTGAGGTGTGCGAAAACTGAGGCTAGGTGCGGTCCTGACCAGAAGGACGGCACGCGAGGGGGCAGGTACATGAGCATCGCGCTGGAGATCATCCGCATCGTGCTCTACTGCTTTTTGATCGTGTTGTTCTTCCGCTTGGTGATGGACTACGTGTTCCAGTTCGCGCGGTCGTACGAGCCGCGCGGGGCCATGGTGGTATTGCTGGAGGCGACGTACTCCATCACCGATCCACCGTTGAAGTTGCTGCGCAGGTTCATTCCTCCGCTGCGCCTCGGGGGTGTAGCACTCGACCTGTCCTTCTTCGTACTGATGATCATCGTCTACATCCTGATCTCCGTCGTGGGCAGGCTGTAAGCGGTACCGTCTGTCCGATGCCGACGATCACGCTGAGGTGAAGAGATGCCGTTGACCCCCGAAGACGTGCGTAACAAGCAGTTCACGACCGTCCGTCTCCGTGAGGGCTATGACGAGGACGAGGTCGATGCGTTCCTCGATGAGGTCGAGGGCGAACTGACCCGACTTCTCCGGGAAAACGAGGACCTGCGAGCGAAACTCGCGGCGGCGACCCGTGCCGCCGCGCAGAGTCAGCAGCAGGCTCAACAGCGCAAGGAGCGCGAGCGCCCCGACGCACCCGTCCCGGCAGCCATATCCGGGCCGACCCCGGTTCCCCCGCCGCCCCAGATGGGTGGACCGCAGGGGATGCAGGGCGGCCAGCACCAGATGCAGGGCGGCCCGCAGCAGCTCGGTCCCGGTGGACCGCAGCAGCACCCCATGGGGGGACCGCAGCAGCTCGGTCCCGGCATGAGCGGTCAGCACCAGCTCCAGGGCCCGCCGCAGCACCAGCTCCAGGGCGGCCCCGGCATGCAGAGCGGTCAGCACCAGCTGCCCGGTCAGCAGCAGCACCAGCTCCAGGGCGGCCAGCACCAGCTGCAGGGCGGCCCCGGGATGGGCAATTCCGGCATGAGCGGGCAACACCAGCTCCAGGGCCCGCCGCAGCACCAACAGCAGCTTCAGCAGCACCAGTTGCAGGGCGGCCCGCCGCAGCTCGGTCCAGGTGGACCGCAGCAGCAGATGGGCAACCCCGGTGGCGACAGCGCCGCCCGGGTGCTCGCGCTGGCGCAGCAGACGGCGGACCAGGCGATCGCCGAGGCCCGCTCCGAGGCGAACAAGATAGTGGGCGAGGCGCGCACCCGCGCAGAGGGCATGGAGCGCGACGCGCGTTCCAAGGCGGACGCCCTCGAGCGGGACGCGCAGGAGAAGCACCGCGTCGCGATGGGCTCGCTGGAGAGCGCCCGCGCCACGCTCGAGCGCAAGGTCGACGACCTGCGGGCGTTCGAGCGCGAGTACCGCACGCGCCTGAAGTCGTACCTGGAGAGCCAGCTTCGCCAGTTGGAGTCCCAGGCCGACGACTCGCTCGCGCCGCCGCGTACGCCGGCCACGGCCTCGTTGCCGCCGGCCATGTCGTCCGCGCCGGTACCGATGTCGCAGTCGATGTCCCAGCCTTCGTCGATGTCGCCGGCCATGACGCCGTCGATCGGGCAGCAGATGAGCCCGGCCATGACGCAGCAGATGTCGCCGGTGCGTCCTCAGGCCCCGCAGCCGCAGCAGATGCAGCAGCCGTCGCCGATGCGCGGGTTCCTGATCGACGAGGACCCCGACAACTGACCGGCCACTGAGCGTCGGTCGGCACATCCGAGAAGCGCCCGCCCCCTCCGGGGGGACGGGCGCTTCTCGGGTTTTCGGGGCATTTCGGGTGACTCGGGATGGTTCGGGCGGGATGGTTCGGGTGGGGCGGCCGGGGCCGCCCCACCCGTCGGCTCACACCTTGCGCAACCAGAACCGCAGGCCGAGCGCGGGGTCGCCGTGCTCGAACAACTCCTCGTCCTCCGGCGAGCCCTGGGTGAACTGCGTCGCCAGCACCTCGTCGGCGACCTGGACGCCGTGCGCGAGCAGCGCCGACGTGGTCTCCTCCGACTCGTCCGCGGCCCACCACACCAGGATCCGGTCGGACACCTCCAGGCCGCTGTTCTTGCGCGCCTCCTGGATCAGCCGGACCACGTCGCGGGCCAGGCCCGCGAGCCGCAGTTCGGGCGTGATGGTCAGGTCGAGCGCGACGGTGGCGCCGTCCTGGCCGGCCACCGTCCAACCCTCGCGCGGGGTCTCGGTGACGATGACCTCCTCGGCCACCACCTCGACCTCCTCGCCCTCGACCACGACGACGGCGCTGCCGGACGCGCGCAGCGCCGCGGCCAGCGTCCCGGCGTCGGCGGCGGCGATCGCCGCGGCCACCACCGGGGTGCGCTTGGCGAACCGCTTGCCCAGCGCGCGGAAGTTGCCCTTGGCGCTGTACTCGACCAGGTCGCCGCCCGCCTCGGACAGCGCCGCGACGGACACCACGTTGAGCTCCTCGGCGATCTGCTCGCGCAGCTCCCCGGACAACTCCTCCCAGCCCGCCGCGCCGATCAGCGCGCGGCCCAGCGGCTGCCGGGTCTTGACCCCGGAGTCCGCGCGGGTGGCCCGGCCCAGCTCGACCAGGCGCCGCACCAGCGTCATCCGCCGGCCCAACTCCGGGTGCACCAGCGCCGGATCCGCCGTCGGCCACGCGGCCATGTGCACCGACTCGGGCGCGTCCGCGGTGACCGGACGGACCACGTCCTGCCAGACCCGCTCGGTGATGAACGGCACCAGCGGCGCCATCAACCGGGTGACCGTCTCCAGCGCCTCGTGCAGCGTGGCCAGGGCGGCCGGCTCCGCGTTCCAGAACCGCCGCCGGGACCGGCGCACGTACCAGTTCGACAGGTCGTCCACGAACGCGGTGAGCGCCTTGCCCGCGCGCTGCGTGTCGTAGGCCTCCAGGGCCGCGTCCACGTCGCCCACGAGGGTGTTCAGCTCGGAGAGCAACCACCGGTCCAGCAGCGGGCGCTCGGCCGGGGCCGGGTCGCTCGCGCTCGGCGTCCAGCCGCCGGTGCGCGCGTACAGGGCCTGGAAGCTGACCGTGTTCCAGTAGGTCAGCAGCGTCTTGCGGACCACCTCCTGGATGGTGCCGTGCCCGACCCGGCGGGCCGACCAGGGCGAGCCGCCGGCGGCCATGAACCAGCGCACCGCGTCCGCGCCGTGCCGGTCCATCAGCGGGATCGGTTCGAGCGTGTTGCCCAGGTGCTTGGACATCTTCCGGCCGTCCTCGGCCAGGATGTGCCCCAGGCACACGACGTTCTCGTAGGAGGACCGGTCGAACACGAGCGTGCCGACCGCCATCAGCGTGTAGAACCAGCCGCGGGTCTGGTCGATCGCCTCGGAGATGAACTGCGCCGGGTAGGACTGCTCGAACAACTCGCGGTTGCGGTACGGGTAGCCGAACTGGGCGAACGGCATCGAGCCCGAGTCGTACCAGGCGTCGATCACCTCGGGCACCCGGACGGCCCGCCCGCCGCACGTCGCGCCGTCGCCGCTCTTGGCCCGGCAGTCGAAGACCACCTCGTCGATGAACGGCCGGTGCGGGTCCAGGCCGGATAGGTCACGCCCGGTCAATTCGGACAGTTCGCCCAGTGAGCCGACGCAGGTGAGGTGATCCTCGTCGCACCGCCAGATCGGCAGCGGCGTGCCCCAGTAGCGGTTCCGGGACAGCGCCCAGTCGATGTTGTTGTTCAGCCAGTCGCCGTAGCGGCCCCACTTGACCGTGTCCGGGTGCCAGTTGGTGCGCTCGTTCTCGCGCAGCAGGGCGTCCTTGACCGCGGTGGTGCGGATGTACCAGGACGGCTGCGCGTAGTACAGCAGCGCGGTGTGGCAGCGCCAGCAGTGCGGGTAGCTGTGCTCGTACTCCAGGTGCCGGAACAGCAGCCCGCGCTCGCGCAGGTCGGCGACCAGCGCCTCGTCGGCCTTCTTGAAGAACTGCCCGCCCACCAGTGGCAGGTCCGGTTCGAAGGTGCCGTCCGGGCGGACCGGGTTGACCACCGGCAGGCCGTACGCCCGGCAGGTCCTGAGGTCGTCCTCGCCGAAGGCGGGCGCCTGGTGCACGACACCCGAGCCGTCCTCGGTGGTGACGTAGTCGGCGAGTACGACGAAGTTGGCGTCCTCCAGCGGCAGCAGGTCGAACGGACGCCGGTAGGCCCAACGTTCCATCTCCCGGCCGGTGAAGCGCTCGCCGGTGGCCACCCAGCCCTCGCCGAGCGCCTTCGCCACCAGCGGCTCGGCGACCACCAGGCGCTCCTCGCCGTCGGTGGCCACCACGTAGGTCACGTCCGGGTGCACCGCGGCGGCGGTGTTGGACACCAGCGTCCACGGCGTGGTGGTCCACACCAGCAGCGCGGCCTGCCCGGCCAGCGGCCCGGAGGTGAGCGGGAAGCGCACGTAGACCGAGGGGTCCACGACCGTCTCGTAGCCCTGGGCGAGCTCGTGGTCGGACAGCCCGGTGCCGCAGCGCGGACACCACGGCGCGACCCGGTAGTCCTGGGTGAGCAGGCCCTTGTCGAAGATCTGCTTGAGCGACCACCACACCGACTCGACGTACTCGGGATCCATCGTCCGGTACGCCTTGGACAGGTCGACCCAGTAGCCCATCCGGGTGGTCAGGTCCTCGAACGCGCCCACGTGGGTCATCACCGACTCGCGGCACTTCGCGTTGAACTCGGCGATCCCGTACCGCTCGATGTCCGGCTTGCCGGAGAAGCCGAGCTGCTTCTCCACGGCCAGTTCGACCGGCAGGCCGTGGCAGTCCCACCCGGCCTTGCGCGGCACGTTGTAGCCGCGCATGGTGCGGTAGCGCGGGAACACGTCCTTGAACACGCGCGCCTCGATGTGGTGCGCGCCCGGCATGCCGTTGGCCGTCGGCGGGCCCTCGTAGAAGACCCAGCGCGGGCCGTCGGCGTTCTGTTCGAGGGAGCGCTCGAAGATGTCGTTGTCCCGCCAGAACGCGAGGACCTCGTGCTCCATGGCGGGCAGGTCGACCTGCGCCGGTACCGGGCGGTACATGTGGCTTCCTTCCGCGGGCTGTGATGCGTGCCTACCGAAGGGACGAGACCGCCGTGCGCCGGTCCCGCGGTACCACCCTTCTTGGCCGCGCGCCGCGAGGGCGGGCACAACCCACTCGTGTGTGCGAGGGCCGGTTCTACGGGCCGATCCGGGATCGCATCGACCTTTCCTCCGACAGCTCCGGGGTGATCTTCACGTCGCGCACACCCCCGGGCTCACACCGTCCCCGGATCGCTGATGGCTGCGTGCGGCGCTACTCGTCCCCATCGACACCGTCTCGCTCTGCGGATTGTACGACCCGAACGGGTCGTCGTGCCTCCGACTTCAGCCGCCCCCAGGTGCATAACGATCCGCTCGGGAACCGGTAACGAACGGGACACGTAGAAGAGGGATAAGCGTGGTTGCGTCTGGGCACAACCGATTTACGTCGCCGCCCCGGCGCAATCAGTGACGGGACGGCGCGTCCGGTTGTCCGGGGCGACCCATCCCTAAGCGAAACAAGGGGGCCGTGACCATGACGGATACAGAGAAGGCGACTGGCGGGCGGACGCGTCGTGCGACCACGACGGCGACGCCGCGAGCCTCGGTACGGGGAGGAACGGGACGCACCGTGAAGGCACCTGCACACGTGACCGCAACGGCCAGGACCACGCTGGCGACGCCGCCCGACGGGTTCCATGAGCCGACGGTCTACGTGGTGCGACCCGGCGAGGACCCGTGGGAGCACGCGGAACTGCGCGAGGTGCGCGAGGGGCTGATCGAGACCGCGCACGAGCTTCGGGCCGAGATCGCGGTCTCCGAGAACGGCATCGCCGATCTGCTGCGCGACTCCGGCGAGGGCGCGGGCGACGACCAGGCGGACACCGGGACCAAGAACTTCGAGCGCGAGCACGAGATGTCCCTGACCAACAACGCGCGTGGCATGCTGCTCCAGTCGGAGAAGGCGTTGCGCCGCCTGGCCGACGGCACGTACGGGGCCTGCGAGTCGTGTGGTTCGGCCATCGGCAAGGCACGCCTGCAGGCGTTCCCGCGTGCGACCCTGTGTGTGACCTGCAAACAGCGCGAAGAACGCCGGTAACCGCCCACGCGGCCGGCGGCGCGCCGAAGGACTGGAGCGAGCCATCGGCACCGGAGCGGAACGACGGGATGACGCGGAGTCGCAGGCCCTCGCACAGGAGCCGGACACCGGGGCGACCGAGAGCGGGGCGGGCGGCGAGGAGCCGACCGTGCCCGCCGGTTCGCGCACCCGTCGATACATCCTCGTCCTGCTCGGCGTGGCGACCTTCGCGTACGCCCTCGACCTGATCACCAAGCTGATCGTGGTGGCCAAGCTCGAGTACCACGCGCCGATCGACATCTTCGGCGACTGGCTCCAGTTCCGGGCCACCCGCAACGCGGGCGCGGCGTTCGGCATGGGGCAGGGTCTGACCATCGTGCTGACGGTGATCGCCGGCGCCGTGGTCGTGGTGATCCTGCGGCTCGCGCGCAAGCTGAACAGCCTGCCGTGGGCGATCGCGCTCGGCCTGCTGCTCGGCGGCGCGTTCGGCAACCTCACCGACCGGATCTTCCGGGCGCCCAGCGTGTTCGAGGGACACGTCGTGGACTTCATCGCGCCCAAGCACTTCGCGATCTTCAACCTGGCCGACTCGGCGATCGTGGTCGGCGGCTGCCTGATCGTGCTGCTGTCCTTCCTGGGCCTACAGCCGGACGGCACCCGGGAGGGCGACGAGAGGGACGACGCGGCAGGCGAGCCGGCGGACGGGGCGGCGGGCGAGGACGACGCCGCGGCCGAGTCGACCGCCGCCGGCGAGAGCTCGACCGCGGTCTCGGCCGAGACCGCGACCGACGCGTCGGCCGAGACCGTGAACGGCGCGAGCAGGGGCGTCGCCGACGCGCCGTCCGGTGCCACCAGGGCCGTCGTCGAGCCGGCCCGGGCGAAGTCCGCGCGGCCCGTCGACCCGGCCGGCGCCGACCACGCCGTCGAGTCCGGCCCGGATGCCGGGCATACTCGTATATCGTGACTGTCAATCCCGGCTCGCCCGAAATCCGTACTCTTCCCGTTCCCGATGGCCTCGAAGGCGAGCGGGTCGATGCCGCGCTCTCGCGGATGTTCGGCTTCTCGCGCACCAAGGCGGCCGAGCTGGCCGCCGCCGGGAAGGTGCAGCTCGACGGCCGGGCGGCGGGGAAGTCCGACCGCGTGAACGGCGGGGCCTGGATCGAGGTCGAGATGCCCGGGGCGCCCAGGCCCGTGCAACTCGTCGCCGAACCCGTGCCCGGCATGCGGATCGTGCACGACGACGACCACATCGTGGTGATCGACAAGCCGATCGGCGTCGCCGCGCACCCCAGCCCCGGCTGGACCGGCACCACCGTGGTCGGCGGCCTCGCCGCGGCCGGCTACCGGATCTCCACCTCCGGCGCGGCCGAGCGCCAGGGCGTCGTACACCGCCTGGACGTGGGCACCTCCGGCCTGATGGTGGTCGCCAAGTCCGAGCGCGCCTACACGCTGCTCAAGCAGCAGTTCCGCGACCGCACCGTGGACAAGCGCTACCACGCGCTGGTCCAGGGCCACCCGGACCCGCACACCGGCACCATCGACGCGCCGATCGACCGGCACCCGACCCACGACTACAAGTGGGCCGTGGTGATGGGCGGCAAGCCCAGCGTCACGCACTACGACACGATCGAGGCGTTCCGCGCCGCGAGCCTGCTGTCGATCAAGCTGGAGACCGGCCGCACCCACCAGATCCGGGTGCACATGGCGGCGCTGCGGCATCCGTGCGTGGGCGACCTGACCTACGGCGCGGACCCGACGCTGTCCAAGCGGCTGGGCCTGGAGCGGCAGTGGCTGCACGCGGTGAGCCTGGCCTTCGAGCACCCCGGCGACGGCACGTGGGTGCAGTACGAGAGCGGCTACCCCGCCGACCTGACCGCGACCCTGGAGCGGGTCACCGACCGCTGATCCCCCCTTCACCCCCGGGCCGACTCCCCGTGACACCGATGCCCGCGGATCGGTGAATCGGCGGAGATTCGGGGAACGCTCCAAGATCGAATCGCGGTCGATCGGTCTGGGGGCGGAGTGGGTCAGCTCACACTGCTGTTCCTGTTGATGTTCGGCACGGTCGTGGTCGTGCCGCTCGCGGGGCGACTGCGGCTGCCCTTCCCGGTGCTGCTCACCCTGTACGGCGTGCTGCTGGGCTGGCTGCCGTTCGTGCCGACCCTGCGGATCGACCCCGACCTGCTGTTGCCGCTGTTGTTGCCGCCGCTGCTCTACGCGGCGGCGCAGCGCTCCAGTTGGCGCGAATTCGCCGCCAACGCCCGCCCGATCCTGCTGCTCGCGGTCGCGCTCGTTCTGGTCACCACGGCGGCGGTGGCGGCGGTGGCGAACGCGATGGTGCCGGGACTGCCGTTCGCGGGCGCGGTCGCGCTGGGCGCGCTGGTGGCGCCACCGGACCCGGTGGCCGCCACGGCGGTGGCCGGGAGCCTGCGACTGCCCCGGCGCCTGGTGTCGATCCTGGAGGGCGAGGGGCTCTTCAACGACGTCACCTCGCTCGTGCTCTACCAGGTCGCGGTCGCGGCCGTGGTCGGCGGCACGTTCTCGCCGGCCGAGGCGGTGGGGATGTTCGCACTGTCCGCGGTGGTCGGCGTCGGGATCGGCTTCGCGGTCGGCCTGGCCGGTCGACTGCTGCTCGGCCGGCTCGACGAGCCCACCCTGCAGACCCTGCTCACCCTGCTGGTGCCGTTCCTGGCCTACGTGGTCGCCGACGAACTGCACGGCTCCGGCGTGCTCGCGGTCCTGACCACCGCGTTCTACCTGGGCTCGGTCGCCGAGGACGCGGACAACGTGGTCGGCCGGCTCACCGGGCGCTCGTTCTGGGAGGTCGTCGACCTGGTGGTCACCGGCGTCGCGTTCGGCGTGATCGGCCTGGAGATGTGGGAGATCTTCCACGACCTGCGCGGCGACCGGGTCCGGCTGTTCTGGGAGGCCGGCGCGGTGGTCCTGGTGCTGATCGTGGTCCGCGGGCTGTGGTTGTTCCCGGTCGCGGCGCTGGCCCGACGGCTGCACAACCGGCTGCCGACCACCGGCGAGACGCAGACCCCGGACCCGCGCGAGACCGTCGTGGTGTGGTGGGCCGGCATGCGCGGCGTGGTGACCATCGCGCTGGCGCTCGCGCTGCCGCTGACCACCGACGCCGGCGAGGCGTTCCCCGAGCGGCAGCGGCTGATCGCGATCGCGTTCTGCGTGATCGTGGTGACCCTGCTGCTCCAGGGGGTCAGCCTGCCCTGGCTGGTGCGCCGGCTCGGGGTCTCCGAGGAGGACGAGGCGGAGGGCCGCGAGGAACGCGCCATCGTGGCCGCGGCGACCAAGGCGGCGCTGGGCCGGTTGCGGGAACTGGACGAGGAGCGCGACCTCCCGGACGAGATGGTGCAGCGGTTGCGCGCCCGGCAGAAGGCGATGCTCGCCGAGCTCAGGCCGGAGGGCATGACCGAGGAGTTGGCCGACGCGGTCGTCGAACGCTCCCGACGGATCAAGCTGCTGCACGAGATCGAGGCGGAGATGACCGCCGCCGCGCGCCGCGAGGTGATCGCGGCCCGGGGCCGGCGCGGAGTGGACCCGGCCGCCGCCGACCGGGTGCTGCGCCGCCTGGACCTGCGCAGCATGCGCTGAACCCGGCGCCGGCGCCCGGTACCGTTGACGCTTTGTCCGATCGTTGCTCGCATCTTGTCCCCGGAAGGACCCCCACGTGGCCCGCATCGTGCTGTTCCACTCGGCCTATGGGCTGCGCCCCGCCGTACACGCCGCGGCCGAGCGGCTGCGCGCGGACGGGCACGAGGTGACCGTGCCCGACCTGTACGACGGGCGCCGCACCGAGTCGGTCGAGGAGGGCATGGAGATCAAGGACGAGATCGGCGCGGACGAGTTGATCCGCCGTGCCGTGAAGGTGGCCGCCGGGCTCGGTCCCGGGCTGGTCTACGCGGGCTTCTCGCTCGGCGCCTCGATCGCCCAGAACGCCGCGTTCGCGGACTCCTCGGCGGCCGGGCTGCTGATGTTCCACGGCACCTCCGACCTGCGCGAGGACGCCACGACCGAGGTTCCGGTGCAGTTGCACGTGGCCGAGCCGGACCCGTTCGAGACCGAGGACTGGCTCGGCACGTGGTACCTGGGCATGCGCCGGGCCGGCGCGGACGTGGAGATCCACCGCTACCGCGGCGCCGGCCACCTGTTCACCGATCCGGACCTGCCGGACTACGACCGCGAGGCCGCCTCGCGTGCCTGGGCGATCGCCTCGGACTTCCTCAGCGAGATCGACTCGGCCGCGGCCGCGGCGGCGGCCAACGACTGAGGCTTCTTGGCCAGGTCGACGTACTTGCGCGGGCCGGTCTGCGCGGGCACCTGCACGGCGGGCTGGGCCTTGGCGAAGCGTCCGTTGCCGCTGTACGGGCCGACCGCCTCGTTGCCCAGCGGCGCGGGCGCGGTGGCGATCCGGGGCAGTGCGTACGGGTGCTCGCAGCGCAGGTAGTCGAGCAGCTTCTCGCGCACCTCGCAGCGCAGCGTCCACAGGTCGTCGGAGTCGCGCGCGGTCACCACGGCGCGGACCAGGATCGTGGTCGGCGTGGTGTCGGTGACGTACAGGCTCCAGCCCTGGCCGTCCCACAGGCCGGTGTCCTTGAGGATGCGGTGCAGTTCCTCGCGCAGCTCGGCGACCGGCGCGGAGTGGTCCAGGTGCAGGAAGACGGTGCCGGTCATCCGGATGTCGGTGCGCGACCAGTTCTCGAACGGCCGGGAGGTGAAGTAGGAGACCGGCATGACGATCCGGCGCTGGTCCCACGTGTTCACCACCAGGTAGGTCAGGGTGATCTCCTCGATCGTGCCCATCTCCTGGTTGACCACGACCGAGTCGCCGATCCGGACCATGTCGCTGAAGGCGATCTGCAGTCCCGCGAACAGGTTGGCCAGCGCGCTCTGCGCGGCCAGACCGGCCACCACGCCGAGCAGACCGGCGGAGGCCAGCAGGCTGGTGCCGATGGTCTTCATGCCCGGGAAGGTCATGATCATCGCCGCGAAGGTGATGATGCCCACGATCGCCACGGCGGTCCGGCGGATCAACGCGATCTGGGTCTGGATCCGGCGTACCCGGCCGGTGTCCGTCGCGTTCGCCGCGTAGCGCTCGAACGAGGTGTTCACCAGCAGGGTGACCGCGTGCACGATCAGCCACGCGCACGCGGCGATCACCGTGAGGACCAGGATGTGCCGGATCATCCCGCGACTCTTGTCGGGCAGGGCCGCCGCGGGTTCGGCGAGCAGCAGGACCGAGGTGCCGAGCGTCGCCACGATCGACGCACGGCCGCGCCGCATCATCGACCAGAGGGGTCCTGTCAGCGGCTTGCGGGTCTGTACTTCGCGGGCCAGGCGAGCCATTCCCCAGGTCACCAGACCCGTGAAGGCGATCACCGAGACGAGCACGATCAAGGGGCGAAGTATGTGCCACACGTCCACGTCGAGAGCCTCCTAGGGGGCTTGTGGTCAAACCCGTACGGTACCCGAGCGGGCCGGGCTCACCCACGCGTCCGTCCCGCGCGCACCGGCCACCGCAGCCCGCGCGGGGCGCTAACGTGCGGGTCAGGCAGTGGACCGTACGGAGGACCCGCGATGTCCAAGTGGACCAGGATCGGCAAGGCCGGATTCGGCGCGGTGCGGCGCGGACAACGCTTTCGCAGCGCGTCCCGGGCGGCGGCGGAACGTTCCGCCGCCGGTGGTGCGACCGCGTTCGACCCGGACGTGGACACCCGGTTGACCCCGCGTCAGGCGGCGCTGCTGATCCGCTATCTGGCGGGCAAGGTGGTGCTGGGCCGGCTGGAGTTCGTGTTCCTGCTCAAGTACCTGCTGCTCGTGGCGGGCCTGCCGCTGCTGTTCCTGTTCCCGCCGGCGGGGATCGTGCTGCTGGTGCTGTTCGGCCTCGCCGCGCTGGTGCAGTGGGTGATCGCGCGCGGGATCGGCCGGCTCGCCGCCTTCCACCGCCTGGGCGCGGCGGAGAACGAGATGACCGACGCGGCGACGGTGTGGTGGCCCAACCTCAAACGGGAGGCCGAACGGGTGGGCCTGCCCAGCCGGCCGCTCGCGCTGCTCAAGGTGGCCGCCGCCCGGGTCGGCCGCCGCCTGGACCCGGAGCGCGAGGCCGCGTTCGCGGCGATCGACTGGCGTGCGGTGATCCCGCGCGAGCAGTGGCAGCGGGCCCGGGTGTTGCTCGCCAAGGAGGCGGGCGGCCGGGCGGGCGAGGGGACCGCGTAGAGTCGTCTCGTCGTGTGTCACCCGGCCGCGCACGCGACGCGGGTCGCACGCCATCTTCACCACCTTCAGGACGACGCGCGGGGTCGGATGTACAAGCTGCCCGGAACGGACGAGCGGAGCGTGACCATCCCCGGCGAGCGCGCGAGGGCCGAACCGTGCTTCACGGTGCGCGGGCTGACCAGGACATATCGCACCGGGCGTCGGAAGAGCCGGCACGTGCTGACCGCGAACGACGCGATCGACCTGGACGTGCGCCGCGGCGAGATCTTCGGCCTGCTCGGCCCCAACGGCGCGGGCAAGTCCACCCTGGTCCGCCAACTCACCGGCCTGCTGCGACCGGACACCGGCACGATCGACCTGCTCGGCCACGACCTGGTGCGCCGCCCCGAGATCGCCGCCCGGCTGGTCGCCTACCTCGGTCAAGAGTCCGGCGCGCTGGACGAGTTGACCGTCGCGCTGGCGATCGAGACCACCGCCCGGCTGCGCGCCCTGGACGCCGCGCGGGCCCGGGCCGAGCGGGACGCGGTGCTCGAGGAACTCGATCTGGGCGCGATCGCGGACCGACCGCTCAAGAAGCTCTCCGGCGGCCAGCGCCGACTCGCGTGCGTTGCCACCGCGCTGGTCGGCGCCCGCCCGGTGCTGGTCCTGGACGAGCCGACCACCGGCATGGACCCGGTCGCGCGCCGCGCGGTGTGGGCCGCGGTGGATCGCCGCCGGGCCGAACAGGGCGCCACCGTGCTCCTGGTGACGCACAACGTGATCGAGGCGGAGACGGTGCTGGACCGGGTCGCGGTGCTCGACGAGGGCCGGGTGATCGCGTGCGACACGCCCGGCGGACTCAAGGCCATGGTCGGCGACGAGGTGCGGCTCGATCTGGTCTGGCGGGCAGACCCGCCGATGGACGACCCGGCGGTGAGCATGCTCGCGCAGACCGCGGTGCGCACCGGCCGGCGCTGGAGCACCCGGATGGAGCCGGGGGTGGCCCGCGAACTGCTCGCCGGCGTCACCTCCGGGCCCGCGTTCGAGGCGCTCGACGACTTCACGCTGTCCACGCCGAGCCTGGAGGACGTCTACCTCGCGCTCGGCGGGCGCCACCAGGGACTGGTCAAGGGATGAGAGTGTCGACACCGGTGAGTGCAGCGAGCATCGAGGCCGTGCCGGCGAATCCGGCCGAGGCGGTGGTACCCGCCCCGGCCACGTCGCTCGGCGCGGGGCTGCTGACCGTCTACCGCGCGCAGTTGTCCCGGGTGCGGGTCTCCCGGGTCCCGCTGCTGTTCGTCGCGGTGTTCCAGTCGGTCGGCATCATGATCCTGATGCGCGGCGTGGTGGACACCGGCAGCGACAGCGCGCGCCAGGCGGTGGTGGCCGGCTCCAGTGTGCTCGTGGTCGCCTTCGTCGCGCTCAACCTGCTCGCCCAGCACTTCGGCAACCTGCGCGCGGCCAACGCGCTCGACTACTACCTGACCCTGCCGGTACGCCCGGCCGCGGTGGTGCTGGGTATCGCCGCCGCGTACGCGTCCTTCACGCTGCCCGGCACCGTGGTCACCGCCGTCATCGGCGCGCTGATGTTCCAACTGCCGCTGGCCAACCTGTGGGTGCTGCTCCTGGTCGTGCCGCTGTCCGGCGCGGCGCTGGCGGGCATCGGCGCGGTGCTCGGTCTGCTCGCGCCGCGTCCCGAACTGGCCACCCTGCTCGGCCAACTGGGCATGTCCGCCGCGCTCCTGCTCGGCGTGCTGCCCGAAGACCGGATGCCCGACGTGATCGTGCTCGCCCGCGATGTGCTGCCGTCCTCCTACGGCGTGGACGCGTTCATCGCCAGTTACGGCGACCCGGACTGGGCGGCGGTGGCGGGCAACCTCGCGGTGTGCGCGGCGGTCGGCGTGGTGATGCTCTCGTTGGCCACGTGGTCCTTCCGGCGCAGTACCCGCGCGTAGCGCTCCGGCCCTCGTCGCCCCGACCACCAGACACACCGCCGCGCGGGGTCGTCCCGCCGGCTCGATCCGCACATGGGACGCTGACCAGATGACGTCTGCCGGGGATTTCGCCCCCTACCCCTCGCCCGAGGGCGCGCATGTGGGCTTCGCGCCCGGGCCCGAGGCGCCCCCCACGCTGTGGCGGCGCTATCGCGCCGACGCGGTGGCGTTCGCCGTCGTGGTCGCGGCGTGCC
Organism: Embleya sp. NBC_00888; assembly: GCF_045207655.1. NCBI lineage: Bacteria > Bacillati > Actinomycetota > Actinomycetes > Kitasatosporales > Streptomycetaceae > Embleya > Embleya sp. NBC_00888. The sequence goes on along the minus strand of NZ_CP108784.1, from coordinate 2,664,926 downwards.
TGGTCGTGGGTGCGATCGTGGGCCTGATCTGGGAGCAGATCACGCCGCGCGTACCGCTGCTCGCGACGCAGGAGGGGGTCTTCCAGACCTCACCGGAGACCGAGACCTCGATCGCGCTGGACGGCTGGTTCGCGGTGTGCGGCGTGATCGCGGGCATCGTGCTGGCGCCGCTCGCGTTCTGGCGCTTTCGCCGGCAGGGCGTGGCCACCGCGCTCGCGCTGACCGTCGGCGGGCTGGCCGGGTCCTATCTGGCGTTCAAGGTCGGCGTGCGGCTGGGGCCGGACGGGATCATGGAGCAGGTGCGGCGGATCGGGCTGGGCAAGCGGTTCGACCAGCCGCTCGACCTCAAGGCCAAGGGCGTGCTGCTGTTGTGGCCGATTGCGTCGATGGTGATCTTTCTGGGGCTGTCGGCGGGGTTCGCGCCGGCGGATCGGGAGGAGCCGGTGGCGGGTCCGGGGCCGTACGGGTGGCCGCCTTCTCCGCCGGGCGGCGGTTTCCCTTGGGCGCACACGGCTGCGCCTTCGCCGCCGGTGGATTTGACCAAGCGGGACTCGGACGAGGGCTGAAAATGCCCGGGGCCGGGGTTGGCCGCCCTGCTTTCAGCCCGGCCGGCGCTCGAGGCCACCCGTCAGGTTCGGCCCACGCTTGCGGTGGTTGCGGTGGTGAGGCGGATCAGGTCGGTGGGGGCCAGTTCGATTTCCAGGCCGCGGCGGCCGGCCGATACGTAGATCGTGGGGAGGGTGAGGGCGGAGTCGTCCAGCACGGTGGGGTGTCGGCGTTTTTGGCCCAGGGGGCTGATGCCGCCCAGTACGTAGCCGGTGGCCCGTTCGGCCGCGGCGGGGTCCGCCATCGCCGCGCGTTTGCCGCCGACCGCCGCCGCGAGCGCCTTGAGGTCGAGCCGGCCCGCCACCGGCACCACCGCGACCGTCAGCGCGCCGTCCACGTCCGCCAGCAGCGTCTTGAACACCCGCTCGGCCGGGACGCCGAGCACGGACGCGGCCTCCTCGCCGTAGGACGCCGCGTCCGGGGCGTGCTCGTACGCGTGCACCGTGAACGTGACGCCCTCGCGGGTCAGCGCCACCGTCGCCGGCGTGCCCTGTCCGCCCTTGGTCCTGCCCTTCGCCATGTCGGCGACCCCTCGATCGGTCAGTTGGGTTCGATGCTCTGCCGCAACAGCTCGACCGCCGGCAACGACGGCAGCCGGTCCAGCAGTGCCGCCTCCCGGCGCAGCAGCTCCACCTCGGCGGTCAGCCGGGCGGTCGCGTCCTCGGCTTCCAGGAGCCGCTGCTTGTCGTGCGGATCGAGCACCACCGCTGCGGCCACCAGGTAGGACAGCACCACCGGGTCGTCCGGCAACTCCGGCAGGCTCATCGGGGTGCGCTGCTGGGCCGAGAGCAACCGACGCTGGTACTCGGCGAACGCCCGGGTCGCGGCCAGACCGAGCACGTCGGCCCGCTCGCCGACCGGGTCCTCCAGGTACTCCACCTCGGCGTACAGGTACGGACCCGAGTCGTCCACGGACACCAGCCGGAACCGGGTCGCCCCGGTGGCCACCAGGTCGTAGCGGCCGTCCTCGTGCGTCTTGATCGTGGCGATCTCCGCCGTACAGCCCACCGGGTGCAGGACCTCGAGCGGATCGCCCTGGATGTCGCCCACCTCGCGCCCGGTACGCAGCGCGACCACCCCGAACCGCTGCTCCGCCTGGGGCAGCACCTCCAGGTCCCGGACCAGCGTGCGGTACCGCTCCTCGAAGATGTGCAGGGGCAGCACCAGACCCGGATAGAGCACCGAGTTGAGCGGGAAGAGCGGAAGCCGGTCGGTCACGGTGACCAAGAGTAGGGCCTGACCGCCGGACCGCGTCGATCATTGATCTCAGGCGCGATTGAGCACCCGTGTGGCGCCCGCCGCGGCGGCCCCGGCGAGCACCCAGCCGAGCAGGATGAGCGTGTACGCGAGCCACTGCCCGGCGCCGGTCGGCTTCCACGCGGCGTCCTGACCCAGGGTGACCACCGGCAGGAGCAGGTCCAGGGTGTACCAGAACGGGTTCCAGTGCGGCGCCTCGCCGGGCTTGAGCGGCGCGGGCGGGTCGGCCGCGAAGACCGCCGTACCGACCGCGATCAGCGCGATCAGCCAGCCGAGGGCGCGCGCGGGCCGGTAGCCGTAACCGATCGCGCCGTCCTGCACGTGGCCCCACAACCGGCCCGCCGGTCCCAGTCCGGCGCGCCGCCGGCGCTGCTTGGCCAGCAGCACGGTCCGCGCCACCTCGTCCTCGCCCGCCGCCCGGTACACGCCGGCGAGCTGGTCGTACGGCTGCGGGGTGTACTCCGGAGTGCCGCGCTCGACCCAGTCCACCCGCTGTTCCACGGTCATCGGCTGCTCGGCACGCAGCACCGAGTACCGGGTTCCGGACAGGTCCAGGTCCCCGGGCGCCGGCCAGGTGTTCGGCGCGTCGGTCAGCGTGCCGAAGGTCGCGTTGGCCAGCACGATCCGCCCGCGCGGCGGTTGCGCGAGGGCCATGTGCAGGCCCTCCGCGGCCACCCGCCACATGGTCAACACCTCGCCCGGCTCGGCGCACACCACCGCCCGACTGAGCACGATGCCGCCGCCCAGGCGCGCGTCGTTCATCCGGACCGAACCGCGCACCGCGAACCCCACGCTCAGGTGCAGCGAGTGCTCCACCCTGATCCGCCCGAGATCCATCGCCAACTCGCCCGGGCGGTCGACGGTCGAGCCGTACAGCGTCACCCGGCCCCCGAAGCGACCGCCGTACAGGCTCACCTGACCGGTGAAGTCCGTGTTGTCCATCGACGTGTCCGCGCCGACCTGGATGCCGTTGCCGTACAGCGCGCCGCCGTGCCGATCCGGCCCGATCACGCAGTCGTCGATCCGCAGGTCGTTGTCCACCCGCGCGTCCAGTATCCGCACGCCGCCCGCCACCTCGCAGGAGCGCAGCGACAGGTCGCCGTCCACCCGCATGTTGCGCCCCGACAGCGCGGCGAGCACGCAGTTGCGCAGGATGATCGTGCGGGTCGAGGCGACGTTCAGCACGATTTTGTCCTCGATTCGGCAGTCGATCAAGGAGAAGTACACGTCCAGGCGCGCGCCGCCCAACTCCAGCGCGCCCACGATCCGGGCCCCGCTCAGCCGCAGCGCCGCGGTGTGGCCGGGCTCGGCGTCCGGCGGCTGGAGCAGCAGCCGGGCGAGCACCCGGGCCCGGACGGTGCGGTCCGCGCCCCAGGCCGCGCCGGCGCGCGGGTCGTCGTCGGCCGGTACACCCGTGCTCAGATCCAGCCGCTCGCCGTGCCGGTACGCCTCCCACAGGCGCGCCTCGGTTGCGGTCAGATGTCCTGGCGGTGTGCTCATCCGTGGTCCCCCGACACTGGAAGGCTGCTGAGTGCCCCCATGATCGCGTGTCTCACTGTCCGACACGCGGGGACGTTCGATTGAGCACCGTCTCTACACTGGGGCAGGTGATCTCCCGTATCGACCTGCGCGGTCCCGCCTCGCGGGCTGTCCTGGACAGCCCCGCCGCACTGCGCGACGTGTTGCCCCGAGCCGAACTCGACGTCGAGGCGGCCCTGGAGAAGGTGCGCCCGATCTGCGAGGACGTGCGTCATCGCGGCGTCGAGGCGCTGGTGGAGATCACCGAGCGCTTCGACGGTGTGCGGCTGAGCGACATCCGGGTGCCCGCCGAGGCGATCGCCTCGGCGCTGGACACGCTCGCGCCCAAGGTGCGCGCGGCCTTGGAGGAGTCCATCCACCGGGCCCGGATCGTGCACCGCGAACAGCGCCGGCGGGACGTCACCGTGCAGGTGGTGGCCGGCGGCACGGTCACCGAGCGGTGGGTCCCGGTCGAGCGGGTCGGCCTGTACGTACCGGGCGGCAACGCCGTCTACCCGTCGTCGGTGATCATGAACGTGGTCCCCGCGCAGGAGGCCGGCGTCGCCTCGATGGCGATCGCCTCGCCGCCGCAGGCCGACTTCGGCGGCCTGCCGCACCCCACCATCCTGGCCGCGTGCGCGCTGCTCGGGGTGGACGAGGTGTACGCGGTCGGCGGCGCCCAGGCGGTGGCGATGTTCGCCTACGGCGCGGGCTCGTGCGCCCCGGTGCGCCTGGTCACCGGTCCCGGCAACATCTACGTCGCCGCCGCCAAGCGGCTGCTCAAGGGCCGGATCGGGATCGACGCGGAGGCCGGTCCGACCGAGATCGCCGTGCTCGCCGACGACACGGCGGACGCCGGGCACGTCGCGGCGGACCTGATCAGCCAGGCCGAGCACGACACGCTGGCCGCGTCGATCCTGGTCACCGACTCCGAGTCGCTGGCCGACGCGGTGGTCGAGGAGCTCAAGGTGCGGGTGGACGCCACCAGGCACCGCGAGCGGGTCACCGAGGCGCTGGCCGGCCGGCAGTCCGGCATCGTGCTGGTCGACTCGGTGGACGACGGCCTGCGGGTGGTGGACGCGTACGGCGCCGAGCACCTGGAGATCCAGACCGCGGACGCGGCCGACGTCGCGGCCCGGGTGCACAACGCGGGGGCGATCTTCGTCGGCGCGTTCGCGCCGGTCTCGCTCGGCGACTACTGCGCCGGGTCCAACCACGTGCTGCCCACCGGTGGCTGCGCGTGCCACTCCTCGGGCCTGTCGGTGCAGTCCTTCCTGCGCGGCATCCACGTCGTGGACTACTCGCGCGCGGCGCTGGCCGACGTCGCCGAGCACGTGAGCGTGCTCGCCGACGCGGAGGATCTGCCCGCGCACGGCGCGGCGGTGCGGGCCCGGTTCGCGGCCGGCGAGGTGGCCGGGCTCGTGGCGTGGGAGGAGGGCCGGTGACCGACCTGGACAGCCTGCCGATCCGCGACGAACTGCGCGGTCAGTCGCCGTACGGCGCCCCGCAGTTGGACGTCGCGGTCCGGCTCAACACGAACGAGAACCCGTATCCGCTGCCGGACGCCCTGGTGGCCCGGATCGCCGAGCGGGTCGCCGTCGCCGCGCGCGGCCTGAACCGCTACCCGGATCGGGACGCGGTCGAGCTGCGCACCGCGCTCGCGTCCTACCTGACCCGGACCGGCGGCCACCCGCTGAGCCCCGCCCAGGTGTGGGCGGCCAACGGCTCCAACGAGGTGATCCAACAACTGCTCCAGGCCTTCGGCGGCCCCGGGCGCACCGCGCTGGGCTTCGACCCGTCCTACTCGATGCACGCGCTGATCGCGCGCGGCACCGGCACCGGGTGGATCTCCGGCTCGCGTGACGCGGACTACCGGATCGACCTGGAACACGCGCTGGCGCAGATCGCCGAACACCGCCCGAACGTGGTGTTCCTGTGTTCGCCGAACAACCCGACCGGCACCGCGCTGGCCGGCGAGGTGGTCGAGAAGGTGTACGACGCCGCGCAGGCCGCGCGGCCCTCGCTGGTGATCGTGGACGAGGCGTACGTCGAGTTCGCGCACACCGAGTCGCTGCTGCCGCTGTTGGCGGGCCGGCCGCACCTGGTGGTGACCCGGACCATGTCCAAGGCGTTCGGCGCGGCCGGCCTGCGCCTGGGCTACCTCGCGGCGGACGCCGCCGTGGTCGACGCGGTCCAGCTCGTCCGGCTGCCGTACCACCTCTCGGCGGTCAACCAGGCCACCGCGCTGGCCTGTCTGGAGTTCGAGGACACGCTGCTGGGCTACGTCCGCGAACTCAAGGAGCAGCGCGACCGGCTGGTCGTCGAACTGCGCGCGCTGGGCTGCGAGGTGACCGCCTCGGACGCCAACTTCGTTCAGTTCGGCCGATTCGAGGACCCGCACGCGGTCTGGGCGCGGATCCTCGAACACGGGGTCCTGGTCCGCGACAACGGGGTCCCCGGCATGCTGCGTGTGAGCGCCGGCACGGACGCCGAGAACACGGCCTTCCTGGACGCGATGCGCCGCGTCCTGAAGGACTGAGAGAGAGTCGGAATCACCGCCATGGCAAGAATCGGTCGCGTCGAACGCGCCACCAAGGAAACCTCCGTCGAGGTCGGGATCGATCTGGACGGCTCGGGGAAGGTCGACGTCGCGACCGGCGTCGGCTTCTTCGACCACATGCTCGATCAGCTCGGCAAGCACGGCCTGTTCGACCTGACCGTCAAGACCCGCGGCGACCTGCACATCGACGCGCACCACACGATCGAGGACACCGCGCTCGCGCTCGGCGCCGCGTTCCGCCAGGCGCTCGGCGACAAGAAGGGCATCCGCCGGTTCGCCGACGCGTCGGTGCCGCTGGACGAGGCGCTCGCGCAAGTCACCGTGGACCTCTCCGGCCGGCCGTACCTGGTGCACTCGGAGCCGGAGAACATCGCGCCGATGATCGGCCCGGACTACGACACCACGCTGACCCGGCACATCCTGGAGTCGTTCGTCGCCCAGGCGCAGATCTGCCTGCACGTGCACGTGCCGTACGGGCGCAACGCGCACCACATCGTCGAGGCGCAGTTCAAGGCGCTGGCCCGGGCGCTGTCCGACGCGTGCGTGCTCGACCCGCGCCGGGCCGGCGTGATCCCCTCCACCAAGGGCGCGCTGTGAGCACCGGCGCGATGGTCCTGATCGTCTTCGGGCTGTTCCTGGTCGGCGGATGCATCTCGTTCGTCAAGCAGGGCCTGCCCAAGAGTGTGATCGCCCTGCTCGCCGTCGGCGCGTTCTTCTCGATCGCGGCCGGCGTCCTGAAGATCGGATAGCCGCGTGCCCAAGAAGGTCATCGTCCTGGACTACGGCTTCGGGAACGTGCGTTCGGCCGAGCGGGCGCTCGCGCACGCGGGCGCCGACGTGGAGATCAGCGCCGACCACAAGGCGGCGCTGAACGCCGACGGGCTGCTCGTGCCCGGCGTGGGCGCGTTCGCCGCGTGCATGGAGGGCCTCAAGTCGGTCCGCGGCGACACCATCGTGGACAAGCGACTCGCCGGTGGCCGGCCGGTGCTGGGCATCTGCGTCGGGATGCAGATCCTGTTCGCGCGCGGCGTCGAGCACGGCGTGGCCACCGAGGGCTGCGCGCAGTGGCCCGGCACGGTCGAGCGCCTCGCCGCCCCGGTGGTGCCGCACATGGGCTGGAACACCGTCGAGGCGCCCGCGGACAGCGTGCTCTTCCGCGATGTCACGCCGGACACGCGGTACTACTTCGTGCACTCCTACGCGGTGCGCACGTGGGAGATGCCGGTGGTCCAGGACGGGCCGCACATCCCGCCGGACGTCACCTGGAGCACGCACGGCACGCCGTTCGTGGCCGCCGTCGAGAACGGTGCGCTCAGCGCCACCCAGTTCCACCCGGAGAAGTCCGGCGAGGCCGGCGCGCAACTGCTGCGCAACTGGCTCGCGACCCTGTAGGCCCGCTCTTTCGCAGTCCCCGCCGTGCCGTGTTCGCGCCGCGCCCCTGAACGCATCGTCCGTACGAACTGTTGAGGATCCCCACCGTCATGACCCAGACCCACCGCCTCGAACTGCTGCCCGCCGTCGACGTCGCCGACGGCCAGGCCGTCCGCCTGGTCAAGGGCGAGGCCGGGTCGGAGACCTCCTACGGCGACCCGTTGACCGCCGCGCTGGCCTGGCAGAGCGCCGGCGCCGAGTGGATCCACCTGGTCGACCTGGACGCCGCGTTCGGCAAGGGCAGCAACCGCGAGCTGCTCGCCGACGTGGTCGGCCGGCTCGACGTCCAGGTCGAGCTGTCCGGCGGCATCCGCGACGACGCGTCGCTGGAGGCGGCGCTGTCCACCGGCTGCCGGCGGGTCAACCTGGGCACCGCCGCGCTCGAGACGCCGGACTGGGTGCGCTCGGCGATCGCCCGGCACGGGGACCGGATCGCGGTCGGCCTGGACGTGCGCGGCACCACGCTGGCCGGTCGCGGCTGGACCCGCGAGGGCGGCGAGCTGTTCGAGACGCTGGCCCGCCTGGACGCGGACGGCTGCGCGCGCTACGTGGTCACCGACGTGAACAAGGACGGCACCCTGACCGGCCCGAACCTGCAACTCCTCAAGGACGTGTGCGCGGCCACGGACCGCCCGGTGGTGGCCTCGGGCGGGGTGTCCTCGTTGGCGGATCTGCGCGCCATCGCCGAACTGGTGCCGCTGGGTGTGGAAGGCTCGATCGTCGGCAAGGCGCTGTACGCCCAGGCGTTCACCCTCGAAGAGGCGTTGGAGGCGGTGTCCCGGTGACGGGCAGTGACAATTCGGGCAGTGACAACTCGGGCAATATCGAGCGGTATTCGTCCGGCGGGCGGTGGGAGGAGACCTTCGGGTACTCGCGCGCCGTCGCGGTCGGCGACTACGTGCACGTGTCGGGCTGCACCGCGGTCGTCGAGGGCAACCTCGCGCACGAGGGCGACCCGCACCACCAGACGCTCGCGGCGTTCGCGATCGCGCTGGACGCGCTGGCGCACTTCGGGCTCGGCGCCGCGGACGTGGTGCGCACCCGGATGTTCATCACCCACGCCCGCGACTCGGACGACGTGGGCCGCGCGCACGGCGAGCTGTTCGGCGAGACCCGGCCCGCCGCGACGATGGTGGTGGTGGCCGGACTGATCGACTCGCGGATGCTGGTCGAGGTCGAGGTGGACGCGTACCGGGGGAGGGCCTCGTGACGTTGGCCGTACGGGTGATCCCGTGTCTGGACGTGGACGCCGGCCGGGTGGTCAAGGGCGTCAACTTCCAAAACCTGCGGGACGCGGGCGACCCGGTCGAGATGGCCCGGGTGTACGACGCCGAGGGCGCGGACGAACTGGTCTTCCTCGACATCACCGCGTCCTCGGGCAACCGGGAGACCACGTACGACGTGGTGCGGCGCACCGCCGAGCAGGTGTTCATCCCGCTCACCGTCGGCGGCGGGGTGCGCGCGGTCGAGGACGTGGACAAGCTGCTGCGGGCGGGCGCGGACAAGGTGGGCGTGAACACCGCGGCCATCCAACGGCCCGAGCTGATCGCCGAGATCGCGGACCGGTTCGGTTCGCAGGTGCTGGTGCTCTCGGTGGACGCGCGGCGGCGCCGGGACGGTACGCCGGGCTTCGAGGTGACCACGCACGGCGGGCGCACCGGCACCGGCATCGACGCGGTGGGGTGGGCCGCGAAGGCGACCGAGCTCGGCGCGGGCGAGATCCTGCTCAACTCGATGGACGCGGACGGCACCAAGGACGGCTACGACCTGGAGTTGACCCGACTGGTCCGGGCCGAGGTGGGCATCCCGGTGATCGCCTCCGGCGGCGCGGGCGCGCTGGAGCACTTCGCGCCGGCCGTGGACGCGGGCGCGGACGCGGTGCTCGCGGCGAGCGTGTTCCACTTCGGCCTGTTGCGGATCCCGCAGGTCAAGGACGTGCTGCGGGCGACGGGCCACTCGGTCCGCTGAGCGCGCGTACGCCACGAGGAGCCGACCGCACACGCGGTCGGCTTTTTCGTGGGCGAATACGAAGGGGTTATTTCGAAAGATCCATTGCGAAAATATTCCTTCGGATCTACGGTGGGCTCATGAGCGAGCAGCCGCCGGCGCGCCGGATGATCAAGGACGTACAGACCCTCAAGGTGTTCACCCACCCGCTGCGGATCAGCCTGCTGCGGATGTTGCACGCCGGCGGTCCGGCCACCGCGTCGATGCTGGCCAAGCGGGTGGACGCGACGCCGGCGCTGGTCAGCTACCACGTGCGCACGCTGGCCGGCCACGGCTTCGTGGTCGAGGACCCCGAGCACGCCGAGGACGGACGCGAGCGCTGGTGGAAGGTGGTCGAGGACCTCACCTTCTCGTTCGGCGACTTCGCCGAGGACCGGGTCGGCCGGGACCTGTCCGCGAGCATCGCGCGGGTGCTGGGCTCGCAGTCCGAGGACCGCTACCGGCGCTTCCTGGACGAGATGCAGGCGTGGGGGGCGGAGTGGGCCGGCGCGGCCTTCAGCGGCGCCCCCACGCTCCGGCTGACCGCCGCCGAACTGCGCGAACTCGCGGGCGCCATCCAGGACCTCGTGGACGGCTACCGCGACCGTGAGACACCCGGCGCGGAACACGTGGAGATCTACTACCGCGGTTTTCCCTACCGCCTGTGATCCGCGGACGGGGCGGGAGCCCGCGGACCCCGCCCGGCACGCGCCCTCGGCGCCGCACGCACCGCACGCACCGCACACACCGGAACGGGGACGACCATGGCCATCACCGGGATCGCCGGCGCGACACCGCGGCTCGCCCATCGCGACCCGCGTGTACTGGCCTGGCTCGGCGCCTACATCGCGTCGCTGATCGGCGATCAGATCTGGTTCCTGGCGCTGTCCTGGACGGCGGTGCGCAGCGGCGACGCGACGCAGACCGGGTGGGTGCTGGCCGCCGGGTCGCTGCCCCGAGCCCTGCTGATGTTGCCCGGCGGGGCGATCGCGGACCGGTACGGACCGCGCCGGGTGGTCCTCGGCAGCGACCTGGTGCGCTGCGCGGTGATGCTGGTCGCCGCGCTCGCGGTGCTCGCGAGCAGCCCCGGGATCGGGCTGCTGGTGGTGATCGCGCTGCTGTTCGGCGCGGTGGACGCGTTGTTCATGCCCGCCGTCGGCGCGTTGCCGGCGCGGTTGACCACGCGTACGCAACTGGTCCGGGTGCAGGGCATGCGCTCGTTGTCCCAGCGGGTGGCCACCGTGGTGTCCGCGCCGATCGGCGGCGCGACGCTGGCCTGGGGCGGCGCGCAGGCGGCGTTCACGCTGAACGCGGCGCTGTTCGCGCTCTCCCTCGCGCTGCTGTGGCGGCTTCGCCCGGGACCCGCGCCCGAGGCGGAACCGGGACAGGAGGAGCCGGAGTTGGGCCTGCGCGCGGGCCTGCGGTACGTGGCCCGGCATCGGGTGCTGGGGCCGCTGCTGGCGGTCACCGCGCTGATGGAGTTGGGCTTCACCATCCCGATGAACATCGGCATCGTGCTGCTCGCCGACGACGCGGGCTGGGGGCCGGGCGGGATGGGCGTGGTGCTGGGCACGTGGGGGATCGGCGCGGCGATCGGCGCGCTGGCACTGACCGTCGCGGGCCGGGTGCCGCGCCCGGCGCTCGTGTTGCCGGTGGGGATGGTCGTGATGGCCGCGAGCCTGGTCGGCCTAGGCTACGCGCCCGGCCTGGGGGCGGGCGTGGCGTGCGCGGCGGCGCTGGGCGTGGGCACCGGTGTGGTCGGCGGCGCCGGGAGCGCCCTGGTGCAGACCACGTGCGCGCCCGGCGCGCTGGGCCGGGTGACCGCGCTCCAGATGTTGTTCGGGGTCGGTCTGATCCCGCTGCTGTACCCCGTCGGCGGCATGCTCGCGTCGGCCCACGGCCCCTCGGTCGTGTTCGCCGCCGGTGGCGGCGCGATGCTCCTGGGGGTGCTCCTGGCGCTCGCGAGCGGAGCGTTTCGCCGCCGCCCGTGAGGCGTCGCCGGCGCGGACTCCGGTCGGCAGACGCGGAATCGGGTCACGGAAGGATTCCGGTCCCACAACGATCATCTGACCCGGAGTCAAGTAGTTGGGCCCGGCCGAGCGGTGGGTTCACCCGATCGGGCAGGCTAGGCACATGACGATGCCGCCATCACCCGGACAGGGTGGCTACCCCGGCTACGGGCAGCAACCCGGCCAGGGTTATCCGAGCAACCAGCCGTACCCCGGGCAGCAGTACCCACAGGGTGGGCAGCAGTATCCGCCGCCGCAAAACCCGTACGGCGGCGCGCCGCAGTATCCGGGGGCCGGCGGCGGACCGCAGTACCCCGGAAACTACGGGGGCGGGGGCTACGGCGGCGGCATGCCGCCCGGCCCCAACCAGGGCGGCTCCGGCAAGGGCCCGCTGATCGCCGTGGTGATCGCCGCGATCGTCGTGGTCGGTGGCATCATCGCCACGCTGGTCGTGGTGCTGGGTGGGGACGACAAGAAGGACGACAAGGCCGGGCCCACGAACAGCGCGACCACCTCGTCCAGTTCCCAGCCGACGAGCAGCACGAGCGCGCCGAGCACCCCCACCGGCCGCCCGACCACCAGCCGCCCGACCCCGCCGCGGACCACGTCCGGCACGTCCGACCCGGACCTGCCCTCGGAGGTCCGGTACGTGGACCTGTCCAAGGGCGACTGCGTCACCCTGGACGCCACGTCGGGCACCATCGACAAGACGTCCTGCACCAGCACGCACACCGGCGAGGTCTTCCTGACCTACGAGCTGACCGGCAGCACCTACCCGGGTGAGGCGTCGATCACCGACCAGACCGAGTCGAAGTGCACGCCCGCGATGAGCACGGCGCTCAGCGGCCGGTCCGACGCTTCGCAGTTCACCTTCACCTACACCTTCCCCAAGCAGCCGGGGTGGGACATCGGTCGCCGCAAGGTGACCTGCATCGCGAAGTACAAGTCGGGGCAGACACTCACCAAGCCACTGCGCTGACCCGAGCGCCCGGCCCTTGGGGGAGGGATCGACGTGATGAGCACTCCCGGCGGATATCCGGGCGGCAACCACGGTTCCGGCGGCTACGGCGGGGGTGGGTACGGCGGCGGTGCGGGCGGCTATCCCGGCGGCCCCGCGGGCCCGCCGCCCACGAACCCGCCGCCGCCCTACGACGGTCCGACGATCGGCGGCCCTCCCTACGGTGGCGGCCCTCCGTACGGTGGTGGCGGCCCACCGTACGGAGGTGGCCCGCCCTACGGCCCCGGCGGCCCCTCCGGCGGGCGGGGCGGCGGGCGCGTGGTGGCGATCGTGGTGGTCGTCGCGCTGGTGATCGCCGGCGGCGTGATCGCCCTGGTGCTGAGCCTGGGCGGGGACGACGACAAGGGCGACGAGGCCGGCCCGGCGGACAGCGCGACCGGGCGCACGAGCGCGCCGGCGAGCACGCCGCCGCCCACGGACACCCCGGAGCCGCCGTCGAGCGAGCCGCCGAGCACCCGGGCCGTCACGCCCCAGGCGACCAACTCCAACGGCAGCGTCGCGGTCAAGAAGGTCCCGCTCAGCCCGGGCGACTGCATCGCGTTCGCGGCCGTCGGCACGGACGTGGACAAGGTCGCCTGCACGGCGCCGCACGACGGGCAGCACGTCCAGAACGTCGCGCTGCCGGACGGCACCTGGCCCGGCGACGCGGCGATGGACACCCAGGCGTCCGCGGTGTGCAAGCCGATCGCCGAACCCGTGATCGCCCGGCAGCCCGAGGCGGAGCAGTTGACCTGGCTCTACATCTACCCGAAGGAATCGGGCTGGATCAGCGGCGACCGCGAGGTGCAGTGCCTGGTGTCCTACGTGGACGAGACCAAGAAGCTGACGGCGCCCCTGCGCTAGGACCGCAGGGGACCGCGAGCGGACCCGAGGGCCGGACGGGGCCGCACGGCCCGTCCGGCCCTCGGGAGCGACCGGTCGAAGACCGGGCTCGGCTTCAGCGCGGCGTCTTCTGCTGCGCCGTCCACGAGGCGTGCAGCCGCGAGTAGATCCCGCCGGCCCCGACCAGGCGGGTGTGCGGCCCGCGTTCGACCAGCTTGCCCGCGTCGAACACGAGCACCTCGTCGGCCGATTCGGCGGTGGACATCCGGTGTGCGATGAACACCGCGGTGCGACCCCGGGTCAGCCCGTCCAGGGCCCGCCCGATCCGTACCTCGGTGGCCGGGTCCACGGCCGACGTCGCCTCGTCCAGGACCAGCAGGTCGGGATCGGCGATGTAGGCCCGCACGAGCGCGACCAGTTGCCGCTCGCCCGCCGACAACGACTCGCCGCGCTGACCCACCGGGGTGTCCAGGCCGGCGGCCAGCCCGGCGAGCCAATCGGCCAGCCCCAGGTCGGTGAACGCGGTGCGGATGGCCGCGTCGTCCGCGTCCGGCCGGCCGTACCGCACGTTCTCGCGCAGCGTGGCGTCGAACAGGAAGCCCTCCTGCGGCACCATCACCACCCGGGCGCGCAGCGACGAGAAGCGCACCCGGGGCAGTTCGACGCCGTCCAGCAGCACCTGACCCTCGTCCGGGTCGACGAGGCGGGTGAGCAGCTTGGCGAACGTGGTCTTGCCCGAGCCGGTCTCGCCGACCACCGCGATCCTCGTCCTGGGCGCGAGCGTGACGTCCACGTCGTGCAGGATCCGCGGCCCGCCCGGATACCCGTACGAGACGTGCTCGAAGGCGACCTCGACCGGGCCGCGCGGGAGTTCCTCGCCCGCGTCGCCCGGGTCGGCGATGTCCGGCTCCGCGTCCAGCACCTCCAGCACCCGGCGCCAGCCCGCGAGCGCGTTCTGCGCCTCGTTGAGGATCTCCACGCCCATCTGCACCGGGCCCACGAACAGGGTGACCAGGAACAGGAAGGCGACCAGTTCGCCGACGCTGAGCTGCCCGTCGATGCCCAGCCACACACCCACCACCACCACGAGGCCGTTGGCCAGACCGACCACGAACTCGCCCATCGGGAAGGTCAACGCGACGAACAACTGGGCGCGGGTCTGCGCGTCCCGGTGCGCGTCCACCGACGCGTCGATCCGGCGCGCGGTGCGGTCCTCGATGCCGTGCGCGCGCACGATCGCGGCGCCCACCACCGGCTCCGCGATCGCGCCGAGCATCCGGCCCATCGCCACCCGCACGTGCGAATAGGCGGCGGCGATGCGCTTCTGCACCGCGCGCATGAAGAAGTACAGCGGCGCGAAGCACACCCACACGAGCAGCGTGAGCTGCCACGAGTAGACGAACATCAGCACCGTCACCAGCGCGATCTGCCCGACGCTGACGATCAGCAGCAGACCGCCGAACTGGATGAAGCGGCTGATCGTGTCCACGTCGCCGGTCACCCGCGAGACCAGCGAGCCGCGCTTCTCGGACTGCTGGTGCAGCGTGGACAGGTCGTGGATGTGCCGGAAGGCGGCCACCCGCAGGGTGGACAACCCGCGCTCGCTGGTGCGGTACAGGCGCACGTTCATCGCGTACGCGGACACCGCGGTGACCACCACCGCCAGCGCCGCGAGCGCGGCCATCGTGCGCACCACGGTCAGGTCCGGGCCGGCGTCGGCGCGCAGGCCCCGGTCGATGGTCTGCTGGACGGCCAGCGGCACCACGATCCGGCCGGCCGTGCCCACCACGGCCAGCAACAGCGTGACGATCCAGCCCTCGGTGAACTCCGGGGTCAACCGCAGGCCCCGGCGCAGCACGCTCCACCCGGACTCGGTCGGTCGGGTTGACGCGGGGTCGGCGCCGATCCGCGACGCGGCCTTCGGCTCGGGTTCGGGCGCCTTGGCCGGGACGGTGGCGATACTCATGAAGCCGTGGCCTCCTCGGCCTCGCTGACGTCGATGTCGAGATCCTCGTCCGCGCCCTCGCGCGCGGCGCGCTCGTACGCGTTGACCAGTCGGCGGTAGCCCACCGAGCGGTCCAGCAACTCGTGGTGCGGGCCGCGGTCGAGCACCCGGCCGCCCTCGACGTAGATCACCTCGTCGGCGAGCGCGATGGTGGCCTTGCGGTAGGCGACCACGACCACCGTGGCGGGCCCCGCGTCGCGCAGCCCGTGCAGGATGGCCGCCTCCACCCGCGGGTCCACCGCCGAGGTGGCGTCGTCCAGGACCAACAGGCGCGGGCGCCGCACCAGCGCCCGGGCCAGCGCGATGCGCTGGCGCTGGCCGCCGGAGAGGGTGGTCCCGCGCTCGCCCACCTGGGTGTCCAGGCCCTCGGGCAGCGCGGTGACGAAGTCGGCCTGGGCGATCCGCAGCGCCTCGTGCACCGCCGCGTCGTCCAGGTCCAGGCCCAGGGTGATGTTGTCGCGCACGCTGTCGTCGAACAGGAACGCCTGCTGCGGCACCAGCGCCGCGGTGGCCGCGATCCCGCCGCGCCGATAGTCGCGCAGGTCGGTGCCGTCCAGCAGGATCCCGCCGTCGACCGGGTCGACCAGGCGCACCAGGAGCGAGACCAGCGTGGACTTGCCGGACCCGGTCGGGCCGACGATCGCGATGGTGCGCCCGGGCTCGACGTCGAAGGCCACGTCGTGCAGCACGTCGGTGTCGTCGCTGTAGCCGAAGCGCACCTCGCGGGCTTGCAGGCGGGCCGGACCGGCCGAGGCGTCGCCGCCCTCGATCGGCCCGTAGGCGTGCTCGCCCTCGGCCTCCAGCACCCCCTTGACCCGGTCGAAGCCGACCACCGAGCGCGGCATGTCGCCCAGCAACCAGCCGATCGCCCGGACCGGGAAGGCCAGCAGGGTGAACAGGTAGGCCACCTGGACCAGGTCGCCGGGGGCCAGGTCCCCGTGCGAGACCCGCACCGTGCCGACCACCAGGACCAGCAGCACACCGAAGCTGGGCAGCGCCTCCAGGATCGGGTCGAACAGCGCCCGCACCCGGCCCACCGCGATGTTCGCGTCGGCCAACTCGCGCGACGCGGCGGCGAAGCGGGTGGTCTCCTCGGTCTCGCGGCCCAGCGTCTTGACCACCAGCGCGCCGTCGAAGCTCTCGTGCGCGATCTCGGCGACGTCGGCGCGCAACTCCTGCGCGCGCATCGCCAGCGGGCCCTGCCTGCGCTGATAGATCACGTTCAGCAGGGCGATCGCCGGGAAGATCACGAAGCCGACCAGCGCGAGCGCCCAGTCCGTGAGCACCATCGAGATCGCCGCGACGAACAACATCACCACCACGCCGGTGGCCATCGGCAGCGGCGCGACCGGATTCCAGGCCGCCTCGACGTCGGCGTTCGCGTTGGAGAGCAGCGTCCCGGTGGGGTGGCGGTGGTGCCACGCGAGCGGCAGCCGCAGGTACTGCCGGGTGACCCGGCGCCGGTAGGTGGCCTGGAGGCGGTACTGCATCACGCCCGCCCACAGGCGGCGCCCGATCACGCCGAACGCCTTGAGCAGCGCGATGCCGAAGACCGCCGCGAACGCGCCGATCAGCGCACCGGCCGTGGTCCGTCCGTCTCGGAACGCGGGAATGATCACCTCGTCGGTGACCCGGCCCAGCACCAGGGCCGAGCCGACCGTCATCACGCCGTACACCGCGCTCGCGCCCACCGCGGCGGCGAAGATCCGCGGTTCCTCGCGGATCGCCACGCCGATGACGCGCAGTCCTTGTCGCAGCACGACCTTGTCCGCCACGGGGCTCACTTTCACGGGAATCCGGCCGCCGCGAACGGGGCTCTCGAAGGATGGTTGTCCAATGAAAGTACAAGGCACGTCGAACGGTCCGGATTCCCCGTCGCGGACCCCGATTCGATCAGGAGCGACGCACCCGGCTCGGCTTGGATCGGATCTTTCCCGCATGTCACCCTGTTTCGGGCGTTCCCCGCCGGTCGTGCCGGAGCGTCGCCGGCACCCGCAACCAAACCCCGGGTCGGTCTCGTCTCCACGGACGTGCCCTGCCCATGATCCATAGGACCGAGGACGCCGCTGTGGGCCTGACCAGCCTCAAACTGATAATCCTGCTCGGCGTCGTCGCCTTCGCGGCGGCCGCGGCCGCCGTGTACTTCTGGCCGAAGTTGTCCCGCCAGGGGGTGCTGCCGATCCTGGGACGGGTCGGCATCCTGCTGAGCACGCAGGTGCTGGTGATGGCCACCGTCGCGGTGATCGGCAACCGCTACTTCGTCTTCTACACGACCTGGGACGACCTGCTCGGACACACGGGCAAGCCGGTGGTGAACTTCGGCACCAACGGCCCCGGTGACGTGCCCAAGCTGGTCAAGGAGAACGGGACCGAGACGATAGACGTCCCGCAAGGCAAGAACCCGCAGGCCGCGGGCCAGATCACGCAGGTGGACGTGGCGGGCCGACGCAGCGGGCTGGGCACACCCGCGCTGGTCTACCTGCCGCCGCAGTACTTCCAGGCCCAGTACAAGGACCGGCGCTTCCCGGTCGTGGTCGTGCTCACCGGCTACCCCGGCAACGAGCGCAACCTGGTCACCCGCCTGGAGCTGCCCAAGTTCGCCGCCAACGAGATCGCCGCCGGCCGGGTCCAGCCCACCATCTACGTGATGATGAAACCGAGCGTCGGCGTCGCCCGCGACACCGAGTGCACCGACGTGCCCGGTGGACCGCAGGTGGGCATGTTCTTCAGCCAGGACCTGCCCGAGGCGATCAGCCAGGCCTACCGGGTCGCCCCCGGACCACGCGGCTGGGGCATGCTCGGCGACTCCACCGGCGGCTATTGCGCGGCCAAGCTCGCGATGCTGCACTCGGACCGGATCGGCGCCGGCGTCGCGCTGTCCGCCGACTACGGCGCGCCGATGGACGGCGACACCGGCGACCTGTACGGCGGGAGCAAGGCGTACCGCAACCAGCACGACCTGATGTGGCGGCTGAAGAACATGCCGATGCCGCCCGTCAGCCTGCTGCTCACCAGCAGCGAGAGCGGTGAGCCGAACCTGGCCGACACCAAGGAGTTCCAGCGGCTGGCCAAACCGCCGCTGAAGGTGGACACGCTGCTCCTGCCCACCGGCGGGCACAACTTCAAGACCTGGCAGGCGGTCCTGCCGGACGCGCTGCGCTGGATGAGCAAGCAGCAGAACACCGACCAACCCAAGGACTCCGCGCCGATCGCCGCGTCGCCGTGACCGCACACGCGTGACCGCGCACCCGTGACCGCGCCCTCTTGACCGCGCCCGGTGCGGGCCGAAGGATCGACACATGCCGACTTCCCACGCCCGCGCCGAACGTGCCGCGCTCGCCGAACTCCTGCGCGTGCTCGGCCCGGACGCGCCCACCCTGTGCGAGGGCTGGACCACCCGCGACCTCGCGGCGCACCTGGTGATCCGCGAGCGGCGCCCCGACTCCGCGCCGGGCATCATGTTCGAGGCGCTCGCCGGCCACACCGAGAAGGTCCGGCTGCGGCAGGCGGCCAAGCCGTACGAACAGACCGTGCGCCTGGTCGCCGACGGCCCGCCGCGACTGTCCGTGTTCGGCATCCCCGGCGTGGACGCCGCCGCCAACACGATGGAGTACTTCATCCACCTGGAGGACGTGCGCCGCGCACAGCCCGGCGGCGCCGAGCCGCGCGAACTGGACCCCGCGCTCACCGAGATCCTGTGGAAGCGGGCCGTCGGCTCCTCGCGGATCGCGCTGCGCGGCGTCCCGGTCGGCGTGGCGCTGCGCCGCACCGACACCGGACCCGACGAACGGCCCAGGACCATCCACAAGGGCACGCCCGTGGTGACCCTGAGCGGACACCCGGGCGAACTGCTCCTGTACCTGTTCGGCCGCAAGGACCGGGCCCGGGTCGACCTGGACGGCGACCCGGCGGCGATCGACACCCTGCGTACGGCCCGTACCGGCCTGTGAACACCGAACCGGTCGGCCCGCGCGGGTCTGCGACAATGCGCGCATGACCGGTGCCACCCACCCGCCCGCGCGGCCGTCCGACCTCGACCCGACCATCGCCGCCCGCCTCAAGCGCGACCCCGACGGCCTGATCGCCGCCGTCGCGCAGGCCGGCGACACGGGCGAGGTGCTGATGGTCGGCTGGATGGACGACGAGGCCCTGCATCGCACGCTGACCACCGGCCGATGCACCTACTGGAGCCGCAGCCGGCAGGAGTACTGGGTCAAGGGCGACACCTCCGGCCACGTGCAGAAGGTGCTCTCGGTCGCGCTCGACTGCGACGGCGACGCCGTGCTGGTGCGGGTCGAGCAGACCGGCGCCGCGTGCCACACCGGCGACCGCACGTGCTTCGACGCGGACGTCCTGCCCGTCTCCGACTGACCGCCGCCGACCCCGGGCCCGCGTGGCCCCGGCTCCGCCCGACCTCGCTGCCCGGGAGATTGCGCACGCCATGACCACCGGAACCGTCACCCCCGACCTCGACACCTTCCGAGCGCTCGCGCGCGACCGGCGGGTCATCCCCGTCACCCGGCGCTTCCTGGCCGACGGCGACACCCCCGTCGGGCTGTACCGCAAGCTCGCCGCCGAGCGGCCCGGCACCTTCCTGCTGGAGTCCGCCGAGAACGGCCGTTCGTGGTCCCGCTATTCGTTCGTGGGCGTGCGCAGCGCGGCGGTACTCACCGAGGCGGCCGGACGGGCCCGCTGGCTGGGCACCCCGCCGGTGGGCGTGCCGGTGGACGGCGATCCGCTGGAGGTACTGCGGGCCACCGTGGCCGCGTTGCACACCCCGCACGGCGTCCCGGGCCTGGAACTGCCGCCGCTGACCGGCGGAATGGTCGGCTACCTCGGCTACGACGTGGTGCGTCGGCTGGAGCGGCTGCCCGACGCGACCGTGGACGACCTGCGGGTGCCGGAACTGATGATGTTCCTGGCCACCGACCTCGCGGTGCTCGACCACGTGGACGGCAGCGTGTTGCTGATCGCCAACGCGATCAACCACGACAACCGCGAGTCCGGCGTCGACGAGGCCTACCACGCGGCGGTGACCCGGCTCGACGCGATGACCGCCGATCTGGCCCGGCCGACCGGACTGGCCGCCGCCTCGTTCGAGCGCGCCGCGCCGGCGGAGGCGGTCGGCCCGTGGGGCTCGCCCGCCTATCGCAAGGCGGTGGAGGCGGCCAAGGAGGAGATCCGGGCCGGCGAGGCGTTCCAGATCGTGCTGTCCCAGCGCTTCGAGATGCCCACCGAGGCCGGCGCGCTGGACGTGTACCGGATCCTGCGCGCGACCAACCCCAGCCCGTACATGTACCTGTTCCGGCTGCCGGGCCCGGACGGCGGCGCCGAGGGCGGCTTCGACGTGGTCGGCTCCAGCCCCGAGGCGCTGGTCAAGGTCGAGAACGGGCGCGCGATGCTGCACCCGATCGCGGGCACCCGCCCGCGCGGCGTCACTCCCCAGCAGGACGCCGACCTGGCCGAGGAGTTGCTCGCCGACCCCAAGGAGCGCGCCGAGCACCTGATGCTGGTCGACCTGGGCCGCAACGACCTGGGCCGGGTCTGCGCGCCCGGCACGGTCGAGGTGATCGACTTCATGTCGGTCGAGCGGTACAGCCACGTGATGCACATCGTGTCCACCGTGGTGGGCGAGTTGGCCCCGGACCGCACCGCGTTGGACGTGTTCGCCGCGTGCTTCCCGGCGGGCACCCTCTCCGGCGCGCCCAAGCCGCGCGCGATGGAGATCATCGAGAACTTCGAGCCGACCCGGCGCGGGCTGTACGGCGGTTGTGTGGGCTACGTCGACTTCGCCGGCGACCTGGACACCGCGATCGCGATCCGCACCGCGCTCATCCGCGACGGCGTGGCGTACGTCCAGGCCGGTGCGGGCGTGGTGGCCGACTCCTCGCCCGAGGCCGAGGACATCGAGTGCCGCAACAAGGCGGCGGCGGTGCTGCGCGCGATCGCCATCGCGGGGACGCTGGCGCCGGCGCACGAGGTGTAGGGCGGGTCTTGGGACCCGGTCGGGGTTCGTCCTCGAACCGGTCGGGGTTTGTCGCCGAACCGGCCGGGCTCGTCCCGGGCCCGGCTCGGGGCGCGTCCGGGATCGTGTCGCGGGACCGCGTCGACCCGCCCCGGGTCAAGCCGTTCGGCGGCGTGGGTCATGCTGGTGACATGACCGACGCGAGGACCGAGGCCGGCGCAGCGCGCAGTGGCACCGAGACGGACGACCGAGCGATCGCGGAGCCCGCGACCGCGGCCGACCCGGGCGATACGGCGGACGCGGCGGCGTTGCGTGCGCGCAGGGCGGCCCGCCGGGAGTTGACCGTCGCGGTGCTGCTGGCCCTGGTCGGCGCGGCCGTGGTGCTCTCGGTGGCGGGGCGTACGTGGGCCGAGGGCACCGCGCCGGTGCACGGCTCGCGGATCGCGGTGCACGCGAGCGGCAACACGATCAACAAGGCCGGCTCCGCGCTCGCCCTGCTCGGCCTGGCCGGCGGCCTCGCGGTGCTCGCCACCCGCACGATCGGGCGAACCGTCATCGGCGTGCTGGTGACGCTGGCCGGGCTCGGGGTCACGGTGCTGGCCGTGCAAGGTGCCGGCGACACCTCGGCGGTGAACTCCGAGGCGGCGGGCAAGGCGGCCGTCGAGGGCGTTCGCGCGGTGGACGTCAGCCACACGATCTGGCCGTGGTTCGCGGCCGTGGGCGGTGCGCTGATCCTGCTGGCCGGTCTGTTCGTGGTGCTTCGGGGCCGGCGCTGGCCCGGGATGTCCAACCGCTACGAGGCCCCCGCGGGCAAGGCGGCCGCCGTCAAGCGCGGCCCGGTCCGCAACGCCGATCTGTGGAACGCGCTCGACCGCGGTGAGGACCCCACGCGCTGAGCACTGCTCTGGACGGGTGACAATAAGACTCGCGCGGTTGTGATCGCGGCGCCCAGGACGGTGTCGCGGCAGCCGCGCACAAGCGTGTGAATGTGAAGCCGAAGGAGTTGAGCGATGTCGTCGCAAGCCGGAAACCACGGCAGTACCCCCGCCGCCTGGACCGTGACCATACTGGCGCTGATCGGCTGCACGATCTCCGGCGTCGCGATGATCGCGGCCAACGTGATGTTGTTCTGGGTCGGCGCGGTTGTGGTTTTGGTGGGGTGCGTCGCCGGCGCGGGCATGCGGATGGGTGGTCTCGGCACGGCTCCTGCGCGGCGCTGACGGTCGGTCTCAAGCGCCGGCCGGGCTGATTTGCGGCCGACCTCGGGCGTTCGGTTGGCTTGGGTCGGCCTCAAGCGCCGGCCGGGCCGGTTGGGGTTCCCGGCCGGTTCGGTCTCGGGCGTCGGGTTGGCTCGGGCGGCGGTTGGGCCCGGGGCTGTTCTAGGGTGGGCTCGCCGGTGCGGCGTTGTGCCTAGGGGGGAATGTGGCCTACGGCTATCCGGGGGCTTCCGGAGGCGATGAGGAGCGGCCGGATCGGACGCGGGAGTGGAACGCGCCGGCTCGACCGTTCGGGCACGCCATGCCCTATGGACCGCCGACCACGCCGCCGCCCGCCGGACCGCCGCCCGGGCCGCCGGAGAACTACCTCGCGTGGGCGGTCGTGGCCACGATCTTCTGCTGCTTCCTCGCGGGCGTGCCCGCGCTGCTCGCGGCCACCAGTGTCAACGAGCGTTGGCAGCGCGGCGACGTCGCGGGTGCCCGGCTCGCTTCGTTGCGGGCCCGCAACTGGACCATCGGCACGGTGCTGCTCGGTGTGATCTTCTGGACCACCTGGATGGTGGGTGTGTTCCTGCTCGGCTGGAAAGACACGCTGGGTGACCTCTGACGGCGCGTCCGGACCGCACAATGGGTCGGTGAACACCCCCGCCCCGCCCGCGCCGAGCACCGGCTTCCGGCTGCGCAACCTCGGACTGCCGGCCGTGAGCCTGGCCCTGCTCGGCGCCGCGACCGCCTATGTGGGGCTGGTCGATCCGCGCGAGAGCGGCCACTATCCGCCGTGCCCCTATCTGCTGCTCACCGGCCTGCCCTGCCCCGGCTGCGGTGGGCTGCGCTGTGTGCACGCGCTGACCCACCTCGACCTGCCCGCCGCGCTGGGCTACAACGCGCTCGCGGTCGCGCTGTTCCCGCTGATCGGCGTGTTGTGGCTGCGCTGGGCGGTGCGCACCGCCCGTGCGCGGCCGCGTCGGGGGCTGGCCGACCCCCGTCCGCTGTGGGCTCTGCTGGTGGTCGTGCTGCTCTTCTGGATCGTCCGGGACCTGCCCTTCGGCACGGCGCTCGCGCCCTGACGCACAGTGATCGCCGGCGGTTCCACCGGCCGGACCGTGCGCACGGACCCACCGTGCGACGCCGTATGCTGCCCCCACCTCTTCGGCGGTGCGGCGTGGACGGGTCTGTTCGAATCGGCCTATACCATCGAAGAGCCGGGGGAGCAGGTTCTCCGGACAAAACGAGGGGATGTAGGGCGTGAGCGTTCTCGACGAGATCATCGACGGTGTCAACGCCGACCTCGCCGAACGACAGGCCCGCGTATCCCTTGACGAGATCAAGGAACTCGCGGCCCAGGCGCCGGCGCCCCGCGACGCGGAGAGCATCCTGCGCGGCGACGGCATCGCCGTCATCGCCGAGGTCAAGCGCTCCAGCCCCTCCAAGGGCGCGCTCGCCGCGATCGCCGACCCGGCCGGCCTGGCCGCCGACTACGAGTCCGGCGGCGCCTCGGTGATCAGCGTGCTCACCGAGCAGCGCCGATTCGGCGGCTCGCTCGAGGACCTCGACGCGGTCCGCGCCGCGGTCGACATCCCGGTCCTGCGCAAGGACTTCATGGTCACCAGCTATCAGCTCTGGGAGGCCCGCGCACACGGTGCGGACGTCGCCCTGCTGATCGTCGCGGCCCTGGAGCAGAACGCGCTGATCTCGCTGATCGAGCGGTCCCGCTCGATCGGTCTCACCACGATCGTGGAGGTCCACGACGAGGAGGAGACCGCCCGCGCGCTCGACGCCGGCGCCACCGTGATCGGGGTCAACGCGCGCAACCTCAAGACCCTCGAGGTGGACCGCAACAACTTCGCCCGGATCGCCCCGCTGATCCCGGACTCGTGCGTGCGCATCGCCGAGTCCGGCGTACGCGGCCCGCACGACCTGATCGCGTACGCCAACAACGGCGCCGACGCCGTCCTGGTGGGCGAGTCCCTGGTCACCGGTCGCGACCCGCGCAGCTCGGTCGCCGACCTGGTCGCCGCGGGCGCCCACCCGGCGATCCGGCACGGGCGCGGCTGAGAGCGCGTGCGGCGATGAGCATGGACCCGCGACTGGCCAGGGGCTGCAAGCCCCGTGGCTGCCGCGCGCCCGCGCGGCGGGTCCGCGGTCGCCGGGTGCGCTATGTGATCGGTTGCGAGCCCGGCCAGGTGCCGGGCAGCCGATGGCGCCGACACGTTTCCTGACCCACCGTCAGCAACGTGCCGTCCGCACGGCATGCCACACCGACAAGGACCTCGCATGTCCAGCACTGCCCAACAGCCGGACCCCTCCGGCCACTTCGGCGTCTTCGGCGGGCGTTTCCTGCCCGAGGCGCTGATCGCCGCCCTCGACGAACTGACCGCCGCCTACGAGAAGGCCAAGGACGACCCGGAGTTCCAGGCCGAGTTCGCCGGCCTGCTGCGCGACTACGCCGGGCGCCCGAGCATCATCACCGAGGCGCCCCGCTTCGCCGAACACGCCGGCGGCGCGCGGATCATCCTCAAGCGCGAAGACCTCAACCACACCGGCTCGCACAAGATCAACAACGTGCTCGGCCAGGCCATCCTGACCAAGCGCATGGGCAAGACCCGGGTGATCGCCGAGACCGGCGCCGGCCAGCACGGCGTGGCCACCGCGACCGCGTGCGCGCTGCTCGGCCTCGACTGCGTCGTCTACATGGGCGAACTCGACACCCAGCGCCAGGCGCTGAACGTGGCCCGGATGCGCGTGCTCGGCGCCGAGGTGATCCCGGTGTCGATCGGCTCGCGCACCCTCAAGGACGCGATCAACGAGGCGCTGCGCGACTGGGTCGCCAACGTCGACAACACCCACTACCTGCTCGGCACCGCCGCCGGCGCACACCCCTTCCCGGCGATGGTCCGCGACTTCGTCAAGGTCATCTCGGTGGAGGCCCGACAGCAGGTGCTCGACCTGACCGGCAAGCTCCCGGACGCGGTCTGCGCGTGCGTGGGCGGCGGCTCCAACGCGATCGGCGCCTTCCACGCGTTCATCCCCGACGAGGGCGTGCGCCTGTACGGCTTCGAGGCGGGCGGCGACGGCGTGGAGACCGGCCGGCACGCCGCCTCGATCACCGGCGGCTCGATCGGCGTCCTGCACGGCGCGCGCACCTACCTGCTCCAGGACGAGTACGGGCAGACCATGGAATCGCACTCGATCTCGGCCGGCCTGGACTACCCGGCGGTCGGGCCCGAGCACGCGTGGCTGCACCAGACCGGCCGGGCGACCTACCGGCCGATCGACGACGCCCCCGCGATGGAGGCGTTTCGGCTGCTGTGCCGCACCGAGGGCATCATCCCGGCGATCGAGTCGGCGCACGCCCTGGCCGGCGCGATCGAGGTCGGGCGCGAGCTCGGCCCGGACGCCACCATCCTGGTCAACCTCTCCGGGCGCGGCGACAAGGACATGCACACCGCCGCCAAGTACTTCGATCTCCTCGACGCGGAAGCGGAGCAGTCGTGACCGGCACCGACACCACCACCAGGCTGACGAAGGTGCTGGCCGCCGCCCGCGCCGAGAACCGCGCCGCACTCGTCGGCTACCTCCCGGCGGGCTACCCCTCCGTCGAGGGCTCCGCCGCCGCGATGCGCGCGATGGTCGAGGGCGGGTGCGACATCATCGAGGTCGGCCTGCCCTACAGCGATCCGCAGATGGACGGCCCCGTCATCCAGCGCGCCGTCGAACACGCGCTCGCACACGGCACCAACACCCACCACGTGATCGACAACGTGCGCGCCGTCGCCGAGACCGGCGCCGCGACGCTGGTGATGTCGTACTGGAACCCGATCGAACGCTACGGCGTCGAGCGGTTCGCGAGCGAACTCGCCGCGGCCGGCGGCAGCGGGGTGATCACCCCCGACCTGATCCCGGACGAGGCGCACGACTGGATCGCCGCCACCGACCGGCACCACCTCGACCGGATCTTCCTGGTGGCGCTGTCCTCCTCGGACGAACGCATCGCCTACACCACCCGCCACTGCGGCGGCTTCGTCTACGCCGCGTCCGTCATGGGCGTCACCGGCACCCGGACCTCGGTGAGTTCCGCGGCCGGCGACCTGGTCGCGCGCACCCGCAAGACCACCGACCTGCCGGTCTGTGTCGGCCTGGGCGTCTCCACCGCCGCCCAGGCGGCCGAGGTCGCCGCCTACGCCGACGGCGTCATCGTCGGCTCCGCGTTCGTGCGCGCCCTGCTGGACGCGCCCGACGAACAGGCAGGCCTGGACGCCGTCCGCGCCCTCGCCGCCGACCTCGCCGAGGGCGTACGCAAGCGCTGACGCCCCCGTAAATCATCCATCCCGTGTAAAAACACGCCAAAATGTGAACCGGCTGGACGACGGCCGCCGCAGCACTCCCGCGGCGGCCGTTGCCATGCCCGGCGTCACCCCGCCCCCACCCGCATCGGAGGAACCCGCGTTGAGCGCCAACCCCAGGACCAACCGAACACCCGTCATCCTGGCCGTCGTCGGCGTGCTCGTGGCCGCCGTCCTGGCCGCGGTCCTGGGCGTCGTGCTCACCACCGGCGACGACGACAAGGACGACGCCGGCGAGAACAAGGCGGCGACCGGCCCCAAGTCGGCGATCCGCGCCGTCGACCCGGCCACGCTGCCCGCCGCCGCGCAACCTGACGGCGTCATCCGGGTCGGCAGTGCCTCCGCGCCGGTGACGGTCACCGTGTTCGAGGACTTCCGCTGC
The DNA here is from genome assembly GCF_045207655.1 of Embleya sp. NBC_00888. Taxonomy (NCBI): domain Bacteria; kingdom Bacillati; phylum Actinomycetota; class Actinomycetes; order Kitasatosporales; family Streptomycetaceae; genus Embleya; species Embleya sp. NBC_00888. The sequence continues at coordinate 2,637,807 of NZ_CP108784.1, read as the reverse complement.
CCGTTCTGCAAGCGCTTCGAGACCGGCTTCGGCCCACTGCTCGCCGACTACGCCGAGGCCGGGAAGATCAAGGTCGACTACCACATCGCCTCCTTCCTGGACGGCAAACTCGGCGGCACCGGCTCCGTCAAGGCCGCAAACGCCGCGCGCTGCTCGGTGGACGCGGGCAAGTTCGCCGCCTACCACGCGGTGCTGTTCACCAACCAGCCCGAGGAATCCGAGGACGGCTACACCGCCGCGCGACTGCTCGAACTCGCCGACCAGGTCCCGGGCCTGCGCGGCGAGGCGTTCGACGCGTGCGTGAACACCGACGCCAACGCCGCGTGGGTGCGCGCCGCCGAAACCGCGTTCGAAAGCTCCGGCGTCTCCGCCACGCCCGCCATCGCCGTGGACGGAAAAATTCTCGACAGCGGGAACTCGGCCATGCGTTCGCCCGACAACCTTCGTGAACTGCTCGACCAACGCCTGGAGAACCCCGGTAGTGGTAAGGCGGCGCTCGGAGAGGAACCTCAAGCACCTTCCGCCGGTTAGACAGGACATGTGCCGGTCCGGGGTGCGGGGGAGAACCGGACCGGGGTCCCCGCACCTCACCTGTCGTGACGGAGGTCAGACCTTGGGAAGCAAGACGATCGAGCCGGTGGCCCTGTGACGACCACGACGGCCGGCGTGAACGGCACCGCCACGGGCGGCCCGCTCACGAAGCTGCGCGCGATCGCGCCCTGGATCGGCCTCGCCGCCAGACTGGGCCTGGCCTTCGTCTGGGCCTATGCCGGCTGGGAGAAGGCGCTCGACCCCGACCAGGCCGCCTACGCGGTCCGGGGCTACGACGTACTGCCCGACGACCTCGTCGAGCCGGTCGGCTACGCCCTGCCCTACCTGGAACTGGGCCTGGCCCTGCTCCTGGTGATCGGGCTCGGCACCCGACTGGTCGCGTCCTTGTCCGCGCTGCTCCTGCTCGTGTTCATCGCGGGCATCGCCCAGGCCTGGGCCCGCGGCCTGGCGATCGACTGCGGCTGCTTCGGCGGCGGCGGCCCGGTCGAGCCGGACAAGACCGCGTACCTCGAGGAGATCCTGCGGGACTGCGGCTTCATGCTGCTCGCGATCTGGCTGATCGTCTTCCCCCGAACCCGCCTGTCCGCGGACGCCTGGCTGTTCCCCGAGGAGCAGTCCTACGCCGACGACCACACGGACGACGAGGACCCGGACCAGGACGAGGACGAGCGGAACACCGACGCGGACGAGTACCGCGGGGACGCGAACCCGAACCCCGGAACCCGGGAACCGAAAGGCCCTGAGATCACGTGAGCTCGAAGAATTCCGAAGGCAAGCGCACCGCGCGCGAGCGCATGGCCCAGGAGCGCGCGCGCCAACAGGCGATCGACAGGCGCAAGCGCGTCATCGTCATCGCCGGCGCCGTGGTGGCCGTCCTCGCGGTCGTCGCCATCATCGGCGTGGTCGTGGGCATGTCCAAGACCAACAAGAAGAAGGGCCCCTGGAAGGACGCGCTCGCCAAGCCGTACAGCGCCCCCGCCAACCTGTCCGCGGACGGCCTGGGCATCTCGGTGGGCAGCAACCCCAACGCCCCCTCGTTGATCATGTACGAGGACTTCCGCTGCCCGATCTGCCACGAGGTGGAGAAGGCACTCGGCCCCACCCTGCGACAGATGGCCGACGCCGGCACCATCAAGATCGACTACCACATCGCGTCCTTCCTGGACGGCAAACTCGGCGGCAACGGCTCCAAGTACGCGGCCAACGCCGCGGGCTGCGCGCAGACCGCGGGCAAGTTCGCGCAGTACCACGACACACTCTTCGCGAACCAGCCCGACGAGTTGGACGACAAGTTCGGCAGCCGCGCCTACCTGCTCGACCTCGCGGGCAAGGTCGAGGGCCTGCGCTCGCCGACCTTCGACAGTTGCGTCAACGACCTGAGCGTCGCGGGTTGGGTCAACAAGGTCGAGGACGCGTTCCAGAACGCCAAGATCGGCGACACCCCGGTCACCGGCACCCCGACCGCGGGCATCAACGGCAAGACCATCGACCTGATCGTCAAGGGTCGCGGCCTGGCCACCCCCGACGAGGTGCGCGCCCAGATCCTGGCAGCGATCAAGTAGTCACCGTCCGTCGCACATCGAACGGGCGCGACACCACATTCCCCGGTGTCGCGCCCGTTCGCATGTGCCCGCCCGCACACGTTCGCCCCCACACCCGGTAGCGTCGTACCCGCCATGGACCTCGCATTCATTCCCAGCCCCTCCCGCGGCCAGATCGACCTCGGTCCGATCCCGCTGCGCGGCTACGCGCTGTGCATCATCCTCGGTGTCGTCCTCGCGATCTGGCTCGGCGAGCGACGCTGGGTCGCCCGCGGCGGTCGCCCCGGCACGGTCGGCGACATCGCCGTGTGGATGGTGCCCTTCGGCCTCGTCGGCGGCCGCATCTACCACGTCATCACCACGCCCGGGCCGTACTTCGGCGACGGCGGCGACCCCATGCAGGCGTTCGCCGTGTGGAAGGGCGGCCTCGGCATCTGGGGCGCGATCGCCCTCGGCGCGGTGGGTGCCTGGATCGGCTGCCGCCGCCGGGGCATCCCGCTGCCCGCGCTGGCCGACGCGCTCGCCCCCGGCATCGTCCTCGCCCAGGCCGTGGGCCGCTGGGGCAACTGGTTCAACCAGGAGCTCTACGGCCGCGAGACCGACGCGCCGTGGGCGGTGAAGATCGACGGCGACCACAACGTGATCGACCCCGGCCAGGCCGGCACCTTCCACCCGACGTTCCTGTACGAGTCGCTGTGGTGCGTCGGCGTCGCGGCGCTGGTGATCTGGGCCGACCGCCGGTTCAAGCTGGGCCACGGCCGCGCCTTCGCGCTCTACGTCGCGGGCTACACGGTGGGCCGGTTCTGGATCGAGTACATGCGCGTGGACGACGCCGAGCACGTCCTGGGCATGCGCCTGAACAACTGGACCTCGATCGTCGTGTTCGCCGGCGCGCTCGCCTACATCTGGATCTCGGCGCGCAAGCACCCCGGCCGCGAGGACCCGGCCACGCTGCGCGGGCACGACCGCGGGATGGGCGAGGACGCGGAGGACGCGGAGGACGAGGACGCCGAGAAGGCCGACAAGGCCGACAAGGCGAAGGCGACCGAGGACGCGGCGGACACCGAGGACGCGGCGGACGCGAAAGCCACGAAGGCCGTGAAGCTCGTGAAGGACGCCGAGGGCGCCGGCGACGAACCCGGTGGGCCGGACGAGGCCGCGACCGACGCCGACCCCGGCACGGACGCGGATGCCGAGCCCGCCGCCTCGGCCGTGCGCAAGCCCGCCGACAAGGGCTGACCCCGCTCGACCCGAGGCTGCCCCGACCCGCTTCCACCTGCGGGTTCGGGCAGCCTCTTCGGGTTCGGACAGCCTTTCCTGGCCGGCGGCGGGTCCGGTCGAAACGGTAGCGTCGTCGCCCCAGCGTGACGAGAGGGCCGAACGACCTTGAAGACCACCGACACCGCCGCCGACGTCCCGGGCGCCCCGGCCCTCGGACACCAGGACGGCATAGACCACACCCACCGCGACGTCGGCGGCGGCTGGCTGCGCCCGGCCGTGTTCGGCGCGATGGACGGCCTGGTCTCCAACTTCGCGCTGATCGCCGGCGTCGTCGGCAGCGACGCCACGCCCAAGACCGTCGTGATCACCGGCCTGGCCGGCCTGGCCGGCGGCGCCTTCTCGATGGCGGCGGGGGAGTACACCTCGGTCGCCTCCCAGGGTGAACTGGCCCGCGCCGAGGTCGAGGTGGAACGCCGCGAACTGTGCCGCAGCCCCGAGGCCGAACAACGCGAACTCGCCGAGCTGTACATCGCCCGGGGCCTGGACGAGGACCTGGCCCTCGAGGTCGCCCGCCAACTCTCCCGCGACCCCGAGCTGGCCCTGGAGATCCACGCCCGCGAGGAACTCGGCGTGGACCCGCACGACCTGCCCTCGCCGTGGCTCGCGGCCGGCTCCTCGTTCGCCTTCTTCGCGATCGGCGCTCTGCTGCCCCTGCTGCCGTACCTGCTCGGCGCGACCACGCTCGCCCCCGCCCTGCTGCTCACCGCGCTCGGCCTGTTCGGCGCGGGCGCCGCGGTCTCCCGGGTCACCGCCCGGCCGTGGTGGTTCGGCGGGACCCGCCAGTTGCTGCTGGGCGCCGCCGCGGGCGGACTGACCTACCTGCTCGGCCTGCTGATCGGCCGACAGGTGTGACGGGTGAGGCATACGTAACACGGCCGTAGCCCGACGACCTCACCCGGAAACGACCCATTCCACGGGTCGGACACCCCGTTTCGGTGTCGGGATGGTCGGGAATGAGCCAGCTGATATGCCAAGGCGACCGGCGCGGCGCAGCGCTCGACAGCCCGGCCGGATCACCCTGGAGACCGCATGGTGAGACGGGTTTGTCCCGGGTTCCGGATACACGTACTGATCGTGTAACCTGCACGAAATCGCAGAGGGCCAACGTCGTCCCTGTTGCGCACCACACGCCACGACGACGACGGGAGCGCCCATGCCTCCTGCCATGCCCGCAACTCCGGGCCCCCTCTTCTCCGCGATTCCCGCGGCACAGGGGTTGTACGACCCCCGTAACGAGCACGACGCCTGTGGTGTCGGATTCGTGGCCACGCTCACCGGCGAGCCCAGCCACGACATCGTCGACCAGGCCCTGACCGTCCTGCGGAACATGGAGCACCGGGGCGCCACCGGCGCCGAGGCCGACACCGGCGACGGCGCGGGCATCCTGATCCAGGTCCCGGACGCCTTCCTGCGCGAGAGCGCCGGCTTCGACCTGCCCGCCGCCGGCGGCTACGCGGTCGGCATCGCCTTCCTGCCCGACGACGACGTGCACGCCGGCCGCGCCAAGTCCTCCATCGAGCGCATCGCCGCCGAGGAGAACCTGCGCGTGCTCGGCTGGCGCGAGGTGCCCACCACGCCCGGCCTGGTCGGCACCATGGCCGCCGAGACCATGCCGCGCTTCGCCCAACTGTTCGTGGCCGGCGTCGACGACACCGTCACCGGGATCGCCCTGGACCGGCTCGCGTTCGCGCTGCGCAAGCGCGCCGAGCGCGAGGTCGACGTCTACTTCGCCTCGCTCTCCGCGCGCACCCTCGTCTACAAGGGCATGCTCACCACCGGGCAACTGGAGCCGTTCTTCCCGGACCTGTCCGACCGGCGCCTGGCGTCCGCGATCGGCCTCGTACACTCGCGGTTCTCCACCAACACCTTCCCGGCCTGGCCGCTCGCCCACCCGTACCGCTTCATCGCGCACAACGGCGAGATCAACACCGTCAAGGGCAACCGCAACTGGATGGCCGCGCGCGAGTCGATGCTCGCCACCGACCTGATCCCCGGCGACCTGAGCCGGCTGTACCCGATCTGCACCCCCGAGGCGTCCGACTCCGCGTCCTTCGACGAGGTGCTGGAACTGCTCCACCTGGGCGGTCGGCCGCTCCCGCACGCCGTGCTGATGATGATCCCCGAGGCGTGGGAGAACCACGCCACGATGGACGCCGCCCGGCGCGCCTTCTACAAGTTCCACGCCACCGTGATGGAACCGTGGGACGGCCCGGCCTGTGTCACCTTCACCGACGGCACCCTGATCGGCGCGGTCCTGGACCGCAACGGCCTGCGGCCCTCGCGCTACTGGGTCACCGACGACGGCCTGGTCGTGCTCTCCTCCGAGGTCGGCGTCCTGGACATCGACCCGGCCCGGATCGTGCGCAAGGGCCGGCTCCAGCCCGGCCGGATGTTCCTCGTGGACACCCAGGCCCGGCGGATCGTCGAGGACGACGAGATCAAGACCGCGCTCGCCGCCGAACACCCCTACCAGGAATGGCTGCACGCGGGCCTGATCAACCTCGAGGACCTGCCCGAGCGCGAACACGTCGTGCACACGCACGCCTCCGTCTCGCGCCGCCAGCAGACCTTCGGCTACACCGAGGAAGAACTGCGCGTCATTCTGGCGCCGATGGCCCGCGCCGGCGGCGAACCGCTCGGCTCGATGGGCACCGACAGCCCGATCGCCGCGCTGTCCGCCAAGCCCCGGCTGCTCTTCGACTACTTCGTCCAGCTCTTCGCGCAGGTCACCAACCCGCCGCTGGACGCCATCCGCGAGGAGCTGGTCACCTCGCTGGGCAGCTTCGTCGGCCCCGAGGGCAACCTGCTCGACGCCCAGCCCGCCGACTGCCGCAACGTCGTCCTGCCCTTCCCGGTGCTGGACAACGACGAACTCGCCAAGCTGATCCACATCAACCTCGACGGCGACCAGCCCGGCCTGAAGGCCGTCACCATCTCCGGGCTCTACCCCGTCGACGGCGGCGGCGCGGCACTGGCCAAGCGACTCGAGGAGATCCGCGCCGAGGCCACCGGCGCGATCGCCGACGGTGCCCGCATCGTGGTCCTCTCCGACCGCCATTCGGACGCCGAGCACGCGCCGATCCCCTCGCTGCTGCTCACCTCCGCCGTACACCACCACCTGATCCGCACCAAGACCCGCACCCAGGTCGGCCTGATCGTCGAAGCCGGCGACGTGCGCGAGGTGCACCACATCGCGCTGCTCATCGGCTACGGCGCCGCCGCCGTCAACCCCTACCTCGCGATGGAATCCGTCGAGGACCTGGTCCGCGACGGCGTCTTCCTCGGCGACATCGCGCCCGAACAGGCGATCCGCAACCTGATCAAGGCGCTCGGCAAGGGCGTGCTGAAGGTGATGTCCAAGATGGGCATCTCCACCGTCGCCTCCTACCGCGGTGCCCAGGTGTTCGAAGCCGTCGGCCTCGCCGCCGACTTCGTCGCCGAATACTTCACCGGCACCACCAGCAAGCTCGGCGGCATCGGCCTGGACGTCGTCGCCGAGGAGGTCGCCCGCCGGCACGCCAAGGCCTACCCGCCCACCGGCATCGCCCCCTCGCACCGCCGACTGGAGATCGGGGGCGAGTACCAGTGGCGCCGCGAAGGCGAACCGCACCTGTTCGACCCCGAGACGGTCTTCCGCCTCCAGCACTCCACCCGCACCCGCCGCTACGACATCTTCAAGAAGTACACCGAGCGCGTGGACGAGCAGTCCAAGCGGCTGATGACGCTGCGCGGCCTGTTCGCGTTCAAGACCGGCGCCCGCGAATCGATCCCGATCGACGAGGTCGAGCCGATCTCCGAGATCGTCAAGCGCTTCTCCACCGGCGCCATGTCCTACGGCTCCATCTCGATGGAGGCGCACCAGACACTGGCCATCGCGATGAACCGCCTCGGCGGCAAGTCCAACACCGGTGAAGGCGGCGAGGACCCCGAGCGGCTGTACGACCCCCAGCGGCGCTCGGCGATCAAGCAGGTCGCCTCCGGCCGCTTCGGCGTCACCAGCGAATACCTGGTCAACGCCGACGACATCCAGATCAAGATGGCCCAGGGCGCCAAGCCCGGCGAAGGCGGCCAACTGCCCGGCCACAAGGTCTACCCGTGGGTCGCCCGCACCCGACACTCCACCCCCGGCGTCGGCCTCATCTCGCCGCCGCCGCACCACGACATCTACTCGATCGAAGACCTCGCCCAGCTCATCCACGACCTCAAGAACGCCAACCCGGCGGCTCGGGTGCACGTGAAGCTGGTCGCCGAGGTCGGCGTCGGCACGGTCGCGGCCGGCGTGTCCAAGGCACACGCCGACGTCGTGCTCATCTCCGGCCACGACGGCGGCACCGGCGCCTCCCCGCTCACCTCGCTCAAGCACGCCGGCGGCCCCTGGGAACTCGGCCTCGCCGAAACCCAGCAGACACTGCTGCTCAACGGCCTGCGCGACCGCATCGTCGTACAGACCGACGGCCAACTCAAGACCGGCCGCGACGTGCTGGTCGCCGCCCTGCTCGGCGCCGAGGAATACGGCTTCGCCACCGCACCCCTCGTCGTCTCCGGCTGCGTGATGATGCGCGTCTGCCACCTCGACACCTGCCCCGTGGGTGTCGCCACACAAAACCCCGTGCTGCGCGAGCGGTACAACGGCCAGGCCGACCACGTCGTCAACTTCTTCGAGTTCATCGCCGAAGAAGTCCGCGAACTGCTCGCCGAACTCGGCTTCCGCACCCTGGAAGAGGCCGTCGGCCACGCCGAACTCCTCGACACCAGCGCGGCGATCCGGCACTGGAAGACCGAAGGCCTCGACCTCGCGCCGCTCTTCCACGTGCCCGCGCTCGCCGAGGGCACGGCCCTGCACCACACCAGCCCGCAGGACCACGGACTGGCCAAGGCCCTGGACAACCAGCTCATCCAACTCAGCGCCGACGCGCTGGAGAACGGCGAGCGGGTCGTCATCAACCTTCCGGTGCAAAACACCAACCGCACCGTCGGCACGATGCTCGGCCACGAGGTCACCAAGCGCTACCGCGGCGCCGGCCTGCCCGACGACACCATCGACATCACCCTCACCGGCTCCGCAGGCCAATCCTTCGGCGCGTTCGTGCCCAAGGGCATCACCCTGCGTCTCGAAGGCGACGGCAACGACTACGTCGGCAAGGGCCTGTCCGGCGGCCGGATCACCGTCCGCCCGCACCGCGCCGCCGGCTTCGCCGCCGAGGACAACATCATCGCCGGCAACGTCATCGGCTACGGCGCCACCGGCGGCGAGATCTACCTGCGCGGCGTCGTCGGCGAACGCTTCTGCGTACGCAACTCCGGCGCCACCGCCGTCGTCGAAGGCGTCGGCGACCACGGCTGCGAATACATGACCGGAGGCCGCGCCGTCGTTCTCGGCCGCACCGGCCGCAACTTCGCCGCCGGCATGTCCGGAGGCGTCGCCTACCTGCTCGACGCCGACCCGAACAACATCAACACCGAACTCGTCGGCGTCGAGGAACTCGACGCCCTCGACAGCGCCGAACTGCACGACGTTGTGCGCCGGCACCACGAGGAGACCGGCTCGGCCGTCGCCGAGACCCTGCTCTCCGACTGGGACGCCGCCTCCCGGCGCTTCACCAAGATCCTGCCCAGGGACTACAAGGCAGTGCTCGCCGCCAAGGACGCCGCCGAGCGAGCCGGTCTCACCGAGACCGAGATCGTCCAGAAGATGATGGAGGCGGTTCATGGCTGACCCGAAGGGCTTTTTGACCACGCCCCAAGAGCTCGGCAAGCGTCGCCCCGTCGACGTGCGCATCCGGGACTGGAAGGAGGTGTACGAGGAGCGCACACTGCTCCCGATCATCACCGAACAGGCCGGCCGCTGCATGGACTGCGGCATCCCGTTCTGCCACAACGGCTGCCCGCTGGGGAACATCATTCCCGAGTGGAACGACCTGGTCTGGCGCGACGACTGGGAGGCCGCGAGCGAACGACTGCACGCGACCAACAACTTCCCCGAGTTCACCGGCCGACTGTGCCCCGCCCCGTGCGAGGCCGCCTGCGTACTCGGCATCAACCAGGCCCCGGTCACCATCAAGAACGTCGAGGTCTCGATCATCGACCGGGCCTGGGACGACAACAACGTCGCCCCGCAACCGCCCGACCGGCTCTCCGGCAAGACCGTCGCGGTGATCGGCTCCGGCCCCGCCGGCCTCGCCGTCGCCCAACAACTCACCCGGGCCGGCCACACCGTCGCCGTGTACGAGCGGGCCGACCGGATCGGCGGACTGCTGCGCTACGGCATCCCCGAGTTCAAGATGGAGAAGCGGCACATCAACCGGCGCATCGAGCAGATGCGCGCGGAAGGCACCAAGTTCTACACCGGCATGCAGATCGGCACCGACCTGGACGCGGCCAAGCTGCGCCGGCGCTACGACTCGGTGGTGATCGCCGCCGGCGCCACCGCCGCGCGTGACCTGCCCGTCCCCGGGCGCGAACTCGGCGGCGTGCACCAGGCGATGGAGTACCTGCCGTTCGCCAACAAGGTGCAGGAAGGCGACCTGGTCGCCTCGCCGATCGACGTGGCCGGCAAGCACGTGGTGATCATCGGCGGCGGCGACACCGGCGCCGACTGCCTGGGCACCGCGCACCGCCAGGGCGCGGCCTCGGTCACCCAGCTCGAGATCATGCCCCGGCCCTCGGAGGAGCGGCCCGCCGCGCAGCCGTGGCCGACGTACCCGATGACCTACCGGGTGGCCAGCGCGCACGAGGAGGGTGGCGAGCGTGTGTACGCGGTCAACACCCAGGAGTTCGTGGCCGGCGAGGACGGCCGGGTCAAGGCGCTCAAGCTGGTCGAGGTCGAGTTCAAGGACGGCCGCTTCGTGCCGGTGCCCGGCAGCGAGCGGGAGATCCCGGCGGACTTCGTGTTCCTGGCGATGGGTTTCACCGGGACCGACCGCTCCAACGGACTGGTCGAGCAGCTCGGACTCGCCCTGGACGAGCGCGGCAACGTCGCGCGCGACGAGAGCTTCGCGACCAACGTGGACGGCGTGTTCGTGGCCGGCGACGCCGGGCGCGGACAGTCGCTGATCGTCTGGGCGATCGCCGAGGGTCGCTCGTGCGCGGCCGCGGTGGACGCGTGGCTGACCGGCGGCACCAACCTGCCGACGCCGATCCGACCCACCGATCGGCCGCTCACGGTGTGATCCGGTGCGGATGCGGCTCGGACCGGGTGCGGATCCGGTGTGACTCGGTGTGATCGCGCGGTACGAGTTTGAATATGTGACGAAAGTCGCGTGAACGGGAAAGGGCGCCGCCGTTGCGGCGCCCTTTCCGCATGTTGGAAAAGCGCCATATACCGGACGCGGGTACGGCTTACCGGGCGGTAGGAACTAGGCTCTGACCATGCGTCGAGCCAAAATTGTCTGCACCCTGGGCCCTGCCACCAATTCGTATGAACAGATCCGCACGCTGGTCGACGCAGGCATGGATGTAGCCCGCTTCAACCTCAGCCACGGCGCGTACGCCGAGCACGAGGAGCGTTATCACCGCGTCCGTCGGGCATCCGACGAATCCGGTCGCAGCGTCGGCATCCTCGTCGACCTCCAAGGCCCCAAAATCCGCCTGGAGACCTTCGCCGAAGGCCCCGTGCTCCTGGAGCGCGGCGACGAGTTCACGATCACGACCGAGGACGTCCCCGGCGACAAGCACGAGGTCGGTACCACCTACAAGGGGCTGACCGCCGACGTCACCAAGGGCGAGCGGATCCTCATCGACGACGGCCGGGTCACCCTGGAGGTCGTCGACGTCGAGGGCCCGCGCGTGCACACGATCGTCATCGAGGGCGGCATGGTCTCCGACCACAAGGGGCTCAACCTCCCCGGTGTGGCCGTGAGCGTGCCCGCGCTGTCCGAGAAGGACATCGAGGACCTCAAGTGGGGCCTCAACCTCGGTGCGGACATGATCGCGCTGTCCTTCGTGCGCGCCGCGAAGGACATCGAGGACGTCCACAAGATCATGGACGAGGTCGGCGTCCGACTCCCGGTGATCGCGAAGATCGAGAAGCCGCAGGCGGTGGACAACCTCGAGGAGATCGTCCACGCCTTCGACGCCATCATGGTCGCCCGCGGCGACCTCGGCGTCGAAATGCCGCTGGAGGCCGTGCCGATCGTGCAGAAGCGCGCGATCACACTGGCCCGGGCCAACGCCAAGCCCGTCATCGTCGCCACCCAGATGCTCGACTCGATGATCAGCGCCTCGCGCCCCACCCGGGCGGAGGCGTCCGACGTCGCCAACGCCGTCCTGGACGGCACGGACGCGGTCATGCTGTCGGGCGAGACCTCGGTCGGCAAGTATCCGATCGAGACCGTCAAGACCATGGCGCGGATCGTGGTCGCGGCCGAGGACTCCTCCGCGATGCAGGAGGAGATCCGCGGCCTGGCCGGTCCGCGCACCCAGGGCGGCGTGATCGCGAAGGCCGCGATCGAGATCGCCGAACGACTGGACGCCAAGTACCTGGTGGCGTTCACCCAGAGCGGTGACACGGGCCGCCGGTTGTCCCGGTACCGCTCGATGATCCCGATGCTGGCCTTCACCCCGGAGCCGGCGGTGCGCAGCCGCCTGGCGCTCACGTGGGGCCTGGAGACCTTCCTCGGGCCGCTGTGCAGCCACACCGACGAGATGGTTCGTCAGGTGGACGCGGCACTGCTCGCGATCGGCCGCTGCAAGAAGGGCGACCTGGTCGTGATCACGGCCGGCTCCCCGCCCGGCGTCCCGGGATCGACCAACCTGATCCGCCTGCACCACATAGGGGATCTGCCGAACGAGTAACACCTCGCCGTAGTGCTGTAGTACGACGGTCCGTCACCCGCCCCGGTGGGTGACGGACCGTCAGTATTTGGGGCCGACGTGTTCGTCCATGAGTGCGACGGACACGCGGCGGGCGACGGACAGGAGGTTTGGGCGGGCGAACTTCCACTCGACACCGAGTTCGTCGAGCGTGGTCGTGAGGATGCGCATGATGTCCGTGGACTCGTTGGCGAAGAGGTAGCGCGGGTATTCGTAGCGTTTGCGCTCACCGGCGACCATGCGGGTGGTCCAGTTCATGTTCCGGCAGCCGTCGGAGTGAATGAGGCCGCGCACGAGGGCCCAGGGCTCGGCCCGGACGATGTCACGTTGCCAGGACTCCAGGACGATCGGCCGCGTGTGCTTGCGGCCGGGGCCGTGCTGGGGGAATAGGCATGGCCAGTGTTGTGAGTACCGCTTGACGTCCGTACACCCCTGTCGCCGTACGAAATTCGGTGTGGAGCCGGGGAGGAGGCGGGTCATGGCATCCGCGCATTCCTGCATCAGGCCCGGCCAGGCGTCGGCACAGGAGATGGCGATGCTGTACGAGCGTGGGTGCGTCACGATGTGGCCGTCGCCGAGGTAGAGGCCGAGAAGGTAGGCGTACGCCTGGCTGTCGACGTAGACGTCGTGGCAGCGGAAGCAGGGGGCAGTGCGTCGTGCGGGGAGTTCGCCGTGGCGAAAGCGCTCCATGTGCAGCCAGTAGCCCACGGTCCCTCGGGGAACGTGCAGTCTGTGAGCCACTTCGCGGTTGGAGATACCTGATTGCAGCAGGGCGAGTGCCTGGCGGCGAAGATCCGGATCGTTCATATATCCACGATCTGCCGCCAGGGCCCGCTGACGCAGATGTTCGAGTCGGCATCACTCGAACGAGTGTTCTCCGCAGGAGAACTGGTACCGGGTGCGGGATTCGAACCCGCAAGCCCTCTCGGGCAGATGGGTTTGAGCCATCCGCGTATGCCATTCCGCCAACCCGGCAAGTCAGGATGGTCTTGGCGTGCCAAAACCCCCTGCTAGGAGAACACCATACCGCCTCTCGGTACCCTCGTGTCCGCACCATTTCCCTGATCGAGGAGCGACGTGACCGCCGCCACGCAGCCGCCCGCCGCATCGCAGGACAGCCACCGCGCCCGTGTCGTCATTGCCGAGGACGAGGCGCTGATCCGGCTCGATCTGAAAGAGATGTTGGAGGAAGAGGGGTACCACGTCGTCGGCGAGGCCGGAGACGGCCAGCGGGCCGTGGAGTTGGTCCACGAGTGTCGGCCCGACCTGGTCATCCTGGACGTGAAGATGCCGATACTCGATGGCATCTCGGCTGCCGAGCAGATCGCGAAGGCCCGCCTCGCCCCCGTGCTGATGTTGACCGCCTTCTCCCAGCGCGAGCTGGTGGAGCGGGCCCGGGACGCCGGTGCGATGGCGTATCTGGTCAAGCCGTTCACCAAGGGCGACCTCGTCCCGGCGATCGAGATGGCCGTCTCGCGCTATACCGAACTGGCCGCCCTGGAGCGTGAGGTCGGCGACCTCACCCAGCGGCTGGAGACGCGCAAGTTGGTCGATCGTGCCAAGAGTGTGTTGCAGGAGAAGTACGGGATGTCCGAGCCCGAGGCGTTCCGCTGGATCCAGAAGGCCTCGATGGACCGTCGGATGTCGATGCGCACGGTGGCCGAGGTCGTGGTGTCCGGAGGCGACGTCGCCGACTGACCCAGCCTCCCTCAATCTCCCATGAACCCGCCCGGATGCGGTCGAACCGGGCGGGTTCGGTGTTTTTCCGGCACTCGATGATCATATTTGATCACTTTGGATCGATAGGTTTCATTCACTGTTTCTTTTGGATTACTTCTGGTTACGGGCGCATCACATCTCGGTCGGCGGACTGCCGCTGCCCTTCCCGCCGGACTACATTCCGGGCACCGCATGTTCATCGCGGTTTGTGAAGGCGCCCCGATGCGGGCTCCGAACTTTTTCTACAAGGGGTTGGGGTTTGCTGTGCTCAAGCGACGCGTGATCAAAATCGCGCTGCCCATCGCGGCAGCGGCACTCGTGCTTTCCGCGTGCGGCAGTGACGATGACGGCGACAAGAAGAAGGAAGGCGGCAGCACCGCCCCCGGTGGCGGTAACAAGCCGACCTGGACCATAGGTTTCCAAGCGGGGCTCTCGGGGGAGAATGCCCAGCTTGGCATCAACGAAGAGAACGGCGCACGTCTCGCCGTCGAGCAGGCCAACGCGAAGGGCGATCTTCCCTTCACGCTCAAGTTCAAGACCTCGGACGACGAGGCGTCGGAGACGAAGTCGGTCTCCGCGGCGCAAAAGCTGATCGACGACAACAACGTTGTTGCCGTCGTCGGCCCCGCCTTCTCCGGTCCCACCAAGGCCGCGTCGCCGAACTACGCCAAGGCGAAGCTCGCCACGGTGTCCCCGTCGGCGACCAACCCGTCCCTGACGAACGCGGAGAACAATTTCACCGCGTTCCTGCGCGGGGCGCCGAACGACAACGCCCAGGGCGGCGGGATGGCGAAGTACCTGTCGAAGAAGCTTCAGGTCAAAAAGGTCTTCGTCGTCGACGACAAGACCGAGTACGGCGTGGGTCTGTCGAAGGTCGCCAAGGACGAGCTGACCAAGGCCGGCGTCCAGGTCGTCTCGGACAGCGTGCCGAAGGCGACCCCGGACTACGGTCCGATCTCCACGAAGATCAAGAACTCCGGCGCGGACGCCATGATCTACGCGGGCTACTACCAGGACGGCGCGCCGTTCGCCAAGAAGCTCAAGGAGGCCGGGTTCACCGGCCCCAAGTTCTCCGGTGACGGCACCAACGACTCGCAGTTCGTCTCGCTCGCCGGGGACGCCGCGAACGACTGGTTCCTGACCTGCCCGTGCGCCGACGCGAACGTCGAGGCGGCCACGAAGCAGTTCACGGACGACTACAAGAAGCGCTTCAACACGAACCCGAGCACCTACTCGGCGGAGTCGTTCGACATCGCCAACCTGGTGATCGACCAGATGAAGTCCTTCGGCGCGGAGAAGATCACCCGCGAGGCGATGCTGACCAAGCTCAAGGGTGCTTCGTACAAGGGTCTGACCAAGACCTTCAAGTTCCTGCCGAACGGTGAATTCGACGGCGCGACGACCTTCATCTACCAGGTGAAGGGCGGCAAGATCGGCTACATGGGCGACATCGACCAGCTCGTGGGCGGCTGACCCGATAGATCGGGCGGCGCTACCTGACGATCGGGCCCGGGTCTTCCCGGAGTTTTCGGGAAGACCCGGGCCCGTCCGGTTTTCTTGAGGAAGCTTTCCTTATGCAACCTGATGAAATCCTGGATTACCTTATTCCAGGGATCATGCTCGGTGCGTTGTACGCGGTGATCGCCATCGGCTATACCCTGGTCTATGGCGTTCTGCAACTCATCAACTTCGCACACAGTGAAGTGTTCATGGTGGGCGCCTATTCGGCGCTTCTCGCCTTGACCTGGATCGACCCGAGCAGCAATCCGACGACGTTCATGTCGGTGTTGTTGGTCGCGGCCGGTCTGGCTGTTTCCGGTACCGCCGGCGCGGCCACGGCCTTTACGTTGGAAAAAGTCGCGTATCGACCACTCAGACGCAGGAACGCGCCTCGGTTGGCGTTCCTGATCAGCGCGATCGGGGCCTCCTACTTCCTGCAGAACCTTGCCGGGAAGTTGTTCGGTCGCGACTCGCGCGCACTGCCGACGGTGTTCGAGAACAAGAAGGTCTTCTCGGTCTTCGGCACCCAGGTCACCATCCTGCAGCTGCTCATCGTTTGTGCGGCGGTGCTGATGATGGTCGGTCTGGACTACCTGGTGAACCGCACCAAGCTGGGCTCGGGTATCCGGGCGGTGGCGCAGGACGCCGAGACGGCGGGCCTGATGGGCGTGGACATCGACAAGGTGATCTCGCGGACGTTCATCATCGGCGGGTTCATGGGCGGTATCGCCGGCTTCCTGTTCGGCCTGCATCTGCAGTTGTCGTTCACGATGGGCTTCCTGCCGGGTATCACCGCGTTCGCCGCGGCGGTCGTGGGCGGGGTCGGCAACATTCGCGGCGCGATGATGGGCGGCATGCTGCTCGGCATCGTGGAGAGCTTCTCCTCGCCGATCTTCGGTGAGTCGTGGCGGTACGTCAGTGCCTTCGCGGTGCTGGTCCTGGTGCTGATGTTCCGGCCGACCGGCATCCTGGGCGAGCGGTTGGGGAGGTCGGCGTGACCACGACGACTACCGAGGACAGGGATCTCGCGCCGACGGGGTCGGCGCTGGCCAAGTTGCGGCGCAAGCGCTGGTATCAGCAGCCGATGGTCGGTCGCCTGGTGGGCATCGTCTCGGCGGCGGTGTTGCTGGACGTGATGAGCGGTCCGCAGGGCAGCCGCGAGGACGTGTTCTTCTCACTGGACAAGACCCTCGGGTCGATGCGCCTGGTGTGGTGGATCCTGGGCGCGGTGGTGCTGTGGGCGGTCCTGGAGTTCGCCAAGCCGCTGTACAACCGCTATCTGGCCCCGAGTGTCGGTCCGCTGGACCGGTTCCACACGCCGGTGACCGGCCCGGTCAAGGGCTTGATCGCGCAGACCCGGGCGACGTCGGCGAGCCTGCGCAGGATCGTCTGGGTCCGGATCGGCTTCTCGGCCGTGGTGATCGGCCTGCTGATCCTGCTGCCGAACCTGTTGTCCACCTTCTGGAACCAGGTTCTGGTCAACGAGGTGGCGATCTACGTCCTGCTCGCGATCGGCCTGAACGTGGTGATCGGCTGGGCGGGTCTGCTCGACCTGGGCTTCATCGCGTTCTTCGCGATCGGGGCGTACAGCACGGCGTACTGGACCGGCGCGATGCCGGTGGATCCGCCGTTCACGCTGAACGCGTTCCTGGTGATCCCGGTGGCGGTGGCCACGTGTTTGTTGGCCGGGCTGCTGCTCGGCGCGCCGACGCTGCGGCTGCGCGGTGACTATCTGGCGATCGTGACGCTGGGTTTCCACGAGATCATCTATCTGATCGCCAAGAACGCGGACGACTTCACCAACGGTCCGCGCGGGGTCCAGGGCATCTCGAACTTCGGGGTGCACGTCGGTCCGATCGACTACGACTGGGAACTGGACCCGGTGCCCTACTGGTACCTGCTGATCGGCATCGCCACGATCCTGATCATCGCGTTCCTGCGGTTGGAGCACTCCCGGGTCGGTCGGGCCTGGACCGCGATCCGCGAGGACGAGGTGGCGGCGTCGGCGACCGGTGTCCCGACGGTGAAGTTCAAGTTGATGGCTTTCGCGATCGGTGCGTCGACCTCCGGCATCGCCGGTGTCGCGTACGCGAGCAAGGCCCGGTTCATCAGCCCGGAGAGCTTCCTGCTGCTGTTCTCGGTGCTGGTGGTGGCCTACGTCATCTTCGGCGGCATGGGCTCGCTGTGGGGCGTGATCATCGGGACGGCGTTCCTGGCCTGGTTGCCGCAGTACATGAAGGACTGGGTCAACCCGAACGACCGATTCATGTACCTGGGCGCGCTGTTGATCATCATGATGATCTATCGCCCGCAGGGCCTGATTCCCTCGGTTCGGCGCAAGCGCGAGTTGAGCATGGCCAAGGCGGGTCTCGGCGACGCGGACGCGATGTCGGAGCCGGCCGGCGGGAGGATGACGTGAGCATCACCACGACGAAGGCGGACGACCGGCCGCGGGTGGATCCCGCCGATCAGGTCATGCGGGTGCGCGGTGTGACGCTGCGCTTCGGCGGCCTGGTGGGTCTGTCCGATGTGGCGTTGGACCTGCACCGCGGCGAGATTCTCGCGGTGATCGGTCCCAACGGCGCGGGCAAGACGTCGTTGTTCAACTCGCTCACCGGGATGTACGTCCCGCAGGAAGGCAGCATCGTGCTGCGCGACCGGGCGGGTGCCGAGCATTCGCTCAAGGGGCGCAAGCCGCATCTGGTGAACCGGCTCGGGGTGGCCCGCACGTTCCAGAACATTCGCCTGTTCGGCGCGTTGACCGCGCTGGAGAACGTGAAGATCGCGGCGGAGACCCGGCAGAAGGCCGGCCCGGTGTCGATCATGCTGGGGTTGCCGAACGCGCGGCGCGAGGATCGCGAGAGCGACAAGCGGGCGCTGGAGCTGTTGCACTTCGTGGGTCTGGACGGGCTGCTCAACGAGTTGGCCGCGTCGTTGTCCTACGGGCAGCAGCGCAGCCTGGAGATCGCCCGCGCGTTGGCCACCGACCCGCAGGTGTTGCTCCTGGACGAGCCGGCGGCGGGCACGAACCCGACCGAGAAGCTCGAGTTGGAGGTGTTGATCCGCCGGATCAACCGCGAGCTGGGCATCAGCGTGCTGTTGATCGAGCACGACATGCGCCTGGTGATGTCGGTGGCGGACCGGGTCACGGTGCTCAACTTCGGCAAGGTGATCGCCTCCGGCTCGCCTGCCGAGGTGCAGCGCAATCCCGAGGTCGTCGCGGCCTATCTGGGGTCGGAGATGGCCGCCGAGATGGTCGCCGCCTCGGACGCCGAGGCCGCGGGCGAGTCGGACGGTACGGTCCCCGCGCAGCGGGACGGGGAGGAGCAGCGATGAGCACCGCCGAGTCCAAGGGCACGGACGCGGTCGGGTTGGCCAAACCGGCCGCGAGCACCGCGACGACACCCCGCAAGAAGATGCTGGAGCTTGATGACCTGCACGTGTTCTACGGCGCCATCCAGGCGCTCAAGGGCGTGCACATCGAGGTGAACGAGGGCGAGATCGTGGCGCTGCTCGGCGCCAACGGCGCGGGCAAGACCACGACGCTGCGCACCATCTCGGGTCTGTTGACGCCGCGTGAGGGCGAGGTGCGCTGGCGCGGCGAGCGGATCGACGGGGTGCCGGCGCATCACGTGGTGGGGCTGGGGATCGGGCATTCTCCGGAGGGTCGCCGGGTGTTCCCGGCGATGACCGTCACGGAGAACCTGAACATGGGCGCGTACCGGTTCAAGTCGGTGCCCAGGGCCGAGTTGGACAGGGTGTTCGAGTTGTTCCCGCGGCTGGCCGAGCGGCGGTCGCAGCTGGCGGGCACGTTGTCCGGTGGCGAGCAGCAGATGCTGGCGATCGGGCGGGCGCTGATGGGGCAGCCGAAGCTGCTGCTCCTGGACGAGCCGTCGATGGGTCTGGCGCCGCTGATCGTGGCGCAGATCTTCGAGATCATCCGGGAGATCAACGAGCAGGGCACCACGGTGTTGCTGGTCGAGCAGAACGCGGCGCAGGCGTTGCGGCTGGCGCACCGGGGTTATGCCCTGGAGACCGGTTCGGTGGTGTTGTCCGGTCCGGCCGAGCAGCTGTTGTCGGACCCGAAGGTACGCGAGGCGTATCTGGGCGAGGGCGCGTAGCGCCGCGGCGGCCGCGTGGTGGAGGGGGTCGGCCCCTTCACCGCGCGGCGCCGTTCGCCGGCGCGGCTCGTTCAGCCGCGCTTGATCAGGCAGCTCAGGCGCGCGGTGCAGACCCGCTTGTCGTCCTCGTCGGTGATGACGATCTCGTAGGTGGCCAGGGTGCGGCCCAGGTGTACCGGGGTGGCCACGCCGGTGACCAGGCCCGATTTGGCGGAGCGGTGGTGGGTGGCGTTGATCTCGATGCCCAGGGTGATCGCGTCGCGGCCGGCGTGCAGCGCGGAGCCGACGGAGCCGAGGGTTTCGGCGAGGACGCAGGAGGCGCCGCCGTGCAGGAGTCCGTACGGCTGGGTGTTGCCCTTGACCGGCATGGTGGCCACGACGCGTTGGGCGGTCGCCTCCACGAAGCTGATCCCCATGCGGTCGGACAGGGTCTCCTGGTTGCCGATGTTCATGAACGCCAGGACCTCGTCGAGGTTGGGCGCGGTGGTCTCGTCGGGCATGGGCCGATCCTCCGGATACGTGGTTGTGTCGGCCTGACAGCCTAGGATCGCGGTCGTGGCAGCGACTCAGACCCCCCAGACCTCCGTTCCCGCCGGTTCCCGGCCGCGACTTCTGCTCCTCGACGGGCACTCGTTGGCGTATCGGGCGTTCTATGCGCTCAAGGAAGCGTCGATGAGTACCGCGACGGGCCAACCGACCCAGGCGGTCTACGGGTTCACGTCGATGTTGGTGAACGTGTTGCGGGACGAGGCGCCGACCCATCTGGGTGTGGCGTTCGACGTGTCCCGGCAGTCGTTTCGCACCGAGGAGTTCCCGGATTACAAGGCGAACCGGTCGGAGACTCCGGAGGAGTTCAAGGGCCAGGTCGAGCTGATCGTCGAGGAACTGACCGCGATGGGCGTGCCGACCATGCGGGTGGCGGGCTACGAGGCGGACGACGTGATCGCCACGCTGGCCACCCGGGCCGCGTCCGAGGGCTTCGAGGTGTTGATCCTCACCGGCGACCGGGACGCGTTGCAGTTGGTCACCTCGGACGTCACGGTGCTGTATCCGATGATGGGCGTGAGCAAGCTGCACCGGTTCACTCCGGAGGCGGTCGAGGAGAAGTACGGGCTGACGCCGGCGCAGTATCCCGACTTCGCGGCGCTGCGCGGCGACCCGAGCGACAACCTGCCGGGCATTCCGGGGGTGGGCGAGAAGACGGCCGCGAAGTGGATTCGCGAGTTCGGTTCGTTCGCCGAGCTGATGGAGCGCGCGGACGAGGTCAAGGGCAAGGCGGGGCAGAACCTGCGCGATCACCTGGACAACGTCAAGCTCAACCGGCGGTTGACCGAGCTGGTGCGCGAGGTCGAGCTGGAGGTGTCGCCGGCCGATCTGGAGCGCAAGCCGTTCGACCGGGCGGCGATCGAGGTGGTGCTGGACACGCTGGAGTTCCGCAACACCAACTTCCGGGACCGGTTGTGGGCGGTGGATCCGGGGCTGGTGCCGGAGGTGATCGAGGCCGAGCCGGGTTTCGAGCTGGACACCACGGTGGTGGAGCCGGGTGGGTTGACCGCGTGGCTGGAGGAGCACGCGGCGGGCACCGAGCGCACCGGGCTCGCGGTGGACGGCGCGTGGGGGCGCGGGACCGGCGAGGTCAAGGGCCTGGCGTTCGCGGCGGGGGACGGCGCGGCGGCGTTCGTGGACCCGTTGGGCATGGACGAGAACGACGACGCGGCGCTGGCGGCCTGGTTGGCGGATCCGCAGCGGAGCAAGGCGGTGCACGACGCGAAGGGCCCGATCCTGGCGTTGGCCGCGCGCGGCTGGGCGTTGTGGGGGGTCACCAGCGATACCGCGCTGGGCGCGTATCTGGTGTTGCCCGGGCAGCGCTCGTTCGCGTTGGAGACGCTGGTCGAGCGCTTCCTGGGTCGTGAGCTGAAGGTGGACCAGAGCGGCGCGGGCGATGGGCAGCTGGCGTTGGACATGTCCGATCAGGACGAGGCGGAGCCGGGTGCGGCGCTGATGCTGGCCGCCCGCGCGGTGGTGGACCTGGCGGCGGCGCTGGACGTGGAGTTGGCCGCCAAGGGCGGTCTGGAGCTGCTCCAGGACATGGAGCTGCCGCTGTTGCCGGTGTTGGCGCGGATGGAGCAGTTGGGCATCGCGGCGGACCTGCCGTATCTGGAGTCGCTCCAGGAGCAGTTCGCGGCGGCGGTGAAGCAGGCCACGGACGAGGCGCACGCGGCGGTGGGGCACGAGTTCAACCTGGGTTCGCCCAAGCAGTTGCAGGAGATCCTGTTCAACGAGCTGGGCCTGCCGAAGACCAAGAAGATCAAGACCGGTTTCACCACCGACGCGGACGCGTTGACCTGGCTGGCGGGGCAGACCGACAACGAGTTGCCGGTGATCCTGTTGCGCCACCGCGACCAGACTCGGCTGCGCACCACGGTCGAGGGTCTGATCAAGACGGTCGCCGACGACGGGCGCATCCACACCACGTTCAATCAGACGGTGGCGGCCACGGGCCGGTTGTCCTCGCAGGACCCGAACCTGCAGAACATTCCGATCCGGACCGAGGAGGGGCGGCTGATCCGGCGCTCGTTCGTGGTCGGCGAGGGTTTCGAGGGCTTGTTGACCGCGGACTACAGCCAGATCGAGCTGCGGATCATGGCCCACCTGTCCCAGGACGCGGCGTTGATCGAGGCGTTCACGACGGGGGAGGACCTGCATTCGACGATGGCCGCGCAGGTCTTCTCGGTGGCTCCGGAGGCGGTGGATCACGCGCTGCGCAGCAAGATCAAGGCGATGTCGTACGGATTGGCGTACGGGCTCTCCGCGTTCGGTCTCTCGCAGCAGTTGGACATCGAGCCGGGTGAGGCGCGCGGGCTGATGGAGACGTACTTCGAGCGGTTCGGCGGGGTGCGCGACTATCTGCACAAGGTGGTCGAGGAGGCCCGGCAGACCGGGTACACCGAGACGGTGTTCGGTCGGCGGCGCTATCTGCCGGATCTGACCAGCGACAACCGGCAGCGTCGGGAGATGGCCGAGCGGATGGCGTTGAACGCGCCGATCCAGGGTTCGGCGGCGGACATCGTCAAGGTCGCGATGTTGGCGGTGGATCGGGCGATGCGGGAGGAGAAGCTGGCCTCGCGGATACTGCTCCAGGTTCACGACGAACTGGTCCTGGAGGTGGCGCCGGGCGAGCGGGAGCGGCTGGAGGTGCTGGTGCGTCGGGAGATGGCCGGCGCGTATCCGCTGCGCGCCCCGCTGGACGTGTCGGTCGGTTTCGGGGCGAACTGGGAGGACGCGGGTCACTGATCGTGAATGAGTGCGCCGTGGGGGTGGAGAGCCGGCCGTGGCCGGCATAGGTTCGCACGGGTCACCGGTGGTCGAGGACGACCGGTGCGAAGTCGAACTTGCGCACAGAGGGGGGAGCTTCGTGGAAGAGGCCGAGTCGGGGCCCGATCCGCAGAAGCCGGGCACGCCGGACGTGGACGCGGTGGAGGTGGTGGCGGAGCGCATATCCGCCACCGCTCCCGCGTCGGAGCCGGGTCCCGTGGCGCCGCCGATATCGGGCGAGCCGGACGCTCCCGCCAAGCGCAGACGCATCCTGAATCCGTGGGTGGGCAGCGCGGCGGCGATCCTGGTGGTGCTGGCGTGCGGTGCGGCGGTGCAGTCCCCGTTCACCATGGTCACCGCGCACCGGGTGCCCACCTCGGATCTGCCGAGGTTGTCCGATCCGGCGCCGGAGAACGGTACTTCGGCCAACGGCGGCGGCCCGACCCACTTCGAAGCGCCGCCGCCGGTGTTGCCGGCGGCGCTGCCGGGCGCGCCCACCACCTCCGCGCCGCCCACCTCGGCCGCGCCGGGGACGCCGACCGCCGCGGCCGGCACCCGCGGTACCACCGCGACCGGCACCGGCGGCATTCCGCAGACGGTGTTGCTGGCCTATCAGCAGGCCGCGTCCAACCTGGCCCGGATGGATCCGGGGTGCAAGCTGCCGTGGACGCTGCTCGCGGGCATCGGCCGGGTCGAGTCGGAGCACGCGTACGGCGGCAATGTGACCGTGGACGGCACGGCGGTCACCCCGATCCTGGGCCCGCGCCTGGACGGCGGCCCGTGGGCGCGGATCACCGACACCGACGGCGGCCGCTACGACTTCGACACCGAGTTCGACCGCGCGGTGGGCCCGATGCAGTTCATCCCCTCCACCTGGAAGGGCTGGGGCATGGACGGCAACCGGGACGGCCAGATCAACCCGCAGAACATCTTCGACGCGACGCTGACCGCGGGCCGCTACCTGTGCGCGGGCAACCGGGACCTGTCCACCGGGGCGGGGCTGAACGCGGCGATTCTGTCCTACAACCATTCGAACGAGTACGTCCGCAACGTGATGTCGTGGATGACGTACTACGCGACCGGGGCCCGGTCCGTTCCGGACGCCCGGCAGCCTTCCGCCAAGTCGACCCCGACGCCGAGGCAGTCCACCGACAAGCCGGCCACGGGCAAGCCCGCCACGAGCAAGCCGGCCACGGCCTCGGGTTCGCGTTCGGGCTCGCCGTCGAGCACGTCCGCCGGCACCGAAGACCCGGCGGGCGCTTCGGTCTCGGGAGCCGCGGCCACGCCGTAGTCGACCGGAATCCGATCCGCAAAAAACGGGAACCTGTTCTTGTTTCTTGCTACCGTGCCCCATCGTCGGCCGCCGGGACGGCGGCCGAGGCAGCAGGAAGGTGGACCGCCGGATGCGTTCCTTCGCAGCGATCGTGGTCGGGGCGCTCCTGGCCGTGGGGGCCGCGTTCGCGCTGAACGCGTGCGTCGCCGCCGATCCCGCGCCGGTACACAAGCCGCTCCAGGTCACCAGCCCGCCCGCACGCCCCTGAGGCGTAGGGCCGGGCGAGCGGCGGCCCGAATCCGTACCCGGTTCCATCGGCAAGGGGTCCACCTCGATGCGTCGTAAGTCCAGTCTGATCCTGCTGGTCGCGGCAGTGTTCTGCGTGGCGCTGGCGCCGCTGCTGCGCGAGTTCGTCTTCCCGAGGATGGTGGCCGGGGCGCTGTCCGGCGAGGACGCCTACCGGGTGGTGGTCCTGGACGCGACCGACGCCACGCTCCTGGGCGCCCCCGAGGGGCCGGGCAAGGCCAGGATCACCGCGATCCAGACGATCCGCCCGGACGCGAAGGCTTCCAAGGACGGCACCGTCGTGTGGGACCTGAACCTGGCGGTCCTGGACAGCACCGGCAAGGTCGTCACCCAACTCCCCGAGCGCTACGCGTTCGAGGCGGCCGGCCAGATCCCCCGGAACTGCTGCGGCGAGTCGATCGACGGCGCGCCCGCCGCGCACACCGGGCTCGCGTACAAGTGGCCGTTTTTCACCGGCAAGCGCGACTACAACTACTACGACTCGCAGGCGCACAGCGCGAATGTGATCGCGTACAAGGGCACCGCGAAGCGGGACGGGCTTCAGACCTACCGCTTCGAGCAGGAGGTGCCGTGGATGAAGGTCCCGATGCCCAAGCAACTCCCCGGCGGCCTGGACCCGATCGCGGTCGAGAAGCAGGGCATGCAGCTCTGGTACACCGCGACCCGCCGGATGTGGGTCGAGCCGGTCACCGGCATCCCGGTCTACCTGGAGGAGACCCGCACCGAGGAACTGCGCACGTCCCCGCCCGCCGACGACCCCAACGCCCGACCCGTGGTCACCAAGGTCTTCGAAGGCACCTTCAAGCCCCGCCCCGCGTGGTCCCAAAAGCTGATCGCCGACGCCAAGGACGAGAGCAAAAAGCTCCGCGCCGTCCACGACACCATCCCCCTGGCCCTCCTGGTGACCGGCGTAGTCCTCTTCCTCATCGCGGTCGCCCTGCAATTCATCGCCGACCGCAATTCCCGCCCGACCCCACCGCCCGCCACCACCCCGGAAACCGTCGACACCCCGGACACCCCCCGGCGCGTCAGCGCCCCCGACCCAGCCCACCCCCGGTGATCGACGCGCGAAGCGCGGAGAGCGGCGGAGCCGCAGGTGTGGACGGTGTGGCCCGGAGCGAAGCGGAGGGACACGCCGTCCCGAGCGAGGGGCCGCCTTTTTTCTCGGAGGAGCTTGCGGGGGAGAGAAAAAAGGTGGTGCCTCGCGAGCCGGCGACGAAGTCGCCCAACAAGCAGCAGCGCCCCCGCCGCGACTCCGCCCGCCCGTCCGGCCCTGCTCGCGGCTCGCCTCGGCCCGTCCGGCCCTGCTCGCGGCTCGCCTCGGCCCGTCCCACCCCACTCACGACCCACCCTGGCCCGCCCGCGCCCGCGCCCGCGCCCGCGCCCGCGCCCCGCGCCCCGCGCCCCGCGCCCCGCGCCCCGCGCCCCGCGCCCCGCGCCCCGCGCCCCGCGCCCCGCGCCCCCTCACCCCTTCCCACACACAAAGATCGCCGTCCCCGGCAACAACCGCCCCCGCAGCGGGCTCCACCCGCCCCACACCGAGTCCAGCCCCTCCGGCCACTCCGGCTCCACGATGTCCGTGAGCCGGAACCCCGCGCCGACCACCTCGCGCACCCGGTCACCGAGCGTGCGGTGTTGCTCGACGTAGGTCGCCCGCCCGGTGTGGTCCTGCTCGACGTACGGCGTCGTGTCGAAGTACGACGTCACCGCCGTCAGCCCCTCGGGCCCCGGCTCGTCCGGGAACGCCCAACGCACCGGGTGGGTGATCGAGAAGACCCAGCGCCCGCCCGGCCGCAACACCCGGAACACCTCGCGCATGATCCCCGCGCCGTCCGGGCTGAACGGCAGCGCGCCGTACGCGGAGAAGGCCAGGTCGAAGCTCTCGTTCGCGAACGGCAGGCGCGCCGCGTCGGCCTGCACCACCGGCACCCGGGTGCCGTGCTCGACGTCGAGCCGGCGCGAGTGCTGGAGCTGGCGCAGCGACAGGTCCAGCGCGATCGGGAAGGCGCCGCGCGCGAGCAGTCGGCGCGAACACTGCGCCGCGCCCGCGCCCACCTCCAGCACGCTGCGTCCTTCGACCGGCCCCAACAGCCCGGCCCGGTCCTCGTCCAGCCCCTCCGGGCACCACGTGAAGCGCGCGTCGCCGAGGAAGTCGCCGTGTTCGACCTGGTACTCGTCCGCGTTGGCGTCCCACCACTGCCGGCCCGCGCGCACACTCTCCACCAGGCCGACCTTGCGCCGCACCGCGTCGTCGTCGGCGTCGTCGAGTTCGTCGGGGTCGACGAACCGGGCCGCGATCGCGTGCGGGTCGGGGGAGAGGGGGCGGTTCACGATGCTCCAGGGACTGCGGGCGGGCACGGACGCGCGTAGGGTACTCCCTCCGGGACGTCCCGGTTGACCCCATGCATCCCGTGCGCGTTGACCGCACCCGGTCGGCCCCGTATGCTGCAAGTTGCGCCGCGGGCCTGCGTGAACTCAGACGGAGCAGGTCGCGCTCACCTTTGTCGATCCCACGCCATCCTCTTGCATGGTCGCGGGCGTCGGGGGCGAAACCGGGTCCACAAGCGTGTTTGAAAACGACTTCTGTCCGTACCCGGAGCCCTTACCCACATGACGAGCAGCACCGAGGCCACGCCCAGCACCACCCCGCAGGTGGCGGTCAACGACATCGGCTCCGAGGAAGACTTCCTCGCAGCGATCGATGAGACGATCAAGTACTTCAACGACGGCGACATCGTGGATGGCGTGATCGTCAAGGTCGACCGGGACGAGGTCCTGCTCGACATCGGTTACAAGACCGAAGGCGTCATCCCGTCCCGCGAGCTTTCCATCAAGCACGACGTGGACCCCCACGAGGTCGTCACTGTCGGTGACCACATCGAGGCCCTGGTTCTCCAGAAGGAGGACAAGGAAGGCCGCCTGATCCTCTCGAAGAAGCGGGCTCAGTACGAGCGCGCTTGGGGCACCATCGAGAAGATCAAGGAAGAAGACGGCATCGTCACCGGTACCGTCATCGAGGTCGTCAAGGGTGGTCTCATCCTGGACATCGGCCTCCGCGGCTTCCTCCCGGCCTCGCTGGTCGAGATGCGTCGTGTGCGTGACCTCCAGCCGTACGTGGGCAAGGAGCTCGAAGCCAAGATCATCGAGCTGGACAAGAACCGCAACAACGTGGTCCTGTCCCGCCGTGCCTGGCTCGAGCAGACCCAGTCCGAGGTGCGCCAGACCTTCCTCACGACCCTGCAGAAGGGTCAGGTCCGCACGGGCGTCGTGTCCTCGATCGTCAACTTCGGTGCGTTCGTGGACCTCGGCGGCGTCGACGGTCTCGTGCACGTCTCCGAGCTGTCCTGGAAGCACATCGACCACCCGTCCGAGGTTGTCGAGGTCGGCCAGGAAGTCACCGTCGAGGTTCTCGACGTGGACATGGACCGCGAGCGCGTCTCCCTGTCGCTGAAGGCGACCCAGGAAGACCCGTGGCAGCAGTTCGCCCGGACGCACCAGATCGGCCAGGTCGTTCCCGGCAAGGTCACCAAGCTCGTTCCGTTCGGTGCGTTCGTCCGCGTGGACGAGGGGATCGAGGGCCTGGTCCACATCTCCGAGCTGGCCGAGCGCCACGTGGAGATCCCGGAGCAGGTCGTCCAGGTCGGCGACGAGATCTTCGTCAAGGTCATCGACATCGACCTCGAGCGTCGCCGCATCAGCCTCTCGCTGAAGCAGGCCAACGAGGCGTTCGGCGCGGACCCGGCCACGGCCGAGTTCGACCCGACCCTCTACGGCATGGCCGCGACCTACGACGACGCGGGCAACTACATCTACCCGGACGGCTTCGACCCGGAGACCAACGACTGGCTCGAGGGCTTCGACAAGCAGCGCGAGGAGTGGGAGAAGCAGTACGCCGACGCCCAGGCGCGCTTCGAGTCGCACCAGCAGCAGGTCGTCAAGGCCCGCGAGGCCGAGGCCGAGGCCGTGGCCGGCGAAGCCGCGGGCGCGTACTCCTCGGGCGGTGACGACGAGGTCGAGGCCGACACCACCGGCGGCGCCCTGGCGTCCGACGAGGCCCTCGCCGCGCTTCGCGAGAAGCTGGCGGGCGGCCAGAGCTGACCTCGGTCCGCTCGTGCCGGACGCGGTGTTCGAACCGAAGGGTTCGAGCCGAAGTGTTCGACTGATCCGCCGGTAGCGATACCGCCGGATGCGAAGGCCCCATCTCCCTTCGGGGAGGTGGGGCCTTTCGGCTTTTCCGGTGGGAGGGCGCGAACGGGACTAGGGTCGGGGACGGTCACACGGCAGCCGGGGGAGGGTGCGGGGGTGTACGTCTCGTCCGGACGTCCGGAGGCGGCGACCGAGGCGGCGACCGAGGCGGCGACCGAGGCGGGGACCGGGCGGGCCGGGTCCGCGGCCGGCGCGGTGGTCACCGGCAATGTGATCGCGCTCGGCATGGTCAGCCTGGTCACCGACGTCTCCTCGGAGATGGTCACCGCGGTGATGCCGGTCTACCTGGTCACCGGGCTGGGTCTGACGATGCTTCAGTTCGGCTTCCTGGACGGCCTGTACTCCGGCGTCACGGTCTTCCTGCGGCTGGTCGGCGGCCATCTCGCCGACCGCTTCGCCGCACGCAAGCACGTGGCCGTGGTCGGCTACGGGATGTCGGCGGTGGCCAAGCTCGGCCTGCCGCTGGCCGGCGCCTCGGTACCGGGCATCGGCGCGGTGCTGGCCGCCGATCGCGCGGGCAAGGGGCTGCGCACCGCGCCCCGGGACGCGCTCATCTCGCTCTCCAGCAGCCCGCAGGCGCAGGGCCGCGCGTTCGGCGTGCATCGCGCGCTGGACACCGCCGGGGCGTTCACCGGCCCGCTGGTGGCGTTCACCATCCTGGCCGCGGTGGGCACGGCCTACGACGCGGTGTTCGTGGTGAGCTTCTGCGTGGGCCTGGTCGGCGTCGCGATGCTGGTGCTGTTCGTCCGCGACCATCGCGATCCGATCGAGCACAAGCCCGGTTGGCGGGACGGGATACGGCTGTTGCGGGATCGCCCCTATCGCCGGCTGTGCGTGGTCGCGGCGGTGCTGGGCCTGGTCACGGTCAGCGACGCGTTCGTCTACCTGCTGCTCCAGCACCGGCTGGAGATCGAGCCGCACTGGTTCCCGCTGCTCCCGCTGGGCACCGCCGGGGTCTATCTGGTGCTCGCGCTGCCGCTGGGCCGGCTCGCCGACCGGGTGGGCCGGCGGCGGGTGTTCCTGGCCGGGCACGGCGTGCTGTTGGCGGCCTACCTGCTGCTCGGCGGTCCGCTCGGCGGGGTCGGGCTGCTGATCGCGGTGCTCGCCCTGCACGGGGTGTTCTACGCGGCGACCGACGGCGTGCTCTCGGCGGCGGTGGGCGCGCGGTTGCCCGCGGCGGGTCGCGCGGGCGGGCTGGCCGTGGTGCAGACCGGGCAGGCGATGGGCCGCTTCGCCTCGTCGATGATCTTCGGCGCGCTGTGGACGGCGTGCGGGCCGGCCGCCGCGATCCGCGTCCTCGCGCTCGGGCTCGCGGTGGCGCTGTTCGGCTCGGCCCTGGCGCTCGCGGGTGGTCGGGTGCGCCGGGCCGGGCGCGCGCGACAGGCGCGGGAGGTGTCCGATGTCCGTTGACGCACCGGTGAAACCGGCCGTCACCAAGGCGCGCGTGTTGATCTTCGGGCTGATCCTGGTCCTGCTCGCGGGAATCGCGATCGTCTACACGCTCTACGCGGTCCGGCGCGAGGACGACAAGCTGCACGGCGGCTCCGGTACCGCGCCGGGCGGGCCGCCGTTGACCCTGGCCGGCGCGCCGAGGTTGCTGTTCCGCAGCACCGAGTCGGGCCCGGGGTACGGGCACCTGGCCACCGTCGCGGCGGCCGATCCGGGCGGGCCGCGCACGGTGGGCGAGCGCTCGTGCGACCGGGTCTACGCGGCCGGTGGTACCGCGGTGTGCCTGGCCGTCGAGGGTGGGATCACCAGGACCAACGTGGCGCTGGTGCTGGACGCGAACCTGCGCCAGGTGCGCCGGGTCGAGCTCGCGGGCACGCCCAACCGGGCGCGGGTGTCGGCGTCGGGCCGGATGGCCTCGTGGACGGTGTTCGTCTACGGCGACTCGTACGCGTCGATGACCTTCTCCACCCGCACCTCGATCCTGGACACTCACACGGGTGAACTCGCGGCCAACCTGGAGGACTTCACCACCACCCGGGACGGCAAGGAACTCACGTCGCCGGACCGCAACTTCTGGGGCGTCACCTTCACCGCCGACGACAACACGTTCTACGCCACGCTGTCCACGAACACCTCCGGCCGCACCTACCTGGTCCGCGGCGACCTGCGGGCGCGCACCATGACGGTGCTGCGGGAGAACGTCGAGTGCCCGTCGTTGTCGCCGGACGGCACCCGCCTGGTGTTCAAGAAGAAGGTCTCGCAGAGCACGCGCAACCCGTGGCGACTGCACGTGCTCGACCTGGCGACGATGCGCGAGACGCCGCTCGCGGAGACCCGCAGCGTGGACGACCAGGCCGTGTGGCTGGACGAACGCACCATCGGCTACGGACTGCCGACCGGGTCGGCGGCGGCCGGCGACGTATGGTCGGTGCCCGCCGACGGCAGCGGCGCACCGGCGCGGATCGTGGCGGGCGCCTTCTCGCCGGCACCGCTGAGTTGACCTCTCCGGGGGCGCGTTGCGCGTATCGCTCCGGCGTCGCGCAGGCTGCGGGTCTGCCACAGTTCCGTTACGAAAGGCCCTCCTCGTGGTGCGGCCGCCGCATGTTTGGCAGCGTCGGTGCGGGAGCGAGGAAGCGTGGGCCCGGCCGACGGGCGCCGCAACGGGTCGGCGAAGCGCCGGCGCCGGGTTCGCGTACCCTGACTCATTGGTGCCATGCGCCGGGCTCGTACGGATGTGGCCCGTGGGGCGGTCGGGAAGATCGCCGAAGCACGTAGGCCCCCGGACCTCGGGGCAGGGCGCCCATTCGACTTGCGGTAGGAATGAGGGTATCGATGGCCTTTGGTGGAGCGTTCGCCACCGGGCAGGTAGTCAAGACGGTGGGCGCGTCCGACGTCGCCCTGTACCGCGGCGTGCGCGGGCGCACCGGGCACCCGGTGGTCCAGCGCACGAGCAAGGCGCTGTCCTTCGCCGGCGAGCACGCCGGTGTCTGGCTCGCCGCCGGTCTGGTCGGCGCCGCCGTGGACCGGGGCCGTCGGCCCGAGTGGCTGCGTGCCACCGCCACGGTCGCCGGCGCGCACGTGGCCAGCATGGTGGTCAAGCGCGTGGTGCGCCGACCCCGGCCGGCCATACCGGGCCTGGAGCCGACGGTGCGCACCGCGGGCCGGCACAGCTTCCCGTCCTCGCACTCGGTGTCCTCCGCCGCCGCCGCCGTGGCGTTCCACGGCCTGCTGCCCACCGCCGTCACGGGTACGGCCGCCGCTGCGACGTGTTTCTCGCGGCTCGTCGTGGGCGTTCACTATCCGTCCGACGTGGCCGCGGGCGCGACCATGGGGCTCGCGGCAGGCGGCTTGGGCCGCGCCTGGGCTCGTCGCGCAGAGCGTCCGAAGGGGTTCTGAGGTCTTGAGTACATCCGAAGTCGAATCGCCGATCGAGTCGAGTGAGGCCCTGGTTCCGGCCGCGGTCGACGCCGCCCCCGCGCAGGCGCCCGCGCGCCCACCGCGCGGGGGACTCGCGGGCGGCCTGCTGAAGTTGGCCCGGCCCAAGCAGTGGGTCAAGAACGTGCTCGTGTTCGCCGCGCCACTGGCGGCCGGGCGGCTGGACGAGGGCTACGTCCTGGGGCACAGCGCGATCATGTTCGCGCTGTTCTGCCTGGCCGCCTCGGCGATCTACTACATCAATGACGCGTTCGACGTCGAGGCCGACCGCGAGCACCCGACCAAGCGCAACCGCCCGATCGCCTCCGGCGTGGTGCCGGTCAAGCTCGCGTGGGTGCTGGGACCGCTCCTGGGCATCGCCGCGGTCTTGCTCGGGGTGCTGCTGTGCAACCCCGGGACCGCGTTGGTGCTGGGCCTGTACGTGGTGCTCAACGTCGCGTACTGCTTCTCCTTCAAGCACGTCGTGGTGCTCGATCTGGCCATGGTCGCCTCCGGCTTCCTGTTCCGGGCGATGGCCGGCGGTACCGCCTCCGAACTGCCGCTGTCGCGCTGGTTCCTGCTGACCGCGGGCTTCGGCTCGTTGTTCATGGTGGCCGGCAAGCGCTACTCGGAGATGGTCCTGATGGGCGAGGAGGCGGCCAAGACGCGCGCCTCGCTGGCCAATTACTCGATCACCTACCTGCGCTTCGTGTGGCAGATGGCGGTGTCGGTGACGCTGCTCACGTACTCCCTGTGGGCATTTCAGATCCCCGAGGGCGATTCCACGCTCGCCTGGCACCAGTTGTCGCTGATCCCGTTCGGCTTCGCGTTCCTGCGCTACGCGGTGTACGTGGACGCCGGAACCGCCGGGTCCCCCGAGGACGTTCTTCTCAAGGACAAGGTCCTCGTCGGCCTTGGCTTCGCCTGGCTTCTCACCTTTGTTCTGGGAGTTTTCCATGTCTGACGGCCCGTCGGCCGACGTACGACCAACCGCTCGGCGGGTCGGCCTGCACGGTTGGGGGCGCACCGCTCCCACCTTCGCCGACGTCGTGCGCCCCACCACCCGCGATCAGGTGGTGGCCGCGTTGGGGCAGCGCACCTCGCGCGGCGTGATCGCCCGCGGCCTCGGCCGCTCGTACGGCGACCCCGCGCAAAACGGTGGCGGCACCGTCCTGGACATGACCGGGCTGGACCGGATCCTCGCGGTGGACCTCGAACGCGGTCTGGTCACCTGCGAGGCCGGGGTGAGCCTGGATCGGCTGATCGAACTGTTCGTGCCGTTCGGGTTCTTCGTGCCCGTGACCCCGGGCACCCGGCAGGTCACCGTGGGCGGCGCGATCGGCGCCGACGTGCACGGCAAGAACCACCACGCGGACGGCAGCTTCTGCAACCACGTGTTGTCCATCGACATGCTGA
The DNA here is from genome assembly GCF_045207655.1 of Embleya sp. NBC_00888. NCBI lineage: Bacteria > Bacillati > Actinomycetota > Actinomycetes > Kitasatosporales > Streptomycetaceae > Embleya > Embleya sp. NBC_00888. The sequence goes on along the minus strand of NZ_CP108784.1, from coordinate 2,604,403 downwards.
TGGCCGACGGCACCGAGCGCACCATCACCCCGCAGGGCGACCCGGAGCTGTTCTGGGCCACCGCCGGCGGGATGGGCCTGACCGGCCTGATCCTGTCCGCGACCATCCGGATGACGCCCATCGAGACCTCGCTCGCGTCGGTGGACACCGACCGGACGAAGAACCTCGACGAGGCCATGGCGCTGATGGCCGAGACGGACGAGAAGTACACGTACACCGTCGCGTGGCTGGACTGCCTGGCCAAGGGCCCCAACCTCGGCCGCTGCGTGCTCACGTGCGGCGAGTTCGCCGCGCTCGACGACCTGCCCGCGAAGAAGCGCCGGGACCCGCTGCGGTTCAGGACCGGCTCGTTGCTGACCGTGCCGGACGTGGTGCCGGGCCGGCTGCCGAACAAGCTCACCATGGGTTTGTTCAACGAGCTGTGGTACCGCAAGGCGCCCAGGCACAAGGTGGGCCAGCTCCAGTCGATCACCGCGTTCTTCCACCCGCTCGACCTGGTCCAGGAGTGGAACCGGGTGTACGGGCGGACCGGCTTCCTCCAGTACCAGTTCGTGGTGCCGTTCGGGCGCGAGGACGCACTGGTCAAGGCGGTCGAGACGATCAGCGCGCACGGCGCGCCCTCCTCGCTCACCGTGCTCAAGCGCTTCGGCCCCGGCAACGAGGGCTTCCTGTCCTTCCCCAAGCCGGGATGGACGCTCACGCTCGACTTCCCGACCAACACCCCGGGGCTGGCGCGGCTGCTCAAGCAGCTCGACGAGATCGTGCTGAGCAACGAGGGCCGGTTCTACCTCGCCAAGGACTCGCGGATGGACCCGGCCGACCTGGCCCGGATGTACCCGCGCCTGGAGCGGTTCCGCGAGGTGCGCGCCAAGGTCGACCCGGACGGGATCTTCGTCTCCGACCAGGCCCGCCGGCTCGGGCTCTGATCCACCCCTCTTCCGTCAACTTGTGAACCACGCTCTTGTGAAGGACGCACCGTGAAAGACGCCCTGGGCGCACCGCAGTCCCTGCTCGTTCTCGGCGGTACCTCCGAGATCGCGCTGACCACGGCCCGCGCGATGGTCGCCGAGCGGGTTCGGCGGGTCGTGCTCGCCGGCCGCCCCTCCGCCGCGCTGGACGCCGCCGCCGAGGAGCTGCGCGGCCTCGGTGCCTCGGTCGAGGTGGTCGGGTTCGACGCGGCCGAGACCGACGACCACGAGAAGACCATCGACGCGGTGTTCGCGGCGGGCGACATCGACGTCGTCCTGCTCGCCTTCGGGGTGCTGGGCGACCAGGAGGCGGACGAGAAGTCCCCGGCCGCCGCCGCGCGCGTCGCGCAGGTCAACTACGTGGGCGGCGTCTCGGCCGGGCTGGCGGCGGCGAACGCGCTGTCCCGGCAGGGCCACGGTGCGCTCGCGGTGATCTCGTCGGTGGCCGGCGAGCGGGCCCGCAAGTCCAACTTCATCTACGGCTCGACCAAGGCCGGCCTGGACGCGTTCGCCCAGGGCCTGGGCGACAAGCTGCACGGCACCGGCGTGCACGTGATGGTCGTGCGGCCCGGCTTCGTGAAGACCAGGATGACCGAGGGCCTGCCGGAGGTGCCGCTGGCGACCACCCCGGAGGTCGTCGCCGAGGCCATCGTCAAGGGCCTGCGCCGCAAGTCCTCGGTGGTCTGGGTCCCGGGCCAGTTCCGCTTCGTGATGTCGGCCCTACGGCACGTTCCCCGCCCGATCTTCCGCAAGCTCAACATCTGACCCGCCCCGCGTCGTCGCGGCCGAGCCCGTCCCGGTGTGTCCTGGGCGGGCTCCCGTGTGCTCGGGAGCGGGGCCCTTCTACCCTGGGACCGCCTGGCCTACCGTGGCCCGGTTCCGGTTCCACCCGAAGACGTACGAGGGGCGCGGCATGGGCAGCAGGGGCAATGTCGGGCTTACCGGGGGGATCGGGGCCGGGAAGAGTGAGGTGGCGCGGCGGCTGGCGGAGTTGGGTGCCGTGGTGATCGACTCGGACCGGATCGCGCGTGAGGTGGTGGCGCCGGGGACGCCGGGGCTGGCGGCGGTGGTGGCGGAGTTCGGCGAGGGGGTGCTGTTGCCGGACGGCTCGCTGGATCGACCGGGCCTGGGCCGGGTCGTGTTCGGATCGCCGGAGCGGTTGGCCGCGCTGAACGCGATCGTGCACCCGCTGGTGGGCGCCCGGGCGGCGGAGTTGACGGCCGCGGCCGGTGAGGACGCGGTGCTGGTCAACGATGTGCCGCTGCTGGCGGAGAACGACCTGGCGAAGCTGTACGACCTGGTCGTGGTCGTGGACGCCGCGCCCGAGACCCAGCTCGACCGGCTGGTCCGGCTGCGGGGCATGCCGGAGGCGGACGCTCGGGCCCGGATGGCCGCGCAGGCGTCTCGGGCACAGCGGCTGGCCGTGGCCGATGTGGTGATCGACAACGACGGCCCGCTGTCGGCGCTGGAGCCGCAGATCCTGGCCCTGTGGGAGCGGTTGACGGGCGACTGAGGCCGCGGTCGCGCCCTGGTCGGCTTGATCGGTGCACCCGCCCGCTCCACGCGTTGTGTTCGGTGCGGATGCTGCGGGTTTCAGGCGACGCGGCGGCGTGATCGGGCCTCGCGGCCTTGCGTCGGGGCGCTCGACGGGCCGCCGGTCGGACGCGGGCGCCGCCGCCCGATCGGGCCGCCGCGACTTCGGCTGCGGCTCGGCGCGTCGGCGCCCACGACCCGATCGTCGACCGGTGATCGACGAGCCTGCGAGGAGAGCGGCCGGAGGCCGCGGGCACGTTACGACCTTGGGCCGACAAACGGCGTCCACGCCGTTTGTCGGCCCAAGGTCGTAACGTATGTTCAGTGCGACCCATCACCGATCTCGAACGCAAAGTGGCGCCCTTCGAGGTCGTCAGTCCCTACCAGCCGTCCGGCGATCAGCCGCAGGCGATCGATCTGCTCGAACAGCGGATCGGCGCGAGCGACAAGAACGTGGTGTTGCTCGGCGCGACCGGCACCGGCAAGTCGGCGACGACCGCGTGGATGATCGAGCGGCTCCAGCGGCCGACGCTCGTCATGGCGCCCAACAAGACCCTCGCGGCGCAGCTCGCCAACGAATTCCGTGAGCTGCTGCCGAACAACGCCGTCGAGTACTTCGTCTCGTACTACGACTACTACCAGCCCGAGGCGTACGTCCCCACCACGGACACCTACATCGAGAAGGACTCCTCGATCAACGAGGAGGTCGAGCGGCTGCGGCACTCGACCACCAACTCGCTGCTGACCCGTCGTGACGTGGTCGTGGTCGCCTCCGTGTCCTGCATCTACGGCCTGGGCACCCCGCAGGAGTACGTCGACCGGATGGTCCGCCTGCGCGTCGGCGAGGAGATCGAGCGCGACGCGCTGCTGCGCCGCTTCGTCGGCAACCAGTACACCCGCAACGACGTCGCGTTCACGCGCGGCACCTTCCGGGTGCGCGGCGACACGATCGAGATCTTCCCGGTCTACGAAGAGCTGGCCGTGCGGATCGAGATGTTCGGTGACGAGATCGAGTCGCTGATGACGCTGCACCCGCTCACCGGCGAGGTGGTCAGCGAGGATCAGGAGCTCTACGTCTTCCCCGCCACGCACTACGTGGCCGGTCCGGAGCGGATGGAGCGCGCGGTCGCCGGGATCGAGCGGGAGCTGGAGGAGACGCTCGCCCGGATGGACAAGCAGGGCAAGGTGCTGGAGGCCCAGCGCCTGCGCATGCGCACCACGTACGACATCGAGATGCTCCGCCAGATCGGCACCTGCTCCGGCATCGAGAACTACTCGCGGCACATGGACGGCCGCGAGGCGGGCACCGCGCCGAACACGCTGCTCGACTACTTCCCCGAGGACTTCCTGCTGGTGCTGGACGAGTCGCACGTGACCGTGCCGCAGATCGGCGCGATGTACGAGGGCGACGCGTCGCGCAAGCGCACCCTGGTCGAGCACGGCTTCCGGCTGCCGTCCGCGATGGACAACCGCCCGCTCAAGTGGGAGGAGTTCCTGGAGCGGGTCGGCCAGACGGTGTACCTGTCCGCGACGCCCGGCAAGTACGAGCTGGCCAAGGCGGACGCGGTGGTCGAGCAGATCATCCGCCCGACCGGCCTGATCGACCCCGAGGTCGTGGTCAAGCCGACCGAGGGGCAGATCGACGACCTGCTGCACGAGATCCGCACCCGGGCCGAGAAGGACGAGCGGGTGCTGGTCACCACGCTCACCAAGAAGATGTCCGAGGACCTCACGGACTACTTCCTGGAGCAGGGTGTGCGGGTGCGCTACCTGCACAGCGACATCGACACGCTGCGCCGGGTCGAGCTGCTGCGCGAGCTGCGGCTGGGCGAGTACGACGTGCTGGTCGGCATCAACCTGCTCCGCGAGGGCCTGGACCTGCCCGAGGTCTCGCTCGTGTCCATCCTGGACGCGGACAAGGAGGGCTTCCTGCGCTCGGGGACCTCGCTGATCCAGACCATCGGCCGCGCGGCGCGCAACGTCTCCGGCCAGGTGCACATGTACGCGGACAAGATCACGCCGTCGATGGCCAAGGCGATCGACGAGACCAACCGGCGGCGCGAGAAGCAGATCGCGTACAACACCGAGCGCGGCATCGATCCGCAGCCGCTGCGCAAGAAGATCGTGGACATCCTGGACTCGATCTCGCGCGAGGACGCGGACACCGCCGATCTGCTGGCCGGCAACAAGGGCCGGACCAAGGCGCCGGTGCCGTCGCTGGGCAGGAAGGCGGGTTCGGACAATATGCCCGCCGCCGATCTCACGGACATGATCCGGGTGATGACCGAGCAGATGCACGCCGCCGCTTCGGAACTGCAATTCGAACTGGCCGCGCGGTTGCGCGACGAGGTCGGGGAGCTGAAGAAGGAGCTGCGCGGGATGAAGGCGGCGGGCATCGCGTAGCAGGATGTCCGGGACGGATCGCCGGATATGAGGGAACGGCTTGTGAAGCCTGTACGTCTTGACCGGTAGGTTCGTGATCCGGAACGCGACCGAGGGGGCTCGCCGGGACACCGGCGACCTCCGAGGACTACTCTGCGGCCAGTGTGGGCCCGCCCCGTCGGGGCGGGGCCCGCGAGCCGCGTGACCAAATTCTGTGAGGGGAGACGTCGCCAGTGGCCGTCAACATGTCCAAGGGCCAGAGGATTTCACTCGACAAGCCGGGTGGTGGCGAGCTGACCATGGTCCGGATGGGCCTGGGATGGGACGCCATCAAGCGCCGCGGCCTGTTCGGCAGCCGGGAGAAGGAGGTCGACCTGGACGCGTCGTGCGTCCTGTTCGCCGAGAACCAGCCGGTCGACGTCTGCTACTTCGGCCAGCTCACCAGCAAGGACGGGTCCGTTCGCCACACCGGCGACAACCTGACCGGGCACGGTGACGGCGACGACGAGTCGATTCTCGTGGACCTGTCCCGCGTGCCGGTGCACGTGGACCAGATCATCTTCACGGTCAGCTCGTTCCAGGGGCAGACCTTCCAGGAGATCGAGAACGCGTTCTGCCGGATCGTGGACGAGACCACGAACACCGAGCTGGCGCGCTACACGCTCTCCGGCGGTGGCAACTACACCGGCCAGATCATGGCCAAGCTGTACCGGCACGGCACCGCCTGGAAGATGGCCGCGATCGGCGAGCCCGCGCACGGGCAGACCCTGCGCGACCTGCTCCCGGCTCTGATGGCGCACCTGTAGGACGTACAACCAAACATGGTGAGCGGGCCGGGACGGGCGGAACACGCCTCCCGGCCCGCTCGCGCGGGGTCCGTCCCGGCGGGGCGGGGAGGGGACGAACGCACGTGAGCACCGAACTGGTACGGGGTCAGAACCTGGCGCTGCCCGACACCCGGGTGGAGGTCGAGATCGCGGCGCAATGCCCGGTCGAGCTGGTGGTGACCCTGGTAGGGGCCGACGATCGGGTCCGCGACGACGACGATGTGCTCCAGCGCGGTGGCGTCGACGCCGCCGGGGTGACCATCCGTCAGGCCGGTGCGACCTTCGAGCTGGACAAGCTGCCCGCCGGGATCGAGCGGGCACTGGTCGGCGTCACGATCGAGGGCGGCGGCGTGGACCGGTTCGGTGTGGTCGCGGCGCCGGTGGTCACCGTGCGCGCGGCCGGCGAGGACCTGGCCACCTTCCGGATCACCGACCTGGGCAGCGAGCGTGCGCTGCACACGGTCGAGCTGTACCGCCGTCAGGGCGCGTGGAAGGTGCGGGCCGTCGGGCAGGGCTACGAGGCCGGCCTGGAGGCGCTGCTCAAGGACGTCGGGGTGGCGAACCGGGCCCGCGTGGTGGACCGGGCGCGCACCGCGCTCGGCGGTGCCGCGGCCGCGCCGTTCAGCGCCGCGAACGCGCCCACCGAGCCGCGCGAGCCGGGCACCGTGCCCCGGGTGGACCCGAACGGCGGCATGGCGTGGGCCGCGGCTCCGCCGGACGTCGAGCGCGAGGCCGCGCAGCGGGCCGCGCGGCGCGAGGTGGAGAAGCTGTACGAGCAGGTCTGGGGCGTGTTCGAGGACGCGGCCCGATCGGCCGCCGCCTACCGGTCGGCGATCGAGTACGCCGACGGTCGGCTGGACAAGGAGCTGGAAGGCGTCCTGAACGATCCGGCCGCGCGCTTCTCGCCGGCGGGGCTCGCCGCGCAGGACACCGCGCGCGATCGGCACCGGGCGCTGGCCGAGCAGGCCAAGGCCGTGCTGGACCGGGACACCGCGCAATTGGTCGGCGAGATCGAGCAGTTGGAGCCGAACCTGCCGCCGGTGATGGCGCGTTGGGACAGCACGTCGTGGGCCGGGTGGCAGGCTCCCGAGGACGGGGCGCCGGCGATTCGGCTCGGCGACCTGCATCTGCCGGAGCGGCCGGAGCTGCGGGTGCCGATGGTGTTGCGGCTGCCGATGGATCGCGGGTTGTGGATCGACACCGCCGCGTCGGGTCTGGAGGGCGAGCGGGGCAACGGCTCGGAGCGGGCCGACGAGCTCGCGGTGTCGCTGACCGCGCGGATGTTCGCGGCGTTCCCGGTGGGCGAGTTCAAGGTGCACGTGGTGGACCCGGCGGGCAAGGGTACGGCGGCCGCGCCGTTGCAGCCGCTCGCGGCCTCCGGGCTGCTGGTGGGCCCGGTGGCCACCGACGCCGCCGATGTGTCCGCGCTGCTCGGGCGGCTGCTGGACCGGATCGAGCTGGTCCGGATGGCGGTGGCCAACGACGCGGTGGACTCGCTGCCGAGCGAGCTGGACCTGGCCCGGCAGTTGTTGCTGGTGCACGACTTCCCGTTCGGCTTCGACGATCGCAGCGCGGCGCAACTGCGGCACATCGTCGAGGAGGGGCCCCGGGTCGGGGTGCATGTGATCGTGGTGGGTTCGCGCGGTGACGCCGAGTCGTTCGGGCCGTTGCTCGATCCGTTGTGGCGGTCGTTGTTGCGGCTCACCGCGATTCCGGAGGACCACATCATGGACCCGTGGATCGGGCTGCCCTGGGTGTACACGGCGGACTTGCCCTCCGGCGGTGCGGATGCGACGCGGCAGTTGTTGTCTTGGGTGGCCGGCACGCGTTAGCGCGGAGCGCGCGGGGTTTGGCCTCCGGCCGGGGTGGCCTCAAACGCCGGCCGGGCTGGAGTGGTTCGCCGGTTCGGGTTCGGTGTCGGTTGCTTCGGGTGGCCTCGAGCGCCGGCCGGGCTGGATTGGTTGGCTCGAGGTGGTCGCGAGCGCCGGTCGGGCTGGGTGCCGGGTGTGGTGTTGCGGTTTGGTCTTCGGCCGGGGTGGCCTCGAACGTCGGTCGGGTGAGCCGGGTTTGGCCGGGCGGATGGTGGGGTCGCTCGAATGGGGCGGATTGTGGTGATGCGGTAAATGTGGCGGGGCGGGGGTCATAGACTCTCGCCCCGTCGGTCGTGTCAAGGCGGCCGGGGGAGAGGGATGTCGCCTTGTTCGCCTATGTCGATCCCGCGCGCGTGCTCGGGGTGCCCGCCGAGGTCGCTCGTACCGAGTTCGCGGTCGTCGACCTGGAGACCACGGGGTTCTCGCCCGCCCGTGGCGATCGCATCGTGGAGATCGGCGTGGTGCGGATGCGCGGCACCGGCGAGGTGTTGCGCGAGTGGACCACGCTGCTGGATCCCGGGCGCTCGGTCGGCGCGAGCCATGTACACCGCATCACCGCCGCGGACGTGGTGGGCGCGCCCCGGTTCGCGCAGGTCGCCACCGAGTTGGCCGGGCTGCTCGCGGGCGCCGTGGTGGTCGCGCACAACGCGTCCTTCGAGCAGCGGTTCCTGGAGGCCGAGTTCGTCGCGACCGGGATGACCCCGCCGACGCTGCCCGCGCTGTGCACGATGAAGCTCGCGAAGGCGTCCGCGTTGCCGCTGGCAGACCACAAGCTCGGGACGTGTTGCGCGCACTTCGGGCTGACCTTTCCCGACGCGCACGCGGCGCTGGCCGACGCCCGGGTGACCGCCCGCCTGCTGCCGCTGCTGCTGGCCGGTCTCGGCGCCCGCCGGCTGGGCCTGCCGGTCCCGCCCGCCCGGGCTCCGGAGGGATCGCCGGCGCCCGCGCTCAAGCCGCGTCGGGGGTTCGCGCCGGTGGGCTGACGGGTATTCGGACACTCCGAGCGGGCCGACGCAAGAGGTCTCCTGACGACCTGTCACCAGGATTTGGCAAAGGATCGCTTGGTGTTTCCTTTACCTTCTGGCATCCTGGAGGCAATCGGAGGGGTACATCCCCCCTCCGGCTATGACGCGACCCCCCACGTCTGCCGGAGGCGCAGTGGACGTTTCACCCGTTGCCTGGATCCTGACCATCGTCGTGCTGTTGGCACTGGTGGCAGTCGATCTGTTCCTCAATCGCAAACCACACGAGGTCACCCTCAAGGAAGCGTCCCTGTGGGGCATCTTCTGGGTCGGCCTCGCCGTCGTATTCGGAATCGGCCTGTGGGTCTTCTCCGGATCGGCACCCGCCGGCGAGTTCTTCGCCGGCTTCATCACCGAGAAGTCGCTGAGCGTCGACAACCTGTTCGTGTTCGTCCTGATCATGGGCAAGTTCGCGGTGCCGCCGCAGTACCAGCAGCGCGTGCTGCTGGTCGGCGTACTGCTCGCGCTGGTGTTGCGCGGCATCTTCATCGCCGCGGGCGCCGCGGTCGTCGCCGCGTTCTCGTGGGTCTTCTTCATCTTCGGCGCGTTCCTGATCTGGACCGCGTGGAAGCTGATCAAGGAGGCCAAGTCGGACGAGGAGGAGGAGTTCGAGGAGAACGCCCTCCTGCGCAAGGTCGAGAAGGTCCTGCCGACCACCGACGGCTACCGCGACATGAAGCTCGTGGTGAAGGAGAACGGCAAACGCCTCGTCACCCCGATGCTGATCGTGATGATCGCCGTCGGCACCACCGACGTGCTGTTCGCCCTGGACTCGATCCCGGCGATCTTCGGCCTCACCAAGGAGCCGTACATCGTCTTCACCGCGAACGCGTTCGCGCTGATGGGGCTGCGCCAGCTCTACTTCCTGATCGGCGGGCTGCTCAAGAAGCTCGTCTACCTGTCGTACGGCCTGTCGGTGATCCTGGGCTTCATCGGGGTCAAGCTGATCTTCGAGGCGCTGCACGGTCAGGGTGTGCACGTGCCGGAGATCGGCATCCCGCTCTCGCTCGGCGTGATCGTGGCGACCCTGACGGTGACCACGGTGCTGAGCCTGCGCAAGACCAAGAAGGACGAGCGCGCGGCGGCCGAGGCGGCGGAGCGAGCCGACAAGGACGCGAGCGTCTAGACCCCGGAGCGGTCAGCCCGGAAGCGGTACGGCCGACGGCCCCTGTGCGAGGACCACCTCGTGCGGGGGCCGTTGCGTCGTTCCCGGCCGCAGTCGCACGCCGACGCTGCCGCACAGGCAGCGGGTGTAGACGATCTCGCCCTGGGATGTGGAGTGCCGGGACAGTACGGTCATGCGCGGATCCTCGATCCGCCCGCAGGCATCGCACCGGGAAGACATCGTTTTGCCCCCATATCGCATAGGGTAATGAGTGTTCTGGTGTAGCTCCTTACATACTTCGCAGCCTAGGTAAGGGTTCAATGGAAGTCAACGGTTACCGTAGTGACGGCGTCGGCGCTGCCGTCGCGATGGTCAACGCGTGGACGGGCGCGCACGGCTCGACGCCGGACCTGCGGTCCGCGCGGGAGGTGCTGCGGGTGTTCTCGTTCCTGGTCGAGGACCTGGACCGGGACGCGCTCGAACCCCTGCTGGAGTGGGCCGGCGAGCTGCGCGCGTTCTTCGTGATCACCGATCTGGAGGCGGCCGTCGAACACGTCAACGGCCTGCTGGCACGGGTCGAGGTGCGGCCGCGGCTGGTGGATCACGGCCACGGGCTGCACCTGCACCACGCGCCTTCGGGGGTGCCGTTCGTGCAGCGCATGCGGATCAACACGGCGATGGGGCTGGCCAACCTGGTGGCCGACTACGGTGTGGGCCGCTCGGGCGTGTGCGCGGCGGCCGACTGTGACCGGGTGTTCGCGGACACCTCCCGCAACGGCCGCAAGCGCTACTGCTCGGACGCGTGCGCCAACCGCGCGAACGTGGCCGCGCACCGGGCCCGGCGCAAGGCGAACGCGCCGAGTGCCGGTCGGGCCTGAGTCGGCCGGACCGGCGCTCGGCGCGCGCGGATCACCAGCGGCGCTCGCGCCACTCGGTCAGGCTCGGGCGCTCGGCGCCCAGCGTAGTGTCGTTGCCGTGGCCCGGGTAGACCCAGGTCTCGTCCGGGAGCCGGTCGAAGAGCTTGTGCTCGACGTCGTCGATCAGCCGGTCGAAGGCGGCGGGGTCGCCGAAGGTGTTGCCCACCCCGCCCGGGAACAGGCAGTCGCCGGTGAACAGGTGCGGGTGGCCCTTGGGGTCGTCGTACAACAGCGCCACGCTGCCCTCGGTGTGGCCCACCAGGTGGATGGCCCGCAGTTCGATCGCGCCGAAGGCGATCGTGTCGCCGTCGTCCACGAGCACGTCGGTGGGCACCGGGATGGCCTCGGCGTCGGCGCGCCCGGCCACGGTGGTCGCGCCGGTGTGCGCGACCACCTCGGCGAGTGCCTGCCAGTGGTCCTGGTGCCGATGGGTGGTGACCACCTTCGCCAGGCCGCCGTCGCCCACCAGGGTGATCAGCGTGCTCGCGTCGTTGGCCGCGTCGATCAGCAACTGCCGATCGGTGGCGCGACAGCGGAGCAGGTAGGCGTCGTTGTCGTAGGGCCCGACGGCCACCTTGGTGATCATCAGATTGGCCAGCTCGCGCACGGCCGGGGCGCCGCCGACCTTCACGGATCCGTGATACGTCATGTGGGCCATCCTCCCCGTCCGCGCGCCCTCCCGGCTACCGACCGGCGCGCTCGCCGACCGGAACCACCCGCTACATCCACGCGGGCAGCGGTGGCAGTCGGCCGAACGGCTCGACGATCAACCCGTCGCCGTTGGTGCGGCCGATCAGCCACGCGAGCAGCGACTGCCGGCGGCCGGAGACCACGGCGGCCGGAGCCACGCCCTCCGGGCCGATGCGCAGTTCGCGGTGGGTGATGTCGTCGCGCAGCAGCAGCGGCGGGCAGTCCGGGCGGCCGCGGAAGGAGGCCGCGACCTCGTTCAGCTCGCGCTCGGTGTACTCGGTCGGCCAGTGCGCCGGCGTCCAGCCCGCGTCCAGATCGACATGGTGGATGTACAGCTCGCGCAGTCGCTTCGCGGGCAGCGTCGTGGCGGCGATCTCGCCCGCGTTGCGCGCGGTGACCTTGGCGCCCCACGCGGTCGGCGTCATCGCGGTGAACGCCTGGGCGAACCGGCCGGACGCGTCGTACAGGTCGGTGAGCTGCTCCTGGGCGGGCCGCCCGGCGCCCTCCTCGATGGCCCGGTCGCGGGCGTCCCCGGGCGGGTACATCGGGGTCGGGATCCCGGTGCGGGCCCAGTTCAGCAGGTTGGTCAGGGCGTCCGCGTTGCGCGCGAGGTGGGTCAGCACGTGGCCCCTGGTCCACCCGGGCAGCAACGACGGCCCGGCCAGGTGCTCGGGCGTCAGCCGTTCCGCGGTCGCCAATACCTGCGCGGTCGCGTCGTTGATCTCCGCGAGCAGTGCGGCGGGGTCGAACCCGTCCGTGGTCACGCATACCTCCCCCGGATCGGCCTCGCCGCCGACCTGCGGGACGAGACGGGTCCCGGAGCGACGAGGTCTTGGGGTCTCACCTTAGTGGCGCGGACCCCCGGGCCCGTGTTTCACACGATCGAGTGAAGAGTGGCCGCAGGAAGTTTTGTTCGAATGAATGTGCGATAGCCTGGCGGCCCAAAGGGAACAAAAACCTGCCCCGGGCTGCTTACGATGGCGCGAGGCACATCATCGAGCACTGGTCCGACACTGCTCGAACACCGCCGCGATCCGCACTGTCGACCTCGTCCCGCGCCGTCGACGCGTACCGATCCGACACCATCCAGCCGCAGCGGCATGTCGTCGAAGGGTTTCGATTCTCAAGTGGCCGACCGTCTCATCGTCCGTGGCGCGCGCGAGCACAACCTCAAGGACGTCTCCCTCGACCTTCCGCGCGACGCGCTCATCGTCTTCACCGGGCTGTCCGGCTCCGGCAAGTCCTCGCTCGCGTTCGACACGATCTTCGCGGAGGGACAGCGCCGCTACGTCGAGTCGCTGTCGTCCTACGCGCGCCAGTTCCTCGGGCAGATGGACAAGCCCGACGTCGACTTCATCGAGGGCCTGTCGCCCGCGGTCTCGATCGACCAGAAGTCGACGAACCGCAACCCGCGCTCCACGGTCGGCACGATCACCGAGGTCTACGACTACCTGCGCCTGCTCTACGCCCGGATCGGCCACCCGCACTGTCCGCAGTGCTCCCGCCCGATCGCCCGGCAGAGCCCGCAGCAGGTGGTCGACCGCGTGCTGGAACTCGAGGAGGGCACCCGCTTCCAGGTGCTCTCGCCGATCGTGCGCGAGCGCAAGGGCGAGTTCGTCGACCTGTTCGCCGAGCTCCAGTCCAAGGGCTACAGCCGGGCGAGGGTGGACGGCGCGGTGATCCAGCTCACCGACCCGCCCAAGCTCAAGAAGCAGGAGAAGCACACCATCGAGGTGGTCATCGACCGCCTGACAGTCAAGTCCTCGGCCAAGCGCCGGCTGACCGACTCGGTGGAGACCGCGCTCTCGCTCGGCTCCGGCATGGTCATCCTGGACTTCGTCGACCTGCCCGAGGACGACGCGCACCGCGAGCGGATGTTCTCCGAGCACCTGTACTGCCCGTACGACGACCTCTCGTTCGAGGAGCTGGAGCCGCGCTCGTTCTCCTTCAACTCGCCGTTCGGCGCGTGCCCCGACTGCACCGGCATCGGCACCCGGATGGAGGTCGACCCCGAACTGGTGGTGCCCGACGGGCAGAAGTCGCTGGACGAGGGCGCGCTCGCACCGTGGTCGAGCGGACACGCGTCGGAGTACTTCGGCCGGCTGGTCTCCGCGCTCGCGGCCGAGATGGGCTTCCGGACCGACATCGCCTGGGACGGCCTGCCGCAGCGGGCCAAGAAGGCGCTGCTCAACGGCCACAAGACGCAGATCCACGTCAAGTACAAGAACCGGTACGGCCGCGAGCGCTCGTACTACACGTCCTTCGAGGGCGCGCTGCCCTACATCGTGCGCCGGCACTCCGAGGCGGAGACCGACACCAGTCGCGAGCGCTTCGAGGGCTTCATGCGCGAGGTGCCGTGTGCCACGTGTCACGGCGCCCGGCTCAAGCCGATCGTGCTCGCGGTGACCATCGCGGACAAGTCGATCGCCGACGTCGCGTCGATGTCGATCAGCGACTGCGCCGAGTTCCTCGGCCGGATCAAGCTGGTGGCGCGGGAGAAGAAGATCGCCGAGCGGGTGCTCAAGGAGGTCAACGAGCGGTTGAGGTTCCTGGTCGACGTCGGCCTGGACTACCTCTCGCTGAGTCGGGCCGCGGGCACCCTGTCCGGCGGCGAGGCGCAGCGCATCCGGCTCGCCACCCAGATCGGCTCCGGTCTGGTCGGCGTGCTGTACGTGCTCGACGAGCCGTCCATCGGCCTGCACCAGCGGGACAACCACCGGTTGATCGAGACCCTGGTCCGGCTGCGCGACATGGGCAACACGCTGATCGTGGTCGAGCACGACGAGGACACCATCCGGATCGCCGACTGGGTCGTGGACATCGGTCCCGGCGCGGGCGAGCACGGCGGTGAGGTGGTGCACTCGGGCAGCTACAAGGAACTGCTCAAGAACAAGCGCTCGGCCACCGGCGACTACCTCTCCGGGCGCAAGTCCATCCCCACCCCGACCGAGCGCCGGGTGCCCGACACCAAGCGCCGACTGGTGGTGCACGGCGCTCGGGAGAACAACCTCCAGGACGTCAGCGTGGCGTTCCCGCTGGGCGTGTTCACCGCGATCACCGGCGTGTCCGGCTCGGGCAAGTCGACCCTGGTCAACGACATCCTGTACACCCACCTGGCCCGCGAGCTCAACGGCGCGCGACTGGTGCCGGGCCGGCACACCCGGATCACCGGGACCGACCTGGTGGACAAGGTCGTCCACGTGGACCAGGGCCCGATCGGGCGCACCCCGCGCTCGAACCCGGCCACCTATACCGGTGTGTTCGACCACGTGCGCAAGCTGTTCGCGGAGACCACCGAGGCCAAGGTGCGTGGCTACCTGCCGGGCCGGTTCTCGTTCAACGTCAAGGGCGGTCGCTGCGAGAACTGCTCGGGCGACGGCACCATCAAGATCGAGATGAACTTCCTGCCGGACGTCTACGTGCCGTGCGAGGTCTGCCACGGCGCGCGCTACAACCGCGAGACGCTCGAGGTGCACTTCAAGGGCAAGAACATCTCCGAGGTGCTCGACATGCCGATCGAGGAGGGCCTGGCCTTCTTCGAGGCGGTCCCCGCGATCGCCCGGCACCTGCGCACGCTCAACGACGTCGGCCTGGGCTACGTGCGACTCGGCCAGCCCGCGACCACGCTCTCCGGCGGCGAGGCACAGCGGGTCAAGCTCGCCTCCGAGCTGCAGCGCCGCTCCACCGGCAAGACGGTGTACGTGCTCGACGAGCCGACCACGGGTCTGCACTTCGAGGACATCCGCCGGCTGCTGGGCGTGCTGACCAGCCTGGTCGACAAGGGCAACACGGTGATCGTGATCGAGCACAACCTCGACGTGATCAAGACCGCCGACTGGGTCGTCGACCTGGGACCCGAGGGCGGCAGCGGCGGCGGCCTGATCGTCGCCGAGGGCACGCCCGAGGAGGTCGCCGAGGTGGCCGGCAGCCACACCGGCAAGTTCCTCCAGGACGTGCTGTACGACCGACGGTGACGTGAGTGGCATCCGGGCCGGGTGCGAGGATTGACCGGCCTCACGGTGGCGTGGCCCATTCGGGCCACGCCACCGGCGTCACCGTTCACAAGGAGATCCCGCATGACCGCGCAGCAGCAGCCCCGGCCCGAGACCGCGACCGACCCGCAGGGCGATCACGGACCGGACCGGCGCACGCTGCTGCGGGGGGCCGCGGTGGTCGGCGCGGTCGGCGCCGCCGGGCTCGGCCTGAGCGCGTGCACCGCGGACAACCAGGCCGCGTCGCCGCACGAGAAGAAGCTGCTGGACGGACCGGTCACGGTGGGTCGGTCCGAGGACGTGGCGGTCGGCAAGGGCAAGGTGTACACCGACACCTCGATTGTGGTCACCCAGCCCGCCAAGGACGATTACAAGGCGTTCGACGCCCGTTGTCCGCACCAGGGGTGTCTGGTCACCAAGGTCGACCAGGGTGTCATCCAGTGCCAGTGCCACGGCAGCCAGTTCTCGATGAACGACGGCTCCGTCGTTCGCCGGCCCGCCAGGCGCGGCCTGACGCCGCTGCCGGTCGCGGTCGCGAACGGTGAGATCGTCGTGGGTTGACCGCGAAAATCTGTTGGAGCCAGCACATAGGGTGGAGAAATGGACCCGTCGTCGTACCGGCCCGCTCCCGGCCAGATCCCGACGTCGCCCGGTGTGTACCGGTTCAGCGACGAGCACGGGCGCGTGGTCTACGTCGGCAAGGCGAAGAACCTGCGTGCCCGGCTCTCGTCCTACTTCCAGGACCTGGCCAACCTGCACCCGCGCACCCAGAGCATGGTCACCACCGCCGCGGCGGTGGACTGGACAGTGGTCGGCACCGAGGTCGAGGCACTCCAGTTGGAGTACTCCTGGATCAAGGAGTTCGACCCGCGGTTCAACGTCAAGTACCGCGACGACAAGAGCTACCCCTCGCTCGCGGTGACCCTCGACGAGGAGTTCCCCCGCGCGCAGGTGATGCGCGGTCCGCATCGCAAGGGCGTGCGCTACTTCGGCCCGTACGGGCACGCGTGGGCCATCCGCGAGACGCTCGACCTGCTGCTGCGGGTGTTCCCGGTGCGGACCTGCTCGGCCGGCGTGTTCAAGAACGCCCACCGCACCGGCCGGCCGTGCCTGCTCGGCTACATCGGCAAGTGCGCGGCGCCGTGCACCGGCAAGATCTCCGCGCAGGACCACCGCGCGCTCGCCGAGGACTTCTGCGAGTTCATGGCCGGCCGCACCGGCCCCTACATCAAGCGCGTCGAGCGGGAGATGAAGCGGGCCGCGCAGGCGATGGAGTACGAGAAGGCGGCCCGGCTGCGGGACGACATAACGGCGCTGACCCGGGCGCTGGAGAAGAACGCGATCGTCTTCGGCGACGGCACCGACGCGGATGTGATCGCGCTGGCCGAGGACGAACTCGAGGTCGCCGTCCAGATCTTCCACGTGCGCGGCGGCCGGGTCCGCGGTCAGCGCGGCTGGGTCACCGAGCGGGTCGAGGACGTGGACACCGCCGACCTGGTCGAACACTTCCTCCAGCAGCTCTACGGCGAGCAGCGCGGCGAGGCGGTGCCGCGCGAGGTGCTGGTGCCCGCGCTGCCCGCGGACACCGCGGCGCTGACCCAGTGGTTGTGCGAGCTGCGCGGCGCCAAGGTGGAACTGCGGGTGCCGCAGCGCGGCGACAAGAAGTCGCTCCAGGAGACCGTGCAGCGCAACGCCGCGCAGGCGTTGAACCTGCACAAGCTGCGCCGGGCCGGCGACCTGACCGCGCGCTCGCTCGCGCTCCAGCAACTGGCCGAGGCGCTGGAGATGGACACCGCGCCGCTGCGCATCGAGTGCTTCGACATCTCGCACCTGCAGGGCACCGAGGTGGTCGCCTCGATGGTGGTCTTCGAGGACGGTCTGCCGCGCAAGAGCGAGTACCGGCGCTTCGCGATCAAGACGTTCGAGGGCCAGGACGACCCGAGGGCGATGCACGAGGTGCTCACCCGGCGGTTCCGGCGGTACCGGTCCGACCTCGCGCGCGACGCGGCCACGGACGCGGCCGACGGCGGCGGCGTGGACGGCGCGGACGACGCGGAGAACACCGGTCCGATCGATCCCGAGACCGGCAAGCCCAAGCGGTTCGCCTACCCGCCGCAGTTGATCGTGGTCGACGGCGGTCAGCCCCAGGTCGCCGCCGCCGTGCGGGCCCTGGAGGAGGCCGGCGTGGTCGACGTCACCGTGTGCGGGCTGGCCAAGCGGCTCGAAGAGGTCTGGGTGCCCGGCGAGGACGACCCGGTCGTGCTCCCGCGCAGCAGCGGCGAGGCGTTGCTGATGCTCCAGCGCATCCGCGACGAGGCGCACCGCTTCGCGATCACCTATCACCGCTCCAAGCGGTCCAAGGCGATGACGGCGAGCGCGCTCGACGACATCCCGGGGCTGGGCGAGACCCGTCGCAAGGCGGTGCTCGCGCACTTCGGCTCGCTCAAGCGGCTGCGCACGGCGACCATCGAGCAGATCACCGAGGTGCCCGGGATCGGCCGCGCCACCGCGGCGGCGATCGTGGCGTCGCTCGCCGCGCGGGCGCCCGCGGCGCCGGCGGTGAACACCGCGACGGGCGAGATCATTGAAGACGACGCCGTTGTTGCGGTGGATGAGGTTGCCGAAGCCGATGAGGCGGTCCCGGTTGTACCCCCGAGGCAGGAAACAGCAGGAGGAAGCGTTGAACTCGCCCAGCCGTAGGTGCGGCACGCACCGGGGGGACGCATGAGTACCGAGATCACGAACGCAGAGGTCGAGGGCACTCCGGAGCTGGTGATCATCTCCGGCATGTCGGGTGCCGGTCGCAGTACCGCCGCCAAGGGCATGGAGGACCTCGGCTGGTTCGTGGTGGACAACCTGCCGCCGTCGCTGATCCCCGCGATGGTCGACCTCGGGGCCCGCACCCAGGGTGCGGTCGCGCGGATAGCGGTCGTCGTGGACGTGCGCGGTCGTACCTTCTTCGACGACCTGCGCTCGGCGCTCAGCGAGTTGGACGCGGCCGGCGTGGTGCGGCGGATCGTCTTCCTGGAGGCCTCCGACGACGTCTTGGTGCGTCGTTTCGAGGGCGTGCGCCGGCCGCACCCGCTCCAGGGCGACGGGCGGATCCCGGACGGCATCGCCCGCGAGCGCGAACTGCTGCGCGAGCTGCGCGGCGAGGCCGACCTGGTGATCGACACGTCCGACCTCAACGTGCACCAGTTGCGCGCGCGGATGGACGACCGGTTCGCCGGCACCGGCGAGCCGCAGTTGCGGGCCACCGTGATGTCCTTCGGCTTCAAGTACGGCCTGCCGGTGGACGCCGACCTGGTGGTCGACTGCCGCTTCCTGCCCAACCCGCACTGGATCCCGGAGCTGCGCCCGCACACCGGCATGGACGAGGCGGTCAGCCGCTACGTGTTCGACCAGACCGGTGCCAAGGAGTTCCTGGACCGCTACGCCGAGCTGCTGCACATCGTCACCGAGGGCTACCGCCGCGAGGGCAAGCGCTATGTGACGCTCGCGGTGGGCTGCACCGGCGGCAAGCACCGCAGCGTGGCGATGGCGGAGCGACTGGCTCGCCGGCTCACCGAGGACGGCCTGGACACCGTGCTCGTGCACCGCGACATGGGCAGGGAATGAGCGGCCCCAAGGTGGTCGCCTTGGGCGGCGGACACGGGCTCTCGGCCTCGCTGGCGGCACTGCGCCGGCTCACCGACGACCTGACGGCGATCGTCACGGTCGCCGACGACGGCGGCTCCAGCGGGCGGCTGCGCAAGGACCTGGGCGTGTTGCCGCCCGGCGATCTGCGGATGGCGCTGGCCGCGCTGTGCGGCGATGACGAGTGGGGGGTGACCTGGAGCCGGGTCATCCAGCACCGGTTCCGCCGCGAGGGCGAGCTGAACGGACACGCGGTCGGCAACCTGCTCCTGGTCGGCCTGTGGGAACTGATGGACGACCCGATCGCGGCGCTGGACTGGATGGGGCGGCTGCTCGGCGCGCACGGGCGGGTGTTGCCGATGTCGGCGGTCCCGCTGGACATCGAGGCGGACGTGGCCGGGCACGACCCGGCCCGACCGGACGAGGTGTCGGTGGTGCGCGGGCAGGCGCAGGTCGCGGTGACCCCGGGCGACGTGCGCGGGATCCGGCTGCTGCCGGGCGATCCGCCCGCCGTGCCGGAGGCGGTCGCGGCGGTTCGTGACGCCGATTGGGTGGTTGTCGGGCCCGGTTCCTGGTTCACCTCGGTGTTGCCCCACCTGCTCGTTCCCGAGTTGGCGGCGGCCCTGGTGGAGACCAAGGCCAGGCGGCTGCTGGCGCTGAATCTGGCCCCGCAGCCGGGTGAGACGGCGGGCTTCTCGCCACAGCAGCACCTGGAGGTGCTGGCCGCGCACGCGCCGGGACTGACCTTTGACATCGTCCTCGGCGACCGCGACCGTGTGGAGGACGTACCGGGCCTGGAACGGGCCACGGCGGCGCTCGGTGGACACGTCCACCTGGCCCCCGTTTCGGCGGTCGACGGCTCCCCGCGACACGACCCCGAACGGTTGGCCGCAGCCTACGGCCGGATCTTCGTCGATCGTGAAAGGATCGCTCCATGGCGATGACGGCAGCAGTGAAGGACGAGCTCAGCCGCCTCCCGGTCACCCGGTCGTGCTGTCGCAAGGCGGAGGTCTCCGCGCTCTTGCGCTTCGCGGGCGGACTGCACATCGTGGGCGGGCGGATCGTCATCGAGGCGGAGTTGGACACGGCGATGGCCGCGCGCCGCCTGCGCAAGGACATCCTGGAGGTCTACGGGCACAGCTCGGACCTGGTGGTGGTGGCCCCCGGCGGGCTGCGGCGCGGCAGCCGCTACGTGGTCCGGGTCGCCGTCGGCGGCGACCAGCTCGCCAGGCAGACCGGCTTGCTGGACGCGCGCGGGCGCCCGGTGCGGGGTCTCCCGCCCCAGGTCGTCTCCGGCGCGACCTGTGACGCGGAGGCCGCCTGGCGCGGCGCGTTCCTGGCACACGGCTCGCTGACCGAACCCGGCCGCTCCTCGGCCCTGGAGGTGACCTGCCCCGGCTCGGAGGCGGCCCTCGCGCTGGTCGGCGCGGCCCGTCGGCTGGGCCTGGCGGCCAAGTCGCGCGAGGTGCGCGGCGTGGACCGCGTGGTGGTCCGCGACGGCGACGCGATCGGCGCGCTGCTCACCCGGCTCGGCGCGCACGAGAGCGTGCTGGCCTGGGAGGAGCGGCGGATGCGCCGCGAGGTGCGGGCCACCGCGAACCGGCTGGCCAACTTCGACGACGCGAACCTGCGCCGCTCGGCCCGGGCGGCCGTCGCGGCGGGCGCGCGCGTACAGCGGGCCCTGGAGATCCTCGGCGAGGAGGTCCCGGAGCACCTGGCCGCGGCCGGCAAGCTGCGGCTGGACCACAAGCAGGCGTCCCTGGAGGAACTGGGCGGGCTGGCCGAGCCGCCGCTGACCAAGGACGCGGTCGCCGGTCGCATCCGTCGGTTGCTCGCGATGGCCGACAAGCGCGCGGGCGAGTTGGGCATGCCCGGCACCGACGCCGGCCTGTCGGTGGACATACTCGTGTCCTGATCCGGCCCCGACCGGTCCGGATGTGGACCGGCGCACCCGAAAACCATTCGAAGGCGTCGAACCGCGAGACGTAGGGTCTCCGGGTCGGCGCCTTCGTCCGTAGCCGGAGGGAGGCCGCACACGCGAGGAAGGAACCACCGCAGTGGACATCCGCACGATCGGCGAGGACGAGATCATCCCCTGGACCGACGCCGTCGGCATCGGTTTTCTCCGGGTTCCCGACGATGCCAAGGAGACTCGGGAGAAGCGGATCGAGCACTGGCGCGAGCGGGCCGACCTCGCCCGTACGCGCGGCGCCTTCGACGGCGGACGCTGTGTCGGCACCTTCCGTAGCTTCGCCACCGGTCTGACCGTGCCCGGCGGCGCGATCGTGCCGGTCTCGGCGATCACCAACGTCACCGTCTCGCCGACCCACCGCCGCCGAGGCCTGCTCACCGAGATGATGGGCCTGGACCTGGCGGACTCCGCCGCGCGCGGCGAGGCGCTGGCCATCCTGATCGCCGCCGAGTACCGGATCTACGGCCGGTTCGGCTTCGGAGTGGCCACCGAGTACCAGAAGCTGACCCTGGACGCGGTGCGCACCGACTTCGTGCCGGACGCGCCGGTGGAGCCCGGCGCCCGGATCGAGCTGGTCTCCGCCGAGGAGGTGGCCGAGCTGGGCCCGCCGCTGCACGAGGAGTTCCGCCCGCTGCGCCCCGGCGCGATCGGCCGCACCCCGCTGTGGTGGAAGATGTACACCGGTCTGGTCTCGTTGCCGATGAACCCGGTGCCGCCGCGCTTCCACGCGGTGTACCGCGATCCCTCCGGCAAGGTCGCCGGACTGGTGAGCTATCGCACCGACGACCACTGGGACGAGTTCGTACCCAAGGTCACGCTGACCGTGGACTCGCTGCTCGCGCTCACCCCGGCGGCGGAGATCGCGCTGTGGCGGTTCTGCGCGAGCGTCGACTACGTCGAGCGCATCGAGGGCCCCGACCGCAGTCCCGACGAGTTGTTGCCGATGCTGGTGCGGGACCCGCGGGCGATCACCACGCAGTCGCGCCGCGACTTCGTGTGGGCGCGGATCCTGGACGTGCCCGCCGCGTTCTCGGCCCGCACGTACGGCGCCCGAGACCGGCTCGTGGTCGAGGTGCGCGACGACATGGGCTACGCCGCGGGTCGGTTCGCGATCGACGGCGCGGCCGAGGACGCGCGATGTGTGCCCACCGGCGACCCGGCCGACTTGGTCCTGGACGCCTCGACGCTGGGCGCGCTGTACCTGGGCTCGGGATCGCCGGTGCGGCTCGCCGTCGCCGACCGCATATCCGAGCGCACGCCCGGTGCGGCCGAGCGTGCCGAAGCCCTGTTGCGGACGCCGCGCGAGCCGTGGTGCCCCGACTGGTTCTGACCACAATGCGGAATCTTTGCGCGTAGCCTTGACCGAATATGACCGTCCGTCAGGTCTCGTGTACCACACGGTAGTTGCCGTAGCATGCGCAACACCCGGGCGCAGGAGTCACGTTCCGTCCCTTAGGTCGTGATTTCGCGCCGTCCCTATGCACGCCGACCACACGACTGGGGGGTCGATGAGGCGTCATCGTTCCAGGGGCACCACCACACGAGTCCGGATCGGAACGACGGGAATCGCGGCGCTCTCACTGGCGCTCGGTCTGTTGACCGCAGCGCCGGTGAGCACCGCGGCACCCGCCGACAATCCGGTCTCCTATCCCGAAGTGACCAGTGCACCGCCGGAAGCGAAACTTCCTCCGGCGGGCGACAGCGGTCCGCAGTCCTATTCCGTCACGGCCGACGCCGCGCAGTTGAAGCAGATCTTCGACCTCGGCGTGGACCGACACGAGACCCAGGTGACCAAGGCGGCCGACGGCAAGGCCAAGCTGGACGTGGTCCTGGGGGATGCCCAGGCCGCCAAGCTGCGTGCCGCCGGCATTGCCCTGGAGGCGAAGTCCCAGGTCCAGAACCGGCAGGCCGCGCCCGCCGCGGCGGGCGTCTTCCGCAAGTACAGCGGCCCAGGCGGCCTCGGCGCGGAGTTGGTCCAGATCGCCAAGGACCACCCCGACATCGCCAAGACCGTCAGCATCGGCAAGACCGTGCTCGGCCAGGACATCCTCGCGGTCAAGGTGACCAAGAACGTCCGGACCAGCGCGGACGGATCCAAGCCCGGCGTGCTGTACATGTCCAACCAGCACGCGCGTGAGTGGATCACGCCGGAGATGACCCGCCGGCTCCTGCACCACTACGTGGACGGCTACGGCACGGACGACGAGGCCACCAAGCTGGTCTCGGAGAACGAGCTGTGGTTCGTGCTCTCGGCCAACCCCGACGGCTACGACTGGACCTTCCAGACCGGCCAGCGGCTGTGGCGCAAGAACCTGCGCGACAACAACGGCGACGGTGTGATCACCGCCGGCGACGGCGTCGACCTCAACCGCAACTTCGACTACAAGTGGGGTTACGACAACGAGGGTTCCTCGCCCGACCCGCTGAACGAGACCTACCGGGGCACCGCTCCGGCCTCCGAGCCGGAGACCCAGGCCATCCAGAACTTCGCCAAGCGCATCAAGGCGGAGTTCGTGGTCAACTACCACTCCGCCGCGCAGTTGCTCCTGTACGGCGTCGGCTCGCAGGTGGCCACGCCCAGCCCCGACGACGAGATCATGATCGCGCTCGCCGGCGACGACGAGCACCCGGCGGTCCCGGACTTCGACCCGGACCTGTCGGCCGAGTTGTACACCACCAACGGCGACACCGACGGGCAGATGAACGAGGCGTACAAGACGCTGTCGTTCACCCCGGAGATGTCCACGTGCGCCACGGCCGCCGGCTACCTGCCGGACGACCCGTACACGGTGGAGAACTGCGGCAGCATCTTCAGCTTCCCGAACGACGAGACGCTGGTCGGGATGGAGTACGCCAAGAACCAGGCGTTCGCGCTCTCGGTGGCCAAGTCGGCCAAGGACCCGGACGACCCGATCTCCTCGGTCGGGCGCAAGGCCCCCGACCTGGTGGCCGACCGGTTCGCGCACTCCTACGCCGAGGACCACGACGACCAGACCGTCGCGGTGATCGCCAAGCGTGCGCTGACCAACCGCAAGCTCAACTACCGCGTCAACGGCGGCCCGGCCAAGACCGCGGGCGTCAAGGAGTGGAAGGGTGGCAAGCGGTACGGCGAGCAGGGCTCGGACTACTACGCCGAGTACCGCGGCGACATCAAGAACGTGCGTACCGGTGACCGGATCGAGGTGTGGTTCACCGGCGACAAGGCCAGCACCGGCAAGGTGGAGAGCGATCGCTTCACCTTCACGGTGGAGAGCGGCATCGCCGAGAAGACCGAGACGCTGGTCCTGGCCAACGAGGACTACAAGGGCGTCAACCCGACCTACCCGCCGAACACGGTCGGCCCCAAGTACGCCCAGCAGTACGTGGACGCGCTGGCGGCCAACGGCATCAAGGCGGCGGTGTACGACGTCGACAAGCTCGGCGCACCGCATCACCTCGGCGTGCTCTCGCACTTCAAGGGGGTGTTCTGGTACCTCGGCGACAACCGACTGACCCAGGACGCGGCCCGGGAGAACACCGACTTCTTCGGTGAGCCGGTCCAGGACGCCCAGGTCACCCCGGTGGTCCAGGACGTGACCGTCAACGTGCGCGACTTCCTCAACGAGGGCGGCAAGCTGGCCTTCCTCGGCGAGACCGCGGCCTACTACGGTCCCCTGCGCAGCGCGGCGGGCGGCGGCATCTACTACGGCCTGAACGGGCACCCGGACCAGCCCTGCAAGGTCACCGCCGACGCGGCCGGCGACTGTCTGATCGTCTCGGACGACTTCAGCCAGTACTGGCTGGGCGCGTACGACCGGTCGGCGACCAACGGCGCCACCGGCGTGGTCGGTTCGGCCCCGCCGCTGCAGGGCGTCGACAAGCCGCTGCCGGGCACGGCGAGCAACCCGCTGAACGAGGCGGGCGGCTTCCTGCCCACCAGCGCGATCCTGACGCCGGAGCAGTTCCCGATGTTCGACAGCCGTTCGGTGGCGACCTACTCGGGCAACACGTCCGGGCCGTACTCGCCGGCCGAGGGCTCGTGGTACATCAACGGCCTGCACTCGGACAACGCGTACAAGCGACTGACCCGCACGATCGACCTCACCGGAGTGTCGGCGGCGGACGCGGCGAAGCTCACCGCGCAGTTCTCGTACGACACCGAGCGCGAGTGGGACCACGCGATCGTCGAGGCCCACACGGTCGGCGCCGACGACTGGACGACGCTGCCCGACCTCAACGGCGCGACCAGCACCAGGCCGCCCACCTCCTGTGAGGGTGGCGACTTCGTCCGGACCCACACGCAGTTGCGGCACTACCTGACGGTGACCACCCCGAAGTGCCTGAGCAACGGCACCACCGGCGCGTGGAACTCCTTCACCGGCAACTCGGGTGGCTGGAAGCCGGTCGCGTTCGACCTGTCCGCGTACGCGGGCAAGAAGATCGAGGTCTCGATCTCGTACGTGAGCGACTCGAACACCGGTGGCACCGGCCTGTTCGTGGACGACACCAAGGTCACCACCAGCGCCGGCGTCGTGGACGCCGAGGGCTTCGAGACCGGTCTGGGCCCGTGGGCGCTGGCCGGCCCGCCGCCCGGTGACCTCGCGCTCGTCGGCTTCAGCCGCAGCCAGGCCGCGTTCGGTTCGTCGGTGATCGCCACCGACGACACCATGCTCTTCGGCTTCGGCCTGGAGCAGTTGGCCTCGGCCGAGGACCGCAAGGTGGTCGTCGACCGGATCCTGCGGGAGCTGTACAAGTAGGCGCCGATGATCACGATGTGCTGATCGGCGAAAAGCGGTAGCCAAACGATGGCCCCCGGCGGAGACTCCTCCGTCGGGGGCCATTAACGTCTCTGCGCACACGCGAGTTCCCGCGTGTCGAGTTTTTATTCGGGGGGAATCACCTTGAGCAACAACGCGCCCGGCCCCTGGGGACCGCCGCAGGGGCAGCCCGGTCCGGGGCAGTGGGGGTCGCAACCGGGCCAGGGCCAGTGGCAGCAACAGCCGGGTCCGCCCGGGCCGTTCGGGCCGGGTCCGTACGGCGGCCCGCCGCCGGTGCCGCCGCGTCGGCAGGGCAACGCCGGACTGGCCGTCGCGGCCGGGGTGGTGGCGATGCTGGTCGCCGCCGGCGTGTACGGCCTGATCATGAAGTCGTTGGAGATCCAGAGCACCTGGTTCGGCGTGGGCGTCGCGGCGCTGATCGCGCTCGCGATGGGACGGATCGGCGGTGCGAACCCGGTGCTGCCGGTCGTCGCGACGCTGCTCGCGCTGGTCGGTGTCGCGCTGGGGCAGCTCACCGCGGTCGCCCTGGTCGCCGCCGACGAACTGGGCATCCCGGTGCTCGATGTGGTCACCGATTTCGGCAGCGAGCTCTTCCGGGGTTGGAAGGAAGCGCTGGAGTTCAGCGACTACCTCGTCTTCGTCTTCGCCGGGTTCGCGGCCTTCGGTATCACCAAGACCGTCGGCGAGAAGTGACCGCGAGATCGAGCGCCGTTGATCCGCTTTTGTGATGACCCGTACGGCTCCGGGCGTCTTGCGCAGCAAGCCTGCGTGGAGGTGCCCGGGGCGTCACGGTAGGGTCGGACATGGCCGGGGATATCGCAGATTCCACTGACCATCTCCTCGGCCATTCACCATCAGGGCATTCGGCGTTCGACAGAGGAGATCGGTTCGTGACGATCCGGGTAGGCATCAACGGATTCGGCCGTATCGGCCGCAACTTCTTCCGCGCGGCGCTGGCCTCGGGCGCGGACTTCGAGATCGTCGGGGTCAACGACCTCACGAACATCGCGACCCTGGCCCACCTGCTGAAGTACGACAGCATCCTCGGCCGGATCGGCCAGGAGGTCACCTACACCGATGACGCGATCACCGTCGGCGACAAGACCTTCAAGGTCATCGCCGAGCGTGACCCGGCCGCGCTGCCCTGGGGCGAGCTGGGTGCGGACATCGTGATCGAGTCCACCGGCATCTTCACGGACGCCGAGAAGGCCAAGAAGCACATCGAGGCCGGCGCGAAGAAGGTCATCATCTCGGCTCCGGCCAAGAATGAGGACGTCACGATCGTGATGGGCGTCAACCACGAGAAGTACGACGCCGCCGCGCACACGATCATCTCGAACGCCTCCTGCACGACCAACTGCGTCGCGCCGATGGCCAAGGTTCTCCTGGAGAACTTCGGCCTGGTCAAGGGCATGATGACCACGGTCCACGCGTACACGAACGACCAGGTCATCCTGGACTTCCCGCACTCGGACCTGCGCCGCGCCCGGGCCGCCGCGACCAACATCATCCCGACCTCGACCGGTGCCGCCAAGGCCACCGCCCTGGTCATCCCCGAGCTCAAGGGCAAGCTGGACGGCATCGCGATGCGCGTCCCGGTTCCCACCGGCTCGGTCACCGACCTGGTCGTCGAGCTGGAGCGCGAGGTGACCCGCGATGAGGTCAACGCCGCCTTCCAGAAGGCCGCCGAGGGCTCGCTCAAGGGCTACCTCACCTACACCGAGGACCCGATCGTCTCCTCGGACATCGTGACCGACCCGTCCTCGTGCACCTTCGACTCGGGCCTGACCATGGCCCAGGGCAAGCAGGTCAAGGTCGTCGGCTGGTACGACAACGAGTGGGGCTACAGCAACCGCCTGGTCGACCTGGTCGGCTACATCGGTGGTCAGCTCTGAGGGTGCGGCACACGCACCGATAACGCTTGACGATGCGGGCCCGGGTGACACGTCGTCACTCGGGCCCGTTTCTTGCGCTACCCCACCCGTTTCTTCGACATCCGAGGACGAGTCGAACTTGAAGACCATCGACGACATCGACGTATCCGGTAAGCGCGTCCTGGTGCGCGCCGACCTCAACGTCCCGCTCGACGGCGGACGCATCACCGACGACGGCCGGATCCGGGCGAGCGTGCCGACCATCAAGGCACTGGTCGACCGCGGCGCCAAGGTGATCGTGTGCTCGCACCTGGGTCGGCCCAAGGGCGCTCCCGAGCCCGCGTACTCGCTCGCGCCGGTGGCCGGGCGGCTGGGCGAACTGCTGGGCGCCGACGTGGCGTTCGCGACCGACACGGTCGGCGAGAGCGCGCAGGCAACGGTCGGCGAGCTCGCCGACGGCCGGGTCGCGCTGCTGGAGAACCTGCGCTTCAACCCGGGTGAGACGGCCAAGGACGACGCCGAGCGCGGCGCCTTCGCGGACCGCCTCGCCGAGCTCGCCGACGTGTACGTGGGCGACGGCTTCGGCGCGGTGCACCGCAAGCACGCCTCGGTGTACGACGTGCCGGCCCGGCTGCCGCACGCGGTCGGCGGCCTGATCGCCACCGAGCTGGACGTGCTCGAGCGGCTCACCGAGGACGTGCAGCGTCCGTACGCGGTGATCCTGGGCGGCTCGAAGGTGTCCGACAAGCTCGGCGTCATCGACAGCCTGCTGGACAAGGCGGACCGGATCCTGGTCGGCGGCGGCATGGTGTTCACCTTCCTGGCCGCCCAGGGCCACGAGGTGGGCAAGTCGCTGCTGGAGAAGGACCAGCTCGACCGGGTCCGCGAGTACCTCGCGCGCGCCGAGGCGAAGGGCGTGGAGTTCGTGCTGCCGGTCGACGTGATCGCGGCCACCGCGTTCGCGGCCGACGCGGACCACGCGGTGGTCTCCGCCGACGCGATCCCGGCGGACCGGCTCGGGCTGGACATCGGCCCCGCGTCCGGCGAACTGTTCGCGGACAAGCTCGCGGACGCGCAGACGGTCTTCTGGAACGGCCCGATGGGCGTGTTCGAGATGGAGCCGTACAGCCACGGCACCCGCGCGGTGGCGCAGGGCCTGATCGACTCCGACGCGTTCACCGTGGTCGGCGGCGGCGACTCGGCCGCGGCCGTCCGCACGCTGGGCTTCGACGAGAACGCCTTCGGTCACATCTCGACCGGTGGCGGCGCGAGCCTGGAGTACCTCGAAGGCAAGTCCCTGCCCGGCCTCGAAGCCCTGGAGGGCTGAACCCGATGTCTGCCGTCAAGAACAGCTCCGGTCGCATCCCGCTGATGGCGGGCAACTGGAAGATGAACCTGAACCACCTGGAGGCCATCTCCCTGGTGCAGAAGCTCGCCTTCACCCTGAACGACAGGGACTTCGACCGGGTCGAGGTCGCGGTGCTGCCGCCGTTCACCGACCTGCGCTCGGTGCAGACCATGGTCGACGCGGACAAGCTCCGGTTCACCTACGGTGCGCAGGACATCTCGCAGCACGTGGGCGGCGCCTACACCGGCGAGATCTCCGGCGCGATGCTGGCCAAGCTCAACTGCACCTACGCGCTGGTCGGGCACTCCGAGCGGCGGCAGTACCACGCCGAGGACGACGCGCTGGTGAACGCGAAGGCGCACGCGGCGTACCGCAGCGGCCTGGTGCCGATCGTCTGTGTCGGCGAGGGTCTGGAGGTGCGCAAGGCGGGCGAGCACGTGGCCCACACGCTCGCGCAGGTCGAGGGCGCGCTCAAGGGCATCACGGCCGAGCAGGCCGAGTCCGTGGTGGTCGCGTACGAGCCGGTCTGGGCGATCGGCACGGGCGAGGTGGCCACTCCGGAGAACGCGCAGGAGGTGTGCTCGGCGATCCGGGGCAAGCTCGCCGAGCTGTACACGCCGGAACTCGCGGACCGGGTCCGGGTGTTGTACGGCGGTTCGATGAAGCCCGGCAACGTGGCGGGGCTGATGGCGCAGCCGGACGTGGACGGCGGCCTGGTCGGCGGCGCCTGCCTGGCGGCCGAGGACTTCGCGCAGATCGTGCGCTACCAGGAGCAGAAGGCCTAGCGGTCGCGCGCTCGCGGGTGACCCGCGGTGGAGGCCCGGAGCGGGGTATCGCTCCGGGCCTTCGCCATGTCCCCGGGCGGCTGTTCGGGAGCGTCCGATGCGCGTCCGCACAGATCGCCGGACCGTCCGCGATCCGGTCGCCGGCCGGAATCGTTCGTTCCTCATAAACCGCACGCAAGTATTTCCAATCCGCTTGCCCCTCCCGTAACCGGTACCTGACCATAAGTCATCGCCAAGTGGCCGGTAGTCGCCCCTCCAGGGCGTTTCGGTCGGCCGACCCCAGGGGGTCCGGGTGCCATTTCCAGACATGTCCAGAACAGGGGATACCGGAGCGACGCGGTATCTGTGTACGGGTGCGGAGATCGACGAGCGGTTCGCCGCCCGGGTGATCGAGGAACTGTGGGAGAACGCCCACCGCGACCGGGCGCCGTCCTACGGATACAACGAACAGGCGGTCCTGGAGCACGCGTTGGCCGCTCGACGGCGGCGGATCCTGCGCGATGTGATCGCGTTCCTGGTGCCCGCGGTGATGTTCCTGATCGGCTTCGGGTTCGCGCCCGGCTTGTTCTGGCTCGCGATCGTGGTCTTCGTCGGGTTGGTGACGGTGCGCACCGGGGTCGCCGGGGGCGGTGGCGTCCGCGACTTCCGGACCCGGGCGGCGGCGCAGGTGTCGTGGGTGGCGGCGCTGCTGTTCGGGCTGATGTTGTACGTCGCGGGCGGGGAAAGCGGCTTCCCGTCCGCCGGCACGCTGGCGGCGACGGTGTTGCCGACGTATGCGGTCGTGGTGTTCGTGGTGTGGATCGAGCGCATGCAGCAGCGGGCCACCGTGGTCACGGACCTGGGGCCGGGGCGGACCTGGATGCCGACGGCGCCGCCGGCCGGCGACGCGACGCCGGTCCCGCCGGGAACCCTCCAGGAGGCCCTGGCCGAGGTGTTGCCGCCGCGCCCGACGCACGCACCGGTCGGCGGCCCGGCCGGGACGCTCCCGCCCGGCCCGCCGATTCCCTCCACGGTGCGCTACAGCGGATACCTGCCGTTCGTCGGCGCGGGTGAACTGGTGGAGAGCTGGACCTTCCCGGTCGAGTTGCGCGGGGCCGAGCCCTCGGTGCTGGAGGCGGCGCGCCCGTCCGGCGGGACGAAGGCCTTCACGCCGTTCACCGTCGAGGAGTTGACCAGCGCGATCTGCACGTCGTTCGAGGAGTTGGCCCGGTCCGAGGAGGGCCGGCACCGGTTGTCCGGACTGAGCGTGCAGATGCACGAGTTCAGCAGCGGGATCACCGGCGGCGCGGTGCCGCCGCCGGCCGAGGCCACCCGGCGGTACCTGTGCGTGCGGGTGGGCACGTGGTCGCAGGAGGTGGTGGTCTCGGTGCTGATCCGCTTCACCATGGACGGTCGACTGCTGTACACCGAACTGCACGAGTTGGTGCTGCCGCCGATCCGGCCCGCCTACCACGTGGCCGACGAGTGGCTGCACACCGCCGACGCGGCGACGTTGTGGGGCGCGTTCGGCCGTTCGCTGGTGGATGCGCCGGGGCTGATGGTCTCCTCGGCGGGTCGACTGATGCGGGTGTGGGCCTCGTGGTGGCGCCGGTCGGGCAATCTGCGCGCGGCGGAGGAGCGCGCGGCGCGCAACCTCCCGGTGGACCGGGGGGCCCGGGCGTCGGTGCGCGAGTTGGGCGCGTCGGCGAACTACGCGACGTTCTTCCAGAACTCGGACGCGGAGAAGTACCTCAAGCTGATCGAGCGCAAGTTCACCGTGTTCGTGCTGGACTTCCTCCAGCGCCGGCACGTGGACGTGACCGAGTATCGGCAGCGCAACGAGCTGGTCCTGAACAACGGCGTCATCCAGCACGTCTCGGGTGATCTGAACAACAGCGGCGCGATCGTCGCCGGGCGGGGCAATCAGGCGTCCGTACGGGGTTCCGGTGCCGCCGGATCGGGCGCACGATCGACACCGGGAGGTACCACGTGAACGATTCCGCGTCGCATGCCGACGAACCGGACGAGGACGAGGACGAGCCGCGCGGCAACGACGGGATCAGCCTGTCGGGTGGCCCGGTGACCAACACCGGAGCGATCGTCGCC
The DNA here is from genome assembly GCF_045207655.1 of Embleya sp. NBC_00888. Lineage (NCBI taxonomy): Bacteria > Bacillati > Actinomycetota > Actinomycetes > Kitasatosporales > Streptomycetaceae > Embleya > Embleya sp. NBC_00888. Next base: position 2,572,639 of record NZ_CP108784.1, on the reverse strand, counting down.
GGTGGCGACAACCGCGTCGCGGTGCGTCGTACGGGCTCCGCCCGCGGGTCCCGCGGCGCCGGTCCCGGGCACCCGCTGACCAGCACGGGTGCGCTGGTCGGCGGTACCGGCCACGAGGTGGAGGTCGAGGACACCGGCGACGTGGATCCGGCCGCTCCGGAGCCGGGCGGCGACGCCGGGCAGGAGCCCCGAGGGCACGGCTCGACGGGGGAGGGGTCCGAGGCCGGTCGACCGTAATAGTATGATCCGCCGGATTAGCCGAAGGGGCGCACGGCTCCCACATGCGGGGCGCGGCAGCGTACTCTGTCCGATGGCCGGGAATCCTCGGCCCCCGCGTTCCGCCAGAAGGAGTTGGGCCCGGCCGTGGTCACCGGTTTCTCGATCGCCCTGATCGTCTTCAGCCTGCTCATGGTGCTGTTGGTGCTGCTGCACAAGGGCAAGGGCGGCGGCCTGTCCGACCTGTTCGGCGGCGGCATGTCCTCCTCGCTCGGCGGTTCGTCCGTCGTCGAGAAGAACCTCGACCGCATGACCATCATCGTCGGTGTGTGCTGGTTCGTGACGATCGTCGTACTCGGTCTGCTGCTCAAGAACACGTACTGACAGCGCCGGTTCGGCCGCTGTTTCCACCCGCGCGGTGGCCTTTCTGACGGACTGTCGGAAAAGGCCCACCGCTCGGTTCAACCTTGCGCGAGGCGCACGTACACTGGACGCCAAGCCGCGCAACGGGGGCGCGACCTCAAGGACCAAGGGGAGTTTTTACCGTGGCAAGTGGCAACGCCATCCGTGGGAGTCGGGTCGGCGCCGGCCCGATGGGGGAGGCAGAGCGCGGCGAAGCAGCCCCACGTCTCCGTATTTCTTTCTGGTGCGCGAACAAGCACGAGACGCAGCCGAGCTTCGCGACCGACGCTCAGGTCCCCGAGACGTGGGACTGCCCCCGCTGCGGCCTGCCCGCCGGGCAGGACCAGCACAACCCGCCGGACGCCCCGCGTACCGAGCCCTACAAGACGCACCTCGCCTACGTGCGCGAGCGTCGCAGCGATGCCGACGGCGAGGCGATCCTCGCCGAGGCGCTGGCGAAGCTGCGCGGCGAGCTCTGAGTTTTCCGAGCCTCGACGAGTCGGCACGTCGGCGAGTCGCGAGGAGTCGGTGAGTCTCGACCCACACGTACGGCCGTGGGCCGTCGTGGGTGAGCCGCCGGGAGTAGCGATACACCTTCGGGTGCGTCGCCGCTCCCGGCGGCTCTTTTGTCGTGCGCCTTCGTCGTGGGCCGCGGGGTCGCCACGCGAGGTCAGTCGTGGACGGGCAGCGCCTCGCGGGGTTCGGGGCGCTGCTGCACCTGGCGGCGGTTGGCCTGCTGCGGGAGTGGGCGTTGGCCGCGTTCGATCCAGGCGGGCAACTCCTCGCCGGTGGCCGCGATCCAGCGGTTGCGGACCGCTTCCGGGTCGGCGCGATGCGCCCGGACCAGGGTGTCGCCGGCCAGGTCGGAGACCCGGTCCAGGTTCAGCGCGGTGCCCACGCCCAGTGCCGCGGCAAGGGGTGGGACGGCGTCTGCGGGCCGGCCCGCGGCGACCAGGACGATGCCGTACAGCGCGTAGGTGACCGGGACTTCGGGGCGGCGGGCCAGCACCGGGTCGGCCCTGACCCGGCGGGCCCGCAGCCGGACCGCCTCCTCCAGCGCGTCCACCGCCTCGTCGTGCGCGCCGCCGGCGCTGTGCAGCAGTCCCAGGCTCTGCAGGGACGCGGCGAGTTCGTCCTCGCGGCGGCCGGCCGGGGCGTGCTCGGCGCCCGCGTGGCCCCGGCGGACCTCGACCGCGTCGGTGGCCAGCGCGATCGCCTCGGGACCTCGGCCGAGCCGGGCGAGCAGGGTCGCGTGGCGCAGCAGTACGGCGGCCTGGCGGGCCTGCGGCGGGCCGATCCCGAGCAGCCGTTCGGCCTCGGTGAACGCGGCGAGCGCGGCCTCGGTGCCTCCGGTGGCGGCCAGTCGACCGGCGAGTTCGTCCAGCGACATGGCCAGTTCGGCGCGATGTCGCTCGGGCGCCTGGGCGGCGAGCGTTCGGAACACCTGGACCGACTCGCGCAGCGCGCCGAGCGCCGCCGACTCGTCGCCGTGGTCGCCGAGCCGCGCGCCGAGTTCGCGCAGCGCCACCGCGAGCAGCGGGCGGTGCGCGCGGTGATCGAGCGCGGCCAGTCGGCGGGCGTGTTCGGTGGCGCTGGTGGCCACCTTGACCGCGTCCTCGGCCCGGCCGTCGGCCGCCAGCACGGCGGCGAACGCGCGCAACCCGCCGACCAGCGCGGGCCCGTGCCGGTGGTGGTCCTTGCCGGCCAACGCGCCCAGCATCCGCACCGCGGCGCGGGCGGGCGCCGCCGCGTCCGCGTGCCGGCCGGCCCGGGTCAGTTGCTGGGCCTTCTCGGTGAGCATCCGCGCCCGGGTGGCCTCGGCGTCGTCGGACTCGGCCGGCGGGCCTGCGCCGCCCGGCGGATTCGATTCCGGTTCGGCCGGATTGTGTCCCTCGCGGCGGGCGAATTCGGCGAAGGACGGCGCGGCGGGCGGGGTTTCGGGCGTGGCACGGCCCGGACACGGCGACTCCAGCTCGCGCCGGTGCCGGTATTCCTCCAGGTGACGCTCATGGCGCCGCAGCCATCCGAACCGCACGGGTCCCACCTCGCCTCTGGTCCCGAAGACCTCCGCGTGACGCTATCGCGAGCGGGCCGCCGACGGGGCCGAACGGGTGCGGATCCGGCCACGGCCGGCTCGTCCGTGTGGTGACGAGATGTCCACCGAGCGCGATTTTACCCGAGTCGGTAGTTATCTTGAGATTACCTTTACCTTACGCGTGTTGGTTCACGTATGGCGAGATTCCAAGATCGCTAATGTGTGCGAGTTCCATCGAAGTGCGGGCGCTCGGCGCCCGGCGTACAGGGGGTTCGATGTATCCGACGACTCGCAGGATGTTGGGCGGAATCACCGCCGCGACGGTCGCCGCGCTCGCGCTGGTCGCGTGTGATGCGGACGACAAGGACAAGAAGGACACACCGAAGGCGGTCGACACGCCGGCCGTCACGGCACCGGTGGTGGCACCCGCGCCCAGCGGCGGTCCGACCGCCTCGGGCCCGGCGCGCACCCAGGCGCCGAAGTCCGCCAAGCCGTCGACGGGCGGCGCGAGCGGCGAACCGGGTGAGGACTGCGGCCCGCCGCCCGCGGCCAAGGCCGGGCACAAGATCGTGTATCCGACCAAGCTGCCCACCAAGGGCTCGCTGTACTACAAGAGCACCAAGTTCGTGTGCGACCCCAACGACGGCCACTACGAGCCGGTCGGCGCCGAGCAGACGCCGCTGCTGTTCGCCCCCAAGGCCACCGGCACCTTCGCCGGCCCGCCGGCGCGGAAGGCGGAGTACATCGGCCAGATCTGGGAGCACATCGACAAGTGCCTGTCCCATCAGCCCGACGGCGACAACATGTGCTCGTCCAACGGCGCGTACGACATCACCCTGAACGCGGCGAACGAGATCACCGACATCAAGGAGATCTTCCACTCCTGAGCGGGACGCGGGTCCGATCGAGACGCAAAGGGGCCGGCGGGTGGGCGTGCCCGGGTCGACCTCGAGAGGACGCCATCGACCCGTGGAACCTCCCGGCGACGAAGACGGGCCGCCGTGCCGCGGCGGTTGCGGACGGCCCGCCCGGACCCGCACGGCACCTGCGAAGGGGTGGGGCGGGAGCCGAACGGCTCCCGCCCCACCCCTTCTTCGCGACCCGCCCACGGCCGAAGCCGCTTCGACCTACTCGGGCAGCTTCGCCGCCGCCGCCCGGTCCAGCAGCCACAACGTCGCGCCCGTTCCGTAGGCCCCGGCAGCCGGGGTCTTCGTGGCGTCCGTGGAGGTCCGGGCCGTGGCGACCGCGTCCGCCTTGTCCTCGCCCGCGGCGAGCAGCCACACCTCGTGCGCCGCTCGGATCGCCGGGAAGGTCAGGGTGATCCGGGTCGGCGGCGGCTTGGGGGCCTCGCGTACGGCGACCACCGTGCGCACCGACTCCGCCGTCGCGGCGAAGCCCGGGAAGAGCGACGCCACGTGCGTGTCGGGGCCGACCCCGAACATCGCCAGCGTGAACGCTGGCACCGACGCGCCGTCCGACGCGGCGGCGGCCAGTTCGGCGGCATAGCGCCGCGCCGCCGCGTCCACGTCGTCGCCGTCCGGACCGTCACTGGCCGGCATCGCGTGCACCAGCTCCGGCAACACCGGGACGGTGTCCAGCAACGCCTCGCGCGCCTGCGTCTCGTTCCGGTCGGGGTGACCCGCCGGCAGGAAGCGCTCGTCGCCCCACCAGATGTGCAGCCGGTCGAAGTCGATCGCGCCCAGCGTGGGCGTGAGCGACAACTCGTGCAGCAGCGCGTTGCCGTTGCGGCCACCGGTCAGCACGAGGTGCGCGACGTCGAACTCGGCCTGGGCGTCCGCGACCCGCTGGATCAGCCCGGTCGCCGCCGCCTTGGCCATCAGCACGGTGTCCGCGTGCACCCGTACCGGCCCGTGCGCGCTCACGCGTCGCCGTCCTTCTTCTTCCGGGGGGTGCGCGGCGCGGCGGGCTTGGCCTCGCCCTTGTCGACGGCCTTGCGGGTGGCGACCCGCTTGGTCGCCGCCGCGCTCGACGTGCGCTTGAGCGGCGGAGCCGTACCGAGGTCCTTGGTCGCCTTCGGGCGCGGCGCCTCGCCCTCCTCGGCGCGCTCCACGTCCCGCACCGGGGTCTGCGACACCGGAGGCTCGGTGAACGAGCCCGGCGAGGGATCGCGCGCCGCCTCCAGCGCGGCCCGGGCCAGGGTCGCCGCGTACACGTCGTCCGGGTCCAGCCGGCGCAGTTCCTCGGCGACCAGGTCGGAGGCCTCGCGGCGCTTGAGCGCGACCACGCGGTCCGGCTGGCCGGGCGAGGACAACGACGCCATCATCCCGTCCGGGCGGTCGATCACGATCTCGCCGTCCTCGGTCACCAGCGTCACCGAGGTGATCCCGGGGCCGCCGGTCTCCACCCGCTCCACGTCGACCTCGAGCCGGTCGGTCAGCCACAGCGCGAGCAGTTCCGCGCTCGGGTTGCCCGCCTTCGCGCCGACCTTGGCGCGCAGGATCCGGCTGTACTTCTGGTCCAGCGCCGCGGCCAGCAGGCTGCGCCACGGCGTGGTCCGGGTCCAGGCCAGGTCGGTGTCGCCCGGCGTGTACGCGCTCGCGCGCAGTCGCAGCACATCGGCCCGGCGCGGCGGCGCGGCGGCGTCGGTCACCCTGCGGGTGGCCAGCGCGCCCAGCAGGTCCTTGCTCGGCACCTCCGGCGCACGCCCGGGCCACCACACCACGACCGGCGCGTCCGGCAGCAGCAGCGGCAGCACGACCGACTCGGCGTGGTTGGCCAACTCGCCGTGCATGCGCAGCAGTACGGTCTCGCCCACGCCCGAGTCGCCGACCCGGACCTCGGCGTCCAGCCGGGGGCTGATCTCCTGGCCGGGGCGGCCGATCACCACCAGGATCCGGGACGGGTGCTCGCGGGCGGCGGTGCTCGCGGCCTTCATCGCGTCGTACTGGTTGGCCTCGTCGGTGACGATGACCAGGGTGAGCACCATGCCGAGGGTGGGGCTGCCCATTCCTCGGCGGGCCTCCACCAGTGCGGCATTGATCTTGCTCGACTTGGTGTCCGTCAGATCGATCATCATGGGCGGCGCCAGCTCCGTCCGTCACGTGCGAGCATCTCGTCGGCCGCGTCGGGACCCCAGGTCCCGGACACGTAGGGCTCGGGCTTGCCGTGCTGCGCCCAGTGCTCCTCGATCGGGTCGAGGATCTTCCAGGACAGCTCGACCTCCTCGTGCCGGGGGAACAGCGGCGCGTCGCCGAGCAGGACGTCGAGCAGCAGTCGCTCGTACGCCTCCGGGCTCGACTCGGTGAACGACTCGCCGTACGCGAAGTCCATGTTCACGTCGCGCACCTCCATCGCGGTGCCGGGCACCTTGGAGCCGAACCGGACCGTCATGCCCTCGTCCGGCTGCACCCGGATGACCAGGGCGTTCTGCCCCAGCTCCTCGGTCGCGGTGGCGTCGAAGGGCAGGTGCGGCGCGCGCTGGAAGACCACCGCGATCTCGGTGACCCGGCGGCCGAGCCGCTTGCCCGCGCGCAGGTAGAACGGCACGCCCGCCCAGCGGCGGTTGGCGATCTCCAGCTTGATCGCGGCGTAGGTGTCGGTGCGCGAGTCCGGCGGGATGCCGTCCTCTTCGAGGTAGCCCTTGGCCAGCTCGCCGCCCTGCCAGCCGCGGGTGTATTGGGCCCGAACGGTGCCGCGCGAGAGGTCGTCGGGCAGCTTGACCGAGCTGAGCACCTTGAGCTTCTCGGCGACCAGCGAGTCGGCGTCGAAGGACACCGGCTCCTCCATCGCGGTGAGCGCGAGCAGTTGGAGCAGGTGGTTCTGGATCACGTCGCGCGCGGCGCCGATGCCGTCGTAGTACCCGGCCCGGCCGCCGATGCCGATGTCCTCGGCCATGGTGATCTGTACGTGGTCCACGTAGGACCGGTTCCACAGCGGCTCGAACATGGTGTTGGCGAAGCGCAACGCCATGATGTTCTGGACGGTCTCCTTGCCCAGGTAGTGGTCGATCCGGAAGACCGCCTCGGGCGGGAAGACCTCGTCGACGACCTTGTTCAGCTCGCGCGCGCTCTTGAGGTCGTGCCCGAAGGGCTTCTCGATCACCACGCGGCGCCACGAGTCGGCCTTGGGATCGGCGAGGCCGTGCTCCTTGAGCTGGCGCACCACCTCGGGGAAGGCCTTCGGCGGCACCGACAGGTAGAACGCGTGGTTGCCCTGGGTGCCCTGCTGCTCGTCCAGCTCGTCGATCGTCTGGCGGAGCTGGTCGAACGCCTTGCCGTCGTCGAACTCGCCCTGGACGAACCGGAATCCCTCGGAGAGCTGTTGCCAGACCTCTTCCCGGAAGGGGGTTCGGGCGTGTTCCTTGACCGCCTCGTAGACGACCTGGGCGAAGTCCTGGTTCTCCCAGTCGCGTCGGGCGAAGCCGGTCAGCGCGAAGCCCGGCGGCAACAGGCCGCGGTTGGCCAGGTCGTAGATCGCCGGCATCAGCTTCTTGCGGGACAGGTCGCCGGTGACGCCGAAGATGACCAGACCGGACGGGCCCGCGATGCGCGGGAGTCGGCGGTCCTGCGGGTCGCGCAGCGGGTTCTCGGGCCACACGGCGGGCTTGGATTTGGCGGCCTTGGGGCTCATCGAGCCGCTCCGTCCACGAGGGCGCGGGCGGCGTCGAGCAGTTGCCCGAGTCCGGCCGCGCGGTCGGTCAGGTGCAGGCGCAGCACCGGGCGCTCGCGCGAGGTGATCGCGCCGAGGTCGCCCAGGGCCTGGGCCAGTTGCAGTCGGCCGAAGCTGTACGGCTTGGCCGGCACGTCCAGGTCCTCGGCGTTCGCGCCGGTGATCTGGAGGAACACCCCGACCGGCGGGCCACCCTTGTGGAACTGGCCGGTGGAGTGCAGGAATCGCGGCGCCCAGCCGAAGGTGACCTGCTCGTTGTCCAGAGCCTCGGCCAGCAGCGGCCGCAGCTTGGGCGCGTCGGTGTCGCCGAGCCGGTCCAGGTAGGCCATCACCGCGAGGTAGCCGTTGTCGGGCACCGTCGCCAGCAGCGCGCGCAGCGCACCGGTGAGGTCGCTCGCGCCCTCCAGCAGCGCGGCGTCGCCGTGCACCTCGACCGCGCCGTCGACGAAGGCGGGCGTGCCCACCGGCAGCGGGCCGTCGTCGCCCGCCTTGGTCAGCAGCGCGCCGGTGTTGTCCTTGGACTCCTGCACGTTCGGCTGGTCGAACGGGTCGATGCCGATCACCCGACCGGCGACCGCCGTCGCGTACTCCCACAGCAACAACTGCGCGCCCAGCGGTCCGCCGACGCGCAGGTCGACGTCGGGTCGTTCGATCTCCTCGGCGCCGATCATGGTACGCACCGCGTCGGCACCCACCTTGTGGCCGAACCCGGGCGCGTCCACGCCCTCGACCACGACCGGCAGGATGCCCCGACCCTGCTTGCCGGTGGACTCGGCGATCAACTGCTCGGCCCAGTCGCCGAACCCGACGATGTCGCCGGTCTCGGCGAGTACGAGCTTGTCCCGGCCGTGGTTGGCCGCGGCCCCGAGCACCGCGCCCAGCAGCAGCCCCGGGTTGTCCCGGTCGCCGGCCAGCGCGGGCGCGAGCGCGGCGGCGTCGTCGAGGAGTTGCTCGACGTCCACGCCGGCCAGCGCGCTGGGCACCAGGCCGAACGCGGTCAGCGCCGAGTAGCGGCCGCCGACGTTGGGGTCGGCGAGCACGATGGTGTAGCCGGCGTTGCGTGCGGTGTTCTCCAGCGGCGAGCCCGGGTCGGTGACGACCACGATCCGGCCGGCGAGCTGGTCGTTGGTCACGCCCTCGTCCAGGAAGGCCTGTTCGAACGCGCGGCGGTGGCTGTCGGTCTCCACCGTGCCGCCGCTCTTGCTGGAGACGACCACGACGGTGCGCTCCAGGTCCTCGCCGAGCGCGCGGCGGACCTGGGCGGGGTCGGTGGTGTCCAGGACGGTGAGCTTCTTGCCGTAGGTGGCGGCGATCACCTCGGGCGCCAGCGACGAGCCGCCCATGCCGGCCAGGACCACGTGGTCCAGGCCCTCGGCGCTCAGCCGCTCGCGCAGTTCGGCGAGCTGCGGCAGGAGCGCGCGCGAGGAGGCGGGCAGATCGACCCAACCCAGCCGGATCGCGGCCAACGACTCGGCCTCCGGACCCCACAGGGTGGCGTCGGAGGCGACCAGGCGCGCGGGCACCTTGTCCACGACGCAGGCGGTGATGACTTCGGCGACTGCGGCGGCGTGCGATAGGTCACCGGAAACGGTGACGTCCACGCCGCCGGCGGTCACGCGTTCGTCGTTTGCGTGTACCACGGGCGGTCAGCCCTCCTATTAATGGGGTGGGAGTGTGCTGAAATCATGCCCTGATTGCGTGGAGTATCCGTCCCGTCGCCGCCGAACGGGTCACGTTCGGCGGCGCCGGGACGAAGGGGTGCTGCGCCGGTCGGCGAGGGAGGCCGACCGGGTCCTGCGGTCTCTCGAGCGACTGCTCGTCGGTCCGGCGGGCGTCAGCCCTTGGCGAGCCGGTCCAGCTCGCCCTGCACGGACGCGAGCAGCTCGTTCCAGGAGGTCTCGAACTTCTCGACGCCCTCCTCCTCGAGCAGGTCGACGACCTCGTCGTAGGAGATGCCGAGCTTGGCGATCGCGTCCAGGTCGGCCTGGGCCGACTCGTACGTGCCGTGCACGGTGTCGCCGGTGATGGCGCCGTGGTCGGCGACCGCGTTCAAGGTGGCCTCGGGCATCGTGTTCACGACGCCCTTGACGACCAGGTCGTCCACGTACATCGTGTCGCGGTACGCCGGGTCCTTGACGCCGGTCGAGGCCCACAGCGGGCGCTGCGGCCGGGCGCCGGCAGCGGCGAGGGCCTGCCACCGCTCCGTGCCGAAGACCTCTTCGTACGCCTGGTAGGCCAGTCGCGCGTTGGCGACCGCCGCCTTGCCGGCCGCGGCCTTGGCCTCGTCGGTGCCCAGGGCCGCCAGTCGCTTGTCGATCTCGGTGTCCACGCGGGAGACGAAGAAGGACGCCACCGACTCGATCTTGGAGATGTCCAGACCGGCCGCGCGGGCGCGCTCGATGCCCTCGACGTAGGCCTCCATCACCTCGCGGTAGCGGGCCAGCGAGAAGATCAGCGTGACGTTGACGCTGATGCCCTCGGCGAGGGTCTGCGAGATGGCGGGCAGGCCGGCCTTGGTGGCCGGGATCTTGATGAACAGGTTCGGCCGGTCCACGAGCCACCAGAGCTGGCGGGCCTCGGCGATGGTCGGCTCGGTCTTGTGCGCCAGCCGCGGGTCGACCTCGATCGACACCCGGCCGTCGACACCGTCGGTCGCCTCGTAGACCGGGCGCAGCACGTCGCACGCCTGGCGCACGTCGGCCGAGGTGATCATTCGCACGGCCTCTTCGACGGTGACGCCGCGCACCGCGAGGTCGCGCACCTGCGCGTCGTAGACGTCGTTGCCGGTGATCGCCTTCTGGAAGATCGCCGGGTTGGTGGTCACGCCGACGACCTCGCGGTCGCGGACGAGTTCGTGCAGGTTGCCGGACTCCAGCCGCGTCCGGCTCAGGTCGTCGAGCCACACGGCCACGCCCTCGGCGGACAGGCGACGCAGGGGTTCCGTCATGACACTTTGCTCCTTCTCGAGTCGGCGGCCGGGTCCGGATCGCTCTTGGGTGCCGGACCGGCGCCCGTCGTGGACGGTGTCGGGCGGGTGTTCCCACCCGACACCGCCCACAGGGTTACGTGACCTTCAGCTACCGGCTTGCGCCAGGGATTCCCGGGCGGCCGAAACGACCGCCTCGTGGGTCAGCCCGAACTCGGCGAACAGCTTCTTGTAGTCCGCCGACGCGCCGAAGTGCTCCAGCGAGACGATCCGGCCCGCGTCGCCGACCAGTTCGCGCCAGCCCTGCGCGATGCCCGCCTCGACCGACACGCGCGCCTTGACCGACGGCGGCAACACCTGCTCGCGGTACGCCTGGTCCTGCTCGTTGAACCACTCCAGGCACGGCAGCGAGACGACCCGGGTCGGCACGCCCTCGGCCTCCAGCACCTCGCGCGCCGCGACCGCGGTCTGCACCTCGGAGCCGGTGCCGATCAGGATCACCTGCGGGGTGCCGCTGGACGCCTCGGCCAGCACGTAGCCACCGCGCGCGGTGCCCTCGGCCGGACCGAACTCGCCCCGGTCCCAGGTCGGTACGTCCTGGCGGGTGAGCAGGATGCCGGCCGGGCGATCCGTGGTCTCCAGGATCTTGCGCCAGGCCACCGCGACCTCGTTCGCGTCCGCCGGGCGGACCACGTCCAGGCCGGGGATCGCGCGCAGCGCGGCGATGTGCTCGATCGGCTGGTGGGTGGGACCGTCCTCGCCGAGGCCGATCGAGTCGTGCGTCCACACGTACGTCGTGGGCAGCTTCATCAGCGCGGCGAGCCGTACGGCCGGGCGCATGTAGTCGCTGAACACCAGGAACGTGCCGCCGTAGATGCGCGTCCCGCCGTGCAGGGCGATGCCGTTCATGGTCGAGCCCATGGCGTGCTCGCGAATGCCCCAGTGCACGGTGCGGCCGTACGGGCTCGCGCCCTTGAGCGGGTTGCCCTCGGGCAGGAACGAACTGCCCTCGTCGATGGTGGTGTTGTTGGACTCGGCCAGGTCGGCCGAGCCGCCCCACAGCTCGGGGATGACCGCGCCGAGCGCGGCGAGCACCTTGCCGGAGGCCTTGCGGGTGGCGACCGGCTTGCCGGCCTCGAACTCCGGCAGCACCTTCTCCCAGCCGTCGGGCAGCCGACGGGCGGAGATCCGAGTGTGCTCGGCGGCGCGCTCGGGGTTGGTCTCGGCCCACTTGGCGTACGCGCTCTTCCAGGCGTCGTGCGCGGCACGGCCCCGGTCGACCACCTTGTGGGCGTGCGCCAGTACGTCCGCGGCGACCTCGAAGTTCTGCTCCGGGTCGAAGCCCAGGATCCGCTTGGTGGCCGCGACCTCCTCGGCGCCCAGCGCCGAGCCGTGCGCCTTGCCGGTGTTCTGCGCGTTCGGCGCGGGCCACGCGATGATCGTGCGCATGCCGATCATGGTCGGCCGGCCGGTCTCCGCCTTGCCCGCCTCCAGCGCCGCGTTCAGCGCCGCGACGTCGATGTCGCCGTCGGCCTGCGGCTCGACCCGGATGGTGTGCCAGCCGTAGGCCGCGTAGCGGGCGAGGACGTCCTCGCTGAACGCGGTCTCGGTGTCACCCTCGATCGAGATGTGGTTGTCGTCGTAGACCACGACGAGGTTGCCCAGCTTCTGGTGGCCGGCGAGCGAGCTGGCCTCGGCGGAGATGCCCTCCTCCAGGTCGCCGTCGGAGGCGATCACCCAGATGGTGTGGTCGAACGGCGAGGTGCCGGGGGCGGCGTCGGGGTCGAACAGGCCCCGCTCGTAGCGGGCCGCCATCGCCATGCCGACCGCGTTGGCCACACCCTGGCCGAGCGGCCCGGTGGTGGTCTCGACGCCGGCGGTGTGACCGTGCTCGGGGTGGCCGGGGGTGCGGCTGCCCCAGGTGCGGAACGACTTGAGGTCGTCCAGGGTCAGGCCGTAGCCGGACAGGTAGAGCTGCGTGTACAGGGTCAGGCTGGTGTGACCCGGGGACAGCACGAAGCGGTCGCGGCCGGTCCAGTCCGGGTCGGTCGGGTCGTGGCGCAGGAACTTCTGCCAGATGAGGTAGGCCGCGGGGGCCAGGCTCATGGCCGTTCCGGGGTGGCCGTTACCGACCTTCTGAACGGCGTCCATCGCCAGCACGCGAGCGGTGTCGACGGCTCGCTTGTCGAGGTCGCTCCAGTCGAGAGAGCTGTTGTCGGGGGTCGGCTTGGTGCTCACCCTGGTCAGGGCTCCTTCCGGGGTCTTCCGGTGTAGGCCGAAAAAAAGCGGCCGGCTCGGGGTCTACGCCCCGGCGCCTCAGGCACGTGGCCGAGCCTACCGGGGGCGACCTGCTCGCTCGCTCGGAGGACGGCCACCCGGGTGGTGACGTTCACCTGGTGGACAGGACGGGAGGTACGGGCGGGACGAGGCGGGACACGCGGTGGGCGCGGGACTCGACGCGTGGCGCCTTCGGCTCGGCTACCCCGGCGTGCGGTGGGCATGCCCCGGAGGGTTTGTGCCCCTGGTGAGGGACTACAGTTTCCTGCTAGTGGGTCCGGGCCTCGACATCCCGACGCCGCTCGATACCGCTTACATATTGACGAGCAAACCGGCTTCCGGGCGGCACCCGGGCCCGGCCGAAAACGCTGCTGATGGGGTGTTCGTGACAGCCGTCGAATCCCGACCGGCCGGGCTGGTGGGAAATGCGCCCGCCGGCGCCCGCCCGCCGATGGCCCGGGTTCTCGCATTCGTGGCCCTCACCAAGCCGCGCATCATCGAACTGCTGCTGATCAGCACGATTCCGGTGATGTTCCTCGCGGCCGACGGGTTGCCGGATCTGGGCCTGGTGCTTCTGGTCGTCTTCGGCGGCTACCTCTCGGCGGGCAGTGCCAATGCCTTCAACATGTACATCGACCGGGACATCGACCGGTTGATGCACCGCACCGAGCGGCGACCGCTGGTCACCGGGATGGTGTCGCCGCGCGAGTCGATCGTGTTCGCGAGCGCGCTGGGGGTGATTTCCACCGCGTGGTTCTGGTTCCTGGTCAATCCGCTGTCGGCGGCGCTTTCGGTCTTCGCGATCTTCTATTACGTGGTCGTGTACACGATGCTGCTGAAGCGGCGCACGCCGCAGAACATCGTGTGGGGCGGCATCGCCGGCTGCATGCAGGTGCTGATCGGCTGGACCGCGGTGACGAATTCGCTGGCTTGGGCGCCGGTGGTGCTCTTCGCGGTGGTCTTCTTCTGGACGCCGCCGCACTATTGGCCGCTGTCCATGAAGTTCACCGACGACTACACCAACGCCGGCGTGCCGATGTTGCCGGTGGTGGCGGGCAACAAGGTCGTGGCGAACCAGATCGTGGCCTACAGCTGGGTCATGGTCGGTGTCTCGATGCTGCTGTGGCCGGCCGCCGACACCGGCCCGCTCTACCCGATCGCGGCGGCGCTGCTCGGCATCGCGTGGTTGTGGGAGGCGCACGGTCTCCAGCGTCGGGCCAAGGCCGAGGTCACCGGCGGCAAGCTGAAGGAGATGCGGCTGTTCCACTGGTCGATCACCTACCTGACGCTGCTGTTCGTCGCGGTGGCGGTGGACCCGCTGGTGTTCTGAGCCGACCCGCCGTCGGTCGGCTCCGGGGACGTGACCCGGACCACGTGGGTTCACTCGGATCCGGCGACGCGCCCTCGGTAATGTGGGCGCCATGACGGACACCGATACCACGACGGCCACGCCGGACCCGGGTACTCCGGACACGCGGGTCGAGCGACAGGTGCGCAGGATCGCCAAGCACATCGAGCGCTTCACCGCCGCGCACGGCGGCGGAGGCGACGCGATCGTCGAGTACGTCGGGCGCGACGCGACCCGGATCGTGCTCGTGGGGACCGACGGGGCGTGGGGCGACCAGGTCGTCCGCAACCCGGACATCGCGCGCGCGGCCATCGTGAAGGCGGGCGTCACGCTGCACGAGGAGTTCCCGAACGACCTCGCGGCGAAGGTACGCACGACCAAGTACGAGTGGAACCGCATGGCGGGCATGCAACTGGGCGGCTCGCAGGGCTGACCCGGTCGGACCGTGGTGTGGCTCGTCCGACTACCCGTCGGCGCTTCACCCGGCCGGGGCGCGGGGTGTGTCCGCCGCGACGCGGGGACTTGCGCCTCCGGTAGGGGGAGCCGTGAGGGTGGGGGCATGAACGGCGACGCGCTCCACACGATCGGGGACCTGGCTCGGCGGACCGGGCTGACGGTCAAGGCCATCCGGTTCTACTCCGACTCGGGGATCGTGCCGCCCACCGACCGCGGCCCCGCCGGCCACCGCCGCTACGACACCGACGCCGTCGCCCGCCTGGACCTCGTCCGCACACTGCGCGACCTGGGACTGGACCTGCCCACGATCCGCCGGGTCGTGGACCGCGAGCTGTCCCTCCCGGAGGTCGCGGCGGCACACGCCGAGGCCCTGGCGGCGCAGATCCACACACTGCGCCTGCGTCGCGCGGTGCTCACGGTGGCGGCTCGACGCGAGGCCGGCCCCGAGGAGATGGATCTCTTGCACACCCTGGCCAAGCTCTCCGAGGACGAACGCCGACACCTGATCGCCGACTTCCTCACGTCGACCTTCGGCGACCCGGACGCCGATCCCGCGTTCGCCGGGATCATCCGCTCGATGACGCCCGAGCTCCCCGACCACCCCGAGCCGGAACAGGTCGAGGCGTGGGTCGAACTGGCCGAACTCACCCGCGACCCGGACTTCCGCACCGCCCTCCGACGCCTGGCCGAGCAACACTGCACCGAACGCACCCGGTCCGGAGCCACGGTCCCGCGCCGCGACACCATCGCCGTCGCCCGCACCCACGCGGCAGCGGCCCTGGCAGCCGGCATCCCCCCGACCGCACCCGAAGCCGCCCCGATCGTCGCCGCACTGACAGCGGACTGCGCCCGAACCACCGGCCTCCCCGACGACGCCCACCTGCGCCGCCGGCTACTCACCCGGCTGCGCTCCGCGAACGACCCCCGCCGCCACCGCTACCTCCACCTCCTCGCACTCATCAACGGCTGGCCCGCCCCGATCGACCCCGCCCCCGAACTCGCCTGGTCCATCCACGCCTTGCGCGCCGGGACACCGACGTAACCAAGAGCCGGGACTTCCGGCCACGGCGGTGAACAACCCGAAGGCGGCCGAGCATCGGCCTACCGCGGCCGCGGGCGACAGTCACGACGGATCCCTTTCCGCCGCGCGGCCCCGCGTGTCGGTGCGGGTCGGAGGGACGTTCCGGCGCCGGGGGCTCGGCCTCGCCGCCTCCCGGTGACCGACTTCGAGCCCGTGGGTCGAGTAGTCGTGGGCGGGGTCAGTAGCCGATGGCCTCGCGGAGAAGCAGCACGGTGCCGCGCCCCGGCCGGGGTTCCGCGTTGAGGATGAGCAGGCGGTTGATCGCGCTGGGCATCCCGTACACCGCCTGGGCCCGGGTGTTCTCCAGCGGGAGGGCGTGTTCCTCGACCCGGCGCAGCGCTGTGTTCAGGTCGGGCACGACCTTCTGCGCGCCGACGATCCAGATCGCGTGGGCGGCGCCGCCCGCGTTGGCGGGGAGTTGGCTGCCGCTGCCCGAGGCGAGGACGAGCGAGCCGGACTCGGTGACGGCGGCGACGCTGTTGACGACGAATTCGGGGCAGGCGAGCAGCCTTCGGATCTCGTCGGCGCCGGTGGCGCGGTCGATGGCCAGGACGCGCGGCCTGATGGCGCGATACCGGCCGCCGGCGTTGATGTCCTCGTCGATGCCGGACAGTCGCAGGGTCTCGCTTGCCCCGGTGAACACGTCGGCGCCCTCGGGAATCAGATCCCGGACGCGAGTGCGCGCGGCCTCGGCGTCGTCGAGGATCTCGGCGGCGAAGCCGTTGGCACGCAATGCGGCGGCCACCCGCTCCAGCCGTTCGGCCGATGCCGGGTCGGCGAACGACGCGTCCGGAGCAGGGGTGGCCGTGCCGTCCGCCTGGTCGGTTCCGGAGCCCTGGGTCGCGTCGGGCGCCGTGCCCGCCAACGGGGAGGTGTCGAGGTACCTGACCTCGTACACCCGCTCGGCGAACTTCCATCCCTCCTCGGTCCGTTGGTAGCGGTCGTGGTAGACGGCGTAGTTCAGACCCTGGCGTCCGTCGAGGGTGCGCGCGAGTTCCTGGACGTAGGCGCGGCCGGTCGCGGTGTCGCCGTCGAGCAGGATCGTGCCGGGGTGTGTGGTCTGTACAAAGAAGTCCCACTGGCTCTGCAGCCGCTCGCCCCCGGCGCGGATCTCCTCGCGGCCGACCTGCTCGGCGGGGATTTCGGGCATGCGCAGCGCACCGTCCGGTGTGAACAGCGACGCCAGGCGGGGTCGGTCGCGCATCATCGCCGCGTCGGTGAACTCGCCGCGCAGCGCCTCGATCTCGACGCGATCCGCGATGGTCCGGAAGTCGTTCATCAGAGTCCCTCTTCGTCTTGTCGTCGTCCTCACCGGTACGACAAGGCAGCCCTTCGAAATGTGAGCCGGCGCGGCGGCCTCACAATCCGGTGCGCTGTCTTGTCGTAACGGGTAGAGCCACGGAAGCGAGCGAGGGAGACGGCCGGACCATGACCACCAGAGCCGAGCCCGGTGACGATCGGAGCGAGCCGGGCCTCAGCGCGATCATCAGCGAGCGGCGCCGGCTGATCAACCTCGCCTATCGCCTTCTCGGTTCCCTCGTCGACGCCGAGGACGTCGTGCAGGAGACCTACGCCCGCTGGTACGCGATGTCCGCACGGGAGCAGCAGGCGATCGAGTCGCCCGGCGCCTGGCTGATGACGGTCGCCGGCCGCATCTGCCTGAACCTGCTCGGCTCGGCGCGGGCGAGGCGGGAGACGTACGTGGGCGACTGGATCCCGGAGCCGCTGCCGGAGCCCACGGAGTGGATCACCGGGCACTCCGGCGTCGACGGGATCGACCCGGCCGATCGGGTCACCCTCGACGAGTCGGTGACGATGGCCTTCCTGGTCGTCCTCGAAGCGATGACTCCGGCCGAGCGCGTCGCGTTCGTCCTGCACGACGTCTTCCGCTACCCCTTCGGCGAGGTCGCCGAGATCGTCGGCCGCACTCCGGCGGCGTGCCGCCAATTGGCCTCGTCCGCGCGCCGTCGCATCCGTACCGCGCAGACCCCGGCGGGTCCCGGTGCCGGGCAGGCCGGCATCGTCAGGCGGTTCAAAACGGCGTGGGAGGCCAAGGACATCGACGCCCTGATCAGCCTGATCGACCCCGACGCCACCGCGACCGCCGACGGCGGCGGGCTGGCCGTCACCCACCTGCGCCCGATCGTGGGCGGCGAGCGGATCGCACGTGCCTACGCCGAGATCGCCCGCGTGTCGGGCGACCGCACGACGTTCCTGGAGTGCACGGTCAACGGCCTGCCGGGTTTGGTGGCGCGGCAGGACGGCGACATCGCGACCGTGTTCGCGTTCGAGATCGCGAACGACCGGATCAGGCGTATCTGGGCGGTGCGAAACCCCGAGAAGCTCCGTCCCTGGCGGATCGGCCGAGGAGCGATCCCGAACACCGCGAGGATCGAACCGTGACCCGGCGGTACGGGGAACCGAAGGGCCCTCGACCAGCCTTCCCGCACCGGAACCCCTGCTCCGATCGACACGTCATCGAGACTCGACGACGCCGGGATCGGCCTCGTCGGGTGCCTCGGTGACACATCCCGCTCCGGCCGGCACGCCGTGCGCCGACCCGCACTCGAATCAGGCCGGGTTCTCGCTTCGAGTGCCGATCTCGCCGCCATCGGGCGGCCGGGCGAAGGGCTCGCCCACGCGGTGCTGTGCGTCACGGTCCGGCCGGAGCAGACCGGCGCGGCGGCGGAGGTCGGCTTCCGGCGGGAGGGTGGTCGGGTCGATGCGGGTGGGGGCGGGGACGTAGTGCTCGTAGAGGGGTTCGGCGCCGCGGGGCATGGGTCGGCGGTCGAGGAGGGTGAGTAGATCGGAGCGGGCGCAGGCATATGTCCTGACCGCTTGCGGCGCCTCCTCGCGACGCCTGCCGGTTCGCAGTACCTCGTGTGCGTGCTCCGCCGCCGCGCGGGCCCGGGCGTGGGTCGGCGCGATGTCGTGGTGCCAGGAGGCGAGGTCGAAGAGGAGTTTGTCTCGCCGGGCCGACTCGAGTTGCCGACCCGGGTCCGCTGTCGTGCCCTCGGGCGGCGGGGCGAAGAAGGCGAAGCCGCGCTCTCGGTGCAGCGGGAAGTCATGGGCGTGCGCGCCGGTGTAGCCGTCCAGGTCGATGGGCGACGTCGGCGTCGGCTGCGCGGCGGTCATCGCACCATGACAGGGCACCGGTGCGGCGTTGTCCAGCATCGAGATCGACCGCCTGTGGTCCTTCCACCTGTCCGGCCGAACCCGGTCGCACGGCCGAACGAACCACCATCCGGGCCCCGATGGGCAACCGGATCGACCGGCGGAGGGGTCGCCCCGGCGTAACCGGGGCGTGGTTCCGGGTTCATCGGGGTACGGGTGTTCCGGTCCCGTTCGCCGGGTACAGCAGAGCGGGAAAGTGACGTGAGGGACCAAAATGGGGCCATGAGTGGGACCGGCCACGGGCCCACACGATGGACCGAAGGAGTGAGGGCGATGGCTGCCGCTCTGAGGGAGGACGACGCACAGGCCCACGTACACGGGGTGTGCTTCAAGACCGGCCCACCCGCACGGGTGGGGATCGAGCTGGAATGGATCGTGCACGACGGCGCCGACGCCCGCCGGGAGGTGGCGCCGGAGCGGCTGGACGAGGCCCTGGCCCCGCTGAAGGCGGATGGGCTGCCGTTCGGCAGTAGGTTGACCCGCGAGCCGGGTGGGCAGGTCGAGCTCAGCTCACCGCCCGCCGCCACGCTCGCCGGATGCGCCGAGGACCTCCGGGCCGACATGGTCGCCCTGGAGCAGGCGCTGGCCGCGAGCGGACTGGTGCTCGCCGGCCACGGCCTGGAGCCGTATCGAAACCCATCGCGGATCGTCGACCATCCCCGCTATCGGGCGATGGAGGCGTACTTCGACCGCGCCGGCTCGTGGGGCCGGATGATGATGCGAGGTACCGCGTCCGTGCAGGTCAACCTGGACGCGGGAGACGAGGGCGAGGGCCGTCAGGGCTATCGGTCGCGCTGGGAACTGACCCACCGACTCGGCCCGGTACTGGTCGCCGCGTTCGCCAACTCGCCGCTGTGGCAGGGCAGACCGACCGGCTGGCGGTCCACCCGACAACTCGTTTGGACCCGGATGGACCCCGGCCGCACCCGGCCGCCGGAGCCGCAGCCGGGAGCCGACCCGGACCCGCGCGCCGCCTGGGCGTGCTACGCGCTGGACGCCCCGCTGCTGTGTGTGCGCGGCAGTGAGGAGGACGGCTGGACCGCACCCGAGGGACTGACCTTCCGCTCCTGGCTGCGCGGCGCACCCGGTGTGCGCCCACCCACCCTGGAGGACCTGGACTACCACCTGACCACGCTCTTCCCGCCGGTCCGCCCGCGCGGCTGGCTGGAGCTGCGGATGATCGACGCCCAGTGCGGCGACGACTGGGTCGTCCCCGCCGCGATGGCCGCCACCCTTTTGGACGACCCGGTCGCGGCCGAGGCGGCCTGGGCGGCGACCGAGCCGCTGTGCCCCGACGGCGCGGCGGTACCCGACGAGTCGATGTGGACCCGGGCCGCCCGGCTCGGCCCCGCCGACCCGGTGCTGGGCAAGGTGGTCCGCGCGTGCTTCGCCGCCACCGAGAACGCCCTGGCCGACGGCGGCGCCCCCGGCCCGCTGCGCGCGGCCGTCGCCGAATTCACCCGGCGCTACGCCGAACGGGGCCGATGTCCCGCGGACGACCTGCTGGAAAGGACCCGTCGATGAAGTCGTTGAAGCCATCGCAGTCGCCGAAGGCGCCGAAGCCGTCGAAGCGGTCCGGCCCGGCGGCGTCGAAGACGTCGCAGCCCACACCATCCACACCATCCACAGGGGCCACACGGTCCACGGGGTCCGCGGGATCCGGCGCATCTCATCCGGAACCCTCGACCACCGATCGCCGTGCGATAGCCCGGGCCGCGCTGACCCGGGCCCGACGTCGGACCCTGACCCTGACCGACTGCCTGACCGACGAGGAACTGACCGCCCAGCACTCCGCGCTGATGTCGCCGCTGGTCTGGGACCTGGCCCACATCGGCAACCAGGAGGAGCTGTGGCTGGTCCGCCGCGCCGGCGGGAGGCCGGCGCTGCGCCCGGACCTGGATCCGCTGTACGACGCGTTCCGGCATCCGCGCGCCGACCGGCCCGCGCTGCCCCTGCTCGGGCCCGAGCAGGCCCGGGAGTACGTCGGGCGGGTGCGGGAACACACCTTCGACGTCCTGGAATCCGCCGATCTCGGCACGGGCGGCGATCCGCTCCTGGCCGACGGATTCGTGTTCGGCATGCTCGCCCAACACGAGCAGCAGCACGACGAGACCATGCTGGCGACCCATCAACTTCGGTCCGGGGCAGCGGTGTTGCACGCCCCGGAACCGCCGGGCGCGGCCGATGCGGACGCGCTCGACGGTGAGGTCCTGGTCCCCGCCGGGCCGTTCGAGATGGGCACCACGGCCGATCCGTGGGCACTGGACAACGAACGACCCGCGCACACGGTGGACGTACCGGCGTTCTGGCTGGACACCGTGCCGGTGACCAACGCGGCCTACCTGGAGTTCATCGCCGACGGCGGGTACGCGGACGACCGCTGGTGGAGCCCGGAGGGTCGGCGGCACCGACAGGAGGCCGAGCTCACCGCCCCGTTGTTCTGGCGGCGCGACGGTGACACGTGGCTGATCCGGCGGTTCGGCCGGACCGAGCCGGTGCCGCTCGACGAGCCGGTCCTGCACGTGTGCTGGTACGAGGCCGACGCGTACGCGCGCTGGGCCGGGCGGCGGCTGCCGACCGAGGCGGAGTGGGAGAAGGCCGCCCGGCACGATCCGGTCGAGGGCCGCTCGCGGCGGTATCCGTGGGGCGACGCCGACCCCACGCCCGAGCACGCCAACCTGGGCCAACGGCACCTGCGACCGGCGCCGGCCGGCGCCTACCCGGCGGGCGCCGCCGCGTGCGGGGCCCGGCAGTTGATCGGCGACGTCTGGGAGTGGACCTCCTCCGACTTCACCCCCTATCCGGGGTTCGCCGCGTTCCCCTACCGGGAGTACTCCGAGGTGTTCTTCGGCCCCGGGCACAAGGTGCTGCGCGGCGGCGCGTTCGGGGTGGACGAGGTGGTCGCCCGGGGCACGTTCCGCAACTGGGACCTGCCGATCCGCCGGCAGATCTTCGCCGGCTTCCGGACCGCCCGCGACGCGGCGCCCCGGGAGGCGCGCTGATGTGCCGTCATCTGGCCTATCTGGGACCGGAGATCGCCCTCGCCGAGGTCCTGGTGGACCCGGCACAGGGCCTGTACGAACAGTCCTGGGCGCCGCGTCGGCAGCGGTACGGGACGGTGAACGTGGACGGCTTCGGCTTCGGCTGGTATCCGGGCGGGCCGGCCTCGGCGTCCCGGGACGAAACCGAAACCGAAGCGGAAGCCGAGGCCGGTGCCGGGGCCGACGACGTCGAACCCGCCCGCTACCGGCGGGCGTTGCCGATCTGGGCCGATCCCAACCTGCCCGACCTGGCGCGCACCGTCCGCAGCGGCGCCTTCCTGGCCGCCGTCCGCAGCGCCACCGCGGGCACCAGCCAGGACGAGGCCGCTGCCGCGCCGTTTCGGGACGGCCGCTGGTTGTTCAGCCACAACGGCGCGATCCCGGACTGGACCCGGCTGCCGATCGGGCCCGCGCTCGATCCGGCCGACCTGCTCGCCCTGGAGTCGCGCTGCGACTCGGCGCTGCTCTGGGCCATGCTCGCGCGCCGACTCCGGCAGCGGGAGCCGGTCGGCGGCGCGCTGGCCGACCTGGTCCGGCGGATCGCCGAGGTGCGTCCGAACGCCCGGCTCAACCTGCTGCTCACCGACGGCCGGACCGTCTTCGCCACCCGGTACGGCGACACGCTGTGGTACCGCACCGCCCCCGGCCGGGTCCTGGTCGCCTCCGAGCCCGACGCGAACACGGGCGGCGGTTGGGGCGAGTGGCTCGAGGTACCCGAACACTCCCTCCTGCTGGCCACCCGCAGCGGGGTCCGCATCGCCGCGATCCGCCCGGTAGGGGCCGTCGCCGCACGTCCGTCATCCGCCCCACAGGAACGGCGTCCCATGAACAGCCGCTTCACCCTCGACCACCGGCTGCCGGCCGACTACTTCGACACCACGCTGCGTGCCGACGTGCTCCGGGGCCTCACGGCACCGACCAAGTCGCTGCCGCCCAAGTGGTTCTACGACGCGCGCGGCAGCGAACTGTTCGAACAGATCACCCACCTGCCCGAGTACTACCCCACCCGCGCCGAGCAGGAGATCCTCACCCGGCGCGCGGCCGAGATCGCCGCCGCCACCCGGGCGCACACGCTGATCGAGCTCGGCTCCGGTTCCTCGCGCAAGACCCGGCTGCTCCTGGACGCGCTCACCGCGGCCGGCACGCTGGACCGCTATGTGCCACTGGACGTGAGCGACTCGGCACTGACCCAGGCCGGCGAGGCGCTCTGCCGCGACTATCCCGGCCTGCGGGTCGCGGCCACCGTCACCGACTTCGAACACGACCTGGCCTTGGCCGACGAACCCGGCCCACGGCTGCTCAGCTTCCTGGGCAGCACGCTGGGCAACCTCGACCCGGCCCAGCGCACCGACTTCTACCGCATCCTGCGCCGCGCGCTGAGCGCGGACGACACCCTGTTGCTCGGCGTGGACCTGGTAAAGGACCCGGGTGTCCTGGTCGCGGCCTACGACGACAGCCAGGGCGTCACCGCCGCCTTCAACAAGAACGTGCTCCACGTGCTCAACCGCGAACTCGACGCCGACTTCGACCCGGACGCCTACGACCACGTGGCCGTGTGGAACGCCGGGGAGGAACGTATCGAGATGCACCTGCGCTCCCGCGTCGGGCAGACCGTCAAGATCCCGGCGGTGGACCTGTCGGTGGACTTCACCGAGGGGGAGTTGCTGCGCACCGAGATCTCCACCAAGTTCCGCCGCGAGGCCCTGCTCGCCGAGCTGGCCGAGGCGGGCTTCACGGTCCGCCAGTGGTGGACCGACCCGCAGGAGCGCTTCGCCCTCCTGTTGGCGGTCCCCAGCCGCTGATCGAGGCGGTACCGGAACGCCGAGCGGTACCCGGAACGCCGAGGGGTACCCGGAACGCCGAGGGGTACCCGGAACGCCGAAACGGGTCGAGCCCGCGAGGGTTCGACCCGTTTCGGGCCCGGCTTCGGGCGGTCAGTAACTGGTGGCGACCGGCTCGCGCAGCTCGGCGTCGAGGTCCTCGGCCTCCTGGGGCGGGATGTCGCCGCGCATGCGCAGGGCGAACAGGACCCGGGTGGCGGTGACCACGGTCAGGGCGGCGCCGAACATGTGGGTGAGGACCATCCACTCGGGAAGGCCGTTGAAGTACTGGACGTAGCCGATCAGGCCCTGCGGGATCAGCACCGCGAGCAGCCACCACACGCGGTGCTGGGCGGCGAGCGGGGCGTCGGTGACGCGCAGCGCCAGCGCCAGCGCGACGGCCGCGCCCAGGAGCAGGAAGGCCAGATCCGCGTGCAGCCAGGCCATCTGGTCGATGTCCACGTCGAAGCGCTTGGCCTTGAGGTCGCCCGCGTGCGGTCCGGAGCCGGTGACCACGGTGCCGATCACGATCAGCGCGCCGGCCACCGCGAGGGTGCCGTAGCCGAACCAGCGGATCTCCGGGCGGACCAGCAGCCGGGCCGGCGCGTCGCCCTCGCCGGCGCGCTCGTACAGCATCACCGCCGACGCGATCAGCAACATCGACAGGAGCAGGTGGCTCGCCACCGCCATCGGGTGCAGGTCGGTGAGCACGGTGATGCCGCCCAGCACGGCCTGGCCGACGACCGTGCCGATCTGGATCCAGGCCAGCGTGGTGATGTCCTTGCGGCGCACGGTCACCCGGTAGGCGGCCACCACGCAGGCCACCGCGATCGCGCCGACCACGTAGGTCAGCATGCGGTTGCCGAACTCGATGTACGCGTGGTGGCTGACCGCCTCGTGCGGCGTCCAGTTGCTGGTGTCGCTGTCGCACCGGGGCCAGGTGTCGCACCCCAGGCCCGAGTCGGTGAGTCGGACGAGACCGCCCGTGACGACGATGCCGATCTGCGCCACCAGGTTCGCGAGGAACACGCGGCGGGCGACGACGGGGGAGACGGCCTGCAGACTCATGCGCGACATGCTACGTCGTGAATGAATTCACAAGCGCACCAGGGGTGTCGGCCGACGCCGGGCCGGACGCGTTCCCGATCCGCTCGCGGACCTCACTCCCAGCGGAAGAAGCGCGCCGCCGCGCCCAGGCCCAAAACCGCCCAGACCGCCAGGATCGCGAGGTCGCCCAGCGGCAGTCCCGATCCGTCCCGGAGCACGTCCCGCAGTCCGTCGGACAGCGCCGAGATCGGCAACAGCGCGAGCGTGTGCTCGACGCCGGAGGGGAACTTGTCCAGCGGCACGATCACCCCGCCGCCCAGCAGCAGCAGGATGAACACCAGGTTCGCGGCGGCCAGGGTGGCTTCGGCGCGCAGCGTCCCGGCCATCAGCAGGCCGAGTCCGGAGAAGGCCGCCGTACCGAGCACGAGCAGCAGGATCACCCAGACCGGATTGCCGTGCGGCGACCAGCCCATCGCCAGGGCGATCACCACGAGCAGCGCCACCTGGAGGATCTCCACCAGGATCACGCACGCCGTCTTCGCGACCATCAGCCCCCACCGGGGCAGCGGTGTCGAACCGAGCAGCTTGAGCACTCCGTAGCGCCGTTCGAACCCGGTCGCGATGGCCTGACCGGTGAACGCGGTCGACAACACCGCCAGCGCCAGCACCCCCGGCGCCAGGAAGTCCACCCGTTCGCGGTCCCCGGTGTCGACGATGTCCGCCGACCCGAAGACCACCAGGAGCAGCGTCGGGATGATCACCGTCAGCAACAGTTGCTCGCCGTTGCGCAACAACATCCGCGTCTCCAACGCGGTCTGCGCCCCGATCATCCGGGACATCGGCGCCGCCCCGGGGGCGGGCGCGAACGTACCGCGGTGTCGTTCCTCCGACACCGAATCCCGCGTCGGCGTGCTCAACTGCGCAGCTCCCGTCCGGTCAGTTCCATGAACACGTCCTCCAGGCTGCGTCGTTCCACGGTCAGCCGTTCCGGCATCACCCCGTGCTGCGCGCACCACGAGGTGACCGTGGCCAGCAGCTGCGGGTCGATCTCGCCCTCGATCCGGTACGCGCCGCGCGAGACCTCCAGCGCCTTGGCGCCCACCGGCAGCGCGTTCAGCAGCGATCCCAGGTCCAGGCCGGGCGGTCCGGCGAAGCGCAGCGAGTTCTCCGCGCCGTCGTGGCACAGCGCCTCGGGCGAGCCGGAGGCGATCACCCGGCCGCGGTCCACGATCGCCACCTCGTCGGCGAGTTTCTCCGCCTCGTCCATCAGGTGGGTGGTCAGCACCACGCTCACCCCGTCGGCGCGCAGCTCGCGCACCAGGTCCCAGCCGGCGTGCCGGGCGTGCGGGTCGAGTCCGGCGGTCGGCTCGTCCAGGAAGACCAGCTCGGGGCGGCCGACCACGGCGAGCGCGAGCGCGAGCCGCTGCTGTTGGCCGCCGGACAACCGCCGGTAGGTGGTGCGCCCGCACGAGCCCAGGCCGAGCCGCTCGATCAGCATCGACACGTCCAGCGGGTTGGCGTGCAGCATCGCCACGTGTCGCAACATCTCCTCGGCGCGTGCCCCCGAGTACACGCCGCCCGCCTGCAGCATCACCCCGATCCGGGGCCGCAGCGCGGCGGCGTCGCGCTGCGGGTCCAGGCCGAGCACCCGTACCTCGCCCGCGTCGGCGCGCCGGTAGCCCTCGCAGATCTCGATCGTGCTGGTCTTCCCGGCGCCGTTGGGACCGAGCACCGCGGTCACCAGACCGCGTTCGACGGTGAGCGAGAGCCCGTCCACGGCGGTCTTGTCGCCGTAGCGCTTGACCAGGCCCGTGATCGCGACTGCCGGCGGCGAGGAGTCCATGACGAGTCAGTCTAGAAAGGTCTCGGCGCCCCCGGTGCGGGGGTTGTCCGGATCGGTCCATCTGACGGTGCGTCAGGAGAATCCGCAGGTCGGAACGGGTCTCGACGGGCATGTGTTGTTAGGCACACCTAAGTGACGGACCGCACGCGACCGCCGTTTGGTCTGGGGCGCGATTAACGCAACAATGGTGTTGTGGAAAACATGCGGACGAGCGAAGAGGCACCGCGGCGGGCCACCGCAGCGGCTGCCGGCACGCCCGAGCATGACGGTCACGAGGGCACCCGGCACCGGGTCACCCGTTCGATCGTCGACCACGGCCCGTCCACCGCGGCGGACCTGGCCGAGCGATTGGAGCTGACCCCGGCGGGCGTGCGTCGCCACTTGGACGCACTGGTCGCCGAGGGGGTCGTCGAGGCCACCGAGCAGCGCGTCTACGGACGCCGGGGCCGGGGTCGTCCGGCCAAGGTGTTCGCGCTCACCGACGTCGGCCGCTCCGGGTTCCACCAGGAGTACGACGAGCTGGCGGCCGAGGCGCTGAGCTTCGTCGCCGAGCATCTCGGCGACGAGGCCGTGACGAAATTCGCCCGCGAGCGGCTTGCCGCGCGCGAGGAGAGGTATCGTCCCTCGGTCGAGTCCGCGCCCCCCGGGGAGCGGGCCCGAGCGCTGGCCGAGGCGCTGTCCGCCGACGGGTATGCCGCGAGTGCGCGGCCCGCACCCGGCGGAGAGCAGCTTTGCCAGCACCACTGTCCGGTGGCTCACGTCGCCGAGCGGTTCCCGCAGCTCTGCGAGGCCGAGGCCGAGGTGTTCGCGCGCCTTCTCGGTACGCACGTGCAAAGGTTGGCGACGATCGCCCACGGCGACGGCGTCTGCACCACGCACGTTCCTGCTGTGCAGGCTGAATCGGCCGGGTCCACCGGCCGCAGGGTCGGCTCGTCCGGCCCGAAGGCCGTTTCCTCCGGCCTGAACACCGAACACAATCCGCCGCGCCGGGGCCCTTCCCGTTCGCGGGAATCGACCGACGCCACCCCGGCTTCCGGGAGGACTACTTCATGACCACCGACGCTCGCCCCGAGCTTGAGGGTCTGGGCACCTACGAGTACGGCTGGGCCGACTCGGACACCGCCGGCGCCTCCGCGCGCCGGGGCATCTCCGAAGAGGTCGTCGCGGACATCTCGGCGAAGAAGTCCGAGCCCGAGTGGATGTTGAAGCAGCGCATGAAGGGCCTTCGGCTCTTCGGCAAGAAGCCGATGCCGACCTGGGGCTCCGACCTCTCCGGGATCGACTTCGACAACATCAAGTACTTCGTGCGCTCGACCGAGAAGCAGGCCGCCTCGTGGGAGGACCTGCCCGAGGACATCAAGAACACCTACGACCGGCTGGGCATCCCGGAGGCGGAGAAGCAGCGCCTGGTCGCCGGTGTCGCCGCGCAGTACGAGTCGGAGGTCGTCTACCACCAGATCCGTGAGGATCTGGAGGAGCAGGGCGTCATCTTCCTGGACACCGACACCGGGCTGCGCGAGCACCCGGAGCTGTTCAAGGAGTACTTCGGCTCGGTCATCCCGACCGGCGACAACAAGTTCTCCGCGCTGAACACCGCGGTCTGGTCCGGTGGCTCGTTCATCTACGTCCCGCCGGGCGTGCACGTGGAGATCCCGCTCCAGGCCTACTTCCGGATCAACACCGAGAACATGGGCCAGTTCGAGCGCACGCTGATCATCGCCGACGAGGGCTCCCACGTGCACTACGTCGAGGGCTGCACGGCGCCGATCTACAAGTCGGACTCGCTGCACTCGGCCGTGGTCGAGATCGTGGTCAAGAAGAACGCCCGGGTGCGCTACACGACCATCCAGAACTGGTCGAACAACGTGTACAACCTGGTGACCAAGCGCGCGGTGGCCCACGAGGGCGCCACGATGGAGTGGATCGACGGCAACATCGGTTCCAAGGTCACCATGAAGTACCCGGCCGTGTGGCTGCTCGGCGAGCACGCCAAGGGCGAGACGTTGTCGATCGCCTTCGCGGGCGAGGGCCAGCACCAGGACGCCGGTTCGAAGATGGTGCACTGCGCCCCGAACACGTCGTCCAACATCGTGTCCAAGTCGGTCGCGCGCGGCGGTGGCCGCACGTCCTACCGCGGACTGGTGCAGATCGAGGAGGGCGCGCACGGCTCGACGTCGTCGGTCAAGTGCGACGCGCTGCTGGTCGACACGATCAGCCGCTCGGACACCTACCCGTACGTCGACGTCCGCGAGGACGACGTGTCGATGGGTCACGAGGCGACCGTCTCCAAGATCTCCGACGACCAGCTCTTCTACCTCATGAGCCGCGGCATGACCGAGGACGAGGCCATGGCGATGATCGTGCGCGGGTTCGTCGAGCCCATCGCGCGCGAACTCCCGATGG
This sequence comes from Embleya sp. NBC_00888, assembly GCF_045207655.1. Taxonomy (NCBI): domain Bacteria; kingdom Bacillati; phylum Actinomycetota; class Actinomycetes; order Kitasatosporales; family Streptomycetaceae; genus Embleya; species Embleya sp. NBC_00888. The sequence continues at coordinate 2,543,941 of NZ_CP108784.1, read as the reverse complement.
AGTACGCCCTCGAATTGAACCGCCTGATCGAGCTTCAGATGGAAGGGGCTGTGGGCTAGTCCATGGCTGCGAACACCAACACTCCCGGTAGCACCACCGCCGGATCGATCGCCGTGCGCGAGGCCGGGGCCGCGAACGTGCTCGCCGGCCCCGGCACCGGCCGTTCGGTCGCCCAGCCCGCGGACGCCCGCCAGGTCGCCGTCGCGTCCTACGACGTGGCCGACTTCGTGGTGCCCACCGGCCGCGAGGAGGACTGGCGGTTCACCCCGCTGGCCCGGCTGCGCGGTCTGCACGACGGCACCGCCGCCGCGGGCGACCGCGGCGAGGTCACCGTCTCGGTGACCGCGCCCGAGGGCGTCACCGTCGAGACGGTGGACCGCACCGACGCGCGGATCGGCCGGGCCGGTCGCCCGGTCGACCGGGTCGCGGCCCAGGCGTACAGCTCGTTCGAGAAGGCCACGCTGATCGTGGTCGGCAAGGACATCCAACTCGCCGAGCCGGTCGTGGTCGACCTGCGCGGCACCGGCGGCACCGCGTTCGGGCACGTCACCATCGAGGTCCAGCGGTTCGCCGAGGCGACCGTGGTGCTCGACCACAGCGGCTCGGCGACCTACGCGCAGAACGTCGAGTTCGTCGTCGGCGACGGCGCCCGGCTCAAGGTCGTCTCGATCCAGGACTGGGACGCCGAGTCCGTGCACGTGGGCTCGCACCTGACCCGGGTGGGTCGGGACGCGTCCTTCACGTCCGTCGTGGTCACCCTCGGCGGCGACCTGGTCCGGCTGTTCCCGCGCGTGGTCTACGACGCCCCGGGCGGCGACGCCGAGCTGTACGGCGTGTACTTCGCCGACGCCGGCCAGCACCTGGAGCACCGCCTGTTCATCGACCACGACGTGCCGCAGTGCCGGAGCCTGGTCACCTACAAGGGCGCGCTCCAGGGCGCGGACGCGCACACGGTGTGGATCGGCGACGTGCTCATCCGGGCCGCGGCCGAGGGCACCGACACCTACGAGCTCAACCGCAACCTGGTGCTCACCGACGGCGCCCGCGCCGACTCGGTGCCCAACCTGGAGATCGAGACCGGCGAGATCGCCGGCGCCGGGCACGCCAGCGCGACCGGGCGCTTCGACGACGAGCAGCTCTTCTACCTGCAGTCGCGCGGCATCCCGGCGGACGAGGCTCGCCGCCTGGTCGTGCGCGGCTTCTTCGCCGAGGTGATCGCCCGGGTCGGCATCACCGACCTCCAGGAGCGCCTGATGAAGCAGATCGAGGCGCGCCTCGAAGGCGGCGCCCGATGAGCTACCTCAAGGCCTGCGCCGAGACCGACCTGCACGAGGACACGCCCCTGCGGGTCGTGCTCGACGACATCCCGGTCACCCTCGTGCGCACCGAGGGCGACGTGTACGCGATCAACGACGTGTGCTCGCACGCCAACGTGTCGCTCTCCGAGGGCGAGGTCGAGGACTGCGCGATCGAGTGCTGGCTGCACGGCTCGCGCTTCGATCTGCGCACCGGCCGCCCCTCGGGCCCCCCGGCAAACCTGCCGGTCCCCGTGTACCCCGTGAAGATCGACGGCGGCGCCGTCTTCGTCGAAGTGAACCAGGAGTCCTGAGTCCGTTATGGCAACGCTTGAGATCCGCGACCTGCACGTCAGTGTGGACGCCGAGAACGGTCCGCGCGAGATCCTGCGCGGCGTCGACCTGACCGTGAAGCAGGGCGAGACCCACGCCATCATGGGCCCGAACGGCTCCGGCAAGTCGACCCTCGCGTACTCGGTCGCGGGCCACCCGAAGTACAAGGTCACCGGCGGCACTGTGCTGCTCGACGGCGAGGACGTGCTGTCCATGACCGTCGACGAGCGGGCCCGCGCCGGCCTGTTCCTGGCCATGCAGTACCCCGTCGAGGTCGCCGGCGTCTCGGTGTCCAACTTCCTGCGCACCGCCGCCACCGCCACCCGTGGCGAGGCCCCCAAGCTGCGGCTGTGGATCAAGGAGGTCAAGGAGGCCATGGAGCGCCTCCAGATGGACCCCGCCTTCGCCGAGCGCAACGTCAACGAGGGCTTCTCCGGCGGTGAGAAGAAGCGCCACGAGATCCTTCAGCTCGAACTGCTCCGGCCGAAGATCGCGATCCTCGACGAGACCGACTCCGGTCTGGACGTCGACGCGCTGCGCGTGGTGTCCGAGGGTGTCAACCGGGTGCAGGCGACCGGCGAGATCGGCACCCTGCTGATCACCCACTACACCCGCATCCTGAAGTACATCAAGCCCGACCACGTGCACGTCTTCGCGGGCGGCCGGATCGTCGAATCCGGCGGCGCCGAACTCGCGGACAAGCTCGAGGACGAAGGCTACGAGGCCTACACCGGCAAGGGGGAGACTGCATGACAGTGCACCTGCCGGGGCTGCTCGACACGGACGCGATCCGCAAGGATTTCCCGATCCTCGAACGGCTCCTGCACGGCGACCGACCGCTTGTCTACCTGGACAACGCGGCCACGTCGCAGACCCCGCGCCAGGTGATCGACGCCATGACGCACTACTACGCGAACAGCAACGCGAACGTGCACCGCGGCGTGCACGTGCTGGCCGAAGAGGCCACCGCGCTGTACGAGGGTGCCCGGGACAAGGTCGCGGAGTTCATCAACGCGCCCAGCCGGGACGAGGTGATCTTCACCAAGAACTCCTCCGAGGCGATCAACCTCGTGGCGAACATGCTGACCTGGGCGGACGAACCGTTCAAGGTCGGCGTGGGCGCCGACGTGGTGATCACCGAGATGGAGCACCACTCGAACATCGTGCCGTGGCAGTTGCTCGCGCAGCGCACCGGCACGCAGCTCAAGTGGTTCGGGCTCACCGACGACGGCCGGCTGGACCTGTCGAACATCGAGCAGGTGATCACCGAGGAGACCAAGGTCGTCTCGGTGGTGCACACCTCGAACATCCTCGGCACGGTCAACGACCTGGAGCCGATCGTGCGCCGCGCGCACGACGTCGGCGCGCTGGTCGTGGTCGACGCGTCGCAGGCCGCGCCGCACACCGTGCTGGACGTACAGGCCCTGGGCGCCGACTTCGTCGCGTTCACCGGGCACAAGATGTGCGGTCCGACCGGCATCGGCGTGCTCTGGGGTCGGCTCGGTCTGCTGGAGGAACTGCCGCCGTTCCTGGGCGGCGGCGAGATGATCGAGACCGTGACGATGAGCGCGTCCACGTACGCGCCCGCGCCGCACAAGTTCGAGGCCGGCACCCCGCCGATCGCGGAAGCGGTCGGGCTCGGTGCGGCGATCGACTACCTGTCGGCGATCGGCATGGACCGCGTCGCCGCGCACGAGCACGCGATCACGGGCTATGCGATCGACGCGCTGAACGGCGTCGAGGGTCTGAAGATCATCGGCCCGGCGGACAATGTCGCGCGCGGTGCGGCGATCTCCTTCACGTTCGGCGACATCCACCCGCACGACGTGGGTCAGGTACTCGACGAGCAGGGCATCGCGGTGCGGGTGGGTCACCACTGCGCGCGTCCGGTGTGCCTGCGCTACGGAGTGCCGGCGACCACGCGAGCCTCGTTCTACCTGTACTCCACGCCGGCCGAGGTCGACGCGCTGGTGGCCGGGCTGGAACATGTCCGACAGTTTTTCGGTTAGCACTGGTTCCGGCTCAGTGGGGCGGGAGGCGAAGAGATGAAGCTTGACGGGATGTACCAGGAGATCATCCTGGACCACTACCGGCACCCCCATAACAAGGGGCTGCGCGACCCGTTCGACACCCAGGTCCACCACGTCAACCCGACCTGTGGGGACGAGGTCACGCTGCGGGTGAAGCTGGACGGCGAGAAGGTTCTCGACGTCAGCTACGAGGGTCAGGGCTGTTCGATCAGCCAGGCCAGCGCGTCCGTGATGACCGATCTGGTGATCGGGCACACCATCGAGGACGCGATGCACGCCGGGGACGAGTTCCTCGCGCTCATGCAGTCCAAGGGGCAGGGTGAGCCGGACGAGGACGTCCTGGAGGACGCCGTGGCGTTCGTCGGCGTCAGCAAGTACCCGGCGCGGGTGAAGTGTGCGCTGCTGGGGTGGATGGCCTTCAAGGACGCCACCGCGCAGGCGCTGCAGACGCTGCAGACGACGGAAGGGCAGAAATGACCGAGACGCAGGCGCGTCCCGCGGCTACGCCGGAGGACGTCACCGAGGCGATGTACGACGTGGTCGACCCGGAGCTCGGGATCAACGTCGTCGACCTGGGCCTGGTGTACGGGGTGCACGTCGACGACGCGAACATCGCCACCATCGACATGACGCTCACCAGCGCGGCGTGTCCGCTGACGGACGTGATCGAGGACCAGACGCGGACCGCGACCGAGGGGATCGTCGCGGACATGCGGATCAACTGGGTCTGGATGCCGCCGTGGGGGCCGGACAAGATCACCGATGACGGGCGCGAGCAACTGCGGGCGCTCGGGTTCAACCTGTAGCCTCCCGGGCCGGCTGGGCCCTTTGGCCTCAAGCGCCGGCCGGGCTTGTTGCCTGGCCTGCGGCCTCGGCGGCCTCAAGCGCCGGCCGGGCTGATTTTGGCTTTTGGCCGGCGTTGGCGTTTGGTTTGGTTGGGGTGGCCTCAAGTGTCGGCCGGGCTGGGTGGCCTCAAGCGCCGGCCGGGCCGAGTGGGCTCAGGTGCCGGCCGGGGTGGTTTTGGTTTTGGCCGGTGTCGGGTGCCGGGTGGGTCGACTTGGGTCGGCCCGCCCGGCGCTTTTTTGTTGGGTCAGGGGCGGGGTTGGGTTACGCCGAGGAGTTCGAGGACGTCGGTGTCGCCTCGTTGTTGGAGGCGGTGCAGGACTGCCTTGAGGTCGATGCCGGGTTCGAGGCCGATCCGGGCGCCGAGGAGTTCGGGGAGGTTGACCTGCTCGGGGACCGGGTCGACGCCGGTGTGGCGTAGCGCGCGGGCCCAGCGGGGGAGGCGTACGGTGGCGTCGCCGCGAACCAGGCGTGCCTCCAGGCGGCCCTGGTGGATGGACGAGATGAAGACCATGTCGCCCTCGTGCGCGGCCAGACCGGTCAGGATCGCCCGCATCGACACCAGGTAGGGCGTATCGGACCAGCGCAGCGCGGCGGGGCCGTGCCCGTGGTGCAGCCGGACCTGGCCCCCGGGGGTGACCCCCAGGGACTGTGCGAACGCCGGCGGCAGCTTCACCGGCTCGCCTTCGAGCATCGCGGTGGACACGTCCACCCGGAACGCCCACGCGCCGGTGTCCTCACGGAAGCAGCCCGCCGTCCAGGACGGGTCGCCGATCGGCGCCGACTGCTGCTTCTGGGCGGGCCGTTCCAGGGTGTCCGCCGAGCGGGAGAGCACGTGACCGTTCTCCACCTGGAAGCCGTCCAGCCGGCCGACCCAGGCGATCTGGAGCGGCTTGCGGATGCCCATCGCGGCGAGGTCCCGCTCCAGCGCCTCGAGCGGGACCGGGCCGTGGGCGCAGGCCGCGTCCAGGGTGCTCTGGGTGCGGTCGGACAACTCGCCGAGCGGGGCGCTCGACAGCCAGCCGTCCACCGACATGTGCAGCCCGAGCAGGCCGCGCAGCACCTGCCAGACCTGGATCTCCAGACCCGGCACGGTCTCGGTGTGCTTGGGGTGCAGCGCGCGCAGCTCGGACACCGTGGTGAGCACGCCGAGTCGGTCCCGGACGAAGCTCAGGTGGACCCGGACCGGCGCGCCGTCGGAGCGGGCGATCCGTTCGTCCAGAGTGCGCCGCAGGTCCCGCTCCATGATCTTGACCTCGGCCGGCGAGGTGCTGAACTCGGCTGCCAGCGACTCCAGTTCGCGCGGTGCGTCGGTGAACAGCCGATCCCGGGCGAGCACCTTGCGCTGCGGTTCGACAGCGGCGAACCACGTGGTCAGGATCGCGACGAGGTCACCGCCGCCGGGTTCGCCGGCGCGGGGCAGCGGCCGGTCGACGAGCATCGTGACGTCCTCGGTCCCGGGCAGCGTGCCCGGCACCATCTCGACGGTGGCCTCCGGGTCGGCTGCGGCCTTCGTACCGCGGTTCGTCCGCGGTACCACCGAGTGGTCCGGCGGCGCGGGCACGGACGGCATCTCGGCGGCGGTCGCGGCGGCCTCGGCGGCGGGCAGCGCCGTGGTCGGATTCCGGGCGCTCGGGTTCGTGGCGGGCGCGGTGCGCGGTGGGTGGCTCGGGCGCGGCGGGATGCGCAGTCCCTCGGGAGTGCGCGGCACGTTCGATTCGGCGACGACGGGCAGCTCGCCGGCGGTGGGCGGTGGGACCTCGCCGAACGCGTCCTGCCCGGGGTCCTCGTCCTCGTCCTCGGCCTGCTCGGGGGCCTGCTTGGGCGACCGGGCGGCGGGCGCGTCGGCCCGGCCGCGGTCCTTGATCGTGCGGATCGGGATGTCCGCGACGGTCATCGGTGGTGTCTCGCCGTACGCGTCCAGACCCGGGTAGTCGCCCTCGGTCGCGGGCTCGGCGGACACGGCGCGCGGCGGCGCGTCCTCGGAGGTGTCCTCGGTCCGGACCCGCGGCTGCCGCTTTCCGGTGGACGTCGACTCGGCCGTGGGCTCGGGTGCGGGCTCGGAGCGCGGTTCGGCCGGCTTGCGACCGGTCGGGGCGGTCGGGGCCACGTCCGCTCGGGTGGGCGGCGGGACCTCGCCGTACGCGTCCCGGCCCGCCGTGGTGCCGGCGGTCGACGCGGACTCCGCCTCGTCCGCCTCGGGCGCGGCCTCGACCGGTGCGGGTGGCATCGCGAGCGACGCGCGCAGGCCGGACGGGACTTGGGTGAGCAGCGCGGTCAGTGCCGTCCGGACCTCGTCCGTGGCGTCCTCCAAGCCGACCACGGCCGCGGTCTCCAGGGTGACCTGGGCGAGCTGGGCCATCAGCGGAACGTCCGGTGCCTGGGCGGCCAGCCAGCGCACCACCGTGCCCAGTTCGTCGGTCAACGGCTCGGGCAGCTTGACCGGGTACAGCTCGTCCTCGTCCAGGTCGCCCCACTCGTCCGGGGTGTCCCAGTCGCCTTCGGGCGGCGCTGCCGGAATCGCGTCGGACACGGTGGGGACCGGCTTCGGCTCGGGCTCGCGTTCCGGCTCGGGGTGCGGCTCCGGCTCGGCCGGGTGCGGCTCCGGCTCGGGGGTCGAGGCGACGGCCGGCACGCTCGAGGCGGTCTCCGGCGTGCCGAACACCGCGTCCACGTCCACCGATTCGTCGTCCGCGGGCAGCAGCCCGAGCACCTCCTCGAACAACCGGGCCACCAGCGGTCGTACCGTCGAGGTGCCGATCTGGGTCCAGTCGCCGACCTCGCGCACGGTCGTGGTCAGCAGGTCCGCCCAGTCCGGCGTACGCACCATCACGTTCGTCCGGGCGCCGTCCGGCCACTGGGACAGCCGGAAGCCGTTGCGGGCCAGCCACGCGCCCGGCAGCAGGTCGCCCAGGCGCAGGTGGCGAAGCTCGGTGTAGGCCAGATCGGCGAGCCGCCCCGGGAGCTCGTCGCGACCGAAGGTGTCCGCGGCCCGCACCACGGGCACGCTCATCCACCACGCCGCGGGCAGGTCCTCGTGTTCGAGGTAGTCGGCGACGAGTTCGGGCGCGACGAAGCGCAGGGCTGGGACGAAATCGGCCAGAGTGGCCTGGAGCCGGGGCTGCATGCAGGTCCTCCGTGACGCGGTCGGTACCCCCGACGTTAGCGGCCGGGTGGCGAGCCGGCACCGGGTGTCCCGGGCCGTTGCCATCTGCTTGCGGGACGAAGCGGCGGATCGGTTGGTTCCCCGAGCGCCCTCTCGGGCCCTGCGATACCGGTCACGTGTCGGCCTCGACGTGCTGCTCGGAGCGTTGTCGTCGCAGATCGCTACCCCGCGACGCGGGCCGGGAACCGCGCCCCGGGCGCCCGACGGCGCTCGTATCGATCGTGCGCGCCGATCGAGCGCCGGTCGCACGTCCATCGCCGGCCCGCGCCACGTTTCACCGGGGGTAAAGAAGTCGATCTCACCAACAGTGGAGACAAGGGCGGCTAGTTTGGACAAAGGTCGCCGATGCCTCCGGCAGCCTCATTCGCGCCACCAGGGGATACCGGGGATACAGGGGGAGACGTGGGCGAAACCGCATCATCGCCGCGATCCGGGGAGTCTTCGGCCGGCCCACTGCTCCTGTCACTGAGGTTGACGGCCACGGTGGAGGCGGTGCCTCGGGCGCGTCACGCGCTGCGGCGGGTGCTGGGGGAACGGGTTCCGGACGCGCCCGTGGACACCCTGGAACTGCTGCTGTCGGAACTGGTGACCAACGCGGTCAAGCACTCGGTGCGGGGTCATACGGTCGCGGTGGCGATTCTGCGTCGGGAGAACTCGATTCGGATCGCGGTCGTGGACCACGACCCGGCGCTCCCCGAGCCCGGGGACGCGGTGGATCTGCTCGACGAGCACGGGCGCGGGTTGTTGCTCGTGGACGCGATGGCGGAGGAGTGGGGGAGCTATCCCGTGCCGGACGGGAAGGTTGTCTGGTGCGACGTGAAGACCGTGCAGTGAACTCGGGCGCGGAAGCGCGTGGGGCGCGCGGGGTGCGTGGGGTTTGGTCCGCGGGGCTTCGTGGGCGGGGGCGGGCGCGTGCGGTGTGCGGGTGTGTGCGGTTGGTGATCGGAGTTGGGGCGGGTTTAAACCAACACGGCGGAAAAATGGCGTAATTGGATCTCGGCGTGCACTCTGGCAGGGACGGTTCGACTGTTTGTCCACGCTGTGCAAGGAGGGTCCGTTGCGCGAACAGACCATCGGGGAACACCTCGACCGACTGGCCAGTCCCGACGTCGCGGTACGAGGGGCCGCCGCCGCGCTCCAGGCCGCGCAGGCCGCGGCGCTGATCGAGCGGGCGGCCGCGCTGGCGCTGCACACGACCGACGCCGAGGAGACGATGCGGGCGGCGCGGGCCGAGGCGGGGCGGATGCGGGAGCGGGCGATGCGGGTGGGCCATGCGGCCGGGGTGGATTCCGTTGCCGTGGGCGAGGCGGAAGTGCCTTTGCGCATCGCGGCGTTGGCGGCGGATCTGATCGGGCTGGCGGGTACGGTCCGCGATGGCGGGGACGAGGACGTGCTTCCGTACCTCGCGGCTGCGGCGGCCAGTGCGCGGGCGGCGCTGGAGGCTTCGGCGGCGTGGGTCTCGCTGGTTGTTGCCGATGGTGGGGGGCGCGAGGTCCGGTCTCGGTTGGCGCGGCATCTTTCGGCTGTTGCCGATGCGGAGGACATCGTGGATCGGGCGCGGGTCGCGGTTGGCTGAACTCGGGCCTTGTGGTGGCGAGTTGGCCTCAAACGCCGGCCGGGCTGTTTTGGTGTTCGGCCGGCGTTGGGTGGTGGCTCCGTTGGGTTGGCCTCAAGCGCCGGCCGGGCTGAGTGTGCTCAAGCGCCGCACGGGCTGGGTGGCCTCAAGCGCCGGCCGGGCTGGGTGGTGTCGCGGGTTGGTTGGGGTGTGTGTGCTCGGGTGGGGCCCACCGCCGAGGTCGCCCCGCCGCACGCGGTCGAGGTGCCGCCGGTGAAGAATTGGGTCGGCGCCGGCTTGTAGGTCGCGCCCCGGCGCCGGTACTCGTCCGTCCAATACGCCTGCACGCTGTTGACCACGCCCACGATCCGGCAGTCGTCGCGCGCGTTGGCGTCGGTGCCCTTGCGGCACGAGTCCTGTAGTGCCCGGTTGTCCGCCGGTACCGGGTCGCCTCCGCCGTCGTCGCTCAGCCCGAGCTGGTCGGGGCTCAGGCCGACGATCAGGCCGAGCACCACCGCGATCAGGCCCGCCGCCCCGCCGCCCACCGCGAGTCCCGGCCGGCGCAGGCCGCCGCCGCCCGAGCCGCGACGGTCCTCGATCTGCGACGTGTCGAGATCCGCGTCGTCGTCGAACTGCATCACGGCACCGCCTGCGGGCTGGGGGGAACAGGGCCAGACGAAAGATGTCGGGTGACGGATATCCCTTTTCCGGGTTTTTATCGCCGGCGTCCCCTTCGTGGCCGTGGGACGCCCGGGAATCCGGTGCGAGCCCTCCCGTAGACTCGTGGGCATGGTCGGTTTCTCTGGATATCCCCGCGAGCGGCCTTAGAGCGGTGCGGCTTCCCCGCGAGCCCCGCGCGACCGTCCGTCTTCGTCAGTCCCCGACCGGGAGTCCAGTCCTTCATGATCAACGCAACCAACGTCGAACTACGCGCCGGCGCCCGCATCCTGCTGGAGCCGGCCTCCTTCCGGGTCGCGGCCGGCGACCGGATCGGCCTGGTCGGCCGCAACGGCGCCGGCAAGACCACGCTGACCAAGACGCTGGCCGGGGAGACCCAGCCCGCGTCCGGCACCATCACCCGTACCGGCGAGGTCGGCTACCTCCCGCAGGACCCGCGCACCGGTGACCTGGACGTGCTCGCCCGGGACCGGATCCTGTCCGCGCGCGGGCTGGACGTGGCGCTCTCCGGCATGCGCGAGGCCGAGGGTCTGATGGCCAGCGCGAGCGGTGAGACCGCCGCGAAGGCGATGCGCAGGTACTCCCGCCTGGAGACCGAGTTCCTGACCAAGGGCGGCTACGCGGCCGAGGCCGAGGCGGCCACCATCGCGGCCAGCCTGGGTCTGCCGGACCGGATCCTGGGTCAGGAACTGCACACCCTCTCCGGCGGCCAGCGCCGCCGGGTCGAACTGGCCCGGATCCTCTTCTCGGACGCCGACACGCTGCTCCTGGACGAGCCCACCAACCACCTCGACGCCGACTCGATCGGGTGGCTGCGCGATTTCCTCAAGACCTACAAGGGCGGCTTCATCGTGATCAGTCACGATGTCGGCCTGATGGAGGCGTGCGTCAACAAGGTGTTCTACCTGGACGCCAACCGCACCACCATCGACATCTACAACGTCGGCTGGAACGCCTACAAGCTCCAGCGTGAGACCGACGAGCGGCGCCGCAAGCGCGAGCGGGCCAACGCGGAGAAGAAGGCCGACCAACTCTTCACGCAGGCCGACAAGATGCGGGCCAAGGCGACCAAGACGGTGGCCGCGCAGAACATGGCCCGTCGTGCCGAGAAGCTGCTGTCCGGACTGGAGAGCGAGCGTAAGTCGGACAAGGTGGCCAAGCTGCGCTTCCCCAAGCCGGCTCCGTGCGGGAAGACCCCGCTGATGGCGACCGGCCTGTCCAAGTCGTACGGCTCGCTGGAGATCTTCACCGACGTCGACCTGGCCATCGACAAGGGCTCGCGCGTGGTCATCCTGGGCCTCAACGGCGCGGGCAAGACCACGCTGCTGCGCCTGCTCGGCGGGGTCGAGGACCCGGACACCGGCAAGATCGAGCCCGGCCACGGGCTGCAACTCGGTTACTACGCGCAGGAGCACGAGACGCTCGACCCGGAGCGCACGGTGCTGGAGAACATGCGCTCGTCCTCGCCCGACCTCGACCTGGTCGAGGTGCGCAAGGTGCTCGGTTCGTTCCTGTTCTCCGGCGACGATGTGGACAAGCCGGCCGGGGTGCTCTCCGGCGGTGAGAAGACCCGGCTCGCGCTGGCGACGCTGGTGGTCTCCAAGGCGAACGTGCTGCTGCTGGACGAGCCGACCAACAACCTCGACCCGGCCAGCCGCGCCGAAGTGCTGGACGCGCTGCGCACCTACGAGGGCGCGGTCGTGCTCGTCACGCACGACGAGGGCGCGGTCGAGGCGCTCCAGCCGGAGCGGATCATCCTGCTGCCGGACGGCGTCGAGGACCTGTGGAACGAGGACTACGCCGACCTGGTCGCGCTCGCCTGATCGTTCGGGCGCACGCGCCCGGGAACCCGAACCACCGACACCCCGTCGGGTCGCCGTCCTCGGCAACCCGACGGGGTGATCGCTTTCGTCCCCCCGACCGGTTTTCACCACGAAATCCTCACAAGGGGAAGCCATCCTTCCGGTCCGTACGTGATGCCGGTCACCAGGCTCGACGGCGACACAGAGCAAGGTCCCGAATCTCATGGGTGACCAGCGCCTTTGTCGGCGGACACAGGATTCGGTCAAGCATTCGGCACAGGAAGGCGTGATTCCGCTCGGGTGATCTTTGTGTGCAACGGGCCACGCGCCGCGATGATCAAGCCATCGGGCCTGGTGGAATCACTGGCCATGCCATGCCCCAGGGGTGATCATGGGATTCCAGAGCGCACTTCCTATGAGGAGGCACGTGTGGCCGAGACTCTGAAGAAGGGCAGCCGGGTGACCGGTGCCGCGCGCGAGCAGCTCGCGGCTGACCTCAAGAAGAAGTACGACTCCGGTGCCAGCATCCGCGCCCTCGCGGAGGAGACGGGCCGTTCCTACGGCTTCGTGCACCGGATGCTCAGCGAATCCGGGGTGACCCTCCGAGGCAGGGGTGGGGCAACGCGGGGCAAGGCCAAGACCGCCGCGTCGTCCTCGGCCTGAGGTCGAGCTCCGGAGGATCCGCATCACCGTACCGTCCGTCGAACGACCATGTGACCGACCGGTAACGTCGGGCGCGTGGTCGTTCGACGGAAGCGACCCGAACACGGGAGGGACCGTGGACGTGGTGGCGAATCAGCTCGACAGTACGAATGGCAATGGCGGTACGGACGGCAACGGCGGTGAGGTCGGCGGTGCCGACGTCGCCGCACGGCAGGATCTTTCGGTCGTGATCGAAGGTTCGTTCGCGGTGGTGACCCTCACCAATCCCGATCGGCGCAACGCGCAGACTCCCGCGCTCTGGCGCGCGCTCGCCGCCGTCGGTCGCGACCTGCCCGGTGACGTCCGAGCCGTGTTGTTGCGCGCGGAGGGCGCCTCCTTCTCCGCGGGCCTGGATCGGCGGATGTTCCCGGGCGGCGGGGGCATTTCGGGGGAGTCGGATCTCGTCTCGCTGGCCGGGGCGAGCGACGACGAACTCGACGCGACCATCGCCTCGTTCCAGGAGGCGTTCACGTGGTGGCGCCGCCCCGACCTGCTCACCGTCGCCGCGGTGCAGGGGCACGCCGTCGGCGCCGGGTTCCAGTTGGCGTTGGCGTGCGATCTGCGGGTGTGCGCCGACGACGCGCGGTTCTCGATGCGCGAGACCGCGCTCGGTCTGGTCCCGGACCTGGCCGGGACCAAGCCGTTGACCGACCTCGTGGGCTATGCCCGTGCCCTGGAGATCTGCGTCACGGGCCGCTGGGTGAGTGCCCAGGAGGCCGTGTCGATGGGGATGGCCACGCTCGCGGTACCGCGCGAGGAACTCGACGGCGCCGCGCGCGACCTGCTGGCCGCGCTCCTGGCCGCGCCGCGCGATGCGGTGATCGAGACGAAGGCCCTGCTCGCGGGTGCCGCGGGGCGTAGCTACGACGAACAGCGCGCCGCCGAACGCGCCGCCCAGGCCCGCCGCCTGCGCGACCTCGCGGGCACCGGCGAGTAGCGAGACCCACGTCACATCCGGCCGCCGCCGGCGGCCGGCGAAGCCGTGTCGGGCCCGGGACTCCCGGGGAGTAAGCGGGCCCGCGCCGGTGTTCCTGTACAACGAAGTGCTGAGGTTGACTCAGGATTTCGTTTCATCATTCGATATGTACGGGAGCGAGGCGTGATGAGTGGCGGCGGCCCGATGGGAATGAACCTGCGCTCCTACACCCGCGACGCGTCGGTGGTCGAGCGCAAGCTCGCGCCCGGCACGGTGCGGCGGGTGGGCGAGTTCGCGAGACCTTTCGCACGGCAGATCACCGTGTATCTGATCCTGGTCGTGATCGGCGCGGTGCTGACCGTCGTGCCGCCGCTGCTCGCGCAGCGGATCGTCGACGACGGGGTGCTCGAGGGGAACGGTCACCTGGTGACCGTGCTCGCGATGGTGGTGGCGGGCATCGCGCTGCTCGCCGCCGGGTTCGGCCTGGCCGAACGGTGGTACTCGGCGCGGATCGGCGAGGGCTCGATCTACGAACTGCGCAGCCAGGTGTTCGCGCACGTGCAGCGGCAGCCGATCGCGTTCTTCACCCGGACCCAGACCGGCGCGCTGATCTCGCGCCTGAACAACGATGTGCTGTCCGCGCAGCGCGCGTTCACCTCGACCCTGGCCGGAGTGGTGTCCAACCTGGTCAGCCTGGTCCTGGTGGCCGGCACGATGTTCTACCTGGCCTGGCAGATCACCCTGATCTCGCTGGTCCTGCTGCCGCTGTTCCTGTTGCCGGCCAAATGGATCGGTCGTCGGTTGCAGGCCATGACGCGCGAGCAGATGCAGCTCGACGCGGAGATGTCGACCGTGATGACCGAGCGGTTCAACGTGTCCGGCGCGATGCTGGCCAAGATCTTCGGCCGGCCCGAGGAGGAGGACGCGCTGTTCTCCGGGCGGGCCGCCCGGGTGCGCGACATCGGCATCCGAATCGCCCTGGTGAACCGGGTGTTCGCCACCGCGCTGACCCTGGTCGCCTCGCTGGCGACCGCGCTGGTGTACCTGATCGGCGGGCACCTGGCGGTGGACGGGCAACTGACCGTGGGCACGCTGGTCGCGCTCACCGTGTTGCTCGGCCGGCTGTACGGGCCGCTGACCGCGCTGGCGAACGTGCGGGTGGACGTGATGACCGCGCTGGTCAGCTTCGAGCGGGTCTTCGAGGTGTTCGACCTGCCCGCGATGATCGCCGACAAGCCGGACGCCAAGCCGCTGCCGGCGGACGCGGCGACGGTCGAGTTCGACGCGGTCGGCTTCGCCTACCCCGGCGCGGACGAGGTCTCGCTGGCCTCGCTGGAGAGCGTCGCGGTGCTCGATCGGCGGCGCTCCGAGCCGGTGTTGCGCGACGTGTCGTTCCGGGCCGAGCCCGGTCAGGTGGTGGCCCTGGTGGGCCCCTCGGGCGCGGGCAAGACCACGATCACCTCACTGGTCGGCCGGCTCTACGACGCCACCGAGGGCTCGGTGCGGATCGGCGGCCACGATGTGCGCGATGTCACGCTCGCGTCGTTGCGGGACACCGTCGGCGTGGTCACCCAGGACTCGCACATGTTCCACGACACGATCCGCGGCAACCTGCTCTACGCCAAGCCGGACGCGAGCGAGGACGAGTTGTGGGCCGCGTTGCGCGCGGCGAACATCGGCGAGCAGGTGGCCGAGCTGCCGGACCGACTGGACACGGTGGTCGGCGAGCGCGGACACCGGTTGTCCGGCGGCGAGAAGCAACGCCTGGCGATCGCCCGACTGTTGCTCAAGTCACCGCGTGTGGTGGTGCTCGACGAGGCGACCGCGCACCTGGACTCCGAGTCCGAGGCGGCCGTGCAGCACGCGTTGGCCTCGGCTCTGGAAGGTCGTACCGCGCTGGTGATCGCCCACCGGCTGTCCACCGTGCGCGACGCCGACCTGATCCTGGTGGTGGACGGCGGCGGCATCGTGGAGCGGGGCACACACGCCGAGTTGCTCGTCCGGGACGGACTGTACGCGGACCTGTACCACCGTCAGTTCCGGGACCAGGAACAAGACCGGGCCCTCGCGAGTTGACCGACCACAGCCCGAGGCGGCGGGTAGTGTGGTGATATTCCAAATGGTTGGCAAGAGGGGCTTTTACGTGCGTGTTCTCGTCGCCGGCGGCGGCATAGGTGGACTGGCTGTGGCACTGAGCCTGTACGACGCGGGCATCACCGAGGTGACGGTGGTCGACGCGGCACTGAGAATCCGGCCCCTCGGGCTCGGTATCAGCCTCCTGCCCCACGCGGTGCGCGAACTCGCCGAACTCGACCTCTACCATCCGATCGCCAACCTGGGCGTGCCGCTGTCCGGGGTGGCCTATCCCGACCGGGCGGCCAAGCGTGTGGTGCTCGAACCGCGCGGGCAGCGGGCGGGCTTCCTGTGGCCGCATCTGTCCGTGCATCGTGGCGAGTTGCAGGTGGCCCTGCTGCGCGCGGTCTACCAGCGGCTCGGCCGCCCGGCGGTGCGCACCGGGTCCCGGCTGACCGGGTTCGACCAGGACGACGACGGGGTCACCGGCTACTTCGTCGACGGCGAAGGGCGGCCCTGGCGGGAGCGGGCCGACGTGCTGATCGGCGCGGACGGGATCAACTCGGCGACGCGCGCGACGCTGTTGCCGGACGAGGGCTCGCCGGTGGCCCAGCCGCGCATCCTGATGCGCGGCACCACCCGCTGCGCGCCGTTCGCCGACGGGCACACGATGATCATGACCGCGCACGGCGAGGCGCGCTTCATGGCGCACCCGATCAAGCCGATCGATCCGCGGGACGGGACCACGCTCACCAACTGGCTCGCCGAACTGCCCGATCGGCAGTCGGCCGGCGAACTCGGCGACACCGGGTGGAACGGGCCGGCGGACCTGCGCCGGCTCACCCGGGTGTTCCGCGGCTGGAGCATCGCCGGCGCCGACGTCGGCGCGATGGTCAAGACGCCGACCGAGGCCTCCGGTTATCCGCTGGTGACCCGACCGCCGCTGGACCAGTGGTCGTTCGGCCGGGTCACGCTGCTCGGTGACGCGGCCCACCCGATGTACCCCTACGTGCTCGGCGGCGCGTCCGAGTCGATCGTCGACGCGCGTGTGCTGGCCCGCTCGCTGGCCTCGTACCAGGATCCGACCGAGGCCCTGGAGATGTACGAGCGGGCCCGGCTGCCGCTGAACAAGTGGCTGCAACTGATCGGCCACGGCCGGGTGCCGCGGGCCGCCGACGCGAGCGGGCCGCTGACCGCCACCGAGGAGATCGGCGGCATCATCGGCGCCTACGGCCACCTGCCCGGGCACGACGCGGCGGCCCTGAACGAGCGGCCCTCGTACAGCCTCGCGCGGGTCTGACCGCGCGTCGGACGCGCGGGGCGCGAACGGGGCTCGGGACGACGGGGCCCGCGGTGACGACGCTCGGGAGGACCGGGCTCACGACGACGGGGCTCGAGAGGACCGGGTTCAGGGCTACCGTGCTCAGGATCCCGCGTCGGTGACCAGGATGTGTACCACCACGTGCTTGTGCCCGGTCCGCTGCCGCACCGCTTCGGTGACCGCCGCGCGCACCTCGCGCGCCACGTCCAGGACCCGGCGGTCCGCCGCCGCGCGGAACTGCACGTCCACGTGCAGCACTCCGTCGAGCACGCGCGTGGTCACCCCCGGGACCCGGCCCGGGATCAGGCCGCCGGAGACCTGGGCGACCGCGTCGAGCAGTCCCGGTTGCAGGTCCACCACGCCCGGCACGGTCAGCGCCGCGCCGCCCGCGGTGGTCCGGGCCAGGACGGACATCTCGCGCGAGGTGCGCGTCGCGGGCTGCCTCATCGGCTCGCCTCCCGATTCCCGGCGGCCGGTTCCAGGCCGACCACGTCCACGTCCACCTTCGCCACTTCCAACCCCAGTCGTTCGCTCGCGGCCCGGCGCACCCGCTCGCGCAGTCGTTCGGCCAGCGCGTGGATCGGCTCGCCGTACGGCACGCCGACCGACAGCCGCACGGTGACCGGACCCGGCACCGCCGCGCCCGCCCGGTTCTCGTACGGCCGGATCCGGCAACTGCGGGCCTGTACGCCGGGCTCGGCGTCCACCGCCGTGCGCAGCGTACGCGCCGCGGCGGTCTCGGTGAGCGTCAACTGCTCGTCCGGCTCGCCCAGCGGCAGCAGCCGACCGGTGTGCAACTCGGCCCGGACCAGCCGCATCACCCGCGCGCCCAGGTCGTCCGGCACCGGGACCGGCAACTCGGCCCACTCGCGGGTGACCTGATCGAGCACCGAGTGGTCGCGCAGCACCGCCTGGCATTCCGGACACGAGCGCTCGTGCTCGTCCAGCCCGCCCTCGGCGACGTGTTCGAGCACCCCCTCGGGCTCGCGCCCGCACGGCAACAGCTCCCGATCCGGGTCGGCGTCGGCCGAGTCGGTCGCCCCCGCCGGGGCGTGCCGGGTCGTCGCGAGCAGTTCCGCCGCGGACGGCAGCCGCAGCGCGTCGGGCGCGTCGCCCGCCTCGTTCGTCACGTCCACGGCCGCATCGCCTCCGCCAGGGTCTGTCGTGCTCGGAAGATCCTGCCCCGGACCGCGTTCGCCCCGATCCCCACGGCCGCCGCGATCTCGTCGTAGCTCTGCCCGTGCAACTCGCGCAGAACCCAGCAGGCCCGCTGCTCCTCGGTGAGCGTGGTCATCGCCTCCTGAAGCGCCTTGAGTGCCGCCGACCCCTCCGCCCGTCGCTCCGGATTGTCCGCCATCTGCTGTATCGCCCGGTCGGGTACCTGGTCCAGGCCGACGGTGGGCCGTCTGGTCCGGGCGATGTTCAACGCGCGGTTGGTGACGATGCGATACATCCAGGTCAGGAACGACGACTCGGCGCGGAACCCGGGCAGTCGGCGCCACGCGCTGATGAACGCCTCCTGGACCGCGTCCTCCGCGTCCGTGGGTCGTCCCAGGATGCGCAGCGCGAGCGTGTACAGGGATCGACCGTGCCGACGCATCAGCACCTCGAATGCCTCGGCGTCGCCCTCTTGAGCCCGCACCACCAGGGTGCCCTCGTCGAGCTCGGCCTCGTCGGCCATCGGCTTCCCTCCTCGTCCCAACCCGGCGACGGTACTGCGCCCGGGGTCGCAACACGAGAACCGCCACCCCGACGGCGGGGCGCGGGTGCGGGTCCGCGCCGGTATGCGTCCGGCCCGATAGCGTCGGATTCGGCGAAACATTCGCCGATCGACGCGTGACGTTCGCCCGGTGTGTGTGTCGTACAGGTGTGGTGGACCCGGCAAGGGGCACCGATGTCAGGCGGGACCGAGTGGGGTTCCGGTCGCATGGTTCGGGCAGTCGAGGAAGGAAGTGCGCCGATGGCGGACACAACGACCCAGGGCAAGACCGGCACGCAGGCGCTCGAGAAGGACGAGGAGCGCTCGCCGGCGAGCGGGGCTCGTTCGACCGAGGTCGTCAAGCTGGCCACGGACAAGGGCCGCACGTCCATCGCGGACGGTGTGGTCGCCAAGATCGCGGGCATCGCCGCCCGCGAGATCCCGGGCGTGTACGCGCTCGGCGGGGGCGCGGCCCGGGCGTTCGGCGCGGTGCGTCAGCGCATTCCGGGGGGCAAGCCCAACGTGGCGCAGGGTGTCAGCGTCGAGGTGGGCGAGCGGCAGTGTGCGGTGGATCTCAACATCGTCGTGGATTACGGCGTGCCCATCGCCGAATTGGCGCAAGCCGTCCGAGAGAATGTGATCGACTCCGTCGAGCGCATGACCGCGCTCGAGGTGGTCGAGGTCAACATCGCGGTGGACGACATCCACATCGAGTACGACGGAGACGACTCCAAGGAGCGCCAGCTTCAGTGACGGTCGGGCCCGGCGACGACGCGCGGCGCCAACTGCTGCGCGAATACCGGGAATTCATCCGCGCGAGTCATCCCGATCGTGGCGGTGACCCGGAGGAATTCGTCGCCGGGCTGGAGCGGTTCAGAGCGCTGATCGACGCGGCCGGGCCACCGGCGCCGGTTCGCTCGGGGGCCGCGGCGGAGACCACGGTCTACCGCCGCGGCCGACTGCCGGGCCGGCTCTGGCGCCAGTTGGCGGAGCGGCATCGACGGCGCAACAACCCGCGCGTCGAGTAGCGGGCGGGGCGAGGACCGGTGGAATCCGCGAAGGATCCGCACGGTTCCTCGGTACCCGACCCGACAGGGTCGACAACAACCGATGGTCGGTTCAGTGAGGAGTCGTTCGCCAATGACTACACCCATGGTCGGCCTGTTGGTCGGCATGGCCCTCGGCCTGGCCGCCGCGCTCGGCGGGTTCGGGGCCTTTCTCCTGGTCGCCGCGCTCGGGGTGGTCGGCTTCCTGGTCGGTCGTTTCCTGGACGGCGACCTGGACCTCGGCGAGCTGTTCAGCTCGCGCAACCGGCGGCGCTGATGCGCGCGGTACCGGCGGAGGGCCTGGCGCCGGCCGCGCACCGCGGAGTACTGCAGATCGGTGGGCGCGTGGTGGAGAAGATCGCCGCCCGCGCGGCACGCGAGGCCACCGTCGAGGCCGCGCCGGACACCGTGCTGCGCGCGCCGCGCGCGGGCGCCACCATGCACCACGACCACGCGACGGTGACCCTCGACGTGGACGTGCCCTACCCCGGGCCCGTGGTCGAGATCGCCCGGACGATTCGCCGGCGGGTGCGCGCCGACGTGGAGTACCTGACCGGGATGCCGGTGGTGCGGGTGGACGTCACGGTCGGCCGGTTGACCCGTGGGGGGCACGGCAAGAGGAGAGTGGAGTGAGCCTGGAGGCCTCGCCGGAGGCGCCTTCCGGTGCCTCGCCGGCCGAGACGTCGGCGGGTGCGATCGACGACTGGGGCGATGGTGCGAAGGTGCGCCGGGCCTGGTCGACGCGCGGCTTCCCGGCCGGGCTGGTCGCGCTGCTCGTGGGCGGCGTCGCGGGCACCGCGCTGTACATCGGCATCACGGCCCGGATCGACCGGGCCCCGCGCTGGTCGCGCGAACTCCTGGAGCGCGCCCAGACGCACGTGTGGCGCGACAACGCGACCATCGCCGCCGGGCTGATCGCCGCGGTGCTGGGCCTGTGGCTGATCGTGCTCGCGGTCACCCCGGGGCGACGCAGCCTGCTGCGACTGCGCTCGCCGGGCGACGCGATGACCGTGTACATGACCCGGCGCACCGCCGCCTCGTTCCTGCGGCACACCGCGCTGGCGTCCTCGGGCGTCCTGGACGCGCGGGTGCGGATGGGTCGGCGCAAGGCGGTGTTGCGGGTGGACTACCACTTCCGCGACCCGGACGACCTGCACGACGAGTTGATGGAACGACTGGAGCAACGCGCGAACGCGCTCACGTTGGCCCGGGTGCCCCGGGTGGATCTGCGCCTTCAGCCCGTGAGCGGGAGGTGAGGCGAGCATGCGTACGGTCTGCAACCGGATCCTGTTGTTCCTCGTCGGTCTGGGCCTGATCGGCGGTGGGCTCGCCGTCGCCGCCCGGGGCCGGGGTTGGTATCCCGACCTGCTGCGCACCGCGGACAAGCCGTTCGTCACCACGAGTCAGGCCGAGCGGCTCACCGACCACGGCTGGTGGTGGTGGGTCGCCTTCGGCGCGCCGGGGCTGATCCTGGTGCTCGCGTTGTGGTGGCTGCTCGCGCAGTTCGGCCGGCGGGCGGTGCGTTCGCTGCGGGTGCAGGACACCACGGACGGGGCCGGCGACGGCCCGTCCGGTCTGGGCACCGGCTTCGGCATGGTCGGCGACGAGGCGGACACGCTGACGGTGACCGGCCACGCGCTCGCCGACGCGATCGAGGACGACCTGTCGTACGTGGACGGCATCGAGCACGTCTCGGCGCATCTGATCCGCCGCCGGCACGGTCCGACGCTGCGGGTCATGGTCCGGGCCGAACCCGGCGCCGAGCCGCGCACGGTGCTGAGCGCGGTGCGCGATCGGGTGTTGCCCAACGCGCGCGAGGCGGTGGGCCTGGACACGCTGCCCACGATGATGACCCTGCGGACCAGCCGGGGATTGCCCAAGCGGCACCTGGAGTGAGCGGCGCGGGGATGGACGGCGATGGGGCCCGGGACGTGTCCCGGGCCCCATCCGTGTGTCGGGCCCGGGTGATGTCCCGGACGCCACTCTTGTCGGACTCCGAGTGCCACCCGGGTCAGGCCCCGGCTCCACTCGCGTGGGGTTTCGGGCCACACCGGTGTCGGGCCCCGAGCCGCGCCGGTGTCACAACGAGCGGGCCAGGCCGCCGTCGACCGGGATCATCAGGCCGCTCAGGTAGGACGCGGCCGGGGACAGCGTGAAGGCGGCCACCCGGCCGAACTCCTCCGGGGTGCCGTAGCGGGCCAGCGGGATGCTCCCGGTGTGCGCGGCCCTGGTCGCCTCCGCGTCGCCGCTGAGATCGTCCAGTTCGCGCACCCGGTCGGTGTCGATCCGGCCGGGGAGCAGTCCGAACACCCGGATGCCGCGCGGGCCCAGCTCGTCGGCCAGGGTTTTGGCCACCATCGCCAGGCCCGGCCGCAGGCCGTTGGAGACGCCGAGGCCGGGGATCGGTTGGCGCACCGACGAGGACAGCACGAAGCCGATCGATCCGCCGCCGGTGCCCAGCGCCGAGGCGGTCGCCCGGGCCATCCGGACCGCGCCCAGGAACACCGACTCGAACGCGTCCCGCCACTGGTCGTCCTCGATCGCGGTGATCGCGCCCGGAGGCGGGCCACCGACGCTCACCAACGCGCCGTCCAGCCGCTCGAAGCGGGCCAGCGCCGCCGCGACCAGCCGCTCGGCGGTGCCGCTGTCGCCGTTGTCGGCGGCGATCCCCAACGCCTGTTCGGGCCCGCCGAGCGCGGCGACGGCCTCCGTCGCGCGTTTTTCGTCCCGCCCGGTGACCACCACCCGGGCGCCGTCGTCCACCAGCGCGCGGGCGGTGGCGAAGCCGAGGCCGCGGGTGCCGCCGGTGACCAGATACACGCGATCGCGCAGTCCAAGATCCATGCCACCATCCTGCCTCGTGCCGGCCCCGACGCGCGGTAATTGACAGGTCGTCAGCTCGGCCGGTCGCTACCCTCGGTGGCATGACCGAGCAGATCGACGTGGTGCGGGAGTGGATCCGGGCGGCCGAGGACGGGGTCACCGTGCTCACCGGGGCAGGCATCTCCACCGACTCCGGGATCCCCGACTACCGGGGCCCGCAGGGCGTGTGGACCAAGGACCCGGACGCGGAGAAGCTGGTCACCTACGGCTACTACATGGGCGACGAGGACATCCGCCGCCGCTCGTGGTTGCTGCGCCGGGACAACCCCGCGCGGCTGGCCGGGCCGAACGCGGGACACACCGCGCTGGTCGCGCTGGAGCGGGCCGGTCGGCTCAACGCGTTGATCACCCAGAACGTGGACGGGCTGCACCTGCGGGCGGGAACCGGCGCGGAGAAGATCATCGAGCTGCACGGCACGATGTTCTACGTGTTGTGCACCGACTGCGACACGCGCACCACGCTCGACGCGGCGCTGGAGCGGGTGGCGATGGGTGAGGACGACCCGCGCTGCCTACACTGCGGCGGGATCCAGAAGACCGCGACGATCATGTTCGGGCAGGGGCTCGACCACGGCGTGCTGGAGCGGGCCGCGATCGCCGCGCAGATCGGCGACGTGTTCCTGGCCATCGGCACCTCGCTCCAGGTCGAGCCCGCCGCGTCGTTGTGCCGGGTGGCGCAGGAGGCGGGGGCCAAGCTGGTGATCGTCAACGCCGGGGAGACACCCTACGACCGGGTCGCCGACGCGGTGATCCGCGAGCCGATCGGCGAGGTGCTGCCGGAGCTGGTCGCGGGGTTGTGAGCGCGGTCCCGGCCGGCCCGGCCGGGACCCTCAGACCTTGGCCGCTTCCTCGGGCGCGGGCGCCGGGGCGGCCTCGTCCAGCGCGGCCAACTCGGCCTCCAATTCCTTGGCCTCGCTGCGGACCAGCTTGACGAGCATCGCCAGCAGCGCGAACGCGAAGATCCACCACTGCACCGCGTAGGCCAGGTGCGGGCCCAGGTCCTCGTCGTCCGGCTCGGGGATCAGCGCCGGTGCCTTCGCGGGCATCGGGGTCTGTTCGGTGAGTTCGACGTAGCCGCCGAGGATCGGGTGCGGCAACTTCGCGGCCGGTTCGAACGAGGAGATCCGCATCACCTGGCCCTGGGGCACCTCGAGGTCGCGGATGCCGGAGTCCTTGCGGGTCTCGTCCGGGCGCAGCCGACCGGTCACCGTGACCTGCCCCGCCGGCGCCGGCGGCACCTCGGGGCGCTCGGCGGCGGTGGGCGGGTTCTTCACCCAGCCCCGGTCCACCAGCAGCGCCCGGCCGTCGGCGGTGATCAGCGGGGTGACCACGTAGAAGCCGGGCACGTTGTTCTGCGACCGGTTGCGCGCGAGCATCTCGTGCTCGGTGTCGTAGGTGCCGGTCACCGTGACCCGACGCCACTGGAGGTCGCCGGGCAGCTTCCGGCCCACCGCGAGGATCTCCTGCGCGGGCACCGGCTCGCGCTTGCTGTTGGCACTGATCAGGTCGTTGTGCGCGACCTTGTTCTCGTGCCGGTGGAACTGCCAGAAACCGAGCTCGACCATGATCGGGACCAGCACGAGGACGAGCAGCGCCATCGCGATCCAGCGCGGGGTCAGCAGGAAGCGGTACACCCGAGCACGGTACCCCTCGCCGCGCCCGGTGTGTCCCGCCGGGTGCGCGGTGTCGGCGTTCGCGGCGCCGCGGCGCGCCCGGCCCCGGACCCGAACCGGTCGGCGAACGGTCGGTGGGTGGGCGCTTGTCCAGGTCGGCAGCCGGCCGGTCGGTCCCGCCGATAGGCTTCCGGCACGCCGTCTCCCGGCCCATCGCCCGCGACTCCCGGCAGACCGGGTGCGGACGCGGCATCGGCTCGCCCCGCTGGGGAGTCGTCCGGCCTCGGGAGTCCCACAGCCTCGGGAGTCACACAGCATGCAAGGTCCGTCGCGTGATCCGGTGCCCGGTAGACGCGGTACCGCCGGACACTGGTTCGGGCTCGTCGGCCTCGCCGCGGTCGCCTTCCTCTCGATCGGGCTGCTGGCGTGGATCCCCCCGCTCGTGGCGGGAGTTCGCACCCGCAAGCCCTGGGACTGGGTGGTCCTGGCGGTCACCTCGGTGAGCGTGGTCCTCGCCTTCGTGTTCCTGGTCGTGGGCAGCGAGTCGAGCGACGAGCAGGCCGCGCGCGAGGCGCTGGGCGCGCCCGAACCGCAGACCGTCCTGGACGACGTGGGCACCGTCATGCTGCTGGTGCTGATGGTCGCGGTGCCGGTCTGGTGGTGCGTGGGATCCGCCCGCTGGGCCCGGGCGATGCGCGCTTACGGGCCGGCCGGGTACGCGCCGTGGCCGCAGGCGCCCGTAGGACCGCACCCGATGGCCTACCCCCCGGCCCCGCCGGGCTACCTGGTGCCCGGCCCGCCGGTCGGGCCCGGTGCCCCGCGCGGACCGGTCGCCCCGCCGCCCGTCGCCGGGCCGGTGCCGGTCGACGATCCCGCCGCGCGCGCCCGGGCCCGGCTGCAAGGGCTCAGCGAGCGGCTGCGCGAGCAGGACGGCGGCAATCCCGGAGGACCCCGATGAGCGCTCCCGGACGGGTGATCGCGGGCCGCTACGAACTGTCCGCGGCGATCGGCCGCGGCGGCATGGGCCAGGTCTGGAAGGCGTACGACCAGACCCTCCAGCGCCGGGTCGCGGTCAAGTTGCTGCGCACCGACCTGGTCGAGGGGGGCGGCGGCCGCGGCGCGATGGAACGGCGCTTCCTGCGCGAGTGCCGGGTCACCGCGGGCATCGATCACCCGGGCCTGGTCACCGTGTTCGACGGCGGCACCGACGAGGGCGACCTGTATCTGGTGATGCAACTCCTGGACGGTTGCGACCTGGCCGACCTGATCGCGGAGAACCGGCCGGTGCCGTGGGAGTGGGCGGTCGCGGTGGCCGCGCAGATCTGCTCGGTGCTGGCCGCCGTGCACGCGGTGCCGGTGGTGCACCGCGACCTCAAGCCGCGCAACGTGATGGTCCGGCGCGACGGCACGGTCAAGGTGCTCGACCTGGGCGTGGCCGCGGTGCTCGACCCGGAGTCGACCAAGCTCACCACGACCGGCGCGATGCCCGGCTCGCCCGCGTACATGGCGCCCGAGCAGATGAACGGCATCGTCGAGCCGCGCACCGACCTGTACGCGCTCGGTTGCCTGTTGTACGAGATGCTGGCCGGGCGGGCGCCGTTCGCCGGGCCGACGATGGCCTCGGTGATGCTCGGGCACCTCAGCACGACGCCCGAGCCGTTGGGCGCGCACCGCCCGGACATCCCCGCCGCGCTGGAACGGCTCGTGCTGGACCTGCTGGGCAAGCAGCCCGACCAGCGGCCCGCGAACGCGCAGGAGGTCTACCGGCGGCTCGTTCCGCTGCTGCCCGCGAGCCGCGGCGACGCGCTCGCGCCGACCGCGCCGATGGACCCGACCCGCCCGCTGCGTTTCCCGGCCGCGCCGCAGCCGCTGCCGGGGGTGCCCGGCCCGGTGCGGGCGTCGGTGCCGGCCCCGCCCACGCCGCCGTGGGCGATGAGCGCGGGCCCCTCGGCACACGTGCCGCGCACCGATCCGGACTGGGCCGCGGTGCCCTCCGCCGCGCCGCCCACGTTGGACGTGCGCAGCGCGCTCGACGAGGCCAACCGGCTGCTCGGCGAGGGTGCGTTGACCCAGGCCGTGGACGTGCTCGGCGCCGCCCTGCCGGTGGCCATCGCCCGGCACGGCGAACGTGACCCGCTCGTCCTGGGGTTGCGTCAGGCGCTCGCCGACACATTGCTGGCGGACCGTCAGTTCCGGCGCGCGCTGCCCGAGTTGCAGTACATCGCGGGCGTGTTCGCGGCGTCCGGCGGGCCGACCGACGCGGAGGCGATGGAATACGGCCGGCAGGTCGCCGCGTGCCTGGAGGAACTGGGCGAACTGCCCGCCGCGCTCGGCGAGTACCGGCGATTGCTCGACCTGCACCGGCGGATCCCGGAGGCCGACGTCTACCAGGGCTTCGACCTGCGCGAGCGGATCGGGCTGCTGCTCGCCGCGCTCGGCGACCCGTATCGGTCCGAGAGCGTGCTGGTGCCGCTGCTGGCCGAACAGGAGCACCGGCTGGGCCCACAACATCCCCGGGTGTCCACACTGCGCCAACACCTGGGCCGCATCCACGGCGCGACCGGCTACCGGCGTCGGTGACGCGGGGGTGTAACGCGCTTCGCGGGTCGACGCGTTATTCGCACGACACCGAGGCGCGGAGGCACCATGAGCGGGAACGGGGGCGCGAGCTTCGACGAGTTCGCGCGGGCCCGCAGCGGCCAACTGCTGCGCACGGCCTGTCTGCTCACCGGCGACTGGCACACGGCCGAGGATCTGGTCCAGGAGACGCTGGGCAAGCTCTACCGGGGCTGGCGGCGCGTCCGGGAGATGGAGTCGCCGGTCGCGTACGCGCACACCACCCTGGTGCGCACCTTCTTGTCCGTGCGTCGGCTCAGGCGTTCCTCGGAACGCCCCAGCGACGCGCTGCCGGAGCCGCCACCGGCCCCCGGTGAGGACATCGAACTGCGCCTGACCCTGCTTCAGGGCCTGGCCCGACTCTCGCCCGCCGATCGCGTGGTGCTGGTGCTGCGCTATTGGGAGGACCGGTCGGTCGAGGAGACCGCGGACGTCCTGCGGATCAAGCCCGGGGCGGTCCGGGTGCGGTCCAAGCGGGCGTTGGACCGGCTGCGCGCGATGCTCGGCGCGGAACTGGTCGACCTGGGCATGGCATGTTGACCGGCGGCGGGGGCCGGCCGCCGCGATCGCCCGGGGGCCGGGCGGCGCCGTTGCCCGAATCGCCTCGCATCGACGGAAGGGATCTGATCAGCGTGGGCGCCGACGACAGGTTCGAGCGGGATCTGCCGGGCGCGATGCGTTCGGCCGTCGCCGAGTTTCGCGGGCCCAGCCCCGATCTGATCGAGCGCGGGATCCGGCGCGGCAGGCGGCAGCGCCGGGCGCGGGTGGCGGTGGGCGCGGCGGTGGCCGCCGTACTGGTGCTCGGCGGAAGCGGCGGACTGGGCTTGCTCGACGGGGTGTTCGCCGGGTCGAGCGCCGATTCGGGCCCCGCCGCGAGGCGGCTGGAGGGGATGGCGAGACTTCCCGTCGGCAGGGAATTGGTCCCGTACGTGCGCGCGGCGCTGCCGGACGGTGGTCGTACCGGCCGCTTCGAACCGGACCACGAGGGCCCGGGGCCGGGCCGACCCCGGATCACCGGCACCTACACCGGAGCCAACGGCTCCACGGGGCTGGAGGTGGAACTCTCCCGTCCGCTGTTCGGTTCGGTCGAGGACCTGTCGCAGAGCCCGCATTGCCCGCCGGAAGACAGTTCGAGACTCCGGTGTGTGCGCACGGTGGAGCCGGACGGGGGCGTGCTCGAGATTTCCGGGTTCTGGACGCCGGGGGCCGAACGGCAGTCCTACACCGTGGTGTACACGCGGCCGGACGGCGTCCAGGTCCGGGCCGGCGAGCTGGTGGACAAACCGAAGGGAATGCACCAGGCCCTGGGGCCCGAGGAACTGACCGCCATCGCGCACAGCCCGGTGTGGACCGTGGTGGGGGTCGACTCGTCCGACCCGGCTCCCGCGGCGTTCGAGCCGGTGTCGGCCCTGCTGCCCAAGGAGATCCGGATCCAGAGCGCGGCGAAGACGACCGTGGGCAACTTCGTCCTGGGCGGACTCCACGGGGCGATGTCGGACCTGACCGTGCGGCTGCGCTCGACCCGGGACCCCGCTGTGACGCCTTGCCCGGTCGGCACGAAGGAGGACTTCTGTGTGAACGTGACGCTGGCGGACGGAACGCCCGGAGTGACCCATCAGGTGCTCGCGAACGACGGCCGGGTCGAGTCGCGTTCGCTCCTGGTCATCCGCCCGGGCGGTCTCGCGCTCTCTCTGGAGGTGCGCGAGGGCCGAGGCGCGGACTCGGCTCCGCTGCCCGAACCGTTGCTCTCCATCGAGCAGTTGAAGACGATGGCGGCGTCCCCGCGCTGGAGCGGATGATCCGGAGGATCCGGGTGTGACGGCCGCGGCGGGTGTCGAGGTGGGCGAAGGCGCACATTTTCTGCCACTTGTGGCGGCTGTGCTCTTCCGTCGGGGGCCGCGATGGGCGACCGTTGAGACATCGACGCGCTAAGGGGTGACGTGGCGATGGAACTGCCCGAGGTGTCCCTGCCCTGGTTTGTGTTGGGTGTCGCAGGCGCGGTGTTGTCCCTGACCCTGCCGTGGTTCCAGACCCGGACGTATCGCCGGGCGCGCGCGCTCGACTTCGACGAGTCGCGCTACGCCACCACGCCCGACACCGTCTTCCGGGTGCCGATCACACCGCTGAAGGTGTACGCGGAGCCGGTCGCGGCGCGCGCGGTCGGCCTGCCGCTGGGCGCGGCGGGCGCGGTGTTGTTCCTGGTGTTCGGCTTGTGGCCGTCGATGGTGACCTGGTCGGTGTGCGGCGGGGTGACCATCGTGCTCACTCCGGTGCGGCGCGCGCTGGGCCTGCGGGTGACCCACCGGATCGCGCGCGACGTGTCGTTTCGCAACGGGCCGCTGCGCGATCGGGACGGCACGGTGATCGGCGAGCAGACCTGGTCGCAGGTGGTGCGCACCTGGTACCGGCACGAGTACCGGGACCGGCCGCCCGGTGAGGACGACCTCTCGGTCGCGGTGCTGGGCAAGTTCTGGTGGCTGGCGGGTCATCTGCTGTGCTGGCCGGTGACGTTGCCGGGTACCCAGATCGTGCAGACCGCGATGTGCCGGAACCCGGCCTGGGCGCTGGGCCATGTGGGCGACGACGCGGGTGCGCCGTGGCTGGCCGATCTGGGGGAGGCGCGTACTCCCGGCCGACCCGAGACGCACGGGAAGGCGCGACAGACCGCCCCGGACGGGTGACGCCCGCACGGGTGACCACACCTCGACCCGATCGTTGGGCCGGGTGTGACACGAAATGTCTCCATGGTCCGGATCGCAGCGGCGTCCTTCGCCGGCACGTCGATCGAGTTCTACGATTTCTTCGTCTACGGCACGGCCGCGGCCCTGGTGCTGGGCCCGCTGTTCTTTCCCGGGTTCTCGCCGATCGCGGGCACTCTCGCGGCGTTCGCCACCTACGCGGTCGGGTTCGTCTCGCGGCCGCTGGGCTCGGTGCTCTTCGGCCGGTTGGGCGACCGACGCGGGCGCCGGCCGGTCCTGGTCGTCTCGCTGCTGCTGACCGGCGTCGCCACCGTGCTCGTTGGACTGCTGCCCACCTACGACCGGATCGGCCTGGCCGCGCCGATCCTGCTGGTGCTGCTGCGTTTTTGTCAGGGGCTCGGGGTCGGCGGCGAATGGGGCGGCGCGGTGCTGCTGGCGGCCGAACACGCGCCGCCGGGCCGTCGCGCGTTGTGGGGCAGCTTCCCGCAGGCCGGGCCGGCGATCGGGTTCCTGCTCGCCAACGGCATCATGCTGACCCTGTCCGGGGCGCTGACCGACGCCCAGTTCCACTCCTGGGGCTGGCGGGTGCCGTTCCTGTTCGCGGGCGTGCTCGCGGGAGTCGGACTGATGTTGCGCGCCTCGATCGAGGAGACCCCCGCGTTTCGCGAACTGGCCGTCGCGAACGAACTCTCGGCGAGCCCGTTCCGCGAGGTGGTGCGTGACCAGTGGCGGCTGATCCTGCTCATCGCCGGCGCTCTGACCTGCGGCTACGTGGGCTTCTACCTGACCACCACGTGGTCCCTGCACTACGCCACCAGCAGGCTGGGGGTCGGGCGCACCACGATGCTGGCGTGCATCATGATCGCGGTGGTCGGCAAGGCCCTGGCCACCCCGTTGTTCGCGCTGCTCGGCGACCGGTACGGGCGCAAGCCGCTGTGCGTGGCGGGCTGCGCGGCGATGGGCCTGTGGGCGTTCCCGATGCTGGGGCTGCTGGCCACCGGCGAGCCGGTGTGGATGACGCTCGCGTGCCTGGGCACCCTGGTCGCCTTCATCGCGATGTTCTCGGTGGTCGGGGCCTATCTGTCCGAGTTGTTCGAGCCGCGCGTGCGGTGCACCGGCGCGTCCACCGCGTACAACCTGGGCGGCGTGCTCGGCGGTGCGCTGACCCCGATCGTGGCCACCGAACTGGCCCGGGGCGACGGCACCCCGTGGAGCGTCGCGGCCTATCTCGCGGCCGCCGCCGCGCTGAGCGTGGCGTGCTTCTCCGCGCTGCCGGAGACCCGCGCGGTGCGGGCGTGGGAGGGACAACCGGCCACCGCGTGATCTTCCCTCGACAACCGTTTTGGGCCAGGCTGCGGCCATGGACTCAGGTGTTCCCGAACAGGCCCGGGCGCGGCGCGCACATCACGTCCGGATCGCCGAGCGGCTGTTGGCGGCGGTGGGCGCGGGCGACCGCGGCGCGCAGGTGGCCTGCTACCACCCCGACGTCGTCCTGGAGTTCCCGTACGCCGCGCCGCCGGTGCGGATCGAGGGCAGGGACGCGGTGGACGCCTATCTGGCGATCGCGCTCGGCGTCTTCGAACTGCGCCTGACGGTGACCCGGGTCCACGACTGCGTGGACCCGGACACCGTGATCGTCGAGTTCACCGGCGAGGGGCGGGCCAGGCCCACCGACCGCGCCTACGCCAACACCTACATCGCGGTGCTGGCCTTCCGGGACGGTCTGGTGGTCGGCCAGCGCGAGTTCTACAACCCGGTGCCGGCCGCTCAGGCCTTGACCGCGACGCCCGCCAACTGAGGCAGCTTCACCGCGGGCTCGCCGAGCGCGCCGCCCGCGCTCCACACGTCCACCGGGACCAGCCGCGCGGGCAGCAGCTCCAGGCCGCCGAAGACGGCCAGGATCTCGTCGTGCGAACGGGCGTGCATCTTTTGCACGTTGGAGGAGTACTCGCTGAGCGCGCGGTCCATCCCGGCGGGGCGCTCCTCGCTGCGGTGCGCGTGCGAGAGCGCGAGGTGGCTGCCGGGCACGGTCGCGTCCATGTACTGACGCACCACGCCGATGGGGTCCGCCTCGTCCGGGAGGAAGTGCAGCACCGACACGATCAGTACGCCGACCGGCTGGGAGAAGTCGATCAGCTTGCGCACCTCGGGGGAGTCGATCACCTTGGCCGGATCGGTCAGGTCGGCCCCCACCACGGTCGCGTTCGGGTTGTCGGCGAGCAGGGCCTGGCTGTGCGCGACCGCGACCGGGTCGTTGTCCACGTACACCACGCGCGCGTCCGGGTCGGCCTTGTGTGCGATCTCGTGCACGTTGCCCACCGTCGGGATGCCCGAGCCCAGGTCCAGGAACTGCCGGATGCCCAGGTCCAGCAGGTGGTGTACGGCGCGGGTGAGGAACACCCGGTTCCCGCGCAGCACGTCGCGCAGCTCGGGCATCGCCTGGGTGACCAGTTCGGCCGCCTCGCGGTCGACCGCGAAGTTGTGCGCGCCGCCGAGCGCGTAGTCGTAGACGCGGGCCACGCTGGCGCGGGTGATGTCGATGTGCTCTGGAGCCCAGTCCGGTCGAGTCATGGATCGGACTCTAAAGCGTGTCGCCACGATTCACCGGAGAAATCGCCGGCCCGGCGGTTGGAAGCCCTGTGCCAGGCGTCACACCCGCGCGCCCGCCGCGACGGCCTCGGCGTCGGCGGGACCGGAACGATGGGTTCCGGCCCCTCGACGCCGAGGTCCGTACGCGGTGGGCGCGGCCACGGTCGCACGCGGCCGGGGCTCGACACGGGCTACGGCTTGATGCCGACCGCGCCCACGAACGCCGGGCACTTGTCCGCGCCGACCGGGATGTCCTCGGGCGCCAGCGGTGCCCACACCTGGTCGACCCGGGGGCCCACCTTCGCCGCGATCGGGGCCAGCGCGTCCAGGTCGAAGCCGTACAGCTTCGCCGCGTTGCCGCCGACCATGGCGGCGACCTCGACCGGGTCGATGCCGTTGTAGGTCAACTGGAGCGCCTCGCGGCTGAACGGATGGCTGGCCTCCTTGTGCGGGTAGTCGCTGCCCCACATGATCCGGTCCACGCCCACCTGATAGCGCAGCTTGGCCTCGGCCGGGCGCTGGAAGCTGGCCCCGACGTGGCACTGCCGGGCCCAGTACTCGCTCGGCTTGAGCTCCATCCGGCCGACCAGCGCGCTGCCCCACTCGTACTCCTGGGAGCCGACTGCGGTGCTCATCCGGTGCCAGTAGTAGTCCAGCCGCCGGGTCTCCTCCGGGATCCAGGCGGTGCCCTGTTCGGTGAACACGAACTGGAGCTCCGGGTGGCGATCCATCGCGCCGGAGACCACCAGGTGGGTGAACGCGCGGTGCGCCCACCAGGACACCTCGGTCAGGAACACCACCTTGTCCACGTCGGTGTCCCCGGCCGGCGGCGCGGCCGAGCCGGTGTGGTGGTTGACCGGCATGCCCAACTCCTCGCACACCCGCCACAGCGGCTCGTAGTGCGCGTAGTCGAACATCGGCACCAGACCGGAACCGGGCGGGGTGCCGGGCAGCAGCACGCCGCCGGTGAGCCCGGCGTCCTTGGCCCAGCGGATCTCCTCCACCGCCGCCGGGATGTCGTGCAGCATGATCTGCACGATGCCCGCCCGGCGCCCGGGCGTGGCCGCGCAGAAGTCGACCATCCAGCGGTTGTGCGCCTTGAGCCCCTCCCACCGCAGCGCCAGGTCGCCCGCGTTCGCGGCCGGCGGCTGGTCGGTCAGCGAGGGCTTGGGGAAGAACGGCGGCACGGTGTTGGGGAAGATGACCTCGGCCACCACCCCGTCCGCCTCCAGATCGCGCAGGCGTCGGTCGGAGTCCCAGTTGCGCGGGCCGAGGTCCCCCTTGAGGTCGGGATACGGGATCTCGTAGTTCGCCACCCAGGCATCGAACTCGGCGTGCAGGCGGGTCGGTAGGTAGTCGCGATAGCCGTGGATCTCGCCGCCGCCGTGGCAGTCGGCCGAGATCACGGTGTACCGCTCGGGGTGGTCGCCGGACGGGGGGCCGCTCGGGACGGGGAGCGGGGTGGTGCTGTCAGTCATGGGGGATCAGACCTCCAGGGCTTCCGCGTTGGGGTTGATCGCGGCGCCCGTGTCGTGTCCGGTGAGCCAGTGCCGGCCGATCTCGGCGGCCGCTGCCCACTTGGTCGTCAGGTCCTTCGCCGAACCGTCCTCGTTCACCTGACCGAGCGTGGCGGGGGTGACCCCGACCCGCTCGGCGTGCGGCTCGAGAGCGGCCAGGTCGAAGCCGTACACGTCGGCGACCGCCTCGCCGAGCATTACGCGCGTCTCGGCGATCGGGACGTCGGAGAACGTCTTGCGCAGGATGTCGAGGGTCTCCGGCCAGGTGCCCTCGGGGTGCGGGAAATCGTTACCCCAACAGATGTTGCCGACACCGATCTCGTAGCGCATGCCGATCTCGCGCCGCTTGGTGTTGGACGCGCCGATGAAGCAGTTGCGGTCGAAGTACTCGCTCGGGAGCAGCTTGATCTCCTCGAACCCGGCCAACTTGGCCGCGCCGCGCGAGCCCAGCAGCAGCCGGTCGGTGAACCACAGCAGGTTGCCCACCCACCAGCAGCCCGCCTCGGTCACCCCGAACTTCAGCCGCGGGAACCGCTCGAACACGCCGGACCACAGCAGGAACCACAACGGCCGGGACGGCCACCAGGTGACCTCGGTGACGTAGATGCCCAGGTGGTTCCCGTACGACTCGCGGTCTGCCGGACCCGAGTGGGTGACCACCGGGAGTTCCAGGTCCTGGCACAGCGCCCACACCGGGTCGTATTTGCGATCGTGGTACGGCGTCTGGTTCATCCACATCGCGGGGATCATCACCGCGCCCAGCCCGTCCGCCTTGATCCGGCGGATCTCCGCGAGCACGTCCTCGATCGCCGCGGTGATCGGGATCAGCGCGACCCCGCGCCGCCGTTCCGGACTGGTCTTGCACAACTCGGCCAGCCAGCGGTTGTGCGCCTGCGCGCCGGCCAGGCCCAGTTCCGGATCCATGTCCCCGGACAGGCCCAGGCCCGCGCCGAAGGGTACACACGTGCGCGACTCGACGGCGTCCGCGTCCGGGAAGATCACCTCGCCGACCACGCCGTCCTTGTCCAACTCCAGGTCGCGCCGGTCCACCTCCCAACCGCTGCGCAGCACCTCCTCGTTGGTCTCGAACCAGTTCGCCGCGAAGTCCTCGTTGCGCACGCCCAGGTCGGTGATCGCCTTGAGCTGCGCCTCGCGCTCGGACATGAACCGATCGAACGCGGCGTGATGCCGGGTGGCCAGGTAGTCGCGATACAGCTCGGTCGGCAGCCCGGCGTGGGTGTCCGAGGAGATGATCGTGTAGGGGGTGGTGAGTTCGTTCCGCTCGGGGTGTTCGCTGCTCTGGGTCATCGTCACTCACTTGTCCAGGACAAAGGTCTCGAGGTACGAGGGATTGCTGCGGGCGAGCATGCTCTGCGACCGCGCGGTGATCTGTCCGTCGCTGTGCTCACTGGCGGGCAGGATCCAGAACCGGTTCTCCCGGATGCCGTCGAGCACGTCGGCCGCGACCGACTCGACCGGGGTGAACTCGATCTCCTGCCCCGCGTCGCGCATCGCCTTCTCCCACGCGTCGAGCGTGTTGTAGGGCGTCTTGCGCGGCACCGACTTGGCGAACCGCTCGGGCCGGTTGCGGTAGGACTCCCACAGGCCGGTGCGCAACATCTTGGGCCCGGGGAACAGCACGGACGCGCCGAGCTGCGCGTGCACCTGGCCGAGCTGGGCGTACAGTGCCTCGGTCATGGTCACCACCGCGGCCTTGGTGGTCGCGTACACCGACGCGTTCGGCAGCGGCGCGATGCCGCCGTCGCCGGAGGAGGTGTTCACGATGTGGCCGGGGGTGTTCTGCGCGAGCATCCTCGGTACGAACGCCTGGATGCCGTTGAAGACGCCGAACACGTTGACGGCGAAGCACCAGTCCCAGTCCTTGGGGTCGTGCTCCCACATCTTGCCCTCGGAGCCCGAGCCGATCCCGGCGTTGTTGCACAGCACGTGCACGGCGCCGAAGTGCTCGAACGCGGCGTCGGCCAGCTCGAACACCGACTCGCGCACCGACACGTCCACGACGTGCCCGAGCGCCTCGCCGCCCGCGTCGGTGATCCGCGCGACCGCCTTGTCCAGCGCGCCCTGCTCGATGTCGCCGAGCACGACCTTCATGCCCTCCGCGCTGAACCGCTCGGCCATCGCGAGCCCGATGCCGCTCGCGGCACCGGTGACGACGGCGACTCTGCCGTCGAATTCCTGCAGCATGTCTGTCGATCCCTTGCTGTCGTCGCTGCCTTGCCTGCCGGGGTGCTACTTCGCGGGCGGCGGATCGTCGGTGATCTGCTGCACGTCGTCGTAGCGCTGGTGGATGTACGGCAGCACCAGGTCGGCCTTGACGTGCTCGGCGACGAAGCCCTGCTGGTCGGAGGTGCGCTCGCTGAGCGTGATCGAGATCAGCTTGCGCACCGGCAGGTCGGCGACCGGGTCGAAGTCCGAGTCGCGCAGGATCACCTCGCCGTCCAGGCGGTGCGCGCTGCGGGTGCGCTCGTTGCGGGTGACGTGCACCAGCATCGGGTCGGCGTCGAAGCCGTCGCCGTCCACGGCGGGCAGGAACTTGTAGTAGAAGCTCAGCGTCTGTCGGGGCTCGGGGGTGGCCAGCTCCTCGACCACGGTGCCGCGCACCTCGACATAGGTGACGCCCATCCGGTTCACGGTGGCCACGACCTCGTCGCCGTTTCGCTCGACCTTGACATCGGCCAGCTTCTTCGGCTCGCCGAACACCTCGCGACCGCCGATCACCGCCCGCTCGGTGGTCATCGGCATGGTCAGCGTGTAGTCGCCCTCGACGTCGCCGTGCTTGCAGCGCACCGCGACCGCGCCCGCGCCGAGCGGGTGGCCGTTGATGTCGCAGGCGGAGATGTTCACCCGCACCAGCGGCCGGTCCGCGGGGACCAGCGGCGGCGGCAGGATCGCCGCGATCACCTCGGGGTCGGTCTCCCAGATCGCCATCACGCCGGTGGACCAGATCTCCGGGAGGCTGGATCGCTCCCGCGAGGATTTCTTCAGCGTTTCCGCCGGCCGGGCGCCGTACCGAATGCGTGCCACGTACCTCACCTCTTCCGCTCGTGCGAGGGCTGCGCGCGGGCCGGTTGCCCGATCCCGTGCGCGGTGGTGCCGGTTGTTCTGTAACACTGTTACACCGGTAGGTCGGCGAGGTAAAGACCTGTGGCGTGGTTGCCCGTGTATCGGCCGACCCCGCTCGGGCGCGAGAATGGGACGTGATGGACAGGATCACGCGAGACACCGTGCTCGACACCGCCATGCGTCTCGTCATGGAATCCGGTATCGAGAACCTCAGCATGCGCAAACTGGCCGCCGAGTTGGGCGTCGCCGTCACCTCGATCTACTGGCACGTGGGCAACCGCGACGTGCTGGTGGACCAACTGGTGGATCGGGTGATCGCGGACATGGGCGCGATCTCGGTGGACGGGAGCACGCCGGTCGAGCGGGTGGTGTCGATCGCGCGATCGTGTCGGCGATTGATCCTGGAGCGCCCGCACCTGGTCGGCCTGGTCCGCGAGCGCGGCCTGGAGTCGCTGATGATGCTGCCCGCCCGCAAGGCACTGGTGCACGAGATGACGGCGGCCGGCCTGCGCGGCGCACGGGCGGGCGAGGCGGTGCAGGCGGTGCAGTACCAGATCGCCGGCTTCGTGATGCTGGAGCGGGCCCTGGAGAACAGTGCGGCCGAACCACCGGCCGTGGACCGATGGCGCGGCGAGTTGGCGCTGGAGGATCCGGAACTGGCGGCGAGCCTGAGCCACGTCACCGACGGTGACCGGCTGTTCGTGCTGTCGGTGCGGGCGCTGGTGGAGTCGCTGCTCGGGTGAGGGACGTCAGGGCACGCGCGGTGGTGCGGTCGCCGCTCGGGCGCGGGCGATCAGGGCACGCGCGGTGGAGGAAACGCCGCTTCGGCGAGGTGGTCAGGGCACCCGCGGTGGGGCGCCGGCCAGGACGCGGCGCCACGCCGCGGGGGACAGCGTGCCCCCGGCCTCCTGCGCGTCGATCCGGGCCAGGACGCGGGCCGGCACGGTGAGCACGGTCGTGGTCAGCCACAACGATCCGGCGATCCGACGCGGCTCCCGACGCAGGCTCAGGGTCTCCTCGACGGCGTCCCGGTACGGACTCGCCCGCACCACGATCCGCAGCAGTTCGCGGCCGGCCCGGCGGCGCCCGGCCCGGGCGGCGGTCAGCAGCCCGCCGTGTGCCTGCCGGGTGCGTACGTCCGGCCTGCCCCACGGCATCGAGGCCGGCGCCTCGCCCCGGGAGACCGCGATCAGCGCCGCGACCAGATCGGTGCCGGCGGCGCCCGCGTTGCCCGGTTCGGCGAGGTAGGGGCGCACGTCCAACCAGGCCGGGCCGCCGTGCGCGGTGCGCACCGCGTCCAGCGACAGGCCGCCGTGCCAGCCGAGGTGGCCGCCGAGCATCGCGACCTGCTCGCGCACCTCCGGCACCACCACGCTGCGCCTGACCGCGCTGCCGTGCAGGTGTTCGTACGCGTGCACCGCGACCAGTCGGCCGTGCTCGAACACCGCCTGGGCGGACAGGACCGGGCCGTCGGCCGGCTCCTGCACCAGCACGCCGGCGCCGTCCACGAACGCGCCGCCCTGATCCAACGTGTCGGCCAGCCGCAGCAGTTGCTCGCGCCGCTCGACCCGGTGCGAACCCGCGAGGGTCTTCACGTACAACGGCGGATCGGCGACCTGGCGCAACTCCTCGGCGGAGCGCACCACCACCGTCCCGGCCGGCTGCGGCATCCCGATCTCGGTGAGGGTGCTCGCCGCCGAGGCCCGGTCCGCGACCCGGCGCAGCGCCGAGAACGGCGGTACGGCCAGGGCCACACCGTGCGCGGTGATCCGCTCCGGCTCGCGCGCGAGCACCGCGACATGCTCGTTCGTGGCCAGCAGCACGTCGTGCGGCTCGGCCCGCAACACCGCCTCGGTCCGGGCCAGCCACGCCCACGGATCCGCGCCGAACGCGGGCACCTCGTGCACCACCGTGACCGAGCGAGGGCGTGCGTGAGCCGGCCGACCGGGCGGCGCGAGCACCGCCACGTCGTGCCCCGACCGCCCGATCGCCATCGCGATCTGACGTGACGTCACCCCGAAGCCGTCCCCTAGCAGCACGCGCACGGGGTCATCCTGGCACGAACGTGCGTGCGTGCTCACCTCTCGGCCGGTGCGGGTTCGGATCCCCGGCTCGGGCGGGCTCGGATCCGGGCGGGCGCGAGGCCGGTGCGTCGCGTCCGGGTGCGGCGTGGAGCCGGGTCGCGAGGGTGCGGAGTCGGGCCCGGGCGGATCGTGGAGGCGGGGCGGGGCGGGGCGAGCGTGGATCCGGCAAGGTCGGGCGCGGAGTCGGAGCCGACATGGTGCGGTGTGCGCGGAGCGGTGTGGTGCGGAGCGGTGTCTGGCCCGGGCGGATCGTGGAGCCGGGGCCGGGTGAGCGTGGATCCCGGCAAGGGCGGCGCGCGGAGTCGCAGTCGGAGCCGGCACGGTGCGGAGCGGTGTGGTGTCGGTTTAGGGTGGGGCGCATGTACCGCTCGGGCCCCGCCACCGCGTCGACGTCGCTGTTCGCGACGCTGCTCGCGCTGGTCGGCTTCGGGCTGTTCGTGGACGGGGCGTTGCCCGGTCTGGTCGCCGTCGCGGTGACCGCGGTGCTCGCGCTGGCCTGCTGTACCGCCGCCGCGTGCGCGCCGTCCGCCGAGCGCGCGCACGTTCGCGGCGCGGTGTTGCGCAGGCAGGCCGATCGGCTGGCCTTCCTGCCCTCGCGGGATCCCGACGGGCCGGGCCGATCGCGGCCCAGAGCACCGGGAGTGGGCCCGGCGGCCCGCTGCTGACCCCGACGACCTTGTTCCACGGGTTCGGCACGGCCGCCTGACGCAGCCCGAATTCCCGCGTCACGGAAGGCCCTTCCCATGTTCGGCATCCCCGTTCTCGGCGTCGCGCACGACGTCCTGCTCACTCTCGCCGACGCCCTCGCCCCGCTGCTCGGCACCGGCTCGGTGGCCGGCGCCGTGGTCGTGTTCACCGCGTGCGTGCGACTCGCCCTGCTGCCCCTGGGCTACGCCCAGGCCCGCGCCGAGGTGGCCCGCGCCCGGCTCGCCCCGCAGGTCCGCCGGCTCCGCGACCGGCACGCGCGCGACCCGCAGCGCCTGGCCCGCGAACTCACCGCGCTGCACCGGGAGTCCGGCACCTCGATGTTCGCCGGCATGCTCCCGGCCCTGGCCGGTCTGCCGTTCCTGTTCCTGACGTACCGTCTGTTCAGCGGCGACCCTGCCCTGTTGGGCCACACGTTGGCCGGCGCACCGCTCGGCCTGCATCCGGTGACCGGGCTCGGCGGGCCGCACACGCTGGTGCTGGTGGGCCTGTCGGCGCTGCTCGCGGGCGTGGCCTACGCGCAATACCGCGCCGCGCGCGCCGTCCCGGACGCGCCCGCGCTGATCCGATGGATGCCCTTCGGCACCGTACTCACCGCGGCCCTCGTACCGCTCGCGGCCGGCCTGTACCTGCTCACGAGCACCGCGTGGACCACCGTCGAACGCCCCCTGCTGCGCCGGGTCGCCACCCGGCGCGCGGATCGCGTCGTACCCGGGCACTAGCGTTTCGCGCAGTGACGACGTGAATCTGATCCGCGATCGGAAAAGAGCACCCCATGGCTACGAACAAGTTCGGTGCGACCTGTGCCACGTGCACGACCTATGTCAAGGCGGGCGACGGCCTGTTGGTCCGCAAGGACGGCAAATGGGTGACGTACTGCGCGACCTGCGGTGAGCCCAAGCCGGCCGCGCCACCGAGAGGCAATCACGACGGCTGGCATCGCGGTCCGATGGCGGCGTTCGACGTGGAGACCTCCGGCGTCGACCCGCGCACGGACTTCGTGGTCACCGCCGCCCTGGTCGACGCGACCGGCACCCGACGGTCCTGGCTGCTCGACCCGGGCGAGCGGGAGATCCCCGCCGAGGCGACCGCGATCCACGGGATCGACACCGAGCGGGCCCGGGCCCAGGGGCGGGCACCCGCGCTCTGCCTGGCCGAGATCGGTGCGGCGATGACCGCGTACCTCGAGGCCGGCACGCCGATCGCGATCTACAACGCGCCGTTCGACCTGACCATCCTGCAAACCGAGCTGCGTCGCCACAACCTGCCGCAACTCCCGTACACCGCACCGATCATCGACCCGCTGGTGATCGACAAGCAGTTGGACCGGTACCGCAAGGGCAAGCGCACGCTGGCCGCGACCAGCGCGTTCTACGAGGTGGTGCTCACCGACGCGCACACCGCCGACGGCGACGCGCTCGCGTGCCTGCTGCTTGCCCGGGATCTGGGCGCGCGCTTCCCGGAGTTGGCCGCCGACTCGCTGCGCACGCTGCACGAGAAGCAGGTCCGCTGGTACGCCGAGCAGGCGGCCTCGCTGCAGCAGTACTTCGACCGCCGCAACCCGGACGGCGGCGAGGTGGTCGACCCGAACTGGCCGGTGATTCCGAGTGGTTCGGGCGGTGCGGGGTCGCCCGGCGTGCCGGCTGCCGGCCCCGGTGGGTCGAGTGCGTGGCACCCGGACGCCGATCGGGAGCGGTCGGGGTCGAGCGCGTGGCGGCCGGGGGAGGGCGGGTAGGCGATTTCGGCGGGGGTTTCGGTGCGGCCGGCCGAGGCGGTCGGCCGCCGCTTCGCCGGTCCGGGCGTCGGCCGTCCGCCGTTTCGGTGGTCCGGGCGGGTCGTCCGCCGCGTCAACGGCTCGCGGCGAGGGTGCCCAGGCGGCCGTCGATCAGCTCCATCGTGTGGTCCGCGTGCGGGAGATGGCTGTGGTCGTGGGTGACCAGGACGGTGGCCGTGCCGCTCGCGCGGGTCAGTTCGGCGAGCAGCGCGACGATCGCGGCGCCGCGTTCGTGATCGAGCGCGCCGGTGGGCTCGTCCACCAGGAGCACGCTCGGCTCGTTCATCAACGCCCTTGCGATGTTGACGCGTTGCCGCTGGCCGCCGGACAGGCGGTGCGGGCGATGCCCCGCGCGGTCCGCGAGGCCGACCCGGTCGAGCAGGTCCAGCGCCCGGGAGCGGACCCGGCGGGCGCTGCGCCCGGCCAGATGCGCCATCACCTGGAGCTGCTCGACGCAGGTCAACGACGCGAGCAGGTTGGGCTGTTGGAACACGATGCCGATGGTGGTCCGGCGAAGTCGGGCACGTTCGGCGGCGGACAGTGCCGCGACGTCCCGGCCGGCGATCGAGACCCGCCCGCGGTCCGGTGCGGTCAGCGTCGCGGCGACGGCGAGCAGACTGGACTTGCCGGACCCGGACGGGCCGACCAGGGTGGTCAGCGTGCCGGGCGGCACGAGCAGGTCGACCCGATCCAGGGCGGTGAGTCGGGTGTCGCCGTCGGGATAGGTGAGGGTGACGTCGGCGAGTTCGAGACCGGGCGACGGGTGCGACGGGTGCATCGGGTGCCTTTCGGGGTCGCCGGGGGTGGCGCGCGGCGCGGACCGGCCGCCGGTGGCTCGGGTCGGGCCGACGGTCATCGGGTGCCGCTCAGCGCGGTGTGCGGGTCGATCGAGGTCACCCGGCGCACGGCCAGCCCGGCGCCGACCATGCCGAGCAGGATCAGCACCGCCGCCGGGAACGCCGTGGTCGACGCGTCCACCACGAACGGCACCCCCGCCGGCGTCACCGCGCCGAACAGCGTGACGATCCCGGTGCCCACGGCGGTCCCCACCAGCAACACCAGGAACGCCTGGCCGAGCGCGTCTCGGAGCAGATAGCCGGTGGGCGCGCCGAGCGCCTTGAGCACCGCGATGTCGCCGGCCCGCTGAATCGTCCACACCGTGAAGAACGCGCCCACCACCAGCGCCGAGATCGCGAACAGGAAGCCGCGCATCAGGCGCAGCGACCCGTTCTCGGCGGTGTACGACCCGATCGCGCTCCGGGCGGCGCCGACCGAGGTGCTGCGGGTGCCGATCGCCCGGTCGCCCGCACCGGTGTGCGCGCCGGCCAGGTCGAGCGCGATCACCGTCGCGTGCGGTCCGCCGCGCGCCGGCCCCGGGCGCAGCGGTTGCCAGTCGGCCAGCGTGGTCCAGGCGACCGGGGTGTGGCTGTACGAGGATCCCGACACCACCGC
Organism: Embleya sp. NBC_00888; assembly: GCF_045207655.1. Taxonomy (NCBI): domain Bacteria; kingdom Bacillati; phylum Actinomycetota; class Actinomycetes; order Kitasatosporales; family Streptomycetaceae; genus Embleya; species Embleya sp. NBC_00888. Next base: position 2,501,466 of record NZ_CP108784.1, on the reverse strand, counting down.
CGCCACGGTCAGCGACGTACCGGCCCCGACGCTCAGCCGGGCGCCGACCGCGACCCGCAGATCCTCGGCCAGCGCCCGGGACAACACCACGGTGCCCGGGGCGAGCGCCCGGGGTGCGAGCGGCCCGCCGGGCTCGACCCCGAACGCGGCGGCGGCGACCGTGCGCTCGCCGGCGCCGAGCCGGGTCGTCGCGATGCCCAGCGGCGCGGCCGAGCGCACCCCCGGTTGCTCGGCCCAGCGCCGCCACTGGCTTTCGTCCACGGTCGAGTCCGCGAACGAGACCCCCTGTCCGGACGCGGGCGCGGCGAACGCGAGCCGATCGGCGGGCAGCGCGTCGATCGCCGAGGTGTTGGCCCGCCCGAGCCCGACGGTCAGACCGGACACCAGGCCGACCAGCGCGGTGAGCAGCGCCACGGTGACGATCATCAGGGCGAACCGCCCTCGGGCGAACACGAGGTCCCGCACTGCGACGAACACGGCTGGTCGAGGCCTCCTGGCTGGAAGATGTGCGGCACGCGAGACCCGCGCCGCCGCGTCCTCCGGGTCGGCGAAAGCGGCCGGTCCGGCGTCCGAGGACAACCCGACTCTGCTCCTCGACCACCCGCGGCATCATCGATCGACCTGGCCGTTCCCGACTCAACCTTTCGATCGATGCCGCCCGAATCCACCCCGTCTACCCTTGAACCGACATGTGCCCCACCCCCACCCCCACGCCGCCCGGCCCGACTCGGGTCCCCCGCGCGCTCCGTGCCTGCATGCACGGGCTCGTGGCGCTGCTCCTGGCCCTCGCCGCGCTGCGCGCGCTGGTGGGTACCGACATACCGGCCACGCGGGCCGCGCTGATCGTGGCCGCGGTGGCGATCACCGTCGGGGTGTACGTGGTCGGCAACCTGCTGCCCTCGGTGGAGTCCTCGGTGCGGGCCTCGGCGCTGTGGCTGGGGTGTCTGACCCTGGCCTGGGTCGGGTTGTACGCGCTCACGGCGGAGGGGATCTGGTTCGCGTTCCCGCTGTTCTTCCTGGTCCCGCACCTGCTGCCGGTGCGCGTCGCGCTGCCGGTGGTGGCCGGGCTCACGGTGGTCGCGATCGTGGGCTACGCGGCGCATCGCGGCGCGGTGACGACGGGCATGGTGCTCGGCCCGGTGCTGGGCGCGGCGGTGGCGGTGGCGACCGTACTGGGCTATCAGGCGCTGCACCGGGAGAGCGAGGAGCGGCGCCGGCTGGTGGAGGACGTGGTCGCGGCCCGCGCGTCGCTGGCCGCGGCCGAGCGGCACGCGGGGGTGCTCGCCGAGCGCGAGCGGTTGGCCCGGGAGATCCACGACACCCTCGCGCAGGGCTTCAGCAGCATCCAACTGCTCTTGCGCGCGGCGGAGCGGGCACTGCCGAGCGACGCGCTCGACGCGGAGCGCCACGTACGGCTGGCCCGGGTCACCGCGACCGACAGCCTGGCCCAGGCGCGCCGGTTCGTCCGGGCGCTGGCGCCGCCGGAGCTGGACGGGTCCTCGCTGCCGGCGGCGTTGGAGCGGTTGTGCGCGCGGACCGCCGCCGAGGCGGAGTTGGACGTGCGCTTCCACAGCACCGGTGACGCGGTCGGGTTGCCGACCGCCGTCGAGGTGGCGCTGTTGCGGATCGCCCAGTCGGCGCTGGGCAACACGGTGCGGCACGCGTCGGCGTCCCGGGCCGAGGTGACGCTCAGCCACATGGACGCCTCGGTGACGCTGGACGTGGTCGACGACGGGCGCGGCTTCGATCCGGCCGCGCGGGGCGGGCGGGGCGGCGCGGACTCGGTCGCCGGCGGGTCCGCCGGGACCGGGTTCGGGCTGGCCGCGATGCGGACGCGGGCCGCCGAGCTCGGTGGCGTGCTGACGGTGGAGTCCGGGCCGGCGCAGGGTGCGGCGATCGCGGTGACGTTCCCGGTGCCGGCACCGGGTGGGTCGGCGCGATGATCCGGTTGTTGCTGGCCGACGACCATCCGATCGTGCGCGCCGGGCTGCGCGCGGTGCTGGCGGCGGAGCCGGACTTCGCGGTGGTGGGCGAGGCGGACACCGCCGAACGCGCGGTCGAACTGGCCCGCGTGCTCGCGCCGGACGTGGTGCTGATGGATCTGCGGTTCGCCCCGGGCGGGATGCACGGGAACGCGGCCACGGCGGCGATCACGGCGCTGCCCGACGCGCCGCACGTGCTGGTGCTGACCACGTACGACACCGACGCGGACATCCTGGCGGCGGTCGAGTCGGGCGCGCTGGGCTATCTGCTCAAGGACGCCCCGCCCGAGGAACTGGCCGCCGCGGTGCGTACCGCCGCGGCGGGCGAATCCGCGCTCGCGCCGCGGATCGCGGGCCGGCTGCTGAGTCGGCTTCGCGATCCGCTGCCGACGCTGACCGGTCGCGAGATCGAGGTGCTGGCGCTGGTCGCGGACGGCCTGTCCAACCTCGCGATCAGCAAGGCGCTGTTCCTGAGCCAGGCCACCGTCAAATCGCACCTGGTGCACATCTACGCGAAGCTCGACGTCGACTCCCGCACCGCGGCGGTGGCGGCGGCGATGCAACGCGGGGTGCTCGGCCGGCGCTGAGCGCGACGGCACGGTGCGCGCGGGTGGGCCTGATGTGGGGTGGTCCGGAGCGGGTGGGTTGGTGCTCGGCGTCGACTCGCGCGTCGCGGAGGTGATGGCGGTATCACGTGGGGCCGGGCCGGCGCTGAGCGCGGTCGGGCGGTGCGCGGGTGGGAACGGGTGTGTGGGTGGCGGGGCGCTGGGTGTTCGGGGTGGGGTGGGGTGGGGCGGTGCTCGGCGTCGGTTCGCGCGCGGCGGTGCCGCGACATGGGGTGCCGGGGCGGCTGTGAGTGTGGCCGTGGCGCTGTGTGGTGCGCGGGGGACCGGAAGTGTGGGGCGGCGGGTTCGGGGCGGGGTGGGGCGGTTTTCGGTGGGGCGGTCGTAGGGTCTCGGCATGACCGTGTTGCACGTGAAGGGTCGCGTTCTGGTCGGCCCGGACGAAGTTCGTGACGAGATGTGGGTGGTGGGCGGGCGGATCACGTTCGACCGGCCGACGTCGCTTGCCGTCGACGCGACGCTGGAGGGCTGGGTACTGCCCGGCCTGGTCGACGCGCACTGCCACGTCGGGATCGACGAGCACGGCGCCGTCGACGCGGCCACCTCCGAACGCCAGGCGCGCACCGACCGGGACGCGGGCGCGCTGCTGCTGCGCGACGCCGGCTCGGCCGCCGACACGCGCTGGATCGACGGCCGCGAGGACCTGCCCCGACTGATCCGCGCGGGCCGCCACCTGGCCCGGCCCAGGCGCTACATCCGCAACTACGCGCACGAGATCGAGCCCGGCGACCTGACCGCGTTCGTCATCCGGGAGGCCCGGCGCGGCGACGGCTGGGTCAAGCTGGTCGGCGACTGGATCGACCGGGAAACCGGCGACCTGGCCCCGCTGTGGCCACTGGACGCGCTCAAGGAGGCGATCGCCGCCGCGCACGCCGAGGGCGCCCGGGTCACCGCGCACTGCTTCGCCGAGAACTCGCTCCCGGACCTGGTCGAGGCGGGCATCGACTGCGTCGAGCACGCCACCGGCCTGACCGAGGAACTGATCCCGATGTTCGCCGAGCGCGGCGTGGCGATCGTGCCGACGCTGGTCAACATCGGCACCTTCCCGGGCATCGCCGACCAGGCGGCCGGCAAGTTCCCGACCTACGCCGCGCACATGCGGGCGCTGCACGCGAATCGCTATGCCACGGTCCGGGCGGCGTACGACGCGGGCATCCCGATCTTCGTCGGCACCGACGCGGGCGGCTCGCTGCCGCACGGCCTGGTCGCCGACGAGGTGGCCGAGCTGGTCGAGGCCGGCATCCCCGCCGTCGACGCGCTCTCCGCCGCGTGCTGGTCCGCGCGCACGTGGCTGGGCCGGGACGCGATCACCGAGGGCGCCTCCGCCGACGTGGTCGTCTACGCGGCCGACCCGCGCGCCGACATCGCCACCCTGGCCGACCCCCGAGCGGTGGTGCTGCGCGGCGCGCTGATGCCCCGCTGACCGGCCGGGCGCCGCCGAGTCGGGTCGAGGGCTACGGGGATCAGGGTCCGAAGGACCGGAAGACGCCCTCGGTGTCGGCCGCCTCGGCGAAATCCGAGAAGGAGAGGTTCACACCCCGAGGGCGGGCCGGTCGGGGCGAGGTCCGCGAACGCCGCGCGTCAGGCGTCGAAGTCGTACTCCAGGATGTACGAGCCGGCGTCCAAGACCATGCTGTTGACCTCCACGGCCCGCCGATCGGCGGCAAAGGCCGTACGGCAGACCAGCACCACCGGCACGCCGGCAGCGAGTGCGAGATGTTCCGCCTCGTCCTTGGTGGGCATCCTGGCGCGCACCTGCTCCTGGAAGTGCACCGGCGCCGCACCGAGTTCGGCCAACCGCGCGTAGGTGCCGCCGGGCCCGGTGTCCTGCTGTGTGATCCGCGATCCGGTAACCAGCTCGGCGGGCAGGTAGGACGTGGACGACAACACTGGTTTCCCGTCGAGCACGAACCTGCGGCGACGCACACAGACGGGCGCGTCGGGCTCCAGACCCAGCAGCGGCGCGACCGACTCCGGAACCGGCGCCTCGGCCACAGCGATGTGATCGACCACCAGTTCGCGGTTGTCGATCTCCGCCGCCCAGATGGACAGCCCGGATCCCCAGCGCTCTCGTGACAACCGCTGGATGCTCCGCCGACGGATCGGCCGGAATTCGCGCACGAACACCCCGGCCCCCTTGCGTGCCTCGGCGATGCCCTCGCTCTGCAACACGCCGTGCGGGTACGTCCTGGTCGTCGCAGAGGAACTCGACCCGACCGCCGATCTGGTGGTGCAAGCGCTGAACGATCGCCGGGTCCCGGTGCTGCGGTTCGACCTGGCCCGCTTCCCTCAACACGTCACGTTGGCCGCAGAGTACGACGGCCGGCGACTCGGTTGGCGTGGAGAGTTGGTCTCGGGAGCCCGCACGGCCCGACTGGAGGAGATCCGGGCCGTCTACTACAGGCGGCCTGGCCTGCCCGCCGTGTCCGACCGAATCGCCGAGGAACATCGCGAGTGGGCGAGAGCACAGGCCCTGGTCGGCATGGTCCAGGTGCTCTCGTCCCTGCCGGTGGTGTGGATGCACCATCCGGATGTGTACCGCGCCTGTGCGCACAAGCCGGGACAACTCGACATCGCGGCAGTATCCGGCCTGCGTGTACCCCGCACGATCATCACCAACGACCTCGCACGTGCCCGCTGTTGGGCCGCCACGGTGGGCGGACCGCTGATCACCAAGCCCGTCACGGCCGGGCCATTGGCGCCGTCCGACGGCATGCCGTCCATCCTGCCCACGCGACGCGTGGACGCGGCCGAGTTGGACGAGTCACTCGAACTGACCGCCCACATGCTCCAGGAGTGGATCCCCAAGGCGTTCGAGGTCCGGCTGACCGTCGTCGGCGAACGCATGTTCCCCGTCGCCATTCACGCTCGGACCACCGCCGCCCTGATCGACTGGCGCAGTGACTACGACGCCTTGGAGTACGAGCCCGTCACGATTCCCGATCCCGTCGCCGGGGCCGTCCGGCGTTTCATGAGCGCATACAGGCTGAACTTCGGTGCGTTCGACTTCGCGGTGACGCCCAACGGCGAATGGGTGTTCTTCGAGTGCAACCCTTCCGGTCAATGGCAGTTCATCAGTGCCGCGACCGGACTTCCCATCGCCGAGGCGCACGCCACACTACTGCGAGGAGTTCACGTATGACCGTGGTTGCGACCGACACCGGCGAGACCCGTGCCTTGCGGGCCGCACTGGCTGAGAAAGCCGCCGACGCGGGCTGCTCGCCGCATTGGCGAGCGGCCGTGGCGACCGTTCCAAGGCATATGTTCGTCCCTCGCTACTACTGCCAGGAACCCGATGGGTGGCGGGAGTTCACCGCTGCCGACACCCGTTACCCGGCGGACGTCTACGACATCGACCGCGCTCTGACCACCCGGCTCCTCGGCGGCGTCCCCACGTCGTCGTCCAGTCAGCCGCGCCTGATGCTCGACATGTTGGAGGCCTTGGACGTCGCCGACGGGCATCGCGTCCTGGAGGTCGCCACCGGTACCGGCTACAAGGCCGCGCTCCTCGCCGAACGCCTCGGTTCCGGGAACGTGATCACCATGGAGGTGGAACCCGAACTCGCCGACCGTGCCCGGGACCGGCTCGCGTCCTGTGGGTACGTTCCTTTGGTCGTCGCGGCGGACGGCCGGGCCGGGTACCCGGAGGGTGCCCCGTACGACAGGCTGATCGCCACCTGCGGGTTCGACGACGTCCCTTGCGCGTGGGTCGAGCAGGTGCGGCCGGGCGGCGTGATCGTGTGTCCGGTGGGCTCGGGGAACGTACGCTTGGTCGTCGGCGAGGACGGCACCGCCGAGGGTGTGTTCCTGCCCGGCGGATCGTGCTTCATGAAGGCCCGCGACGCGGGGACCAACGGGGAGGTCACCTACCCGGGGACGCCCGACGCGTCCGAGACGACCACCAGGGCGGCCTTCCTCGCGCCGGATGTTCCGGACGATTCCGAGTTCGCGTTCCTGTACTCCCTCGCGCTGCCCGACACCGCGTACGGCGTGGAACGAGACGCCACCGGGAGTGTCACGGAGCGCCGGATGTGGGGGCGGGACGGGTCGTGGGCCTGCGTCGATCGGGGACGGGTGGTCCAGGCCGGGCCACGTTCGCTGTGGGACGGCGTCGAGGCGGCGTACGCGTTCCATCGGGAGCACGGCCGCCCCCGCCGCGACCGGTACGGCCTGACGGTCACCCGCGAACGCCAGTGGGCGTGGCTCGACCGCCCGGCGTGGCCTGTTCCGGTCGCTGCCGGAGCGCGTCGCGGGCCACGGTCTCGGGACTCTTCGGCGCGGTGACGGCGGTTCGGTCGTTCGCGGCAACCGTGCCGCCGGTGATGGGCAGCCGTACGACGGTGGCCGCGTCCCGGGTTTTCACCGCCGTACGACCCGGGCGCGGCACTAGCTGCGGTGGGCCGTGGCCGGGTGGGTGCGGTATTCGGTGGGGTCGCCGCGGAAGGTGACGGTGCCTCGGCTGAGGGCGTAGACGACCTCGGCGCGTTCCAGCGCCTCGCCGGTGTGTTGTTCGACCAGGATCACCGTGCGGTCGGCAGTGGCCAGGGTGGTCACGACCTCGTAGAGGCGGGCGGCGATCCGCGGGGCCAGGCCCTGGCTGAGTTCGTCGAGGAGGAGCAGTCGGGCGGGCGTGAGCAGGGCTCGGCTCACCGCGAGCATCTGCTGTTCGCCGCCGGAGAGCGTGCCGGCCCGCTGGGACATGCGCTCGGCGAGGATCGGGAACGCGGTCAGCGCGGGCTCGACGTCGGCGCCGTCGGCGAACAGCCTCAGGTTGTCGGCCACGGTCAGGCCCGCGAACACGCCGCCGCGTTCGGGGATCAGGGTCAGGCCCTCCCGGGCGCGTCGGTCGGCGGGCCACGCGGTGATGTCCGCACCGTTCCACACCACCCGACCGGCGCTCGGGCGGACCAGGCCGGCCAGCGTGTTCAGCAGCGTGCTGCGGCCGGAGCCGTTGCGGCCGACCAGGGCCGTCACGGCGCCCGAGGGGAAGTCCAGGTCGACGCCGTGCAGCGCCTCGATCGGGCCGTACCGAACGCGAAGTCCGGTGACCGACAGGGCGATCGACATCAGAGGTACACCTCCCGGGCGTGTTCGTCGCGGCGGATCTCGGCGGGCGTGCCCGAGGCCACGATCCGACCCGCCGCCATCACATGCACGGTGTCGGCCACGCCGAAGACCAGGTCCATGTCGTGTTCGACCAGCAGGATCGCCAGGCCGTCGGCGGCCAGCGCGCGCAGTTCGTGGCGCAGCCGGTCGGTCTGCGCGTCGTCCAGCCCGCTGGCCGGCTCGTCCAGGAGCAGCACCGAGGGCGAGGACGCGAGCGCGCGGGCCAGTTCGACCATGCGCAGGATCCCGGCCGGGAGTTCGCCCGCCGGGGTGTGCGCGTGCTCGGTCAGCGCGAGCCGGCGCAGCGCGCTCTCGACGGCGCTCCCGGTACGCCCCCGGGCCGGGTCGGGCAGGCCCAGCAGGCGCGCCAGGGCGGAGGCCCCGGACCGGTTCTCCGCCGCCACCCGCAGGTTGTCCAGCACCGTCAGGCTCGGGAACACCGACACCACCTGGAAGGTACGGGCCACCCCGAGCCGGGCCCGGCGATGGGCCGGCAGCCGGGTGACGTCGCGCCCGCCCACGTACACCCGCCCGGCATCGACCCGGCCGCCGGCGAGGCAGTCGAACAGGGTGCTCTTGCCGGCCCCGTTGGGCCCGATCACCGCCGTCACCACCCCCGCCGGCACCCGCAGATCCACCCCGTCCACGGCCCGCAGCCCACCGAACCGGCGCACCACCCCTTCGGCCCGCAACGCGCACATCGGCTCCCCGCCCTCCGGGTCCGCCGTCGTCGACGACTCCCCGCGCGCGTTCACGGGCGCACCCGCGCGCGCAGCGTCCGGCCCAGTGGGGTGAGGCGGACCGGGGTCGGTGTCACGGGGGCGGGTGGGCGGCCCGCCGCCAGGCGCAGGAGGGTGGCCGAGACGCCGCCGGGCATCCGGGACAGCAGCACGGCCAGTGCGCCGATCACGATCGTGGACATCCCCGCCGTGGTGGCCGCGTCCAGGGCGACCACCAGGCCCGCGGCCAGAACCGCGCCCGCCGCGCTGTCCACGCCGAAGACCACCACCGCGGCGAACCAGACCAGGCCCAGGACCGGGTCGAAGGCCGCCGCGTCGAAGGCCCGGCCGCCCATGCCGAGCAGCGCGCCGCCGAGTGCCGCGACGCCGGCGCCGACCGCGAAGACGAAGACCTTCGCGGAGGAGACGTCCACCCCGGACGCCGCCGCGCCGTCCTCGTGGTCGCGGACGGCGACCAGCATCCGCCCGAGCCGGCTCACATGCAGCCGGCGGATCACCAGCAGGACCAGCCCGAGACAGGCCAATTCCAGTGCGTAGAAAGCGCGTTCGCCCTCGAACGGCCACGGGTGGTCGAGCGCGGTGCCGGTGGTGAAGCGCGGCTGCGCGAAGACGAACCGGCTGACCACCGCGGCCACCGCGAACGTGGTCAGCGCGAGCGTCAACCCGCGCCGTCGAATCGCCGGCCACCCGGTCACCAGGCCGACCGGCACCACCAGCAGCGCGGCCAGGAACAGCGCGACCAGGCCCGGGACCTCCCGGCCCATCAGTTGCCCGGCGAAGAGCGCGCCCAGACCCGCGAAGCCGGCCTGGCCGAGCGAGATCTGGCCCGCGTACCCGGTGAGCATCACCAGCGACACGAACACGATCGCCATCGCCGGCACCTGCTGGGCGATCCGCAGATGTTCCGCGCCCAGCGCGAGCGGCGCCGCCGCGACCGCGACGAACGGCACCCACCAGCCCGCCGGCGCGCTCTCCCCGTGCCCGGTCCCTATCCGGGTCGCGGCCGCCCGCACGGTGTCCGGGCCGCCCACCTCGACCATCCGGGGCAGCACCAGGAGCGCGACCAGCATGACCACCACGAACAGGTTCGCCTGGAGCGCCTGGACCAGGCCCCACGAGTCCAGTTCCAGCCGGGACAGTTCGCTCTGCCCCACCCCGATCGCCAGTGCCGCCAGGATCGCCACCGGCAGACTGGCCAGCCGGGCCACCACCGCGACGCCGATCGTCTCCAGCACGAGCAGGGTCAGTCCGTACGGATCCAGCCGCAGGTGCGGCGCCAGCAGCACGCCGGTCAAGCCCGCCAGCATCGATCCGAAGGCCCAGCCGGCCGCGGCCACCCCGTCGGCCGGCACGCCCGCCAGTTCGGCCAGCGAGCGCCGATCCACCACCGCGCGCAGCCGCACCCCGAACCGGGTGTACCGGGTGACGCCGGCGACCAGTGCGGCGACGGCGATCACCACGCCCAGTTCGACCAGCGTGCCGGTGGGCACGGAGGTGTCGCCGGGCAGCCCGACCGAGCCGGTCGGCACGATCGACGGCGGGTCCAGGCGGGCCTGGGTGCCCCAGGTCAGCGTCGCGACGCCGACCAGGAGGACGAACACGCCCAGCGAGGCGACCAGCATCCGGGCCGGGCCGGCTCCCTCGCGGTGCAGCCCGCGAAAGACGAAACGCTCCAGGACCAGGCCGAGCGCGGGCGCCACCACGCCCACGTCGAGCAGCACCGCCGCCCACAGCGGCCAGCCCCACACCCGGACCTGCTGCCAGACCAGGTAGGCCACGATCATCGCGAGCGCGCCGAAGGACAGGTTGAACACGCCGGTCGCCCGGTACGAGGTGATCATCCCGACCGCCGCGAGCGCGGCGATCGCGCCCACGCCCAGTCCGGCCAGCGCCAGTTCCAGTGTGAGCACGACGCTCAGCCGCCGGCCGGGGGCACGTGCGGCCCGGCCGGACCCGGGTCACCGACGGCCGGGGCACCGCTCGCACCCGAGCCCCGGTCGGCCTCGGCGCCGGCGGGCCCGGATCCGGCCTGGCCGGCGCCGGCGGCCCCGCCCGACCCGGGCCCCGGGTCACACAACCGGCACGGCCGCAGGTCCTTGTCCCGCGCGGTCGTCTCGTCCACGGGACGCACGCCGTCCTTGCCCCGCACCAGCGAGCATCCGGGACGGTGGTAGCGCGCCCCGCCGGGCACCGTGACCCACAGCCCCTCGACGGGTGTCTCCGCCGCCGGGTCGGCCGGCACCGGCTCGACCAGAAGGCGATACAACTGCCCCACCATCAGCCGCAGTTCCGCGTCGACGTCGCCGGACTCGCCCGCCGCGCCGCGCCGGGTGCCCACCACGAGCACCGCGCCGGCGACGATCAGGGCCGCGCCCGGGATGGTGGCCGAGGCCAGATAGGGCAATTGGCGCGCTTCATACCGTTCGCCCGACACGCCGTACCACCCCAGCGCGCACAACAGCGCGCCGCACAGTCCGACCAGCCAACCGCCGTGCGTGCGCGACAACCGACGCAATCCGGCCAGGGTCGCCGCGGCGTCGGTCGTGCGCTGTCGTTCGATAGGGGAGTTCGCCTTTCCCGTGGAACCTGCCGAGTCCGTCGAACCTGCCATAGGGTCCACCCGTCGAGTCCGCCCGATCGCGCATCCGTGCCTCAGCGTAGTTCTCCGGGATCTGGTCATACGGGCCGGAACACGATTGGATACCGAGTCGCACGTGGCAACATGACTTGCCGGTAACCCAGGTACTACCTGGCTACATCAACAGCAACAGGACGCCGGGCGACCGGCGGAACGGGTGGTGAATGCACGTGAGCGTGGACATGATCAACGAGCGGGCGAAGACGGGCACCGGCGTCGGTCGTCGCAAGGGGGCGCGCCGCGCATGGCTGGCCCTGCCGGTGGCGGCGGTGCTGGCGCTGTCCGGATGTGGCGGCGACGACGACAAGGACGACGAGTCGAAGTCGTCGCCGTCGGCCACGGCGCCGGCCGCCCAGCAGACGACGCCGGCCGCGACCACCCCGAGCACGGGCGCGTCCGCGCCCGGCGGTGCCACCAGCGCTCCGCCGGCCGCCGGTGGCACCACGCTGACCGGCGAGGAGAAGAAGGTCGCCGACAACTGGGACAAGTTGTTCGACAACACCGCGCCGCTCGCCGACCGCAAGGCGGTCCTGGAGAACGCGGACAAGATGGGCACGCTCGTGGAGACGCTCGCGAACGACCCGATGGCCAAGCAGGTCACGTCCAAGACCACCGCGGTGAAGATCAGCGGTGACAAGGCGGCCGTGACGTTCGACATCCTGCTCGCCGGCACCCCGGCGCTGCCCGGTCAGAACGGCCAGGCGGTCAAGCAGGACGGCACCTGGAAGGTCAGCCTGAGCACCGTCTGCACGCTGGTCGGCGCGCTCAAGCCGGGCACCGTCGTCGAGGGCTGCCCGAAGGCCTGATCCACACCCCGAACGGGCGGACGTCCGCCGCACCCGGGCCACCGAGGAGCACCCATGCATCGTCGATCCCACCGACGGGGCGTGCCGTGCGCCTCGGTGGCCCTGTTGCTGGCCGGGTTGTTGTGCGTACTGACCGGGTGCGGCTCCCGGTTGCCCGAGCGCGACTTCCACGACCGCACGCCCGCCGCGGCGGGCACCGGCGCGCTCGCGGCGAACGCCAACACCGCGTCCGACGTGGGCGTGACCCCCACCGAGATCACCGTCGGCATGATCGACACCGTCCAGGGCGTCCTGGGCAACGAGACCTTCTCCGGGCCGATGTACGGCGCGCAGGCCTGGTTCCGGGCGCTGAACGACCGCGGTGGCGTCAACGGGCGCAGGATCGAGGTGTCCGCGTGCGACGACAACGGGTACGGCGTGGCCAACCAGCGCTGCGCCCGCAAACTCGTCGAGGACGACAAGGTGTTCGCCTTCGCGGGCAACAGCATCTACAGCTACACCGCCGCCGGGTACGTCAGCGACAAGGGCGTCCCGGACGTCGGCGGTCAGCCGATCGGGACCGCGTACGAGACCTACCCGCACCTGTACTCGATCTATGGCTCGCGGGCCCCGCGCGCGGGCAAGGTGGGCTGGAACGGCGAGTTGTACGCGAGCACCGAGGTGTACCGCTACTTCAAGGAGAAGCTCGGCGCGCGCACCGCCGCCGTGGTGTCGTACAACCAGGCCGACTCCGCGCGTTACGCGCAGACCGTCGCCGACGGCCTGCGCGCCGAGGGCTACACCGTGCTGGACAAGCAGGTCGACTTCGCGCTGCCGAACTTCGCCGCCGCCGTGGTGGACATGCGCAGCAAGGGCGTGGACATCGTCTTCGACGCCGTGGACACGCGCGGCAACGCGGAACTGTGCAAGGCGATGGACGGCGCCGGCCTGCGGGTCACCGCCAAGGTGACCAACGTGCAGAACTGGAACGCGCGCGTCGGCGAGGACTTCAAGGCGTCCCCGACCTGCCGCGACAGCATCTACGCGACGAGCAACAGCCGCGGCTACACGGACACCGCGCGGCCCGCGGTGGCCGAATTCCGGGCCGCGATGAAGAAGTACTTCCCCGACCGTGAGGACAAGCTCTCCCAGTGGGAACTGGAGGGCTGGGCCTCGGCGATGTGGCTCACCGACGCGATCGCCTCGTGCGGCGCGAACGTCACCCGGGCCTGCGTGGAGGCCTTCGTCAACCGTCCCGAGGGCTACGACGCGCACGGGCTGCTGATCCCGGTCGACTTCAAGGCCGAACCGGTCGACCGCGTCGCCGCGCCCACCCGGACCTGCTTCGACGTGGCCCGCTGGCAGGATGCCGCGCCGGGCGGCTGGGTCGGCCAGGTGCCGGACATGACCACGAACTGCTTCGACGTGCCATCGCTGCCGTACAAGCCGTGACCGGTCGGCCGTAGGCCGCGCCGGCACGGGTGGATACCCGGGGTGGACGCATGCCGTGCCGTGCCGGGCGCCGCGACAGGGCAAACGTGGCCGGGCGCGGCACCTAGCGCCAGTCGGCGCGGTACCAGGGCTGTGGCGGGGCCGGCGAAGACCATGGCGCCGGCGGCGGAATCGCGGGTGCCGGGCGGGCCGCCCGCGGCACCGGGTACGGCAGCGGCACCATGCCGAACGGGCGGCGGTGGTTGGGATCGGGGCTGGGGGCGATCAGGGCCGAACCTCGCACAGGAGAGCCTCTCCGCTACGACGGCCCCGAGATCCCACGCCCCGACGCCGCGCCCGCCGAGACGTCGGCGGACACGGCGTACAACGACCGGGCCGGGACGGGGTGTCGCGGGGTCACTCCCATGGCCCCGCGTACCCGGCCCCGATCGAGCCTCCCCGGCTAGGAGTCCAGTGCGCTCGGGAGGCGCTTGGGGCAGCCGGACGTGTACGAGGCGTTGTACTCGAAGTGCCATTCCTCGTTGTCGTACATCCGGCACCAGCCGTACTTGCCGCCCTTGGCCTGGAGCCAGGCCTGGGCGTTGGCCGGATAGATGTCCACCGCGACGCCCTGGACGTGCATCGACTTCTCCGGCGGCAACACCCAGCGCAGCGCCTCCTGGCGCGAGCCGACCTCGGCGATCTTGTCGTCGAGCAGCCGCTGCTGGTGCGCCCAGCCGCGCTTGCCGGAGTTCAGGTTCAGTTTGATGCCCTCGGCCGCCATCGCGGCGTCGATCCTCTTCCACGCGGCGTAGGCGGCCGGCTTGAGCGCGCTCGGGTCCTTGGGCGCGTCCACGTCGTTGGCCGGCGCCTTCGCGGTCGAGGACGCCGACGAGGACGAACTGGGCGGCTTGCTCGACGACGGCGGCCGGGACGAGGACGGGGCGCCGGTCGGCGGCGCGGTCGTGGCCCCCGGTGGTGTGGACGCAGCGGTGGTGGGGCCGGGCGTCAGCTCCGCGCCCACCGCACCCGCCCGGTCCTTCTTGTCGTTGTCGTCTCCACTCCCGAGGAACAGCACTGCTCCGGCCCCGGCTCCGGCGAGCACCAGTGCGCCCGCGAGAGACCAGACGACCAGCTTGCGTCGGCCGCGCCGCGGCGGCTCGGGCTCGTCCGTGCGCGTGGGCCGGGCCGGCGCGGCCGGGGCCTCCGGCGCGGACGTGGGCACGGACTGCTGATCACGCTGGTACCAGTCGGCCGGGACCGGCGTGGTCGCCGCGTCGAACGCGCCCGGTGGGCCCGGTGGGCCCGATGCGCCGGATGTGCCGGATCTACCTGCCGCGCCCGCGGTGTGCTGTTGCCACGAGGTGTCCAGGAAGTGCGCTCCGTCGGGTGTACCCCCTTCGTCGGGCTGTGCACCGCTGCCCGCTGCGTGTCTCACCGGTGAAGCCTCCTCGTAGTGAGCCTGGATCCTCTCGTGGATCACGTCCGGTATTCGACTCACGGTTGTCGATGCCGGTGTGGGATACGCCACTGCAACCGTTCGGCGGCTCCTCTCGCACCCCGGGGGACCCCGGCGTTCGGAGCGACCCGCGTAACCTGGGAAACTTGCCGGAACCAGGAAAGGGGGTCGAAGGTGAGCACGCACCACCGCACCGGCGGACTCGTCGACGGTTTCGGCCGGGTGGCGACCGACCTGCGGGTGTCGCTGACCGACCGCTGCAATCTGCGCTGCACGTACTGCATGCCCGAGGAGGGCTTGGACTGGCTGGCCAAGCCCGAACTGCTGACCGGTGCGGAGATCTCCCGCCTGGTCCGGATCGCGGTGACCGTGCTCGGCGTGCGCGAGGTGCGATTCACCGGAGGCGAGCCGCTGCTGCGCCGCGAACTGGTCGAGATCGTCCGGGACGCCGCGGCCCTGGAGCCGCGCCCCACCCTCTCCGTCACCACGAACGGGATCGGTCTGGCCCGATTGGCAGGGACGCTGAAGGAGGTCGGCCTGGACCGGGTCAACGTCTCGCTGGACACCCTCGACCCGGTCCGGTTCAAGGCGATGACCCGGCGCGACCGGCACGCCGACGTGCTCGCGGGACTCGCCGCGGCGGTCGACACGGGCCTGGGGCCGGTCAAGGTCAACACCGTGCTGATGCGCGGGGTGAACGACGACGAGGCCGCCGCGCTGCTGGCGTGGTGCCTCGAACGCGGCTACGAGCTGCGTTTCATCGAGCAGATGCCGCTGGACGCGCAGCACGACTGGAAGCGCGCCGAGATGATCACCGCGGGCGAGATCCTGACCTCGCTGCGCGGCGCGTTCCGACTCGACTCCGAGGACGCCCGGGGCAGCAATCCGGCCGAGCGCTGGCTCGTGGACGGCGGTCCGGGCACGGTCGGCGTGATCGGTTCGGTCACCCGCCCGTTCTGCGGCGCGTGCGACCGGACCCGGCTGACCGCCGACGGGCAGATCCGGAACTGCCTGTTCGCCCGCGAGGAGTCCGACCTGCGGGCCGCCCTGCGCGGCGGCGCGGACGACGCGGAGATCGCGGACCGCTGGCGGGCCGCGATGTGGGGCAAGAAGGCCGGCGCGGGCATCGACGACCCCGAGTTCCTCCAGCCGGACCGACCGATGTCGGCCATCGGCGGCTGATCCGCTCTCGGCGACCGGCCCCTCGTCGGCGACCGAGCGTCGTCCGCTGCCGACCCTCGTCGGCGACCACGCGTCGTTGTCCGCGGCCGACCCGGCATGCGTGCGGGAGTCGCGGGCTCGATCAACCTTCCTCGTGGGCAAGGCAGTTGGCCACGAGGAAGGTATGTACGGCGCGGATCGCCCGGCAGGTCGCTCAGGAGCCCTCGGCGGCCGGACCGGCGGCGGCCTCCGGGTCGTGCCAGTCGGCGAACGCCACGGTGTCCTTGAGGAATCCGCGAATCGCCAGGAACTGCGACAGGTGCTCGCGGTGCTCGTCGCACGCGAGCCACGTCTTGCGCCGTTCCGGGGTGTGCAGCTTGGGGTTGTTCCAGGCCAGGACCCACCGGGCGTCGGCACGACAGCCCTTCGCCGAACAGATCGGCCGGACGGGATCGGCGGGGGTGGGGAACATGCCCACCAGTGTCTCAGACGAGGTCGGCAGCCCGGACGCGATGCGTCGGACGGGAAGCTGACTTGGCGTCAGACACCAACCGGAGCGCTGCTCTCAGTAAGCAACGGGCTGGTGCGGTAACCGCGCGAGTGTCGACTTGCCTGACAGTCAAACGACCCGGACACGGGCGATGCCGGGCAGCCACGGGGGGAGCCGCCCGGCATCGCGTCGGTCGCTCCGACGGGGGATACGGAGCACGTTTCGAAGTATGGCACGTCCTGCATGCGGTTGAAGCACCAACCCGCGTAGCGCTTACCGCTAATTTTTGACGCTGTGAGAGGGGGCGCCCGCCGGGTCGCCCGCACGGCCCCGGTCGGCACCCCCGGTGTCACCGTGTGTATCCGAATTCGTGTGCGAGGAACGGTCGGTGGGCTCCGCGCCGTTGGTCGGAGCAGGTCCGGCGGGCATCGTCCACGAGTCTTCCGCGTGGGTGTGCACGGTCTGTCGTTCGGCGCTGGTGAGCACCGCGCCCGGCGGCGGCTCCAGCGCCTTGGGCGGGAGCGGCGGCACGAACTGCGCCCGCACGGGTGTGTTCGAGGTGGGCTCGCGCCCGGCGTTGGCCAACACCACCGCGATGTAGGGCAGGAACAGCGCGCCCGCGACCAATATCCACCGCCACGGCGACGGCGTGAACACCGCCGCGACGAAGCACACGGTGCGGATCGACATCGAGATGACGTACCGGCGTTGGCGCCCGGCCACGTCCTCGGTCAGCCCCTTGCGCGCACCACTGATCCGGTACACCGAGCCCTTGGCGTTCTTCACGACCCCACCGTCTCCGACCACGTGTCCACACACTCGTCCGCCTCTTCACGGTACGCCCGCGAGCCGGTCACACCGAGACCGGGGCCGGGACCTTTGCCGCAAACTGACCCGAGTGGCGGAGGCCGGAACCGGCTCAGCCGAGCGGCTCCAGAAACTCCGGCGGCACCGCCGCGACCAGCCACACGCCGTTGTCCGAGCGGCGGAACACATGCCCGGCGGCGACCATGGGCTCGGCCCGCACCACGAACAGCACCGGCCGCCCGCGCCGCGCGCCCACCCGGCGGGCCGTCTCGGTGTCGGCGGACAGGTGCACGTCGTGCCGATCCATCGGCCGCAGGCCCTCGACCAGGATCGAGGCCACGCTCTTGGGACTCGTGCCGTGGTAGAGCACGGCGGGCGGCACGGCCTCGACCAGACCCAGGTCCACCACGACGGTGTGTCCCTGGCTGGCCCGGATCCGGGTGCCGTCCGCGGAGAAGGCGAAGCGCCGCTTGTCGTTCTCCGCGACGACCTGCTCCAGCCCCGCCCGGGACAGCGCCACCCCGTGCGCGGCGCACGCCGCCAGGAGCACGTCCACGTCGACCCAGCCGGCCTCGTCCAGGGTGATCCCGAGCCGCTCCGGCTGATGCCGCAGGTGTCGGGACAGATACTTCGAAATCTTGACGATGTTCATGATGAACCCCAACGAAAGCACGGAGTCCCGCACGGGGACAGCGGTTTTCTCCGGGGACGCCGAACGCCGGGTGGGCTCGATCGAGCCCACCCGGCGTCCCGCGGACCGCGGCCGATACCGCGGCAGCCGGAGATTCAGCCGGTCCGGCGCCCGAGGACGCGCGGGTCGCGGACCGCCCGCTCCGACCCTCGGGTCATCGCGCCTGGCTCGGCGACGACATGTTGAAATCGCGGACCCGCAAGGGCGGCATCGCCGCGCGGGTGAACCAGTCGCCCCACTCGCGCGGGTAGGTGCGCTCCGTGCGCCCCACCTCGACCGCACGCCCGAGCACGTCCACCGGCGACTCGTTGAAGCGGTAGTTGTTCACCGCGCCGACCACCTCGCCGCCCTCGACCAGGTACACCCCGTCCCGGGTCAGCCCGGTCAGCAGCAGCGTCTGCGGATCCACCTCGCGGATGTACCACAGGCAGGTCAGCAGCAGCCCGCGCTCGGTCGAGGCGACCATGTCCGTGATGCTCGGGCCGTCGGCCGGCCCGTCCAGGATCAGGTTGTCGATCTCCGGCGCGACCGGCAGCCCGGTCAGCTCGGCGGTGTGCCGATTCGTCAGCAACGACGTGAGCACGCCGTCGGTGACCCAGTTCGTCCGCTCCAGCGCGAGCCCGTTGTCGAACACCGACGACGCGTCGCCGGAGGCGTGCGCGATGGTGAACGGCGCGCTCTCCAGGCCCGGGTAGGTCGGGTCGCTGTACAGCGTCAGCGGCAGCTCGCTGAGCCGATCGCCGATCCGGGTGCCGCCGCCCGGCTTGCTGAAGACCGTACGGCCCTCGTGCGCGTCCCGGGCGCCGCCCTGCCAGTACATGTAGACCATCAGGTCCGCGACCGCCGTGGGCGGCAGCAGCGTCTCGTAGCGGCCCGCCGGGAGGTCGAGCGTGCGGGTCGCCCAGGACAGTCGTGTGCCCAGGTCCGCGTCCATCGCGGCGAGGTCCACGTCGCGGAAGTCGCGGGTGGGCACGCCCGCCCACGCCGACCGGCTCAGGTCGGCCGACTTCGCGTTCAACTCGACGTGCCCGGTGGGCTGGTCGTGCCGCAGTCGCAGTCCGGCCGAGGTGCCCACATAGGTCGAGGTCAACTGATGCGACGCGAACCCGTACAGCAGCCGGTCGCCCTCCCGGGCCCGCCCGAACGCGGCGCCCAACTCCGGCGCGAAGTCCGCGAACACCCCGATCGAGGTCTGCGCGGGCGCCTGGTCGAAGCCGCCGTCCGGGCCGCCGCCGGCCCCGAGCAGCGGTCGCGCGTCCTCGGCCGGTCCGGCGTCGCGCGCCGCCGCCTCCGCGGCCCGGACCAGGCCCTCCAGCCGATCCATCGTCACGCCGCCGCGCGAGACGATCCCGGACGCGGTGCCCTCGGTCCCCGCGACGGTGGCCACCACGGTGATCCGCCGGCCGCGCGTCTCGCCGTTGGTGGTCAGCGCGTTGCCCGCCCAGCGCAGGTTGGCCGCCGAGGTCTCCTCGGCGATCACCACGCAGCCGTCCGCCTTGGACAGCGCCAGCGCGCGCTCGACCGTCTCGTTCGGCCGCGTCACCACGGTCTGCCCGCTGCTCATCGACCCGCCTCCTGAACCGTGTTGAGGACCTTCACGCCGCGGAACAGCGCGGAGGGGCAACCGTGGCTGACCGCCGCGACCTGCCCCGGCTGCGCCTTGCCGCAGTTGAAGGCGCCGCCGAGGACGTAGGTGCCCGGACCGCCGACGGCCTCCATCGAGCCCCAGAAGTCGGTCGTGGTCGCCTGGTAGGCGAAGTCCTTGACCTGGCCGACGATCCGGCCGTCCTCGATCAGGTAGGCGCGCTGGCCGGTGAACTGGAAGTTGTAGCGCTGCATGTCGATCGACCACGACTTGTCGCCGACGATGTACAGGCCCCGGTGCACCCGGCCGATCAGTTCGGCGGTGGACAGGTTGTCCTCGCCCGGCTGGAGCGAGACGTTGGCCATCCGCTGCACCGGGACATGGCCGGGGGAGTCCGCGAACGCGCACCCGTTGGACCGGCCCAGGCCCTGCATCAGCGCCATCCGCCGATCGAGCTGATAGCCGGTGAGCACGCCGTCGGTGACCAGGTCCCAGCTCTGCGTCGCGACGCCCTCGTCGTCGAAGCCGATGGTGGCCAGGCCGTGCGGCACGGTGCGGTCGCCGGTGACGTGCATGACCGGCGAGCCGTACTCGAGCTTGCCGAGTCGGTCGAACGTGGCGAACGAGGTGCCCGCGTAGGCGGCCTCGTAGCCAAGCGCGCGGTCCAGCTCGGTGGCGTGCCCGATCGACTCGTGGATGGTCAGCCACAGGTTGCTCGGGTCGATCACCAGGTCGTATTCGCCGGCCTCGACGCTCGGCGCCTTGAGCCGCTCGGCGAGCAGGCCCGGCAGCGACGCCAGCTCCTCGTCCCAGTCCCAACCCTCGCCCTTGACGTACTCCCAGCCGCGGCCGACCGGCGGCGCGACGGTGCGCATGGTCTCGTACGCGCCGGAGTCGCGGTCCACCGCGATCACGGTGAGCTGGGGGTGTATCCGGATCCGCTGCTGCGTGGTGGTGGTGCCGGCCGAGTCGGCGTAGAACTTGTTCTCCTGCACCACCATGCACGTGGCGTCCACGTGGTCCACGCCGTCGGCGGCGAGCAGTTCCCGACTCCACCGCGCGAGCAGTCCGATGCGCTCGGCCTCGGGTACGTCGAACGGGTTGATCTTGTACTTCGAGATCCAGGTCTCGTCGGCGTGCACCGGCTCGTCGGCCAGCGCGACGCGCTCTCCCGCACCGGCCGCCTCGCTCACCGAGCGGGACACCCGGGCCACCGCGACGGCCTGTTCGGCGACGTACGTCACCGCTTCCGGGGTCAGGTCGACACCCGCGGCGAAGCCCCACGCCCCGTCGTGCACGACCCGGACCGCGAAGCCCACGTCGGTGGTGTCCGCGGCCGAGTCGGTTTTCCCGTCGCGCAACCGGAAGGACGCGTCTCGTACTCGCTCGAAGCGGAAGTCCGCGTGTTCGGCGCCCAGTTCCCCGGCTCGGGACAGGGCCGCGGCGGCCAGCTCCCGAAGGGGATAGGCGAGGAACGTCGGATCGATCTCGTTGGGCACCCATTCCTCCATACGTTCGGCCTGTCGGCTCGCGTCGTTCAGTCAACCAGACACGATGTCGCCGGCATTCCGGTCTGCCGGTCGGACCGGTCCGGTGGTCGGACGGGTCTTGCGCCCGGACAACCGGAACGAAACCTGTCGCGCGCGGGCCGGCCGGATTCGGTCGGTGGAGCCGATGATTCCGGTTCCCGTCGGCTCTTGTCGGGTTCCCACAACGATCGGTCCGCGGACGCTGTCCCGGACCGGATTCCCCTTACCCCGGGGTAGCCCGATAGCGTCATCGTGACGCAAGCCGACGGCCTGCGCGCGCGCGTCCACAGGACATCCGAGGACAAAGGAGTGATCCGTTGAGCCGGTCCGTACTGGTCACGGGAGGAAACCGGGGCATCGGCCTGGCCATCGCCCGGGCCTTCGCCGCCGACGGCGACAAGGTCGCGATCACGTATCGCTCCGGCGAGCCCCCGGAGGGCCTGCTCGGAGTGCGGTGCGACATCACCGACGGCGAGCAGGTCGAGCAGGCGTTCAAGGAGATCGAGGCCGCGCACGGCCCGGTCGAGGTGTTGATCGCCAACGCGGGCATCACCCGCGACACGCTGCTGCTGCGGATGAGCGAAGAGGACTTCACCAGCGTCGTCGACACCAACCTGACCGGCACGTTCCGGGTGGTCAAGCGGGCGAGCAAGGGCATGCTGCGGGCCCGCAAGGGTCGCATCGTGCTGATCTCGTCGGTGGTCGGGCTGCTCGGTTCGGCGGGCCAGGCCAACTACGCGGCATCCAAGGCCGGTCTGGTCGGGTTCGCCCGCTCGATCGCGCGCGAGCTGGGGTCGCGCAACATCACCACGAACGTGGTGGCGCCCGGCTTCGTCGACACCGCGATGACCGAGGTGCTCGGCGAGGAGCGCAAGGCGCAGATCCTCAAGGAGATCCCGCTCGCGCGGTACGCGGACGTGGACGAGGTCGCCGGCGTGGTCAAGTTCCTGACCTCGGACGCCGCGTCGTACATCACCGGAGCCGTCATCCCTGTGGACGGCGGACTTGGAATGGGGCACTGAACTCATGGGCGACCTGCTTGCGGGCAAGCGCATTCTCGTCACCGGCGTCATCACCGACGCCTCGATCGGCTTCCACGTCGCCAAGCGGGCCCAGGAGGAGGGCGCCGAGGTCGTACTGACCGGATTCGGCCGGCTCTCGCTGGTCAACCGGATCGCGAACCGGCTGCCCAAGCCGGCCCCGGTGATCGAGCTCGACGTGCAGAACCCCGAACACCTCGCGGCGCTCGCGGACAACGTGCGCGCGCACGTGCCCTCGCTCGACGGCGTCGTGCACTCGATCGCGTTCGGACCCAAGGACGCGCTCGGCGGCAACTTCCTCAACACCGAGTGGGCCGACGTGGCCACGGCCGTGCAGGTCTCGGCGTACTCGCTGAAGTCGCTGACGATGGCCTGCCTGCCGCTGATCGAGGCGAACAAGGGCACCGGCGGCTCGGTCGTCGGCCTCGACTTCGACGCGCAGGTGGCGTGGCCGGGCTACGACTGGATGGGTGTCGCCAAGGGCGCGCTCGAGTCGACCTCGCGCTACCTGGCCAAGTACCTGGGCGAGAAGAACATCCGGGTCAACCTGATCTCCTCGGGCCCGGTCAAGACGATGGCCGCGAACAGCATCCCCGGCTTCGAGAAGTTCGAGGGTGTCTGGAACGAGAAGGCCCCGCTGGGTTGGGACCTGCGCGACGCGGACCCGGCCGCCCGGGGCGTGTGCGCGCTGCTGTCCGACTGGTTCCCCAAGACCACGGGCGAGGTCATCCACGTCGACGGCGGACTGCACGCCATCGGCGCGTAGTCGGACCCACTCCGCAGCCCGATCGCCCGACCCGACAGGTCGCGGCGGTCGGGCTGTGTCGTAGGGGCCGCGGGATCGGGACGGGCGCGTCGTCGCCCGTGGGACCGCGACCCCGTCCGGGAGCGGCCCGGGTGGGCGGGCGGAGAACCGCTCAGCCGGTCGCGGCGGCGATCGTCGCGGCGATGCCGATCAGCACGGTGATCAGCAGCATGATGCCCAGGATGCCGCCGAGCTGCTTGGCGGAGGACTTGTTCGGGTCCGGCGGCGCCAGCACCGTCTGGCGGATCTCGTCGTCCGCGCCGGACGCGGCGGCCTCGGCGGCCTTGCGGGCGAGGATCTCGTTGCGTGCGTTCGACCGCGCGACTTCCTCCGCGTGGGTGCGCTCCTCGCGGGCCTTGCGAGCGGCCATGGCCCGCTCGTACCGCTCCTTGGAGGATTCGCCAGATGTAGCAGCCATGGCATCGAGTTTCGCAGACCCGCCCCGTCGGACCGACCGGCGGGGCGGGGTCGTGCCCCGGCGGGTGAACGCCCGTCGGCGTGGAGCCGGTCCGGGCGGTGGGGAACTCCCCACCTCTCCCCGGGCGTTGTGCACACGTGTCGGCCCTCGTCCGATGTCTCCATCCCCCGACTGGCGACATCGGCGTTTGCGCAGGTCAGCGACTTGATCACGGAAGCTTCCCCTTACACGCATCCCGATATGCCCCGACTGGTCACCACGAGGCTCGTTCTCAGGGGTAGGGCCAGCCCTACTACGCAGGGGTGCCTGCCCCCCGATCAAGACACCTGTCCGCAGGATGTGACCCCCGGTTGCCCGCCAATACCTTTTTCCGTGTCGAGGAAACCCTCGGCCGACGGAGAACACAGGAGCGGGGACCCATGGCATCCAGGCGTAATTTCGCCGCCTCGATCGGTGGCTGGAGCGCACAGCATCGCAAGACGGCGGTATTCGGGTGGCTGCTGTTCGTGGTCCTCGCCGTCGTCATCGGCAACATGGCGGGGTCGCAGGAGATCACCAAGGTCGACCAGGGCGTGGGGGAGTCCAGGCGGGCCGCGCAGATCATCGACGAGGCGGGGATCAAGGAACCCGCCGGCGAGATGGTGCTGGTGCGCAGCGACACGCTGCCCGCCCTGGACGCGAGGTTCCGGGCCGCCGTCGACGACGTGATCAACCGCGTCAACGCCGTGCAGATCAAGGGCAACAAGGGTCCGGCGACGGAGCACATGCGCTCGCCGTACGAGACCGAGGGGGGCCTGTCCGCGGACAAGCACTCGGCGCTCATCCAGTTCGACATGGCGGGTGAGGAGGACAAGGCCGTCGACAACATCCAGCCCGTGCTGGACGCGGTGGCCGAGGCCCGCAAGGCGCACCCCGACGTGGCGATCGAGCAGTTCGGTGACGCCAGCGGCGACAAGTGGTTCGAGGACACCATCGCCAAGGACTTCACCCGGGCCGAATGGACCGCCGTCCCGCTCGCGCTCGGCATCCTGCTCGTCGCGTTCGGCGCCGTCGTCGCCGCCCTCCTGCCGGTGGCCCTCGCGCTGACCGCGTTCGTCGCGGCCGGCGGCCTGCTCGCGCTGAGCAGCCACCTGATGCCCGTCGGCGACAACGCGCAGTCGGTGATGCTGCTGATCGGCCTGGCCGTCGGCGTCGACTACTGCATGTTCTACCTGCGCCGTGAGCGTGAGGAGCGGGCCAAGGGACGCGACCCGGAGACCGCGCTGCGGATCGCCGCCGCCACCTCCGGCCGGTCCGTGCTGATCTCCGGCATCACCGTCATGGTCGCGATGGCCGGCCTGCTCCTGTCCGGGATCAGCGAGTTCAAGTCGATGGCCTCCGCGACCATCCTGGTCGTGCTCACCGCGGTGCTCGGTTCGCTCACCGTGCTGCCCGCGATCCTGTCGATGCTGGGTGACCGGGTCGACCTGGGCAAGATCCCCGGGCTGGCCAAGATGCGCCGTCCCACCGAGGGCAGCAAGATCTGGGGCAAGATCCTGGGCGTCGTGCTCAACCGACCCAGGGCCACCACGGTGCTCGCCGGCGGCCTGCTCGTCGCGCTGACCATCCCGATGTTCGCCATGAAGACCTCCGAGCTGCCGATCGACAAGGAACTGCCGACCTCGCTGTCGATCGTGCAGACCTACCAGCACATCGAGAAGGCGTTCCCCGGTGGTCCGGCGCCCGCCCAGATCGTGGTCAAGGCGCAGAACCCGGACGACCCCAAGCTCGCCGCCGCGTTCGACGACCTGCGCCGCGAGGCGGTCGCCAGTGGTCGCATGCACGAGCCGATCGAGGTCGAGCGCCAGGGCACCACCAACGTCTTCAAGGTCTCGGTCCCGCTCGCCGGCAGTGGCAACGACTCGACCAGCGACAAGGCCCTGTCCACGCTGCGCGACAAGATCATCCCGAACACGCTGGGCAAGCTGGACGGCGTGGACGCCCCGGTGACCGGTAACACCGCCGGCTCCAAGGACTTCAACGACAAGCTCGCCGACGCGCGGTTGCCGATCTTCGCCTTCGTGCTCGGCTTCGCCTTCCTGCTCATGCTGGTCTCGTTCCGCTCGATCGCCATCGCGGTCACCGCGATCGTGCTCAACCTGCTGTCGGTGGGTGCCGCCTACGGTGTGATGACGCTGGTCTTCCAGCACGGCTACGGCGACTTCCTGGTCGGCACGGACGCACCCGGCGCGGTCGTCTCCTGGATCCCGATGTTCCTGTTCGTGATCCTGTTCGGCCTGTCGATGGACTACCACGTGTTCGTGGTCTCGCGCATCCGTGAGGCCTACGACAAGGGCATGGACACCAAGTCCGCCGTGTCGCACGGCATCCGCACCACCGCGGGCGTGGTGACCAGCGCGGCGACGATCATGGTCGCGGTGTTCGCGGTCTTCGGCACCCTGTCGATGCAGTCGATGAAGCAGTTCGGTGTCGGTCTGGCGGTCGCGGTCCTGCTGGACGCGACGATCATCCGCGGTCTGCTGCTCCCGGCCGTGATGAGCCTGCTCGGCGACCACAACTGGTACCTGCCCCGCTGGCTGAACTGGCTGCCGCAGATGGACCACGGCGACGAGGCGGTCGACGTGCCGGCCCCCGCCGCCCGGCCGGTTCCCGCGTACGCCGGGGCCAACGGCTACGCCTCGCCGAGCCACGAGCCGGCGCACCCGGGGACGACCGGATACGACGAGGGCGTGTCCCGGTCGCGCCGGATCCCGCAGCCGCCGGTCGGCTGACCCGAACCGGACCGCCGCCGGAGGGATCCTGGCGGTGACCACCCTGTAGATCCGAGCAAAGCGCGGGTCGGGACCGGATACTCGGTCCCGACCCGTCGTGCGTGTCGGCTCCACCGACGCGATCCGGCCGGCGCCGGCGGTCCCGTCGATCGTGTGCCGAGGTGCCGAATCAATCGTGTGCCGAGGCGCCGACCCGCAGTGCACAAAGGCCGATGTCTGAGAGGCTGAACCCATGGCATCCCACCGACAGCGCAATCTTGTGGTGATGAGGCACGCGAAGGCCGAGTGGCCCGACGGGCCGGACCACGAGCGACCCCTCGCCGAACGCGGCCGCAAGGACGCCGCCGAGACCGGGCACCGGCTGCTCGACCAGGGCATCACCCCCGATCTGGTGGTGTGCTCGCCGGCCGTACGCACCCGGGAGACCTGGCGTCTCGTGGGCAAGGTCTACGACCACAAGCCGCACACGATCTACGACGAGCGGGTGTACGAGGCGAGCGCGCAGGCGCTGCTGTACCTCGTCCAGGAGACCCCCGACGAGGTCGACACGCTGCTGCTGATCGGGCACAACCCGGGCGTGGCCACGCTGGTCAACGCGTTGGCGGGCAGCGGCGAGGACGACACGCTGGCCCGGCTCCGGGAGAAGTACCCGACCTCGGCCGTGTCGGTGCTGAGCCTGCACACCCCGTGGGCCGACCTTCGGGAACGCTCGGCCCACCTGACCAGGTTCAGCACGCCCGAGTCCTGACCCGCCGCGAAAAAAGCGGTGCTTCGAGACACCGCCTCGAAGCACCGCCTCGAACGCCGGACGGCCGCACTCGGCCCGTCCGGCGTTCGACGTCGCGGGACGCGTGTCCCGGTTCGGCGCTACACGTCGGCGGCGTCGGCCGCCTCGATCTCGTCGCGGGTGACGCCGAGCAGGAACAGCACGGTGTCCAGGAACGGCACGTTGACCGCCGTGTCGGCGGCCTCGCGGACCACCGGCTTCGCGTTGAAGGCCACGCCCAGACCCGCGGCGTTGAGCATGTCCAGGTCGTTCGCGCCGTCGCCGATGGCCACCGTCGCGGTCAGCGGGACGCCCGCCTCGGCCGCGAAGCGGCGCAGCAGCCGGGCCTTGCCCGCCCGGTCCACGATCTCGCCGACCACGCGCCCGGTGAGCTTGCCGTCCACCACCTCGAGGGTGTTGGCCGCGCTGTAGTCGAGCCCGAGCCGCTCCACCAGCGCGTCGGTGACCTGGGTGAACCCGCCCGAGACGATGCCCACCTGGTAGCCGAGCCGCTTGAGCGTGCGGACCAGGGTGCGCGCGCCGCGGGTGAGCACGACCTGCTCGCGGACCTTGTCTATGGCGTCCTCGTCCAGCCCGGCCAGCAGTGCCACCCGAGCGTGCAGCGACTCGGCGAAGTCCAACTCGCCGCGCATCGCGGCGGCGGTCACCTCGGCCACCTGGTCCAGGCAGCCGGCGTGTTCGGCCAGCAGCTCGATCACCTCGCCCTGGATCAGGGTCGAGTCGACGTCCATCACGATCAGCCGCTTGGCCCGGCGGCGCAGCCCCGAGGGCTGGACCGCGATGTCCACCCGGCGCTCGGCCGCCTCGGTGGCCAGTTCCAGGCGCAGCTTGTCCGTCTCGACGCCGGAGACCTGGAGCTCGATCGCGGTCACCGGGTACTTGGCGAGGCGGAAGATCCGGTCGATGTTGGCGCCGGTGGCCGCGATCCGGTGCGCTATCCCGGCGAACGCGGTGGCCTCCAGCGGGTGGCCCAGGACGGTGACGTGCGAGCGGCCCTCGCCGCGCGGGCGGTTGTCGCCGACGCCGGAGAGGATCTCCGCCTCCAGCCGCTCGCCGTCCGCCCAGCGGTGCACGCCGGCCCGCAGCCGGCCCTCGTCGGCCGGCGTGGTGATCAGGACGCACAGCGTGAGCCGGCCCCGGGTGACGGTCTGCTCGACGTCGACGACCTCGACGGAGTGGCCGGCCAGGATCTCGAAGAGGCTCGACGTCACCCCCGGCCGGTCCTTGCCGAAGATCTTGACGAGAAGAGTGCGCGGCGCATTCATGATGCTTCACGGTACCGGCCGTTCGATGGCGCACGCGTCGCCGGTCCACGGTACGAACACCGGAGCAAGGCCCGCGCCGGTCGGATCTACCCAGGCCAGGGGCCCGACCGGGTCGGACCCTGCGGATCGGGCGGGGGTGGCGGGCGGTACGCCGGGGCGGGTCTGTTCGAGTGCGGCGGGCCGGGCGGCGCGGGTGCGCCGGGGGCGGGCGGATGTGCCGACGGGGGCCGGGAGGCCGATCGGTCCCGCGGGTACGGCGCGCCCTGCGGGTAAGGCCGCGGCGAGCCGGCCGGCGGCGCGGCGCGGGTGGGTCGCGGCGGGCCCGCGGCCGGCGGCGCGCCGGCGGGGTCGGTCCTGCGGTAGCGCACCCAGTCCGCGACCGCGCCGCCGATGAAGCCCGCGCACGCGCCCCACAGCAGCCCGAGCAGCACGGTCCACAGGTAGTCCGCGTGCAGCGACACCGACGCGCCCGGGGACATCACCCCGCCGAGGACGGTCACCGCGACCTTGAGCTGGAGCTCCATCAGGTAGGAGATCACCAGCAGGCCGCCGGCGAGGGCGACCGCGAACCGCCACGCGTGCTGATGCGGACGCACCGAGGCCGGCGCGCGCATGGCCATCACGGTCGCGCCGAGCAGCAGGAGCAGCGCGGAGAACAGCGGCACGAACCACGCGCGCGAGTCCAGCTCCGCCAGCCGGTCGATCCGGATCGGCAGGCCCTCCCCGGCGGAGGCCTTGACCAGTTTGCCCAGCGGGCCGGGCAGACCGAAGGAGAAGCCGCCGAACTCGGTGGGCGCGCTGCTGGTGGCCTTCCACGGGATGCCCAGGCCGAGCGAGGCGAGCAGCCAGACCGCGTTGGGCAGCGCGAACAACATGCCGCCGATCATCCGCTTGGGCGCGGGCGCGGCGGCGGCCACGAACGGGGTGCCCACGATCCCGGCGACCACCGCGGTGATCAGCACCGCGAGCAGACCCGCGACCGGGGCCCGCAGTACCGCGCGGTGCCGCAGCCACTTGAGCGGGAGCGGCCCGCGCGCGGACACCGCGACGGCGGCCACCAGGGTGATCAGCAACCACAGTGTGCCGAAGACCAGGGTGCCGCTCACGTCGGTCTCGAACCTGGCCGCCGCGCCCAGGTCGAAGATGCCCATCAGGTCCTGGGCGCCGCCGACCTGCGAGACGAACTGCTGGATCGGCAGCGAGTGTTCGCCCGTCGACACCACCACACCGAGCGCGGCCATGGTGAACACCAGGACCCGCACGCCGTGCACGATCAGGTCCAGCGCGCCGATCACCAACCGGTGGCGGAGCGGGCGCAGGAACAACCAGCCCAGCACCAGCGCGCCGATCAGGCCGATGCCGAGCAGCATGATGTCGACCTTGCCGCTGCCCTGGGCGAGGGAGATGTCGCCGGTGAGTTGGCTGAGGATGTCGTTGTCCGGGCTGCCCTGTTCGGCTCCCTTGAGGTCGACGGTGCCGCCGACGGCCAGCGCGATCACCGCCGCGACCAGCGCGGGCATCGTGCCCGACCCCAGGCCGTCCGCGCCGAGCAGCCACAGCGCCGCCCACGCGGCGACGGCCATCGCGACGAACGCCGCGAGCACCGCGCCGAGCGCGTGCAGCCAGGGCGCCACGCCGCCCCAGTGGGCGGGTCCGGCCGGTGGTCGGGCCGGAGGCGGATCGTGTTGCCGCGGTGCGTTGTGCTGCTGCTGGTTCCAGGACACGACCGCTCCTGTCACGTGCGACCCGGCTGCCGGTTGAGCGGGACAAACTCGACTATCGAGCGCCCCGACCCGCGCGTCAACGGATTCGGCCGGACTGCCACCCGTGCGGACGGCGGGAATCGGCACCCGACCGGCGATTACGCTCGGCCGCGTGAGAGTGGCGGACGGTCACGATCGCGACGGACCTTCGAATCGGCGATATGAATGCAAAGATCCGACCGATGGATGATCGGAGAAGATCACACCCGATTCGGAGAAGTTGATGTTGTAATCCCCCTTCGGAGTGGTTCGGTGCCCTTCCGGATGAGAAAGGCTGCCCGCGAGGCCCGCGCGTCCCTACACTCTCGAAGAGTGGGGGACAGCTATACGCCAGAAGGACCGGCAGTGCCGCACCTGACCGTCGGCACCAGCGCCGGAGCACCCGTGATCCTGGATCCCGGGCGGGAACACGTCGTCGGCCGCGACCCGTCCTGTGCGATCGTGCTCGACGACCGCCGGGTGTCGCGCCAACACGCGATCCTGCGAGTGGGGCCCGACGGCTGGGAGTTCGTCGACACCAACAGCGTCAACGGCTCATGGGTGCGCGGCAATCGGGTGCACCGCGTGGTCGTCGGCCGAGGCTGCGAAGTGCTGCTCGGCGACCCGGACGACGGCGACCCGCTGCGCCTGGCCCCGGAGTCGAACGTCACCGAGGTGGTGCCGCCGCGGCCGGCCCACCACGACCACGTACAGATCCCCGAGCCGCCGCGCCGGAGCGAACCGCCGCCGCGCCGCGCCGAACCCCCGCGCGGGGTGGAACCGCCGCGTGGGCTCGAACCGCCGTACGTGCCCGAGCCACCTCGGCAAGTCTCCGAGCCCGCACGCCCGTTGGGCTGCGCGCAGATCGGCGCCGGGCCGCACGCGGATCCGCGCCCGAGCGTGGACCGGGCGCCGAGCATGGTCATCCCGCTCCCGGTGCGCACCCTGCGGATCGGCCGCGCGCTGGACAACGACCTGGTGCTCACCGACCTGATGGTCTCCCGGCACCACGCCGAATTGCGTACCACGCCCGGCGGCCGGCGCGAGATCGTCGACCTCGGCAGCCACAACGGCACCTTCCTCAACGGTCAGCCGATCGAGCGCGCGCTGCTGGGCGAGGCGGACCTGGTCGGCATCGGGCACGCCACCTTCCGGCTGGACGGCCAGGAACTACGCGAGTTCATCGACACCGGCGAGGTCTCGCTGGAGGTGCAGAACCTCACCGTCACGGCGGGCAAGCGGGTCCTGCTCGACAACGTCTCCTTCCCGCTCGCCGAGCGCAACCTGCTTGCCATCGTCGGCGGTTCGGGCGCGGGCAAGTCCACCCTGCTCGGCGCGCTCACCGGCAGCCGGCGAGCCGCCAGCGGCAAGATCCTCTACGACGGCCGCGACCTGTACGCGAACAACGCCGAACTGCGCCAGCGGATCGGCCTGGTGCCGCAGGACGACATCCTGCACGCCCAGCTCACCGCGCGCACCGCGCTGCGCTACGCCGCGCAACTGCGCTTCCCCGAGGACACCGAGGCGGCCGAGCGCGAGCGCCGGGTCGAGGAGGTGATCGGCGAGCTGAGCCTGGACAAGATGCCGCGCGGCGCCACGGCGCCGTACGCCGACACCAAGGTCAGCAGCCTCTCCGGCGGCCAGCGCAAGCGGGTGAGCGTCGCCGTCGAACTGCTCACCAAGCCGTCCGTGCTGTTCCTGGACGAGCCGACGTCCGGCCTGGACGAGGGCCTGGAACGCTCGGTGATGGAGAAGCTGCGCGAACTCGCCGACGACGGCCGTACGGTCATCGTGGTCACCCACAGCACCCGCAGCCTGAACGTCTGCGATCGCGTGCTGGTGCTCGCCCCGGGCGGTCGGATCGCCTTCTTCGGACCGCCGGACGAGGCGCTGCCGTTCTTCGGCAAGGGCGACTGGCCCGAGGTTTTCAAGATGTTCGACGACGAGCCGGACCGCGACTACGAGGGTCCGTTCCGGCGCTCCGAGTTGTACGGGCGGTACATAGAGGTCGGCCGCGATCGCGCGCACGCCGTGCAGGGCGATCGGCCCCAGGCCAAGCCGCCGAAGCCGCAGGGCTGGTTCTCCCAACTGACCACGCTGTCCCGGCGCTACCTCGCGGTGATCTCCTCGGACCGCAAGTACCTGGCGCTGTTGGCGATAGCGCCGCTGTTCCTGGGGATGTTGTGCCGGGTGATCCCCGGCGAGCTGGTCAGCCCGCCGGGGTCACCGCCGGGCTCGAATCCGGAGGCGACCACCAAGCTGCTCGTGCTGTTCGTGATCAGCGGCCTGATGGGCACCGCCACGGCGGTCAACGAACTGATCAAGGAACGCGCGATCTACCGGCGCGAACGCAGCGCCGGGCTCTCGGTGTCCGCCTATCTCGGCTCCAAGATCATCGTGCTCGGACTGATCTCCGCGATCCAGGGCGTCGTGCTCACCGCGGTCGCCCTGGTCGGACAGAAGTTGCCCGCCAAGGGCGTGGTGATCAGCCCGCCGATCATCGAGATCGGCATCGCGGTGGTGCTGTCCGCGATAGCGGCGATGGCGGTGGGCCTGGTGGTCTCCGCGTCGATCGGCAGCGCGGAGCTGGCGATGCCGCTGCTCGTGGTCATCGCGATCGTGCAAGTGGTGCTGTGCGGTGGCCTGTTCCCGCTCAACGGCAAGGCCGGCATCGAGCAGATCTCCTGGCTGGCCCCGGCTCGCTGGGCCTTCGCCGCAGCCGGCAGCACGATCGATCTGGCCACCCAACTGCCGCGCAAACCCGGCGAATCCCCGGATCCGCTGTGGAAGCACGATCCGAAGGTCTGGTACCGCAACATCGGCATCCTGGCCGGCCAGATCGCGGTCTACGGCATGATCGCCCTGTTGATGCTCCGCCGCCTCGACCCGAAGACCAAGCGCAAGCGCGGCGGCTGAAGCGTGCTCCACGCACCGCGCGGGCGTCTCGTGCTCGCCGCGCGGGAGTGTCGTGCACGTCCATGCAAGCCGGGCGCCGCGCGGGCGTCTCCTGCTCGCTCAGGCGCGGTCCGGCTCCAGGGCCGCGCCGTACGCCGCCACCATCGCCCGGCGGCAGGCCCGCTCCAGTGGGGCGAGCGCGCCGAGCCGCGCGGAGATCTCGGCCGCGCTGACCGCCGCGCCGTCCTCGGCGCAGGCCACGCTCAGTACCGCGTGGATCCGGCGGGCCTGGTCGAGCACCCGGCCGGCCCGGCCCGGATGCCCCGGCGCGACCCGGGTGTCCGAGTCCTTGCGGTACAGCCCGGCCAGGGCACGTTGCGCGGCCGGACCGCTGCCCGCCACGTCGAGCCGGGTCAGGTCCTCGATGGCGTCCCGCATCGCCTCGGCCAGCTCGCGCTCCGCCTCGGCCAGGAACGGCCCCTGAGCGGGCCGGTCGCTCACCTCGAGCATGCGCCACGCGACCCGCACCGCCGCGTCGCCGTCGGTGCCGTGCCGGGTCACCTCGGGTACCAGGCCGTACGCGACGTCCGGCGCGCCGACCGTGATGGCCGCCTCGCCGGCGTCCAGGGCGAGGTCGTTGAACGCGGGCGGGCCGGGCAGCGCCAGCGGGTCGCCCGCCACCGGCAGGGCCAACCGCAGACCGGTCACGCCCAGCGCGCGCAGCCGACCCAGCGCCAGCGACAGGCCCACCGGCACACTCTCGCCGGGCACGCCCGTCACCCGATGCGGTTCGTCCGTTCCGACGATCTCGGACACCGCGTCGTCCGGCGGAACGTGCCCGGCCAACAGGGCATTGCCCCATGCGACGAGAAGTCCGGAGCGAGGTTCGGCAAGCATGCGGACAAGCCTAAGGGGCGTCACAACGCTCCCGGACACGACCGGAGGCGGCTCGGTGTCATAGGTTTCTCCCGGACCGGGTGCAACAACGCGGACCACGGAGCGAGGCGGCGATCCCACACAAGGGGATGCCGCCCGGCGGCGTAGCGCACGATGGGGAGCTGGCAGGCGATGAGCGACGTTCTCGAACTGGTTGACGTATCGGTGGTGCGCGACGGTCGCCCTCTGGTGGACCAGGTCACCTGGTCGGTCGCGGAAGGCGAACGCTGGATCGTCGTCGGACCCAACGGCGCGGGCAAGACCACTCTGTTGCAATTGGCGTCCACCTATCTGTTCCCCACCACCGGGGCCGTCGCGGTACTGGGCGAGAAGCTCGGCACGGTCGACGTGTTCGAGCTGCGCCCGCGCGTGGGCATGGCCTCGGCCGCGCTCACCGACAAGCTGCCCCGGCGCGAGCGGGTGCTGGACATCGTGCTCACCGCGGCCTACGGGATGACCGCCAAGTGGCACGAGCGCTACGACGCCGAGGACGAGCAGCGCGCCCGCCGACTGCTCGACCAACTCGGCATGGCCGAATACGTCGACCGCCGGTTCGGCACCCTGTCCGAGGGCGAGCGCAAGCGGGTACAGATCGCCCGTGCGCTGATGACCGACCCCGAACTGCTGCTCCTGGACGAGCCGGCCGCCGGCCTGGACCTGGGCGGGCGCGAGGACCTGGTCCGCCGGCTCGGCACGCTGGCCGCCGACCCGTACGCGCCGTCGATGATTTTGGTGAGCCACCACGTCGAGGAGATCCCGCCCGGCTTCACGCACATCCTGATGATCCGTCAGGGACGGGTGCTCGCGGCCGGCCCGATCGCCGACACGCTCAACTCGCGCAACCTCTCGCACTGCTTCGGCCTGCCGCTGATCGTCGAGCAGCAGTACGGGCGTTGGTCCGCGCGCGGCCTGCCGATGCCGGAGGCGCCGGAGGCGCAGGGCTGACCCCGGGCGCGCGTCCGGCGCTGATCGTTTCGGCCGAGAACCGCCTGCTGCCCGACGGGTCCACGATCTACGATGAACACGTGGACGCATGGATGTGGTGGCTCATCGCGGTCGGGGCGTTCGGCATCTTCGGCGTGCTCACCTCCTTCGTGGAGATGGGCATGTTCGCGGTCGGCGCCGCCGCGGCCGCCGCGGCGGCCGGACTCGGCGGCAACTTTCTGATCCAGTCCGTCGTGTTCGCGGTCGTGTCGATCGCGCTGCTCGTGTTCGTGCGACCGATCGTGGTCCGGCACGACAACACGCCCGGAGCACGCACCGGCATCGAGGCGCTCAAGGGCACCAGCGCCGTGGTGCTGGAACGCGTGGACGAGCACGGTGGCCGGATCAAGCTCAACGGCGAGGTCTGGTCGGCCCGCAGCCTGGACACGACCGCCGTGTTCGAGCCCGGCAGCCGGGTGGACGTCGCGGACATCGTGGGTGCGACCGCCGTGGTGATGTGAGACCCCGATCGTTGCGCCAACCGTGTTGACGCCCCACGCCGGCCCGCGAACCCCTACGCTCGAACCAGCCTTGGAATTCGAAGGCAGCCACAGGCAAGCAGGACCTCGGGAGAGATCGTGAAGGCCACCGCCGTCATCGTCCTGGTCGTACTCGTACTGCTGGTGGTCGTCGCCCTGGTCAAGACGGTCAAGGTGATCCCCCAGGCGAGTGCCGCCATCGTGGAGCGATTCGGGCGCTACACCCGCACGCTGCACGCCGGACTCAACATCCTCGTACCGTTCATCGACCGCATCCGGCAGATGATCGACCTGCGCGAACAGGTCGTCCCCTTCCCGCCGCAACCGGTGATCACCGAGGACAACCTCGTCGTTCAGATCGACACCGTCATCTACTTCCAGGTCACCGACCCGCGTGCGGCCACCTACGAGATCGCCAACTACATCCAGGCGATCGAGCAGCTCACCATCACCACGCTGCGCAACATCATCGGTGGCATGGACCTCGAACAGACGCTCACCTCGCGCGAGGAGATCAACGCGGGGCTGCGCGGCGTGCTCGACGAGGCGACCGGCCGCTGGGGAATCCGGGTCAACCGGGTCGAGCTCAAGGCGATCGAGCCGCCGCCCTCCATCCAGGACTCGATGGAGAAGCAGATGCGCGCCGAGCGGGACAAGCGCGCGGCGATCCTGACCGCCGAGGGCCACCAGCGCTCGCAGGTGCTCACCGCCGAAGGTGACAAGGAAGCCGCCGTGCTGCGCGCCGAGGGTGAGCGCCAGGCCGCGGTGATCCGGGCCGAGGGTGAGGCGCGCGCGATCGAGACCGTCTTCGAGGCGATCCACGCCGGCGAGGTGGACAACAAGCTCCTCGCCTACCAGTACCTCCAGATGTTGCCGAAGATCGCCGAGGGCAGCTCCAACAAGCTGTGGATCCTGCCCAGCGAGGTCACCCGGGCCCTGGAGGGCATCGGCGACGCGGTCGGCAACCTGTCCCAGAACGGCTCCGGCCCGGCCCACCGGGTACCGCAGGTGCCGGTCGAGGAGGAGCCGGCCTGGCCCGGCTCGGGTACCTCCACCGCACCGGCCCGCAAGCTGCCGCCCGGCAACGGCGCCTCCACGCCGCCGCGCCCGCCCGCCGACCCGCCGACCATTCCGGCCCAGCCGCCGATCGAGCCGCAGCGCCGCGGCACTCCGCCGGCCGGCGACGTGGAACCCCCGCACATCGAGCGCGGTCACCGACCACCACGTTGAGGTCGGCTCGCGGGCTGCGATGATCTCTGGCGTTACGGCCACGGGGGAAGCTCGATGTCCTCCCGACGCCAGGATCATCGCGGCGAAGCGGGTGGACATGAGCTGGTTGGAAGCTTTGGCGATCTTCGCCGCGGGCATCGCGGCCGGCG
Organism: Embleya sp. NBC_00888; assembly: GCF_045207655.1. Taxonomy (NCBI): domain Bacteria; kingdom Bacillati; phylum Actinomycetota; class Actinomycetes; order Kitasatosporales; family Streptomycetaceae; genus Embleya; species Embleya sp. NBC_00888. The sequence goes on along the minus strand of NZ_CP108784.1, from coordinate 2,464,938 downwards.
GGATCAACACGGTGGTCGGATCCGGCACGCTGATCACCTTCCCGGTACTGCTCGCCTTCGGCTACTCGCCGGTCACCGCCAACGTGTCGAACACGATCGGCCTGGTGCCCGGGTCGATCAGCGGCGCGATCGGCTACCGCCGCGAACTCGTGGGCCAGCGGCCCCGGCTGATCCGACTCGGAGCGGCCTCGCTGCTCGGCGGGCTGGCCGGCGCGATCCTGCTGCTGACCCTGCCCGACGACGCGTTCAAGGCGATCGTGCCCGCGCTGATCGTGCTGGCGTTGGTGCTGGTGGTGCTGCAACCGCGGCTGGCCAAGCGACTCGCCGCCCGGCGTGCCGACAGCGGAGCGGGCGAGGAGGGCCCCCGGCACGGCGGTGTGCTGCTGTGGGTGGCCGTGTTCGCGACCGGCGTCTACGGCGGATACTTCGGCGCCGCGCAGGGCGTGCTGCTGCTCGCGCTGTTCGGTGTGTTCATCGCGGAGAACCTGCAACGCATGAACGCGGTCAAGAACGTGCTCGCCGGCATCGTCAACGGCGTCGCCGCGATCGTGTTCATGCTCGTCGCCGACGTCGCGTGGTGGGTGGTCCTGCTGATCGCGCTCGGCTCGGTGATCGGCGGGCAGATCGGCGCCAAGGTCGGCCGCCGGCTCCCGCCGACCGTGCTGCGCGCGGTGATCGTCGTGGTGGGTCTGATCGCGGTCGTGCGACTGCTGCTCTGAGGTCGTTCCGCCGCTGCCGCGAGGGCCGCTTTGGATACCCTGATCCTCCCGAACGGCACTACCGGGGAGGCGGCCCGATGGCCCTGGAGATGCGCGAGCAGTGCGAACGATGCGACGTGGCGCTCGCCGCGACGAGCCCGGCTCGGATCTGCTCGTACGAGTGCACCTTCTGTGAACCGTGCAGTGCCACGATGGACGACACGTGCCCCAATTGCGGCGGCGAACTGGTGCCCCGGCCGCGCCGCGCGGAACCGGCACTGGGCTAGCCCGACCCACGCGCGGGCCCGCGTCGTTTGCGGAACTCGGAGCCCCGGGAGCCCCGGAGCTTCGGAGCCTCGAGGCCCGGGAGCCTCGAAGCCCGGCGCCCGGTCGTCGCACCCCGTCGAGGTGACGTCACGCCCCCGTGAAACGATGCCGGGATGCCCGCGCACGCGACCTCAACCGCCGTCGGCCTCGCCGTAGGCGTCCTCCTCGACGCCGCCTTCGGCGACCCCCGGCGCGGTCACCCCGTGGCCGGCTTCGGTGCCGTGGCCGGCCGGCTGGAACGGGCCATGCACGCCGACGACCGCGCGCGCGGCGTCGCCTACACCGCGCTGTGCGTCGGTACCACCGCCGCCCTCGGCCTGGGGCTGCGCCGCGCGGTCGCCGGCCGGCCGCTCGCGACCGTCGCGGTCACCGCCGGCTGCACGTGGGCCGTCCTCGGCGGCACCACCCTGCGTCGCGAGGCCCGACTGATCGCCGCGCCGCTGGTGGCCGGCGACCTGCCCGCCGCCCGGGCCGCGCTGCCCCGCCTGGTCGGTCGCGACCCGGCCCGCCTGGACGACAAGGGCATCGCCCGAGCCGTGGTCGAGTCGGTCGCCGAGAACACCTCCGACGCCGTCGTGGCCCCGCTGTTCTGGGGCGCCGTCGCGGGCATCCCGGGCCTGCTCGGCTACCGCGCGATCAACACCCTCGACGCGATGGTCGGCCACCACACCCCGCGGCACGAGAACTTCGGCTGGGCCTCGGCCCGCCTGGACGACGCCGCCAACTGGCTGCCCGCCCGCCTGACCGGCCTGCTCACCGTCGCCGTCGCCCCGGTCGTCGGCGGCGACCGGGCCCGCGCGTGGGCCGTGCTGCGCCGCGACGGCGGCAGCCACCCCAGCCCCAACGCGGGCCGCTGCGAGGCCTCCGCCGCCGGCGCGCTGGACGTCGCGCTGGGCGGACGCAACGTCTACGCCGGCCGCACCGAGGACCGCCCGCGACTGGGCGACGGCCCACCGCCGAGCCCCACCGACATCGACCGCGCCAACCGGCTCTCCGCGACCGTCGGCCTGGCCGCCGCGGCGCCGGCCGTCGCCTTCGTCGCCGCCCGCGCCGCGCGGCGCACCCGCGGGACGCCTCGATGACCCGCGCCGCGCCGATCGTCGACCCCACCGCCGACACCGGCCGGGACGTCGCCGGCCGCACGGCACCGCGTACCCGAAAGGCAACCCGATGAACGGCGCCCTCCTGGTGGCCGGCACCACCTCCGACGCGGGCAAGAGCGTCGTGGTCGCCGGACTGTGCCGACGGCTCGCGCGCGAGGGCGTCAAGGTCGCGCCGTTCAAGGCGCAGAACATGTCGCTCAACTCGATGGTCACCGCCGACGGCGCGGAGATCGGGCGCGCGCAGGCGATGCAGGCCGCCGCCGCGCGGATCGAGCCGGAGGCGGTGATGAACCCGGTACTGCTCAAGCCCGGTGGGCTGATGAGCAGTCAGGTCGTGCTGCTCGGCAAGCCGATCGCCGAGGTCGGCGCGCTGAACTACCGCGACCTGAAGCCGCGTCTGTTCGAGGCCGTGCTCGAGTCGCTGGCCGATCTGCGCTCGCGCTACGACGTGGTGGTGTGCGAGGGCGCGGGCAGCCCCACCGAGATCAACCTGCGCGACCGGGACATCACCAACATGGGCCTGGCCCGGGCGGCGAACCTGCCGGTGCTCGTGGTCGGCGACATCGACCGGGGCGGGATCTTCGCGTCCTTCTTCGGCACCCTCGCGCTGCTCTCGCGCGAGGACCAGGCACTCGTCTGCGGCTTCGTGATCAACAAGTTCCGCGGCGACGCCCGGCTGCTCGACCCGGCGCTGACCCGGATGCGCGAACTCACCGGGCGTCCGGTCCTGGGCGTGCTGCCGTTCCTGGGCGGCCTGTGGCTGGACGTGGAGGACTCGCTCGCCCTGGACGCCGACCGCGGCACCCCGGAACCGCCGCTCGGCGCGGACGTGCTGCGGGTCGCGGTGGTCCGACTGCCCCGGATCAGCAACTTCACCGACATCGACGCGCTCTCCGTCGAACCCGGCGTCGTGGTCCGGTTCGTGAGCACACCGGGCGAGATCGCCGACGCCGACCTGGTGGTCCTGCCCGGCACCCGCGCCACCGTCGCCGACCTGGCCTGGCTGCGCGAGCGCGGCCTGGACACCGCGCTGGCCCGACGCGCCGCCGAGGACCGGCCCGTGCTCGGGATCTGCGGCGGCTACCAGATGCTCGGACACGAGATCCACGACGACGTGGAGAGCCGCGCGGGCACCGTGGCCGGGCTCGGCCTGCTCCCGGTCCGGATACGCTTCGCCGCCGCCAAGACGCTGGCCCGCCCACGCGGCTTCGCCGACGGCGAGCCGGTGAGCGCGTACGAGATCCACCACGGCGTCGTCGACGTCGAGGCGGGCGAGCCCTTGTTCACCGCCGCCGACGGCGGTGCGCTGGACGGTTGTCGGGTCGGCGCGGTGACCGGCACGTTGTGGCACGGCGCGCTGGAGAACGACGGCTTCCGCCGCGCCTTCCTGGCCCGGACGGCCGAGCTGACGGGCCGTCGGTTCGTCGTGTCGCCGGACACCTCGTTCGAGGCGGCCCGGCAGAGCCGGCTGGACGCGCTGGGCGATCTGGTCGCCAACCACCTCGACAACGCCGCGGTGGACCGCCTCATCAGCGCGGGCGCTCCCTCCGGCCTGCCGTTCGTACCCCCCGGTGCCTAGGTCCTGTCCGGCTGCTTCTCCGGTGCGGCGAGGCGCGGTACCAGACGACGCGGCCTGATCCACCAGGGTCCGCCGGACAGGGCCTGGACCGGGCCCGACACCCAAGTCCTGGGGAAATACCCCGGACGGGTCGTCGCCCGATCACCGATGATGGACCTCGGGGGCGGGCGTACACGCACGCGAAAACGGGGTGGAAAGGCGGGGGCTCACGATGCGGATCCTGCTGGCCGGTGACACGCACGGCAACACCGGGCACGTGCGGCGGCTGCTCGACGCCGCCGTGCAGCTCGACGTCGATCTGATCTTCCAACTCGGCGACTTCGGCTACTGGGAGCACGAGGCGTCCGGCGTCCGCTACCTGGACGCGGTCAACCGTTCGGCCCGCTCGCGCGGCATCGACGTGTACTTCCTGGACGGGAACCACGACAAGACCTCGCTGCTGACGGAGTCCTACGGCGACGACCGCGACGAGCACGGCTTCCTGATCGTGCGCACCCGGGTGCGCTACGCGCCGCGCGGACACCGCTGGTCCTGGCACGGGACGAACTTCCTCGCGTTCGGCGGCGCGCTCTCGCTGGACCGCGAACAGCGGCTCGCCGAGGAGCGTCGGCGGTACGAGAGGGCGCTGCGCAAGGAGGGCTTCCGGCTCGGTGCGGGCCGCCCGCCCGGCGAGGTGCCGGACTTCGCGGGTGCCCTGTGGTTTCCCGAGGAGGAGGCCACGGACGCCGACGTGGACGCGATCCTGGCCGACCCCTCGCCCGTCGACGTGCTGTTCACGCACGACAAACCGCTGCGTACCGCACCCGAGTTCAACCGCAAGGGCGACCCGCGCTGCCTACCCAACCAGCGCCGCGTCCAGCGCCTCGTGGACGCCTACCGCCCCGCGCTGGCCGCACACGGCCACCTGCACTTCCGCTACACCGAGGAACTCGCCCACCCGGACGGCTCGTCCACACGCGTCGAGGGCCTGGCCGCGGACCCGATGGCCTCCTACGACGTGCCCGGCTACCTGGTCCCCGACTCGTGGCACGTCCTCGACCTGACCGACCCGACCCCGATCCCCACCCCGGGCCCCGACACGGACACCGTGGAGGCCGGCACCGCCTCCTGACCCCCGGGGCATGAGCCGGGCCTCGATCGACGCACCGCTGCGGATCACCGAGATCACCGAGATCACCGAGATCACCGAGATCACCGAGATCGGCGCCGGGCCGACCTCGAACCTCCTCGTCGGCATCCGAAACCCGGCCGCCTGGGACGGCGAGGAACTCGCGGTGCTCGAACGCGAGCACGTGCCGATGGCGGTCGCGGCCGAGAACCGGGACCGCGCCCGGGCATGGGCCGAGAAGTACGAGGCCGCCGAGGCCGACGGGTTCGTCGTCGCCATGTACGCCGATCCGGCCTCGGTGGACGAGGCGATCAAGGCGGCGACCGGACTCGACCGGGCTCGGTTCGAGGCCGACCGGGCAGACTACGTACGGGCCGAGTCGGTCGGCCGACCACCCGCGAGCACCACACACGACAGCGTGCGGACCCCGTGCCGACGGTGTCCGGGCACGTCGATAGCCTCGGCGAACACATGATCGGATCGCCGATCCGGGGCCGGGGGCGGAATCATCGGGCCGGCGGTCCAGGGGAGGACTGGCATGTCCGACATGCCCAAAAACGCGAACGACGGCGGCACGAACCCGCCGGCCGACGCTTCGACCAACGGACCCACCGAGTCCGAAGCCGAACACGAACAGCGGCCCGAGCGCCCGGACATGGGGACGTCCGAACGCCCGTCCGCGAGCCCGTCCGCACCGGCGGAACCCGGCGGTGCGAATCCCGCCGTGTCCGAGCCGCACCGGCCCGAAGACGCGCCGGCACCCGACGGGTCCGAGACAGCCGCGCCGGCGCCCGCCGCCTCGACCGGGCACGCGATCTCCGCACCCCGGCCGGAGGCGATACCCGACGGCGACGGTGTCGACGCCGGCGCCATATCCGCCGAGGCTCCATCCCCGAGCACACCGGCGGAGCCCGCCGCGCCGATCGCGCGCACCGGGTCCGCCCTGCCCGCCGCACCCCCCAGACCCGCCGCACCGCCGGCCGGCACCCCCTACGGCCCTCCACAGGGCCTCGCGGCACCCGAGTTCCCCACCCAGGTCGGCTTCTTCGGTCCCCTCCCGTACGTACCACCCGCCGACCAGCAGCGCCGCAACACCCGCCGGCGTCGGCTGGCCGCGATCGGCGGCGTGGCCGCGATCCTGGCGCTGCTCGCGTCCCTCGCCGTCGGCGGCGTCTTCGACACACCCTCCTCCCCGGCCACCGCGCCCATCGCCGAGCGGAACGACGCCGAAACCTCCGCGAAGCCCGAGGACAAGAAGCCGCCGGTCACCCGGATCGCGACGTCCGACGTGGCCTTCCTGACCGACAACCGCACCCAGGCCCTCAAGTCCGGCAACGCCGACGCGTTCGTCGCCGGAATCGACCCCGCCGCCACCGAACTCGTGGCCGCGCAGCGTCGGTTGTTCGGCAACCTGCGGCTCTTCCCGTTCACCAGCGTCGAGTTCCGGCCACCGAACGCGAGCATCGACCCGGGCACCGACGCCGGCCCGCTCACCCGCGACGTCAACGTGGTGTTCGCCCACCAGATCACCGGCGTGGACAGCGAGCCGATCGCCGAGCGCTACATCTGGACCCTCTCCCGAGCCGCGGTGGACGCACCGCTGCTGATCACCAAGATCACCGGCGGCTCGACCCGAGGCGGCGGCAACGCCTACCCCGCGCCCTGGGACGAGGACGAACTCGCGCTGATCGAACGCCCGCACGTGCTGGTCGCCGTACCGGCGAAGAACAAGAGCAAGGGCGCCGCCTGGGCCGATCGGGCCGAGAGCGCGCTGAAGAAGAACCTGGCGGTGTGGAAGGGTCCGGCCATCACGCCGCAGCGCTACGTCATCTACATCACGCCCGACCACGACACCTTCACCCGCGCGCTGTCCGGCAACGACCTGCCCAACGTCACCGGGGTGTGTCGCACCATGCCGCCCGCCCGCCCCACCGGCAGCGACCAGCCGATGGCCGGCAGCCGGATCACCCTGGACGGCTCGGACGAGATGTTCGCCAAGGGCGACGGCGAGCAGCAGATGCACCTGATCCGGCACGAACTCGGGCACGCGATGGTCGCCGAGTTCGAGCGCGGCGGTGAAGGGCCGCCGCTGTGGGTCTCCGAGGGCTTCGCCGAATACCTGGCCTGGACCGACCTGTCGCTGGCCGAGTGGTTCCAGCCCGACGCCCGCGCGCAGGTCCGGGCGGGCAAGTTCGCCGGCAAGCTGCCCACCGACACCGAGGTCAACTCGGCCGACGCCAAGACCTCCACGGTCGGCTACCACTACAGCATGCTGGCCATCCGCTACATCGCGGAGAAGTACGGCGCGGCCAAGGCCGACGACTTCGTCGTCGCGGTGTACAAGGACTCCACCCCGGCCGCCCTGGAGGCCGCGCTCAAGGAGGCCACCGGCCAGGACCGGGACACCTTCGAGAGCAACTGGGCCAAGTACGTCAAGACCAAGGTGGGCAACTGACGTGCGCTCGGGCGACCCGTCCGGGCCGTGGCCGGACGCCGTCGAGCCGCGCCGATCCCGACCGTGGGCGATCTGCGTCGCGCTGCTGGGCGCCCTGCTCTCGCTCTCCTTCGTCGTCGGCGCGGTGTCGGCCGGCGGTCGCCTCGTCGGACTCGACACGGCCCAACGGGTGCTCGAGCACGACCGGCCCACACCGGGCCGCCTTCCGGACCGCACCGCCTCCCGCCTCCCGGGCGCACCCGGTACACCCGGCGCCGCCGCGACCCCGACCCCGGACGGGATCGACTCGCGCGTGTCCGCCCGGATGCGGGCCCTCGCCGCGAACCGCTCGACAACCTTCGAACGAGGGGACGAGGCGGGCTTCCTGGCCGGCGTGGACCAGCAGGACAAGGCCCTCGTCGACGGTCAGCGCCGACTCTTCGGCAATCTGCGCAAGATCCCGTTCGACACCGCCCGCTGGCGCGTCCTGGGCATCGACGAGGCGGTCACCGCCGACGGCTCCGACCCGAAGCACGCCGGCACCGCCGCCGCGTGGCCGGTCACGGTGACCGCGCAGGTGCGCTTCGAGCACGCCATCACCGGCGTCGACCTGGGTCCGGTCCCGGAGATCTACCTCTGGAAGGCGCGCTGCGCGGGCCCCGAGGACCCGTGCACCCTCGTCGGCGCCGACGGCGCGGCCGACGCCGACACCACCTCCGGCTTCGCCGGGTATCCCGCCGCGTGGGACCTGTGGGACATCCGGGTCGAACGGCGCCCGCACGTCGTGCTGATCGGTTCCGGGGCGGACCCGGCCGCGCTGCGCCGCAACGCGGACCTGGCCGAACGGGCCGCCGTCTACACGCTCGGCGCGTGGAAGGGCGGCCCCGGCACCTCACCCGGCTTCGCGCTCGTGCTGACCTCGTCGCGGGCCGGCTTCGACAAGCTGTACAACAGCGGCGAGGTGCAGGACTGGGCGGCGGGCTACGCGCTGGGCATGCCCGGGACCGACCGGCCCGTCGGCGGCGTGCGGATGGTGGTGGACGAAGGGCAACTGGCGAGCGACCCGGCCTTCGCGCCGATCCTGCTTCGGCACGAGATGACACACGCCCTGGTCGCCCCGCTGTCCCGGCCGGCCCGAGGCGCGGACCTGCCCACCTGGCTCGCCGAAGGGTTCGCCGACTGGCAGGCGGAGGCCGACCGGCCGCTGGAGCCGGTGGTCACCCAAAATATTCGCGCACTGATCGACCGGGGGCGCTTCACCGGCGAGTTGCCCGCCGAGAGCGACTTCGAGACCACCGACGAGGATCGGGTCGAGAACGCCTACAACCTGGCCCACCTGATGCTGCGCTACCTGGCCCGGACCTACGGCGCGGAACGGGTGTGCACGTTCTACACGGACGTCGTCACCGGCCGGTACGACTCCGTCGACGAGGCCCTGACCGCCGCCTTCGACAACACGCCGGACCGGCTTCGCGCCGACTGGGCGGCCTGGGTCCGCAAGACGGTCTGACACCCCGGACCGCCACCCGCGCACCCGAGGCACCCGTGGGACGCCGCGAAACACCGAAGGCCGCCGGGGTGAGGAACCCCCGGCGGCCTGTACGCCTCGTCACCCACCCGAGCGGCGGATCAGGCGCCCATCGCGAGCACCGGCGCCCGTACCGGCTCGGCGAGCCACTGCGCGCCCTCGACGTCGGCCACGCCGAACGCGAGCACCAACGCCCGGGTCGCCGACGGCTCGTACGGCTGGAACAACAACCGCATTCCGGCCTCGACCGGCGTCCGGGCCGCCTTGCGCTGATTGTCGCTCCCGCACGCGGCGACGGTGTTCAGCCACGAGTCCGCGCCACCACGCGAACGCGGCAGCACGTGGTCCACCGTGGTCGCCCGCCCACCGCAGTAGGCGCAGCGCCGATTGTCCCGGAGCAGCACGCCCCGGCGAGACCAAGCGGCCTGTTGTCGGAACGGCACCCGGACGAACTTGAGCAACCGGATCACCCGCGGCAGCGGCAACTCGAGAGTCGAGGCCCGCACCACCCGGCCGGGATCGACATGCTCGACGACCGCCTTCTCCTGCAACACCAACACGAGCGCGCGCTTGAACGACACCGTCGCCAGCGGCTGATACGTCGCGTTCAGCACCAACGTCTCCCGCATGCGACCTCCCCTCACCTGGTCGACGAGGGGAGAAGCGAGCACACCCGGACGCGCACCGAACCGGCCGGGCGCGACCACGCGCTCAGCTTTGGGGCGGTGCTGCGACGCTCATGCGCACCCTTCGACTCGACGAACCGTCAGTACGGACAACTCGACCACTGTGCCTTTTGATCGATCACCGGGACAACGCAATTACCGGACGGGAATCCGTGCCGGGCCGGCCGTTTGTGAACGGCAGGCCCGCGGCACGGCGATCACTGCGCGTACGTGTTGACCAGAACCGCGCGCGCGAGCGTGTGCGAGAACAGGTTGAAGCCGACGAACGCGGGCGTCGCGCTCTCGTCCACGCCGAGCTTGTCCACATCCAGCGCGTGCACCGTGAAGACGTACCGGTGCGGGTAGTGCCCCGGCGGCGGCGCCGCGCCCACGTAGCCCGGGCCGCCGGTGTCGTTGCGCACGTGGAACGCGCCCGAGGGCAGCGCCTTGCCGTCCGCCGCGCCCGCGCCGCTCGCCAACTCGGTGACGTCCGCCGGGACGTCCACCACGACCCAGTGCCAGAACCCGCTGTGCGTGGGCGCGTCCGGGTCGAAGCAGGTCACCGCGAAGCTCTTGGTGCCGGCCGGGAAGCCGGACCAGGACAGCTGCGGCGACACGTCCTCGCCGCCCGCGCCCATCACGCCACTGACCTGGGCGGTCGGCAGGGTCAGGCCATCGGTCAGGTCCCCACTGGTGACCGTGAAGGACGGCTTCTCGGGCAGATAGTCGTAGGGCATCGAGGGCTTGATGGGCTCGGTCACGCGAGACTCCGCTCGTGCTCACCGGCACCCGGCCGCCTGCCGGGCGCCTCGTCCGGACGAGCCTATTCTCACCGTCCGGCAAACCGGCGAAGATCACGTAGGTATCCTCGCGCCAACAGGGGGGAGGCATCCGGCGTGACCCAGCCGACGCACGAAAGCGGCGATTGTGCCGACGACGCCTCATCGGGCATATCCGCCGAGGCCGTCGATCGGGCGGGCGGTGCCGACGGCGCGATACCCGGGCCCGCACCGGCCCGGCCGCGATCCGCCGCCCGCCGGCTCGCCGCGCCGCTGACCGCGCTGGTACTGGCGCTCGTCGCCCTGATCGTCTTCGGCGTCACCCTCAGCGACCCGGGCAGCGCCAAGCCGCGCGGCGCCGACGGCGCGATCGGCGGCCCCCGCCCGGGCACCGCGACACCGGTCGCCCCCGCACACGGGCCCACGATCGCGAGCTCCGACATCCAGGAACTGGTCGGCCGCCGCACCAAGGCCCTGATCGGCCGGGACGCGCAGGGCTTCACCGCCGACCTCGACCCGGACATCCCCGAACTGGTCAGCGGCCAGCAGCGCCTGTTCCACAACCTCGGCCGCGTGTCCTTCGACCACCTCGGCTACCGCGTCGAGACGGTGCAGACCATGCCCGGGGTCGGCGAGCGGATCACCGCCTACGTGGACGTGTCCTTCGACCACCGCGTCTCCGCCGCCGACACCGCGACCGTCGGCGAGGGCTACCGCTGGACCGTGGTCCGCGCCGAACCCGGCGCCCCACTGGTCATCGAGGCGGTCGACGGCACCCCCTACGACGGAGCCGGCTACGCGTACGCCCGCGACTATCCCGCGCCCTGGGACCAGGCCGACCTGACCGTGGTCCGCCGCGACCACGTCGTGGTGCTCGCCGACCCGACCACCGCCGCCGGCGCCGAACAACTGGCCGACGACGCCGAGGAGGCCGCGCGCGCCGACATCGACACGTGGGCGGACGGCGGCCCACCCGGCACCGCCCCCGGCTTCGTGATCGTCCCGGTCGCCGACCGCGACACCTTCTACCGACTGTACGGCGGGCGCACCGGCGAACACGGCGAGGAATCCGGCCTCACCTACGCGCTGCGCACGATCGACCCGGCCGGCAAGGGCCGCTTCGGCGGCTCGCGGATCGTGCTCGACACCACCTCGGGCTGGTTCACCTCGCCCAACCCCCGACGCCTGGGCGAACTGCTGCGCCACGAGATGGCCCACGCACTGGTCACCCCGCTGCGCACCGAGGTGCCCAACCAGGACCAACCCGTGTGGGTCGTCGAGGGCTTCGCCGACTGGCTCGCCCTACGCGGCCGCACCCTGCTCGGCACCGACGAACTGTACGAGGCCAGGACCTACGTCGCCACGAACCGGTTCACCGGCAAGCTGCCCACGGACAACGAGCTGTACCAGGCCGACACCGTCGCCAACGCCGCCGCCTACGAACTCGCCCACCTCGCGATCCGCCGGATCGAGGAACTCGGCGGCAGCCTGGCCGTGTACGGCTTCGTCACCGCCGTCTACGCCAACCCCGCGCCCGCCGCCGTGGACGCGGCGCTGGACCGGGCCACCGGTCTGTCCCGGGCGAAGTTCGAGGCGGACTGGGCGGCCCGGGTACGCGCGCTCCTGGACGCCTGACACCCGGGCCGCCGCCCGTCCCGTAACACGCGGACCGGAAACGGACTAGAACCAGCCGCGGCGCTGACCGAGCTCCTGGAACCAGCCGTGCAGGTAGGCGTTCCAGTCGGTCTGCTGCGCCGAACCGTGATCGACGGTGAACCGCCGGATCGCGTCGCTCCCACCGGAGAGCGCGCCGCCCTTCTTGTCGATCTCCAGGATCACCTCGGTCGCGTGCTCGGCCGACACGAAGGTCAGCTCGACCTCGTTGATGCCGCGCGCGTACGCCTGCGGCGGGGCGAACTCGATCTCCTGGTAGAACGGCAGCCGCTGATCGACCCCGCGGATGTGCCCCTGCTCCAGGTCGGCGGCCTTGAAGTGGAAGCCCAGATTCCCGAACGCGTCGAGGATCAGCGCCTGCGCCGGGAACGCGTCCACCGAGACCGGGTCCAGGTCGCCCTTGTCGATCGCCCGATCGATGGCCAGCTCGGTCCGCACCCCGACCGTGGTGCCGCGGAGCTGCACCCCGCGGAATGTGGTCAGCGGCGTCTCCCACGGCACCGGCAGCCGGAACTGCACGTCGTGCGTCGTGCCCTCGCGCAGCTCGAACTCGCCGCCGATCTGCTGCCGGCCGAACTCCACGTTCCGCCGCTGCTCGCCGTCCTGGGTCTCCACCTCGACGACCGCCTGGAACCCGACGTACAGGCCCTCGATGCGCTGGTCGACCTTGCCGCCCTGGATTCGGACATGTCCCTCGACCACACCGCCCGGCGTGGTGTGCGCACCGTGCAGCTCGGTCTCGACCGAGGCGCCGCCCGCGCCCATGCTCGCCATCAGCTTCTTGAAAACCATGTGTCCTCCCCGATGATCGTCTCGGCGGCCCATTCCATCACGTGCGCCCGGCCGTAAGCTGGCTCGTCATGCGTGCCCCCACCGCCCACCCGACCGAGCCGCTGCCGCGCTCCTTCTTCGACCGCCCGGTCCTGGCCGTCGCCGCCGACCTGCTCGGCCGAACCTTCGTGCACGAGACCGAGGCCGGCCCGGTCGAACTACGGCTGACCGAGGTCGAGGCCTACGACGGCGCCAACGATCCCGGCTCGCACGCCTACCGCGGCAGAACCGCCCGCAACGCCACGATGTTCGGCCCGCCCGGCCACCTGTACGTCTACTTCACCTACGGCATGTACTACTGCGCCAACCTGGTCTGCGGCCCACCCGAGCGCGCATCCGGGGTACTGCTGCGCGCCGGCGAGATCACCACCGGCACCGCCCTGGCCCGCGCCCGTCGACCCACCACCCGCAAGGACACCGACCTCGCCGCCGGCCCCGCCCGCCTGGCCATGGCGATGGCCCTGGACCGCACCCAGGACGGCACCGACGTCTGCGACCCCACCGGCCCGGTCCGCGTCCTGTACGGCAAACCCCCCGCCCGCACCGCGATCCGCACCGGCCCACGCACCGGCGTCGGCGGCGGCGGAGCCACCCAGCCCTGGCGCTTCCACATCGCGGGCGACCCGACGGTCAGCCCGTACCGAGCCCACCAGCCACGCAAGCGCAGCACCAAGCCGGCCGCCGAGCCGACCACCAAGCCGGCCGCCGACTCCGATGCGGCGCGGCCCGGCAAAGCGGTTAGCGCCGAGGGCGGACCGTCGGGCACCCTGTAACGGCTGCATCAGCCGCACTCGCGGCACACGCCGCACCCCCATGCCGCACATCGGCATCGATCGAGGAGACCAGGCACTGTGACGGACATCGTCGACGAGTTGCGGTGGCGGGGCCTGCTGGCCCAGACCACCGACGAGGACGCGCTCAAGAAGGCGTTCACGGACGGTCCCGTCACGGCGTATTGCGGGTTCGACCCGACCGCGGCCAGCCTGCACGTCGGCCACCTCACCCAGGTCCTGACGCTGCGCCGACTCCAGTTGTTCGGCCACCGCCCGATCGCCCTGGTCGGCGGCGCCACCGGCCTGATCGGCGACCCCAAGCCCTCGGCCGAGCGCGCGATGAACGAGGTCGCCACCGTCGAGGCCTGGACCGACCGGATCCGAGGCCAGCTCTCCGCGTTCCTCGACTTCGACGGCACCGACCCGAGCACCGCCGTGATGGCGAACAACCACGACTGGATCGCGCAGCTCGGCATCGTCGAGTACCTGCGCGACATCGGCAAGCACTTCAGCGTCAACCAGATGCTCGCCCGCGAGACGGTGCGCTCCCGCCTCTCCGGCGAAGGCATGAGCTACACCGAGTTCAGCTACGTGCTGCTCCAGTCCTACGACTTCGTCGAGCTCTACAAGCGGTACGGCTGCACGCTCCAGATCGGCGGCAGCGACCAGTGGGGCAACATCACCGCCGGCCTCGACCTGATCCGTCGGATCACCGGCAACGACCCGCACGGCCAGGCCCACGCGCTGACCACCAACCTGCTCACCAAGGCCGACGGCAGCAAGTTCGGCAAGACCGAGGGCGGCACGGTCTGGCTCGACCCCGAGCTGACCACGCCGTACGCCTTCTACCAGTTCTGGCTGGGCGCGGACGACCGTGACGTCTCGCGCTACCTGCGCACCTTCAGCTTCCGCTCGCGCGAGGAGATCGAGACCCTCGAACGAGACAGCGAGGAACGCCCCGCCGCCCGGATCGGCCAGCGTGCTCTCGCGGAGGAACTGACCACGCTGGTCCACGGCGCCGACCAGTGCGCCGCGGTCGTCGAGGCGAGCAAGGCACTGTTCGGTCAGGGCGACCTGACCGCACTCGACGAGCCGACCCTGCGCTCCGCCGTTGCCGAACTCCCCAGCGCACAACTGCCCGAGGGCCCGACGGTGATCGACGCCCTGGTGGCCACCGGCCTCGCCCCGAGCAAGGGCGGTGCCCGGCGCACCATCAAGGAAGGCGGCGCCTACCTCAACAACGCCAAGGTGACCGACGAGGACGCGGTGATCACCGCGTCCGACCTGCTGCACGGCCGCTGGGCCCTCCTGCGCCGCGGCAAGCGCAACCTCGCCGCAGCGGAGATCACCGCCTGACACAAGGCAGTTGATGCACCGTCAGCCACCCCGACGGTTCACTCGTCGAGCCGGTTCCCGACCCGTTCCACTGGGTATAGGGGACCGGCTTGACCCGTCCAAGTCGGTGGTTTAAGCTCGTACGAGTCGCAACTTCGGGAGATCCGGACAGGCGCGCCCTCAACACCGGCGCGATGGCCGATCCCACCGCGACTCACACCCCAACGATCCATCCGGAAGCGGACGGCCTTTGGCTGCTCCGTCCCTGTGGTGTCTCCGTGGGTGTGACCCAGTGTAACCAGTGATCGACACAGCCCTTGTGAAGCGCGCGGAATTTGATCATCCAAATTCCGGGGGTTTTATTTGTGCTGCCATTTATTACTGGGAATCGCATTTTCGGAATGCGATTCGGCTTTATCGGGGAAACCTGCTAGAGTTGAAGCATCGAGTACCGGAGAGATCCGGAGCACGACGCGCGGCTCGCCGGCCGCCGACATCGCGAGAGTGATCAAGCGAGGTTGGGGGAGGCGGGAAAACGGGTCTGCTAAGCTCGGCGGGCCGGAAGCGGAAGAAACGAGAGTTTCGAAAGCGGAAAGCACGAAGCAACGGACGAAAAGCGGGTCGGAAGATCTGCTAGAGTCCGGGAGGCGGAAAACGCGGAAACGCGGTGGAAGCCGAAAGCGAGGAAAGCGAAGCCGCCGAAACGGTGTGCTAAGCTGGAAACGCGAAAGCGAAACACGGAAAACGAAAAACTGAAACATCTTGAACGTTAAACGCCCGGAGGGCGCGGTTGACTCCGCACCGAAGGAAGCGTCCGTTCCTTGAGAACTCAACAGCGTGCCAAAAGTCAACGCCAAAGAAACACCCCCGGCGCTTGAAGCCCCGTCACATGGCGGTGTGCGGAGAGTGTTGGTGGTTCCTTTGAAGAAAATCCTGGGTTCCGTCAGTGGGCCCAGGTCACAGCAAGGACGCCGGCGACATACCCGGACTATTCCTTCGGGAGAGTCGCCGCTCACTTATTGTGTTCCACCGGATTACCGGTGAACATCAATGGAGAGTTTGATCCTGGCTCAGGACGAACGCTGGCGGCGTGCTTAACACATGCAAGTCGAACGCTGAAGCCCTTCGGGGTGGATGAGTGGCGAACGGGTGAGTAACACGTGGGCAACCTGCCCTGCACTCTGGGATAACTTCGGGAAACCGGAGCTAATACCGGATAACATCCTCCTCCGCATGGTGGGGGGTTGAAAGTTCCGGCGGTGCAGGATGGGCCCGCGGCCTATCAGCTTGTTGGTGGGGTAGTGGCCTACCAAGGCGACGACGGGTAGCCGGCCTGAGAGGGCGACCGGCCACACTGGGACTGAGACACGGCCCAGACTCCTACGGGAGGCAGCAGTGGGGAATATTGCGCAATGGGCGAAAGCCTGACGCAGCGACGCCGCGTGAGGGATGACGGCCTTCGGGTTGTAAACCTCTTTCAGCAGGGAAGAAGCGAAAGTGACGGTACCTGCAGAAGAAGCACCGGCTAACTACGTGCCAGCAGCCGCGGTAATACGTAGGGTGCGAGCGTTGTCCGGAATTATTGGGCGTAAAGAGCTCGTAGGCGGCCTGTCGCGTCGGATGTGAAAACTCGGGGCTTAACCCCGAGCCTGCATTCGATACGGGCAGGCTAGAGTTCGGCAGGGGAGACTGGAATTCCTGGTGTAGCGGTGAAATGCGCAGATATCAGGAGGAACACCGGTGGCGAAGGCGGGTCTCTGGGCCGATACTGACGCTGAGGAGCGAAAGCGTGGGGAGCGAACAGGATTAGATACCCTGGTAGTCCACGCCGTAAACGTTGGGAACTAGGTGTGGGCGACATTCCACGTCGTCCGTGCCGCAGCTAACGCATTAAGTTCCCCGCCTGGGGAGTACGGCCGCAAGGCTAAAACTCAAAGGAATTGACGGGGGCCCGCACAAGAGGCGGAGCATGTGGCTTAATTCGACGCAACGCGAAGAACCTTACCAAGGCTTGACATACACCGGAAACATCTGGAGACAGGTGCCCCTTTTGGTCGGTGTACAGGTGGTGCATGGCTGTCGTCAGCTCGTGTCGTGAGATGTTGGGTTAAGTCCCGCAACGAGCGCAACCCTCGTTCTGTGTTGCCAGCATGTCCTTCGGGGTGATGGGGACTCACAGGAGACTGCCGGGGTCAACTCGGAGGAAGGTGGGGACGACGTCAAGTCATCATGCCCCTTATGTCTTGGGCTGCACACGTGCTACAATGGCCGGTACAATGAGCTGCGATACCGCGAGGTGGAGCGAATCTCAAAAAGCCGGTCTCAGTTCGGATCGGGGTCTGCAACTCGACCCCGTGAAGTCGGAGTCTCTAGTAATCGCAGATCAGCATTGCTGCGGTGAATACGTTCCCGGGCCTTGTACACACCGCCCGTCACGTCACGAAAGTCGGTAACACCCGAAGCCGGTGGCCCAACTCGCAAGAGGGGGAGCCGTCGAAGGTGGGACCAGCGATTGGGACGAAGTCGTAACAAGGTAGCCGTACCGGAAGGTGCGGCTGGATCACCTCCTTTCTAAGGAGCACATAGCCCGCTTCGATCGCATGTATCGAAGGGGTTGCTCATGGGTGGAACGTTGACTATTCGGTGGGATCTTTCAAAGATCTTCGTGAGTACTGCTCTTCGGGGCGTGGAAAGCGCGGGTCGGTCGGAGGCTTCCGCCGGGCACGTTGTTGGGTCCTGAGGGAACGGGCCCGGCCCCACAGCCTGTTGGCTGTTGGGGCTGGTCTGTTGTCTCGGGAAGGTTCCGATCCTCGGACGGTCCTCGAACCACTCGCCTTTGGGGTGAGCAGGCGGGATCGGATGTTCGTGGGAATCGGTTGTTGTTTGAGAACTGCACAGTGGACGCGAGCATCTGTGGCCAAGTTGTTAAGGGCGCACGGTGGATGCCTAGGTACCAGGAACCGATGAAGGACGTGGGAGGCCGCGATAGGCCCCGGGGAGCTGTCAACCGAGCTGTGATCCGGGGGTGTCCGAATGGGGAAACCCGGCAGTCGTCATGGGCTGTCACCCGCACCTGAATATATAGGGTGTGTGGAGGGAACGCGGGGAAGTGAAACATCTCAGTACCCGCAGGAAGAGAAAACAACCGTGATTCCGAGAGTAGTGGCGAGCGAAATCGGATGAGGCTAAACCGGTCACGTGTGATACCCGGCAGGGGTTGCGTGATCGGGGTCGTGGGAGTGTGCTTGATCGGTCTGCCGGCCGGTCGGCGAGTCAGAAACCGTACATGTAGTCGAAGGACATGCGAAAGGTCCGGCGTAGAGGGTAAGACCCCCGTAGACGAAACATGTGCGGCTTGCTTGCGCATTTCCCAAGTAGCACGGGGCCCGAGAAATCCCGTGTGAATCCGGCGGGACCACCCGCTAAGCCTAAATATTCCCTGGTGACCGATAGCGGACTAGTACCGTGAGGGAAAGGTGAAAAGTACCCCGGGAGGGGAGTGAAATAGTACCTGAAACCGTGTGCCTACAAGCCGTGGGAGCGTCGCCATCCGCGTTTAGTCGTGGGTGGTCGTGACTGCGTGCCTTTTGAAGAATGAGCCTGCGAGTTTGCGGTGTGTGGCGAGGTTAACCCGTGTGGGGTAGCCGTAGCGAAAGCGAGTCCGAACAGGGCGATTGAGTCGCGCGCCCAAGACCCGAAGCGGAGTGATCTAGCCATGGGCAGGGTGAAGCGCGGGTAAGACCGTGTGGAGGCCCGAACCCACCAGGGTTGAAAACCTGGGGGATGACCTGTGGTTAGGGGTGAAAGGCCAATCAAACTCCGTGATAGCTGGTTCTCCCCGAAATGCATTTAGGTGCAGCGTCGTGTGTTTCTTGCCGGAGGTAGAGCACTGGATTGTTGATGGGCCTCACCAGGTTACTGAGATAAGCCAAACTCCGAATGCCGGTAAGTGAGAGCGCGGCAGTGAGACTGCGGGGGATAAGCTCCGTGGTCGAGAGGGAAACAGCCCAGAGCACCGACTAAGGCCCCCAAGCGTGCGCTAAGTGGGAAAGGATGTGGAGTCGCAGAGACAACCAGGAGGTTGGCTTAGAAGCAGCCACCCTTGAAAGAGTGCGTAATAGCTCACTGGTCAAGTGATTCCGCGCCGATAATGTAGCGGGGCTCAAGCGCACCGCCGAAGTCGTGTCATTCGTACATGTAGCCAAGCCTTCGTGGTTCAGGCGTACGGATGGGTAGGGGAGCGTCGTGCAGCGAGTGAAGTCGCGGTGGAAACCAGCGGTGGACGCTGCACGAGTGAGAATGCAGGCATGAGTAGCGAATCACACGTGAGAAACGTGTGCGCCGGATGACCAAGGGTTCCTGGGGCAGGCTAATCCGCCCAGGGTAAGTCGGGACCTAAGGCGAGGCCGACAGGCGTAGTCGATGGACAACGGGTTGATATTCCCGTACCCGCTACGATGCGCCAGCGCCGAACCTCGTGATGTTAAGGCCGTGAAGCCGCCGGGATCCTTCGGGTGAACGGTTTTGGTGGAGCCGCCGAACCAATCGGGTAGTAGGTGAGCGATGGGGTGACGCAGGAAGGTAGTCCAGCCCGGGCGGTGGTAGTCCCGGGGTAAGGGTGTAGGGCGTTGTGTAGGCAAATCCGCACAACACGAGCCTGAGACCTGATGCCGACCCGATTGTGGGGAAGTGGATGATCCTATGCTGCCGAGAAAAGCCTCTAGCGAGTGTCGTGGCGGCCCGTACCCCAAACCGACTCAGGTGGTCAGGTAGAGAATACTAAGGCGTTCGGGTGAACTGTGGTTAAGGAACTCGGCAAAATGCCCCCGTAACTTCGGGAGAAGGGGGGCCATTGTTGGTGAGGAGACTTGCTCTCCGAGCTGGTGGTGGCCGCAGAGACCAGCGAGAAGCGACTGTTTACTAAAAACACAGGTCCGTGCGAAGTCGTAAGACGATGTATACGGACTGACGCCTGCCCGGTGCTGGAACGTTAAGGGGACCGGTTAGCTCTTCGGGGCGAGGCTGAGAACTTAAGCGCCAGTAAACGGCGGTGGTAACTATAACCATCCTAAGGTAGCGAAATTCCTTGTCGGGTAAGTTCCGACCTGCACGAATGGCGTAACGACTTCTCGACTGTCTCAACCACAGGCCCGGTGAAATTGCACTACGAGTAAAGATGCTCGTTTCGCGCAGCAGGACGGAAAGACCCCGGGACCTTTACTATAGTTTGATATTGGTGTTCGGTTCGGCTTGTGTAGGATAGGTGGGAGACTTTGAAGCGGACACGCCAGTGTTCGTGGAGTCGTCGTTGAAATACCACTCTGGTCGTGCTGGATGTCTAACCTGGGTCCGTGATCCGGATCAGGGACAGTGTCTGATGGGTAGTTTAACTGGGGCGGTTGCCTCCTAAAGGGTAACGGAGGCGCCCAAAGGTTCCCTCATCCTGGTTGGCAATCAGGTGTCGAGTGTAAGTGCACAAGGGAGCTTGACTGTGAGACCGACAGGTCGAGCAGGTGCGAAAGCAGGGACTAGTGATCCGGCGGTGGCTTGTGGAAGCGCCGTCGCTCAACGGATAAAAGGTACCCCGGGGATAACAGGCTGATCTTCCCCAAGAGTCCATATCGACGGGATGGTTTGGCACCTCGATGTCGGCTCGTCGCATCCTGGGGCTGGAGTAGGTCCCAAGGGTTGGGCTGTTCGCCCATTAAAGCGGTACGCGAGCTGGGTTTAGAACGTCGTGAGACAGTTCGGTCCCTATCCGCTGTGCGCGTAGGAGTCTTGAGAAGGGCTGTCCCTAGTACGAGAGGACCGGGACGGACGAACCTCTGGTGTGCCAGTTGTTCTGCCAAGGGCATGGCTGGTTGGCTACGTTCGGGAGGGATAACCGCTGAAAGCATCTAAGCGGGAAGCTTGCTTCGAGATGAGGACTCCCACCAACTTCGGTTGGGTAAGGCCCCCGAGAGACGATCGGGTTGATAGGCCGGGTGTGGAAGCCCTGTAAGGGGTGGAGCTGACCGGTACTAATAGGCCGAGGACTTGTCCTCAGTTGCTACGCGTCCACTGTGTGGTTCCCGAACCGCAATCGGTTTCGGGGAACCCGTTTGATAATTGAATCACCGCATGTGATTTCTGGTTCACCGAACGACCCTTTTGCAGGGTTCGATGGTTTTCCGGTGGTCTTGGCGGAGAGGAAACGCCCGGTCTCATTCCGAACCCGGAAGCTAAGCTCTCCAGCGCCGATGGTACTGCACTCGAAGGGGTGTGGGAGAGTAGGACGCCGCCGGAATCAACGTGAGTAAGGGGCCCCACCCCGGTGGGGCCCCTTATTTTTTTGTCCAGTTCTATTTACCGTGGCGACTCCTGTCCACAGGGGCTCAGGGCCACCATCGGGTGCGCCGACTTCGTTCGTCATACGGGACAATGGTGGTCGCGCCACAGGCGACTGCGTACCCGTACGACGATCACGAGGAGCAAATCCCATGTCCAATCCCCCCTCCGAGGGACGGCCGAGTCGCCGTCCCAGTGGATCGCAGTACTCGGGGGGCGGTGGCGGCGGTGATCGCCGGCCGTTCAACCGTGATGATCGCGGTGGCCGTCCGGCTTCCGGTGGTCGTGACCAGGGTGGCCGTGACGACCGTGGCGGTTCGCGTCCTCCGTTCAATCGTGACGACCGTGGTGGCAACCGTGGCGCGGGCGCCGGTCGGCCGCAGTCCGGTGGGCGTCCTCAGTCCGGCGGTCGGGACGACCGTGGTGGTGCTTCGCGTCCCCCGTTCAATCGGGATGACCGTTCCGGTGGCGGTTCGCGTCCGCCGTACCGGTCGGACCGGCCCGAGCGTTCGGACCGGCCTGCGCGGGACGACCGCGGTGGTTCGCGCCCGTCGTACGGCAATCGTGACGACCGGGGTGGCTCGCGTCCGCCGTTCAACCGTGACGACCGTGGTGCGGGTCGGCCGCAGTCCGGTGGGCGGGATGACCGTGGTGGATCCTCGCGGCCTTCGTTCAATCGTGACGATCGTTCGGGTGGGGGGTCGCGTCCGCCGTACCGGTCGGACCGGCCCGCTCGTGACGATCGCCCTGGCCGCGACGACCGTGGTGGCTCCCGTCCGCCCTTCCGGGCGGACGCTCCCGAGCGTGACCGCGGTCAGTCGCGTACGTCTTACGGGGCTCGCGGCGACCACGCGATCACGCGGCCGGGCCGTGACGACCGCGATGGTGGTTCGCGCCCGCCCTACAACCGTGACGACCGGGGTGGCAGTCGTCCGTCGTACGGCAACCGTGACGACCGGGGTGGCTCGCGTCCCTCGTTCAACCGTGACGACCGTCGGCCTCCGGCCGGTCGGGACGATCGGCCCGGGTTCCGTGAGGAGCGCGGCGGGGATCGCCGTCCCTCGTTCAACCGTGACGATCGTTCGGGTGGGGGGTCGCGTCCGCCGTACCGGTCGGACCGGCCCGAGCGTTCGGACCGGCCTGGCCGGGACGACCGCGGTGCGTCGTCGCGTCCTTCGTTCAACCGTGATGATCGTGGCGACCGGGGTGGCGCCGGTGGGCGTTTGCCGTTCCGGTCGGAGCGTTCGGACCGGCCCGCTCGGGACGACCGTGGTGGTTCGTCGCGTCCTTCGTTCAATCGTGACGACCGGGGTGGCTCGCGTCCCCCGTTCAACCGGGACGATCGTGGTGGCGACCGTCGTCCGTCGTTCAACCGGGACGAGCGCGGCGGTGCGGGCGGTTCGCGTCCGCCGTTCCGGTCGGACCGTCCTGAGCGTTCGGACCGGTCCGCTCGTGACGAGCGGGAGTTCGGGGACCGCGACTACAAGGACGGCGCCAGCAGCCGGCCGACCTACAACGGTCAGCCCGGTGCGCGGCAGCCGTTCCACGAGCGTCGTCCGGCGCCGCGTCGGGACGACCGGGGTTCGGGTCGTCCGGCGAGTGGTGGTCGGGACGAGCGTGGTGGTGACCGTCGTCCGTCGTTCAATCGGGACGACCGTGGTGGCTCGGCGCGTCCCGCGTTCAATCGGGATGACCGTTCCGGTGGCGGTTCGCGTCCGCCGTTCCGGCCGGACCGGCCCGAGCGTTCGGACCGGCCTGCCCGGGACGACCGCGGTGGGTCGTCGCGTCCGCCGTTCCGGTCGGATCGGCCGGAGCGTTCGGACCGGCCCGCTCGGGACGACCGCGGCTCGCGGCCGTCGTATGGCGACCGCGGGGATCGTGCCGGGTCGCGTTCCTCGTTCAGCCGGGACGACCGTGGTGGCCGACCCTCCCATGGGGACCGGGACCGCGGGAACAGCCGTCCGTCGTATGGGAATCGGGACGATCGTGGTGGGTCGCGGCCGTCGTTCGACCGTCGGGACGAGCCGGGTTATGTGCCGGTCGAGCGGATGTACATCCCGGAGGACGTGCAGGCCGAGGAGCTCGGTGCGGAGGCGCGCCAGGAGCTGCGCGGGCTGCCCAAGACCCTCGCTGACGAGGTCGCGCGCAACCTGGTGATGATCGGCCGTACGGTCGACGAGGACCCGGAGCTGGCCTACAAGTACGCCAAGGTCGCGCTGCGGCTCGCGTCGCGCGTTGCCGCGGTGCGCGAGGCGGCGGGGATCGCCGCGTACATGGCGGGTGCGTACGCGGAGGCGCTGTCCGAGCTGCGTGCGGCGCGGCGGATGACCGGTTCGAGCGAGCACTGGGCCGTGATGGCCGACTGCGAGCGTGGGCTGGGTCGTCCGGAGCGGGCGTTGCAGATGGCCGGCGCGGACGAGGTCAAGGAACTGGACAAGGCCGCGCAGATCGAGCTGCGGATCGTTGCAGCCGGCGCGCGTCGCGACCTGGACCAGCTCGACGCGGCCGTGGTTACGCTGCAGGTGCCGGAGCTGAACTCGGCGTCGACGAATCCGTGGGTGGCGCGACTGCGATTCGCGTACGCCGACGCGTTGGCGGCCGTGGGCCGGGACGACGAGGCGCGCGACTGGTTCGGCCGGGCAGCCGAGGCGGACACGACGGGCGAGACGGGTGCGGCCGAGCGGGTCGCCGAACTCGACGGCCTCGACTTCACCGACGCGCTCGACCCGGACGCGGAGGATGACGAGGACGCGGACGGCTCCGCCGACTCCGAGGATGAGGCCGAGGACGAGGTTGCCGAGGTCGAGGCCGAGGTTGCGGCCGAGGACGAGGTTGCCGATGCGGCGAGCTCGGACGTGGTTGCGGATGACGAGTCGGCGGTCGAGAAGGACTGACTTGGCGGTGGGACGTGAGAAGGGCCTGGCACACACGTGTGTCGGGCCCTTCTTGCGTTTCGGGCGTGGCCGTCGTTGTGCGTTGGTTGGGTTGGGTTGTGTGCCCACCCGCTCCACCCGTTGCCCTTGGTGCGGAGGCTGGGGTTTCAGGGGCGCCGGGGTGGCCTGGTCTGGCCCCGCGACCCGGTCCCGCCTGCGACCCGGCGCCGACCGTGACCCCGCCCCGCCCGCGACCTGGTCCCGCCTGCGATCCGGCTCCGCCTGCGATCCGGCGCCGACCCGCGGCCCGGCCCGAGCCGGCGCTGCCTGCGACCGGACCTCGACCGCGCTCGCGACCTGGTCCCGCCTGCGATTCGCCTCCGCCCGCAGCCCGGCTCCGCCGGCGCCCCCGCTCCGCCTAGGACCCAGCGCGGCCTTCGAGCCCGCCCCGCCTGCGACCCGGCTCGACCCGCGACCCCGTCCCACCCGCGGGGTGGCGCCGCCCGCGGGGCGGCGCTGGTCGTGGGGTGGGGGTGGTTTTGGGGCTACTCGTCCAGGTCCAAGGTTCGTAGGACCAGGCCTGTGGCTGGTTTTGGGCCGAATGATGTTGATTTGCGGGGCATGCGTACGTCTTGTTCTGCCAGTGTTCTCACCACTCGCTCGTCGGTGGGGCGGAGCAGGATTGCCGTGCCGCCCGTGTGGTTGGCCTGGCGTACGGCGGCGGTGGCGTCGTGGACGTAGGTGATGTTGTCCCAGTTGTCGGGGACGTGCCAGACGTGGTCGAGCAGGGCCGCGTGCAGGACGGTGGCGTCCAGACAGCGCCACGTGTGCGGGCGGTCGGCGCGGATCGCGAGGTCGAGCAGGTCCGGGTCGGGGCCGGTGAGCAGGTGGAAGCGGCGGTCGCCGGCGAGCAGGAAGGCCGGTCCGGTGGCCTGGTCCAGTGCCCACAGGGCGGCCGGCAAAGTGCCGTCGAGGGGGCGGGCCAAAAACGCGCCGGCGCCCGCGTCGCCGTAGGTGGCCAGGGCGTTCAGGGCGTCGGCCGGGCGCAGCTTGGGCAGGACGCGGTGGATCGCGCCGACCCGCAGCGGGTGTCGGACGGTGTCCACGAGCAGCACCAGGCCGCGATCCCAGGGGCCGTCGCCACGGCCGTCCGCGTGCGCGCGGTCACGCATCCTGGCGTAGGCCGCCCAGCGGTGGTGGCCGTCGGCGATCAGCGCCTTGCGATGCGCGAGGTCCTCGCGGATCGCGGTGAGCGCGTGCCGATCGGTCACCCCCCACAGCCGGTGTCGTATGCCGTCCGGCGTGCGCAGGCCGACCAGGGGCGACTGGTGCGTGGTCTGTTCCACGATGTCCGAGGCGCGCCCGCCGCCGGTGTACACCAGCAGGATCGGCTCGGGGTTGGCCGACAACTCGGTCATCAGCGCGGCGCGGTTCGCGACCGGTCCGGGCATCACGTCCTCGTGCGGCAGGACCGCGGAGTCGAGCGAGAGGGCGCCGATCAGACCGCGTTGGATGGAGTTGTGGTCGCGCTGTTCGTATACGTACAGCGTGGGCAGCGGGTCGGGGCGCAACACGCCCTCGGCCAGCCAGGTGCGCAGCGTGGTGCCCGCCTGTTCCGCGCTGCGCGGGAGGACCAGGCGCACGATGTTGTGCGGATCGGCGTCCTCCAGCGCGGGTACGCCGCCGGGCTCGACCACGTCGTACGGCGGCGAGGTCACCGAGGCGACGTCCCCCACGTGTTCCGGGTCGTAGCGAAGCCCGCGGAAGGGGGCCAGATCGAGCCCGTTCGGCACTGCGTCGTCCATGGCCGAATGTTACGGGCCCGAGCCCGGGCAAGATCAGGACATCCGATGTCGCCGGCCGCCGGATTTCGCCGGCCGGCGGATGGTCGAGTTGCGGGAGGGCATCATGGCGATGGCTCAGGGAGCCGGCGGGGTGAACGGTGCGCCCACGGGAGACGTGTACGACTGGTATCGGCGTGGCATGCAGTTGCTCTCGTCGGGTAATCCGGCCGCCGCCGCGCAGTTGTTGGCGCGGGCGGCGGACGCGGCGCCGGAGTCGCGCAGTGTGCGGGAGGCGTTGGCGCGGGCCTGGTTCGACTCGGGCAGACACGACGAGGCGCTGCGGCATTTTCGGGCGGTGGCCGAGTCGGATCCGGCGGACGACTACGCGCAGTTCGGGTGGGGATTGTCCGCGTCGCGGCTCGGCGATTTCGAGACCGCGGTGGAGCACCTGGCGCTCGCGGTGGCGATGCGGCCGGAGACCGAGCACTACCGGACGGCTCTGGTCCAGGCGCGGGCCACGTTGCGCGCGAGGGCCGGCGCATACGGGACGATCGGCAAGGACGGTGGGGACATGGACGACAGGAGCGACGACGCGTGAGCAAGCAGACCTCGGCAGGGACCTCGGCAACGACTTCGACCTCGGCAACGACTTCGGCATCCGCGACGGGGTCGACGTCGGCATCGGCAGCGGGGGTGGACGCTCCGGACGAGGCCGCGGTGGCGGGGGAGTTGGCGCGGGCGTACGACGTCGCGCTGCTCGACCTGGACGGTGTCGTGTACACCGGCGCGCGGGCCGTTCCGCACGCGGTGGAGGTGCTGGCCGAGGCGCGGCGGCGGGGGATGGGGCTGGCGTTCGTCACGAACAACGCGTCCCGGCCGCCCAAGACGGTGGCCGAACACCTGGTCGAGCTGGGCATCCCGGCGCAGCCCGAGGACGTGGTGACCTCGGCGCAGGCCGCCGCGCGGGTGGTCGCGGAGCGGGTGCCCGAGGGTGCGGCGGTGCTCGTGGTGGGCGGCGCGGGGTTGGAGGTGGCGTTGCGCGAGCACGGGCTGCGGCCGGTGCGGTCGGCGGACGAGGAGCCCGCGGCGGTGGTCCAGGGGTTCGCGTCCGACGTGGGGTGGCAGGCGCTCACCGAGGCGTCGTACGCGGTGGCGCGCGGGGTGTTCTGGGTGGCCTCGAACGCGGACCTGACCATTCCCACCGAGCGCGGTATCGCGCCGGGCAACGGCGCGCTCGTGGGCGTGGTGCGGGCGGCGACGGGGGTCGAGCCGGTGGTCGCGGGCAAGCCCGAGTTGCCGCTGCATCGGGAGACGATCCTGCGTACCGGCGCGCGTCGGCCGCTGGTGGTGGGCGACCGGCTGGACACCGACATCGAGGGCGCGTGCAAGGGGGGCGTGGACAGCCTCTTGGTGCTCACCGGGGTCACCACGCCGGATGGGCTGCTGGCGGCGGGCGAGGGCCGGCGGCCGACGTTCGTGGCCGAGGACCTGCGGGCGTTGTTGGCCGCGCCGGTGACGGCTCGGCAAGAGGGCGAGGCGTGGGTGTGTGGCGGTTGGTCGGCGCAAGTGGTCGACGGCGCCGTGGCGGTCGAGGGCAAGGGCGAGCGGATCGACGGGCTGCGGGCGGCGTGCGCCGCGGCCTGGGCGGCGCACGCGCCGGTGGACACGGCCGGGGTCGCGTCGCGTCTGGGCTGGTAGCGGGCGCGACCCGAGGTGGGGTGGGCCGGGTCAGAGCAGTTTGCGCAGGACCAGCAGGTCCTTGAACGAGGCGTCCAGTTTGACCCGGCCCTTGGCCCACGCCGCACCGAAGTTGAGTTCGCCGGCGACCAGCGCGATCAGGTCGTCGCCGGTCAGGCTCAGCCGGATCTGCGCCTTGTCGGTGCGCGGCTCGGTGTCGATGTCGTGCAGCGCGCCGTCGCGCAGTCGGCCGGAGAAGGTGACGTCGAGGTCGGTGACGCGGCAACTGAGGCTGCGGTCGAGCTGGGTGGCCTTGCGGGTTTCGCCCTCCGCTCGGCCCATCTTGGCGGACAGTTCCTCGAGGGCCTTGCGGCACTCTTCGACGGTGGCCATGCGAAGGCGTTCCTTCCGTGGGATCCGGTTGGCGACCGTACCCCACCGGGAGTCCGCCGATGCCGGGCCGGGTCGCCGGGTGCGGTCGGCTCGCCTTCCGTCGCCTCCTCGGTCGTCGTCGGAGGCCGAGGTCGGCGACCGTCCTCGGGCCGGCCCGTGTCGTTCTCCGTCCTTCTTCCCCGCTCTCGGCCCTTCTCCGCCCTTCTCCGCCCTTCTCCGTCGTTCTCGGCGCGGCCCGCATGTCGTTGCTTCCGGTCCCGCGCCGGTCGAGAGGGTAGCGTCGGAGCAGACCGATCATCGCCGTTCGTATCGCCGCACAGGCACGCATACGGCGGCCGGAGCAGGAAGGCAGGCGCCGCTTATGCGAGATGTCGTTCGCAGTTACCTTCAGATCGCCAGTGGCTTGACCGAGATGACCCGGCAGCGTGTCACCGAGGTGGCCAAGGCCCTCGTCGAGCGCAGCGGCCTGGACCTGGAGCAGGTGCCGGACCAGGCCCAGGCGTTGCCGCAGTATGTGCAGCAGGTCGCCGAGGAGCTGTACGAGACGGGCAAGGCGAACCGGGACCTGCTCGTGGGCGTCGTGCGCGGCGAGGTGGACAAGGCGCTGTCCCGGTCGAAGCCGTGGACCAAGGATCTGATCAAGGCGGAGGAGGAGATCGCTCGGCTCAAGAGCCGGGTGACCGACCTGGAGCACCGCCTGGCGCGTGCGTCCACGCCGCGGACGGCACGTCCGGCGACGGGTACGGGCTCGCCGGCCGCGACCCGTGCCGCCGCCTCGCCGGCCGCGCCGGTCGCCGAGCCCGCCGCCACGAAGCCCGCGGCGGCCACGAAGCCCGCTGCGGCGAAGAAGGCCGCGGCGCGCAAGACGGCCGCGAACGCGCCCGCGTCGGCTCCGGGGGCCGGGCCGCGCAAGCCCGCGCGCAAGACGAACGGCACCGCCGCGACGAAGAAGGCGACGCCGGCCAAGAAGGCCATCCGCAAGCCCGCCGAGCCGGCCGCCGACGCGGACGAGCAGTCGTGAGCGAGGGCGCGGACGTGGGCGTGGGGCCCGGCGCGGTCGGGCTCGTCGCGCCCTCGGGGCCGGCCGCGATCGGGCCGCTCGACGTCGAGCCGCCCGCGCCCACCGGTGATCCGCACGTGGACGCCGTACTCGCCACCCTGAGCCGTGTGGGTGACCTGCCCACCGAGGCGCACGGGTCGGTGTACGAGGATGTGCACCGAGGGCTGCGGGACACCCTGGCGGACCTGGACCGGTAGGTCCGAATCCCGACCCGGGCGAGGGACCCACGCGTGTCGGGCGCGGGAACGGCGGTCCTCGTCGACGACTTCGGCACAACCAAGGAACGGCAGGCACGACCGGTGGCACGACGCAGGCTCGACGCCGAGCTGGTGCGCAGGGGACTCGCTCGCTCCCGGGACCACGCGAGCGAACTGATCGCGGCCGGGCGGGTGACGGTGGGCGGGCAGGCCGCGACCAAGGCGGCCACCCAGGTCGACGCGGGGGCGGCCGTGGTGGTCGCCGCCGACGAGGGCGATCCGGACTACGTCTCGCGCGGTGGACACAAACTCGCGGGCGCGCTGGCCGCGTTCACCCCGCTGGGCCTCACCGTCGAGGGGCGGCGCTGCATCGACGCGGGCGCCTCCACCGGCGGCTTCACCGACGTGTTGTTGCGCGCGGGCGCGGCGCACGTGGTCGCGGTGGACGTCGGGTACGGGCAACTGGCGTGGGCGCTGCGCAGCGACGATCGGGTGACGGTACGGGACCGGACCAACGTGCGTGAGCTGACGCCGGATCAGGTGGGACCGGCGGCCGATCTGGTGGTGGGTGACCTGTCCTTCATCTCGCTCGGGCTGGTGCTGCCCGCGCTGGTGCGCTGTTCCGCGCCGGACGCGGATCTGGTGATGATGGTCAAGCCGCAGTTCGAGGTCGGGCGCGAGCGGCTCGGCGCGGGCGGGGTGGTGCGTGATCCGGCCCTGCGGGCCGAGGCGGTGCGTACGGTCGCGGAGCAGGCCGCGAAGACGGGGCTGGGTGTGCTCGGGGTGACCGCGTCGCCGCTGCCGGGGCCGTCGGGCAACGTCGAGTACTTCTTGTGGATGCGGGCCGGTGCGCCGGAGCTGGACCCGGCGGACGTCGATCGGGCGGTCGCCGAGGGGCCTCGGTGAGCGGCGCGCACGGTAGCGTCACGGCGTACGGGTACGGCTGCGGTCGATTCGATGCGGACGAGGGGATACGGGCATGAACGATCGCACGGTACTGGTGGTGACGCACACCGGCCGACCTGCGGCATTGCGCAGCGCACGGCTGGTGGTGGAGCGGTTGATCGCGGCGGGCCTGGGCGTACGAGTGCTCGAGAACGAGGCGGACGACCTGGCCCTGCCGGGCGCGGTCGTGGTGTCGGTGGAGCCGGACGCGGCCAAGGGCTGCGAGCTGGCCATCGTGCTCGGCGGCGACGGCACGCTGCTGCGCGGCGCGGAGCTGGTGCGTGAGGCGGCGGTGCCGATGCTCGGGGTCAACCTGGGCCGGGTCGGCTTCCTGGCGGAGGCCGAGCGCGAGGACCTCAACGACGTCGTGGAGCGGGTCGTGGCGCGCGACTACGACGTCGAGGAGCGCATGACGCTCGACGTGGTGGTGCGGGTCAACGGCGAGACCGTGCACACCAACTGGGCGCTGAACGAGGCCGCGATCGAGAAGGCCTCGCGCGAGCGCATGCTGGAACTGGTCGCCGAGGTGGACGGCCGGCCGTTGTCCCGGTGGGGCTGCGACGGGGTGGTGTGCGCGACGCCGACCGGGTCGACCGCGTACGCCTTCTCCGGCGGCGGGCCGATCGTGTGGCCCGAGGTGGAGGCGCTGATCATGGTGCCGATCAGCGCGCACGCGCTGTTCGCGCGCCCGGTGGTGGTCTCGCCGAACTCGGTGCTGGCGCTCGAGCTCGCGCCGGAGACGCCGCCCGGCGCGCTGTGGTGCGACGGCCGGCGCACCGTGCAGTTGCCTGCCGGGGCGCGGGTGGAGGTGCGTCGCGGGACCCAGCCGGTGCGGTTGGCGCGGTTGCATCGGGCGCCGTTCACGGATCGGCTCGTGGCCAAGTTCGCGCTGCCGGTCAAGGGCTGGCGCGGGCGCAAGTGAGCCGCCTTTCCGGGCCGGATCGTCGATACGGTCGTCTGTTCGTGTGTTGAACACACGCCGTTGAACTGCGTTCTTCGCGTGGAGTCCCCACGACCTCGTAGTGTCGTCCCGTGCTCGAAGAGATGCGGATACAGGGTCTGGGTGTCATCGAAGACGCCGTAGTCGAGCTCGCGCCGGGCTTCACCGTGGTCACGGGCGAGACCGGCGCCGGCAAGACGATGGTGGTGACCGGGCTCGGCTTGCTGTTCGGTGGGCGGGCCGATGCCGGGCTGGTGCGCAACGGGACGGGGAAGGCCCTGGTGGAGGGTCGGCTCAGCGTGCCGGCGGACTCGCCGGCGGGGCGTCGGGCGATCGAGGCGGGCGCCGAGTTGGACGACGACGAGCTGCTGCTGGCGCGGACCGTCTCGGCCGAGGGTCGCTCGCGCGCGCATGTGGGCGGGCGGTCCGCGCCGGTCGGGTTGTTGACCGACCTGGCCGACGACCTGATCGCGGTCCACGGCCAGACCGACCAGCAGCGGCTGCTGCGCCCGGCCCGGCAGCGCGGCGCGCTCGACCGGTACGCCGGGGAGGCCGTGTCGGTGCCGTTGAAGGCGTACGGCGGGGTCTATCGGCGGCTGCGCGAGGTGAGCGCGGAACTCGCCGAGATCACCACCCGGGCGCGCGAACGCGCGCAGGAGGCCGATCTGTTGCGGTTCGGCCTGACCGAGATCGAACAGGTCGTGCCGCAGCCGGGCGAGGACGCGGAACTGGCCGCGGAGACCTTGCGGCTGGGTCACGCGGACGCGCTGCGCACCGCGGCGACCACGGCGCACGAGGCGCTGTTGGGCGATCCGGAGACCGGTACGGACGCGGTGGACGCCTCGACCCTGCTGGGTGCCGCACAGCGGGCGGTGGAGGCGGTACGCGCGCACGACCCGGCGTTGGCGGCGTTGGCGGATCGGCTCGGCGAGGTCGGCTACCTGGTGTCCGACGTGGCCACCGAGCTCGCCTCCTACGCGGCCGGCGTGGACGCGGACCCGGTTCGGCTCGCGGCGGCGGAGGAGCGGCGGGCGGCACTGTCGGCGCTGACCCGCAAGTACGGCGAGTCGATCGACGAGGTGCTGGCCTGGGCCGAGCGCTCGGCCACGCGGTTGGCCGAGTTGGACGGCGACGACGACCGCACCGAGGAACTGACCGCCGAACGGGACGCGCTGCGGGTCGAGTTGGCGGCGCTCGCGAGCGAGGTGTCGGCGGCCCGGCACGCCGCGGCGGAACGCTTCGCGGCGGCGGTGACCGGCGAGTTGGCGGCGCTGGCGATGCCGTACGCGCGGGTCGGCGTGGCCATCTCCGGCGTGGACGACCCGGACGGGTTGCCGGTCGGCGATCGGGTCCTGGCGTACGGCCAGGCGGGCGTGGACGAGGTCGAACTGCAATTGTCCCCGCACCCGGGAGCGCCACCGCGACCGCTGGCCAAGGGTGCCTCCGGCGGTGAGCTCTCCCGGGTGATGCTCGCGGTCGAGGTGGTCTTCGCCGGCGCCGACCCGGTCCCCACGTTCGTCTTCGACGAGGTCGACCAGGGCGTCGGCGGCAAGGCCGCGGTCGAGGTGGGCCGCCGCCTGGCCCGCCTGGCGCGGGTCGCCCAGGTGATCGTGGTGACCCACCTCCCCCAGGTGGCCGCCTTCGCCGATCGCCACCTGGTGGTGGAAAAGTCCAGCGACGGCACGGTCACCCGCTCCGGAGTGGTCACCCTCGACGACCCGGCCCGAGTCCGAGAACTCTCCCGCATGTTGGCCGGCCTGGAAGACTCCGAACTCGGCCGGGCCCACGCGGAAGAACTCCTGGCCACGGCCGCGGGAGCCAAGCTCGAGGTCACATGACCCTGATGGGCGAAGCGGCTTGGGCGGGTTCGCTGCGGTAGCGGGCGGGTTGCGTGGGCGATGGGCGTGCGTTGTGCGCTGTGCTGCGGATGCGTCTTTGGTTGCTTTGGGTTGTGTACCCACCCGCTCCACCCGTTGCCTCTGGTGCGGAGGTTGGGGTTTCAGGGGCGGCGTGGGGACCTGATCCGGCCCCGCGGCCCCCGGTGTGGTTTGCCGGAGGGGTGGATTGGCTGCGGTGAGAGGTCGGGCTGCCCGCGGACGGGCCGCCGGACTCGGCTGCGCCTTGGCGCGTCAGCGCCCCCGACCCCGGCGAGACCTCGTGATCGACGCGCGAAGCGCGGAGAGCGGCGGAGCCGCAGGTTTGGGCTTCGTGGCCCGGAGCGAAGCGGAGGGACACGAAGCCCCGAGCGAGGGGCCGCCTTTTTTCTCGGAGGAGCTTGCGGGGGAGAGAAAAAAGGCGGTGCCTCGCGAGCCGGCGACGAAGTCGCCCAACAAGCAACAACGCCGCGGGACCCGACTCTGGCCTATCCCGACCGCTTCGGCCTCCGACTCAGTCCCACCCCGCTCCAGCCCAGACCCAGTCCCACCCCGACCGCTTCGGCCCCCGACCCAGTCCCACCCCCAGCCGCCCCGACGCCCCGTTCGCCCTCCGCCCCGTGTGCGTGGAGTTCGCTCCGCTTGCCCCACGGACGCAGGGGCGGGTCTCAGGTGAGGCGGCCGGTGGGTAGGTCGGTGAGGGACGGTGTGGACGTGTGCAGGATTTCGTAGCGTTCGGTGGTGTCCTCGTGGTGGGGCGTCGGGATCGGGCCCTGCCACAGGACGAAGCGCATCAGGTGCCAGTGGTCCGGGTCGAGGGCGAGGGCGGCGGTGTGGACGCCGTCGGTGCGGGCGAGCGCGTGTAGGGCTTCGATTTCGGCGTCGATGTGTGCGGCCAGGCCGAGCCCCGTGGGGTCGGGGTCGGCCGGCAGCGGAAGCAGGCGGCGGGAGGCGGCCTTGGGCGTGTGCTCCCGAGCGGGGCCGGGCAGGTGGGCCAGGCCGGTCCAGTGCCGGACCCGGGGGCGACCGAAGTCGCGGATGATGCCTTGGAAGCCGCCGCCGCCGACCAGGAAGTGGGCCATCGCGCCGATCTCCCGCCACAGGTAGAACGGCGCGTACTCGTTGACCGGCGAGCCGTCGACGCCGCGTTCGCGGATCGTGTACGCCTTCAGGCCCAGGCCCGCCCGGTCGTCGAGGCCGTGTCCGAAGTCGGCGACGCGCTTGCGGATGATGCCCATGTCGTAGTCGGCGGGCAAGGTGATCTCGTACTGATGGGCGTACATGTCCGGAGGTCCCGTCCTCGTGGTCGTTTGCGGTTCGGTATCGGCTATCCGACGGGCTGGTACTCCGTGTCGGTGACCGGCTCGCCTCGTTCGGCCTCGGTGCCGTCGGGGGCTACCTCCTGGATGGCCAGGTGGGTCATGAAGGTGGTGGGGCCGGCGCCGTGCCAGTGCCATTCGTCGGGCGCGATTCGTACGGTGTCGCCGGGGCGCAGGGTTTCCACAGGACCGCCGCGGCGCTGGATCAGGCCGGTGCCCTCGGTGATGTGGAGCACTTGGCCGAGCGGGTGGCGGTGCCACACGGTGCGGGAGCCGGGTGCGAAGTGCACGCTGTCGACGCGCACCCGCGAGGGCTCCACCGGCGCGGCGATCTCGTCGACCCAGGCCGGGCCGGTCAGCCACTCGGGCGGTGCCGCGGCGGTGGCGGCCTGGATACGGGTGACCTGCATGGAGGGGGCTCCTCGGACTCGGACTCGGCTCCGGACTCGGTTTCGGACTCGGCTTCAGTCCCGGTCGGTGGGTGGCGGTCCGGTCAGCAGGCCGAGCACACCGGTCACGGCCTGGTCGAAGGGCTCGGTCGAGTCGGCGGCGCGGGCCAGTACGTACCCGCCCTGGAGCACCGCGACGATGGTGGCGGCGGTGCTGTCGGGGTCGAGCGCGGCCACATCCGGTTCACCCTGCGCGCGGCCCTCGGCCAGGACCCGGGCCAGCCTGCCGCGCAGCCAGACGAAGGTCTCGTCGACGGGTCCGCGCAGCGCCGGGTCGCTCATGACGTCCGGATCCTGGGTCAGTCGGCCGATCGGGCAGCCCTTGAGCACGTCGCGCTCGCGTCGCAGATAGGCGGTGATCCGCTCGACGGCGGTTCCCGGCGCGGCGAACTGCCGTTCGGCGGCGGCCCGCAGCTCCTCGGCGGTCCGGTCGATCGCGGCCAGTGCGAGATCCGACTTGCCGGTGAAGTGGTGGTACATGCTGCCCTGGCCCACTCCGGCCCGCTGCTGAATCGCCTTGGGGCTGGTGCCGATATAGCCGCGCTCCCAGAGGAGGTCACGCGTGGCCTCGATAAGAAGGTCGGCGGTATTCGAACTCATACAACGAGTGTACATACCAGTAGGTACAGAATCCGTGATGCACCCCGACATCCCAACATCCCGTAGGACCGGCGCCATCGCGCCATCGCGCCATCGCGCCATCGCGCCATCGCGCACCCGCACCCGCACCCGCACCGCGCCACCATCAGCCGCCGGATCCCGCCCATTTGCCAGATCGAGACATTCCCGTCGGCCGGCTTGTCGGGGTGCGGCGGGGGTTGGTCTACTGGGCGCGCGTGACGGGTGTGGTCGCACCCGGTGTACTTCTGCTCCTCCGCACGGTTCGGGTCCAGCCCAGAAACCCAGGAGACAGGTATGTCCAAGCGCGCAAAGATCGCCGCGCTCGCCACCGCCGGCGCATTCGCCGCCGTGACCACGTTCGCCGGTACCGCCTCTGCGGGCGGGCCCTCGACATCCCCGTACAACTGCGTGGACACCAGGGGCCGAACGTTCACCACGAAGGTGACGTACAGCACCGGCGGTGGCCTGCTCAAGGTGAACATCGCCACGGCCGTCCCGGTGAGCTTCCCCGCGAACTCGATCAACACCACCGTGCTCTTCAACGGACCCAGCGGCGGCGTGGTCTACGACGGCACGATCAATCCGCCCTACACGGCCGGCGCGCCCGTGCTCAACCTGGGTGCGATCCCGAAGGTCAGCGGCACCATCTCGCCCGGGCAGCCGCTGAACGCCGTGCTCACCGGTTCGCCGCCCTCGCCGAGCAACTGGAGTCTGCGGGTGCTGTTCCCGACGACGTCGGTGCCGTGGCCCAGTTGGTACTGCGTCACCCGCACCCCGCTCAGCCCGCCCCTGACCTACAACTGATCCGCCACCAGACCGGGGCGGCGGCACCGAGTCCGCCGCCGCCCCGCTCCGCCCCGCCAAGGCCGCCCGCCGGATCACCGCGCCATCGCCGCTCCGCCCGGCACGCCCGCTCGACACGCCCCGTCCAACCTGTCGGTCAGCCGTGTCGGTCAGCCGTGCCGGTCAGCCCGTACCGGCAGTGTGTCCGGTGGATCCGTCGGCTCGGATCAACACGGCGCGTCCGGTGTGTCCGTGAGCCCGTAGTAGATCCGAGGCGCGCCATCCAGGCGAAGCTCCACCCGTCCGCGCACCGGAGTCAGCAGCCGCTCCCGCCCGATGCAGTCCAGCTCGCGGACCGTCGCCGCGGTGTTGCGCCCGCCGCCGCGATGCCCCCGACCGCGTGGCCCGGCCTCTGCCGGCGCAGCTCCCGACGCCGCCGCCACCGTCAACGTCGTCTTCGTCCGCCACCCGTCCACCCACGGCTCGGGCGCGGCGAACCACCCCGAGTCCGCGGGGTGGTCGGGGTTGAGCACGTACCCGTCCTTGCGGCTCCACAGGATCGAGATCGGGCCGTCGGGCGAGGCGAACAGGAGCCCCTTGAGATCCGGATCGGCCAGGTTCAACCGGCGGACGAACGTGGCCCGATCCAGCACCCGGGCCGCCGTGGCGTAGGCCAGTGCCGACGGCTTGGCCCCGAGGTCGCGGTGCATCAGCCCGTAGTGGTACTCGGAGTTCACCGGATCGGCCAGTTGCGGCTTGCCCAGCACGCTGTCGTGCAACTGGTACCAGTTCACGCAGCGCACCCCCTCGGCCTTGGCCAGGGCCAGGGTCAACAGCACGTTCTCCGCGGCGTGCCGGTAGGTGTCGTGCCACCAACTGTTCGGCTTGGTGCACGCGTACGCCTCGGTCAGCCACAACTCCTTCTCGCCGTACTCGGCGATCACCTCGCGGGCCTTGCGCAGGCCGCCGAGGAAGTTCCAGTACGTGCCGTGGTCGCCCATCGTCCAGTCGGCCGGCGCCGGCGCGTAGTCGGGGGTGAAGTTGCCGCGGCCGGGGTGGAAGGCGAAGCCGTCGATCAGGTCCCAGCCGCCCGCGTCGCGGAAGTTCTTGGTCCAGACGTAGTCCATCCCGGCCAGGCCCGCGTTCATCACCTTGGTCCGCGCCCCGGCCGCGGTCAGCCGATCCCGTACCGGGTGCAGTCCGTCGCGGACGTAGGCGGACGCGGTCTGGCCGCTCATCCACGGCTTGTTGATCTCGTTGGCCACCTCGAACCAGTCGGCGTTCGCGCCGATCGCCTTGGCGGTGTTGGTGTCCGCCCACGCGGCGATCTGGGCGGTGGTGCCGCCGAGCGGGATGCCGGCCAGTTCGATGTTGTGCGCGAAGCCGGCCGCGTCGAGCGTGGCCGGCGGCAGGCCGGGGCCGCCGTCGTAGGCGATCCGCACCCGCTTGATGCCGAGCCTTCGCATCAGGCCCAGTACGGCCGGGGCGTCCGGCTCGAGCAGCCACGGGTAGTTGGCGATGCCGAACATGCTGTCGGCGCCCGCTTGGTAGGCGAAGGAGGGCAGCACCGAGAGGTTGGTCCGGGCGAACGCCTCGTCCGTTCCGGAGGTCGCGCTCACCTCGGTGAACACGATGCCGTGCGGCGGCGAGGTGACGGTGAACGTCTGCGCCCAGGTGGCGCCCGCCGCGACGGTGTCGGTGACCGTGCCGCTGCCCAGGATCCGGCCGTCGAAGTCGCGCGCCCACCAGGACAGTCGCACCGCCTTGTCGGTGGCGCCGCCGTTGGCCACCTCCGCGTGCAGCGGCATCGGTAGGCCGCCCCGATCCCACAGCGAGAACGGCTGGTCGGTCCACACCTCGACACCGAGCGGCCGGGCCGATCCGGTGGTGCCGGCCGCCGCGGGCCGCATCGTGCCGAGCACCAGGTCGGCCTCGGTCACCGCGCCGTCGGTGGTCGCGGTGCCGGGCGCGTGGATCCAGGTGGCGTTGGTCCAGGCCGGCGTGGTGCCGGCGAGCCGGAAGTACGCCTTCGTGTCGGCCCAGGTCTCCTGGTAGACCACGCCGGCGTTGGTCTCGTACGGGATGCCGCCGCCCGCGTCCCGGTTCCACGTGGTCAGCGCGGCGAAGGCCTCCGGCGCGGTGGGCGCGAGTACGGTGCGCCCGAACATGAAGCCGGCCGGGACCAGCGTGGTCGAGCCGCCCACCTCCCAGCGCAGGTGCGCCCGGTGCGCGGTGACGTCGAAGACGCCCCGGACGGTGATCCCGTTCGCGGCGGCGGGCAGCGTGTACTCGACCCGGATCGCGGATCTGCCGTCGGCGAGCGTGATCAACGACGGTGTGCCGCCGGTGCTCTGCTGGATGCCGACGACGGTGTCCTTGGCCATGAATCTGGTCAGGCGCACCCGCTCGATCCCGCCGCCGTCGCGGATCGAGACGTAGCCGTCGGCGCCGGCGGTGAGGCTGATGCCCGGCGCGGACACGGTCACCGGGGCCGCCTGTTCGGCCGCGAACGCGGTTCCCGGCAGCACCGTGCCGGCCACACCGACCGCGACCGCCCCGGCGAGAAAGCCGCGTCGGCGCAGGTCGCCGTCGGCACTGTGGTGGTCGTCGGGTGCGTGGTGGGTGGACATGAGGATCCCTTTCCCGAGCGCCAAGGCTGACCTAATGCGGATTAGAGCGAATGTGTACTCCGATCGTCGACACGAGTCAAGGTCGCCGTATGTCTGATTCGCCGGGCCGCGCAACTTGTCGGCAACCCTCTTGACACACTCTCCTAATGCGAATTAGATACGACCTCATCGCAGCCCGACGCATCCGCGTCCGGAGCGGCATCCCCTCCGGAGCAACGTCCGGCCCGCAGCACCAGGATCCAGGGAGGTACCCGTGGCCGAGTCAGTCCCGGTCAGCACGCACCGGCGCCGTCGGGCGGTGGCAGGGGCCGGGGCGCTCGCGCTCGCCCTCGTCGCCGGCGCCGCCGGTTGTTCGTCCGGCACGTCCGACGGCGCCGGCTCCTCCGGCAAGACCACGATCACCGTCGCGGGCATGCCCGCGACCACGGCCCCGAAGACGCGGCAACAATTCCTGGACGCGGTCGCCGCGTTCGAGAAGGCCAACCCGAACATCAAGCTCAAGCCGACCGACACCCAGTGGGACGCGCGCACGTTCGCGGCCCGTCTGGCCGGCGGCAGCGCCGAGACGGTGCTGACCGTGCCGCTGACCGAACCGCCCGGCCTGATCGCGCGCAAGCAGATCACCGACCTGAGCACCGAGGTCAAGAGCCTGCCGCACTCGGGCGACCTGGATCCGCGCGCGCTGGCCCCGGCCACCGCCGCGGACGGCAAGATCTACGGGCTGCCGGTCACCGAGTACGCGCTCGGCCTGGTCTACAACCGCGATCTGTTCACCAAGGCCGGTCTGGACCCGGACAAGCCGCCCGCGACCTGGGACGAGGTGCGTAGCGCCGCCAAGAAGATCTCCGACACCGGCGCCACCGGCTACACCCAGATGACCGTCAAGAACACCGGCGGCTGGATCCTCACCGCGATGACCTACGCCTACGGCGGCTCGATGGAGAAGAAGGTCGGCGACAAGTACGTGCCGTCCCTGCTCGACGGTCCGGCCGAGAACGCGCTCAAGCAACTGTCCGCGATGCGCTGGCAGGACGACTCGATGGGCAACAACCACCTGCGTACCCAGCAGGACGCCGAACGCGACTTCGCCGCGGGCAAGATCGGCATGATGATCAGCACGGTCAACAGCTACCAGCGCTACATCACCCAGTACTCCGGCAAGCCCGCCGACTTCGGCATGGCCGCGCTGCCGCAACAGAACGGCGGCAAGGCCACCCTGCTCGGCGGCCTGATGGCCGTGGTCAGCGCCAAGGCCACGCCGGCGCAGCGGGCCGCGGCGGTGAAGTGGATCGACTACTTCTACCTCAAGCCGACGTACGACCCGGCCGCGGCCGAGGAACTCGCGCTCGCCCAGGCCGCGGACAAGCTCGCGGTCGGCCTGCCCACGCTGCCGTTCTACTCGGCCGCCGTGGCCGATCCGGTCAACGCCGCGATCAACAAGCACACCAACATCCCGACCGCGAACTTCGCGCCCTACGTCACCGGCGTGGGCAAGCTGGACTACCAGGTGGAGCCGCCGGTCGCCGCGCAGGATCTGTACGGGGCGTTGGACACCGTGGTGCAGGCCGTGTTGACCCGCAAGGACGCGGACCCGCGTGAGGAGTTGGCGAAGGCCGGCGACCGGCTCGGACCGGCCTTCGAGAAGGCGCAGGCGCAGTGACCGGGGGCGAGACCCGGGCGCGCCGAGGGGGTGCGTCGGGTCGACCCGGAATCGTGCGGACGCCTGCTGCCGGCGGGGGGTCGGTCGGTGCCGGGCCGTACCGGGATCGCGATGGGGGTGTAGGGCCGTACCGGGACCGCCGCGGGGGTGTCGGGGCGTACCGGGATCGCGACGGCGGTGGCGGGCAGTACCGGGATCGCGACGGGGGCGCGCTGTGAGCACGCCGACCATTTCCCGGGAGAGCCCGCCGGCCGTCGCGCAGCTGCCCTCGCGCAAGGGCCTGCCCAAGGCGACCCGGTGGCGCGGCGGGTCCCGGCACATCGCGGCGGTGTTGTTCCTGCTGCCGACCGTGCTGGTGTTCGGACTGTTCTCGTGGTGGCCGATCATCCGCAGCCTGGTGCTCAGCTTCCAGCAGACCAACCTGGTCGAACCGGCGAGTTGGGTCGGCCTGCAGAACTACCAGACCCTGCTGGACGATCCGCTGCTCGGCAAGGCGGTGTGGAACACCCTGGTGTTCACCGGCCTGGCGCTGCTGATCGGCTTCCCGCTGCCGCTGTTCCTGGCCGTGTTGATGTCCGAACTGCGGCGCGGCGCCGGGCTGATGCGAGTGCTGGTCTACCTGCCGGTGGCGGTCCCGCCGGTGGTGGCGGTGCTGATGTGGAAGTGGTTCTACGACCCGGACTCGGGGCTGTTCAACGAGGTGCTCGGCAAGGTCGGCCTGGGTCCGTACCCGTGGTTGCAATCCGCCGACACCGCGATGACGAGCCTGGTGGTGGAGGCGACCTGGGCGGGCGCGGGCGGTGCGGTGCTGATCTATCTGGCCGCGCTCGCGAGTGTGCCGACCGAGTTGTACGAGGCCGCGGAACTGGACGGGGCCTCGGTCCGGCGCCGGTTGTGGCACGTCACGCTGCCGCACATGCGCTCGGTCCTGTTGATCATGATGCTGCTCCAGGTGATCAACACCTTCCAGGTGTTCACCGAGCCGTTCGTACTCACCGACGGCGGTCCGGAGGACTCCACGGTCACCGTGCTGCTGCTCATCTACCGGTACGCGTTCGTCAGCGGCGACTACGGCAGCGCCGCCGCGCTGAGCGTGAGCCTGGCCGCGGTGCTCGCGGTCCTGTCGGCGATCTATCTGCGGCTCACCCGCACGTGGGGGACGAAATGAGTACCGGTACCAGGGGCGTGATGTCCGAGACGGAACGCCGCCGCCCCCTCACCCGGTTCGGCCTGGGCACCACCCAACTGCTGCTGATCGCCGCGCTGGTGATCGAGGGCGCGGGCCCCATCTACTGGGTGTTCAAGGGCTCGATCTCCTCCACCCAGGAGTCGTTGCGACACCCGCTGGCGCTGTGGCCCGAGGAGGCGCACTGGTCGAACATCTCGACCGCGTGGACGAGCCTGGACCTGGGCCGCTATCTGACCAACACCGTTGTGCTGGTCGGCGGTTCGTGGTTCGTGCAGTTGTTCGTCGCGGTCACCGGGGCCTATGCGCTGTCCATCCTGCGGCCGTTCTACGGCAAGTACGTCTACGCCGCCGTGCTGGCCACGCTGTTCCTGCCGGGCACGGTGTCGATGGTCTCGCTCTACCTGACCATCCAGGACCTGCCGCTGACCGGCGGGTCGATCGCCAACACGCCGATGGCGGTGTGGCTGCCGGCCGGCGCGCACGCGTTCAACGTTCTGCTGATGAAGCAGTTCTTCGACGGCATCCCCCGGGAACTCCTCGAGGCGGCACGCCTGGACGGTGCCGGTCCGTGGCGGATCCTCACCCGTATCGTGCTGCCCATGTCCCGGCCGATCCTGGCCGTGGTGTCGCTGCTCGCGGTGATGAACGCCTGGAAGGACTTCCTCTGGCCGATGATCGCCATCACCGACACGGACAAGCAGCCGCTGGCGGTGGCGCTCCCGCGACTCGCGGACACCTCGGACCAGAGTCTGCTGATCGCGGGAATGCTGATCACGATCATCCCGCCGGTTGTGGTCTTCCTGGTCT
Organism: Embleya sp. NBC_00888; assembly: GCF_045207655.1. Taxonomy (NCBI): domain Bacteria; kingdom Bacillati; phylum Actinomycetota; class Actinomycetes; order Kitasatosporales; family Streptomycetaceae; genus Embleya; species Embleya sp. NBC_00888. Next base: position 2,422,576 of record NZ_CP108784.1, on the reverse strand, counting down.
TCCAGCGGCAGATCGTGCGCGGCATCGCGTTCACGGGGCTCAAGTGAGCGGGGGGCGCGGAACGCGCGGGCGCGGGATGCGCGAGCCGATGGAGCACGGAAGCGGTGTGTGGGGAAGCGGCGTGGGTGGGCCCGCGACGCGTGGGTCGGACGTACCCGAGCCCGAGGTGTGGATGGCGCGGGTTCTGGTTACCGGTGCAGCGGGGCGGCTGGGGACCGCTGTGTTGGCGGAGTTGGCCGGTCGAGGCGTGTCGGTCACCGCGTTGGTCGCCGAGGACGCCGGGCATGCCGGGGACACGGGGGAGTTGCGCGCCGACCGGGTGGTGGTCGGCGATGCCCGGGATCCGGTGGCCGTGGCGGATGCGCTCGACGGGGTCGACGCGGTGATCCACCTGGCCGCGCTCGCCTCGCCCGAAGTGGCCGCGCCCGAGGTGGTGTTCGGTACGAATACGCAGGCCACCTTCGTGGTGCTGAACGAGGCGGGCCGGGCGGGGGTGCGCCGCGCGGTGTTGGCGAGCAGCCTGTCCGTCACCGGCCTGCCGTTCGCCCGCTCCACGCCCCGGCCGCAGCCGGCGTACCTGCCCCTCGACACCGAGTTGCCGCTTCGCATCGAGGACCCGTACGCGCTGTCCAAGCAGGTCGACGAGGCCACCGCCGCGATGATGCACCGACGGCACGGCATGACGGCGGTGGCGTTGCGCCTGCCGTTCCTCGGTGATCCCGACCGACTCGCCGGGCACGCAGCCCGGTTGGCCGGGGACCCGGCGAGCGGTGCGGCGGAGGTGTGGAGTTACCTCGACCTGCGGGACGCCGCCCGAGCATGCGTACTCGGCCTGACCGCGTCGGGCGTGACGGGCGCGCCGGTGCTGTTCGTGGCGGCGCCGGACACGCTTTCGGCGACGCCCACTCGCGAACTCGTCGCCAGCCACCTGCCGGATGTGCCCTGCCGAGCGACCTTTCCCGAGCGGTCGGTCCCGATCGACCTGGCGCCCGCCAGGCGGCTCCTCGGCTTCAGCGCCCGACACCCGTATCCGATCGCGGGCGGACCGAACTCCGGTGAACCCCAGGAGGATTCGCCCGCGAAACAGCCGGACTCGGGTGGGACTCGGCACGCTGATCGGCCCTCGTACCCACAGGAGCGAACCTCATGAGCAAGTCGGAGACGGAGACCGAGACGGAGACCGAGACGGAGCCGGAGTCGGAGTCCGGGACGGGGACGGGGACGCAATCGACCGATCGGGTGGACCCGGCGGCAACGCCCGGCGCCCACGTGGCTGGGACTCGCGTGGCCGAGGCTCAGGTGCCCGGTGTTCAGGTGGCCGGGGCTTACGTGGCCGACGCTCAGGTGCCCGGCGGTCACGTGCCCGATACGGCGACTCTCGCGGTCATGGCCGAGACGCAGGCGCCGTGGGCCGCTCGGGACGCGTTGCGGATCACGTCGGTGCGGGCGATCGTGACCGCGCCCGGTGGGGTGCCGCTCGTCGTGGTGCGGGTCGACACCTCCGAGCCGGGGCTGTACGGCCTCGGCTGCGCCACCTTCACCCAGCGCTTCCACGCGGTGGTCTCGGCCGTCGAGGAACACCTCGCGCCGATGGTGATCGGTCGGCACCCGGCCGACATCGAGGACATCTTCCGGCTGCTGCACTACTCCTCCTATTGGCGCGGTGGCCCGGTGCACAACAACGCGCTGTCCGGGATCGACCAGGCGCTGTGGGACATCGCCGGCAAACGACTGGGCGTGCCGGTGTACGAACTGCTCGGCGGCCGGGTGCGCGGTGGCGCCGCGGTGTACACCGGGGCTCGCGGCGGCAGCATCGAGGAGTCGATCGAGCGGGTGGCCGCATTGGCCGAACAGGGCTACCGCTACGTGCGGTTGCAGAGCGGCGGCCCGGGCCTGGGCACCTACGGCGCCGACGGCACGCCGGGCGGCTACCCGAGCGCGCCCTATCCGGACGGCTGGGACGTCGGGCACTACCTGCGTACCGCGCCGCGCCTGTTCGAGCGGGCTCGCGAGGTGCTCGGCGACGAACTCGGGCTGCTGCACGACGCGCACAACCGGCTCACCCCGAAGGAGGCGGTGGGACTGGCCCGTTCGCTGGAGCCGTACGGGCTGTTCTTCCTCGAGGACCCGCTGGCGCCGGAGCACTTCGATCGGCTGCCCGAGGTGCGCGCCGCCGCGCCGATGCCGATCGCCTCCGGCGAGTTGCTCACTTCGATGACCGATGCGACGCGCCTGATCACCTCGGGCGGCGTCGACTACCTGCGGGTGCACGTGTCGGCGGTGGGCGGGCTGACCCCGGCCCGCAAGCTGGCCACGCTGTGCGAGCTGACCGGGGTGCGGACCGCGTGGCACGGGCCGCCGGACGTCTCGCCGATCGGCGCGGCGGTCAACGTCACGCTCGATGTGACCAGTCCCGCCTTCGGCATCCAGGAGCAACACGTCTACCCCGAGCGGGTGCACGAGGTGTTCCCCGGCACGCTGCGCACCGTGGACGGCTACCTCACACCCTCGGATCGGCCCGGATGGGGCATCGACCTGGACGAGGCGGCGGCGGCGAAGTACCCGCCGCGGACCCACCTGCACGAGCGGTGGGCGGCCCGGGTGCGCCGACCCGACGGCGGCCTGGAAGCACCGTGAATCACGCACCGTGACTGGATATACTGGATCGATTGATCTGATGCGCATTAGGAACCCGTTGTCAGGCATTTGGAGGAGTACATGAAGCCGATCGGCGGGCCCGGACGGCCGGCTGGTTCACGCGCGAACCGGCCCCGTCAGGCGGATATCGCCCGCTTGGCCGGCGTCTCACAGCCGACGGTGTCCCTGATCCTCAGCGGCGGTTCGGCGGCGGTCGGGATCGCCGACGAGACCCGGCGCAAGGTGATGGCCGCCGCCGAGCAACTCGGCTACGTGCCGGACCCGATAGCGAAGCGGCTCGCGGCCGGCCAGAACAACCTGCTCGGCCTGTACACGTTCACCGCGACCTTCCCCACCGAGATGTCGCACGCCTACCACCCGTTCCTGGTCGGCATCGAGCAGGAGTCCGCCGCGCAGGGCTACGACCTGCTGATGTTCATCGCCTCCAGCGTCACCGGCGAGCGGCCACACGCCGAGGTGCTCAACCGGGTCCGGCTGGCCGACGGTTGCCTGTTCATGGGCCGACACCTGCCGATCCGGGAGATGGACCGGCTCCTGGCCACCGACCTGCCGGTGGTCTACCTGGGCCGGCACGACGACTTCGGCGACCGACTGCCGTACGTCGGCGCGGACTACGTGACGGCGACGGCGGAGGTCGTACGTCACCTGGCCGAGCTGGGGCACCACAAGATCCTGTACGTCCGCGAACTCGACGACGCGATCAGCGCGGTCGACCGCGAGGCCGGGTTCCGTCGCGGCATGGCCGAATGCGGACTCCCGGTCGAGCGGGCCGGCGTGGTGCGCACCGACGGTTCGGACCTGACCACCGACCGGTTGCGGGGCTGGTACGAGCAGGGCGTCACCGCGATCGTCACCGAGGCGACCGACACCGACGCCGCGCATCGCGCGGTGCTGGAGGCGGCCTCTGCCGCCGGTTACCGCTTTCCCGAGGACCTGTCGCTGGCGACTCTGGGCGCACCCGAACACGCGGTCCCCGGACCGGCGTTCCTGTCCGGGTTCTCGGTACCCAGACGGGAGATGGGCGCGGCCGCGGTCCGTCTGCTCACCGGCCTGATCGCGGGGGATCCGAGCCTGGCCAGACACCAGTTGATGAGCTGTGAGCCGGTGCCGGGGCAGACGGCGGGGCCGGCGCGCTGAGTTCGGGCTGAGGGGCGGGTCGGCGGGGCCGGCAGATCGGTGGGCCGGCGGGCAGGCGCGTCGTTGGGCCGGTGTGCCGGTGGGTCGGCCTGGGGCGAACGGCCTTGCGGGCATGCCGTTTTACGCCCTGGCGGTCTTGCGTGTTGCCCGGCTTCGCCTCGTTCCGCTCGGTTTTTCCTTCGTCTTCACACCCTCGTTCCCGCGCGATTCCGCAGCGCGTTCCATTCGCACCGTTCACGGAAGGCTTCACCATGTCCGAAATCAGCACCGAGATTCTCATCGTCGGCGGTGGGCTCGGCGGAGTCGCCGCCGCGCTGGCCGCGTGCCGCGCGGGCCGGACGGTCGTACTCACGGAGGAGACCGACTGGATCGGCGGACAGCTCACCGCGCAGGCGGTGCCGCCGGACGAGCATCCCTGGATCGAGAGCTACGGCGCACCCGCGAGCTACCGCGAGTTGCGCACCGCGATCCGCGACCACTACCGCACCTGGTACCCGCTGACCGGCGCGGCTCGGCAGCGTCGCGAGCTCAACCCCGGCGCCGGTTACGTGAGCAAGCTGTGCCACGAACCGCGCGCCGCGCTGGCCGTTTTGCAGGCGCTGCTCGCGCCGCACCTGGCGTCCGGGCGGCTGCGAATACTCCTGGAGCACGTGCCCGCCGAGGTGTTCGCGGACGGCGATCGGGTGCGCGCGGTCACCCTGTGGGGCGTGCGTACCGAGGAGTCGCACACGATCAGCGCGGCGTACGTCCTGGACGCGACCGAGACCGGTGAGTTGCTTCCGCTGGCCAAGGCGGAGTACGTCACCGGCGCCGAGTCCCGGGACGAACACGGCGAGCCGAACGCGCCCGAGCGGTACGAGCCGTTGAACATGCAGGGCATCACCTACTGCTTCGCGGTGTCGTACCACGAGGGCGAGAACCACGTGATCGACAAGCCCGCCGACTACGAGTTCTGGCGCTCGTACCGGCCGGACTTCTGGCCCGGACCACTGCTCGGCTTCCTCGCGCCGGACCCGCGCACGCTCGAACCCGAGGTGCGGACCTTCGACCCGCGCCCGACCGGGGACCCACTCGCGGTGCATGCCGACCAGAGCGCCAACGCCGGTGGCGACGACCTGTGGTTGTTCCGGCGGATCCTGGCCAAGGGCCTGTTCGAGCCCGGCGCGGTCGACTCGGACATCACGCTGGTGAACTGGCCGCTCAACGACTACTGGCTGCGGCCGATCATCGAGGTCGGCGCGGACGAGGCCGCCGCCGCGCACCGGGAGGCCAAGCAGCTGTCCCTGTCGGTGCTGTACTGGCTCCAGACCGAGGCGCCCCGGCCGGACGGAGGCACCGGGTATCCCGGGCTGCGGCTGCGGCACGATGTGGTCGGCACGGCCGACGGACTGGCCAAGTCCGCCTACGTGCGCGAGTCGCGGCGCATCCGCGCGGTCACCACGGTGACCGAACACCACGTCTCGCGGGACATCCTGGGCACGCACGGTATCCACCACTTCCCGGACTCGGTGGGCGTGGGTGCCTACCGGATCGACCTGCATCCCTCGACCGGCGGCGACAACTACATCGACGTGGCCAGCGTGCCGTTCGAGATCCCGCTCGGCGCGCTGCTGCCGATCCGGATGCGCAATCTGCTCCCGGCGGCCAAGAACATCGGCACGACGCACATCTCCAACGGCTGCTACCGGCTGCACCCGGTGGAGTGGAACGTGGGCGAGGTGGTCGGCCGACTCGCCTCCTATTGCCTGGAGCGGGGCGTCGAACCGCACGCGGTACGCGAAGACCCGGCGCTGTTCGCCGAGTTCGCGGCCGAACTGGACGCGATCGGGGTGGAGCGCCACTGGCCGGCGCCGGCCGGGTACTGAACTGCTCGGGCCCGAGGGCCGCTTCGCCGCGCGAGTGTCGGCGGGGCGGCCTTCGGTGGGTGCCGGGTCGGTTGGTCCGAATCGGGTCGGATCGCGTGGTCGGGCCCGGGTCTGATCGATGGGTCGGGCTCGGGACTCATCGATTGGTCGGGCTCGTGACTCATCGAGGTTCAGGGTTGGCGGACGGCATCCGCCGAGACGGCCCAGAAGCGCAGGGACAGCGCGATCAGGGCGAAGAGCAGCAGCCACGTCAGCGACCAGCCGAAGTCCGCGCCGGTACCGGTGGACAGGGCCACGCTCAGTACACCGACGCTGGTGACGGCCATGACGCCGAGCATCGCGAGGAAGCCCGCGCGGATGAACTTGGCGGCCGTGTAACGGAACGGATAGAGCAGCAGTAGCCGGGTGGGGGACAACCGACGTGGTGGATCGACGGTGCCGGGCCCGGCGGCGACCACGAGCGCGCCCGCCTGGTCGAGCCAGCGTTGGGCGACGCGACTCGCGTTGGCCAACTCCTCCTGGTTGCCGGGAAGGCGTTGGCGCGCGTCCCACCACAGGACCGCGAAGTCGACCTGTCGGGTCGCGTCCTCGAACGCCCTTTGCCGACGGCCGGTTTGCGACCGGCTCGCCTGGCGATCCTGCCAGGCGACCGCGAAGACCCCCACGGTTGCGGTCAGTACGGGCACCACCACCGCGACCACGACCGCGGCCACGTCTTCCGCACGCATCGACGCTCCTGTCGTTCGAGCCGGAACAATCAGCATGACAGGGACAATTGCGTGCCGTCGGGAAACCGCTTCGGCGGTCGAACGCGGGTGCGAGGATTGCGCTCGGGTCAGCCGAGATAGCCGAGGGCGCTGACGGCGCCCAGGCCGCCCGCACCCATGAACAGGGGCATCAGGACCTTGACCTCGACCTTGGCGCCCGCGCGGAAGCGCATGGACTTCGGCGGGCCCAGGGGGTACCAGCGTTTGCGGCCGATCGGTATCGGCCACAGGATCGGGCAGCCGGAGATGGTGAGCGCGTCGCCGACGCAGTGGGTGAGGGCGCCGAGGGCGATCGGTAGGCCGATCCACCAGTACTCCTGGCCGGGCTCGGTGAAGAACCAATTCGAGCCGTTGCCGGGTCGGTTCAGGACCTCGACCAGCATCCAGGTGCTGGTGGCGCCGAGGAGCCAGACCAGGATGTCACTGTGCAGCCGGGCCTGGCGCCACAACAAACCCTCGATGGCGAGCACCATGTGCACGAACAGCACGCCCAGGACGCCCCATCGGCCGCCGTACGCGCAGATCGCCGAGGCGCCGGTGCCGACCAGCAGGGCCCAGACCCAGGTGTGGGTGAGGGTGCGGTGGCCACCATCGCGGCGGGGATCGCCCTTCTTGCGGGTGGCCTTGTAGGTGGCGGACGCGAGGGTGTCGACCAGGCCACACAGGATCAGGGATAGCGGCCCGAACGAGCGGGAGACGGTGGCGGCCTTGTGGTCAAGGTCCGGTCCCAGGGCCGCGCCGGCGCAGATCAGGCCGCCGACTACCAGGACGGGCCAGGGCATCGGGCGTCCGTAGGCATCGGCGGCGGCACCCGCGGCCATCCACGCGCATGCTCCGGACAGTGAATGGGCCGGCCCCATCATGCGGTTGTGCTCCTCTGGTGAACCCGGGCGAACCCCGAGCCCGCACAGTGACCGCAGCTTAGCGGTGGCGATCTTGGGCACGGTGAACCCCCTTGGAGAGGGCAGTCATTCGGCGGCCGGCCTCGGGAATCGCTGCATGAGTCGAGTTTCCCGGCGATTGTCAGGCCGGCGCACCCGATTTCCGGGCGGTTCGAACTCCGCGCGTCCGAACGTCCGGCGCGTCCGCTTCGAGTCGGTGGGCTGGGTCGGGTTCGGCTGGGCGCTGCTTCCGCGCGGTCAGGAGGAGGGGGCCGGTAGGTGGCCGAGGTGTTTGCTGACGCGATCGCGCAGGAGTAGGTACTCCTCGCATCGTCGGGGTGGCAGGCCTGGTGGGCGTTGGACGACACGGGCTTCGGTGACGGCCTGGCCTTGCCGGAACTGTTCGTATGTCAGGTCGAGTTCGATGCCGCTGGGCAGGCGGTTCCACCAATGGAAGCCGTATTGGTCCCCGTTGAGGTGGACCTCGCCGAGCAGGAGGTCGCCGCCGAAGATGTCGTGGACGATCAAGGCCGTGATGTCGCAGTGGCCCCAGGCAGGGTTGTCGGGAAGCCAGTCGGCCTGATTGTCGGGGGAGCATGTGTCGGCGGCCCAACTGGCGCGCAGGGCCTTGTCGAGGACGAGCAGGTTCCAAGGGGGCACGTCGCAAGCATCGCAGCCGCCGCCGACAGCGCGGTCACACGATTGCCGCGGGCATGTGGTCCATCTGCTCGATCGCCACATGGAGTCGTCGTCCGCGTACGACGGCTTCCGCGGATGTCGGCCGCCCGCGCGTATGCGTATTCGTACGTGGATGTGTGCGCTTTTGTGTCTGTGTACACGCCGGGTCCGCTTCGGGTCGGAGCTCTTGTCGGTGACCTGTAACGCTCTCGATGCCACCCGCCACAAGAGAGGTGACAGGCAACAACATCGGCGCGGTGCGAGGAGCCCATCTTGGACGGACCGGATGTGCAAGCGGTCAAAGGGATCGCCGGGGACCCGGCGCTCCTGGAGGCGTTCTATCGCAGACATATAGACGCGGTGGGGCGTTTCGTGGCCCGACGGGTGGACGACCCACAGTCGGCCGCCGATCTGACCGTCGAGGTCTTCATCGCCGCGATGGGCTCTGCGGGGGGCTATCGAGGCGGTCCGGGCGGCGAACTGGCATGGCTGTACGGGGTTGCCCGCAACGTGGTCGCGAGCGAGCGTCGTCGCTCGGCGCGTGAGGCCGACGCGTCGCGGCGGATGGCGGGCCGTCGGTGGCTGGACGAGGACGACATCCTGCGGCTGGAGGAGCGACTCGACGCGGCGTCGGCGGCCCGGCACATCTACCGGGCGATCGAGCGGTTGTCCGAGGACGACCGCGCGGTGGTCGAACTGGTCAGCGTCGACGGCATGACGGTCGTCGAGGCCGCCCGGGTGCTGGGCATCGGGCCGGTCGCGGCGCGAGTGCGGTTGCACCGGGCACGGCGACGACTCGCGAGGGAACTGGGCTCGCCGTCGGCGGAGCCCCACCGAGAGACCCGGACCGCACACGTACAGGCGGAGGCGAAGGCATGATCAATTTCGAGGAACGCGCGCTGGAGGAGCTCAAGACGCTCGCCGCCGAGGGAGGTGTGCCGGCGACCGATCCGCCACCGGTGCGCCCCGCGACCTCTCGCCGGCGCAGGCGGGCGGTCTACGGCTTGGCCGCCTCGGCGGTGCTCGCGACCGGGATCGGGGTCGGTGTGCCGATGCTCAGCGGTGGTTCGGCCGAGGCCCAGCCCTTCGAGGTGGTGAAGCGGCCCGACGGCGGGATCCTGTTCAAGGTCGACGAGTTCCGGAACCCCAAGGGCCTTGAACAGCGCTTCCGGGACCTGGGATTGCGGGCGGTCGTCGACTACGTGCCCTACGGCAAGAAGTGCGCCTCCGGCCGCTTCACCGAACGCCCCATCTCCAACGACGACCTGAACGCGATCTATCACTGGCTCCCATCGCCCGAGGGCCGGCTGATGACGGACGCGGAACTGGAGTTCTACAGCCACCGTTGGACCGAGGTACGCCCGGAGCTCGTGCCCCCGGACGCCACATTGGTGCTCACCGCGACTCTCTTCAAGGTCTACGCGAAGGACCTCCCCGACCCGGGCTCTCGCGACGGCCGACGCGCACACAACTCGGACAGCGTCGGAAGCACCACCCTCTACCAGCTCGCCGATGGCCCGGTGGGTCCCTGTGTCCTGGTCGACGACCCGAACCAGACGGGCCCGACCTTCGACGATGGCCCGACCCCGCCACCCGCTTCGGCCGGGTCGGCAACTCCGGTTGGGCCGATGCCCGGCCGATAGTTCGGCCCGCGGTTCGCCCGGCTCGCCTGCGGGGCTGCGTCGGCAGCGCGGCTTCGGGCCCGGCGCGGCTTGGCCAACGCCGTGAGGCGCAGTATCGGCGTGGTGGTCGGGGCCGTGTTCGAGACGTGACCGCTACGCCGGGCCGGTGTGTGGCGTGGTGTCGTGTCCGGGTTCGGGGTGGGCGGAGCCGGTCAGGTTGGTCGCGGTTCGGGTGAGGTGCTTGACCAGTACCGCGGCTGCGGTGTCGGCGTCACGGGCCAGCGCCGCTTCCTCGAGTCGGCGGTGTTCGTCGATGCCGTCCCGGTCGGGGGCGCGGTGGGCCGACCAGCGCCGGGCCAGTTCGCTCGCGATCCACATGCGGTCGAAGGTCTCCAGGAGTACGGGGTTGCCGCAGCCTTCCAGCAGAGTGCGGTGGAAGACCCGATGGGCCTCGGCCCAGGCGTCGCTGTAGTACTTGCTCTCCTCCGGCGTGTAGGGCGGAGTGCGGGCCAGACGGTGGTGGGCGGCTCGCACCCGAGCCTCCCAGTCGAGGTCGCCGCGCTCGACGGACATGCGCAGCACGACCGGCTCGATCGTGCGGCGGGCCTCGGCGATCTCCTGCCAGCGCTGGTCGGAGAAGGCGGGCACGGCGAAGCCGCGGTTGGGCAGCCGGTCGGCGAGGCCGTCGCCGACCACTCGCACGAGCGCCTCGCGTACGACGGCCAGGCTCACACCGTGTTTCTTGGCCAAGTCCTGCGGCTTGAGGGCCTCACCAGGGGCGTAGGCCCCATGCATGATCGCGTCCCGCAGCCGGGCGTAGACCTGCTCGGAAAGCATCTGTTTCCCCGACGAGGTGGAAGGGACGGCCGTCGTCTGTGTCATGGCATCAGCATAGACGATTGGACTAATAATCGATTATCAATGCTATGGTCGATGAAGACGGTCGCTCGTCGGCTTGCCGTGGCCGCCTCCACCAGGACCGGTTCAGGAGCTGCTCTTGGCCGGGTTCCTGGTCGGGGCCCGGCCAGGAGCAGCCGATTAGGCGGCCGCCACAGCCCGTCGCCGCTGCCAAGCAGCGGCGACGGCTGCGCACACGACTGTCGGCAACATCCCGAGACACTTCGAAAGGCACGACACGATGAGCGTCAACGACCCCTTCGCCCGCCTCCCCGAGGCGGCCTCCTTCACCGTCACCAGCACCACCGTCACCGACGGCGCCGCGTGGTCCCCCGAGCAGTTCTCCGGCATCTTCGGCGTTCCCGGCGGCAAGGACGTTTCCCCACACCTGTCCTGGAGCGGCGCTCCGGAAGGCACCAGGAGCTACGCCGTCACCGTCTACGACCCCGACGCCCCGACCGGATCCGGCTTCTGGCACTGGGCGGTCGCCGACATCCCCGCCGCCGTCACCGAACTGCCCGAGGGCGCGGGCGACGACACCGGCTCGGGCCTGCCCGAGGGCGCCTTCCAACTGCCCAACGACGCCCGCGCCGCCCGCTTCATCGGCGCCGCCCCGCCGGCCGGACACGGCCCGCACCGCTACCTCGTCGTGGTGCACGCTCTCGACGTCGAGTCGATCGGCGTCTCCGCCGAAGCGACCCCGGCCGTCCTCGGCTTCACCATGACCGGCCACATCCTCGGCCGCGCGGTCCTGACCGCCACCGCCGAAACCCCCGCCTGACGAGACGAGCGGCATGTCCGGACTCATCAACACCACGGAGACGTATCTCCGCACCATCCTGGAACTGGCCGAGGAAGGCGTGGTCCCCATGCGCGCCCGCATCGCCGAGCGCCTGCACCACAGCGGCCCCACCGTCAGCCAGACCGTGGCCCGCATGGAGCGCAACGGTCTGCTGTACATCGCGGGCGACCGGCGCCTGGAGTTGACGGACGAGGGCCGGCGGATCGCCACGCGGGTGATCCGCAAGCACCGCCTCGCGGAGTGTCTGCTCGTCGACGTGATCGGGCTGGAGTGGGAGGAGGTCCACGCCGAAGCCTCCCGCTGGGAGCACGTGATGAGCGAGGCGGTCGAACGCCGCGTTCTGGAACTGCTGCGGCACCCGACGCAGTCGCCCTATGGCAACCCGATCCCGGGCCTGGAGGAACTCGGCGAGCGGACCACCCCGGATCCGTTCCTTGGCGAGGGCATGGTCAGCCTCGGCGACCTGGAGCCCGGGCCGAACGGCGCGAGCGCGGTCGTACGGCGCATCGGGGAGCCGATCCAGACCGACTCCCGGCTGATGTACACCCTGCGGCACGCCGGGGTACAGCCCGGCGCGGTCGTGAGCGTGACGTCCTCGCCCGGCGGCGTGACGGTCGGCAGCGGTGGGGAAGTCGCCGAACTTCCCACCCGAACCGCCGCGCACGTCTTCGTGGCCAGGCGCTGAGCCCGGCAAGCGGCGTGCGGTCCCGGATCGCCGTGACCGGCGCACTCACGAGGGTGGTTCTCGACCACGATCGTGATCGCGAACCACCCTCGTAGCGGCAACCTGCCAAGTCGCCGGGACCAGTTGAATACGGGCTGCCGTCGCCGACTCCCCGCTCCCGGAGCCGGACCCCCGAACCGAGGCCGGCCGCCAGGCGACGGCAGCCCGAGGATGTGGGGGCTTGGGGCCGGCCAACGGCCTTCGGGCGGGGGCCCGGTGAACGCCGGTGGCGCGGTGTCGCGGTCTCGATGTCGACCCCCCGCCCCGTTTCCCAAAAGCCGGACCCTGCAGCGAGGCCGGCCGCAGGGCGACGGCAGCCCGGAGGATTGGGGAGGTTGTGGCCTTCGGCTCCGGGGTCGCCCGGCGAGCGCCGTTGGCGCGGTGTCGCTGTCGGGGGCGCGTGTGTGGTGCGTTCGGCGTATGCCTTGATCGTCGGGGTTCGGCGTACGCGCCCCGACCGTTGGTCCGACGTACTCGATCCGCGGCGGCGACACGGCGGCCCCGGGGCGGTGGTCGTGCGCCGTGCCGGGCTTGACCTCAAGTGCGGTTGAGGTTGCAGGGTGGGGTGGGTTCTGTCGTCGAGGTCGAGTCGAGGAGTCTCCGTGACCGCTTCACCGCACCATGCGCTGCCCCGGGTTCGCCGGGCCGACGTGGGTACGATCCTGGTCAGCCCCTGGATCGTGCACACGCCGGAGCGCCAACGCGCCGCCGTGGACGCGACGATCGCCGAGTGGGAGGGCGTTCCGTGGCCCGCCGGTTTCCTCACCCTGAACTGCTTCGTGAGCACCGACGGCGAGCGCGTCCTGAACTACGCCCAGTGGACCGGCGACGACGAGCACCGGGCCTTCATGCGCACCACGCGGCCGAAGCTCGTCCGAGGCATCGACGAGGTCGTACCCGGCATCGAACGCCCCGGCGTGATCCGCTATCGCCTGACCGGCAGCGCGATCCACCCTGAATTCCCGGCCACCCCGACCCTGATCGTGATCGACGACATCGAGGCCGACACCGCACCGGCCACCCGCCGCTGGGCCGAACTGATCCTTGCGACGGCGGTACGCGACCACGCCCCGGGCCGGATCGCCACCCACGTGCACATCAACCTCGACGGCACCCGGGGCATGGCCTACACGGAGTGGACCGACGCGGAGTCCTACGCCGCGTCCCGAGCCGCCACCGGTCCGTCCGATCCAGCCGACTCGGTTCTCCCGCAGGTGCGTTCCCTCGACATCCGGGCCTACCACCTGCGCAAGAGCCTGCACCGCCCGACGGCCTGAGCCGGGCAAGGGACCCGCTCCCGGAGTCGCCAAAAAGGGACCTACTCCCAGCCGCTCCCGCGCCCCGTCGTCGCGAATCCGCTCTCATACGCGGCGATCACCGCCTGGGTGCGGTCCCGGACGCCCAGCTTGCCGAGGACACGGGCCACGTGTGTCTTGACCGTCTCCGGCCCCAGCGCGGTCCGTTCGGCGATCTCGGTGTTCGACAGGCCGGCCGTGATCAGCCGCAGCACCTCCTGCTCGCGTGCGGTCAGCCGGTCGATTCGCGTACGCAGTTCCCGGCTCCGTTCCCGGGCCGGTACCCGGCTCAACGCCAAGTCGCGGATCGCGGTCGGGAACAACAACGAATCGCCTCGGGCCACGGTCCGGATCGCGTGCACCATCTCGTCCGCGCGCGCCCGCTTGAGCAGGAAGCCGTGCGCGCCGGCCCGCAGCGCGTCGTAGACGTACTCGTCGTTCTCGAACGTCGTCACCACCAGCACCTTCGGCGACCCCGACGGTTCGCGCAGCAACTGCGCGGTCGCCTCGATCCCGTTCAGGCCCGGCATCCGAACGTCCATCAACACCAGATCCGGCCGCAACTCCCGCGCCCTCGCCACCGCCTCCACGCCCGTGGCGGCCTCCCCGACGACAGCCAGGTCGGGCTCGGCGGCCACGATCGCGTGGAGTCCCGCACGAACCAGGCTCTCGTCATCGGCGATCAACACGCGCACGGGCTCGTTCACGGACGTACCTCCAAGCGGTTGCGACGCACACCCGCTTCCCCGCCACCGACATTCGGCGCGGGCCGGGCGCCGGTGACCATGGCGCGCGGGCCGGCGTGGGCGGGAACTCCGCCGCCGTCGATGGCGATCGGGACGCCTTTGGGCCGGGTCACGACCGCGTCTCCGGGAGTCCGCGGCGCACGGTGGCAACCTCCACGACGACGTGCGCCCGATCGATCACGGTGGGGCCGGGTCGCGACGGTATGGACCGCGCTTCGGTTGTCGGTCGTCGGCGTCGGCTCGGGGCCGCTCACAGGTACGCCTTCGCGGAGACGCGGTCCACGTCCTGTCTTCGTGCGGCCGGCGAGTTGCCCGATGGGGCGGCGCGGGTCCGGCTGCCGCGGTGTGCGGGGCGGCGTGGTTCGGGGGCGGTCGTCGGTGATCAGGCCGCCTGGGGGCGGCTGAGTCGCGGGTGCGTCTCCGGCGGGAGTACGGCTCGACGTCGATGGCGCCATGGCCGACGGCGGAGTGGTCGGGTTCGGTCGCGTCGAGGCCGGAGCGGACCGGGCGCTCGTCGTTACGAAGGCCTTCGGGGAGAGGCGGTTCGCCGGCGGACGGCGGTGGTCGGCACGTGTGTGGGTCTTGGTCACGAGTTGCCTTCCAGGGGGATGCGGGCGGTCAGGTGCCAGTGGCCGTCGTGGGGGCCGGCGGTGAAGGTGCCGCGTAGTACGGCGATTCGCTCGGCGGCGCCGCGCAGGCCGCGTCCGCCGCCGTGTCGGGTGGCCCGGGCCGAACCGAGCGGATTGCTCAGGTCGATGGCCAACTCGCCCTTGGCGACCGCTATGCGGAGTCGGACCGGGACTTCGCCGGCGTGCCGCAATACGTTGCCGAATCCCTCCTGGATGATGCGGTACGCCTCGCGTGAGACCAGGCGCGGCAGGCCCTCCAAGCCTCCCGCCGGTTCGAGGTCGAGGTCTACGTCGGCGCCGGCCGCGCGGGTGCGGGCGATCAGGTCGGCCAGGTTGGTGAGTGACGGCACGGGCGCGGCGGACGGGTCCGACTCCTCGCGCAACAGGCCGAGTACATGGTCGAGTTCGGCCACCGCCTCGCGTGCGGTGTCCTCGATCGCGGCCAACGCCCGGGCGGCGAAGGCCGGATCGCGCTCCAGTAGCCGGCCGGCCGCAGCGGCCTGGATGCCGACGGCGCTCAGTGCGTGGCCGACGGAGTCGTGCAGGTCGCGGGCGATTCGGGCGCGTTCGGCGAGGCGCTCGGCGCGTTGCTCGGCGAGGGCGAGGCGGTCGGCGGGGGTCGGGCCGAGCAGGGTGGGGGCGAGGCGGGCCAGCCAGGCGCCGGCGGCGGCGGATACGAGCAAGGGGAGGACGAGGAGGGCCAGGCCGACCGGCACCCACGCGATCGGCAGCGCGTGCGCCGGTTCGGCCCAGGGGAAGACGTCGGCGACGGCCGGGGCCAGGGGCAGTACGAGCAACACCACGCCCCCGGGCGGTGCGGCGAGCGAGGTGCCCGCGACGACACCGCCCAGAAGTGCGTGCAGCGTGAACCACGCGGACGCCCGGCGCCGCGCCGCCGCACTGGTCGCCGGGACACTCAGCACCTCACCCTCCGGCGCGCACAACACCCGCGCGGCGTTGCCCTCCAGGGTGCGTACCAGCGGAACCAGCCCGGCCGCCGCCACGAACGGCAGCGCCAGGGCCGGCGCGAGGAACTGCGACGTGAGCGCCTCCGCCGGTGTGCCGCGCAACAGCCCGGTGGCCGCGAGCACGGTGAGCGCGGCGAAATGGAAGGGCATCAACAGGGCGCCCCCCAACACGAGATGCACCCACCGCAACCGTGCCCGCCGCCCGACCAGCCCCCGCACGACCCGAACCGTCATCCGCCGACCCACCCACCCGACCACGCCCCGCACCCCGGCCCCCGGCCCCTGCCACGCCCACCCCGCCCCGCTCCGCCATCGCCGCCCGAAGCGCCGGCGGTACGTCCACCCCATCCACACACGGCCAACGTGCGGTCACGAACCGCCCCGACACCGCCACACTCAACGCCCCCGGCACACCTGAGCCGAGTCGGCTCAGGTGTGTCGTCGTGGACCGGCCCGGCTTTGGCGCGCGCGGTGGCGCCTGGTGCGCGGTCGGCGCCGAGGGCGGCGATGGTGCGCTCGCCGTGCCCGGCATGGTCGGTCACGGGCGGTGTGTGGCCCCGGCTCGGGTGGATGTCGACGCGCTGGGTGTCCTCGGCGTTCCCGGGCGGGAGCCGGGCCGGTTGGGGCGTTTCGGTGTCGGTGTCGTTGTGGGCCGGCCCGGGGCCACCGCGCGCGGTGGTGTTCGGCGCGGGGTTGGTGTTGCGGGTGGTGGGTGGGGCGGCGTGGATGCGACAGGTGGTCACGGGTGGGTCTTCGTCGAGTGCGCGTGGGGCTCGCCGTTGGTGCTCGGGGTGTCGGGGGTGGGGTTCGGGTGCGCCGGGTGCGTGATGTGGCGTGTGCGGCCGGCGTACTCGGTCAGGAAGAACCAGCCGATGGTCAGAGCCAGGACGCCGGTGATCATTTCGGCAGTGTAGACAAAGCGCAGGAGCGTGGAGGTGCGCTCCGCCAGGGTGCTGCCGGGTGCGGCTCCGGCGCTGATCAAGCCCATCCAGCCGCCCCATCCGAAGGCGCTGCCCGCCCCGAACCAGGCCATTGCCAGGGGACCCCGGACGCGCGCGCCGCCGAGCCGGTGAACGAGCAGGATCAGGCCCGTCGCGCCGACCAGGGCGAGCCCGCCCTGTACGCCGTCCATCCAGCGCCCGGTCGCGTTTCGGTCGGCGATCCACCGGCCGGTCATGCCGACGTGGGCGCCCGATGCCCATGCCATCCGGAGTACTCCCGCGAAGCCGAGGAGGAGCGCGGCGACCGTACCGAGGAACCGCTGTGCGTCACCGGTGCCGGCCGGATCCGGCAGGGCCCGAACGCGGACCCGCAAGAGCGCGCCCCAGCGTTCGTGGGCATACAGCCCGAAGGCCACCGACAACACCGCGCCTTCGACGATGAAGCCGCCGTAGACGACCGCGTACACCCACGGCCGCAGGAAGTCGTCGCCCGCGAACGGGTTGCCGGCGTCGCCGACCGCGGCACCGATCAGGCTGAGCGGTACGGCCGCCATGATCACCACGAGCAGCCCCGACGCCACCCACAACGGCAACACGATCAACCAGGCGCGGACCCGGAACTCGCGCGTCCGAGTGAGGGCGTACGCGATCAGCGCCGCGATCGCGTCCATCGCGAACGTGAGCGCGTTCGCGGCAACCCACTGCGCGCGATTCAGCTCGTCGGGATGCACCACGCCCACATCGATCCCGACCACCCAGAGCAACTTCAACAACAAGTACGGCGAACACGCGAGCACCGCGAACCAGGCGAGCCGCCGCCGAAGCACTCCCCGGGCTTCGGCGCCGGCCGGACGCGGACCGACGGGGTCGGTGCCGCGCGGGACGTCGAGGGTGGGGTAAACCCCGGGGGCCGCGACCGGGCGGGGTCCGCCGCGGGGGCCCGCCTCCGCGGGATGCCTGGCATCGGTGTCCGCGCATGTCGGATCGGGTGTCGTCGGGTGCGGATCGCCGGTGTGGGTCGGCTCCGTGGTCTCCATGCGGACCAGCCTTGTGCCGACCCACACCCGAGCGCGTCGCCACACATGCCGATCCCGATCCCCCGGATGGGGGACGCCCCTCGTCGGCATCCCCACCGACCCCGGAACGGGCCGAGTACCCGAGCCACGCGGGCACGGGTGCGGCCGCGTCTCGGTGGGCCGGGTGGGACATGTCCCACCCGGCCCACCGTTGCATGCGGAGTGTGGGGTTTCACGGGCGCCGACGCGGCCTGCCGCGGCCCTGCGGCCCCACGTGGTGTGCGCCGCTCCACCGGCATCGTGTAACAGCCGCGCTTCGGTTTCACCCCTCCTCGCACCCCCGACCCGCCCCCACTTCGGCCCCGCCCCCACGACCCGGCCGCGCCCCCACCCCCGGGCTGCTGCGAATTCGGGCGCCTCTCGGCGCGTCGGCGCCCACGACTTCATCGTCGACCGGTGATCGACGAGCGAGCGAGCAGAGCGGCCGGAGGCCGCCGCCAAAAACTGTGCATGGCAGGATTGCGCCGGTGAGGATTCCCGCGCTTCGTCGTCGACGGCATACCGAGGACACCGGCTCGTTCGCCCGGGTCGATCGGCGTACCAAGGACCTCACCAAGCGCCTCCGGCCCGGAGACGTCGCGATCATCAATCACGGCGACCTCGACCGCGTCGCCGCCGAGGCGCTGGTCAAGTGCCGGCCGGCCGCCGTGGTCAACGCCGCCGAAAGCATCAGCGGGCGCTACCCCAACATCGGGCCGCAACTGCTCGTGGAGGCCGGCGTACCGCTCCTCGACGCCGTCGGCGGGAGTGTGCTCGACCGGATCCGCGAGGGTGAGCTGGTCCGGGTCGAGGACAACGTCCTCTACCGCGGCGACGACCCGATCGCCGTCGGCACCCTGCTCGACGCGGAATCGGTCGCGGCCGCGATGGAGGAGGCCCGCGCCGGGCTGTCCGAGCAGATCGAGGCGTTCGCCGAGAACACCCTCAAGTACATCCGCGAGGAGCGCGAACTGCTCCTCGACGGCGTCGGCGTCCCCGAGATCCGGACCCGGATCGACGGCCGTCAGGTGCTCATCGTGGTCCGCGGCTACCACTACCGCGAGGACATCGCCGCGCTGCGGCCGTACATCCGGGAGTACCGCCCGGTGATGATCGGCGTCGACGGCGGTGCGGACGCGCTGCTCCAGGCCGGCTACAAGCCGGACATGATCGTCGGCGACATGGACTCCGTGTCCGACCAGGCGCTGCGCTGCGGCGCGGAGATCATCGTGCACGCGTACCGCGACGGGCGCGCCCCCGGGATGGAACGCCTCGACGAGCTCGGCGTGGACGGGATCGCCTTCCCCGCCACCGGGACCAGCGAGGACATCGCGATGCTGCTCGCCGACGACGGCGGCGCGAGCCTGATCGTCGCGGTCGGTACGCACCTCACGCTCGTCGAGTTCCTGGACAAGGGCCGGGCCGGCATGGCGAGCACCTTCCTCACGCGGCTGCGGGTCGGCGGCAAGCTCGTGGACGCCAAGGGCGTCAGCCGTCTGTACCGCAGCCGCATCTCCACGACATCGCTGCTCATGCTGTGCCTCGCCGCGCTGGTCACCATCGCGGTCACCGTGCGGGTCACCCCGCTCGGTCGCGCGTACTTCCACGTGTTCGGGGCGCAGTGGGACGCCTTCGTCTACTGGCTCCAGGGACTGTTCAGTTGATCGACTTCAGATACCACGTCGTCTCCATCATCGCGGTCTTCCTGGCCCTGTCGGTCGGGCTGGTGCTCGGCGCGTCCTTCCTCAAGGAGGCGGCCGTCTCCGGGCTCGACACGCAGGTCCAGGACCTGGCCCGGAACAACGAAGGCTTGCGTCGTGAACTCGATCGGGCGAACGCCGGTACGAGGTACCTGAACGGCATCATGAACACCGTCGGGCCCGAGCTGACCAAGGGCCGGCTCGCCGGGCACAAGGCGGTCGTGGTCGCGCTGCCCGGCGCGGACACCAAGCTGACCGACAGCATGGTCAAGCTGCTCGACGGCGCCTCCGCGACGGTCACCGGCCAGGTGGCGGTCAAGGGCGCCTGGACCGACCCCAAGCGCGAGAGCGACCTGGTCACCGCCCTGGGCGCCAACGCGGCGGCCTTCCCGACCGGGTCGGCGACCGATCGGGCCGCGCGCGTGCTCGCGGGCGCGATCACCGAGAAGTTGCCGCCGGTGCAGACCGGTACGCCCGGCTCGCCGCCGGCGTCGACCCAGCCGCCCGCGAGCGGCTCGACGCCGGGCGCGCCCGAGTCGGGCGCGCCGGCGACCGGAGCCGGGACCACCTCCGCGCCGCCGAGCGGCCAGACCCCGGGCCAGGGCACGACCAACCAGAACAACGGCACCACCAATCAGAACAACGGCACCACCACCCCCGCCACGCACAACACGCAGGCCGCGACCGAGACGCTGACCAAGCTCAAGGACGCCGGCTTCGTGGACGTCAAGGACAACCCCGCCACCGGCGCCGACCTGGTCGTGGTCGTCGCGCCCTCGGGCGCCACCGGCGGGGACGATCCGGGCCGGATCAACAACATTCATCTTTCGCTCGCTCGCGCCCTGGACAGCGGCGACGGCGGTACGGTCATGGCCGGCACCGCGTCCGCCGCGCAGGAGAACGGCGTGATCTGGGCGCTGCGCCGTAACGATCAAACCGCCAAGGCCGTTTCCACCGTGGACACCGCCGACACGCCCGTGGGTCAGGTCGCGGTCGTGTGGTCCCTGGTGGTCGAGGACAAGCAGGGCAGTTCGGGTCAATACGGGACGACGGGCACTACCGACGGTCCGTTGCCGGAACTGCCGAAGAAGGAGACGCCGTGACGAAGGCCGCCGCCGCCCCGGCTGGTGCCACCGCTCGTGTAGCCGGCCGTGCCGCGGCCCCCGGCGACGCCCGTCGGGGCCGGCCGGGTCGGCTGGTGACGGCGCTGGCCGCGACCGGTGCGGCCCGGGCCGCGTACGCCGCGCTGACCCGCCGCCCGCCGGGCGAGGCCGCGCTGTGGGAGCGGCGCAACCACCGGGGCGAGGTGCTGACCCTGCTCGAAGGGCCCGCGACGGCGGTCGGTACGGCCGTCGCCGCCGCGTGCGCCCCGGGGGTGCCCGGTCGGTGGCGCGCGGCCGGCGTGCTGGCGGCGGTCGCGGGTGCCGGGTTCGGGACCTACGACGACATGGCCGGGTCGAGCGATCGGCGCGGGTTCAAGGGCCACCTCGGCGCGCTCGCCAAGGGCGAGGTGACCAGCGGGGGCCTCAAGATCGTCGGACTCGGCGCGGCCGGTCTCGCGGCCGGCGCGCTCGTGCAGCGGCGGCCGGTGGACAAGCTGCTCGCGGGCGTGGTGGTCGCCGGTACGGCCAACCTGATCAACCTGTTCGACCTGCGCCCGGGCCGCGCGGCCAAGGCGGTCCTGATCGCGGGCACGCCGCGACTGCTCCGCGGCGGCCCGGCGGCGGCCCTCGCGGCGGCGCCGGTGGGCGCGGCGGCGGCGCTGCTGCCCGAGGACCTCGGCGAGAAGTCGATGCTCGGCGACGCGGGCGCGAACGTGCTGGGCGCGGCCCTGGGCGTGGCCTTCGCCGCCGGTTCCTCGCGCAAGGGCCTGCTGGCCAAGGCGCTCGTGCTCACCGCGCTCACCGCGGCCAGCGAGAAGGTCAGCTTCACCAAGGTCATCGCCGGCAACCGGCCGCTGAACACGATCGACATGCTCGGCCGCCGTCCGGCCGCCGCTCCGGCGCCCCGACAGCCGGCCGCCGAGGGAGCCACCGCACCGGCATGACCGGCAACGATCGATGGCCCGCGGGCACGCGAGGGGGCGTGTCCGAGAGCGGCACGGGAATGGTCGGCAGGTGAGCGACACCCGAGGCGCCTGCCCGCCGTCGGATGGCCGCGGAGGCGACGGCTCGCCCACCGAGGGCGAAGTCGACGCCATCGCCCCTGACGCCGGAACCGACGCGATCGCCCCGGACACCGAACCCGCCCCCGCCGGTGCCACCCGCTCGCGCGCCGTCGTGCGTGGTCTCGCCGGGGCCGCCGCGTTGATGGCCGTGGTCACCGTGTTCGCCCGACTGGCCGGGTTCGGGCGGCAGTTGGTCTTCTCCGGGACGGTCGGCGACACCGTCCTGGGCACCGTGTACAGCACGGTCAACTCGGTGCCCAACATCGTCTTCGAGGTCGTGGCCGGCGGGGCGCTGGCGAGCGTGGTCGTGCCGGTGCTGGCCGGACCGGTGGCCAAGGGCGCGCGCGAGGACGCCGGGCGGATCGCGTCCGCGCTGCTGACCTGGGTCGTCCTGGTGCTGACCCCGATCGTGCTGCTCGGCGCGCTGCTCGCCCGCCCGATCGCCGAACTGCTGTTGGCCGGGAAGGCGGACGGGCCCGGTGTCGCGGACGTCGCCTCCCGGATGTTGCTCGTGTTCCTGCCGCAGGTGCCGCTGTACGGGATCGCCGTGGTCGCCGGCGGCATCCTCCAGGCGCACCACCGATTCCTGGCCGGCACGCTCGCGCCGCTGGTGTCCAGCCTGGTGGTGGCCGGCAGCTATCTGCTCTTCGCGAGCCGCTACGACGTCGACCTCGACAACCTCGCCGAACTGCCGCGCGGCGCCGAACTGACGCTGTCGCTGGGCACCACCGCGGGCGTGCTGGCGCTCGCGCTGGTCACCGTCGTACCGCTGCGCGCGACCGGCCTGCGGCTGCGTCCCACGCTGCGCTTCCCGGACGGCGTGGCCCGCCGGGTGCGCACCCTCGCGCTGGCCGGCGTCGCGACGCTGATCGCCCAGCAGGCCGCGACGATCGCGGTGATCCTGCTCGCCAACGGGCGCGGTACGCACGGATCCCTGGTCGTCTACCAGACCACCTGGATGGTCTACCTGCTCCCGTACGCGGTCCTCGCGGTGCCGATCGCCACCGCCGCCTTCCCGCGGCTGAGCGCCCACGCGCACGACGGCGACCGGGACGCGTTCGCGGACGCCGTCGCCGCGACCACCCGCACCGTGCTCCTGGTCGGCGCGCTCGGCACCGCGCTGCTGCTGGCCGCCGCCGCGCCGCTCGGCCGGTTCTTCGCGCTGTTCATGGCCGGCTCCACCGAGCCCGAGCCGATGGCCTGGGCGCTGGCCGCGTTCGCGCCCGGCCTGCTCGGGTACGCGCTGATCGCGCACCTGGGCCGCGCGCTGAACGCCTCCGGCCACGGCCGCGCCGCCGCGGGTTGTGTGGTGGCCGGCTGGTGCGTGGTCGTGCTCGCCGACGTCGCGCTCGCCTTCGCGCTGCCCGAGCGCTGGACGGTGGCCGCGCTCGGTCTGGGCAACTCGATCGGGATGAGCGCGGCCGGCGTGTTGCTGGCCTACGCCGTGGCCCGCACGGCCGGCCCGCGGGCGATGGCGGGCGCGTCGATGGCCGGGACGGCGGCCGGCACGGTGGTGGCCGCGGTCACCGCCGGCGCGGCCGGATTCGGCGTGTCGCGCCTATTCGGGACGGGCGGCATCGTCTTCACGTTGATCATCGCGGCGGTTGCCGCCATCGTGGGCACCCTGGTGTTCGCGGGAGTCGTTTCCGTGACCGTCGGCGAGGCTGTCAAAGCCGCGTTGCGCGGGCGGCGGACGGCCGAATCGGAAGGGGAGCAGCGACGTGGACACGACGACTGAGTCGCGAGAGCGCACCGAGCCGGCCCGGCTGCGGGCCGTCCTGGTCCTGGCCACGTCCACCGGCGGCATCGGCGCGCACGTGCGCTCGCTGGCCGCCGGCCTGGTCGGGCGTGGGGTCGCGGTGACCGTGTGCGGCCCGGCCGCGACCGATGAGCACTTCGACTTCACGGGCGCCGGCGCGCGATTTCGCCCGGTCGAGATCGGGTCCGGGCCCCGGCCCACCGATCGGGCGGCGCTGCGCGAACTGCGCGCGGCCTGCGCCCCGGCGCATGTGGTGCACGCGCACGGGCTGCGTGCGGGGATGGCGGCGGGCAACGCGCTCGGCCGACATCGGGTACGACGCAGGCCGCTGGTGCTGACCCTGCACAACGCGGTCCTGGTCGGCGGCGCGAAGGGCGCGCTGACCCGGGTGCTGGAGGGGCGCGCGGTACGGGCGGCCGACGTCGTACTGGGCGCCTCGACCGACCTGGTCGACCGGGCCAGGCAACTCGGCGCGCGGGATGCCCGGCTGGGACCCGTGTCGGCGCCGCCGCTGCCGCCGGCCGAGCGGGATCGGGCGGCGGTCCGGGCCGAATTCGCGGCCGGCGACCGGCCGCTGCTGGTCGCGGTGGGCAGGTTGGCCCCGCAGAAGGACTACCCGGTGCTTCTGGACGCCGCGCGGCAGTGGCTGGATGACGAGCCGACCCCGCTGCTCGTGATCGCCGGAGACGGGCCGCTGCGGGAATCGCTCCAGGACCGGATCGACGCCGAGTCGCTGTCGGTCCGCCTGCTCGGCCACCGCGCCGACGTGGCCGACCTGCTCGGCGCGGCCGACCTCGCGGTCCTGCCCAGCCGCTGGGAGGCCCGCGCGCTGGTCGCCCAGGAGGCCCTGCGCACCGGCGTCGCGCTGGTCGCCACGCAGGTCGGCGGCATCCCCGAACTCGTCGGCGACGCGGCGGTGTTGGTGCCGGCCGGAGAGCCGGACGAGCTCGCCGCCGCGGTCCGCGGCCTGCTCGCCGACCCGACCCGGCGCGCCGAACTCGTCGAGGCGGGCCGAGCCCAGGCGGCGACCTGGCCCGACGAACGCGAGACCATCGCCCAGGTGCTGAGCATCTACGAGGAACTGGGCCCGGTGTAGCCCGCGATCACCTCGCCGGCCCGCGACCATCGCACCGGGGCCGCGGCCCCGCACCGATCGCCGTACCGGCGCCGCGGCGCACCGGGGACGGGTCGCCGGTCACGGCCCCGGTGCCGTGACCGGCGCAGTCCGCCCGCCCGCGCCCGTCCGCCCGCTCAGCCGATCCCCTGTCGATCCGGCTCCGACGCGAAGCGGCGGCCGGCCGCGTCGGGGTGGGTGCGCTCGACCGCGTCGCGCACCAGGGATCGTTGCCGGACCAACTCCGGGCAGCGGCACGGAGGATGATCTCCGGCAGGTCGCCGGGCCCCGGGGGATGAGCGCGCGTCGCCGCCGCCCCCGGGGCAGGAACGGCAACGACGAGACGGGCGACGAGCCGGTCGGCTCGTCGCCCGTCGCCGCGGTCGTGGAACGTTCGCGGGTCACGGTGTCCGGAGGTACCACCCGGAATCGATGCGCACACCTGCACGGAGTGCCCACGGACCCGCCCGGGCCGCTCGCTTTTGCCTTCGCGACCCGCCTTCGCGTCTTGCCTGTCCCCGCGCCCGCGTGCTCAGTCCTGGTCGGTCGCCGGCTCGGCGCGCATCGTCGCGGTCAGGCGCAGGGCCGTGTCGATCAGTGGCACGTGGCTGAACGCCTGGGGGAAGTTGCCGACCTGGCGCTGGAGCCGGGGGTCCCACTCCTCGGCGAGCAGGCCCAGGTCGTTGCGCAGCGCGAGCAGGCGCTCGAACAGCTCGCGGGCCTCCTCCACCCGGCCGATCATCGCCAGGTCGTCGGCCAGCCAGAACGAGCAGGCCAGGAACGCGCCTTCGTCGCCGGGCAGACCGTCCAGGCCGACGCTGGTGCCGTTGGTCGGGTAGCGGCGCACGAAGCCGTCCTCGGTCAGCTCGCGCTGGATCGCCTCGATCGTGCCGATCACCCGCTTGTCCTCCGGTGGCAGGAAGCCCACCTGCGGGATCAGCAGCAGCGACGCGTCCAGCTCGGTCGAGCCGTAGTACTGGGTGAAGGTGTTGCGGTCCACGTCGTACCCGTAGGCGCACACCTCGCGGTGGATCTCCTCGCGCACACCCCGCAGGTGCTCGAGCATCTTCTCGGTGTCCGAGGCCATCGGCTCGTCCACGAGCATCCGGATCGTGCGGTCCACCGCGACCCAGGCCATCACCTTGGAGTGCACGAAGTGCCGGCGCGGCCCGCGCACCTCCCAGATGCCCTCGTCCGGGTCGCGCCAGTGCTGCTCCATGTAGTCCATCAGCTTGAGCTGGAGCGCGTGCGCGTGGTCGTTGCCCTCCATGCCGGAGACCCGGCCCAGGTGCAGCGCGTCGACCACCTCGCCGTAGACGTCGAGCTGGAACTGCTCGGCGGCGGCGTTGCCGATCCGGACCGGGTGCGAGCCCTCGTAGCCCGGCAGCCAGGTCGCCTCGTACTCGGTCAGCCGGCGCTCGCCGCCCACGCCGTACATGATCTGCAGGTTCTCCGGGTCGCCCGCGACCGCCCGCAGCAGCCACTCGCGCCACGCCTTGGCCTCGTCCACGAAACCGGTCTTCAGCAGCGCGCCCAGCGTCATCGCCGCGTCCCGCAGCCACGTGTAGCGGTAGTCCCAGTTGCGCACCCCGCCCACGTCCTCGGGCAGCGACGTGGTCGGCGCCGCGACGATCCCGCCGGTCGGCGCGTACGTGAGCGCCTTGAGCGTGATCAGCGAGCGCACCACCGGCTCGCGCCACGGTCCCCGGTAGGTACAGCGGGTCATCCAGTCGGTCCAGAACCTCTCGGTGTCCGCCAGCGCCGCGAGCGCGTCGGTGGGCAGCGGGCCCTCGACGTGCGAGGGATGCCACGTGAGGGTGAAGGTGACCCGGTCGCCCTCGCCGAGGGTGACGTCCGAATAGGTGGTCAGACCCCGCCCGTAGGTCTCGGTGTCACTGGCGAACCACACCGCGTCGGGGCCGGCCACCGCGACGGTGCGCCCGTCCGCCTCGCGCCGCACCCAGGGCACGACCTTGCCGTAGTGGAACCGCATGCGCAGTTCCGAGCGGACCGGCACGCGGCCCGACACGCCCTCCACGATCCGCACCACGACGGGCGCGCCGACCAGCGCGTCCGCCGGAGGCATGAAATCGATCACCCGAATGGTCCCCCGCGGGGTCTCCCATTCCGATTCGAGGATCAGCGAGTCGCCGCGATACCGCCGGCGTGTCGCGGGCCCGCCGGAGAGCGGGGCGACCCGCCACGAACCGTGTTCCTCGGTGCCGAGCAGGCCGGCGAACACGGCGGGCGAATCGAAGCGGGGGAGGCAGAGCCAATCCATGGAACCGTCGCGGCCCACGAGAGCGGCGGTCTGCATGTCCCCGATGAGGGCGTAGTCCTCGATGCGGCTGGTCACGGGCAACGCTTTCCGTTCCTGGTCGTCCTGATGATGCCGGTCGTCCTGGTTGTGCGTATTGCGAGTCGGTCGGCGCGTGCTGCGTCCCGGCTCGTACTGCGCGCGGCGGGGGTCCGGCGGAATGTGGTGCGGAGAACCGCGTTGTGCTGCGTTCGGTGATGTGGAGAACCGTGTTGTGCTGCGCTTGTGCTTACCGCGTCGCCGACCGGCATGTTCTGATCAGCGGTTGATCGATTCATTCCAGAGTGCACCACGCGCGCGTGATCGACCGCCGAAACGGTGGTCGGATCGACCGGTACTCCCGAAATGTCGTCCCGTCGGGATCCGGGGGACGTCACCCGTCGCGCGCGTGAGGTTCCGCTGCGCGCGGGCGACGGCGAGCGGAGAAACGCTCGCGCGCCGTCTGCGTAGCATAGTGCGCCGTCGGCGCTGAAACGTGCCTGCGAGCGCCGACCCGATCGTTGACTCTGTGTCGAATCCGACTCGGCCGATCCGTCGGCATGTGCCCGGATTCTCCCGTGCGTTGTCACTCTGGGCAATCGCCGTATGGTGTCGCAGTTGTTCCGCACCGGGTGCGGGACCTCGACGCCCGACGCTGTTAGGCTGGTATCCCGTGGACTTGGTGGGACTGTTCCGGGCCCGCATCGGCCCAGCAGCGTCCCCTTCGAAATCCCCTCGATCGCAACCACGGGAGCCCCTCCTTGGCAGTGCCTCAGACGCCCAGTCGCACCCGGCAGGCGAAGCACCTTTTCGTCACCGGAGGCGTCGCCTCCTCGCTCGGCAAGGGGCTCACCGCGTCGAGCCTCGGAGCGCTCCTCAAGGCGCGCGGCCTGCGGGTCACGATGCAAAAGCTCGACCCCTACCTGAACGTCGACCCCGGGACGATGAACCCGTTCCAGCACGGCGAGGTGTTCGTCACCAACGACGGCGCCGAGACCGACCTGGACGTCGGCCACTACGAGCGCTTCCTCGACGTCGACCTGCACGGCTCCGCCAACGTGACGACCGGCCAGGTCTACTCGACGGTCATCGCCAAGGAGCGCCGCGGCGAGTACCTCGGTGACACCGTGCAGGTCATCCCGCACATCACCAACGAGATCAAGTCGCGGATCCGGGCCATGGCCGCGGACGACGTGGACATCGTGATCACCGAGGTCGGCGGCACCGTCGGCGACATCGAGTCGCTGCCCTTCCTCGAGTCGATCCGCCAGGTCCGGCACGAGGTCGGCCGGGACAACGTCTTCTTCCTGCACGTCTCGCTGCTGCCCTACATCGGCCCGTCGGGGGAGCTGAAGACCAAGCCGACCCAGCACTCGGTCGCCGCGCTGCGCAGCATCGGCATCCAGCCGGACGCGATCGTGCTGCGCGCGGACCGGGCCGTACCGCAGGACATCAAGCGCAAGATCTCGCTGATGTGCGACGTGGACGAGGAAGCCGTGGTCGCGGCCATCGACGCCCCCTCGATCTACGACATCCCCAAGGTCCTGCACTCCGAGGGCCTGGACGCGTACGTGGTGCGCCGGCTCGGGCTCAACTTCCGGGACGTGGACTGGACCCAGTGGGACGACCTGCTGCGCCGGGTGCACCAGCCCGAGCGCGAGGTCACCGTCGCGTTGGTGGGCAAGTACATCGACCTGCCCGACGCCTACCTCTCGGTCACCGAGGCGATCCGCGCGGGCGGCTTCGCGAACAACGTGCGCACCAAGATCAAGTGGGTGACGTCGGACAACACCGCGACACCCGAGGGCGCCGCGCGCGAACTCGGCGACTGCGACGCGGTGCTGGTCCCCGGCGGGTTCGGCGACCGGGGCGTCGAGGGCAAGGTGCAGGCGATCGCGTACGCGCGCGAGCACCGGATCCCGACCCTGGGCATCTGTCTGGGCCTGCAGTGCATGGTGATCGAGGCCGCGCGCAACCTGGCCGGCCTGGACGGCGCGAACTCGCTCGAGTTCGACCCCGAGGCCGCGCACCCGGTGGTGGCGACCATGGCCGACCAACTCGACATCGTCGCGGGCCAGGGCGACCTGGGCGGCACGATGCGACTGGGCCTGTACACCGCGGACCTGGCCGAGGGCTCGATCGCCCGCGAGGTCTACGGCGCGCCCCAGTCCGAGGAGCGCCACCGGCACCGCTACGAGGTCAACAACGCCTACCGCGCCAGGTTGGAGGAGACCGGCCTGACCTTCTCCGGCCTCTCGCCCGACGGCCGGCTGGTGGAGTACGTGGAACTGCCGCGCGAGCAGCACCCGTACTTCATCGCCACCCAGGCCCACCCCGAGCTCAAGTCCCGCCCGACCCGCCCGCACCCGCTCTTCGCGGGCCTGGTCGCGGCGGCGGTACGGCGGATCAAGGGCGAGGACCGGGTCGCGGAGACCACTTCCTGAACACCCGGCGGTGCCGTGACCGGGAACCGGTGCGCGCCGCCGGTCGCGGCAATGGCGCCTGACCGGCGATCCGGCCCGATCGACAACCCCGAGAAGCCACCCGCCCCGATACCCGGGGCGGGTGGCTTCTCCGCCGGTGGCCTCCGACGCCGGGTCGCCGGTGGACGGGCGCGACGGACCGCGGGCCGGGGGCGCTCGGCGTGGCCGGGAGCGGCCCCGGGCCCTGTCCGGCGGATCCCGGTGCGTCCGCGCCGCCCGGCACCGCGCCTCGCCGCACCGGAGAAGCGGCCGAATGCAACCACTGTGCGGCTGCTTCTCCGGCACGCCGACGCACGCCGACGCACGGCACCGGACGACCCGGCCCGATCCACCAGGATCCGCCGGACAGGGCCTAGGCTGGCCGATCGGGACGGCGGTATCCGGCCGGCGGCAGCTTGAAGGGGAGCGCATCGTGAACGACCCGGGCACTCGGGCGAGGATCGTCGATACCGCCGAGGCGTGGCCCGTCGCGGAGAGCGAGACACCGTTCAAGGGACGGGTCTGGTCGATGCGCAGTGATGTGGTCGAGATGCCGGACGGGAGCAGCGCGCGACGCGACTACCTGGACCATCCCGGGGCGGTGGGCGTGGTGGCGCTGGACGAGCACGGGCGGCTGCTGGTGCTGCGCCAGTATCGGCACCCGGTGCGGCACAAGTTGTGGGAGATTCCGGCGGGGCTGCTGGACGTGCCGGGGGAGAACCCGCTGCACGCGGCCGAGCGCGAGCTGTTCGAGGAGGCCCATCACGAGGCCGCCACATGGAACGTGCTGGTGGACGTCTTCACCACACCCGGCTCCTCGGATGAGGCGATCCGGGTGTTCCTCGCGCGCGGGTTGTCCGAGTCTCGGGCCGAGCGGTTCGCCGCCGAGCACGAGGAGGTCGGGATGGAACTCTCCTGGCTTCCGCTGGACGAGGCGATCGCCGGGATTCTGGCGGGTGAACTGCACAACCCGATGCTGGTTTCCGGAGCCCTGGCGCTCTCGGCGGCGTTGGCCGGCGACGGGCTGGACGCGCTTCGGGCGGCGGACGCGCCCTGGCCCGCTCGGCCCTTTTGACGCGCCGCGGTCGCCGCCGGGGCGGGCTCGGGATTTCACGCCCACCGGCACACCCTTCGCGTCGGGGTCGAAAGGCTGCGGAATTAGCGCCGCGGGGTTGGCGAGTCGGGCCCTGCGGACCGGTGCGTGGTCGTAATCTGCGGGCTGGGTGTGGGTGAGACAGGGGGCGTCTGCGGTGGCTGTGACCGGGGAGTCCGGGGTCGGGTGCGCGACGGCCGAGGCGCTGGTTCCCGGAATGCGCGCGCCGGTCGAGGCGTTGCCCGCGATCGTGGACCAACTGCCGCCCGGAGGCCCCGACTTCGTCGGCCGCACCGAGGAACTCGACACCCTCTACGGCTGGGTCACCGGTCCCGGCGCGGCGATTCCGGCCCAGTTGGCGCCGACCGACCCCGAGCACCCGGGCACCACTCGCACGGTCTGGCTGCCCCGGGACCGGGTGGTCGCGATCACCGGACCGGTCGGCGTGGGCCGGACGGAGTTCGCGGTACGACTGGCCCATCGCCTCGCGCCGCATTTCCCGGACGGTCGGCTCTACGCTCGCCTCACCGGGCCGCGCGGTGAGCTGATCCCGCCCGGCGACGTGCTCGAATCACTGCTGTACGCGCTCGGCACGGTCGGCATCCCCTCCGCGCACGAGGAGCGGATCCGGCTCTTTCGCGAGCACCTGGACGGCAAACGTTTCCTGATCCTGCTCGAGGACGTGACCGGGACGGCGCAACTGCGCCCGCTGCTCCCGGAGAGTCCCACCGCGCTCGTGGTGCTCACCTCGGTGTCCCCGCTGACCGGGCTCGGCCGGGCCGCCGCGGTGCGCACATGCGCGCTGGACATGCTGGACACCCGCGCCTCGGCCGAACTGCTCGGCAACCTGGCCGGGCACACCCGGGTCGCGTGCGATCCGCGCGCGGCGGACGAGTTGGCCGCGCTGTGCGACTTCCACCCGGCCGCGCTGCGGATGGCGGGTGCCTGGTTGCGGGCCCGGCCGCGGTACGCGATGGCCGACGTCGGACGCCGGCTGCGGGCCGAGCGGTTGCGGTTGCACGAGCAGGCCGGCGACGACCTCGCGGTGCGCGCGTGCTTCTCGCTGATCCACCGCGAACTGGTGCCCTCCGCCGCGCGGCTGTTGCGGCTGCTCGCGCTGGTGCCCGGGCGCGAGTTCGGCGCGGACGCCGCCGCCGCGCTCGCCGACTGCGGCCCCGACGCGGCGACTCGCTCGCTGATCGAGCTGCGCGAGCTGCATCTGCTGGAGCAGGGCTCGGTGCCGGGGCGGTTCCGCTTTCACGACCTGGTGCGCGGTTATGTACAGGAGCGCCTGGACGCGGAGGAGCGGCCCGGCGAGCGGCGCAACGCGCGGGTGCGCCTGCTCGACCGGTACGTACGGCTGGCCCGCTCGGCCGAGCGGGTCATCGTCGGCGTGGACGGCCCCGACCCGGGCGCCGACGTGCGCTTCGCGTCGGCCGACGAGGCGCGTGCCTGGCTGCGCGACGAGCGGCCGGAGCTGCTGGCCGCCGCCCGGGTCGCCGCGGCGGCCGGCCTGGACGCGGCCACCCGCCGACTGGTCTCGGTGCTCACCCGCCTGCTCGACCGGCGCGCGCACTGGAGCGACGTGCGCGAACTGCACGAACTCGCGCTGACCACCGCACGCCGGGCCGGCTCCGGTCGGCAGGAGGCGGTCGCCCTGCTCAACCTGGGCAACCTGCACGTCGCGCGCCAGGAACTGGAGGAGGCGCTGTCCTGCTACCGGGCGGCCCTGGAGGTGTCCCGCGGACTGGGCGATCCGGCGGGCGAGGGCCGCGCGATGGTCAATCTCGGCAACGCCTACGCCGATCTGGGCGACCTGCAACGCGCCGCGGACTGGTACGACCGCTCGTTGTTGTTGCGCCGCACCATCGGCGACGCGGCCGGCCAGGCCCGGGTGTTGTCCCACCTGGGCCGGCTGCACGCGCGGATGGGCCGGTTCGAACAGTCCGTCCGCGATCACCGGGCGGCCCTCGGGGTGCGCCGCCGGATCGGCGACCCCGCCGACATCGGCCGGGTGCTCACCGACATCGCGGCGGTGCTCGGCGAGGCGGGCCGGGTCTCCGAAGGGCTCGCGGTCTACCGGGACGCGATGGAGGCGTTCCGGGCGGCGGGCGACGAGCGCCTGGAGGCCCTCGCCCTGTTGCAGAGCGCCGAACTGGCGCTCGAGGCCGGCGACGTCCGGGACGCCCGATCGCGCCGCCGGCAGGCATTGGCCCTGCTCGTGGACGCGGGCGCGCCCGAGGCAGACGAGGTTCGTCGCCATCTGGGTGACGAATAGCCGCCTCGCGGGTACCGGCTCCGGTCCATCCTCCCGGGCGCAACCTACGAAATAGACAAGCGGTCGGCCCCTCACTGCCACTTTGTAAGGTTGGCGGGGCGTTCCAACCGCACTAAGCTAGGGACACCACGAGGTAAGGCGTGCATTCGCATGCCTGGGCTCGCTGGTGCCCAACCCTCTGTCGACAGGACTTGATAGCCGTGAAGGTCGGTATCCCCCGCGAGGTCAAGAACCACGAGTACCGCGTGGCGATCACGCCCGCCGGCGTGCACGAGCTCGTGCGCAACGGTCACGAGGTCTACATCGAGCACGATGCGGGCGTCGGCTCGTCCATCCCGAACGAGGAGTACGTGGCCGCGGGGGCGACCATCCTCGCGACCGCGGACGACGTCTGGGCGACCGGTGACCTCATTCTGAAGGTCAAGGAGCCGATCGCCTCGGAGTTCGGTCGGCTGCGCAAGGACCAGACGTTGTTCACCTACCTGCACCTCGCCGCGGGTAAGGAGTGCACCGAGGCCCTGCTCAGCGCCGGCACCACGTCCATCGCGTACGAGACGGTGCAGTTGCCGAACGGCGGGCTGCCGCTGCTCGCCCCGATGTCCGAGGTGGCCGGTCGGCTCGCGCCGCAGGTCGGCTCGTACCACCTGATGGCGCAGGGCGGCGGTCGCGGCACCCTGATGGGTGGCGTCTCCGGTGTCTACGCCGCGAAGGTCGTCGTGATCGGCGCCGGTGTCTCGGGCATGAACGCGGCGGCGATCGCGCTCGGCATGCAGGCCGAGGTGCTTCTGCTGGACCGGAACATCCAGGCGCTGCGCGACGCGGACCGGATCTACCAGGGCCACCTGCAGACCGTCGCGTCCAACACGTACGAGATCGAGAAGGCCGTGCTGGACGCGGACCTGGTCATCGGCGCGGTGCTGATCCCGGGCGCGAAGGCCCCGAAGCTGATCACCAACGAGCTGGTGTCGCGGATGAAGCCGGGCTCGGTGCTCGTGGACATCGCGATCGACCAGGGTGGTTGCTTCGAGGACTCGCACGCCACGACGCACGACGACCCGGTGTACAAGGTGCACAACTCGATCTTCTACTGCGTCGCGAACATGCCGGGTGCGGTGCCGCACACCTCGACCTACGCGCTGACGAACGCGACGCTGCCGTACATCGTGCAGCTCGCGAACCGCGGGTGGCGGGATGCGGCGAAGGCGGATCGGGCGCTCGCGCTTGGTCTGTCGACGCACGAGGGTCTGCTCACGAACGCTGCGGTCGGCGAGGCGCTGGGCCTGCCGGCTGTGTCGTTGGAAGACGTGCTGGGCTGACGCCTGGCTTTTTGGCCTCAAACGCCGGCCGGGCTGGATTGGCCTCAAACGCCGGCCGGGCTGAAGTTGGCCTGGGCTACTTGTCCTCAAGCGCCGGACGGGCTGGAGTTTGCTTGCCCGGTGCTGGGGGTGGCGGTCTCGTTTGTCCTCAGGCGCCGGACGGGCTGGGTTTTGCTCGCCTGGGGCTTGGGGGTGGCGGTCTCGTTTGTCCTCGGGTGCCGGGCGGGCTGGAGTTTGCTCGCCCGGTGTGAGGGCGGCGGGCTTGTTTGTCCTCGGGTGTCGGATGGGCCGGGTTGGCTTGTTCGGTGTGTGAGGTTTTGTAAGGCATTGCGTGCCGTGCACCCCCAAAGATGTGGGTGTACGGCATGTGGTGTTTCGGGGGTCAGAATGAGGGCGTGGATGTAGTGGTCGGGGCCTATCTGGCCCATGTGACGGGTGAGTGTGGGGTGGCGCGGAACACGCTGCTCGCCTATCGACGGGATTTGCGGCGTTACCTCTCCTATCTGGATGGGCGCGGGGTGGGTGCGCTCGCGCAGGTGCGGGCCGCGGACGTGACCGCGTTCGTCGCGGCGTTGCGGACCGCGGGGTCGGCCGAGGCGTCGGTGGTCCGGGCCGTGGTCGCGGTGCGCGGATTGCACCGGTTCGCGTTGCGCGAGGGGTTGGTCCCGGTCGACGTGGCGCACGACGTGCGTCCGGGCGCGCCGCCGCCGCGGCGCACCGGCGCGCTGTCGGTCGAGCAGGTCGAGGCGTTGCTCGCCGCCGCCTCGGAGGGTGCCGCGCCGTACGGGCACCGCGACCGCGCCCTGCTCGAACTCCTGTACGGCACCGGCGCGCGCGTCTCGGAGGCGGTCGGCGCGGATCTGCACGATCTGGACCTGGTCGCGCGGACCATCACCCTGGTCGGTCCCGGCGGCCGACGTCGTGTGGTGCCGCTCGGCGCGCTGGCCATGGAGGCGCTCGACACGTACTTGGTGCGCGCGCGTCCCGAACTCGCCGCCGCCGGGCGCGGCCTCACCGCCGTCTTTCTCAACGCGCGAGGCGGCGGATTGTCACGGCAGAGCGGCTGGGCCGTGCTCCGGACCGCCGCCGCGCGGGCGTCGTTGACCGACCCCATCTCCCCGCACACGCTGCGGCGTTCGTTCGCCACACATTTGCTCGACGGTGGGGCCGATGTCCGGGTCGTCCAGGAACTCCTGGGTCATTCCTCGGTGTCCACGACCC
Source organism: Embleya sp. NBC_00888 (assembly GCF_045207655.1). Lineage (NCBI taxonomy): Bacteria > Bacillati > Actinomycetota > Actinomycetes > Kitasatosporales > Streptomycetaceae > Embleya > Embleya sp. NBC_00888. Next base: position 2,387,505 of record NZ_CP108784.1, on the reverse strand, counting down.
GGGTCTACGGGCGCGAAACCCCCGACGGACGTCGTCATGTGTACGCAGGATCCCACCCTCGGGCGCTTGACTAGATCGCCTCACATGTTGCATGCGTCGGGCGCTTCGCCTTGCTGCGACCGTCCGCAACGCCATAGAGTCGCGATCCGTCGGCAAGGATTCAGGCTGACGAAGCAAGAAATGACCTGGTCGGCAAGGAGGTAAGACGACTTGTGAACGAGTCGACATTTGCTCCCGGGGGTGCCCAGCCAGGGGCGGCGCCGGGCCGTGCAGCGCCGACTACCTCTTCCTACGGGCCCGCCGACGGCCTGCAGGACCAGCAGGGGACGCGCACGGACAGCGCCGCCCAGGCGGGCCAGACCGCCCCGGCCGGCCAGGCCGGGCAAGACGGGCTCGATGGTCCGGACGCGCACGAGTACGCCTACGATATGTACTACTACGACGACGAGTTGCGCTACGCCGAGGAACTGCGTGGCGGACCGTTCGACCCCGACGCGGACTACGAACCGGATCCGGAGTACGCCGCGACACTCGCCCCCGACGCCGCCACGCAGCGGCGCGAGCGGGTCGGCCCGACCGGCCGCGCCCTTCCGTACTTCCCGATCCCGGCGCCCGTGAGCGAACACGGACCCGCGAAGATCATCGCGATGTGCAACCAGAAGGGCGGCGTCGGCAAGACCACGTCGACCATCAACCTGGGTGCCGCGCTGGCCGAATACGGTCGTCGGGTCCTGCTCGTGGACTTCGACCCCCAGGGCGCGCTGTCGGTGGGCCTGGGCGTCAACCCCATGGAGCTCGAACTCACGGTCTACAACCTGCTGATGGAAAGTCACCTCAGCGCGGACGACGTCCTGCTGAAGACCATCATCCCGGGCATGGACCTGCTGCCCAGCAACATCGACTTGTCGGCGGCGGAGGTGCAACTGGTCACCGAGGTGGCCCGTGAGACCACGCTCTCGCGCGCGATCCGGCCGCTGGTCAACGACTACGACTACATCATCATCGACTGCCAGCCCTCGCTCGGGCTGCTCACGGTCAACGCCCTCACCGCGGCGAACAGCGTCATCGTGCCGCTGGAATGCGAGTTCTTCGCACTGCGCGGAGTGGCGCTGCTGACCGAGACGATCGAGAAGGTGCACGAGCGGCTCAACCCCGACCTCGTGCTCGACGGCATCCTGGCGACGATGTACGACGTGCGCACCGTGCACGGCCGCGAGGTATTGGCCCGGGTCACCGAGGCGTTCGGCGACCAGGTCTTCCACACGGTGATCGGACGGACCGTCAGGTTCCCCGAGACCACCGTCGCGGGCGAACCGATCACCACCTACGCCTCCAACTCGGTGGGCGCGGCCGCCTATCGCCAACTGGCCAGGGAGGTGCTCGCCCGGTGTCGCGCCGAGTGAGTCTCCCGGGTGCCGACGAGCTGTTCCGGACCACCGGCGGCGCCATGCTGAGGCAACAGCAGCAGCAGCAGAGCGCCGGCGGGGAATCGGGAGAGCCGCGTGGCACCGTACCCGCGCAGGTTCCGCCGGTCGGGGCCAGTCCCGACAGCGCCGAGCGACACGAGTCGTCCGGCGCGGACGGCGGCTCCGGCGAGGTCGAACAGCACGCCGTGCAACACCCCGTGCCCGGCCGCCGTGAGGCGCCCACACCGTCGGGGGCGTCCTCGATGTCCGCCGCCGCGGGTGTCGACCCCAACGCGCGCCCGGCACACCGGCGCACCCGTGCGCAGCGCCGACCGAGCGGGCGCGAGCGACACGACGAGAAGATCACGGTCTACGTGTCCGCCGAGGAACTGATGGACCTCGAGCACGCGCGCCTCAGCCTGCGCGGCGACTACGGCCTGGCCGTGGACCGCGGTCGGATAGTGCGTGAGGCCGTCGCGGTGGTCCTGGCCGACCTGGAGGCGCGCGGCGAGGCGAGCATTCTCGTCCGCCGGCTGCGTGGCTCTTAAGCGACATTCGAGCGAACCCCGCTTCGCGAAGTCTCGACGGACCCGCCGGTCCCCTGAGTGGCCCAATTCGGACCACCACCCGGCGGGTCCGTGCCGTTTCCCGCAGTCGCGGCCCGCACCATTGAGCGCACCATGTCCAACAACAACGGTCCCGCCCCCACCCGACGCACGCTCGGGCGCGGCCCGGACCGGCCCGCCGTACCGGCCGAACAGGCCGTGCGGGCCGAGCCCGCCGCCGAGGCCGCACGCGCCGGCCGGGCCGGGCCCGGCGCGCCCGTCGGGTCGGGGTCCGCGCCGCGACCCGAACCGCCGGTCGTCCCCGAGCCCGCCGCACCGCCGCCCGCGCCGGACGACGACACCGGATTCCGGGTCAACCTGGCCAACTTCGAGGGTCCGTTCGACCTGCTCCTGGGCTTGATCGCCAAGCACAAGCTGGACGTCACCGAGGTCGCGCTGTCCCGGGTCACCGACGAGTTCATCGCGCACATCCGGGCCCAGGGCCCGGACTGGGACCTGGGCCAGGCCACCGAGTTCCTGTTGATCGCGGCGACCCTGCTGGACCTGAAGGCGGCCCGGCTGCTGCCGGTCGCCGAGGTCGAGGACGAGGAGGACCTGGCCCTGCTGGAGGCCCGGGACATACTGTTCGCGCGGCTGCTCCAGTACCGGGCGTACAAGCAGATCGCGGGCATCCTGGAGCACCGCTGGGCCGAGGAGTCGCGCCGTCATCCGCGCGACGTGCCGCTGGAGCCGCGGTATCAGGGGTTGCTGCCCGAGGTGGTGATCACCACCTCGCTCGAGCGGTTCGCCCGGCTGGCGGCGAAGGCGATGACGCCCAAGGCGCCCAGGATCGTGTCGATCGAACACATCCACGTCCAGCGGGTGAGCGTGCGCGAGCAGGCGGCGATAGTGGTCGAGCGGCTGCGCCGGACCGGCAGCGCGACGTTCGCCGAACTGACCGAGGACGCGCCGGACACGCTGCACGTGGTCGCCCGGTTCCTGGTCCTGCTCGAACTCTTTCGCGAACTGGCGGTCGGGTTCGACCAGGTCGAGGCGCTGGGCGAGCTGACCGTGCGGTGGACGGCGGGCACGGACGAGGCGGTGGTGGTCGGGGACGGGTTCGACGAGTTCGACACGGTGTTGCGCGAGGGCGAGGAGGAGGACGCGTGAGCGGCGACCAGGGGTATTGGACCGAGCCCGAGGACGAGGCGCCGGAGGCGGCCGTACCCGCCCCGCGGGCCGCGCGCGGCAAGACCCCGCCGCCCGCCCTCCCGGTGTCGGACAGCCCGCTTCCGGCGGCGCTGGAGGCCATCCTGATGGTGGTCCAGGAGCCGGTCTCCGAACACCTGCTCGCCGAGGTGCTCGATCGCCCGGTCGTCGAGGTGCTCGCCACGCTGCGCACGTTGTCCCTGGAGTACACCGCCCAGGGCCGCGGCTTCGACCTGCGCGAAGTGGCCGGCGGCTGGCGGTTCTACAGCCGCCCCGAGCACGCCGCCGCCGTCGAGCGCTTCGTCCTGGACGGGCAGCAGTCCAGGCTGACCCAGGCCGCCCTGGAGACGCTCGCCGTGGTCGCCTACCGCCAGCCGGTCGGCCGTGGCCGGATCTCCTCGGTACGCGGCGTCAACTGCGACGGCGTGATGCGCACGCTGCTCGCGCGCGGCCTGGTGGAGGAGTACGGCGTCGAATACGAGACCCAGGCCACGCTGTACCGCACCACCGAGTTCTTCCTGGAGCGGATGGGCCTGCGCTCGCTCGACGAGTTGCCGGAATTGGCCCCTTTCCTGCCCGAGATCGAGGCCTTGGAGGCGGAGGGCGAGGGGGCCCTGGACGGCTTCCCGGTACGCGCGGCGTCCCCGCTTGCGCGGAGCGGGGATACTGGGAGGGATACCGGGGCGGTGCACACCGACCCCGACGACGGCGAGACGACAACGGAAGTTTGATGGCACCCACCAACAGGCAAGGCTCCGGCGGCAACGACCGAGGCAACGAACGCTCGGTGAACAAGCGCGGGGGCACCGGGCGCGGCAGCAACACTCCGCAGCCCCGCCGGGTCGCCGACGACAATCGTCGAGGCGGCGCGGGTGGGCAGCCGAAGTCCGGCGCGGCGGGTGGCAAGGACCGCCGCCCGTCGGCGAGCACCGGTCGCCCGGACCGCCGTCCCACCACGATGCGCTCCACCGAGCGCAACGAGCGCGAGAAGCAGGAGGGCGTCCGCCTCCAGAAGGTGATGGCGGACGCGGGCATCGGCAGCCGCCGGCACTGCGAGAACCTGATCGAGGCCGGCCGGGTCCAGGTCAACGACGAGCGGGTCACCGAACAGGGCAAGCGGGTGGACCCGGACACGGTGGAGATCAAGGTCGACGGGATGCGCATCCCGACCCGCCCGGCGGAGACCTACATCGCGTTCAACAAGCCGACCGGCGTGGTGTCCACCATGTTCGACCCGGACGGCCGGTTCACCATCGCCGACTACATCACCGAGTTCGAGCAGCGCCTGTTCCACGTCGGCCGGCTGGACACCGAGACCGAGGGTCTGATCCTGCTCACCAACCACGGTGAGCTGTCCAACCGCCTGACCCACCCCCGGTACGAGGTGCGCAAGACCTACCTCGCCTCGATCCAGGGCCCGATCCCGCGCGACCTGGGCAAGAAGCTCAAGGCCGGGGTCGAACTGGAGGACGGCGTCGCGCGCGCCGACAGCTTCCGGATCGTGGACAGCGTCGGGAACAACTTCCTGGTCGAGGTGGTGCTGCACGAGGGCCGCAAGCACATCGTCCGGCGCATGCTGGCCGAACTGGGCTTCCCGGTCGAGCGCCTGGTGCGCACGCAGTTCGGTCCGATCCAGCTGGGCGACCAGAAGCCGGGCCGCACCCGCCGGTTGTCCAACGACGAGATCGGCCTGCTCTTCCGCCAGGTCGACCTGTAGTCGAGGGTCCGCCGCATCTCGGTGCCGGCGGCCAACTGCCTTGACGGCCGCGGTGGTTCCACTTTCGAGTGGAACCACCGCGGCCGTTGTCCGTATCTGCTCGATTCGGTTCCGCCGGCCTGCTCGATGGTGCATCGTGGAAGCCCGCACGGGGGTGTACGGGTGTTGGCCGAATAACGGTTCGGAACCGAGCGTGTGCCAGTGATCGCGATCGGTGCCCGTTACCCCGCGCGTTGCTGCTAGAACGTTGCCGAACACCCGAGGTGTGCCTCGCGCCCGCGGGGCCGACAGCAGGGGGGACGCCACTTTGGTGCTGCCTGTCCGCCGGGGAGCGCCGCGGCCGGCGCCCTCCACACGGCGTCCACGACGGTTGGCCACCGCGACTCTGCTCGGCGCGCTCGCCCTGGCCCTGATACCCGGCCCGGCCGCCCGGGCGGCCGACCCCGCGGTGGGTGACCCCAGCCTCAAGGTCGCGCCGATCTCGTACGTGGTCCTGGTCGACGAGTCCGGCAGCCTCAAGGGCCCCGACCTGGACCGGGAGAAGGACGCCGCCGCGCTCGCCGCGATCGGCGAGCTCTCGCCCGAATCGCGGGTGGGAGTGGTCGGCTTCGGCAGCGGCAACGGCGTCAAGCCGCCGGTGGACGTGGTCTGTCCGATGACCGCGGTGTCCGATCCGGCGGTGGCCACGTGCGCGGACAAGCTGCACGCGCGCACCGATCAGGAAGGCAACAACACCGACATCCCGGCCGCGATCAGGCAGGGCGTGAGCATGCTGCGCTCGGCCCCGGCCGGCCAACCCAAGGTCCTGTTCGTGCTGACCGACGGCGCGATGGCGGTCGCGCCCGGCGAGAGCTACGGCACCGACGCCGCGCGGATCCCGGGCGAACTCGACAAGGCCCTGACCGCCGCGCTGGCCGACGCGAAGACCGCGGGCATACAAATCTGGCCACTGGGCTTCGGCAGCGGGATCGACGCCGCCCAACTGAACCGGATCGCGGACGGCGGCGCACCCTCGATCTGCTCGAATCGCCCCGAGGACAAGCCCAAGGCGGTCACGGTCAAGGACTCCGGCGAGGTCGTGCAGACCCTGCGCAAGGCGTTCGGGACCGCGCGCTGCGCCGGGGTCACCCAGACCGACTCGACCGACGTCAACGGCGAGGCCGACCTGAACGTGACGATCCCGGCGATCGCCACCGACGTGGTCATCCAGGTGCAGAAGGCCAACGAGCACATCGACACCACGTTCTTCGACCCGGACGGCAAGCAGGTCGACAACGCGCCCGGCACCGAACACCGCGGGGAGGGCTCGCGAACCGAGACGCTGCGGGTCACCGACCCCGTCGCGGGCAAGTGGCGGATCCATCTCAAGGCGCCCGCCGGGGTGTCCGGGCCGGTCAGCGCGGCCGCGCTGTGGCAGGGCGTGGTCAAGTCCTACGTGCAACTCAACCCGCCCCAGCCGACCGCGGGCGAGCCGGTGAAGTTCAGCGTCTTCCTGCAGACCCGGGAGAAGAACCTGACCGATCCGGCCGCGCTCAAGGGCGTCGTGGTGTCCGGGCACATCGAGGGTCCCGGGCTCAAGGCCGACATCCCGCTCCGGGCCGGCGACAAGGGCGAGTTCTTCAGCGACTACCGGATTCCGGCCGGGACCACCGGTCAGGTCAGCTTCACCGGCACCATCACCGCGCCGGGCGTCTCCGGCACCCGTGAGGTCAAGGCGGTCACCCTCGGCGGCGGGCCGGCCTCGGCCCTGGCCGAGATCCGCTGGGGCGACACCACGATCGAACCCGGCGGCAGCGTCGCGGGCACGGTGTCCTGGAAGGTGAACGACACCAGGTCGCACACGCTGCGCGTGGTCGCCGACTTCCCGGCCGCCACCGGAATGCGGATCACCGGGGCCGAGCAGAAGGTGACGGCCGGCTCCGACGAGTTCGGCTTCAAGCTCGCCTTCGGCAAGAACATCGCCAAGGGCGACCACACCGGCCGGGTCCGGGTGCTGGACACCACCGACGGCGACAAGGTGCTCTTCGAGACCACCCGCACCATCACCGTCGAACCGCCGCCCGGCTTCTGGGATCGATACCTGTGGATGGTGATCGGGGCCGTCGTGCTGATCGCACTGCTGCTCGGCCTGCTCGGCTACCTCGCCAAGCGGCGTGGACGCGCGCGTCGGATCGGACCGATCGCGCTGCGCCTGTACCGCGACGGGCAGCCGATCGGCGTGGAGACCCGGCCGCTGGACGAGCGAGCCGAGGCGATGTGGTTCCGGCTGGACACCACCGGTTTCCCGCCCCAACTGATCCCGCTGTATCAGCACGAACCCGGAACCTCGTGGATCGTGCGGCGGACCGCGGCGACGGGCACCCTGGACGTGGAGACCCCGTTGGGCGCGCACCTGCACCTGGACATGGGCCGGTCCACCGAGATCGAACCCGGGCTGGCGCTGGGCTGCACGGACGACCGCGTCCAGGGCGGGTCGCCGACCGGGGGCTCCGCCTCCGGTGATCCCTACAACCCCTACGGCTCCGCCGCGCCCACGGCCGCGCCCCCGCGCCCCTACGGCGAGGGCGCCTACGGATCCGACCAACCGTACAACCCGTACGGCCCGTACGGTTCGGGACCCGCCTCGGATCCCGGGCCCGGCGCGGGCCCCGACGACACCACGTTCGGCTACGGACCGCCGCGCTAGTGCCCGGGCCGGGAACGCTCACCGCTTCCCGGCCGCGGCACCGGTCCCCGACGCGGGATCCGAGTCACCCGAGCTCGCACGTCACGCACTTTTCGAGGAGGGCCCGTGGCAGCGCAAGGCCGCAGGGGCATGTCCATCCACCAGTCCATGCTGTTCGTGGGCCTGGGCGGCACCGGATGTCTGATCGGAGCCGAACTCGAGCGACGGCTGCGCGAGGAACTGTGCGGCGCCGACGGCACCGGCCTGATGCAGCGGCTCGGGGGCCAACTGACCCCGTACCAACTGCCCAACTGCATCCAGTTCGTCTACGCCGACCTCAACGAGAACGAGTTGCAGCGGCAGCGCTTGCGGGCCGCGCCGCCCGCGCATCGGGCCGCCGCGGATCGCAACGCGCATCTGACCACCCAACTGGTGCCACCGCTGAACACCTATCCGGAGGTGGCTCGTTCGCTGCGGATCAACGCGGCGGAGGAGACCATCCCGTGGCTGCCCGCCCGCGAGGGCGAGCCGCGCGTGACGCCGCTGCGGCGCGGCGCGGGGCAGCTGCCCACCGTCGGGCGCGCCGCGCTGTTCGAGACCTTCCGGCACGGACTCGCGCCCGCGATGGACCCGTTGCGTCGCGCGGTCGGCCTGATCAGCAACGGCAACGACCACCTGATGGCGCTCAGCGGCAGCCAGAACAACCGCAACACGTGCGACGTGTTCGTCGCGTTCTCGATCGCCGGAGGCACCGGTTGCGGGATCTTCTACGACTACCTGCACCTGATCGGCGAGGCGTTCTCGCAGGGTTACGACGGGATCAAGATCTATCCGCTGGTGCTGATGCCGTCCGCGTTCGACGAGGAACGCGGCGGCGGCCGGCCCGCGGTGCTCAACGCCGGGCGGGCGCTGCTGGACCTGTTCCAATTGGTCGACGACCAGAACGGGCAGTACGCGCAGGAGGAACTCGACACCGGGCTCGGCGCGCCGGCGGGCAACCTGGCCGTGCGCTACCCCGGTCTGGAGTCCACCCGGCTCAAGGCGGGCACCGTCCAGACCGGCTTCCTGTTCAGCCGCACCAGCGGGATCGAGCGCGAGGACCTGCACCGCTCGGTGGTCTCCCTGGTGATGTCGCTGATCGGCACCGGACTCAACCCGGGCGGGGCCGAGTTGGAGAACGCGGTCATCCAGGGCGACCTGTACCAGTCCTTCGCGGACAGCTTCATCAACGAGGGCGTGCGCCGCGAGGTGCCCGCGCCCAGCGGGATCGGCGCCTGCGGGGTCTCCACGAGCCTGGTCGCGTCGATGACCGTGCCGGTGGACGAACTCGCCGACATCGTCGCCGGCCGGCTGCTCGCCCAGGCGGTGCGCGATCTGACCTCGGACGTGCGGGTGTCCTCCGAGGCCAACCTGGAGCAGATCAAGTCGTTCATGTCGGTGGCCGGTCTGAGCGAACTGTGGTTGTGCGCGCCGCCGCACGTGGCCGACCCGTCGCCGGCCAAGGGCGCGGCGGGCATCATGCAGGCGCTCAACGCGCGTACCCGGGCGATGGAACAGGCGCTGCGCCAGCAGGAGGCCCAGTTGCGGGCGCACACCGCGCAATTGGCCGAGGACTTCAACCACGCCCGCGGTATCCGCCAACTGCTCGCCGACGGCGACCTGTTCCGGGCCCGCCGGGTGCTCTTCGGCGACCGCAGGCTGTACAGCGACGCGGACCGGCCGGGAGTGGCCGGCCTGCTCGCGCATTGCAGCACCGAACCCACGCCGCCGCCCGGGATCACCGTGAACGCGCCGCACATCCCGGCGATCAAGGACCGCGCGGGCGGGGTGGTCAAGGCCAAGTGGGGCGACCCCGAGGTGCAACGCGCGCTGAACGCGCAGCAGCAGTGGTTCGAATGGCGCTCACGCCGCAACTGGCATGCCCAGTGGGGCGGTCAGGCCGAGGTGTGGGACCGCAAGATGGTCTACCTGCGGCACGTCGTGGACGGCCTGGCGCAGTCCTTCAACGACCACCGCGACCAGGAGGAGGCGAACTTCGGCCGGGCCACCCGGGAGTTGTACCGGCAGCGCTCCGGGGTCTCCTACCTGCTGCCGCCGCAGGGCAACCTGGAGTCGTTCTACCGCCAGGTGCTGCGCCGTTTCGTGGACCGCGAGCGGCTGCCCGAGACGGCCGGCGCCGCGCAGATCGTCGGCAAGCTGCTCGGCACGAGCATCTGGCAGCGCGCCTACGAGATGGGCGAGGAGCGCGAGGGCGGCCCGGCCGCCGTCACCTATGTGCGCGACCAGATCAAGCAGCACGTCAAGACCCTGTTCGTGCAGGCCGGCGAGCTCAACGCGCAGCCGCTGCTGCCGCCGGTGCGCGACCTGCTCACGCGCGCGGCGACCCGGCGCGGGGTCGCGGTGGGCGAGGAGGACCTCGAACAGTTCGTGCAAAAGCTCGCGGGCATGTTGCCCAACGGCTTCTCGCCCGAGGGCAGCGGCGAACTCAAGGTGCTGATCGCCCATCCGGGCACCTCGCACGACTCGGACGTGCGGCAGTACCTGGAACGCATGCTGAACATCCCCAACGAGCCGTCCCGCAAGATCGAGTTCCGCGCGGTCGAGCAGGAGTCGATCGTGGTGGTGCTCTTCCGCAGCGCGATGAGCCTGACCGAGGTGCCCGAGGTGCGCCAGGTGCTCGCCCAGTGGTCGCGCTCGCTGGACCGGCAGGACCCGGTCGACTTCCTCAAGTGGCGCCAGCGGCTGGGCTTCACCTACGACTGGCTGGCCACCACCGAGGGACACCGGGTGTACATCCTGCACCGGCTGCTGTGCGCGATGTGGAACGGGCAGGTCGAGGTCGGGCGCGGGGACCGGTCCTCGCCCGAGGTGATCGACATCCGGCTGCCGCATGGGCCGACCGTGATGCGGCTGCCGCTGCGCCCGTTCGATCGAGCCTCCTCGTGGGGCAGCCTGCTGCGCGCCTACGAGGAGTGGACGCTGACCGACGACGCCTCGGTGCGCCGGGAGTTCGCCAAACAGTTGATGCTCACCTACCCGGAGGGGCTGGGCGCGCGAGTGGGCGAACCATCGCCGCTGTACCGGCACTTCGTGCACGAGGTGGCGCCGCGGCAGGTCAAGGTGCTCAAGGAGCTGCGCGATCGGCTGCCGGAGCGCAGCCGGGGCTGGGCCGAGGAACTGCTGCGGTTGTGGGAGATCACCCTGCCCGCCGCGCTCGACCTGCCCTTCCCGCACCAGGCCACCACCCGCAACTCGCTGCGCGAGTTGGAGTACGACGACTCGGGGCCGGTGGACGAGTACGGGTACGGCGGGGGCGGCGCCGAGCGTGGCCGGGCACCGGACGAGTGGGGCCGCGGGCGGGACGAGCGCGGCTTCGAGCGGGATCGACGGGTGGGCGAACGCGGGCGCGACGAGCGGGACGAGCGGGACGAACGAGACGAACGTGCCGAGCGCGAGTGGCGTGAGGGACGCCGGCCGCGGCAGAGTCGGGACGACCGGGAGCGGGAGCGGCGGGACGGGCGCGACCCGGGCGAACCGGCGTTCGACCGGGGCGAACCGGATCGGCGCGACGGGCGCGCGCCCAGGGGCCCCGAGCGGTGGCACGACCCGAGTGAGTCGCCGGAGTTGCCCGACACCCGCGACCTGGGGCGGCCGAGCCTGGACAAGCCGGACCCGCGCGACCGGGGTCGACAGGACCGGGGCGACCGGGACGAGCACGAGGCCCCGGAGCGGCCGCCGGGTCCGCAACGGCGCGGCCGGCGCGAGCCGTACGACCCCTACGATCCGTACGACCCCGGCGAGCCGCGCGAGGCCCGCGGGCCGCTGGACCCCCGGCACGCCGGCGACGCGCACGACCCGTATCGCGACCGCGACCCGGGTGATCCGTTCGACCCGCGCGAGCGACCCGGGCGCGACGACGCGGATCCCGACGATCGCACGGTGCGCCTGGACGGCCTGGACCGGACCCTGCGGTTGCCCGACGAGCACGACGACCGCGAGCTCCCCGGGGGTGGCTGGTGACCGACTCCGTCGACCCGGGCGTGCCGCGCCCGCTGGTGGTCGTCGTCGACCTGCGCACCGAGTACGACACGGTGCTGGCGGCCCGGCGGTTCGCCGACGTGCAGACCGCGTACGCCCGCACCCGGGTGCCCGCGGGCACCCGCAACGTGGACGCGGACCGCGTGCTCGTGCTCGACTCGGTCGAGGAACTGGTCGCCCACCGGCAGGCGTACGAGCGGATCTTCGCCGGCATGTACAGCAAGGTCGTGTGCGTCGCGGTCGGCGCGCCCGTGGACGGCTCGATCGTGCTGCGCCGCCCCGGCCAACTCGCGGGCAGCGACGCGGCCACGCTGTGGGTCGGCGACGTCCGGGGCACGGACTGGGCGCCGGGCCGCGCGCCCGGTGTGACGCTCAGCCCCGACGACGCGGACGCGCTCGCGCCGCTGGTGGACGTGCTCACCCAGCCCGAGGTGTTCGACCACGTGCTCGCCGGCGTGACCGAGATGCCCCGCTCGATCGCGGCACCCGGGATGACCGCGTTCGTCCAGCGCATCCGCGACGACGCGGTACAGCGGGCCCGGATCCGCGCGGTACAGCGACTGTCCGGCGCCGAGGGCGGCGTGGACGAGCCGTGGCCCGAACCGCTCGCCGCGCTCGCCGACGACCAGGGCCCGGGCCCGGTCGCCGCCGGGGGCATGCGCGAATGTGTGCGCGCGGACAGCCCGCTCGGCGGCCGGTGGGCGCACGCAGACCAGGGTCTGGGGCACGCGCAACGACGCCTGTCGCTGCTCGCCGGCCCGCTCGCGCTGTACGGCTCGGCGGGTCACGACGGGCGCCCGATCCACGAACAGGTCGCCGACGCCGCGACCGCGCTGCTCGAATACCGCGACCTGGTCCGGCAGACCGTGGGCCGCGGCGCGGCCGGCCTGGATGCGGACGGGCGGGCCTGGTTGGACCAGGTCGGCGTGCTGATCCCGGAGCCGCCCGGCGTGGGCGCGACCTCGGTGGCCGGCGCGCTGTACGAGCGCACCGCCGCCGCCTTCGACCGGCCCGAGGGCCTGCGCGGACTGGCCGAGCGGCTGCGTGAGCTGGCCGATCGGATCGCCCCGGGCGCGGGCGCCTCGCGAGCCCACGAGGTGGACCGGACCTGCTCGGACGCCTTCCTCGGGCACTACCTGCGCCCGGCCGCGTTCCCGCTCGGCCCCGGGCACGTCGGGGTGGTCGGCGCCGCGCTGGTCGGCTCGTTCCTGACCGCGCTGTGGCCCGCCTTCGGGGTGGTCGGCGCGGGCCTGGCGGTGCTGCTCGCGGTGCTCGGGTCGACCCTGATCACCGTGCGCCGCCCCGACCGCGCGGGCCGCGCGACGCTGCCCGGCGAGGCGCTGCCGATGATCGTCGTGGCCGGCCTGGTCGCCCTGGTCGGCGCGGTCTGCGGACTGCTCGCCGGACGCGCGTGGGATCCACCGACCGGCGTGGGGCCGCTCGCGCTGGTGCTCGGCCTGGCCGTACTCGTGGTGCTGCCCGGCGTGGACTGGACGGTGCGGGTCCGGCGCTGGGAGCGCGCGTTGGCGCTCGGCGCGGCCACCCGGGCGCTGCACGCGTTGCACGCGCTGCTGGTGCGCACGGTGTGGAACGACTGGGCGCTGGCCGGTCCCCGGCGCGAGGCGGTGGACCGGGCGACCGTGCTGGCCGCGCTGCTGGAGGAGAGCGCCAAGACGCTCGCCGAGGACGCGGCGGTGATCGAGCGGCAACTGACGGGCGAACCGGTGGGGCCCGACCCGGGCGCGCCCGCGTTCGGCACCGCCGGCTACCCGACCTCCGGCCGACCCGCGCCGCCCTCGGCCCCGCCGCCGAGCGCGGGCGCGAGCCTGTACGACACCGTGCTCGCCGACCTGGTGGACGGGCTGCACGCCGCGTTCGAACCGCTGTGGCCGCTGCTCGAACGCGACCCGGCGGAGGCCTCCCGGCGCGGCGCGCAACCCGAACTGCGGCCGGTGCTGCGTGCCTACGCCGACCACCTCGCGCACAACGGCGTGCAAGCCGCGCCGCCGTTCGCGCGCCGGGCCCAGGACCGCCCGCACGTGGGCGACACGGCCGGCGGCGACGCCGAACGCATCGCCGAACTGCTCGGCCAACCCGCGGACCGATCCATGCTGCAACTGTGCGGGGCCGACCAGTTGGTGCTGCTCGACCACGCCCCGGCGCACACCCGCAGCGTGCGCTTCGCACCGCGCGGGGTGCGTCCGGCCGTCCGCGAGGCACTGCGCGACCGCGGCTCCGGGCACCTGATCGAGCACGAACTGGTGTGGACCGGCGGCGGCCGGATGGCCGGCGTCCTGCGCCTGATGCCGCTGCTGCCGGGCTCGGTGGACGACGCGCGGATGTGGGAGGAGAGCGCGGACGGCGCGCCGACCCGGGACCTCGGCGGGCCGGGCGCACGCCACGACGACGACGGATGGGCGTCGTGAGCGCGCCGGGCGCGCCCGGGCGCGCGGGCGAGGCCCGGGAGGAGAAGCTCGGGTACACCGACCCCGAGGGCCGTTCGGTCGAGCGCCGCGTCGAGTTCGGCCCGGACCGGCCGACCCGGCCCGGCGAGCCCTTCCGGGTCCGCGACGTGCGCGACGTGGAGGACGGCGGCACGTTCGTACAAAAGCGCCTGGGCCCGCTGGACGCGCGCCGCCGGGTCGGCGCCGAGGCCGCCCTGGAGACCGAGATCCGGGTGCTGCTCCGGCTCGTGCGCACCTTCGGACCGGCCGGCTACCCGCGCGAACTCGCCCTGGTGGCCGGGCACGACTTCGACGGCGTCGAGCCGTTCGTGCTGCTGGAGGCGGCGCCCTGCCCACCCGCCGAGGACGTGGTCGGCAAGCTGCTGACCGAGGAACAGGAGGCGTTTCGCCGCGCGCTCTTTCGCACCGTGCGCCACCTGGAGACGGCCGGCGTCGTGCACGGCGACCTGACCCCCGCCAGTGTGCGCTGGCAGCGCGAGCAACGCCGTTTGTACGTCGCCGACTTCGGCCACGCCGCGCTCGCCGGGGAACCGCGCAGCAGCCTGGGCACCGCACTGTGGGCCGCGCCGGGCCCGCTGCGCGGTCCCGGACCCGCCGACCCGCGCGACGACCTGTGGTCGGCCGCCCAGGTCGCCTACCACGTCACCACCGGCCGCCCGGTCCGCCAAGGCCTGATCCCGGTCGGCGTGGAGAGCCAGGGCGTGTTGTACGACCTGCTCCAGGGCGTGTTCGAGCAGGACCCGCTGCGCCGGCCGGGCGCGGCGGAACTGCTGCGCCGGCTGGCCGAGCCGGACCCGTATGTGCGCGGCTACGCCCAGTACGACCCGCTCGCCGAGGGCCGACGCGGCTACGAGGCGGCCCTGGAACGCAAGCGCACGCGGATGCCGTTGGCCGGCCAACCGCCGCCGCGACACGACCCGCCCGACGCCGGCGGACCCAGGCCGCCGTCGGTCCCGCCCAAGCCCGCGAACCCGCCGGCCGCCGAGCCCAGGCCGAGCCGGTTCCGGCTCTTCGGAAAGAACCAACCCGGTTGAACGCGACGGCAGGTGAGGTCGGCTGATGTTGCATCAGATCGTGTACCGCTGGGACCCCGACGGACTGCTCGGGCGTCGCGGCGTGGTCCCGGTCGCCACGTCGCTGGGGCGCGACGAGGTCTTCGGCTGGCATACCCGGACCCGGCTGGCCGAGGCGGTCACGGTGGACTACGGCGATCCCGCCTGCCCGGCCTCCAGCATGTGTCTGCTCGACACCCCGCTGGGCGTCGCGCTGATCCGGCGCGAGTTCGCCCCCGACGCGCACCAGCGGCTGAACAACTCCGCACACGTCCTGGTCGGTCCCCGGGACAGCATCGCGCCGTTCGACGCCATCGCGTGGGGCTCGCTGGCGACCCGCGCCCCGGGCGCGCTCGACCTGGACCGGATCCCGCCCGGCTACGGCCTCAAGCCGCTCGCCGACGAGCGGCTGGCCGAGGCCTTCGAGATCGCCGCCGGCGATCTGCACGAGCGGGCCCGCCGGCTCGGCGACCCGCTCGAGGTGCTCACCGCGGCGGTGCTGCGCCGGCCCCGGGCCCGGGTGGCCCTGCTGCCGGCCACCGCCGAGGACGCCACGGTGCTGCTGTGGGGTCTGCAACACCTGCTCACCGCGCTGCTCCCGGGGCCGTGGACGTTCTCCACGTTCGAGGTCGACGACACCGCCCCCGATCCCAAGGGCGCGCCGCGCTTCGTCACGCTGCCCCGAGTGCCCGGGACCGCGCCGGGGACCCGGGCACGGGTCGATCTGACCGGGAACGGCGAGCCGTTCGACGCGCACCGCGAACTCGCCCGGCGGATGGTGAAGCACTACGTGGGCGAGGGGTGGGCGGGCTTCCACCGACTCCTGAACACGCCCACCGAGGTGCACACGCTGCCCGAGGCGACCCGCGTGGAGGCGATCCGGAGCCGCCTCGACGGGCTCGCCCCCCGCCCCGAACCGCGCGCCCGACCGCGCGAGCAACCCCGCCGGACCTCGCCCGATTCGCCCGGCTCCCCCGGGGAACCGGTCGAGCCGCCGCACGAGGGCACCCGCGAGATGCCCCGTACACCGCCCACGCCGACCGCGTCCGCGACCTCCTCCACGGCCGCTCCGACCGCCGGCCCCGTCGACTCGAATCGAGCCGTGGTGCGCTGCCCCTACTGCCTGGACCTGGTCCGCTGGGACGAGAACGACCTCTACGAACGCGACGACCGACTGCGCTACGAACGGGTGGACCTGAGCACGGTCACCGACCCGGTCAAGCGGCACGACCGGATGCGCGCGACCTTCATGCGCTGCCCCAACCCCACCGGGGACGAGGAGCGCGAACACTTCCTGCCGACCAACTACCTGATCCACGAGCCGCCGCTGGTGGTCGGCCTGATCGGGGACGGCCTCTCCGGCAAGACCCACCTGCTCGCCGCGATGATCGCCGAGATCGACGCCGGCGGGCTGCGCCCGTACGGGGTCACCCATCAGCCGGTGGACCCCGCCCAGCATCAGGACTACCTGCACAACCGGGTCGACCCGCTCCAGCGCGGCCACATGCTCGCGACCACGGTCAACCACCAGGGCAACCTGGTCCAGTTCGCCGACGCGTTGCTGCTGCGCTCGGGCGGTCGGAGCCGACCGATCGCCTTCTTCGACGTCAGCGGCGAGGACCTGGCCAGGGGCGGCCGGGAGATGCAATTCCTGGCCGCCGCCGACGCGTTCGTGTTCGTGGTGGACCCGGTGGTCGCGGTCGACCTGCCCGAGCTGCGCCGACTGACCGGCGAGGCCGAGGACATGCCGGGGACCCGGCGCGGCGACCGGACCTTCGCGGCGGTGATGGACCGGTTGCCGCGCCGGGCGGAACTGCTCGACCAGCCGGTCACGGTCGCGGTGACCAAGTCCGACCTGATCCGCTTCGAGCCGCCCGTGGACGCGTGGCTGGGCTCGCACGCGCCGCGCGCCGGTGTGGTGGACCCGGCCAGGGTGGCCGCCGAGAGCCGGGACGTGTACTCGTTCCTGTACGCCCACGACGCGGCGGCCTGGCTCAGCCCCTTCGAGGAATTCCGGCGCTGCACGATGCACTTCGTGTCGGCCACCGGCGCGCGCGACCGGGACGGCCGGTTCCCCGGCGGCATCCGGCCGCGCCGGGTTCTCGAACCCGTCGTGGCGATCCTTGCGATGTGCGACATGCTCGATCAGGCCGGCAGCGAGCGGGTGGGGGTGTGAGATGGCGGACACCGGAGCGGACGAGGCGGATCGGCTGGATCAGATCGTCTATCGCTGGAGCTACGGGAACCTGCTCGGCCACAAGGGCATGGGTCCGGTCGCCACCTCGCTGACCTTCGACCGCCTGCGGGACTGGCACGGGGGTCTGGACAGCCATGTCTCGATGGACCGTTCGCTGCCGGAGACGCCCGAGTGGAGCGTGTGCCGGGTGCGGCTGGAGGAGCGGCACGCGCTGATCCTGCGCGAGGCCGCGATCCACGGCACCAACCGGCCCGGCAACAACGCGCACGTGCTGCTCGACCCCGGTCTGCGGGTGCAGGCGCACACGATGCTGGCGATCGCGTGGCTGCACGGCCGGCACGGCGGCGGACTGACCGGCTCGCACGTCCGGCTCGCCGACGTGCCGGATACGGTGCCGATGCGCGGCGCCTCGATCCGCTCGGACGCGTTCGACCCGGACGTGCACGAGGACATCCGCCGGCACGCGCGCGACCACGCGGAACTGGTCGAGATCGTGCTCGCGGCGGTACTGCGCGACCACCGGCGGCACTTCACCCTGCACCTGGACGACGTCGGCCCGGACATCGTGCCGCTGCTGTGGGGCGTGTTCGACCTGGCGCAGTGGGTGGCGCCCGGACGGTGGACCTTCTCCACGTACGAGACCAGCGACGCGATGGTCAAGCCGCGCTTCGTGCTGGTCCCGCGCTGGCCCAACACCCCGGAGCCGGCCAACCGACTGCGGATCGACCCGCGCTCCGAACCGCAGCCGGGGCGGGACGTGTTCCGCGACGCCGCCGGGATCCTGGTCCAGCAGTACTGCACCCGTCCGTGGGAAGAGGTGCAGCGCACGCTGGTCAAGATCGACGCGGCGGCCCGGCCCGGCGCGTCGTTTCTGGACCGCGCCAACCTGGTGCGCGACCTCGAACCGGATGCGACGCGCCTGGTGCGCGCGGTCGACCCGGCGCCCCGCGAGGATCCGGCGGCCGGGACGGGCGGGTCCGGCGACCCGGGCCCGGGGTGGTCGGCGGCGGGGTACTCCGACGATCCGGGGGTGACCGGCTACACGGACACCTGGGCCGCCGACGACGAGTCGGCCGGCTTCGACGACTCGTACGAGTCGGATGGGTCGTACGAGTCGGACGAGTCGGACCGGTCGTACGAGAACGATGACCCGAACGGGCGGGACGAGCGGGACGCGCGCAACGGGCGGCACCCGGACAGCGGGTACGTCCCGCTCGACGAATCCGACGCGTGGGGCGCTCGGCGCAACGGGTGGGACACGTTCCGGGGCGACGGGGGGCGCATATCGAGGGCCGGTGAGCGGGATCGGCGGGACGGGCGCGAGTCGGATCGGTCGATCCCGCCGCCGGGCGGCCCGCCCGTACCCGTACCGCCCCGCCCGGACCGACTCGTGCCCGCCCGGCCCGAGTCGGGCGGATCCGAGAGTCGCCCGGCGCTGCCGACGGCCGACTCCGGGCGGACCGGGCGCGGCACGACGGACTGGGCGACCTGGGAGGCGCTGCACGCGACCCGGTCCGGCTTCGAGGTGCTGGAGCTGGCCGCCGGGGAGATCTCCCGGTCCAACGGCCACGAGACGCGGGAGTTCCGCGAGGCGCTGGAGCGGGTCGACCCGGACACGCTCGCGGTCGCGCTGCTGCTCGCCGGGCCGCCGCTGCTGACTCCGGTGGTGTACCGCCTGGCCCAACTCGTGCACCGCACGCACGAGGAGCGGCGCCGGCTGGACAAGCACACCCAGGCCGCCTTCGCGGCGGTGCTCGGTCGGCTGCACGAGGACATCAAGACCCTCGACGGATGCGGCGTGCCGCGCGAGTCGCTGAGCCTGTTGTTGTGGGAGATGACCGAGCGCGTCGTCGCACACGGCAGACTCGCCACGTTCGGTACCGACGTCGCGGGCACGGTCTGGCGGCTTCGTACGTCGTTTCGGGTGTGGGAGGACTATCGGCGGGCCCTGTGGAGCGCGCTGCGATCCACCCGCTATCGCGAGCCGTTCCTGCTCGAATACGGTCGGCTCGCCCTGGAGGACCTCGACAGCACGCCGGACAGGACGGAAGCGCAGCCATGACGGTACGGACGGCGCAGCCGCGCGGGAAGGACACGCCGACCGACGCCGACGCGGGCGGGTTTCGGCAGATCGTCTACCGACGCCAGGAGGACAGCCTGCTCGGCGGGCGTGGCCTGGGTCCGATCGCGGCCTCCGTGTCCCGGGACGAACTCCCGGGCTGGCACGACGAGGTGCGCGAGCACGTCGCGGTCGACGCGGACGATCGGGGCGCACCGGTGACCAGCGTCGCGCTGGTGCACACCGGTCGCGGCGCCGCGGTGATCCGGCGCGAGTACGTGGTCGACGGCAACAACGCGCGGGTGCTGCTCGACCCGGGCCGCGATCTGGGCCCGCACGCCGCACTGGTGCTCACCCAGGACGCGGTGTGGGCGGGCGAACCGGCCCTGGAGGACATCCCGCGCGGCTACGGACTGGCCCCGCTCGCACCGGACTTCGTGGCACACGCGCTGGACGCGCACGCCGAACGGCTGCGCGGGCGGGCCCGCGACCAGGCCTATCTGCTGGAGGTCGCGGTCGCCGCCGTGCTGCGCCACCCGGGCAGGTTCTTCTCGTTTCGGCAGCGGGACGTCGGGATCGACCCGGTGCCGATGTTGTGGGGGCTCTCCGACCTGCTGCTGTGGCTGGTGCCGGTGTCCTTCACGTTCTCCACGTTCGAGACGCTGGACCACTCGGCCAAGCCGAGGTTCGTGGTGGTGCCGCGCCGGCCCCGGGACGCGCAGCCGTGGGCGGGTCGCTATCGACTGGTGGTCCGGGACGAGCCCAAGGCGGGTTCGGATGTGCACGCGCACGCGGCGGCGCTGCTGGTGAGCCGGTACACCGACACCGACTGGCCGGGCATCCACCGGCTCCTGGAGGGCATGCGCGACCTGCGCCGGTTCCCGCACGAGCGGGCCGAGGAGCGCTCCCGGGAGATCTGCACCCGGCTGGGCCGGTGGAGCGCGGCCCCTCGGCCGCCGGTCGCCGAGGCCGTGGCGCAGGCCGAGGAGGCCGCCGAGGTCGCGTCGGAGCCGGTTCCCGAGCCGGCCCTGGTGGCCGCGGTGGTCCCGGCGTGGGGCGAGCGGGTCGAACGGGTCGAGTTGGCCGAGCGGGTCGAGCGCGAGCCGCGGGTGGTCACCGTGTCGGCGGCCGAGGAGGAGCCGGCCTTCCCGTACGCGGCGGAGCCGGTCCGGACGTCGGTGTCGGCGCGGGCCGAGGTGCCGGCTTCCTCGTCCGCGGCCTCGTCCCCGTCCTCGCCGTCCTCGGCGACGGCGCGGACGGCGCGCGCGGGGGAGCCGGCAAAGGCCGCCGAAGCCGCGGACGTGACCTGGTACGCCGACGACGGCGCGGTGTTCGAGGAGATCGAGGACGCCTTCACCGGGCCCTGGCCGGGCTTCGAGGAGGAGCGCGGCGAACTGCCGATACCCGCCCTGCCGTTCACCGAGGACGACCCGGACGCCGACGCCGACGCGGATGCCGGGGCCGACCCCGAGGCCGGCGGCGCGGGCAGTCCGCCCACACCGGGCGCGCTGCCCGCGAGCGCCGGCAACGCGCCGTGGAGCATGTGGGCCGGGTACGGCATCCCGGACACCGAGGTGGACAAGATACGACGCGCGGTCAAGCGCCTCCCGGACAAGCCCACGCTGCGCGAGCGCGCGCTCGGCGGCGGCGCCGCCAAGACCGAGGTCGCGGGCATCGACAACATCGTCACGCTCGCGGTCGCGCTGCGCCTCGCCGATCTGCGGGTGCTGCCGGTGCTCGCGGACCGGCTGACCACCCGGCTGGAACAGCGCCGACGGCAACTCGCGCCGGAGGCCTGGAACCCGGACGACCTGCTGGCGATGCGCGAGACGCTGCTGGACGCCGAGCAGTTCGGCGACCGCCTCGACGCGGCCGGCGCGGGCGAAAAACGCACCCGCAAGCTGTTCGAGCAACTGCTCGTGGTGGTGCTCGCGCCCAAGACCGACACCAAGGGCGTGCTGCGCCAGATCGCGATCTGCGTGCTCTCCGACCGCCGGGACCGCTCGCCGAACCCGCTGATCGAGGAGATCCTGCTCAACTCCCAGTGGGGTGAGGAGTTCCGCACCGAACTGGGCCGGCGCTGGGCGGAGCAGAACCCGCCGCGCTGACCGCAGGCCGCGCGATGCGGTGACCGCGCGGCCGGGTGACCGCGCGGCTTCGTCGTCGTGCCGACCGGTCCGGCGAACCTGGCACGGGTGCGCGCGGACCGGGCCGATCGGCGGCCCGGTCGCGCGCGCCGCCGGCTCAGCGCTGTACGGTCCAGCCGCCGCCGCGCAGCGCCGTCGTGAGCGCCTCGACCCGCTGCGGATCCACCTGGAGCTCGACCAGACCGGTCGGGCGGCCCTGCGCGTGGTCGATCCGGATGTCCTCGATGTTGACCTCGGCCCGGCCCACGTCGGCGAACAGCCGGGCCAGCTCGCCCGGCCGGTCCGGGACGACCACCGGGACGGCCTCATACCGCGCGGCCGGCTCACCGTGCTTGCCCGGGATCCGCGCGTGCCCGGCGTTGCCGCGCCGCAGCAGCGCCGCGACGCCGCGCGAACCCAGCTCGCGCTTGGCCTCGTCGTCCGCGGCGAGCGCGCGCAGCGAGCCGACCACGGTGTCCAGGTCGCTCGCCAGCCCGGCGAGCACGTCCGCGACCGCGTTCGCGTTGGCGCCCAGGATGTCGACCCACAGGCTCGGGTCCGAACCCGCGATCCGGGTCACGTCCCGGACGCCCTGGCCCGCGAGCCGGGTGTCGGTGTCCCGGGCGCCCTCCAGGCGCGCGGCCATCAGCGCGGACACCAGGTGCGGCGCGTGCGAGACCAGCGCGACCGCGTGGTCGTGATCGCGCGGCGCCATCACCACCGGCACCGCCCGGCACAGCGACACCAGCTCCAGCGCCCGATTCAGCGTCTCGGTGTCGGTCTCGCGCGAGGGGGTGAGCACCCACGGCCGGCCCTCGAACAGGTCGGCCCGCGCGGCCAGCGGCCCCGAGCGCTCGCGCCCGGCCAGCGGATGCCCGCCGATGTACCGGGTGAGGTCGCAGCTCAGATCCGCTATCTCGCGCAGCGGCTGCTCCTTGACGCTGGCCACGTCGGTGTACCCGAGCGCGAGCCCTTCCGACTGCACCTGGCGCAGCGTCTCGGCGATCCGCGCCGGCGGCACCGCGAGCACGGCCAGGTCCACCGGCTCCGGCGGTGTCGCCTCCTGGCCCGCGCCCATCGCCGCCGCCGTGCGCACCGCGGTGCTGTCCCGATCACGGAGATACACGGTGACCCCCCGCGAGGCCAGCGCGAGTGCGACGGATGTGCCGATCAGTCCGGTGCCGACCACGGCGGCGGTACGCACGACGGGAACTCCAAGGGGCGGGTGACGGAATAATGGGGCAACCGATCAAGGCTATCCGTGACGGTACCCTCGGGCGGTGTCCTATCGCCCCGCGGCATCGACTGCGCCGCCCGGTTCGGCAATACCCGTGACGGCCCCCGTGCCGGCAACAAGTGAAAGGTCGGCGACCGTGGAAGCCCGTACACCGCTCGCGACCGCGGTGGTCGCCATCGACGGTCCGTCAGGGTCCGGCAAGTCCAGCGTCTCGCGCGCGGTCGCCGCCCGGCTGGGCCTGCGCTACCTGGACACGGGTGCGATGTACCGGGCGATGACGTGGTGGATGCTCCTCAACGGCGTCGACGTGCACGACCCCGACGCGGTGGCCGCCGCCGCGGACAAGCCGCAGATCGTCTCCGGGACCGCCCCCGACGCGCCCACCATCACGGTGGACGGCAAGGACGCGGCCGGCCCGATCCGTACCGACGAGGTGACCAAGGCGGTCAGCGCGGTCAGCGCCGTGCCGCAGGTGCGCACCCGCCTGGTCGAGCTCCAGCGGGCCACGATCGGCGCGGGCGGCATCGTGGTCGAGGGTCGCGACATCGCGAGCGTGGTGGCGCCCGACGCGGCGGTCAAGGTCTACCTGACCGCGTCCGAGGCGGCCCGCGCCGCCCGCCGCAACGCCGAGCTGACCGGCACGCAGGCCACCAGCGTCGAGGCGACCCGGGCCGATCTGGCCCGTCGCGACGCCCTGGACTCGGGTCGCGCGGTCGCCCCCGCGGGGATGGCCGAGGGCGCGATCCTGGTGGACACCACCGAGCTCGGCCGCGAAGAGGTGGTCGACCACCTGCTCGCCCTGGTCGCGGAACACGTGCGGTGACCGCGGCTTTCGGGACCACCTCGAAGCCCCCGCTCGCCGGAGCCGCGCACTTCATCGGCGAGCCGCTGCTGCGCAGTTTCTGGCGGGTGCGCGCGCTCGGCGCGTGGCACGTGCCGATGGCCGGCCCGGTGATCCTGGCGGGCAACCACGCCAACTTCGTCGACGGCCCGATGCTCTTCGCGTTCGCGCCCCGACCCACCCAGGTGCTGGTCAAGCGCGAGATGTTCACCGGCGCGCTCGGCCCGATACTGCGCGGGATCGGCCACATCCCGGTCCAGCGCGGCGTCGCGGACCGCCGGATGATCACCGATTCGCTCGACGTACTGGCCGGTGGCGGCGCGCTCGGCGTGTTCCCGGAGGGCACGCGGGGACAGGCCGACTTCTCGGCAGTGCACAATGGACTTGCATATCTGGCATTGCGCTCCGGGGCACCCATCGTCCCGGTGGCCTGCCTCGGCACCGGTGCGCGGGGATCCTCGATCGGTGCATTGCCGGGTCTGCGCTCCCGGATCGACGTGGTCTACGGCAAGCCCTTCGAGGCGGTCGAGAACGCCGACCGCCGGGCCACCCGCAAGGCCGTCCAGGCCGCGTCCGACCGCATCGTCGAACGGCTCACCGCGCACCTGCGCGAGGCCGAGCGGATGACCGGCCGCGCCGGCTGACCACGATCTTCACCCGTACCGCTACCCGAACGAGGAACACCCCCATGGAGCAGCACGCCGACGCCACGACCGAGGGCGCCTTCGACCCGGAGGCGTGGGAGGCGGGCTACGACCCCGACGAGTGGGTCGACCTGGAAGGGGACGGCCCCGACCGAGGCGAGCACGCCGAGGACTCCGGCGGGCCCCTGCCGGTGCTCGCGGTCGTCGGTCGACCCAACGTGGGCAAGTCCACGCTGGTCAACCGGATCATCGGGCGCCGCGAGGCGGTCGTGGAGGACACCCCCGGGGTGACCCGCGACCGCGTGTACTACGAGGCCACCTGGAACGGTCGACGGTTCACCGTGGTCGACACCGGCGGCTGGGAGCGCGACGTGGTCGGGATCGACCTGTCGGTCGCGGTCCAGGCCGAGTACGCGATCGACTCGGCGGACGCGGTGATGTTCGTGGTCGACGCGATCGTCGGCCCCACCGACAGCGACGAGGCCGTCGTCAGGGTGCTGCGCAAGTCCGGCAAGCCGGTCGTGCTGGCCGCCAACAAGGTCGACAACATGGCGCAGGAGGCGGACGCCGCCGCGCTGTGGTCGCTCGGCCTGGGCCAGCCCTGGCCGGTCTCGGCCGTGCACGGCCGAGGCAGCGGCGACCTGCTCGACGCCGCGCTGGCGGTGCTGCCGGAGGCCCCCGCGCAGCGCTTCGGCGTCATGGAGGGCGGCCCGCGCCGGGTCGCGCTGCTCGGCCGCCCGAACGTGGGCAAGTCGAGCATGCTGAACAAGGTCGCCGGCGAGAACCGGGTGGTCGTGGACAAGGTCGCGGGCACCACCCGCGACCCGGTCGACGAACTGATCCAGCTCGGCGGCAAGACCTGGAAGTTCATCGACACCGCGGGCATCCGTCGCCGTGTGCACCTGACCCAGGGCGCCGACTTCTACGCGTCGCTGCGCACCACGGCCGCGCTGGAGAAGGCCGAGGTCGGGGTGATCCTGATCGACGCCAGCGAGCGGCTGACCGAGCAGGACACCCGGATCATCTCGCTCGCGGTCGAGGCCGGTCGGGCGATCGTGATCGCGTACAACAAGTGGGACCTCATGGACGAGGAGCGCCGCTACTACCTCGAACGCGAGATCGAGCAGGACCTGGTCCAGGTCACCTGGGCGCCTCGGGTGAACGTGTCGGCGCTGACCGGCCGGCACATGGAGAAGCTGGTCCCGGCCATCGAGACCGCGTTGGCGAGCTGGGAGAAGCGCATTCCCACGGGTCAGCTCAACGCGTTCCTGGGCACGCTGGTGGCCTCCCACCCGCACCCGATCCGGGGCGGCAAGCAGCCGCGCATCCTGTTCGGCACCCAGGCGGGCACCAAGCCGCCGCGCTTCGTGCTGTTCACCAGCGGCTTCCTGGAGGCGGGCTACCGCCGGTTCATCGAGCGCCGGCTGCGCGAGGAGTTCGGCTTCCCGGGCACGCCGATCGAGATTCGGATGAAGGTCAGGGAGAAGCGCGGTCGGAACAAGACCGGTCGCTGACCCCGGACGGCACGGCGGACATCACGAGGGCCCGGACGCGACATCGCGTCCGGGCCCTCGTCGTCGTTTCCCGCCGACTCTGTCCGGTCGGGCACATCAGAGCGGCAGGTGGCCGTGCGGGGCGGGGACGCGCGGGGGTTGGGCGGGCACCAGGGAAGCGCCGCGGTGTCGGCCGTACGTGGTGTAGCCGCCCTGGGTGGGCAGTGCGCAGTTGCCCTGGGTGGGCAGCGAGAAGTTCGGGAACGGTGGGTCCTGCGCGTACGAGTGGCTGATCGCGGCGGGCGCGGCGGGCGCGCCGTAGGACGGGCGGCTCGCCGCGTAGTCCTCGTTCGAGCGCTCGTGCGGGACGGCGCGGAACATGCGCCGCCACTCGGTCTCCAGCGCGTTGTAGATCGGCGTCAGGACGTCGTGGGCGGGGGCCGTGGGGGCGGCCACGGCGACCACGGGGTGGCCGAGGGCTCGGCTGCTGATGGAGTCGTCGAAGCTGAACATATCGGGTCCAACGAGACGGGGGGCTGGGGGTTGCTGTTTGTTGGGCGACTTCGTCGCCGGGTCGCGAGGGGGGTGGGGGTGGGGGTGGGTCGTGGGTGGGGGCGTGGGGTGGCGGGCCGGAGTCGGGTTCGCGGCGTTGCTGTTTGTTGGGCGACTTCGTCGCCGGCTCGCGAGGCGCCACCTTTTTTCTCTCCCCCGCAAGCTCCTCCGAGAAAAAAGGTGGCGCCTCGCTCGGGACGGTGTGTCCCTCCGCTTCGCTCCGGGGCACACCGTCCATACCTGCGGCTCCGCCGCTCTCCGCGCTTCGCGCGTCGATCACCGGGGGCGTGCTGGGTCGGGGGCGCTGACGCGCCGGGGGGAATCGCGCTTGGGTGACGGTGGTCGACGCGGATGGGGTGGGCGGGGGTCGAGGGGGCGGTGACGTGCCGGGGGAATCGCGCTTGGGTGACGGTGGTCGACGCGGATGGGGCGGTGATGCGTCGGGGGAATCGCGCTTGGGCGATGGGTGGTCGACGTGGGTGGGGTGGGGTTATGTGTGGGTGCGGACTATCTCGACCATGGCGGTGGTGACTGTGGTGAGGTCTTCGGGGGACATCACGTAGGGGGGCATCGTGTAGACGAGTTTGCCGAAGGGGCGGATCCAGACGCCTCGTTCGACGAAGGCCGGCTGGATGGTGGACATGTCCACGGGGGTGGCGAGTTCGATGACGCCGATGGCGCCCAGGACGCGGACGTCGACCACGCCGGGGAGGTCGCGGGCCGGGGCCAGGCCGGTGCGCAGGCCCTCGGACAGGGTGGCGACGCGTTCGCGCCAGGGGCCGGAGAGGAGCAGGTCCACGCTCGCGCTCGCGATCGCCGCGGCGAGCGGGTTGGCCATGAAGGTGGGGCCGTGCATGAAGGCGCCGCCCTCGCCGCGGGAGATGGTGTCGGCCACCTCGTCGGTGCACAGGGTCGCGGCCATGGTCAGGTAGCCGCCGGTGAGGGCCTTGCCCAGGCACATGATGTCCGGTGCGATTCCCGCGTGTTCGCAGGCGAACAGCTCGCCGGTCCGACCGAATCCGGTGGCGATCTCGTCCGCGATCAGCAACACCCCGTGCCGGGTGCACAGTTCGCGGATCCGACGCAGGTACGCGGGGGAGTGGAAGCGCATCCCACCCGCCCCCTGCACGATCGGCTCCAGGATCACCGCGGCGATGGTCGAGCCGTGTTGCCCCAGCAGGTCCTCGATCGCCGCGGTGTCCGCGGCGGTCGGCTCGGTGTCGAACCCCGGGGGAGGGATCGGCGCGAACAGATGGGCCGGCAACACCTCGGAGAACAGGTGATGCATGCCGCCGACCGGGTCGCACACCGACATCGCGCCGAACGTGTCGCCGTGGTAGCCGCCGCGCACGGTGAGCAGGCGGGTTCGCTCGGGGCGTCCGCGTCCGCGCTGGTACTGCAGCGCCATCTTGAGCGCCACCTCGACCGCGACCGAGCCGGAGTCGGCGAAGAAGACCTTGTTCAGCGGCTCGGGAGTGATCTCCACCAGCAGGCGGGCGAGTCGCACCGCCGGGGGATGGGTCAGTCCGCCGAACATGACGTGCGCCATCGTGTCCACCTGCGCGTGCGCGGCGGCGTTGAGCACGGGGTGGTTGTAGCCGTGGATCGCGGCCCACCACGAGGACATCCCGTCGATCAGCTCGCGTCCGTCGGCGAGCCGGAGCCGGACCCCCTCGGCGCCGACCACGGGGAACAGCGGCGCGCTGCCGTCGGTGCTCGCGTACGGGTGCCAGATGTGCCGTCGGTCGTGGGAAACCAGTTCGTCGCCGTAGGCCGCGTCGTAGTGCTCCATAGGCGCAGCACGCTATCGGAGCAAGGAAGGCGACCCGGAATCGGCCGCCTCCCGTGCGTACCCGCGACGCCCGCCCGACCGCCCCGCCGGGCAGAGGCGCCGACGTTCGTTCAGATGCCGCTGACCGGTACCGATCCGGCGGCCAGCAGGTTGCGCCGGCCCGCTTCGTTGAGTGCGGCGGCCAGTTCGTCGTTGCCGGTGTGGATGCCGATCGTGCCGACCGGGGCGGCGAACAGCAGTACCACGCCGTGCGTCTTGGCCGCGTTCAGCCACGCCTCGGGCACCTCCGCCGGGCTCTGCGCCTGCCACCACGCCTCGGTCCGTCCGCCCGCGCCCGGGAAGAGCACCGCGGTCAGGTAGCCGTCGGTCATCTGCACGGACCACCCGCCGAGCAGCGGCGGCAGCGTCTCGTCCGGGGTGGCGATCGGCGCGAACCCGCGCTCGCCGAGCAGCGACAGGAACTCGTCCTGCGCGCCGGGAGTGCCGGGACGGGCCACGGCCGCACCCGGCTCGACCACCAGCGCCGCGTACGTCACGCCCGCGCACACCACCATGCTGCCGGTGATCGAGATCGGCACCGGACCACCCGGCACCACCGTCTGCACGGCGAGGCCGGGGTTGGCCTGCGCCGCGAGCAGTGGCTCGACCGCCGCCTCGGACACCGGGATCACCTGCGAGGGGATGCAGCGCGTGTGCGCGAACGCGAGCACGGCGGTCTCCTCGGCCAGGTACAACAGCGCGCTGGTCTCCACGGAGGTGGTGTCTCCCTCGCCGCGGCAGGAGGCGCAGGCGTAGGTCTGGGGACCGGTCTCCCCGGCCACCAATCGGGCGGCCTCGTCGTCGCCGATCTCGGCGCGGACCTCGGGGCTGACGTCGAGCAAGCGTGACACGGAAGGCTCCATCGGTAGGGGTGCGTGCGACAGTGGGGGATCGCCGTCTGCGTTCTCGCGCCGGGACGTTACCGCCTGGTGACGTTGTGTCACCTGGAGAACGCGGTAACGTCACCCCTATGGGGCATGTGCGCCCCGGCCGCGCCACGGCCATTCGGGGGACGGCGCCGGAGTGCACGCCCGTGTGCGACGGTGGACGTCGACGTTTCGGCGTCGGGTGCGCGTTCGATGACCGATCGATGACCGAGAGGTACGAGTATGTCGATGTGATCACGTCATGATCACCGTGCGATCACGACCGAAAGGCCGTGTGTCGATCGGGTGATTAGTGCATCAATTCGGACATATGCGAACGCGTTAATGAGATGAGAATCTCCATATGTTTCTCATCCGAATCAGTCGGGCAAGTCACGCCCGGTAACAAATGCGGGATACAACTTTTTCGGGCTGCCCCTGAAAAAGGCGTTCGACCCCGGACGTGCGCCGCTGCCGTGACGTTTTTGCGGCGGCCGTACTCCCGCATCCGCAGCCCGCGGCGCCGGTGCCCTCATCACGGCGGTGCTCCGGCCCGGAACCGAAGTCAGCGGTTCCGTTCCCCCGCGGCCCTAATGACGAGGTATGCGTGTCCAGACTCAAGGCCGAAGGCCTGTACAAGATTTTCGGCCGACGTGCCGACGACGCGGTCAAACGGCTCCGTGCCGGCGAAAGCCGTGACGATGTACGCAAGAGCAATGCCACCCCGGCCGTCATCGACGTTTCGTTCGAGGTCGCCGAGGGCGAGATATTCGTGGTGATGGGCCTGTCCGGTTCGGGCAAGTCGACCCTGCTGCGGATGCTCAACGGTCTCCTGGACGCCACCGCCGGCGCCGTCTACATCGACGACCGGGATCTGACCTCGCTACCCGCCAAGGAATTGCGCGACGTGCGCGCCCGGCGCGTCAGCATGGTCTTCCAGCACTTCGCGCTGTTCCCGCACCGCACGGTGCTGGAGAACGCCGGCTACGGCCTGTCCGTGCAGGGTGTGCCGGCGGCCGAGCGGGATCGGCGTGCCCGTGAGGCATTGGCCCTGGTCGGCCTTGCCGGTTGGGAGGAGTCCGCGCCGGGCGAGTTGTCCGGCGGCATGCAGCAGCGGGTCGGTTTGGCCCGGGCACTTGCCACGGACGCCGACATCCTGCTGATGGACGAGTCGTTCAGCGCGCTCGACCCGCTGATCCGCCGCGAGATGCAGGATCAGCTCCTGGAGCTCCAGGAGAAGCTGCACAAGACCATCGTGTTCATCACGCACGACCTCAACGAGGCGATGCGCCTGGGCGACCGGATCGCGGTGATGCGCGACGGCCGGGTGGTCCAGATCGGCACCGCCGAGGACATCCTGACCGACCCGGCCAACGACTACGTGGCGTCCTTCGTCGCCGACGTGGACCGCACCCGGGTGCTGACCGCCGGCTCGATCATGGAGGACTCGCGCGCCACGGTGACCTGCGCAGAGGGGCCCCGGGTCGCGATGCGCACGATGCGTGAGGCGCAGACCACGGCCGCGTTCGTGGTGGATACCAGGGAGAACGGCCGCCGGTTGCTCGGCGCGGTCACCGACGCGGCGGTCACCGAGGCCGCGCGTACCGGCGATCGCAGCATCCAGCCCGATCCGTCGCTGGACGTGGTGACGGTGACCCCGCAGACGCCGGTCGCCGAGCTGTTCACGCCATGCGCGGAGAGCAGGTTGCCGCTCGCGGTGGTGGACGAGGCGATGCGGCTGGTCGGGGTGATCCCCCGGGTGAGCCTGTTGGCCGCGCTCGGCAACGCCGCGCCGAGCGGATCGGGCGGTGCCGAGGGGGGCACGCTCGGTGTGACCGACACCGGCAGCGTCAAGATGCTGGTGCCCGCGGGCCCGGCGGAGAAGTTGCTGCCGACGGGCACGGCGGGCGTGCCGGAGCGGTCCGCCCCGACCGCTTCGTTCGTCCCGGCGCCGGCCGGCGAGCCGGTCGTGGGCGAGGGCGAGGTGCGTGACAATGCCTAGGATTCACGTGGGCGACTGGGCTGAGAGCCTGGTCGACTTCATGCGCGACCACTTCTCGTGGTTGTTCGACTTCATCCAGAGCGTGGTGGGCGGCGCGATCACCCATCTCGCCGACTGGCTGACGGACTCGCCGCTGCCGGCCGTCGTCGTGTTGTTCGCGGCGATCGGCTGGGCCGTGCGCGGTCCGGTGTTCGGGCTGCTCGCGGCGGTCGGATTCCTGCTGATCGACGGCCTGGACATGTGGCAGCCGGCGATGTCCACGCTGGCCCTGGTGCTGGTCTCGGCGGCGGTCGCGCTGCTGATCGCGATCCCGCTGGGCATCCTGACCGCGCGCAGCCGGGCCGTGGGTACCGTGGTCAAGCCGGTGCTGGACTTCATGCAGACGATGCCGGCCTTCGTGTACCTGATCCCGGCGATCACGTTCTTCGGTATCGGTGAGGTACCGGGCGCCGTGGCCACCGTGGTCTTCGCGCTGCCGCCGGGCGTACGGATGACCGAGCTCGGCATCCGCAGCGTGGACGCGGAGATGGTCGAGGCCGGTGAGGCGTTCGGCACCAGCGAGTGGAAGATCCTCAAGGACATCCAGTTCCCGCTCGCGTTGCCGACCATCATGGCCGGCGTCAACCAGGTCATCATGTTGTCGCTGTCGATGGTGGTCACCGCCGGCATCGTCGGCGCCGGCGGCCTGGGCAGCGAGGTGTTCGGCGCGCTGTCGAACAACAACGTGGGCCTGGGGGTCGAGGCCGGCGTCGCGGTGGTCGTGCTCGCGATCTACCTCGACCGTACGGTCAACGCCGCCGGTCAGCGGGTCGAGGCCCGGGCCAAGCGTGCCGCGACCGTGCGCAGCGCCGAGGGCTTCACGCCCAAGTGGCTGCTGGACTGGCGTCCGCGCCCGGTCGTCGCGGTCGGCGGCGTGGTCGCGGTCGCGCTGGTGGCGGGGCTGCTGGGCGGTTTCGGGCTGGGCGCCTCGGACAGCGGTCGGAAGAAGATCACGATCGGCTGGATCCCGTGGGAGGAGGACGTCGTGGTCACCAACATGTACAAGCAGTTGTTGGAGAAGCGCGGCTACGACGTCACGCTCAAGCAGCTCGACGTGGGCCCGATGTTCCAGGGCATCGCGCGCGGCGACATCGACCTGTTCCTGGACGCGTGGCTGCCCACGCTGCACAAGAAGTACATGGACGAGTACGGGTCCAAGCTCGAGGAGATCGGGCAGTGGTACGACAACGTCGATGTGCAGCTCGCGATCCCGAAGAACCTTCCGTACAACTCGGTCGAGGAACTCAAGGGACACGAGAAGGAGTTCGGCGGTCGGATCGTCGGCATCGAGCCGGGCGCGAACATCATGGACCTGACCGAGAAGAAGCTGATCCCGGAGTACGGGCTCGACTTCGACCTGGTCAAGAGCAGCACGCCCGCGATGATCGCCGAACTGGACCGGCAGATGGCGGCGGGCAAGCCGATCGTGGTGACGATGTGGCGTCCGCACTGGGCGTACACGAAGTACGACATCAAGCCGCTGGCCGACCCGAAGCAGTCCTACGGCGCGCCGGGTTGGATCAGCTCGATCGGTCGCAAGGGCTTCGCGAAGGACTTCCCGGAGCTGAACACCTGGGTGAAGAACCTCAAACTGGACGACTCGGTACTCGGGCCGCTGGAGAAGAAGGTCTTCGTCGACTTCGAGGGCAAGCCGAACGCCGCCGCCGAGGGGGTCAAGGCCTACCTGAAGGAGAACCCGGACGTCGAGAAGAAGTTCCTCGGCGGGCTTCCGGCCGCGGGCGGGGAGCAGCCGAAGCAGGACAAGGACGGTGGGCAGGACAAGGGCACGCAGCCCCAGTCGTTGCCGGCCGCGACTCGGGAACCGGAGGGTGTGAGCTGACGGTTCGTCGCTCACATGGGTGACGCGATCAGCCGAGGCGATCGGCCGAGGCGATCGGCCGACGCGATCGGTCGAGGTGATCGGGTGACCCGAGAAGAGGGTGCCGCACGAATGACGTGCGGCACCCTCTTCGTCTTTCGCGTCGTGGCGGCCGGGCGGCGTGCCCCGACGGGCGCGGCGGTGGGCCGGCGGTGGGATCCGTCCGGATCGGGTCGGGGCATGTCGTGGGCGTCTCGCCGGGCTCCCGGGCACGGTGGCGTGCCAGGGGTCAGCGGCGGATCTTCCAATCGGCGTCGGGGGCGATCGGTTCGCACTTGAAGCCCCACTGGGAGGCCCCGTTGGCGAAGGACTTGAAGAAGGTCTCGGTGGGTTGACCCAGGGTCAGGCCGGGAGGGTCCTCGCCGTTGTGCCGGCTGAGTTGGTAGGCGACGGTGTGGCCGTCGCACATGCCGAGCACCTTGCCCTCGACGGTGCCCGCGAGCTGGGCGTCGTTGGGGACGCCGTCGGTGGGCAAGCGCTCGGACAGGATGGCGCGTTCGCCCGGGACCTCGGCGCCGGGGGCGAGGTAGCCGTGCACGATGGCGAAGGACAACACGCGCGTGCCGTCCAGGAACAGGTCGCAGCCCTGGATCGCGCCGGGGCCTTCGGGGGTCGCGGCCGCGGTCCAGCGCGCACGCTGCTCACCGGCCGCCTGCGGGCCGAGCGCGGCGGGGTCGAGCATGCCGCACACGCGCGCGTCGGTGATCGGCTTCGGATCGTTCGCGGGCTTGATCTCGCCGGGTCGCGGGGTCGGCTCGGAGCCGCACCCGGCCACCTTGGCCACGCCATTGGCGAGTTCGACGGCCAGGTCGGCCAACTGCTGCCGCTGGTCGGGCGCGTTCGGCGCGCCGGCGGGCCCGATGGTGCGGGCGCGCACCAGCATCGGCACCGGGTCCTTGACGTTCTGCACCTTGCAGTTCTGTACCAGCCAAGCGTCGTCCGCACCGGCCATGCCGTACAGAACGTGGTCCTTGTCGCCCAGCGGCGCCGACCCGGTCGTGGTCAGCCCCGGCAACTGCACACGTTCGGCGCCCGCCATGTTGAACAGGTACACCGAGCCGACGAAGGCCCGGTCGCCCGCCGAGACTCGGCAGCGCAGTACCGGATAGTGCTCCAGCGGCGGCTGGTCCTGGCTCGTGAAGGCGGGTTCCGCGGGCAGCAGCGTGGTTACCGACGAGGTCGGCAGGAGGCCGGCGCACACGGTGTCGCCGACGGGCTGGGTCTCCGATCCGGTGGGAGTGCCCGCGGAGGGCTCGGCGGTCGGCGAACCGGGACTCGCGCAGCCGGCCACGAGCAGACCGGCGGCCACCAGGCTCGCCACGGACACGGCGGGGCGCAGCCTGGAGCGAAGCATGCGGCCAGGATATCCGGCCGTTCAGCCGCGGTTTCCCCTCACCCACCACCCGGCCAGCGCGCCCGCCCCGAACGTGCCGCCCAGGACGATCCACATCGGTGCGGCCAGCGTGGGGATCCAGAACCGGATCGTTGCCGAGGCGGTGTTGGCCAGTACGAACCAGACGGCCAGGACGACGACCGCGGCGATGCCGATCGTGCGGTAGGACACGCCGCCGATGTTGCCGCCCGCGTCGCCGGATCGAGGGGTCTTCGCCATGCCCCGATGCTATTTGCGTGACGGATCGATCACACAGAGGCGCGCCGACTTGACCATCTCTTGAAAGTTGCTTGCAGCAACAAAGCACGCTATGGTTGTAACAAGCAACGAGTGTCGGGGGTGGGGAAGCCGCGTCCGGGCGCAGAGGATCCGAGAGGCAAAAGGGGAAGGCATGACCAACGCACCGGCCGCGGAGGCATCGGCGGAACCGATGTCGCACCGGCAGATCATGGAGGCCCTGTCCGGGCTGCTGCTGGGCATGTTCGTGGCGATCCTGTCGTCCACGATCGTGTCCAACGCGCTGCCGCGGATCATCTCCGATCTGCACGGCAGCCAGACCTCCTATACGTGGGTGGTCACCGCGACGCTGCTCGCGATGACCGCGACCACCCCGATCTGGGGCAAGCTCGCGGACCTGACCAGCAAGAAGCTGCTGGTGCAGCTCGCGCTGGTGATCTACGTCGCGGGTTCGGCGCTGGCCGGCCTCTCGCAGAACACGAGCATGCTGATCGGCTGCCGGGTGATCCAGGGCATCGGCGTGGGCGGCCTGACCGCGCTCGCGCAGGTGATCATGGCCGCGATGATCTCGCCGCGAGAGCGCGGCCGGTACAGCGGCTACCTCGGCGCCACCTTCGCGCTGGCCACCGTCGGCGGCCCGCTGATCGGCGGCGTGATCGTGGACACCCCGTGGCTGGGTTGGCGCTGGTGCTTCTACGTCGGCGTGCCGTTCGCGGTGGTCGCGATCGTGATCCTGCAGAAGACGCTCAAGCTCCCGGTGGTCAAGCGTGAGGTCACCATCGACTACCTGGGCGCGACGCTGATCAGCGCGGGCGTCTCGGTGCTCCTGGTGTGGGTCTCGCTGGCGGGCAAGAACTACGACTGGATCTCCTGGCAGAGCGCGGCGATGGTGTTCGGATCGTTGCTGCTGATCGCCCTGGCGATTCGGGTCGAGGGCCGGGCGGCCGAGCCGATCATCCCGCTGTGGTTGTTCAAGGAGCGGACCATCGTGCTCGCCGTGCTCGGCAGCCTCGCGGTGGGCCTGGCGATGATGGGCTCGTCGGTCTTCCTCAGCCAGTACTTCCAGATCGCGCGCGGCAAGTCGCCGACCGTCTCGGGCCTGATGACGCTGCCGATGATCGGCGGCCTGGTGATCGCCTCGACCGTGGTCGGCAAGCTGATCACCGCGACCGGCTTCTGGAAGCGCTACCTGGTCGCGGGCGGCGTCTCGCTGACCATCGGCCTGGCCCTGATGAGCACGGCCCGCGCGGACACCAACCTGTGGGTGCTCGGCGGGTACATGTTCCTGCTGGGTATGGGCGTCGGCGCGCTCCAGCAGAACCTGGTGCTCGCGGTGCAGAACGCGGTGCCGGTCCACCAGTTGGGCGCGGCCAGTTCGGTCGTCGCGTTCTTCCGCAGCCTGGGCGGTGCGGTCGGCGTCTCGGCGCTGGGCGCGGTGATGGCGACCAAGGTCACCGGCTACCTGTCCGACGCCGGGCTGCGGTCCGGTACGGGTGGCGGGTCCGGTATCCCGAACGTGCACCACCTGCCGGAGCCGGCGCGCGGCATCGTGGAGGCCTCGTACGGCCACGCGGTGGGCGACATCTTCCTGTTCGCGGCCCCGTTCGGCCTGCTCGCGCTGATCGCGGTGCTGCTGATCAAGGAGGTCCCGCTGCAGACCTCGCAGGCGGTGGTGGTGGCCAAGGCCGACCCGCAGGCGCCCGCGGCGGGTGCGGAGCCGGGTTCGGTCTCCGCTCCGGTACGGATCGACAAGGTCGAGGCGCGCACGCCGTAGCCCGCCGACACACGTCGGGGCGGCCCCACGCGGGGCCGCCCCGAGGCGCGTTCCGGGAGCCGGGCTCAGTACTGGTAGAAGCCGCGTCCGCTCTTCTTGCCGAGCAGCCCCGCGTCGACCATGCGCAGCAGCAGCGGCGGCGAGCTGTAGAGCTGCTCCTTGAACTCGTCGTAGAGGCTGTCCGCGACCGCCTTGATCGTGTCCAGACCGATCAGGTCGGTCAGCCGCAGCGGGCCCATCGGGTGCGCGCAGCCGAGCACCATGCCGTTGTCGATGTCCTCCGCCGACGCGAAGCCGGACTCGAACATCCGGATCGCGGAGAGCAGATAGGGCACGAGCAGCGAGTTGACCACGAAGCCGGCGCGGTCCTGCGAGCGGATCACCGTCTTGCCCAGCACCTCGCCCGCGAACGCCTCCGCGCGAGCGGCCGTGCGCTCGTCGGTGAGCAGCGAGGGCACCAGCTCGACCAGCTTCTGCACCGGCACCGGGTTGAAGAAGTGGATCCCGACGACCTGTTGCGGTCGGGTCGTGGCCATGCCGAGTTTCATGATCGGGATCGAGGACGTGTTCGACGCCAGGATCGCGTCCTCGCGCACCACGACCTTGTCCAACGTGGCGAAGATCTGCGTCTTGACCTCTTCGAGCTCGGCCACGGCCTCGATCACCATGTCCCGGTCGGCGAAGTCGCCCAGGTCGGTGGTGTACGTGATCCGGGCCAGCGCCGCGTCCCGATCGGCCTCGGCGAGCTTGCCCGCCTTCACCCCGCGATCGATCGACCTGGTCACCCGAGCCTGCCCGGCCTCCGCCGCGGCCTTGCCGGTCTCCGCCACCAACACGTCCAGCCCGGCCTTCGCACAGACCTCGACGATCCCGGACCCCATCAGCCCGGCCCCTACCACCCCTACACGCCGTACATCGGACACCGCGTACTCCTCGCTCCACTTGCTGCCGTCGGCCTCCTCGGCATCCTCTCAGGTGAGCGTCAACGGGCGTCGATGCGCCGGACAGGTTGCCCGGTGAGCTTGGCGATGACGTCGAAGTCGCGGTCCGCGTGCAGCACTACGAGGTTGTGTCGGGCCGCCGTGATCGAGACCACGAGATCCACGACACTCGCGCATTCGTGTTGTGACTTCTCCCAGAGGCGGAGTTGCAGCGCCGCGGCTTCCGTCCATACGGAATCCGGTACGTGAAAGTGGGGCAGCATCTCGCTGGTGAGCTGATCGAGCGCTTCGTATGCCGCGTATCCACCCACGCCACGTAGAAACTCAAGCCGGATCGGTTCGCACAAGCCGACGCGTCCGGCCGCGAATGGCTCGTGCCATGCTTCGCTGGTCTGCTTGCGGTAGAACCGGACGAGCGCCGAGGTGTCCGCAAGATACAGATCCTGGGTCACCGCGGGTCCTTCGGGGGCTCGTACTCCTCGGGCAACCCGAGCACTTCCATGTTCAGAGCCCCCTCCGCGACCAGTTCTCTTATCCGCTCGATGGCCACGGTGCGACGCTCGATCTCGGCGGCGGCCATTCGTCGCAGCGCTGTGTTGATCGTGTCGCGCGTCGTCGTGGTGCCCAACATCCGAGCGACTATGGCCAATGCTTCCTCGTCGACGTCGATCAATGCCTCGGACATAGTCGCTCCTCAGGTGTAATCCGCTACTGAAGAGCATATTCCCGCCCCGCGGAGACCGACCGTTGAGCTGAATGGCCTAATGGCCCGGCATGCCATCCGACCAGCGTAAAGTCGCCCTGAGTGTGATCTTGGTTCACCCGAAGGAGCGAGAACGGTGCGCCGTCGTCAGTGCGGGGCCGTCTCCATGTCCGGGAGCGGGTAGGGGAACTTGGCGCCGACCGCGCCGTCCACGGTCAGGATCTGGCCGCTGATGTAGCGGGACAGGTCGCCGGTGAGGAAGAGGAGCGGACCGGCGATGTCGGCGGGCAGGGCCACGTCGCGCAGGGGGGCGTTGGCGGCGTTGGCGGCGCGGCCGGGTTCGCCGAGGTAGGCCGATACGCGGGGGGTCCAGACCACGCCGGGGGCGACCGCGTTGACCCGGACGCCGCTCGGCCCCAGTTCCACCGCGGCCGAGCGGACCAGCGAGATCAGGCCCGCCTTGGCCGCGCCGTAGGCCGCGTGCATCGGGGCGCCGGTTCGGCCGGAGACCGAGGCGACGAAGGTGATCGCGCCGCCGCCGTGCGCGGCCAGGTGCGCGCCGCCCAGTTGCAGCGCGAGCAGCGCGTGCCGGAGCACGATGTCCTGGTGCCAGGTCCAGTCCTCGTCGGTGGTGGAGAGCAGGTCGGCGTACCGGCTCATGCCGATGATGTCGACGATCGCGTGGGCTCGACCCAGCCGTGCCTCGACGTCGGCCCACAGCCGGGTCACGTCCGCGCGCGAGGTGGCGTCGCCGGACCACGCGAGGCCGTCGACCTCCTCGGCGACGTCCTCGGCCAGGTCCGGCTCGCGGTCCACCGCGAACACCCGCGCGCCCGCCTGGGCGAGCGCGTGCGCGGTCTGCCGGCCGATGCCCTGGCCCGCGCCGAGCACGACCACGCCGCGTCCGTCGAGTCGGAGTCGGGCCGGGTAGTCGGGTACCTCGGAGTCGTCGGTTCGGGTCATGGCGCCGACGCTAGGCAGGACCTGACGCACTGTCAATCGTGGTTCGGGAGTTGGCCCGGAGCGGAACTGACGGTCTGTCAATCATCCTCTCGGCGTGGCAATGTTTGACCCAGGCAATAAAAATCCCGGATGAACGAGAGCGAAGGGGTTCGGCATGGGCGAGCACATGGGACACGGCGTCAAGCAGCGCGACCGGGTCCGGATGACCGAGCAGGAGATCGCCGACTTCCTGGCCGAGCGGCACTCGATGACCATGTCCACGCTCAACGCCGACGGCAGCATCCACTCGGTCGGCATGTGGTACGGCTTCATCGAGGGCGAGGTCGGCCTGGAGAGCAAGGCCCGCGCGCAGAAGGTGCTCAACGTGCGCCGCAACTCGACCATCACGTGCCTGGTCGAGGCCGGCGAGTACTACGAGGAACTGCGCGGCGTGTCCATCGTCGGCAAGGCCGAGGTGGTCGAGGAGCCGGAGCGGATCTGGGAGCTCGGGGTGAGCGTGTTCGGCCGCTACGCGGCGCCGTACACCGAGGAGATGCGCCCGGCCGTGGAGATGATGCTGAACAAGCGCGTGGTGATCAAGGTCGTCCCGGATCGGGTCGTCTCCTGGGACCACCGCAAGCTCGGGCTGCCGTCCACGCGCCCGAGCTGACCGGCGCGTCCGCACCCCGGCGACGGAACGGCGGCCGAAGGGCCGACCGCGCGGCGGGTGTGGCGCGGTGTCCGGGTGTGGCGGCGGTGCGCACGTCGGCGTGGGCGCCGGTGAACCGGCGACTCGGATGCGGATCTGGCGACGCCGGATCCAGTCAGGTAGCCTGTCCGCTTACTTGATCGAGACAAGTATTGGTGAGGGAGTACACAGTGCCGATCGGATTCGCCACCGAGCACCGGGCGTTCGCGGAATCGGTCGCCGGTTTCGTCGCTCGCCACGCCTCGATCGAGGCCACCCGCGGGGCCGCCGACGACCTGTCCGCCGGGGTGCTCCCGGACTGCTGGGACGCCCTGGTCGGCCAGGGCCTGACCGCCGTCCACCTCGCCGAGGAGCACGGCGGCGCCGGCGCGGGTGTCCTCGAACTCGCCGTCGCCCTCGAGGAGGCCGGCCGCGGCCTGCTGCCCGGCCCGTACCTGTCCACCGTGCTGACCGGCGCCGTCCTGGCCCGGTACGCCGCGCCCGAGGTCGGCAAGGCCCTGCTGCCGCGCTTCGCCGAGGGCGCCACCGGCGCGGTCGCCGTCGCACCGGGCCTGACCGCGCATCAGACCCAGGTCGGCTGGGAGATCAACGGCATCGCCGAACCGGTCCTGGGCGGGGTCGGCGCCGACTACCTGCTGCTCGGCGCGCGCACCGACACCAACCCCGGCCGGGACGAGCAGATCTGGTTCGTGGTCAAGCCCGACAACAAGGAGACCATCCGGGTCACCCCGTTGGACCCGGTCGACCTCGCCCGCGGCGTGGCCCGGGTGCGCACGCACAACCTGGAGATCACCGCGTCCCAGGTGCTGACCGGCATCAGTACCGCCCAGGTGCGCGACCTGGCCGCCGTGCTCGCCGCCGCCGAGGCGGTCGGCGTGGCCCGCTGGTGCTTCGAGACCGCGCTCGCCTACGTCAAGATCCGCGAGCA
Source organism: Embleya sp. NBC_00888 (assembly GCF_045207655.1). NCBI lineage: Bacteria > Bacillati > Actinomycetota > Actinomycetes > Kitasatosporales > Streptomycetaceae > Embleya > Embleya sp. NBC_00888. The sequence goes on along the minus strand of NZ_CP108784.1, from coordinate 2,347,015 downwards.
GTTCGGCGTCGCGGTCGGCTCGTTCCAGGCGATCAAGCACAAGGCCGCCACCTTGTTCACCCGGCTGGAACTGGCCACCGCCGCGGCCTGGGACGCGGCCCGGGCCGCCGACGACACCGCCGAGGACGCCGACGAGCAACTGCGCCTGGCCGCCGCCGAGGCCGCCGTGGTGTGTCTGCCGCTCGCCCGCGAGGTCGCGCTGGACTGCATCACCATGCTCGGCGGCATCGGCTTCACCTGGGAACACGACATCCACCTGTACTGGCGCCGCGCGGTCTTCCTGGCCCAGTGGCTGGGCCCGTCGGGGGAGTGGACCGCACAGCTCGGCCGGGCCGCGCTGGAGAGCGTCGGCGGCGGCCCCACCCGGCGCTTCGACCTCGAACTCGAGGAGGGCGCCATCACCGCCTTCCGGACCGAGGTGGTCGCGCACCTGACCGAGGCGAACGCCCTCGCCGAGCCTGCCCGTCGGCGGCGCCTGGCCGAACTCGGCTACGTCTCGCCGCACTACCCCAAGCCCTACGGGATCGCCGCGAGCCCCGCCCAACAGGTGGTCATCCAGCAGGAGTTCGCCCGGATCGGGCTGACCTCGCCGAGCACGATCATCGGCGAGTTCGCGCTGCCCACGATCATGGCGCACGGCACCGACGCACAACGCGACGCCTACGTGCCGGCCACGCTGCGTGGCGACATCGTGTGGTGCCAGCTCTTCAGCGAGCCGGGCGCCGGCTCCGACCTGGCGTCGCTGAGCACCCGGGCGACCAAGGTCGACGGCGGCTGGCGGCTGAACGGCCAGAAGGTGTGGAACTCCAAGGCGCACGAGGCGCACTTCGGCATCTGCCTGGCTCGCACCGACCCGGACGCGCCCAAGCACAAGGGCATCACGTACTTCATCGTGGACATGGCCACGCCCGGGATCGACGTGCGCCCGCTCAAGCAGTCCAACGGTCAGTCGGAGTTCAACGAGGTCTATCTCGACGACGTGTTCGTGGCCGACGACCAGGTGGTCGGCGACGTGCACGCGGGTTGGCGGATCGCCCGCACCACGCTGGCCAACGAGCGGGTGATGATCGCCGGTGGGCCGGGCATGCAGGCGTTCGGCAAGCTGCTCGCCGACCTCGGCGAGACCGGCGCGGCGTGGGCGGACACCGCGGTGGCGAGCCGGCTGGGCGGCTTCGCGGCGGAGCACTTGGCGCTGCGCGCGCTGACCCTGCGCTCGACCCTGCAGCAGTTGTCCGGGCTCAACCCGGGCGCCGCCTCCAGCGTGCTCAAACTCGCGGTCACCGAACACCAGCGGGCCGTGGTCACCGCGCGCCTGGACCGGATCGGCGCGGGCGGCACCCATCACGACGACCTCGGGGGCGAACTGCTCACCGCCTACCTCTCGCTGCCGGCGGTCCTGCTCGGTGGCGGCACCCGGGAGATCCAGCTCAACGTCGTCGCCGAACGCATCCTGGGCCTGCCCAGAGGCTGATCCGACGGCGCCCCGCCCGCGCCGGGCCGGCCCCGGCGATCGGCTTCGCGTCCCGGCAACCGGCGATCGACCACCGGCTGTCAGTGCTTTCCACGGCTACCAGGGAGATCACGTGCACATCACCTACACACCCGAGCAGGAGGACCTGCGGCGGGAACTGCGCGAGTACTTCGCGCGGATCATGACCCCGGAGATCCGGGCCGAGCAGGCCGCGGGCGAGACCAGCCTGACGGGCAAGGACGGCGCGTACTGCCGCGTCATCAAGCAGATGGGCGAGGACGGCTGGCTGGGCATCGGCTGGCCCAAGGAATACGGCGGCCAGGACCGCACGATGCTGGAACAGCTGATCTTCACCGACGAGGCCACTCTGGCCGGCGCGGCGGTGCCGTTGCTGACCATCAACACCGTCGGCCCGACGTTGATGGAGTACGGCACGCAGGAGCAGCGCGACTTCTTCCTGCCCAAGATCCTCGCCGGCGACATGCACTTCTCGATCGGCTACTCCGAGCCGGGCGCGGGCACCGACCTGGCCGCCCTGACCACCAAGGCGGTTCGGGACGGCGACGACTGGATCATCAACGGCCAGAAGATGTGGACCTCGCTGATCCACGTCGCGGACTACGTCTGGCTGGCCGCGCGCACCGACCCCGACGCGCCGCGGCACAAGGGCCTGACCATGTTCCTGGTGCCCACGAACGCCGAGGGCTTCTCCTGGACCCCGATCAAGACCATGGGCGGCCAGACCACGTCCCAGACGTTCTACGAGAACGTGCGGGTGCCCGCCTCCGCGATGGTCGGTGAGCTCAACGGCGGCTGGAAGCTGATCACCGGCCAGCTCAACCGCGAGCGGGTGGCGCTGTGTTCGGCCGCGAGCATCCAGCTCGCGCTGCACAACACCCGACGCTGGGCCGAGCAGACGGTGCTGCCGGACGGCTCGAGGGTGATCGACCGCGAGCACGTGCAGGCCAACCTCGGCCGGGTGCACGCCAAGGTCGAGTTCCTCAAGCTGGTCAACTGGAAGATCGCCTGGTCGGTCGACCACGGCACCAAGGTCGGCCCGGCGGACGCGTCGGCGACCAAGATCTTCGGCACCGAATTCGCCACCGAGGCATACCGGCTGCTGATGGAGTGCATGGGCGAGGACGGCTACCTCCAGCAGGACTCGCCCGGCGCGGTGTTGCAGGGCCGACTGGAGAAGATGCACCGCACGGCGCTCATCCTCACCTTCGGTGGCGGCACCAACGAGGTACAGCGCGACATGATCGCGATGCTGGGCCTCGGCCTGCCGCGCCCGCCCCGCTGACCCGCCGTCACCACGCTGACAAGGACAGGTGAAATGGACTTCGGTTACACGGAAGAACAGCAGGACCTGGTGGGCCTGGCGGGGCGGATCCTCGGCGAGCGGGTCACCCACGAGGCGCTCACCGCGCTGGACAAGAGGGTCGAGGAGGGCGGCGAGCCGCGCTTCGACCGCGACCTGTGGGCGGAGTTGGCCAAGGCCAACCTGCTCGGTATCGGGCTGCCCGAGGAGTTCGGCGGCTCGGGCTACGGCATCTTCGAGCAGTGCCTGATCCTGGAGCAGATCGGCCGTACGCTGGCGCCGGTGCCGTTCGGGCCCTCGATCGCGGTCGCCGCCTCGATCCTGCACCACATGGGTACGGACGAGCAGAAGGCGGCCTGGCTGCCGGGCGCCGTGGACGGCTCGAGGATCCTGACCTACGCGCTCGCCGAGCCGTTCGGTCGGGACGGCGCCGCGCCCGCCACCAAGGCGGTGCACACGGACGGGGTCTGGCACCTGGATGGGGTCAAGACCGGGGTGCCGGTCGCCACCGTGGCCGACCTGATCCTGGTGTCCGCGGACGTGGCGGGTCACGGCGGGGTGTTCCTGGTCGACCCGAAGGCGGAGGGAGTGCGGATCGAGCCCCAGTTGACCACCGCCAAGGAGATCGCCGGTCTGGTCACCCTGGAGCACGCCGTGGGCATCCCGCTGGGCGGCCCCGACGCGGCTCGCAAGCTGCGCGACCGGGCCACCCTGGCGCTGTGCGCGACCCAGCTCGGGGTGACCGAGAAGGCGATGCGCGAGACCGCGAAGTACGCGAGCGAGCGGGTGCAGTTCAAGCGCCCGATCGGCTCGTTCCAGGCGGTCGGGCACCGCCTGGCCGACGCGTACATCGACGTCGAGGGCATCCGGCTGACCACGTGGCAGGCCGCGTGGCAGGAGGCCGAGGGGCTGGACGCGGCCGAGGCGATCGCGACCGCGAAGTTCTGGGCCGCGGACGGTGGACACCGGGTCGCGCACGCCGCGGTCCATGTGCACGGCGGCATGGGCGTGGCCGAGGAGCACTTCGTACACCGCTACTTCAACCACGCCAAGCAGCTCGAACTCTCGCTCGGCGGCGCGACCGAGCAGGCGCTGCGGATCGGCGCGGGCTTCGCCGCGACGGCCGCGGGCGAGTTCGCCTGACCACGTCCGAGCACGCCTTCGGTGCCGGCCGCGTCGGCGCCGCACCCCTGTGATTCCTGGAGACGAACAGACATGAGCGAACCCCACGCCCTGGTCGAGCGGGACGGCCACGTCCTGATCATCACGATGAACCGGCCCGAGGCCCGCAACGCGGTCACCGGCGAGATGATCGAGATCCTGGAGGCCGCCTGGGACGAGGTCAACGACAACCCGGAGATCCGGGTCGCCATCCTCACCGGCGCCGGCGGCGCGTTCTGCGCGGGCGCCGACCTCAAGGCGATGAGTCGGCGTGCGCCCGGCGACGCGTTCAAGGGCCGCGACGGCAAGCCGGCCATGGACATGTCCGTGATGAAGTGGGTCCTCAAGGGCTTCACCCTCACCAAGCCCCTGATCGCCGCGATCGAGGGCCCCGCCATCGCGGGCGGCACCGAGATCCTCCAGGCCACCGACATCCGGGTCGCCGGCGAGTCGGCGCGCTTCGGCGTTTCCGAGGTCCGCTGGGGCCTGTTCCCGCTCGGTGGGTCGGCGGTGCGCCTGCGCCGCCAGATTCCGTACACTGTCGCCGCCGACCTGCTGCTCACGGGCCGCCACATCAAGGCGCCCGAGGCCAAGGAGCTCGGTCTGATCGGACATGTCGTGCCGGACGGCGGCGCACTGGAGAAGGCGAAGGAGATCGCCCACCAGATCGCCGCCAACGGTCCGATCGCCGTTCAGGCAGTCCTGCGCGTTCTGCGTGAAACCGACCAGTTGACCGAGGAAGATGCGTTCAAGCTGGAGTCGCAGATCGGAATGCGGGTATTCATGAGCGACGACGCCAAGATCGGTCCGCGAGCCTTCGCGGAGAAGAAGACCCCGGAGTTCAAGGGCACGTGATGTGCCATCGGAAGACTTCGGCATGAACGGGCCCGCCGGGTCAGGGACGGCAATCCCCCGGCGGGTCCTCATCATGTTCACGCGCGCGAGCTCACCCGGGTTGCGTCGGATGACGGGGAAAACTCGGCGCCGATTCCGGAACCCGGCGGGCGCGGATGTCCCGGGCGATTTCGACCGAGGCCGGCACGCCGAGCACGATCCACAGGGTGACGATGATCTTCCCGTCGGTCATCGTGCCGCATGACCAGCCGGTCAAGGCCGCGAACAGCCAAAACGCCGCGATGTAGAGGCCGGGGGCGTCCCGTCGGCGCAAAAACGCGGCCGGGAAGATCACGACGAGCAGCGCGAACGACGCGATGCCGGCGAACTCCTGGCTGGTGAGATCGCTCGCGCTCCAGTGGTCGGCGTCGCCGCACGCGGAGAATGCCTGCCGTCGGGGGCGACGACGGTAATTCGGCGAGAACAGCGCCGCGGCCAACGCGCCGAGGACGGGCCCGCGCTGCCGTCGGGCGGGGCCCGCGCGGGTGGTGTCGGGCGGCCCTGGCGAACCTATTCTTTTGATCGAGTCAAGGGTAAGTTGGCCCATCCCTGCTTCGATCCGGATCGGATCCGTGCCCCGGATCCGGCTTCGGAAGCATCCGTTCATCCGCCGTGGGAGCCGACCATGACGCCCGTCAGCCCGTCGTTCAACCTCGCCGACCTCTTCGAGATCGTGGTGGACGCGATTCCCGACCGCACCGCCTTGATCGCGGGCGAGGTACGACTGACGTACCGTCAACTCGACGAGCGGGCGAATCGGTTCGCGCACCACCTGCTCGGGGTCGGGATCCGGCCGGGCGAGTTCGTCGGGATCCACGCGTGGAACCGCGCGGAGTGGGTCGAGGCGATGATCGGCTGCCACAAGGCGCGCGCCGTGCCGATCAACATCAACTACCGCTACGTCGAGGCGGAACTGCGCTACCTGTACGAGAACTCGGGCATGGTCGCGGTGGTCGCCGAGCGTTCGTTCGCCGGCGCCACCACGGCGATCCGGGCGGACTTCCCGGCGCTGCGGCATGTGCTGATCCTGGAGGACGGCTCGACCGAACCGGCCGAGGACACCGTCGGCTACGAGGACGCGCTCGCGGCGGCCTCGCCCGCCCGCGACTTCGACGCGCGCACCGCGGACGACCTGTACGGCCTGTACACGGGCGGCACCACCGGCATGCCCAAGTGTGTGCTGTGGCGCGGCGAGGACATCTTCTTCGCGGCTCTCCAGGCCGGTCGCGGCGGCCGGCCGAAGTTGGCGAAGCCCGACGAACTGGGGGACACGGTCCGGGAGTCGGCGGGGCTGACCACGCTGGGCCTGGCGCCGATGATGCACGGCGGCGGGCAGTGGTCGATGTGGAACACCTTCTACATGGGCAACACGTTCCTGATGTGGACCGGCCGGGCCTTCGACCCGGACGCCGTGATGGCGCTCGCGGCGCGCGAGCGGGCGTTGTCGATGGCGGTGGTCGGCGACGGCATGGGCCGGCCGCTGGCGGACTGGCTCGCGGCCAACCCGGACACCCACGACCTGTCCGCGCTCAAGGCGATCAGCAACGGCGGCGCGCCGATGAGCGCTTCGGTCCGCACCGCGCTGGAACAGACCGGCATTTTTGTGATCGACAGCTTCGGCGCGTCCGAGACCGGCGCCGCCATGCGGCAGACCGGCGCGGTCGGCGCGGCCACGCGGTTCGCCTCCTCGGACACCACGACCGTGCTCGACGACCGACTGGTGCCGGTGAAGCCGGGGTCCGGCGACGTCGGCCGACTGGCCGTCAGCGGACACATCCCGCTCGCCTACCACGGCGACGACGAGAAGACCCGGGCCACCTTCGTCCGGGACGCGGCCGGGCGCCGCTGGGTGCTGCCCGGCGACTTCGCGTTGCTGGAAGAGGACGGCGGCATCACCCTGCTCGGGCGTGGCAGCGCGACGATCAACACCGGTGGCGAGAAGGTCTATCCGGACGAGGTGGAGAACGTGCTGAAGTCGCACGCCGACGTGTTCGACGCGGTCGTGGTGGGCGTTGCGGACCCGCGTTTCGGCCAGGCGGTCACCGCGCTCGTGGTGGTGCGCGAGGGCACCGACCCGACACCGGAGGCGATCACCGCGCACGCCCGGACCCGGATCGCCGGATACAAGACGCCCAAGCGCATCCACTTCGTCGAATCGATCCCGCGCACGGCGGCGGGCAAGGTGGACCTGCGGGCGGCGAAGGCGCGCGCGGAGGAACTGTCCGGGTAGGCGGGCGGATCGGGCGCGGCAGGCAGGCAGGCAGGCAGGCAGGCAGGTCAGGCGGCAGGCGCGCGCGGTCGGGCGCGATGCCGTACGTGGAGCCCGGGCCCGGGTCGGCCGAGCAGCCGGGTGCTCGGCCGACCCGGGGCCTCGGTCGAGCGCTCGGGTCAGCTCAATACCTGGGTCAGGGTGTGGATCAGCAGGCCGACGAGCGCGCCCACGACGGTGCCGTTGATCCGGATGAACTGGAGGTCGCGTCCGACGTTGATCTCGATCTTGCGGCTGGTCTCCTTCGGGTCCCAGGCGCCGACGGTGTCGGTGATCAGCGCGGTGATCTCGTCGCGGTAGGTGGTCACCACGTACGCGGCGGCCTGCTCGATCCACCGATCGGCCTTGCCGCGCACGCGCGCGTCCTCGGCGAGCCGACCGGCCAGCGAGCGCACGGCGTCGGTGACCCGGTTACGCAGTTCGCTGTTCGGGTCCTCGGTGGCCTCTACGAGCATCGCGCGCGCGGCGCCCCACACCGACGCGATCAACTCCTGGACCGCCGGGTGCGCGATGGTGCGGTCCCGCAACCCCTCTATCTGGGCGATCATCCGCGGATCGTGCTGGAGGTCGCGGGCCACCTCGGCGAGGAAGTTGTCCACCGCGAGCCGGGCCGGGTGCTCCGGGTCGTCCCGCACCGCGCCCGCGAACCGGACCAGTTCGCGATGCACCTTGTTGGCGATCTGCCGGTCGAGGAAGCGCGGCGACCAGCCCGGCGACTCCTCGTTGACCACTCGCAGGACGGCTTCGCGATGTTGCTCCAGCCAGTCGTGCGCCTTGGCCGCGACCAGGTCGACCAGGCCCCGGTGCGCGCCGTCGCGGACCAGCCGGTCGAGCAGTTCGCCGATCGGCTGGGCGACCGCCTGCGCGGACACCCGACGGGTGATCGCCTGTCCGAACACGGTCTGCACGTCCTCGTCGCGCAGCACGGTCAGTGCCGCGCGGGCCAGCGCGCCCAGTTGGTCGGTCACCCGCTCGGCGTGCCCGGGAGCGGCCAGCCAGGTGCCGGCCCGCCGGGACACCTCCATCCGGCTCAGTCGTTGCCGCACCACCGTGTCGGAGAGGAAGTTCTCCCCGACGAACTCGCCGAGGTTGCGCCCCAACGCGTCCTTGCGGGTCGGGATGATCGCGGTATGCGGGATCGGCAGGCCGAGCGGGCGGCGGAACAGCGCGGTCACCGCGAACCAGTCGGCCATCGCGCCGACCATCCCGGCCTCCGCGGCGGCCTGCACATATCCGGCCCACGCGCCCGCCCCGCGCGCCTCGGCCCACCGCGCGAGGATGTACAACACGGTCGCGAACACCAGGAACCCGGTGGCGATCACCTTCATCCGGCGCACACCCCGGAGCTTCTCCAGCTCCGACGCGGTACGAACCACGCCGCCCGGATCCGGGCGGCGTGGAGCGGGCGACGAGGACTCGGCGAGATCAACCATGACGCCCATTGTGATCATCTGCCCACGCCCCCGGGCCCTTCGACACCGATCCGCGCCGCCCCGCGCGACTCGCCTCACGGTCATGTGTGGGCACCGGCCTCACAAATATAAGCCAGAGGTTATACTTGGCGAGTGTCATGGGAGATCTGCCTTCTCGAACCGGTGGAGAGCTGGTTCCTGAAGCTGTGCGAGACCGATTCGGATTCGGCGGCCCTCATCGTGGAGGCCATCGATCTACTGGCTCAGCGGGGGCCGACGTTGGGCCGCCCGCTCGTGGACACCCTGCAAGGGAGTTGCCTGTCGAACCTCAAGGAACTGCGTCCGGCTTCGAGGCGGCGCACGGAGATTCGCATACTGTTTGTTTTCGATCCCGACCGGCAGGCGATCTTCCTCGTGGCCGGCGACAAGGCCGGTCAATGGTCGCGTTGGTACGACGAGGCGATTCCGCTCGCGGAAGCCCGCTTTCGGGAGTATCGCGAGGAGCAGAAGGAGAGGCGTTCATGAGTCCCGCACGGCGCTGGCAGGACGTCAAGGCGGAGGCCCGGCGGGTCAATCCCGCGCTGGCCGATCCAGGCGTGCAATCACGGGCACGGGCCGACATCGATGCCTATGTCGTCGGCTTTCATCTGAAGGAGCTCCGTAAGTCGTTGGGCAAGACGCAGGCGGAAGTCGCGGCGATCCTCGGCGTATCACAATCGCGCGTTTCGCAGATCGAGACGGGGGAGCTCGACGCCATGGAGTTGGAGACGCTGCGCTCCTACGCGGCCGCGCTGGGCGGTCGCCTCGACGTGACCGTGAACATCGGCGACATGTCCTTTCACGTGGCCTGAGCGTTCGATCGACGCAGCGGACACGGGCCGCTCCCGGCGACGAATCCGGTGTTGAGCCGAGCCGTGCGGAGCGCGTATGAGGACACCACGGAGGCGCCCGCAGGGGGCGGGGAGTTCGGCGGGTCGCTCGCGGCGCGGCGGTCGGCGCGCCGCGAGCGACCCGCCGGACGAGGCGGTCGGTCAGTCGGGGGCCGGGGTGGCGAGGATGCCGTTCAGGAGGACCTCGATCGCCCACGCGTCGCGGTCGTCGCCGGAGACCTGGGTGAGGGTTTCGCGCATGGCGACCAGGTGGGGGTAGTCCGTCGCGGAGAGTCGGCCGAACGCCTCGTCCATCGCGGCGACCGCGCTCTCCTCGGTCTGCCCCTCGGCGCCCTTGTCGACGTACGCGGACTCCTCCGCCCCCGCGGCGGTGATGTGCAGGTTGATCAGGTCGAGCGCGAGTGAGCGGGTGAGGTCGTCGATGCCCGCGCCGGCCAGCAGACCCAGGATCGCCTCGGCGAGCGCGAGCGCGTTGGGGCCGGTCGGCACGTCCCCCAGGGCCACGGTCGCGATGCCGCGGTGGGCGCCGAGCACGGTGATCGCCTCCCGGATCAGCGTGCCCAAGTCCGCGCGCCAGTGCGGGAACGGCTCGCCGACCGGCGCGACGGCGGGCAGCGGGATCTCGCCGAGCACCCGGTCGTAGACCAACGCGAGCAGCTCGTCCCGGTTCGCCACGTACACGTACAGCGACGCGGCGCCGGTGTCCAGCGCCTGCGCGACCCGACGCATCGTCACCGCCTCCAGGCCGTCCGCGTCCAGGATCGCGAGCGCGGCGGACACGAGCGCGTCCGCACTGAGCGCGGCCTTCGCCGGGCGGGTGCGCCGGCTGACCGGAGCGGCAGGGGTGGATGGGCGCGACTCGCCGGGTGTTTTCGCCATGCCCCGAGTATACGCGTTGACGGAACACTGTTCGCTACGTACATTGTTCGTTGCGAACATCGTTCGTCACGAACATGGCTCGTCGTGCGGCACTCCGCAGGGCGGTGAGCCGCACCGCCCACCCTTCGAGGAGTACCGATGACCACCACCGACGTCCCGTCCGCCCCCGTCACCGAGACCCCGCTGCCCGCCGCGTACGCCTGGCGGTGGCGAATCCTGGCGATCGTGCTCGTCGCCGAGGTGATGGACCTGCTCGACAGCACCGTGACCAACGTCGCGGGCCCGTCCGTCCGCGACGATCTCGGCGGCGGCGCTTCGCTGTTGCAGTGGCTCGCCTCCGGCTACACGCTCGCGTTCGGCGTGCTGCTCGTCGTCGGCGGCAGACTCGGCGACCGCTGGGGCAGGCGCCGATTGTTCCTGCTGGGCGCCGGCGGCTTCGCCGTGGCGTCCCTGTTGTGCGCACTGGCCCCGGCGCCGGAACTGCTGATCGCCGCCCGCATCGCCCAGGGTGCCTTCGGCGCCCTGCTCATCCCGCAGGGCTTCGGCATCCTCAAGTCGGTCTTCCCGCCCGCCGAGACCGGCAAGGCGTTCGCCGCGTTCGGTCCGATCCTGGGCCTGTCCGCCGTCGGCGGCCCGATTCTGGCCGGCGCGCTGATCCACCTCGACCTGTTCGGCACCGGCTGGCGGCTGATCTTCCTGATGAACGTCCCGCTCGGCCTCGCCGCCGTGCTCGGCGGACTCCGCTACATCCCCAAGGACGCCCCGAACCCCGGCGTGCGGATCGACGTGCTCGCCGCCGCGCTCCTGGCGCTCGCCTCGACGCTGGTCATCCTCCCGCTCATCCAGGGCCCCGAAGCCGACTGGCCCGCCTGGACGTTCGGCTGCCTCGGCGCCGGCCTGGCCGCCTTCGCCGGCTTCATCCTGCGCGAACGCCGCAGCGCCCACTCGCTGATCGAGGCCACCCTGCTGCGCAACCGGGCCTACACCTCCGGCATGCTGTTCGGCCTCGTCTTCTTCGCCGGCACCGCCGGCTTCATGCTGATCACCTCGCTGTTCGTGCAACTGCACCTGGACTTCGGCCCGCTCGCCGCCGGCCTCACCCTCGCCCCGATCGCCGTCGGCATCGTGGTCGCCTCGATCGCGGGCTTCCAACTGATCCCCAGGCTCGGCCGCAACCTGCTCCTGATCGGCGCCGGCGTCAACGTGACCGGCCTGATCGCCCTCGCCGCCGTGGTCACCCACTACGGTTCGGACACCACCGGCGGGCACCTGATCGCCCCGCTGTTCGTCGCCGGCCTCGGCATGGGCGCCGTGTTCGCCCCGCTGTTCGACGTCATCCTGGCCGGTGTCGCCGACCACGAACTGGGCAGCGCCTCCGGGTCGTTGTCCGCGATGCAACAACTCGCCGGCGCACTCGGCGTGGCCGGCATCACCACCTTGTTCCTCCAACTCGCCGAACACCACAGCGCCTCCACCGCCATGGCCGTCGGCGCACTCGCGGTGGCCGGCCTCGGCCTGCTCGCCGCCGGCCTGGTGTTCCTGCTTCCGCGGCACGCCAGGCCGCACGAGGGCTAGGCCCTCGCGCCGAGTTGCCATTCCCGGCGGCCCGGCGGGTCGGCGAGTCGACCGCGGTCCGTGAAGAACCCTGGGCCGCCGGGTCGACGCGAAACCGTGGCTCGCCGGTCCACGAAGAGCCCCGGGCCGCCGGGCCCACGAAGGAACCGTGGCCGCCCGGTCCACGAAGAACTCACCCAGCAAGGAAACGAGTCACCATGACCACCCTCGTCACCGGAGCCCGCGGCGGTGTCGCGCGCGGCGTCCTCACCCGCCTGGTCGCCGCCGGCCACGGCGTCCGGATCGCGAGCAGCGACCCGACCGACCTCGAACCGCCCGCCGGCGTCGAAGCCGTCCGCCTCTCGCTCCGCGAACCCGACAACGCCGCCTCGGTGTTGCGCGACGTCACCAGCGTCTTCCTGTACGCCGAGGCGGCCGGCATCGCCGCCTTCGTCGAGGCGGCGCGGGCCGCCGACGTCCGGCACATCGTGCTGCTGTCCTCCGCCTCGACGGCCGCGCCCGACCCGAGCGGCAACCCGCTCGCGGCGAGCCATCACGCGGTCGAGGTCGCGGTCGCCGAGTCCGGGATCCCGCACACGGTGCTCCGTCCCGGTGCCTTCGCCGGCAACGCGATCGGCTGGAAGTACCAACTGCTCGGCACCGGCAGCATCCAACTCCCGTACCCGAACGCCCAGGTCGCCCCGATCCACGAGGACGACATCGCCGACGTCGCCACCGCCGTGCTCGTGGCCGGCGACCACCTCGGCGAGACACTCGACCTCAACGGCCCCGAATCGTTGTCCTTCGTCGAGCAGATCGCGATCCTGGCCGATGTCCTGGGCCGCGAACTGCCGTTCACCGAGGTCACCCGGGACGAGGCGCTCGCCGGCCTGACCCGGCACATGCAGCCCGGCTACGCGAACGCGCTGCTGGACCTGTGGGAGTCGGCGGTCGAGCCCGAGCCGGTGTCCGGCACCACCGAGGCGATCACCGGCCGGCCGGGCCGCACCTTCCGCGAGTGGGCCCACGACCACCGCGAGGACTTCGCGACCGGCGTGCCGCAGCGCGGCTGAATCGGCGACAACCGCTCGGATGCCCGCACTTCGGACCGGCCGGACCGGCACAATCCGGCCGGCCGGTCCATGCTTTGGTGGAGTTCTCGCTCCCTCGCTCCCCAAGGGGTTGTCACGCTGTCTACGCTGCTGTTCGGACCGGCCGTTTTCCGAACTCTGGACGCACATGACCGTCGCGCTTCACACCGTCGCGGGTGCCGCAATCGAGGTACGCCGCGCGCTCCAGGCTGATGAAGCCAGGGACGTTCCCGAACACACGTGGGTGGGCCCGATCGTCCGGATCCGCCCGCAGGGCGAACGGCACTACGAGGACATCGCGTACATCGACACGGCCCCCACCGACGGAATGGGCAGCTCCCCCTCCCGGCACCTGATCCTGTGGGCGGACCGAGCCCGCCGACAGCGGATCGCCGCGGTGGGTACGTACTCGGCCGCCGCCGACTACGCGGTCTACAGCGTCACCGGCCCGGCCGGCGAGCACCTGGCGACGGTGCATCGCGAACAGGGCAGCATCCGCCGGCTGCGCCGCACGTCCTGGACGATCCGCCCGGCCGAGGGCCCCACGCTGCACGCGGCGAAGGGCACCACGTTCGGCTGGATCGCGTGGTGGGCGTTGTGCCCGTTGTGGGGCCTGATGATGGCCGTGGCCGTACTCGGCGGCAAGGCACCGAGGTTGCCGCTGCGCACGATCTGGCGCCACGACGGCACACGCGTCTTCGAATACCTGGGCAGCGTCGGCACCACCGACTCGTACGAACTCCCCCCGGGCCACGTGGACGCCCGCATAGTCCTGGCCCTGGCGGCGCTGCACAACAGCCATCCCGGCTGGTACGACCGCCTGTAACGGCGCGACCGGCTCCGGTGCGCTACCGGAGCCCGTTGGGTGGCACCGTCGTCTCGCAGGCGTCGCACAGGGTCAGGTGCAGTCGGCGCATGCCGCGGAGGGTGCCCGGGCGACCGCAGTTCTCGCAGACGGTTCGGGAGATTCGATCGAACTCCCCCGTCACGGCGTGCAGGCGGGTCGATTCGGCCGGGGTCCAGGCGGTGCCGTTCGCGGTCCACGGGTGGGGGTTGGCCTGGAAGGCGAGTGCCGCCCACTTCTGCTTGACGGCGAGGAGTTCGTAGTCGGGGAACTCCACCGCCACCGCCTCGTGGCAGCGCAGCGCGAGCTGGTACCACCCGGGTCCGATCCAGAACTCGGCGGACGAGTCGCGGAGATGGCGCCGCAACGGCTCCAGGACGGCGTCGGACGCCCATTCCGAATGACCGGCGGTCGTTGGCATCGCGGGCTGCCTCCCTTTCGGCGGGTCGCGGTGGACCCTCGAGGATCGTAGACGAGAGCCGGCATCCGCCCTTGGGTCCCGGATCCGGACGCGGCTGCGGTGGACCTCGCTCCGGCCCGGCGGGGGCGGGTCCCCGCGACGGAGCGGAAACTTTCCTCCCTCGGGCGTCACACTTTCCCGGCGGGCTCCGTCAGTGCTGTGTCGGACCGAAAAACCAGGGCCGGCAGCCGGAGGCGAGGACACGACCACCGGTGAGACCACCTCTCGAGGAGCACAGTCATGGAAGCACGTATGGGCAACCCCGCGATGGTCGTTCCCGGCGCGATGAAGGCGCTGATGGCCCTCGCCGCCGCCGCCGCACAGACCGGCGTTCCCAAGGTCACCCTGGAACTGGCCAACCTGCGGGCGAGCCAGATCAACGGCTGCAGCGTCTGTGTGCACATGCACGCCCGCGACCTGCGCAAGGCCGGCGAGGCGGACGAGCGCATCGACACCGTCGCCGGTTGGAGGGACGCCCCGTACTTCACCGACGCCGAGCGCGCGGCCCTCGCGCTGACCGAGGCGGTCACCCGGGTCGCCGACACCGGTGACCCGATCCCGGACGCGATCTACGACGAGGCCGCCAAGCACTACGACGAGCAGGAACTCGGCGCCCTCCTGCTGTCCATCGCCGCGGTCAACGTCTGGAACCGGATCAACCTCGCCACCCGTCAGGTCGCGGGCGGCGCCTGGTAGGGCACCGCGGCCGAGACGTCGCGGACCCGGACCCGGGAGCACCTCCCGGCCCTCCGGGCCGCGGGCGTGGCACAGCCTCCCGCCGCCCACGTGCTCGAACGCGAGTACGTCCGTCTTGACTTCGGGCCGTCGCGTCGGGATCCTGCCGGCGAGACGGCACGGTCACCCGGTGCCGCGACCGGACTACCGGGAGGAACCGCGGATGAGCCGCGACACTGGCGGGGCGTACGAGTCGGCCCATCGGCGCAGCCTGAGCGATCCGGACGGCTTCTGGTTGGAGGCCGCCGCCGCGATCGACTGGGTGACGCCGCCCACCCGGGCCCTGGACGACTCCGCCGCGCCGCTGTACCGCTGGTTCCCGGACGGTGTGTTGAACACGTGTTTCAACGCACTCGACCGCCATGTCGCGGGTGGGCGCGCCGAACAGGCCGCGATCGTGTACGACTCGCCGCTCACCGGCACGCGGCGCACCCTGAGCTACGCCGAACTGCTGGACCTGACCGCACGGTTCGCCGGCGTGCTGCGCGGACTGGGGGTGGGCCGGGGCGATCGGGTGGTGTTGTACCTGCCGATGGTGCCCGAGGCCGTGGTGGCGATGCTGGCCTGCGCCCGACTCGGCGCGGTGCACTCGGTCGTGTTCGGCGGCTTCGCCGCGCACGAGTTGGCGGTGCGGATCGACGACGCCCGGCCCAAGGTCGTGGTGGCCGCGTCCTGTGGGATCGAGCCCACCCGCACGATCGCCTACAAGCCGCTCGTGGACGCGGCGCTGGCCGAGGCGACGCACCGGCCCGACAGGGTGGTGCTGCTGCAACGCCCCCAGCTCACCGCCGATGTGACCGAACGCGACCTGGACTGGGACACCGCGATGGCGACGGCCGAACCCGTCGAGTGCGTGCCCGTCGCGGCCGGCGACCCGCTGTACATCCTCTACACCTCCGGCACCACCGGGCCGCCCAAGGGCATCGTGCGCGACAACGGCGGACACGCGGTCGCGCTGCGCTGGTCGATGGAGAACGTGTACGGCGTGCGGCCCGGCGAGGTGAGCTGGACCGCGTCCGACGTCGGCTGGGTGGTCGGCCACTCGTACATCGTCTACGCGCCGCTGCTCACCGGCTGCACCTCCGTGCTGTACGAGGGCAAGCCGGTCGGCACGCCGGACGCGGGCGCGTTCTGGCGGGTCGCCGCCGAGCACCGGGCCACCATGTTGTTCACCGCGCCGACCGCGTTCCGGGCGATCAAGAAGGAGGACCCGGACGGGAAGCTGCTCGCCGGACACGATCTGTCCGCGCTGCGCACGCTGTTCCTGGCGGGCGAGCGGCTCGACCCGGAGACCTACCGCTGGGCGGGCGACCTGCTCGGCATCCCCGTGGTGGACAACTGGTGGCAGACCGAGACCGGTTGGCCGATCGTGGCCGACCCGATGGGCCTGGAACCGCATCCCACCAAGCCCGGTTCGCCGACCCTGCCGGTGCCCGGCTACGACGTACGGATCCTGGACCCGCAGGGCGTCGAGGTCCCGCCCGGGGTGGACGGCGCGCTGGTGCTCAAGCTGCCCATGCCGCCCGGCACGCTGAGTACGCTGTGGGGCGACGACGAGCGCTATGTGGCGTCCTATCTGACCGCCTTTCCCGGCTACTACCTCAGCGGCGACGGCGGGCGCAAGGACGAGGACGGCTACGTCTACGTGATGGGCCGCACCGACGACGTGATCAACGTCGCCGGGCACCGGCTGTCCACCGGCTCGATGGAGGAGGTGCTGGCCGCGCACCCGGACGTCGCCGAGTGCGCGGTGATCGGGGTGGCCGACGAGCTCAAGGGCCAGGTGCCGCGCGGTCTGGTCGTGCTCAAGGCCGGCGTCGATCGGGAGCCCGCCGAGGTGGCGGCCGAGTTGGTGCTCCGGGTCCGGGACACGATCGGCGCGGTCGCGGCCCTGCGTCGGGTGGATGTGGTCCCGGCGCTGCCCAAGACCCGCTCGGGCAAGATCCTGCGCCGCACGATGCGCGACATCGCGGACGGCAAGCGGCCCGTACTGCCCTCCACCATCGAGGACCCGACCGTCATCGAGACACTGCGACCGACCCTGACCGGCGAACGTCCCGACTAGGCCCTGTCCGGCGGAACTTCGCGCAGCCGCCGGGATTCCTCGCGGCGGCGGGCCGAACCCCCGGCGACCGGGATCGTTCAGCCGACGTAGGAGGCGCGCGGCGGGGACTGCGGTCCCAGTGGTCCGGCCAGCCACGCGTCGTACAACTTCTGCCACGAACCGTCCCGCTTCATCCGCTCCAACAGCCCGTTGGCGAATCGTACGAAGTCCTGGTGCGCCAACGGGAAGGCCATGCCGTGCGGTTCGTCGCTGAAGGTCGGACCGACCACGTCGGTGTCGGAGTCCTGTGCCTGAAGTCCTTTGAGCAGCGCGGACGTCGTCGAGATCGCGTCCACCTCGCCCTGCTGCAACGCGACCAGGCAGTCCGTCCAGTTCTCCACGGCGTACGGCAGCACGCCCGCCGGGTCGTCCCGCAGGAACACGATCGACGTGGTGGCGCGGACCGTGCACACCCGCCTGCCGCGCAGATCCGCGAGGGAGCGCACGCCCGAGTCGGTGCGCACCAGGACCCGTTGGCCGTCGGTGTAGTAGTCGCTGCTGAAGGCCACCTGGAGTTTGCGGTCGCACGTGATGGTCATCGTGTCGATCACCACGTCCACATCCCCGTTCCGGAGCACGTCGGTGCGCTGGGCCTGGGTGATCACCTTGTAGCGCAGCCGCTCGGGGTCGTCGGGGCCGGCGAAGATCGCCCGGGAGAGGGCCTTGGCCATCTCGATGTCGAATCCCTTGATCAGCCCGCTGCGTCGGTCCAACTCGCCGAAGAATCGGGTGTTCTGGTCGACGCCGACGATCAGGTACCCGCGTCGGTGCACGCGCTCCATCGTGGAACCGGCGGGCATCGCTCCGGGGGCGGGCAGCGACCCGGGCGGAGTGAGGCTCTGGCGCGGGTCGCAGGGCGGCGCGACGGAGGGCTTGGGGTAGTCCTCCGGGGTCGCCGGGTGGGCCCCGGAGATCACCGGGTCGACGACCCGCACGGCGGCGGGTCCACCGGTCGACGAGGCGGAGCACGCGGCGAGGGTCGCGGCCAGCACGAAGGTCGGGGCCGAGGTCGCGATTCGACGTGTTCTCCGATGCATGGCGCTCCCTGGTGCCGGTGTGCGCACCGGCGAGTCGTTGCCGCTGCGAGTCGCCGAACCGGCCGGGACCCGTTCGCGTCGAGGCTTGCGCGGCCGAATTGCTCCGATTATCGACCGGCTCGTGCGGATTCCCCGGCCGCTTGGCCAAACAATGGGGGGTTCCCTCAACCGAGTGGACCAGGACTGGAGTAGGCGTGACGAGCTACGGCATCACCGGCCACATCAACCTGACGCCCGACACCGTGCCGCTGGTCGATCGGGCCGTTCGGGACCTGCTCGCCCGGGGCGCGCAGGAGGAACTCGTGGGCTACAGCTGCCTCGCGGCAGGCGCGGACGCGATCTTCGCGCACGCCGTCCTGGACCTGGGCGGCCGGCTCGTGGCACTGCTGCCGTCGGCCGACTACGGCGAGACCAAGGTCGGTCCGGACTACCGCGCCGGTTTCGAGGACTTGATCGCGCGAGCCGACGAGGTCCGGGTGATGCCGTTCCGACGGGCGTCCGAGGACGCGTACGCGGCGGCCAACGACGCGCTGCTCGCGGCGGTGGACGTGGTGTTCGCGGTCTGGGACGGCCGACCCGGCGGCGCGCGCGGCGGCACCGCCGAGGTGGTCGCCAAGGCCCGCGCGGCGGGCACGCGGGTGCACGTGGTGTGGCCGCCCGGCGCTGCCCGTGGCTGAGCACGACCTGCCGCGCGACGTGCAACGAGACGCCCGGGTGAGGGAGGTGCCCATGATTTCGGGCCGAGTGTTCGATCCGCCGGCGCCGACCTGTACATCTGATCCATGGAGACGACACTTTTCGTCCTGCTCGCGCTCGTGGCGATCGGGCTCGGCCTGCGGACCCGACAGGTCCTGGCCGGCGGCCCGCACGGGCGCCGGCCCGCCGCCGGGCCGATGGGGACGGAACCGCTCGGATCCTATGAACTGGCCTTCCTGGCCGGTGGGTCCCGCCGAGTGGTGGACACCGCGATCGTGCGGTTGCACGCGGGCGACGCGCTGCTCGTGTCCCGGGACGGTCGGCTGACCGCGACGGCACCGGCGGGCGTCGGAGCGATCGAGGACGCGGTGGTGGACCTGGCCGAGGGCGGGGCCGACCTGACCGACGTGCGGTTCGCGGCGCTTGTCGATCCGGCGGTCGAGGCACTGGAGGGTCGCCTCGTGGCGGCCGGACTCGCCCGGCGCATCGCCACACCGCTCACCCGCGGGGCCCTGATCGCCGCTTGGGTGGTGCTGGTCGCTCTGGTGTGGTGCGCGGCGTTGTTCGAGCCCGGCACCGCGATCGTGGTCGGCGTCGCGGTCACCGCCATCGCCTGCGCGGCCGGGTACGCGCTGTGCCTGCGCGGCCGGGAGCCGCTGACGCCGGCCGGCGCCCGCGCGCTCGGCCGGGCGCGCAAGGAGTGGGGCCGGCTCGACTGGGATCGCCAAGGGCCGCCGGACACGGTCGGGGGAGCCGCGCTGTTCGGCCGCCGGGGACTGCACGACGGTGCGTTGGGCGCGGTCTTCCGCGCCTCGGACACGCGGATTCGACGGTCGCGCGGTGGGTCCGCGCGAAGTCGGGCCGAGGGGGGCGGTCCCGACCGGGATCCGAGCGGGGCGTACAACCCTCGACTGGGTCAGAGTTACAGCAACGGCGGGTGCTTTTCGTCCTGCGGCGGCAGCAACTGACACGCCGTCACCGATCGGCGCGGGTGTGGGCGCGGGGGGACGAGCGGGCCCGCCGGTGGTCGAGGGACGACCGGCGGGCCCGTCGCGGGTGTCCGGGTACGGCTACCGCGCCGAGTCCGCCTCGGTCGGCCTCGGTTCGGCGACGGGCGCGGTGCCGGGCGGGTACGACGGGCCGGCGGCGGCCTTGCGCCGCGAATCGAGCACGGCCAGCACCAGCGTGGCCAGGCCGGCCAGGCCCGCCAGCACCGAGATGCCGGGCAGGACCACACCCATCACGGCGTTCTGCGCGTCGCGCCACGCGGAGTCGGTGATGCGGAACAGCCCTATGCCGACGGCGGTCAGCCCGAGCAGCGCGATCACCGCGTGCCAGATCATGGGATTGGCCGGCCGCGCGGCGCGTGCCGGCGCGGGAGTGAGCGGGAAGGGCGAACCGGTCGGGAAGGGCGGCACCTCGGCCGCGGCGGCGGGCGCGTCGGTCGGGAACTGCGGGGCGGGCACCACCCGGGTCGGCGCGTCCGGTCGCGGCGGCGCCGCCGGCGCGGAGTCCCGGGCGACCTTGACGGTCTCGGCACCGGCGTCGGCGGGCGCGGGGGACTCGGAGTCCCGGGCGACCTTGACCGTTTCGGCGTCGGTGCCCCGGCGGATGGCCGGCACCTTGACCGGCGCGCCACCGTCGTAGGGCGCCTTGGCCGCCGGCTTGTCCGCCTCGGGCGCGGGGGCCGCCGGGGTCGCGATCGGCGTGGTGACGTCGTCGTCCTTGCCGACGCGAACGGCCGGTGCCACCACGGGAGTCGTGGCGTCGGAATCCGGGTCGGGCTTTTCCGCGGCGGGCTTCCCGGCGCCGTTCCGGTCGGCCCGCACCGCCGGCGACGCCACCGGGGTCGCGTCGTCCTCGTCGTCGTTCACCTCGTCGGCGCCGGCGTCGCCCTTGTCCCGGCCCGCGCCGTTCTTCGCGGCGTCACCACCACCGGCGGCGGGCTTCCCGGCGCCCTTCTTGCCCGCGCGTACGGCGGGCGTGGCCACGGGGGTCGCGTCGTCCTCGTCCTCGGCTTCGGTCGCGGCGGCTCGCGCGGTCGGCTTCGCGCCCTTCCTGCCCGCGGCCGATGCCGGTGTCGCCACCGGAGTCTCGTCACCCGCCTCGTCGGCATCGGATCCCGCGACGGGAGCGCGGGTCGTCTTCGCGGCGCCCTTCTTGCCGGTCCGTGCGGCGGGCGTGGCTTCCGGGGTCGCGTCGTCTTCGTCCGCGTCGGTCGTCGTGGTCGCAGCCGGCTCGGCGGCGGGCTTCGCGGCGCTCTTCTTGCCGGTCCGTACCGCGGGCGTGGCTTCCGGGGTCGCGTCGTCTTCGTCCGCGTCGGTCGTCGTGGTCGCAGCCGGTTTGGCGGCGGGCTTCGCGGCGCTCTTCTTGCCGGTCCGTACGGCGGGCGTGGCTTCCGGGGTCGCGTCGTCTTCGTCCGCGTCGGTCGTCGTGGTCGCAGCCGGCTCGGCGGCGGGCTTCGCGGCGCTCTTCTTGCCGGTCCGTGCGGCGGGCGTGGCCACGGGGGTCGCGTCGGCCTCGGCCTCGGCCTCGGCAGGTTGCGCGGCCGGCTTCGCGCCGTTCTTCGCGCCCTTCTTCGCGGCGGTACCGCCACCGGCCGCGGGCTTCCCGGCGGCCTTCTTGCCCGCGCGTACCGCCGGCGTCGCCACGGGCGTCTCGTCCGTGTCGGTCGGCGTCGCGGTCGCGAGTGCGGCGGCTGCCGGGACCTCGGTGGTCTCCGGCTCTTCCCCTTCCCCGTCCGCGCCCTCGGCGTCCTTCGGGGGCGGGGCATCGCCCACGGCCGCGGTCGCCGCGGCGACCAGTGCCCGCAATTCCTCGGGAAGCCAGTCCGCACTCGGCTCGGCCGCGGCGAAGCGTGCCACCAGGTCGGCCGCCGAGGGTCGTGCGGTGGGCCGCTTCTTCAGGCAGTCGGCGACGATCTCACCGAGCCAGTCCGGGAGTTCCGACAGGTCCGGCATCTCGCGCACGACCCGCTGCGCGATCTCGGCGACCGACCCCGCGCCGAACGGCGCCACGCCGGCCGCGTGGCACAGCACACCGCCCAACGCGAACACGTCGATCGCCGGGCCTATGGAGCCGCCGGTGACCTGCTCCGGCGCGGGCAGCCCCGGGACGTCCACGACACCCGTGCGGGTCATCCCGGCCGAACCGAGGGCCCGGGCCAGCGAGTAGTCCGCCACGCGCGGCCCGTCGGCCGCGAGCAGGACGTTGGCCGGCTTGAGGTCACGGTGCGTCAGATCGACCTCGTGGATGGCCGCGAGCCCCTCGGCCAATCCCGCGCCCAGCGCGCGCAGCGAGTGCTCGGGCAGCGGCCCGTGCGCCGCGACGGCCGCCTCCAGGGACGGGCCCGCCACGTGCTCGACGACCAGCCACGGCGGCGTGCCGTCCGGGTCCGCGTCCAGGACGTGCGCGACGTGTGTGCCGCCGACCTCCCGGGCGGTGGTGACGTCCTTGCGGAAGCGTTCGAGGAACGTCTTGTCGGACGCCAGGTCGGGCCGCACCAGCTTGACCGTGACGTGGTCACCACCGGGTGCGCGACCGAGGAAGACCGTCCCCAGGCCGCCCTGTCCCAATCGGGCCGACAGTCGGTACCGCCCGACAACCCCGGGATCGCCCGGCTTCAGCGGATCCATGACTGCCGCCCCCTCTATGTACGTGCTGCGCCAAGGCAGGGAGGGCCCCAGGGCTTTTTCCGGCCCTGTCTGTCTCGCCTCCCCGCGGACTTTGCCGCAGCCTACCCTCCGGGCCGAGGCCCCACCGAGGACCCGGACCGGCTCGTCGACGACTCGTGAACGTCTCGTCACCGACCCGGCAACCGCAGCGAATCGCCGGGACATGTCCCGATTCGCGACTTTGACCGGGCTCCGCGCGCGCCGCTAGCTTCGCGACAACACCCGGCAACACCCGGCAACATCAGCCCGCGTGGCGAGGGAGCTGAACCGATGGCGATCGTTCTGGGGCCGAATCGATACGGCAAGGCGGAGGTGCGACTGGTCCGGGTCACCCGGACCACCGCGACCGAGCACGAACTGTGCGATCTGAACGTGTCCGTGTCACTGTCCGGCGACCTCGCGGACACCCATCTGCGCGGGGACAACGCCCACGTCATCCCGACCGACACGATGCGCGCCGTGGTGTACGCGTTCGCGCAGGACCGACCGTTGCCCGCGATCGAGGCGTTCGGGCTGCGCCTGGCCCGGCACTTCGTCGACGCGTACGCCCCGATCGACACCGCGCGCGTGCGCGTCCTGGAATACCCCTGGATCCGGATCCCCGGTACGCACGGGCCGCACCCGCACGCGTGGACCCGGGCGGCCGGCGCCAGATACGCGGGCGTGCTGCACGGGCCGGCCGGTACCGAGGTCTGCGCCGGTCTGGAGGACGTGACCGTGCTCAAGTCGACCGGGTCGGAGTTCCACGGCTTCATGACGGACCGTTACACGACGCTGGCCCCGACCCGGGACCGGATCCTGGCTACGAGCGTGCACGCGCGCTGGCGCCACCGGCGGCTCGACGTCGTGTCGGCGGACTGGGACACGTCCTTCCGCGCGGCTCGCGACACGCTGCTGCGCACCTTTGCCGAAGCGCACAGCCTGTCCCTGCAACAGACCCTGTACGCGATGGGCGAGGCGGTGCTGACCGAGCGGGAGGACCTGGTCGAGGTGCGGCTGACGCTGCCGAACCGGCACCACCTCCCGGTCGACCTCGACGCGTTCGGTCTGCACAACGCGGGTGAGGTGTACCAGGTGACGGATCGGCCGTACGGCGTGATCGAGGGCACCGTGCTGCGCGACGACGCGGCGCCCGCGCTCGCCGAACTCCCCTGGCGATAGCGCCGGACACCGCCGACCGGACCGGGACACACCGCGGGGGCGAGGCGCCGTACGGCACCTCGCCCCCGCGACCCCACCCCTCATCCCCCCGGATGAAAGTTCGTCGCCGCGTATTTCCGTCGCGTGCGTATTCGTCGTCCCCCGGATGCCAACGCGGATGCCGACCCGGACGCCCCCGGACGTCGCCCCCCGACGCCGTCCCGGACCGCGCGTCGGTCAGCCCTTGATGTCCTCGGTGCCGGCCGAACGGCCGGTGGTCGAGGACAGCGCGGTGCGGGTGTTTCCGGGGTTGCTCTGTGCTGCTGCAGTCAATAGAAACAGTAGCTGTGAACGCTGTCAACAAGTACTTTGCTCGCGCCTTGAGTCGTCTCGGTATGGTTGACTCCGGAAGGTTCACAAACGGCCCATGAGGAGGAGACGGTGCCCACCAGCCCCCAGGTCACCGCTGCCGAGATCGCTCGCATCGCGGGTGTCGGGCGCGCCGCCGTGAGTAACTGGCGCCGGCGCTTCGACGACTTCCCGCGGCCCGTGGGCGGCAGCGACGCGAGTCCCACCTTCGCGCTGTCCGACGTGGAGAGCTGGTTGCGCGAGCAGGGCAAGATCGCCGAGGTCGCGCCGGAGGAACACCTGTGGCGCCTGGTCGCGGCCTCCGACGACGTCCCCGGCCGGCTCGCCGACATCGGCGACCACCTGGCGGCCGGCTCACCCGAGCCGGTCGGGCCGCACGCCGCCCTGCTGCGCGCCGCGAGCGACCTCGCCGGCACCCGCGGGGCCTCGGCCGTGTTCGCCGCCCTCTACTCCCGATTCGCCGAGTCCGCGGCCGGCCCCGGCGCCGCCACCCCCTCGGCCACCGTCGCGCTGATCGCCGAACTCGCGTGCGTGGGACGGGAATCCATGACATCCGTGCTGAATCCGGCGACCACGCACGGCGATCTGCTGCTCGGCTTCGTGCGATCCGCGCGCACCCTGCGCGGGCAGGCCGAGGCCCCGGCCCTGGCCCGACTGATCCGGGCCCGCATCGCGCTGCACCCCGATGCCGGGCCGGACACCGCGATCGCCGTCGCCGAGGGCGACGCGCTGCGCGCGGACGCGTGGCCCGACGAGCTGTTCGACACCGTCGTGGGCAACCCGCCCTTCAACGACCGCAATTGGGGCCACGACGAACTGGCCTACGACCAGCGCTGGGAGTACGGCCTGCCGCCCAGGACCGAGTCCGAACTCGCGTGGGTCCAGCACGCGCTGGCGCATACCGAGGTCGGCGGGCGGGTCGTGCTGCTGATGCCGCCCGCCGTCGCGGCCCGGGGCTCGGGCCGGCGGATCCGGGCCGAACTGCTGCGCCGGGGCGCGCTGCGCGCGGTGTTCGCGCTGCCCGCGGGCGCCGCGCCGCCGTTCGGCGTCGCGCTGCACCTGTGGATCCTGGAACGGCCCTCGGGTGAACTGATGCCCTCACACGTGCTGTTCGCCGCGCTCGAGGACGCGGCCGCGGCGCAGGCCGGCGTGCGGGCCTGGCACGACTTCGGTACCGATCCCGGCGGCCTGGCCGAGGTGCCCGGCCGACACCGCGCCGTGCCGCTGATCGAACTCCTCGACGACAACGTCGACCTGACCCCGTCGCACAACCTGCCCGAGCGCACCGACCTGAACGTGGCCGAGCGGGTGCACGACACCCGCCGGCGGCTGCTCGACCTGCTGGAACGGCTCCCGGAACTGGTGCCCGACGTGCCCGCCGCCGACCCGGGAGCGCCGACCTGGCGCTCGGTCACGCTCGCCGACCTGGCCCGCACCGGCGCGGTCACGCTGTACCGCAGCGCGACCCGCTCCGGCCGGAGCGGCCAGGAGACGCCGACCGGGCCGACCGTGCCGATGCTCACCACCACCGACCTCGCCGCCGCCGTACCGCCGAGCGCGCGCCTGTCGGTCGCCGAGGCGGACGAGGCACAACATCCGCGCGTCAGGGCGGGCGACGTGATCGTGCCGACCCTGCTGGGCAGCGGCGAGATCGGCTGGGCGGGCGCGGTCCGAGTGGCCGGACCCGCCGAGCGGGACGCGGTGCTCGGACCCAACCTGCACCTGCTGCGCCCCGACCCGGCGACCCTCGATCCGTGGTTCCTGGCCGGGTTCCTGACCGACCCGGCCCAGGCCCGGCGGGCCGGCTACGGGTCCAGCATCGTGCGGGTCGACGTGCGCCGGATCGAGATCCCGCTGCTGCCGCCGGACCGGCAGCGCGCCTACGGCGAGACCTTCCGGGCGCTGCGCGCGTTCGTGACCGACCTGCGCGGCGCGGCGGCCCTGGGCGAGGACCTGGGCCGGGGCCTGCTGGAGGGCCTCACTGCCGGCCTGCTCCGGCCGCCCCGTTAGGCCCTGTCCGGCGGATCCCGGTGGGTCCGCGCCGCCTGGCATCGCGCCTCGCCACACCGGAGAAACAGTCGAATGGAACCACCGTGCGGCTGTCCGGTGCGGCGAGGCACGGCATCCGCCCTTCGGGCTCCTCGCTGCGCTCACGACGCGGCCCGATCCAGCAGGATCCGCCGGACAGGGCCCGGGGCCGGGTCCGCCGGGCCCGGCTCGCCGACCCGTGCTACCGGCCCTCCAGGGCACGCAGGACGGCCTGCGAGCGGGCCGTGGGCGAGGCGGAGCGGAACGGGCCCGTCGGGCCCAGGGCGGCCGCTCCGGCGGCCCGGTCGGGACCGGTGTAGCCGCGCACCAGGGCCTCGGCGGCGGCGCGGTGCACGTCGCCCATCGAGTACAGCTCCTCGCCCGGGACGATCCGATGCCGCCGGGCGCGCGCGTCGTGGGCCGGCCACTGTCGGTGGACCACCAGCCGCGGCTCGTCCTCCGGCTCGGACGCGCTCAGCGTGGAGAGGGACAGCGTGTACGGGAGCAGCGGGCCGAGCAGTTCGCACAGGCCCCACAACACCGCCTCGGGGTCCGGCACGGCGTCCGCCTCGGACAGCGCGAAGGTGGCCTCCGGCCGGGTGAGCACCGCCGAGATCACGTCCGTCAGCACGTCGGGATGCCGCGTGGCGCGCAGCCGCAGCCCGGCCTCGCGACGGGTCAGCTCCGCGTTCAGCACCGCCGGGTCGAGCCGGGGCACGTGCCGGTGGCCCGGAGGATCCAGATCCGGCAGGTCCACCGGCGCCGCGCCCAGCGCGAGCGCGTGCCGGGGCCCGGCGAGCGAAACCGCGCCGGGCTCGGGTCGGGCCGGGGCGATCAGCACCAGGGCGTGTGCGGCGGTGCGCCGGATCAGCGTCGGTCGGCCGCCGAGCATGCCGAAGCGGACCGCGGACCGACGCGGCCCGTAGTACCCGGCGCCCAACGCGGGCCCCACCACCGGCGCCAGTACCGAGTGCCAGCGCCCCAGGCCCGGTTCGGACAGCGACGAGGTCGTCACGGTGATCGCCCCCGAGTCGCTCACCTGGTAGCCGATCCGGTCGAGCATCGGCGCCCGCGTCGGGTACGGATCCTCGGTGTAGCGCTTGGTCGGGGCGGGCGCGGGCCGGGCCGCGGTGGGTTCGGCGGCCCGCCGGCGCGCGGGCCGGGCCGGGCGCGGGCGCTCGGCCGAGGGAGCCCGCACCGCCTCCGGCTCGGGTGCCGGTCGCGCCGCGGGCGGGCCGGCCGGCTCGACGGCGGGGCGGATCCGGCGCTCGTGCTCGTAGAGCAGTTCCAGGACCGGACGGGGCAACCACGAGGCCGCCTCGTGCGGACGCCGGCGCCGGCCGAGCAGGGCGGCGAAGTCGGCGACCACGTCGTCCGGCGAGGGGCGTCGGTCGGCGCGGCGGCGCAGACACGACTCCACCAGTGGCAGCAGTTCCTCGGGCAGCCCGGTCAGGTCCGGGTCGCGATTGCGCACGGCGCTCATCACCCGCATCGCGCTGCCCTCGTACGGCGCGTGACCCGTGCCCGCGAACAGCAGCGTGGCGCCCATCGAGTACACGTCGGAGCGGACCGTGCCGGACTCGCCCTCGACCTGCTCGGGCGCCATGTAGGCGATCGTGCCGACCAGGTTGACGGTGTCCTGGTCCTCGGCCAGCGCGAGCCCGAAGTCGATCACCTTGGGACCGTCCAGGGTGACCAGGATGTTGCCCGGGGCCAGGTCGCGGTGCACCAGGCCGGCGCCGTGGATCGCGCCGAGCGCCTCGGCCACCCCGGCGGCCAGCCAGCGCACCGCGTCCGGCGGCAGCGGACCGCACTCGTCGACCACCTCGCGCAGCGACGGCGCGGGCACGTACGCGGTGGCCAGCCAGGGCCGCTCGGCCTCCGGGTCGGCGTCCACCACGGCGGCCGTGAACACCCCGCTGACCAGTCGCGCGGCGTGCACCTCGCGGGCGAACCGGCGGCGGAAGTCCGCGTCGTGGTCCAGCTCGGCCAGGATGGTCTTGATCGCCACCAGCCGGCCCGCCGGGGACAGTCCCAGGAAGACCCGGGCCATGCCGCCCCGGCCGAGTCGGGAGAGCACCCGGTAGGGCCCGATCCGGCGCGGATCGTACGCGTCCAGGGGGGCCGGACCCCGCCTGTCGACATCGGTCACGCAACGTCCCCCCGGGCCACCCGATCGTGTGCCCTCATCATGACGCCGCATGGGTGACACTCGTAACGGGAAGCCGAAACACGTGCACTGTTGCGGCGATGACTCTGGGCATCTCGACCCGCCACCCTGGGTCAGGTGACGCGGCTCACGGTTTGTCGCCCAGGTGGGAGGTGGCTGCGAGGTCGCCTCGCGCGCCTGCTATTCGTACTGATGCACACATGTCACAAAGACCGGAACCGCACGGACACGATCCGGGTGGCTGCCGGAGCCTGAGCCGAGAAGTAGGGGACCCCCATGAGCGAGGACTCGGTAGTACTGCGCCACCAAGGAAACGAGCACACCCTTCCGCTGGTCGAGGGCACCATCGGCGATACCGCCGTGGACATCTCGACGCTTCGCGCCAAGACGGGGCTGGTGACCTACGACGGAGGGTTCGTCAACACCGCCGCGTGTAAATCGGCGATCACCTTCATCGACGGCGAGGAGGGCATCCTCCGCTACCGCGGCTACCCGATCGAGCAGATCGCCGAGCAGGGGACCTTCCTGGAGACGGCCTACCTGCTGATCTACGGCGAGTTGCCGTCCGCGAGCGCGCTGGACAACTTCCGCGACGAGATCACCCAGCACACCCTGCTGCACGAGGACGTCAAGCGCTTCTACGACGGCTTCCCGCGCGACGCGCACCCGATGGCGATGTTGTCGTCCGTGGTGTCCGCGCTGTCCACGTTCTACCAGGACAGCCACAACCCGTTCGACGAGGAGCAGGTCCGGCTCTCGGCGATAAGGCTGTTGGCGAAGCTGCCGACGATCGCGGCCTACGCGTTCAAGAAGTCCGTCGGGCAGCCGATGCTCTACCCGGACAACTCGCTCGGCTACGTCGAGAACTTCCTGCGGATGACCTTCGCGGTCCCGGCCGAGTCGTACAAGGCCGACCCGGTGGTGGTGGACGCGCTGGACAAGCTGCTCATCCTGCACGGCGACCACGAGCAGAACTGCTCGACCTCGACGGTGCGGCTGGTCGGCTCCAGCCAGGCGAACATGTTCGCGTCCATCTCGGCCGGCATCAACGCGCTGTGGGGTCCGCTGCACGGCGGCGCCAACCAGCAGGTGCTCGAGATGCTCGAGCAGATCAAGAACGACGGTGGCGACATCGACTCGTTCGTGAACAAGGTGAAGAACAAGGAAGACGGCGTGCGCCTGATGGGCTTCGGCCACCGGGTGTACAAGAGCCGCGACCCGCGCGCGACGATCATCAAGAAGGCGGCCGACGACGTCCTGTCCCGGATGGGCAAGAAGGACGAACTGTTGGACCTCGCGATGCAGTTGGAGGAGCGCGCGCTCGCGGACGACTACTTCGTCGAGCGCAAGCTGTACCCGAACGTGGACTTCTACACCGGACTGATCTACCGGGCGATGGGCTTCCCCACCGAGATGTTCACGGTGCTGTTCGCGATCGGCCGGCTGCCGGGCTGGATCGCGCACTGGCAGGAGATGATCGCCGACCCGAAGGCGAAGATCGGCCGCCCGCGCCAGGTGTACACCGGCGTCGCGCTGCGCGACTACACCCCCATCGGTGCCCGCTGACCGTAGGGAACACGCGAAAACGATCTTGGAGTCGAAGGTCTCGAACCACGGTTCGAGGTATTCGGCTCCAAGATCGTTTTGTTTTTCCGCCATCGCGTTTCGCGCCGAGGTCTCTCGCGGGCGGTGCAGCGCACTCGATCGACCCCGGTGCGGGAGAACTGTACTGACAACTCCTGATTGATCGGTAGTTTTGTGACCCGAACGTGATCAATGACTCGGACCCGTCCCCGGGGTCGGGAGTCGAACGAGGTGGCGAGGGCCGAACCAGGGCGGGCCGGGATCAGCCGGTGGGCGTCGCGTCCGCGGGGCCCTTTCCGGTGGCCGCGTCGAGCACGTACAGGTGCCGGTCGGCGCTGCCCACGAAGAGCAGCCCGTCGGCCACGACCGGCGAGGTCACCCGGCCTCCGGTGGTGAAGCGCCAGCGCGGCTCGCCGCCCATGCCCACCGCTATCACCGAGCCGTTGCTGCTGCCCGCGTACACGATGTCGTCCGCGACCACCGGCGAGGTGACCCAGCCCTCGGCCCCGAACCGCCACACGCAGCGTGTGGTGTTGACGTCGACCGCGTACAGGCCGCCGTCGCCGCTGCCGAAGAACGACAGGTTGCCCGCCGTGGCCGGCTGCGCGACCGGGCCGCCCGCGCCGAACCACCCGCGCATCGCGCCGTCGGTGGCGTTGAGCAGGTACAGGTACTGGTCGGTGCTGCCGACGTGTACGACGCCGTTCGCCACGGTCGGCGAGGACACCCAGCCGCCGGTGGCGAAGCGCCAGCGGCACCAGCCGGTCGCCGCGTCCAGCGCGTACACGCAGCGGTCGCTGGAGCCGAAGTACACCGTGCCGTCCACGACGGTGGGCGAGGTGGCCCAGCCGCCGGTGGGGAAGCGCCAGCGACATCGACCGGTGGCCGCGTCGACGGCGTACAGCGCGTTGTCGCTGGAGCCGAAGTACACCGTGCCGTCGGCGACCACCGGAGCGGCCACGACCTCGCCGCCGGTGGGGAAGCTCCAGCGCCACTGACGCGACGTCAGCTCCAGTGCGTAGACATGGTTGTCCTGGCTGCTGAGGTACATCAGCTCGCCGTCCACGGCGGGCGGGTGCGACCAGCCCGACGAGTCGAACCGCCATTCGCGGGTGGCCAGGTGCAGGGTGTGCAGCCCGTTGTCGTTGCTGTGCACGTGCACGCGCGCGGTCCGACCCGAGCCCGCGCGGACCGGCGGGGTGAGGATCTCGCCGGTCGCGGTGAACCGCCACACCGGCGAGGTCTCCAGACCGCCGGTGGGGGTGCGCGGCGGAGTGGGGTGCTGGCGTGGCACGTCGGGCCCGCTCTCCGGCCACGTGACCGGAGAGTTGGGTATGGGCGCGGGCGGCCTGGCCACCCGCTCGGTCGGCAGCGCCGGCGACGGGGACGACGTGGACACCTGACGACCCGCGACCGGCCGCGAGCCGCCCGGCTGCCCGGTGTTCGTCGGCGGGGTCGGCGGCCGCGGCGGCGGCTTGCGGGTCGGGTTGGTCGGCGGGCGTTGCGGCGGAGGGGGCCGGTGCGTTTCGGGGCGCGGCGCCGGGCGCGGCTCCTCGCGTACCTGGTTGGGCAGTTTGCCCATGTTGTTCGGGTCCGGGCGCACATTCTCCGGCAGTTCGGGCTGCTCCGGCTCGGCCGGCTCGCGCACGGGCGGCGTGCGCGGGCCCATCGTCGGCCGGTACTGGCTCTCGAACCGCTGCACCATCGCCGACGCGTTGTCCGGCAGTTGGCTGTCCGCGTCGCTGTCGTCCAGCATCGGGGCGAGCTGGTTGAGCAACTGGGTGGGGCTCGGCCGATGCTCGGCCGCGCGCTGCATGCACAGGTTGACCAGGCCGGTCAGCTCCGGCGGCAGCCCTTCCAGATCGGGAGAGCCGGTGACCAGGCGCAACAGCGCCTCGGCCGGCTTGCGGTCGGGGTAGGGGGAGTGCCCGGTGGCCGCGTACACGAGCGTCGCGCCGAGCGAGAACATGTCGCTCGCCGGGGTGATATCCCGAACGCCCTGCGCCTGTTCCGGCGACATGTACGCGGGGGTACCGACCGCGACGCCGGTCATGGTCAGCGAGCCGAAGTCGGCGGCGCGCGAGATGCCGAAGTCGATCACCTTGGGGCCGTCGCTGGCCACCAGCACGTTGGACGGCTTCAGGTCGCGGTGCACGAGTCCGGCGGCGTGCACGGACTCCAGCGCCTCGGCGATGCCCGCGGCCATCCAGCGCACCGCGCGCGGCGGCAGCGGGCCGCACGCGCGGACCAGGGACTCGAGCGAGGGCGCGGGCACGTACGCGGTGGCCAGCCACGGCACCGCGGCGTCGGGATCGGCGTTGACCACGGCGGCGGTGAACACGCCGCTGACCCGGCGGGCCGCGGCCACCTCCTGCGCGAAGCGCGCGCGGAAGCCGGGATCGCCGCCCAGCTCCGAACGGATCGTCTTGATCGCGACGAGCCGCCCGAAGGGCGAACGACCCAGATAGATACGGCCCATGCCGCCGGCACCGAGTCGGCCGAGCACCGCATAGGGGCCGATCCGTTCCGGATCCCCCTTGGCCGGTGGCTCACCCGGCCATCCGTGTTCCGTCACAATCCCCCCGAAGTCGCCCCACCGCCCATCATCCCCGCCGAGCGGCCGTTTCGACAGGAACAGGCGGGAGGAGTGCCACGGCGCCGGTCGTCCCGTCGTCGCGATTTAGGTGCCCCGGGGTGGAGCACCCGCTGCCTGTCGCAGGGTACCCGCCTGCCCGGTCTGCCGCCCACGCCGCGTCCCGCTTCGACCGAAACACAGGGGATTCCCCCGGCCATCGATCACGAAGAGTGGCCGCGGAAGCGGAAATTTGATCGCCGATCGGTCCGAAACGGACGCGACACGCCCGTGGACCACGAACACCCGGACTCGGTTCGACGTGAACCGGGCCCGGGTGTCGAGGTGACCGACGATTTATCGGTATGTCCGTAAGTCCGCCCGGCGCGGTCCCGCACGGTGTGCTGCCACCCGCGCGGTCCCGTCCGTGCGGTCCCGCCTAGTGCAGTCCGGCGGGGGCGTCCTTGGACAGCTCCGACTTGTCGACCCGCAGGACCGCGACCGCGATCACGGCGGCGATGCCGAGCAGGATCGCTGCGGTCAGGAAGCCGGCCGTGTAGCCCTCGGTGAGCGCGAGCTTGATCGAGCCCGGATCGATCAGGGCCTTCTCGCCCAGCTTGGCGATCTGGTCGTCCATCTTGCTGTCCTTGGTGCTGGAGTAGATCGTGGTCAGCACCGCGATCGCCACCGCTCCGCCCACCTGCTGGGTGACGTTGAGCATCGCGGAACCGATACCCGCGTCCTCCGGGGCGATCCCGGCCACCGCGGTGGCCATGATCGCGACGAAGATCAGACCCATGCCCAGACCGAACACGACCATCGCGGGCAGCAGGCCCACGACGTAGTTCGAGTCGACCTCGAGCAGGGACAGGTAGAACAACCCCAGGGCGGCCAGGATCGGGCCCGCGGTCAGCAGCACTCGCGGCCCGATCTTGGGCAACATCACGCTGGTGAACTGGGCCGAGACCATCACGCCCGCGCACAGCGGGAGATAGGCCAGGCCGGCCTTGATCGGCGTGTAGCCCGCGACGATCTGCATGTAGAGCGTGATGAAGAAGAACGCGCCCATCATGCCGCCGGCGGCGAGCGCCATCACCACGTAGCTCGCCGAACGGTTGCGGTTGCGGAACAGCCGCATCGGCATCAGCGGCCGCTCGACCCGGAGTTCGATCACGACGAAGGCCACGAGCAGCACGGCCGAGAGGACCAGCGAACCCACGGTCAGCCCGTCGGTCCAGCTCTTCTCCGCGGCGCGGATGACGCCGTAGACCAGCGCGGTCACACCGAGCGTGGAGGTCAGCGCGCCGGGGATGTCCAACCGGCCGCGCCAGATCGCCTTCTCGCCGGTCTTCGCGTCGTCCGGGATGGCCAGCGGCAGTGCCGCCACGAGCGCGATGCCGATCGGCACGTTGACGAACATGACCCAGCGCCAGGAGATGTACTCGACGAGCACACCACCGAGGAGCAGGCCGACCGCGGATCCCATGCCCGACACCGCCGCGTACACACCGAACGCCTTGTTGCGTTCCGGTCCTTCCTCGAAGGTGGTGGTCACCAACGAAAGGACCGCGGGGGCCACCATCGCGCCGCCGACGCCCTGCAGGGCTCGCGCGGCGAGCAACAGCGCCTCGTTGGTCGCGAACCCGCCGAGCAGGCTCGCGACGGTGAACACGATCAGGCCGAGCGCCAGCAGGCGGCGTCGGCCGAAGAGGTCACCGAGCCGACCCCCCAGCAGCAGCAGGCCGCCGAAGGTCAGCATGTAGGCGTTCATCACCCACGAGAGTGATGTTTCGCTTATGTCGAGCGCCTTGCCCATGTCGGGCAGGGCGATGTTCACGATGGTCGCGTCGAGCACGATCATCAACTGGGCCCCTGCGAGCAGGGCCAAGGCCAATCCGCGACGCGCGTGGGGCGCGTCCGCGGACGGGGATCCGGTCGAGCCGGCGACCTCGGAAGGTGCCGTCGTCATGGATTGCCTCGCATTACTAGTGGACGTGAGCGTTCTCTAGGGGAATCTAGAGGTTATGCATTAGAGAACGCAAACGTTTTCTGTACCATGGCGACCGGAGGCGAGAGTGAGCACAGGAGTACGCGCGGGTCAAGTCGAGACAGCCCTGCTGGTCACCGACTACAGGCAGCGCCCCCGCAAGCGCGGCGTCACGCTGGAGCGAGCGATCACCGAGGCGGTGGTCGCCGAACTGGGTGAACGCGGCTACGGCGCGCTGACCTTCGAAGGTGTCGCGACCCGGGCCGGGACCGGCAAGTCGGCGCTGTACCGTCGCTGGCCGGACAAGATGAGCATGGTCGCCGACGCGCTCACCGCCGCCCTGCCGAAGCCGGAATCGTTGTCCCTGCCCGGCGAGTTGCGTGCCGATCTGATCGTCTACCTGGAAACCGTCGCGCAATGCATGCTCGGCCCGCTCGGCCTGGGCATGCGGTTGTTGTGCGGCGAGGTGAGCCGGCACCAGGAGTTCGCCGAGATGTGGGAGCACCGGGTGATCGCCCCGTGGCAGTCCCTGCTCGCCGAGATGCTCGCCGACGCGATCGCCCGCGGCGAGGCCCGCCCCGGGGCACTGGCCCCGGAATGCGTCCTGGCCGGCCCCTCGGTCCTGTGCCAGCGCTTCACCATCACCGGGGTTCCGATGTCGCGCGCCGAGATCGAATCCCTGGTCGACAACGCGCTTATGCCGATGTTGGCTGCGGGTTGAATTGTTTGGGGCGTTGTCGCGGGGCGTGGGGTGGCGGGCCGGAGTCGTGAGTGGGGGCATGCCGTGCCGGAGTCGTGGGTGCGGCGTTGCTGCTTGTTGGGCGACTTCGTCGCCGGCTCGCGAGGCGCCGCTTTTTCTTTCCCCCGCAAGCTCCTCCAAGAAAAAGCGGCGCCTCGCTCGGGACGGCGTGTCCCTCCGCTTCGCTCCGGGCCACACCGTCCATACCTGCGGCTCCGCCGCTCTCCGCGCTTCGCGCGTCGATCACCGGGGTGGGGGCGGGTCGGGGGCGCTGACGCGCCGGGGGTGGGTGGTCGGTGGTGCCCTTCTCGTTGTGTTGCCTGAACACGTGTCAGATCACATCGTCGATCACTTGAATGACTCGATCAAGGAGTTCTAGGGTCCGGCCCATGGCCACCATCAGTTCCGCCGTGCCCGATGACGCTCTTGCCGCCTTGACCGCCTCGGGGGGTCCGTTCGCCTTGGTCGAGGAGGACGTTTTGGGGGTCCCGATGCGCGTGCTGGCCGATCGGCCCCGGTCGCTCACCGCGTTCGTCGAGCGGGCCGCCCGGTTCGGCGATCGCGAGTTTCTCGTGTACGAGGACCGGCGGATCGGCTTCGCCGAACACGTGCGCGACATCGCCTCCACCGCGCTCGCGCTGCGCGAGCGCTACGGGATCGGCCCGGGGGACCGGGTCGCGATCCTGGCGGCCAACCGCCCGGAATGGCTGACGGTGTTTCAGGCCACCGCGGCGCTGGGCGCGATCACCGTCGGAATGAACGGATGGTGGGCCGCCGACGAGATCCGCTACGGCGTCCGGGACTGCGCGCCCAAGCTGCTGGTGGCCGACCGACGCCGCCTGGAGCGGCTGGGCGGCGCGTCGGAGGCCGCGCGGAGCCTGGGTGTACCCGTGGTGGAGATCGAGGCCGACTGCGCCGCCCTGGCGGCGTACGCGCCCGCCGCCGAACTGCCGCCGGGCGCGGCCGACGAGGACGACCCGGCGCTGATCCTGTACACCTCCGGCACCACCGGGCGGCCCAAGGGCGCCGTGCTGACCCACCGCAACGTGGTCGGGATGCAGAACCTCCAGGCGCTGCTGGCCGCCCGGGCGACCGCACACGTGCCCGCCGAGGTGCTCGCCCAGGCGCCGCCCGGGCGGTGGCTGGTGAACAGCCCGTTCTTCCACGTCTCGGGCCTGCTCGCGGGCGCGGTGGCGGCGCTGGCCGGAGGGCAGACCATGGTGCTCTACAGCGGCCGGTTCGAGGTGCCGGCCCTGCTCGAACTGATCGAACGCGAGCGCTGCACCACGTGGTCGCTGGTGCCCACGCTGGGTTGGCGGGTCGCCAACCACCCGGACACGCCGAAGTACGACCTGTCCTCGATCACCCGGTTGGGCGGCGGCAGCGCGGCCTTCTCGCCCGAACTGGTGCGCCGGCTCCAGGAGGTGTTCCCGAACGCGAAGGGCGCGTTCGGCGTCGGGTACGGGCTGACCGAGTCCGGCGGCGTGGCCACCACCGCGGGTGTCCTGCAACTGGAGGGCGAGCCGGGTGCGATCGGGGTGGCGGTGCCGACCGTGGAGGTGACCGTGCACGATCAGGACGGCACCCGGCAACCGGACGGCGTCGAGGGCGAGTTGTGGATCCGCAGCCCGTTGGTGATGCGCGGCTACTGGCGCAACGACGAGGCCACCGCGAAGGCGCTCACGCCGGATCGTCGGCTGCGCACCGGCGACCTCGGCTACACCCGGGAGGGCCGGCTCCACCTGGCCACCCGACGCAGCGACCTGATCCTGCGCGGTGGGGAGAACGTCTACCCGGCCGAGATCGAGCACTGCCTGGACGCGCACCCCGAGGTGGCCGAGTCGGTGGTGGTCGGCGTACCGCACCCGGAATGGGGCGAGGAGGTCAAGGCGATCGTGGTGCCGGCCCGGGGCGCGACGCTCACCGCCGAACGACTCGGTGCCTATGTCGCGGAGCGCCTGGCGCACTTCAAGGTGCCCGCGTACTGGGAACTGCGCGACGAACCGCTGCCCCGGACGCCGACCGGCAAGGTGATCCGCGCGGTGGCCATCGGGGCCAAGCCGGCCGACCTGGTCGAGGAGTGAGCATCCGCGAGCGGGCCGGCGGTGATCCGCCGGCCCGCTCGCGTGCCGTGCCCGGTCAGTCGTTCTTGTGCAGTTCCTCGTTGAGCGCGCCCCACGACTTGGTCCGGGCGATCGCCTCGATCGTGCCGGTGACCGAGTTGCGGCGGAACAGCAGGCCGTCCCGGCCGGAGAGCTCGGCGGCCTTGACCACCTTGCCGTCCGGCGTGGTGACCCGGGTGCCGGCGGTGATGTAGCAGCCCGCCTCGACCACGCAGTCGTCGCCGAGCGAGATGCCGATGCCCGCGTTGGCGCCGAGCAGGCAGCGCTCGCCGACCGAGATGGTCTCCTTGCCGCCGCCGGACAGCGTGCCCATGATCGAGGAGCCGCCGCCGATGTCGCTGTGGTCGCCCACCACGACACCCGCGCTGATCCGGCCCTCGACCATCGAGGCGCCCAGCGTGCCGGCGTTGAAGTTGCAGAAGCCCTCGTGCATCACGGTCGTGCCGGGCGCCAGGTGCGCGCCCAGGCGGACCCGGGTGGTGTCGGCGATCCGCACGCCGCTCGGCACCACGAACTCGGTCATCCGGGGGAACTTGTCCACGCCGGCCACCTCGAACGGGACTCGCGCGGCCCGGGCACGCAGCCGGGCGGCGTCCACGCCGTCGACCGGGACCGCGCCCAGGTTGGTCCACACGACGTTCGGCAGCAGGCCGAACAGGCCCTCCAGGCTCTGCCCGTGCGGGCGGACCAGGCGGTGGCTGAGCAGGTGCAGGCGCAGGTACGCGTCGTGGGTGTCCACCGGCGCGGCGGCCAGCGACGCGATCACCGTGCGCACGGCGACGACCTCGACCCCGCGCACCGCGTCGGCGCCCAGGCCGGCGGCGGCGTCGGCGCCGAGCGCCTCGATCGCCTCGTCGGCGGACAGGCGTACGGTCTCGGCCTTGCCGTCGGCGTCGCCCGAGGTCAGCTCGGGCGCGGGGTACCAGGTGTCCAGGACGGTGCCGTCGGCGGCGATCGTCGCGAGACCTGCGGCGACGGCACCAACGGTGGAGGAATCAGCAGTGTCGATCACCCCGCTACCGTACCGGGGGCCGGGGCCGACGCCCATCGCCGGTCGGCCCGCGTCCCGATCCGCTTCTCCTTCGTCCGACGCCCCCGCGCGCGGCTACTCCGGCTCGGGCCGTCGGGTCGGCCCCTCGCGGAACGGCCAGGTCTCGGAACGATCGCCGTCCGTCTCCGGTCGGGCCTCGCCGCGATGCGGGATGCCGAACGGGCTGTAGCCGCCGGTGTACTCGTCGACCCATTCGTCCGCCTCGGCGCGCCCATGGTCGACCGGCGGCAGCGCGGTGCCGCCGACCAGCGCCTCGACCATCTCCGCGGCGCGGGTCTGCAACGGGATCGCGCCACAGGCCATCGCGGTGTCCCGGGCCCGCTCCAACTCGCCGATCGCGTCCGGCTTGTGGCCGTCCTTGCGCAGCCGGTCGCCGTACGCGAGCAGCGCCTTGGCGTACTCGTAGTTGGCGCCGACGCCCTCCAGCGCGACCGCCGCGTCCCACAGCGCCTGTTGCGCGTTGACGTTGTCCTCGATGATCCCGGCTACCCGCTTGGCCTGACCCGCGGCCACGGGCGCGTAGAAGGTGTCGGCACGGGCGACGGCCTGCCTGGCCACCTCCTGGGCCAGCTTCTTGTTCTGCCGCGGGCCCTCGGCGTTCAACGCCTCGGCGAGCAGCAGGCCCCACGGGCACCACGCGGGGTTGTCCATGCCGCGTGCGCGCAGCCGTTCGCCGAGCTCGGTCAGCGGCTGGATCACTTCCTCGTGCCTGCCCTGGGCGATCCGCAACTCGGCGAGCACGATGGTGGGGACCGGCAACACCCGGGCGGCCTGATTGACACGCTCGGGATCGTCGAAGCCGATCTTCCGCGCCTGCCGCTCGGCCTCGTCGAGGTCGCCCAGCGCGATCAGGGTCTGGATCAGCACTCCCGCCGCGTACCACTTCGAGGGTGTCTCCTCGCCGAGTTTGAGAGCCATGTCCAGGCCGGTCTCGGCCTGCTCACGAGCCTCCTTGAGCCTGCCCATCCGGTAGTACAACATCGCCCGGAAGGCGTGGCCGTAGGACAGGTGCGCGCGTTGGCGTCCGTTGTCGCGCAGCTCGGCCATGCCGCTCTCGAGGAGTTCGTGGGCCTCCTTGAACAGGTCGCAGTAGATGAAGGTCAGGGTGAGCACCATCGGGATCTCGAAGCCCCAACCGTCCTCGACCCAACTGAATCCGGGGCGCTCCTTGTTCGGATCCTCCGGTCCCAGTGCCGCGCGGGCGAACTTGGTGGTGGTCTGGAGTCGGCGCCCGGTGAGCACGCCGTACCACGCGACCAGGGCGAACAGCGAGTAGTTCGTCCGGGTCGTGGCGCCCTCGGTGTTCAGTCGCACGGTCAGCCGCTGCAGGTTGTGGGCGCGCGAGGCGAAGCCGGTGTCGTCCTCCCAGAAGGCGGCCCACATGAACAGGTCGGCGTACAGCCTGGGTCGTTTGCCGATCGGGGTGATCTCGATCTCCCGCTCCAGGAGCTTGATGCTCTTGGGCAGGTGACCACTGAACGCGAACGAGCGGCCGAGTTCGACGACGATGTTGGTGTGCAGATCCGTGCCCGGTTCGCCGGACTCCGCGAGCGCCCTGGTCAGGGGTTCGAGGCTGGCCGGGGGATCGTTGACGAACAGCGCGCGGCCGATGTTGTAGTGCAGCCTGGCGTGCATGTGCCGGGGCGCGAGCTCGGCCAGCGCGTGTTCGAGGTAGGTCACGCCCGCCTCCGGGACACCCGAGGCCAGGCACTCGCGGGCCGCCTCCACCATGATGTTCGCGGCCCACTCGTCCTTGAGGCCGACCATCTTCAGCGCGTGCGTCGCGGCGGTCTGCGCGGAGAAGCGGTCCGCGCGCAACATCCGGGCCGTCTTCGCGTGCATCGCGCAGCGCTCGTTCGGCTCGAAGCAGAAGCGGTAGACCGCGAGTCGCACCAGCGGGTGGGTGAAACCCAGGTTCGAGGGGGTGTCGGGGACCCAGGTGAGAATCTCCTGCTTGTACAGATCATCCGCGGCGGTGACGATGGCCGAGTGGGTCAATCCGGTGAGCTCGACCGCGCGGTCGATCGTCACGTGCGGCGTCAGGATCGCGGCGGCCAGCGCCAGCTGTCGGGAGGCCGGATCGAGCTTGGCGAATCGCTCCTTGAAGTGCTGCTCGGCGTAGGCCTGGGCGGCGTGCTGTTCCATGTCGGCGCCGTGCCGGGGCAGCGCCGCCTCGAGCGGTTCGATCCCGGACGACTCGACGAACCGCAACAGTTCCCGCAGGATCTGCGGTTCGCCGCCGCAGTAGCGGTGGCAGTGCTCGGCGAACGCGTCGTCGACCCGCTTGTCGGGAAAGCGGTGCCGGATCACGGCCGCGGTGCTCGCCACGCTCAGCGCGGTCAGCTTGGTGGCGGTGCGGCCCGCGACGGCGTCGAGCGTGCGCAGCGAGCCCTCCAGCGCCGCGTCGTACTCGTCCGGGCGATAGGACACCACGATCAGGACCGGGAAGTCGCGCACCTTCATCGCGAATTGCGCGAGCCACCCCATCGACGACGGGTCGGCCCAGTGCACGTCGTCGATGACCATGATCAGCGGCGCGTACTCCTGCACGTAGCCGCGGAGTACGGCGTCGAGGGCGGACAGCACGTTCTCCGGGTCCGGCGACTCCCCGGGCTGACGCGGACTCATGCCGAAGATCGGTCCGAGGATTCCGTACCACTCGCCGAGTCGTTGCTTTTGGCTTGCCCTGTCCAGGTTGTGCAGATCCTGGAACAGTCGCTTCACCAGACCGTAGACCCGAACCTTCTCCAGGTCGTACCCCGTCACGTGCAGCGTGGTGAAGCCCTCGGCCTCGGCGGTGCGCCTGGCCCACGCGAGCATGGCCGACTTGCCCATGCCGGCCTGGCCGGCGACCACCGTGACCCGACCCTCGCCGGTCTCGCGCACCGCCGCCAACTGGTCGCGGATCTCGCGTTGCAGGAAGTCGCGTTCGACGAGGGGCATGGGCTCCGTCCCGGACATGATGTCGGGTGTGTTCTCGCGGCCCAGGTCACCCGGGTTCGGTGCCGTGCGTGGTGCCGTCATCGCGCAACCTTTCTGCCGTGCGTCCCCACCCCGAGCCCGCGCGGAACGATTACGCGCCGTGGCGGATCACTTGCGCTACCCATCCTGCGCCAATCACGCAAGCCCTGTCCCCGACTTGGCCGAGAAGTCCTGTCGACGTCCTCTCCCCACCTGGCACCTTTCCGTCGGCGAACGCGTGTGCGACGGATTCGGCAACCACGCGCTTGGTGCGCGAGCATGCAGCCAACGCTCGTCCTCGAACGCCGACGGGCTCGACGAAGTACGTTCGGAACGGAAAGGCCGTGACACCCGTGTTGGGACCGCAGATCGGTGTACCCGTGACTCCTGCCGCGTCGATGCGAATGCCCCCGGAGTCGGGGGAGTTGCGCTATCAGCGCTGTGGCGCGTGCGAGGCGGCGAACTTCACCCCCACCGAGATGTGTCGGGGCTGCTCGTCGCGCGCGCTGCACTGGGCCACCAGCGCCGGGCGAGGCAGCGTGTACAGCTGGACCGTGGTGAGCCGGCCCGCCGCGCGCGAACTCGGCGATTCCTACGCGGTGGCGATCGTGGACCTGGACGAGGGCTATCGCATGCTCACCAACCTGGTCGAGGTGGAACCGGCCGAGATCCACTCGGGGATGCGGGTGCGGGTGGACCTGCGGACCACGGGGGAGGAGCGGGTGCTGCCGTTCTTCACGCCTGATCGGAGCTGAACCCCCGATCGGAGCCGAGCCCTTGGCCCGAGCCGAACCCTTCGTCGAAGGCGAGCCCTCGGTCGGAGCCGAGCCCCTGGTCGAGGGAGAGCCTCCGATCGGAGCCGAGGCCCCCGGCCGGCCCGAGCCCTCGGCGGGAGTCGGCGTGCCGGCCGGGGGCGAACTCGCGCTCGGCGTCGGCACGTCGACCCGGATCGCGCCCTTGGACGAACGTGTGGCCCCGGCCGGAGTCGTCCGCGGGGTCGAGCGGGCGCGCCGCGGGCGGCCTGCGCGGTCCCGGTGACCGGGTGTGCGCGGCGAACCGGTCGGGGTGGAAGTCGGCGCTCGGGATGTCCGGTCGGCCGCTGGCCCCGTCGCACAGCAGGTCGGCCACCAGCGTGCCCACCGCCGGCATGATGCCCAGCCCGTGCTCGCCGCACCCGGCCGCGACGAACAGCCCGTCGGGGCCCACCGATCCGATCAGCGGCAGGTGATCGGGTCCGGCGTCGTGCCGGGTGCCGAACGCGGCCACCGGCGCGATCTCGCGAAAGCCGGGGAGGCGGGCGGCGAGATGTGCCGCGGCGCGCGCGGTGAGTTCGTCGTCGAACGCGTCCGCGGCCGGGTCGAGCGCGCCGAGCAGCAGTTGCCCCGGCCCGTCCGGGCGCAGGTAGCGCCGGTGCGGCAGATCGACCAGGACCGGCCGCTCGTCGACGGCCCGGTCCACCCGCACCCGGACCGCGAACTCGCGGGCGGCGCGCACCGGCAGAG
This sequence comes from Embleya sp. NBC_00888, assembly GCF_045207655.1. Taxonomy (NCBI): domain Bacteria; kingdom Bacillati; phylum Actinomycetota; class Actinomycetes; order Kitasatosporales; family Streptomycetaceae; genus Embleya; species Embleya sp. NBC_00888. Next base: position 2,304,297 of record NZ_CP108784.1, on the reverse strand, counting down.
CCACCCCCAGCGGTTCCACGAACGCGGGCGAGTCGGCGCCCGCGGCCACCACGACCGTGCCGGTGGCCACCTCGCGGCCGTCGCTCAGCCGAACCCCGGTGATCCGGTCCCGGTTCGCCGACACGCTCACCACCGGCGCGCACGACAGGATCGCGGCGCCGCCGTGGCGGGCGGCCCGGGCGAAGGCGCGCGCGGTGCGCCTGGTGTCGGCGTACCCGCCGCGCGGCTCGTGCGCGAAGGCGGCGAAGTCCCGGACGGCGAGCTCCGGCCACCGTGCCGCGACCGCGTCCGCGGCCACCCGCCCGACGTCGATCCCGAGCGCGCGGCGCATCGCGATGCCCGCGTCCAGGGCGCCGAGATCGGCGCCGGTCACGCCGACGAGCCGACCGCACCGGCGGTACCCGACATCCTCGCCGAGCACGTCGATCGCGTCCTCGAACAGGCGGGTGCCCACCCAGGCCATCGCCGCCAGCGCGGGCACGGTGGCGGAGCAGTGCACGGCGCCGCCGCCGGGTCCCGGGTCGCCGGTCGACCCGGGCGGGCCCGAACCGCCGGCACCCGCCGCGCACACGATCACGTCGCGCACACCGCGCCGGGTGAACGCGTACGCGATCGCCATGCCCTCGGGACCGGCCCCGACGATCACCACATCGGCCGCCGGAGTGCCCGGCCTCACCGGGTCACCCCCGAGGCTGCCGGTCGGCCGGTGCGCCGAAACGCGGTCGTACGGTCTCGTGTCGTCATCTCGCGCCGTCACCTGGGTCGATGGTCGCCGGTCCCGCTGGCGGAACCGATGTCGCCCGGAGTGAACCGCGCGGCCGTTTCCGGCTTTCGACGCGAGCGTAACGGAGGTGTTACGCACGGTGGCGCGGGCAGGCGCGGCGGCAGCGTCGGGCGGTGAGCGTCACTCGAACGGTCGCGGTGCCCAGGCGTCGGATCAGTTCGACGCGTGCGGCGCCGCCACACGAGGGTGCGAGAAGTGTCATGCCGGGAACCTTATACCCCCAGGGGGTAAGTGGCGGTTAGGATTCGATTCCGGTGGGGTCGCGGCATCGACGCGATCACTTCGGGTAATCGTTGGGACAGGGCCCGTCGGGGTCGCAGGCAGCACGACGAGGAGGCGCGATGACCACCACCGCAATCGCCGCATTGGTCACGTTGTCCGTCGGCGCTCTCGGCTGCCTGTGGTTGCTCACCCGGGGGCGCCGCGCCGAGCGGATGACCGCGGCCGTGCTGATGTGCATGTTCGCGTCGCTCGCGCTGGTGTTCTACTCGATCGGCCAGGGCGGGATGGGCGCGTTGGACGCCGCGCTCCTGCTCGGCGTCGCGGCGCCCGCGGGCACGCTGATGGTCGCGGCGCGCGGACGCGGTCCGGGTCGCGCGGCCGGCGGCAGCCATCACCGGGCACGCTGACCACCGACCGCGGCGACCGCGGCCCGCGTCGATCCGCGCGATCAGGTCTTGTCGCCGCCGCGGCGCAACAGGAAGGTCACGCACAACCACACCAGCGTGGTGGTGCAGCCCATGATGATCAGCGCGAACGCGATCACCACCAGGTAGACGCCGGACGTGGTGGCCAGCGCCGCGAACACCGCCGCGAACAACACCACCAGCAGCAGCACGTGCCACGTGCCGGAGAGCGTCGGTCGACGCATCCTGCGACGGGCCCGCTTCGAGGCCGGCATCGAGCCCGCGCCCGGAACGACACGGCCGCGCGCGCCGGTCCGCCGGCGGTTGCGGGAAGGACGCATGGTACGAAGCGCCAGGTCCAGCTCCTGGTCCTTGCGCAGTTCGTACTCGATCTCCTCCAGCATCCGCCGCTCGCTCGGCGTAAGACGCACTTCCTCCATCATGTCGTTCGCCCCCTACTGCAGCCCCGGCCGCATCCCTCGAGCACCGCCGAACGGCCCGGGCGTCGCGGCAGGGACAGCCGGCGGCGCGAGCCGTACTCAGAGGGTCCCCCGCAGGTGGCGATGTGACACCTGGCAGAACGAGAGATGACAGGTGGTGATATTTCCTCTGCTCGCTCGACGGGGCAAGGACGACGGGTCCGCGGCGGGTCGCGCCCGGGGCGCTCGAACGCCGTCCGTCCGCTCGTGCGAGGTCGCCGGGTAGGGTCACCCGTTATGGCCAACGGAACCACTGACGAAACGTCGGGCGAGGCGCCCGGCAAGCCCGCCGAGCTGCTCGACCTGCGGGACAGCATCGACAACATCGACGCGGCCCTGATCCACTTGCTCGCCGAGCGATTCAAGTGCACCAAGCGGGTGGGCGTGCTCAAGGCCGAGCACAAGCTGCCGCCGGCCGACCCGGCCCGCGAGGCGGTACAGATCCGCCGCCTGCGCGCGCTGGCCGAGAGCGCCAAGCTGGACCCCGACTTCGCGGAGAAGTTCCTCAACTTCCTGGTCGCCGAAGTGATTCACCATCACGAGGCCATCGCCCGCGCGTGATCAACCGCCGTCCGGCTCGTTGAGCCGATTGCCTGCATTGCTCGAAATCCCCCGTCGGTAGCGCCGTCTGACGTCTCGTCACGCGCGGGTTGCTACTAACGGGGGAAGTTCGCGCGCCCCCCGTCACCGGTACCCCGCCCACGCGTTGGACGTCCCGGAACTCCGGTTCCACCGTCTATCGATCGATGGGAATAACTACCAGTGAACAAGCTCACCAAGGGTGCGGTCGTCACCGCCGCCATTCTCGGCGGTTCGGTTGCGATGGGGGGCCAGGCGTTCGCGTCGGCCGATGCGGACGGCGCCGCCGTGGACTCGCCCGGCGTGCTCTCCGGGAACAACGTCCAGGCGCCGGTGCACGTTCCGGTCAACATCTGCGGCAACAGCGTCAACATCATCGCGGCGCTGAACCCCACGTTCGGCAACACCTGCTTGAACGCGGACGGCATGGACCACGCCACCCCGATGCCCCCCGGGCACCCGGGTCACCCCGCTCAGCCGGCGCACCACGCCCCGCCGACCGACGACTGTCCGCCGGAGCTCCCGCCGCCGCCGCACACCCCGCCGGGCGACGACTGCCAGGACCCGACCGCACCGGTCGGCGGTGCCCCGAACCTGGCCGGCGCGATGATGGGCTGAACCGCCCGCGCCCGCCACGGCACGTCGGCCCCGGAACACCTCCCACGTGTTCCGGGGCCGCGACCTTCCCGGCGGCACGGGCCGGCGGTGCGGGCATCCTCGGCAGCGTCAGGCGGACACCCGATCGCGCAGCCGGCGCGGTGCCGGCTTGGGCTTGGGCGGCTTGCCGACCGCCGAGACCGCGCCCACCACCGCGATCACCAGGGAGATCGCGGTGATCGCGCCGAGCATGCCGAAGGTGCCGACCAGCGCCTCGCTGCGATCCGCGTCGCCGGTGATCAGGATCAGCAGGCCGACCAGCGCGGCGGCGATCGCCATCGCGCCCACCACCCGGGCGAACTCGGTCACCTCGTAGCGGATCCGCTGCACGCCGTGCGTCGGCGGTCGCCACGGCAACGGCCCGCCGAGGAAGTGATAGCCCACCCGCTGGTCCACCCAGCGGATCGCCCGGTGGCCGAACATCACGGTGCTGCCGATGTACAACGCGGCGATCCCGTGCCGCGCGCCGGCGGTGGCGCCGCCGCGCAGATCCACCACGGCGACCACGAGCAGGATCAACTCCAGCAGCGGTGTGCTGTACAGGAACACGTTGCTCAGCCGGCGGCGGCGCAGCGCGTAGCGGCTCAGCAGGCCCAGGGCGATCAGCACCCAGAAGCCCACCTCGCAGACCACGATCATGGCGACGACCACGGCGATCTCCTCCTCGGAGTGGGTCGAGCGCGCGCCCCGAGGGGGTCGAGGCGCCGGCGAACGGACCCCACCAGCCTCTCCCGCGCGCGCCGCCCGGGGATCGTCGGCAGGGCGGATTCCGGCGTACAGACAACGATGTAGCGGGCGCCGGCGCGGTATCGACGATCCGTGACTCGCCCGCCGGATACTGTGCAGGCAAGGCCGAACAGCAGGGAGAGCACATGGCGCAGGAGCAGCCGGACGGTCGGGTCATGGTCGAGTTGGTGGACCCACAGGGGAACACGATCGGCCTCGCGGAGAAGCTGGAGGCTCATCAGCCGCCGGGTCTGCTGCACCGCGCGTTCTCGGTCTTCCTCCTCGACGACGAGGGCCGGGTGCTGATGCAGCGCCGGGCGCTGACGAAGTACCACTCGCCGGGCCGGTGGTCCAACACGTGTTGCAGCCACCCGTTCCCCGGCGAGGAGCCGCGGGACGCGGTGCTGCGCAGACTGACCGAGGAACTGGGCGTCAAGCCCACCGTGCTCGAACCGGCCGGTCTGGTGACCTACGACGTCACCGACGAGGTCTCGGGCCTGGTCGAGAAGGAGTACAACCACCTCTTCGTCGGCCTGGTCGGCGGCGAACTCGGCCTCAACCCGGAGGAGGTCGACGACGTCGCGTTCGTGCCGCTCGCCGATCTGGACGGGTGGTTGGCCGGGCACGAGCACACCGCGTGGCTGAGCGCGGTGCTCGACCCGGTCCGGGAGCCGCTCGCGGCGCTCGCCGCACGCTGAGCACACGCCGAGGGGCGGGTCCGGACGCACCGGGCCCGCCCCTCGCGTGTCCCGTCCCGGTGACGGGCCGGCAGGGGCTCTCGCTCAGGCCAGCGAGAGCGCGGCGAGCGCCGCGTTGACGATCGAACCGGGCAGCAGGTCGTGCAGTTCGTACAGGTCCTCGATCCGGCCGGTCTGGCCGAACTGGTCCACGCCCAGCGGCACGCTCGGCACGCCGAGCGCCGAGCCGAGCCAGGCGAGCGTGTGCGAGGACGAGTCGTGCACGGTGACCACGGGGGCCCGGTGCGGGAACGCGGTGCGCAGCGCGCCCGGCGCGGACGGCGTGGTCGCGGTGCGCACCCCCTGGCGCAGGGTGCGCTGCCACGCGCCGTAGAGCCGGTCGGCCGAGGTGATGTCCACCACGTGCGCGGCGATCCCCTCGTCGCGCAACTCGTGCGCGGCGGTCAGCACTTCGGGCAGCACGGCGCCGGAGGCGGCCAGGTACACGGTCGGTGCGCCGGGCAGGTCGGGCGCGTCCAGGAGGCGATACGCCCCGGCGAGCACCTGGCGGCGCAGCAGCGCGTCGCCGAGCCGGGTCCGCGCGGCCTCGAACGGCGCCTGGTCGATCGGGCGGGTGGTCAGCCGGAAGTAGTAGGCGCCGTTGTCCGGTTCGACGCCGTGGTCCGGACCGCCGGCGATCCGGCCCACCGCGTCGCACAGCAGCCAGTCCAGCGCGGTGCCGTAGGCGGGTTCGATCAGCGTGGTGCCGGGCAGTTCGAGCCCGATCGACGCGGTGATCGTGGACTGGTGCGCGCCGCCCTCGGGAGCGAGCGTGACACCCGAGGGGGTGCCGGCCACGATGAACCGCGAGCCGGAGTACACGGCGTGGATGAACGCGTCCAGGCCGCGGCACACGAACGGGTCGTAGACGGTGCCGATCGGGATCAGCGGCTGACCGGACAAGTCGCCCGCCAGGCCGAGCTGTTCCAGCAGCAGGAACAGGTTCATCTCGGAGATGCCCAGCTCGATGTGCTGCCCGCCGGGGCCCTCGATCCACTTCAGCGCGCCCTCGCCGGACCACGCGCGGCGCTCGGTGGGCGCGAACACCCCGGTGCGGTTGATGAAACCGGCCAGGTTGGTCGAGGTGGCCACGTCGGGCGCGGTGGTCACCAGGTACGGCGCCAGCGCCGGGTCGCGGGAGAGTTCGACCAGGACCCGGCCGAAGGTCTCCTGGGTGGACACCGGCTTGGTCATCCGCTGGTTCGTCGAGGCGGCGACCGGGACGCCGAGCGGGCCCGGCTTGGCTGCGCGGGACAGGTGCTCGCGGCGCTGCCCGGCCAGGATGCCCTCGGGCGTGGCGGCGTCGAAGCGATCCCACTCGGTGCGCTCGCTCAGCCCGTGCTCGGCGCGCAGCGTGGCCACCTGCTCGGTGCTCAGCAGCGCGGAGTGGTTGCGCGGGTTGCCCGCCAGCGGCAGCCCCCAGCCCTTGACGGTGTACGCGAACACCACGCTGGGCCGGTCGGTGACCTCGTCGCAGCGCCGGTACGCGTCCAGCAGCGCGGCGATGTCGTGCCCGCCCAGGTCGGTGACCAGCGCGTGCAGCTCCGCGTCCGGCACGTCGGCGACGGTGTCCGCGACGTCGGCCGGCGCGCCGTCCAGGAAGTGCGCGCGCACGTCCGCGTCGGCGAGGCCGAACAGGGCCTGGTACTGCTCGTTGGGCATCGCGTCGATCCACGCCTTGAGCGGCGCGCCGCCGGGCCGGTCGAACGCGGCCTGGAGCCGGCGGCCGTACTTGACCTCGACCACGTGCCAGCCGGCCGCCTCGAACTGGCCGCGCCACTGGTCGATCCGCACTCCGGGCACGACCCGGTCCAGCGACTGCCGGTTGAAGTCGACCAGCCACATCACGTTGCCCAGGCCCTGGGTGGCCGGGTCGGCGATGGCCTCCCAGATGTTGCCCTCGTCCAACTCGGCGTCGCCCAGCAGCGCGACGAAACGGGACGCCGGGCGCGGGCCGAAGTGCGCGTCCACGTAGCGCCGGGCGGCGGCGCCGAACAACGGCGCCGCGGCGCCCAGCCCGACCGAACCGGTGGAGAAGTCCACCCATTCGCGGTCCGGGTCCTTGGTCCGGGAGGGGTACGACTGGAGCCCGCCCTTGGCGCGCAGCGTGGTCAGGTAGGACCGGTCCAGGTTGCCGAGCAGGTACTGGATCGCGTGGAAGACCGGGGACGCGTGCGGCTTGACGCTGATCCGGTCCGGGCCGTCGAGGTGGGCGAACCACAGCGCGGTCATCGCGGACACCAACGACGCGGAGGACGCCTGGTGGCCGCCGACCTTGATGCCGTCCGCGTTCGGCCGGTCGTGGTTGGCGGAGTCGACGATGCGCGTCGCGAGCCACAGGATGCGGCGCTGGACGGCTTCGAGGACGGGCAGGTCGATACCGAGCGCGGCCGCGGCGTGGTCCGTGTCGCTGCGATGCATGGTCGTCACCTCAAGATCGATCGGGGTGGCCGAAGCATACGGCGATCGTCTCACCATGCGATACGCGCGGACGGTCCACGGTAGCTGCACGTATCCGTCCATTGACAGCGCGTCCCGGTGCTGTTGGTCTGTTCCGAGCGCCACGCACTCACCCGATGGATCGTCCCGACGCCTCCGGAGGCATGCCATGGCCCAGCCGACCGCGATCCCCGGCGAACCGCCGCCGACCGAGACGTTTCGGTCGTACGTCACCGACCACGGGTCCGACACGGTCACCGTCCTGGACGTGGTCGCCGGCACGGCGGTGGCGACCATCGACGTTCCCGGTGCGCTCGGGCCGCCCGCGGTCGCCGGTGGATCCGTGTACGTCACCTCCCCGGAGCGGGGTGTGATCACCGTGATCGACACCGAGACGCCGGTGGTGCTGGGCCGGATCGCCGCGGCCTGGCCGCGCTCGCCGGTCGCGGCCCCCGACGGTGCCGCCGTGTACTTCGCGTCCTGTCCGCCCGCCGACCACGGCTTCGCGTCGAACACCGTCGAGGTGCTCAGTCCCACGCTGAACACGGTCGTGCGCAGTCTCCCGGTGCCGCACCCGGCCACGTCGGTGACGCCGGCTCCCGACGGTGACCGGCTCTACCTGGCCGGCTTCGCCGAGGACCTGGTCACCGCGCTCGACCCGGACACCGGCGCCACGGTGGTGGGCACGGCGAAGGCGCCCCGGGCGGTGGTGTGCTCGCCGGACGGCGCGAGCGTGTACGTGGCCGGCGCGGCCGGCGTGTACATCCTCGACGCGGCCACGCTGCGTTGCCTGGGCACGATCACGATCGAGGGCGGCGCCACCGACGTCGCGGTCTCCCCGGACGGCTCCCGGCTGTACGTGGTGCCCGACGGCGCACGGGACCTGCGGATCGTGGACCCGGCCACGCGCGAGCCGATCGGGAGCGTCGACACGCCGAACGCCGCGGCGGTCGAGGTCACTTCGGGCGGAACCCGCGCCGTGGTCCTCAACGCGGGATCGGGGGACATCGTCGTCGCGTCGATCGTGGACACGGACAGTGACACGATCGTGCACTCGGTGCCGATCGGGCGGAGTCCGTCGCCGTGATCGCCGGCGATCGGGACGGGGTCGGTCACGACGGTGCGCGGGCGCCCGGCCGGACCCGGGTGTGACGCCGCCCCGGGCGCTCCCCACGCCCGGCCGGGGCACCCGAGGCGGTTCGAAGCCGGAGCCCGCCCCGGACCGGCGCTACGCGAAGCGCTCCCGGAGGGCGGCCAGGCCGACGCCGTAGGTGCCCTCGGCGAAGACTGCGTCGACGGTCTCCACCACGTCCGCCTCGCCCTCGTAGGCGGCCGACCAGACCACCTCGCTGCCGTCCGGGTGCGGGTGCACCGCGAGCGTGCCCACGTAGTTCGACACCGCGAGCGGGACCTGGATCAGCCGGTAGGTCATCCGGTGCGCGTCCGCGTCGTGGCTGATCAGTTCCTCGCGCGAGAGCACTTCGCCGTCGATCGCGAACGCCCGTACCGCTCCCGGGGTGTTGGCGTCGCCGCCGCCCTCGATCGTGCTCGGCGGCACCACCGGGTGCCAGTCGCCGAGGGCGCCGAAGTCACCGATGACCGCCCAGACCTTGTCCGGTGTGGCGGCGATCACAGCGGAACGCGAGAACTCGTGCATGAAGGCACTCCTGTCGGTTCGAAATTACGCGCGTGGAGATGGGACGATGCGATTCGATTCGGTTTTCCCGCCGATTCGATCCGGGTCCGTGTGGGTCCGCAATACCACCGGGTGGTTGGTGTCGGCCGAATAAATCACCCGACCGATGTGGCCTGTCTCCTGGACGCGGAAACCACTTGGCGCCTAGAACCGTTGCAGGGCCGGACGGGTCACGGGAGCGACGAGGCGAGAAAGGGACGGCGAGGACGTGTTGTACGGACTTGTGCTGACGGCTTTCGCGGCGGCCATCCTGGTGACCGCGCCTCGCGTCCTGCGCCGGGCCGAACGCAGCGGCTTCGGTCCGCGCCACGTACAACGCGCGTGGCGGGCCGCGGCCGGCGGCGTACTCGCGTCGTTCGCGCTGGCCGTGCCCGTCTACACGCCCGACCTGTGGCTCGCCCCGATGCGCGCGGCCGGCTTCGCCCCCCGGATCGGCATGCCGCACGTACCCCTGGTCGTGCAGATCGTCGTCGCCTTGCTGGCGCTGCTGATCGTCGGGTTCGGCTGGCGCCGGGGCGCGGGCGCGACCCGCGACTACCGGCGCGCGTTGCGCGTACAACTGGATCGGCTGGAGAACTGCGCCCCGCTGCTCGACGAGGAGGCCGGCGGCCGGCCGCGCCTGGTGATCGTCGAGGACGACGCGCCGCGCCTGGTGCTGCTGCCGTCCCGGCCGCCGCGCGTCGAGGCCACCACCCGCGCCCTGGACCTGCTCCGCCCGGAGGAGTTGAACGCGGTGCTGACCCACATGGCCGGGCACCTGCGCCGGCGGGACGCGCAGTGGATGGTCTGCGCGGACACGCTCGCCGACGCCTACCCGATGGTGCGCTTCTTCGGCGCGTGGGCCGACCACGCGGCGGAACTGTCGGAGAAGGCGGCGGACGCGGACGTACGCGGCTCGATCGCGCGGGTCAACCTGCGCCGGGCGATCGTCAAGTTGTCCGGGCCGGGGCAGGCGGGCGGTCCGTTCTGCCCGTGCTTCGCGTGGCCGCAGCAGCGCCAGGAGGAACTGGCCGTGCACCAGGCCCAGGCGACCGCGCACCCCGAGGTGGCCGTCGCGGGCGTCCGGGTGGGCGCACCGGTCGCCTCCGCGGGACTGCGGCTGCTGACCGCCGCGGCGCTGCTGGTGCCCTCGGTGATCGTGGTGTCACCGCACTTCCTGTATCTGTGACCCTCGCGCTCGCGCGGGCCGCGTCGGACTTTTCCGACCTGTGAGTCCTGATGCCCGTGCGCGATCGGCGCGGGGTGGGCGCGCCCACCCCCGTCGGGCCCGGTGTGATCACCCTGTCGGGTCGCGACCGTTCCTGATAGGTATGCGGGACGGGCGCGGCGATGCCGTCCGGGCACGGGCCGGGCGGGGCGAGGAGGGCACGACGGTGACACACACGAGCCTCTGGGCGGCCATCGAGGCGCGGGCGGCCCGAACGCCCGACGGCGAACTGCTGGTCGACGAGCACGGTCGGCGGTTGACCCATCGGGAATTCCGCGACGCGGCCGAGGCCTTCGCGGCGTTCCTGCACACCCAGGGGCTGGGCCCGGGCGACACGGTCACCTGGCAGTTGCCCACCCGGCTCGAATCCGTGGTCCTGGTCGGCGCGCTGTCCCGGCTCGGCGTCGTGCAGAACCCGATGATGCCGATCCACCGCGAACGCGAACTCGCCTTCGTCACCCGACAGACCGGCGCCTCGATGCTGATCGTGCCGCCGGTGTGGCGCGGGTACGACTACCCGGAACTGGCCCGTCGGGTGCGCGACCGGGTGCCCGGCCTGGAACTGCTGATCCTGGACGGCCCGTTGCCCACCGGCGATCCGGCCCACCTGCCGCCCGCGCCGCCGGCGCCCGGCACGCCCGAGGACGCCCCGGTGCGCTGGTACTTCTACACCTCCGGGACCACCGCCGACGCCAAGGGCGCCCGGCACACCGACGCGAGCATCATGGCCGCGGGCGTCGGCATGGCGGACCGGATCGGCGCGCGCGAGGGGGACAGGGTCGCGCTGGTCTTCCCGTTCGCGCACATCGGTGGCTGTACGACCTGGCTGACCGCGGCCCTGACGCACGGCGTCACGATGATCCTGACCGAAGCCTTCCACCCGGAGGAGACGCCCGACCTGCTGCGCCGCGAGCGGGTCACGCTGGCCGGCGCGGGCACCGTCTTCCACCAGGCGTGGCTGGCCGCGCAGCGCCGCCGGCCCGCCGGCGACCCGCTCTTCCCACATCTGCGCAGTTGTCCCGGCGGCGGCGCGCCCAAGCCGCCCGGGCTGCACGAGGCGATCAAGCGCGAACTGGGCGGCGCGGGCGTGCTGGCCGGCTGGGGGATGACCGAGGCACCGATCCTGACCATGGCGGGCCCGGACGACCCGGACGACGCGTTGGCCCGGGCCGAGGGCCGGCCCACCCACGGAGTCGAGGTCACCGTGGTCGGGCCGGACGGGCTGCCGGTGCCGGTCGGCGCGGAGGGTGAACTGCGGGTGCGCGGGCCGCAGGTGATGCGCGGGTACGTGGACGCGCGCCTGGACGCCGAGGCGTTCGACGAGGCCGGGCGGGTGCGTACCGGTGACCTGGGCCGAGTGGACGAGCACGGCAACGTGTACGTCACCGGGCGCCTCAAGGACGTCATCCTGCGCAAGGGCGAGACGATCAGCGCCAAGGAGGTCGAGGACCTGCTGGACGCGCATCCGGCCGTCGCCGAGGTCACCGTGATCGGTCTGCCGGATTCCGAACGCGGCGAAATGGTGTGCGCGGTGATCGTGCCGAGCGATCCGTCGATTCCGCCTGATCTGCGTACTGTGCGGGATTTCCTGGGCGCTCGGGAAGTGATGCGGCAGAAGTTCCCGGAGCGTATCGAGATCGTCTCCGCACTGCCGCGGAATCCGTCCGGAAAGGTGCTCAAGAAGCAGCTTCGGGAGCGCTACGCGTAATCTGCCGACCATGATCGACGGCGAAGTGTGGTTGCGTTCCGAAGGCGCCGAGGCGCTGATTCTGCCGGACGCCGGGTGCCGGCTCGGCTCGTTGCGGGTGCGCGGGCTCGAACTGCTGCGGACCGAGGGCGAGCGGCCCGCGGAGTGGGGCAGCTATCCGATGGTGCCGTGGGTCGGCCGGATGGGCGGGGCCCGGTTCGAATTCGACGGCGCGATACACGAGTTCCCGGCGGACGCGGCGCCGCACGCGCTGCACGGGCTCGGCTATCGCGGCGCGTGGAAGCAGATCGCGGGGGACGCCGGGTCGGCGGTCCTCGAGTTCGCGTTGACCGACCCGTGGCCGTTCGCGGGCCGGGTCGAGCAGACCTTCACGCTGACGCCCGACGGGCTGACCACGGTGCTGCGGATCGAGTCCGAGACCGCGACGTTTCCGGCGCAGGCCGGGTGGCACCCGTGGTTTCGGCGGCGGCTGGGCGTCGGCGGGCCGCTGGAGTTGTCCTTCACCCCCGAGTGGCAGGAGGAGCGCGGCGCCGACTACCTGCCCACCGGGCGCCGGATACCCCCGCTGTCGGGGCCTCGGGACGACTGCTACGGGACGCCCGGCGGGGTGGACGCGACGCTGGAGTGGCCCGGCGCGCTGCGGCTGCGGATGACCTCGGACTGCGATTACACGGTGGTGTACGACCTGCCGCAGGCCCACATGTGCGTCGAGCCCCAGACGGGGCCGCCGAACGGTCTGGTGGGCCCGGCGGCCCGCCTGGTGCGGCCGGGGGACCCGCTGGTGGCGACGACGAGATGGGCCTGGTCGGGGGCGGCGTAGGGCCGGGAGCGGGGACCTGCGGGGTTCGGGGGAAACGGGGCTCCTGGTCGGGCGAGGTCGGGCGAGGTCGGGCGAGGTCGGGCGAGGTGGGGCGAATTCCGGGGATTTCGTCCGCACGCGTCAGGAGGGCGTCAACAACGGCCCGGGGATGATCAAGGGCGCGGTAGGGGCGGGGTTGCCCGGTATGCGCGGTCGTAGCGTCGGAGTCAGGGCCCGCGGTCGGCTGCGGGGCCGGACTTCGGAGGCTGTCGTGTCGGATGTGTTGATCACCGATGAGGAACCCGCTTCTGCGACCACCGCTCGGCGTGTGTTGATCGTGCCGGTGCGGTCGGTGGACGGGGCCCGGGTGGTCCGGCTGTGCCGGGATCCGCTGGGCGCCCGGGTCGTGGTCGCGTTCACGTCGGTGGCGCGGTTGCGGGCGGTGCTGGGCGCCGATCAGGAGTGGATCCGACTCGGGGCGGGCGCGGTGCGCTCGCTCGCCGACGAGGTCGGGGGCGAGCGCGTGCTGGTCGATCCGGGACTCTCGGCGCCGCCGGTGCGGCACCGGGAAGCGGTGGGCGGGGCGCTTGCTCGGGACTCGGGGGCGGATGGCGCGGGCGGAGCGACCGGTGTGGGCGGTGTGGTCGGTACGCCCGGCGTGGTCGGTGCGGCCGTCGTGTCGGTCGCGATCGACCGGGCCTCGGTCGCCGGGGCGGCACGCCCGCCGGCCGCCGCCGGGCTCGCTCCCGTGCGGGCGGTCTCGCCCACTCGGCCGTCGCTCGGCCGGAGCGCCGGCGGGCTCGCGCCGGGCGTCGGGTCCTCCCGGGTAACAGTCGGGTCCTCCCGGGTATCAGGGACGTCCCGATCCGTCCGGGATCCGCAACCGCTCGGTGTGCCGCGCACCACCGCCGTCGTCGCGGTGCTCCTCGTCGTGTTGTCCCTGCTCGGCTGACCCGCCGTCACCAATGTTCGTGCACAAGGGAGTTGCCATGTCAGTCAGGCTTGCGGAGCCGGTATCGGACGCGGCTGTGTGGCCGCGTTCGACGCGGGAGCACGCCGGGGACCTCACCATCGGCGGCCTGACCTCGGTCGAACTCGCGGAGCGGTTCGGGACACCGTTGTACGTACTGGACGAACAACACGTGCGGGACACCTGCCGGGCCTACCGCCGCGCGCTGCCCGGCGTCGAGATCGCCTACGCCGCCAAGGCGTTCCTGTGCCGCGGCCTGGTCGGCTGGCTGCGCGAGGAGGGCTTCGGGCTCGACGTGTGCTCGGCGGGCGAGTTGGCCCTCGCCACCCTGGCCGGGATGCCCGGCGAGCGAATCATCCTGCACGGCAACGCCAAGTCGGCGGACGAACTGCGTGCGGCGCTGCGCCTGGGCGTGGGCCGGATCGTGCTGGACAACCCGGCCGAGATCGCCAGGTTGGCCGCGCTGGTGGCACCTCGGCAGCGGCAGCGGGTGATGGTGCGCGTGGTGCCGGGGATCGAGGCCGGCGCGCACCACGCGATCCGCACCGGCGGCGAGGACCAGAAGTTCGGCCTGTCCATCGCGCGGGGCGACGCGGAGGACGCGGTGCTGCGCGCGATGGCCCAACCGCACCTGGAACCGACCGGACTGCACTGCCATTTGGGCTCGCAGATCGGTTCGGTACGGCCCTGGCTGGCCGCCGTCGCCACACTCGTCGAGTTCCTGGCCGGGCTGCGCGACCGGCACGGGATCGTGCTGCCCGAACTGAACCTGGGCGGCGGCCACGGCATCGCCTACCGCGGCGGTGAACATCCGTTGGACATCGAGGCGTTCGCGGACGACGTGCGCCGGCAACTGAACCGCCGATGCGCGCTGTACGACCTGCCGGTACCGCGACTGATCGTCGAGCCCGGCCGGGCGATCACCGGTCCGGCGGGCGTGGCCCTGTATCGGGTGCTCGTGGTCAAGCGCACCGCGCACCGGGTGTTCGTCGCGGTGGACGGCGGCATGGCGGACAACCCGAGGCCGGCCCTGTACGGCGCCCGCAGCACCGTGCGCCTGGTCGGCCGTCCCGGCGCGGCGGGCACCCGGCGGGTCACCGTCGTGGGCCGCTACTGCGAGTCGGGCGACGTGTTGGCGGCCGATGTCGAACTGCCCGAGGACGTACACCCCGGCGATCTGCTCGCGATGCCGGCCGCCGGCGCGTACCAGCAGTCGATGGCCTCGACCTACAACCTGGTCGGCCGCCCCCCGGTGGTCGCGGTCCGCGACGGTAGAAGCCGCGTGCTGCTGCGCCGCGAGGGGATCGAGGACCTCCTGGCCAGGGACACGGGCAGCGAGTCCTGACGCGCGGCTGACCGGCGCCCCCGCGCGGCGCGGGGGCGCCCCGTGCACGAACGCACTCCCGAGAGGCGTTCACCGCCCCGCCGCACCGATCACACCCGCCACGCCCGTCGTCGTGCCGGTCATGCGCGGAGCCTGGTCATCGGCAGTGCCGACTCGTGGACACCGTCGGGACCGGGCTCGACGCGATACGCGTGCGCGTCCGGCCGCTCGGCGACGAATGTGTGCACCCGGCCGTCCACGAGGTGGATCGCGGCGCCGTCGTCCAGGGCGTGGCCCGCCGCGAGCAGGCCCGCCGCGATGGCCGCGTGGTACGCCGGGCGGCGCTCGGCCTCGCCGTCGTAGTGCGGACAGACGCTGCCCCGCGCCCAGCCCAGGCCGTCCGCGAGCGGGCGCAGCGTCGGTCCGTACGAGTCGGTGATGCCGCCCTCGAACCAGCACAGCGCGCCCGCGCTGAGACCGCACACCACCAGGTCGCCCGCGGCGGCCCGGGCCGCGAGCGCGGCGTCGAGGCCGTGCAGGCGCCACAGCGCGAGCAGGTTCGCGGTGGAGCCGCCGCCGACGTAGATCACGTCCTGGTCGGCGAGTTCGTCCGCGAGGTCGGCGCCGGTGCGTTGGAACAGGCTCAGGTGCCCGGTCGTACAGTCGAGCCGCTCGAACGCGTGCCGAAAGCGGTCGACATAGCCGTCCGCGTCGCCGGAGGCGGTCGGGACGAAGCACACGTTGGGGCGGGCCCGACCCGTCAGGTCGAGCACGTATCGGTCGAGCGCGGAGGCCCCGTCGTTCATCGAGAAACCGCCGCCGCCCATGGCCACCAGATGAGTCGTCATCGAGACATCCTGCCGTGCCGACGGCGGCCGGGGCGGCGCCGGCCGGCGGTGCCGCACGTGCGCGGGCCGACGATCAGCCTGCGCGCAACCGGGCCGCGTCGGCGGTGGGCAGCCGGCGGATCGCCTCGCGCAGTGTCACCCCGGACATCCGGGCCCGATGCGCGGTGGTCCAGGCGATCACGTACGCCGGGTCCCGCTTTGCGATCTCCCGGAGCAGCCAGCCGATCGCCTTGCGGATGAAGAACTCCCGCTCGTCCAGCATGGCGTCCGCGTGGCGATCGAATCGGACCAGATCGGGAGCGCCCGCGCGGATGCCCGGAAGCAGGCTCAGCAGCGCCGCCCGGCGGACCCAGAAGTCCTCGTCGGCGGCCCACGCGTCGGCGGTGGCGAAGTCCGCGGGATCGCGACCCATCAGTACGCCGGCCACCTTCTCCGCGAGGGTGTCCACGTACACCCAGCCCGCCGATTCGCGGATCAGTCGCTCGACGAGCGGCAGTTCGGCGCGGGTGAGCACGCGCAGGTGCAGCCGCAGCAACTCGATCGCGGCGAACCGGCTCTCGTGTACCGACCGGAGCCACAACGCGTCGACCCAGGCGAGGAGTTCGGCCCGGGTGGGTTCCGGGTGGGCGCGGGCCGTCGCGGTGACCGTCTTGCGCAGCACCGGCACGGTGACGCCGAGGAAGTCGAGATCGCTCTTCAGATACGCCTTCTCCGCCCGCGCGCGCTCCGGTGTGCCCAGTGCGGCGAGCGCGGCGACGAGTGCGGCGGCGGCTTCCTCGGCATCGAACACGCACCCACCGTACGGCTCGACGGTCGATCGGGCGATGACCGTTCGGTGGATTCCCGGACGTGTCGCTTGACATGAAGTCGACTTGAGGTTCGAGACTGTTCGCACCCGATTCGGCGCGGCGACCGCGCCGCGTCGGCCGACCCGTCGGGTCGTCGTCCCGTAGTCGTTGTCCGTTGTCCGTCGTCCCAGCAAACCCCGGAGTGTCCGATGCGCGCGATTCGCCTGAACGAGTTCGGTCCGGCCGAGAACCTGCGGTACGAGGAGGTCGCGACCCCGGAACCGGGGCCGGGGGAGGTGCGGATCGCGGTGGCCGCCGCGGGAGTGCACCTGGTCGACGTGATGCTGCGCTCGGGACGCACCCAAGGACCCTTCCCACAGCCGGAGTTGCCCGCCACCCTCGGCCGCGAGGTGGCGGGCACGGTGGACGCGGTGGGTGCCGGGGTGGATCCGGCCCTGGTCGGCCGGCGGGTGGTGGCCCATCTGGGCAACCGCAACGGCGGCTACGCGGAGTTCGCGATCATCGACGACCAGGCGCTGCTGCCGCTGTCCGACGGCGTACCGGCCGAGATCGCGGTGGCGATGGTGGGGACCGGGCGCACCGCGCTGGGCATCCTGGACGTTGCCGCGATCACCGCCGAGGACGTGGTGCTGGTCACCGCCGCCGCGGGCGGTCTGGGCACGCTGCTGGTCCAGGCCGCGCACGGGCTCGGCGCGGTCGTGGTGGGGGCGGCCGGCGGGGCCGCCAAGGTCGAGGCGGCGCGCGCGTCCGGCGCCGACATCGCGGTGGACTACACCGCCGCCGACTGGGCCGCGAGTGTGCGCGAGGAACTCGCCGGGCGGCCGGTGACGGTGGTCCTGGAGAGCGTCGGCGGCGAGATCGGCGGGGACGCGCTCGACCTGCTCGCGAAGGGCGGCCGACTCGTGACGTTCGGCTGGTCCTCGGGCGATGCCATCGCCGATCTGGACGCGCGCGCCGCGGCCGCCGGGGTGGCCGTGGAGAACCCGTTGGGCCCGCGGATGGCGAACCGTCCGGGTGGCTTCAAGGCGCTTGCCGAGTCCGCGCTCGCGGCTGCGGCCGCCGGTGAACTGCGGCCCGCGGTCACCACGTTCGCGCTGGCGGAGGCGGCTGCCGCGCACACCGCGCTGGCCGGTCGGCAGACGGTCGGCAAGGTCGTCCTGCTGTCGTGACCCGACGCGCGCCGGGCGGGGGTCGAGCGGCGATCGGCTCGACCCCGGCCGGCGTTCGGCCGAGGCCCGGCCGAGCCCGGCCGACGCCCGGTCGACGAGCGCCGGCCCGCTTGTTCCCGGCGGGCCTTCGACGGGCGAAGGCCCGCCCCGGCTCCTTCCGATGAGCGAAGGCCCGTTCAACTCCCGCCCGGCACCGGGCCATCGGGTGCGGTGGTCGCCCGGCGGCAGCGCTCCTCGTAGCCGGCGAGTGCCTCGACCGGATCGGTGTGCGCGGCCAGTTCGCGGGCCAGCACGCGCGCGTCCACGATCGCCCGGGAGGCCCCGTCGCCGCCGATGCCGTCGATCGGGAAGCCGGCGTGCGCGGCGTCGCCGAGCAGCGTGACCCGCCCGTCGGACCAACTCGGCAGTGGCTCCCGGTCGATCATCGGGTACTCGTACGCGACATCCGCGTCCGCGATCACCGCGGGCACGTCCAGCCAGGGAAAGTCCCAGTCCGCGAAGTGCGCCGGGATGGTGTCGAGTTCGGCCGCCCGAATCCAGTCGCCGGGCCCCGCCTGCGGGCCCGCCGAGGGGTGGCCGGCGATCCAGTTCAGCAGCGCGGGGCGCTCGCCCTCGGCCGCCCGGAGCGGATACGCGACGAACGTGCGCCCGCCATCCTCCACGGTGACCATCGTGTGACCGGTGTGCAGGGTCGCCGCGGGCGTCACCCCGCGCCACAGCACCCGGCCGCCGGGTGCCGGCGGCGCCTCACTCGGGTACATCAGCGAGCGGCCCGCCGAGTCGATCCCGTCCGCGGCGATCAGCACGTCGGCCACGTCGGTGACGGTCTCGCCCGCACCGTCGGTGAACTCGACGGCGACCCCGTCCGCGGTCTGCGCGTAGCCGCTCAGCCGCAGGCCGGTGCGCAGCGACTCGGCGCCCAGCCAGGCCAGTTGGGCGCGCAGCAGGAGCATCTGCAACTCGCCGCGGTGGACCGACAGCCGGGGCCACGCGCGCCCGGCGGCCGACCCGAGCGGCTCGGACCGGACCCGCTCGCCGAGCCGGTCGTGGTGGACCGACTCGTCGATCGGCACCGAGATCTCGGCGACGTCGTCGTACAGGCCGAGTTCGGCCAGTTCTCGTACCGCGTCCGGGAGCAGTTGGATCCCGACGCCGAGCGGGCGGATCTCCTCGACCGCCTCGTACACACCCACGTCGGCGATCCCCGCCGCGTGCAGACTCAGGGCGGTGGCCAGCCCACCGATGCCGGCTCCGGCGACGACAACGCGCACGAGTGCCCCTGTACAGGTGGTTGGGATGTTGTCGCACGCAGGGTACGCTCCGGCCGCGCTCACCCGCTCGGGGGGTGGCGCACAATCGCCCCGGCCGGCCCGGACGGCGGAGCAAAACGGGACGGACGGGGCTCGCAGGGGCGAGAATCGGCTCATGGGCACCCCTTCGAGCAACCCCGCGCAGGCCACCGGGCCGGCCGACCCGCCCCGGCTCCCCGAACTCCCCTACGACGCGTGGGTGCACACCCTCGACACGCTGCATCTGTTCGCGCAGATCGTCGGCAAGGTCAAGCTCGCCGCGAGCCACCCGCAGAACCACTGGTGGAACATCACCTTCACGGTGGACGCGCGCGGCTTCACCACCCGCCGGCTGACCGTGGCCGGCGTCGCCTTCGACATCGCGTTCGACTTCGTCGACCACCGCGTGGTCTTTCGGACCGATCGCGGCGACGTGCGCGAGATCGCGCTCGTGGACGGGTTGAGCGTGACCGAGTTCGACGTCGCGGTGCACGGGGTGCTGGCCGAGTTGGGCATCGACGTGCCGCTGCTGGAGCGACCGTTCGGCGTCCCGCACCTGACCGTGCCGTTCCGCGAGGACACCGCGCACGCGACCTACCAGGCCGAGTACGCATGGCGGTTCTGGCGGATCCTGACCTGGTCGGCGGACGTGTTCGAGGAGTTCATGGGCTGGTTCGACGGCAAGACCTCGCCCGTACAGCTCTTCTGGCACTCGTTCGACCTCGCGCTGACCCGGTTCTCCGGCAAGCGGGTCGAGCCGCCGATGCGCGGCGTGGACCCGGTCACCGCGGAGGCGTACTCGCACGAGGTGATCTCGTTCGGTTTCTGGGCAGGCGACCCGAACGTGCCCCACCCGACCTACTACTCGTACGCCGCGCCCAAGCCGGACGGCGTCGAGAAGCAACCGCTCTCGCCGCGCGAGGCGCTCTGGCTGCCGGACGGCTCGCGATCGACCCTGGACTACGACGTGGTCCGGGTGGCCGAGGACCCGCGGCGCACGCTGCTGGGCTACCTCCAGTCCAACTTCGCCGCGAGCGCGAGCCTGGCGGGATGGCCGACCGACGAGACGCGATCCAACTGGTGCCCGACGAGCGAACAACTCCAGGCGCTGGCCCGCGCCGGGCTCTAGGCCCTGTCCGGTGGGTCAGAACCGCGTGTTCGCGCGCCTGCGCAGGTCGCGGCGGCGGGCCTCGCGGACCAGGGCGAAGGCCAGGACGACGGCCACCACGACGACCGAGGAGAGCAACTGCGGGCGGGCGGTGTGGTCGAAGAGCATCAGGATCGACACCGCCGCGAGGGCCAGCATCACGAACCAGGTCAGGTACGGGAAGCCCCACATCCGTACCAGCAGCCGATCCGGGTCCTCGCGCTCGATCCGCCGGCGCAGCACCAGTTGCGACGCGGCGATGGCGAACCAGACGAAGAGCAACATCGCGCCCACCGAGTTCAGCAGGTGCTTGAACACCTGCTCGGGCCACCAGACGTTGAGCAGCGCCGCCACGAACCCGAACGCCGAGGAGGCCAGCACGGCCGTCCTGGGCACCCCGTTGCCCGCCACCCGGGACAACCGCCGGGGCCCCTCGCCGCGCCGGGACAGCGAGAACGCCATCCGGGAGGCGCCGTACAACATCGAGTTGAGCGCGGACAGCAGCGCGGTGAAGACCACCACGTCCATCACATGCGCGGCACCGGGGACACCGATGTCCTCCAGGACGGAGACGTACGGGCTGCCGAGCCGGTCGGAGTCCCACGGCAGCAGCGTCGCGATGATCGCCACCGAGCCGATGTAGAAGAGCAGGATCCGCCACACCGCGGTGCGCACCGCGCGGGCCACGTTGCGTGCCGGGTCGTCCGACTCGGCGGCGGCGATCGTGACGATCTCCAGACCGCCGAACGAGAACGCGACCGCGAGCAGGCCGGTGATCACCCCGTCCCAGCCGTTGGGCAGGAAGCCGCCGTTGCCGGTGAGGTTGGCCAGGCCCGGCGCGTCGGTGTCCGGCAGCCACCCCAGGATCGCCAGCACGCCGAGCACCAGGAAGCCGACGATGGCCAGGATCTTGACCGTCGCGAACCAGAACTCGGACTCGCCGAACGAGCGCACCGTGAGCAGGTTCGCGCCGGTGAACACGAGCATGATCACCAGCGAGAACACCCAGATCGGAACGCTCGGCAGCCAGCCGTGCGCGATGGCGGCGGCGCCGGAGGCCTCGACGGCCAGCACGATGGTGACCATCCACCAGTACAGCCAGCCGACGGTGAAGCCGGCCCACCGCCCGAACGCGGCTCCCGCGTACTCGGAGAACGACCCGCTGCGCGGCACCGCCGCCGCCATCTCGCCGAGCATCCGCATCACCAGCAGCACCAGCACCGAGGCGAGCGCGTAGGAGATCAGGATGCCCGGGCCGGCGGTATGGATGCCCGCCCCGGTGCTGACGAACAGCCCCGCCCCGATCGCGCCGCCGAGCGCGAGCATGGTCATGTGCCGGGGCTTGAGGGTGTGCCCGAGGTGGTGGGTGCCCTCGGTGCCGGGGTCGGTGCCGGTCGCGGACCCGCCGGGGGCGGTGTCGGCGGCGCTGCCTGGGGTGTGTGGGCTGCTCATGGGTGGCGCTGATCCTGGGGACTGGAACGGTCGTGCGGAGCAGACAGTATTCCGCAGTTCCGGAGGCGTCCGGCAAACCGGGACAACCCAGGGATGTTCGACCCGGTGGACGGAGGGCGACCCGGCCTCGACCCGGGCTCGGCCTCGACCCGGGCTCGGCCCCGACCCGGGCTCGGCCCCGACCCGGGCTCGAGCCGGGCACCGGGTCGCGTGCTCAGCCCTCGCGCGCGTCGATCGCCGCGAAGTCGGGTTCGCGCCGCTCGGCGAAGGCGGTCAGCGCCTCGATGTTGGCGGGCTTGCCGAGCAGCCGCCCGAACGCCGCGTCCTCGCGTCGGCGGGCGTCGACGATCCGGTCGCCGAGCCCCGCCAGGACCACCCGCTTGCACTCGATCAACGAGGAAATCGACTTGGCGGCCAGGATCCGCGCGTGCCGCATCGTGACGTCGAGCAGCTCGTCGGCCGGGCAGACCTTGAATACCAGGCCCATCTCCAGACACTCCGCGGCGCTCAGCCACTCGCTGCTCAGCAGCGCCCACATCGCGTTCTGCCGACCGAGCAGCTCCGGGAAGGTCACACTGCTCGCCGCCTCGGGAGCCACCGCGAGCGAGGTGAACGGGCACTTCAGCCGCGCGGTGTCGGCCATGAACGCGAGGTCGGCGAAGCCCAGAACGGTCGCCCCGATGCCCAGCCCGAGGCCGTTGACGGCGATCAGCAACGGCTTGGGGAACGCCTGGAGCCGATCGACCATGCCGCCGAATCCGTGCTTGCCCCTGACCTTGGTCCCGCTGTTGTGCTGCGCCATCTCGATCAGGTCGGTGCCCGCCGAGAAGGCCCGCCCGGCACCGGTCAGCACCACCACGGCGACGGTGGGATCGGCCGCCGCGTCGATCAGCGCCTCGGCGGTCGCGTCGTACAGCGCCTCGTTGAACGCGTTGAGCGCTTCGGGGCGGTCGAGGGTGATGGTCCTGACGCGGTCGGCGTCCTCGATCCGGATCACGGCTGCTCCTGATGGGGTGTGCGGAGGCGGGGCGGGAATGCGGTGGGTCGATGGACAGGAAACCTTACTTAGTTGACCGAGTCAAGGGTCGACGCGATCGGGTGGTCGAGGGGTGCCGATGGCCCGGTTGTCCCGTGCTTCACGTGCGTAACGGCCCGGTGACGTGGGAAAGTCCTCGACGGTACGTCAGGAATACGGAATGCCGCGCATATCGGGTCTTGATCCATAGGCCGTTAAGGAGCCGTCGTGGAGTTCGACGTCGTCGTGGAGATTCCCGCGGGCAGTCGGAACAAGTACGAGATGGACCGCCGCACGGGACGCATCAGGCTCGACCGCATGTTGTTCACGTCCACCGCCTATCCCGCCGACTACGGATTCGTGCATCGCACGCTGGGCGGCGACGGCGGCCCGCTCGATGTGCTCGTGTTGCTGGACGAGCCGACCTTTCCCGGTTGCCTGATCCGCTGTCGCGCGATCGGCATGTTCGTGATGAGCGACGAGAAGGGCCCGGACGAGAAGGTCCTGTGCGTGCCCGCTCGGGACCCGCGCAGACACCCGATACAGGACATCGGCGATGTCCCACCGTTCCAGCTCAACGAGATCGCCCACTTCTTCGAGGTCTACAAGGACCTGGAACGCGGCAAATCGGTGGAGGGCTCGCACTGGGAAGGGCGGGACGCGGCCGAGAAGGAGATCGTGGCGGCCTACCAGCGCCGCGAACTGGACAGCGGGGATTGGCCGTTCGAGGGTCGGTGAGCATTCGGGCGGATGGTTTCGGGTGGGTTCACCCGGGAGGGCCGTCGGGTGGGTTCACCCGGGAGGGTCGCCCGCCGCGCGGGTGACCCTCCCGCCCAACGCGCGCAGATGTTCGCGCAACTCGGGCGGGTCGTGTACCTCGAACTCACAGCCGAGCATGGACAGTCGGAACGCGAGCCAGTCGAGCGTGTCGACGTAGCCGGTCAATCGGCAACTGTCGGCGTCGAGCGGACGCAGGCGTGGGGTGCCGTCCTCGGCGGTGCCGGTCAGGGTGTCGCCGAGCCGCACGGTGACCTGATCGGCCGGCGCGTACAGCGTGACGTCGGCCCGGTGGACCGGCTCCGAGGTGTGCAGGGTGCGTGCCACGTAGGCGGCGGCGTCCGGATCGGGCAGGGCGCGCTCCGGACACCGGGTGCCGGTGGGACGCGGCTCGCGCACCCGGTCCACCCGGAACGTGCGCCAGTCGGCGCGGTCGGCGTCGTAACCGACGAGGTACCAGCGGCGCCCGGCGGGCACCAGTGCGTTCGGCTCGATCAGCCGCGCGCTTTCTTGGCCGTCGGCCGCGCGGTAGCGAAAGCGCACCTTCTCGTGCCGCGCGATGGTGCCCGCGAGCACGGCGAGCGTCTCGGGGTCCACCGTCGGGCCCGGCATCGCCAGCGGCACGGTGGCGCCGGACACCGCCCGCACCCGCCCGCGCAGCCGGGACGGCAACACCTGTTCGAGCTTGGCCAGCGCCCGCACGCACGCCTCCTCGATCCCGGCCACCGCACCCCCGGCCGCCGCGCGCAGGCCGACCGCGATCGCCACCGCCTCCTCGTCGTCGAGCAGCAGCGGCGGCATCGCGGTGCCCGCGACCAGCCGATAGCCGCCGTCCGTGCCCCGGGTGGCCTCGACCGGATAGCCCAGCTCGCGCAGGCGCTCGATATCGCGCCGGATGGTGCGCGGACTCACCCCGAAGCGGGTGGACAGCTCGCTCCCGGGCCACTCGCGCGGCGTCTGGAGCAGGGACAGCAGCCCGAGCAGGCGGGCGGGGGTGGCAGCGGTCATGGTTCGAGAATGCCGGCCGTTCAGGACAGGATCCGACCTATATGGCGAATAACGTCGAAGACACGAGGACGGCGCGCACCGCGCCGCCCGACTCCCCGCCCCGGTGGGGTCCCCCCGCGCACCCGCTCGTCTTTCGGAGGCATCGCGATGACCGTCAAGACCGTTCCCGACGGCTACACCACCGTCACCCCGTGGATCCTGTCGCACGACACGGCGGCGCTGATCGACTACCTGAGCGTCGCGTTCGGCGCCGAGGAGGTGCCGGGTTCCCGGTTCGTCGGCGCGGACGGCCGGATCGGCCACGCCGAGATCCGGATCGGCGACGCGATCGTGATGATGTTCGACATCGATCCCGCGACTCCCGCGCCGCCGTCGTTCCTGCGGCTGTACGTCGAGGACGCCGACGAGGTGCACCGCCGCGCGGTGGCGGCCGGCGGCACGTCGGTCACGGATGTGACGCACCTGTTCTTCGGCGACCGGGTCGGGCGGGTCCGCGACCCGTTCGGCAACCTGTGGTGGATCCAGGCCCGGGTCGAGGACGTCACCCCCGAGGAGATCGAACGGCGGCTGGTGGAACCGGAGTTCGTCGCCGCGATGGCCTACGTCCAGGGCGCGGAATTCTTCCCCGAGGCGAAGCCGACCGCATAGTCACCGCGTGGTCGCCGAGTGGTCCCGTCCCCTCCCGTCGGCCGCCCGCCCGCATCCGTCTTTCGTAGGCTGCCCGGTATGACACAGACCGGGTTCGATCTGGTGATCTTCGATTGTGACGGCGTGCTCGTGGACAGCGAACGCATCGCGGTTCGGGTGGACGCCCGGGTGTTGGGCGCGCTGGGCTGCGCGTTCACCGAGGAGGAGATCGTCGAGCACTTCGTGGGGTGCTCGCGCGAGCAGCACACGGCGCTGGTCGAGGAGCGCCTCGGCCGGCGCCTCGACCCGAACTGGCACCGGGAGTTCCGGCACCTGTACCGGGCCGCCTTCGACGCCGAACTGACCGCCGTGGACGGCATCTTCACGGCTCTGGAGCAGATACCGGGACCACGTTGCGTGGCCTCGAACGGCCCGCGCGGCGGCGTCGAGCGCAACCTGAAGCTGGTCGGGCTGCACGGCCACTTCGAGGGGCGGGTGTTCAGCGCGGACGACGTCGCCGAGGGCAAGCCCGCACCCGACCTGTTCCTGCACGCGGCCCGGGAGATGGGCGCGGATCCGGCCCGGTGCGTGGTGATCGAGGACAGCGCCTACGGCGTACGGGCGGCCCGCGCGGCCGGGATGCGGGCGTTCGGCTATATCGGCGGGTTGACCCGGGCGGAGCGACTGGCGGACTCGGGCGCGGTGCTCTTCGACGACATGCGCGCGCTGCCGGACATGTTGCGCGCGGTCGGGGGCTGAGCGCGGGCGCACGCGGCGCCGAGCCGCCGCGACCCGGCCCGATGTCGGGCAGCCGGGTCGCGGCGGCGATCGCCGTGGGCAATACGGCTAGAGCCGATGCACGACCCGGCCCGCGACCACCGTCGCGGTCACCGGCAGTTCCGGCAGATCGTCCGGGGCACAGGTGAGCGGGTCGCCGCCGAACATGGTCAGCTCGGCGTGGCAGCCCACCGCGATCCGACCGGCCACCGCTTCCTCGCCCGCCGCGTAGGCCGCCTCGGTCGTGTAGCCGGCCAGGGCCTGCCAAGCCGAGATGCCGACCGAGGCCCCGTATGCCGCGCGGTCGGGCTCGCCCGCCGGACGGCGCAGTTGCGCGCCGCCCAGCGTGCGCCTGGGGTCGAACGCGGCAACCGGCCAGTCCGAGCCGAGCGCGACATGGCCACCGGCGGCCAGGATGTCGGCGTAGCGCCAGGCCTGTTCGGCCCGTTCCGGGCCCACCCGGCGCGACCAGTTGTCCGATCCGTCCGGCAGCGACCAGTCCATGTGCGTCGGCTGCATCGAGGCGACCACGTCGAGCGCGGCGAAGCGCGGTACGTCGGCGTCGCTCAGCACCT
The DNA here is from genome assembly GCF_045207655.1 of Embleya sp. NBC_00888. NCBI lineage: Bacteria > Bacillati > Actinomycetota > Actinomycetes > Kitasatosporales > Streptomycetaceae > Embleya > Embleya sp. NBC_00888. The sequence goes on along the minus strand of NZ_CP108784.1, from coordinate 2,278,073 downwards.
CGGCGTGCTCGATCCGGTGTCGGGTGCCGAACGGCGCGCCGTGCTCGGCGTACACGTCCAGCGCCCGGGACACCGCGCGGTCGCCGATCGCGTGCGTCCAGGCGGGCAGCCCGGCGCGGCCGGCGATCGCGACCGCCTCGGCGTACCGGTCGAAGTCCTTCCACTGCGATCTGTGCGACTGGCCGCAGCAGTCCGGCTCGTGCAGCCACGCGCCGCCGCCGTCGATCGCGCCGTCGGCGAAGAACTTCACCGCGGCGAGTCGCACCAGGCCGTCCAGGGAGCGCAGTTCGCCGATCCGGTCGCTGAGGTTGTGCACGTCGCCGGGTGGGCACCACGGCGCCAATCGCACGCGCATGGTCAGCCGTTGTTCGTCGTTCAGCCCGGCCAGGGTGTCGGCGGTGCGCGGCCCGTCGTCCAGGACGTGCACGCCGGTGACCCCGAGTCGGTTCTGCTCGGCGAACAACTCCTGCACCCGCGCCAGGAGTTCGGTGTGCGGCATGGGTGGGACCGCCTGGTAGCCCAGGAAGCACGCGGTCATCTCGTGCAACTCGCCGGTGGGGCCGCGCTCGTCGCAGACGATCTCGCTGCGGTCGGCGAACTCGCGGGGACCGGTCAGCCCGGCGATCCGCAGCGCGGCCGTGCTCAGCAGCGCGGTGTGGCTGTCCGACATCCATACGAACGCCGGTCGACCGCCCACGGCGTCGTCGATCAGGTCGCGGTGGATGGCGCGGCCGGCGAACGCCGCGTACTCGCCGCCGAACCCGATCACCCAGTCGTCCGGTCCGCACGGCGCGGCCTGTTCGGCGAGTCGGCGCCGGGTCTCCTCCAGGGTGATGGCGCCGACCAGGTTCGCGCCGCGGGTGGTGTCCGCACCCAGCACCGGGTGTTGATGACAGTCCGTCAGTCCGGGGGTGACGGTGTTCCCGGGCGCGCGGATCACGTCGGTGCGCGGTCCGATCAGCGCCCGCGCGTCGGCGCCCAGGGCGACGATCCTCCCGTCCCGCGCGGCGAGCGCGTCGGTGGTGGGTGCGGCGGGATCCATGGTCAGCACGTGTGCGTCCAGGATCACCAGGTCCGCGGCGGTCATACGGTGCTCCTCTGCGGAATCGGGGTCGGTTCTTCGGCGCCGCGGTCGGCGAAGCTCTCGCTCACCCGCACCTTGTCCTGCGGGCGGGCGACCAGCAGGTACACCACGCCGGTGCCGACCACGACGACGATGCCGAGCACGGCGGCCCAGACCTGGTAGGCCGGTGCGCCGGGCGGGGCGAGGATCTCGCGCGGCCACGCGATGTTGACGAACTCGAAGGCCAGCCAGGCGACCGCGAGCACGTTCAACGGGGTGCCCCAGCGGCCGAACCGGACCAGGCCACCGGGGGTCCATGACCCGCGCAGCCGGGCGATCAGCGCGGCCAGCGCGATCAGCAGGAACTGGAGGTACATGGCGGCGCTGCCGAAGGTGATCAGGCTGCCGATCGCGGCGCTGTTCAGCGCGAGCAGCAGGGCCAGGCAACTGATCGCGGCGGTGATCACGAGCGCGCCGATGGGCGCCTGCCGCTTGCTCACCACGCGCAGCGCCCGGGATCCGGGCAACACGCCGTCCCGGGAGACCGAGTAGACCGAGCGTGCGGCGGCGGCCTGGGAGGCGAGCGCGCACGCGATGAACGCGATGATCACCACGACCACGAACGGCTTGGCCGACCACGAGCCGAACGAGTTCACCACGGCGGTGGTGACCGGGTCCAGGTCCTCGCCCGCGACCACCTTGGCGGGGTCGGGGTGGGCCAGTTCGGCGGCGACGGCGTTCAGCACGACCAGGCCGCCGACGCTGATCAGGGTCCACCAGATCGCCTTCGGCACGTGCCGGGCGGCGTCCTTGGTCTCCTCGGAGGAGGACACGCACGCGTCGAAGCCGAAGAACGCCCAGCCGCCGACCGCGAGCGCGGCCAACATCGCGGAGAAGGTCGAGCCGCCCGAGAGCGCCTCGGCGCCCATCGTGTCGGTGAGGACGCCGAAGCCGTTCTCCCGGAAGAGCAGCAGCAGGGCCAGACCCACCCCGAGCGAGGCGAGCGCCTCGGCCGCGATGCCGGCCGCGAGCACCCAGCGCAGCACGTCGATGCCGAACGCGTTGATCGCGGTACAACACAGCAGGAAGATCGCGGCCACCACGACGATCCGGCCCGGTGTGGGATGGGTGTCGAAGAGCGCGAAGAACCACGGCGCGCCCAGATAGACGATCGTGGTGTTGGCGAACACGACCGCGCACATGCCCACCCAGCCCGCGAGCCACGCGTACGTGGGACCGACCAGGCGACGGGCCCACTGGTAGGCGCCGCCCGCGATCGGATACTGCGAGGCCAGCTCGGAGTACACGCACATCAGCAGCGCCTGGCCGAGCAGGCAGATCGGCAGCACCCACACCCACGCGGGGCCCGCGATGGTGGTGCCCACCTGCGCGACGGCGTACAGACCCACGACGGGGGAGACGGTCGCGAAGCCGATGGCGAGGTTGCCCAGCACACCGAGACTGCGCTTGAGCTCCTGTTCGTAGCCCAGTGCGCCGAGTTGTTCGGCGTCGTGATCGACCACCGGGGTCGATGGGGGCGACACCGACGCGGCGGGCGTCGGTGGGCGAGAAGTGCCGTGGTTCATCGGGACCTCGCAACGGGGACGTTAAAACTTACTTAGTTAGTTTGAGGACCTTAACCTTCGACCGGGTGTGGGGGAAGAGGTGACTTCGAGCTAGGTTGGCAACGCAGAGTGACCGACGGCGGTGCTCGCGAACGGCACGAGGTGAACGCACGATGGGTCGACCCAGCCGCCCCAAACTCGATCGCGAACTGATCGCCAGGGCCGCGGTCGAGTTGGTGGACGAGAAGGGCATGGGTGCGTTGACCATGCGGGCCCTGGCCACCCGGCTGGACGTCCAGGGGCCCTCGCTGTACAACCACGTGGCGTCCAAGGAGGAGCTGCTGGACGCGATCACCGTGGTGATAACCCGGGAGATCGACCGCGCGCCGCTGGAGGATCCCGATTGGAGGGTCGGCATCACCGCGTTCGCCCGAGGCTACCGGGCGGCCTACCTGCGCCACCCCGAGGCGCTGCCGGTGATCGCCCGCCGGCCGGTGTCCACCGAGCAGGCGCTGGCCGCGTACGACGCCACCGCCCGCACCCTGGTCCGGATCGGTCTGGGTCCGGCCGAGGCGGCCGAGTTCTCCGCGGCGCTGGACTACCTCGTGGTCGGGTCGGTGATCGAGACCTACGTCGAGGGCTTCGTCCGGCCGGTCGAGGACTACCGGGCGGAGTATCCCTCGCTCGCCGATTCGCTGGCCGCGAGCGATCCGAAGACGCTCGACGAGCGCGGTTTCGAGACCGGGCTGCGGCTGCTCCTGGACGGTCTGGCGGCGCGCCTGGCCCGCTGAGCGAGCCGCGCCGAGGGCTGCGGGCCCGGTGCGGGAACGGGCCGGCGGACACCCGCCGAGGGCGTTGACAGTCGGTATTGAATGGCGTTCAATGCGGTTTGAACGCCATTCAATACGGAGGCACGCATGCGGCCCACGCCCACCGAGCGGGACCGGTTGCCGATCTTCACGGCCGCCGAGTCGGCCCGCGCTCGGCGGCCCCGGGGGCTGCCGCGGAACGTGCCCGAGGCCGCCGCGCCGCTCGCGGACACCGTGTGCGAGGCGGCCCGGAACGGTGCCCGGCCGGCCGCCGCGATCGAGGCCGGGCGCTCGGTGCTCGGCGTGACCGACGTGCTGCCGGGCCGGGCGGCGACCCGATGCCGACCCGGCGCCGCCGGGCGGCCGTGCGCGGCACGCGCGGGGTCGGTCCGGCGACGATGATCCGTTGTTCCCGCGGCCCCGCCGCGGATCCGCTCGTGGATCCATGGTGGGACCCGATTTCCCGAAGGATTTCCCGATGACCAACACCCCGGCCGCAGACGGCTTCTCGATGCCCGCCGAATGGGTGCCGCACGAGCGCACCTGGATGGCCTGGCCCAGCCGTAACGAGACCTTCGGCGAGGAGGACCTGCACACGGCGCGGACCGCGTGGGGCCGGGTGGCCGAGACGATCTCCCGCTACGAGCCGGTGACGCTGATCACCGATCTGGGCGAGTCGGACACCGTCGCGCGGTACGTGCATCGGCCGTTGACCGTGCTGGAGCAGCCGCTGGACGACGCTTGGATGCGCGACATCGGCCCCACCTTCCTGACCGGCCCGCAGGGCGAACTTGCCGCCGCCGACTGGGTGTTCAACGGCTGGGGGGCCCAGGAGTGGGCCTCGTGGGAGCACGACCGGGACATCGCCGAGCACGTGATCGAGGCGGCCGGCGCCCGGCGCTACGCGTCGCGGATGGTCAACGAGGGTGGCGGCATCCATGTCGACGGCGAGGGCACGGTGTTGATCACCGAGACCGTGCAACTCGACGAGGGCCGCAACCCCGGGTGGACCAAGGAGCAGGTCGAGGACGAACTGAAGGCGTTCCTCGGCGTGCGCAAGGTGATCTGGCTGCCGCGCGGTCTGACCCGCGACTACGGGCTGTACGGCACCCGGGGGCACATCGACATCGTCGCGTCGTTCGCCCGCCCGGGCCTGGTCCTCGCGCACGTGCAGCCCGACCCGGCGCACCCGGACCACGAGGTCGGCAAGGAGAACGTGGCGCTGCTGCGTGCCTCCACCGACGCGCACGGCCGTCCGCTCGAAGTGGTCGAGATCCCGGCGCCGACCGTGCTCGAAGCGCACGACGACTGGGTCGACTTCAGCTACATCAACCACTACGTCGCCAACGGCGCGGTGGTCCTGTGCGCCTTCGACGACCCGCGCGACGAGGAGAACGCCGCGACCTTCGGCAAGCTCTTCCCCGGCCGCACGATCGAACTGGTCGACGCCCGCGACATCTTCGCCAACGGCGGTGGCATCCACTGCATCACGCAGCAGCAGCCGAAGGTGTGAGCGAAGGCGGCGGGGCGATGACGTCGCCCCGCCGCCTTCACCGCCGGGTGGTGGCGTCGTACGGCCTGTGCGTGGTCAGCGGTACTCGGTCGACGCGGTGCCGTGGGGCCCGGGGCCGGGCGGCTCGGCGCCGGTGAGCGGCTCGGCCGACCCCACCGGCCCGGCGGCGCTCGACGCGGGGGCCGGCGCCGTGCCCCGCTCGCCCGCGCCGAACGCGGCGAGGGCGAGCAGCAGGACGGCGAGGGCGACGGCGGTCGCGGTCGGCACGTACCAACCGGCGTCGGACGTGGGTTCGACGAGCGCGGCCAGTACCGCGATCGTGCCCGCGAACAGCAGGGAACCGGCGAACGCGGGTATCCCGCGGCGTCCGGCCGTGGCCGCGACCGCGCCGGCTATCAGGACGAGCAGCAGCACCAGACCGGCCAGGCCGATCAGCGACGGGCCGAAGTCGTCGCCCGTGCAGCCGCGTCGCCCGAAGTCGTCGCACGAACCCTGCGCGGCGGCGCGGATCGCGTACGTCCCGATCAGCCATCCGGCCGAGCCGGCGCCGGCGAACGGGAGGAGCCAACCGCGAACGGTGGTCGAGACGGGATGGGACGCCGATGCGTCGGTGCTCATGCACGGAGGCTAGGCGCCGCTCCGGTCGTCTTGATGAACGGCCGGAAAGCGCCGCGTGAAGCCTGCGTGGCCCACCGCCCGGTCGCGACACCGGTCGCGACCCTCGGCCCGCCGGCCCGCCCGCCTTCCGCGGCCCCGCTGCGCGGCGCCCGCGCCCCGCTCAGTCCTTGAGGGCGGCCCCGTGGGCGGCGGCGAAGGACGCCACGCGGGTGGCGAACTCGACGTCGAGGGCGGTGATCCGGTCACCCGCGTCGTGGGTGGTCAACGCGAAGGACAGGGTGCCGTACAGAATGGTGATCCGGGCGTGGTGGTTCGCCTGGTCCTCGGAGGCGGCGACGGTCGCGTAGAACGCGGGCACGTCCGCGCGGGCGCACGTGTAGGTCGCGGTCAACTCGCCGTCCACGACCCGCCAGCCCGGGAGGTCGGCGAGGGCCTTGGTCAGTTCGGCGTCGGTGAGCGGCTGGGGTGCCACGGTCGGGTCCTCTCGTCGGGGTGGGCGCTGCCTTCCGCCAGTATGGCGGCGACGGTTCGCCGGGCGCGGTATTGAACGACGTTCTAACATTGCGGCAGGCGAGGTCCGCCGTCGAACGAACCAGGAGTGCTGAGCATGGCGGGGACACGGCGCAAGCGGCTGGAACAGCCCAGGGAGGTGGTGCTCCAGGCCGCGATGGACGCGATCGCCGAGCACGGCCTGGCCCCACTGACCATGGCGGGCCTGGGCAAGCGGATCGGGATCAGCGGCGGCCACGTCGCGTACTACTTCGGGTCCAAGGAACAACTGCTCGTGGAGACGCTGCGCTGGAGCGAGCTGGGGTTCGCGGAGCGCCGTCGGGCGCTGCTGACCGCGCCCGACAACTCCGCCGCCGAACGGCTCGCCGGCTACGTCGACCTCTACCTGCCCGACGAGCGCGCCGACCCGCGCTGGACGTTGTGGCTGGAGGTGTGGACGCGCTCGCTCGGCGACCCGGAGGTGCTGGCCGCGAGCACGGAGATCGAGGGGCCGTGGATGGCGGACCTGCGCGCGATGATCGGACCGCACCCGGACCCGGACGGGTACGTGCTGCGCCTGCACGCGCTGCTGGACGGGCTGGCCACCCGGATCGTGATCGGCGCGCCCGGCCCCTCGCGGGCCGAGATAGTGCGCCAGGCGACCGAGTTCGCGGTCCGCGAGGCGTTTCCCGAATCGGGTGTAGACCACACGAACAGGTGATCGGCGGGCGAATCGCTCCCGTTTCGCCGCGTTCGGCCGCATCGTGGGGGGATGACGTGGTGGCGCAACCCGAGGCAGCGGCTCGGGGTGATCTGTGCGGTCGTCGCGGTGCTGGTGATCGTCGCGTTGGTCCATCGGGACCGTGCGGAGCGCACCGGTTCGACGCCGGTCCAGGGCGCGCGTGTCGCGGCCACGGCGGCGGCACCCGCCGAGTCGGTGCCGCCCCGGTCGCCGGCTCCGCCGGCGAAGCCGTCGTCGGTGCCCAAGCACGTGCTGCCCGACCTGGTCGGCGCCGACTTCCAACAGGCGTGGGACGGCGCCCGGCGGGCCGGCTACCGGTTCGTCACCTCGCACGACGCGGGCGGGCGCGGGCGCCGGCAGTTCGTCTTCAGCAACTGGAAGGTGTGCGACCAAAGTCCCGGGCCGGGGCCGCTGGCCACCGAACTCCGGGTCGACCTGGGCGTGGTCCGGCACGACGAGAAGTGCCCGGCCGGTAGCGCGCCGACCGCCGAGCCCAAGGTGGCCGACGGCCGGATGCCCGCCCTGAACGGCCGCGGCCTCACCGTCGTGCGCCGGGCCCTGCGCGGTGACACGCACGTCAAGGCGCGAGACCTGGGCGGGAGTCGACTGGTGCTGATCGAGACGCACTGGCTGGTGTGCACCCAGCGGCCGGCCGAGGGAGCCCCTGTGTCGGACACGGTGGAAGTGGGCGTGGTCAAGTACGGCGAGCACTGCCCGTGATCCCGCGCGGGCGGGCGGCGGCCGGTCCGTCGGGGTTCGCGGACCACCGAGCCTCGATCAGTGCCCGAGCGCCTCGCGCGCCGGGTTCACCAGTTTGTTCACCGTACGGCCGTCGGCGAAGCGCCCGAGCGCCGTCATCGACCACGCCGGGCCCTCACGAACCAGCTTGCACATCAACACGGCCGTGCGCGGCTCGGTGGCGGACAGGTCGAAGCGCACCAACTCGGCGTCGGTGGTGTCGTCGACCAGGCGACAGAAGGCGTGCGAGACCTCGGTGAACTTCTGCCCCAGGAACGAGTTCACGGTGAACACGAGCCCGGTGACCCGGGCCGGGAGCGCGTCGAGCCGGACCACGATCGACTCGTCGTCGCCCTCGCCCTCGCCGGTCAGGTTGTCGCCGGAGTGCGCGATCGCGCCGTCGAGGCCGGACAACTTCATGAACCACACGGTCACGACCTTCTTGCCCTGCGCGTCGAACGCGATACAGGACGCGTCGAGGTCGATGCTGCTCCCGGCCTTGGCCGGGTCCCAGCCCAAGCCCATCCGGATCCGGGTCAACGGCGGCGCATCGGTCTTGACCAGCGAGACCGTCTGATCCTTGCGCAGGCTGACCCGGCCCTTGTCGAGATTGATCGGGCCGCCGGTTCGGGTTCCGCCGACCGGGAGCGGGGCGGTGCTCGCCGCGGTCGGAGCGGGCGTCGGGGCCGGGGGCGGAGGAGGAGGCGGGGCGGGTGCCGGAGCCGGGGTGGGCTGCACGGTCGCCGGGCGGCGGGGGATCGGCGGCGGGATCGGGGCGGGCCGGGGCGGCTCGTGCGGCAACAGCGGGGCCGTCGGCGTCGCCGGAGGGGCCTCGGACGTCGGGGTCGGCGGGCGCGTCGTGGCCTGGGTCGCAGGCGGCGTCGCGGCCGGCGTCGGCGACGGGGCCTGTGGTTGGGGCCGCGGTTGCGGTTGCGGCCGGGTCGGTGCGCCGGCCGGTCCGGGCGCCGGGGTCGGCTCGTCGTCGACGGCGACGCCGAAGTCGGTGGCGATGCCCGCGAGTCCGTTGGCGTAGCCCTGGCCGACCGCGCGCACCTTCCACGCGCCGCCGCGCCGGTACAACTCCAGCAGCACCAGCGCGGTCTCCCGGCCCAACCCGTTCGGCGTGAAGGTGACCAGTGCCTCGCCTGAGGTGTCGCGCACGGTCACGGTGGGCGGCACCGTCCCGCCGAAGGTGGCCGGGGCGCCGGGACCGCCGTCCAGGCTCAGCGCCACCACGATGGTCTGCACGTCCGCGGGCACCGCCGCGGTGTCCACCTGCACCGCCGCCGGTCGCCCCGGCTCACCCGACCGGAGTCGGACGCCGGGCCCGGTCGGCTGGTTGTAGAAGACGAAGTCGGCGTCCGAGCGCACCTTTCCGGACCCGGCGAGCAGCAGTGCCGAGACGTCCACGGACGCCTGGGAGGAGACCTCCACCAGCACGGCGGCCACCGCCAACGGGCAGTTGCCACCCTTCGCGAGGGTCACCGACATGCGCACTCCTCCGGTTCGCGGATCCGACCCGGGCCGGACGCCTCCGAGGTTACCGAGCGGGCCGGCCCACCGCAGCGAGCCCGCGCGACTCGTCGACCCGCGCGCCCGATCGGCCCGGTCAGCGGCGGATCAGGCCCGCGTCGTAGGCCAGCAGGCCGGCCTGGGTGCGGTTCGCGCAGCCCAACTTGGTGAGCATCCGCGACACGTAGCTCTTGACGGTGGTCTCGCTCAGGAACAGCCGCTCGGCGGTCTGCGCGTTGGACAGCCCCTCGCCGACGCAGGTGAGCACCTCGATCTCGCGCTCGGTCAACGACGCCACGGCCGTCACCGCCCGCTCGCGCGCCGCGTTGCGCCCCGAGGAGGCGGTGACCAGGTCGCGCGTCACCGCCGGGGACAGCACGGTGTGCCCGTCCATCGCGACCCGGACCAGGCCGATCAGGTCCTCCGGCGGGGTGTCCTTGAGCAGGAACCCGGCCGCGCCCGCGTGCAACACGCGCAGGATGTACTGCTCCAGTCCGAACGTGGTCAACACGATCACCCGCGGCGCGCTCGGCAGGTCGACGATCTCCTCGATCGCGGTCAACCCGTCCACCCCGGGCATGTGCAGGTCCATCAGCACCAGATCGGGCCGATGGCGCAGGACCGACTCGACCGCCTCCGCGCCGTCGTACGCCTCGCCGATCACCTCGATGTCGTCGGCGACACCGAGAATCGTGCGCAGGTGGGCACACACCATACGTTCGTCGTCGACGAGCAGGACGCGGATCATGCGGGTTCTCCGGTGGTGGTCGAGGTGGGTGCGCCGGCCGGCAGTACGGCGAGCAACTCGTAGCCGCCGTCCGGCAACGGTCCCGTACGCAGCGTGCCGGCCATCAGTTCGACCCGCTTGCGCAGGCCGAGCAGGCCGCTGCCGCCCGGGCCCGGGGCGACCTCGGCGGCCCGGGTGGCAGCCGAGTTTCGCACGGTGATCCGCACCTCGTCGCCCATGTGCTGTAGTCGGACGCCCACCACCGCGCCCGGCGCGTGCCTGCGCACGTTGGTCAGCGCCTCCTGGACGACCCGACGGGCGGCCCGGCCGACCACCGGCGAGGTCGCACGCGGCGCGCCGAGGGTGATCAGATCGATCGAGACGCCCGCCGAGCGCGCGTCGGCCACCAGGTCCGACACGTCCAGCATCTCCTGCGGCGCGTCCGGCACCGAACCCGCCTGCCGCTCCGATCGGGTCACCGCGACCAGGCCGCGCAATTCCTCCAGCGCCCGGCAGCCGGCCAGGCGCAGTTCCTCCGCGCTCGCGCGTACGTCCCGGTCCCGGGCCCGGGTGCGCAGGGCGCCCGCCTGGAGCACCATCAGGCCGATCCGGTGGGCGAGCACGTCGTGCGCCTCGTCCGCGACGTGGGCGCGCTCCCGCATCTGTGCCCGCTCGATGAGCAACGCGCGTTCGCGCTCGACCCGTTCGGCCCGGTCCAGGCGCATCCGGCGGCGACCGGCGAGGTAGAGGCCGATCAGCGCCGGCACCAGGACGGCGGTCAGCGCCGGCACGATGGCGGCGGACCCCGGTCGCGGGATCACCGCCGACGGTGCGCCGGCGAGGGACGCCGGCGCACCGTCGAAGGTCGCGGTGGTGTCGATCATCGACGGGCGATCATTCCGTGGAGATCGCGGCCAGGACGTTCATCCGCGACGCCCGCAGGGCCGGCAGCAGCGCGGCGAGCAGGCCCACGACGCCCGCGCCGATCACCACCTCGACGATCGTCGGCCACGGGATGGTCAGCACGTCGAGTCCCTGGGACGCCAACATGCGCTGTGCCGAGACACCCCAACTCACCCCGAGCACGAGCCCGAGCACCGCGCCGAACACCGCGATCACCGCCGATTCCAACCGGATCATCCGCCGGATCTGGACCCGCGACGCGCCGATCGCCCGGAGCAGCCCGATCTCGCGTGTGCGCTCGATCACGGACAGGGCCAGCGTGTTCACCACGCCCAGGATCGCGATGATGATCGCGAGCCCGAGCAGGCCGTAGACCATTTGCAGCACCACATCGGTCTGGTCCTGCACGGTCTGCTTGTAGTCGGCTTGATCACGCAGTCGCACCTGCGGGAAGCGCTCGAGCGCCCTGTCCAGGGCTGCCCGCACCTGCGAACTCTTCGCTCCGTCGGCGGTGTTGGCCATGATCACCGAGTCGAACAGCTCCGGGACCAGCTTGCTCAAGGTATCCAGGCCGACCATGCCGGTGCCCGCACTGGCGATCCCGATCCCGCCGTCGTCGATCACCGCGCCGACCCGCAGTTCCGCGCTCTTGTTGTTGGGCGTGCGCAGGGTCACCGTGCCGCCGACGCCGAGGTGGTGACGGCTCGCGTACGACTTGGGCAGTGCGATCCGGCCCGCGGCCAGTCCGTCGGCGGCGCTGCCCGCGGTGTACTTCTGCTTCATCATCGCGTCGATGCCCGGGTCGGCACCGGTCACCGAGATGGTCTCGCTCGACCCGTTGAAGAGGACCTTCGCCTCGGTCTCGCGCTGACGCACCACGTCGCTCACGCCCGACACCTTGCGCACCGTCTCCGCGACCTCCGGAGCGAAGTCGAGTCCGCCGGTGCTCTCGAGGGTGAAGTCGGCGCCGAGGCGCTGGTCGATCTGCTTGCCCACCGAGTCCCTCATCGACGTGGCCACCACCGACAGCGAGGCGACCAGCGCGACGCCGATCATCAGCGCGGCGGCCGTGGCGCCGGTGCGGCGCGGATTGCGCAGCGCGTTCTCCCGGCTGAGCCGCCCCACCATGCCGAACAGGCGCGGGAACGTCCCGGTCAGCCACGGGATCACCAGGCGGGCCAGTACCGGCCCGAGCACGATGAACCCGACCAGGGTGCCGATCAGTCCGGCTCCCAGGGCCAGTCCGTGGGCCGGGTCCAGCTTGGTCGCCGACGCGCCGATCGCCAGCGCGATCGCGCCGAGCACGGTGACCACGCCGCCGCCGATCGTGCGTCCGCGCAGCGACTTCGCCGGCGGGGCGCCGGCCTCGCGCAGCGCGGCCATCGGGCTCACCCGGGCCGCCCGGCGAGCGGGCAGGTAGGCCGCGATCACCGTGACCACGACACCCACCGCGTAGGAGACGATCGGCGTCGCGGGTTTGATCTCCAGCGGTGTGCCCTTGAGGTCGACGCCGACCGTGCCCATCAGCGTCAGCAGTCCCTGCCCGAGCGCGAATCCGCCGAGCAGGCCCAGCGTGGAGCCGACCACCGCGAGCAGCAGCGCCTCCACCAGCACCGAGCGGTTCACATCGGCCCGACTGGCTCCGATCGCGCGCATCAGGCCCAGTTCGCGGGTGCGTTGGGCGACGAGCATGGAGAAGGTGTTGAAGATCAGGAAGGTGCCGACCAGGAGCGAGACGCCCGCGAAGCCGAGCAGCGCGTACTTGATCACGTTGAGCGCCTGGCCCAGGTCGGCGGAGGCGTCGTCGGCCTCCTCCTCCCGGGTCTTGATCTCGAAGCCCGCGCCGAGCTTGGCGGCGACCCGGGCCTTGAGTTCCTTCTGGTCGACGCCGGACCCGGCGGTCAGCGACACCGAGGTGACCACGCCGGGCTTGCCCAGGAGCCGGTCACGGGCGGCGGTGCCGTCCAGGAAGAGCAGGGTCACGCCCGGGTTGATGGTCTTGTAGTCGGCCAGCCCGACCACGGTCGGGTCGAACGCGCCGGGAGCGGCGATCACACGCACCCTGTCGCCGATCCGGACCTTGTTGTGGTCGGCCGCGTCGCTGTCCAGCACGATCTCGTCCGGCCCCTGTGGTGCGCGGCCCTTGTCGAGTTCGACCGAGGACTGCTTGTTCGGGAACCAGTCGGCGGCCTGCACCTGGGGCTCCGAGGTCAGGCCGACCTTCCTGCCCTTGCCGTCGACGACGATCACGTTGGTGACCGTGACGTCGGCATGCGCGTCGGCGACGCCGGGCACGGTGCGCACGGCGGCCACGATGTTCTCGGGCACCGTCGGCTGTTGGCCGGTGCGGCCGAGCCGGTCCTCGCGAAACTCCGACTTCGGTTTGACCGTGACGTCGGCCGCGGCGGTACGGGAGAGGTCGTGGAACGTCTTGCCGATCGTGTCGGTGAACATCAGGGTGCCCGCCACGAACGCGACCGACAACAGGATCGCGAGCGCGGACAGGACCATCCTCGCCTTGTGGGCGAGGAAGCTGCGAAAGGTTGCCTTCAGCACGGCGGCGCCTCAGTTCGCGGAACGGGCGAAGCGCTGCATGCGCGCGAGCACCGTGTCCGCCGTCGGCGACAACATCTCGTCCACGACCCGGCCGTCGGCCAGGAACAACACCCGGTCCGCGTAGGACGCCGCGTTGGGGTCGTGGGTGACCATCACGATGGTCTGGCCCAGGTCGTACACACTGCTGCGGAGGAAGCCGAGCACCTCGGCGCCGGAGCGCGAGTCGAGGTTGCCGGTCGGTTCGTCGCCGAAGATGATCTGCGGCTTGCTCGCCAGTGCGCGGGCGCACGCCACGCGCTGCTGCTGACCGCCGGAGAGTTCGCTGGGCCGGTGCTTGAGCCGGTCGCGCAGACCGACCGTCTCGATCACCGTGTCCAGCCAGGCCGGGTCCGGCTTGACGCCCGCGATGTCTATCGGAAGCGTGATGTTCTCCAGCGCGGTCAGCGTCGGCAGCAGGTTGAACGCCTGGAAGATGAAACCGATCCTGTCCCGGCGCAGCCGGGTCAGGTCCTTGTCCTTCAGCCCGGTGATCTCGGTCTCGCCGATCCAACTGTGCCCGGAGGTGACCGAGTCCAGGCCGGCGAGGCAATGCATCAGGGTGGACTTGCCGGACCCGGACGGCCCCATGATCGCGGTGAACCGTCCGCGGCCGATCTCCACGTCGACCTCGGCGAGCGCGACGACCCGGGTCTCGCCCTCGCCGTAGCACTTGGTCAGGGCCCGGGAGCTCGCCGCGCTGCCCCTGGCCCGATCGTCGTGATCGACGCGCCGGCGCGCGTCGGGCGCGCCGGAGCCGCTCGACGCGGGTGTCGTGGTCGGCGGGCGCCGGCGGTTTCCGGGAGACATGCGGTGGGCTCCTTGGCATGGGGATCCTGACACCTCTCAGCCTTGGGGTCGGGCGGATGTACTCGATAGCCGCGAACGTGCTCGGCGCGGTCACCAAAGTTGCGTCCTCCTCGTCTTTTGTTGTCCGTCGTCGTCGACCGCTTCCCGCTTCGTCGGCCCGCCGTCGTGGTCGCGGCTCACCCGGTCGAGGTCAGCCGGGCCAGCACGAGGCCGCCCACGATCAGCGCGAGCGCCGCGATCCGCCCGGCGCTGAGCGCGTCGTGCTGAACGGTGATGCCCAGCGTGATCGCGCCCACGGTGCCGATCCCGGTGAACGCCGCGTACGCCGTACCCACCGGCAGGTCGCGCATCGCGACCGACAGCAGGTAGACGGCCGTCGCGCCGAGCACGAAGCAGATCACCGTCGGCAGCGGCTTGGTGAATCCCTCGGTGGGCTTGATGCTCTGCGACCACACGACCTCGACGAGGCCGGCTCCGAGCAGGATCAACCAGGCCATCAGTACCCCTCCACGAGTGAGCGTCCGAGTTCCGCGGCGCGGGTGAGCGCCTGCGTGTGCGAGGACAGGTGCAGGTCCCGGCGTTCGGCGAGCGCCGGGTCCACGAGCGAGTTGGTCAGTTCGGTACCGAGCACGATCGCGTCCGAGATCGCGTAGTGCCCGGTGAAGAAGTCGACGAGGTAGCGCGTCTGGTGGTCGAACGGCGCCCGGGGAGTGCCCGGCAGGTACGAGCCGCCGCGGGCCGAGGCGACCACGAAGCGACGCGGCGCGAGCGACATCTTGGGGAAGGTGACCTGGTCGATCCAGCTCTTGAGCTGGGCGGGCACGCCGAAGTTGTACATCGGCGCGCCGATCAGCACGACGTCCGCCGCGACCAGTTCGGCCAGCAGCGGCTCGACCACGTCCCACGCCTTGCGCTGCTCGGGTGTGCGGACCGCTCGCGGGTAGTCGGCGATCTCGGTGATGCCCTCGCGCAACATCGTGTCGCAGATCTCGGTCCAGGCCTGGTCGATCGGCGGCACCGGGCGCGCGGTCAGGTCGCGGTGGGTGTACTCGGCGTCCGGCCGGGCGCTGCGCCACGCGTCGGCGAAGGCCGCGCCCAGGGTCCGGGAGAAGGAGTCGGCGCGGGCGCTGGAGTCGAGGTGGAGGAGGTGCGGCATGGTTGCTCCCGAGGGTTAAGTGGACGGGTCGTCCGCTTTTGTGGGAGGACCGTAACAGCTAAGTGGACATGCTGTCCACTTGCCTTTAGGGTGGGGATCATGACGAAACGCACCGACTTGCTCACGGGCCTCCCGGTCGCCGCGGACGGTGCGGCTCGGCCCCGGGAGCGCGCGGACGCCGCCCGGAACCGGGCCCGGGTCCTGGCCGCGGCCGAGGAACTGTTCGCGGCCGGCGATCCGGCCGAGGTCACCATGGAGGACATCGCCAAGGCGGCGGGCATCGGCCGCGGCACGCTGTACCGCCGCTATCCCGACCGGGCCTCCATCGCGCGCGCCCTGCTGGACGAGCACGAGCACGCGCTGCAACACCGAATCCTGCGCGGCGCGCCGCCGTTGGGCCCGGACGAGAACGACCCGGCCGAGCGCCTGGCGGCCTTCTACGCGGCGATGGTGGACCTGCTGGAGCGGCACGTGCACCTGCTCCTGGGCGCGGAGACGGGCAGCGCGCGCTACCGGACCGGCGCGTACGGCTTCTGGTACACGCACGTGCGGATCCTGGCGGCGGAGCGCGCGGACCCCGAGGCGCTCACCGACATGCTGCTCGCGCCGCTGGCACCGGAGGTGTACCGGCGACAGCGCGAACAGGGCATCTCGGTGGAGCGGATCAAACGCGGGCTGGCGGAACTGGCCAGGGGGGTCCTGGCGGGCGGCCGGTCACGAGCGGAGCCGGGCGTCGACCCCGGATCGTGAGCGAGTCGGGCGCCGACACCCGATGGTGCGCGCGGTCGCGGGTCGGTTGACCGCCGAGGCCGAGGCCGAGGCCGTCGAGGCGGCCACACGGGAGGCGTTCGCGGGCGCGGCGCACCTGCTCGACGACCGGGCCGGATTCGCCCGGATGGCCGCCTCGCACCCGGACGTGCGGGTGACCGCCGGCATGTTCCAACTTCGCGACGGGCGCGCCGTCGACCTGCCGATCCGGCGCTCGGTCAAGCCGGGGCCGGCGCCGGCGTTCCGGTTGGAGGAGGAGGTCTGAGCACGATCGAGCACCGTCTCGGCCGGCCCGATCGCATATCCCCACCCGATCATCGCCGATCGCGACATACTCGAGTATCCGGTCGGCTCGGGAGGCGGGACGAGTGGTGGATCCGGTACAGGGACGCCTGTTGGCGACGGCGATCACGAGCACACTGCGGCGACTGACCTCGGTGCCCCCGGGCGCGCGACTGGTCGAAGCGCCGGTTCGGATGGGTGGGCGAGTCGCGCGCCGCCGGGTACGTCGCGAGGTCGGCGCCGGCGACGTGGAACGACTGACGCGCACCCTGACCCGGCGACTGACCGATGTGGAACGGGACTTCGCCAGACTGGAACCGGCCGACGGCGAACTGATCGTCGCGGCGGTGGTGGCCACGCTCGGCGACGCGGTCACCATGGACGACGTCCAGGCCGCGGGCCTGGACTCGACCGTGCTGCGGTCGCGGTTGGCCGCCCGCGCGCAGGGGTCGGCGCAGTCCGGGACGCCGCTGTACCACGCGCTCCTGGGCGAGTGTTGTACGCACATCGTGGACTTCTTCACCAAGCAGCCGGAGTTCCTGGCCCGCACGGTGCTGGAACAGGCGGTCGGCCAGGCGGAGTTACTGCGCCGGGTGCCGGTGGAGGAGGACGTCGACGACACGTTCGACCGGCGCTACCGCGCGGGTCTGCGGGTCAAGCTGGATCAGGCCCGGCTGTTCGGGGTCACCGAACTCGACCCCCAGGACAGCACGTACGAGCTGACCACTGCCTACGTGAGCCTGGTCGTGCAGACCCGTCGCGAGCCCCGGCGGCGGTGGGACGACGACGGTGCGCAGGCGGACACCGCGCGCAGCCTGTTGGAGGACGCCCTCGCGCGCAGCGATCGCATGGTGATCGAGGGCCCGGCGGGGTCCGGCAAGAGCACCCTGCTGCGCCGGCTCGCCGTACACGTGGCCTCGGGGGACCTGCCCGCCCGACTGGCCTCCTGGACCGGCCGGGTGCCGTTCCTGCTGAAGCTGCGCGCCATGGTCACGGACGATCGACTCGTGTTGCCCGCGCCGGCCGACTTCGTCGCCGCCTCCGGCTCCACGCTCGGCGGCGAGCAGCCCACGGGCTGGGCGGCGCGCCGGATGCGCGACGGGCGGGCCGTGGTCTTCGTCGACGGGGTGGACGAACTGCCCGAGGGACACCGGGCGGACGCGCTGGACTGGCTGGAACAGTTGTGCGTGGACTACCCCGACGCGGCCTACGTGCTGACCTCGCGACCGAGGGTGTTGTCCGAGCGGCGGCATCGGCGGCTGCGCCGGGCGGGCTTCGTCGCGGGGGAGCTCCAGGCCATGTCGAGCGCGCAGGTCGCGCTGTTCGTGGACCGCTGGCATCGGGCCCAACTCGGTGACCCCGACGAACTGGCCGAGTGCGCCGAGCGGCTCAAGCACACCCTGGACGGTCGCCGGGACCTGGCCCGGTTCGGGACCAACCCCCTGCTGTGCGCGCTGATGTGCGCGCTGCATCGGTACGCGGACCAGGCCCTGCCGGAGGGCCGCACCGAGTTGTACCGCTCGGCCATGGCGATGCTGCTGGGCGGTCGCGAACGCGCCCGGCGGATCAGCACGAGTCGGGTCCGGCTCCAGCCGACCCAGACGGAGAAGGTGCTGGCCGCCCTGGCGATGTGGATGACGCTCAACGGCCGCCGATCGATCACCCAACGGGTCGCGACGGCGTGTGTGGCCGATGTGCTGACCCGGTTTCGGCAGACCGTCGAGCCGCCGTACACGGCCGAGGAGGTCCTGGAGAGTCTGGTCGCCCGGAGCGGGCTGCTCCAGGAACCCGAGCTGGGCGTCTTCGAGTTCGGCCACGCGAGCTTTCAGGACTATCTGGCGGCCCTGGAGATCGTCCGGGCCGAACACCTGGACCACCTGATCAACCACGCGCACGATCCGCTCTACCACGACGTGTTGATCATGGCGGTCGGCCGAACCCAGGACGACCCGTCCCGGCAGCGGGAGTTGCTCGACGGCCTGATCGCGCGGGCGGGGGCGGACCCGGTGCACCGCGATCGGTTGTGGCTGCTGGGCGCGGCGTGTGTGTCGACGGCGGCGATGGTGGATCCGGAGCGGGCGGACCGGTTCCGGGTCGAGACGTCCCGGCTGTTGCCCCCGCGAGACTGGGAGGGCGCGGAGAATCTGGCGGGTGTGGGGGAGTTCGTCCTGGACCTGCTCGCGGACCTGGTGCGTGGCCGGCGGGTCACGGACGAGGAGGCGCACCACATCGTACGTACGGTGACCATGATCGCCGGGGACGCCACGATCCCCCTGCTGAGCTGCTTTCGCGATCGGGAGCCGCCCGGGATCCGGCTGGCTCTACTCGGGGCGTGGAGTGGGCTGACCGACCGGCAGGGCTACTACGAATCGGTGCTGAAGCACGTGGACTTCGGAAATTGTGGCGTTCGGGTTCCCGACCTGCGGGGCCTGGAGGCGATGGCGGGCAGGACCGATGTCAGGACCATCCTGCTGCCCGCCGAGACGACGGAGATCCCGTTCCGAGCCCTCGCCGCCTTGCCGCGGCTCGATTTCCTGGGCATCAACGGCACGCGCGTCACGGACCTGCGAGCGTTGGCGGAACTGCCCGGCGTGCACCGGTTGTGGCTCGGCGTCGAGCAGCTGTCCCAGCCGAGCGCGTGGGATCTGTGTCCGTGGCTCACGCATCTCGACTTCACCGACGAGCAGCTGGAGGATCTCCGGTCCGTGCCCGGCGTCCCGCGGCTGCGCAGTCTCGGCCTGGGCGGCACGCGGATCACGGACCTGTCCGCCCTGGTGAAGTACCCCGAGCTCGACTGCCTCGACATCATGGACGCTCCGGTCACCGAACTGGGCCCGCTGAGCGGGTTGCCCGTTTTGAGGCAGGTGTTCGCCGACGGATCCGGTGTGTCGGATCTGACCCCGCTGGCCGGCCTGCCACACCTTTCCTACGTGGGCGTCTCCGGGGCCCGCGTGACCGACCTGACCCCGCTGATCGACCTTCCGGCCCTGAGTTGGCTGCGCATCGACGAATCCCAGCGTCGGCATCTCGGCACCCTCGCCGGGCATGTCGACAGCGGCCGGATCAAGCTGGTCGTCGGTAGGTCGGCCGGCTGACCCGCTCGGCTTCCGGGTCGGCTTCACGCCTCCTTCGGCGTGCCCAACCGCAGCCGATTGCCGTCCGCGTCGTTCAGGCGAACCTCCCGGGCCCACGGCGCCTCCTCGACCGGGACGGGGTGTTGTGTCAGCCGGTGCGGTGTGGGTAACGGGTCGAGCGGGGGCGCGCCGATCGGGTTCGGCGGGCGCCGCCCTCGCCTTTCGAATCCGCCGTTTCTGGAGGCTCTCATGGCCATCGCGTCCGTCAATCCGGCGACCGGGGAGACGCTCGAGGAGTTCGCCGAGCTGGGTGAACGCGAGATCGAGGCGCGGGTGGCGCGGTCCGACGAGGTGTTCCGGGCGCACCGGCGGGATTCGTACGATGTGCGCGCCGCGGCCATGCGTCGGGCCGCGGACCTGCTCGACGCGGAGAAGTCCGACGTCGCGGCGGTGATGACGGCGGAGATGGGCAAGACGCTCGCCGCCGCCGAGGCCGAGGTGGCCAAGTGCGCCCGGCTGTGTCGGTTCTACGCCGAGCGGGCGGCGGGATTCCTGGCCGACGAGCCGGCCGACGCCGGCGCGGTCGGGGCGCGGCGGGCGTACGTACGCTACGAGCCGCTCGGTCCGGTGCTGGCCGTGATGCCGTGGAACTTCCCGCTCTGGCAGGCCATGCGCTTCGCCGCGCCCGCGCTGATGGCGGGCAACACAGGCCTGCTCAAGCACGCGTCGAACGTGCCCCGGACCGCGCTGTACATGGGCGAGCTGTTCACCCGGGCCGGCTTTCCCGAGGGCGCCTTCCAGACCCTGCTGATCGGGTCCAAGCTGGTCGAGCGGGTGTTGTCCGATCCGCGCGTGGTGGCCGCGACGCTGACCGGCAGCGAGGGTGCCGGTCGCTCGATCGCGGCGATCGCCGGGCGCGAGCTGAAGAAGACGGTGCTCGAACTGGGCGGCTCCGACCCGTTCCTGGTGCTGCCCTCCGCCGACATCGAGGCCGCCGCGAAGACCGCCACCAAGGCGCGCACCCAGAACAACGGGCAGAGCTGCATCGCGGCCAAACGGTTCATCGTGCACACCGACGTGTACGACGCGTTCGCCGAGGCCTTCACCGCGCACATGGCCGCGCTGCGGGTCGGCGACCCGACCGCCGAGGGCACCGACGTGGGCCCGCTCGCCCAGGAGCAGGGCGTACTCGATGTCAGCGCCCAGGTCGAGGACGCCAAGGCCAAGGGCGCCCGGGTGTTGTGCGGCGGCGAGCGGCCGGCCGGTCCCGGCTGGTACTACCCGCCGACCGTGGTCGCCGAGCTCACTCCGAGCATGCGGATGTACCGCGAGGAGGTGTTCGGCCCGGTCGCCGGGCTGTACCGGGTCGCCGACCTGGACGAGGCGATCGACCTCGCCAACGCGACCCCGTTCGGCCTCGGGGCCAACGCCTGGACCCAGGACGAGGCCGAACAGGAGCGCTGCGCGGCCGAGTTGGCGGCCGGCGCGGTGTTCGTGAACGGCATGGTCACGTCCTACCCCGAGCTGCCCTTCGGCGGGATCAAGACCAGCGGGTACGGGCGCGAACTCGCCCGGGAGGGAATCCGCGAGTTCTGCAACGCGAAGACGGTCTGGGTGGGCGGCGCCTGACGGGGCAGACGACCCACGTGGACACCTGGGTGTGGATCGTGCTCGGCGTCGCGGCGGTCGTCTTCGTCGTGACGCTCGTGATCGTGGTCGTGCTGGTCCGCAGGCTGCTGCGGACCTGGCGGCTGGTGCGGGGGCCGGACGCGACCACGCGCGACCGGGCGCTGTTCCTCGGCGCGCTGATCTACGCGATCAGCCCGGTGGACCTGCTGCCCGACCCGATCCTGATCGACGACATCGCGGTGCTGCTGTACGCACTGCGCGAGCTCGGCCGGGCAGGCGGGGTCCGCGCGGGCGCGCGGCTCGGTGTGGACGCGCTCACCCGGCCGAACCGCGGCCCGGCCGGAAAACCCACGCCGCCGTGACCGACCCGCGCCGCTACCGCTGGCGGATCACCGCTTCCTGGACGACCGAGGCCACCAGTACGCCGTCGTGGTTGTAGAACTCGCCCATGGCCAGCCCGCGCGCGTCCTGGGCGGACGGCGAGGCCTGGGCGAACAGCAGCCACTCGTCGGCGCGGAACGGGCGCAGGAACCACACCGCGTGGTCCAGCGAGGCCATCTGGAGCTTGGCCGGATTCGTGATGTACGGCCGGGCCGCGGTGCCGGCCAGGGTCAGGTCGGACATGTAGGTCAGCCCGCACACGTGCAGCAGCGGGTCGTCCGGCAACTGCTTGGCGGCGCGCATCCACACCCGCTGGTGCGGGATGCCGTCGACGATGTGGGTGCCCGGCGACTTGTCCTCCGGGACGAAGCGCAGGTCCATCAGCAACCGGGTCTGCGACTCCTCGTAGTGCGCGCGCTCCTCGGCGGACAACTTCTCGTACGGGTCCGGAAGGTCCTCCGGGAGCGGCACGTCCGGCATCGCGCGGCGGTGCTCCGGGGTCTCCTCGGCCACCTTGAAGGACGCCGAAAGGGTGAAGATCGCCGCGCCGTGCTGGACGCCGGTCACGCGCCGGGTCGCGAACGAGCGCCCGTCCCGGACCCGGTCGACCTGGTACACGATCGGCGCGGTGGTGCTGCCGGGCCGCAGGAAGTAGCTGTGCAACGAGTGCACGTGTCGGTCCGGGACCACCGTGCGGCCCGCCGCCACCAGGGCCTGCGCGGCGACCTGGCCGCCGAAGGCGCGCAGCGGCGCGCCGGCGTGGCACCAGCCCCGGAAGATGTTCTCCTCGATCTGCTCCAGGCGCAGCAGGTCGAGGAAGGTCTCGGCCCGGCCAGGGCCCTCGTCGGCAAGATCGTGTTCGGTCACGCTGCCCATGATGGACTACCGCCGCTCAGCCCGTCGCACCCAGGAACGACTTCACGATCGGCCCGGCCGAGCGGCCGCCGGTGATGCCGCCCTCGACCCAGACCGCGACCGCGATGTCGCCCCGGTAGGCGACCATCCAGCCGTTGTTCGGCTTGCCGCCGCCGACCTCGGCGGTACCGGTCTTCGCGCCCACGTCGCCGCCGAGCCCGCCGAGCGAGTCGCGTGCGGTGCCCTCGGTGACCACCGAGCGCATCAGCGTGCGCAATTGGCCGCTCACCGCGGGCGAGAGCTCGCGCGGCGCCCGCCACAGGCCCTCCTGGTCCGGCAGCAGATGCGGCTGGCGGAAGCTGCCGGACTTCGCGGTGGCGACCACCGAGGCCATCGTGAGCGGGTTCATCTGCACCTGGCCCTGGCCGATCATGTTCGCGGCCTTCATGGTGTCGTCCGAAGCGGCGGGCACCCGGCCGTCGAACGAGACGATCCCGGTCTTCCAGTCGCCGCCGATGCCGAAGCAGTCGTGCGCGACGGTGGACAGGTCCGCGCCGCCGAGCTTGCCCGACAGGTTCGCCATCGTGGTGTTGCAGGACTGCGCGAACGCGACCTTGAAGGTGCCCTCGGGGAACGAACGGCCCTCGGAGTTGGTGAACCGCATGCCGCCCGCGTTCGCCGACTCGGGACAACCGACCTTGTCGTCCAGGCCGACCACGCCCTTGGTGAGCAGCGTCGCCGCGGTGACGATCTTCAGTGTCGAGCCGGGCGGGGTGGTGCCCAGGAAGGCGTTGTTCGGCCCGCCCGCCGGGTTGTTCGCGACGGCGAGGATCTCGCCGGTGCCGATCCGCACCGCCGCGAGCGAGGTGGTCCGCGACTCGCCCTTGACCGCCCGCTCGGCCGCCGCCTGCAACTTCGCGTCCAGCGTGGTCCGCACGCCACCGTCCGAGGGCGCCGCGGTCCGCACCTCGCCGACCGTGCCGAGCTGCTTGACCGAGGCCTTCGAGGTCGCGTCGACCAGCAGCACCGTGCCGCCGGGCACGGCCTGCTCGGCGGGTCGGGCCTTGCTCGCCAGGCCGGTCCGGATCGCGGCCAGGGAGGGATTCTCCGCCGCCGACAACACCGAGCCGTCCTTCGCGCGCAGCACCTCGCCGCCGACACCGTCCCGGTTGGGCACGAACTCGAGCCGCGTGGTCGCGGTCAGCTCCGGATGCAGCGCGGTCGGCGCCCAGCCGACCAGGTAGCCCCCGCCCGGCGTCCTGGCCACGGTGAGGGTGCCGGTGTACGTCCACTCGCCCGCGTGGTTCAGCGTCAGCCGTGCCTCGAACGGCACCGGCACGCTTTTGTCGGGCCGTTCGGGTTGTGCCTCGCCCACGGTGAGCCGGCGAGCGCTCACCCGGAGCCCGTCGTTCAGGCCCACCAGCGCCGCGCCCGCCGCGGTCGGGTCGGTGGTGAGGGCGCCGGCGCCGGTCCAGTTGCCGGCCTGCCACTCGCCGAGGAAGCGTCGTGCGGCGTTGCGTGGACTGCGCTCGACGGCGCCGACCGAAGCGGACGCCGATCCGGACGCCGAGGAGTCCGAGGAGGGGTCGTCCTGCCCGAGGAACGAGTAGGCCCCGTAACCGGTGCCGATCACCAGTAACAGGGCCAGTACCAGGAACACCCAGCCGTGTTTGCGCCGGTCCCCGTCCTCGTGGTCGTGCCGGTCCTCGTAGTCGTCGTATCCGGCGTACTCGCCGTACTCGCGGTCGTCCCGGCCGTGCTCTGCGTCGCGCATGTCCACCCCCACCCGGTGCCGCCGATCCCCTCGGCGGGACCGCGAGTGTACGAGGCAGCCAAAGGGTCGGTGTGCCCAGGGGGCCTTGTGGCGACGCGAGTAAAGATCATTTGTTCGAACGATCTTGGGGATCGCACGGCGTGCGGATCACCGCACGAGCAGCTTGGCCAGGCGCCCGGTCAGGTCGTCCGCCCGGGCGCCCATCACCCGGAACGACTCGATCGGCTCGCCCATCGGGTCGTCGAGTTCGTCGGCGGGTCGGGCCATCCGGTTCGCCGGTCGCAGGTCGTCCACCCGGGCCACCCAGTCGGCGAGCGGCAGTTCGCCGCGTGGACCGAACTTCTCGCCCAACCGCACGAGTTCGCCGAGCAGGAAGGCGCGCGGCAGGGCGTCGGCGGCGAGCGCCTCGATGGCCCACTGGTGTTCGCGCGTCATACCGATCACCACGTCGGCGGTACGCAGCAGGTCGACGGTGAGCTTGCGGCTGCGGTGCGTACCCGGGTCGATCCCGTACTCGACCAGCACCAGCGTGCTGTTGTCCGCCATCGGCCGGGCATTCCAGTCGATGGTGCCCGCCGAGGACACCTCGGCCGACAGCGCCGAGCCGGTCAGTCGGTGCCGCAGCATCGCCTCGACCACGGGGGAGCGACAGATGTTCCCGCTACAGACGACCAGTATCGATGCAGTCACGCGGCGGATCCTAAGGGGCCGAGGGTTGCCCGGCCGGCCCCACCCCGGTCCGGAACCCGAACGGGGCTGACGGGTGATCAGTAGGCTGATTCGCCTGTGGGGGGACCGGAACGGCGCAGGGAAATGGGGCGAGGGGTTGTTCGGGATCATCCGGCCGTGCCGGCACCGACTGACGGAGAAGTTGCAGAGCGAGTGGATGGCGCACCTGTGCGGCATGTGTCTCGCGCTGCGGGACGACCACGGGCAGGCGGCGCGGATCGCCACCAACTACGACGGGTTGATCATCTCGGTCCTGGTCGAGGGGCAGTCCGCGCGACCCGCGGCGGAGGGCCGACGCAAGGCCGGTCCGTGCCCGCTCCGCGCGATGCGCCGGGCCGAGGTCGCGATGGGCGAGGGCGCCCGATTGGCCGGCGCGGTGTCGCTGGTGCTCGCGTCGGCGAAGATGCGTGACCACATCGACGACGGCGACGGGGTGTACAAGCGGCGCGCGGTGGCGGGCGGCGCGCGCCGGGTCGCCGAGCGCTGGGCCCGCCAGGGTGCGGACGCCGCGTCGGACGTGGGCTTCGACACGGCGGTGATGGTCGAGGCGGTGGACCGGCAGGTCGAGGTCGAGGCGCTGGCCGGGCCGGGCGTGTCCGTGCTGACCGTGACCGAGCCCACCGAGACCGCGACCGCCGCCGCGTTCGCGCACACCGCGCTGTTGGCGGAACGGTCGGACAACGCCGAGTCGTTGGCCGAGGCGGGCCGGTTGTTCGGTCGGCTCGCGCACCTGCTCGACGCGGTCGAGGACATCCACGCCGACCGCGCGGCCGGGGCCTGGAACCCGCTGCTCGCCACCGGTACCGGGCCGGACGAGGCGCACCGGTTGTGTCGCGACGCGGCCACCGGGATCGCACTCGCGCTGGCCGAGGTCGACTTCGTCGACGGCGTGCTCGCCCACCGGCTGCTCGTACACGAGGTCGACGAGGCGATCGACCGGTCCTTCCGGCACGCGGGCTTCCCGGTCGAGTCGCCGTCGTGTTCGGTCGGCGGCAAGCACGGCAACGGCTGCGCCAAGCACTCCGAGCGGCCCGAACGACGCCTGGCCGCCCGACCCGAGGGTTCGTGGCCGAATCAGCAACCGCCCTACCCGCAACCGCCGAACCAGCAGCCGCCCGGCAGCCCGTACGACCCGAACAGCCCGTGGGGTCCGCCCGGTGGTCCGACTCCGCCGCCTCCGCCGCCCGGCGGGCACAACGTGTTCGTCGCGTGCGCGATCTGGGCGGGGCTGTGCTGTACGTGCCAGTGGTGCTGCCGCGAGACGTTCGAGGATCCGTGCACCGGCCGGGAGCGCCAGGGCTGTTGCCACAAGTGCGACTGCGGGGACTGCTGCGACGGTTGTGACTGCTGCGGCAACTGCTGTGAATGCGGTGAATGTTGCTCGTGCGACTGCTCGTGCTGACCGGCCCTCGCCGTTCGGGTGTGTCGGACGCCCGCCATCGCGTGCCTCAACACCCCGACACGCGCGAAGGGTCGCCGAAGAGCGAGGGCGACAAGGGTCGGAAAACCGCAAAAAGTCACCGAACTGGCATTCGACGGTAAAAACGCCCAACCGTAACGTCTTGGCAAAGCATCTTCGGTCCGATTGACCCTGCTTTCGCCGCCCAACCACGATCAGCGATGACCGGGTGTCGTGCCATCGGCACCCGGCGTCACCGATCTCGGGCCGGTTTCGCCGGCCCGATGCCGTGTGCCCCCCGGGGTGCGCGGCAGACGGGAGGGGGCCGGTCATGCACGATACGACGCACACGGCACACGCGACACGTCCGTTGCCCCGGATCGCCGAACTGCCCGGCGGCACACCGCTGCGTGCCGGGCAGTCCGTACCGGACCCGGTGCCGCGCGACCGGGTCACCCTGGTCGTGCCGGCCCGCAACGAGGCGCGCAACCTGCCCTGGGTGCTCCAGCAGATACCCGAAGGCGTCGACGAGGTCCTGCTGATCGACGGGGACTCCACCGACGCCACCTCGCTGATCACCCGCCGCTATCTGCCCGCTGCCCGGGTCATTCCGCAGTCCGGCCCCGGCAAGGGCAGCGCGCTGCGGACCGGATTCCGACACGCCACCGGCGACATCATCGTCACCATCGACGCCGACGGCAGCATGTCGCCGCAGGAGATCCCGCACTACGTGCACTTCCTGACCAACGGCTACGACTTCGTCAAGGGCTCCCGGTTCGTCGGCGGCGGCGGATCGCTCGACCTGACCACGCTGCGCAGCCTGGGCAACCACGCGCTGATGGCGCTGGTGAGCCGGCTCTACAGCTACCGGCTGACCGATCTGTGCTACGGATTCTGCGCGTTCCGCCGGTGCTTTCTGGAGCACCTCGACCTGCGCTCGACCGGCTTCGAGATCGAGGCCGAGATGATCGTCCGCGCGCTTCGTGCCGGGCTGCGCATCGCCGAGGTACCCAGCCTCGAACTCCCGCGCCGCAGCGGCCGATCCAACCTCAACGCACTGCGCGACGGACAACGCGTGCTGCGCACCGTGCTGCGTGAGCACGGCGGCGCGCGTTCGGTCCGTCCCAGGGAGGACGCTTGACCCCGCGACCCGAACCGGAGCCCGGCCGGCCCGGCCCCGATCCGCTGCCGCTGATCCCGAGGCAGCGCCCGGCCGAGCGGAACGATCCGACGTCCGACCCGGAACCGGCCGCCGAGCCGACCCCCGTGTTCATCCCGCGCCCGGCCGTGCCGAGCCGCTCGGCCGCCGACCCCGGACAACGGTCCGCCGACCCGAGCGATCTCGTACACGTGCGGGTGCTCGACCTGACCGCCGGCGCCGCGCCGCGTCTGAGCACTCCCGACGGCCGGCCGGCCGACTGCCCCGCCGGCGCGGTGCTCGCGCTGGTCCGGCACAACGGCACACCCGTGGGCCTGCTGGAACTCGACCTGCCCGGGGTCGATCCGGGCGGGGCCAACCCCTTCGGTGTCGACGTGCCCGGCGCGGACCCGGATCGCCTGATCGCCGCGGCCGGCGCCCGATTCGGTGCTCCCGCCGCGCCCGACCACGCCCCCGAACCGCCCGGACGCCGCGAGACACCGCGCGTCAGTGTGATCGTGGCGACCCGGGAGCGGCCCGAACTGCTCGCCGCGTGCCTGCGCACCCTGCTGTGGCAGACCTATCCCGACCTGGAACTGATCGTGGTGGACAACGCGCCCACCACCGACCGCACCGCGAGCGTGGTCCGCGGCGGTTGCGCGGGCCTGGTGCGCTACGTCCGCGAACCCCGTGCCGGACTGGCGCTCGCGCACAACCGCGGCATCGCCGCCGCCACCGGCGAACTGCTCGCGTTCACCGACGACGACGTCCTGGCCGACCCCGGCTGGGTCGCCGGCCTGGTCGCCGGCTTCACCCGAGCGGGCCGGCCCGCGTGCGTGACCGGGCTGATCCTGCCCGCCGAACTGCGCACTCCCGCGCAACTGATGCTGCACCACCACGCGGGCTACGCGAAGGGATTCGACCCGGTGCTGTACGACGCCCAGGCGCCGCCGGCGGACCCGCTGTTCCCGTTCACCGCCGGACGCTTCGGGTCCGGCGCCAACATGGCCTTTCGGGCCGACACGCTGCGCGCGATGGGCGGCTTCGACCCGGCGACCGGGGCCGGCACACCCGCGCGCGGCGGCGACGACCTGCTCGCGTTCTTCCGCACCATCGTGCGCGGTCACCGGATCGGCTACGAACCCGGCGCGCTGATCTGGCACCGACACCGGGCCGATCATGCCGCGGTGGCGCACCAGGTGCGCGGGTACGGCACCGGCCTGGGCGCCTACCTGACCGCCGCCGTACTGCGCGAACCCCGCACCCTCGGCGCGCTCGCCCGCCGGGTGCCGGGCGGCCTCCGGTACGCGCTGACCCGCACCCGCGCGCCCGGCCGTCCCGAAGTCCCCTGGCCCGCCCGCCTGGCCGGGCTGGAGCGCCGCGCGCTGGCCGCCGGCCCGCTCGCCTACCTGCACGCGCGCGTTCGCGCGCACGGCGTGCGCCCGCCGTGGGAACTCCCGGAGCGGGCCCGGTGACGCAGACCCAGCTCCGTCGGCCGATCCGCCCGAGGGTGGACCCGCTGCTGCGCAACGGCCATGTGCTGACCGTCGGTTCGCTGGTCACCTCGGCGTTCGGAGCGGGCTACTGGGCGCTGGCCACCCGGTGGTACGGCGACGCGACGGTGGGCCGCAGCTACGCCGCGGTGTCCGCGCTGATGTTGCTCTCGGGGCTCGGCCAACTCGGGCTGGGCAACGTACTCGTGCGTTTCCTGCCGCAGGCGGGCCGGGACCGGCGCGCGCTGATCCGGGCCGCCTACGCCGCCGCGTTCGGCGCCACGCTGGTGGCCGTGCTGGGCTTCCTCGCACTGATCCCGGTGTGCGCGCCCGGCCTGGGCTTCCTGCGCGAACCGGCGGCGGGCTGCTGCTTCGCGGCGACCACCGTGGCGTACGCGCTGTTCGCGCTCCAGGACGGCGCGCTCACCGGACTGCGCCGGCCGGGCCTGGTGGTGGGCAAGAACAGCGGCTTCGCCGTCGCCAAGATCGTATTCGTCGCCGCGTTGGCCGGCCTGCTGCCCACCCTCGGGATCCTGATGTCCTGGACGCTCGCGCTGGTGACCACCCTGGTCGTGGTGGACGGTTGGCTGTTCGCGCGATTGTTGCCGGCCCGGCGACGCGAGCCGGCGGAGGCGGGAGCCGGGTTCGGCGAAGCGGGCGCGGACCCGGGCGCGGGACCGGGCGCGGGACCGGACGGCAGGGTGCCGCCCGGGCGTTCGATCGTGCGCTACGCCGGGTCCGACTACCTCGGTACGTTGTGCTGGTCGGCCGCCACCACGTTGCCGCCGATCATCGTGTTGGAGCACGTCGGCGCTCGGGAGAGTGCCTACTTCTCGCTCGCGTGGGTGGTCGCCAACACGCTCTACCTGATCAGTCTCAACATGGGCGCGTCCCTGTTGGTCGAAGCGGCCGGCGACAGCGCCGGCCCGGCCGCCGGTTGTCGGCGGGTGCTTCGGCATACCGGAGCGCTGCTCGCGCTTGCGATCACCGCTCTCGTTGTCGGGGCGCCGCTCGTGCTGCGCGTGTTCGGCCCGGGCTACGCCCGGAACGGCTCCACGCTCCTGCAACTGCTGGCCCTGTCCGCGCTCCCGCACCTGGTGGTGTCCACCGCGATCAGCGCATGCCGCGTGCTCGGCCGGATGCGCGTCGTGGTCGCCATCCAGGCCGGCCTCGCGACGGCCGTACTGACCCTGACCGTGGTCCTGTTGCCCGTCCTGGGCGTACTCGGTGCCGGCGTCGCATGGCTGGCCGCGCAGACCGCGACCGCGCTCGCCCTGCTGACCGCACGCCGGGTCTGGCTGCCCACCACCCCCGGGAGGCCCGCATGACGGAGACCCCACCGCGGACCAGGCGCCTGGCCTGGGTCGCCATCCGGGCCGAGGAGGCGGCCGTACGCCGGGCCCGGGCGGTGAGCGCCCGGCACGCCGTCCCGCCGGCGGACCGCACACCGCCCAGGCCCACCCTGACGGTGATCGTCTGCGCCTACACGATGGACCGCTGGGACGATCTGACCGCGGCGCTCGCCTCGATCCGGGCCCAGGACGAGCCACCCGCCGAGACGATCCTGGTCGCCGACCACTGCCACGAACTCGCCGGCCGCGCGGCCCGCGAGTTTCCCGACGTCACCGTGCTGCGCAACCGGGGCCGGCGCGGCCTCTCCGGGGCCCGCAACACCGGTGTCGAGGGCGCGCACGGCGACATCGTGGCCTTCCTCGACGACGACGCGACAGCCGAACCCGACTGGACCATGCGCCTGCTCGACGGCTACGCCGATCCGAACGTGCTCGGCGTCGGCGGCCGGATCCGGCCGAACTGGGACACCGGACGCCCGGCCTGGTTCCCCGACGAGTTCGACTGGGTGGTCGGCTGCACCTATCGGGGCATGCCCGAACACGCCGCGCCGGTGCGCAACCTGATCGGCGCCAACATGTCCTTCCGGCGCAGCGTCCTGCTCGGCATCGGCGGCTTCCGCACCGACCTGGGTCGGGTCGGCACCCGCCCGCTGGGCTGCGAGGAGACCGAGCTGTGCATCCGTGCCGCGGCCCGGCACCGCGGTGGCAGGCTCGGCTACGAACCGGCCGCCGTGGTCCGCCACCGTGTTCCCGCCGCGCGCACCACCTGGCGCTACTTCCGGGCGCGTTGCTGGGCCGAGGGGCTGTCCAAGGCGGCGGTCAGCCGACACACCGGCACCGGCACCGCGCTCGCGTCCGAGCGTTCCTACCTGGCCTCGACCATCCCGCGCGCCCTGGTCCGCCCGTTCGCGCCGGACGCCGCACCGCCCAAGGCCACCATCCCGGCCCTGGTCCTGGGCGTGCTCACCACCGCGCTCGGCTACGCGACCGGGCGGCTGCGCGGACTGGGCCAGGACCCGCCGCCCACCGCGCCGGCGCTCGCCTTCCGCGCGTTCGGCCTGCTCGCGCTGCCGATCGCGGCACTGCTGTGGGTGCTCGCGGTGCGGATGCCCGTCGCGGTGGACCGGATGGGCGGCCTCGGCCTGCTGGACGTGCTGCCCGCCCTGTACTGGTGCGCGCTTGCCCTGCTCACGGCCGGCTTCGCGGCGACGCTGCTGGATCGGGCCGCCCGGACACCGCGGTACGCGCTGTACACCTGCGCCCTGGTGACCATGCTGCACGCGACACCCGCCGTGCTCTACGAGCACCTGCGCTACGCGTGGGCCTGGAAGCACGTCGAGGTGGTCGACCAGTTCCTGCGCACCGGTGAAACCCTGCCGAACGCCCACGAGTTGGCGCCGTACCACCAGTGGCCGGGCTTCTTCGCCGAGGCCGCCGCGGTGGTCGAGGCGATCGGCGCGCCGGACGCGCTGACCATCGCCACGTGGTCGCCGCTCGCCTTCGACCTGCTGCTGATCGGCCCGTTGGTCCTGCTGTACCGCACGTTCACCCGCAATCGGCGGATCCTGTGGGCGGCGGTGTGGATCTACTTCGGCACCGCGTGGGTCGGTCAGGACTACTTCGCGCCGCAGACCTTCGCGTTCGTGCTCTACGTGACGATTCTGGCACTGGTCCTGGACCGCGATCGGCGTCCCCCGGTCACCCTCGGACTGTGTGCGCCGCTCGTCCTCGCGGTGGTGACGGCGCATCAACTCACCCCGCTGATGCTCGCGGTCGCGGCCGGCGCGCTGGCCTGCTCCCGCGCGCACCGCCGGGTCGCGTTGCCGCTGCTCGGCTTCACCGCGGTCGCCGTGCTCGGTTGGGACCTGACCGTCGCCCGGCCCTTTCTCTTCGAGCAATTCGGCTCCTCCTGGGCCCAGTTCGGTGACTTCCAGGCCAACGCGCACGCCGGGATGGTGAATCTGGGTACCGCCGAACCGGGACAGGTGCTGGTCGCCAGGGTGGACCGCGCGCTGACCGCCGGGGTCGTGCTGCTCGCCGCCGCCGCGCTGATCCGCTGCCCACGGCTGCGCCGTTCGCCCGCCACGCTGTTGGCGATCGCGCCGCTGCCGCTGCTGGCGGCCGGAGCGTACGGCGGCGAGATCATCTTCCGGGTCTACCTGTTCGCGTTGCCGGCGGTCGCGTTCTTGATCGCCTCGTGGTTGGCGCCGCTGTTCGGCGACCGGGGCCGGCCGCGTCCGCGCGCGATCCTGCTGCCGGTGGTGTTCGCGCTGCTGCTCACCGGATTCGTCTTCGGCTACTACGGCAAGGAGCGGCAGAACCACTTCGTCGACGGCGAGATCGCGGCCCGGCGGTGGCTGGCGTCGGTGTCCGCGCCCGGCGACCTGATCGTCGCGGCGACCAACAACTTCCCCGGCGCCTACGCCGATTACGAGAAGCAGCAGCACCGTTGGTTCGCGATGGAGACCCCGGCCCTGCGCGAGGGCGTCGTACGCGATCCGGTCGCCGGGTTGACCGCGCTGGCCGACGAGTACCCGGGCAGCACCGCGTACCTGTTCCTGACCGCCGGGCAGCGGGCCGAGTGCGACCAGACCGGACTGCTGCCGGCCGGCGCGCTGAACCGGATGGACCACACGCTCTCCACCGCGCCGCGCTTCACGGTGCTCCTGCGCGACCGGGACGCGGTGATCTACCGGATCGACCCGGGCACGACGCCGCAGCGGGCCGTGCCGCCGCGAGTCGTGCCGCAGCCCTCCGCTCCGATCCGAAGCGCTCCGATCCGAAGCGCCCCGGTCCGAAGCGCCCCGGCCGGAAGCGCCCCGGCCGGAAGCGGCACCGCCCGGTGACCCGCCCGATCCGCGCGGTGTTGCCCGCCGCGGCCGGCTGGCTCGCGTTCGGGGCGCTCGAACTGCCCGCCGAACACCCGCTGCGGGTGCTCGTGGTGGTCGCGTTCCTCGCGCTCGGACCCGGCTACGCGGTGGCCGGTGACGGTACGACCACGCTCGCCACGGCGGTGACCTCGGTCGCCGGCAGTGCCGCGCTGGGCGCGTTGACCGCCGAGGCGTACCTGCTCGCCGGTGCCTTCTCCGCTCCCCGCGTGCTCGGCACGCTCGCGGGCCTGACCACCATCGCGGCGCTGATCCGCGCCGTCGCGCACACCCACGCGTCCCGAAGGGAATTCCGATGAGATCCGAGACCGCGGTTCCGGTGCTGCTCTACCACTGCGTACGCGACGATCCGCCGCCGTGGATCGCGCCGTTCACGATCGGCCCGGGCGAGTTCGGCCGGCAGCTCGACCGGGTGCTGGCCAGCGGCCGGGTCCCGGTGGGCCTGGATTGCTTCACCGAGGCCCTGCACGGCGGGCGCGACCTGCCCCGACACAGCGTGCTGATCACCTTCGACGACGGATACGCCGACTTCGCCCGGTACGCGCTGCCGCAACTGGTCGAGCGGAACCTGCCCGCGACGCTCTACGTCACCACCGACGCGCTCTGGCCCACCCTGCGGCCACCGCTGCCGCCCGCCGCGATGCTCACCTGGGACGGCCTGCGCCGGATCGCCGACGCGCCGGGCCTGACCATCGGCGCGCACGGCTGCACACACCGCGAGCTCGACACCCTGCCGATCGAGCAGATGCACCGCGAGATCACCGATTCGCGGGAGCGACTCGAAACCGAACTCGAGCGCCCGATCACCTCGTTCGCCTACCCGTTCGGCTACAACAACGCCGCCGTGCGCGAGGCGGTCCGGCACGCGGGCTTTCGCACCGCGATGGCCGTGCGCGACGCGCACAGCTCGCGTGAGGACGATCCCTGGCGGATCTCCCGACTGCTGGTGCGCGCGGACACCGACGCGGCCCGCCTGGACGCCTGGCTGGCCGGCGCCGGCACCCGGGTCGCGCCGTTCCGGGACGGCCTGCCCACGCTGGGCTGGCGGGCCTGGCGGCAGACCCGGGCGCGCTGGCGTGGACACCCCGACCCCTGGCAGGCACACCGCGACCCGGTGGTCGGCCGGACCCGGTGACCCCGGTGACCGGCCCGCCGCCGTGCGGCCCACGCTCAGCGCGCCCACACCCGTACCGATCGGACTCGCAACTCGGCGGTGCGCACGTGGTCGGGCACCGGGTCCGGGTAGCCCATCGCGAGTGTGAACAGCACCTCCATCGGCTCGTCGGGCACCCGTGCCGGGTCGGTCACCGTGAACACCGGCTCCCCGTCGATCCACCAGGTCAGCCGATCCGCCGTCCAGTCGAGCGCGAAGTGGTGGAAGCGGTCGGACCAGTCGCGTGCGGGCGACTCGCGCACCCACGCGTCGGGACGACCGTCCGCACCCCGCCAGTGCACCGTGCACCGGGCCCGGCCGTCGAGCCCGATCAGCTCGACCACGTCCAGCTCGGGCGGCGTGTACCGGGAGGCGGGCATCAACCAGAACGCCGGGAACGAGTTCGGCTCGCGCGGCATCAGCAGCTCGGCCTCGACCCGGCCGTAGGTGAAGGTGAAGCGCGGCCGACCGTTCCAACTCGGCCGCCCGGTGGACAACATGCCCGAGGCCCACGGGTACACGGTGCCGTCCGGGCCGCGCGTGGGCCTGCGCACCGCGCTCAGCACCGCCTGCCCGCCGCCGACGCGCACCTGCTCGGGCCGGTACCACTGCTGTTCGTGGTTGCCCGCGTTCGTGCAGCCGTCCACGTTCCAGTCGTAGCAGGTCACCCAGCGCCCGGCGGCCGGCGCGGAGCCGGTGAAGTCCTCGGCGAACAACAGCCGGCGCCCGGCGGGCGGACCGCACCCGCAGGCCGCGAGCAGCACGGCCGCCAGCGCCGGCGCGAGCGCGCGCCGGGCCCGCCGCATCCATCGCGACCGCGTCGTCGGCACCGGACGCCCTCAGCGCCCGCACCGGCGTACGGCCGCGGCCAGCGCGCGGACCGCCGTCGCGGCGGCGGGCAGCGGATCGTCCCAGGCCAGCCACGCGGGTTCCAGACCGCCCCGGGCCGGCGGGTATCCGGGCGGCCGGGCCACCCCGACCCGGCCCCGGTAGGCCACCCACGCCGCGACGTCGAGATGCTCCGCGACGTAGCGCCGGCCCTCGCGCTGGACGCCCGTCGGGATCGCCCGTCCGGTCAGGTCCAGATGCAGCGCGCGCACCACGTCCAGCCCGCGATCGGTCTCGAACATGCGGAACTGGGCGCCCACGCGCGGATTGAAGTCGACCAGCTTGTACCGCCCGTCGCGCAGATCCAGCCGCCAGTCCAGGTCGGCCGGCCCGCGATAGCCGATCGCCCGACACAGCCGGGCGGAACGGCGCGCCAGTCCCGGATTGGCCAACGCCCGTGCGTACGTGGTCACGCCCGCGTGCGGCGGCCAGGAACGCAGCTTGAGGCCGGTGAACACCGGCGCGCACCGGCCGTCGGGCGCGGCGTACAGGTGCACGATCCAGTCCTGCGCGCTCTCGCGCGGCACGTACGCCTGCAACAGCACCCCGCGCGGCGCGCCGACCGACGCGAGCAGGGCGCGCTCGCTGCGCACGAGGGTGGTGCCCGGCACCACCGGGGCGCGCAGTCGATCCCACGGCGCCAGGTTCTTGACCACCACCGGATAACCCAGCTCCCGTGCATGGAAGAGGAGTTGCTCACGATCGTCCGGGAAGCGGGTGTCCGGCGCGGACACCTCGTGGGCCAGGCAGCGCCGGTACAGCCCGCGCTTGTCCGCCAGGTCGGCGGGCAGGTCCGGGTCGATCTTCGGCAGCAGGAAACACTCCGCGAGCCGGTCCTGCGCGCCGGCGGCGAGCAGCGCGGCCTCGTCATCGGTGGGCACCAGCACCGCGCGGGCGGGCAACCGGCGTCCGATCCACAACAACCGGTCGATCAGCGCCGCCGGGTCCTCCAGGCCGGTCGTGGGCCACACATGCCGCCCGCGCAGATGTCGGGAGAGCGCGGTGGGAGTGAAGGCGTCCTCGACCACCGCGTGCACCGCCACCCCCACGCGGCCGAGCGAGCGCACCGCGCCCACCGAACCCTGGTGCAGCGGATAGCGGCCGACCTTGAACAGCAGCGCCGGCACCGAACGATCCAGCTCGACCCCTCGCCCGCCCATGTCGTCGCCTCCCCGTCCGGACCTTTCTAGCAGCGCGAACCGACTTTTCACCGAATAAGCCAACAATTCGTACGGAGCACCGAGCACCGAGCACCGAACGCCGAAGAACAAACGCCGAAGACCGAAGACCGAACACCGAAGGACATCGTCATGACCGTCGCCATCGTCGGAGCAGGCCCCTACGGCCTCTCGCTCGCCGCCCACCTGCGCCGACTCGGGGTCACCACCCGGGTGTTCGGCGAACCCATGGAGAGTTGGCGGCGACACATGCCGGCCGGGATGCTGCTCAAATCCC
The DNA here is from genome assembly GCF_045207655.1 of Embleya sp. NBC_00888. Taxonomy (NCBI): domain Bacteria; kingdom Bacillati; phylum Actinomycetota; class Actinomycetes; order Kitasatosporales; family Streptomycetaceae; genus Embleya; species Embleya sp. NBC_00888. The sequence continues at coordinate 2,241,578 of NZ_CP108784.1, read as the reverse complement.
GACCCGACGCGTCCTCGATCTCCGCGCCCGGGCCCGGATTCGGCCTGGCCGCCTTCCAACGTGCCCGGGGCGAGCGGCCGTCCACCGGTGATCAGCCGGTCCCGCGCGAGACCTTCGCGGCCTACGGTCGTTGGTTCGCCGATCGCCTCGTGCCGGACGTGGAGCGGGTGCGGATCACCGGCCTCGAGCCGGCCGGGCACGGCTTCGTGCTCGGCCGCGAGGACGGCACCGAGGTCGAGGTGGACGCCGTCGTGCTGGCCACCGGGCTCGCCGCGCACCGCTACGTGCCGCCCGTGCTCGAACGCCTGGGCACCGAACTGGTCTCGCACCCCGCCGAGCACCCGGACCTGGCCGAACTGGGCGCGGACCGGGACATCGTGGTGATCGGCTCGGGCCAATCGGCGCTGGAGAGCGCCGCGTTGCTGCACGAGGGCGGCGCCGCGCGGGTGCGCGTGTTCGGCCGGGCCCACCGGGTGCGGTTCGGCACACCGCCCGTGCCGGGGCGGATCCGGCGGCTGACCCCGGACTCGCCGCTGGGCGAGGGGTGGTCGGTGGCCGCCGCGGCGCACGGACCGGCCGCGTTCCGGCTGCTGCCCGCGTGTGTGCGGGTCGACCTGGCCCGGCGCATCCTGGGGCCCTCGGCCGCGTGGTGGCTGCGGGACCGCCTGGACGGGCGGGTCCCGGTCCGGGACGCGCAGACGGTCGTCGGGGCCCGCCGCGAGCCGGACGGACGGGCGCGGATGTTGCTCCGGGACCGCACCGGATACCAGCGCGAGGTGCACGCCGACCACGTGCTCGCGGCGACCGGCTATCGGGTCGACCTCGCCGCGCTGGGCTTCCTCGCGCCGCACGTGCGGCGGCGGATCGCCACGGTGGCCGGACTGCCCGCACTGGACGCCGCGTTCGAGACCACCGTGCCGGGCCTGTACGTCAGCGGCCCGCCCGCGGCCGCCACCTTCGGCCCGGTGGTCCGCTTCGTGCACGGCACCGGCTTCGCCTCCCGCCGACTGGCGGCCGTGCTCGCGGCGCGCTTCCAGGGATAGCCGGCGGGGCACCGGCGAGCGCCGGGCGGACCGGGGTCCGCCCGGCGCTCGTTCGGGCACGGCCGAGGCTCAGTGCGTGTGCGGCTCCAGTCGGATCACGATCGACTTCGAGGTCGGTGTGTTGCTCTCGTCCGCCGTGCTGTCCAGCGGCACCAGCACATTGGTCTCCGGGAAGTAGGCCGCGCAGCAACCCGCCGCGGTGTCGTAGGACACCACCTTGAACGACGGCGCGCGGCGTTCGGTGCCGTCCTGCCACTCGCCGACCAGATCGACCAGGGAGCCGTCCGCGATGCCGAGTTCGGCCAGGTCGGCCGGGTTCACGAAGACCACCCGGCGGCCCTGCTTGATCCCGCGATAGCGGTCGTCGAGGCCGTAGATCGTGGTGTTGTACTGGTCGTGCGAGCGCACCGTCTGCAGGATCAGCCGGCCCGCCGGCACCCGCAGCACCGCGAGGTCGTTGCGGGAGAAGTTGGCCTTGCCGGTCGTGGTCGGGAACCTGCGCTCGTCGCGCGGCCCGTGCGGCAGTACGAACCCGCCGGGCTCGCGCACCCGGCGATTGAAGTCGGTGAAACCCGGGATCACCCGCTCGATCCGGTCCCGGATCAGGTCGTAGTCGCGGGCGAAGTCGCGCCAGGGCACCGATACCCGGTCGCCGAGCACACGTTCGGCCAGCCCGCACACGATCGCCACCTCGGAGCGCAGGTGCGCGGAGGCCGGCGGCAGCTTGCCGCGCGACATGTGCACCGCGCTCATCGAGTCCTCGACGGTGACGAACTGGTCCCGCTCGGTGCGACCGAGCGTGGGCAGGATCAGCGCCCGCCGCCCGGTGACCGCGTGCGAGCGGTTGAGTTTGGTGGACACCTGGACGGTGAGCCGGGTCGCCCGCAACGCGGCCTCGGTGGCCGCCGTGTCCGGCGTCGCGGAGACGAAGTTGCCGCCCACCGCGACGAACACCCGCACCGCGTCGTCGCGCATCGCCCGGATCGCGTCCACCACGTCGTGCCCGTGCGCGCGCGGCGGGGCGAAGCCGAACTCCTTCTCCAACGCGTCCAGGAACGCCGGCGAGGGCTTCTCGTAGATGCCCATCGTCCGGTCGCCCTGCACGTTGCTGTGCCCGCGCACCGGACACACCCCCGCGCCCGGCCGACCCACATTGCCGCGCAGGAGCAGGAAGTTGACCACCTCGCGGATGGTCGGTACCGAGTTCTTGTGCTGGGTCAGGCCCATCGCCCAACACACCACGATCCGACGCGAGTCGAGCACCCGCCGATGGATGCGCTCGATCCCGTCGCGGGTCAGCCCGGTCGCCTCCAGCACGTCGTCCCACGGCGTGGTCCGTACGTCCGCCGCGAACTCCGCGAAGCCGTGCGTGTATTCGTCGATGAACGCGCGATCGAGCACGCTGCCCGGCGCGGCGTCCTCGGCCTCCAGCAGCAGCCGGTTCAGCGCCCGGAACAGCGCGAGGTCGCCGTTCACCCTGATCTGCGCGAACTCGTCGGTCAGTTGTGTGCCCGAACCGAGCACGCCGGTGACCTTCTGCGGATTCTTGAACCGCAGCAGCCCGGCCTCGGGCAACGGGTTCACCGCCACGATCGAGGCGCCCGCCTGCTTGGCCCTCTCCAGCGCGGACAACATCCGGGGGTGGTTGGTGCCCGGGTTCTGGCCCACCACGAAGATCAGATCCGCCTGATACAGATCCTCCAGCGACACGCTGCCCTTGCCCACGCCGAGCGTCTGGGTCAGCGCCGAGCCACTCGACTCGTGGCACATATTGGAGCAGTCCGGCAGGTTGTTCGTGCCGAACGCGCGCACGAACAGCTGGTACACGAACGCGGCCTCGTTGCTGGTGCGCCCCGACGTGTAGAACGCCGCCTGATCCGGCGAGTCCAGCGCCGCCAGTTCCTCGGCGACCACCCCGAAGGCGTCCTCCCACGAGATGGGCGCGTAGTGCGAGGCGCCCTCGGCGAGGTACATCGGCTCGGTCAGCCGGCCCTGCTGGCCCAGCCAGTAGTCCGACTTCCCGGCCAGCTCGGCGACCGGATGCGCGGCGAAGAAGTCCGCGCCCACCCGGCGCACGGTGGCCTCCTCGGCGACCGCCTTCGCGCCGTTCTCGCAGAACTCGGCGACGCTGCGGTGCTCCGGTTCCGGCCACGCGCACCCGGGACAGTCGAAGCCCCGCTTCTGGTTGACCTGGACCAGGGTCAGCAGGCTGCGCCGCACCCCCATCTGGCGACCGGCATGGCGCAGCGACCAGGCGACGGCCGGCAGACCGGCCGCGTACTCCTTCGGCGGGCCGACCACCAAGCCCTCGTCCCCGACGTCGTCCACGGGCGGCTTGCTCACCATGCGGGCGCTCCTGCTGCTCGAAACCGGCCGTTTCGATACGACCCTGTCGGCCGTACGTTACGCCCTCACCGCCGCGTGTCCGCAGCTCAGCACCCCTGGAGCAGCCGGGGCCCCTGGGCGATCCCGTCCAGGCTCTCGGTGTGCAGCCGCTGCGGCGCCACGCCCAGCTCGCCGGTCAGCCGGTGGGTGGTGGCCCGGACCATGGCCGCGGATCCGCTGACGAACACGTCGTGGTCGTGCCAGTGGCCGTACCGGGCCAGCACGTCCGGCAGCGCGCCCTGATCGCCGGCGAACGAGCGGTCGTGGGTGACCGCGGGGATCACGTTCAGCCACGGGTACACCTCCGCCATCGCGGACAGCGCGGTCAGGTCGTACAGGTCCACCCCGTACTTCGCGCCGATGAACACGTGGGCGCGGTTCGCCAACTGACGCTGCGCCATGTGCTGGACCAGCGCCTTGATCGGCGCCAGACCGGTCCCGGAGGCCACGCACAACGTGCGGCGCAGGGTCTCGCCGCGCAACACCAGACCGCCGCGCGCGGGGCCCAGGCGGATGTGGTCGCCGACCCGGGCGCGGTGTACCAGCGCGTTGCTCACCCAGCCGGCCGGCACCGCGTGTACGTGCAGTTCGAGTCGACCGTCCACGCGCGGGGCGTTCGCGATCGAGTAGTGCCGCCATATCCTCGGCCACCACGGCGTCTCCACGGTGACGTGTTGGCCCGGGTGGTAGGGCAGCGGGTGATCCGGCTGGACGGTGAGCACCGCGATGTCCCGCCCACGCGGCTCGTGTGCGGTGATCACCGCGTCCCACCAGGGCGGCGCCTCCTCGGCGTCGTCGGCGGCGGCCTCGATCATCACCTCCGCCGCCCACGTGTAGACCTCCAGCCAGGCGGCCTGGAGCTCGGCTGTCCAGCGGGTGCCCAGGTAGCGGGCCAGCGCGCCGATCAGCGCGTTGCCGACCGCGTCGTAGTGCTCGTCGAGGACGCCGTACTTGCGGTGGTCCCGGCCCAACTGGCGCAGGAAGCGGCGCAACTCGTGCGGCTCGTCGCTGCCCGCGCCCAGTCGCAACAGCGCGGCGAGCAGGCGGTCGCGCTGCAGGTTCATGGCCGGCGGGAACAGGGCGCGCAGATCGGGGCGTTGCAGGAACAGCAGGGCGTAGAAGTGCGAGACCAGATCGTGCGCGGCGGGGGCGACGGCCCGGAGGCTGCCGCGGAGCAGATCGGCCCGGGAGGGATCGGGACTTCCGGACATGGCGGACCGCATCCTCGTGTGCTCGGAGAGCGACCCTGCGGCCGGACATGTACTGCCGAATCCGGAAACCGCCGGTCACCCGAAGGGGGAAGTACCCGACGGTATGCGGCGGCTCGAATGCGGAGGGTGGGTAATGCGGGAAGCCCGCCGCGGGTGGCCGCGGCGGGCTTAGGCTTGAGGATTTCTTGCGCCGTGTGGGTGACGGCGCGGTCGAGCCGGCCGGCGCGGGCGTTTTCGGGGACGGTGTGGCTCCTCCGAGTGGGCCGGACGGGGGCGTCCGCGAACCCTGGCCGGGCACTCTCCGTCACCGCCGGGGGGATCCATCGGGAACCGCCCGGGGGCCGTCGGAACCCCCGGGCGATCCGTGGGGAACCGCCCGGGAGAGCCGTCCGGTGCCGCCCGGGAGATCCGTCAGGCCGGTGTCACCCCGAATTCGCGGGCCACGATCCCGTTCGCCGCCGCCGCGGCGGCCAGCGGATCACTGCCGGCCAGTGTCTGTCGGGACAGTTCGGCCAGCGGGCGCTCGGACCACCCGGGGGCTCCCGGATACGCCCGCCCGCCCACGGGCAGCGCCGTGATCGAGGCCGGGATCATCGGGTTGTCCGGCGGCACGGACCGGTCCAGACCGGTGCGCACCGGCACCAATCGGCCCTGGGCCGCGATCCGCGCGCGCCAGCGCTCGGTGGCCACCAGCGCCAGCAGATCGATCGCGGGCTCCTTGAACAGACTGGCGGCGTTCACCGCGAGCACCGTGCCGCGCACCCCGACCGCGGCCGGCTTGCCGGCGGTGCGGCCCGGGATCGGGAACGCGCCCAGCACCGCGCGCAACGCCGGATTCGCCGTCACCACCGCGTCGTAGAGCGTGGAATCGGCGATCGCGGACGCGATGTTGCCCTTGGCGACCCGGGCCGCGACGGCCGGGTCGTCGTTGCCCACACCGGTCGCGTCCGCGGCGTAGGACTGCAGGTGCCGGAAGAACCTGGCTCCCTCGACCGAGCCCGGCAGGTCGAGCGTGCCGCGCCACGCGTCGCCCTCCTGGACCGCGATCGTGCCGTCGTCCTCCCACACGCACGAGGCCAGGATCGGCCAGGCCCCGCCGGGTACGTACAGCGCCCGGTAGTCGGGGTTGGTCGCGTTGGCCAGGCGCAGCTTCTCCAGGTCCGCGACCCAGGTCACCCGGTCGGTGGGCACACCCACCTGGGCGGCCTGGAACAGCCCCTTGTCGTACAGCACCACCGGCACGTTCGCGGCCAGCGGCAGTGCCATGAGCCGGCCCGCGGAGGTGGCCGAGGCGCGTACGGCGGGGAACCACGTGGCAGCGTCCAACCGGCTCTGATGCGGAGTCAGGTCCATGATCAGGTCGGCCGCCTTGAACCGGGCCAACGCGAGCAGGTCCAACTCGAACACGTCGGGCCCGCGACCGGCGCGCAGCGCCTGCTCCAAGGCCTGGGTGTAGCCGGCCTTCGGTTGGAGCCGGCTGCCCAGCCGCACCCCGGAACCGCTCTTGCCGAACTCCAGGCCCAGGTCGCCGAGCATCGCGGCGGGCAGCAGGTTCTCGGTGGTCCAGACGGTGAGTTCCTGGACCGCGGCGGGCGCGTTCGGGCCGGTCGAGCGGGCCGGACTCGGCGGTGGCGCCGGGTGTGTCGGCGTGGCCTTGGGCGACGAGTCGCCGCCCCCACCGAGCGCCCAGGCCGCCGCCCCGCCGCCGACCACGGCGGCGCCGGCCGCGACCGCCAGGAAACCGCGGCGGGACTTGGCCCGGGAGCCGGCCCGGCGGGTGCGGGCGGGCGGCTGCTCCCGGGTGGGCGGCGCCGCGGGCTCGGGAGTGGCGGGCGCCGCCGAGGGGGCCGGGACCTCGGCCGGTGCGGGCTCGGGTTCGGCGGGTGTGGGAGGCGCGGGCTCGCTGCCGGGCGGTGGGGCGGGCACCGTGCCCGCCGCGTACGGCTCGCTGCCGGGCATCGGCTCGGGCGGCTCCCACGGGTTGGCCACCCGTTCGGCCACCCACACGGCGGTCGCCGAGGGCAGCCAGGTCGGCCCCGGGGTGCCGGCCGCGACCCGGACCACCTCCTCGGGGTCGGGGCGTCGGGTCGGGTCCTTGACCAGGCAGGCGGCGATCAGGTTGCGCAACGACGCCGGCACGTCGCCGAGTTCGGGATCGCCCTCGGCGACCCGGTCGGCGGCGGAACCCGCGCCGCCGTGATCGAAGGGCCCCGTGCCGGTCGCGGCGAACGCGAGCACGGACCCGAGCGAGAACACGTCGGTCGGCGGACCCACGGTCAGATCCCGTACCTGCTCGGGCGAACGGAAACCGGGGGAGTCGAGCACGGTGCCGATCACCACGCCGTCGGCGGTCACCGACGAGCCGGTCGACCCGTGCGCGATCCCCAGCTGCGGCAGCAGGGGGCCGTCCGGGCCGAGCAGCACCGCACCGGGGTCGAGCCGCCCGTGATACAGCCCCACCGCGTGCAACCGGCCCAGCAGTCCGGCCAGTTCACCGGCGAGTACGCGCAGCGAATGACCGGGCAGCGGGCCGTGCCGGCGGACCGTCTCGGCCAGCGTCGGGCCCGCGAGGTGGGTGGTGGCGTACCAGAGCTGACGGCCGGTGATGTCGGCGTCCAGGATCATCGCCGTGCCCGGGCCGGCCAACCGCCGCGCGGCGTCCACCTCTTCGCCGAACCGGGCCCGGAACGCCGGATCACGCCCGAGGTCGGCCCGGATCACCCGCACGACGACGGGGGCGTCGTCGTGCGCGGCACCCAGATAGGTACGAGCCGTGGTCCCTTCACCGAGGCGGCCCACCAATCGGTAGGCGCCAATGTTCGAAGGGTCCTCGTCGTGCAGCGGCCGCATGGCTGAAACTCCGTTTCGCTCACCGGTGTGAACGGTGCCGAAGTCTGCCATGAAGCGGCCGGTGATCCGGCCACCCGTTCGGCCGCCCGCCATCCGTGCCCGCCATATCCGTAAACACCGGGCAGCGCGTCACCGGCCGGCGTCACCGGTCGGCGTCACCGGATGGCACGCCACCCGGTGGCGCCGACCGGTCCGCTACCGGGCCCGAGGCAGTCCCAGGCGGTGCTCGGCGATGTTGTTGCGCTGGATCTCGCTCGTCCCGCCGTAGATGGTGGTCACCGGAGCGTCCCGTGCGGCGTGGTCGACGAACCACGCGTCCCCCGGTTCGCCGAGCAGCCCCTCGGGTCCGGCCATGTCCAGGCATGCCTCGGCGGCGCGGTTGTACGACTCGCTCGCGTACAACTTGGCGATCGAACCCTCGGTGGTCGGCAACCCGCCAGCGCTCGCGATCAGCGCCGGGCGCAACGCGAGCAGCGCGGTGATCTCGTTGTCGATCGCGATCCGCGCGAGCCGCTTGCGCACCGAGGTGTCGTCCATCGCCCCGGTCTCCGCCGCCCACCGGGTGAACCGGCGCAGCAGCGACACGCCCTGGTTCATGTTGCCGAACACGCCGCGCTCGTAGGCCAGCGCCACCTTCATCACGCCCCACCCGCCGTCGACCTCGCCGAGCCGCCAGCGGTCCGGCACCCGGACGTCGGTGAAGTAGGTGATGTTGGTGCGGTCCCCGCCCATCGTCTCCACCGGTTGGAAGGAGATGCCCGGCAGGTCCATCGGCACCAGGAACATGGTCAGACCGCGATGCTTGGCCACGTCCGGGTCGGTGCGGGTCAGCAGGATCACGTAGCCGGCCTCGTGCACGAGCGTGGTGAACATCTTCTGCCCGTTCACCAGCCACACCGGCTCGTCCTCGGGGTGTCCCAGGATGCGCTCCGCGCGGGTGGCCGCCGCGGCCACGTCCGATCCCGAACCCGGCTCGCTGTAGCCCAGCGCCGCGATCGCCTCGCCGCGGTGGAACCGGGGCAGCACCTCGGCCAGATGGAACGCGCTGCCGATCTGCTCGACGATGCCCGCCACCAGCATCGTGTTGGCCAACCCGAAGAACGGTGCGTCGGCCAGCCCCAGTTCGTCGAAGAAGACGTACAACTCCAACGGATCGCGACCGGTGCTGCGCCCGGGCCCGGCCATGCCCTCGGCGATCACCCCGGTGGCGGCCAGCGCGCGATGGAACTCCCAGTCGTGGAAGGTGCCGGTGCGCCGGGCCCGCTCGATCATCTCCTCGGTCAGGTGTTCCGCGACGAACGCCCGGATCCACCGCCGGAACTCCTCGACCGATTCCTTGGGCTCGAAGTCCATCAGAGGCTCCCCACGGGTCCGAAGAGGTCGTCGGCCAGGCGCTGGTACTCCTCGTCCGGATCACCCAGGACCAGCGGCCAGCCGCGGGCCCGCCGGAAGTAGAGCTGGATGTCGTATTCGAGGGTCACCCCGTATCCGCCGTGGAAGTGCACCGCGCGATACGTGGTGGTGCGCGCCACGTCGGTCGCGGCCAGGAACGCCATCGTGGCGAGCCGGGCGGCTTCGGCCGGATCGCCCTCGTCGGCGCACCACGCGGCGCGCGCGGCCAGCAGCCGGATCCCGTCCAGCGGCCCGACCAGATCGGCCAACCCCTGCTGGACCGCCTGGAACGCGCCGATCGGCTTGCCGAACTGCTCGCGCTCGAGCGTGTACGCCACGGCGATCTCCAACGCGCGCTCGGCCAGCCCGGCCAGCGTGGCCGCCGTGTTCAACTGCCACTCGCGGCGCAGTGCCGCGTAGCGCCGCGCGGCCTCCTCGCCGGTCGCCAGCACCACCCGCCCGCCGCGATCGTCGCGCACGTACCGGTCGGCCAATGGGGCGCAGGCGTGGTTGACCGGAGCGGTCATCGGCGGCTCGCCGCGCACGGCGACCAGTTCGTCCTCGTCCAGGGCCACCACGACGTGCGCGACCGCGCCGCCGGGCACCAGGCGGGCCACACCGTCCACGGCGGGCCGCAGCGCGGGCGCCGCGATCAACGTGCCCTCGGCCGCCTCCGCGCACCACGGCGTGTCGAGCAGCAGCCGGGACGCGGCCAGGTGGCCGCTCAGCGGCACCGGCGCCAGCGCCCGGCCGGCCTCGTGCAACACCAGGGTCAGATCCAGACGGCCGGCCCCGCCGCCGCCGACCCGTTCGGGCAGCGCCATCCCGGGCGCGCCCATCGCGGCCAATCGTCGCCACAGGTCGGCCGCGAATCCCAGCGGCTCGGCCGCGCGGACCACGGAAATCGGGCATCGGTCCGTGAAGAACTCCGAAAAAGCGGCCCGTACCGCCTTTTGATCCTCCGTCGGTTCAAGATCCACCGGCGACCTCCGTTCACACCTCGCCGCTCGCACGAGCCGGCGAGCGCACGCTAGCCCCTGGCGGTACACCGATCCATGGCGTCGTCGGTCGAAGTGACCGATGTGCCGGAGATCTCGATCCCATGACATTACTTGCCAGTAGCTGACTGGCGGGTTGCTCTTTGCGAAGATCGGCTGCCCGAGTGACAAACAACGAGAACAGTTGCTTTCCGCCCTGCGGGTCCTCGGTGATCACGATGATCACCCATACGATCCGAGGAATAACGGAAAGCGAAGGGAGAACCCGCTGTGCGTGCATACCGCCACGTGGCGCTGGTGCTGATCGCCCTGCTGGGTGCGGCCCTGATCATCTTCCCGCTGGCCGCCGGCCTGCCGAAGAAGACGCAGGCTGTCGACGATCTGACCAATGACTTCCGCCCGGCCTTCACCCCGGCCGCGATCGCGCAGAGCCGGACCGACCTGGTCACGATGAACGAGATGCTCGCGCAGCTCCAGGCGGAGACGCTGCCGGGTCTCGCGAGCCAGGCCGGGATCACCACACCGGCGTTGATCAACCTGATGGGTGTCACCGCTCCCGAGGTCGGCAAGGGCCTCAAGGAACTGCCCACGATCATGCCCCGGTTCAACAAGCTCGCGGGCACGATGGAGGCGCAGGCCGGGAACTTCCGCCAGGCCGACGACATTCCGACGGCCGACGCGCCCAACACCGCGGTCACGTACCTCTATCTGATCCCGGGCATCGTGCTGCTCGTGGTCGGCGCGGGCGGTCTGCTGTTCTCCTTTGTCGGCACCAGGGTCGTGCTGAGCACGGTGTGTCTGGCGCTCGCGGCGGTGGTCGGTCTCGGCATGGTGATCGGTGTCTTCGCCACCGGCGTGATCGGCAAGACCAAGGCGTCCGAGAAGATGTTCACCGCCTTCCGGCCCACCTTCACCGACGCCGGCTACCAGCAGGCGCACAACGACCTGGACACGCTGGGCAAGATGGCGGTCGGGATGAAGACCAAGTCGATCCCGTCGATGGCCGCGCTGCTGCGCAAGCCGGCGCCGCAGTTCACCGCCGAGCTGGCCACGCAGTACCCCAAGGTCGGCAAGGGACTGGTGGAGACCGATCGCATCCTGGCCAAGTTCGACGCGCTCGTGGAGAACATCGGCGCGAACATCGACACCTTCAAGAACGCGGACAGCATCCCGGACAAGGACACCGAGGTGTCGGTCATGCCGTGGCTGCTGTTCGGCCCGGGTCTGGCGGTGTTCCTGCTCGCCGGCTCGGCCCTGGTGATCCGATTCACAGGACGCGGTAACGGCTCCGCCGAGCCGAGCGCGAGCGCGTCGCGGCAGCCCTCGGACGCGTCGGTCTGAGCACCCGAACGCACACGGTCGGGAGTCGGCCGACCGCCGTGCGCGTAGATTGTCCGGATTATTCCCGAGGTAAGACCAAAAGAAGGAAAAGACCGGTTCACTGATATGTCCGGGATCCGGACGGAAAGTGATCGTTGGTCGATCGAAATGCACGTGCATCGGCGTGGTGCAGACGCAGAAATCGTCGATGCACGTGCATCCGGTCTTGCAGTTGGGGTCGGCATCCTCATAATGAAGTGTGTGCATGTGCACGCGCATGTGCATGGACGCTCTGTGAGGCGAGTCCTCTGGCGGCGTTCCCAACAGGCCGGGGACCAGTACCCGCTCGGAGGCACGGATGACCGTCGCGAGTCCCGCAGGGTTCCGGACGTCGACGTTTCAGTGGATGGAGCCTCTGGCCGGGGATATGGGCCCAACATCCGATATCGCGATACAAGCCCTCGCCGCGCGCCGCGAGTCGGTCAAGGCCGCTCGTGACTTCACCCAGTCGGTGCTCGCCGGCTGGGGCGCCGCCTGCCTCGAGGACGACCTCGCCCTGGTCGTGTCCGAGCTCGTCACCAACGCGCTGTGCCACGGACTGGGCGCCGGCCGCGACGACGCGACCGACGTGGCGCACAACATCCAACTCGCGCTCCTGCGCAAGGGCGAGCGCGTCATGTGCGCGGTCCAGGATCCCGGTGAGAGCCTCCCGGAGACCCAGGCCGGCGGTGAGGACGAGGAGTCCGGGCGGGGTCTGTACCTGGTCGGCTGTTTCAGTGATTCGTGGGGCTGGTTCCCGCTCGACGGCATGGGTCGACGCACCGGAAAGGTCGTCTGGGCGATGTTCGAGATACCGGCCTGACAAACACGTTCTGCAGCATGCGAACAGCATTGCGTTGCGAGATCGCGTTGCAGCTTTGTGGAGAGTTCTAATTCACATTCGGAAGCGGCAACCGAATTAGGGCGCCAAGCGTTTACCCGTCGATCCTTCGACGGGTTTTCTGCATTCTTACGCCCGTTTCGTCCCTCGCCGCTTAAGCAGCTTTTACGCTTCCTTTGAAACCTTGAGGAATGCATGAGCCCTCCCGTGTGAGTGAAGTCGGGCTGCGCTATCATCACCGTTGTACGCTGCATATGCATGGTCAGATGCACGTGCATGCGTAAGTCGGACCGGTTCTGGAAGAAATTGCGACGGACCGGGACGAAGGAACGACACGTGCCGCAACCGGGGGGCGGGCGACCGCCGTCGGGTCGCTCGGCGAGAGGTCCAGGAGAAGCGTCATGCAGGCAACGCACAACGGGGTATCGGCGACCGCGCTCGACGGGGTCACCTGGCAGAAGAGTCGCCGCAGCAACTCGCAGGGCAATTGCGTCGAAATGGCGGCGCTGCCGGACGGCGACGTCGCGGTCCGCAATTCGCGCCACCCCGACGGGCCGGCGCTGATCTATACGCGCGCCGAGATCGAGGCGCTCATCCTCGGGGTCAAGGACGGGGACTTCGACAACCTGCTCGCGTGAAAACCCGCCCGGGACGCTCCGCCCGGGTGGGCCGCCCGTGGGCATTCACAAGCGGAATCCTCAGTTCTCCTTAAGGATCCGCTGCAGCAGGTCCACACTCTTGTCCGGCGGCATGCCGTCCACGCTCAGCCGGTCCATGACCTCGGTGTACGCGTCGACCTCGTCGCGCTTGTCCAGATACAGCGCGCTCGTGAGCTGTTCCAGGTAGACCACGTCCGGCAGGTCGCTCTCCGGGAACCGCAACAGCAGGAACGGGCCGCCCTCGGCGGCGTGCGCGCCGAACCGGAACGGCATGATCTGGATCGTGACGTTCGGCAGGGCGGCCATCTCGATCAGGTGCCGGACCTGATCGCGCATCACGTCCCGACCGCCGATCGGGCGCCGCAGGGCCGCCTCGTCCAGCACGACCCACAGCCTGGGCGGCTTGTCGCGGTACAGGATCGACTGGCGCTGCATCCGCAGACCCACCCGTCGGTCCACCTCGGCCGCCGACGCGGACGGCTGCCCGGCGATCACCACGGCCCGCGCGTACTCCGCGGTCTGGAGCAGGCCGGGCACGAACTGCACCTCGTAGGTGCGGATCACCGAGGCGGCCTCCTCCAGGCCCACGTAGACCTGGAACCAACTCGGCAGGATGTCGTTGTAGTTGTGCCACCAGCCCTGGGCGTTGGCCTCCGCCGCGAGGCCCAGGAGTGCGGCCCGCTCGGTCTCGTCGCCCACGCCGTACATCGTGAGGAGATCAGCCACGTCGCGCTCCTTGAAGCTGACGCGCCCCAGTTCCATTCGACTGATCTTGGATTCGGAGGCCCGGATCTCGTAACCGGCCTCCTCCCGCGAAATCCCCTTCGCTTCGCGCAGACGGCGAAGCTGGGAACCGAGGAGAATACGGCGAACCGTCGAGCCGCTCCCCGGCTGCGTTGCGGGCATCTGCTACCTCCGGCTGAATGGACCAGCGCATAGTATGCCGGCGCGTTGCCACGCGTCCTCGGATCATGGTTACAACAGCACTCTCTTGACGATGTGCCACCACCCACCCGAGTCGTCCGTGTGCCGCAGTTCGGCTTGTCGCGTTCGAGCCCCGGGCCCCAGCCGCCCATGCTCGCACAGGTGATACCACCTAATCGATGCTGTGGCACCGCGAATCCCCCTCTACTGTCCGGTAATCCGGATGTTTCCGACGAACGAACGGCCCGATACGCACGCTCCGCGCGCGATCCGTGACACGTGCCGCATCCACCGCCGTGCGGGTGACCCGCGAGGCACCCGCGCGCGGCGCCCCGGAGCCGCCCACGAGGGCTCCGGGACGGTCCCGAAGGCGCGGTGAAAGTACGGCCGTCCGGGCGGTGTCGGTGCCCGTGACGACGCGCCGCGGACCCGACTCCCGCTGTCGGACGCGGTGTCTACGGTTTCCACATGTCCTCCCCGGTGCACTCCTTCACCTATCTGCGATCGTCCGAGCTCGCCGCCGTCGACGGCGGACGCTCGCTGGGCCTGCAGACCTGCGGCGGCCTGAGTTCGCACGGCCTGACCCCCTTCCCGCGCTTCTTCGACGGCTTCCTGACCGCGCCGGAGGCGGCGGCGGGCGGGTTGCTCGCGGTCGCCGACGTCGCGGCGGCGCGCTACCACCAGCCGATGCGCCCGGGCCTGCTCGATCCGGTGGTGACCGGAAACGGCGATCGGCTCCGCTTCGAGTCGTTCTCGGCGTGTTGCGGCGTGCACGCGCGCCTGGACGTACTGCCCGCCGGCATCGACGGCGAGATGTTCGGCACCGGCACCACCAACGTGGACGTCAACGCGCCGCTGCGCGAGGCGCTCGCGAAGGTCGGCGGCGCCGATCCGCTGCACCTGGCGGTCGGGCCCGACGACGTGACGGTGACCACCTTCGACGGGCCGGTCGTGGAGAAGAAGGTCCCGCTGCCCGAGCGCTGGCTGCGCGGATTCGCCGAAGTCCAGGTGATCTCGGGCGGGTTCGACCTGCGCGCCGAGCTCGCGGCGGGCGAGGCGGTGCGCTTCCTGCGGGCACTGCCGCGCGGCGCCCGGCAGGCGCTGTGGGCGGTCCCGGCCGGGCGTTCGCTGCGGCTGACCGCCCGCCCGCTGCCGGGCGCGGTGTGCCTGCCCGGGCCGGACCGGCTCCAGGCGCTCACCCGGCTGCTGCGCCACGCCCTCGCGCTGCGCGTGTACGGACCCGCGGTGCATGCCCGCAGCAGCGCGGTGTCGTCCGCGTGGGAGATCGAACTGCCGGGCATGCGACTGACCTTGACGCTGTCTCCGGACCCGGCCCGGGGCTTTTCCGGCGAGGGCGCGGTGCTCACCGGCCTGGCCGTCGACTCCGGCGCCGCGGACGCCGACCTGATCTCGGCCCTGCTGGCCTGGGAACCCCGGGTGGAGATCGGCGAGTTGGCCGCACGATCCGGGCTCGACACCGAACGGGTGCGGGCGGCGCTGGTGCGCCTGGGCACCGGCGGCCGGATCGGCTACGACGTCGCGGAGGCGGCCTACTACCACCGCGAGCTGCCCTACGACACCGGCAGCGTCGAGCGGATGAACCCGCGGCTGCGGGACGCGCACGCGTTGGTCGCGGCGGGCGCCGTGACGCTGACCGGGACCGGGGAGAGCGCCACCGTGCGCAGCGGCGAGCACAGCTACGGGCTGCGGTTGGCCGGGGCGGGCAGTTGCACGTGCCGGTGGTGGGCCGAATACCGGGGCGGACGCGGACCCTGCAAGCATCTGCTCGCCACGCAGATCGTGCGCGGGCGGGCGCACACCGACGCGAGCGCGACGGCGCCCGCACCGCAGGAGGCGAACCGATGACCGAGCCGACGACCGGGACCGGGCCGACGACCGGCGCCGCACCGCAGGAGCGCGAACCGCTCACCTGGGCCGCGGTCCGGGTGGCCCTGCGCGAACAGAAGCGACTGGCCGAGGACCCGGCTCCGATCGTGGCCCTGTTCGCCGGGCGCACCGAGGCCGAGCGCCGCAAGCTGCTGCCGGAGTACAAGGAGGCGGTCCGCGCGCGCCGGGAAACCACGCGCGGTCTGCGCCCGCTGCGCGTCGTCGGCGTCGCGTGCCTGGGCGGGCCGGCCGGGATCGCCCAGTGGCTCTCGCGGGCGGAACTGGTCTGGCCCTCGGACGCCCGGGGCGAGGAGGCCGTGCACAAGGTGCTCGCCGAACGCAACCCGGCCTGGATACCGGACATCGTGAACCGGCTCGCCACGAAGATGCCGGTGGACCCCTGGGGCAACCACTGGGACGTGGTGGACGCCCTGGTGCGCGGGAGCGGCCTGTCCACGCCGACCACGACCGGCTTCGTGGTCCGCTGGGTGGCGAAGGTGGGCCAGGAGAGCCTCGGAGACGGAATCACCCTCGCGGAACGGCTGCGCGCCGATCCCTACTTCCCCGACTTGCTGCCCGCGATGTTCGAGGTCGCCGGGATCGGACAACACCTGGAGAACCACGAGTCCTGGAAGCGGGCCGGCATCGCGGGCTGGGGCGCCACCCTGGCCGAGCTCGCCGAGGCGAAGGTGATCGAGCGGGACACCGTGCTGGACGGCTGCGTCTCCCGCCTGCTGCGCGGCGAACGCCCGGGCGCACTCCGTGCGTTCGTACGCATGCACGACGCGATGGCGCCCACCGACGACGAGCTCGCCGCCCGCGTCGACTCCTATCTGCGGCTGCTCCCGGACGCGCCGTCGCCGGTGGCCGGCATGGCCCAGGACGTGCTGCGTCGACTGGACGCGGCGGGCCGACTGGACCCGGAGCGCATCGCCGAGGCGGCCCGGAGCGTGCTGTTTCGCACCGAGAAGAAACTCGTCCGCACCCAACTCACCTGGCTGGGCCAGGCGATCAAGCGCCACCCGGACCACGCCGGTGTGCTGCTGGCCACCGCGGGCACCGCTTTCGGGTCGGTCGCCGTCGACCTCCAGGAGCGCGCGCTCGCGCTGATCGCCAAACACGTCGGCAAGCTCCCGGCCGACCAGGCCGCTCTCGTACACGACGAGGTGCGCGCGCAACTGTCCCTGCTGGGCGACGCGTTGCGTCCGGAGGCGGCGGCGCTGGTCGGCGAGAGCGCGGTCGCGGGGCCCGACCCGGGGTTCGCCCTCGTGCCGCCGCCGGTGCGCGAGTTGCCCCCGCCGATCGGCTCGCTCGAGGAACTGGTCGAGGAACTCGCGGTGTTGTTCGCCCGCACCGACAACCCGTGGGTGAGCCCGCGCGGCCGCAATACCGACCCGCTCGCGGTGGAGCGGATCGTCTCCGCGATGCTGCGCGAACACGAGCGCGACCGCGACGCGTTGCACACCGCACTGCTTCCGCTCACCGAGCGGCACGCGCACATCATCGAACAGCAGTGGTTCATCCATCAGGTACAGGGCGCGGTCGGCGCGATGGTGGCCGCCGCCACCGGCTACAGCGGCTCCCGATCCGGCTGGTTCCGCAGCCTGTTCGGCAAGGGCACCGAGGCCTCCGACCACGACCTGATCCCCGGCTCCAGGGTGGACGTCGAGCGACTCGAACCGGTACAGCGCTTCCTGCTCGCGCGTCTGTACGAGGTGGGCACCCGGCTGCGGACGCCGCGCGGCGGCCCGCACCTGGCCGAGATCGCCGACGCGACCGGCCTGGTGGACCCTGAGGCTCTCGTGACGGGCCTGGAACGGTACGAGGCATCCGGGCACAGCCCCTGGCGGCGCGACGTCGACCAGGCACTGCTGCGGCTGCCCGCCGAGATCGACCCCGCGGTGCTCGCCCGGGCCGGCCGGCTCACCTCGCCCGCCGGTCTGCGGGTGGCCCGGGTGCTGGCCGCGGGCGGCCCGCCGGCCGGGTTCGTCGAGCGCCGGCGCTTCGCCCGGATCCACCGCGAGTTCTCGTATCGGGACCGGGACTGGACGCACTTCGACGGCCCGCTGGCCCTGATCGCCCCCGGTGACCCCGACACGCGGCCGCAGGGCACGGTGCCCGAGAGCGCGCTGCCCATGTACGACCTGTCCGACCCGGGTGCCGCCGCCCGCAGGCCGGGATGGTCCGAGAACACCGAGCCGGATCTGCACTGTTGGCCACTCGTGCTGCCCCGGGACCGCGACGCGCTCGGCGCGCACCTGGCGATCCGGACCCAGCGCGGGATCGACGGGCCCTGCCGAGGCGCGGAGATCCTGCCCGCGCTGGCCGAGTCGCACGGACCGCTCGGATCCGGCATGTCGCTGGCGCTGGCCTACGCGCTGGGCGCACAGGCGGCCGAGGACCGTACCGCCGCGGTGGACGCGCTGGTCACCCTGGCGGCCAGGGGCGACGCGTGGGACGCCCCCGGGCTGGGCCGCGACATCGGCGAGGCGGTCCGTACCCGGGGTCTGAAGACCACGCGCGTGGTCGCCTCGTTGCGCGAGGCGTCCCGGGCCGGCGCGGGCGAGGCGGTGTGGGGCGTGCTGAGCGGTTTCCTGCCCGACCTGCTCGCCGGTACCAGGACCACGGGCCTCGCGGACGCGCTGGCGGTGGCCGCGGAGAGCGCCGCGGGCGGGGGCGCGCGGGCGGTGTCGATCGCGGGGCTGGACGCGCTGGCCGACCGCAAGGGGAGTTCCCGCGCGGTCACCGAGGCGAAGCGGTTGCGCGGGATCCTGGCCGGCGGGGGCTGAGGGCACGGCGGGGGAGCGCGCAACGGCCGGGCGGACGGTGGATGGGCGCCCGGGACGTGGGCGCCGGACGGGTCGACGACGGCCCGTCCGGCGCGCGGCTCACAACTCGTCCAGAGCCTTCACCCGGGCCAGCGTGACGCCGTCCGCGACCGGGAGCATCACCGGCTCGACCCGCGGGTCGGCCCGCACGTGCTCGTTGAAGGCGTGTACGGCCTCCGGCGTCGGGTCGCCGCCCGGCTTGAGCACCAAGCCGCCGTAGAGCACGTTGTCGACGATCAGCAGGCCGTTGGGGCGCATCCGCGGGACCAGCGCCTCCCAATAGGAGATGTAGCCGTCCTTGTTCGCGTCCAGGAACGCCAGGTCGATGTGCGGGTGCGAGGGCAGCGCGTCCAGCGTCTCCAGCGCCGGCGCGATGCGCAGGTCGATCCGATCGTCCACGCCCGCCTCGCGCCACGCCTCGCGGGCGATCGCGGTCCACTCCTCGGACACGTCGCAGCACAGCAGCCGGCCGCCCTCGGCCAGGCCCTTGGCGATGCACAGCGCGGAATAGCCGGTGAACGTGCCGACCTCGACCGCGACCTTCGGCCGGACCACACCCGAGAGCAGGGTCAACAGCGCGCCCTGCTCGGCGGGTACCTGCAAACCGGCGAACCGGCCCATCTCCCTGGTCCGTTCGATCACGCCGCGCTGGACCTCGTCCGGTGCGAGCGAGTGGTCGAGGACGTAGTCGTACAGCTCGGCGGTGACCTGCACCTGCTTGTCGAAGGACATTGCCTCAACTCTCCTCTGGTCGCGCGGGTGGGTGCGCACGCTCGGGCGGCGCGGGGAACACGGTGTCCCAGGGCAGCAACAGGCCGAAGTCGTGGACCAGGAGCCGAAGTACCTCGTGGTCGTCCTTCAACTCGCGTTCCTCCCGGGAGCCGTCGCTGCGCACCACGGTCAACAGGCGGTCCTCGATGTACGCGCGCTCGTGCGGACCGCTGCGTTGCACTCGCAGGGTATGCCGGAACGGCGAGCTCGGGTGCGTCGCGACGTACCAGTTCGCCACCTCGAAGTCGACCGACTCGCGGCGCTCCAGGGTGAACGCGTACACGGTGAACCAGCCCTGTCCGCCGTACACGGTCTGCAACAGCCACAGATCGTCCTCGCGCACGAGCCGGAACCGCCAGGCCCCCTGCGGACTCGCCACGCCCGGCAGCAGCGGCAGCGGCTCCAACAGGCCGCCGCTGCCGAAGCCGACGTCGGCGATATAGGGGTGCGCCTCGCCGGGTACCTCGACCGCGAGCAGCGTGTGGGTCATCGGCCGGATCGCGTCCGAGCCCATCCGCACCCGCGCGGCCAACCGGGTGACGCCGAAGCCCAGCGCCTCCAGCACCCCGGCGAACAGGAGGTTGTGCTCGAAGCAGTAGCCGCCGCGTCCCTGGCGGACCAGCTTGTCCTCCAGGTCGGCCGGCGCCAGCGAGGGCACCCCGCCCAGGACGATCTCGACGTTCTCGAACGGGATGCCGACCACGTGCGCCAGGTGCAGCGAGCGCAGCGTGGCCCACGTGGGCGCCCGCTCGCCCGACCAGCCGATGCGAGCGAAGTAGGCGTCGAGGTCCAGATGGTGCAGATGGCGCAAGAGCCGTCTCCTTCGGATCCGGGGCCGCAACTGGACCGATTCTCACACGCCCGCCGGCGCGGGCGGGACCGCTGCCGCGGCGCGCCACCCGATAGGTTCGGAACCGGTCGGGCCCGGTGTCGGCTCGACCGCCACACCCGCACGGCGTCACGTTCTCGGAGGTAGGTCATGAGCGAGCAGGAACCGGAGCAGCCGTCCGCGCAGGACGAGGAGCGGATCCGGGAACTGGCCGGGCGGTTGTTCGAGGCCGCGCGCACCGGCGACGCCGAGACGCTCGGCGGCTACGTCGACGCCGGCCTGCCGGTGAATCTGGCCAACGACCGGGGCGACACGCTGCTGATGCTCGCCGCCTATCACGGACACGCCGACGCGGTACGCGCGTTGCTCGCCCGGGGCGCCGATCCGGACCGGGCCAACGACCGCGGCCAGACCCCGCTCGCGGGTGCCGTGTTCAAGAGCGAGCGCGACGTGGTCGCGGCGCTGGTCGCGGCCGGCGCCGATCCCGACGCGGGCACGCCGAGCGCGCGCGAGGCGGCCCGGATGTTCGGCAAGGAGGACATGCTTTCCCCGACCGGTGGGTAACAAATGGATGACCCTCCGTCAGTTTCCGCCTGCGTCAGGGCCGGCCGGACGTGAGGACACCGGGGGAGGCACGAACGATGTCCGAGCGACCCGCGATCCCGCGTCTCGACCTGGACGGATTCCCCAGCGGCGTGGGCCTGTTGCACCTGCGCTCGGATCTGCCCGAGGCGCTGGACGGGACGTTCTCCCCGTGGTGCGACCGGCACCACGGCGACCTGTTGCGGACGCCCGGTTTCCGTCGGGCCCGCCGTTTCGTGTTGTGCGGGGCGTTCGGCAACGGTGAGGCCGAGCCGGGGCCGCCGGCCGCGCGGCACCTGACGCTGTACGACCTCAAGCACGTCGGAGTGCTCGCCGCCGCCGGCGGTGGCGACGTGCACGACACCGCGGGCACCCCGCTGCCACCCGAACTGATCGGCGCGATCACCTCGTCGCGTCTGGACTGCCGGGAGATCCGGCGCTGGCCGAACGTGTCGGCGAGCCGGCTCTTCCCGGCCGGCGACAAGCTGCTGCACCTGACCGCGCACGGCTCGGGCACCGCGATGGGGCGCTGGCTGCACGAGGAGGCGGTCGCCGAACTGCTGCGCTCGCCCGGCGCGGTGGGGCTGCGCTGGTTCGACGCGGGCGAGGGGCTGCACGTGGTGCTGTGCGAGGTGAGCGGCCCGATGTGGCCGCTCCCCCCGCACGTGCCGCAGGATCTGGGGCCGGCGATGTGGAGCGGCTATCGCCAGGTCTTCGTCGCGGAGGGGTGAGCGGGCGGGCCCGACGGGCGGCCCGCCCGGGAGTCACACCTGGGACATCACCACGTCGAAGCCCGCCGCGCGCAGGTCCGGGACGATGCGCGCGGCGTCGCCCTCGACGACCACCGCGAGTTCGTCGGGGCGCAGATGGGTGCCGGCGGCGCGGTTGACCGCGTCCGCGTCCGTGGCCAGGATCTCCGCGTACTCGCGGGTGACGTGGTCGTCCGGCAGGTCGTGCACGATCGCCTCGATCAACCGGCCGCCGATGCCCGCGGGCGTTTGCAGGTTGATCGGCATGCTGCCGAGCGAGTGGGCGCGGGTGGCGGCGAGTTCGTCGGGCGTGACGCCGTCCGCGTGCATCCGGCGGACCTCGCCGATCGCGTCCACGATCGCGGCGGCGGTCACCTCGGTGTGCACGGAGGAGGACACCGTGAACGCACCGGAGCGGCGCCCGTGGCCGAAGCTCGCGTGCGCGCCGTAGGTGTAGCCCTTGACCTCGCGCAGCAGGTGGTTGAGCCGGGAGCCGAAGGCGCCGCCGAGCACGTCGGCGAACAACTCGATGGCGATCAGGTCCGGGGTCGAGCGGGGCGCCGCGGTGTGCCCGATCCGGAGCACCGACTGCACGGCGCCGGGGCGGTCCACCACGATCGCCCGCTCGGTCGAGGGGGTGCTCGCGAAGGTGGCCGGGGCCGCACGCGAAGTGGTGCCGCCGGCGCCGGCGAAGACGGTGCGACCCAGCGCGGCCAGGTCGATCGTGTCCAGGTCGCCGACCACGGCGAGGGTGCCGGGTGCGGTCATCCGGCTCGCGTGGAAGGCCCGGATCGCCTCCGCGTCCAGCGCCTGTGCCGTGTCGGGAGTGCCGCCGAGCAGGCCGCCGAGGCGGCTGTCGGCGCCGAACAGGGCCCGGCGGAAGGCGAGTCCGGCGCGGGTGCCGGGCTGGGCCCAGGAGGTCTTCATCGAGCGCACGTGGTCGGCGAGGAAGCGCTCGACGTCCGCATCCGCGAACGCCGGCCGGCGGACCGCCTCGGCGATCAGGTCCAGGCCCGCGCCGAGCCGATCGGCGGGCAGGTCGAGGCCGACCTCCTGGGTCTCCCAGCCGCACGCGAGCCGCCATTGCGCGCCCAGCGCCTCGATGGCGAGCCCGAAGGCGTCCGCGTCGCGGTCCAGGCTGCCCTCGTCGAGCAGTGAGCAGGTGATCCGGGCCAGGCCGTCCAGGCCGACCGGTTCGTGCAGCGCGCCGCTTTCCATGACCAACTTGGTCCAGGCCAGGCTGCGGCCGGGCAGGTGCGCGCCGATCACCTCGCCGCCGGCCACCGCGACCCGGCGCACCTCCGGGAAGCGGTACGGGCGCGGGTCCGCGCCGGCGGGTCGCTCGGCGACCAGGGTGTGGCGGGTCGCGACGTGCTCGCTCATGCGGCGGCCTCCGGCTCGTTCGTGTCGATGTCGGCACCGGCCTCGGCGGCCTCGGGCCGAAACTCCAGCACGATCCGGTTGTCCGCGTGCAGCAGTTCGCGGGCCACCCGGTGCACGTCCTCGGCGGTGACCGCGAGCAATGCGTCGAGGTGGTCGCGGATCGACTCCGCGTCGCCGAAGCGGGTGGTGAACCGGCCGATCGCGTCGGCCCGGCCGCCCGCGGTGGCCAGCTCGCGCAGCCAGTCGCCGGACAACACGGCCCGGACCCGGTCGAGTTCGGCCTCGGTCACCCCCTCGCGCGCGACCTCGTCGCAGACCGCGACGTAGGCGTCGAGCAACTCGCCCGGCTCGACGCCCTCACTGGGCGCGCACGAGCCCATCAGCACCGATTCGAAGTGCAGGTGGCCCCACGCGGACAGGAACGCGCCGGAGGCCTGGGCCAGATTGCGCGCGGTGACCAACTCGCGGTACAGCCGGCTGCCCCGGCCGCGGCCCACGGCGGTCGCGAGCACGCTCGAGGCGGCCGCGTCCGGGCTGCCGAAGCGTGGCGCGCGATGGCACAGGAACAGCCGCGGCGCGGGCACGTCCCGATGTACCCGCACGTGCCGGCCGGCCCCGAACCGGGGCGGCAGCGGCGCCGGGGTGGGCTGCGGGAACGAGCCGCGCGGGGCGATCTTGCCGAAGTACCGCTCGGCCAGGGCGACCACGTGCTCGGGCCGCACGTCGCCGACCACGGTCAGCACCGCGTTGTCCGGCGCGTAGTAGGTCTCGTGGAACGCGGTGAAGTCGGCGAGTTCGGCGCTGTCCAGCTCCGCCATCGAGCCGATCGTGGACGTCGCGTACGGGTGACCCTCGGGGTAGGCGAGGGCCATCATCTCCTCGCTCCAGGTTCCGTAGGGCACGTTGTCGTAGCGCTGCCTGCGCTCGTTCTTGACCACCTCGCGCTGGTTGTCCAGGGTCTCCTGGGTCAGCGCGAGCGAGCCCATCCGGTCGGCTTCGAGCCACAGCGCGAGCTCGAGCTGCCCCGAGGGCACCGTCTGGTAGTAGTTCGTGCGGTCCGCGCTGGTGGACGCGTTGATGCCGTCGCCGCCGCAGCCCTCGATCGCGGCGAAGTGACCGCCCTTGTCCACGTGTGCGGAACCCTCGAACATCAGGTGCTCGAAGAGGTGGGCGAAGCCGTGCTTGCCCTCCACCTCGTGCCGCGAGCCCACGTCGTACCAGAGGTTGACCGCGGCGAGCGGCACCGTGCTGTCGGGGCAGACCACCACACGCAGACCGTTGTCGAGCCTGGTCCGGTGCAGGGCCCACGGGAAGTGGGCGGAAGTCGACGGCACGTGGGGTTCCTCCAGGGGTTCGCGGCGCTCGGTGACGGATCGCCATTGTTCCAGGCGAACGCGGCGAGCGGGCGCACCCCGCACGCGCGACGACCATCCGCCCGGGTGTGCTCACCGGGGGATGGTCGTCGTGGGGCGTCGCCGGGTGGGCGGCGACGGCCGCGCGCGGCGCGCGGGTTACTTGACGAGCGCGGCGAACTTCGCCAGCGACTCGATCAGGGCCTCCTGGGTGGCCTTGGTGACCTTGCCGGCCATCATCTGCACCGCGCCGCCCTTGACCTCGGACTCGATCCGCAGCACCGAACCCTCGCCCGCGGCCTCGACGATGAAGACCTCGGTCATGATGACGCCCATCGGGCCCTTGCCGTCCAGGGCCAGCGACTTGCCCGCCTCGACGTCCTTGATCGTCCACTTGATGTCCGCCGGGAAGCCCATCAGCTTCATCTTCTCGTCGTACGTCACGCCGGCTTCGAGCTTCTCCGGGGCGCCGTTCGGGAACTCGACGTGCGGGACCATCCACTCGCCGAAGACGCTGTAGTCGGTCAGCTTCGCCCACACGGCCTCGGGGCCGGCAGCGATCTCGACCTGCTCGTTGATGACGGGCATGCGTGTGTCCTAACGGTCTTTGAGCTGCGGGAGCTTGCGGCTCGGAGCATGGAGTCCCCGGAACGTACCGCCGTTATGTGACACAGTCAATGGTGTCGACGAGCATAAAGAGAACGTGTTCTAGTTCTGCTGTCACCCCGGTTGGCTAGTCTCGGGCGCTATGACAGGCACGTTGCCGGGCATGCCGCCCGGGGCCGATGGCGGGGCCGATGGCGGGGCCGATGGCGGGGCCGATGGCGGGGCCGGGGGAGGGGCCGTTCTCGAAGCCGTCCTGGAGCGCATCACCTACCAGAACGACGAGAACGGCTGGACCGTCGCCCGGGTGGACACCGGCCGGCACGGCACCGAACTGCTCACCGTGGTCGGCGCGCTGCTCGGCGCCCAACCGGGCGAGTCGATCCGGATGCGCGGCCGCTGGGGCAGCCACCCGCAGTTCGGCAAGCAGTTCCAGGTCGATTCGTTCAGCACCGTGCTGCCGGCCACCGTGCAGGGCATCCGGCGCTACCTCGGCTCGGGACTGATCAAGGGCATCGGCCCCAAGACCGCCGACCGGATCGTCGAGCACTTCGGCGTGCGCTCGCTCGACGTGATCGACGAGGACGCCACGCAACTCATCCAGGTGCCCGGCCTGGGCCCCAAGCGGACCAAGCTGATCGCCGCCGCGTGGGAGGAGCAGAAGGCGATCAAGGAGGTGATGGTCTTCCTCCAGGGCATCGGCATCTCCACCTCACCCGCCGTGCGCATCTTCAAGGAGTACGGCGACGCGTCGATCACCGTCGTGCGCACCGAGCCGTACCGGCTGGCCGCCGACGTGTGGGGGATCGGCTTCAAGACCGCCGACGCGATCGCCAAGGCCGTCGGGATACCGCACGACGCGCCGCAGCGGATCAAGGCCGGATTGCAGTACACGCTGTCCGAGGGATCGGACAGCGGGCACTGCTACCTGCCCGCCGACGTCCTGGTGGCCGAGGCGGTGAAGATCCTGGACGTGCCCTCCGATCTCGTGGTGCGCTGTCTGAACGAGTTGGTGGGCGAGGACGGGGTGGTGTGCGAGGAACTGCCCGGGCCGGTCACCGTCTCCGGGACCCAGGGCGATCCCGTCCAGGCGGTCTACCTGGTGCCCTTCCACCGCGCCGAACTCTCGCTCGCGGGCCGGGTGCGCGCCCTCCTGGGCGCCCGTGAGGACCGGCTGGCCGCATTCGCCGAACTGGACTGGACCCGGGCGCTGGCCTGGCTGCGCGCCCGCACCGGCACCGCGCTGGCGGCCGAACAGGAACAGGCCGTCCGGCTCGCGCTGACCAGCAAGGTCGCGGTGCTCACCGGGGGCCCCGGCTGCGGCAAGAGCTTCACCGTGCGCTCCGTGGTCGAACTCGCCCGTGCGCGCGGGGCCAAGGTGATCCTGGCCGCGCCCACCGGCCGGGCGGCCAAGCGGTTGGCCGAGCTGACGGGGTGTGAGGCAGCCACCGTGCACCGCCTGTTGCAGCTCCAGCCGGGCGGCAACGCGGCCTACGACCAGGACAAGCCGCTGGACGCGGACCTGGTCGTGGTCGACGAGGCCTCGATGCTCGACCTGCTGCTGGCCAACAAGCTGATCAAGGCGATACCGACCGGCGCGCACGTGCTGTTCGTCGGCGACGTCGACCAGTTGCCGAGCGTGGGAGCCGGCGAGGTGCTGCGCGACCTGCTTGCCGCCGAGCGGGTGCCCCGGGTCCGGCTGACGCAGATCTTCCGCCAGGCCCAGCAGTCCGGCGTGGTGACCAACGCGCACCGGATCAACGCCGGCCGCCCGCCGATCACCGACGGCCTGACCGACTTCTTCCTCTTCCCCGCCGAGGAGACCGAGGACGCGGCCGGCCTCACCGTGGACGTGGTGGCCCGCCGCATCCCGCGAAAATTCGGCCTGGACCCGCGCCGCGACATCCAGGTGCTCGCCCCGATGCACCGCGGCCCGGCCGGCGCCGGCGCGCTCAACCTGCTGCTCCAGCAGGCCCTGACCCCCGCCCGCGAGGGCCTGCCGGAGAAGCGCTTCGGCGGGCGCACCTTCCGGGTCGGCGACAAGGTCACCCAGATCCGCAACAACTACGACAAGGGCGCGAACGGCGTCTTCAACGGCACCGGCGGGGTGGTGATCGCACTCTCCCCCGAGGAACAGAAGCTCGTGGTGCGCACCGAGGAGGACGAGGAGGTCGACTACGACTTCGCCGAACTCGACGAGCTGTCGCACGCGTACGCGGTCACCATCCACCGCTCGCAGGGCAGCGAGTATCCGGCGGTGGTGGTCCCGGTCACCATGGGTGCCTGGATGATGCTCCAGCGCAATCTGCTCTACACCGCGATCACCCGCGCCAAGCAACTCGTGGTCCTGGTCGGATCGCGGCGGGCGCTCGGCCAGGCGGTGCGTACCGTCTCGGCGGGCAAACGGTTCACCGGGCTGGCGCACCGGCTGAGATAGCACCGCCCGGGGCGGGACCGCCGGCCGACAACGCGAAGCGCCGCCACCCCGGAGGGTGACGGCGCTTCGCGTTCTGCGTCCGGTACGGCTAGCGGATCATCCGCAAGCCGATGCGCTCGACGCCCTTGCGGGCCATCGCCATCGCGGGGACGAGCAGCGCCAGGGTGACCTGGGTGGTGGCGCCCATGTTGAGCATCCACTCGCTGCCCGGCGCGTCGGCGGCCCAGGCGATCAGGCAGCTCATGCTCAGACCGATGCCGGCCATCACCAGGATCGCCATGTTGCCCTGCGGCTTCGGGTACTCGATCCGGCTCACCATCAACCCGGACACGGCCACGATCAGCACCGCGGCGGGCGTGAACGGCAGGTCGAGCAGCACGATCGAGACGACCGTCATCGCGGCCATCGGGATGGGCATGCCCTGGAACACCCCGGGACGCCCCGGAGTGGTCGCGAATCTCGCCAGCCGCAGTACACCCGCGATCAGCACCGACAGCGCCACCAGGACGGCGGCGGGCGCCTGCCCGGTGTTCAACGGCACGGCCGCCCAGGTGACCACGAAGAACGCCGGTGCGACGCCGAACGTGATCACGTCCGCGAGGTTGTCCAACTGCGCGCCGAGCGAGGACATCCGCAGCTTGCGCGCCACCATGCCGTCGCACAGGTCGCACAGCGCGCCGATCAGCATCAGCACCACGGCCGCGGCCATGCTGCGCTCGGCCGACACGCCGACGTCGCCGCCGCGCTGCGCCATGACCGAACAGGCGAGGAAGTAGATCGCCATGAAGCCGCTCGCCGCGTTACCCAGCGTGAGTACGTCCGCGACCGAGATCCGCGCGGACAGGCACGCCTGCGGATCGTCCTCGACCGGGGTGCCCAGAATGTTCAGTTCGGGGGCTTCCAGGTCGGCCGTATCGTCGTAATCAGTCCCGGTCAAGACGTGTCTCTCCCGCCGTTGTCC
Source organism: Embleya sp. NBC_00888 (assembly GCF_045207655.1). NCBI lineage: Bacteria > Bacillati > Actinomycetota > Actinomycetes > Kitasatosporales > Streptomycetaceae > Embleya > Embleya sp. NBC_00888. The sequence continues at coordinate 2,213,534 of NZ_CP108784.1, read as the reverse complement.
GTTGTCCCACGGTCACCGCGGGCTCGATGCCCGGCGGCAGGTACACGTCCACGCGCGAACCGAACCGGATCAACCCGATCCGGTCGCCGCAGGCGACCTCGGTACCCGGCTCCAGGTACGGCACGATCCGGCGCGCCACGGTGCCGGCGATCTGCACCAGCTCCACGTCGCCGATCGCGGTGTCGAAGATCCACACAACGCGTTCGTTGTGCTCGCTTTCCTTGTTGAACGCCGGGACGTACCCGCCGGCCTTGTGCTCCACGGACTTCACGACGCCGTCGAGCGGCGCACGGTTCACGTGCACGTTCAACGGACTCATGAACGTCGCGATCCGAGTGCGGCCGTCGGGCCAGGCGTCGATGCTCTGGACCACACCATCGGCCGAGGCGATCACGCCGTCGGTCGGGATGGTGCGCTCCGGGTCACGGAAGAACCACAGCATGCCACCGGTGAGCGCCAGCGTCGGCACGGCCGCGAAGGCCCAGCGCCGGTTACGCAGTGCTGCCAAGCCGGTCAACGCGCCGGTCACAGCCGTCGGCACGAGCCAGGGAGAAGCTCCCTTGGCCAGGCGCGGCTGCTGCCTCTGCGCGTACCCCGCCGATGCCGGCGAGGGGGAATCGTCACTCATCGAGAACCTTTGTCGGGGGGCGTGCCCGTCGGTAACGGGCGGCACTCGGCGGATGCTACCTAGACGGAGGGCCATCGCGCTTCCGGCGGTGATCGCTCCTGGCGTGCCGGTCCCGCCCAAAACAGCGCAATTCGGACGCTGTTCGAGCTTTTTTCGGCCGTGGAAGCGGTTGCCCGTGTCCACAAGGTTGCCCTCCGCGCATGCCTGCTGTGAAGAGGCCCCAGGTCCGCGCCCCGTACGCGGTCCGTGGCATCGATCACGTTGGCCGTAGCGTCCCGTCGGCTCGTGTCGCATGACACCGCCTAGGGCGGATCGTCACAAAAACGTGACACGGCGGTGGGTCGGTGAACCCACCGCCGTACCTCAAGGGTAAGCGCGCTTGTGTGACGTTCCGTCAGTCGGGCAGCGAAACGAGCCTCACCATCGTGCCCGGCCGCTCTCCGGTGGGCTCGGTGTCGAGCACGGTGGGCACCCCGCGCACGATGGTGGCCCGTACGCCGGCCGGCCCCCGGGTGAACCGCCACGACCCGTCCGGGTTGTCGTAGCGCTTCTCCTCGGGTCGCACCTCGATCTCGTCGAGCGCGAACACCACCAGGTCGCCGGCCAGGCCCGGTGCGATCACGCCCCGGTCGCCCAGGCCGAAGAAGCCCGCGAGCTTGCCGGTCAGGTTGTGGACCGCCTCCTCGACCCGCATCAGGCCGGTGTCGCGCACGTACCGGGTGAGCAGGTACACGTTCTCGCCCGAACCGCAGAAGAGCTGCAGGTGCGCGCCGGAGTCGTTGATGTTGGTCAGCGTGTGCGGCTCGTTGAACAGGCCGGCCACGACCGGCTCGTCGAACGCGTCGGGGATGCCGCGCAGGCAGGACAGGATGCCGTTGTTGCCGATCCAGGTGGCCAATGCGTCGGAGATGTGCAGTCCCTCCCGGTCCGCGTACTCCTTGAGCGAGATGTCCAGCGGGCCGTGGCCGGTCTCGGAGATCGCGAGGATCAGCGACTCGGGGCGGTCCAGTCGAGATGTCGACGACGAGACCCGGTTGTCCCAGTCCTCGCGGGCCTGCGCCCGCCACTGCGGATCGGCCAGCGTGGCGAGCTTGGTCTCGGCCGGACCGTTGATCCAGTGGTTCCAGGCGGCCACCCGCTGGAAGGTGAGCGCGCGCTCGAAGTTGAAGAACGGCTCCAGCGGCTTATGCGGGACATTGGGCCAGAAGTCGACGCCGTCCGCGCGCAGCCGGCGATGCAGCGCGATGGTCTGTTCCCGCAGGTAGTCCTCACGAACGGTGGATGGGATGGCGGTCCACTGGGCGCGGATTCCGCGCGGCTTGCAGATTCGGGCGAATCGCTCCACATCGGCGTCGATGCTCTCCGGCTCGTTGAACCGGGTGATCATCTGGAGCGTCGCGCCGGGATGCCGGGCGAGTACGTCGGCGAGCGCCTCGAACTCGTCGTCCGCGGCCAACCGGGTCGGTACCGGCCCGAGGTAGCGGTCCTTGTCGAACACATTGGTCGACAAACCGATTGCTCCATGAGTCAACGACTCGTCGAGCAGTGCGGCCATCTCGGCGATCTCCTCCGACGTCGCCGCGCGCGACCAGGACGCCTCGGCGCCCATCACCGTGGTGCGCAGGGTCAGGTGCCCGACGAACCCGGCCACGTTGACCGCGACGGCCTGACCCTTGACCGCGCTGCTGTACTCCGGCCAGCGCTCCCACGTCCACGGAACCTTGTCCTGGAAGGCGGAGAGCGGGAGGTCCTCGAGGAAGCAGAACAGGTCGAGTACGGGTCCGCGCGCGCTCTCCCGCAGGGGTGCGACGGACATGCCGCAGTTGCCGAAGACGACCGTGGTGGTGCCGTAGGCGGGCAGCGGGTCCAGGTCCGGGTTCCACCACATGGCGCCGTCGACGTGCGTGTGGGCCTCGATGAAGCCGGGGGCGACGTAGGCGCCGGCGGCCTCGACGACGCGCTCGGTGCCGCCGTTCGGGGCCAGGTCGGGGGCGACCTCGACGATCACCCCGTCCGCGATCCGCACGTCGGCTCGGATCGGGGCCGCCCCCGTTCCGTCCACGACGGTTCCTCCGCGTACCAGCAGATCGGCCATGGGCTGTTCTCCCTATTACTTGTGCCGGAATCACGAATGCCGGATCGGTGCCGCCGATTCCGGGCGGGAACGTGCCGGCGGCGAGTCTCGGGGACGGGCGCGCTCCTCGGGATTTACGTTACGTGTTGTAACTTAACCTGGTGAACTATTCAAGGGGAGTGTCGGGTTGGTAGGGGGCCGGCCCGGGCCCGGGCGTGAGGGTGGGAGCCGGAGTCGGCCGGGGCGCGCTCGGCCGGGCATGACGAAGCCCGATCCCGCCGGGTGACCGGAGCGCGGTGGGATCGGGCGTGGTGGATCGGGCGTGTCGGGCCGGGCGTGTCGGCCGGGCGTGGTGGGTGTCCCGGGGCCGTGGCGACCGGCCCGCCGGGCCCGCCGGTGCCGTGTCGGGTCAGGCGCGGGGGATCGGGCGGCGGATGCTCTCGAAGATCCGGGCGAAGCCGTCCTTGCCGTGGCCGGCCGCCACCTGGCGGTCGATCAGGGTCTGCACGGCGGCGACCACATCGGTGCCGACGCCCTGGTCGCGGGCGGCCTCGGCGATGGCGTCGACGGCCGCCTTGTTGAAGTCCAGGCTCTGTACCTCGGCGGTGTAGTCGCCGCTGTCGTAGTACTCGGCGTGGTACGGCAGGGCCGAGAGCATCGCGTCGATCCAGGGTCCGGCCATCGCCACGAACTCGGCCGCCGGAACGCCCTCGCTCGCCAGCATCGCGGCGCCCTGCGCGACGCCGGCGAACATCGAGTACATCGACCCCAGCAGGGCCAGGTCGTACAGCGACGCCAGGCCCGCGTCGGTGCCGAACCAGCGAGCACCGCCGAGCAGTTCCAGCAGCTCGCGGTGGGTGTCGAAGGCCGCCCGAGAGCCGCTGTACAGCAGTGACGCGACCGGCAGACCGATCATCTCCGGGGTCGCCATGATCGCGCCGTCGAGGTACTCGATGCCGTGCTCGACGGCCCAGTCCGAGGTCTGTCGGGCCTGCTTCGGGGTCACCGTGGTCACGTTGACCACCAGCCGGCCGGCCAGCGCGTCGACGAGCGGGGTCAGCGTGCCGCGTACCGACTCGTCGTCGAGCAGGCACACCACGACCACCGGCGACGCCTCGACGGCGGCGACCGGGTCGGCGGCGAGGGCGACGCCCTTGGCGACCAGGGAATCGGCCCGGCCGGCGGTGCGGTTCCAGATGGTGGTGGGGTGGCCGCCCCGGTGGATCGTGTCGGCGATCGCCCGACCCATCGTGCCCAGGCCGAGGACGGTCACGGGGATCCGGTGCTGCTCGCTCACGGGGTTTCTCCAAGCTTCGGTGGGGTGGGGCAGGCGTGGTGTCCGCCGCTGACACCATGCTTGATCGGCACACTCCTTCCTACAAGTACCTACTAATAAGTCAGGTACTGTCATATAGGTAAGTATCCAGCTCGGACGCCGAATCGAGAGCCCGGCGGCCCAGCCGTGCGTTTAGCCGGCCCGATACGCGGACATTCGTGCTGTTCGTACGCGGGTGTCCGAGTCGACCCCCGCGACCCACGCGAGGAGCGACGACATGGCGAGCAAGTACGTCCGTACCGTCGGCGCGCTGTCGATCGCCGCCGCGCTGGCCCTGACCTCGGCGGCGTGCGGCGAGGACAACGACGGCAGCGGAGATGGCAAGTCGGTGCCCACGGCGGCGATCTCTTCGGCGCTGAACTCGGCGGGCTCGGAGGCGAAGGACGCGGTGTCCTCGGCGAGCGCCGCGGCGGCCTCGAAGCTGAAGGAGATCAAGGGTGGCCTGAACGCGACGGCGGACGCCTCGGTCGGGTCGATCCGGGCCGACGGCGACCGCACCGTCGCCGAGGTCACCGTCGTCAACAACACCTCCAAGAACGCCGACTACACGCTCACGGTGGAGTTCCGCGACGCGGGCGGCAAGCTCCTGGACATGACCGTGATGAACATCAACGACGTCGAGGCGGGTACGCAGGCCAAGGGCACCGCGAAGAGCAACCGGAAGCTGACCGACGCGAACAAGGCGGAGATCGGCTACGCGGTCCGGCACTGATCCGGGGGCGGCGACGAGGTTCCCGGCCGCACGCGCGGGCGGCGCGGCGGCCGACCGGACGGCGGGGACGTCGACGAATTCGTGAGCCGACTCACCACCGGCCGGAGCCGAATCGGGGGATCTCCCCACGTCCTGGGAACCCCGATCCGCATTTCGCCCGCCCGCCTTTCCCCGTCCATCCGGGCCCGGCACAATCGCCGCCATGGCGATCATCGAGACCCGCAGTCCCGCACGCGTGCGGCTCAAGGCCGCCGTGTCCGGATTCCTGTCCGGCGGGGTGATCGGCGTCGCGCTGGCCTGCTTCGTGGTCGGGGCGATTCTCGAGCGTTGGCTCGTGGCGGCGATCGGCGTGGCGCTGTTCGTGCTCAACGTGATCGTCGTCTCCGTCGCGGGTCGGGTCCACCGGGCACGGAACCCGCGCACGCCGGCCCGGACCGCGCTGGCCGTGATCGAGAGTCGCCGGGCGATCAGCGGCGAGTCGGCCAACGTGCCGGTCGAGTTCGTGCTGACGGTGGCACCGGACGAGCGGTCGGCGTACCGGGTCGAGATACGCCAGGACATCAACCTGGTCGACATCCCCGACTACCGGCCCCGCGATGTCGTGGTGGTGCGGTACCGCCCCGACGAGCCGTGGGACGTCGAGATCGTCACCGAGCCGACCGAGGCGTGGGCACGCCGGGCGGCGACCGAATCGGTGGACTCGGCCCCGGAGTCCGCGTTGCTCGCCGGCCCCAAGGACGAGGGCTCGTTCTGCCTGCTCGGCACGCTGGGCCTGCTGCTGGGCGCGGCGCTCGTGGTCCTGCCGTTCCGCGCGGACCTGCTCGCCGCGGTCGACGACGAGTCCACGACGACGTCCTCCTCGTCCTCCTCGTCCTCCTCGTCCTCCTCGTCCGCCACGACGACGACCACGACCGACGGCTTCTCGTGGCCGACGACCTCGACGACGACCTCGACGGTCAGCGGGACGGCGAGTTCGGAGGCGATGCTGAGCGACGGCGAGATGCGGCGCGCGGCCGGATCGCTGATCACGGGGATGCGCACGAGCAGCGCCGCCGAACTGACCATCGAGGAACACGTCATGGCGGTACGCGGCATCCTGGGCACCCCGGCCGCGCCCGGGACGGCGATCGACCTGAACGCAGTCCCCTATGAACGCCTGCCCGGGCTGGTCCGCGTGGCCCAGACCAAACTCGGCATCACCGATCCCATCTCCTGGCGCATCACCTTCGATCCCGCCCCGAAGACCGGCGTACTCACCATCCACGTCTCGGTCACCGACGCCGAGGGCGCCAAGGCATCCCTGGAAGCCGACGCCCAGGCCAGGATCACCGCCCGCCACCCCCGCTGACCGCCGCCCGGCCCGCGCCGCCCGCGAGCCCGTGCGCGGGCTACATCCGGGACATGGTCAGCAGGTCGCCGCTGCCGTAGCCGGGGATCACCTGTTCGTAGGTTTCGTAGGGGTTGGTGACGTCGAAGATGCGCGGGTTGTCGAACTGGACGTAGAGGGTGCGGCGGCGGGCCGTGCCGGTGGCGGCGGGGCCCGCGTGCATGCCGCAGCCCATGTGCACGGTCACGTCGCCCGGTTCGGTGGTGATACCGACCACCGGCAGGTTCTCCCACTGGGCCGGCGTGTACCGCTCGTGCGCGACCGTGCCCCAGGAGCCGGCCAGCGCGTACAACTGCGAACTGTCCTGGCTCACCGCGTCCAGGCGGATGCCCACGTGCACCCGTGGACAGGTGACCGGACAACCGCCGAGCGCGCAGTCCTTGTGCCAGGGCAGGTCCGGGATGGACAGCGGTTCGGGCGCGGTGCCGAACTCCTTGAGAACCGCGATCTGTCCGGAGTCGCGGTCGGTCACCGCGACCACGTCCTGGCCCGCCAGGCCGCACAACATGCGCACCGTCGGGTCGTCGGCCAGCGCGGCGATCCGCGGCGAGCGCATGCCCAGATAGGTCAACCGGTACGGCGAGCGCAGGCCGTTGGGGCCGTCCGCCCACAGCGACCCGCGGTCGCCCTCGCGGCACAGGCCCCGGATCCGGTCCACCTCGCCCGCCAACTCCTCGACCCGGTCCGCGTCGAAGACCTGACGCACCACCAGGTAGCCGGTGGCGCGCAGGAAGTGCGCCATGTCGTCCGGCTCGTCCCGAGTGGTGAAGTCGCGGTGCAGGTCGATCGGACGATCGGCGAGGTCGCGCAGGTCCAACGTCTCGGGGTGATAGATCGGGGTGCCGGAGTACATGCAGCGGATGGCCGGCTCCCATACGTCCCAGTCGGCGAACTCGCCGCGCACGAACCGCACCGCGTGCGACTCGACCAGCCCCCGACTGGTGCGCAGTTCGTAGAGGTAGTCCTGCCACGCGCCGGATTCGAGCTCGACCACCAACTCGGCGTCCGCGCTCACCCCGGGCACGATCCGCACCTCGCCGCGATCCTCGACATAGCTGTATGCCTGGCCGTCGGGCATGCACAGCGCGATCGGGGCCCGGCCGGCCACGTCCCACGCGACCCGCTCGCCGAGACCGCCCTCCAGGCGGCGTGGCAACTCCACACGATGGAACGACTCGAAGCACACGACAGGCCAACCCAACACACTGAACGTGCCGCGGTCGGCGTCGTGCGCCACCGCCGATCCGGCGCCCGAAATCCCCATTGCCCCGTCCTCCCCGTTCCGCACCCGGCACACCGGCCGGGTCGTCACCAACGGTAGGCAAACAGCGTCAGAACAGCGTCAGAGCAGCGCGAAAGCGCAAGGTGACAGCCAGTCAGCGAAGCGGGGAGGCGCCGGTGTCCAACGGCTCACCGAGCAATCGCACGGCGTCCCCGAGCGTTCGCTCAGCGTGCCCGGGCAGCCCCAGTTCGACGCATCGGGCGTACGCGGCCTCGAACTGCGCGCGGGCCGCCACCCCGTCGCCGACGATCGCGGCCAGCCCGCCGAGCACCCGGCGCACCGGGCCGAGCGAGGAGCCGGTCCAGTCCAGATGCTCAGCGTACGGGCTCAGCGCCTCGCTCACGAGCAGCCCGCGTTCCACATCGCCCAGTTCGATCGCGACCTCGCCCAGCCGCATCAGCGACCCGGTCCACAACAGGTCCACCGGTATCGTCGCGAAGCCCGGCACACACAACGTGTGGAACTCCTCGCGCGCCGACTTCGGATCGGCCGACGCGGACGCCGCCCAGCACGCCTGCACCCGCCACCACGACACGTCCCGCGACCACCCGGCGGCCACCCCGGTCCGGCGCGCCATCATGCCCAACCGGCCCTGCTCCCAGCGCACCGCCAGGATCTGCGACAGGTTGAACGAGCGCACCGCCTCGCGCGGCAGCGCCGACCGCCGGGCCAGCCGCAGCGCGTCGGCCAGCACGTCGCTCGCCCGCGCGGTCCGCCCGCGCAGCAACTCCAGGCCACAGCGGTAGATCAGCACCTCCCACGTGAACCACGGGTGCCGCAACCGCCGGGCCACCCGCTGCGCCTGCGCGTACTCGCGCTCGGCGGCCGGGATCGACCCGCGCACCACCAGGTCGTAGGCCTGGTTCAAGTGGCTGCGGAACAGCGACTCCTGATCCCCGGTCAGCCCGGAGAGCACGGTCAACTCGCTGCTCATCCGCAGCCGCTCGTCGACCAGGTCCGGCCCGGACGCGGCCAGGTGATGCGCCTCCAGACCCTGCGCCAGCGCGTCGTGCGAGCCCGATTCACGGGCCGCGTCCAGCGCCTCGTAGAGCATGGTCAGCCGGGCCTCGCGATCGTGCCCGAAGGTGAGCGCCACCGCGAGCGCGGCCAGCAGCAGCGAGCGCAGCGCGTTGTCGGCGGGCAGCCCGGACGCGATCGGCAGCGCCGCCAGCGCCTCGCGCAACAGCGCGACCAACTCCAGGTCCACGCCCACCTGGTAGACCTGCCCGAGGCGGACCATGGCCAGCGCGACCCGGCCCAGCCGGCGCGGATCGACCAGCGCGCGGGCCTCCTCCGCGGCCCGACGCAGCACCTCCCGGCAGCGCCGATCGCCGCACCGATCCAGCGCCGCGCCGCGCGAGAGCAGCAGGTCGCAGCGGGTCTCCGGGGCCGGCTCGCTCACCATCGGCAGCACCTCCAGGGCCTGCCGGTAGTGCTCGGCGGCGACCTCGAACGCGCCGCCGTCGCGCGCCTCGTCGCCCGCGCGCCACGCGTAGTCCAAGGCGCGCCGGGCCTCGCCGAACCGGCAGGCCAGCCGGAAGTGGTGGGCCAACTCCGGCAGATGCGCGTCCCGGTCGCCGCGGGCCTCCAGGGCCAGACCGACCTTGCGGTGCAGTTGCAGCCGACGCGCGGTGGGCAACTCCTGGTAGAGCGTCGAGCGCACCAGGGCGTGGACGAACGTGAAGCGGCCCGGACGATCGGTCTCCTCGGCGCGCACCACGTGGGCGCGCTCCGCGTCGTCGAGGGCGTCCACGACGGTGTCGAATCCGCCCGGATGCACCGCCGCGACCAGGTCGATGTCGAAGGCCGGGCCGACCACGGCGGCCACGGTGAGCGCCTCCAGGGTGGACTGCGGCAGGCCCAGGAGCCGCTGGCGGAGCACGTTGCGCACCCGGCGCGGGACGTCCGCGGGCACGCTCTTGCCCAGTGCCGACCAGTCGCTGACATCCGCCCACTGGCGCAGCAACTCGGTGGCCAGCAGCGGATTGCCGTCGCTGAGCTCGCGCAGCACGTGCGCCCGCACACCCTCGGCGCGCGGCGGCAGCGGGCCGGCCAGCACGTGCGCGAGTTCGACCAGGGCCGCCACGTCCAGGCCACCCAGCGGCACGTGCACGGGGTGCAGGTCGCGGTAGAGGTCGGCGATCAGCCGGGTCATCGGATGCACCGAGCCGAGTCCGGTGTCGCGGTAGGCGATCACCATCACCGCGCGGGTGCCGACCAGGGCCCGCGCCACGTGCCGCAGCATCAGCATGGTCGAGGTCGAGGACCAGTGCACGTCGTCGAGCAGCAGCACCAGATCGCGCTCGGTCGCCGCGTGCCGGAACACCCCGGCCACCGCCTCGAACAGCCGATAGCGCTCGGTGTCCGAGTCGGGTGGGCCCTGAGGCTGGATCAGGCCGGCCGGCTCCAACGGCAGTTCGGGCAGGAGCCGGTGCAACTCGCCGCCCAGGTCACCGACCCGCTCGCGCAACTCCTCGGCCGCGACCTCGGCGAGGTGCGCGCGCAACATCGTCACGAACGGTTGGAACGGCGCGGCCACGCCCTCGTCGCTGCGCCCGGTCAGCACCAGCGCGTCGCGGCCGGCCCGGGTGGCGAACTCGCTCAACAGAAACGACTTGCCGATCCCGGCGTCGCCGCTGACGAGCAGTACGCGCGAGCCGACCTCGGCCCGCACGGACTCCTCCAGCAGGCGCAGCTCGGCCGAGCGGCCCACGATCGGCCCCGGCGCTCCGTGCGGGAACACGTCGTGCGCCGAGCGGGTGGGGGCCGGGGCGGGCGGCGCGTCCCCGCCGGGCGTGGGCGACGCGAAGCGCGCGGCGGGCGCGGGCACCGGCAGCGGTTGCGGCGTGGCGTCGCCGAGCAGGCGCAGGAAGGCCGACTCGGTCTCCGGCGACGGCCCCACCCCCAACTCGGTGTTCAGCAGCCGTCGACATCGTTCGTACGCGCGCAGCGCCGCCGCCCGGTCGCCGCCGGCCGCGTGCGCGGTCATCAGCAGGCGGTGGCTGCTCTCCCGGAAGGGATCCAGGTCGACGAGTTGGGCGGCCCGGGTCACCGCCGCGTCGGCCCGGCCCAGGTGCAGTTCGGTGGTCACCGACACGGCGAGCGCGCGCAGCCGGGCCGAGCGCCAGCGGGTGCGCCGCTCGTTGACCCAGTCGCCGTCCTGTCCGGGCAGGAACGGCAGGGCCAGGATCTCGTGCGCGTCGTGGGCCCGGGACCGGGCCTGCGCGAACGCGCCGTGCACGGCGAGCGCCTCGGCCTCGATCAGCGCGCTCTCGGCCGCCTCCACGTCGACCTCGGTGCCCTCGGGCAGGGACAGTACGTAGCAGCCGGCCCGGTGGCGCAGCACCGAGGACGCGTCGTACCCGGCCTGGCCCAGGAAGCCGCGGACCCGGCTGAGCACACCGCGCAGCGCGCCCTCCCACGACTTGGGCGCCTGCTCCGGCCACAACAGCGCGGCCAACTCCTCGCGCGGCACCGGATGCCGGCGGCCCAGGGCCAGCGCGGCGAATACGAGTTGGGCCTGCGGTCCGCCCAGGAGATCCTCCGCGGCGCGGCCCGCGGGGCCGTCTACGCAGACATGGCCGAGAACACGTACCCGGACCACCATGTGACGGACCCCCCTCCTGCTGTCGTCTTCGCGACAACCGATTCCCCGGCGCCTGTCCGGGAGCGGTTCGAAGGACCCCGCGCGCCACATGGTACGAACCGAACGGTGCACCCGGCGGCCAATTGCGCCGGCCCCATGTCACAACCCGGCGAATCGCTTGATCCGTACCCGGGTTTGCCGGAGGCTTCCAGCCTCACGGGACTTCTCGCGCGCCGATCGGGGCGGCCGATCCTCCCGGGGGCGTGGGTGATCCGGTATCGGGGCACCCGTCAGGTGGGCATCGGGCGCTTGGGCACCCGGATTTCGGTTGGGGAGGAGCACGAATGAGCCTGGACGGTTGGAACCTGCCGCCGGTGCGCGAGGGGCGGGCCGCGTCGGACGAACTGGACGCGCGGCGGCGCGGCACGGCGGCGTATCGGCAGGACCCGGAGCCCGGGGTGACGGTGCGTCAGGAGTTGGTGGGCGGCGTGCCGTGCACGTTCCTGGAGGTGCCCGATCCGGCGCTGACGCTGCTCTACTTCCATGGCGGCGGCTACCGGATGGGCGACGCCGCGGGTTGGTTGGGCTTCGGTTCGCGGATCGCGCTGGCGGCGCGGGCCAGGGTGGTACTGGTGGAATACCGGCTCGCGCCGGAGGATCCGTTTCCGGCCGCGCTGCACGACGTGGCGGGCGTGTACGACGCGATCGTGGCGGCGGGCGAGGACGGCGACCTCGCCCCGTTCGTGGGCGGCGACTCGGCGGGCGGCGGGCTCGCGGCGGCGCTGACGGTCGCGGCCCGGGGCGCCCCGGTGCCGCTGCCGTCCGGCATGGTCCTGCTGTCCCCGTGGTTGGACCTGACCGTGACGAAGCCCACGTACGACTCGAACGCGTCCACCGACCAACTGATCTCGAAGAAGTCGCTGCGCGAGGCCGCCGAGATCTACCTGCAACTGCACGATCCGGGAGACCCGTTGGCGTCCCCGCTGTTCGCCGACCTGTCCGGGCTCCCGCCGGTACTGCTCCTGGCCTCGTGCCACGAGGCGCTGCTCGGCGACGCCACCGCCTTCGCCGGCAGGGCGGCCACGGCCGGCGTCCCGGTCCAGGCCCACCTGGTCCCCGACGTCCCGCACGCCTGGCCCGCCATCGACCCGACCATGCCCGAATCCCAGGAGGCCATCGGCACCATCGCCCGCTTCCTCACCACCAGAGCCCTCGAAGCCTGACGCAACCCACAGGCCTCGGGGCGCCACCAGCCGGCCCCGAGGCCGGTGGAACCCAACCATCCGCACCCAACGCAACGGGTGGGCGGGCGGGCAAAAAAGACCCGACGCAACCAACCCGCACCGGCAACCCGTCCACGAGACTCGGGACTCCCAACGAGGCCATGTGGCCACGAGCAAGGCATGATCGACCCCGTGAGCACCATCGAATACGTCCTCCCCCTCGTGGCGCACATCGAGAAGGACGACCCGCCGGCCCGAACCGACGCCCTCGAGGCCGCCGCGCGAGCGGTCCTGGTCCTGTTGGCCGACCCGAGGTCGACCGACCCCGAAGGCGAGTGGCACGACGTGGTCGAGGCATGGCAGGGCCACCGCATCCGCAAGGTGGTTCGGCGGGCCCGGGGCGGCGAGTGGCGGCGGGCGAACACGCTGCCGGGGATCACGGTGGCCCGGCGTACGGCGGAGGTTCGGGTGTACCCGCCGATCCCGCTGGACGCGTGGCCCAAGGACCTGGCCAAGTTGCAGGTCTCCGGCACCGACCTGGACGAGCCCGCCGCGCCGCCGCCCGCCGCGCCCGGGCAGCCGATGTTGTGGCTGAACCCGGCACTGGAGATGACCGCCGGCAAGGCCATGGCGCAGGTGGGGCACGGCAGTCACCTCGCGTGGCTGGCCCTGGACCCGGCCGGGCGCAAGGAGTGGGCGGCGCGCGACTTCGACCTCGCGGTGCGGACCGCGGACCCGGCCGCGTGGCCCGCGTTGACCACGAGCGGTCGGCCGGTCGTTCGGGACGCGGGCTTCACCGAGATCGCGCCGGGCTCGTGCACGGTGGTCGCGGACGTGCCGTGGCCGCTGCGCTGAGCCGCGCGTCGTGCGTGCGTCGGGCGGCGCGTGCCGACGTGTAGTCGAATGTGACGTTGCGTCATCGCGTGTAGCGATGGAGTGGGGGACGCTACTCCGAGGCGGCGTCGGATGATCCGTGTACGCTGCAACCGAGACCCGTACGTGACCGGATCGTCACTGCCCCAACTCCCGGGGCCCACTACGGTAGGTCACAGGCCGGGCCGACCACCCGGCTCCCGAGCCGCGTCCAGGACCCTCCCGGATCCGTCGGCGCATCCGATGGGGGACGGGTCGCCGAGCGTTCCGGGCATCCTGCCGCGCGGGTCGGGACACCATGGGCGAGGGGACTGCCGGCGCGTGACTCTTCAGGTGATCAAGGAAGATCTCCAGGGCTGGACCGTGCTGCACGTGCTCGGGGAGGTCGACTACGCGGTCGTCCCGGAGCTTCGCGAACACGTCAGACACGCGGTCGCCGACGGCGACCATCGGATCGTCCTCGAACTCACCGAAGTGGAATTCCTCGACTCCACCGGCATCGGCACGCTCGTCGCCGCCCGCCGCCTGCTCCGCTCCACCGGCGGCACCCTGCGCCTGGTGATGCCCAGCAACAACGACCACCACGTCAACCGCGTCTTCACCGCCCTGGGCCTGCGCCGACTCTTCGACGTGCACCCCGACCTGGACGAGGCCCTGTGCGAGGACGCCCCGACGGACGAGGACCTGAGCGCCGCGGGCTGATCCGACGCCGGCCGCCGCGTCGCTCAGCCGAGCAGGCCACGAAGCCGCCGTGCCTGGCGCGCCGCGGTCCCGGGCGGATTCCGAGGATTGTCCGGGTCGTCCATCGACAGCAGAAACAGCCAGACCAGCGCGAGCAGCCGCCGACACTCCGGCAGCCGGGCGGCCTCCGCCGGTGTGAGGTCGAAGTGGCTCAGGAACAGCGGGACATCCAGGTTCCCCGTCACCCAGCCCGACACATGTTCGGTGATCTCCGCGAGTTCGAACGCGCGGTCGCTGCGCCCCGAGTCCTCGAAGTCGACGACGCGTACCCGCACTCCGTCCCACAGGTAGTTGGCGAGGTTGCCGTCACCGGGCCCGAAGACCGCCGGGACCGGGTTCCCGCCGTCGTCCGGGTCCGCCGCACTCCAGGAGTCGAGCCAGTCCAGCCCGTCCCGCACGGCGGCGGCCACATCGGCCGTCGGGTGCGCGGGTGTTCCCGCCTCCCGCCACGAACGCACCTGGGCGACGATCTCGGCCCGCTGACCGGGGCGTACCGCAAGCGCGGCGACCTCGGACGCCGGGACGCAACCGTGCAGTCGCGCGACGGCCTCGGCGAGAGCCGTGGTGCGATCGGGGCAGATCGTCGCACCGCGCAGCGGGGCGCCGGCCAGACGCGACATCACCACGGTGGGCCGCACGGCTTCGGCGTCGCCGCGCAGTGGCGTGGGGGCCAGGCCCGGCGCGTGTCGGGCGAGCAACGTCAACGCCCGCCACTCGCGCGCCTGTCGCGGACGATCGCCCGCCGGGAAGCGCTTGGTCACGGTGTCGGTGCCCCACTCGATCTCGTGGGTGCTCCACGGGCCGGAACTCATGGCGGCCATCCTGCCGGCAGGTGGCCGGCCGGTACGCCCGCCGATGGGGCCGTCGGTTCGGCCTACAACACCGCGCCTGCCGCTGTCAGGGTGGCGTCGGCTCCGGGGACGTGGGTCAGGCGCGCGGCGAACGCGCGGTACGCGGCGGCGAGGGCCTCACCGGGGACGCGGCGGTGGCCCAGGACGTCGGCGAACCATCGGGTGAAGTCGACGAACAGCGCGTGGTCGTCGACGAAGAGGGAGACCGCCAGCGCGTCGACGGCGGTCACCAGGCCGTCGCGCATCGTGGTGTCCGAGCGCTCACCCTCGATCGGCACCAGCGCCGACATGCCCGCCGCCACCAGCGGTGTGCGGAGCAGGCCGACGCCGTCGTGCGCCGCGTCCGGGAGATGGCGCAACCGCGGGGCCGGGGTGGTGAGCGCGGGCCAGTCCGGGCCGGCCAGCGTGTCGGCGGCCCCTCGGGCGTCCGCTGCCCAGCCGTTCGCGCCGATCAGGCCCGCCCAGCGGCCGTCCGGGCCGAAGCCGGGGCCGCCGACCAGGACCGGTATCCCGACGCGGCGGGCCACCTCCACCATCGCCCGCGCGCCCGGCAGCGCGGTGGAGACCGTACAGCCGAGCGCGACCGAACCCGCCCCCGAATCCGGCAACATGCGGGCCAGTTCGCCCGCGCCGGTGCCCGGAGGCAGGACCGTCGTGTCGATCCCGCGCACCCGCAACAGCGCGGCCAGGATCGTGGACGCGAGCCCGTGCCAGTCGCCCTGCGCGCAGCACACCACGACCCGCGCCTCGGACCGCGGTCGCGGCGTCGCGTCCGTGATCAGGTGCACGACACGACCGGCGACGTGCGAGGCGGAGTGTTCGCGCGCCACCGTCCACTCGCCGGTCGCCCACCGCTCGCCCACCCCACGCAGCGCCGGGATCACCAGGTCGGTCAGCACCCGATCGCCGGGCACGCCCTTGCCGAGCAGGTTCCGGACCAGGGTCAGTGCCTCGACCTCGTCCGCCCGTCCGAGGTACGCGAGGAACAGGTCGAGTTCGTCGGAGACCACATGTGTCATTCGCCGTCCGGGTGTTCGGGTGGGGTCGGGCCGTCGGGCTCGACCAGGTTCGGCAACGTCTCGTCGTCGTCCCGGTAGGGGATGTGAATGCCCAGCAGGACGACGTCGTCCACGACGGGCGCGTCGCCCAGATGTGCCATCAACCGTTGTTCGAGGCGTTCCACGAGCGCGTCCACCGGCATGCCCGCGCAGGACGCCAGGTCGTGCCGCAACGCCCGTACGCCGTAGGCCTCGCCGTCCGGATCGCGGGCCTCGGTCACCCCGTCGCTGTACAGGAGCAGCGTCGAGCCGGGCGCCAGCGGCAGTTCGTGCGTCCCGAACACGGTGCCCGGGATGCCCGCGACCAGCGGATCGGTGAACTCCATCGCCTGCACCCGGCCCGCCGGATCCATCCACAGCGGTGGCGGATGCCCGGCGCAGGTCAACCGGATCAGCGCCGAACCGTCCGGGTGCACCGAGCAGTCGCCGGTGATCGCGGTCAGCACGAGGGAGGGGTCGCCGAGGGTCAACTCCGCGTCCAGCAGCGCCATGCGATGCGCGGGTGCGCAACCGGCGCTCGCCGCCGTACGCAGGATCAGCAACGAGCGCGAGCTGAACATGCCCACGGGCGTGCCGCGTCCGCACACGTCGCCGACCGAGAACGCCCACGTGCCGTCGACCGGGGTCGGGTGCACGGCGTAGAAGTCGCCGCCGAGACCGTCGGTCAGCGAGACCGGCCGGTAGCGGGCGGCGATCCGTGCGCCGGGCACCTCCGGCAACGGGCCCGGCACCAGTGCCTGGGCCAACAGCATGGTGCGCCGGTCCTGTTCGACGTACAGGCGCGACGTGCGCAGCGCGACGCCCACCCGCTCGGCGTAGTCGACGGCGAGCGAGATCTCCTCCTCGGTGAACGGGTCGGAGGTCGCCGAGCGCACGAACGTCAGTACCGAGGGCGCGTCGTCGTCGGTGGGCACCGGAACCACCAGCGCGCACCGGGCGTCCACCGCGATCAGGCCCGCGACCGCCTCGTCGGGCACCAGTCGGTGCAGCAACGCGCGGTCCATCAGCGGATGCAGCTCCTGGCGCCGGGTGCGCAGTACCCGACCCACTCCCGCCGGCGCCGTCCACGCGGTGCCCAGGCCGCTGGTCACCCGGGCGATCGGGGTGCCGGAGCCGGGCGCGTACGTGGTGCGCAGCCGGCCGTCCTCCATGCTGGGCACGGACAGCGCGACCCAGTCGGCCAGTTCGCCCGCCGGCAGCGTGGTGACCAGATCGGTGAGCCGGCGCGGATTGGTGGTCGCGGACAACACCCGGCCCGCCTCGGCCAGGAAGACCTTGCGCCTGCGCTCGGCCAACAGCGTGTCCTCGCGCCGCCGTTCGGCGGTGGTGTCCTGGACGTACCACACGTAGTGGCCGTCGCCCAGAACCGCGCGTCGGCCGCGTACACGCCGGTCGTCCACCTCGCCGTGCCAGGCGGTTCCGGTCGCGGGCAGTGCGGGATAGGCGGTGCCCGGAAGGCATTCCGGCAGAAGCCGTGCGGCCGCGGCGTTGAGATAGCGCACGGTGCCCTCGGCCGTGAAGACGACCACGCCGGTGTCGCTCTCGTCCAGCACCTCGGCGGGCGACCACGCGGGCGGCGCGGGCTCGTCCGGGGCACCCGGCGGTTTGAAGCCGTTGGTTCGTCGACGGGCGGTCGGCTCCTGCGTGTCGCTGCCCCGCTCGTCGCCGGAGGGGCGTTGTCCGGTCATGGCTACGGAATCCCTTGCGTCCGTGCGTTTCGAGCCGGCTCGCGCCGGCCCTCGCGCAACCTTCAAGGTACGACCGCGACGGTCGCCGGTGTGTGGGTTCCGGCGGAATCACACCTATAGGGGAAGACGGTCCACGAGGGACCGACTCGGCGAGTAGGGTGCCGATGCGGTCTTGTTGTTTCGGGACGGATGTGGGGTTTATCCCGAGACGTGCGAACCGTACCGAGCGGTCGTGCGGCGCGCGACCGAAACCGACACTTGATCAGGTGGAGTGCTCCATATGAGCCTTGACGATCTCCCACCGGACGACGTCGATCACACATCGTTCTCGGCCAGACCATGCGTCGTGCACGTCGCGCTGGAGGCCGACCTGGGCGGCACGGTGTCCGTGCACGGCGATATGGACATGACGGCGGCGCCGATGTTCCGGCAGGCGGTGGACCGCCTCGTCGACGAGGGCGCGCACAGCCTGCGGATCGACCTGACGGACGTGCCCTTCATCGACTCGTCCGGTCTGGGCAGTCTGGTGTACGGCTACCGCCGCCTGCGCGATCGCGACGGCGACATCGTGGTGTGCGGCGTCGGACCGCAACCCGCACGGGTGTTGCGGATCACCCATTTGGACCGCATCCTCCGGGTGGAATGCGCGACCGTGCACGCTACGCCGAACCGCTGAGCGGGGCCGCCGCGGATCCGGCCGCGGGCGGATCCTGATCACGGCGAAGTCGATTGCCCCGAACGCGCGTTCGCGTCGCACGCGGGTTTCGTCCCGGCTGTCCCGATCGGCCGCGCCGATCCCCTCGCGGCCGTCCCGGTCGCCCGTGCCGGAGCCGACGCGCCAGGGCTCAGCGGCCCAGTCCGGCGTCCAACTCGCTCGCGGTCCGACTGCGGATCAGGTCGTTGACCGCCTCGCCCGGACCGACGTGCTCGAACAGGGTCGGCGGGTGGAAGGTGACGTACATCGTGCGCCGTCCGCCCACACCGGCCGGAGCGGGGGAGGCGTGCAGCACGTCGGCCATGTGCACCGTCACGTCACCCGGATCGGTGGGCACCGCGAGATAGGGCAGGTCGGCCAGGTCCTCGGCTCTCGGCTGCGGGCAGGTGCGGCCGTGCGAGCCCGGGATCGCCTCCAGGAAGCCGTTGTCGGCGCTGGAGCCGGTCAGTTGGATGCCGATCGCCACCGACGGGCACATGATGTGGTGGCCGCCCAGCCCGCAATCGGTGTGCCACGGGATGTTCGCCAGGCCCTTGAGCCGGCCGGGCGGCTTGAGCAGGACCGAGATGCCCTCCATCCGGTCGGTGGACGCGGCCAGGTCCGGGTGGATCAGCGTGGCCAGGCGGACCAGGCGCGGATCGCGCGCCAGCGCGCCGATCGGCGCCGAACGCTCGCTCGCGTAGACGATCCGGCACAACACCGATTCGCCGTTCTCGCGCTCCGCCCACCAGGACCGGTCGTCGTCCGGGCGGGCCTCGGCGGCGAGCCGGTCCACCTCGGCCTCGAACGTGGCGATCTCGGCGGCGGAGAACACCCCGCGCACGCGCATCACCCCGGTCGCCGTGAAGTGTTCGGCGAGTTCGCGGTCCGAGTGATCGAGCGTCAGTTCGGCGGCCGGGTCCACCTTTCGGCCCTGTCGGTCGAACACCTCGGTACCGTGCGGGAGATAGATCTCGATGCCCTGATAGAGCGCCCGCAGCGCCGGTTCCCAGCGGAACAGGTCGACCAAGCCGCCGCGTTCGGCGCGCACGTCGCCCGCGATGGCCAGTGCCGCCGCGGTGCGCAGCTGGGTGACCAGATCGGTCCACGCGTCCGGGGACAGCCGGATCACGCAGCCGGCGTCCGCGTCGATTCCCTCCACGATCCGCAATCGGGAGCCGTTCGGGCGATACGTCCACGCGCCGTCCCCGATCCGCATGCCGATCGGGTCGAGCCCGGACAGGCCCGCCTCGGCCCGTCTGCCGTGCTCGCCGATGAGCAATCCGGGGACGATGTCCCGGTGGTACGTTTCCGCGTCGATCCGGTCGTGCCCGAGCATCCTCGCGACCTCCTGCGCTGTACGTTGCCGCGCAGTATGCCGGGGGAACGCGGTGGGTTACCAGAGCGTTTCGAGGTTTGCCCGAACGGGTGCCCGAGGCGGGCGGATCGCGCCGGGTACACCGCTGGGTTCGGCGGATCGCCTTGACACAGAAGGCGGGTGACGATTCGTCAGCTCTGGGTGCTCGGGCGGGGACGAGCCGCGGAAGGGCGCGCGAGGACGGCTCGGCCCCGGACGGACGCGGGACGAGGCGTCGGCTCCCGACGGGACGCGCGACGACGCGTCCACTTTGGGGCGGTCGTACGGCGACCCGTCAGCCTTCGCCGGGGCTCTCGTCCCGACGCACCCGGGCCACGTTCGGATACGCGCGGCGCAGGTGCACGGCCAACGCCTCGGCCGCCGCGTGTGGGTCGCGGGCCTCGATCGCGGCCAGGATCGCCCGGTGGTCCGCGCGCAACGCCCCGGTGTCCTGGCCCAGTTCGGCGACGGCGCGGCGCTGGTGTCGGCGTACCGTGTCGCGCAGCGCGCGCATGAAGGTGGCGACCAGCGCGTTCCCGGACAGCTCGGCGATCGCGGTGTGGAACTCGGTGTCCTGCTCGTTGAACCGCTCCGCCGACACATCCGGCTCGTCCATCGCGGCCACGATCGTGCGCAGCCGGTCGAGATCGGCCTCGCTCGCGTGCCGCGCGGCGGCCTCGACCGCCCAGGACTCGATCAGCAGTCGGGTCTCCACCACGTCGTCCACCGCGAAGTTGGCCAGGCCCAGGTGCAGGCCGAGGACGCCGGTCAGCGCCGGCCCGGCGGATCCGGCCAGGATCGCGCCCGCCTCCGGGCCGCTGCCGGTGTTGGCGACCAGGACGCCCATCGCCTCCAGGACCCGCATCGCCTCGCGTACCGACGGGCGGCTGACCCCCAGCGCGGCGGCCAACGCGCGCTCGCCGGGCAACTTGTCGCCCGCGCGCAGGCGGCCGGTCGCGATCTGCTCCTCGATCTGCGCGACGACCTCCTCGAACGCGCGCACGCGCTTGACCGGGCGCCAGTCCGGGCCGTCGTTCACTGGGAGGCTCCTCGGCGATTTCAGGGTTTTTCGACCGGTTTTGGAAGGCTTCGGCGGATCAGCGGGTCGCGTCCGGGCTTCGGGCTCGGGTCGCCGCCCGTGTCTTGTGGCACAGCATGACATGCCCTTAGCGTGTGCACACCACAGTGTGGTCAGACCACACGATTCGACGTCGGACCCGGCGTCGGATTCCGCCTCGGACCCCACCCCGGGCTCCGAGCCGGACCCGCCGATCCGCGAGGAGGCCGCCCGCATGCGCGTCGGGCTGTTCATCACCTGCGTGAACGACACGCTGTACCCCCGCACGGGCCGGGCCGTCGTGCGTCTCCTGGAGCGGCTGGGCTGTGCGGTGGATTTCCCGCTCGCCCAGACCTGCTGCGGACAGATGCACTGGAACAGCGGATACGGCACCCGCGTCGAGCCGATGGTCCGCCGGTTCGCGGACACCTTCGCGGGCTACGACGCGGTGGTCACCCCGTCCGGGTCGTGCGGCGCGATGATCCGGGACAACCACCCGCGCGCCGCCGCCCGGGCCGAGGACCCCACCCTCGCGGCCGACGTCGCCGCGGTGGTCCCGAAGGTGTACGACCTCACCGAGTTCATCGTCGACGTGCTCGGTGTCACCGACGTCGGCGCGTACTTCCCGCACAAGGTCGCCTACCACCCCACGTGTCACTCGCGCCGCCTGATGAGGCTCGGCGACCGTCCGACCGCGCTGCTGCGCGAGGTGCGCGGCCTGGAACTGCTCGGCCTGCCCGGCGAGGAGGAGTGCTGCGGCTTCGGCGGCACCTTCGCGGTCAAGAACCCGGACGTGTCCACCGCGATGGGCACCGACAAGGTCCGGCACGCGGCCGGCACCGGCGCCGAGGTGTTGTGCGCGGCGGACAACTCGTGCCTGATGCACATCGGCGGCCTGATGGACCGTCAGCGCACCGGGATGCGGGTCCTGCACCTCGCGGAAATCCTCGCCTCCACCGAGAAGGAGCCGGCATGAGCAAGGCCGTCCCGCCGACGGGCGCCACCTTCGTCGGCATGCCCCCCTTCCCGCGGGCCGCCCGGGCCGCCGTGGGCGACGCGCAACTGCGGCACAACCTGCGCAAGGCCACCCACACCATCCGCGACAAGCGGGCCCTGGTGGTCGAGGAACTCGACGACTGGGCCGAACTGCGCGCGGCCGGCGTGGCGATCAAGGACCGTACGCTGCGCCGACTCGACGAACACCTGCTCGCGGTCGAGGCGGCGGTCACCGCCGCCGGCGGCACCGTGCACTGGGCCGCAGACGCGGCCGAGGCGAACCGGATCGTCGCCGACCTGGTCAAGGCCACCGGCGACACCGAGGTGGTCAAGGTCAAGTCGATGGTCACCCAGGAGATCGGACTGAACGAGGCACTCGCGGCCGAGGGCATCCGGGCCTACGAGACCGATCTGGCCGAACTGATCGTGCAACTGGGCGAGGACCTGCCGTCGCACATCCTGGTGCCCGCGATCCACCGCAATCGGGCCGAGATCCGGGAGATCTTCGTGCGCGAGATGGGCGAGTGGGGCGTCCCCGCACCGCCCGGCCTGACCGACGACCCGGCCGCCCTTGCCGAGGCCGCGCGCCGTCACCTGCGCGAGCGCTTCCTGTCCGCGCGAGTCGCGGTCTCCGGCGCGAACTTCGTGGTCGCCGAGACCGGCACGCTCGTGGTGGTCGAGTCGGAGGGCAACGGGCGGATGTGCCTGACCCTGCCGGACACGCTGATCTCGGTGGTCGGCATCGAGAAGGTGGTGCCGACCTGGGCCGATCTCGAGGTGTTCCTGCAACTGCTTCCGCGCAGTTCGACCGGCGAGCGGATGAACCCCTACACCTCGATGTGGACCGGGGTGACTCCCGGCGACGGGCCGCAGGACTTCCACCTGGTCCTGCTCGACAACGGCCGCACCGACGTGCTCGCGGACCGTACCGGCCGGCAGGCGCTGCGCTGCATCCGGTGCTCGGCCTGTCTGAACGTGTGCCCGGTGTACGAGCGCACCGGGGGACACGCGTACGGGTCGGTGTATCCCGGGCCGATCGGCGCGATCCTGGTGCCGCAGCTGCGCGGGATCGCCAAGCACCGGGTGGACGAGCAGACGGCGTCCCTGCCGTACGCCTCTTCGCTGTGCGGCGCGTGCTACGAGGTGTGCCCGGTCGCGATCGACATCCCCGAGGTGCTGGTTCATCTGCGTGAGCAGGTGGTCGAAGGCGGCGGTCACCGCGCCGAGCGGGCGGCGATGCGGGCGGCCGAGTGGGTGCTGGACGATCCGGGCCGGCTACGCCGGGTACAGCGGGCCGCGTCCCGCTCGCGCGGACTGATCCCCAAGCGGGCGCCCGGCCCGGGCGCGGCCTGGACGGACAGCCGGTCGATCCCGGCGGTGCCGGCGGAGTCGTTCCGGGACTGGTGGGTGCGGGAGCGGAGCGGTCCGGCGGGTCCGGTGCCTTCGTCGGCGCCGGGCGTCGAGGCGATCCCGGGCGTCGAGGCCGCTCCGGGCGTCGAGGTTGCTCCGAGTGTCGAGCTTGC
This sequence comes from Embleya sp. NBC_00888, assembly GCF_045207655.1. NCBI lineage: Bacteria > Bacillati > Actinomycetota > Actinomycetes > Kitasatosporales > Streptomycetaceae > Embleya > Embleya sp. NBC_00888. Next base: position 2,190,468 of record NZ_CP108784.1, on the reverse strand, counting down.
TCCGAGCGTCGAGGTGGACGAGAGCGAGGGGGAGGGGCGATGAGTTCGCGCGAGGTGATTCTGGCCCGGGTGCGGCGGGCGCTGGTGGACGTACCGCGCGACGAGGTGTTCCCGGTGCCGCGCGACTACGCGCGGGCCCACGTGGTCGAGGGTGTGCTCGAACTGCTCGTCGAGCATCTGCGCGACTACCGGGCGATCGTGCACGAGGTCGCGGAGAGCGGACTCGCGGATGCCGTCGCCGGCGCGGTCGAGCGACGCGGGGCACACCGCGTGGTGACGCCGGCCGGGCTGCCGGCGGCGTGGACGGCCGGGTTGGCGGCGGGGGTGTGCGTACCGGATGGCTGGACGTACGGCCCGATCGGCGAATTGTCAGATGATCCTATAAATAACAGGCCTCAACTTCCTTCTCCAGCGGCCGCTCCTCGTCTCACCACCGCCGAGTTGGACGCCGCCGACGGCGTGCTGACCGCATCGGCCGTCGCGATCGCCGAGACCGGCACGATCGTGCTCGACGCGGGGCCCGGGCAGGGGCGGCGCGCGCTGACCCTGGTACCGGACTGGCACCTGTGCGTGGTTCGGGCGCGGGACGTGGTCGCGTCGGTGCCGCAGGCGTTGGAGCGGCTGACCCCGGGCCGACCGCTGACCTGGATCTCCGGACCGTCCGCGACCAGCGACATCGAACTGGACCGGGTCGAGGGTGTGCACGGGCCCAGGACCCTCGAAGTCCTGATCGTGCGGTGATGTCCCGCCGATCATTTACAGTCCATAGGCGTGGCACCTGATACGAAGGCACTCGTCCGCTCGACCAAGAACCTGATGGAGATGGTCGACCTCCTGGGCAACACCAGCCCGCCCGAGGCATACGACGCGATCGCCGAGCAATTGGCGAACACCCGCCGACTCCTCGGCCAGTTGGCCGCGCCCGTACCGACCACCTTGTGCAACGAGCATCCGTACGGTCCGGTCGACGAGGACGCGCGGGACAAGTGTCTGTTCTGCGAGAACCGCAGGCGGCGTGGTCGGGCCCGGGACGCGGCCGACGCGCGTCCGCGCTCGGCGCCGTGTCCCAGACACCCCGAGCGCGGGCTGCTCGCGCTGGGCGAGGTGTGTGCGCTGTGCGGGGGGCCGGAGGGCGGGTCGACCCCGCGTCAGGGTGTGCCGAGTGTGCGCGACCCGCGTCCGGCTCCGCTGTCCGGTGCGCGGGGTGTGGACATGCGGCTGACCGTGCTCACCCGGCAGCTCGCCGCGATGGCGGGCGAGGCCGGCCGGGACGCGCGCGGCGAGGCGCTGCTCGCGGCGGCGGTCGATGTGCTCAAGGGCGCCCAGGGGCTGATCCAGGCGGCCAACGCGTTCACCGACGGGCGTGGCGACGAGGCGTACAACACGGCCACGCGGGCCGCCCGGGGCCTGCGGGCGACCGCGGCCGAGGTGCTCGAAGACATCTAGGCCCTGTCCGGCGGACCCACCAGGATCCGCCGGACAGGGCCTGGGGCGGGGTTCGCCGGCCCGGCCGGCCCCGCTGCCGTTCCGGGTTTACCGCCGGGGTGGTCGGGCAGGCGGAGACCCGACCGTTGCGACCGTTCCGGACGGAGGGGTGTGCCCGCATGGCATCCGAGCTCGAGGGCTTGACCGTGGCATTCCTCGTCGCCCCCGAGGGCTTCGAGCAGGTGGAGTTGACCGAGCCGTGGCAGGCCGTGGAACGGGCCGGCGGATCACCCAAGCTGATCTCCACCAAAGCCGGTGAGGCGCAGGGCTTCAATCGCTACGACCGGGGCGACACGTTCCACGTGGACGCCGGGATCGACGCGGTCGGGTCGGGCGACTTCGACGCGCTCGTGCTGCCCGGCGGGGTGGCCAACCCCGATTTCCTGCGGACCCAGCCCAAGGCGGTGGAGTTCGTCCGGCGCTTCTTCGCGGAGGGCAAGCCGGTCGCGGCGATCTGCCACGCGCTGTGGATCCTGGTCGAGGCCGACGTCGTGCGCGGGCGGCAGCTCACCTCCTGGCCGAGCCTGCGCACCGACCTGGAGAACGCGGGTGCCCTCTGGGTCGACGAGGCGGTGGTGGTGTGCACGGCGGGCACCAACACGCTGATCAGCTCCCGCAAGCCGGACGACCTGGCGGCGTTCGACAAGGCACTGGTGGCGGAATTCGCCCGGGCCGGGAAGCGCCGGTAGCGCACGGGGCAGCCCGGGCCCGGCGGTGGGCGCTCAGGCCTCGTAGGTCGACGCGATCGGGTCGTGCCCGTTCCAGACCACGAACACGGACGAGGTCCGGCCACGGTTGACGAAGTCGACCCGGATCCATTGGTTGCCCGGCCACACCTTGACCGCCCATCCCGAGTTCGGGGTCGCGGCGATCAGGGTCGCGGTGGTGCCCTGGTAGCGGAACGAGGCCCGTCCGCCGCGCACCTCGAAACTCTGCACCGCGGCGACCGGCGGGCCCTCGCGGAGCCTGACCGGCGGCGCGGCCGGCGTCGTCGCGGCCTTGGGCGACGGCGGAGCCGAGGACGCGGACGGCGACGGGGACGACGAGGTCGGCGGCGGCGTGCGATTGACGGCGGAGATCAGGTCCGGCTCCTCGGTGCTCGGCACCGCGCCGGACGCCGTCGACGGGGCGTCCACCGGCGGCGGCGGTTCGTCCCCGGCGACCAGGGTCGGCGCCTGCGGCGGTTCGAACACGGTGTCGCGCAGCACGCTGCGCACGCCCCACCACGACAGCGCGACGGCCATCGCGGTGACCGCGAGCCACACCGATATCGACGTGATGGTCCTCCGCACGAGCCCCATCCTCTCGCCTGTGTTCCCGGCCCGGTGTTTCCCCTCCAGGGCCGGCCCGGGAGGAGAGTACGGGTACGGTTCCGAACCATGGCACAGGTGCTCGTGGTCGAGGACGATCAATTCGTACGTTCGGCGCTGATCCGATACCTCACGTCGTCCTCCCACGCGGTACGCAGCGTCGGAACGGCCCTGGAGGCGTTGCGCGAAGTAGCCCTTTACCCGTTCGACGTGGTCATTCTGGACCTCGGACTGCCGGACTTGGACGGATCCGAGGCATTGAAGATGCTTCGCGGCATATCCGACGTCCCGGTGATCATCGCGACCGCCCGGGACGACGAGGCCGAGGTGGTCCGACTGCTCAACGCGGGCGCCGACGACTACGTGACGAAGCCGTTCTCCGGGGAACACCTGGGCGCGCGGTTGTCCGCCGTGCTGCGCCGTGCGCGCGGGCGGACCACGGCGGATGTGTTCAGCGTCGGAGGTCTGCTCATCGACGTCCGGCGCCGGGAGGCACGGCTGGACGACCGGGAGCTGGAACTGACCCGACGCGAGTTCGACCTGCTGGCGTTCCTGGCCGCGCGGGCCGGGACGGTGGTGCCGCGCCGGGAGATCCTGGCCGAGGTGTGGGGCCAGTCGTACGGCGACGACCAGACCATCGACGTACACCTGTCCTGGCTGCGCCGAAAGCTGGGCGAGAAGGCGCGGGAGCCGAGGTATCTGCATACCGTGCGGGGTGTCGGGGTGAAACTGGAGCCGCCGGCGTGAGGCCCGGCCCGCGCGGGGGCGGGACGGCCGGGCGGCGCGGGGATGCGGCGGGTCGAGCGGGTGCGCCGGGACGACCGGGTGGCTCGGGTCGGGCGAGTGGTTCGGCGGGGCGGGAGGTGAAGCCGCCGCGGGCGCCGAAGGGTGTGCGGGGCACGCTCGTGCGGGTCTCGTTGGCGGTCACCACGATGGTCGCGCTCGCGTTCTTGATCCCGCTGGTCCTGGTGATCCGGGAGATCGCCGCGGACCGTACCTTCACCGACGCCGAGCGGCAGGCCGCCGCGCTGCAGCCGGCGCTGGTGATCACGACCGACCGGGCGACGCTGGAGCCGGCCATCGCGAGCGTGCCGGCCGGCTCCGGCGGCCGGATCGCGATCCATCTGCCGGACGGGTCGGTCCTGGGCCGGCCGCGCGCGAGCGAGCACAGCGTGGCCACCGCGCGCGAGTCGGCCCGATCGTTCCGGGTCCGCGCGGGCGGCGGGTGGGCGCTGTTGCAACCGTTGTTGTTGGACCAGGGCAGGATCACCGTGATCGAGGTGTACGTCCCGGACGACGACCTGGAGCACGGCGTGAATACGGCCTGGCTGGTGCTCACCGGGGTGGCCGTGGTCCTGGTCGGCGGCTCGGTGGTGGTCGCCGACCGGCTCGGTGCGCAGGTGGTGCGCTCGGCCCGGGGGTTGGCCGCGGCGGCCCGTTCGCTGGGTACCGGCGACCTGGCGGCGCGGATCACACCCCAGGGGCCGTCCGAACTCCAGGAGGCCGCCACGTCGTTCAACACGATGGCGGATCGGGTCGAGCAACTGTTGGCCAACGAACGGGAGATGGCCGCCGACCTGTCGCATCGACTGCGTACGCCGCTGACCGCGCTGCGGTTGAACGCGGCGGCGCTGGGCGAGGACCCGGTGGCCGAGCAGACCCGCAACGCGGTGGCGCAGTTGGAGCGCGAGGTGGACGAACTGATCCGGACCGCACGGCGATCGAGCGCGACCATCGAGGCGGTGGGCTGCGACGCGGCCGAAGTGGTCCGCGAGCGCATGGACTTCTGGTCCGCGCTGGCCGAGGACGAGGACCGACCGTGGCAACTGGTGGGCGCGGCCGAGCCGGTGCGGGTCCCGGTGTCCCGGGGCGACCTGGCGGCCGGCCTGGACGCGATGTTGGGCAACGTGTTCCGGCACACCGAGGAGGGCGTGCCGTTCTCGGTGACCCTGCACTCGGGCCGGGACGCGGTGATCCTGCTGGTGGCCGACGGAGGGCCCGGGATCGCCGACCCGGTGAGCGCCCTGCGGCGCGGACACGGCCAGGGCGGCGACGGCTCGACCGGGCTCGGCCTGGACATCGTCCGGCGGCTCGCGGAGGCCACCGGCGGCGAGGTGGGATTGGGTCGCTCGGTACTGGGCGGCGCGGAGATCAGCGTGCGGCTGGGCGGGGGCACGAAGGAGTCGGTGGTCCGGCGCAGCCGGCGGGCGGGCAAGAGCCGGCGCGGGCGACGGCGGCCGGGGGCGGGGGCGGGGTGAGGGCGGGGTGAGGGGTGAGGGGTTGCGGCGGTGCCGCGGTGCTCCTTCGGGTGGGTGGAACGGGGATTTTTCTCACTGTGAGTCACGGCGCGTGTGCCGGCCGGCACCTGGACCTTGATCCAACCTTATGTGGGCCTTAAACCCTTGCCTCGGGTCGAATCGGGTTGGGTGGACAGGTGTTCTTCGGCCACGGTTTTCACTAGCCTTCAGAACAGCGGTCCATTCGGAACCAACGGGACTCCCCCCTTTCCGAATGGCCCAGGCGCAGCCCAATCCCCCCCAGGGTCTGTAGCCGTTCGGGGATCTCGCATCCCCGGCCGTTCGTGTCCCCACCCCCACCCGGGGCACGACGGCAACCCGACCCGAGAGCGAAAACTCTCGGGTCGGGTCTTTTTTGTTGGGCGACTTCGTCGCCGGCTCGCGAGGGGCCGCTTTTTCTTTCCCCCGCTTCGCTCCTCCAAGAAAAAGCGGCGCCTCGCTCGGGACGGTGTGTCCCTCCGCTTCGCTCCGGGTCACACCGTCCACGCTTGCGGCTCCGCCGCTCTCCGCGCTTCGCGCGTCGATCACTGGGGTGGGCGGGGGTCGGGGGCGCTGACGCGCCTGGGGTGGGCGGGGGCGGGTGGCTGGGGGCGTGGGGGTGGCGGGGGTGGCGGGGGCAAGTTGTGGGTGGTGGGGGTGGTGATCAGGGGGTGTGGTGGCGTCGGCGGAGGTGGTGGCGGATCCATAGGGCGATGGCTGCGCCGGTGGTGATCGGTAGGACCCACGTCAGGAGGAAGTCGGCTGGGTGCGTTCCGGTGCTCGTGTGGGCGGTTGTGGGGTGATCGTCGGTTGTCGGTGGCGCGTCGGTCCCGGGCGGGGGAGTCGGTGACTCGGTCGGGCCGGGTGGGGCGGCGGAGGCGGCTGTCGGCGGGTCGGGTTTCCCGGTCGGGGCTCCGGCTCCGCCCGTGCCGGTCAGTGCCACCGAGCGCGGGCCGCCGGGTGCGTCGGTCGTGACGGTCAGTGCCGCCGAGCGTGGTCCGATGGCGCCGGGACGGAACATCACCGCCACGTCGCATGAGGCGCCGGCTGCCAGGGTGTTGCCTCGGTGGCACGTGGTGGCGGTCTCGTGGATGGTGAAGTCGCCTGGCGGCAGGCCGAATTCGCGCAGTGTCAGGTCCGATTCGCCGGTGTTGCGCACGCGTACGGGCAGCCACCTCCAGCCGCCGCCGATCCGATGCTCGCCGAAGTCCATCCCCGGTGACACGGTCAGCTCTCCCGGGCCGCGGGAGCTGTAGGTGAACTCGGCCGCCGGTCCGGTGAATCGGCCGGTTCGCACCTTCGTGCCGGGGAAGACGCGTTCGGAGATGTGCTGTTCTGCTCGGTTGTCGACGTCCACCCAGGGGGCGTCGCCGGTGCTCGCCGGACCCAGCATCACCCGGAACGGTCGGGCGATCAGCACCAGTTGCTCACCGGGACGCAGCGCCGTGCCCGGACCGACCGGGACGCTCGCCTCGACCGACAGATCCGGGTCGCGTGGCGGCGTCGGCTGTCCCGGCTGGGGCACGAATTGCCCGCCCCGGACCACCAGTCGGACCGTAAGTGTTCCGGGCCGGTCGGGTAGGGCGAACGAGACCGGCGCCCACGCTTCCTGTACCGACAGCGATTGCACCCTGTCCGAGCGGGCCGTCCAGGTCAGGCGGGGCGGCGGATCCTCCGCGGGGGCCGCGGATGCCCCGGAGCCGACCAGGAGTACGGCCGACGACATCGCGGCGAAGATTCCACGCCGCATCCAGCGCCCGAGCGCCACGGGCACACCATTCCCCCCGGCGTCCACCGTACGGCGGTCGCCACCGTCGGATCGTCGCCGGGTGGCGACCCGACGACGCTATGGGCCGCCCCGGACTCGGGCAAGATCGCGTACCGCCTGTTCTGCGGGCGTTTCCTTCCCGCTCACCCGGGTGGTCCGAGTGGCCCCGGGAAGATCGCCGACTCGCGGAAGCGGAACGTAATTTCGGCGCAATCTTGCGGGCCGCTTACGGGTGCGTACGGCGTTACGGCTCGCCTCGGGCCGCCGGCCAGCGCGGTCTCGGCGGCCGGGGAACGCAAGCGTCGACAGCGTGCGACGGTCGATCACGCGGGGCCGTGTCCAGGGGCCGCTCGGCCGGGATCGGACCGTTGACGGGTCCGTAACGCGTCTGTAACTCTGATCTCGCGCATTGCAAAAAGCTCACAGATTGTTGGGAACTTACGGCTTAGAGCCGCAAATTCCGATCCGTGACCCGAGCGCGCCGGTTTCCCGGCGGCGTTCCCCACCGCCGGCGGGACCGGCCTCACCGGCACCGCGATCCGGTCGACCACATGCCGACCCGGCCTTCGGCCTGCCCCGGCACGCACCGGCCCGCTCTCCGACCACGCGCGGCTCCTCCCGTACCTCCCGTGCAAGTCCCCCGCGAGAGAACCGAACAGAGGAATGCGATGAGGACGAGACCACCCATCCCGAAATCCGCCGGCGCCACACTGGCGACCGGCCTGCTCGCGCTCGCCGTTGCCGTCGGACCCGCCGGCGCTGCGACATCCGCCGGGTCGGGCGACCGGGTCCGGCTGGCGAGCACCGATGTCGCGGCCGTCGCCGACGGCGACCAGGACACCTACTGGCAGGGCACCGGCTCGACGTTCCCCCAGGCCGTCCAGGTCGATCGAGGCCGCAGCACGAGCATCGACGGCGTCGTTCTCAAGCTGCCCCGGGGCTGGGCCGCGCGCAGTCAGACGCTGGCCGTGCAGGGCAGCGAGGACGGGACGAGCTTCAAGACCATCGTCGGTCGGGCGACCTACACCTTCGAGCCCGGCTCGGCGAACACCGTCCGGATCCGCTTCCCGGCCACCCAGGCCAGATTCGTCCGGCTCGACGTCACCGGCAACAGCAAGGCGCCCGCCGCGCAGCTCGCCGAACTCGGCGTCGAGACCGCGGCCGACTCGACGACCAACCTCGCCCGCGCCGCGACCCTGACCGCGAGCAGCGCCAACGCGCCGTATACGGCGGCCAAGGCCGGCGACGGCGATCGGGCGAGCTACTGGGAGAGCGCCAACAACGCGCTGCCGCAATGGATCCGGGCCGATCTCGGCGCCTCGGTCGGGGTGAACAAGGTGGTGCTCGAGCTGCCCGCCGGGTGGGAGCGCCGGACCCAGACCCTCTCCCTCCAGGGCAGCACCGACGGGACGACCTTCACCGACATCCTCGCCTCGGCCGGTCGCGTCTTCGACCCGGCGAGCGGCAACACCGTCACGCTCGCGTTCGACACGGTGACCACCCGGTACCTGCGGGTCGAGGTGACCGCCAACACCGGATGGCCCGCCGCCCAGGTGGCCGAGTTCGAGGTCTACGGCCCGACCACGGGCGACACCCAGGCACCCACGGCGCCGACCGCACTGGCCTACACCCAACCGGCCGCCGGCCGGATCCGGCTCACCTGGGCCGCCGCGACCGACAACGTGGGGGTCGCCGGCTACGACGTGTACGCCGACGGTGTGCTGCGCAGCAGCGTCGCCGCCGGCACGCTCGAATACACCGACAGCCTGCCGGACACCGCGACGGTGACCTATCACGTGGTCGCCCGGGACGCCGCCGGCAACAGGTCGCCGAACAGCAACCAGGTGATCCGTACCGGATCCGGTGGCGGCACCGGCACGAACCTGGCCGTCGGCAAGCCGATCACCGCGTCCTCCACGACGCAGCACTTCGTCGCCACGAACGCCACCGACGACAACGTGAGCACGTACTGGGAGGGCAACACCTACCCGAACACGCTGACCGTGGCGCTGGGTTCGAACGCGGACGTCCAAGCCGTGGTGGTCCGACTCGACCCGGATCCGATATGGGGCCCGCGTACCCAGACCATCGAGGTGCTCGGTCGGGAACAGAGCGCGGCCGGCTTCACCACCTTGGCGCCGGCGGCCGTACGCGCCTTCGCGCCGGGCTCCGGCGGCAACACCGTGAGCATCCCGGTCACCGGCCGGGTCGCCGACCTGCGCCTGCGGATCACCACCAACTCCGGTGCGCCGGGCGGTCAAGTCGCGGAATTCCAGGTGATCGGCGTACCCGCGCCCAACCCCGACCTGACCGTCACCGCGCTGACCGCGAGCCCCGTCGCACCGGTGGAGACCGACGCGATCACGCTGTCCGCGACGGTGAAGAACATCGGCCCGGTTGCCGCCGGCGCCACCGCCGTGAACTTCCGACTCGGTGACACCCCGGCCGGCACCGCCCAGGGTGGGCGCGCTCGCCGCCGGCGCCACCACCACGGTGTCCACCACCATCGGCACCCGTCCCGCCGGCAGCTACGCCCCGAGTGCCAGGGTCGACGAGGCCAACGCGGTGATCGAACAGAACGAGACCAACAACGCCTACACCGCGCCCGATCCGCTCGTGGTCACTCCCGTGGCCAGTTCCGACCTGATCGCCTCGGCCGTCGAGTGGACCCCGGACAACCCGGCCGCCGGCAATGCGGTCGCCTTCACCGTCACGGTCAAGAATCAGGGCACCATCGCGAGCGCGCCCGGCGCCCACCCGGTCACGCTGACCCTGATCGACGCCGCCGGCGCCGTGGTCCGCACCCTCACCGGCTCGTACACCGGTGTGCTCGCCCCCGGCGCGAGCAGCCCCCCGATCTCGCTGGGCGGTTGGCCGGCCGCGGACGGAACATACGGTGTCAAGACGGTGATCGCCGCCGACGCCAACGAACTCCCGGTCAAGCAGGCGAACAACACCAGCACCCGGCCGTTGTTCGTGGGCCGAGGCGCACACCTGCCCTACGACATGTACGAGGCCGAGGACGGCCTCCTGGCCGGCGGCGCGGCGGTGATCGGACCGAACCGGGTGATCGGCGATCCGGCCGGCGAGGCGTCCGGCCGCAAGGCGGTCACCCTCAAATCCACCGGCAGTTCGGTCGAGTTCACCACCCGCGCGAGCACCAACACCCTGGTCACCCGGTTCTCCATCCCGGACGCCCCGGGCGGCGGCGGCATCGACGCGACACTCGACGTGTACGTGGACGGCACCTTCCTCAAGGCCATCGCACTCACCTCGAAGTACGCCTGGCTCTACGGCAACGAGGCGGCTCCCGGCAACTCGCCCGGTGCCGGCGGTCCTCGGCACATCTACGACGAGGCCAACATCATGCTCGGGACCACCGTCCCGAAGGGCAGCCGGATCAAACTCCAGAAGAACGCGGCCAACACCAGCGACTACACCATCGACTTCGTCAACCTGGAGCAGGTCGCGCCGATCGCCAACCCGAACCCGGCGACCTACGTCGTCCCGGCCGGCTTCACCCACCAGGACGTGCAGAACGCCCTCGACCGGGTCCGGATGGACCCCGCCGGCACGCTGGCCGGCGTCTACCTGCCGCCCGGCACGTACCCGACCGCGAGTAAGTTCCAGGTGTACGGCAAAGCGGTGAAGGTGACCGGAGCGGGCCCCTGGTTCACCAGGTTCGAGGCTCCCACGACCCAGGAGAACACCGACGTCGGCTTCCGCGCCGAGGCGTCCGCGAACGGCTCCTCGTTCAGCGGCTTCGCCTACTTCGGCAACTACACGTCGCGGATCGACGGGCCGGGCAAGGTGTTCGACTTCGCCAACGTGTCGAACATCCTGATCGACGACGTCTGGAACGAGCACACCGTCTGCCTGTACTGGGGCGCCAACACCGACAACGTCACGATCCGCGACAGCCGGATCCGGGACACCTTCGCCGACGGCGTGAACATGACCAACGGCAGCACCGACAACCACCTCGACAACATCGAGGCCCGCTCGACCGGGGACGACAGCTTCGCGCTGTTCTCCGCGATCGACGCCGGCGGCGCGGACGAGAAGAACAACGTGTACGAGAACCTGACCTCGATGCTGACCTGGCGTGCGGCCGGCATCGCGGTCTACGGCGGCTACGCCAACACGTTCCGCAACATCCGGATCGCGGACACCCTCGTCTACTCCGGCATCACCATCAGCTCACTCGACTTCGGCTATCCGATGAACGGCTTCGGTACCGACCCGACCAACTTCCGGAACATCTCCATCGTTCGCGCGGGCGGCCACTTCTGGAACGGGCAGGTCTTCCCGGCGATCTGGGTCTTCTCCGCCTCGAAGATCTTCCAGGGCATCCGGGTGAGCGACGTGGACATCGTCGACCCGACCTACGGCGGGATCATGTTCCAGACCAACTATGTGGGCGGGCAACCGCAGTTCCCGGTCAAGGACACCATCTTCGACAACATCTCGATCACCGGCGCACACCGCAGCGGCGACGCCTACGACGCCAAGTCCGGCTTCGGCATCTGGGCCAACGAGCTCCCCGAGCCGGGCCAGGGCCCGGCGGTCGGCTCGGTCGTCTTCAACGGCCTGCGGATGAGCGACAACGCGCAGAACATCCGCAACACGACGTCGACCTTCACCATCACCGTCAACCCCTGACCCGACGGTCGCCGCCCGCGCCCCGCCGGGCGGGCGGCGACCACGTGGCCGGACAGGGCCTAGATCGCGCCGACCTTGGTCAGGAACGCCTTCGTCTTCTCCGGGTCGTAGAAGAACTCCTCGAATTCCACCGGGTTGTCGAAGGCACTCATGATCGCGTCGCAGACGGCGGGGCAGGTGTTGCCGGCGCCCATCAGCATCTGGACGTGCTCCGGGGGGACGCCGAGCAGTGAGCTGGAGAACTTGACGCCGTGGCGCGCGCGGGACCAGAACGTGTCGAAGAGCGATTGCATCCACGCCGCGTCGAAGGGGCGATCGCCGTGCGCCACGATCGCGTCGAGGTACAGGTCGGCGGCTCGCGCGGCGTTGTTGGAACCCTGGCCGCTGAGCGGGTCGTTGGTGACCAGTACGTCGCCGATGCCCAAGGCCAGTCCGCCGGAGGGCAGTTCGCCGATTGGTTTGCGCACGATGGGCGAGAAGCCGCCGCTGAGCACGCACATCGGATCGGTGAGTTCGGCGCGGCTGATCCGGTCGTGGTCCCACGGCGCGAACTGCCGGACCAGGTCCAGCATCAGCGCCCAGTGCGCGTCCGGGTCGCGCACGTCGCGGAACACGTCGAGCGGGCCGCCCGGTACCGCCTCCAGCAGGATGATGTCGCAGGGGCCGGACAACGTCAGGCCCGGGAACATGATGATCTCGCCGGCCCCGGGGATCCCGTTGACGTGCAGCGCGTCGTGGCCCACCTCCGGTCGCGGGGTCGCGCCGTGGAAGTACGCGACCGCCAACTGGCGTTGCGGCGTGGTGAATTCGGACTTCTCGTGGTCGCGGTCGAACATCGACACCAGCTCCCCCTTGCCGGCGGCCACCACGACCAGGTCGTAGTTGCGGGTGTACCAGTCGATGTCGGACACCGCGACCGGGTGCACCACGAGGTTGCCGCCGCGCGCCACGAACAGCTCCATCCACGCGGGCATTTTCATCCGCTGGTCGACCGACTGCGCGCCGCCCATCTCGCCCAGCCAGTTCACCACCGGCGTGCCGTCCGGGCCGGGAATGGTGAACCCGGCCCGGGGGATCGGCGGCACCAGGTCGGCCCACAGGTCCAGGCCGTGCGGCTGTTCCAGCGCGATCGTGGACGGCATCATGATCTGCGTCGAGGTCACCCGCCCCGCGCGGATCTCGTCGGGGGTCCGCTCGGTCATCACGGTCACGTCGTAGCCGTGGGCCAGCAACCCCAGGCCGAGTTGGAGCCCGGATTGGCCGGCACCGACGATGAGGATCCTGCGCATGGCTGACGTCCCTTCCCCTGATCGAGTCGGAAGCATCGTATGGCTCGCGCTGCGTGTTCACCGGAGTACAGATCAAGAAATCCGGCGCGTATCAGAGCCGCGCACGAGCCCTACATGAACGAGGACTCCGCAGTCAGTCCCGACGCCTGATCCGCGCCGGTGACGATGGGCTGACAGTTGCCCCACCCGACCCCGCCGCCCACCGGGTCGGTGACCCGCACCACCGTGTCCCGGATCTGGTGCAGCCGGCGGGCCTGTTCGGGCGTCGAGCAGTCCGCGATCCGCTCACCCTCCACGTGCAGTTCGCCGCGCCACTCGCCGTGGTGTCGCCCGTCCAGACCGAAGTACAGGCCCGCGCCGAGGTGGAAGCCGGTCGCCGAGACCACCTCGATCTCCAGCGGCCGGGCCGACCCGTCCGCCATCGTCGCGTGCAGCCGGCCACCGCGCAGCCGCCGATTGACCGGGTCGTAGCTCAAGTCCGGTACCAGGTCCGCCCAGGCGTCCACGCGCCCGTCCGGGTGCTCGACCCCGCCCATCACCCGCTTCTGCACGAACCCGGGTGCCCGGGTGATCTGGTAGTGCAGGAACAGGGCGTAGCGGCTGCCGTCCTGACGTTCCATCAGGATCGGCGCCCAGATCATCCGGAAGGACGTCGACGCGGGCATCCCGGCCGGCTCCAGGTCGGTCGCGGGCGCGCCCACGTCGTACCGGGTGCCCCACGAGTGGTCGCGGGTGGAAACCCACGTGTCGGGGGTGATCTCGGTGCGTTCGCCGTCCACTTCGACCCAGCCGGACGCGACTCCCGTCTGGTGGTAGCGCACCAGGTCGGCGGTGGTGCGATAGGCGCGGCGGTTGTGGGTGCGGTCCTCGCAGACCGCCGGGACGACCGCCTCGAAGGTCCAGTCGAACGCGATCGGTTGGGCCGCGTTCGCCTCCAACACGAAGCGCACCACCTTGAGCGGCTCGACCACCTCGTACCGGATCGGTCCCACCGTGGTGGTGTGCGGCTCGGGGGCCAATCGGCGCGAGCCGCGTACCGTGAGCTGCTCGACGCCGCGGGAGACGCCCGCGTAGCCGTCCATCACGTTGCGGTTCGCGTACTTGCCCAGTCCGAAGCCCAGTTGCAGGCTGCCGTCCCGGGCCGCGGCCATCGCGCAGACCTTCTCGGTCCACGACGGGTCCGTCGTGGCCACCGTCGCGAACGTCTCGGCGACCTGGTGGTGAAAGCCTTCGTCGGCCGCGGTGAGCGGCCCGATCGGGTTGGTCACGAATCCTCCGTCGATCTGCGTCGCGTCCCGGACACCGGGACGCTGCCGGATTCTCCGCCGGACCTCGCCAACAGGCCAGAGTCTTGACCTGTGACAGAGAACCTGTTTTCGTCATGCCGTCACGCGAGCTCTCGCGTGGGCGACACACGTGGGCGACACACCAGGGGAGCGCCGCATGGAACGTGTCCCGATCGACGGACCACTCGCCGGCGTGCGCGTCGTGGACCTGTCCACCGCCGCCACCGGCCCGTACGCGGTGACCCTGCTCGCCGATCAGGGCGCCGAGGTGATCAAGGTCGAGCGTCCCGGGATCGGCGACATCTCGCGCTGGATCGGCACCGCGACCGGCGGCATCAGCGCGCTCTACCAGATGTGCAACCGCGGCAAACGCTGCGTCGGCGTCGACCTGCGCACCGACGAGGGCCGCGACCTGGTGCGCGCGCTGATCGCCCGGGCCGACGTGGTGGTGCAGAACTGGCGGCCCGGCGTGGCCGAACGGCTCGGCCTGGGCTACGCCGACGTGCGGCGCGACGACCTCGTGTACTGCTCGATCTCCGGCTTCGGGGCGCACGGGCCGTATGCCGGCAAGGGCGCCTACGACACGGTGATCCAGGCGTACGGCGGGATCGCGGAGAACCAGAAGGACCCGGAGAGCGGTCGTCCGAGGTTCTCGAACCAGGCCCTCGCCGACAAGGTCACCGCGCTCACCGCCGCGCAGGCGATCACCGCGGCCCTGTTCGCCCGCGAGCGCGGGCGCGGCGGCCAGCACCTCGAACTGTCCATGCTGGACGCGGTGATCTCGTTCATGTGGGTCGACTCGGCCGGCAACGACGTGCTGCGCGACGGCGACGGCAGCCAGCCGGGCAGCTTCGTCGCGGACGTGCGTCCGTACGCGTTCGTGGACGGGTGGGGCATCGCCACGCCCACGTCGGACGCGGACTTCGCCGGCATGTGTCGCGCGTTCGGGGTGGAGGGGTACGACGACCCGCGCGTGGCCACGATCGCCGAGCGTCGGCGCAACCGCGAGGTCGGCCACGCGCTGGTGACCCGCTGCCACGAGGTCGCGACCAAGCTCACCGTCGCCGAGGGCATCGCCCGACTGGAGGCGGAGAACGTGCCGTGCGGGGTGGTGCGGGGCCCCGGCGACCTCGCGGCCGACCCGCACATCGCCGCCGTCGGGCTGCTGGAGGACGACGTGCACCCGACTGCGGGGCGGCTGCGGCAGCCGCGGCATCCGGTGCTGTTCGGCGGCACGCCCGGGCGGTTGGGCGCGCCGGCTCCGGTACTCGGGGCCGACACCGACGCGATCCTGGGCGAACTCGGTCTCGGTACGGGACGCGTTGCGCAGTTGCGGGCGGCGGGGGTCGTCTGCTGAGGCCGTCTGCGGCCCGGTCGTCCTCACACGCCGGACGGGCTGGTTTGGGCTTGCGGCCGGCTCGGTGGCTGCGGTTGGTGGTGGCCGGCGTTTCTTAGTCCTCGAACGCCGGACGGCCTGATGTGGCTTGCTCGTGGCTCATGGCTCGCGGCTGAGCTTTGCGGGTGGCCGGCGTTCTTTGTCCTCGAACGCCGGACGGGCCGGAGGTTGGTTGCTCGGAGTTCGGTGGTAGCGGTGTACGTCACGGGTGGTGGGCCGTCCACTGGGATGTGGGGCTCCAGGGGGAGTCGTGGCCGTGGGTGTCGCGGATCCGGACGGTCCAGTAGTAGGTCGCGCCCGATTCGTAGCGGAAGCCCGGTGGGCGGATGCCCGTGTGTCGGGTGGAGTGGACCAGGCCGCTGTCCCAGGCGTTCGGGTCCACGCCGCCGCGGGTGATGGTGTCGACCGCGTAGGGATCGGTCGAGACGATCAGGCGGTAGCCGGCCTGGGGAGCGGTCCTTTCGGCCGGGCGTAACGTCCAGCCGATCCCGCCGGTGTCCCCGTTCGGGTCGTACGGCAGCGCCTCCACCGTCGGTGCGACGTCGGGTGCGGCGGTCCGGCCGTGGGGTGTGCAGCCGAGCAGGCCGGCCGCCAGGGTCCCCGCGAACACCACGCGACCCAACTGCCCCATGCGTCGTGCCGGCCTCACGAGCACCCCTGTCCCCGGTGACGGATGATCACCGCGACCCTAGGGATGTGACACGCGTCACCGGAAGCCGGGCGGCCCGGCGCCCGGACCGCCTGCGGCGACGCGCGGGGATCGGCGGTATCCGGGTTGCGTGCGGGCGCGGGGCCGGGAGCAGGCAGGATAGACGGGTGACTCTCATCGATCTGCTCCCCGCCGAGGCCGACCCCGACGCCCTGTACGAAGCCTTCGCGGCGTACGCGGAAGAGCGCGGCCTCACCCTGTATCCCGCGCAGGAAGAGGCGCTGATCGAGCTGGTCTCGGGCAACAACGTGATCCTGAATACGCCGACCGGCTCGGGAAAGAGCCTGGTCGCCGCCGGCGGGCACTTCGCGGCGATGGCGCGCAAGGAGCGCAGCTTCTACACCGCGCCGATCAAGGCGCTGGTCTCGGAGAAGTTCTTCGACCTGGTGGCCCAGTTCGGCACCGAGAACGTCGGTATGATGACCGGCGACGCCTCGGTCAACGCGACCGCGCCGATCATCTGCTGTACCGCCGAGGTGCTGGCCAACATCGCGCTGCGCGACGGCGCGGACGCGGACGTCGGCTTCGTGGTGATGGACGAGTTCCACTACTACGGCGACCCGGATCGGGGCTGGGCCTGGCAGATCCCGCTGATCGAACTGCCGAAGGCGCAGTTCCTGCTGATGTCCGCGACGCTCGGCGACATGGACCGCTTCCAGAGCGACCTCAAGCGGCGCACCGGTCGGACCACCGCGATCGTCAAGTCGGCCACCCGCCCGGTCCCGCTGTACTTCTCCTATCGGGTCACCCCGCTGCACGAGACCATCGAGGAACTGCTGACCACGCGTGAGGCGCCGATCTACATCGTGCACTTCACCCAGGCGTCGGCGGTCGAGCGGGCCCAGTCGCTGATGAGCATCAACATGTGCACGCGCGCGGAGAAGGACCAGATCGCGTCGGTGATCGGCGGTTTCCGGTTCACCACCAAGTTCGGCCGGCAGCTCTCCCGGTGGGTGCGGCACGGGATCGGTGTGCACCACGCGGGCATGCTGCCCAAGTACCGCCGGCTGGTGGAGCGCCTGGCCCAGGCCGGTCTGCTCAAGGTGATCTGCGGTACGGACACGCTGGGCGTCGGGGTCAACGTGCCGATCCGCACGGTGTTGTTCACCGCGTTGTCCAAGTACGACGGCCAGCGGGTGCGCCGGCTGCGGGCGCGCGAGTTCCACCAGATCGCCGGGCGCGCCGGGCGGGCCGGCTTCGACACGGTGGGCAACGTGGTCGCGCAGGCCCCCGAGTACGAGATCGAGAACATCAAGGCGCTGGCCAAGGCGGGCGACGACCCGAAGAAGCGCCGCAAGGTGGTCCGCAAGAAGGCCCCCGAGGGCTTCGTCGGCTGGAACGAGGAGACCTACACCAGGCTCCAGGAGGCCGAGCCGGAGCCGTTGGCGTCCCGCTTCCGGGTCACCCACGCGATGCTGCTCGCGGTGATCAACCGGCCCGGCAACGCGTTCGAGGCGATGCGGCACCTGCTCACCGACAACGACGAGCCGCGGGCCCAACAGTTGCGGCACATCCGGCAGGCCATCGCGATCTATCGCTCGCTCCTGGACGGCGGCGTGGTGGAGAAGCTCGCCGAGGCGGACGAGGAGGGCCGGATCGTCCGGCTCACCGTGGACCTCCAGGCCGACTTCGCGCTCAACCAGCCGCTGTCCACCTTCGCGCTGGCCGCGTTCGACCTGCTCGACCCACAGGCGCCGACCTACGCGCTGGACGTGCTCTCGGTGGTCGAGGCCACGCTCGACGATCCGCGCCAGATCCTTGCCGCGCAGCTCAACAAGGCCAAGGGCGAGGCGGTCGGGCAGATGAAGGCGGACGGGATCGAGTACGAGGAGCGGATGGAGCGGCTCGCCGACATCCAATACCCGCGCCCGCTCGAGGAGTTGCTCGAACACGCCTACGCGATCTACATGCGCAGCCACCCGTGGGTCGGTGACCACCCGCTGTCGCCCAAGTCGATCGTGCGGGACATGTACGAGCGGGCGATGACCTTCGGCGACTACGTCGGCTGGTACGAACTCGCGCGCACCGAGGGCATCGTGCTGCGCTACCTGGCGAGCGCGTACAAGGCGCTCAACCAGACCGTGCCGGACGACGCGAAGAACGAGGACCTGCACGATCTGATCGCGTGGCTGGGCGAGTTGGTCCGCCAGGTCGACTCCAGCCTGCTCGACGAGTGGGAGAAGCTGGCCAACCCGGACGCGACCCAGGAGGAACTCGACGACATCGAGGGCCGCACCACGCCGGTCACCGCGAACGAGCGGGCATTTCGGGTGCTGGTGCGCAACGCGCTCTTTCGCCGGGTGGAACTCGCGGCGCTGCGGCGCTACTTCCAGCTCGGCGAGCTGTCCGAGCAGGAGGGCGACGGCAACTGGGACGCGGAGCGCTGGCAGGACGCGCTGGAGGGTTACTGGGACGAGCACGACTCGATCGGCACCGGTCCCGACGCGCGCGGCCCCAAGCTCATGCAGATCACCAAGGAGGACTCCGCGTGGCGGGTCCGCCAGGTGTTCGACGACCCGGCCCAGGACCACGACTGGGGGATCACCGCCGAGGTGGACCTGACCGAGTCGGACGAGACCGGGCGTGCGGTGTTGCGGGTGGTCGCGGTCGACCGGATGTGAACCCGGGTCCCCGGCGTTCGGGCAGACTGGGCCCATGACGAAGAAGCGGTCCACCGTCGAGGCACACGGTTCGATCCTGTCCTGGCGCTCGCACAACTCGGTGTTGTCGATCGCGTCGGAAGGCTCGGTGTTGTCGATCGGGTCGGTGGGTTCGGTGTTGTCGGTGGGCTCGGTCGGCTCCGCGCTGTCCCTCGGCTCGATCGGTTCGGCGCTCTCCGCCGCGTCGATCGGCTCCTACCTGGGGGCGGCATCGGCGTTCTCGGCCCAGTCGGTGTGGTCCGCCTTCTCGATCCAGTCCAGCGGCGCGGTCTTCGACCACCACAACGCCCGAAAGCTCGCTGCCCGCCGAGCGGCCCTGCCGGCGAGCGCCGTGATCGCCGGCCTCGCCACGGCGGCAATCCTGGCACGCCGATCGCGCTGACCCCCTCGGCCGTACGCGCCGGCCCGGCCGTTTTGCCCTGAGCGCCGGCCGGCCGTACGCGGATGCGGCCGAAGGAGCCCGACCGGCGAGTCGGGTCAGTCCGCGTCGAGGCCGTCGGCCGGTTGGGTGCCGGGGCGGAAGGGCATGCTGCCGGTTCGTTTGGTGCCGGCGAAGGCGGTGAGGTCGTAGGCCGTCTCGGCGTGTACCGCGAGGTCCAGGCCCAGTTGTTCGTGGTCGGCGTGGGCGCGGAAGCCGATGGTGCGGTCGATCGCCTTGGCGATCGCGTACGTGACGCCGAAGGAGAACGCGGAGACCACCACGATCGCCACCACCTGCTTGCCGAGCAGCGCGGCGCCACCGCCGTGCAGCAGGCCCTCCGGGCCGCCGGTGACGTCCTCGGCCGCGAACAGGCCGATCAGCAACGTGCCGACCACGCCGCCGACGTAGTGCACGCCGACCACGTCGAGTGAGTCGTCGTAGCCGAAGCGGTGCTTCCAGCCCACCGCGAAGCTGCACAGGACACCCGCCGCCAGGCCGATCACCAGCGCGCCGGGCAGGTCCACCACGCCGCAGGCCGGGGTGATCGCGACCAGGCCGGCGACCGCGCCGGAGGCGGCGCCGAGCGTGGTGGCGTGTCCGTCCCGGCGCTTCTCCACCGCGAGCCAGCCGATCAGCGCGGTGCACCCGGCCGCCTGGGTGTTCACCAGCGCCTGTGCGGCCAGGCCGTTCGCGCCCAGCGCCGAGCCGCCGTTGAAGCCGAACCAGCCGAACCACAGCAGACCCGCGCCGAGCACCACGAGCGGCAGGTTGTGCGGTCGCATCGGATCCCGCTTGAAGCCGATCCGGGGGCCGAGCACCAGGGCCACCGCCATGCCCGCGGCGCCGCAGTTGATCTCGACCACCAGGCCGCCCGCGAAGTCGAGCGCGCCGAGCCGGTGCGCGATCCACCCGTTCGGCCCCCACACCCAGTGCGCCAGCGGTACGTACACGCACAGCACCCACACCGCGCAGAAGAGCACCCACGCCTTGAACCGGGTGCGGTCCGCGATCGCCCCGGAGATCAGTGCCACGGTCAGGATCGCGAAGGTCAACTGGAAGGCCATGAACAGCAGCTCGGGCACCGTGCCGTGCAGGTCGGTGGGCTTGGTGCCGGCCATGAACGGCTTGTCGAGCGCGCCGAGCAGTCCGCCGCCCAGATCGTCGCCGAAGGCCAGGCCGTAGCCGAAGGCGATCCACACCACGGTCACCACCGCGATCGCCACGAAGCTCATCATCAGCATGTTCAGCACGCTCTTGGCCCGGACCATGCCGCCGTAGAAGATCGCCAGGGCGGGGGTCATCAGCAGCACGAGCGCGGTGGCCACGAGCAGCCACGCGGTGTCTCCGGCGTTCAGGGCGTCGGTCGCGACGGTCATGCGGCTCCCTCGTGGGCCTGATCTGGTCTCAGGTCAGGGTGGGCAGCCCGAGTTTCCTGGCGTATACCTCGGTGTTACGCGCGGGTTAAGGAACCCGCCCCGTGTTACGCGCGCATTGCCCGACGATGAGCGGGTGCGCACGCGGTGAGCGGGTCGACACGTACGTGAAACACGACCTGCCCGACAGGGCCCGGTGCCCGATCCGTACCCGGCCTACTCCGGTACCCGGCCGCCCGAGCGGCGGGTCACCAGCCGCGCGACCGAGCCCAATCGTTCGCCGTGGGCCATCACCTGACGGCCCGTCACGCCCTTGAGCCCGTTCAGGGTGAGGGCGACCGCGACCCGGCCGGCGGCGTCGAACACCGGGGCGACCAGGGTCGAGATGTCGTAGACGGTGTCCGGGTCCACCGCGATCAGCTCGTACTCCTCCTCGCCCAGCGCGGCGGCCAACTCGGCCAACCGGTCGCGCAGCAGCGCGGCCTCGCGCGGATGTTCGGCCATCCGCTCCAGCGTGCCGCCGATCCGGGTCCGGGTCGGGCTGTCCAGGGTGATCGAGTACCCGCGCTCGCGGACCGCGGCCAGGGTGGGCGGCAGATGCACCCGGGCCGTACCGCGCACGCGCTCGTCCAGCCGGTCCAACCACGCGTCGACCTCGGCCGGCGCCGACCACGCGTGGAAGACCTGGCCGAGCGGCGGCACCATGCGCAACCGCTGACCGACCCGGACGTCGGCCGAGGCCAACTGCGGCCGGCCCTCCACGGCCAGGATGACGATCTCGTCGCCCACCGCGACGCTGGCGATCAGCTCGGTGGCGAACTCGTCGGCCAGCCCGCGCATCTCGGCCCGGGCCAGGTCCACCGCCCGATTGCCGCGCAGCGCCGCGTCGCCGAGCGCGACCAGGGCCGGGCCCAGCTCGTAGGTCTTGCGGCGCGGATGCCGGACCAGGTAGCCGGCGTCCTCCAGGGCCTGGAGCACCGACAGGGCGGAGGCGAGGTTGATGCCCAGGGCGGAGTGCAGCTCGGACAGCGTGTAGGCGTCGCCCGGGTGGGCGGCGAAGAAGTTCAGGATCTCCACCGCGCGACCGGCGGCGAGGGCGGGACGGACCATGACGGCGACTTTCCGACCCGGCGGGCACCTTGTGGCCGGTACCCGGGCGGGTCACACTCGGGACCACGAAATACGGGATTCGAAAACATTTTTCAGTATATCGAAAATGGGGTGCTCCGATGAAGCTCGACGTGCTCTACGAAGTGGACGTGCCGCGCCCGTGGCACGGCGAACACCCCTACGGCCAGCGGCGCGAGGAGCAGCGCGCGTATCGCGAGGCGATCGAGCAGATCCGGCTGGCCGACCGGGTCGGGTTCCACACCGTCTGGGCGGTCGAGCACCACTTCCGCGAGGGCCGCTCGCACATGCCCGCCTCGGAGGTCTTCCTGGGCCACCTGGCCGGGATCACCGAGCGGATCCGGATGGGCTTCGGCGTCACGCTGACCCCGTTCGGCTTCACCCCGCCGCAGCGGATCGCGGAGAAGGTCGCGACGGTGGACATCCTGTCCGGCGGCCGGGTCGAGTGGGGCACCGGCCGCTCCACCCCGATGGAGCAGACCGCGTTCGGCGTGGACATCGCCAAGTCCCGGGACGACTGGCGCGAGGCGATCGAGATCGTCACCGGCATGTGGCGCGAGGAGTACTTCGAGTACGAGTCGGAGCGGTTCTCCTTCCCGCGCCGGATGGTCACCCCCAAGCCGTTCCAGGACCCGCACCCGCCGTGCTGGATGGCCGCCACCTCGCAGGGTTCGGCGGAGATCGCCGGCCGCAACGGGCTGGGCATGTTGTCCTTCTCGATCATGCAGCCGTTGGAGACGATGGCCGCCCAGGTCGCCGCCTACCGCGCGGCGGCGGCGAACCCGACCCCGCTCACCGACGTGACCACGAACAAGGTCGCGGCCTACACGCTGGTGCACACCACCGGGCGCAAGCAGGTCGACCGGCGGGTCTGGGACTCGGTCGCGTGGTGGTACAAGAACCTGGCCATGTTCACCCTCGAATGGGAACTGCCGCACCTGTCCCCGGCCGAGCAGGACAAGACCTTCCCGTTGCTCAAGCCGATGTTCGAGGGCAACGTCCCGGTGGAGACCTTCGACGCGGCGGACATGATCGTGATCGGCGACGTGGAGACCTGCGTACGCAAGATGAAGCGCTACGCGGATCTGGGGGTGGACGAACTGATCTGCTACGTCCAGTGGGGCTTCCTGGAACACCAGGACATCCTGCGGACGATCGAAATCCTCGGCAAAGAGGTCATTCCGGAACTGGAGAAGTACCAGCCAAACAAATAGTGGGCACAGTCGGTCGGTTACTGATAATCCTTGGCGCCGTGACCACCTCCATATACGCGTCGCGCCTGCGACGCATCGCTCCCGTCGGCCTCGCCCTCGTGCTGGCCGCCGGGTGCGGCGGCTCCGGCGGCGGAGCCGAGTCGAAGACCGATCGGCGGCCCCCCGCCGCGCCTTCGCCCACCGGCGCCGCCACTGCGACCGCGAGCGCCCCGACGGCCAAGCCGATCGGCGCGGACGACCCGGCGCTCAAGGAGTTCTACGCTCGGAAGCCGGCCTGGGCGAAGTGCGCCGACGACAAGGCCACCAAGGCGGACGAGAGCCTGCTGGAGTGCGCGAAGCTGCGGGTGCCGCTGGACTACGCGAATCCGGCGGCCGAGACGATCGAGGTGCAGGCGTACCGCAAGAAGGCCACGGGGGAGCGGCTGGGCGTGCTGGCCGTGGACCCCGGCGGCCCGGGATCGGGGGTGCTGCGCATGGTGGCCGGGTTCGGGCAACGCCCGGCGCTCGCCGAACGCTACGACGTGGTCGGCGTCGACCCGCGCGGCACCGGCGACAGCAACCCGGTCACCTGCGTCGACAACGCCGGCATCGACCGGCTGCGCGGTCTGGACCCGACCCCGGACGACGCGGCCGAACTGGCCTCGATCTCGGCGTTCCACGCGGAGTTCGCCGACGGCTGCACCGCGCGCGGCGGCAAGCTGCTCGCGCACCTGGGCACCCGGGAGGTGGTGGGCGACCTCGACGTGCTGCGCGGTGTGCTGGGCGAGGACAAGCTCAACTACTTCGGCTACTCCTACGGCACCTTCCTCGGCGCCGTGTACCTGGAGACGTTCCCGGGCCACAGCGGCCGGATGGTGCTGGACGCGCCGATGGACCCGGCGCTGGACCGGGTCGCGGCCGCGCGCAGCCAGGCCCGCGGCTTCGAACAGACCTTCCGGGCCTTCCTGGCCGACTGCCTCAAGCAGTCGGACTGCCCGTTCGACGGCACGGTCGACGAAGCGGTGCGCACCCTCGCGGACCGGCTGCACAAGCTGGGCGAGAAGCCCTTGAAGGCGGCAGGCGGTCGCACCATCGGCGAGGGCGAGGCCGTCAACGCGATCTCCCAGGCGGTCTACAGCGAACAGGCCTGGAAGGACCTGCGCGCGACCCTGGCGATCTACCTGGGCGACGACGCGCGCCGGGCCGCCTCGGCCACCGACTACTGGCTGGGCCGGGAGGAGGACGGCTCCTACCCGAGCGATCACGCCGCGGCCAACGTGACGATCAACTGCGCCGACGGACGGCAGTTGACCATCGCCGAGGCCGACGCGCTGGCCAAGGAACTGGCCGACCCGCTTCCGATCACCGGACCCGGCGTGGCCTGGTCCTTCGCCGCGCAGTGCCGACCGGCCGGCGCCGATCGGGCCCGCCCGATCAGCGCGCCGACCGCGCCGCCGGTGCTGATCGTCGGTTCCACGGGCGACCCGGCGACGCCGTACGAGCAGGCCCAGGCGCTCACCCCGCAACTGCCCGGCGCGGTCCTGCTCACCCGCGAGGCCAACGGGCACGGCTCCTACAACCGCGGGAACACGTGCGTGGACACCGCGGTGGAGACCTACCTGCTCAAGGGCGAACTGCCGGCGGTCGGTACACGCTGCACGTGATCCGGGCGGACATCCGTCGCAGTCGTCGGTGTCGCACGGTGTCGAGCGGTGTCGAGCGGTGTCGAGCGGGGCCCGCAGATCGCGTCCGTCCCCCGGATTGCGGGCTCTGCCCGGCACGTTCCACCGGCGCGTTGTACGGTCCGTGAGTGACAGTCACATCCCTGGCGCCCTGGCCCGCCGACTACCCCAGCGACTACGCGGTCGTCGACGTGGAGACCACCGGGCTGCGAAGTTCGGATCGCGTCGTCTCGGTCGCCGTGGAGTTGCTCGACCGAGCCGGTACGGTGACCGACCGCTGGTCGACGCTGGTCGACCCGCGACGCGATCCCGGACCGGTGCACATCCACGGCCTGACCCCGGAACGGCTCGCGGGCGCGCCCACGTTCGACCGGATCGCCGACGACCTGGCCGAGTACCTCACCGGACGGGTCCTGGTCGCGCACAACGCGCCGTTCGACTGGGGCATGTTGACCGCGGAGTTCCGCCGTCTGGACACGCCGTGGCCGATGGAGCGGCGGTTGTGCACGATGGCGCTGGCCCGGCACCTGGAGTTGCCGATCGGCGACTACCGACTGGCCACCCTCGCGGCCCACTACCGGGTGCGGCAACTGCGCGCGCACGACGCGGTGGACGACGCCCGGGTGCTCGGCGAGATCTTCCGGTACGGCCTGCACGAGGCGGCGGGCGCCGGCCTGCCGCTGCCGCTGACCGTGCCGGACGCCGGTTCCGGGCTGCGCCGGGCCGCCGCCGCGCGCACGCGCCGTCCCGAGCGGTCGGCGTCGGCCAAGGCGCCCTGCCCATGGACGAATCCGGGCCGGCTCGACCTCGGGGTGGGGCTGATCCAGGGCATGCGGGTGGCGTTCACCGGCGAGGGCGGCCGATCGCGCGAGGAGTCGGAACGGCAGGCGACCGAGGCCGGTCTGTACGTGGCGACCTCGGTCAGCGGCAAGACCTCGGTGCTGGTGACCAACGACGCGGGCAGCGGCAGCGGCAAGAACCGCAAGGCCGCGCACCTGGGTACGCCGGTGATCGACGAGGCCACGTTCGCGCGCTTGTTGGCGCGGGTGTTACCGGGTACGCCGGTGGCCGGCCCGGCGGCGGCGCCGACGGTCGCGCCGGCGGTGCTTCCGGCGCCGCGTACGGAGCCCGAGACGGATCGCGGGCCGGCATCCGTGGTCGGCGCGGCCGATGCGATCCAGGCGCCCGCCCCCGCCGAGGCGCCGAGCGCGCCCCCGTCGGGCGCGGCCCCGGTCGCTGTGCCGCGCGTCCCCACTCGCCCGACGGTGCGTCAGGTCCTGGTCCTCCAGGGCCGGGACGAGCACGGCGAGGGCGGCCGGGTGCGCCAACTCGTGCTCGACTCCGGCGCTCGGCTCCGGATCAACCTCACCTCGACCGTGGACACCGTGGTGGTGCTGCCCGGCGCGGCGACCGATCCCCGGATCGCCCGCGCGCGGGCGTTCGGCGCGGTGTGCCTGACCGAGGCGCAATGGCACGCCTCACTCGCCGACGCGCCCGAGTCCGGCCCCCGGGCCGAGCCCGGCTCCGGCCCGGCCGGCACGGGCGACAACCTCCCGCGCGGCGGCACCGTGCCATTGCCCGGCGGCGCCGACCCGGGCCGGTGGACGCTGAACGCGTCCTGGGCCTGGGAGCGCCCGGACGAGGACATCGACATCGTGGCCTTTCTGCTCGACGAGCACGAACGGGTACGCGGCGACGCCGATTTCGTGTTCTGGAACCAACCGGCCACCCCGTTGGAGACGGTCGCCCTCGACGCGTCCGGCCCGGCCGAGCAGACGGTCACCCTCGAACTGGATGTGTTGCCACGTGACGTACGTCGCGTCGTGATCGCGGCCTCGGTCGACGGAGCGAGCACCTTCGCGGCGGTCGGGCCGATCGAGATCGACGTGGCGCCGTTCCAGGCCACCTCGTTCGTCCGCTCGGTGCTCGACGCCGCCACCGTCGAACGGGTGTTGCTGCTCGGCACGTTCTACCGCCACGGCGCCGGCTGGAAGTTCCGTACGGAGGGTCAGGGCTACGCGTTCGACCTCGCCGCACTGGCCGGCTCGTTCGGCGTGGAGATCGCCTGAGACCCGTTGCCGACCGGCGGGTAGGGGGGAGTGCGATTCGGTGCCCGGGCGGCGGAGTGGTTTGCTTGACCCGGCCGACAGCAATCGAGGGCAAGGAGTGGTCATGGCGCAGGTCAGGGCAACCGCACAGACGACTGTGGCGGCGGAACCGGAAACGGTTTTCGCGGCCGTCGCCGATTACGCGGACGTGCGGCCCAAGCTGCTCACCGAGCACTTCTCGGAGTACGACGTGCGCGAGGGCGGCAAGGGCGCCGGCACGGTGGCGCACTGGCGGCTGCAGGCCACGAGCAAGCGGTCGCGAGACTGCCTGGTGACGGTCACCGAGCCGGCCCCCCTGACGCTGGTGGAGACCGACGCCAACTCGTCGATGGTCACCACGTGGACCGTGTCGCCGGCGGGCACGGGCAGCCGGGTCGAGGTCGTCACGGTGTGGAACGGGGCGGGTGGCATCGGGGGCTTCTTCGAGAAGACCTTCGCGCCCGCCGGGCTCAAGCGGATCTACGACGGCGTGCTCGCGAAGTTGCCCGACGCGCTCTGATCGCGGGTTCCACGAGACGTGGGACGACGCCGGCCGGCCCCACCGCGAGGTGGAGCCGGCCGGCGTCGGGCCGATCGTTTTGGTGTGCGGCAGTGCTCAGGTGAGCAGCGAGCCCGCGCCGATGCCCAGGGCCGCGGCCGAGACCAGGCCGAAGAAGCCGACCCACACCGCCCCGGGGATTTTGGTCAGGTCGGCGAGCTGATCCGCGTCCGACCACGGCGCGCGGCCACGACCGCGCATCTGCTGAAGCTCGAAGACCGGCCGCACCCCGGACACCAGCAGGAACCACACCAGCAGGTACGCGAACGCCGCCTGGATCCGCGCACTGGCCAGCCAGGAGATCGCGAAGATCACCCCGCCGGTGGTCAGCAGCACCAGCGCGCCGAACCAGTTGCGTATCGCGATGAACATCAACGCGAGCAGCACCAGCGCCACCCAGAGCACCATGGTGATGTGCGCGCCCGCGAGCAGCGCCGCACCACCCGCGCCCAGGATGGACGGCGTGATGTAGCCGGCCATCGCGGTGAGGATCATGCCCAGGCCCGTCGGCTTGCCCACCGACACGGTCACCCCGGAGGTGTCCGAGTGCAGTCGGATGCCGGACAATCGGCGCCCGCTGAGCAGCGCGACCATCGCGTGCCCGCCCTCGTGCGCGATCGTCACGACCGAGCGCAGCGGTCGCCAGGTCGGGCGGTACAGCACCACCACGACCGCGACCGCCCCGGTCACGAGCGCGAGCCAACTCGGCGGATCCGGTTGGGTTCCGACCACTCGGTCCCACAGGTCCTGCAACGACACCGTGTCGACGCTGCTCACGCCACCCCTCTCGTCTCACGTCCGCCCCCCGCCCCGCCTCGAACGCTATCGTCCGCCGAGCCCCGTGGTTCGCGCCCGTCCCGGCTCACCCCCGCGGTACGGTCCGCCGCGCCACGTGCTCGGTGTGCTCGACGTCGCGCGGCGGGGCCTTCGGGTCGAGGTCGTGCGCGCCGACCTCGACGCGCACACCGCCGCCGAGCACGAGCCGGTCGCGCGGGGCGAGCATCTCCTCCACGTCGACGGCCAACGGCCGACCGGGTTCGTGGCCGGCTCCGTTCCAGCGCTCGATCTCGGTGCCGTTGGCCGAACCCAGGTCGACCGCGAGCACCCGCTCACCGGCGCGTCCGGTCGCGAAGCGCAGCAGTACGTGCTGCCGACTGATGTAGCGCACCGCCTCGCCGAATCGGCGCTGCCGGGTGCCCAGGTTGTAGCCGTTCGCGATCCGGCCCCGGCCCAGGACCAGATTGATGCCCAACTCCAGCGGCAGGCGTTCGATCGACTCGCCGGTGGCGTGGTCGGCCAACTCCACCTGTCGGGTCGCCCGCCGGGGGCCCTGGGCCGCGAGCACACCCGCGCACTCCGGGCAGAGCGCCCGCGCGTCGACGTCCACGCGCGGCCACACCGGGATCAGGCCCGTCCACGTGCGCGCGTACGGACAACGCGGTTCGGCGCACCGCCACCGGGTGTTCAGGATCTCCGGGCCCGGGTGCGGCCGCGCGGACCCGTCGAGCCCTTCGACGTCTTCCGGCGCGAGCGGTCGGGGCGGCCCGGGGTCGATGCCGCGCGGGACGAAGTGCACGCCGTGCTCGTCCTGGTGCCAGTGGTGGAAACGTTCCGGGTGCGACCGGATCCACGGGTGCCGAACACGGAAGTCGAGGAAATGGTCCCCGCTGAGCACGTGCAGCCCCTCGGCTTCGGCGCGTTCGAGCAGGAACGTGTCCGCGACCGCACGCACGGTCACCTCGCCCCGGGCCGCGCGGCGCGACAATTCACTTCGGTCGGCCGCGTCCAGGGCCGGCAACAGCGCCTTGGCCACGACGAGTTCGACCCGGACGTCGGCGCCGTGCCGGGCCCGCCACGCGCTCACGACCGCGTCGAGACGGGCCGGAAAAGGCCCTTTCGCGCCGATCGGATACAGCTCTTCGGAGTGACACACATCGGCCACATCCACGATCGCGTTCCACACACCGTCCCCCTGACCGAGCCCTCGTGCAATTCCTATCCGAAACCCGGTCGCCCCGCCGGGCTACACGCCCTAACGTGCGATCGTGATCGAGACCCCGGCCCTGTCCGCGCAAGCCACCACGACCGCCGACCTGTTGGCCCGCGCCGCCGTCGAGCGCGGCATGTCGGTCACCGTGCTCGACGGTCCGCGGCCCGACCTGCGCGGATCGGCGGTCTACTACGGCGGACCCCGGTTCGCAGACACGGTGGCCGAGTCGCTGGAGATAGCCCTGCTGGAGCCGGCGGACCACTGGCTGACCACGCTGGACGAGCGCTGGACCCGGCGGGCGATCACGCCGACCACCATGGCCGAGGCGCGGCGGCTGCGCGTGCCGGCCTTCGTCAAGCCGCCGAGCGACAAGTCGTTCGAGGCGGCCGTGTATGCCGACGGCACCCGACTGCCGGCCGCCGTTCCCGGCGAAACCCCGGTCCTGGTCAGCGAGATCCGGACATTCGTCACCGAGTACCGACTGTTCGTGCTGGACGGCGTCGTGCACACCGGCTCGCGCTACGCGCGCTTCGGCCGACTCGACCCGCTGCCGCTCACCGAGGACCCGCGGGCCGGCGAACTCCTGGCCTTCGCCGCCGAGATGCTCGCCCACACCGCCGCCGAGCTGCCCGGCGCGGTCGTGGTGGACATCGGCCTGGCCGGCACCGCCGACACGGCCGAGGAGCACTGGGTGGTGGTCGAGGCCAACATGGCCTGGTTCGGCAACATCTACGCCGCGGACCCATCCCGCTGCCTCGACGCGATCCGAACCGCCGCCGGCCCCCGCGCCTCGCTACGCCCGACCGACGCCCCCTTCGTCCGCCCGTACCCGCTCACCCACCCGTAGTTCGCGCCCGTTTCCGGCTTCGACGGGCCGTGGCCCCGGGTGTCGGGGGTGGCTCAGGACGCGGGGTCGGGGCGGTGGGATTCGGCGTGGAGGTAGGCGGTGGCCAAGGTGGGGACGCAGGTCAGGTTGGTGCCCAGGCCCGGACGCACGATCCAGGTCATCGACGAGCCGGGGTAGGGGCGCGGGCCGGGCAGGGTGAGGCAGCCGCCGTGGCCGACGTAGTGGTAGCGGGTGCCGTCGGCGGGGCCGACGGCGGCGAGCCACGCCTCAGCGCTGCCGGGGCCGATCAGATAGGCCCACTTGCCCGCGTGTTCCTCGGCGATCACCGCCCCCACGGGTTCGGCGGCGGCCGTGAGCAGGTCGAGCACGGCGGCGCCGAGGTCGACCCGCATCACCACGGCGTCGAACAGACGACCGGTGTCCGCGGCGCGCCGTGCGCCCGGGTTGGTCAGCCACGTGTACCGCGTCTCGCGTGGATCGCGGGTGGCGGCGCTGATCCAAGCGATCCCTGCCTGGTTCACGCCGGCATCTTGCTCCTGCAGCACGTTCCCTCGCCTCCCAAAGGTCGGGAAAAGGCGCGATCGGTCACTTGCGAACAGCCCGACGGGTGGTCGAGGTGTCGCTGTAAGTAGCGTCCTCGGTGGGCGCAATAAGTGCAAGTCAAACAACTCACTCGACTTGCAGAGTGTCGGACATGAGTACCATGACGGGCGACTCGGCGAGGTGAAGCCCGGAAAAGCCGGTAAAGCCGGTAAAGATGATGAACGGCTCGAAGCCTCGGCGCGGCCGGAATGCCTCGACGGAAGTGCTCGGGAGCGGGAGGAAGAATGGGCGCGGAGCAATACCCGACGGTGCGCAGGCGCGTTCTGGGTGCCAACCTGCGTCGCCTGCGCGAGGACAAGTCGCTGTTGCTGGAGGACGCCGCCGACGCCCTCTCCTGCCATCCGGCGAAGGTCAGTCGGATCGAGTCCGGGCGCAGTGGGATTCGGGCGCTGGATCTGAAGGCGCTGCTGGATCTGTACGAGGTGGGCGACGCGCAGGCGCGGGACGGCTGGCTGGCGCTCGCCCGCGAGGGCCGCCGGCAGCGCTGGTGGCGCGACCTGGCCGATCGACTTCCGCAGGACTTCCTGGACTTGATCGGACTGGAGGCCGAGGTGGCGTCCTGCCTGGGCTTCCAGCCGAGCATCATTCCCGGGTTGTTCCAGACCGAGGAGTACGCGACGGCGGTGATCCGCGGCGGCACGGTCGGGCCGGTCGACGAGCAGTGCCGCACCAGGGTCCGGGTGCGGCTGGATCGACAGCGCGTGCTCACCCGCGAGGAACCGGCCCCGCTGGAGGTATTGATGGTGATCGGCGAGGCCGCGTTGCGCCAGGAAATAGGCGGCCATCGAGTGCTCCGGGAACAACTCGTGCACTTGATCGAAATTGCACAACTATCGAACGTGACCGTGCAAGTACTACCCTTTTCGGCAGGCGCCTATCCGGGCGGCCCCACGCCGTTCTCGATCTACGGATTCCCTCCCCCGTCGGGGATGGAAGTGGTCTCGCTGGAGAACATCACCAGCCACGCGTACCTGGAAAGAGCCCAGGACACCGCTCACTACGGCAAGGTCTTCGCCGACTTGCGGGGCATCGCGCTCAGCCCCGTCGAGTCGGAGGCCTTCATCGCGGCCAGTGCCCAGCAACTCGCAGACCGAGCCGCTCGAAACCGGAGCGACTCGCCCACCGAGAAGGAAGAACGCCATGCCAAGGAAGAACGCCATGCCTGAGAACAACGCCCCCCGTTGGTTCAAGAGCTCCTACAGCATGCAGAACGGCGACTGCACCGAGATCCGCCCGCACCCGGACGGCGCCGTCGAGGTACGGGACAGCAAGGACCCGGCCGTCGGACTGCTGACCCTCGCCCGCACCCCCTGGCGCACATTCGTCACCGCCCTGCGCACCGACGCCTGACCCCTGGGTCACCGGCACCCGAGGTCCGCGAGCCGCCCGCCCCCCCGATGGGCGACTCGCGGACCTCCCGTCGTTCCCCGGCACCCGCCGGCTCCGCCGGGGCCACCGATCCGGCCGGGTCGGCCCACCGACCGGCCACGACACCCGCTGCCGGCTCCGGAATCGCTTCGAGTCCGGGCGAGGCGCCGGGTACGCTCCGGGGGCATGGCTGCCCCGACTGGTTCCCCCCGCATGCCCGACAAGCCCACCCTCGACGGGCTGGAAGCGAAATGGTCGCGCGTCTGGGAAGAGACGGGCGTATACCGCTTCGACCGGAGCCGGACCCGCGACGAGGTCTACTCGATCGACACCCCGCCGCCGACGGTCAGCGGATCGCTGCACGTGGGCCACGTGTTCTCCTACACCCACACCGACGCCATCGCGCGCTACCGCCGGATGCGCGGGCGCGAGGTCTTCTACCCGATGGGCTGGGACGACAACGGCCTGCCCACCGAGCGGCGCGTGCAGAACCACTTCGGCGTGCGCTGCGATCCCGCGCTGCCCTACGACGCCGACTTCGTCCCGCCCACGTCGCCCGGCAAGCAGCAGATCCCGGTCTCCCGGCGGAACTTCATCGAACTGTGCGAGCGGCTGACCCACCAGGACGAGAAGGCGTTCGAGGAACTGTGGCGGCTGCTCGGGCTGTCCGTCGACTGGACGATGACCTACCAGACCATCGACACGGTCTCGCGGACCGCCTCCCAGCGGGCCTTCCTGCGCAACCTGGAGCGCGGCGAGGCCTATCCGGCCGAGGCCCCCACACTGTGGGACGTCACCTTCCGCACCGCCGTCGCACAGGCCGAGTTGGAGGACCGCGAGCGCCCCGGCGCCTTCCACCGCCTGGCGTTTCGCACGCCGACCGGCGACGCGCTGGAAATCGCGACCACCCGACCGGAGTTGTTGCCGGCCTGCGTCGCGCTCGTCGCGCATCCCGACGACACCCGCTACACCCACCTGTTCGGGAACAGCGTGCGCACACCGCTGTTCAACGTCGCGGTGCCGGTGTACGCGCACCCGCTGGCCGATCCGGACAAGGGTTCCGGGATCGCCATGGTGTGCACGTTCGGTGACACCACCGATGTCACCTGGTGGCGCGAACTGCGCCTGGAAACCCGGGCGGTGCTCGGCTGGGACGGTCGCTTCCTGAGCGAACCGCCGAGTGGGATCGACGCCCCCGAGGCGGTCGCGGCCTACGCGCGACTGGCCGGCGCGACCGTGTTCACCGCGCGCGAGCGGATCGTGGCGATGCTGCGCGAGAGCGGCGAACTGATCGGCGAGCCGAAGCCGATCACGCACACGGTGAAGTTCTACGAGAAGGGCGACAAGCCGCTCGAGATCGTCACCACCCGGCAGTGGTACCTGCGCAACGGCGGACGCGACGCCGACCTGCGCGCCCGACTCCTGGCCAGGGGCGCCGAGTTGACCTGGCATCCGGCGCACATGAAGGTGCGCTACGACAACTGGGTCGAGGGCCTCAACGGCGACTGGCTGATCAGCAGGCAGCGTTTCTTCGGTGTGCCGGTGCCGCTGTGGTACCCGCTGGACGCGGACGGCCGGCCGCGCCACGACACGCCGTTGC
Organism: Embleya sp. NBC_00888; assembly: GCF_045207655.1. NCBI lineage: Bacteria > Bacillati > Actinomycetota > Actinomycetes > Kitasatosporales > Streptomycetaceae > Embleya > Embleya sp. NBC_00888. The sequence continues at coordinate 2,156,776 of NZ_CP108784.1, read as the reverse complement.
GCCCGGCCGAGGCGGACCTGCCGATCGACCCGTACACCGATGTGCCGCCCGGATACCGGGAGCAACAGCGCGGCGAGCCCGGCGGGTTCGTCGGCGACGCGGACGTGATGGACACGTGGGCCACCTCTTCGCTCACGCCGCAGATCGCGGGCGGCTGGTGTCGCGACGAGGACCTGTTCGCCCGGGTCTTCCCGATGGATCTGCGACCGCAGGCACACGAGATCATCCGCACCTGGCTGTTCTCCGCCGTGGTGCGCGCGGACGCCGAGCACGAGAGCCTGCCGTTCGCGCACGCGGCGATCTCCGGCTGGATCCTGGACCCGGACCGCAAGAAGATGTCCAAGTCCAAGGGCAACGTGGTCACTCCGGTCGACCTGCTCGCGCAACACGGCTCGGACGCGGTGCGCTACTGGGCGGCGAACGGCAGGCCGGGCGTGGACACCGCGTTCGACGTCGGTCAGATGAAGGTCGGCCGGCGGCTCGCGATCAAGCTGCTCAACGTCGGCCGCTTCGTGCTCTCGATCGGCGCGGCCGAGGCGGGCGGCGCGGACCCGGCGGGCGAGGCGGACCGGGCACACGATGCGGTCGAGGTGCCCGAGGCGGTGACCGAGCCGCTGGACCTGGCGCTGCTGGCCGAGCTCGCGGAGGTGGTCCGCGCGGCGACCGAGGCGTTCGAGGACTACGACTACGCGCGGGCGCTGGACCGGACCGAGCGGTTCTTCTGGTACTTCTGCGACGACTACGTGGAACTGGTCAAGGCCCGCGCCTACGGCGAGGCCGGGTCGCCGGCGGGCGCCGCGTCGGCCCGGGCCGCCCTCGCGAGCGCGCTGTCCGTACTGCTGCGGCTGCTCGCGCCGGTGTTGCCGTTCGCGACCGAGGAGGTGTGGTCGTGGTGGCGGGACGGCTCGGTGCACCGGGCGAGTTGGCCCGAGCCGCACGCGCCGGCGGCCGACCGGGCATTGCTGGGTACCGCGTCCGAGCTGATCGCCGGTGTGCGCAAGGCCAAGTCCGCCGCGCAGGTGTCGATGCGCGCCGAGGTGGCGGGCGTCACGATCACCGGCGCCCCGGCCGAGTTGGCTCGGGCGGCCCTGGTCGAGACGGACCTGCGCGCGGCCGGACACATCACCCGGATCGACCGCGTCGCCGCGGAGGGACCGCTCACGGTGGACGTCACCCTCGAATAGCGGGCACGGCGGTCGCCCGGCGGCGGATCGGTCGTCCACGGTGCTCGTCGGCGAAAGTCATTGACTCGGCCAAGTACCCGTAGTACCCGTTGGCCATGACCACTCACCACCCCGACGACATGTTCCACCCGCCGACCAACGACGACCCGTACTGGTCGGAGACCTCCTGGTTCACCTTCACGGTTCCGGAAAAGCGGCTGTCCGGGCAGCTCTATCCGTTCTTCCGGGCGAACCAGGGGGTCGCGGCGGGCGGCGCGTACTTCTGGGACGACAGCGGGCAACATCCGCACGAGGCGGTCTACGCCAAGAACTTCTGGCATCTGCCGATCCCCGACCAGGACCTGACCGACCTGCGCCTGCCGAACGGCTTCCGGGTGCGCTGCGTGGAACCGCAACGGGTGTACGAGGTCGGCTACGACGACCCGGACGGCGGCGACGAGATCCACGTCGACCTGACCTTCACCGGGGTGCTGCCACCGCACTACCTCGGCGAAAAGCACGTCGACCAGCCCGGCCGCTACACCGGCACGCTCGTGCTGCGCGGCGAGGAGATCCCGGTCGACTCGTACGGCTTCCGCGACCGCTCGTGGGGACCGCGCTCGCAGTTCGGTCCCGGCCTGATGCAGTCGCCCGCCAGACGCGGCGGCTACAGCTACGCGACCGCCTCCGACCGGGACGCCTTCCACAGCATCACCATGGACTTCGGCACGGGCTGCGTGTCCATCCACGGCTACCTGCTCCGCGACGGCACCTGGGCCAAGCTGGCCAAGGGCCGCCGTGAGGTGGTCGAACGCGAGGACGCCACCGGCTGGGCCACCCGGATCGTGCTCGACGCGGAGGACGAACTCGGCCGCGAACTGCACGCCGAGGGGCGCATGCACAACCGGCTCGGCTTCTTCCTGAACCCGAACCTGTTCACCGTCAACGGCCTCACCGAATGGACCTTCGACGGCGTCACCGCGTGGGGCGAGGACCACGAGAACTTCTCCGCGGCCGAGATCCGCCGGCACAGCCGGGCCTGGCGCGAGCGCTGAAACGACCGCGCGGCGCGGACCGGGCATCGCGGACCGGGCATCGCGGAACGGGCGTCTCGGATCGCGCGGCGCGGCCTCGGCGGCGCCGAACGAACGGGTCCAAGGTCCCCGTGCGTGGGGTGCATGGTCCCTGAGCGAGGTGTCCCGGACCCGGTTACGGTCGAATCAGGAGGACGGGCCGAGCCCCCATGCCGCCGCGGCGTGCCCACGCCTGCGCATGCGTGGCGACCGGCCCGACACGGCGATGAGGCGAGGCGGAGAAATCACCGAGATCGTGCTCGACCCGGCCGTCGCGGCCGCCCGGGTGGGAACGGACGGCCGGATCCTGGCCCGCACGCCACGCTTCGCCCGCGCCGTCGGCCTGCTCGGCGAGGCGCCCGGACAACCGCTCCCGTCCCTGATCGGCGACCGACTCGGGCCCGACGCCCGGGCGGCGTGGCGCGAGCTGGTCCGCGAGGCGCGCGCCACGCCGGGCCGGCCGGCGACCAAGGTGGTCGAGCTGCCGAGCGCGGACGGCATCGCGGTGGTCTGCCTGTTCGAGGCGGTCACGCACGGACCCGACACCGTGCTGCGCGAGCTGCGCGGGCACAGCGAGCTGGAGGCCCAGCTCGTGCACTTCCGCCTGGCCGCGAAACTGGGCGGATTCGGCCTGTGGACATGGGACCTGGACTCCGGCACCTGGCGCTGGCACGGCGGCCGGCCACGGCTGCACGCTGCGTACGCGGACGCCGAAGACGGCGACGCCGGCCCGCGTTGGCTCGCCGACGTCCACCCCGAGGACCGGGCGGACCTCGTCCGACGGATCGAGGCGCTTCGGCCCGGGGGCGTCGACGAGGACCGCACCATGTTCCGGGTGCGCGGCGCGGACGGTTGGCACTGGGTCGAGTCGCACATGCGCAGGCTCCGGCTGGGCATCGACGGTCGCGACGTGATCGTGGGGGTCGACCACGACCAGACCGAGGTGGTCCGGCTGCGCGCCGAGGCCGAGCGGCGTCTGAGCGCCGCGCGCGAACGCGGCGAGCGGCCGGCCGAGGTGTCCGCCGCGCTGATCCGCGCGGTCACCGAGGACGAGCTGAGCGCGGTGATGCTCGACCGGGCGGCCCCGGTGTTCGGCGGTACGGGCGCCCTGGTCGCGCTGGTGGACCACGACCGGCTGCGGATGTCCTTCGGGCCCGGGGTACGGGCGAACCTGATGCCCGCCCTGGAGCGGATCGCCCCGACCGCGGATCGCCCGCTGGGGTGGGCGATTCGCACCGGCGAGCCGATCTTCGTCGAATCGCTCGCGCAGCACACCGCGGGATGGCCCGACGCGCCCGAACTGATCGAGGCCACCGACGCCCGGGCGTACGCGATCATCCCGTTCGCCGGCGGCGACCGTCCGATCGGCGGCCTCGCGGTGACCTACGACCGCGAGCACCGGCCGACCCAGGACGAACGCGCGCTGATGCGCACCTTCGGTCAGTTGGCCGGTCAGGCGATCGAGCGGATCCGGCTGCAACAGGCCCGCGCCGAACTCGCCGAGGCGCTCCAACGCACCATGCTGCCCGCGCGCCTGCCGGTGGTGCCGGGCCTGGAGATCGCGGTGCGCTACGCGCCGGCCCGGGACGGGTTGTCGGTGGGCGGCGACTGGTACGACGTGATCGCCCGCGAGGACGGCACCGCGTTGGTGGCCATCGGCGACGCGCAGGGCCACGACGTGGACGCGGCCGCGTTCATGGGGCAGGTACGCACGACCAAGCGGGCCTTCGCGGCCGAGGACGCCGACCCGGGCCGGGTGCTGCGTCGGACCAACGACCTGCCGGCCGCGCTGCACCGGAACGCCTTCGCCAGTTGCACGCTGCTGGGCATCGACCCGGCGACCGGCGCGTGCGCGGTGGGCCGGGCCGGCCACGTACCGATGATCGTGCTCACCCCGGACGGGCGATCGCAGGTGCTGGAGACACCCGGCGGGCCGGTGCTCGGCATCCTGGAGGGTGCGGACTACCCGACCCACGAACTGCGGCTGGCCCCGGGCTCGATCGTCGTGCTGGTCACCGACGGGGTGGTGGAGTCGCGCGAACGGCCCATCGACGTCGGCCTGGAGCGGGCGGCCGAGCGGGCCCGCGGGTGCGCCGACGCGGGCGTCGAGGCGATCGCGGACGCGGTGCTCGCGGCGGCGGACGAGACCGGCAACGTCGACGACGCGGCGGTGTTGGTGCTGCGCCTGCCGCTGCCGGGGGAGCGGACCGCGGCTCGCGTGTGACGTTGTCCACCCGACCCGGGCTTGAAGTTAGGCAAGCCTCACCTTTAAGTTGCGCAGTAGGACAAGGCAAGGCTTACCTAAGAAATCGAGCCGCTCGTCCGCCTACTCCACAGCTCGAAAGGCCGCCGGATGCGTCTGCGTCGAACAAGCTTGAAGGTGGCCGCGGCCGTCCTCGCCATCACCGCGTTCGCCACGGCGTGCGGTGGCGACGACGACGACAAGTCCGACGGCAAGGCCGGCCAGGCCGCGGCCGGTACGGCGTTGCCCGCCACCGTGGACACCACGATGGGCAAGGTCACCGTCAAGGACGCGAGCCGGATCGTCCCGCTCGGCGGCGACATCGCGCAGACGGTGTACGCGCTCGGCCTGGCCTCGAACGTCGTCGGCGTGGACACCTCCGGCGCGGTTCTGCCGGAGAGCAAGGGCAAGGCGACCTTCGGCAACTCGCGGACCCTCAACCCCGAGGGCATCCTCGCCCAGCGGCCCACGGTCGCCATCGGCAGCGCCTCGGTCGGCCCGCGCAGCGCGATCGACCAGCTCAAGGCGGCCGGCGTTCCGATCGTGCTGATCCCGGACAGCAGCAAGCCCGAGGACGCGATCACCCGGATCACCACCATCGCCACCGCGCTGGGTGTGCCGGACAAGGGCAGGACGCTCGCCGACCGGACCGCCGGCGAGATCGCCACGGCCAAGGCCAAGGGCGCGCAGGCCACCACCAAGCCGCGCGTGGCGTTCCTGTACATCCGCGGGCAGGCCAACCTGTACCAGATCGGCGGCAAGGGCCTGGGCCCGGACAGCATGATCACCGCCGCCGGCGGCATCGACACCGGCACCGAACTGGGCGTGGAGATGTCCGCCGCGCTGACCCCCGAGGCGATGGTCGCGGCCAAGCCCGACGTCATCCTGGTCTTCCAGAAGGGCCTGGAGTCGGTCGGCGGCGTCGACGGTGTGCTCAAGCTGCCGGGTGTCGCACAGACGCCCGCCGGCCAGAACCGCAAGGTCGTCGCGATGGACGACCTGGAACTGGGCGGTGGCGGTGCGACCGCGGGCGTCGCGCTGAACAAGCTCGTCGATCTGCTGCATGGCTAGGGTCGGCCGGGCCTCGGCCCGTGCCGCTGCGCAGGCGCCGGCCGAGCCGTCTCGGTCCGTGCGGCGCCCGCGGACACACGACGGGAAGGTACAGGGGAGCCCGTGGCAACGGTGACGGAGCGTCAAGAACCCACGGACGAACCGGCTTCACCGCCGCCCGCGGTCGAACTCAGCAAGGCCGCGGCGCCGGTGGCCGCGGATCCGGAGGCTGCGGCCTCGGAGACGGCGGCCCCGCGCAAACACGGCCGGTGGCTGATGCCCACGCTCGTGCTGCTGCTCCTGGCCACGAGCGTCGTGTCGGCCGGCATGGGTGCCTTCGACATCCCGTCCGATCAGGTGCTCTCCTCGGTACTGCACCACCTGGGCCTGGACATCGGCCACGTGTCGCAGGCCAACGAGGCCGTGTTGTGGAACATCCGCTTCCCGCGCATCGTGCTCGGCATCATGGTCGGCGCGTGTCTGGGCTGCGCCGGGGCCGCGATGCAGGGCGTGTTCGGCAACCCGCTCGCCGAGCCCGGCGTGATCGGGGTTTCCTCCGGCGCGGCGCTGGGCGCGGTCGGCGCGATCGTGATGGGCGTCTCCGCGTTCGGCTCCTGGACGGTGACCGCGTTCGCCTTCGCCGGCGGCCTGATCACCACGCTGTTCGTCTACCTGCTCTCCCGCGCGGACGGCCGCACCGAAGTGGTCACCCTGGTGCTGACCGGCATCGCGATCAACGCGCTGGCCGGCGCCGCGATCGGGCTGTTCACCTTCGTCGCCGACGACGCCGAACTGCGCAGCATCACCTTCTGGAACCTGGGCAGCGTCGGCGGGGCGAGCTGGAAGATCATCGGTGCGCTCGCGCCGTTCGCGATCATCGGTCTGCTGATCCTGCCCCGGTACGCCCGGGCGTTGGACATCATGGCGCTCGGCGAACGCGGCGCCCGACACCTGGGCGTGGACACCGAACGGGTCCGCATCGTGGTGGTCGTGCTCAGTGCCACCCTGGTCGGCGCGGCCGTCGCCGCGGCCGGGGTGATCACCTTCGTCGGCCTGGTCGTCCCGCACATCATCCGGCTGATCGCCGGCCCCCGACACCGGCTGCTGCTGCCGGCGAGCGCCGTCCTGGGCGCGCTGGTCACCGTCGGCGCCGATCTCGCGGCGCGCACCATCGCGATGCCCAAGGAGGTACCGCTCGGTGTGCTCAGCGCGCTGATCGGTGCCCCGTTCTTCCTGTGGCTGCTGCGCAGGACCCGTTCCCGGCAAGGAGGTTGGGCCTGATGAGGCTGCTCGCCAGGAACCGCGGCGCGGCGCCCGCGCCCACTCCCGAGTCCGGCGCGATCGGCGTCGAGGCCGAGGACGTCAGCTTCGGCGTCGCCGGCCGCAACCTGGTCGACGGCGTCTCGCTGAACGTGCGACACGGCGAGATCGTCGCGGTGCTCGGACCCAACGGCGCGGGCAAGTCGACCCTGCTCGGCCTGCTCACCGGTGACCTGACGCCGCATCAGGGCACCGTGCGGATCGCCGATCGGCCGCTCCCCGCCTACTCGCAGCGCGAACTGGCCTTGCGCCGCGCGGTGTTGCCGCAGAACGTCACGCTGTCCTTCCCGTTCACCGTGGACGAGGTGGTGCGGATGGGCCGCGCGCCGCACGCGGGACTGCCGAGTGAGGAGTCCGAGGACGCCATCGTGGCGCGCTGCCTGGCCGAGACGGACGTCGCGCACCTGGCCGACCGGGCCTATCCGTCGTTGTCCGGCGGCGAGCGGGCCCGGGTCTCACTGGCGAGGGTGCTCGCGCAGGGCGCACCCGTACTGTTCCTGGACGAGCCCACCGCGGCGCTGGACCTCAAGCACACCGAGGACGTGCTGCGGCTGGCCCGCGCCCGGGCCCGCCGGGGTCACGCGGTGGTGATCGTGTTGCACGATCTCAACCTGGCCGCCGCCTACGCGGACCGGATCGCGCTGCTCGCCGGCGGCCGACTGGTCGCGTGCGGTCCGCCGGACCGGGTGTGCACCGCGCCGGTGTTGTCCGACCTGTACGGTCATCCGGTGGACGTGCTGCGGCGGCCCGGTTCGGACGAGTTGCTGATCCTGCCGTCGCGCTGACGGCGGCCATGCGCTGTCGCGCTTGCGCCGCACGCCGGTCGGGTCCGGGTCCGTCGGGGCCGCGCCCGGCCGGTCCGCGTCCGTCCCGTCCGCGTCCGTCGGGTCCGAACCGCCCTACGGGTGCCGTGCCCTACGGGTGCCGTGCCTTACGGGTGCAGTGCCTTGTGCAGAGCGGCGAAGGACCCCGAGGCGCATTCCTCGCAGCGCGGGATCAGGTCCACGAAGCTCATGAAGCCGTGCACCATGTCCTCGAACAGTTCGCACTCGACGGTGTTGCCCGCCGCGCGCAGTCGCTCGGCGTAGTCCGCGCCCTCGTCGCGCAGCGGATCGTAGCCGGCCAGCACGACGTGTGCCGGCGCCAGCCCGGACAGGTCCTCGATGGTGCCGATTTGGGCGTACGGGCCCATTTCGTCGAACTCGCGTCCGCCGAAGTAGTGGCTCATGAACCACGCGATCGAGGCGGCGGTGAGCAGCGGCGCGTGCGCGTTCTCGGCCCGAGACACGGTGTCCTCGACGCCGGTCGCCGGATACCAGAGCATCTGCAGGGCCGGCTGCGGGAGGCCGTGGTCGCGGGCCAGCAGACACGTGGTCGCGGACAGGGTGGCGCCCGCGCTGTCGCCGGCCAGGGCGATCCTGGCCGGGTCGGCGCCCAGTTCGGCGGCGTTGTCGAGTACCCAGCGGTACGCGGCGAACGCGTCCTCGGTCGCGGCCGGGAACGGGTGCTCGGGGGCGAGCCGGTAGTCCACCGAGATCACCACACACTCGGCGTGCCGGGCGATCCGCCGGGCCAGCGCGTCGTGACTGTTCAGACCGCCGATCACGAACCCGCCGCCGTGGAAGAACACGGTCACCGGCAGATCGGGCTGCTCCGAGGGCCGATAGATCCGAGCGGGCAGCGCGTCGACGGCACCCGGGATGGTGCGGTCCTCCACCCGGGCCAGCTCGGTCATCACCGGCAGCAGTCCGATCCCGGCGTCGATGGTGGCCCGCGCGGTGGCCGCGTCGCCCACGAACAGATCCTCCGGCATGACACTCAACAGCTCCACGAGCTGCGGATCGATCGTCACCGCGTTCCCCCTCCGTCAACCACATACCGGCCGGTACGGAATGTACGGCGCATCCCTCGCGGGTGGAACCCGCAAACACCCGGCGGTTCAGACCGAAGCCACCGGCGGGCGCCAGGCCAGGACCGTGTCCAGCGGGCGCAGGGCCGCGTCTGGCGCGAGCCGGCCGGCCACCCGCAACAACGTGTCCCGGACCGCGACGGCGCCTCGGCCCTCCCACTGCGCCATGGCCCCCATGCGGCGCGACGTGCGCACCACCGCCGAGGTGCGCGGCAGCCGCCGCGCGGTGTACGCGGGCAGCGCGTCGACCACGCCGTCGGCGTCCGCGCCCGAGAGCACGTCGGCCAGTTCGATCGCGTCCTCCAGCGCCTGATTGCCGCCCTGACCCAGGTTCGGCGTCATCGCGTGCGCCGCGTCGCCGATCAGCACGACCCGTCCCCGGTGGTGGGCCGGCAGCGGCTCGGCCATCTCGTGCACGTCCAGGTGCAGGATCTCCCCGGCCGGCGCCGCTGCGATCAGTTGTGCAATGGGCGCGTGGAAGTCCCGGTACAGGTGCAGCAGTTCGGCCCGCTCGTCGCCGTGCGTGGCGCCCGCGGGGCGGTTCGCGGTCGCGTACCAGTACACCCGGCCGTCGGCGAGCGGCATCGCGCCGAAGACCAGGCCGCGGCCCCAGGTCTCGCCGGGGACGATGTCCATGCCCGGCACGATCGCGCGCCACGTGGTGAATCCGGCGTAGCGCGGGCCGGGGTGCTCGGGGAAGAGCGCCCGGCGGATCGGCGAGCGGATCCCGTCCGCGGCGACCACGAGGTCGGCGGTCAGGGTGTCGCCGGCCGCGGTGGTCACCGAGGCCCGCTCGTCCGGACCGCCGGGGCGTACGGTCAGCACGGTCGTCCCGGTGCGCAGCACGTCCGCCGGCAGGCTCGCGTGCAGCACGCGCATCAGTTCGGCCCGGGGAGCGAGCACCATCGGTTCGCCGAAGCGCTCGACGAAGGCCTCGCCGCTGGTCGGCGCGAGCACCCGCCCGTCCGGTCGACGCAGCGTCGCGGCGCCCTGGATCGCGGCCGACTCGCGCAGTGGGCCGCCCGCGTCGACGGCGTCCAGGGCGCGCAGGCCGTTCGGCGCGACGGCGATGGCCGCGCCGATCGGCTCCAGCGAGGCGGCGCGTTCCAGGACCAGGACCGACCACCCGTTCCGGTGCAGGGCGGTCGCGGCGGTGAGCCCGCCGGGGCCGGCGCCGACGATGATCGCCTCGGGCTTCGTGACGGACATGGTTCCCCCTGGTGGGTCGTTCCTTCTCGACATCCACTACAGGTGTAGAGGACGTGTCGATGACTCTACATGTGTAGTGGACAGAATCTCTACGCCTGTAGTGGGCATGTCTCTACGGGTGTAGTGGCCGGATCTCTACACCCGTAGCGGCGTGGCAGGCTGGCTCGCGTGACCACCGCGAAGCGCACCAGCCCCGACCGTCCGGACCGACTCGTTCTGATCGCCGACACCGCGATCCGCCTGCTCGTCGAGCGCGGCATGCGCGGACTGACCCATCGCGCCGTGGACGAGGGCGCCGGCCTGCCACCGGGATCCACGTCGTACTACGCCCGCACGCGTGCCGCGCTCCTGGAGGTGGCGTTGGCGCGGATGACCGTCCTGGAGGCGGGCGAGTTCGCGCCCGCGCTGACCGACGGCGGGCTGCCGGCCGCGCTGCCCGGCGACGCGGCGGGCATCGCCGACCTGGTCGCGGTGATCGTGGGCGACGCGATCCGGGACGGGCGGGAGCAGAAGATCGCCCGCTACGAACTGGCGCTGGAGGCGACCCGGCGGCCCGAGCTGCGCGGGGTGTACGACGAGGCGGGCGCCGCGTTCCGGGGCGCGGCGGTCGGCATGTTGGCCGCGCTCGGCTCGCCCGCGCCCGAGCGGCACGGCCGGTCCCTGGTCGCGTGGTGCGAGGGGGTGATGTTCGACTCGATCGTGGGCGCCGGGTGGGCGACGCCGCCGTCGCGGGACGACATCCGGGTCGGAGTCACCGAGCTCCTGTCCGGAATGCTCGGCGATGTGGCCCTTCGGCCCACCGGTCGGTCCACCGGAAAAGCCCCAACGAGTGACATGAGCGACTCACTGGATCGTTCGTGACCCCCTTGGTCAAAAGTCGTTTCATCCTGACTTAGTCTGTTCGCTTGTGAAGAACGAGCACGTGCGCCACAGGGGCGATAGGCACCACCGGGTAGGGGAGTCGCACTACCTCCCGGAGTCCGATCTCAAGGACAAGGGCCTGAACCGAAATTCCATCGGCCTGCTGGGGAGCGTGGTCGTCGCCATCTCCACGGTGGCGCCGGTGTACACCCTTACCGGCGCGCTCGGGCCCACGGTCAACAAGGTCGGCACGCAGGCCCCGGCGATCTTCCTGGTCGGCTTCATCCCGATGTTGCTCGTCGCCTTCGCCTACCGCGAACTCAGCAAGGCCGTGCCGGACGCGGGCACCTCGTTCACCTGGACGGTCAAGGCGTTCGGCCCGAGGGTGGGCTGGATGTGCGGCTGGGGCCTGGTGATGGCGACCGTCATCGTGCTGTCCAACCTGGCCGGCATCGGCACGTCGTTCTTCTACCTCGCGCTCGGCGAGGCGTTCAACAGCGACTGGGTCAAGGAACTGGACGACGACAAGCTGGTGCACGTGCCCACGTGCCTGGTCTTCATCGCGATCGCGACCGCGATCAGCTATCGCGGGATGACCGTGACCAAGCGGGTCCAGTACGTCCTCGTGGCGCTGCAACTCGCGGTGCTCGCGCTGTTCGTCGTGATGGCGATCACCAAGGCCACCGGCGGTGACGTGCCCACGTCGATCCCGTTCTCGTGGAGCTGGTTCAACCCGTTCGAGATCGACGGCGGCTTCACCGCGCTGACCGCGGGTCTGTCGTTGTCGATCTTCATGTACTGGGGTTGGGACACCGCCCTGAGCATCAACGAGGAGACCGCCGGCGGCCCCAAGGTCCCGGGGCGGGCCGCGATCATCTCGGTCCTGTTCATCGTGGTCGCCTACCTGATGACCGGCGTCGCCACCCTGATGTACGCGGGCACCGGAACCACCGGGCTGGGCCTGAACAACGACGAGGACGACAACATCTTCGCCAAGTTGGCCGACCCGGTGATGGGTTCGGGTCTGGGCATCCTGATGTTCGTCGCGGTGCTCGCCAGTTCGGTCGCCAGCCTCCAGACCACCTTCATCCCGGTGGCCCGCACGCTGCTGTCGATGAGTGCGTACGAGGCGGTGCCCAAGGTGTTCTCGCGCGTGCATCCGACGTTCAGGACACCGGGCTTCGCGACCGTCTCGGCCGGCGTCGCGACCGGCGCGTTCTACACGATCATGACGATCCTGTCGGAGAACGTGCTCACCGACACGATCTACGCGCTCGGCCTGATGATCTGCTTCTACTACTCGCTGACCGCGTTCTCCTGCGTCTGGTACTTCCGCAAGGACCTCTCGCGCAGCCTGCACGAGGCGATGATCAAAGGCGTGATGCCGGCGCTGGGCGGCCTGATGCTGGGCGCGATCTTCATAAAGACCCTGGTCGACGTGGCCGACCCCGACTACGGCGACGGCAACCGCGTGGCCGGCGTCGGCAGCGTCTTCATCATCGGCGTCGGCCTGCTGGTCCTCGGCGCGGTGTTGATGGAGGTGCAGCGGTTCAGGAGCCCGGCGTTCTTCCGCGGAGAGATCCTCAAGCGGGACACACCGGTGCTGGTGCCGGACGCGGACTGACATACCCACCGCGCGCACGGCGGCCCCCCGCGCACGCCGGCCGGTTCGGGGTCGGTCGGCGTGCGCGGGAGGGGCGGCGGGTGCGCGCCGGGGTGGTCAGCGGTTCTGGATGGCGTCCATCGCGACCGCGACGCAGATCGCCAGGCGGCGGTCCATGGTCGAGTCCGGCAGCTTGACCAGGTATTGGTCGCGGAGCTTCATCTGGCGCTCGACGGTCAGGACGGCGTTGCCGCCCTCGTCGACGAAGTCGAAGTGGTAGGTCGGGGCGGGCAGCCACGCGCCGACCACGGGTATGAAGCCCCAGACGCGACGCAGGATCGCGCCGAAGAGGCTGCGCTCCTGGCCGACGGCCTTGGCGGCGTCCGGGCGTTCGAGGTTCCAGGTGGAGCGCAGGAGGGACTTCTTGAAGTCCTTGGAGAACATGCCGAGGTTGCTGCCCTCGACGCCGGTCACGTCGTGCTGGGCGCGCACGTCGAGCATCTGGCGTGCCTTGAAGCGGGCGAGTTCGGTGGTCTTGGTGTCATCCGTGTAGAGGATGACCTCTTCCTTGAGCTTGCCGCGCTTCTGCTGGGCGAACGCGATCACCGGTCCGTGTTGCCCGTCCGGACCGACCAGGTGCACCACGTACTGGTTCACGATCGGGCGGAAGTTCTGACGGATGATCAGCTGCGTTTCGTTCTGGAACGGCATGGTCATGACGTGCGGGATCCCCCAGGGATACGGAGCGTTGGAGACCCGGAGATTCGGGGCCTCGGGAGCGCACAACCTATCGGTGTTCCAACGACATCGGCAGCCGAGATTTCCAGTGGAAACCTCTCGTTGCGCATTCGTGTTCAACGCGTTCGCCGAGGACGCCCCATTTCGTCGATCGGACTCACCGAAACGCACTTTGTGTAGTCGGAGCACTACGCGAGTGGGGCTGCCGCGTGGGCGCTTTTTCGCGGCACGGCGAAAATGCTCATTGGTGGGGTGGTACGTGCTCGACTTCGTGGGTCCAGCGAACCCAGAACACGCCGCCGTCGAGGGGTTGTACGCATACGGACCGACCGGGCGGGAAATCGTCGAGCGCGATCACCGTGCCGGCGGGTTGTCCGAGGCGCTGGGCGGGATCGATGATCCGTACGTGATCGCCCAGTCGGATCGGGGGGCGAGGGTGTGGGCCTGGCGCGTCGCGGCGTTCGTCGCTCTTGACGACGCGGACGAGCTCCGCGCCCGGATCGGAACTCCCGGGCCCGGGCGCGGCGAAACGACGGCGGGGCGTGCCGCGCGGGTTCATGGCGCGCTCCCCGGCTCTTGGTCGACGAGCACGAGGCGGCGGCAGGGCACGCGGGCTTCCGTGCCGTCCTGCTTGCGCACGTAGGCGCTGGTGAAGGTGATCCCGGCGAGCGTGCCGCGCACGCCCGTTGCCGGATCGGCCACCTGCTTACCGCAGTTCGCCCGATACCAGGCATGCGCCTCGGCGGGCGTCCATGTTGGGGTTGCGTCGCTGGGCATGGTTGCACCTCTCGTTGCCGGTAGCGCCGATTCGACTGCTCCGATCCAAGATGACCGTATTGCCTTTCGCGAAAAGCAGCAAGCTTGGGTGCTCGTTGGGCCTTCGACCAGTGCGCTTACTGTGTAAAGCAGTAAGGTTCGCGATCCTCGAATGATCGGGAGGTCCCATGGAAGGCGACGAGTGGGTTCACGCGTCCATGCCCTACGTGAAGCCGCGAGAGGAGGGGCGGCGGGATGCCTGGACCGAGGAAGCCGCAGCTCGGGGACGCAAGGGCGGTCAGCGCATCATTCATGCTCGAGAAGTGGAACCCCGAAGTGAGATCGCCGCACTGCTCGGTGTCGCTGAGGGTGCTCCTGTTATCGAGCGCAGAAGGATGATCTACCTCGATGAGAGCCCCATTGAACTGACGAACACCTATTATCCGGCAGACATCGCACGCGGGACGCGGCTGGCCGAGACGGCGAAGATCCCAGGTGGTGCGGTTACGCTCCTGGCAAACCTGGGCCACGTCGGCCAATGGGTGCGGGAGGAGGTCAGCGCTCGCCTTCCCGATCCGACGGAACGCGAGGCCCTGGCGCTCGGTCCGTACGACCCGGTTCTCCAACTGGTGCGAGTGACCGTGAACGTGCAAGAAGAGCCCTTCCAAGTCGACGTGTCGGTCTTCCCGGCCGAGACCCAGCGGCTCCGCTATGAGATGAGAATCGACTGACATGCCCAAAGCGGACGAAGGCGCGTTCGATCGACGACCGCTCCACCAGCGCATCGCCGCAGATCTGCGCGACGAGATCATGTCCGGCGATCTTGGGCCCGGGGTCAGCCTCCCCTCGACTCAGCGGCTGAAAGAGCGCTTCGACGCTTCGAACGCAACCATCCAAAAGGCTCTACAGGTCCTCAAGGATGAACGTTTGGTCGTCGGTCGAGCGGGCGCCGCAGTCACGGTCCGCGAGCATCGCCAAGAGACGGTTCGGCCGGCCGACTTCGGGCAGCCGGCCGAGCCGGGTCGCCCATACCGATGGCTCACCGAGGCGGACAGGCAGGGCAAGCGCGGCAGCATCGAACTCCTGAACGTCGCCGAAGTGCGCCCGCCTCGTGACGTAGCCGTTCATCTTGAGCCGGGTGAGACTGGAACGGCGGTGATGCGAAGGCAGTTGCTCATGCACGATGGCGAGCCGGTCGAGTTGGTCACGTCGTACTACCCGCTCGAACTCGCCAGGGGGACCGCCTTGGCCGAGCCCAGGAAAATCCGGGGCGGTACGCCCACTCTCCTCGCCGAGATGGGATTTCCACCACGCCGCACCGTCGACCGAGTATCCGCGCGCGTTCCCACTCCCGAACAGTACGAGGCTTTGAGGCTCCCCAGCGATCTGCCGATTCTGCGCACTCTGCGCGTGGTGTATAGCGACAACGATCGACCCATCGAAGTCACGCTGATGGCCAAAGCAGGCCATTTGTACGAGCTTCAGTACGAGTTCGGGTAGGAAGAGCTTTCCGAAGGGCACACGTCTCGAGGCTCGCTGTCTGCTTCGTGGGTGGCGCCGACGGCTGTGATGAATGCCTGAGACGAACGGCGTGATGCCCCGCCATCCCGGGAATTCGGGGGCGGGGCATTGTCGGGTTCATCCCGTGAGCGCGGCCAGGCGGAGGTCGACCACGAGGGTGTTGACCGCTTCGCGGTCGGGGCGGTCGGGGAGGACCGAGTCGATGGCGTCGAGGGTGGCCTTTTCGTGTTCGAAGCGTTGCGTGAAGGCTTCGGGGTTCTCGGCGGCGAGCCGACCCGCAGCGAAGAGGTCTTCGCGGTGGGCGCTGACGTCGAGAAGCAACTCGCCTGTGCGGAGTATGTGTTGGGCTTGGAGCAGGAGGCGTAGACAGTGCCGGCCGTGTTTCGCGGTGCGCTTGGCCGTGTCGGAGGAGAAGCCCTCCTTGCCCGCCTCGTGCCGACCCAGCAGCCGCTTGGCCTGTTGGATGGCGTAGCCGCCGTAGGCCGACCGCACATACTCGGTGGACAGGAACGCGCCGCGCAGGGCCCGGAGTCGGCGGCCGGCCTCGGTCTCGACCCGGTACTCGGGGAGCCAGAGCAGCTCGGTCACCGTCGGGTTGCACTTGAGCGCCAGCCCGCAGTACTTGCCCAGTTCGTGCATCGTCACGTCGGGCTTCGTGGTCACCCTGGAGCCGCTCGTCACGGTGGCGCTGTTCAGCCCGAGGACCTCGCGCGAGTCGGCGATGTACACGCCGAGCAGGTCCTCGTCCGACTCCGCCGTGGCCAGCCCATAGGCGGTCGAGCCGACCACCCCCATCAGCAGTGTGCGCATCTCGCCGATCCTCGCTCCCATGATCCCGCGGCCGAGCCCGAAGTATCCGACATCCCGCGCACGATGCGAATCCCGTTTTTCCCGCCCGCACACCCATCGACGTCGTCAGGACCGCCGGGACAGCGCGTGGCCCAGGGCGACGACCCAGACCAGCAGCAGCGGCAGGGACAGCAGGGCCAACCGCGCGAACGCGGTGTTCAGGAGCAGGTAGCCGAGGCCGGAGCCGACGATCGTGGCGGCGAGGGCGTAGCCGGTGAGCGATTCCCAACGGCGCAGCGGCACGACCCGGCGCGCGGCGACACCCACGCCCAACGCCAGCGCGGCGAGGGCGAACATCTTGACGCCGTCGATGCGCTGGACCAGCTCGAACAGCCCGCCCGCAAGCCCCGGATCGCCTACGTCGGCCCGGCCGATGGCGACCAGTTCGAGCACCAGTTGCATGACGGCGAGCACGGCCGAGGTCAGGCCCGCCCAGCCCGCGAAGCGGGTGGCCCGGTCCCGGCCGCCGGCCGCCCGACGCAGCAGCGCGACACCGAGTACGGCCAGCGCGCCGGCCGCGAGCCCGTGTACGAGCACGGATTGCGCGACGGCCCGACCCGCGTCGTCGACGTACGTGGAGGTGATCTCGGCGGCCGAGTCGCCCAACTCCGGCGTGGCGCCGGCCGCGACGGTGAGGCCGGCGACCCAGGCGGCGGCGTGGGTGACACCGGCGACGAGCGGTTGCCGGCTCCGTGCGCCCGGTGGGTGCGGCAGCGGCGTGGCCTGCTCGCCCGAGGCGGGCGTCGCGTTCGTCGTGTCCGTCGTGTCCGTCGTGTTCATGGTGATGGTCATGAGGTCGTCTCCCGAGATTCGATCGGCTAACGCCGTTAGCCACTTGGGTTCATCATCTAGCTAACGGCGTTAGCCGTCAAGTGACCCCGGCCACTTCGCTTTATCTCCGCTCGCCCATTGCTTGTTTATATACCCCCAAGGGGTATATCTTCCGGTTGTGGCCGCGACCGAGGCCACCGAGCGGCCGGACCGGCTCGCTCGACCACACCACTCGATTCCGGGAGTCCGCCATGACCGTCCACGCCCACCACGCCGCAGCCCCCGCCACGCCCGAGGGCCTCCAGGTCTCCCGCGACGGCTACACGCTGGTCCCGGTCGCGGCGCCCGCCGGCACCTTCGCGTTCCGGATCGACGGCCCCGACGGAGCCCCGGTGCGCGAGTACCTACCGCAGCACGACAAGGACCTGCACCTGATCGTGGTCCGGCGCGACCTGAGCGGCTTCCGGCACGTGCACCCGGTGCTGGGCGAGGACGGCGTCTGGACCCAGGAACTCACCCTCGACCGGGCCGGCACCTACCGCGTCTTCACCGACTTCGCCCCGGCCGCCACCGGCACCCCGCTCACCCTCGGCGTGGACATCCACGTCGCCGGCGACTTCCGGCCGGTGCCGCTGCCCGCGCCGGCGCCGACCGCCGAGGTGGACGGGTACACGGTGACCCTGACCGGTGACCCGGCCGCCGGGCAGGGCGCGCACATCACCCTCTCAGTGGCCCGGGACGGCCGCCCCGTCACCGACCTGGAGCCATACCTCGCCGCGTTCGGGCACCTCGTGGTGCTGCGCGAGGGCGACCTGGCCTACCTGCACGTACACCCGGGCGGCGCACCCGGCGACGGGATCACCCCGGCAGGCCCGGAGATCGCCTTCCACACCGAACTGCCCAGCGTCGGCACCTACCGGTTCTTTCTCGACTTCCGGCACGGCGGCGTGGTGCGGACCGCGGAATTCACCGTCGAGGCCGCGAAGCCGGCCGCCGAGCCCGCCGCGCCCGCCGACCCGCACGCGGGCCACCACGGTCACCACCACGGCTGACCCGGACAGCCAGACCGACCCGGCACCGACACCGACACCGACACGATCCCGCCATCCCGGGCCCGCGTCGGTGTCGTGTTTTCCCGGGCAGGGGGTACCGGAGCGATGATCCGCCACCCATCCCGCCGCCCCGGAGGACCCACATGGCCGACGCCCGACCGCGACCAGCCACCGCCGTCACCCCATCGGCCCACTCCGACCGCGCCGCCACTCCAGACCCACCCAGAGCCCTTCCGCGCCGTCGATTGCCGTACCGCGCCGACCCTTCCGTAGCCAAGTGACCGGCCGTTAACATCCGGAAGCTGCCTTCGACATGCGTCGATATGCGTCGACGTGCTTCGTCAGGCGAGGAGGCGACGTCGTGCCCGTACTTCGTTCCCGG
Organism: Embleya sp. NBC_00888; assembly: GCF_045207655.1. Lineage (NCBI taxonomy): Bacteria > Bacillati > Actinomycetota > Actinomycetes > Kitasatosporales > Streptomycetaceae > Embleya > Embleya sp. NBC_00888. Next base: position 2,138,277 of record NZ_CP108784.1, on the reverse strand, counting down.
CTCGATCCCCGGTCGGACACCTACCGGGACAACCGCACGGCGCAGCTCGCCGCTCTCGCGGAGCTGCACGAACAGCTCGACCTGGCCCGCGCCGGCGGCGGCGAGCGCTACGTCGAACGGCACCTCGCGCGCGGGCGGCTGACCGCACGTCAGCGGATCGAGCTGCTGCTCGACCAGGACGCGCCGTTTTTGGAACTGTCCTCACTCGCCGCGTGGGGTACCGAGTTCACCGTCGGCGCGGGTCTGGTCACCGGCATCGGCCCGGTCTCCGGCGTGGAGTGCGTACTGATCGCCAACGACCCGACGGTGCGCGGTGGTTCGCTCAACCCGTACGCCCTGCGCAAGAACCTGCGTGCGCTGGAGATCGCCCGCCGCAACCGGCTGCCGGTGATCAGCCTGGTCGAGTCCGGCGGCGCCGATCTGCCCACCCAGGCCGAGTTGTTCGTCCCCGGTGGGCGGGTCTTCCACGACCTGACCGAGCTGTCCGCGCTGGGCATTCCCACCATCGCGCTGGTGTTCGGCAACTCGACGGCGGGCGGCGCGTACATCCCGGGGCTGTGCGATCACTCGGTGCTCGTGGCCGGGCAGGCCAAGGTGTTCCTGGGCGGTCCGCCGCTGGTGCGGATGGCCACCGGCGAGGAGGCAGACGACGAGGAGTTGGGCGGCGCCGCGATGCACGCGCGCGTGTCCGGGCTCGCCGATCACTACGCCGTCGACGAGTACGACTGCCTGCGGATCGGGCGGCGGATCGTGGCCGAACTGAACTGGCGCAAACACGGACCCGGACCGACGAAGCCGGCGGACGAACCGCTGTACGACATCGACGAGGTACTCGGCCTGGTCTCGGCGGATCTGCGAGTCCCGTTCGACCCGAGGGAGTTGCTGGCCCGGGTCGTGGACGGCTCGCGGTTCGGCGAGTACAAGCCCGGCTACGGAACCAGCCTGGTCACCGGATGGGCGTCCGTGCATGGCTTCCCGGTCGGCGTACTGGCCAACGCGCGCGGCGTGTTGTTCGGCGAGGAGTCGAAGAAGGCCGCCGAGTTCATCCAGTTGGCGAACCGCTCGGACACCCCGCTGCTGTTCCTCCAGAACACCACCGGCTACATGGTGGGCACCGCGTACGAGCAGGGCGGCATCGTCAAGGACGGCGCAAAGATGATCAACGCGGTGACCAACTCGACCGTGCCGCACCTGACCCTGAACATCGGCGCGTCCTTCGGCGCGGGCAACTACGGTATGTCCGGCCGTGCCTTCGACCCCCGGCTGCTGTTCGCGTGGCCGACCGCGAAGCTCGCGGTGATGGGCGCCGCGCAACTGGCCGGCGTGTTGTCCATCGTCGGCCGACAGGCCGCCGCCGCGCGCGGGATCCCCTTCGACGAGGACGTGGACGAACTGCGACGCGGCGCGATCGAGGCGCAGATCGAGCGTGAGTCGCACGCGTTCTTCGTCACCGCGCGGCTCTACGACGACGGCGTGATCGACCCGCGCGACACCCGCACCGTGCTGGGCATCGCACTGTCGGCGGCCCACTCGGCACCGATCGCGGGCACCACGGGATACGGGGTCTTCCGGATGTGACCCGCCTCGCAACCGCCGCCGGCGGCAACCCCGCAAGCGCCTCACACCGCAAGTGTCCCAGACCCCGAGCACCCACACGGCAGGCACCCGAAACCGATACCGACCCCACCCGGCACCGCACCGACCCGCACCGTCCCGCAACTGGAAACAACCGAAGAATTCGCACCGACCCCGGAACCCCGCACCGACCCGGAAACCCGCACCCCGAGGGGATCGTATGCCGCTCATCCGCAGGCTGTTGATCGCCAACCGCGGCGAGATCGCGGTTCGGATCGCCCGCACCGCGCACACGATGGGCATCGACACCGTGGCCGTGTACGCCGACCCCGACGTCGACTCGCCGCACGTGTCGGCGGCCGACCAGGCCGTCCGGCTGCCGGGCGACGCGGCCGCGGACACCTACCTGCGCGGCGAGTTGCTGGTCGAGGCGGCCCGCACCACCGGCGCCGACGCGATCCACCCGGGCTATGGGTTCCTGTCCGAGAACGCCGACTTCGCCCGGCAGGTCGAGGCCGCCGGGCTCGTGTTCGTCGGACCCGCCCCGCACACCATCGCCGCGATGGGCGACAAGCTCGCGGCGAAGGAACTGCTGGGCGCCGCAGGTGTGCCGGTCCTCCCGGGCGGGATGGTCCGCGAGGACGCGAAGGCCGAAGCGCTCGTGGCCCGGATCGGCTTCCCGCTCCTGGTCAAGGCCGCCTTCGGCGGCGGCGGTCGAGGCATGCGCGCGGTGCGCGAACAGGCGGACCTGGCCCGGGCGGTGGCCGCGGCCCGGCGCGAGGCGGGCGCCGCGTTCGGCGACGACACCGTCTTCCTGGAGCGCCTGGTCGAGCGACCGCGGCACGTCGAGGTACAGATCTTCGGGGACACCCACGGGAACGTGCTCGCGCTCTTCGAACGGGACTGCTCGGTCCAGCGCCGGCACCAGAAACTGATCGAGGAGAGCCCCTCGCCCGCCGTCGACCGGGCGCTGCGCGAGCGGCTGTGCGCGGCGGCCGTCGCCGCGGGTCGGGCGATCGGCTATGTCGGCGCGGGCACCGTCGAGTTCGTGCTCGACCCCTCCGGCGCCTTCCACCTGCTGGAGGTCAACACCCGACTCCAGGTCGAGCATCCGGTCACCGAACTGACCACCGGCCTCGACCTGGTCCGGCTGCAACTCCTGGTCGCCCAGGGCCACGCGCTGCCCGACGCACCGGTCGCCGTCGGCCACGCGATCGAGGCCCGGCTGTACGCGGAGGACCCGGTACGCGGCTACGCCCCCTCGGTCGGCACGCTGCACCGCTTCGACATCCCCGAGGCGGACGGCATCCGGGTGGACGCCGGCGTGGTCACCGGCAGCCGGGTCGGGCCGCACTACGACGCGCTGCTGGCCAAGGTGATCGCGTACGCGCCGACCCGCGACGAGGCCTGCCGCAAGCTCGCCCACACGCTCGCCCGGGCCCGGCTGCACGGCGTACGCACCAACCGGGACCTGCTCGTGGGCATCCTGCGCTCACCCGAGTTCGCCGCCGGTGACGCGGACACCGGCTTCCTGGACCGGCATTCGGCCGCCGACCTGTGCGCCGCCGACCCGGCGGTCTCCGCGATCCACGCCGCCGCCGCGGCACTGGCCGGGCAGGCCGAGCGGCGCGCGGCGGCCCGCGTACTGACGGGCATCCCCAGCGGCTGGCGCAACGTCCGCAGCGCCGACCAGCAGGTCACCTACGCGCACGACACGGACGGCCGTACGACCGTCACCTACCGCCTCCCGGATCATCTCGCCATCGACGGAAAGCCCCTGCCCGGACTGGTCGTTCACGCCGCACACGCGGATCGGGTGGACCTGGGCGCGGACGGCGTGCGGCGCACGATCGCGGTGCACCGGGTCGGTGACACGGTCTACCTGGACAGCCCACTCGGCGCGAGCGAGCTGATCGAACTGCCCCGCCTGCCCGAACCCGCCGAGGCCGAGGCCGAACCCGCCGGCTCGCTGCTCGCCGCGATGCCCGGCACCGTGGTCCGGGTCGCGGTCGCCGAGGGCGAGCACGTGGTGGCCGGACAACTCGTGCTGGCGGTGGAGGCGATGAAGATGGAGCACGAGGTGACCGCGCCGCACGAGGGTGTGGTGACCCACCTGCCGGTCGGCCCCGGCGAACCGGTCGACGCCGGCGCGGTGTTGGCCGTGGTGACCGCCCCGGTGGAGGCGGCCGGATGAGCGGGACGCGACGACGAGAGCACCCGGCGGGTGACGAGCGCGCCGCCCGCCGCCCGGTGCGGATCGCGAACTGCTCCGGTTTCTACGGCGATCGGCTCGCCGCCGCCCGCGAGATGGTCGAGGACGGCCCGATCGACGTGCTCACGGGCGACTACCTCGCCGAGCTGACCATGTCCATCCTGTGGAAGGCCCGGGCCAAGGATCCCACCGCCGGCTACGCGCGCACCTTCGTGACCCAGATGGAACAGGTCATGGGCACCTGCCTGGACCGGGGCATCCGGATCGTCTCGAACGCCGGTGGCCTCAACCCGGCCGGCCTCGCCGAGCGGCTGCGGGCGAGCGCGGAACGCCTGGGCCTGGCCCCACGGATCGCCTACGTCACGGGCGACGACGTGCTGGAGCGGATCGACGCCGGCCCACGCGCGGTGACCGCCAACGCCTACCTCGGCGGCTGGGGCATCGCCGAAGCGCTCGCCGAGGGCGCGGACATCGTGATCTGTCCGCGGGTGACCGACGCGTCGCTGGTGGTAGGCCCCGCCGCGTGGTGGCACGGCTGGCGGCGCACGGAGCACGACCGGCTCGCCGGCGCGATCGTCGCCGGCCATGTGATCGAGTGCGGTCCGCAGGCCACGGGCGGCAACTACCCCTTCCTCGGCGACCTGCCGCGTCCGCAACGCCCGGGTCGCACGGCCGATTTCGCGCTGGACACCCGCCGCCCCGGCTTCCCGATCGCCGAGGTCGCCGCGGACGGATCCTCGGTGATCACCAAGCACCGCGGCACCGGCGGCCTGGTCTCGATCGGCACGGTCACCGCGCAACTGCTGTACGAGATCGCCGGACCCGCCTACGCCAACCCGGACGCGGTGGCCCGCTTCGACACCATCACGCTCGGCCGAGCCGGCGCGGACCGGGTCCGGATCCGCGGCGTACGCGGCCTGCCGCCGCCGCCCACCCTCAAGGTCGCCGTCAACGAACTCGGCGGCTACCGCAACACCATGACCATGGTGCTGACCGGCCTGGACATCGAGGCCAAGGCCGCGCACGCCGAACGCATGTTGTTCGACACGCTCGGCGGCCGGGACCGATTCGCCGAGGTCGACGTGCGGCTGATCCGCTACGACCGACCCGACGCACCGACCAACGAGCAGGCCACCGCGCATCTGCGGGTTACCGTCAAGGACCCCGACCCGACCAAGGTCGGCCGGGCCTTCTCCGCCGCGGTCGTCGAACTCGCGCTGGCCGGCTACCCGGGCTTCCACACCACCACGCCACCCACCGCCGAGACCGCGTACGGCGTCTTCCGCGCCGCGTGGATCCCGGCGACCGAGGTCGAGCACACCGTGGTGCTGCCCGACGGCACAACCAAGGTGATCGCCCCACCCGAGCACACCGCACCGCTGCCCGATCCCCTTTCCGCCCCCGAACCCGCGGCCCGCGACGGGGGACCGACCCGCCGGGTCCCGCTCGGGCTGGTCTGCGGCGCGCGCTCCGGCGACAAGGGCGGCGACGCCAACCTCGGCCTGTGGGCCCGCGACGACCCGGGATTCCGCTGGCTGCGCGGACACCTGACGGTGGACCGACTGCGCGAACTGCTGCCGGAGGCCGCCGGGTTGCCGATCCAGCGGTACGTGCTGGAGAACCTGCGCGCGGTCAACTTCGTGATCGCCGGCCTGCTCGGCGAGGGCGTCGCGGCCTCCACCCGCCCGGACCCGCAGGCCAAGGGCCTGGCCGAGTACATCCGGTCCCGGCACACCGACATCCCCACGACGCTGCTGGACGGGTGAGCCATGCGATTCGACGAGAGCGACGAACACCGGGCCCTGCGCGCGGCGGTGGGCGCGATCACCGACGGATTCGGCCCCGGCTACTTCGCCGAGCACAGCCGCGACCGCCGGCCCACCACCGAACTGTGGCAGGCCCTCGGCAAACACGGCTACATCGGCGTCAACATCCCGCAGGAGTACGGCGGCGGGGGCGGTGGCCTGGTCGAGTTGGCGATCGTGTGCGAGGAGGTCGCCGCACACGGTTGCCCGCTGCTGCTGCTCCTGGTCTCCGGCGCGATCGCGGGCGAGGTGCTCACCCGGTTCGGCACCGCCGAGCAGAAGGGCACCTGGCTGCCCCTGCTGGCGTCGGGCAGGGGCAAGATCGTGTTCGCGATCACCGAGCCCGACGCGGGCTCCAACACCCACCGCCTGGCCACCACCGCGACCCGGGACGGCGACGGCTGGTTGTTGCGCGGCACCAAGCAGTTCATCTCCGGCGTCGACGAGGCCGACGCGATCCTGGTGGTCGCCCGAACCGGCACCGACCCCGACTCCGGGCGCGGCCGGCTCTCGCTGTTCCTGGTGGACGCCGACCACCCGCGCCTGACCGCGACCCCGCTGGCGATCGAAGGCGCGGCGCCGGAGCGGCAGTTCACGCTGTTCTTCGACGACGTACCGGTGTCCGCCGACCGCCTGATCGGCACCGAGGGCGACGGGCTGCGCCAGGTGTTCCACGGCCTGAACCCGGAGCGGGTGACCGGCGCGGCCCTGGGCGTGGGCATCGCCCGGCACGCGCTCGCCCGAGCCGCCGAGTACGCCCGTACCCGCGAGGTGTGGGGCGCCCCCATCGGCACCCACCAGGCCATCGCGCACCCGCTCGCCGAGGCCGCGATCGAGGTCGAGCTGGCCGCGCTGATGACGGCCCGGGCGGCCTGGCTGCACGACGCGGGCGAGCACATGGTCAAGGCCGCGGGAGAGGCCGCGAACATGGCCAAGTACGCCGCCGCCGAGGCCGCCGTGCACGCGGTCGACGCCGCCATCCAGACCCACGGCGGCAACGGCATGAGCCGCGACTACGGACTGGTCCCGCTGTGGGGTATCGCCCGCACGCTGCGGATCGCCCCGGTCAGCCGGGAGATGATCCTCAATCATGTGGCGCAGCACACACTGGGATTGCCGCGTTCGTACTGACCACGCCCGACCATGTCCTGGCGCGCCCCGGAGCGCGGAGGAGCCGGCGGGCTCGCGTGCGACTTGTGAATGACTCGGCCATGGACTCTGGATCGACGCGCCCACGCGCGGCCGGGCACAAGATGGACGGGCAGGCTGCTCCGCTCCCGGCGCGGCTGTGGGGTGCGGGCCGGGATCGGCGCTATCGGTCGGGCCCGGCGAAGAAGGCAGTGGGAGCGTGGATCAACAGTTGGCGGGACGCCCCTTCTGGGACGTGGACATCACGAGCATCTGGTTCGTCATAGGCATGGCGGTCGTCACCGCCGGCACCGCGTTCGCCACCGTCTGGTTCTGGAACCGCCCCACGCTCCAGCGCACCCGCCGTATCTGCACCCTGCTGTTCACCCAGCTCATGGTGACCTTCACCATCCTGGCCGCGGTCAACGCGCAGATGTACTTCTACTCGACCCTGTCCGACCTGATGCACATCGCCGACGGACCGTCGGTGCCGGATGTGTCGGTGGCCACCGTGAAGGTCAAGCACCTCGACCCCAAGCCGGCCGTCCCGTTCTCCGACGACGGCGGCAAGGGCCTGCCGTTCATGGTCACCAAGCCCCCGCTGACCGACCAGCCCAGGGCCCCGCACCCCCGGCGCAAGGGCGCCGACCCCAAGCACGGCGTGCTGGTCAACACGAGCATCCAGGGCCCGCGTACCGGCTACAAGCTGGACACCTTCGTCTACCTGCCCGCCGCCTACTTCGCGCCGGAGAACACCCGCGCCCGCTTTCCGGTGATCCAGCTCACCTCCGGCTTCCCCGGCACGCCCGACACCTGGCTGCGCCGGATGAAGGTGCACCAGATGCTCGCCGGGCTGATGGAATCGGGCCGGATGCCGCCGACCATCGTGGTGATCGCGGCCCAGAACCCGATCGCGGGCCGGGACAGCGAATGCGTGGACGCCCCGGGCGGCTCGCGCGCGGACACCTACCTCGGCCAGGACGTGCCGGACGCCATCACGGCCAACTTCCGGACCGCGCCCGCGCCGGCGCACTGGGGCCTGCTCGGCTACTCCACCGGCGGCTTCTGCTCCGCGAACCTGGCCCTGCGCCACCCCGACCGCTACGCGGCGGCGGCCAGCCTCTCCGGCTACTTCAAGGCGATCACCGACATGACCACCGGCGACCTGTATCGCGGCGACGAGGGGTTGCGCCGGGCCAACAGCCCGCTGCACACCATCGAGGACGCGCGCAGGCCGCCGGTGCGGATGTACCTGTTCGCGGCCAAGGGCGAGGGCAAGACCGCCCGGGAGGCACGCGAATTCGCCCGCAAGTTCCGGCCGACGGACACCGTGAAGGTGCGGATCGAGCCGTCCGGCGGGCACAACTTCGGCACCTGGGCCAAGGGTCTGCCGGCCGCGTTCGAGTGGCTGGGGCGCGAACTGGCGCCGCCGGCGGGGGATCGGCCCGGCGGCGAGGTGCGCGGACCGGCCTTCGCGGGTGGGCGACCGCTGCACTGAGCGGGCTTCGAGGGTGCTCGGGGGCGCCCCGGGAGCGCCCGGGGACCCACCGCGAGAGTGGCTCGGACCGGGCACGTGCGTCGCGGACACGCTCGGCGCCGACGCGGGCGGTGTCTTCAATACGGCTGGGTACGGTGCGAGACTTCTGCGGCGCCATCCGAACGGAAGCTCAGGAGCCCGCGCCCCGCTCGGGAGCGGGACCGTCGCACCGAGACGAGGATCGCCCATGCATCCCGGTGTCATCGCCGCCGCGCACCCCGACCGCCCCGCCGTGATCATGGCCGGCACCGGTCGTGTCGTCACCTACGCCGAACTGGACGCGGAATGCAACCGCTTCGCACACCTGCTGTACGACGCCGGGCTGCGTCCCGGCGACCACATCGCCATCGCGCTGGAGAACCACCCGCTCTACCTCGCGCTCACCTGGGCCGCGCAGCGCTCCGGGTTGATCTATACGCCGATCGGCGTTCGGCTGCACCCGGACGAGCTGGTGTACGTGGTGGACAACTGCGGGGCCCGGGTGTTCGTCTCCTCGGCCGCGCAGGCCGAACTCGCGAGTGCCGTCCTCGAACGTGCGCCCCGGGTGGAGCGCCTGCTGATGCTGGACGGCGCGGTGCCGGGTTTCGAGCCGTACGAAGCCGCGGTCCGACCGTACCCGAGCACGCCGATCGCGACCGAGGTCGAGGGCGCGGACATGTTGTACTCGTCCGGCACCACCGGTCGCCCCAAGGGCGTGTTGCCCACGCGCGAGGACCACCCGGTGGGCACCGGACCGGCCCTGACGCTGTTTCACCTGATCGGCGCGCTGTACGGGATGAACACCTCGGGCGAGGGCGGCGACGTCTACCTGTGTCCCGCGCCGCTCTACCACGCGGCCCCGTTGCGCTATTGCATGCAGTTCCTGCGGGGCGGGCACACCGTGGTGGTCCTGGAGCGCTTCGACCCCGAGACCGCGCTCGCCGCGATCGAGCGGTACCGGGTGACGCACAGCCAGTGGGTGCCGACCATGTTCGTCCGGATGCTCAAACTGCCGGCCGAGGTGCGCGAGCGGTACGACCTGTCGTCGCTGCGCTACGCGGTGCACGCGGCGGCGCCGTGTCCGCCCGAGGTCAAGGAACGCATGATGGCCTGGTGGGGGCCGGTGTTGTACGAGTATTACGCCGGTACCGAGGGCAACGGCTACGTCGGCTGCACCCCCGAGGAATGGCTCGCGCACCGGGGCACGGTGGGGCGGGCGATCCTGGGCACCCCGCACATCTGCGACGAGGAGGGCCGCGAACTGCCGGTGGGCGAGCACGGCATCGTCTATTTCGCCGACGGGCCGCAGTTCTCGTACCACCGCGACCCGGCCAAGACCGAGGCCGGCCGCGACCCCGGCGGCCGGGGCTGGACCACGCTGGGCGACATCGGCCGGCTGGACGCGGAGGGCTACCTGTATCTGACGGATCGTCAAGCACACATGATCATCAGCGGTGGGGTGAACGTGTACCCGCAGGAGGTGGAGAACCTGCTCGCGCTGCATCCCGCGATCGCCGACGTCGCGGTGTTCGGCATTCCGCACGAGGACCTGGGCGAGCAGGTCAAGGCGGTCGTGCAACCGGCCGAAGACGCGCTGGTGGGACCGGAGTTGGCCGACGAGCTGATCGCCTACTGCCGCGCGCGGCTGGCCCACCACAAGTGTCCTCGGTCGGTGGACTTCCGCGCCGAACTGCCTCGGCACCCGACCGGGAAGCTGTACAAGCGACTGCTGGTCGAGGAGTACCGCGCGGTCGCGGTGGGTTCGGCCTGAGCACCGCCAATTGCCTTGACGCGCGGCATGATCACCTTGGTACGGTCCGCGCGTGTTCACCCTCACCGAACCCCCGATCTTCGCCCGCCTCCGGGACGCCCGCTCCGTGTTGATCGCCGGAGCGGGCGGTGGCTTCGACGTGTTCGCCGGCCTGCCGCTCGGCCTGGCGCTGACCGAGCAGGGCAAACGGGTGCACTACGCGAACCTGTCGTTCGTGACGGTGGATCGACTCCCGTCCCGGGACCGGCTGTTGCCGGGATTGGCGGCGGTACGGCCGGACACGCCGGGCAACGACGACTACTTCCCGGAGCGGGCACTGGCGATGTGGCTGGCGCGCAACGGCTTGCCGGACACGGTGTACGCGTTCGGGAAGACCGGGGTCGAGCCGGTGCGGGCCGCCTACCGCCGGTTGGTCAAGGACCTGGACGTGGACGCGATCGTGCTCGTGGACGGCGGTACCGACATCCTGATGCGCGGCGACGAGGCGTCGTTGGGCACTCCGGAGGAGGACATGACCAGCCTCGCCGCGGTGGCCGGCGTCCGGGTGCCGACCCGGCTGGTCGTCTCGCTCGGCTTCGGCATCGACTCCTACCACGGCATCTGCCACGCCCAGGTGTTGGAGAACCTGGCCGCGCTCACCCGCTCGGGGCACTACCTCGGCGCGCTGTCGATCCCGCGCGAATCGCGCGAGGGGGCGCTGTATCTGGACGCGGTGGCGTACGCGAATCGGCTCACCCCGCGGCGGCCGAGCATCGTGCACGGGTCGGTCGGCGCGGCGTTGCAGGGGCGGTTCGGCGACGCGCATTTCACCGAACGCACGGACAACAGCGAGCTGTTCATCAATCCGCTGATGAGTGTGTACTTCACCGTCGACCTGGCCGGGCTGGCCGAACGCTCGTTGTATCTGTCGCTGTTGGAGGGCAGCGTGACGATCTGGGACGTCGCGCGCCGGATCGACGAGTTCCGCGACGGCTTGGCCACCACTCGGCCGAGGCAGGCGATCCCGCACTGACGTGCGGGGCGCGGGATCGGGGCGGTGTTCGGGGCGCGAGGCCGGCGTGCCGCGGCACGCCGGGGCCGGTGACCGGGCGTCAGGTTTCGCGCAGTGGACGGTAGTCCTCCGGGCTCAGGCCGAACGTCCAGGCCACGCCCTCCCGGGCGGTCTCGGTGTCCGGCGGTACGCGCAGCCAGTAGGTACGGGTGGTGCCGTCCGGTTCGGGGGTGGAGTTGAGCACCTCGACCATCACGATCGGCTCGTCGTCGTCGAGTTCGATCTCCCACAACACGCCGGTCTCGTCCCGGTCCAGCGGTTGCGCGCCGACCTCGCGCAGGTAGCGGTCGTAGCCGTAGATCTCCAGCATCACCCGGCGCAGCTCGGCGTTGTCCTCGTTGTGGATCGCGCGTACGGTCAGCCGGCTGCCGCCGGGGCCGAGCCCGCCGACGAAGTCGGCCGGGACGGGCATCCCGCGCCACGCGTGCAGCGCGAAGCCGTCGGCGTAGCTCAGTGCGGGGCCGTCGCCGTTGTGCAGCCGCGACTGGTCGTCGCGGTGCATCGTGGTGGGCCGCTCGCTGACGAGCACGACCCGCTCGTACGGCCACCACCAGCCGATGTGCCGGGCCACCTCGCCGAGTTCGGCCAGGAGCGGGAACTCGAACTCGGGGAAGCGCTCCTTGAGTCCGTCGAAGACCGCGAGCCAGGCCGCGTCGTGCTGACCGCCCAGGGCGCTGTGCGTGGTCGCACGGACCTTGTCCGCGACGTCCCAGCGGCCTCGCGAGGCGGGGGTGCGCACGGACGGGTCCCACGCGCCGACGCCGGAGTGCACGGCCTCGCGGATCCGCTCGGTGAGCTGCCGGGTGGGCTCCCACAGCCGATCGGCGCCCTCGGCCCAGGCGAGGTCCCAGCCGGCCGCGCCGAGCGCCGCGGTGGCCTCGGCCTTGGCGGCCGTCCAGGGGCCGCTCCAGAGCCGTTCCTGCACGGGGCGGCCCGGACGGCCGGGCACCTTCACCGACAGCCGGGTGGCGGCGAGGTCGGCGGGCTTGCAACTGCCGGCCGCCACTGCGGCGGCCACCGCCGCCGCGAGGGGCGAGTCGTACCAGACCACCCGCTCCGGCTCGGGCATGCCCGCGGCCCGGTAGACGGCCTTGATGGCCGCCTCGGCGGCGGGCCGGTCGGCGGGACCGGTGGCGGCGGCCACGTGCGCCCAGTCGGTGACGGCCTCCGCCAACGCGAGCCGATCCGCGAGGTCGAGCACGGCCGAGTGGCGGGGGACGGGTGTGTGGTGGGTGGTCGCGGTCGGCCCCGGTCGGCGGGTGGCGGCGGGTCGCGGGGCCCCGGGCCCGGCCGGCCCGGGCTGGTCGGCCGTGCGGGTCGGGGCGTGGTGCGGGGCGCGCCTGGCGCGGATGGCGGCCCGTGCCGCTTGCTCGGCCTCGGAGACCGCCGCTGCGGCGGCGGCGGGGGCCGGGGCGTCGGCAGCCGGAGGAGCCGGGGGAGCGGCCGGCGTCGCCGCTTCGGCCGCCCGGGCCGCGCGCGCTTCGCGGTCACGGTGCGCGGCCCAGGACGCGGCGGCCGGATTGGCGGGCGGAGCGGGTGGGGCCGGCGGGGGCGGGACGACTGCCTTGCGCGGCAGCGCGATCCCGGGCAGCTTGCGGGGCGGCGTGGCCATCGTGTCTCCCGTGACGTGCGGTTGTGTCTTGGTCGGCTCGGGACGATCGCGCCCACCGGCTCCGCCCGAGCACCCGAAGGCGGAGCCTACGGTTCTACCGGCTACGCCGTGCCCGCCTCCACCCGGCCGGCTCGGTGGCGGTCGGGGAGCGGCTCGACGGCGGTCGGCGGCGATCCACCGGAACACTTCGGCGGGTGCGGGTGCGTTCCGGCGCGCGGTGGGTGCGGCGACCGGTCGTCGTGCCCTGCGCGCCACGCCAGGCGGGCTGCGGTGTCTCCGCTTCGCGGCTCGGAGTTCGGCACCCCGAGCCGCATCCGGCGGGCCTCTCGCATCGCCCACCGCGCCGGCACCGGCGGAGATTCGGCGCGGGCCGCCGAAAGCCCCGGGCAGGCCCGACACCCGGCTGCAACCCTGGGCAGGGCCCCGCGGATGCGATGCCGCGCGTTGTGGCGCTCGGCGGAGCATCGAATTCGCGCTAGTCCGCCACCATGCGGACCGCGCCCGGGATGTACTCGCGCTGGCGGACCACGCGGTACCAACCCTTCGGGAGGTCGATGGTGGCGTGCTCCTCGTGCACGATGCGGGTGGCCTCGTCGAGGCGGAGGTGCCCGATCAGCATCGGCTCCGGGGCCAGGTAGAGCGTGCCGCTGCCCACGACGGCGTGTGCGTGCCCGGTGGCCTCGCCGAGCGCGAGCACCAACCGCCCACGCGCGTCACGGGGTTTGGTCGGCAGCGCCTTCACCCCGTTCGGCACGGTCTGCTCATGGATCGGCTGCAACAGGATGTCGCCCTGACGAAACACGGCGAACCTCCATCGTGATAGTCGAATCAGGGTCGGCTCAACCCCACCGCCCCACACGCTAACCACCCCGACCGACACCCGCGCCCCACCCTGCGCCGGACCCCACGTGCGCCCACAAGCGACACCCGACTCGACCATCCGCCGGCGATGTCCCCAAGCACCGACCGGCCCGTACACCCTCGCCGGCAGCACGGCCCCCAGCGCCCGCCGGCGTCGCCCGGCCAGGCGCGCTCGGCCGGGCCCGGCAGTCTCCACGTGCCCCCGGCGACGCCCGCCCCGCGGCCCTGAAGGCCCAGCGTGACACCGGCCCGCCCCGAACCACCTGATCCCGCCCCGCGCGTCCCACACACCGACCGCACCCCACCGCCCCGTGCGCTCGCCGCTCAATAGCCCGTCGGGCGGATCAGGCCGGATTCGTAGGCGTAGACCGCTGCCTGGGTTCGGTCGCGGAGGCCCAGTTTGATCAGGATTCGGCCGACGTGGGTCTTCACGGTTTGCTCGGCCACCACCAACGCGGCGGCGATCTCCGCGTTGGACAGGCCCTGGGCGATCAGGGACAGGACCTCGGTTTCCCGCTCGGTGAGATCGCCGAGCCGCTCTTTGAGCGGGGTCCGGGGAGCGCCGCCCAGCCGGGAGAACTCGGTGATCAGGCGCTTGGTGATGTTCGGCGCCAGGAGCGCGTCGCCGGCGGCCACCACCCGTACCGCGTGCGCGAGTTCCTCGGCGGAGGCGTCCTTGAGCAGGAACCCGGAGGCACCCGCGCGCAGCGCCTCGTACACGTACTCGTCCAGATCGAACGTGGTCAGTACGAGGACCTTGACCGAGCCGTCGCCGGTACCGGTGATCCGCCGGGTGGCCTCGATGCCGCCCAGCCGCGGCATCCGGATGTCCATCAGCACCACGTCGGGGGCGAGTTCGGCCACCCGCCCGACCGCGTCGAGGCCGTCCACGGCCTGCCCGACCACCTCGATGTCGGGCTCCGCGTTCAACAGCACGGTGAAGCCCTGTCTGACCATCATCTGGTCGTCGGCGATCAACACCCGGATGGTCACGAACGATCCTCCAACGGAAGCCTGGCCACTACCTCGTAACCGCCGCCGGGAATGGGCCCGTCGGCGAACTCCCCACCCAGCATCGCGACCCGCTCGCGCATCCCGAGCAACCCGTGCCCGCCGGCCGACGCGGCCGGTTGCCCGGGCGGCTCCGAAGCCTCGGCCGCGGTGTTGGCGACCCGGATGGCCAACCCGGTCTCCTGGTAGCCCAGTTCCACCCGGATCGCCGCCCCGGGCGCGTGCCGCAGCACGTTGCTGAGCGCCTCCTGCACGATGCGGAACCCGGACAGTTCCACCCCCGGCGGCAGCGCCCGCCGCTCGCCGGTGATCCGGGTGTCGACCCGCAGACCCGCGCCGCGCACGTTGTCGACCAACTCGTCCAGCCGGTCCAGCGTGGGCTGCGGGGCGTGCCGCATGGCGTCGGACAACTCGTCCTCCGAGCGCAGCACACCCAGCACCCGGCGCAGTTCGGTGAGCGCGTCGACCGCGTTCGCGCGGATGCCGACCAGGTTCTCCTTGAGCGCGTCGGAGGGGTTCTCCACCAAGTGCGGGGCGACCTGCGCCTGGATGGAGATCACCGACATGTGGTGCGCGACCACGTCGTGCAACTCGCGGGCGATCCTGGCGCGTTCCTCCAGGAGGGTGCGCCGGGCCCGCTCCTCGGCGGTCAGTTCCGCCTGGACCACCAGCTCGGTCCGGGCCACCCGACGCCCGCGCAGCGCGGCGCCGATCACCGCCGCGGCGGTCATCATCAGCGCGGCCTGCATCAGGTCGGACCGGGACCCGGGCAGCGGGTCCGCCATGCAGCCCAGCCCGGCCAGCACGCTGACCAGCAGCGCCTCGGCCGCGACGCGCGGGCGCGAGCGCAGGGCCACCAGGAACAGCACGCCCGCGTGCACCGCGATCCCGGCCCCGGTCCACGGATAGAGCTGCGGGCCGGCCGGATCCGCCAGCAGGGCGGTCAGCACCATCGCCGCGGTCGCCGCCCACCAGGCCGGCACCGGCCGGAACATCGCGGCCACCACCGCCGCCGGCCCGATCCCGCCGAGCAGCAGGCCGACATCGTTGCCCAGGCCGTACTGCCACGCGCTCTGGTTGATGTTGATCACCCCGACGGGGATCACCAGGACCACCAACAGCACCGCGGAAGCCGGTTGCCAGTCCCGCCAGCCGCGCGGCAGCGGATCGGGTTTCGGGTTCCACAGGTCGTGCCGCAGCGCGCGGGCCGTTGTGGTCACCGCCGTCCCGATCCGCCCGTTCCTCCCCTTTCGCACATGATCAACCCTAGGCATGCCCCACCTCCGCCCTCCGGGCGGGCTCCGACCACGCCCCGGAGGCGACGCTAGGCGCCCTCCGTACCCGTGGGCGTCCCGCCCAGGGGTTCACCCGCGGGGTGGCTCCGAAGTACTACGGGTATCAGGGCGCGCCCCGCGTGCCCGACCCGCGCCGCCCGGCCCTCGGCCGACCCGCGCGCCCCGACCCGCGCCGCCGGCGTGCACCGACCCGCGCGCCCCGACCCCGCACCCTCAGCTCCGCTCCTTGACCCCCGCCAGCATGCCCTCGATGCGATCGGGCGGTCCCGGCCGGGAGAAGTACCAGCCCTGCCCCGCGTCGCAGCCGATCGCCCGCAGCCGCTCCGCCTGGACCGCCGTCTCGATGCCCTCGGCCGTCACCGTGAGGCCGATCGCGTGCGCCAGTTCGACCAGCGAGGCCACGATCCGGCCGTCCACCGGATCGGAGTCGCCGGGTTGGCGCAGACCCTCGACGAAGGAGCCGGCGATCTTCAGCTCGCACACCGGCAGTCGGCGCAGATAGGCCAGGTTCGAGTAGCCGGTGCCGAAGTCGTCGATCGCGATCCGGATGCCCATCGCGGCCAGTTCGCGCAGCCGCTCCAGCGGACCACCGTCGGTGGACATGATCTGACTCTCGGTCAGCTCGAATTGCAGCCGACCCGGATCCAGGCCGGTCTCGGCCAGCACCCGCTCCACCTGACGGACCAGGCCCGGTTCGCGGCACTGGCGTTCGGCCAGGTTGACGCTGATGAACGGCGCGCCGTCCGGCTCCAGGTCCTGCCAGCGGCGCGCCTCACGGCAGGCCTGCTCCAGCACGTGCATGCCCAGCGGGACGATCAGCCCGGTCTCCTCGGCCAGCCCGATGAATCGATCCGGACCGACCAGGCCGTTGCGCGGATGGCGCCAGCGCACCAGCGCCTCGACGCCGAGCACCCCGCCGTCGGCGAGCGAGACGAGCGGCTGGTAGTCGACGTAGAACTCGCCGTGGTGCAGCGCGGCGGGCATCTCCGCGGACAGCGTGTAGCGGGCCACCTCGCGGTCGTTGCGGTCGGTGTCGAACACCGTCCAGCGCCCGCGCCCGTCGGACTTGGCCCAGTACAGCGTTATGTCGGCCGCGCGCAGCGTGTCCGCCGGGCTGGTGCCGGCCACCGGCCGCTCGACGATGCCGATGCTCGCGGTGACCGTCAGGTCGTGGCCGCGGATCCGGAACGGCTCGCGCAACGCCGCGAACACGCCGTCGGCCAGCGCCACCACCTGCCCGGTCCCGGTGGAGTGTTCGACCAGGATGACGAACTCGTCGCCGCCCATCCGGGCCATCAGATGCCCGGCCTGGCCCGCGTACCGGCTCAGCCGCCGGGCCACCGCGACCAGTAGCTGGTCGCCCACGTCGTGCCCGAGGCTGTCGTTGACCACCTTGAACCCGTCCAGGTCCAGGTAGCACAGGCCGACCCGGTCCCCGGGGCCAGGGTGTTCGAACGCCGCGGTCAGCCGCTCGACGAACAACGCGCGGTTGGGCAGCCCGGTGAGCTGGTCGTGCATCGCCTGGTGGCGCAGCCTGGTGTGCAGGCGATGCCGGTCGGTGACGTCCTCCAGCATGCAGACCTGGTACTCCGGGTTGCCCTTGGAGTCGCGGACCAGGGACAGCGACAGATGTGTCCACAACGTCTCGCCGTCGGCCTTCTCGAACTGCTTCTCCAGCGCGAAGTGGTCGCGTTCGCCGCTGATCAACTCGTCGTAGAGCTTCCACATGTGGTCGGTGTCGCCGTCGTGCATGAAGTCGCGGACCTGCCGCTTGCACATCTCCTCGACGCTGGCCGCGAACATCGTGGTCATCGCCTGGTTGACGTCGATCACGTTGCCGTCGACGTCGCCGATCCCGATGCCGAGCGCGGCCTGATCGAAAACCGCCCGAAAGCGCGCTTCACTCGTGTGCAGTGCGTGCTCGGCACTGTCACGAGCGACCAGGACGGCGGCGTGGATGGCCTCCTGCTCGTCCAGGGTCCGTCTGCGCAGCGCCTCCGCGTAGCCCGCCGCGAGGGCGCCCATCAGCGCGGCGATCCGCTCCAGGTACGCCTCGGGGTCCTGGCCGCGGGCGACCGCGTCGCGGCGCAGGATGGGCCACCACGGGCCGACCAGGCCCAGCGTGCGCTCCAGCGTGCCGCTGCCGGTGAAGTGTTCGCCGACCAGGGACGCGCCGACGTCGCGCGCGGCGGCCGGGTCGAACGGCTCGGTGCGCAGCGCCTGCGCCATCCGCAGCGCCTGCCCGCGCAGGTATTGCTCGATCTCGGCACCGCTCAACGGGACGAAGCTGGTGCCCTCGATGGTGCGGGCCCAGTCGCGGGCGAACCGGCTCAGCGACGCCTCGGCCCCGTCGGCCCGCGCGTCGTCCGTTCCGCCGTTCACCCTGCGCTCCCCACGGTGGTCCGGGCGCATGCGCCGGCCCCCCGGCACGCCTGGACCCACGCTGTGCCCGGCGCCCACGATGGTCGATCCACCGCCCCACCTTTCCTCCTCGGGGGCGATCCGCCACCGCGCAATGTCGGTGCGGTCGCCGCTCGGACGAGCCGGCCGCAATCCCCGGCGGCCGTGTGAACGAGCCATATCACCCGTTATCACCCGTTCGGACGAGCCGGTTGGTACGTCCGGTGCGCCCCGACGATCGCGTGATCATCGTTGACGGTATCCGCCGCGGCGCGGAAACGTCTTGCAGTTGGACACGGCGCGAGGAGCATCACTCCGGAGAGGGACAGGTGGTGCGCGCGGGTCCGTACCGAATTGTGGCGTACGCCCTCGTACTCCGGCGCACGCAGGGCTCCCGACGCGACGACTGACGGACCATCAGGTTGCCGCCCCCGGGCCACGGTACGCTCTACCGGCTTGCGTCGGCGAGGTGGGGCGCAGCCGCCGCGGGCGAACGACGCACCACCCGAGTGGGGGTTGTGGTCTCGATGTTGGTGGAACTCGCGGTCGGTGACGCGTACGGGGCCGGGTTCGAGTACGCGGATCGGTCGTTCGTGGCGCGAGGCAACACACTCGCCGGTTATGTGCAGCATCCTCGTCATCGTGACGTGCTGCCCGGCCGATACACCGACGACACGCAGATGAGTATCGCGGTCGCGGAATGGATACTCGGCGACGATCACGGAATCCCGGTACTCGCGGACCTGTTCGTGCGGGCGTACAAGCGCGACGCGCGCGCCGGATACGCGCGGGGCTTTCGAGGCGTTCTGGAGGAAGTCGCGGACGGGGCGCAGCTCCTGGCGGTGCTGCGGCCGGAGAGCGACAAGAGCGGCGCGGCGATGCGCGCGGGCGTGCTGGGCCTGCTGCCCGACCTCGCCGAGGTACGCCGCACGGCGGCGCTACAGGCGCGGATCACCCACCGCACGCTCGGCGGGATGACCTCGGCGACCGCCGCGGCGCTCGCGGTGCACTACTGCCGGTACGGCCTGGGCCCGGTCGCGGAGCTGCCGACCTGGCTGGCCGCGACGCTGCCGGCCTCCACCGGCCCGGCGGTGTGGGCCACGCCGTGGCGCGGCAAGGTCGGTTCGCCCGGCATGGACAGCACCCGCGCGGCGATCACCGCGCTGGCGGCGAACACCGGCACGGCCGCGTTGCTGAAGGCGTGCGTGGCGTACACCGGCGACGTGGACACGGTGGCCACGATCGCGCTCGCGGCGGCGAGTTGCTCCGCGGAATACGCCCAGGACCTGCCGCCGGCGCTGCTGGCGGGCCTGGAGAACGGCCCGTACGGGCGGGACCATCTCGCGGGCCTGGACGCCCGGTTGACGGCCCGGTTCGGCTGAGCGGCGCCCGCCGGCACCGCCGGACCGTTTCCGGGGCCGTGCGGGCCGGTGAAAGGTCGGCGAAAGACCGCCCCCGAGTCGTCCCGAGGCACGCGCGGGCGACGCGACCGGCCGGGGGGAACGACGGTCGGCCCCAACCACGGTCGGGCGAGGCGACGGACGGGCCGAGCAAGCGGCCCGGTGACACCCCGGTCGGGCGACGCGCCGGACGCGCGAAACACGAGAGGCCCCCCGGCGGACCGGGGGGCCTCTCGCTTGCCTGGAGCCCCAATACGGAATCGAACCGTAGACCTTCTCCTTACCATGGAGACGCTCTACCGACTGAGCTATTGGGGCCTGCGCGGCGAAAACTTACCGGATCCGCGTTCGGTTCGCCAACTTGATCCACGAGCGGGTCCCGGGCCGGTTCGCCGGAGCGTGTTCACCACTCGCCGGGGCTCATCGTGAACTGCGCGTAGGGGACCGTCCAGACCACGTCGCGCGCGTGCGCCGTGTCCGGTTCGCCGCCCTCGGTGTAGGCGGTTCCGTGGTCGCTGGTGACGATCGCGAAGCAGGGCCTGCGGCAGCTCATCGCGCGAAACAGCCGGCCGATGTGTCGGTCGACGTACTCCAGCGCGGCCGCGTGGGTGTCGCGGTTGTCGCCGTCGGCGGCGGTGGCGCCGGGGGTGTGGAACCAGTTCGGGTGGTGGATGGCCGCGACGTCGACGAGCAGGAACAGCCGGCGGTCCGGGTCCAGGCCGCCGACCACCAGTTCGGCGCGGGCGACCTGGGCCTCGAACGAGATCGGCGAGGTGACGCCGAGTTCGGGGTCCCAGTGGCTCTCGGCGAACATGCCCGGCAGCACGGAGTCGAGCGCGCCCTGCTTGTCGAAGCAGCCGACACCGCCGATGCACGCGGTGTGATAGCCCGCCTTGGTCAGCGCGCTGGGCAGGTCCGGGGTGTCGAACTGCCACGTGTGCGCGTTCGTGGACTCGGTGTCGCCGAGCCGGGCGGCGAACAGGCGCGGGTGCGGGCCGGGGCCCGCGGGGGTGGGCAGGTAGCCCGCGAGGAACGCGGTGTGCGCGGCGAAGGCCAGGCTGGCCGGGGTGAATCGGCGCTGCCAGCCGCCCTCGGGCAGGACCCGGGAGAGGTTGGGCAGCCGGCCGGCCGCGGCGAGTTCGACGGCCACGTCGTACCGCAGCGCGTCGAGCGTGACGAGCAGTAGGTCCTGCTCGCCGACGACGGCGTTCATGTCGGGACCGGTCATATCGGACATGCCACCTTCTCCGCTTCTGCTCGGGTGTTCCGGGCCGCCGCCGGTGGCCCGCACGCGGGCGGCGAATGGATCGCCCATGCCTACCAGAGGGAGGCGACTCTTCGAGGGATAACCCCCTCGCCCGGTGTCCGGGTCGCCGTGTATGTTGTTCTCAACCTAAGAACATCTCATTCGGAGAACAACCGTCGCGTCGGTGTCGGGAACGTGAACCGCCGGGGCCGCGTCGGACGTGCAGCGCAGTGGGCACATCGGAGGGAAGTGCGACATGGCCGACACCGCCATCACCGAACGCGACTGGCTCGCGTCCTACGACCCCAGAGCCTGGGAACCGATCGCGGTGACCGTCGACATCGTGGCGCTGACGATCCGTCAACTCACCGGCGCGGCCGGGGGCGACCCCGACGGCGCGGCCGAAGGCCCGGCCAAGGCGCTGCACGTGCTGCTCGTGCGGCGCGGCGAGATGCCCTTCGCGGGCCGGCTCGCGCTGCCCGGCGGCTTCGTGCGGCCCGTGGTCGACCCGGACGGCACGCGGCGCGAGGAGGACCTCGGCGAGGCCGCCGAGCGCGAACTGGCCGAGGAGACCGGGCTCGCCGCCGGCGCCCGACTCGACCGGGTGCACCTGGAACAACTCGGCACCTACGGTGCGCCCGGGCGCGATCCGAGGATGCGGATCGTCTCGGTCGCGCACCTCGCCTTCGCGCCGGACCTGCCCGACCCGACCGCCGGCGGCGACGCCGCGCACGCCCTGTGGGTGCCGGTGGCCGACGTCGATCCCGGCGCGCTGGCCTTCGACCACGCGCGCATCCTGGCCGACGGCCTCGAGCGCGCCCGCGCCAAACTCGAATACTCGCCACTGGCCACCGCGTTCGCGGGTGAGGAGTTCACCATCACCGAACTGCGCGAGGTCTACCAGGCGGTGTGGGGACAGCCCATGCACGCCGGCAACTTCCATCGCAAGGTGCTGTCGGTGCCCGGCTTCGTCCGCGACACCGGCGCCACCACCGCGCGCGGCGGGGCTCGCGGCGGTCGCCGCGCCCGGCTGTACCGCGCGGGCCCCGCACGTCTGCTGCACCCGGCGCTGCTGCGCCCGTCCCCGGAGGAGGACTCCCGATGACCAGGACGCCCGGCACCACCTCGACCACGCCCACCACCTTCGAAGCCGCGCTCGACCTGCTGGGCGAAGCGCCGGACCCGCAAGGTGTCTTCGGGCCCTACGACGGCACGCCGGAGGCCTGTCTGCGCGCGGGCAACCGCACCTACCGACAGTTGGCCCGCCTGCTCCACCCGGACACCGCGCCGCCCGCCCGCCGGGCCGAGGCCGCCGCGGCCTTCACCGAGCTGGGCGAGTTGTGGAATCGCTATCAGCAGGACATCACCGGCGTGACCGGCCGCCAGGTGGTGATCACCACCAAGCGCCGGGTCTACTCGGTCGGCGAGGAGCGCGCGAGCGGCGACATCGCCACGCTGTACAAGGTCGGCTACCGGGCCGAGGACGACGGCGAGGCGCGCGCGCTGCTCAAGCTGCCGCGCTCGGTCGCCGACAACGACCTGATGGAGCGCGAGGCCACCGCGCTGGAACGGATCGCCCGCGAGGGCGACCCCGAGTACGCGAACTACGTGCCCCGGCTGATCGAGACCTTCCGGCACCGGGACGCCAAGTCGGGCGTCGAACGACGCGCCAACGTGATCGAACGGGTGCGCGGCTTCCGCTCGTTGACCGAGGTGCGCGAGGCGTACCCGGACGGCTTGGACGCGCGCGACGTGGCCTGGATGTGGCGCCGCCTGCTGGTGGCGATCGGGTACGCGCACCGCGCCGGCGTCGTGCACGGCGCGATCACCCCCGACCACGTGCTGATCCACCCGCGCGAGCACGGCCTGGTCCTGGTCGACTGGTGCTACTCGGTGCTGCTCGACGGCCCGGGCGACGCCGCCCGACCGGAGGCGATCCTGCGCGCCAAGGCGGTCGAGCACGTGCCCGCGATGATCGATCGGCACGCGGACCTGTACCCGCCGGAGATCCCCGGAAAGCAGCCGCCGGAGACCGCCGCCGACGTGTACATGGCGACCAAGTGCGTCACCGGCCTGCTCGCCCCGGACGCGCCCAAGCCGCTGCTGCGCTTCGCCCGGGGCTGCTCGTTGCCCGCTCCCGCGCGCCGCCCGCACGACGCGTGGAAGCTGCTCGGCGAGCTGGACGAACTGCTCGGCAAGCTCTACGGCCCGCGTCGCTTCCGGCCGTTCGCGATGCCGACGCGGCGCGAGCCGCGAGCCGCGGGCGGCGCGGACCGGACCGAGCGCGCCGGCGGCGAACCGGCCGGCGGCAAGCCGGCCGCGAGCAAAGCAGCCGCGAGCAATCCGGCCGCGGGCACGTCGACCGGGGGCGGGTCGGTCGCCGGCGGGTCCGTCGATTCCGTATAGAGCCGGCGCGGCCCCGACGGCCGTCCCGGCGCAGTGATCCCATTCGTCCCGATCGGGGAGTGAGCACCATGGGCAGTGGCAACTGGTCCACCAACGTCTACGACGCGGCACAGAGCTACAACGCGGCCGCCGGCCGCAGCGCGTTCCACTACGACCACGTCACCAAGCACAGCACGCCGCGCAGCGCCTGGAAGGCACACGCGGACCTGGACCCGACCCTGGCGGGCACGCGGGAGAGCCGGGACAGCGACGAGCACCCCACGTCGCTGGCCATCTCGGTGCTCTTCGACGTGACCGGCTCGATGTTGCGGGTCCCGCAGACCCTGCAGACCAAACTGCCCGAACTGTTCGGCCTGTTGCTGCGCAAGGGCTACGTGCAGGACCCGCAGATCATGTTCGGCGCGATAGGGGACGCGACGTGTGACCGAGTCCCGTTGCAGATCGGCCAGTTCGAGTCGGACAACCGGATGGACGACCAGCTCGGCAACATCCTCCTGGAGGGCGGGGGTGGTGGGCAAAAGCGCGAATCCTACGAGCTGGCGCTGTACTTCATGGCCCGGCACACCTCGATCGACTGTCACGAAAAGCGCGGCAAGCGCGGCTACCTGTTCGTGATCGGCGACGAGATGCCCTACCGCAAGGTGCGCCGGTCCGAGGTGAAGGAGTTCATCGGCGACGACCTCGCCGAGGACATCCCGATCGAGCGGATCCTGGCCGAACTCCAGCGGATGTACGAGGTCTACTACATCCTCCCGGCCGGATCGTCCTACGTGGGCGACACCGAGGTGCTGGGCGAGTGGAAGGGCCTGCTGCGGCAGAACGTGATCGAACTCGACGATCCGGACGGCGTGTGCGAGACGATCGCGCTGACCATCGGACTCGCCGAGGACGCGATCGACCTGGACGAGGGCCTGGACCACCTGCGCGAGGTGGGCGCCACGGCCCAGGTCGCCAACGTCTCCAAGGCGCTGGCGTCCTACGCCCGCGCCGGCGGCGGCGTGGCCGTCTCCGGCTCGCTGCCGGGCCTGGACGGCGACGGCACGGGCACCCCGCGTCTGTGACCCCACGTCATGTCGCGGTCGTCGACCTGGGGTTCGGCGACGCGGGCAAGGGCACCACGGTGGACCGGCTGTGCGCGCGAGCGCGCGAGGAGGGGCGGCCGGTCCACGCCGTGGTGCGCTTCAACGGCGGCGCGCAGGCCGCGCACAACGTGGTCACCGACGACGGGCGGCACCACACGTTCGCCCAGTTCGGCTCGGGCACCTTCACCCCGGGCACACGTACCCACCTGTCCCGGTTCATGCTGGTGGACCCGCTCGCGCTGGCGGCCGAGGCCGAGCACCTGCGCGCGCTCGGCGTGCCCGACCCGTTCGCGCTGCTCACCGCGGACCGGGAGGCGCTGCTGACCACGCCGTACCACGCGGCGGCCAACCGGGCCCGGGAGCTGGCCCGCGGGGCCGACCGGCACGGGTCGTGCGGGATGGGCGTGGGGGAGACCGCGGCGTTCGCGCTGGCCCACCCCGAGGCGGCGCCGCGGGTGGGGGACTGCGGCTCGCCGCGGCTGCTGCACCGCCGGCTGACCGCCGTACGGGACGCGCTGAGCGCCGAATTCGGGACACCGCTGGGGCCGGAGGTGGCGGCCTGCGCGGAGGCGTTCCTGGGCTTCGGGCGGGCGGTGCGGATGGTGGATCGCGCGTACGCGCGCGAGCTGCTGCGCGGCGGTCCGGTGGTCTTCGAGGGGGCGCAGGGCGTGCTGCTCGACGAGTGGCACGGGTTCCATCCGTACACGACGTGGTCGACCACGACGTTCGCGAACGCCGAGACGCTGGCCGCCGAGGCGGGTGAGCCGCTGTACCGGCTCGGCGTGCTGCGCACCTACACCACCCGGCACGGCGCGGGGCCGCTGCCCACCGAGGACGCGGCGCTGACCGCCGCGTTGCCGGACGCGCACAACGGGACCGGGCGCTGGCAGGGCGCGTTCCGGGTCGGCCACTTCGACGCGGTCGCGCATCGGTACGCGGTCGCGGTGTGCGGGGGCGTGCACGGGCTCGCGCTCACCCACGCGGACGTACCCGGGCGGGCGGCGGCGGTGGGCGTGGTCCGGTCGTACCGGGGTGTCGAGCCCCGCGTGGGTCCGGGCGGCGACCTCGCGCATGCCGAGCGGCTGACCGGGCACATGTTCGCCGCGCGACCGGTCGTGGAGCCGGGGCCGGCGTCCGCGGCGTGGCCGGAATTCGTCGCTGCCGAACTGGGCGCCCCGGTGACCTTGCTCTCGTTCGGACCGCGTACCGGTGACAAGCGCGAGGAGCCGGTACTAGGCTCCTATTACTCTCCGGTAACATAGCTGTCGGGGAGGTCCGCGGGAGGTCGAGTTCGGGTCGGTGGTCAGCGGCTTTACCGGAACCGCGTACTCTCGAAGCAGAAGTTGACGGACCGTCAGAACTGAATGTGCCCTGTGTCACGCGTGCGCCCCCGCGCGGGCGTGGCATCGTGGCGCGAAGATCGATGGATCTTGGGGCCGGAACCGTGGGCCTGTCGCCGACCCGGTCGACGGGCATGACACCCTCGGACCGGCACCTGGGTGACCGGACGACCACAGGAGAACTGTTGTGAAAATCGTTGTCTGCGTGAAGTACGTACCCGACGCGACCGGGGACCGGGGCTTCAACGACGATGGCACCACCGATCGCGAGTCGGTCGACTCCCTGCTGTCGGAGCTGGACGAGTACGCGATCGAGCAGGCTCTCAAGATCGTGGAGTCCGGCGTCGAGGCCGAGATCACGTACCTGACGGTCGGTCCGGACGATGCCAAGGACGCGCTGCGCAAGGCGCTGGCGATGGGCGGCGACAAGGCCATCCACGTCAACGACGACGACATCGCGGGCACCGACGCGCTGGGCACCTCGCTGATCCTGGCGAAGGCGATCGAGCACGCCGGCTTCGACCTGGTCCTGTGCGGCATGGCCTCCACCGACGCCTCGATGGGCGTCGTGCCGGCCATGCTGGCCGAGCGCCTGGGCGTCCCGCAGGTCACCTACCTGGACGAGATCGCGGTCGAGGGCGGCACCGTCAAGGGCCGTCGCGAGGGCGACGTCGCCACCGAGCGCATCGAGGCCGCGCTGCCCGCCGTCGCGTCGGTCACCGACCGCACCGGCGAAGCCCGTTACCCGTCCTTCAAGGGCATCATGGCGGCCAAGAAGAAGCCGCTGGAGTCGCTCGACCTGGACGACCTGGGCATCGAGTCGGACCAGGTCGGCCTGTCCGCCGCGTGGTCGATCGTGGACACCGCGACCAAGCGCCCGCCGCGCGCCAAGGGCGAGGTCGTCGAGGACGAGGGCGAGGGCGGCGTGCAGCTCGCCGCGTTCCTCGCCGCCAAGAAGTTCATCTGAGTCGGTCAGCAGCACCGGACTGTTTCGACACGTTTGTGGCGGTCGCTCCCGGAGCGGCCAAGCATCGCAACCCGGCCGGAGAAATCCGGGCTGTACCGGACAAGGAGAGAACCCCACATGGCCGAGATTCTCGTTCTCGTCGACCACGCCGACGGCGCGGTCCGCAAGCCGACCCTGGAACTGCTCACCCTGGCCCGCCGCCTCGGTGAGCCCGCGGCGGTCTTCCTGGGCAAGGGCGCCGAGGGCGCCACCGAGACGCTGGGCAAGTACGGCGCGCAGAAGGTCTACGTCGTGGACGCCCCCGAGGTCGACGACTTCCTCGTCGCCCCGGCCGTCGACGCGCTCACCCGGATCGCCGAGAGCGGCGAGCCGGGCGCGATCCTGGTCGCCTCCTCCGCCGACGGCCGCGAGATCGCGGCGCGCGTCGCGGTGCGCCTGGAGTCGGGCCTGATCACCGACGCCGTCGACGTCGAGGCCGGCGCCGACGGCCCGGTCACCGAGCAGTCGGTGTTCGCCGCGACCTACCAGGTCAAGGCGCACGTCACCAAGGGCACCCCGATCATCACCGTCAAGCCCAACGCCGCCACTCCGGAGGAGGCCCCGGCCACCCCCACCGTGGAGGCCGTGACGGTGGACTTCAGCGCCGCCGCCACCGGCACCAAGGTCGTCTCGCGCGCCCCGCGCGAGAAGTCCGACCGCCCGGAGCTGACCGAGGCCGACATCGTCGTCTCGGGTGGCCGCGGCGTCAACGGCGCGGAGAACTTCCACGTGATCGAGTCGGTCGCGGACGCGCTCGGCGCGGCCGTGGGCGCCTCGCGCGCGGCGGTGGACGCCGGTTGGTACCCGCACAGCCACCAGGTCGGCCAGACCGGCACCCAGGTCTCGCCGCAGCTCTACATCGCGGTGGGCATCTCCGGCGCGATCCAGCACCGCGCGGGCATGCAGACCTCGAAGACCATCGTGGCGATCAACAAGGACGAGGACGCGCCGATCTTCGACCTGGTCGACTACGGCGTGGTCGGCGACCTGTTCAAGGTGATGCCCCAACTCGAAGCCGAAATCAACAAGCGCAAGTAGCGTACGGGGGCGCCTTCCGGCCCCTTCGCGCGTGACGACCCCGCACCGGGACGCCCCCGGTCGCGGGGTCGATCCATACCTGCCGGGCCGGTATGGGCGCCGGCGATTTCCCGCCACCGGACGCTACTTGCCGGATGCCGGGCCGTACCACTGGAGTGGCTGCCCGGTAACGGCCGCAATGCAGTCGAAGTCTCGATCGCGGTGGAGGAGTGTCAGGCCCTGGAGTTCCGCCGTGGCCGCGACGACCAGATCCACGGCTCCGGCGCTGCGATGATGCCCCCGATCGGTGAGTTCGCCCTGGACCTGCCAGGCGCGGTCGTACGCCCGGTCGTCCACCGGAACCCAGCCGAACAGCAGCCGCATGTCCTCGATGCCCCGGGCCCGGTCCGCCGCCGTACGGGCGCTGAAGAAGAATTCGAGTTCGGTGATGGGGCAGGTCGCGATGAGGCCGGCCCCGGCGGCTTGGTCCCAGCCGAATTGCTCGGCGTCACTCCGCATGAATCGCGCGAGCGCGCTGGTGTCGATCAGGAATTGCGCGGCGCTCACCGACGGTAGTTTCGCTTGTCGTCGAGGACATCGAGGTCGAAGGCATCGGTGTCGGCCGCCGCACGCAACCGAGTGAGCGCGAGTGCACGCCGCCGATTGTCCAGGACTTCGCGGAGGGCGGTGTTGACCGTCTCCCGCTTCGTGCCGGTTCCCAAGGCCTGAGCCACGGCGGCGACCAGATCATCGTCGAGGTCGATCACGGTTCGAGCCATCGATGCACCTCCGTTGATATCATTTATTGCAGCAATGATATCCGATCTGGAATCCGGGTGTCGGCCAGTGCCGGTCGCGGGTTCGCCCCCGGGCCCTTGGCGGCCTCGTTGGTGGCGAAGCACAGCCGCCATTCGTTGAATATGTTCCGAAATCCAGGGTGGATCGAGGCTGCCCATCGGCGCCCGCGAGGTCGGGTCAGGTTCGGGAGCCGCCGGTGGTTTCGAGGGGGAGTGGGGGGAGCGGCGGGTTGGTGGGTGGCGGGGTGAGGGTGGTCGGGGGTGGCTTGGGGGTGCCGGTGAGGGTTGCCAGGCCGATGCCGATGAGGACGATCGCGGCGCCGAGGGATTCGAGCCGGCCGGGGCGTTCGCCGAGGATGGCCCAGGCGGTGAGGATGCCGACGATCGGGACGAGGAGGCCGTACGGGGCCACCGCGGAGGCGGAGCGGCGGCCCAGGAGGGCGAACCACAGGCCGTAGCCGAGCCAGGAGGACAGTACGACGGTGAAGGCCAGGCCGCCGACGCCGCTCCAGGAGGCGGAGGTGAGCGCGTCCAGGTCCCGGCCGGGGCCCTCCACCGTCAGCGACAGCGCCAGCAGCGGAAGCGGTGCGGCGAGCGCGGACCACACCACCAGGCCGGTGCCGCCCGGGATGCCCGCCTTCCGGGTGAGCATGTTGCCGAAGCCCCAGGACGCCCCCGCGCCGATCACCAGTACGAAGGGCCACAACGACGCGCCCTGGCCCCGCCCGAACGCGATCACGCCCATCCCGAGCGCGGCCACCGCGAGCGAGATCAGCCGGGTCCGGCCCGGGATCTCGCGCAGCATCACCACCGCGAACAGCACGGTGAACATCGCCTGGCACTGGATCACCACCGAGGACAACCCGGCCGGCATCCCCGCGTGCATCGCGCTGAACAGGAACGCGAACTGGCCCACGTTGACCGTGAGCCCGACCCCGATGATCAGCCACCAACTCGTCTTCGGCCGCTTGATGAACAACACCGCCGGAAACGCGACGAGGGTGAACCGCAGCGCGGCCAGCAGAAAGGGCGGGAAGTCGTCGAGGCTCGCGTCGATCGCGACGAAGTTCACTCCCCAGATCACGCTGACGAGCGCGGCCCACAGGGAATCGGTACGGGTCATGATCAGAAGTGTGTGGCCCGGCCATCCATCAGGTCCATCTACATTTTCCGGACTTCAATCGGTAGTTTTCCTTCATGGAACTCAAGCGACTGAACATTCTGCGCGCGCTCGACGAACACGGCACCGTCGCCGCCGCCGCGCAGTCGCTGCACCTGACCCCGTCCGCCGTCTCGCAGCAGTTGGCCGTGCTCGCCCGTGAGGCGGACGCGGTGCTGCTGGAGAAGCACGGTCGCGGCGTACGCCTGACCGCCTCGGCGCACGTGCTGCTCGGCCACGCCGACGCGATCGCGACCCGCCTTGAGCAGGCCCGTGCCGACCTCGCGGCGCAGCGCGACGGGCGGATCGGCCGGGCCCGGATCTCCGCATTCCCGTCCGGCATCTCGGGCCTGGTCGGGCCGGCGCTGGCCCGGCTCAAGGTGAGCCATCCGGGCTGGCGGTTCGAGGTGGTCCAGTACGAGACCGAGGAGGCGCTCCCGCTGCTGCCCGCCCGGGAACTGGACGTGGCGGTCGTGATGACGCACCCGGACATGCCCGCGCCCGACCATCCGCGGATCGAACTGCACCCGTTGTTGGACGAGCCGTTCGAGATCGCGCTGCCGAGCGGGCACCCGCTGGCCGAGCGGGCCGAGGTCTCCCTGGCGGCCGACCTCGCCGACGCCGACTGGATCATCACCGCGCCCGGGACCGCGTGCCACGGGCTGCTCCTGACGGCCTGCCATCAAGCCGGGTTCCAGCCCCGTCTGGTGCACACCTCGACCGACTTCGGCGCCCAACTGGCGCTGGTGGCGGCCGGTCTGGGCGTGACGATCATTCCCCGGCTGGCCCAGCCGGCGCTGCCGTCCGGCGTACTGCTGCGGCCGATCGCCGCGCCCGCGCCGCGCCGGCATCTGATGGCGGCGGTCCGTCGGGGATACGGCCCCTCGCCGCTGCTGAGCACGCTGCGGGCGGTCGGCGCGGAACTCGCGGCCCGGGACCGCGCGGGGGCCGGCCGGCCCTGAGGGCCCGGCCGCCCCCGGTCAACCCCGCGCGGCGGCCTCGGGTGTCTCGGCGGGATCCGGGTCCGGCGTGCCGGAAGGTTCCTGCGGTTCGTGCTTGCCGAAGTACGCGACGGCCACCGCGCCGGACACCGCGAGCACGAAGCCCAGCACGGCCATCCAGGCCAGCCCGTCCCGCGAGGTGTCGCCGAGCCACAGCACGCCCACCGCGCCCGGCACCACCGTCTCGCCGACCACGAGCGCCGCCGTCGCGCCGTTCACCGAGCCGATCTGCAACGCGATGGTGTGCAGGTACATCCCGCCGATGCCGCCGATCAGCACCGCGTACAGTGCCGGGTCGGCGGCCAGCTTGCCCAGGTCGAACGGGTCGACGCCGTCCAGGATCCGTACGCCGATGCCGAGTCCGCCGAAGCCGAGTCCGGAGAGCAGGCCCGCGACGATCGCGCCGTTGGCGCCGAGGAAGCGGACCAGCACGGTGCCGCCGACGATCACCACGAACGTGACGATCAGCACCCACCAGTGCGTGGCGCGCGGACTGTGCCCGTCGCCCTCGGGCCCGGCCGCGATGCCGAGCAGGACCAGCGCCCCGCACACCACCCCGATCGAGGTCCAGTCGGCCCGGTACAGCTTGATCTTGAGCAGCTTGATCCCGAGTACGGCGGTGATCACCAGGTTCGCGCTGATGATGGTCTGGGACAGGAACAGCGGGAGCAGCCGAGCGGCCAACGCGCCCAGCGCGAAGCCGACGAAGTCGAGCAGGGTCCCGACGATGAACTCCCACGTGACCGCGGCCTTGGCGGTCGAGGACAGGCTCGGACCGCCGTACCCGGTCACCTGGGCGGTGCCACCGCCCCGCTCCGCCCGCTTGGCCTCCTCCTCGCGCGCGGATCGCCGCGACCCGACCGCTTGCAGCACCGACCCGACGCCGTAACACGCGGAGGCCGCGACAGCGGTGACCAGTCCGACGATCACAGAAGACTCCCATGCACCAAGATTTCGGATGTACCGCGAGGACGGCTACGGACACCCTGCCGGCCACGCGGGGGTCCGACGCACGACCCTCGCGGCGGCCCGCCCGCGCGCGGCTCGATTCCGACCCTCGCGCGGCGCCCTCCCCGCCTCGTCTCGCCACGCCAACGATCGTGTCCCGTACCCGGTTTCCGATTCGGACCGGTGGATCACATCCCATACCTGCGGCGTAGGCGGACCGTACGCATCTCGGTTGACGACGAGCGACGCGCCGCCTCGGCAGAGGCATTCGGGGGAATCCCCTGCGCGCCTTGTGACGATTTGTAGACTTATGTCCGATCTTTCATGAATGCACAGGAAACCGAATGCCCGGATCCGCGCGACGGGCCTCGCGCTGTCCGGAGTCGTCACCCTCGGCGGTGTGATCCTCGTCTGCGTGTTCGCTGTCATGGGCTTCGCCAAGCCGCTGCCCGGCGGCCTTGGCCCCTGCATCCCAGGAACGTGTCCGGACACCTCGAATGTCGTACCCAACAACGACCCGATCCTTGGTCGAGACAACGGCATCAACATGTTCGTCGGCGGCGACTGGTCCGTACGCGGATCCGCCGCGGAGGCCGAGGGCAAGTTGGTCGCCCTCGGCAACTTCGACATGAACAAGACATCCCCACCGGGGTCCAGCGTCTACAACGTGGGCGTCGTGGGCGTCGGCACCCGGGTGCCCCCCGACAACGGAACGGACTTCCTCACCGTCGGCGGCAACCTCACGGTCGCGACCGGCCAGAGCCTCCTCGCCGAGGAGGGCACGGTGAACGGGGTGGTGCGCTACGCCGGCAGCTTCACCGGCGGCACCGTGTCGCCCCCTGCGGTCAAGGACGGTTCGGCGGCGGCGCCGTACGCCGGGCTGCGGCCCCAGTTGACCGACTCCTCGAGCTGCTACGCGTTCCCGGACGGGAGGCTTCGCGCCGCCACGGGCGCCGCCACGAACGTGGGCTTCGAGACGCTGTTCACCGGTGACGGTACGTCCGAGCTCCAGGTGTTCAACGTCGACTTCGACATGCTCAATCCCAATCCCATGACCAACGGCGACCAGGGCATCTCGTTCGTCGGCATCCCCCCGACCGCCACGGTCCTGGTCAACCTGACCGGGACGACCCGGGTGATCAGTTCCTCCAGCGTGGACATCCCCGCCGGGCTGCGCGAGCGGCTGCTGTGGAACTTCCCCGAGGCCACGTCGGTGACCATCAAGGGCTCTGCCCAGTTCCAGGGCAGCGTGCTGGTGGGCAACCCGGCGAGCACGACCACCGTGTCGGTGCCGGGGATGAACGGGCGGTTCTTCACCGCCGGTTCGTTGATCCACGAGTCGTCGTCGGGTTCCGAATTCCACCGGTACCCGTTCGACGGTGACCTGCCGGACTGCGGCGGGCCCACGTCGGCGTCGCCGTCCGCGTCGCCGTCGACCAGCCCGTCGGCCTCGCCGTCCACGTCTCCGTCCGCGTCCCCGTCCGCTTCGCCTTCGGCGAGCCCGTCGGCCTCCCCGTCGGCGAGTCCTTCGGCCAGCCCGAGCGCGAGCCCCTCGGCTTCGCCTTCGGCCAGTCCGTCGGCCTCCCCGTCTGCGTCTCCTTCGGCTTCGCCGTCCGCTTCGCCTTCGGCGAGCCCCTCGGCGAGCCCCTCGGCGAGCCCCTCGGCGAGCCCGTCGGCCAGTCCGTCGGCGAGCCCCTCGGCCAGTCCGTCGGCCTCCCCGTCGGTGTCGCCGTCCGCCTCGCCGTCGGCCAGCCCGTCCGGCTCCTCCTCGGCCTCGCCCTCCGCCAGCAAGTCGGCCGTACCCTCCGGTGCGCACACCAAGCCGCACGGCGGCGCCGGTGGTGGCCACGCCGGCGGCCCGGGCGGCGGCCACGGCGGTGACGGTGGCGGCGGTGGGATCGGCGGATCCGGTGGATCGCACCTCGCGCACAGCGGGATGCCCGGCAGTGCCGCGGTACTGCTCGGCGGCAGCGCGATCGCCATCGGCATCGGTGTGGCCCTGATGTTCGTCTACCGCTCGCGTGGTCGTAGCCGCGCGTAGTACCCATCCGACCCCGAACGGCCCTCGATCTCCTCGAAGATCGGGGGCCGTTCCCACCTCCGGCGGCCCTTCCCGTTCGCGGTGGTCGGTCTGCTCTCCGGCCGCCGCTGCCACCTCGGCCGCCGGTCCCGTTGCGACGGCCGTCGCCGAGGGCCGCTACCCGAGCCAGGCGCCCGCCGCGATCAGGAGTGCGCGGACGCCGGTCTCGATGGTCGGCTCGATCACCGGCGCGAAGTACGGCGAGTGGTTGGCCACCACCGGTCGGCTCGGACCGTCCGGACCGAAGTCGGCCGGGTCGTCGCCGCCGAACATCCAGAACACCGACGGCACGCCGGCCTCGGTCGCGAACAGGCCGAAGTCCTCGCTCGCGGACGCCGGGCCCATGATCCGGACCCGCTCCTCGCCCAACGCCGCCGCGTGCGCGGCCCGGACCCGCTCGGTCTCGGCCGCGTCGTTGACGGTGAGCGGAAAGTTGTGCGTCGTCTCGATCTCCGGTTCCCTCGGCGCGCCCGCCCCCTGCGCCTCGGCAACCGTCAACCGCTCGATCGCGGCCAACACCCGGGCCCGCACACCCTCGTCGAAGCTGCGTACGTTGACGCCCAGTTCCGCCTCGGCCGGGATGATGTTGTCCTTCGTACCGGCCTGCAACCGGCCCACCGTGACCACGGCCTGCTCCATCGGACCCACCGTCCGGGAGACCACCGTCTGCAACCGCATCACCAACGACGCGGCCATCACCACCGGGTCCACCGCGTGTTCGGGCTGCGACCCGTGTCCGCCCCGGCCGTGCAGCCGGATGGTGAGCGAGTCGGCGGCGGCCAGCACCGTGCCCGGGCAGTGCGCGAGCATCCCGGCCGGCCCGGGGGCCACGTGCTGGCCGAGCACCACGTCCGGACGGGGGAAACGCTCCAGCAGTCCGTCGTCGAGCATCGCCCGCGCGCCCCGGCCGATCTCCTCGGCCGGTTGGAACAGCGCGACCACCGTCCCGTGCCACGTGTCGAGGTGGGTCGCGAGCACCCGGCACGCACCCAGCAGGCAGGTCACGTGAACGTCGTGCCCGCACGCGTGCATCACCGGTACGCCGTCCGCGGTGGTGACCGTCGACGCGTAGTCGAGCCCGGTGGCCTCGCGGACCGGCAGCGCGTCCATGTCCGCGCGCATCCACACCGTGGGTCCGTCCCCGTTGCGCAGCACCGCGACCACGCCGGTGCCGCCGACGCCCCGGGTGACCGTCCAGGCCGCGTCGAGCCGTTCGGCGATCACGTTCGCGGTGCGGTGTTCGTGGAAGGAGAGTTCGGGGTGCGCGTGCAGGTCCCGGTAGAGCTCCGCGAGGCCGGGCGAAACCTCGTCCGGTCCGGTCGGCAGGTTCCCCATGGGGCAACTCCTTTCGCGACCCGCGCGCCGTGCGCGCGTCGTTCGACCGCGTGGTCGGACAAAGGATGTACGCGGCAACGGTCTCAACATACTGTGACCTCCGTAGCGGTCGTCGGAAGCGGTCGACAAGCATCGGAGGGGTCACATGAGCGGGATCTGCGAGGGACGCGTCGTCGTCGTGACGGGTGCGGGCAACGGCATCGGGCGGGCGCACGCGCTGGCGTTCGCGGCCGAGGGTGCCAAGGTCGTGGTGAACGACCTCGGCGGCGCGCGCGACGGCACGGGCGCGTCGGCGGGTCCGGCGCAGGCCGTGGTGGCGGAGATCGTCGCGGCGGGCGGCGAGGCGGTGGCCAACACCGACGACATCTCCGACTTCGCCGGCGCCGAGGCGCTGATCGGGCAGGCGATCGAGACCTATGGCCGGCTCGACGTCCTGGTCAACAACGCGGGCATCCTGCGCGACCGGATGCTGACCAACATGTCCGAGGCCGAGTGGGACGCGGTGATCAGGGTCCACCTCAAGGGCACCTTCGCGCCCGCGCACCACGCGGCGGCGTACTGGCGGGGGCTGGCCAAGGCGGGCGAGCACGTCGACGCCCGGATCATCAACACCAGTTCGCCGTCCGGCATCTTCGGCAACGTCGGCCAGACCAACTACGGCGCCGCCAAGGCCGGTATCGCGGGCTTCACCATCATCGCGGCGCAGGAACTGGGCCGCTACGGCGTCACGGTCAACGCGATCGCCCCCACCGCGCTCACCCGGCTGACCGAGGACCTGGCCGGCTTCGCCGACGAGGACGCCGCCGCGAAGCTCGCCGAACAACTCGCTCCCGAGCACATCGCCCCGCTCGTGGTCTGGCTCGGCAGCCCCGCCTCGGCCGGCGTCACCGGCCGGGTCTTCTCCGTCACCGGCAGCTCGATCAGCGTCGCCGAGGGCTGGTCCAACGGGCCCACGATCGACAAGGGCGCCCGCTGGACGCCCGCCGAACTCACCGAGGTGATCCCGGACCTGGTCGCCAAGGCCGCCGGCAACGCCGACATGAGCGGCACCCGCAAGTAACCCTCCCGAAGGTGCTTTGGTCCCTGGGCCGGCCGCCGCCGATCTCGCTTCGGGCGGCGGCCGTTGCCACGGCGAGGGCCACCGCACGAACGAAACCGCCGGCCGCGCCCCGGGGGAGTGGGGTGCGGCCGGCGGAGGTTGGGCGGTGGGCTACTTCGTGATGCCGAAGCGCTCCAGGCCGAAGGCCTTGATCGCGTTGGTGCGGAAGAGCTTGTCGCACTCGGCCTGGGTCAGACCCGCCTTCGTGGCGATGTCGAAGGCGACCTTGTGGGTGTTGGGGAAGGTCGAGTCGGCGTGCGGGTAGTCGACCTCGAAGCAGATCTGGTCGATGCCGATCACGTCGCGGTTCCGCAGGCCGATCTCGTCGTCGAAGATGCAGCCGTAGATCCGGTCCTGGATGTACGAGCTGGGCTTCTGGGTCAGCGACGAGCCGAACGCGTTGTCGTCGCGCTCCTCCCACAGCTTGTCCGCGCGCTCCATCACGTACGGCATCCAGCCGACCTGGCCCTCGGCGTAGGCGATCTTCATCTTCGGGAAGCGGTCGAAGACGCCGGAGAAGATGTAGTCGACCATCGAGCCCATGGCGTTCTGGAAGGTCAGCACCGAGGAGACGATGAACGGCGCGTCCGGCGACGTGGACGGCATCTTCGAGGACGACCCGATGTGCATACAGACGATGGTGTTCGTCTCCTCGCACGCCCGGAAGAACGGGTCCCAGAAGCGGTCCTTGTCGTGCACCGACGGCAGTCCCAGCGGAACCGGGTTCTCCGAGAAGGCGACCGCGAACGAGCCCTTCGCCGCGCACCGCCGCACCTCCGCGGCGGCCAGGTTCGCGTCCCACAGCGGGATGATCGTCATCGGCAGCAGGCGGCCCTTGCCGTCACCCGCGCACCACTCGTCGATCATCCAGTCGTTGTAGGCCTGCACGCACAGCAGCGCGAGTTCCTTGTCCTCGCGCTCGTAGAACGCCTGGCCGCAAAAGCGCGGCAGGATGTTCGGGAAGCACAGCGACGCGTCCACGTGGTTCGCGTCCATGTCCTTGAGCCGCTCGGACTGGATCCACGCGCCCGGCCGGATGTCGTCGAAGGTGACCGGCGTCACGTCCAGGGTGTCGAAGCCGACCGCGGCCGAGAGCTTGGGGAACGGGTAGACCAGGTCGTCGTAGAGCCACCAGTCACACCACTCGCCGTCCTCGACACCGCGCTCGTAGGAGAACACGCCGCCGATGAAGTTGAACTTCGCCTTGTCGCGCACCACGCGCGGGCCCCGGTCCTTGTACTTGGCGGGCAGTCGCGAGGTCCACAGGTCCGGGGGCTCGACCACGTGGTCGTCCACGGAGATGATGCGCGGGATCTCAAGCGTCATGGCCTGCTCCTAGGTGCACGTGCGATGGGCCTCGGTGGCGGCGGTGGCCCCGCTTGCGACGCGTGGACCCTGCGCTCTCCAGGAAACCTGCTGACGGGTCGTCAGCCAAGCCCCTGTTCTTGCTAACGTTATGCCGACACGGCATAGGTGGGTATCCATGGAACTGCGCGACCTGAGATGTTTCCTGGCCGTCGCCGAGGAACGGCACTTCGGCCGGGCCGCGGCACGGCTGTACCTGTCCCAACCGATGGTCAGCAAGGCGGTGCGCCGCCTGGAGCAGCAACTGGGCACCCGGCTGGTGGACCGATCCTCGCTGCCGGTGGCGCTCACGCCGCTGGGCGAGGTGTTCCGCAGTCGGCTCGACGAGTCGTTGCGGGTGCTCGACGACGCGTGCGCCGAGGTGCGTCGGCGGGCCAGCTGGGACGCCGATCAGGTGCGCGTGGGATATACCTCCGGCCTGGGCCCATCGCTGGTGTCCGCCGCGATCTCCGCGCTGCACATCCGCCACCCGGCCCTGCGCGTGCAGTGGACCAGCGAGCCGACCGCCCGTCAGGTGGCCGACGTGCGCGAGGGTGTCCTGGACGCGGGGCTGGGCTGGCTGCCGGACCTGGGCCCGGGCTTCGAGTCCGCGCGGGTCGGTACGTTCGCCTTCGTCGCGCTGCTCCCGCAGGAACACGCGCTCGCCGGGCGGTCGTCGGTGAACCTGACCGAGTTGGTCGGCAGCGGCGAGCCGGTCGTGGTGTGGCCGCGCCAACCGCATCCCCGGCTGTTCACCCGCGTCACCGAGGCGCTGCGGCGGTCGGGGGCGACCGAGATCGTCGAGGCGTACGGCAGCGTGGACGACGTGATCGCGCGCGTGGTGGATCGCCAGGGGGTGGGCCTGTCGCCGCGCGGATGGGCCCGGCAGCGTCCCGTGCGCGGGGTCGTCCAGGTCCCGCTGACGGGGGCGCCGGACGTGGCGGTGACCGCCTTCTGGCGGGCCGACGCGGAGCACGAGGGGGTCGGCGTGCTGGTCCAGCTCCTGCGCGAGGTGGCGGCGGCCAGCGACCTGGCCGACCAACTCTGAGCGGGCCGCGCACAGCATCCGCCCGCGCTGCCCGGCGACGCCGGCCCGCGGCCCGGTGACGCGTGCCCGCGTCCCGGCGGCGCGAGTGCGCCCCACGCGGCCGCACACCGCGTCCCGGCGCGCGGCCCCGATGGCGCGCGATCGTGCCCGAAGCGTTGGCGAGGCCCTTCACCGTCCCCAGTAAAGGGCCTCCCCTGGTCAACGGCGCGGCCCCGGCGCCGGTTCCCGTCGAGCCGGCCTCATTGCAACAGGCGCCCCAGCCGTCCCGGGAGGTTGGGCAGCCCGGGAATCCCCGGCGTGCCCTGCTGCCCGGCGGGCTGGTTGGCCGCCGCGGCCTGGGCCGGGATCAGATTCGGGTCGATGGAGATCTCCGAGGACTGCATCAGCACCGTGCCGCTGCCGACGAAGTCGTACTGGTGCTCCTCGCCGGACGCGCCGCCCAGACCGGTCAACCGCCGCGCCATGCCCAGCGCGCCGCGCATGTACTTGGTGTCGAAGTGGTGGCACGGCGTCGGGCAGTCCGCCCAGCCGAGCAGTGCCTCGGGGTCCACCCGGATCGGCGGCTCGACGAAGTGCACCGCGCCGTTGGAGGCGGCCACGAACTTGCCGGTGCCGATCAGGGTGACGAATCCCGGCACGATCGACTGCTTCAGGTCCAGGCCGGGCTGGAACGCGAGCAGGTTGGCCGCCCGGATGGTCAGGTTGCCCAGTTCCAGGTCGTACGAGTTGACGTCGAAGCCGCGGTCGGCGAGCAACAACTGGCCCTTGCCCTGCGCGACGATCCAGTCCTGGATGTACAGCGGCGAGTTGAAGTTCGCGGTGACCAACCGGTCGAGCGCGCCCACGCCCAGCGCCTCGAACTTGATCCGCCCGTAGTAGGCGATCATCTTGCCCTTCTGCACGAACCACTCGCCGTCGAGCGCCACGCAGAAGGCGTACGGATTGACGTTGTCGTCCTGCGGCAGCGTTCGTGCGTCGAACACCGCAGGGCCGGAACCGAGGGCGGTCACAACTTCTCCTCGCTCGCCTGGACGTAGACCGTGCCCGTGCCGGACAGTTCCAATTGGAACGCCTCGCCGGAACCGCGTCCGATCACATCGCGCCAACCCACGTTGGCGCCGATCCGATTGTCGATTTGGCCCCGGTGTGCCACATATGCCTGCGGGTCGACGTGGATCGAGCGGCCCGGCTGGACCGGCAACTCGATCACGCCGCCGTGCGCGAGCACCCCGCACCAGCCGTGGCCGGTCAGCGTCGTGGTGAACAGCCCCTGGCCGGTCACCTGGCCGCGGATCATGCCGCGCACGCCGCCCTGCGAGCCCATGAACATCGTGCCCTGCTGCAACGAGTCCTCGAAGACGAGCAGCCGGTCCGCCTCCACGTGCAGGGTGTCGCCGGTGATCTGGATCAGGTGCACGTGCCGGCCCGCGTGGCCGAACATCACCGTGCCGTCGCCCTCGGCCTTCATCAGCGGTACCGACTCGCCCGCCAGCCGCCGCCCGATCATCCCGCCGACGCCTTGGGCTCCGGTGGTGGTCGGGGTGAAGGAGACCTCGCCCCGGTAGGCCAACATCGCACCGCGCAGGCAGTACAGCGTCTGCCCCGGACGTACGGTGGCCTCGATCATCTTGGAGTTGACCTGGTCGAACGTCACGTCTGGCCCCCGATGGTCTGCCGCTCGGTGGGCTGTACGTAGACCAGCCCCTCGCCCTGGAAGCGCAACTGCACGCTCTCGCCGGATCCCTCACCGATGAAGGTGCGCCAGTTGACGTCCTTGACGAACTCCTTGCGCAGCTGCCCGGTGTGCGCGACATACGCCCCCGGGTCCACCGACAGCGGTTCGCTCTGCGACACCCGCAGTACGATCGCCGGCCCGTCGGAGGTGACCGCGACCGTGCCCTGACCGGACACGGTCGTGGTGAACAGGCCCTG
This sequence comes from Embleya sp. NBC_00888, assembly GCF_045207655.1. Lineage (NCBI taxonomy): Bacteria > Bacillati > Actinomycetota > Actinomycetes > Kitasatosporales > Streptomycetaceae > Embleya > Embleya sp. NBC_00888. The sequence continues at coordinate 2,097,800 of NZ_CP108784.1, read as the reverse complement.
GCCGCTGGTCGCGCCGCTCAGGCCGGTGAACTCGGTGCCGGTGCGCAGACTCTGGTCGACGGCGAGCAGATTGCTCGACTCGACGTGCAGCGTCTCGCCGGTCAGCTCGACGAGATTGATCTCGGTGGCCCGGTCGGCGAACCAACAGGTGCCCTCACCGCTCACCTCCATGAGGGTCATGCCCTCACCGGTGAGTCGACGGGTCACCATGCCGCGCAGGCCCTCACCCCCACCCGACAGTCGTTTGAAGGACATCCGTCCGTCATAGGCGATCATCGTCCCGTTCCGGGCCTTGACCGCCTCTCCGCTCATGCCCACCGCGAGAACTCGCGTGCCATGCATCACAAAGGTCGCCACGGTCCGGAAGCTAGCAGCGGGCCACCGGTCGCCGGAGGGTGGAAACCCCTCATCTTGCCGGGGTTTTACCAGCGGCGGGGCGATCGGCGGCGGCGGGACCGCGGGTGCGGGAGGAAGCGGTGGTGTCGCCGGGGCGACCGGGGGCAGCGGTCGGACGTCGTCGCCCGAACCGGCGGGCGGTGCGCCGGGCGACTCGATGGAGGACGCGGGCGGTGCCTGCCCGGCGGGTCCGGCCTGCCCGGCGGAGCCGGCCGGGAAGAGCCGGGAACTCCCCACATGTCGGCCGTTCGGCGTCGAGAATCGGTCATGTGACGGTCTGTCAGGTGCGCGGGGCGGCGATTCGGGCGGTGCGGCCACGCCGTTGCGTCGGCGCGGAGGGCCTCTTGTAGCTTGAGAGGGCAGCCGGCCGGATCCGGCGCGTCGGCAGGCCGCGGACCGCGAGGAGTGCACCACCATGACGATGTTCGCCTCGCCCGAGGACGCCCGCAGCCGGCTCAGCGCCGTCGACTACCTGACCGACCCCGGCATCGCGACCGCCGTCTTCCTGGCCGACGCGCTCGGCAAGCCGCTGCTGATCGAGGGGCCGGCGGGGGTCGGCAAGACCGAGCTGGCCAAGGCGGTCGCCGCGGCCGGCTCCGCCGAGCTGATCCGGTTGCAGTGCTACGAGGGCCTGGACGAGTCCCGGGCGCTGTACGAGTGGGACTACCGCAAACAACTGCTGCGCATCCAGGCGGGCGTGGACGGGTGGGACGAGGCCCGCGCCGGGATCTTCGCCGAGGAGTTCCTGCTGGCCCGGCCGCTGCTGACGGCGATCCGTCGGGACGAGCCGACCGTGCTGCTGATCGACGAGACGGACAAGGCGGACGTCGAGGTCGAGGGGCTGCTGCTGGAAGTGCTCTCCGACTTCCAGGTCACCATTCCCGAGCTGGGCACGATCACCGCCGCACGGCGCCCGTTCGTGGTGCTCACCTCGAACGCGACGCGCGAGCTGAGCGAGGCGCTCAAGCGGCGCTGCCTGTACCTGTACATCGACTACCCGACGCCGGAGCGCGAGCGGGACATCGTGCTCACCCGAGTGCCCGGCATCCGCGAACAACTCGCCGAACAGGTGGTGCGCACCGTCGCGTCGCTGCGCGCGCTGGAACTCAAGAAGGCGCCGTCCATCGCCGAAACCCTGGACTGGGCAAGGACGTTGATCGCGCTGGAGGCCGACGTGCTGGACGAGGAGGCGATCGCGCGCACGCTCGGCGTCGTGCTCAAGCACTCCTCCGACCACACCCGGGCCGCGAAGGAACTCGGCCTGCCCGGCATCGGCGGCTGATCGCCGATGTCCCTCCTGGACCGTCACACCGGCTTCGTCCGGGCGCTGCGCCACGGCGGATTGCCGGTGTCGCTCGCCGAAGGGCTGGACGCCGCCCGCGCGTTGACCGTGCTCGACCTCGAGGACCGGGAGACGCTGCGGGCCGCCTACGCCGCGTCGCTGGTCAAGCGGCACACCCACCGGGACGTCTTCGACACGCTCTTCGAGCTGTGGTTCCCGGTGGGCACGGCGGCGACGACCGAGGCCGATCCGATGGACGCGGCGCCCGAGGAACCGGCCGGCGCGGCGCGAGCCGGGGGAGATCCGGACGCCGCCGACGCCGAGGCCTTCCGCGACCGGCTGCGCGAACTCCTGCTCGGCGAGGACGACATCGCGCTGCGCCGGTTGGCCCGCGAGGCGGTCGGGCGGTTCGGCGCCTTCGACGGCCCTTCGGGGCCCTCGTGGTCCGCGAACACGGTCGGTCGCGCCCTGGACCCGCGAACGCTGATGGCGGGCCTGCTGCGCGCGGTGCTGGGCGGCGAACTCCCGGGCGGAGTGGCCGAACGCAACGCGCGACGGATGATCCAGACCCGGATGGACCGGCTGAACGGGCACGTCCTCGCCGACGTACGCCGTCGACTCGCCGAGGAGCGCGGTGTCGACCGGGTCGCCGAGACCGCGGTCAAGCCGGCGGTGGAGAACCTCGACATCCTGCGCGCGAGCCGGACCGACCTGATCGCGCTGCGCCGGGAGATCCAACCGCTCGCGCAGCGCCTGGCCACCCGGCTGACGATCCGTCAACGCGCGGGCCGGCACGGCCGTCTCGACTTCCGCCGCACGGTGCGCGCGTCGTTGTCCACGGGCGGCGTGCCGCTGACCACCCACCACCGGCCGCGCCGGCCGCACAAACCCGAACTGGTGGTGTTGTGCGACGCGAGCGAGTCGGTCGCCTCGTTCGCCCACTTCACCCTGATGCTCGCCTACGCGCTGCGTGAACAGTTCGCCCGGGTAAGGGCATTCGCGTTCATCGACACGGTGGACGAGGTGACCCGGTTCTTCGAGCGACCGGGCGGGGACGTCACGGAGGCGATGCGCCGACTGACCGCCGAGGCGAATCTGGTGCGGCTGAGCGGACACAGCGACTACGGACACGCGTTCCGAGTCTTCGTGGAGCGCTACGGCGACGTGATCGGGCCGAAGACCTCGTTGCTGATCCTGGGCGACGCGCGGAACAACTATCAGGACCCGGCCCTGGCCGCCATCGAGGCCATGGTGGCGCCGGCCCGGCACGCGTGGTGGCTCAATCCGGAACCGGAGCGCGACTGGGACACCGGCGACTCGATCGCGAGCGTGTACGGTCGGCGGATTTCCATGATCGAGTGTCGCAATCTGACGCAACTGGGCGCGTTCATCGGCGAGTTGGCCTGATCGCGAGCGGTCGACCGCGGCCCGGGGATGGCCGCGAAAGGTCGGCCGAAGGGCTCGATCGAACGTGTTCGTACATTCGGGGGAGTGCCTTGACGTGCCGACTTGACTACCTCTCGGCAAGCCGCGAGGGTACGTGCCGTGATCACGGCACACGTCGATGCCCCTGCTCCGCGAGGCGGGCGGGAGAGATGCCTCGACGGTCGCCGCCGGCTTTTGAGGATGGGTGACAAATGCGAGCTCAGGCCGACGCTCCCGCATGGCGCAAGAGTTCGAAGAGCGGCGGAGGCAACTGCCTCGAGGTCGCGATCCTCGACGGTGTACTCGTGCGCGACTCGAAGCAGTCGGCAAGCGATCCTCGGCTTCGATTCGCCGGAGCCCAGTGGGCTCTGTTCACGACGCTGACGGGTGCGGCCCGGGTATCCCGGTAGAACCCGCGGAGAGATGGTCGAGCGCTCGTCGAATCAGCTCCTCCGCCTCATCGAGATGGGCGATCTGTTCGAGGCGCCAGAAATCCTCCAGGTAATTCAACGGCGCCTCGACCTCCGAATTCTCCCGAATGGTCAGGTGCTTTTCCTCGGGACCCTCGACGGAGAGCACCAGACCGTCCTCGGGATCGCGGAACTCGAAGATCGTGTAGCCGAGATTCACGATCGAATTCAGTCCGGCGCTCAGCGGCGCGATCCGTACGAAGACCCGAGGGTATTCCCGGACCGTCAGCAGATGGCGCAACTGCTCGCACATCGCGGATACCCCGCCGACCGGGCGATACAGCACACCTTCGTCGATCACGAAGTTCAACAGCGGTTCGTCCTCGCCGTTGTGCAGGATCCGCTGCCGGTCCAGGCGCAGCCGGACCTGCTCGTCGACGTGCCGGCCCGGGCTGAGGTGTTCCAGGATCGCCCGCGCGTACGCCTCGGTCTGCAACAGGCCGGGGATGCGCAGCGGTTCGAAGTTGCGGATCAGCGTGGCCGAGGACTCGTAGCCCAGGAAGGTGAGCAGGGCCGGGGAGACGATCGTGCGATACGCACTCCACGGGGTGCGTCGCCGTGCGCCTCTGGCCAGGGCCAGGAGTTCGTCCCCCCGGGTGCGGTCGGTGATGCCGTACTGCTGGATCAGCGCCCGCAGATCGGTGACGGTCACCCCCACGCCGCCGGATTCGATGCGGATCACTTTCGAAAGCGACCATTCCAGGCGGGTCGCCACATCGCGTTGGGTCAATCCGGCCGCTTCGCGAAGTCGCCGCAGCTTGTCGCGTAAGCGCCGACGCAAAATCATCGGATCCTGACTCGTCGGCATCCATGCCCTCCCCGTGGTGGTCGAAAAGATCACCCATCGGCTTTCCGGTCGGCCATCTCGCGTCTGGCGAGGTGGCAGAAAGCCAACGCACGACCGACATATCGAGCTGTACTGCATGGGGATACCCCTCGGCAAGAGGCCCGGCACCCGAGGTCCCGCCACGAGTCGTGCCGAGCGGGAGATTCGGCCGGCCGCACGAACTCGCGGGCCTGGGGCCGAGGTGGCGGGTGGGTGCGGGGATGCGGGTGGGGCGCAAAGCGGGTGGGCCCGACCGGCCTTCGAGGAGGTCGTACATCCACCCGGTCGGTGCGAACGTGGCCGGTTTGTCGTCGCCCGATCGCCGGGTTCGATCTGTCAGGCTCGACCCCATGGACGCGAATCGGCTCGCCGTGGACTTCTGGGACAACGCCTACGCGGACGGGATGTACGCCGACGCCGGGCCCGATCCGTTCGTGGACCGTATCCTCGCGGTGGCCGCGCCGGGCACCTCGGGCGTCGAGATCGGCTGCGGCAACGGCCGCAACCTGATCCCGTTGACCGAGGCCGGCCTGCACCTGGTCGGCGTCGACCCCTCCCGCCCGGCACTGGAGCAACTGGCCGCCCGTGCCCCGGAGTCGACCCTGGTGCACGGCACCCAGGAGGATCTGCCGCCGGGTCGACGCTACGACCTGGTGATCGGCATCCAGGTGCACCAGCACGGCACCCGCGACGCCGCTCGCGAGCTGCTGCGCGGCTCGCTGGCCCGGGTCGCCCCCGGCGGCCTGTTCGCGCTGCGGACCGCCTCCGCCGACACCGAGGCGGTCGAGGCGCACGAGGTGCTGGACGTCACGAAGGACAGCGGCCGCACCTTCCGCTACCTGGAGGGCTTCAAGGCCGGCCTCGTCGTGCACTACTACGGCCGACTCGAACTGGAGTCCCTGCTCCGCGACTTCGAACCGGTACTGCCGCTGCGCGCGGAACACACCGAACGTCGCGAGCCACCGGCGGGCATCTGGGCGCACTGGGAGACGATCGTGCGAAGGCCGGCGTGACCCGGGCCCGATCGATCCCGGGCGGGCGAGGGCCGCTCTTGTGATGGTTGTCGACTTGGGCTAGAGATCATCCGGAGGCGACACTCGATCGATCGTGAAGGAGCCTGCCATGACGGTGACCACCGAGCGGCGCGGACGGGTGTTGGTCGTCTCGATCGAGCGGGAGGCCAAGCGCAACGCGATCGATCAGCGGGTGGCCGACGGGATCGAGGCGGCGCTCAACCTCCTCGAAGACGATCCGGACCTGTGGATCGGGGTATTGACCGGCACCCCGACGGTCTTCTCGGCCGGCACCGACCTGGCCGCCGGGCTGAGCCCCAAGGGTGAACGCGGCGGCGAGTACGGGGTGATCCGCAGGCGGCGGAGCAAGCCGTTGATCGCCGCCGTGGAGGGGTTCGCGCTGGGCGGCGGCTTCGAGATCGTGCTCGCGTGCGACCTGGTGGTGGCGTCGAGCACGGCGCGGTTCGGACTGCCCGAGGTCAAGCGCGGACTGATGGCGATCTGCGGCGGTACGTTCCGGGCACCCCGGGCGCTGCCGCTGAATCTGGCCAGGGAAATGCTCCTGGTCGGCGACCCGTTGCCCGCCGAGCGGCTGTACCAGGTGGGCGTGGTCAACCGGGTGACCGAGCCGGGCGAGGCGCTGGCGGGCGCCCTCGGGTTGGCCGAGCGGATCTGCACGAACGGCCCGGTCGCGGTGCGCGCGAGCCTGAAGGCGGTCGAGGACGTGGTCGCGGCCGACGACGAGCTGGGATGGAGCAGCACCGCGGAGGGGTTCGCGAGCATCACCACATCCGAGGACATGAAGGAAGGCGTCGCCGCGTTCCTGGGCAAGCGGGCCCCCGAGTGGACCGGCCGCTGAGCCTGGGCCCCGTCCCGCGCCTACGCCTCCACGTCCGCGGCCCGACCACCCGTCATCCGCAACAATTCGGCGTACGTGGTCGGGTACATGTGGTTGTGGTCGCCGGCCCCGGCCCAGACCACCTCGTGCTTGTCCAGCCAGGTGTCGACCAGGGTGCGGATCCGGAACGGGTGGCCGACCGGGGCCACGCCGCCGACCTCCTGGCCGGTGGCCGAGAGCACGAACTCCGGGTCGGCCCGGCGCAGTTTGCGGATGCCCAGGAGGCGGGAGACGACCCGGGTGTCCACCCGGTGCGCCCCACTCGTGATCACCAGCAGCGGTTGGCCGTCGGCGGAGAACACCAGGCTGTTCGCGATCGCGCCCACGTCGCAGCCCAGTACCTCGGCGGCTGCCGCCGCGGTCGGCACCGTCTCGGCGAATTCCCGAATCTCTCCCGTTGCGCCGAGCGAGCGCAGCGCCTCGGCGACCTTCTCGACCGGCGTATGCATGCGGTGAGACTAGCGCCGCGCCCGGCACCGGTACCCGTGCGCTGCTACCTTGACCGGCCATGACAGCCATTCGTCGGGTGCTTTTGATCAGTGGGTCGCTGCGGGCGCAGTCCACCAACTCCGCGCTGGTGCGGACCGCGCGGGCGGTCGCGCCGGAGGGGGTCGAGACGGTTGTCTTCGACGGGTTGCACGCGCTGCCGCACTTCAACCCGGACGAGGACCGCGAACCGCTGCCGCCCGCCGTGGTCGAGTTGCGGACCGCGATCGACACCGCCGACGCGGTGCTGTTCTCCACCCCCGAATACGCCGGCGCGTTGCCCGGCTCGTTCAAGAACCTGCTGGATTGGACCGTCGGCGGCGTCGAGACCAGCGACAAGCCGGTCGCCTGGATCAACGCCTCCACCAACCCGAACGGCGCGGCCAAGGCGCACGAGAGTCTGCGCACCGTGCTCGGCTACACCGGAGCCGACGTCGTCGAATCGGCCTGCGTACGCGTCGGCGTGGCCCGGGACGCGGTGGGCCCGGACGGCCTGATCGCCGACCCCGAGGTACGCGCGGGCATCACCGCGGCCTTGACCACCCTCACCCGCGCGCTTCCCCCGCGCGACTGACCGCCCCGGGCCGTGGCGCGGTCGGTTGCCCGGGCGCCGCGCGCCCGGGTGAGGACCGGCCGACCATCGCCGGAAGTGGCCTCCCGAACGGTGTTTCGCCGCTCTATGCTGACCCCGCCATCGAGACGGGGGTTACGCGTGCCTGTGATCGTGATCGCTCTGGGGATCGTCTTTCTGGTCGACATCCTGCGGGTGTGGTTGCCCTCGCTGATCACCGTGTACGGCGACGCCGGGGCCACTCCCGCCGAACAGCTGGGCCTGTTCGCGATCGCGTGGTTCGCGGTCGCCTTCGCGGTGGTGCCGCTGTGCCGTCGGGTCGGCGGGCGACCGGTCGCGGTCCTGGCCGGCGTGGCCATGGTGATGCTGCGGCTGTGGCTGCAGTTCACCGACGGCGGCGACGCGCAGCTCTACCTCGCGTGCCTGGCGCTGGTCGCCGCGCTGTGCTGGCTGATCGCGGTCGCGCACACCGGCTGGGACGCGAGCGTGGGCGTACCGGCCGGCCTGGCGGCGGCGGTCGCGCTGCACGCCGGGCTCGGCACCCTCGACCCGATGTGGCTGGAGGCCTGGCGCGGCTGGGCCGTACTGGGCACGCTCGCCGTGGTGTTCGTCGCCGCGCAGGTGTGGATCCAGGCCCCGGCCGTACCCGCGCCCGGTCCGGTGTTGTGGGCCGTGTTCGGTCCCGCGCTGTTCCTCACCGGCGTGTTGTTCGGCAACGTCGGCGTCGCACACGCCGCCGCCGGTGAACCACGCTGGGGTGTACCGGTGTTGGTGGCCGCATGGGCGCTCGCGGTGCCGGTGTCCCGACTGCGCGGGGTGTGGGTGCTGCCCGTGGGCCTGGTGCTGCTGATCGCCGGCGTGGTCGGCGCGGGCTACCTGGAGACGAGCGCGCACGATGGCGTCGTCGGCCTGGCCCCCACCGGCGCGGCCGGTTGGCAGGCGCTGGGCGTGCTCGGCCTGGGGCTGGTCCTGGGCGACGCCGCCGCGCGGACGCGGCCCGCGGTGCGCTGGGCGCCGGCCTGGAGCATGGTCGGCTTCGTCGGGCTGACCTTCCTGCACTACGCCCGCTACGACATCGAGATCGGCGTACTGGCTCGCGGGCGGGTGCTGCTCCTGGGGGTGCTCGCGCTCGCGGTGCCCGCCGGCCTCGCGGCGGTACGGGACCGGCGCACGCCCACCGCGTCCGAGCCCGAACCGGAGGCCGCGCCCGTGCCGGCGCGTGGTCGGGGCCGGACCGTGGCGCACGGCGGTGCCCGGTCCGACGTCCCGCTCGGCGGCCGGACCCGCGCCGGCCGGCCCGCGCAGCGGCCCGGCCACCGGCCCGGCGCACGTCCCGGCGCCAAGCCCGCGACCGGTCGCGCGGGCAGCCGACCGGGAGCGCCCGCCGTCGGCGGCCCCGCCGGACGCAAGGCGGATCGGCGTCGGGAACTCCCGCCGCCGCCGTCCCTGGCCGAGCGCGTGCACGCGCCACTCGCGCTGGCGACCGTGTTCCCCGTACTGATCGCCCTCGCCGCGTTCGGGCTGCGCCCGGGTGCCGGGTCGGCGCCGGTGCCGGACGTGGCGGCGGGGACGATGCGGGTGGTCACGTACAACATCCGCATGGGGTACGGCGTCGACGGGCGGTTCGACCCGGATCGCACGGCGGACACGATCCGGGCGCTGAAGCCGGACGTGCTGGTGCTCAACGAGGTGGACCGGGCCTGGTTCCTCAACGGCGGTCACGACGTGCTGACCCTGCTCGCGCGCCGGCTCGACCTGCCCTACCGGTTCGCGCCGGCGGCCGACCCGCAGTGGGGCGACGCGGTGCTGACCCGAAAGCCGATCCGACACCTGGAGTCGATCAAGTTGCCCGCCGGGGGTGCGCCGACCGGCGCGCAGGCGTTGGGCGTGGTGATCGAGGCGGCGCCCGGAAAGCTCGTCGGCGTCGTGTCCACCCATCTTCAGGACGCCGACGACAAGGTCCCGCAGGAGCAGGCGGAGCGGGCCGCGGCGTTCGCCGTGCGGCTGGGGGCGTCGGCGCCGGTGGTGGTGCTCGGCGACATGAACGCGACGATCGACAGCCCGCAGATGCGGGCGTTCACCGGGCGCGGACTCGTGGACGGCCTGGGCCGGGTGCGGCCGTTGCGGACCTATCCGGCGGATAAGCCGAAGCAGGAGATCGACCAGGTCCTGGTGGACCCGCGGTTGCGGGTCGCGGCCGTCGACGCGCCGCCGTCGACGGCGTCCGATCACCTTCCGGTCGCGGTGACGCTCGTGTATTGACCCGGATCGGGCGCGGGCGGAGTGGGCCCGCCGCCCGGTCGACGGCCGGGCGGCGGCAGGCGAGCGGGCCCGCCCAGGGTGGACGGGTCACCCGGGCGGCGGCCTTGCGCGTGGGGAATATGGGCACCGTCCTTCGGATGGCCACCGTCGCGGTGGCTCCGGAGGAGGGGTGTGGGACGGTGACCCAGCGCGACGAGCCCGACCCGCGTCGGTGGCAGGCGCTCGCGGTCTGTCTGATCGCGGGGTTCATCACCCTGCTGGACGTGTCGATCGTCAATGTCGCGCTGCCGTCCATCCGCGAGGGCCTCGGCGCGAGCGAGAGCGAGATCCAGTGGGTGCTGTCCGGCTACGCGCTGACCTTCGGACTCGCCCTGGTACCGGCCGGGCGGATCGGCGACGCGCGCGGTCGCCGGATGATGTTCATGACCGGCCTGGCGCTGTTCACCGGCGCCAGCGCGCTGTGCGGCGCGGCGCAGACCTCGCAGTGGCTGGTCCTGGCCCGACTGCTCCAGGGCATCGCCGGCGGCATCCTCACACCGCAGGTGTCCGCGCTGATCCAGCAGATGTTCTCCGGCCGCGAACGCGGCCGCGCGTTCGGCATGTTCGGCACGGTGATCGGCATCTCCACGGCCGTCGGCCCGCTGCTCGGCGGCCTGATCATCAAGGTGTTCGGCGCCGAAGAGGGCTGGCGATGGGTGTTCTACGTCAACCTCCCGATCGGCATCCTCGCGTTCGCGTTGGCCTGGCGCCTGCTGCCGGGGCCCGACCACGCGCATCGGGCCTGTCTGCGCGAACTCGACCCGATCGGCGTGCTCCTGCTCGGTTCCGGCGTGGTGTCGCTGCTGTTGCCGCTGGTCGAGGAACGCCAGTGGAAGGGGCCGGCGAAGTGGCTGCTGGTGCCGGTCGCGGCGGCGTTCTTCGGTGTCTTCGTGCTGTGGGAGATCCGCCAGGGCCGACACGGTCGCAAGCCGGTGGTCGACCTGGCGCTGTTCAAGGTGCGCTCGTACACCCTGGGCCTGCTGGTGATGTTGTTCTACTTCGCCGGATTCACCTCGATCTTCTTCGTCTTCACCCTCTTCTTCCAGTCCGGGCTGGGCTACAGCGCACTGCTCGCGGGCGTGGCGATCACCCCGTTCGCGCTCGCCTCGGCGGTGGGCGCCTCGATCGGCGGACGCCTGGTGAACCGCTTCGGACACACGCTGGTGACCGGCGGCCTGGTGCTGGTCGCGGTCGGCCTGGGCGGCGCGATCCTGGCGGTGTACGAGGTGCCCGGACAGGCGGCCGGCTGGGCGCTGGTGGCGCCGCTGGTGTGTGCGGGGCTGGGCAGCGGAATGGTGATCTCGCCCAACCAGACGCTGACCCTGGCCGAGGTGCCGCCCGTGCAGGGCGGCGCGGCGGGCGGGGTGTTGCAGACCGGCCAGCGGATCGGCTCGGCGATGGGGATCGCGGCGGTCGGGGCGGTCTTCTTCTCCCAATTGGCGGCCGTGCACGGGCAGGACTGGGCCGGGCCGCTGCGCCACGGGCTGGTGGTCTCGGTCGGGTTCGTGCTCGCCGCGTTCGTGGTCGCGTTCCTGGATCTGCGCAAGGAACGCACTCCGGTGCCCGCCGAGGCGGGCCGAGGCGGCACGCGGGTGACCCGGTAGCGTCCGGGCATGACCTTCGACATCCACGCGGCACTGCCCTCCGCGCTCGCGGATCGGTCCGGAGCCTGGGAGTTCATCCGCGCGTTCGCCGCCGACCGGTCCCGGGCGATCGGCGCCTCGGACGGCTACGACCCGACGGAACTGGACGCGAGCGCCGCGCGACTGGGCGTCGCGCTGCCGACCGCGCTCCGGGAGCTGTACGAACTGGTGGGGCGGCGCCCGGACCTGACGAGCAATCACGATGTGCTGCTGCCGCCGGACAAGCTCTACATCGAGGACGGCGTGCTGGTGTTCCGCGAGGAGAACCAGGGCGTCGCGTGGTGGGGCATACGGCCGGACGGCGACGATCCCGCGGTGATCGCGAGCTACAGCCTGGCCGAGCCCGATCCGGAACGGTGGTCGGCCTGGCTGCCCCGGTTCTCGCTCGCGGCGATCGAGACGGTGCTCTCCGAAGTGCTGCTGTTCGACGACGAACTCGTCGAGGCGATCGAGTTCGCGCCCGAGGAGGTGGAGCAACTCCCGGAGGACCTCACCGAGTTGGCCTTTCCCGGATATCCCGAGTGCGAGGACCCCGGGAACCGGGTGCGCTGGTTCGCCGGCCCCGACCTGCTGGCCCGCTACGACGGCGGGATGATCCTGGTCCGCGCCCGCACGGAGGAGGACCTGGAGCGGTTCTTCGACGCGGTCTGCGGCGAAGAGGAGGACGAGGAGGGGGAAGAGGACGGTAGGGACGGCTGACCCGCCGTCACGACGTGCCGAGGCCCGGAGCACCCACGACGGGGCACCCCGGGCCCGGGCGACCGCAACGACCCGATCCCGACGGGATCAGGACTGCGCGACGAGATCAGGACTGACTGTCGCGGAACGGCTCCTTGGGCTTGCCCAGGTTCGGCTTGCCCAGCACGTCCTTGGACGACAGCGCGTAGATGCCGTGGTTGGTCAGCACCCACACCACGTTGCGGTCCCACTCGACGTAGACGCCGTGCGTCTGGTTGCCCATCGCCCACTCCGGGAAGGTGCCGTCCTCGGTCGGCCAGTCCTTGGTCTTGGTGCCGAACGCCTTCGGTACGAAGTACGCCTCGATCTCCGGCCGGGCCGGGTTCCCGACGTCGAAGACCTGGGCGCCCGCGTTGTAGAAGCCGTACACGAGTGTGCCGTCGTCGTGCCGGCCCGGGTTGGTGTAGTAGCCGGTGCGCTTGGGGCCGAAGCTGCCCCGACGCTGGCAGTAGTCGGTGATCCCGGCCGACCTCGGCGGCGTGGGCCGGGGCAGTTGGCCGACGATTCGGGGGTTGGCCACGTCCCGCGCGTCGATCTGGTGGATCGGCTTGTACGGCTCGTAGCAGTCCTCGGTCAGCGGGTACCCGGAGAGGTAGATCATCCCGGTCTTCTCGTACTGCGACACGTCGATGTTGTCGCCCTCGGTGCCCGCCACCGACGGCGGCAGGTCCACGTGGCCCACCTGACGCATCCGCGCCGGGTCCGAGATGTCGAGGATGGTCATGCCCAGACCGCCCTGCACCGCGAAGCCGTACCGGCCGCCCTGCTCGACCGGCTTGGGCACGAACAGCGACATCCGTGCGCCGAGCCAACTGGTCCGGTTGCCGCAGCGCGGGTTCTTCGCGTACGCGTCGTCCTCGCCGGTGACCTGGCCGGGCAGGTGCCAGGTGTCCAGGAGCTTCGGCCTGGTCGGGTCGGACATGTCGTAGGACTGGTAGCCCGCCGAGTGCAGGTTGGTCGGGTACTCGGTGTTGGCGAAGGTGTCGTTCGGCGCGACGGCGATGAACATGTACTTGCCGCCGTCCCAGTACGGCACGTCCAGTGAGCCGGAGCCCTGCTGGGCCCTGGCCGGGTCGCTGTTCAGCGGGTCCGGTTGGGTCGAGTCGGTGCTGACGGTCGAGATCAGCCGCCAATCGGCCTTCCGGGGCCCGTCCAGGCGATAGACCTTGAAGCCCTTGAGCCCGGGCTTGGTGCGCAACTTCTCGACACCGGCGGGGTTGCCGTACTTGTCGTGGCCCGGCTCGTCGGTCAACTCGCTGATCTGCCGCTTGTCCTCGAAGGACTGCACCATCACGTAGGCGTTCAGGCGCTTGTTCCACTGGATCGTGGACGCGCCCCAATAGTCGCCCGCCGCCCATGTGCCGTTGGCCTTGAGTTCGTCGCCGCCGACGTCCTCGCGGGTCATCCGCTCCACCACCGTGACGTGCTTGACGTCGGTGATGTCGTAGACGCGACCCTCGGAGCGGTCGTACTGGAACATGTACCGGCGCCCGCCGAAGTCGACGATGTTCTGCCAGGTGTGGAAGAAGTCCGGGGTGAAGTCGTAGCCCTCGTAGGCGGCTTCGACGTTCATGTTCTTCACGTACTGCCTGGCGTCGTACTCGGCGCGGCGGCCCGGGAACGGGTGCGGGTTCTCCTCGTCGAGCGGGGTCGACGCGGGCGCCAGGAACGAGCCGTCGAGCTGCATGCCGTAGGCGTTCGGGTCGGCCGGTTGCGGACGGCGCTCCTGGCACACGAACGGGATGTTGGGATCCTGCTTGCCGGCCGCGGCGTTCGCGGTGTGCGGCGAGGGACCGGCGGCGGCGTCGCGGTCGGGGCCGCCCGCGTAGCCGGCGGTGGTGACCGCGACCAGGGCGGCCACCGCGAGGGCGCCGGATCTGCGATATCTCCGGGATCTGCGGGATCTGTTGCCGGGGGCGGGCTTGCGGCGCATCTGACGAACCTTCCGACACGGGACAATGACGGGGAAGTGCGCTTGCGGTGGGACGGGGTGCCACCCGGGGACGGCGCCGAGGTCGCCGGCGGGTTCGGCCCGCTTTCCAGCCGGCGGCAGCCTCCGAACGCGCCGTGATGGCCGGCCGCACCGCTCCCCGTCACCTCTTCGCGGGCGAATGCCACATCCTGCGAAGCAACCCGACCCGGTGGCCCCGGAAGCTCCGGTGCCACCGCGTGTCGGTCGAGGAGCGCGGTGCCGACGGACCGGCACGCTCCGCGGCGCGGAACGAGTCGGCGTCGTGGCCGAACAACAACGGCGCGTCGTTACCCGACCCGATCGCCCGTATCCGGGCGAACGGCTCGTCAAGAAGCTGTCGCCACGTGCATGATGGCTGCGTTGGCGCATGTCCATCCAATGCCGATCCGGCGCCACAACATCACCAAACAGGTATGCGTCCCCGTCGGGTTCGCACCATCGGACCGGTACGGGAGCCTGCGTGGACCTGCTCGACGGACGCCTGAAGTTCCGGCATCTGACCCTGATCACGGCGATCGCCGAGCACGGGGGAGTCAGCCGGGCCGCCGAGGCACTGCACCTGACCCAGCCCGCCGCGACCCGCACCCTGCGCGAGTTGGAGACGATGGTCGACGTCCCGCTGTTCGAGCGGGGACCGCACGGGACGAGCCCCACGCTGTACGGCGACGCCCTGGTGGCACACGCGCGGGTGATCCTGGCCGAGGTGCGCCGGGCGGGCGACCACATCGCGAGCCTGCGCGAGGGGCAGACCGGTACGGTCACCGTCGGCACGCTGCTCGCGGGCACCAGCGTGCTGCTGCCGCGCGCGGTCTCCGCGCTCAAACGGGACCGGCCCGGGATCACCGTGATCGTCCGCGAGGCCACCTACGACGTGCTGTACCCGCAACTGCTCGCGGGCGAGATCGACGTGGTGATCGGTCGGCTCGGCCGGGCCGCGGACGCCGGTCGGGTACGGCAGAGCGCGCTGTATCGCGAGCCGATCCGGCTGGTGGTGCGGCAGGGCCACCCGCTTTTGGACAGCGCGCGCGCTCTCGCCGACACGATCGCGCATCCGTGGATCCTGCCGCTCGAACAAACCGCGCTGCGCAGCGAGTTGGCCCAGTTGTTCGTGCGCAGCGGGCTGCCGCTGCCGGCCGACCGGGTGGAGTGCACCTCGATCCTGACCATCCGGGCGCTGCTGCTGGCCACCGACATGATCGCCGCGCTGCCCGAACTCGTGGTCACCGGCGACGAGCGGCTCGCGGTGTTGCCGGTGCCGCTGGAATCGGTGCGCCGCACGGTGGGCACGACGCTGATCGCGGACCGCACGCCGACGCCGGCGGTGGACGCGTTCCTGGCCTGTATCGGTGAACAGGCCGCCGCGTTGCGGGCCGCGCTCGGCGACGAGACGGCGCTCGACCCGGACTGAGCACGCCCGGCCCGCACCTCTGCACGCCCTGTTCAAGCGGTTTCGCCCGGGAGCACCATGCCACCTCGACGACCGCGCGCATCGCGCACAGGGGCCCACCGTGTCGAACGACACCACCGCCACCTCGCCGGACACCATCGCGGTCGGGCCGGCGCAGGCGCTGTCGAGCGGGTCGCTGCCGGTCCACCGGGCGAGCGGCGCGGGAGCCGCGACGGGCACTGCCGCACCGGTCGAGGCGGCGGGCGTGTACCGGGCCACGAACCACGGCGTTTCGGTACGGGTCGGTCGATTCCCGGATATTCCCCGTCGCAACGGGTAGCCGGCACCCCGATCCGGATGCGACAGTGCCTGCAACGCGTCAAGGGTTTTCCAAACCCCGTGCCGGCCACCTACCGGATCGCGCCGCGCGTGTCCATGGTGCTCGACCCCCTCGCGGGGTATGCAGCCTCCCCCCACGATCGGGGGGCTTGTCGGATCGTCCCTCGGGCGGTTGATCAATAGCGTCGAGATGGCGCCAAGCCACCGCGCTCACCCGACCACCCTTCACCCAGAACCGGGACGCCCCATGACTTTGACCGCACCAATCCTGGATAATCCGGATATATCGCCGGAACGTCGGGGCAGTGACTTCGCGCCGCTGCTCGCCGAGCTGAAGGTGGCCGGCCTGCTGGAGCGGCGCACCGCCTGGTACGCCCGGATGATCGGCCTGAACCTGCTCCTGCTGCTCGGCTCCTGGGCCGCGGTGCTCTGGGTCGGCGACTCCTGGTGGCAGCTCGCCCTGGCGATCCCGGTCGCGCTGTTCACCACCCGGGCGTCCTTCGTCGGCCACGACGCCGGTCACCAGCAGATCGCCCGCAAGGCGCGCACCCACCGCGTGCTCTCGCTGCTGCACGGCAACCTGCTGATGGGGATGAGCTGCGGCTGGTGGAACGCCAAGCACAACAAGCACCACGCCAACCCGAACCACCTGGAGAAGGACCCGGACGTCTCGGTCGGCGTGCTGGTCTGGGACGCCGACCAGACCGCCGGCCGCACCGGCCTGATGGGCTGGCTGACCCGGCACCAGGCCCGGCTGTTCTTCCCGCTGCTGCTGCTCGAAGGGCTCAACCTCAAGGTCAACGGCCTGATGGCGCTCAAGGAGCGCACCCCGCGCGAGCGCCTGGTCGAGGGCTCGGTCCTGGCCGTGCACTACGCCCTGTACTTCTCCGTACTGCTGATCGCGATGTCGCCGGTGAAGGCGCTGGTCTTCGTGTTCGTCACGCACGCGCTGCTCGGTTTGCACCTGGGCATGGCGTTCGCGCCCAACCACAAGGGCATGCCGACGCCCGGGCCGGGCGTGAAGTGGGACCACCTGCGGCGCCAGGTGCTGACCTCGCGCAACGTCACGGGCGGACCGGTCACCGACTGGATGCTCGGCGGCCTGAACTACCAGATCGAGCACCACCTGGTGCCGAACATGCCGCGCGTCAACCTGCGCCGGGCGCAGCCGATCGTACGCGCGCACTGCGACCGGCTCGGGGTGCCATACCTGGAGACGAGCCTGGTGCGGTCCTATCGGCAGGCGCTGGGTCACATGCACGGCGTGGGCGCGTCGCTGCGCGCCGAGCACGCCGGGTAGGCCGGGCCGCGGCGGGATGCCGCGGGGAGAAGGCCGGTGGCAAGGTGCGCGGAAACGGTGCACGGAAACGGTGCGCGGAAACGATTGATGTGTTGTACATCTATCCCTAGGGTGGGGCCGACCATCCCCTTCCCCACCCAGGAGCGCGTCCCGTGGCCGGTCCCGCCCCCACTCCGCAGGACCCACGGCAACGCTTCCTGGTACCGGTCCTGGGCGCGTGCGGCATCGTCGCCGCGCTCATGCAGACCGTGGTGGTACCGCTGCTCCCGGATCTGCCCGCGCTGACCGGCAGTTCGGCGTCGACGGTCAGCTGGACGCTGACCGCGACCCTGCTCAGCGGTGCGGTGTGCACGCCGCTGCTGGGCCGGGCCGGGGACATGTTCGGCAAGAAGCGCATGCTCGTCGTGGCGATGAGCGTGCTCTCGATCGGCTCGCTGATGTGCGCGCTCACCTCCGACATCGGCGTCCTGATCGTCGGCCGCACCCTCCAGGGCATGGCCACCGCGGTCGTGCCGCTGGGGATCAGCATCCTGCGCGACGAACTGCCGCCGGCCAAGGTGGGCGGCGGCGTGGCGATGATGAGCTCGACGCTGGGCATCGGCGCGGCCGTCGGGCTTCCGCTGGCCGGTCTGGTGGTCGACCACGCCGACTGGCACGCGATGTTCTGGGGGGCCACCGCGCTGGCCCTGCTGGTCCTGGTGTCGATCGTGCTGGTGGTGCGCGAGTCGCCGGTGCGCAACCCCGGCCGATTCGACGTGATCGGCTCGCTCGGCCTGGCCGCGTTCCTGGTCTGCCTGCTGCTCGCGGTGTCCAAGGGCACCGCGTGGGGCTGGACGAGCACCCGCACGCTGGGCCTGCTCGGCGCGGCCGTGCTGATCCTGCTCGCGTGGGGCGCGCACCAGTGGCGGGCGAGCACCCCGCTGGTGGACCTGCGGGTGACCGCGCGGCCGGCCGTACTGCTGCCCAACATCGCCGCGCTGTTCATCGGCTTCTCGTTCTACGCCAACAGCCTGTCCACCGCCCAACTCGTGCAGACGCCCAAGGACAGCGGCTACGGGCTGGGCGTGTCGGTCGCGGTCGGCAGCCTGTGTCTGCTGCCCGGCGGGGTGATGATGGTCGCGCTCTCGCCGATCTCCACCCGGCTCACCGCCACCCGAGGGCCCCGGTTCTGCCTCGGCGTCGGCGCCATCCTGCTCGGCCTGGGCTACGTGGTGCGGATCTTCACCAGCCACGAGTTGTGGACCATCATCCTCGGCGCGACCGTGGTCGCCTCCGGCACCGCGATGTGCTATTCGGCGCTGCCGATGCTGGTCATCCGGGCCATCCCCGCCGCGCAGACGGCCGCCGCCAACGGCATCAACGCGCTGATGCGCACCATCGGCCAGGCCGTGTGCAGCGCGGTGGTGGCCGCGGTGCTCACGTCGTACACGATCGACGTCGGCGGCCTCGTGCTGCCCGCCCTGCACGCCTACATGGTCGTCTTCGTGATCGCCGGCGTGGTGGCCTGCTGCGCGCTCGTCGCGTGCCTGTGCATCCCCGAGCCCACCGGCCCGACGGCCGCGGCCATCCCGCCGCAGCCGTCGAACTCCGCCCGGGAGAGCGAGCCCCGGGCGACCGCCTCTAGCCCAGACCCAACCGGTCGAACATGATCAGCCCGTCCTCGAAGACGGTCAGGTCGACCACCTTCGCGTCCTTCGCCTGGATCGCCGCGGTGAACGCCTGCTCGTAGGCGAACATCGGTACGTCCTTGGCTAGTTCCTGCTGGACCAGCGCGTACGCGGCGCGCCGGGTCGGCACGTCGGTGACCGCCCGGGCCCGATCCAGCGCCTGGTCCACCGCCGGGTTCTTCCACTGCATGTGGTTGTCCTGGCCCTTGGAGTGCAGGAAGTTGTACAACACCGGCTCCGGGTCGTCGAAGGACAACACGAACTCACCCGCGTCGAACTGCCGCTGGATCTGCACCTTCTGCAGGTATTGGGTGCCCTCCAGGAACTCGGTCTTCATGGAGATGTTCTTCATCTCGGCGAGTTGCGCCAGCCAGTACTCGGCGGTCACGTGCGAGCCGGGACTGTTGTACGTGCTGTAGGTGAAGGACAGCGGCTTGCCCTCGGCCGCGAGCGCGTCCAGCAGCCGCTGCGCCTCGGCCCGGTTGTTCGCCGGCATCGGCGCGTCCGGCGCGGCGAAGTCCGAACCCGGGCGCAGGAACGTGCTCAGCGGCTTCCCGGCGTTGTCGGTGACCACCTTCGCGCGCTGGGTCGGATCCATGATCAGCGCGAACGCGCGGCGTGCGCGGGGATCGTCGAACGGCGGCCGACTGGTGTTGAACAGCGTCATGAACCCGCCGCTCTTGGCCTCGGTCAGCACCGGCAGGCCCGCCTTGCGGGCGTCCCCCATCAGCTTGGCCTGGGCCGTGGTCAGCACCTGGGCCTGGTTGGCGCTCAACATGGCCAGCCGCTGCGTCTGGTCGACCACCGGCTTGAGGGTCAACTCCTTCAGCGGCGGCCGTCCGCCCACCTGCCAGTACTTGGGATTGCGCTCCAGGACCATCTGCTGGTCGCGCACCCAGTTCTTGAGGCGGTACGGCCCGGCGCCCACCGGCTTGGCGCCGAAGCCCTTCGGGTCGGCCTTGATCGCGGTGGGCGAGCCGATGAACGCGAGGTTGTGTGCGATCACCTTGTCGAAGTGCGCGTTCGGCGCCGGCAGCGTGACCTTGAGGGTCCGGCTGTCGGTGACGGATATGCCGAGCCCGGCGACCACGCGCGCCTGCATCGACTTGTTCGCCGGATCGGCGTGCCGCTCCCAGTTGAACCGGACCGCCTCGGCGTCCAGCGCGGTGCCGTCGGAGAACCTCAGATCCGGCCGCAGGCGCAGCGTCCAGACCCGGCCGTCCTCCGCCGCGGTCGCGCTCTCGGCGAGCTGGGGTTGGGCCCGCCCGGTCTTGGGATCGATCCACAGCAGTACGTCGAACACGGCCGCGGCCTGGGTCCCACCGGTGATCTGGGACAGGCTCGCCACGGTCGGGTCCAGGCTGCGCGCCTCCTGGGTGACCAGGACGGTCATCGCGCCACGCGACGAGCCGCCGGTGCCCGATGATTGCGAGCCGCATGCGGCGGTGGTCAGGGTCAGTCCGGTCAACGCGGCGAACAGGGCCGCCTGCCGGGGGAGCACGGATCGCACGGTGGTCGCTCCTCGCACGGGCCCATCCCGGGTCGGGCGGACCCTGGGTCTCCATGGGTGCTGCGTCTCGACGAGCAATGGGGATCAACCTAGGGTCACTTCTGACTCACCGTCAACAACCGTTCCATGCAGAGTGATCGCCCCGGGGTGGTGGGTGATCGACGCGGAGCCTGCGGGCCGGTCGGGTGATTCATGCGATTTCCGTGGTAAATCGGGCATAGGACGCTGTGTTTGTCGGCCCTCGACGGACACGGCGTCCAAGCCCGAGACCCCCGAACGCAACGCACGCCAGGAGACCGCATGACGACCGCCGCACTGTCGCCGGAACTGCTCGCCGAGCTGCGCCGCCCGCGCGCGTACCCCGCGGTGTCCTTGACGCTGCCCACGCACCGGCACCGCCCGGAGAACCAGCAGGACCACATTCGGCTGCGGAACGTGCTGGCCGAGGCGGAGAAGCGGCTCTCGGCGGATCCGGAGGTCGGTCGGGAGGCGCGGATCAAGACCGTGGACCGGCTCAAGGCCGCGGCGGCCGAACTGGATCCCGAGCACTTCCTGGACGGCCTGGTGCTGTACGCGTCGGCCGAGGAGCACTACGCGTTCACCGTGGAGGCGCCGGTGAGCGAGCGCGTGATCCTGGCGACCACCTACCTCACCCGCAACCTGGTGTCCGCGGCCGAGCGGCTCACCCCGTACTGGGCGCTGGTGCTCAGCGAGCACGAGGTGCGGCTGTGGCACGGCCGGGGCGACGGGGTGCACGAGATCCGCGACGGCGGCTTCCCGGTCACCTCGGGCGGCCCCGAGCGGGACGGACCGCCCACTCGCGAAGGCGGCGGCATGGGGGTGAGCGAGGACTTCCGGCGGCTGTTGAACGAGGCCGACGAGCAGTTGGCGCGCGCGCTGGCCGGGCGCCCGGGCAAGGTCGTCGTGGTCGGTTTGCGGCCGCAGGTCAAGGCGTTCCGTGAGGGCACCCGCCACGCCGCGCACCTGGCCGGGACCGAGTTGGAGGTCGGCGGCGTCGTGGAGGCCACTCCCGCGCAATTCGCCGAGATCCTCGCGCCGGCACGGGTCGCGCTGGCGGCCGAGGCGACCGCGGCGGCGCTGCGCGGGCTGGACGACGCGCGCAGCGCCAAGCGGTACGCCGGTGGCATCCAGGAGACGTGGGCGCCGGCTCGGGCCGGCCGCGGCGCGCTGCTCGTGGTCGAGGAGGGGCTGCGGGTGACCGGGCGCCTGGTCACCGTCGACAGCACCGGGGAGATCGCGCTCCAAGTGCTGACCGGACCGCACGCCGAGGACGCGGTACTGGCCGGCCGGGCCGAGGACGACATCGTGGACACCGTGGTCGAGGCGGTGTTGGAGGCGGACGGCGAAGTGGTCTTCGTACCCGACGACACGCTGAAGGAGGCCGGCGGCATCGCGCTGGCGCTGCGTTACTGAGTCGCGCCGGCGGGTGGACGACCGGCGGGCCCGGGGCACGCCGCGGGTCCGGAACGCGACGAGTGCGGCGGCACCCCGTGGGGGCGCCGCCGCACTCGTGTGACACGTGTCATGGTGACGGTGGGTCGGCGATCAGTGCAGATCGCGTTCCAGCGCTTCGAGGTCGTCCTCGTACGCGGTGCTGGTCTCGAATCGGTAGATGATGCTGCGCGGATCCGCGTCGTCGAACGGTGCGTCCAGCCACTCGCCCGGCTCGGTCGGCTCGATCGCCGACACCCACAGGGTGGAATCGCCCGGTTCGAGGCCGAGTTCCTCGGCGCGCTGGGCGATCTCGTCCGGGTCGTAGACGTCGAACAACACCGCGACCGCGCTCGACGCGCTGTCCGTGCCGGTGTCGCGCGGGGACGTCGGCGGTTCGGCGTCGCCGGCCTCCGCGTCGGCCCGGCGGGCGTGGTCGACGAGCGTGATCAGATCCTTGATCACATAGTCCCGGCGGATCAGCACGGTGACCGCCTCCGGGTTGGTCGGACCCTCGTACTCGGCTTCCTCGCTGCTGCCGGGCACCTCGAACGGGGTGACCTCGTCATAGGCGTCGTACAACAGCTCGTCGTACGCCTCGGCGGCGGCGGCGAGCGCGTCGTACGCGGCGAACACGGCCGGGTCGCTCTCGCCCTGACGGGCTTCGACGGCGGCCAAATGGTCGTCGATCGCCGATTTGAGAACGTCCGCGGCGGCACGGACCTGCTCTGGCGTGGGCTGTGCGACACCGGTCATGGGCTGACGTTATCCGCAAGAGCCCCACGCGCGCACAATGGTTCACTGATGGCGGAGTCGGAGAGTCACCAAAAGGCCGGTCACCGCGCCTCGGCGCGGCCGCCGGGGAATGGAAACATGGCGGACTACGAGTTTCGGCAACTGGACATTCCGCGCGGCACGTCCCGCACCGACGCGTGCCGGATCCTGACCGAGCATGCGGAGTACGGGTATTGGGAGCTGGATCGGTTGCTCCTGCGCGGCGACGGGAGTCGCCGGGTGGTGCTGCGGCGCCGAATCATCCGGCAGATGCGCACCATGTGACGGATCGTCACAGAAAAAGAGGACTGCCCGCCCCTGTCCTCCCAGGGGCGAGCGGTCCTCGGGTCGTGCGTCGCGTACGTCGTGCTCAGTCCTGCGCGGGGCGCGAACGGCGGTAGAGCACGAAGCCGCCGAGCAGCAGCGCGGCGCCGATCGGGGCCACCACCAGTGCGTCCGAACCGGTCTGCGCGAGCGAGCCGGCGGTGTTCGTGGAACCGCCGGTGCCGCCGCCGCTGGTGCCCGTGGTGTCGCCACCGGTCGTACCGCCCGTGACCCCACCCGTCGTGCCACCGCTGGTGCCACCGGTGGTCGGCGGCTTCGTCGTCGGCGGCTTGGTGGTCGGCGGCTTGGTCGTCGGCGGCTTGGTGGTCGGCGGCTTCGTGGTCGGGGGCTTGGTGGTGGGCGGCTTCGTGGTCGGGGGCTTCGTCGTCGGCGGGTGCGTGGTGGGCGGCTGGTGCGACCCGTTGACGCAGTTGTTGCCGAACGCCGGGTTCAGCGCGCCGACCACGTTCACCGTGTTCCCGCACACATTCACCGGGACGTGGATCGGGACCTGGATGTTGTTGCCCGACGCCACGCCGGGTGAGCCGGCCGCCGCACCTTGGGCTCCACTGCTGGCGCCGGCCACGCCGACCGCCGCGGACGCGAGTGCGCCCGTGGTGGCGACGACGACCAACAACCCCTTCTTGGCGAGCTGGTGCATGTAGGTACCCCTGTGTCTCTCTCGCGAGGGGCGGGGGATGTTGACCCCGCACGGACGTCAACGAGAGCCGACACAGGAGGTCACCGGGGTTGGGTCGATTCGCTCGTACGGCTGAGTTTCGGGATTCTCCGGAACCGGATTCCGATCGTTTTTGATCGCTTTATTCCCAGGCGGGCGCTTGGTCGACCGATGGCGACCGCGCTCCGGAGCACGGGAACACCGGTGCGAAGCACCGTCGCGGGGCCGCCGGCGGTCGCCGCGCGGCGTCGTGGGGAGCGCCGGGATCGGCCCGGGTGACCCCGGCGAGGACCTGAGTGGTCCGGCGCGGTGCCCGGAACCGGTCGTACCCGCACCGACCACACAGCGGGACGGCCCCGAGACCGCGTGGGTCTCGGGGCCGTCCGCACGCCAACGAGCGTGTGGGCCTGGATCAGGCGTTGATGCAGGTGTTGCCGAACGCGGGGTTCAGCACACCGATGATGTCGACGGTGTTGCCGCACAGGTTGATCGGGATGTGGATCGGAACCTGGACGTTGTTGCCCGACAGCACACCGGGGGAGCCGACGGCCGCACCCTCCGCCTCGGAGTTCGCCATGGCGCCACTGGCGCCGGCGAGCACAAGACCACCGCCGGCCGCGACGATGAACGCGACCTTGCCCATCTTCTTCATAATTCTTCCGTCCTCCTTGTCGACACCACGACGCGCTTGCGCGCCGCACAAGGGGAAACGACGGGATCGGGCACAGGCTACGCGCGGGCCGAGGTATTCACTCGATCGGGCCCGAACCCGGTGAATGCCCGGGCTCCGGGCCCGACCGGCGTGCGGCCGGGGTGCCGGGAGCCGTCCCGGACCCGACCGCGCGCCGTTCGCTCACGCGTTGTCGAGGAAGTGATCCAGCACCCGCACGCCGAACTTGAGCCCGTCCACCGGGACCCGCTCGTCGACGCCGTGGAACATGCCCGCGAAGTCGAGGTCGGCCGGCAGCTTCAGCGGCGCGAACCCGAAGCAGCGGATGTCCAGATCGGCGAAGGACTTGGCGTCGGTGCCGCCGGACAGGCAGTACGGCACCGCGCGCGCGGCCGGGTCGTGCGCGCGCAGCGCGGCCGACATCGCCTCGACGAGCGCGCCGTCGAATCCGGTCTCCAGGGCCTGGTCGGTGTGCACCGTCTCGCGGCGCACCCGGGGGCCCAGCACCGCGTCCAACTCGGCGTGGAACTCCTCCTCGAAGCCCGGCAGGAACCGGCCGTCCAGGTGCGCGGTGGCCTGCCCGGGGATGACGTTGACCTTGTATCCCGCGTTCAGCATGGTCGGCTGCGCGGTGTTGCGGATGGTCGCGCCGATGATGCTCGCGATCGGGCCCAGCCGCTCGATGGTGGACTCGATGTCGTCCGGGTCGAGTTCGATGCCCAGCGCGTCCGAGATCTCGTCCAGGAACGCGCGCACGGTCTTGGTGACCCGGATCGGGAACTTGTGGCGACCCACTCGGGCGACGGCCTCGGCCAGTTCGGTGATCGCGTTGTCCTTGGCGATCATCGAACCGTGGCCGGCGGTGCCGTCCACGATCAGCCGCATCCAGTCCATGCCCTTCTGGGCGGTCTCGACCAGGTACAGGCGCAGATCGTCGTTGACCGTGAAGGAGAAGCCGCCCACCTCGCCGATGCCCTCGGTGACCCCCTCGAACAGGTCGGCGTGGTTGTTCACCAGGTGCCGCGCGCCGAACACGCCACCGGCCTCCTCGTCGGCCACGAACGCGAGCACGATGTCGCGCGAGGGCAGCCGGCCGGTGCGGACCCGGTCGCGCAGCACCGCGAGCACCATCGCGTCCATGTCCTTCATGTCGACCGCGCCGCGGCCCCACACGCAGCCGTCCTCGACCTCGCCCGCGAACGGGTCGTAGGTCCAGTCCGCGGCGTTGGCGGGCACCACGTCGAGGTGACCGTGGATCAGCAGCCCCGGCCGGGACCGGTCGGTGCCCTCGATCCGCACGACGGTGCTGGCCCGGCCGCGCTCGGATTCGTAGATCTTCGGTTCGAGGCCGACCTCGGCGAGCTTCTCGGCGACGTACTCCGCGGCGGCGCGTTCTCCCGGACCCGAGCCGTCACCGTAGTTGCTCGTGTCGATCCGAATCAGATCGCGGCACAGGTCGACGACCTCGTTCTCCGCGGTGGTGGTGGGCTGGGGACGGACAGCCTCCGTCATGACGGGCTCCTCGGGAAAGGCGGAACGGCACGTGTGTACGGGTGTACCACCATCCTGCACCCGTACGCGGGGTCGGCATGGACCCGGGCGGTGTTCTGACGACCAGTCAGTTGAACGGGACGGCCGAGCGGGTCGCGCACGGGGCGGCGACAGGGCGGCGAAGGAGCCGCGACGGGCCGTCGACCAGGCGGCGAAGGAGCCGCGGTAGGGGCGGCGGCGAGGACCTCCGCGGAACGTAGGGAGATGCCTCTGACCGGGTGGATCGAGCCGCTGCTACCTTCCGGATCAGGATGAACAAGCAGACCAAAACGGCGAGTCGGACCATCGGGAGGGACGTCACATGAACGGCACCGCGTGGGGCCTGACCGGTCCCGAATTCCTCAAGCTCTACGGCGGGATCCTGGCCGGCCTGTTCGTCCTGGCGATCGTGCTGCGGATCGTGATGGCGTGGGCGGCCCGCGGCCAGGCGAGCCGGGCGCCGCTGGGCGCGTACGACGCCGCCTACCTCGCGGGCGGGTCGATGCGGGTCGCCGACACCGCGCTGGCGTCGCTGATCACCGAGGGATACGCACACGTACAGCGCGCCGGCAAGGTCACCGTCGCCACCGGATCACGGCCGGCCGAGCCGGTCGCGGCGGCCGTGATGGACTGCCTGCGCACCACCCGGGGCACCCGATTCGCGCTGCTGCGGGCTTGGTCGCGCAGCAGCATGATGGCGCAGATCGAGGGCAGCCTGGTCGAGCGCGGGCTCGTGCACTCCCCGCTGGCCCGTCGGATCGGCAAGATGCCGGCTCGGCTGATGCTGGTGCTCGCGCTGGTCGGCATCGCCCGCTTCGTCAACGGCCTGGCGCACAGCAGGCCGGTCGTATTCCTGGTCCCGCTGTTGGTGCTCACCTTCGTCCTCGCGGGCCTGACGAGCGCTCCCTTGCGAGCCACCGGGGCGGGCCGCAGGGCACTGCGCGAGTTGACCACGCAGTTGCGGGCGGACCGGCGCTCCGGTGCCCTGCTCGGCTCCGGCGCGTTGGTGGGTCTGTTCGCGGTCGCCTGCCTGGGCATGGCCGCGCACCCGGACCCGGAGGCCCGGACCGCGCTGGTGGCCTACGGCGGCAGCAGCGGTGGCGGCGGTGGCGGCGACGGCGGCGGCGGTAGTAGCTGTGGCGGCGGCAGCAGTTGCGGTGGTGGCGGGGGTTGTGGCGGCGGCGGGGGCTGCGGGGGCTGACCTCCCCGCGGGGAGTGGGACCGGGTGTGGGGCGTGGCGAGCGGATCGGCCTTCGGGCCGATCCGCTTTCGCGTTATGCCGTTTCGCGTCGTCTTACCCAGTTTTGTTCGCGCTTCGCGTCGTCCCGCTTCGTCTTGTTGTCTCGTCCCGCCTTCGTGTTGTCCCGTCACACACGGACGGCAGGCGCATACGTGGTTCCCACCGACGATCGGGAAGAGCCGCGCCCGAAAAGGAGTTCTACGTTTCGCCGTTCCTCCCCGGTGCGGGCAACCACCCACCGTGCTGCCCGAGTCGGGCGGAATCAGGCGCCGACGGTCACGCTGCACCATCCGGGTGCGCGGCCGTTTGTGGCTCGGGTGCGAGGGGAGCGGCGCCCATACACGGTGCGACCCCTGCTCGGTCCAACCCCGCGTCACCCGGTGGCGCCGCACCTCGGCGCGGCTCGGAACCGCCGGTTGCCCGGGCCGTGGCCGCGCGGCGCGCCCGTGGTGCGATACAGGACTGGAGGGAGTCTGCGTTGAGTGTGATCGAGGTTGCCCCGACTCGGATCGACCCGGTGCGTTGGCCCGATGTGGCCCAGGTGCCGAGGCGGCCGGTGCGTGCGGCGGCCGCCCGGTTCCTGTTCGAGCGGGCGGTGGCGCGGTTGCCGCTGCGGGTGTGGATCGACGGCGCGGTGTTCGGGAACGGGGGAGCGGCGGCGCCCCGGATGCGGATCGTGCGACCGGACGCGTTCTTCCATCGGGTCGGCGCGGGCGCGCTGATCGGCTTCGGCGAGGCGTATCAGGCGGGCGACTGGGAGGCGGACGACCTGACCGCGGTGTTGACCGTGTTCGCGTCCCGGGTGGGCACGCTGATCCCGCCCGCGCTCCAGCGACTTCGCCCGGTGGTGGTCCCCCGGCAGCCCCGCTCGCAGCGCAACACCGTCTCGGGCGCGAAGCGCAACATCCATCGGCACTACGACCTGTCGAACGAGCTGTTCGCGACCTTCCTGGACGAGACGATGGCCTATTCGTCGGCGGTGTTCGAGCAGGGCGCGGACGGCGGGCCCAGGGCCGGGGAGGACGCGCTGACCGCGGCCCAGCACCGCAAGATCGACCTCCTGCTCGACCTGGCGAACGTGGGCCGGGGCACCCGGGTCCTGGAAATCGGCACCGGCTGGGGCGGGTTGGCCCTGCGCGCGGCCGAACGCGGCGCGTACGTGCACACCGTCACGATCTCGGCCGAGCAGCGCGACCTGGTGACCGAGCGGATCGCCCGGGCCGGCCTCGCGGACCGGGTCGAGGTGGAACTGTGCGACTACCGCCGGGTGGACGGCAGTTACGACGCGATCGTCAGCGTGGAGATGATCGAGGCGGTGGGGGAGGAGTACTGGCCGACCTACTTCGGCGTGCTGGAGCGACGGCTCGCCCCGGGCGGACGGGTCGCGCTCCAGTCGATCACGATGCCGCACGACCGGATGGTGGCGAGCCGTGACACGTACACCTGGATCCACAAGTACATCTTCCCCGGCGGTCTGATCCCCTCCGACGACGCGGTCCGCAGGGCGACTTCGGCCACCCGGCTGCGGGTCGCCGACAGCAGGTCGTACGGCCCGCACTACGCCGAGACGTTGCGGCTGTGGCGCGAGCGCTTCAACCGGCGCGCGGACGAGGTCGACGCGTTGGGCTTCGACCGCGTGTTCCGGCGCATGTGGAACCTGTATCTGTCCTGGTCCGAGGCCGGTTTCCGGTCCGGGTACCTGGACGTGCGGCAATACCTGCTGATGGAGGCGTGAACGCCTGTCGTCCGCCACAGTCCGTCACATCGGTCATCCGCGTGCGTCGTCCGTCGTCGACGGCGTGACCGGGCCCGATCGGGCGCCGGTCCGACCCCGGCTCACGCCCGGCCGCCCCGGACTCCCTCGGGTACCCCTCACCCACTCCTCGGAATGTGAGGGCTTCCCCTGAAGTGCCGGGACCGGCCCGCGTGATCTGCTGGGGTCGTGGACGAGGAGCCGTTCCGGTCGGCCGTCGCGGGGGTGTGGCCGGCCGGAGCGGTACCTGTTCGACGTCCGCCGCGAGGAGCCGGGGTCACCCGACTCGCCGCACCCGAAGGCCCCGACCGGGCACTGCCGGTCGGGGCCTTCGTGGTGCTCGGGGCTTCGGTCGTGTGGTGGTCGGGCCGGGCGTGACCGGCCCGGGACGGCGATGGGCGACCGTGGCGGTGTTCGGCCGGGGTGTGGCGTCGGGTCGAGCGTCGGGGTCCGGCGCTCGCGGCGCCCTCGGGCGGGTGGCCCGAGGGTCAGAGGGCCACGCCGAGGATCGCGTCCAGGGCGCGAGCGGCCACGCCCGGAGCGGACATGTCGTCGCCGCCCTCGGCGAGTTGCCGGGCCGCCCACGCGTCCATCGCGGCCAGCGCGCCGGGAGCGTCCAGGTCGTCGGCCATGCGTTCGCGGATGCCGGCGAGCAGTTCGGTGGTGTCCGGCCCGTCCGGCCGGCCGACCGCCGCGCGCCACATGGCGAGCCGGGTGGTGGCGTCCGCCAGGACCTCGTCGGTCCACTCCCAGTCGCTGCGGTAGTGGTGGGCCAGCAGGACCAGGCGGATCGCCATCGGGTCCACACCCTCGCGGCGCAGCTTGGAGACGAACACCAGGTTGCCGCGCGACTTGGACATCTTCTCGCCGTCGAGCGCGACCATGCCGGCGTGTACGTAGGCCTTCGCGTACGGCACCTCGCCGGTGACCACGTGAGCGTGCGACGCGCCCATCTCGTGATGCGGGAAGACCAGGTCGCTGCCACCCCCCTGCACGTCGAAGCCCATGCCGAGGTACTTGAGCGCGATCGCCACACACTCGATGTGCCAACCGGGCCGGCCCGCGCCGAACGACGCGTCCCAGGACGGCTCGCCGGGCCGGGCCGCGCGCCACAGCAGCGGGTCGAGCGGGTCCTTCTTGCCGGTCCGCTCCGGGTCGCCGCCGCGCTCGCCGAAGATCTCCAGCATCCGGGCGGCGGTGTAGCCGGAAACTCCGCCGAAGCGTTGGTCGGACACGATCGAGAAGTAGATGTCGCCGTCCACCGAGTAGGCCGCGTCCTTCGCGATCAGATCCTCGATCAGCGGCACGATCAGCGGGATCGCCTCGACCACGCCGATGTAGTTGGCGGGCGGGAGCACCCGCAGCGACGTCATGTCCTCACGGAACAGCGCGGTCTCGCGCTGCGCCAGCTCGACCCAGTCGATCCCGTCCCGCTCGGCCCGCTCCAGGAGCGGGTCGTCGACGTCGGTGACGTTCTGCACGTAGTCGACATCGAGGCCGGCGTCCCGCCAGACGCGCTGGAGCAGGTCGAACGCGACATAGGTCGCGGCATGCCCCATGTGGGTCGCGTCGTACGGGGTGATGCCGCACACGTACAGCCGCGCGACCGGTCCCGGGGTGATCGTCACATGATCGCGCACGGAGCTGTCGTACACGCGCAGGGACGCACCCTGACCAGGGAGAACGGGGAGCTCGGGTGCAGGCCAGGCATACATACGTATGAGACTAACGTCCGCAGGGGTGGAAGATCTTCCAGGGTTGGCGGACCAATTTTCCGCGTCTTCGCCCAACGCCCCGGTCGGGGTCCGCGTCGTCGTCCGACGCTCGGGTCGAGGACGCCGTCTCGTCGTCCCCTCCGACTTCGTCGTCCCCTCGGACGTCTTCGCCGAACCGGCATCCGAACCGGCATCCGAGCCGCGCCCGAGCCGGGGGCCGAGCCCGAGGCCGGCCGCGGTCGGATCGGCGATCACGCTAGATCGGCGGCCACGGGATCACATGCCGGCGACCATCCGGCTTCGGAAGCCGGTCGTCGGCGAGCAGAACTCTCACCCGTTCGCGGGTCGCGGTCACCTCGTCCGGCGTAATCAACTCACCCAGGCGGGCACCGAGCGGACCCGCCAACTCAGCCGACAGCGACGTCAGCGCGGCGTGCGCGTCGGCCGCCAGTGGTTCGCCGGCCCAGCCCCACAGCAGCGTGCGCAGCTTGTCCTCGACGTGGAAGCAGATGCCGTGGTCGATCCCGTACACGTGCCCGTCGGGGCCGGGCAGCAGGTGGCCGCCCTTGCGGTCGGCGTTGTTGATCACCGCGTCGAAGACGGCGATCCGGCGCAGTGCGTCGGCGGCGGCGTGCACGAGCAGCGCGGGCTGCTCCTTGCCGTGTTCGTCCGGGACGACCACGTGCGCGATCGGCTTCCAGGCCGGGCCCGGGTCCGCCGCGGGCAGGATCGCCACCGGTTCCGGCTCGTCGTCGGCCGGCTTGTGGTCGATCCACATCTGACACATGCCCGTGCCGTACGGACCCTCGCGCAACACGGTGGTCGGCACGATGTTCCAGCCGAGCGCCTCGGACACCTCGTACGCGGCCATCTCGCGCCCCGCCAACGTGCCGTCGGGGAAGTCCCACAGTGGCCGCTCGCCCGCGACCGGCTTCCACACGCAGGGCAGCGACACCCCGTCGAGCGTGGCCACGCAGTACAGCGTCGCGTTGGAGGCGTCCTCCAGGCGCGCCTGCACCGTCAACTCGCCCCGGCGCAACAGCTCCGGGACGGCGGCGGCGTCGAGGACCGTGGTCAACGCCGGTACCCGTTGGCGCGCGGGCAGATGTGGCCCTCGGGATCCATCGGCAGCCCGCAGAACGGGCACGACGGGCGGCCCGCCGCGACCACGAGCAGCGCGCGCTTGGCGAACGCCCGGGCCTGACCGCCGGTGAGCCGGACCCGCAGCAACGGCGGGCCGTCCTCGTCGTCGTCATCGCCGAGCAGGGTGTCCTCGGGGGCGTCGTCGTCGGGGACCTGGGCCTGCGCCTCGACCACGAGACGCTCGTCGTCGGCATCCCACGCGAGCGCCATCGTGCCGACCCGGAATTCCTCCAGGATCGGCGGCAACAGCGGTCCGGAGTCCTCGAGTTCGGTCGGCGTCACGGCCGGTACGGCGGTCTCGCCGCCGGTGCGGCGAACCAGCTCGTCGAGCAATTCGTCGACGCGTTCGGCCAGTACGGACACCTGGGTCTTCTCCAGGGCGACGCTGGTCACGCGGCCGGCGGCGGAGGCCTGAAGGAAGAAGGTTCGCTGGCCGGGCTCACCTACGGTGCCGGCGACGAACCGCTCCGGGGGGTCGTACAGGAAGACCTGGCGGGGCACGAGCTGCTCCGTGTTTCTGTCGAGAGCGGGACGGGGTGGGTGGCGGTCTCGGGGCTGGTCTGTCTCGGAAGTCGGCTGTCGATGGGACGAGCGGTGAACTGGTGTGGTGCGGGCTGGTGTCCTACACGGTCGTATCCGTTTATCGGGCCTATCCGGGTCCCGCACGGTAATATCCGCCGGATCCGAAGTGGTATTCCCGGATGATCCTGCCCGTTTCCACGGGTTCGATCTTGCCCGGGTGATCCCGCCCCGGCGGAATCGCTCCGGGTCGGCGAGGGCGCGCGGGGGGAGTGCGCCCTCCCAAGCACCCTACGGCGCGCCGGCTCCGCCGCCCACCACCGCGTCACCCGACGCGGGCGCGTGCCGACCGTCGGGCGCCGACAGCAGCCCGGCCACCGAGCCGCCGGTGTCGTTGAGCCGGCCGACGCTCGGTCGATGTGCGCCGTACGTGATCACCGTGAGCGAGCACGGGTCGACCTGGATGCGCTGGAACAGGTCCAGGTGCATCCCGAGCGCGTCCGCGACCAGGGCCTTGATCACGTCGCCGTGCGAGCAGACCAGGTACATCGCGTCCGCCCCGTGCTCG
Organism: Embleya sp. NBC_00888; assembly: GCF_045207655.1. Lineage (NCBI taxonomy): Bacteria > Bacillati > Actinomycetota > Actinomycetes > Kitasatosporales > Streptomycetaceae > Embleya > Embleya sp. NBC_00888. Next base: position 2,065,209 of record NZ_CP108784.1, on the reverse strand, counting down.
GCGGCGATCCGCTCGTTCCACTCCCGGACCGCGTCCACGGCCCGGGCCTGCGTGGTGCGCAGGGCCTCGCCGCCCGGGCCGGGGAAGGTGACCGCGCTCGGATGCATCTGCACGGTCTTCCACAGCGGTTCCTCGGCGAGCTTCTTCAGCTCCCGCCCGGTCCAGTCGCCGTACCGACACTCGCCGACCCGCTCGTCCACCTGCGCACCGGCGTCCAACGCGAACTTGGTGCCGGCCCGGGCCGACAACACCGCCTCGGACGTCTGCCGACACCGCTCCAACGGACTGGTCACCACCGCCGCGAGCGGCACCTCGGCAATCCGTTGCCCCAGCGCCGCGGCCTGTTCCTCGCCCCGATCGTCCAGGAACACCCCCGGCGTCCAACCGGCCAACACCCCAGAGGAGTTCGCCGTGGTCCGCCCGTGCCGAACAAAGAGCACCGTCGTCATACCCCCAACCCTATGCGCCCCCGGAATCCCACCCTTCCGCCGGCCGGGCGCGTCGCGGATGCGGCGCGAGGCCCCGGAGGGGGGCGCGGGGCGGGGCGCCCGAGGCGAGGGAGGTGGATCGGCCCGGCCCACACAGCAGCCCCGACAAGCCCGACCACGGCCGGCACATCGGCCGCCGACACGACTCGGGCTGCCCCCGGGCCGCCGGTTTCGGCTCCGGTTTGGCGCGTCAGCGCCCCCGACCCAGCACGCCCCCGGTGATCGACGCGCGAAGCGCGGAGAGCGGCGGAGCCGCAGGTATGGACGGTGTGACCCGGAGCGAAGCGGAGGGACACACCGTCCCGAGCGAGGCGCCGCTTTTTCTTGGAGGAGCTTGCGGGGGAAAGAAAAAGCGGCGCCTCGCGAGCCGGCGACGAAGTCGCCCAACAAGCAGCAACGCCGCGGGACACGACTCCGGCGCGTCGGCCCGCTGACTCCGCGACTCGGGCCTCCGGGTGCGCCACTCTTGCGACTCGGGTGTCTCGGTGCGCCACTCTCGCGACTCGGGCCTCCCGGTCCGCCACTCTCGCGACCCAGGCCTCCCGGCCCGCCACCCCACGACTCGCCTCTCCAAGCCCTGCCCCGCCCCACCCCGCCCCGCCCCCGACTCGGCCCCCACACAAAATCCGGCCTCGCGAGCCGACACCGCAGCCGTCACAACTAAAATGCCCCAGTGATCGTCGACTGCGCCATTTACACCAACGGCCGCCGGACCGAAGGCCCCGCCGACTTCTCGGATGCCTTGGACGAGGCCCGGCGGGTCGGTGACTCGTTCTTGTGGATCGGGTTGCACGAGCCGACGCCGAGTGAGTTCGATCTGGTGACGAGCGAGTTCGGGCTGCACCCGCTCGCCGTCGAGGACGCGCTGCACGCGCATCAGCGGCCCAAGCTGGAGACGTACGACGATTCGATCTTTCTCGTGCTCAAGACCTTGCACTACTACGACGAGACCTCCTCCGTGGAGACCGGGGAGCTGATGATGTTCGTCGGCGACTCGTTCGTGGTGACGGTGCGTCATGGGCCGGGTGCGGAGCTGAAGTCCGTCCGTCGCCGAGTCGAGAAGCAGCCCGAACTGCTCAAGCACGGCCCGGGCGCGGTGATGTACGCGGTCGCCGACGCCGTGGTGGACGCGTACCTGGCCATCGCCGGCGAGCTCGAGACCGACCTCGAGGAGTTGGAGGCGCGGGTCTTCTCGCCCAGCCGCGAGAACGACGCCGAACGCATCTATCTGCTCAAGCGCGAGGTCCTGGAGTGCCGGCGCGCCGCGCTGCCGTTGATCGAGCCGATACGGAAACTGGCCACGGTGGAGGTCGCCTTCGTACCCCCCGAGACCCGCCCGTTCTTCCGGGACGTGGCCGACCATGTGACCAGGGTCACCGAACAGATCGAGTCCTTCGACCGCTTGTTGTCCGACGTGCTCGGCGCGCACCTCGCGCAGGTGGGCGTCCGGCAGAACGAGGACATGCGCAAGATCTCCGCGTGGGCGGCGATCTTCGCCGTACCGACGATGATCGCCGGCGTGTACGGCATGAACTTCGACCACATGCCGGAACTCGGATCGGTGTGGGGCTACCCGGGCGCGGTCACCCTGATGGTGGCCTCGTGCTTCGTACTGCGTCGGATGTTCCGCAAGAGCGGATGGCTGTAGCGCCACGGCCGGCGCACCCGCCGCAACCAATGCACACCACAGCCAACGAACACACCACAGCCACGCCCGCCACAGCCGGCGCACCTGCCACCATCAACGCACCCGCCGCACCGTCGGACCCGGCCCGCCGCGTCACCCCGCTCTCCCGCCCCGCACTTCCGCCCCGCTCTCCTGCCCCGCACTTCCGCCCCGCGGCCGTCGCTCGTGTCCTTTGCCGCGTACGGTCGTTGACCTCTGTACCGGCCGTGGCGGGGACGCACTGGACTCCCCCGCCGCGGCCTGATTTCGTTCTGTGATCGATCAAGCGGTGGACCCTGGCGCCGCCCACGCCGGACTCTCGTAGGCTTCTGCTTGTACAGACGCGGCGGAAGCAGGTGGGGATGTTCGGCAAGTCGGGCAGGCAGCGCACATCGGGGACGCGCCCGGCCCAGGTTCCGGGGGCCGGAGCCGCCGGGGCCGACTGGTCCTCGCATACCCACCTCGAGGACGCGGTGCGGTCCTACCTGCTGCACCCGGACGTGGCGATGGAGGCACTGGGCTCGGTGCTCGGCCGGCGCCCGGTGCGCGGGTTCACCCTCGAGCGGGTCGTGGACATCAACGCGAACGGCACCTCGGTATGGCAGGAGGCCGCGGTCTGCGACGACCGGCGGCTCGTCCTCTGGCACAGCGAGGACATGACCGACCCGTCCGCCCCCGGCGGCACGGTGCTGGACTCCTCCGTGCAGGTGATTCCGCTCGGCTCGGTATCGCACGTCGGGATACGGACCCTGGTGGGCACCGACAACGACGGACGGCGGCAACTGCGCGGCGCGTTCGTGTTCCTGGCCACGCCGACCCTCCAGGAGATCGCCACCGTGCGCGGCGAGGACGGCGCGTCCACCGGCCGCTTCCGGCAGGAGGCATACCGGTTCAGCAAGTCGCTGGAGGACGGCGGCCCGGGCCAGATCCGCCGCCTCCTGGAATTCGCCGAAGTGATCGCGGCGCGCGTACCCGGCCCACGCTGACGAGTGCGCACGACGCACCGGTAGGCGGCGGGCCCCACATCGCGGAACCCGCCGCCGGCGTACTCGACCCGACCGGCGTACTCGACCCGGCCCGCATCATCGACCGGGTCGACCGTCCCCGCCGAGGACGTCCAGGACATCGCAGCAACCCAAGCCACCGCAGTCATGCAAGCCACCGCAGTCACGCAAGCCACCGCAGTCACGCAAGACGCATAAGACGCCCAGGCCCCCAAGACTCGCAAGACGCCCGAAACCCCCAAGTCCGGTAGATCGCTCGCCTCAGGACCCCGTGCCCGACAACTCCAACGCCTCCGCCGCGAGCCGCAGCGCCGCGATCCGCTCGTCGAGGGTGTTGCCGTTCGGCGCGATCGTCAGCGTCGTGACACCCGTGTCGGCGTACGCCTGCATCCGCTCCGCGATCCGCTCCTTGCCGCCGAGCAGGCAGGTCTTGTCGATGAAGTCGTACGGGACGGCCGCGCCGGCGCCCGCGTAGTCCTTGGCCAGGAACTTGTCCTGGATCTCCTTGGCCTCGGCCTCGTAGCCCATCCGGACCGCGAGCCGGTTGTAGAAGTTCTGGTCCCGGCTGCCCATCCCGCCCACGTACAACGCGGCATAACCGCGTACCTGGTCGGCGGCCTGCCGCGGGTCGTCGCCGACCACGAGCGGGACGGTGGGCACGACGTCGAAGTCGGCCATCGAGGCGCCGGCCTTCTCCCGGCCCGCGCGGATGTGCTTGAGCGACTCCTCGGCGTGCTCGGGCGCGTAGAAGACACCGAGCCAGCCGTCGGCGATCTCGCCGCTGAGTTCGAGGTTCTTCGGGCCCACGGCCGCGATGTACAGCGGGATGTGCTCGCGTACCGGGTGCACGGTGAGCTTGAGCGGCTTGCCCGGGCCGCCGGGCAGCGGCAGCGTCCAGTTGGCGCCCTGGTGGTCGACCCGCTCGCGGCGCATCGCCTTCCGGATCACCTCGACGTACTCGCGGGTGCGCGCGAGCGGCTTGTCGAACTTGACCCCGTACCACCCCTCGGACACCTGCGGCCCGGATACGCCCAGCCCGAGCCGGAACCGGCCGTTGGAGAGCACGTCCAGGGTCGCGGCGGTCATCGCGGTCATGGTGGGCGTCCGGGCCGGGATCTGGAAGATCGCCGAGCCGACATCGATCCGGGTGGTCTGCGCGGCGACCCAGGACAACACCGTGGCCGCGTCCGATCCGTAGGCCTCCGCGGCCCAGCAGACCGCGTAGTCGAGACGGTCGGCCTCCTGGGCCACCGCCAGGTTGTCGGCGTCGTTGCCCGCGCCGAAGTAGCCGAGGTTGATACCGAGTCGCATATTCGCGGACCCCCTGTTCGACGTCTGTCCGACGTCTCTCTCACGCCTGGACGGCGTTCGGTTGCTTTCGTATTGACGTCGCGGTGTTCGTTGCCGCTCGGTTTCGCTTGTTAGTGCTCGTTGTCGACCGTTTCCCGACGGATACCCGGACGGCGTACCGTCCGGCATCGAGCGGGCCCGTCGGTGCATCCCGTCCTCGCGACACCGGCCGAATCACCGCCCGATTCACCATCCGGATCACCGAGCGAATCACCCGGCGATCACCGCCCGATTCACCATCCGGATCACCGGACGATCACCGCCCGAATCACGGCCGAATCACCGGACGATCCGGGCAAGCCGAGCAGGTCGCCTCGGCCGACCATATCGTGTGAGCTACCAGCCGGTAACCTGCTTGGCCGGCATACCGCCGAACGGCCCCGCCAACGGCGGCGCAGGGGAGGGAACGGCTAGTCTCCGGTGCCATGGAGCAGCGACATCTCGGCCGCACCGGCCTGCGGGTCTCCCGCATGGGCCTGGGCACCATGACGTGGGGACGAGACACGGACGAGCACGACGCGGCCGACCAGATGAAGGCATATCTGGACGCCGGCGGCAACCTCGTGGACACCGCCGACGTGTACGCGGACGGCGAGGCCGAGTACATGATCGGCCGACTCCTGGACGGGTACATCCCGCGCTCGGAGCTGGTCATCGCCACCAAGGCCGCGAGCGTGCCGTACAGCGAACGCCGCTTCGACGGATCGCGCGGACACCTGCTCCAAGCCCTCGACCACTCGCTGGCCCGCCTCGGCACCGACCACGTCGACCTGTGGCAACTGCACGCGTACGACCCGTCGACGCCGCTCGAGGAAACCCTGCACGCACTCGACCTCGCGGTCACCAGCGGCCGGGCCCGATACGTCGGCGTCTCCAACTTCTGCGGCTGGCAACTCGCGAAGGCGGCCACCTGGCAGTCCGCCGCCCCGGGCCGGGTGGTCGTGGCCAGCACCCAGATGGAGTACTCCCTGCTCCAACGCGGCATCGAACGCGAGGTCCTGCCGGCCGCCCTCGACCTGGGCGTCGGCCTGCTCCCGTGGTCGCCCCTCGGCCGAGGCGTCCTGACCGGCAAATACCGCCACGCCATGCCCGCCGACTCCCGAGGCGCCTCCGCCCACATGGGCCCCTTCGTCGCCCCCTACCTCGACGACCACTCCCGCCGCATCGTCGACGCCCTCGCGACCGCCGCCGACGGCCTGGGCGCCGCCCCCATCGAGGTAGCCCTCTCCTGGGTCCGCGACCGCCCCGGCGTCGTCGCCCCGATCGTCGGCGCCCGCAACGCCACCCAACTCCGCGCCTCCCTGGCCGCCGAAGCAGTCGTCCTCCCCACCGAGATCCGCTCCGCCCTCGAAGACGTTTCCCAACCCATGACCGGCTACCCCGACCACACCTGGAGCCAGGCCTAACCCCACCCGAACCACACCCATCAAGCCCAGCCGACATCGACATCGACGCCGCCCCGCGCGCGGCGGCCGGTACGGGGCCGGCCCGCGCTGGGCTGCGTCGGTCGGCACGCACCGGCGCGGGGTGGGCATGTCAGCGTCTTGGCTCTTACAAGATTTTCGTAGCCGGTGATCGTCTCGGTCGGATGTCAGCTGAGCAGTATGCGCTGGCGTAGGAGCGGGTGTTTGGCGCGGCCGTACATCTGCCGCTTGAGCAGTTTGATCTTGTTGTTGACGCCCTCGGTGCGCCCGTTGTGATGGGGCAGGGTCAGGGCGGCGTCGGCGGCGGTGCGGTCGCGTTCCAGGCCGGTGGCGTAGGAGTGCAGGAAGGGCAGGTCGGCGGCGCGGACGCGGGTGATCCAGCCGGTCAGTGCGGTGGCGTTGCCGGGGGCCGGATCCAGCAGGTGTGCGAAGCCGCCGATCAGGTCGGCCAGGGTGGTCATCTCCGGGCACGCTCCGGCGAGTTGGTCGCGCAGGGTGCGCCGGTCCTCGTCCAGGTGGTCGGGGTGGGTGAGCAGGAGGCCGGTGGCGCGGCGCGGGGACAGGCGGGCGTGGTCGGCCTCGACGCGGCCCTGGGTGATGTGGCGGACCAGAAGGTTGGCGCTGCCGCTGTAGCCGAGTTCCCGGATCTCCGCCAGGAGGTGGGTGGTGGGGACGGCCGGGTCCTGGTCCCGGCGTCGACGCAGGTGGTCGCGGAAGGGGTCGATCAGGGTGGGCCGGTACTGCGGGGCCTTGACCGGGTGGTCGGGCTCGGTGTGGCGCGCGTAGCGCTTGACGGTGTTGAGCGCGAGGTTGAGGCGGCGGGAGCACTCCGGCAGTCCGACGCCGGCGTCGAGGAGCGCGTGGACCTGCCGCCAGCGCTCCCGGGTGGTCTCCGCGCGCTTGCCCTCCCGCAGCGGCGGACCGTACTTGGCCCGGCAGGCGCTGTGGGCGCCGACGTCCTTCAGGGCCGCTTCGGCCAGCCCGTGCCACAGGTGCCAGCGGTCCGCGACCTGCACGATCGTGGGGTCGGCGTCGGTGACGGCCTGCGCGAAGCCGCCCGCCCCGTCCCGGCACACCACTTCGACCCCGGGATGCCCGGCCAGCCACGCCACGACCGTCTCCTTCTTCCGGTCGGGCAGCACGTCGATCCGCTCTCCGGTCTCGGCGCAGGTCAGGATCGTGGCGTAGCGGTGGCCGCGCCGCAGTGCGAACTCGTCGATGCCCAGCACCCGCGGGGTCGGCCGGTCCGGCACGGTGATCCGCATCAGGCAGTTCAGCACGCTCGCCCAGGACAGCACATGGTGCAGCACGCCCAGCAGGCGGGCCCCGGCCGAGCCCACCAGCGCCACGGCCACCGCGTCGACGATCCGCTGCAGGGCCGGGGTGCGCCGCTGGTAGCGCCGCGTCAGCCCGTCGACCTGCTCGGCGAAGGTGGCCTTCGGGCAGTCCGGGTTCTCGCAGTACAACCGGCGCACCGTCAGGTCGATCCGCAGCGGCCGACCGCCGACCGCCTCGTCGGCGACGTGCCGCTGATAGCGGCTGTGCACCCAGTCGGAGGACCGCCCGCAGCCCGTACAGGGGGCCGGACCGCCACGCGTTCGCGCGGTCACGACCACCACACCGTCGACCGCCTCGACCAACTCGGCCACCACCGTCTTGAGTTGCGGCAGCAACACGTCCAAAACCTCGTCAGACACCCCGTAGCATCTCGCCGCGCGGCCCCGGTGTCACGCCCTGCGGGCACTGGCGATCACCGGCTACGAAAATCTTGTAAGAGCCAACTTTCAGACACATCCGCGCGGGGTGGCCGGGTCCGGGGGTGGGCCGGGTCGGACGAGGTACGCCGGCGCGGGGTGGCTGCTACGGGGCCGGCCCGCGCTGGGCTGTGTCGGTCGGCGCACGCCGGCGCGGGGTGGTCCGGGTGGCTGGGCCGGGTCGGATGAGGCACGCGGGCGAGAGCCGGGCTGGATCGACGCCCTACCGGTGCGCGGCGGCCGGTACGGGGCCGGGCCGGGCTGGGCTGTGTCGGTCGGCGCGCGCCGGCGCGGGGTGGCCGGGTGGTCCGGGTGGCTGGGCCGGGTCGGACGAGGTACGCCAGCGAGAGCCGGGCTCGGGGTGGCGGCGGTGGTCGGGGTGGCTGGAGGAGCGGGGTTGCAGTGCGTTTCGGCTTCGCTGAAGCGAGGTGGCGCGGGCGTGTTGACGCGCGGGGTGGCGGGCCACTTGAAGCGCTGATGGCATCAGGCTTGGCTTCTTTCATCGGCATCGGCATCGGCATCGGCATCGGCATCGGCATCGGCGCCGGCGCCGACGCCGGGGCGGGGCGTCGGGGCGGGGGTCGGCCCGGTTCGTCGCCCGGCGAGGGCCCATCGCCAGGGCCGCAGGGTTGGGCGTCGGCGGAACCGGGGGGCACGCCGAGGGCCTGCCTCGCCTGGATCGGAGGCCGGGTGCGTCCCGCGCGTGAGGTAGGCCGTAGGTACGTTGCTGAGGCGTCGGCGGTCTCGGCCAGTCGAGGTGGCGGCCGAGCGTCCGGCGGATTCGTACGTGTTGGGCCGGGCCTTCGGTGCGGCGGGAGGCGTCGGGAGGGTGGGGTGAGGCAGTTTGGGACCATCGATCCCGGTGCGGGTCGGTGATGCCGGCGTGGCCGGTGGTGTTTCGGGGCGTTCGAGCGAACGAGTTTGGGTCGGGTGTGGTTGACGTGAGTACGGGTGGCGTTGGTGGTGCAGGTGGTGTCGGCATGAACGACGGCGACATGGAGAGCGGCCCGCAGGACGCCGTCGAGCCCAAGGCCGACGAACGAGGCGATGCAGAAGGCCGATCCGGCGGCAAGGGAACGTCCCGGACCGTCGACTCCGCGCTCTCGAACCCGGAGGCCGCCTCGACCGATGCCCCTGATGCCCGTCCGAAGCCTGACCCGGTAGCCCTCCTACGCGATCAACTCGCAAGACTGGCGCGCGGCGAAGCCCCAACAGTCGTCGGCGGCGTCGACCACATCGATACCCCACACGGGGACGGCGCCGAGCGCGCCCGCAGACGTAGCGCGTTGGCCGCCGAAGCGGCCGAAGCGGCAGCCCTTGCCGCCGCCGAAACCGCCGCGCGCGAGGAGAACGCCACCGACGCATCATCGACCAACGATGAGAGCACTGCTCTCCACTCCCGCCCGGTGCGCGACGTCGAACTGCCACCAACCGCACACACCGAGAGCACCGCTCACAACCCTTCACGCACGGCCTCGACCACGGACAACACCCCCACCGCAGCGCCAAATCACGCCGCCGAGAACACCGCTCTCGCCTCTGAGACCGTCACCAACCCACCCGCGGCCCCACCGGCCGACAACGACCCGAACGCGGCGCGAAACGGATCCACCGAGAGCACTGCTCTCGCTGGTTCGGACGCTGCGAGCCCACCTCCGTCCCCGGCCGCCGGGGACGGGACGGGCGGGGCGCAGGGCCGCCTCGCGGAGAGCACTGCTCTCGCTGGTTCGGACGCTGCGAGCCCACCTCCGTCCCCGGCCGCCGGGGACGGGACGGGTGGGGCGCAGGGCCGCCTCGCCGAGAGCACTGCTCTCGCCTCTTCTGATGTCGCGAACGCAGCCCTGGCCGCGCCTGTCGGCGATGAGTCCAGTGGGACGCAAACCGGAACAACCGAGAGCACTGCTCTCGCCGCTGCGGATGCTGTGGGCCCACCTTCGCCCCCCGCCGCCGATGACGGGCCGGTTGAGGGACAGGGTCCCCTCGCCGAGAGCACTGCTCTCGCCTTGTCGGAGATCGCTGGTGCAACATCGGCCTCGGTTGCTGGTGGCGAATCCGCCGAAGTGCAAGACCGCCACCTTGAGAGCACTGCTCTCGATAATTCGGCGGCTGATCGCGGTGAGCCGAAGTCGGATGCCGAGAGCAGCGCTCTCGCCTGCCGAAACCGCCCGGTAGCGACATCGAGCCCGGATCCCGAGAGCACTGCTCTCGAAGCTTCAACCGCTTCTGAGGCAATCTCGGAAAACGAGAGCAGTGCTCACGCTGATTCGATCGAAGTCGGCTCGATCCCGAATCGAGAAGCAGAGAGCACTGCTCTCGACGGCTCGGGCGGCGAGCGTGACGAATCCGAGCCGAGGATCGAGAGCAGCGCTCTCGACGGTCGCGGCGGTGTGAGCGACGCGCCGGAATCGCCAGCCGAGAGCAGTGCTCTTCATTCGGCAGACCTCGGTCCCGATTCCGATTCCGGTCGCGACCGCAACCCCGGACCGGGGGTCGATCCCGGCGGGAAGCCCAACCCCAACTCCAGCCTCGACCCTGACTCGGGCTCCGGCCCTGTCTCCGATTCTGACTTCGGCTCGGGCCCCGGCTTGGGTCCCAACTTCGGTCCGCGCCCCGGCCCTGGCCCTGATCTCGGCTCCGGTCCGGGCCCCCGCCCTGACCCCGTCTCCGGCCCGGGCCCCCGCCCCGGCCCTGACCTCGGCTCGGGTCCCGGCCCCCGCCCCCTCCCCGGCCCCGGCCCCGGCTCCGGCCCGGGTCCTGACCTCGGCTCCGATTCGGGCTCCGCCCCCGGCCCGGACCTTCGTTCCGACGCTGGCCACGGTCCTGACACGGGCTCCGGCTCCGCCTTCCGTTCCAACGCTGCTAACGGCCCTGCCCCAGGTGGCACCGGCGGTCGCAGCACCGGTCTTGGTTCCGGCCCCGATCCCCGCGCCCACTCACACCCAGACGCAATGCTCGATCCGAAAACGGAGAGCGGTGCTCTCGAGAAGTCGGGTGCCGGCGGCGCGGTGCCGATGCCGGATAGCGAGAGCGGTGCTCTCGGTGGTTCGGGGACGAACGAGAGCAGAGGAGGGCCGGGGCGGGAGAGCGGTGCTCTCGGTGGTTCGGGGACCAGCGAGAGCAGAGGATGGCCGGGGCGGGAGAGCGGTGCTCCGAGTGGAGAGCGGTGGCAACCAGGGGGTGGGGCGGAGGCGCACGCCGGCCCGGCTTCGGGGGGCGGAGCTGGTCGGCCGAGTTCGCGTGGCGACAACAATGTCGGCGGTGGTGGTGATTGGGTAGGGCCCGGAATCGGAGGCGGCGCGGATGTAGTTGCGTCTGCGGTAACCGCGGCGGGTGCGCCGACAACAGCGCCGACACCGCCGCTGCCCGACCCGGCTCGGCGGCCCTTCGCCGCAGTCGTTGCCGACGTCGCCCGGCTCCTGGTGGCATCCGGGGCGCCCGAGCGGATGGCGCCGCAGGTGGCCACCGCGCTGGGCAGCGAGGCCGCGGAGACGTTGGCGGCCGATCCGTGGGCACTGCTCGCGGTGCCCGGGATCGCCCCTCAGCAGGCCGACCTTTTTGCCCGCGGGGCGCTCGGCGCCGGATGGATCGCCGACGATCCTCGGCGGGTGCGCGCGATCGTGTTGTGGCTGCTGCGGCGGGCCGCTCGACAGGGCGATACCGCGATCGAGGCCGATGCCGCCCGCGCGGCGCTCGCGCACTTCGAGGTCGGTGATCCCGATACCGCGCTGCGGGCCATACTCGCCGAGGGCCGCGTGATGGCTTTCGCCGCAGCACCGGCAGGGCTTGCGGAGGATGACGGCGACTTCGACGAAATCGGCGAATCCGCCGACGACTTCGATGCGGATTTCGACGAAGGATTCGAAGAACCCGATGAACTCGCCGCCGTGGGCGGCGTCTTGCTCGCCCTGGACGATTACGCCCTTGCCGAGGAGGCTATTGCCGAAGCGGTCGTCCGGCTGATGTCCACCGTCGAACCGTGGCCGGAGACCGGCGACACCAAGCTCGACCGCGCGCTGGGTACGAACGGCGTCCTTCTGTACGCCGCGGGCCCCGGCGAGGAACCGCCGGCCGCGATCCTGACCGTCGCCGCGAACGCTCGGAACGCCGGATTGCGGGTAGCCGTCGTCGCACCGACCATCGACGGCCGGGACCGACTCGGCGCGGGTGTGGTCGGACTCCGGGAATTGGCCGGGATGGAGCGCGGCCCGGACGGCACCCTCGAACTCGACCTCCTCGTCGTCACCGACGCGACGCTGCTCGACGTCACCGCCGCCGCCGGGATCTTCGAGGCCGTACCCGACGGCGCCAGGCTCCTGTTGGCCGGTGACCCGGCCGGCCTCGAATCGACGGGTCCGGGACGGGTGTTCACCGACCTTGCGGCCACCGGTGCGATCCGCGCCCTGGTTGCTCCGACGGTGCCCGACGATCCGCCGGCGGCGCTCGCCGACGGCATTCGGGACGGCCGGCTGCCTCCGATCCAGGATCCCGAACGTCGCGTCGTTCTGATCCCCGCCCACAGCGGCGAGGAGGCCGCCCATCGGTGCGCGCAGTTGGTCGCCGACTCGATTCCTCGGGCGATCGGGATCGCGGCCGGGGACGTACTCGTGGTCGCTCCCCTCGCGACCGGTCCTGCCGGCGCGACCGCGCTGAACGCCGCGCTCAAGGCCAGGCTCAACCCCGGTCGGGAAACCGGCCCTGGGGTGGGGAGTTCCGCTGTGTCCGGCGACAGTGGGACCGGCGCGATCGACGTCGGGGACTGCGTGATTCGGGCCATGCCCGACGCAAGTGGCGGTGTGGTTCAGGGAATTGTCCACGAGGCGCTTCCCGACGGCCGGGTGGTGGTGGCCTTCGGCAGGGCGGCCCCGGAGGCCTTTCGGCGAGCCGAGCTGCGTCACGGCTGGGCCTTGACGGCCCGTCAATCCCTTGGCGTCCGCCGCCCGGCGGCGGTCGTCGTACTTCCCACCGAAGGTGCCGACGCCTACACCCGGGCCCTCATGTACACGCTTGTCACCCGAGGCGAACGCCACGTCTCGATCGTCCACGCGGCCGGCCCCGCACTCGCTGCCGCAGTCGCCGCCGACCCGACCCGTCTGCGAACCACCCACCTCCAGCAGGCATTGCGCGAGGCGGCGGGCTGAGCCGGCATCCGTGAACCCCGCGTCCGGGCCGTGCGGGATGGCGGTTCGGACGCGGGTTCGCGTTGACGGGGCGGGCCGGTGTGAGAAGGCGCCGGGGCGGATGCGTGAAGGGGTCGGAAAGGATGCGGGGAGGGGCCGGGTGGGGGAGTGAGTCGGGTCAGTCGGCCAGGCGTTCGCCTGTGGACTTCGAGAACTTGTGGATCTCGTCGGCGCGAGGGGTGAGGTGCAGGGTCTCGCCCTTTTGGGGAACATTGGCCCCGGCGACGCGGACGACCAGTGTGGTGGGCGTGCCGCCGACCTGGGCGGTGCCGTATACGTAGGCGTCGGAGCCGAGTTCCTCGACGACGTCGACCGTGATGGCCAGGCCGCGCGCGTCCGTGCCAGAGGTGACCTCAAGGTGTTCGGGACGGACGCCGATCGTGATTCGGTCGGCGTTCTCGGCCCGGGCGGTGGCCTGCGCCTCATGGGTGAGTGGGACCAGGACGTCGCCGAAACGGATGCCGCCCTCGGTCAGTTCGGCGTCGATCAGGTTCATCGACGGTGAGCCGATGAAGCCGGCGACGAATACGTTGATCGGGCGCCCGTACATCTGGCGCGGTGTCGCGACCTGCTGGAGGATGCCGTCCTTGAGTACGGCGACGCGGTCGCCCATGGTCATCGCCTCGACCTGATCGTGCGTCACGTAGACCGTCGTCGTACCCAACCGCCTTTGTAGACCAGCGATTTGGATGCGGGTCTGGACGCGGAGCTTGGCGTCGAGGTTGGACAGGGGTTCATCCATCAGGAATACGCGGGGCTCGCGTACGATCGCGCGGCCCATCGCGACGCGTTGGCGCTGGCCGCCGGACAGGGCCTTCGGCTTGCGATCGAGGTACTCGGTGAGATCGAGGATCTTCGCGGCTTCGGTGACCCGCCGGGCGATCTCGTCCTTGGACTGGTGTGCGATCTTGAGCGCGAAGGCCATGTTCTCGGCCACTGTCATGTGCGGGTAGAGCGCGTAGTTCTGGAACACCATCGCGATGTCGCGCTCTTTGGGTTCGAGGTTCGTGACGTCGCGGTCGCCGATCCGGATTGTGCCGGAGTTCACGTCCTCCAGGCCCGCGAGCATGCGGAGAGCGGTGCTCTTGCCGGAGCCGGACGGGCCGACCAGGACCAGGAATTCCCCGTCGCCGATGTCGAGCGAGAGGTTGTCGACGGCGGGCCTGTCGCCCTTGGTGTACCGGCGGGTGGCGCGGTCGAACGTGACGGTGGCCATGTGGTCGTGTCCCCTCACCCGGCAGGAACGTGCCGGACGGTCCGAGGTAGTGGGGGATTCAGCGTGCCCGGCGCCGGGCGGCCCGGTACGGCGCCGGCTCAAGGCGCGCTGGGGGAGCCACCCGCGCGGGTGACGGCCGTGCGCCAAGTGGCGGTACGGCACGGCGGTGTGGCACGGCGGTATGGCAAGGCCCTGTGGGCACAGGGCCGGACGAGGGAGGTGTCACCCGGCCGTGCGCGCCGATGCCCCTGACGTCGAACCGGCGTGGGTGGCGCGATGGGTGGGTCGATGCGTCGGTTGGCGGGCCCGCCATGAGCCCAGGCCGGCTGACGGCCTTGTCCGACGACGGCTCGGCTTCCCGCTGCCGGATGTGGCGGCCGAGCGTGCGGGCGGGGGCCGTGCGACGGAGGGCCACGGACGGAGGGCCGGGGACGGACGGTCGCCCGCGCGTCGAACATCTCTGTCTCACAGTCGCCTTCGCGTGTCGATGGATGGCTACCTGATACCGCGTGGACGTCAGCCCTGCGTCGATTGGTGGCGTGTGTGACGGCTCGACGGGCGGGCGTACGGCCGCCCGCGCATGGGCAGCCGGCCGCCGCTTGGCCGGGGCGGATGTGCCTTGTTTGGGCTGAACTCTCCTGCGCGGGCGGGCGGACGGGCGCTGCTGCCGGTGCCGGGGGTCGGGCGGGCGGATCCGGTGTGGTGAAGGGGGCGCGTCGGTGCTCCATCGAGTGAGGGGGTGTCATCCACGGTGGCGATATGCCGGGCACCGAATGACGGTTCGCTTGCGTCGTTGCGGGAGCAACGCTGCGTGCCGTCTCGTGGCCCCCCGTTGACCGCTGTCCGTCTGCGAGGCCGGCGCCCCTCACGTGCCGATCCACCACCACCGCCGGCGGCGAAGCGTGGCGTCCACTCGCCGTGGACGTTCGCCGAGTCGGGCTCGTCGGCTGCCCTCCCGTCGTGGACCTCCCGGGCGATAAGAGCGCCCATCGGCGCCGGGCCTGGCCGGGCCTGGCCTGACGATCGAGCCGGACGGACGACCGTACGGTGGGGGCGACTTACGACCGGCGCGCGCCGAATAGCCACCTTCGCGCGCCGGCATGCCGATAGATGTCCGAGTCGTACGGCGAGCCTTGCCGGGCTGAGGAGCCGTCATCCGCTTGAGCCGCGGGCGTTGCGCCACCCGGCGCGAAACGCTGCGTCGCCGCCGGGCGTCCGGCCGGGCGACCACGGGGTCACCAGCCGTGGGCCGCTGCCCTCCGTCGGCCAAGCCGTGAGGCTGATGACACCCGAACTCGAGCCTCCGGACCATCCGGTCGTTCCTGGCCGGCGTCGGCTCGGAGGGGATGGTCGCGCGTGGCGTGGCGGTGTGCCGTGGGCGGGCTGTCGTCGGAGCGGCCCGAACGCCGCCGCCCCACTGTCGCCTTCACCCACCGGCGCGCGCACGGACCGGCCCCACCGGCGAAATGCCCCTCCGCACGCGGTCACTTCGCCGAGCAACGTCTTGCCCGACCTCGAACGGACGCTCGGAAGCCGAGCCGAGCCGAGCCGAGCCGAGCCGAGCCGAGCCGAGCCGAGCCGGGCCGGGCTGGCGCGCGATGGTGGTCCCTGTCGTGCGCGTTTCCGGTGTCGGGTCTCGTGCCGGGCGTCGAGCGCTCGTGGGTCGGTCAGTTGGTTTCGAGGACCTCGACGAGGGCGCCGACGTGGAGGATGGCCTTGGTATTCGGGGAGAGTTCGGGGATCAGGTTCTGGCCGAAGATGAGCTTGTTGTCGAATCGACGGTGCTTGCCGAGGGACTTGAGCGGCTCGGGGCCACGGGCGCCGGTGTGTTGGTCGGTCGTGGTGATCACGCAACGCGAACACGGCTTGACCACACGGAAGATGACGTCGCCGATCCGGACTCGGCGCCAGTTGTCCTCGGCCCAGCCTTCGGGTCCGTCGATGACGACGTTGGGGCGGAAGCGGTTCATCGGCAGCGGCGAGTCCATGACGGCGTTCAGTGCTTCGAGTGAACCCGTGGTGGTCAGCAGCAGCGGAAATCCGTCCGCGAAACTCACCCGATCGGATGCATCCGCGAAGCGCTGATCGGGCGTTCGTCGGGTCGGATCGTCGAGATGGACCAGTCGGACGTCGATGCCCAGCAGCTTTCCGAACCACGTATGCGCGTCGTCCGGGCCGATGGCGGCCTCGAGTTCGTCGTTCCAGACGGTCACCGGAACGAGCCGGACCTCGGCAGTCGGCTCGATCCACAATTCGTCCATCGAGGGCGCGCTTACGGCGAGTCGCCCGTCCGCCTCCTGACGTACCGTCACGGTCGCGAGCAGTGGCTGCTTGCGCTGGCTGACGAACCGTCCGGTCTCGTCCACGAGCATCCAACGCCGGTCGTCGGCAAGACCCCAGGGTTCGACCACGGCCTCGGAGAGGTCGATACCGCGTGCGGACTTGATCGGATACACGTGCAAGGAGGCGAGGTGGTGCATGCGTTCACTTTTTCACGCCGGTCCGGGGAGGCCGGCGGGGGATCGGTGCGACGCCGCCCTGCTCGGGAGGTGCCACACGACGTGCGGTGGAGCGACTCGATGCGCGACGCGATCCCCGACTCGTGCACGTGGCGACGGGTCGGATCCGCACGAGTCGTCGAGTACGTACGGCCTGTGTACTCGACCGGCGGTGTCCTACGGCCGGCGCGTGAATCAGTAGCGAGGCGGGAACTGGCCCGGCTCACCCATGTTCGGCACGCGCGGCGTCGGGACCTGCGGCGGCTGTACGTACTGCGCGGCGTACTGCCCGGCGCCGGGCTGCGGCGCCTGGTGCACGGCCTGTTGGGGTGCCTGCGGCGCGGCCGGGGCCATCGACGCGTAGCCCGACATGTGCGCGTTGTTGTACTGGCCGCCGCCGTACTGCGGGGAACCGCCGCCGTATTGCGCAGGTACCGGCAGCGGGGCGGGCAGCGAGGGCATCGGGGCCGGCGTGTTGTAGCCGTAGCCCGGGGCCGACGCGCCGTACGCGGACCCGTACGCCGGAGCGGGCGACGAGTGCGAGGACGGGAGGGCCGGGAGGGCGGGGAGCGCCGGTCGTTCGCCGAAGAGCGGGTGCATGGCGAAGTCCGGCATGGGGAGGTTGAAGGGGCCGATCTCCGGCCGGCCCCGTTCGGCCACCAGCCGGTCGTAGATCGGGGTCTCCGAATACGGCGAGTAGATGCCGCCGTCATAGGCGCGAGCCGAGGTCATGGCCGATAAGGTACGCGATTCGCGGCGCTTGCGAACCCCCTGGGTCGTGACGAATTTCAGCGGGTCGCGTCTGAACTTCGTCAAGCCTTGCCAATGGCCTCGACCGGGGCGGTTCCGTAGCCTGCGCAGGGCATGTGATAGGGCGTCACATTTGGGTCGAATCCACCGTGTCGGGCGTCTGGCCTTTCGCCGATCGGCCGGCGCATGATGCGGTACGAGCGGGCTTCGTCACCCGCAGTCGCGATTGGCTGCCGGGTGGCAAGGCCATGAACGTCCCGGGCAGTGCCGCCCGCCGGTTGGTGCCGGCCTGCCCACCCGGCCGGGGAGGACTACGTGCGGCACGACTCGCAAGAGGCGCAGGACGGACGCGGCGAAGGGCAGCAGGCGCCGGAGCGGGCGCGAGGACAGGTACAGGGGCAGGTGCAGGCACTGGGTCGGGCGCGCGATCGGGATGGCGAACGGGAGCGGGCTCGCATCCGGCGGGGTCGTTGGGGAGGGTCGGCGGCGCGGGACGCGGAGGGTGTTGCGGAGGCGGCGAGGGGGGCGGCAGCGGCGGCGCGGGCAGTGCGGCCGGA
The DNA here is from genome assembly GCF_045207655.1 of Embleya sp. NBC_00888. Lineage (NCBI taxonomy): Bacteria > Bacillati > Actinomycetota > Actinomycetes > Kitasatosporales > Streptomycetaceae > Embleya > Embleya sp. NBC_00888. The sequence goes on along the minus strand of NZ_CP108784.1, from coordinate 2,047,325 downwards.
GGGGGGCGCTTCGTCGGAGGTCTCGGGCGTGCCGGATGTGGCTGATCCGTCGGATGTGTTGGGTGACGCGGGTGGTGGGTTGCGTGCCGGTGGTGGCGTGGGTGGGATGGCGGACGGTTCCGGTGATCGGGGGGTAGCGGAACCGGTGCGGGAGCTGCTGGTGCCGCGGTTGGTGCCGCGGGCCGAAGGGGGTCGAGATTCGGACGACTTCGGGTCGGGCCGCCGAAGGCTGGTTGGTCGAAGGCCGGGCGGGAGTGGCCGGCGTCGGGGCCGCAGCCGGAGGTGGGGCCGGGATTGGGGCCGGCCGTGCGGACAAGGGCTGGGGCGGCGACGCTCGATCCGGGGGCGGTCTTCGTGGCGATGGCCGGGGTTGGCGGGGCGGACCTGGCGCCGGCGGCGGCCTCGGCGACGCTCCGGCGGTCGGCTCCGAACTAGGCGCGGATGACTTAGCCCGCGATGGTCGGGGTCGCCGAGTCGTGGTTCGAGGCGACGCCGGAGCCGCGGGCGATCGCTTGCGGGCCGGCGTTGATCGTGACGGTCCCGCTTTCGGCGACGGAACTCGAGTTCCTCCGCGACAAGATCGTCTGCCGCAAGACGATCGGCTCGGCGATGATCGGTTCGACAACGACGACACGGGTCGTGGCTCGCGCCTGCCCGACGATCGGACTGACGATCGTCGGGCGCAAGATCGTCTGTCGCAAGACGATCAGTCCGATGATGGTCGGGCTTCGGATGATGGGCGACGAGATATTCGCGAGGGAGATCCTGCGGAGCGAGGCGAACGCTCCGACGGTGGTCGAGTTCGAGCTGGTGGGGCGGTGTGCGCCGGCCGAGACCAGGGTGGCGGGGCGCGAGATGATCGCGAGCGAGATTGTCTGACGGCAGATGATCGGAACGGCGATGGTACGGCTCGAGATCGACGAATCGATGATGGTCGAACCGGCGGGAGTGGGACTTTGGGCGACCGAGTTCAGGGTGGGCGGGCACAGGATGGTCGCGACCGAGACCGTCTGGAAGGGGATCGCCTCGGCCGAGATGATCTTCATCAAGATTGTCTGAATCAAGGTCGTCCGGGGCGAGAGCTTCTTGGGCAAGACCGCCTTGATCAAGAGCGTCCTGCGGGAGGTCGTCTTGCTCAAGATCGTCTGGCTAAAGATCGTCTGGCTCAAGACGGTGTTGCCCGGGATGGCGTTTCCGTGGACCCTCTTGCTCAAGACGGTGCTGCCCCGGAAGGTGCTGCCCAAGGCGGTCTTGCTCAAGATCGTCTTGGGCAAGATCGTTTTGTGCAAGATCGGGTGGATCGAAGTCGTCTTGGTCGAGACCGTCTGGAACGGCAGCGTCTTGGGCGAGACGAAGCCAGTCGCGTCGAAGCAAATGTGAGCAAACCGAATCGAGGCGAGCTGAATCGGGACGAGCTTGCCCGAGGCGAACCGAAGCGGCGGCGATCGTCGCAAGCTCCCCCGACCCGGGCCGATCGGAGTCGCAACGGCGGCTTGGATGACGCCGATCGATTCCTGGACGACGCGCTTCCCCCGGCCGGGGCCATCGACCCGCCGCCACCCGGTGTCGCCTTGCTGGATCGCATCCATGGAGGCTGGATCGGACGTTGCCTTGGTGCCCACGAGGCGGCGCGTATCCCGGGCGGGTCGGGTGTGCCGGATGCCGCTCGCGCGGAGGACCGTAGCGACGCGATGGATCGGGCGGTGCTGAGTCTGCGGGTGTTGGAGTTGCACGGGCCGGGTTTCACGAGTGCGCAGGTCGGGGCGTTGTGGTTGCTGACGCTGCCGTTCCTGCGTCCACGTCCGGCGGAGCAGGCCGCGTATCTGGCTTTGCTGGGTGGTGCGTTGCCGCCGGCGACGGTGTCCGCGGGGAGTGCTCGCGGTAGTACCGATGAGGCGATGGCGCGAGCGGATCTGTACGGGTACGTGGCCCCCGGCGATCCCAGGCGGGCGGCGCGGCTGGCGTGTAAGGACGCGCTTGTGTCGCATGAGGGTGAGGGGCTGTATGCGGCGATGTGGAGTGCGGCGCTTGCGGCGGCTGCGTTCACGGCGCGGGATGCGGCGCAGGCGGTCGGTGTGTCGTTGCGGCATGTGCCCCTCGAATCGCGGTTGTCGGGCGCGATTCAGGGTGTTCTGGTCGCCTATACGCGTGGGCGGACCTGGGAGCAGGCCGCGGCCGAAGTGCATCAGCGCTACGGAACCGCCACGCGGTGGGACGCGCTTGGGAACGCCTGCCTGGTTGCGGCGGGGTTGCTTTGGGGTGATGGGGATCCGTGTCGGCAGATCGGCCTGACGGTACGTGGGGGCTTGGACATCCAGACCACCGCGCCGGTGGCGGGTTCGATCGCCGGGGCCCTGTACGGCGCGGAGGCGGGATGGCCGTCGATGGCGCCGAGTCGGGTCAGGACCGGGCTGCCGGGGCAAGAGGCTTGCGTACTGGAGGAGTTGGCGCGACGCACCCTTGCGGTGACCCGCGCGGAGGCGCCTTTGTGGTGAGGGATGGGTGGAGGCGCGTTTGATGGGGGCTTGGTGAGAGTTGGGTGAGGGTCACGCAAGCGCGGTGACGTTGACGGGTTGGGTGGGTTGCGGGGCTGCGGGGTCGCGCTGTGGCGCTTCCGTATCCGTATCCGTATCCGCGTCATTGTCATCGTGCTTGGCTTCGCCGCTCGGCCCCGTGGTTCTGGTTCATTTGCCGCGTGTTGGGCCGGTCTTGTGTTGGGTCGGGTCGGGGTGGGCGGCGCTGAGGTGATGGGTGCGTGCTGCGGAGGTGATTTCGTGGCGATCCCTGGTGTGCCCAGGGGCCAACAGCGGCGGATGGTTGTGGAGTTTCGGTATCTGCGGGCCCGGCGGCCACTGGGTCAACCCCGTTCGCTGCCGGACTTCGCCGCCCGCCACGACCCGCTTCCGGCCGCTCACCGGCCACCGCTCACCCGGCACCGCCCACCCGGCCACCGTTCACCCGCCACCGCCCACCCGCCACCACTGCCCACCGCCCACCCGTCGCCGTCCTTCGGTTGTCACCGACCGCTGGCCGTCGCCACCTTCGGTCGTCACCGACCCCACTGCCGACTGCCCGCCGCCCGCCGGCCGCCCGCCCCCCGGGGTTCCGGCGTTGTTGTTGCTGTTTGGTGGCGATCTTTGGGGGATTGGTCTGGTGCTGGACCTGGATGCGTTGGTGGGGCGGGTGGCGAAGGGGAGCGGCACGGGGTGCGGAGTGATCGTTCGGACGACGTGAGCCCGGCGGCGCCGAGGGTGGTCGGCGGGGGCGCTGTTGGTTTCGGTGGGTGGGTCGGGGGCTGGTTGGGGTTGCGGGGGTGTGGGTTATGCGATCCATGGCGGGAGGATGCGTTCGGCCTCCTTGGGGGCCATTCCGCAGGCGCCGGGCGGGGTTATGTCGTTCGGGTTGTAGGCGAGGGCTCCCGCGGGGCAGGTGACGATGGCGGAGAAGCCGGATTCGGTGTCCGAGTGGAGTTGGCGCGGGACGTCGGCAGGGAGGACGAGCGTGTCGCCGGTGGCCGCGGTGAGCTTTTCGCCGTCGACGTCGGCGGTGAGGCTGCCGGTGAGTACGGTCCAGATCTGGTCGGCGTCGATGGCGTGGTACGGGCCGGAGGTTGCTGCGGCCATGTCCACGCGCCACAGGGCCGCTTCGGTGCCGCCCTGGGTGGGGGAGGCGTACGTGGTCATGACGGCGTTCGGGGTGGTGGTGACGCGGGCGTCGGCACTGCGAATGACGGGCATACGTTGATCTCCTCGGTAAACTCGTGAGCAACTCGACAATGTCGTTGTCTAAATAGTGAACCAGGTTGTCTATTCATGTCAACAGATTCGCCTGCGGGCGGTACGGGCGGTCGGCGCGGCGTGGGCGGCCCGGGCGAAGTGGGCGGTGCGGACGGCGCGGGCGGTACAGGTGGCGTGGGCGATGGCGGGAGCGAGCGCGTTCCGGCGAGTGCGGGGGGCGTCGGCAAGCCCGTATCGGATCCGCCCGGCTTCGAGCTGCCGTTGCGCCTGTTGATGGCGTTTCGCATGCTCATCGACGAGGTTCACGCGGAACTCGCCCGGCAGGGCCATCCCGACCTGCGTCCGATGCATGGCTTCGTGTTCCAGGCCATTGGTCCGAACGGCACCACGGCTGTGGAACTCGGCCGCCTGCTGGGCGTTTCGAAGCAGGCGGCGGGCAAGACGATCGATGGCCTGGAGCGCCTGGGCTACGTCGAACGCGGAGTGGATCCGAGTGACGCGCGGCGCAAGGTGGTTCGGCTCACCGCGCGCGGCGTCGATTCGCTCGCGAAGTCGGCGGCGGTCTTCGAGGAACTGCGTGCCAAGTGGGGTGAGACGCTCGGCATGGATCGATTGCGTGCATTGGAGGAGGATCTTCGGACGATGACACCGGGGGACTCGTTCCACTTCGACATGCCGGCTTGGTTCGGCGGCGGGTGATCGCCGGACGGGTCGGGCAGGACCAGGCCGGAGCGGTTCCGGAGCGGCCTCGGAGCGTATTCGGACCGGACCCGGAACGGACCGGACCGGAACGGCGCGGACCGGAGCGGACCCGAACCGGGCGGGCCGGACCGGGCGGGCCGGACCAGGCCGGAGTGGACCGACTCGGGCTGCTGTGGGCATCGGGCGAGCCGACGCCGCCCCCCGAACCGGCCGGCCGTGATGCCTCGGTGGTTGGCGCGCCCCGCTGCCTCGCAACCCCCGACGCGCTTGCCCGCCCTCCCCGGCGTCGCGACTCCGGGGAGGGCACTCGGTCGGGCGCGCTCGGCGGGCCGGTGGGCGGCTGCTCGGCCGAGGGGTTGCCGTATGGGAGCGACGCCGGGGGCCGGGGTTGCCCTGGCCGTACGGGGCCGGCGGATCGGTCGACGTGGTCGAGTTCGTGGTCGAGTTCGTGGTCGAGTTCGTGGGTGGTCCGGGTGTCGGGGCGCCGAAGTCGGATGGGTCCCCCGCAGGCCGGGCCGGCGGCACCGAGGCCGAGGGCGTGGTTCTGCCTCCTGCGCTCGCCTCCGGAACTTCGTTGCGTCGGTGGTGTTGTCGGGTCGGGAAGGTGTCGGGATGGGTGGGTTCGCGGGTAGGTCTTCGTGCGGTTGAGGCTGCGTCAGTTCCGGCCGCGCGTCGGCTTGGTGGAGTATCGCGTCGTGCAGCCTCGGTCGCCGCTGCGGCATACCGCGTTGGCCGATCCGCTGGGGGAGTACGGCGTGGTGGTCGGCGACCATGACGGGTTGGCCCGGTTGGCGGCCCTGTTCTCGTTCGCGGCCTATTCGCGGCGTACCGTCGTGCATGTTCCGTTGCGGAGTGGTGTGCCGTTGGACGACGAGACGTTCATCGACGCGAGCGGCGGTCGGGTGGACCTGGTGCTGATGCATCATTCACTGGGACTGCGCCCGAGCGCGTGGCCGCGGGTCAGGCGGCGGTTGACGGCCGGCACGCCGCTCACGGTGGAGACTCGCGAGGAGCGCACGGAACGGGATGCCGCCGCGTGGCTGCGGCAGAGTGGGCATCGCGACACGAGGGAGTGGCTGCGGCCCGTGACGTACGCGCGGACCGCTTTCCTGATCGGGAGCCGGGGCGTCTTCGCCGCCGCCTCATCCGAGTTCGCGTACGCCGCCGGCCGTGGGCTCCGCGAACCCGACGCGCTCAAGGGCTACTTGGCGCTGGTCGGCTCGCTCACCCACGAGTTGCCGCCCGACGATTCTTTGCGGCCACCGGAATTGGACATCACGTTCAAGGCGCGCAGGCCGTACCACCGCTTCAAGCACCCATAGGCACGCCTCCTCGCACCTCCTCGCGTCTCATGGCGCATCCACGAGCCTTCTCGCAGCTCCGCGCGACTACCTATCCGTGACTGATTCCGTTCCTCCGCGCCACGCCTAGGTTCTCGAACCAGGGGAGCGGGCGTCTCGATCCGGGGTCGAGAGAGTCCATGGTCTCTCCCTCGCCACTGAGGTGGCCGTCGGCGACCGGCGCTCACGGGGGCGGCGGGACGCACGGTGTGCGCGCGACGGGAACCTCGGCGCGGTGCAGCCGGCGGGCCGCGCCCCTCGACCCCCGGGCCGCGCCCCTCGACCCCCCGGCAGCCACCCCACCCTCCCCTCGCAAACGCCGCCCCCACCCGGCTACCACCCCACTCTCCCCCTCGTAACCCGCCCCACCCCAAACCCCCGCCCCAACCCCCGCGCTACTCCCCGCCATTACTCCCACGGGATTAGTCACCACCCCCGGACATCGCCCGGAGTAACCCGGACATCGGCCGTCCGCCGGACGCCCCCGGCCCGGGCGGCCGAGAGCCTTGACGGCATGGAGACACAGTCGAAGGAAGAGACCGCGCCGGTCCGCCGGAGGCGGTTGTGGGCGGTGCCGTGGGCCGTCGTGGGCGGCTGGATTCTTGTCGTCCTGGTGGCCGGGATGTTCGCGTCCAAGCTCGCCGATGTGCAGCGCAACGAGGCCGTGGATTATCTGCCGGCAAACGCCGAGTCGACCCAAGTGGCCAAGGTTCAGGCCGGGTTGCCCGGCGGTGACGCGATGGACGTGCAGCTCGTGTATCACCGGGACGGCGGATTGACGCTCGCCGACGGGGAGTTGGCGGCAGGTCAGGTCGCCGAGGTGGTGACTCGGCATCCGCTGGTGGCCGGGCCGGGGCCGGTCGCGGAGGAGTCGGTCGACCACGCGACGTTGCGCTACGCGTTGTCCGTCGATCGGCGTGGTGCCGAGCCGGATGAGATCGTCCCGGACATTCGCAAGGTGCTCGATCGGCATCCGGACGGGCTCAGCGTGCGGCTCGGTGGACCCGGCGGGATCGAGGCGGACATGGGGGAGGTGTTCGACTCGATCGACGGGACGTTGTTGTTGGCCAGCGTGCTCGTGGTGGCCGTGCTGCTGATGCTGACCTATCGCAGCCCGTACCTGTGGTTCGTGCCGCTCGCGTGCGCCGGTGTCGCGGTGGCGGTCGCGACGGCGGCGGTGTACGGGTTGGTGCGGGCGTTCGGGATCACCGTCACCGGACAGAGTTCGGGTGTGTTGACGGTGCTCGTGTTCGGTGCGGGTACCGACTACGCGCTGCTTCTGGTAGCCCGGTATCGCGAGGAACTACGGGTCCACGCACGGCCGTTGGACGCGATGCTTGCTGCGCTGCGCGGATGTGGGCCGGCCGTTGTGGCCTCGTCGGGGACGGTCGTGGTGGGGCTGTTGTGCCTGACCGCCGCGGATCTGAACAGCAGTCGGGGTATGGGGCCGGTCGGCGCCGTGGGCGTGGCGTGTGCGCTCGCGGTGATGACGACGTTGTTGCCGGCGGTACTGGTGCTGCTCGGGCGCCGGGTGTTCTGGCCGTTCGTGCCCGCGTTCGGTAGCGAGCCCAAGCGTGGCCGCGGGGCGTACGCGCGGATCGGGACAGGGGTATCCCGACGGCCGATCGCGGTGTTGGTGGCGGGGGTCGTACTGCTGGGGGCGGGTGCGCTGACCGCGTTCGCGCTGCCGGATCCGCTGCGGCAGGGTGACGGCTTCACGTCGAAGCCCGAGTCGATCGCGGCGCAGGCGACGTTGAGTGTGGCCTTCCCGGAGCAGTCGGGTGCGCCGATCGCGGTGATGGCGCGTACCGAACGGGCCTCGGCCGTGCTCGCGGCGGTCTCCAGGACTGAGGGTGTCGGTCAGGCTCGGCAGGCGCGAACCGCGGGTGGCTGGACGGAAATCCTGGCCTTCGCGAAGGATCGGCCGGAGTCGGCCGGGGAACACGCCACGATCGAACGGTTGCGCACCGTGCCGGACGCGCGCGTCGGCGGGTCCACCGCGCAGCAGATGGACACCTCGCACACCACGGCGCGGGATCGCCGGGTCGTCGTCCCACTCGTGCTGCTCGCGGTGTTGCTGGTGCTGATCGTGTTGTTGCGGAGTCTGGTCGCACCGCTGATCCTGGTCGCAGCCGTCGCGTTGGTGTGGGCCGCCTCGCTGGGTATCGGTGGGCTGATCTTCGAGCACGGCTTCGGATACGCGGGAGTGGACGCGCAAACTCCGCTGCTGACCTTCGTGTTTTTGGTCGCGCTCGGGGTGGACTACGGCATCTTCCTGATGCATCGGGTGCGGGAGATGTCGCTGCGTGGGGACTCGGTGAGGATTGCCGCGCCGGCCGCGCTGGAGACCACCGGCGGGGTGATCGCGTCCGCCGGGTTCGTGCTGGCGGCGACGTTCTCGGTGCTCATGTTGCTGCCGCTGGTCTCCCTGGTGGAGATCGGATTCGTGGTCGCGATGGGCGTGTTGATCGACACGTTCCTGGTGCGTACGTTCCTGGTCACCGCCGCGAGCGTGGCGCTGGATCGGCGGATCTGGTGGCCGGGTCCGCTGTCTGGGCGGCCCGCGCCCGAGTCGGCGGGGACCCGGCCGGTGGAACCGCCCGCGTCGTCCCGGAAGATGGCGGTGTGACGAAGCGATCGTTTGGGGGCGGGGCGTCCCTCTGGGACGCCCTGCTCGCGTCCCTGCTGGCGGCATGCGCGATCGGCTCGGCGTGGATGTGGCCCGGACAACGGTCGATGGACCCGATCGGCGTGGCGCTGCTGGTCGGTGCGGCGATCCCGCTGGCCTGGCGTCGGACGCGGCCGGGAACCGCGCTGTTGGTGACGTTCATCCTGACGGTGCCGTACCACAACCGGGAGTACCTGCACGAGAGCGCGGCCGCGTTGGCGCTGCTCGCGCTGGGGACGTACGCGGCGTACATCCGGCGCGAGGAGGCGATCGTGCTCGCCTTCGTGGCGTTGACCGTGGTCGTCGTGGTGATGACCTTCGGCGGCCAGGACGCGCCGTCGTGGCGGGATCGTTGCGGCATGGCCGGCTGGGTGTTCGCGGCGCTGGTCGCGGGGCAGGCGTGGCGCATCCATCACGCGCACATGAGCGCGATCATCGATCGGGCCGAGCGGGCCGAGCGTACGCGGGACGAGGTGGCCCGGCGGCGGGTGGCCGAGGAACGGCTGCGGATCGCACGCGACCTGCACGACCTGCTCGCGCACAGCATCACCTTGATCGGTGTCCAGGCGGGCGTGGCCGCGCACCTCGCGGCCCAGGATCCGCCGGTGGAACGCACTGTGCTGGTCGGCGCGTTGGACACCATCGCCGAGACGTGCCGGGACACCAGGCACGAACTCCGGGCCACGCTCTCCGTGCTGCGGGACGCCGAGGAGGTCTCGTCGTACGAGGCGGTGCCCGGTCTGGCCGGGCTGGACGGCCTGGTGCCGCTCGTGAGCGCGGCACGCTCCGCCGGCATCGAGGTCACGCTCGTCGGCCACGACGGACCACCGCCGGTGCCCGAGGTGGGCGTTGCCGTGTACCGGATCGTGCAGGAGGCGCTGACGAATGTGGTGAAGCATTCGCAAGCACGTTCCGCACGGGTCGAACTCGCCGTCGTGGATGCCGAACTGCGGGTCACCGTGTGCGATGACGGCCGTGGAGTCGGAATCGGGAGCGGCATCGCGAGTAGGAGCGAGAGCGGGAATGGGAACGACGTCGAGGCCGGGCAGGAGGGCGGGTTCGGCATTCTCGGGATGACCGAACGGGCTCGTAGCGTGGGAGGGACGTTGGTCGCGGGGCCGGGGCCCGGGGTGGGAGGCGGGTTCAAGGTGGAGGCCGTGTTGCCGATGGGCGAGCGGGAGGGGGCGTGATGACCCGTCGCCGGGAGGCGCGGAGCGTCGGGGTGGGGCACTGCGCCGGTCGGGCGGCGGTCGCGCGATGATCAACGTGCGGTGAGGGCCTGACACCCTGCGGCGGCGTGTACGTGACGAGGGCCGGGAGCGGTGACGGGTGCGCGGCGCGGTGGCGTGTGTGTGCGGCCGGTTCGCCTGGGCACGCGAGCGGCGGACACACGGGCCGACGCGGCGATGCGGACGCAGCCGGTGCGATCGGTGCGACCGGTGCGATCGGTGTGGCAGCTGCGGTGGGCGCGGTGGGTGTGCGAGCGGCCGACCGCCGCGCGTGATGTCATGCCTTTCGGGGTGACGGATTCGGACGGGATGGCCGCCAGTGGCGGTGTCGGGTGAGTGGGGGAGCGCGTGACGGGCGGCAAGCTGCGGGTGTTGCTCGCGGACGACCAGCATCTGGTGCGGTCGGCGTTCGCGATGTTGGTGAGCTCGGCCCCCGACATGGAGGTGGTCGGTGAGGCCGCCGACGGGCGGGCCGCGATCGAACTCGCCCGCACCACCGGGCCGGACGTCGTGGTGATGGACATCCGGATGCCCATCCTGGACGGGATCGAGGCCACTCGGCTGATCGCCGCGGATCCGGAGTTGTCGCGGGTCAGGGTGCTGGTGTTGACCACCTACGAGGACGACGAGAACGTGGTGGCCGCGTTGCGCGCGGGCGCCGGCGGCTTCCTGGTCAAGGACACCCGCCCGGCCGAGTTGCTGGCGGCGATCCGCACGATCGGGGCGGGTGAGGCACTGCTGTCACCGGGGCCCACGGCGCGGCTGATCTCGCGCGTACTGCGCATGCCGACCACGCCGACGGTGGGCGAACCGGGTTCGGTCCGGGTCGCGGACCTGTCGGCGCGCGAACGCGAGGTGCTCACACTGGTCGGGCGGGGTTTGACCAACGCGGAGATCGGCACGCTTCTCGGGCTGAGCCCGCTCACCGCGAAGACGCACGTCAGTCGCATCATGGCCAAGCTCGACGCGCGCGATCGACCGCAACTGGTCGTGATCGCCTACGAGTCGGGCCTGATCGTCCCCGGTGACGACCCGTCGCCGTCATAGGCTGTGCCGCCGCTTCAAACGCTCCTTTTCCAACGCTCCTTTGCTCCACCGGTTCCGATGTTCCTTCAGATTCCGACGCCGTCTCGGGTATCAGTCCTGGTACACCGCCTCCGGCGCAGTCGCCGCCTCGGTGCCGGGGATGAAGCGGGACACGTAGTCGTTGTACAGACGCAGCCACGTTCCATCGCGGCGGATGCGTTCCAGCGAGGCGTTGACGAATCGCACCAGGTCCGGGTTGTTCTTGGCGATTTCCAAGCCGTATGGCTCGCGGGTGAGTTTGGGACCGACCAGTTCCACGAAGCGGTCCTGGGCCTGGAGGCCGACCATGATGGTGTCGTCGCCGACCGCTCCGTCGGCCTGGCCCTGTTGGATGTGGATGAGGCAGTCCGCCCAGGTGTCGCCGGTGACGGGAGTCAGGGACTTGGTGGCGCGTACCGCGTCGGCCGCGGTGGTGCCGGCGACCGTGCAGACACGGGTTCCGCTCGGTAGGCCGATCAGGCCCTTCGAGTGGTCGCCGGCCGCGGCGGGGCTGTCTCGCAGCACGAGTACGCGCTGTCCCGACTCGTAGTAGATCGAGCTGAAGTCGACCATGGTCCGGCGCCGGCAGTTGACGGTGACCGACTTCGCGACGATGTCCACCTGGCCGCCTGCGACGGCCTGTTCGCGGATGTTGTTGGGCACGACGCGGAAGCGCAGTCGGTTCGGGTCGGAGTCGCCGAACAGGTCGGCGGCTATCTCCCGGACCAGATCGATGTCGAAGCCCTTGAGCCTGTTGTGGTCGGTCACGTCCGCGTAGCTGAACGGGTAGGTGCTCTGGTCTATCCCGACGGTCAGGTAGCCCTGGCTGAGGATGCGTGCGAGCGAGCCGTCGGTCGTGTAGTCGGCGGCACGCGGCGGCCCCGACTTGGGGCGCAGGCTCGCGGTCGGATTGCCGCACGAGGCGGCGGACGGGTCGTTGGTCGCACCGGGCGCGGTTCCGCCCGGGAGGGCCGCGGGCGGCGCGGGGCCGATGGGCACGGCGGCCGGACTCCGGGTGGAGGTCGAGGAGGTACAGGCCACCAGCACGATCAGGGCTGCCAACAGCGCCAGAGCCGGCGTGACGGCGCGCCGGCCGCGCGGCGGCCGACCCGAGGTGGGGCGCCCGAACGTATAGCGGGGCTCCGGACGGCGATTGGAACGGCCGTTGGAACGGCGATCCGGACGCCGGAGCGGGCGCCGGGCCGTGCGGTGCGGTGGAACTGCGTGCGTGGACATGACGCATCACCTCCGGTGGCGGCGCACGGGACACCGCTCGGCTCGGCCGGTTCGGGCCTGATCGGGACGCTACCGGAAGGAACTCGGCGGCCACTGGGGGGAATCCCCCCGATTCCGCGGGCGCTCGCGGGCTACCCGTGGGCTTTCTCGACGGCTTCCTCGGCGGCTTCTGCGGTAGTGCCGAGGTCGCCGGTCAGGCAGCGCTGGAGCTGGGGGCCGAGCCAGCCGACGACCTCGGCGTGCGTCATGGCCACGATCGGCGGGAGGCGTAGGACGTAACGGCACAGGGCTAGGCCGAGAACCTGGGCGGCGGCCAGGCCGGCGCGGCGGGGGGCCTCTTCGGGGTTCGGGCAGGCACGGCGCACGACGGGTGCGAGTTGTCCGGCGAAGACCGTGCGCATGCGTTCGGCGGCTTCCTCGTTGGTGACGCCCGTACGCAGCAGGATCATCATCGCCTCGTCGTCCTCCCAGCGATCCAGGAAATGAGCCGAGAGCACTGCTCCGAGTCGAGAGCGGGGCACCGATTCGAGATCGGGCAGGCGCAGGTCCACATCGGCGGCGGCGGCGAACAACTTCTCCTTGTTGCCGAAGTAGCGCATGACCATCGCCGGATCGATCGCGGCGTCGGCGGCGATCGCCCGGATCGTCGCGCGCTCGTAGCCGTCGGACCCGAACCGCTCGCGTGCGGCGGCCAGGATCACGGCCTTGGTCTCGGTCGATGACCTTCGCGGAGTGCTCATGTCAACGATTGTAGGCCAACGCCTGTTGACATCGGGAGGCGGTCGCGTCATGGTTATGTCAACAGTCGTTGGCCAACAAGTGTTGACAAGGGCGTCGGTCCAATACGCCCGACCTCCGCGCCCGATCCCGCAAGGCACCGCACCGCACGGAGCCGCCCCACCGCAGCCCGTCGCACGCCATCGCACCGAAGGAGCCCGCCATGACCTCCCAGCCCCCGACCACCCCCGCCACCCCGAGTACGCCCGCCACCCCTCAGCCGTCTCCGCAGCCCGCCTCGCCCCCGCGACTGCCCACCACCACCGACGTCCTGGTCGTCGGCGCCGGTCCCGCCGGGCTGACCCTCGCCCTCGCTTTGGCCGCCCAGGGGCGCGACGTCACCGTTGTCGACGCGCACGCCGCCGCCGAGCACACCTCGCGGGCCGCCGTCGTACACGCCCGCACCCTGGAGGTGCTCGCCCCGCTCGGTGTGGCCGGGCCGCTGGTCGAACTGGGCATCCAGTCACCGACGTTCACCGTTCGCGACCGGGACCGGGTGGTCGTCCGCATCGACTTCGACGGGCTGCCCACCGACTACCCGTACTCGCTGATGGTGTCCCAGGCCACCACCGAGGCGACCCTGTCGGCTCGGTTGACCGAGCTCGGCGGCACCGTGTTGCGGCCGTACTCGGTGACCACACTCGACCAGGACGCCGACGGCGTGACCGCGACCTTCGAGCACGGCGAACGAGTGCGTGCCGCTTGGGTGGTCGGCGCCGACGGCATGCACAGCACGGTGCGCGAGCAGGCCGGCATCGGTTTCCAGGGCGGTACGTACGGCGAGTCGTTCGTGCTGGCCGACGTGCGGCTCGGTGGTGCCGTCTCGGCCGACGAGGTGATCCTGTACTTCGCGCCCGCCGGTCTCGCGGTGGTCGCTCCGCTCCCGGGTGGTCGGCACCGCGTCGTCGCCCCGGTCGCCGACGCGCCGCACGAGCCGTCGCTCGCCTTCGTACAGGAACTCATCGACGAGCGCGGCCCGTCGACCGGCCGGGTGGTGGTCGAAGAGGTCGTGTGGGGATCGCGGTTCCGGGTCCACCACCGCGTTGCCGACACCTACCGGGCCGGGCGGATCCTGCTGGCCGGCGACGCCGCACACGTGCACAGCCCGGCCGGTGGCCAAGGCATGAACGCCGGCATCCTCGACGCCGTGGCGCTGGCCGACGCGCTCGGCTCGGTTCTCGACGGCGGCGCGACCTCGGCCCTGGACGCGTACGGCGCCACCCGCCGTCCGATCGCCGAGCAGATCGTGCAACTCGCCGACCGGATGACCCGCGTCGCCACGATCACCCCGGCACTGCGCCCGCTGCGCAACGTGGTGCTGCGCACGATCACCCGAATCCCCGCCGTACGCCGCGACCTTGCGCTGCGCCTCTCCGGCCTGACGTACCGCTGAGCGCTGTTCCGGGCGTAAGGCGCGCGGCTCCGGACCGGCGGACGGTCGTCACGACGTCCGGAGCGCGCCGGCCCGGCTCGACCCGACCCGACCACTCAAACGTGCGCCGGAGACGTCTCCTGATGAAGCATCACGACCGAGACCGAAACCGAAGCGGAAGCGGACACGGAAGCCAGGGTGGAAGCCGAAGCGGAGGCCGAAGTAGCCGAGCTCCGCTCCAAAGCCGCCGCCAAGTCCCCCCACAGATCGTCCTCGTGCTCGAGACCAACCGACAAACGCAGCAACTTCGGTCCGATCGCGCCCTCGTCCCGCGCCGCGTCGTCGATCACCCGGTGGGTCAGCGAAGCCGGGTGCTGGATCAGCGTGTCCGTGCCGCCGAGGCTGACCGCAGGCGTGATCAGCCGGAGCGCGGCCACCAGCGCCATCGGGTCGCCGGCCGGTTCGAAGGCCACCAGCGCGCCGCCGATGCTCGGGTAGTGCACCCGTTCGACCGCCGGGTGGGCGGCCAGCCGTTCGGCCAGGATCGCGGCCGACGCGGACGCCTTCGCGACCCGGATCGGCAGCGTCGAGAGGCCGCGCAGCAACAGATAGCCCGCCAACGGATGCAGCAACGCACCTGTGGCGAACCGGATTTGGCGCAGCACGTCGGCCGATTGCGAATCGCACGCGACCACGCCGCCCATCACGTCGCCGTGCCCGCCGAGGAACTTGGTCGCGCTGTGCAGCACCATCCGCGCACCCGACCTGGCCGGCTGTTGCAACACCGGCGTCGCGAAGGTGTTGTCCACCAACAGCGGTACGTCCCCCGCCTGGGCCGCGAGGTCGGCCAGGTCCAGCTCGGCCAGGGTCGGATTGGCCGGTGTCTCGACCATCACCAGACCGGTGTCCGGTCGCAACGCCCGGGCCACGCCGTCCGGTTCGACCCAGGTGACCTCGGTGCCGAGCAGGCCGCTCGTGAGCAGGTGGTCCGTGGTGCCGTACAGCGGGCGGACCGCCACCACGTGCCGGCGGCCCTGCGCGGCGGCCGCGAGCAGGCACGCGGTGACCGCCGCCATGCCGCTCGCGAACGCGACCGCGTCGGCGCATCCCTCCAACTCGGCCAGCGCGACCTCGAAGCGGCGCACCGTCGGATTCGTCAACCGGCCGTAGATCGGCGAGCCCTCCGGCAGCGCGCCCTCCGCGTACGCGTCCAGGGCGAGCGCCGCGGCCGGCAGGTCCGGGAGTGGGTAGGTGGTGGACAGATCGATCGGCACGGCGTGCGTACCGAGGGCGGCGAGGTCGTCGCGACCCGCGTGCACCGCCCGCGTCTCGAACATCCGCCCCACGCCGCCCACCGGCCCTTCGCCGCGCACGCCGTGCGCGGGACGCGCTCCGTCCACCCCACCCACGGCGAGCCCGCCATCCGCGCCCGTCGTGCCATTCACCGCGTCAAGATCCGCTCGGAGGTCATCCATGCCCGCCATCGTGCGCCGACCCCCGGCAAATGAGCCGATGGCCCGAATTATGATCGCCCGATGAGCCAATCCATCGCCCTCGATCCGATCGATCTCGGAATTCTCCGGTCCCTCCAGAACGATGCCCGGATCAGCAACAAAGCGCTCGCCGCCGAGGTCGGGATCGCGCCGTCGACGTGCCTGGACCGGGTCGCCCGGCTGCGCTCTGCCGGGGTGGTGAAGGGGGCGACGGTGGAGGTCGACGCGGCGGCGCTCGGCCGGCCGTTGCAGGCGATGCTCGCGGTTCGAGTGCGGCCGCATCACCGGGTGGTGCTCAACCCGTTCGTGGGGCACGTGCTGAAGCTGCCGGAGACCCGCGCGCTCTACCACCTGGCCGGACCCGACGACTTCCTCGTGCATGTCGCGGTCGCCGACGCGACCGGACTGCAACGACTGGTGGTGGACGGCTTCACCGCACGCACCGAGGTGACCCAGGTGCACACCATGCTGATATTCCAACAATGGCAGGGCGGTCCGCTCCTCCCACCCGAACCCCAGGGCCCGGCCCGGCGCCTGACGGCCGGCTGACCCGGCCGCACCCGCCGCCCCGGGGCCGCCTCACTGCTCGGCCCGCCGCCCGGTGCGCGGCCGTACGTCCCCCTCGCCCTGCCGCGCCGACAGCACGATCCCCATCGCCACCGTCAAGGCCGCCACCGCGCCGGCCGTCGGTACGGCCGCCGCGCCCAGGAACGTGCAGAGCAGGACCAACACGGCGGCCGTCGGCAGCAGCGATTGTTGCGCGAGGCCGTTCTTGTGGTGTCGCGAATGCAGCGCGTACGTGGTCAGCAGGAACAGCGCGGTCGGGATCGTCACACTCGCCGACGCGGCCATCCGGGAGATGTGCGCCTCGCCCACGGCCTGCTCGACGGCGACCTCCAGGCCCGCGCCGATCGACGCCGCCGAGCCGAAGATCACATAGTGGCCGTACCCCCACAGGAAGGCCTGGCGATTGGACGCGAGGAAGTCGTGGATCGGCACCGCGAAGTAGATCCAGTACGCCGCGAACACGATCAGCAGCCCGCCGGCGGCGATCGGCAGCAGTTCGTCCAGCGCGGCCTCGTCGTCGAGCGCGGTCTGGATCGCGATGGTCGCGGCGGAGATGCTCTCGCCGAGCATGATGATGGTGAACAGCCCGTACCGCTCGGCGATGTGATGCGGATGCCAGGCGGTGGTGTGGTCGCGTTCGGCGATCGCCGGCACCGCCATCTCGGCGATCGCCAGTGGTACGAAGCCCCACTTCCACGCGGCGTCCGGGAGCAGCAGCAGGACCACCCAGCCGATCTGCACCAGCACCAGCCCCGCCGCGTAGCGCAGCGCGGTGCGCCGGGCCGCCGGGTCGGTCTCGTCGTGGGCCGCCCGCAGCCACTGGAAGGTCAGCGCGACGCGCATGATCAGGTACCCGACGATGGCGACGGTGTAGTCGCTGTAGTCGAACGCGCGCGGCACCCCGGCGGCCAGGACCAGGACGCCGGTGATCTGTACGAGCGTCGCGACCCGGTACAGCGGGTCGTCGCAGTCGTACGCGGACGCGAACCAGGTGAAGTTGACCCACGCCCACCAGATCGCGAAGAACACGAGCAGGTACCCGAAGATCCCGTGTCCCGGGTGCCCGTCCGCCAGCGAGTGCACGAGTCGACTGCCGGCCTGGGCCACCGCGACCACGAAGGTCAGGTCGAAGAACAACTCGAGCGGGGTGGACGCGCGGTGCGGCTCCGCCGTGTCGCGCGAGGCCATCCGGCGCAGGATGGCGTGGGGGCCGGCGGCGGGACGCGCGGGATCGCTCACGAGCTGGGTCCTCTCGTTCCGGGCGTGATCATGCGCGGAGAGTATCCGAATCCACCGGGCAATCACGGCTATATCGAGCGGCCATCAGCGCGAAGACGACCGACCCGGTCCGAAGTCGGTGCGAGGTCCGTCGGGGCCGGCCCGAAGCGGGCCCCGAGGTCAATCCGAGGCCAGCGCCGACGCGTCCAGCTCGTCGAGAGCGGCGTGTCCGGACAGCGCCATGGACAGGTCGAACTCGGCCAGCAGGCAGCGCAGTACGTGCCGGACACCCGCCTCGCCGCCCAGCGCCAGGCCGTACACGTACGGCCGGCCCACCAGGACCGCGCGGGCACCGAGGGCAAGCGCCTTGAGTACGTCGGCGCCGGTGCGCACGCCGCTGTCGAAGAGCACCGTCAGGTCCGCGCCGACCGCCTCGACCACGCTCGGCAGCGCATCCAACGCGCCGATGGCGCCGTCGAGTTGGCGTCCCCCGTGATTGCTCACCACGATCCCGTCCAGACCGGCGTCGCGGGCCCGGCACGCGTCGTCCGGATGCAGGATGCCCTTGAGCACGATCGGACCGATCCAGTTCTCGCGCAGGAACGCCAGGTCGTCCCAGGTCTTGGTCGGGTCGGAGAACATCCCCGCCCAGTGCGCGATCGCCGCCGTCGGATCCTCGGCGATCGGCTTACTCAGACCGGCCAGGAAGGCCGGATCGCTCAGGTAGTTCGCGATCCCGACCTGCCGCAGGAAGGGCAGGTACGCCCGGTCCAGGTCGCTCGGCCGCCAGCCCAGGAACCATGTGTCCAGGGTGACCACGAGCGTGGTGTAGCCGGCCGCCCGGGCCCGGGCGAGCAGGCTGACGGTGACGTCGTTGTCGCGCGGCCAGTAGAGCTGGAACCAGCGCGGACCCGAGCCGGAGGCGGCGGCGATCTCCTCCAGCGTGTACGAGGACGCCGTACTCGCCACCATCGGCACCCCCAGGCCGGCGGCCGCGCGCGCGGTCGCCAACTCGCCCTCCGGGTGCACGATGGACTGCACGCCGACCGGCCCGAGCAGTACCGGAGCGGGCAGGTCGGTGCCCAGCACGGAGCGGGACAGGTCACGCCCACCAACGTCGCGCAGCATGCGCGGGACGATCCGACGCCGCTCGAACGCCGCCCGGTTGGCCCGCATGGTCGCCCCACCGCCGGCACCGCCCAGGACGTATCCGCGCGGACCCGGTTCGAGCAGCTCCCCGGCGGCGGCCTCGAGGTCGGACGCGTCGATCGGGTACGCGGGGGTCTCCCCGGTCAACAGGCCATCGAGGTAGATCGAGTCCTGGAACGCGGAAAACGGACCGGCAACGCTGGGACCATCGGCCACGACTGCCACCTTTCGCCTCGCCTCGTCTCGCCTCGCCGAACGGGGAATCCTCGCGCGGACCCGACGACGATCCCGCACCGAGCGGGCACGCGGAAGAGCCGAACGGAACGAACGAGCCGAACGGGCCGAACGGCGGCCCGAACCCATCGAAGCTGCCGAGCCGGCCGAACAAGCCGAACAATCCGAACAAGCCGAATCATCCGAACGTACCGAACGAGTCGACCTCCCGACATCGGGGCAGACCCACTCGTGTGCGTCCGGACCCCAGGGTCGTGCCGACATTGCTTCGCCGGGAAGCGAGACAAGAAGCCCATCTCTTCTGTGAAATGTCACACGGCACTAGAGTGCTCCGCATACGACACGGACAAGAGGCTGGAGAGGAATCCGCATGACCCGCATCACCCGGATCCCGGGGATGGCCCTCATCGATCACACGTTCACCGTCCCGCTCGACCACTCCCGTCCGGACGGGCCCACCATCGAGGTCTTCGCCCGCGAGGTGGTCGATCCCACCGCCGTCGACAAGAAGCGGCCGTGGTTGTGCTTCCTCCAAGGCGGCCCGGGTGGCAAATCGGCCCGGCCCAATCGCCCCGCCGGCTGGCTCCAGCGCGCGCTGCGCACGCACCGCGTCCTGCTCCTCGACCAGCGCGGCACCGGCCGCAGCACGCCGATCACGCCGAGCCTGGCCGCCCGTACCGCACCCGAGGAACTCGCCACGCTGCTGCGGCACATGCGCGCCGACTCGATCGTCGCCGACGCCGAGCTGATCCGCCGGCGGTTGTGCGGCGACGAGCCCTGGGAGACGCTCGGACAGAGCTACGGCGGCTTCATCACCCTCGCCTACCTCTCCACGGCGCCCGAGGGGTTGAAGTCCTGTTACGTCACCGGCGGGCTGATCGGCCTGGACGTGACCGCGGATGACGTCTACCGGCGCACGTATCCCCGGGTGCGGGTCAAGAACGCCGAGTACTACGCCCGCTACCCGGACGACGTCGAGCAGGTGCGCCGGCTCGCCGACCATCTCACCGCGCACGACGTCCGGCTGCCCGACGGTGACCGACTGACCCCGCGCCGGCTCCAGTTCCTCGGCAACGTGTTCGGGATGGGCGACGGCTACGAGCGCGTGCACTGGATGCTCGACGAGGCGTGGGACGGCGACCAGGTCTCGGACACCTTCCGCGCCGCGGTGATGCACGCCACCGCGCTCACCGACAACCCCCTGTGGGCCGTGCTCCAGGAGCCGATCTACGGCCAGGGCAAGGTCGCCACCGGTTGGGCCGCGGAGAAGGTGCGGGCGGGGTTGCCGGAGTTCGCCGAGAGCGCCGACCGGCTGCTGTTCACCGGCGAGATGATGTACCCCTGGATGTTCGAGGAGATCGCCGCGCTGCGCCCGTTCCGCGAGGCGGCCGACCTGCTCGCCCGACACGACGACTGGCCGGTCCTGTACGACGTCGAGCGACTGCGGACGAATCCGGTCCCGGTCGCGGCGGCGGTCTACTTCGACGACATGTATGTGGACGCGGACCTGTCCCTGGAGACGGCGCGCGAGGTGGCCAACGTACGCGCGTGGGTCACCAACGAGTGGGAGCACGACGGCTCGTACGCCTCCGGCGGCGCGGTCCTGGACCGGCTGATGGACATGGTCGCCGGCAAGATCTGACCTACTCCCACCCCCATCCCATCCCCGTCCGGCAGCGGCTCGGCGCCCGAAGTCCGAGGACTCGGGCGCCGACGCCGGAGCCGGGCACGGGATCGGAAGCCGGTCTCCGCCCCGGCCCCTACCCGGCCCCTACCCGGCCCCGGCCTCAGCCCGGTTGGTTCGGGTCCGCCCACAGGTTGCGGACATGGCCGATGTGCCGCGCCATCACACTCTCGGCCCGGGCCGGGTCGCCGGTGGCGAGCGCGTCCAGGAGTTCGAGGTGTTCCGCGGCGGACGCGACGAGTCGGCCGTTCTCCGCGAGTCGGGACAGACCGTACAGGCGCGAGCGTTTGCGCAGATCGCCGACCACCCGAACCAGGTGTTCGTTGCCCGCGAGCGCGAGCAGCGACAGGTGGAAGCGACGGTCCGCCTCCACGTACCGGATCAGATCGCTCACCTCGGCCGCCGCGACGATCTCCTCGGCGACCGGGCGCAGCGCGGCCAGTTGGGCCGGGGTGACCACGCCCGCGAGTCGGGCCACCACCGGAATCTCGATCAACGCGCGGACCTCGGTGAACTCGTCCAACTCGCGGTCGGAGAGTTCGGTGACCCGAAAGCCCTTGTTGCGTACGGCCTCGACCAGTCCCTCGTTGGCGAGGTCGAGCATCGCCTCGCGCACCGGCGTCGGTGACACGCCGAACTGCGCGGCCAGCGCGGGCGCGGAATAGACCACGCCGGGCCGCATCTCGCCCGCGATCAACGCCGCGCGCAGCTCTCGTGCCACCCGATCCCGCAGGATCGGCCGATCGTCGAAGGACGGCAGCGCGAGCGCTCCGTGTCCCGTGTCCATGGTGCCTCCTCCCGCCATGCTACTGACGGTCAGTCACCCTGGGGGTGGGATCGGAACTGTGCGTACGGGCGACCACGCTGCGTGAGGATCGTCGCCCGGGTCCCCGCCCGGTCCCACCGGAGCCCGGCGCGGTCCCCGCCCGGTCCCGGCCGGGTTCCTCACAGGCGGAACCCGGCCGGGAACGGGTCCTCCGGATCGAGCAGATATTGCGCCGTGGCGGTGATCCAGGCCCGTCCCGTGATCAGCGGCAACACGGCCGGATACCCGGCCACCTCGGTCCGGTCCACGATCCGCCCGTGGAAGCGGGTCCCGATGAACGACTCGTTGACGAACGGCTGTCCCACCGCCAACTCGCCGCGCGCCGCCAACTGGGCCATCCGCGCGCTGGTTCCGGTGCCGCACGGTGAGCGGTCGAACCAACCAGGGTGGATCGCCATCGCGTTGCGCGACAGCGTGGCGTCCGAGCCGGGGGCGAGGAACTGCACGTGGTGGCAGCCCGCGATCTCGGGATCCTCCGGGTGCACCGGCCGGGCCTGCTCGTTGATCGCGGCCATGATGGCCAGTCCGGTGTCCAGAACGCGTCCGGCCTCGGCCCGATCGAACGGCAGGCCGACCTTCTCGATGGGCAGGATCGCGTAGAAGTTGCCGCCGTACGCCATGTCGTAGCCGACCGCGCCGAGCCCGGGCACGTCCACGGTCGCGTCCAGGGTGTGTGCGTACGACGGGACGTTGCGCAGGGTCACCGATCGGGCCGCGCCGTCGCGTACCTCGACCTCGGCGACCACCAGGCCGGCGGGCGTGTCCAACCGCACGGTGGTGACCGGTTCGACCACCTCGACCATGCCGGTCTCGACGAGCACGGTGGCCACCCCGATCGTGCCGTGCCCGCACATCGGCAGACAGCCCGACACCTCGATGAACAACACGCCGTAGTCCGCGTCCGGTCGCGTCGGTGGTTGCAGGATCGCGCCGCTCATCGCGCCGTGCCCGCGCGGCTCGTACATCAACAGCGTGCGCAGGTGGTCCAGATGGGCCATGAAGTGCACGCGTCGCTCGGCCATCGTGGTGCCGGGGATCACCCCGACGCCGCCGGTGATCACCCGGGTCGGCATGCCCTCGGTGTGCGAGTCGACCGCGTGGAAGACGTGTCGTGAGCGCATCAGGTCAGTCCCTCCGCGAGTGCCTTCTCGGTGAACTCGCGCACCGAGGCCTCCTGTTCGGGCAACAGTGGGAGCCGCGGCGGGCGGCACGGGCCGCCTCGGAGGCCGGCCAGGTCCATCGACAACTTGATGGACTGCACGAACTCGGTGCGCGAGTCCAGCCGAAGCAGCGGATGCAGCAGACGGTACAGCGGCAACACGGCGCGCACGTCGCCGCCGACGGCCGCGCGGTACAACTCGACGCTCGCGCGCGGGAAGACGTTCGCGTAGCCGGCGATCCAGCCCACCGCGCCGGCCAGGCCGAACTCCAGTGCGACGTCGTCGCTGCCGATCAACACGTCCAGACCGGGCGCGAGTTCGGCCACCTCGTAGGCCCGCCGTACGTCCCCGGTGAACTCCTTGACGCCGACCACGAGGCCTTCCTCGTACAGGTCCGCGAGCAGTCGCGGGGTCAGGTCGACCTTCGTGTCGAACGGGTTGTTGTAGGCGACGATCGGCAGGCCGGCGCCGGCCACGGTGCGGTAGTGGTCGAGCACCGTGCGGGAGTCCGCGCGGTAGCTGTTGGGCGGGAGCAGCATCACCGCTCGGGCGCCCGCCTCGGCGGCCTGCTCGGTCCAGCGCAGCGACTCGGCCGCGCCGTACGCCGCGACGCCGGGCAGTACCCGGTCGCCGCCCACCGCCTCGACCGCGACCCGCACCACCAGGGCCCGCTCGTCCGGGGTGAGCGACTGGTACTCGCCGAGCGAGCCGTTCGGGCAGACTCCGTCGCAGCCCGAATCCACGAGCCACCGCACGTGTTCGGCGTACGCGTCGAAGTCCACGGACAGGTCCTCGCGCAGCGGTAGCGCGGTGGCCACCACGATGCCGTGCCACGGCTTGCGGTCGGCCGGGTCCGGGGCGGAGTGGGGCGAGGTGGCGGGGTGTGGGCTCATGGGGCTCCTTAGGCTAGGTCTCCGAGACGGATGGGCACACCGATCGGACGGGTGGGCGGGGGCGCGGCGACCGGTCGGTCCAGCACGTCGGACAACACGCACGCGGTGGCCTCGGCGCACATCCGGCCCTGGCACCAGCCCATTCCCGCGCGGGTGAGCAACTTGACCGAGCGCACGTCGTCGGCTCCTCGGCGGGCCGCGTCCTCGATCCGGCCTCGGGGCACCTCCTCGCAGCGGCAGATCGGGGTGTGCGCGTCCGACCAGGACAACCATCCCGGTCGGACCGGATAGAGCGCGCGCAGCCCGGCGGCGAACCGTGTGAGCGCGGCCCGGCGGCGCAGCAGCGCGCGCGGCGGCGTCCGGCCGACCATCGCGTGGGCCGCCAACTCGCCCTCGACCGCCGCGAGATGCACTCCGCCGATGCCGGTGCTCTCACCGGCGGCGAACAGGCCCGGTACGTCGGTGCTCTGCCGCGCGTCCACCGCGACGAAACCGTCCGGGGTGCTCGCACAGCCGAGTTGGCCGGCCAATTCGAGCTGCGGGGTGAAGCCGTAGCCGACCGCGAGCGTGTCGCAGGCCAGTTCGGTCGAGGTGCCGGGCCGCGCGCGCCAGTCCGCGTCGAGCCGGGCCACGGTGACCGAGGTCAGTCCGGTGTGGTCGCCGGTTGCGGCGATCACGGCCCGGCCGGTGCGATAGGGGATCCGCCGCCGGGCCAGCGCGGCGGCGTAGCGGGCGGCCTCGACCACGCGGGCCGGGCTGTGCGGCGCGAGGGCGGCG
This sequence comes from Embleya sp. NBC_00888, assembly GCF_045207655.1. NCBI lineage: Bacteria > Bacillati > Actinomycetota > Actinomycetes > Kitasatosporales > Streptomycetaceae > Embleya > Embleya sp. NBC_00888. The sequence goes on along the minus strand of NZ_CP108784.1, from coordinate 2,023,198 downwards.
GCGCGCGGCGTGGGCCGGGACGCCTCCAGGACGGCCCGCACCTGGACGCCCGCGTCGGCCAGCGCGACCGCGACCGGCAGCAGGAACGGTCCGGTGCCCGCGACCACCGCACGACGACCGGGCGCCACGCCGTTGCCCTTGATCAGTGCCTGGGTGCCGCCGGCGGTGAACACCCCGGGCAGGTCCCAGCCGGGGAAGGGCAGTTGCCGGTCGTACGCCCCGGTGGCCAGCAGCAGTCGGCGGCCGAGGACGGTCACCGGGGTGGTGTCCCGCTCGCCGGCCACGGCGTGCACCGCGAAACCCTCGGCCGAGCGTTCCACCGCCCAGACGCGATGTTCGGCCAGGTGCTCGACGGTGTGCAGGCGCGCGAGCGGCGGCCAGGCCGGTGGCCGGCCCGCGCGGTGTCGGTGATATTGGCCGCCCGCCCGGGAGTTGGCGTCGAGAACGGCGACGCGCAGGCCGAACCGGGCGGCGGTGACGGCGGCGGTGAGGCCGGCCGGGCCGGCGCCGACGACGACCAGGTCGTGAATCATGTCGTGGTCACCTCGTCGTCGGGCCGGGCGGTGACCAGGCAGGCCCGCAGGGACGGTGTGCCGTTGACCGTGACCAGGCAGTCGAAGCACACGCCGATGCCGCAGAACAGCCCACGCGGCTTGCCCGCGAACCGGGTGGTGCGCCAGGACCGGATCCCGGCGGCGAGCATCGCGGCGCCGACGGTCTGACCGGCCTCGACCGGGATGCTCCGGCCGTCCACCCTCAGCCGGAAGCGCTCCTCGTCGGGCGGGTGGACCGGGGTGGGTCGGGATACGCCGGTCACGAGGACACCTCCGCGAAGCGGGTCGGGGCGAATGGGGTGGGGTCGACTCCGGGATCGGGCCCGGAGGCGTCGCCGGTCAGGGCCCGGGCGATGAGCAGGCCGGTCGCGGGCGCCAGGCCCACGCCCGCGCCCTCGTGGCCGCACGCGTGCAGCAGGCCGGGCGCGCGCGGGTCCGGGCCGACGACCGGCAGATGGTCGGGGCAGTACGGCCGGAAGCCGCGATAGGCGCGCAACACCGAGACGCCGGCCAGGATCGGGAACAGCTCGATCGCCTGGGCGGCCAGCCGGCGCAGCACCGGTACCGGGAACGAGGGGTCGAAGCCCACCCGTTCGCGGCTCGCGCCGATCAACACGGTGCCGGACGGGGTGCCCTCGACCACGGCCGAGGAGGCCAGGTCCGCGTCGTCGCTGGCCACGTCCCCGGTGTAGGCCGCCGCGTACACCTTGTGTCGCACGATCGGCGGGAGCGGCTCGGTGACCAGCACGAATCCCCGGCGCGGCAGGATCGGCAGGGACACCCCGGCGAGCTCGGCGATCGCACCGGACCAGGTGCCGGCCGCGTTGACCACGGCACCGGCCGCGATGTCGCCGTGCGACGTGCGTACGCCGAGCACCCGATCGCCGCGCCCGCGCCGGAAGCCGGTCACCGTGACGCCGGTGTGCAGGCGTACGCCCGAGCGCAGCAACGCGGCGGCGGCCAGGGCCGGTTGCACCTGAGCGTCCTGCGGGTAGTGCGTGCCGCCGGCCAGGCCGGGGGCCAAGTGCGGTTCGTAGGAGTGCAGTTCCGTGGCGTCGACGGTGTGGGCGGTGACCTCGCAGGCGCGTTGTGCCTCGGCCGCGGCGGTCATCGCGACCGCCTCGGCCTCCGTGCGCGCGACGATCAGGCCGCCTTTGGCCTGGTACTCGAAGTCGTGTCCCTCCTTCGCCAGCTCGCCCCACAGGCGGAGCGAGAGCAGGGCCAGGGACAGTTCCGGGCCGGGATGCTTGTCCGAGACCAGCAGGTTTCCCTCGCCGGCGCCGGTGGTCCCGCCCGCGACCGGACCGCGGTCGAGCACGGTGACCGACAGCCCGGCACGCGCGGCGTAGTGGGCGCACGCGGCGCCGACCACGCCCGCGCCGATGACGACGACATCACTGGGACGGAGTTCGCTCACATCAGTAAAATGTCACATTGCCCTCACGAGGTAAAGGGTTTGCCGGTGCGGTTCCGTGGACAGCCGGAGCCGATCGGCACACGTGCGACCGGGTTCCGCGCGAACGCCGGTTCCGCTCGTCGACCGAGGGGCCGCCGACGGAGAGGCCCACCGGCGGAGAGGCCCGTCCACGCGAAGGCCCGTCCCGGTGCAGGCCCGTCGACAAGGACGCCCGGTTACGAAGAGGCCCGCGAACGAACCGGGAGGGCATCCCGGGTCGGTCGCGGGCCGTTTTCGGCGGGGCGGGTCAGGGGCGGGCGCCGTCCTTGGTGGTGTGCGCGGCGTTCCACGCGACCAGGTCGGCGGTCCGGTTCGTGATGATCCCGTCCACCCCCGCGTCGTTCAGCGCGGCCCACTCCCGCGGGTCGTCCGGGGTCCAGGCCAGCACCGCGATCCCGGCCGCGTGCAACTCGTGGACCACGTTCGGGCGTTGGGCCAGGCCGTGGTACGACGGGTTGTACGAGGTCAGCCGCAACTCCTTGGCCAGTGCGACCGGATCGGCGTCGAGCTGATCGCTGAGCAGGCCCAGCGGCAGCTCGGGGGCGAGCTCGCGGGTCAGCCGCAACGACTCCTGGTCGAAGCTCTGCACGAAGACCCGACCGGCCATCCCGGCGGTGCGTACCTCCTGGACGATCCGGGCGACCTCGTCGCGGGAGTGCGGATTCTTGATCTCCAGGAGCAGCCGTCCGCCGCGCGTGCGCAGGTCCGTGAGCTGTTCGCGCAGCGTCATCACGCGGGTGCCGGCGAACTTCGGCTTGAACCAGGCCCCGGCGTCCAGCGTGGCCAGGTGAGAGGACGTCAGATCGCGGATCGCGCCCTTGCCGTTGGTGGTTCGATCCACGGTGGCGTCGTGCATGATGTGCGGCACGCCGTCCGTGCTGGGCTGCACGTCGTTCTCGATCCAGTCCGCCCCCGCGTTCCGGGCCGCCTCTTGCGAGGGCATCGTGTTCTCCGGCGCCACCGTCGGCGCGCCCCGATGCGCGAAGACGGTGATCCGGGTGCCTGGGGCGCGGATATAGCTGCGCCCGTCGATCGGCGACGTGCCCCGCCGGGTGTCCAGCGTCTCCGACGGCGGGTGCGCGGCGGCGGCCTGGGGCGGCTCGGGGGCCCTGAGCGCACTGCTGGACAGCGAGGACTTCGCGGTGGCGTCGTGGACGTCCGCCGGGGCCAGGCACTGTGCGCAGCCGAACACGATGCCCAGGCCGGCCAGCAGGCCGGCGATCCGCCGTTTGGCACGGTGGGGCCGGGACCGAGGTGGGCGCTCGGGTTGGTCAAGGAGCATTCCGGCATCGTAGAAGCAATCTCGAGCTGCCATTCGAATTCGATCACGACGGCGTGTGAACGCCCGGCCATCACGACATGTGATGCTCGACATGCGGACCGTGACGAACGGTGTGAGAGTGGACGAGACCGACCATCGGTTCTCCGTAGGAGGAAACGGCCATGGCCAAGCAGAAGTCGAAACCCCACCTGCAGAACAAGAACTCGCTGTTCGTCGAAGCCGAGCGTGCGGACTCCGCAGCGGCGCCGGCAGCGGAGGCGACGGACACCCTCGAGTCCCCCAAGGCCGCCCGGCGCGGCAAGAGCGACCGGCCCAAGGGCCGCCCGAGGCGCTGACGGCTCGGCGTCCCCGGACGTCGAGCAGCGGACCTCGCGGAAGCCCGGGGGAGGGGCGTGACGGTGACACCGCCCCGCCCGGTGCGCGCCCGTAGGCCCCGTCGACCCCATGTCGACGGGGCCGTCGGCGTGACCGGGCGCCGCCGGGCACCGATCGGGTCGGCGCCGGGCGCGGGCGGGTCGGCGTGGCCTGCCGGCTACGGGCGGGTCGGCCCGTATACCCGACCGGTCCTGGTGGACACGCTGCCGAACAGGCCGCGCGGGGTGAGCTTGGCCAGCCCGACCACCGCCTTGTAGCGCAGATCCGGCACGCTGACGGTCTTGCCCACCGCGAGGTCGCGGATCGCGGCGGCCACCACCCGATCGGCGTCCAACCACATCCAGTTGGGGATGTTGGATGTGCCCATCCCGGCCCGCAGGTGGAACTCGGTGCGTACGAAGCCCGGACACAGGGCCATCAACCGCACACCGCTGCCCGCCAGTTCGCGGGCGGCGCCCTCGGTGAAGCTGACCACCCACGCCTTGCTCGCGCCGTAGGTGCCGCGGGGCAGGAAGGCCGCGACGGACGCCACGTTGACCACCCAGCCGCGACCGCGCTCACGCATCGCCGCACTCGCCGCGGTGGTTAGCCGCAACACCGCCTCGCAGTGCACCTTGAGCATGCGCACCTCGTCCGCCGTGGAGGCGTCCAGGAAGCCGCCCCGGTTGCCGAAGCCGGCGTTGTTGACCAACACGTCCACCGGCGCGAACCGATCGGCCAGCCGCGCCTCGACGGCCGCGATCCCCTCGTCCAGGGACAGATCCGCGGCCAACACCTCCACCGTGACGCCGTGTTCCTCGCGCAGATCGCGGGCGCACTGCGCCAATCGCTCCTCGTCCCGCGCGACCAGGACGAGGGCGTGCCCTTCGTGGGCGAGCCGTCGGGCGAACGCGGCGCCGAGGCCCGAGGTGGCGCCGGTGATCAGTGAGGTCGTCATGCCACCCAGCGTAGTAACCGGACCGATGCCGGCCGGCGCCCCCGGTGCACCGGCCGGCTCGGCGCGGGGCCGACGCGGGGGCCGATGCGGAGCCGGCTCGGGGACGTACCGGGTATGCGGGGCCACACGGGGACATGCGCGGGCGTGTCGAAGGCACGCCCCCCGGACCCGGCCGGCTGGAACAATGACGCGGGGGCGGATCCCGGAAGGAAGTACGCGATGGCGGCTGCGGTGCGCAAGATCGGTGGACACGTGCCGCCCGCCCGGGGGACGCGACCGCGCAATCGTCGCGCGCTGATCCTGGCCGCCGCGGCCGACCTGTTCTACCGCCGGGGCTATGCGGACGTGGGCATGAGCGACATCGCCGACGCCGTGGGCATGGGGCCCTCCGCGCTGTACCGGCACTTCCGCAGCAAGCAGCACCTGCTCATGCAGGTCGTGCTCGACGGGGTCGCGCCGGTGCGCGACGCGCTGGCCCGCAGCGCGGTCGAGGACCCGGACACGGTGCTGCGCGCGGTGGTCGCGGCCACCCTCGACCACCGTGAGGTCGGCGTGTTGTGGCAGCGTGAGGGTCGGCTGCTGCCCGCGGCCGAGCGGGCCGAGGTGCGGCGCGAGATCCGCGCGGTCACCGCGGTGGTCGCCGAGCTGATCCAAGACGCCCGCCCGGAGTTGTCCCCCGGGCAGGCCGAACTGCTCGCGTGGTGCGGCCTGGGGGTACTGCTCAGCCCCTCCTTTCACCGGATCGAGCTACCCCGTCCGGAGTACGTGCGGCTGCTCGTGGAGTTGGGCCGGGCCGCGGTCACCGCGCGGCCCGCCGAACTGGTGCCGATCGCGCGCTCGCCGGCGCGGCCGACCGGGATCGTGCTGCGCTCCCGGCGCGAGGCGCTGCTGGGCGCGGCCGTACGGATGTTCGCGGAGCAGGGGTATGCCGGGGTGGCCATCGAGGACATCGGCGCGGCGGCGGGGATCGCCGGCCCCAGCGTGTACAACCACTTCGAGAGCAAGGCGGACCTGCTCTCGGCGGCGGTGACCCGGGGCGTCGAGTGGTTGTCGATGGACATGACCCGCGCGCTGGCCGGCGCCGAGGACGACGAGGGCGCGCTGCGGGTACTGCTGTGGTCGTACATCCGGTTCGCGGCCGAGTACAGCGACCTGGTCACACTGCTCCTCGCGGAGGTGTCGCACCTGCCGACGCAGGCTCGGCATCGGGCCCGGCAGGCGCAGGTGGACCACCTCATGGAGTGGGCGCACCTGCTGTGCGCGGTACGACCGGAGTACGGCGCGGCGCAGGCCCGGATCCGGGTGCACGCGGCGTTGACCGCGATCAACGACGTGGCCCGCACGCGTCATCTGCGGGACACCGCCGGGGTGGCGCCCACCCTCGCGGCGGTGGCCGGCGCGGTGCTCGGACTGGATCCGGTCGGGTAGTCGAACCCGTCGGTCAGTGCTCGCACTCGACCCAGCCCCGAGTGCCGTCGGTGTAGGTCTGTTGCTTCCAGATCGGTACCTCGTGCTTGATCCGCTCGACCAGTTCACGGCACGCGGCGAAGGCCTGCGCGCGGTGCGCCGTGGCCACCGCCACCGCGATCGCGGTGTCCCCGACCACGAGGTCGCCGACCCGGTGCAGCGCGGCGACGGCCAGGATGTCCGGGTCCTCGGCGGCGAGGCGCTCGGCCACCTCGCGGAGCCGGTCGACGGCCGACGGATGGGCGGAGTAGGACAGTGCGCGCACGGCGCGGCCCGCGTCGTGGTCGCGCACCGTGCCGACGAACACCGAGGTGCCGCCGGCCGCCGGGTGGGCGACCGCGGCGAGCACCTCGTCGACGCTCGGCGCGGAGTCGCGGATCGCGCACAGGCGCACAACCGGCGCGGCGGGTGCGGTCGAGGACGGCCGGCGTACGGCTTCGGCGGTCATCGGGTCAGCCGCCGATCGCGGACATCGGGCGGTCCGGGGCGAGGAAGCCGGGCGTGTCGATGCCGTGCCCCGGGCCCTTGCCGAACAGCGCGATCCGCCACGCCGAGGCGATCTCGGCGTCGTCCGCGCCCGAGCGCAGCAGGGTGCGCAGATCGGACTCGTCACGGGCGAACAGGCACGTGCGCAACTGCCCGTCGGAGGTGAGCCGGACCCGGTCGCACGCGCCGCAGAACGGCCGGGTCACGCTCGCGATCACCCCGACGGTGGCGGCGCCGCCGTCGACGTGCCACTCCTCGGCGGGCGCGGACGCGTCGTCGCGCGGGACGGCGGTGAGCGTGAAGCGCGCGGCCAGCCGCTCCAGTACCTCGGCCGCGGTGACCATCAGGTCGCGATCCCACGCGCCCTGCGGGTCCAGCGGCATCTGCTCGATGAAGCGCAGCCGGTAGCCGTGCTCGATCGCCCACTCGAGCATCGGCACGATCTCGTCGTCGTTGATCCCGCGCACCGGCACCGTGTTGACCTTGACCGGCGCGAGGCCGGCCGCGCGCGCCGCGCGCAGTCCGGCGAACACGTCCTCGATTCGGTCCCGGCGGGTGAGCAGCGCGAACCGTTCGGGTCGCAGGGTGTCCAGGCTGACGTTGACCCGGCGCAGTCCCGCCGCACGCAGCGCGGGCGCCAGTGCGGCCAGCCGGATGCCGTTGGTGGTCAGCGACAACTCGGGGGCTCGGTCCAGGCCGGCCAGGTCGGCGATCAGCGCGGGCAGGTCCGGCCGCAGCAGCGGCTCGCCGCCGGTGAGCCGGACGGTGCGGATACCGAGGCGGTCCACCGCGATCCGGACCAGGCGGGTGGTCTCCGCCCGGGTGAGCAATTCGCCGGCGGGCAGCCAGGGCAGACCCTCGGCGGGCATGCAGTAGGTACAGCGCAGGTTGCACCGGTCGGTCAGGGACACACGCAGGTCGGTGTGCGCCCGACCGAACCGGTCGAGCAGCGGGGCGGGCGGCGCGATGGGGTGGGACATGCCCGTCAGTAGAGCCGTCCGTGCCGCCCACGGTCCACGGGTGGAACGTACGAGAGGCGGCCGGCGACGCCGCGCGCGGCCTGGTGGATTCGTCCGAAGGCGCGGTCCGTGGCGGTCCGGCGTGCCGGGTACGGTCGGGCGCGGGCGGGTGCGGCCCGGTTCGGCGTCGAGGACGGCTCAGTGGGCGGGCATCGCCTCGGGGTCCGGCTCGGTCCCGCCCAGGCGTTGACCCAGGCGGGACGCGATCTCCTGCATCCGGGTGGTCATCCAGTGCTCCTCCATCGCCCGGATCCGGCCCTCGGGTCCGGACACGGACAGCGCGGTCGCGGTCGGCGCGCCCGGCACCACCACCGCGACGCAGCGCACGCCCAGTTCCTGCTCCTGGTCGTCGACCGCGTAGCCCTGCGCCCGGATCAGCGGGAACTGGGCGAGCAGCGCGGCCGGATCGGTGACCGTGTGCTCGGTGTGCGAGGCCAGCGGCCGACCGCCGAGGACACGTGCGGCGTCCGCCTCGGGCAGGTGGGCGAGCAGGACCTTGCCGACCGCGGTGCAGTGCGGTTGGACCCGGCGGCCGACCTCGGTGAACATCCGCATCGAGTGCCGGCTGGGCACCTGGCCGACGTAGACCACCTCGCCCGCCTCCAGCACCGCGAGGTTGGCGGTCTCGCCGGTGGTCTCCATCAGTTCGGCCAGGTACGGCCGGGCCCAACTGCCGAGCAGTCGGCCCGCGGTCTCGCCCAGTCGGATCAGCCGCGGGCCGAGCGTGTATCGCCGCGACGCGTCCTGGCGCAGATAACCCAGCGACACGAGCGTGCGTACGAGGCGGTGGATCGTGGGCATGGGCAATCCTGAACGCGCGGCGAGCTCGCTGAGCGTCAGCACCCCGCCCGCGTCGGCGAGCAGTTCGAGGAGGTCGAACGCGCGTTCCAGCGACTGGACACCACCGCTCGCGCCGTTGGCTGTGCCGTTGGTGCTCGAGTTGACTGCGGCCACGGCGTGATCCTCCGTCGAGAATTTATTCAACAAGTTGTTGAACTTCCGTTTCCCGGAAACTAATGTCCACTCTACAAAAGAGCGTCGACGGCGAAGGAGAGCCACCCATGAGTGCACCGGCCATCGTGGTCAAGCACAGCACAGTGACCGGCGGCTCCGTGCCGCGAGCGGACGAAGTGCTCACCACCGACGCGCTGCGCTTCGTGGCGAGCCTGCAACGCCGATTCGGCGGCCGTCGCGACGCACTGCTGAACCTGCGCCGGACCCGACGCGAGGAGATCGCCCGCACCGGCCGGCTCGACTTCCTGCCGGAGACCGCCGACGTACGCGCCGCCGACTGGCGGGTGGCCGAAGCGCCGCCCGCACTGCGCGACCGACGGGTGGAGATCACCGGTCCGGCCGATCGCAAGATGACGATCAACGCGCTCAACTCCGGCGCGAAGATCTGGCTCGCCGACTTCGAGGACGCCTCGGCGCCGACCTGGCACAACGTCGTCGCCCACCAACTCAACCTGATCGACGCCTACGACCGGCGGATCGACTTCTCCACCGCCGAGGGCAAGACGTACGCGCTGCGCCCGGACGACGAGTTGGCCACCGTGGTGATGCGCCCGCGCGGCTGGCACCTGGACGAGCGGCACATCCTGGTCGACGGCGTCCCGGCGGCCGGCGCGCTGGTCGACTTCGGGCTCTACTTCTTCCACAACGCGGCCCGCCTGCTCGACCGGGGCCTGGGCCCGTACTTCTACCTGCCCAAGATCGAGAGCCATCTCGAAGCCCGGTTGTGGAACGACGTGTTCCGGCACGCGCAGGACCTGCTGGACATCCCGCGCGGCACGATCCGCGCGACCGTGCTGATCGAGACGATCACGGCCGCGTTCGAGATGGACGAGATCCTCTACGAACTGCGCGAGCACGCGTCGGGCCTGAACGCGGGCCGTTGGGACTACCTGTTCAGCATCGTGAAGAACTTCCGCGACGCGGGCGACGCGTTCGTGCTGCCGGACCGCAACGTGGTCACCATGACCGCGCCGTTCATGCGCGCGTACACCGACCTGCTGGTGCGCACGTGCCACCGGCGCGGCGCGCACGCGATCGGCGGGATGGCCGCGGTGATTCCCTCGCGACGCGACGCGGTGGCCAACGCGGCGGCGCTGGCGAAGGTGCGCGACGACAAGGACCGTGAGGCCGGGGACGGCTTCGACGGGTCCTGGGTGGCCCACCCGGACCTGGTGCCGGTCTGCCGCGAGGCGTTCGACACGGTGCTCGGCGAGCGGTCGAACCAGATCGAACGCACCCGGGACGACGTCGAGGTGACGGCGGATCAGCTCCTGGACGTGGCGTCCGCGGACGGGTCGCCGACCAACGCCGGGCTGCACGCGGCGGTCGGCGTCGGGCTGCGCTACCTGGAGGCGTGGCTGCGCGGATACGGCGCGGTCGCCGTCTTCGGCCTGATGGAGGACGTGGCGACCGCGGAGATCTCCCGGTCCCAGGTGTGGCAGTGGATCAACAACGGTGTGGTGCTCGCGGACACCGGCGACAAGGTGACCTCGGACCTGGTCCGGCGTCTGGTCGTCGAGGAACTGGGCGCGCTGCGCGAGGACATCGACGACGACAGGTTCGAGGCGGGCCGCTGGACGGACGCGCGCGACCTGTTCCTCAAGGTGGCCCTCGCCGACGAGTTCGTCGAATTCCTCACCCTGCCGGGATGCGAACTCCTGGACTGAGTCGAGCCGTTCGCACATCCCCCACAAGCGCGGAACGGCCGGGCCCACCCCGGCGGTCGTGGGGCGCGTCCAATCGGGCGGGCCCGGTCGTTCCGCATCTTCATCTTCTTCATCTTCTTCTCGGGATACCTCGGCGACGGCGAAACCTCGTCGCCTGCGTCTGCGGCGCCGAGCGCCGCCGACGGTTCTCGCGCGGGCATCGAACAGGAGGCAGCACATGGCACGGATGTTCCTCAACGGCCAGGCGATGGAGGGTGGTCCGTTCCACCACCACCTGGAGGGTGCGCCGCTGGTCGCCAAGACCCGTACCGCGCCCGGTTATCGCTTCTTCTCGATCGGCGACCGCTGCCCGGGCCTGCTGCCCGATCCGGCGAGCGAGGCGCAGATCGCGGGCGAGGTGTACGAGGTCCCGGACGAGGTGCTGCGCGACAACCTGCTGCCCACCGAGCCAGCCGAGCTGGAGTTCGGGATCATCAAGCTCGAGGACGGTTCGGCCTGCTTCTCGATGATCCTGCGCCGCGGCGAGTCGGAGTCGGGCAGGCACAAGGAGATCACCGAGTTCGGCGGCTGGCGGGCGTATCTGCGGACGCTGGGGCGCGACGCGTAGCGGTTCCCGGCTCCCGAGGTGTCGGGACGGCGGGCGGCAGGTGACGGGCGGGTCCGATCCAGGTCGGACCCGCCCGTTTCGCGTGCCCCGGGAGCCCGTCGGTCGGCGGTGCCGAATCCCGACAATCAGGGCCCATATGATCATGGCATGACTGCCGCGAACCCGGCCCTGGCCGCCCTCCTCGACCGCGCCGACGAGAGCGGGACCGATCCCGCCGACCTGCTTGCCGCGATCGTGGCCGGCGGCGTGGTGGTCCCGATCGACGATGACGAGTCGGTGGTCTTCATCCACGGGCAGGACGGCCGACCGTGGCTGCCCGCCTTCGTCGACGCGGCCACGTGCGCCCGGGACGTCCCGCACGCGCGGGCCTACCTGTGCGACGCGGCGCGCCTGGTCGACATCGCCGGGCGCACCGGGGTGCGCACCATGACCGTGGCCTCCGCCACCCGGTGCGCGACCGTACCGCTGGCCCTGGTCGCGAAGGCCGCGACGACGCGCGACTGACGGCGACACCCGGGACCGGGACCACGGCGGATCGACCGGACCGGCCGATTGCCCGGACACGCCGAAACGCGGCCGAAGTCCGGTGGACCTTCGGCCGCGTGACGGTGTGTCAGGGATTCCCGTCGGCTGCTACTCGGCGCGCAGGCGGGCCGCCGCGTGGGCCACGTTGCGGGCGATCTGCTCCTCGTCGACTCGGGACAGGTGTCCCTGTTCGACCACCTCGCGGCCGTTCACCAGCAGCAGGGTCAGCGGTGCCGCCGCGCCCAGGACCAGGGCCGCGACCGGGTCGGCGATGCCCGCGTGCAGGACGTCGTCCACGCGCCACATGGCCAGGTCGGCGAGCTTGCCGGGTTCCAGCGAACCGATCTCGCGTTCGCGGCCGAGCACCTTCGCGCCGCCCATCGTGCCCAGCCGCAACGACTGGCGGGCCGTCATCGCCGCCGGGCCGCGGCGCAGTCGGGCGATCAGCAGCGCGTTGCGCAGCTCCGTACCCAGCTCGCCCGACTCGTTGGAGGCGGTGCCGTCGACGCCCAGGCCGACCGGGACGCCGGCGGCCAGCATCTCCGGAACGCGTGCGATGCCCGCGGCGAGGCGCGCGTTGGAGGACGGGCAGTGCGCCACGCCGGTGCCGGTGGCGGCGAACTTGGTGATGTCCGAGTCGTTCATGTGTACGCAGTGCGCCATCCACACGTCCTCGCCCAACCAGCCGACGCTTTCCAGGTAGTCGGTGGGGCCCATGCCGAACTTCTCGTGGCAGAAGTCCTCCTCCTCCACCGTCTCCGAGCCGTGGGTGTGCAGTCGCACACCCTTGGCGCGGGCCAACTCGGCGGCGCCACGCAGGAGTTCGGGAGTGACGGAGAAGGGCGAGCAGGGCGCGGCGGTGATCCGCACCATCGAGTCGAAGGACGGGTCGTGCCAGGTGTCGATCGCCTCGGCGGTCGCGGCCAGCGCGGCGTCGGTGTCCTCGACGCACGCGTCCGGCGGCAGCCCGCCCTGCGACTCGCCCAGGTCCATCGAGCCCCGGGTGGGCTGGAAACGCATGCCCAGTTCGGCCAGCGCGCGGATCTCCGCGCCCAGGATGTCGCCGCCGTCCTTGGGGAAGACGTACGCGTGATCGGTGGAGGTGGTGCACCCCGAGCGCAGCAGCGCGGCGGCCGAGCCCTGCGCGGCGGCGTAACACATCTCGTCGTCGATCTTCGCCCAGGTGGGGTAGAGCGTCACGAGCCAGTCGAAGAGGTTGCACTCCTGGGCCAGGCCGCGGGTGATCCACTGGTAGAAGTGGTGGTGCGTGTTGACCAGTCCCGGGGTGACCAGGTGGCCCGTGCCGTCGATCCGGCGGACGACGCGTTCCAGGCCGGCCGGGGCGGCACCCGCGCCGACCGACTCGATCCGGTTGCCCGCGACCACGATGTGGCCCGAGGTGTACTCGGTGTCCCGCGCGTCGACGGTCGCGATCGCGCAGTTCTCGATCACGATGCGCCCGGAACCGGCGACGTGGGCGGAGCCCGCCACGGAGGGGGCGGAGCCGGCGGAGTTCTGCGCGGTGTTTCCTACAGACATGGGCAGTCCCTTGCGGCAGCGGTCCAATGTACGAACGAACCGCCGTCTGGTCCTGCGCGCGGGCCCCGGAGGCGGGACGGCGGATGAAGAATCCTCCGGGGGTTATGCCCGACGATCGAGGTCAGTCCACCGGAATCAGCGGAATGACACCCTCGCGGTGCACGGTGCCCTCGATCAGACCGTAGGGCCGGTCGGCGGCGTAGTACACCTCCTTGTCGTTCTTGACGCCCATCCGATCCATGTCGACCTGGAAGTGGTGCTTGTTCGGCAGCGACAGCCGAACCTCGTCCACCTCGTGTCGATGGGTCAGCACCCGGTTCGCCATCGCGTACAGGGACTGCTGGAGCGAGTAGGAGTACGTCTCGGCGAAGGACTCCAGCAGGTGCCGGCGGACCTGGGCGTACGAGCGCTCCCAGTTCGGTTCGCTCGCGCCGTCGGCCGCGTCGAAGGAGAACCGCCAGAGCGCGGTGACCTGGGTGGCCAGGATCCGGTCGTACGCCTCCTGGAGGGTGGTGTACCGATCCTTGATGTAGCCCCAGAACTCGGAGGCCGTCGTGTTCATCACGACCAGGTCCTTGAGTCCGGAGATCACCCGGACCCGGCCGTGCTCCCAGACGATCTCGGTGGTCCGGGTCTCGCCGCCGTCCCGGACGAACGAGTGGTGGATCTCGTCCGCGCCGACGAAGCGATTGCGCGCCTCGGCGGCGGGGACGCGGTTCCAGGGGTACTCCTCGATCCGCACCCGGGCCCGGGTGATCGAGGGCTGCGACTCGACGAAGTGCCGGGCCAGGCGTATGCCGTAGGCCTCGGCCGAGTCGATGCCGTGCTCGCGCGCGAACGCGAACACGGTGTTCTTCATGGTGTCCGTGGGCAGCACGTTGCCGTTGCCGCCGGTGAAGTGGGTGTCGGACAACTCGCCCGACAGCGCGACGCTGACGTTGAGGTCCTTGACCTCGTGCCGTTCGGTGTCGCGGCGGACCCGGACCACGCGGGTCTCCGCCTTTCCGTACTGATTCTGGCCGAGCACCATCGGCATGCCTGTCAGCTCCCTCGATAGACGGAATATCCGTACGGGTTGAGCAAAAGCGGTACGTGGTAATGCGTTCCGGGGTCGGCGGTGAAGACCACCCGGACCTCCGGGAAGAACGGCGTCTCGCCGCGCGCGCGGCGGTACGCGGCGACGTCGAAGACCAGTCGTACGTCGACCGGGCCGGCGGCGGGATCCACGCCCAGCGGCGGCAGATCCGGGCAGCGTCCGTCGGCGTCGGTCGCCGAGTTGCCCAGTACGGTCCACGTCCCGTCGGCCTCGCGCCGGGACAACTCGACCGGCACGTCCGGCGCCGGCCGGCCCTCGCTGGTGTCCAGGATGTGGGTGGAGATCACGCGGAGATCAGCCCTTCCAGGCGCAGGCGGTTGATCTTCCGCAGTTCCTCGCGGGTGACCTCCCACTCGGACGCCGGGTCGTTGTCGAGTCGGTGTCGCAGTTCGGCGAGCATCTCCGCGGCGCTGCGACCGCTCGCGCAGATCAGGAAGACCCGGCCGAACCGCTGTTCGTACGCGATGTTCCCGGCCCGCAGGTCGGCCAACACCGTGTCACCCGCCCGGTGTACCCCGGACTGCTCGCGCGTCGACTGCGGATCGTCGTGGCGCGGGCGGCCGATCACGGCGTGACCGTCGATCGCCTCCTGGAGATCGTCGGCGGTCAGGATCGCGACCGCCTCGTCGGATCTCGCGTACAACTTCTCCGGGTCGCCATAGGGCCGGGCCGTGAGCAGCGCGCCGATCCAGGCACGACTCGCGCAGACCTCACCGAGCAGTCGGATCGCCTCTTCGGCGGACGCGGCGTCGAACCTGTCGAGTCCTGGCGCTGATGACATGTCGGGAACCTCCTCACTCGGCGGGCATGCCCGTCCAGAGCCATGCGCCGCGTCCGAGCGAATACCCCGACGCGGCGATGGCCGGAACGCTAGGCGCTCCGAAACTCCCGCGTCAACAGTTTGTTGAAGTCGATCACCGTGGTGAATACAACGTGACCCGCCGGAAACGCGGCTCGCGGAAGTGCTCGCGTGGGGGAGGCACTTCCTTTCCGGGCGCGGCGGCGCTCGCCCTCGCGCGGGTCGGCGCCGGTCGGGGTGGGTCGCGGGTCGGTGCCGGGTCGGGGTACGTCCGAGGGGGCCGGGTTCAGCCTCGGGATTCGCGGTTGAGGTAGTTGTAGACGGTGAAGCGGCTCACGCCCAGGGCCGCGGCCACGGTCTCGACGCCGTGGCGGATGGTGAAGGCGCCGCGTTGTTCGAGGGTGCGGACCACGCGCTGTTTGGCCTCGCGGTCGAGGTCGGCCAGCGGGCCGTACTGGCGTTCCGCGTCGCCGAGGAGGCGGTCGAGGGCGGTGCCGAGGCCGGGGAGGCGGACGGCGACGGCCGGTTCGCCCTCCCAGTCCAGCACGACGTCCTCGGGGCCGGCCTCGTCCGGGGTGACGAATTGCGCGCCTATCGCGGTCACCAGCGGCTTGATCGCGGCGGCCAGCGGGTGTTCGGCGGGGCTCACGCGGGGCCTCCCGGCGCCGTCGGCACGGTGGTGACCTGTACCGAGATCCGAGTCGCGCCGACCTCGAGCGCGCCTCGGTAGACCTTGTCGAGCGCGGCGAGGACCACGTCGGCCTCGCCCTCGGCGGTCGTGCCGAAGGGGCCGACCTCCACGTCGAGGCCCGCTTCGTCGAGGATCCGGCGGGCCTCCAGGGCGTGGGCCGGCACGCCGTCCAGGTCGAACGGCTCGGTCGAGAACTCAATCCGCAATCGCACGCTCGAACCCTAGCGCCCGGCTCCGGAACCTCGCCGGGCCCGCGCCGCGGGCCGGCGATTCGTCGTGTGGGGGTGCGGATGTCAGGTGGGTGCCCCATGCCGGAGCTCGGCCGACGGAGTGCGACCGGCGGAGTTCGGCGGGGGTGGGGCCGGCCTGGGGTGGGGGCTGGTCGGCGGGGCGCGCGTGGGTCAGACTGCGGCGGCCACCCTTGACAAACTGTTGAAGGCGCGTGGCATCATTCCGGTGAGCAGAATCTTACTTCCGCATTGTGGAACCGACGTGGAAGAGGTGATCCCGTGAGCGCTCGTGATCTGCGCTTCGACATCAATCTCTCGATCCTCTTCACCGAACTCCCGCTTCTCGAGCGGCCCGCTGCCGCCGCCGAGGCCGGCTTCGCCGAGATCGAGCTGTGGTGGCCCTTCGGCGGCCCGACCCCCGCCGACGCCGAGCTGGACACGCTCGCCCGAGCGATCCGCGACGCCGGCGTCGACCTGGTCGGCCTGAACTTCGACGCGGGTGACATGCCCGCCGGCGACCGCGGCCTGCTGTCCCAGCCGGCCGAATCGGCGCGCTTCCGGGACAACATCGCCGCGGCGACCGGCTTCGCCGAGAGCCTGGGCTGCCGCGCGCTGAACGCGCTGTACGGCAACCGCGAGGACGGTGTGGACCCGCGGGTCCAGGACGAACTCGCTCTGGAGAACCTGGCCCTGGCAGCCCGGGCCGCGCACGGCATCGGCGCGATCGTGCTGATCGAGGCGCTCAACACGCCGGAGAACGCGCGGTATCCGCTGACCACCGCCGCCGAAGCGGTGGCGGTGGTGGACAAGGTCAACGCCGAGACCGGCCTGGGCAACGCGACCTTCCTGTGCGACCTGTACCACCTCGACCGCAACGGCGAGGACCTCACCGCCGTGATCGACACGTACGCCGACCGGTTCGGCCACGTACAGATCGCCGACACCCCCGGACGGGGGCAACCGGGCACCGGCGGGCTGGACTTCGAAGACCTGTTCCGCCGACTCGTCGCCGCCGGGTACACCGGGCGCGTCGGCCTCGAATACAAGCCCGTCGGCCCGAGCGCGGACAGCTTCGGCTGGCTTCCGCGCGAGCTGCGCGACACCAAGGGAGGGGCCGGATGACCGGCGCGAGCAAGAGGATCGGTTTCGTCGGTCTCGGCATCATGGGCGGTCCGATGGCCGCCCACCTGGTCCGGGCCGGCCACGAGGTGACCGGGTTCAACCTGGAACGGGACGCCATCGACCGGCTGATCGCGGCCGGCGGCAAGGGCGCGGCGAACATCGCCGAGGCGGTGCGCGACGCGGACGTGGTGATCACCATGGTCCCGGCCGATCCGCACGTCGAGAAGGTGATGTTCGGCGACGGCGGCGTGTTGGACACGGTCAAGCCCGGCACCCTGGTGATCGACATGAGTTCGATCAAGCCCGGCACCTCGATCGCGGTGGCCAAGGCCGGCGCCGAGCACAAGCTGCGAGTGCTGGACGCCCCGGTCAGCGGCGGCGAGGCGGGCGCGATCGAGGCGGTGCTCTCCATCATGGTCGGCGGTGCGGCGGCGGACTTCGCCGCCGCGCTGCCCCTGTTCGAGGTGCTCGGCAAGACCATCGTGCACGTCGGCCCGCACGGCGCGGGCCAGACGGTCAAGGCGGCCAACCAGCTCATCGTCGCGGGCAACATCCAACTCGTCGCCGAGGCACTGCTGTTCCTCGAACGTGCCGGGGTGGACACCGAGGCGGGCCTGAAGGTGCTCGCCGGCGGCCTGGCCGGCAGCACGGTCCTGGACCGCAAGGCCCGGGTGATGCGCGACCGCGACTTCAAGCCCGGGTTCCGGATCGACCTGCACCACAAGGACATGGGCATCGTCACCGAGTCGGCCCGCGAGTTCGACCTCGTGCTGCCGCTCGCCGGTTTGACCGCGCAACTCGTCGCGTCGCTGCGCGCCCAGGGCGGCGGCGGGCTGGACCACTCCGGTCTGCTGCTCGGCCTGGAAAGGCTCAACGGCATTCCCGCGCAAGGCGGTTCCGGCCCAGGCGGTTCCGGCCAAGGCAGTTCCGAGCGAGGCAGTTCGAAGCAGGGAGACAACTGATGGCACCCCGTCGAGTTCCGGTCATGAACGCCGTCGTCGAGGTGCTCAGGTCCGAAGGCGTGGACACCGCGTTCGGCTGTCCCGGCGCGGCGATCCTGCCGCTGTACCAGGCGCTGGAAACGGTCGGCGGCATCGAGCACCTGATCGTCCGGCACGAAGAGGGCGCGACCCACATGGCCGACGGCTGGGCCCGTACGAACGGCGGGGTCGGCGTCGCGATCGGCACCTCCGGTCCGGCCGGCACCAACATGATCACCGGCCTGTACACCGCGCTCGCCGACTCCATTCCGATCGTGTGCATCACCGGCCAGGCCGTCTCCAGCAAGCTGCACCAGGAGGCGTTCCAGGCGGTCGACATCGTCGAGATCGCCAAGCCGGTGACCAAGTGGTCCGTGCAGGTCAAGGAGGCCGCACAGGCGCCGTGGATCTTCCGCGAGGCGTTCCGGCTGGCCCGCTCCGGCCGGCCCGGCCCGGTGCTGATCGACCTGCCGCTGGACGTGCAGAAGCAGGAGATCTGGTGGGACTCCGAGGTGGACGCGCCGCTGCCGGTGAGCGAGGTGCTCCCGCACCAGCCGCGCGTGGACGCCGCCCTGGACCTGCTGCTCGCCGCCGAGCGTCCGCTGCTGCTCTCCGGTGGCGGCGTGATCATCGGCGAGGCGCACGAGGAGCTCGTCGAGCTGGCCGAACTGCTTCAGATCCCGGTGCAGGTCACCCTGATGGGCAAGGGCTCGATCGACGAGAACCACGCGCTCTACAGCGGGATGACCGGCGTGCAGACCTCGCAGCGCTACGGGAACGCGTCGTTCCTGGAGTCCGACCTGGTGCTCGCGCTCGGCGCGCGCTTCGGCGACCGGCACACCGGCACGCTGGACGTCTACCGGGGC
The DNA here is from genome assembly GCF_045207655.1 of Embleya sp. NBC_00888. NCBI lineage: Bacteria > Bacillati > Actinomycetota > Actinomycetes > Kitasatosporales > Streptomycetaceae > Embleya > Embleya sp. NBC_00888. The sequence goes on along the minus strand of NZ_CP108784.1, from coordinate 2,004,486 downwards.
ACCCGCAAGTTCATCCACGTGGACATCGAGCCGACCCAGATCGGCAAGGTCTTCGAACCGGACCTGGGCATCGTCTCGGATACCCGGCACTTCCTCCAGGCGATCCTGGCCACCGCGAAGGAGCGGGGCATCCGCCGCGAGGCGGGCGCGTGGGTGGCCCGGATCCGGGAGTTGCGCGCGACGCTGACCCGGCGCGAGGACTTCGACAGCGTGCCGATCAAGGCGCCGCGGGTGTACAAGGAGATCAACGAGGTCTTCGACGAGGACACCTACTTCGTCACCGCGATCGGCCTCTACCAGATCTGGGGCGGCCAGCACCAGAAGGCCTACAAGCCGCGCCACTACCAGGTCTGCGGCCAGGCCGGCCCGCTCGGCTGGGAGATCCCGGCGGCGATCGGCGTCAAGAAGGCGCTCAAGCACAGCGACCCGGACGCCGAGGTGGTCGGCATCGTCGGCGACTACGGCTTCCAGTACCTGGTCGAGGAGCTCGCGGTGGCGGCGCAGTACAACGTGCCGTTCGTGATCATCATGATCAACAACGAGTACCTCGGGCTGATCCGCCAGGCGTCGATCCCGTACGAGATGAACTTCCAGGTCGACATCCACTACGACGAGGTCGGCACCGACAACGTCAAGTTGATGGAGGCGTACGGCTGCTCGGGCAAGCGGGTGGTGGAGCCGGACGACATCCGGTCCACCATGGAATGGGCCCGCAAGGAGGCGCAGCGCACCTCGCGCCCGGTCCTGGTGGAGATCATGATCGAGCGCGAGGCGAACACGCCGCACGGGCCGGCGATCGACGCGGTCAAGGAGTTCGAGCCGGTTCCGTAGCCGGTCCGCGGCCCGTGGTCGGCCGCGCGGCCGACCACGGGTGACCGGGCGGGGCGTACCCGCTCGTCAGGTCCGGAGCGGGGCGGGTCGAGTCGTCCGACCCTCCCAGGGGCCCGCCCCGCTCCCCTTGATTCCGCCCGGTGACGCTGATCCCACTCGTGGTGTCGCGCCCGCGTCACCGGGCGGTTGCCACCCGCTCGCACGCGTCGAGTCGTGCCCGCGTCGGACCGTCGAGCACGCGTGGTGTCGCGCCCGCGTCGGACCGTCGCCACCCCCTGTCGATCTCGCCGAGAGCGGCAGCCACGTAGTTGACTGTGCCTCGGCACGGTGTCCGATCAGTCGGCTCCGCGCCGACCCCGGACATCCCCTCCGGCAGCCCACCCGAAGGAGCAGCGCATGGGACCGGTCGTCGTCCTGGCCCCCGACAAGTTCAAGGGGACCCTGACCGCCGTGCAGGCCGCGGTCAGGATCGGTGCCGGGATCCGGCGGGCCCGTCCGGACGCGGACGTGCGCGTGTTGCCGATCGCCGACGGCGGCGAGGGCACCGTGGACGCCGCGGTGGCCGCCGGCTTCGCGCGCATCCCGGTACGGGTCACCGGCCCCACCGGGCGGCCGGTGGGCGCGGCGCTCGCCGTGCGCGGCCAAACCGCGGTGGTCGAGTTGGCCGAATCCTCGGGGCTCGCGCTGCTCCCGGACGGGCCCGCGCCGCTGACGGCGGACACCACCGGGGTGGGCGAGCTGATCGGCCGGGCGCTGGAGCTGGGTTGCACCCGGATCGTGCTCGGCCTGGGCGGCAGCGCCTCCACCGACGGCGGCTCCGGGCTGGCTCGCGCGCTGGGCGTACGGCTGCTGGACGCGGCGGGGGAGGAACTGCCCCGGGGCGGGGCCGCGCTGCTGCGGCTGGACCGGATCGAGCGCGGCGACCTGACGACCCGGCTGGCCGGCGTCGAGGTGGTGATCGCCTCGGACGTGGACAATCCGCTGCTGGGCCCCAAGGGGGCCGCGGCGGTGTACGGGCCGCAGAAGGGCGCCTCGCCGGACGAGGTTCGGCTTCTGGACTCGGCGCTCGCGCGCTGGGCCGAGGTGGTCGCGCCCGAACTGGCCGAGGTGCCCGGGGCGGGTGCCGCGGGTGGGGCCGGGTTCGGCGCGCTGGCGCTGCTCGGCGCGAGCGTCCGGCCCGGCATCGGCCTGCTGCTCGAACTCCTGGGCTTCGACGAACTGCTCGACGGGGCGGATCTCGTGGTCACCGGAGAGGGCAGCCTGGACCGGCAGACCCTGCACGGCAAGGCACCGGCCGGGGTCGCGGTCGCCGCCCGGGAACGGGGTGTACCCGTGGCGGTGGTGTGCGGCCGCGTCGAGCTGAGCGGGGTTCAACTCGACGCGGCCGGCATCGTGGCGGCCTACGCGCTGGTCGATCTCGGCGCCGACAGCATGACCCGCGCCGGCGAACTGGCCGAGGACGCGGGCGAACGCCTGGCCCGAGACCTGCTCACGGGCCCGGCCGACGGGGTCGACCCGGGCGGCCGGTCCGCATCGCACGACCCGACCGCATCGCATCACCCGACCGACTCGCCGGACCGGACCGGTTCGACGGATCGGCCCGGTTCGACCGACCGGATCGGCTCGGCCCATCCCGTGGACCCGGAGGACGCGTCGTGACCCACACCCCCACCCTCGTACTGCGCTCGCGCCGCGTGTTCACCCCGGCCGGCGAGCTTCCGGCCGACGTGATCGTGGCCGGCGGCCGGATCGCCGACGTGGCGCCGTATCGCAGCGCCGCCGGCGCGCCGGTCGAGGATCTGGGCGAACTCGCCCTGCTGCCGGGCCTGGTGGACACCCACGTACACATCAACGAGCCGGGCCGCACCGCGTGGGAGGGCTTCACGAGCGCGACCCGGGCGGCGGCGGCCGGTGGCGTCACCACCTTGATCGACATGCCGCTGAACTCGATTCCGGCCACCGTCACGCTCGACGCGCTGCGGGTCAAGCAGGAGGTCGCGCGCGGTCGGGTATACGTGGACGTGGGCTTCTGGGGCGGCGCGATCCCGGGCAACACCGACGAGCTGGAACCGCTGTACCGGGCGGGCGTGTACGGGTTCAAGAGTTTCCTCGCGCCCTCCGGTGTGGACGAGTTCCCGCACGTGAACGCGGCCGAGTTGGCCGAGGCGCTGACCGAGCAGGCGCGGCTGGACGCCCTGGCGATCATCCACGCCGAGGCGCCGCACGTGCTGGACGCGGCGCCGCAGGTGCCCGGCCGGGCGTACGCCGACTTCCTCGCGTCCCGGCCGGACGCGGCCGAGACGGTCGCGGTCGAGCAGTTGCTCGACATCGCCAAGCGCACCGGCGCACGCGTGCACGTCCTGCACGTGTCCTCGGCGCGGGTGTTGCCGCTCCTGGACGCCGCCCGCGCGGACGGGATCGCGGTCACCGCCGAGACCTGCCCGCACTATCTGACCCTGGTCGCCGAGGGTGTTCCGGCGGGCGACACCGCGTTCAAGTGTTGCCCGCCGATCCGCTCCCGGGACAACCGCGACCGGCTGTGGCGCGGGATCGAGGCGGGCTCGTTCGCCGCCGTGGTCTCCGACCACTCGCCGTGCACCGCCGATCTCAAGCGGCTGGACGTGGGCGACTTCGCCGCCGCGTGGGGCGGGATCGCGTCGTTGCAACTGGGCCTGGCCACGGTCTGGACCGAGGCCAGGGCACGCGGCTTCGAACTGGCCGACGTGGTCGCGCTGATGGCGGCCGGCCCGGCCCGGTTGGTGGGTCTGGCCCGCAAGGGCGCGATCGCACCGGGATACGACGCCGACCTGGTCGCGTTCGACCCGGACGCGGTGTTCACCGTGGACCCGGCCGGGCTGCACCACCGCAACCCGGTCACCCCGTACGCGGGCCGCGCGCTCACCGGCACGGTGCGCACCACGTGGCTCGCGGGCGCGCCGGTGGACGTGCACGGAAGCCCGCGCGGGCGGCTCCTGGACCGGACGGAGACCGCCACGTGATCACCCCGGGAATGCGCCGGTTGCGCGGCCACGGCCCGCCCCCTCGTCCCGAGTTGTAGCCGAGTAGCCGTCGACCTCCCTTCCGGACGAGGAGATCAGCCGATGACCGCCGATTTCACCGAATACGTCAACCTCGCCTCGCGCGCCCTCGGGGCGGGCGTGGTGGCCGCCAACGACGAGTGGTTCGCCGAGAAGGAGAACCTGCTCAAGGCCGAGCCGCCGGTCTTCGTACCGCACACGTTCGGCCCCAAGGGCCAGATCATGGACGGCTGGGAGACCCGCCGCCGGCGCGGCTCCTCGGCCGAGCACCCGCATCCCGAACCGGACGCGCACGACTGGGCGATCGTCCGGCTCGGCGTGCCCGGTGTGCTGCGCGGGATCGTGGTGGACACCGCGTTCTTCACCGGCAACTACCCGCCGAGCGGTTCGGTGGAGGCCGCGTCCGTGCCCGGCACACCCTCGGTCGAGGAACTGCTCGACCCGGCGGTGCGGTGGACCACGATCGTCGCGCGCACCGACCTCAAGGGCGACACGGCACACCCGTTCACCGTCACCTCCGGGCAGCGGTTCACCCATGTGCGGCTGAACATCTTCCCCGACGGCGGGGTGGCCCGGCTGCGTGTGTACGGCGAGGCGGTGCCGGATCCGGCCTGGCTGGACGGGCTCACGGTGGACCTCGCGGCGCAGGAGTACGGCGCGCTGGCCGAGGCGGCCAGCGACCGCTACTTCTCCTCGCCGCACAACCTCAACGCGCCGGGCCGCTCGCGGGTGATGGGCGAGGGCTGGGAGACCCGGCGCCGACGGGACGACGGACACGACTGGGTGCGGGTACGCCTGGTCGAGCAGGCGGAGATCCTGGCCGCCGAGATCGACATCGACAACTACCTCGGCAACGCGCCGGGTTGGGTCGCCCTGATGGGCAGCGACGCGAGCGTGGACCCGGACGCCTGGTTCGAACTGCTGCCGCGCACCCGGGTGCAGCCGGACACCCGGCACCGGTTCCGGCTCACCGACGTACCGCCCGTGACGCACGTGCGCATCGAGGTCTTCCCGGACGGCGGGGTGGCCCGACTGCGCCTGCCGGGACGGCTGACCGAGGCCGGTCTGACGGCCCTGCGAAACCGTTTCGGATCCTCGGAGCGGCAGCGGACGTTCGCACGCACCGAGGGCCCGCGACAGCCGGCCCTCGGTGCACCCACTCTCGGTGCACCCACTCTCGGAAAGACCGGCGCCGCCATTCCCCGGAATAGCTGACAGGGAGTCAACTCTGCTATGAGCAAGCCGATACTGACGACGGAGGCCGGTGCGCCCGTCTTCGACAACCAGAACAGCGCGGCGGCCGGGGCCGGCGGCCCGCTGCTGCTCCAGGACCAGTACCTGATCGAGAAGTTGGCCCGGTTCAACCGCGAGCGCATCCCGGAGCGGGTGGTGCACGCGCGCGGGTCCGGCGCGTACGGCGTGTTCGAGGTGACCGAGGACGTCACCCGCTACACGCGCGCGCACTTCCTGGGCGAGGTCGGGCGGCGGACCGAGGTGTTCCAGCGCTTCTCGACCGTCGCGGGCAACCTGGGCGCGGGCGACGCGGTGCGCGATCCGCGCGGGTTCGCGGTGAAGTTCTATACCGAGGAGGGCAATTACGACCTCGTCGGCAACAACACGCCGGTGTTCTTCATCAAGGACCCGCTGAAGTTCCCGGACTTCATCCACTCGCAGAAGCGCGACCCGTACACGGGGACGACCGAGCCGGACAACGTCTGGGACTTCTGGTCGCACTCGCCGGAGGCCACCCACCAGGTCACGTGGCTGTTCGGCGACCGGGGCATCCCGGCGTCCTACCGGCACATGAACGGTTTCGGTTCGCACACCTACCAGTGGGTCAACGCCGAGGGCGAGGCGTTCTGGGTCAAGTACCACTTCACGACGAACCAGGGCATCCGCACGCTCACCAGCGCCGAGGGCGCCGAACTGGCGGGCGAGGACCCGGATTCGCATCAGCGCGACCTGCACCAGGCGATCGACCGGGGTGTCTTCCCGTCCTGGACGTTGTACGTCCAGGTGATGCCGGTCGCCGAGGCGCCGCGCTACCGGTTCAACCCGTTCGACCTGACCAAGGTGTGGCCGCACGCGGACCATCCGCTGCTCGAGGTCGGTCGGCTGACCCTGAACCGCAACCCGGAGAACGTGTTCGCGGACGTCGAGCAGGCCGCGTTCAGCCCGAACAACTTCGTGCCGGGGATCGGGCCGAGCCCGGACAAGATGCTCCAGGGCCGGCTGTTCGCCTACGCGGACGCGCACCGCTACCGCCTGGGCGTCAACCACACGCAGCTCGCGGTGAACGCGCCCAAGGCGACCGTGGCGGTCAACCACGGGCGGGACGGCGCGATGGCGACCAACACCGCCGGGCGGGCCCGGAATTACGAGCCGAACAGCTTCGGCGGTCCGTACCAGAGCGGCGAGCCGCTGTCCGCTCCGCTCGCGGTGACCGGCCACGCCGGCGCGCACGCGGCACCGGCGCACGCGAAGGACGACGACTTCTTCCAGGCGGGCGAGCTGTACCGGCTGATGTCCGACGCGGAACGGGCTCGGCTGGTCGAGAACATCGCGGGCAGCCTGGGCCAGGTCACCCGGGACGACATCGTGGATCGGGTGCTCCAGCACTTCCACGCGGCGGATCCGGAGTACGGAACGCGTGTGAAGCGGGCGGTCGCGGCGATGCGGGACGTCTGACCCCCGAGGCCGGCGGGTCCGGCCCCGGACGAGAGCCACCCGAAGCCCGATCGGGTCGGGTCGACGCGCGCGCCCGGATGTCCTCGGACGTCCGGGCGCGTGTTCGGCCGTTCGGGCGTATGCCGCGTGGGGCCGTGTGGCCCGGAAACCCAAGGGCAACCGTAGTTACATAGCCACTTCGACGCCTCTCCAGTCTCACCCGTTCGGGTAATGGCCGGCTGCCCTCGCACCGGCAACGATTGACCGCGAAGACCGGTTCATCCAGGGGAGGCGGAATCGTTGTCGATCGATGCTGGGGCCGATACGAACAGTGAGGCCCAGGACACGCAGGCTCGTTCGAGTCTTGCGACGGCGGCGGCGCGAAATCTCGCGACCACGACCAAGACCGTCCCGCAGATGCAGGACATCACGTCTCGGTGGCTGCTGAAGATGTTGCCGTGGGTCCAGGTGTCGGGTGGTACGTACCGGGTCAACCGGCGGTTGAGTTACCGGGTGGGCGACGGGCGGGTGCAGTTCGTCCAGACCGGATCGGAAGTCCGGGTGATTCCGGCGGAGTTGAGCGAACTGGCTCCGTTGCGCGGGTTCGAGGACGAGGAGGTGCTGCGCGCGCTGGCGGACCGCTTCGTGCGGCGGGAGTTCGCGGCGGGGGAGACGCTCGCCACGATCGGCGAGCCGAACGACCGGGTATTCCTGGTCGTGCACGGCAAGATCGGCAAGTTCGGGGTGGGACCGTACGGCGATCGCACTTCGCTCGGACTGCACGGCGACGGCGACCACTTCGGCGAGAAGATGCTCGTCGACCGAGAGTCGACCTGGGACTACACGGCCACGGCGGCCACCTCGGTGATCGTGCTCGAGATGCCGCGGGACGCGTTCGACGGGGTCCACGCCGACACGCTGCGCGATCACCTCGCGGACTACGTCGAGGGCAGCGGCCGGCCGCAGAACGCGAAGGGTGAGGCGGAGATCCCGATGTCCGCCGGCCACCATGGCGAGGCGGTGCTGCCGGGCAGCTTCGTGGACTACGAACTCAAGCCGCGCGAATACGAGTTGAGCGCGGCGCAGACGGTGCTGCGGGTGCACAGCCGGGTGGCCGATCTGTACAACCAGCCGATGGATCAGATCGAGCAGCAGTTGCGACTGACCATCGAGGCGCTGCGCGAGCGGCAGGAACACGAGCTGATCAACAACCGCGAGTTCGGCCTGCTGCACAACGCGGACTACGAGCAGCGCATCCAGGCCCAGGCGGGCCCGCCGACGCCGGACGACATGGACGAGCTGCTCAGCCGGCGGCGCGGCTCCCGGCTGTTCCTGGCCCACCCGCGCACGATCGCCGCGTTCGGCCGCGAATGCAGCCGGCTCGGCCTGTACCCGACCACGGTCGACGTGGGCGGCAACCAGATCCCGGCCTGGCGCGGGGTGCCGATCTTCCCGTGCAACAAGATCCCGATCTCCGAGGCGCGCACGAGTTCGATCCTGGTGCTGCGTACGGGTGAGGACGACCAGGGTGTGGTGGGCCTGCACCAGACCGGCCTGCCGGACGAGTACCAGCCCGGCCTGTCCGTGCGATTCATGGGCATCAACGAGCAGGCGCTGATCTCCTACCTGGTCACGGCGTACTACTCGGCGGCGATCCTGGTGCCCGACGCGCTCGGCGTCCTGGAGAACGTGGAGATCTCCCGAGTCGGGTGACAAAGGTCACGAGGGTCGGCAAATTGTGTCGGATGGGTCGTTTCCGGTTATAGGTCGGGCTGGACGTCGCGCGAACAACGGACGCGCGCGGTCGATCGTGACAGGAGACCCGAGACATGGGCATCGACGACAACATCCGCAACAAGGCCCAGGACGTCGGCGGCCAGGCCAAGGAGAAGGTCGGCGAGGCGACCGGAAACGAGGACCTGCGCGACGAGGGTCAGCAGGACCAGGGTTCGGCCAAGGCCAAGGAAGCCGTCACGAGCGCCAAGGACAAGGCCAACGAGGCGATCAACAAGATCAAGGGCTCCCTCAAACGCGACTGACCCACCCCCCCTCGTAAGCATCCCCGAGGCCCCCGGCGAGCGCTGGGGGCCTCGGGGCGTTTCGGGGGCGGATGGGCGTTACCTGGGCGCCTCGGGTTGCGCGGATGGGGCCTCATGCGCCGGCGGGCTGTTGGGTTGCTTGGTTGGCCTCAAACGCCGGCCGGGCTGGAGGGGTGCCTGGCCGGGTTGAAGGGTGGCCTCAAGCGCCGGCCGGGCTGGAGGGGTGCCTGGTCGGGCTTGATGGGGGCCTCGGACGTTGGCCGGGTTGAAGGTGGCCTCAAGCGCTGGCCGGGCTGGAGGGGTGCTTGGTCGGGCTTGATGGGGGCTCGGACGTTGGCCGGGTTGATGGTGGCCTCAAGCGCCGGCCGGGCTGGAGGGGTGCCTGGTCGGGCTTGATGGGGAGCTTTAGACGTTGGCCCGGTTGAAGGGTGGCCTCAAACGCCGGCCGGGCTGTTGTGGGGTGCCTGGGTGGGTTGGGGGGGGGTCTTGCGTGTCGGTCGGGTTGGGGAGTGCCGGGTGGGGTGGAGGGGCGGCTGGGGTCGGAGGCGGGGTCAGGCGGCCTTGGGGTGGATGGGGCCTGTGGCTGTGCGAAGGGGGAGGCCGGTGGCGGCGTGGTGGGTGGCTATGACCTCGGCGAAGATCGACAGGGCTGTCTCCTCCGGGGTTCGGGCGCCCAGGTCCAGGCCGATGGGGGAGTGGAGGGCGGCCAACTCCCGGTCGGTGAGGGTGGTTTCGCGGAGGCGGGCGAGGCGGGCCTCGTGGGTGCGGCGGGAGCCCATCGCGCCGACGTAGGCCAGGTCCAAGCGCAGCGCGAGGTCGAGGAGGGGGATGTCGAACTTCGGGTCGTGGGTGAGCACCGTGACCACCGTGCGTCGGTCCAGGGACGGAGCGATCGAGGCCAGGTGGCGGTGCGGCCAGTCCACGACGACCTCGTCCGCCTCCGGGAAGCGCCGTCGCGTCGCGAACACCTCGCGGGCGTCGCACACCGTCACGTGGTAGCCGAGCAGCTTGCCCATCCGGGCCACCGCCGCCGCGAAGTCGATCGCGCCGTAGACCAGGAGACGGGGCGGCGGGGTGCGGCTCTCGACGAAGACGGTGATGTCGTCCGGGCCCGCCTCCGGGCACGGGCGGCCGTCCGGACGCAGCGTCGACAAGCCGGTGCGGCCCGCGTTCAGCATGGCCCGGGCCGTGTCGATCACCGACGCGTCCAGCGCGGGATCGGCGCCGTACGTACCGATCACCTCCGCGTCGGCGATCACCGTGATCACCGCGCCGAGCAGCTCGGCAGGCCCGGCCACGACCTGGGCCGCGGCGACCGGGACGTCCCGCTCGGCCGCGGCCAACGCCGCCTCCACGGCGGCGTCGCCGCCGGGTCGAACGAACACGTCCAGCACTCCGCCACAGGTGAGCCCCACGGCGAAGGCGTCCTCGTCGCTGTAGCCGAAGCGCTGGAGCACCGGGGTTCCGCTCTCCAGCGCCTCGCGGCACAGCTCGTACACCGCACCCTCCACACACCCGCCCGAGACGCTGCCGACGACCGTGCCGTCGGCGGCCACCGCGAGCGCCGCACCCGGGGGGCGGGGCGCGCTCCCGCTGACGCCGACCACGGTGGCCAGGGCGTATGGCGTTCCCGCACGTCGCCATGCCGCGATTTCGGTCCCGAGGTCGAGCATCGACGTCTCCTGGGGTGTGGGTGGCGCGGTCGGTGCGTCAGCTGACGCCCAACCACTCCTTGATCGGATGCAGGGCGAAGAACACGAGGAATGCCAGGGTGAGGACCCACATCAGCGGGCCGATGTCGCGGAACTTGCCCTGGGCGGCCTTGATCAGGGTGTAGACGATCACGCCGGCGCCGACGCCCGCGGTGATCGAGTACGTGAACGGCATCAGCACGATGGTCAGGAACGCCGGGATCGCCGCCGCCTTGTCGTCCCAGTCGATGTGCTTGACCTGGGTGATCATCATCGAGCCGATCACCACGAGGGCCGCGGCCGCGACCTGGTCCGGGACCACGCCGGCGATCGGCGTGAAGAACAACATCAGGCCGAAGATGCCGCCGGTGACCACGCTGGACAGACCCGTGCGCGCGCCGTCGCCGACGCCGGTGGCCGACTCGATGAACACCGTCTGACCGGACGAGCTGGTCACGCCACCGATGACGCCCCCCGCGCCGTCGATGGCCAGGGCCTTGGACAGGCCGGGCATCCGACCCTTGTCGTCCACGAGCTTGGCCTCGTTGCCGATCCCGATGATGGTCGCCATCGCGTCGAAGAAGCCCGCGAACACCAGGGTGAACACCAGGACGGAGGCGGTGATCCCGCCGGCCTCGGCGAAGCCGCCGAACACGCTCACATCACCGAACAGCCCGAAGTCGGGCGAGTCGACCACCTTGTCCGGCAGGTTCGGGACGCCGCCGCCCCAGGTCTTGTCGGATATGTCGACGACCGCGTTGACCACCATCGCCAGCAGCGTGCCGAACACCAGGCCGATCAGGATCGCGCCGCGGATGTTGCGGGCCATCAGCAGGAAGATGCTGATCACCGTGACCGCGAAGATCAGTACCGGCCAGCCGGCCAGCTCCCCGGCCGGGCCGAGCGTGACCGGCGGTCCGCCCGGCGCGGCGTTCTCGGTGACCACGCCGGCCTTGTTCAGGCCGATCATCGCGATGAACAGCCCGATGCCGATGGTGATCGCGTGCTTGAGCGCCATCGGGATGGCGTTCATGATCCGCTCGCGCAGACCCGAGACGACCATCAACATGATGATCAGGCCGTAGATGACGCACAGGCCCATCGCCTGCGGCCAGGTCATCTCGGCGGCCACCTGATTGCCCACCACGCCGGCCACCGACAGACCCGCGGCGAGCGCGAGCGGCACGTTGCCGATCAGGCCCATCGCGACCGTGGTGATGAACGCCGCCAGCGCGGTCATCGTGGTGATCTGCGCGGGGTCGAGTTGATGCCCCTTGACGTCCTTGCCACCGAGCAGAATCGGGTTGAGCAGCAGGATGTATGCCATCGCCATGAAGGTGGTGAGGCCGCCGCGCAGTTCGCGGCCCACCGAGCTGCCGCGCGCGCTGATCCTGAAGTACTTGTCCAATGCGCCCGAGCCGGCCGAGCCGGACGGGGGCGACGGGTCGCCGGTGAGGATCGTCCCGGATCCGTGTGGCGGATGCGGGGGATTTTCGCCGGGTTCCGTCGGAACCGAGGTCTGAGCCACTTCCCACTCCCAAGTGTCTTAGGTGTTGTTGGGGTGGAGCCGGTCGCCGCGTCGGGGCTGCCCGAGTGCTTCGGGCAGGCGAGCGCGACGACTTTTCTGCGTGGGGGCGCGTCCGTTCGACGACACGGCGATCGGCCGTGCGGAGTCGGGCCGGTCCGGCCCCGGGGGAGGCGTCTGCGCCGCCGCCGGGGCCGTACAAGGTCTTGAAACCAGAACTGACGGTGTCTCAGGTCCCGGTGAGATGTTCCGGCCGAACCGGTACCCGGTTCAGCGCGAGGCCGGTCGCCGCGCGGATCGCCGCGACGATCGCCGGTGTCGAGGAGAGGGTGGGTGCCTCGCCGGCCCCGCGCAGCCCGTACGGCGCGTGGGGGTCGGCCAGTTCGAGTACGTCCACCGGCATCGGCGGAGTGTCGAGAATGGTGGGGATCAGGTAGTCCGTGAACGAGGGGTTGCGGACCTTGCCGTCCCTGACGATGATCTCCTCCATCACCGCCAGGCCCAATCCCTGGGTGCTGCCGCCGTGGATCTGGCCGACCACGGCGAGCGGGTTGATCGCCTTGCCGACGTCCTGAGCCGCGGCCAGCTCGATCACCTTGACCAGACCCAGTTCCACGTCCACGTCCACCACCGCGCGGTGCGCACAGAAGGTGTACTGGACGTGCCCGAAGCCCTGCCCGGTGACCTTGTCGAACGCCTCGGTCGGGCGGTGGTGGAACACGGTGGTCTCGTCCACCGGCTCGTCGCCGAGCAGTTCGACCAGGTCGGCGACGACCTCGCCGGCGGCGTTGACCACCTTGCCGCCGGACAGCCGCAGGCCCGCCGTGGACGCGGGCGCCCAGCCGTACCGAGCCCGACCGCGGGCGAGCACCGCGGCGCGCACCGTCTCGGCCGCCAGCTTGACCGCGCCGCCGGTCATGTACGTCTGCCGGGACGCGGACGTCGAACCCGCCGAGCCCACCCGGGTGTCCGCCGGCGCGATGGTCACCTGGTCCACGCCCAGCTCGGTGCGCACGATCTGCGCGTGCACGGTGACCCCGCCCTGGCCGACCTCGGCCATCGCGGTGTGCACCAGCGCGACCGGCACGCCGTTGATCACCTCCAACCGGACCCGGGCCGTCGAGTAGTCGTCGAAGCCCTCGGAGAAGCCGACGTTCTTGATGCCGACCGCGTAGCCGACCCCGCGCACCACGCCCTCGCCGTGGGTGGTGTTGGACAGTCCGCCGGGCAGCTCGCGCACATCCGGGCCGTCGGCCGTACGCCAGTTCTCCACCTCCGGCAGCGGCATCTCCTTGACCCGCCGGAGCAGATCGGCGACCGGCGCGGGGGCGTCCACGGTCTGCCCGGTGGGCAGCACCGAGCCCTGCTCCATCGCGTTCATCCGGCGCAACTCGACCGGATCCAGGCCCAGTTCCTCGGCCAGCCGGTCCATCTGCGTCTCGTAGCCGAAGCACATCTGCACCGCGCCGAATCCGCGCATCGCGCCACACGGCGGGTTGTTGGTGTACACCGCCATCGAGTCGACGACCGCGTTGGGGATCACGTACGGCCCGATGCCCAGCGAGGCCGCGTTGCCGACCACGGCGGGTGAGGCGGACGCGTAGGCGCCGCCGTCCAGGACGATCTCGGCCTTGACGAAGACCAGCCTGCCGTCCCGGGTGGCGCCGTGCTCGAACACCATCGTCGCCGGATGGCGGTGCACGTGGCCGAAGAAGGACTCCTCGCGGTTGTACACGATCTTGACCGGCTTGCCGGTGTGCTGCGCGAGCAGGCACGCGTGCACCTGCATCGAGATGTCCTCGCGCCCGCCGAACGCGCCGCCGACGCCGGCCAGGGTGAGCCTGACCTTCTCCGGCGGCAGGCCCAGCACCGGGCACATCTGCTGCTGGTCCACGTGCAGCCACTGGGTGGCGACGTACAGGTCGATGCCGCCGTCCTCGGCGGGCACCGCGAGACCGGACTCCGGACCCAGGAACGCCTGGTCCTGCATGCCGACCTCGTACTCGCCGCGCACGATCACGTCGGCGAGCGCGCGCACCTCGGCCGAATCGCCGTCGCCGTGGTGGATGTGCTGGCTGTGCACGATGTTGCCGAAGGCGTGCGCCTTGTAGTCGGCCGGTGCGTGAACATAGCCGAACCGTTCCGGATCCAGCGCCTCGACCGGGCCGATCGAGGGCAGCACGTCGTACTCGACCACGATCTTGGCGACCGCTCGGCGCGCGGTCTCGGGGTGGTCGGCCGCGACGATCACGATCGGCTCGCCGTGGAAGCGCACCTCGTCGATCGCCAGCACGGGCTGGTCCTGGATCTCCAGGCCGTAGTACTTGGCGCCGGGGATGTCCTCGTGCGTGAGCACCGCGTACACGCCCGGCTGGGCGAGTGCGCCGGACACGTCCACCGACAGGATCCGGGCCCGGGCGTGCGGACTGCGCAGGGCCATGCCCCACAACATGTCCTCGTGCCACAGGTCCGAGGAGTAGGCGAAGTCGCCCTTGACCTTGAGGATGCCGTCCGGGCGCAGCGGCGAGGCGCCGATGCCGTCCCGGCCGGGCGCGGTCACGTCCTGGAGGTTCTTCGGCTTGGTCAGACCGGCCATGGCTCAGCCCTCCGGTACGGCCGAGGCCGCGTCGCGGGCGTCGGCCTTGCGGGCGGCGGCGAGGCGGACCGCGTCCATGATTTTCTCGTAGCCCGTACAGCGGCACAGGTTGCCCGAGAGCGCCTCGCGGATCTCCGCGTCGGAGGGGCGGTGCGCCCGGTTCAGCAGGTCGTGCGTCTGCACCAGCAACCCCGGCGTACAGAATCCGCACTGCACGGCGCCCGCGTCCACGAACGCCTGCTGGACCGGGTCCAGGGTGTCGCCGTCGGCCAGGCCCTCGACGGTGCCGACCTCGCGGCCCTGCACCTGGCCGGCCGCGACCAGACACGAACAGACCGGGTCGCCGTCGAGATAGACCGTGCAGGAGCCGCATTCGCCCTGTTCGCACGCGTTCTTCGAGCCGGGCAGGCCGACCCGTTCGCGCAGCACGTACAGCAGGCTCTCGCCCTCCCATACGTCGTCCGCCTCGGTCCGGCGGCCGTTCACGGTGAATGTGACCTTCATGCGGCGGCCCTCCCGGTGGTGCGGTGGTCGTTCCAGGTCCAGATCAGCGTGCGCCGGGCCATCACGGCCAGCGCGTGTCGCCGGTACGCGGCCGAACCGCGCACGTCGTCGATCGGCGCCGCGGCCCGCGCGACCAGTTCGCCGAAGCGCTTGGCGGTGGCCACGGGCAGCTCGGCGCCGGAGGTCCACAGACCGGTGTCCTCGAGCTCGGCGCGGATGAACGCCTCGGCCTCGGTCGCCCGCCGCGGGGTGGGTGCGGCCGAGCCGATCCCGGTGCGTACGTCGCGGGCCGGCGGATGCAGCGCGACCGCGAACGAGCAGACCGCGATGACCATCGCGTTGCGGGTGCCGATCTTGGCGAACTGCTGCGGCCCGGTCGCGGACGGGATGTGGATCGCCCGGATCAGTTCGTCCGGCTCCAGCGCGTTGCGCTTGACCCCGAGATAGAAGTCGTCGATCGGGATCAGCCGGGTGCCGCGTACCGAGGCCGCCTCGACGGTCGCCCCGGACGCGAGCAGCGGCGGGTGCGCGTCGCCCGCGGGCGACGCGCCACCGAGGTTGCCGCCGACCGAGCCCCGGTTGCGGATCTGTGGTGACCCGACCGTGCGCGCGCCCAGCGACAGGCCCGGAAGCCGGTCGTGCAGCGAGTCGATGATCTTCGCGTACGGCACGGAGGCACCGAGACGCACGGTGTCGTCGTCCTCGATCTGCCAGGTGTGCAGCTCGTGGATACGGTTGAGATCCAACAGGGCTTCCGGACGATGCCGATCGAAGTTCAGTTCGACCATCACGTCGGTGCCACCGGCGATCGGGACCGCGGACGGGTGCTGCGCCTTGACGGCGAGCGCCTCCTCCCACGTCGCGGGCCGCAGGAATTCCATGACGGGTGTCTCCTTCTGCCTTGCGTATGGCCCTACCGTCCTTGTACCCGTCGCGGGGGGCGCTTCGCTTCGGGTTGTGTGGATCGGAGGGTGCGCACCAGTACACCGAGACGAGGGTCACTGTGAGTACCCACCAAAGACATGACCCAGGCGTGTCAAGCGGGTGTCGTTCCCGTACTTTTCTCCAAGTGTTCGTCCGGTCGTCGAACCGGTATGACGGATCCGCCGCGTGTGCCGAGGCCACGCAGGCTCGATCGAGAGGGGGCCGTCGATGCGATTGCGCGCGCTTCTCGGCGACGGAATAGCCGGTACCGGCATACCCGGGATCCGGCTGTTGGTGGGGCAAGGGGAGCTGGACCGGGCGGTGCGGGCCGTGATGACCACGGACCTGCACGACCCCAGCCGGTACCTGACGGCCGGCGCCCTGGTGCTGACCGGCATGGGCTGGCGCTCGGGTCCGGAGGACTCGGAGCGCTTCGTCCGGGTGCTGACCGGTGGCGGGGCCACCGCGCTGGCCGCCGGGCAGGCCGAGATCGGCGACATCCCGGCGGATCTGGTGCAGGCCTGCGAGCGGCACCACCTGCCGTTGTTCGCGGTCGAGGAGGAGCTCTCCTTCGCGCATCTGACCGAGTTCGTGATCCGCCGGATCTCCGCCGAGCGGGCCGGCGACCTGACCGCGGTGGTCGACCGGCACCGGCGCCTGGTCCAGGCCGCTGCCGGCGGCGCGGGGCTGGACGGGGTGCTCGGGCTGATCGCGGCCGATATCGACATCCACTGCTGGGTGCTCTCGCTGACCGGGCGCCAGGCCGCCGCCGGCGGGCCGGAACTGGCGCCGGAGCTGCGGGTCAAGATGGCTCGCGCGCACTTCGCCGCCCGCGAGCGCAGGGCCAGGGTGCCGTTCCGCTATCGCGTGGACGGGCGCTCGTTCTCGCTGCTTCCGGTGCCCGAGGCGGGCGGCTCGGCCGACCCGGACGCGTGGGGCGACTGGTTCCTCGCGGTCGAGGACGACGTCACCGACTGGCCGGACCGCCACCAGACGCTGCTGGGCGAGCTGGTCCGGCTGGTGTCGGTGGGTCGGGATCGGGTCGAGGATCAGCGTCGGCGTACCCGGCGGTTGTCCGAGGACGTGCTCAACCTGCTCGCGGCCGGTGCCGATCCGGTCGAGGTGGCCGCGCGGCTGCGGGTCGCCGAACCGGACGACTCCGGCGAGACCTGCTGGCAGTTCGCCACCGCCACCATCCCGGACCTGCCCTCGCGCGACGCGCGGCGGCTGGCCCGGGTGCTGCTGGAGGAGGCGTTGGCGGATCAACCGAGCGCCGCCCTGGTGTCGGCGACCGGGCCGGGCGCGGTGGCGCTGATCCCCGGCGAGCCTCCGCAGGACCAGGAGGGCGGCGAACCCGACCCCACCACGCGGCTGCTGCGCGAGCGGCTGGCCGCGCTGGAGGGGCCGATCGCGAGCGGCGTACGGGTGCACATCGGGGTGAGCGCGCGGGTGGCCCGCGCCGACGGGCTGCGCGGCGCACTGGAGGAGGCCTGGCACGCGGGCCGGATCGCGGCCACCAGGTCCGGTCGGGTCGAGGTGGTCGGGCATGCCGAACTCGCGTCGCACGTCGCGCTGTTGGCGGCGGTGCCGGAGGACGTGCGGCGGGCGTTCCGCGGGCGCCTGCTGGAACCGCTGCGCGCGTACGACGCGAGCCATCAGGCCGATCTGGTCGGCACGTTGGAGGTGTTCCTGGACTGCGACGGGTCCTGGACGCGGTGCGCGGCGCGGTTGCACGTACACGTGAACACGCTGCGCTATCGGATCGGCCGGATCGAGGAGTTGACCGGGCGTCAGTTGGCCCGGCTGGAGGACAAGGTGGACTTCTTCCTGGCGCTCAAGCTGCGCTGAGCGGGTCCGGGACACCGCCGAGTGCCGGCGAGGGGCCGCGGAGGGGCGCGCGGCGCGCCCTCGACAGGCTGCGACGCGACCGCGCGGAGGCGACCGCGCGGCCGGTGTGCGTCGCGGTGGGTCAGCCGAAGGACACGCCCGACGTGACCGGGGTGACCGTGCCGGTGATCGCCCTGGCCCCGGGCGAGGACAGGAACGCGACCGCGTCCGCGATGTCCTCGGGCAGGGTGATCCGGCGCAGCGCCGACGACTTGGTCATCTCGGCGCGCACCTCGGCCTCGGGTACCTGTCGGCGGGCCGCGATGTCGGCGATGTACGCGGCCAGTTTGGCGTTCTCGGTGTAGCCCGCGACCACCACGTTCACCCGCACGCCGTCCGGCCCGACCTCCTTGGCCAGCACACCGGAGGCGACCTCCATCGCGGCCTTGGTCGCCGCGTACGCGCCCAGGTTCACCAGCTTCGCGCGCGGCGCCTCCGAGCTGATCTGCACGATCGAGCCGCCGCCGACCGCGCGCATGTACGGCAGCGCGGCGCGCGAGACGGCCAGTACGCCCAGCACATTGATCTCGAACGCCCGCCGGAACTCCGCCGGATCCAGGTCCTCCAGCCGCCCCGAGGGGTTGTAGGTGGCGACGTTGACCACCACGTCGACCCGGCCCAACTCCCGGGCCGCGGTGTCCACCAGCGCCCGGCACTCGGCCTGGTCGGCCAGATCGGTGGGTATCGCGAGCACCCGACGGCCGGTCAGCCCGCCGATCTCCTCGGCGAGTCGGCGCAGCGGCTCGGGTCGGCGCGCGGCCAGCGCCAGATCCGCGCCGTCCCGGGCCAGGGCGAGCGCGCAGGCGCGCCCGATGCCGTCGCCGGCTCCCGCGACGATTGCGACCCGTGCGTCCGGTTCCTCCGCCATCGATACCTCCGTGACGTGCCAAAACTTCGTAACTCGCCACCCGTCCTATCGCACGGTGCTTTCCATCGCCATGATCATCCGGTTGGGTTACTGTGCGCGGCCGTCCGCCGCCGAAGAGTCAACCCGGCAAGCCGTACCGACACCACCGGAGGCACCGATGCCCACCGTCGTACTGATCGGAACGCTCGACACCAAGGGATCCGAATACGCGTGGCTGGCCTACCGGCTGCGGGCCCGGGGAGCCGAGGTGGTCCTGATGAACGTGGGTGTGCTGGGCGAGTCGCTCGCCCAGGCCGACGTGCAGGCATCGGACGTCGCGGCGGCGGCCGGCACCGATCTGGCCGACCTGCGCACCCGCGCGGACCGGGGCGCGGCCACCGCCGCGATGGCCGAGGGCGCCGCGTCCATCCTGCGCGAGCTGTTCGACCAGGGCCGGGTGGACGGTGTGCTCGCGATGGGTGGCTCGGGCGGGTCGGCGATCGCCTCCTACGCGATGCGCGCGCTGCCGGTCGGTGTGCCCAAGCTGCTGGTCTCCACGATGGCCGCGGGCGACGTGTCGCCCTACGTCGGCGCGGTGGACGTCACGATGATGTACAGCGTCGTGGACATCGCCGGGATAAACCGGCTCTCCGAGCGGATCCTGGGCAACGCGGCGGACGCGATCGCGGGCATGGCGGGCGGCTACGCGGAGGATCGCGCGGCGGTCGCGGGGGTGAGCGGCGAGGGCCGTCCGCTGGTCGCGGCGTCGATGTTCGGGGTGACCACGCCGGCCGTGGACGCCGCGCGCGAGCGGCTCACCGAGTTGGGCTACGAGGTGCTGGTCTTCCACGCCACCGGCGCCGGCGGCACCTCGATGGAGAACCTGGCCGAGGCGGGCTTCCTGGCCGGGATCCTCGACCTGACCACCACCGAGCTGGCCGACGACCTGGTCGGCGGGGTGCTGAGCGCGGGCCCCGAACGGCTGACCGCGGCCGGGCGGATGGGGCTGCCGCAGGTGGTCAGCGTGGGTGCGCTGGACATGGTCAACTTCGGCCCGCGCGATACCGTGCCCGAGCGGTTCGAGGAGCGGAAGCTGTACGTGCACAACCCGACCGTGACGCTGATGCGCACCACGCCGGCGGAGAACGCCGAGCTGGGTCGGCGGATCGCCGCGAAACTGATCGCCGCGACCGGTCCCACCGCCCTCTACCTGCCGCTGCGCGGGGTCTCGGCGATCGACGTCGAGGGCGCGCCCTTCTACGATTCCGTCGCCGACAAGGCGCTGTTCGACGAGTTGCGGTCCGGACTCGCGGGCAGTGCCGTCGAGTTGCACGAGGCGGCGACGGACATCAACGATCCGGCGTTCGCCACGGCGGCGGCGGATCGACTGCACGAGATGATCACGAAGGGACGTGTGGACTGAGATGGACGGACGCGAGGCGCGGGGCCGACTGCACAGGACGGTCGAGCAGGGCGGCGTCGTGATCGGCGCGGGCGCGGGCACCGGATTGTCGGCCAAGTGCGCCGAGGCCGGCGGCGTGGACCTGATCATCATCTACAACTCCGGCCGTTACCGGATGGCCGGACGCGGTTCGCTGGCCGGGCTGCTGCCCTACGGCGACGCCAACGCGATCGTGGTCGAGATGGCCGGCGAGGTGCTGCCGGTGGTGCGGAGTACTCCGGTGCTGGCCGGGGTGTGCGGCACGGATCCGTTCCGGATCATGCCGCACTTCCTGGACCAACTCGCCGCGATGGGCTTCGCGGGCGTGCAGAACTTCCCCACGGTCGGCCTGTTCGACGGTGTCTTCCGGCAGAACCTGGAGGAGACCGGCATGGGCTACGACCTGGAGGTGGAGATGATCCGGCTGGCCGCCGAGCGCGGCCTGCTCACCGCGCCCTACGTCTTCGATCCGGAGCAGGCCCGCGCGATGGCCGCGGCCGGCGCGGACGTCCTGGTCCCGCACCTGGGGCTGACCACCAAGGGCAGCATCGGCGCGAGCACCGCGGTCTCGCTCGACGAGGCGGTGGAGCGGGTGCAGCGGATGCGCGACGCGGCGGCGGAGGTGAACCCGGACGTGCTGGTGTTGTGCCACGGCGGGCCGATCGCCGAGCCCGAGGACGCCGCGTACGTGCTGGCGCACACCACCGGCGTGGTGGGCTTCTTCGGCGCCTCCAGCATGGAACGGCTGCCGACCGAGACGGCCATCACCGAGCAGGCGCGGGCGTTCAAGGCCATCGGAGCCCGGTAGGCACCGCGCCGTACGAATCCGGGCATCTCGTGCCGGACGCAGGGCGGTACCGGCGGGACGCACCGGGCGTGCCACGTCGGAGGCAGGACGCACAGGGCACCACCAGCAGGACACATCCACCACGACCACGAGGAGTCGCGTGTGTACAAGCTGACCGTGCTGTATGGCCACCCCGAGGACCCGGCGGCGTTCGACGCCTATTACTGGGAGAAGCACGTCCCGCTCGCCCGCACGATGCCGGGATTGACCGGCTGGACCATCGGCAAGTGCGATCCGGACCCCTCCGGCGCGCAGCCGCCCTATTACCTGGTGGTCGGGTTGTACGCGCCGACCCGCGCGGGTATCGAGGCAACCCTGGATTCGCCCGAGGGCCGGGCCACGGTGGCCGACGTCGCCAATTTCGCGACCGGCGGCGCGACGTTCCTTTGGGACGTGGAGCGGGTAGTCGTACCAGTGGAGCTGCCCGCGACGGAATAGCCCGACGGTGCCGCACGGGTGACCACGCGGCCGCGCACCGTGGACGCCGGCGCCGTGAGCTGCGAGGATGGCGACATATCGGGCAAATCGGTGTTATTCCTGCCTATGGGGCACCTCACAAAGCACCCGAAATGTTTGCCAACCCGGCGGCCCGGTGCGTAGCTTCGTGGTTGTTCGCACAAGCGGACTCCCCGGGCGGTACGCCGAATCCTGCCGCCGCCCGAGGGAAGCAGTCGATATCGACTGGCGGCAGGAGCGGGGGAACCAAGTGAGTGCCGGCATCGGCAATGTCGATGTCGTGGGGTGAAGCCATGCCTGTTTTCAGGCGAGGCCGGGCCAATCGTCCGAACCCGACAGCTAACTTCGTAGGCGCCCGACGAGGTAATCAATGACCTTCCGTGCCATCACCGCTCCCGTTCGCTCGCTCTCTCGTGGCCGTCGCGCCGGCATCGCCGTCGCCGCCGGTGCGGGTCTCGTCCTTCCCCTCGTGGGCATGGCGGGCAGCGCGAACGCGGCGTCCTCGTCCACGTGGGACGCGGTCGCGCAGTGCGAGAGCACCGGGAATTGGAGCATCAACACGGGCAACGGTTTCTCCGGCGGTCTGCAGTTCACCCCGAGCACCTGGAACGCCTTCGGCGGCGGCGAGTACGCGGCCGGCGCCGCGCAGGCGAGCAAGGCACAGCAGATCGCGGTCGCCGAGCGCGTGCTGGCCGCGCAGGGCCCCGGCGCCTGGCCGGTCTGCTCGCAGAAGGCCGGTCTGGCCAAGGGCGGCAACGCGTCCGCCACGGCCGAGTCCTCGACCACCGGCAAGACCAAGGCCCAGGACGAGCCGAAGGCCGCGGCCAAGGCCGAGTCGGCGACCGAGACCGCACCGCGCAACTCCGGCGCCGACGCGCCGAAGGTCCAGGTGCAGCCGAAGCAGGACGTCGCCGCGCAGGACGCGTCGAAGTCGGCCGCGAGCAAGCAGGCTTCGGGCTCCGGCAGCTACACCGTCAAGGCCGGTGACACGCTCTCCTCCGTCGCCGCCAAGCTCGGCGTCAAGGGTGGCTACCAGGCCCTGTACACCGCCAACTCGGGTGTCATCGGTGACAACCCGAACGTGATCAGCGTGGGCACCAAGCTCGCCGTCTGACGCACGAACGGCAACACGTGGGCCCCGTCGAGGACTTCGGCGGGGCCCACGCCCATGTCCGGTCGGTGGTGACCGAAATGGAACGCCGTGTGGCCGTGTTGCCGTTCGCTTCGTCGATCGATCAGGCCCGGCTGGGGAGTTCGGTGGCTCCTGCGGACCGGGTGGGGGCGGGGATCGCCGGTTCGTCGGCCGCTTCGCGGGACGCGGATCCGGTGTGGTTGAGCAGCAGGTTGAGGACGACCGCGATGATCGAGCCGGCCGAGATGCCGGACTCGGCGATCATCGCGACCTTGTCCGGGAACGCGTGGTAGAAGTCCGGGAACGCGATCGGGAAGACGCCGAAGGCCAGGGCCACCGCCACGATCAGCGCGTTGGGGCCGGCGTCGAGGTCGGCCTTGCCCAGGGTGCGGATGCCGGCCACCGCGACGGTGCCGAACAGCACCACGCCGGCGCCGCCGAGGACCGGCTGCGGGACGAGCGCGACCAGGCCGCCGACGATCGGCATCAGGCCCATCAGGACCAGGAATCCGCCGCACACCGCGACCACGAACCGGCTGCGGATCCGGGTCAGCGCGACCAGGCCGATGTTCTGCGCGAAGGCCGTGCACGCGAAGCCGTTGAACACCCCGCCGAGCGCGGTGGCCAGGCCGTCGGCGCGCAGACCGCCGGCTATCGTGCGATCGTCGGCGGGTTTGTCCACCACCTCGCCCAGCGCGATGATGTCGGCCGTCGACTCGGTCATGCAGACGATCATCACCACGAGCATGGACACGGTCACCGACACGTCGAACTGCGGCGCGCCGAACGCGAACGGCTGTGGGACCTCGAAGACGGCCAGGTCGCCCAGGGCGCCGCCGTCCACCTTGTCGAACGGGATGGCCAGCAGGGTGCCGAAGAGCAGGCCGAGCAGGATCGCGACGCGCTGCAGGAAGCCGGTCAGCACCCGGTGCAGGACCAGGATCGCGACCAGCGTGGCGGCGGCGAGCCCGAGGTTGGTCGTCGAGCCGTAGTCGGCCGCCTTGCTGTCGCCGCCCTGCGACCAGTTCCCGGCGACCGGCAGCAGGGACACCCCGATCAGGGTGATCACCGTGCCGCTGACCACCGGCGGGAAGAAGCGGATCAGTCGACAGAAGACCGGCGCGAGCAGGAAACAGAACACGCCCGAGACGATCGTCGCGCCGAAGATCACCGGCAGTGTCGCGTCCTGCTTGGCCGCGGCCACCGCCAGGATCGGCGAGACCACCGCGAAGGTGACGCCGTTGACGAACGGCAGTCGTGAGCCGATCCGCCAGAAGCCGAGCGTCTGCAGCAGCGTGGCGAGCCCGGCGATCAGCAGGCTCGCCCCCAGCAGCGTGGTCAGCTCCGCGGTGGACAGGCCCAGCGCCCCGCCGATGATCAGCGGTGGCGCGGCGACTCCGGCGTACATCGTGGCCACGTGTTGCAGGGCGCCGGCCAGCATGCGCCCCGGCGGCAGCACCTCGTCCACGGGGTGCACGGGCGACGCCCCGGCCCCCGGTGACGCCCCGTCGGCGGCATCGCCCGGCGATCCCGCCGCGCCCGCGGTCTTCCTGGTGGTTCTCCAGCCCATGATCGGCGCCTCCACATCGGGTGCCGTCGTAGGACGGCCCGGCCCATTGGACGTACTGGATCGCAGGATCGGGCAGTGGGAGTGGATGCGGATCCGGGGCGTTCCCCTGCCGATTATTTCGCTATACGGAATCAATATTCCGTTGATCAGAAGGAGACTGTAGGGACGGGCCGGATCGGCGGTCAATAGGCACAGACGTCGGCGGTTCGGGCCGGTCACATCTTGTGGCTTCCTCCAAACGCGGCGTCGATCTCCGGAAGGCGGCCGGGTCGCATTTTCAACTTATTCGGGCAAAACGTACCAGCGACGATAAGATTGCGTTTGAAATGCCCTTGCGGCGTTAAATTCTTTTGACATAGGTTCTTCTGACCGTGGTTCCTGCTTTCTCCTGAGAGGGTTCCATGTCGAACATGACCCGCGTAGCCGTCCGTACCGCCGTAGACCACCCGCTGTGGCCCGTGCTCAAGGAAGCCGTCGCCGACCTGCGTCCGTTGCAGGCCAAGGACGGTTCGATCGAGCCGTCCGAGCACGCGTCCGCCCGCGCCCTGGTCGCCGACATCACGTCGGCGGTCACCGGGCTCGCACCGCTGTTCCCGCACGACGAGGCGTACCTGGAAGCGGTCGTCGCCGACTTCGCCCGCTGGGCGGCGGACGGCTTCGGCCGTCCCGACTTCCTGGACTCGCTCGTCGCGTTCCGCCCGGAGCAGGCTCGGCACGACGGTCTGGAGCACCTCGTGGTGTTCCCGATGACCACCCAGAACGGCAATCCCAACCGCAACGTCGAGGCCGTGCTGCTGCGGGTGGTGTGGCCGCAGTGGCTGGCCGCGCTGGAGGCCGAGCGCTACGACAACGCGATGTTCGTGCCGATCGCGTTCGTCGACTTCACCGCCGGCTACGACACCGACTCGGCGGTGCTCTTCCCGGAGACGGTGGCCGTGCGCGAGGTGCCCAGGTTCACCTGGGGCGGCATCTTCTGCGACCGCGAGGCGGCCCGCTTCCGCCGGGTCGCGGTTGCCGCCGCGCACAGCCTCGATCTCGAACTTCCCTCGGACGCGGCCGAGTTGGTGGAGAACCAGCAGCTCGCGCAGGACGCCTTCGTGTTGTGGGACCTGATCCACGACCGCACCCACATGCGCGGCCACATGCCGTTCGACCCGTTCATGATCAAGCAGCGGATGCCGTTCTGGATGTACGCGCTGGAGGAACTGCGCTGCGACCTGACCGCGTTCCGCGAGGCGGTCGCGCTGGCCGGCGAGGGCGTGTCGACCGCGCGTTCGGTGCAGTACGCGGTGATCTTCGACCGGCTGTTCCGCTTCCCGGTCACCGGGGGCCGGGTGCGCAACTACGACGGTCTGGGCGGACAACTGCTGTTCGCCTACCTGCACCGCGCGGGTGTGCTCGAGTGGGCGGACAACCGGCTGACGGTGGACTGGGACCGGATCACCGAAGCGGTGCTCGGGCTGTACGAAGAGGTGGACCGGCTCTACCGCGAGGGTGTGGACCGGCCGAAGGTCGGCCACTGGCTGGCCGGCTACGCGCTGGTCGCCAAGTACGTTTCCCCGCATCCCGGTTCGGTGTGGGCCAAGGGCGCTGCCGCGCTGCCGATGGACGGGCCGCCGAAGGCGCTCGTGGACGCGGTGTTGCCCGACGAGTTCCCGCTGAGCATGTTCTACGAGGCGCTGAACCGGCGGCTGCGCGACGTGATCGCGTCCACCCGCGGGATCACCGCGGACAGCCCGGTGGAGCGCCTGACGGAGGACGAGGACGCGGCCGAGGCGTCGTGAACCCCGCGGCGGGGATCCGTGATGAGCGGCTCGGTGACACCGGGGCGAACAGTGGACAGTGAACGGCAGGGTGAACGAGGAGTGGGCGTGACGAAGGGTCTCGACGGCGCGGTGATCGCGGTCGCCGGCGCGGGTGGGCCGACCGGACGGGCCGTGCTCGCGCGGCTGGCCGGCGCCGGGGCGCACGTGTACGGCGCGGACGCGGACGCCGGGCGATTGCACGAGAGTGTGGAGGCCGCGCCCGGCACGCACGGCGCGGTGGTGGACCTGCTCGACCCGGCCGCCACGCGCCGGTGGGCGGACGACGTCGAGCGCGAGCACGGGCGGGTGGACGGCCTGGTGCACCTGGTCGGGGGGTGGCGCGGCGGAAAGCGGTTCGCCGACAACTCGCTCGAGGACTGGACGCTGCTGCACGACCTGCTCGTGCGTACCGTGCAACACACCAGCCTGGCCTTCCACGAAGCACTCGCGCGCAGCCCGCGCGGGCGGTTCGTGCTGGTCTCGGCCGCTGCGGCCGGGCAGCCCACCCAGGGCAACGCGGGCTACGCGGCGGCCAAGGCGGCCGCGGAGACCTGGACGCTCGCGCTGGCCGACGCGTTCGCCGAGTCCGACGCGGCGGCCACCATCCTGGTGGTCAAGGCGCTCGTGAACGACGCGATGCGGCAGGCTCGACCCAACGCCAAGTTCGCCGGATTCACCGACGTGGCCGATCTCGCCGTCGAGATCGCCGGACTGTGGAGCACCCCGGCCATCGATCTGAACGGGAAACGACTGTGCCTGAACATCCCCTGACTCCGCGTCACGACCCCGACACGCGTGGCTTCGCCAGCGACAACTACGCGGGCATCCACCCCGAGGTGCTGGCCGCGATCGGCATTGCCAACGGGGGTCACCAGGTCTCGTACGGCGAGGATGTCTACACCGAGCACCTCACCGAGGTCTTTCGCGCGCATTTCGGCGAACGGGCCCAGGTGTTCCCGGTGTTCAACGGCACCGGCGCCAACGTGGTCGGTCTCCAGGCGATGACCGACCGCTGGGAGTCGGTGATCTGCGCCGCGTCCGCGCACATCAACGTGGACGAGTGCGGTGCGCCGGAGAAGGTGGCCGGTCTCAAGCTGCTCGCCGTGGACACGCCGGACGGCAAGCTCACCCCCGAACTCGTGGACACCCAGGCGTGGGGCTGGGGCGACCAGCACCGTGCGCAACCGCGGGTGGTCTCCTTCGCGGAGAGCACCGAACTGGGCACGGTCTACACGCCGGACGAGATCGCCGCGCTGGTCGCGCACGCGCACGAGCACGGCATGCTCGCGCACCTGGACGGCTCGCGGCTGGCCAACGCCGCCGCCGCGCTGGACGTGCCGCTGCGCGCGCTGAGCACGGATGTCGGCGTGGACGTGCTGTCCTTCGGCGGCACCAAGAGCGGCCTGATGTTCGGCGAGGCCGTGGTCGTGCTCAACCCCGACGCGGCGCGCGGCGTCGGGTACCTGCGCAAGGCCGCGATGCAACTCGGGTCGAAGATGCGGTTCATGTCGGTGCAGTTCGAGGCGCTGCTCGCGGGCGACCTGTGGCTGCGCAACGCACGGCACTCGAACGCGATGGCCGCCCTGCTCGCCGAGCGGGTCGCCGACCTCGACGGCGTGACGCTGACCCGCACGCCGCAGGCGAACGCGGTGTTCGCGGTGCTGCCGGCGGATGTCACCGAGCGGATGCAGAAGCGGTTCCGGTTCTACACGTGGGACGAGTCGATCGGTGAGGTGCGCTGGATGACGGCGTTCGACACCACCGAGGGCGACGTCGACGCGTTCGCGACCGCGCTCGCCGAGGAGTTGGGCGCGCGGTAGGCGAGCCGCGCGAAGGAACGGCGGGTCGGGGCTTTCGAGCCCCGGCCCGCTTTTCGTGTGCGGACCCGCTGACCAGGCCGGGTCGAAGTCGTCCGCGAGGGTGTCCGGAGCCGTCAGCGATGATGTCCAGCTATCAAGCGTAACAAACGTGATTGCCCATAACGTTGGAGAATGCCCGTAATAGGCTGTGGCCGCGCCGCCGCGAGGCGCTCGGCGCGGTGTGGATGGTCCATCGTTGTCGTTCCGAGTCGTCCGAGTCGTTCGACGGGGAGAACCGATGATGAGCATCCGAAAGCCCTACCTCAGCGGCCACTTCGCACCCGTGGTCGACGAGATCACCGGGTACGATCTCGCGGTGCGGGGCACGCTTCCACCGGAGTTGAACGGCCGGTACATCCGCAACGGGCACAACCCCAGGCCCGGTGACGTGCCCGGCCACTGGTTCCGCGGCAGCGGCATGCTGCACGGGATACGGCTGCGCGAGGGGCGCGCCGAGTGGTACCGCAACCGCTGGGTGCGTACTCCCGCGCCGGCCGGCGCGCCGCTCGTGCGCGAGGACGGCACCGCGGACCCGACCGCGAGCATCGCCGGCACCCACATCGTCGAGCACGGCGGCCGGTTGCTCGCGCTCCAGGAGGGCAACCTCCCGTTCGAGGTCACCCGCGAGTTGCACACGGTCGGCCCGTACGACTTCGCCGGTCGGCTGACCACCGGAATGACCGCGCACCCGAAGCGGGATCCGGTCACCGGCGAGTTGCACTTCTTCGGCTGCTCGCCGTTCCCGCCGTACCTGACCTACTACGTCGCGTCGGCACCGGGGCGGATCACCCGGGCCGAGGTGATCCCCGGCGCGGGACCCTCGTTCATGCACGACTTCGGTCTGACGGAGCATCACGTGGTCTGGCTGGACCTGCCGGTGGTGTTCAACCCGGCCGAGCGCTCCGGCATCCCGTACCGCTGGAGCGACTCGTACGCGCCGCGGATCGGCGTGCTGCCGCGCACCGGGCCGGCCGCGGTGACCTGGTTCGACGTGCGGGCCGGCGCGCTGTTGCACGTGGAGAACGCGTACCAGGACGCGCGCGGGCGGATCGTGCTCGAAGGGCCACGATTCGACCGGTCCTCGTGGGAGAGCAGTTGGAAGTGGTGGGTGGGCGCGCCCGGGCACCCGGACACGCCGCTGATCGGCGCGGTCCGGCACCGCTGGATCCTGGACCCGGTCTCGGGGGTGTCCGGCGAGGAGGAACTCGACGAACTGGTCACCGACTTCCCGACCATCGACGCCCGCAGGCTGGGCCGCCCGCATCGCTTCGGCTACGCGATCGCCTTTCCCGGCGGCGGACTGCACGAGCACGCGATCGTCAAATACGACGGGGCCACCGGGGAGCGGCGGATCGCCGGCCTGGGGCCCGACCGGATGCCCGGCGAGGCGGTGTTCGTACCCGCCGAGGACGGCACCGCCGAGGACGACGGGTACCTGCTCACGATGGTCGGCGATCTGTCCGGGCACGCCTCGGAATTGCTGGTGCTGGACGCGAGGGACATCACCGCGGCACCGCTCGCGGTCGTGCGACTGCCGCGCCGAGTCCCGGCCGGCATGCACGGTTCGTGGTTCCCCGATCACACCTGACACCCGGCCCGCGCCGCGAGGAGCCGGGCGCCGGTGCGCGCTGGGCGCGACGCACCTGCGGGCTTGATCGGCGTGCCCTACAGTCCGAGCAGGTCGGCCGCATGGACGGCCGGATCACCGGGTGGGGAGTGGAGTTCGGGTGAGTGCGGCCAAAGGTTTGGGAGCTTTGCTGCTGGTCGGGACGACGGTGTTGGGCATCGTCCTGTACTTCGTCAACGACACGTCGTTGACCGATCTGTTGTCGCTGGGCGCCGGAGCGCTGTGTCTGTTCTGGCTGATCGCGGTGCTGACCGTGCCCTGGAACCTGTACTTCCGGGCCCGGCAGTTGATCCGGGAGATCGCGATCAGCCGGGAGAAGGGCCTCGCGGTCCCGGAGGCGCGCGACCCGGAGGCGCGCCGGATCGCCCGCCGGTTGTTGTGGGGAGCGATCGGCGCGCACGTCGTCTCGGCCGGGGTGATCGCGGTGATCACCTGGGCGTCCGGTGGCGTGGTGGGCTACTGGTTCGCCGGGTTCTATCTGCTCAGCACGATGTTCCGGCCCAGCCAGGCGTACCTGGAGTACCTCGGTCAGCGGCTGCGGAGCATGTTGCGCGAGGTGACCCATCCCCGCGACGACGTACTCGTGTTGGTCGAGCGGGTGAGCGTACTGGAGACCAAGGTCGAGGCCCTGGACGCCAGGTGCGAGAGGCTGGAGACCACCACCGGGGAACTGGGCGCAGCGCTCAACCTGCTCAAGACCTCGACCGCCGCGGACACCCAGCGGGGGATCGAGAGGTATCGCGCGGCCGACCACAAGATCGACGCTCTCGGGCGCCGATTCGAGGACACCGTCAGCCAGTTGACGGACAACCAGGAAGTGATCTCCGGCATCAAGGCGTTCCTGCGCCTGCTGCGCACCGAGCAGAGCTGATCGCCCTGTTCGGCCCAGGCACCGGTCGGCGGTCGGGGCGTGTCGCCCCGATCACCCGGCGGGGGAAGGCGGTTCAGGTCGACGTGGTGCGCACCGCCAGTGCGCTCTCGCGTACGTCCGGATCCGGGTGTGCGCGCAGTTCGCGCAGCAGCGCGCGCCACTCGGCCGGCCACCCGGCCCGTACGCCGAGCGCGCGGGCCAGTTCGCAGCCGAACAACCCGGCCGCCGGCGCCGGACACGCGGCGAGTTCGCGCGCGGCGGCCGTCAGCGCGGTGGCATCGATCGGCGCGCCGGCCCGGCCGAGACGATCGCGCAGCACGCCGGCCGCGCGGATGGCGGGCAGCGCCCGGCCGGCGCACAATTCCACCAGATCGGCGAAGCCGGCGCCGACCGCGTCGCCGGACAGCGGCAGGACCGACGCGGTCAACGTCGCCGCCTCGATCCGCAACTCCGGGACGCCCGCCAGCGCGGCCCGCACCGGCCGCAGTACCGGCGCCGATTCGGCCGGGGCGCGGACCGCCCACGCACGCGCCTGGTCGAGCAGCACGGTCAACCGCCGTCGGGCCGGGCGGTCCTGCTCCGGCTCGGCGTTCGGCGCGTCCGGTGCGCCGTCCGACACGATCAGCGTGGTGATCACGTCGAGGTAGGTCTCCGGCGCGACGCCGTCCGTGGTGAAGGTGTGCAGCGCGTCGGCCGCCTCGCGCCACCCGACCGGGTCGGCCGGGTCCAGGACCGCGCGGGCGATCGCGGCGACTCCGTCGGGCGAATACCGGGCCCAGCGCGGGAAGGCCCGATAGGCGGCCCGCCGCACCTCGGTGTCCGCGCTCGCGCAGGCAGTGCCGATCAGCTCCGCGTACCGGGCTCGCCGGGCCGGCGCGAGGGCGGCCGGCGGCCGGGCCACGATCGCCTGGGCCGCCTCCCGGGGACCCTCGATTCCGGCCCGCAGCACCGTCCACGAACGTTCGTCGTCCAGCCGGGTGGTCAACCGGTACAGGATCGCGCCGCGCACGTCCCGATGCTGATCCGGCGCCGACCACGCGTGCGCCAACAACTCGACCGCGCCGGGCAGCGCCTCGCGCACCACGATCCGGGCCGCCTCCTTGCGCGAGGTCACCTTGGCCGGCCCGAACAGCACCTGCCGCAGCGCCGGTTCGAGCACACTCGGCGGCACGTACCGCGCGGCGCGCGACATCGAGTACGCCGCGACCCGGGCCCGATCGTCGCCCATGTGCGCGAGCAGGATCGGCAACGCCGCGCCGGGGTCGTCGGTATGGGTGAGACCGCTCAGCGCGGCCTCCATCAACGGCACCTCGGTGGCGGTCAGATACCGCAGCACCGCGGGACGACCGAACCCGGGCACCCGGGCCAGCCGGCGGATCGCGTGCACCCGAGTATCGACGTGCTGGCGCACGTCGTCCGCGAGTTCGACCAGCCGCGCCGCGTAGGCCCGCTGCTGCCTGGGCAACAGCCGCGCCATGCCGTCGAACGGAAGGTACGGGATCCAGCGCACCCCACGCGTGGCGAAGCGACCACGCAACGTGCGGCCGGCGAGGTAGCCGTCGAGCAGGTCGGTGCGGCGATAGGCGAGCGCGTGCAGGACCACCGGCAGGGTCGGCGTCGACTCGTCCCACCCGACCAACTCGGCGACCCGCTCGGCGCGTCGACGCGGATCGGCCAACCACAGCCCGATCGCGGTACCCGCGACGGCGTCCGAGTCGGCGCGGGTGGCCAGGCGCAGGATCTCCTGCAACGGCTCCAGTGCCCACGCCCGCCGGTCCAGAGTGCCGGCGAGGGCGAACGCGAGCCAGTGCTCGCCTCGGGCGACCTGAGCCCGGATCCACGGCAACAGCGCCTCCAGGATCTCCCGTTCGCGACCGCGACGCAGATCGTCCGCGAGGCCGGCCAGTCGGACCACCCCCGACCGGCCCGCCACCCGCTCGAAGGTGGTCAGGGCCCATCCGGTCAACTCCGGTGCGCCGCCCACGACATGATGGGTCAGCAGGCGTGCGGCCAGGTCGGTCAGGGCGGATCGGGTCCGGTACGAGGTGTCCCGCGCCTCCAGGGTGTCCCGCACCAGGTCGGTGAGCACGTCCACCACCTCCGCGTCGAACAGGCCCGGATGCGCCTCGGCGATCGCGAACAACGCCGCGCCGCGCACCGGGTCCTGTTCGTTCCGCAGCCGGGTCAGCGAGCGCAGTACCGCGCCGAACTGCTCGGGGTCGCCGGTCCGGGCCGCGCACGCGATCAGTCGCCGATACCCCTCGGCCCGGGCGCCGGGGTCGGGAAGTCGCGTGGTCGCGTCGAGTTCGGCGTGCGCCTCGGCGAGTGGCAGGAAGGCGAGCAGCGGCAGGCGGCGCGGCTCGTCGGCCACGATCGAGGCGAGTGCGAGCATCCGGCGCGCCTCGGCGTGCCGACGCGCGTGCGGAAGCACGTCGAGCAGGGCGCCGCTCGGCATGTCCCGACTCCGGTCCCGGTCGGCGTGAACGGCGTCGAGGAACCCGGCGCGCCGGCTCGGCGCCATCGCCTTGAGCAGGCGGATGGTGACCGCCTCGTCGGTGCGCACCGCGCGACCGAGCGCGATCAGGTCGGCGGAGTCGGGCCCGGTGTCCACGAGTCGGCGCAGCGCGCTCGCGCTCACTCCGGACAGGGTCCGGCCGCGCCGCTCGGAGGCGGCGAGCAGGCGCAGCACCCGCTTCCGATCCGCGGTGACGAACGGCTGGATGCCGCCGACGAACGCGCAGGGCAGCGGCCCGCGGGTGGGGTGACGCTCGATCAGGTCCAGCACCCGATGCGGGAATCGCTCACCGGCCGCGATCACGCCGCGACCGTGGTTCGTCCACCACGTGTCCCGGTCGGAGACGGGCAGGTCGTCCAGCAGGTGCTCAGCGTCGTCGAGGCCGAGTGCCGGATACCGGCGCAGGAAGGCGTCCCGGACCCGGTCGATGTGCCCGAGCACGCCGACGTACTCGGCCGCCACGGTCGGACCGCACGCCGGCAGCACCCGGGCTGCCTCGGCAGGTCCGCGGATCGCGAGCACCTCGGCGATGACGCGATCCGCCAACGCGGTGCGCCGGCCCGCGCGGATGGCGCGGTAGACGGTGTCGCGCAGCACGGAGGGGGCGTCGTCCAGCAACGCGGCCAACGCGTCGTCGGGCACCGGCAGCGAACGGGCCGCGCTCACCGCGCGGCGGGCCAACGCGAGATCGGGATCCCGGGTGGTCCGCAGCACGTGCTCGACATCGCCCGCGACGATCGCCATGGTCAACGCGACACCGCGCTCGTAACCGCCCTGTCCGGCCAACACGGCCAGTGTCGCGGGCAGTTCGGCGGACCCGCGAAGCCGCCGGGCGACGCGGGCGATCTCCCGCACGCGTTCGCGGTGGGGCAGCGCGTCCAGGGTGGCGATGAGTTCTTCGGCTCGGCTCGGCATGCGGGCCATTATGCGGATCCCGGCGCCCGGTCCGGGTACCGATTATTCCCGGTGGCGCCCGTCGCCACCTGCGAGGATGGGGCGGTGCACGCGCCGACCGAAGCCACCGAGACCGACCACGCCCGCCACTCCGGCAGGGCCGGCCGGGCCTTCCCTGACGACCTCGCCGGGGTGTTCGAGACGCACGTGACGGTGCGCACCGACGACGTGGACGGGCTGGCCCGTCGGGCCGGCGCGTACGGCGTGGGGCTGACCCACATCGTGCTCGCGCGCGGGCACACGGTGTCCCAGCCGATGGTGACCGAGCGGGCGACCACGACCCTGACCCGGGCCCGCGAGCGGGCCGCCGAACTCGCCGCGGTGCTGCGCCGGGACGGGTATCCGGTGACCCGGACCAAGATCGAGGCGGCGCCGTGGCATCCCGGCGTTCCGGCCGGCGACGCGCAGGCGCGGGCGCTCGGGCCCGGGCTGTACTTCGAGCATCACCTCAAGCTCGTGCTCGCCGAGGACGCCGACCTGGCCGCGTTGGCCGCCGAGGTGGTCGGGCACGGCGCGCACCTGTCGCACAACGCGCGTCGGACCCGGGCGGACGGGCGATCCGAGCGGTTCGTCACGCAGCGCTGCCACGGGATGGGCGACCAGGCCGCCGCGCGCGCGACGGCGGACCTGGTGGCCGCGCTGGCCGGGTACGAGATCGCCTCGGTGGAACGCGAGTTCGTCGTGTACGACGACAACGGCGCGCTGGACGACGGCTGGCTCGACGGCGACGGCTGACGACCGGGCCCGGCCCGAACCGATCAGCCGGATGCCGGCACGGCCCCGGTGGGCGTCAGGAGGTCCTCGGCGGTGTCGGTGGCGTAGTCGTAGCTGCGCGCGCCGGTCAGCAGCGCGGGTAGGGCGGGCCGTCCCCGGAGCAGTCGCCACGCGTGTTCCTGCCACGCGTCGCCCGGGCGCAGGGTGCGGGCGAGCGTGACGTGCGGGGCCCAGGCCGCGGGGTGGTGGTACGGGTTCTCCGCGTCGATCGTGCGCCACACCCGCAACTGGAGTGCGAGCAGCGCGTCGCTCGGCGCGACCTCCCACGCCACGGTGCGCGATCGGCCGCCGAATCGCACCGGCCGGGTGAGCTCGACCTCCAGGGGCAGCGCGGTGAGCGCCTCGGCGAGCAACTCGCGTACTGGGTCGGTGAGTTCGTGACAGGTCCCGAGGGTGATGTGCGGGCGGTCGGCGGCGGACGGCCGCGGGCCCTGTCCGGGCATGCCGAGGTCGGCCAGTTCCTTCCACACGCGACGGACCGCGAGTTCGGCGGCTCCGTCCAGGGTCAGTTCCACAGTGCGCATCGCAGCACGGTACCTCCCCGCCCGGGTCGCACCGGGTGGGGAGGATGCCGTGTCGGGTGGAGGTGGTCAGGGCAGCAGGACGTCCAGGAACGTGTTGGAGAAGACCCGGCTCGGGTCGTACTTGTTCAAGGTGGCCCGCGCGGCGTCGAAGTTGCTCGTCGTGGGAAGGCCGGTGCGGAACGAGTTCGGGATCCGGCCGGTGATCGCGGCCGTGTCGGTCCACGCGCCGCCGATCCCGTACGCCCAGCCCTTGGACCACTCCGGGCGCACGCACGCGTAGTCGCCGGTGTAGTTGCCCCAGATCCAGGCGTCCATCTGTTGGTAGAAGTCGTGGTTGGCGGGCGTGCCGGGCAGGGTCGCCACATCCAGCCAGACCACCGTGTCCCACTCCGGGTGGTCGGGGCGCGGTCGGGCGGCGGAGAGCGTGGGCTCGACCGCGTTCGCGGTGACCACCTCGCTCGCCCGGTCGACGCCGGTCACCCGCAGTTCGATCGGACTGTTGCACGGATACCGGCCGTTGGCCTTGTACGCGCCCAGCAGGCCGGTGTACTTCACGAAGAACTCGTTGAGCACGCGCTGCACGTTCGCTCGGGTGGTCAGCACGGCCCAGCCGCCCTCGTGGATGCGCAGCGTGGTCGGTTCGACGAAGAGCTGGGTGTTCTTCGACCAGCCCCAGATGTCCCAGGTCCAGGTCACGATCAGGCCCGAACCCACCACCGCCATCTCGGCGTTGGTGAACACCTCGGTCGCGCCGACGTTGCCGGTCGCGATGTCGGCCAGGAACTCGGCCTGTTCCTCGGTGACGAAGTTGGCGAACGTGTACGGATACGGGTTGTTGATCTGCGTGGAGACCCACGGCTTGCTCGGCGCCACGCTCCACACCTTGAGCCAGGGCACGGTGGTGAACGGGAACCAGATCACCTCGACCCGGCCCGAGTCGCGGATGTAGTCGGCGAGTTTCTTGCCGCTGCCGCCGGGTGGGCCCAGCAGCGTGCCGATCTGGTCGTGGTAGAAGTTCTGGCAGCGCAGTCTTTGGTTCGCGTTGGTCTGGAGGGTGACCTCGGTGACGAAGGCCCGGCCCAGGTGCACCAGGAACGGGCCGATCTCCGGGTCGTTGCGGGGGAAGGTCCGGAGCACGTAGGCACCGGCGGCCTGATCCCACACCACCGCGGTCAGTGACAACACCAGGTTGCTCAGCGTGCCGTAGGTGCCGCCCTGCGGAAGACTCTCGCCCGACTTGGGGATTCCGCTGCCGTGCGCGCCGATGGCCAGCACGCCGCCGACGCTCAACTTGCCCGGCGCGGTGGCCGCGATCAACCCGCGCCCGGCCTCCTCCAGTTTGGTCAACAGGCGTTCGACGCTGCACCCGGTCTCGACGGTGACCGTGGTGGGCGATCCCGGGTTGACCACCAGCGAGGTCAGGTTCTGTGTGGTGTCGACCATCAGTGTGTGCGAGGTGTCCGCGCCGGCCGGGATCAGGATCGGCGACCAGTTGTGGCTCATCCCGCGGGGCCGGAGCCGATAGCCGTTGGCGCGGGCCCAGTTCGCGAGCACCACGACGTCGGAGGGGTGCGCGGGCACCGCCGTCCACACGTCGTCGGCGCGCAGTTCGCCGGACCAGTTCTTGTACTGCTGGACGCCCAGCGTGATGCCGGGCGGGAAGTTCGGTGGGGTCGGCGCCGCGACCGCCTCGGTCGCGGGCAGCAGACCGGCGGGGGTCCACTGGGTCGCGGCGAGCGCGGCGCCGGCGAGACCGCCGAGGACGGCCCGACGGGACGGCGTGCCGGGGGTTGTGCTCCGCGCGGGGCTTGGGGAGTCGGTGGGGTGGTCCGGATTCGAATCGTTCACTCGCGGCATCAGGAGGCCTTTCCGGGGCGTCCCGAGGGCCTGCAGCCCGGGGGAATTCGACATACGGAAGCGGAGATTCCGATTCCGGAAGATCGATATGCTGCGGTGCCGAGGTGCCGGATGGGTCGACGACGCGTGGGTCGGTGGACGTTCCGGCGCCACGTGATGAGGGCGTGCCTGGACGGTGCGATGTCGAGCCGGCGCCCGCCGCCGGCGACCCGCGATGTGGCTGGCCCGAGGGTCCATCCGAGGGCCGGCCAAGTCAACACCCAAGCGGCGGTGACACGTGTCGAGGATGCGGAACCCGATGCGGGGGGATCCGTCGGGTATCAGCCGGTTTCGGGATGTGACGCGGTCAGGACTCCGGGTGCCGTTTTCGGGTCCGGTTCCGATCGGTCCGGCGCGGGTCGCCGCGACCGGTCGGCGCCGGCCCGGGTCGGCCGTGCGCGGATCGGCCGGGTGGGCGCGGTCGGCCGTTCGCTCGGGCTCGACGCGGCGGGCCGGACCGGCTTCGTCGGCTCCGGAGCCTCGTGCGCCTCGCGCGCCGTGAGCACCTTGTGCGCCCGGTCCGATGCGGTCGACGCGACCGACAGCCGGGCGTCCAGTTCGAATCCGCCGTCGGGGCGCGGGCCCGCGCGGAAGGTGCCGCCGGTCAACTCGATCCGCCGTTGCAGACCGACCAACCCCGTGCCGCCGGAGCCCAGTTCGATCTCGCGCGGGCGGGTGGCCGCGGTGTTGCTCACGGTGATCCGCAGCTCGTCGGGGGCATGGCGCACCAGAACCCGGACGACGGCACCGGGAGCATGCTTGTGCACGTTGGTCAACGACTCCTGGACCACGCGATATGCGGTCCGCACCACCACCGGCGAGGCGGTGCGTACGGTGCCCTCCACGTGCAACCGCACCTCCACGCCGGCCGCGAGCGACTCGGCGACCAGGGCGGACAGGTCGAGCACGGCGGGCTCCACCGGCGCGCCCGCGTCGCACCGTTCGCCCGTGCGCAACACCGCGACCAAGTCGCGGAGTTCGGCCAGCGCCTGGCATCCGGTCGAGCGCAGGTCCTCGGCCGCCGCCCGGGTCGCCTCGTCCGGCGCCCGCGAGCGCATCGCACCGGCCTGCAACACCATCAGGCTGACCCGGTGCGTGACGATGTCGTGCATGTCCCCGGCCAGCCGGTTGCGTTCCTCCTCGCGCGCCTGCTCGGCGCGCAACTCCTGTTCACGCTCCGCCCGTTCGGCTCGTTCGCCGAGCGCGGCGACGAGCCTGCGACGGGAGGCGATGTACAGGCCGTAGCACGCGGGCGTGAGGATCGCGAGCGTGTTCGCGGTGCCGTTGCCCAGATCCCGCCAGTTCCACGGCTGCCAGGTGGCCAGGCACAGCAGGCCGACCGCGGCCCACATCCTGCGTCGGTCGCTCATGTACACGGCGACCGCGTACGCCGCGAAGAACGCGGCCAGAGCCTGTTCCCGCAACAGCGTGATCGCCACGATCGCGGCGCACCACACCGGATGCCGGCGGCGGACGACCAGCACCAGCCCGGCGATCAGCCCGGCCGCGAACGACAGCCACGCGCCGGTGTCCGCGAAGTCCCCATCGGAGTCGCGCAAGTGTTGGACGAACCCGAGCACGGAGCCGAGCAGCCCGACCGAGAGCGCGAGTGTGACGTCGAAGGCGCGGGAGCGTCGGGCCGGGGACCAGGACGGGAAGGGGCGCGGGCCCGATGCGGCCACGGGGCGAAAAGTCACGGATTCAACGCTAGCCGGCCCGGGCCGAGGCGCGTCGGTCCAGCGGAGGAGAGCCGGGGTGGTACCTGAGGCTCCCCCCGGTTCGGGTGCGTCGATC
Organism: Embleya sp. NBC_00888; assembly: GCF_045207655.1. NCBI lineage: Bacteria > Bacillati > Actinomycetota > Actinomycetes > Kitasatosporales > Streptomycetaceae > Embleya > Embleya sp. NBC_00888. Next base: position 1,965,872 of record NZ_CP108784.1, on the reverse strand, counting down.
ACCGGCACCGAGGCGGCCCGAGCCGGCCCGAGCCGGCCCGAGCACAACAGGTGTAGTGAATTGTCCTGATTCGGTGTCGCGCGGGTGACCCGTGTAGTCCCGGAGAGCTACCCGCGGAGTCCACTCTCCGGCGCGACGCGGGCTACCGACGCCGATTCCTAGCTTCGTGTTCGTACTTCGAGGACGGGAGCGGGACATGCGTGGTCGGCTGCGAATGGGCTTGGTCTCGGCGCTGGTCGCCGGGGCGTTGGCCGGACCCGGCGCGGGCGTCGCGGACGCGGCGGCACCGACACCACCGACGCTGCCCGCGATGTCCGCCGCGACGCTGGGCGAGCGCTACGCGGCCAACCAGCGCGCCATCGCCGAGGCGGCCGGCCTGGCCCGGGACACTGGTCACACCGGACGGGCCGAGCATCTCGCGCGGATGGCCGACCCGGCGCGGACCTTCCTGTCCTTCGATGGACGCGCGGGCCGGGTCCGCGCGGTCGAGGTGCTCGGCGACCTGGCCGGCGCCAACCGGATCGCGGTCGTGGTACCGGGCAGCGACAGCGACCTGGACCACTACGACACCCGCGGCGACAAGCCGTACTCGACCCCCGCCGGCGGCGCCCGCGCGCTCTACGACGAGATCCGCCGCCAGGACCCGACCACGCGTGTCGCGGTGATCGCCTGGCTGGGCTACTCGCCGCCGCGCACGATCAGCCTCGACGTGCTGACCACCGGCCGGGCCGACGACGGCGCGCGCGAACTGCGCCGGTTCGTCGCCGGGTTGTACACCGTGGCGCCCGCCGCGCAGGTATCGCTGCTGTGCCACTCGTACGGCTCGGTGGTGTGCGGGCGCGCGGTCTCCCGGATCGACGTCGCCGACCTGGCCGTGTTCGGCAGCCCCGGCCTGGGTGTGGACGACCGGGACGAATTGGCCACCGGCGCCCGGGTCTGGGCCGGTCGGGGCGGCGCGGACTGGATCGACCTGGTGCCCAACGTGAGCATCCCGTTCTTCGACACCACCGTCGGCTTCGGCGCCGACCCGACCGGGCACGGCTTCGGCGCGCGCGAGTTCGCGGCCGGCGCCGGTGGCCACTCGGACTACCTGCGGCCCGGCGGGCCGTCCCTGTACAACCTCGCGCTGATCGCGCGGGGCCGTGCCGCGGAGGTGACCCATGCGTGAACCGGGCGTCCTGGTCCGTCGGATCGCGGACTCGACACCGGCGGACCGCGAGCGCGAGGTGGACGGCCTGCGGGCGATCGCCATCCTGGGCGTCGTGTTCGGCCACTGGATCGTCACGGGCGTGTACGCGGGCGCCGACCACTGGCAGACCGACAGCCCGCTGCGCCGGCTGCCCGACTACGCGCCGGTCACCTGGCTGCTCCAGCCGCTCGCGGTGTTCTTCCTGGTCGGCGGGTACGTCGCGGCGCGATCCCACGCACGCGCGGACCGCTACCGACCGTGGGCCCGGCGGCGGATGATCCGGCTCGGCCGGCCGATCGCCGCGCTGCTCGCGGTGTGGACCGTCGCGATCGCGCTGCTCGCCGACTTCGTGCCCGGCGACACCCTGCACACGCTGGGCAAGCTGGTGTTGTCACCGCTGTGGTTCGTGCTCGTCTACGCGGGCCTGACCGCGCTCACCCCGCTCGTGGTCCGGCTCGGCCGGGCGGGACCCGTGCTCGCGATCGGCACGGTCGCACTGGTGGACCTGACCCGTTTCGCCGCCGACGGGCCGGCCGCGGTGGGTTGGGTCAACGTACTCGCGGGCTGGCTCGTCCCGTACAGCCTGGGCGTGTTGTGGGCGGGGCCGCACCGGGCGCGGATCGAGCGGCTCGGTGCGCCGCTGCTGGTGGCCGGAGCGTTCGCGTGTGCCGGGCTGATCCGCTACTGCGGCTATCCGGTCAGCATGGTCGGCGTCCCGGGCGAGGCGATCTCCAACCTCAACCCGCCCACCGCCGCCGCGGTCGCCTTCGGCCTGGCCCAATGCGGGCTCGCGCTGCTGGTGCGGGCACCGCTGCGCCGGGCGCTGAGCCGGCACCCCGGGATCTGGGCGGCGGTCGCGCTGGTCAACCTGTCCGCGATGACGGTGTTCCTGTGGCATCAGAGCGCGATGCTCGCGGTGACCTCGATCGGCATCGGGCTCGGCGGTCTGCCTGGCCTGGGCACGGCGCCGGACGGGCTGCCGTGGATCGCGGCGCGCGTCGGGTGGATGTCGGCCTTCGCCGCCGTGCTGCTCGCGCTGTGGGCGGTGTTCCATCGCTGGGAGGCCGGCGCGGGCAGGTCCGGGCATCGCACGTAGCTCCTGAGAGTGACACCCGGGATCACCCGGGGCGGGGATGCCGTGGACCGGTCGTGCCTCATAGCCTGCCGTGGGTGAGTGTCAAGGCGGGCAGAGCGCAGCGAGCGGTTGATACCGAGCGGATCGACGATCCCGGCGGCGGCGCAACTCGGGTCGGTCGGATGAACCGAGGGCTGACCGCGCTGCGCGAGGACCTGTTCGATGTCCGGGTCCGCACCGAGCGCCCGCCGGCCCCGTTCAGCAGCGTGGCGATCGCGCGCGCTCTGCTCTACCTCGCGGTCGTGATCACCGTGGGTATTCAGGGTGCGGTGCTGGCGGGCTATCCCGGGGTGTCCGGCGGCCTGGGCTTCGCACTGGGCCTGGCCACGGGTGCGCCGATCCTGCTCGCGCCGCAACGGCCGCTCGTCGCGTGGTGGATGTCGCTCGCCGCGACCGTGGCGTGCGCCCTCGCCGGCGAGTCGAACGGGCACGACCACATCCAGTGGCCGTGGACGGCCGTGGGTGTCTTCGCGCAGGTCGTGGTGATGGCTTATGTGGCCTTCCACGCCCGGCTGCGCATCGTCGTGGAGACCTGGTTGATCACCACCCTGCTGGGCGTGGTCCTGGTCCGGAACGCGCAGAACGACCCTTCGCACTGGGGCACGATGCCTGCGGTCGCGATGATGACCGCGATAGTGATGGTGGTCGTGGTCGCCTTCCGGGGCCGCAGCGATGCGCGCCGGCAGCTCGCGGTGCAATCCGACCTGACCGCCACCGAGCGCGAGCGCAGCGCACTCCTGGAGGAACGCGCCCGGATCGCACGCGAGTTGCACGACGTGGTCGCGCATCACATGTCGGTGATCGCGATCCAGGCCGAGGCGGCCCGCTACCGGGTCGCGGACCCACCGCCGGAACTGGTGCAGAGCTTCGTGACGATCCGCGCCAACGCGGTCGACGCGCTCGGTGAACTCCGGCGCGTACTGGGCCTGTTGCGCACCGGGCCGGAGGGTGACGGCGAGCTGGACGGGCAGGGCCGGCCGGCCCCGCTGCCCACCCTGGACCGGCTGCCCGAACTGATCGACAACGTCCGCGCGGCCGGGATGACGGTGGAGCACGTCACCGTCGGCGCGCCGCGCCCGTTGCCGCAGGGCGTCGACCTGTCCGCCTACCGGATCGGCCAGGAGGCGCTGAGCAACGCGCTGCGACACGCGCCCGGCGCGCGGGTGCGGGTCGAGGTCGCGTACGTACCGACCGGGATCGGTTTGCGGGTGACCAACGAGCCCGCGCCGAACGCCGGCGCGCCCGCGCGGGAGGGCTCCGGGCACGGCGTGCTGGGCATGCGCGAACGGGCGGCGATGATCGGCGGCACGTTGGACGCCGGGCATACTCCCGAAGGGGGCTACCACGTGGACGTCTTCCTGCCGACCGAGGAGCAGTGACATCGATGGCCATCCGGGTGCTGATCGCCGACGACCAGATGATGGTGCGCGAGGGTTTCTCGGTCCTGCTCGGCGCGCAGCCCGGGATCGACGTGGTCGGCGAGGCCGTACACGGGCGGGACGCGGTCGAACAGGTCGCCGTACTGCGCCCGGACGTGGTGCTGATGGACGTGCGGATGCCGGTGCTGGACGGGCTGGCCGCGACCCGCGAGATCACCGCCGACCCGGGCAACACCACCCGGGTCCTGGTGCTGACCACCTTCGACCTGGACGAGTACGTCTACGAGGCGCTGCGCGCGGGCGCGAGCGGATTCCTGCTCAAGGACGCCTCGGCGGTGCAACTCGCGGACGCGGTGCGGGTGGTGGCGGACGGCGAGGCGCTGCTCGCGCCGACCGTGACGCGCCGGCTGATCGCCGAGTTCGCCCGACTCGGCCCGCCCGAGGCCGGACCGCGCGGCCGGGTCGAGCGGCTCACCGAGCGGGAGACCGAGGTGCTCGCGCTGATCGCGCAGGGGTTGTCCAACGCCGAGATCGCCGCGCGGTTGGTGGTGAGCGAACAGACGGTCAAGACGCACGTGAGCCGGCTGCTGGCCAAGCTGAACCTGCGCGATCGCACCCAGGCGGCGGTGTTCGCGTACGAGAACGGCGTGGTGCGGGCGGGCGAGGGGCGCTGATCCGCACTCGGCCGGGTTCGTGGCCGCCGCCCGGTCCTGCTCTCGGGGCGCCCGGTCGTGCGCTCAGCCGGCCGGCGCGGTGCCGCGCTCGTAGGTGTCGATCAGCCGGGTCAGGTGGACGCCGGCCAGCAGCAGCGGCTGCTCGCTCCGGCTGACCTGCGCGGCCAGTTCGGCGCCCTCCAGGGTGCTGATCACGGTCTGCGCGAGGCCCTCGGCGTCCGTCTCGGCCAGGCCGACCTCGACCAGCCGCACCCGCACCAGCTCCCGCCAGTGTGCGAACGCCTCGGCCGCGGCGGCCTGGATGTCGGGCGCGCCGGTCGCGGTGCCGAGCGCGGTCGCGGTGACCGGGCAGCCGTCGACCCAGTCGGACGCGCGCAGCCCCTCGGCCAGACTGCGGGTGAGCTCGCGGATCGCCGCGCCCGGGTCCGGCTCGGCGGCCAGCACGTCGCGCAGGACGTCGGCGAACTCGCCGTCCCCGTGCCGGATCGCGGCGACCGCCAACTCCTGCTTGCCACCCGGGAAGAAGTGGTACATCGAGCCGAGCGTGGCGCCGGCCTCGGTGGAGATCTGCTTGATCCCGGTGCCGTCGTAGCCCTGTCGCTGCATCAGCCGCGAAGCCGTGCGGACGATGCGTTCGCGGGTGCCGAGCGGGGTCGTCCCGGCGGCGGGGGCGACCGACTCGTGCTGCTGCGCCTTGGTCTTCACGCGGCGAGTTTATCGGATAGAGCGTTCGTTCCAGATTGGATAGAGCGTTCGCTCTAGTGGTGTGCTACATTCCTGGGACTGGATAGAGCGTTCGTTCTAGTCCATGCATCGCGAGATCCTTGGAGTACTCATGGGCGACAAGCAGGCGGCCGGCGAGCAGGCGGTCACGGTCATCGGTCTCGGCCCGATGGGACAGGCGATGACCCGCGCGTTCCTGGCCGCCGGTCATCCGGTGACCGTATGGAACCGGACCGCGAGCAAGGCGGACGCGCTGGTGGCCGAGGGAGCGGCGCGGGCCGCCACGATCGAGGCCGCGTTGGCGGCGAACGAGCTGGTGGTGTTGAGCTTGACCGACTACGACGCGGTCCACGCGATCCTGGAACCGGCCGCGGCGGCGCTGTCGGGTCGGGTGCTGGTCAACCTCAGTTCGGACACCCCCGCGCGGGCCAGGGCGGGGGCCGAGTGGGCGGCGGGGCACGGCGCCCGGCATCTGACCGGTGGCGTCCAGTCGCCGCCGTCGGGCATCGGCTCGCCCGAGATGTCGACCTTCTACAGCGGCCCGGCCGACGTGTTCGAGGCACATCGGGACACCCTGGCCGTGCTGACCGGGACCGACTACCGAGGCGCGGACCCCGGCCTTGCCGCACTCCTGTACCAGCTTCAGATGGACATCTTCTGGACCTCGATGACCGCCGCCCTGCACGCGCTGACGGTGGCGCGGGCGAACGGCATCTCGGCCGCCGAGTTCCTGCCGCACGCGTCGGCGACGGCCGCGTCGGTACCGGACTTCCTCGCCTTCTACGCGCCGCGTCTGGACGCCGGGGAGCACGGCGGCGACGTGGACAACCTGGCGATGGGCCTGGTGAGCATCGAGCACGTCGTGCACACGACGCTCCAGTCGGGGGCGGACGCGACGTTGCCGAGCGCGGTTGCGGAGATCTTCCGGCGGGCCATCGAGGCCGGGCACGCGAAGGACAGCTTCACCAGCGTGAGCGAGGTCTTCCGCTCGGCCTGACGGGGGCGGGGTGGGGGCGGACGGCTCGGCCGGGCCCGGCCCGGTCGGGCGGGCCGGGTCATTCGTGCGATCCGAGCCATCCGGGCCCTTTCGAGCGCCGGAACCGCGGGTCCCGGGCGGGCCGGTCGCCGGTCACGGCCGGCGCAGCGGCAGCAGGCAGCGTGGGTCGGGGGTGCGCAGCGCCATGCCCAGCGGGCTCAGCGCGCCGGTTCCGGGGGTCCACCGGAAGGCGGCGACCGCGTCCGCGTCGGGCAGGGCCGCGTAGAGCACGTCGCCGACGAAGGCCAGATCCTGCGGGGCGGCGCCGCCGGCGGGGAGGTCGGACATCGGGTGCGGGGCGGTTGTGGCCAGGGTGGTGATCGTGCCCGGGCCCCGGTTGGCCGCGTACACGTGCGCGCCGTCGGGCGCGGCGACGATGGCCGAGGGCAGGCCCGGCGCGGCGAGCGGATGCCGGGTCAGGTCGGGCAGGGCCAGGATCGCCGGGTCGAGTTCGCCGAGCAGCCAACGGCCGCTCAGGTGGCGCGGCCCGGTGCCGGTCGGGACGCGGTGGGTGGAGCGCAGCCGCAGGCGGCCCGCGCTCAGGTGGTAGGTGAGCAGGACGTCGCCGCCGAGGTCGACGACGGTGAGCGTGTCCCGGTCCTCGAACACGATCTGGTGCGGGTGCGCGGCGGATTGCCGTTCCGGGTGCGCCCGCGAGCCCGGGCCCGGGAGCGCGATCTGCTCGGTCACCTCGGCGAGCGCGCCGTGCGCGTCGAGGCGGTACACGAGCAGATCGCCGGTGCCGTAGTTGGCGACGAGCAGGTGCCCGCCGGCGGGGGACACCGCGACGTGGCACGGGATCGAGCCGCGTGAGGAGACCCGTTGCCGGAGCCGGGGGTGCCGGCCCGGCTCGAGCACGGTGATCGTGCCGTCGAGCGCCTCGTCCACGCCGTAGACCAGGTCCAGGCGCGGGTGGCCGGCCGCGTACGCGGTGCGCACCGACACCGGTGGGCCGGTCTCCACCAGCGCACCGGTGTCCGGATCGGCGGTGCACACCACGGTGGTGTCACCGCCGACCAGAACCGGCACCCGGCTCGGCGGCACGGGGTGATTCCTCGCCGAGCCGGGCGGTGTGCGGGCGTCCTGACGATGCATCAGAACGCGTCCCCCAGCCAGTGCGTGGCACCGGGGGCGGTGACCGTGGCGCGTACCCGTGCCCGGTCGTTCTGGATCGGCCGGGCCAGACCGAAGTCGGTGTGGCCGGTGCTCACGTCGGTCAGCACGGCGCCGATCGCCCGGGTGAGCGCCGCGTCGATCGGCACCCGCAACGTCACCACCGTGCCCGGGCCGCCGAGTTCGTACAGCGCCTCGCGCAACAGCGCGGGCAGCGCGTACGGACGGCCCGGGCCGTGGGCGAGTTCGACCACTTCGCCGGTGTCCGGGCGGATCACCGCGTAGTCGCCCTGCTCGGTGGCCAACACCCGGGCGGGCGACGCGTACCAGTGCGGGAAGCGGTGTGCCCAGTCGGCCGACGAACGCACCGTGGTCAGCGGCCGGTTCGCGTTCGAGGCGGCGTGCGTCGTGATCATCCGGGGCAGGTCGGCGGGCCGCGCCCGGCGCACCCGACGATCGCCCCACGCCGCCTCGGACCCGGCCACGCCGCGCAGATACGGCGTCGGGAAGGTCTCCCAACCGGATCCCGTGTACACGCCGGGCGTGCCGCTGAACATCAGCGACCACGCGCAGCCGTACCGGGTCATGTCGTCGATCGCCACCGCGAGCAGTCGGCGGATCAGCCCTCGGCCGCGGGCTCGGGGCGCACTGGCCACGCTGCCCACACAACCGACCACCTCGACCCCGCCCGCCGCGTCGCGGATCGGGCGGGGCTGCCAGTGCAGGACGGCGTCGATCGCGCCGTCGTCGGCGGCGACGACCAGGGTGCGCTCGTGCCGGCCCGGGTCGTGCGCGTGCAGCGAGGGCAGGCCGGGTGCGTCCGGGAAGGCCACCGCCCACAGGGCGCGCAGCGCCGGATCGTCGGCCGAGGTGGTGGTGCGCGGTTCCATCTCAGATCGCCAGGTTCCCGGTGGTGACCACCCGCGGGCCGTCCGTGGGCAGCGCGGTCCGGGTGACGCCGTCCTCGACGCACGTGGTGTGCAGCGCCGTGGACGCGCCGGCGAACGCCTGCGGGCGCAGTTCCAATCGGCCGCCGGTGAACCGGGTCCCGGTGGCCACCCAGTGGTTGACCCCGGATTCCAGCCGTACGTGGGCGCCGTCGGTGGTGGACGCCGCGTCGTGCAACTGCCAGCGTGCGACGCCCGTTCCGGCGGCTCGGGACAGCAGCGCACCGGCGCCGTTGCCGCCGGTGATCCGGGTGCCGGCGCTTATGTGCACGCTCTGGTCGCGGACCGCGGAGAGCACCACGCCGGTGTCGGTCAGCGTGCTCGCGGTCAGCCGCAGCACGGCCGCGCCCACCTCCAGCGGTGCGGCCGCGGGCGAGGCCCCGACGATCGTGCACCCGTCGAAGTCGACCTCGCCCGAACCGCGCAGGATCGCGCCGTCCACGCCGGTGAACGTGCAGTCCCGAAAGTGCACGGTGTTGGTCACCGGCGTCTGCACCAGCACCTGCTTCGCGGGCAGGTGGAACGTGCAGCCCTCGATGACGTTCGGCCGGGTGGAGCGGGCCGAGCGCCGGCCGATCGCGAAGGTGTGCGCGACGCAGCCGCGCATTTGTACGCCATCCGCGTTGACCTGGAGGGTGCCGCCCGGGTCGAACGTCGGTCGGGGGATCACCCGGACGTTCTCCAGGGTCAGGTCGGTGATCTTCGTGCCCGCGACGAACCACGAGCACACGTGGTCGCGCACGGTGATGCGTTTCGCCGAAGTTCCCCACAGGACACCGGAGTTCGCGATGTCCATCAGTCCCGAGTTGCCCTCGAAGAGCAGGTCGTGCTCGTACTGCCCGTGCGTGGTGAACGGGTTGCCGCCCTGATCGTCGCCGTCGCCGTGGCAGTTGACCACGTGACAGTAGGCGGACGCGGTCAGGTCGTTCAGGTGTCGGGCGTTGCTGGAGACGCAGTCCTCGACCCGGCCGTACAGGCAGTAGATCTGCTGGGTCAGGTAGCCCGCGCCGCCGTACATCACCGTCGGCGGGTTCTTCAGCGAGGAGCGCGCGGTGTGGAAGTGGGTGCACCAACGGCGCATGATCACCGGCCAGAACGACCCGGTGGCCTCGATCCCGATCACGTCGCAGCGCACCGCGTACTCGTAGGCGACCGGGTGCGAGCCGGTGTACTCGTCGTCGGCGGGGCCGGCGCCGAAGAACACCATGTTGCGGACGTCGGCGCGCCGGACCGGTTCGACCCGGGTCCAGGTGATGCGGCGTCCGGCGGCCAGTTCCCAGCCGTTGAGGTAGTCCACCCGGATGTGCTTGCCGTCGACGATCTGGGTGATCTCGACCAGCTTCTGCAACTCGCGCTCATAGGTGCCGCCACCCGCGATCGGGTCGATCTCCACGGTCCACCACTCGCCGACCTTGAACCTGCCGGAGTCCGGCACCGGGAAGGCGTCGGTGAGTTCGATGACGGTCTCGGCCAGCGGGTACGCGACCACCGTGTCGGTGACCTTGCCCTTGAAGTACAGGACCGCGCCGAACGGGTTGTCGTGGGTGTTCTTCTCGATGCCGGTGGTGCGGACGGTGTGTCCGCCGAAGTCGAGGACGATCCGGGAGCGGCCGAAGGTGTGCCGCTTGACGAAGAGCAGGTCGCTGTGGGCCTCGATCCGGTGGATGTACGGGTCGTCGACCATCGCGTCCAGCGCGGCGTCGGCGGGGACCTTGTCGTCCAGGATGCCGAACCGGCGGAAGTCCATCACCCCGTCGTGCACCTGGATCCACCGACCCTCCCGCTTGGGCGAGCCGATCGTGTGCACCGTGCCGCCGTTGGCGGGCAGTTTCGAGCGCGGGTCCCAGCGCACCACCATGCCGCCGCCGTCGCCCGCCGCGTGATAGCCCGCCACCGAGACCATGGTGTCGGCGGGTAGACGGCGGGTTTCCAGATCCAAGAGGGCGGCGATCGTCGGCACGCTGTCGGAGGGTTCGCGGCGCCCGCCGTCGCGGTTGTCGTCGGGGGAGGCCGAGGCGGTACCCGCGGCCGCCGTGCCGGCGAGCAGCAGCCCGCCCAATCCACCCGCGGCCAACAGGCGGCGGCGGGACGACGAAGGGGAAGAACCGAGTGAGGACATGGGGGTCCCGCTCACTTTCTCGATCCGTGCACGAAGGGGTATGCGGGGCGTCCGGAGCCGGACCCCCGGAGTGGGGCCGATCCGGACGCGCCGGTGAGTCAGAGCGAGTTGCGGTATGGCGGCATGTGGCGCATCCGGGGCATCTGGTCGGCGAGCACACCGCCGTCCACCACGATCCGGGTGCCGGTCACGTAGGACGCGGCGGGTGAGGCGAGGAAGACCACGGCGCCCGCGCACTCGTCGGGCGTGGCGTACCGCCCGAGCGGGATGCGTTCGCGGTAGGCGGCCTCGAACGGCTCGCGATCGAGCGGGAAATCGCCGTCGATGGGGGTCTCGACCATGCCCGGGGCCACCGCGTTGACGGTGATCCCGTGCGGGGCCAGTTCCACCGCGAGGCTTTGCACCAGCAGGTCCACACCCGCCTTGGAGGCGTTGTAGTGGGCCAGACCGGCCTCGGCCACATGTGCGTTCTTCGAGGTCACCGCGATGATCCGGCCCGGCACGCGGTCCGCGATCATATGCTCGGCGACCCGTTGGGAGAGGAAGAAGACCGCATCCAGGTTCACCGCGAGCACCCGGCGCCAACTCGCCACGGTGATCTCGTTGAACCGCTCCAGGGCCGCGGTACCGGCGTTGTTGACCAGGATGTGCAACGGGCCGACCTCGGCCCGCAGTTCGTCCACATAGCCGGCCAGCCCGGCGGTGTCGGCCAGGTCGAACGGCCGGATCCGGGCGGTCCGGCCGCAGGCCTCGACCAGGGCGCTCGTCTCGGTGAGGTCCACGCCCGGACGGTCGGTGAGCACGACGTCGGCGCCCGCCGCCGCGAGGGCGACCGCGAACGCCCGGCCCAGACCACCGGCGGCGCCGGTGACCAGGGCGGTGCGGTCGGTGAGCGCGAAGCTCGCGCCGGGCCCGCCGACCGGCACGACGCCCGGCCCGCCGGGCGCCGAGGGGCCGGTCACGACAACCCCAGCAGGGGCAGCGCGTCGCGGAAGATCATCTGCTCGACCGCGTCCCGATCCAACGGCGGCAGACCGGGGATGCCCGGCACGGCGGCCACCGCACGCAGACCCGCCACCGACGCGTCCACCGTGGTGAACGGGTAGTCGCTGCCGAACAGCAGCTTGTGCAGCACGCCGTAGTCCTGGGCCAGCCGCAGGCTGTGCCAAAGCTGGAACGGGCGGTAGTGCAGCGCGCTGACGTCCGCGTACAGGTGTGGGTGCTTGCGGATCACCGCGATGCACTCGCCCTCGAACGGATGGCCCAGGTGCGCGAGCACCATCCGCAGTTCGGGATGGCGGATCGCGACCGGATCCAGCAACCGGGGTTGCGCGTAGGCGATCGGTGCCGCCGAGACGAACGTGGTGCCGGTGTGCACCAGGATCGGCAGGCCGTTGCTCTCGGCGTAGGCGAACAGCGGGTCGTACTGCGGATCCCCCGGGTCGAAGCCCGCGTACATCGGCATCAACTTGATTCCACGCAGGCCCAACTCCTGGTGACCGAACCGTAGTTCGTCCTGCCAGCCGGTCTGGGTCGGGTCGATCGACAGATAGCCGATCAGTCGATCGGGCTGCTCGGCCACGTATTCGGCGACCGCCTTGTCCTCGACCCACAGGCCGCTGCGCCGGGCCTTGCCGCCGACCACGACGGTCCGGGTGTCCGCCGGGCTGGACGCCGCGTAGTCGGCCCAGCGCACGGTCAGGTCGACCTCGCCGTCGTGCGCGCGGGCCGAGTCGGCCTTGAACACGTCGTCGAAGTCGCAACACTGGCGGAACAGATGGGAGTGCACGTCGACGATGCCCGAGCGGCCGGCGCTCATGTGCGGTTCCTCTTCTCCCAGCCGTCCGAGAACATGTTCCAGAAGCGGTGGGTGGGCGGGTGTTCGGCGAACACGTCGTCGTCCAGCTCGACGCCGAAGCCCGGCGCGGTCGGGATCTCCACGTGCCCGTCCGCGGTCACCGGCAACGTGCCGCGTACCGCGTCGAAGACGAACGGCTCCAGCAGCCCGTCGAACGTCTCCAGGATCTTGAAGTTGGTGATCCCGAGCGAGGCGTGCACGGAAACCGTGGTGCACAGCGGCGAGTTGGAGTTGTGCGGGGCGACCATGACGCCGTGCGTGTCGGCGATCGCGGCGATCTTGCGCACCTCGGTGAGTCCGCCCGCCATGGACAGGTCGGGCTGGATGATGTCCACCGCGTTCGTGGCGAACAACTGCTTGTACTCGTAGCGGTTGTGGAAGTGCTCGCCGCCGGAGATCGGGAACGGCGCGCGGGCACGCAGTTCCGCGTAGCGCTCGATGTGCGTCCACGGCATCGGCTCCTCGAGCCAGCCGATGTCGAACGGTTCCAGAGCCCGCAGCAGCGCGGACGCGGTGGTCATCGCGAATCGCGCGTGGCCCTCGATGAACAGGTCCACGTCCGGCCCGATCGCCTCGCGGACCGCGCCGACCAGCTCGACCGACTGGCGCAGTTCGGCGCGCGAGAGCTCGTGCAGGCCGGCCCCGAACGGGTCGAACTTGAGTGCCGAGTAGCCCTTGGCCACGGTCTCCTTGGCCTTGGCCGCGAACACGTCGGGCTCGCGCTCGCCGTTGTACCAACCGTTGGCGTACACCCGGACCCGGTCGCGGCAGGCGCCGCCGGTGAGCCGGTACACCGGGACACCCAGCGCCTTGCCCATCAGGTCGTGCATGGCCTGGTCGAAGCCGGACAGCGCGATCCCGCCGACGTCTCCGCCGCGCAGGAAGTCGCCCTGGTACAGCCGCAGCCACAGTTCCTCGGTGTCGAACGGGTCGGCGCCGATCAGGTGCCGGTTCGCCAACGCCTGGGCCAGCGCGGCCGTTTCGGCGACCCGGTAGGGGTGGGTGATCTCGCCGACGCCGGACAGGCCCTGGTCGGTGTGCACGCGCACGTAGCCGAAGTCGCGCCACGCGGTGCCCAGGAGCAGCGTCTCGACGTGGGTGATCCGGCCGGCCGGGCCGGTGGGTCGGGTGCGGTCGACGACCAACATCAGCGTGCCGTCCCTTCGATCGCGCCGCCCATCGTGGACGTGCCGGCCAACTCGTCGATTCCGCCGTCCTTGATCGCGTCCTGTACGGCCAGTTCGGTCGCGGCGATCAGGTGGTCGACGTCCGCGTCGGTGTGCGCGTACGAGATGTGGCTGCGCTTGAGGTTCAGTGGCAGCTCGAACACGCCGTGCTCCAATAGCCGGCGGCGGTAGCCGATGAACAGGCCGGCGTCGTTGGCGAGCAGGTCGTCGTAGCTGCGCGGGACGCCGCCGGACATGAAGTAGGTGACGAACACCGAGCCGTAGCCGGTGACCACGGCCGGGATGCCCAGCCGGGTGTACATCTCGCCCAGGCCGGTGCGAACCCGCTCGCCGAGCCGGAACACGTGCTCGTGTACCGGCTCCTCGCGCAGCTTGCGCAGCGTCTCCAGGGCGGCGGCGACCACCCACGGGTGGCCGTTGTAGGTGCCGGCGAAGAACGCGGGGGCGCCGGGGAGGGTGCTGAACTGGTCCATCAGGTCGGCCCGGCCGCCGAGCGCGCCGACCGGGGCGCCGTTGGCGATGGCCTTGCCGAAGGTGGTGAGGTCCGGGGTGACGCCGGCGATCTTCTGGTAACCGCCGAGGTCGTGTCGGAAGCCGGTGATGACCTCGTCGAAGACCAGCACCGAACCGTGTGCGGTGCATCGTTCGCGCAGCGTGGCGAGGAATTCGGGGTCGGGCAGCAGGCAGCCGACGTTGTGCGGGATCGGCTCCAGGATCACCGCGGCGATGGCCGCGCCGTGCTCGGCGAACGCGGTGCGCACCGCGGCCGGGTCGTTGAACGGCAGGACCAGGGTGGCCTCGAGCACCTCGGGCAGGATGCCGGTCGAGATCGGGTCGTGTGCGCCGACCGCGTCGGGCGAGGAGATCACGTTCAGGCTCACCGAGTCGTGCCAACCGTGGTAGCAGCCCTGGAACTTGACGACCAGTCGGCGACCGGTGACCGCGCGGGCGACCCGCAGCGCGTGGAAGGTGGCCTCGCTGCCGGTGCTGGTGAGCAGCACCTTCTCCACCGAGGGGACCAGTTCGACCAGGGTTTCGGCGAGGGTGATCTCGCCCTCGGTGACGGCCACGCCGGTCAGGTCCAGGCGGCCCGCCGCCTCGTGCACCGCGCGCCGCACGTCCGGGTCGTTGTGGCCGAGCAGCGGCGGGCCGAACGCGGAGTGGTAGTCGGTGAAGACGCGACCCTCGGCATCGGTGAAGTTCGCGCCGCTGGTGTTGGTGACGACCAGCTCGGTCAGGCCCGGGATCCGGCGCTGACCGCTGTTCACCCCGCCCGGGATGACCCGAAGGGCTCGGGCGGGAAGGGAGTCGGTGGCGGCTGTGCCGACACTCATCGGTGGGCTCCTTGCGTCGTTCGTGACCGTTCGGATCCGCGGCCCTGCCAGGCCTTGGATCACCGGCGCCATCCGCCTTCGGCACGCGTCGCAGGTGTTGCGCTTGCTCTACACCGTGTTTTCTGAACACTGTTCGACAGGACCGAACAGTTCCAGACCTTACATTTGGATGTACGAGGCAGTCAAGGGGTCCGGACCGGTAATGTGTTCTGCTATGTCGAACAGCGTTAACGAGAATGTCGAGGAGTCGAAGTACTGGGTGAAGTCCGTCGCCCGGGCCGCGGACATCCTCGAGGTGCTCTCCACACGTGGCCCGGGGGACGGCATGAGCGTCACCGAGGTCGGTCAGGCCTGCGGGATCTCCAAGAGCGCCACCTTCGGACTGCTCCAGACCCTGCGCGGCTACGGCCTCGTCTCGGACGACGGGGAAGGGATGAATCGGCGCTACCGGCTCGGGATGGGCCTGGCCCGGCTCGGCGATCGGGCCCAGTCGCAGGTGTCCCTGCGCGATGTGGCCCGGCCGGTGCTGGCCGAACTGACCAGGGAGACCGGCATGGCCGCGCGCTTCGCGGTGCCCGAGGGCGGGCTCGCGGTGGTCGTGGACCAGGTCGGGATAGAGCAGCGGGTACGCCTGGACCTGCGCATGGGGGTGCGCGAACTGCCGCACTGCACCGGACTGGGCAAGGCCATCCTGTCCGCGCTGCCCGAGGCCGAGGCGCGCGCGGTGATCGAGCGCTCGGGCCTGCCCCGGCGCACGTCGCACACGATCACCGACACCGCGACCCTGCTCGCGCACCTGCGCGACATCCGGCAGACCGGCTACGCGCTGGACGACGAGGAGGACGCGGACGGGATCTTCTGCATCGGCAGCCCGGTCCGCGACCACCGGGACCTGTGCGTGGGCGCGATCAGCATCACCGGCCTCAAGCTCGACCTGCCGGGCTGGCGATTCCAGGAACTGGGCCGCCAGGTGCGGGCCGGCGCGCTGCGGGTCAGCCGCGAGTTGGGCAGCACGGAGAGTGGCGAGGGCGAGGTGGACGCCGGCTGAGAAATGCCGGTGAACAATCGGACCGATGGGGTCGCAACGGGACAATACGCCGCGACCCCATCGTGTTCCCCCGATCACGGACGATGAAAGTCCGCCATGAGGTCTTGACCAGGAACGTCGGGCGGGTCTACGTTCCTTGACTCATCAGGGCCCGCACGTTCGCTGCCACGAATCGTGCCCGGTTTCCGGCCCTGGGGTCGACGGTCCGTCACCGGACCCACGCGGCCCACCCCAAGCCATCCGCCGCGCGTTTCCCACCCGTTGGGAACGCCGCATCGGCACGTGTCACGGGAAGCGTCCTCACCCCCCTGCCGCCGAAGGCCGAGGTCCCGATGAGCACGTCCCCCGAAACATCCACCGCCGCCACGACCCCGTCGGGCGCGCCCGCGTCCTCCCGCCGCCGCCTGCTCGCCGCGGGCGGCCTGGGCGGTCTGCTCCTGGCCGGCACCGCCGCGACGGGTACGGCCGCCGCCGCCTCGTCGGCGTCCTCGTCCTCCGACGATCGACACGAGGACGGCAACGTCCCCACCGGTGTCGCCACCGTCGCCGCGCTGCTGCGCCTGGAGACCCGTCGACTGGCCCCGAACACCATCGTGGTGGTGGCCGGGTATCACGCGGCGGGCGACGGCGGCGGCATGGTGGTGCGCTGGGACCCGCGCGCGAGCCTGCCGGTCAACGGCGGGACCGTATTGGCCAACCCCTCGCCCAAGCGGGAGGGTCGGTGGATCCAGGTGCACGACGGGGTGATGGACTTCCGCCGGTTCGGCATCCTGGACGACAAGGTCCCCGCCGACGCCGCGCTGGACGCGATGGTCGACGACCCGTACATCCACCGGATCGAGGCCCACACCGATCTGCTCTTCGTCAAGCGGCACACTTTCGGCCGCTCCCGGATCGTCCTCGACTTCGGCGGACACACCGTCCGTACCACCGGCATCGAGAAGAACACCCACGACAACCCGTTCGGCGCGGTCCTGTACTTCAAGGGCAAGGTCACCGACACGGTGGTCAAGGCCAAGCTGTCCCAGCCGATGCCCGACCTGGCGGACGTCTTCGAGGTACCGGACAGCGCGGCCTTCAAGGTCGGCGACTGGTGGGCGGTCACCATCGACCCGGAACCGGGCAAGGGCAAGTACGAGCAGGAGGTGCAGCGCCTGGTCGAGATCACCCGGCTCGTCGACGCGACGCACATCCGGGTCGGCTACAAGATCGGCTGGGACCTCGCCGCCGGCCGTACCTTCACCTGGACCCGGATCGAGCCGGTGGACCGCGCGCACGTGCGCAACATGGTCTTCCAGGGCATCCAGGACGGCGACCAGTACACCGGGTCGCACCCGATCGCCTACGAGTACACGATCCGCTGCGACGTCGAACACGTCGACGCGGTCGGCACGTTCTGGCCGGTGGTGATGCGCCGCTGGTGCACCCACTACCGCACCCGGGCGTGCTCGCTGAAGAACCCGGCCAGCGTCACGTGGGGCGGCGCGGGCTACCTCACCCAGCAGATCTACTGCCTGTACGGGCACGTCGAGGACTGCCACGTCGCGAACAGCCGGCACCTCAACGACCTGACCGCGTCCGCCTACTGCTACGTGACCAACTGTCACGGCGACGGCGACGACCAAGGCCCGTTCGTGACGCACGGTCAGTTCGAGCACGACCTCGTCTACACCGGCAACTCGGGTCTGATGACCTTCGCCAACTCCGGTGCCGCGTGGGGCTCGGTGGCCAAGCGCATCACCGTGCGCAAGCACGTGTGCTCGTGGTTCGTGGCCCGGGTCAAGATCACCGACCTGACCCTGGAGGACATGCAGGTGATCGGCAAGCCGGCGCTGGCCGGCTCCGGGATGTTGTGGGTCAACGCGGACGGCGTGCAGATCCGCGGCTGCACCGCCTCGGGGCCGCTGATCGTGTCGCAGGTGTCCAACCGTTCGCAGCGCGCCAACGTGATCGCCGACTCGACGTTCACGCTCGGCAAGGACGCCGAGATCACCCAGGCCAACGTGAGCGGCGAACTGCACCTGCACCGGGTCACCCTCAAGGGCCTGGACAACGCGAGCCTGAAGAACGCCGGGCGGCTCGTGCTCACCGACTGCACGCTGGTGGGCACACCGACCGCCGCGCCGACCACGGTGACCGGCCCCGCGCTGAGCGTGGCCGGCGGCGAACTGCGGGACAGCGGCCTGCGGTTCGCGGGCACCGGCGACCAGAGTGTGGCGCTGTCGCGGACCCGGCTCGGCGGCACCAACGCGGCCCGCGCGCTGCTGTCGCGCACCGGCGGCGCCCGCACCGTCTCCTGGCAGTTGGACGGCTGCGTGTCCACCGCCGCCGACCCGGCCACCGCACACGTGCTGGTCACCGACGGACCCAACCGCTATCGCGCGGGCGGCAGCACGTTCACCGGCGGTCGGCTCGAACTCGCCGGCGCGGCCTTCGGCGGCAACAGCGCGCTGTTGCACGGCGGCTGCGTCGAGGACGGCGTCACGCGTACCGCACTGCCCGACGAGGGCCCGCGCGTCGCGCACACCGCCGGCAACCAACTCCTCTGACCCGCCGTCACCCAGGGCCCGCGGCACGCTCGTACGCGCGGCCACCGTCGTATCCGCAACACCCTCGCACCACGGGAAGCACCATGACCTCCCCCAGTTCGACCATGAACACCGGCCGACCGGCCATCACCGACCGACCCGTACGGGTCGCCCTGGTCGGTGCGGGCAACCGAGGCCTGACCTACACCGATTGGATCCATCGGCACCCCGACCGCGCCGAACTGGTCGCGGTGGCCGACCCGCGCGCCTCCGCCCGGGAAGCGTCGGGCGCGAGCGTGCAGTTCGAGGACTGGCGTGCGCTCCTCGACGAGCGGATCGCGGACGCGGTGATCGTGGCCACCCAGGACCGCGAACACGTGGAGCCGATCCTGGCACTGGCCGGGGCCGGCTACGCGATCCTCACCGAGAAGCCGATGGCCGCCACCGAGGCGGACTGCCGGCGGATCGTCGACGGTGTCGCCGCGGCCGGCGTCCCGTTCGCGGTGTGCCACGTGCTGCGCTACACGCCCTACACCGACCTGGTGAAGGGCGTCCTGGACTCCGGTGTGCTCGGCTCGATCGTGAGCCTGGACCTGCTGGAGCCGGTCG
The DNA here is from genome assembly GCF_045207655.1 of Embleya sp. NBC_00888. NCBI lineage: Bacteria > Bacillati > Actinomycetota > Actinomycetes > Kitasatosporales > Streptomycetaceae > Embleya > Embleya sp. NBC_00888. The sequence goes on along the minus strand of NZ_CP108784.1, from coordinate 1,946,993 downwards.
GCTGGTGGCACTACGCGCACTCGTACGTGCGCGGACCGTGGAGCCGGGAGGCGGACTCCTCGCCGATGATCCTGGCCAAGTCCTCGCACGACCTGGACTGGATCGGGTACGTCACCGGCGCCCGGATCGAGACGGTGGCCAGCTTCGGCGGCCTCGCGCACTTCAAGCCGGAGAACGCGCCGGTCGGTTCGGCCCGCAACTGCCTGGACTGCGCGGTCGAACCCGACTGTCCGTACTCGGGTCCCAAGCTCTACTTCCCGGCGCTGCGCCGGACCGGCGACGCGTGGCCGATCAACCACGTCACCGACGCCGCGCACGGGCCGCAGGATCAGGCCGAGTTGGTCCGGGCGCTGCGCGAAGGCCCGTACGGGCGCTGCGTCTACCACTGCGACAACGACGTGGTGGACCACCAGGTGGTGGCGATGCAGTTGTCCGGCGGGATCACCGCGACGTTCACGATGACCGCGTTCACCGAGCAGACGCACCGCCAGGTGCGGATCTTCGGCAGCCACGGCTGGTTGCGCGGCGACGGCGAGCAGGTCACCGTGCACACCTTCGCCGACGACCGGGTGGTCACCCACGACGCGGGTGCCTCCGGGTCGAACGCGGCGGACGGACACGGCGGCGGCGACACCGCGCTGATCGACGCGTTCGTCACCGCGCTGGCCACCGGCGACCACGCCCACATCCGTTCCAACGGCGTCGACTCGCTCGGCAGCCACCTTGCCGCGTTCGCCGTCGAACGCTCCCGACACGGCGGCAACACCGAGGCCGTACCCGCGAGTTGAGCGACGCCCCGTTCGGTTGAGCAACCCCCGAGCCGGTCCGGCCGCTCGAGCCGTCCCGCCCTCGCCGCCTGCCGGCGGTGGGCGAGCGGTCGGGCCCCGCCTCGGTTCTTGAACTGACACCCCGTCAAACCCCGCTGTCAGGAGACGCGACCCCCATGAGAAGAAGCATCCGTCCGCGTACCGTCCGCGTGATCGCCCTCCCGGTGCTCGCCACCGCCCTCACCGTGAGCCTCGCCGCGTGCGGCGGTTCCTCCGGCCCCGGCTCGGGCGGCAAGTCGATCACCACCTGGATGTACCCGGTGATCGCCGACGAGGCGAAGAACAAGGAGTACTGGGCCGGCCTCAGCGACGCGTTCAGCAAGGCCAACCCCGGCTACAAGGTCAAGGTCGGGACCTACCCGTGGGCCAACCGCGACACCGCGCTGGCCACCGCGATCGCCGCGAACAAGGGCCCGGACGTGGTCTACCTCGTGCCCGACCAACTGCCCAAGTACCAGCGCAGCCTGGTGCCCGCGGACGAGTACATGCCCGCCGCCGACAAGGCGGACTACCGCAAGGCCGCGCTGGATTCGGTGAGCGTGGAGGGCAAGCCGATGGCGACCCCGCTGCTGACCAGCGCCAACCCGCTGATCTGCGACAAGCGGGTGTTCGCCGCGGTCGGCGAGACGAACTACCCGGCCACCTGGGACGACCTGCTCAACCTGGCGCCGAAGCTCAAGGACAAGGGCTACCAGGCGACCAGCTACAGCGGCGACACCCAGCAGACGCTGAACCTGACCTGGTACCCGATGTTGTGGCAGGCGGGCGGTGACGTGTTCGCCGCCGACGGCAAGTCGGTCGCGTTCAACTCCGAGGCCGGCGTCAAGGCGCTGAGCTTCCTCAAGACCCTGGTGGACAAGGGCTACACGGACAAGGACCAGGTCACCACCACGCCCAAGCTGGAGCAGACCCCGGTGGCCAAGGGCAAGGTCGCCTGCACGTGGCAGAACACCCCGGCCGACGTGGAGAAGTTCTGGGGCAAGGAGAACACGGTCGTGCTGCCGCCGCTCAAGGACGTCAAGTCCGCGGGGTACGGCACGGTCGGCTCGTTCGCGATGCTCAAGGGCGCCAACAAGGACGCCGCCGGCAAGTGGATCTCCTTCGTCGCCAAGCCGGAGAACAGCCTCGCGCTGGTCAAGTCCAACGGCTACTTCCCGGCCCGCACCTCGGCCGCCGATCCCTACCCCGGGGACAAGCTCCAGGCCGACGTGGCCAAGACGCTCGACGTGATGAGCGCAGGCCCGCTCAAGGAGAAGTCGCGGGACGTGATGGGCGTGCTCGCGCCGGAGATCCAGGCCGCGCTGATCGGCAACAAGAGCCCCAAGGACGCGCTCAACGACGCGGCCAAGGCGGCGAACGCGTTGCTCGCGCGCTGACCCCGACCGGGCGGCCCGGCCCCCGCGTCCGGGCCGCCCACCAGCGTTTGTCCTCTCCCGCCATCCGCGCTTGATCCGTTCCCATCCCCTCATCCGTTCCTCAGCCCAAGGAGGTCCCCGTGGCCGCAGTCGCGGAACAATCCCGCAGGCTCCGCCGACGCGGGCCGCACGCCCGCCGCGAGGCCCGAATCGGGCTGCTGTTCGTCCTGCCCGCCTTCGTGCTGTTCGTGCTGTTCCGTTTCGGCCCCAGCATCGCCGGCGTGCTGCTCGGCTTCACCGACTACTCGCTGATGGACTCGCCGAAGTTCACCGGCCTGGACAACTTCACCCGCCTGTGGGACGACCCGGTCTTCTGGTCCTCGCTCAGGGTGACCGTGCTCTACACGGTGATCACCGTGCCCGGCACGATCATCGCCGCGCTCGGGCTCGCGCTGCTGACCCGGCGCGCGTTCCGCGGCTCGAAGCTGTTCCGCTCGATCTTCTTCCTGCCGGTGGTCACCAGCCTGGTGCTCGCCTCCACCGTCTTCATCTGGATCTTCTCCACCGACGGACCGTGGTCCACGGTGATGAGCTGGATCGGCGGACACACCGGATCCTGGCTGGCCGACGACGTGTTCGTGGTGCCGGCGCTGGCGATCGTGGGCATCTGGTCGCGGTTCGGCTACGGCATGCTGATCCTGCTGGCCAGCCTGCAGAACGTGCCCCGGGAACTGGAGGAGGCCGCGCTCACCGACGGCGCCGGTCCCTGGCAGCGCTTCCGCTACATCATCGCGCCGAGCCTGAAGCCCGCGCTGTTCTTCCTCGCCGTGATCGAGACCACCGCCAGCTTCCAGGTCTTCGACGCGGTGTACGTGATGACCGGCGGCGGCCCGGCGAACGCCAGCTACACGCTGGTCTTCCAGCTCTACGACGCCGGCTTCAAGTACTTCGATCTCGGCTATGCCAGCGCGATCGGCCTGGCCCTGTTCGTGCTGACGCTCATCGTGGCGATCATCCAGCGCCTGGTGATCGGGAAGGAGAAGTGACCATGTCCCTCGACACCCACGAGGTCGCCGAGATCACGCCGCCGCCGGTCGCCGCGGCGAAGAGCGAACCGGCGGGCGCCCGCCTGCGGTTGCGCCGCCGCGACCGCTCCGGTCCCCGGCGCGAGCAGGACACCGTGCCATACGCGATGCGCGGCACCCGGCGCGGCAAGGTGCTGCGCGGCCTGCTCCTCGGCGTGGTCGCGCTGGCCACGATCTTCCCGTTCTACGCGATGGTCGTGTTGTCCCTGAAGCCGTCCGGCGCGGTCGAGTTCCCGGGCAGCCTGCTGCCGTGGAACCTGACCACCAGCGCGTACAGCGACGTCCTCGGTTCGCAGGACGTCCCCCAGTGGCTGATCAACACGCTCATCTACTCGATCGTCGGCGTGCTCGGCACGCTGCTGCTGTCCGCGCTGGCCGGCTACGCGTTCGCCAAGAAGCGATTCCCCGGCCGCGAGGCGATGTTCTGGTCGTTCCTGTCGATGGTCATGGTTCCGTACCACGTGACGATGATCCCGACGTTCGTCCTGATCGCGAAGATGAACGGCGTCGACACCTACTGGGGTCTGATCCTGCCGTCGCTGGCCAACGCGCAAGCGGTGTTCCTGATGCGGCAGTTCATCCAGGGACTGCCGGACGAGCTGTTCGAGGCGGCCAAGATCGACGGTGCCTCGGAGTTCCAGATCTTCGTCCGGATCGTGCTGCCGCTGATCAAGCCGATCCTGGCCACCCTGGGCACGTTCGTCTTCCTGTGGCACTGGAACGACTTCCTGTGGCCGTTGATCGTCGGTCAGAGTACGGACATGCGCACGCTGACCGTCGGCATCGCCTCGCTGCAACAACAGAACGTGCCGCTGAACGTGGTCCTCGCGGGCTCCGTGGTCGCGTTCGTCCCCATCTTCATGGCCTACCTCGTGGGCCAGCGCTACGTCACCGAAGGCGTGGCGGCAACCGGAATCAAGGGCTGATCTCGCGTCATGAATGAGGTGGCTGTAGCTGTGGCCGAAGCGAAAGGCACGCCCGCCGGGCTCGCGTTCCCGGACGGCGAGGCCGCGTTGGAGGAACTCCTCGCGACCCCGTCCGCGGCGCTGATCGCGGACCTGGCCGATCTGGAGGGCGACCTGGTCGTGCTCGGCGCGGGCGGCAAGATGGGCCCGAGCCTGTGCCGGTTGGCCCGCCGCGCGCTGGACGCGGGCGGGCGCGGCGAGGTGCGCGTGTACGCGGTCTCGCGCTGGTCGGACCGCGCCGCGGCCGAGGCGTTGGAGGCCGACGGTGTGCGCACCGTCGCGTTCGACCTGATGACCGGCGACCCGGCCGAACTGCCGGACGCGGGCAATGTGGTGTTCATGGTCGGGGCCAAGTTCGGCTCGGCCGGCGCCCCCGAGCACGCGTGGGCGGTCAACGCCGCGCTGCCGGACCGGATCGCGCGCCGCTATCCGGCCGCGCGGATCGCCGCGTTCTCCACCGGCAATGTGTACCCGCTGGTGGCAGCGGGCTCCGGCGGCAGCGTGGAGAGCGACCCGGTCGGGCCGGTCGGCGAGTACGCGATGTCCTGCCTGGGCCGCGAGCGGGTGTTCACCCACGCCGCGACCACGCGCGGCACCCGGGTCGCGCTGATCCGGCTCAACTACGCGGTGGACCTGCGCTATGGCGTGCTCGCCGACATCGCGGCGGCGGTGTACGCGGGCGAGCCGGTGGATGTGACGACGGGTCAGGCCAACGTGGTGTGGCAGGGTTACGCCAACGAGGTCGCGCTGCGTTCGCTCGGGCACGCGGCGACGCCGTTCACGGTGAACCTGACCGGTCCCGAGACCGCGTCCGTACGGCGCCTGGCGACGCTGTTCGGTGCCGAGTTCGGCCGGGAGGCGATCGTGACCGGTGCCGAGTCGGGCAGCGCGCTGTTGTCCGACGCGAGTCTGTGCCACGAGTTGTTCGGCTATCCCGAGGTCCCCCTGCGCACACTCGTGGCCTGGCAGGCGGACTGGATCCGGCGCGGGTATCCGCTGTCCGGCAAGGCCACCAAGTTCCAGGTCCGCGACGGAAAGTTCTGAGGCATCGTGATCAACTCCGCAACGGATTACCCGGGTTCGGTCGGCGCGGTGGACCCGGTCGACCCGGCCGGTTCGATCGATTCGGCCGGCGAGACCGGTTCGGCCGGATCGCCGCTCTCGCCGATCGAGTTGTTGCTCGAAGGCACCGTGATCCCCGCGCATCCGCTCGCGCTGGACGCCGAGGGACGGTTCGACGAGCGCCGGCAGCGGGCGCTGACCCGGTACTACCTGGGCTCCGGCGCGGGCGGGATCGCGGTCGGCGTGCACACCACGCAGTTCGAGATCCGCAGGCCCGAGGTCGGGCTGCTGCGGCCGGTGTTGGAACTGGCCGCCGAGACGGTCGCGCGCGAGGCGGGCCGCCCGGTGGTACGGGTGGCCGGAGCCTGCGGGTACACCGCGCAGGCGGTGGCCGAGGCCGAACTCGCCGCGTCGCTGGGCTACGACGCGGTGCTGCTCAGCCCCGCCGTGCCGGGTGCGGACGAACAGGGGCTGCTGGACCGGGCCCGCGCGGTCGGCGAGGTGCTGCCGGTGATCGGGTTCTACCTCCAGGACGCGGTGGGCGGGCGGTTCCTGACCCCCGGGTTCTGGCGCGCGTTCGCGGACATCCCGAGTGTGGCCGCGATCAAGATCGCGCCGTTCGACCGCTACCGCACCTCGGACGTGCTCTCGGCGGTGGCCGACGCCGACCGGGCGGGCGAGGTGGCGCTGTACACCGGCAACGACGACGCGATCATCACCGACCTGCTCACCCCGTATCGGGCCGGCGAGCGGCCGCGCTGGTTCGCCGGCGGCCTGCTCGGCCAGTGGGCGGTCTGGACGTCGACCGCGGTCACGCTGCTCGACCGGGTTCGCCGCGCCCGCGCGGGCGATCACCGGCTGATGGTCGAACTTCTGGGTCAGGCACCAGAGTTGACCGACGCCAACTCGGCGGTGTTCGACGTGCGCGGTGGCTTCCGCGGCTGCATCGCGGGCGTGCACGAGGTGCTCCGGCGCCAGGGCCTGTTGGCCGGCACGTGGTGCCTGGATCCGGCGGAGGCGCTGTCGCCGGGACAGGCGGAGGAGATCGAGCGGGTGTCGAAGGCCTACCCGTGGCTGACCGACGACGCGTTCGTGGCGGAGCACCTCGATGCCTGGCTCGCCTAGTCCGGGCCCGGCCGGTGGGCGGCCCGATCGCGCCGTGGTCGCGCTGGCCGTGCCGCCCGGGCTGCGCGCGGAGTTCTTCGGCGCGGCGGACCCGGCCGGTCCGGGCGGGCCGGCCGAGCGGCTGCGGGCGGTGGCCGACCTCGTGACGGTGGACGATCCCGCCGATGTCGAGACGCTGCGCGCGGCCTTCGGGGTCGCCGACGTCGTGGTGTCGTCGTGGGGGATGCCCCGACTGACCGGCGAGCTGCTCGCGGCGGCGCCCCGGGTCGGGCTGTTGGCGCACACCGGCGCGGCGATCACGCCGGTCGTGGGCGCGGACGCCTTCGCGCGCGGGGTGCGGGTGACGCAGGCCGGCCAGGGCATGGCCCGGTCCGTGGCCGAGGTGGCGCTGGCCTTCACCCTCGCGCTGCTGCATCAAACCCATCGCTACGACCACGCGTTGCGTGGTGGACGCGAGTGGGAGGCGGCCTCGATCGCACCGGCCCGGCACGAGGTGCTCGGCGCCCGGATCGGCGTGGTCGGCGCGTCCCGGACCGGTCGCGCGTACATCGAGGTCACTCGTGCGCTCGGCGCCCGGGTCCAGGTCGCCGACCCCACCCTGAGCGCCGCCGACGCGGCCGATCTGGGAGTCGAACTCGTCGACCTGGACCGGCTCCTGACCACAAGTCGCATCGTCGCGCTGCACGCGCCGTCGCTGCCGGCGACCCGGCACCTGATCGGGGCCCGCGAGTTGGCCCTGCTCGCGGACGGCGCGGGCCTGGTGAACACCGCGCGCTCGTGGCTGGTCGACGAGCGGGCGCTGCTCGCGGAATTGCGCACCGGCCGGATCGACGCCGCGCTGGATGTCTACGACGCGGAGCCGCTGCCCATGGACCACGCGTTCCGGGCACTGCCCAATGTGCTGCTGACGCCGCATCGGGCCGCCGGTACGGTCGAGTGTCGCCGACGCCAGGGCGACATCGTCCTCGACGAGGTGGAGCGCTATCTGACGGGCCGTCCGCTCGATCACGAGGTCGGCCCCGAGGCGCTCACCCGCGTCGGCTGAACCTCCTTCACAGTTCCACCATCGACACCTTCACGTACCTGGAGAGATCACCGTGCGCCTGATGCGCGTAGGCGAACCCGGCAACGAACGGCCCGTACTGTTCGCCGCCGACGGCCGCCACTTCGACCTGAGCCGGCTGACCGTCGACATCGACGGGGCGTTCTTCGCCTCCGACGGCGTCGAGCGGGTCCGCGAGGCCGCGGCGGCGGGCACGCTGCCGGAGATCGACGTCGCGGGCCAGCGGGTCGGCGCGCCGGTGGCCGCCCCCGGCGCGATCCTGTGCATCGGCCAGAACTACGCGGCACACGCGGCCGAATCCGGCGCCGAGCCGCCGAGCACGCCGATCCTGTTCTACAAGACGCCGCACACCCTGACCGGGCCTTACGACGACGTGTTGATCCCGCGCGGCGCGGTCAAGACCGACTGGGAGGTCGAACTCGCCGTCGTGATCGGCCGGCAGGCGCGGTACCTCGCGTCACCGAAGGACGCGTTGGCGCACGTCGCGGGCTACACGATCAGCAACGACGTGTCCGAACGCGCCTTCCAGTTGGAGCAGTCCGGCGGACAGTGGTCCAAGGGCAAGAACTGCGAGACGTTCAACCCGCTCGGCCCGTGGCTGGTGACCACCGACGAGGTTCCCGACCCGCAGACCCTCGGGCTGCGTTCGTGGGTCGGGGGCGAGAGCCGGCAGGACTCGACGACGGCCGACATGATCTTCGGCGTCGCGTACCTGATCCACCACCTGTCGCAGTATCTCGTGCTGGAGCCGGGCGACATCGTCAACACCGGGACGCCGCAGGGCGTCGCGCTGTCCGGGCGCTTCCCGTACCTGGCGGAGGGCGATGTGATGGAGATGGAGATCGACCGGCTGGGGCGGCAGCGGTCGCACCTGGTGCAGGCCTGACGGACGGCGCACGTCCGGCGGACGGCACAGCTGCGACGGCCGGCGGTCGCCGAGAGGTGGCCGCTCGCGCCGGCCGGGTCGGGTCCGCCCGGCCGGCGCCTCGGGTCGTGGCGGGGGTCAGGGGCGTACGGCGATCGCGTCGACCTCGAACAACATCTCGGGCAGGGCCAGCGCGGCGACGCCGCTGAGCGTCTGAGTCGGCGGGACGGAGCCCCAGATCTCGCCGATCGCCTTGCCCAGGATGGCCAGCTTGTCGGAATCGTGGTCGACGATATGCGTGCGCAACTGGACGATGTGGCTCAGGTCCAGGCCGACGGCCGCGAGCGCCGTGCGCAGATTGGCGAACGACTCCTCGACCTGCTCGGCGAAGTCGTCGGTGGTCACATGGCCGTCGGCGTCCGACGCGTACTGTCCGGCGACGAAGACGAGCTCCCCGGATGCCACGGCCACGTGGCTGTAGCCGAAGTGCACCGGGTCGTGCAGGCCGTCGGGGTTGATGATGCGGTGTGACATGGTCGGGGTCCCTCCGAAGCGAACGGTCGTCGAGTACAGGTCGCCGACGCGGCCGATCATTCCCGACGACGGCCGGCTTCCTGCCCGGCGTCGGTCACCTTCGCCCTCGGGACGATGTCCCGGCCTGCGTGGCGAGCGCGCCGGCGAGTGCGTGGGCGGCCCGGTCGGACAGCGGTCGGTGGGCGAGCAGGAAGCGATACCAGAACAGCCCGTAGAGCTGGTCGACGATCAGGTCGAGGTCGGCGTCCGGCGCGAGTTCGTCCGGATGACGGGCCAGCAGCGCGCGTAGCGCGTCCCGGCGGGATTCGGTGAAGGTGCGGACCAGGTCGGCGGCGTGCGGATCGCGCGCGGCCTCGCGGACCAGCGAACGCAGTACCGCCGCGGTCGATTCGGCCCGCGCGCCGCGGAAGGTGGCGAGTACGAAGGCGGTCAGGTCGGCACGCAGGGTCGCCGCCTCGGGGGGAGACACGACGTCACCGGCCAGACCGGTCAGGGCCTCCAACAGGACCGCGCCCTTCGAAGGCCACCAGCGGTAGATGGTCTGCTTCCCGACGCCGGCGGCGCGGGCGATGGTGTCGATCGTCACCGGTGCGCCGCCGGACTCGGCGAGCAACACCAGGACGGCGTCCAGGATCGCCCGGCGGGCGTCCTCGTTGCGGCGCCGGCCGGTGTGCGCGCGGCGCGGGGCGCCGTCGTCGGGACTCTCGGGGCTCTCGGGACTCATGGGAGCAGCATACCCGCTTGACGAGACCGTGAGTCTCGGCAATGCTTTGTCGAGACAGTCGGTCTCGTCAACTCGGGAGTCGGCCGCCACCAAGACCCGCGCGAAGTCGGTACGCCGCGGATCGGTCCGGCGCGCCACGGCTCACGATCACTCGTGACGGCCGACCGCGACATGCCACGGCTCGACACCCGAAGAGAAGGCAAGGCACCCATGTCTCTGTCCCGTTCCCTGCACGGCCGGCACGTCCTCGTCATGGGCGGCAGTTCCGGCATCGGCGAGGCGACCGCCACCCTGCTCGCCGCCGACGGAGCCGAGGTGGTGATCACCGGCCGCGACCGGGCCCGACTCGACGCGGCCGTCGAGCGGATCGGCGGAAAGACCACCGGTCACCGGCTCGACGCGACGGATCAGGCCGGGGTGGACGAGTTCTTCGCCGCCTCGACCGAGCCGATCGACCACCTCGTCCTCGCGCTCAGCGGGGCCGCGGGCAGCGGCCCGATCGCCGGTCTGGACCTCGACGACCTCGCCGCCGGCTTCGCGGGCAAGTTCTGGCCGTTCGTCCGCGTTCTCCAGGCGGCCCTGCCCCGGCTCTCGGCGAACGCCTCGGTCACGTTCGTGACGGCGGCCTCCGCCGGGGCGGCCTTCCCCGGCACGGCCGGACTCGCCGCGATCAACGGCGCGTTGCAGGCGATGGTGGCGCCGCTCGCGGTCGAGCTCGCGCCGATCCGGGTCAACGCGGTCTCGCCCGGCGTGATCGACACTCCATGGTGGGAGGCGATACCGAGCGAGGCCCGCGCCGAACTCTTCACCGGCATCAGCGCCGCCACGCCGGTCGGTCGAGTCGGCCGGGCCGACGAAGTCGCCGACGTGATCCGCCTGTTCGTCGGCAACGGCTTCATGACCGGCACGGTGATCGACTGCACCGGCGGTGCCAACCTCGCGACGGGCCGCTGACCCGGGTTCCGCGACCCGGCCCTTTTGCCTTTGTCGCAGGCCGGGCGATCCGGCGGCCCGGCGATATCCGGGCATTACGGCAACGGCGACGGAGAATCGTCACGGCCGTGTACCGGTCGAGTTCTCTCGAATTGTCGAGCCGTCCCGGTGCGATAAGGGAAATGAATCGCGCTGTCGACAAAGCACGGATCGCATTCGCGGAAATACGCACGGGAATCGCGGATGGAAACGGCAAGGGCCCCGCCATGCGGCGGGGCCCTTGTGGTCGGGTGGGATCACCCGGTGATCCGACCCGGTTCGGCGTTCGTGCGGTGGTTCGCCTCGACGGCGTCAGGCCTCGTGGCGAGCGCGGCGACGGTTGAAGTAGATCGCGCCTCCGCCGGCCAGCAGCAGCGCGGCGGCCGCGCCGGCGATCATGACGGTGTAGGAGTCGTCGCCACCGGTCTTGGCGAGGTCCTTGCCGTTGCCCGCGGGGGCGACCGGGAGCCAGGGCACGACAACCGCCGGGTCGTCGGTGCCGGGCTCGACGATCGGCTTGGTCGGCCCCGCACTGCCGGTCGGCTGCGCGCTGGTGGCCGGGGGCGCCGAGCTGGTCGCGGGCGCGGACGAGCTCGCGGGAGCGGAGGGGGTGGTCGGGGCCGAGCTGGTGGCCGGCGCCGAAGTCGTCGGCGGGGCGGACGTGGTCGCCGGCGCCGAGGTGGTCGGCGCGGCGGACGTCGCCGGGGTCGACGGCGCGCTCGAGGTCGGCGGCTTGGGCGTGCTCGGCGTCGTGGTGGCGACCGGCGGCAGGGTCGTCGGCGGTGCGGTCGTCGGCGGGACGGTCGGCGTCTCGACGCAGTCGAGCTTGCCCGTGTACGTCGCGGCGTAGTTGCCCGGACCGGACACCGTGATCGTGTAGGCCGTGTCCTCGGCGACCTTGACGAACTGCGTCCTGGTCGAGCTCGGCGGCACGGTCACCGTGGTGCCGTCGACCTTGAAGTCGGCCGGTCCGTCACCGGTGTTCTTCAGCGTGACGGTGACGCCGCCCTGGACGCAGTCCTCCTTGTACGCCGACGAGGGGACCGGAACCGGCTTGTGGCTCCACTTGACCTGGGCCGAGGCACTGGCCGAGAACGGCTGCGAGCCCGCGGTGATCAGGGTCTGGGTGTGCTTGCGGTTCTTGCCCAGGAAGACCCGACCGATGTTGATGCCGGCCTTGGTGGTCGCCGAGATCTTGGCCTCGCCCGGCGTCTTGGGTGCCTTGACGTAGAGCTCGGTGCCGTTGGCGGCCGAGTCGATCGGCTTGCCGTCCTTGCCCACCAGCGAGGCGCCGGCCGGGACGGTGCCGTCGAGCTTGACCGTGACCGGGTCGGTCCCGGACGTCTTGACGGTGATCGGGCCGACGCCCGGAGTGTCGCTGTCGTTGCCGGACTTGGTGGTCGGCGACAGCTCGAGCGAGGCACCGGGCTCGGCGGACTCACCCTTGTTGGCCGGGCCGGTCAGGTACGCGTAGAGCGCGTTGACGTCCTCGCCGTTGCTGCTGCTCGCGTCGACGCCGTTGCTGTAGTGCCAGATCGCCGCCTGGGTGGCCGCGACGGCCTCCGCGGCGTCGAGGTCGTAGAACTTCTTGCCCTTGCGCTCGTGCAGCGGCAGACCCGCGGTCTTGGCCAGCGCGTTGAGGTCGGACGTCTTCGGGTACGAGTTGTTCAGCACCCAGTTGATCTTCGCGACCTTGGCCGTGTCGTTGAGCCAGGACTCCCCCCAGGTGCCCTCGCGGTACTCGGCGTCGTCGCGGACCGTGGTGTCCAGGTCGATGCAGTAGACCAGGACCTCGGGCGTCCCCCGGCGCTCCTGGCTGAGAATCATCAACTCGGTCTGCACGCCGAAGGGGTGGCCCTTCAGGCGCACCGAGCCCTCCGTGTCGTCCACGTGGCCCCGGAATCGGAGCTTGGTGCCGTCGGTGTCGGCGTGCGCGGAAGGCGCCAGACCGACGACCGCGACCGCGGCCATACCGGTGGCGGCGAACGCCGAAGCCACGCGGGATATACCCCGCCGGGTCCTGAACATGAAAGAAACGACTCCTCATGAAAGGCGGCCCCCGCTGCCCGGGTCTGTCACCGGGGTCCCCACCCCTGGGCCGCCGAACGCAAGAATCGTGGTAACCCGAAGTTTAGTCAATTCACGTCCGGGGAAATCCGCCCACAAATCGAAATTCACCCGAGCCGACGCGATACCGCGAAAAACCATTTCTCGTCATTTGCCGGATTCGATACCGGATGAGGGCGGCCGGTGGGATGCCACGCCCGGCGGTCGACGCCGGCTCGACCCGAGGCCGGTGCGCGCCGCGAGAGACGCGAGGCCGGTGCGCGCCGCGAGAGACGCGAGGCCGCCGCCTCCCCGGTGCGGGGAGGCGGCGGCGGGTGGTCGGGGCGGGGGTCAGGTCGCGTCGTCGGCGAAGGTGCCTGCGCGGGCGGCGCGTTGCGGGTCCCGCCGGCGCAGGATCGCGTAGCCGGCGATGCCCACCACCAGCGCGCCGACGAAGACGTACGGCAGCACGTTGAGCGGGGACTCCGGGACCGGCCACAGGTTGCGGTAGAAGACGTAGACCATCGCCGCCGCGCCGATCAGGCCCAGGGCCCAGGTGATCGCCAGGGCTCGGGCGCCGGTCTTGCGGACGAAGAGCGGTGCGGCGAGGCAGACCAGCACGTACGACAGCATGTAGCCGAAGACGCCGATCGTGTCGATGTAGGTGGTCGCGTCCAGGCCGTCGGTGCCGGCCAGGATCACCGCCACGGTCGGGATCGCCACGAACGGGGTGATCACCCAAATCGCGGCGGACGGGGTCTGGTGGGTCGGGTGCGCCCGGCCCAGGCGCGCCGGGACGACACCCTCCCTGGCCATGCCGAACAGCAGTCGGGCCGCGACGGTGACGCAGGCCATCACCACCGCCAGGAACGAGGCCGCGAAGCCCGCGTGCAGGAAGAACTTCAGGAAGCCGAGCCCGGAGAGTTCGGCCAGTTCGTCCATCGGGTCGGCACTGGCCACCAGGCCGTCCGGACCGCCGAAGCCGACCACCTGGGCGTAGGTGGCGAACATGTACAACAGCCCGGCCAGCAGCGCGCTGCCCAGCACCGCACGCGGGATCGCCTTGTACGGGTCGGTCGCCTCCGCGCCCAGCGAGGCCGCGCCCTCGAAGCCGACGAAGCCGAGCACGCCCAGGACCACCGCGAACACCACGCCGTCGAGCGTGCCGCCGCTCAGGGTGAGTTGGTCGGTGTCGAACAGGTCGTTGCCGCTTTTGAAGAACACCGCGAGGAGCACGACCACGATCAGCACGATCGAGATCACCTCCAGCGTCGCCGCCACGCGCGCGGCGGTGCGCACGCTCGCGATGGTCAGCCGGACCGCGATCGCGGCGAGGAGCAGGTCCAGCAGCACCTGACCGGCCACACCCGTGAACGCGCCCACGCCGATCCCGTCGAGCGCGCGACCGGTGTAGTAGCCCGCGCCGGCCAGCGAGCCGGAACCGATGCACACCGCGCCGATCAACAGCGCCCAGCCGGTCACGAACGCGCCGGACGGTCCGAGCGAGAGCCGGGTGAACGCGTACAGCGAGCCGGTGCCGGCCCGGCGGCGGGCGAACACGCAGATGCAGTACGCGATCGCCAGCACCGCGGCCATGGCCAGGAAGAACGAGAACCACGCGCCGTTGCCGGCGGACGCGGCCATGCTCGCGGGGGCGAACGCGATGACCGCGCTCGGCGCGACGTTGGCCACGCTCTGCGCGCCCACCTCGAAGCTGGTCACACTGCGTCGGGCCAGGCCGCTGTCGGTCCCGCCGGGGGCTGCGGCGCCGGAGGAGGGGGCGCCGGGGGTCGGGGCGCCGGACGAGGCTGCGGATGTGGGCACGCTTGCCGCCTTTCCGGACTTTCCGGCCGAATTACCTGGGGTGAGAGTAGTCATCGGTCAGCCCTCGCGCTTGGTGGGGTCGTACGCGGACGGGGTGTGGGTGCTCGGGCCGGAGGCGGACCGGGGCGCGGCGTACGCCGTGTACGCGTCGTACGCGGCCGAGTCGTAGGCGGCCGAGTCGGCGGCGGCCACGCCCGGTTCGGCCGGTTCGTACGCCGTCGGCCGGTGGCCGGTGATCAACAGTTGGCGAAGCGCGCGGCCCTCGTTGAGCTCCGCGAGCGCGTCCCCGGCCTCCTCCAGCGGGCGCCGCGCCGAGATCATCGACTCGACGTCCAGGAAGCCGCCGACCACGAGGTCGACCAGGATCGGGATGTCGCGATGGGGGACCACCGAGCCGTAGTTCGAGCCGAGGATGCGCTGATCGGCCTCGGCCAGTGCGAGCGGGTCGAACCGGGCGGTGCTGCCGGTCGGCGGGAGGCCGACGATCACCGCCGCGCCGCCCTGACCGAGCGCGGCGACGGCCTGCTCGGTGGTGGTGATCTTGCCGATCGCGTCGAACACGTAGTCCAGGCCCTCGGGGACCAGCGCGCGCAGCGCCGCCACCGGGTCGACCGCGCTCGCGTCGATCGTGTCGGTCGCGCCCAGCTTGCGGGCCAGGTCGAGCTTGTCCGCGACCACGTCCACCGCGACGATCCGGCCCGCGCCGGAGAGTCGGGCGCCCTGGACGCAGGACAGGCCCACACCGCCGCAGCCGATCACCGCGACCGTCGCGCCGGCCTCGACGCCCGCGGTGTTGCGGACCGCGCCCACGCCGGTCGCGATGGCGCAGCCGACCAGGGCCAGCGCGTCCAGCGGCGCGTCCTTGCGGACCTTGATCGCGCCGGAGACCGGGACCACCACGCGGTCGGCGAACGAGGACACGCCGAGGTAGTGGTGCAGTTCTTCGCCGTCGGTCGAGCTCAGCCGACTGGTGCCGTCGTACAGGACGCCCCGGGGCGCGACCACCTCGGCGACCAGGGAGCACGCGGCGGGGCGGCCGGCGAGGCAGTACCGGCAGGCGCCGCAGGCGGGCACCCAGGACAGCACCACGTGGTCGCCGACGGCCAGGCCCGAGTCCTCGGTGTCCGGACCGAGCGCGGTCACCACGCCGGAACCCTCGTGACCCAGCACGACCGGCATCGGCACGTCCCACTCGCCGCGCACCACGTGCAGGTCCGAGTGGCACACGCCGGCCGCGACCACCGCGACCTCGACCTCGCCCGAGCCGGGCGGGGCCAGGACGAGGTCGGTCATGGTGAGGTCGTTGCCGGGGCGCAGGACCACGCCGCGGATGCGGTCGGCGGGTGCCGGCGAGGGGATGGTGCGCATGACTGCTCCAGGCTGGACGGAATCGCGTTTAGTGGCGCTAAACTTTCGTCAAGGTTTTACAGGAGTAAACTCGTGGCGTAAAGACCCCGAGCGGGGTGAATCCGAACCTTTATGGACCGCCGAGCGGGCCACGATCGGTGCGAGGAAGCGGGGGAGGGCGGGTAGCGTGTCGCGCGTGCCAGCACATTCCGGAGAAGAACCCGGTGAACATCGCGGTGAAGGCCCGAGCCGCCCGCCCGGCTCCGAGCCCGAAGCCGAGCCCGCCGTGGCCACGCCCGGGGACACCTCCGGCGACGCCGGCGGTGACACCGCCAAGGAGACCGGCAGGGACACCTCCAGCCGGATGTCCCGGGTCGGCCCGCGGCTGCGCGAACTGCGCCTGGCACAGGGGCTGACCCTGGTCCAGGTGGCCGGCGCCGCCGGCGTGACCAAGGGCTTCCTGAGCCTGGCCGAGCGCGGCAAGGCGTCGGTGTCGGTACCGACCCTGCTGCGCATCTGCGACGCGGTCGGCACGAGCATCGCCGCCCTGTTCGACTATCCCGACCAAGACGTGGTGCGCAGCGGCATCGGCGCGCCGCTGGAGATGGGCGGCATCGGGATCGAGGAGTTCCTGCTGACCCCGGCGGACGAGACCCGGGTGCAGGTGATGCGTACCGTGCTGAGCCCGGGCGGCGGTTCCGGCGGCGCGTACACGCTGGAGGCCGAGACGGTGTTCGCGTACATGGTCCGCGGCAGTCTGGAACTGACCGTCGACGGCACCGTGCGACACCTGGGCGCGGGCGACTCGACCACGTTCTCCGCGCGGCTGGAACACGGATGGACGAATCCGGGCGAGATCGAGGCCGAGGTGTTGTGGTCGATCGCGCCGGCGCTGCCGCGACACGTGACGAAGCTGCGACCGCACCGGTAATCACCGGTTGCCGACCGGTTGCCGATCGGTGTCGACCGGGTGCGGACCCGGTGTGGCCGACTGTCCGACCCGCGGGGACCGCGAGCGGCTCCGATGTCCGTCGGATGTGGGCCACTTCGCCCGATTCCACATCGACGTCGGCGCCACGCCGCCGCCGGGGGTTTCTATGCTTGCCGCGTGACCGACCCCAATGACCTCGATGTCCGACCGGCGTTCTCGCCGTCCGCAGCCGCCTCTGCCCGGGGGGTGATGGCGCTAACCTGCGAGCGTGTGGCCGCGACATTGGCTTCGTACGAGCTGCGGGTACTGCCGTCGACCGTGGCCCAGTGGGAAGCCGGTACGGAGCGCCCGAACGAAGCCGAACTGCTCGCCCTCGCCAAGTCCTTGGTCGTTCCCGTGAGCCAACTCATGGGCGGCCGACCGACCAACCTCCAGGACCACCGGATCGCGGCCGGCCTCGGCCGCGCCGAGCTCGCCAAGCGGGTCCGGATGAAGGAGCTCGGCTACACCCGACTCGAACGGGCGAACAAGTGGCGGGCCGACGAGGAGCGGACCGGCTTCCTGGTCCGCGCGCTCGGCCTGTCGATGCGTGACCTCGCCGAGGTGTCCGGGGTGGGCCCGGAACTGGAGACCCTGCTCGCCGAGGCCGTGGTGGGCCGCTGGAAGACCCAACTGCCGGACATCACCCGGCTGATCGGCATGCGCCGCAAACGCATCGGCGAGGTGCTCGAAGCGCTCAGCTCGGTCTTCCCGGAAGGAATGGACGTGGCCGACGTGCCGCGCGCCGCGGTGGTGGAGCGATTCTGGGGCCTGCTCGGCGACCCGGTCGCCGACCCCGGCGCCCCCGGGGTCTGGCTGCTGCAAGGCCGCTTCGCGTAACCCGCCCCGAACCGAACGGTCCTGATGCCTCGTCGGATCCGACGAGGCATCAGGACCGGCGTTCGTTCCGGCTCGGCCGGTTACCCGGTCACCCGGGCGCGCCCACCGCTCGTGCTCCTGCCCGTCCCGCACGTCCCGCAGGTACCGCGCGTGCCGCCCGAACTACACGGGTACGCTGACCAACGTCCCGCCGTCCGAGGTGCGCACGTCGAAACGGGCGAGTTGGTCCTTGGGCGTCCAGGTGCCGGTCTGTACCACCAACGGTGCCTCCG
Source organism: Embleya sp. NBC_00888 (assembly GCF_045207655.1). Taxonomy (NCBI): domain Bacteria; kingdom Bacillati; phylum Actinomycetota; class Actinomycetes; order Kitasatosporales; family Streptomycetaceae; genus Embleya; species Embleya sp. NBC_00888. The sequence continues at coordinate 1,929,117 of NZ_CP108784.1, read as the reverse complement.
AGCCCGGCACGCCGTAGCCCTTGGCCGGCACGCTCCAGCTCGAGATCTGCTGCTCCTTGCCGTTCTTGTCCACCGCGATCAGCGAACACCGCAGCGGACCGCGTACGTTCCGCAGTTCGAGCGCGAGGTTGGTGCCCCACGCCTTGCCCTCCAGCGCGACCTGTGCGGCCGCGCCGGTGGTCGGATCGCTCGCCCGAACGCTCGTGCCGTTCTTGGTGATGGCCTTGATCGGGTCGAACGGCACATCCTGCGCCGATGTGGACGAGTCGTCCTTGAGCCAGGTCCGCCCGGTGAGCACGCCCGCGCCCAGGCCGATCACGAGTAGCGCGACGCACGCGGCGACCAGCAGGGACCATCGGGGTCCGCGCCGGGTGGCTCGACGCGCGGCCAATTCGTCCACGGGGCCGGACCCGGCGGCCGGAGCGGCGGTCGACGCCGCGGTGGGTGCCGCGGGTGGGGCCGTCGCCGGAGTACCGGTCGGTTCCGAAACCGATGTCAGGATCGGTCCGGATGCCCGCGTGGTGTGCGCAGGCGGTGCGGCCGCGACCGGCGCGGACGGCTCGGCCTGATCGCGCGGCTCCGGAAGTTCGTACACACCCTCGTCACGCAGCTCGGTCAGCAGCGTGGCCATGCCGGAGAAGTCGGCCAGCTCGTCGAGACACCGGTCGCACGTGGCCAGGTGCTCCTCGAACGCGTCCCGGTCCGCCGGCTCCAGCAGGCCGAGGGCATACGCGGCGATATCCGCGTGTTCGGGTTGGACGCTCATGCCGACACCCCCCTCTCCTCCAGGACGACCCGCAGGGCGCGCAGCGCGTAGTACACGCGCGACTTCGCCGTACCCGCCGGGATGCCGAGTACGTCGGCCGCCTGATTGACAGTACGGTCGCGGAAGAACGTTTCGATCAAAATTTCCCGATGCGATGTGGAGAGGGCGTCCAACGCGTCCCCGACCACCACCGAACGCAGCAGGCGATCGACCTCGTCGCCGGTGGGCAGCGCGGCCAACGGTTCGTCGCCGACCTCCGGCGGCCGGGCCGCGCGGGCCCGCTGCTCGTCGATGACGAGTCGGCGGGCGACGGTGACCAGCCACGGCAACAGCGGCGCGGCGGGATCCAGCTTCGCGCGGTTGCGCCAGGCCCGGACCAGCACCTCCTGCACGCTGTCCTCGGCGCGTTGGCGATCGCCGCCGTTCAACCGCGAGACGACCGCGAGCAACGGCCGCGAGTACTCGCGATAGAGCATCGTGACGAACTTGGTCTCCTCGTCGGAGCCCGGCGGGTCGGAACCCGACGGGCTCGAACCCGGTACGTCCACATCGGACACCCCGACCGGCCTCCTCACCCCGTAGTCGAGATCCGTATCCCGAAACAGGCAACACCCTAGGGGGCTCGTGTGCCTCGTTCGGCCCGGACCGGGGACCGGGTGCCTGGTTCGGGTCCGGTCGGCACCGACTTCGCACCGTTCGCCCGCTCGCGAGGTCGGGGTGGAGTCAACTTCTCCATCCAACTCGTTGGACGGAATCTCGGATGTGATGGGGGATTGAGGGACACGCCTGGGTGGGCCCGCCGGGTTCGGCGGGCCCACCTGGCGTGGCGGGCCGCTCGGATGCCGAGGGTCCGCGGAGGGTGGCAAGGCCGCGGGATGCGGCGGACCCGCCGGATGCGGTGCGCTCGTCGGATGCGACGGGCTCACCCGGTTCGGTGGCGATCACGACGGCCGACACCCGCGCCGTCGTCGATCGCGCGGCGCCGAGCGGCCGGGGCGGCGTACGCTCGCACGCCGCCCCGGCGGCGTTCGCCGCGTTCGCGACCAAGTCGGCCGGATGGTGGACCGGTTCTCGGCGTGGGCGAGAGTTCCCGCGCCATCGCGTTCAGCCGGCCGGCGCCGAGGCGCCGGCGACCACGCGCGGCAGCCGGACGTGATCAGGGCCGTTCGTGCCGGTCGTCGATTCGGGTATCGGCGCGGCGTCGTTGATCCGGGTGGCGGATCCTACCGCGGTCGGATTCCTTGATCCCCGGATTCCGGGGCGCGACATTCCGGGAGTCCCGGGATTCCGGGGCGCGACATTCCGGGGATTCCCGGAGTGCTCGGTTTCCCGGTGCCGGCGCTTCCTCGACGGAGGTTCTCCGCGCCGAAGCCGGGGGCGCACGCGGGTGAGGGTTCTTGCGGTGGCGGTCCATGGATGGGGACCGGCAATCGGCTTCGCCCGGGCTTCGATACGGGTATTCGGTGGACCCGTGCACGGATCGGGGCGGGCCGGGCGCCGATCGAGTTCTCGATCCGCGTCCCGGGTAGCCGTTTTCGACCGAGCCCGAGCATACCCTCCGCCTGGAATACGGTGAACGGTCAACGGGAGCCCGGCGTCGTCGGCGCGCCTCCTCGCGGGGAATTCGGCGAATCGCGGAAAGCCGGGCACACGCGCGTTCACGACGATGCCCGGCCGGGCGGGCCGTCGGTACCGGCGCCGACGAAGGGTGTCCCGTCGACGGGACTCAACCCGGACGAACCGCCCGCCGGGCGTGGGCAGTTCCCGCGCGGCGGCCCCGCAGCCCCGCGGCACCGGCACCGTACTCGCGCGCCGCCTGCTTGCTCAGCCGCGCAGTTCGAGCGTGCAGCACTTGGCGTTGCCGCCGGCCTTGAGCAGTTCGGTGAGGTCGATCCCGATCGGGACGAAGCCACGCTCGCGCAGTTGCGAGCCGGCGAGCTCGACGGCCCGCTCCGGCATGAGGACGTGCCGCCCGTCGGACAGCGCGTTGAGCCCGAAGACGGCGGCGGTGGGTTCGTCGGCCAGGACCGCGTCCGGGAAGCGCTCGGCCAGCAGGCGTTGGCTGTCCGGGGCGAACGCCTCGGGGTAGTACATGATCTCGCCCGGTCCGAGCACCGCGAGCGCGGTGTCCAGGTGGTAGAAGCGCGGGTCGACCAGGGTCAGGCCGACCACCGGGATGCCGAAGAACTCGCGGGCCTCGTCGTGCGCGCGCAGGTCGCTGCGGAAGCCGCAGCCGGCCAGGATTTCGCTTCCCGTGTACAGGAAGTCGCCCTCGCCCTCGTTGATGTACTCGGCCTGATGCACCTGCGCCCAGCCGGCGGTGCGGAACCAGTCGAGGTACGCAGGGGCCTCGTCGGCGCGCTGCGTGTGGCGGAATCGCGCGACGAGCACCTTGCCGTCGATGACGGTCGCGCCGTTGGCCGCGAACACCATGTCGGGCAGTCCGGGCACCGGCTCGATCAGTGCGACGTCGTGGCCGAGTGCCACGTAGGCGTCGTGGAGCTGCTTCCACTGGGCCAGGCCGGTGTCCGCCGAGGTGGGCACACTCGGATCCATCCACGGATTGATCGAATAGGTGACGTCGAAATAGGTCGGCCGGCACATCAGGAAACGTCGCGACCGAGCCGTACGGTTGTTGTTCGAGATTTGTTCAACGTTTGTTTGGGCCACCTTGATTCCCTTGTTCTCCGTGATTGTGTCCGGGGCGAAATCAATGCCGGTGCGAAACGGTGCGTTCCACCGGGCGAAAACACGGCGTGCGCACGATGTGCGCAGGCCGACAAAGAGCGGGATTGCCGCCGACCGAAGCTAGCACGAGGTGGGGGCGCGCCTCGTCCCGTCGACGGGACAACAGCGCCGACCTCCCGGTGCCGCGAGAGCGCCATGGATATTCACCACAGGCGATCGATAATCGCGATTTCCGGTGCGCCGGGCCCGCGTAATGCCAACGATTTCGATGCCCGGCGCGGATGCAATGGCCCGGCGAGCATCGCGGGATCGAACCCGCGCGGCAAATCGACCACCCGAGGTATGAGCTCGCGCCGGCCGCCGGGGTGGAGGGGCGGGGAGGCACCCGCGTCGGCCGACCGCCGCGCGCCGCCGCCGGTCTCCGGCCGCGATTGCTCGAGTGCCGCCCGCGGCCGTTGCCGGGACAGCCCGCGAACCGGCCCCGGGATCGGTGGAGTCGAGGCTGCGCGGGATCGACCCGGCCCGGTGGTGCCCGCGCCGGCGCATCAGGTGTTCGATCGCGTGGCGCACGCGCCGCCGGCGGCCGGGCGACTCCGGCGACCGGGCACCCGTACCAACCGCCCGCCGCCCCCGAACCCGGCGAGAACGGTGTCGGAACGTAGCCGGACTCAACCTCACAGCATCGAACCGCCGGCTCTCGACCACGCTCCGGAGCACCCTGCCACCCCGATCCCGCGTGGCCGAATCGCAGCGCTCGACGCGCTGCGACGGGTCGCCGATCCGGGCGCCGAGCGGGTCCTGGTGAAATCCATCCGGATGGCCGGAGGTATTCCGAACCCGGCTTCGCTATGAATACGCGGTGGCTTCCGTCTATCCATGCCGTTAGGACGGCGTCAAGACGCGTGAGTAGCCGAGCCGGAACAGGTGAATACCTCTATAGTGACCGCCCCCGCGAAACCCGGCCGACTCGAACCCCGGCCGGAACAGGGATCGACACCCCCGGTGTGTAGGCTCTTTTCCGTGGCCGGCCGAGGGCACGACACGGTTGGACGGTTATTTCTCGCCGGTGCCGGAATGGCGGGGCCGACTACCGAGCGGTTGCGCTCGGTGTCGCTCCGAAACAATTAGCGGCCGGTTCCTTGATTTCCGGCAGTCGCTGGGATCTACTCGGGTAGGCCTTCGAAGAGAACCACTTTGAATGTGGATCTTCAGGTGTCGGCAGGGTGTGACGCCGACAGCCGCAACGCCAACGGGGATCTGTAAAGAGGCGAACGGGGCGAGTCGTTGATGCACGCATTCGTACATATGTCGACCTTGTCCGGCCGTGCGACCGCGATGGTCGTGCGGTATCGCTGCGCGCTTCCGAAGTCCGTGTCGCCGATCGCCCGGCCAGGAGTGATCCGAGGGAGATCGGCGGAGTCGGCCGTGCGGGCACGGTGGACGATCGAATGCATATCGGATATGTCTGGCATACCCCCGTGGCAACGAGCTGCGCAGTAGCAGCAGCGAATGGCGCAAAATTCGCTTGTTCGAGCGTGCACTCACATGGAGGCATGGTGGCGAATCAAACCAGAAGTCACGAAAGCGCAAGGGATACACAGCTTCGCTCGGGCCCCGGGATTGTGGCTCGACCGCGAAGAGTCGCCGGAGATAATCCGCATTGCGGCCGTCTGCTCACGACGAAAGTGGGTCTGCAAATACCTGCAGATATCACCTTCGAAGACTGGGAGCAGGCCGGGCGCAAGCTGTCCGGAATCTTGGATTCCTCTTCGTGGTGGCTCGGCGACTGGCTTGTGTATGGAAAGGACCATTACACAGACCTGTATCAACGAGGGATACGTGCCGCGGGATTAAGCTATCAGACGCTAAGGAATTATGCGTGGGTATCGCGACGATTCGAGTTCGATCGCCGGCGATCGGCTCTGAGTTTTCAGCATCATGCGGAGCTGGCCTCGCTTCCCGTTTCCGAACAGGAACTGTGGCTGGACCGTGCCGAACAGATGAAGTGGACCACCAAGCAGTTGCGCAACGCTATCCGAGATGCGCGGGCGGACGAAGTGCGCGACGGTCGTCAAACCGAGGCGACGCGCCGCCTCGCGGTGCCCGGTGATCGCATCCGCTGGTGGCACAAGGCCGCGGAACAATCGGGTATCGACTTCGAGCAGTGGGTGCTCGCCACGCTCGACCACGCCGCCGAGCGGGTCCTGGAGGACGTCCAGGAGCAGGCCGGTGTGAGCGTGTGACGCTTCGGCGGCGCCGAAGCGGCAAGGCGGGCAAGGCAGTAGGGCGGTAGGGCGGTAGGGAGTATGCCGGTATCGGCGTGCGGTAGGGCGACATCGCAGGATCCGAGTGGCCCGGGGCGACTCGGTCGGTGACGACCTCGGGGCCCGTGCTCACGACCGAGCGCGGGCCCATCGGCGTGGTTTCGCCCAGGTCAGGGCAACCGGCTCATCATCGCGGCCGTCTCGCGATGGCGGGTGCACTCGCGCCCGTCGAACGAGCGCACCACCCGGTCGCGTACCTCGGCCGGTTGCTCCTGGCTGAGCTTGAACATGCCGTCGGCCCGGGAGACCCGGACCCGGAACGCGCCCACGGCGGGCACGATCTTGCGGAAGTAGTCGACCGACTCGGACATGTCCCACGCGTTGCCGAACTCGTCCTCGAAGGCCCGTACGGTGGATTGCACGACGCCGAGGGTCTCCTCCAGCGAATCGATCTTGTGCACCGTGCCGCGGACGTGCACGGAGGTGAAATTCCAGGTGGGCGCGGCCGGGGTGGTCTCGTACACGGTCGGCGAGACATACGCGTGCGGGCCGGTGAAGGTCAGCAGCACGGTGTCGCCGGTGGTCAGCGCGCCCCAATGCGGATTCGCCCGGTTCATGTGGCCCAGCAATGTCGCTCCGGACAGGTCATCGGTCCATTCGTCGGTCATCTCCGGGTCGGGAATGATCGGCAGATGCGTGGCGAAAGGGCCGTCCGCCGGGGTGCCGTTCAGCACCAGGAGTGCCAATGGATTTCTGCGGATCAGCTCGACCATCCACGAACCGTCCGGTTCGCGATACTGCTTGGGAACGAACATGCGGAACTCACCCTTTCGGTGACCTGGTGCGGCGCACGGCTCCACGAGAGGAAGCCGGCGGTCCGGGCGCGCGCGGGCACGGTCGCGTCGACGGTCGGACCGAAGTGTTGTCCCGTCGGCAGGACGGCGTACCCGGCTGTATTGCGGACCGAGCCCTTGAAAGGCGTGCCCGGCCCCCTTAAGTTGAAGCTGCGGTGCCCCCCGGCGCAATACCGAATGCGTTTCTCCCGGACGGCCGGTCGAGAGATATGGGATCATAGGGCACGTTCGACGAATTCCATCCTGAATCCACGACCGGCGTTTCCTGCCGGTTCCGTGACGACTCGTCGAAGATACGGAAGTCCCTGTCGCCGCCACGCTAGCGGGAGAGTTTTCTATGGGCACTTTTGCACGCGAAATCTACGACGTGGTGGGCATCGGATTCGGCCCGTCCAATCTGTCGCTGGCCATTGCCTTGGACGAGTATCGAGCCGAGGCGCCGGGTGACCGGGCCGAGCCGGCGGCGATGTTCTTCGAGCGACAGCCCGCGTTCGGCTGGCACCGCAATATGCTGTTGCCCGCGACGACCATGCAGATCTCCTTCATGAAGGATCTGGCGACCTTCCGCAATCCGGTGTCGCGATTCAGCTTCGTGTCGTATCTGCACGCATCGGACCGGCTCGCACAGTTCGTCAACAATCAGGATTTCTTTCCGACCCGCCAGGAATTCCACCAGTACCTGGAGTGGGCCGCGGCCGGCTTCACCGACCGGGTTCGCTACGGCTCGGAGGTCACCGGGATCCGGGTGCCGGCGGCGGCGAAGGCCGAGGCCGCGGCCGACCATGTGCAACTCGAGATCCGCAGCGGCTCCGCGACCAGGGTGGTCGACGCGCGCAACGTGGCCATCTCGACCGGCCTGGTACCGCGCATGCCCAAGGGCGTGCTGCGCGACGAACGGGTCTGGCACAGCTCGGAGTTCCTGGAGAAGTACAGCCGGATGAACCGGTCCGACCTGAGGTCGGTGGCGGTGGTCGGCGCGGGGCAGAGCGCGGCCGAGATCACCCGGTTCCTCTACGACGAGTTGCCGGACGCGCAGGTGTTCTCGATCATCCCGTCCTACGGCTACTGCGTCGCGGACGACACCCCCTTCGCGAACCAGATCTTCGACCCGGGCGCGGTGGACACCTACTACTTCGGGACGGACCGCTCCCGAGAGGCGTTCTGGCACTACCACCGGAATACCAACTACTCGGTGGTCGACGACGAGGTGATCCGCGACCTGTACCGGCGTTCGTACGACGAAGAGGTGCGTGGCCTCCGGCGGTTGCACTTCCTCAACCTGACCCGGGTCGACCAGGTCAAGCGGGCCGGTGACGAGACGCGGGTGTCGCTGCTGTCGCTGCCGGCCGACGAGTCACGGGAACTGGACGTGGACGCGATCGTGTTCGCCACCGGCTACGACGGCATGGAGCCGACCGCGCTGCTCGGCGACCTGGATCGGCACTGCCTGCGCGACGAGACCGGCCGATACCGGGTGACCCGGGACTACCGGCTGGTCACCACGCCCGAACTGGCCTGTGGCATCTACCTCCAGGGCGGCACCGAACACACCCACGGGCTGACGTCGTCGCTGCTGTCGAACATCGCGGTCCGCAGCGGTGAGATCGCCGAATCCATCATGCGTCGGCGCCCCGAGCCGGAACCGGAACCACCGCTTCCGTCGATGGTCGCCGGCGAGACCGGGTGACCCCTCCACCCGACGAGCGGCCCGTCGGCACCGCCGGCGGGCCTGCTCGCGCCCCGGGTCGGGACGCGAGCGTGGCGGCTAGGACACGCCTCTGGGCTTGATGCCGACCGCGCCGTAGCCCCAGACGTTCTCGACCGTGTCGAGGGGGTGGTCCGGTTCGGCGTCGGGGTTCCAGTGGGTGCGCAGGCCGGGTTCGACCAGGTCGAACCCGGCGAACATGGCCAGGATGTCGTCGTATCGGCGCATGGTCATCTCGGCGGAGGCGTTCTTCCACCCGTCGGCACCCTTGCGGCCCTGGTTCGGGTTGGCGTCGAAGGACGCGTGCGAGAGCAGGAGCATGCTGCCGGCGGGCAGAGCGTCGCGCAGCCGGGCGACGATCTCGTGCGGCTTCTCGTCGTCCCGGATGAAGTGCAGGATGGCGACCAGCATCAGCGCGACGGGCTCGCCGAAGTCGATCACCTCCAGCACCTCGGGCGCGCTCAGGATGTCCTCGGGCGCGCGCAGATCGGCCTGGGTGAAGGTGATCCGGCCCGGTCCGGCGTCGGTCATCAGCGCGCGCCCGTGCACCAGCACGATCGGATCGTTGTCCACGTAGGCGACCCGGGCGTCCGGGGCGATCTCGTGGGCCGCCTCGTGGGTGTTGCCCGCGGTGGGGATGCCGGTGCCGATGTCCAGGAACTGGCGGATGCCGCGGCGTGCCGCGTAGCGCACCGCGCGGCGCAGGAAGAGCCGGTTGAGTTGCAGGGTGACCGGCAGATCGGGGATCGCGGCGACGATCGCGTCCGCCGTCGCGCGGTCGACCGCGAAGTTGTTCTTGCCGCCCAGCAGATAGTCGTAGATCCGGGCGGTGTGCGGGATGCTCGTGTCGATCCGAGCCGGCAGCCGACTCTCCACCTCGTCGAGTCGAGGCAACCGCCAGGCCTTCTCGTCGCCGTCCCCCGCGTTCCCCGCCGGTATGGATGTCACGTCCGCCTGCCTCCGCAGTACCGATTCCCTACGTTCGCCGACTGTACTGGGGGCATTCGTGGTTTGGGCCGGCGACGGAGGGCTGTCGAGGAATCGGTACACATCCGAAGTCGTCGGACAACCGACCGGCTCGTATCGGGAATCGGGTCGGTGCCGGCGGCCCGCGCCGTGGCGCGGACCGCCGGCCGATGTCCGCCGAACTACTCGGACTTGCCCTCGGCGACCCAGCGGGCGAACGCGTCCACCCGCTCCGCCGGCCAGGCGCCGTCACACGGCATCGTGCCCTGGCGCAGCCGGGCCAGGATCGCCTCGGCGTGCGTACTGACGTCGGCGTGTGCCCACAGGTCGAACATGAAACTCATCGACTTGCGGTCCATCTCCCGGAACAACGGCCTGATGTGCTCGTCGAAGCCGATCGGCTCGTCCGCGGTCGGCAGGGGCATGTCGGTCGTATCCTCTTTCGGGGGTGGCGCCAGTGCCGACGCCCGGGCGCCCGGGGTGGCGCCGCAGACCCACCACCAGCGCGGTACGGGCATGTGGGCCGGCGGGCGGGCGCCGGGTTGGGAGTTCTCCACCGCGATCCGCGAACCCCACTCGACGTAGCCGGCGAACGCGGCGCGGAACTCGGCGTCGGTGGGCAGGCCCGCGTCGTTCGCCGCGAGGCTGATCAACTGCGCCCAGCGGGCCCGCCATTCCTCCTTGAGCGCCTTGCCGGCGTGCTCGCCGACCATGTGGTCGTAACCGCCGTAGCGCTCGCTGTACAGCTTGGGACCGCCGAAGGTCTCGACCAGCCAGGCCGCCACCCGTTCCGGGTGATCCGGCGCCATCCGAGCGAACAGCGGTGCCAGCAGCGGGTCTTGCGGGACGTACTTGTCGTAGAAGATGTGCGTCATCCGGGTCAGCGCGGGCAACCCGCCGGCCCATTCGTAGAGCGTGGGTTCGGCGGAGGGCGGCGGGTCGGCGAAGTCGACGTACCAGTGCATCCCGCTGCAGAACGGCTTGTTTCGCGAATGGCCGCACCGACACAGGCTGTAGCGCTCGGTCGGCGCGCCCGGGCCGCGCGGCTCCGGCTCGCCGTCGGCGCCGACCAGCGGGATGCCGCCGGTGACCCGGTACGGGCCGTTCAGCGATACCTCGATCGCCGGTTCGCGCTGCTGCGAGGGTGGTTCGTGCCCGTCGAGCAGGTAGTCCAGGGCACCGGACGGGCAGGCCCGGACGGTCCGCACGATCTCGTCCATCCGGCCGCCGGACGGCGCCACGAACGGCTCCTCCTTCTGCCGGAACACCGAGGAGAGCCGGTCGGTGCACAGGCCCGAGTGCGCGCACAGGCCCCGGTTGTCGGTCACCTCGACCGGGTTGCCCGGGTGGGTGTGGCGCTCGTCGGGCACGCGGCCCGGATCCTTGGCGCCGCTGAAGCCGATCCGGGCGTGGCTGCCGTCGCACAGCGGCTTGGTCGCCGACTCGCCGCAGCGGCACAGCGCGGTCTGCGGCAGCACCGGGATCGGTTCGCCGAGCCGGTCGGTGACGTGGGTCGCATTGGTGACCAGGTACGGCCCGTCCGGCGCGACCTGGATGCGGGTCGGCAGCTCACCCTGGATGTCGGTGAACTCGGCGACCAGGGCGTCCCGTTCGGCGTCACCGTCGGTGAACAGCCAGGCCAGGTGTTGCAGCGCCGCCGCGGCCTCGACCAGGCCCGTGGGCGGTTCGGGGTTGATCTGTGCGCGCAACCGGGTGACGTCCGAGGCGAGTTCCCGGACCGGGCCGGCCGGATCCCAGTCGGTATCGGCGGGAGTGCCGGCGGCGGGCGGCTCACTCGGCTGAGGTCCGGCGGTATCCCCGCCCATCTCGATCAGCGCCTCGGTCATCGGCCGGAGCACTGTGTCGCGCAGCGGCTCGCCCGCGTCGGCGTCGGTCATCCGCCGGGTGAGTTCGTGGTCGAGGACACGTGCCCGGATCAGCAGCGACCGCAGCCGGGCCTGGGTCGGCGCGCCGATCACGGCGTGCAACCGATGGGTCGGCCCGACGGGATGATGGGACGGTTGAACACGATGGTCACGCTCGCTACCCCTGTCTCGGTGCGGTGCTGATTCAATACAATACAGGAGTGTATTGAAATGGAAAGTGCCAGTCGCGGTTCCGGTCGCGCCCGGGACAGCGCGATCGACGCCCGGATCCTGGCCGTGGCGGGACGCCATCTGGCCCGGGACGGGTACGCCGGGATGTCGCTCGCGGCCGTCGCCCAGGAGGCGGGCACCACCCGTCAGGCGCTGTATCGCCGCTGGCCCGGCAAGGCCGAGCTCGCCGCGGCGGTGGTCGCCGCGCTGGCCGAGGAGGACCGCGCGGACCTCGCCGCGGACAATCCGTTCACCACGCTGGTGGCCGAGCTGACCGACTTCCAGCGCGGTGTCTCGAAGTCCGGCCGGCTCTCGCTGGTCGGCACGATGCTCCAGGACACCACCGACCCGGACCTGCGCGCCCGCTACCGGGCCCGGGTGATCGCGCCGCGGCGGGCCCGCCTGTTGGCCGCGCTGGAGTCGGCCCGCCGACAGGGCCACCTCGCCGCCGACGCGGACCTGGAGATCGCGCTGACCATGTGCACCGGCGCCTGGTATGCCCGCGAACTCGCGGGCGCCCCGATCCCGCCGAACTGGCCGTACCGCACCGCGTCCCTCCTCTGGCGCGCCCTCGGCGGCACGATCCCGACGGGAGCCGCACCCCCGAACCCCCAGCCGGGTCCGCCGGCGGCTCCGGCCTAGGACGGCCGCGGCCGACCGGGCTCAACCGGCCCGGCGGACGCGGTGCCGGCGACGGTGGGTGGGGCCGGCACGCACGCTCGGCGCGCCGAGCGACGTCCGGATCGGCACATCCGGGTGCGGGGACCGGGCGACGAACGCCGCGGGCAGCGCCGTCGCCGCGTCCCGCTCGGCGGTCCGGATCGGCTCGCATGGCACGAACCCGGGGCTCACGTCCGGGGTCGTCGGGTCATCGGTCCCCTCCCGTCGGTTCGGCGACGGTGGAGAGCGGCGCGCGGGTCGGGTTCGAGCCGGTCGCGATCGGGGCGCCCGCCGACTCGGCGACCGTCGCGACCGCCGGCGCCCGGCCGCTCACCGGAGCGTCGGCCGGCTCGGCGTGCCGGCGGCCCTTGTCGTCCGCGTCGTCCGGGTCGCCCGCGTCGTCCTCGCGCGGTCGACGCGGCAGCAGGAACGCGGTGAGGGCGACGAGCAGGAGGGCGGCCACGACCGCCCACAGGGTCCGCTCCAGCGCGTGGGTGTACGCACCCGCCCGACGCACGGCGTCCGGATCGGCGGCGAGATCGAAGAACAGCGTGCCGAGGATCGCCACGCCCAGCGTCGCGCCGAGCTGTTGGTTGGCGTTCAGGACGCCGGACGCGGAACCGGTCTCGTGGTCCTCGACGCTCGCCAACGCGATGTCGAAGAACGGCGCGAGCACCAGGCCCGTCCCGATCCCGACCACCAGCAGGGCCGGCGTGAGGTGCCAGGTGTCGACGTCCGGGCCGAGCCGGCGCAGCGTCAAGGACAGGGCGCCCGCGCCCGCGGCCATCACGATGGCGCCCGCGTGCAGCACGGTGCGGCCGAACCTCGGGACCAGGACGGCGCCCGCGCCCACCGCGCCGAGCACCACGCCCAGCGCGATCGGCGTGCTCGCGAGGCCGGCGTGGACGGCCGACCAACCCAGGCCGATCTGGAGGAACAGGCCGAAAACCAGGATCAGTCCGTTCATCGCGGCGAAGAACACCAGGCCGACCAGCAGGCTGCCGGTGAACGCGCGCTTGGCGAGCAGGCTCGGCACCACCAGCGGCGATCCGCCCGAGCGCGCGACCCGCCGCTGCCACCACGCGAACCCCACCAGGACCGGCAGTGCGGCGCCCATCGAGACGAACGTCCAGGCGGGCCAGTGCGATTCGCGGCCCTGGACCAGCGGGTGAACCAGCAGCAATACGGCTGCCGAGACCAGCACCATGCCGATCGGGTCGAGCCCGGGCCGCCGCTGCGCCCGTGACTCCGGTACGTAGCGCAGCGCGCCGAGGATGGCCAACACCCCCAGCGGCACATTGATCAGGAAGATCGCCCGCCACCCGGTGCCCGCGAGATCCGCCTCGATCAGCCCACCCGCCACGATCGGGCCGCCCACCGAGGCCAGCGCCATCACCGGGCCGAACAGGCCGAACGCCTTGCCGCGTTCGGCCGGCGCGAAGACCGACACCACCACGGAGTACGTCTGCGGGATGGTCAGCGCGGCGAACAGGCCCTGCACCGCGCGGGCGGCGATCAACAGCTCGATCGACGGCGCCGCCGCGCACAGCGCGGAGCTCACCGTGAAGCCGCCGAGGCCGATCAGGAACGTCCGGCGGCGGCCGAGGATGTCGCCGAGCCGGCCGCCGGTGATCAGACCGACCGCGAAGGTCAGCGTGTACGCGGCGGCGATCCACTGGAGCCCGGTCGAACCACCGCCCAGGTCCGCCTGCACCGACGGCGCGGCCACTCCGACCACGGTCGAGTCGAGCAGGTCCATCGTCTCGGCCAGCAGGACCACGGCGAGCGCGGCCCATCGCCGCGGATGAGGCGCGGCAGCCGCGGCCGCGGGCGGAACCGGGGCGGGCGTCGGTACGGGCGGCGGCGATGTGTTCGCGTTCACTGTTCTCCTCGACGAATGATGTTCGTGGCGATACGAATGCTGTTCGTTGTGACGATCAACGTTCGTTCCAGGAGTCAGTGTTCGGGTCGACTACGCTGTGCGCAACCCTCGATCGAAACAGGACGGCTACAGATGGCGAGAACACCGCGGACCGGACCCCGAGCCACGCCCGGCCCACCTGCCGCGGACCCGGGCGCCGAGATGCCGGATCTGCCCACGCCACCGTGGCGCCGCGGGCGGGCCAAGCCGGTGCGTCCGCCGCTGAGTCGGGCGTCGATCGTCCGCGCGGCGCTGGCCGTGCTCGACGAGGGCGGGCTGGAGGCGGTGAGCATGCGGCGGGTCGCCGACGAGTTGGACACCGGACCGGCGTCGTTGTACGTGCACGTGTCGAGCAAGGAGGAACTGCTCGAACTCGTGCTGGACCACGTGCTCGGCGACGTGGTGATCCCGGTCCCCGATCCCGATCGCTGGCAGGCCCAGCTCAAGGAGGTGGCGCTGGGCTTCCGGGCGGTGCTGGCCGCGCACAACGACCTGGGCCGGGCGGTGCTCGCGGCGATCCCCTCGGGGCCCAACGCGCTCCGGATCAGCGAGGGGCTGCTGGCCGTCATGCGCAGCGGCGGTGTTCCGGAACAGGCCAGCGCGTGGGTGCTGGACGTGCTCCAGCTCTACATCTCGGCCGACGTCTACGAGGGCGCGCTGCACCTGTCCCGGTCCGAGGCGGGCGAGGACCCGATGGCGATGGCCCAGGCGTACCTGGGCGAGGTGATCGAGGCGTTGCCCCGGGACCGCTTCCCGACCCTGACCGCGCTCAAGCCGCACATGATCAGCGGCGGCCGGATGGACCGCGTCGAGTTCGGCCTGGACATCTTCATCCGCGGCCTGGCCGACATCCCCCGCCCCTGACCGACCGCCCGCACGTCAGCCGACGGCCGGCGCCGATGGTGGCCGGAAGGGCGGACACGCGGGTGTCGGCGTGGCGGCGAGCCACTCGGGTCGGGTGCGGGTGAGTGCCCGGTCGCGGAGCCATCGGGTGATGTCGGCGAAGGCCCGGGCGGCGGCGAGGGGGGTGTCGTGTTCGCCGGACGAGTCGGCGACAGGGTGGCCGGCGCAGTCCGCCGGTGCCGGGCAGTACCGGGTGATGTCGGCCTCGACCACCCACGGTGGGCCCCAGCGCAGGTCGAACCCGCAGCGGCGGGGGAAGTAGAGCGCGGCGAGGAAGACGACGCCGCCGGGGAGTTCGAGTACACCCTGCACGCTCGCCAGGGTCACGTCCGCCAGGCGTTGGCACTCGTAGCGCACGGACGCGGAGACGCCGACGTGCGCGCCGAGCGCGCGCACGTGCGCGTCGGCCTCGTCGAGAGCGCGCCGGACGGCCTCCGCCTCGGCACCGCCGACGGTGGGGAACACCCAGGCGGGGTGCCCCAGTTCCAGCGGAACCGGCTCGAAGCCGGAGTCGGACTCGAAGACGCCGTCGTCCGGGGCCGGACCCGGGGTCATGCGGCGGGCCGCGTCGTCGCCCGGGCGATCGCCCGGTACTCGGCTTCGGTCGCGGCGTCGGGAAGGTCGATCACCGAGCGAGCGTGTCCGGCGCACGCCCGCCTCGGCAACCGATTTCGCCCCGTGCGCACCCGAAGCGCCGCCCCACTCGAAGCGCCGCCCCACCACGCGCCGTGGCCGGGCCGTTGCCGGCCCCCGGCTCACCCCACCGACGCCGCGTCG
Source organism: Embleya sp. NBC_00888 (assembly GCF_045207655.1). Classification (NCBI taxonomy): domain Bacteria; kingdom Bacillati; phylum Actinomycetota; class Actinomycetes; order Kitasatosporales; family Streptomycetaceae; genus Embleya; species Embleya sp. NBC_00888. The sequence continues at coordinate 1,913,517 of NZ_CP108784.1, read as the reverse complement.
ATCCGGGTGGGCGTACCCGGCGACCCGGCGGGCGGCGTGGTCGGGCGGCGCGCGGGTAGGAGCAGGCCGGTCGCCGCGCCCGCGAGGGACAGGCCCGCGCCGAGCGCCGCGACCGGGACGAAGCCGTCGGCGAAGGCGGCCGGCGAGGCGTAACTGCCCGCGCCGGCGAAGATCGCGACGGCGACGGCGATGCCGAACACGCCGCCGAGTTGGCGCATCATGCCGTTGATCCCGGCCGCGGTGCCGATCTCGGCACGATCGACCGCGCCGACCACCGAACTCTGCACGGTGGGGATCGCCATCGAGATCCCGCACCCGGCCACGGCCAACGGGGCGATCATCGCGCCATAGCTGAGTCCGGGTTCGGCGAGCAGCGCGAGCCACCCCATGCCGATCGCCTGGAGCAGCAACCCACCGGTGAGCAGCGGTCGTTCACCGACCCGGTCGGCGAGTGCGCCGGCGATCGGCGCGCAGACGAACAGGGTCCCGGTCCACGGCAGCAGCCGCAGACCCGCGTCGAGCGGACCGTAGCCGAGCGTGTTCTGGAGGAACTGGGCGAAGAAGAACACGCCGATGAACAGCGACGCGGTCATGAAGAAGCTCACCGCGTTGCCCGCCGAGAAGGCCCGGGAGCGGAACAGGCGCATCGGCACCATCGGTGCGGGCGAACGGAGTTCCCACCGGACGAAGCCGATCGTGAGCACGGCGCCGGCCACGAACGCGTAGATCACCTCCGGGCTGCCCCACCCGACGCTGTTCCCCCGAACCAGGCCCCATACCGACCCGAACGCGCCGCCGCTCACCAGCGCGACCCCGGGCAGGTCCAGCGTGGTGCGGGTGCCGAAGCTCTCCGGCAGCCGGGTGAACACCAGCGGCAGTGCGAGCAGACCGATCGGGACGTTGAGCCAGAAGATCCACTCCCAGGCGAGCCCGTCGGCGATCGCGCCGCCCACCAGCGGCCCGCAACCCACGCCCAGTCCGGTCACGCCCTGGAGCACCCCGATCGCCATGCCCCGACGCTCGGCCGGAAACGCCGCGCCCACCAGCGCCAGCGCGAGCGTCATCACCAGCGCCGCGCCGACACCCTGCACGGCCCGCGCCGCCACCAGCGTCGGCACATCGCGCGACAGCGCACAGGCCGCCGAGGCGAGCACGAACCCGGCCAGGCCCGTACCGAACATCAACCGCCGACCGAACCGGTCGCCGAACGCCGCCGCGGTCGGCAACAACACCGCGAAGCTCAGGCTGTACGCGTTCACCGTCCATTCCAACTCCTCTACGGACGACCCCAGATCGTCCCGGATCGTGCCCAGGGCGGTGGACACGACCAGAGTGTCCAGGGCGGCCATCACGGATGCCACCGCGGCCAGCGCCAACACCCACCCGCGCGCCGATGCCGGGCTCGGCCCGCTGCGTTCGCCACTCATCTGTTCCTGCTCTCTCGGCCGCCGCGGCCGGATCGGGTTGTACCGATACCGATCCGGGTGCCCGGGAAATGTCATCGGTGGCGAGCGCGGCGCGACCGGCCCGCGCCCGACCGATGAGTTTTCCGGTCGGCGCGGATCTGTAGAGAGGACGGAGCCAAGGGGGACCAGATGACCACGACGGTGCACGGCGATGAAGAATTCGTCCGGCTCACCCGCCCGTTCGAGCGTGAACTGCTCGCGTACTGCTATCGAATGCTCGGCTCGGTCCACGACGCCGAGGACCTGGTGCAGGAGATCTACCTGCGTGCCTGGCGCGGCTATGCCGGTTTCGAGGGCCGAGCCGCGCTGCGGACGTGGCTGTACCGGATCGCGACCAACGTGTGTCTGCGCGCGCTGGAACGACGTCGGGGGCGCCGCGACCTTCCGGCCGGCCTCGGTGGGCCGACCGAGGATCCGACCGCCCCGTTGGCCGCCGCGCTGCCCGAACCGGCCTGGCTGCAGCCGATTCCGGACGCGCTGTTCGTCGCCGAGACCCGCGCGGCGGCGGGCGCGGCCGACCCGGCCGCGATCGTGACCGCGCGCGAGGGCATGCGGTTGGCGCTGACCGCCGCGTTCCAATACCTGCCGCCGCGGCAACGCGCCGTCCTGATCCTGCGGGACGTGCTGGGCACCCGGGCCGCCGAGGCGGCCGACCTGCTCGGGATCAGCACGGCCGCGGTCAACAGCGTGCTCCAGCGGGCCAGGGCCCGACTCGCCGAGGTGGCGCCGGTGGCGAGCGAGGTCCGCGGGCCCGGCGAGCCGGCCCAACGCGCACTGCTGGACCGCTACGCCGCCGCCTTCGAGAACGCCGACATGGTCGCGCTGATGGGGGTGCTGACCGAGGACGCGGTCTGGGAGATGCCGCCGACGCCGTCGTGGTTCGTCGGACCCGAGGCGATCGTGGCGCTGATCGCGGCCCGCTGCCCGGCACTGCTGCGCGGCGGCCGGATGATCCGCACGGCCGCCAACGGCCAACCGGCGTTCGCGCTGTACGCGCCGGATCCGGACGGGGTCATGCGTCCGCACGCGATCCAGGTGCTCACCCTCACCGACGCGGGCGTGACCCGGGTGGTGTCGTTCATGGATCGGGCGCTGTTCCCGACCTTCGGCCTGCCGGACCGGCCGCCCGGCCGCTGAGCGCCGACCCGGGCCCGGGTCAGGGGTGCGCGGTCTCCATGGCCGGGCGCAGTCGGCCCAGGAGGGTGTACAGCGCGAGCCGCTCGTCGGTGGTGAGGCCGTCCAGTGCCGCGCGGGTGGTGTGCATCTCGCTGCGGATGCGGCGGATCGTGGCGTGGCCCTCTTCGGTGGCCACCACGTTCTTGACCCGGCGGTCGTTGGGATTGGGCTCGCGGCGCACCAGGCCGCGCGATTCGAGCCGGTCCACGATGCCGGTGACGTTGGAGGCGTCGCACACCAGGCGGTCGGCGAGCCCGCGCATCGGCAGCGGGCGGCGGAGCAGGGAGAGCGTCTTGGCCTGCACCGAGGTCAGGCCGTGCCGGCTGACCACCGCGGCGAAGTCGTGGAAGTACGCGGTGCCCACGGCGGCCATGGCGTCCATGATCTCGGCCGTGCTCGGGGTGCTGGGATCGACGTCGGTGTCCGTGGCGCTGCTCATGGCTCCAAGTTAACGCAAAAAGGTTGAGGACTTCAACCTTTGAACTTGACGTAGCAATTTGCGGGTGTCTACGGTCGGTCCTATTGCTTGAAGACTTCAACCATCGAGGCTGCAAAGCTTCGCCTCGACGTCCCGAGATGTTCCGAGACGTCCAGAGACGTCCCGACAAGACGTCCCGATCCCGCCTCCCCGAAGAAAGAGCGTCTCCGTGAGTCCCACCCCGCCCGGCACCGGCACCGGCTCCAGTACCGCCACCGCCGACAAGCGAGGATCCGGTGCCCCGCTGATCCTCGCGCTCGGACTGGCCGCCATGGTCGTCGCGATGGCGCAGACCCAGGTCATCCCGATCCTCGGACTGCTCCAGCAGGAGTTGGGCACCACACCCGCCGGAGTCGGCTGGGTGACCACCGCAACGCTGCTGTCCGCGGCGGTGTTCACCCCGCTGCTCGGCCGCTTCGGTGACCAGCACGGCAAGAAGCCGACACTGATCGGCGTACTGGGCGTGATGATCGCCGGCTCGGTGCTGGCGGCGGTGACGTCCTCGCTGCCGCTGCTGATCCTGGGGCGGGTGCTCCAGGGCGCGGCCACCGCGATCTTCCCGCTCGCGCTGTCGATCATCCGCGAGGAACTGCCGATGGAGAAGCTGCCCGGCGCGATGTCGCTGATCAGCGGCACGCTCGCGTTCGGCAGCGGACTCTCGCTGGTGGCCACCGGACTGCTCACCCGCGGCGACGACCCGAACTACCACCTGGTCTTCTGGTTCTCCGCGATCCTGTCCGCCGTCGCCCTGCTCGCGGTGATCCTCCGGGTGCCGACCAGTCGTACCAAGGCGGGCGGCCGGATCGACCTGCTCGGCGCGGCAACTCTCGGCCTGTTCCTGGTGCTGCTGCTCCTGGGCATCTCGCAGGGGCACGAATGGGGCTGGGCGTCCGGCCGGACGATCGGCTCCTTCGTCGGCGCCGTGCTGATGGCGGCTGTGTGGGTCCAGGTCGAGCGCCGGGTCGCCGACCCGCTGGTGGACCTGCGGATGTTCGTGCACCGTCCGGTCCTGCTCACCAACCTGGCCGGCCTGTTCGTCGGCTTCGCCGCGTTCAGCCAGTTCATCGGCATCTCCTACCTGGTCCAGATGCCGGAGCGGGTGGCCGGGTACGGATTCACCGCGTCGGTGCTGCGGGCCTCGGTCGAATACCTGCTCCCGGGCGCGCTGATCTCGCTGCTCGCGGCGCCGCTGGGCGGCCTCCTGGTCGGCAGGATCGGTGCCCGGATGACCCTGGTGATCGGCTCGCTGGTGGGCATCGCCGGCTTCGCGTGGCTGGCCTTCGGGCACGGCGCCTCGGCGTCGGTGATCCTCGCGGGCATGCTCACCGGCATCTCGATCTCGTTCGGCTACGCGGCGATGCCCGCGCTGATCGTGGCCAACGTGCCGCACCACCAGACCGGCATCGCGAACGGGCTCAACTCCATCTCGCGCAGCGTCGGCAGCTCGATCGCCAGCGCCGTGATCACCTCGCTGCTCGCCTCCAAGTCGGTCGCCGGCCTGCCCGCGGGCTTCCCGCCGATTCCGGCCGAGAGCCGGTTCACGCTGAGCTTCGTGATCGCCGGGGTGATGCTCGTGCTGGTCGTCGGGGTGGCGTTGCTCGGTCTCAAGCGGGTACCCGCAAGGGCCGAACCGGTCGCCGTGTCCGTGCCGCGGACCCAGGAGTCCGTGGACGCCTGACGGCCAGAACCACCGCACGGGACGCACCGCCGGACCAACACCCCTACCGACCCCCCGTCTCCCGACCCACTCCGCACCGCCGAGAAAGGCCACGCCCGATGACACCCACCACCAGCCGCGAATGGCACATCCTGGCCCGCCCCAAGGGCTGGCCGAAGGAGGAGGACTTCGCCCTGCGCGAGGTCGAGATCCCGGAGCTCGCCGACGGGCAGATGCTGATCCGCAACCTGTTCCTGTCGGTCGACCCCGCGATGCGCGGTCGGATGAACGACGTCAAGTCGTACACCCCGCCGTTCAAGCTGAACGAGGCCATGGAGGGTGGTGCGGTCGGCCGGGTCGTCGCGTCCAAGGCGGCCGGCTTCGAGGTGGGCGACGCGGTACAGCACTGGCTCGGCTGGCGCGAGTACTCGGTGGTCGCCGGCAAGGGCGCCGGCGCAGTCAAGGTCGACCCCGACCTCGCGCCGCTGTCCGCCTACCTGGGTGTCCTGGGCATGCCGGGTATGACCGCGTGGGCGGGCCTGCTCGACGTCGCGTCCTTCAAGCCCGGCGACGCGGTGTTCGTCTCCGGCGCGGCCGGCGCGGTGGGCAGTCAGGTCGGCCAGATCGCCCGGCTCAAGGGCGCCTCGCGGGTGATCGGCAGTGCCGGCTCGGCGGACAAGGTCAAGCTGCTGGTGGACGAGTACGGCTTCGACGCCGCGTTCAACTACAAGGACGGGCCGGTCGCCGGGCAATTGGCCGAGGCCGCTCCGGACGGCATCGACGTGTACTTCGACAACGTCGGCGGCGAGCACCTGGAGGCCGCGATCGGCGCGCTGCACACGCACGGCCGGGTCGCGATGTGCGGCGCCATCGCGCAATACAACGCCACCGAGCCGACCCCGGCGCCGCGCAACCTGGCGTTGTCGATCGGCAAGCGGCTGCGGCTCCAGGGCTTCATCGTCATCGACCACTTCGGCAGGCGCGACGAGTTCCTCGCCGAGGTCGGTGGTTGGATCAAGGAGGGCAAGCTCAAGTACCGCGAGACGGTCGTCGAGGGGATCGAGAACAACCTCGACGCGCTGCTGGGCATGCTGCGCGGGGAGAACACCGGGAAGATGGTCGTCGCGCTGCCCGAGTGAGACCCGGGCCCGGCTGCGGGAGCGGACATGCCGAAGGGCCGCGCGTGGGGGTCGGACGCGCGGCCCTTCGGGGTCTTTCCGGGGGACGATCCGGCTCGGGGGAGCGGGATTTCGGTCAGCCGATGAACAGGTAGTCGGCCTGGTACGGCACCTCGGCGGTGGGTCGGGTCGCCGGGTCGCACGTGCCGGCCGGAGCCACGCCGCCCCGGGTGTTCAGCCGCAGCACCTGGGTGGTCGCGGAGAGCAGCAGGCCCGGCTTGCCGGTCTGGGTCGCCTTCAGCACCAGCTCGGGGATGTTGCCGTCCCCGTTCGGCAGCTTGGTCGCCACTGCGCCGGTCACCGCGCTGCCGTCCGGGGCGATCCACTGCGGCGGGCCGGCGGTCGGGTTCACGAAGCTGTGCTTGAGGTCGCCCTGGAGCTTGGCCGCCACGTCGAGCTGGGTGAAGGAGCTCGCGCCGTCCTTGGTCGTGCACTGGTAGATCTGCTTGCCGGTGAGCACCGACAGGTTCAGCGCCGGCGACTTCGGGGCCACCTTGCGGTCGAGCTGTCCGCGCACCGCGCCGCCCGGGAACTCGCCCGTGTGCAGGTTGGTGTAGTAGTTCGCCGGCGTCGCGTTGATCCGCTCGACGACGGCCGGGTCGATGCCCTCCACGGTGCCGGCCAGGCCGGTCACCGACTGCGGCAGCCCGCCCTTCGCGTCGAACAGCGGCGCGACCACGTCACCGTTGGCGCCCGCCGCGGCCTTGTGCAGGTGGCCCAGCGTGGGCGGGGCGACACCGGTCCAGGAGAACGACCAGTCGATGCAGTTGCCCCACGGGCGGACCGAGGTGTCCGCGCGGCCGTCCGGGTCGCCGGTCTTCTTGCCCTCGGCGTTCTGCACCTCCTGCTTCCCGGTTGCCTCGGCGGGCAACGTGCCGTTCTTGAGCACGCTGTTCATGTCGACCGGGCCGGCGAGCCCGACCAACTGGCCGCGGATGGCGCCGCCGGGGAACTCGCCGGTGTGCACGTTGAAGTACAGGCTCGCCGGGTCGCTCTTGATCTTCTCCAGCAGCGCGGCGTCGGTGACCTTGACGCTTCCGGTCACCGCGTTCGCGGTGTCGGGCAGCGCGGTCGCGAAGAACGGCACCTTGACCTCGCCGTTCTTGCCCTTGCCGCCCAGGTGCAGGTGGGCCGCGGTCGGCGCGCCGGTGCCCTCCCAGCGGATCCCGAAGCTGACCTGGTCGCCCTTGATCCGGACCAGCGCGGTGCCCTTGCCGTCCTTGTCGCCCACCGCCGCGTTGCCGCCGGGGACCTCGTTGGCGCCGGACAGGCCCGCGGCGAAGAAGGTCTCCTCGCCGGTCGCGGGTTCGGCCGCGCCGGTGGTGGTCCGGTCGGAGGCGGGTACCGCGCCGCCGTGATCGGAGCCGTGCTCACCGCCGTGTTCGGCACCGGGCGAGCCGGGGTCGTTGCCCGCCTTGGCCGCGGACACGTTGGTCGAATCGTTCTTCGTGGCACCGGACTTGGTGTCCGAGGACGAGCATCCGGTGACCGCGAGCGCGAGCGTGGCGGCGAAGGCGACGGTGGGCAGCGTGTACTTGCGTGCGGACATGACGAGTCTCCCCGAAGACATGGGTCGTGGAATGCGCGTGGGTTGTCCGGCCGGGCCTCGTCCGCGTGCGTGGCGCGGGGGCGCGGGCCGGAGTCACCGCCGCGGTGTCGTTACCGCGGCGTCGTTGCCGTGATGCTGTTGCCGTGGTGCCTGTGGATGGCCAATCGGCTTGTGCCGCTTGGGAGTCGGCCGGGAGCGGTGGCGGGCCGAGGCCGCGTCGGCGCTCGGCTCGATCAGTAGCCGTAGCCGCCGGTCGAGGGCTTGTCGCTCGGCGGCGCCGTGGTCGCGGTCACGCCGGCCTTCTTGCCGTCGGGGGTCACCGCGAACCAAGTGCCGCCCACACCCTGGCCCTTGGTCTCGCCGGGCTTGGTGTCGGCCGCGAACCGGTACACCGGCCAGCCGCCGATGGTGACCTGGGTGCTGCCGTCGCTGCGGGTCACGCTGCCGACGACGGACTGGTCGACGCCGTTGAGGGTGACGCCGCCGGTGGTGGTGACGGCGGGCCACTTCGCGAGGCAGTCGCCCTCGCAGTTCGACTTGGACGGCTTGGCGGTGTCCTTGTCGAAGCGGTACAGCGTGAAGCCGGCGCCGTCGGCGACGATCGGGCCGAGCTTGGCGTCCGTGCCCGCCTTCAGCACGGCCTTGCCCGCCGTACCGTTCGCACTCGGAGCGGGCGCGCCGGGCGTGCCGGCCGTGTTCGGCGCGGGCTGGGACTGCTGCCCGGTGGGCTGCGTCGCGGTGCCGGCGGCCTTGCCGTCGTCCTTCGAGTCACTGCCGCACGCGGACAGTCCGAGACCGAGCGCACCGGCGATGGCGACGGCGGCGAGGCTGCGGGTGCTGAAAACAGACATGGTGAACCCCCGGAAGATGATCGATGGATTTGTCGAACGGCGTATGGGAGACGGATTTTGGGTTCCGTTCCCGAGTCGACCGGTTCGCGTGCCGGTCGTTGCGCGTCGACATCCAGCAGTACGGGGGAGGGGTCGGAAAGGGTTCAGCGCCGGCGAAAGTTTTTTTCGGCGAATCCCGAACGAACCCGAACCGGCCCCGGCGGGAACCTCCGCCGGGGCCGGAACACGCAGGTCGGCGGCCTACCAGGCGGCCGGCGCGTAGTCCTTGAGGAAGCAGCCGTACAGGTCCTCGCCGGCCTCGCCGCGCACGATCGGGTCGTACACCCGGGCCGCGCCGTCGACCAGGTCGAGCGGCGCGTGGAAGCCCTCGTCGGCGAGCCGCATCTTCTGCGGGTGCGGGCGCTCGTCGGTGATCCAGCCGGTGTCCACGGCCGTCATCAGGATGCCGTCGGAGAGCATCTCCTCGGCACTGGTGCGGGTCAGCATGTTCAGCGCGGCCTTGGCCATGTTCGTGTGCGGGTGGCCGGGGCCCTTGTAGCCGCGGCTGAACTGGCCCTCCATCGCGGACACGTTGACCACGTACTTGCGCCGGGCCTTGGCCGCGGCCATCGCCGGACGCAGCCGGCTGACCAGCACGAACGGAGCGGTCACGTTGCACAGTTGCACTTCGAGCAACTCGACCGGGTCCACCTCGTGCACGCGTTGCGTCCAACTGTTGACCGGATCCAGGTCGGGGACCAGGCCGCCTGCGTCGATCGCGGTGCCGGTCTCGATCCGGGCGGGCGAGGCGGAACCGCTGGTCAGGGCGAGCGCGGTGAGTGCCTGCGGGGTCAGCGCCTGCTCCTCCGCGCGGGACTGGCCGGGCAGCAGTACGTGGCCGCTGCCGCCGATGTGTCCGAACGAGACCATCTCCGGCAGTTCGCCGGCCGGCAGCGGCGCGGCCTCGGCGGCGGCCAGTGCCGCGTACGCCTGCGGGGTCCGGCGCACCGTCTGCGCGGCGTTGTTGATCAGGATGTCCAGCGGTCCGGCCTCGGCCACCGAGTCGGCCAGCGCGACCACCTGGGCCGGGTCGCGCAGGTCTATCCCGGCGATCTTGAGCCGGTGCAGCCAGTCCGCGCTGTCCGGCATCGCGGCGAAGCGGCGGATCGCGTCGTTGGGGAAGCGAGTGGTGATCGTGGTGTGCGCGCCGTCGCGGAGCAGGCGCAGCGCGATGTACATGCCGATCTTGGCCCGGCCGCCGGTGAGCAGGGCGCGGCGTCCGGTCAGGTCGGTGCGCTGGTCGCGGCGGGCCCGGTTCTCGGCGGCGCACTCGGGACAGAGCTGGTGGTAGAACGCGTCCACCTCGCGGTAGCGCTTCTTGCAGATGTAGCAGGCCCGGGCGCGTTCCAAAACGCCGGCGATCTCGGTCGTGGTGACCGTGGTCAGCGCGATGCCGAGGGTCTCGTCGTCGATCCGGCCCGGCGCGCCGGTCGCGGTGGCGGCGGTGACCGCCTCGTCGTTGGCGATCACCCGGTCCCGGCGCTCCTTGCGGCGGCGCTCCTTGACGCTCTTGTAGATCCCGGCCGTGGCCCGCCGGATCCGGATCGCGTCCGGGTGCTCGACGTCCAGTTCCTCGACCTCGGCGAGCACGCTCAGGCACAACTCCATACGCGCGGGATCGATGCCCTCCGCCACGCCCGTGTCCGCCTGAATCTCGCTACTCGCTGTCATCGCCGTTGCCGTTTCCTGTGCTCGCCGCCGCCACAAAACCCCGGCGGAACTCTACGTCGTGCCGAGACCTGGACCAATTCTCGCGTGCCCGGTCCGGGGGCGGCGCGGGACGATCGGCGCACAGCACCGACGGCCGCGGGGTCGGCCCGGCCGGCGGTCGGGACCCGCGGCCGGTGTCGGTGCGCGGGCGGTCGGGCGGGTCGCGTTCCCGGGCAACCCCGCGGCCCGGGAACGCGACGTATTCGGGGTGGTCCGCTCAGGTGCGGGACCAGCCGTAGGTGCGCTCCACGGTGATCCGGATGACCACGCGGTGTTCCGTCGCCATCACGTCGCGGTATTCGGCCCAGTCCGGGTGCTCGCCGACGATCAGGCGGTAGACCTCGACGAGTTCGTCGGCGATCGGGTCGTCGGGCGACTGGCACGCGGCACTGATCTCGGCGTGGCCCTCGGCGACCAGGTAGGCGTCGTAGTCGGGAGCGGTGACCAGGAAGCTCGCGCGCGGGTCGCGGGCCAGGTTGCGGGTCTTGGCGCGGTCGACGGTGGCCGAGATCCGGATCAACCGGCGGTCCGGCTCCCACAGGTAGGAGACCGGGGAGAGCTGGGGGCGGCCGTCCCGCTTGAGCGTGGTGAGGACGCCGCGTCGGTCGGTGCCGAGGAGTTTCGTGTCCATCGTGGGCGACTCGCTTTCGCTACGGGCTTCGGTGTCAGTCGAGGCAGGAACCAGTGGGCCAGCGGCCCGATGGCGAGGGTGAAGACGATCGTGCCGACGCCGACCGTGCCGCCGAGCAGGACGCCCGTTCCCAGGACGGTCAGCTCGATCACGGTGCGGCCCAGCCGGATCGAGTGGCCGCGAGCGGCCCAACCGGTCATCAGCCCGTCGCGCGGGCCCGGGCCGAGTCCGGCGCCGATGTACAAGCCGGTGGCGAGCGCGGTGATCATGATCGCGGCGGCCAACAGCGCCGCCCGCAGCGGCAGGTTCTCCGGTGCGGGCATCAGCCACAACACGCCGTCCACGACCAGGCCGACGACCACGACGTTGGCGATCGTGCCGAACCCGGGTCGCTGCCGCAGCGGGATCCACAGCAGCAGGACCAGGACGGCGGTGCCGATCACGACCTGCCCGAACGGCAGCCCGGTTCGCTCCGCGACGCCCTCGTGCAGCACGTTCCACGCGTCCAGGCCGAGTCGGGCGCGCACCATCAGCGCGATGCCGACGCCGAACAGGGCCAGGCCGAGAAACAGGCGGATCAGCCGATTCGGCAGGCGAACGGGGGCGGTCACGAGGCATCCGCCTTCCTGGCCGCACTCCCGGCGCTCGTCGGGGTGGGCGAAGTAGTTGATGTGTCATGTAGATCGTCCGACCAAGTACATGACATGTCAAGTAGCTGCTAGATTGGTGGCCATGGCCCGCATCGAGGAGACGCCCTGGCTGGACCCCGGGCAGCAGCGCGCGTGGCGGGGGTATCGCCGGTTGCGACTGCTCGTGGATACCCGGGTGGCCCGTGATCTCGCCGTCGACTCGGGGCTGTCGGACCCGGACTACGACGTGTTGTCCGAGCTGTCCGAGGCGACCGGCCATCGCCGCCGACTGGGCGAGTTGGCCGAGCGCATGTGGTGGTCGCAGAGCCGGATGTCGCACCACGTCAAACGTATGCAGCAGCGAGGCCTGGTCCGCCGCGAGGAGTGCGCGGGCGACGGCCGCGGCGCCGAGGTCGTGCTGACCGCCGAGGGGCTGCGGGTGATCGAGGAGGCCGCGCCGCACCACGTCGCCTCGGTCCGGCGGAACCTGATCGACCTGCTCACCGAGGAACAGATCGCGATGCTGGCGCAGATCGCGGACACGGTGGTCGAACGCATCGAACCGCGCACCTGACCGTCCCGATCGGGTGCCCCGGGAAGCGCCTGCTCCGGGGCGGGCGGGTGCTCCCACCGGCACGGGAACCGCCCACGGCCGAGGTCGTGGGCGGTCGGCCGGAGCACCCGGCGTCGAGCGGTCGGCCGGTCAGGCGAACGGTCGGCCGGTCAGGCGTCCTGCGCGTAGCCCTTGGCGACGTGCTCCAACCACCACTGCGGTGCGGCGTTCATCAACGTGCCGAAGTCCCAGTAGTCGTGCCAGCGCACGATCTCGCCGTCGCGGAACTCGTGGATCGACACGAACGGCAGCACCACCTGCTCGCCGCTCTCCCAGTGCCACTCCTCGGCGTGCTCGGTCACCACCAGGTCGCCTTCGGCGACGGTGCTCTTGTGGTGGTGGATGTAGCCGGAGAGCATCTCCAGGCCCAGCCGCAGCCGGGCCTCCACGGCCGCCGGTCCGGTCGCGCCGGGCCCGGGCGCGGCGACGTCCGTGTAGTGGCCGTCGGCGGCGAAGTAGGCCGCGACCTTGGCGAAGTCGCGGGCGTACAGGTCCTGCCAGAACTGTTCGATCAGCCGCTTGTTCGCGGTCGCGTCACTCATGGCGCGCACCCTACGCACGCGCGCCGAAACTAAACAGAGGCAAGCTTCTCGGCGGGACGTCCCAGGACACGCCTCGGGTACGCCACACACCCGCCGCCGGGTTGGCCGGCGACCGACGCCGGTCAGGGGCGATCCAGGACCAGCGCGGTGAGCAGCGGCGCGTCCGGCCAGGCCGGACGCAGGTCGCCGAGCACTCGATAGCCCCAGCGCAGATACAGCGCGAGGACCCTGGGGTGGGTCGGATCCACCAGCAGGGTCACCCGTTGTTCGGTGCGGGCCGCGAGGAGTGTGTCGTGGATGGTGCGCGCCGCGCCGGAACCGCGCCAGGGTTCGCGGACCATCAGTTCGTTGAGCGCGAACGTACGCCGTCCGTCCTCCTCGATGTCCGCCGCCGGCACCGGCTCGGTGAGTCCGGTCCACCAGCGCGCGCCGGCCTGGAGCGTGTACCCGAAGGCGTAGCCGACCGGGATGTCGCGGCTCCACCCCACGACGCACTCGAAGCCGGGCGCCGCGGCATAACGCGCCAACCGCTCCGCGAAGGTCGACACCGAGTGGAAGGGGCGGTCCAGATCCGCCGCGTAGACCTCGGCGTAGATGTCGAGCAGCACTCGCCGGATCTCGTCGAGGTCACCGCCCCGGTGATGGGTCCGCGCGATGTCGGTTGTCACGCTTCCTCCAGGTCGAGGTCATCGGCCCCCCGGCACGGGATCTTCCCCACTCCCGCTTCGGCCCACGCACGGCGAGCCTGATGATCCGTCAACAGCCTTGCGCGACACGGAAATACTCGACGCGGCCGGGCTTCGCGTGGTCCCCTGCAAGGATGGCTGACCCCCTCCACGAACGTGACCTCGCCCGGCCCGCCCTCGACCTGGTGGCCAAGGCCGCCGGCCCCTACCTGGAGGCGCTGCCCGGGCTGCCGGTGCGGATCCCGGCCGCCGACGTGCTCTTCGACCGGTTGGGCGGACCGCTGCCCGAGCGCGGCGACGGCACGTTGGCCAGCATCGAGGAACTGCTCGACGTGGGCACCCGCGCCGCGACGCAGTCCTCGGGGCCCCGGTTCTTCCACTTCGTCGTCGGCGGAGCCACCCCGGCCGCCCAGGCCGGCGACTGGATCACCGGGCTGCTCGACCAGGTGGCCGGACTGTGGGTCGCGTCGCCGCTGGCGACCGAGACCGAGACGGTGGTGCTCGGTTGGCTCAAGGACCTGTTCGGGCTGCCCGACTCGTACGGCGCGGTGCTCACCCCGAGCGCGACGTTCGCCAACCTCACCGCGCTCACCTGCGCGCGGTACTGGTGGGCCGCGCAACACGGCGTGGACGTCACCGCCGACGGGCTGGCCGGACTGCCGACCATGCCGGTGCTCACCAGCGGCTACGTGCATCCCAGCAACCGCAAGGCTCTGCAGATCCTGGGCTGCGGGCGGGACACGCTCCGGGTGTGCGCGCGTGACGACGCGGGTCGGGTGGACATCGACGCGATGGAGCGCGCGCTGATCGAGATCGACGGGCCCGCCGTACTCATCGCCACCGCCGGCGAGGTGGACACCGGTGACTTCGACCCGATCGACGCGCTCGCCGACCTGGCCCGACGCTACGGCGCGTGGCTGCACGTGGACGGCGCGTTCGGCCTGTTCGCCGGCGTCTCGCCGCGGTTGCGGCATCTGGTCAAGGGCGTCGAGCGCGCGCACTCGGTGGCGTCCGACGGGCACAAATGGCTCAACGTGCCGTACGAGAGCGGATTCGTGTTCGTCCGCGACGCCGCGGTGATGGGCAGGGCGTTCGGCGCGTGGAACGCCCCGTATCTGCCCGGCGCCGGCGACACCCACCTCAACTACGGCTCGCTCGGGCCGGAATCCTCACGCCGGGCCCGGGCACTGCCGATCTGGGCCACGCTGCGCGCGTACGGCCGCTCCGGGTACCGGGCGATGATCGAGCGGCACAACGACCTCGCGAACCACCTCGGCGCGCTGGTCGAGCAGGCCCCCGACCTGGAGTTGCTGGCCCCGGTGCAACTGTGCGTCGTGTGCTTCCGCTACCGCCCGGCCGCGCCGACCGGTGAGGCCGAGTCGGACGAGCTCAACCGCCGACTCGGCGCCGAACTCAACGAGGACGGTCGGGTGTACGCGGGTACCACCGTCTACCGGGGCCGGGTCGCACTGCGCCCGGCGATCGTGAACTGGCGAACCACCGAGGCGGATGTCGAACTGCTCGCGGACGTGGTGCGGGAGATCGGCGCGCGGGTGGCCGCGGACCTGCGCGCGGAGCCCCCGGCATAGGTCTCCGAACAACTCTGCGATCGCACCGCGTGAAGCGAATCATTCGGGGCAGACGTCGGGCGGAGGTGGTTCAAGATGATTCCGCTGCTTGTCGTGCTTTTGCTCGCTTTGATCCTGTTCGGTGCAGGATTCGCCCTGAAAGCCCTCTGGTGGATAGCCGTGATCGTGCTGGTGCTCTGGGCCCTCGGGTTCGTGTTCCGCAGCGCCGGTGCGGGTGGCCGTCGTGGGCGTTGGTATCGCTGGTAGTCGACACGTCGTCGAACCGCCGGACGCGGGGCCCGTCGAAGCGACGGGCCCCGCGGCCATGCCCGGGATCGGTCGCCGAGGATCGGTCCGAGCGAACACGATCCGGTGTCGAAACGATTCCGCGAGGGGGTCTGGGCGGCGGAACGGGAGGAGTACTTTGGGGAGACCGAGGGCACCTCGTATGCCGTCACCCATGGCGGCGTCGTCTGCGGCGATCCGGACATCCGCGCACCAGACCGACCAGAGGATTCGAACCCATGTACTCACAGCACTCGATCGCGGGACACCGCCGAAGCTCTCGACCGGAGACCACGGTCGAGATGACCTACGGCCTGGCCTGCACGATGTGCGGCCGCGACCTGCGGGCCGCAGCGGACCGACCCGCGCACGACGCGGTGCCGGTCGGGCATGTGGAGGAACGGCAGACCTTCGCCTGCCGCGGCGTGTGCGCGCGGTTCGCGAGCGGTTCGGCGGACGGTATCGCCGAGGAGCCGGTGCCCCTGGACCAGCGGGTGGCGGCCTTCCCGACCGAGTGACCGCCGGCGGCCGACCGCCGACCGGCCGCCGGCGGTCGCCCCGGCGCTCAGGCGCTGGTGCGCTTGCGCGTGGTCTTCTTCGCCGCGCTCTTCTTCGTGCTCGACTTCGCCGAGGACTCGGCCGAGGACTCGGTCCCCGACGAGTCCTTCGTCGAGGTCTTCGCGGAGGTCTTCGCCGCCGGCTTGCGCGCGGCACTCTTCCGGCCCGACGAGGCCCGGCCGTGGCCCTTGTTCGCCGCCTCGACGCTCGCGGTGAGCGCGGCCATCAGGTCGACCACGTTGTCCGGCGTCTCGGCCCGCTCTTCCTCGGCGGCGGCCGGGGCGGTGCCCTCCAGGCGCGCGACGACCAGCGAGTCGAGCGCCTCCTTGTAGTCGTCGTGCAGCGCCTGGAAGTCGAAGTCCTCGCTCAGCGTGTCCATCAACGACGTGGCCATCTTCAACTCCTGCGGCCGGATGTCGAACCGGCCCTCCGGGGCCAGCCCCTCGGACGTGCGCACCTCGTCCGGCCAGAGCATGGTCTGCAGGATCAGGATGTCGTCGTGCACGCGCAGCAGGGCCAGGCTCTCCCGGGTGCGCAGGGTGATCTTGGTGACCGCGGACTTGCCCGCCTTGTTCAGCGCCTCGCGCAGCAGCACGTACGGCTTGGCGGCGGCGGGGGTCGCGGTCTGGAGGTAGTACGCCTTGGACAACATCAGCGGGTCGATCTCGTCCACGTCCACGAACGCGAGCACGTCGATGACCTTCTTGCTGGGCAGCGGCAACTCCGCCATGTCCTGGTCGGTGAGCACCGCCTGCCGGCCGTCGGGCGCTTCGTACGCCTTGGCGATCTCCTTGTACGGGACCTCGCGCTCCTCCAACTCGCAGTAGCGCTTGAGGCGGATCCGGCCGCCGTCCTTCTCGTGCACCTGATGCAGAGGCACGTTGTGTTCCTCGGTGGCGGGGAAGAGTTGGACCGGGATGCTCACCAGTCCGAACGTGATCGCGCCTTTCCAACTGCTGCGCATCGGCTCTCCACTTTCGCGGACTATGCATCGAAATCTGGACACAAGGGGACCTTTACCGTATGTCGGACCGCATCGCCACGACAGTCGACGGACGTTCGCTGACGCTCACCCACCTGGACAAGGTGTGGTGGCCCGAGACCGGATACACCAAGGGCCAGGCGCTGGACTACTACGCCAAGGTCGCCCCGGTCCTGCTCCCGCACCTGGCCGGGCGCCCGGCCACGTTCATCCGCTTTCCGCACGGCGTGGACGGCGGGAGTCGCTTCTACAACAAGCACGTGCCGCCCGGTGCGCCCGACTGGGTGAGCACGATCGAGGTCGTCGGCCGAGACGAGAGCAGGCACCAGGTCGACGTCGACTCGCTGGCCACCCTGATGTGGGCGGCCAACCTGGCCGCGATCGAGCTGCACGTGCCGCAGTGGGGCGCCGACCCCGACGGCCACGACCGGCTGGTGCTGGACCTGGACCCCGGGCCGGGGGCGGGCATGGCCGAATGCCGTGAGGTCGCGCTACTGGCCCGCGACCTGCTCGCGGCGGACGGGTTGACCTGCGTGGCCAAGACCTCGGGCAGCAAGGGGCTGCACCTGTACGCGGCCCTGGAGCCGACCCCGGAGGCCGCGGTCGGGGCGTACGCCAAGGCGCTCGCGGTGCGCCTGGAGGGGGATCGGCCCGACCTGGTCGTGTACCGGATGGCCAAGAATCTGCGGGCGGGACACGTGTTCGTGGACTGGAGCCAAAACGCCAGTGCCAAGACCACCGCCGCGCCGTACACACTGCGCGCGCAGCCCGAGCCGACCGTGTCCACGCCGGTGTCCTGGGCCGAGATCGAGTCGGACGCCGAGCTGGTGTTCGACCCGGCCCAAGTCCTCGAACGGGTGACGCGCGACGGCGACGTCTTCGCGCCGCTGCTGGCCGCGAGCACCACCGGCCGGCTGCCGTAGGACACGCTCCGCGGGCATCGGCCGCCCCGGATCAGTCCTCGGCCAGGTCCGGGCGCAGGCGATGCCAGGACGGGTGGCGCAGCAGTCCCGCGCGAGTGAGTGTCGCGTACCGGACCTCGCCGATCAGCCGGGGCAGCACCCAGCGCGCGCCGACCACCTCCGGCTGCGGCGTGAACGGGCACGCGTCGATCGCGGACACCCGCAACAACTCGCCCAGGACGGCCCGGTCCCGGTCACCGAAGCCGGTGCCCACCGCGCCGACGTAACGCAGCACACCACCCTCGCGCACGCCGACCAGCAGCGCGCCGGGCAGACCGGTGAGCCGGCCGCGACCGGGCACCCAGCCGCCCACGATCACGTCCAGGGTGTGCACGTGCCGGATCTTCACCCAGTGCCGCGAGCGCTCGCCCGGGGTGTACACCGAGTCCAGCCGCTTGCAGACCAACCCCTCCAGGCCCTCCGCGCGGGTCGCCGTGAGCGCGGTCTCGCCGTGCCCGACCAGCGCTGCCGGCGTCGACCAGTGCGGCCCGTTCAGTTCGAGCCCCTCCAGCACCCGACGCCGCTCCGTGTACGGACGATCGATCAGTGGTCGGCCGGACAGCAGCAAGACGTCGAACAGCAGCAGCCGGGCAGGCACCCGATCGCGCATCCGGGCCGCGTCGGCGGGGTGGTCGGCCAACCCCATCCGGGACTGAAGGCGTTCGAAGTCGCTGTGCCCGCGCTCGTCCAGCGCGACCACCTCGCCGTCCAGCACCGCCGACCGGGTGCCCAACGCGGTGCGCAGCGCGCGCAGCTCCGGGTAGGCGCCGGTGATGTCGGCCCCCGAGCGCGCCCGCAGCAGCACCGTGCCGTCCCCCGGGAGATAGCCCAGACACCGTTGACCGTCCAGCTTCGTCTCGTACGCCCAACGATCGTCCTCGGCGGCCGGCGGCAACGATCCCGAGGTGGCGAGCATGGGCGGATACACCGGTAGATCGGCCATGGGGTGAACCTGGTCGCGACGGCGGTCGGGTACACACACGGTCCCCCGGACGGCCCAGGGCATGTCGGTGCCGCCGGCGGGCTGTACGGACCGGTCGGCGGAGGGCGTGCGGCGCCGATCAGGGGCGCTTCTCGTCGCGGAGCACGCGGAAGGAGATGCCCGCGGAGCGCAGACGGGTGATCAGGGCGTCGCCGAGGGCGGCGGCCGACGTGGTCTGGCCCGCGGTCTCCGGGAGCCGGTCGTGGGCCAGGGACAGCGCGGACTCGGCCAACATCTTGGCGGTCTCGGTGTAGCCGGGGTCGCCGCCGGCCACCTCGGTGATCAGCCGGCGGTCGCCGGCGTCGGCGACGAACAGCACCCGGAACCAGGACTTGTCGCGGGCGGCGGCGGAGGGGCCGGTGCCGGCCGCGCGCTGGGCGAGCAGGCGTTCGCGGACCGGGCCGATCCGGGCCAGGCCGACCAGGGCGCCCAGGCCGACGGCGCCGGCCAGCGCGACCGGGAGGTGCTTGACGGCCGCGTAGTGCCGGTAACCGAAGTCGGGGCCGTAGTCGGGCAGCGCGGCGGCGGAGCGGACCACCACGTGCGGGTCGATCGTGGGCAGCGGGATCGCCCACATCCCGGTGGTGCGGTCCAGCCGGGGCGGCCCGGTGCCGATCCGGACCCGGCGGCCGAGCGGCGCGGGCTCGGCGGCGCGGCGGGCCCGATGCGCGCGGTCGGCCTCGCGGAGTCGGGTGAACGCGTTCATCGCGGAGTGGAAGGTGCCGCCGGAGAAGGTGCCGCTCGCCCGGACGAAGCCGTCCACCCGGATCGGTACGTCCCGGGGCAGCAGGCCCACGGTGTACAGCACGCCCAGGTCGTGCGGGATCGAGTCGAAGCCGCACGCGTGCACGAGTCGCGCCCCGGTCGCGACCGCTGTGGCGTGATGGTCGAGGTAGACCCGGTCGACGAACTCCGCCTCGCCGCACAGGTCGACGTAGTCGGTGCCGGCCGCCGCGCACGCGGCGACGAGCGGGCCGCCGTGCCGGAGATAGGGCCCGACGGTGGTGGCCACCACGCGGGTCGAGGCGGCGAGTTCGGCCAGGGCGGCGGTGTCGTCGGCGCGCACGCACAGCAGGGGGAGGTCCGCGTGGCGCGGGTCGATCACGGCGAGGCGGTCGCGGAGCGCGCGCAACTTCTCCGCGTCGCGGCCCGCCAGGGCCCAGCGGGTCGTGGGCGGAGCGGCGCGGGCCAGATAGGCGGCGGTCAGTTCGCCGGTGAACCCGGTCGCGCCGAACAGGACGATGTCGTGGACACGGGTATCCGAGGGCATCTCCCGAGGCTGGCGCACGGGTTCGAGGACGCGCAAGCGGGTCCGGCCGATCGGCCTCGCCCGGGGGCGGGTTCGGGGGGTTCTCGACGCGGCTTTTCGCCGGCCGTGAGCGCGGACCGGGCCGACCGTTTAGGCCCTACGGCCCGGCGACGGTGGGTTCGGCTCGGCCCCGCCGTCGCCGCCGAGCCGGCCCGAGCGCCGGTCGGGACGGGGTGGGTGTCCGTCCGGTGCTCCGGGCCGACTCGTTCGGGTGCGTCGTCGTCCGTTCGGCGGGTCAGCGGGTCAGCAGGGCCGTGATCGTCGAGCCGGGAGCCTCCGGGCTCCAGGTGGGATCGCAGCCGGCGAGGGCGGCGAAGGCGCGGGACCACTTGGTCGGGTCGCCGCCCAGGTGGGTTTCGATCAGGGCGGCGATCTCGGTGCGCGCCTCGTCGGCGGCGGCGCGGATCGTGGGATCGGCCTCGATCCGGATGGCCGCCTCGGCGATCCAGCGCAGCACGGAGGCCGCGCCGCGGGCGCGGTGGACCAGGTCGTGGCCGGTCAGCAGGCCGGTCGTGACCAGGCGGTCCAGGTGGATGTGCCACGCGGTGTCGCCGAGCAGTTCGCGGCCGAAGGCGACCGAGGCACGCGCGTGCTCCGCGTCCAGCGTCGCGGCCGTGCGGGCGATCCGGAAGTGCACGGGCCCGAGTTCGAGCAGCCGCGCGGGCGAGTCCGGTTGGATCACGAGCCGGTTCAGCACGTCGGCCGGGAACGGCTCCCGCTCGTGCTCGGCCACGATCAGGTCCCAGTCGCGCAGGTACGGCAGGTCGAGCACCTCGTCCGTCTCGGAGCCCCGCGTGCACCTGCGCAGCTTGGCGACCAGCTTGTCGCCGGCGCGTTCGCGGTCGATCCGCTCGGTGAGCGCCGCGTCGGGATCGGCCGTCGCCAGGGCCTTGGCCACCACCCGGCCGGCCGTCGCGCCGAGCACGCCCTGTTCGACCAGATCGCCGACACGATCCGCGCCGCCGTACCGCAACAGACCCCGCACGCCCAGGAGTCGGTCCAACAGCGAGGCCTTCTTGCCCAGTCGGCGCAGCGTGTGCTCGATCACCTCGGGGTCGGCCGCCTCGACCCGCAACCGCAGCGCCGGCAGCACGGACGCGGTCGCCTTGTCGTCGACCAGGAGCCGTTCGCGCAGCTCCGGATCCAGCGGCAGCAGAGCCGGCGACCCGGCAGCCGGACGCCCCTGCGGCACGCGGGAGAGCACCGCGCGGCGCACCACGACGTTGCCGGGGACCAGCGGCGAGCCGTACAGGTCCGCGTTCAGCACCGGGTCGTCCAAGCGCGCGAGCCGAGCCCGGATCGCGCTGTCGCGACTGTGCGTGGCCAGGATCCGCAGCGTGGTCCGATCCCGGGTGAGGAAGGGGTACTCGTCGAGCGCGGGCGCGTGGTGCTCGACGTAGTCCGCGTAGGCCCACAGCGTGGGGTAGGCGTGCTCGCCCAGTCGCGGCAGCAGCACCGCGAGCGCCTCGGCGGACGCGCGCAGGAGCAGGTTGCCGGCCGGCCACCGCCAAGCGCGGCGCACCCGATGGGCGCTCCGACGCACCGTCTCGAACTCGACGGTGATCGGCGACTCGAGCCGCCCCCACTCGAACGTCTCGTCGGGAGCGGACTCCGGTTTCACGTCCAGGACTTCCGGCAACGGGAGATCCCCCGCGGTGTCCATCGCGACGAGCGCGCGCGACCATCGCTCCGGGTCCACGCCCAGTCGCTCGGCGACCAGCGCCTCGACCGCCCGGTTCAGCGGGCCGGCCAAGGCCAGCGCGCGCCACTTCCTGGGCAGCGGGGTCAGGGCCGGGGTGGGGAGCACGCCGAGCACGTCGGTGGGGCCGACGATGCCGTGCCGATACGCGCCCTCGGCCAGGAAGTCGCCGCCGCCACGCCTCTCGTCGTAGTACTCGCGGATCCAGCGCAGGTACGAACTCGGCTTGGTCAGGCCCGGCCAGGTGTCCCTGGTCGGGTACTGCTCGGGCCGCTCGGCGGGGTTTCCGGCCAGGAGCGCGGTGATGCGGTCCTTCGTCGGCTCCTCCAGGCCCTTGTTCTCGGCCATCGACGTCAGCACCTCGGGCTCGCCGAGGTCGATCAGGTCGTTGGCGACCGACTCGTCGAACACCCGGCGTCCCAGGGCCACCCGCGGTTGCACCGAGTCGCTGCCGAAACACGCCTCGTAGAGCCAACTCGGGTACTCGTAGCCCGGCGCGTCGACCGTCGACACCGAGGCCAGCGCCGCGAGCACGGCCGGATCCTCCGGCACCGGGACGGGCACCGGATCCGGACCGGCCGCGACGTCGCGCAGGAAGTGCGCCGCGACCAGCCGGGACCTGCGATCGGGATCGGCGGCCCGGATCGTGCCGGCACGCCGGGTGGTCGATGCCGGCGCGGTGGCGGGCACCGGTGCGCTGTTCGCCGTCTCGGCCGCCTCGCGCCGCGCGGCGGCCAGCGTGGCGGCGTCCGCTCGGGCCAACTCCTCGGCTCCCGGCCGCGGACCCGCGGCCTGACCGGCCACGGTGACCAACTCGGCGAGCGACGCGTTGAAGCCGTCGATCAGACCGACCGCGATGGCCAACGCCTCGGTGTGGCCCGCGAGATGCTCCCGGGTCAGCTCGGCCAGCCGGGCCCGCATCGGGGCCAGCACGGTCGTCGGGTTCACCCGGCGCGCGGCCGTCACCACCGCCTGCGCCGGATGGGCCACGTCGATCAGCCGGGCGGGATCGAGCAGGTCGTACTCCACCGCCTCGTCCACCCAGTTCTCGTTCCCGTCGAACGGCTCGGTGCGCAGCCATTCCTCCGGCAGGGTGTCGTTCGTCCGGCGGGCGTAGTTGCGTTGCGCGTTGATCAGCACCAGGCGCAGCCGCGCGCGGTCCTCGTCGGTGGCGTCCTCGTGGCGGATCAGATCGTCGACGGCCTCGAAGGCGAACGGTTCCTCCCGCTCGGCCGCCATCAACAGCGCGAAGTCGTGCGCGTACGGCTCGTGCACCAGGTCGCGCACGGTGGTGCGACTGGTGCGGGTCTGCAAGCGGTGCGGCAGCGTGGCGGGGTCCTCGTACGGTTCGCCGCTCTCGCGCAGGTCGGCCAGGCCGTCCTCGGCCTTGAGCGCGGCCTCCACCCGCTTGCGGATCTGCGCCGCGGTGCCGGTGCCGCTGCTGTCCAGCAGGGTGCGTACACCGGCCGGGCCGTGCCGTTCCCAGACCTTGACGTAGGCGTACTGCTGGGCGATCTTGCGGCAGCCGAACCACAGTGCGCGGCCCGCGAGTTCCGGATCACCACTGGCCACCAGCGGCAACAGGGTGCGACGGTCGCCGTGGGCGAGCAGTTCGGCGCGCAGGCCGGGGGCCAACGGCGCGCGCGCGGCGATGGCGCGGCGCAGCGACGGCGTCGAGCGCAGGCTCAGGTAGGCGGCGGCGTCCACGGTCGGGACTTGTTTGGCCACCAGGCGGGCCAGTTCGCGGATGTCCAGGCCGACGTTGCGGGCGATCGCCTCCCACGCGCGCGGGTCGGTCGAGGTGATCGCCGCCTCGCGCACGCGTCGCGGGAGCGAGCCGCTGGAGAGCAGGTCGCGCACCAGCGAGTCGGGCAGGTCGGGCAGCAGGGCCCGCAGGTCGTCGGGGTCGGCCGCGGTGAGCAGGTGCCGGTAGGGCTTGGTCAGCGTGGGCGGCGGGCCGCCGGCGGGCTCCGGCTGCGCGGTCACGGTGCCCGCCGCGATGCCGGCCAGCAGGGCGGGCAGTGCTTCGCGCCGGCGCGGCAGTACGGCGCGCAGCGTGGTCCAGCGGTCGGCGTGGGTGCCCAGGTGCCGGTGCAACAGGTCGCGCAGCTCGGCGCATTCGGGCAGTTCGACCAGGGTGGCGACGGCGGTTCGGGCCGGGGTCACCTCGTGCACCACCCGGGCCAGGTCGGCGGGTTCGGCCAGGTCGCGGGTGAGCGCGGCGATCCGGGCCAGCGCCGGGTGTTTGGGGGTGCCGATCGCCGCGCGCAACATCGCGAGCGCCGGCCGGGCGACCGGGCCCACCACCGTCGGGTGCGCGGTGTACAGCGCGACGAGCAGGTCGTCGGGGCAGTCCGGGTCGGCGGCCAGCAGCGCGGCGATCGACTCGGGCAGCGGTTCGCGCCGCTGCTCGTCGCGCACGGCGACCCAGTCGATCTCCCGACGCCATGTCAACGGCGGCAGGCCGGCGCGCAGTTCGGCGATCATCCCGGCACTGCCCTCGGCCTCGGCCACCGCGTCGGCCAGTTCGGGACGCGCGGTGACCACCTCGCCGACCGGCAGGGCGGTCGCGGCCACTTCGGGCCGCACGTGGCGCGACGCCTCGGCGAGCAGGTCGGTGCCGCCGTGCAGGCTCAGCGACAGCAGGCCGCGCAGTTCCTCGGCGGCGGTCAGGCCGCCGGCACACGCCCGCAGCGCGTGCGCGACCAAGTCCGGTCGATCGGCGACCACCGCGGCGCCCAGTCGGCGCGGCAACTCGCCCTCGGCGGGCTGCGCGAGCAACTCCTCATGCAGCGCGGTCAGCGGGTGCGGGGTGTCGGCATGGCGGCCGGGCGCGAGCACGATCCGGCGCATCCACGCGCCGGCCTCGGGGTGCGCGTACACGATCCGGTCCACGACCGGGTCCGGCTGCTCCAGCAGCGCGGCCAGATCCGCCGCGGTGAGCACCGCCCCGTTGTGCGCGAGGGCGCGGCGCACCCACGGGTCGGGGTCCCGCGCGGCGAGCGAACGCAGGCTCGGAGCGAGTTTCGGATCGCCCAGCAGCGCGCCGACCACGTCGTCGCCGATCCGATGGCGGACCCGCCCGAGGTCGCCGACGGCCGCTCCCTCGAACAACAATCCGACCAGAACGGCCTTGTTCGTGATCTGTACCCGTGCCACCACTCGCCCCCGCACTCGCCCGTCCCACTTTCGGGTTCCACCCCATCACAACGCGCGGACATCGGGCGCGCCGGCCCCGCCGCGGTGGCGATTGGTTCGGACGCGCATTCGGGTCGACGTGTCGACCTGCGGTGATTACGGGTACAACCGATCGAGTCCTCCCAAGTAGTACGGCCTGTCCGGATCATGGTCGAGCGCGTCGCGGGTCGCGATGTCGCACCTGGCGGGGTCCGGGGTCGTCCCGGGGCCGGCGGGTGCGGGCACGGGTCGTGACGTGCACCGGCTACGGATGGTCATGTCCAGGTGGAGGCCCTGCCCGGCGGGTTCGCCCGCTCGAAAGGACGGTTCGGTGATGACCACTCTGGGTGTCGAGGAGGAGTACCTGCTCGTGGACCCGGTCAGCGGACTGCCGGTACCGGCGGCCGAGCGGGTCCGGGCCGAGGCGAGCCTGCGGCCCGGGATCGACCTCGGCGACGTGCAGCCGGAATTACTGAAGGCGCAGTTGGAGGTGGCGACGCCGGTGTGCACCTCGCTCGACGAGATAGGCGGGCACCTGTCCCGGATGCGCCGCGAGCTGTCGGCCGCGGCCGAGCGGATCGGCTGCCGGATGGTCGCCTGCGGGACCGCGCCCGCCGGCGACGGGAAGCTGATGGAGGTGAGCGAACATCCGCGCTACCTGGCGATCCGGGCGAACGCCCGGCGATTGGCCGACGTGCAGCTCATCCACGGGATGCACGTGCACGTGGCGGTGCCCGATCGGGAGACCGGCGTGCAAGTGGTCAACCGGATCCGGCCCTGGTTGCCGGTGTTGGTCGCGATGGGCGCCAACTCGCCGCTGTGGCAGGGGCTGGACACCGGCTTCGCGAGCTGGCGCACGATCCATTACGCGCGCTGGCCGGTGGAGGGGCAACCGCCGCTGTTCGCCGACCTGGAGGAGTACGAACGGCGGGTGGACGCGCTGCTCGCGGTGGGCGTGATGCTCGACCGGGGTCAGGTGTACTGGCAGGTGCGGCTTTCCGAGCGGTTCCCGACCGTCGAGATCCGGTGCCCGGACGTGCAGTTGCGGGCGGACGACGCGGTGATGCTCGCGGGTCTGGTGCGGGCGTTGGTGGTGACCGCGCTGCAGCAGCACGACGAGAAGGTGCCGTACGCCGCACCGGAGCCGGAACTGCTCCGGGCCGCGTGTTGGTTGGCGGCTCGGGACGGATTGGAGGGCGATCTGTTCGGGCCGGTGGGGCCGGCGGGTACGGCCCGCCGGATCGAGGCGGGGGACCTGGTCTGCGAGCTGCTCGAGCACGTGACCCCGGTGCTGGACGAATTCGGGGACACCGCCCGGGTGTTCTCGCTCGTGGACCGACTGATCCTGCAGGGCACGGGGGCCGATCGGCAGCGTGAGGCGTTCGTGGCCGGGGGTCTGCCGGGCGTGCTGGATCTGCTGATCTCGGACACCACGGGGACCTGACGGGGGTGGGCCGGGTCCGGCCGTCATCGGTCGTGCTCGGTCTTCTCGGCTTGTTCGTTGTACGTGGTCCGTTCGATGTGGTCGGTGTGCGAGGCGGATTCGTGCGCGCGACCCGTTCGTTCGGTGTGTTCGAAGTGATCAGTGGTGCGGAAAGGGGCTGACGGGGGAGGGATCGGGAGGCAGGCTGGGGGTGTGTCGACTCCCGCGCATCACCTGACTCCTCCGCCTCGGGCCGGCCACCTCGTGGTGTGCGGCGACGACGCGCTCGCGCAACGGCTGTCCTACGAACTCGCGCACGTCTACGGCGAGCACGTGACCGTGCTGCTGCCCTCGGTGCACCGCAACCACGGCCCGCAGATCGACGACCTCGCGCGCGGCGGGGGGTTGTCGGTGTCGGTGGTGGAGGCGGCCGAGCCGGACGACGACGCGTTGCGCTCGGCGGGCGTGTCGGGCGCGATGGCGCTCGCCCTGGTCTACCGGGACGACCGGGCCAACATCCACGCGGCGTTACGGGCCCGGCGGATCAACCCGAACATCCGACTCGTGGTGCGGCTGTACAACCGCAAGCTCGGCCGACACCTGGAGGAGCTGCTCGACCGCGCGGTGGTGGCCCGAATCGGGGACCTCTCGGCCCGGGACGTGACCACGACCGTGCTCTCCGACGCGGACACCGCCACCCCGGCCCTGGTCGCGGCGGCGATCTCCGGCGCGGGCAAGGTGGTTCAGGCGGACGGGCTGCTGTTGCGGGCGGCCGAGCGGCCCGCCGACGAGCGCGACCCCGCGTCGTACCTGTACACGCTCGCGCTCGCCTCCGACGGGGTGGGCGGCAGCCCGGAGTTGCTGCCGGACGACGGCGCGGTGGCCGCGGCGGGACGGACCCGGGGGCGGACCGTGCTGGAGACGATCACCCTGGAGGAGGGCGGCGGCGCACCGGTCAACCGGCCCCGGTTGCCGCAGGGACTGCCGGTGGCCACGCTGTTCCCGCCCCGGCTGCGGTACGCGATCTTCGGCCTGGTCGCGCTGCTCTTCGTGTTCGCGGGCCTGACCTGGTGGGTCACCGGGGATCCGCCGCTGCGCGCCGCCTACCGCTCGATCCTGGACGTGTTCGGAATGGGCGATCCGGCGATCGGCGAGGGCACCGGACGGCAGGTCCTGCAGGTGTTGTCCGGGCTCGCCGGGATGGCCCTGATGCCGGTGCTGTTCGCGGTGGTGCTGGAGAGCCTGGGCACGTTCCGCACCGCGACCACCCAGCGCCCGCCGCCGCGCGCGATCGCCAACCACGTGGTGCTGCTGGGTCTGGGCAAGATCGGTACGCGCGTGCTGGATCGGCTGTGCGACCTGGGCATACCGGTGGTGTGCGTGGAACGCGACCCGCAGGCGCTGGGCATCGCGACCGCGCACGCGCGTCGGGTGCCGGTGGTGATCGGCGACGTCACCCGCGAAGGCGTGCTGGAGGCCGCGCACATCGGCACCAGCCGGGTGCTGCTCGCGCTGACCAGCGACGACGCGATCAACCTCGAGGCGGCCCTGTACGCCCGCGAGGTCGATCCCGAACTACGGGTGGCGATGCGACTGTTCGACGACGACTTCGCCAAGATGGTGAACCGCACGCTGCGCGAGTCCTACCCGAACGCGCTGACCCGCAGCCGCAGCGTCTCCTCGCTGTCCGCGCCGGCCTTCGCGGGGGCCGTGATGGGTCGGCAGATCCTGGGCGCGATCCCGGTGGAGCGCGAGGTGTTGCTGTTCGCGGCGATCGACGTGGCCGGCCACCCGGAGTTGCAGGGGCAGACGGTCGCGGAGGCGTTTCGGGCCGGACTGTGGCGGGTGCTCGCGCTGGACGTGGCCGATCCGGCGGAACGCCGCGCCGACCTCGGCCGGGACGCGGCCCCACAGCGCGACCTCCAGTGGGAACTCCACCCGGGATACCTCCTACGCCCCACCGACCGAGTGGTCCTGGTAACAACCCGGCAGGGCCTGGCCCAACTCCTCCAAGCCAACCGAGGCCCCACCCCAACCCACTGACGCGCCCCGCCCCCGCGCCCCGCGTCCCCCGCCGTCGGCGCCCCTTGGTCCCGCAGCCCAGAACCGCCGGCCCACGACCGCAGCCTGCGCCCCGAGCCCGTCGGCGCCCCGCCGCCCGTGGCCGGAAACCGGCAATCGCGTGGCTCGCGACCCGAGCCCGGCCCTCCACGCGAGGCCCGTGACCCGTGATCCCGTGGTTGCGACCGGCGCCTTCCCTCACCGTGACGTGATTCGGCAACTCGATATCGGAGGCGCGCGATTGCACAGTCCGCGACCCGAGGCCGCTCCCAGGCCCGCCGCCCGAGACTCGCGCCGCCACCACCACAGCAGCCTGCGACCCGCCCCGCTATCCCGCGGCCGAGTCCGCGGGCCCGGCACCCTCCTTTCGGCAGCCCGCGTGCCTCCGGCCCTCCGCGCCCGCGCCCTTCACCGCGCCCGTCATCCCCGCGCCCACGCCCTTCGCGCCCGCGCCACTCCCGCGCCCCGCGCTCCCGCGCCACTCCCGCGCCCCCGCGCAACCCCCGCGCCCGCGGCGTGGACTGTCCGGTGCGCGCGATCGGGGAAGGATGTCCGGAATTCTTCTTCGTTGTCACGGTGCGTCGCCGACAGACTTCGTAGCGACACGAGTCGGTGCGCGATGAAGGTGAGGGTGAATGGTGATGTCCGAAGGACGTGAGGGTGCCGGGGTGGGTTCCGGCGAGGCCGACGTGATCTTCCACGGCGGCGAAATCGAGACGGTGGCGGACGGGCCCGGTCCGAAGAGGGTCGTGGCGGAGGACGGTGCGCGGCCGGAGGCGGTCGCCGTCAAGGACGGCCGCATCGTCTTCGTCGGCGGTCTCGACGAGGCACTCGCGCGGTGGCAGGGCACGACGACCGAACTGCGCGACCTGGACGGCCGGGCGCTGCTCCCCGGCTTCATCGATCCGCACGGCCACGTGGTCGGCACCGGCCTCCAGGAGACGGTCGCCGACCTGCTCGGCGAGCCGGACGGCGATGTCGGTGACATCGACACGATCGTGCGCAAGCTGCGCGAGTTCGGTGACAGTGAGGTCGGCCGGCGCTCCGCGTGGATCGTCGGGTTCGGCTACGACGACGCGTTGCTCGACGGCGAGTTGCATCCCACCCGGGAGGACTTGGACCTGGTCTCCACCGAGCGGCCGGTGCTGGCCATCCACCAGTCGTTCCACCTGGGCGCGGTGAACAGCAAGGGGCTCGAGGTGCTGAACTACAGCGCCGCCACCGAGAACCCGAAGGGCGGGGTGATCCGGCGCGGCGACGAGTCGGTGCTGCCCTTCGGCGAGCCGAACGGGGTCTTGGAGGAGACCGCGTTCACTCCCGCCTCCGGTCGCGCGATCATGGGCATCGACGAGCGCGACCGGGCCCTGTTCCTGGACAAGGGCCTGAAGGCGGCGGCGAGCTACGGCTTCACCACCGTGCAGGAAGGTGCCGCCGAGCTGGCCGTACTGGGTGACCTGCGCGCATTGGCGGCGGCCGAGCCGCTGCCCCTGGACGTGGTCGTCTACGTGAAGGCGGCCGACGCGATCAAGACCCCGCACCTGGTCGACGCGAGCGGGGAGTACGTGAACGGCCTCCGGGCCGCCGGGATCAAGCTCAACCTGGACGGCTCCCCGCAGGGCAGGACGGCCTGGTTGCGCGAGCCGTACAAGACTCCGCCCGGTAACGAGTGCGACGACTACTGCGGTTACCCGACGTTGGAGGACGAGGTCGCCCTCGAGCAGGTCCGAGCCGGCTTCGCGCACGGCTGGCAGGTGATCGCGCACGTGAACGGCGACGAGGCGATCGCCCAGTTCATCCGCTGTGTGCGGATCGCGACCGAGGAGTCCGAGCCGGC
This sequence comes from Embleya sp. NBC_00888, assembly GCF_045207655.1. Taxonomy (NCBI): domain Bacteria; kingdom Bacillati; phylum Actinomycetota; class Actinomycetes; order Kitasatosporales; family Streptomycetaceae; genus Embleya; species Embleya sp. NBC_00888. The sequence continues at coordinate 1,883,472 of NZ_CP108784.1, read as the reverse complement.
CGATCGGCGTACGACGGGCATCCACTGTCAGACGGCGGGCGAGGACCAGATCGGCGAGTTCCGCCGCTTGGGCATCATCCCGTCGTTCTTCTCGATGCACACGTTCTACTGGGGCGACTGGTACGTCGAGACCGTGCTGGGCGAGTCGCGCGCGGTCGACATCTCGCCCGCGCAATGGGCCCTGGCCCGGGGCATGGTCTACACGTCGCATCACGACGCACCCGTGGCCCGGCCGAGTTCGCTCGCGATCCTGTCCGGTCAGGTCACCAGGAAGACCCGATCCGGCATCACCCTCGGCAAGCATCAGTGCGTGTCCGGGGCGGACGCGGTGAAGTCGATCACGATCAACGCGGCCTATCAGTACGGCGAGGAGGCGGAGAAGGGCAGCATCGAGGTGGGCAAGCTGGCCGACCTGGTGATCCTGAGCGCGAATCCGGTGACGGTGCCGGGGGAGGCGCTCCTGGACATCGTCATCGAGGAGACGATCAAGGCGGGCCGGACGGTCCACCCCAGGGTCGACACGATGCCGGTGCCGGTACCGGAGGGCGTCGGACTGAGCCTGTTCACGCACCACTGCTGACGTCGGGGTCGCCTGCCCGCGCCGAACCGGGGCGGGCGGGCGACCCGACGCTCAGGCCAGGGGCACGCCGAGGTCGGGAAGAACCTGCGCGCCCGGCAGTTCGGCCAGCAGCCGGCCCGGCACCCACAGCTTGGAGCCGCGGATCCCGGAGCCGACCACGACGCGCGGATGCGCGGCGACGGCGGCGTCGATCAGGATCGGCCAGTCCGAGGGCAGGCCGATCGGGGTGATCCCGCCGTACTCCATGTCGGTCGCGGCCAGTACGGCCTCCACGGGCGCGAACGACGCCTTGCGCGCGTCCAGGTGCCGGCGGACCAGGCCGTTCACGTCGGCTCGCGTGGTGGCGGTGATCAGGCACGCGGCGTAGGTGACCGTGCCGCCGCGCTTGGCCGCGATCACCACGCAGTTCGCGCTGTCGGCCGGGGCCACGTCGTAGCGGGCGCAGAACGTGGCGGTGTCGGCCAGCTCGGGGTCGATCGCGGCGACCTCGACCAGCCCGGCGGACTCGGCGGGCCAATCGGCCAGGGCGCCGGCCACCGGGTCGGCGAGCAACTCGGGGTGGGTCAGGGCGGGGTGAAGGGCGAGAGCGGTGGTCATGGACCCATCCAACCCAATCGGCCGCGATCGCGCGCCCGAGGCCGACACCGAGGCCCGCGCGCCGCCGGTCGTCGCACGTCGGACACCGGGCGCCGGAGGCCGCACGCGGGCCCCGCGCCGGGCGGCTCGGGCAGGAAGACCCGGCGGGCGGTACGGGCACGCCGTCGGGCGTATCGGCGGCGCGCAGCGATTCAGCCGCGGACCCGACGGACGGTGCGCGCGTACATGCGGCGGCCGACCAGGTGCCAGATCAGCCGGGCCGGCAGCGGGAGCCCGCCGAGCATGGTCGCCCGCTCGGCGGGCTCGGCGTCCTCCAGCACCACGCCGAGCAGGAGCAGGATCTGCGGCTTGGGCGTGGTCTCCACGAAGTGCTCGCCCATCGCATGCCACTCGCTCGCGGTGAGCAGCCGCTGGGCGAGCGGGAGCAGTTCGGCCTCCTCCTCGTCGAGGTGCTCGATCAACGCCGCGCGGTGCTCGGCGAGCGCCGCGACCAGGGCGTCCCGCTCGCCGACGCCGGGGTTCGCCACCCACGCCCGGACCAGTTCCTCGGCGGCGGTCAGCGAGCCGGCCACCCGCTCGTGCTGGGCCTCCATCCGCAGGACCAGCTCGGCCTCGAGGTCGACCCGGGCCAGCAGCGGCGGCCACAGCAGTTCGTCCTCGCCGGTGTGGTGGCCGTGCAGGCCCAGCCGGTAGAGGTCGAAGTGCTCGGCGAGCACCTTGGCCCGGGTGGTGTCGCCCGGCTCGACGGCGCCGACCAACTCGACCAGCAGGCGCGATTCGCGGCGCAACCCGCGGTGGACGATCACCATGTCCCGGGTGTCGAAGCCGGCGGACGCGGGGGTGATGGGCGAGGCGGTCATGGTGGATCCCTTCGGTGGGCCCTCGGCGCGGTTGCCGCCGGGCATGCTCATAGCCTGGTCCGGCCGTCTTGGAGGAATCCTGGAAGGAACATGGAGCCGTCCGGCGGGGTTGTTCGACGCCCGGCCCGCCGCCGAACGTGCCGGGGGACCGGGATGGGGGAGAAATGGTGTACCTGCGCGTGCTCGGCCCGTTCGAGGCCGATGTGGACGATGTGACCGTCCCGCTGGGCGGTCCGCGCCAGCGTGCCGTACTCGCGCTCCTGGTGGCCGCGCGTGGGCGGGTCGTCTCGATCGACCGGATGATCGAGGACCTGTGGCGCGGCGAACCGCCCGCGCAGGCCGTCACCTCGCTCCAGGCGTACGTGTCCAACCTGCGTCGCCTGCTCGAACCGGGCCGGGCCCGGCGGGCGCCGGCCACGGTCCTGGTCAGCGCGGCGCCCGGATACGCGCTGCGGCTCCCGGACGACGCGGTGGACGCGTGGCGCTTCGAGCGCCTGCTCCGGGCCGCGCGCGAGCGACTCGACGCCGCACCGGTCGAGGCCCGGACCGTGGTCGAGACGGCGTTGGCGCTGTGGCGCGGACCGGCGTTCGCCGCCGCCTCGGATGAGCCGTGGGCCCTGGACGAGGCCGCCCGACTGGGCGAACTGCACCTGAGCGCACGGGAGTTGCATATCGCCGCCGGGCTGCGATCGGGCGCGGCGGCAGCCGCGGCGGCGGACGCCGAGCGACTCACCCGGGACGCCCCGCTGCGCGAGGAGGCCTGGCGGCTGCACGCCCTCGCGCTGTGGGCGGGCAACCGCCAGGCCGACGCGCTGGCCACCCTGCGCCGGGCCCGCGCGGTACTGGCGGCCGACGTCGGCCTGGACCCGGGCCCGGCGCTCACCGAGGTCGAGGCGGCGATCCTGGGCCGACGGATGCACGTCCTGCGCGCGGCGACGGGGCCGGCGGAGGCGGCGGTCGAGGGCCCGGGCCCGGGGGTCGGCCGGGCACCGAGCGACCCCGAGGCCGGGCCCGCCGCGACCGGTGCGCCCGATCCCGCGGGCGGCCGGAGCGGGAGCCACGTCGAGGAGCCCGCTCGGGGCGCCCGCGCCCACAGCGCCCACAGCGCCGAGGACGCGTCCGGTGACCATCCGGCCGGGCCGACCGCAGGAACGCCGTACGACGCGATCGCCGCCGCCATCGATCCGCGAGCCGGCGTCGACCCCCACCCCGGCGTCACCGGTGAGCTCTTCGTCGGCCGGGACGGCGAACTCGCCGCACTCCTGGGCGAGGCCGAGCAAGTCGCGTCGGCCGGCCTGCGCGTCGCGCTGGTCACCGGCGAGGCCGGACTCGGGAAGTCCGCGCTGCTGGGTCGGCTCGGCGCCGGACTCGAGCAGGCCGGACTGCTCGTGGCCACCGGGCGCTGTCCCGAGGTGGACGGCGCGCCGCCCGCGTGGGCGTGGGTGGAGGCGCTGCGCGCGATCGCCGCGATCGTCCCGCCGCCGCCCGAGGCCGCCGCCGCGCTCGCACCGCTGCTCGGCGACGACGAGGGCGACGGCCCCGGGCAGGACACCTCGGCGGGCCGGTTCCGGCTGCACCGCGCGGTCTGGTCCTGGCTCGCCGCCGCCGCCCGACGGCAACCGTTGGCGATCCTGCTGGACGATCTGCATCGGGCCGACGCCGAGACCCTGGCCCTGCTCGCCGCCGGCGCCGCCGGCGCCGACGGCGACGCCGCGGGCGCGCCGCTGTTCGTGGTGGCCGCGTACCGCCCGGACGAGGTGGACGGACGCCTCACCGAGACGCTGGCCGGCCTGGCCCGCCGCTCACCCGTGCGCCTGGCGCTGGCCGGCCTGCCGGAGGCCGCCGTGGCCAGGGTCGTGGACGCCGTGTCACAGACCCCCGTCGACGCCGCGACGATCGTCGCGCTGGCCGAACGCACCGGCGGCAATCCGTTCTACGTCCGGGAGAGCGCCCGCCTGCTGGACAGCGAGGGCGCCCTGGTCGCGCTCTCCGACGTGCCAGAGGGCGTGCGCGACGTGCTGCGCCGCCGGCTGGCCCGGCTGCCCGAACCCGCCGTCGCCGTCCTGCGCCTGGCCTCGGTCGCGGGCCGCGAGGTCGACGTGGACGTGCTGGTGGAGGCGGCCGAGGTCGACGAGGGCGGCGTCGTGGACGCGCTGGACGCCGGCCTGATCGCCGGCCTGCTCACCGAACCGGCCCCCGGCCGGATCCGGTTCGTGCACGCGCTCGTGCGGGACACGATGGCCGCGGACCTGAGCGGGCTGCGCCGGACCCGGATGCACACCCGGATCGCCGCCGCGCTGGAACGCCTGGGTACCCGCGACGTCTCGGCGCTGGCCCACCATTACGGCAACGCGGCCACGGCGGCCACCGCCGCCCGGGCCGTCGAGACGGGCATCGCCGCGGCCGAGTTGGCCGAGCGCCGCTTCGCCCACGACACCGCGGTCGCCCTGCTCACCCGCGCGCTGGAGTGCCTGGATCGGATCCCGGCCGACACCCCGGGCGACCGGGACGCGCAGCGCGCCGACCTGTTCGGCCGGCTGCTGCGCGCGCAGGTGCGCGCGGGCGACGTGGCGGCGGCCCGACAGACCCGGCAACGCGCGTTCGACGCCGCCGAGTCGGCGCACCGCGACGACCTGACGATCGCCGCGTTCACCGCCTGGACGGTGCCCACGCCGTGGCAGAGCCGGCCGTACGGGGTGCTGGACCTCGGCGTGGTGGCGGCGCTGCGCCGGCTGATCGCGCGGACCGACCTCGCCCCGGAGACGCGGTGCCGGCTGCTGAACGGCTACGCCGGGGAACTGGTCGGCGAGCGGAACGATCCGGACCCGCGCGCGCTGGCCGAGGAGGCCGTCGCGCTGGCCGCCGACCTGGGCGACCCCGACCTGCGCGCGCTCACGCTGGCCACCCTGATCGGCAACCAGTCCGATGGTGCGGACGCGTCGGCACGAGCCGCGTCGGCCGGCGAACTGATCCGCCTCGCCGACACGTTCGACCTACCGGCGCACCGCTGGTACGCCCGATTCAGCCTGGCCACCGCCGCGGCCGACCTGAACGACTCGAAGACCACCCGTCGGTTGGTGGACGAGAGCGTGGCGATCGCCGACGCGTACCGCATGCCGGAGGCGATCGGCGTCGGCGCGTGCGCGCTCGCCGCCCTCGCGCACATCGAGGGCCGCCTCGAGGAGGCCGAGGAACGGTACCTCCGGGCCACCGAGCCGATGATCGCGCAGGGTTCGCTGCACGCGCTCGGGTTGCGTTGGCTGGCCCTGGCCACGATTCGGCTCAGCCAGGGCCGACTTGCCGAACTGGCCCCGCAGGCGCCGGAGATCCTGGCCGGCTTCGGCCCGTTCGTGGCCGACCTGTGCGCCCTCGCGGTGGCCGCCGACGGCCGGATGGAAGAGGCGCGGGCGATGCGCGCGTCCGTCGAGCCGATCCGCGCGGACTTCTTCCACACCCTGATGTCCACCTTCCGGGCGGCGGCGGTGGTCGCGCTGGCCGAACACGACGAGGCCGCCGCGCTCTACCCGACCCTGTCGCCCCTGCACGACGCCGCGCCGGGCTGCGCGGGAGTGTCCCTGGCGATCCGGCCGCCCGCGCACACGTTGGGCGAACTCGCCCGCTTCCTGGGCCGCGAGCAGGAGGCCACCGAGCACTTCGACCGGGCCGCCGAAATCGCCGAGACCTGGAACGCGCACCACTGGGCCGCCGAATCCAGAGCGGCGCGGGACCTGTATCGCGGCTAGGTCCTGTCTCCGGCGGATCTTGGTGGATCAGGTCGCGTCGTCCGGTGCGGTGCATCGGCGTGCCGGAGAAACAGCCACATGGTGGTTCCATGCGACCTTTTCTTCGGTGCGGCGAGGCGCGGTGCCGGACGACGCGGACCCACCGGGATCCGCCGGACAGGGCCTGGTGATCTCGACCGGGAGTCTTCCTCCGCGCCCCAAGGTCCCCCGCCACACCGACGCCCCCGACGAGGCCGCCGGGGCCCGCCGAGCCCGCGTCCTGCACAAGTGACGCCGGCGGGACCGCGCGCCCGCGTCGCCGAGGCTGCCCGTCGGAGTCAGTCGCGGGGCGGGACGGGGGCGGAGCGCACTTCCACGATCGGTAGTCGCAACGCCGCCGGTGCGCTTGCCGGGACCACCGGGGCCGTCGGCGGGGTGTAGGCGATCGGTCGGTAGGCGGCGCCCAGGGCGGGGCGGGTGTCGGCGTCGCCGCGGTTGGGCCACATCGCGGTGGCTCGTTCCGCCTGCGCGGTGATGGTCAGGGACGGGTTCACGCCCAGGTTCGCGCTGACCGCGGAGCCGTCCAGGATGTGCAGGCCCGGGTGGCCGTACACGCGTTGGTACGGGTCGACCACGCCGGTCTCGGCCGAATCGCCGATCACGCAGCCACCCAGGATGTGCGCCGTCATCGGCACGTTGGCCAGATCGCCCCAGGTGCCGCCGGCCACGCCGCCCAGGCGCTCGGCGATCCGCCGGACCGCCTCGTGGCCGGCCGGGATCCAGTTCGGATTGGGTTCCCCGTGGCCCTGCCGGGTGGTGATCCTGGTGCGCCCGAACAGGCCGCGCTTGCGGTACACCGTCAGCGAGTTGTCCCGGGACTGCATCACCAGCGCGATGATCGCCCGCTCGGACCAGTTGCGCACGTTCAGCAGCCGTAGTTGGGCCGGGTTCCGCAGCGCGTTCACCAGGAGTTGGCGCACTCGGGGTCGGTCCCCGTCGGTGAGCAGCGTCTGCAACAGCCCCATCGCGTTGGAGCCCTTGCCGTAGCGGACCGGTTCGATGTGGGTGTCCGCGTCCGGGTGCCACGAGGAGGTGATGGCCACCCCGCGGGTCGCGTCGATCACACCGGTGGTCGGTGCCACCGCGCCGACCAACGCCTCGGAGTTGGTCCGGGTCAGTCGGCCGAGCGTGCCGGACAGGTGCGGCAGCGTACGCTCCGCCGCCATCCGGTGCAGCAGGCGCTGGGTGCCCAGGGTGCCGGCGGCGAACACCACCTGCTCGGCGGTCCAGGTGCGCGGCGAACGAGGCGCCGTCGCGGGGCCGCTGTGCACGGTCTCCACCGCGTAGCCGCCGGCGGACCCGTCCGCGTGCCACCGCGGGCCCAGCGGCCGGACCCGGCGCACCGTACGCTCCGCGTGCACCTCGGCACCGGCCCGCTCGGCCAGATGGAGGTAGTTCTTGAGCAGCGTGTTCTTCGCGCCGACCCGGCAGCCGGTCATGCAGGAGCCGCACTCGGTACAGGTGGTCCGGCGCGGGCCGACCCCGCCGAAGTACGGGTCGGCCACCTCCTCGCCGGGCCGCTGTCCCTCCTCGGGGAAGAGCACGCCGACCGGTGCGAGATGGAAGGTGTCGCCCACGCCCATGTCCTCGGCGACGGCCTTCATGTGCTCGTCGGCGGGCGTCGTGTGCGGGTTGGTCACCACGCCGAGCATGCGCTTGGCCTGGGCGTAGAACGGCGCGAGTTCGGTACGCCAGTCGGTGATGTGGCCCCACTGCGGGTCGTCGAAGAACGGCTGTGGCGGCTCGTACAGGGTGTTCGCGTAGTTCAGCGATCCGCCGCCCACGCCCGCTCCGGCCAGCACGACCACGTCCTTGAGCACGTGGATGCGCTGGATGCCGGTCAGGCCGAGCGCGGGGGCCCACAGGAAGTCGCGCAACTGCCATGACGTCTTGGGAAAGTCGGTGTCGGCGAAGCGCCGGCCGGCCTCCAGGACGCCGACCCGATAGCCCTTCTCGGTCAGCCGCAACGCGGCGACCGATCCGCCGAAACCCGAACCGATGACCAGGACGTCGTAGTCGAACACGGGGAACCCTTCGCCGGGCGGGCAGGAGGCATGCCATGAGATCTGGCGATCCTACTGCTCGGTAACCCGGCGAAGGCAGTCCCTCGATGGTGCGTTTCGGGCCGAATCGGGGTGCGGCTCGGGCCGTGAGCGGTCCGAGTCAGCCGCTCTTGCGGCGGAACGAGCGCTGCTGTGCGGCGGGCCCGTGCGCGCCGTGGATCTTCGATCCGTCGCCGCCGGGGCCCTCGCCGGTGCCATCGGTCTTGGTGCCGCGCTTGCGGGCGAGTGCCTCGCGGAACTTGCGCTTGGTCTCGTCCTCGGGCGTCTCGGCCTCGGCGGCCTCGGCGGCCGTCTCCTCGGGTGTCTCGTTCGCGGGTGTCTCGTCAGCCATGGTGCGTTCCTGCTCTCGAACTGGACTCGATCCGTAGGGACACCCTTCCATGCCGGGGCCCGCGATGGCACGCCCGGACCGGGTGACGCCCAGGAGAGTGGACATACCGGTCGCCTTCGGATCGATCGGGTTCGAAAATCGGCGTCTCGGCGGCGCCTCAGGTCAGTCGCGCCGTGCGGATGACCAGAGTGTCGATGAAGTCGGTCAGCGGCGGCCAGTCGAAGACGGGCGCGGTCATCCGCAGCAGGATCGCGCCGTGCATCGCGGCCCAGACGGCCAACGCGTCCTCGAACGGGTCGGTCCCGGCCGAGTGACCGGCCGCCGCGGCGGCCGCGATCGCGTCGATCAGGGTCTGGAAAACGTCCATCCGACTGGGCATCGCGGGAACCGGTTCGGCCGGATCCGTGTTCGGCGGGCGCATCCGGTGGAACAGCGCGCGGTAGCGGCCGGGGCGATCCATGGCGAACCGGGCGTACGCCCGACAACCCGCGAGCAGCGACCGGTCCGCCTCGGTCTCCTCGGCCGCGGCGGCCACGATGGCCGCCTGCAAGTCGTCGAAGTAGCCGTTGAGCACGGTGTCGAGGATGTCGTCGAGGTCGTTGAAGTGCGCGTAGATCGACGGCGCGGTGATCGCGGCCTCGCGCGCGATCCGGCGCAGCGTCACGTCGCCGGAGTGTCCGTCGCGTTCGATGAGCGCGGTCGCCGCGGCGAGGATGTCGTCGCGCAGAAGCGCACCCTGGCCGCGGCGATTGCGTCGGCGGTTCGGCCCCTGATCGTCGTCCATGGCGGTCAGCGTACGAGGCGTGGAAGCGGCGCTCGCGGGCATGGGTGCCTCCTCGGGTGTGTCGACGACGGGTCGCCGAACGACGGTTGCACGGCGACCGGAACGAGCCGGCCGCCGTGCGCTGTGGTGACGATCCGTCAGGCGGGCTGCACCGCCTGGGTGTTGGTCGATTCGGCGGGCTGTCCGGCGGCGACCGGGGTGCTGCCGGTACGCCTGGGCAGACCGATCGCGACCACGATCGCGCCGATCGCGGCGACCGCCGCGGCCACCAGGGCGCCGTTGTTCATCGCGGCGGTGAAGGCATGGTCGGCGGCCGAGGTGAGTCGGTCGGCGGACTCGGGGGACAGGTGCCCGGCCACCCCGTACGCGCTGTGCAGGTCGTCTTCGGCGACCGCCGCGGGACCGGTCAGGTGTTGGTCGGCCATCTCGCTCCGGTAGTGCGAGGACACCAGCGTGCCGACCACCGCGATGCCCAGCATGCCGCCGAGTTCGCGGACCACGCTGTTGAGCGCGCCGGCCATCGACGAGTAGCGCACCGGCACCGACGCGGTGATCTCCATGCTCGCGGGGGCCATCATCATCCCCATCCCCGCGCCGACCAGGGCCATTTCCCCGGCGAGCGCGGCGAACGGGGTGTCCGTCCCGGTGGTCAGGCCCATTACCGTCAGGCCGGCCGCGATCGCGGCGAGCCCGACGGTGAGCGTGGCCCGGATGCCCAGCCGGGCGGTGACCACCGGGGACAGCCCGGACATCGTGGCCATCGCGACGGCGAACGGCATCGCGCCGAGGCCGGCCTTGAGCGGGCTGTAGCCGTGCACGAGCTGGAAGTACTGGGAGAGCACGAACAGCGTGCCGAAGAGCGCGAAGAAGGTCACCGCGAGCGTCGCGGCGGCGAGCACGAAGCCCCGGTTGGCGAACAGGCGGATCTGCACCATCGGTTCGTCGCGGCGCAGCTCCCAGGCCACGAACACCGCACCGAGCAGCACGAACGCGCCGAGCTCGGCGAGCGTGACCGGTGCGGTCCAGCCGCGCTCCGGCGCCTCGATGATCGCGTCGACCAGGACGCCCAGACCGATCACGGACAACACGGCGGCGGGCAGGTCGAGTCGGGCGGTGCCCGCGCGCGGGATGCTCGGCACGATCCGCGCGATGCCGACCATCGCGGCGAGCACGAGCGGGACGTTGATCCAGAACGCGCTGGACCAGGAGAAGTGGGTCAGCAGCGCGCCGCCGGTGACCGGGCCGATCAGCACGCCCACGCCGGCCGACGCCGACCAGACGGCGAACGCCTTGGCGCGTTCGACCGGCGGGAACATCCGGATGATGATGGCCAGCGTCGCGGGCATCACGAACGCCGCACCCAGTCCCATCACCGCCCGCCAGGCGATCAGCTCGGCCGCGGTCGAGGACACCGCCGCGATCGCCGATCCGGCTCCGAAGAGCGCCAGTCCGCCGAGCAGGGCACGTCGCGCGCCGAAGCGGGCCCCCAGGCTGCCCGCGAGCAGCAGCAGGGCGGCGAAGACCAGCGTGTAGGCGTCGGTGATCCACTGCAGATCCGCCGTCGACGCGTCCAGCCCCTTCGCCAGCGCGGGCAGCGCGGTGTTGAGCACCGAGTTGTCCAGCGTCACCGCCACCAGCGTCGAGCAGAGCACGAGCAGCGCGGCCCACCGACGGGGGTGACCCGCGGGTTCCGTCTCGTCGGCGCGAGAGGCGGCGGATCGGGTTTCTGTGCTGCTCACGAGGACCCCCATGGATGAACGCTTGTTAGCTTACGTCTGTAAACATAGGACGTGACCATACGCATGTAAAGTCAAGAATCGGCAAAGCGCACTCGGGGGCAAATGGCACTCGATCGAGCGAATGGCACTCGGGCGGGTGGTGCGCCCGGGGGGATGGCGCCCGGTGGGCGGCCTCCGGGCGGGTGGTGCCCGGGCGAGTGGGTGCCGGGCCGGTGGTGCCCGAGCGAGTGGGTCCCGGGCGGGTGGTGCCCGAGCGAGTGGGTGCCCGGGCGAGTGCGGCTATGCCCCGGTGGGCCGGGCTACGCCTCCGTGAACGGCCCGTCCTCGACGAATCGGCGCAGTCCGCGCGCGAACACCCGCGCCTCGTCGGCGGGCCAGCCCGCGAGCGAGGCCTCGATCCGGGTCGCGAGCCGCTCGCGCAGTTCCTCGACGCAGGCGGTGCCCGCGTCGGTCAGTGCGAGCAGTACGGCCCGGCGGTCGTCCGGGTCGGGCCGGCGGCGGACCAGGCCGGCCGTCTCCAGGCGGGATGCGCGACGGCTGACGCCGGATCGGTCGAGGCCGATCTCGCCGGCCAGGTCCGCCGCGCTGCGCGGCCCGGTTCGGGCCAGCCCGCTGAGCACGGGATACGTCACCTCGTCCACGGCCGGCCCCAGGCCCTCGGTCAGTCGTGCGTACAGGTTCGCGCGCGTGCCGCGCCGGAGCAGCAGACCCAGCGCGTCCGCGACCTCGTGTCCCACCACATGTTCCATGACCTCAGATTAGCGTGCGCCGCGCACGCTTATGGGCTATGGTCAAAAGCGTGCGCCAAGCACGCATTTCCTTCGCGTGGGCCGTCCTGCGCGGACCGCCCGGATCGGAGTCACCTCGCCATGACGCAAACCGCAATCGTTCCCGCCCTCACCGACCTCCTCTTCCGCTCGGGGTTGGATCTCGACACCGCGGTCGACCGGCACTTCGCGCCGGACTACCGCCAGCGCACCGACGGCGTCTGGTCGGACCGGGCCGGCTTCGTCGAACACATCGCGCACCTGCGCTCGGTGGTGACCGGCGGCCGGGTGTACCTGCACGAGGAACTGTTCGACGGGTCGCGCTACGCCGATCGGCACACCGTCGAGGTGCGCAAGGTGGACGGCGCGACCGTGCTGATGGAGGTGTACGTGTTCGGCGAGTTCGCGCCGGACGGCCGATTCCTTCGGATCGAGGAGACCACGCTGATGCTCGCCGGATCGGCGGCCGATCAGGGTCTGGGGTCGGCTCGGTGATTCTTCTGTAGCGATCGCTAACAAATCTGGGGTACGGTGCTGCCGAACCAGATTTGTAGCGATCGCTAAAGAAGTGGTCGTGGACGAAAGGCGCCACCATGCACACGCTCACCGCCAAGACCGCGCTCGTCACCGGCGCGAGCAGGGGGATCGGCCGCGCCATCGCCGAGCGGCTGGCCGCGGACGGGGCGCTGGTCGCGGTGCACTACGGCCGGGACGAGGCCGCCGCGAAGGAGGTGGTCGCGACGATCGGGGCGGCCGGCGGGCGGGCCTTCGCGGTGCACGCCGAACTCGGCGTACCGGGCGACGTGGACACGCTCCTGGGCGGACTGCGGGCCGGCTGGGCCGAGTTCGGCGTCGAGGGGCTGGACATCCTGGTGCACAACGCGGGGATCGGCTCGACCGGGCCGATCGAGGCGGAGACCGAGGCCGGCTACGACCGGGTGTTCGCGGTCAACACCCGGGCGCCGTTCTTCCTCACCCGCGAGGCACTGCCCGTACTGCGCGACGGCGGCCGGATCGTCACCGTCACCTCCGGTGCGACCCGGATCGCCTTCCCGGAGGCGATCGCGTACGCGATGACCAAGGGCGCCCTGGACGCGTTCACGCTCGCCCTGGCCAAGCACCTGGGCCCGCGCGGGATCACGGTCAACAATGTCGCTCCCGGCATCGTCGACACCGACGTCAACGCGGGTTGGCTGCGCGGGAATCCGGCGGCCCAGGCGCAGGCCGCGGGTCGCGCGGCACTGGGCCGGGTCGGGCAACCCGCCGACATCGCCGACGCGGTCGCGTTCCTGGCCTCCGACGACGCCCGCTGGGTCACCGGCACCACGATCGACGCCACCGGCGGGTCTGACCTGTAGAGCGGGTGTTCCGTCCCCCGCCGGGACTTGGGTCGGCGGCGCCCACCCGACCGGGCGGGAGTGCCGCTACAGCTCCCGCGTCACGTCCAGCGGCGCGCACGAGAGCGTGCCGTGCGCGTCGGGTGCGGCGATCCAACTGTCCGTGCTCACGAAGTCCCGCCCCCGCTGCCGCGCCTCGCGGGCCGGCGTCGGGTCGTCCCAGGTCACCGCCAGCGGCTTGTGTTCGACGTCCCACTTGGCGCCGCCGAGCGCGCGGTCGTCCGCGGAGGTCGCCTCCACGTGGGTGAGCCGACCGGCGTCCGTACGCAACACCCCCGCGTGCCACAACGTCACGCCCGCCTCGGTGCGCACGATCGCCGGCGGCGTGCTCAGCGTCAGGCCGGTGCCGTCGTGCCGGTCCGAGTCGAAGCGCAGCACCAGGCGGCGCGGGATGGTCGGCAGCACCACGTCCAGCACCAGATCGCCGTCCGGGACGGGACCGAACAGGCAGGAGGTGAACCGGATCGGCCCGGCCGACAACGTCGTGGCCAGCGCCGAGTGGGCGAACCGGTCGCCCGAGCGGGTCACCGACACCCCGTATTGCCCGAACAGCGGCGGCGCCGGCGGGCGCGGGCCGGTGGGACGGGCCAGGGTCTCCATGCCGATGCTGGTGTACAGGCCGGCCGGCGTGCGCAGGATGCCGCTGTGGAAGACCCGCACCTCGTCGTGCTCGAGCAGGATCTCGGGCGGCCTGACCAGCTCGATGTCCACCGGGGCAGTGCTGTCGCTCATGCCGCCGACCCTATCGGCGGGCCGGGGTCGGTACGGCGGCCCGACGGTGCCGGGGCGGCCGGGACAGGCGTCGGCGATGCGTTCGGGCTTCGCCCGATCGGCCCAATCGGGTGTACCGGGGCGTTGTCCGCTTACAGTGCGAGAACGCGGTCCCGACCGGATCCCGCGTGACCTGCGGCAGGGTTGGCCGTGCGGCATTTCGGTCGGGTTCTACGGGATTCGAACCGCCATATCGTGGGGACACTTTCCGGTTACGGCTTCGCCTATACCGCCCCCGAACGCCCCGCGCGTCACCCGACAGGCGCATACTGGTGGGGATGACGACGTCAGCCGTGACCCGGCGCATTCTGCCCACCAGTCCCTTCAATGTCCCGGTCGCTCCCATCATCGAGGATTTCGAACTCGGTGCACGAGTGACGCACGATCAGTACGGACTCGGTCGGATCGTCGGTGTCGAAGAGGACATCGCGGTCACTGTCGATTTCGGGTCGCGTCAGGAGCGGATCTGCCGTCCCTACGCGAAGCTGAGCAATCTCTGAACATCCCGACTCCACGCGGTCGGTCCAGGGAGGCGCCTCCGGGTAACCGGGTCGGCGCCTCCTTTTGTTGGGGGCGGGTGTTGGGGTGCGTGTGCGTTGTGGCGTGTGCGCGTTGCAGGGGCACTGTGCCAGGGCGTGTGCGGGCGTGCCCTGGGGCGTCGTGCGGCGTGGTGCCTGGGTGCGTTGCTTCTTTCTTTTGCGCCGGCAGTTCTCGAAAGAGACATCAGGTTGTCAGACAAGTTGTGCTAGCGTCCTCGCCATGAAGCTGCGCGTTCTCCTTCTCGGCCGCCGCGGCGGGGTCTGATCCGACCGGCACCCCGCCGCGGGGTTCGGTGCCGCCGGTCGACCATTTCGACCGCGAGGACGATTCCGCACCATGACCGAAGACAAGTTCCCGACCCTGCGCACCCCCGCCGGCCCCATCCCCGAGGATCGGCCGCACTGGAACCGGCAGCGCCCGAGCGCGATGCCGCACCACCGCTACCGCCCGGCGCACGAACGGGTCCGGGTCGGGATCGACCCGACCGAGCGGACCTGGCCCACCCGGCGGATCGAACAGGCGCCGCTGTGGGTTCCGGTGGACCTGCGGGACGGCAATCAGGCACTGGCCGAGCCGATGGACCCGGCCCGCAAGCGGCGGATGTTCGACCTGCTGGTGGCGATGGGCTTCAAGGAGATCGAGGTCGGCTACCCGTCGGCCAGCCGCGCCGACTACGACTTCGTCCGGCACCTGGCCGAGAGCGACGCGGTCCCGGACGACGTGACCATCGTGGTCTTCACCGCCGCCCGGACCGACCTGATCGAACGCACCCACCAATCCATCGAGGGACTCGCGCACGCCGTGGTGCACATGTACACCGCGACCGCGCCGACCTGGCGCGAGGTCGTCCTCGGACACGACCGGGCCGCGCTGCACGGCTTGATCCTGGCCGGCGCGAAGGACGTCGCGCGTGGCGCGGACGCGCGGCCGAATGCGGACATCCGGTTCGAGTTCTCGCCCGAGGTGTTCAACCTGACCGAGCCCGACTACGTCCTGGAGGTGTGCGACAGCGTCACCGAGCTGTGGGACGCGAGCCCGGACCGGCCGGTGATCCACAACCTGCCGGCCACGGTCGAGATCGCCACGCCGAACGTGTACGCCGACCAGATCGAGTACATGCACCGGCATCTGGCCCGCCGGGACGCGGTGATCCTGTCCGTGCACCCGCACAACGATCGCGGTACCGGCGTCGCGTGCGCCGAACTGGCGCTGCTGGCGGGCGCGCAGCGGATCGAGGGCTGCCTGTTCGGCAACGGCGAGCGGACCGGCAACGTGGACCTGGTCACGCTCGCGCTGAACCTGCACACGCAGGGGGTGGATCCGATGATCGACTTCTCCGACATCGACGAGATCCGGCGCACTGTCGAGTACGCGAACCGGATCGACGTGCACGCCCGCCACCCCTACGGCGGCGACCTGGTGTACACCGCCTTCTCCGGCACCCACCAGGACGCGATCAAGAAGGGCTTCGCGCGGCACGCCCGGCAGGCCGAGGAGCTGGGCCTGCCCGCGGACCGCGCGCCGTGGGACGTGCCGTACCTGCCGATCGACCCCGCCGACGTGGGCCGCGACTACGAGGCGGTGATCCGGGTCAACAGTCAGTCAGGCAAGGGCGGCATCGCCTACCTGATGCAGAGCGCGCACGGCCTGGACCTGCCGCGCCGGCTCCAGATCGAGTTCTCCCGGGTGGTCCAGGAGGCCACCGACGACAGCGGTGAGGAGATCACCTCGGCCGAGCTGGGCGAGTTGTTCCGGCGCGAGTACCCGGACCGGCGCTCGCCGGTGGACGTGAGCGGATGGCGGGCCGAGGAGGTCGAACCGGGACGGCACGTGTTCACCGGGACGCTCACCGATGCGGCGGGCGGGCGTTCGGTGGTCGGGCGTTCGGTGGTCGGCGAGGGGAACGGACCGCTGTCCGCGCTGACGTCGGCGTTCGGCGCTGCCGGGATCCGGGTCGAGATCCTGGACTACGTCGAGCACTCGATCGGCGCGGGCGGCGACCGGCAGGCGGCGTCGTACGTGGAGTGCCGGGTGGACGGGGTCACCCGGTGGGGCGTCGGGATCGACACCTCGATCCTGGCCGCCTCGGTGCACGCGACCGTGTCGGCGGTGAATCGGGCCCGCGCGGGGGAGCGGGCTCGCGCGCGGGAGCGGGAGGGGAGGATCGGGGTGTCGGCGGGTTAGGATTCGTCAGACAACCTGAGATGTGAGGGTGACACGATGACGTTCGGCCCCCTGCGCCGCAGTCCGCTGGTCGGCCAGGCGGCCGAACGGCTTCGTGATCGGATCGCCGCGGGGCACTGGCCGGTGGGCACCAAACTGCCCGGCGAAATGGCGCTCGGCAAGGAACTGGGCATCGGCCGCTCGACCGTGCGCGAGGCGATCCGCGCGCTGGCGGGTGCGGGTCTGGTCGAGTCCCGGCAGGGGTCCGGCGTCTTCGTGATCGCCACCGAGCCGGTCGAGGACCTGACCACGCGGCTGCGGCGGGCCTCGGCGGCCGAGGTGTACGAGGTGCGCAACCTGATCGAGGTGCGGGCCGCGATGTTGGCCGCGGAGCGGCGTACCGACGAGGACCTCGCGGCGCTGGAGGCGGGGTTGGCCGCGCGGGCCGCCGCGCTCGGGGACGACGAGGCGTACATCGACGCGGACATCGCGTTCCACGCGAGCATTGTCGCGGCGGCGCACAACGACGTGCTGACCGACCTGTTCGCGGTGTTCCAGGTGACCATGCGGCCGGGCCTGCTGGACCTGCTCGCGGTGATGGACGAGAAGGGCCTGCGCACCGCCTCGGCGGACCCGGGCGCCGACGCGCACGCGGCAATGGTCGCGGCGATCCGATCCGGCGACGCAACGGCGGCGGGCCGCGTCACCGAGGCGGAACTCGCGGTAAGCCTAGGCATCCTGCGCGACTGAACCCGCGCGGTGGCGTGCCGCGCGGTGGTGTGCGGCACACCGGCGTGCCGCACGGTGGCGTGCCGCACACCGGTGTGCCACACGCTCGTGTGTCCGCGCGGGCTCCCATGTTGTGCTGCCTCGCATCAGGCGGGCTTCGGTGCCGTGGCCCTCAGGCCGCGTTGCTCCCTGGCTGGGCCGGAGCCCCAGGGCACGTTGAGCCCTGGGGCTCCGGCCCTGTCCCGGCTGCTCCGACCCGGCGCGGGGCGGCTGCGTTGAGGCCGTGCCCGGTCGGGGCGCCGGGATGCATGTCGGGCCGGGCGCTGCGCGCCCGGGGTGCATGACCGCTACGCGGTCGGGCCGTTCGCTGCGCGCCCGGGATGCACGTTCGCTACGCGCTCGGGATGCATGTCCGCTACGCGGTCACGGTCGGGCCGTTCGCTGCGCGCCCGGGATGCACGTTCGCTACGCGCCCGGGATGCACGTCCGCTACGCGCCCGTACGGCCTGGTGCCCCGTCCCGGCGCCGGCTCCGCCCTGGCCCGGCTCCGCCTCGCCTGGCCTCCGGCTCCGCTCCGATCCGGCCGCGCCCCTGTGGGAGACAGCCCGTGGGAGGCGCGGGGGCGTGGCGGGGCGGCGTGGTGCGGGGCGGCTGCGTTGAGGCCGTGCCCGGTCGGGCGCCGGGATGCATGTCGGGCCGTTCGCTACGCGCTCGGGATGCATGTCCGCTACGCGGTCACGGTCGGGCCGTTCGCTACGCGCCCGGGATGCACGTCCGCTACGCGCCCGTACGGCCTGGTGCCCCGTCCCGGCGCCGGCTCCGCCCTGGCCCGGCTCCGCCTCGCCTGGCCTCCGGCTCCGCTCCGATCCGGCCGCGCCCCGCCTCGGCCGCGCCCCGGCCCGCCGCGCCCCGGCCCCGCCGCGCCCCTGCCGCGCCCCGGCCCGCCGCGCCCCGGCCCGCCGCGCCCCGGCCCGCCGCGCCCCGGCCCGCCCCGGCCCGGCCGCCCCGGCCCGCCGCGCCCTGGCCCGGCCCGGCCCGGACTCGGGTGGGAATAGGGGGCGGCGTATCTTGCTTTCAGGGGGTGATTGAGAGTTCAACTATCTGAGAGAGTGGTCATCGTGCAGTTCGGGATCTTTACCGTCGGAGACGTCACCGTCGACCCCACCACCGGCCGGGAGCCCACCGAGCACGAGCGGATCAAGGCGATGGTGGCGATCGCGCTCAAGGCCGAGGAGGTCGGTCTGGACGTGTTCGCGACCGGGGAGCATCACAATCCGCCGTTCGTGCCCTCGTCGCCGACCACGCTGCTCGGCTATGTGGCCGCGCAGACCGAGCGGATCATTCTCTCCACCTCGACCACGTTGATCACCACGAACGACCCGGTGAAGATCGCCGAGGACTACGCGATGCTCCAGCACCTGGCCGACGGCCGGGTGGACCTGATGATGGGCCGGGGCAACACCGGGCCGGTGTACCCGTGGTTCGGTCAGGACATCCGCCAGGGCATCCCGCTGGCGATCGAGAACTACGCGCTTCTGCACGAGCTGTGGCGCAACGACGTGGTCGACTGGGAGGGCCGCTTCCGTACGCCGCTCCAGGGCTTCACCTCGACACCGCGACCGCTGGACGGCGTGCCGCCGTTCGTGTGGCACGGTTCGATCCGCAGCCCCGAGATCGCCGAGCAGGCCGCCTACTACGGCGACGGGTTCTTCGCCAACAACATCTTCTGGCCCCGGGACCACTTCGTCCGGCTGATCAACCTCTACCGCGACCGCTTCGAGCACTACGGGCACGGCACCCGCGAGCAGGCCATCGTCGGCGTCGGCGGACAGGTGTTCTTGCGCAGGAACTCGCAGGACGCGATACGCGAGTTCCGCCCCTACTTCGACAACGCGCCGGTGTACGGCCACGGTCCGTCGCTGGAGGAGTTCACCGACCAGACGCCGCTGACCGTGGGCAGCCCGCAGGAGGTCATCGACAAGACGCTGACCTTCCGCGACTCGTTCGGCGACTACCAGCGCCAACTGTTCCTGATGGACCACGCCGGCCTGCCGCTGAAGACCGTGCTGGAGCAGCTCGACCTGCTCGGCGAAGAGGTGATCCCGGTGCTGCGCCAGGAGTTCGCGGCCCGGCGCGGGACGAACGTGCCGGCCGGCCCGACGCACGCGGCGCTGGTCGCCCGACGGGACGCGGCGGCGAGCGAGGTCGCGCCGACCAACGAGGCCGCACCGGCGCTGTGACCGGCCGAACACCCCTGTACAGCCGGACAGACCGGCGAGACCGGAGAGAAAGGAAGAAGCCCACCATGTCGCCCAAGGCGCAACCGCTCAAGCTCGTGGTCGTCTCGGCCGGACTGGGCAAGCCCTCGTCCACCCGCCTGCTCGGCGATCGCCTCGCCGAGGCCACGCGTCGGCAAGCGGCCGATCGAGGCGTCGAGGCGGACGTCCGGGTGGTCGAACTGCGCGACGTCGCGGTGGATATCGCGCACAACCTGGTCACCGGCTTCCCGCCGCCGGGTCTGCGCGCCGCGATCGAGACGGTCACCGGAGCGGACGCCCTGATCGCGGTCACGCCGATCTTCACCGCGTCCTACAGCGGGCTGTTCAAGTCCTTCTTCGACGTACTGGACCACACCGCGCTGACCGGGAAACCGGTGCTGATCGCGGCGACCGGCGGTACCGCACGGCACTCGCTGGCCCTGGAGCACGCGCTGCGCCCGATGTTCGCCTATCTGCGGGCCACGGTCGTGCCGACCTCGGTGTACGCGGCGACCGACGACTGGGGCGCGGCGGCCGGTGCCGGCGACGACCTGTCCGCCCGGATCGCCCGCGCCGGCGGCGAACTCGCCGACCTCGCGGCGGGGTTGCCCAGGCGCGAAGCCGGAGGCGCCGGCGAGGGCGACCCGATCGACGAAGTGGTGCCGTTCGCCGAGCAGTTGGCGGCGCTGCGCCGAGGATGAGCACACCGGCCCGGGACGGCCTGGCGAGCGCCGCCGTCTCGGGCCGAGCGGTCAGCCGTCCTTCGCGACATCCAGGCGGGCCTGGAGCTTGCGCATGCCGGCCAGCCAGCGGTCCGGGGCGGCGGCCCGGCCCGCGTACATCCGGGCCACCTCGGGGTGCGGCAGGATCAGGAAGGGGGCGCCGGTGGTGACCGCCTCGGCGACCACGTCGGCGACCTCCGTCGGCTCGATCGCGCCGTCGTCCAGGATCAGCCGGGCGGCCTCCCCGGTCGCGCCGAGCAGCGCCGTGCGCACGCCCAGTGGGCAGACCGCCTGGACCGTGATGCCCTTGGCACCGTAGGTGATCGCCATCCACTCGGCGAACGCGTAGGCGGCGTGCTTGGTCACCGAGTACGCCGACGCGTCCAGCATCGTCAGCAGGCCGGCGGCGGAGACCGTGGTGACCAGGTGGCCCCGGCCCCGGGCCAGCCAGGCCGGGGTGAGCAGCCGCGCGGCGCGTACGTGCGCCATCACGTTGACGTCCCACGAACGCTCCCAGGCCGCCTCCGGGGCGTCCAGGCCCATGCCCTCGCCGATGCCGGCGTTGGCGCAGTAGACGTCGATCTCGCCGCCGAGGGCCTTGCGGGCACCCGCGATCAGCGCCGCGACGCCCTCCTCGCCGGCCGCGTCGCCGGGCAGCGCGATGCCGTCGATCTCGGCGGCGACCGCGTGGCACGCGTCCGCGTCCAGGTCGTTGACCACCACCCGGGCGCCGTCGGCGGCGAAGCGGCGGGCCAGGGCCGCGCCGATCCCGGCACCGGAACCGGTGATCACCACCCCGGCGCCGGCGAGCGCGGTCATCCGACACCGCCGGACAGGCTCACGCCGCCGTCGACCAGCAGCGTCTGGCCGGTGATCCAGCTCGCCTGCTCGGACAGCAGGAACGCCACCGCGCCGGCCACGTCCTCGGGCACGCCGAGCCGGCCCATCGGGTAGGCAGCCGCGACCTCTTCCTCACGGCCCTCGTACAGCGCGGTCGCGAAGACCGTCTTGACCACCGCGGGCGCCACCGCGTTCACCCGCACCCGCGGGCCGAGTTCGCTCGCGAGCTGGGCGGTCAGGTGGGTCAGCGCGGCCTTGCTGACGCCGTAGAAGCCGATTCCGTGCGCGGGCCGCGCGCCGGCGAGCGAGGAGACGTTGACGATCGCGCCGCCGTGCTCGCCCAGCCACGCCTTGTGCACGCGCTGCGTCCACGCGAGCGCGGCGAGCAGGTTGACCTCCAGGATCTTGCGCCCGGCGTCCAGGTCGAGCTCCACCAGCGGGCCGTACACCGGGTTGATGCCGGCGTTGTTGACCAGCATGTCGATCCGGCCGAACGCCTCCAGGGTCGCGGCCACCGCGGCGTCCTGGTGGACCGGGTCGTGCGCCTTGCCCGCGACGCCGATCGCGTGCTCGGGACCGCCGAGCGAGGCCACCACCTCGGCCAGCGTGTCCGCGCCGCGCGCGGTCACGCAGACCCGGTCGCCGCGTGCGACCAGGGCCTGGGCGATGCCCAGGCCGATGCCTCGGCTCGCGCCGGTGACGATGGCTACGGGACGGGACGAGTCGCTCACTGGGCGGCTGCCTCTCGGTAGGACTTGAGCTCGCGGTGGGCGAGCGAACGACGGTGTACCTCGTCCGGCCCGTCGGCCAGACGCAGCGTGCGCGCGTGCGTCCACAGCGACGCGAGCACGAAGTCCTGGGACAGGCCGCCCGCGCCGTGCGCCTGGATGGCCTTGTCCAGGATCCACTCGACGGTGAGCGGCGTGGCGATCTTGATCGACTGGATCTCGCGGTGCGCGCCGCGGTTGCCGACGGTGTCCATCAGCCACGCGGTCTTGAGCACGAGCAGCCGCAACTGCTCGATCCGCACCCGGGATTCGGCGATCCACTCCTGGATCACGCCCTGGTCGGCGAGCGGCCCGCCGAACGCCTCGCGGGCGACCACCCGGCGACACATCAGTTCCAGGCCGCGCTCGGCCATCCCGATCAGCCGCATGCAGTGGTGGATCCGGCCGGGCCCGAGCCGGGCCTGCGCGATGGCGAAGCCGTCGCCGGCGTTGCCGACCAGGTTCGCGGCGGGCACCCGTACGTTGTCGAAGACCACCTCGGCATGGCCGCCGTGCGGACCGTCGGTGTAGCCGAAGACGTGCATCCCGCGCCGGATCTGCACACCCGGGGTGTCGCGCGGCACCAGGATCATGCTCTGCCGGCGGTGGCGCGGCGCGTCCGGGTCGGTCTTGCCCATCACGACCAGGATCTCGCACGTGGGCGCCATCGCCCCGGAGGACCACCACTTGCGGCCGTCGATCACGTACTCGTCGCCGTCGCGGACGATGCTCGTGGTGATGTTTGTGGCGTCGGAGGAGGCGACGTCGGGCTCGGTCATACAGAATGCCGAGCGGATGGTGCCCTCCAGCAGCGGCTTCAGCCAGCGCTCCTGCTGCTCGGGCGTGCCGAAGTCGTGCAGCAGTTCCATGTTGCCGGTGTCGGGCGCGGCGCAGTTGAGCGCCTCCGGGCCCAGGTGCGGGCTGCGGCCGGCGATCTCGGCCAGCGGCGCGTACTGGAGGTTGGTCAGGCCCGCGCCCTCGGCGCCCGGCAGGAACAGGTTCCACAGGCCGCGCTTGCGGGCCTCGACCTTGAGCTCCTCGATCACCGGCGGCCGACCCCACGGATCGGCGCCCGGATCGGCCACCTGATCGGTGAACACGGCTTCGGCGGGGTACACGTGCTCGGTCATGAACGCGAGCAGTCGCTCCCGCAGTTCCTCGGTCCGTGCGTCGTAGCTGAAGTCCACCGGCGCCTTCCTCTCCCTGGTCGCAGACGGCGCGGACGTTCCGTGGCCGTAGGGTGCGCGAGACGTGCCGTGCGCGAATTACGGTACCGACCGGTCGGTATCTTGGCTAGGGTGGCGTCGAACGCTCCCCCGAAAGGTTGGACATCATGGCGGCTAGAGGTCGTGGAAACGCGGCACCGGTTCTGTCCGAGGCCGACGAGGCACCCCTGCCCCAGCGGCTGCTCCGGATCGCCTCGCGGATGTTCGCCGAGCGCGGCTTCGAGAGCACCTCGGTCCAGGAGATCGTGGCCGCCGCCGGGGTCACCAAGGGGGCGATGTACCACTACTACGCGTCCAAGGACGACCTGCTGGTGGAGATCTACCACCGCATGCTCGCGATGCAGACCGAGCGGCTGAACACCATCGCGGACGGCCCCGAGCCGGTCGTGGACCGGCTGCGCGAGGCGGCGGCGGACGTGGTGGTCACCACGCTGGGCAACATCGACGACGCGGTGGTCTACTTCCGCTCGATGCACCTGCTCGCGCCGGACAAGCGCAACGAGATCCGGGCCGAGCGGCGGCGCTACCACGAGCGCTTCCGCTCGCTGATCGAGCAGGGCCAGCGCGAGGGCCTGCTGCGCGCGGACGTGTCGGCCGACATCGCCACGCACAACTTCTTCGGCGGCGTGCACCATCTGAACAGCTGGTACCAGCTCGACGGGCCGATGTCGCCGCGCGAGGTCGGCGACGTGTTCGCGGACCTGCTGCTGCACGGGTTGGCGCCGACGGCGGGGACGCGGTAGCGGCGGTCGCGGCGGCGGAATTCGGTCGCGTGGGGAGGGGTGTCCCGTCGAGAATCGACCATGCTCACTGATCATTGGCCGGTCTTCGGCCTACGGTTGACCACGCCTCGACTGGAGCTGCGGCCGGCGAGCCAGGACGACCTGGTGGCGCTGGTCGAACTCGCCGAACTCGGCGTGCACGCGCCCGACTTCATGCCGTTCAGTACGCCGTGGACGCGCGCGCCGTATCCGGCGCGGGCCCGGGAGGCACTCAAGTTCTACTGGGGCTCGTGGGCGAACTGGCGGCCGGAGGACTGGAAGTTGCTGCTCGCCGTCGTGCACGAGGGTCGGGTGATCGGCCTCCAGGACTGCGGCGCCACCGACTTCGCCCGCCGGCGCGAGATCGGCTCGGGCTCCTGGCTGGGCCTGGCCCACCAGGGCCACGGGTTCGGTACGGAGATGCGCGCCGCGATGCTGGAGTTGGCCTTCGCCGGCCTCGGCGCCCAGTGGGCCATCTCCTCGGCGCTCTTGGACAACGCACCCTCGCTGGCGGTCTCCCGACGCCTCGGCTACGCCGACGACGGCATCGAAATCCTCCCCGCCGACGAAAGCGGCCCCCCGCGCCCGGCCCGCCGCCTACGCCTGACCCGAGACGCCTGGCGGGAACACCGCACGATCCCAACCGAGATCGAGGGCTTGGACGCGTGCCGCGAGATGTTCGGCTGCCCCTCGGAAGCGGTGCCGGAGGCGTAGGGGTCGGCCGGGTCGAGTCAGCTCCTGAGGGCGTCGGTCAGTGCTGTCCATGAAGTCGCGCCGATCGTCAGGTACCCGATGCGCGGGTCGTCGACGGCGAGCACGATCCGGCCGGCCACCAATTACGGGACAGGGCCCACCGGCGCGTATGCCGGACGGTCATGTCCGGATCTGACAGCAGACCGTCATTGTCGCCGCCGAGTAGCGCGGTCAAGATGGATCCATGTCCAGCACCCGCCGTGTCGTCATCGCGGTCTTCCCCGGCGTCGACCTCCTCGACGTCAGCGGCCCTGCCGAGGTCTTCGCCCTGACCAACCGGGAGACTGGCGGCGCCGTCGGCTACCAGGTCGAGCTTGCGGGGCAGACCCGCGGCGAGGTGGCCACGTCGGCGGGGCTGCGGCTGGTCGCGGACCTGTCCTTCGACGAGGTGGACGGCGTGTTGGACACGCTGCTGGTCCCCGGGGCGGTCGATGCCGGCCCCGGCGGCCGGGTCGCCCGTGTGGACGACGACGTGGTGGCGTGGATCGCCAGGGTCACACCGCTGGCCCGGCGGGTCGTGTCGGTGTGCACGGGCGCACACCTGCTGGCCGCCGCCGGGCTGCTCGACGGCAAGACGGCGACGACGCACTGGTCGACTGCGGCGCGGTTGGCGGCCGATCATCCCGAGATCACCGTCGACCCCGACCCGATCTTCGTGCGTTGCGGCAGTGTGTGGACCGGCGCCGGGATCAGCTCCTGCTTGGACTTGGCCCTGGCACTGGTCGCCGAGGACTTGGGCGACGAGGTCGCCCTGACGGTGGCCCGGCAACTGGTCATGTACCTCAAGCGCCAGGGCGGCCAGAGCCAGTTCTCGGTCCCGCTGAGTCGGCCACCCGCGACCCGCCGCGACATCGACGATCTGCGGATGTTCATCGTCGACCACTTGGACGGCGACCTGTCCGCCGCCGCCCTCTCGACACGGATGTGCCTGAGCGAGCGCCACTTCGCGCGGGTCTTCCGTCAGGAGACCGGGACCACTCCGGGCGACTACGTCGAGGCCGCGCGGGTGGAAGCGGCCCGCCGCCTCCTGGAGGGCACCGACCAGCCCTTGGACCAGGTCGCCGCCGTGTGCGGGCTCGGCTCGGTGGAGACGCTCCACCGCGCACTGCGCAAGCGGATCGGCACGACGCCTGCGGCCTACCGGCGGCGGTTCCGCATGACCGTCTGACGCCTTCTCCCCGATCCCGAGCCACACACGCGGGACGGCGATACTCGCTGACCGGAAACAACGCACGAGGCAGAAGCACCATGACTGCCTCACGGACCTCCGCGACGCCATCGGCCTGGACACCCGGCCGCCTTGCCCTGCCGACACCACCCGCGTCCTGATCGGCTTCCAGAACACCTACTGGACTGGCGTCATGGCGCTGACAGCGCCCCCGCCGCCGGTGCCCGCCTCCTGGCCGCCGCGTCCGTCGGCACCCAGGTCGTCCCCGACGGCGGTGAGGGCACGCCCGACGACATCCGCGCGATCAGCGCCGAGGCCGCCGCGATCGTGGGCGACGGGAACGGCATGACGGTCGACGACATCGGCAGGTTGTTTCTCCGCGAACCCTTGGCAGTTCAGCGAAACCCGATTACTCGAAAAGGACGGCCGCCCATGCCTTTGCCAAAATCGTTGAGCCCGCTGCGGGATCGCCCCTACCGCCTCCTGTGGACCGCGCGCAGCATCTCCGCCGTGGGCAATGGCCTGATACCGGTAACAGTGGTCTTCGCCATCTTGCGCTCGGGTGGCAGCGCTTTTGATGTCGGCGCGGTGCTGACTTGCCAGGCGGTCGGCCAGGTGGTGATGCTGCCGGTGGGCGGGGTCTGGGCGGACCGACTGTCCCGCAAGCTCGTGCTGATGGTGGCCGACGCCATCCAGGCGGTCTGCTACGGCGTGCTCGCCGTGATGATATTCCTGGATCAGGCAGCGGTTTGGCAGTTCGCCGTCACCTACACGATCGCCGGCATGGCCTTCGCCTTCTTCACCCCGGCATCCAGGGCCGTCCTACCCGAGCTCATCGGCGCTGAGCAGCTGCAACCAGCGAACGCTCTGCTCGGCCTGACCGACAGCGCCACCAAGGTGCTCGGCCCGGCCCTCGCCGCGCTGCTGCTGGCGATCTCCAGTCCAGGCACCGCGATCCTCGTCAATGCCGTCAGCTTTCTACTGAGCTTCGTGCTGCTCTCCCGAATGCACCCGCGCAAGCAGGCGCAGCGGTCCGAGAAACAGCACTTCTTCGCAGACCTGCGCGACGGCTGGTTGGTGGTGGCCCAGCGCCGCTGGTATCTGGCCAACCTGCTCTGCTGGGGCGTGTGGAACTTCGCGATAGCGTTCTTCTTCGTCCTGGGCCCGGTCGTGATGGAGAACGGCCACGGCGGAGCCACCGCCTGGAGCGTGATCATGATCACCGGTTCGGTGGGCTCCATCACCGGCGGGCTGGCCGCGCTGCACTACCGGCCGCGCCGTCCACTGGTCGCCACGAACGCGGCCGGGTTGCTCGGCATCGCCCCGCTGGCGCTACTCGCTCCCCCCGCCCCGCTCTTCGTCATCGCTCTCGGCGTGGCTGTGGCCTGGGCTATGACCTCGCTTACCGGCGAGGTCCTGGCGACGACGCAACAACAGCTCTTCCCCGAGGAGATGCTGGCCCGCGTCACCTCACTGGACTGGATGATCTCGTTGATCGCCATGCCCGCCGGCTACGCCGCCGCCGCGCCAGTCGCCCAATTCCTCGGGATGCGCATGACCTTGCTGGCCGCGGCGGTCCTCATCGGCACCCCTTGCCTGCTGAACCTGCTGCCCGGCGTGCGCTCGGTCCAGCGCTTCCCCGACGGCACCATCGGCATCGCCGGCGCGCGGGATACCGATGCGCCCCTCCCCGGAGCCTCATCCGCTCCCTCGCCGACGGTCTCGACCTAGCTCCGCGCCCGGCAACGTTCACCCCGTCGCGGCGCCCGGCACGGCCCCTCGCTGCACCGCCGAAACGTCCAAGTACGCCCAGTACGAGAACGTTCCGGCGGCACACCGAGGCACCGCATCGAACACCGCGACGGGGTGAACGTTGCCGGGCGCCGCACTGGACGCCTGGTCCATCGGGTCAGTGAACCGGCCCGTTGCGCCCCGGTACGAGGTCCCGTCGAGATACCGGGCTTCTACGGTACGGACCAACTCGTCGGCCTTCTTATCGACTTCGACAACGAAGGCCGGCGGGGCTCCGCCGATCACGTGCTCCGGACCGGGGAGGTACTCCCGAGCCAGGTCATGCGCCCAGCGCCCGATACGCGGCCCGGACGATCTCGCCGCCGGCGAGGTGCCGGGAGCCACCGGGATCCTCCGCGACTCTCGACTCCACGGCCTTCGCTCCGATCCACGTGCCTCTCGGTCGAAGCACAGGTCGACGCCACTCCTCGCCCTCGCCGATCGCTCGCGCATCGCGTGGAACGCGGGTGCGGCCGGGGGGTGAGTCAGTTCCGGAGGGCGTTGGTCAGTGCAGTCCATGGCGTTGCGCCGATGAGGAGTTGGCCTATGCTCGGGTCCTTCGAGTCGCGTATCGGGACGAGGCCCGGGAGATCATCGCGGACCTCGACGCAGTTGCCTTGATCCCCGTTGCTGTACGTGCTCTTGCGCCACAAGCTGACGTCTGCGTTCTGGATTCCTTGCATGACTGCAACTCCTTGATGGTCGCCCGGATCATCGCTGCCGACTCGGGTGCAACCAGCAGTACGACGAGTGTGTTGCCCCCGTCCTATGGCCGAGCAACCGCCGGTAGTGCTTTGTTCGCCTGGGTCAACGCCTTCGTCGAAATGAACCGGCCGGAACAGGCGTCGGCCGAGGCCCGTTGCATTACCGACCTGAACAGCCTCCCGCCCACCTGGCAGGCGCGCTACTACGCGTAGACGTTGTATGACGTGAGCCGTTGGTCGGTTCCCGCGATTCCCGGCCGGTCTGCGGGCGTACCGTGGGGTCAGCGCCTACCTTGCCGGGAGTCCTGACCATGCAAGACAGCATCGGGGATCGCATCGCGCGGTTGCGTCTGCGGAGGGACCACACTCAGGAGTCGCTCGCCGCTGCCGCGGGGGTCTCCGTCGACGTCGTTCGCAAGCTGGAACAGAACCAGCGCCTCACGGCCCGGCTCTCCACGCTCAACGCGCTCGCGAGCGCGCTCGACGTGGAAACGTCGATCCTGATCGGGCAGCCGACCACGTTCGAGGGCGCGGCGCATCGGGATCCGCTATCGAGCCTGTTGGCGCTCCGGCGGGCCGTGACTCCGGTCTCCGAGTTGATCGAAGACGAAATGGCGGTCGCCGACGGGGAATCGCCGTCCGTCCTCGACCTTCGAGAGGCGTTGAGGTCGACGGAGGCGATCCGGCGTGACGGGAAGCTGTCGGAGATCGCCACCGTATTGCCGCGACTCATCTCGGATGCGCGGTCCGCGACGCGCGAGCACTCCGGCGCCGATCGCGCCGCCTCGTTCGCCATCCTGGCGGAGGCGTACCAGGTCGCGGCAACGACTCTGGCCGCGTTCGGCAAGGAGGACGCGGCCTATACGGCTATGGAGCGGGCCAGGATCGCAGCCGGGAACTCCGATGATGCCCGGCTCGAAGTCATCGGCATGTCCACGCTGTCCTGGATCTTCAGCAAGCAGGGGCGGATAGACGACGCGCAAAGGGTGGCCGAGGCAACCGCGGAGAAGATCGAGCCGTCGTGGACGAAGACACCGCTGATCGACGTGGCCCTGTGGGGCATCCTGCTGCTACGCGCCGCCTCGGCCGCCGTCCGCGCGGAGCGCAAGGACACCGCCGCCGAACTCCTGCGTCTCGCCAATGCCGCCGCCGCCCGCATCGGCACGGACCGCATCGACTACGCCACCCCGTTCGGCCCCACCAACGCGGGTGTCGCCACGGTCAACGCTTTCGTCGAAATGGACCGCCCCGAACAGGCATTGGCCGAAGCACGGCGGTCACCGACCTGAACAGCCTCCCGCCCACCTGGCAGGCGCGCTACTACGTCGACCGCGCCCTCGCCCACATCGACCTCGCGAACGACGACCGCGCAACCCGCGCCATGCTCAAGGCCGAACACACCGCCCCGGAATGGATGCGCTACCACGCCACATCCCGCCGAGTCGTCACGGACCTGGTCTCACGCGAACGCCGCAGATCGACCCCACTCCTCGCCCTCGCCGACCGCTTGCGGATTGCCTAGAACAGAGGGCCGGAGGGGGTCGAGTTAGTCCCGGAGGGCGTCGGTCAGTGCAGTCCATGACGTTGCGCCGATGAGGAGTTGACCTATGGCTGGGGCCTTCGAGTCACGTACCGGGACGACGCCCGGGAGATCATTGCGGACCTCGACGCAGTTGCCCCCATCCGAGTTGCTGTAGGAGCTCTTACGCCACGTCGCGGCGGTTGCGTCCCGGGTCCCTTGCATGCTTCCAACTCCTCGATGACCGCCCGGATCATCTCGGCCGACTCCCTGGGGGAGAGGGCGTAGGCGCGTAGACAATCGTATGCCGCTTGATGCTCTGCGACAGTAGCGGAATCCTCACGCAACTGGCCGGTGTGGCTACCTTCGAGGTATGCGACGGGCTCACTGTCGGGCAGGGTCAGCAACGTCAGCGATCCGCCCAATTGCGGGTGGGCTCCGGAGTTGAACGGTAGGACTTGGATCGTGCCGTACCGCGTGTCCATCCGAGGCAAGAGCACTTCGAGTTGCGTGCGCATGACGGCTGGGCCACCGATCACGCGGCTGATGGCCGCCTGGTCAAGGATTGCGCCGTAGCGCGGCGGGTGTTCCCGAGTAAAGATGCTTTGCCGATTGACGCGTGCGGCAACTTTTCGTTCGATCTCGGCGTCCGGCCACCTGGGCACAAACCTGCTGAACTGCGCGCGGGCGTAGGCAGGGATCTGCAACAACCCAGGCACGGTGAGCGCCGAGTACTCCAGGATCGCCTCTGCCTTCGCCGCCAGCGCCATGAACCCGCGATAACGGTCCGGGAATTGGTCGTGCTCCACCATCTGGTAAAGCCGTACGAAAAACCCGTCCGTCTCGAAAGCGATATCCAGTTTTGCCGGCATGTCCGGTGGGATGGTGCTCTCGCCGGTCTCGTATCGAGACATCGCCGCCTTGCTGTAGCCCAGGATCGACGCGCACTCCGTCAGTGACATGCCCACGCTCTTGCGCTTGACCCGAATCTCCCGCCCGAACATCTGCCGTGGCGAGCCTTGGGGTTCGAGGTCTTTCTCTTGGTATCGCACGGGCGTTCCCCCTTCCGTTCCACCGCAAATCGGTAACGATGCCGAGATGCACAGGCTAGCTCTCCCACCTCATGATGGGGACGCAGAGCGACAGACCGTGTACGGAAGGGAGAGGCAATCCCTTGCTCAAGACGTCGCAGGCCGAAGGGTGAGGCTGCGACGGGCGTAGGGAGTGGGGCTCAACTTTGGCGAGTCGCCCCACTCCCTGCGTGCCCCTCACAGAAAGGACACGTACCCACGATGACATATCAATTCGGGTGGACTCAACGTGCTTCGGTGCCGGTTCCGGTGGAAGATCGCGACTGGCAGGACGAGCGGTTGAGGCTGCTGATTTGGGAGTGGGTCGGCGGGGCGGATGCCGATACCGCTGCGTTCACCCCACTCCCGAGACCGCGACTTCGTTTGCGCTCGCGGTTGTTGCTGTGGATTCGCGCGCCGCACTCGGGTGGGCGGAACGTCCGATGACCACGCGGCAGCGGGTTTCGGGGAGTACCCAGGAGGATCTCGATCGGGGGCTCGCGTTCTTCGAGCGCTATCGGCACGCGTGGTGTCGTGACGCCTATTCGGGTCGCGAGGGTGTGCTTATGGACGTGCGGGGGCGCCAGGTTCATCTGCGCTTGCGTAGTGGGATCGAATTCGCTTGCCAGGTAAGGGACTTGGTCATTCTTCGGCCACCTTCGCCGATTCTGTATCGGAGCGTGAGATACGTCGGCGGGGAAGACGCGACGCTCCGGCCGGACGGCACGCTTACGGAGTTGTGCGCCGTGGACAGGGGCATGTTGGCGACCGTGCAACCGCCGGTCGGCCCCGAGTGGTTCGCGTTGTTGTCCGACCTGGAGCGAGTCGGTTGCCCGTTGGGTGCGGTGGCCGATTGGGCGGAACCTCCCTTCCTGCTCGACGAGGAGGAGAAGGAGCGATGACGGCGATACCGACGCCTCCACCGACCGGCATCGGCTCGACACACACCACCTCGGGAGGCAAGACGATGGCGAACCACGCCAAAGACGACAAGGACGGCGACGCCAAGACCCCCCAGCGGCAGCGGGATGGTCAGTGGGACAGGCCCGTGCCGCCGAAGGACAACCCGGCGCTTCGTGGGTGACGTGATCGCCGACCCGAGCGCGGGCAGGGTCCGCCACACGACGACGGATCCGCGACCCCTTCAGGAGGAGCACGCGGATTTCGCGATCGGGCTTCGGCTGCCCGATGTCGAGCAGCGCACGTTCTTCGGGAGGGGAGCGCACGCCGGGGAGTTCACCACGTGGTACGCCGACGGGCAGTCCTGGGCATCCGTCGACTACGTACCGGACGCCCACTCGTTCGAGGTGAACGAGGGCGGGCCGCGCGACCTGTGGCGGGAGATCGAGGACGCCTACGCGGCGTGGCGTGCGCGGGGTGAACCCCCGCGCGAGGAGCACGGCGTCACGGTGACGGGCGACGGCCAGTGGACGTGGCACACCGGGCCGCGCGGTGGTCGGGTGGACTGCGGGGCGTCGATCCCGCGAAAGGCCCTCTAGAGAACCGGAAGCGCGGCCCCGACGCTTGAAGCTCCACGGTGTCGGGGCCGTTCCGATCTCGGCGTCGGCCACGGCGCGTCGGTGCGACGGCCGGAGAGGTGGGCGGCGGTGGGAGTCGTGTGCCGGTCGCTGTCGGCGGGTGAATAGAGTCGCTCCGTGGAGACGCGAATCCCTTCCTCCGAGAACCCCTTGCCCCCGACGCCGGGGTTCGGCGTGCGTGGGACCGACGAGGTGTACGAGTACCTGTCCCGGATCGTCGAGGCGATGAGCCGGGAGTTCGGGATCCCCGCGAGCGAGGCCCATATCCGGGTCGACCGGCATTTCCGGCCCTATCGTTGGGACTTCACCGACGAGGACAACGAGCGTTTCCTCTTCGAGTACGGTGCGGAGGACTGGGCGGGCAGGATCTACTTCGAGGTGGATCCGTGGCGACAGGAGCATGCGGCCGATTGGAGCCGACTGCGACCGCGCAGGGTGCCCGAACCCGGTGATCCGGCGTTCGGCGGGCTCGCCCTCGGGGAACACCCGCCACCGATCGTCTTCCACGTGGCGTGGGACGGCGAACTCGACGTGCTCGCCTCGGTGGTGGCCGGCAGCCGACAGGTCACAGGCGGCCGGGTCGCTCGCCTGGAGAACGACCGCATGACCGTCAAAATCCGTTCGGGGCCGGTGGACCCCGACAGAATCCTTTCGGGGTCGGACCCCGGTGAGGAGCAGTGGGACGTCTCGTGCGAGCCCGAGCCCGACGCGTCGTGGCAGGACGTGTCCGCGGACCTGAGGGCGATCATGTTCCGGCTGCGCGCGGCGGGTCTGGTGTGCCGGCGCGTGCCGGTCCCCGGTCGGGGAAACCCGATCGCGATCCTGGACTGACCATCGCGGGACACCGAGGCGCCGCGCCCGGCTCGTCCCGGTCAGTCGACGGAGCCGGCGATCTCGACGCTCATCCGGGTCGCGCCGGCCCGCTCGACCCGCCACGCGATGGTCCGCAGCGCCACCGTCACGTCCTGCCAGGTCGCGTCGGCGCGGGGCGTACAGGTGAGCAGTCGGCCGCCGGTCTCGACAGGATCCAACGCCACTCGCACGGAGGAGAGTTCGAGCGATTCGAGTGCGTCGTCCGGAACCGATTCGCCGCCCGTGATCGTCGCCACGAGCTCACGGGCGGTCGGCTCGGCATCCACCGGCCATTCCAGCCGGCAGGACAACGCGGCACCCCACCCGCCGATCGTCTCCGCGATCTGCCCGGGATCGACCGGCGCGGGTTCCGGCGCGGGAACGAACGCGGCCCGCTCGACCAGGTCGGCAAGGCCCTCCAGGTCGTCCTTCCCGAATTCGACCAGGTCGGCCCAATCGAGGGCACTGCCCCGATCGAGGAAGCGCATGCCCTCCGCGCGGGTCGAGCCGGCCACGAAGGGAAGGATCGCCCACTCCACCCAGCGGAACGCGTCGCCGGGCCACCAGTCGTGGCCGTCGACCAACCCACGGACGATCGCCGTCAGGGCTTTGCACACCGGATCGCCGGCCGACACCGTGGCCTCGCCCGTCGATCGCCCCGGCCCGAGCCCGCCCGCCTCGACCCGGCCCCGCGCGATGCGCAACGCCATCGCGTCCTCCACGTACGACACGTACAGCGAGTGAGTGAGCATCGAGGCGTTTGCGGCGGGCATTTCTCCCGGATCCACCGACACCTGCACCCGAACCTCGTCGCCGTCCGGGTCGAAGCCGATCTCCTCGAACCAGCGTTGCACGTCGGGGTGGCCCGCCCTGGCCCACCGCGGCTCGAAGTGCGAGATGTCCACCCCGAAGACCGGGTCACCGGGCCGGACGCACACCAGCACGATTCGATAGGGCGCAGCGTCCTCGACCGCCGTGGCGACCTCCTCCACCGGGAGATCGACCATGGCCGCCGTCTCGCGCACTCCGTCGGGGCCGCCGCCGCACCGTTCCACCAGGTCCGCGAGCGAAACGACGCGACCTGCGGTCAGACCGTTGTAGCCCACCGCCGGCACAGCGCGGAACCGACCCCGGTCCTCCGCCGCAGCCGGCTCCGCCCCGTCGTCGCCCGCCCCGATCCCATCTGTCACGGCGCGACCCTACTGCCCGCCCGCAACCGCCCGCCGTGTTGCTCACATCGTCCGGGTCGGCGGCATGCCCGAGCGGCCCGAGGCGGGGGTCTTGACGGCCAGGATCTGGTTGACGCCGATGCGGTTCTGTTCGAAGGCCAGGGCCGAGGCGGCCATGTACAGGCGCCAGACCCGGACCCTGCCGGGTGAGGTCAGCCGGGTGGCGCGGTCCCGGGCGGCCTCCAGGTTGGCCACCCACGCGCGCAGCGTGGTCGCGTAGTGCTCGCGCAGCGCGTGCACGTCCCGCACCTCGAAGCCCGCCTCCTCCAGCACCGACACCGTGCTGCCCACCGGCGTCAGCTCGCCGTCCGGGAAGACGTAGCGGTCGATGAACTCGTCGACGTGATAGTGGGCTTCGTCTCGCGCGGGACGGCGGGCGATCTGGTGGTTGAGCAACCGGCCGCCGGGACGCAGGAGTTCGTGCAACGAGTCGGCGTACTCACGGAAGCGGATCCGGCCCACGTGTTCGGCCATGCCGATCGAGGAGATCGCGTCGTAGGGGCCGTCGGCGTGTTCGCGGTAGTCCTGGATCCTGATCTCCACCCGGCCGGTCAGCCCCGCCTCGGAGACCCGTTTGCGGGCCAGGTCGGCCTGTTCGCGCGAGATGGTGATGCCGACCACCTGCACGCCGTAGTGCTCGGCGGCGTGCAGCGCCATCGAGCCCCACCCGCAGCCCACGTCCAGCAGCCGCATCCCCGGGCCCAGCGCCAGCTTGCGGCAGACCAGGTCCAGCTTGGCCCGCTGGGCGTCCTCCAGGGTCGCGTCGGGGCGGTCCCAGTAGGCGCACGAGTAGACCATCGAGGGGCCCAGGATCAGCGCGTAGAAGTCGTTGCCGACGTCGTAGTGGTGCCGGATCGCCTCCTGGTCGCGGCGCAGGCTGTGCAGCATGCCCCGGCGGCGGCGGACCTCCTCGGCGGGCGCGGGCGGCGGTACCGGCAGGCCGGTCAGGGTGAGTGCCTCGCCCATCGGGCGCAGCGCGCCGAGCGCGGTCCGCACGGACGGCAGCGGGCGCTCGGGGCACTGGGGGCGGGCGGCGACCGTCTTGGCCGCCGGTGCGCTCACGGGCGGCGGTTCGTCCCGGTGCAGGGCGATGCCGGCCAGTCGGTCCAGCGCGTCGTAGAGGTCGCCGTCCACATCCAGGTCGCCGGACACCCAGCCGCGCGCGAAGCCCAGCTCGCCGGGCTTCCACATCAGCCGGCGCAGCGCGCGTCGGTTGCGGACGACCAGGGTCGGGCCGTCCGGCGGCCCCGCCTCGCTGCCGTCCCAGGCCCGGATCCGGATCGGTGACGGGCGGCCGAGTACCTGCTGGGTCAGCGCGGCCAGGCGGTCGGCGGTGTGCGGCATGACGGATTCCTCCGCGGTGTCAAACCCCGGACTCCCGATCCGGGTTACACCGTTGCCCCTACCCCACTCGACGCGGATCGCGAACGGAATTGCTCCGTCCGGGGCGGATCACCGCCCCGGACGGAGCACATCGTGTCCGGCCGGTCACAACACCTTGGACAGGAACGCCTTCGTGCGGTCGTGCTGCGGGTTGCTCAGCACCTCGCGAGGCGCCCCCGCTTCGACCACGAGTCCGTCGTCCATGAACACCAGCGAGTCGCCGACCTCGCGCGCGAAGCCCATCTCGTGGGTGACCACGATCATCGTCATGCCCTCCTCGGCGAGGCCGCGCATGACGTCCAGGACCTCGCCGACGAGTTCGGGGTCGAGCGCGGAGGTCGGCTCGTCGAACAACATCAGCTTGGGGTCCATGGCCAGCGCGCGGGCGATCGCCACCCGCTGCTGTTGGCCGCCGGAGAGCTGGGCGGGGTAGGCGTCCGCCTTGTCGCCCAGGCCGACCCGCTCCAGGAGTTGGTGCGCGCGCTCCCGGGCGGCGGGCTTGCTGATGCCCTTGACCTGGGTGGGCGCCTCCATGATGTTGCCCGCGGCGGTCATGTGCGGGAAGAGGTTGAAGCGCTGGAACACCATGCCGATGTCGCGCCGCTTGAGCGCGACCTCGCTGTCGCGCAGCTCGTAGAGCCGGCCGTCCTTCTCCCGGTAGCCGACGAGTTCGCCGTCCACCCACAACCGCCCGGCGTTGACCTTCTCCAGGTGGTTGA
Source organism: Embleya sp. NBC_00888 (assembly GCF_045207655.1). NCBI lineage: Bacteria > Bacillati > Actinomycetota > Actinomycetes > Kitasatosporales > Streptomycetaceae > Embleya > Embleya sp. NBC_00888. The sequence continues at coordinate 1,847,069 of NZ_CP108784.1, read as the reverse complement.
TGCAGCGCAGGAAGGTGGACTTGCCGGAGCCGGAGGGGCCGACGATGCACATGACCTCGCCGGCGCCGACCTCCAGGTCGATGCCCTTGAGCACCTCCAGCGGGCCGAACGACTTGCAGACGTCCTCGGCCTTGACCATGGGCCGGCCGGAGCCGGCCGACCCGGGCGCGGGCTTGTCGAAGTTGGTCGTCATCGGATCTCGACTCCCGAACGCCGGGTCGGGAACAGGTTGGCCCTGATCCGCTGGAGCGGGGTGGGCGGCAGCGCCCGGCTGGCCCCGCGCGAGAAGCGGCGTTCCAGGTAGTACTGGCCGATGCTGAAGACGGTGGTCAGCAGCAGGTACCAGAAGCAGGCCGCGAAGAGCAGCTCCATCACCGCGAGGTTGTTGGTGTACACGTCCTTGGCCTTCTGCAGCACCTCGGGGTAGACCACCACGCTGGCCAGCGAGGACGTCTTGAGCATGTTGATGAACTCGTTGCCGGTGGGCGGCACGATCACCCGCATCGCCTGCGGCAGCACGATCCGGCGCAGGGTACGGCCCTTGGACATGCCGAGCGCGTGGGCCGCCTCGGTCTGGCCCTCGTCGACGGACTGGATGCCCGATCGCACGATCTCGGCCATGTACGCGCCCTCGTTGATGCCGAGGCCGAGCAGCGCCGCCCAGATCGGGGTGATCAAGTTGTTGGTGTTATGGCCGAACATGGTCGGGAAGATCAGCGCGAGGTTGCCCCAGATGAGCAGCTGGACCAGGACCGGCGTGCCGCGGAAGAACCAGATGTAGACCGACGAGACGGTCGCGGTGACCGGATTGCCGGACAGCCGCCCGATCGCGGCGAGCACGCCGAGTACGAGCCCGAGCGCCATCGAGTAGAGGCTGATCTTCAGCGTGTTGACGGCACCCTTGATGATCTCCTCGTCGAACAGGTAGTCGCCGGTCACGCTCCAGTGGATCTTCGCGTTCGCGAACGCGTTGATCAGGAGGCCGACCAGGGCCAGGACCACGGCGGCGGCGACCCAGCGACCGTAGTGCGGCACGGGGATCGCTTTGATGTGTTCCCGTTTGGCCGGCTGTTTGTCGGCGGCGGGGGTTGGGGGTGTGGTCACGGGTAGGTGACCTCCTCTTGGAGCACGAGTGCGGGCGCGGGCACGGGGTGGCCCGGTGGGACGGTCCGCCGGGTCCGGCCCCGCCGCCGGGTGGGCGGGCGGGGCCGGACCTCGGATCAGGAAGTGCCGCCGTTGATGGTGACCTCGGTGACGGCGCCGGCCTCGACCTTCCAGTTGTTCAGGATCTTGGCGTACTCGCCGTTCTTGATCAGCGCCTCCAGGGCCGACTTCAGCGCCTGCTGGAGCTGCTGGTTGTCCTTGCCGACGCCGATGCCGTAGAGGCCGGCATCGATCTGTTCGCCCGTGACCTCGAAGTCCTTGCCGTCACCGGAGGTCTGCGCGTTGTACGCGGCGACCGGGAAGTCGTTGAGGTCGGCGACGGCGGCACCGCTCTTGAGCTTGAGCAGGGCCTCGCCGTCGTGCTCGTACTTCTGGATCGTGATCGCGCCCTTGCCCGACTCCTCGCACTTCTTGGACTGGGCGGCGGCGACGTCCTCGTTGGTCGTCGCCTGCTGGAGCGCGACGATCTTCCCGCACAGGTCGTCGAGCGACTTGATGTTCTGCGGGTTGCCCTTCTGCACCAGGATCGAGGTACCGGCGCGGAAGTAGTCGACGAACGCCAGGCCCTGGCCCTGCCGCTCCTTCTTGTCGGTCATCGCGGACATGACCAGGTCGAAGCGCTTGGAGGTGATCCCGGTGATCAGCGAGTCGAACGGGGAGTTCTTGTACTCGTACTTGACACCGAGCTGCTTGCTGAGCGCGGCGGCCAGCTCGGGGTCCACGCCGACGGCCTTGCCGCCCTTCATGAACTCGATCGGTGCGTACGCGATCTCCGAGCCGATCTTGAGCTTGCCGGACTTCTGGACGTCCGGCGGGAGCATCTTGAAGAACGGCGCGTTCTCGTCCTTCTTGCCGAGCGCGCTGTCGCCGCCATCGTCCCCACAGCCGGTCAGGAGCATGGAGCCCGCGACCAGGGTTGCGGCACAGGCGATCAGGCGGCGGTGGGTAAGGCGTCCGCTCATGTGCGGGTTCCTCCAGGTATGAGGGGACAAGGTGGCCGGCATGGCACGAGCTGACTCGCGGTGCCCGATCTGCGGGCGGTTTGGGCGAATCCGGGATCGAGCTATGGGCATGAATGATTTCCTGGTGCTCTGTACGGGACAATGGGACAGATTGTTAATTACGAAGATCCAATTTGACAGAATGTCAAGCAGCGATGCCGACATTTCACCCCATCGGGTGATTTTCCAGGGCATACCGAAACGGCTCTGGCCGGCCGGGGTCTACGCGCATTGGCGTGATACTCGCCGGAGGGCGCGTGAGCCGGCGCGGGCGATGCCGGTCCCCCGGCGCAGCAGGAGCGCCACGTCGATCGCGGCGACACCGATCGCGGTGGCGAACGGAACGGCGGGGCGTCGGCCGCCGAGCAGCGCGCCCGCGGCGGCCAGTACACCGGCACCGGTCAGTGCGAGCCGGCCGGCCCGGTCCGGTCGGCCGTACGCGAGCAGCGCGGTGGCGCCGAGCAGCGGCAGCGGGGTGAGCGCGCGGATCCCGGTCGGACCGAGCCGGTGCGGCAAGCCGCGTACGCCGCCCGCGTGGTCGGCGCCCAGGTCCGGCAGCGCGTCCGCCAGATGCGCGCCGCAGCCCAGCAGCGCGGCGGCGGAGACGACCCACCACGCGGGCGCGGGCCGCCCGGGCAGCCCGAACGCGACGAACGCGGGCAGACTCGCGAAGCCGACCGCGTAGGGCACCCAGGACCCGACGGTGCCCTTGACCCCGAGGTCGTACGCCCACGCGGCACCCACCCCGACCAGGTGCGCGGTGCCCGCCGCCGGCCCCGACGCGTAGGACAGCGGTACGCACGCCACGAGCGCGGTTCGGGCGGCGAGTGCCACCCGTTCGGCCGTGACCAGGTCGGCGACGACCGGCTTGCCGACGCGCCCGGCGGCCCGATCGCGGTCCGCGTCCACCGCGTCGTTGCACCAGCCGACCGACAACTGCCCGCTGAGCACTGCCGCGCCGACGAGCGCGCAGCCCTTGGCATCGCGGCCGGCCGCGACGGCCAGCGCGGTGGTCAGGGCGGTGACGGCGAGCGTCGGGCCGAGGTGGCAGGCGAACAGGAGGCCGAGCAAGGGCGCGTGTTCGGCGGGGCGCCCGCCGGGGTGTACGGGGGTGTGCGGGGTGGCTCCGCTCGGCGTGGCTCTGTGCGGCGTGGCTCCGCTCGGCGTGGCGGCTTCACTCACGTGGGTGTCCTCTCCGGGTGGCCGGCGTACGTCCGGCGCATGCGAGCGACGAGTGCGGGCAAACGACGTGGGTTCGGTGTTCCCGCTGGGCACTGTTCCAGCGTTCCCGCTCGCCGCCGGTTCCGTTCGCCGCCCAGCGTCTTCGCTCCTCATCCAGCCGGGGATACGCCATGACCCGCATCGCAGCCGTCCGTGGCGCACTGCCGCCGCACCGATACCCGCAAGCCGAGATCACCGAGGCGTTCGCGGCGATGTGCCTGCCCGCCGGCGCCGATCGCCGCGTCCTGGATCGGCTGCACGCGAGCGCCCGGGTGCACACCCGCCATCTGGCGCTGCCGCTGGACCACTACGCCAAGCTCGACGACTTCGGCGCCGCCAACGACGCCTACCTGGACGTCGCGGTGGAGCTCGCGGCCGAGGCGGTCGAGTCCGCGCTCGGCGCCGCCGGGCTGAGCGCACGCGACCTGGACCTGATCGTGTTCACCACGGTGACCGGCCTCGCGGTGCCCTCGATCGACGCGCGCCTGGTCGGCCGGCTCGGCCTGCGCGCGGACATCAAGCGGCTGCCGGTGTTCGGCCTCGGTTGCGTCGCGGGCGCCGCCGGGATCGCCCGCCTGCACGACTACCTGCGCGGGTGGCCCGAGCACGTCGCCGCGCTGGTCTCGGTCGAGCTGTGCTCGCTCACCCTCCAGCGCGACGACGCCTCGATCGCCAACCTGGTCGCGGGCGCGCTGTTCGGCGACGGCGCGGCCGCGGTGATCGCCTGCGGCGACGCGCGGACCGGCCCCGGGCGCGGACCGCGGGTGGTCTCCAGCCGCAGTCGCATGTATCCGGACTCGGCCCGGGTGATGGGCTGGGACGTGGGCGGCTCCGGGTTTCGGATCGTGCTCGGCTCGGACGTCCCCGACGTGGTCCGCGAGTATCTGGGCGGCGACGTGCGGACCTTCCTCGCCGAACACGACCTGACCCCGGCCGACATCACCGCGTGGGTCTGCCACCCGGGTGGCCCGAAGGTGCTCGAGGCGGTCGCCGAGACGCTCGAACTCCCGGCCGGGGCCCTGGACCTGACGTGGCGTTCGCTGGCCTCGACGGGGAACCTGTCGTCCACCTCGGTGCTGCACGTGCTGCGCGACACGATGGCCGCCCGGCCCGATCCCGGTACGCCGGGTCTGATGATCGCGATGGGCCCGGGGTTCTGCTCCGAGCTCGTCCTCCTGGAGTGGTAGGTCGGGGATGTACTGGTATTTCGCACTGGTGGGCCTGGTCGCCCTCGAACGTGTCGCCGAGTTGGTGGTCTCCCGGCGCAACCTGGCCTGGAGCCTGGCCCGGGGCGGCGTGGTCAGCGGACAGGGGCACTACCTGCCGATGGTCGTGCTGCATGTCGGCCTGCTGCTCGCGTGCGTCCTGGAAGTGGGGCTGGGCGACCGACCGTTCGTGCCCTGGTTCGGGTGGTCGATGGTCGCCCTCGTGCTCGCCGCGCAGGCGCTGCGCTGGTGGTGCATCACCGCGCTGGGGCCGCGCTGGAACACCCAGGTCGTGGTGGTCCCGGGACTTCCGCTGGTGCGCACCGGGCCGTACCGGCTGCCCTGGTTGCCGCACCCCAACTACGTCGCGGTCGCGGTAGAGGGCCTGGCCCTGCCGCTCGTGCACGGCGCGTGGGTCACCGCGCTCGCGTTCACCGGACTCAACGCCGCGCTGATGGTGGTCCGGATCCGCTGCGAGTCGACCGCGTTGTCGGCGGCGACCGCGTGATCGACCTGCTCGTCGCCGGCGGTGGGCCGGCCGGTCTGGCCACCGCGATCCACGGCGCGCTCGCGGGGCTGCGCGTGGTGGTGGTGGAGCCGCGGCCGGCGCCGGTGGACAAGGCGTGCGGGGAGGGACTGATGCCGACGGGCGTGGCCGCGCTGGCCCGGCTGGGGATCACGCCCGCGGGGCGGCCGTTGGCCGGGATCCGGTACCTGGACGCCCGGCACGCGGTGCAGGCGAGGTTCCGGGAGGGATCGGGACTGGGTGTACGGCGGACCACGCTGCACGCCGCGCTGTACGAACGGGCGCTGGCGCTGGGCGTGGAGCACCGGGTCGGGCGGGTCACCGACGTGCGGCAGGACGCGCACGGGGTGACCGCGGCCGGGCTGAGCGCGCACTGGCTGGTGGCCGCGGACGGCCTGCACTCACCGATCCGGGCCGCCCTCGGGCCCGCCGTGCCGGATCGCCGGGCTCGGCGGTACGGGCTGCGCCGGCACTTCGAGGTCGCGCCGTGGACCGACTTCGTCGAGGTGCACTGGTCGCCGCGCGGCGAGGCGTACGTGACGCCGGTGGGCCCGGACCTGGTCGGCGTCGCGGTGCTGGGGCCGCGCGGTCGGTCCTACGACGACCACCTCGCCGCGTTCCCGGCGCTGCGGGATCGGTTGGCGGGCGCGGCGGCCGGCGAGGTGCGCGGCGCGGGGCCACTGCGCCGCCGGGTCCGCACCCGGGTCGCGGGCCGCGTCCTGCTCGTCGGCGACGCGGCCGGCTACACCGACGCGCTCACCGGCGAGGGCGTCGCGCTGGCCCTGGCCTCGGCCCGAGCCCTGGTCGCCGCGCTCGTCGCGGGCAGCCCCGAACGCTACGAATCCGACTGGCGCCGGCTCTCCCGCCGCCACCGCCTGCTCACCGAATCCCTCCTGACCGCCCGCTCCCACCCGCACACGGCCCGCCTGATCGTCCCCGCGGCCCACCGCCTGCCACGGGTGTTCGGCACGATCGTCAACGCGTTGGCGTAGGTCGGGATCGGGGGATCGGGGGACCGCGTCGGCCGGTCGTGCCCGGGGAGGGCGCGCGCTCCGGCGGGGATCGCCCCCGCTGTCCGGAGCCTGTGGCAACATCCGGCGGGTCCTGTCACCTGATCGCCGGGGGAAACCGCGATATGTCCACCGACCTGTACGGCGTCCGCGTACTCCGAGTCGATGCGGAGCAGCTCCGTTTCGGCGTGGAGGTCTTCGTGGTCCATTACGACCCGGGGGCCCGCACGTACCCGTCCGTGCCCGACGACCTCGGCTTCTTCCTCCACCTGCTGTGGGAGGCGGCGTCCGACTATGCCGGGGCCGGCCGCAAGGGCCCCTTGAGCGAGTTCGTGGATATCGACACCGTTTTGGACTACGCCTGGGTCGAGGCCAACGCGCGCCGATTCGTGTCCGGGATCGAGCGGGTCGCCACGGACAACCATCCGCCCACCGCCGCGCAGTGGCGGCGGTTGCAGGACTTCTCCTACGCGCGCGCCGGTGGGTGGCAGGACGAGGACCTGCTGGTGCGCTTCGAGTACGACGTCCGGGTCACGGATCGGCGCTGGCTGGAGCCGCTTCGTGTGGGCGACGCGTGGGGCACGACGATGTTCCCGCTCAACGCCGACACCTGGACGGACGAGGACGCGCCGCACCTCCCGGACCTGGCGCACCCGGTCCGCACATGGGCCCCGTTCGACACGGCCGCCGGAGACCTCACCCACGACCACGTGACCCACCTGGAGTTCTCCGACGACGGCAAGTACCTCGCCGCCTGTAGCGACCAGGGCCGGATCTGGGTGTACGACACCTCCGACTGGAGCGAGGTCGTGCACACCCGGGCGGAAGGTCGCTGGTCGGTGCCGATGATGATGTGGGTGCCGGGCGAGCACGTGCTCACGGTCAAGGACTACGGCACGCGCAAAGACGTCAAGGTCCAACCGCAATGGGCCATCGACCTGAACGACCGGGCGGAGGTCGAGGCCCCCTTCCAGGCGGGGCACATGCGTTCGCACGACGGCGTCTACCGGATCGTGCCCAACGGCGGGGCCGAGGGCGGCTACGACCTCCACCCCACGGAGCAGTCGCCGCATCGGCGGATATCGCACGCCGGTCGCTGGGACCCGATCCAGTGCACGGCCTTCTCCGGGGACGGTTCCCGGCTGTTCCTGGGAGCGCAGCAGAACCTCTACACAGTCGACCCGGCGACGGGTGAGGTCGTCGACAAGGTCACGGACGCCTCGGAGCGTCTGTTCGAGATCGCGTCGAATCCCGACGGCGGCTACCTCGCGATCGGCAGCTTCAGCCGGAAACTGTCCTACCTGGTGCCGAGCGGGGAGCGACCGCACGAGCTCTGTGTGTGGCGGATGGCCGACCGCAAGATCGTCATGGGTCGCCAACTGACCACCTGGGTCGACGCACTCGCCTGGTCCCCGGACGGGCGATGGCTGGTCGCCGCAGAGGAACCCCTCGGCAAACACAGCTTCCACGGCGTCAGTCGAATCGTGGTCTTCCCCATGGGCCCGACCGACGCCCCGTAGCCGTCGTCTCGACCGTGTCCCGGCTCACCGCCCGCGCCCGGACCGAGATTCGCCCTACTCGCCCTCCGCCGGCGGCAGTGACCGGCACAGCGCCTCCACCGCCGCCGGGTACGCGTGGTCCGGGGGCGTCGCGTAGCCGACCACCAGGCCGTCCGGAGCCGGGCCCGTCGCGTCCGGGTGGCGGAACGCGGCCAGGCCGTCGAGGGCCAGGCCCTGCCAGGTGGCGGCCTTGACGGCGGCGGACTCGGTGCCGGGCGGCAGGCGCAGCACGGCGTGCAGGCCGGCGGCGATGCCGGTCGCGGTGACGTGCGGGGCGTGTTCGGCCAACGCGGCGAGCAGATGGTCCCGGCGGGCGCGGTAGCGCCGGCGCATCCGGCGGATGTGCCGGTCGTAGTGGCCGCCCTCGATGAAGTCGGCGAGGGTGAGCTGATCGGTGACGCCGGCCCACGCCTCGCGCAGGCCCTTCGCCGCCAGGACGTCGTCGACCAGGTGCTCGGGCAGCACCATCCAACCGAGCCGGATCGCGGGGGACAGGCTCTTGCTGACCGATCCCACGTACACCACGCGGTCCGGATCCATGCCCTGGACCGCGCCCACCGGACGCCGGTCGTAACGGAACTCGCCGTCGTAGTCGTCCTCCAGCACGATCCCGCCCCGGGCCCGCGCCCAGTCCAGCGCGGCGACCCGCCGCTCGGGCGACAACGGGCCGCCGGTGGGGAACTGGTGAGCCGGCGTCAGCACGGCCACACGCGCGTTCGCCCGCGCGGCCAAAGCGTCGGTGTCGGCGCCGTGTTCGTCGATCGCCAGGGGCAGCGTGCGGATCGACGCGGCGGCCAGGATCGAGCGATGGAAGGCGAGTCCGTACGACTCCACGGCGGCCGGCCCGCGCAGCACGCCGGCGAACAGCAGCCGCAACGCGTGCGCGAAGCCCGAGCAGATCACGATGCGATCCGGATGGGTACGCACCCCGCGCACCCGCGCGAGGTAGTCGGTCAGCGCGGCCCGCAACTCCGGACGCCCCTGCGGATCGCCCGGTCCGAACGCCTCGTTCGGCGCGGCGTTCAGCGCCCGGCGGGCGGACGCGACCCACGCGGCACGCGGGAAGGACGCCGCGTCCGGCTGCCCCTGGCGCAGATTGTGGGTCGAGCCGGCGGGCCGCGCGGGCAATTCGGTCCGGGCGCGGCGGCGCGGCGCGGCCAGCGGTTCGGCCCGCCGGGCGACCCGGGTCCCGGAGCCCTGACGCGCCGTCAACCAGCCCTCCGCGACCAGCTCGGCATACGCGTCGGCGACCGTGTTCCGGGCGATGCCCAGATCGGCGGCGAGTGACCGGTACGGCGGCAGCGGCGTGTCCGGGGCCAGCCGACCGGTGCGGATCGCCGTCCGGATCGCCCGGATCAGCACCGCCCGCCGGCTGCCCGTACCGGACAACTCCAGATGCAGGTCACGGCCGCTCCACTCGGCGGAATTGACCTCGTCTTCCGACATGGAACTGAACCCTATACCAGGTCTCTTTCGCGCCTACATTCGTCGACATGAGCTTCGTCGACATGAGCAGCGAGCACCGCATCGATCGGCCCACCGAGGCCACCCCCGAACCCCGTTCCCACCCCGACCCCGGGGCTTGCCGCGTCGACTTCGCCCGCGCCGTACCCAAGGTGTTCAAGGCCCTGATCGGCTTCGACGCCGCCGCCCGGGAGGGGCTGGACCCCGCGCTGGTCGAACTGGTCCAGGTCCGCGCCTCGCAGCTCAACGGCTGCGCGTACTGCCTGCACATGCACTGGACCGACGCGCACAACGCGGGCGCGGACGACGAACGCCTGGCCCTGGTCGCGCTCTGGCGCGGGGCCGCGCACTTCTTCACCGAGCGGGAACGGGCCGCCCTCGCGCTGACCGAGGCGCTCACCCTGGTCGCGGCCGACGGGGTCCCGGGCCACGTCTACGCCCGGGCCGCGGACCGATTCGACGAAGGCGAGCTGGCCCACCTGATGGCCCTGATCCTCGCCGTCAACACCTGGAACCGGATCGCGATCGGCACCGGCAAGCTCGCCGGCACCGACCAGCGCGCGAAGCGGTGAGTGACGACCGCCCCGGCTACGGCTTGCGGGCCACCGCGCCCAGGACCAGGCGCTGGGTGACCGAGAGGGTCGCCTCGTCCACCGGCTCCTCGGGCCGCCACAGGTCGATGTAGACCAGGCCCGGGTCGGCCGTCTCCAGGCCGTCCAGGTAGGCCGCGACCTCCTCGCGCTCGCGGAAGCGCCCGCTCTTGTGCGAGCCCTGCATGACCCGCTCCAACTGCTCCGACTCGGGGCCGCTGTGCAGGAAGTGGGTCAGGAACAGCCAACTGCCGGACGGCAACGCGTCGAGGTAGGTGCGCACCAGCCCGGCCGGATCCTCGTCGTCGTTGATGTGGTGGATCACGCCCAGCAGCATCAGCGCGACCGGCCGATCGAAGTCGATCAGGCGCAACAGGTCCGGGTTCTTCAGGATCGACTCGGGCTCGCGCAGGTCGGCGGTGATCACCGTGGTGCGGTCGTTCTCGGCGAGCAGCGCGCGACCGTGCGCGAGCACGATCGGGTCGTTGTCGACGTAGACCACGGTGGTCTCGGCCGCGATCGCCTGGGCGACCTGATGGGTGTTCTGCGCGGTGGGCAGACCGGATCCGATGTCGACGAACTGGCGGATGCCCTGTTCGACCAGGAAGCGCACGCCCCGGTGCAGGATCCGCCGATGGGCGCCGGCGTCGTGTTCGAGATCGGGCGCCACCGCGATCAACTTGCGGGCCACCTCGCGGTCGGCGGCGTAGTTGTCCTTGCCGCCGATCAGGAAGTCGTAGATGCGCGCGACACTCGGCACGTTGACGTCGATGCCGGGCGGTGGTCGCTCACCGGCGGGCTTCGTCGACCACACTCGGTCTCCAGCGTTCTCGGTCATGATCTCGACACCTCGCGGCCGCCGGTTGGGGGTGGTGCGGCACACCGCCGATGGTAAACCGCAGGTAACGCGGCTGGTCATCAATTCCCGGGCTGCAAAAGGCAGTTCGCGCCCACACGGGCGGACAAGTCAGCAGATGTACCACCCTGTCGGGTCACCCGCGCGGGCTCGATCGCGGCGCTGCGACGCGGTGGTCCCGGTGCCCGGCGGACGGCCGGCGTTTGCTCGTCCCCGCTCCACCCCGTGCCTTCCACCGCCGATTAATCCGGCGACACCGCCGACCCGGCCACCTACGCTGACGATCTCCTCGGGTGGCCGTCTACCACCCGCCGTACCCGGCGCGACCAACGCGCCCGCAACCAAGGGAGTTGCCGCCATGCCGCGCGCCCTCGTCCGTGACCTGTCCGAACATCTCGACGAGAGGGTCACCGTCCACGGGTGGGTCGACACGTTGCGCCGACAGCGCCGCATGCAGTTCGTCGTGGTGCGCGACCACACCGGTCGGGTCCAGGTCACCCACCGCCGCGTCGGCGCCGACGACCCGATCGAGGCCGCGTTCGAGCAGGTCACCCCCGAGTCGGCGGTCCGGATCACCGGCCGGGTCGTGGCCAACGACGTGGTCCGACTCGGTGCTCTGGAACTGCTTCCCGAACGGGTCGAGATCCTCTCGCGGGCCGAACCCGGGCTGCCGATCGACGCCCACACCGGCCCGGACCGCCGACTCGACTGGCGATTCCTCGACCTCCGGCGCCCCGACCGACGGCTGGTCCTGGACGTCCAGAGCACCGTCGAACAGGCGATGCGTCGGGTCACCGCGGCGGAGGGCTTCACCGAGCTGCACACGCCCAAGCTGATGGGCACCGCGTCCGAATCCGGCGCCGAGGTGTTCACCGTCGACTACTTCGGCCGCCCGGCCTATCTGGCCCAGTCGCCGCAGTTCTACAAGCAGATGGCGATCGCGGCGGGCATCGACAAGGTCTTCGAGATCGGACCGGTCTTCCGCGCCGAGCCGTCCTACACGTCCCGGCACGCCACCGAGTTCACCGGTGTCGACGCCGAACTGGCCTGGATCGACGGGGTCGAGGACGTGATGGCCTTCGAGGAGCGGTTGTTGCGGGCGGTCCTGGCCGACGTCCGGTCCGTGCACGGCGCGTCGATCGAGGCACTCCTCGGCGTCGAGGTGACCGTCCCCGAGTTGCCGTTCCCGCGGATCACGATGGCCGACGCGCTGCGCCGACTGCGGGCCGAGGGCTGGGACCCGAGCGGCACCCGGGTCGACCTGGACCCGGAGGGCGAACGCGCGCTGTCCGCGTCGATCGCGGCGGAGACCGGGCACGAGTTCGTCTTCGTGACCCGCTTCCCGGCCGGGATTCGGCCGTTCTACCACCTGCGTCCGGACCACGACCCGACGCTGACCGAGAGCTTCGACCTGCTGTGGAAGGGCGTCGAGATCACCACGGGCGCGCAGCGCGAGCACCGCCACGAAAGACTGCTCGCCCAACTGCGGGAGAAGGGCCTGGACGCGGCACCGCTCGCGTCCTACCTGGACTGCTTCCGCTACGGCATCCCGCCGCACGGCGGTCTGGGCCTGGGGCTGGGTCGGCTGCTGATGCTGCTCCTGGACCTGCCGTCGATCCGGGACGCGACGTTCCTCTTCCGCGGTCCGCATCGACTGACGCCCTGACGGCGACGCCGGGGCGTGGGACGGAGGGCGTGCCGCAGAGGGCGTGGCACGCAAGGTGTGGCGCCGGGTACGGACGGAGGCCGCCGGTGTGGCGGTCCGTCCGTACCCGGGGTCCTGCTGCCTAGTCCAGGTAGTCGCGCAGCACCTGGGAGCGGGACGGGTGGCGCAGCTTCGACATGGTCTTCGACTCGATCTGGCGGATCCGCTCACGGGTGACCCCGTAGACCTTGCCGATCTCGTCGAGCGTCTTGGGCTGGCCGTCGGTGAGCCCGAAGCGCATCGAGATCACGCCGGCCTCGCGCTCGGCGAGGGTGTCCAGGACCGAGTGGAGCTGTTCCTGGAGCAGCGTGAAGCTGACCGCGTCGGCCGGCCGGATCGCCTCGGTGTCCTCGATGAGGTCACCGAACTCGCTGTCGCCCTCCTCGCCGAGGGGGGTGTGCAGGGAGATCGGCTCGCGGCCGTACTTCTGCACCTCGACGACCTTCTCCGGGGTCATGTCGAGTTCCTTGGCCAGCTCCTCCGGGGTGGGCTCGCGGCCCAGGTCCTGGAGCATCTGGCGCTGTACGCGGGCCAGCTTGTTGATCACCTCGACCATGTGCACCGGGATGCGGATGGTCCGCGCCTGGTCGGCCATGGCCCGGGTGATCGCCTGGCGAATCCACCAGGTGGCGTACGTGGAGAACTTGAAGCCCTTCGTGTAGTCGAACTTCTCGACCGCACGAATGAGACCGACGTTGCCCTCCTGAATGAGGTCCAGGAAGAGCATGCCGCGACCCGTGTAGCGCTTCGCCAGCGAGACCACCAGGCGGAGGTTGGCCTCCAGGAGGTGGTTCTTGGCACGCTTGCCGTCCTCGGCGACGAGCTCGAGCTCGTGCCGGAACTGCGGGGTCAGGCCGGGCTCGGAGTCCAGCTTCTCCAACGCGAACAGGCCGGCCTCGATGCGCTTGGCGATCGACACCTCCTGCTCGGCGTTGAGCAGCGAGACCTTGCCGATCAGTCGCAGGTAGTCCTTGACCGGGTCCGCGGTGGCACCCGGCGTGGTGACCTGCTGTTGCGGTGCGTCGTCCTCGTCCGTGGTGAGGACGAAGCCGCTCGGACCGACCTCGGGAGCCGCCGCCTCGGCGGGCTCGTCGAACAGATCCTCTTCGACCAGTGCCTCGTCGCCGTCCTTGGGGGCGGGCGACTCGACGGCGGTCGTCTCGGTGGTGGTGGTCTTCTTGGCCGCGGCCTTCTTCTTGGCTGCGGCCTTCTTCGGCTTCGGAGCAGATTCCACGACGGACTCTCCCGATTCCGTTGCCGCGGGCGTGACTTGCGCGGGCAAGGTCTCTGTGTTCTTGACACGGGTTGAGCGCGTGGATAGCGTCTTCTTGACAGATCGCCGAGTTGTGGCTACGTCTCTCCGTTGGGTCTCTTTGACCGGGTTGACGGTCAAGGTCACACCGGCCTCATCGAGGACCTCGTTGAGGCTACGGAGGATGCTCTTCCACTGCGTGGCAGGGATGGCGTCGGTTTCGAAGGCTCGGCGTATGTCCTCGCCGGTAATCGATCCTTCGGCACGGCCACGCTCGATGAGCGCCACCAGAGATTCCGATTCGGCGATTCTGTTGGGAAGCGTGCTGGACGAGCTCGGGGTCACAAATAACCTCTCGGTTCACGCGGGCATGCTGCGGCGCCGCAACTACACCGAATCGATGACGCATCCGCGGGACCGGATCCGTCGGCGCTGCCGGCGCCACTCAAGGCATCGCTCCGATCGGTACAAGTGTTACGCCTCCGCGAGCGTGACCTGGGTCACGTCGGTCCGCAGGGGCTTCGAGCTGTGGGTTCCCCAGTGTGCGGGACGGCCCGCTGGTCTGCGTGGTCGCGCCGGTGAGCCCGGGGTTCCGGGCCCGACGGCGCTGCCGTGGCCGGGGATCGACGATATCCGAGTGCCGATGCTGTGGGGTCGAATTTTCTCGTGGTGGTGCGGATCGGGTCGGGCATCGGCGTCGGTCGTGCGGTCCTGGACCTGTCTTGAGAATGCCCGCCTGCCGGCGCGTTACGCACGGGGCGGACGTCCGCGGTGCGGAGCGGGTGCCCGGGCCGGCTCCTCGGGGCGTCGCGGCGGGGCCGCCGGCGGGCCCCGCGGAAAGCGGCGGGCGGGATTTCCTCGGTCGGCTCGGCGGTAATGCGTGCGGGTGGCGGACGCGGCGCGAAAATAGCAGTGCGCGGTGGGTGATTTCTTCGGCTATTCGAGTGACGGCGGGCGCGGTTGCGCGATGACGGTCGGCGGGATAGGGCGGACGTGTCGACGCGGTAAAGGATCTCCGTCGCGATCTTCGTCGCACACTATTCGGCTAATCGATACGGCAATCGAAGAGCGGGCCGCGCGAGATCGATTCGGCGCGGTGATCGAGAGTCGGATGCACGGAATAGTGGGCCGTGCGGAAGATGACGCGCGTGGATGACGTGCGGGTGATCGGTGGATCGATATACGGGCGCGCAAACGGGTGGTGAATTCGATCATCGGCGAGGCTTGCGGCGCGGTGGCCGGGGCTGCCGGGGCGGGGTCGGGCGCGCGCGTGCCGATGGGCGGCCGACGGCTCTGGTCGAGTCGTCGGCCGCCCATCGCGGCATCGGGTCCGGCCCGGTGTCGGTTCGGTGTGGGCCGGGCGGTCCGGCCGTGGGGTCAGGCGGTCCAGGCGCCGGTCGCCGCCGCCGCGCGGACGAAGTCGGTGAAGTCGCGGGCGGGGCGGCCCAGCGCGCGCTGCACGCCGTCGGAGATCTTGGCCTCCAGGCCGCGGTGGATGCCGTTCAGGGCCGACGCCCACATGCTCGCGTCGAGTTCGGGCAGACCCCGGGCGATCAGCTCGGCGGTGTACCCGGCCGGGTCGACCGGGACGTAGCGGGCCTGCCGGCCGGTCACGGCGGCGATCTCGGCGAGGGCCTCGTCGAAGGTCACCGCCCGGGGGCCGGACAGCTCGTACGTCTCGCCGGCGTGGCCGGGGTCGAGCAGGGCGGCCACCGCGACGGCGGCGATGTCCTCGGTGTCGACGAAGGACACCGACGCGGCGCCGGTCGGCAGCGTCAACTCGCCGGCGCGCACCTCGTCGCGGAAGAAGCCCTCGCTGAAGTTCTGCGCGAACCACCCCGGACGCAGGATCGTCCATTCGATGCCCGAGGCGCGAAGGGCCGCCTCCAGGTCGAGGCGGGCCTGGTTGCCGGGGTCGTCGGCGGCGAAGTAGCCGGGGACGTCGGTGCCGCGCGCGGAGAGCAGCACGATGCGCTCGACCCCGGCGTCGACCGCTCGGCGGACGAAGGCCGGACCGGTCGGGACACCGTCCAGGGGCACCAGGTAGACGGCGGAGACGGCGGCCAGCGCGGGGCCCCAGGTGCGGTCGTCGGTCCAGTCGAAGCGCTGCTCGGCGGAGCGGGAGGCGACGCGCACGGTGGCGCCGCGGGCGCGGAGCGCGGTGACCACCCGGCTGCCGGTCTTGCCGGTCCCGCCGAGAACGAGGATGGGGAGCTGCGTGGTTTCCGTCATGCGCCCAGCTTGATCCGGGCCGGGCCCGGCCGACATGGGCGAGAAACCGGGGGACATGTGCGTGCGTCCGGGGCGCCGGGGCGACCGGGTGGGGGCGGGCCACTCGCCTGTTCCCGTTCGGCCAAGACCGGCGCGCTCGGCGCGACCGGACTCGGAAGCGCGAGCACCGCACGATCGAAGGAGTCGACCATGTCGCAGACCGTCACGCCGATGATCTCCTACCAGGACGCCGCCGCGCTGGACTGGCTGAGTCGGGCGTTCGGCTTCCGGGAGGTGACTCGGATCATGATGCCGGACGGTTCGGTGGGCCACGGTGAGTTGGCCACCCCCGAGGGCGGGCTGATCATGCTCGCCGAGCCGACGCCCGACTACCGCTCGCCCCGGCGGCACGCCGAGACCTGCGCGGACGCGGACAGGTGGTTGTCCGTGCCCTACGTGGTGGACGGCGTGCACGTCCACGTCGCCGACCTGGACGCGCACTTCGCCGTGGCCCGCGACGCGGGCGCGACCGTGTTGGCGCCGCCGCGCGACACCGGGCACGGGCGCGCCTACAGCGTCGCCGACCCCGAGGGACATCGCTGGATGTTCGAGCAACTGCCCGAGTAGCGGCGTTACGCCGCGTGGGTCGTGCGGTAGGCGGTGGGGCTCAGGCCGCGGACGCGCTTGAAGGCGGTGCTGAAGGCGAACGGGTCGGCGTAGCCGACCCGGCGGGCCACGGCGGCGACCGTGGCGTCCGGTTCGGTGAGCAATTCGGCGGCCAGGGCCATCCGCCACTCGGTCAGGTAGGTGAGCGGCGGCGTGCCGACCCGGGCGGTGAAGCGCTCGGCGAGGGAGGTGCGGGAGACGCCCGCCTCGGCGGCCAGGGCGGCGATCGTCCACGGCCGGGCCGGGGCGTCGTGGACCGCGCGCAGGGCGGTGCCGACGACGGGATCGGCCAGGGCCAGGTACCACGCGGGCGGATGCGCCTCGGGGCGGTCGAACCAGGCGCGGAGCGTACAGACCAGCATCCAGTCGAGCAGCCGGTCCAGGACGAAGCTCTGGCCCGGCCGGTCGGCGGCGACCTCGTCGGACACGAAGCCCAACACCGCCTCGCAGCCCTGGTCGTCGGGGACGACCAGGGCCGGGGGGAGCGCGGCGGGCAGTCGACGGCCGATGTCGGCGTGCGCGCGGTAGGAGCCGCAGAGCAACTCGGCGAAGGACTCGTCGCCTTGGTCCGAGTCCGTCGCCGTCTCGTGCCCCGGGCGTGGGTCGGCGACGAACGTGAACGGCGCGGGACCCCGGACCAGGGCGGCGTCACCCGGGCGCAGCGGGAGGGAGGGGCCGTCCTCGGGGACGAGTCGGCCGCTGCCGCGCACCACCGTGCACAGGGTCAACGGCGCGCCGGAGGTGATCCGTACGGAGGTCTCCGGGGGCAGCGTCCGTCGGTCGAAGAGCGCGTCGTCGGCCCTGATCCCGCGCAGCAGGTCACCCAAACCGTCCATGTGGTGAGCCTAGGTCCTGGCTCCGGAGCGCTCCTAGGGCAGGTAGCCGGGGCGGCGGTTCGGTTCGGTCGGGCCGGTCAGTCGGGCTCGGGCGCGGGTCAGGCCGGTGAGCAGGGCGTCGCGGACCTCGGTGGGTGCGATCACGTCGTCGTAGGACAGCGCGTTCGCCGAGCGCCACGGGCCGCTCGCCTCGTTCGACGTGAGCCGGCGGGTGGTGTCCGCGTCCTGCTTCGCGGCGGCGGCGCCCGCGGCGGCCGGGATGCCGCCGAGGGTGACGCCGGGCAGCGCGTAGGACACGGTCTGCGCGTCGAACGGGTTCATCGCCATCACCGAACTGCCGAAGCCGAACGCCTTGCGCACCGTCAGGTGCAGCTTCGGAACGCGCAGGCGGTGCTGGGCGGCGAACAGTCGGGCCGCGGCGCGCAGCACCCCCGAACGCTCGGCGGCGGTGCCGGCCAGGACGCCGGGGTTGTCCGCGAGGAAGACCACCGGCAGGTGGAACGCGCCCGCGACGGACAGGAAGCGGGCGGCCTTGTCGGCGGCGTCCGCGTCGATGGTGCCCGCCCGGACCGCGGGTTGGTTCGCCAGGACCGCGACCGCGTGGCCGCCGAGGCGGGCGAGCGCGGTGACGATCGAGGCGCCGTGGGCCGGTTGCAGCTCCAGGAGCGTGCCCGCGTCGAAGACCTCGGCGAGCACGGCCTTGACGTCGTACGGCCGGCGCGGGTCCGGCGGGATCAGGTCCAGGAGCGCCTCGGTGGCTCGCGGGCCGGTGTCGGTGTTGCCCGAGTCCGGTCCCGCGTACGGCGGATGTTGCCAGGCGTGTGACGGGAAGTAGGAGAGGTAGCGGCGGGCCAGGCGCAGCGCCGCGGCGTCGTCGCGAACGGCGTTGTGCGCGACGCCGCTGACCACGCAGTGCACCCCGCTGCCGCCGAGGGTGTGCTTGTCCACCCGTTCGCCGGTCGCCGCCTCGACCAGGGGTGGGCCGGCGGTGAAGAGCGCTCCGCTGCCTTCCACCATGATCACGAAATCGGACAGCGGCGCGGTGAGCGCGCCGTGCCCGGCGGACGGGCCGTGCACGATCGCGACGGTGGGGACCAGTCCGGCGAGGTCGGCCAGGGCCTGGAGGTCGTTGGGCGTGGCCGTGTGGCCGGCGAGCGCGTTGCCCGCCCGGTGCCCGGCGCCTTCGAGCAGGGTCACCAGCGGCGCGCGTTCCTGACCGGCCAGCCGAACGAGCCGGGCCCGCTTGGCGGCGGCGCCGGGGCCGATCGAGCCGCCCTGCACGGTGAAGTCCTCGGCACCCACGAACACCGGGCGGCCGTCCAGCAGCCCCGAACCGGCCACGAACGCGTCGGCGGGGATGTCCGCGCCGCCGGTGAGCGTGCCCAGTTCCGCGAACGAGTCGTCGTCGAGGAGAGTCGCGACCCGGGCCCGGGCGGACATTCGGCCGGGGGCGGCGACCGTGTGGCGCGCGACCTTCGCCGGGCCGCCCATGGCTCGCGATCGGGTTCGGCGCTCCTCCAGATCGGCGAGCAGCGTCTGCCAGGCGGTCCGGTTGGCGGGTGCGGGACGTCCTTCGGTGTGCACGGATCTCCCGTCGGGTGGGGCGGGGCGGGTGTGTGGGCTCGTGGGCTCGTGGGGCGTGGGCTCGTGGCGCGGGCTCGTGGCGCGGGCGGGGTGGGCCGGGCCGCCCGAGCCGGGCCAATGTAGCGGCGGTCGCGTGCGGGCGACAGGGCCGATGTCGCCGGGTGCGCGGCACGGGCGTGGTGGATATTTCAGATCGAATCCGGGTGAATCGGACCCCATCATGGTGAGCGGCATTGCTCATTCGTGCGTGAAACTGCTATCAAATGAATAGTTTCAAGCATGCGAGTGCAGCAGTGCGCAGTCCGCGCGGTGCTGCGCGCCAGGACCCGGGAGCGTCATGACGACCGTGAACCACACCTCTGCCGAGATCGCCACTCAGCCCGATCTGTGGGCGCGTGCCGCCGCGCTGGCCGCGGACTGCGCCGGACTACCGAGCCCCGGTGAGCGGGTCGCGATCGTCGGGTGCGGGACCTCGTGGTTCATCGGACAGGCGTACGCGGTGCTGCGCGAGCGGGCCGGGCTCGGCGTCACCGACGCGTTCGCGGCCTCGGAGTTCCCGGGCGTACGGGACTACGACCGGGTCGTCGTGTTGACCCGCTCCGGCACCACCACCGAGGTACTGCGGCTGCTGGCGGAGATCCGGGGCACGGTCGCCACCACCGCGATCACCGGCACGCCCGGGACGCCGATCGTGACCGCGGCGGACGAGCTCGTGATGCTCGACTTCGCCGACGAGCGTTCGGTCGTGCAGACCCGGTTCGCCACCACGGCCCTCGCGCTGCTGCGGGCGCACGTCGGCGCGGACCTGGACGGGGCCGTACGGGACGCGAAGGAGGCCGTCGCGTGGCTGCCCGAACCGGAGTTCGTGGGCGCGGAGCAGTTCACCTTCCTGGGCTCGGGCTGGTCGGTCGGGCTCGCGGCGGAGGCCGCGCTGAAGATGCGCGAGGCCGCCGGGGCGTGGACGGAGAGCTACCCGGTGATGGAGTACCGGCACGGGCCGATCAGCATCGCCGCGCCGAACCGGGTCACCTGGGTGTTCGGGCCGGTGCCCGAGGGCCTGGCCGAGCAGGTCGCGGCCACCGGTGGCACGTTCGTGGCCGGAGCGCTCGACCCGATGGCGGAGCTGGTCCGGGTGCAGAAGCTCGCGGTCGCGATCGCGGAGAGCCGCGGCCTGAACCCGGACGAGCCGCGGCACCTCACCCGGTCCGTGGTGCTGGACGCGTCGTGAGGGACACGCTCGGCGTGGGTGTCGACGGCGGGCCCCGGGACGGGTCCGTCGAGTCCGTCGGGCGGAGGGCGTCGTGATCGTCACGGTGACGCCGAATCCGGCCTGGGATGTCACCTACCACCTGGAACGCATGATCCGACACGGCGCGAATCGGCCGGCGTCGGTCGAGGGACGGGCCGGCGGTAAGGGCGTCAACGTCGCACGCGTGCTGCGCTCGCTCGGCGTCGCCGTCACCGCGGTGGCCCCGTTGGGCGGTGCCACGGGTGAGCGAATACGGGCCGACCTCGCGGCGGCGGACATCGCGTTGACGGCGGTGCCGGTGGCGGGCGAGACGCGCTGCACCACGACGATCGTGGAGACCGACTCGGGCGGCGCGACGTCGCTCAACGAACTCGGCCCCGCGCGGACCGCGCGGGAATGGGCCCTGGTGGTCGCGGCCACGGCCGAACTGCTGCCGGAAGCCTCGGTGTTGGTGCTGTCCGGGAGTCTGCCGCCGGGCGTTTCGGTGAGTGGCTACGCGGAGTTGGTGACGCTCGCTCGGGCCGCGCGGGTGCCGGTGCTGCTGGACGCCTCGGGGCCGGCGTTGTCGGCCGGTGTCGCGGCCGGGCCGGACGTGGTCAAGCCGAACGCGGACGAGTTGCTCGCCGTGACGGGTGAGGCGGATCCGCTGCGGGCGGTCGCGCGGCTGGCGGGGACGGCGCGGGCCGGGACGGCGGTGGTCGCCTCGTTCGGTCCGGAGGGCATGCTCGCCGGGACCGACGAGGGCTGGTGGCGGGCGACGCCACCCACCTCGGTACGCGGCAACGCCACCGGCGCGGGTGACGCGGCCGTGGCGGCGCTGGCACGCGGGTTGGCCGAGGGCGGCCCGTGGCCGGACCGGTTGCGGGACGCGGTGGCGCTGTCGGCGGCGGCGGTGGCGGCGCCGATGGCGGGTGACGTGGACGGCGAGTTGTACCGGAGCTGGCTGCCGAGGGTGCGGGTCGATGTGGTGGAGCCGCCGCGATGAGGTTGCGCCGCGGGCCGGCCGGGACGTGGGCCGGTGGGTGTGCGGTCGGCTTGCGCGCGGTGGGGTGGCGTGGTGCGGGTGTGGGTGCGTGTCTTTTGGGTGCCGGTGCCGGTGCCGGTGCCGGTGCGGGTGCGGGTGCGGGTGCGGGTGCGGGTTTGGGTTTTGGTGTTCGGGTGCCGGGGTGCTCGGGGCCGGTTGTTGTCGGGATCGTTCACGAGGAGAGATGACATGCCGTTGACCTCGACGGGGATATTGACCGACGCGGCGCGTGCGGACGGGGTCGGGGTGGCCGCGTTCAACGTGATCACGCTGGAACACGCCGAGGCGGTGCTGATCGCGGCGGAGGAGGCGGGACTGCCGGTCGTGGTGGCGATCAGCGAGAACGCCGTCAAGTTTCGGCGTGGGCGGCTGGGTCCGCTCGCGGCGGCGTGCCGGGCGCTCGCGGAGGAGGCGGCCGTACCGGTCGCGTTGCACCTGGACCACGTCGAGTCGGTGGATCTGCTGACGGCCACCGAGGGGACCGGGATCAGCTCGGTCATGTTCGACGCGTCGCGGCTGGGCTACGCGGAGAACGTGGCGGCCACCTCGGACGCGGTGGCCTGGGCACACGAGCGCGGGATCAGCCTGGAGGCCGAGCTCGGCGAGGTCGGCGGCAAGCCGGGCCATCCCGCGCTCGACGCGCACGCGCCGGGGGCTCGCACGGATCCGGACGAGGCCGCGGCGTACGTGCGGGCGACCGGGGTCGACGCGTTGGCCGTGGCGGTCGGCAGCAGTCACGCGATGCTGGACCGGACCGCCACGCTCGACCACGACCTGATCGCGCGGTTGCGCGCGGCGGTGGGCGTGCCGCTCGTGTTGCACGGGTCCTCGGGGGTGCCGGACGCGGAGCTGCGGCGGGCGGTGGGTGCGGGGATGACGAAGATCAACGTGGGCACGGCGCTGAACATCGCCTACACCGGCACGCTGCGGTCGCGGCTGGTCGCCGAGCCGGGGAAGGCCGATCCGCGGCCGGCGCTGGTCGCTGCGCGGTCGGCGATGGCGGATGCGGTCGGTGGGCTCTTGCGGGTGATCACGGGCGCGGTCTAGCGCCTTGTCCTCAAACGCCGGACGGGCTGTGGGGGCGGGTCGGGCCGGGTGGGTTCCGGGGTGTCCTCAAACGCCGGACGGGCTGGTGGGGTTCGCGTGGACGGTTGCCGTCCGCGGTGGCGGGGCCTTGGTTGTCCTCAAGCGCCGGACGGGCTGATTGGTTTGCCCGTGCTTTGGTCTGCGGTTGCGGAGGGGTGGCTCGTTGCCGGGTCGGTGCGGTTCGGCTTGCGGGTCGGGCCGGGTGGGTTCCGGGGTGTCCTCAAGCGCCGGACGGGCTGATTTGGATTGCCCGCGTTTTGGTCTGCGGCTTGCGGAGGGTGGCTCGTTGCCGAGTCGGGGTGGGCCGGCTTGCGGGTCGGGCCAAGTGCGTTCCGGGGTGTCCTCGAGCGCGGGACGGGCTGGTTGGGTTCGCGTGGGCGTTGCGGTCTGTGGTGGTGGGGCTTGGGGTGTCCTCGAGCGCGGGACGGGCTGATTTGGTCTGCGGCTGCGGAGAGTGGCTCGTTGCCGGGTCGCGGGTTGGGCCGGGTGGGTTCCTGGGTGTTCTCAAGCGCCGGGCGGGCTGATTGGGGTTGCCCGTGCCTTGTTTCGTGGTTTGCGGAGGAGGGGACGGGAGCGCCGGGGGTGGGCCCGGCGCTCTGTTGGTCAGCCGAAGAGCCAGGTGGTGATGCGGGTCCACCAGGTGGTGGGGAGGGGAGAGATCGGGGAGTCGGGGGGTGTGGTGGGGCGGGGTGGGCGTGGAGGGCGGGTCCATTCGGTGGGCTTCACCAGCGGGACCGGGGTGAACTCGACCGGAAGGGAAGTGAGGTAGCGGGCCCAGGTGGCCGCGTGCCAGGCGGGTGGGCGGTCCGGGTGGGCCAGGCGGATGTCGGGAAGCCGGCTGTTGAGTGTGTCGATCGCGGTGTCCGTGATCGCTCGGCCGATGTCCTGTCCCGGACACAGGTGCGCGCCGCCGCTGAACGCCAGGTGGGCGCGGTTGTTGTGGACCGGCACGGTGAGGTCGGTACGGATCTGCGGGTCGACGTTGCCGGCCATGACGCCGAGCACGAGGAGGTCGCCGGCCTTGATCCGGCGCCCGCCCAACTCGGTGTCCACCAGCGCCCAGCGGCCCGGGATGACCCACAACGGCGGTTCGTCCCACAGGACTTGCTCGACCGCGTCGGGCAGGGTCAGCCGTGCGCCGGCCAGCGACGCGGCGAACCGGTCGTCGGTCAGGACCACCCGCAGCGTGTTCGCGATCAGCGCGATGGTCAGCTCGTTCGCCGCGACCATGACCAGCCGCAGGTGGTGTAGGACCTCGTCCTCGGACAGCTTGTTCGGGTGCTCGATCAGCCAGGACGGGAAGTCGGCGGCCGGCTCGGCACGTTTGCGGTCGGCCAGGTCGCGCAGCGTGCGCAGGATGAACTCATTGGATTCGAGCGCGCGTTCGCTCTGCATCATCAGCTCGGCGCTGGCCTCGACCAGACGTGGACCCATCGCGTCGGGCAGACCGTACAACTGCGCGATGACCAGCATCGGCAACTGTTGCGCGAACTGCGCGACCAGGTCGGCGTGGCCGTCCGCGGCGATCCGGTCGATCAGGTCGTGCGCGAGTCGCTGGACGTGTTTGCGGATGCCGCGTCGGTCGAACCGGTCCAGGCTCTCGGTGACCACGCTGCGCAGGCGTTGATGCTCGGCGCCGTCGCTGGACACGCAGTCCGGGCGGTACTCCATGATCGGCAGGATCGTGGCGTCCGGCGGGATCCGGCCCTCGCGCCAGTCGCGCCAGTTGCGCGCGTCCCGGGAGAACCGGCTCGGCGTGCGCATGACCTCCAGGTTCTCCCGGTAGCCGAGCACCAGCCAGCCGGGGAAGTCGCCGTCGACCAGGATCGGCGCGACCGCCCCGTACTCGGCGCGCAACCTCTCGTAGGTGGCGCCCGGGTCCGCGATCGTCTCCGGTCCGTACAACCTCGTGATGCCCTCGGTGGCCGTCGCGCCCGCGTGCGCGGGGCAGCCGGGCGGCGGAACGGGGGGAGGAGCGGTCATTGCGTCTCCCGGTTCGTGGTGAGCGTGTAGAGGTATTGCATGAGGGCCATCAGGACGTCCCGACTGGAGCCGCGACTGCGCGCGTCGCAATCGAGCATGGGTACCGACTCGTCCAGGTCGAGCGCGCCGCGCAGTTCGTCCATGGAGTGCGCCGGCGATTCGGGGAACGTGTTGACCGCGACCACGAACGGCACGCCGCGATCCTCGAGCCGGCCCATCACGTCGAAGCACACTTCCAGGCGCCGGGTGTCGACCAGGACCACGGCGCCGAGCGCGCCGTCGAACAGGCCGTTCCACAGGAACCAGAAGCGCTCCTGTCCGGGGGTGCCGAACAGGTAGAGGACCAGGCGCTCGTCGAGGCTGATCCGGCCGAAGTCCATCGCCACGGTCGTGGTGGTCTTGGCCTCGATGCCCGCGAGGTCGTCGATGCCGACGCCCGCCTGGGTCATCGTCTCCTCGGTGGTGAGCGGCCGGATCTCGCTGACCGCGCCGACCAGCGTGGTCTTGCCGACGCCGAAGCCGCCGACGACGACGACCTTGATCGCGGCGGCGGCCGTCGCCGGCAGCATGTCCTCGGGGCGCGGCCCGGCGAGGGTCTCAGAGCCTTTGTAGTCCATGCATCACCGCCTTGAGCAGATCGATGTCGGGCAACGAGGCGGCCGGGATCGGTGCCCGCGCCTCGAGTTGATTCGTGGTCACCATGTCCGTCAGGACCAGCGTCAGCACGCTGGTCGGCAATCGCATGTGCGCGGAGATCTCGGCCATGGACAACGGTTGTTCACACATCCGCAGGATCGTCGCGAGCTCGGGGGACATCCCGCGCTCGGGCTCGTGCTTGGCCACGAACAGGGTGACGAGGTCCAACCGGTCCTGCGTCTCCGGGTTTTCCCCGACCAGGTACAGCCGCTCGGGGTGCGGGTCGCGCCGTGAGCGCCTCGGCACACTCACGGAAAGGCCCCGTCGTGGCGCGGCGGACTGGTCAGGTGTTCGCCGATCCGGATCACCAGGTCGCGCATCCGGTGGCCGAGCAGGCCGGTGTCCACCTGACCGTCGGCCAGCACCGCGAGATAGGCGCCCGCGCCGGCGGCCATCATGTAGAAGTAGCCGCCGTTGACCTCGATCACGACCAGCCGCATCCGGCCGTCGCCCTTGGGGAATTCGGACGCGATCGCGGCGGCGAGGCTCTGTAGGCCCGCGCACGCGGCGGCGAGCCGGTCGGCGGTGTCGGCCGCGGTGTTGTGCTGGGCCATCCGCAGGCCGTCGGCGGACAGCAGCACGATGTAGCGCGTGAACGGCACGCTCTTGGCCAGGTCGGCCAGCATCCAGTCCATGTTCGGTCGGTACCCCGTCATCGATATCCCCCATCGCCCCACGAATCGTCCCCGGTCTCGGATCGCCGTTCACTGGACGGTAGTTCGCCGTTGATGCCACTGAGGAACGCGTCCAGTCCGAGCCCCGGCGGCGGATCCTCGACCGGTGCGGCGGCCGGCTTCGACGCGTTCGCGCGGTGCCCGCCGCGCGTTCCCCCGGCGCGCGGCACGGTGCCCAGGTTGCGCCGGCGGCGCTGCGGGAGGCCGTTGGCGCCCAGTTCGGTGCCGACCGGAGTGTCGGTCATCATGTCGTGCAGGGACGGAAGTTCGTCCAGGTGCTGGAGGTGCTCCGGCATCGGGTACATCGGTGGCACGTTCGCGGTGATCTGGTCCTGCGGGATGACCACGACGGCGCGCACGCCGGAGTAGGCCGACGGGCGGAGCATCACCTTGAAGTTGTTGGCGTGCGCGAGTCGGCCCACCACGGTCAGACCCAGGCGCGGGGTCTCGCCCAGGTCGCCCAGGTTGAGCGCGTCGCCGTCCAGGGACAGGATGCGCTCGGCGCGGCGGCGGGCCTCCTCGCTCAGGCCGACGCCGGCGTCCTCGATCTCGACGGCGATGCCGGTCTGGACCTCGACGGTGCTCAGGTGCACGGTGGTCGAGGGCGGCGAGTATCGGGTGGCGTTGTCGAGCAGTTCGGCGATCGCGTGGATCAGCGGCTCGACGTGCTGCGAGATGACCGCGACCTCGACGACGGAGTGCAGCTTGACCCGGCGGTAGTCCAGGATGCGCGACATCGCGCCGCGCAGCACGCTGTACATGCCGATGTCGGTTTCCCACTGGCGACCGGGGCGGGCGCCGCCGAGCACGGCGATGCTGTCCGCCATCCGGCCGATCAGCGCGTTGCCGTGGTCCAGGTGCAGGAGGTCGCGGAAGACGACCGGGTCGTCGCCGTGTCGGTCCTCCATGTCCCGCATGTCCTGGGCCTGTTGGTGGATGGTGGCCTGGACGCGGCGGGCGATGTTGACGAACGCGCGCTGGGCGGACTCGCGCATGTCCTCCTCGGCGCTGACGGTGTCGATCACCGAGCGGATCACGTTGCGGTGTGCGACCGCGAACTCGGTCGGGTCGTCCGGCTGCGGGGCGACCTTGCGCATCACCTCCGGTACCGGCTCGCCCATCTGCAGGCGGCCGATGGCCTCCGGGAGCAACTCCTCGGAGAGCCGGACCGTTTCCGCCTCCTGCGCGGCGAGGCGCCGGCGCAGGCCGACCTGTTGCTGCTGGAGTCGCAGGTGCAATTGCGTGATCGTACGCCCGCGGCGGCCGGCCTCGGCGGCGCACACGGCGACGGCGACGGTCGCGAGTCCACCGCACAGGGCCACCGCGGGACGGGCCTGGGGGGAGACCGCGGCCACGGCCGCGGCCGCGCACACGGCTGTCACGAGGAGGGGGAGGACCCACGCGAGGGCCGGCCGTCGGCCTCCGGGGGACGATCCAGCGAGAACCATCGGCATCCTCGAAAAATGTCGGAAACGAATCGTGCGGGTGTCCTGCGGGGACCGCTCGGCGGGCTGTGCTCGGTCGCCGAGCGGGGGTGCTCGAGTGGGTCCCGTGCGGGCGGGGTCGCGCCCCGGCGGGCAGGGGAAGCACCGTCGCGGGCGCCAGGCTACGCGGACGCGTGGGGCGGATCGGGTGTGTGGCGCACAAGCCCCTCGAACGGGTGAATCGATCGGGATCGGGACATGACATCGGCCGAAAGCGGTAGAGGGGCCGGGGTGTTCGCGGTCCGCGCGGCGGCGGATGGTGGGCTTCGGGCGGCGTCGGCGGTGCCCTCGGCGGGTGGTCGCCGGCACGCCGGGAACGCGCACGGCCCCGCCTCGCCCGGAGAGCGTGTGCGGGGCCGTGGTGGGACCGTGTTGTCGCGGGTCAGTGGTACAGGCGGCCGGCGAACCGGCGGGCGAAGTCGTCCCGGGTGTCGGCGGTGACGGTGACGTCGTAGTGACCAGTCGGCTCCGCGCCGACGGTGACGCGGGTGGTACCGCCTGCCGGGACCGGTACGGTCCGGGCCGGGCCGGCGCCGCGCACGGTGAAGGTGGTGGACGCGCCGCCGGCGTTGGTGAGGGTGACGTCCAGGCTGCGCCCGGGGAGGGCGACGGCGCTCGCCTCGGGGTGCGGCCTCGCCGGATCGGCCCAGGTGCGCACGTCGCCCTTGAAGCCGCGCAGGTAGCCGTCGGGGCCGTGCACGTCGATGTCGTACGGGCCGCCGCTGACGCTTCCCACGCTGAAGAAGTCCTCGACCGCGCCGCCGGCCGGCACGGTGTACTGCCACGCGCCGAACTTGCGGTGGTTGACCGTGTACATCGACAGACCCGCCCCCAGTCGGCCGGTGTTCTCCACCCGGATCCACAGCAGGCCCTGGTCGGCATCGGTGCGCGACGTGGTGGCGAAGCCGTAGTCGATCGGCAGCGCGGGCCGGTCGCCGCTCTCCTGGACCGGCTGCCGCTGAACGATCGGCGGGATCAGCGGAGGCAGCTTCCACTTCTGCCGGGCGAGTTCGTCGAGCAGGGCGCGGGTGTCGGGCAGCGACGGGAAGGAGACATCCTTGTCGGTGAACGTGAACGCGCTCATCAGGTCTCCGCAGACGGTGCGTCGCCACGCGGAGATGTTGTCCTCGCGGACCCCGGTCCAGTTCTCCAGGAAGCGCAGCACCGAGGTGTGGTCGAAGACCTCCGAGCACACCCGGCCGCCCCGGCTCCAGGGCGAGATGACGATCATCGGCACGCGCGGACCGAGTCCGATCGGTGCGCCGGAGATGTACTCGTCGGGCGTGCCGGCCGGGGCGGTGGGCGGTACGACGTGGTCGTAGAACCCGTCGTTCTCGTCGTAGTTGAGCAGGACCACGGTCTTGGCCCACACCTCGGGGTGCGCGGCGAGCGCGTCCAGCACATGGGAGGCGGTGAAGTGGGCGCCCTTGACCGGAGGGTAGTTCGGGTGTTCGGACTCCTCGGTGGGTGCCACGATCCAGCTCACCGCGGGAAGCGCGCCGGCCGCGACATCGTCGGCGAACGCCTTCGGGCCGCGCCGCGCCATGCCGTTCACGTACAGCGGCGAACTCTGCGGCGCGGTGCGGAAGGCGTCGAACCACGCGAGCGCGTTGTCGTCGTAGTTGTCCTGCTGTTGGTAGACGCGCCAGGAGATGCCGGCGGCCTGGAGCCGCTCGGGGTAGGTGGTCCAGCGAAAGCCCGGTTCGCTGTTGTCCACGACCGGTCCGCCGGCGCGACCGGCCGGGTCCACGGTGCCCGTCCACAGGTAGAGGCGGTTCGGGTTGGTGGAGGCCATCGCGGACGAGAAGTACTGGTCGCACACCGTGAACGCGTCGGCCAGCGCGAACTGGTACGGGATGTCGTCGCGACGGTAGTGGCCCATGGTCAGCCACGACTTGGCCGGGATCCAGTTGCTGTACTGCCCGTTGGCCCACGCGCTGTGTCCGCCGCCCCAGGAGTGGTCCAGGCCGGGCACCTGCTGGGCGTTACTGGTCGCGGTGTCCAGGTGCCAGGGCAGCAGGGTGGTGCCGCCGGCCAGGCCGAGCAGCCGCTGATGCAGGACGTCACCGCCGCCGGCGAAGCGCACCAGCGAGCGGTCGCCGTAGCCGCGTACGCCGCGCAGCGTGCCGAAGTAGTGGTCGAACGACCGGTTCTCCTGCATCAGGATCACCACGTGCTCGACGTCGTCCAGCGTGCCGGGCGTGCCGGCGGTGGCCGCGACGGCTTCCGCGACGGCGGGCGAGAGACCCGATGCGGCGGCGAGCCCGGCGCCGGACGCGGCGGCGGCGCCGAGAAAGCCGCGGCGGGAGAGGGGGGACATGGGGTGGGACCTCCAGGGTCGGCAACCGAGCCGGCCGAACCTGCCGGATCGGGCGAATCGAGCACAGAGCACACCCATCCTGACGGTCCGTCAGCTACCGGCGGGAGACCCTGGGGTTAACCAGTCGGTAACTTTCGAGCGGCGGGCACCCGTCCCGCCCGGGCGGGACGGGTGCCCCTGGGCGGTCCGCCCGGCGGCATGGGCGGTCCGCCCGCCGTCGGGCCGCCCGTCGCGACTACTTCAGGGGAGCCATGAGCTTGACGTGGTCGTTGCGCTTGAGGAGGCAGGTCAGGTCGCGGTCGTTCTCGTTGATCCAACTGCCCGAGGTGGGACGCAGGGTGAGCTTGGACAACGGGAGGTCGCTGTTGCGGGCGGCCGTCGGGGTGACCAATTCTGTGCACTTCTTGCCGGTGTCGTCCTGGAAGGTCATGCTCGTCGGCGACATGTTCGCCGGCAGGGTGAACTCCCCGACCACCTCGGCGTCGTGCGGCGTCGTGCAGGCGACGGTGACGAGCTCCTCGCCCTTCTCCTCGACGCAGTCGCCCTTGTGCAGCTTGATCATCTTGACCTGGCCGCTGCGCTTGGTCGCGGTCCCGGACGGGGTGGCGCCACCGCCACCGCCGGTGGCCGGGCCCGTCGACGGGTCGGACTTCGCCGGGAGGGTCGGCGCCGGCGGCATGGTGATCATCGGCGGCTTGGACTCGGCGGAACTCCCCCTGTCGTCCTTCTTGTCGTCGTCCTTGCCGAGGCAGCCGGTGAGCAGGGCGGAGGCGACCAGGACGGCGGCCGCGGCCGCGGACGCGCGGGTACCGGCGCGACGACGGCGCGCGGGAGTGGGGGACAGCACACCGGAGATCCGGGAAACGCGCATCGGAAATCGAAGCCTCTCGCTGGGAATCGCCCAGAGTCTTTCGGAGGCGGGTGTTCCGGTCTTCAGGGGCTTCCCTTATCTCTGGCTAATGCCCCAATACCCCCAATTCCCTACATTCGGGGCGGATTCTTCGTGCGCTGGTAGTGCCGGGCCACCCGGGCGCGGTTGCCGCAGCCCGCGGAGCACCATTCGCGGCGCGGGTTGTTCTTGACGAAGTGCAGCACGCAGCCCGGGCCGTGACAGGGCCTCAGCTCGGCTCGGTCGGGCCCGGTGACCAGGTCGATGGTGGCGTCCGCGAGCTCGGCCAAAACCGCGGCGATCGGCTCGGCCCGGGTGTGCGTGGTCGCGGTGGGCCAGGTCAGCTCGCGCCAGTGCGGCGCGGCGCGGGTGTACGTGTTGAGGCGGGCCACGGTGTCGGCGGCCGGCGCGGTGTCGGTCATCGCGGCGTGCAGCAGGGCGGCGACGCACTCGCGCAGGTCCAGTGCCGCGGCCAGGTCCCGCGCGTCCACCGCGAGCAGCGCGGCGTCGGACGGCGGTGCGCTCAGCCGTGGCGCGATGTCGCGCAGCCACGCGGCCAGGTGCTCCGGCTCGGCGAGTCCCTCGTGCGGTACGCCGCGCACCGCGTACCGGGTGTTGGCCAGCTCCACCGGAAGCGGCTCGCCGAGCAGGGGTGCGCCGCCGGCGTCGAGGTCCGCGATTCGTGTGCTCACGAAACTAATGCTAGCGGGTGCCGGTATCCATGTGGATGTGCGCGCCTCGGTGGTGGCCCGGCTCGGCCCGGACGCCGGGTGCCCGCCGCCTCGCGTCGGCGGACTTACGTCGCCGCGGGTGGATGGCGCTGCATGCCTTATGTGATCTTCCCAGTACGCAGCGTGTGGTGTGACGAGGCAGACATCCGCGACGGGAACGCCGTCGGACGGGCCGTACGCGCACTTTTACGGGCCTGCGGGTGTGCTGTTTCGGGATGGTTTAGTGGTAATTGTCGACCCGGTGTCGTGGATGGCGCCCTGGGGACGTGTCGGCGGGGGCGGGGCAGGCCGCCTGTCGAGGGGTGGGGCCAGCCCCACCCAGAGAGGGAAGTGGGCACCATGGGGAATGTGTTGCGCGATCCCTAGGTTTGAACCAGACGGGCCGACAGGGCTCGCAGGGGGTCAAGGAGAGTCACGTGAACAACCGCAGCCGGGTCGCAGAGCAGGACACCACTCAGCCGTCGACGCCCGGTACGGTCGCCTCCTTCGCTCGCTTCGTGGTCTTCGGCGGCGGTACCGGACTGGCTTCCAGCGCCGCGCTCGTCGCCCTCTCCGGCCACCTGCCGATCGCCGCCGCCAACGCCGTGGTCACCGTGGCCGGCACGCTCCTGGCCACCGAGTTGCACAGCCGGTTCGCCTTCCGGGCCGGGCGCGCCGACCTCAAGGCGCACGCCCAGGCCGGTGGGTCGGCCGTGGTCGCCTACCTGTTCACCACGGCGGCCGTGCTGGGCCTGCACGCGGTCCAGGCCGCGCCGAGCATCATGGTCGAGCAGGGCACCTACCTGGTCGCCTCGGGCATCGCCGGGCTGGCCCGATTCGCCTTCCTGCGGCTCGCCGTGTTCGCGGCGCCGAAGGCGCGTTCGGCCGAGACCGTGACCACCACCCGCACCCGCGTGCTCGGCCGCGACGCGCTGGTCGCCGCCGCCTGACCCGACCGACGCCCCCAAGCGCAGGGTCCGCCCCGCGACTCCGGACCGGAGTCGCGGGGCGGACCCTATTCCGTGGGCAGCCCCGACTCGCGCAGTCGGCGTCGATGCGGCGGCAACAGCAGTACCTCCAGGGCGTCCGCGCACGCCTGGGCCCGGTCGCGGAACCACGGGATGCGCTCGTCGGTCATCACGGCGGGCGTGGACCGCACGGCCAGGGCCGCGTGCGCGTGGCCGGCCCGGTTCAGGACCGGCACCGCCAGGGTGCGTACGCCCGGGACCGACTCGCCGTCGTTGAGCGCGTAGCCGACCGCCCGGGCCGCCTGCAACTGGGCCTGCAACGCCACCGGGTCCACGATCGTGCGCTCGGTCTGCGGGGCCAGCGGCAGCAGCGGCTCCAGGCCGCCGTCCGCCGGATCGGCCCAGGCCAGCAGGACCTTGCCCAGCGCGGTCGAGTGCAGTGGCCGGCGCAGACCGAGTCCGGTGCCGGGCTGGACCGAACTGCCGACCAGGACCAGTGCGTGCCGACCGCTGCGGATGGCCAGGTCGGAGGTCGCCGAGGTGCGCCGGGACAACTGTTCCAACTCGGGCGCCGCGTGGTGCAGGCCGCGCTGGTGGTAGGCGAGCAGGCCGAGTTCGGCGACCACGGGACCCAGCCGGTAGCGGCTGGTGCGGTCGTCCTGATCGAGGAAGCCCGCGCCGACCAGGGTGCGGGCCAGGCGGTGCGCGGTGGACACCGACAGGTCCATCCGGCGGGCGATGTCCGACGCGCTCAGGTCGGTGCCGGTCGCCCGGAAGCAGTGCAGGATGCCCAGGGCGCGCTGGACGGCCTGCGCGCCGGAGGGTGCGCGCGGTGCGGTCGGCTCCGCCGCGCCGGCGTGCGCCGCACGTGTGTCCGCCGCGTTCGTGGTCGGCGCGTTTGCATCCGCCGCGGTTGCGTCCACTGGAACCCCCAACTCGCCGTTCGACAGGCGGTTTTCACCATACGGCAAGCCGATCGACCACTGTGCGCCACGATCCGTGCCGGAGAGCATCAAGGTATCCCACATCATGGGAAGGTTTGATCGCGTGGCGCGGATCGTGCCAGGATCCCCCCGATGCGCCTTTTGGTGCGCCGGGCATTCCGCCGGGCGTGCCCGTGATCGACGAAGCAACCGAGAGGGAGGCCCGCGTGTCCGCAGACGCGTTGTACACCGCGCCGTCCTCCACCGCCCGCGCGCTGCTGACCAGCCGCCGGCACATCGACCTCGCGCGCGTCTCCAGCGCCGGCTGTCGCTGACCCACCCCCGCACCGAACCCCGGTACGCCCGCGTCCGAGCGATCGATCCGATCGACGTCCGGCGTCCGCGCGCTGCCTGATCGCGATGCCGCCCACGCGTAGGTCCCCCCGACCACGCGTGACCCGTTGACCCCTGCCCGGACCGACGCGGTCCCGGGTCGATCCGCGCCGTGCCCGACCGGGCCGCGGACCCCCGCCGCCATCAACGCGAACGGAAGTATCGCCATGACCGCCGTGACCGGCGCCCGTCCGGACGAACTGTGGTTCACCCGCTGTCCCGTGCCCACCGCCACCGGCATCGCCGCAGATCTGGGTCTGCTCGACGCCGAGTTCGCGGCCGAGGGCATCACCGTCCGCTCGCTGCAGGACGTCTCCGCCGACGTGGCCGCCGACCACCACTACACGCACGCGCTGCCCGGGCTCTTCCGCGAGGGCGGCAACGTGCCCGCGCTGTGGGCACGTTCGCGAGGTGAGGCGACCCGGCTGGTCGGACTCACCTGGATCGAGGAGAGCCAGGCGATCCTGGTCCGCGCGGACAGCGGCATCGGCGCGCCCGAGCACCTGCGCGGGCTGCGGCTGGCGATTCCCCGGCACGACATCGCGATCGACTTCTGGCGGGCGATGGCACTGCACGGCTTCGCCGGCGCACTGTCCCTGGCCGGTTCGACCCTGTCCGACGCACGTCCGGTCGAGGTGCCCGCGGCGCGCGGGATCGGCCAGTGGGAGGCCGAGTTGGCCGCGCTCGGGCGCGGTGACGTGGACGCCGTGTACGTCAAGGGCGCGCTCGCCGTCGAGGCGGCCGCGCGGCACGGCGCGGTCGTGGCGGTCGACCTGGACGCGGCGGCCGACCCGCGAGCGCGGATCAACAACGGCACGCCCCGGCCGATCACGGTGCACCGGGATCTGCTGGACCACCACCCGGAATTGGTCACCCGCTTCCTCGCGGTGCTGGTCGAGGCGGCCGACTGGGCCCCGGGGCATCCCGCCGAGGTGGCCCGGATCCTGGGCGCCGAGACCGGCGCGGGCGCGTTCGGGGTGGCCGGCGCGTACCGCGAACTCGGCCCGGACACGCTGCGGATCGACCTCTCCGCCGAGCGCCTGGACCTGCTCGCGCGACAGGAGCGCTTCCTGTACGGGCAGGGCTTCCTGGCCCAACCCGTGGACGTGCGCGCGTGGGCGACCCCGGAGCCGTTGCGGGCCGCGCGCGAACTCGCCGACGCGCGACGGGCATCGGCCGTGGACGCACCGCCGCGACCCGAGAACCCCGCCCGCCCCGTCGACACCGCGCCGTCGCCCGCCGGGCGCGCGCACCCCGAACAGTCGCTCGACCCCGAACCGTCCCGGATATCCACGCTGGAGGCATCCCATGAGTAGCCGGCCCCCTCGCCGTCACACCCGTCTGCTGTCCGCCGTCGCGCTCGCGACCGCGACGCTGATCGCGCTGACCGGCTGCGGCTCCTCGTCGAAGGACGCCAAGGCGTCGTCGGCCGCGGGCGACACCAAGACCGACATCACGCTGCGCATCCCCGACCCGGGCAACAACGGCGTGCTCGCGCTCGGCAAGAAGGACGGCTCCCTGGACGCGGCGCTGGCCAAGGTCGGCGCCAAGGTCTCCTGGACCGGCAGCGCGGGCCCGTTCGCACCGGCCGCGCAGGCGATCAACGCCGGCCAACTCGACGTCGCGCTCGGCTCGATCACCTCCGCCGTCGCCGCGCTCGGCCAGAAGCCGAGCTTCAAGCTGTTCGGCGCCACCGCCCCCGACCTGGCGGGCGAGGGCATCCTGGTGAAGAGCGACTCGAAGATCCACTCGATCCGGGACCTGATCGGCAAGAAGGTGGCCTGCTCGCAGGGCGGCACCAGTGAATACCTCCTGCTGGCCGCACTCGAACAGGCGGGCATCCCGGCCGACAAGGTCGAGCGGGTCTACCTGCGCGCCGACCAGACCGCGCCGGTGTTCGCCGCCGGTCAGGTCGACGCGTGGGCCACCTGGGCCACCTACTCGGTGCCCGCGCTGGCCTCCGGCAACGCGCGCTTCCTCGCCGACGGCCGCGCGCTCGGCTCGGACAACTACTCGGTGTGGGCGGTGCGCAACGCGTTCGCGGACAAGCACCCCGAGGTGGTCAAGGCGTTCTACGCCTACCTGCACGAGGCCGGCACCAAGGAGATCGCCGACCCCGCCGCGTACATCAACGTCTTCACCGACTCCGGCCCCACCGCGTACGGCGCCGAACCCAAGCGCGTCCAGACCGACTTCACCCGCCAGGGCGCCACGGTCGAGCCGATCCGACCGGCCGACGTGGAACGCTTCGGCAAGGTCGCCCAGTTCTTCCTGAACCAGAAGGTCACCCCGAGCCTGGTCGACGTCAAGCCGCACCTGCTGGACGTGGCCTCCCTCGCGGGAGCGACCGGATGAGCGCGCCCACGTTGGTCAAGACCGAACCCCGGGCGCGCGAGTACCCCGGTCTGGTCACCCCGCGTCCGCGACTCCCGCGCCCCCGACCGCGCTTCCTCAGCCCCGCGCTGCGGGCGATCGGCCCGCTCGCGCTGGTCGGCGGCTGGGCCTGGGCCTCGCACAGCGGAGCGCTCAGCCCGGACCTGCTCGGCTCGCCCGCCGACGTCTTCCGCGCGGCGCGCGAGATGTGGGACAACGGCCAACTCCCGGACGCGCTCCGGGTCTCGCTGGGTCGGGCCGGCCTGGGCCTGGTGTTCGGGCTCACCATCGGCCTGGCTCTGGGCGTGCTCACCGGCTTCTCCCGACTCGGCGAGGAACTCCTGGACTCCACCGTGCAGTTGTTGCGCACCGTGCCGTTCCTCGCGCTGGTCCCGCTGTTCATGGTGTGGTTCGGCATCGGCGAGTCGGCCCGGGTGATCCTGATCGCGGTGGCCACCGCGTTCCCGATGTACGTCTCCGCCTCCGGCGGGGTGCGCAACGTGGACCGCAAGCTGGTCGAGGCGATGCGCAGCTTCGGCGTCGGCCGGATCGCGCTGGTGCGCGAGGTGGTCCTGCCGGGCGCGCTGCCCGCCCTGCTCTCCGGGCTGCGGCTGTCCATGACGCTGAGCGTGATCGCGCTGATCGCGGCCGAGGAGATCAACTCCACCGCCGGGATCGGCTATCTGATGAGCCAGGCGCAGAGCTTCTCGCGCACCGACATCCTCACCGTCTGCATCCTGGTCTACGCGATCCTCGGCCTGCTCGCCGACGCCTTGGTGCGCATTCTGGAACGGGTGCTGATGCCTTGGCGCAACCAGGGGCAGGGGGCGGGCCGATGAGCACCGATCACGCCCGCTCCGCCGAGGTCGCGGTACACATCCGGGGGCTGCGCCGGGTGTTCGGCACCCGCGCCGTCCTGGACGGTGTGCACCTGGACATCGCCCGCGGCGAGTTCGTCGCGCTGCTCGGCGCGAGCGGTACCGGCAAGACCACGCTGCTGCGCATCCTCGGCGCGCTCGATCGCAGCGACGGCGGCACGGTCCTGGTCCCCGAGGCCCGCACCATCGTCTTCCAGGAACCGCGACTGGTGCCGTCCAAGCGGGTGTTGGCCAATGTCGTGGTCGGCCTGCCGCGAGGTCGGGCCACCCGGGAGATCGGCCTGCGCGCGCTGACCGAGGTGGGTCTGGAAGGGCACGCCCAGGCCTGGCCGGCGACCCTGTCCGGCGGCGAGGCGCAGCGCGTCGCGCTCGCCCGGGCACTGGTGCGCGAGCCGGAACTGCTGCTCCTGGACGAACCGTTCGCCGCGCTGGACGCGCTGACCCGGCTGCGTATGCAGGACCTGGTCGGCGAGTTGTGCCGGGTGCATCGGCCCGCCGTGCTGCTGGTCACGCACGATGTGGAGGAGGCGATCCGGCTGGCCGACCGGGTCGCGGTGCTGCGGGACGGAAACCTGGTCACCGACGAGGTGGTCGCGGTGGACCGGCCGCGCGACCCCACCGATCCGGCGTTCGCGGCGCTGCGCCGGCGGTTGCTCGCCGATCTGGGCG
Source organism: Embleya sp. NBC_00888 (assembly GCF_045207655.1). Taxonomy (NCBI): domain Bacteria; kingdom Bacillati; phylum Actinomycetota; class Actinomycetes; order Kitasatosporales; family Streptomycetaceae; genus Embleya; species Embleya sp. NBC_00888. Next base: position 1,809,900 of record NZ_CP108784.1, on the reverse strand, counting down.
TGCGCACGCCGGATTCCGGATCCGCCGGGGCGTCCTCCCGCTCCGCTTCGGTCGGCAGCGGCTCGTCGTCCGCGTCGTCCGCGTCGTCCGAGTTGTCCTTCTCCTCGTCTTCTTCCTCGTCCCCGTCTTCGACCGGAGTGATCTGAATGACCGTCACCATCGGTGTCCACGGCAGCAACCCGTCGTTGTACCTGCTCGCGCGGCTGGGCATCCTGGAGCGCGCGTTGGAGCCGCTGGGGGAGAGCGTGACCTGGGTGCCCGTGGAGGGCACCCGGGTGGGCGAACTGCTCGGCGACGGCACGATCGACTTCGGCGGGACCGGTTCGACGCCGCCGATCGTCGGTCAGGCGCAGGGACACGACATCGTCTACGTCGCGGTGTCCGCGCCGCGTCCCGGGCACGGCGCGTTGCTGGTGGCCGACGAGGGCCCGGTGCGCGCGCCGGCGGACCTCGAGGACGGCACGGTCGTGTTGAGCATCGGTTCGTGGCAGACCCACTTCGTGGCCAAGGCGCTCGCCGACGTCGGGCTGTCCTACCGGGACGACATCACGCCGGTGCGGCCGGTGGCGGGACAGGACCAGGCCGCGCGGCTGCGTTCCGGCGAGATCGCCGGCTGGGTCGCGCAGGGTCCCGAGCTGGTCGCCGCGCTGCGCGAGCCCGGACTTCGGGTGCTGCACCGGGTCGGCGACGTGATCACCGACCGCTCGGTGTTCTTCGCGCGCCGCGCGTTCGCCGAGGAGCGCGCGGAGGTGGTCGCGGTCGTGGTGGCCGCGCTGCGCGAGGCCGACGAGTGGGCCGCGGCGCACCTCGACGAGGCGGCCGGGTTGCACGCGGCCGAGCTGCCGGGCGCGCGGGCGGACTGGGCCGAGGCGCTGGCCGCGCTGCCGTGGCGGCTGGAGGCGGTACCGGCCGCGTTCATCGCCGAGCAGCAGGAGGCCGCGGACATCTTCGTGGCGAACGGGTTCATCGACCGGCCGATCACGGTGGCCGACGCGCAGGTCGACGCGTTGACGCCGCTGGTGGCCGGGGTGCTCGCGGCGACGGTCGGCGGTGCCCGATGAGCACCGAGGTGTTGTGGTACGTGATCCCGCGTGAGGGGCCGTATCCGTGGGAGCCCGCCGGCCGGCGTCCGGTCGACCTGGCCTACCTCCAGCAACTCGCGGGCGCGGTGGACCGGTTGGGGTTCAGTGGCGCGTTGCTGGCGACCGACCTGTACGACGTGTGGTCGCTGGGCAGCGTGGTGGCCGCGGCGGCGCCGACGTTCCGACCGTTGCTCGCGGTGCATCCCGGGCTGATCGCGCCGACGTTGCTGGCCAAGATGGCGCTGAGCTTCGAGGCGTTGTTCGGCGCGGGGCGGCTGCGTTTCAACGTGGTCAACGGCTCGACCGAGGGCCTGCGCGAGTACGGGCTGCATCTGGACCACGACGAGCGCTACGAACTCAGCGCCGAGTACTGGTCGATCGTCCGGCGACTGACCTCGGGCGAGGTGTTCGACCACAAGGGGCGGTTCTACGACCTGCGGCAGGCGGGCGCGGGGCTGCGCGAGCTGCATCGGGACGGCGGGCACGTCCCGATGTGGTTCGGCGGTTCGTCCCCGGCCGGCATCGAGATGGCCGCGGAGCACGTCGACGTCTACCTGACCTGGGGCGAACCGCCGCACCTGCTCAAGGAGAAGCTGGAGCGAGTCCGCGAGCGGGCCGCCGCGCACGGGCGTTCGTTGCGGATCGGACTGCGGTTGCACCTGATCGTGCGGGACACCGAGAACGAGGCGTGGGCGGCGGCCGATCGGCTGCTGGAGGTGACCAGCCACGCCACCTACGCGCGGCAGTTGGGCCAGGCGGCGGACGCGGACGGGGTCGGCTGGGAGCGGCAGTTCCGCCAGCACGGAGGTCGGGTCCCGGCCCGGGCGCGGGAGTTGGAGGTGTACCCGAACCTGTGGCCCGGGATGGGGTTGTTCCGGCCCGGGCCCGGGACGGCGGTGGTCGGGTCCACGGCCCAGGTGATCGAGCGGTTGCAGGAGTTCGAGGCGATGGGGGTGGACACGTTCATCCTGTCCGGCAACCCCTTGCTGGAGGAGGCGTACCGGATCGGCGAGACGGTGCTGCCGGCGCTGGGGGTGCGGCCTTGGGTGGGGTGAGCGCCGGCGGTTCGGGCGTACGACGGGCCCCGTGCGGCGGAAGACCCCGTCGTACCGCCTGGACCGCCTGGATCGCCCGGGCGGCGCGGGAAGCGGGGGAGGCTCAGGCGGCCTTGAGCGCGCCGCCGTCGACGAGGTGGTCCGTGCCGGTCACGCTGCCCGCGAGCGGGGAGACCAGGTAGGCGACCGCGGTCGCCACCTCGGCGGGCTCGACGAAGCGACCGGTGACCATGCCGGTCGCGCCGGGGAGCGCGGCGAGCAACTGTTCGTGGGACAGGCCCATGGATGTGGCCAGTTGGGCGCCGTAGCCGTCCGGTGCCTCCCACATCGCGGTCCGCACGGCGCCGGGGGAGACCGTGTTGACCCGGACGCCCCGCGGTCCGAACTCCTCGGCGAGCGCCTTGCCGAACGCGGTCAGCGCGGCCTTGGCGGTGGTGTACGTCACCGGCCCGCCGTGCGGCATTCGGGCGCCGATCGAGGAGATGTTCACGATCGCGCCGCGCGCGTCGAGCAGCGCGGGCAGCGCGGCGCGGGTGGTGCGCACGGCGGCCAGGAAGTTGAGCTCGAACGAGGCGAGCCACTGCTCGTCGGTGAAACTCAGGAAGCCGCCGGTCTGATCGTCTCCGCCCGCGTCGCCGCCGCCGACGTTGTTGACCAGGATGTCGAGCGGGCCGAACTCGGCCGCGGCGCGTTCGGCGAGCCGGATCGGCCCGTCGGGTCGGGCCAGGTCCACGGCCATGGTCAGGGCGCCGGTCGCGGCGAGTTCCGGGGTGAGGGTGCGGGAGGCGGCCAGGACGCGGACGCCCTCGTCGACGAGGGCGGACACGATCGCCAGGCCGATGCCTCGGCTCGCGCCGGTCACCAGGGCGGTCTTGCCGTCGAGACGCAGGTCCATGAGGGCTCCTCGGGTAGTGCTGTGCTGCCTGCCGCGAAGCACTAAATGGTGCTTCGGTGATGCATTGAACCTAGAACATGCATCATTGATGTTGCAAGTAGGGACTGAGCGGCGACTTTGTCGTACAGTTCGACGGTGACTTCGAAGGCGAGTGGTACCGGGGATCGCACGCGACCGCTGCGCGCGGACGCGGAGCGGACCGTGCGCGCGATCCTGGAGGCGGCCGAGCGGGTGCTGAGCGCCGATCCGGCGGCCACGATGGAGCAGATCGCCGAGGCGGCCGGGGTGGCCAGGACGACGGTGCACCGGCGGTTCGCCACCCGCGAGGCGCTGGTCGCGGCGATGAGTGTGTGGGCCGCGCGACAGTTCCACGACGCGGTGACGGCCGGGCGGCCGGACACCACGCCGCCCGCCGTCGCGCTGTACCAGGTCACCGCGAACGTGCTGCGGGTGAAGCTCGCGTGGGGCTTCGCGATGACCGCGCGGCGCACCGACGACCCCGAGGTGGCGCACGTGCACGCCGACGTGCTCGATCGGTGCGATCGGCTCTTCCGGCGGGCCAGGGAGGCCGGGGTGCTGCGTGCGGACGTCGACCTGGACTGGACCCGGCGGGTGTACTACGCGCTGATCCACGAGGCCGCGCAGGACGACCGGGGCGAGGACGCGGACGTGCTCGCGACCCGGATCGTGGACACCCTGCTGCGTGGATTCGGCGGGCCCGACGGCGCCTCGGCGCGATGAGCCCGGGCCGGTCGGCCCCCGTGTACGGTGTGCCCGCCGGTCCTCGATCGAGAGGTTTGTCGTGACCCTGGCCGTGGCCCACCGAGGCGACCCCCGGCGTTTTCGGGAGAACACCCTGCCGTCGTTGGCGAGTGCCCTCGACCAGGGCGCCGACCTGGTCGAGATCGACCTCGAGATCACCCGGGACGGGCACTTGGTGCTCCTGCACGACGCGACACTGCGCCGGTTGTGGTGGCGCAACGCGCGGGTCCGGGACCTGACGTTGGCTCAGGTCCAGGAGATCGGCCGGCGCGGGAAGTACCGGGTGCCCAGCTTCGACGAGGCTTTGGAACTGATCAAGGGCACCCGGGGTGGGTTGATGGTCGACTTCGGCGAGATCGAACTGGCCGAGCCGGCCGTCGACGCGGTCGACCGACACGGAGTGAACGAGCGGATCCTGTACGTCGGCGGGCCGGTCGCGATGAGCCGGGTGCGCGAGCACGCCACGCACGCGCACATCGGGCTCAGCGGCGACTCGTTCGCGCGTGTGCCGGACGCGGCGGTGCTGCGCGACCTGCGGCCGGAGTACATCAACCTGCGCTGGCGGGCGTACGACGCGGCCTCGGTCGAGCGTTGCCACGCGGACGGTTATCTGGTGAGCGCGTGGACGGTTGACTCGCCGCGGGTGATGCGCCGACTGGTGGCGATGGGCGTGGACATGATCATCAGCAATCGCGTCGGGCGGCTGATCGGCGTGCTGGCGGAGGGGCAGGGCTGAGCCCTCGGGCCGGACGGCGGGGCCGGGCGGCAGGACCGGACGGCGGGGCCGAGCGGAATGGTGCCGCGCGGGTGGTCGTCGCGGGTGTCTCGTGCGCGGCGGTTACCGTGGCGGGGCAGTCCGGGCGCGTACCCCGGAGGTCTGCTCCGCCCGACGCGAGGAACCGTGATGACCGAACCAGCCCCGGAGCCCGGCGCGACCGGGCCGTCCGCGCCGTCCGCGCCCGTTCCCCCGACCGCTTCGCCCGCGGTGGTGTCGCGGCGGCCTCGGGAGACGCAGAAGCAGACCGAGAAGGGCATCCTGATCTGGCTCTGCTTCTTCCTGTTCGTCACGCACATCATCGGCGGCGTGTTCTGGCTCGCGTTCCACTACCTGGGCGAGTAGCGGCGGGCTCCCTCGAGGGTTTCCCTCGACGGCCTTGAGGAGCGGGCTTGCGGGGCGGCGAGCGCGCCGTCAGTGGGCGGCCGGTTTCGGGCGGTCGGCGCGGGCGAGTTCCCGGGCGTGCCGGATCGCGCCGCGCGTGTCCGGGAAGACCAGGTGGTCCCGGCGTAGATGCTCGGCGATCCGCAGCGCGTCCAGGACCTGATCGTGGTTCGGCTGGACGCCGGAGAGCAGTACGGTGACGCCGCGCACCTCCAGGTCGGTGATCGCCTCGCCCAAGACACCGGCGCCGGTCGCGTCGATCGCGGTCACCCGGGACATCCGCAGGACGACCACCCGGACGTCGTGCACTTCGGACAACCGGGTGAGCAGGCGGTGCGCGGCCGGGAAGAACAGCGGCCCGTCCAGGCGGAACACCGCGATGTGGCCGGTCGAGGGCCCGGGCGTGCCGCGGGTCCCGGCCCCGGCGTCCTCCTCCGCGTCGTCGGTGGGGATCGGTACCGGCTCCAGTCGGGCCGAGCGGGTCACCTGGCGCAGCGCCAGGACGACGGCGAGGGCGATGCCGATCACCACCGCGGTGACCAGGTCCACCGCGACGGTCACCACGAACGTCACCGCGAGCACGGCGGCGTCGGCGCGCGTGGAGCGAGCCAGCGCGGTCAGCGTGGAGACCTGGACCATGCGCACGCAGGTGGCCAGCAGTACGCCCGCCAGCGCGGGCAGCGGGATGTGCGAGACCAGGCCGGCCGCGCTGAAGACGATCACCGCGAGCACGACGGCGTGGGTGAGCGCGGCGAGCCGGGAGGACGCGCCGGCGCGGACGTTGACGGCGGTTCGGGCGATGGCCGCGGTGGCCGGTACGCCGCCGAACAGGGGCGTGGCCAGGTTGGCGATGCCCTGGCCGAGGAGTTCGCGATCGGGGTCGTGGCGTTGGCCGGTCGTCATCCCGTCGGCCACGCTCGCGCACAGGAGCGACTCGAGGCCGGCGAGGGCGGCGACGGCCAGGGCGGACGGGAGCAGGACGACCAGCATCGACGCGTCGAGGAAGGCCAGGGACGGGGCGGGCAGGCCGTTGGGCAGGCTGCCGATCCGGGCCACGTCGAGGGTGGGCAGGGCCTCGGCCAGGAGGGTCGCGGCGGCCACCGCGAGCAGCGAGAACGGTACGCCCGGCCGCCATCGCGCGCCGACCAGGAGCAGTGCGGCGACGCCGAGGGCCATCGCGGGCGCGTCGGCGTCCGGGTGTTCGAAAAAGCGGAGGGTGGCGTGCCCGGCGACCTGCCACACCTTCTCGCCCTTGCCGGCCGCGCCCAACGCGGCGGGCACCTGCTGGAGCGCGATCACCACGGCGATGCCCGCGGTGAAGCCCTCGACCACCGGCAGCGGCAGGTACTTCGCGGCCCGACCCAGGCGCAGTACGGCGACCACGACCAGCAGTACGCCGGCCATCAGGCCGACCATCAACACGCCGTCGGTGCCGTGCCGTTGCACGACCGGGACCAGGACCACGGTCATCGCCCCGGTCGGTCCGGACACCTGAAGGTTGGACCCGCCGAACACCGCCGCCAGCGCGCCCGCGACCACCGCCGTCACCAGCCCGGCCTGCGCGCCGACCCCCGACGCCACGCCGAACGCCAACGCCAGTGGCAACGCGACCACCGCGACGGTGAGACCGGCCAGCAGATCCCGCCCCGGCGCGCGGCGTATCGCCGGCAGATCACCGGGCCCCGGCAACAACCCGGCGACCCGGCCCCATCCCCTGAAGAACGCTTCCATCAACGCCCTGACCTCTCGTCGGCCGAGGCGACCCCGCACCCGTTCGGGCATGCCGAATCGCCATACCCCGCACACCGGTTCGTGTGCCGCGTACCCGGCCCAGGTCCGGGCGCCCGGGTCCGGGCGCCGTCGCATCGCCCTCACACGTGGGGGCGCGGACCCCTCGCGGGGCCGTGGGAGATCGGGTGTCGTGTGATCCGTGTCGTCAGGTGGTCCACATCCGGCGAATGCGCGAATCGCGGCGCGGCCCCATGGCGGGGGCACTCTCGCCTCTACGCCGACCCTAGCAAGAAGTGATGATCAAAATAACCGATAGTCCTACATCCATCACGTTCCGCACCCAACCACCACGCTACCCCTGGCGGGGGGCGAGACGGGGGCGAGACGGGGACGAGACGGGGGCGGGGCGAGACGGGGACGAGACGGGGGCGGGGCGAGACGGGGGCGAGACGGGGGCGGGCGGGGCGAGCGGGACGGGACGGGACGGGACGAGCGAGACGGGGCGGGTGGTGAGGAGCGGGGCGAGACGGGGACGAGGCGGGTCGGGCGAGACGGGACGGGGCGGTGAGGGGCTGGTTGGGGCAAGGCGGTGGCGGTGGATGCGGCTTGGGGTGAGACGCAACGCCCCCGCCCGCAACCGAGCGACGGGCCGGCGAGGCCCGGCCTCCGGGTCGGTGCGCAGGGGTTCGCACGGCGGGTCGGGACGGGGTGGTGGATGCGGCTTGGGGTGGGACGCAATGCGCCCCGGCCACAGTCGAGCGACCCGGCCGGTGAGGCCCGCGGCTTCCCGGTCGGCGCGCAGGCGCTCGTATGGCGGGTCGGGGGACGGGGCTTGGGGTGGGACGCAATGCCTCCGACCACAGTCGAGCGACCCGGTCGGCGAGGCTCGTGGTACCCGGGTCGGCGCGTGCGCGCTCGTATGGCGGGTCGGGGGGCGGGGCTTGAGGTGACGCAATGTGCCCCGGGCACAGCCGAGTGATCCGGCCGGTGAGGCCCGCGGCTTCCCGGTCGGCGCGCAGGCGCTCGTATGGCGGGTCGGGGGACGGGGCTTGGGGTGGGACGCAATGCCTCCGACCACAGTCGAGCGACCCGGTCGGCGAGGCTCGTGGTACCCGGGTCGGCGCGTGCGCGCTCGTATGGCGGGTCGGGGGGCGGGGTTTGAGGTGACGCAATGTGCCCCGGGTACAGCCGAGTGATCCGGCCGGTGAGGCCCGCGGCTTCCCGGTCGGCGTGCTGGCGCTCGCATGACGGGGTGGTGGATGCGGCTTGGGGTGGGACGCAATGCGCCCCGGCCACAGTCGAGCGACCCGGCCGGTGAGGCCCGTGGCTTCCCGGTCGGCGCGTGCGCGCTCGGATGGCGGGGGATGGGGTGTGACGGGTGGGGGTTGGTTCCCGGTGAGGGAGTTGCCCACGATGCGGCCGGCGATTGCGGGGGTGGGAGTCCGGATTTGTAGGGTGTGCCGCATGACCCCGGGTGTACCTGGCAGACGCGTGATCGACGGCCGCTTCGAGTTGCTGGAGCGGCTCGGTGGTGGCGGCATGGGATTGGTCTGGCGGGCGCGTGACCTGGCGCTGGAACGCGAGGTCGCGCTCAAGGAGGTCCGGCCGCCGGACCCGGCGCTGCTGGAGGACGATCCGACCGCCGCGCGGATGTTGCGCGAGCGGGTGCTGCGCGAGGCCAGGTCGCTGGCCCGGCTGAATCACCCGCATGTGGTGACGATCCATCACATCGTGGACGCCGCCGAGGTTCCGCACCCGTGGTTGGTGATGGAGCTGGTTCCGGGCGGCTCGCTGCACGACCGGTTGATGGTCGGGCCGATCCCGCCCGCCGAGGCCGCCGTGATCGGCCGGGGTGTGCTGTCCGCGCTGAGCGCCGCGCACGCGGCCGGGATCCACCACCGCGACGTCAAGCCGGGCAACGTGTTGCTGCGCGCCGACGGCAGCCCGGTGCTGACCGACTTCGGTATCGCCGCGCTGCGCGAGTCGACGAGTCTGACCGCGACCGGGGACCTGATCGGCTCGCCCGAGTACATCGCGCCCGAGCGCATCCGCGGCGAGGAGGACAACGCCGCGTCCGACCTGTGGTCGCTGGGGATGATGTTGTACGTGGCGGTCGAGGGACAACATCCGTTGCGCCGGGCGACCAGCCTGGCCACGCTCGCCGCGGTGTTGACCGAGACGGTGCCGGCGCCGACCCGCGCGGGTGCGCTGACCCCGGTCCTGGAGGCGTTGCTGGTCCGCGATCCCGCGGCCCGCCCGGACGCGGCGCACCTGGATCGGCTGTTGGCCGAGGCGGCCGGCGAGCCGACCGGGCGGCCCTCGTCACAGCACACCACGTCGGCGCTGCCGGTCGCCGACGCCCTCGCCTGGCAGCCGGCCGACCTCGGCGGCGGTCGCGCGGCGGACACGGGACCGGCCTGGTCGGGCGCGGACCGGGTCGACGCGGACACGAACTCCGGCGCCTGGCAGACATCGTCCACCCCGCCACCGTCGTCCGTACCGCCTTCCTCGCGCTATGCGACGCCGTTCACCCCGGCCGAACCCCAATCGCCGGACCGGCAGCGGGTCCGCCGAACCCGGATCATCGCCGGTTCCGCGGTCGGCACCGCCCTGGTCGGCGGGTTGGTCGCGCTGGTCCTGGCCTCCCAACTGGGCGACACGGGTTCGGACTCGAACACGAAGGCCGGCGCCGGCAAGCAGGGCGGCGACAGCGCGCGCCCCACCCCGTCGCCCTCCGTGCCGGGAATCCCGGTGGACTCGATACCCACCCGGCCGTCGGCGACGCGCACCACCAAGCCCCCCGCGGAAACGGTGAACCTGCTCACCCCGACCGCCATCCGCGGCCTGATCGACGCCATGGCCCCGGTGATCGGGGGCACCAAGGTCAAGGAACTCAACGTCTACGACAAGTACGCCTTCACGGAGGCGCCGGTCGCCGGCAACGCCCGCCTGTACGACCGCTTCTCCTACCGCGACGGCGTCACCAAGAAGGAATCCGGCTCCGGGACCGACCGGGACGACAAGACCATCGACCTGACGAAGGTCAACTGGGACGCGCTGCCGGCGCTGATCGCCAAGGCCGACAAGGAACTGGGCATCACCACGCCCAAGAGCCGCTACGTGATCCTGGACATCGGGCTGATCGACCGGGTGCCGGCGCTGAAGATCTACGTCAGTGACGACTACGGGGGCGGCTATCTGCGGGCCGACCTGGACGGCAAGGTCGTCAAGATGTACCCGCGCTGAGCGGCGCCCCCGTGCGACGCCGGTACCGGCCGGGCCGCGAAGGGCCCGGCCGGCGGGAAACGGCCGGCAGGAAGCGGCCGCCGGGTCAGCGGTCGTAACAGAGCACCCGCGCCTGGCCCGCGGCCAGATGCGCGTACGTCTTGTCCGAGCCCACCCAGTCCTCGCCCCGGTTGACCATGCGCAGCACCACCTTGCCGTCCTTGACCGGCAGGCTCACGCCCTGGATCCAGGCGCCGCGGTGCGCGGTCTGGTCGACGGTGAAGGTGGACCGGACCGGAGCGGAGCCGCTGTCGGTGTCCAGCACCTGGTAGAACGCGGGCTTGCCGGCCGCGTCGCGCCAGGTGGAGCCGCCGGGCACGTACACCTGCACCGAGCAACTCTTTGCCTTGGCACCGGCGTTCCAGGTCCATACCGCGGCGACACTGGAGTCGTCCTTGGTCTTGGAACCGGACATCGGGATCGCCCAGAAGTCGTCCCCGCACCCGGCCGTGCCCAGGCCGCCGCTGCCGACCTTGTACCAGCCTTCCTTGCCGTCGCTGTAGTCGCCCTGTACCCGGAATCCGGCGCCCGAGTTCGAACATCCCAGCCCGGCATAGCCGTTGTAGACCTGCTGCGGTCCCTGGGCCGGGGCCACCGGCGGCTTGGCCGGAGTGCTCGGCGGCGGCACCGGCGGCTTGGCCCCCGACGTGGTACCGCCACCGCCACCGCCGGCGACCGGACCGCCCGGAGTGGACCCGCCGGCCCCGGGGACGGCGGAACCGCCGCCACCACCACCGCCACCCGCGCCACCACCGCCCACCGCGCCGCCGCCCCCGCCGGCCGCACCGCCGTTGTAGGCCACCGAGCCGCCCGCCCCCGTGCCGGGCACGCCGCCCGGCTGGTAGCCGACCGGCGCACCGCCGGGCGGACCCTGCGGTGCGGTGGGCGTGCCGTCGGCACCGACCGGAACCCCCTCGACCGGAGCCGGTTCGGCGCTGCCCGGGGTGCCCCAGCCGGCGGGCGTACCCGGCAACGCGGCGTTCGCCGCGACGTGTTGCACATCGCGGCGGGGGTGCGAGGCGGCGGTGCCGGGCGCGGCCAGCAGCGGCACCAGCACGATCGCGCCGGTGGTCAGCGCCGCGGCGCCGCCGATCGTGCCCCAGACCCGCAGGCCGGGCACCGGGCCTCGGGCGCCCGCGCCGGGTCGGCGGGCGAAGGTGGCCGCGAAGCCGTTCGGGTCGTCGGGGGAACCACCGTTGTGCGGGCGGTTGTTGGCGGGCACGGGGACTCCAGGTGTCGGGGGGACGGTGCTCACGCGGTCGCGCCCGCGAGGGACGCGGGCAGGTCCGCGACCTCCAGGGCGATCAGTTGGGCCGCGTCGGGGTTGTCGAGTTCGGCGACCCGGCCGGCCTGACGTTCCGTCATCTCCTGGAACGCCTGACGGGCCGAACGCCCGTTGCCGAAGCCGCCGCCGCGGGTCATGCCGGCGAACAGCGCGAGCAGTTCGGTGCGCGCGGCGGGGGTCAGTTCGTAGCGGTGACGCTCCGCCTGGTGCTCGACGATGGCCACGAGCTGCTCGGCGTCGTAGTCCTCGAACAGCAGCGTGCGGGTGAATCGGGAGGCCAGGCCCGGGTTGGAGGACACGAACCGGTCCATGTCGTCGGGGTATCCGGCGGCGATTACCACGACGTCGTCGCGGTGATCCTCCATCAGCTTCACCAGCGTGGCGATCGCCTCGGAGCCGAAGTCGTTGCCGCCCGCGAGCGGCGACAACGAGTAGGCCTCGTCGATGAACAACACGCCGCCGATCGCCCGGTTGAACGCCGCGGCGGTCTTGGGCCCGGTGTGGCCGACGTACTCGCCGACCAGCGCGCTGCGGTCGACCTCGACCAGGTGGCCGTGGCCGAGCAGGCCGAGCGCCTTGAGCAGCCGGCCGTACAGCCGTGCCACCGTGGTCTTGCCGGTGCCCGGGTTGCCCGCGAAGACCAGGTGCCGGCTCAGCGGCGGCGCGGGCAGCCCGGCCTCGACCCGGAGCCGGACCGTCTGCATCAGCTTGGCCATCGACGCCACGTCGCGCTTGACCCCGTCCAGGCCCACCAGTTCGCCGAGTTCGGCGAGCAGGTCGGGCAGGCTCTCCTCGACCACGTCGGGCAACTCCGGCACGGACGCGGCGCCGGCCGAGGGGCCCGGCGCGGTGCCCGCGGTCGCGGCGGTCGCGAGCCGCGCATCGGTGCCCGCGCCGAGCGCGGGATCGCAGTCGTCGAACACCGGCGCGGCGTTCGGGTCCGTGCTCAGGTCGTCGGTGCACTCGCGCACCCGGCAGCGGCGGAACAGCGGATCCGCGCCGCCGCCCACGTGCAGCGCCGCGTAGCCGGCGCCGATCACGTCGCACCCGGTGAAGGTGCCGCCGGCCTGCTCGGCGACGTACAGGCCGTTCTTGCCCGGCCGTTCGATCCGCAGACCGTGCACCGTGGGACGGGCGCCGGTCCACACCACCAGGCCCGAGCCGGTGCAGTCCTCGATCGAGCCGCCGGCGAGCTCGGCCCGCGAACCCGCGTCGAACACGATGCCCGCGGCGCCCGCGCCGGTGACCCGGTTGCCGGCCAACTCGGCGACGCCCTCGCCGGTGACCTCGATCCCGGTCCGCCCGGCCGCGCGCACCGTGCAGCCGGACACCCGCGACCCGGTCGGCGAACCGATGCCGATCCCGGTCGCGGTGTCCGCGACCAGGCAGCCGGAGAGCGCCGCCGAGGACCGGCCGGTGACCGCGATCCCGGTCATCGCGGCGGCCGAAACCGTACAGTCGGTCAGCTCGACCCGGGCGGTGTCCGCGGTGTGCACGCCGTGCTCGGGAGTGCCCTGGACCCGGCAGTCGGCCAGCTTGAGCACGGCGGTGCCGGCGGCGTGTACCGCGCCGTAGCCGGAGTCCAGGATCCGGCAGTCGGTCAGGTCGGCGCCCGCGCCCTCGGTGAGCAGCACGCCGTTGGTCGCCGAGCGGCGCACCGCGCAGCCCTGCGCGACCACCCGCGCGGTGCCGTCGAGCACGATGCCGGCCGCTGCGGCGTCCAGGATGCGACAGTCGGTCAGCTCGGCCCGGGCGCTGCCGCCGAGCCGGATGCCGGCCGCGCCCGGCGCGCTCACCCGGCTCTCGCCCGCCACGGCCGAGGACGCGTCCTCCAGCAGCAGGCCCACCCGCCCGCAGCCGTGCAGCACCGAATCGGTCAGCCGCAACATCGCCCGGCCGCGCAGCCGGATGCCCGAGCCCGACGTGGCTTCCAGGCGCAGCCGCGCCACGCCCACCCGCGCATCGCCCGACAGCACGATCCCGGTGCCCTCGATCGCGCTCACCTCGACGTCCTCGACCCGGGCTCGCGCGTCACCGGACACATGCAGGCCCGCGAGCCGCGCGCCGCGCACGCGCGTGCCGGTGAGCAGCAGCGCCGAGGTGCTCCCGGCGGCCGTCGGCGCGGCGTCCAGGTCCGGATCGGCGCCGTCCTCGTCGGGTCGGTCCGGCCCGCCGCGCACCTCGACCCGGCCGCCCGTCACCGTGCAGTCGGCCAGGATCAGGCCCGCGCCCGGACCCACGCTGACCGCCGGCGCGTCGGTGCCCGCGCCGTGCACGCTCAGCCCGCGCACCACGCAGTCCGCCGCGTCCACGGTGATCGCCGGTCCCCGGTCGGTTGCGGTCAGCACCACCTCGCCGCCGCCCGGTTCCGGACACAGCGTCACCGACCGGGCCAGCACCAGGGATTCGGTGTAGTGGCCGGCGGCGACCCACACGGTCGCACCGGGGGCCGCGGCCAGGACCGCGTCCGCGATCCGGCGATGCGTGCCGCGGCCCTTGGCGGCCACCCGGACATCCGGCACGCCGGCACCGCCCGCTCGACGGTCGACACTCGACATCTGTGCGCTACGCATCCTTCCGCTGGTACCAATCCGGGTTCATGCCCGCGCGCACCTGGGGCAGCAGCCACCCGTTGAACATCTTCTCGCCGATCTTGAAGCCGATGTTGAGCAGGAACTCGGTGGCCCCCTGGCGGTGGAAGAACCGACCGCCGGCGGCATTGAGGAAACCGATCCGGGCGAGCGAGACGCTGCCGGTGCTGAGCACGCCGGACAACGATGCGATCGCGCCGTCGCCCAGCGCCTCCCAGCCGGAGAGCTTGTGGGTGACGCCGTCGGAGTCCTTGACGCCGAACACGCTCGCGTTGATGCTGCCGTTGACCAAACCGGCCAACAGGCCGACGCCGGCGCTGTAGCCGAAGTCGTAGGTGCCGCTGCGCCAGCGCACCGCGGTCTCGTTGCCCGCCCACTCGTTGGCCCAGGTCTTGTCGTGGTTGCCCGGCTTGCGGTTCCAGTGCTTGCCGCCGTCGATGTTGCCGTAGCCGCTCTTGAAGTCGCCGAGCTTGCGGAAGCCGTCCATCTTGTTCTCGTGTACGAAGGCGCCCACGCCGCCCTTGACCACGCCGCCCACGGCCGCGTTCAGCGCGGCCTTGGCCCAGTCGACCTCGGACAGGCTCTTGCCCTGGGCCCGCGCGTTGATGTCGGCGACGATGATGTTCGCGGTGAACTCGATCGCGAACTCCTGGGCGAACTCCACCGCGAGCTTCTTGACCAGCACCGACTTTCCATAGCTCTGGTAGGCGGCCTCGGCCAGGGTGATGGCGCCGGTGCCGGTGGGCGAGATGCCCGGGAGCCCGGCCAGCGCCGAACGGAACTGCGTCGCGTCGATGCCGACGGTGCTGCCCGACCACGGCATGCGCTGACCCTCACGGATCCGTCGCACCCAGCCGCGCACCTCGGTCACCTGGCCGCGGAAGTCGTACTCGCTGCCGATTACCCGCCACCGGTTCAGCGAATCGTTGACGATCACCGCGCCGCCGTCGGTGCGCCGGGCCTCCAGGTGGCCGTTCGTGTCGTAACGCCGCCACTGGCCGCGCCACGCGTCCGTCTCCAGGAAGTAGAGCTGGCCCTCGGGCGTCCTCTTGGCCTCGCGGGTGCGGACCACAGTGCCGTGGTCGAACTCCTTCCAGGTGGCGGTGTTCATCGAGGTGCCCTCGTTCGGTCCGTACTCGCGGACGCGCGCCGGTGCGTCGGTGATGTGCGGCGGGGTCTCGTGGATCACCGACGTCACGCCCGCGTTCACCGTTGTGTCGCGGAAGAGCAGGTTCTTGCCGTCGAGCGGGGTCGCCTGCCAGGCGCCGGCGCCGTGGTCCGCCTTGGGGTTCCACCAACTGCGCACCCGGTCGCCCTCGCTGGAGACGATCCCGCCGGCCCGGTTGTACTTCTGCCACGTCCAAGTGTCGGTGCCGGGCACCCTCCACGAGTCGACGTACCGGCCGCTGTCGAGCATGCGTCGCTCGCGCACCGGGTTCTTCGCCGCGTCGAAGTCCCGGAACGAGTCGTCGAACGGCAGCTTGGGGTCGTCCGAAGCACGGAAGAGCACACGCTTGCCGGACTCCTGGATCTCACCGGCGGCGTTGACCCGTTCCCACTGCCAGGTCTTCGCGGTCGAGGAGCCGCGCGCGATGATCGTGACCGAGTTGCCTTCGGCGAGCTCCCATGTGTCCTTGCGGCCGGTGATGTAGCCGTGGCTGTCGTACTCGACCCAGTTGCTGCTCGGGTTGGCCACGTGGCCGGCGCTGCCGGGAGCGGGGGGTTCCGGCGTGGTGTAGTGGCGGACGTTGCCGTTCGGGAAACCCTCGCGCACCACCGCCCACTGGGTGGTGCCGTCCGCACCCACCACCGGACGCAGGTCCTGCCAGATCGCCCCGCCCGGTCCGTTGGGGGTCTCCAGCCGGTAGCCGACCTCGTCGCCCCGGCTCCACGGGGTCGCCCCGGCGGGGGCCGAGGGGTGCGGCGTCACCGAGTCGCCGATCTTGAGCGTCGTGCCGTCGGCCAACTTGGCCTGCGAGCGGGCGAAACCGCCGTCGGCCAGGATGTCGAAGGAGCTGCCGTCGTCGCCGACGAACCGGACGCCGCTGCTGTGCAGGACCAGGTTGCCGTCCGCGTCCGGGACCGACTTCTCCCACGTGAACACCTGGTAGCGGGTGTCGGAGGCGAGGAACGAGTGGGTGCCGGTGGGTTCGACCCTGTGGTTGCTCAGCCACTTGCGGGCCCACTGGGGCGGGCGCTGCTCGGAGATGCGGGTCGTGGTGAACGTCGAGCCGTCCGGCTTGACCTCGTGCTTGCCGGTCTCCTTGCCCTGCGGCGAGTGCTCGTCCCAGGACGCCTTGCGGATTCCGGCGCTGTCCAGCGGGTGTTCGAGGTAGTGCCGGGCGTGGTCGGTCCGGTGCATCGGACCCCACTGCTTCTGGACCACTTCCCCGGCGTGAGCACCGGTTGTCGGCCCGTGCCGGTCGCTCCAGCCGCCGTCGCGGTGCGGGGTGCGCGGACCGCTCGCCAACTCCTGGCTCGCGCCGTCGTAGCGATGCCAGGTCCAGCCGTCTGTGCCCTTGACGCCCAGCGTGTGTCCGGCCTTGTCGCCGAACTTCTGGAGTGTGTCCCGGAATTCGCGCACCGTGACGAAATGCTCGTTGACGTCCGTGTAGCCGAAGCCGGACGTGTCGAACTTGCGCGAACCCTTGTCGACCGGGACACCGTCCGTGCCCCACTCGACCCACTTGGTGCGTTGGCTGAACGAGCCGAAGCCGTTGAGGTCGGTGCGCCGGAACGCGTCGAGCGTGTTCCCGTTCGGCAGCAGTCGGCGTTCGAAGACGACCGCCTTCCCGGGGGTGTTCGACTTGAGCTGTATCCGACCGTTGGCGGCGCCGTGCAGGTCCGCCGTGCCGTGTTGGAAGTCGTTGGGGGTGAAGCCCCGGTCGGGGGACTGACCCGGGCGGAACTCCTGGCGCCAGGTGGGTGTCGGCGCGGTGTGGTCGACGATGTATTGGTGCTTGGTCAGCCGACCGTCGTCGAGCACGTTGAAGCCCTCGCGGGTGACCGTTCCGTCCAGCCGGAACTCGTGGAACTCGCCGTGGCGCACGGTGTTCGGGTGCACGACCTCGACCCGGTAGCCGGTGTGCGTGCCGTTGGCGTCGGTGAGCCGGGCGAGCTGTTGCTCCCGCGGGAGCGGAGTGCCGTGCGGGTCGGTGAGGGTGTCGCCCACCACGAACCGGGTTTGGCCGGTACCGCCCAGCACGGTGCCGCGTTCGAAGGCGCCGGTCGTGGTGTCGTAGCGGACCGAGTGGCCGGTGGTGGTGTCGGTGACGCGGAAGCCGTTGTCGACGGTGGTGAGGTTGCGGTCGGTGACCCGGGTGCCGTGCACGTCGGTGAGGAACCGGTCGGCGCCGTCGCCGACCACGAAGCGGGCTTCGCCGGGACCGCCGATGGCGATGCCGTGTTCGGCGATCGAACCGTCGGCGAGGTAGCGGGTGGACTGGCCGGCGACGGGCTCGGTGACCCGGAAACCGCCGCCGTTGAGCGCGGTGACCTCGATGTCGGTGACGTGTATGCCGTGCGTGTCGGTGAGGATGTGGTCGGCGTCGCCGCGGGCAACGACGAAGTGCGCCTCGCCCTCGCCGCCGAGCAGCGTGCCGCGCTCGAAGGTGCCGTTGGTGGTGTCGTAGCGGACCGAGTGGCCGGTGGCGGGGTCGGTCACCCGGAAGCCGTTGTCGACGGTGGTCAGCGTACGGTCGCCGACCGGGGCGCCGTGCAGGTCGGTGACGGTGCGGTGCGCGCCCTCGCCGGTGACGAAGCGGGGTGCGCCGGGGCCGCCGAGCGCGATGCCGTGTTCGGCGACATGGCCGTCCGCGGTGTAGCGGGTGCTGTGGCCGCCGACCGGTTCGGTGACCCGGTGGCCGCCGCCGGCGAGCGGGGTGACCTCGACGCCGGCGACGGGATTGCCGTGCACGTCGGTGAGCACATGGCCGGCGTCGCCGCCGACGATGAAGCGGGGCTCGCCGAGTTCGGTCAGGGCCATCCCCCGGTCGACCACACCGCCGTTGGCGTCGTAGCGGACGGAATGGCCGGTGGCCGGGTCGGTGACCCGGTAGCCGTTGTCGATCTCGGTCAGGGTGTGGTCGGTGACCGGCTTGCCGTGCACGTCGGTGAGTACCGGGGGCCGGCCGTCGCGGAACACCACGAAGTGCGCCTCGCCGGGACCGCCCAGTGCGACGCCGTGTTCGGCGACGCTTCCGTTGCCGCGGTAACGAGTGGTTGCGCCGCTGCCGGGTTCGGTGATCCGGTATCCGCCGTTGACCGCGGTGACGTCGACGCCGGTGACGGGGTTGCCGTGGATGTCGGTGAGGACGTCGCCGTGGGTGATGAAGTGGGCTTCGCCGACGCCTTGGAGGGCGGTGCCGTGTTCGACGATGCTGCCGTTGCCGGTGTAGCGGGTGCTGTGGCCGCTGCCGGGTTCGGTGACGCGGTGGCCGCCGCCGTTGACCGCGGTGATGTCGACGCCGGTGACCGGGTTGCCGTGGATGTCGGTCAGGATGGGGCCGTGCTCGCCGGGGACGATGAAGTGGGCTTCGCCGGCGCCCTGGAGGGCGATGCCGTGGTCGGCTACGGCGCCGTTGCCGGTGTAGCGGGTGCTGTGGCCGCTGCCGGGTTCGGTGACACGGTGGCCGCCGCCGTTGACCGCGGTGACGTCGACGCCGGTGACCGGGTTGCCGTGGATGTCGGTCAGGATGGGGCCGTGCTCGCCGGGGACGATGAAGTGGGCTTCGCCGGCGCCCCGGAGCGCGGTGCCGTGTTCGACGACGCTGCCGTTGCCGGCGTACCGGATGGAGCGGCCCGTGGCGGGATCGGTGACCCGGTAGCCGTTGTCGATCGGGGCGAAGGTGTGGTCGGTGATCGGCTTGCCGTGGGCGTTGGTCAGGACCGGCGGTCGCACGTCGCTGTGGACCACGAAACGGGGTGCCCCGGTCCCGCCGAGCGCGATGCCCCGCTCGGCGATGGCCCCGTCGCCGCGATAGCGGATGCTTTGGCCCCCGGCGGGGTCGGTGACCCGGTAGCCGCCCCGCACCACGGTGACGTCGACGCCGGTGACGGGCGTGCCGTGCGCGTCGGTGAGGAAGGGGTGGCCGGTGCCGTTGTCGACGACGAACCGGGGCTCACCCGGTGCGTGGAGCGCGAGGCCCTCGTCGAGGACGGTGCCGTCGTTGCCGTACCGGACGGAGCGGCCGGTCGCGGGGTCGGTGACCCGGTAGCCGTCGTTCACCGTTGTGCGGATGACCGCACCGTCCAGCCCGGTCGAGTCGAGGCCGACATGCAGGGCGGTGATCGCCGTCGGCGGCGGGACGCTCCCGGCGACCGGTGTCGTCGACAGCACCGGTGACCCGCCGCCGGCACCGTGCCCGCCGCCGGCACCCTGCCCGCTGCCGCCGACCAGCCTCGGACGCTCCAGCAGGCTCTCCGCCTGCGCCTGGGCCAGGCTGCGGTCGATGTGGGCCGGGTCCACGCCGAGTTGGTCGAGGCGGGTGAGCGCGGTCTCCACCTTGGTCGAGGCGTGGTCCACCGCGAGCCGGGCGTCGCGCTCGAACGGGGACGGCTTGGAGGACCCGCCGGGGCGGATCTCCAGGTCGTGCGACACCTGCTGGGCCCGGCCCAGTTCGTTGCGCGCCGAGGCCAGGTCGCGCCAGGCCTCGATGCGGCCGGCCCGCAGCGGATCGTCGGCTTTGCCGAACACCGCGCCGATCCGGTCCGCGTCGCGCTGCCACAGCTGTTCCAGCTGGGTCGGGGAGAGCCGGTTCGCCGGGCCGGCCGGCCCGCCGCCGAGTGCCGGCGGGGTCGGCGCGACGGCGACCTGGTTCGCGGTCGGCGGGCCGGGGCGCAGTTCGGCGCCGGCACCGCCCGGGCCGTGCGGCGGCGGTGCGGGGGGCAGCGTGCCGGCGTTGGCGGGCGAGTCGAGGCGCAGCGGCGTCCTGGGGCCGTGGTCCAGCAGGTTGAGCGCGCTTCCGGCATGGTCCGGGATCGGCGCCGTCGGCGGCGGGCCGCTTGCCAGGGCCGTCGGGGACGGCGCGGACAGGCTCGTCGACGTGCCGAACTCGGTCGGCCTGAGCTCCACATGCGGGCCGGGCGTGCCGTGGCCGCGCAGGCCCGGGCCGGTCAGGCCGTGATCGGCCAGGCCCGAGGCGGGCAGACTCGGCGCCGACAGGCCGTGGTTGGTCATGCCGGCCGCGGGCAGGCCCGGCGAGGTCAGGCCGTGGTTGATCGCACTCGGGTTGATCAGGTGCCCGACGCCGGCGCCGCCGCCCGGGACATGGCCGGTGACCGGTGACGGCATGTTCGGGCGGTGGGCGGCCCCGGTCTGGACCAGGTCGAGCGCGGACAGCGAGGTCGGGGACGGGGTGTGCGTGACGCTCGGGAGCGCGGACGGGGTGGGCAGCGCGTGCACCGCGCCGGCCGCGCCGGTGGTCGGGGAGAGCTGCCCGATCGGGGTGACCGCGTTGAGCTCCATCCGGGTGCTTCCCGCCGGCGTCGGCAGCTTGGCCCAGTCGCCGATCTGCACCATCTTCAGATCACGCGCGCCGATGTCCACGAGCGCGTCCATCCGGCGCACCGCGTCCGGCGCGAACTGCATCACCTCGCCGAAGGAGGTGGGGATGTGCAGGCCGCCGGGGGATGTGACGGTCAGGTTCGTCGGCAGGTCCAGGCTGTTCAGCCGCAGTTCGTTCGCACCGAACCCGGACCAGTCGCCGGCCCGGATCCGGGACAGTTCGCCCACCGACATCTCGGGCAGCGCGCCCACCCCGTGCGGCGGCGGCGGCGTCGGGATCTGGCTCAGGCCGCGCCCGCCCGCGGCCAGAAGCGGCGAGCCGTAGCGGAACTTGCCCAGCACGCCGCGCTCGTAGAAGCCGATCTGCAACGCGCGCTTGAGGCCGAACCGGCTGATCTCGGCCGCGTCCACCGGCAGGATCAGCCGCAGCCACTTGGTGCCGCCGAGTTCGCTCTTGAGGAATTTCCAGGTGCTGCCCGCGGCTCCCTTGATCATGCCCGGCAGGCCGCGGAACAGGGCCGGTATCGCCTTGAAGCCGTTGACCACCGCGAGGCCGCCCTTGCCGAGCGCGGAGCCGACCCAGGACGGCAACTTCAGCGCGGCCCCGCCCACCCACAGGGCGCCCGACTTGACCCAGCCGCCCGCGAGTCGGGCGAAGTCCTTCAGACCCGGGATGAACGCGAAGGAGCGGAACGCGCCCGCGCCGAAGGTGCCCTTGAGGGCACCCCACGCGGCCTGGGCGAAGGGCTTGATGCCCTTGTTCCAGAGGAACTTCGCGCCGTCCTTGAACAACTTGAGCAGGTTCAGGCCCTTGGTGGTCGGCGCGATGATGCCCAGGCCGGCCAGGAACAGGTCCAGCAGTCCGGCCTTGCCGTGCGCCACGTCCACCGCGGTCTTGACGAACAGGACCAGGTTGATCCCGATCGCGAGCAGCGCGAGCGGGCCGCCCAACAGCAGCGCGGGCAGGATCAGGATGATCGCCAGCCAGTTGAACGCCTCCCAGAACAGGTCGCAGTTCGACACCGGCTGCTTGATCCCGGTCGCCGAACCGTTGAGCACCTTCGCGGCGGCCTCGGCCTGGGTGCGCTGGGTGCCACCCGCGGTGCGCGCGGTCGTTCCGTAGGTGGCGCGCTGCGGGTCCTCCAGGGGCAGGTCCCGGCCATGGGACAACGCCGTGTCGGCGACCTGCTGTTGGGTCTCCATCACGTCCACGTAGGTGTGCAGCGCCTTGGCCGAGTTCTCGAAGGCGTCCGCGATGCTCGTCACGAACTCCCGGAGCGGGCCGCTGATCTTGTCCCGCAGCGCGTCGGCGGTCTGCCCGACGAAGGCGCCTTTGCCGGTCTTGTCCAGGACCGAACCCAACGCGTCGTCGATCTCGCGGGCGACCCGACCCAGGCTCTCCATCGAGGTGATCAGCGTGCGCAGCCGAACGGGGTCGCCCGGAGTGGGATCGGTGCTCAGGCCGATCGCGTTCCAGTCGGTGGGGCGATTGCCCATGACCCGTCGTCTCCTCGCCGTGCTCGCCGGACCTCGCCCGACCTCGCCGTGACCACGCCCGAGCCACCCGGTCGGTTCATCGAGCCCGCCGAGAATCCACCGATGAACCGACCGGGTGGCCCCGGCGTGGTCACGGCGACGGATCCGGTCGGTGGATTCGCGATGCCCGACGGGAGCGGACGTGGTCGACTTCGCGCTGGACTACAGCACGCTGAGCGAGGCCAAGAAGGACATGTACGACCTCGCCGCCCGGATCTCGCCCACCCTCAAGTCCAGCGACTTCGCGACCCTGGGCAAGGGCGGCTACACCGACGCCCAGGCGGTGTTCGGCGACCCGACGCTGACCGGTGCGTTCCGCAGCCTGTACCGGCTGGCCGCGGGCCCGATGACCCGCGCCGAGGACCTGCTCAAGAAGCTCGGCGACTGCTTCGGCAAGGTCGGCGACGCGTACTTCAACGCCGACGCGCAGATCACCGAGGGCCTGGGCGTGATGGGCGCGACGATGGGCCTGGAGGAGTGGCGGAACAAGGTCGCCGCCTGGAAGTACAAGCAGGACCACATCGACGAGTGCGGCAAGCCCGGCCCGGACGGCAGCGTGCCCGAGTTCTGCAAGGCCACCGACCCCGGCGACAAGCCGCCGCTGGACCAGGTGATCACCACGCCCAACGGCGGCCGGATCGAGACCCATCTGACCCTGGACGCGAACGGCAACGTGATCAAGGAGGAGACCAAGGTGGTCAGCAACGGCCAGACCTATACCTCGGTCACCACCTACGACTCGAGCCGGCTGAACTACACCACCGTGTCCACCGCGCCGGACGGCGGCGTGACCACCACCGAGACGCACCTGAACCCGAACGGCGGCGGTACGCAGAAGGTGGTCGACTCCGAGGGCAAGACGCACACCTACGCGCGCGCCGACGGCAAGCACGAGTGGGTGGACACCACGCCCGCGCCGCCGGAGAAGCCCGTTCCGCCCGGCGGTGGCGGTGGCGGCGGGCGCGTCCCGCGCCGCGACTGAGCCCGCTCCGGCAACCCCCGCAGCACCCGACCCCGCTCGCCGTACCCCCGCGGTGAGCCGATCTCCCCTGGAGGAACCCATGCCCGATATCGCACTCGACTTCGCCCGGATCGACGAGGTCGCGGGCAAGCTCACCAAGGCGCGCGAGACGATCACCCCGATGATCAAGACCCTGCTCACCGACGTGAACGGGCTCCTGGACAACGGCATGGTCTTCAAGGAGTCGAGCCCGGCCATGCGCGACGCGTACGCGAAGTTCGACACCAGCCTGACCGCCGCCATCGACGGCATCCAGATCTTCTCCGACATGTTCGCCAAGATCCGCACGCAGATGCACGAGATGGACGTCGAGATGGCGAAGAACCTGAAGAAGAACTGAGCTTTCGCAGACCACGATTCGGGCCGCTTCCCCCCGGGGGAAGCGGCCCGAACTCGTTTGCCGGGTCGGGAGGTTCGGCCGGCTACTCGGCCGGCCGCAACACCGTCAGCGGCACCTGCACCGCCATCGGCAGGCTCCCCGGACCCGCGGTCCATCCCCGGCCGGGCACCGGCGGCGCCGAACGCACCACGTTCGACGGCAGGCGGGTGCCGATCATGTCGCCCTCCTGCATGTTCTTCGGCGCGAGCAGGATCCCGTTCCGGCTGCCGCGTCGGGCCGCGGTGAGCCAACTGCCCATCGCCACCTGGAGGGCGTCGTAGGACCCCGCGTACAGCAGACCCTGCCCGCGGTCGCGGCCCGCGATCGCCAGGTCGCGCAGGACCCGGTCGGCGGCGGGCATCCCGAGCAGTTCGGCGTCGTCGACGACCACCACGCGCGGGCCGGACAAGTCCTCCAGAGCCCGCTCGACGTCCTCGGCGGAGGGGTCCTCGTCGGTCAGCAGCCGTACCTGCGGGTGTTGCGCCAGAGCGCGCAGCGGCGATTCGCGCGGGGTCAGCACCACCAGCGAGGTGCCGCCCGCGAGCAGCGACACCGACAACGACGCCAGGGTGGTGCTGCGCCCGGTTCCGGAGGGACCGATCACGCAGAACACCGATTTGGCGGCGAAGTCCGCCCCGATCGGCTCCGCGCTGTCGCCGCCGATGCCGAGCAGCCCCCACATCGGGCGGCGCACCTCGGCCGGCACCCGCTCGTACGCGGCGGCGAACTCGACCACGCGCGGCAACGTCGGGATGCGCACCGGCATGCGGTCGCGCGCCACCCCGGTGTCGCGGCGGGTCGCCTCGACGCCGATCCGGCGCAGCGCCTCGGCCTGTTCCTGCCCGCTCGGGTTCGGCGCCAGCAGCGCGACCTGGCTCTCCGTCTGGGACAACACGTGCCAGCCGCGACCGGGCGGGATCACCGCCGGCACCTTGCGCAGCGGCATGCCGACCATCTGGTAGTCGGTCCGGTCGGCCTGGCGCAGCAGCAGCTTGTGGTCGTTGTGCGCGGCCAACCGGCCGCTGAGCAGCGCCCGTTCGGAGGTGGCCACGATATGGATGCCGGCCGCCGCGCCCTCGCGCAGCAGGCGCATCACGTCGTCCACGAGGCGTCCGCCATCGTGGTCGTCGAGCAGTCCCACCAGTGCGTCCCAACCGTCGAGCAGGACCACGATGTGCGCGGGGCGCTCGGCCGCCGGGAGCATCCGGCGCAGCTCCACCAGCCCGGCGGCGTTGTGCGTGCTGCACCGTTCCTGACGCTCGGTCAACTCGCGCACCAGGCGGCCGAGGAGTCGCCCCATCCGCTCCATGTCGTGCCGCGAGACCACCGCGCCGCAGTGCGGCAGGGTCTCCAGGGCGGCCAACCCGCCGCCGCCCGCGTCGATCCCGTACAGGTGCACGTCGGCGCAACTCGCCGTGGCCGCCGCGGCGCCCGCGATGGTGCGCAGCACCTGGGTGCGGCCCGAGCGCGGCGATCCGATCACGTACAGGTGGCCGAAGGTGGCCAGGTCCATCGTGGTCACCCGCTGCTGCTGGAGTTGCGGGACGTCCTCCAGGGCGTAGGGGATGGGCGGTGGGGAGGTGTTGGGCGCGCCGGTGTCGGCCCGTTCCACCGAAGGCAGGTCGTCCAGCAGTACGTGTTCGGCCGGCGCCGGCAACCAGGGGCTGGGCTGCGGGGTGTAGTCCGGCAGCGCCTCGGCCGCCTCGCGCAGGGCCAGGACCAGGGCGTTGAGGTCGGTCGGGTTGGGCGCGTCCGTGGTGTCCGGGCCCTCCTCGATCGCCGGCAGCGACGCCGGGCGGCCGAGGCCGCTCAGGGTCAGCTCGGTGGCGCGCACCGAGCGGGTGGGGCCGGCGGCGGGGCCGCTGCCGGGGATGGGTCGCTCGGCGCCCACCCACGCGGCCTGGAACGGCACGGCGGCGTTGGGTCCGGTGCGGATCAGCGCCCGGCCCGGGGTGCCGGCCGAGATGTGCACGGCCTCCATGGTGTCGATGATGTCCTGGCTCTCGCCGGCATCGGTCACCCGCAGGGCGATCCGCAGGTTGGTGTTCGCGCGGATGTCGCCGGTGACCACCCCGGCCGGTCGCTGGGTGGCCAGCACCAGGTGGATGCCGAGTGAGCGGCCGCGCTGGGCGATGTTGATCAGCCCGGCGACGAAGTCGGGTACCTCGCGGACCAGGGTGGCGAACTCGTCGATCACCAGGACCAGTCGGGGCAGCGGTGCCAGTGCGGGGTCGGCGGTGCGCTTGCCCCGGTACTCGGGGTGGTCCTTGGCCCCGACCTCCGCCAACAGGTGTTCGCGCCGCCGCAGTTCCGCGGCGAGCGAGTCGAGCGCCCGGGTGGCCAGGTGTTCGTCCAGGTCGGTGACCATGCCCAGGGTGTGCGGGAGTTCGGCACACTCGCTGAACGCGCTGCCGCCCTTGTAGTCGACCAGGACGAAGGTCAACTCGTCCGGTCGGTTGGCCACCGCGAGCGCGGCCACGAAGCTCTGCAACAACTCGGACTTGCCCGAGCCGGTGGTGCCCGCGATCAGCCCGTGCGGGCCGTCGCGCACCAGGTCGATCCGCAGCGGCCCGTCGTACCCGGCACCCAGGGTGAACGTGGTCGAGGCCGGTCGGCGGGACCAACGGGCCAGGAAATCCTCCGCCTTCGGCGGCTCGGCGTCGACCAGGTCGAGCAGCTTGACGGTCTGCGGCAGGCCGCTGTCGTGTTCGGGGCTGACGTCGCGCAACGGTGAGAGGGAGCGGGCCAGTTGCTCGCACCAGAGGGCGTCCACGTGATCGGCTCGTACGTCCACCAGGTCCGGCAGCCCGGTCTGGCGCACCGTCAGGTGTCGGCTCGTGGCCAGCACGACGCAGGCGCACTCCTCGGGCAGCAGCCGCTCCTGTTCGTCCAGGCAGACGCTGAACACCCGGGCCGCGGGGCCGTCGGTGAGCACCTGGACCATGCCGGGCACCTCGCGCAACTGCCGGGCGCCGTCCGCGATCACCAGGATGTCGGGGCCGCTGAACATGGCCTGGCCCATCGACGAGCCCATGCTGCGCGCTCGGCCCTGGATCTGCGCGACCAGTTCGGAGATCCGGTTGGCGGTGGATTCCGGGTCGGTGCCGAGCAGCACGACCGGCGCGGCCGAGCGGGACTGCGGGCGCAGGTGCGGCAACCAGCGCACCCAGGCCCAATCGGCGGCCCGGTCGGGGTCGGTCAGCACCACCACGCGCAGGTCGCGCGGGCTGTGCAGGGCGGCGGACTGGATCACCAGCCAGCGGGCCAGCGCCTGGATCGGTTCGGTGGGGCCGGCCACCCCGAGCACGCCGTGGTCGGCGATCTCGATGCCGATCGGTGTGTCCGGCAACGTCCAGCGGGCGGTGCGGTGATGCTCGTCCCGGGCCGGATCCTCGACCTCCTTGACCGACGGCTGATCCACCGTGCCGATCCGCAACACCAAGTGGTCGGCGTCGCGCCGGCGCCGCTCCCACAGCCGGCTGCCCGGGCCGGTCGCGATCAGCGCGACCGCGGCCGGGTCGGGGCCGACCTCGCCGCGGACGATGCGCTCACGCCGCACGGCGGCGCGGATGTCGGCGTGCAGGACGCGCAACCGGCGCCGGTACTGCACCCCGTCGAGCCGGTGTTTGACCCGATTGCCGCGGCGGCCGGAGATCCAGTTCGCGATCGCCATGAACGGACTCATGATGCAGAAGATCAGGTAGAAGTACGACTGGAAGAACCCGACCATCGCCAGGCCCATCACCAGCGGGGCGATCATCACCAGCAGCGGGAACGGCAACCGGTTGGGCTCCACCGGCGGCGAGGGCAGTCGGATCTTCTCCGCGTCCAGGTGCGGGGCGATCCGCGGCGGCCGGTTGTAGTCCAGGCCGATGCCGTCGTCGGAGGGTGTGACGTCGGCGTCCGCCTCGACGGGGCCGGACAGCCGCAGCAGGGACGGGCCGACGACCAGGTCGGACCCGTGCGGCCAGGATGTGCCCGGCGGCGCGGGGGCGCGGACCACGGGGTCCTTGGGCGGGGCGATCCGCGCGCTGTCCCGCTCGACCTTGCGGTCCGCCTCGCGCTCGTCCTCCAGGACGCGTTCCTCGTGCCGGCGAGGCAGCGCCGCGGCGGCGGTGATCGCGTCGGTGGGCGGCGGCGCGACCTCGCGGCCGTGCACCGTGCCGTCGTCGGGGACGGTGCGGTGCCAATACGCCGAGCCGTCGGGGCAGACCGTCACCCACAGGCCCCGGGCCGGTACGCCGGCGACCGGCAGCCGGATCGCGCAGCCCTCGTCGGCGCCGATCTCGTGGCTGCCCGGGCCCAACGGCCAGATCCGACCGGTGTACGGGCCGGACACCGCGTGCACCTGGACCAGGGTCTGCGGATCGAAGGGATGCCGGGGAGCGTGCACCCGATCGGGCTCGGCGGGCGGTGCGCCCAGGCCCAGGACGGTGGCCTCGCGGATGCCGGAGACGGTCAGCGGAGCGTGCGGGTCCAGCGCGGTGTCGCCGAGGTAGAGCGCCTGCCCGTCGATCGACGCGTCGCCGTCGAGGAACGCGCTCAGCTCGGCGGCGCGCCCCTCGGGGGCGGCCTCGACGGGTACGGTCGGTCGCCGCACGGCGGTCGCGAGGTCCGCCACGATGCTCCCGGGCGGGAGGTCCACGAGATGGTCGCGGCGCAGACCGTCCGCAGCGTCCACGGTGGTGACGGTGAGTCTCACGTTGGCGTGCTCCTGGGGGTGGGCGGGGATTGGGGCCGGGGGTGCGGCCTGGGGAGGGACGGGCAAACGCCGGACGGGCCGATCAACGGCCCGTCCGGCGTGTGGGAAGCGGGATCACACGTCGACGGACACGCCGCTCGGCTTGTCGGTGTCGGCGGGCTCGTCGAAGTCGTCGTGCGCGGCCGGCGGGACCGGTTCGTTCGGGGCCGCGCCCTGGAGCGAACCCGATGCCGGGTCCGGGGTCGGGGCATCGCCCGGGGCCGGATCCAGGTCCGGGTCGGCCACGATCGGGACCGGGCGCGCGGCGTCCTCGGTGGACCACGGCGGCAGTTGCCACACCGTCGCGGCGACCGCGCGCGGCAGCGGCCGGGCGTCCACCCGCAGCGGGGTGCCGTGCACGAGCAGGGCGCCGGTCGGGGACACCGCCAACAGCCGGGCGTGGCCGCGCGGCGAACCCAGGGTCAGCACCGACACCGGTGAGGCGGCGGGCACATCGGGGGTGTCCGCGCACACCACGACCTGCGGGTAGCGGCGGCTGGAGGCGGCGGTGGTCGCGAGGGTGAACGCCTCGGCGGTGCTCGGCCCGGCATGCCGCGGGTGGATGCCGTCCGCGACGGTGACCGCGCCGGCCGGCAGCCGGGCGTCGAGCTGGGCCGCGAGCGCCTGCACGGTGGCCCGCGCGCCGCGCCGCTCGCCGGACACCGCGAGCACGCGCGGACCGGTCAACAGGTCGAGGAAGACCACCGCGTCCTGCCGGGTGCCGATCGCCACCAGCAACGGCGCCGGACCGGTGCCCGCTTCCAGGTCGGTGCGGGCGATCCACCACAACCGGGGGTCGAGTTCGTCGACCGCCCACGGCTCGGCGGGCTCGGGCAGGTCCGGCCCGCAGGCGACCAGCACGCCCACCACGTCGCGCTCCACCAGCGCGCCGTACGGACGCGCACCGGCCGACACGCCGGCCGCGAGCTGTAGCGCGTGCTCGGCGTCGGTCCAGGTGTTCGGCCCGCGCAGTGCCCGAACCAGCAATCGGCGGCGCCGCCGATATCGGGTGAAAGCGGTGACCGGCTCGGCGAACGCGGCCACGGTCAACGCGATCTCGCGACGCAACCGGCGGCGGACGAAGCGCCAGCCGCCGCGCCGCATGGCGGCCCAGTGGGCGAGGGCGCACACGAGGACGGCGATCCCCGTGTAGCCGAGCAGGGTCGTCATGTCGTATCCGGCGACCCGCATGGCGAGGTCCTCGGAGCCTGTCATCCGCTCTCCTCGATCGCGGCCGGCTCCCGACGGATGGCCGCGATCCCGTGGTAGGTACGGGACTTGACCGTCCCGCGCGGTATCCCCAGGGCGCGCGCGACGTCCGCGCCGCTGCGGTCGAGCAGATGCACCTGGGCGACCGCCTCGCGGTGCGAGGGCGCGAGCGCGCGCAACGCCCCCACCAGTACGCAACGATCCACCACCGTCGCGGCCGGATCGGGCACCGTGGGCAATCCGACGAACTCGCTGGGATCGATGCCCACCGGCAGCGACCGGTTGCGCCGCCGGGCGTCCACGGCCAGGTTGCGGGCGACCCGGAAGAGCCACATCCGGATCGGTCTGCCGTCCCAGTCCAGGCGGTCCACAGCCTCCCAGGCCCGTAACAGCGTTTCCTGGACCACGTCTTCGACCGTGTGCAGGTCCGTGCCCAGGATGCCGCTCACGTACCTGCGCAGCGGCGTGCTCTCCGCCATCAGCAGTTCGATCCGCCGTTCGCGCTCGTGGGTCTCACGGCCAGGCGACACGACAGGGCTCCTCGAGGGGTTCGGCCGGCGTCCGTTCCGCCGGTCAAGATCACGATATGGAGCCGGAAACACCCTCGGCGGGACGGAAAATGAACAGTCGGCGATGTTCTGGCGGACCGCTGGTGACCCGCCGTCGTGCGGCCCGAACACAAGCGCGCGGTGCGTCGGACGTCGGCGAAGTGGCAGGTCACCCGCGTGCGGTGGGGCACGAGCACTCGGGCCCGCGGGGCCGCGCGGCGCGAACGGCGGTCGCGGGCGGGGCCGGTGAGGGGGTGTCGGATCGTGCCCGATGCGGGCGGGGCCGCCGAGGGGTGTCGGGTCGTGCCCGATGCGGGCGGGGGTCGGTGAGGGGCCGTCAGATCGTGCCCGGGGTCCCGCTCGGTGTGAGGTGTTCCGCGTCGTAGTGCTCGCGTGCCCGGTCCACCTCGGGGATGTGCTCCTCGGCCCAGGTCTTGATGGCCAGCATCAGCGGCAGCAGGCTCGCGCCCAGCGGGGTGAGCGCGTAGTCGACCCGGACCGGGACGGACGGGGTGACCGTGCGGGTGACCAGGCCGTCGCGTTCGAGGTTGCGCAACGTCTGGGTGAGCATCTTCTGGCTGACCCCGGCCACCCGGCGGGACAGGTCGCTGTACCGCATCGGGCCGTCCGCCAGCGCGTTGACCAGCAGGCTCACCCATTTGTCGCTGATCCCGTCCAGGAGCCGGCGGGCCGGGCAGTCCGCCATGTAGGCGTCGAACGCGGTGCGGGCCTCGGTGCGGCGCTGGGCCGCGGTACGGGTCGCCATGGCTCTCCTTCGGGTGGCATACGCACTGCGGGGTACGTGCTTTCCATTGGAGAGTAGCTCTTCGTAGGTTGTCGATCGAGGGGCCGGGAGGGCCGGCCCACAGCCACACGGAACGTGGGAGTGGTGTCATGCGTGCGGTGATCGCCCGAGCCGGATCGCCCGTCGTCGAGGTCGTGGACACACCCGACCGCGAACCGGGACCGGGACAGGTGCGGATCCGGGTCGCGGCGGCGACGGTGAACCCGGTGGATCTGCTGGTGGTGGACGGCGCGCCGGTGCGGTTCGGCCTGGTGGGTGCCCGCGAGGTGTTCGGGCTGGGCTGGGACGTCGTGGGCGAGGTGACCGAGGTCGGCCCGGGGGTCACCGGGTTCGCCGGCGGCGACGCGGTGCTCGGGCTGCGCGACCGGCTGGATGTACGGACGGGCGCGCAGGCCGAGTTCGTGGTGCTGGACGCGGAGGCGGTCGGGCCGCTGCCGGCCGGCCTGGATCCGGTGGCGGCGGCGACCATCCCGCTGAACGGGCTGACCGCGTGGCAGGGGCTGGACCTGCTCGACCTGTTCGCCGGGGACACCCTGGTGGTGACCGGTGCGGCGGGCGCGGTCGGCGCCTTCGCGGTCGAACTCGCGGCGGCGCGCGGCGTGCGCGTGGTGGCGGTCGCGGGTGCCGCGGACGAGGACTTCGTACGCGGCGTCGGGGCCGAGTGGTTCGTCGAGCGCGGTGCCGAACTCGCGGACCGAATCCGGGCGTTGTTGCCCGGCGGCGCGGACGCGGCGCTGGACGCGGCGATGCTCGGGCCGGACGCGCTGGACGCGGTGCGCGGCGGCGGGGCGTTCGTCGCGGTCAACGCGGGCGCGGCGCCGCCGGCATTGCGCGGGACCCGGGTGCACCAGGTCTGGATCCGCGCGGACGGCGCGCGGTTGGCCGAACTCGCGGCGCTGGCCGACAAGGGCGGGCTGACCCTGCGGGTGGCCCGGACCTTCCCGCTGGCGGACGCGGCCGAGGCGTTCGCCCGACTGGCCGCGGGCGGCCTGCGCGGACGGTTGGTGCTGGTGCCCTAGGCCCAGCCGGGCGGGGGAGGGGCGAGGCGCTCGGTTCAGGGGGTGCGTGCGTGCGGCGTCTTGGCCGCGGGCACGTGCTCCTCCCACGGTTGCCGGGGCGGACCGGGGTGGATCGCCTCGTCGATCTCCAACAACGATTCGCTGTGCCGCTCGCGCTCGAACGCCTCGGCGCCGCCTCGCACCCCGAACAGCCGCTTGGCGACGATGATGTAGACCACCGCGAGGATGTTCAGGGTGAGCGTGGCCACCTTGAACGCGCTCACGTGCTCGCGCATCTCGTAGCCCTCCAAGGGCAGGAACGCCGCCGTGGCGACCACCGTGAGGTACTCGGCCCAGCGCTTGAGGAACCACAGGCCGACCGCCTCGACGATCTCGATCACCGCGTAGACGACCATCGCGATCGCGACCCAGACCAGCGTCGAGTGCTTGTAGTCGAAGGTCTTGCGGATCGAGTCGACGATGGGCGAGTGGTCCAGGTCGTAGTGGAAGTGCTCGGCCACCGGCCGGAACGCGGTCAGATCGTCCTCGAACAGCCTGCGCACCGAGTCCTGCGAGTTGCTGAAGCGCCAGACCGCGTAGGCCGCGAGCAGGATCAGTACGCCGCGCGCGGCCCGCTCGACGGCCAGAAAGCGCAGGATCAACACGTCGCGCAGGGCCCGCCCGCGCATCACCGTCGGCGCGTCGCCGGCCGGGCCGCGGCCCTTGACCTCGCCGAGCACGTAGTCGCCGCAGCGCAGGCAGCGCCACGCCTCGCCGACCGGCGTGCTCGCGTGCAGTCGGTCGCGCAACGCGGGTTCGTCGGGAGCGTACGTCTCGTGTCCGCGCCGGGCGCAGGTCCGTCGATTCCAGTCCACGCCGTGAAGTTACGGCCCGTGGGTCCGGTTCCGTCCAGGATTGGGCCGGGTTCCCGCCAAGGATTGGTCATCGAAACGTGAAATCGTCGAAGGCGGCGCGGAGGCGGGTCAGCTCGCGTCGGGACCGGCGAGCACGGACCCCAGGTGCCCGGCCCACTGACGTACGATCGCCCGTCGGATCGCCTCGTCCTCGACGAGCATGTCCCGCACACCCAGGCCGCGCGCGAGGGACAGGGTCGCCTCCACGGCGGCGGGCACCCCCGGGCGGGACACGTCGGCGGCGAGCAGGTCGACCGCCATGTCGTACATCGCGGCGCACAGTCGCCGATCCAGCGGCACCACCTTGACCCGCAGCGCCTCGTCCTGCACGGCGGCGGCCCACAGGTTGAGCGCGGCGCGGTAGAGCGTGCCGCGGAACATCGACACGAGTGCCTCGACCACCGCCTCGGTGTGCTCGGGGCCGGGCGGGATCCGGGCGCCGTCCAGCCGGATCCGGGCGAACAGGTCGGTCACCATGTGGTCGATCGCGGCGGTGAACAGATCCTCGCGGGTGGGGAAGTGGTGCTGCACGGCGCCCCGGGAGACGCCCGCGCGCTCGGCGACCACGGTGACGGTGCCGCCGAGCCAGCCCAACTCGGCGAGGACCTCGACGGCGGTGTCCAGGAGCCTGGCTCGGGTGACGCGGCTGCGGTGCTGGCGTGGCTCGCGTACGGGTGCGCTGGTCACGGTCGTCAGCCTAGTGGCGTGGCCGGGAACGATGGCGGTGCCCGGGTCGATGCTTGACAGGGGTTGCGCCGGCGGGTCGAATGTCTTTAGCGAACGTTCAGTAACCTTGGGGTCCGGTTCACCTCACCGGCGGCGGGCGGCGCGGAACCGCGTGGGGCGGCGCCGGTCGGCCGCCGGGTGTGGCCCGGCCGGGCCCGCCGGTCCGTCGGTTCCGCCAGTCCTGAAGGAGACGAAACCCCATGACCACAGCCGTCATCGTCGACGCCGTACGCACCGCGTCCGGCAAGGGCAAGCCCGGCGGCGCGCTGTCCGGTACCCACCCGGTCGACCTGCTCGCACACACCCTGCGCGCGCTGGTCGAGCGCAACGGGCTCGACCCCGCGTCGGTCGAGGACGTGATCGCGGGCTGTGTGTCCCAGGCCGGCGACCAGTCGCTGAACATCGCCCGCAACGCGGTGCTCGCCGCCGGATTCCCGGAGAGCGTGCCCGCGACGACCGTGGACCGGCAGTGCGGATCCAGCCAACAGGCCGCGCACTTCGCCGCGCAGGGCGTGATCGCCGGCGCGTACGACATCGTGATCGCGGGCGGCGTCGAATCGATGAGCCGGGTGCCGATGGGCTTCGCCGCGCGCGGGGGCGACCCGTTCGGCGAACTGCTCGGCAAGCGCTACCCGCAGGGGTTGATCCCGCAGGGCTATTCGGCCGAACTCATCGCGGCCCGATGGAACCTGGACCGCGAGACGCTGGACCGGTTCTCCGCGCGCTCGCACCGGCTCGCCGCACAGGCCGGCGCGGAGGGCGCGTTCGACCGGGAGATCGTGCCGATCACCCTCGACGGCGGTGAGCACCGGGTGGACGAGACGGTGCGTCCCGCGACCACCGAGGAGGGGCTGGCCGGGCTCAAGCCCGCGTTCGTGGACGAGGGCATGGGCGCGCGCTTCCCGGAGATCGACTGGCGGATCACCCCGGGCAACTCGTCGCCGCTCACCGACGGCGCCTCCGCCGCGCTGATCATGAGCGAGGAGCGGGCGACCGCGCTCGGCCTGACCCCGCGGGCCCGCTTCCACGCGTTCGCGGTGACCGGCGACGACCCGCTGCTGATGCTCACCGGGGTCATCCCGGCCACCCGCAAGGTGCTCGAACGGGCCGGGCTGGGCATCGACGACATCGACGCGTTCGAGGTCAACGAGGCGTTCGCGCCGGTGCCGTTGGCATGGGCGGCGGACGTGGGCGCCGACCTGGAGAAGGTGAACGTGCGCGGCGGCGCGATCGCGATCGGCCACCCGCTCGGCGCGTCCGGCGGGCGGTTGCTGAGCACGCTGCTGGGCGTGCTGGAGTCCACGGGTGGACGGTACGGCCTCCAGACGATGTGCGAGGGCGGCGGGATGGCCAACGCGATGATCATCGAACGCCTGTGAGCTCGCGGATCCACCGCACCCGGGCCGCGTGATCGCGGTTCGCCTCCGATTTCCCGTCCGTCTTCCCGTTGTTGCTCGACCCCGCACTTGACTGTTACGGAGACACACACATGCGCATCGAAGGCACCACCGCCCTGGTCACCGGCGGCGCCTCGGGCCTGGGCCTGGCCACCGCCGAACTGCTCGTCGCGAAGGGCGCCTCGGTCGTACTCTTCGACCTGCCCTCCTCGCAGGGCAAGGGAGTTGCCGAACTGCTGGGCGAGCGAGCCGTGTTCGTGCCCGGCGACGTCACCCGGGAGGACGACGTACGGGCCGCGGTGGAGGTGGCGGACGCGGACGGCACGTTGGCCATCACGGTCAACTGCGCGGGCGTGGCCGACGCGGCGCGGACGGTGGGCCGCAAGGGCGCCTTCCCGCTGGACGTGTTCGCGCGGGTGGTCAACGTCAACCTGATCGGCACCTTCAACGTGCTGCGGTTGGCCGCGGAGCGGATGGTCGGGCACGAGCCGGTGGACGGCGAGCGCGGCGTGATCGTGAACACCGCGTCGGTCGCGGCGTTCGACGGGCAGATCGGGCAGGCCGCGTACAGCGCGTCCAAGGGCGGCATCGCGGCGATGACGCTGCCGATCGCGCGGGACCTGGCGGGGTTGGCGGTGCGGGTGATGACGATCGCGCCCGGCCTGTTCGAGACGCCGCTGCTCGGGTCGTTGCCGGAGGCCGCGCGGGCTTCGCTCGGGGCGCAGGTGCCGCATCCGAGCCGGTTGGGGCGGCCGGCGGAGTACGCGTCGCTGGTCGCGCACATCGTGGAGAACCAGATGCTCAACGGTGAGGTGATTCGGTTGGACGGGGCGATCAGGATGGCGCCGAAGTAGGCGCTGGGCGCTGGGCCTTTTGGCCTCAAGCGCGCGTCGGCCGGGCTGGGTTGGCCGGCCTCCGGCCGAGGTGGCCTCAAACGCCGGCCGGGCTGGATTCGGTTCGGTCGGCGTCTGGTGTTGGTCGGGCTGGGGTGGCCTCAAGCGCCGGCCGGGCTGATGTGGTTCGGGCGGCGTTGGGTGTGGGTTGGGGTGGCCTCAAGTGCCGGCCGGGCTGGATTTGGTTCGGTCGGTGTTGGGTGTCGGGTGTTGGTTGGGTTGGCCTCAAGTGCCGGGTGGGGTGGGTTTTGGGGTGTGGCCGACTGTGGCCAAGGAGATTTGCACGTAGCGGTCGGCGATCTGGGATGGGGTCAAGGGGCCCGTGGAGCGGTACCAGTCGGCGACGGCCTGGCAGCAGGTGAGGACGGCGCGGCCGGCGTCGACGGGGTACGGCGTGGTGAACTCGCCCAGCGCGACGCCGTCGCGGACCGCGTCGTGCATCAGGGCCTCGAGTTCGTCGCGCATCGCGACGTAGCGGGCGCGGTTGTCGGGTTCGAGGCTGCGCATCTCGGTGTCCAGGAAGGCCAGCGGCGCGCGGTTGGCCATGTACAGCACGATGCACTCGACCAGTGCGGCGAACCGCGCGGTGGGCGCGTCGTCCGCCTCGGCGAGTGCGCCCCGGCAGCGGCCGAGCGCGGCGTTCATCGAGCCGAGCAGCAGCTCGACCAGCAGCGCCTGCTTGTTCCGGTAGTGGTAGTACAGCGCCGGCACCGTCACACCCACGCGGCGCGCGATGTCGCGCACCGTCGTGCCGTGATACCCGTGCTCGTCGAACGCGGCGAGCGAAGCGGCCAGGATCGGCGGCAGCAGCAGCGGATCGTACGCGCGCCAGTCGGTGTGGCCGTCGGCGCGCAGATCGGCCGCGAGTGGCTCCGCCATGGGGTCCGGCTCCTGATTCCGCGCACGGGCTCCGGCCGTTCCGGGGCGCATTGTGTTGGTTGTGGACATCCTAACGATCGCTCGCTAGGTATCCACGGATCGGCCGCGCGAACGCGGGCCCGGCGGCGGCGTGGGGCGGGAGCGGTCAGCCGCCGATCTGCTGGAGCGTCTTGACCAGTTCGGCGAAGCCGATGCCGACCTCGTCCAGGACGCGCAGGAGGGCCGGCGGCGGGTCGCCGATCTGGCGGTTGAGCGGGCCGACCCGGCCCGGGACGCTCGCCAGGTCGCCGCCCCGGAAGCGCGACTCGGGGTCGGCCGGGGGCCGTATCTGGTAGCTGCGCCAGTTCCGCGCCGGCCAGTTGAGCAGCGTCAGGTCGGGCGCGTCCCAGGCCATGAAGGCCCAGCGGCGTTCGTTGCCGGCCTGGATCAGCACCGCCTCGCCGTACTGCGCCAGGCGCGTCGCGGCCACCGCCGCGATCGGGACCGGGTTGCCGAACGAGCCGGTGATCCGCCAGATCCCGTCCTCGATGCCGGCGACCCAGCCGTGGGCGGCGAACTCCTCGATCGCGTCGGCGTACGGACTGTCCTCGACCGGGAGGGCCGGGATCGGTTCGAGGTCGGTGCGTGTGGGGACGTGCAGGGCGGACGTCGCAGCGGGCGCGGCGGGGGCGACGGGTGAGGGAGTCGGCGCGGGCGACGGTGCCGCAGCCGGACTCGGAGTCGGTGTCGGCGGGCGCGGCGTGGGCGTGGCCTGTGGTGCGGCCGGGGCCTCGATCGGGCGCGGCGCGACCACGGCAGTCGGCGCGGCGGGCCGCGGCGTCGGCGGCGTGCTCGGCGTGGGCTCCGGGCGCGGGGTGAGCCGTGTCTCGCTCGGTCGCGCGGCGGCGGCCGGGCTGTACGCGAACACCACCGCGGAGTGCAGAACGCTGCCGTCGGCGCGCGTGACACTGCCCCGTACCGCCGGACCCAGACCGGCCGCGGGCGGGAAGCCGGCGCTCGTCGCGCCGCTCGCTATGGTGCCCAACTCCCGCCAGGAGCCCGGCGATCCGTCGGCGGAGGTGCTCACCGTGACCGGCTCGCGGGCGGCCTCGGACAGCACCACGCGCAGTCCCGCGCCGTCCGCTTGGGCGCCGAGCAGGACGAGTTCGGCACCGGCCGCGACGCCGCGCAGCGCGTCCAGGCCGGCGGGCGAGGTGGTGCGCCCCTCGCCGAGCGGCAGCAGGTCGGTGCCGACCGTGCGTACCGCGAGGTCGAGACCGCCGCCGCCGGCCGCGGTGTCCGCGAACGCGGCCCGGGTCAGGTCGGCGTTGCCGGTCAGCGCGAACCAGTGCTCGCCGATCCGCCACTGCGCGAACCGGCCGTGCGCCGGCCGCTGTTCGGGCAGTACGAGCACGTCGGCCGGGCGGCCGGCGAGCGCCGAGCGCAGCAGCGCGCCGGTGTAGCCGGACCAGTTCTCGTGCACGCCCACCCGCACCCGAGCCGGGGACAGCCGCGCGATCAGCTCGCGCAGCGTGTCGCCCGTCGAGTCCACGGCCGGCGCGTACACGTGCAGCTCCCCGACCGGACCGGCCGGCACCTGGGCCAGCAGCGAACGGTCCAGGTTGTCCAGCAACCGGGCCTCGGGACCGGGCGTCTCGTCCGCCATGATGTGTCGCTCGGTCAGCAACCCGGCGATCTCGCGCAGGTACTCGCCGGCCCACGGGGCCATCGCGACGCCGTCCAGGTCGGGCAGCTTGTCCAGCCAGTCGGCCACGTCGGCCAGCAGCGCGTTGGACGCGTCCTGCTCGGTCTCGACCACCGTCCACAACCGGTCGTCGGCCCAGCCGGGCAGCCCGGGAGTGCCGCCGCCGATCGCGATCCGGCACGCGTGCTCGCCGAGCAGCACCACGAGCTTGGCGCGCAGGCCACCGGGACAGACGGTGGGCGCGTAGAGGTAGTCACGGCCGGCGCCGCGCACCTCGACGGGGTCGTGTGTCTCCTGCGCGGCGTCCCCCAGGATCGCGACGCGCGCGGAGAGGTCGCGGGCGAGCGGTACGGCCACGCGCTCCAGGTACGGCAGGTCGACGCCCAGGCCGATGAACAGGGCCTCGTGCAGGGCGGCGCCGTCGGCGCGCTCGTGCCATTCCCGCAGGAGCGTGACGGGGGATGCGGATCGGGTGTGCTGCGACGCGGTCATATGTCGATGTCCAAGGTCGTTCGTCCCGAGGGGATGGCGTGCGGGTGCGGCTCGCGGATGCGGTCGGTGGAGCCTTCGACACGATTCCGATGGTAGGCCCGGTCGCGCGTCGTCGGAGGAGGACCGGCAACCGAACGGGCGCGCCCCGGAACAGCGCCGGTCGGCGTGCGGGCCGCGCGGGTCATCCGAAACCACCTTCCTCGTCGCGAGGATCATCGCAGGAGTCGGCGGCGGCGATGGCAAAGGCCCCACGTCGTGGGCACCATCCGGGGCCGGAGCACCCCCGTGTCCTTGTCGCCGACTCGGCTCCCTGAGATATTAGTCCCCCCGGGCAAGCGTGAAGTCGGCCGCGTCGAGGGCGGTGCGCGGGTCGGGCGCGTTCCTCGATCCGGTCGACCCGCCGGTTTGCCGATCCTCGCCGATCCCCGCCGCCGACCCGGAACGCGGCCGGGAGCCGAGGAGAATCCGGACATGACGCCGAGCCCGACAGCGCGCAGGAAAAGCCGGACCGCCCTCGCCCGGGAGGCGATCCGCGGTCGGATCCTGCGCCTGGACATGGTGCCCGGCACGGTGTTCAGCGAGGGGGAGCTGGCGACGGTCCTGGGGATGGGCAAGACGCCGGTGCGCGAGGCGCTCAATCTGCTCACCCACGAGAGCCTGGTCGCGGTCGCGCCGCATTCGGGCTATCTGGTCATGCCGGTCACCCTGCGCGACATCCGCGAACTGCTCGAACTGCGCCTGACGATCGAGACGTTGCTGGCCCGGCTGGCCGCGAGGCGGCGGGACGCGGCGGGGCCGCGCGGGCTGGAGGACACCGCGGACGCGTGGCGGCGGGCGGCGGCGGCCGTGGTCGCGACGGGCGTACCGGGCACGTGTCACCGGTCCGGCTCTCGCACCGGGGCGGGTGTCGGCCCGGAGCCGCTGGGGTGGCTCGGACTGGGCGCCGCGCTCGCCGAACGGGCCGGGAACGGGCGGGCCGCCGAGGTCGAGCACTACGTGTTGCGCCACCACCTCCGGCATGTGTGTCTGGCCGCCGCGCTCGGCGATCCGCGCTGGCCGGCGCCCGATCACGGGGCATTGGGGGCCGCGCTCTCGGCGGGTGATCCGGAGGCCGCGGCGAGCGCCGTCGAGGCCGGCGTCCGGGCCCTGGGCGCGGCCGTGGTCGCCGCGCTGGTGCCGCCCGTCGCCGCGCGGCTGGGCCGTGCGGACGACGACGGATTCGGCGCCGAGCCGCCGGCGGACCTGCTCGACCTGGACCTGGGCACGCTGTTGCGCGACGGGTGAACCCGGGCGGTCGGGGCGGTACGCGGCACCGGTCACCATCAGGGTCGGGACGCGATCCGGGCGACGGTCCGCGCGAGCCCGCGCGATCACGGTTGGGATGCGTGGCCGGGCGATCACGGTCGGGTCGAGGGCGCGGTGATCACGGTCCGCGCGGGCACGGATTGCGGTCGGGACGCGGGCCCGGGACACGGTCGGGACGCGGGTCCGATGGTCACAGTCGGGACGCGGGTCTGATGGTCACAGTCGGGGCGCGCGGCCGGTGATCACGATCGGGACGCGGGCCCGGCGATGTTCACGTCCAGCAGCGCGTCGCTGGAGAGCAGCGTGTCCAGCACCCGCTCCCGACATCCGGTCAGCCGGGTGTGCACCGCGCGCCGTGCCGCGCCCGGGTCGCCCGCCGCGAGTGCCTCCAGCAGCGGCGCGTCGTCGCCCGCGATGGTGCGAGGATGCGGGCCGTCGGCGGCGACGCAGAGCCGGAGCAGCCGGTGGTGCGCGTGCAGGGTCCCACCCAGCGCGCGGCGCAGATGCCGATTCCCGACCGGCTCGGCGAGCAGCAGATGCAGCCGGGTGTACCGGTCCAGCCACGCGTCCGGACTCTCGACCGGTCGTCGGGTCCGTACCCACGCGTTCTCGCGGGCCACCAGCGTGGTGACCTCGGTCGGCCGGCACGCCACCGACGCCGCCGCGTCCTGTTCCAGCGCACGATGCAGGTCGAACAGCTCGCGCGCGGAGCGTACGGTGACCCGGGAGACCCGGTAGCCGCTGCGGGGGATGACCTCGACGAAGCCGTCCTCGGCGAGCAGCGCGAGCGCCTCGTGCACGGGTGTCTTGCTCATCCCCAACTCGCCGGCCACCGCCTTCTCGGTGAATCGCGCGCCGGGCGCGAGCTCCAGGTGCAGCACCCGCCGCCGGATCTCCCGGTAGGCCGAGCCGGTCAACGATCCCGGCCGCCCCTCGCCGCCGGTGCGATAGCCGGGCGGACTCGCATTCGCCATGACGCTCCTCCCTGCGTGGCCGCATCCTACGGGCGCGGTACGGGCCGATCCGGGGTGTGCCCGGGTGGTCGGGCCGGTCGCCGACCACCGATCCGGACACCTGTGCGAGGGCGGGTCGACCCGGGTGGGCGCGGGCCGGTCCGGGCCGGTCGCGTTCGGCCCGGACCGGCTCCGGTCGCCGCCCGTCGATCAGTAGAAGTGCCGCAGGTCGGGCCACAGACTCGACCAGGGCCGTGCCGTGCCCGCGCACAGTTCGACCACCGCGTGCTGCTCCTCGTTGTCGATGCCCTTGCCGTTGTCCACCCGAGTGACGAGGCGACAGTCGACGAAGTCCCGGAACCGTTGTGTGACCTCGCCCTCGCGCACGATCACCACCGGGCCGTCGGCGCGGTCCGGCGGCGGCCCCCAGTCGGCGAAGGACATGTGGCCCGAGTACGGCTTGGGCAGTCCGCGGGCGGGACCGTACCGGTCGAGCGCGCCCGCCTCGCCGTAGTTGCCCGCGAACAGCACCGCCCGGTCGCGTTGTTCGGGCGGAATCCGGGTCCAGGCCACTGCCGCGGCGTCGGCCAGTTCCGGCCAGCCGATCTGTTCGCCCTGCTCCGGGTTGATCCCGTTCACCGCGTTCACCTTGGCGGCCGGCAGCAGTGGCAGCGAGATCACCGCGCTGGTGACGGTGGCGATGACCAGCATCGAGCCGACCGGTACCCGCCTGGCGGGCCGGGACGCGACCCACCGCACGGTCGGCTCGCAGCCCGCCGCCACCAGGACCAGCAGCAGCGGCAGCGCGTAGTACGACTTGCCGCCCGAGCCGATCACCAGGACGCACAGGACCAGGTAGCCGAGCAGTATCGAGCGGGCCCAGCGCAGCTGCTCCGAGCGCCACAGGCGGATCCCGCCGGCCACCCAGATCGGCACGAACAGCGGTGACAGGTAGGCGATTTGCAGCGGGACGAACATGATCCGGTTGGTCGTTCCGTCGTCCGAGCTGATGCCGCCCGCGACGGTGAACTGCGGCCAGTCGTGGCCGGCCTGCCAGATCAGACCGGGCGTACCGAGCAGGACCGCGATCGCGATGCCCCCGCCCAGCCAACGGCTGCGCAACACGTCCCGGGGACCGACCGCGAACAGGCCGACGAGCAGCGCGACCACGAGATAGCCGACCAGGTACTTGTTGAGCATCGCGCCGCCGACGGCGGCCCCGACCGCGAGCCACCAGCGCCCGTCGCCGGTGCGCAACAGGCGCAGCATGAACCACGCCACCAGGAGCCACGCGAGGATGTCCAGCGTCGCGGTGGACCACAGGTGGCCGACGCCGAGCACGATGCCGGACGTGGCCGCGCAGGCCGCCGCCAGTAGTTGGCCGGGCCGGCCGGATCCGAACTCGCGTGCTATCAGCGCGACGACCAACACGGTGGCCGCGCACGCGAGCGCGGCGAATATCCGCAGATCCTGCGGGTCGTCCCCGAACAACTCACCGGACACGCGGGCGAGTAGCGGGGTGAGCGGAGGTTGGTCGACGTAACCCCAGGCGAGGTGCCGGCCGGCCACGACGAAGTACAGCTCGTCGCGATGGAAGCCGTAGCGCGAGGACACCGCCGTCTGCACCGCGAACACCGCGAACACGATCAGCGCGACGGGCAGGCCGGCCAGGGGCGGCAGGGCTCGCGGCGCCGGAGCGGGCAACAGCGGCTCGGTCGACGTGCGTTTCTCCACACGGCTCATTACGTCATGGTGCCGGATCGGGCACCCTCGCGGCAGAGACTCGCGCGCGAGCCCGGACAACGAGTCGGGAACGAATTCCGGCACCGCTTCCTCCGGATCGGCGCGATATCGGCGCGATCCGGGATGTCCGTTTGCCGGCGCGGTGACCGAATCCGGCCCACACTGTCATTCGGGGGTGGGCCTGCCATGGACACGCGAGGTTCGGGTCGTCTTGTCGCCGCCCGATACCGGCTGCTCGAGCAGTTGGGTTTCGGGGGCATGGGTGTGGTGTGGCGCGCGACCGACGAGCTGCTGCATGTCGAGGTCGCGATCAAGCAGGTGAGCATCGGCGATTGGCTCCCGGACGCGGAACGCGAGCAGCGCGTCGCCCGGGCCATGCGCGAGGCGCGGAACGCGGCGCGGCTGCGCGAGCATCCGCACATCGTCAGCGTGCACGACGTGGTGGTCGAGGACGGCGTGCCGTGGATCGTGATGGAGTACGTGCCGTCCCGCACGTTGGCCGAGGTGGTGGCCGAGGACGGCCCGCTGACGGTGGAGCAGGTCCGGGTGGTCGGAACCGCGCTGGTGGACGCGCTGGCCGCGGCGCACGCGCTGGGCATCGTGCATCGCGACGTCAAGCCCGCGAACGTGCTGTTCGCGCCGACCGGGCGGATCGCGCTGGTCGACTTCGGCATCGCGGTGCACGAGGACGACGCGGGGCTGACCGCGTCCGGGGTGATCGGGACGTTGGAGTACATCGCGCCCGAACGGCTGCGCGGGGACGCCGCGACGCCGGCCGCCGACCTTTTCTCGCTGGGCTGCACGCTCTTCCAGGCGGTGGAGGGCACTTCGCCGTTCCGGCGCGAGCAGGCGTACGCGAGCATGGCCGCGGTGCTGGGTGAGCCGCCGCCGCAGCCGCGTCGGGCGGGGCCGTTGACCAAGGTGATCCTGGGCCTGTTGGACAAGGATCCGGCGGGGCGACCGGACGCGGACCGAGTCCGGCTGCTGCTCGCGGCGAACGTGACCGACAGCGGTGCGCGGAACATCGCGCGGCAACTGGCCGCGCCGACGGAGCTCGCGCGGCCCGCGGCCGCCGGGGAGCCGGCGGGGCCGGAAGGTTCCGCGGACGAGGAGGGGCCC
Source organism: Embleya sp. NBC_00888 (assembly GCF_045207655.1). NCBI lineage: Bacteria > Bacillati > Actinomycetota > Actinomycetes > Kitasatosporales > Streptomycetaceae > Embleya > Embleya sp. NBC_00888. The sequence continues at coordinate 1,766,208 of NZ_CP108784.1, read as the reverse complement.
GCGGGAGCGGTGGGGCCGGTGGGCGCGGATGGAACGACCGTGCCGGTACCCGTACATCCGGCCGGTATGGCCGCCGCCGCCACACCTGCGGCCTCGCCGGCCGCCGCTCCGCCTGCCGCGGAGCCGACGCCGGCGACCCGACCCGCTTCGCCGCCGCCGTTTCGGGCTCAGTCGCCCACCGTGCCGTTGCCCGACGATCCGGCGGCTCCGCTGCCTCGGCGCCGGCGGCTCGCGTACATCATCGGTGCGGTCGTCGCGATCGTCGCGGTGATCGCGCTGATCGTGGTGGTGAGCCTGCTGGTGAACGGTTCCGGGGACGGGGACGGGGACGACGACGGGGACAGCCCGGCGGTGCAGAGTTCGGAGTCGGCTTCCGATACGCCGACGGATGTCTCGTCCGAGGCGGCGACCGACGCCGCTTCGGGGTCGAGCGCCGAGGCCTCGACGGACTCCTCGTCCGAAGCCGAACAGGCGGTCCCGTCCGCCGGGTCCACCGACGAGAACCCGGCCGGCGCCGGGTCGGCCTCGGGCGCGGAACCGGCCGGCTGACCGCCGCCCGGGTCGCCGCCGGCGAAGCCGCCGCCCGGGCTCGGGAGCCCGTCGGCCGCCACGCCGCGTCGGCGAGCCCACCGAGTGACCCCGGGCTCGCCCCCGCCCACCTCCGCTTCGGTATCCCAAGCCGCCGAGCGACGACCCGCCGGGTCCCACCGGACCCTTCCCGACTCCCCCCGACCTCTCGCGGCCTCTCGCGATGCGGCAACTGCCGTGCGGTGCACGGTGGATCACTCGAACGAGGACACGTGCGCCGAGGTGATTCGCTGCTACCGTTGCTCCGGACCGTCCGGATGGTCCGGAGGGAACCAGAGCGGGACAGGGGTGGTGCGTCGATGCGCGATCGACTGCTGGACGCGGTGGAACGAATACTGGTCCGGGACGGCGTGGAGGCGGTCCGGCTGGACGCGGTGGCCCGCGAGGCCGGCGTCAGCAAGGGCGGACTGCTGCACCACTTCCCGAGCAAGCAGGCGCTGGTACAGGGCGTGGTCGAACGGCTGGCCGACCGATTCGAGGCCGCGCTGCCCGAACCGGGTTGCCCGCCCGGGGCGTTCGCGCTGGCGTGGCTGGACGCGAGCATCCCCGCGGAGTCACCGACCGGCGACCGCAGCGGCGTCGACCAGGTCCCACTCGCGCTGCTCGCCGCGGCCGGCGGCCCCGAGGTGCTGGCCTGCCTGCGCGAGCGCTACGCGCACTGGCAGCGTCGGCTGGCCTCGGACGGCCTGGACCCGGCGGTCGCCGACCTGGTCCGGATGGCGGTGGACGGCTGGTGGGCGGCCCGGTTGTTGGACCTGGGCGTTCCGCACGACGCCGCGCACACCGATCTGCGCGCGCTGTTGACCGATCTGATCCGCACCCGAGGCGGCGCGGCGTGATCGCGGGACTGCTGGTCGGCGGGGCGATTCTGGCCGAGGTCACCGCGACCCTGTCGCTGCGCGCCTCGCACGGACTGACCAGGCTCGTCCCGAGTGCGGTCGTCGCGGTCGGCTACCTGCTCGCGTTCGTGCTGCTCGCGCGGGCGCTCAAGACGCTGAACGTGGGTCCGGTGTACGCGATCTGGTCCGGCCTGGGCACCGTCGGCGCACTGGCCGGCGGCGTAGTGCTCTACGACGAGCCGCTCCGGCCGGGCACGGTGCTCGGCATGGCGCTGGTGATCGTCGGCGTGGCGGTGCTCTACCTGTACGGCGGGACGACCCATGAGTAGCGCGGCCGTGCGCTCGCGCGGCGCCGACCTGATGTGCCTCACCCGGGTCTCGATGACCGTCGCCGACGTGGGCTTCCTGGTGTACTGGACCGTCACGTTGTTCGCGCTGATCCCGGCCGAGTACACCTACAAGGACTACGCCGATCCGGTGATCGGCGATTGGAACTACTCGTTCGTACCGCTCGACCTCGCGGCCGCGGCGACCGGTCTGGCCGCGCTGCGCCTGGGCCGGCGTACCGAGACCGGGAACGCCCACCCGCTGATGCTGATCTCGCTCGTGCTGACCAGCACCGCCGGCCTCCAGGCCATCGCGTTCTGGGTGCTGCGCGGCGACTTCGCGCCCGAGTGGTGGCTGCCCAACCTGTTCCTGCTGCTCTTCCCGCTTCCCGCGATCGTGCTACTGGTCCGGCGGATGGCGCTGGTACGGCCGTGAGCGACGCCGGGTAGCGTCTCGGTGCCCAGTGCGCCGGCCCCACGCCGCCGCCCACCCCGCCCGAGGAGACCACGACGTGTCCAAAACCCCCGAGATCGGCGCCCCGGCGCCGGACTTCACCCTCGACGCGGTGCACCTGACCGACGGCGAGGCCGAGCGCGTTCCCCTGACCCTGTCCGCCCAGCGCGGTCGCCCGGTCGTATTGGCCTTCTACCCCGGCGACGACACGGCTGTCTGCACGAAGCAACTGTGCTCATACTCCTCCGGCTTCGAACAATTCACCGATCTCGACGCCACCGTGTGGGGGATCAGCCCGCAGGGACTGGACAGCCACGAGCGTTTCGCCCGCAAATACGACCTGCGGATGCCGCTGCTCGCCGACACCGAGCACAAGGTGGTCGAGGCCTACGGCATCGGCCTGGGCAGCAACGCCCTGCGCCGAGCCGTCTTCATCATCGACGCCGAGGGCATCCTGCGCTGGAAACACGTTGCCCTCGTCGGCCTCACCTACCGCGGCATCGACACCCTCACCACCCAACTCGAACTCCTCCGCCGCTGAGCGTGTCGGTGCGTTCGGGGGGTGGGGCTGAGAGGTTCGGGGGTTGGAGGGCGGTGGAGGAGCCTTCGGGTGGGTTGCTGGGCGTGTCGGTGCGCCCGGGGGTGGGGGTCAGAAGTTCAGGGGTTGGAGGAAGGTGGGGGCGCCTTCGGGTGGGCCGCCGCTGATCAGGGCGACTCCGGTGTGGCCGGTGTGGACCGGGCCGCCGGAGTCGCCGGCGGTGCCGGATTGGGTGCTGCGGACCAGGCCGGTGACCGGGCCCTCGGGGTAGTTGACCGTGACGTCGGTGGCGTCGATGGTGCCGCAGCGGGTGCCGCTGGTGGCGCCGGTGCCGCAGACCCGGTCGTCGAGTCGGGGTCGGGCGAAGCCGGTGATCGTGGTGGTGGAGTCGCCGTCGAGGATGTCGGAGGTCAGGTCCAGGCCCTCGGCCGCGGGGATGACGGCCCAGTCGGCGCCGGGGAAGCGGGACTCGTCGACGGTGCCGATCAGGGTGCCGGTGCCGTCGTACCAGGTGGGTGCGTCGCGGGCGCAATGGCCCGCCGTGCCGGTCGTGTTCGCGCGGTATCCGTTGAAGCCGGCGGTGCAGATGAAGACCGTGCCGGTGAGCCCGCTGTAGAGCGTGCTGCCGCCGTGGAACCCGGTGGCGGCCCGGGTGTCGGGGCTTGCGGCGGGCCGCCTGGCCACGCGGGTGGTGACCGGCGCGCCGAGTTCGGTGATCTCGACCGGCGCGGGCAACATCCGGGCGGTGTGCAGGAAGGCCGACGTGACCGGGTCGGCGGCGCCCCGCAGCGTCGCGATCGCGAGCGTGCAGCGCCGGTGATCGACGTACCAGTACTGGCTGTTGCCGGCCAGACCGTTCAGGGCGAGCTCGTCCAGGCGGTGCCGGAGTGTGCTCAGTCGCGTCAATCGGTCGGCGAGGCAACCGCCGGTGGGCGGGTCGGCCGTGGGCGGGTCGGCCGTGGCCGGGGCGGCCAGGCCGGCGAGCACGAGCACGGCCGCTGCGGCCATCGACAACATCGAACGCGTCACGGTGGTCCGCTTCATGCGGGAAACCGTACGGACCGGCGCCCGGCCCGAGCCGCCGATCACGCCGGGGTCACCCGTACGAGCGGCCGAGATCCCCCGCAGGGGCATCGAACGTGCGCCGCTCGGGCGTGACATGGGCCACCCGGACCGATGGGGACCCGTACCACCTTGCGGACCTCATGCAAGGTAAGGCTAACCTAAGTGCGACCTCGCGGGTCGTGCCGTACCCCGGCCCCCGCCCTTCCTCGCGCCCGGAGTCCCAGATGTCCTCTTCTCATCGCTCGCTCGCGACCGCTCGGCGGCGCGTGGTTCGGCTGTTCGCCGTGGCGGGGGCGGCCGGCCTGCTGCTCACCGGGTGCGGTTCCGACTCCGACTCGAAGTCCGACGACAAGCCCGCCGCGAGCCAGGGCAGCGGCGCGCCGGCGGGCGGCGACTCGGCCGGTGGCACGCGCACCGTCAAGGACGCGACCGGCACCGCCGTCCAGGTACCGGTCGCTCCCAAGCGGATCGTGGTGCTCACCCAGGAGGACCTGGACGCGGTGCTCGCGCTCGGCGTCAAGCCGGTCGGCATCACCAACGGCCAGGGCCTGGACAAGCCGCCGGCCTACCTGGCCGACAAGGTCAAGGGCATGGAGGTGGTCGGGAACCTGCTCCAGCCGGTGATGGACAAGGTGATCGCGGCCAAGCCGGACCTGATCCTGGCCGGCGACATGCAGGACGAGCAGGTGCTCAAGCAACTCCGCAAGATCACCCCGGCGACGCTGGTCACGATGGCGCCCACCGACGACTGGAAGTTGTCCTTCCGGGGCATCGGCAACGCGGTCAACAAGCTGGACCAGGCGAACAAGGTGATCACCGACTACGAGGCCAAGGCCAAGAAGACCGGCGAGGACCTGACCGCGAACAAGGGCGCCGCGGTGAGCATCGTGCGCTGGAACCCGAACGGGCCGAGCTGGATGGAGAAGCGCCAGTTCGCCAGTGGCGTCGCGCTCGACATGGGTCTGACCCGGCCCAAGGCGCAGGACAAGGACGGCAACGCGCACACCCCCGCGTTGAGCCTGGAGAAGATTTCCGAGATCGACGGCGACTGGCTGTTCCTGGGCACGCTCACCTCGGACGGCGCGAGCGCGCTCAAGGAGGTTCAGGACAAGCCGGCGTACAAGGAGTTGAACGCGGTCAAGAAGAACCACGTGGTCACCGTGGACGGTTCGGTGTGGTCCACCCGGGGCGGCCCGTTGGCCGCCGACGTGGTGCTCAACGACCTGAACAAGGCGCTGTCCGTCACCTCCTGACGCGCCGTCATCGGCAGTGCTCGGCCCCGGGAGCGTCACGCGCCCGGGGCCGAGCCCGTATCGGGGTCGCCGCCCGCGCGGGTCGAGCCCCGTGCCGTGGCCCGGCCCGCGCGGGCGGTGGCTCGTGGGACCGGGCCGGTGCCGCCCGCGGGATCCCGACCGCCCGTTTCGTCTTCGCGCAGAAAGCGACCAGCATCATGGACACACCCATCCTGCACGCGCTGACCGAGGCGGTCGCCGCCGGACGAGTCGACGCCGGGCCCGAGTTCTGGGCCCGGGTCGAGCAGGTCGGCGCCCCGCTGATCGAGCCGGATCCGGCCGATCCCGGGCAGCGCCTGGTCACCTTCGTGTGGCGGGACGACTCGGCGGCGCCCGCGAACGACGTACTCGCGCTGTTGCACACGTTCACCGACCGGGACCGGCACGCGGGCGATCTGACGCCGCATCTGATGCGCCGGGTGGCCGGCACCGACGTGTGGGCGATCACCCATCGGCTGCCCGCCGACCTGCGCGCGTCGTACCAGTTCTTCGTCGGCACCGGTGAGCGCGGCCGGACGTTGCGCACCGATCGCGCGGCCTGGCTGGGCGTGTTGGACGCGGCGGTGCCCGACCCGTACAACCACGCGCCCACGCTGGCCGCGCGGGACGGGCGCAACCCGTCCTCGGTACTGGCGCTGCCGGACGCGCCCGCGCAGCCGTGGGCGCGGCGCCGGCCGGGCGTACCGCGCGGGACGCGGCTGGACACCACGGTCGACGGACGCCGGGTGAGTGTGCTGGTGCCCGCCGGCGTGCGGCACGAGCCCTACCGGGTGGCGGTGTTGCTGGACGGCGAGGTCTGGGGCTCGGTGCTCGGGATCGGCGACACGTTGGACAACCTGCACGCCGACGGCCGGATCCCGCCCACCGTGGCGCTGCTCGTGGACACGATGGGTCGGGAACGGCGGATGGCCGATCTCACCTGTAGCGAATCGTTCGTGGACTGGCTCGCGGACGTGCTGCTGCCGTGGGCCGGCCGGCGTCACGGGGTGAGCGGGGATCCCGCGCACGCCGTGCTCGTGGGGCAGAGCGCGGGTGGGCTGACCGCGGCGTTCGGGGCGTTTCGTCGACCGGACCGATTCGGCAACGCGCTGTCCCAGTCCGGGTCGTTCTGGTGGCCCGATCCGGACGAGAGCAACGACGGACCGGAATGGCTGACCCGACGGTTCGCCACGAGCGAGCGTCTGCCGATCCGGTTCCACCTGGAGGTGGGACTGCTGGAGTGGATGCTGCTCGCGGAGAACCGCCGGTTGCGCGATGTCCTGCTGGAACGCGGATATCCGCTCACCTACACCGAGTTCGACGGCGGCCACGACTACGCCTGTTGGCGCGGCGGGCTCGCCGTCGGACTCGTCGACCTGCTGTCAGCCTCGGACGGGCGCTGAGGCGCCGGCCGAATCGGTGCGGGCGGACTCGGGCTCGGGAGCAGTCCCGAGACCCGCTCCCGCTTCGACCTCGTGACCCGCTCCGGGTTCGGCGCCGGGTCCCGTCCCGTGACCCGCCTCGTCGTCGTCCTCGAACGGTGGTGGCGCCGGTGCCTCGCGTGGCAGGCGCAGCGCGAACAGCGCGCCGAGCGCGACCAGTCCGGCGGTGACCCAGATCGCCGCGCGATACGGCCCCGGCGCACCGGCGTCGTGGCCCGAACCGCCGCCCGCCTCGATCACCGCGGCGCCGGCCGCGATCCCGAGCGACCCGCCGAGCGTGCGCACGATGGTGAACAGCGCCATCGCGTGACCCATGTCGGCGGGTTCGATCTCGCCGAACCCGGCGATCTGTACGGTCAACACCGCCGTACCCAGTACCAGTCCGACGCAGAACATCAACGCCCGTACCGCCCAGGCGTTGTCCGCGACCCCCGGCAGCGCGAGCGCGCCGAACACCAGCGCGGCCAGGACCAGGGCGGGTGCGGTGAGCCGGCGCGGGCCCAGTCGGGGCAACAGCCGGTCCACCACCTGCGACGCGAACATCAGGCCGACCGCCTCGGGAAACACCCCGAGCCCCGCGTCCAGCGCCGACGCGCCCAACGCCGCCTGGTACAGCAGCGGGAAGACGAACAGCACGCCCATCAGCCCGGCCGAGGTGACCAGGGCCAGCGCGGTCGCCGGGCCGAAGGCCCGATCGGCGAGCAGCCGGAGTCGCAACAACGGTTCGTCGGAGCGCAGTTGGTGTGCGATCGCGACGACCGACAGGACCAGGCCGAGGATGCCGGCGATCGCGATGGCGGGCGTGGTCCACCCCTGCGAGGGCCCGAAGCCGAGCGCGTAGGTGAGCAGCGCCAGGGTCGGCACGGTGAGCCAGAACCCGGTGCGGTCGAACGGCCCGACCACACCGGCGTGGTGCTCGCGCAGCCCGAACAGGCCGAGCAGTACGGCGGCCGTGCCGATCGGCACGTTGACCAGGAACAGCCAGTGCCAGGAGAGGTGTTCGGTCAAAAAGCCGCCGAGCGGCGGACCCAGCGCGGGCATCAGCGCGGTCGGCACGATCAGCCACTTGGCCAGCCGCATGCGTTCGTGCGGCGCGAACGCGGTGAACAGGATGGTCATCCCGACCGGCGTCAACAGGCCGCCGGCCAGGCCCTGTACGACGCGCGCCAGGACCAGCGAGACCAGGTTCTGGGACAGGCCGCACGCGGCCGAGGCCGCGGTGAACACGGCCAGCGATCCCAGGAAGACGCGTTTCGTGCCGAAGCGATCACCGAGCCGGCCGGCGACCGGGAGCGCGGCCACCAGGGCGACCAGAAACGCGATCTCGACCGTGTTCGCGGCCACCGCGGGCCGGTCGAAGTCCTCCGCGATGGTCAACAGGGCCGGATTGACGATGGTCGAATCCAGGCCGTTCATGCACATCGCGGCGGTGTAGACGGCCACCACGATCCACGCGGACGCCCCCTTCGCGGTCCCCGGCCGAGCGGGTCGGCGCCGCTCGCCGGTCGCCGGGGGGCCGGGTTCGTCCCGCTCTTCGGTCGCGGCGGAAGCCGGTCCACCGCGCTCATCGGTCCCTGCGGAAGCCGCTTCGCCGCGCTCGCCGCTTGCCTCGGGAGCCGGTTCGGTGTGCTCCCCGGTCACCGCGCGGCCGGGCCGAGGTCGGTCCAGTGGGTGCCGATCCAGTTCAGCGCGACCGAGCGCGCGCACGGCCCGTGCGCGAGTGTCCAGCCGTCCGGCACGGCGGCGAAGTCGGGCCACAGGGAGTGTTGCCCGAGGTCGTTCACCAGGACCCGGAACTCGCCGTCCTCGTCGTCGAACGGGTTCGTCGGGGTGTCGTGGTCACGAGAGGTCATGGGAGTCGTTCTCCAACTCGGTGAGGCGGTCCAGGACCACACGCGCGATCTGCGCGATCGGGCCGGCCAGGGTCATGTCCTTGTGCGAGCAGGCCACGTTCGTGTTGTCGATCCGACCGCTCACGTACGGGGCCCAGGTGTCGGGGGTGAGCGTGTCGTCGATGGTGTCGACGGTGGCCCGGAAGAACAGCACGTCGCCGCGGAAGACCCGGTGGTCGAAGGCCCGCACGAGGTGGTTGGTGTTGAGGTAGATGTCGTTGAGCGCCTCGATCGTGGCCTCGTCCAGGCCGGCCAGCGGACTGCCCTCGCGACGCAACACCGCGATCACCTCCGCGAGTTCGAGCGGCGCGCCGCCCAGACTCTCCGGTCCGTAGCCGCCCATGGTGAGCAGCGCCTCCAGCGCCTCCGCGCGGTCGGGCACCGGCAGCTCGCGAAAGCCCTCGGCCGGGTACGCGTCCAGGATCGCGAGCAACTCGACCTCGTGGCCCAGGTCCTGTAGCCGGGTCGCCATCGCGTGCGCGATGATCCCGCCGGTCGACCAGCCGAGCAGCCGATACGGGCCCTCCGCCCGGACCTCGCGCAGCCGGTCGACGTAGTGCGCGGCCAACTCCTCCAGCGTCCGGGGCAGCGGTTCACCGGCGGTCGCCGGGCCGACGCCCTGGGCCTGGAGGCCGTGGATGGGCAGATCCGCCGGCAGGTGCCGGATCAGGCCCGCGTAGCACCAGGACAGGCCACCGGCCGGATGCACGCAGAACAGCGGAGCCCGATCGGTCGAGCCGGCCGGGCGCAGCGGCAGCAGTACGTCCAACGCGTCGGTGTGCTCGGCCGCCTCCAGCGCGGCGTCCAGGCCGGCGGCGGTGGGCGCCTGGAAGATGGTGCCGATGCCGACGTCCGCGCCCAGCGCGGACTTGATCCGGCCGGCCAGGCGGACCGCGAGCAGCGAGTGGCCGCCGAGGTCGAAGAAGTTGTCGTGCACGCCGACCGCGGGCACGCCGAGCACGTCCGCGATCAGCGCGCACAGCCGCTCCTCGCGCGGTCCGCGCGGAGCCCGTGCGGCGCCGGCCGAGGCGGTGTGGTCCGGGTGCGGCAGCGCCTTGCGGTCCAGCTTGCCGTTCGCGGTCAGCGGCAGCCGGTCGACCACGACCACGGCGGAGGGGACCATGTGGACCGGCAGGGTCGCGGCGGCGTATTCGCGCAGCGCGGGCCCTTCGACGCCGGCCCTCCCGACATCGGGCCCTTCGACGTCGACCCTTTCGCCGTCGACCCTTTCGACATCGGGACCGCCGACATCGGGCCCGGCGACCACGTAGCCGACCAGCCGCTTGTCCCCGGGGGTGTCCTCGCGCAGCACCACGGCGGCGTCCGCGACCGCCGGATGTGCGGCCAACACCGCCTCGATCTCCCCGAGTTCGACCCGAAAGCCGCGAATCTTGACCTGCTGGTCGGCCCGCCCGAGGTAGTCCAGGCCGCCGTCCGCGCGGCGCCGTGCCAGGTCGCCGGAGCGATACATCCGGGCCCCACGCTCGCCGAACCGGGCCGCGTGCGGGTCGGCCACGAAGCGGGTCGCGGTCAGCGCGTGCCGACCCAGGTAGCCGCGCGCGAGGCCCTCGCCGGCGACGTACATCTCGCCGGTCACCCCGGGCGGAACCGGCTGGAGCCGGTGGTCCAGGACGTAGACGCGCAGGTCGGGGATGTTCACCCCGATCGTGCTCGCGCTCCCGGCGGCGGCCGACGAGCGAGAGAGCGGATGGTAGGAGACGTGCACCGTGGTCTCGGTGATCCCGTACATGTTCACCAGTCGCGGTGCGTCGTCGGCATGCCGCTCGTACCAGTCGGCGAGGCGGGCGGGCTCCAGTGCCTCGCCGCCGAACACCACGTAGCGCAGCGCGAGCTCGCGCCCGGGCCGCTCCCGGTCGGCGGCCACCAACTGGTGGAACGCGGACGGCGTCTGGTTGAGCACGGTGACCCGTTCGCGGGCGAGCAGGTCGAGGAACTCGGCCGGGTCGCGGCTGACCAGGTGCGGCACCACGACCAGGCGACCACCGAACAGCAGCGCGCCCCACAACTCCCAGACCGAGAAGTCGAACGCGTAGGAGTGGAACAGGGTCCACACGTCGTCCGGGCCGAAGCCGAACCAGTGGTCCGTCGCGGTGAACAGGCGGGCCACGTTGTGGTGGGTGACCGGCACGCCCTTGGGCCGGCCGGTGGAGCCGGAGGTGTAGATCACATAGGCCGGATCGCTCGCGCGCAGCGGGCGCTTGCGCTGCTCCTGACGCAGGTCGGAACTCGGGTAGGCGTCCGCGTCCTTGCCGTCCACCTGGATTCGGGGCAGGTCGTGCGCGGGCAGTCGGCGTGCGGTCGCCGAGTCGGTGAGCAGCACGGCGGGCGTGGCGTCGTCCAGCATGTAGGCGAGCCGGTCGGCCGGGTAGTCCGGGTCGAGCGGCAGGTAGGCGGCGCCCGCCTTGGCGACCGCGAGCAGCGCGACCACCAACTCCGGGGAGCGCGGCAGCGCGAGCGCGACGATGTCGCCGGGTCCGATGTCACGGGCGACCAGCAGCCGGGCCAGGCGGTTGGCCCGGGCGGACAGTTCGGCGTAGCTCAGCGACAGGCCCGCGCAACTCACCGCGATCCGCGCGGGGTGTGCGCGGGCCGCCTGCTCGTAGCGGGCGACCAGGGTGGCCGAGGCGGTCGCGGTCGCGGTGGGCCCGGCGTTCCACTCGACGAGCGCGCGGTGCCGCTCGGGCTCGTCGAGCAGGGGCAGGGTGTCGATCGGCGCGTCCGGGTCGGCGACGGCCGCGGTGAGCAGCGCGGAGAGGCGGCGGGACAGGCCGAGCACGGTGGCCCGGTCGAACAGGTCGGTGCGGTACTCGACGAACCCGCCGACGCCCCGGCCGGGTTGCTCGCCCACGTTCAGGGTGAGATCGAACTTGGCCGTCCCGGACGGCACGGCGGTCATCCGCGCGGTCAGCGGGCCGAGCGCGAACTCGGTGTCGGGCAACGACTGCCACGCGATCAGCACCTGGAACAGCGGGTGTCGGCCGAGCGAGCGCGGCGGGTTGAGCTCGTCCACGACCCGGTCGAAGGGCAGGTCGGCGTGGTCGTACGCGGCCAGTGTGGCGCCGCGCACCCGATCGAGCAGGGTGCGGAAGCTCGGCGACCCGGACGTGTCGGCGCGCAACACCAGGGTGTTCACGAAGAATCCGACCAGATCGGCGGTGGCGTCGTCGTCGCGCCCGGCGACCGGCGTGCCGAGCGGGATGTCGGTGCCGCAGCCGTGCCGGGTGAGCAGCGCGGCCAGCGCGGCCTGAACGGTCATGAACACGCTGGTGCCGGTCGCTCGGGCCAACTCCGCCAGGCCCGCGTGCGCGGTGGCGTCGAGGTGGAACGGCACCGTGTCGCCCGCGTACGAGGCGACCTGGGGGCGCGGTCGGTCGGTGGGCAGCGCGAGTTCGTCCGGCAGACCGGCGAGGGCGTGCTTCCAGAAGTCGAGCTGCCGGGTGGCGGACGCGGTGGGCGCGGCGGCGGTGCCGAGTAGGCGGGCCTGCCACGCGACATGGTCCGAGTAGCGCACCGCGAGCGGCGGGAACCGCGGTTCGCGACCGGCGACCCGGGCCGCGTAGGCGGTGGCCAGATCGCGGGCGAGCGGTGTGGTGGAGGCGCCGTCGCCGGCGATGTGGTGCAGGAGCAGGACCAGCGTGTGGGTGTGCTCGTCGGCGCGGAACAGCGTGCAGCGCAACGGTGGTTCCACGGCGAGGTCGAAGCGGTGGCGCACGGCGTCGGCGATCGTCTCGCCGGACGCCGCGAGGCACAGTTCGGGGCGGGCCTGATCGGACGTCAGGATCCGCTGGTAGGGCTCGTCCCCGTCCTCGCCGAGCACCGGGTAGACCGTGCGCAGCGTTTCGTGCCGGGCCACCAGGTCGGCCAGCGCGCGCTCGAGCGCGGTGTGGTCCGGCGAGCCGGTCAGGGTCAGCACGAGCGGGATGTTGTAGGTGGGACTGGGCCCTTCGAGCCGGTACATGAACCACAGTCGCCGCTGTGCGGGCGACAGCGGCAGTCGGTCGCCGGCGTGCGGCACCGGTTCCAGTACCGGGCGCGCCTCGGGATCCGCGCCGGCCCGGACCAAGTCGGCCAGGCCCGCGGGGGTCGGCCGGCGGAAGACGTCGGCCAGACCGATCGGCGCCTCGAAGCTCTCCCGAGCCCGTGCGGCGAGCCGTGCGGCGAGCAGCGAGTGGCCGCCGAGGTCGAAGAAGTCGGCGTCTCGGGAAGGTTGTTCGGGCAATTCCAGGACGGCGGCGAACAGATCGCAGATGATCTCCTCGTGCAGACCGCGCGGACCCTCCCGCAGACCGGGCGCCACGGGCGCCGGGTCCGGCAGCGCGCGGTGGTCGATCTTGTCGTTGGCGGTGCGCGGCAGCGCGGGCAGGACGAGCACCGCGGCCGGGACCAGGTGTTCGGGCAGCAGGTCGGCGAGGTACGCGCGCAGCGCCTCGGGGTCCGGGGTGCGACCGGCGACCGGGACCGCGTAGCCGAGCAGTCGTTTGCCGTGCGCCGCGTCCCGGGCGATCACCGCGGCCTGCGCGATGTCCGGGTGGGTGGCCAACACCGCCTGGATCTCGCCCGGTTCGATCCGGAAGCCGCGGATCTTGACCTGTTCGTCGGCCCGGCCCAGGAGTTCGAGGGTGCCGTCCGCGCGACGCCGGGCGAGGTCGCCGGTGCGGTACATCCGGCCGCCCGGATCGCCGTGCGCGGCGCCGAACGGGTCGGCGACGAAGCGCTCGGCGGTCAGGTCGGGCCGGTTCAGGTAGCCCCGGGCCAGGCACGCGCCGGCGATGTGCAGTTCGCCGGTGACGCCGACCGGGGTCGGCCGCAGCGAGCCGTCCAGGACGTAGGCGCGCGAGGCGCGGACCGGGGCGCCGGTGCCGTCCGGGCCCCAGAAGTAGGCGTCGACGGTGGTCTCGGTGGGTCCGTACAGGTTGATCGGCCGGCTGCCCGGGATCGCGGAGAGTCGTTGCCACAACGGCTCGGGCACGCTCTCGCCGCCGACCACCACGACGGCGGGGTGGTGCCGGTCGGGGGCGTCCAGGCCCTCGGCGAGCAGCGCCTCGGCGTAGGTGGGCGTCACGTCCAGGTAGTCGACCCGGTGCTCGTGCAGGTAGTCGAGCAGCGTGGTGGGGTCGCGGTAGCCGGCGTCGTCGAGCAGGTGCAGTTCGTGGCCGTGCGCCATCCACAGGATCGGGTCCCACGAGGCGTCGAAGGCGAACGAGGCGCTGTGGCCGATCCGCAGCCGGGTGCGCCCGGTGCGCTCGACGGCGGGCGCGATGTGGTCGGTGCCGTGGCTCGCGTACAGGTTGGCCAGCGAGGCGTGCGAGACCGCGACACCCTTGGGCCGACCGGTGGAGCCGGAGGTGTGGATCACGTACGCGCTGTGCTCGGGGCGCGGCGGTCGCGGGGTGCGGTCCGGGTGCGCGGCCAGTCGGGCACGGGTGTTCGGGTCGTCCAGGAGCACGGTGTGGACGTCGTGCGCGGGCAGCCCCGCGACCGCCTCGGCGGTGCCGATCAGGCAGCCGGGTCGGGTGTCGGCCAACACGTCGGCGATCCGCCGGGCCGGGTGGCCGAGGTCGAGGAACTGGCACACGCCGCCCGCCTTGAGCACGGCGAGCAGGGCGACCACGGTGTCCGCGCCGCGGTGCAGCGCGACGGCGACCGGGACCTCGGCGGTGACGCCGGTCGCGATCAGCTCGTGGGCGAGTCGATTGGCGGCCGAATCGACCTCGGCGAAGGTACGCGCGTCCGCGCCGGCGCGGACCGCGATCGCGTCGGGCGTACGGGCGACTTGGTGCGAGTACAGCTCGGGCAGGGTCGTGGTGACCGGTGGTTCGGCGCGACCGACGGTGGCCCGCACGACCTCGTCGGGGGTGAGCAGGTCGATCCGGCCGATCGCCTGCCGGGGTTCGTCGTGCAGCAACTCGACGAGCGCGTCCAGGTAGCGCAGCAGGCCGCGTTCGTGATCGGCCAGGTCGGACGCGCGGTAGCGGGCGGGAGGGGCGTCCAGTTCGATCCGCAGGCCGCCGCCGGCGGTCGGCACGACGCCGACGGCCAGGTCGTCCACGGGGCCGGCGGCCAGGTTGTGCACCCGGGCGACCGAGCCGTCCAGATCCAGGTCGCCCTCGAAGGCCTTGATGTTGATCATCGGCCCGTACAGCGGTTGTTCACGTGCGCCGGTGCCGAGTTCGCGGAGCAGATCCTCCTGGCGGAAGCGCTGGTGCCGGCGGACGGCGCGCAGTTCGAGCACGACCCTGCGCAGCAACTCGGGCGCGGTGTCCCGGGGATGGACCGCGACCCGCAGCGGCAGGATGTTGACCGTCATCGCCGGGGTGCGCAGAGCGGTGGGGCTGCGCCGGTTCAGCAGCGGGAGGCCGAGGGTGATCTCCCGGGCGCCGGTGGTGCGGTGCAGGTAGCCCGCGGTGGCGGCGATCAGCAGTTCGGCCCAGGTGGCCCGGGCGATCGAGGCGGCCTCGGTGAGCCGGGCGGCGCGGTCGGGCGGAAGTTCGACGGCGCGGCGCAGGATCGGGGCCGCGGGCAGGGGAGTCGCGGGCTCCGAGGACAGGGTGACCGGTCGCGGACGGTCGGCGAGGTGATCGAGCCAGAAGGCGCGATCGGTGTCGTACGCTTCGCTCGCTCGGTAGTCGACCTCCTCCGCGACCAGGTCGCGCAGGCTGCCGAAGGGGCTGGGGGTGGGCCGGTCCCGGCGGGCGAAGGCGGTGTACAACTCGGCGACCCGGCGGCCGATCAGGGTGAGCGCGTAGGCGTCCACGGCGACGTGGTGGACCCGCCGGTACCACCAGTGGTGGTCGTCGGCGAAGCGGAACAGCGCGTGGGTGACCAGGGGTCCGGCGCTCGGGTCGACGGCCCGGTCCAGGTCGGCGCGCATCCAGGCCCGGGCCCGGGCCGTCGGGTCCTCGGCGGTGCTCAGGTCGACGCGGTGCACCGGGTGCTCGTGGTCGATGACACGTTGGGTCGAGGTGCCGTCGGCGTCCGCCACCACCAGCAGGCGCAGCGTCTCGGCCTCGACACCGACCCGGTGCAGCGCGCGGGTGAACAGGTCGGCGTCCAGCGGGCCGCGGATCTCGACCCGGTCACCGGTGTTGTAGACCGGATCCCCCGGGGCCAGCGCCTGGGCGTAGACGATGCCGGCCTGGGCGGCGAGCAGCGGCAGCCGGGCGGCGTCGGGGCCGGCCGCCGGCGCGGGCACGTCGGCCTCGGCGAGGTCCGGCACGGAGGCATCCGAAACGGTGGTCTCGGCCTGGTGGTGAGGCATGGTGTGGAGACTCCCGGGGCGCGACGACGGCAGGCGGCACGTACCGGTCCCCGGCACGCGAAGTTAGGTAAGCCTAAGCTATCTTCCGAGGGTCCGTCAGGGTGCCCCCGGGACGAAGAAATCTCGATGAAGCGGAGCGGAACATGAGCGTGGCCGACGTGGCGGACCGACCGGCCTCGGATGCCGACCGGGCCGCGATCCGCGATCGGGTGCTGGCGGATCGGGACGAATTGCTCGCGCTCAGCCGACGCATCCACGCCCACCCGGAGCCGGCCTTCGCCGAACACCGGGCCTCGGCCTGGTGCGCGGACGTGCTGCGCGCACACGGCTACGCGGTCACCGCGCCCGCGTTCGGCCTGGACACCGCCTTCGTGGCGAGCATCGGGTCCGGTCCGATCACGGTCGCGATCGCGTGCGAGTACGACGCGCTGCCCGGCCTGGGCCACGCGTGCGGACACAACCTGATCGCGGCGGCGGGTGTCGGCGCCGCCCTCGCGCTCGGCCCGGTCGCCGATCGGCTGGGCCTGACCGTGCGCGTGGTCGGCACCCCGGCCGAGGAGCGCGGCGCGGGCAAGGCGCTGCTCCTGGACGCGGGTGCCTTCGACGGCGTGGACGCGGCGATGATGGTGCACCCGTGTCCGTTCGAGGTGGCCGAGTTCCGCTCCTTCGCGCTCGGCACGCTGTCCGTGGAATACCTCGGTACGGGCGCGCATCCGAGCCTGAACCCGCACGAAGGACGCAGCGCCGCCGACGCGCTGACGGTGGCTCAGGTCGCCCTGGGCCTGCTGGGACGGCAGTTGCCGACGGACTGGCGGGTGCACGGCATCACCACGGCGGCGGGTACCTCGCCCAACGCGGTCCCGGAGCGGGCCACCGCCGAGTACGAACTGCGCACCACCGACGCGGCCGACCTGGCCGAACTGCGCGACCGGGTCGAGGCCTGCTTCCGGGCCGGCGCGCTGGCGATCGGCTGCGAGGTCCGGCTGACCCGCCCCGAGCCGGACTACCTGGACTTCCGCACCGACCCGACCCTGATCGCGCTGTGGCGGGCCAACGCACGGGAGTTGGGCCGCCCGGACCCGATCGAGCGACCCCCCTTCGCGTGCACCGACATGGGCAACGTCTCGCACGTGATCCCGACCATCCATCCGGTCCTGGACATCACGGGCGGCACCTGCGGCCCGCACGAGGCGGCCTTCGCGGAAGCGGCGATCTCCCCGGCGGCCGACCGGGCCATCCTCGACGGCGCCACGGCGATGGCCTGGACCGCGATGGACTACGCCCTGCTGCGCCGCGGAGGGGGAGCACCCGGCACGGCGGGATAGGGGCGCGAACGTCCGGGGGCGGCGCGAACGCCCGCGGGGGCGGCGCGAACGCCCATCGGCGCTGCGCCGGCGGCGCCAACGCCCACCCGCCGTGGGCCGGTTGCGCCCATCCTCGGCGGCGGTCCGACGGTCGCGCCGACGCCCGCCCACGGTGGGACGGCAGCCGCGCCCGCGCGCACCGGTTCGGTCTGCCCCACCCCGCCGCACCGGGTTCCACCACCTCGCGTCCGGGTGGCCGCACGGTCGTGGGCGGGCACGAGAGCGCGCGATGGTGGTGCGGTATCGGTGAACCCCTGAGGAGTCGTCGTGTCCGCACCCATGGTCCGTGTCCCCGGCAGCCCCGCCCTCCTGAGCCGCCGTCGCTGCTGTGCGCTGGCCGTGGCCCTGACCGGGTCGACGGTTGCGTTGGCCCAGCCGGCCACCGCCGCCGAGCGCCGGCCGCCCATCCGGGACCGATTGCGCCACGAGGCGGAACAACTGCTGCGGGACGGCGGCTACGTGAACGCCGCGATCGTGGTGCGCGACGGGCGCGAGCGCAGTCAGGCGTACGCGGGGCCGGCCGACCTGCGCACCGGGCGGCCCGTACCGCACGACGCGCGGCTGCGGATCGGCAGCGCGACCAAGGCGTTCGTGGCCACCGTCGTGCTGCAACTGGTGGCCGAGGGACGGCTCTCGCTCGCCGACTCGGTGGAGCGATGGTTGCCCGGGGTGGTCGCCGGCAACGGTAACGACGGACGCCGGGTGACCGTGCGCCACCTGCTCCAGCACACCGGCGGCCTGCACAACTACTCGATCGAACTCCCGGATACCGCGGCGGGTTTCGAGCAGGTGCGGTTCCGCGACACGAACGCCCGGGAGTTGGTCGACGCGGCGATGCGCTTCGCCCCGAGCTTCCCGCCCGCCGCTCCCGAGGACCCGACGCCGAACTGGGAGTACTCGAACACCGGTTACGTGCTCGCCGGGATGATCATCCAACGGGTCACCGGCCGCTCCTGGGCGGACCAGGTGCGCACCCGGGTGCTGCGCCCGCTTCGCCTCGGCGACACCTACGCACCCGGCGGCGATCCGACCCTGCCCGCGCCGTACGCCCACTCCTACCACCGCTTCCCGGACCGGGACGCCTGGGTGGACACCACCATCCGCAACATGTCCTGGGGCGACGCGGCCGGCGAGATGATCAGCACCCACGCCGATCTGGACCGCTTCTTCACCGCGCTGCTCGGCGGCCGACTGCTGCCGCCCGCGCACCTCGCGCTGATGCGCACGACCGTGCCGATGCCGGCCGACTTCGAGCAGGTCATGCCGGGGGTGCGCTACGGCCTGGGGCTGATGCGCCAACCGCTGCCGGGCGGCGGATACCGCTGGGGGCACGGCGGCGACATCGAGGGCAGCAAGATCCGGATGGGCGTCACCGAGGACGGCCGACGCAGCGTCGTGATCGTGGTCAATGGCACCGACGACGGCGACGAAATCGGGCTGCGCGCCGAGGTCGCCGTACAACGACTGACCGACCGACTGCTCGCCCCCGGGGCCTGAGCGCACGTCGACCACCCCCCGAAGCGGCGCCCACATCGGCCGCCGCTCCCGGACACCTCCGCGGAGGAAACACGCGATGAACCGGACCACCACACACCTGCGTTCGAGGCCGTACCGGGTCGCCTGCCTGCTCGCCGTCGGCCTCGTGCTCGCCACCACGACCACCGCCACTGCGGCGGCGGGCGAGCCGGCCACCGCGCACGACCCGGCCGCCTCCCGCCTCCAGCGCGACACCGACGCGATCCACGACGCCGGCGCGATCGGCGTCACCGTGCGCTACACCGCGCCCGGCACGGTACGCACCACCCGAAGCGGCGAGGCCGAAGCGCACACCGGCCGACCGGTGCCCCGGGACGGCTACTATCGGATCGGCAGCACGACCAAGACCTTCGTGGCCACCGTCACCCTGCAACTGGTGGCCGAGGGCCGGTTGCGGCTGGACGAGCCGATCGAGACCCGGCTCCCGGGCGTGGTGCGCGGCAACGGCAACGACGGCCGCCGGATCACCCTGCGGCACCTGCTCCAACACACCAGCGGGATCCCCGGCTACACCGCGCTGCCCTCCGCCGTCCCGGCGCTGTACTCGGCGCGCGGCTACCGGGAGAACCGCTTCCGGCACTATCGACCCCAGGACCTGGTCGCCGCCGCGCTCACCCTGCCCAGCAGGTTCGAACCCGGCACGGCGTGGGCCTACTCGAACACCAACTACCTGCTCGTGGGCATGGTCATCGACCGGGTCACCGGCCGCTCGTGGGGCGAGGAGGTACGAGACCGGATCCTGCGTCCCCTCGGCCTGCACGACACCCGGGTCCCGGGCGACGACCCGTATCTGCCGCAGCCGCACGCGCAGGCCGAGCACACCTTCGCGGGCGACACCCGACCCACCGACACCACCGTGCTCAACCACACCGTCGCCGACGCGGCGGGGGCGATGTACGGCACGCCGAGCGACATCGACCGCTTCTTCGCCGCGCTGCTCTCCGGTCGGTTGCTCGGGCCCGCCGAACTCGCCGAGATGCGCCGCACGGAGCCGATCCCGGACGAGCCGGGGCGCGGCTACGGCCTGGGACTGGAGAGCACCGATCTCAGTTGCGGCGGGCGGTACTGGCACCACGGCGGCAACGATCTCGGCTTCTCCAGCGAGAACGGCGTCACCGCCGACGGCCGGCGGGCCGTCCTGGTGGTGCGCAACGGCGTCGACGAGAACGACGAGGCGGGCGGTGCGCGCCAGGACGCGGCGACCAAGGCGCTGATCGACCACGCGCTGTGCGCGCCGGGACCGTCCCGCTCCTGAACCAGGCCCTGTCCGGCGGATCCTGGTGGGTCCGCCGGACAGGACCTAGGGCTTGGGTGACAGCAGTTCGGCCCACCCCTCCAGGGTGGGCCGCTCCGCGAGGTCGGCGAAGTCCACCACGACACCGTGTTCGCGGGTCCAGCGTTCCACCAGGGCCATCACCCGCACCGAGTCGAGGCCGTAGTCGACCAGGTTCTCGTCGTCCGGGATGTCCGTCGGGTCCTCGCCGAGGATGTCGGCGACGTCGGTGCGGATCAGTTCGAGAGTAAGCGCCATGTCCGGTCTACTTCCCCGCGAACAGCGACTCTGTGTCGGTGACCACCGCGCAGTTCGCGGCGGCCCAGTGCAGAGCCATCCGGTGGTTGTCCGAGGTGAAGTCGGCCACCGCGTCCGCCACCACGAACGCCCGGATGTCCTGCATCCACGCGTCGCACGCGGTGGTCATCACCCCGATGTGCGCGTACACACCGACGATCACCAGTTGGTCGCGGCCGAGTTCGCGCATCCACGCGCGCAACTCGGTGCGCACGAAGGCGCTGTACTTCCACTTGGTCAGCACGGTGTCGGCGGGGCCGGGTGCCACGGCGGGCACGATCGCCGCCGCGTGCGGGTCGTCCGGCAACCCCGGACCCCAGAAGTCCTGCTGGAGACCGCGTTGTTCGGCACTCTGGCCGCCGGGCTGCGCGGAGTAGACCACCGGCACACCGAGCCGCGCGCAGTCGTCCTTGAGGCGGGCGACATTGGCGAGCAACTCGGTGACCGGTGAGGCGTCCGGTTCGAACGCGGACAGGAAGTAGTTCTGCAGGTCGTGCACGAGCAGCACGGCACGAGCCGGGTCGACGGTCCAGTCCACCCGATTCGTCGGCAGATCGGCCGCGTCCGGCATCGGATAGGGGGCGATCTTCGGCAATGCCATGGCGGGTGCGGCCTTTCGGGGCGGGAATCGACAGGGGATGGGGGAGTTCGTTGTTCAGTCGCGGTGTTCGGCCACTCCGGCGGCGATCGCCGCCCGCAGATCCTTCTTGCTGACCTTGCCGACGCCGGTGTAGGGGAACGTCTCGACGAACTCGACATGGTCGGGCACCTTGTACCCGGCCAGGCCGCGCTCGCGGACGAAGCGGCGGATCGCGACCGGTTTGAGCGGTTCGGCGCCGCCGCGCAGGATCACGTACGCGCAGGTGCGCTCGCCCAGGTAGGCGTCCGGCACCGCGACCACGGCCACGTCGTGCACGGACGGATGGGCGAGGATGTGGTTCTCCACCTCCTCGGCCGCGACCTTCTCACCGCCCCGGTTGATCTGGTCCTTGGCCCGGCCCTCGACCACGAGGTGGCCGGAGGGGAGCCGGCGGACCACGTCACCGGTGCGGTAGAAACCGTCCTCGGTGAACGATCTCGCGTTGTGCTCGGGCGCGTTCCAGTAGCCGCGAATCGTGTACGGACCCCGGGTGAGCAGGTGTCCGGTCTCGCCTTCGGGCAGATCCACGTCGGTGTCGTCGACGATCCGGATCTCGTCGTCCGGCGAGATCGGCCGCCCCTGCGAGGTGACGATCACCTCTTCCGGATCGTCGAGTCGGGTGTAGTTGACCAGGCCCTCGGCCATCCCGAACACCTGCTGGAGCGTGCAACCGATCGTGGGGGCGACCCGGCGGGCCGCCTCCGCACTGAACTTCGCGCCGCCGACCAGCAGTACGCGCAGGCTGCTGAGGTCGAAACCGCCGCGTTGGGCCGCCTCGGTCCAGGCCAGCGCCAGCGGCGGCACCACGCCCGTGATGGTCACCCCTTCGCGCTCGATCAGCGCGAACGCCACGTCGGGAGTGGGCCTGGGGCACAACACGACGCGCGCTCCGGCGTACAGCGCCCCGAGCGTGCCGGGCGAGCTGAGCGGGAAGTTGTGCGCGGCGGGCAGCGCGCACAGGTACACGCTGTCCGCGTCCACGGCGCAGATCTCGTTGGAGCCGCGCAGCGAGTAGATGTAGTCGTCGTGCGTCCGCGGGATCAGCTTGGGCACACCGGTGCTGCCGCCGGACAGTTGCAGGAAGGCGAGGTCGCCCGGGCCGGGCGGGTCGGTGATCTCCACCGGTTCGGCGTCCACGTCGGCCAGCGCGGTGTGCTCGCCGGGGTCGCCGACCACCAGGACGTGCTCGAGCGAGGGCAGGTCGGCGCGCACCCTGCTCGCCAGCGCCCGGTGGTCGTAGCCCTCGCAGACGTCCGGGATCACGTAGGCGACCGCCTCGGTGAACGCGCAGAAGTAGGCGATCTCGGTCTCGCGGTGCGCGGGCAGCGCGAACACCGGCAGCGCGCCGATCCGGAACAGCGCGAAGACCACGCCGAAGAACTCGGCCACATTGGGGAGTTGCAGGACCACCCGGTCGCCCCGGCCGATCCCGCGGGCGAGCAGCCCGGCGGCGATCCGGTCGGCCCGCTCGTCCAGGTCCGCGTAGGTCCAGCGACGGTCGCCGTCCACGATCGCGATCCGGTCCGGGTGTGCGGCGGCACGCTCGCGCAACATGCCGCCGAACGTCTCGCCGCGCCACCAACCGGCGGCCCGGTAGCGCTCGGCGAACTCGGCGGGCCAGGTGGGCGCGGGCACGAAGTTCGGGGCGTTCATCGCCGACCCGCCACGGCGTGCAGGAAGGTGCCGAACTTGGCCTCGGTCTCGGCGGTCTCCGCCGCCGGCGAGGACGCCGAGACGATGCCCGCCCCGGCGTACAGGCGCAGCGTGTCCGTGTCCGCCTCGGCGCAGCGGATGGTGACCACCCACTCGCCGTCGCCGTCCGCGTCGCCCCAGCCGACCATGCCGGTGTACAGGCCCCGGTCGAACGGCTCCAGGTCGGCGATCGCGCGGCGCGCGGTCGTGGTCGGGGTGCCGCACACGGCCGGGGTCGGGTGCAGCGCGCAGGCCAACTCCAGCGCGGAGGCCGGGTCCTGCGCCGGGAGGGTGCCGGTGACGGTGGTGGACAGGTGCCACATCGCGGCGGTGCAGACCAGGGTCGGCCGCTCGGGCACCTCCAGCGTCTCGCAGTACGGCGCGAGCGCGGCGCGCACCGCGGCCACCACCACGGCGTGTTCGTGCAGGTCCTTCTCGGATTCGAGCAGGCCGGTCGCGCGGCGCACGTCCTCGGCCAGATCGGCGCTGCGTTTGGCGGAGCCGGCCAGCGGGTTGGCCAGCACGTTGCGGCCGGTGCGCGAGACGAGCAACTCCGGGCTGGCGCCGATCAAGGTGCTGCCGGATCGTACCCCCGGCACCGCGAACGTGTAGCCCTGCGGATCGCGGCGAGCCAGTCGTTGCAACAGCACGGGTATGTCCAGGGGTTCGGGCGAGCGCAGTTCCAGCGTGCGGGCCAGCACCACCTTGTCGAGCGCGCCCGCGCGCATCCGCCGCACGGCCTCGGCCACGCCCGCCTCGTACACCTCGGGCGCGGGCACCGGGCGGATGTCCCAGGCGGCGCCGGTCGGTTCGGGTGCGGCGAGCGCGATCAGCGGGTCGGCGGACAGCGGCGGTCCCCAGGTCGCCGTCTCCGGGACCACCAGCGCGGCGCGCTCGCCCTGGTCGAAGGGAACGGCGCCGAGCACGATCGCACCGCGCCCGCCGACCGGGCTCGCGGCCGCCAGCGTCTGTGCCACCCGAGCGGCCAAGGGCCTTTCGTCGTGCCCGACTTCGACCTGCGTGCCGTGGGTGAGCAGGGTGCGGGTGGGGGAGGCGAAGAAGCGCGCGCTGCCGGGGCGATACGCGTCGAGCAGCGCGGTCGCCGCGCCGACTGTGGCGAGACCGGTGGCTTCTGGGGTGGTCACCTGAGGCTCCTTTGATTCTCCGGCGGGATGTCGCGGAGTCCGAGCGGCTCGATCGGACGCCGAGCCGAAGCGGTGCGGGGTGCGGGTGGTGCCCGCCGAGCCGGGCGGGACGGGTGTGGGTCGTGGCCCGGCGCGGGTGCTGAGGGTCCGTCACACGTGCAGCGTCGCGCCGCCGTCGACGTACATGTTGTGCATGGTGATCTGCTTGGCCCGGTCCGAGGCGAGGAAGACGACCGCCTCGGCGATGTCGGCGGGGTCGGCGATCCGGCCCAGCGGGATCCCGGTGCGGAAGCCGGCGAGGTCGCCCTCGATCACCCGTCGCGGCGCGTCCGCGTCGGTCCACAGGGCGCGTTGCATGGGGGTGTCGGTGGAGCCGGGCGAGACCACGTTGCAGCGCACGCCGCTGCGCGCGAGTTCCAGGCCCAGACACATCGTGAACATCGTCGCGGCGGCCTTGGACGCGGCGTACGCGGCCATCCCGGCGCGCGGGATGCCGGCCGCGTTGGAGCCGACCGTGACGATGCTGCCCGCGCCGCGCTCGGCCATCGGACCGGCCACCGCGCGGCTGGTGTGGAAGACCCCGGTGCTGTTGACCGCGAACGTGTCCGACCAGGCCCGGTCGGTGAGTTCGGTCACCGGTGAGGTGTGCAGCACGCCGGCGACGTTGACCAGGATGGCGATCGGGCCCAGGTGCCGCTCGATCGCGGCCACGGTGGCGGAGACCGCCGAGCCGTCGGTGACGTCGAGCGGATAGGCGACCACCGCGCCGGTGTCGTCGTCGGCCGTCAAAGCCTTGACACCGACCGGATCGCGGTCGGTGGCGGCGACGGTGGCACCGTGGTCGACGAGGGCCCGGACGACGGCGGCCCCGATGCCCTGCGCGGCGCCGGTGACCACCGCGACGCGGCCGGCGAGGTCTGATGGGTGCACGAAATTCCCCTCGGCAAACGCAGCCCCCGAGTCGAGGCTTAGGTGAGCCTAACCTAACTTCGCACGTACGGTCGATGGTGGTGGGGGTGTCCTCGAGCCGCCCGAACCCGCGTGGCCGACCGGCGCCCACTCCCGGCGGCCATCCTTCGAAACACCCCTCGGGGCCCGCGAGGACGGCGCATCGGCGTCGCGTTCGCGGGCGCCCGATGGGACCCGGGCGGGTGTCCGGGGGTGCTCGGGAGTCCCTCGAAGGGCCGTGTCTTCTTAGGTTAGCCTCACCTTATGACTGTGCATCAGCCGATTCCGGGAAAGTCGGCGGGTTTCCCGAGCGACCCCGCCGACGCGACGCCCGAGCCCACCGCGGACGATCGCCCCGACGCCCTGTCGAGGAACCCGCACGGCCGGCGCACGGTGCTGCTCTCGGCGATCGCGCTGGTGGCCGGCGTACTGGTGCTGGCCGGGCTCTCGCTCTCGGTGGGGGCCGGCGAGGTCGGCGCGCGCGGCGCGTTCGACTACCTCTTCGACCGGGGCGGCGCGCGCTCGGACAGCCATCTGACCCTGGTCATCCGCGATCTGCGGCTTCCGCGCACGCTGACCGCGCTGCTCGCGGGCGCCGCGCTGGGTACTGCCGGCTGCCTGCTCCAGACGGTCACCCGCAACCCGCTCGCCGAGACCGGCCTGCTCGGCGTCAACGCCGGCGCCTCGCTCGGTGTCGTACTCGGCATCACCCTGGTCGGCGTGCAGACCGGATACGGCTACCTGCTCTGGGCGTTCGCCGGTTCGGCGGTGGCCGGACTGCTCGTGCTGCTGATCTCCGGTCAGCGCGGCGGCGGTTCGCCGATGCGTCTGGTACTCGCCGGCGCGGCGCTGAGCGCGACCTTCGGCGGCATCACCAACGTGTTGATCGTCAACTCGGCCGAGGCGTACGACACGTTCCGCTTCTGGGTGCTCGGCTCGCTGGCCGGCATCCAGGGCTTCGAGTCGCTCGGCAGCCTTTCCCCGGTGCTCGCGGTCGGGTTCGCCATCGCGCTGCTGACCTCCCGATCGTTGTCCGCCCTGGTCCTGGGCGACGACCTGGCCCGCAGCCTGGGCCACCGCCCGGCGTGGACCCGGGTCCTGGTCGCGTTGGCGGTGACCCTGCTCACCGCTTCCTCGGTCGCCCTGGTCGGCCCGATCTCCTTCCTCGGCCTGCTCGCGGGCTTCCTCGCCCGCACCCTGGTCGGCCCCCGGATCCCGGCGCAACTGTGCTTCGCGGCGCTGATCGGCGCGGGCGTCCTGACCGCCGCAGACGTGGTGGCCCGCGTGGTGTCCCGGCCGTTCGAGGCCCCGGTCTCGATGATCGTCGCGCTGATCGGCGCACCACTGCTGATCGGCGTGGTCCGCTCGCGGCGGCTGGGCGCGCTCGGCCTGACCGACCCGGCCACCGCCGAGCCGGTCACCCGCAACACCCGCCACTCGCCGCTCCGGCCGCTGCTCACCCGACTGCCGCGTCGGCTGCGCGCGGTGCCCGAACACCTGGTGCTGCGCCGGGGCGGCCTGTCGCTGCTGCTGCCCGGCCGGGCCGTACTGACCACGACCGTGCTCGCCGTCGCCCTGGTCGGCGCGGTCGTACTGTCCGTCTACTCCGGACAGCGCGAACTGGGCCTGGTCCGCACCTTCGACGCGGTCTTCGGCCGCGGCGACCACTTCGACGTGCTGCTCGTCCGGGAGTTCCGGCTCGGCCGGATCATCGCCGGGGTCGCGGCGGGCGCCGCGCTGGGCGTCGCGGGCTGTCTGACCCAGACCCTGGCCCGAAACCGGCTGGCCACCCCGGAGTTGCTCGGCGTCAACGACGGCGCGACCGCGGCCGTGCTGATCTCCGTCACGTTCAGCGCGAGCGGCACCTTCGGCGCGTGGTGGGCCGGACCGATCGGCGCGATG
Source organism: Embleya sp. NBC_00888 (assembly GCF_045207655.1). NCBI lineage: Bacteria > Bacillati > Actinomycetota > Actinomycetes > Kitasatosporales > Streptomycetaceae > Embleya > Embleya sp. NBC_00888. The sequence continues at coordinate 1,739,717 of NZ_CP108784.1, read as the reverse complement.
GTCGCCGTCGTGGTGGTCACCGCGGTCGCCGGCGGTCTGGGCCAACGCGGGTATCGGGTCCTGGTGGTGGGCCTCGCGTTGTCCGCACTGGCCTCGGCGATCACCCAGGTGGTGCTGTCCCGACGCTCGCTCAACTCGGCCAGTGCGCTGTACGTGTGGAGTTTGGGCAGCCTGAACGGGCGCGGCTACGACGTGGCCGGGCCGGTACTGATCGGCCTGGCCGTGCTGGTCCCGCTCGCGCTCGTGCTCGGCCGCAAGCTGGACGTGCTGCGCTTCGACGACTCCACCGCCGCCTCGCTGGGGGTGGACCCGGCCCGGATCCGGATGATCTGCCTGATCGCGGCGGTGTGCCTGGCCGGGCTGGCGGTCGGGATCTGCGGACCGGTGGGCTTCATCGCGCTGGCCGCGCCGGTGATCGCCGGCCGACTGGCCGGGCCGCTGCGGGTGCCGATCCTCGGATCGATGCTGGTCGGCGCGATCCTGATCGTGCTGGCCGACATGCTCGGCCGCGTCGTGCTGGACGGCGCGGAGATTCCGGTCGGCGTGGTCAGCACGGTGCTCGGAGGACCGTTCCTGCTCTGGGTCCTCCTGGGCCGATCCGGCGCGACCCGCGCGTAGGGGTGTTCCGAGATATTTCCGCGCCGAACACGTGTACGTCCAAAGTGGCGGGGCAATTATGGCCGGGCACCGCTCATCACGCACCATGTGGAGCGCGGATGTGTGGCAACAGGACGAGTAGGCTACGGATCAGTACGTCACAAACCGGTACGTCGCAGACATGTGCGCCACAGACAAGTACGACACAGAGGGGGAGGTCGACCATGAACCCGGGCACCGACACCGCGTCCATAGCCGCCGTGGAGGCCACTCGCTTCGCGTCTTCCGGCGCGCCGGAGACAGTCGAGTTGCCGGCCGTCGAAGACATGGCGGAGGTCACCGCGAGCGACGCGCGCGCGATGTCCAAGGTGCTCTTCGATCGACTGCGGGTGTTGGAAGAGGGCACGCACGAGTACCAGTACGTGCGTAACACCCTGATCGAGCTCAACATCCCGCTGGTCCGGTTCGTGGCCGCCCGCTATCGCTCGCGGCACGAGACGACCGAGGAGATGGTCCAGGTCGGCACGATCGGGCTGATCAAGGCGATCGACCGCTTCGACGCGTCGTTCGGGACCGAGTTCCCGACCTTCGCGATCCCCACCATCTCGGGGGAGATCAAGCGCTTCTTCCGGGACACCAGTTGGGCCGTGCACGTGCCGCGCCGACTTCAGGAGCTGCGGCTTGAGCTGGCCCGCGCCCGGGACGCGTTCACGTGCGAGTTCGACCGGGAGCCGACGCCCGGCGAGTTGGCCGAGCGACTCGGCCTCAGCGTCGAGGAGGTCACCGAGGGGCTGACCGCCGCCGCCGGCTACTCGGCCGCGTCGCTGGACGCGCCCGCCGGCGACGACGGTCCGACGGAGAGTTACGCCACCCGGTCCTCGTTCGTCGATCCCGGCTTCGAGATCGCGGAGAACCTGCACGTGCTCAAGCCGTTGCTGGCCGCGCTGCCGGAACGCGACCGGGCCATCGTGTCGATGCGGTTCGGTGAGGAACTGACCCAGGCCCAGATCGGCGAACGGCTCGGGATCTCGCAGATGCACGTGTCCCGATTGCTCAATCGCATCCTGACCCGGCTGCGGGCCGACTTCCTGGCCGACTGAGCGACGAGCGCGCGGGTGCCTGAGGCCGGTATTCGCAGCGGCGGATGCCCGAGCGCGGCGACCTCGCCGGCGCGGGGTCGGGCCGCCGCGCGTCCGGGAGTCAGGCCCGCGCGTGGCTCAGCAGCGCGGCCATCGCCTCCGGGAAGTCCGCGGTGATGGCCGCGCCCAGTTCCGGGCCCACCCGGTCGGCGTCCGGACCGGTGATCTCCAGCCGATGCACGACTCGGGTGCCGCCGGTCGGCAGCCGGGTCAGGGTGTGGCCGAACCGGAGCCGCAGGCCGTCGATCTCGGTCTCGTCCGCGTAGCACGCGTTCTCCTCGATCGCCACGATCCGCGAGCGGATGGGTTGTTGCCCGGTCGGGGTCATCGACACATGGCTGCCGACCTCGAACGGGCCCTCCAGCGAGACCGCTTCCATCGAGGTGTCCCAGCGCGCCCAGTTGTCGACGTCGGACAGGACCTTCCAGATCGCCTCGGCGCCGATTTCGGTGTCGACCGTGTGTTCGTGAATCCACATGACGTACTCGCTCCGTCTCCCGTGCGACGATTTAGCCTACGCAGAGATTATCTCTGCGACGACTGAATCACAACCGGCCGCTGATCCGCCGAGGGGGAACAGGCGCACGGCTCGCTTCGTTGTTCGGTCGGCTGCACCGGGCCGAGCCGTCGGGCCGGGCGCGGGCCGACGCGATGGGGTCGGTGTGCGGGATGTGGTGGTTGGGACGCGGTGCGGGGCGCGGTGCTCGGGGCGTGGATGCTCCATCGCACGGCGGCCGGCGTACCCAAGACGACACGGGTGCGCACGCGCCCGCGGAAGTGGAGGTCCAGTGGGATCGTCCGGTGCTCTCACCCGGTCCGTACGTCGCTTCCTGGGCAGACCCGGAACGGTGGCCCCGACGAGCCTGCGCCCGCTGGTGCGGCGCGCGGCAGAGCGCGAGTCGGCGCTGCGCGAACTCTCCGACGCGCGGTTGCGGGCGGCGGCGGACGCGCTGCGGACGCGGGCCGCGGCGGGCTCATGGGACGACGACGCGCTGGTCGAGCTGTGCGCGCTGGGCCGCGAGGCCGGGAATCGCACGCTGGGGGAACGAGCCTTCGACGTACAGCTCCTGGGTGTGCTGAGCCTGCTTCGCGGCACGGTGGTGGAGATGGCCACCGGCGAGGGCAAGACCCTGGTGGGCGCGTTGGCCGCGGCCGGGTTCGCGATGCGGGGCCGGCGGGTGCACGTGTTGTCCGTCAACGACTACCTGGCCCGCCGCGACGCGGAATGGATGCGGCCGGTCTACGAACTCCTGGGCGTACGCGTCGCCCACGTGACCCAGGACGCCACCCACGCGCAGCGGCGGACGGCCTACGCCCAAGACGTCGTGCACGTCGCGGTCGGTGAGGTCGGCTTCGACACGTTGCGCGACCGATTGCGCACCGACGCCTCGGAGTTGGTGCTGCCCGAACCCGACGTGGCGATCATCGACGAGGCCGACGCGGTGCTGATCGACGAGGCCCGGACCCCGCTCGTCCTGGCCGGCGGCGTGGCCTCGGGCCCGGACGAGGCCGAGGCCGCCCGGGTGGTCGCGGACCTGGTCGAGGGGCTGCACTACGAGGCCGAGACGGACGGCATGACCGTGCACCTCACCGACGCGGGCGTGAGCGAGGTGGAACGCGCGCTCGGGGTGGACAACCTGTTCGCGCTCGGTATGGACACGCGCCTGTCCCAGGTCAACGTCGCGCTGTACGCGAGCGTGCTGCTGCGTCGCGACGTCGACTACCTGGTCCGCGAGGGCCGGATCAGCCTGGTGGACGCCAACCGCGGGCGGGTGGCGCAGCGGCAACGCTGGCCCGACGGCCTGCACGCGGCGGTGGAGGCCAAGGAGGGCTTGGTCGCCGGTCCGCGCGGCGAGGTGCTGGACCAGATGATCGTCCAGGACCTGATCGGCGGCTATCCCACGGTGGCCGGGATGACCGGCACCGCGGTGATCGTGGCCGAGCAGCTCCGTGAGTTCTACCGCCTGGAGACCGGCGACCTGCCCACGAACCTGCCGTGCGTACGGGTCGACGAGCCGGACCGGCTGTACGACGGCGAACAGTCGCGCGACGTCGCGGTGATCGACCTGATCGAGCGCACCCACGCCACCGGTCGGCCGATCCTGGTCGGCACCCGGGACGTGGCCAAGTCCGAGCAGATCGGCGCCGCGCTGCGGGAGTCGGGGCTGCGCTGCGCGGTGCTCAACGCCCGGGACGACAGCCGCGAGGCGGCGATCATCGCGGGCGCGGGAGGGGTCGGGGCGATCACCGTGTCCACCCAGATGGCCGGGCGAGGCACGGACATCCGGCTCGGCGGGATCGACGGCGCGGACCACGAACGGGTCGCCGAACTGGGCGGGTTGCTCGTCGTCGGCGTCGGCCGCTACCCCACCCGCCGACTGGACGACCAGTTGCGCGGCCGAGCCGGCCGACAGGGCGACCCGGGCACGTCGGTGTTCCTGACCAGCCTGGACGACGAATCCATCACCCGACACGCCTCCGACCCGCCGCCTCGGCCCACCCGGGTGGAGGCCGACGGTCGCATTCGGGACGCCTCGGTGCGCCGCTGGGTCGAGCAGGCCCAGCGGGTGGCCGAGGGCGCGCTGCTCGACGGTCACCGCACCACATGGCGCTACAACCGGCAACTCCGGCTCCAGCGCGAGGACGTGCTCGAACTGCGCCACCGCGTCCTGCACGGCGACGAGGCGGCCCGGATCCTGGCCGACCTGCGCCCCGAGCGCTGGGCCGAACTACTGGACGCGGTGGGCGAATCGGTCCTGGCCGAGGCCGCCCGACAACTCTTCCTGTACGAACTCGACGAGGCCTGGAGCGAGCACCTGGCCCGCACCGCCGATCTCCGCGAGGGCATCCACCTGCGCGCGCTCGGCCGGCAGAACCCGATCGACGCGTTCCACGCCGAAACGCAACGCGCCTTCGTCCCGCTGATCTCCCGCGCCCGAACCGCCGCGGCCGACCGCCTGGACACCGCCCACATCACCGAATCCGGCCTGGACACCGAACGCTCCGACATCCAACGCCCCAGCTCCACCTGGACCTACATGATCCACGACCAGCCCTTCGCGTCGATGGAGGACCCCTTCCTGACCACCATCGCCAAACGCGTGCGCTCCGGCACCGGGGAGGACTGAGGCGGGCAGGGGTGCGCCTCGGCCTCGGCGCCTGCCGTGAACCCACAGCGTGCCCGGCATGTGCGTCCTCACGACACGTGCTATCCCTGACGGTCCGTTAGGGCCGATGCGAGCCACCGCGCCCGGGGTGATAGAGAGCGCTCCGGGTGCCCCGACTCGTGGTGCGCCGACGACCTCGCACGAATGGGCGATACCAATGCGCACCAAGCTGATCGCCGCGGCCGTCGCCGTGGTCGTGGTGGTTGCCGGAGTCGTCGCGTTCTTCACGCTCCGGGACGACGGCGACGACAAACCGCGACTCCCGGTGGCCCGCAACGCATCCCTGAACCCGGTGGTATGCGCGGCGATCGGCACCGACGACCCGTCCGGCACGGCCACCGCCGAAGCCGCCTGGCAGGCCCTCCTCGACGCCGCCGCCACCGACAAGGTCAACGCCCAACGCCTCCCGATCACCGCTACATCCCCCGCCGACGCGGAGACCTACCTATCCGCCCTGGTAGCCCGCAAGTGCCGCGTCATCGTCGCCACCGGCCTACACGTAACGGCTGCCGCCCGCACGATGGCTGCCCGAGGCACCGAAATCCAATGGGCAGTAGCCGATCCGGGGCAATCGGCTCCCCAAGTGATCGTCCTCTCCACCGACCCACCCACCACTCACACCCAGGTCCGCAGCCTCATCCACACCATCCTGGGTGCCTGACCGCCGTGCCCACTCCGAAGACCACCAGTGCCTTGAGTGGGACGCATTCGACCAGGGCCGGATCGCCGGCATCGTGCTCGGTTTGAACGAGCGGTCCCCTGGCTTGCGCGACGCGGGCCCGAGCCGAACACGTGGCTAAAGCGTCGCAGAGTCGACCGGCCTCACCTGCGAGTGGCCCAACCGAGTTGGGCCGGGGGCGGCGTGCCGCGTGACCCAGCCTGCGATCTCACGCCACACTTCCCGGAAGTTGCTGAAAAGCCGAGATCGCATTATTCAGCTCATTGGAAAGTGCCAGTCGATTCGCTTGCATGAGGCTACGCATCTCCCCGGCAGGGCCTCCCTGTTCGGCACTCTGTCTGAACCGCTCCCAAGCCTCGAATGTACGCCGTGTATGTTTGACAAGGACGTCCGAAATCAAAGCCTGTTCGTGAAAGCTCAACCCCTTTGCCAATGGGCGAAGATAGAATAGGGAATGCTCAGTGATGAAGCGACCCACGAGCGCCAAAATATCATGGTCCAGAAAATCACATGACAGAATCGCGGCGGCCAGGTTGGATTGGACCAATTTTGCGGGTCCGCGCAGCGAATCAGGAATATCCCACTCCTCTCGCGGCTCGTCCAGCCATTCCCATCCTTCGGGTCGAGACACTTTTAATTCCTCCCGCTCTATCTGTGGCGCGCGAGAAGCCAGTCTATCGCCTTATCGTTACGCGTCGGCATATCAACCCCGGCCGCATTCAAGACTTGCGCACAATAAGTCACGCACGCTTGATTCGGCATATCATAGGGTGGATATCTCCCCATGTCTGTCTTGTACATCGCATCCTCCGCCTTCATGACCGCATTCAGAGGCCTGGGGAGGGGAATTTTCACGTTAAGTGTGATGGCTGGCACCTCGCTAGGCTCGAAAGTTGTAACTCCATTAGGACTGCCCGGCCTTCCGAACTGGTGAGTCCGCAGAACTGTGTCACCGTGCCGAATCGTCAGGAAAGCATGCTGATGGCCATCCGGGTAATTGGCCAAATGAACTGTGGCTTCACCGACTTCACCGACTTCACCGGCTTCATCGCCGCAGTTGTGAACGAGAACCGGCGTGGCGCCTGCCAGCACATAGTACGTATGCAGGTCGCCGATGGTGAGGTTGTGGACGGTTCTGTGTTCAACCCATGACCGCGTCGCCGTGAGCTGGACCCAGGTGCCTGCCGAAGTTTGCAGCCATTGGCCCGGCTTGAGGTCCGCGGCGTTCTTCCACTGCCCGAGTTCGGGGATCCAGAAGGGATGGTTGTCGGTGGCGGTCAAGGTATCCGTTTGGGTGCCGGCCGTGCCATCGACATCGACCGTGAGTTCGACGAGGGTCTTGTCACCGGTGCCGGTGATCTCCGCAGTGACCGTCCGGGGTAGGCGGGCTCTACCTCGCCGGTATCGCGATGTCGACTTTTCAATAAAGCTGCTCATGTTGGGGCGTATGGGTTCCATACGCGCGTCACCGGGCTAATGGCGAGCAAAATCGTGAATCGAAATTTGGCCGGCCGGAGCCTGGTTTCAGCCATGAATTCGTCGTGGGCGATGCGCGACTTGGCTTTCGTTCTCGGGAAAGGCGACCTCCCCGCCCGAGAAAACCGGTATCGGCCCGTGGCCGTCGGGTTCAGGGGCCGGTCAGGGTGGTGAGTAGGCGGCGGGCTTCGGTTCGGGTTCGGGAGGGGCCGGGGGCGGCGGCTTCGGGGAGGCCGGGGATGGAGTCGCGGGCGCCGGTGGTGGCGGCCACGTGGACGGCCAGTTCGAGGAGGTCGGCGTGGCGGGTGGGTGGTGGTGTGGCGCCCAGGGTGTGCGGGAGGGCGGCGCGGAGCAGGTCCCAGACGGCTTCGGCGGCGCCCGCGTCGGCGAGGTCGCGCAGGGCCGGGACGACGCGGGTCAGGGTGAGTTCGCCGTCGGCGGTCATCCGGCCCAGCAGGTCGCCGAGGTGGGCCCCGTCCGGAAGGCCGCGTGCCGCGAGGATGGTCAGTGCGTCCGTGGCATGCGTACGGTCGGTGCGGTCGCGGGCGTTGAGGCCGTGGGCCAGGGCCAGGGCGAGCCCGACGCCGACCGGGCCGTCCGCGCCGGCGAGCATCGGGAGCAGGTGCCCGTCGCCGCGGCCGGACCGGGTGCGATGGGCGAACTGCGGTACCAGGTGCGCGGCGATCAGGTCCCGATCGACGGGTAGGAAGGACGGCAGGCAGGACGACCAGCGCGCGTTGGCCGCATAGTCGTAGCCGTCCAGGAGCCACTGCTCGGGTGTGCCGAGCCCGAGTCGGGTCCCGGTCGGCACCATGGCGAGGGTCGCGGTCACCGGCTCGGCGTTCCGGTACCCGTACCGACCGCGGTCGGTGGACCGCCGCACGGCCTCCGCCGGCCCGGCCGAGGGTACGTGTCCGGCGGCCAGCCGCAGCGCCGCCCGGTCGCCCTCGGGTGTACCCAACGCCGCCGCCCGCGCGGCGAGTTCGGGCTCCGGGTCGATCGGCAGCCGGCGCAGCGCGTGCTCCAGGTCGAACGGCCAGGGTCGCCATCCCTCGGCCGCCGCGCGGCTCAGCCGATCGACGAACACGGCCGGCTCGATCAGGCCGTTCACCGCCGTGGGCGTGGAGAGCAGCATCGGCCGGGGCGCATAGGCCATGCCGACCGCGATCGCGCGCAGCCGGCGGGCGTACACCTCGTGCAACGCCGTCGACTTCGGTCGTCGCAGCAAGGCCCGCCAGTGCTGTTCGCCGGGTGTCGGGTCGACGCCGGGATAGGGGTCGGCGGGCCCGCCCCGGGCGGGGGCGACGGCCGCGACGACCATGTGCGTCAACGGGTCGGCGTACGGCGGCGGCGATTGGTAGGGGTCGTCCGGGGACACCTCGGGAAGTTCGCTCGGCAGGTACGGGTGCTGCGCGCACACCGGTTCCAGCGTGGTCCGCAACCCCGCTCGATCGGCGGTGGAGAAGGCGACGAGGGCGGCGAGTACCCGCTCGATCGCGACCGGGTCGGGCCCGCCGCGGGACTGCCGCCACAGCGCCGCGATCTCGACCGCCAATTCCATCGGGTCCTCGATCGGCGGGGGCATCTCCTCGGGAACGAACTCGGGCAGCGGGAGCGGCTCCGGTGCGGCCCGACCGTGCCCGGCGCCCAGCCTGTCCCGCTGGTCCGGAGGCAATCCGACGGCAGCGGCCAGCAGTTCGTCCCGATCCCGACGGTCCGCGTGATCGATCCAGCGCAGCGCCGAGGAGACGGCCCGGTGCTGGAGATCCGCCGGCTGCTGGGCGAACGTGACGGCGAGCACCGACAGCGCCGCGCCGGCGCGCGCCGCCGGGTCGCGCCCGGTCACCGTGTCCAGCCACCCCAACGCGGTGCGGACGAGCTTCTTCTCGGTCCGGGTGCACGCGGCGCCCACGGCGTCCAGGGCAAGCTCGGCCGGCAGTACCCCGGCGCCATCGGCCCGGATCAGCGCGGCCAGCGCGACGTTCGCCACCGAGCCGGGCGCCATCGTCAGCAGGCCCACCAACTCCCGGGCGTGTGCGGTGATCTCCTCGGGGGTGGCGGCCAGTGCGTCGAACACCCGCAGATGGCCCGCAAGTTCGGTGGGCCGCCCGGGCCGACCGAGTCGGGCGACGCACGCGGCGATCACGTCCGCCCGGCCGACCCGACCCTGCGCTATCAGGTCCGGGAACGAGTCCGGCCAGGTCGGCCACCGGTCGAAGAGCGCGCCCACCCCGTCGACCTCGAACAACCGCAGCAGCAGCGCCGCGCTCCGGTCGCGGTCGCCGGGCAGACGGGAACTCCCCAGCGAGGCAAGGGTCGACGAGGCGGGGATCGACGAACCGCGAGGCGACAGGAGGTTGCTGTTCCACGGCTCGCGGAGCCAGGCCAGCAGGTAGCCGTCGCTCAACGGCGGAGGCGTCCCGGTCGCCGCCGTCAGCGCCTCGACCAGGAGGTAGCGCTGCCGCTCTTCCTGCCGCACGGGCAACCGCTCGGCCAGGTGGGTCATCAGCGCCGGCAGCCAATTCGGCGCCCGATCCGACAGCGCGGCCATCACCAGCTCCACGCCGACCTCGTCGGTGACGTCGTCCGACCACATGCGCAGCGGGTTCCGGCCCAGCCACGCGGCCAGGGGGACGGCTCCGGGCAGTGTCGCCGCGCCCGCCACGGCCAACGCGGGTCGGCGGCGCCAGGCCCGGGCGCCGCCGCGCCGTTCGGCACGTTCATAGGCGACGAGCGGCGCGACCAGCGCCTTGCGCCCGGCGGCATCGAGGCCGTGCAGGGCCGCGCCGACCGCGCGCGGGTCCTCGGCCTCGATCAGCTTGTGCAGCGTCGCCCACTCGGTCATTCGATCCCCACCGCTCTCGCGCCTCCCATGCCGATCCTCCCGACGGATCCGACCGCTCCCGACGACGCGTCGTCGCGCGGCGTCGCCGCATACGGTGCCGGCGCCGGCCGACATCGCGCGACCGGGGAGGCGGGCGGGCGGTGCGGCGGGTGGGTCGAAGCGCGGGCGGGACGGAACGAGGGTGGGCGGTGCGGCGGGTGAGTCGAAGCGGGCGGCCCGGAACGAGGGCGCTGCGGGCCACGACGGGGGTTCTCGTTCTAGAGTCGGGTCATGGCAACAACAGACGAGGGGACCGTACGGGTCGACAGTTGGATCTGGTCCGTGCGCCTGACCAAGACCCGCTCGCTCGCCGCCGCGGCCTGCAAGGCCGGGCACGTGCGGGTCAACGGCGACAAGGTGAAGCCCGCCCAGTCGATCAGGATCGGCGACGAGGTGCGGGTGCGGCAGGACGGCCACGAGCGGATCGTGGTGGTCAAGCGCATCGTCCGCAAGCGGGTCGGGCCGCCCGTGGCCGCCGAGTGTCTGATCGACAACAGCCCCCCGCCGCCGCCCCGCGAAGAGGTGGTCGTGGTCGCCCGACGCGATCGTGGCGCGGGCCGCCCGACGAAGCGGGACCGGCGGGTGTTGGAACAGTTCCGCGAGCATTGACGGGTGGTGGGCCCGACTCCCCGGACGGGCCCACCGACCCGGGTCAGCGCTCCGCCGGACCGCTCGGTCCGGTGGATCCGCTCGACCCCGCGGGCGTGGCCGGCGCGGGCAGCGGCTCCGGCTCGGCCACCGCGCGCGGCAGCGTCTCGCCGCGGAAGAACGCCGGATGCGCGAACCGGTACCCGAGCATCAACACGGCACCCAGGAGCAACGCGCCGATCCCGGTCAGGAACACCCCGCCCAGTTGCCAGTGCGGCGGGAACGGCAGGGTCCAGTAGGTGGTGCCGTAGTCCTTGTCCGCGTACACGATGCACGCGTCGACGAAGAAGTACGCCAACAACGCGCCGCCCAGGCCCGGCATGATGCCCTTGGTGATCAGATCGCGCCGGCTGCGGGTGAGTACGCGTCGGTAGAACCACACGCACGTGAACCCGGTGATGCCGTAGTAGAACGCGATGGCCAGCCCGATCGAGCCGATCGAGTCGGTCAGCACGTTGGTACTGACTCGGGTGATCGCCACGTAGAAGGCCACCGACGCGATACCCATCCCGACCGTGGACCAGGTCGGCACCAGGTTCCTGCTGTGCACGCGGGCGAACTTCTCCGGGATGGCCCGGTGCGCGGCCATCGACAGCGCGGTACGCGCGGTCGGCAGGATCGTGGTCTGGGTGGACGCGGCCGAGGAGGTCAGCACCATGAACACGAGCAGCTTGGCCATGAACCAGCCGAACCCCTCGGTGCCGAACACGCTCGATCCGAGCCCGGACAGCACGTCCCCGGAGTTGTCCGGATTGGCCAGGCCGCCGCCGGTGTCGCCGGCGCCCGCGAAGGACAGCGCCGAGGTGCTGATCAGGACGTAGATCAGGAGCAGCAGCACGGTCGAGATCACCGCGGCCCGCCCGGGCGTGTGCTTGGTGTCGGCGGTCTCCTCGTTGATCGCGACGGCGGTGTCCCAACCCCAGTAGATGAACACCGCGGCCAACACGCCCTTGGTCAGCGCGTCGATCGAGTCGATCTCGAACGGGTTGAACCAGGACCAGCCGATGTGCACCGAGCCGTCCGGCGCGTTGCCGAGGTAGACCTTCCACAGCGCGGTCAGGCCGAGCGCGATCAGGACCACGACCTCGATGGTCAGCAGCACCTTCTGGAGGTTCGCGGACAGCTCGATGCCGACGTAGCAGATCCAGGTCATCAGGACGATCCACACGACACCGGCGAACGTCGTCCAGAAGGTGTCCTCGGCCAGGCCGTGGGCGCCGATCAGTTGGAAGCCGTACTCGCCCGCGATCTGCGCGAGGTTGGCCATCACGATGACGTCCGCGACGATGATCGCCCAGCCGCCCATCCAGCCGGTCATCGGGCCGAACGTACGCGATCCCCACGTGAACGTGGTGCCGCAGTCGGGGGTGTCCTCGTTGAGTTCCTTGTAGCCGTAGGCGATCAGGAACATCGGGATGAAGGCCAGGACCATGACGATCGGCGACTGGAGACCGACGCCTGCCACGATGATGCCGAGCGTCGCGGCGATGCTGTAGGCCGGTGCGGTGGAGGCGAGTCCGATCACGACACTGGAGGCGAGGCTCAGCGCGCCGGTCTTGAGGCCCTTCTCGCCGGCTGCGCGACGCAGCGGCGGTTCGGGCGAGGCGGGTCTTGCGGGGTCGCTGGTGACCATGGTGAACCGTCCTGTCCTAGACGGGTGCTATCTACCCGTTTGACCGAAAACGGACCATCGGAAGCAGGCCATCAGATTAGACCCGCCGACAACCCGGCCGGCAGCCCCGAAGCCCAGGGAAATCAAGGGATCTGATGCCACGTCAGGCGCATCGGACCGGCCCGTCGCGGGATGCGACGGGACGGTCACGTCGTGGCGCGGATTCGGGGGCGGGCGGATAGCGGGGCGTCGGGGTGTCGGGTTGTTCGTCGCGGTGTGCGTTGGGTGTCGCGGTTGCGTGTCGTGTTTGCGTTCGCGTGTTGTGTTCGGGCGTTGTGTTCGCGCGTCGTGTTCGTGTATCGCGTTCGTGTATCGCGTTCGCCTACCGCGTCCGCGTCCGTGTGCCGCTACGCCGAGAGCCCGGCCGGCTCCGGTGTCGCGACGGTCGGCGTCTCGGGCTCGGCCGCGCCGGCTCGGGTACGCATGCGCGAGTCGATCCGGGCGGCGGCCAGTCCGGCGAGGCCCAGGCCCGCGCCGACCCAGGCGACGGCGGCGTAGTCGAAGCCCGCCGCGATCACCCGACCGCCCAGGAGCGGGCCGATGGTGATGCCGACGTTGAACGACGCCGTGTTGGCCGCGCCGGCCAGCGTGGGTGCGTCGGCCGCGATGGCGAACACCCGGGCGTTGACGGCCGGGTTGGCCGCGAAGCCGGCGAGTCCGAGGAGGAAGACCAGGGCGAGGGTGATCGGGACGTTCTCGGCGGTGAGCGCGAGCAGGATCGACACGGCCACGATGGTGCCGATGCTCGCGTACAGCGTGCCGAACGGGTGCTCGTCGGCCACCCGGCCGCCCACGGTGATGCCGACCACCGCGCCCACGCCGTACCAGGACAGCACGAGCGGTACCCACGCCTCGCCGATGCCGGTGGTGTTGGTCAGCATCGTGCCCAGGTAGCTGAAGACGGCGACGACGGCGCCGAAGCTGAACGCGGTGGTCGCGTAGGCGACCCATAGTTGTGGCCGGCGCATCGAGCGCAGTTCGGTACGTACCGAGCGCGGCGCCTCGTGGGTTGGGCGCCCGGGCGGCAGGACCACGTACACCGCCACGGTGCTCAGTGCGGTGAGGGCGGCGACCGCCCAGAACGCCGCGCGCCAGCCGGCCCAGTTGCCGATCATGGTGCCGAGCGGGAGGCCGACGACGGTGGCCAGCGACAGGCCGCCCGCCACCACGGCCATCGCCTTGGCCTTGGCGTTCGACGCGACCAGGCCGAGTGCGGTGACGGCGGCGACGGCCCAGAAGCCGGCGTACGCGACGGCGCTGACGAAGCGGGTGGCCAGCACGAGCCAGTAGCCGGGCGCGAGCGCGCCGACCACGTGGCCGAGGATGAAGACGACCTGGAATGCGATCAGCGCGGTACGGCGCGGCCATTGCAGCGTGGCGACCGCGAGCAACGGCGCGCCGACGACCATGCCGACGGCGAAGGCCGAGATCAGCAGGCCGGCGTCGGGGATGGACACGCCGAGGTCGTCGGCCATCGTTTCGAGCAGCCCGGAGAGCATGAACTCCGAGGTGCCTTGCGCGAATATGCCTAGGCCGAGGATGTAGACGGCTAGGGGCATGGGGACTCCCGAGTCGGTGGTGTGCGGGTGGAGGTGGCGGATCTCGTTTTGTAATGAACGGTTCAAAACATGGGCATGCGTGATCCTGCGTGATCCGCGGCGAGAGTGCGTGGGCGTGCGGGAGTGCGGGCGCGAGGCGTCGGCCGTCGGGTCGTCGGGTCGGTCGTGACCTTTGTGCGGCGGCGGTGTCCTACAGCAGGCCGAGCGTCGTGTTCGCGAGCGCATCCAGGCCGGCGCGGTTCACGCCGCTGCGTGAGGCCAGGCGGATGGCCGAGACCGTACCGATCACGGTGTGCGCGAGGGCGTCGGTGTCCTTGGCCGGATCCACGTCGCCGTCGAGCCGACCGACGTCGATGGCCGCCTTGATCGCGGCATGCCGGCGCTCGTAGTCGCGCTTGAGCAGCGAGGCCACCTCCGGGTCGCGGCCCGCGAGTTCGATCGCGGTGTTCACGACCAGGCAGCCCCGGCGGTCGCCGGTCTCCTCGTCCTCGTCGATCACGATCGCGGCCAACAGCTCGCGGATCTTGTCGTGAATGGGCCGATCGCTCTCCAGGTTCGCGACCTGAATGGTCGTCATGTGCTCGATGTAGCGACGCAGCGCCCGCAGGAACAGATCGTGCTTGCTGCTGAAGGTGTTGTAGATACTGCTACGGCCCAACCCGGTCGCGTCACAGAGGTCCTGCGTCGACGTCGCCTCATAGCCGGTCGCCCAAAACGCCTCGAGCGCCGCCTGCACCGCCTGCTCCTCATCAAACTGCCGTGGTCGAGCCATGCAAGAACGCTAACAGATTTTGTAACCACCAGTCCAATATCTCCGACGTCCGCCCCGCCCCCGCGCGCCTCGCCTCGCACCGCACCGCACCGCACCGCACCCGGATGTGTCGCGTGTCGCCGCACTCCCACGCGCGTTGCAGCGCGTCGCGCCCACGCGTACGGCGCCTCGCGCTGCGCCCATCTGTGCGTTGTGCCGCGCCCGCGTTGTGCGGGGCGTTGCCTCGACGGGCACGTTGCCGTGCCGCGCCCGCGTTGTGCGGCGCCGCCTCCACGCGCGAGTGGCACCGTGTCGTGGGGCCCATGTTGCATCGGCCGCGTGTGCGCCCGAGCTGTCGTGGTCGCGTCCCAGGCCGCGCGCCTTCCCTCGGCCCCGCGCGTCCTGCTCATGCGTTGCACCGCGCCTCACTCGTCCCGCGCGCTGCGTCCCCAACCCGTCGCCGCGCCGTGCCTCGCGCCTCGCGCCGCGTTGTCCCGCGCCAACCGCCCCGCTCGCGCCCCGTGGTTTGGGCGTGTCGCGCCTTCCCTCAGTCCCGCGCGTCGTGTCCATGCGTCGCGCGCCCCGCCCCCAATCCGTTGCCGCGTCCCGCGTTTCGCGTCGCTGCTCGGGTGTGTGGTGGTGGCGGGCTATGGGTGGAGGTGGGGGGCGAGGGTGGTTGGGGTGGTGGCGGTGGTGAGGAGGCGGGTGCGGATTGCGGTTGTGGCTCGGGTGTAGGCGCTCTTGTCGTCGTGGAGCATGCTGATGCCGTTTGCGGTTTCCAGGAACGCGATCAGTTCGAAGACGAGTTGGGCCGCGTCGAGGTCGGCGGGGGCCTCGCCGGTGGTCTTCGCGGCTTCGGCCTCGGTGATCAGGAGTTCGCGCCAGCCACGCCACGATCGCGCGAGCGCATCGCGGACCCGGCCCGGCCGTGCGTCGAACTCGGCCGAGGTGTTGAAGAAGAAGCAGCCGCCCGGGAAGACCCGGTCGCGGGAATAGGCGATCCAGCCCTCGGTCAGCCGCCAGAGCCGGAGCAGGCCGGCCGGCTCGGTCCGTGCGGGTGTCACGACGTGCTCGATGTAGATGTCGGTGGCCGCGCCGATCGCCGCGAGCTGGAGTTCCTCCTTCGATCCGAAGTGCGCGAACACCCCGCTCTTGCTGATCTCCAGGTCGCCCGCGAGCCGACCGATGGAGAGACCTTCGAGTCCCTCCACGGACGCGATGTCGGCGGCGCGCCGGACGATCGCCTGTCGGGTCCGGTCGCCCTTGCGGACCCGCCCATCCGTCGGAGACGCGCTCACGACCACTCCCAGCTCCGCCGGTCGGCACGTCGGCCGGTCGGCCGATCGGCGTCGATTATCTCCCGGTCCGTCTTGACAGCCTCTCGGTGTTCAATAAATAGTACGACCGGTCGTGCAGTTTTGCCAGGCGGTGCTGCGACGCGACCGGTTCGCCGGCCGTTTCAGCCATTCCCGGCCGTCCCGGCCGCTTCCGCGACCGACCACACGTGCCATCGACCCATCGAGCGACTCAAGGGGCACATTCATGATCGATACCAAGGCACCCGGCGGCGGCACGCTCGCCGTTGTCGGGTCCGAGATCGGCGCTCTCGACGTGCGGGCGTTGCATCGCCGCGCGATCGTGTTCGCGCTGGACACCCTCCGACCGGTCCGGAGCGAGCAGATGGACCTGCCCACTCCGTGTGCCGGGTGGACTCTCCGCGATCTGATCGGCCACATGGTCGCGGAGAATCGGGGCTTCATCGCCGCGGCCGGCGGCAGTACCGAACCGGACGCCTGGCGTGACGACTCGCTCGGGGACGACCCATGGGTCGACTTCGCCACCTCGGCGGTCGACGTCGTGGCGGCGCTGGCCGGTGACGAGGTGTCGGAACGCAGATTGCTGATCCGGGAGTTCGGGTCGTTCCCGGGCTCGGTCGCGACCGCGATGCACTTCATCGACAATCTCGTCCATGCCTGGGACGTCGCCCGCACGATCGGTGCGCCCGACACCATCGATCCCGAACTCGCCCTGATCGCGCTGTCCTTCGCCGAGCGCTGGAAGCTGGGCAAGCCCGGCGGCGCGTTCGGCGGCGCGGTCGAGGCCCCGACGGACGCGACGCCGGGAGAGCGTCTCGTCGCGCTGCTCGGTCGGACGCCGGATCGGCGGGCCGGATGAGCGCCGTCATGACATCCGTGCGAGTCGCGCTCCGGGCCACCGGCGCGGTGTCCCCGCAAGCGGCCGGCGCGCTCGCGTACCGCTTCTTCCATCGCCCGGTCATGCGTGGTCGGGTACGGCCCGCCGAGCGCTCGGCGCACATGTTCGCGACCACCGAAACGCTGGACGTCGGCGGCAAGCGGGTGGTCACCTACCGGTGGGGCGACGGCGCCGAGCCGGTATTGATGCTGCACGGCTGGCAGTCGCGCGGTTCGCGATTCGCGGCGTTCGTCGAGGAATTGCGGGCCCGCGGGTTGACCCCGATCACCTTCGACGCGCCCGGGCACGGCGATTCGGGCGGAACCTGCACCAACGTCCTCGAATACGCCGAGATCGCTCGGCAACTCCAGGACCGGTACGGCGACTTCCGCGCCGTGCTCGCCCATTCCCTCGGCGTGCTGGGCGCGTTCCAAGCCCTGCGCTCGGGGGTGCGGGCCGAGCGCGTGGTGGCGGTCGGCGCGGTGTGCGACATGGAGTATCTGCTGGACCGGTTCAGCTCCGAACTGGGCCTCGCCGCACGGGTGAAGGCCGCACTGCGGGCGCGCGCGGACGCTCGGCTGTTGGCTCCGGAGTCGGACATCTGGCAGCGCTTCTCCGCGTCGTACGGTCCCGAGTCGGTGCGGGTCCCGATCCTGGTCGTGCACGACGAGGACGACCACATGGCCCTGGCCGACCAGGGGCATCGGCTGGCGGCGGCCTACCCCGACCAGGCCCGATTGTTCGTCACCCGGGGCCTGGGCCACAGCCGAGTGCTCGGCGACCCGACCGTGGTCGCCGAGGTACTGCGCTTCCTCGACACGGCGCCTCGGCGGGAGCCCGCCGAGGAGTGCGCGGCGTAGCGAGGGCGGTCGGCGCCGGCGGGTGGGCGGGCGCCGACCGTCGCGTCACCCGCCGGATCCCGTTCGCCGGACCGAGGTCGGGTCGACGCGCCGAGCCGAACTCCACGGCGCCTGCCACGGATATCGATCCAGGACGCGCGCCGGCGATTCGACACTCGACGTCGAGTCGTCGACGATCCGGTTGTAGCGGAGCCCGAAGTAGTTCGCCGTCGGCAGGCCCGCGAGCAGCGGACCGTCGAAGCTGCCGGTGCCCTTGGCCATGTCGGTCTGCGAGTTGGCCAACTGGATGTAGGTGAACGTACCCGTGCCGCGGCTCACCCATCCGGTGAAGATCACCACGTGGCCGTCGGCGGTGTCGTCGAGGGCGTCACCGGGGAGCAGGTCGTTCGGAGCGACCCGTACGGTGACCGAACGCCGGTCGAGCGAATCGGTGTTGAAGTCGGTGCTCGGGAGGTGCCACGCCATCGCGACCATCCCGGAACAGTCCGTGCGGTAGTCGTGGGCACCTTCCGGGTCCGGAGCCTCGGCCGCCTGGTCGTATTGGACGTCGCGGTCGTACCAGTCCTCGGCGCGCTCCAGCACCTCGGAGCGGGTGATGTCCCCGCCCGGCTCGGACGCGACCCCGGACACGGCTTCCGCGACGCCCCCGGGGACCGTCGGCACGGCGGCTTCGGCCCGAGGTGCCGCCGCCGATCCGCCGAGTACGACGGAGCAGAGCACGGAGAGCCCGATCAGGGTGCGCGGATGACGAATCCCGACGAATGCAATGAATCGACGCATTCCACCAGACTCATCCATCATCATGCGCTCGTCGCGGACCGGCGGGCCATCAGGCGTGTCGGCCGCAAGGTGGCGGCGAACTCGCCCGGGCCGGTCGGGCCGGTCGGTCCGCCCGGCCCGGTCCGTTCGGTCCGCCCGGACCTTCGGGCCCGGCCGAGACGGGTGTCGGGTCCGGCGCCGGTACGTCGGTATGGGCGGCGATGCTGGGCCGTGCGGAGGACGGCGCCCGCGCGCTGGTGCTTTCATCGATGCACCGTTTCGGTGAACAGGCGCTTCGGCGGGTGGCTCTCGGGTGGGGGTGGCTCTGGCGTGGCGCGGGGCCGCGTGTCAACATCCGACGATGGATATTGGCGAGGTCGGGGATTGCGCGGTGGACACGCCGCTGGGGGAGTTGCGGGTTCGGGACGGCGGGCGCGGCGGTGCCGGGCCGGTGGCCGAACTGCCGGAATTCTTCTGTATCGACGGTCGCGGGTTCGGCGGGTACACGGCCGCGATCGCCGCACTGGGCGCGACACGGTACGCCCCGGGCAAGCAACTGCGCAGCCTACGGGCGGTGTTCACGAAAACCGCGGTCGCGGGCGAACTGGAGCTGGAGGTCCTGCCGTTGGTACGTGGACGGACCGCGACGTCGGTGCAGGTGACGGTGCGTCAAGGCGGGGAACCGGTGGTCGCCGCGTTGACGTGGTTCGCCGCTCCCGGGCTGCTTCCTCCCGAGGGTGCCGGTCGGCGCGCGGCGGCGGGGGTGCCCGGGCCGGAGGACTGCCCTCGGCTGCCGTGGTTGGCGAAGATCGTGCCGTTCCTGGGCGGGTTCGACGAGCGGGCGGTGGACTACCCGTTGTCGGCTGAGGAGTTCGACGGGGGCTTCCGTGTGGACGACGGCGACTCGATCGCGCTGTGGGCGGTTCCGCAATGGCCTGCGCCGCGCGACGGCGGTGGCGGTGGGGGTGGCGGTGACCGGGACGAGGGCGAGGACACGGTCTCGGCCTCGGTCGCGCAGCGTCTGGTCGATGTGATGTTGTTCGACGCGCACCTGATGGACGCGGCGTATCGCGGGGCCGCGCGGGGGACGGTGATGACCTCGCTGGACCTGGACGTGACGTGGCACGCGGAGGCGGGCGCGGGTGGGCCGACGCTGTTCCGGGCGCGGGCGGGATTGGACGGGCTGGTGGCGAACACGTCCGCGACGCTGGCCGACGTAGCCGGAACGGTGCGCGCGACGGCGACCAGCCAGTGTCGGGTCTATCCGCCCAAGGACTGAACGTCGAGCGCGGGCGCAGGTCACGGGCGTCCGGCGCGGGCGCCGGTCACCGCGGACGCGAGCCGCATCGCGGTCGACCCCGATTGCCCCTCCAGCGGCTGTTCGAGTGGCTGTTCGAGCGCGGCGCACCGCGATCACTCACCCAACGCCGCGCGTGATGCGAGCAGGGTGGCGGCCTCGATCGACGCCGGCGGCGTGCGGCCCGCCGCCAGGTGCCGACGCACCGCCGCGTACGGGATGTCCACCAGCGCGAAGGTGACCCGCTCCAGGGCGGCCGGGGAGACCCGGCCGAAACGTGCCCGGGTGTAGGCCCGCAGGGCGTTCGCCACGGCGTCGTTGAGCGTGGCCGCCTCCGGACCCAGTTCCTCGGGCCACCGCGCGATCAGGTCCTCACGACGATGCAGCAGCAGCACCGCCGCCTCGTCCGGGCTTTCGCGCACCCACGCGAAGACGGCCCCGATCGCGCGGGTGGCGCCCCGGGCCGGATCGGGGTCGGCCAGTGCGGCCAGGAATGGGTGCTGGAAGCGTTGCACCGTACGCAACCACAGCCGGGCGAGCAGCAGGTCGCGCGACGCGAAGCGGTGATAGACCGATCCGACCGGCGCGCCCGCCTCGGTGGCCACCGCCGCGACGGTTACGGCGCCGGCGCCGGTACGCGCGGTGACCCGCAGCACGGCATCGAGGAAGTCATCGTCGCCGAATTTGGGTTTACGGCCCACAAGCACCCGTCCCTGACCTGTTCGTACCTTGACGTTTTCTGGAATAGAGATTCTAGTATCGTTCAACCAATACGGCCATCAAGGCGCGACCAAGACGGCTCACCGATACGGCGAATGATTGGCGGTGGATCATGCCGACCTCCCCGGTCGACACCCCGACCCAGCCCGACCCGACCCAGCCCGATCCGAACCTGCCCGATCCGACCCTGCGCGACGCGGCGCTGCGCATCCTGCGCTCGTACCCGCTGGGCTTCCTGGCCACCACCGACGACGCCGGCGCGCCGCGTGTGCGCCTGGTGCAACATCTCGCGGTCGAGGACGACGCGACGATCTGGATCAGTACGAGCCCGCGCTCACGTAAGGCGCTCGACTTGATCGCCCGACCGGAGGTGTCCTACTCGGTCGAGGACCGCGCGACGGTGGCCTACGCGACGCTCTACGCCCGCGCGGAATTCCTGCGCGAAGGACCGGAGTTGGTCAACCTGTGGGATGAGACCCTGCGGCCGTTCTTTCCCGCCGGGCCCACCGGGGACGACTTCGCGCTGGTCCGCCTGGTACCGCACCGGGTGGAACTGCTCGACTTCTCCGCCGGTGTGCATCCGGATCCGTACGGCTTGGTCCCGGCGATCTCGGCGCTCTCGCCCGCGCCGCGAGCCGAGGGTCAGGCCGGGAAGTCGAACGTGTAGCCCTGTTGCACCAGCCAGGGCAGCAACTGCTTGAGCGCGGTCAGGGTTTGCGCGCGGTCGCCGCCGGCGTCGTGCATCAGGATGATCCCGCCGGGCTTGAGTTCGCGCTCGGCGGTGGCCAGGATCTTGTCCGCACCCGGACGCTGCCAGTCGCGGGTGTCGTCGGACCAGTCCAGCGAGCGCATGCCGTAACCGGCCGCCATCGCGCGCACCTGCGGGGACCAGTCCCCGCCGGGCGCGCGGAACCAGTCCACCCTGGTGCCCGGCCCGCCCGCCGCGACTATTTGGTCGTGCGCGGTGGTGATCTCGTACTTGATCCGGGACAGCGGGCGCTTGGCGATCCCCTCGTCGTGGGTGACCGAGTGGTCGCACAGCCGGTTGCCGTCCGCGACGACCTGCTTGACCAGCTTGGGATTGGCCTTCGCGTTCGGGCCGAGCATGCAGAACGTCGCCTTGGCCCGGTACTCCTTCAACAACGCGAGCACCTGCGGCGTCCACTGTGGACTCGGCCCGTCGTCGAAGGTCAACGCGACGGTACGCCCACCGTTCGCCGACTTGCGCACCAGAGCGTCCGGTACCAGCGGCGGCGGCACCGACGTGTTCGGATCGGCCGCCGTCGGCGCGTCCGACGGGGTCTGCCCGGCCTCCGCGGCACCCTCGCGACCACCGGGTTTCGCCGCCTTGTCCCCCGAGTCCGACGAACACGCGGCGGTGCCCGCCGCGAGTGCGCCGGCCACGGCGAGAACGGTCAGGCTGCGCAGGGCACGACGGGCGGAAAGGCTCGACACCGGTTGACTCCAGGGGCTGTTCGGAAGCGGGAACATACTTCCGAACACGCCCGCACCCAACGGACGGGTTCCGCCCCGGAGCCCACTTTGCGCCGACTTTGATCGTTGTCGACCCACCGCAGACACGGGCTCGGTGAACCCGCCGATGCAACGCGAATCACGCGAGCGCACCGAGCCAACCGCCCGCACCGAGCGACCGAGCGCGCGGGTGCTCGCCTCGGCCGACGCCTCGCCCGGCCGGCATCGGCGAAGCCCGCCTGCGCGCAGGCCCGGCTTCGCTCGAGCCCCGTTTCGCTCAGACCCGGTCGAGGGCCGTCAGCGTCGTGGCCAGGTCCGGGGTCTCGGGCGCGGGGCGGTTGTGCGGGAGCTTGCCCAGGACCGCCGCCATGCCGCACGTGTTGGTGACGGCGGAGAAGACCAGGCCGGAGCCGATCGCGCCGGCCAGCAGGCGGGCCTTGGGCGTACGGCGACCGGCCGCCAGGCCCAGCACCACCAGCGCGCCGGCGGCCAGGCGGACCTGGCGTTCCATCGGCCACACGTTGCGCGCGCCGCTCGGGCCGTCCAGGGCGTGGCCCTCGGAGACCCAGGCCGAGGTGCCGCCGGTCAGGTGCGCGGCCTCGATCCCGGCGGCGGTCAGCTCGGCGCGGGCCCGCTCGGAGCGAGCCCCGGACGCGCAGACGATCAGCAGCTCGGGGTGCCCGGCCCGCTGGAGGACCGGCACCGCCTCGCGCAGCCGGTCGAGCGGGACGTTGTGCGCGCCGGGGATGTGGCCGGTTGCGTACTCGCCGGGGGTGCGCACGTCGAGCACGGTGAACTCGGTCAGCCGGGCGCGGACCTGCGCGGGGGCCAGGGCAGTCATGGTGAATGGGCCTTTCGACGGGGCCGGCGCCGGTCCGCGAGGGCCGCACCAGGTGCGGTGAATCCCCACGGCCGGGCACCGGGCGGGCGATGTGGAGGGCTACCTACCGGTTGTGACTACCTCCGCCTAACGGTGGGGCCGAGCACCGTGTTCCGGGGCGGGGCCGGGTTTGTGACGCGATCCACGTCTTCGGCGGGATGCGCGTCGCCGGTCCGCTCCAACAATTCGGCGAGCAGGGGTGCCACCTGGTCGAGTTCGATCAGGAAGCCGTCGTGGCCGTGCGGCGACTCGACCACCCGCAGCGGACCCGCGCCCGGAATGCCCTCGGCCAGGGTCCGCTGCTGGCTCGGCGGATAGAGCCGGTCGCTGTCCACGGCCGCGACCACGGTCGGTGCGGTGACCCGTGCCAGGGCCGCGGCCACGCCGCCCCGGCCCCGGCCCACGTCGTGACTGTTCATTGCCTCGGTCAGAACCACGTAGCTGCCCGCGTCGAAGCGCGCGCTCAGTTTGGCGGCGTGGTGGTCGAGATAGGACTCCACCGCGTACCGCCCGCGCGGACCCTCGTCCGGCTGCCGGGTGCGGCCGAAGCGGACCGCCAACTCGGCCTCGCTGCGGTAGGTGACGTGCGCGATCCGCCGGGCCAGGCCGAGCCCGCGCCAGGGCCCGGACTCGGCCGGCCGGTCGTGATAGTCGCCGCCGGCCCAGTCCGGATCGGCCCGGATCGCGTGGAGCTGGGTCGAGCACCACGCGATCTGCTCCGCGCTCGCCGCCGCCGTGGTGGCGATCAGGAACAGCGCGCCGACCCGGTCCGGATGTGTCACCGCCCACTCCACGGCCCGCATGCCGCCCATCGACCCGCCCACCACCGCCGCCCAGCGCCGGATCCCGAGCAGGTCGGCGGCGGCCACCTCGGCCGCCACCTGATCGCGAACGGTCAACCGGGGGAAGCGACTTCCCCACGCCCGACCGCCGGGCCCGGGCGAGGCGGGACCGGTGGTGCCCCGGCAACCGCCGAGCGCGTTCGGGGCGACCACGAAGTACCGGTCGGTGTCCAGGGTGCGGCCGGGCCCGATCAGGCCGTCCCACCACCCCGGGGTGGGAAAGCCCGGCCCGGCCGGACCGGCGACATGGCTGTCGCCGGTCAGCGCGTGCAGGACCAGGACCGCGTTGGAGTGGTCCGGAGCGAGTCGACCCCACGTCTCGTAGCCGACGCGGACCTCGGGCAGCAGCTCCCCGGACTCGGTCCACAGCGGCCGGGGCAGGATCAGCGAACGAGGCCCCGCCGGGACGGGAGCGGTAGGCGTGTCGTACGTCATGGTGCGTGGTCCGTCCGAATTCCCGGCTAGGCCGCCTGTGCGGCGCGGAAACCGGCCACCAGGTCGGCGCGCAGGTCGGCCAGGCCCTCGATGCCGACCGAGAGCCGGACCAGCCCCGGGGTGACCCCGGTGGCCAGTCGCTCCGCTTCGGTGAGCTGGGCGTGTGTGGTGCTCGCCGGGTGGATCACCAGGCTGCGCACGTCGCCGATGTTGGCCAGGTGGCTGAACAGGGACAGCCCGTCCACGAACCGGCGGCCCGCCTCGATCCCGCCCTTGAGCTCGAACGCGACGATCGCGCCGGCGCCGCGCGGCAGATAGCGCTTGCCCGCGTCGTACCACCGGCTGCTCGGCAGACCCGCGTAGTGCACGGTCTCCACCTCCTCCCGGGCCTGCAACCACGCGGCCAGCGCACTCGCGTTCGCCACGTGCCGCTCGATCCGCAGCGACAACGTCTCCAACCCCTGGAGCAGCAGGAAACTGGTCAGCGGCGCGATCGAGGCGCCCACGTCGCGCAGCAACTGCACGCGCAGCTTGGCCGCGTACGCGCCCGGGCCCAGGTCCGGCCAGTAGCGCAGCCCGTTGTAACTGGCGTCCGGCTCGCTGAAGCCGGGGAAGCGGTCCGGGTGCGCGCCGAAGTCGAAGGTGCCGCCGTCGACCACGATCCCGCCGATCGCGGTGCCGTGACCGCCGAGGAACTTGGTCGCCGAGTGCACCACGATGTCCGCGCCGTGTTCGAGCGGCCGGAGCAGATAGGGCGTGGGCACCGTGTTGTCCACCACCAGGGGTACGCCGGCGGTGTGCGCGAGGTCGGCGACCGCGGACACGTCGAGCACGTTGCCACGCGGATTGCCCAACGTCTCGGCGAACAGGAGCTTGGTCTGCGGCCGGATCGCCGCGCGCCACGCGTCGAGGTCGTCCGGGTCGTCCACGAAGGTGACCTCGATGCCGAGCTTGGGCAGCGTCCAGTGGAAGAGGTTGTAGGTGCCGCCGTACAGCGACGAGCTCGACACGATGTGGTCGCCGGCCTCCGCGAGGTTGAGCACCGCCAGCGTGGTCGCCGCCTGCCCGGACGCGGTCGCCACCGCCGCGACACCGCCTTCGAGGGCGGCCACGCGCTGCTCCAGCGCGTCGGTCGTGGGGTTGTGGATCCGGGTGTAGATGTGGCCTTCCTGGGACAGGTCGAACAGCCCGGCGGCGTGCTCGGTGTCCTTGAAGACGAACGACGTGGTCTGGTAGATCGGCACCGCGCGGGCCCCGGTGGTCGGATCGGGCGAGGCGCCGGCGTGCACCTGCCGGGTCTCGAAGGACCACGACGCGATGTCGTCGGCGGGTACGGCTTCGACCGCGGGCGGCGCGTCGATCGTGGATGGCACCTCGGTCGTGCTCGGCGCGTCGGTTGCTTCGATGGTCATCGGGAAACTCCTTGCGGGGTAAGGGAGTCGACGGTGGGGTCGGGCTGTCGGGAAGAGTCGGGGCCGGCCGGGGCAAGCCGGCGAAGGGCATGCGCGGATTCCGCGGTCGGGTACGCGGAGTCGACCGCGGGCGCGGCGAACCGGCCCCGACCCGTGGTGTGCGCGACCGAGGACCGGGCCGACACGGGCCCGAGCGGGAGAAGAGCGGGAAGGGCGGAGCGGGACGCGGGGAGTCGGCGGGTCAGCGCCCGGACTCACACACCGCGCGAACCACCGGGACCGAAACGGTCACCGGGGTTCAGTGCGACATTCGACAGGCCATGCTGGTCACGCGCACGAGATCCACGTGGCGGCGACTGACGAGCATGGGGCTGGACATGGCCGTGAGTCTAGGCGGCCCGATCGCCTTCGCGCCACGGGGTAACCCGGAGGACCTGCGCGGCAGCGGCCGGCGGCGCAGGAGACGGGCCCGGCGGGCGGACTCGGCTCACCCCCGGGCATCCCGCACACCCGGCCTCGGGGAAAGCCGGCTGGACCAACCCGCCTTCCTCGTGCTTTCATCACCGCCATGACTTCGCGTCAGGTCGCTTCCACGCTGCTCGACCCCTTCTGGGTGGGTCGACGAGCCGACCACTTCGACCAGATCTGTCGCTGAACCCTGCGTTCGCGCGGCCTTTCGCCGCCGAATGAGCAGAGCGTGCCCCGCCCCGCGTGACCCTCGTCGGTCCGCCGCGCCCGGGCCCGGCGCTCCCGCGTCGCCGCCGTTCGTCCCGCGACGTCCGCGTACACGATCCAGCCCCATTCGCCGCACGTTCGCCCCGCCCCGCTCGGCCCTTTTCGGGCCGCCGCCCGGCGCGGGTGGACCGAGGCTGTACCGAGGACCCAGTCATGGCAACCACCGCACCGCCCACCCTCCCCGTGATCGACATCTCCCGATTCCGCGACCCCGCCGCTGACGTGGCCGGCTTCCTGGCCGAACTGCGTTACGCGGCACGCGAGATCGGCTTCTTCTACGTGGTCGGCCACGGCGTCGACCCGGACCTGCGCGCCCGCGCCCTGGACGTCTCCAAGCGCTTCTTCGCGCTGCCCGAGGCGGACCGGCTCGCGGTCGAGAACGTCAACTCGCCGCAGTTCCGGGGCTATACGCGCACCGGCACCGAGTACACCCAGGGCGGACCCGACTGGCGCGAGCAACTCGACATCGGCCCGGAGCGCGCCGCGCTCGCGCTCGGCCCGGACGACCCCGCCTATCTGCGCCTGATCGGGCCCAACCAGTGGCCGGCCGCGCTGCCCGAACTGCGCGAGACGGTGCTCGCGTGGCAGGCGGAGGCGCTGCGGGTCAGCCGTGAGGTGCTGCGCGCGCTGGCCGCCGCGCTGGGGCAGGACACCGGCTACTTCGACGAGTGGTTCGACGAGGAGGCCGCGGTCCACGTCAAGGTCGTGCACTACCCGGGCCGGCCGAGTGCCGACGTCGACCAGGGAGTGGGCGCGCACAAGGACTACGGCTACCTCGCGCTGTTGCAACAGGACGACATCGGCGGCCTCCAGGTGCAGGCCCGGGACGGCTCCTGGATCGACGCGACGCCTCTGCCGGACGCGTTCGTGTTCAACATCGGCGAGATGCTGGAGATCGCCACACGCGGCTACCTGCGTGCCACGAAACACCGGGTGATCGCCCCGCAGCCCGGCGTCGACCGCTACTCGCTGCCGTTCTTCCTCGGCCCGCGCCTGGACTCGGTGGTCGAACCGCTCACCCTGCCCGCCGAGTTGGCCGAGGTGGCCGACGGCGTCACCGAGGACCCGAGCAATCCGCTCAAGCCCGCCTTCGGCGAGAACGCGCTGATCGGCTGGCTGCGCTCGCACCCGCGCGTGGTCGAGCGGTGGTGGTCGGACCTGATCCCGGCCGCATCGGCGGGCGACGGCGACGGCGACCGCGGTGCCGGGTCGTCGGGTGCGATATCCGCGGCCGAGTCGTCCGAGTCGCCTGGCGCGCCCGACGCGCCGGCCGTCGCCGAGCGCGCGAGCGAAGGACCGCCCGCCGAACCGGCTTTCGAGACCCTTCAGGTCCACGCCGGCGCCCGACCCGATCCGAGTACCGGCGCCCGGGCCGTGCCGATCTACCAGACCAGCAGCTACGTGTTCCGCGACGCGGCGCACGCCGCCGACACGTTCGCGCTCACCGACCTGGAGACGCACGCCTACACCCGGTTGTCCAACCCCACCACCGCCGTGGTGGAGGAGCGGATCGCCGCCCTGGAAGGCGGTACCGCGGCGGTGGCCGTGGGCAGCGGCCAGGCCGCCACCACGCTCGCGCTGCTGAACCTGGCCCGGGCCGGAGACCATCTGGTTGCGGCGGCCTCGCTGTACGGCGGCACCCGCACCCTGCTCGAACACACCTTCGTCGATCTCGGCATCGAGGTCACCTTCGTGGACGACCCGGACGACCTCGACGCGTGGCGCGCGGCGATCCGGCCGCGGACCAAGGCGCTGTTCGGCGAGAGCGTCGGCAATCCGCGCGGCAACGTGCTCGATCTGGCCGCCGTCGCCGAGATCGCGCACCAGGCCGGCGTGCCGTTCGTGGTGGACAACACGGTGCCCACGCCGTACCTGCTCCGGCCGTTCGAACACGGCGCGGACATCGTGGTGCACTCCACCACCAAGTTCCTCGGCGGTCACGGCACCGCGATCGGCGGGATCGTGGTCGACGGCGGCACCTTCGACTTCGGCGCTCACCCGGACCGCTACCCCGGCCTGGTCGCCCCCGACCCGACCTATCACGGCCTGTCCTTCTGGGAGCGGTTCGGCGCCGACCGGATCGCGTACGCACTGCGCCTGCGGGTGCGGCTCCTGCGCGACCTGGGGCCGGCGGTGTCGCCGCTGAACAGCTTCCTGCTGCTCCAAGGCATCGAGACGTTGTCCCTGCGCATCGAACGGCACACCGCCAACGCCGAACGCATCGCGGCCTGGCTCGACGCGCGGCCCGAGGTGCTGCGCGTGGACCACCCGAGCGTGCCCACCAGCCCGTGGCACACCGCGGCCAAGCGCTACCTGCCGCACGGCGCGGGCGCCGTACTGTCGGTGGACCTGGCCGGCGGACTGGCCGCGGGTCGGCGATTCGTCGAGGAGCTCCGGTTGTTCAGCCACCTCGCCAACATCGGCGACGCGCGCAGCCTGGCCATCCACCCCGCGTCCACCACGCACGCCCAACTCGATCCGCAGCAGCAGGCCCACGCCGGGGTGACCCCCGGGCTGGTCCGGCTGTCCATCGGCCTGGAAGGTGTCGACGACCTGCTCGCCGACCTGCGCCGGGGCCTGGCCGCGGCGACCGGCGCCGGTGACCTCGCGGTCGGCGAGGTCGGCCGATGACGACGAGTCAGGCCGTACACGAGAGCCGGATCCGCGGCGCGCGCGGCGAGTTCCACCTGCGTGTGTGGCCCGTCGCCGACGAACCCGTCGCAGTCGTGCTGTTCCTGCACGGCCTGGGCGAACACGCCGCACTGCACGAGCCGTTGGCACACCGCCTCAACGCCGACGGGATCGAGGTGTGGGCCCCGGACCAGATCGGCCACGGCCTCAGTGACGGCACCCGCGTCCTGGTGGAGAGCCTGGACGCGCTCGCCGACGACGCCGAACTGATCCTCGAACGCATCGCGGCCGGCCGCCCCGACGTGCCGCTGATCCTGGCCGGCCACTCGCTCGGCTCGGCGGTCACGCTGCTCCTCGCGGGCACGCGTACCGCCGCCGCGCCCGCCCGCGCGCTGGTACTGGCGGGCGCGGGAACCGGCCTGTCGCCGGGGGAGAGCGGCCTGCGCGCGTTGTTGGCCGAGCACGGCATCGACCCGATGTCGCTGCGCAAGGACCCGGGCGAGTTGTGCGGGAACGCCGAATACGCCGAACGGCTGCGCAACGACCCGCTCGTGTGGTCCGGCGGCCTGCGCCCGGAGACCCTGGACGCGCTGGAGGCGGGCGGCGAGCGGATCGCCGAACTGATCGCCTCCGGCGCGATCACCCGGCCGGTGCTCTTCGTCCACGGCGAAGCCGACGACCTCGCGCCCGCGAGCGCCGTGTCGGCCGCCGCGAAGACGCTGCCGAACGCCCGGGCCCGGATCTTCCCGGGTGACCTGCACAACGTGCTCGCCGAGAACGACCGTGCCCAAGTCCACGACGAAATCGTCGAGTTCGTTTTGGCCGCCGCGCGCGACTGAACACCCGCCCGTTCGGGCGCCACCGAGCCCGGGCGAGTTTTTCGAATCCCGTCGGACTTCTCCGCGCCCCGTCGAACCCGTGCGGGTCCGACGGGGCGCGAAGACCCGCCCGGCCATCCCCGCAACACCCTTTTCCAGCAAGGAGATCGATCCGCCATGCGCCGCTCCGCGCTCCGCATAGCCGCCGTCCTCGCCCTGGCCGGACCGGTCCTCGCCGCGTGCGGCTCCGGCGGCACCCCCACCCCCGGCGCCACCGGTGCCAACACCCAGGCCCCGGCGCCCGCCGACAGCGCGCTCGATCCGAACGCGACGGCCAAGGTGCGCCTGGTGCTGGAGCCGACCAGCCTCAACCTGACCACCACTGCCGGCGTCGCGGTCGAGCAGGTCCTGCTCGACAACGTCTACCAGGGCCTGCTCAGCGTCGACACCAACGCCGACAACAAGATCGTGCCCGCGCTCGCGACCGGCTTCGAGACCTCCGCCGACGGCCTCACCTACACGTTCCACCTCACTCCCGGCGCGACCTTCCACGACGGCTCGCCCGTCACCGCCGAGGACGCCGCTTGGTCGCTGCAACAGGTGCTCGCGCCCGGCTCCAAGCAGCCGAACGCCAAGACCCTGGCCACCATCGCGAACGTCGCCGCGCCCGACCCGGCCACCGTGGTGATCACGCTCAAGCAGCGCGACAGCAACCTGACCTGGGCACTCACCCAGCGGGTCGGCGTCGTCTACAAGAAGGGCACCGACTTCGGCAAGCTGGACGCCGCCGAGAACGGCACCGGCCCGTTCAAGCTGGACGGCTGGCAGCGCGGCTCGGCGATCACCCTGGTGCGCAACGACGCGTACAGGGGCGCCAAGGCCAAGGTGGCCAAGGTCGTGCTCAGCTACATCCCGGACCGCAACGCCGCCAACAACGCGCAGGCCACCGGCCAGACCGACATCGAGACGGCGGCCGAGGCCACCCTGCTCCAGCCGTTCACCGGCAACGACAAATTCACCGTGTTGCGCGGCACCACCACGGACAAGTACACGTTGGCGATCAACAACGCCAAGGCGCCGCTGAACAACCCGGCCGTGCGGCACGCGATCCGACGCGCGATCGACAAGGACGCGCTGATCAAGACGCTCGGCGGGGCCGGCGTTCGGCTCGGCGGACCGATTCCCACCTCCGACCCGGGCTTCCAGGACCTGAGCGCGATCGACCCGCACGACGCCGCGGCGGCGCGCAAGGCGCTGTCCGAGGCGGGCGTGGACAACCTCAAGCTGACCCTGAAGATCCCCAACATCTACCCCGCCGCGATCGGCGACGTGCTGGTCGCCAACCTCAAGGAAGCGGGCATCGAACTCACGGTCAAGCAGCAGGAGTTCACCGCCTGGCTGAGCGAGGTGTACACCGCGAGGGACTACGACCTGAGCCTGGTCAACCACGCCGAGCCGCACGACATCGCCAACTTCGCCACGCCCGGCTACTACTTCGGCTACGACAACGCGCAGGTGCGCGAGTGGTACGCGCAGGCGGTGGCCGCGCCGGACGAGCGCACCCGAACCGACCTGCTCACCCGGATCGGCCGCCAGGTCACCGAGGACGCCGCCGCCGACTGGCTGTTCCAGGCGCAGACGCTGACCGTCGTGCGCAAGGGCGTCAGCGGCGCACCGCAGCACCACACCAGCAGCCGACTCAACCTCGCCACCATCGGGATCACCAAGTGAGCTCGCGTCGAGGGCCGTTGCGGCGCCCGGAGCGGGCCGATCGGGTCCGGCCGCACCGGAGACCCCCGCGGAGCCCGGCATGACGGTGTTCGTCGTGCGCCGGCTGGGACTGCTCGTGTTGTCCCTGCTCGGCGCGAGCGTGCTGACCTTCGCGCTGCTTAGGCTGCTGCCCGGTGATGCCGCCACCTCGGTCGGCGGCATCACCGCGGACTCCGCCCAACTGCGGGCGATCCGGCACGACCTGGGCCTGGACCGGCCGTTGCTCGTCCAGTACTGGACGTGGCTGATCGACGTGCCGACCGGCGACCTGGGTCGCTCGCAGCTCAACGGTTCGTCGGTGACCGCCGAACTGGGCGAGAAGCTCCGGGTGACCGGTCCGCTGGTGCTCGGCGCGCTGGTGCTCGCGCTGGCCTTCGCGGTGCCGCTGGGCATGCTCGCGGCGGTGCGTCGTGAACACCGCGACGGCACCGCCATCAGCGTGGCGAGCCAACTGGGCATCGCACTGCCGACGTTGTGGGTGGGCCTGGTGCTGATCCTGCTGTTCGCCGTGCAGACCCCGCTGTTGCCCGCGCAGGGCTTCCCGGTCGACGGCTGGGCGGACCCGGGCGAGGCGAGTCGCAGCCTGGTGTTGCCCACCCTGACCCTGGCTCTGTCCGAGGGCGCGGTGCTGCTGCGGTTCGTCCGCTCGGCCACCCTCGACGTGCTGCACCGCGACTACCTGCGCACCGCGCGCGCGGCGGGCCGTACCCGGACCGGCGCACTGCTGCGGCACGGCGTGCGCAACGCGGCCGGCCCGGTGTTGTCCATGCTCGGCGTGCAGGTCGCCGCGCTCCTGGTGGGCGCCATCGTGGTGGAGAAGGTCTTCACCCTGCCCGGCGTCGGCTCGATGCTGGTCGCCGACGTGGGCAACCGCGATCTGGTCAAGGTGCAGGGCGAGGTGATGCTGCTGGTGGCGATCGTGCTGTTCGTGGGCTTCCTGGTGGACGTCGCGCAACGACTGATCGACCCGCGCCTGGCGGACGTTCGCACCCGGGAGGTGTCCGCGTGAGGAACTCGAACGCGCCCGAGAGCCTCTCGATCGGGGCCGACCAGGGCGCGGCGATCGCCGAGAACGGCGCGGCCACCGCCGGGAAGGCCGCGGCGGACCGTACCCTCCTGCGTGCGCTGCTGCGCGACCGCAACGGCGTGATCGGCGGCACGCTGGTCTCGATCCTGGTGGCCTCGGTGTTGTTGTCGCTGGTCTGGACCCCGTACGACCCCACCGCCGTCGACCCGAACGCTCCCTGGCTACTGCCGTTTCGGGACGGCCATGTGCTCGGCACCGACATGCTCGGCCGCGACCAGTTCAGCCTGATCCTGGTCGGCTCCCGGGAGACCCTGCTGATCGCGCTCGCGTCGGCGGGCATCGCCGCCGCGCTCGGCGTGCCGCTCGCGTTGGTCGCGGCGCTCGGACCACGGAGGTTCGCGGCCGGTGTGGTGCAACTGATCGACGTCGCCATCGCGTTCCCGGCGTTGCTCACCGCGATGATCCTGGCCGCGGTGTTCGGCGGTTCGGTGTGGACCGCGTCCGGTGCGATCGGCGTCGCGTTCGGGGTGCACCTGGCCCGGATCGCGCGTGCCGAGATCGAGCGAGTGCACGGCACCGACTACGTGCTCGCGGCGACCGCGAGCGGATCGAGCACATGGCGCACGGTCCGCCGGCACATCCTGCCGAACATCGCCCCCACCCTGCTGGTGCAGCTCTCCCTGGTGATGGCCGTGGCGTCGCTGACCGAGGCCGCGCTGTCCTACCTCGGCTACGGCAGCCCCGCGCCCGCGGTGTCCTGGGGCCGGATCCTGCACGACCAGCAGCCCTACATCTCCGCCCGACCGCTGCTCGTGATCTGGCCGGGGCTGGCCGTCGCACTGTCCGTCCTGGGCTTCAACCTGCTCGGCGACGCGCTTCGCGACGCGAGCGATCCACGCCTGCGACACCGAGACCCGAAGGTCGGGGCCGACGCGCACACCGGGGCCGAAGTCCGGGCGCCGGTACCGCCGTTGCCCACCAAGGGCGCGCTGCTTCAGGTCTCCGGCCTGACCATCCGGATCGGCGGGCGCACCGTGGTGGACGGCGTCGACCTGACCCTGGCGCCCGGCGAACGACTGGGCCTGATCGGCGAATCCGGCTCCGGCAAGTCGCTCACCGCGCTGGCCGTGCTGGGCCTGCTGCCCGAAGGCGCCGAGGTCACCGGCAGCATTCGTCTCGACGGCGTGGAGCTGCTCGGCAGACGCGAGCGCGAACTCGCCCGCGTGCGCGGGGATCGAGTCGCGATGGTGTTCCAGGAGCCGCTCACCGCGCTCGACCCGACCATGCGGATCGGCCGCCAGATCGCCGAACCGCTGCGCCTGCACCGGGGCATGAGTCGCCGTCAGGCCGACCTCGCGGCGATCGAACTGGCCGAGCGGGTGGGCCTGCCGGATCCGGCCGAGTTGGTCCGGGCCTGGCCGCACCAACTCTCCGGCGGCCAGCGTCAACGGGTGGGCATCGCGATCGCGCTCGCGTGCCGACCCGCGCTCCTGATCGCGGACGAGCCGACCACCGCGCTGGACGTCACCGTGCAGCGGGAGATCCTCGCGCTGCTCGACGCGTTGGCCCGCGAGCAGGGCACCGCGCTGCTGTTCATCACGCACGACCTCGCGGTGGTGTCCCGGGTCAGCGACCGGATCGCCGTGCTGCGGACCGGTCGGGTGATCGAACACGGGCCGCTGGAGCGGATCCTGCACGAGCCCGACGCGCCCTACACCCGCGCGCTGCTGGCCGCGGCGCGGGCGACCGCGTTCGACGCCGGCGCGTTCGAGGCGGCAGACCCCGGGCCGGGGGACCACGAACCGGCCGACCCCGAGGCGGGCGTTCGTACCGCGACCGAGCCCGTGGAGGCAGCACTGTGACCGCGACCGTGCCCGCCGTACTGCTGCGCGCCGAGGGACTGACCCGGACGTACCGCCTGCCGCGCCGATCGTTGTGGGGCCCGGCCGGGCAGCGGTACGCGCTGCGCGGCGTCGACCTGGAACTGGCCGAGGGCGGCTCGCTGGGCGTGGTCGGCGAATCCGGCGCGGGCAAGTCCACCCTGATCCGACTGCTGCTCGGGCTCGACCGCCCGGACGGGGGAACGATCCGCTATCGCGACCGCGAGGTACGGCCCGGACCGGCGCGCACGCTGACCTGGTTCCGGCGCGAGGTACAGATCGTCCTCCAGGACCCGATGAGCTCGCTGGACCCGCGCTCGCGCGTGCGCGACATCGTGGCCGAGCCACTGGAATGCCTGGGCGTCGAGGGCGACCACGACGCTCGGGTGGACGAGGTCCTGACGTCCGTCGGGTTGGATCCGGCCATGCGCACCCGCCATCCCCACGAATTCTCCGGCGGCCAGCGCCAACGCATCGCGATCGCCCGCGCGCTCGCACCGCACCCCCGCGTCCTGGTCGCCGACGAGCCGGTCAGCGCACTCGACGTCTCCGTCCGCGCCCGGATCCTGGACCTGCTCCGCGACCTCACCACCCGACTCGGCCTGTCCCTGATCCTGGTCTCCCACGACCTCGGCGTAGTCCAACACCTGTGCGACCACGTCCTGGTCCTCAAATCAGGCCAACCCGTCGAATCCGGCCCCACCCCCCAAGTCCTCGGCCACCCAACCCACCCCTACACCCAATCCCTCCTCACCGCGATCCCCACCCTCCCCACCCCACCCCCAACCCCCGCCGACACCGGCCTGCCCACTGACAAGGGCGTCCCATCGGACCAGAGCGTCCCCACCAACGAGGGCGTTCCCACCGATGCCACACTCCCGCCGATGCCGGCGCCCCGACCAACCCCAGCATCTTGAGCGAACCCACCGCATCACACTCAGCCCGGCCGGCGTTTGAGGCCAAGTAGCCGGGCCGGCACTTGGGGCCACCTCGGCCGAAGGGCGGGTAACTCCAGCCGGGCCGGCGTTTGAGGCCAACCTCAGCCGGGCCGGCGTTTGAGGCCAACCTCAGCCGGGCCGGCGTTTGAGGCCAACCTCAGCCGGGCCGGCGCTTGAGGCCAACCCAACCGACCCGTGTATCACGGACCAAGGGGGGTACCAGCCCAGATCCCGGGCCGGGCGAACACGGCCCGAGAGCCCCCCGGAGGGACCATGCCACTCGAGCCCCCCGCCGACGAAGTCGAGCTCCACGTCAACGGCGAAGCCCGACGGCTCCGCGTCGACCCCCGCGTCACGCTCTTGGACGCGCTACGCGACGGGCTGGGGCTGACCGGCCCCAAGAAGGGCTGCGATCTGGGCCAATGCGGCGCCTGCACCGTGCTCCTCGACGGCCGCCGCATCACCTCGTGCCTGACCTTCGCCCTCATGCACGACGGCCGCGAGGTGACCACGATCGAGGGCCTGGACGGCGACCCCGAAGGGGAGTTGCACCCGGTGCAACAGGCGTTCGTGGACCACGACGCGTTCCAGTGCGGCTTCTGCACACCCGGCCAGATCATGTCGGCGGTGGCCCTCCTCGCCGAGGGCCACGCCGGCGACGACGACCAGGTCCGTGAATGGATGAGCGGC
Source organism: Embleya sp. NBC_00888 (assembly GCF_045207655.1). Taxonomy (NCBI): domain Bacteria; kingdom Bacillati; phylum Actinomycetota; class Actinomycetes; order Kitasatosporales; family Streptomycetaceae; genus Embleya; species Embleya sp. NBC_00888. Next base: position 1,703,785 of record NZ_CP108784.1, on the reverse strand, counting down.
AACCTGTGTCGCTGCGCCGCGTACCCCAACATCGTCGCGGCGATCGCCGCCTCGGCCGGGCGGTAGGCCGCGATGCGCCCCTTCACCTACACCCGTCCGGCCGAACCCGCGCGGGCCTGGACCGAGCTCGGCCCGGACGCGATGTACATCGCCGGCGGCACCAACCTCGTCGACCTGATGAAGTGCGGTGTCGCCACGCCCACCGGCCTCGTCGACATCGGCCGGCTGCCGCTCACCGACCTGACGCCGGACCCGGCCGGCGACACGATCCGGATCGGCGCACTGGTCCCGAACAGCGACCTCGCCGCCCACCCGGTGGTGCGCGAGCGGCTGCCGGTGTTGTCCGAGGCCCTGCTGGCCGGCGCCTCCCCGCAACTGCGCAACCTGGCCACGCTCGGCGGCAATCTGCTCCAGCGCACCCGCTGCGGATACTTCCGCGACCCGACGATGCCGTGCAACAGGCGCGACCCCGGCTCCGGATGCGCCGCGTTGGACGGCGACCACCGGGGCCACGCGGTCCTGGGCACCAGCGAGCACTGCATCGCCACGCACCCCTCCGACCTCGCGGTCGCGCTGCTGGCGCTGGAGGCCCGGGTGTCGATCGACGGGCCGAACGGCCCGCGCGTCGAGCCGATCGAGGCGTTCCATCTGCCGCCGGGGGACACCCCGCACCGGGAGACCACGCTGACCCACGGCGAGCTGATCACCGGGGTCGAGGTGCCGACGACCGCGCTCGGCGCCCATTCGCACTACCTCAAGGTGCGCGAGCGGGCCGCGTTCGCGTTCGCGATGTGTTCGGCCGCGGTCGCACTGGAGGTACGCGAGGGGATCGTCCGGGACGCCCGGATCGCGCTCGGCGGCGTGGCGACCACACCGTGGCGGGCACGTTCGGCCGAGGCCGCGCTGATCGGCGCACCGCCGAGCAGCGCCGCGTTCGCCCACGCGGGTGACGCCGCCGCCGAGGGGGCCGTGCCGCGCAGGGACAACGCGTACAAGGTCGAACTGATCCGCCGGGTCGTCGCCCGCGCCCTGAACACCCTGGCCGCCCCGAGCACCCCGGAAGTCCCGAGCACCCCGGAAGGGGACCCCGCATGAGCCCGGAAACGCCCTGGATCGGCGCCGCCGAACCGCGCGTGGACGGCCCGGTCAAGGTCACCGGCACCGCGATCTACACCGGCGACGTGGCACTGCCCGACCTCGCGCACGCGGTGCTGGTGCAGAGCACCATCGCCAAGGGCCGGATCACCGGAACCGACATCGCCGCCGCCGAGACCGCGCCCGGCGTACTCGCGGTGTACATCTCCGACGGGTCGTTGGGCATCGGCCCGGTCGCGTCGTTCTACTCGGCCGACAACGGCCCGATGGGCGACGGCCGCACGCCGCTGTCCGACCCGGTGATCCATCACCACGGGCAGCACATCGCGATGGTGGTGGCGGAGACCCTCGAACAGGCGGTGGCCGGCGCCGAGTCGATCCGCACGCGGTACCGTCACGAAGCGCCGCTGGTGCGGATCGAGGATGCCATCGCGCAGACCCCGCCGGGCCGCGAGGACATCGTCCGGGGCGACCTGGCGACCGGTCTCGCGGTGGCCGACGTGACGGTGGAGGCGTACTACGAGACACCGCCGCAGCACATGAACCCGATGGAGCCGGGCGCGACCACCGCGCGCTGGTCGGGCGATCGGCTCACCGTGTACGACTCGACGCAGTATGTGGGCGGGGTGCGGGTCGCGCTGGCTGCCGCGTTCGGGCTGCCGGTGGACAAGGTTCGGGTGTTGTCCGGCTTCGTCGGCGGCGGCTTCGGCAGCAAGGGCACGGTCTGGCCGCACGTGCTGCTGGCCGCGGCGGCGGCGCGCCGGGTGGGCAGGCCGGTCCGGCTCGTGCTGACCCGCCCGCAGATGTTCACCTCGTGCGGCACCCGGCCGGCGACCCGGCAGCGGATCGTGCTGGGCGCGCACCGGGACGGCCGACTGACCGCGATCGCACACGACGGCACCACCGCCACCTCGCCCGGCGAGAACGTGGTCGAGTCGACCGGCGGGATCACCTCGACCCTGTACGCGTGCCCGAACGTCGCCATTCGGCAGCGGATCGTCCGGCTGGACATGCAGGCGCCGACCTTCCAACGCGGTCCCGGACGGGCCCCCGGATCCTTCGCGCTGGAATCCGCGCTCGACGAGCTGGCCCACGAACTGGGCATGGATCCGCTGGAGTTGCGGCTGCGCAATCACACCGACACCGACCCGTCGTCGGGTCGGCCGTGGTCGAGCAAGCACCTTCGGGAGTGCTACCGCGCGGGCGCCGAGCGGTTCGGTTGGGAACCGGACGACCGCACACCCGGCACCCGCCGCGAGGGCGACGTGCTGATCGGCACCGGGATGGCGACCGCGGCCCACGAGATGGACCCGGGAGCGGCCGCCGCCTACGCCGAACTGCGGGTCGACGGTTCGGCGGTGATCGGTGTCGCGTCGCACGACATCGGCACCGGGACGTACACGGTGTTCGGACAGATCGCCGCGGATGTGCTCGGCCTCGTGCCGGACCGGATCATCGTCCGCCTCGGCGACACCGATCTGCCCGAGGCGCCGCCGTCGATCGGCTCGCAGACCGTCGCCTACGTGGGCCCGGCGATCCGGCGCGCGTGCGAGGCGGTCCGCGACGATCTGCTCGCGGCGTCCGTCGCCGATCCGGAATCGCCGCTGTACCAACGGGAGATCGGCGCGATCGAGTTCGGTGCCGAGACGTTCGCGAGCGAGCTGGCGCGGATCGGGGTGCCCTCGTTGTCGGCGGTCGGCCACCACCATCCCGACGCGAACTCGCCGTACGCGGTGCAGTCGTTCGGCGCGCACTTCGCCGAGGTCGCGGTGGACTCGCTGACCGGTACGGTCCGGGTCCGGCGGATGGTCGGCGCGTTCGACATCGGCCGGGTGATCAATCCGCGTACCGCGCGCAGTCAACTGCTGGGCGGGATGACCTTCGGGCTGGCCCAGGCCCTGATGGAGGCGACCGCGATCGACCCGCGCCGGGGGCAGGTGGTCGAACCGCACCTGGCCGGCTACCACCTGCCGGTCAACGCCGATGTCGGCACGCTGGACGTGCTCTTCGTCGGCGGCCCGGACCCGCACCTCAGCGACCTCGGCGCGCGGGGCGCGGGCGAGATCGGCGTGATCGGCGCGGCGGCGGCGATCGCGAACGCGGTGTTCCACGCGACCGGCGTGCGGGTGCGTACGCTGCCGATCACGCCGGATCGGGTGGTGGCGGGCTCGGGCGCCGGGTGGTAGCGGGCAAGCCACCGGCGACTTGCCGGGCGGCGCCTATTCGGTCCGAGCCTTCCCGTCCGGACCCTTCCCGTCCGGATTCTTCTCGGCCGGAGTCTCCTTGGTCGGGGTCTTCTCGGTCGGCGACCCCGTGGGCGGTGTCGCTGCGGGTGGTTCCGTCATGGGGAGGGTGAAGGTGATCCGGGTTCCGGTGGTGTGTTCGGGGTCCAGCGCGATCGTGCCGCCGTGGAACTCGACGATGCGCTTGCACATGGCCAGGCCCATGCCGTTGCCCGGATACGCCTCGCGGGTGTTCAGGCGCTGGAAGATCACGAAGATCCGGTCGGCCTGGGCCGGATCGATGCCGATGCCGTCGTCGGTCACCGAGATCCGCCACATCCCGTCCACCGGCTCCGCGCGCACCGCGACGTGCACCGGCCGGTCCGGCTCGCGGAACTTCACCGCGTTGGCGATCAGGTTCTGGAGTACCAGGGACAGTTGGGTGCGATCACCGCGCACGGTGGGCAGCGGGTCGTGGTCGACCGCGGCGTCCGCCTCACGGATCGCGATGTCGAGGTCGCCGACCACCGTCTCGAACACCGCGTTCAGGTCCACCGAGGACTCGTTCGCCGGCCTGCGGCCGATCCGGGAGAAGGCGAGCAGGTCGTCGATCAGGGCCTGCATTCGGACCGCGCCGTCCACCGCGAAGGCGATGTACCGGTCGGCGCGCTCGTCCAGTCGGCCCTGGTACCGCTTCTCCAGGAGTCGGCAGAAGCTCGCCACCTTGCGCAGCGGTTCCTGGAGGTCGTGCGACGCGGCGTAGGCGAACTGTTCCAGGTCCGAGTTCGAACGGCGCAACTCGGTGGCCTGCTCGTCCAGGCGACGGCGGGCGTCGTCGGAGAAAGCCAGTTCGTCGGCGAGCCGGCGGCGCATCGCCTCCATGGCGTCGGCCAGGGTACGCAGATCGGCCGGACCGGTGGGGGTGATCTCGTGCCCGAACTCGCCCCGGGCCACCGCGTCCGCGTCCGCCACCAGTCGGCCCACCGGGAGTGTGACACCGCGACGCAGCCCCGCGAACACCATGATCGCGCCCGCCACGATCACCAGCGCGATCGCGCTGAACACCCACGTACGCAGGTCGCGGACGTCCTGGAGGTCGGCCCGGGCCAGGTCGCGCTGCCGTTGGAGGCGCTCCCGCTGGTCGCGCGTGGCCGCGCGCAGCGCCGGGTAGGGCGCCGGGTCGGCGACGGCCGCGCGTACCTCCGCCGGCGGCGCGGTCCCGGGCGCGACGGTCAGGGCCGGGCGGATCACCCGGTCCTCCCACGCCCGGGCACGCTCCAGCACCAGTCGCAGGCGATCCGTCGCAGCCGGGTCGTCGCGCAACAACTCGCGCAGTACCGCCACTTGTTCGCGCTCTACCTCGTGGCTCGCCGAGTACACCTCCAGGAGCGGCGCGTTCCCGGTCAGGACGTAGTCCCGGACCGAGGCGTCCTGGTCGCCGTAGGCGGTCTCCAGCCGCACCGCCGCGATCAGTGCCGGTGAGCTGTGGTCGACCAGACGCCCGTTGACCGACGTCGAACGTGCGAACACCCAGGTGCCGAGCAGCGCGAGCAGGGCCAGCACCACCAGCGTCGCGGAGACGCCCACGAGCAGCCAGCGCCGGGTGTCCCAGTCGTGCCGCCGTGCGCGGGTCGTCGACGGCCGCGATCGTGGGCCGGCCTCGTCGTGTCGCTCCACCGCACCATCCCCATCGTTCCGATCGTCGCGAACCCGCCGCCGGTGCCGGCCGTGCGGCCGGACCTGGTACGAGGACCGGTATCTGCCCGGAACGGTGATCTTTGCACCCGATCGGAACGGTGGATCGCGCGTTCACACCGCGCGCGCCGTGGGGGCCGGAGGCCCCGGCCGAAGCGGACACCATCGTTGTCCGGGGCGGGCCGACCCGACCGCGCGTTCAGCCCGCGGAGCCGGTCGCCCCCGCCGACGCGGCCCAGCGGCGCTGCTCGTCCTCGACGATCCGCCGGGCCATCGACACGTCGGACACGTCCACCGCGTCCGGGGTGGACTCGGCCACGTCGCTGCGCCGGGCGAAGGCGTCGAACAACCGCGACTTGTCGGCCAGGATGTTCAGCATCCGCTGATCGACGCTGTCCGGAGACAGCAGGCGATGCACCTGCACGGTGCGCACCTGGCCCATTCGGTTCACCCGCGCCTCGGCCTGATGCTCCATGGTGGGCTTGACCTGCGGTTCGCAGATCACCACGACCGAGGCCGCCTGCATGTTCAACCCGGTCCCGCCGGCCTGGATCTGCGCGAGCAACACCGCGTGCCCGGACACCGCCGAGAAGGCGTCGACCATCTCCTGCCGCCGGGCCGCCGGCACCGCGCCGTCGATCGGGCCGAACCGACGCTCGCCGTCCAGCGCGTCGCCCACGGTCGCGAGCACGTCCCGGAAGAACGAGAACACCACGACCTTCAGGCCGTTCTCGGCGGCCTCCGCGACGAGTTCGCGCAGCCGCTCCAACTTGGCCGAGTCGTCGGCGCACACGTACGCCGCCCGCCGCATGCGCATGAAGTTCCCGGCCGCCACCGCGTCGCGATACGCGGCCCGATCGGCGGCGCTGAACTCTTCCCACTCCTCGACCCGCAGCAGTGCCGGGAGTTCGGTCAGCACGTCCTCCTGGTTGCGGCGCAGGTAGGCCGGTGCCACCGCCTTCCGGAACGCGCGCGAGCCGGCCAGGGTGTTCCGGCCGTCGACGGCCGGCAGCAGCCCGGGTTGCAGGTAGCGCACCAGCGTGCGGAACTCCTCGACCCGGTTCTCCATCGGCGTGCCGGTCAGGAACAGGACGTGGTCGGCGTGTTCGGCCCAGCCGGCGATCGCGCGCGAGCGGGCGGTCTCCGGGTTCTTCGCGTAGTGCGCCTCGTCGACGACGAGCATCCCGACCGCGCCCGCGTCGGCGGCCCCGGGCAGTGACTTGAGTCCGTCGAACGTGGTGATCGCGACCCCGCCCGTTTCGCGCCAGTCGGCGAACGCGTCCCGCCGGGTCGGCCCGTACACCGGCACCACGCGCAACGTGCTGCGTTGGCGCACCTCGCGCTCCCAGTTGATCAGCACGCTCGCCGGACACACCACCAGGAACCGGGCGTTGCCGTGCGCGGCCAGATGGGCCAGTACCGCGATCGCCTGGACGGTCTTGCCCAGGCCCATCTCGTCGCCCAAAATCGATCGCCGTTGGCTGAGCGCGAACCGGGCCCCGAACGACTGGTATCCGCGCAGTGACACCCGCAGGTGACTCTCGTCCAGCGACTGCGCGTTGACCCGATCGGCGATCTCGGCGGGCACGAACCCCTCGCTCGCGTCCCGGTCCGGGACCCGACCGGAGACCGCGGCGAGCAGGCTGTAGTACTCCGCCGAGCGCACCTCGAAGTCGACCCAGGCCTCGATGTCGGAACCCGGGATGCGCAGCAGGTCCGTCGAGGTCTGCGCGAACGCGAGGGGAAGGCCGCGCGCGATCGCGTCCGCGGTCAGCGCGCGCAACTCGGTGACGGCCGCGGCGACCCGGGTGCGCTTCTCGGGGCGCGCGAACAACATCCGCAACCGGTGGCGACCGGGACCCGCCGCCGCGCGCAACTCACCCAGCCGCTCGGCCAGTCGCACGGCGCTCTCGACCGCGCGACGCGCCTCCGGGCCGGCCGCGACCACCGCGTACAGCGCGCGGACCAGTGCGGTGGTCTGCGGCGTGGGGTGGTCCGGGTCGATCCGGATGGTGACGGTCTCCTCGACCGCGCGGGCGATCTGCCGCGCGGCGGCCACCGCCTGCGCCACGGTCTGCTCGCCCACACCCGGCACCCGGCGCAGGGCGTACGGCTGCGCGTCGTGCACACTGCCCACCGACGTGTACCCGGCCTCCTCCAACGCGCCGAGCCGCAACCGCCCGCCGGTCGCCTCGCGCAACTGCGCGATCGGGATCTCGCGCAGGGCCTCGGCCACCAGTCCGGCCTGGAGCGGCCACAGCGCGGCACGTACCGCGTCGAGCGCGCCGGCGTGATCCGCGGCGACCGCGCGTGCGGCCGTGTGCAGTTGCTCGGCCGCCGCGAGGACGGGCCGCGCCCGTCCGCCGACGGCCGGATCGACGGGCTCGGCTCCGATCGCCGCCATCGCGTCCCCCGCTCGTGCCGTTGTGTGCGATGCGGGGAATCCTCCCATGCGGAATGTCGGGTGAGGGACGGGTTCGGGGCGTGTGCGCGGGAGGGGCGGTGCCCGCGTGCCGGACCGGTGAAGCGGGGCCCGGTGGGGCAGGACAGACACGGTGGCTTCGGCGGGATCCGCCGGGGTGTGGTCGACGCGGAGGGGACGGGTTCGAGGGATGGCACTCGACGGTTTGCGGGATGCGGACGACGCGTGGTGGAAGTCCGCGGTGGTGTACCAGATCTATCCGCGCAGCTTCGCAGACTCCAACGGCGACGGCATCGGGGACCTGGCCGGGATCACCGCGCGGCTGGACTATCTGATGGAGCTGGGCGTCGACGTGTTGTGGTTGTCGCCGGTCTACCCGTCGCCACAGGACGACAACGGGTACGACATCAGCGACTACCGGGACATCGACCCTTTGTTCGGCACTCTGGCCGACTTCGACCGGTTGCTCGCGTCGGTGCACGAGCGCGGGATGCGGCTGGTGATGGACCTCGTGGTCAACCACACCTCCGACGAGCACCCGTGGTTCCGCGAGTCGCGCGAGGGGCCGAACAGCGCCAAGCGGGACTGGTATTGGTGGCGGCCGGCGCGCAAGGGCGGGGACGCGGCGGGGGAGGGGGAGGGCTCGGAGTCGGCGGGTTCGGAGTCTGCGGGTTCGGAGTCGGCGGCGCCGAACAACTGGGGGTCGTTCTTCTCCGGGTCGGCCTGGCAACAAGACGGCGCGAGCGGCGAGTACTACCTGCACCTGTTCTCCCCCAAGCAGCCCGACCTCAACTGGGAGAACCCGCAGGTCCGGCAGGCCGTGTACGCGCTGATGCGGTGGTGGTTGGACCGCGGCGTCGACGGTTTCCGGATGGACGTGATCAACCTGATCTCGAAGGACCCCGACCTGCCGGACGGCGCGCTGCACGGCGACGGCCTCTACGGCGACGGCTCGCCGTACTACATCTGCGGTCCTCGGGTGCACGAGTACCTCCGGGAGATGCACCGCGAGGTCTTCGCCGGGCGGCCCGAACGGCTGCTCACCGTGGGCGAGATGCCCGGCGTGACGCTGGAGCACGCCCGCCTGTTCACCGATCCGGCGCGCGGCGAGGTGGACATGGTCTTCCAGTTCGAACACGTGGGGCTGGACTTCGGCCGCAGCAAGTTCGACGTGCGGCCGCTGCGACTGACCGACCTCAAGGCCTCGCTGGGCCGTTGGCAGACCGGCCTCGCCGAGGTGGGCTGGAACAGCCTGTACTGGAACAACCACGACCAGCCGCGGATCGTCTCGCGATTCGGCGACGACGGGCCCGAGTACCGGGTGCGCTCGGCGACCATGCTGGGCACCGTGCTGCACCTGCACCGGGGCACGCCCTACGTCTACCAGGGCGAGGAACTGGGCATGACCAACGCGCCGTTCGCCTCGATCGAGGACGTGCACGACATCGAGGCGCTGGGCCACTACACGCAGGCCGTCCGGGCGGGGGAGGACCCGGCGCGGGTCCTGGACGGGCTGCGTGCGCGGGGTCGGGACAACGCGCGTACGCCGATGCAGTGGGACGCGTCCGAGCACGCCGGATTCACCACCGGCATACCGTGGTTGCCGATCAATCCCAACCACACCACGATCAACGCGGCGGCGGCGGTCGCCGATCCGGAGTCGGTGTACCACCACTACCGCCGGTTGATCGCCCTCAGGCACAGCGAACCGGCGCTCGTGCACGGCGACTTCACCATGCTGCTTGCCGACGACGAGCGGCTGTACGCGTTCACCCGCCGGTATCGCGACACCACGTTCCTGGTGCTCGCCAACTTCACCGGCGAGGCGGTTCCGGTGCCGGTCGACCTGGTGGCGGAATGGGCGGACGCGCCGCTCGTGCTCGGGAACGCGGGGCCGATCGACGCGAAGGTGGTTCGGCCGTGGGAGGCGCGCGTACATCGGCGCGTGTAGCCAACCGTAACGGTGGATACAGAGAGTACATGAAGACTATTGCATCGGTCACCACACTTGCTCTGGCATCGTCCGTCCTGGTCGCCGGCGCGGCCTCGACCGCAGGCGCCGAGGGGAGCGCCGCCGCTCGCGCACGCTCGTGCGCCGAGGACTCGCTCGCCTACGACGCGCGTGCCCTGCCGCCGATCGCGAGCAGTGTCGTACTCGTCACGGTCACCAACGTCGGCGGCTCGGCCTGCACGATCGACCGCTTCCCGACGGTGACCTTCGCCGGCCTGGACGGCTCGGCGCGACCGGTTCCGCCGGTGTCGAGCGGGGAGCGGCGGCTCGACGCCGACGGGCGGTTGTACGCGGCCCTGCGCACCGACGACCGCGGCGGCTCGGCGCGCCATGTGCCGAGCCTGACCGTCTCGGCCGATCCGGCGTACGTCGGCAGCACCTTCACCGCGAGCGAGATCGGCGCTCCCGCACCCGGGATCGCGGTCTCCGACCCGATCACCACGCTGTGGCAGGACAGCGCGGACGAGGCGGTGAACGCGCTGCCCGGCTGAACGCGGGTGCGGGGTGCGGGGTCCCGGACCCCGGGCGTGGGGTGCGGGGTGCGGGGTCCCGGACCCCGGGCGTGGGGTGCGCGGCGGGCCGCGCGGGGCGGGGCGCGCGGCGCGGCCCGGGGCCGGGGGTCGGCTTGAGGGCGGATACTTGGGGTCTACCTAAGGAATCTCATGATTCGCAGGACCCGCATGACCATCGGCATTCTCGGCTCCTCACTCAAGGAGAACGAGCACCGGCTCCCGGTTCACCCGCTGCACGTCGAGCGGATCGCGCCGGACGTGCGCGAGAACCTGTTCCTGGAGGAGGGGTACGGCGAGCGCTTCGGCGTCGCGGACGGCGAACTGGTTCGGCACGTGGCCGGTCTGCTGCCGCGTAAGCGCCTGCTCGCCGAGAGCGACGTGGTGTTGTTGCCGAAGCCGACCCACGAGGACGTCGCCGCGTTGCGTGACGGCCAGGTGCTGTGGGGTTGGCCGCACTGTGTGCAGGATCCGACGATCACCCAGTTGGGGATCGATCGCAGGCTGACGATGATCGCGTGGGAGGAGATGAATCACTGGACCGCGGCAGGCGCGTTCAGCGTTCATGTGTTCCACAAGAACAACGAACTGGCGGGCTACTGCTCGGTGTTGCACGCGCTCGCGCTCGGTGGCGCAACCGGCAGCTACGGTCGCCGGATGCGTGCGGCGGTGCTCAGTTTCGGCGCGACCGCGCGTGGCGCGGTGATAGCCCTGGAGGCGATGGGTGTTTCGGACGTGACGGTGTTGACTTCGCGGGACGCGGTGGCGGTCGCGTCGCCGATGCCCTCGGTCGTGATGGGCCACTTCCAGTCGGGCGAGGACGACCCGTCGCGGTTGGACGCGCTCACCGAGGACGGGCCGGTGCCGCTGGGCAGCCACCTCGCCGGCTACGACATCGTGGTCAACTGCATCCGGCAGGACACCGACGCGCCCTTGACGTTCGTACTGAACCGGGATCTGCCGGAGTATCGGCCGGGTTCGTTCTTCATCGACGTCTCGTGTGACGACGGGATGGGCTTCGAATGGGCCCGCCCGACCACCTTCGAGGAACCGATGTTCACGGTCGGGGACAACTGCCACTACTACGCGGTCGACCACAGCCCGTCCTATCTGTGGGACTCCGCGACGTGGGAGATCAGCGAGGCCCTCGTCCCCTATCTCGGCACGGTGATGGACGGCCCGGCCGCGTGGGACGCGGACCCGACGATCGCGAAGGCGATCGAGATTCGCGACGGCGTGATCCGGAACCCGAAAATCCTCAGCTTCCAGGGCCGTTCCGCCTCGTACCCGCACCTTGCGGAGACGGGGACGGGGACGGGGGCGACTTCGGTGGCGAACGTGTCGTCGGGAGGGTAGGGGGCGCGGATGCGGGTTCGAGTGCTGCGACGTGCGGATGCCGAGCCGAGGCGGGTCGTGTTCACCTCCGAGATCGGCGACGGAATCGGTTATTGGAACGTCGGGCGGTCCTTTCCGCACCAACTCCCGATGCGGGGGGAGTGGTACGACGTCGAGGTCGATGCGCCGGACGACGTCGTGGACTGGACGCGCGTGCCGGTGGGAGCGCCCACCGGGTTCTCGCCCGTGCGGGACGGGATGGCGGTTTCCGGCGCGCTGGAATGGGTCGGTGGGTCTGATCCGCGCCAGGTCGTGATGCGGCTGGGCCTCGGGATCATCACGATCGACGTGGCCCGGGGGATCGAGGACCTGTCGGTGGGCGACGTGATCCGCTTCGAGACGCCTTGGCTCGAACTCTGGCCGTACGTGTTGTGAGCACACTCGGCGAAGGCCCTCGTATCCGCTCGGGTATGAGGGCCTTCGCCGAACCGTGTCGTTGCTGCTGCTCGTCTACTTGTTGTCGTTCCAGTTGGGGCCGTGGGAGCCGCCTGGGCCGGTGCGGGTACGGGGGTGGTCGGCGGGATCGGCGGACCATGTGGCGGTGGGCTGGTCGGCGGCCCGGGGTTCGGGGCCGGTGTGCTCGGCGTGGGCTTCGGCCTGCGTGGCGCGCTCACGGGCCTGGGCGGCTTCCTCGCGGGCGGCGGCGGATTGGCGTTCGAGGGTGGCGCGGTCGAGGGCGCGCCGTTCGCGGTTTCGGCGGGCCCGGCTCATCCGCGCCTTGCCGCCCATCATGAGCAGGCCGACGCAGAAGATCAGGCTGAGCGCCAAGCCGGCGCAGAAGATCGCCAGCGAGTTGAGCGTGACCATGTCGGTGTCGAAGATACTCACCGTGTACTCGGGCCCGCCCGACGTGTTGTAGGCGATCAGCAGAGCCGCGAACGCTCCGGCGCACGCGGCGAGCAGCAGTCCCAATAGGAACATGGCTTCATCCTTGTCCAGAGGCGGATGATCGTCCCCCGCAAAAAACGCCTACCCGCTCGCCCCCACCTCACACGAACCCGGAGACGGAGGCGGGACGGGGCGCGCGGGGCGCGGGGCGCGGGGCGCGGGGCGCGGGGGTGTGGGTGTGGGGAGCGGCGAGATGGGACGTGGGCGCGCGGTGGCGTGGGGGTGTGGCCGAGTGGCCGTGCGGCACTTACGCCGGCCTCGCGCGTGCCGGTTTGCCGGGGCCGAGCCACTCACGCCGGCCTCGCCCGTGCCGAGCCACTCACGCCGGCCTCGCCCGTGTCGGCCACCCACGCCGGCCACCCACGCCGGCCACCCACGCCGGCCACCCACGCCGGCCACCCACGCCGGCCACTCACGCCGGCCTCGCCCGTGTCGGCCACCCACGCCGGCCACCCACGCCGGCCACTCACGCCGGCCTCGCCCGTGTCGGCCACCCACGCCGGTTACCCGGGTCGGTCCGTGTCCCTGCCCGGCGTCCTCGCCTGTCGCCGGTACCGGCCAGCGTTCGCGCCGGTACCCGCCCGCGTTCGCGCCGGTACCCGCCCGGCTTCCTCGCGTGCCGGTTGTGCCTTCCGTGGCTGCCGCCCGGGACGCCGTGTCCGTGTCTGTTGTTCGGGTGCGGGCTTATCGCGTGGTCAGGGCCGGGGCTTGGGGTGGGTGGTTTTGTGGAGTAGGGGGATTGAGGCGATGAGGAGGATCGGGAGCAGGAGGAAGGCGGTGCGGACCGGCATGAGGTCGGTGGCGAGGCCGAGGAGGAAGGGGGCGCCGCCCGCGGCGAGGGTGGTGGCCACGGCCAGACGGGAGACGGCGAGGTCGGTTCGGCCGGCGGCGGCGCGGATGGCGGCGGCGGTGGCCAGCGGGAATTGCACGGACATGCCCAGGCCGGAGACGAACAGGCCGACGTAGGCGAGCCAGGGGACCGTGGCCGACCAGAACAGCGCGAAGCCGACCAGGTTCACCGCGACGGCGCCGCCGTACAGCCGATCCAGCGCGACCCGCAGCGCGAGTCGGCCGCCGACCATGCGCCCCAGGCACAGGCCGGCCACCACGGCGGTCATCGCGGTGGCGGCGGCGCTCTCGGACATCCCGGTGCGATCGCGCAGCAGCGTGGAGGCCCAGAGGGAGAGGGAGAATTCGACCGCCACCGAGCACACCGTCAACAGCCACGCCCACCAATAGGCCGGGGGCAGCGATCCGCGCGACTTGCCCGACTCGGGTGACTCGCCGGACCCGCGCGGCTCTCCAGACCCAAGCGACCCACCCAGCCCAGGCGACTTGCCCGACCTGTGCGATGCCTCCGACTCAGGCGACCCAGGCGACGTGCTTGACCCATGCGTCGTGCCGGATCCACCCGACCCAGGCAACTCGCCCGGCCCAGGCGACCCGAGAGCCCCGCCCGATCCAGGCGACCCACCCGACCCGGACGCTTCACCCGACGCACCGGTGACCGGCGGAGGCGTCGGTGTCGTTCGCGGCAGGTCCGGGATCGGGGTGCGGGCGAAGGCCAGGGCCAGGGTGCCGAAGAGGGCCGGGACCAGGATCATTGCCCAGCGCCAGCCCGCGCCGGAGGAGTCCAGCACGCCGATCAGGAGCGGTGCGGCCATTCCGACGCCGGCCGCGAGGCCGTTCGCCTCGCTCAGGGCGCTCGGTCCGGCGATCGGACCGTGGTGGTCGGCCAGCGCCGTGCCGGCCACGTTGACCACCAGGAACGCGCCGAAGCCGCACAGCAGGGCCGCGCTCAGCGACACCGCCGGCGTTCCCGCCGCGCAGTACGCCAGCACACCGACGCTCAGCAGCACACAGCCCGCCCACAACGTGCGCCCACGCCCGAACCGGCGCATCGGCCGATCGCCCAGCAGCGCGATCAACACGCCCGCCGCCGCGTAGGCCGTACTGTGCAGCGCCGCCACCGCGTTGCTCACGCCCAGGTCGTCGCCGAGCAGCGTGACCGAGGGGCCGAAGCAGTACAGGAAGTAGCCGAACGCGGCCATGTGCAGGTACAGCAGCCACGTCGCGCGGTCGCGGGTGAAGCCCGATATCGAGCCGTCGATCACGCGAAATCGCCCACTGTCGTCCTCGTCCGCATCATGTGGGCCCCGTCGCGGATCATCCCGCCCCGCCGGGATCGTATGCGACCGACGCGCACACGCGGGGTATTCGGCCCGCAACCCCCGGTCGAGCGGGGGTCGACCGCCCGCGACCGCCCGCGCGACCGTCCACGAGCACCCACACCCCCGCCCACCCGGAACCGACCCCGGCTCAGCCCCCGCTCAGGCCGACGTCCGCGTCCAGCGCGTGCGCAACAGGCGCTCCGCCTCGCCCCCCGGGTCGGCCGGCGCCCGGCCGTCCGAGCGCAGTCGATCCAGGCCCAACAGCGCCGCCCCCACCACCGGCGGATCGACCGCGACCCGCAACACCGCCCGCGGCGCGGAACCCAGGATCAGCCGCTCGACCGCCGCCATCAGCAGCGGCGGCCGGGCCGCGAGGACCCCGCCGCCCAGCACGACGTCGGTCTCCTCCGCGAGCAGATCCAGCCGTCGCAGCGCGATCACCGCCATCATCGCGATCTCCCCGGCCTGGCGCTCCACCACCTCGCCCGCCACCGCGTCCCCGGCCTCGGCGATCCGGAACAACAACGGGACCAGTTCGTGCAACCGTTCACCGGACAGCTCGCCCAGGTGCACCGCCTCGGCCACCGCGGTCGCCGACGCCAGACCGAAGTGGTCGGCCGTCGCGCCCGCCAACGTGGTCGCCGGACCCCGCCCGTCCTCGGCCCGCACCGACGACCACATCACCTCCTCCATCAGGCCCAGCCCGCCGCCCCAGTCGCCGGTCATCCGCCCCAGCGACGGGAAGCGCGCGGTCCGGCCGTCCGGCAACAGGCCGACGCAGTTGATCCCGGCCCCGCACACCACCGCGACCCCGCGCGGGGTGTCGGTACCCGAACGCAGCACCGCGAACGTGTCGTTGCCGACGGTGACCGTACGGGCCCAGCCGCGGTCCTCGAACTCCTTGCGCAGCCGCTGCTCCTCCACCGGCAGGTCGATGTTGGCCAGATACGCCGCGATGTGCTCCACCGGCCCGACCCCCGCGGCCGTCGCCAACACGTCCTCGACCAGCGCGGCGATGCGCTCGACCGCCACGTCCTGGCCGAGCTGGTACGGCGCGTACCCCGCACCCCGACCGCGCCCCCACACCCGACCGTCCGCGTCGACCACCGCGACATCGGTCTTGGAGTTGCCCGCGTCGATCGCGAGCACGGCCGGGACCGATGCGGCGGAATCGGCCCCGCCCTCCGTCACCGGGCCCACGGCAGGTGCTCCTTGCCCGCCGCCAACAACCGGTCGGTGAGCGCCTCGGCGATGTCGTACTGCCCGACCAGCGGATGGGCGAGCAGCGCGGTGACCACCCGATCGCGTCCACCGCGCAGCGCCGCGTCCAGCGCGAGCTCCTCGTACGCGGCCACGTGTGCCACCAGCCCGGAGTGCAGCGGCCCCAGCGGTGGCACCGCGAGCGGCGTCGCGCCGCTCGCGTCGATCAGGGACGGTACCTCGATCACCGCGTCGTCCGGCAGGAACGGCAAGGTGCCGTTGTTGCGCACGTCGGCGACCTGGATCCGGTCGCCCTCGTCGGTGCTCGTGCCCAGCAGCGCGGCGACCAGCGCCACCGCCGCCTCCGAGTAGTAGGCCCCGCCCCGGTTCTCCAGCAGCGCGGGCTTGGTGTCCAGCGTGGGGTCCCGGTACAGCTCCAGCAACTCCCGCTCGATCGCCGCCACTTGCCGCGCCCTCGACTCGGTGTGCCGCTGCTGGGAGACCACCGCGTCGTGCGCGTAGAAGTAGCGCAGGTAGTACGACGGCACGGTGCTCTGCGCGCGCAGCAGCTCCACCGGCAGTTCGATGTCCGCGGCGATCGCCGGGCCGTGCTCGGCGAGCAGCGTCGGGAGCAGGTCCGGACCCGGCTCGCCCGACTCGTCCAGGACGTGCACCCCGCGTTCCCAGGTCAGGTGGTTGAGCCCGACGTGGTCCAGCCGCACCCGGTTCGGCGTCACGTCGAGCATCGCGGCGAAGCGCCGCTGGAAGCCGATCGCGACGTTGCACAGCCCCACCGCGCGGTGACCCGCGTCCAGCAGGGCACGGGTGACGATGCCCACCGGGTTGGTGAAGTCCACGATCCACGCGTTCGGCGCGGCGCGGCGCACCCGTTCGGCCGCGTCCAGCACCACCGGGACGGTACGCAGCGCCTTGGCCAGGCCGCCCGCGCCGGTGGTCTCCTGTCCCACGCAACCGCAGTCCAGCGGCCACTCCTCGTCCTGCCCGCGGGCCTCCTGACCACCCACCCGGAGCTGGAAGAGCACCGCGTCGGAGTCCTCGACCCCCGCGTCCAGGTCATCGGTCAGCACCACCCGGGCCGGGTGTCCGTACCGGGCCAGGATGCGGCGCACCACCGCGCCGACCGGCTCGAGTCGTTCGATCACCGGGTCCACGAGCACGAGTTCGTCGACCGGCAAGGTTGCGCGCAACCGGCCCAATCCGTCGGCCAGTTCGGGCGTGTAGGTGGACCCACCGCCCACCACCGCGAGCTTCAACCCTTTACTCCCGTCAAAGTCACGCCCTCGATGAACGCCTTCTGGGCGAAGAAGAACACGAGGATCACCGGCGCCATCACGAGGAGTGTGGCGGCCATCATGAGATTCCAATTGACCTGATGTGCGCCCTTGAACGACTCCAGGCCGTAGGACAGGGTCCACGCGCCCGGATTCTCGGACGCGTACACCTGTGGACCGAAGTAGTCGTTCCAGCAGTAGAAGAACTGGAACAGCGCGACCGCCGCGATCGCCGGCCGGATCATCGGCACCACGATCGAGATCAGGATGCGCAGCTCGCCGCACCCGTCCACCCGGGCCGCGTCCAGGTATTCGGACGGGATGGTGAGCAGGAACTGGCGCAGCAGGAAGATGGTGAACGCGTCGCCGAAGGCCATCGGGATGATCAGCGGCCACAACGTCCCGCTCAGGTGCATCTGCTTGGCCCAGAAGATGTACATCGGGATGACGATCACCTGCGGCGGCAACATCATCGAGGAGATCACCAGCATCAGCGCCACGCCCCGGAAGCGGAACCGGAACTTGGCCAGCGCGTAGGCCACCGGCAGGCTGGAGACCACGGTGAACAGGGTGCCGAGTCCGGCGTACATCAGCGTGTTGCGCCACCACGTGCCGAAGCCCGGGGTCTCCATCACCTTCTTGTAGTTGCCCCACTCCCACGAGGTGGGCCACAGGTCGCTGGTCAGCGCCTGCTTGTTGCTCATCACCGAGGTCAGGAACAGGAACACGAACGGCAGGATGAAGAACAGTACGGCGGTGACGGCGAGCGTGTGCACGCCGATCCAGGTCAGTACGCGCTTGCGCCGTCGTGGGC
The DNA here is from genome assembly GCF_045207655.1 of Embleya sp. NBC_00888. Lineage (NCBI taxonomy): Bacteria > Bacillati > Actinomycetota > Actinomycetes > Kitasatosporales > Streptomycetaceae > Embleya > Embleya sp. NBC_00888. The sequence continues at coordinate 1,686,071 of NZ_CP108784.1, read as the reverse complement.
GCGGCGGCGTCCGGGCGGGCGCGATCGCGGGCTTGATGCCGGCGGCCTCGGCCGTGACGGTCTGGGCCATGGATCCGATCCCTTCTGGGCACGGTGGATCGTCGAACTCGGTTTTCCGGTCCGGGTTTCCGTGACCGGCGAGGGGCGCGGGCGCGGTGCGCACACACGCTCGGTCGTCGTCGAACAGCCCGTCAGTCGTCGTCGAGCAGGCCCGAGCGGCGGCGCAGCAGCAGGAAGGTGAACGCCATCGCGATCACGAACAGGAGCAGCGAGATCACACACGCGGCACCCGTGTTGAAGGTGGAGAAGCCTTCCTCGTAGACCAGTTGCGGCAGGGTCAGGGTGGTGCCCTGCGGGTAGCCCGGTTCGAAGGACTGGCCGGAGTTGCCGATGATGCCGCTCGCGACCTTTCCGGCCACCATCGCCTGCGTGTAGTACTGCATCGTCTGGATCACGCCGGTGACCACGGCGAACAGCACCACCGGGGTGATCGCCGGCCAGGTCACGTAGCGGAAGCGCTGCCACGGCCCGACGCCGTCCAACTCGGCCGCCTCGTACTGCTCGCGCGGCACGTCCAGCAGCGACGCGGTGAAGATCACCAGCAGGTCGCCGATGCCCCACAGGGCGAGCAGGGTCAGCGCCGGCTTGGACCAGTCCGGGTCGTTGAACCAACCCGGTTGCGGCATACCGACGTTGCCGAGCAGGTGGTTGACCGGTCCGGTGCCCGGGTTGAGCAGGAACGCGAAGCCGATCGTGGCGGCCACCGGCGGGGCCAGGTAGGGCAGGTAGGACAGCGTGCGGAAGAGCCCGCCGCCGCGCTTGAGCCGGATCGCCAACATGCCCAGGCCCAGGCCGAAGATCACCCGCAGGGTGACCATCACCGCCACCAGCCACAGCGTGTTGCGCAACGCCTGCCACAGCGGCGGGTAGTCGTTGAGCACGTAGTTCCAGTTGCGCAGGCCCACCCAGACCGGCGCGTTGATCAGGTCGTAGCGGGTGAACGAGTAGTACACGGTCGCGCCGAGCGGATACGCGAAGAAGACCGAGAAGCCGATCAGCCACGGGGACAGGAACGCGAGCGTGCGCAGGTTCCGCCGGCGGCGCTGCCTGCGCAGCGCCGCCGGGACCTTCGCCGCCGCGGGGGCGGTCGTGGTCATCGGATCACTTGACCTGGGCCACGTCGGTGTCGATCTGCTTGTCCAGATCGGCCAGGCTCTTGGTCAGGTCACCACCCTGGCCGGCCTCCCACTTGTAGGCGTACTCGGACAGGGTGACCTGGTACTTGCCGCCGTTGGGGCTGGCCGGCGTGGTGTTGCTGGCGGGGTGCTTGAAGGCGTCGATGAACGGCTTGAAGTGCTCGTCGTTGGCCAGCGGTGACGCGGCCAGCGCGGCGTTGGTGCTGGGCACGTTGTGGATCGCCTGCGAGAACGCGTTCAGCGCGTCGGTGTCGGTGGTCACGAACTTGACGAACTCCCAGGCGGCGGCCTGGTGGTGGCTGGACTTGGCGATGCCGACGGTGGTCCCGGTGAGGTAGCTGCGGCCGTACTTGTCGGCCTGGTCGTCCGGGACCGGGAACGGCGCGGTGCCGTAGTTCAGCTTCGGCGCGTCCTGGGCGATCATCGCGGTGCGCCACTCGCCGTCCATGGTCATCGCGAGCTTGCCGCTCATGAACGGATTCTCCGCGGAGAACTCCTCACCGAACGTGGTGCGGAACTTCTCCAGCTTGTCGAATCCGCCCTGGCTCTCCACGAATTGCTTCTGCCAGTTGAAGAACTGCGGGACGACCGGGTCCTTGGACAGGTTCGACTTGCCGTCGGGCGTCTGGTACGTCGGGCCGAACTGGGCCAGCGTGTGCGCGGCGGAGAACTCGTAGGCGTGGAAGGTCGGCACGAAGCCGGCCACCTTGAACGTCCCGTCCCCGTTGAACTGGTTGAGCTTCTTGGCGGTCTCGGTCAGCTCGGTGAACGTCTTCGGCGGCTGGGTGATGCCCGCGGCGGCGAACATGTCCTTGTTGTAGTACAGGCCGTAGGCGTCGGCGAGCAGCGGCAACGCGCAGCGCTTGCCCTGGAATTGGGTGTAGTCCAGCACCGGCTTGGGGAAGGTCGCGGCCGGGTCGATGCCGGACTTGGCCAGCCACGGCGCCAGATCGGTCCACGAGCCCGACGTACAGAACTGGCCGACGTTGTCGGTGGTGAACGAGGAGACCACGTCCGGGCCCTTGCCGGAGCGGATGCCCTGGGTGATCTTGTCGTCGGTGACGTTGGAGACGATCTTGACCTTGATGTTGGGGTGCTTCACGTTGAACTTGGCGACCAGGTCCTCGACCGCCTTGGTCTCGCTCTCGGCGCTCCAGCCGTGCCAGAAGGTGATGGTGACCTTCTTGTCGGGCGCCTCGTTCGCACCGGTTCCCGAGCCGCCGTCGTCGCCGGCGCACGCGGAGGCCATCAGGGCGAGCGTGGCGGCACACGCGAGGGTCGTGATGGAACGACGGAGCCGTGGGAGTCTGTGCACTGGGTCCTCCTCCGGAGATGGCTGCGGCGCGGCCGGGACGAGCGGCGCCGGGGGCCTTGCGGTGGTACGGCGGAGCCTGGGCTGCTGCGAAGTGGCTTGCGGTGCAGGGGTGTTGCAGCCGAACCGTGGTGCCGGTGGTACCGGTGGCGGCGGCGACGTCGAAGGTGCCGACGGTGCCGGTGGTACGGGTGAGGGAACCGAGGGCCGAGGCGGGGGCCGGGGCATCGGTCGGTACCCGCGGGTGCGAAGGATCCGGTCTTGTGGCGCCGTGCGGTGGTCCGGTGATCCGCTGATGCGTGCGTGCGTGCGTGCGCGTGCGTGTGCGTGTGCGTGCGTCAGGTCGTGGTGAAGACGACGTCACGCGCGACGTCGAGCGCCGCGTGCACGGCGCCGGTGAGGACGGGGTTGGCGGGTACGTCGCCGAGCACGACGCGCGGACGCGGGATCGCGAGGCGGTGCAACTCGCCCACCACGCGGGAGCGCAACGCCTCGCCGCCGGCCATCGGGATGGCCCCCGACAACACGACGAGCCCCGGATCGAGCACCGAGACGATCACCGCGAGGCCGACCGCGAGTCGGTTGGCCAGCTCGTCGAGGAAGGCCCCACCACGCGAGTCGGTGGCGCGCACCGCTCGGGCGACCGCCTGCGGCGCGGTACGGCTGCCCACCCCATAGGCGCGGGCCAGGGACAACACGGCGGGCGCGCCCGCGAGTTGCTGGAAGCCGCCGGTGTTGCGGCGGCTGACGTCGTGCGGCAGCGGGGCGCCGGGCATCGGCATGTAGCCGACCTCGCCCGCGCCACCGGTGGAACCCCGGTGCAGTCGGCCGCCGAGCACGATCGCGCACCCGATGCCCTCGTCGACCCACAGCAGGACGAAGTCGCCGCCGTCGCGCGCGGATCCGTCCCGTTGCTCGGCGAGCGCGGCCAGGTTGACGTCGTTCTCCACGTCCACGGTCAGGCCGAGTTCCTCGCGGATGGCGTCCAACACGCCGGGGGTGTGCCAGCCCGCGAGGTGCCGGCCGTAGCGGAACTGTTCGGTGGTCGGGTCGAACGCGCCGGGAATGCCGATCACCACGTGGGCGAGATCGGCGAGGTCGAGGCCGGCGGGCCTGGCCGCGGCGCGCACCGCGTCCCGAATCCGGCCGGGGGTGTCCGCCGCCTCGCGGCGTGGCGTGGGCATTTCGTGCTCACCGACCACGCGTCCGGCCAGGTCGGCGATGGCCACCCGGATCCGGGCGGGCGTGACGTCCAGGCCCGCGACGTGTCCCGCCGCGGGGTTGATCTCGTACAACTGGGCGCCCGGTCCGCGGCCACCCTCGGTGGTGCCGACCCCGACGACCAGGCCGGCCGCCTCCAGGCGGGAGAGCAGCTGTGAGGCGGTCGGTTTCGACAAGCCGGTCATCGAGCCGATCTGGCCTCGGGAGAGCCGCCCGTGCCGCAAGAGGAGTTCGAGCGCGGCCCGGTCGTTGATGGCCCGCAAGAGGCTCGGCCGCCCGGCCTGCTCCCGCCCGGACGCTCCCGCGCCGCGCTCGGTGCTTCCGGCCATGAGCGGTTCTCCCTCTCGCCACTGTTAGGAAACCTTCCTAAGAGTTGTAGAGGAAATTAGGCCCGCCCTCTCGGCACTGTCAAGGGTGTCCGGCAAGGTCGTTACCGGACCGCGTCCACCCGTTCGGCGGACCGTGCGGACGGACGGCGGGAGGCGCGGGCGCGCGGGTGGACGCCGTCCGCGCGTCATCGGCACGCGTCCGCACGCCATCCGGGCGCACCGCATGGTTAGGCGGGTGATCTCGGGCAACTCTCAGAGTCCGGCGACTTCTCCGAAGCAGCGCACCGCACACACCGCGCCGGGTTCGGGACGAGGTGCACAGACCGCAGGAGGCGGCGTTGGCCGGCAGCACAGGGACAACCGGGCAGTCGAGCGGGGGCTCCTACTCGGAGCACCTCGGCCACGTCGTCTTCATCACCGCCGCCGCCGCGATGGGCGGGTTTCTCTTCGGCTACGACAGTTCGGTGATCAACGGCGCGGTCGAGGGCATCCGCGGCAAGTTCGAGCCCGGATCCAGCCTGCTCGCCCAGGTGGTCGCCGCCGCGCTGGTGGGCTGTGCGATCGGGGCCGCGGTCGCCGGGCGGATCGCCGACCGGATCGGCCGGATCCGGGTGATGCAGATCGCCGCCGTGCTGTTCGCGGTCAGCGCGGTGGGCTCCGCGCTGCCGTTCGCGCTGTGGGACCTGGCGATGTGGCGGGTGCTCGGCGGGGTGGCGATCGGGATGGCGTCGGTGATCGGTCCGGCGTACATCGCCGAGGTCGCGCCACCCGCCTATCGCGGTCGGCTCGGTTCGTTCCAGCAGGCCGCGATCGTCACCGGCATCGCGGTCTCGCAACTGGTCAACTGGGGCATCCTCAACCTCGCCGACGGCGATCAGCGCGGCGAGTTGATCTTCGGCCTGGAGGCGTGGCAGGTGATGCTGGGCGTGATGGTGCTGCCCGCCGTGCTGTACGGCGTGTTCACCTTCGCCATCCCCGAGTCGCCGCGCTTCCTGCTCTCGGTGGGACGCGTGGATCAGGCCAGGAAGGTGCTGGCCGAGGTGGAGAGCGACGACGTCGACCTGGACGCGCGCGTCGCGGAGATCACCGAGGCGATGCGCCGCGAGCACAAGTCCACCTTCAAGGACCTGCTGGGCGGCGGCGGGTTCCTGTTCCTGCCGATCGTGTGGGTCGGCATCGGGCTCTCGGTGTTCCAGCAACTGGTCGGCATCAACGTGATCTTCTACTACTCGGCGTCGTTGTGGCAGTCGGTGGGGATCGACCCGAACAGCTCGTTCCTGTACTCGTTCACCACGTCGATCATCAACATCATCGGCACCGTGATCGCGATGTCCCTGGTCGACCGGGTGGGCCGCAAACCGCTCGCGCTGGTCGGCTCGGCCGGCATGGCGATCTCGCTCGGCATGGTCGCGTGGGCGTTCTCGGCGCGGACCGGCCAGGGCAAGAACATCAAGCTCCCGGACACCGAAGGCACCGTCGCGCTGATCGCGGCCCATTCGTTCGTGCTGTTCTTCGCACTGTCGTGGGGCGTGGTGGTGTGGGTCTTCCTGGGCGAGATGTTCCCGAACCGGATCCGCGCCGCCGCGCTGGGCGTGGCCGCTTCCGCGCAGTGGATCGCCAACTGGGTGATCACCGTGTCGTTCCCGACGCTGTCGGACTGGAACCTGTCGGCGACCTACGTGATGTACGCGTGCTTCGCGGTCCTGTCCATCCCGTTCGTGCTCAAGTTCGTCCCGGAGACGAAGGGCAAGACGCTGGAGGAGATGGGCTGAGCCCGGCGCCGGCGGCCGGGACCGCGCAGCGGGCCGTGCCGGCGGCCGGGACCCGCGAGCGAATTCCGGTCGCCGGGCGGGCCTCAGCCCAGGTCGCGGCGGCGCAGCGCGGTCAGGCCCGCGGCCGGCAGCGCCAGTGCGAGGGCGAGCAGCCACAGGTACGGCGTGGCCGTGACGTCGGCGCCGGGCAGCTTGGGCAGGTGGCCGAAGGGCGATACGTCCAACACCGTCTGGGGCAGTTTCAGCGCGGGGCCGAGCCAGCCGAGCGCGATCACCAGGCCGACCACGCCCCACACCGCCGGGGCGAGCCTGGGCAGTGCGCCGACGACCAGTACGGCGAGCCCGGTCAGCGCCCACACGGCGGGCGCCTGGGCCAGCGCGGCGAGCAGGAGGCGGGGCACCTGGCCGGATACGTCGCCGATGGTGATCCCGTACGACAGGCCCATCGCGACACCGCCCGCGGCCAGCACCACGAGCGGGCCGAGGTACGCGATCGCCAGGTGCCCGCCCGCCCAGCGCGCGCGGCCGACCGCGCTCGCCAGCAGTGGTTCGGCCCGACCGCTCGTCTCCTCGTCGCGCAGGCGCAGCACCGCGCCGGCGGTGAACACCACGCAGACCAGGCCGAGCATGTTGACCAGCGTGGACAGGAACGCGTCGGTCAGCGCGACATGGCCGCCCATGCGTTGGATCAGGTCGCGGGTCCCGTCGTTGTCGCCGACCAGGTCCTGCGCGCCGTCGGCGATGCCGCCGAACACCGCGCCGGCGACGGCGAAGCCGACCGCCCAGGCGAGCAGGGTGCCGCGTTGCAGCCGCCAGGCCAGGCCGTACGGCCCGGCCAACGACGCGGGCGCGTGCGCGGGGCCCGGTCGCGGCGGCACGAAGCCCGCGCCCAGGTCGCGTCGGTCGGCGAGGGTGTAGGCGAGGGCGACGCAGCCGAGGGTGAGGGCGAGCGGGAGGGCCAGCACCCACCAGCGGTCGCCGGCGAACGGCCGCACGTTCTCGGCCCAGCCCAGCGGCGACACCCACACCAGCGGGTGGGTGCCGGACGTGGCCGCGTCCCGGGCCGCGTCGCCCGAGGCGCGCAGGACGAACGCGGCGCCCAGGACGGCGCCCGCGACGCCCTTCGCGAGTCGGGCGTTCTCGGTGAGCTGTGCGGCGACCGCGGCGACGGCGGCGAACACCAGCCCGGACAGCGCCACGGCGGCGCCGAACGCGAGGGAGCCGGCGGCCGGTTGGCCCGCGCCGAGCAGGATCGCCGAACACAGCGCCAGGAGCAGCGCGTTGGCCAGCGCGGCGGTGGTCAGGGCCGAGGTGAGCGGCGCCCGTCGACCCACCATCGCGGAGGACAACGCCTCCTGACGGCCCGTCTCCTCCTCCTCGCGGGTGTGCCGGATCACGATGAGCAGGCTCATCAGACCGGCGAGGAGCGCGGTGTACCCACCGATCCGCCACGTGGTGAGGGCTCCGTAGGAGTCGTCGAAGACCGTTCCGTACAGGGCGCGCAGCGAGCCGTTGGCGCTCATGTCGTGGGCCAGTTCGGCGCGTTTGGCGGCGGTGCCGTACAGGTCCTCCAGCGAGCGTTCCACGCTCGAGACCGCGGCGGCCAGGGCCAGCACCCAGACCGGGAGCATCACCCGATCTCGGCGCACCGCGAGCCGGATCAGGGTGCCGGTACCGGCCAGCCGGCGGGCCGGGCCGAGGGAGGGCGCGAGGCCGGCGGTGGTCATCGGGACACCGCCACGGGTTCGGGAGCCTCCTGGTCGCGGTAGTGACGCAGGAACAGCTCCTCCAGGGTGGGCGGGCTGCTGGTCAGGGCGCGTACGCCGATCTCGGCGAGCCGGCGCAGCACCGCGTCCAGGTGCTCGTTGTCCACCTGGAGCGCGACCCGGTCGTCGGCCGCCGCCAGATCGTGCACGCCCGGGAGTTCGGCCAGACCGTCCGCCGGGCCGCGCACGTCGGCACGCACGGTGGTCCGGCTCAGGTGCCGCAGGTCGGTCAGCGAACCGGATTCGACGGTACGCCCGTTGCGGATGATGCTGACCCGATCGCAGAGCGCCTCGACCTCGGCCAGGATGTGGCTGGACAGCAGGACCGTACGGCCGCGCTCGCGTTCTTCGCGTACGCAGTCCCGGAACACCTCCTCCATCAGCGGGTCCAGGCCGGAGGTGGGCTCGTCCAGGATCAGCAGGTCCACGTCGGAGGCGAACGCGGCGACCAGGGCCACCTTCTGCCGGTTGCCCTTGGAGTAGGCGCGGCCCTTCTTGGTCGGGTCGAGCTCGAACCGGGCCAGCAGGTCGGCGCGCCGGGTCGGGTCCAGGCCGCCGCGCAGCCGGCCGTACAGGTCGATCACCTCGCCGCCGCTGAGGTTGCGCCACAGCGTGACGTCGCCGGGTACGTAGGCGACCCGGCGGTGCAGGGCGACGGCGTCGCGCCACGGGTCGCCGTCGAGGAGGGTGACATCGCCTCGGTCGGCGCGGATGAGGCCGAGCAGGACGCGGATGGTGGTGGACTTCCCGGCACCGTTGGGCCCGAGGAAGCCGTGCACCTCACCGGTCGTGACGTGCAGGTCGAGGCCGTCGAGGGCGTGGGTGCGGCCGAATGACTTGTGGAGACCGGAGACGTTGATCGCCGTGTTCATGTTTCAGAACATACGCTTCTTTCAGGAAGTTGTGAAGTTTGAAGAATTCGAGAATCATGGACGGTGGTGGAACTGCGGCGGGGCCGGTCCGAGGCGGGTCCGAAGCGCGTTGGAAGCGGATCGGAAGGTGACGCGAATGCGGGACGATGGGCCGGTGCGGGACGAGGCCGAGGTGACGCGGTACATCGAACGCTTCGCGAGCGAATTGGCCGACGCCGGTATGCAGCGGATGGCCGCGCGCGTGTTCGCCGCGCTGCTCGCGGCCGACTCGGCGAGCATGACGTCGGCCGAGCTGGCCGACGCGCTGCGGATCAGTCCGGCCGCCGTGTCGTCGGCGATCGCCTACCTGTCCCAGGTCCGGATGGTGCACCGCGAGCGCGAGCCCGGTTCCCGGCGGGACCGCTACCGGTTGCACGACGAACTCTGGTACGAGACCTACGGCGAGCGGGACAAGATGTTGTCCCGCTTCGAGGTCGTCCTGCGCGAGGGTGCGCAGTCCCTGGGCCCGGATACGCCGGCGGGCGTTCGAGCCCAGGAATCAGCGGACTTCTTCGCCTTCCTGCAAGTGGAGTTCGTGGGGGTCATGGAACGGTGGCGCAACCGGGAGCGGTAGGTGGGGCGACGTGACTTCGGCCCGCCCGGCGTTCGAGGCCGAGCGGGCCGTGGGCCGGCCGGTACCGCCCGGTCGCCTCACCGCGTCCCGGGCGTGATCGGCACGTTGGGACATTGCGCGCCCAGCTTCTGGAGCGTCGCGAGTTCGGTGGTGTCGACGGCCAGGTCGTACTTGGTCTTCACGGTCACCCAGTCGGTCAGGTACGTACACCGCGCGCCCTCGTACGGCGGCAGCCACGTGCCCGGGTCCTGATCGGCCTTCGAACGGTTGTACTTGGCCGTCACCGCGACCAACGCCCGAGGCTGGTCGAGGTCGTTGGCGTACTGCTCGCGCAGCTGCGGCGTCCACGCGGACGCGCCCGAGTCCCACGCCTCCGCGAGCGGCACCATGTGGTCGATGTCCAGGCCGGCCCCGCCGTCGACGTAGGCGTCCTCGTAGTACGAGTACCAACGGCCGCCCGTGAGCGCGCACTTGGCGCCGATCTCGGGCGGGAGGACGGCTTCCTCGAGCAGTACTTCGGCGCGTGTCGTACATCCGTCCTTGTCCGCGTCGACCCAGTGCCGGAACGCGGCTCGGTCGTAGCCGGAACGGTCCTCGTCGGCCACCCGCAGGTCGGCGATCGCGTCCCGGAGCGGGATGCGCGCGGCGGCCTCGCTCGTGCCGGTGCCCTCCGCGGGCCCGACCGGTGCCGCCGCGCTCGTCGTGGGGGCGAACAGCAGCGCGCCCACGCTCGTCGCCGTCACCAGCAGCGCGGCCGTCCGTCGCCCCATCGTGATTCCCGTGTGCATCATCGCGTCGCCCCAGAGTCGCCGTGACAGGTCCGCTCGTGTTGTAGCGATTCCTGTTGTAGCGATCGGGCGGCCCACGGCCGGCAACGGCGCGGTTGCACCACTCGAAAGAGTGGTCCCGGGTGAGGCATTCGCCGGCGGCTCCTCGTGATGGGCGGGGAATGGCTTCGGTAGCCTCGCTGTCGTCGGGGCGGGTGGGCGGTGGGTGGGGCGGCTGGTCGTCGGGGTCGCCGCGCCGGCGTCGGGCCGCCGGGTGCTGGTGAACGAAGGATGGATATGAGTGACGTGGCCGGATTCGCTGACGTACCCCCGACCACCCTTGCCGACCTGCTCGGGCGTGGGCAGGTGATGGACATCGGCATCCGTCCGTTGTGGCCCGGGGTGCCGCGCGTGGCCGGTCCGGCGTTCACCGTGCGGTGTCCGCCGGGGGACAACCTGATGGTGCACGCGGCCATCCATCGGGCCGAGCCCGGTTCGATCGTGGTGGTCGAATCGGGGGACGTGGACTACGCGTTGGCCGGTGGCAATGTGTGCGCCGTCGCGCGGCGGCGCGGGATCGCCGCGTTCGTGGCCGACGGGGTGATCCGGGATCTGGCGGAGGTGCGGGAGATGGGCTTTCCCGTCTTCGCCCGGGGCGTCATCCCGATCCCGGGTACGAAGACGGCCGTCGAGCCGTTCAACCAGCGGGTGCGGTGCGGCGGCGTGTGGGTGGAGGCCGGCGACATCGTGGTGGCCGACGAGGAGGGCGTCGTGATCGTGCCCGGTGCGCGTGGCGAGGACGTACTCCGGGACGCACGGGCGAAGTTGGCCAAGGAGGCCGGCGAAACCCTGGAGCAGTGGGAGGCGGCGCACCGCGCGCGGATCGACCGGATCCTGGCCGAGCGCGGCTTCGAGGACTGAACAGCCCCGACGGTCACGGCCGGATCGGGTGGGTGCTTTCCCAGGATGGATAGTGCCGCATGGTGTCGCGCCCGCATGGGCAGTAGACGGCGGTTCGCTGGTTGAGCACGAAGACCGCGCCGATCCAGTAGTGGCGGAGGGCGCGCACGCACCATTGGTAGGGCAGGGATTCGCCGGGTGGCACGAGGGTGGTCAGGTAGGTGCCGAGGTTGGCGCCGATGGGCACGAGTTGCATGTCCTGCGGCAGGAGGGTGTGCCAGACGCCGCGATCGGTGACCTGGATGCACCCGTCGCCGTCGCCGTCGCCGTTGCCGTCGGTGATCACTGCGATCGTCATGGGAGTGTCGGGGTCGGGGTCTCCCGAGTTCCGGAACAGCGCCGAGGCGCCGTCCGGGTGCGATACGGCGAGGTCTCCGTCGCGGTGGGATCCGACCGGCGATACGTGCATGATCGCGTCGATCCTGCCGAGATATTCGGGGACTTGCTCCAGCCAGGCGGCCTGGTTCCGGGCGATGTCGAACGTGCGCGGTACGCGCCGGCCCGGCGCTTCCCAGGCCACGGTCGCGTGGCCGCCCGGGACGCCGGGGAGGAGGCGGATGTCCGCGAGGGAGAGGCAGGTCAGGAAGGCGTGGGCGGCGTCGAAGCTCCGGAGCAGGCCCACCACCCGATCGGGTGATAGGACGTGGATGCCGGTGGAACACGGCCGGTTTTCGGACATGGCGACTCCGAGGTGGATCGGTAGGCATTGACGGACGGTCGGATCCGACTCCTCAGAGCCGAGCGACAACAAACGGCCGCCCCAACGCGGGTGCCTGTGCGGGGAGTTCGGTCACGACCTCGGCCCGGACCCATTTACCGCCCCCTCGAACCGGTCCCGATCCGAGGCCGCACCCGAGCGCCCAGACGAGAAACAGCCCACGCCCCGAACATGCTTCGCCGTCCCCCGGCGGCTCCACCGCGAGCGCGAACGGCCCACCGCCGTCCTCGACTTCGACCACGATCGCGCCCCCGACAGCCGAACACGAGATGGACCGCGCCCCACCGGCATGCCGAACGGCATTCCCGACCAGTTCGGACGCCGCGAGCCGCAACAGCTCCCGCACCTCGACCGCCTCTCGGTCGGCGAATGATCGCGTGATGAACTCCCTTGCTATCGGGGCTGCTTGGGGGCCAGAGGGCAGATCGATTCGGTTCACGAGCGGCGACGTGGCCATGGCGTACTTCCCCTTGCTTGACAGGGCCAGGGCACAGCAATCCTGCTGCGTTGCGTCATCTTGAGAACGCACAAGGTGACTGGATAGAGACTGCTCCTCGCATCGTGCAATCGTCAAGCCAGTGCCTGGCAATTGCCAAAGACGAGTGTGACGTACCTCCGCCCGCTACGCTCGGCCCATGTCCGTGATGTGTTGCGACGCGCCGGACAGTGCGCGACGAGGAGGGAAGGTCCATGGCGAGCAGCAGTATCAGCGGCTTCAGAGCCAGGCGAGACTTCGGTGATCGACTTCGCGGGCTGCGCGGCAGGGCGACTGCCGCGAACGTCGGGCGACAGGTCAACTTGAGCGTGTCGCAACTGACCCGGATTGAGAACGGCCTCAGAAATTGCAAGCCAGAGGTGCTTGATCGGCTCATCAAGCATTACGAACTCAGCGACCAGGAAGCCGCAGAACTCCGGGAGTTGGCGCAACACGTTTGGGATGCCAGCCCGCCGTGGTGGGAGGAGTACGGGGACGTCGTCACCACGAACTATGCGGCAGTGATCGAACGAGAGGCCGACGCCACACGGAGGCGTGACTACCATCCGGTGACCATTCCGGCGCACCTACAGGCTGCGGGCTACTCGCGGGCCGTCACGGCAGTCGGGTTCTATTCGCTCGGTCCCGATCAAGTCGATGATCTGGTAGCGGTTCGGGCCAGGCGCCAACAGCGGCTGTACGAACCTCCCCTGCTCACCCTCGAAGCAGTGGTCACCGAAGCGGCGCTCCGATTCGAGGTCGGAGGCCCGGAAGTTCACCGTGAGCAACTCGTGCACCTGTTGAGGCTCACCGAGTTGGACCACGTATCACTCCGTGTCATCTCATTCCGCGCGGGGGCTGCCGGTACTCAGGCCAGCGCGTTCAACATCCTCAGCTACGAGGATCCCCAGAACCCCCAGGCGACTCCGGAGCCGGAGGTCGCCTTCGTACATAGTCTTTCGGGTAGTCAAATGAAGTCGGACCCGCGAGATCTCAGGCGGCTGAACCGGCTTCACGACAGCCTGCTTGGTGACGCGTTGAGCCAGGAAGATAGTCGTGGACTCATCGCCAACATCGAGCGAGGACTGGACTGAGATGGACAACGTGAACATGGTCGACCCGAATGCTCTCCGGTGGCGCAAGAGCACGTACTCGAACAACGCGGGTGACTGCGTTGAGGCCGCGCCGACCGCGTCGGCCGTCTCCGTGCGGGACAGCAAGGACCTCACCGTCGGCACCTTCGCGGTCCCCCATACCTCCTGGGCCCGGCTGACCGAGGTGCTCAAGAGCTGATTCGCCCGCCGAGCGAAGGCGTGACCGCCCCTCCACGCGCTGACGGGGACGGCGACACCCACGACGGCCAACAGCCCAAGGCGAAGTGATGGCTGAACGACCCACATTGGACACCCTCGTTGCCCGGTTGCGGGCGGCGGGGGTGCTTCCCGTGGAGTGGGAGAAGGCGTTGCGGGCCGCGCCTCGGCATTTGTTTCTGCCCGGTCGGGTTTGGGGTGAGGCGATCGGGTCCGATGGGCGGGACGACGACCGGGAGCACGCGTACGACCGCGACCTGGACGAGGATGCGTGGCTCGATGCGGCCTACCGGGACACGCCGTTGACGACTCAGTGGGACGACACCCCGGGTCGGGCGTACCGCCCGGGTGCGCGCTCGTCCTCGTCGAGTTCGATGCCGACCATCGTGTTCGGCATGTTGCAGGCGCTGGACGTTCGAGATGGCCACCGGATCCTGGAGATCGGCACCGGCACGGGTTGGAACGCCGCGTTGTTGGCGGCCCGGCTCGGGCCGAGTGCGGTGACCAGCATCGAGGTGGATCCGGTCGTCGCCGCGCAAGCCGCCGCCAATCTGGACGGTGCCGGGTCGACTCCGCGCCTGATCGTCGGGGACGGCACGGTCGAACTGCCGGGGGAGCGCTTCGACCGCGTGATCGCGACGTGCGCGGTCTACGACGTCCCCCCGGCCTGGTTGACGCACACGAGGCCCGACGGCGTCATCGTGGTGCCGTGGTGCCCGCTCTTCGGCGGATCGGGTCACGTCCGCCTGCGCGTCGACGAACGCGGCTCGGCCACAGGTCGATTCGTCGCGCAGTCGGCCTTCATGAGGGCGCGCGGACAGCGCTTCTTCCGCCCGTCGCACGACCTCTACCTCACGAGCCCATGGCCGGCGGACGCGGACCGATCCGAATCGACCGTGTCGCCCGCCGACGTGGTGAACGAGTGGGCCGGGCAGTTCGCGGTGGGCGTGCAACTGCCCGGGGTCTGGTGGTCGCGGGAGACCTGGAACGGCGGCTTCACGATGTGGGTCTACGACGCGGCCGTCAGCTCGTGGGCATCCGTCGACTGCTGGGACGACGGGCGTTCCGCGCATGAGGTGTACCAATCCGGACCGCGACGTCTATGGGACGAGGTCGTCCGTGCGCGTACGTGGTGGATCGGGCAAGGCCGCCCCGGCGTGGCGGAGTTCGCGTTGAGTGTGGCGCCGGACGGAGCGCAGGTCGTCTCACACCCGCGCACGGGTTCGACGTGGCCGGTATCGCCGGCCCGGAGCGCCATCGAATTGGGCAGCCATCGACGGCCGGAGCCTGCGTGACTCGTGCTGACGGAAGACCTCGTCCCGCATACGATCCGCCGTGATTGCCGGTTGGGGGGCAAACGCAGGCCGCGGGCGTGATGGACGGCGTTCGAGAAACGAACCGGGCGTGTCGGCCGCCGGCCGCAGTGGTCACGTGTGGGGTCCGCCTGTGATGCCGTCCAAGACGGTGGTCAGGTTGTGTTTGAAGGTTTCCTCGGGGCTCAGGTGGGCGCCGTCGATGACGAGCCGGGCGACCGTGGGGTACTTGCCGGTGTTCAACATGCGCGTGAGGTAGGGGCCGAGGCCGGCCTGAAAGGCGGCTTCGTCGGTGCCGGTGGAACGGGCGGTGCGTCGCTCGGTGACCTCTCTGCGGATCGCTCCGATGATGAAGCCGTTGAGGGCGCCCAAAGCCCGCTGGAGATCGTCGATGTCGCGCACGGTGGGGGCCTGGCTCAGCGCCGCCGCGGTCGCTTCGCCCACGGCGAGCGCGTGCGGTCCCAAATGCGGCCGTCCGCCGAGCACGTCGGAAAACCACTCATGGTCAAGGGCGGCCTCGCGGGTCGCGTGGGCGATGGCCAGTACCGTGGCGCGCCACGCGGAGTGCGGGCCGACCTCGGCGATCCGGGCATAGACGACGTCGACCATCAGATCGAGGAGTTCGGATCTGTTGATCACATAGTCGTAGAGCCGCATCGGACCGACGCCGAGTTCTTTGGCGATCTTGCGAACCGACAGGCCGTCGAGGCCTTCCGCGTCGGCAAGCCGGATCGCGGCGGCGGCGATCTTCTCGCGGCTCAACGGCACCGGCGCCGCCCGCGGCTGAGGTTCGGGCCGTTCCCAAACGGACAACGCTTTACTACCGTACGGTGTATCCATGAATACAGTGTACGGTAAGGAGATGGGAATGCGTATCGCGATCACCGGTGGCGGCCTTGGCGGGCTGACGCTGGCACGGATCCTGCATCGGCACGGCATCGAGGCGGTGGTGTACGAGCGCGAGGCAAGCCGATCCGCGCGGCCTCAGGGCGGCTCGCTCGACCTGCACCCGGAGTCCGGGCAACAGGCACTGGCCGATGCGGGTCTCGCCGGCCGGTTCCGGTCGGAGGCGCGGCCCGAGGGCGAGGAACATCGCATCCTCGATCCGAGCGGACGGACCCTGATCCACCATGTGCCGCAACCCGGCTCGTTCTCCGGACGACCCGAGATCGACCGGAGGGCACTGCGTGATCTTCTGCTCGATTCCCTTCCCGAGGGCACGGTCGTCTGGCGGCGTCGGCTTGCCGCGGCGACCCCGCGACCCGGGGGAGGCTGGGAACTGACGTTCCATGGCGGCCACCGCACGGACTGCGACATCCTCATCGGCGCGGACGGCGCGCGCTCGGTCGTCCGGTCGCTGCTGACCGACGCGCAACTGTCCTACGTGGCCACCCTCGTCGAGCTGAACATCGACGACGTCGACCGGCGCCATCCCGATCTCGCCGAGCTGGTCGGCCCCGGGAACCTGTGGTGCGTCGGCGTGAACCGGATCCTGGCGGCGCAACGCCTCGGCGACGGCAGCGTACGGGTCGGGATCTCGCTGCGCGCGGACGATCGCCCCATCGACACATTCCGTGGCAAGCGCGCTCTGCTGGACATGTTCGCCGACTGGGATCCACGCCTGACCGCACTCATCGAGGCCGGCGACGGCGTGCCGACGCCGCGCCTGATCGAAACGATGCCCATCGGTACGCGCTGGGCCGGCCGGCCGGGCGTCACCCTCATCGGCGACGCCGCGCATCTCATGCCGCCGGTCGGCGAGGGCGCCAATCAGGCCATGCTCGACGCCGCCGAACTCGCCGGCCGACTCGCCGCCGACCCCGCCGACCCGGAGTCGGCGATCCGGACGTACGAGGAGGCGATGTTCCCCCGGATTCACTCGATCGGCGAAATGTCCGCCCGAGTCCAGGCGATGATGTTGTCCCCCACTGCGGCGGAAGACATCGTCCGCTTCTTCACGGCCCGGCCGGCCGAACCGGTACCCGCGGACTGAGAACGCCCGTGCGGTCGATCGAGGCCGAAACGCGCGAACCCTGTCCCCCACGGATGCGGGCGCATTCGCGGCGCGGGGCCGCTCCTCGACGCAAACGGGGCGGCCCCACTTCGTCGGCCGGGCCGGCCGACCCGCGTCACGCGGTGGAGGCGCCCGCGCTCCAGTCGGCGTCCGATGCGGTGTCCGGGGATGGTGGCCCCGGGCGTGAGGTCGGCCAGGCGACGTCGTCGATGGTCAGAAACGGCTCGGCGGTCACGGTCGTCGGGGTCAGGCCGGTGAACGCCGCGACATCGCGATGCAGGTGGGACTGATCGGTGTAGCCGCCGTCGGCGGCGACTCGGGTCGCGGTGTCGCCCGCGACCAGGCGGTGGACGGCATGGTCGAAGCGGACCAGCGTCGCGGCACGCTTGGGCGGCATGCCGACCTGCGACCGGAATCGGGTCCACAGGCGCTTGCGGCTCCAACCCAGTTCAGCCGCCAGTCCCTCGATCCGCACCCGGCCACGGGAGGCCGCGATCCGGCGCCAGGCCCAGGCCACTTCCGGATCCACCCGCGACCGCGCCTGGTATCGGCGGGCGAGCAGCGCCTCCGTCAACGCGAAGCGGCCTTCCCACGACGGGACTTCGGCCAGTTGTTCGCGAACCCGTGAGGCCTCCCGGCCCCACAGGTCCGCCAAGGTCACCAGCGTGCCGTCCAGGTCGGCGGGGCCGACGTCCAGAACCGTGCGGGCCATCAGCGGAGACAGGCGGACCTGCACGCACGCGACGCTTGAGCCCCACGCCCGGACC
This sequence comes from Embleya sp. NBC_00888, assembly GCF_045207655.1. Lineage (NCBI taxonomy): Bacteria > Bacillati > Actinomycetota > Actinomycetes > Kitasatosporales > Streptomycetaceae > Embleya > Embleya sp. NBC_00888. The sequence goes on along the minus strand of NZ_CP108784.1, from coordinate 1,668,666 downwards.
ATGCCTCCGCAACCGAACCCGGGCCCGGCGACGACACTTCCCCGATGCCGCCGCCCGGCGCCGTCGTCCACGACGGACGGTGCCGCCCCGAACTCCAGTACCAGCATCACGGCCGGGTGCGGGACCACCCGCAAGCCACCCGCGAGCGGGCCGGGGACGTCGAACCCGGCCATGTCGACACCTGACATCCGGCTGGGCCGCCGTGGACGTGCCACGTCCCACGCAGCCGGCGCCCCATGTACACCCGAGGAGGACCGCATCGTCACATGCTACGCAGAGCGAGGGCGGGAACATTCCTGCGATCCACCGGCAGGCCCCGACCGCGCCCACCAGCGGGTCGAGGAGGCCGTCCCGTGGATGGGCAGGAGCGCGGGGGCGTTGCGGCGGTGGGGCTATCGGGGGGTCGTGTGGAGTGTGGCGCCGTTGAGGATGACGTCGATCGTGGTGGTGACGAAGTGGTTGTCGAGGGGGAGGCGGCGGAAGACGAGGTGTAGCCAGGCGGCGCCGGCGATGAGGTCCGTCAGGAGCATCGGGTCGGTGTCGGGGGCGAGTTCGCCTCGGGCGACGGCGCGTTCGAAGAGGGGTTGTTCGCGGGTCAGGCGGTCGGCGAAGAACTCGCGGGTGTGGTCCGCCAGTTCGGGGCTCTGGGTTACCGCGCCCAGGGTTGCCACGGCGATGTCGGACGTCGGTGGCGTGGTGAGCAGCGCGACGATGCCGTTCATCAGGGCGATCAGGTCGCCGCGGAGGCTGCCGGTGTCGGGTAGGGGGAAGTCGAGCCGACCCGCGCCGGTGAGCGCGGCGCCGAGGAGGGCGCCCTTGGACGGCCACCAGCGGTAGATCGTGGTCTTGTTGACGCCGGAGCGGTCGGCGACGCCTTCGATGGTCAAGCCCTCGTAGCCCTTGGTGGCGAGCAGGTCCAGGGTGGCGTCGAAGATCTCCTGGGACCTGCGCGGACCTGCGGTGCGGGTCGCCGTCGTGCGCTGCTCGTTGCGGTTCATGGCACGAGACTAGCAGCGAAATGCAACGCGACGGTGCGTTGTATTTGGTGTTAGCGTGGCCCCCATGAAGCCTCACGAGCCCACACCGCCCGCCGTCGTCCCGGACGTCCACCCCGACGGACCCGCCCCGGGACGGGTGAACCGATGACGGAGGAGCGCACCTGGGACGTCGAGGAAGCCCTGGCCGTGGCCCTCGCACCGGACGCCGCGTACGCCGTCGTCGCGGACGTCCGGCGGATGAAGGACTGGAGCCCGGAGGTGATCCGGATCTGGACGAAGGGGCGCCGCTTCGTCGGCGTCAACCGCAGGGGGCCGTGGGTCTGGTTCACCACGTGTCGGGTGGTGATCGCGGATCCCGGCCGGGAATTCGCGTTCGACGTCGCCTCGTTCGGCCTGCCGATCGCGCGCTGGGGCTATCGCTTCGCGGCGGTGGAGGGCGGGACGCTGATCACCGAGTACTGGAGCGACCACCGGCGCACCGGATGGCGCCGCCGGGTCGCCGAATTGCTCGGACTGGTCTTCACCGGTACGCCGCCCGCACAACGCGCCGCCCGCAACCGCGCGGGCATGCGCACGACGCTGGTACGGCTCCGCGCCGCGTGCGGAGGAGCCCCCTGACCTCGAAGCAGCCGAACCGTCGAACCCCCGCAACCCGCCTCCCGATGGAAGGTTCGGTCAGCCCGCGGCCTGTGTCCGTGGGTGATAGAGCGCCCGGCAGCGGTCCGGGTCCGGCAGGGCGTCCGCTGGGATCGCCAGGAAGTGCTCGAGTTGCCAGGTTCGGGTCCGGTCGGCCTGGCGGTTGGTCGTCGTCACCCACGGCGGGTAGACGCGGAAGGCACGTTTGCCGCCGGTTCCGTGCGTGGACAGGATGCCCCGGTCCCGCAGGACGGCCTTGGGGAAGACGAACTGGCCGAAGTGGTCGCCCTGGCGGGTGCCGACCACGACCAACTCGACCGGGTCCTCGGCGGCCAGGGGCTCGATCGGGCCGGCCGCCGAGCGCCGCCACAGCGTGACGAACTGGCCGACCTTGGTCGGTGTGGTCTTGGCGACCCGGAAGCGGACCTCGACGCCGTCGACGGTGAACACGTGGGCGCCGTACTCCGCGCTCTCCGGCTCGGGCACCGGCGCCGAGCACACGAATCCGTTCGGGTCGTAGACCAGGGCCTTCGTCGCGACGAGGTCGGCGGGCAACGAGCCGTCCACCGGCCAGGGGCAATCATCCGGATTCGGGCGCATCGCACCATCCTGCCACCGCCCGCCGACGCCGGCCGCGGCGGGCCGAACGGTGTGCCGCCCGCCGGGGGTGATGCCCGGACGGCGTGCCGGCGAACGGCGACCCGCCCGAACAGTGTGATGCACGAACGGTGTGATGCCCGGTAGGCCGAACCGCGGCCTACCGGGCATCACAAACGGGGAAGATCAGGTGCGGACTCGCTCAGCAGGCGCCGAGGTCGACCCACACTCCCCACTGCCCGGTGGTCCCGGGAACCTCACCCTGGGTCCACCACTTGGCACGGTAGGTGTGGCCGTTGTACGAGACCACGCTGCCGTTGGTGTAGACCGTGTTCGCGTTCCACGCGGGCGCGGTGCAGCCGCTGGGGCCGTCGCCGACGGTCAGCGTGTACGTGGTCGAGTGCACGACCGACCCGGTGCCGGTGATGGTGATCGGGTAGGTACCGGGGGTGGTGCCGGCCGCGACCGCGATGGTCACGGTGGCGGAGGAACCGGACTGCACGGACGTCGGGTTGATGGTCACACCCACGCCGCTCGGGGCCCCGCTCGAGGTGAGGGACACGGTCTGCGCCGCGCCGCTCGTGGTGGCCGTGCTCACCGTCGTGGTGCCCTGGCTGCCGACCTGGATGGTGCCGGCGGCCGGGACGGCCGTGATGGAGAAGTCGGGCCCGGGCGTGGTGCCGCCGACCGCCGTCTTCCAGATGGTGTAGGCGACACCGTCGGCGCTGCGGTTGAGCACCGTGGCGTCGACGTTGGCGGTGGTGTCACACGCGGAGTGGTAGCAGGAGTCGTACGAGGCTCCGGCCTGGCCGCCCCACTTCGTGGCCTGCGCCGAGGTCTTGGTGGCACTGGCGCCCGCCGCGTAGCCGGAGGTGGGGATGCCGCCCTGCTGGAAGGAGTAGTCGTCGGAACGGCCCTGGCCCTCGACGTTCTCCTCGGGACGCAGGTTCAGCGTGTCCCAGTACGCCTTCAGCGGTGCGGCGGTGGTGGAGTTGATGTTGTTGATGAAGTAGCCGGCGTTGCGCGAGCCGACCATGTCGAAGTTGTAGTAGCCCTTGATCGCGCTGCGCTGGGCGGAGGTGAGTTGGCTGACGTAGAACTGCGAGCCCTGCAGGCCCTGTTCCTCGCCCGCCCACCAGCCGAAGCGCACATGCTTGGTGAGGCTGGGGTTGGCCTGGGCGAGCGCGAGGGCGTTCTCCAGGAGGGTGGCGGAGCCGGAGCCGTTGTCGTTGATGCCGGGTCCGGCGGAGACGCCGTCGAGGTGGGCGCCGAACATGACGGTCGAGTCGGCGGGGCCGCCCGGCCAGTCGGCGATCAGGTTGTTGGCGCGGTAGGTGCACGAGGTGCAGGTCTGCTCGGAGACGGTGTACCCGGCCGCCTGGAGCTTGCCCTTGACGTACGCCAGCGACGCGGTGTAACCGCCGGTGCCCGAGCGGCGGTTGCCGCCGTTCTGCGAGGCGATCGTGCCGAGCTGGGACAGGTGCGCCTGCACGTTGGCGACGCTGATGTCCGGCGGGTCACTCGGGTTGGTGGGTCCGCTGGACACGGTCAGGTTGTACTGCGCGGTGTGCGTGACGCTGGTACCCGTACCCGTCACGGTGATCGCGGTGGTGCTCGATGGTGCCGAGGCGCTCGCCGACAGGGTCAACACCGAGGTGCCACCGGCCTGCACGGTCGCCGGGTTGAACGACGCGGTCACGCCGGACGGCAGCGGACCCGCCGACAGGGTGATGTTCTGCGCCGCGCCCTGGGTCACGCTGGTCGTCACCGTCGTGGTCGCGGTGCCACCGGGCGCCACGCTGCCGCTGGTCGGGCTGATCGCGATGGAGAAGTCGGGACCCGGACTCACGTTGCAGGTGGGGTCGTTCGGCTGCGCCGGCAGGCTGACGGCGTCCCAGGCGGCCTTGGTCTTGTTGAACAGGGCGCAGGTGGGGTCGAGGGTCTTGGCCGAGGTCAGGGTGGTGGTGCGGTATTTCTTGTAGGTCATGCCGCTGGTCTTGAGCAGCATGCCGCCGTAGAAGATCTTGCCGGCCTGTTGGATGCCGACCCCGGTGAGGGTGGTGTTGTTGCAGGTGGGGCTGTTGGGCTTGCCGCCGCCGGGGGTGGTGCCCTCGGCGAGGAGGTAGAACCAGTGGTTGAGCGGGCCGGCGGCCTTGTGGACCTCGGTGCTCGGGATGGAGGAGCTGTAGCAGTCGGGGTCGCCGTTGGTGGAGGGCTTGTACATGTAGCGGATCGGGCCCTGGCCGACCAGGTTGACGGTCTCGCCGACGGTGTAGTCGGGGACGTCGTAGGGGGAGGGCTCGTTGGTGTAGGCCTCGGTGAGCGCGCCGAAGATGTCGCCGGTGCCCTCGCCGAGTCCGGCCTCGCTGCCCGCGCCGCCGGGGGTGAACTGGTCGATGCCGTGGCCGAATTCGTGGCCGATGACGTCCATCGACGAGATCCACTGGTTGGCCTGGTTGTGGCCGATGGTGACGGAGGAGCCGTCCCAGTAGGCGTTGAGTTCGTTCAGGCCGACCTTGATCGGCCAGCTGCCGCCGTTGCCGTTGTGCCCGTTGCGACCGAGCCAGTCGCGGAGCATGTTCCATTCCTTCTGCGCGCCCCACATGGCGTCGACGCAGCTCGTCTCCTTGCTGGTGGCCTGCCCGTTGCCCCACGAGTCGGTGGACTTCGTGAAGACCTGACCGGTGCCGTAGTCCGCACAGGACAGGCCGGGACGGTTCGGGTCGCGCAGGGAGAACGAACTTCCCGAGCCGGTGGTGTCGATGGCGAGCGGATTGGGCCCGTTCCACTGACTGTTTCCGCTGCCGGCGCGCACGTCGTCGTAGCTGTCCAGCACCGCTCCGGTGCCCGCGTCGACGAACACGTGCAACCTGCTGGGCGCGCTCGCGGTACGACCGACCAGCACGGTCTCCCAGGCCAACGCGCTCCTGTCGTCCTTGACCCGGACCACCAGGCGGTGCGAGTCGACCCTGTCCACGACCGGGAGCTGCGCCTTGGAGGTGCTCTCGGCGGCGCCGGCCGTGATGGTCGGCTGGGTGGTGACCGATACCCGCGTTGCGGTGGAGGACTGGGTCGCCCGCACCCGGCCCTTTCCGTCGGCCAGTACCACGGCGTCCCCGCCGACGACCGGGAGGCCGCGGTAGGTGCGCTGGTACGCGACCGAGTACAGGTCGTCGACCCACGGGGTCACGACCTGGCGTTCGTACTGCTCGTCGGGCCCCTTGGCAAGACTGTCCAGGCCGCCGGCGGCCGCCCGGTCGGCGGCGGATACCGCGAGTGCCTGGGAGTTGGCGGGGGGAGGGGACGGGTCGGCGGCGGCCGTGGGTCCGGCCGCGCCGATCGCCAAGCCGGCGAGCATGGCCAGGACGGTCCCGGCCGTGGTCGTTCTGCGATTCATCGAGGCTCCTTGGGTGGAAGGCGTGCCTCGACCACGTCGCCGGCTTGCGCCGCGTACGCCTCGTGAGCGACGCGGGCGACCGTGCAGGCCGGGTTCGTGCCCGAGCGAGCGAAACACTCACACGGGTGTGGGGATGGGGTGAAGCGATCGGCAACGGCCGGCAAATTCTGGCAAACGCCAAGCAGACCCCGGGAGTCGCGGGAGTGCCGGGTCAACCGATCGGGCGGTCGTTCGGGCCTCGAAGACGGCTCCGGGGCCGTTCGAGACCGGGGTTCCGGGCCGACCGCCGCTCATTGACCAGGCATCTGCTCCAACAGGTCGCGGACCTCGGGCAGATCGCTCCAATGCTGGGTCAGACGTCGGCGCAGGCCCAGTAGTTCCCGATTTGTGGTCGCGGTGCCCAGGCCGGCCGCCTCGTGCACCACCGGCGCGGCGGCGAGCACCGCCGCGTCCGGCTGACCGGCGCACGCGAGCGCGTCGGCCAGGCGCACGGTGAGCAGCACCCGCGCCGGTCGCATCGGTACCGGCAGCAGGTCGAGCGCGGCTTGGACCGACTGCACCGCGGATCGGGCCGAGGCCAGATCGCCGGTGCGCGCGGCCAGGTCGCGCAGCGCGCCGCCGATGGTGGCCTCCATCCGCAACCGACCGGCCAGTCCGGTCAGCCACGGCGCCTCGGCCCGGTCGCGTTCGTCGAAACGGTTCACATGTCGATGGGCGGTGGCGATGTGCTGCCGACACTCGCCGATGTCACCGCCGAGCGCGTGCCCGCGGGCCTGGTAGAGCTGCGCCAGCGTGGTGATCCAGGCTCGGCCGGTGTCCACCGCCTCCAGCGCTCGGGCGTAGGCCAGCGCTGCCGCCGCGTCGCCGTCGAGGCGGGCCAGCGAGCACACGTCGCCGAGCAACGAGGCGCGGGCGCCCGGACTCTCGCACACGTCCGCCCAGTTGAGGCCGCGGTCGTACCAGGCCATGCCGATCACGCTCTGCCCCTGCTGCATCCGGAATCGACCGGCGAGTTGGGCGTAGTCGGCGGCCAACCGCAACTGCGCGTGCGGCGAGCGGCCGTGCGCGTTCAGCGACTCGGCCCAACTGACGATCCGGCGCAGCACGTATTCGACCGAGCCGACCAGCGCGGTGGTGGCGCCGCCGTGCAGACCGGCCTGGGTGTAGCCGCCGAGCAGGGCGGTGAGCACGTGTACGACGTCGGGGTCCACGCCAGTGGGGTTGTTCCCGTCGATGGCGCCCAGGATGGTGAGCGCGTCGGCGTACGGCGGGACCTCGCACTCGTGACAGCCGTCCTTGCCGTGCAGCGGGCAGGGCAGCCCGTGGTACGGCAGCCGATCGGGCCAGAACCGGTCGGCCAGCGGCGCGAGGCCCGCGGGTGCCTCGCCGCCGGGGATCACCGAGAAGTGGGTGCGGTGCAGGGCGGGCGCCGGGATCGATCGACTCGTCAGCAGCGCGGACAGGTCCCCGCCGGTGTCCAGGAGATCGTCGAGTCGGCGCGGTAGGCCGGCGGGCGGCTCGCGCAGCCCGGCCTCCAGCTTGCTGATCAGGCTGTGGTGGTAGCCGACGCGCAGCCCGAGTTGCTGCTGCGTCATGCCGGCGAGGCGGCGCCGGGTCCGCAAGGTACGGCCGAACTCCGCCCACAACGGTGTCGACGCGACCTTTAGCGGTGTGGACGCGACCTTTGTGGTGACGGGCGCGTTCGGGAGCCTGTTCACGTTCGTCCTCCCCGAGGGTAACTCCGGATGGTCGACGGTTGGTCACTGCCCGGAGCAGGGTGACAGACGATGGTGGGGGTTGTCTGCGGTGGAACGAGGCATTCCGCTTTTGCCGGATGGGTGTACAGGGCTCGAACCCGAGACGACACGATGTGACATATCACCCCGCATTACCCGGCCGGCCCCCGGACGGCGGTCATGGACTGTGCTTGCGGCCGGGACTGCGCAAGACTTGCCACACCGGTAGCACTCACCCCTTCCTTTGCTGAGGCAATATGCGCTGCACGATCGCTGGCCAGTCCTTCCACCTGCAGATGAACGAGGTGGAGCGCGCCATGAGCGGGGTCAAGCCCGACCCGATCACCGGCGAATCGGTCCGTATCGGGCGCCGTACCTATCCGGTCAAGCAGGTGGGCTCGGTGATCACGGGCCAACTTCCGCGCGACTTCAGCGCGGCGGAGATTTCCCGGGCGTTGACCAAGCTCGGTTTCACCGTGCTTCCGACCGCGCCGCCGGCCGAGCCGACGCTCTGATCCCTGCGAACGATGTCGGCCCGGTCGGTCCGCAACGCCGGTCGGGCCACACGGCGCACGCGCGCGTCGGGGTCACCCGGTGGGCGTCGTGCGGGCGGTTCGGGTCACGCGGTGGGCGCGGCCTTGGGGGACAGGCCCTCCAGTAGGCCGTCCCGGGCGCCCGGGCCCGCGGAGGCACGCAGATCGCGAGAGGTCAGCGGGTCGCCGCAGTGTGAGCAGACGTGTACCGCGGTGGCCGGTTGGCCGCACACGCTGTGCGTGACGATCAACGGCGGGCCGTCGGGGGCGGCCCACTGGTCGCCCCACTGGCGCATCGCGTTCAGGACCGGCCACATGGTGCGGCCCTTGTCGGTCAGTCGGTAGTCGTAGCGCGCGGGCTTGTCCTGATAGGCCTCCCGAGTCAGCACGCCGTGCTCGATCAGGTGTTCCAGCCGCTGGGTGAGCACGTTGCGGGAGATGCCGAGCCGCTCGTGGAAGTCGTCGAAGCGGGTCACGCCCAGGAAGGCGTCCCGCACGATCAGCATCGTCCACCACTCCCCGGCCACCTCGAGGAACTGGGCGACCGAGCAGGCCATCTCCTGGAAACTCTTGCGACGCATGGCGCCATTCTAGCCGGTGAGTCCTTTCATGAGACTCAGTGAGTTGCATTATAGAACTGACGAGCCCTACGTTGAGTTCCGTCATACAACTCAGTCGTGGAACCCACCTGGGAGGCAGCCGTCATGGCCGGCACCGAACCGGATCACCCGCCACGCGCGCTCGCCGCAGTCCTGGTCTGCGCGGGCGTCGTACTCGTCAATCTCGACCTGTTCATCGTCAACGTGGCGATGCCCTCGCTGGCCGAGAGCTGGTCCGGCGCCTCGCTCGCCGACCTGTCCTGGGTGCTCAACGCGTACACCGTCGTCTACGCCGCGCTGCTGGTGCCCGGCGGCCGGTTGTCCGACCGGATGGGCCACCGGCGCGCCTTTCTGGCCGGCATCGCGGTGTTCACCGTGGCATCCGCGCTGTGCGCCGCCTCGCCCACGCTCGCGGTGCTGGTGATCGCGCGACTCGCCCAGGCGGTCGGCGCCGCACTGCTGACGCCCGCGTCGCTGGGCCTGCTGCTCTCCTCGTACCCGCCCGAGCGGCGCGGCTCGGTGATCCGCGCGTGGGCCGCGATCGGCGGGCTCGCCGCCGCGCTCGGACCGATCCTGGGCGGGCTGCTGCTCGAACCCGGCTGGCGCTGGGTCTTCGTGGTCAACCTGCCGATCGGTGTGCTCACCCTGGTGCTCGGCGTGCGCCGGCTGCCCGACACGGCGCCCACCGACCGGGGTCCGCTGCCGGACCTGCTCGGCGCCGCGCTGCTGACCGCGGCGATCGGCGCGTTGTCCCTGGGCGTGGTGCGTGCGCCCGACTGGGGATGGCTCTCCGGCCGTGCGGTGGGCGTGTGGGTGGCCACCGCGGTGCTCGTGGCCGGCTTCCTGCTGCGCAACGGGCGCCACCCGCGGCCGGTGGTCGAGGGCGCGCTGGTGCGCAACCGCACCTACGCCGTCTCGGGAATCGCCAACATCCTGTTCGGTGTCGCGTTCGCCGGGATGTTGTTCTCTTCCACGATGTGGATGCAGACCGTGTGGGGCTGGAGCGCGTTGCGCACCGGGTTCGGCACCGTGCCGGGACCGCTGTGTGTGCCGTTCGTGAGCATCCTGGCGGGCCGCTACGTGTCCCGCTTCGGGCCGGGTGCGCTGGTCGTGGCCGGCGGCTTGTCGTTCAGCGCGGGACTGGGCTGGTGGATCGTGCGGCTCGAACCGCATGCGCACTACGCGAGCGATCTGCTGCCCGGCTCGATCCTCACCGGCATCGGCGTCGGCCTGATCCTGCCGACCCTGATCGCCACCGCGACCGGCGCGCTGACCCCGGATCGCTTCGCCACCGGCTCGGGCGTGATCACCATGCTGCGCCAGGTGGGCGCGGCGCTCGGCGTCGCGGTGTTCGTCGCGGCGGTGGGCGCGCCGGCCACCCTGGAGGGGTACGACCGGGCCTGGGGCATCCTCGGCGCGGCGACCCTGCTGACCGCGACGGCCGCGCTGTTCCTGCCCCGATCCGGGCGGACCGCGCCGGCGGCGCCGGGTGCGTCGACTCCTGCGTCCACATCCGTGTCGACACCCGCGTCGACGTCTGCGTAGACGGCGGAGGCGACAGGGCGGGCGGCGCGGGTGAGCCGACCGCGTGCGTGCGGGCGGTCAGGACTCCTTCGCCGCCTTGGCGGCCTTGGCCGCGCGCTTGGCCTCCTGCTTGTGCGCGCGGACCTTGGCCAGCGACTCGGGGCCGGTGATGTCCGCGACCGAACGGTGCGAGCCGGCCTCGCCGTAGCCGCCGGCCGCCTCGCGCCAACCCTTCGGGGTCACGCCGTACTGCTTGCCGAGCAGGGCCAGGAAGATCTGTGCCTTCTGCTTCCCGAAGCCGGGCAACGCCTGCAGCCGCTTGAGCAACTCGACACCGGTGTCCGCGTCGGCCCACACCGCGCTCGCCTCGCCGTCGTAGTTCTCGACCAGGTACTGGCACAACTGCTGCACGCGGTGCGCCATCGACCCGGGATAGCGGTGCACGGCGGGCTTGGTGGACAGGAGTTCGGCGAACGCGTCCGGCTCGTACGCGGCGATCTCGTGCGCGTCCAGATCGGTGCGGCCCAGCCGCTGGGCGATCGTGTACGGGCCGGCGAAGGCCCATTCCATCGGGATCTGCTGATCCAGGAGCATGCCGACCAGCGCCGCCAACGCACTGCGCCCGAGCAATTCGTCCGCCTCGGCCTGCTGGGCCAGGTGCACTGTCGTGTTCATCCCTCGATGATCTCCCGGGCGGCCCCAAACCCGCACGCGGACTCGCCGACGTGTGCCCGGAGGTCACCGGCCGCGGAGCCCGGTGGCGTCGGGCGGCATCGGGGGCCGGTGCGCTCATCGGCCGCCGGAGCGCGGTACGACCAGGCCCGACTCGTACGCGATGACCACCGCCTGGACCCGGTCGCGCAGGCCCAGCCGGCGCAACACCCGGCTCACGTGCGACTTGACCGTCTCCTCGCCGACCACCAGGCGGCCGGCGATCTCCGCGTTCGACAGGCCCTCGGCGACCAGTCGCAGGACGTCGACCTCGCGAGGGGTGAGGTCGGCCAGACCGGGCGGGGCCGGGCGCGGACGCAGCCGGGTGAACTCGCCGATCAGCCGGCGGGTCACGCTCGGCGCGAGCAGCGCCTCGCCGGCGGCCACCACGCGCACCGCGTCGAACAGGCGCTCGGCGGTCACGTCCTTGATCAGGAAGCCCCCGGCACCGGCGACCAGCGCGTCGTAGACGTGCTCGTCGAGGTCGAAGGTGGTCAACATCAGGATCCGGGGCGGCTCGTCCTCGACGGTGTTCGCGCGGATCCGCCGGGTGGCCTCGATGCCGTCCATGACCGGCATCCGCACGTCCATCACCACGACGTCGGGGCGCTGCTCGCGGCAGCGGTGGATCGCCTCCGCGCCGTCGGCGGCGGTACCGACCACGGTGAAGTCCGGTTGGGTGTCCAGCAGGGCGGCGAAACCGGCCCGGACCACCTCCTGGTCGTCGGCCACCACGATCCGCAACGCCGCCGGCCCGCTCATCCGACCCCTCCCGCGGCGGCGAGCCCCCCGGCGGGGAGCCCCCCGGCGGGTATGCCCGCGGTGTCGGCCACCCGGCCGGCCGGCAATATCGCCTCGACCAGGAACCCGCCCATCGACGGGTTCCCGGTGCGCAACTCGCCGCCCACACTGGCGGCGCGCTCGTGCATCCCCAGCAGGCCGTGCCCGCCCGGACCGGCGCCGGCGCGCGGACCCGGGCCGTTGTCGCGGACCCGCACCCGCAGCAGATCCTCGTCGGAGTAGTCGAGCAGCACGTCGACGGCGGCTCCGGGCGCGTGCCGGCGCGCGTTGGTCAACGACTCCTGGACGATGCGATAGGCCGCCAACTCGACCCCCGGATCGAGCACGGCGATCCGCCCGCGCACGATCAGCCGCACGCCCGCGCCGGCGAAGTCCCGGGACTCGTCGATCAACTCCAGGAGTTCCTGGAGGCCCGGCTGCGGTCGGCGGGTCGGCTCGGCGCCGGCGTCCTCGCGCAGCACCCCCAGCAGGCGGCGCATCTCGGTGAGCGCGGTGCGGGCCGTGTCGCCGATCGCGAGCAGCCGCTCGGCGCCCTCCTTCGGCATCCCCGGCGTGGCCAGCCGGGCGGTCTCCGCCTGCACCGAGATCATCGAGATGTGGTGCGCGACCACGTCGTGCAACTCCCGGGCGATCCTGGCCCGTTCGCCACGCGCGGTGAACTCCAGCAGGGTGCTCTCGATCGCGTGTCGCGAGGCGTCCCGCTCGGCGTTGCGGGTGCGGGCGCCGCGCACCCGGCCGAGTGCCAGCGCCGCCCACGCGATCACCACCGCGATCGTCGCGGCGATCGGGACACCCTGGTAGAGCACCCCGGTGGACACGGCCGCCACCGTCACCGTCACGGCCACCGTCGCCGGCCGGTGCCGCATCAGGACCAACGGCACCGTCGCGCACAGGCCCAGGATCAGCGCCACCGACAACATGCCCGCCGCCTCGTCGGAGCGCTGCGCGGTGCGGACCACCGTCTCCGGCAGCGAGAACAAGCCGAGCACCACCCCCGCGCCGAAGAGGTGCCACCACGGCTCTCCGCGTCGACGACCGAGGTCGAGGACGCGGCCGGGGGCCGGATCGCTGTGCTTCATGGCGTCATTGTCCCGGGCGGGCCACGCGGTCGGCTTCCCCCGGGCCGGGGAATCCGCCTCCCCCGCGCAGGGGAGGCGTGCGGCGGGCTTCCCCCCGCACGGGGAACCCGGTTTGGCTCGCCCGCGTGATGTGCCGGACCCGGCCGAATTCATAGCCTCCTGGGTATGGAAGCAACCATCGAAGTTCGCGGCCTGCGCAAACGCTACGGTCCGCAGACCGCCGTGGACGACCTCTCGTTCACCGTCGCGCCCGGCCAGGTCACCGGCTTCGTCGGACCCAACGGCGCCGGCAAGTCCACGACCATGCGGATGATCGTCGGCCTGGACCGACCCGATGAGGGCTCCGCGCTGGTCGGCGGCCGGCACTACCGCACGCTGCGCACGCCGCTGCGGCACCTGGGTTCGCTGCTGGACGCGGCGGCGGTGCACCCGGCCCGCCCGGCCCGCGACCACCTGTTGTGGATGGCGCACTCCAACGGCCTGCCCGCGCGTCGGGTGGACGACGTACTGGAGAGCGTCGGCCTCGCGTCGGCGGCGCGTCGGCCCGCGGGCGGCTTCTCGCTGGGCATGCGGCAACGCCTGGGCATAGCCGGCGCGCTGCTCGGCGATCCGCCGATGCTGATGCTCGACGAACCGGTCAACGGCCTCGACCCCGAGGGCGTGATGTGGATCCGCGGGCTGCTGCGCGCGCTGGCCGCGGAGGGCCGCGCGGTGCTGGTCTCCAGCCACCTGATGAGCGAACTCGAGGACAGCGCCGACCACCTCGTGGTGATCGGCCGGGGCCGGCTGATCGCCGATACGAGCATCGGCGAACTGCTCGCCGCCGCGTCGGGCGGCCGGATCGTGCTGCGTACCGCGCGGCGCCGCGAGGCGATGACCGTGCTGACCCGGGTCGGCGCCACCGTCGCGGCCACCGAGCGCGAGGCGCTGACCGTCACCGGCCTGGACGCGGAGCGGATCATCGGGCTGCTCACCGAGCACGGCGTGCCGTTCTCGGGGATCGCCGAGCACCGCGCCTCGCTGGAGGAGGCCTACATGGAACTCACCCGGGACGCGGTCGACTTCCGCGCCGCGACCGACGCCGGGGAGCGATGATGGCCGACCCCACGACGACGACGCCGTACCGAAGCCCGCTGACCGGCGGCCGGGACGGCTTCGGTGGGCTGCTGCGCGCCGAGTGGACCAAGCTCAGGTCGGTGCGCCGATGGCTGCTCACGCTGACCGCGGCGGCCGTGCTGACCGTGCTGGTCGGCCTGCTGATCGCGGGCGGGAGCGGCATCCGGGACGTGTCGAGCGGCGGCGGCCAACAGAAGGTCGACTCGGCCGACCACTTCGCCGACGGCGGCCAGTTCGTCGAGCGCGAGCTGGCCGGCGACGGCGAGCTGGTCGCCCGGGTGAGTACGCAGGAGCGCAGCGCCGGGCGGGCCAAGGCGGGCCTGATGATCCGGGCGAGCGACGCGTTCGGCGCGGCGTACGCGGCGGTGGTGGTCACGCCCGACCACGGGGTCCGCCTGCACAGCGGATACGACAGCGACAGGGCGGGCGGCGGTGGTCCGGTGCCGCGCTGGCTCAAGCTGGTTCGGGCCGATGACACGATCACCGCGTACGAGTCGAGCGACGGCGCCGGGTGGCGTCGGGTCGGCCGGGTCGACCTGGACGATCTACCGCGGACCGCCCGGATCGGGCTGTTCGTCTCATCGCCGGACGCGGTGAAGGTCGAGCGCGCGTTCGGCAGCGAGGGCATCTCCTCGGAAAGCACCACCGGCAAGGCCACCTTCGACCACGTGAGCCTGAAGCCGGCGCCGCCGCAACAGCCCGCCGGGACCTGGCAGAACCGGGCCGGACCGGGTGGGGCGGGCGCGTCCGCGGGACCGGCGACGGAGGGGCCGGACGCCGGCCCACCGCCCGGTTTCACCGAGGTGGACGGCACCTTCACGGTGATCGGCAGGGGCGACATCGGTCCGGACCGGTTCGGCGAGGACGCCACGCAGACGATCCTCGGCGGCGTACTGATCGCGCTGATCGCCGTGGTCGCGCTCGGCGTGGTGTCGATCACCGCCGAGTTCCACCGGGACACGATCCGCACCACGTTCGCCGCCACCCCGCGCCGAGGGCGGGTGCTCGCGGCCAAGGCCATCGTGGTCGGCGCGGCCACGTTCGTCGCCGGACTGGTCGGCGCGTTCGGGACGTTCCTGGCCACGGGACCGGTGGAGCGCTCGAAGAACCGCATCCCGGCCGGGTTGTCCGATCCGAACGTGCTGCGCGCGCTGATCGGTACGGCCGTGCTGCTCGCGGTCGCCGCGGTGTTCGCGCTGGCGGTCGGTGCGATCCTGCGCCGAGGCGCGCCCGCGATCACCCTCGTGCTCGCGCTGCTGCTGATCCCGCGCATCGTGGGCAGCGGCCTGCCGGTGTCCACCGGGGCGTGGCTGGAACGACTCACCCCCTCCGCCGGATTCGCCATCCAGCGCACCTTCGACCGGTACGACACCACGATCGCACCGTGGGCCGGGCTGGGCGTGTTGTGCGCGTACACCGCGGTCGCGCTGGCGCTCGCCGCGTGGCGGCTGCGAGAGCGGGACGCATGAGGAACGCCGCGCTCGCCGAGTGGACCAAGCTGCGCAGCGTGCGCTCGACCGGTTGGCTGCTGTGCGCACTGGTGGTGGCCACGGTGGCGGTGAGCGTACTGACCACGTCGGCCATGCACGCCTCGGCCTGCGCGACGCCGGCCGGGTGCTTCGAGGACACCACCAAGGACAGTCTGACCGGTGTCCGGGTCGGCCAGATCGCGGTCGTCCTGCTCGCGGTGTCGATGATCGGCAACGAGTACGGCACCGGGATGATCCACACGTCGCTGACCGCCCTGCCGCGCCGGATCGTGTTGTTGGGCGGCAAGGCGATGTTGCTGGTGGCGATGGTCGCGGCGGCGGGCACGGTCGGCGTGCTCGGGTCGCTGTGGGCGGGGCGCGCGGTCCTGGACGGCAACGGCTTCACCCCCGAGCACGGCTATCCCGGGCTGTCCGCGACCGACGGGCCGACGCTGCGCGCGGCCGGCGGCACGGTGCTCTACCTGGTGCTGATCGCGCTGCTGGCGATGGGCGTCGCGTTCGTGCTGCGCGACACGACCGGCGCGGTCGCGGTCCTGCTGACCCTGCTCTACATCCTCCCGCTCCTGGTCCAGGCGATCGCCGACCCGGACTGGCACCGCCGCCTGGAGCGGATCACCCCGATGACGGCGGGCCTGGCCATCCAGACCACCCGCGACCTGAACCACCTCCCGATCGCCCCCTGGCCCGGCCTCACGGTCCTCGCCGGCTACGCCGCCCTGGCCCTGGCCCTGGGCACCTGGCGCTTCCTGCGGCGGGACGCGTGAGGCGTGGGCCCTTCGGACCGGGGCCGCGGCGAAGCGGGGGCGGACCGGGCTCAGTTCGCGGCGGTTACCACGGCCGGGACGGCGGCTCGGGCGACTGCTTCGAGTTGGGTGATGCCTGTGGGCATGGAGGGTTGGTCGTCGGAGAGGATGGCGATCAGGAGCGGGCGGCCGGCGCGGGTGATGTGGCCGATGCTGTTGATCACCCACAGGCCGGTGGCGTCGCGGGGGAGCCAGCCGTTCTTCAGGGCCGGGGTGGTGTCGGGGTCGGCGGCGGTGGCCACGCCCCAGGTCTGGTCGTCCTCGACCGAGGTCATCAGGTCGGCCAGGTAGGCGCGGGAGCCGGCGTCGAGCGGGGAGTCGGTCGCGGTGATCGCGTCGAGCAGGCGGACCTGGTCGGTGGCGGTGGTTCGGGTCAGGCCCCAGGACAGGCCGGTCGGTTCGGTTTCGGTGAGGCCCAGGGTGGCGTTGGCAGTGCGGAGGCCGGCGGCGCCGCCGATGGCGGACCACAGGGTGTCGGCGGCGTCGTTGTCGCTGCGCTCGATCATGGCGGCGGCGGTGGCCCGTTCGGTGGTGGTGAGGGTGCGGTGCTCCTGTTGGGTCCGGAGCAGGAGCGCGGCCAGGATGTCCACCTTGACGATGCTCGCGGTGACGTAGGACCGGTCGGTGTTGTAGCCGACCGGTTCGCCGCCGGCCGGATCGAGGATGGCCACCGACAGGTTGCCCGATATTTCGGGCAGCGCGGCGGCGAGAGCGGACGCGGCGCCGGCGGAGGTCGGGCCGACGGCGAGTTGCCGGTCGGCGCCTCGGGCGACGTCGGTGGGGGCGTCGGTCGACGGCAACGTGGGCTCCGTGCTCTCGGGCGGTACCGCCGGCGGGTCCGCGGCCGAACTCGCGGTCGGCGCGGGGCTGAACGAGGTCGGCTCCGCGCGGTTGCCGGAGACGACCATCCACAGCAGGGTCGCACAGGCGAGGACGACCGCCAGGGGAGTGAGGACGGATCGGCCGCGGCGTGCCGCGCGGTGCGTTCCTTCGCGGGCGGGGCTCATGCACGACACGGTTGCGGGCGGGGCTGTGCGGCGGGTGAGACGAGTCTTAAGAGTCGATGAGAGCGCTCGTTCGCCCGGCGGTGAGCGCGAGGGTTCGCCCGGCGGTGAGCGCGAGGATTTGCCCAGCGATGGGAACGGGCGTGCGTTCGGTGGTGGGCGCGAGGGTTCGCCCGGGGGTGAGAACCGGCGTTCGCCCGGCGGGCGGTGGGCGTGGCGGGCCTGGGAGACTCCCGGGATGTTGCGGTTTCGTTTCGTGTTGCGGCCGGTACGCGATGTCCGGCCCTGGGGCGAGGACGTGCCTCGGCTGGGCTGGTTCATCCTGACGGACGGTTGGTACTGGATCGAACTGGGCGGGCACGAACTGCTGCGCTACGCGGAGCGTTCGCCGGGCCCGCGGTCCTCGTCGACGCACGGGCTCGCCGAGCCGCGGGAGCCGGCCGGCCTCGACGACTACGTCGACTACCACGTGGTCCGGTTGTGGGAGGACCTGGTCGAGCTGATGCCACGGGTCCTGGAGCCGGTGCCGCCGGATCTGCTCGACTTCGTGGCGGGCGCGATCCCCGACGCGGCGCGCCCGGAGGCACCGGAGGCCGAGGCCGCGCGGCACTGGCACGCGGGTCACGCGCTGGACATGGGCCACCTGCGCGCCGCGCCGGACATCCGGTTTCGGCGCACGCTCTCGGGCGCTGCCGACACCATGACCGTCACCTGGGCCCATGCGGCCGATCCGGTCGACGACGACCCGATCGCCTTCACCGCCCCACGGACGGGTCGGGTCACCCTCCCGACCGAGGCCTTCATCGCCGCGGTGACCACGTTCGACCGCGAGTTGTTCGCCGCGATGGAGCAACGCGTCGCCGGCTTCGAGGCGAGCGGCCCACCTGCCGGAGTCGACGTGGACCTGCGCGCGCTACGCCGCGAACAACTCGACCGCGTGACGTGGTTGGCCCGCGCGACGTCCCGACCCGCCGACACCGACTGGTCCGCCGTACGGGCGGGCGCCGCCGTGCTGCGCGGCTCGGCGGGCGGCCCCGGCTGATGCCGACGTCGACTTCAGGACCGACTCGCGTCCCGCCCCACGCGCAGCGCCCACAACACCAGCGGGACCTGGAGGGGCAGGCGGGCGAAGGTCGCGGCACGCTGCGGGGCCGGCCGGGTACGCCAGTCGACGGCCATCTTGACGTTCGCCGGGAAGACCGCGGTGAAGAACGCCGCCGCGGCCAGGGCGCCCACCCGCCGGGTGCGCGGCACGGCCACCGCCGCCGCGAGGGCGAACTCGGCCACGCCGCTTCCCCGCGTCCACGCCCGCGAGCTGCCCGGCAGGCTTCGAGGCACCACCGCGTCGAACGGCCTCGGGTACACGAAGTGGGCCACACCCGCTCCGCCGAGCAACGCCACCAAAGCGCGCGCGGACGACGATGTGCCGGCCATACGGTCCCCCTCGCCCGGAAAGTTACCCGAAGGTAACAGCATCGCCCCCGAAACACCCCGAAACGCCACACCAGGCGGCGATCCCCATTGCCCTGGATCTCGCCGACATCGAACGACCCGTCGAAATAATCGAACGCCATGTCCTTCCACCTGTCCGATGATCGGACCGTGACCGCCTCCTCCGTGCCTCCGCGCCGATCCGCTGCCGATGTCCCGCGCGCTTCGCCGGGTTCGCACGCCCGGCGTACCTCGGATACCGACGCGGCTTGGGCCGACTTCCCTCGTGGCCCCTGGTCCGCGGCCGATCGTCTGCCGCACGCCACGCCGAGCGAGGCCGGCCGGGCGCGCCTGGAACTCCCGCGTTCGCTCGTCGTCGTACCCGGCGCCGGTGTCGCGCAGAGTCCCGTGTTCGACCCGGCGCTCACGCACTACACGCGGGCGATGCGTGCCGGTGAACCCCGATTCGAGGACGCGGGGACGGCGGCGCGTTGGCACCGGGCGCGCCGACAGGCCATGGACCATGTACTGGAGGCGGTCGCCGGCTCCCGGTGGGTGGACGATCTCGTGCTGCGCGGCAGCGTGTTGCTGAAGGCGTGGTACGGGTCGGCGGCCCGCGAGCCCGGCGACCTGGACTTCGTGGTCACGCCGAGCGGATGGGGCGCCCGGGACGGCCGGACCGACCGGATGTTCGCCGACATCGCGCGGCGCGCCGAACGGGTATCCCACACCGGCGGCGAACCCGACGTGCGAGTCGTGGCGACCCTCGCGTTGAGCGACGAGATCTGGACCTACGACCGCGTCCCGGGCCGGCGGCTGGTGCTGCCGTGGCGGGCGGACGGCATGCCGTCCGGAACGGTGCAGTTGGACTTCGTGTTCGGTGAACAACTGCCCAGTGCACCCGAGCCGACCGAGATCCCGCGATCGGACGGGAGCGGGACACACCTGCTGCTCGGCGCCACTCCGGAGCAGTCCCTGGCCTGGAAGCTGCTGTGGTTGATCGACGACATCCATCCCCAGGGCAAGGACCTCTACGACGCGGTCCTGCTCGCCGAGAACACGTCGCCGAGCGTGCCCCTGCTGCGGGCGACCTTCGTGGCCTCCGATCCCAGCCACGGAGGCCACCCGTTCACGGCGGACCTGTTCACCCGCGAGGTTGATCTGCGCGAGTTCCGCAAGGAATACCCCGAGTCGGCCGGCGCGGATCCGCAGACACGGTTGCTCCGCGCACTGGCGCCGACATTCGCGGCGGCGAGAGTCGATGCGAACAGGCGATCGATCGGCTGAGTCGAGGACGGGGTTGGTCAGGTGGGTTCGCGGTCGAGGAGTTCGATGGAGCGTTCGCGCATTTCCACCTTGCGGATCTTGCCGGTGACGGTCATCGGGAAGGCGTCGACGAGGTGTACGTAGCGTGGGATCTTGTAGTGGGCCAGGCGGCCGGCGCAGAACTCGCGGAGGTGGGTCGCGGTCGGTTCGGGGGCGCCGGGGCGGAGTTTGATCCAGGCCATGAGTTCCTCGCCGAAGCGTTCGTCGGGCACGCCGACGACCTGGACGTCCTCGATGTCCGGGTGGCCGTACAGGAACTCCTCGATCTCGCGCGGGTACACGTTCTCGCCGCCTCGGATCACCATGTCCTTGATCCGGCCGACGATCGACACGTAGCCGTCCGCGTCCATCGTCGCGAGGTCGCCGGTGTGCATCCAGCCGTCCGCGTCGATCACCTCGGCGGTGCGGTCGGGGTCCTGCCAGTAGCCGAGCATCACCGAGTAGCCGCGGGTACAGAACTCGCCGGGGGCGCCCTCCGGGACGGTCGCGCCGGTGGTCGGGTCGACCACCTTGATCTCCAGATGCGGGTGCACCCGGCCGACCGTGCCCACGCGGCGCTCCAGCGAGTCGTCACGGCGGGTCTGGGTGGACACCGGTGAGGTCTCGGTCATGCCGTAACAGATGGTCACCTCGGTCATGCCCATCCGGTCGATCACCCGCCGCATCACCTCGACCGGGCACGGTGAGCCCGCCATCACGCCGGTGCGCAGCGTGGAGAGGTCGTACTTGCCCGCCTCGAAGTCGGGCAGGGCGAGCTCGGCGATGAACATGGTCGGCACGCCGTACAGGACCGTGCAGCGTTCCTCGTGCACGGCGCGCAACGTGGCGGCCGGGTCGAACAGCGCGGCCGGGACGACCATGCACGCGCCGTGGCTGGTCGCGCCGAGGTTGCCCATCACCATGCCGAAGCAGTGGTAGAAGGGCACCGGCAGGCACACCCGGTCGTCGGCCGTCCAGCCCTGGATCTCGGCGACCAGGAAGCCGTTGCCCAGGATGTTGCGGTGGGAGAGCGTGGCGCCCTTGGGGAAGCCGGTGGTGCCCGAGGTGTACTGGATGTTGATCGCGTCCTCGGGGCGCAGCGTGGCCTCGCGGGCGCGCAACCGGTCGATCGAGACGGTGGCGCCCTCGGCGACCAGGGCGGGCCAGTCCGGGGTGTCGATGTGCACGACGCGTTCCAGGTCGGGACAGGCGGCGCGGACCTCGGTGACCATCGCCGGATAGTCGCTGGTCTTCACGCGCGACGCGGCGACCAGCAGCCTGGTGCCGGATTGAGCCAGCGCGTACTCGATCTCGTGCGCACGGTAGGCCGGGTTGAGGTTGACCAGGATCGCGCCGACCCGGGCGGAGGCGTACTGCACCAGGGTCCACTCGGCGCAGTTGGGCGACCAGATGCCGATGCGGTCGCCGGCCTCGATCCCGACGCCGATCAGCGCGCGGGCGAGGTCGTCGACGGCCGCGTCGAACTCCGCGTACGTCCAGCGCCGGCCGCTCGCGCACTCGACGAGGGCGTCGTGGTCGGGGTAGGTGGCGGCGATCCGGGCCAGGTTGGCGCCGACGGTCTCGTGCGGGAGCGGCGGCGTGCGCTCGCCCTGGCGGGTGGCGAGGCGGGTGTCGGCCGGCGGGTCGTCCGGGGACTGCGGGGGTGGGGGCGGCGCGGGAACGGTCATCGCGGGTCACCTGCCTGGTCGGGATGCGGGGGGTGCCGTGGGCGCGAGGGTGGGGCGGTGGTGGGGCGGTGGTGCTGTGGTGCCGTGGGCGCGAGGCGGGGTGGTGGTGCTCTGGTGCCGTGGGCCCGGGGTGGTGCGGGGGGTGCCGTCGGCGTGGGGTGGTGCGGGGTGCTGTGGGCGTGGGGCGGTGCTGTCGCGAAGGTAGGTGGGAGGGGGTGGGGGCGGCGAGCGGAGTACCCCCGAATGGGGGTGATGTGGGGGTGGGGGCGGGAGTACGTTGCCCTTGCGTGGGCGTGGGGCGCCGGTGGTGGGTGCCGGTGGTGGGGCGCCGAGGTCGGGCGGAACGTCCGTGGCGGGATATATGGAGGAGCCGTGAGCGGATACGCGGGGTCGGTCGGTGATCCGGTGGGTCGGGCCGTCGAGCGGTTTCGGGCGCGGACCGGGGTGGACGTCGCGTTCGCCGGGCCGTGTCCCGATGCGGGGGATCGGCTGGTGATCTCGTATCTGAGCGGAACCTCGACGCGCGTGTTGTCGGGACTGACGGTGGTGGCGGGGACCGGCGTGGGCGGCAAGGCGATCACCACGCGGCGGCCGGTCCGGGTGGTCGACTACGTCGCGGCATCGGCGATCAGCCACGAGTACGACCGGGCGGTCACCACGGAGGGGGTGCGCGCGGTGTTCGCGGTGCCGGTGCTCGCGGGGCGCGGGGTGGCGGCGGTGCTGTACGGGGCGCTGCGGCGGCCGTCCGACTTCGGGGACGGGATCCTGACGTCGGCCTGCGACGCGGCGCGGGACGCCGGGCACGAGATCGCGGTGGCCCGCGAGGTCGAGCAACGCATGGCGCGGGCGGCGGAGTTGCCGGGGTGGGCGGCGTTGGAGATCCGGTTGGCGCACGCCGATCTGCTGGCGCTGGCGGGGGTCGCGAGCGATCCGGGGCTGGGGGAGCGGTTGCGGGAGGTGTGCGGGAGGCTGGCGCGGACGGCCGCGAGTGCGTCCGGTGGAGCGGCGCGGGGAGTGCGGCTGACGCCTCGTGAGACGGATGTGCTGGCTCAGGTCGCGGTGGGGCGGACCAACGCGGAGGTGGCGCGGGCGCTGGTGCTGGGGCCGGAGACGGTGAAGAGTTATCTGCGGTCGGCGATGCGGAAGTTGGGGGCGCACAACCGCGTCGAAGCGGTGGTTGCGGCGCGCGCGGGGGGCTTCTTGCCGTAGCCCGGGGGTGGTTGGCCCCGATGCGCACGTGGGCTCCGGCGTGGTTGTCCTCAAACGCCGGACGGGCTGGATGGGTTGGGTGGACTTTCGGGGGTTCGCTGCGGTTCGTGTGCGCGTGCGCTCGTGCGCTGTGTGGGTCGGTTGTGGAGGCCGGCCTTCGGCCCGGTTGTCCTCAAGCGCCGGACGGGCTGGATTGGTTGGGTGGGCGTTTGAGGCGTGGCTGCGGTTCGTGCGTGCGCTGTGCGTGCGTCGCTGGTGGAGGCCGGCCTCCGGCCTGGTTGTCCTCAAACGCCGGACGGGCTGGATGGGTCGCGCTCGCTTGCTGCTCGCCGCGACGGCTCGCCCGCCGCCGCGCCCCCTGCCGCGCCGGCCCTCGCCCGCTGTGCCGCCTCGCCCGCTGCGCCGGCCGGCCCGCCGTGCCGACTCACCTGCCGTGCCGACTCACCTGCCGTGCGGCCCGCCCGCCGTGCGGCCCGCCGTGCCGCGCCGCTTGCCGTGCCTGGCCGCCCGCCGTGCCGGCCCGCCTGCCGTGCCGCTTGCCGTGCCGGCCCTCGTCCGTTGCGCCGCCTCCCCGCCGTGCCGGCCCACCCGCCGCGCCGCTTGCCGTGCCGGCCCTCGTCCGTTGCGCCGCCTCCCCGCTGCGGCGGCCCGCCTGCCGCGCCGAGCTTGTCCGCTGCGCTGCTCCGCCCGCCGTGCTGGGGCGCTCGTGGTTTGGTTGGGGTGGGGGTCAGGATTCGGTGAGGATTGATTTGAGGAAGCGTTGGGTGCGGGGGTGGGTGGGGGTGGTGAGGAGGGACTCCGGGTGTCCGGATTCGATGATTTGGCCGTTGCAGAACATCAGGACTCGGT
Source organism: Embleya sp. NBC_00888 (assembly GCF_045207655.1). Classification (NCBI taxonomy): domain Bacteria; kingdom Bacillati; phylum Actinomycetota; class Actinomycetes; order Kitasatosporales; family Streptomycetaceae; genus Embleya; species Embleya sp. NBC_00888. Next base: position 1,645,160 of record NZ_CP108784.1, on the reverse strand, counting down.
CGGAGACGTCGCGGGCGAAGCGCATGGCGTGGGTGACGCACAGCATGGTGACGTCGGTGGTGTGGGCCACCTCGCGCAGGACGTCCAAGACCTCGGCGGCGAGTTCGGGGTCGAGTGCGGAGGTGACCTCGTCGAGCAGGAGGATGTCCGGCTCGACCGCCAACGCCCGTGCGATCGCCACCCGTTGTTGCTGGCCGCCGGAGAGTTGGGCCGGATAGGCGGACAACTTGTCGCGCAGGCCGACCAGTTCGAGCAGGTCGGCGGCGCGGGCCTCGGCCTCCTCCTTCGGGACGCCGTGCACCCGGATCGGCGCCTCGGTGACGTTGCGCAGCACCCGCATGTTCGGGAACAGGTTGAACTGTTGGAAGACCATGGTGATCCGACTGCGCATGGCCCGGATGTGCCGCTCCGAGGCGGGCACCAGGCCACCCTCGCGGCGTTTGTGGAACAGCGGTTCGCCGCCCACCTCGATCACGCCGGTGTCCGGCCGGGCCAGCGTCATCAACATCCGCAGGATGGTGGTCTTGCCGGAACCGCTGGGCCCGATCAGGGTGACCCGCTCGCCGGCGCGCACGCCGAACGACAGGTCGTCGAGCACCACGTTGTCGCCGAAGCGCTTGCCGACCCCCTCGAAGGTGATCAGGTCGGTGGGCGGTACCGGGTCCGTGGAGGGCGTCGGCGGGGTCTGGGTCTGGGTCATCGTGTGTTCCTCCAACGTCGAGCCGGGTGGTCCGTGCGGGCGTGCGGCGTCAGGTCGAGCGCACTCGCCCGAACCGCCGCTCGACCAGCCGCAACAGCGCGGACATCACCAGCGTGACGACGAGATAGAAGACGCCGGCGACGGTGAACGGCTCCAGCGTGCGGAAGGTCTCCGCGTTGAGTTCCCGGGCGGTGGAGAACACCTCCACCACGGTGATCGCGATCAACTGCGGCGTGTCCTTGAACATCGAGAGCAGGTAGTTGCCCAACGCGGGCAACACCCGCGGCACCGCCTGCGGCAGGATCACCGACGTCCACACCCGCCGGCGCGGCAGGTGGAGTGCGACGGCCGCCTCCCACTGGCCGACCGGCACGCCCTCGATGCCCGCGCGGTACACCTCGGACACGTAGGTCGCGTAGTGGATGCCCAGGGTCAACGCGCCCACGGTCAGCGGCGCCCAGTCGATCCCGATCGTGGGCAGCACGTAGAACATGAAGAACAACTGCACCAACAGCGGCGTACAGCGGATCAGTTCGCAGATCAGCGCGACCGGTACGGATACCCAACGGGTGGGGCTGCGCCGCAACAGCGCGAACACCAGGCCCAGTACGAGCGCCAACACGTAGCCGTACAGGGTGGCCTGGAGCGCGACCAGCATGCCGGACCACAGATCCGGGACGATGTCCCACGCGTAGTCCCAATCCCAACTCATCGGGCCACCTCCGCGCGCCGCAGCAGTCGTTGCAGCGGTCCGGGCTCCGGTGTTCGGCCGAGCGAGCGCACGGCGCGCCGTTCCAGCGCGCGGATCAGCGTGATCAGTACCAGGGCGATCAGCGCGTAGCCGAACAGCAGGCCGGTGAACACCAGGGTGGTCTCACCCGAGGACATCCGGATGAGCTGGGCGTTGAAGGTCAGGTCCGGGATCGACACGATGGACACCACAGCGGACATCTTGAGCAACTCGATCAGGTTGTTGCCCAGCGGCGGGAGCATGGCCCGGTAGGCCTGGGGCAGCAGCACCCGTGCGATCCGCTGGGTGCGGGTGAAGTTGAGGGCGATCGCGGCCTCGATCTGTGCGGCCGGCACCGCCCGGATCGCGCCGCGCACCACCTCGGCGGCATACGCGCCGATGTTCAGGCCGAGCGCCAGCATGCCGGCCCACATCGGGTTCAACTGCCAACCCAGGGCCGGGACCACGAAGACGAACCAGAAGGCCAGCACCAGGGTCGGCAGGCCGCGGAAGATCTCCACGTAGCATGCCCCGATCCACCGGGGCAGCCGATGCTCGCTGCATCGGGCCAGCCCGGCGGCCAGCGCCAGGGCCAGGCCGAGCGCCCCGCCACCCAAGGTGAGGTAGACGGTGTTCAGCGCACCGTGGAGCAACAGTTCGAGTTGCCCGGACGTCATCCGGCGACCTCCATTCGGGGACGGGCGGGTGGCCTGCGCAGGTCGGCGCGGTTGCCGTCGCTCATGTCGCACACACCCGCTGTGCGGTCAGCTCCGGGGCCGGTACATCGGCTTCGGTGAAGCCGAATGGCCTTTGCATGCGCAGGAGTTCGCCGCTGTCTCGAAGCGTGTGCAGTTCCCGGTTGAAGGCCGCGACGAAGTCCGTCTGATCGGGCGTCACCGCGAACGCGCCCGCGGCCGCCGTGATCGGTCGGCCGTCGACGACCGGCCGATACGGAGCGGTGACCTCCAGGTCGGCGTGTGCCCGTTGGCGCAGGCCCCAGTTCAGCGAGATCGAGGTGAGCGCGACCGCGTCCACCCGGCCGCCGATCATCCCGTCGAAGGCGCTCGGCTGGTCGGCGAACCGGGTGATCCGGGCGCCGGGTACGCCGCTTCGCTCGGCCACGTCCGCCTCGACCGCACCGAGCAGGACGCCCAGCCGCACGTTCGAGTTCGCGGCCACATCGGCCATGGTGGCCAGCCGTCGCGGGTTGCCCTTCGGCACCAGGAAGGCCTCGGCGGCATCGAACTCGGGGTCGGTGAACAACACTTGCGCGCACCGCGTGGGAGTGATGGACATTCCGGCGCCGACGATGTCGAACAGGCCCGCACGCAGACCCGGGATCAACGCACCGAAGTCGGAGGGCACCGGTTCGATCCGGCGCACGCCCAGGCGATCGAAGACCGCATCGGCCACCTCGGCTGCCTCGCCCGTGAGTTCGGCGTCCTTGTCGAGGAAGCTGTAGGGCGCCTCGTTGGCGAAGCCGATGCGTACCGAACCGCGCTCGCGCAGCCGGTGCAGCAACGTACCGCCGTCCGGTTCGTCGTTCAGGTCCACCCGGCTGCAGCCGGTGGTCGCGGCGGCGGTGCCGGCCGCGGCCACCGCCAGGCCGACGGCGCCGGCGCCGCGCAGCAGGCCGCGCCGGGATATTCCGGGACCGGGTCGGGGTCTCGCATCGGCGGCACGCAAACGCGGTCAGCTCCTTCCGCAGGGGACAGGTCACGCCCCGCCGCGGCCGTCGACCGAAGTTGTCGAGCCCCGGCCCCCGAAAGCCGTCGGCGCGAATGCCCCAGAACGGTCGGGAGTCGGCGCCCGGAAGCTGTCGGGACCCGGTGGTGCGAAGTGGCGACCCTAGGCCGATCCGGAAGCGGTCGACAAAGAGCCCGAGCAAACCCGAATGCCCGATTCGTGATCTCCCCGTAGCCTCGGACGTCGATTGTCACGAATCGATAACGACTGGTGTCCGACTTGCCGGATACCCGAGGTGGCAGGCGTGCTCGACGCGGTCGGCGACCGATCGCGTTCGTTATTCGGACGTGACGCCCGCCCGGGCCGGCGACGCCGTCTCGGAGGGTGACCGCGCTCTCGGTCGGAACGGGTCGAGACGGTAGTTTTGGGATCGGTCCACGATCGCCTCCGCGACCGATCGCGAACGGGGACCGATCGCTCGGGGAGTCCGCCCCGATTCAGTAGCCAAGGAGGGACGCCATGTCCTTGCTGACCGTCTGGCCCGAGACCGACGCCGCCGCGCCGATTCTGCGTACCTCTGACCCGGCCGAGATCGCGCGTGCCCTGGAGCCGATCGGCGTGCGCTTCGAGCGCTGGACAGCCGATGTCGCGTTGCCCGACGGCGCGACCCAGGACGAGGTGATCGCGGCGTACCGGACCGAGGTGGACCGGATCACCGCCGCCGAGGGCTACATCCAGGTCGACGTGATCCGCCTCCAGCCCTCGGACGACCCGGAGTGGCCGGCCAAGGCCGCCGGGGCGCGTGCCAAGTTCCTCACCGAGCACACGCACGACGACGACGAGGTGCGCTTCTTCGTCGAGGGTGCGGGCATCTTCTACCTGCACATCGCCGGTCGGGTGCACGCCGTGCTGTGCGAGGCGGGCGACCTGCTCTCGGTGCCCAAGGGCATCACCCACTGGTTCGACATGGGCGTCGAGCCCTCGGTCGCCGCGATCCGGTTCTTCCACGACGAGGACGGCTGGATCGGCGACTTCACCGGCGACCCGATCTCCTCCCGCTTCCCGGACTTCGACGAGATCTGGGCGGGGTACGCGGCGTGAGCGACGGCACCACCACCGCCCCGCTGAAGGTCGTCGTCGACATCGAGGGCACCACCAGCGCCACCGGCTTCATCACCGAGCAGCTCTACCCGTACTCCCGCACGCACTTCGCGCGTTGGCTCGACGAACACGGCGACCACCCGGACGTCGTGCGCGCGGCCGAGGGCGTGCGGGCGCTGATCGGCGAACCGGACGCGGACACCAAGCGCATCGTCGAAGCGCTCGAAGGCTGGCTGGACCGGGACGAGAAGGTCACCCCGCTCAAGTCCCTCCAGGGCCTGATCTGGGCCGAGGGCTTCGCGTCCGGCGAACTGACCTCGCACTTCTACCCGGACGCCATCCCGGCGCTGCGCGCGTGGCACGCGGCGGGGCACCGGTTGTACATCTTCTCGTCCGGCTCGGTCGCCGCGCAGCGCGCGTGGTTCGGCAGTTCGCCGGAGGGTTCGTTGTTGCCGCTGTTCTCCGGTCACTTCGACACCGAGAACGCGGGCCCCAAGCGGGTGGCCGAGTCCTACCGCACGATCGCGGAGATGATCGGCGAACCGCGAGCAGAGCGGCTGGTCTTCCTGTCCGACCTGGTCGAGGAACTGGACGCGGCGCGCGAGGCGGGCTGGTGGACGATCGGCGTACGCCGTCCCGACGCGGACGAGCCGTACTACGACCGAGGCGTCGGCGACCACCCGGAGACGGCGACGTTCGCGCGCCTGGATCTGACCGGCGACCGCCCGATCCTGCGCGAGGTCTGAGCCCGCACGCGCGTGAGCCGGTGACGAAACGCGCCCGGTGACCGAGCGCGGCCGAAGACCAAACGCGGCCGGTGGTACGGCGGTTCGTACCACCGGCCGCGCTCAGCCGAAGCGCTCCACCCGAATGCGCGTGGTCGGCACCCCCGCCGCGGTGAGCAACCGGCCCGCGTGCTCGGCGAAGCCGGTCGAGCCGCACACGAACACCTCGTAGCGCTCGTCCGCGAGCACCGCCGCCACGTGCGGCGCGAGCGTCTCCGCGCGCAACCGGCCCACCGGATGCGGATACCCGCTCGGCGCCGCGCGGCTGTACAGCACGGTGTGCTCCTCGCCCGGCAGCTCGGCCAACTCGCGTGCGTACAACAGGTCTTCCGGGGTGCGCGCACACGCCACCAGGCGCAGTGGCACGGCGAGCCCGCGCCGTCGGCGGTGGCGGACCATGGCCATCAGCGGGACCAGGCCGGAACCGCCGGCCACGAGCAGCGCCGGCCGATCGCCCGCCCACGCGAAGAACCCGCCGAGCGGGCCGCGTACCTCCAGCAGGTCCCCGGGCCGGGCCACGTCGTGCACGAAGCCGGACACCTCGCCGCCCGGCATGCGGTCGACGGTGAACTCGATGTGCCCGGTGTCGTCCGGCGCCGAGCCGACCGAGTAGTGGCGTTGCGCGGTGTACCCGTCCGCGGCGGTGAGCCGCAACATGTAGTGCTGGCCCGCGACATGCGCGTTCCACACCGGCAGCGCGAGTCGTACGGTGACCGCGTTGGGGGTCTCGCGGCGCACCTCGACCACCGTCGCGGCCTGCCAGTCCACCTTCCCGCGCAGACTCGGCGCGGCCCGACCGGGCGCGGCGAAGGCCGGAATCGGCGGCGCGCCGGGCGCGTTCGCCCCGCCCGCCTCGGTCACCGCGGTCGCCTCAGTCACCCGAGTACCTTTCCTCCGCCCACGGGTCGCCGCGGTGGTGATAGCCGTTGACCTCCCAGAAGCCCGGCTCGTCGTGGTCGAGCAGGCGCAGGCCCGCGATCCACTTGACGCTCTTCCAGAAGTACAGGTGCGGCACCAGCAGTCGGGCCGGCCCGCCGTGTGCCGGGGTCAGCGGGGCGCCCTCGAAGTCGAACGCGATCCAGGCCCGGCCGCCGGTCAGGTCGGCGAGCGCGAGGTTGGTGGTGTAGCCCGTGTGCGAGTAGGCCACCGCGTGGGTGGCCGTCGCCAGGGGGCCGGCCTCGGCCAGGAACGTGTCCAGCGAGACGCCGGTGAAGTCGGTGCTCAGCTTGGACCAGGACGTGACGCAGTGGATCGGCCCGTCGTAGCTCTCGCGGGGCAGCGCGCGGGCCTGCTCCCAACTCCACGCGCGCGGCCGCTCGACCAGGCCGTCGATCCGGAACGACCAGTCGGCCGGCGCCAGTTCGGGGGTGACCTCGGCGGAGAGCACGGGGAAGTCGTGGCGCGCGTCGTACTGACCCGGCGGCAGTCTCGGGTCGCGTTCGGCGGCGGTGTGCCGGCCGACGAAGCCGCGCGTGGTGGAACTCATGGCGCGACCTCCGATGCTCGCGTCGGTGGGGTGTCGTTCATCTCGGGATCCCGATTCGGTCGACCGGACGGGTTCGGCAGCGTGGCGGCGAGCGCGTTCAGCTCCTCGATCGCGGCGCCCTCGTCGATCGTAAGCAGTCGACGATCGCGCATGACGATCCGGCCGTCGATCACGGTGTCCCGTACGTCGGCGGGCCCGGCCGCGTAGGCGAGCATCGACCACGGGTCGTGTCGGGGCGTCAGGTGCGGCCGGTTCAGGTCCAGGACGACCAGGTCTGCGGCCTTGCCGAGCTCGATCGACCCGGTCAGCGCGCCGATCCCGATCGCCCGCGCGCCGTCGACGGTGGCCATCCGCACCGAGGCGCGCGCCCCGATCAGGGTCGGGTCGGGCGCCGCGCCGGGGGTGACCCGGTGCAGCGTCGCGGCGGCGCGGATCGGGCCGAACAGGTCGAGCGCGTTGGCGCTGACCGCGCCGTCGGTGCCCAGGCCCACCGGCACGCCGGCGGCCAGCAGTTCGGGCAGCGGGGCCACCCCTGAGGCGAGCTTGAGATTGGACACCGGGCAGTGCGCGACGCCCGCGCCGGACGCCGCGATCAGCGCGATCTCCTCGTCGGTGAGGCAGACCGCGTGCGCCAGCAGGGTGCCCGGCCGGAGCAGCCCGAGGTCGTGCAGGAGCTCCACCGGGCGGCGGCCGTACCGAGCGCGCACGCTCGCCACCTCGACCGCGTTCTCGGCGGCGTGGATGTGCAGCAGCGCGTCGTGCTCGCGGGCCAGTTCGGCCACCGCGAGCAACTGCTCCGGGGCCAGCGTGTACGCGCTGTGCGGGGTCACGCAGCGGGTGGTCGAGCGGCCCAGCGACGCGGGCGCGAGCCGCAGGCGCGCGGCGAAGTCGAGACCGTCCGGCGGTCCGGGCACGTCCATGAAGGTCGGCCCGGTGACCAGCCGAAAGCCCGCCTCGGCGGCGGCCGCGAGCCCCGCCTCGGGGAACCAGTACATGTCCATCGCGGTGGTCACCCCCGCCCGGATCGACTCGGCCAGCGCCAGCCGGACCGCGATCCGCACCACCTCGGCGGTCAGCACCGCGCTCTCGGCGGCCACCAACCGCTCCAGGAACACCTGGAGGTCGACGTCGTCGGCCCGGCCCCGGAACAGGGTCATCGCCGAGTGCGCGTGCGCGTTGACCATCCCGGGCATCACCAGACAGCCGCGCGCGTCCAGGGTCGGCGCGGCGCGATACCGTGCGCCCAGCTCGCTCGCGGTGCCCATCGCGACGATCCGGCCGCCCTCGATCGCCACCGCGCCGTCGGGTATGTACGTGTCGGCGGCGTCGGCGGTGAGCACCGCGCCGCCGGTGACGAGCAGGTCGGTCACGCCCGGTCCGCCGCCTCGCCCGCCTCGTCCAGGGCCAGTCGGTACAGCGCGTCCAGCGCCACCACGACGCCGCGCTCGACGCCCTCGGCGACCACCCGGCGGTGCGGGTCGTAGGTCGAGCCGCCGGACTCGTCGACCAGGTCGTCGGCCGCGATGCCGTCCACGACCAGCACGCCGCCGGCCCGGTGTCCGCCCAGCGCGGCGAACACGAGCAGCGCGGACAGTTCCATCTCGATGGCCAGCACGCCGGCCGCCTGGTACGGCTTCATCGGCAGTTCGAGCACCCCCGGCATGAACGCGGCCCGGGTCCACACGACGCCTCGGTGGTGCGGCGCGCCGTGCTCGCGGGCCGCGCCGTGCAGCGCGAGCACCACCTCGGGGGTGGAGAAGGCCGGGAACTCGGCCGGCACCAACTGCTGGGTCACGCCGTCGTCGCGGACCGCGCCGGTGGCCACCACCAGGTCGCCGTCGCCCACACCGCGCGCCATCGCGCCCGCCGTGCCGAGCCGGATGAAGGTGCGTACGCCGGCCTCGGCCAGCTCGCCGAACAGGCACACCGCGCCCGGACCGCCCACGCCGTGCGAGGACACCACGACCGGTACGCCGCGCCAACCGCCCGCGTAGCTGACGTACTCGCGGTTGGCGCCGATCTGCCGCGCGTCGTCCAGTCGCTCGGCGACCAGTGCGGCGCGGGCGGGGTCGCCGACGACCAGCGCGTGGGCGGGCAGGCCGCTGCTGGGGATCTTGGTGATCGGCAGTACGGCCGGACGAGTGGTGCTGCTCATGTGGACGGCTCCGAGGTGGTGCGGGCGAGGCGGCGGGGACGAGGGATGCGGCCGGTGAGCCGGCCGGGCGGTGCGGTGCCGCGCCTGGTGCGCGAGCGGGTGGCCAGGAACAGCGCGACCAGCGTCATCACGTACGGCGCGGCATCGGCGGCCTGCTGGGGCATGCCCTCGCCCTGGAGCCGGAAACCGACCGCCTCGACCAGGCCGAACAGGATGCCGGCGAGCAGGACGCCGACCGGGAGCGCACGGCCGAGCATCACCGCGACCACCGCGATCCAGCCGCGGCCGGCGGTCATGTTCTCGGAGAACAGGGTCACGTTGCCCAGCGCGAGCTGCGCGCCGGCGAGCCCGCACAACGCGCCGGAGGTCAGGATCGCCGCGTAGCGGTAGCGCGCGACGCCGACGCCCAGCGACTGGGCGGCCTCCGGCGCCTCGCCGACGCCGCGCAGCCGGACGCCCCACGGGTGCCGGGACAGCAGTACGGCGATCACCACCACCGCGACCCAGGACAGGTACACCAGGGGCGAGTGGCCGGACAGCGCGCGGCCCAGGAAGGGCACCGACTCCAGTCCGGGGATGTCCACCGGTTGCAGGCCCTTGAGGTCGGGGTCGCCGAAGGTGCCCTGCTTGCCGAAGACGGTGCGCAGCAGGAAGCCGGTCAGGCCGACGGCGAGCAGGTTCAGCGCGATGCACAACACGACCGCGTCCGCGCCCAGGGTGACCGCGCCGATCGCGAGCAGCAGCGAGAAGACCATCGCGGCGAGCACCGCCGAGATCACGCCCACCCACACGCTGCCGCCGAACCAGCTACCGGTGACGGCCGCGAAGCAGCCGATCAGCATGGTGCCTTCCAGGGACACGTTGAACACGCCGGCGCGTTCGCACAGCGCGCCGCCGAGGGCGGCGAACAGGATCGGGGTGAGCGCGCGCAGGGCGGAGAAGATCAGTTCCGCGTCGAAGGACATGGTCAGTTACCTCCGTCGCCGCGCGCGGGAGCGAGCGGCCCGGCGACGCCGGTCTCGAGTACGCCGGTGTCGACCAGGCCGGTTTTGGCGTCGGGCGGTGGTGGATGGGCCTCGGCGTCGGGTCCTCGGCCGAGCCGGCGCAACCAACCGCCCTTGCGGAAGACGCCGCCGCGCACCGCGAGGAACAGGATCACCACGGCTTGGAGCACGGCGGTGAGCTGCTGCGGCACCGCGGTCTCCTGCTCCATGCCGAAGCCGCCGATGGTCAGCGCGGCGAAGAAGAAGCCGGCGGCCACCGTGCCCAGCGGGGACGCGGCGGCGAGCAGCGCGGCGAGCAGGCCGGTCCAGGTGTAGCCCGGCGTGGTCAGCGCGCCGTCGACCAGGCGGTACGGGAAGCCGAGCACGGCGATCGCGCCGACCAGCCCGGCCAGCGACCCGGAGGCGAACATCAGCCGCAGGGTCAGCCGGGACCGGTCCACCCCGGCGTAGCCGGCGAAGCGCGCGCCCAGGCCGGTCATCCGTACCTCGTAGCCGGCGGCGGTGCGGTGGTCGACCACGAAGTAGACCACCGCGGCCAGCACGATCAGCACGATGCCGACGCTGACCCCGGTGCCCGCGCCGGATCCGGCGGCGAACTCGGGCAGCTTGACGCCCTCCGGCAGCCGGTCGGTCTGCGGGATGCCGGAGCCCTTCTGGAGCAGCGGGAAGCGCACCATGTAGGACACGAACGACATCGCCGGGTAGCTCAGCAGCAGGCTGGAGACCAGCAGCGGCACGCCGCACCTGGTCTCCAGGACGGCGGCGAGCGCGGCCCACAGACCGCCCGCGAGCACGCCCGCGAGCAGCGCCAGGATCACGGTGATCACGTCGGGGAAGGGCGAGTACAGGCCCACCGAGGCGGCGGCCAGGCCGCCCAGCACGAGTTGGCCGTCGCCGCCGAGGTTGACCAGGCCCGCGCGCAGCGGGATGGCCAGCGCCAGCGCCATGCCGACGATGGGGATGCACTCGCCGAGCGTGTCGCCGATGCCCTCGGAGCCGAACGCCCCGGTGAGCACCGAGCCGTACGCGGTCAGCGGGTCGGCGCCGGTGCCGGCCAGGATGATCGCGCCCAGGATCAGCGCGGCCACGATGGACACGGTGACCGGGGAGAACACCACGCCGCGCACGCGCAGCGCCAGGTGCGCGAGTGGACCGGATGGGCGCTCGGCGGCCGTACCGGCCTTGCTGGCAGTCATATCTGATAACCCGTCAGGCCTGGTGGGCGGTGGTCGGTGCGGTGGCCTGCCGGCCGTCGTCGTCGCCGTCGCTGTCGACATCGGCGTGCGTCGCGGCGTCGGCGGTGGCGCGGGTGGCGGTGCCGCCGGCCATGGCCAGGCCGATCGTGTGCACGTCGGCCTCGGCGCGCGAAAGTTCGGCGACGATCCGGCCCTCGTACATGACCAGGACGCGATCCGAGAGCGCGAGGATCTCGCTCAATTCGGCGGAGACCAGCAGGATGCCGTGGCCGGCGTCGCGATACTCGATCAACCGCGCGTGGATGTTCTCGATCGAGCCGATGTCCACGCCGCGGGTGGGCTGCTCGACCAGGAGCAGCGGCGCGTCGTGGGTGATCTCCCGGCCGAGGATGGCCTTTTGCTGGTTGCCGCCGGACAGCGTGCCGATGGTGACGGCGGAGGACGCGGCCTTGACCCCGAAGCGCTCGATCACGCGCGCGGCGTGCTCGCGGATCGCCGTGCGCCGCAGGAAGCCGCCGCGGCCGGCCAGCGGCGGGCTGCGGTGGAAGCCCATCGCGAGGTTGTCGGCCAGCGAGGCGTCGCGTGCGGCGCCGACCGTGGCCCGGTCCTCGGGTACGTAGGCCAGGCCCGCTTGGCGCCGGTGCTGCACCGAGGCGTCCTTGACGTCGTGGCCGGCCACGAGCACCCGGCCCGCGCTGCTCGGGCGCAACCCGGCCAGCGCCTCGACCAGTTCGCTCTGTCCGTTGCCGGCCACGCCCGCGACGCCGACGATCTCGCCCGCGCGCACGGTCAGCGACACGTCCTCGACCAGCGGCTTGGCGCCACGTCCGGCGGAGACGGTCAGGCCCCGCACGTCGAGCACCTCGGCGGCGGGGGCGCCCGCCGGGTGGGTGCGGTCCAGGTCGATCCGGCGGCCGGTCATCGCCAGCGCGATCTCGGCCGGGGTGGTCTCGGCGGTGGCGAGCCGGGCGGTGACCCGGCCGTCGCGCAGCACGGTGACCCGGTCGCTGACCGCCATCACCTCGCCGAGTTTGTGGGTGACCAGCAGGATGGTGCGCCCGGAGCGGGCCAGTCCGCGGATCACCTCGAGCAGCCGGTCCGCCTCGGCCGGGGTGAGCACGGCGGTGGGCTCGTCCAGGATCAGCACCCGCGCGTCGCGGTAGAGCAGCTTGAGGATCTCCACCCGCTGCTGGACGCCGACCGGCAGGTCCGCGACGCGCGCGTCGGGTGGGACGTGCAGACCGTGCGTCTCGACCAGCGCGGCGACCCGGGCGCGCGCCGCGGCGCGGTCGACCAGGCCGCGCCGGGTGGGCTCGCTGCCGTAGACCACGTTCTCCGTGACGGTCAGCGAGGGAAAGAGCTTGAAACCCTGGTGGACCATGCCCAGTCCGGCCGCGATGGCCTGCACGGGCGAACCGAAGGAATGCTCGCTGCCGCGCAGCAGGATGTGGCCGGCGTCCGGTCGTTGCAGGCCGTACAGGATCGACATCAGGGTCGACTTGCCCGCGCCGTTCTCGCCCATGACCGCGTGGATCTCGCCGCGTTCGACCCGCAGGTCGACCCGGTCGTTGGCCAGCACGCCCGGAAAACGCCGGACGATGCCGCGCATCTCGACCTCGGCGATGGCACCGGGGGCGGCGGCGTGCTGATCGTTCATCGGGCGTATCTCCGGTGGGAAGGGGGCGAGGCCGGGCGGGGTGGTCGCCGGTGTCGGGTCCGTGAACCCGACACCGGCGAACCGCGGGCAGTCCGCGACTGCTCGGCGACTACTTGGCGGCGGCCGGGTCGGCCACGGTGATCGTGCCGCCGACGATCTGGTCGCGCAGGCCCAGCACGGTCTTGAGCACGTCCGGGTGCTGGGCGATCAGGCACTGCGAGGTCTCCAGGCCGGGCTCCATGCCGGTGAGCGTGATGCCGCCCTCCTTGAGGCCGTACGAGGTGACGCCGCCGGGCTTGCCGCCGACGATCTGGTCGACGCCCTGGGCGACCGCGATGTCGGTGCGCTTGATCACGTTGTCCACGACCGTGCCCGGCGCCGCGGAGCACTGGTTGACGTCGACGCCGTACGCCTGGACGCCGGCCGCCTTGGCCGCGTTGAACACGCCCAGGTTGCCCGCGGCGGAGGCGGCGCCCATGATCTGGTCGACGTCCTTGGCCTTGAGCGACGCGGTCTGCTCGCTGGCCCGGGCCGGGTCGTTGAACGGCTTCTGGCCGCCGACGAACAACTGGGTGAAGGCGCTCGCCGGGTTGGTCTGCTTGGCGCCCGCGCCGAACGGGTCGGAGAACCGGCGGATCTGCGGGCTGTCCAGCGCGACCACCGCGCCGACCTTGCCGCTCTTGGTCAACAGGCCCGCCTCGGCGCCCGCGAGGAAGGTGCCCTCGTGCTCGCGGAAGGTCGCGCAGGTGATGTTCGGGTACGGCTTGGTGGTGCACGAGTCGACGAACAGGAACTGCTGCTTCGGGTTGGCCTCGGCCTGCTGGGCCAGCACGTCGGCGAACTCGAAGCCGACGGCGACCACGACGGCGGGCTTCTGGCGGACCGCGGCCTCGACGTTCTGCTGGATCGCGCTGGTGTCCTTGCTCTCCAGCACGGTCGCGCTGCCGCCGGCCTTGCGGGCCGCGTTCTGCGCGCCGGTGGCGGCGAGCTTGAGGAAGTCGTTGACGCCGATCGGTTCGGGCGTCACCAACACGATGTTCTTCGCCGAGTCGCCGCCCGTGCCGCCGGCGGCCGGGGACTTGTCCTTGTCGGCGGAGGCGTTGCACGCGGTGGCGGCCAGCGCGGTGCCGACGACGACGGCGGCCACGGTCAGGCGGTGACGGGTGGTGATGCGGTACATGAGCGTCCTTGGGAGGAGTGTCGACCCCGGCGGGGCGGTGCGGAATCGGCGGTTCGGGGACGGGAACCTCGCGGTCCCGCGGGTCTCGGCGCCGGACGGCGCCGCGGCTCTTCGGGGTGGCGACGGGTTCGCGTGTCGCGATCGGCGTTCGGGCGATCGATCGGCGGGCGATCGATCAGTACAGGCGCCGACAACAGCGGCCGGTGCGGCGGACACAGACGCCGCGTACACCGCGCTTGTCGAGCGGAAGCGGCGGACGGTCACACGCCATGGAGCGGCCGCGGCACTCGATACGTACGTCATGACGCCACGCTTCGGCCACAGCCTGCTCCCTTCCGATCACACCAGTTCGGGTCTCGATGTGATCATCACATCCGACTGGTTTCGGGGGGAGGTTAGCACCCTCACCAGGCACTTCCTGCTCTTGTTCACAGTGTGGACAGATTGTCCACGATGTGAACATTGGGTTACCGGATCGACACGCGGTCGTCCCGGATGCCGGGCGGGAGTCGGGACCGGGCCGGCCCGCCACGTAGCATCCGTAGTGCCGAGGTACGCGCTCGCTCCCACCCGTGGCGTGCCGGCGGGCCGTTGCCCTCGCCCGCCCGCGCGGTCGCCGCCCGCGCCCGGCGCTCGACCACCCGCCCGGAAAGGACCCCCGATGGCCTCCGAGATACGCTCGCTCGCCTGGCACGGCACCGGCCTGCGCCTGCTCGACCAGACCGCGTTGCCGCAGCGGATCGTGCACCTGGACATCACCGACGTGGACGCGCTGATCGACGCGATCCGCCGGCTCGCGGTGCGCGGCGCGCCGGCACTGGGCGCGGCCGGCGCGTTCGGCGTCGCGGTGGCCATGCGGCAGGCCGAACGCGAGGGCTGGGACGCGGACCGACTGGCCGCCGAGGTCGCCCGGATCCGGGACGCCCGGCCCACCGCGGTCAACCTGGCCGGCGGCGTGGACCGGGTGTTGCCGTTCGCGGCCAAGGGTGTGGAGGCGGTGCTCGCCGAGGCCGAGGCGGTGGTCCGCGAGGACGTCGAGGCCAACCACGCGATCGGCCGGCACGGCGCGGACTGGATTCTGTCCCGGGTCGAGCGCCGGCCGCTGCGCGTACTGACCCACTGCAACACCGGCTCATTGGCCACCGCCGGGTGGGGGACCGCGCTGGGGATCATCCGCGAACTGCACGCGCGCGGCGTCCTGGAGTTGGTCTATGTCGACGAGACGCGCCCGCTGCTCCAGGGATCGCGGTTGACCGCCTGGGAGTTGGACCAGGAGGGCATCGCGCACCTGGTCCAGCCGGACGGCGCGGCGGCGAGCACCATCCTGCGCGGCCTGGCGGACGTCGCGGTGATCGGCGCGGACCGGATCGCCGCCAACGGCGACACCGCGAACAAGATCGGCTCGGTCGGCGTCGCGCTGGCCTGCGCCGACGCGGGCATCCCGTTCGTGGTCGCGGCGCCGCTGACCACGTTCGACGACGCGACCGCGCACGGCGACGAGATCACCATCGAGGAGCGCCCCGAGTCCGAGGTGCTGGAGGTGGCCGGCGTCCGGGTCGCCCCGGCCGGCTCGCGTGCGTTCAACCCGGCCTTCGACGTCACTCCGGCTCGGCTGATCAGCGCGATCGTCAACGAGAGGGGCGTACGCGAGTACTGAGCCGCGGCGCGCGGGGCCGGGGCCACGAGCGGATCGTGGTTCCGGCCCCGCGCGTTTTTCGTCGTGCGGGTCCCTGCGGGTCCGGGGGTGCCGCGGGTCGGGCTCAGCCCTCGGCGACGCGGTAGTCGAGGAGCCATTCGACGATCTCGACGTGGTGCCGGGCCTGGATCGGGTCCGCGCCCCAGACGTACATCCCGTGCGAGGCGACCACGACGGCCGGCACGCCCGGGATCAGCGCGGCCTCGAGCCGGTCGCCGAGTTCGGTCATGTCCTGGCTGTTGGCGATCACCGGGATGGTGACCGTCTCGTCGTGCGCGGAGCGGCCGATGCCCTTGAGCATCTCCAGGTCGCGCACCTCGATCCCGGCCGGCCAGCGCCGACCCGCGCGCACGGCGGACACGGTGTGCACGTGGAAGACCGCGTTCGCGCCGGTCAACGCGACCACCCGGGCGTGCAGCCCGGCCTCGGCGGACGGCCGACGCGGCGGCGTGCTCGCCTCCTCCGGGACCGGTACGCCGGCCGCGTCCACCACGACCAGGTCGTCCGGCGCCAACTCGCCCTTGTCCAGGCCCGAAGCGGTGACCGCGAGCCGCAGTGGATCGCGCGAGAGCACCACGGACAGGTTCCCGGAGGTGCCGCGCATCCAGCCGAGCCCGGCGAAGCGCGCCGCCTCCCGCGCGAGGGTGGCGCCGGCGTCCGCGCGCACGGGGGCCGGGACCGAGGCGGGGCTGCCGGCGTCGGGGGTCGTCATGGGGGTTCCTCACTGTTCACGGTCCGGACGTTCCGGCTCACAGTGTGGTCGAACCGGTAGTTCGGGCCATCATTTCACCCACGCCGAGGCGCGCCCGGATCGGCACCGGCGCGAGTGGCCGTGTGGCCGGCCGTGCGAGCGCCTCCGGGCCGGGCTCTGCCCGCGGCGCGGTGACCGGTCCTACGCGTCGTAGCGCAGGATCGGGCTGTCCTCGCGCAGCAGCCGTTGTCGGTAGGCCACCGCGAGCCACGCGGCCTCGCGGTAGGCGGCCTCCAACTCGTGATAGACGGTGTCGATCAGGGCCGGAGCGGGACCGTTGTCGGTGCGGAAGGCCAGGAACAGCCGCACCGCGAGCGGATCGCCGGCCAGCGGACGCACCGCCATGTCCGGTCGGGGCCGCGACGTGGGCTGGCACGGGGTGACCACCTCGCCGATCGCGACCAGGGACGCTGCCGTGAGGTAATCGCCGTGCAGGATCCGGGGGTTGATGCCCGCGTCGGTCAACACCTCGCGCAGGCCCTCCCATTCGCCGTCCACGCTCGGGTCGACCATCCACTGGTCGTCGGCCAGTTCGGCGAGCTTGACCTCGGACTCGGCGGCGGCCGGATGGTCCGGGGACATCGCGATGAACTGCGGTTCCCGCTCGACCAGGACGCGGCGTCGCACACCGTCCGGGACGCGCAGCGGGAAGCCCTCGACCTCGTGCACGAACGCGACGTCGAGCTGGCCGGCGGCGACCATCCCGAGCAGCGTGCTCGCGGACACGTCCACCCGCAAATAGGTGTCCGTGGTGGGCAGTCGCAGCCGCAACCGGCGCAACCAGTCGGCGATCACCCGGTTGGCGGTACCGCCGATCCGCAGGTGCGGACCGGCGGTTCGGACCGCCTCGGCCTGGGTGTCGATGACCAGCGCGCTCATCTCGGCCATGATGGGTCGGGCTCGATGCAGCATCGTGAGCCCCAGTGGAGTGGGTCGGCTGCCGGTCCGGTCGCGGACGAACAACGGTGCGCCCAGAGCGTTTTCGATTCGTCTGAGCTGTGCGGTCAGGGACGGCTGGGTCATGCCGAGCAACCGGGCCGCGGCGTGCAGGCTGCCGGTGTCGCCGATGGCACACAGTGCGCGGAGGTGCCTCACCTCGAGCTCCATGATGCGGAGGATAGGACGCACCACCGAGGTCGTACCAGACACCTGTGCGCGCGGGATCGGCGGGGGAGCGTGAATCTTGCGTAACACGATGCGTGAATGTGCGGTGACGGTACGGGAACGGGTGGTGATACGACCGTGCTATCGCCGATTGTCATCATCCGGGCCGGACCGGGCTCCCGTGAGACTCGTTGCGCACCGAACAGGTCTTCGGCACCCAAGGAGCCCCCCATGTCCCCAGTGCGTCCCCGGAATCCCCGTAAGACCATCGTCACCGCCATGGTCGGCCTCGGCCTCGCCGCCGGACTGATCGCCGCGCCCGCTGCGGCGGCCGGCACCGACGGAGTCGCGGCCCCCCTCCGCGCCTCCGCGCACTACACCTCCGCCCAGGAGGACCAGGCGCAGAACCAGGCCTTCCTCGACGCGGTGATGAAGTCCGTGGCGGCCAAGCGTGCCGCGGCGCCGAACTCGGCGGCGGCGGTCACGGTCGTGTACAGCACCGCGAACGCCCCCAGCTTCCGCACCCAGATCGCCCGGTCCGCGCAGATCTGGAACAGCTCGGTCACCAACGTCCGCCTCCAGGAGGGCAGCAACCCCGACTTCCGGTACTACGAGGGCAACGACTCGCGAGGTTCCTACGCGAGCACCGACGGCCACGGCAACGGCTACATCTTCCTCGACTACCGACAGAACCAGCAGTACAACTCGACCCGGGTCACCGCCCACGAGACCGGACACGTGCTCGGTCTGCCGGACCACTACTCGGGTCCGTGCAGCGAACTGATGTCCGGTGGCGGCCCCGGCACGTCCTGCACCAACCCGAACCCGAACGCCGCGGAACGCGCGCGAGTGAACCAGCTCTGGCGCAACGGCCTCGTGGCGTTCTCCGCCGCGGCCTCCTGACCCGATCCGGCGACGCGCACCCGGACACTCCGGGCTCCCCTGCGCGTCACCTCGTCCCCTGATCCGGCACCCGACCACCGCCCCCCGCGGTGGCCGGGTGCCGTTCCATGCCTGGGGCGCGGAGCCCTTTGCTCCGCCGGGTCCCTCGGCGAAGCCGACGCCCTCGCCGTCCTCAAACGCCGGACGGGCTGGGGAGGTTCGGCCCCTTTGCGCGAGCCGCGGCCTCCGGTGGCGGCCCTCGGTCGTGCGGATCCGGTGGGACCGGGCGGCCTGTTGCGGCTTTGTCCTCAAACGCCGGACGGGCTGGGGAGGTTCGGACGGGCCGGGTGCTCCGCGCCGCGTCCCGCCTCGCCCCGTCCCGTCCCGCGCCGCGCCGCGCCGCCCAGCCTCGTGCCGACCCGCAGCCCGCCCCGCGCCGCGTTCCCGTCCCGCTGACTCGCGCCGTGTTCCCGCCCCGCTGCTGCGTTCCGCTGTCCCGCGCGCTGTGTCGTTGTCGGTTGTTGCCGTGTCGGGGCCGGTTTGGGGGTGGGGGTGGGCAGGATGGGGGGATGGGTGGTGCTGCGGTGGCGTTGGTGGTGGTGGATGGGGCGAATGTGGTGGGGTCGGTGCCGGATGGGTGGTGGCGGGATCGGCACGGGGCCACCGAGCGGTTGCGGGACGCGTTGGTGGGGATGGCGGAGGCGGGGTTGCCGGGTGGCGGCTCCGTGCCGGAGTGGGCGCGGCGCGGGCCGTTGGACGTGGTCCTGGTGGTCGAGGGCGCGGCCCGCGGAGTCGCCGAGGTGCCCGGCGTACGGGTCGTGCGGGCCTCGGGCAGCGGAGACGACCGCATCGTCGAGTTCGTCGCGGCCGAGCACGCGAGAACGCCCGCGCGTCGTTGTCTCGTGGTGACCGCCGACCGCGGCCTGCGGGAGAGGGTGCGCGCGTTCGCCGCCGAGGTGACCGGTTCCCGGGCGGTGCGTCCGGGCTGATCGCGCCGCCGGGATTCGGGCTCGCCGCGAAGGGCGGATATCGTGAGGTACGGCGGCCCCGCCCACGCGGGTCCGACGTCCCGAGGTCCCGTCCGCGCCGCCGGCCGTACCCGACACCCGATCCGTGGGCAATCGCCGGAGGAAGCATGACCACCAACCGAGTCCGCAAGGGCGTGATCCGAGGCCGGATGGCCGCCTCCGGCGAGTCGTACGTCGTCGCCGCCCGGCGGATGACCGTCCCGCGCGGGTCCAAGGCCCCCGACGCCCGGACCGCCGCGGCGCTGGCCACCCGCTACTGGGAGCCCGCCGAGAGCCTCGACCTGCCCTGTCCGTGCGGCGGCACCTGCGCTCCCGGTGAGCGCTGCACCCGTTGCCACGCGACCTACCGGCACGCCGCCCGGATCCCCGGCAGCGACACCGACGTCGAGCTCTGGCAGGACCGGTACGACTGCACCGGCTGCGCGAACACCTATTCCTTCACGGTGACCCTCCCGGACCGGCCCTGGGGCACCGCGCAGACCGTGCCGCAGCGCGGCGGCCGGGAACCGATCGTCCGGATCAAGCCGTTCGAGGGCATCGGACACCCGAACCTGCCCGCCTGACCGGGCCGTTGATCAGCGCGAGGCCCGCCCGGGGCTCAGGGCTTCTTGCGCTCCGGTACGAGCTCCAACCGGAAGCGCTGGTCGGCCGTGCCCGCGCAGCCGGCCTGTGCGGCCTCGGCCCCGGGTGAGATCTCGGCGGGGCCGCCGAGGATCCCCACGCACAGGCCGCTGTGCACCGGGCGGAGCCGAAAGAGCCCGGGCAGGAGCGGGTCGGCCGGTTCGATCAGAAAGCGCTCGTTGGCGGCACCTGTGCAGTTGCCGGGGCTGAGCAGCGCGCCCGGGGTCAGCAACGCCTCGTCCACGCGCAGGCAGCCGATGCCCTCCACCGGGTGGTGCCACTCGATCTGGTAGACGTCCGGGGCCAGTGCCTTGAGGTAGGTGTCCGGCACCAGACCCGCACACGGGCGTTGCACGGCCAACGGCCGGTCGGTGCGCCCGTTGCGCTCGGGGCCCTCGCCCAGGCACAGCGACTCGTCGGCGATCTGGCCGGGCTTGACCAGGTAGTGCCCGTCGGCGAGGCGGGAAACGTCCTTGTCGTCGGAGTAGTGGCGGATGGTGAGGACCGTGCCGATCGCGATCAGTACGAGGATCACGCCGATCAAGATCGGCACCGCGGCGCGGCGACGCCACCACGATGCCGGCGGCGGTTCGCCCGCCGACCCGGCGGCCGACTCGGGCGGTTCGGCCACCCGGCGTTCGGGGACGCGCCCCGCCGCGAGATTCTCACGGACCGTGATCCAACGCGCGGCGGCGTCGGCGTCCAGCCCGCAGGCGAACACCAGCGCCTCGACCAGATCGGCCCTGGGCAACGTACTGCGACCGAGCGCCGCGGCCACCGTGCTGGCGGGCAGTACATGCCCGGACGCCTCGGCCTTGGCCGCCAGTTGACGGTACGTCAGCGCCGACCACTCGCGCAGGGCACGTAACGCGGCCACGTACTCCGCCGCCGTGGTCGCGTTGTCCGGTTGTGGAGCGCTGTCGTCACGCCGTGTCACGAGTCTCCCGTTTCCTCAGATCGATACACACTCGCCGTAGCTGATGCGGCACCCATCGTGCCGGCAGTTCGGCGGGCCGGGGAGTCCCAGAAAAGCGAAAATCCGGACCCGAATCGATCGATTCGGGGGAGCGGCCGCAGCCGGTCCCCGACGATCCTCGGATCGGTGTTCGGTCCGGACCCCTGTCCCGTCCCGTTCGAAACGTGTTCCGGTCGGGGCCGTGACCAGCCGGGACACGCGGTCGCCGTCCGGGACACGCGGATCACCTTCCCGGCGGCCGCTCCGGACCCGCAGTGTCGAACCCGTTCGCCGGGCCCGGCCCGCCGGTGAACGGGGGCGGCGGGCCGGAGGCGTGCGAGCGCCGGCGCGTCCGGGTCGCGCGTGACCGACGGTGGGTTCGTCGGATGTACGGGCAAGCGCGCGACCCGGGGCGGCAGGACTGCGGAGCGGAATCGCACGCGGTGCCTCGGGCCGCGCAGGACCGCCGGGGTGCGGGCGCGTCCCGACGGAGTTTTCGACCGTGTCGGTGGGCCGGCGCGCGGTGGTCGGCGGTGATGCGGTACGAAATCACCTGTGATCGACGACGCCCCGACGCCGCCCAGGACCGTACGACTGTTCGTGGCGCTCGCCCCGCCGGACGATGCCAAGGACGAACTGGCCCGGGCGCTGCGGCCGGTGTACGCCGCGCATCCGCGGCTGCGCTGGAACCGGATCGAGGACTGGCACATCACCCTCGCCTTTCTCGGCGAGGTGGCCCTGGACGTGGTCGAGGCCCTGCGCGCGCCGCTGGCCGAGGTCGCCGCCTCGACCCGGCCGGTCGAGCTGGAACTGCGCGGCGCCGGGCAGTTCGACGAGCGGGTCCTGTGGAGCGACGTGCGCGGCGACCTGGCGGCGCTGCACACGCTGGCCGACGCGGTTCGCGGCGTGGTCCGGGCAGGCGGCGTCGTGTCGGCGGACCGGCCGCTGCGCGCGCACCTGACCCTGGCCCGGGCCCGTCGGGACAACCCCGACGGCATCGGGGCCGCCGCCCGCGAGCTGGAGGACTTCCTCGGCCGCCGCTGGTCCGCGCGGCGACTGCACCTGGTCGGCAGCAACTTCGGCCGGGGCCCGGGCCCGATCCACTACCGCGACGTGGACGCCTGGCCGCTGGCCGGCCGCTGAGCCCAGCCTCCCGGCCGCCGCGCCCATCGCCTCGGCGGCCGATACCCGGGTGCGCGCCGGGAGCCGACGGCGCGCTCGGCCGCCCGCCTCGGTCGCCGCGCGAATCGCTCCGGTTCTCCACCCGGCCGGCACGGGCGCGGCGCTGCGCGGCGACCCCCGAACCGAACCGGAGGGACGAGCCCGGGAGCGGTCGACTGTCGGCGCTCCATCGACGGCTCGCGGTCGGGTCCTCTAGCATCGCGCTGTGATCCTCAGCCACCGCCGCACCGGCGAGAACGCGCCTTCGCGCGTCGCCGTGCCGCGCCGTCGCTGTTGTTGATCCGACCTTCTCCGCGCAATCGACGCACCGCCGCGCCCGTATGCCCGCGCCCCTCCCGACGTCCCCTCAGCAGAGGAAGCCACGATGACACCGATCAGCGAAGTCTCTTACGACCGACACCGGTTGCGGCAGTGGATCGGCGGCTCCGCCCGCGCCGACGGGGTGCCCAGACGCGACCTGCTCAAGCTGCTCGGCGCGGCGGGCGTCCTCACCGTGCTGCCCGCGGGCACCGCGTACGCGGCCGACCCGACCGCTTCCACCGCCCCTACCGACACGAGCCGCACGCCCGCGCCGGCCGCGCCGCCCGCCGCCCGAAGTGCCGTCGCGGCCCCGGGGATCGTCAAGCCGCTGCCGCCCGAGCTGTTCACCATCCGGGGCACCAACGCGGAGACCAACTTCCACGCGTTGCGCGGGAGCGGCTATCACACCCCCGTCGACCGGTTCTTCGTGCGCAACCACACCTCGACCCCGCAACTGTCCGCGCGGGACTGGCGGTTGCGGTTGTGGGGGAGCGGGTTGCGCGGATCCGCGGACCAGGCCCACGCGATCGAACTCGATCTGGCCGACCTGCGCCGACTGCCGGCACACACCCATTCGGCCACCATCGAGTGCGCCGGCAACGGCCGCAGCTTCTATACCTCGCAACAGGGCGAGTCGGTGGCCGGTACCGCCTGGACGCTCGGCGCGATCGGCATGGCCCGGTGGCGCGGCGCGCGGCTGTCGGACGTACTGCGCCGCGCGGGTCTGCGCCGCGAGGCGGTGGACGTGTTGCCGCGGGGACTGGACGAGGAATACGTCACCGGCGGCGTCAACCTGGGCCGGGTCCGCCGGCCGTTGCCGTTGGCCAAGGCGCTCGACGACGTGCTGCTCGCGTACGAGATGAACGGTGAGCCGCTGACCGCCGATCACGGCGCGCCGGTGCGGGTGGTCGTGCCGTCGTGGGTGGGCATCTCCTCGATCAAGTGGGTCGGCGACATCGAGGTCTCCGCGCAGCCGCTCTACTCGCCGTGGAACACCGACTTCTACCGGCTGTTCGGCCCCGCCCACCCCGAGGGCGGCAGCGCGCCGCTGACCCGACAGACCCTCAAGAGCGCCTTCGAACTGCCCACCGGTGCCCACTTCGCGCCACGCGTCACGCACCGCCTGGACGGCCGCTCCTGGTCCGGCGCGGGCGGCGTACGCCGGGTGGACGTCAGCACGGACGGCGGCGCGACCTGGCGCCGCGCGCGGCTGCGGGACCAGCCGCGTCGGGACGGCTGGGTGCGCTGGAGCGTGGACTGGCATCCCACCACCCCCGGCCCGACGGAACTGCTCGCCCGGGCGAGCGACACCTCGGGGCGGGCCCAGCCCGATCGTTCGACGTTCAACACCCAGGGCTACTTCTTCGACGCGGTCGTGCGCCACCCGGTGACCGTCGACTGAGCATCGGGCCGGCCACTCCCGGCGCGGGAAACGCCGAACCGCCCCGGCCGGGCGCAATGCCGGTCGGGGCGGTTCGAGGGTGTCGGCCCGGGTTCGCGGGGATCGGGTCGACCTCGGGGAGGTCGGCCCGCCCCGAACGGGTCAGCCCAGCGAGGCGATGGCCTCGTTGAAGGTGGCCGACGGGCGCATCACGGCCGACGCCTTGGCCGGGTCGGGACGGTAGTAGCCGCCGATGTCGGCGGGCGAGCCCTGTACCGCGATCAGTTCGGCGACGATCGTCTCCTGCTGCTCGGTCAGCGTCCGGGCCAGGCCCGCGAACGCCTCGGCGAGCGCCGCGTCCTCGGTCTGCGCGGCCAACTCCTGTGCCCAGTACAGCGCCAGGAAGAAGTGGCTGCCCCGGTTGTCGATGCCACCGAGCCGACGGCTGGGCGACTTGTCGTTGTCCAGGAAGGTGCCGGTGGCGCGGTCGAGCGTGTCGGCCAGCACCTGGGCACGGGCGTTGCCCACGGACTGCGCGAGGTGCTCGAAGCTGACCGCGAGCGCGAGGAACTCGCCCAGGCTGTCCCAGCGCAGGTAGTTCTCCTTGACCAACTGCTGCACGTGCTTGGGCGCCGAGCCGCCGGCGCCGGTCTCGAACAGGCCGCCGCCGTCCATCAGCGGGACGACCGAGAGCATCTTCGCGCTCGTGCCCAGCTCCAGGATCGGGAACAGGTCGGTGAGGTAGTCGCGCAGCACGTTGCCGGTCACCGAGATGGTGTCCTCGCCGCGACGGATGCGCTCCAGCGAGAACGCGGTCGCCTCGACCGGCGACATGATCTCGATGGTCAGGCCCTCGGTGTCGTGCTCGGGCAGGTACGCGCGGACCTTCGCGATCAGGTTCGCGTCGTGCGCGCGGCCCTCGTCGAGCCAGAACACCGCCGGGCTGCCGGTCGCGCGGGCGCGGGTGACGGCCAGCTTGACCCAGTCCTTGATCGGCGCGTCCTTGGTCTGGCACATCCGGAAGATGTCACCGGCGCCGACGACCTGCTCCAGGACCGCGGTGCCCGCGCCGTCGACGACCCGCACGGTGCCCGCGGTGGGGATCTCGAAGGTCTTGTCGTGGCTGCCGTACTCCTCGGCCTTCTGCGCCATCAGACCGACGTTGGGCACCGAGCCCATCGTGGCCGGGTCGTAGGCGCCGTTCTTGCGGCAGTCGTCGATGACGACCTGGTACACGCCGGCGTAGCTGCTGTCCGGCAGCACGGCCAGGGTGTCGGCCTCCTTGCCGTCCGCGCCCCACATGTGACCGGAGGTACGGATCATGGCCGGCATCGAGGCGTCCACGATCACATCGCTGGGCACGTGCAGATTGGTGATGCCCCGGTCGGAGTCGACCATCGCCAGCGCCGGGCCGGAGGCCAGCTCGGCGTCGAAGGACGCCTTGATCTTCGCGCCGTCCGGAAGCGACTCGAGACCCTTGAGGATCGCGCCGAGACCGTCGTTGGGGCTCAGACCGGCCGCCGCGAGCGCGTCGCCGTGCTCGGCGAAGGTCTGCGGGAAGTAGGCGCGGACCGCGTGGCCGAAGATGATCGGGTCGGAGACCTTCATCATGGTGGCCTTCAGGTGCACCGACAGCAGCACACCCTCGGCCTTGGCCCGGGCCACCTGCGCGGCGAGGAACTCGCGCAGCGCCGCCGCGCGCATCACCGAGGCGTCCACGACCTCGCCCGCGAGCACCGGTACCGACTCGCGCAGCACGGTGGTGGTGCCGTCCTCGGCCACCAGTTCGATGCGCAGCGAGCCCGGCTCGGCGATCACGGCGGACTTCTCGGTGGAGCGGAAGTCGTCGGCGACCATGTGCGCGACGTTGGTCTTCGAGTCGGCCGTCCACACGCCCATGCGGTGCGGATGCGCCCGGACGTAGTTCTTGACCGACGCGGGGGCGCGGCGGTCCGAGTTGCCCTCGCGCAGGACCGGGTTGACCGCGCTGCCCAGGGTCTTGCCGTAGCGCGCCCGGACGTCCTTCTCCTCGTCGGTCTTCGGGTCGTCCGGGTAGTCCGGAAGCGCGTAGCCCTGCTCGCGAAGCTCGGCGATGGCCGCCTTGAGCTGCGGGATCGAGGCCGAGACGTTCGGCAGCTTGATGATGTTGGCCTCGGGCGTCCTGGCCAGGTCACCGAGCTCGGCGAGCGCGTCCTCGAGCCGCTGGTCCGCCTTCAGGTGGTCGGGGAAGTGGGCGATGATCCGCCCGGCCAGGGAGATGTCACGGGTCTCCACCTTGACCCCGGCCGTCGCCGCGTACGCCTGGACCACGGGCAGGAACGAATACGTCGCCAGGGCCGGGGCCTCGTCGGTGTGCGTATAGATGATGGTCGGGTCAGTCACAGGATGCTCCGCTCCATGTCCGCAACATTGCTCGACATCAAGATATCTTGCGGTGGAACCCTTCGCGTCCCGCCCCCCGCCCGTCCCGGCAACCACGGGGTCACTCGGCGTCGGGTCGGTCCGGACCGGCCAGGGCGCGGAGTTTGAGGCCCAGATGCAGGGTCAGCCGGTCGTCGCCGTGATCCAGCCGGCAGCCGGTGAGCGCCTCGATCCGACGCAGCCGGTGGTACAACGTCGCCCGGTGCACGCACAACAACGCGGCGGTGCGCCGCACGTCGCCGGCGTGGTCGAGGAACGCGGCCAGCGTCGGCAGCAGCACTCCGTGACCGTCCGCCCGCTCCAGCGCGACCAGGGCCGGCACCCGAGCCGCCGCGCGCAGCTCCGCCGCGGGCAGCCGCAGAAGCAGGTCGTAGGGCCCCAACGCACCACTGCGGGCGATATCGCCCAGACCGGGCACCAGCAGCGTCGCGCGCACGGCCAGCAGCGCCTGCCGGTACGAATCCGGCACCAGGTCGAGGCGATCCACCGGTGCGCCGACCCCCACCACCACCCGCCCGGCGCCGTGGGTCAGCCCCCGGAACCTGGTGGTGATCCGCGCACCGAGCACGTCCGGCAGCTCCGCCGCCGCGGCGGCCGGCGGCACCAGCAGGATCCAGGCCCGCGAGCGCTGGGCGACCATCAGCCGGCCCCGCTCCGGGAGCGCCCGCAGGCCGTCCTCGACCGCCGCCGCCAGCGCGACCTCGCGCGAGCCGTCCGTCGCGCCCGGCTCGTCGACGCACTGCGCCGCGATCACCCGGAACGGGCCGGCCTCCTCGGTGAACACCTGCTCGGCCCGCAGATCCGCGGCGGCCTGGAGCCGACCGGCCGGATCGGACCCGACCAGCTCGCGCAGGATCGCCTCGTGCCGGGCCTTGACCCGCTCGCGCAACAACAACCGCCGGTACAGCACGACGCCGGCCCGTTCGGCCGCCGCCTCGGCCAGGGCGAACTGCGCCTCGGTCGCGGGCGGCGCGTCGTCGATCAACCACAGGTAGCCCAGCAGCAGCCCGTCGCAGCGGATCGGCGCACACCAGCGCGGCCGAGTGCCCGCGACATCGATCAGCACCCGGCCCGGTCGGGTCCAACCGGCGATTCCCTGGGCCAGTACCCGGTCGGCGATCTCGGGCAGCACCGACCGGTTCAGCACCGAGGCCACCCGGACCGCGTCCTCGTCGCCGAAGTGTCGACTGGCGGCCAACAACCGGATGCCCGCGTCGTCGATCGCCACGGACCGCTGCAGGCGCTCGGAGAGCTCGTCGACCAGGGATTGCAGATCGTCGTCACCCATCGAACCTCCTCCGTGCGCGCCGCGTGGTCGACGGCCGGGCCGCAGTACGCCCCGCTTGGAGCACGGGCCGGGCCGCGACCACGCCCCGCCCGGAGCGCGGACCGGGTCCGGGGCGCGACGATCGTCGCATCGAGCGACCAGGATCCGCGACGTTGGTCGACTGCCCCGGAGCGGGCCGCCGGTCAGACTGGACTGGTGACACGGACCGGGACGACCCACCGGGCACCCGTCCGTGTGCCGCCGCATCGCCAGGGAGGAAACCCGGATGAACACGGACGTCGTGGTGGTCGGAGCAGGGGTGATCGGCGCGTCGATCGCGCTCGAACTGGCCAGAGCCGGACGGCGGGTGCTCGTGGTGGACAAGGCCGGCGGGGTCGGCCTGGGCTCCACCGGCGCCTCCAGCGCCGTCATCCGGTTCAACTTCTCCACGCACGCCGGGGTGGCCGCGTCGTGGGAGGCGCAGTTCTGCTGGCGCGCCTGGCGCGAGCACCTGGGTTGCGACGTCGAGGACCCGGTCCGCTTCGAACGCAGCGGCCTGGCCCTGCTCGACGTGGACGCGGCGCCGCGCGGTGCCTACCTGCCGCTGTTCGACGCGGTCGGAGTTCCCTACGAGGAGTGGGACGCCGACACCCTGGCGGCCAGGATCCCGGGTCTGGACACCGGGCGGTACGGGCCGCCCAAGCGCCTGGACGACGAGGACTTCTGGGCGGAGCCGGCCGGCACGCTCGGTGCGGTCTTCACGCCCGACGCGGGCTACATCAGCGATCCGCAACTGGCCGCGCAGAACCTGGCCGCGGCGGCGACGCGCTTCGGCGCCGAGTTCCGGTTCCGGCGGACCGTCGTCGCGGTGCGGTCGACCGGCGGCCGGGTGGTCGGCGTGACCTTGGACGACGGCACGGCGGTGGCCTGCCCGACCGTGGTCAACGCGGCCGGGCCGTGGTCCGGCCGGGTCAACGAACTGGCCGGAGTGGGCGCCGACTTCACCATCGGTGTGCGGCCGATGCGGCAGGAGGTCGGATACCTGCGGGCACCCGCCGGCTACAACCCGGAGGGGGCGGCCGGGGTCACCGTGGCGGATCTGGACCTGGGCGTGTATCTGCGCGGCGAGGTCGACGGCGGACTGCTCGTGGGCGGCACCGAGCCGGAGTGCGACCCGCTCCAGTGGCTCGACGACCCCGACGCCGCCAACCCGAACCCGACGCCGGACGTCTTCGAGGCACAGGTGACCCGCGCGGCCCGGCGGCTGACCGGGCTGACCGTGCCCAACCGGCCGCGCGGCATCGCCGGGGTGTACGACGTCGCCGACGACTGGACGCCGATCTACGACCGCACCGACCTGGACGGCTTCTATGTGGCGATGGGCACCAGCGGCAACCAGTTCAAGAACGCGCCGCTGGTGGGGCAGTTGATGGCAGCCCTGATCGAGGGCGTGGAGAGCGGGATCGATCACGACACGAAACCGGTGCGATTCGTCGGCGTACACACCGGCGAGCCGATCGACCTGGGCGCGTTCTCCCGCCGGCGCAGCGTCAACACGGCCAACTCCGGGACGGTGTTCGGCTGATGCCCTCGCGCCGTCGGTAATCGGCACGTCGTCGTGCCTTGCGTATCGCCTTCGCACCGCACTCCTGAGCGCCTTCCCACCGCATTCCTCATCGCCTTCCCACCGTGCTCCTCATCGCTTCCGCATCGCACTCCTCATCGCTCTTCCGATTGCGTTCCGCATCGCTTTCCGGCGGTCGCCCGGTGGGTGTTCGCCGACTCCCCGTCGGAACACCCTCGGACGGCAGCCGGGCGACCGTCGGGCGCTTCCGAACCACCGAATGGAGATTGTGTTGACTCCCGAGTACTTCGACGCCGTCGAACAGCACTTCCGGCGGCTGCACGAGCCCGCGTTCGGCGCGGCGCACGCGGCGGCCGACCCGAGCATCCGGCCGGACGGGACGTCGGTCGCCTTCACCGGTTCCGTGTTCACCGAGCTGGTGGGTCTCGCGGTCACCCGGGTATGTCTGGCCGAGGCGACCGGAGTTCGCATCCTGACCGAGGGCGCCGGCAGCCAACGCATGCCCCGGTTCTCGCCGGACGGGACACTGCTCGCCCACCTCTCGGACGCCGAGCGCCCGGGCGACTTCCAACTCGACGTGCTCGACGCGGCTTCGGGGGCGAGCGTGTGGCGGCCCCGGGTGCCCGGCATGGTGGAATACCTGAGCTGGGCGCCGGACGGTTCCGCGCTGCTGCTCGGCGTGGCCGCCTACGGCGCCGACCTCGCGGGCGGTCAGGGCTCCGGGACGGCCGCGGCCGGGCCCGGCGAGGTGCCCGACTGGGCGCCCGAGGTCGACGCGAACTCGCCCGAGGGCGGCGGACGTTCGGCCTGGATAGCGGAGTTCGCCGACGAGCCCGGAAGCCGGGTCGTGCGGCAGGTGAGCGGGGCCGGGACGAACGTGTGGGAGGCGTGCTGGGCGGGTCCCGACGCGCTGGTCTGCGTGACGAGCCCGCAGGCGGGCGAGGAGGCCTGGTACACCGCCGACCTGCGGTGGATCGCCCGGGCCGACGGCAGGCAGACCGTACTGCGCACCGGTGAGCGGCAGTTCGGGGTACCGTCCGGGTCGCCGTCGGGCCGCGCGGTGGCCGTGGTGGAGGCGTTGTGCTCCGATCGCCAGGTGGTCGCCGGGGACCTGGTGCTGCTCGCGGTGGATGGCACCGGGGCGGCGACGGACGAGGTGCGGATCGACACGAACGGCGTGGACGTCACCTCGACCGGCTGGCTCGACGAGGACCGGCTCGGGTGGGCCGGCATAGCCGGGCTGGACACGGTGGTCGGCGAGTACGACCGCACCTGTGGCAAGGTCACCGAACTCTGGCGCGGCACCGAGACCTTCGGTGGCCGCTATCCCGAACTCTCCTTCTCCGCGCACGGGCACGCCGGAGTGCGGCACGGCTACGACCGATTCCCGGAACTGGCGCTGGTGGAACGGCAATCGGTGCGCACGATCGCGTCACTGAGCCATCCGGGCGCGGACCACGTGAGCGAGCGGGCGGGCATCGCCGAGGCGGTGAGCTGGACCGCCCCCGACGGCCTGGAGATCCAGGGGATCCTGTGCCGACCGGCGGGCCCGGGACCGTATCCGCTGGTGACCCACCTGCACGGCGGCCCGGTCTGGTGCTTCCGGAACAGTTGGTCGCTGGCCTTCCAGGGCACGCCGTTGCTGGTGAGTCGGGGATACGCGGTGCTGCACCCCAATCCGCGCGGGAGTTCCGGACGCGGACAGCGGTTCGTCGAGGGGGTTTTCGGCGACATGGGCGGGGCGGACACCCGGGACATCCTGTCCGGGATCGACGCGATGGTCGCCCGGGGCATCGCCGATCCGGATCGCCTCGGCGTGATGGGCGGTTCGTACGGCGGGTTCATGTCGGCGTGGC
This sequence comes from Embleya sp. NBC_00888, assembly GCF_045207655.1. Taxonomy (NCBI): domain Bacteria; kingdom Bacillati; phylum Actinomycetota; class Actinomycetes; order Kitasatosporales; family Streptomycetaceae; genus Embleya; species Embleya sp. NBC_00888. Next base: position 1,614,451 of record NZ_CP108784.1, on the reverse strand, counting down.
TGATCACCCAGGACGCGCGGTTCGCGGCGGCGGCGCCGATCGCCCCGGTCACCGACTGGATCTCGCAGCACCACACCTCCAACATCCCGCACTTCGACCGGATCTTCCTGGCCGACGAACCACTCTCGTTCACCGGCCGCTACGTCGAGCGCAGCCCGCTGCGCTTCGCGGCGAGCGTGCGTACGCCCACCCTGGTGACGGCGGGGGCGCTGGACCGCTGCACGCCCGCCGGGCAGGCCCGGGAGTTCCATCGCGCGCTGGTGGAGGCGGGCGTGGAGTCGACGCTCGTGGTGTATCCCCGGGAGGGCCACGGGGTGCGCGCCTTCCCGGCCGTGATCGACCACTGCGCCCGGCTGCTGGCCTGGTTCGACAAGCACATGGCCCCCGGTCCGGCGGCCTGAGACCCGCACGCGCGCCGGACCGGGGTTGGTGCCCGCCCGCTCACGGGGATGGAGGCGGGCGGGCACGGTGCGCCCGACGGCCGGGGTCGGGCCGTCGAGCGGTCTGGGGTATCGCTGCCCCGCCGCCGGCGAGGCAACCGGGTTCGCGGGCCGATTCGCCGGCCGGCCGGCGAATGGGGCGACCGGCGAATCGGCGGGTCGGCGCGTCGGCGCGTCAGCGCGTCAGCGAGTCGGCCGAGTGCGCCGAGGGCACCAGTCCGGTCGCCTCGGCGAGGATCTCGAACGAGCGGATGCGGTCGTCGACGCCGTGCACCAGGGTCAGCGCCATGAGTTCGTCGGCGCCGGTGCGGTCGACGAACGCGTCGATCTTGGCGGCGATGTCGTGCCGTCCGCCGACCAGGTGCGCCGCTATCCGCTGGCGGACGAACTCCCGCTCCTCCCGGCTGTATTCGAAGGCCTCGGCATACTCCGGGCTGGGGTAGGGCCCGGTGATCCCGCTGGTGCGCTGGAGCAGCGACGACAGCCCCATCGGTCCGGCCAGCCACTCCGCCCGCTCCTGCGTCTCGGCGACGATCACGATGGCCGCGACGATGGCGTAGGGGTGGTCCAGGTCGGCCGACGGACGGAAGTTCTCCCGGTAGGTGGCCAACGCCGGAATGGTGTTCTCCGCGCTGAAGTGGTGCGCGAACGCGAACGGCAGGCCGAGCATGCCGGCCATCCGGGCGCTGGAGGGGCTCGAGCCGAGCATCCAGATCGGCGGCCGGTTGCCCTCCGCCGGGATCGCGCTGACCGGGGAGATCGGGCCGCCGTGTGCGGGCGACTCGAAGTAGTCCAGGAGTTCGGCGAAGCGCTGCGGGAAGTCGTCACCGGGGTCGGAACTGCGGCGCAGCGCCCGGGCGGTGATCGGATCGGTGCCCGAGGCCCGGCCGATGCCCAGGTCGATCCGGTCGGGGTGCAGCGCCTCCAGGGTGCCGAACTGCTCGGCGACCACCAGCGGAGCGTGGTTGGGCAACATCACCCCGCCCGAACCCACCCGCAACCGCGAGGTGGCGGCGGCGATCCGACCGATCATCAACGGCGGCGAGCAACTCGCGATGTTGGGCGCGTTGTGGTGTTCGGCCATCCAGTAGCGCAGATACCCGAGTCGGTCCACGCTCTGCGCGATCCGAACGGTGTCGCGCAGAGCCTGGGCGGCCGAGGCACCGCTCGCCACGGGTGCGAAGTCCAGCACCGACAGGGGAAGTCGACTGCTTGTGTCCGTCATGCGGGAAGTTCCTTCCGAAGGGCCGGTCGGCGCCGGACGCGGCACGGGACGCGGTCAGGCGGCGGGCTTGGGGGCGGGGGGTTTGGGGCGGATCACGAAGATCGACACGACGAGTGCGCCGACCGCGAAGACGGACGCGCCGATGGCCGCGGTGGAGATGCCTTCGGTGAGCACGTGGTGTGCGGTCTGTTCGGGATCGAGGCCGGCCGGCGGGTGCTTGGCGGCGTTCTTGCTCGCGGTGCCGGAGATGGTGGCCAGGATGGCCAGACCCAGGCTCGCGCCGACCTGCTGGAGGGCCTGGAGCAGGCCGGAGGCGGCGCCCGCGTCCTTGGGCGGGACCTCGGACAGGATGATCATGTTCAGTGGCATGAAGCTCAGTCCCGAGCCGATGCCGAACAGCAGCATCGGTCCGACCACGCCGCCGGCGTAGCTGCTGGAGTCGTCGATCTGCGTCAGCCACAGGATGCCCAGCGCGACCAGGACGCCGCCGAAGACCAGGATCGGCTTGGGGCCGAACTTGGGCAGCAGCTTGGGCGTTGCCCGGGCGAAGGCGAACTGGCACAGCGCCATCGGCAGGAACGCGCAGCCGGCCTTGAGCGGGCTGTAGCCCATCACGGTCTGCAGGAACTGGGTGAGGAAGAAGAAGATCGCGAACATGGTGGCCGGCAGCAGCAGCATGTTCAGGTACGCGCCGGCCCGGTTGCGGTGCGCGAGCAGGCGCAGCGGGGTGATCGGCTGCGCGGCCTTGGACTCGATCGCGATGAACGCGGTGAGCAACACCCCGGCCAGGACGAGCGCGCCGATGGTCAGACCGTCGCCCCAGCCGTCGGAGGCGGCCCGGATGCAGCCGTAGACCAGGGCGACCATGCCCGCGGTCGAGGTGACCGCGCCCAGGATGTCGAAGCGGCCGGGGTGGCGCTCGGGCTGGCGGATGTACAGCGGTGCCAGGGCGAGGATGCCGATGCCGATGGGCACGTTGATGAACAACACCGCGCGCCAGGAGGTGGCGTCGGTGAGCAGGCCGCCGAAGACCAGGCCGAAGGCCATGCCCGCGCCGGACACCGCCGAGTAGACGGCGAGCGCCTTGGCGCGGGCCGGGCCCTCGAAGTTGGTGTTCAACAGCGCGAGGGTGCTGGGCGCGGCGAACGCGGCGCCCACGCCCTGGAAGGCCCGGGCGGTCAGCAACATCGCCTCGGAGTTGGCGAAGCCGCCGACCAGCGACGCGAGCGTGAACAGCGCGATGCCGGCGATGAAGACCTTGCGGCGCCCGAGGATGTCGCCGGCGCGACCGCCGAGCAGGAGCAGCCCGCCGAAGGCGAGCGTGTACGAGTTGATGATCCAGGTCAGGCCGGTGGGTGAGAAGTCCAGGGCCTCCTGCATGTCCGGCAGCGCGATGTTGACGATGGTCGCGTCCAGAATGACCATCAGCTGGCAGGCCAGGATCACGGCCAGCGCGAGGCCGGGGCGGCGCTCACGTCGTTCGACGGCCGAGACCGGATCGGCCGGTGTGCCAACTGCCGGCGGGGTCGACATGGTGCCTCCACAAGGGGCCAAGAAGGGGGAACGGTGAGCGTGCGCGGGCTCGCGCGTCCGCAGCGATGACCGTTGTGCCGGTCGGGTGTGGCCGGCCGGGGCGAGGCACGCGACGGCACCCCTTCCGGGCCGAAAGCAAACCGGAGGATCTCTCGACTTACGATACGGAGGATCTCTCGACTTTTCAATCGCATCGGCAACACGCGTGTCCGGCCCGGCAATTCGGGCCGAGAACACGGTGCGCCGAACGGGCGAACGGGCGGATCGTGACGCGGGCGCGCCGACCGGGCGAACAGGCGGTCGTTACGCGGGCGCGCCGAGCCAGCCGGTCAGGGCGAGTCGCAGGCCACCGTCCCCGCTCACGCCTTCCGGGCGGATCCAGGCCGCGTACCCGTCGGGCCGCAGCAGCACCGCCGAGGCGGCCGACTCCGGGATCGGGGCGGCCTGCACCACGTCCACCCGGTCCTTCCAGCCGGTGATGTCGAACGGCTCGGCGCCGCCCGCGGACAGGTCCAGGAGCACCGCACGGCCGGTACGCAGCACCCGGTCCACGCTCGTCTCGCCCGCCTCGGTGAGCAGCGTCGCGTCCGGGAAGCGCTCGCCCAGCAGGGCGTGCCCGCCCACCTCGGCGGCGGCGCCCCCGTCCGCGCCGATCCCGGACCGCTCCGCGACCGGGTAGCGGATGTCCACTCCCGCCATCATGTGCACCAGATGCCGGCTGACCTCCTCCTGCGCGAGCAACTCGCCCAGCACCTCGCGCAGCGGCTCGGCCTCGGAGAGCGGGAACATCAGCGACAACTGGGCCCGCGTGTTCATCAACACCCGCGCGGCCACCGGGTGTCGTTCGACGGCGTAGGTGTCCAACAACCCTTCCGGAGCCCATCCCTGGATCGTCGCGGCCAGTTTCCAGCCCAGGTTCACCGCGTCCTGCAAGCCGGTGTTCAAGCCCTGGCCGCCGATCGGGAAGTGCACATGGGCGGCGTCGCCCAGCAGGATCACCCGCCCCTGCCGATAGCGCTCGGCCTGCCGCGCGGACGAGCCGAACCGGGACAACAGTTGCGGCGTGCCCAGGTCGAACTCCCGTCCCACCACGTGTCGGATCTGCCGGTGCAACTCCTCCTCGGTGACCGGGACATCGCGCCCGGTCCGGGGCGCGCCGAACTCCGCGACGGTGACCCGGACCAGTTCGTCCTCCAACGGGATCAGCGCGAACATCCCGTTCGGATGCAGTGACGGGTCGATCCGGATCTGCCGCTCCACCGGGATCCGCAGGTCGCCGGTGATGCCGTCGGCCACCGACGGCGTGCCGGGAAAGTCGATGCCCGCCCGCTTGCGCACCACACTGGCGCCGCCGTCGGCCCCGGCCAGGTACGCGCCGGCCACCCGGTACTCGCCGTCCGCCGTCCGCACCGTGACGGTGACCCCGGACTCGTCCTGGGTGAAGTCGGCGACCTCGTGCCCCCGGCGCACGTCCACCCCCAACTCCACCGCGCGCTCCTCCAGATGCTGTTCGATCCGGCGTTGCGGCACCCGGCGCGGCACCAGGTGTTCCTCCAGCCCGGTGAAGCGCAACATGCCGAAACCGAAGTGCTTGATCGGTGCGTACTCGAACACCGGTGCGGCCAGGCCGCGTTGCTCCAACGCCCGGATCGAGCCGTACTGCAGCCCGAGCGCCCGGGACCACCCCGGCGGCTCCACCAATCGCTCCAGCACGATCGTGCGCACGCCGACCAGCGCCAGCTCACAGGCCAACATCAGGCCGCTGGGCCCGGCCCCCGCGACGACTACCGTGCGATCGCTGTGCTCGGTGCGTTCCATCTCGACTCCTCGGCGATGTGCGATGTCCGATGTGCGATGTGTGACGAGGGGGTCCGCCGACAGGCGGGTGCGGCCCCGGGTGCCTCGGGGCGAGCGGGCAATCCTGCGCGGGCCCGCCCGGCGCTCAGCGGTGGGCGCGAAGCCGGGATTCGACCTCGGCCGGCGGCAGATGCGCGCGGCCGTCGGCCAGCACCAGCCGGACCGCGCGCAGCGCCGCGAGATCGGCGCGCGGATCGCCGGTGACGACCACGAGGTCGGCGGCGAAGCCCGGGGCCAGCCGCCCGGTGCGATCACCCAGCCCGAGCCCGTCCGCCGCGTTCGTGGTGGCCATCTCCAACACGTCGGTGTTGGCCAGGCCGGATCGCGCCAACCACTCCAGGCCGGTCACGTAGGCGTCGAAGCGCGCCCCCGCGATGCCGGCGTCGGTACCGGCCATCAGGCGCACGCCGTGCTCGTGCAACACCCGGGCCACGTCCAGCCACGGGCCCATCGCCTCGTGGCCGATCCGCTCCCGGGTCAGGTCGAACGCGCGACTGAAGGTGGGACACACGAACACCCCGCGGTCGGCGATCTCGCGGACCAGGTCGAGCCGTACGTCCGGGCCCGCCGCCGGGCCCGCCTCCGGGATGAACGTGCAGTGCTCCAGGGTGTCCGCGCCCGCCGCCAGCGCGGCCTCGACGCCGACCGCGCCGTGCGCGTGCGCGGCCACCCGCAGTCCCGCGGCGTGCGCCTCGCGCACGACCAGCGCGATCGCGTCCGCGCCGAACTGGCGCTGCCACGCCTGGGGGCCGCCGGGGGTCAGGTTCCCGCCGGTCGCCATCACCTTGAGCACGTCGGCGCCGGAGGCGATGTGCGCGCGGGTCGCCGCGAGCAACTCGTCGTGGTCGGCCACCTCGCCGCCGAGGAACCAACAGTGCCCGCCGGGCACGGTAAGCGGCGTGTTCGCGGCGAGCACCCGCGGCCCCGGCAGCAGCCCGGCGGCGATCGCGTCCCGCAACCGCCGGGCCAGGCCGCCCCGATCGCCGAGATCGCGCACCGTGGTCACACCGCTGTCCAGCAACTGCCTTGCCCGGCTGGCCATCGCCGGAAGCAGGTCCAGGTCGTCGACTCCGGCCAACGCGGCCACCGGATCCGCGCTCGCGTCGAACACGAGATGGACGTGGCTGTCGATCAACCCCGGCAGGACGCTCGCGCCCGGATGATCGGCCACCGGTGTGCCGACCGGCGCCCGGGCGAGGACCTCGGCACGCGGGCCCACGTCCCGGACCAGCCCGTCCGCCACCAGGACCGCCCCGTCGGGCACCTCCGGGGCCCCCGCGCCGGGCAACACCCGGTCGGCGGCGATGATCCGTGCTGTCATGGACTGCTTCTCCTCGGCACCGTGAGACCGCAACCGCCGGGCGGGACCACGCCCGCGGCAGGCCCTCCCACTGCCTCGCCGGCGGGTGCCCCCGGTCGTTCGCGCCCACTGTCACAGCCGGTTCTAAAGCGACTCTTACGACCGCTCACGCGGCCGGTGCCGGCGGCCCGCCGGGATTGCCCGTCGGGGGCGCCGGGACGGCGCTCCCGAGCCCGGGTGAAGGGCACTCCGGCACGCCCTCGCGAGCCCGGTCGCCCGGCGCCCTTAAGCCCAGCCTTAGCCGTTGCGCTCAAGCTCTGGGCCGACCCCCAACGCCCAGCGCGGAGGAGAAGAGCATGAGCCGCACCGTCGTGATCGCCGGGGGAGGCCCCACCGGCCTCCTGCTCGCGTGCGAACTCGCCCTGGCCGGAGCCGAACCCGTGGTGGTGGAGCCGCGCACCGACGATCCCGAGTTCTCCCCGGGCATGGCCGTGCACGGCCGCACCCTGGAGATCCTGGAACAGCGCGGACTCGCGGACCGCATCGGGGAACACGAGATGTTCGCCTGGCCGCGCACCCCGTTCGCCTTCCACTGGCTCGACCTGACCTCGGTCGGCCCGAACGAATACACCTACGCCTACCCGCAGTGGCGCCTGGAGCGGCTGCTGCGCGCGCGGGCCGGCGAGCTGGGCGTGGAGCTGCGCCGAGGCGTGCGGGTGAGCGACTACACCCAGGACGCGGACGGCGTCACGGTGCACACGCGCGCCGAGGACGGCACCGAGGAGACCTTGCGCGCCGCCTACCTGGTCGGCGCGGACGGCGCGGACAGCACCGTACGACGGTTGGCCGGCATCGAGTTCGTCGCGTCCGGCAAGGAGTACGCCGGGGTGCTCGGCGACGTGGAACTCGAGGAGAGCGAGCACGACACCTTCGACGGCGGCCTGTACCCGGCCGGGGTGTTCGGCGCGCTGCCGCTCCAGCCGGGCCGGCTGCGGCTGATGACGATCGAGTTCGGCGCCACGCCGCCGGCCGCCGACGTGCCGGTGAGCACCGAGGAACTGCTCGACAGCGTACGGCGGGTGCTGGGCAAGGCGCCCCGGGTGGCCACGACGCACTACCTCGCCCGCTACGGCGGCCCCACCCGGCTGGCCGAACGCTACCGGGACGGAAGGGTGTTCCTGGCCGGCGACGCCGCGCACGTGCTGTTCATCTCCGGCACGCAAGGCGTCAACACCGGTCTGCACGACGCGCTCAACCTGGGCTGGAAGCTGGCCGCGACGCTGGCCGGGCACGCCTCGCCCGGCCTGCCGGACAGTTACGAGAGCGAGCGCCGCCCGGTCGGCGAGCGGGTCGCGCTGCACTCGCGGGCCCAGATGGCGCTGATGCACCCGCTGGCCGAGATCACCCCGCTGCGCGACATGGTCGCCGAACTCACCGCGATCGAGAGCGTCAACCGGCACCTGTTGGAGATGACCACGGCGGTCGGCTACCCGGCGCCGGCCGACGCCGACCCGGGTGCCGACCCGCACGCGCTGGTCGGCCGGCGGGTCCCGGGGGTCACGCTGAACACCGGTGCCGGCGACACGAAGCTGCTCGAACTCCTGCGCACCGGACGCGGCCTGCTCGTGGACCTGACCGGCGGCGCGGGCGGCGGGGCCGATCCGGCCGAGGCGATCGCGTGGGCCGACCGCGTCGACATCGTCACCGCGGGCTCCGCCGAACCGGCCCTGGACGCGACGCTCGTCCTGGTCCGCCCGGACGGGTTCGTCGCGTGGGCCGACGACGCGGCCGGAGCCCGGGCCAAGGGTCTGGGCTCGGCCTTGACCACGTGGTTCGGCGAACCCGACGAGGCGGCGTCCGCCGCGCCGGCGGCCCCATCCGCCTGACCCGGACCGCGGCGGCGTGCCCACTCGGCGAGCGATCGACGACGGGCCACCGCACGTGCGGATCCACCCACCGGCGTCGTCCTTCGGGCCGATCCAGGACATGAAGGAGCAGGAGCATGACCGACACCACCCGGACCCAGACCCCGACCCCGGCACCGACCCCGGCATCCGTGCCCGAGGCGCCGGCCACCGTCGACGAGCGCTCGCGGCAGTGGAGCCTGTACCAGCCCTGGCTTCAGCAGGACCCGATCCCGTATTGGAAGCAGATGCGCGCGAGCGCGCCGATCGTGCGCTCCGAGGAGGCGGGCGGCTTTTGGATCCTCACCCGCTATGAGGACATCGAATGGGCGGCGCGCAGCCCCGAGTTGTTCTCCAACGCGGAACTGGTCATCCCGCACCGGCAGATCTTCCCGACCAAGCAGATCCCGATCCAGCTCGACGGCGAGGAGCACCGCAAGTGGCGCCTGACGCTGGCGAGTCTGTTCAACCCCGGGGTGGTCAACCACTTCGCGCCCCGGATCCGGGAGGCCGCCGTGGACGCGATCGAGCCGATCGTGGCCGCGGGGCGCTGCGAGTTCCTCACCGACTTCGGCATCCAACTGCCCGCCGAGACCTTTCTGATCAGCTTCGGGATCGGCCGGGAGCACCTGCGCACACTGCTCGACCACAAGACCTGGCTGCGGCGCGAGGGCATCCCCAACGCCCGTACCGACGAGGATCTGCGAGTGGCGAACAAGCCGCTTTGGGACTTCTTCGGCGAGGCGGTCGATCAGCGCCGCGCGGAGGGCACCCAGGGCCGCCGGGACGTGATCAGCCAACTCGTCGAGGGCCGCTTCGACGGCCGTGAACTCACCCGCGACGAGATGATCAACGCCGCGTTCGTGACCATGCTCGCCAGCCTGGACAGCACCACCGCGCAGCTCGGCCTGATCTTCCTGTACCTGGCCCGCCACCCCGAGATCCAGGATCTGATCAACGCGAATCCCGACCGGATCCCCGCCGTGGTGGAGGAACTCATCCGGCACGAACCGGTCTCCTCGACCGGGCGTCTGGTCACCCGCGACGTCGAGCGGCACGGCGTGACCATGCGCAAGGGCGATCGGGTGTTGTTGTCCTGGGGCATGTCGGGCCTGGACCCGGACGCGTTCGAGAACCCCGACGAGGTGGACTTCGATCGCAACGCCACCCGTCAACTCGCCTTCGGCACCGGACCGCACCGGTGCCTGGGGATGCACCTCGCGCGCCGGATCATCGGCATCGCGGTCGAGGAGTGGCACAAGCGCGTGCCGAACTACCACGTCGCCGAGGGCACCGTGCCGCTGCATCACTACTCGCCCGGCCGGGGGTTGCACAACCTCGACCTCGTGCTCGGCCGGGCACGGGGGTAGCGGGCATGCGCGTCCGGGTGAACTCCGATGCCTGCATGGGGCATTCCATGTGCAGTGCGCTGGCCTCGGAGGTCTACGAGGTCACCGACGAGGGTTTCAACGAGATGGGCGACTTCGAGGTCGACCCGGCCCGACGGGCCGCCGCCCTGCGCGGCGCGCGGGCCTGTCCGGAGAAGGCGATCACGATCGCGGAGGAGCCGACCGTGTGAGTCGCGGTCCGTCGGCGACCCCTTCGGGCCGCCGACGGACCGACGTCAACTCGCGAGTCTGGTGTCGAGTTGCTCGTCGGCGGTCAGGATCGCCAATTGCAGGTCCCGCAACGCCCGTCCCGGCTCCAGGCCCAGTTCGCCGTTGAGCGTCTCTCGGGCCTGCTGGTACACCCGCAGCGCGTCCGCCTGCCGCTCCGAGCGGTACAGCGCCAGCATCAACTGCCGATGGAACACCTCACGCAGCGGGTGCTCGGTGGTCAGCGCGTACAGCGGGCCGACCAACTCCCGATGCAGGCCCAGTTCCAGGTCGGCCTCCACCAGCAACTCGGTGCATTCCAAACGGGCTTCCTCCAGCCAGGTCATGAACCCGCGGATCAGCGGCCCCTGGCCGTACGGTTCCCCGAGCGCCGGCCCGCGCCACAGGTCCCGGGCGGCCCGCAGCGACTCGGACGCCTGGCGGTACGCGCCGACCCGCAGATGCGCGCGCCCCTGTTGCACATGGCGCTGGAAGGTCCACAGGTCGAGGTCCTCCGGCGCCATCCGCAGCAGATATCCGGGCGCCCCGGTGACGATCGGGCCTTCGGGATCGTCCGGCCTGCCGATCAATCGCCTGAGCTGGGACACGTACACATGCAGTGCGGCTGTCACCCGACGGGGCGGATTCTCGCCCCATATCTCGTCTATCAGTTGATCTATCGAGACGACCTGATTACCTCGGATGACCAGTGCCGCCAGCAGTGTGCGCAGTTTGGGCGCGCTGATCGGGGCGCCGTTGCCCGCCTCGTCGATGACGTGCAGTGGGCCCAGGATCGAATATCGCATGACTTCCCCCATGGGTTTCGGTCGAGACGGGCGGACCGGCCGGCTTGGCCGGCCCGGGCGGACCGCACTCGACGCGATGACGGATGGCCGGGGTATCGCGCGCCGTCGGGCGACGTCCCGTCGAGACCTCGGCGCCGGCCGGACTCGGACGCCGGCGGCCGTATACGGAGCCTCACCACGATTGTGTCTCGCCCGGACCCCGGTCACGCCCCCCGGGCACCCCAGCATGCCCCCAGCCATCCGCCCAGGGGTGGCACCGAAACCGGTATGGGAAACCACCGGGCGGGACGGATCCGACCACGAACGGCGGCCCGGCGCCGAGGTCCGGCCGACCCCGGCCGCGGGCCGCCGGGGCGGGGACACGGGAGTGGCTCGGGCCGCCGGTCGCAAGGACGCGAACCGCCCCGGGCCGCCGAGGCGAAGACGTGGGACCGGCCCTGGTGCGGCCGGTCCCGGTGTCGTCGGTCGGTCAGGCGCTCTCGGTGCCGTCCGTCTCCAGGGTGTCGCCCAACTCGGCGCGGGAGTTGATGCCGAGCTTGCGGTAGACCTGACTGAGATGCCACTCGACGGTCTTGACCGTCACGAACAACGTGTGGGCGATCTCCTGATTGCGGTATCCGGCCGCGGCCAGGTCCGCGACCCGGCGCTCCTGGGGCGTCAGACCGGTCTGGCCGGTCCGGCGCGGTTGCCGGCCCCGGGTGCGTGAGGTGATCGCTTCGAGCTCCTGCCGGGCGCGGGCGACCAGCGCGGTCGCGCCGCAACTCTCGGCCAGGTCGGCCGCCTCGCGCAACCGGCAACGGGCCTGCATGTGCTGGTCGTTGTGTCGGTGCGCGATGCCCAGTTCGAGCAGGGTCAGGGTGTGGTCGGGCACTGCCGGGGTGGTGCGGATGTGCTGGAGGGCCTCCTCCAGGATCCGTACCCGGTCGGTACCGCGCGCGGTCTGCGCGGTGGCCCGCAAGGCGCCGGCGATGGTGCGCGGCGCCCCGAACGCGCGCCCGGCGGGCACCTGGGCCTCGGCCAGCGCCCGGGCCTCGTCGGTGCGGCCGAGCCGGACCAGCGCGGTGACCGCGTCGATGGTGGGCAGGAACGCGACCGGGGTCGGCGCGGTCCAGCGATGGAAGAGCGCCCTGGCGTGCAGGATGTCGTCGAGCGCGTTCTCCGAGTGCCCCTGGGCCAGCCGTACTCGCCCCCGGGCGACCAGCAGCGGCAGCAGGGTCAGGGTCTGTGGCGTGTCCAGGTCCGGCGCGTCCTCCAACAGCCGGGCCGCGCCGGTGAGATCGCCCCGGACGGCCAGAGTCGACGCCAGCGCCGCGGTGGCCAGGCACAACACGCTCCCCGGCGGTGGCGGGGCCTCGGCGGCGACGTCCGGATGGATCGCCCGCAGGGCCGTGCGCGCGTCGGTCTCGGCCTCCGCGAGCATGCCGCGCTGCCACCGAACCCAGGCCCGGGAGGCCCGCGCGGCGTCCGCGGCCAGGGTCAGGTTCTGATCGCGCGCGTCGGAGAGGACGCGGGTGAGCAGCGTGTCCGACTCGGTCAGCCGGTTGCAGTGCGCGAGCGCCCCGGCCAGCAGCAGGATGGGATGCAGTTCCCCGTCCGGCCCGGTGACCAGCCTGCCGTACGCGAAGCAGCCCTGGGTGAGCGCGTGTTGCACACGCTCGACGATCTGTTGGGCGGGTCTGCCCTCGCTCAGCGCCTGCACGGTGTCGGCGGCGATGAGCACCCGGCGGATGTCGGCGCAGACGCAGTCGGGCCCCCATCGGGTGGTGGGCACCGGGTTGGTGGCCGGGTCGTCGCACTGGTGCTCGCCGGCCCACTCGCCGAGGCCGGCCAGCTCGCGGGCGGCGACGTGCCGGGTGGCGGGCATCAGTTGGGCGACCACGGTCAGCGCCATGCACACCCGCAGGAAGCCCTCGCCGTCGGGATCGGAGCCGTCCCTCGGCAGGACGGCGGCCAGTTCCTCGCGTAACCCCTGGAGCAGGGTGATCGCCTCGTCGTGCCGGCACGCGGCCACCAGCGCCGAGGCCAGATCCACACCGACCCGGGCCCGGGCCTCGGGATCGGGCGCGGCGTCCAGGGCCTGGGCCAGTCGGCGGCAGGCGTGCCCGCCACGCGCGCGCAACTCGGCCCGACCCAGCGTCGCGCACAACGCCGGCACGGTCGCGGGCGGCGCCGGTTCGTGCAGGGCCCGGCGCAGATAGCGCACCGCCGCTCCGGGGTCGCCGTGGGCCAGGGCGCCGCGCCCGGCCACCGCCAGGACGTCCGCGACCCAGGGATCCGCGGCCGGCGGCACCTCCATCAGATGGTCCGCGGCCTCGCCCGCCGCCTCGCCCCGCAACGTGCCCGCGCCGGTCAGCGCCCGCGCGGCCCGCACATGCGCGCGGTGGCGCAGGCGCAGCGGCAGATCCCGGTACAACGTCTCGCGCACGATCGGGTGGACGAAGCGCAATGGCGAACCGGCGTGCACCATGCCCAGTTCGACCAGCACGCCCACCGCCTCGGTGGCCTCGGCCCGGCTCAACCCGGCGATCTGGCCCACCAGTACCGGATCCGCGGTCAATCCCACGACCGCCATCGCCTCGGCGAACACCGCGACCGGGCCGGGCGACAGCCGCAACCGGCGCACCACGCTGCGCGAGACGCTGCCCGGCGCGAGCCGGGAGACCCGGGCCACCACGTCCCCACGACGACCGTCCTCGGTGGGGGCGTCGATCCCGTCCTCGGCGGGGACCGTACGGACGGACACCGCGCGTTGGGGGTCGTCGCGCTCGGCGCCGCCCCCGGGAGCCGGCCCGGGCACACCGGTGCCCACACCGTCGAACGCCGGGGCGGGCTCGTTGCGCCAGGCCACCGGGAACGTGGAGCCCGCTCGGGAGGTGAACACGCCGGCCCGCCCGGTGCCGGCGACCGGCCCGTCGGCGCGCGCGCCGGATCCCACCTCGACCAGGGCGCCCCGCGCGCGGTCCTCGGAGCCCAGGACCGCCTCGCCGGCCCGTACGCTCCGGTCGACGGCCTTCCCGAAGGCCACCGCCCCGGTATCGCCGCCGGACGCCGAACCGGCCCACGGGCCCACCGGGACGGACACGCAGCGGGCGTCGCCCGCCCGGGACAACACCCGCACCCCCTCGCCGTCCGGGCCGGCCGATTCGGGAACGCCCGCGGCGGGCGAGCCGGGCGCATCGACCGGAACCACGCCGTCCGCCTGGAGTTCGCCCAGCAACTCGCGCAGGAAGAACGGGTTGCCGCCGGTGGCCTCGTGGCACAACCGGGCGAATCCGGTGCCCTGATCGGCGCCGACCACGCGGATCACCAACTCGCGCACACCCGTCTCGGTCAACGGCTCGGCACGCACGACCCGGGCCAGCGGCGAGGACACCATCGCGCGCACCACGTCCGCCTGCGGTCCCCAGCGCATCGACTCGGTGGCCACCGCCACGACCACGGGCAACTCGTCCAGCCGGGTGGCCAGATAATGCAGGAAACGCAGGGACGACTCGTCGGCCCATTGCACGTCGTCGACGACCAGCACCAGCGGCTCGCGGTCGGCGACATTCACGCACAGCCAATACAGACCGTGAAACAACGCCTGCCGTTCGGCCGCGCTGCCCCGCCCGTCGTCGCCCCCGAGCGGAAGCAGACCACCGGCGTATTCGAACAACGGAGCCGACAATTCCGCCGCGCCGGACCACATCGCCGCCCGCAGCTCCGGCGGCGCGCAGGCCAGCAAAGGCTCGAACAATTGGCGCACGATCCCGAACGGAAAACTCTCCTCGAACCGCGAACCCCGGGCCTGGAGAATCCGGAATCCGCGCGTCGACGCCTCTTCGCGCAAGCCCAGGAGCAGCGACGACTTTCCGGCCCCGGCCGCGCCCTCCACCAACAACAATCGGCCCCGCCGGTCCCGGCAGCCGGTCAGCAGCTCCCCGAATATCGCCAACTCGCGTCCGCGTTCCACCAATCCGACCGTATCCCCGTGCATAACGGCACAACTCCATTCCCCCGCGCACACCAAATTCACCCCGGGCACAAGGCTCCGGGAAGGATTCGCCGACCTCGCCGAAGTGGCGACGGGCGGCATGTTCGATCGCACCCGGAACCGGGCGCGGACGAATGCGACGTCGAATGTCGCGATCCGATGCCTTGGGGAGGATCACCCCCCCGCCGGGGCGGGCGGATGGGGCGACTCCGGCTGATTCGGACGCGAGACGAGTGACCCTACGGGCGCGGACAGTGCCCCGGACAGCAGCGGTCGGAGGTGGTGCCCACATGGATCGCTGAGGTGGAGCGGTGTCGAATGAAGCACATCACGATGACCCCTCGAGTGCTGTCAACGTCCTCGGCTGTAGGCCCCGGGTCGGTCGGGCCCGCAGGGTTCAGGTGCGGGATCAGGCTAACCCGACACTCTCTCCGTTTAGCCGTTCGATCCGGCCCGCACGCGGTTTTCGGTCACCCACCAACCGAACGTCTCTTCGATCCGGGCACTCGCGGACACCGTATCCGCCCTGGTCCGCGACGGCCGGACGACGAACGACCCGGTGATCACACGAGTCGTTACGCAACAGGCGGTGGCCGGTCACCGAGTGCAGATCTTGTCTGAAAATCCGCGTTGGGCGTGACCGAGCGTCCAACGGGCGGACACGCTGGGGAAACCGGACGGAAACACAGGACGCCCTCCCCGTGGGTCCGTTGCCCGATGGGCGACGAACGAACGAGGAGGGCGAAAGGTGCGACGCGGACGTCCGCGCCGGTGGTACCGGAGATCTGGGGTGACGGGCCGTCAGTCCACGGTGGACGGCTCGCCGCGAGCGGACGACGCGTTCGCCGCCGGCAGCGTCGAGCGCTGTTCGGACGACCCGGCGCCCGGACCGCCGCGCGGATCGGACGCGGAACCCGTACCGCCTCCGGAATCGGACCCGGCGCCCGGTCCGCCTCGGGAATCGGGCTCGGCGGCCGGCTCGATCGGGGCGGGCCGCCGCCTCGGCCGGGCGAATCGCGCCATCGCGGGCTGCTCCACCACGGCGTGCAGCACCGCGCTCAACGCCAGCGCCACCACGAGCAGCGCCGCCAGCACACCGAACGCGCCCGGGGTGCTCCAGGTTCGGTGCAGGCCCAACCAGCGATGCCCGTAGGACAGCACGAGTTGGTGCAACAGGTAGAACGCGAACGAGATCTCGCCGAGCCGGACCACGAACCGGCTGCCGAGCCACGACCGCGCGCCGCGCACGTCGGCGGCGGCCACCGAGGAGATCAACAGCGCGATCGGCACCACCATCACCGCGACGATGGAGAACAGCGTCGACGCGTGCTTGAGCCCCACGAACGCGCCGATCGCCAGCGCCAGCGCGGGCAGCCGACCGAGCGGAATCCACCGACCGCTCAGCACGATCCGGGCCATCAGCATGCCCAGCACGAACTCCAGCATCCGCACCGGCGGGAACGCGTACACGAACCAGAACCTGGGGAAGGACACCGACACCGGCGGGGGGAACATCACGCCGCCCTGGATGAGTTCGGCCACCAGCGGCATCACCGCCACCACCGCCGCCACGCCCGCCGCCGCGGGCCACAGGTAGCGGCCCGGGATGCGCTTGATGCCCACCAGCAGCAGCGGGAACGAGAGATAGAAGAACAACTCGCAAGCCAGCGACCAGGTGGGCGGGTTCACCCCGAGGAAAATCTCCAGGTCGGGAATCCAGGACTGGATCAGCAGCAGGTTCGGGATCAGGACCCTCGCCTCGAGCACCCGATCGGTGGTGCTCAACAAGATCGCGGCGAGTACGACCGCGACCACCGTGTTCGGATACACCTTCGCCGCGCGCCGGCGCCAGAAGGCCCGGGCAGTGTCGCCGGCCCGAGCGGACCAGGTCAACACGAAGCCGCTGAGCACGAAGAAGAAGGCGACCCCCACATATCCGGAACCGCGCACGACATCATTGAAGTCGGCGCTGAAACCGGCGTCCCGGAAGAACCGCTGATCCGAGGCGTGCGCGAGGAACACCATCAGTGCGGCGAAGAACCGCATGCCGGTGAGAGAGGGCAGCGTGCTCTGTTTCTTTGCGGAATCGATTCCGGTCATGGATCGCCATTCCTGTCGGCGGCCCGGCAACGGCGGGCGGTACGGGCGGGGAGCCGATCGACCGCGCCGAGCGCTCCGGGGCGAACCGGTATCACGCGGCGGTCGGTTCGAGCGTGCGGTCGCGGGCTTAAGCCGTTCTTTGCTCGCGCTAATCCCGCCTTTGGGACTCGGCAATCGACCGAAAGGCGGTCCCCCGGCAGGCCCGGTGCGGCACCGGACGCCGGGCCCGCCGGGTACCGTGTACAAAGGCCGTTCGGCCCCCGACGTATCCTGGACGCCCCGTTTCCAGGATTTCGGCAACAGTGCAACCAGGGGATCGGCGATGACGACTGAGCAGCCCCCGGCACGTGCGATGCGCGCGGACGCCCGGCGCAACTACGAACGGCTGATCGTCGCGGCCGGCGAGGCATTCTCCGAGCACGGGCCGGACGCGCCACTGGACGACATCGTGCGCCGCGCCGGAGTCAGCCCCGGCACGCTGTACCGCAACTTCCCGACCCGACACGCACTGCTCGAAGCGGTGTTCCACGACGGCGTCGAGGGGTTGTGCAGCGAGGCACAGGCCCTGCTGGGCGCACCTGTGCCCGAGGAGGCGTTGGCCACCTGGCTGCGCTCGGTGATCGCCTACGCGACCACCTACCGCGGGCTCGCCGCGTCGCTGATGGCCACCATGCTCGAACAGGAATCCACCGCGTCCTCGTGCCACACCCGGATGCGCTCGGCCGGCGCCGCGTTGCTCCTGCGCGCCCAGCAGGCCGGCACCGTGCGCAAGGACACCGACATCTCCGACCTGCTCAAGATCGCCAACGGCATCGCCTGGGCCATCGAACAGGCCCCCAGCGACGCGGGCCAGACCGACCGGCTCCTCGAACTCACCATGGGCGGCCTGCGCACCGCCGAGGCCACACCGGCGCGCGCGGGCTGACCGACCGGCGCCCGGCGCGGACGGAGAACCCGGGCATGGTTCCGGTCCCGGAGCGAGCACCCGGGTACGGTTCGCGGCCGGGGCATCCTGCCCCCGGGCAAGTTTCCGATCACAAGAGCGAGCACTTGTGCGCGTTCCCGGCCACGGCACCCGAGTGCCCGTGTGCGTTTGCCGGTCACGGCACCGAGCACCCACACCCACGCACGGCGTCCCGCGACCGAATCGGTCGCGGGACGCCGTGCGGGTACCGGGAGTTCGCTCAGACCGCGGCCGGGACCGGCTCGCTCGCCTCGATCTCCAGCCGCAGGAACCGGGCCAGCGCGGTGGGCGTCGGATTGTCGAACACCGCCACCGTGGCCAACTCGATCCCGATCGCGGCACTCAGCAGATTGCGCAACTCCAGTGCGGTGAACGAGGAGAAACCCAACGCGACGAAGTCCTCGTCGGCGTCGATCGCCGCGCCCGACCCGTGCCCGAGCAGCGCCGCCACGTGTCCGAGCACGATGTCGAGCAGGACACGCTCGCCCGCCGCGTCGTCCGGGGCCGCCAGCACCCGCCGCCGAACCTCGACGGACCGATCACCCGCGTCGGCCGCCGCGCCGGTGCCGGCCGGGTCCGAGGGGGCGTCCGTCGCCGCGAGATCGCGCACCAGCGCGGACGCGCCCACCCCCGCGAAGCGGGCCGGCAGGCGATCCCACGCGGCGTCCGCGACGACCAGGCTCGGCACGTCCCGATCCGGCGCCTGAGCCAGCGCCTCGAACAGCGCCTCGATCGCCGGCTGCGCGGCCACCGGCCGCAGCCCGTCCACCTCGACCGCCCCCGCGCCGGTCGAGTCCCACGGACCCCACGCCACCACACCGGCCGGCAGCCCCCGCTGCCGGCGTGCCTGGGCGAGCGCCTCCAGATACGCGTGTGTACCGGCGTCGGCCGGATCCGGCGAGGTGCCGAGCAGACCGGCCAGCGAGGAGAAGAGCACGAACGCGGACAGGTCCAGGTGCTCGGTGACCCGATCCAGGTTCGCCGCCGCCGACCGGTGAACGCCCTTGTCCACGAGCGTGGTTGCCTCGCTCTCGGCGGCCGGGGCGGGTGTCGTGTGCAGCACCGCGGCCAGCGGGTGCTCGGCCGGGACCAGCGTGAGCAACCGCACCGCCTCGGCCGGATCCGCCGGGTCGCACACGGCAACCGTCACCCGCGTGCCCAGGCCGGCCAGTTCCTGCTCCAGCGCCGATGTGTCACCCGGGACGGCCCGGGTGAGCAGGAGATGATCGGCGCCGCGTCGGGCCAGCCACCGGGCGACCTGGGCACCGAGGGATGTGGTGCCCTCGGTGATCAGCGTGGTGCCACGCGGCTTCCAGCCGCCGCCGTCGGCCGCCCGCGCACCGGGCGCGGCCCGCACCAGTCGCCGGACGAACACCCCGGTGGCCCGAATCGCCACCTGGTCCTCGACGTCGGCACCCGCCAGTACCCCGGCCAGCCGCGCCGTCGCCCGCTCGTCCGGCCGCTCGGGCAGATCCAACAGGCGGACCGTACCCGGGCCGTCCGGTGCGCCCGCGCCCACCGCCCGGGCCAGGCCCCACGCGAGCGCCCGGTCCGGCCGCGCCGGCGCTGCGTCGCCGCGGAGCGCGACCGCGTCGTGCATGACCAACCACAGCGGCGCCTCGATCCCGCTCTCCGCCAGCACCCGCACCAGCCGACCGGCGGGGTCCGGATTCGGGTCCGGGGCCGGGTCGACCGGCGCCAGGGCCAGCACTCCGTCCGGATCGCAATGCCGTGCCAGCGCGGCGGACAACGCGGGCCCGTCCGGCGCGCCGTCCGCGGCGACCGGGACTTCGATCCGGATCGGCTGCGCGCCGTGCCGGCCGAGCGCGGCGAACACGTCGTCGGCGGCCGGATGATCCGCCGGCGCGAGCAGCAGCCACGTGCCCGACAACACCGCGCTCGACGGCTCCGGTACCGGCTGCCAGACCACCCGGTGCCACCACCGGCGCTGCCGCCGCCACGCGGTCAGCGCGGGCAACAACGCACGCAGGGCGGCTTGTCCGTCGGCATCCACGTGCAACGCGTCCGCCAGCGCATCCGGATCGTCGTTCTCCACCGCCGCCCAGAAGCGCGCGTCGGCCGGCGCCTCCGCCACACCGTCGAACCCGTCCTCGGAGCCCGGGGATTCCGGTACGTCCAGCCACAGGCGCTGCCGCTGGTAGGCGTACGTCGGCAGGCCGACGGGCGGCGGCGGACCGGCGGGTCCGGTGAGTACCGACGGCCAGTCGACGGACACCCCGTGCAGGTGGGCGGTGGCCAGGGCGGTCGCCACGCTCCGGGCCTGCGGGCGGTGTCCGCGCAGGAGCGGGACGAACGCCGATTCCCCCCGGGCACCGGACTCGTCCCGGCGGAGCTCGTGCACGGTTTCCTGGGTGAGGGTGGTGAGGGTGGTGTCGGGGCCGAGTTCGAGGTAGGTGGTGACGTTTTGGTGGTGGAGGGTGGTGATGCCGTGGTGGAAGTGCACGGCGTTGCGGATGTGGTTGGTCCAGTAGGTGGGGTCGGTGAGTTGTTCGGTGGTGGCGATGGTGCCGGTGGTGTTGGAGATCAGTGGGGTGTGTGGGGGGTGGTAGGTGAGGGTGCTCGCGATCGTTCGGAACTCGTCGAGGATGGGGTCCATGTGGGGTGAGTGGAATGCGTGGCTGACCTTGAGTTCTTTGGTTTTGTGGCCGGCTGCGCGGGCTTGTTCGGCGATGTGGAGGCAGAGCTCTCGATCGCCGGAGATCACCGTGGCCCGAGGTGCGTTGTGGGCGGCGACGGAGACCAGGTGCTCGTGTCCGGTGAGGAGTTCGGCCAGTTCGTTGGGTGCGGCGCTCACGGCGATCATGGTGCCGCCGGTGGGTGCGGTTTGCATGAGGCGGGCGCGTGTGGTGACGAGGGTGGCGGCGTGGGGGAGGGTGAGGACTCCGGCGAGGTGGGCGGCGGTGAGTTCGCCGATGGAGTGGCCGATGAGGTAGTCGGGTTTCACGCCGTGGTGGGTGAGGAGGTGGTGGAGGGCGGTTTGGAGGGCGAAGAGTGCGGGTTGGGTGTAGCGGGTCTGGTTGAGGAGTTCGGGGTGGTGGTCGATCACTTCGCGGAGCGGTCGGTCCAGGTGCGGGTCGAGGTGGGCTACGGCTTCGTCGAAGGCATCCGCGAACACCGGGTGGGCCGAACGTAGTTGACCACCCATGCCGGGGCGTTGGCTGCCCTGGCCGGTGTACATGAACGCGACGCGACCGGCCGCGGGTGTGTGGTGGTGCCGGAGCGTCGTGGTGCTCACCTGGCCCTGGGCCAGTGCGGTGAGGCCGAGCAGGAAGTCCTCGCGCTTGTCGGCGACGACGGCCGCGCGGTGGTCGAACGTGGTCCGCCGGGTGGCGAGTGTGTGCGCGACCGCGATCGGATCGAGCTCGGGATGCGCGTCGATGTGCGCGTGCAGGCGCAGCGCCTGGTCCCGAAGCGCTTGCGGAGTACGGGCGGAGAGCAGCCATGGGACGGGGCGGGCGTCACCGGTCCCGGTGGTCGGATCGGCCGCCGACGCCGCGTCGGGTTCGACGGTGGGTGCCTGCTCGATGATGAGGTGGGCGTTGGTGCCGCTGATGCCGAAGGAGGAGATGCCGGCGCGGCGGGGGTGGTCGGTTTCGGGCCAGGGTTCGGCCTCGGTGAGGAGGGTGACGGCGCCGGCGGTCCAGTCGACGTGTGGTGACGGTTCGTCGACGTGCAGTGTCTTGGGCAGTAGGCCGTGCCGCATGGCCAGCACCATCTTGATCACGCCGGCGACACCGGCGGCGGCCTGGGTGTGGCCGATGTTGGACTTCAACGAGCCGAGGTAGAGGGGTTGTTCGGTGGGTCGGTCCTGGCCGTAGGTGGCGAGCAGGGCCTGTGCCTCGATCGGGTCGCCGAGGGTGGTGCCGGTGCCGTGCGCCTCGACGGCGTCCACCTGATCGGCCGTCAGTCCGGCGCCGGCGAGGGCCTGTTGGATCACTCGCTGTTGGGAGGGGCCGTTGGGTGCGGTGAGTCCGTTGCTGGCGCCGTCCTGGTTGACGGCGGAGCCGCGCAGGACGGCGAGGATGGGGTGTCCGTTGCGTTCGGCGTCGGAGAGCCGCTCCAGCAGCAACAACGCGGCACCCTCGGCGAAGCCGGCGCCGTCCGCTGCCGCGGCGAACGATTTGCACCGGCCGTCGGGCGCGAGACCGCGTTGGCGGCTGAACTCCACGAACAGGCCCGGGGAGGCCATCACGGTGACGCCTCCGGCCAGGGCGAGCGTGCACTCGCCCTGACGCAGCGCGTGGGCGGCCAGGTGGATGGCGACCAGGGACGAGGAGCACGCCGTGTCGATGGTCAGCGCGGGTCCTTCGAGGCCGAACGTGTACGACAGGCGTCCGGACGCGATGCTGCTCGCGCTGCCGTTGCCGATGTATCCCTCGAACTCCTCGGCCGCGTGGGTCTGGAGCCGTGACCCGTAGTCGCTGTACATCACGCCGGCGAACACGCCGGTACGGCTGCCGCGCAGCGAGGTCGGTTCGATCCCGGCGCGCTCGAACGCCTCCCAGGCCGTCTCCAGGAGCAGCCGGTGTTGCGGGTCGGTGGCGATCGCCTCACGCGGACTGATGCCGAAGAACTCCGGGTCGAAGTGGTGCGCGTCGTGCAGGAAGCCGCCGTCGCGGGTGTAGGAGGTGCCGAGCCGATCGGGATCGGGGTGGTAGAGCTCCTCGACGCCCCAACCCCGGTCGGTCGGGAAGCCGCCCACCGCGTCGGTGCCGTCGGCGACGAGTCGCCACAGGTCGTCGGGCGTGCGGACGCCGCCCGGATAGCGGCAGCTCATCGCGACGATCGCGATCGGCTCGCGGCCGCGACCGGCCTCCTTGGCCTCGACCTCCTGGAGCCGACGGCGGGTCTGGTGCAGGTCGTTGGTCACCCACTTGAGGTAGTCGACGAGCTTCTCTTCATTCGTTGCCATCGGAACTTCTCCTCGACAAGGAGGCGCATGTAGCGCGGGGCGCGCGGGTGGGGAGGCATGGGTGGGGGATGGGTGGTCTGGGTCGCGGTGGTGGCGACACGGGGGTGAGAGGAGTGGGGCGGAGAGGAGTGGGGCGGAGAGGGCGTGGTGACGGGGGCGGAAGGTGCGTGGTGGGCGCGGCGGTGTGCGAGACCGTGGCTTGGGCTTGGGCTTGGGCTTGGGCTTGGGCTTGGGCTTGGCCTTGGCCATGGGCGGTTCGGTTGGGTGAGTGAGGGCTATTGGAGGGAGCGGCCGAGTTCGTTGTCGATGAAGTCGAAGATGTCGTCTGTGGAGGCGGTGTCGATGCGGTCGGTGACGTCCGCGTCGGCGGTGGTCGTGGGGGCGGTCCAGCGGGAGAGCACCGCCTGGAGGCGTTGGGTGATGCGACCGCGCGTGGCCTCGTCCTCGGTGGCTTCCAGGCGCGCCAGGCTCGCCTCGAGGCGGTCCAGGTCGGCCAGCGCCGGCGCGGACGGCGAGGTGCGTGGCGCGAGGCCGTCCCGGAGGTAGCCCGCCAGCGCGACCGGGGTCGGGTAGTCGAAGACCAGCGTCGCGGGCAGCCGCAGGCCGGTCGCGCCGTTGAGTCGGTTGCGCAACTCGACGGCGGTGAGCGAATCGAAGCCGAGATCGTTGAAGCCCTGATCGGCGACCACCGCATCGGGACTCGCGTGCCCGAGTACCGCCGCCACCTGGCCGCGCACCAGGTCGAGCAGCAGCGCGGTCTGCTCGGCATCGGACAACCCGTTCAACCGATCGGCGAGCGGCTCCACACCGACGGCCGACGTGCGTCGACCGGGCAGCCGGATCAGCTCGCGCAGGATCGCCGGCAGCGTGCCGTCGGCCGCCTGCGCGCGCAACGCGGCCGGGTCGAGCCGGGCCGGCAGCAAGGCCGGCGCGCCGAGTCCGAGTGCCGCGTCGAGTAGTTCGAGTCCTTCCCGCGTGTCCAGCGGCAGCAGTCCGCCTCGGGTCACCCTGGCCCGGTCGGTGGGGTCCAGGCCGCCGGTCAGCGCACTCGTCTCGGCCCACAGGCCCCACGCGAGCGACGTGCCGGCGAGCCCCCGGGCCCGGCGATGGTGGGCGAGCGCGTCCAGGAACGTGTTCGCGGCGGCGTAGTTGGCCTGCCCGGGATTGCCGAAGCAACCCGCCGCCGAGGAGTAGAGGACGAAGTGGCTGAGGTCGTGGTCGCGGGTGAGTTCGTGCAGGTGCCAGGCCGCGTCGACCTTGGGCCGCAGGACCGCGTCGAGATGTTCACCCGTCAGGCCGGTGACGACCGAGTCACGCAACGTGCCGGCGGTGTGGATGACCGCGCCGAGCGGGTGCTCGGCGGGGATCGCGTCGAGCACCTCGGCGAGCGCCGCGCGGTCGGCGGTGTCGCACGCGGTGATGGTCACGGTGGCGCCGAGACCAATGAGTTCGTCGGCGAGATCGCCGGCACCCTCGGCCGTCGGTCCACGTCGGCTGGTCAACAGCAGATGCCTGGCCCCGTGTTCGGTGACCAGGTGCCGCGCGGCCAGCCGGCCGAGCGTACCGGTCCCGCCGGTGATCAGGACCGTGCCCTTCGGATCGAGGACGCGCGGCGCCGGATCGTCCCCGGCTACCGCCGCGCCGACCCGAGCCAGGCGCGGGACCAGGATCTTCCCTTCCCGCAAGGCCAGTTGCGGTTCGCTACCCGCGACGGCGTACGCCAGGGCCCGGCGCGACCCGGCGCCGCCGTCGGTGTCGACCAGGGTGAACCGCTCGGGGTGCTCGCTCTGTGCGGACCGGAACAAGCCCCAGAGTGCCGCGCCCGCCAGATCGGACGTGTTCTCGCCGGGCCGGGTGGCGACCGCGCCGGTGGTGACCATCACGAGCCGGCTGTCCACGAGCCGCTCGTCCGCCAGCCACTCCTGGAGCAGGGCCAGCGCCTCGCCGACGGCCGTACGTACCGCCTTCGGGGCGGCGTCCCCGTCGAGCGCGGACCCGACCGGCGCGAGGACGATGCCCGGCAACGAGCCCGGAGACTCGCGCAACGACTCCCGCAGCGCGGCGAGATCGGCGTACGAGACACCTTCGGCGTCGGAGTGGTGGAATGGGCTGTCCGCACCCAGGGTGACCCAGGCATCCGACTCGACCGGGCCGGCCGGTACCGGCTGCCAACCCAACCGGAACAGAGAGTCCGTCGCGCCGCCGCCGCGCGCCGAGGCGAGCTGCTCGGGTGAGAGCGGACGTACGGTGAGGGATTCGACGGTGACCACCGGGGCGCCGGTGCGGTCGGCGACCTCCAGCGCCACCGCGTGCTCGCCGACCGGGGTGAGCCGCACCCGGACCGAGGTCGACTCGGTGCGGTGCAGCCGTACCCCGTTCCAGGAGAACGGGAGCACCACCGGCCGGGTCACCTCCGACGCGTTCGAATCCGCCACCGGCTCCGGCGCCGGAGCCAGCCCCATCGGGTGCAGCGCGGCGTCGAGAAGCGCGGGGTGCAGGCCGAAGCGGGAGACGTCGGTGTCCGGGGGCAGGTCGACCTCGGCGTACAGCTCGTCGCCGAGCTGCCAGGCGACCCGGAGTCCTTGGAAGACCGGTCCGTAGCCGAGGCCGTGCAGGGCCAACCGGTCGTAGTGGTCGGACACATCCAGCTCGACCGCCCCGGGCGGAGGCCAGCTCGTCGCATCGAACGCGGGTGCCGCGGAGACGAATTCGTCGGCGGTGAGCGCGCCTACGGCGTGTCGGGTCCAGGGTTGGTCGGTGTTCGGGTCGTCGGTGCGGGAGTGGATGGTGATGGTGCGTCGGCCGGTGTCGTCCGGGGCGGTGAGCGCGACCTGAAGCTGGACGGCGCCCACGGCGGGAATGACGAGGGGGCTCTCCAGGGTGAGTTCCTCGAGGGCGACGGTGTCGGTCGCCTCCACCGCGTGCAGTGCGAGGTCCAGGAACGCGGTACCCGGCAACAGGATGGTGTCCAGGACGGCATGGTCCGCGAGCCACGGATGGGTGCGGACCGAGATCCGCCCGGTGAACAAGTGCGTTCCGGCGTCCGCGAGTTCGACGGCGGCGGTCAGCAGCGGGTGCTCGACCGGGTGCAGCCCCAGCCCGGTCGCGTTTCGATCCGAGGGCAGTGACTCGAGCCAGTAGGACTGGTGTTGGAAGGCGTAGGTGGGCAGTTGGGGATCGTCGGCGGTGGTGCGATGCGCGGGGATGTGGGCGTGCCAGGACGGGGCGATGCCGTGGGTGTGCAGGGTTGCCAGGCTGGTGGTGAAGCGGTGGTGGGTGCCTTGGTCGCGGCGGAGGGTTTCGGTGATGTGGACGTTGTGGCTTTCGGTGGTGTCGGTGATGGGGTGGGTGAGTACGGGGTGTGGGCTGGTTTCGATGTAGGTGTGGTGGCCGGTGGTGGTGAGTTGTTCGATGGTGGGTTGGAGGAGGACGGGGTTGCGGAGGTTGTCGTACCAGTAGTGGGGGTTGAGGGTGGTGGTGTCGTGGATGTGGGTGGTGGTGACGGTGGAGTGGAAGGGGGTGTGGGCGGGTTGGGGTTTGATGGGTGCGAGTTCGGTGAGGAGGCGTTGTTTGAGGGGTTCGACGTGGTGGGAGTGTGAGGCGTAGTCGACGGCGATGCGTCGGGCGTGGATGTCGCGGGTCTGGGTGTGTTGTTGGAGTTCGTCGAGTGCGGTGGCGTCGCCGGAGACGACGGTGTTGTGGGGTCCGTTGTGGGCGGCGATGTGGATGCGGCCGTTCCAGGGTTGGATGAGGGTGTGGGTGTCGTCGGCGGAGAGCGGGATGCTGGTCATGCCGCCGTGTCCGGCGATGGTGGTGAGGGTTTGTGAGCGGAGTGCGGCGATGCGGGTGGCGTCGTCGAGGGTGAGTGCTCCGGCGGTGTAGGCGGCGGCGATTTCGCCTTGGGAGTGGCCGATGACGGCGTCTGGGTGGATGCCGTGGTGTTGCCAGAGGTGGGCGAGTGAGGTCATGACGGCGAAGAGTGTGGGTTGTATGACGTCGACGCGTTTGGGGTCGGGGGTGCCCGGTTTGGCGTGGAGGACGTCGATGAGGTTCCAGTCGACGTAGGGTTTGAGTGCCTCGGCGCAGGCGTCCAGGTGCTCGCGGAAGGGCGTGGAGGTGGCGTAGAGGTCGAGTGCCATGCCGTCCCATTGGCTGCCCTGGCCGGGGAAGACGAACACGATCTTGCCGGGGTCGGTGGTGGCGCTGCCCTGGATGAGGTCGGGGACTTCCTGCTGCTGTGCGAGGGCGCTCAGGGTGGCGGTGTGGTTGCCGATGATCACCGCGCGGTGCTCGAACAGCGTGCGCCCGGCGAGTACGCGGGCGACAGCCGCCGGGTCCGACTCCGGTCGAGCGTCGAGATGTTCAGTCAGCCGCCGCGCCTGATCATGCAAGGCCTGCGGCGTACGCGCCGACAAGACCCAAGGCAGCGGCAATGGGTCGGCGGTGACCGGGGTTTCCGGCTCCGGATCGCCCGGTGCCGGTGCCGGATCGGCTACCGGCGCTTGTTCGATGATCACGTGCGCGTTGGTGCCGCTGACGCCGAAGGAGGAGACGCCTGCTCGTCGGGGGTGGTTGGTGTCGGGCCAGGGTGTGGGTTCGGTGAGGAGGGTGACGGCGCCGGAGGTCCAGTCGATGTGGGGTGATGGTTCGTCGACGTGGAGGGTTTTGGGGAGTAGGCCGTGTTGGATGGCGAGGACCATTTTGATGACGCCGCCGACGCCGGCTGCGGCTTGGGTGTGGCCGATGTTGGACTTCAGGGAGCCGAGGTGGAGGGGGTGTTGGGTGGGGCGGTTGTGTCCGTAGGTGGCGAGGAGGGCTTGGGCTTCGATGGGGTCGCCGAGGGTGGTGCCGGTGCCGTGTGCTTCGACGGCGTCGATTTGGTCGGGGGTGAGGTTGCCGGCGGCGAGTGCCTGGCGGATGACGCGTTCCTGGGAGGGGCCGTTGGGTGCGGTGAGTCCGTTGCTGGCGCCGTCCTGGTTGATGGCGGAGCCGCGTAGGACGGCGACGACGGGGTGGCCGTTGCGTTGGGCGTCGGAGAGGCGTTCGAGGAGGAGCAGGCCGACGCCCTCGGCCCAGCCGGTGCCGTCCGCCGTCGACGAGAACGCCTTGCAGCGGCCGTCCGGCGACAACCCGCGCTGGCGGCTGAACTCCACGAACATGCCCGGCGTTGCCATCACGGCCGCGCCGCCGGCGAGCGCCAGCGAGCACTCCCCGTGTCGAAGCGCCTGTGCGGCCAGGTGGATCGCGACGAGCGAGGACGAGCACGCGGTGTCCACCGTCACCGCCGGCCCCTCGAACCCGAACGTGTAGGCCACCCGACCCGACGCGACACTCGCCGTACTGCCGGTGAGCAGGTAGCCCTCGAAGCCGTCGGCCGGTTCGTGCAGGCGCGGGCCGTAGTCCTGACTCATCGCGCCCACGAAGACTCCGGCGTCGCTGCCGCGAATCGTGGACGCGTCGATGCCCGCCTGTTCGAACGCCTCCCACGCGGTCTCCAGCAACAAGCGTTGTTGGGGATCCATCGCGGCGGCCTCGCGCGGACTGATGCCGAAGAACTCCGCGTCGAACCCGTCTGCGTCGTGCAGGAATCCGCCCGCTCGCGCGTACGTCTTGCCCGGTACACCCGGCTCCGGCGCGTACAACTCGTCGACGTCCCAGCCCCGGTTCGTCGGCAACGGGGTGATGGCGTCGATGCCCTGGCTGACCAACTGCCAGAGCTGATCCGGGGATTGCACGCCACCCGGATAGCGGCAGCTCATCGCCACGATCGCGATCGGATCGTCGTCGCGCGGCGCGATCACCCGGGCCCGCGAGTCGTTCGTGGTGCCGATCCCGGAGAACCGGGCCAACAGGTGGTCGGTCAGGACCCGGGGCGTCGGATGGTCGAAGGTGAGGGTCGCGGACAGGTCCAGCCCGGTGGAGGTCGCGAGCCGGTCGCGGAACTCCACCGCCGTCAGCGAGTCGAATCCCGACTCCTTGAAGCTCTGCCCGGGGTCGACGGCGTCGGAGGTCACGTGGCCCAGCGCGATGGCGGCCTGGGTGCGGATCAACTCCAGCAGCACGCGCTTTTGTTCGGCTTCGGACCGGCCGCCGAGGCGGCGCGCGAGCGGGTTGGCCGGCTCCGGGGTCTCCGCGTCGTCGGTGTTCTTCGCGTCCTCCGTGGGTTCCGCGTTCGACGCGGGATCCGGGCCCGTCTTCGCGGCGGCTTCGACGCTCGGTCCGGAATCGGCGCCCGGCGCCGGGTCGGCGAGCCAGTAGCGGCGACGCTGGAACGCGTAGGTGGGCAGGTCGTCGACGACCTGGTCGGTGGTGAGCTGCGTGCTCCAGTCGGGGGCGGCGTCCAGGAGCCGAGCGTGCGCGATGGCGGTGGCGACCGTGTGGGCCTCGGGATGCCTGCGGCGCAGGGTCGGGATGAAGGCGGGCGATGCGTCCCGGGCGGAGTCACCCGATCGCAGGCTCTCGACGGTGCCCCGGGCGAGAGTGGTGAGGGTGCTGTCGGGGCCGAGTTCGACGTAGGTGGCGACGTCGTGCCCGTGGAGCGTGGTGACGCCGTCGTGGAAGTGCACGGCGTGGCGGATGTGCTCGGTCCAGTAGGCGGGATCCGCGAGTTGCTCGGTGGTGGCGATGGTGCCGGTGATGTTGGAGACGAGCGGGGTGTGCGGCGCGTGATACGTCAGCGATGCCGCGATGTCCCGGAACTCCGCCAGCACGGGGTCCATGTGCGGCGAGTGGAACGCGTGGCTGACGGTGAGTTCCTTGGTCTTGTGTCCCGCGCCGCGTGCCTGTTCCGCGATCCGGCGGCACCGGTCGCGATCGCCGGAGACCACCGTGGCCCGAGGCGCGTTGTGCGCGGCGATGGACACCAAGTCGTGGTGATCGGCCAGGAGTTCCGCGAGCTGTTCCGGCGTGGCGTCGATCGCGATCATCGCGCCGCCGGAAGGCGCGGTCTGCATGAGTCGCCCGCGTGCGGTGACGAGGGTGGCGGCGTCGGGGAGGGTGAGGACTCCGGCGAGGTGGGCGGCGGTGAGTTCGCCGATGGAGTGGCCGATGAGGTAGTTCGGGGTGATGCCGTGATGGATCAACAGGTGGTGCAGTGCGCTCTGGAGGGCGAAGAGCGCGGGTTGGGTGTAGCGGGTCTGGTTGAGGAGTTTGGGGTGGTGGTCGATCACTTCGCGGAGGGGTCGGTCCAGGTGCGGGTCGAGGTGGGCCACGGCTTCGTCGAAGGCGTCGGCGAACACCGGGTACGCGGCGCGCAGTTCGGTCCCCATGCCGGGTCGTTGGCTGCCCTGCCCGGTGTACATGAACGCCGTCCCGCCGGCGGATCCCGAGTACGTGCCTTGCACGACCGAGGCGCCGCCCTGGTCCTCCGCGAGTCCGGCCAGCCCGGCCAGGAAGCCGGCCCGCCGGTCCGCGACGACGGCCGCCCGATGGGCGAACAACGTCCGCCGGGTCGCCAGTGTCCGGGCGATCGCGGCCGGGTCCGCGTCCGGGCGCGCGGTGACGTACGCGTGCAGGCGGGTCGCCTGGTCCCGCAGCGCCTGCGGGGTACGGGCGGACAGCACCCACGGCGTCGGTGCCAACGGCTGCTCCGCGCCCGAGTCCGCGCCCGAGTCCGCGCCCGAGTCCGAGTCCGAACCCGGGCCCGCGCCCGAGTCCGCTCCGGCGCTCGCGCCCCCAGCCGTCGCGACATCGTCCCGAAGTCGTGCGGTGGGCGATTCCGTCAGCACAACATGGCAGTTCGTGCCGCCCATGCCGAACGAGCTGACTCCCGCGATCAGCGGTCGATCGGGCTGCGGCCAGGCACCCGATTCGGTCTGTACGCGCAGGTTGAGCTCGGCCAGCGGTATGTCGGGGTGCGCCGTCTCGTGGTTGAGGGTGGCCGGGAGCACTCGGTGATGGATGCTCAGCGCGATCTTGAGCAGCCCGACGATGCCCGCCGCACCCTCCAGGTGCCCGACGTTGGTCTTGGCCGACCCGACCCTGAGTGGTTCGCCGGACGCGGTGCGACGGGTCCCGAGCGCCGCGCCGAGCGCCGCGGCCTCGATCGGGTCGCCCACCTTGGTGCCGGTGCCGTGCAGCTCCACGTACTGGACGTCGTCCGGACCGACGCCGGCGGCGCGGTGCGCGAGGCGGACGACGGCTTCCTGGGCCCGTGCGTCGGGGACGGTCAGACCCGGCGTGGCGCCGTCGCTGTTGATCGCGCCGCCGCGGATGACGCAGTACACCCGGTCGCCGTCGGCCAGCGCGCGGGCGAGCGACTTGAGGACGATCGCGCCGCCGCCCTCGCCGCGCACGTAGCCGTTGGCCCGGGCGTCGAAGGCGAAGCAGCGACCGTCGGGCGAGAGCCCACCGAACTTGCTCGCGCCGACGGTGCTTTCCGGCACGAGGTTGAGGTTGACGGCACCGGCGATGGCGAGTTCGCAGTCGCCGCGCCGGACGCTCTCGCAGGCCGTGTGCACGGCGACCAGCGCGGAGGACTGGGCGGCGTCGAGGGTGAGGCTGGGCCCGTGCAGATCCAGCGTGTACGAGAGGCGGTTGGCGATGATGGCGCGGTTGACGCCGGTGAGGCTGTGCCGGGTGATCGCGGTGGGACCGCCGCGGTGCAGCAGCGCGGCATAGTCGTCCATGGTGGCGCCGACGAAGACGCCCGTTCGGCTGCCGGCGAGGGTGCCGGGGACGATGCCGGCGTCCTCCAGGGCCTCCCAGCCCAGTTCCAGGATCAGCCGCTGCTGCGGGTCCATGGCCACCGCCTCGCGTGGGGCGATGCCGAAGAAGGCGGGATCGAAGCCGTCGACACGGTCCAGGAATCCGCCGTGCCGGGTGGCCACCTTGCCCGGAGCCGAGGGGTCCTCGTCGTAGTAGGCGTCGATGTCCCAGCGGTCGGCCGGGACTTCGGTGATCGCGTCGAC
Source organism: Embleya sp. NBC_00888 (assembly GCF_045207655.1). Taxonomy (NCBI): domain Bacteria; kingdom Bacillati; phylum Actinomycetota; class Actinomycetes; order Kitasatosporales; family Streptomycetaceae; genus Embleya; species Embleya sp. NBC_00888. The sequence goes on along the minus strand of NZ_CP108784.1, from coordinate 1,582,912 downwards.
GCCGTCGTGCAGCAGCCGCCAGAAGGCCGCCGGGTGCTCCGCCCTGGGCAACCGGCAGGACATGCCGACGATCGCGACGGCGTCGGTGTCGATGCCGGCGGTGTCGACGTCGGTCGCCGGCGTCGTCGCGGCGGGCACGGGCTTTCCTGTCATCGCGTGTCACTGCCCCTCGTCGTGAACAGGTCGCGGCGGCCGCACCGTGCGGGGATGCCTGAGGACCGTTCGTGTGCTGCCAGGCTCCAAAGTTGTCGCGGGTACTAACGCCGGCCTTTGAATCGTCTAAAGCGGCCGGCCGCGCACCGCCGCCGTCGGCGCGGACCGTCCGGGACCGGGTGCCGACCGGCGCCGGGACGCGACAAGGCCCGGTGGGACGGCGCTTGGGCACCCCACCGGACCTGGTCCGATATCCGGTTTTCGACGCTCGCGGTACAGCCTTCGGCGGCGGCCCGCTTCGGCCGGGCGTCGTCGTGCGACAGCCGTCACGCGGCCCCGGCCCCGTGTCGGGCGACGCCCACGTCCGACGCTCGTGGTCGTACGCTCGACGGCCGGGCGTCGGCGGTCAACAGGCCCGGGCGACCGCCGGTGCGCGCAGGAGTGGGGCCAGCGCGCGGGCCGCGAAGGCCGCGCCCGGTTCCTGGGCGAAGAAGTGGCCGCCCGATTGCACGTGTACGCGGCACCGCGCCGATGTGTAGGTGTGCCAGGCCGCGGCGTGCGGGAGCGATACGAGCGGATCGTCGACGCCGGCGAAGACCTCGATCGGGCAGGGCAGCCGCGCGCCGTACTCCGGGTGGCCCCGATGCGGGTCGGACGCGCACAACCGCAGGTCGTCGCGCAGCAGTGCGATCGCCGCGCGGCGCCACTCCGGATACCGGAGCAGGGTCGGCGACATGCCGCCGATGTCCAGGAGGAACCGGCCCAGTTCCTCGTCGGTGCGCTCGGCGGCGCCGTCCAGGGGCGTGCGCAGATGCGGTGCCGGGCACGCGCCCACCACGAGCCGTTCGGGCAGTGTGCGGTCGTGCTCGAAGCGCCGTCGGGTCAACGCGTGGGCCACCAGCGCGCCCATGCTGTGTCCGTAGAAGACGTACGGCCGGTCGCTCAGCCACGGATCCAGGTCGGCGTCGAGCTCGGCGACCAGCTCGGTCAGCTCCCCGGCGCGCGCTTCCCGGGCCCGCCCCTCGCGGCCGGGGAGTTGGATCGGCAGAACGTCCACGCCCGGGCCGAGCGCGCGCCGCCAGTCGCCGAACGACGAGGCCGCGCCGCCCGCGTGGTGGAAGCAGAACAGTCGCAGCGGCGCGCCGATCTCGTCGGGTTCACGCGGCAGGAAGCGGGACGAGGTGCCCGCCCGCGCGCTCATCCGCCGCTCCCGGTGAGCCGGCGGCGCAACCGGAGCACAGCCAACAGGCCCTCCAGGATCGCGCGTTGCGGGGTGCGGGCGCCCATCATGCGCAGCACCGAGACGATGATCCACAACCTGGTCTCGGTCACGTGCCGGGGCGAACCGTGCACGTCGTCATAGGTGTTCAGGCTCAGCTTGCGCACGTGCGCCCGCAGCAGGTCCGGGTCGGCCGGCGGGATGATCTCGTCGCGCAGACTCACCGTGCAGGCCACCGGGATGTCCAGGGCGGCCAGTTGATCCGGCGTCAGCGCCCAGTCGGACATCCGGGCGTACAGGTTCTCGGGCTTGGCACCGGTCAGCCGGGCCAGGGTGTCCACGGTCACCCTGGGCAGCCGGCTCTGCCAGTCGGCGTCGGTGAAGAACGCGCCGACCGGGACCCCGGCGGTGGCGACGCCCCGAATGCGTTGGTCGGACACCGCGCAGCGCAGGGCGAGGTGGCCGCTGAAGCTGAGCGCGACCGCGTACGTACGCGAGACGTCGGCGCGATCGGCCACCGCGTCCAGCACGTCGGACAGGATCCGCCAACTGTCCCGGTCGTAGGCCAGCGTGTTCTCGCCCACGCCGGGCATCTCGGTGACCACCCCGGCCAGGCCGAGTCTGCGGGCCATCAGCAGTACCGGGGCCCACTGTTCCTTGACGCTCACGATGCCGCCGGTGACCAGCAGCAGCGGCTTGCGTACGCCGTCGGGCCCGTCGGTCAACCCGGTGGCCCAGCAGCCCACCCGACCGCCGGGCAGGTCCAGGTCGATCCGCTCCAGATCGGGCTGCTCGGCGGCCCAGCGGACGAACGTGGACACGCAGCCCTCCAGCGCCTGCTGCCGGGCCGGGCCGTCGACGTAGGGAAAACGCGCCATGTTGTAGTCCCGGCACGCCTCCAGCAGCTTCCCGTCGCCCGCCAGCCGGGCCGCGCCCCGCGACCACTCGCGTGCCCAGGAGCCGGGCGCGCCGTCGTCGTCGTTGTCGATCCGGCCGAGCAGCTCGCCGTAGTGCGCCGGCGGGATGTTCTGGGCCTTGGCGTGCACGAGTACGAACTGCTTGAGCTCGTCGATGTCGTTCACCTCGGGCTGCCTTCCGTGAGGGGGGAGCGGGGTTCGGCGGCCTCGGCCGGCTCCGGGGCGGCGGCCGGCTCGGCCGGTCCCGGGTCGGGCTCGGTGAAGTCCTCCAGGGCCTGCTTGATCTCGGTCAGCACGTCCGCGGCCTCCGCGCCGTCGATGACGCGGTGGTCGAAGGCCAGGTTCAGGCGCATGATCGGAGCGATGACGATCCGCCCGTCGCGCACCACCGGGCGCTGCACGATCCGGCCCACGCCCAGGGTGACGGTGGTGCCGCCGACCGAGTGGAAGCCGTCCACGGCGCGATGCCCGAGCGAGGTGACCGCGAAGGTGCCGAAGCGCCGCGCCCGGGTCCGCAGCGGCCGGACCACCCGGCGAAAGGCGACGGCGCCGATCAGCCTGGGCAGCCGCTGGAGTCTGGTCAGCGCGGCGAACTCGGGCATGGTCGCCGGGTCTCCGTCGGCGTAGTGCCACACCTGCCGCTGGATCTCGGCCAGACTCGCGTGATCCAGATCGGGCAGCACCGCCGAGAGCACGACGCGCCGGCCGCCGAGGGTCTTGTCCAGGGTCAGCTTGCCGTCCACCGAACCGTGCCGCAGCACGCGCGGCACCAGCCCGCCCAGGGCCGCCGCGTTGGCCTCGGGATGGTCGGCGAGCACCCGCGCGGCACCGTGCAACACGTAGGTCACCAGCGAGTACGGTCGGCCGGTGCCCCGGGTCGCGGTCCGGTGTGCCAGCACCGCGCTCATGTCGACCTCGGTGTCCAGGAAGACGGGGGCGAACGCGCGGATCTCGCCGAGGAAGTACAGCGTGTGCCGGCGTTCGCGGGCCGCCGGGACGCCCGCGCCGCTCATCCGGACACCGCCAGCGTGTAGACGGCCTCCAGGCTGGTCGCCTCCAGCACGTCCGGCAGCGAGATGCGTCGACCGGTGTGCCGTTCCAGCGCGGTGAGCAGCCACAGCAGGTGGACCGAGTCCCAGCCGGCCAATCGGTCGAAGGAGTCCGCCGCGTTCGCCGAGGTGATCGGCAGGCCCAGTTCGTCGCGGACCAGCGCGACGAAGTCGTCCAGGGTGTTCAACGTGCTCATCGCTCGGGTTCTCCTTCGAAGGTCTCGGTCAGCGCGACGTGCCCGGGCACCGGGACGATGTCGACCAGGTCGTGTCGGAAGGTCAGCGCGTCTTCGTCCGCGGCGGCCGGATCCAGCGGATCCGCGCCGGACACCGCGGGTTCGCCCGGGACGGGCACGAACCCGTACCGGGGGTAGAGGTCGCGGACCTTGCCGTTCTTGGCACTGGCCCGATATGTGCCGTAGACGGCCTCGGCGCCGGTCGCGCGCGCGTGCCGCAGCAGCGCGGACAGCGCCGACTGCTCGACGCCCCGGGCGAACACCCGGCAGCTCAGCAGCATGTTGTCCACGTACAGTGCGTCGTCGCGGCGATGCGCGAGGATCGCGCCGACCAGACCGTTGTCGCCGAAGCGGTCGGCGGTGTGGATGGTCAGGACGAGGGCGTCCGGGTCGGCGAGCAGAGCCTGGACGGCGGGCTGTTGCAGCCGCCGGGTGGTCAGGTTGAACTGGTTGGTGCGCAGCGTGAGCTGGGACACCCGGGAGGTGTCGTCGGGGCCGGCGGGGGCGACGCGTACGGTCACGCCCAGTTCGTTCAGGTAGTCGTCGAGCGAGGTGAACGAGTCCAGGAAGTCGCGCCGATCCAGCTCGTCCCGGTAGCGCGAGGTCCGGGCCCGGTCCTCGCTGGTCAGCTCGCGGGTGTCGAACCAGCCGTCGGCGAGCAGCCGACCCGGGTGCAGCGCCGGCTCCTCGTCCAGCCGGACCACCGCGACCTCCGGCAACTCGCGTCGGATCAGGCCGCATTCGTAGGGGCTGTCGTCGACGAAGACGAAGGCGTCCAGGCCGAGGTTGAGCGAGGCCGCGAGTTCGGCCAGGTTCTCGTGCTTGGGAGCCCAGTTGGCCACAACCCGGACGAAGTCGGCCTCCCGCAGTGTCATTCGGGGATGCTCGCGCAGCGCCTCACGGACCGGGTCGGGATCGTTCTTGCTCACCGCCGCGAGCAGGACGCCCTGGGCGCCCAATTGTTTGACCACGCGTTGGAAGGCGGTGAACGCCTCGCCCCGGTAGCCGGCGCCGACCTCGATGCCCTCGATCCCGTCGTCGCCCAGGACGCCGCCCCACAGCGTGTTGTCCAGGTCGAGCACCAACACCTTGCGGGTCCGGCCGACCACGTTGTTGGCCAGGTGCGCGGCCTCGCGGGCGTACCCGGCCAGGAGTTCGGCGGACAGGTGCGCCTTGGCGTACACGTGCAGGCGCGGCTCGGTGGCCGCGATGCCGTCGGCGAGCAGCGGGTCCAGGTCCAGGACGACGACGCTCGCGTGCGCGTCGGCGATCCGGAGCAGGCGCGCGTTGGCCTCGCGCCAGACCGCGCCGAGCCGGGCCCGGGAGCGGTGATCGACCAATTGCGCCGAGTGCGCCCGGGGCAGCGGCAGCGTGTTGAGCACCAGCGTGCCGGTCCCGGTGCCGGCGTAGCGCGCGGCGAGTTGTTCGAGCAGGCCCACCTTGGCGGACAACACCCGTTCCACGTCGGCGGCGGTCCACGGCAGGGGTACCTCGTCGAAGACCACCGAAGCGTCGAGCACGCACAGCACCAGGTCCGCCTTGGCCGCGTACAACGAGCTGTCCGGGTCCGAGAGTTCGAAGACGTAGCTGTCGAAGTCGGTGACCTGCGGGCGGGACACCAGGCCGTGGCGGGCCAGTTCGCCGGTGAGCGCGCCGGTCAGCGCGGACAGGGTGCCGTGTCCGGTGATGGTGACCGAGACGGTGCGCACGCCCGGGTGGGCGGCCAGGACCGCGTCCGGATCCAGGCGGGACAACAACACCCCGGCCCGCGCCAGTTCCGCGGGCGTCGCGTCGGTCAACAGTTCGCGCACGGTCGGGTACCGCGCGACCAGTCGGTCGGCCCGGTGCAGCGCGAGCAGCGCGTCGACTCCGGTCGGGGCGGGAGCTGCGCTCGCGGCCGCGGGCGATGGGGTGGTGGTCATATCTTCTCCAGGGCGAAGCCCGCCTTGATCCACTTGCTGGACTCCACCGCGATGCCCACGGCGCGGTCGCCGGCGGCCATCTTGGGCAGCGCCCGCTCCAATTGCAGGAACGGCAACGCGTTGCCGTTGTTGCCGGTCTCGTGCACGCAGGTGATCTCCTGCGCGCGAGGCGCGTCCAGGGTCCGCATGATCCGGGCGGTCATCCGGCCGGACAACTGCGGCGGCAGGAGGTAGTCGACGTCGTCCGCGTCCCAGCCGAGCCCGTCCAGGAGCTCGGTGAGGATCTCGCCGGCCATCACCGGCACCGACTCCTCGATCATCTTGTAGTCCTCGCTCGCGGCGGGCCGGTCTGCGTGCCGATCGGCCAGGCCGAACCACTCGATGACCTGTCCGGGCGCCCGGCCCAGCCCGGTCAGCCGGTTGACGATCGCGCGGATCGCCACCGACCCGGACACCGGCTCGGTGCTCAGCACGGCGGCCCCCGCGCCGTCGCCGAAGAGCACGAAGTTGACCAGCTCCTCCGGGGACAACGCACGCAGGTCGACGTCGAGGTCGAAGTGCTTCGCGGACACGTCGCCGCCCAGGACGAGCGCGGTGCGGTGCCGGCCGGTCGCCAGCAGGGTGCTCGCCACGTCCAGCGCCTGCACCGCGCCCGCACAGCCGGACTGAAGCTGATAGGTGGGCAGTTCGTTGATGCCGAGCCGGTCCGCGACGATGTTCACCGTCGCGGGCATCAGCACGTCCGGGGTGGCCGTACCCAGCACCATCACGTCGATGTCGCTTGCGGCCAAGCCCGCCTCGGCGAGTGCGCGCCCGGCGGCGGCGGTGGCGAGTTCGGCCAGTGAGGAGCGGATCTCGCCGCTGTCCAGGTCGACCGAGAGGTGGCGTGTGCGGGTGCCGATGAAGACGTCGATCCACTGCTCCCACACCGCCTCCATGCCGAACCGTCGTGCCAGGGCGGCGTTGTCCACGGCCGGGCCCGGGAGTGCCGTGCCGACCGCGAGGATGTGGATATCCGAGGCGTGCATCCTTGCCCTTCCTTCACGTGTGCGAGTGCCGGCGGCGCCGTCGGCCCGCAGCGGTGACGAGCCCGCGTCCGGTGCCGCGTACGCGCCTTCCGGCTGCCCCCGTGGGTGCCCGTGCTGCGGGGACGGCTGCGGCAAGGCTGTGCGGGCGCGCTAAAACGCGGCTAAGACCGGCCCGCCGAGCCGGGCGCCGACGGGCTCGTGGGCGGTTGCCGAAGAGTTCGCGGGCCGGGCGTCGAGGGGCTCGCGGACCGGCTGTCGAAGGGTTTGCGGACCGGTTGCCGGAAGGCCCGCGGGCCGGTGGCCGCGCCGGACTTCAGCACGGCTTTAGCGCCCGTACCGAGAGTGATCGATCAACGTCCCCGTGCCCGGTTCCCCGGCGCCCCGGTGCCGGCCCGTCCGCACCGCACGGGTTCCGCGTTCGTCGGGCGGAACCGGCCACACCCTCGAGGAGCCCCAGCATGCACACGATCGTTCGACGCACGGCTCGGGGCAGACCCCGCCTGCTCGTGGCCCTCGGCGCGGCCCTGGCGGTGCTCCTCTCGGGCTGTGCGGCGGACGACGGCCCCGCCGAACAGGCGGGCGCCGCACCGCGCCCGGGCGGCACGCTGAGCTTCGCCACCGACGTGGAACCGGCCTGCATCGACCCGGCGGTCAGCCCCCTGGACGTCACCGCGCTGATCGACCGCAACATCTTCGACTCGTTGGTGAACCTCACCCCCGACGGCGTGATCCACCCGTGGCTGGCACAGAGTTGGGACATCTCGCCGGACGGCCTGACGTACACCTTCCGGCTGCGATCGGGAGTGCGCTTCCACGACGGCGCCACGCTGGACGCCGCCGCCGTCAAGGCGAGCCTGGACCACGTGGTCGACCCCAAGACCAAGTCGCAGGGCGCGGCCGGCCTGATGGCGGCCTACAAGGGCAGCGCGGCGCCGGATCCGACCACCGTGCGGATCACCCTGTCCCGCCCGTACGCGCCCTTCCTCCAGGTGCTCAGCACCGCCTACCTCGGCATCCAGTCACCCAGGTCGCTGACCAACCCCGCCGCCCCCTGCGCGCGGCCGGTCGGCTCGGGGCCGTTCCGGTTCGAGAAGTGGACCAAGAAGCAGAGCATCTCGCTGCGCCGCAACCCCGACTACGCGTGGGCCCCACCGACCGCCGCGCACGACGGACCGGCCCACCTGGACGGGCTGAGCATTCGTTTCATCACCGAGAACGCGGTCCGCGTCGGCGCGCTGACCAGTGGTCAGGTCGACGTGATCGGCAGTCTGCCCGCCGCGAACGTGCGCACCGTCAAGCGCGACGGCTCGCTGCAACTGCTGCGCGCCGACGCCCCGGGCGGCGTGTACAGCGTGTTCCTCAACTCCGGGCGCGGACCCTTCGCCGACGAACGCGTCCGGATCGCCTTCCAACGCTCCGTGGACGTCGAGGGCCTGATCAAGGCCATCTACTTCGGCCAGTACCACCGCGCCTGGGGTGCGCTCAGCCCCAACGGGGTCGGCTACAACCGCGCGGTGGAGGGCAGTTGGCCGCGCGACCCGGCGCTGGCCAACCGACTCCTGGACGAGGCCGGGTGGACCGGGCGCGACTCGGACGGCGTGCGCACCAGGAACGGCACCCGGCTCAGCCTGCGTTGGCCGGTGCTGACCGCCAAGATCCGCGAACAGCGGGACATCCTCGGCGAGGGCATCCAGGCCCAGGCCAGGCAGGTCGGCATCGAGATCGACCGGGTGGGCCAGGACACCGGCACCTACAGCAAGGACGTCTACGCCGGGAACATGGACATCTGGGACACCAGCAACGTGCGGGCCGAACCCGACGTGCTGCGCACCCTGTTCGGCTCCGGCCAGACCCTGGCCAAGGGCGGCCTGAACGTCTTCAAGCTGGCCGACCGGCAGATCGACACCTGGCTCGAGCAGGCCGTGACGACCACCGACCCGGCGATCCGCGCGGCCCGCTACGGCGAGATCCAGAAGTACCTGGTCGAGCACGCGCTCACGCTGCCCATGTACGTACCGACCTACCTGATCGGTGCCGAGAAGAAGGTGCACGGCGTGACCTTCGAGGCCGCCGCCTATCCGCTGTTCTACGACGCCTGGCTGGGGAAGTGACCATGCGCTCGAACACCCTGCGATGGCTGATCCGCCGCGTCCTGCTCGCCGTCCTGGTCCTGCTGGGCGCGGCCACACTCGCCTTCGGCGCGATGCGCCTGACCCCGGGCGACCCGGTGCGGGTGATGCTCGGCGGCACCACCCCCACCCCCGAGGCGGTCGCGCAGATCCGCGCCGACATGGACCTGGACCGCCCGCTGATCCAGCAGTACGGCAACTTCCTGAGCCGACTCCTGCACGGCGACCTGGGCACCTCCTACCAACTCAACGACTCGGTCTCGGACATCATCGGCAGCCAGTTGTGGCCCACCGTGCAACTGGCCCTGGCCGGCTTCCTGATCGCGATCGTGATCGCGCTGCTCCTGGCGGTGGCCACGGCGGGCCGCCGACCGGCGCTGCGCCGGTTGTCCTCCGGCATCGAGCTGATCCTCACCTCCAGCCCGAGCTTCTGGGTCGGCGTACTGCTGCTCACCGTGTTCTCCTTCCACCTGCGGCTGTTCCCGGCCACCGGCGGAACGAGCCTGCGCGGTCTGGTGCTGCCGGCGGTCACCCTCAGCCTGAGCATGGTCGGCGTGTTCACCCAGGTGCTCCGCGAAGGTCTCGAACGGGCCCTGGAGGAACCGTTCGTGACCAGTTCCCGGGCCCGCGGCACCGGTGAGACCACGGTGCGCCTGCGGCACGCCCTGCGGCACGCGATGGTCGCGATGATCACCCTCTCCGGCTGGGTGGTCGGCGCGCTCCTGGGCGGCGCCGTGGTGGTGGAGAGCGTGTTCAGCCGGCAGGGCATCGGCCGCACCCTGGCGACCGCCATCTCCTCGCGGGACCTGAACGTGGTCACCGGGATCGTGGTCGTCTCCGCGCTGCTGTTCACCGTCATCAACCTGGCCGTCGACTGGCTGTACCGGGTCGTGGACCCCCGACTGAAAGAGGCGAGCTGGTGACCACGAGGATCCTCAGCGCCGATCTGCTCCTGGCCGGACCCGAGGGAGAGGCGATCGCCGACGGCGCGGTACTGGTCCGCGACGACGTGATCGCCGACCTCGGCCCACGCGCGGACGTCCTGGCACGCGCGGAACCCGGCACGCCGCACCACCGGTTCCCGGGCGCGACCATCCTGCCCGGGCTGATCGACACGCACGTGCACCTCAGCCTGGACCCCACCGCGGCGCAGGCGTCCGCGATCGGCAAGGCCGGCGACGGCGAACTCCTGTTGGCGATGGCCGGGCACGCGCGGCGCCTGCTGGACATCGGCGTCACCACGGTGCGCGACCTCGGCGGCCGGGGCAACCTCGCCGGCTGCCTGCGCGACGCGGTCGCCGCCGGCGACCTGCCGGGCCCGCGGATCCTCACCGCCGGCGTGCCGATCACGGTCACCGGCGGCCACTTCTGGTTCCTCGGCGGCGAGGCGGACGGCGTACCCGAGATCCGGGCGGCGGTACGGCGCAACCTGCGCGCCGGCGTCGACGTGATCAAGCTGCTGGTCAACGGCAGCAGGCTGACCCCCGGCGGACCGCGTGGTTGGCACCGCCAACTCACCGACGAGGAGATCGTCGCCGCCGTCGAGGAGGCCCGCAGGTTCGGCCGACCGGTGGCCGCGCACGTGCTGGGCGCGGAAGCGATCGAGGCCTCCATCACGGCCGGCGTGCGCACCCTGGAGCACTGTTCGTTCGGCACGCCCGCCGGCCCGGTGATCGAACCCGCCGCGCGGGACGCGTTGATCGCCACCATCGCCGCGAGCGGCGCCTTCGTGTGCCCGACCTGGAGCATCACCATGAGCGAGACCGCCGCGCGGATCGGCGACGCCCGCATGCGCCCGTGGCTGGAGGTGGCCCGCCACCAGTACGAGAACGGCGTGCGCTTGATCGCCGGCACCGACGCGGGCACGCCGGGCGTGCCGTTCGAGCTGTACGTCGACGGTCTGGAATGGTTCGCGCGCGCCGGTATCCCGACCACGGCCGCGCTGGAGAGCGCCACCGTGATCGCCGCCGAGGCGCTCGGCCTGGCAGAGCGCACCGGCCGGTTGGCCCCGGGCCTGGACGCGGACCTGATCGTGGTGACCGGCGACCCGCGCGAGGACCTCGCCGTACTGCGCGCGATCCGCCTCGTGCTCGCGCGCGGCCGGGTACACACCCCGGCGGACGGCGGCCTGGGCGCCGCACTCGGGTCGCCGGCGGTCGAGGGCGAACCGGACGCCCGGCGCGTGCCGGTGCCGGTCGGCGCGGAAGGGATCCCGCGATGACCGCCGTCGACGTCGGCGCCTTCGCCGGCACCACCGCCACCGGCGGCGGCCGAGTCGGCGCGCGGGCCCGCACCCGCGACTGGGTCCGCCTGCTGCGCCCCGGAGTCGCGGTGGCCTGGGTGGTCCTGGCGCTGATCGCGCTCGCCGCACTGTGGCCGGGCCTGTTCGCGACCGACCCGCCGAACGCCGTCGACCCGGTACACGGGTTGCAGGGCCCCAGCGCGGAACACCTGTTCGGCACCGACCAACTCGGCCGCGACGTGTTCAGCCGGGTCGTGCACGGCGCCCGCCCGTCGCTGCTGATCGGTCTCGGCTCCACCCTGGTCGCGGTCGTGGCCGGCGCCCTGCTGGGGGTGCTCGCGGCGACCGGCAGCCGGGTGCTGGACGAGACGATCATGCGTGTGACCGACATCCTGCTGGCCTTCCCCGGCCTGTTGCTCGCGCTGATCGTGGTCTCGGTGCTCGGCCCCGGAACCGGCAACGCCACCCTGGCCATCGGGATCGCCGCCACGCCCGGGTTCGTCCGGCTCTCCCGAGGCCAGGCACTGGTGGTGCGCGAGTCGGACTACGTGCGCGCCGCGATCACCTTCGGCCGCCGGCGCAGCGGCATCTTCCTCGGCCACATCCTGCCCAACGCGCTGCCACCCCTGTTGGTCTTCGCCACGGTCAACATCGGCACCGCGATCATCGCCGGCTCCTCGCTGAGCTTCCTGGGCCTGGGGCCGCAGGCGCCCACGGCCGAATGGGGCGCGATGCTCGCCCAGTCCCGGGACCTGCTGGAGATCGCCTGGGCCCCGGCGGTCTTCCCGGGCCTGGCCGTGACCGTGACCGTGGTCGCGGTGAACGTGGTGGGCCGCACCCTGCAACGTCGATTCGAAGGGCGGCGCGTCGATGCCGGCCAGTGACACGAGAGCGACCGGGACCGCCTCGGCGGTCGACACCGCGACCTCGGCCCCGGACGATCCCACGCTCGTCGTCGAAGGACTCGACGTCGCCTTCGGCAGCGGGCGGGATCGGATCCACGCGGTGCGCGGGGTGAGCCTCACGCTCGCCGCCGGCGAATGCCTGGCCATCGTCGGCGAGTCGGGCTCCGGCAAGAGCGTCACCGCCCGCTCGCTGGTCGGCCTGGCCGGCGCACGATCGAGCGTGCGGGCGGATCGCCTCGAACTCGACGGCGAGGACCTCACCGGCCTGGACAACCGCCGGTGGCGGGCGATTCGCGGGCGCCGGGTCGGCTTCGTACTCCAGGACGCGCTGGTCTCGCTGGACCCGCTGCGCCGGGTGGGCGCGGAGATCGCCGAGACCCTCGCCAACCATCGGGTCGTCCCGGCCCGCGCACGCGCCGCCCGGGCCGTCGCCCTGCTGGACGAGGCCCGGGTGCCCGAACCCGAGCTGCGCGCCCGGCAATACCCGCACCAACTCTCCGGCGGCCTGCGCCAGCGCGCCCTGATCGCGTCCGCGCTCGCCGCCGAGCCCTCGGTGCTGATCGCGGACGAGCCCACCACGGCGCTCGACGTCACCGTGCAGGCCCGGATCCTGGATCTGCTCGCCGCGAAGAAGGCGGCGGGCACCGCGATCCTGCTGATCAGCCACGACCTGTCGGTGGTGGCACGACTGGCCGACCGGGTGGCGGTGATGTACCGCGGGAGGTTCGTGGAGGAGGGGACCGTCGAGGACCTGCTGCGTGCGCCGGCCCATCCCTACACGCGGGCGCTGCTCGCGGCGGTGCCGTCGGCGCGCGCGCGACGGACCCGGCTGTCGCTGCCGGGAGCGGCGGCTTCGGCGGGCTCGGGCTCCTCCACCGCCTCGGATTCCCCGGCCGGCTCGGGCTCTTCCTCGGACCCCTCCCCGGATTCCCCGGCCGTTTCGGGTCGTGCCGGCATCTCGGGTCCCGTGGTCGAGGATGCCTGCCCGTACGCGGCCCGCTGCCCGCTGGTCACCGACCGATGCCGGACCGAGCCGCCCCCGCGCGTCGAACTCGCCGCCGGACACACCGCGCGCTGCCTGCACACCGCGGAGCCGTGGCCGCGACCCGAGGCCGCGCGGATCGTCGCCGAGCCGACCACCGCGCGCGAACGGGGCGCCGACGATGTGGTGTTGGACGTACGCGGCGTCGCCAAGAGCTACCGGGGCCCCGATCGGGTGGAGCGCCCCGCGGTCCAGGACGTCTCGTTCACGCTGCGGGCCGGGCAATCGCTGGGCGTGCTCGGCGAGTCCGGCTCGGGCAAGACCACCGTCGCACAGTTGGTGCTGGGTCTGCTGGCGCCCGACGCGGGCGAGATCGATCTGCTCGGCCGACGGTGGTCCGACCGACCCGAATCCGAGCGCCGAGACCTGCGCCGGCACATCCAGCACGTGCAGCAGGACCCGCTGGGCTCGTTCGACCCGCGCTGGACGGTGGAACGCATCGTCGGCGAGGCCCTGGGCGCGTTCACCCGCCGCGCGACCCGGGCCGCCCGGGAGCGCATCGTCGAACTCCTGCGCCTGGTGGGCCTGGACGAAACGGTGCTGACCCGTCGCCCACAGCAGCTCTCCGGCGGTCAACGCCAACGCGTGGCCATCGCCCGGGCGTTGGCGCCCGAACCGGAGATCGTGGTGTGCGACGAGCCGGTCTCCGCACTCGACGTGTCGATCCAGGCGCAGATCCTGGACCTGTTCGCCGACCTTCGCGAACGCCTGGGCGTGGCTCTGCTGTTCATCTCGCACGACCTCGGCGTGATCCACCACACCAGCGACCACGTGATCGTCATGCAGGCCGGGCGGGTGGTCGAGTCCGGCCCGGTCGACGAGCTCTTCGAGCGCCCACAACACCCCTACACCCGGGAACTGCTCAGCGCGCTGCCCCGATTGCCCGCCGACCCGAAGCCGGCGCCGGCACTCGGCGGGTAGCCGGTCGACGAGGCGGTGCGGTCCGCCCGGCAGCCGGTCGGGCGACCACCCGCCCGGGCGTACGCAGGGCCCCGCGCCGCCGGGTGGACGGGACGGGGCCCTGCGCGTCGAACGTGGCGATCGTGATTGCCGTTACGCGGCGATCGCGCCGGAGGGGGTGGCCCGGCGGTCGCGCGTGGCGGATCCGGGGCCTGCCTAGTCGGGCAGCCCCGCGCGGGCGGCGACCGCGGTGTCGGGCTGGTCGGCGAAGACGCCGTCCAGGCCCAGGCCGTAGAAGAGTTCGTACTCGGCGGTGATGTCGCCGCGCGCGTTCGGGTCGGCACCGAGGCGGAAGTCCAGCGGCAGGAACTGGTTCTCCGCGCGGAACGTCCAGGCGTGCACGACCAGTCCGGTGCGGTGCGCGTCGCGGATCACCGAGGTCGGCGCGAGCAGCTTGCCCGCCGCGTCACGCGGGACGAGCAGGTTCTTGTTGGTGCCGATGCCGTCCGCGTACGTGTGGATCCACTTCAGGTTCTCCGGCTTGACCAAGTCCTGGTAGCTGCGCGGGTCGTCGGCCACCACCAGGTCGTACGGCCGACCGCTCGCGTCGAGCAACTGCACCAGCCGGACGTCGGTCATCCGGTTCAGCTTGCGCAGGTTCGCGGTCTCGAAGGACTGGATGAAAACCTTGTCCTTGCGCCCGGTGAGCCGGTTGTCGCGCAGGGTCCGCACCAGCGGCTCCTCCAGCGGCAGACCGATCGACTGGAAGTAGGTCGGGTGCTTGGTCTCCGGGTACACCCCGATCGTGCGGTGCGCCCGACGGCCCTCGGTCCGGGCCAGGTCCAGTACCTCCTGGAGGGTGGGCACCTCGAACCTGCCGTCGAACGCGGTGTTGGTGGGCCGGACCTGCGGCAGCCGCTCCTTCGCCCGCAGCGTCTTGAGCTCGGCGAGGGTGAGGTCCTCGGTGAACCAGCCGGTGACCGATGTCCCGTCGATGGTCTTGGTGGTCTTGCGCGCGGCGAACTCCGGGTGCGCGGCGATGTCGGTGGTGCCGGAGATCTCGTTCTCGTGCCGGGCGACCAGTACGCCGTCCTTGGTCGAGACCAGGTCGGGCTCGATGTAATCGGCGCCCAACCGGATCGCGAGGCGGTAGCTCTCCAGGGTGTGCTCGGGGCGGTAACCACTGGCACCCCGGTGCCCGATCACGATCGGGTCGGCCGAGGGCCGCGACGAGGCGCGGGAGGTGTCGTCCTGGGCCGCGGCGGCGGGTACCGCGACCAGGGTCGCCAGCAGCACGCCGGCCACACCGAGCGCGGGAAGGATACGTCGCAACGCCATCTCCTGTTCTCTGCGTCCGGACGCGGCGAAACCGCGCGGGAGCACCGATCGTGCGAGCACGCCGAGTCAACCCGCATCGGCCGACCCCCCGCCAGGACGAACCCGTGGCCCACGGATGAACCTCCGGAGAACGCCCGGCGGCGGTCGTCTCGCCGCGACCCGGTCAGCTCACGCCGGTCTCGGCGAAGACCTCGAAGCGGGTCAGGTGCTCCGGGGTGAGCGCGCGCAGGAAGTCGGCGGCGGGGAACGCCTGGCCGGCGGCGAGCGCGCCGGTGCCGGTGTGCCGCCCGGCGAGGACACGCTCGGTGGCCTCCACCACGATCGGCGCGGTCACCGCGTAGATGTCGTTTCCGGCGACCACGGCGCGCCGCTCGCGGTCGCCGCGGCGCACGACCGCCTCGACGAGGTAGGTCTGGGCCGAGCGGCCCCGGTCGTCGGTGGCGGAGGGCTCCGGCGTGGCCGGGTGGCGGATGTCCTCCAGCGGTGCGAGGTTCATCACGGCGCGCACCTCCGGGGTGCGCAGGTGCCGAGGGATGGTGACCTGGTCGGCCGTGGCGAACTCGTTGGTCCGCTGCTTGCCGAACGGCGCCGGGAACTCCCAGTCGGAGACCTCGGTGGAGTACGAGAACGGGCTCAACCGGCCCCCGGTGTAGACGAGGTGGTGTCCCGCGTTGCTCTCGCCGGTGAGCCGGGTGCCCTGGGTCGGCAGCCAACTGTCCAGGGCGAAGGCGATGGTGATCTCGTCCGCCTCCGACCAGTCGCCCATCGCGGCGGTGGCCAGGAGATCGCCGAGACCGCCGTAGAAGGCCACGGACGGCGCGAGGACCAGGCCCGCCGCGCGGAACCGCTCGGAGCGGGTGTCGAAGAGGGAGGCCGAAGCCGCCTGTTCGGCCGCGACGTCCAGGTAGTGCGCACCCGCGCGGGCCGCCGCGTCGGCCACCGGCAGCGAGGTGCTCGAGAACGGACCGGCGCAGTTGATCACGGCCCCGACGCCGGCGAACGCGCGGTCCAGCGCCTGGGGATCGTCGGCGGCGGCGACCCACACCGGCGCGCCCGGGTAACGGTCGCCGATCTCCCGGAGCTTTCCGGCGTTGCGACCGACGAGCACCACGGCCCGGCCTCGGGCGATCAACTCCGCGACCACGAAGCGCGCGGTGTGCCCGTAGGCACCGTAGACGGCGACCGGGCGGGCCGAGCCGGCCTCCGAGGTCTCGGCGGCCGGCGGGTTCGAGGCGTTGTCGGTCATCGCTTCTCTTTCTGGTTCCGCTGGATCCGTCCGGAGGTTCCCGAGCGGAAGTTCCCTGGTGGGAAGGAGCGCTCGATCATCATGTCCGAGCGGTTCGGGCGCTACCAGCGGCTGGAACGACATGGGTCGTACAGTTTCGGACATGGACCAGGGACCGTGCCGACCTCGGCCGGCGGGGCCGCGCGTCGGCCCGAGCCGAAGTCCGGTGCGGCCGGGATGCGTTCGGGCGCGGGTCCCCGGGGGCGGGTTCGTTCGGGCTCGGAGCGGAGCCCGAGCCTCGGCCCGAGCGCGATGATCTTCATCCGGATGATTGCCCGCAGCAGGTTCTTCGCCCGGGAGTTCGACCGTAGAGTGATTGCCGGCGCGGAGCGCTTCGCCGCGTGCCTCGACCCGCCCGCCTTGTTCCCGCTCCGCTCCTTCGTCCCTCTCCGGTACGTCCGTCGGCACTCACGTCCGTGATCACGTCCCTCCGTACGTTCTTCTTGTCATCCTTCGTCCGACTCGTCCTCTGTTCGACCCTTCGCCGGGTCGGATTCGTGTGTCGCGTCGCGCCATGGCCGGGTCGACGGTCGACGCGCGAAGACCGGCGCGCGGACCCGGCGACGCGTTGATCGTGCGCCCGCCAGATCCGCCGCCGGCTCGGAATTCAGCCACGACACAGGAGGCCCACGCCTTGGCATCGAAGTTCGCTCGTCCCGCCCTCGCGCTCGTCGCGACCCCCGTACTCGCCGCGCTCCTGGTCGGCGCCGCCACCTCGGGAGGTGCCGCGACGCCCGGTGCCCCGGGCGCGGGCGACCCGTACTTCCCGCTGTCCGGCAACGGCGGGGTCGACGTCGCCCACTACGATCTCGATCTCGACTACACCCCCACGACCAGACGCCTGGAGGCCACCGCCGAGCTCGCCGTCACGGCGACCCAGCGGCTGAGTTCCTTCAACCTCGACCTGTCCGGCCTGAACGTGGACAGCGTCCGGGTCGACGGCAGGCGGGCCGGCTTCAGTCGCAACGGCACCGAACTCACCATCACCCCGGCCCGTCCGCTGGACAAGGGCCGCAGGTTCACCGTGGTCATCGGCTACTCGGGTGTCCCGGCGCACGTGTACGACCCGGACGGCTCGCCCGACGGTTGGATCATCCAGCCGGACGACTCGGTCTTCGTGGCCAGTGAACCGCAGGGCGCGATGACCTGGTTCCCGAGCAACAGCCACCCGACCGACAAGTCCACCTACGACGTCGAGGTGACCGTTCCCGACGGCTGGACCGCCGTGTCCAACGGGCGTCTTCGCGACCAGCGGCACCGGGCCGGCAAGACCACCTTCTCCTGGCGCGAGGCCAAGCCGATGGCCGCCTACCTGGCCACCGCGAGCATCGGCAGGTTCCAGGTCGAGCAGTACGTGACCGCGAACGGCCTGCCCGTCTACAACGCCGTCGCGCCGAGCCAGGCCGCGGCGACCAAGCCGGTCCTGGACCAACTCCCCGCCGTGATCGAGTGGGAGACCAAGCTGTTCGGCCGCTACCCGTTCGAGGCGGCGGGCGCCATCGTCGAGGACGCGCCCGACGTCGGCTACGCGTTGGAGACCCAGACCAGGCCGATCTACGACCGGGCGCCCAGCATCGGCACGCTCGTGCACGAGACGGCACACCAGTGGTTCGGCAACTCGGTGTCGCTCACCAAGTGGCAGGACATCTGGCTGAACGAGGGCTTCGCCACCTACGCCGAGTGGCTCTGGGACGCCGAGCACGGCGGCCTCAGCACCGCCCAGCAGTTCGCCGCCGACTACGCGCTGCCGGCCACCGACTCGTTGTGGTCCTTCCCGGCCGCCGACCCGGGCGACGGCGGGCACCTCTTCGCCAAGCCGCCGTACGAGCGCGGCGCCATGGTCCTGGAGAAGCTCCGCCAGACCGTCGGCGACAAGGCGTTCTTCACCATCCTGAAGACCTGGGTTACGGACCGCCGTTACGGCCACGGCGACACCCGCCAGTTCATCGCCCTGAGTAAGCGGATCTCCGGCAAGAACCTCGATTCGCTCTTCACCACCTGGCTCTTCACCGCCGGCAAGCCCGCAACGCCGTAACCGGGGCGAGCCCCGGGCCGCAGACCCCGACCGCGCCGACCTCACCTTTGCGGGTGAGGTCGGCGCAGTCTTGTCGGCGGCCCGCGGTGTCGCCGGTGCCGGGCGGCCCGGGCGGGTTCACGCCTCCAGGGCGCGTGCCAAGGCGTCGAAGGCGTCGTTCAGGCGTCTCCGGTGGTCCTCGACCACGTCGTCGGCCGACTCGCCTGCCATCAGCCGGGCGGCGGTGCCGGTGTAGACGCAGCGGTAAGCCGCGACGACCAGGGCCGCGAACAGCCGGGTGCGCGGATCGTCCGGCCGCGTTCCGCGGTCGTGCGCGAGCGCCGCCGCGAGCGCGTCCTCGGCCTCCGCCAATCCCTCGCGCGTGCGGGCCCGCAACGCGGGGGAGTCCAGGACCACCTGCCAGAAGTGCGGAAACCGGTCCCCGACCGCCGACAACGGGTGGCGCCGATCGGCCAGGTCGAGCAACACCCGGCGCAGCGCGGCGAGCGGCGACTCGTCCTCGGCCCGATCGTGTACGGCCGACGTCACCACTTCGACGCCCTCGGGGATGCGATCCAGGAAGAGGTCCTCCTTGCGCGGGAAGTGGTTGAACACGGTCATCGTCGACACACCCGCGGCCTCGGCCACCTCTGCGACGGTCACGCGGTCGAACCCGCGCGCGGCGAACAGCGACGTCGCGACGTCGGAGATCCGCTGTCGGGTCGCCAACTTCTTCCGCAACCGCAGACCACCCGGGCGCTCGGCCGCCTCGTCACCCTCATCCTTACGCTGCACAGGAGAACACTATAGTGACTCGAAACTTTTAGTGACTATAGTGAAATCATGAACACGGACAGCGAAGCGAGTGCGCGCACGGATTACGACGTCGTGGTGGCCGGCGGCGGCCCCGTCGGGCTGCTGTTGGCCTGCGAGTTGCGGTTGGCCGGGGTCTCGGTGGTGGTCCTGGAGCGACTGACCGAGGTGGACACCACGATCAAGGCCGGCGCGATCAACGCGCCCAGTGCCACGGCACTGGATCGGCGCGGGCTGTTGCCCGCGTTGGCGGACGTACAGGCGAAGGCGTTCGAAGGCATCGCCATGTTCATCCGGCAACGATTCCCCGACGGGGACGCGCCGCCGATGAAGTCGGCTCCGAGGTTCGCCGGGCACTTCGCGGGGATCCCGCTCAGCGGCGCCCGGCTGGACGACGACGATCCGGCGTTCGCCGGCCTGGGCCCCGCCGGTGACATCGGCCTCATCCCGCAGGAGCCGTTGGAGCGCCTGCTCGGCGAGCGCGCCGCCCGGTCGGGCGTCGAAGTCCGCCGGGGCGGCGAACTGACCGACTTCACCGCCGACGAGCACGGGGTCACGGTCCGCGCGGGCGACACCCGGATCCGGGCCGGTTGGCTGGTGGGATGCGACGGCGGGCGCAGCACCGTGCGCAAGCTCGCCGGATTCGACTTCCCCGGAACACCCCCCGAGATCACCGGCCACCAGGCGATGGTGGAGATGACCGGCGCCGAGGGACTCGCCCTCGGCTGGAACACGACCGACACCGGCATCTACGCACACGGACCGATGCCGGGGCGGATCCTGACCGTGGAGTTCGACGGCCCACCGGCCGACCGCCGAACACCCGTCACCGCCGCGGAGTTGCAGGCCGCCCTGCGCGCCGTGTCCGGCGTGGAGGTGACCGTCACCAAGGTGCACACCGCGACCCGCTTCACCGACAACGCCCGCCAGGCGAGCACGTATCGCAAGGGCCGCGTGCTGCTGGCCGGCGACGCGGCGCACGTGCACTCGCCGTTCGGCGGCCAGGGCCTGAACCTGGGCCTGGGGGACGCGATGAACCTGGGCTGGAAGCTGGCCGCCGAGATCACCGGCCCCGCGCCCGAGGGCCTGCTCGACACCTACACCGCCGAACGACACCCGATCGGCGCCTGGGTGCTGGACTGGAGCCGGGCCCAGGTGGCGATGATGCGCCCGGACCGACACGCCCGCGCGCTGCGCGCCGTGGTCAAGGGCCTGATGGAAACCACCACCGGCACCACGTACTTCGTCAAACACATCTCCGGCGTGCTGCATCGCTACGACCTGCCCGGCGACCACCCCCTGGTCGGCCGCAGCGCCCCCGACCTCGAACTGGCCGACGGCACGCGCCTGGCAGAGCACCTGCACGACGGCCGAGCCCTGCTCCTGGACCTCCGCGACACCCCCGAACTCCGCAAGCCCGCCGCCGCCTACCCCGACCGGATCACCATCCTCACCGCCCAGGCCACCACCCCCACGGCGGCGCTGCTGATCCGCCCCGACGGCATCACCGCCTGGGCCACCGACACCCCGACCGCCGACCCCACTTCCCTCACCGAGGCCCTGCGCCACTGGTTCGGCGTCCCGACAACTCCCTGACATCCGCGGCCGCATCTGGCCCCCGGAGTCGGGCCGTGTGCGGATCAGCGCTGGAACAGGACGAGTTCGGGCGGATCGATAAGGAACCCATCGCGGCCCCGCGGCCCTGGTGAGGCCCCACCCACTCTTTGACATCCGCGGCCCGCATGTGGCTCCCGGAATCGGCCCGTCTCGGATCAGCCCTGGAGCAGGCCGAGTTCGGTGAGATCGGTGACGTACTTGGTGATGAACTCCGGGGTGATCGAGGGGATTCGGCCTTCGGCGACGGGCAGACCGGCCACCGCTTCGGTGAAGCGGGTGGTGGGGATCGTGGTGGGGGGTCGCGGGGTGGCCGGGTGGGCGTAGGCGGGAAGGAGGGGGAGCAGGGACGCCCGGCGTTGGTGGTCGGGGAGGCCGCGGATGGCCGCCTCGAAGCGCATGCGCCACTGGTCGTAGTCGGCGAATCGGGTGATCGGACGGCCCGCGTGGACGAGCCAGTCGACGATCTCGTCGAGTGAGACGCCGTCGTCGTTCGCGTTGACGGTGTTGTAGGTGGCGTATCCGTCCCGGTGCCGCGCGGCGAGTGTGGTGATCGCCTCGGCGGTGAAGTCGACCGGCAGCCCGCTGTAGTGGGCCCGCCGGCGTTCGCCGCTCTCGTCGAGTCGGTAGAAGGAGTGCGGCGCCATGCCGGTGGCGACGACGCTGAGGATCAGTCGGGTGAACCGGTCGGGGACGTTCAGCAGGCCGGGCAGGCGACTGTGCGCCAGGATCATGTCGGGACGGAACACCACGACCGGCAGACCCGTACGCTCGTGCGCGTCGCGCAGCAGGACCTCGGCGGCCCACTTGCCCGTCGCGTATCCGTTCGCGTCGGAGTCGTGCAACCGCCGCGACGGGGAGGCCGTACGGACGTCCACCCGCTCGTCCAGGATCGACCCGTCCGCCTCCATCGCGGCGGCGATCGTCGAGACGAAGGCGAAGCGCTTCATCGGACCGGTGAGCGCGAGCTCGATCAGCTCCGCCGTCGCGACGACGTTCGGCGTGAACAACCGGCTGTACGGCAGCACATGGTTGACCAGTGCGGCGGCGTGCACGATCTGATCCGTCTCGGCGGCCACCCGCTCCCACGCGGCCCGGTCCAGGCCCAGCCTCGGCGCGGACACGTCCGCGGCCAGCACGTCCAGGTGCCCGGCGGCGACCGTGTCGAACCACTCGAGACGGTCCGCCGCCGCGGCGCGCAGACTCTCCCGCACCCGTCGCCGTGCCGCGGCGTCGTCGCCCGCACGGGCAAGGCAGGTCAGCCGCCCACCCGTTGCCACCACACGCCGCAGCCACTCGATCGCCAGGAAGCCGCCGAGGTACCCGGTCGGCCCGGTGAGCAGCACGTTCCGGACCGGACCCGCAGGGTCCGGGACGGCCGGAGCGGCCGGTATCCGGGCCGGGACACGCGCGTCCACGAACCGGTCGAGGGTCAACTCGCTCGCCCGCACCTCCACCGCGCCGCGGCCGTGTACCGACGCGAACGTGGGGCGTGTCGAGCCGCCCCCACGCACCGCCTCGATGTACTCCGCGACGCCGATCAGCGTCGCGGTGGGCGCGAGGATCACCTGGACGGGGACCTCCAGCTCGAAGATCTGCTCGAGCGCGGTGGAGAACGTGTGCGCGGACAACGAATCACCGCCCAACTCGGTGAAGTTCGCGTCGGGCCGGACCAGCGACGAGGGATACCCGAGGGTGATCTGCACCGCGGCCAGCACGGCCGGCAACGGCTCGACGCCGCCGCCCGCGTCCCGCAGTGCCGCGAACCGCCCCGCGCGCCCGGCCGCGATGTCCGCGTACAACCGCTCCAGCCGCGCCCCGTAACGCTCCTTGAGGGCGGGTCGCACCACCTTCCCGGCTCCCGACAACAGTCCGTTCCCGACCGAGAACGGGTGCGCTTCCACGATCATGTCGTGCGGCACCTCGTACGCCTGGAGTCCGCCCGCACGCGCGAGTTCGCGCATCGAGTCGAGGATCGCGGCCCGCAGCCGGTCGTCGTCGCTCGTGTCGGTGCGCTCCCGGTCGGGGACGACCACCGCGAGCAGGAACGCCTGTTCGGCGCTGCCGTAGACGTAGATCTGCGCGATGCGCGGACTCGTGGCGTACAGCGCCTCCAGCGCGGAGATGGCGACGAACTCCCCCTGGGAGAGCTTGACGACGTTGTTGATCCGGTCGACGTAGACCAGTCGGTCGGGCGCGATCTCGGCGAACACGTCACCCGTGCGGTAGTAGCCGTCCTCGTCGAAGGTCCGTGCGTCGACGTCGGGTTGCCGGTAGTAGCCGGGAACCAGCCCCACCGACTTCAGCCGCAGCTCGCCGCGCGGGTGCGGCCGGTCGGTCGCGAAGTAGCCGAGCTCGGGTACATCGACCAACCTGTAGTCGGTCACCGGTGGTCGGCGCACGCGCTGATCGACGACGACCGCCCGGGTCGTCTCCGTGGACCCGTAGCAGTCGACGACCTTCGTGCCCAGGACCGAGGCCATGAACGTGTGCATCGAGGCCGACAACGGCGCGCTGCCGCACAGTGCGCTGACGATCCGGCCGCCGAGCATGTCGTCCCGGACTCGTTCGCGCGCGATGGTCTCGGCCGCCGACCGCTCGATGCCGGCGCCCGCGGCGGTTCGGCACAGCCGGTCGGCCTCGAGGAGGTACCGCTGGTGGACCATGTCGCAGATCCGGGGCACCAGGCTCAGCACCGTGGGGCGCGACAGGCGGATGTCCTCGAACAGGGTCGACATGTCCGCGCGGGCCGCGAAGTACCCGATCCCGCCGGAGGAGAGGCCGGAGATCAGCCACGCGCGGCCGTTGACGTGGCTCATCGGCATGTAGTGCAGGACGATCGTCGGCAGCGGAGTGTCGCCGTTCGCCCCCGCGTTGCTCATGCCGCCGCGCCCGGTCTGCCACATCCGGGTGAGCATCGACGCGGTGTAGATCGCGCCCTTGGGGGTGCCGGTGCTGCCGGACGTGTAGATCAGGCCGACCAGCCGATCCGGATCGTCGTCGTCGTAGGGTTCCACCGCCGGCAGCCGCGCACCGGCACGCAGCTCGTCCCGGAGCGAGACCACCGCGGCGCGCCCGTTCAGCTTGTCGGCCGCGGCGACGAGCGCGTCCCGGTGGTCGTCCACGCGCGCGTCGTGATCGAAGACGACCAGGCGCTCGATGGAGTCGCAGCCCAGGACGGTGTCGACCGCGGCCTCGATCGAAGAGACGTCCGCCGCGAGGATCCGCGGCCGCGTCTCGGCGACGACCGGCGCCAGTCGTTCGGCGGGCGATCCGGTCGGCAGCGGGACCGGCACCGCGCCCAGGTACATGCAGGCCAGGTCGATCGTCGCGTAGTCGACGCCGGTGAAGCCCAGTACACCCACGAAGTCGCCGACGCCCAGGCCGCCGGCGTGCTCGCCGGCCCAGGCGGCGGCGAGCACCCCCACCCGCTGCCACACCTCGGCATAGGTCGACATCCGGAACTCGGGCAGGAGTTGGAGGCCACTGCGACCGGTGACGGGATCTCGGACGATGCGCTCGGCCCGTCGTCCGAGCCCCGGCCGGTCCGCGTAGCCGCTCATGGCGGCCGCGATCGTGGCGATCAGGCCGCCGTCCGCACGGCGGATCGTCTCGACGACCTCCGCTGACGGCGCCGCCCGCGCGAACTCCGGGTCGCTCGCGCGCAGTTGTGCGACCCGGGCGGCGAGGCCGCGACCGCGATCCGGTTGCTGATCGGACATGAGTACTCCGGGATGTGATGAGTTCCGATGAACCGATGTGCGCCCCCGCGGGCCGCGCGGCGATGTCGCTACGTCGTGCCGTGCGCCGGCAGTCTCCGGCCCCCCAGCCCGGCGGCCACCCCCATCAACAGGTAGGCCACGACCGCACCGATCGCCGGCGCGGCGATGTCGTCGCCGGACTGGAGGCCGCCGAGCAGCGCGACGCCGATCATGGTTCCGGACTGCCGGGCCGCCGACAGCAGTCCGCTCGCGATCGCCATCCGGTGCGCCGGCGCGGTCGTCATGACCAGGGTGATCTGCGGAACCGTCGCGAGACCGAAGCCGAGGCCGATGAAGGTGAGCCCGACACCGACGCCGATCGGCGCGTCCCCGCCGATCAGGGCCAGCAGCACGCCGCCGACCAGGGTCAGCACGATCGCGACGACCAGGACCCGCAGGGGACCGAGTCGCGCGTTGACCCGCCCCGCGACCAGCGGCATGAAGGTGATCGGCAACGCGGAGGGCAGGAAGCACAGTCCGGTGGCGACCGGACCGTACCCGTGCACCTGTTGGAGGAACACGCTGATGGAGAAGACCAGTCCGTAGTAGCCGGTGAACAACAACAACCCCACCGTGACGAAACCGCGGAACCCCGGGGCCCGGAACAGGTCGCCCGGGATCATCGGAAACGCGTACGTGCGCTGTCTGATCACGAACGCGACGAGCGCGACCATCGCCGTCACCGCGGCGGCGACCGGCAGCGGCGCGGTCCAACCCAGCTCGCGGCCCTCGGTGAGCGCCACCGCGACGCCCCCGAGCAGCACGATGGCCAGGAACTGGCCCGGGAGATCCTGGGGTTCGCGCGCGGCGGCCCGCGCCCGCGGATCGTCGCGCGGCATGTGCGCGGCCGACAACCACAACGTGACCAGCACGATCGGCACGTTGACGAGGAAGATGCTGCGCCAACCGATCGCGGTGACCAGGGCGCCGCCCAGGATGGGGCCGAACGCGACCGGACTCCCGGCGACCATCGCCCACACCGCGACGGCCTTGGCCCGGTCGTTCGGATCCCGGTAGGTCTCGGTGAGCATCACCAGCGTGGCCGGCACCAGCAACACCGCGCCCAACCCCTGCGCGGCCCGCATCGCCACGAGCGTGCCCCCGTCGGGCGCGAATCCGCACAACACCGACGTCGCCCCGAACACCGCGATGCCCAAGCGGAACATCGACACCGCGCCGAACCGGCCGACCGCCGCCGCGCCGGCCAGCACCAGGCTCGCCAACACGATCACGTACGCGTCCACGACGAGCTGCATCGTGGCCAGGCTCGCGTCGAGACTGGAGCGGATCGCCGGGATCGCCACGTTGACGATGCTGATGTCGATCACGATCATCCCGTAGCCCAGGCTGACCACCGTCAGCACCCGGCCGGTCCGCACGGTCGGGTCGGCCACCTTCGGCGCGTGGTTGTCCGAACTGGTCGAGTTGGCCATGGGCCGCCATTTCGCAGGAGCCGATGAATTCGGTGCCGATCGGTATGCCGAAATCCTAGCCGGGACGAAACCGGTGCCGTCAACCGCGGAGTTCACGCCATCGGCCAATATGCGGGCAATTGGCCCGATTCCAGGGTTCGCTCTAGAGGATCCTCTGATTTCCCGGTGCGTGGGCGCTCGGTACCTTCGCAGCGCTGAAAACTGTGAGAGGGAGTCGTCGTGGACGTGAGTGCGCCGGGCTCGCCATTTTCTTTGCCGGGGCCGAGGCGGGGATTTCCGCAACGCCCCTCATCGATGCCGTTCCACCGCTACACGCGGGACGAGCCACCGGGACCGGCGGCCGATTTCCCGCGCGAGTGGCCCACCCGGATACTGGAGCGGGCCCCGATGTGGGCCTCGGTCGATCTCCGGGACGGAAATCAGGCGCTGGCCGAACCCATGGACCTGCGCCGCAAGAAGCGAATGTTCGAACTGCTCGTCGCGATGGGTTTCAAGGATATCGAGATCGGATATCCGGCGGCCAGTGTCGATGATTTCGACTTCGTACGGGAAACGGTGATCAAGGAAGGGATTCCCGACGACGTGACGGTGTCGGTTTTCACACCGGCGCGTCCCGAACTCATCGAGCGGACCTTCGACGCAATTCGCGGAGCCGAACGCGCGGTGGTGCATTTGTGCCACGCGACCGCGTGCCTGTGGCGCGACGTGGTGTTCGGCATGTCGCGGCAGGACGTGCTGCGGATGGCCGTCGACGGCGCCCGGCACATGGTGCGCCTGGCGGAGCAGGAGAGCGGCTCGGACATCCGGTTCGAGTACTCGCCGGAGACCTTCAACGTGACCGAGCCGGATTTCGCGCTGGAGATCGCCAACCGGGTCGCGGAGGTCGTCGACGCCACGCCCGAGCGGCCGCTCGTGCTGAACCTGCCGACCACCGTGGAGACACACGGACCCAACTTCTTCGCCGACCAGGTGGAGTGGATGCACCGAAACCTCGATCGACGCGATGCGATCATCCTGTCGGTGCATCCGCACAACGATCGCGGCACAGCCGTCGCATCGGCCGAACTGGCCCTGCTGGCAGGCGCCGACCGGGTCGAGGGCACGCTTTTCGGCAACGGCGAACGCACCGGGAACGTCTGCCTGGTGACACTCGCCCTCAACCTGTTCAGCCGCGGTGTCGATCCCGAGTTGGAGATCCCCGACATCGACGCGGTCCGCGAGATCGTCGAGGACTGCAACCGGCTGCCCGTGCACCCCCGACACCCCTACGCCGGCGACCTGGTCTACACCGCGTTCTCCGGCACCCACCAGGACGCCATCGCCAAAGGGCTGGCCGCCCAGGCCGAACGCGCCCGCAGGCACACCGGGGACGCGCCGTGGCAGGTCCCGTACCTGCCGATCGACCCCCGGGACGTCGGCCGCGACTACCGGGCGATCATCCGGGTGAACAGCCAGTCGGGCAAGGGTGGCATCGCCTACGTCCTCAAGAGCGGATGGGGCCTGGACCTGCCGATCGCCCTGCGGCGCGACTTCGCGACCGTCGTCCAGGACGTCACCGACGCCACCGGACGCGAACTCGACCCGCCGGAGATCCACCGGCTCCTGCGGGAGACCTACTGCGTCGACGACGCGCCCACCACGCACGCCTACGCCGACGAGCACGAGGTGCGCGCCGACGTCGCCGCGGCGTACGGCGTCGAGTTCACCCAGGTGCTCGTCACCGACACCGCGGGTGCGAGCCGCGAGGCCAAGGCCTGCTTCACGGCCCTGGACGCGGACGGACGCACGTTCTGGGGCCTGGGCCTGGCCGCGACCGCCGCCGACGCGGCGCTGAGATCGACCCGGTCGGCACTGCGCCGGGCCGGCATCGAAGAAGGAGAACGGTGAAGACGAACTCTTTCATCGCCGTCGGTCCCGGGACCTACCGGGAGGACGGCGGCATGGTCTACGAGGACTTCGTCCCCGGCGAGGTCGTCGAACACCGGCCTGGCCGGACGATCAGCATGAGCGACAACGTGTGGAGCTCGCTGCTGTGCCTGAACCAGCACCCGCTGCACATCGACGCCGTCTACGCCGAACAGACGCCCTTCGGCCGCCTGGTGGTCTCCAGCCTGGTCACCTTCGGGATCGTCAACGGGATGACGGTGGCCACCATCAGCGCCAAGGGCGTGGCCAACCTCGGCTGGGACAAGGTCCGGCTGACCGCACCGGTGTTCGTCGGCGACACCCTCTACGCGCGCACCCGCGTGCTCGGCAAACGCGAATCCGCGAGCCGACCCGGCGAGGGCATCGTGACCGTGCACTCCACCGGCCTCAACCAGGACGGCGCGACCGTGATCGACTTCGAGCGGACGATCCTCGTCCCCCGGCAGAAGGAAGACCGATGATCCCGGTCATCAGCCTGCACGCCGAACACCCCGACGCCGAACGGCGCATCGCCGACGAGATCTCCGACGCGTGCCGGACCACCGGATTCTTCATCGCGCGCGGCCACGGCATCGCCCCCGAGGTCTTCGACGACGCCTACACCCAGTCGCTGCGCTTCTTCCGGCTCCCGCCGGCCACCAAGCGCGAGTTCGCGATGCGCACCAGCACCGCGCGCGGCGACAACGACTACAGCCCCTACGGACACAGCGCGTTGTTGTCCGAGAACGCCTACGCCTACACCGGCAAACAGAACATGCCCTCGGACTACGTGGAGAAGTTCAGCGTCGGCCGACTGATCCTCAACGACGACGAGGAACTGCCGTTCCCCGCCGACGAGTCCGGGGCCGCGCTGCGCATCGCGCTCAAGCGCTACTTCGTGGCCTGCGAAGCGGTCTCGGGCCGGATCGCCGAACTGCTCGCGCTGGCCCTGGACCTGCCGCGCACCTTCTTCGCCACCCGCACCGACACCTCCAACGACTCGCTCCGCTCGCACCTGTACCCGGGCACCGACCCCGAGTTCGTCAACGACCAGGGCATGGGGGAGCACACCGACGGCACCCTGATCACGCTGCTCACCCAGGACGGACCCGGCCTGCAGATCCGCGACCGCTCGGGCCGCTGGCTGGACATCGAGGTCCGCGACCGGGACAGCTTCATCGTCAACATCGGTGACCTGATGGCCCGTTGGTCCAACGACGAGTACGTCTCCACCCCGCACCGGGTGCGCCTGGCCGACCGGCGACGCCAATCCATCGCGTTCTTCAAGCTCGCCAACGACGAGACCGTCATCGAGTGCTTCCCGAAGTTCGCCGCCGACCGCCCCGCGCGCTACGAGCCGATCCGCTACGAGGAGTTCTCGCTGCGGAAGATGAACCTGCTGTTCGGACGGGAGAGTGCCCGATGAAGCCGCACGCGAGCCTGCTGTACACCCCGGCGCTGCGCATCGCGGCGGTGGCCGAACCGGGCAAGGTACACGCGGACATGCTCGTCCTGGACCTGGAGGACTCCACCCACCCGGCCAGGAAGGCCGAGGCCCGCGCGATGCTGGCCGCCGCCGATCTGACCCGGGCCGGCCTGCCCGCGCTGGGCCTGCGGGTGAACACCATCGCCACCCTCGACGGCCTCGAGGACATGAAGGCGGTGATCGAACAGGACGCCATGATCGGCGGCGTCGCGATCGACGCGATATTCATCCCCAAGATCGCCGGAGCGGGCGACGTGGCCATCTACCGCTCACTACTCGCGCAAACCTCGAAACCGCCGAGCGTGATCAGCTTCATCGAGACCGTCGACGCCGTCGAGAACGCCTTCGCGATCGCCGCGGAGAGCGACGGCCTGTGCTTCGGCCAGGCGGACCTGACCGCCGAGATGTACACGGCCAACGAGTCCTACCTCGACCACGCGCGGGCCCGACTGTGTGTCGCGGCGGCCAAGTACCGGCTGCCCGCGATCGACACCAACTCGTTCGAACTGCACGACCTGGCAGTGGTCCAGGCCCAATGCCAGGCGGCCCGGGAGGCCGGCTTCACCGGCAAGGCGGCCATCCACCCGCGCCAAGTGGACGTGATCGCACAGACGTTCAAGGTCGGCCCGGACGAGATCGCCGAATACCGGCGCGTGGTCGAGGACTACGACGCCACGCCCTACGGCTTCGCGGTCGAGAAGGACCGCGTGCTGGCCCCGCCGTTCGTGCTGCGGGCCAGACGCATGCTCCGGCTGTACGCGGCCGACGCCGAACCCGCCCCGCACCGGCACCACCGAATCGGGAGAACCCAGTGAAGATCCTGCCGCAGCACGCGATCATCGACGTGTCGGCCCACGAGAGCGTGCTCGTCGACGGCCGACTGGAGCGGGCCGACGACGAACTCGTCGACGAACTGGTGCGCCTGGTGACCGGCGGCGCCGGCGTCGCCGTCTGCCACGGCCTCGACCGCACGCTGGCCCGCCACGGGCTGGACATCCACGACGAACGGGACGCCTCGGTGGCCCGCGACTACCTGGAATCGCTCTTCCGCGCCTTCGGCACCCGGGTGGAGGTCGCCAAGTTCACCCCGGTCGCGATCGGCTACGACCGCATCGCCGGCATGGACGTCGACGGCTACAACAAGAACACCCACTTCACCCCGAACGACGACCACACCACGGCACGCGAGTTCCTCACCACCAAATGCGTGCACTTCGACGCGGCCACGCCGTTCATCGCGAACATCTACGGACCCAATACCAACATCGACGGCGGCGTCCCGATCCTGTGCGACACCCGCGCCTACTGCCGGGACGCGGACGTACCGCCCGCCGACCTGGTCGAGTTGATGCCGCACAGCTTCAATGTGGCCGTCAAGGAGGAACACGCCGACCGCATCCTGGCCGAGCACGCCACCGCGGTGGACGTCGACCTCGACACCGATCTGGTGATGATCGTGCTGTTCAACGAGGTGGACGGCGGCCTCGCGCACGCCGGCTCCATCCCCCGCCCGGCCGACCCCGGCAAGCCCTCGCGCCGGCCCATCCGGCACCTGGAGTACCAATTCGCCGACAGCGACGAACTGGCCAAGTGGTACCGGCACTACCGCCTCGAGATCCCCGAGCCCACCCTCGAGGTCCCGGACGAGGCCGCCCGCGAGCGCTACCACCGCGGCGTCGACCCGGTCGGCGCCGACGGCGGGGCGGCCCGGTGAGCACACCCACCGAACCCGACGTGCCGGTGATGACCGAGCACGAGATGGCCGAACTCGACGACCTGCTGGCCGCGTTGACGGCCGACGAATGGCCCGAGGCGATCGACGAGGCCCGTCCGTTCTACGACGCGTGGGGCACCCCGATCGCCGACGACATCAAGGTCGAACACCGTGACGGCGGCGTGTTGTTGACCCCACCGGACGTGCGCGGCGAGCGGACCGGGATCTACCTGCACGGCGGCGGCTACGTCTACGGCTCGCTGCGCAGCCACGGCGGACTCGTCTCCGAGATCGCCCGGGCGGCGCACAGCCGGATGTTCTTCGTCGACTACCGCCGTGCGCCCGAACACCCCTACCCGGCGGCACTGGACGACGCGGTCGCCGCGTACGAGAACCTGCTCGCGAGCGGCGTGCCGGCCCGGGAGGTGGTGTTCGCGGGGGACTCCGCCGGCGGCGGCCTGGTCCTGGGGACCCTGCTCAGACTCCGCGACCTCGGACTGCCGCTGCCCGCCGCGGCGGCCTGCGTGTCGCCGTGGACCGACCTGGCCGGCACCGGAGAAAGCTTCCGCACCCTGGAGGACGACGACCCCCTGGTCAGCAAGCACATCGTCGCGCTGGTGGCCGGCTCCTACCTGGCGGGCGCCGAGCCGACCACCCCCTACGCGTCCCCGCTGTACGGGGACCCGGCCGGACTGCCGCCGGTGCTCATCCAGGTGGGCAGCCGGGAGATCCTGCTCAGCGACGCGGAACGGTTCACCGCCGCGCTGCGCCGGGCCGGCTCCACCGGCGTCCTGGAGGTGTGGCCCGGCATGGTGCACGTGTGGCACCTGCACTACACGCGGCTGGGCAAGGCACGCCAGGCCATCGCCCGACTCGGCGGCTGGCTGCACGAGCGGGCCGAGGCGGCCCGATGAGCGAGGACATCGTCGGCCCGCACCGATTCCGCAACAACCGCAAGATGGTGCCGGCCGCCGAGGCGGCGTGGGGCCTGTCCGAGAAGCACGGCATGCTCGGACTGGTGGTCGA
The DNA here is from genome assembly GCF_045207655.1 of Embleya sp. NBC_00888. Lineage (NCBI taxonomy): Bacteria > Bacillati > Actinomycetota > Actinomycetes > Kitasatosporales > Streptomycetaceae > Embleya > Embleya sp. NBC_00888. Next base: position 1,550,781 of record NZ_CP108784.1, on the reverse strand, counting down.
GGCCGTGGACGGCCAGAACCGGCTGCGCGAGATCGACTCCGGGCACGAGTTCGCCAACCTGTCCTCGTGCTCGTACCTGGGACTCAACAGCCACCCCGCGGTGATCGAGGCCGGGCGCGCCGCGCTCGCCGACGAGCGGATCACCGGTCTGTCGATGGGCGAGTTCCGCATCCGGCTGGGCATCATGAACCGACTCGAGGAGGAACTCGCCGAACACTTCGGCACGCACGTGCTGCCGTCCGTGTCCTGCGGGGTGCTCAGCGCCGCGATCCTGCCGCTGCTGGCCTCCGGGCACCTCGGCGACGGCGAGCCCCTCGTCGTGGTCTTCGACCGGTTCGCGCACTTCTCGATGAACTTCCTCAAGCCGATCGTCGCCGACGAGACGCTGGTGCTGACCTGCCCGCACAACGACATGCAGTTCCTCGAGGACGTGTGCCGGCGATACCCGCGCGTCGCCTACGTCTGCGAAGGCGTCTACTCGGTCGGCGGACAGGCCGACCTGGCCGGCGTCAAGGCCCTCCAGGACCGCTACGGCATGTTCGTCTACATCGACGACTCGCACGCGCTGTCCGCCGTGGGGTCGCGCGGAGAAGGCTACGCACGCACCGTGTTCGAGGACCTCGGCGCACGGACCGTGATCGTCGCCTCGATCGCCAAGGCGTTCGGCAGCACCGGCGGCATCGCCATGATCGGCGAACGCAACATCTACGACTTCCTCTACCGATCCGGGCCGTTGGCCTGGTCACAGGGCCTGCGCACGGCCGCCGTCGGCACCTCCCTGGGCGCCCTCCGGGTACACCGCGGCCCCGAGTTGACCCAACGCCAAGAGCAACTCGCGCACAACATCGCCCTCTTCGACGACCGGCTGCGCGGACACGACGTCCGCGGCACCGGATCACACATCAAATTCGTCACCGTCGGCGACAACGACCGGGCCGTACGACTGTCCACCGACCTCTACCGCCGCGGCTACTACTGCTCCGCGATGTTCTTCCCGATCGTGGCGCAAGGTGACGCGGGCGTGCGGATGATGCTGCGCGGCGACATGCCCACGGAACTGGCCGAGCGGTTCGCGGACGACCTCGTCGACGCCCTGGCGGGACTCGGATGAGCCTGGCCCCGCCCGACACCCGCGCCGGCGACGTCCTGGCCGTGGCCGGGCTGATCCGCGACGGCCTGCGCGGCGGCACGCTCGGCCGGATGACCGTGCCGATGCGCCAGGTCGTCGACGAGGGACACGGCGTCAAGTTCGTCTCGATGCCCGCCGTCTCCCTCGACCACGGCCTCTACATCGCCAAGATCGCCACCATCGGCAACGGCCCGGGGCCGACCGTGACCTCCGTGGTCCCGGTCTTCTCGACGCGCACCGGGAACCTGCTCGCGGTCCTGGACGGCGCGGCCGTCACCAATCTCAAATGCGCCGCCGTCACCGCCGTGGTCACCGACCACTGCGCGGCCCGCGACAGCGCCGACCTGGCGATCATCGGATCCGGCGTCCAGGCCTGGCAGCAATACCTCGGCGTCTCGGCCGTACGGGAGATCACCCGGGTACGGGTGCACTCCCGAACCCCCGCGCACGCCGAGGTCCTGTGCGCGCGCATCCGAGCCGCCGGCCGGGCAACGGCGCACGTCTGCGCCTCGGCCGCCGAAGCCACCTCGGGAGCGGACGTCGTCGCCACCGCGACGACCTCGACAAGCCCGCTGCCGATCGCCACCGACCTCCCGGCGCACGTGCACATCAACTGCATGGGCGCACACACCCCGCAATCACGCGAACTGACCCGCGAACTGCTGGCCGCCGGCCCGCTCATCGTCGAATCCATCGAGACCGCCGTCGCCGAGGCCGGCGAGATCCACCGCACCGCGATCGACCTGGAATCCCTGGAGACCGGCGAGCACCCCGGACTCGACGAACGCCCGACCGTCTTCAGCTCCACCGGCCACGCCGCACTCGACCTCGTCACGTGCGCCCACCTGGTCGCGCACCCGAACCACTGAACCGCATCGAAGGGAATACCGAACGTGCCCAACGTCGGCAAGGAAGAGATCACCGGAGCGCACGACACCGAGATCCCCACCGAGTTCGTCGACTACATGACGAGCGGTTGGCGGGAACAGGAGATCGAGCTCGTCCCGGTACCCCACCTCGACCGGCTGTCGGCGCGCCGCGCGCTGCTGTCGAACGCCTTCCCGGGCGAAACGCTGGTCATCCCGACCGGCCGGATCCAATGGCGCAGCTACGGCGCGCCCTACCCGTTCCGCGGCGGCAGCGACCTGCTGTGGCTGACGGCGGACCAGGACCCGAACTCGGTGCTCGTCATGCACCCGATCGCCGGCGGCCACGACGCGGTGCTGTACGTGGACCCGCGGCACGACCCGGCGTCCGGCGTCGGCTACCTCGACCGCATCCTCGGCGAGGTGTGGCAGGGCCGCTGCCTCTCGCCCGAGGAGAAGACCACGGTGCTGGGGGTGCAGACCCGTGCCATCGCCGACCTCCCGGCGGCGTTGCGGCGCGCCGGCCGCAACACCCGGGTGCTGCGCGGCTACGACGCGGGCATCGACCGGGGCCTGCTCCCCGCGACCGAGGAGAACGCGGCCCACGACGCGCTGCTCGCGAGCGTGCTCGCCGAACTGCGGCTGCGCAAGGACGACTGGGAACTCGCGCAACTCCAGGAGGCCGTGGACATCACCGTCCGCGGTTTCGAGGATGTCGCGCGCGCCCTGCCGAGCGATCGCGCGGTCTCCGAGCGGCTGCTCGAAGGCATCTTCGCCACCCGCGCGCGCCACGACGGCAACGGCGTCGGCTACAACTCGATCGTCGCCGCCGGCGCGCACTCGACCATCCTGCACTGGGGCCGCAACGACGGCCCGGTCCGGCCGGACGGCATCCTGCTGATGGACATGGGAGCCGAGGCACGGAGCTGCTACACCGCCGACGTGACCCGCGTCCTGCCGGTGTCGGGCACCTTCACCACCGCCGAGCGCGATGTCTACGACATCGTGCACGCCGCGCGCGACGCGGGCCTGGCGGCGATGGCGCCCGGCGTCGCGTTCGACGACGTCAACCTGGCCTGCCGGCGCACCCTCACCGAGGGCCTGCGCGACCTGGGCGTGCTCAAGTGCGGCGTCGAGGAGGCCATGCAGGACAAGCGGCAGCCGTACCGGCGGTGGACCCTGTGCGCCTTCGGCCACATGCTCGGCCTGGACGTGCACGACTGCGGGCACGCGCGCCCGGAGTACTACGGACAGGGCGTGCTCGGCGAGGACCATGTGTTGACCATGGAACCCGGCCTGTACCTGCAACCACACGACGAACTGGTGCCGGAGGGGCTGCGGGGGATCGGCGTGCGGCTGGAGGACGACGTACGGGTGACCGCCGACGGCGTTCAGGTGTTGTCGGCGGCGCTGCCGATCGGGGCGCGCGAGACCGAGACCTGGCTCGCCGCGCAACGCGAGGCCGGCCCGCGCCTGCCCGGCGGGCACGGGCCCGCCGCGTGAGCGCCGACCGGATCGCCATGGACGGCGCCGACCGCGCCGACCGCGCCGGCATCGATGGCGTACGCGTCGGCATCGATGACGCCGACCGCCCCAATCCTCCCGATCACTCCGACCACCCCGTCTGCGTCGAAGTCGAGCCCGCGGACCGCGAGTTCGCCGCCACCCTGGAACGGCTCGGCATCGAGATGCCGCGCGACCTGGCGCCCGGTGTGCTGGCCGGCTACCGCGGGCTGCGGGCGAAGATGGAACTGCTGCGCACCATGGAGACCACCGATGGCTGACCTCGACAGCACCGGCCCCGGCGCGCTCGCCGAACTGTCCGTCGCACAGGCCGGTGCGCTGCTGCGCGCGGGCCGGCTCACCTCGATGGACCTGGTGGAGAACGCGCTCGGCATGATCGAGGCGCACGACGCGACGCTGCACGCCTTCGTACTCGTCGCCCGCGAGCAGGCGCTGCGGCGCGCCCGGCAGGCCGACCGGGAACTGCGCGAGGGCCTCGACCGAGGTCCGCTGCACGGCATCCCGTACGCGCTCAAGGACATCTTCGCCGCCGAGGGACTGCCCACCACGAACCACTCGTGGTTGACCGTGTCGGACGTGGCCGGCGAGGACAGCACCGTGGAGGCCCGACTGCGGGCCGGCGGCGGCGTGTTGCTGGGCAAGCTGGCCACCTACGAGTTCGCGCTCGGCGGGCCGAGCGTCGACCTGCCCTTCCCGCCGGCACGGAACCCGTGGAACGGCGAGCACATCCCCAGCGGTTCGTCGTCGGGCGCCGGGGTCGCGGTCGCCGCGGGGTTCCTGCGGGTCGCGTTCGGCTCCGACACCGCCGGCTCGATCCGCGGCCCGGCGTTCCACTGCGGGACAGTCGGCCTCAAGCCCACCTACGGCAGCGTGTCCGGGTACGGCGCCACCCCGCTGTCGTACACCATGGACCATTTCGGGCCGCTGGGCTGGACGGTGGCCGACACCGCCGCCGCGCTCCACGTGATCGCCGGACCGGACGTCCGCGACCCGCGCACCCGCGACACACCCGCGCCGGACTTCCTCGGCGCGGCAACCGAGGACGTCAAGGGCCTGCGCGTGGCGTACTCGACCGCGTGGTACGCCCACGACCCCGCGACGCTGCCGGAGATCACCGAAGGCATCGAGCGGGCCCTGACCCACCTGGACAAGCTCGGCGCGATCGTCGAGGAGTGCGAACTGCCCCCGTACGAGGTGCTCGACGCCTGCGGCCGGGTGATCCTGGCGGCGGAGGGCTTCGCCGTGCACGAGCGCAATCTGCGCGGCTTCCCCTGGTCCTACGGGCGGTTCACCTACCAGAAGCTGATGCCCGGGGCCGGGGTCGGCGCGGGCGACCTGCTCCGCGCGATGGACGTACGCCGGCGCCTCGTCGAGTCCTTCCAGCGGAAGGTGTTCGCCGACCACGACGTGCTGGTCACCGCCTGCGGCCAGGCCACCGCGGCCCGCTTCGACGACTTTCCCACCGACTGGCCGCCGCCACGCATGGCCAACGACATGCAGACGATCCCGTTCGCGGTCACCGGACACCCGGCCCTGTCGCTGCCGCTGGGATTCGCCGCCGACGGGCTGCCGATCGGACTACAGCTCGTGGGACGCAAGTTCGGCGAGGCGAGTCTGTTCCGGGCGGGGGCGGCGCTGGAGGCCGAGTTCGGTCGGCGGAACACCAGGCCGCGGTTGACCGGAGCCGGGGCCCGAACCCGAGCCGGAACCGTAGCCGGAGCAGCCGGAGTCGGGGCGGGATCCGGTCCCGACGTCGGGCTCGGCCTCGGCCCCGACCTCGCCATCCGCGCCCACCGCCCCGACCCGGAATCGGAGCCCGCCGATGTTCGCCGCTGAGAACCGCGCCTTCCTGGACCGAGTGTTCACCGAACACAGCCCGCACGACCTCGCCCTGGCCCGAGACGTCTGCGACCGGCACCTGCGCGATCTCGGCTTCCTCTTCCCGACGTTGTCCACACACTTCCGGCTGGACCGGACCACCCTCGACGAACTCCGGTCAGCCACAGCCCGGCTGGTCTCCGCCCACCGCAAGGTGATGCGGCACGTGTGCTCGTCCCTGTCGACCGCCGAACTGGCGGCCACGTTCCGGATTCCGGAGGCGATGGCGGGCCACATCCACTGGCAATGGATGACCGAGGGCACCGCGCTGGCCCGCGCCGACATCATTCCCACCGAATCGGGCTACGCCTTCTGCGAGTTGAACACCTTCTCCGGCGTGGGCGGCGGCGAATGCCAGCACAGCGCACGACTGCACGCCGAACTGCTGGGACTCCCCGCGGCGGGCGCCTCACCGTTCCTGGACCTGGCCCGGCACTACCTGACGCAGTGCACCCGACTCGGGCTCGACCGCCTGGTCATCCTGGACTCCGTGCGGCACTCCCGACGCGGCTACGGCCGCGACCAGCCGCTCGTGGACTTCCTCCGGATCATGGCGCCCGACCTGGACGTCGTCTACTGCAACGAGACCTCCTACCGGGCGCAGTGGCTGCGCGCGCCGCACGCGCGCCGCATCCTCGTCCACCGACTGATCACCTTCGCCGACACCGACGACGACGGCGCCTTCCTCAAGGCCGTCGACGACAGCGGCGCCACCGTCTCGTGCATGTTCGAGGCCGAACTCGGCATGCACCGCAAATGGTTCTCCCTGCTGTGCGATCCCGACCTGCATCACCTGCTCGACCCGGAAGAGGTGGAGACTCTCCGACACCACGTACCGATGACCTTCGACCTCGCGCCGGACACCCTCGACGACGTACTGGCCTCCCGGGGCGACTACGTCTTCAAGCACAGCTACACCTACGGCGGCGACGGTGTCCTGATCGGCGCCGAGCACTCCGCGCCGGCCCTGCGCGAGCGCTTCGTGGCGGACGGGGTGGACACCTGGACCTGTCAGCGCATGGTCGAAGCGTCCACGCTGGAACTCCCGGTCGCGGACGGTCCGAGCGCCGAGGAGGCCGGGCACCGCAAGACGGCCGAGTTCGACTTCGTGCTCGGCGTCTACGCCTACGGCGATCGCACCAACGGGGCACTGGTGCGCGGCTCCGCCGACTCCAAGGTGGTCAACGCCTCCCGAGGCGCGATCTCCTGGGCGTTCGCGGACTGACCTCGACACCTTCGCCGGGTCTTCGCCGGGGCTTGCCGGGCCTTCGACGACACGCCCGGCCCCTCGGCGACATACCCGGCCTTCGACGACAGCCCCATGCCCGCGACGACACCTCCCAGGCCCGCGACGACACCTCACACGGCTGCGACGACACCGCCATTCCTACGACGACACCCGGCCTTCGATGACCCACCCACCTCCCCCGACCGCTTCCGCCCCGGGGCAACCACGATCGGCACTACCGCGCCGGCTGGTGCCTGTCCTTGTGTACGAGCGCCACCAGTTGGATCCGCGACCGCACGCCGAGCTTGCGATAGATCCGGGTCAGGACCGCCTCCACGGTCTTGACGCTGACATACAACGACGCCGCGATGTCCCGGTTGCCGCACCCGTCGGCGACCAGTTCGGCGATGCGCTGTTCGGCGTCGGTCAGGCCCGCGAGCCCGGCCCGTGCCCCGGTTCGCTCAGGTCGGTCCGGCTCCCACAGCGGTGCATCCGCCTTGCGGAACACCGCCTCCGCCGCCGCGTGCAACTCCCGGGCGCGGGCGGGGCGTCTGCGTCGCTGCTCGACGGCCGAGTGGGTCAGCAACACCCGGCCGCATTCCAACGGGTAGCCCAACCGCGCGAACGCCTCCCAGGCCCGGGTGAGCAGCCGCTCGGCCGCCGTGAACTCGCCCGCCGCCGCCGCGCACAGTGCCTGGGCGCGGTCGAGCGAGGCCAGTACGCCGCGCCGCGACAACTCCCGCGCCGGGTCTCGGGCATCGGCGATGGTGCGCGCCGCGGCCTCGACATCCCCGGCGGCGACCAGGGCCTCGGCGAGGTCGGCGTCGTAGCGGATCGCCGCCGGATCCCGGACGGACAACTCGCGTACCAGATCCCGCACGCGCAGCAGATCCGCCAGCGCGCCGGCCGTGTCGCGCAGGAACAGCCGCGTACGGCCGGACAGATGCAGGCAGTGCGCCGCGAAGACGGTGTCCTTCTCCTCCTCCGACGCGGTCAGTCCCAGCCCCGCGTAGGCGAGCGCCTGCTCCAGGGTTCCGCCCGCGAGTTCGGCGGTCGCCGCCGCGTACCACGGCGGGCCGGGGGATGCGCCCAACTCGCGGGCCAGCGCCAGCAGTCGGCGAGCCTCCTCACGCGCCGCCCGACCGTCGCCGCCGTGCGCGTGGATCAGTACGGCGCAGCCCAGGAGCCGCCCCGGGTCGGCCCGCCCGGCGGCCGACCCGAACCCCGGGCGAAGCGCGTCCAGCAACCGCCCGGCCTCGTCCAGGCGGTCCTCCAGGAGGGCGAAGGACACCGCGACCCGGCGCGGATCGTCCGAGATCGGAGGCGGGTCACCGGCGCCACCCGCCCCGGTTCCGCCCGTCGCGCCCGGCTGCAACGCCAGGCGCAGCGTCCCGGCATGCTCCGGCGAGCCGCGACCCTGCTGGATCCGGGCGGTCAAGGTGATCGCGGCGGCGCGGCTCGCCGGGTCGCCGGCCCGATCCGCCCACTCCACGGCCGCGCACGCGTGCGCCAGGGCCTCGGCGGGATAGCCCCGGGTCAGGTGCGCGCTCCAGGCGAGCCGCAGATGCGCCGCCGAGACCAACGCCGGTTCGTCGGCGGCCGTGGCGTCGGCCAGCGCCCGGGCCGCGATGTCCGCCAGCAGCGCGGCGCCGCGGCCGGCGGCGTCCACGACCGCGATGCGGGCCCGGGCGCGCTGTGCCGGTCCGGCCCGGGTGCGGTCCAGCCGGTCCAGGGCCGTCCAGGCGAGGTCGAAGCGCCCCGCAGTCTCGGCGTCCCGGGCGGCAGACACCAGCAGATCGGGTCGGGTGCCGCCGGCCCGGTCGACCGCCAGCAGGGCGAACTCCGCGGCCCGGGTGTGGTCGCCGCGCTCGCGCGCCGCCGCGGCGGCGTCGGCGAGCACCAGGACCAGACGCGCCGCGGTGGTGGCCGGGGCCAGGGCGGACGCCTCGTGCCAGGTCCGGTCGTCGGCGCCGGTGGACACCGCCGCCAGTGCGCGATGGGCGCGGCGCACCGACTCGCGCCCGGCCTCGGCGACGATGCCCTCGCGCAGGACCGGCGCCGGGAAGGACACGGCACCGTCGATCACCCGGATCAGCCCGGCGTCCTGGGCGGTGGCCAGGGCGGCGTCCGCGGTCGGCGCGGCGTCGGCGGTGTACCCGGTGGCCCGACGGATGCCGTCGAGCGAGGGATCGGCGGCCAACGCCGCCAACAGCAGCACCCGGCGCACCGGTTCGGCCAGGTCCGCCAGCCACGCGCGCATCGCCTTGCGCGCGTGCGGGGCCAGCGGTTCGGCGTCCCACGCCGTGGCCGAACGCCCGGCCCGGGCCAGCCCGGCGGCGATGTCCGAGACCAGTCGCGGACTGCCGCCCGTCGCCGCGTGGATGCGGCCCGCGGTGCGCAGCGGGATGCCGAACGACCGTACGACGGCCGCCGATTCCTCCGGGCTCAGCGGTGGTATCCCGATCTCGACCGCGCCGCCGCCGAGCACGTCGTGCGGCGACGGGCCGTCGGGCCGCAACGCGGCCAGCAGCGACACGCTGCCGCGACTGCGCCGCGCGGCGAAACCGAAGACGTCCAGACTGCCCGGACCCCACCACTGCACGTCGTCGGCGGACAACAACGGCCGGGCCCTGCGCCCCCACGCCTGAAGGCAGGACAACACCGTGCCGCGGAACGTCGCGGTGTCCGGCTCGGGCCCCGCGACGCGCCGCAACACCCAGTCCATCGTCGAGCGTTGCAGCTCGGACAGTTCGCCGCGCACTTCGGCCGGACACGCGGTGAACAGGTCCATCAGCGGCGCGTAGGCGATGTTCGCGTCGGCGCGCGCCGAGCTGAGCCGGACCACCGGATCCCCGGCCGCCTGCCACGCCGTGCACACGGCGTCCAGGACCGCGGACTTGCCGAACCCGGTGGGCCCGATCACCGCCACCACGCCGGCCTGCCGTAACTGTCCGCAGACCTGGTCCACCAGTGGACCGCGCACGGTCATCGCAGCGAGGCCATCCAGGCCTCGACCTCGTCCGCGGCGCGTGGCAGGCCCGACGACAGGCACTGTGCGCCGTCGGCCGTGATCAGGAAGTCGTCCTCGATGCGAACACCGATCCCGCGCAACTCCTCCGGCACGGTCAGGTCGTCGGGCTGGAAGTACAGGCCGGGCTCGACGGTGAGCACGTGCCCGGGTGCCAACAGGCCGTCCGGGTAGCTCTGTCGACGGGCGGCGGCGCAGTCGTGGCAGTCCAGGCCGAGCATGTGGCCCGAGCCGCAGAGGGTGAAGCGGCGATACAGGCCGGAGTCGGGGGCCAGGGCCGCCTCCGCCCCGCCGGGCAACAGGCCCCATTCGTCCAGGCCTTCGGCGATCACGCGCATCGCGGCGGCGTGGAAGTCGCCGAACCGCGCGCCGGGCCGCAGCGCGGCGATACCCGCCGACTGGGCGGCGAAGACGAGGTCGTAGACCCGGCGTTGCACGTCGGTGAAGCGTCCGCCGACCGGCAGTGTACGGGTGACGTCGCCGGTGTAGAACGAGTCGGCCTCGACACCGGCGTCCAGCAGCAACAGGTCGCCCGTGCGCACCGGTCCGTCGTTGCGCATCCAGTGCAGGACGCACGCGTGCGCGCCGGCCGCCGCGATGGTCTCGAAGCCCAGCCCGTAGCCCTCGAGCCGGGCCCGCCGATTGAACGTGCCCTCGATCCAGCGCTCACCACGCTCGAGACCGGTGGCGTGATCCAACTCGCCCACCACGTCGTGGAATCCGGCCACCGTGTGGCCCACGGCCGCACGCAGCTGCTCGACCTCCCACTCGTCCTTGACCAGCCGCGACTCGGACAGGAAGGTGAGCAGTTCGGCCTCTGCCTCGGCGCCGGCCCCCGACGCCGGCGGTACCAGCGCGTCGACGAGCGAGTCCTCGCCGCGCACCACCCGGGTCGGTGCCTTCCGTCCGCGCAGGGCCCGTTCGAGGTCCTCGCGCGGGGCCGACTCGATCCCGAGGGCGTCGGCGGTCTCCGCGAGCGTGCGCCGGCGCCCGACCCAGAACTCGCCGTACCGCCGGTCGCCGTAGAACCCCGCACCGTCGGGCCCGCCGTCGCGCGGTGAGCGTGGCCGGGTGAACAGCGTGACCGAGTGCCCGTTCCCGTCGGGCTCGAAGACCAGCACACTGTCCGGGACCGCCTGCGTGCCCTGCTCGGCGGTCAGGTGCACGAACGCCGAGTGCGGCCGGAACGCGTAGTCGAAGTCGTTGCTGCGCGCCTTCAACCCACCCGACGGCACCACGATCCGCTCACCGGGAAAGCGCTCGGACACCGCCGCCCGCCGCTTGGCCGCGTACGCCGCCCCGGACACGGGCGGCGCCTGTATCGCGGTGTCGGCCCACCCGTGTCGAAACGCCTCCGCCAGCGCCGCCGGCACCGCGTGGTCATGCTTTTCGGCCCCACGCGCCCTGTTGCCGGTCATGTCGTCGTCACCCATGTCACCCATGTCACCCATTGCACGCCCCGATCATCGCGTTGTGATATTCCGGACGGTACCATTTCACATGTGACACTTCTATGCTCCGAGCCGGACACCCGAGGCTGCGTGAGCCGGCTCGGCACGGGGCGAGGAGGGCGTCGGCGGCGGTGACGTGGCGGTGTCGTCCGCGCCCGCCCCCACCGGCTTCCTGCCTCGCCGCGCGCGTGCGCGGAATCACGCGAACGAGAGCACGCGGAAAGAGAGTTCATGCCGAACCCGTCGATCCACCCGAAGCCCCCGCGCGGTATGGACCCGCCTTCGGAACGCGCGCCCGTCTCGGCGCCATGTGTAGTCTCCTCGCCGCGCGCGACAACGGAGCGGTGAAACCCGAAACTCGGAGGCCGCGACCCGGCTGCCACCACCCCCGCATGCACGCGAGCACCCGCGAGCGGTGCTCGCGGGTGCTCGCGTGTCGTTCTTCGGACTCGTTGGTGGATGCTCAGCGGACGGTCAGGGTGTAGTCCGAACTGCCGCTCCTTCCCGCCTCGTCCGTGGCCGTGACGGTGATCTTGTAGACACCGGCCTGGAACGGGGCGAAGACGGTCATCTGTGAGCTACCGCCGGGCGCCACCGTTTGTGGGAAGAACATCGGCGCCATCGGCACACCGGTGGCGGTGAGCCTGCTGGAGCCCTGTCCGCCGGTCACCGAGATCCGTGCCTGGACGATGCCGCCGGGGGCCGTGGTCGCGGAATCCGTGGCCGGCACGGGCCTGGGGCCTTCGGGGGTGCCGCCGTCGTCGACGGCGAGCGTGTACGTCGCGGTCTTGGTGCCCGATGCGCCCCTGGCTTGGACGGTGATGGTGTGATTGCCCTTCGGGGTCTGCGCGGTGGTCTCGAAGGTGACCTTGGACGTGTCGCCGGACCGGATGGACGTGGGCTGGAACGTGGCGGTCGTACCGGTGGGGAGCCCGGTGGCCGACAGTTCGATCTGCTCGGAGCCCGCGTCACCGGCCTGGCTGGTCAGCGTGGTGGACACGTACCTGCCGGGGGCGACCCGTCCGGAGGAGGGGCTGAGACCCACCGAGAACTTCCCGTCCCCCGGGTTGCCGCCGCCGATTTCGCCCTTGGCCCAGTCACCCATCACATTGGTGAGACGGGCCATGACGCTGTAGCGGTCGCACTGGCTGGACCCCCACGACACGACGCCGACCACGACGCCGTCGACCGTGAACGGACCGCCGCTGTCTCCCGAACAGGTCCCGGTGCGGCCGTCGTTGTAGCCGACGCAGACCATCACGTCGGGGTTGACCCGGATGTCGAACACCTGGCAGTCGGCGGCGTCGTTGACCGGCATCGTGGTCTTGTTGAGCACGCCGGACGAGCCACTGCCGGAAACCTTGCCCCAACCGATCGCCGTCCCCGACTTGCCGGGTCGGGTGAGCGCCTCGTCGGACGAGCCGGCGACCTTGGCCCATTGGTTCGCGGGCACCGGGATGTCGTCCACCGTGGTCACCACGGCGACGTCGTAGCCGCTCTGCCAACTGTTGGGGCCGGTGTACCTCGGGTGGACCTTGTAGGAGGCGACCTTGGTGCGGAAGCTCTCGTCGCCGGCGGTGTTCAGGTCGTCGTCGCCGTACAGATAGCTCTTGTCACCGCTGACGTCGATCATGCAGTGCGCCGCGGTGAGGATCTTGTTCCGGCCGACCACCGAGGCGGTGCAGGAGGCGCCCTGCGGGCCGCCGCCGCCCACGCGCAGGCCGGTGATGAGGGACGGGTTCTCCCGGACCGTGGTGCGTTGCCCGTTGACCACCCGGGGACTGGTTCCGCCCTCGGGACGCAGTTGGTCGGTGGGGGTGGCGGCGATGGCGGGCGGGGGTGTGCCCTGGGCGGCGGCCGGTACGGCGGCCGGCAGGACGGCCGCGGCCACCGCGAGGATCAGTGGCCCGATCAGATGCCTTGCTCTCATGGACGTCTCCTTGCCGATGGGGTGGGTGGGAGAGGACGCGCAACCGAAGGGCACGAAGGAAGCGGTCGTCCCCGGGCGTACCTCGGGCGAGGCGCCGGGGTCGGGCCCGGGAAGGGACCGGCCCGTGGCCCTCCGGCCGGCTCAGAAGGTGATCGACCAACCGGTGAGCACGCCGGTGTCGTACCGGTACGCGTCCTTGACCCGCACCTTCCAGACGCCGTTGGCGTTCTCGGCGGAAGCGTCGATCGTGAAGGTCTGGTGGACGCCGTCCGCCGTGCCGATGCCGCCCGCACGCTTGAGCGAGTACGTGGTGCCGCTCGGCCCGATGAGGTCGATGGACAGGTCGGCGCTGTAGGTGTGGTCGATGTCGACCTTCACCGGCAACGTGGCCGAGGCCCGACCGGCACAGGAGTCCTGGGTGATGTTGCTGCCGCCTTCCCCGCCGTCGGGGATGGGCACTGCCTCGGTACTGGTCCCGGTGCCGCACACCGGTCCGGTGCCGCCGCCGATGAAGCCGGTGTAGAGCAGCCTGTTCGGCGAACCGGCCCCGGCGTTGGTGACCAGGTTCGGCGTGGCGTTGTCGACGAGCGCGTCGCGTACCTGCTGCGGTGTGGCACCGCGGTTGGCTTCCAGGTACATCGCCGCCGCCCCCGCGACATGCGGGGTCGCCATCGACGTGCCACTGCCGGAGCGGTAGCCGCCGGTGTGGTCGGCGGAGGTGATGTTGCCGCCGGGTGCGAACAGGTCGAGGCAGGTGCCGTAGTTGCCGCTGCGGCCGCCGCCCTGATTCATCCAGCCGACGGTGATCGCCTCGGGCACCCGGGCGGGGCTGACACCGCAGGCGTCCTGGCCGTTGTTGCCGCCCGCGACCACGACGACGAAGCCCTTGGCCACCAGCGCCTTGACCTGCTGGTCGCCGACGCCGACGACGTCCATGGCCAGGCTCATGTTGACCACGGCCGGGCCCCTGCCGTTGGTGGCGACCCACTCCAGCGCGGCGACGGTGGCCGAGTCGGGTGCGCTGCCATCACAGCCGAGCGCCCGAACCGCGACGATTCCGGCCTTCTTGGCGACGCCGACGGTCTTGCCGGCGATGGTGCCGGCCACGTGCGTTCCGTGCCAGTAACAGTCACCGGCATCCGCGTCGTTGTCGACGAAGTCGTAGCCGAAGCCGGCCCGGCCCTCGAACTCGGCGTGGTTCTTGTTCACACCGGAGTCGATGACGTAGGCGGTGACGCCGTCGGCGGTGTTCGGATAGGTGTACTTCCTGTCGAGAGCGGTCGTCTTCTGGTCGACCTGGTCCAGGCCCCACGAGGGCGGGTTCGGCTGCTCGCCCGCGGCGTGGGCGGTGCCGTCCTGGTACACCGCCGCGACCGACGGATCCGCCGCGAGCCGCCGGGCTTCCTGCGGATCGGTGTCGCGGATGGTGAACCCGTTGAACGTGGCGGAGAAGGTCCTCGTGACCACGGCGCCGTACGTCTGGGCCAAACCGGCGGCCCGACCGGCCGCGGCCTGGGGCGCGCCCTCCTTGAGAACGACGATGTACTGTCCCGGAACCGGCCGGGACGCCTGATGGACCGCGGCCTCGGCCATCGGGGCGGCAACTTGGGACGGCTGGGCGCCGGCTGCGCCGCCGAAGGCCAGCGCGCCGGCGGCCAGCACGGCCACCGCGCCGACACGCCGTGCGCCGCGCAGGGGTCTGTCTCGCATGAGAACTCCGTCTCCCCGCTCGGGGCCGGTGGACCGGACTCGAGGAGTGGCTGCCGGGGGTCAGGGAAGGGTGAGCCACTCGGCGAGAACGATCCGTCCGGCGCCATTACCCGAACAACCGTGGCAACCACCCGTAGGGATACGGGTTTCAGGCGTGCGAGTAGGCGACCTTCCGCAACACCATCGGGCCGGCTATCCTCTGGGAACCTCATCAGCGATCAACGGTCGAGCCAGGGCTTTCCGGCGGGAGCGGGATGATGACAAACGGCGCGCAGCCGACCGCGGGCTCGTCCCCGGCAGCGCCGCGGACCGGTTCACCGGTGCTGGTCGGCCGCGACCGGGAGTTGCGGACCCTGACCACCGCGGTGACTGCCGCACCGTCGGTGATCTTCGTCGAGGGAGAGGCGGGCATCGGCAAGTCCCGGTTGATCGCCGAACTGATCGCCGATCCGACCGCCGATCCGGGCCACCGTCCGCCATGGGTTCCGGTCCGGTACTGCCAGCCGCTGCGTGATCCGTTCCCCTACGGCGTCGTCTTCGACCTCCTGCGCCGGTGCGCGGGCCGACTGGCCCAGGAGAGTGGGGAGTTGAGCCCCGTTGTCGGCGCGCTGCGCCCCTACCTGCCCGAACTGGCCGACGCGCTGCCGCCCGCGCCCCCGCCACCGGGCGACGCGGCCGCCGAACGACACCAGCTCTTCCGCGCCGCCCGCGACCTGCTGGCCGCGTTGGGCCGGGTCGTTTTGGTGATCGAGGACGTGCACTGGGCGGACGAGGGCACTCGGCAACTCCTGCGATTCACGATGACCGACCCGCCGCCCGGCCTGTCGTTGGTCATGACGTACCGCCGCGAGGACTTGGCGGGCAGCGCGCCGCTGGGACGACCGTTCCGCCCGCCACCGGGCGTCACCGGAGCGCACCTGAGCCTGGGGCCGTTGGATGTCGACGGCGTACGGGACATGCTCGAGGCGATCCTCGGCGATCCGGTGGCGGCCGGGGTCGCCGAGATCATGAGGCAGCACACCGGCGGCATCCCGCTCGTGGTCGAGGAGGCCGCCTGCGCGCTGCGCGCCTTGGACGAGCGGCCGTGTACCGACGAGGTGACGGCACGCCGGCTGCTGGACATCGTCGAGGTGCCCGTACCGGTCCGGGAGGCGATGCTCGAGCGCATGCACGCGCTGCCGGACGACGCGCGTGCCGTCGCGCACGCGTCGGCGGTCCTGGGGATGCCCGCCTCGATCGCCCTGCTGAGCGCGGTCTCCGGTGTGGACCGCAGCCGGGGGCAGGTCACCCGGCTGTTGGAGCAGGCGGTCCTGGTGGAGGTGGCGGAGAACGAGTACGGCTTCCGGCATTCGCTCGCCCGACGGGCGGTGTACGACGCGCTCTCCGGCCCTTACCGTCAGGAGCTGCACGTGCGTGCGGTCGGGGAGCTGGTCCGGCTGGACCCGCCGCCGCTGATTCGGCTGGCCTCGCACAGCAGGCGCGCCGGGCTGACGGAGGACTGGCTGCGCTACAGCGAGGCGGCGGCCGACGCCGCGGTGCGGGCCGGGGACGCCCTCACGGCGATGGAACTGCTCTGCGCCGCGGTGGCCGAACCCACCGTATCGGCCTCGGACGTGGACCGACTCGCGGTCAACCTGTGCGAATCCGCGCTGATCAACCTGCACCACCGGGAGGTCACCGCGCAGATCGAGCGGTTGTGTTCCGATCCCCGGCTCTCGGACGAGGCGCGCGGCGAGGTACACCTTTGGCTGGGATTGCTGTTGATCCGTGAGGCAGGTGCGATGGGCCGGGGCCGGGCCGAGATCGAACTGGCCGTCGAAGCGCTGCACAGCCGGCCCGAACGCCGCCTGCGCGGCATGGCCGTGCTGGCCCTGCCCTATATCAGCACCCATCCGTTCGCCGCCGATCTGGTCTGGCTGGAGCGGGTGGAGGAGAGTCTGGAGGACCTGGAGCCGGGTGGTCCGCGCACCGAGTTGTTGGCGTCCACGCTCGGCGCCAGGGTGCTCGTCGGCGACCCGCGGGTGTGGGATCGGCTAGGCCTCCTGCCCTCCGCGTCCGAACCGGTCGACACCGGGACGCTGCGCGCGCTCGCCCGCGCGCACTGCAATCTCGCCGACGGATGCGCGTGGACCGGACACTACGCACGGGCCCGTGAGTTCCTGCACAGCGGTCTGAACCTGGCCAAGCGCGCGGGCGCGTCCTACGTGGTCGGCACCGCCGAGGCCACCCGCGCCCGGCTGGACTGGCACGTCGGTGACTGGGACGGTCTGGCGGAACGGGCCGAGCGGCTCACCCGGACCTACCCGCACCTGCTCTGGGTCACCAGCGAACTGAACCTGGTGAAGGGCTGGTTGGCCACCGCGCGTGGCGACTGGGTCCGCGCGGAGGCGGCCTTCAAGGCCACCCGCATGGATCAGCCCGACTCGGCCGTCATCCCGGTCGTGATCGCCGCGATCGGCGGGATGGTCACGCTGCTGTCGAACCGCGGCGACACCGCGGCGGCCTGCGGGTACGCCGACCGGGGCGCGGCACTGATCCGCCGCAAGGGCCTGTGGGCGTGGGCGGGGGAGTTGGCCTGCCCGGCCGTGGAGGCGTACGTGGCCGCCGGGCGCCACGACGACGCGCACACGTTCGTGGCCGACCTGGCCGCCGGGCTCGAGGGGGTGGACGCGCCCCTGGCCCAGGCGTCCCTGACCGCGACGCGCGCGCAACTCGCGGAAGCCGCGGGTGACGTCGCCGCAACGGCCCGGCTCTTCGACGAGGCGATCGGCCGCTTCGAGACCCTCGGCTTCCCCTACCGCACGGCCCGGCTCACCGAGACCGTGGCGGCGCGGGCCGGCGACGTCGCCGCACTCGGCGACCTCGTGCGCGGCTACGAGGACCTGGGCGCGACCACGGACGCGGCCCGCTGCCGCCACCTGATCCGCGGCATCGGCGTGAGCACTCCCTCACCCCGCGGCCGCCGCGGCTACGGCAACGAACTCTCGCCCCGTGAACGCGAGGTGACGCGCCTGCTGGCCAACGGCCGCACCAACCGCGAGATCGCCCAGGCGATGTTCCTCTCCCGCCGGACGGTCGAGGAGCACGTGGCCAAGGTGCTCCGCAAACTCGGCGCAAAATCCCGCCAGGAACTCCACCTGTAACCGACCCGCCCGGGCCCCGGCCCACCTCGGCGGTTCTCCCCGCTGTCGCCGACTTGGCGGCCCGTACCGGATCGGGCGGTTCTTTCTGCTGTCGCCGACTTGGCCGCCCGTACGCGATTGGGCGGTTTTCCCTGCTGTCGCCGACCTGGCGGCCCGCACGCGATTGGGCGGCTCTCCCCGACGGACACGAGCCGGGATCGACGACACCGCGAAACGCGCGACGACCCCGCCACGACACAACTCGACGTCGGCCCCGTCCTCCACCCCTACGACGCAGTCGCCAACAAGGTCATCGCACTGTTCGGCCGGGCCGCCCCACGCGACTACCTGGACGTGAACGCCGCCCTCGCCTCCGGCCGCTACACCCCGGAACGCCTCCTCGAACTCGCCGAAGAGCACGACGCAGGCTTCGACCGCCCCAATTTCGCGCAAGCCCTCCAAGCCGTCGACCGCTGGCCGGACCGCGAACAAGCGGTCTACGGAATCGGTCACTCGAAGACGCCGATCCTGGAGTGAACCGGACGTTCGGCCCGCTGAACCGACGCTAGGGGGCATGGCGACTCTGTTCGGCGACACCAGAACCCCGATCGCGAGGGTGCTCGTGCCCTTCGCGGTGCTCCATCCGCTGGTTACGCCTCGGTGGCGGCTGGAGCGTCTCCCTCGCGTTGCCGGCCCCTCGGGGTGCTGCCGGCTTCGGGGCACGCTCGTCTCGGCACCATGTGTAGTCTCTTCGTTGCACATGGCGGCGGACCGGTGGAGACCGAGGGTCCCACTCCGGGAAACGGGCAATTGTGGCCGGCTCGCCGGGTTCGTGCGTGGGTACGGGGATCAGTGCGTCACCGGGGAGGATGCGAAGTGATCGAGCTGGCGGAGATGATCCGTGATCTACGGCGCGAGTTGACCGACGCGATGGAACACGGCGCGGGCGAACGCCTGCGCTTCGAGTTGGGGCCGGTCGAGATCACCGCCACCGTTACGGTCACCCGTGAGGCCGGTGCCGGTGCCAAGGTGCGCTTCTGGGTGGTCGAGGGTGACGCACAGGGCCGACGGGGCCACGAGCACACTCAACAGATTTCGCTCACCCTCCAGCCGAGACTGGCAGGTACGAACGCACCACCGCTCATCTCCGGAGAGCAGGCCCACAGAGAACGCTGACCACGTGATGGCAGTGCGGGCGGGGGTCACCCCCGGGCGGGTTGCGGAGATTATCGTGGCCTTGGACGATGGGGGCGGTCGGCGTGGTTCGGGTTACCTGATCGGTCCTGGGCGGGTGCTGACGGCGGCTCACGTGATCGCCGGGGCGATGGTGGTGAGGGTGCGCTTCGACGCGGATCGGCCCGGCGCGCGCGAGCTGGTCGGGGAGCCGGCGTGGGCCGACGAACGGACCGACTTGGCCGTGCTACTCGTGCCGGGGGAGGACCGGCCACCGGTGCAATTCGGCCGCCTCGATGGGCACGAACTCCTTTACGAATGCCGAGCGGTGGGTTTCCCTCGGTTCAAGCTGCGAATGGACTCACGGGACGGATCCCAATACCGGGACATGTGCGACGCGTTCGGCACGCTCGCCCCGCTCTCGAATCGCCGCGAGGGCACCCTGTCGATCGCCGTGAGCCCACCCGACCGCGACGTGGATCCCAGGGCGTCGCCCTGGGAAGGCATGTCCGGTGCGGCAGTATGGGTCGCCGGACACGTCGTCGGCATTGTCAGCCGCCACCATCGCTCGGACGGGTTGGGGACACTGGCCGCCGTGTCGGCCGAGCGGTGGGCGGACGGAGTCGACGCGGCGCGCGTACCGGCGTTGGAAGACCTACTCGGCACCTCCCTCCGTCTTGATCGGCTGCCATCAGTACGCGTTCCATCCGGTCCCGGGCGAACGCCGAATCCCTCCCCGGCGTCCGCGAGAATCGTGGTCGCCACGAGCGACGCCGCCACACCCCTGAAGTCGGCTGCCGGTTGGCATGGCGGCGCGGAGGTCGATGTGGAAGGGCGTCGATATCTGCTACACAGCGAGCACCTGGACGACACGTTCTGCGCTGTCCGCTCGGTACACTCGCGCCGGGCTCGGGGACTGAGCCTGACTCGGGGCGAGGGACGTTCCTCAGCAGGGGAATACGTGTGGCTGCACCGTGTCGACGCCCGCACCGACGGGCCCGAAGCGCGCACCGCACTACGCGAACTCGCTGCCGAGTACGGCCTGATCGACGAACTCGGTCCCATCCCAGGTCTGCCGCTACCGATCGCGGTGGCCGGCGGACGCAGAACGTCGACCCTGGTGCTTGGCTGGCCGCCGGCCCGCCTCGGCGGCGGCCCGGGCGAGACACTCGCCGAGGCGTGTGGCGCACGGGCCGCGCCGCTGGACCCCTGGCGGACCGCACGCCTGCTCGCCGGCCTGGCCGGACTCTGCGCGACCTTGGCACCGCTGCACCGTCGAGGGACCGGTCATCGCCGGCTCGCCGCGAACGGCATCATCATGCTCGACGACGGCCGACTCGTGCTTCGTGACCTGGGCCTCGCCGCGAGGGAGCCCCGATCGGGCGAAGCACCGGACGGACCCCAGGCTCCCGAGCAGAGCCGGCGCCGCGGATCGGGCACTCCCGGGCCGCATACGGACGTGTACCGGCTCGCCGCGATCGCGTACCACCTGGTGACGGGCCGGGCACCGCATCCGATCGCCCCCACGCTCGGGGCGAACCTGCGGCCGGACCTGCCGGCGTCACTCGGTCGAGCCCTGGGGCAGGGTCTTGGGGCCGACCCGCGGTCCCGTCCGAACATCGGGGAGTTCGCCGCAGCCTTGACCGCCGTCCGAGACGAACTCGCCTGACGACGCTCCGCCGCAACGAAGGAGTAGAGGAGCACACATGCCGATCCACCTCGTTGAACTACCCGGGGCCGTCACGCTGGTCCCGGGAAAGACGCTGGACGGACAACTGCGTCGGCAGGCGAGCAATCCGTACGTTCCCGAGGACCTCCGCGCGCTGATCGGCTACCTGAACGGCCGCACCGACGGTGTGCCGGCTGCCCTGGACGAACCCAGGCCCGGCAGCACCGACAAGAGCATGGTCCTGTTCGGACCCTCCTACGTCGTACGCCTGTTCCCCACCCGGCATCGCGACGGATACACGATCGCCGGGATATACCCGCTGCGCGCCGCCGACCACAGCCGGCTCGCCGACCGCTACCTCCGCGTGCGTCCGCCGCTCTGGCGGTCGGTGCACGAGCCGCGACAGATACCTGCCGGCTCCGACGCGTACTGGCCCCGAATCGACGCCGAATGGACCAGACTGCTCGCGGCGCACTCCACCGCCCACGGTGTGCCCGCCGCCCCAACGGCCCGTTCGACGGTCCTGCTGGAAACGCTCGAGCGGCTGATCGACGCCACCGAGCGGATCGACGGCGAGAAGACGCGCGCCGCCCCGCCGTTCCCGTACCGGGATGTGAGCGCGACCGGCGAGCGACGACGGGGGACCCGGGCGGTGTATCGATTCCACCTCGCCGGCGGGCGGACTCCCCAGGACGGCACCTTCGTCCAACTGCGTGGCGGGTCGGAGCGGCGCGGTCAAGTGGTCCGGGTCGTCGCCGAGGGTGGTCACGAAATCGCGACCGTGCGCTTCGACGAGCCCGTCGCGTGGGGCGACCTCGCGCCCCAGGGGGAACTGGAGATGACCCCGACCAATGTCGTCTACCGCAAACAGCGTGAAGCGGTCGCCCGGCTGCGAACCGGCCAGGAAGCCAATCCGGCGCTCCTGCCGATGCTGACCGAGCGCCGGGTGCAACCGTTCCGGGCGGCCGTCACACAGCCTGCAGAGCCGCTTGATCCCGATCAACTTTCGGCATACCAAAAGGCGTTGACCGTCCCCGATCTACTCATCGTGCTCGGCCCACCGGGGACCGGCAAGACCCGGACGATCAGCGAGATCGTGCGATCCAGCGCGATCGCGGAGCCGCCCGAGCGCATTCTGGTCACGTCGCATACACATCGCGCGGTGGACAACGTGCTGGCCCGGCTGCCTCGCGACCTCGTGATCGTGCGGGTGGGCCACGAGAACAGCGTCACCGCAGAGGGCAAGCCGTACCTTCTCGACCGCCAGATCGCCGACCTGCGTGGCGAGATCCTCGGCCGCACCGCGCATGCGCCGGACGCGTGCACGGATCCCGAGAACGCCGCGCCTTGGGCCGACGAACTCTCGCTGTACGTGGACGAGCTCGCGGTACTGACCGAACAGGCGGCCCGAGCCCGTACGGATCTCGACGGGAAACGCCGTGCGGTCCGTGGGCCGGCGCGCGACGCCGCGGTTGCGTGGACCGAGCGGCTCGCCCTGGCACGCGACGCGGCGGAGGGGCACCGCGGGCACATCGAGATTCGGGTCCGACAACACGACAAGGTCGCCTCGCGCGCGGGTATGCCGATCCTTGGGGGCCTCTTCGCGCGCCGAGCCCGCAGGCTGCGGGCTCGGCTGGACGCGCTGTTCGTTCGGGCGGCGGAGCTCGACGCGGCGGTCGTCGACGTCCGGGCCAAACTCGACGTCGCCGAACGCGCCGCCCTCGCCGAGGCCGATGCCGCCCCGACGGTGCGTGCCGCCGCGGCCGTGCTCGCGGCCACCCGGCAGGAGCGGCAGGCCGCCCACGACCGCGCTCGGGTCGCGGCCCGCGAGACGTGCGCGGCGCTCGGCCCGGCGGAGGGACTGGCGCCGCCCTACGACCCAACCGACCCGGACCCGAGCGGGCGCAGGCTCGGCGAACTGCGCGCGTGGCTGAACGCGTACATGCCGCTGATCGCCGCGCGGGCACACCTGCGCGAGCAATGGCACGAGGCCGTCAGCGGCGAGACCGACCAATTGCACCCGGAACTGATCCGTTACGCGGACGTGATCGCCGCGACTTGTATCGGCGCGGCCTCCCGACCGGAACTCGCCGAGCTCGACTTCGACCTCGCGATCGTCGACGAGGCCGGACAGATCGGCGTCACCGACGTGCTGGTACCCCTGGTCCGGGCGAAGCGCGGGATCCTGGTCGGCGACGAGCGCCAACTCCCGCCCTTCCTGGACACAGACGTCGAGAGATGGGGCGCCGGTGCCGACCAGGAGACCCGGGACCTGCTCGCGAAGAGCGCCCTCGAACTGCTCCTGGCCGGTCTGCCCCGCAGCCACGTTGTGCAACTCACCCTCCAACGCCGGATGCCGGCCGAGGTCTGCGGCTTCGTCTCCGAGAGGTTCTACGGCGGCAAACTGCACACTGCTGCGGTCCATCGCGAGCACAGGGACCCGCTCTTCACCGCGCCCATGGTGTTCGTGGACACCGCAAGGTTGCCGCCGGGCCGCCGGTACGAACAGTCCGGTGGCACCGCGGAGGACGGGAACATCCCCGGCACCAGCAACGAGACCGAGGCCGAACTCTTGGTCGAATTGGCGTGTTTCTACCACCGCCGAGGAGCCGAATGGGCAGTCATCGTGCCCTACCGCGCGCAAGTGGACCTGATCACCCGCATCTTGGCGGGTCGGATCGGCGATCTCGACGTCGCTCGGCACAACGTCGGCACCGTTGACTCGTTCCAGGGCGGCGAACGCGATGTGATCCTGTACGGCTTCACCCGAAGCAACCCGAATGGCAAGGTGGGCTTCCTGCGCGAACTGCGCAGGATCAACGTCGCGTTCACCCGGGTCAAGCGGCAACTCGTCCTGGTCGGCGACGCCGAGACCATCGGAAACGCCGATGATCCGGAGTTCCGCAAGCTCGCGGAGGCGCTACGGGCACACCTCGTGGACCGAGGCGAGATTCTGCAGTACCTCGACGTGCGGAAACGGTTGGCCGACTTCGACACGGACTGGAGGCGGGCGTGAGTCCCCGATCTCAAGCGCAGGCCACACCGAAGTGGACGATCCCATACCCGGAGACGCGCGCGGTCGAGCATGCGGCCTTCGTCGAAGGTATCGCGCCCACCGGTGTCTTCCCGGTGCTGCTCCCGGTGTGGTCCGTCGAAATCCGGGCCACCGTGACCGAGGGGAAGCCGTACGACCTGATCGACCACTACCTTGAACGCGCCATCGACGAAGGCCACCTGGATACGGTCGACAGCCTGGCTCGATTCCTCGGCCTCGACGCGGTGTTGGTGGATCGTGCGTTGCGCTCGCTGGTTGCGATCGACCATGTCGTTCGCACCGGGAACGCGGTGGAACTTACCGAACTCGGTCGTCGATCGGTGCGCGCGGGCACCCGCTACGTGGTGACGCACGAGGATCGGCGCAGGCTGTACTTCGACGCCTTCGGGTCGCGGCCGCTGACTCGGCGCTACTACGCAGGCGATCCGGTGACCTTGGTGTCCGGCGGCCAACTCGACGCCGCCCAGGCCGGTCGGAACGGGCAGCGCTTCACCCTGCTCGTGAGCACGCACGGGTTCGCCCGGGACGCGCTCGCCCGGTTGAGCGCGAGCCCGGAACGCGACCGCTACAACCTGCCCGCCCGGATCGACCAACCCCAGAGCCTCGGCGAGGAGATGGTCTTCCTGCCGGTCTACATAGTGCGAGGATGGGAGGGCGGTCCGGGCGGTCGGCTACGCCATCTCGCGTACGGGCAGGCGGGTGACGAAGCCGACCCGGATTTGAGCACAATGGCGCAGGAGACAGTCGAGATCGTTTCCGCATTGGCGTCGGAGCAGACTGATCCCGAGCGTGCCCAGGTATGGATGCGCGAGAAGCACCCTTCCGCCACGGGCCCGGAGGCACTCGACCGCGGGGGCTGGCGCGCAACCTTTCCCCCCGAGTCCTTCGGCCCGAACGCGCCCTTCACACTCACCAAGGTCGGTTCGTTCACGCGACATTCGGGATGTCTCTTCCAACTGTGGTGCGCGGACCCGGGAACCCGGCGCCGAGCCTTGGTCGAGCGGATGGACGAATACCTCGGCGCGCGCAGTCGTCCCACCCGCGACGACGTGGACGATCGCCTCGCGCGGATCGCCGAACAGTTGGACCTCAAGGGCACCGATCGGGCGGAACTCCAACGATGGGCACATCTATACGATCGCGGCGTCCTGGCCGCCCGACTGGACGAACTCGCGGCCCACTGAGACAAGTCGTCCAGCCGTCTCGAAATCCCGAGCGGATGTCGTGGCGGCGTTGCCCTCAGGACGCCTGCGATGCACGGGCGGAGCGCGTATCGTGCCGCTTCACCCATGGCGTGTGGTCCACCAGGGCCTCGAATTCCAACGCGTCTTCCTCGCCGGCATCAGCGACGGCCAGGTACCGCATCAGAGCATCGAGACCTTCCGGCACACCAATCCCGATCGCTATCGTCAGGAACGGCAACGGGCACGATCCACGCTGTTCGTCGCCGCGACCCGCGCCCGCGACGAACTCGTGGTCAGCTGGAACGGCACGGCAAGCGACTTCCTCCTGCCCGAGGGCTCCGACGCGCAGGCACACAACGCCGCCGAGTTGCTTTCAGGCGAGGGACCTCCGTCCGGTTCCGCCGTTGCCTGACCCCAAGTACCCGACGCGAACGGGCAGGTCGCCGCACACCAAATGCGTGTCGATGACGTCCGCTGCGTCCAGCCGCTGTGCTCCTGCTGTCTCGGCATAGTGGAGCAGGCAGCACGCCGTCTGCTTCGCGCGTCCACGTGCTTACTACACATCCGGCATGTGTGGTTTGCCCATCACCGCGTCATGGAAGCAGCCGGCTCACCCGGATACGCGTTGACGTTGCCGACAGACGTATCTACCGTTGGTTGCGCTGTGTCGGGGGCCAGGGGAGACAACAGATCGTGCAGGTGGACGACATGGATGGGCTCGGGTGGCCCGCCACGGTTCCCGCCTTACTCAGCGCGGCCGAACGAGCTTGCTTGCGCGCGGACTTCGCCGGTATCCGCCCGCTTCTGCGCAGGATTGAGCACGATTTCGGCACTCCATCCGACCCCAACGAAGCGACACGCTATGCCGTGCTGCGCAGCGTGCTGGCCGCGCGTGTGGGGAACTGGACCGAGGTGGTCCGGTGGTGCCCCGACAGGGGGAGCCTGGAGGGAGCGGAGACAGGTGTGGTGCACGCCGTCGCGTTGGCAGCCCTTCGCAGGCTTTGCGAGACCGAAGGGCATTCCGAATCCGGCACTACCGCGCTCGTGATCGTGCTGTGGGCGTACCTGTTGGACGAAGACGACCCAGGCGACTTCCGCGCGTTGCTCACCTCGCGGCGCGGCACGGCTTTCGCCGACGATCACTGGGACGAGGCTCGCCGCCGTCTGGCCAAGCGCATCACCGACCTCCTGCGTGCTTTGGACACCCGCGCCGGCCGAGATGCTCTCGCCGCGTGGGAGACGGCCTGGGCGGCCGAACGCCTCGCGCCCAAGTCTGCGGGAGCCGGGCCCGACAGCCTGATTCCGCTCGAGTGTGCTGCCCGATATCTCGTCGGCCACGGACAAGGTCTCGCCTTGCTGGAGGCCTATAGCGCGCGCCACCCGCACCCGGACACCTGGAGCGCGGATTCCGTCGATAATCCTGTCTGCGCCGATGCGCTGGCCCGAGCCTTGTCGCAACGGGGACAGGATCGCGCGCAGACCGGGGAATGGGGCGATGCGCTCGCCGACTTCGCCGCGGCTGCGCGGCTCGGCCATCCCCTGGGCCCTGGTGACCAGGCAGCCGTGCGCCGCGCGTGGAAGAACGTCGGGCGCACTTGGAACGGGTACGGCTACTCGACCATTGCCCGAATCCATGGCCTCGAATTGGCCTATCGGTTGCTGCCCGGGGACAGCGCACTGGCTGCCGAGCTCACCGCAGAGTTGGTGCGACAGGGCCAGAAGGTCTTCGACAGCGATACCGAGCAGAGTAGGAAGCGGTTCGCCCGGGCCTTGTCCGTGTCGCCTGGCGACAAGGACGCTCGGGCCGGGCTCGACGACCATCTTCGGGTGGCATTGTGCCGGATTTTCGATGGGGCTCAGCCAGACGGGAAGCTCCGTGTCCACGAGGTGCGGGACCTGCTCCGGCGCGATCCGGAGTGTGCGTTCGCCCGGAGGTGGCTCGGCGATCACTACGCGGAGAAGGCAGTTACAGCAGGGGTGCGTGGGCTTACCGTCCAAGCCCGCTCCGCCGCACGCAAGATGCTCCACTACGATGGCCACGCAGGCCCGTCCGACGAGGAATTCGTCGACGAGAAGCTCGTTGAACTCCTGCTGGGCGAGGCCGAACATGCCGCGGACAAAGGCACGCGTGCCGGAGCGAGGCGCCGCGTGAAACTCCTGAATGCTGCCGCCGACATTGCGGACCGGATTCGCGTCGACGTCGGTGAGGAGCCCACCGGACAGGAAACCCTCTTTTGACCGACAGCCCAGCAGTTCCGGACGGCGAGGGTCCGGATTTGCCTTCCATCCCCTGGTTCGGCCCCACGCTGTACGAACTCGTCCCCGAAATTCCGCTTGGCGCCCGTCCTCCGCTGCTCCGCAAACAGGCAGCGCAGGCCCAATCCGCGGCCCGGCGCGATCCGGTACAGAGCGAGCGCATCCGCCGGGCCGACCGGAGCTCTCACGGCATCGTCGACGCCGTCGTCGCCGAAATGCTCACCCCGCCCCTTCCCAGTCGCGCTCCCGAGGAATGCACGTGAACGGACACGCCCCGGCCTCCATCACCGATGCCCCGTCCGAGATCGACAAACTGCGCCACCGGGTCGAGGCGCTGTCGCGCAAGCGAGACGAGGCCGAGTCCCGGCTGCATGCCCTGCTGCGCTCGCTGCTGCCGTTGGATGATCTGCTCGCCGATACGCGCCGTCGGACCGGGGCCTTGCACGAGGCTCGATCCGCCCGCGAAACAACTGCGGCACTGGTGGCCGTGGGCGAGCAGATCGACGCGGCCCAGCGCATGCTTCGCAGCGAGATCGCCCGGCACGACGTGACGCCGATTCAGGTGCTGGGCAGGCCGGCCGATCCGGCGGAGATGGAGGTCGTCGGAACCGAGTCGCATCCCGGCGCTGCGGATTGCACGGTGCTGCAGGAGAAGCTCACCGGGTTCCGCTTGGGCGCCACCGTCCTCCGGCCCGCGCAGGTAATCATCGCGATGCCAAGCCCTGCGCCGGAACGCGAGCCGAACCAAGAGCTTGCTTGGCCGGTCGACGACGGCCCGGCTCCGGCTCCGCCCGGGCCCGATGCCACCACACGTGGTAATCGGAAACAGCCTCGACGTACCACCCGTTCCCAGCGACGCCTGCTACGGAGACCGTCGGCTCGACGCGGGCGCTCCTGACCAAAGGGCAGCACGTTGCATGTGCGCGCGCTGTGCCCATGCAGGTGCTCACCACGTCCATGACCCACCACGAGAAAGCATCATCCATGCAGCGGACTCTCGGCATCGATCTCGGAACCACCAACTCCGTCGCAGCCTGGCTGAGCAACGGAGTCCCCGTGGTCTTGGCCAACCGGCTCGGGGGGCAGGCCACTGCCTCGGCTGTGGGCATCGACTCCCATGGCGCATTGTTGGTCGGCAGCGAGGCCCTCAACTGGCTCGCAGGAGAACCCGGTTCGGTCATTACGGAAGTGAAGCGGCTGATCGGGCGACGCTGGGACGACGAGCTCGTGCAGCAGGTGCTGGAGGCGCGGCCCGACGACGCGCCGCCCGTCCGGGAGAGTGCGGACGGCTCGGTGGAGATCCGGCTGGGCGGGCACTACCTGTCCCCGGTGCAGGTGTCCGCCATCCTGCTGCGGCGGCTCAAGCAGGACGCCGAAAGCGCCGCAGGGGCGGCGTTCCGGAGGGCGGTGATCACCGTGCCGGCGTACTTCGCCGAGCCGCAGATCAACGCCGTGCGGGAAGCAGGGCGGCTGGCCGGCTTTCACGTGGCACGGATCGTGCCGGAACCGACTGCCGCCGCACACGCGTTCGGCGTCAGGTCGGCGGAACAGGGCGGAACCCGGGACCACGTCAGCGTGCTCGTCTTCGACCTGGGCGGCGGCACCTTCGACGTGTCACTGCTGACGATCGGCCCCGGCTACTTCTCGGTCGACGCGCTGAGCGGCGACAACCTCCTCGGCGGTGCCGACTTCGACGCGCTGCTCGACAAGCACCTGCGTGAGCAAATCGGTGGGCGCGACCACAGCGGCGAGGGAGACGCCTCCCGGATCCGGACCGCCGCCGAACGGGTGAAGATCGAACTGTCCGCACAGGACGTTGCCGAGGTGACCCTCGCGCCACTCGGCCGCCAGGGCGGGTCCTGGTCGGGTTCGGTGCCGCGCACGGCCTTCGAAGGACTCCTCTCCGAGCATGTACGCCGCATGCGCGAGACGGTCGAGTCCATGCTGAAGGCGGCCGGGGCGTTGCCCGGGGACGTCCAGCATGTGCTCCTGGTCGGCGGGTCCACCCACATCCCGGCCGTCCGACGCGAGCTCAAGGACCTCTTCGGTGACGGAACCGTGTCGCATGCTGTGGACCCCATGCTGGCCGTCGCCCATGGGGCGGCCGTGGAAGCCGGCCTGCTCGACACCCTCGACTGCCCCGCCGTGACCTGCACCACCGAGCGCATCCCCGCCACCGCCGACGCCTGCCCGGAGTGCGCCACTTCGCTCCTCGGCGCCCCGACGGTGGACTGTCCGGGCTGCCACGTGCCCGCCCCTGAAGGCAGTGCCGGCTGCGCTGTCTGCGCCGCGGACCTGTCCGGAATGCATGCGGTCCCGCCGGCGGTGACCCGCACGGAGTGCTCGGAGTGCGGCCGGGACGACAATCCTGCGTCCGCGACCGTCTGTCTCGACTGCGACGCGCCACTGGACAGCGGCGGCCTGGAGTGCCCCGGCTGCGGCATGGTCAATGCCGCCGGCCTCGGCTCCTGTTCCTTCTGTGACGGAGCATTCGGCACTGCCCTTGCCCAACAGGTCACCGCTCAGGACATCGGGCTCGAACTCGCGGACGGTACCGTGGAGGTGCTCTTCCCCAGGGGAACTCCGTATCCGACCGAATGGCAGCGGGTGGATACGCTCGTGGTGCGTGGTGACAGGAGTGGGCCGGTGCGTTTCCACCTCTGGGAAGGCCCGCACACGCGCTCGGCGCATCGCAACGAGTTCTGCGGCAGTTTCGCTCATGAACGCGCCGACGGATTCTCAGGAGACGTACCACTCACTCTTGAGGCGCGGCTCGACGTCGATCGGACCATCGACCTCAAGGTCCGTATCGGCTCCGGCGGTTGGCACGGAGCACAGCTCAACCGCACCAGGGTGCTGCCTGCCGTGAGCCGAAAGGCGTCCGAACTCCATTACCGCTGCGTGGACTTCCTGAAGACCTGGGACAAGGAGATCACCTCCGCAGAGCGCGACGCCCTGACCGATGCCCTGGCGGACCTGGCTGCCCTCGGCAGGGGGGAACCCCTGGGTCGTTCCTTGGACGGAGTGCTCGACTCGGCCCGCGACACATTGGAGTTGTGTGAACAGACTCGCAATGCCGGGGTGAGGGCAACCATCGCCGCCCGGTACGGGCGTGGGCTGCTACCGCAGTCGCTCCTGGACAGACTGCGGAAGGCCGGCGAAGCGGTGGGAGACGCGCGCAGGGCCATGGACGTCAAGGAGATGCAAGCTGCCGCAGAACAGGCCGAGGACCTCTGGACCGGACTCGATCCGGCGATCCGCACCGCGATCCTCACCATCCGCTTGGCCGAGCAGGACTCCTACCCGACGACGCTCCGCAAGGAAATCTTGGCTGCCCGCGACGCTCTGCGCGACGCCGTGGAGTACGGCGATCAGGACGCCCAGGACTCCCAGCTCGTACACCTCGGGCGTCTCGCCGAGCGAGGCCGTGACCAGTGCACGGACGTGGTCGCAGCGTCTTCGGCCGGTGGTGTAATGCCGTCCCGACGGTGAAGCGCCGCGAGGAACGGTACGGCGCCGAACCCTCCCGGGTGGCGACGGCACGCGCCTTGGCCTCAACTCGTCGACACGCCTGCCGGCCCCAACTGGCTCGGTATCCGTCGCCCTTGCTGGCCCAAAACCAGCTGTCGGCGAGTGCGGGGGTCGGTGGTGGGGTCCGTCTCCGCGTCGGCGACGCCTTTCGACGTCGAGGCCGTTGCGCGGGCTCGACGGACGAGAGCGACACCGGGACGTTGGTGCACCCCGCCTGCATCGTTGGTGTAGGTCGCCTTCGGCACGGGTGGTCGGCAATTTTCCGGCTCCCGCCCGACTTTGACTTCCCGCCACAGTGGGGACACGTGGCCCCCCTCATGGCTCGGTGTCAGCTCTTGGCGTACTTGACCGGTGGCAAATGGCTGACTGGTAAGCAGCTCTACGAAAGCGCAGAGTAATGAAGCGAGTCGGAGAGTGTCAGAAACAAGCGATCAATCCGATCAAACGGGCGTTTCTCTCGATCTGGGATTCGGTCAGAGGCCCCTTGAACCGCCTGTGGTCCACGGCAGCCCGGTGATCGGTCGGTCTGCTCGTGTAGTGGTCCAAACCAGGAAAAGGCATCGACCTGGGCTTTCACCCAGGTCAACGCCTCTTCAACACCGTCGGGACGACAGGATTTGAACCTGCGACCCCTTGACCCCCAGTCAAGTAGACGAGGCATCTCCGCAGGTCAGGGGCACTTTGCTGCCCAATACGACGTTCGATTTCCAGTATATCGTGCCATTTCGCGCATGCCGTGTGGTCCACAACTGGTCCACAGCGTCCGAGCGTTGATGCTGTGTATTCGTCTGGGTGCAACGGTTCCGCATCGGACTTCGACGATCTGAGTCGGGCCTACCGGAAACCGCGGTTCGGGTTGCGCGGCATGACGTTGCCGAAGTCTTCGAACCACGCGAGTGGCTTTGCGTCGCCGACGCCGAGGGTCTGGTTAAGCGGATGGGATGGGGCTTCGACACCGGTGAACTTGGAGTCGTAGAGCCACAGGACGTCGTGGTCCTGGAAGAAGAACTCGGAGCAGGCAGCCCAGTCGTAGTCGTCCTCGTGTTGGGGCATCGGGATGCCGCCACCGTGACTACTGGCGTCGATGAGATCGGGTGCGTCTTCGAGTGCGAGGTGGAGGACGATCTCCTCCGCTGTGCAGGTGGGTTGCGGCCAGTTGCCGCTCTCGATGTCGTGTGCCAGGTCGTCGCAGGCTCGGGCGACCTGTTTGCGCCATGCCTTGTTCTGGCGCCAGGTGATGTGTGGGAGGCGCCCGAAGAACTCGTACTCTTCGTCTTCTTCCGAGGTGATCGGCGCGTCGTTCAGTTTCTCGGTGTCGTCGTAGGCGGAGTCCGCGAGCCAGGTCAGGGCCGTGTGCAGGACATCGGCCGTGCGCGGTGTCAGTTGCCAACCGCACTCCTCGCATTCTTCGTCTTCACACCGGTGAGCGGTCAGCGGGAAGAGCGCGACGAAGTCCGCGGCGTGCTCGTCGACGCCCGGGTGGGCCATTGCCGGTGTGGTCTCGTTCGGCAACCGCCAGCCGGTACCGAAGTCGGCCCGCACGGGAGCCGTGGTCCAGTCGGCGACCTCATCGCCATGCGCAACCAGCAGTTCCGCGGCTTGTTGCGCGTCGGTCAGACAATCTGCTCCCGGTAGTTCGTCACCGTTCGTTGCCGCGAACATCAAGGCGCCGACCAAGTCCAGCGGATCGTCGCCGGGTTCCTCGACCGGCAACGGTGTCCAACCGTCGGCCGCCACGGCGGCGAGCAGTCGATTCTCGTCGTAGACGTGGTACTCGCGTAGTTGTACGACCCGAACCACGCGTCCGGGTAGTTCCGCCAGGCGCGCCTCGCTCGGGGTACGAGTGACGGCTACGGGGAGTTCGTCCGGGTGGTCGTCCACATCGCTCGGAGCGAGTGGATCGTTGGCAGGCCATCGGAAGAGAGCGGGTGCGAGACCGGGCCACACTCCGCTGCGTGCCCGAGCCAGGGCCTCACGGAGCGAGGCCGCGGGTGCGTCGGGTAGTGCCGAGTCCAAGTGACGTGCGACGGCTTGCTGGTAGCGATTCAGATCTCCGTTGAGTGTCAGGGTTCGCAGCAACGCGGCCGCGTGCTGGGCGAGTGTGGCGTCCCGACAGGTGAGTACCGCCTGTAGTGAGGACGGCCCGTCCGGGTGGGCCAGGAGAACGAGGACGCGACTCTTGCTCGCACCGTGTTCGCAGAAGTAGTCGCGGGGGACTGCGGGGGCGGCCGTTGAGGCATTCATGGGCATGCTCCAGTGGGAAGCAGGCAGTTGTGATGGACTGCGCTCCGGTGAGGATGCCGCTGGATGGACGCGGTGCGAGCGCGTCTCCGGACGACGAAGAGGATTGAGATGACTGGTGCCGTCGCTGCAAGCGACGACCCGGGTCGACTCGAGTGCCAAGGGTAGCGTGCCACACATCCACGCATCGGGTGTTTGCTTGTGCGTGCGCACCGGGACCCCGTGTACGCCGGCGGCAGGTCGGCGAACCTGCCCGGGAGTGGCCGTGGCCTTTGCGGTAATCAGCCCCACCCGGTGAGTACGGGAGCCCAGAGGTCCGTGCCATGGCTCCAGTTGCCGTCACTACCGGATCGCATCCTTCACCGCGAACCTCCGACCACACAGCGAAACGGGCACCTTATGAGAGCTGAGGGCTGTGCCTGGGACATGGTGAACGAGCCCCGGGGGATGCTGAGCCGGAGGAGGGTTGCGACACTGCGTGCTCCAACTCGCTGTCTGAGCAAGCCAGTTCTTTCCACCGCAGTCGTTCTTGGGGACATACAAGTTGGAGCGGCCCTCGGTGCGTTCTTCGTCTTGGGCGCAGACTTCTGTGCGCCTGGCTGAAGCGGCGCACTGCCCACAAGCAGGTCCGTCTTCTTGGGAGATGCCGAGTCGAGGCCTCGCGACCGCTCGTCGTCAGGGACACGCGTCGCCGCGATCGTCTCAAGGGCTGATCCGGATGGGCCCGCAAAGCTTGCCCGGGATGGGGATCGAGCCGCTGGCACTGCCACACCCTGCCAGGCCTCGTCGACCACGAACAACGGCGGCAACGGGTCCTCGACGACGACTGGGCCGTTCGCGACGGACGTGCCATCAGCCTCGTCCGTGCTTTACCCGTCGTCACGGTCGAACGACAGGCATTCGGCGGCGCAGCCTGCGGCCGCGCAGCCGAACCGCCCTCGTCCTCCGGGTTCAGGGTCGGCCGTGTCAACGGCGTCGAACCAGATCCCGGGACGCGGTAGCCAAAAGGCCGGGTCGCATCGACCGCCGACGCTGTTGGTGAACGTCTGCAGCCGATACAGCCAGGGAACCTCCAGGGCGTCGAATAACACCGATCACCGGGCGTGCAGGTCGATATCGAAACGCGCTTGCACCGCATCGAACGGCATGAACACCGCGGGACTACCGAATGGTTGACCAATGCCCCGGACCGCAGTCGGAGGTGTCGCGGCGGCTCCACTCCGCTGACTGCCCGAATACCCGGGCGCGACACCGGCCAACTGGCCGCAGCTACCCGTCCCGCGCTTCTTGCCCTCCCGGTCGACGGGGACCGCTACGTGCGAGGAACCACCGCAGCGGCCTGGGGCTCGCTCTTGTGCCCACCCATCCGGCAGAAGCGGCACGATCGCCAGTCCGCCCGGCCTCTACTCGACGAAGTAGTGCACCAGCCAAGCCAGTGCGGATACGGCGCAGCCGCCCGCCGCCATCCCACCGCCGCGGACGAACGAGAACGTCGCCGTCCGGACCAGGGTACGGAAGCGAGAGCGCTGCTTGTCGGTTCGTGTCACGAAAGCCCCTCCACAAGGGATCAGCCGGGTACGCCGGCGCCGGAGCCGTTCAGCTTCAGCCATTCCAGCGTCACGGTCCATGAACCCCGCATGAACACAAGTTGACCTGGGTTGAATGAAGTTGAGGCAAGTCCCCAGGCATGCTGTACGGGCCACGGCGCTGTCAACAACTGTCAACCAGGGAGTCCGCGTGCCGATCCAGATGCCTTCCACCAGTGATGTTCCGGACGGGCCGCACCGCCGGCTCCTGCTCGCCGTACACCAGCTGTACATGGACGCCGGGAGCCCTGGCATCCACCGCACCAGCAGATCGATCCGGGCGCGGGACGACCTACACGACACGATCAGCCACGAGGCGATCAGCAAGATCCTGCGGGGCAAAGTGATACCGCAGCGATGGCACAAGCTGGAAGCACTGCTCCGCCAGTACCTGGACGAGAGCGTCGACCGTCCCGGGCCCGAGGACATTGCTGCTGCCGTCCGTGAAGTTCAGACCCTCTGGTACCGGGCCATGGAGGGCAACAAGGCCGACGCAGACGGCCCGCAAGACAGCGCCCTGCTCAAACTGGCCGCGCCCGAAGACGCTGGCGTCATTACCCTTAGTCTGAGCAACCAGAAGTTGCTGCCGCCCGAAGAAGTCGTCCGTCAGGCCCTGGAACTCCCGGAGGGCGAAGCCCGCAGCCTCATCATCGACCAGTCCGCCCACCCCGCTCGGGATCCGATCCCTCTGGTCGTCGCCCTGATGTCGACCCTGCCAGAGGAAGGCATTCGGCTTCTGAACCTGGCGGGCAGCACCCAGGGCCCCAAAGGCGATCCCTATCTCGCCGACCTCATCGCGCAGGTCCAGGGCTACCCCGCTGACACCTGGCGCGGACGCGACCCGTTGCGCGCACTACTGCGCAGCGTCGGCAAGCGTTCCGACTATGGTTCCCACCTCGTCAAGCTCCTGCTCAAACAGGGCAACGACGCTGCCGCGCGGGCATATCTGAGAGTCTACGCTCAGCGCACCGATTCCCTAGGTGCAGCAGAACTTGTGCAGGCGTTCGCCGAGGCCCGCGGCCTTCGTGCCTCCATCAACCAGTTCCTGCGGATGGTCAGCGAACACACACCGCGACCGCTGGCGGACGAGGTGCCCGAGCATCTGCGACAGCTAGGCCGCCGCCGCGAAGCCCGGCTGCTGGCTGAGATGCTGGCCAACGGCTAACCGGTGGAGAAAGGCGTCGCGTGTTGGGCCCTGCCCGAAAAGGGCGAGGCCCTCACCTGTCGGTCGCTGACGGCTGCGGCATGCCCGCAGCGGCTGCCCTCTCGCCGGGGCGCCGGATCGTACGGCCGCGTCGAGGGCGGTGCGTATCGAGTGGGGAGGGAGGCGGGGAGAAACCGACTCTGGCGATATCGCTTGCGGGCACGCACAGATCCTCCCATTCTGGAAAGTTGGTCTTCTCAGGAGTACTCAGGGAGAGTTCATGGTTCAGCGACGGGCAGCCTCGGCCGATGACGCGGCGATGCTCCGGCAGACACGGAATCTGATCGAGTACCTCAGGGAGTTCGTGCGGACGGCGCACAAGGCGATTCGCGATTGCCGGAAGTACGAGGATGTCGTTTGGCTGCACAGCCTCCCTCGTGACGTACTGCGGCGGCAGCCGTCCTCCGATCGCGTGATCCTCACTGTCGACCACCGTCCACGTGTACCCGCGCCCGCCATTCCTGACGAACTGGTCGGGTGGCTTGAGCCCGGCGTCGTCGCCGTGCCCTCGCCGGACGATCCCGACCTGGTGACCACGAGGGCGTTGCCGGCAGGCGCCGCAGCCCACGATCATCACGATGGTCGCGGTCCCGCCGGCGAACGCGACGCGCCGGACGAACTCGTCGAAGAACAGGACAGCGAGCCGGATCTGTTGCGCAACTATCACCGGTGGCTTCCACAGTGGCGTCGCTGGTCCGAGCGCGAACGCGCCGCGGAGTCGTACCGGAAGCTCCACCGTCGACTACAACGGATCGCACGCCGGATTGAACAGGACAGCGACATCTTCGAAGCGGCGCTCGGCGTCGGCCTGATCACCGGGGGCGCGGATCGAGTCGGCGGCAGCCTGCATCGCCATCTCCTGGCGGTACCGATCGCCGTCACGATGGATGCGGCGACGATGCGTATTTCTGTCTCGGTGGTACCGGACTGGTCGCTTCGCTTCGAGGACGCCG
This sequence comes from Embleya sp. NBC_00888, assembly GCF_045207655.1. Classification (NCBI taxonomy): domain Bacteria; kingdom Bacillati; phylum Actinomycetota; class Actinomycetes; order Kitasatosporales; family Streptomycetaceae; genus Embleya; species Embleya sp. NBC_00888. The sequence continues at coordinate 1,514,063 of NZ_CP108784.1, read as the reverse complement.
AGTTCCTGGACGAAGCCGATGGCTACAGCAGCGAACTCCTGGCGCCCGTCCGCAACCGGCTTGAGGAGTCGGATTGCCATCCGTTGTCGTCCGAGTGCGAGTCCGTTCTGGAGGCATGGTCACAACGTGCCTTCGGAACGACTGTGCCAGTGCGGTGCAATGGCTCCTGGGACCAGCCCACGCGCGACCGTGGTTCGGGCTCACAATCGCACGCCGGCAGGTACGAGGTCACGCTGGCTCCGGCCGTGTTACTTCGCGAACGTGGCCGAAGCTCCATCGTCTCCTTCTACGACGCGATCGCCGCCAGGCTTGCCCGTCCCGGTGCTGCGAGTCCCCTCGGGCTCGCTCAGTTGCTGTCACCTCTCGATGACACCGAACGTGTCGCCTGGATCGCGACCGGCACGGCCGTGACGCCGACGCTCGGCCCCGATCCACTCTTCCCCCTGCCCGTGAACGCGGCGCAGCGCGATGTCCTGGAACGGCTGCAGCGCGACACCGGAGTCGTCGTCCAAGGACCACCCGGAACGGGTAAGACCCACACGATCGCAAATCTGGTCTGCGCGCTGCTCGCGGACGGCAAAAGGGTCCTGGTCACCAGTGAGAAGGATCAGGCGCTCCGAGTCCTGAGAGACAAGTTGCCTGACGACATTCGCGGATTATGTGTTCTCCAAGGCGACCCGCGTCGCGGCGGCACAGCGGAGTTGGATCGGTCCGTGCGCACACTTGCCCAGCTGAACGCGGCCACGAGCCCCCAAGCCCTCGCGGCGCAAGCCTCGCGCGATGCGACGGAACGGCAGGAACTGCTCGGGCACGGGGCACGCCTGCGCACGGCCCTTCGGGAGCTTCGCGAATCCGAGTGGTTCGTCCATCCTGAGGTGGCTCCCGGATACCAGGGGCAGCTTCGCGCGATCATCGAGTCGGTGCAGGCAGCCCAGGAGCACTACTCCTGGCTGCCGCCGTTACCCGACGATGCACCCGACTTGCCGAGACTCAGCACCGGGGAGGCGCGACGTCTTCTCGAGCTCCTGCAACGCCACGGGCCCGACCTGCTCGCGCAAGACGCCCCGCAGTGTCCGGATCCGGACACACTCCCGGCACCCTCAGCTGCCACTCGTGCCGTGGCGGAAGTCGCCGCTGCTCGCGCCGTCTGCGGGGGCGCAGGTCCGGATACCGTCGCCGACGCGCTGGCCGATCGGGGGCAAGACTTCCTCAGCCAGGTCAACGCCTGCCTTGGTGAAGGGATGCAGGCTCTCCGGCGCGGCGGCCTCGGAACGCAGCTGATGGCTGGACAGGGGCAGAGCTGGCACGTGGCTGTCTTGCTCGATGGCATGGCCGGGCGCCGGCAGCAACTGTGGCTGCAGGTCGCCCAAGCATCGGTTCGTGCCGAGCAGGCCCAGCACAGACTGCACGCACTCGAAACCGCGCACGTCGATGTTCCACAGCCTGAGCCCGCTGCCCTCGCCCGGATGATCGCCACGGGCCGAGTCCTTGCGGACTTCCTGCGCGAAGGAGGCAAACTCCGGCGCTGGTTCGCCGGCCCTGCCCAGCGCGACGCCCGCGCATTGCTGGAGACCTGCCGCGTGGACGGACGACGCCCCGACTGCGCGGTCAAGGTCGCAACCGTCGTCACGTACCTCGAAGCCCAGCAAGCCGTACACCAGGCCAACAAATTCTGGGAACTCGTCGGGGTGAAACCGACCGGCCCCGAGCCTGCTCTCGTCGCACTGGCCGACCTTGCCGACCGCGCGGGCAATCTACGAACCATCGCCGCAGTGACATCGGCCGCACGAGATCTCCACGACCTGTTGGTCGATGCCCGGATCCCGACAGCGGTGCGTTCGCCGCAAGAGTGGGAAGACCTGCGTTCGGCCGCCAACAGAGCTTCCCTGCGGATCGTACTCGCGGCTGCACAACAGACAGTCGACGAACTCGTAGCGGCATTACCCCAATTCGATGCGCGGCGGAGTCCGGAACTCGCTGCTGCCTACCGAGCCCTCGCGACCTATGACGCCGATGCCTACGCCCAGGCGTTTGAGGCTTTGAGACTGGCATATGTGCGCGAGACCGACCGTCGCGAGGCGCTAAAACTCCTTGAACAGTTGGCCGCAGCCCACCCCGACTTGGCGCGTGCCCTCGTGCTGTCGCCGCTGGCCCCTGAGTGGCCCGCACGGTTGGCAGCGTTCCAGCAGGCTTGGGCGTGGCGGAGAGCCGCCGACTTCGTGGACCGACTCCTCACCCCGGGCCGTGAGAAGCAGTTGGAAACCGAACTCGGAGAAGTCGAGGCGCGACTGCGCGAGACGGTAGAGCGGCTGGCCTCGACTCACGCACGTATGCACTGTCTGAATCGTATGACTGCGGCGCAGAAGCAAGCGTTGTCCGCATACATCACCGCAATGAACCACGCGGGCCGAGGTACTTCCGTACACGGGAAGCGCCATTTGCGGGCCGCGCGATCAGCGATGCGCGAGGCCCGTGGCGCGGTTCCCGCCTGGGTGATGCCACTCAAGCAGGTCGCCGCGATGATTGTGCCCGAACCGGACTCGTTCGACGTGGTCATCATCGACGAAGCCAGCCAAGTGGGCCTGGACGGACTGCTGTTGCTGTGGCTGGCCCCTCGCATCATCGTGGTCGGCGACGACCAGCAGTGCGCACCCCTATACATGGCCGGTGATCACACCCGGCTTCACCGAAGGGTCGACGAACTACTCCCGGACCTCGACCACTGGCAGCGAGACGGCTTGGATCCCAAGTCCAGCCTGTACACCATCATGTCGTCCCGATTCAGCGAGGTGGTGCGCCTCGTCGAGCACTTCCGCTGCATGCCGGAGATCATCCAATGGTCGTCCCGGCAGTTCTATGACCACGAACTCGTTCCCCTTCGCCAGCACGGTGCGGATCGCCTCCACCCACTCCGCGTGGTGCACGTCCCCGACGGTCACTGCGAGGGGGGCCGCGACCGCCTGCGCAACCTGCCTGAGGCGGAGCGCATTGTCGCCACGCTGCAGCGCCTCACCGACGACCCGGACTACGCCGACCGGTCATTCGGTGTCATCTCACTTCGTTCGGGTGCCCAGGTGCGGCTGCTGGAAGACCTCATCGACACGACCCTCGATGCGGCGGCCCGCGAGCGCCACAACATTCGGGTCGGTACCGCGGCTCAGTTCCAAGGCGACGAGCGCGACGTCGTGCTGCTGTCGATGGTGGTCGACGCAGATCACGTCCGCGCCATCCGCAGCCTCGCAGACGGACGCCGGTTCAACGTTGCCGCCAGCCGCGCCCGCGACCAGATGTGGCTGTTTGCCAGCGTGACGATCGACCAGCTGCCGGACAAGGACCTTCGGCGCTCTCTGCTCACCTACATGCAGTCCCCGCCAATCCTCCAACAGACACCGCCGGAGCTGGCTGACGTGTCTCCTGACGAGCCCCGGGCACCCTTCCAATCGCTCTTCGAACAGCGCGTCTTCCTCAAGATCCGACAGCGCGGCTACCACGTCGTGCCCCAATGGAAGGTCAACCGCAAGTTGATCGACCTCGTCGTAGTCGGGGAAGCCGGTCGGCTCGCGGTCGAATGTGACGGAAGCCCCTACCACTCCTCTCTCCAACAGATCCATGACGACTTCGAACGCGAACGCGAACTGCGCCGAGCAGGCTGGCGATTCTGGCGCATCCGCAGCAGTACCTTCGCGCTCTCGGCAGACGAGTCGCTCGAACCGCTCTGGGCTCGACTGGACGCTTTGGGTATTCGCCCCGGCGTCTCGAGGGACGACACGGGGGATCTGATAAGTGACTGGATGCCGGTCGAACTCGACTCCGAAGCTTCGGACAGTGACACCGAGGACCTGCCCATGGACAACGTCGCCCTTATCGACGGCACGCCCTTTGGCGCAGCTCGTCGGGACCTTCCCACACAAGGAGCGTGACATGACTGCGTCGTTCGATGAGAGCACTTTGACCGAGGTCGCCCATCTCATCTGCGGAGACGACGGCCCGCTGGTGTATCGGCAAGGCTGGGAGCTTCCCGAGTTCTTTCGGCGGGCGGACTGGTCCGAGGTTCCGGAGCACGACGGCACCCCGCGGCACCAATGGACGACAGCTCTGTTGAACGAGCGTCGGCTCCTGCGGCCGGAGGAAGTTGAACAGGCCGTCTTGCGCCTGGCGAACCCCCGCGAGTACCACGGCCAGGAGAAGGAATACCGAGCCACGGTGGATCGGCTCAACCAGCTTCTGCTCGTGGAGGGGTGGCGAGTCGATCTGGTACGCGGTATGCCGGTGCTTTCCGAACAGGACCCGGTTTTCGGTGCTCGGATCGTGCCCCGCGTCGAGCTGCAGGTATCCATCAGTCAGGTCGTCGACGACCCGGAACTCGCCGCTGCGGTACAGCGCCGCTTGGACGAGGCTCGGACCTGCTACGAAAACGGGGCGTACATCGCCACGATCATCATGCTTGGGAGCCTCTTGGAGGGCGTCCTGTTACACGCTGCGAGTTCCCGATCATCCACGAGCCCCCTACCGAAGCCGCTGGACCGTTTGGGTCTGCAGGACTTGGTCCAATTCGCTCACGTCAACGGGTGGATCGACCTCGACGCCAAAATGGCCTTCGAGCTCGTCCGCCACTACCGCAACTCGGTCCACCCACACCGGGAGGTGCGCAGCAAGCACAGCCCTGACCGGGACACGGTCGATCTGTGCTGGCCTGTAGTCAACGCCACACTCAACGATTTGGCCGCCGGCGCCGAAGCACGACGTGCGTGATCAGCCGTCGCTGACGTTCGAGTGCTCGCCGACTTGCGCGCTGGCCGGGCTGGCACGCGACGCCTGCGCGTGTTGGCGGCGGTGACACGGCCAGCGCGGGGCCAGCGCTTGGTGACCTGCGGTTTCGCCACAACAATCGGCCGCCTCCGGCGGACACTTTGGGGCACTCGTGTGATGGGGCTCCGTATTGCGCAGGTGGAGAGCGGTAGCCGCGGCGGGATCAAAAACTATGGCGATTCGCGAGTATCGAGATGGTACTTCGGGTGATGTTCTCGCGTCCGTCCTTGAGCGCACGACAGGTGTTTTCCGCATTTCATGGACGAGCTGCTCGGCCACGTCCGGGCGAAGAGCGCGGGTAGACCTGATAATTCGTCGCGGTGGAGCGGGCTCAGGGGGTGTAATTCATTCGTTGAGTGGCCGTTGTGCGGTTCGTGGGGCGCGAATTCGTGGACACTCCCGTGTGCCGGTCAGTGCGCGGCGTCACCAGTCTGCGATGGGTCGCATGACCAGGGCATCCGAGGTGTGGGTGTGCTGCCAGGACTGGAGCCAGTAGACGTCGTGCCAGTTCCCCTTTTTCAAGGCCCGCATGTTCACCGAGTCCACCGCGCACCGCGACCAGTCCAGCGAGCCGCGCGCGCCGAGTTCGTCAAGCAGGACCCGATGCAGTTTCGCCCACACCCGGGCGCGACTCCACTCCGTGAACCGGTGGTGGATCGTCTGCCAGGACGCGCCGAACACCGGCGGGAGTTGGCGCTAGGTTCGACCAGTTGCTCGTGCATGGCCGTGTACAGCTTTCTGTTCGAGTTGCCCTTGACTTCGATCACAACGCTGACGGGATATGAGGCCGTGACGCGCTGACCGGCCTTTCGAGGGAACGCTTGGATTAGCAGGTCGGTGCGGTTCCCGAAGCCCCCAGGTTTACGGTCGACCTGCACTTCCCTGTTGATGACGACTTCGGAGTTCGAGAGGCGCAGCCTGAGTTCGTGTAGGAGGTAGGCGGAAAGATCGTTCTCGCATTTGGGGCGGAAAAGGGAGGGTTTCGCTCTGCCGGAGCGTGGTGCTGCGCGTGCAAGCTCGGACCCACGTCGATGGGGCCTCCGGTTCCTGCGTTGCGTCACGCGAAACGTGTCGACCTCACATCCATGAAGAGTCGGGCTTGGGGCGGTCAATAATACAGAAGCGCCTGCAAAGGGACCCAGGGTCAAGGTGAATGGACTCCACGACTCCTGAACATCCAAGGAGACGTTTTCGGCAGGACAAGGAAGTCCTGACAGCTGGAAGGGCAGAGCACTGCATCCAAGCCGAATAGAAATTCGGAATTATGCACTCGACTGTGAACATCTACTCGTTTATCCAGTCATGCAAGACGACCGAGATCGCCGCTGTGTCGGGGTGTTCCGCGCCCAGCAGCCGCACGCAGTCGGCCAGCACCCGCTCCAGCAGGGCAACCGCCTCACCGATTCGCCTGGCCCGGTAGTACGAGAGGGCCAGACCAGCCCGGACCGTCAGCCCTATTTCGGGGTGTTCAGCGTAGAGCCAGCGCTCGCAGTCGGCCAGCACCCGATCCGCTAAGTCGATCCGCCCCGCCCGGTAGTAAGAGAGCCCCAGGATTACCCGGGCTTTTGCCGTGTCGGGGTGTTCTTCGCCGAGCAGCCGCTGGCGGTCGATCCACACCCGCTCCTCCAAGGCGATGGCCTCGTCGTTTCTCCCCGCCTGGTGGTACGAAACTGCCAGGTTCGCCCGCGCCGTCAGCGTGTCGGGTCGTTCTCCGCCGAGCAGCCGTTTGCAGTCGGTCAGGACCCGCTCCTCCAACGCGATGGCCTCGCCGATCCGCCCCGCCTCACGGTACGAGCGGCTCAGGTTTGCCCGCGCCGACAGCGTGCCTGGGTGCTCCTCGCCCAGCAGCCGCTCGTGGTCGGCCAACGCCCGCTCCTCCAGGACGATGGCCTCGCCGATCCGCCCCGCTTGGCGGTACAAGGCGCCCAGGTTCGCCAGTGCCTTCAGCCTGTCGGGGTGCTTTGTGCCCGACAGCCGCTCTATGTCGGCCAACACCCGCTCCGCCAGGGCGATGGCCTCGCCAGTCCGCCCCGCCTGCCAATACGAGACCGTCAGGTTCGCCCGCGCCGTCAGCGTGTCGGGGTGTTCCCCGCCGAGCAGCCTCTCGGCGTCGGCGGTCGTGCGTTCCCAGTGGGGGGTCGAGGCCCTGTGGAGGCACGTGTCGAGGAGGCTTTGGCCAGCTCGGTACAAGACCAGGTGGCCGTGGGGGTGCCACAGGTGGTCGCCAACGTGTGTGGTGAGGGTGTCGGTGTTGGCTCGTAGGACGGCCGTCAGGTCCGCGTTGGTGTGGTCCTGTTCGGGCCACAGCCCGAGGAGGGCGTCGGCGATGGTGCGGGCGAGGGCGGGGAGTTCGGTGTCGGGGGGCGTTTCGCGGGCGGCGCGGGCGGTGAGGGCGTGGATCCGTACGGCGCGGGGGTTGTTGCGGGAGTCGTCGGTGATCAGGCCGTAGCGGTGCAGCAGTCGGAGTGCGGCGTGGGCGTCTTCGGCGTCGACGCGTGTGTGGTTCGTGGTGTCGGGGGCCGGGGCGCGGTGGGTGTTGAGGTGGTCGAGGACGCTCTGGTGGGTCCAGAAGCTGCGGGGGTGTCCGGCGGGGTCGAGGAAGGCGGCGAGGGTGAGGGCGGGGGCGGCGAGTCCGGCGGGTTCGGCGCGTTGGGCGGCGTTCAGGGACAGCAGGAGGGCGGCGGCGACGGGGCGGCCGTAGCGTTCGGTGTCCGCGTCCGGTGGCAGGAGCTTGTCCAGGCGGGTGGTGCCGGCGGTGAACAGGTGCAGGTAGCGTCCGCAGGGCACGTCCTCGTTGATCATGTACGCGGCGGCGTGTGCCAGGGCCAGCGGCAGCAGGCCCAACTCCCGGGCCAGTCGCGGGAGGTCCTCGTCGAGGAGGTGGGCGTGTTCGGCGTGGGTGAGGCGCTCGCGCAGATACGCCTCGGCTTCGCCCCGGGTGTAGGTATCGACGTCGATCACGACGCGGTCGCCGCCGGAGAGCAGGGCCTCGCGGCGGCGGGTGGAGGCCGTCATCCGTCCGCGGCCGGACGGCGAGGGTGTCGGTGGCCACCAGGGTTCGAGGGATCGGGGGTCGGTGATGTCGTCGAGGACCACCAGCCACGAACGCGTCGTCGTCGCCAGCCAGTTCACGAACGCCCGGGCGTCGTCCTGCGGATCCTGCCCCGCGGCGCCCGGGGCGGCGATCAGGAGGGCGGCGCGGGCGTAGGTGGTGATCACCTGTTCGGTGTCGGCGGCATTGACCCACAGGACCAGGTCGACGCCGTCGGCGCGGGCCTGGTGGGCGCAGGCTGCGGCGAGTTGGGACTTGCCCATGCCCCCGCCGCCGGAGAGCACCACGCTCGCGTGGCCGGCTCGGGCCCGGTCGATCCGCTCGCGCAGCCCGGCACGGTCCTGGAACGCGGAGGCCAACGCCCGCACGGGATTGGGCCGGAGCGGCCACCGCACCGACTCCGGGGTGGTTGCGGCGTGGACGTCGACGTGGTCGATGTGGACATTGCCGGTGATGGCCACGGCATGGGGTGCGGATGCGATGGCGGCCCCGGTCCTCTCGATGCGCACCGTCCCCGCGCCGGCGCTCCCCGGGAGTGGCGGTCCGCGGTGGCCGGTCACTGCGGTTCCGCCGTCGGCGGCGCGGGCGTCGCCACTGTCGGCGACCACCACCTCTTCCCCGGCGACGGGCGCGTCGTCGGGTGCGCGGTCGCGTCGGCGCCATCGCACGGTGGCTTCCTCGCTTTCTCCGGTGTGTCCCGGTGTGCGGGTGGTGGCGGGTCCGGTCAGGGACGGTGGTCGATGCCGGTACCGGCGCTGCTGTCGGGGCCGTCGGCGACGGCCCGTCCGGTGTGTTCCGCTCTCGCAGACCCGCCACCGGGGCCGGCGGGGCCCCGGATCCCGGTCTGGGCGTCACCGCCACGGGTCGCCTCGGCGCTGCCGGTATTGATGACCTCCTCGTTCCCGGCAGGCGTGGGCTGCTGCCCGAGCAGGGCCCACAGCAGCGCGCCCGCCCCCGTGGCCCCCTGAACGGATGCCCCCACGATCTGCCCCGCGTCCGGACCGTCCAACAACCACACCAACGGCGTCGAAACGATCACCAACCCCGCGATCACCGCGACCGTGATCTTCCACCCCTGGGACATGCCCCACCCCCGGTCCGCCACCATCATGACGAGCTCAACGGACCACGCCCGTCGCTCACTTCGCAGGCCCGGCGAATGTATCGACCGGCCGTGCCGGAGTGTGACGATCCAGCGTAGTTCACGTGCTCCTCTCCGACTGGCGCGCTCTGCGCTGTCGGTTACTGAGGTTTTCGTCGTGGTGTCGTGGACGGTTGTAGATCCCTGCGCTATGCCGTGGATATGCGGTATGCGCAGGGTGGTGGGTTGACTCCCAAGGAACGCGCGGCTCGGGAGCGGTTGCGGTTGGACGCCGCCGAGCGGTTCGAGCGCGGGGAGTCGAACGCGGTGATCGCGTCGGAGTTGCGGGTGGCGCGTCGGTCGGTGGAGCGGTGGCGTCGTGCCTGGCGCGAGGCGGGTGTCGAGGGCCTGCGATCGAGCGGTCCCGCGTCTGTGCCCAGGTTAGATCCGTCGCAAATGGCCGCGTTGGAAGGGGAGTTGGACAGGGGCCTGACAGCCCACGGTTGGCAGGATCAACGGTGGACATCGGTGCGTGTCGGTCAGTGGCAGAGCTGTGATGGCATGCGGCCCCGACGCGCCACCTTCGTACGGTGCGCCAACGTTGCAGCCCCTTGGTGCGGACACCACGGCGTAGCGGGCACCGGTCGCGGCGGTCCGGGCGTGGCCGATCATGCGGGGGAGGGGTCGACACTGACGACGGACCCGCCGCGTCGGGCCAGAGCGCGGGTGACGAGCCCTTCCCCGTACCCGAGATCCAGGATGCGCCGACCGCCAGGTCGGCGGGCAGTTCGTCGAGCAGGACGTCTCTGGCGAATGCGTGCAGTGCGAAACCGGTCCGCACCCGCTCGGCATACCAGTCGGCGATCGTTTCCCATGTCTCGGTCATCAAAACCGTTACGTTGGTGGCCGACCATCCGACAGCCCACCGGAATCGAAGAGTCGGCGAACCCCTCCGGGGGATGCCTGATCGTCGGAATCAGCCCCCGGGAACGGCAGACTTCGGCGTGATGGACGGTCGGCGTACCATCGCTCGACGAGTTGTCGGTGGGGTCGCCCCCGTGGTTGGGTCACGCGCCCCGATGCCATGACGACGATCTCGTCCGCCACCGCGACGTTCGCCAACCGGTGCGTGACCAGGACGACGGCGCTGTCTCGGGCGAAGGCCCGCAGCCCGGCGAAGATCCTGTGCTCCGCGCGGGGGTCCAGCGCGGAGGTGGGTTCCTCGAGGCAGACAGGGCCGGTTCGCCGTACAGGGCTCGGGCGATGCCGAAGCCCGCGGTGTGTGGAACTCCGCGAGGACGATCAACGGTCGTGGTCTGTACCCCGTTGGACTTGGACGAGCCGGTGGGGTACTGGACGCCGTTGAAGGACGAGGAGGGATGCGGGTCCGGCAAGCGCGGTGCGACGCGGCTGGGCTTCGCCGTGTTGCTGAGGTTCTTCACGCAGTGCGGCCGGTTTCCGCGGGGTCGGGCCGAGTCGCCCGGTGAGGCCGTGGGGTTCGTCGCCCGGCATGTGCGGTTTACCGCCTCAGAGTTGGATACCGATGCCTCGCCCGCGACTGTGAAACCCACCCACACCGTTTCGGTCAGGAGCCTCAGGCCGCCGAGCGCAGGGTGAGCAGTGTGATCTCGCTGGGTGCGAACACGCGGAACGGCGGTCCCCAGAAGCCGGTGCCCCGGCTCGTGTAGAGCAGGGTCCGTTCGCCGTGCCGGGTCAGGCCCTGCACCACTGGCTGGTCGATCCGCACGAGCAGACCGAACGGCCAGATCTGGCCGCCGTGAGTGTGCCCGGAGATCTGGAGGTCGATGCCCGCGGCGGCGGCCTGAGGGATGTACTTGGGCTGGTGCGCGACGAGCACGACCGGTAGTTCCGGGTCCGCGTCCGCCAGTGCGCCGTTGAGGTTTGCGCGGTGCCCGGTCAGCCCAGAGTGCTCGGCGGTCAGGTCGTCCACACCGGCGAGAACGAGACGGTCGCCGGCGCGCTCGACGACGACGTGGCGGTTGTGCAGCGCCTCCCACCCGAGTTCCGTCATGCGGTCGAGCCAGCCTTGGGCCTGGCCGAGGTACTCGTGGTTGCCCGTGACGTACACCCGGGCCAGCCGCGCCCGGACCACCCCGAGCGGCGCGGACTGCTCCCGGCGCTGGTCGGGCGTGCCGTCGGCGATGTCGCCGGCGTGGACCACGATGTCGGCGTCCAGTCGGTTGACCGCCTCGGTCACGCGCGCCGACCAGAAGGCGCGGTCTATCGGCCCGTAGTGCGTGTCGGCCAGGACGACGACGCGGACCCCGTCCAGGCCCGCGCCGAGCCGGGGAAGGGAAACGTCCAACCGCCGCACGCGGGGTACGCGCATCGCTTCGAAGTGGCCCCAGGCCAACAGTCCGACCGACACTGCGGCGACGGCGACGGCGACGATCCTGGCCCGGTGCGCGCCGCCGGTGCCGAACCCGATGAGTAGGAGATGCACGAGGCCGCCGAGCACCGACCAGGTGAACAGGACCCAGACCACCCCGAGCATGCTGTCGGCGACGCGGGCCATCCGGTCCGCGCGCCGCGCGTGGCCGGTGAACATCAGAAACGGGAAGGCCGCCAGGGCGCCGAAGAAGAGGACGGTGCCGGTCACGAATACGGGAAGCGGCCAGTCGGTGCCGGAACCGAGCAGCGTCCACCAGGGCAGTACGAACAGCAGGGCGAGGACGAGTAGAAGGACCCCGATCCCACGCAGCCGCCGCAGCACACGCGCGGCGCTTCGCTCCCGGGGGAGGGGCGTCGTGTGGGTATCCGCCCGGGCGGACTCCTGGGCGTTCTTGGCGTCGGAGTCGGTCGGCATGAATTCAGTTTCGCAGACGCGCGGGTGGTGGGGTGGGGCATGTGGTGATGGCCCGGCGCTGGGCGTGGTGTGACGGTCCGTCGGCGACCCGGCCCCGGCCGCGCTCGTCGGTGCCCGGGGTCGGGTCGGACGGGTCAGTCGCGTGTCGCCGCCGTGAGCTTGTCCACCTGTGCCTTCACCTGGGTGTCAGGCACGAACTCGGCGTTGTGCGAGGTGCTCCCCGGCCAGCCGTCGTAAGCGTAGTGGTTGAACGACTTCATGCCGTCCGGATTGACAGTCCCGTCCGGGCGCAGGCTGTCTCAGCGTTCCCAGACGGTCGTCGCCCCCTGCGTCACGGGGTACAACCAGGACGGGCATTACTGCTGCAGCAGTAGCCGATACGCGGTGTCCAGGTGGCCGTGCTCGGCGAGCGCGTCACAGATCAGCGGGTGTCCAGGAAGCCGGTGCCGATGCGGTACCCGATGGCCGTACCAGGGCGGCGAGCCGGTCGGCCGCGTGGGTCCGCTGGCTGGGACAGGCCCTCCGGTGGGCGACCCGTCCCGATGACGAACCATCTCGTGTGCCGCTTTGGCACGTGAATGACCCTACGTATCAACGCTGTTGCGACTGCCACCCCCCAAGGGCGGCCGGGCAACCCCGCAAGGGAGGCCACAGTTCATGGCGTCGCGGGCGCTGATGTCGATCCGGCAGTTCGGCGCGTCAGGCACAGGTCATCGGTGGCGTGGAGGGCCTTGCCCGACGCCGATCTGCGGCTGCTGCGGGTTGTAGCGCACTTGACTGGCGGTCAAATGGCCTACGGGGAAGCACCTTTCCCAAGGCACAGGGTGATGAAAACCTGACGCTGCGTGCCGGAATCGAGCGGCAAATCCGACTAAACAGTCAATTCTTTCGGTCGGAAATCCGGCCGAGCGGGCTCCTCCAGCCGCATCTGGTCCACGGCGACCCGGAAACGCGTTACCGGCCTATCCAATGGCCTAAACCAGTAAGAGGCGTTGACCTGGGCTTTTGCCCTTGTCAACGCCTCTTGAACACCGTCGGGACGACAGGATTTGAACCTGCGACCCCTTGACCCCCAGTTGGGCGAGGGGAGCGTTTTCGCAGGTCAGGCGTGTTTTGACGCCCAATACAGCGTTCGTTTTCTACCCTATCGTGCCGATCCGCGCATGTCGTGTGGTCCACAACTGGTCCACAGGATTGACGGGTTCACTGTGCTTTGGTCGTCGGTGCGAGCGCTCACTTCTGGAGAGTGATGGCCGTCGCCAGCGCACGCGTTCGTATATCGTGCGGCCTTGGTGTCGGCCAGTGGCGATCTGTGGCTGTGGAGGTGCCGCATCCGCGCTCGGAGCCCGCTCAATCCACGGGCGTCAGACAACGGCCGCGTCCCACGGTCTCCTTCGGCGACAAGCTTCAGTTGGATGTGGGTGCGGAAGGCGGTGTAATTGTTGGGGACATGTATCCGATCCCGGCGTTCGTGATCCACTCGGCGGCATCGCCGTCCAGCTTCCACGGAGCCGCCAGCAGGGTGGCACGCAGAGTGTGGCGGTCCTGCACGGAGACGGGTTCGACGCCGAGCTTCGTGCGCCATTGACCGTCGGGGCCCCAGTGGGAGTGGGTCGGCTCGTCGAGGGCGGAGACGAAGCGTTCGACAAGATCGAGCCATGCGGGGTGTGCCCACCACCGAGCACATGAAAGAGCGCCGTGCGAGGCGGTGCGGAGCAGGCCGAACCGTACACCCTTGTCCTCCATCAGGCCGACGAATCCGCCGAGGGTGCGGTCTGCGTGGTCCTGGTACTCCGCGAGGTCTTCTCCGGTTCGTGCCAACTCGCCGAGGGTGATGCCAGTGGGCAGCTTGCGCCGGGGATTCGTCAGCCACCGGAAGAGACGGGTGGCGAGGACTCCCGCATCTTCCGCATCGACCTGGGCGAGTGCGGAGGCTTCCGCCGAGGTGATCCCGTACTCGGTGGTCCACCCGGTCAGGCGTCGGCGTATGCCGTCGGTGGTGTGGCTGTTGATCCGCATCATGTCGCCGTCCGAGAGTCGGCCGTCGGCGTGCCAGTTCTCGACGCAACTGTTCCGCCAGGCGCCGTTGGTGATGCCCAGCGCCAAGAGGTCCAGCAGCGTGGTCAGGTCGTCGGGCTCTACGTTGGCCCGGGTACGGATCGCTTCCTCGAAGAGTTCCTCGGTCATCGCCTCCTGGGCCTCTTGGATCATGCGCTGTACTTCGGGGGACTCGTAGTCCGCATTGATCATCTCGGGTGGCCTCTCGCGCAGGAACGTGGGTTGTTTGGTCGAGGGTAGATGTGAAGGGCGCGGCGGACGACGGCGCGCTACACGATCGCCTACGGAGCAGTCGATGGGCCATCGGGTTCGCTTTGCTTCTGGTCGAGCATCTCTTGAAAAGAGGCTAAACCCCGTTCGTTCAGGGCTCGTTCCTCGGGTGACAGATCGGGGTCGGCGAGGTTCACGCGCGCGTTCTCGACTGCGGATCCGAGGGCCAGCTGTGCTCCGGGGCCTCTCCTCGCGAGCACTACAAGACGTTCGGCGAACTGCGGCCTGCCGGGCGTTCCGGACGAGGTCAACGCCCGCCCGCACCGCGTGACCCGCCGTCGCCCCGCGGACATGCTCGCCGAGGAGCGAACGCGGTTGCACCCGCTGCCGTGTGAACCGTTCTCGGTCGCGTTCGGCGAGACCCGCCGCGCCTGCTGGGACTCCACGATCTCCGTTGAAGGAGTGCCGACGCCGAGGTCAAACCCTTGCCTGCCGGCATTGTGAGTTCCCTGCTGCACCGACCCAGTGCGGGTTGACCGTCCGCCGAGTTCCGCATACGGCGAAGGACTGTGGTCAAGGTGCCGGAGTGCGGGCGAGCCACTCCTGGAGTTCGCGGTGGCGGAACTGGTAGGCGGTCCCGGCGACGCGGAGGAGTCCGGCTTCGGTGGCCCAGTCCAGGAACCGTCCCAGCCGCCACGGCAATCGGTGAGGCCCTCGGCGAACGCACATCAGGAATACGATGCCCCGCGACGCTCCGATTCCGACCATGAGCGAGTAGGCGAAGCCGACCGTGAGACCGAACGCGGGTCCGGAGAGGAGTACGCAGACGAGCCCGAGGGAGAGACCGCCTGCAAGGCTCAACACGAGCGTCACCGCCAAGTTGGCGCGGGGAAGGTCTCGTGGATCGATGAATCTCGTCGCATCGTCCCCGAACCCGCTTGCCGTAGCCCCGAGCCATCCGAGCAGTGCGATCGCGAGTCCGACCGCGAGCCCGAATACGAATCCGAGTTCGAGGCCGACCAGGGAGCCGAGAGCAAGCGCGACCACGAGGCCGAGTGCTCCTCGGCGTCGGCGTTTGGCCGTTCGGAAACCTTCCAGGTCGAACCACGCGGGGGCGGCCCAGGCCCTCGACCAGGTATGGATTGCCCCGAGTGCGCTCATGAGAACGAAGACGATGGTGGCGATGATCGGACCAGCCGGCGTGGATCCGACACCGGTGATCCAGAAACCGATGATCGCTGCCGTGCCGAACGCGCCTATGGCGAACGCGTGTGCGGCGCGGACGTAGCGGTCCCCGGCCAGCGGCCATAGTTCGTGGGGAACCAGATCGGTACCGGACAGGGTCCTTCCGTGAAGGATCCGTGGGCTGTTCGTGTTCTCCTCAAGGTAGTGGGCCAGGACCCGAAGTCGAGCGTGGACTTGGCGGGGGTCGAGGCTGCCCGGAGGTCGGGAGAAGGCGGTGACGGCTCTCTGGAAAAACAGGCGCATGAGGTGGTCGCGCAGGGCGGGTTCGGTATTGAGAACGGGGGATAGCAGGAGATGTGGCAGGTGCGGGTGGGTGTCGTGGACGGCGACGGCGGTCGTCAGCCGCCAGGGTGTGGACAGTGCTCTCGCGAGTGGACCTGCGGGATTGAGGTCCAGTTCGTCCACGACATCACGCCACTGGATGGGTTCGTCGACTCTGGACAGGATGAACGCGCGGGCTCGGGCCGGGTCGATCGGAGCGATTTCGATGCGGGCGGTGTCCCGTGCGCGCAGACCCAGTGCGTCGTAGGTTTCGCCGCGGCTGGTGAGGATCAGGCTCGCTCTCTCGATTCCATGCTGGTAGGCGTTGAGTTCCACCAACGCCCGTCTCGCCCGGGGAGCTTGTGGCGCCGAGGGGCCGGAGGCGAGGTTCGGCGGGTCAGCGGGGTCCATCTCGTCCAAGCCGTCCAGGACGGGCAGGATCATCCCCGCGTCGACAAGTACCTGGGCTGCGGTATTGGACAGGCCGAATGTGTCCACCAGATGCGTCCGGATCCAGGCCCGCACCGCGTCCCCTGCTCCGGCGCTGGCGGATGTGCCGAGGTCGATGGACAGGGTTGTCCAGGAAGCGAGTGACATCCGTACCGGTACCGGATCCTCGGGGCCACGCACTTGGGCGAGGGCGAGGAGGAGTTGGATGGCCAGGACGGTCTTGCCCGACCCTGCCTTGCCCGTAATGACAAGGCGTCCGGGGCGCAGTGCACGGTAGTAGTCGACCACCCGGCTCAGTTGCCCGTCCGGGTCGGCGCCTGTCGCGTTGTGGGCCGAGGCCGGGCGCAGGACGAACCGCACGTCGATTGCCTCGGCCTCGTTGCCCAGCAGGCGAGCACGCTCTCGGGTCTCGGACCGGACAACCTGACCGGCCAGCAGACCGGCCATCGCGATCTTGTCTCTTTCCAGGTGCCGAAGCGCGGCCTTGGCCAATAATCCCGACCACACCGCCACGATTAACCCGGTCGAGGTGAACAGCATGTCGACCGGGTCGACACCGCCTCGCTCAAGTCTCCACCCGGCTATCACGGCGGTGCCCACTACACACACCAGAAGCCAGGCCCGACGTCGTCCGTTCGTGCGTCTCCCACCATCACTCATGGTCGGCCATCATCGCTGCCTGCCGCGCGGGGCGCTTGGATATTCACGAGACTGACTCGGCGACGTTCAGATCCCGGCTGTGCCGCGCGGGCTTGACACACCCGATCGAGTGAATCTCCCCAGGGTCCCATCGGCATCGGGAGGAGCATTGCAGCCTGGTGGGGCGCCATTCAGGGACCTGTGTTCGATGAGGACGGGTCTGCCCGTTGTCGGAGTCGGATCGTAACTTCCCGAGCACCATGGGTGATCGCGAGGTGGGTTCGATGCTGGATTTGGGAGATTCGACGATGCGTCGCCGCGAGGTATTGGCTACAGCGGCCATCAGAGCCGCCTATGCATGGACGCAACGTCACGAACAGGACCAGGCATGGCGGGAGTTGGCGCGGATGACCGGCGTGGTGATGGCCGCCTGCGGACCGGGTCGGGGTCCGCGGTCGCCCCACGCCTTGGTCGAGTGCTTGCGCCAACCGCTCGGACGTATCGCGCCGGACTGCTTCGAGGGGGATCCACTCGGAGACCTGGTTGTCATCGTGGACGTTCATGGGCGGGACGAGATCGGTCCGGGTGTGTTCGATCGGGGCTGCGAACGCATCGTTGAACTCATCGAATCACCCGGCGCCACGCGGACGTGGATGCCGACCTGGGCGTACATGCGGGCCGAACAGGTACAGGGCAACGCGTTCGCCCGCCTGCGCGATGGCGCCACGGACGAGCAGTACACGAGGGGACGGCGCTTCGTCGTCGAGCATTCGGCGGGACCGGCCGACCGAATTGCGGAAGCGGCGGCTTCGCTCGGAACACGACGGACGGTGCCGTACGTGGCTGTGCCCGCGGATCGCGTGCACGTTCGGGGGGTGCGGTGGCCCTGCCCGGTATGCCGATGGCCGATGCGCGTTGACGGCGACGACGCCGGCTGTGACTTCGAGCCTCACCAGGCCCGGTACTTCGTTCGCCCGAGCAACTCGCGGCGCCCGACTCTGGCACGGGCATTCCCGCAGGCTCCCAGGCCGCCCGCAGCCCTGCCACACCAACCGGACGGACCTGGGGCGTCGGTGTGCGTCGAAGCCGCCGTCTGGCGGCACACGGTGGTCCCCGGACTGCCCGAAGTCGAGCTGTTCGAGCGCGTGAACCGCCGACCGGGCGTGGTCGAGGCACGTCTGTGGCCGGACAAGGACCGCGTGGACGGAGAAGCGTTCGTGCCACTGCTGGACTGGCATTTGGAGTGGGACATGAAGGACAGTGCGAGCGCCGTGGCCTTGGTCGATCGCCTACGCAGGAAACCACCCGCCACCCGCAACATCGTCGTCCCCGACTATCGAGGCCCGGTCCAACAACGCGAACTCCAGGACCTGGTCCCTGACTTGCGCGTATGGACGGCCACGGAAGTCGTCGCGAAGGTGGCTCGCGTCGCCTGCAAGGCGGCACGATGACCACGCAACGGCACCCGATTCCCTCCGACGGATACCGGGATCCGAGCCACGCCGATCCGGCGATCGTCGCCCGCGTCTTCGGTGTGGCGTTCGCGCTTGCCGAGACCCATTTTCCGGTACACCACCGCGACCATGGCGTCGTCACCACCGTGACGGCCGCCGCGTTTTTCCTCGATGGCAAACACGACACCTGGAACGGCCACGCCGAGTTGTCCGACGCCGACGAGCTACGCCTGGGCAGGTTCCTCAAACACCGTATGAGCCCTCTGGCGTACGAGGAGAAGGTGCGCGACATCGCCGCGCGCGTGTGCGACAACCACACCGTTGCCCACTACGACCTCCTCGCGGATCAGGAACACCTCCTTCCACGTCACGGACGTGAATCCCGAGCCTGCGCGGACGCGCTCCTTGACGAACTCGACACCCTGCGCGCCCGGCAAGGCCACCTGTCGCGCACTGCAACACCAGGCGCATACACCAGTGTGCTGCGTATTCCGCGAGCCGGCGCCACAGACCCCATCACCATTGATACCCACTACATCCTCGCCGACCACCAGGCGCCCCTGATCCGACCCATCCACCCCCACCTCACCACCGCGCCTGCCTTGGATGAACTGACCTGGAAGGTCCGCGAGCATCTCGACATCGCCGAACGCCTGGACACGGCGACAGAAAAGCCGTTCCGCGAACACACGCTCACCCGGCTGTTCGACGGCATGCTCACCCGCCAGGGCCCGATCGGCGACCACATGGTCCTTCGATCAGGTCGCACCCGCCTGCTCCAAGCGCCCACCGGCATCGGCAAGTCCGTGCTGTGCCGGGACCTGGGAACGTGGGCCGTCGAGACCGGCGTCACCTTGGCCCTGGTGGTCCCCAACAACATGGATGTTCTCAAGGTCGTCCACGGGATCGAACACGACCTTCGCGCCCTCGGCCACAAGCATCCCGAACACCTGGTGACGGCACTGATGGCCCCCGACGGCATCATGGCCACCCTCGACCGGGTTGCCGCCACCCATACCGACCACGACTTCATCGACTGGGCCCACGCCCGCCTGGGATATGGATGCGCCATGTCCGCCGGAGCCCTCACCGACCGAGAGGTGGACACTTGGGTCGGGGGCGGCGAACCCTGCACCTCACTCGTTCCCGACCGCGTGAGCACTGATGGTCGCCGCGATCGCACCCCCGCTTCCAAGGTATGTCCCTACCGCGACCACGACTGCGACAAATACCGTCTGGCCCGCGCGGCGACTCGCGCGCGTGTCGTCGTCACCTCGCACGGCAATTTCCGCAAGGGGAGCATGCACCTGCCCCTCCTCGTCGACGGAACACTCAGGGACAACCTCACCGTCGAGGAGTTCATCCTCCGGCACTGCCAACTCGTCGTGATGGACGAGATCGACGCCTACCAGGCATCCGCCCTGGACGACAGCGCCCGAGGCTTCCTCCTTGCCGGAGGCGAAAGTACCCACGAGATGCCGCTGCGTACCGTCGACACCGAATTCGCCGCCGCATTCGGCCGCGTGCACACCACCGTCGACGAGAGCGTACGCAACACCATTGCCCGGGCGCGCTGGCTCCCGAGACCTACGTCAGCCATCGTGCCTACGATCGCTTGGGACCCGACCTCCAAGCGGATCTGCCCAAAACGCGGAGGCTGGGCCCGAGACCGGCGCAGACACGCTGGCTGGTTCCCCAACGCTGGGACGGCTGGCTCACCGACCACCTCCGTCCTCTGCTACGCGACGACCCCGACCTGATCGCCACCACGACGCAGCAAACGGCCGACCCCCGCGACCTCCAAGCACTGCGCGACCTCTTCGACCGCCACGCTCCCCGTGAGACACTTTCCCGACCCCACTGTCGCCTTGCCGACATCATTTCCCGTATCGCCGATCCTCACCGGGAACCGGGAAACCTCACAGACACGCGTCGTGCTCTCGATGCCCTCCTGACTCCCTGGGTCCCTCAACCGCGCATCCGAGCGACTCTCATCCACCGCCTCCTGCGCCGGGCATTCCTTGCACCGCTGCGCACCTGCCTGTACGGGTTCGTGCACACCGCGCCCCAACTTCACGCCGCAGGCGTCGAATCCGCGCGTGTCATCGCGGACGCGCTCGGTGCCTACAGCGCCTGGCGCGCCGCACCTTACGGGCCGCTGGGCCGGTTGTTCTTCGCGTTCTCCGAACGCCACGACCCCCACCGCAGACGCGATACCCAGCTGTCCGTGGCCGCTTTCGGCGGCGATCCGCACACCGACGTCCTCACCCTGGGACACACCACCGCGGTTGCCCACACGGGACACCGTCGCATCGTTCTCGGGCTCTCGGCTACCGCCTACATGCCGCTCGCGCATCGCCACCACGTCCACGAACACCCCACCTGGTGGCTGCCGGACACTGCCGAAGGAGCGGTCAGCATCCATGCCGAAACCATCCCGGGGTTGGGAGACGACCGAGAGGCCATTCGCATCTCAGGCCTCACCGGCAAAGCCCGCATCGAAGCCACCCGCACCATGGCGGAACGACTGTGGCCACGTCTATGCACCGAACTCGACGTGCTCGCCCGCGCGCCCGGAAGCGACGTCCAGGACCGCGTCCTGGTCGTCACCACCTCCTACGACAGCTGCCGACACCTCGCCGAAGGCATGTACCAAGCGGGCGCCCCAACTGGCAGCGTATGCGTGGCCATTCGCCCCACGACCCAACGTCGGTCAATCGATCGCGCGCTGCCGTGGCCGGAGATTCCAGGCGACCGCCTCGAGGACTTCGCCTACATGCGTGAAGCCCGAATCCTCATCGCGCCACTGGGACGCGCCGAACGCGGCCTCAACATCCTCGTCCCGGGTCACACCCGCTCCGCCATCGGCTCGATTTGGCTCGTCGTACGCCCGATGGCATTGATCGACGAGCCCGCCGAACTCCTCGCCCATATCCAGGCTGCCGCCCTGGACGACGCCGTGCCGCACTCCGAACCGTGGAAGGAACTGCGTCGCCGCAGACTCCGGGCCGGTACCTACTTCGAGGAGATCGTCGGTGGGGGACGCTACTTCCGCGCCCTGCCCGATCGGGCCAAGAAGGCCATCGCCGCCGAAATGGTCATCAGCCTCATCCAGCTCGTCGGGCGTGCTCGACGCGGAGGAACACCCGGTCGCGTCAACCTCGTTGATGCCGCATTCCTCGACCCCGACGGCAAGGCGGGCCTGCCCCGGCTGATCCGCGCCCTACGAGACGACTGGCGCGCGAACGGACAACTCGAAACCCTCCGCGACCTGTACGGAACCACCCTGGACGCCTTCTTCGCCTTCGCCGACCGCCACTGAAGGGACGTTTTCCCATGCTGAGGACACGCGGCTTCCTCCTGAGCCCCGACGCCTTGGGTCATGTCTGCATCTACCGCCTCACCGACCTGTTCGAACACGCCTGGACACAACTGCCCGGCTACAGCGATGGGTCCACCGGACGCCCCACCCGGCCCCGATACGCTGCCCTCGCCACTGCCCTGAGCGCCGTCACCGGGCAACCCGTCGTCCTGATGCCGGACGACCTCGACGCCGACCCACAACATCCCGCCCCTCTCGTCCTGGTCACCACCCGACCCATCTCTCCGTCGGTCCTTATCGCCGCCGTCCGTGCATGGGAACGGCACATCCGCGGCGACGTCACCACGGACACCCTCAGTCGGGCCTTCGCCGGAATCGTGCCCGAGACGCAGCCCCTGGCCGCCTTCATTCAGGGCGCGGCCGCAGGGACGCCGCGAGCCCCACGATGGTTCTTCCGGGTCGCAGCCTGGCACTGCGCCGACGTCCTGTCTCGGACACCGTTGGTGATCCCCGGTCACGGTGCGATCGATTGGCGCCTGGATACCGACGGCAACCTCGTGGCCTGGGACGAGAAGGACATCGTCACCCGCACTCTCTACAACGGACGCACCGTCGGCCGCTGCATGCATCGGGTCGAACTCCGAGTCGTCGCCATGCCCGGCGAATCTCGCCTCGCGGTCCACGTCATTCCCGTGTTCAGTCGCCTGGCAGACCACTGGGCCGGCAGGAAGAGCGCCTACATTGCCCGCGGCAAGGGCGTGGTCCTTCGTCTTCCCGTCGGCAACAGGCGCGTCACACGCGACGGCGAAACCCTGTGGGAGCCCTTCGCTCGCAATGCCGCCGCGGAAGTCGTCGAAGCCTGCGGTGTCGAGATCATCGACCTGGGTGACAACGACGACCTCAAGCATCTACGTGGCCCCGTGCGCTCACTCACGGCGGCCTCCGATCGACACCCCCTCGGACGAGGGCCCGGGGCCCTGTTCACCAAGTACCTCACCCTTCAGTTCGCCGACTGCCTGGCCGGGGTCATCGAGCAGATCGCCTACGAAGACACCGGACGACGATTCCAGCGCGCCGTAACCGGCCGCGTTCCCGCCCAGAATCTCGACGACGCCATCGTGGGAACCGGCAAGCAAAACGTGGTCATCCACGTCCTCCAGGACAGCGCCGGCACCCGGCGCCGCATGGCAGCCGAAATCGCGGCCTTGGCGGGTATCGACGACTCGGGGCAGTTCCTTCCACAGGACACACAGTCCTATCCGTTGACCCAACGCCTGTCCGTCGTCTTCCGCCACACCGCTGCCCTCGACGCCCCTGAGAAGGTCGACTGGGACACCGAACTCCGGGACCTTCCCTCGACCGACGCCACCACCCTCCACGTCGCCCTCGTCGAGACACACTGGCACGCGAACCCCGCCACGCGCCGCCGACCCGCACAGGACAGTCCTTCACGGCACGACCACAAGGACGACCTCAAGCGATGGCTGTACGGGCATCGCGTCATCCCACAGTTCCTCGCCACCCGCAGCACCCCGGACGACGACACCCACGCCCCGACCGACGAGCCGGTCCGCGACCATCCGGCCGAGGGCGCGGTGCGCAAACTCCTCGTCCGTGCCGGCCTCGTCGACACTCGCCTGAGCGAGGCCGCCTCACCAGAACAAGACCTGCTCCTGGTAGGCATCCACGTGCGCCAGCAACATGTCAGTCACCGAAACCCCCGCGGAGCAACGCGAACCCGCATGATCGAGATCCTCACCTCGATCGAACTCAACCGCGATGCCACATCGCCCGCTCAGGTGCGGATGTACGACGCCTCCACTCATCAATGGCGACCCGTCGCGGACGCGATGAGCGCCTACGCCTCCGGACCCATCGGACACGCCGACCACGCCCGCCATCGCGAGGGCGCGCGTCTGGTCCGCGACAGCGTCGAGTCGGCACTGCGTCTATTGCCCCGCGACCGCCCCATTTGCGTCTGGGTGGAAGCCGAGGCCACCCGCACCATCTGGCCCGGACTCCAGTACTCCACTCTCGGTGATGGCGCTCTCCCGGGCGACTCGCTGAGGCGGGACGGCTGCCCGCTCGCCGTCGTCTGCGTCAACATCACCGACGAGGAGACTCCGCAACCCGTCGATCGCGATGGATGGCGCAAATATCCCGAACGACCGCTGCCGCCGAAGGACACCCTCTATCGACGCACGTCCGACACCGGCCGTGAACACTGGTACATCGGACAGGCGTCACGGCAATACACCGGAGGCCCCATCGGACGAGCCAGCGGCGAGTACACACGCTTCACGGTTCCCGAGGAACACCGTCACCGATTGGGCAAGGACTGGCACGACTTCACCGGCACGCTCATCGACGTGGCACAGCAAGGCCCCTGGGCCGCTGAAGACTTGGCACTCCTCACCGCTCAACTGTGTCACCAGTCGTTGGCCTGGGATGGACGGACACGACGCCCGGCCCCGCTGCACCTCGCGCACGTACTCGACAAATCCCACCCTGAGTACCGAGCTCCGGAGTAGTACCGATGGTGATGTGTCGACTCCGTCCCCTGTCTCCCAACATATCCCCCTACCACTGCTGAACGGATTTGTCTCCATCCGGTGGCGGCCGAGGGCGAGTTCGTGCTCATCCGCGAGTGTTGACCGCGAACGATTCGGTGAGCATGGTGTTTTCGGGGACTTGCGTCGCTGGTGGTCAAGGAGGCTTTGGACAAGGGCGAGCTCATCCGAGTATCGGCCCGGCCGCCCGGCCGCCTGGTGGTTGCCCCGATTGCGGTGGTTCAACTGGGCGGGGGCGCGCGCCCTGCCGACGGGTAGCAACGGACGTGCCGCGACGTGTGCAGGCATGGTGCGCCGTCGCAAAAATTCGCACGTACGAGTCTCGTCTGGGAGAATCTGCACGTGAGTTCGCGCCCCTTCTTCAGCGATGAGCCCGTTAATGGTTCGCCGGGCCGCCCCGATGCACTTGGCCGCGGGCGATACGCGGAGCACGTCGTTCGCATACTGCGCCGTGTCCGCGGACAGGACGATTCTGTCGTCTTGTCCCTGGTCGGCTCGTGGGGGTCAGGCAAGTCGTCCGTGTTGAACTTGGTGACCAGTCGGTTGTCGTATGAGGCCTCCGGACAGGAGGCGTGGTCCATTGCCGAACTCAATCCGTGGCTCTACCAGGATCCGGAGTCGCTGGCACTTGCGCTGTTCGGCGAGATCCGCGAAGCGCTCCCGAAGGGAGACCGTTGGTCGACCGCGCGGCAGACCCTCGCGAGCTACGCCGGGGCGGTCAGTCCAATCGGGAAGCTCGCCGGCCTCATCGGCTTCATGGACGTCTCCGAGCTCGCCAAGACCGTAGCCGATCGTATGGCGGGTGACACGAGCGCATCGGCCACCAGGCACAAGGCCGAGAAGGCACTACGCGACGTCTGTACACCCGTGCTCGTCGTCATGGACGATCTGGACCGCTTGACGCCGGACGAACTCTTGGTGGTCTTCAAGATGGTGCGCTTGGTCGGGCGCCTACCGAACGTGCACTACCTGCTCTGCTTCGACGAGCGCACGCTGCTGGATGTTCTCCAGCGCAGCGACCTGGTAGGCGGCGAGGAATCTCGGGCGCGTGAGTTTCTCGAGAAGATGATCCAGGTGCGCCTGGACTTGCCTGCCTTCCGTGACCAGGATGCGATTGCGCTTGTCGAGCAGGCGATCGACGAACTGCTCTCAGGTCACGGGATCACATTCTCCGAGCCGCAGCTGCGCAGATTCGGAGAGAGCTATCACGCGCACCTTGGCTCCCGGCTTCGCACTCCTCGGGCAATCAAGCGGTACTTCGCCCAAGCGGACGCGAGCCTGGCAACGGTTGTCGGCAACGTCGATCCGGTCGACTTTTTGCTTCTGACGTTCCTCCGCACGATGGAACCGGCCCTGTACGCCGCGCTGCCCGGGCAGCGCGCAGCCCTGACCGGAACAGACTTCAGTCCGTCGCATGCCGCTGAAGCCCGAGCCGCCGAGTGGCGCAGACTAATAGCGGACGCCGGTGTGGCGCCGGGCCACTGTGAGGGCGTCCTGGACATCCTTTGCACTCTCTTCGGAGCCGTCGCCCGAACGGTGCGTCCAGGAATCGGCGTGACAGGAGCCCCTGTTCCCCTCGGCGCCGGCCACGTGGACTACTTCGACCGCTATTTCGCCTTCGGAGTCACCGAAGATGACCTCTCCGAAGCAGACTTCAGGCAGGCTCTTGCCCAATTGGCCGCAGGAGCACAAGGTCCCGAACGCGATCGCCTGGTGCTCCTCCTCGGCTCTGACACGCATCGGATCGTCCGTCGGATTCGCGATCGTCTGTCTCAGGGCGAACCTCTGCCACTGGCAGAGGTGTTGGAACTCATGGCAGACCAGTACCGGGACTTCAATACCCCGGCTCAAGGACACGGGATCCTCACCGCGGAAGGATCCGTGCGCTTCGCCGCGGCCGACCTTCTCCGAGCCGTGGCCGAACACGACCGTCCAGACGTCCTCGAGCGGATGGCTGCAACATGCCAGGGTGCCGAACTGGCGGCATTGGCACTGGCCTACCTGGTCGTTCCGGATGGTCAACCGCTGACCCAGGCGGCCGCCCCCGGCCTTCCGCCATGGGCCCTCGAAGGACGAACGCGCCTGGTCACCGCTTTTCCCACATGCCTGGAACCGGCCCGCACCCGGTCTGCGACGGACCTGACCGGATGTGAACTGTCGCTCCTCGTGCTGTGGCACGTCTTCGCACCTGATCAAGTACGAGCCTGGGTCCACACCACTCTACGCAACAGCCATTGGCTCCTTCTGGAACTCGTGATCCGGCTGGTTCCCGACAGCCCGGCCTTCCCAGGTTCGGCAGGCGAATTCACCGACCGCGTCGAGAGCCTGATCGGGCTGGACAACGCTACGCGAACCTTTGGACCCGCCCTCGACAACGCTACACGTCAGCCGACCGACACCAGTCTCTGGAATCCGACGTCGGACCAACGACGCGACTGGGCACTTACCGTCCTGCGGGACTGGCGCGACCGTCAATCAGGACCCTGACGTGCGTGTGTCGGAAACGCCGGCAGATGCCGAATCAAGGCCGATCGACCGCGAATCGACGGGCTTTACGACGACGTCGACGTCCGCAGCATCGCCATGAGCTTCTGGCCGGTGAACACCGAAGGCGCAGCCCGTGCACCGGCAGATGCTGAGAGAAGGTCCGCTGCACGGTCTTTGCCTCCGGGGGAGATCTCCGCTCCAGGACGGCTGTCTAGCGGTCGAGCGGTGGCTCAAGGAATGTCAAGGCGGCCTGTTGAGGAAACGGGTGGAGTAGGAGCCGGTCTTCGGAGACGGATACCGTGCTACCAACCCGAGGCAACCGCCGGTGACGACACCTGCCACGGGTTTGCATGATGGCCACAGCGCCAGCCGTAAGCCGAAGGTGGTGCCTGCCGGAATCCGTTGGCTCTTTGGTCGCAGTGTGTGGTGCAATTGGCGGGTGGCTTCTCGTTCAAAGCGTCACGAAACGCGAAAGAAAAGGCGACGTCGAGCCGAATCGGAGGCAGCGGTATTCGACCCGCATGCGCGGGTCATTGTCGACTCCTGGACTTCGGTGCTGGAACTCATGGAGAGGTTCACGGCGGCGGAGGATCCCGAGGCGGCGCTCGATGCGGCATTCGACGACGCCATCACCCGGATCGTCGTCAAGGCGCGGCGGTTCGACGCGCTCCGGCTGATCGAGGTGGGTCGTCTGGCGTTCCTGCCGATGGCGCCCGAGGGCGCGATACGGGTAGATGCGGAGGCCAGTGCCGCGCGCCTCGAACTGCTTGCACTGGTTGCTCTCGCCGCGCAGCTGGGTACGGAGACACCCGGAACCCGCGACCGTGACGCCGTTGCCGATCAGGAAATGAGCCAATTCGTTTCCGAGGCAAAGGAAGAGCTCGACGCGCTTCTCCGGCTCGCACACATGCGGGCCTTCGCCGCTATCGATTCGAACGACAAGCTTGCCATGGTGTCCCTGCTTATTCAGGGTGCCGAGGTGCACATGCGTAACTCTTCCTACCCGGAGATGGTCGCGGTTACCAACCGCGCCCTTCTTGACGGGGAACCGAACGTCCACGCGGCGCTGATCGCCGAACTCGGGTTTGACGCGAACGACGCCTTGGCTGTTCTGGAGGCATGCCACGATCTGCAACTGCGCCACATGAACGAGCGTATGACGGAACTCGCCCGGTCCGGGTTCATGTCGATGTTCGAGCCCGCTGCCGACGAAGTGACAGTCGCCGTTGGAGACATCGTCGCGCATACGGGCATCGCCGAGGAACGCGTGCACGCCGTTGTCGAATCCTTCCGACTCGACTTGGGGACAGCGTCTCCTGCGGAAGTTGTCCACGCGTTCACCACAGGCAAGAATCCGATGCGCGTCCGTCCTCTCGTTGTCGCTGGCAACGGACGCATCATGCTGGCCCACTCGGCGCTAAACGTGTTCTCGGTGCGGGAGAACCTCGAAGAGCACCTCAAGACGTCGACTGCGTGGAACAGCTACGCGAAGCATCGCGGCGACCTGCTCGAGACCCGGACTCGTAGAGCTCTTGAGCGGGTACTTCCCGATGGGAACTTCAGGGACGCATTCGAGTACTACGTGCCCGCGAACGACGTTGAAGAGGCGAATGCCGATCCCACGCGATACACCAAACGCGTCGAAGGCGACCACCTTCTCCTCGTCGACGACGTCGCGATCATCGTGGAAGACAAGGCCGTAGCGCTGAGTGGCCACTCCCGAGGTGGCAAGATCACACGGATCCGTACGGACCTGACCGGCATCAT
This sequence comes from Embleya sp. NBC_00888, assembly GCF_045207655.1. Lineage (NCBI taxonomy): Bacteria > Bacillati > Actinomycetota > Actinomycetes > Kitasatosporales > Streptomycetaceae > Embleya > Embleya sp. NBC_00888. Next base: position 1,485,831 of record NZ_CP108784.1, on the reverse strand, counting down.
CACGAAGGCAGCCGAGCAGGCCGGCCGGATGCGTGACGGTATCGAACGGGACGGAGGCCTGAGAGTCGAAGGAGAAGGCTGGGTCGACCTCAGTCATGTCCGCGAAATCCATACCATCGCGGTCAGTCTCGACGACCTTTCAACCGTCATGACCGCCACCGCAGAGTTGGTGAGAGCCAACGTGCTCCGGCCCGACAACATTCCGTGGACCGTGTCGCTGCACGACCTCGAGCTGATTACCGAACTCGTCGCTCGACCGGCCGAGTTTCTCCTCTACCTTCGGCGACGTCGAAACTCTGACGTCACTGTCATGTTCCGCGCGCCTGACGAACTGGATCTGTTCCTGTACTTCTTCGAGGCGGGGCTTTGGGTCGAACCCGACCCGGCCCAGGTCCGTGCCGCTTTCCCGTTCCTCCCTGAACCGACCACAGCCGAGCTGCGCCGCCATCGCTCACGCCAACCAGCCTGGATCAGCAGTCGGACGGACGCCCTCGACCACTGGTTTCACACCAAAGAATCGGCTGCCTGGGTCGTCGATCCCGTGCCGAAGCCGGCGATGGTGCTGTCACCGGTCGCACCCCTCCTCGACGAACTGCAGTCGAGGAGGGTCACAGGATGGCTCAGTATCGGCGCCACACTGTTGTCCGCAACGACGGATGTCCAGCACAAGTTCGCCCGCTACGGTGACGAACTCCTCGACAATCCATCTCCTGATGGCGCAGGTCGTAGCCTCACCATGCCTCTCACAGGGAGCGTGGATCCCGCCGAAGGATGGCTGGTCGTCTGGGCTACACGCCCGGCTGGACAGGATGCAGCCAAAACGGAGACGCAGTTGCGAGGCTACCTGCGTGCGAAGAAGCACCAGCTCAACCTCCCGCGAGGTGTGGTTCTCCTCTACGACGAACCGACACGGGATCTCGTCGGCATCTTCTACGACGGACACATCGGGCCCTTGGACGCCACGTTGACGGCGACCCTGAGGTCCCTCCGGCCCGCTGCCGATCTTCGGCGCACGATCAACCTGCACGCACAAGGGTCACCTCGCCGCGCTGCAAGCGCTTCGCGTCCGAAGCAGCAGAAGAACAAACGGAAGCGCTAGTGTCCTGCGCCGGAGATTCGTTGGCAGAATCGGGCGAGGGAGTCAAGGATCTCGTCGGCTGTCTCGGTCCGGACGAACGGCTGTATGCGTCGTTCTACAGTGGTCCTTCGGTGGAGTTCCGGGGTGCGGGGGTTTGCGTGTCGGACGGCACGGGGGAACCTGGTCGATTTCTGATCGCGACGGCGATCGCGCGATATCCCAAGGCTCCCGCGCGGCTGCGGTGGGATCGCCCCGGGCTGTACGAGGCACGTGAGCGTGTCTTGGACTTGTTCACCGGCCGGTTGGGGTACCGGCATGTGAGCGCGTTGGGCATGGATCCCACACAACGTTGGCGCGTTCGGCACAGGCCGCATTGCGGGCCCTACCCCAGAGCCGCTACTTCACCGGCCTGGTGCTCCGTGCGCTGGTGTCGGACCTGAAGCAGACCACTCGTTACCTCCTCGAACCCGAGATCCGCGAGGCGGTGCGCGCCCGGGTGGCGGCAGCGATCACCGCAGACACCCGTGTGGTGGTGGCGCATTCGCTGGGATCGGTTGTGGCCTACGAGGTGCTGTGTTCCCTGCCCGGCCATGCTGTCCGCGCCCTGGTGACCCTCGGCTCGCCGCTGGGAACCCCGATGATCTTCGATCGGCTCGACCCCGCCCCCGCGCCGACGGGCCCCGGCCACCTCCGCCAGGTGCTCGGCAAGGTCGCTTCCGACCCGGAGCCCCGGGGTGTGTGGCCCGGTGGCGGACACCTCGTGTGGACGAACATCGCCGATCGCGGCGACGTGGTCGCCCTCGAAAAGGATCTGCGCCCGTGGTTCGGCGAGGCGGTGGTCAACGCAGTCGTCCACAACGGCTCCCATACGCACGACGCCACCGCCTACCTCACCGACAAACTCACCGGCACCGCGATCGCCCGAGGGCTGGTCCTGCCATGACACCGCAGCCGACCGATTGCCAAGTGCGTACCTCGGTTGGTCACCCGCCCTTGTGCGGGTGCTACAAAGGCCCCTTGAGGGAGCGGTTAATGCGCCAGGCTGCGAGCGTACGGGACGGGTGGAGAACAGTCAGTCTGTAGCCAATTTCGGTAAGTAAGCGCTGGAGTCTGCACGAGATTGGTGTCGGCACTTGAGCGCACGACAAGGGATATCTGCTGGTCGGGGTGGGTCGGTGCCGGGTTGTGGTCGCGGGGTGGGCGCGCAGGCTTGAGGTAGGGGATCCTTCGCGCTTTGGAAGCGATCACGATGCGTTCTTCAGCTTGTAAAGGCCGTGTCTATCGTCGGTGTGGTTGTCGTGATGGGGAGCGCAGGCAGCTCGGTGCTCGTTGTCCGGGGCTGGTCACTGATCCCGGGCACGGTACGTGGACGTTCGCGGTGGATCTGCCCGCGCCGACCGGTTCGCGGGTCACGGTTCGGCGTGGCGGCTTCGGCAGTGACGAGGCCGCTGCGGCGGCGTTGCGGCGTCTGTTGGAAGGGGCGATCGGCGGATTCGACGCGGATCCGAATCAGACGGTGGCCGAGTACCTGACGGAGTGGTTGCAGGCCAAGTCATTGACGCTGAAGCTGACCACGTTGGTCCGCTACCGGGACTATGTGGTCAACGATCTGGTGTCACACCTCGGTGCGATCCGGTTGGACGAGCTCGGTCGTCGGCATCTGGTCGGTTTTGCTCGGGCTCAGCTCGCGGCGGGGCGGGGTCGGGTGAGTGTGCATCGGTGTCTGGCGACGTTGTCGAGTGCGTTGGGGGAGGCGGTTCGCCAACATCGGTTGCAGTACAACCCGGCGCGGCCGACGATCGTGCCTCGGCCGCGGGCGGCTGAGCGCACGGTGTGGTCGGCTCGCGAGGCGGTGCGGTTCCTGCGGTGTTGCCGTGAGGGCGACCCGTTGCTCGCGGATCTGTGCGAGGTGTTGATCGGGACGGGGATGCGCAAGGGCGAGGCGTTGGGCCTGCATTGGGCGGACGTGCACCTGGACGAGGGTGTTCTCTACGTGCGGTACACGCTTTCGGCCGTGGACAACAATCGGCTGGTGATCATCGCGCCCAAGACGCGCAGCAGCAGGAACTGGGTTGCGATCTCCCCGCGCGTGGCCGCCGCCCTTCGCAGGCGTGCTCGCGCGAGCGGCTCGCGCCGTGTGGACCCTGCCGATCCGTTCACCGGTCTCGTGTTCACGCGTGACAACGGTCGGCCGTTGCGGCCGCAGACTCTGCTGGATCGCTTCCGTCACTGGTCCGCCCTGGCGGGGGTTCCGCGGATCACGATGCACGACCTGCGACACCTCGCGGCGACGCTGACTATCACCGCGGGCGTGCCGTTGACGGTGGTGTCCAAGACGTTGCGGCACTCGACGCTGTCGACGACGGCGAACATCTACGCCCATCTGACCCGGTCGGCCGCCCACGGTGCCGTCGACGCCATCGAGGAAGCCCTCGCCGCTGCCGAGGGAGTGGACGTGGCAGACGTGGCGAGGCACCCGCTGAATCGGTTGCGTCCACATCGCGACCACCCGGCCCGGTTGCGCGACCTGTTCAAACCGCTCTACACGGCCGCAGTCGCGGGCCGATCGCTCGTGAGCCCCAAACCCGAGCGGCGGTCGTGCGACCACACTGCGACCACCACGCCCCAGAACGCAGAAAAGGCCGCCCTCTCATTTCTGAGAAGACGGCCTCCGACCTGCGTAAACGCTGGTCGGGACGACAGGATTTGAACCTGCGACCCCTTGACCCCCAGTCAAGTGCGCTACCAAGCTGCGCCACGTCCCGGTGTTCGGCTGGCCGAACACGGAAACCATATCGCACTTTGGGGGGTGGTCCGCCACGTGGTTGTTCGGTGGTGTCGGGCGTGGGGAGGGGGGTGGGTCCGGGAAGATCTTGGGGTGGCTTATCCGGTGAATGTCGATGTCGTGCCGCTCGAGACCTATCCCGATCTGGATGAACTCCAGCGGCTCGGGGTCGGGGCGTTGCTGAGTGATGGGCTCGAGTCCGTGGAGGGGTTCGAGGAGGCGGACGGGGTCGGGGTGGACCTGGTGGACTATCGGGTCACGCCTCGGTCGGATGGGGCCGCGGTGTTGTTGTCGGTGGACGCGCCGACGTTGGAGGCGGCCGAGCGCACCGCGCGGCAGATCGTGTTGGCGGTGTTGGAGGCCAGTGTGCTGCTCGCGGATTGGCGGGTGGTGCGCAGTGAGGTGCAGTTGCACGAGGAGTTGGTGTACGAGAGTTTGATGGCCGCCGACGGGCCGGACGCGCCGGCGGGGGATCCGGCGTTGCGGGCGCGCCGGCCGATGCCGGAGGAGCGGCTGCGGATCGAGCGGCAGGCGGCGGGGGTACGGGCCTTCGGGCTGGACGCCTTCGGGTGTGAGCCGGATACCGCGCAGCCGGATGTGCCGGAGGAGAAGGCCCGGCTCGCGGCGGGGGCGGTGGCGAGCTCGGTCGGGGTGCTGGTGGACCTGCTGTTCACGGATCTGGTGAATCTTCGTGAGGCGGACGGGGCCTCGTTTTTCGTGCTGGACGCGTTGCCACTGTTGGAGGAGGGGTTCGTCCGGCGGTTCGTGGTGGCCGCCGTGACCGTCACCGGGCGGCTCGGTGGGACCGAGTGGGCGCCGCCGGCGTGCTTCGCGGAGGAGATGGCGTTGCGGTTGTTGGTGGACCAGGCGGCGTCGCTGTTGGAGCGGCACGGGTTGTACGACGACGACGTCGAGGCGGCGTTCGTGACGTTCAGTGACGCGGCGTCGGACGATCCGGAGTCGGTCGAGCTGCGGTTGTCGGATCCCGGGCCGGAGGAGTGGTTCGAGCCGATCGTGCCGGGGCGGCCCGTGCACGGGTACTTGAGAGCGAATCGACATGAGTGGTGACGTGGGACCGGGCGGGCCCGGGGGCGCCGCGGGCGACGACCTCGTCGGCGGGGGCGGCCGGGGCGGGGAGTCCGCGGTGTGGACGCGCGTGTACGGGGTCGAGGACACCCCGCTCGACCTGATGACGGCGCGATTTCGGCGGCACCGATACGCGCCGCACGCGCACGAGGAGTACGCGATCGGGGTGTGCGTCGAGGGGGTCGAGCAGATCAACTATCGCGGCGCGGTGCACCGGTCCGGACCCGGGACGATCGTGGTCGCCGAACCGCATGAGACGCACACCGGCGGCCCGGGCATCCCGGAAGGGTACGCCTACCGGGTCTTCTACCCCTCGGCCGCGCTGGTCGGCGAGGACCTGCCCGGTCCCGCCCCGCACTTCCCGTCGCTGCTCGTGGCCGACCCGGCGCTCGCCGCCGAACTGGTCGCCGTACACACGCACCTGACCGCCGGCGGCGACGCGTTCGAGGGCGAGACCCGGGTCGTGGAGGTACTGCGCGCGCTCGTCGGGCGGCACGCGGTGCATTCCCGGGCCGATCGGCGCGGCTCGCCGGACGCCGCCCGAGTGGCCCGCGCGGTCCGCGAGCGGCTCGCCGACGAACTCGTCCGGCCCCCTTCGCTGAGCGAGCTGTCCGCCGGGATCGGACTGTCCCGCTACCAGACCCTGCGCGCGTTCCGCGACGTGGTCGGGCTGCCCCCGTACGCCTGGCTCGCCCAGCACCGGGTCGCCCGCGCCCAGGCGCTGCTCGCCCAGGGGATGACGCCCGCCCGGGCGGCGCTCGCGGTCGGGTTCGCCGATCAGGCACACCTGGGGCGATGGTTTCGGCGGGTCCTGGGCGTCACCCCCGCCGGCTACCGCAGCAGCGTGCTGCGCAACAACGTTCTAGACCGATCGGCCCCGTGTGGTTGATCATCCTCTTCGATCCAGAGATTGAGGGGACACGGCCGTGAGTCGTCGTGGAGCGTTGTTGTTCGCGTGCATGTGCGTGATCTGGGGGATCCCGTACCTGCTGATCAAGGTCGCGGTGGACGAGGTCTCGCCGGGCGTGCTGGTGTTCGTGCGTACCGGCCTCGGGGCCCTGCTGCTGTTGCCGTTCGCGTTGCGCGGTGCGGGGCTGCGCGGGCTCACCCCGTACAAGTGGCCGCTCCTCGTCTTCGCGGTGACCGAGTTCGTCGGGCCCTGGTGGCTGCTCTCGGACGCCGAGCGGCGGCTGTCCAGTTCGACGACCGGGCTGCTGATCGCGTCGGTGCCGATCTTCGGCGCGGTGCTCGTGTACCTGACCGGTGGCACCGAGCGTATGGGGGCGGTGCGCTGGATCGGGCTGGCGATCGGGTTCGGCGGGGTCGCGGTGCTGGCCGGGCCGACGCTCGGCGGCGGGGATCCGTGGGCGGCGGTCGAGGTGCTCGCGACCGCGCTGTGCTACGCCGGTGCGGCGCTGGTGGCCGAGCGCAGGCTCAAGGAGGTGCCGAGCCTGCCGATGACGGTGGTCTGCCTGGGCTTCACCGCGCTGGTGTACATACCGCTCGCCGCCGCGCAGTGGCCCGCTCACGTGCCGGGCGGCAAGGCGCTCGGGGCGATGGGGGTGCTGGCGCTCGTGTGCACCGCGATCGCGATGGTGATCTTCTTCGAGCTGGTGCGCGAGGTGGGCGCGGCGCGGGCCACGGTGATCACGTACGTCAACCCGGCGGTCGCGGTGGCGGCCGGCGTGTTGATCCTGGACGAGAAGTTCACGGTGGCGATCGGGGCGTCGTTCGTGCTGATCCTGGGCGGGGCGGTGCTGGCGACCCGCAAGAACGCGACGCCGGTCGCGGCGACGGAGGACGCGCCCGAACTGCCGGGAGCGGTGGACGCCTCCGAGCGCTGCTAGATGGTCCTCACGTCGGCGCCCGGTTGAGCGGGTCACGTTCGGTCGGGTCGGCGGGTTGGTGGGTCGGTGTGGTGGTGGGGGGACGGGGAGTGAGGACCCGGGGCGGGGCTTCGGCAACCCGGGCGGGGGCGGCGGTAGCCGGGCGGCGCGGGCGGGACCAGCGCTGTATGAGGGGGAGTTCGTAGTAGCGGTAGACCGCCAGGGACAGGGCGATGGAGGCAGCGGTCAAGGTCGTGACGATCAGGGTGCCGGGTAGTGGGGTGAAGGTTTTCTCGACGCCGAGCATGTGGCGGATCGTCAGCATGAGTGGGTAGTGGGTCATGTAGAGGGCGAAGGATGCCTCGCCCAGCGCGATCAGGTACGGATGGCGCATGACCCGGGTGCGGCCCTGGAGGTCGGCCTGGGTGAGGGCGGCGATGATCAGGGCGAGTGGGGCGGCCATGGCCATGCCGAGGGCGTATTGGGCGGGGAGATAGGCCGGCGCCACGAAGACGACCACCGCGGGGGCGGCGACCTGCGCCCGGTTCAGGTGGGGCCAGCGGCCGCTTCGGATGAGGCGGGCGGTGAGGATTCCGAGGGCGAACTCCGTGAGCCGCACCGGCGGGCAGAGGTAGACGAACCAGAGGCTGGTCGCGTTGACGGGCAGCCAGTCGTACAGGGGTGGCCCCGGGACGAGGGTGGAGACCAGCGGCATCAGCAGCGTGGCCGCGGCCAGCACCGCCCAGCAGGCGGTCAGCCGCCGGGTGGGAATCCTCGACGCGGCGGTGAGGAGCGCGGGGAAGAGGGCGTAGAAGAACGCCTCGCAGGAGATCGACCAGGCCGGGGCGTTGAAGCTGAAGAAGAAGTCCGGGTCCGGGATCCAGCTTTGCAGCAGGAACAGGCCCGCCACCGCGGCGCCGATGCTGTCGCCGTCGGCCAGCACGGTGGCCGGCGTGGCGCTGATGACGGCGAAGAAGGCGACGGCCAGGGCCCAGCCGATGACGTGATTGGGGACGATCTTCCACAGGCGCCGGCGCCAGAACGCCCGCCGTGACTCTCCCGGGGTGTGCGCCCAGGTCAGGACGAATCCCGACAGCACGAAGAAGCCGCTGACCGCGCCGGTGGCAATCGGCTCCATGACCGCCAGCGGGCTGTCCAGCCCCACATCGAAGATGCCCGAGATGAGGGTCAGGTGACACAACACCACGGTGAGTGCGAGGACGAACCGCAGGCTGGTCAGCGCGGGAAGACGTACGGGGAGGACCTTGTCGGGGTCGGACATCGGCTGGATCGTTTCCTTGGTCGGGGCCGCCGGCGCTCCGGATGAGTGCTCCTCGGGCGTGCGGACGGCGCCCGGGTCTCGGTGGGAAGGGCACCCGAGGGAGATCTCACGTGTGCTGGATGTGCAGGGTGCGCCGGATGTGCCGGGTGCGCAGGCCGAAGTCGCGGGCCCCGGTTCCGGCCGGGAGAGCGGCGGTGACGTACGGCTTCCCGGCGGTGTTCACCCGGCGTCCCCCGATCCGACAGGTCCGACGGGTCCGACCGCTCCGACCGGTCCGGCCGGACCGCCGGTCGTGTGCACCGGAAGGCTGTGCAGGTGGCGCAGACCGCCCCCGTGCCAGTACAGGCCGGCCGGGTCGGCGGCCGGAGTGAGCAGGGGCAGGCGGGTGAACAGCCGGGTCAGCGCGATGCGGGTCTGCGCGCGACCCCGGGCGGCGCCGAGGCAGTAGTGCGCGCCGTGCCCGAACGAGAGGTGGCCGCGGGGCGTCGGGCGGTCGAGGCGGACTTCGGTGGGCCGGGGCCAGCGCCGCTCGTCGAGGTTGGTGTGCAGGAAGGACGCCACCACCACGTCGCCGGCCCGGATGGGCGTCCCGTCCAGGACCAGCGGCTCACGGGCCATGCGCCAGGCGCTGTGGTGGAACGGGGTGGACAGGCGCAGTAGTTCCTCCACCACGGCGTCGACGCGTACGGCGTCGCCGGACCGCAGCGCGGCCCGCACCTCGGGGCGCTGCATCGCGATCAGGGCGGCGGTGGGGATGACAGTCGTGAGTGACTCCACCATGCCGACGAGCAGCAGTCCCACCATCGCGGCCGTCTGCGGGCCGGTCAGACGCCCATCGCCGTGGGCGGTCAGCAGTGCCCGGGCGGCATTGTCCTGGCGTTTCCTGCGGGCGGTGGCCACGATCTGCAGGACCCGCAGTACGAAGGCCTGACCCGTGGCGCGGCCGTGCGGGGCGTCGGGGTGGCCGGCCAGGCCCGCGGCCATGGTGGCGCGTACGACGGCCGTCGCCCGGCCGGGGGTGATGTCGAACATCGAGGCGACACCCGCGGCGGCCAGCGGGATCGCGAGGTCGGCGACCAGGTCGCCCTGCGGCCGTCGGGCCAGGGCATCGACCAAGTCCTCGGTACAGGACTCGAGTTCCGCCTCGACGAGCCCCGCTTGGGCGGCCTGGAAGTAGGGGCTCACGATCCGGCGCATCCGGCGGTGCTCGGCGCCGTCGCGCGCCAGGAGTTGGGGCTCGGTGGACAGGAAGCTCTCGGGGTAGCGGGTGCGCGGCAGCCCGTGCGGTGTACTCGCGGAGAGGGCATTCACCACGGTCATGTCGTTGACCAGCCGCGGATCCGTGAGCATGGCCTGCGCGGCCGCATGCCCGGTCACCGCCCACGCCGGCAGCCCGCCGGCCAGCCGCACCGCCATCACACCGGGTCGCGCCGCGGGCGCCGCGTACCGTTCGGCGAAGCCCTGCGCGGGCACCGCCGGGCAGGACAGGGATGGCGCGCGCGACCAGGGCGCGGACAACGCTTCCGCTTCTTGCAAGGTCATGAATCTCCGAACCATCGGGAGATGGCGGCCCGACATGCCGTCACCGACGGAACGAAGCGTAATGAGCGGGATATTTGTGAACGAAATCAATAAGTCGCATGAATAGCCCAGGTGGTGGAAACGACCTACGAGCTCCACCATCGAGTGGCGACACCGCACGCGCCGGACCGCACGCGCCGGACCGCACGCGCCGCGCCGCGCCGCACCAAACGCATCGCATCGCACGCATCGCGCTGCGGCCGCATCGTACGCATCGCGCCGCATCGCGTCAGGCGCAACGCAACGCCCGCTCCGCACCCGCCCGCCCCCGACCCGACTCGCGAGTAACAAAGGTCCCCCTCGGGGCGGACACGACCCGGCCGGCCGTGGCATCGTGGCGGGATGACGAGCCGTGAGGGAAACGATTCGCGTCGGGGGAACGGCACGAACGGCACGAGGAGCCGGTCGCGCCGACCCTCCGAGGCCGAACTGCGGGCCGTGATAGAGCCGTTGGCCAAGATCGAGCGTCTGCCCACGTCGTCCGGCGAGCGCGAGGCCGCGCATCGGATAGCCGGGCTGCTGCGCGATCTCGGGGCGCGCGACGCGGTGGTGGAGGAGGAGCCCGCGTACGCGTCGTACGCGCGCCCGATCGGCACCCTCACCGCCCTCGCCGCCCTCGCCGGCCTGCTCGCGAAGCGTTCCCGTGTGGCCGCGACGCTGGTCGCCGGCGCCGCCACACTCGGTATCGCCGACGACATCTCCTACCGCGGCCAGTACGCGCGCCGCGCCCTCGGCGGCCGACCGCGCAGCGCCTACAACGTGGTTGCCTCCGTCGGCGACCCGGACGCGCCGCGCACCCTCGTGGTGACCGCACACCACGACGCGGCGCCCACGGGCGCGGTGTTCGACGAGCGGGCCGCGCGATGGGTCGCCACCCGCTACCCGCAACTGCTGGACAAGGCGAGCGAGAATCCGCCGATGTGGTGGCCGGTGGTCGCGGGCCCCGCGCTGATCGCGCTCGGCGCGGCCACCGGGCTTCGGGGCGTACGCCGAGCCGGAATCGGCCTCGCCGCGGTCAGTACCGCCGCGTTCACCCAGATCGGCCGCAGCCGCGCGGTCCCCGGTGCCAACGACAACCTGTCCGGGGTCGCCGTACTGGTCGCGCTCGCCGCCACGCTGCGCGACGAACCCGTCGACGGCGTACGGGTGTTGCTCGTCTCGGCCGGTGCCGAGGAGGCGCTTCAGGAGGGCATCCGGGGATTCGCCCGTCGGCACTTCCCCGAACTCGACCGTGAGCGCACGTGGTTCCTGAACGTGGACACCGTCGGCTCGGGCAACCTCGTCCTGTTGGAGGCCGAAGGCCCGTTGCGGATGGAGCCGTACGACGTCCCCTTCAACAACCTGCTCTCCGAGTGCGCCACCCGCAACGACATCGCGGTGCTGACCGGCTTGCGCTCGCGCAGTTCCACCGACGGCGTGGTGCCCAACCGCCACGGCTACCCGACGGCGACCCTGGTCTCGATCGACGACCAGAAGCTGATCCCGCACTACCACCTGCACACCGACCTGCCCGAACACGTCGACTACGACTGCGTCGCGGACGCCTGCGCACTCACCGAAGCCGCCGCACGAGCCTTGTCCCCGACCGAAGTTCCCACCCCGGCCGACCCGCCGACCCGCACCGACCCACCGATCCGCCCCCAGTCACCAGCCCGCCCCCAGTCACCGGCCCGTACCGAGTCGCCGGCCCGCCCCCAGTCACCGGCCCGCACGGACTCGCCGGCTCCCACCGACTCGTCGGCCCGCACCGACCCACCGGCTCCCACCGACCCACCCACCCCGGCCGCATAACCCACGCGCGGCCCCCACAACCCTCGCGCCCGGCGCCGAACACGGCACCGGGCGCGAGGTGACCTTCCGTCAACTCTCGGATCGCGTCACACCCGACTCAGGACCGCTCGAACAGCTCCTCCCACAACCGCTCCAGGCAATCCAGGAAGTCGTTGCCCGTGCTCGGGTGCACGCGCAGCACCTGCGGATCGTGATCGCTCGCCTGGTCCGCGAACGCCGCGTTCACGTGCACGATGTCGTACTCGAACCGGGTGAGCCGAGGGCTGGTCAGGATGTGGTCGAGCATCTGGCTGTTGCCGTTGAACACGTATCCCCAGCGCTCGTTCGCGGGCAGCGTGTCGACCATCGTGCGCAGCGCGCCGCCGTCGGTGAGCGTCTTGAGCGTCGGCGAGAACGCGAAGTCGTTCAGGTCGCCGAGCACCACCAGGTTCGCCCTCGGGTCGGACTTCGACAACTCGTCCACGAAGCCGCGCAGCACCTTCGCCTGCGCCACCCGCTGGACCTCCGAGCTGCGCGTCGGCGGCTGGAACCGGCTGTCCAGCGCCTGGTCGCCGCCCTTGGAGGCGAAGTGGTTCGCGATCACGAACACCGTCTTGCCACGGAAGCGGAACTCCGCCGCGAGCGGCTTGCGGCTGTTCTCCCACGCCGGGTCCGCGGGGGAGACCCGACCGGGCGACTGGGTCAACTGGGTACGCCCCAGCCAGTCCTTGCGCACGCCCACCGCGCTGGTGGGGCCGCCACCGGGACGGTCCACGAACTCGACGCGCGTAGCGTCGAACAGGAACGCGTTGCGGATGTTGCCGCCCGGCTGGCCGCCGTCCTTGCCGTCGACCGGCTCGATCGAGCGCCACGCGTAGGTCGGGCCTCCCGCCGCCTTGATTGCCGCGACCAGCTTGTCCAGCGTCTGATCGGCCGCGACCACACCGTCGTTGGTCGGTCCGCTGTTGTCCTGGATCTCCTCCAGAGCCACCACGTCCGGCGTGGACAGGTTGGTGACGATGCCCTTCGCGAGCCGGTCGAACTTGGCCTGGGCGTCCTTGGGGGAGAGGTTCTCCACGTTGTACGTGGCGACCGCGAGTTCGGTGTTCTTCTGGTCCCGCGTGGTCTCCGGCGTCAGTGCGCCCTTGACCACCTTGCCCAGGGTGGTCGCGGCCAGCGCGTACCCGCCGAAGTTGTCGTACGTCAGCGGTCCCGTGGTGGTGCCGGTGAGCGTGTCGCCTACGTTCGCCTGTGGGAACGGCTCCTGGGAGAACGGGATCAGCGAGGAGACCTTGAGCCGGCCGCCGTTCTGCGCGTCGTACCCGGCGTACAGCGTGCCGCCCTGCGCGGTCGCGTTCTGCGTCGGTTCCAGGGTGACCCACAACTCGCCGAACGAGGTGCTCGGGCCGACCACACGCGATTCGCCTACGCGCGTCAACTGGCCTTCGAGCGACTCGTACAGGTCCAGCGCGTACTTCGACGGCTCCAGCGCGAGCGCCTCGATCGACGGCGTCCCGGCCGGCACGTACGCGTCCGGCAGGGTCGCCGCGTCGAGCGTGACCGGCGCGGGCAACGCCTGGCCGGACGCGTCGATCACCCAGGTCGCGCCGGTGAGTTGGGTCAGCGACTGGCCGCCGATGCCGATGCCGCCCGGGTAGAACTCCTCGACCTTGCCGGTCACCTTGACCGCGTCGCCGACCGCGACCTGCGGGGTGACCGTACCGGTGAACACGAACAGCCCCTCGGACGTGCGGGGATCACCGTCCGGTTGGATGTCCTGGAACCAGAAGCCACGCGCGCTGCCGAAGGTCCGCACACCGGTCACCACACCCGGAACACTGGTCACCCGGGCGCCGTTCTTCGGCGACACCCGGGTGGTGCCCTGGATTTCGTGGATGCGCGCGTTGGTCGGCTCGGGTTCGCCCGGACCACCGGGGTCGGTCGGACCCTGTCCACGCGCGTTGAGCGGCGTCGGCGCGCCCGCCGCGAAGTCCACGCCGTTGTCGTCGGTGTCCGCGAGCGCGGAAGTACGGGCCACCGACGCCGAGTTGGAGGCGCCGCTCGCCGGGGTGCCCTCGCGGACCACCGCGTCGCCGTAGCCCGCGACGTCCACGACGCGCGCGTCGGCGAGGCAGTCCACCGCGGTCAGGCAGGTCAGTGCGGTGGTGCCGCGAACCAGCGCGACCGTGCCGCCGGTACCGGACATGTTGATCGAGCCCTGCGCGTCCGGCGTGGGCAGCACGAGCGTGCCGCCGGCGCCCTTGGCCTCGCCGATCAGGTACCGGCCGCCGGGTGCCACCGCACCGGTCAGCGGGGTGACCTGCCACGCCGAGGTCGGCTTGGGCGCGGCCGGGAGGTACTGCACGCTCCAACCGTCGACCGCGACCGCGGCCGAACCCTTGTTGCCCAACTCGATGAAGTCATTGGTCAAACTGGCGCCGCTGTTGCCGCCGCCGCCGTACACCTCGGCGAGCAGCACGTCCACGGCCGGCGCCGCGACGGCGGGAGCGGGTGCGATGACGAGCGCGCCGCCGGCGAGGGCGCCGGCCACGGTCGTGGCCACGACACCGATCCGTCGCCGCCGCGAACTCGGCACGGATCGTCGTCGAGACGATTGTTGACGGAATGTCACCCAGGGCCTCCGAAAAGCGAAAGGGACAGGTTCGGGACATTCTCGGGACTCCGGGTGAACGGCGTCCATCCTTTGGGCGGCCCGAAGGGGACCAAGGTTCACCCGGAGCCCGAATCTTCTTCCCAGCACCCGTCACACGCCCACCGGCGCGCCGACGGCGGCCCATCCTTGTCGTTTCCGGGCCGACCTTGTCGTTCCCGGTACCGACCTTGTCGCCCCCCGCGCGGATCGCGCGAACACCGGCCCTGCGCCGAAGCTCACACCCGGCCCTGCGCCGAAGCCCACACCGACCGCGCGAACACCGGCCCCGCGCCGAACGTCGCGCCCGACAGGGCCCACACGCCCGGGCCGCAACGGGACCCCAAGTCCCGCGCACCACACTGGAGATGGAGGCGGGATTCGAACCCGCGTGCACGGTTTTGCGGACCGCTGCCTCGCCTCTCGGCCACTCCATCACATCCGACCAGACCACCGCGTCCCGTCGGCCGGGTGACACAGGGCGTTTCGCCCCACGCCCCCGTCCGACGATCGCGTTTTGTTCCTCCTTCGAGGTGGAGACGGGATTCGAACCCGCGTGAACGGCTTTGCAGGCCGTTGCCTAACCTCTCGGCCACTCCACCCTGTACAACCGCGTCCCGTCGACCGCCCGTACGAAGCCCTCGGCTCCGCACGGCGCGACCGGCGGTCCGTCCTGCGAGATGGAGGCGGGATTCGAACCCGCGTGCACGGTTTTGCGGACCGCTGCCTCGCCTCTCGGCCACTCCATCACATCCGACCAGACCACCGCGTCCCGTCGGCCGGGTGACACAGGGCGTTTCGCCCCGCGCCCCCGTCCGACGGTCGCGTTTTGTTCCTCCTTCGAGGTGGAGACGGGATTCGAACCCGCGTGAACGGCTTTGCAGGCCGTTGCCTAACCTCTCGGCCACTCCACCCGGCCGGGCCGAAGCCCGGTCGATCCATCCATCCGGCCGGTTAACACCCGACCCGACCCGACCCGACCCGACCGGTATCGGTCGCCACCACCCGACCGGTGTCGGGCGATCCGGTGGGCCTCGACACCGGATCGCCCGCCCCCCGGGGATGCGCCGCGGACCCCCTCCGCCCGGCGGCACCCCCCAACCGGTCCCGCGCCCCGGGATCCCCAGCGCGCACGCGTCCCTACGTGCGGCGCATCCCGCAGGACCGACACCGACCCGACCCCGCGTCGGATCGGCGAGTCGACGGTCAGCCCAGCGACGCCCGATCGTGCGGCGCCGCCCAGTGCTCGGCGGTCGGCGAGGCCGGCGAATCCGGGAACCGGCGCTGCGCGTTCTCCGCCTGCACCGCGAGATCGGTGGTCTCGCGGAACTCCGGCCTGGTGTACAGGTCACGCGCGTACGCCCACAGGTTGGGGTAGTCCACCAGCGTGCGACCGTCCGCGCCGATCGCCGCCCGGTAGGTCTGCGTGAACCGCAGCAGCTTCACCCAGAACCGGATGTCCGAGATGGTCAGCCGATCACCGAACAGGTAGCGCTTGTCCGCCAGATGCGCGTCCGAGCGCTCCAGCGTGTGGATCGTCTCACCCTCCTCCGACGTCCACAGGCCGCCCTTGCGCGCGGCGGTCGCGAAGTCCGCGTCGGTGACGTCGATCGCCTCGCGCAGATCCTCCGGATACAGGTCCGGCGCCTGCTCGCCGATCAGTGCGGTGAAGCTCGTGGCCAGGTTGTTCGGGATCGCGTTGAACGCGTTCGCCACGATCCGGCCGCTGTTCCGGTCCCACAGGGTCGGCACCGAGATGTGACCCGCGTACCCGGGTTCGGTCGCCTCGTAAGCCTCCCGCAGCAGAGTGAAGCCGTTCACCGGGTCCGGGCCGAACCGCTCCCGGAACGCCCAGCCGCGGGAGTCGCGTTCCTCGTCCACATACGACGCGCTCACGATCTCGGTGAGACCGCGCGCATGTCGCACGATCGCCGCGATATGCGCCCACGGGCAGCCGTGCGACAGGTACAGGTGATACCGGCCGGCTTCCTCCGGGAATTGCGGATCGCCGATCCGACCGGCGAACGGGTACTGCGGATCGGTGACCGCGTACGGGCCGTACGTGTCGACGTCGACGGGGCTCGCGTAGCCGAGCTGAGTTGTCACCGGGTGGCTCCTGTCACGAGTTCCAGCCGATCGGGGGTCCGATCGGCAGCGGGATCGACGTCCCGCAGATGATTGAGTACGCCCCGGACCAACGCGTCGTTGACCCGAAACGCCGGCGCGTCGAAGCGGGGCCGGGAGAACCCCGCGCTCCCGGCACCGCCCGATACGCCGTGTCCGACCGCGAACCGGCCGGGGTGCGCGTCGCCGCGCGCGTTGACCACCCGGCGGTCATCGGCCCGGGTGCACAGCCGTCCCGCCGAGTCCGTGGACGCGTCGCCGCGCGCGGCCAACCGGCGCAGCAGCACGTCCCGGGTGCGCTTGAGCGAGGGCTCCGGCAACCGGGCCTCCACCAGAGCGCGGGCACGCACCCGCGCCCGCGGCAGACTCGGACTCGCCGCCCGCCAATCGCCGGCCTGCTCGTCCGCCGCTATCTCCACGTCCTCGCCGAGAAAGCGGATCACCCCGGCCCGGGCCAACGCGAGCAGTTCCTCCAGGCGCGGCCCCGGCGGACCGCTGGCCAGGTAGCTGAAGAAGCCCAACAGCCGGGTCGTGTCCGGCACCGGATCACCCGCGTCCTGAAGTCGCAGCACCACCCCGTACACGCTCAACAGCGCGTGTATCGTCGCCAGATCCTGGCTGTACGCGGGATCGTGCCGACGGGTCAGATCGGCCTCGATGTGCGCGTGCATCCACTCCTGGAGCGCGCCCTCGTCGGCGAACCGCCGCCCCTGCACCGGCCGATCCAGCCGCGCCTGGTCGAACCGGTCGGCCGGATCCGGCACCGCCCGGGCGATCAGCTCGCTCGGATCGGCGGCCGCGGTGAACTCCGCGTCGAACTCGGCCCATTCCATCGTGGTGCGCTCGCCGTGCGCGGTGAACAACCGGTGGTAGTGCGCACCGGCCAACTCCTTGCCGATCAACGGCCAGGGGTCGTCCGCCTCGCGTGCCGCCTCCACGGTGAAGTGCCGTGGCAGCGGCGGGCGTTCCCCGGTCCATGGATAGCCGGTCTTGGACCGGTAGGGCACCCCGCGCCGAGACGCCGCCAGCAGCAACGGCTCGCGCCCGGACGCCCGATAGCGCAGCACACCGGTCGAGTCCCGCTCGAACGTGCCGCCCCGGCCGTGACTGAGCCGCACCATCAAGTCCACGAACGCCAACCCGATGCCTCGCACCAGTACCGGTTCACCCGGGCGCAACGCGTCCAGGTCCAGGTCCGCGGTGTACCCGGTGGGGAGGTACGCGAGCCCGTGCCGGCGGGCGAACCCGATCTGCTTGCGCTCGTGCGGCGTCGGCTCGCTGTCCAGGTGGCCCTGGGCCAGGATCACCGCGTCCACCCGGAGCGGCGGCCGGCGCCCGGCCAGATGCACCAACTGCCGGCGCGGGCCCTCGGTGACGTCCACCACCGTCGCCTGGTGCACGATCACCCGCACGTTGGGCGGCGCCTCCTCGACGGTGGATCGGAAGAACCACGCGAGATAGGCGCTGAGCAGCGGCCGGGACGGGAACGAGGTCGGCCCGCATGCGGCCAACTCCTCAGCGAACGGCTCCAGTTCGTCGGCCCCGCGACCCTCGCGCAGCTCTTCGGTGCGGTCCGCGGCCCATTCGGCCAACGAGGGCCCCGGCCGGATCGGTCCCTCGATCGTGGACACCTCGTCGGTGAACAGCGTGATGTCGCAGGCCAACGAGTTCGCCCAGAGCAGCGGCGACTGGGCCCGCCGCCACACCCGACCCGCGCCCGGCGGGTAGGGATCGACGATGTGCACGTGCAGCGGGCGGTCGCCGAGCAGTTCGGGCACGTTGGCCAAGAGGCGTTCGAGGACGGACGTGCCGCCGGGACCCGCGCCGACGATGCAGACGGCGACGGGGCGGAGGCGGCCGGACGGATGGTCGGGCATGGCTCTCCCCTCGTGGGGGTGTGGCAAGAGAACGCGAACCGTCACCGGCGTCCGGGCACGGGGACGCCGGGGCGAGGGTTCGGCGGATGGGAAGGGCCTTGCGCCACAAGGCCGGGTGCGCAACCCGGGCGGGAGCTCAGGATTCCTCGGGACAGACCGAGGAGCGCGGCGGCGAGGTCAGCCGCGCGGACGACACAGCCCGCCGGCCACACGACACAGGTCGATGTGGCGGCACGACACGAGGAAGAGGTCGGGGCTCACGACATCGAAGCTACGGAGCCGCCCGACGAATTGTCAACGTCGATCCCACGCGGTCGCCTTCGAGCAATTGACCGAGCACCGCCCGGCGGGTTAGGTTCCGGAACATCTCGCCGTGGCGCTCCGCCACGGCCCAGCGAGGGGATCCCGGTGGCGCAGCACGCGCGACACAGCGACGGGGCGGTCATGTCCGCCGCCGGTTGGCTGCTGTCCGCCCGCCTCCACATCGACCTCGGGCGCGTCACCAGCGCCGCTTGTTGTCGCTGACCGCAGGCCGCGGTCCCGGCCGCGCCATCCGCGTCGCCCCGATCGGGACCCGACCGCCACACCCGGCCGCCGCGCCACACGCCCTCCGGCACGTCGCGACGCCCGCGTAGGCCCGTTCGCGACCCCACGGGGACCGACCGGACCCGACCCGACTCCCGGGCAGGGCACCGCCGGCCACCGATCGCGATCGCCGTTCGAGCGACCCGCGTGGACGCACCGACCTCCGGGACCGGTCACCGGGGCGACCCTCGGGAAAGCCGCCGATCGGGGCCGACCGCTCGTCCGCCCCACCCGGCGGCCTCCCGCGCCAACCCCTCGCCACCCCTGACCAACCCCTGCGGGTCACCTCTCCGGTGACCCCCGACACCCCCTACCGTCGCCGGTCCTACCACTCGACCGCCGTCGGCACCACCCCTGATCAACCCCGACCAACCCCTGATCGACCCCGGAATCCCCAGAGAACCACCACCGGAATCCCCAGAGAACCACCAGGGAACCACCGGAACCACCACCGGAACCACCACCGGAACCACCGCGAACCGAGGTAAACCCATGGCAACCGTCCTGACCGTATGGGGCAGCCCCTCCGCGACCTCACGCACCGGCGTGGTCGCCCGCCACGTCGCCGCCAGGCTGACCGCCGACGGACACGACGTGTCCACCCTCGCCGTGCGCGACCTGCCCGCCCGGGCGCTCCTGCACGCCGACTTCGCCGACCCGGACCTGCGCGCCGCACTGACCCGGGTCGCCGACGCCGACGCGCTCGTGATCGCCAGCCCGGTGTACAAGGCCGCCTACAGCGGCGTGCTCAAGACGTTCCTGGACGTGCTCCCGCAATTCGCGCTGCGCGGCAAGGAGATCCTTCCGGTGCTCACCGGCGGCACCCCCGCGCACGTGCTCGCGCTCGACTACGCGCTGCGCCCGGTGCTGACCTCGCTCGGCGCCGACCACGTCGCGCAGGGCTGGTTCGTGCACGAGCGGTACGTCGGTGCCGACGGCGGGATCGAGGCCGAGGGCGTCGCGCCGCTGGAGGAACTCGCCGACGCGTTCTCCGCCCGGCTGCGCCGCCCGGCCGCCGTCGCCTGACCCGCTCCGGTCGGCGCCCCGGTCGCCGACCGGGGCGCAGGCCGACCCGCCCGTACGACAAGGGAGTTCGCATGACCACCGGCCATCTCCACCTCGGTGTCGCGCTCGACGGCGCGGGCCGCCACCCCGCCGCGTGGCGCTCGCCGCACGCCCGCCCCGCCGAGTTGTTCGACCCGCGCTACTGGGTCGAACTGGCCCGCACCGCCGAACGCGGCCTGCTCGACTTCATCCGCCTCGACGACTCGCTGGGGCCGCCTTCGCCGCGGGTACCGGGCCGGCTCGACGCGGTCTCGGTGGCCGCGCGGGTGGCGCCCGCCACCGAGTCGATCGGCCTGATCCCGGCCGCGACCACCACGCACACCGAGCCGTTCCACGTGTCCACCGCGATCGCCACCCTCGACCACGTCAGCCGAGGCCGAGCCGGCTGGTGGCCGCTGCCGTCCCGGACCGGCATCGAGGCCCGCCACTTCGGCCGCAAACCCGTCGCGACGCCCGGCGAACTCGCGGACGAACAAAGCGAGTTCACCGACGTGGTGAGCAAGTTGTGGGATAGCTGGGAGGACGACGCGATCATCCGCGACGTGGCCACCAGCCGATTCCTGGACCGGGAGAAACTGCACTACGTCGACTTCGAGGGCACCTGGTTCGACGTCCGCGGGCCCTCCATCACACCGCGCCCACCGCAGGGCCGACCGGTGATCGGGATCACCGTGGACGGCCCCGACACGCTGGAGATCGCCGCCCGGTTCGCCGACGTGCTCTTCGTCGACGCGACCGGCCCCGACGAGGCCCGCCGACTGCGCGAGCGCGCACACGCCATCGCCGAGGGCAACGGCCGCGACCCGGCCGAGCTGCGGGTACTCGCCGAGATCACCGTGCACCTGGCCGGCTCCGACGCGCAGGCCCGCCGCGAACGCGCCCTGCTCGACGCGCGCTCGGACGTACCGGTCGCCGGCGGCCTCGGCTTCACCGGCACCCCCGAGGCGCTCGCGGATCGACTCGCCGGCTGGTACGTGGGCGGCGCGGTGGACGGCTTCACGCTGATCCCGGGCGTGTTGCCACACGACCTGGACCGGATCGTCGAGGACCTCGTCCCGCTGCTGCGCGAACGCGGCCACACCCGTACGGCCTACACCGCGCCCACCCTGCGCGGCCACCTGGGCCTGCCGCTGCCCGCCAACCGCTACGCCCGGACCTGAGGAGGGGTCACCGATGCCCGAACCCAGCAACCCCCAGCCCAGCAACCCCCAGCCCAGTAACGCCCAGCCCAGCGACACCCAGCCCAGCGACACCCGGCCCGGCAACCCCCAGCTCAGCGACACCCGGCCCGGCAACCCCCAGCCGCACAGCTCTCAGCCCGACAACTCCCGGTCCGGCAGCCCCCACCCCCGCGCTCCGCAGCCGGGCGCCTCGCCGTCCCGCGCCCCCAGGTCCGTCGACACCCGCTCCCGCGCCTCCCGATCCAAAGACCCGGCGCACCGCACGCGCATCCACCTCGCCGCACACTTCCCCGGCGTCAACAGCACCACCGTCTGGAGCGATCCGCGCTCGGGCAGCCAGATCGACTTCGACTCCTTCGAACACCTCGCACGCACCGCCGAGCGCGGCCGCTTCGACTTCTTCTTCCTGGCCGAAGGCCAGCGCCTGCGCGAACACCAGGGCAAAATTTTCGAGTCGGACGTCGCGGGCCGCCCGGACGCGCTCACCGTGCTGGCCGGACTGGCCGCGATCACCGACCGGATCGGCCTGGCCGCGACCGCCACCGCCACCTACAACGAGCCCTACGAACTCGCCCGCAAGATCGCCTCGCTCGACCACCTCAGCGCCGGCCGCGCCGCTTGGAACGTGGTCACCTCGCCGGACGCCTGGACCGGGGAGAACTTCCGCCGGGGCGGCTTCCTGCCGCGCGAGGAACGCTACGAGCGGGCCATCGAGTTCGTCGAGGCCGCCCGCACGCTGTGGGACAGCTGGGCCCCGGACGCGCACGTCGCCGACCCCGAAGGCGGCGTGTTCGCGACCCCCGACGCCGGGCGGTTCGACTACCACGGGCGGCACTTCGCCATCGAGGGCCGCTTCACGGTGCCGCGCACCCCGCAGGGCCGCCCGGTGCTGATCCAGGCCGGCGACTCCGAGGACGGACGCAAGTTCGGCGCCGCCCACGCGGACGTGATCTTCTCCCGGCACGGCGAATACGACGCGGGCCGGGCCTTCTACGCGGACATGAAGGGCCGCGCCGCCCGCCACGGGCGCGGCCCGGACGAGCTCAGGATCCTGCCCGCGGTGACCGCGGTGATCGGCGCGACCACCGAGGAGGCACAGGAGAAGGCCGCCTGGATCCGCCGGCAACAGGTCAGCCCGCGCAACGCGATCCAGTTCGTCGAACAGGTCTGGGGCCGCGACCTGTCCGACCTGGACCCCGACGGCCCGCTGCCGGACTTCGACCCGGTCACCGACGGCACCACGATCGCCCGGGGCCGGGTCCGCACCGGCGGCGACCCGCTCGAAGTGGCCCGTACCTGGCGCGAACTCGCGGCAGCCAAGGGCGGGTTGAGCCTGCGCGAGGTGGTGATCGAGGTGGCCGCCCGACAGACGTTCATCGGCACCGCCGCGCACGTCGCCGAGCGCATGGAGGTGCACGTACGGGACGGGGCGAGCGACGGCTTCATCCTGGTCCCGCACCTGACCCCGACCGGACTGGACGAGTTCGTCGACCAGGTCGTGCCGATCCTGCAGGAACGCGGCGTCTTCCGCGCCGAATACGAGGGCACCACCCTGCGCGAACACCTGCGCCTGCCGGCACCGCGCCCGGCCGGCGCGCACCGGACCGACGTGGCGGTGTGAGCCCCCGGGATCCGGGCCCGCACCGCCACGCCGCGGGGATCACGTCCAATCGTTGAGTGCGATCGACACGCCCGAGGCCGCCGGACCCCGACAGTGGCTCCGGTGGTTTCGGGCGATGTGGTCCAGCCGCAGGTTGTCGCGGAACGCCGGGATCAGGTTCAACCGCCGTGCGTACGCCCACAGATGCGGGTGCGCCGCGAGCCGGTGCACGTCCTCGGCGTCCAGGTGCCGCTTGTGCACCGCGTCCAGGTGCACGAGCGTGGTCCACAACTGCACGTCCGCCGCGGTGAGCCGGTCACCCAGCAGGAACGGCCGTACCGCGAGCCGCCGTTCGGCCACCGCCAGGGTGGCCAGCACGGTGCCCATGGCCTCGGCCCGACGCGATCCCGCCGGTGCCCGCCCGGCCCGCTGCGCGGCGTCGGTGACGTCCTCCTCGAACAACGTGTCCAGCGCGCACATCTCCTCGCGCCGCTCCGCCGGATACAACTCGGGCCCGCCGTCGAAGCCGGTGGCCAGGTCGCGCAGGATGTGCGGCGCGTGGTTGCTGACGACCCGTCCGCTCCACCGGTCCCACAACACCGGTACCGTCACCGGCCCGTCGTAGTGGTACTCGGTCGCCTCGTACGCCTCACGCAGGAACGCGAACCCGCCCACCGGGTCCAGGCCGTGCCCGTCCCCGTCCCGAAACGCCCAACCGCGCCCGTCGCGGATCGGGTCCACCAGCGAGGTGCCCACGGTCGCGCCCAGACCCTTGAGGTCGCGCGTGATGGCCACCCGCAACGAACGCGGGCAGGCCAGGCACAGGTAGAGGTGGTAACGATTGGGCTCGGCGCGAAAACCAGCCCCGAGCCGGCCGCGAAAGCGCTGCATCGGCGGGCGGATGCCCTCCAGACCCGGCAGCGGCGATCCGGGGTGGCGGACGCGGTAGCGCCCGTGGGTGCGGAAGTCGATCGGTCCGGCGGCCTTCGGGGATGTCGTGGACATACGGGTCTCCCTCGCGCGGGTCGTGGAGTGTGGCAACGGTCGAGACGGCACGGCACGGCGTGGTCCGACCCGGATGCGGGCGGACCGGTGGCGTGGAACTCAGACCGCGCTACAACTCGCGCTGCACACGCGCAGGAAGTCGATGTGGCGGCGGATCAGAAGGTGAACGGCAATCAGGACCCGCGCCCCGGGCAATCCCGAGCGGGGGCCCGCGTGACACACGCAGCCGTCCATGACTCGTGATTATTCGCGCTCGAGACAGCCCCCCGCAAGAGCCCCGCACCGATCGCCGCCACATCGGCACCCACCCCCTCGGCGCCACCCGCACCCGACCCGCCCAGGGGCCCGGACGGGCGTCCACGAACGCCGGCCCGGCCCATGCGCGACCCGGGATCCCGGACGGGCGTCCACGCACGCCCGCCGGGCCCGAGCCCGCCCAAACCCCACCCCCTCCCGCGCGTTCAGGCAGCCCGGTCCCACACCCGCGAAGGAATCGCCGCACGCAGCGCCGGAGCCACCTCGCCCGCGAACAGCTCCAGCACCGCCAGCCGTTCCGCGCGATCGAGCCCCTCCGTCCCGATCGCCTGCACCTGATGCCCGTAAGCCGCGTGGTAGCGGCCGATCTTGTCCACGATCTGCGCCGGACTACCCACCAGGGCAGGCCCGTTCGCCACGTTGTCCTCCAACGACGTGAACGGCGAACGATTGTGCTGTGCCGCCGCCGACCTGGCGAACGCGTCGTAGTAGGGCCGATAGCGCGCCAGCGCCTCCTGCGACGTGGACGCCACATAGCAGCCACCCGCGCCCGACCCGACCACCGCGTCCGCCGGATCACGCCCGTACGCCGCCCAGCGCTCGCGATAGTGGTCGATCAGGTCGGCGTACTTGGCCATCGGATGGAAGCCGTTCGCGGTGAACAGCGGATCGCCCCACTTGGCCGCCAACTCGGTGGACGCCCGGCTCGTCGCGCTGCCGTGCCAGATCACCGGTGCCCGCCCGTCCGCACGCGGGAACGGCCGCGGATAGGTGGTGACCTCGTGCAGCGGACTGCGAAAACGCCCGGACCAGGTGACCCTCTCCTCGCTCCACAACCGGCGCAGCAGCTCGAACTTCTCCTCCTGAAGCTCCCACTGATCGTCCTCGACCAGCCCGAACAGCGGGAAATGGCGCGGGTCGTTGCCCTTTCCGACCATCAGATCCAGCCGACCCCGGGACAACTGGTCCAGCGTCGCGTAGTCCTCGGCCACCCGCACCGGATCCAACACGCTGATCACGGTCAACGTGGTCAACAGCCGGATCCGCGACGTGCGCTGCGCCACCGCCGCCAGAATCACCGGCGGCGCCGAGGACAGGAACGGCTCACCGTGCCGCTCACCCACCCCGAACGCGTCGAAGCCCAACTCCTCGGCCAGTGCCGCCGTCTCGACCAACTCCGCCAACTGCTCGTGCGCCGGAGCCCGGTGCCCGGTGAGCGGATGCGGCGCGTTGGCGCCCAACGTGAACACGGCGAACCTCACGACACCGCTCCCAACGGCTGCGGGCGCCGACGCCCGGGAATGGCCGCGATCAACTCGCGGGTGTACGCGTGCGTGGGCGCCGACAGCACCTGCTCGCACGCGCCCTTCTCGACCAGCCGACCGGCGCGCAACACGGCCACCCGGTCGGCGATCTGGCGCACCACCGCCAAGTCGTGCGAGATGAACAGATAGCTGATCCCCAACTCGTCCTGGAGCCGGCCCAGCAACTCCAGAATCTGCGCCTGAACCGAGACATCCAGCGCCGACACCGGCTCGTCGCACACCACCAGATCCGGCTCCAACGCCAACGCCCTGGCGATCGCCACCCGTTGGCGCTGCCCGCCGGACAACTCGGCCGGTTTGCGCCGCAGCACGCCCTCGGGCAGCGCCACCTGGTCGATCAACGCCGCCGCCCGGGCCCGCTGCTGCGCGCGCGTGCCGACCCGGTACGCGCGCAGCGGCTCCTCGACGATCTCGGACACCGTGAAGCGCGGATCCAGCGAGGCGTACGGATTCTGGTACACCAACTGCATCCGCCGGCGCAGCGCGCGCAACTCGCCGCGCCCGGGCCGGGTCACCTCCCGCCCCTCGATCAGGACCCGACCCTCCGTCGGGGTCTCCAGGCCCAGGATCATCCGCACCGTGGTCGACTTGCCCGAACCCGACTCGCCCACCAGCGCCAGCGTCTCGCCCCGGCGCACCGTGAACGACACGTCGTCCACCGCGCGCAGCGTACGCGCGCCCTCCTTGGTCCGGGGCAGCGCGAACTCCTTGACCAAGCCGGTCACGGTCAGCAACGGCTCGGCCCGCGGCACCGGTTCGCGCACCGGACGCGGCCGGGCCCGACGCGTGGTCAGGCTCGGCGCCGCCGCGATCAGCTGCCGGGTGTACGGGTGTTCGGGATCGGTCAGGATCCGCGCCGCGGGCCCCTGCTCGACCACCGTGCCCTGGGACATCACCACCACCCGCTGCGCGCGGTCGGCGGCCACCCCCAGATCGTGGGTGATCAGCAGCATCGCCGTACCGTGCGCGTGGGTGAGTTCGTCGATGTGGTCCAGGATCCGCCGCTGCACGGTGACGTCCAGCGCGCTGGTGGGCTCATCGGCGATGACCAGCCGGGGCCGGCAGGCCAGCGCGATCGCGATCAGCACCCGCTGGCACATGCCACCGGACAACTCGTGCGGGAACTGCCGTGCCCGGACCTCCGGCTCGGGCAGGCCCGCCTCATCGAGCGCGGCCACCGCGCGCTGCGCCGCCTCCTTGCCGCTCGCCAGACCGTGCACGATCAGCGCCTCGGCGACCTGATCGCCGATCCGCCGCACCGGGTTGAGCGAGAGCATCGGGTCCTGCGGGATGAACCCGATCGATCGCCCGCGCACCCGCCGCAGTTCGCGCTCGCGCAGCGTCAACAGGTCACGGCCCTCGAACAACACCCGACCCGCGCCGACCCGGCCGCCGGCCGGCAACAACCCCACGATCGCGTGCGCGGTCGTGCTCTTGCCCGAACCCGACTCGCCCACCACCGCGACCACCTCACCGGGCGCCACGCTCAGGTCGGCGGCGGTCACCGCGTCCACCGGGCCGCGGGAAGTCCGGTAGGACACCCGCAGCCCCCGGATCTCCAACAACGGGTCCACCGAGGTCGCCACCACCGACAACGCGGCCGACGCCCTTCCCACACCCGCGACTTCGGACTCCCGCACGGGGGAGTCGCCGGCGAGCCCCTTGCTCGTCTCCCTCATCGGTCCTGCCTCCGTTCTCCGTCCAAGGCCCGCGAGATGCGGTTCGCGGACAACACCGTCGCCGCGATCACCAGGCCGGGAAATGTGGTCAACCACCACGCCGTGGCCACGAAGTTGCGCCCATCGGCCACCAACACGCCCCACTCCGGGGTCGGCGGCGGCGCACCGAAGCCCAGAAAGCTCAGCGCCGACACCGACAGGATCGCGATGCCGAACTCCAACGCGGCCATCACCAGCACCGGCCCGGACGCGTTCGGCAGCACATGCCGGGCCAGAACCGCGCCCGAACGCACCCCGCTCGCCCGCGCCGCCTCCACGTACACCGACGAACGCACCCGCAACACCTCTGCCCGCATCACCCGGGCGAAGCCCGCGACACTGGCCACACCCACCGCGATCGCCACCTTGGTGGTGCCGAAGCCCAACGCGCCGACCAGCGCCAGCGACAACAACAGGCGCGGGATCGCCTGCAACACGTCGACCACACGCATCACCACGTCGTCCAACCACCCGCCGAAGAACCCGGACAACAAGCCGAGCCCCCCGCCCACCACCAGCGCCACCAGCACCGCCACGAACGTGGCCCGCAACGACAGCGAACTGGCGTACACGACCCGGGTGAACAGGTCGCGCCCGAGCTGATCGGTACCGAACAGGTGCTCCGCGCTCGGCCCCCGCAACTTGTCCCGGGGCGTGCCCACCAGCGGGTCATCGTCGGTGAACAACCCCGGAAACAGCGCCGCGAGCAGCACCAGCACGAACACCACCAGCGACAACGTCAACCCGGGACGGCGCAGCACGAACCGCGCGTGCCCGCGCGCCGCGGGCAGCACCCCCGTCGGGAAGGCCACGGCCATCGTCACACCGTCCTTCCCACGCGCGGATCCAGCACCGGATACAACAGATCCACCACCAGCGCGACGGTGACGAACACCACCGCCGCGAGCAGCACCACCCCCTGCACCATCGCCAGATCCTGGGTGTCCACCGCCGCCGCGGTCAGCCGGCCGACCCCGGCCCGGGAGAACACCGTCTCCACCACCACCGACTCCACCAGCACGTTCCCCGTCACCACCGCCGCCAGCGTCAGCGCCGGCAGCGACGCGTTGCGCAACGCGTGCCGCAGATGGATCCGCAGCCGGCCGGCCCCCTTGGCCCGCGCGGTCTGCACGTAAGGCTCCTCCAGGGCCGTGGTCATGCTCTTCGCCAGCACCTGCGCGACCATCGCGCCCGCCGGCAGCGCCAGCGTGATCGCCGGCAACACCAGGCTCTCGAAGCCGTCGTTGCCCAGCGCCGGCAGCAGCCCCCACTGGAAGGACACCACCTGCACCAGCAGCAACCCCACCCAAAAGCCCGGCATCGAGATCCCGATCGCCGGCAACGACAACAACACCTGGCGCAGCGCCCGCAACGGGGTGAACGTCGCCGCCAGCGCCAACCCGCCACCGCCGAACACCGCCAGCGCCATCGCGAACCCGGTCAACGCCAGGGTCTGCGGCAACGCGTCCGCGATCGTGCGCGCCACCGGCGCCCCGGTCTGCGCCGACGTGCCCAGATCCCCGGTGAGCGCGTCGCCCAACGCGTGCGCGTACTGCACGTAGAGGGGATCGTCCAGGCCGTGCGCGGCGCGTACCGCGTCGATCTGCGCCTGCGTCGCGGTGCCCTCCAGACCACCCAGCTTGATCGACAACGAATCGCCCGGCAGCAGATACAGCACCACGAACGAGACGGTGAACGCCGCCCACAACACCACCACCGCCTGGAGCACGCGGCGCACCAGATACCCGCGCATCAGTTACTCACCCACGTGTCGTGGAACTGCAGGCGCGAGGACGCCTCGAAGCCGAGCCCGTGCACCTTCGGGCCCAGCCCGTGCACCTGGGACAACTCGAACAGCGGAATCACGTACGCGCGCTCGGCGACGATGCGCTGCGCCTGGGCGACCTTGGCGTCGCGCTGCGCGGGGTTCAGGTTCTGCGCCTGGTCGTCCAGCACGACGTCCAGCTCGCCCGAGGCGATCTTGAGCCGGTTGACCGTCTTGGTACCGAACAGCGTGCGCAGGATGTCCGGATCCGCGCGGGTGACGTTGTAGTACGCGAAGTCGTAGTCGCCCGCGCTCTGCACCTGGTTCTGCTCACCGGCGGCCAGCTTGCGCAGCCGCAGGTCCACGCCGACCTTGCGCAACTCCTGCTGGACCAGTTCCAGGACGGACTGGCTCGCGTTGAACAGCGGCGCGAAGATCACATCCACGCTCAGCCGACGCCCGTCCTTGGCCCGTATGCCGTCCGAGCCGGTCTTCCAGCCCGCCTCCTCCAACAGCCGCTTGGCGCCCTCGGGGTCGTACGCCAGTTCCGCGGACAGGTCGACGTAGCCGGGGGTGACCGAGGCCAGCGGCGAGGTCGCCGCCTTGTACTTGGGGGTGAGCACGGTCTGTGCCAGCTCGGGCCGGTTCACCGCCTTCTGGATCGCCCGCCGCACCGCATCCTCGGACAGGATCGGCCGGGAGACGTTGGCCTGGAGATTGAACACGACGCCCGGGTTGGGCCGGGTCAGCACGGTGTACCCGGAGGCGAACCGTGCCTCGTCCTGCGGCTGCACGTCGCTGATCGCGTCCACCTGGCCGGACTCCAGGCTGCCCGCCCGCACGCCGGACTCCGGCACGATCTTGAACACGAGCCGGTCCAGGTACGCCTCGCCCTGGTGGGCGAACAGCGACGAACCCCACCCGTACCCGGTCCGCTTGGCCAACTCCACGCTCTGGTTCGGCTTGTAGGAGCGCAGTGTGAACGGTCCGGAGCCGACCAGGTCGCCCTGGCAGCGCTGCTCCGGGGTCTTGGCCAGTGTGGCGGGGGAGAGCAGGCCCAGCGACATGGTCGAGGTGGCCTGGAGGAACTGGGCGCTGGGCGCCGAGAATTCGACCCGCACGGTGGTGGGGTCGAGCACGGTGGTGCCCTGGTACCCGGTCAGGTAGCTGCTCGCGATGGTGGCCTTGGCGCCCAGCGCGACCACGCCGTCGAGGTTGGCCTTGACCGCCGCGCCGTCCAGCGGCGCACCGTCCGCGAAGGTGACGCCCGGGCGCAGGTGGAAGGTGAAGCGGGTGGCCTGCGGGTCCACCTCCCACGAGGTGGCCAGCCACGGCTTGATCTCGCCGGTCTTGCCGTCCTGGTCGGTCAGCGAGTCGACGATCTGGCGGCCCACGTTCAGGCTCGCGTTCGCGCCGAACTGCTGCGGGTCCAGGCACGTGGGGTCGGCGGCCAGCGCGAAGGTGAGCGTGCCGCCGGCCCGCGGCGGGCCGACCTCGGCGGTGTTCGCGGCCTGACCGCCGCCGTTGTCGCAGGCACCGGCCAGCAGCGCGAGGGCGACCGCGGCGGCACCGGCTTCGGCGGCGCGACGCAGTCTTCGGGAGGGAGCGGGGGCGGCGAATGCCGAAATGCGCATGGGAATCTCCGGGCATGGCGAATTCACGCGGCGGCGCGCGTGATTTCGGGCAGGGATATTCCTCGATTCGCGCGAGCGCGCGGCATCGGACGCGAACGCGTCAAAAAACGCGCCGGCGCGGGACGCGGCGAATCGAGGGGGAGGTCGTGGAACGGCGGGCGGACGGCCCGGCGGCGATCACGGGGATCGTCGGCGGGCGTCCGGCGGCGGAGCAGCCCGGTCCGCGGGGATCAGCGGGTGCGACAGGCCGAGCTGTGCACGCGGCCGAAATCGACATGCCGGCGGGTGCACAGGGGAGTTCGCGGACGGCGCACGGCCGCGCCGCAGGGCGCGACGGCCTCGACACGCCGGGAGGAGACCCCGGGCGTGGAGGCGGTGACCGACACCACGAGCGTCATGACGTCCTTCGACAGGAATGGATCGATATCTGTGACTGCGTGAGCCTATCGAGTCATCCGCCGAGACAACAAGTGGCTATTCCGCTTTTCGGTCGGGGCCGGCCGGAAAGTCCGGTCCCGGGCAGGCGCGGGAAATGCCGCACCGGCGCGACGATATCGCCGCGCCGGTGCCGTGACCGGGCCCGACTAGGGAACATCGGAGGAGTGCCCGGGGAAGACGTGCGCGGAGGGGTCGACCACGGTCATCGCGTTGTTGACCGCGGTGGCCGCCTCGCCGAACCCGGTGGCGATCAGCTTGACCTTGCCGTCGTAGTCGACGATGTCGCCGGCCGCGAACACCCGCGTCAGGTTGGTGCGCATCGCCTGGTTCACCACGATGTGCCGCTTGCGCTGATCCAGGCCCCAGTGCGTCATCGGGCCCAGGTCCGCGATGAAGCCGAGCGCGGCCACCACCGCCTGGACCGGGAGCGTGCGCACCGCGCCGTCGGCCTTGGCGACCACGTCCGCGCCGCTGACCTGTCCGTCGCCGTGCAGCACGGTGACCTCGGCGGAGGTGATCACCTCGGTGGTGGAGTCCAGTACGCGCCGCACGGTGTGCTCGTGCGCGCGGAACTTGTCCCGCCGGTGCACCAGCGTGATCGACTTGGCGATCGGCTCCAGGCTGGTCGCCCAGTCGAACGCCGAGTCGCCGCCGCCCACGATCAGCACGTCCAGCCCGGCCAGATCGGCCAGGCGCGGCACGAAGTAGCGCACGCCCTCGCCGGTGAAGGCGTCGGCGGCGGGCAGCGGGCGGGGGCTGAACGTGCCGATCCCGCCGCTGATCAGCACCACCTTGGCGCGTACCACCAGGCCGCTCGCGCAGGTGACGGTGACCCCCTCGTCGTCCTGCGCCAGTTGCTCGGCACGGTGCCCCAGCAGGTAGCCGGGCTCGAATGGCGCGGCCTGCTCGACCAGCGCGTCCACCAGGTCCTGGCCCTTGATCGCCGGGAAGCCGGCGACGTCGTAGATCATCTTCTCCGGGTACATCGCGGAGATCTGCCCACCGGGTTCGGGCAGCGAGTCCAACAGCGCGGTGCGCAGGCCCCGGAACCCCGCGTAGTAGGCGGCGTACAGGCCGGTGGGGCCCGCGCCGATGACGAGCAGATCGGTGTCGACGGTCGAGGACACGCGCGCTCCTTCCCGAGCAGGGTTGCCCGGACCCTAGCCGAACGGCACACGGGCTTCCTCGAGTTCGTGCCCCGCGTCACACGAACGGAAGCACCCACGAAGTACGAGCTCGCCCAACCACGGGCAAATGTCCGTACGCGACCGTATGGAAAGGATGGAACTTGTTCTCATCCGGCCCGCCGATCGTTAGGGTCCGGTTCATGCAGATCTCCTGTGCGCCGCCCTCGGCCGGCGCCCCGGCGCCCGGCGCCCTCGCCGAGCGCCTCGGCCACGTCCGGGGCCGGGGTCCCGGCTCGCCCGACCGATGCGGCGACGCGCGGACGAGCCCCGGTCGGGTCGGTCGGCTCACCCTCACCGACGGCGCCGAACAGGTGTGCGGCAAACTGGCGTCGCCCGCGGACGCGAGCGGCACCGAGATCCCGACCCGGCTCCTCGGTCCCGCCCCGGTGCGCGAGCCCACCGCGCCCGCCGCGGCCGCCGCACCGTCCTGATCCACCTCGACTCCGTTCCGATCCCGCACGACCGCGAGGACGCACCATGACCCTGTTCCCCGGCAGGGACACCGACGTCACCACCGCCGTCGCCGCTCTGCTGGCGAAGTGCAGACTGTCGATACCCCGCAACTGGATACTCACGGCGCTCGACTACGCGTGGCACGACGAACGCCCCGTCGTGGTCGTGCGCCATCAACCGGCCACCCACCCGCACCCGGGCGGCCCGCACGCCAGCGTGGTGGTGGACCGCGCCGACGGCACCCTGCTGGGCTGGACCCGGCTGGACGGCCCGCGCCCGGGCCCGCTGCCCGGCACCGAGGAGGCGCACGCCGCCGCCGAGGCGTTCTGGCACCACGTGGATCCGCTGCACGCCGAGGGGCTGACCGTGCAGTGGGTCGCCCAGCACGACGAGACCATCGGCACGCCCGCCGGTCGGGCCACCTCGGTGAGCGGAATGAGGGTCAACGCGCGTCACATCAACGGGCTCTACACCTGGGCGGTGCTCGCCGGGGACCTGTCCGTGCTCACCTACGAGCGGGACGTGCAGTGGGACGAGCGGGCCGCCCGGCGGCGCACCCAGATGTGGCTGCACGACCGGTGGCGCGCGGCCGTGGACGGCACCGCGCCCGCGCCCGGCGCGCCGTACGCCCCGGCTCGGCGCTGAAGGCGGACGGGCGGGCGTCCCGGAAAATTTCGGCAAGTTCGACGAACTCGCAGATCACGCGGGCCCCGAGGGGCCCGCGTGTGGCATTTGCGGTGCCGGGCAAGGCAGTTGGTCCAGACCATTTTGGTACAGACCATTGACCCATGGTCCAGACCTTTCCTACTCTCACTGGACCTGCGGTGGGGCCGTAGTCGAATCGTTTCCCCACCGGGAGGTGCCACGTCCCCGTATGTCTGGCCCCACTCGAGGAGCTCCCTTGAGCACAGGAACCAAACGACGCACGACCTTGTCCCGGCGCACCCTTGTCGCCATGATCAGCGCCCTGCTGCTTCCCCTGGCAGCGATGGTCGGCCTCGCGTCCCCCGCACAGGCCGCCGGTACCACCGCCACGTTCGTCAAGACCTCCGACTGGGGCTCCGGCTTCGGTGGAAGCTGGACCATCAAGAACACCGGCACGGCCGCGATCACCTCGTGGACCCTGGAATGGGACTTCCCCGCCGGCACCGCCGTCGGCTCCTCCTGGGACGCCACCGTCACGCGCACCGGCGACCACTACACCGCCAAAAACGTCGGCTGGAACGGCACCGTCGGCCCCGGCGCCTCGGTGACCTTCGGCTTCAACGGCACCGGCCCCGGCAACCCGACCGGGTGCAAGATCAACGGCGGATCCTGCGACGGCGGACCCACCAACCCCGGCGACAACCCGCCCGGCGCACCCGGCACCCCGGTCGCGAGCAACGTCACCGACAACGGCGTCAAGCTGACCTGGACCGCGGCGACCGACGACCACGGCATCAAGAACTACGACGTGCTGCGCGGCGGCACCAAGATCGCCACCGTCACCACGCCCACCCACACCGACAGCGGCCTGGCCGCGGGCACCGACTACACCTACACCGTCATCGCCCGCGACACCGTCGACCAGACCGGCCCGGCCAGTGCCGCGGTCACCGTGCACACCACCGGCGGCGGTGGCGGACCCGGCGGCGGCAGCACCGTCAAGCTCGGCTACTTCACCAACTGGGGCATCTACGGCCGCAACTACAACGTGAAGAACATCGTCACGTCCGGCTCGGCCGCCAAGATCACCCACATCAACTACGCCTTCGGCAACGTCCAGGGCGGCAAGTGCACCATCGGCGACTCCTACGCCGACTACGACAAGGCCTTCACCGCCGACCAGAGCGTCAGCGGCGTGGCGGACACCTGGGACCAGCCGCTGCGTGGCAACTTCAACCAGTTGCGCCAGCTCAAGGCCAAGTACCCCAACATCAAGATCCTGTGGTCGTTCGGCGGCTGGACCTGGTCCGGCGGCTTCGGCCAGGCCGCGGCCAACCCCGCCGCGTTCGCCGAGTCCTGCTACAACCTGGTCGAGGACCCGCGCTGGGCCGACGTGTTCGACGGCATCGACCTGGACTGGGAATACCCCAACGCGTGCGGCCTGACCTGTGACACCAGCGGCGCGGCCTCGATCAAGACGCTGCTCTCCGCCACCCGGGCCAAGTTCGGCACGAACAACCTGGTCACCGCGGCGATCACCGCCGACGCGTCCTCCGCGGGCAAGATCGACGCGGCCGACTACGGAGGCGCCTCCGCCTCCGTGGACTGGTACAACGTGATGACGTACGACTTCTTCGGCGCCTGGGACGCCAAGGGTCCGACCGCCCCGCACTCGCCGCTGACCTCCTACACCGGCATCCCGAAGGAGGGCTTCAACTCCTCCGACGCGATCGCCAAGCTCAAGACCAAGGGCGTTCCGGCGAGCAAGCTCCTGCTCGGCATCGGCTTCTACGGCCGAGGCTGGACCGGGGTCACCCAGGACGCGCCCGGCGGCCCCGCCACCGGCCCCGCCCAGGGCACCTACGAGCAGGGCATCGAGGACTACAAGGTGCTCAAGAGCAGTTGCCCCAGCACCGGCACCATCGCGGGCACCGCGTACGCCAAGTGCGGGAGCAACTGGTGGAGCTACGACACCCCCGCCACCGTCAACTCCAAGATGAGCTGGGCCAAGGCGCAGAACCTGCGCGGCGCGTTCTTCTGGGAGTTCAGCGGTGATACCACCAACGGCGAACTCGCGTCCGCGATCCACAGCGGCCTGGGCTAGCCCCTAGGGCGCGGCCACGAACGCGGCCGCCTTCACCGCTTCGTGACCGCAGGTCGTGGCCGGGCCCACCGGGGTGCCCGGTCACGACACCACGAACGGGCCCGCCGTCCACCGGCGCGGACGGCGGACTCGGCACAGACCGTGCGGGTGGGGTCCCAGGACCCCACCCGCACGGGCCGTTCGGCACCGGCCCCGAGAACACCGGCGGCCTAGACTGGCGGGCATGCACGGCGACGGCACACGCGAACCGACGGACCTCACGCTCCGCGCGGCCCCGGCCGGGGGAGCACCGGGCCCGGGGAAACCGGAGACGGGCACGCCACACCCGGCGTCGCACCCGCAAGCGCCGCACCCGCCGCGAGCGGACCGGGGACATTGGCACGAGGCCCACTCCGGCCCGGACACCGCCCGCGCCGCCCGCGCCGACATCACCGCCCGCGCCGACCTCGACGCGCTCCTGCGCCGCTTCTACGGCGCGGCCTTCGCCGACCCGGTGATCGGCGCCTACTTCACCGAGATCGCCGGCACCGACCTGGACGCGCACCTGCCCCGGATCACCGACTTCTGGGAGCGCGCGCTGCTGCGCACCGCCGACTACCGCGGCGACGCGTTCGCCGTGCACCACACGCTGCACCGCGCCGCGCCGCTGACCGCCCGGCACTTCGGCCGCTGGGTCCAGTTGTGGCGGGCCACCGTCGACGGCGGCTTCGCCGGACCACGCGCCGAACGGGCCAAGGCACAGGGCGAGCGCATCGCCCTGGCCATGCTGCGCCGACTGTCCGGCCCCGACGCCGCCGCCGAACCGGGCACCGGCGGATTCATCCCGCTCGCGACCCTGGAACTGCGCCGACGCTCGGCGTGACCACCCCGAGGACCGATCACCCGGGTCGATGGCGCGGCCCCGACCACCGGGCCCCGACCACCGGGCCCCGACACCCTTGGTCCGATCAACGGAGCCCCGGCCACCGGGGCCCGGTCACCCGAGCCCCGTCACCGGAGCCCGATCACCCGAGCCTCGATCACCAGACTCCGAACACCGCAGCCCGATCACCCGAGCCCCGGTCACCCCTCGGCCTGATCACCCCTCGGCCTGATCACCCTTGCGCTTGAGGTACCGCTCGAACTCGGCCGCGATCGCGTCACCGGACGCCTCGGGCAGGTCCTCGGTGTCACGCGCCGCCTCCAGCGAGCGCACGTACTCCGCGACCTCGGTGTCCTCGGCCGCGAGCTGATCCACCCCCACCTGCCACGCCCGCGCGTCCTCGGCCAGCTCACCCATCGGGACGGTCACGTCCAGGAAATCCTCCAGCCGGCGCAACAGCGCCAGCGTGGCCTTGGGCGAGGGCGGCTGCGCGACGTAATGCGGCACCGAGGCCCAGAACGTCAACGCCGGCATCCCCGCGTGCGCGCACGCCTCCTGGAACACGCCCACGATGCCGGTCGGCCCCTCGTACCGGGACTGCTCCAGACCCACGTTCGCGGCCACCACCGGAT
Organism: Embleya sp. NBC_00888; assembly: GCF_045207655.1. Lineage (NCBI taxonomy): Bacteria > Bacillati > Actinomycetota > Actinomycetes > Kitasatosporales > Streptomycetaceae > Embleya > Embleya sp. NBC_00888. The sequence goes on along the minus strand of NZ_CP108784.1, from coordinate 1,449,318 downwards.
CCGACGTGGTGCCGTTGACCGGGACCGGCCGCGAGTGCGGCGCGTCGCCCAGCATCGCGCCCAGCACCACCACCGTCTCCACGCCCAACTCGTGCGCGAAGCCCAACAGTTCGTTGCAGAACGAGCGCCAGCGCAGATTCGGCTCGATGCCGTGCACCAGCACCAGATCGCGGCGCGGCTCGGCCAACCGGACCACCGACAGCCGGGTGGTGGGCCAGGTGATCCGCCGGGTGTCCCCGTCCAGCCATATCGTCGGGCGATTGACCTGGAAGTCGTAGTAGTCCTCGGCGTCCAAGGCCGCGAAGACCTCGCCCTTCCAGACCCGGTCGAGGTGCTCGATCGCGGCGGAAGCGGCATCGCCCGCGTCGTTCCACCCCTCGAACGCGGCCACCATGACGGGGTCGATCAGCTCGGGCAGGTCGTCGAGCTCGATCACCCAGTGCCTCCTTCCGGCCGTGGCCGGGATCCGTGCGCCGCGGGCACCCGTCCCCGAGGCCGCGAGAGCTGTACGGTCCCCACATTACGGGTTGAGGCACCCTCGGCCAGACCCGCCCGCGTCGACTTCGCCCACAGTGAAATCCGGGCGACGCCCGGCGAACGCGACGCATACGGCCCGGTGAGCGCGGGTGAGCGCGGGGTGACCAGTGGGCGACGTCACCCGCGCGTCACCGGGCCGTGCGCGGCGAGCGCATTAAGCTGGCGCTCTGGCCCGATCCGTCTCGACGGACCCGGGCAAGCCGACAGCCGTCGCACCCATCGGAGACGCATTCTCATGACAGCCACCCCGCAGCAGCTTCGCGAAGCACTCGCCACCCGCGTCGTCGTCGCCGATGGAGCGATGGGAACCATGCTCCAAGCGCAGGATCCCAGCCTGGACGACTTCCAGGGCCACGAAGGCTGCAACGAGATCCTCAATGTCACGCGCCCCGACATCGTGCGCAACGTGCACAAGGAGTACTTCGACGTCGGCGTCGACTGCGTCGAGACCAACACCTTCGGCGCCAACCTCGGCAACCTGGGCGAGTACGACATCCAGGACCGCATCTACGAGCTCGCCGAGTCCGGCGCCCGGATCGCCCGTGAAGTGGCCGACGACTACTCCACCCCCGACCGGCCGCGCTGGGTGCTCGGCTCGATCGGCCCCGGCACCAAGCTGCCCAGCCTGGGCCACGTCCCCTTCGCCACGCTGCGCGACGCGTTCGAGATCAACGCGGCCGGCCTGATCGACGGCGGCGCGCACGCCCTGCTCATCGAGACCAGCCAGGACCTGCTCCAGACCAAGGCCTCGATCATCGGCTCGCAGCGCGCCCTGAGGAAGGCCGGCGTCGACCTGCCGATCTTCGCCCAGGTCACCGTCGAGACCACCGGCGCGATGCTGATGGGCTCCGAGATCGGCGCGGCACTGACCGCCCTGGAGCCGCTGGGCATCGACTTCATCGGGCTCAACTGCGCCACCGGCCCGGTCGAGATGAGCGAACACCTGCGCCACCTGGCCAAGCACGCCGGCATCGGGGTCACCGCGATGCCCAACGCCGGCCTGCCGATCCTGACCAAGGACGGCGCGCACTACCCGCTCACCCCCGAGGAACTGGCGGACGCGCACGACACGTTCACCACCGAGTACGGCCTGGCCCTGGTCGGTGGCTGCTGCGGCACCACCCCCGCGCACCTGAAGGCCGTCGTCGAACGCGTGCACGGGCGCGAACTCGCCCCGCGCCACCCCCGGCACGAGCCCGCCGCCGCGTCGCTGTACCAGTCGGTGCCCTTCCGTCAGGACCTGTCCTACCTGTCCATCGGCGAGCGCACCAACGCCAACGGCTCCAAGGCGTTCCGCGAGGCCATGCTCGAAGGCCGCTACGACGACTGCCTCGACATCGCCCGCGACCAGACCCGTGACGGCGCGCACATGCTCGACCTGAACATCGACTACGTCGGCCGCGACGGCGTCGCCGACATGAAGGCGCTGGCCGGCCGGCTGGCCACCGCGTCCACGCTGCCGATCATGCTGGACTCCACCGAGCCCGAGGTGCTCGAGGCGGGCCTGGAACTGCTCGGCGGGCGCGCCGTGGTCAACTCGGTCAACTACGAGGACGGCGACGGCCCCACCTCGCGCTTTCGCCGGATCATGCCGCTGGTCAAGGAGCACGGCGCGGCCGTGGTCGCGCTCACCATCGACGAGGAGGGCCAGGCCCGCACCGCCGAATGGAAGGTCCGGGTCGCCGAACGGCTGATCACCGCCCTCACCGGCGAGTGGGGGATCAAGGTCTCCGACATCATCATCGACGCGCTCACCTTCCCGATCGGCACCGGCCAGGAGGAGACCCGCCGCGACGGCATCGAGACGATCGAGGCGATCCGCGAGATCAAGCGCCGCCACCCCGACGTGCAGACCACCCTGGGCCTGTCCAACGTCTCCTTCGGCCTCAACCCGGCCGCCCGCATCGTGCTCAACTCGGTCTTCCTCAACGAGTGCATCGACGCCGGCCTGGACTCGGCGATCGTGCACGCCAGCAAGATCCTGCCGATGGCGCGCATCCCCGAGGAGCAGCGCGAGGTCGCCCTCGACATGGTCTACGACCGCCGCCGCGAGGGCTACGACCCGCTCCAGCGCTTCCTGGAGCTGTTCGAGGGCGTCGACGCCAAGTCGGTGCGCGCCACCCGCGCCCAGGAGCTGGCCGCACTGCCGCTGAACGAGCGCCTCGAGCGCCGGATCATCGACGGCGAGCGAGCCGGCCTGGAAGAGGACCTGGACGAGGCGCTGCGCGAGCGCAGCGCGCTGGTGATCATCAACGACACGCTGCTGGCCGGCATGAAGGTGGTCGGCGAGCTCTTCGGCTCCGGCCAGATGCAACTGCCCTTCGTGCTCCAGTCCGCCGAGGTGATGAAGTCCGCCGTCGCGCACCTGGAACCGCACATCGAAAAGGTCGAGGGCGAGGACGGCAAGGGCACCATCGTGCTGGCCACCGTCAAGGGCGACGTGCACGACATCGGCAAGAACCTCGTCGACATCATCCTGTCCAACAACGGCTACAACGTGGTCAACATCGGCATCAAGCAGCCGGTCTCGGCCATCCTGGAAGCCGCCGAGGAACACCGCGCCGACGTGATCGGGATGTCCGGCCTGCTGGTCAAGTCCACCGTGATCATGAAGGAAAACCTCCAGGAGCTGAACACCCGCGGCCTGGCCGCCGGCTACCCGGTCATCCTCGGCGGCGCCGCCCTGACCCGCGCCTACGTCGAAGAGGACCTCTACGACATCTACGCCGGCGAGGTCCGCTACGCCCGCGACGCGTTCGAGGGCCTGCGCCTGATGGACGCCCTGATGGGTGTCAAGCGCGGCGTGCCCGGCGTCGAACTGCCCGCGCTGCGCCGGCGCAAGGTGGCCGCCGCCAAGGTGATCGAGACCGAACCCGAGGAGATGCCCGCCCGCTCGGACGTGGCCGTCGACAACCCCGTGCCCACCCCGCCGTTCTGGGGCGACCGCGTGGTCAAGGGCATCCAGCTGAACGACTACGCCTCGTGGCTGGACGAGCGGGCCACCTTCATGGGCCAGTGGGGCCTCAAGCCCACCCGGGGCGGCGACGGGCCCTCCTACGAGGAACTGGTCGAGACCGAGGGCCGCCCGCGCCTGCGCTACTGGCTCGACCGCATCGTCACCGACAACCTGCTCGACGCCGGCGTGGTCTACGGCTACTTCCCGTGCGTGTCCAAGGGCGACGACCTGATCGTGCTCGACGACGCGGGCAACGAACGCACCCGGTTCACCTTCCCGCGCCAACGCCGCGACCGGCACCTGTGCCTGGCCGACTTCTTCCGCCCGGAGGACTCCGGCGAGATCGACGTGGTCGGCTTCCAGATCGCCACCATGGGCCCGCGCCTGTCCGACGCCACCGCGAAACTGTTCGCCGAGAACGCCTACCGCGACTACCTCGAACTGCACGGCCTGTCCGTACAGCTCGCCGAGGCCCTGGCCGAGTACTGGCACGCCCGGGTGCGCGCCGAACTCGGCTTCGCCGGCGAGGACCCGAACGACCTCGACGGCATGCTCAAGCTGCACTACCGCGGCGCGCGCTTCTCACTCGGCTACGGCGCCTGTCCCGACCTGGAGGACCGGGCCAAGATCACCGGCCTGCTGGGGCCCGAGCGGATCGGCGTCGAACTGTCCGAGGAGTTCCAACTGCACCCGGAACAGTCCACCGACGCGATCGTGCTGCACCACCCCGAGGCGAACTACTTCAACGCCCGCTGAGGCAATCCGGCCCACCCGTCACCCAAGAACGAGGCACATGCTCGGCGACGTCGTAGGAACCCTCGCCTGCCCGCACTGCGGCGCGGACCTGGCGGCGGCGGACAACACCCTGCGCTGCGCCGCCGGGCACACCTTCGACGTCGCCAAGCAGGGCTACGTCAACCTGCTCACCGGCACCGGCTCGGTGGGCACCGCCGACACCGCCGCCATGGTCGCGGCCCGCGTCGACTTCCTCGGCGCGGGCCACTACGACCCGATCGGCGACGCGCTGGCCGCCGCGAGCGCCGGCGCGGTGCCCGGCGCCCTCGTCGACGTCGGCGCGGGCACCGGACACCACCTCGCCCGTGTGCTGGACGCGCTGCCCGAGCGGCACGGGCTGGCCCTGGACATCTCCAAGTACGCGCTGCGCCGGGCCGCCCGCGCACACCCGCGGATGGGCGCCGCCGTCTGCGACGCGTGGCGCCCGCTGCCGGTCCGCACCGGCGCCGCGGCCCGGGTGCTCAACGTGTTCGCCCCGCGCAACCCGCCCGAACTGCACCGGATCCTGGCCGCCGAGGGCACCCTGCTGGTCGCCGCGCCCACCGCGGGACACCTCGCCGAACTCGTGCCCGCGCTCGGCCTGCTCCAGGTCGACCCGGACAAACAGGAACGCATCGACGTCAAACTCGCGCCCTGGTTCACCGTGCGCGAGCGGCACACGCACACCTTCACCATGGCGCTCGACCACACCGCCATCGCCACCGTGGTGGCGATGGGCCCCAGCGCGTGGCACACCGATCCCGGCCGGCTGCGCTCCGCGATCGCGGAGCTGGCGAACCCGCTCGCCGTGACCGCTTCGGTCACCGTTTCCGCATACGACCCCGTTCGGCGGTTGCCCAATCCCTGACGGGGCCGCACAATCGAGGACCCGCCGGAGCCAACCGGCGGATCGCACCCATGGAGAACCCGCGTGAGGAGATCGACCCACCCCATCCACACCACGATTTCCCGTACCGGGGGAGAGGCGGCCACACGATGACGGCAGCGCTCACGACCACGACTCGATCACGCCCGGGCCACGGCCTCGCGGCGGTCCTGTTCGACATGGACGGCACCCTGGTCGACACCGAACGCAACTGGTTCGCCACCGAGACCGCGGTCATGGCCGACCTCGGCTTCACCCTCACCGCGCAGCACGCCGAGCACCTGCTCGGCAGCCCGATGGAGCGCGCCGTCGCCTACCTGCTCTCGGTCTCCGGCCTCGACGTCGCACCCGCCGAACTCGAACACCGGATCAACACCGGCATGGTCGCCGCGCTGCGCGACGGCGTGGACCTGCGCCCGGGAGCCAAACGGCTGCTCGCCGAGGTCGACGACGCCGGCGTGCCGTGCGCGCTGGTCACCGCGTCCCAGCGGGTGATCGTCGACGCGGTGCTGCCCTCGCTGGGCGCCCACCACTTCCGCTTCACCCTGGCCGGCGACGAGATCGCCCGCACCAAGCCACACCCCGACCCGTACCTGACCGCGGCCCGCCGGCTGGACGCCCAGCCGTGGTCCTGCGTGGTCGTCGAGGACTCGCCCACCGGCATCGCCTCCGGCGAGGCGGCCGGCTGCGTCGTGTTGGCGGTGCCGAGCATGACACCGATCACGCCCGCGCCGACGCGCACCGTGGTCGACTCCCTCGAAGAGGTCGACCTGGCCTTCCTGGGCGAACTGGTCCGCTCCCGCGTCGCCCGCTGAGCCGGCCACGCCCCACGCGCCGCGCCCAGCGCCCCGCACCTCGCACGCCGAACCCGAGGCATCGGGAGCCGACCCCCGCCGTACATCGTCGGCACAAACAGGTGGGAGCGGACGGGCCCGAAGGCCCGTCCGCTCCCACATCCCCGTGTTTCCCCCGTACTGCGTTCCCCCGTGTACTGCGGTACCGCGTTTTCCCCGTGTACTGCGTTCCCCCGTGCCGGAGCCCCCGTGCTCCGACCCGTACTGCTTCCCCGTCGGTCCTGTCGACCTCCCGGCGGCGGTTTCCCCCGTCCCCGTGACCGCCGAGAGGTCTCCTGGTCGTGCTCCGTCCGAACCCCGAGAGGATCGGACCCCCGTACTACCCCCGTAGTACATCCCCGCGGTTCCCGTTTCCGGGTTCCCCGTGTGTTGTCCAGTGTTGGTGATCGCGAACGGTAGGGCTTCAGGGAAGTCCCTCGCGTTCGCCGCACCCCCTCGCCCGCGCCGCCACACCGTTGAGTACGGCCCGCGACTCCGCCCCGAGGAGGAGATCGGCCCACCGCTCCTCCCAGGGGACGAGACCTGGCCCCTGGGGGGTCTTAACCCCCGGCCAGGGGCTCTACCGTAAGAGATGTGCGCGCCGTGACCCCAGCCCCGGACACCCCCGCCGGGACCCCAGCCCCGCCCGGACCGAGCCCATCGCTGCCCCGGCTCGCCCGAGCACGGGCCTGCCTGGCCGACTTCGTCCAGGAACTCCGCCGCGACACCCGCCAGCCGTGGCCGCGCCCCACCGTGCTCGACCTGGCGCTGGTGCTGCTGCTGACGGTATTCGCCGTGGGCGGCCTGTACTTCCACGAACTCGGCCGCGACGACGTCCGCGACCCGGACGTGTGGGGCGTCCTGCTCGCCGTGCTCACCGCCGTACCGCTGCTGTGGCGCGGCGCGCACTCGCTGCGCGTGCTGATCGCGGTCAGCGTCGCCGGGCTGATCCTGGCCGGCGCGAACTACGAATCCGCCGGCGCCGGGATCGGCCAGATCGTCGCGCTGTACGCGGTCGCGGTCGGCCGCTCCCGGGTACCCGCCGCGTGCGCCCTCGCGTTCACCGAGAGCGCCACCATCGCGTGGCTGGCACTGCGCGACAGCGACGTGGAGTTCCTCGACATCGTCGCCAACCTCGCCGCGATGTTCGCGGTCTGGGCGTTCGCCCGCAGCGTCGGCTTCCGGCGCGCCTACACCGCCGAACTCGAGGCCCGCGCCGACCGCCTGGAGCGCACCCGCGAGGCGGACACCCGCGCCGCGATCGCCGAGGAGCGCGGCCGGATCGCCCGCGAACTGCACGACGTGGTCGCCCACCACGTCTCGGTGATGACCGTGCAGGCCTCCGCCGCGCAGCGGATGGTCGCGCGCAATCCGGACCGGGCCAAGGAGGCGATGGCCGCGGTCGAGCAGACCGGCCGCGGCGCGCTGGTGGAGATGCGCCGCCTGGTCGGCATCCTGCGCGACACCACCGACGCGGTGGGCGGGCCCAACGAGGGCCACAACGCCCCCCAGCCGGGCCTGGACCAACTCGACACGCTGGTCACCCAGGTCCGCGAGGCCGGGCTCCCGGTCGAGCTGTCCCTGGAGGGCGCCCCCTGCGAGCTGCCGCCGGGCATCGACCTGGCCGCCTACCGGATCGTCCAGGAAGCCCTCACGAACACCCTCAAGCACGCCGGCCCCGCCGAGGCCCGCGTGCTCCTGCGCTACAGCCGCACCGAACTCCTGGTTCGCGTCGCCGACGACGGCCGAGGCGGCAGCACCGTACCCACCGGCGACCGCACCGGGCACGGACTGCTCGGCATGCGTGAGAGGGTCTCCCTCTACGGTGGACGCCTGTACGCGGGGCCCCGGGCCCAGGACGGCTTCGAGGTCCTCGCGCGCATCCCCCTGTCCACCACGAACACCGCCGACACCGCCGCCCCGCCGGACGGTGTCGCCCCCGACCGACTGGAGCAGACCCGCCCATGACGATCCGCGTCATCCTGGTCGACGATCAGCCACTGCTGCGCACCGGCTTCCGGATGATCCTGGAGGCCGAGCCCGACATCGCCGTGGTCGGCGAGGCCGCCGACGGCGAACAGGCCGTCGAACAGGTCCGCGCCCTGCAACCCGACGTGGTGCTGATGGACATCCGCATGCCCCGCATGGACGGCGTCGAGGCCACCCGGCGGATCGCCGGATCGGGCCGCGACGGGGAGAACACCGCCCGTGTGCTCGTGCTCACCACCTTCGACCTCGACGAGTACGTGGTCGAGGCGCTGCGCGCGGGAGCGAGCGGCTTCCTGCTCAAGGACGTGCCCGCCGACGACCTGGTCACCGCGATCCGGGTGATCGCCGAGGGCGAGGCGCTGCTCGCGCCGAGCATCACCCGGCGGCTCCTGGACATGTACGCCGCACGACTGCCCTCCGCCGAGGACCCCACGCCCGACACACTCGCGATGCTCACCGAGCGCGAGGTGGAGGTGCTGCGCCTGGTCGCGCGCGGGATGTCCAACGCGGAGATCGCCGCCGAGCTGTACGTCAGCGAGACCACGGTCAAGACCCACGTGGGCCACGTGTTGACCAAGCTCGGCCTGCGCGACCGGGTCCAGGCCGCCGTCTACGCCTACGAGAGCGGCCTGGTCCGCCCCGGCGCGATCTGACCGGGGCGGGGGCGGCGACCGGCGGCTACGCGGGCACCACGGGCAACGGATACACCGGAGGTGTGCCACCGAACTCGGGGCACACCTCCCGGTGATCGCACCACCCGCACAACTTCGACTTCCGGGGCAGCCACTCGCCCGTCCGGGTCGCCAGGTCGATCGCCTGCCACAGCGCCCGCAGCTTGCGCTCGACCGCCAGCAACTCGCCCTCGTCCGGGTCGTAGGTGATCACGTCGCCGCTGCCCAGATAGACGAGCTGCAACCGGCGCGGCACCCGGCCGTGTTGCCGCCACAACACCAGCGCGTAGAACTTCATCTGGAACAGCGGCTTGTCCTGGAACATCGGCGACGGGGCCTTGCCCGTCTTGTAGTCCACCACCCGCAGATCGCCCGCCGGCGCCACGTCGAGCCGGTCCACGACCCCGCGCAGGATCAGGCCGTCCTCCAGCGTCGTCTCCACGTAGAGCTCGCGCCGGGCCGGCTCCAGCCGGTTCGGGTCCTCCAGCGTGAAATAGCGCTCGACCAGCTTGTCCGCGTCCTGCAACCAGGTGCCCAGACCCGCGACGTCCTCGCCGAACAACTCGGCCAACTCCGGGCGCTCGGCCAGCAACTCGTCCCACGCCGGCCGCACCATCGCCACCGCCCGCTCCGGCGTGCGCTCGCCGCTGGGCAGGTCGAACAGCCGCTCCAGCACCGTGTGCACGACCGTGCCGCGCGTGGCCGCGGCGCTCGGCTTCTCCGGCAGCTTGTCGATCACCCGCAGCCGGTACAGCAGCGGACACTGTATGAAGTCCGCGGCCCGGGACGGCGACAACGACACCGGCGGCCGGGGCCCGCGCTCACCGCCCTGGGCGGGCACCACGACACCCGCGGCGTCGGCGGCGGGCTCGACGGCCGGGGCGTCCTCGTCGGAGGCGGTTTCGGAGGGGCTGACACTCATGGCGACCACCCTAAGCGTGCGGGGCGACACCCTGAGCGCCCGAGGGGCGGAGCGCCTCTGTCAATCGCCACTACCGCTCAGTAGAGTCCCGGCACCACGGGTCCCACACACCCCATCCGCGACTCCGACGGAGGTCCCATGCGCGTCCCCACCCGCACCCGGCTGCACGTGGCCGCCGCGATCACCGGCGGCCTGCTCCTGGCGGGTCTGCCCACCCCCGCGTCCGCGCACGACGACCGGCCCGGCCGCGGCCCGGACAAGATCACCGTCGGCGACCGCACCTTCATCGCCGACGAGCGAGGCCGGGCCACCCAGTGGCGCGGCTTCAACATCGGCGACAAGGAGCACCGGGGTGCCGAGGCGTTCAAGGACGTCACCGAGAAGCAGTTCCGCGAACTCTCCGACCGGGGCTTCAACCTGGCCAGGGTGCTGTTCTTCTGGGACGACCTGGAACCGAGCCCCGGCCGCTACAGCCGCGACTACCTGGCCCGGATGGAGCGCATCCTGGGCTGGGCCGAGAAGTACCACATCAAGGTCGTGCTGGATGCCCACCAGGACATCTACGGCCCGTACTTCAACGACCACCGGGGCAACCCGGAATGGACCACCCGTGACGAGGGCCTGCCGTACGAGCCGGTCCCCGGCGACTGGTTCGCCGAGTACTACACGCCGGGCGTGCAGGCCGCCTTCGACCACCTGTACAACGACCGCGACCTGCGACGCGCGCACGCGCAGATGTGGATGAAGGTCGCCGCCACGTTCGGCCGGCACCCCGCCGTGCTCGGCTACGACCTGATGAACGAGCCGATGGGCCGCTTCCGCGAGGGCGAGGACATCCCCACCGCCGCCGCCCGGCTCGAATCGACCCAGATCACCGACATGTGGAACCGACTCACCGACGCGATCCGCCTGGTCGACCGACGCAACTGGATCCTGGTCGAACCCACCCCCGTGGTCGGCCTGGGCCTGCCCACCGCGCTCGGCCCGATCACCGACGACAAGGTCGTCTACGCCCCGCACTTCTACGAGACCGCGATGGAGACCGGCGCCGATTACGACCCCGACGGCGGCTTCATCGAGAACTACGAGGCCGCGATCACCGCCTACCCGAAGGCGAACAAGCTCCCGGTGATCGTGGGGGAGTGGGGGCCGCCGGACCAGTCGCTGCCCAACATCCCGCTGTTCTACAAGCGGATGACCGCGGCCATGGACCGATTCGGCACCGGCTGGGCGGGCTGGCAATGGTGCAACGGCGGCGGCTACTGCACGCTGGACGCCGACGGCCGGATGAAGCCCAACAACAAACTGCTGGTGCAGCCCTACGCGCGCGCCGTGGCCGGCAACCCGGAGAGCTTCGGCTACAACCCGGACACCCGCACCTACACGCTCACCTTCACCACCCGCCGAGGCGCCCAGGGCCCCACCGAGATCGCCCTCCCCAAGGACGTCTACGCCAAGCCCCCGACCATCCGCGTCACCGGCCCCGGCCGCACCCACACCGACACCCGCGACAACACGGCCCGAATCACCACCACCCGAGACGGCCGCTACACAATCACCATCACCCCCTGACAGTGATCATGTGACTGGTGGTTCTGCTGATGAGCCTGACTCGCCCCCTGACTGACGTCGTTGACTGTCCTGTATGGGATTTGTCGGCTCGTCGGCGGGACCACCACGCACGCGGCCGGACGGGCGTTTGTGACCTCATAGGAGCTTGGTCCAGAAGCCCCGTCACTGTCTTGTCCACCCGCCCGACCGGCGCGTGCCGCCCTCGGCTCGGACAAGCGGCAAGGACGGACATGACCAGCATGACGCACGACGGAGCGGAGATCACCGGCGGAGTCGACACGCACGGCCCGACCCACCACGCGGCCGTGATCGACCCGCTCGGCCGGCATCTGGCCGACCGGGAGTTTCCCGCGACCGTCCGCGGCTACCGGGACCTGCTTGACTGGATGCGCTCGCACGGCACCCCGACCGCGGTCGGGGTGGAGGGCACCGGCGCCTACGGAGCCGAACTCGCGCGGGTCCTGACAGCGGCCGGCGTCACGGTCGTCGACGTCGACCGGCCGGACCGCAAGACCCGCCGGACGAAGGGCAAGTCCGACCCGATCGACGCCTACGCCGCTGCGACCGCAGTGCTCTCCGGACGGGCCACCGGCATCCCCAAAAGCCGCGACGGAGTGGTCGAGGCCGTGCGCGTGCTGCGGGTCGCCCGCCGCAGCGCGATCAAGGCCCGCACCCAGGCGATGAACCAGATCCGCAACCTCGTGGTGACCGCCCCGGCGATGCTGCGAGAGCAGGTCGCGGGCCTGGACCGGACCGCCCTGATACGCACCCTGGCCCGGCTGCGGCCCGGCGACGACGTCTCCCGCCCGCTCGCGGCGACCAAGGCCTCGCTGCGGCGCCTCGCCCGCCGCCACCAGGCGATGGACACGGAGATCGCCGAGCTCGACGCCGAGATCGGCCCCCTGGTCGAGCAGGCGGCCCCGGCCCTGCTGAAGCTGTTCGGTGTCGGACCGGAGACCGCCGGCCAGCTACTGGCCTCGGCCGGGGACAACCCCGAGCGCATGCGCTCGGAGGGCGCGTTCGCGCACCTCGCCGGCGTCGCCCCGATCCCGGCCTCCTCCGGCCGCACCCACCGCCACCGCCTCAACCGGGGCGGCGACCGGGCCGCGAACAACGCCCTGCACACGATCGTGCTGGTCCGCATGCGCTACGACGAACGCACCCGCGCCTACGTCGAACGCCGCACCAAGGAAGGGCTGTCGAAGAAGGACATCATGCGCTGCCTCAAGCGATTCGTCGCCCGCGAGGTCTACCGCGCACTGACCAGCACACCAGCGGAACGAATCACCCAAATCAACCTCGCTCCTGCGGCTTGACATGCATAGGAGCATCCCACCCCGACCCGGCCGGCGCCAACTCGGCCCGGCCGGCGTCCGAGGCAAAAGAAGCCTCGCACCACCTGGCGCAACCACCACACCAAAGCCGCACGAACCCTCCAGCCCGGCCGGTGTTCGAGGCCAAAAGAAGCCGAGCGCCATCCAGCGCAATCACCACAACGAAGCCGCACGAACCCTCCAGCCCGGCCGGCGCTTGAGGCCGAACAAAGCCGAGCACCACCCACCGCAACCGCGACGACCACCCAGCCCGGCCGGCGCTTGAGGCCAAGCAGCCCGGCCGGCGAGTGAGGCCGAAAAACCCCGCCCTCAACCCCGCATCATGGCCAAAAACGCATGCTCGACATCGCTCCGGGACAACACCCCGTACACCCCGCCGTCCCGCTCCACCACCAGGTACTCACTCGCCGGCGCCGCCCGCATCGCGACCAGCAGATCCTCCCCGGCCAGATCCGCGCCCACCGTCATCCCCGGCGCCAGATCCCGCGCCAACGGCCCCACCGCCACCCAGGGCCTGCGGTGCTCCGGCGTCGCCAACACCGCGGCCTCACGCACCACCCCGACCGGATCCCCGCCCCGATCCACCACGACCAGCCCGCGCGCACCCTCCTCGTGCGCCCGCCGCAGCGCCTCCGACAACGGCACGTCCGCCGCCACCGGGATCGCCCGCCGGGTCAACAACCGCACCCGCAAGTCCGGCAACCGCTCCCGCAGCCGCTCCGCGCGTAGCGACTGCACCGCACCCGCCCACATGAATCCGGCCACCAACGCACCGAAGATCAAGGTGTACGTGCGCGCTCCCGCGTCCGCGCCCAGCGACCACAGCGCCGCCGCGATCAGCACCACCACCGCGAGCACCCGACCCGCCCAGGACGCCGCGATCGTGCCGGCCAACGGCCGCCCGCTGATCCGCCACACCACCGCCCGCAACATCCGGCCACCGTCCAGCGGCAGCCCCGGCAGCAGGTTGAACGCCGCCACCAGCAGATTGGAGACCGCCAACAACGCGACCATCCGCCCCGCCAGCGTGTCCACGTCCAGCGCCAGACCGATCACCCAGAAGCCGCCACCGAGCAGCAGCGACAACGCCGGACCCGCCGCCGACACCAGGAACTCGTGCCGGGCCGTCTCCGGCTTGTCGATCTCGGACACCCCGCCCAGGAACTGGATGGTGATCCGCCGCACCGGCAAGCCCAGCCGCAGCGCCGTCACCGCGTGCGCCAACTCGTGCACCAGCACGGACACGTACAACAGCACCGCGAAGCCGAAGGACAACACGAACCGCCACGGACCCAGATCCGGGAACAGGCTCTCGAAGGTCGGCGCGAACAACACGGTGATCACCGCGGCGATCACGAACCACGTCGGCGCGACATAGACCGGCACCCCGAAGGGGCGCCCCATGAGCAGGCCACGCCTCGGCTCCCGGCGCGGGGCGTCGTCCTGCCGCATCCTGCGTCCCTGCGGCCTGCTCGAATCAGTCACGTCCAAGATGCTATGCAACCGAGTCCCGGTTTGACCCCCACGGGGCCCGCACCCACGCGTCGGAGCGTCGTCCACGACCGACTAGGCTGACCCCCATGTCCGAACCGACCGGTGCCGCGCGCAGGCGCGGACCCTTCCAGGTCGGGGACCAGGTTCAGCTGACCGATCCCAAGGGCCGCCACCACACCTTCACGCTCGAAGCGGGCAAGGCGTTCCACACCCACAAGGGCTCGTTTCAACACGACGCGCTGATCGGCGCTCCCGAAGGGACCGTCGTACGGTCCACCGGGAACACCGACTACCTCGCGCTGCGACCTCTGCTCCCCGACTTCGTCCTGTCCATGCCCCGCGGCGCCGCGGTGATCTACCCGAAGGACGCCGGCCAGATCCTCGCGATGGCCGACATCTTCGCCGGCGCCCGCGTCGTCGAGGCCGGCGTCGGCTCCGGCGCGCTGAGCACCTTCCTGCTCCGCGCCATCGGCGACACCGGGCAGCTCGCCTCCTACGAACGCCGACAGGACTTCGCGGACATCGCCCGCAAGAACGTCGAGCGCTACTTCGGCGCCCCCCACCCCGCCTGGAAGCTCACCGTCGGCGACCTCCAGGACAACCTCGTGGAGACCGGGGTCGACCGGGTGATCCTCGACATGCTCGCGCCCTGGGAATGCCTGGACGCGGTCTACAAGGCGCTCGCGCCCGGCGGCCTGGTGTGCTGCTACGTGGCCACCACCACGCAGCTCTCGCGCACCGTGGAGACCATGCGCGTGATGAACTGCTTCACCGAGCCGCAGCCCTTCGAGTCGATGGTCCGCTCCTGGCACGTCGAGGGCCTCGCGGTCCGCCCCGACCACCGGATGATCGGCCACACCGGCTTCCTGGTCACCGCCCGGCGCCTCGCCGACGGGGTCGAGCCGCCGCTGCGCCGGCGCCGCCCGTCCAAGGGCTCCTACGGCGACGACTACGCCGGCCCCGGCGCGGAGGCCGGTACCCCGCTCGAATCCTGACCCATCGTCAGGCAATGGTTGAGACAAGGCGGGCCGGGACCCTGTACCGGGACCCGGCCCGCCGCATAAGGTCGTCCACCGTGGCGGACGATCACCCTGAGACCCGGCCCGCGCGCGGCGACAGTACCCGCGGGCTCGTGACCACCGACGCACCATCCGAAACCTCCGCGCCCCGGCGCGTCGAGGTCCCCGACGTCCGCAACGGCATCGCCTTCGCCGCCGCGGCCATCGTGTTCGCGCTCATCGTCGGCACCGGCCTGGTGATCTGGGCCGCGGCCTCCCTGGACGGCGGCATACCGGGCGTCACCGCGCCCGCCAGGGACCGGCCCAATCAGCAGGATCCACCGGCCGCGCCACGCACCATCCAACCGGGGGAGAACACCGCGAGCACGTCGCATCAGGGGCAGGCGGCGGGTCACGCTCCCGAGGCCGCGCAGGCCGTGCCGCTCTCCCGCAGCCGACCCGCCGGCGGCCCCACCGAGGCGGAGCTCGCCCGGATCGACTTCCCGATCGACTGCCCGGGCGTGGGCGCACAGGTCAAGACCGTGCTGACCGACCCGACCGGCCCCACCGTGGTCCGGGTCGAGTGCGCGGCCGGCTCCGGCAGCCCGCCCGCCGCGCTGCTGGCCTACGCCGCCGCGGACACCGGCGCACCCCGGCTGGTGGCCACCCTGCTCGACACCGACGAGGGCCTGCTGGTGAGCGACGTCACCCGGGACGGCGACTCGATCACCGCGCACACCCTGGGCTGGTCCGGCCCGGACGTCCCCCGCTGTTGCCCCGACGTCGAGGGCACGCTCCGTTGGCGGCTGACCCCGCTCGGTGCCCAACGGATCTGACGCGTCGCCAGACAGTGGCGTACGAAGCGGAATTCAGGACGCGTCCGGCCCATACACCTCGACGCCGTCGGAAACCCGACGCATGTGGATGCAATCGCCGGGACACTTGCGTGTGGCGTCGATCACTTCCACCAGCAGTGGCGCGGGCACCGGGACCACCGCGCCCGGCTCGGTGCGCAGCTCGTCGTCGTCGCCCTTGACGTACGCGAGGCCGTCGATGTCCAGCTCGAAGACCTCTCGCGCGTATTGGACGCAGATGCCGTCCCCGGTGCAGAGATCCTGATCGATCCAGACCTCGAGGGGTTCGTTTTCCGCGGACATGCGGCCTCTCTCTTCACCGATTCGTATCGACACGCGACCAACAGACCCTACTCGCGGCTGCTTCCCGAGGTGGTGAGGTGGGTATCTGATCCTCACAAGCGTGGGGGCAATCGCACGGGTGAAGATCGGACACGCCCGGACAGTCTTGCTGATCAAGGGGTTTCAACCCCTCCTGCCGTAGGTAGGGTCGGAGACGTCGCAGCTCCCAGGAGGAGGTGAGGGCCGTGGCAGTCCACGACGACGACATGAACCGTGGTGGGAGGCCGGCTCGGGGTACGGACGACCTCGTAAGCCAGGTTTCTTTTCTAGAGCAGGAAGTCGCCGTCCTGCGTCGCAAGCTCGCCGACTCACCGCGCCAGAGCCGTTTGCTCGAGGAGCGGGTCGTCGATCTTCAGACGTCCTTGGCCGGCATGACCACACAGAACGAGCGATTGGTCGCGACCTTGAGGGAGGCCCGCGACCAGATCGTGGCCCTCAAGGAGGAAGTGGACCGACTCGCCCAACCCCCCTCGGGGTTCGGCGTGTTCCTACAGGCCAACGAGGACGGCACGGCGGACATCTTCACCGGTGGGCGCAAGCTCCGGGTGAACGTCAGCCCCAACATCGAGCTCGACGAACTCCAGCGTGGCCAGGAGGTCATGCTCAACGAGGCCATGAACGTGGTCGACGCGATGGAGTTCGAGCGGGTCGGCGACGTGGTGATGCTCAAGGAACTGCTCGAGGACGGCGAACGAGCCCTGGTCATCGGGCACACCGACGAGGAGCGCGTGGTGCGCCTCGCCGAGCCGCTGATGGACTCCCCGCTGCGCGCGGGGGACTCGCTCCTGCTCGATTCCCGATCGGGATACGTGTACGAGCGGGTTCCCAAGAGCGAGGTCGAGGAACTGGTCCTCGAAGAGGTCCCGGACATCGACTACACCAAGATCGGCGGTCTGCGGAACCAGATCGAGATGATCCGCGACGCGGTGGAGCTGCCCTACCTCCACCCCGACCTGTTCAAGGAACACGAGCTGCGCCCGCCCAAGGGCATCCTGCTCTACGGCCCCCCCGGCTGCGGCAAGACGCTGATCGCCAAGGCGGTCGCGAACTCGCTCGCGAAGAAGGTGGCCGAGGCCCAGGGCAACGAACAGGGCAAGAGCTACTTCCTCAACATCAAGGGTCCCGAACTGCTCAACAAGTACGTCGGCGAGACCGAGCGGCACATCCGCCTGGTCTTCCAGCGGGCTCGTGAGAAGGCCAGCGAGGGCACCCCCGTCATCGTCTTCTTCGACGAGATGGACTCGCTCTTCCGCACCCGAGGGTCGGGCGTCAGCTCGGACGTGGAGAACACCATCGTCCCGCAGCTCCTGTCCGAGATCGACGGCGTGGAGGGCCTGGAGAACGTCATCGTGATCGGCGCCTCCAACCGCGAGGACATGATCGACCCGGCCATCCTGCGGCCGGGCCGGCTCGACGTGAAGATCAAGATCGAGCGTCCGGACGCCGAGGCGGCCAAGGACATCTTCGCCAAGTACCTCAAGGTCTCGCTGCCGCTGCACGACGACGACCTGGTGGAACACGGCGGCAACCGGGCCGCCACGGTCACCGGGATGATCCAGGTCGCGGTGGAGCGGATGTACTCGGAGAACGACGAGAACCGCTTCCTGGAGGTCACCTACGCCAACGGTGACAAGGAGACCCTGTACTTCAAGGACTTCAACTCCGGCGCGATGATCGAGAACATCGTCGGTCGCGCGAAGAAGATGGCGATCAAGGACTTCCTGGAGCACCGCCAGAAGGGCATCCGGGTGGCCCACCTGCTCGCCGCGTGCGTCGACGAGTTCAAGGAGAACGAGGACCTGCCCAACACCACCAACCCGGACGACTGGGCGCGGATCTCCGGCAAGAAGGGCGAGCGGATCGTCTACATCCGCACGCTGGTCTCGGGCAAGCAGGGCGACGAGGCAGGTCGCTCCATCGACACCGTGGCCAACACCGGTCAGTACCTCTGATCCCGATCGAGTACCGATTGACCACCGATGCCGCGGCCCGTGTTCAGGTCGAACACGGGCCGCGGCGCCGTGCCGGGACGACAGTTCAGCACAGGGCAATAGTTCCGGCCGTATCCCCAAGGCAATCCAACGGCAATAGGCTCGGCAGCATGACCAGGGTGTACCCGGATCACGGAGAGTGTGGCTCGGGTACCGGCCGGGTGAGGGACGAGGGGGTCGCATGACCGTCCGGCGTGTGATGGGCATTGAAACCGAGTACGGGATCTCCGTACCCGGTCATCCGAACGCCAACGCGATGTTGACGTCTTCCCAGATCGTGAACGCGTACGCCGCAGCGATGCAGCGGGCCCGGCGGGCCCGCTGGGACTTCGAGGAGGAGAATCCGCTGCGCGACGCGCGCGGGTTCGACCTCGCGCGCGAGCTGGCCGACTCGAGCCAGCTCACCGACGAGGACGTCGGCCTCGCCAACGTGATCCTGACCAACGGCGCTCGGCTCTACGTCGACCACGCCCACCCGGAGTACAGCGCGCCCGAGACCACCAACCCGCGCGACGCGGTGATCTGGGACAAGGCCGGTGAACGCATCATGGCCGAGGCCGCGCGGCGCGCCGCCGAGCTGCCCGGCGGGCAGCAGATCCTGCTGTACAAGAACAACACCGACAACAAGGGCGCGTCCTACGGCACGCACGAGAACTACCTCATGCAGCGCGCCACGCCGTTCGCGGACATCGTCCGGCACCTGACCCCGTTCTTCGTCTCCCGTCAGGTGATCTGCGGCGCCGGGCGGGTGGGCATCGGCCAGGACGGCTCCGCCCACGGCTTCCAGATCAGCCAGCGAGCGGACTACTTCGAGGTAGAGGTCGGCCTGGAGACCACGCTGAAGCGGCCGATCATCAACACCCGCGACGAGCCGCACGCGGACGCCGAGAAGTACCGGCGCCTGCACGTGATCATCGGTGACGCGAACCTGTCCGAGGTGTCCACCTACCTCAAGCTCGGCACCACCGCGCTGGTCCTGTCGATGATCGAGGATCGCTTCCTCGGCAACGACCTGACCGTGGACCAGCCCGTGCGCACGCTGCACGAGGTCTCCCACGACCCCACCCTCAAGCAGCTCATCACGCTGCGCAGCGGCCGCAAACTGACCGCGATCCAGCTCCAGCTCGAATATCTCGAGTTGGCCCGCAAGTACGTGGAGAACCGGTTCGGCAAGGATGTCGACGCGGACACCACCGACGTGCTCGACCGCTGGGAGTCGGTGCTCGCCCGCCTGGAGACCGACCCGATGTCGCTCGCGCGCGAACTGGACTGGGTGGCCAAGCTGCAACTCCTGGAGGGCTACCGACAGCGGGACGCCCTCGAGTGGGACGCGCCGAGGCTGCACCTGGTCGACCTCCAGTACGCGGACGTACGGCCCGACAAGGGCCTGTACAACAAGCTGGAGGACCGCTTCGAGCGGATCGCCGGCGAGGCCGAGGTGCAGCGCGCGGTGCACCTGCCGCCGGAGGACACCCGGGCGTACTTCCGCGGTCGCTGTCTGGAGCAGTACGCCGACGAGGTGGCCGCCGCCTCGTGGGACTCGGTGATCTTCGACGTCGCGGGTCACGACTCGCTCCAGCGGGTACCCACCCTGGAACCGCTGCGCGGGACGAAGGCCCACGTGAAGGACCTGCTGGACCGCTGCCGCACAGCCGAGGATCTGGTCCGCGCCCTCACGGGTGGGTGACCTCCCTCGTTCGCGGGAACAAAGCGAACGAACGGATAAATCCCCTTCCGGAACACCTGGCATCCGACACTCGTTGGCACCTACACCCCCGCTCCTTCGGGATCGGGGGTGTAGGCCCTCCGGGGAATGGATAAGCACCGGTTCAAGGAAATGATCACAAGGTGGGGTGAGTGACATGGCCACTAAGGACAGCGGCGGTCAACAGCGCGCGACAAAGCGCTCGGAAGAGGTCGACGAGACCACTACCGAAGCGCAGTCCGACGTGCAGGAACGCCAGGAGAAGTTGACGGACGACGTCGACGCGGTATTGGACGAAATCGATGAGGTGCTCGAGGAGAACGCTGAGGAATTCGTTAGGGGATTTGTCCAAAAGGGTGGTGAATAGGGGTAAATGTCCGATTTGAAATCGGGCAAGAATTGCCCTGACTGTAAGGGATGGAAGCCCGCTCAGGACTTCGGATCTAACGCAGCGAGTCCTGACGGGCTTTCATTCTATTGCCGTGAGTGCAACCGAAGGCGCAGTGCGCAAAGTTATCGTGCCCGGCGGGAGCGCGCGGGATTCAAGGTTCGACCGAAGGTGGATGTGCCGGACGGGCATAAGCGTTGTCCGAAATGCGAACAGATCAAACCGCACTCCGAATGGCATAAGAGTTCCCGACAATGGGACGGTCTGGCGGCGAACTGTAAATCATGTCGCAAAATCGACAGTCGAGCCGGATACTTCATGCGCAAATACGGCCTCACCGAGGCCGACCTGCAGCGCATGCTCACCGACCAAATGGGCGTATGTCCGATCTGTGTCGCCGCCAGGCCCGAACACGTCGATCATGATCACGAAACCGGTAGGGTCCGAGCCGTACTCTGCTTCAACTGCAATGCCGCACTGGGCATGTTCAAGGATCGACCCGACGCGTTGCGCCGGGCCGCAACCTATGTGGAAGGGATCGTGTGGAAGCCAACACTCGTGGCACCGGGCGTCTACCGGCTGCCTTCCTGACCCCCGGGTCGTCCTCGTTCGCCGAATTTCTCGACGCCTACCGGCCCGAACTGTTGCCCGCGCGTAGGACGCCTCCGGTGCAGCCCGTGACGATCGAGGCGCCGCACGGCACGACGATCGTGACCGCGACGTTCGACGGTGGCGTGGTGATGGCCGGCGACCGGCGCGCCACGATGGGGAACCTGATCGCACAGCGGGACATCGAGAAGGTGTTCCCGGCCGACGAGTACTCGGTCGTGGGCATCGCCGGCACCGCCGGGCTCGCGGTCGAGATGGTCCGGCTGTTCCAGGTCGAGCTGGAGCACTACGAGAAGATCGAGGGCACCACGCTGTCCCTCGAGGGCAAGGCCAACCGGCTGTCGCAGATGATCCGCGGCAACCTCGGCATGGCCATGCAGGGCCTCGCGGTGGTGCCGTTGTTCGCCGGCTACGACGTGGACGGCGGGGCCGGGCGGATCTTCAGCTACGACATCACCGGCGGCCGGTCGGAGGAGCACGGCTTCCACTCGGTGGGTTCGGGCTCCCTGTTCGCCCGAGGCGCGCTGAAGAAGCTGTACCGCCCCGGTCTGGACGCCGACGGCATCGTGACGGTGTGCATCCAGGCGCTCTACGACGCGGCCGACGACGACTCCGCCACCGGCGGGCCGGACCTGACCCGGCGGATCTACCCGGTGGTGACCCTGGTGACCGAAGACGGCATCCGCCGGCTCTCCTCGGAGGAGGTGGGCGCGATCGTGCGCACCGTGGTCGACGCGCGGATGGAAGACCCCAACGGCCCGACCGCGCCGCTGACGTGACCCCGATGTCGAGGACCCGAACAGCCGACCCTTCGAGACCGGCTCCGACGAAAAGGACTCCACGGTGACGACGCCCTTCTATGTGTCGCCGCAGCAGGCCATGGCGGACCGGGCCGACTATGCCCGCAAGGGCATCGCCCGCGGCCGCAGTGTGGTCGTGCTGACCTACGCGGACGGCATCCTGTTCGTGGCGGAGAACTACTCTCGCGCCCTGCACAAGATCAGCGAGATCTACGACCGCATCGCGTTCGCCGCGGTGGGCAAGTACAACGAGTTCGAGAACCTGCGGATCGGCGGCGTGCGCTACGCCGACATCCGCGGCTACTCGTACGCGCGCAACGACGTCACCGCCCGCGGGTTGGCGAACGTGTACGCGCAGACGCTGGGCACGATCTTCTCCAGCGGTGGCGAGAAGCCCTACGAGGTGGAGCTGATCGTCGCCGAGGTCGGCAGCGCGCCCGAGGACGACCAGATCTATCGGCTCACCTACGATGGCTCGGTGGCCGACGAGCACAACTACGTCGCGATGGGCGGCAACGTCGAGCAGATCACCGAGCAGCTCAAGCGCAGCCACCGCGAGGGGCTCACCCTCGAGGCCGCGCTCAAGGTGGCGGTCGACGCGCTCTCGCGTGACGGTGTCGGCGAGAAGCGCTCGATCACGGCCTCCCAGTTGGAGGTCGCCACGCTGGACCGGACCCGGCCGCAGCAGCGCAAGTTCAAGCGCCTGGTGGGCGGTCAACTGACCCGCCTGCTCGGCGAGGCGGAGCCGGCCGGCTCCGCGGTGGCGGAGGACGCGGCCGAGACCGCGCCCGAGGCCACGCCGGAGGCCGGCGAGGAGTAGTCCCGCGCACGTCACAGGGCCCGCGTACCGCGTCGGTGCGCGGGCCCTGACGTGTGTCGGGACCGGTGCGGCCTCAGTCGGACGCGGGCGGCGCGGTCGAGCCGCGCACCAGGAGTTCGCCGGGCAGCACCACGTCCGGGCCCGCGTCGCCGGTGTCCAGCAGGTCGAGCAGCGCGGTCATGCCGCGCGCGCCCAGTTCGACGGCGGGCAGCCGGACCGTGGTCAGTTCGGGTTCGACCACGCGTGCGTAGCGCAGGTCGCCGAAGCCGGTCACCGACACGTCCTCGGGCACCCGGATCCCGAGCGCGCGGGCGGCCTTGTAGGCGCCCGCCGCCTGGAGGTCGTCGTCGCAGACGAGCACGGTGGGCCGGGCCGGCGACGCGAGCAGCGTCAGCGCGGCCTCGCGCCCGCCGTCCAGGGTCAGCGGCGCGACGGCTTCGGCGACCACCTCCGCGGGCTCCAGCGCGGCCCGGAAGGCCTCGTCCCGGGCCCGGAACGTCCAGGTCCGCACGGCGGAGCCCAGCCGGGCGACCCGGCGGTGGCCCAGCCCGACCAGATACCCGGCCAGCGCGCGCATGCCCTCGGCCACGTCGTCGTTGACGGTCGGCACGCCGCGCCCGGGCTCGCTGTCCAGCATCACCAGGGGCAGGTCCTCGCTGCCCGGCCCGGCCGAGCGCAGCACGTCCAGCGGCTCGACGGCCATCGAGGACGCGAGCACGCCGTCGATGGCGGCCGAGGAGAACGGGTTCGGGCTCAGGTCGATGCCGTCGCGGGTGGGGTAGACCACGACGCCGAAGTCCCGTTCGGCCGCGACCCGCGCCGCCCCGGTGTGCACCGCGCCGAAGAACGGCGAGGTGAGCACGGGCACGACGAGCATCACGGTGCGGGTCCGGCCCAGGCGCAGCGACCGGGCCGAGTTGTTGGGTCGGTAGCCGAGCGCCGCGGCGGCGTCGCGGACCGCGGCGACGGTGGCGGGGGAGACCCGGCCGTGCCATTTGTCGGCGAGGACCAGGGACACGGTGGACTGCGACACGCCGGCGTGTTTGGCGACGTCCTTGCTGGTCGGGCGACCGGCGGGGGGCGGGGGCGACGGCAAGGGGACCTCGGGCGCGGTGTCGGGGACGGGGCGGGCCCAGCGTAGAACCCGCTTGCCATGCCGGTGGGCCGGCAGGCACAGTGGTAATCGATAGTCATACGTATGACTGGACGGTGTGCGGACGTGTCGGGTGCGGCACGGGAGGGCGGTACCCGCGGATGCGGACCTATCTGGACCTGCTGCGGGTGCCGTACGCGGCGCGCCTGCTCGGCGGCACGCTGTTCGGCCGATTGCCCAACGGCATGGGCGCGTTGGCGGTGTTGCTGCTGGTGCGCGCGGACGGCGGCGGCTACGGGCTCGCGGGCGCGCTGTCCGCGGTCTACGGCCTGGCGAGTGCGGCCGGGCAGCCGGTACTCGGCCGGTGGATGGATCGGCGCGGGCAGACCGGCGTGTTGCTCGGCTCGGCGCTGGTCTCGGCGCTGGCCTACGCCGTGTTCGCGCTCGTGGGCGCCCACCCGCTGCCGCTCGCGGTCGGCGCGGTGCTGGTCGCGGGCTTCACCACGCCGCCGCTGGAGGCGGGCCTGCGCGCGCTGTGGCCCTCGGTGCTCACCCCCGAGCGGGTGCAGGCGGCGTACGCGCTGGACGCCGCCGCGCAGGAGATCCTGTTCACCGTGGGGCCGCTGATCGTGGTGGTCGTGGTGCAGGTGGCCTCGGCGGAGCTGGCGGTGTTGCTGACCGGGTTGATCGGAGTGGCGGGCACCCTCATCGTGGTCACCGCGCGGCCCTCCCGAATCTGGCGCGGCGAGCAGCACACCCCGCACTGGGCGGGCGCGCTGCGTTCGGCCGGTCTGCGGGTGGTCCTGGTCGCGTTCACGCTGGCGGGCATCGCGCTGGGGGTGCTCAGTGTCGCGGCCGTGGCGTACGCCGACCACGAGGGTTCCGGTGCGCTGTCCGGGGTGTTCCTGGCGGCGATGTCCTTCGGCGCGCTGCTGGGGGGTCTGGTGCACGGGGTGCGGGCCTGGCGGACCCCGCCGGCGCGTCGGTTGTTGTGGTTCATGTTGTGGCTGACGGTGTGTTATCTGCCACTGACGGCGGTGCCCGGCCCGTGGTTGATGATGCCGCTCGCGGTGTTGTCCGGGGTGTTCCTGGCGCCCGCGATCGCGTGCGTGTTCAGCCTGATCGACGAGTTGGCGCCGCGCGGCACGGTGACCGAGGCGTTCGCGTGGCTGGTGGCCGCGATCGGGGCGGGTTCGGCACTGGGCATGGGGCTGGCCGGCTGGGCCGGGGAAGTGGCCGGCGCGCGGGGCGCGTTCGCGGTCGCGGGCGTCGGCGCGGCGCTCGGATTGCTGGTATTGCTGGCCGGTCGGGGCCGGCTGATTTCAAACGTGATCCATTTTGTGGAAACCACCGACGCGGAGTTGTCCCGGAACGGCACGTCGTCGGCGTAATGTTGCCGCATGGACCGCCGCATCTTCGGGCTGGAGAACGAGTACGGCGTCACCTGTACGTTCCGGGGGCAGCGCAGGCTCTCCCCGGACGAGGTGGCGCGCTACCTCTTCCGCCGAGTCGTTTCGTGGGGCCGAAGCAGCAATGTCTTCCTACGCAATGGGGCCCGGCTGTATCTGGACGTGGGCAGCCACCCCGAATACGCGACGCCCGAGTGCGACTCGGTGCCGGAACTTGTCGTGCACGACAAGGCCGGTGAGCGCATTCTCGAAGGTCTCCTCGTCGACGCCGAACGGCGGCTGCACGAAGAGGGCATCGCGGGCGACGTGTATCTCTTCAAGAACAACACCGATTCCGCCGGCAACTCCTACGGTTGCCACGAGAACTATCTGGTGGCGCGGCACGGGGAATTCTCCCGGCTCGCCGATGTGCTCATCCCGTTCCTGGTGACCCGTCAGATGTTGTGCGGCGCGGGCAAGGTGCTGCAGACGCCGCGTGGTGCGGTGTACTGCGTGAGCCAGCGCGCCGAGCACATTTGGGAGGGTGTCAGTTCGGCCACGACCCGTTCCCGTCCGATAATCAACACGCGCGACGAACCGCATGCCGACGCCGAGCGCTATCGGCGGCTGCATGTGATCGTCGGCGACTCCAACATGGCCGAGCCCACCACGCTGCTCAAGGTCGGTTCCACCGATCTGGTGCTGCGGATGATCGAGGCCGGGATCGTGATGCGCGATCTGACCCTGGAGAACCCGATCCGGGCGATCCGCGAGGTCAGTCACGACATGACCGGTTCGCGCAAGGTGCGGTTGGCCAACGGCCGCGAGGCCAGCGCGCTGGACATCCAGCGGGAATACCTGACCAAGGCGCAGGAGTTCGCGGATCGCCGGGGCATTCGCACCGGCACCGTGGAGAAGGTGCTCGATCTGTGGGAGCGCACGCTCGACGCGATCGACTCCGGCAACCTGGACCTGGTCGGCCGCGAGATCGACTGGGTGATCAAGTACCAGCTCATCGAGCGGTATCGGGCCAAGCACAACCTGCCCATGTCCTCGCCGAGGGTCGCCCAGATCGACCTCGCCTACCACGACATCCACCGGCGCCGCGGTCTCTACTACCTGATGGAGAGACGCGGGCAGATCGACCGGATCGGCAACGATCTGAAGATCTTCGAGGCGAAGTCGCTGCCGCCGCAGACCACTCGCGCGCGCCTGCGCGGCGAGTTCATCAAGAAGGCCCAGGAGCAGCGGCGCGACTTCACCGTGGACTGGGTGCACCTCAAGCTCAACGACCAGGCGCAGCGCACCGTGCTGTGCAAGGACCCGTTCCGGTCGGTGGACGACCGGGTGGAGAAGTTGATCGCCAGCATGTGATCGCCCCGGGATGCTCACCGAGGGTGATCGAGGGCCGGCGGTCTCGACCCGCGCCGGCCGGCATGTGAGACGAAGCCGTCGCCCGCCCCCTCCCCGAGTCGGGAGCGGGCGGGCGACTGGCATGCTTGCTCGATGGTCGATACACCTACATGGGACATCGCTCCACCGGTCTTCGAGCTCGACGCGGTGGATGTGTGGGCGCACGGGCCCGGCGGGCGCACGGACATGCTCGTGGGCGTGGACTGGACGGTCCGCGAGGGCGAGCGCTGGGCGCTGCTCGGACACAACGGCGCGGGCAAGAGCACGATCCTGGCCCTGGCCGGCGCGCTGCGCTTTCCCGGCAACGGCACGGTGACCGTACTGGGCCGACAGCTCGGCCGGGTGGACGTGCGCGAG
The DNA here is from genome assembly GCF_045207655.1 of Embleya sp. NBC_00888. Taxonomy (NCBI): domain Bacteria; kingdom Bacillati; phylum Actinomycetota; class Actinomycetes; order Kitasatosporales; family Streptomycetaceae; genus Embleya; species Embleya sp. NBC_00888. Next base: position 1,422,592 of record NZ_CP108784.1, on the reverse strand, counting down.
GTGCGCGCGCAGGTGGGCGCGGTCAACGCGGCGCTGCGCATTCCCGAGTACCTGAAGGTGACCGACTACGTGCTCACCGGGGCGACCGGCACGGTGCAGCCGCTGTACGGCAGGTACGGGCCGGCCGAGCGGGCCCGGGCCGCCGAGCTGATCGCGCTGCTGGGCCTCGACCGGCTCGCGGATCGGGAGATCGCGGTGTGCTCGCAGGGCGAGCGCGGCCGGGCCCGGATCGCCCGGGCGCTGATGCCCGACCCGCGGCTGCTGCTCCTGGACGAGCCGGCCAACGCGCTGGACCTGCCCAGCCGTGAGGAACTGCTGGAGGCGATCGACTCGCTGACCCGGGAGCTGCCGCGGCTGACCCTGGTGATCGTCACCCACCACCTGGAGGAACTGCCCAGCTCGGTGACCCACGCACTGCTGCTGCGTCGCGGTGCGACGGTCGCGGCGGGGCCGGCGCACGAGGTGATGACGGACGCCAACCTGAGCGAGTGCTTCGGCATCCCGCTGTCGGTGCGCGCCGAGGACGGGCGCTGGGCCGCCCGGCTCAAGCGGCCCGGCCGCGAGGTCGCCTGAACAGGGTTGTCGTCTTCACGTCGTCCTCACATCCGAACCCCATAGAGTGTCCCGGTCCTTGTCCATCTCAGCAGAGGAACATCGTGCGCCGTCTCGCTGCGCTCCTTCTGGTCCCCGCACTGGCCTTCACCGCGGTCGCGTGTGGCGATGACGACGGAGGAAAAACCGTTACACCGATCGTGACCGGAGCCTTCGGGCAGAAGCCGGACATCAAGATCCCCAAGGGGAAGTCCGGCGACAAGACGACGTCCAAGATCCTCATCGAGGGCACCGGTGACGTGATCAAGAAGGACGACTACGTCGTCGCGGACACCGTCGGCAAGAACTGGGACGGCACGGACGCGGGCAACTCGTACGACACCAAGACTCCCGAGGTCTTCCAGGCGGGCAGCCAGGAGCTTCTGAAGGAGATCGGGCAGGGGATAATCGGCAAGAAGACCGGTACCCGGATGCTCGTGGTGGTGCCGGCCAAGGTCACCCAGGAAAAGCAGGCCGTGGTGCTGATGCTGGACCTGAAGTCGACCAAGACGATCGACCCCAAGACGGAGGCCAAGGGCGCCGCGGTGACCCCGCCGGCCGGCCTTCCGGTGGCCAAGGTCGAGTCCGGCAAGGCCGCGGAGATCACCATCCCGCCGGGCGCGACCGCGCCGACCAAGCTGACGGTCCAGCCGCTGATCGAGGGCACCGGCCCGGTGGTCCAGAAGGGCCAGACGCTGGTCGCGCAGTACACCGGCGCGCTGTTCGACAAGGGCACCAAGTTCGACTCGTCGTGGGACCACGGCGGCGCGACCGCGTTCAAGATCGGCGTCGGCCAGGTCGTGACCGGTTGGGACGAGGGTCTGGTCGGGCAGAAGGTCGGCAGCCGCGTGCTGCTGGTCCTGCCGCCGGACAAGGGGTACGGCGCGGAGGGTTCCGGCGAGAAGATCCCGCCGAACTCGCCGCTGGTGTTCGTCGTGGACATCATCGACGCCCTGGGCGGCACGGCGGCCTGACGGCCCGTCGCGCACCGGATCGGGCGATCGGCCCGATAGGTTGGACCCGCATTCAGCACTCGAACGGATACGGAAACGCTGTGACAGAGCTTACGAAGCCCGAGATCGACTTCCCCGAGGGCGGCGTGCCCGCCGAGCTGGAGATCACCGAGATCTGGGAAGGCGACGGCGCGGTGGCCCAGGCGGGCCAGAACGTCAGCGTGCACTACGTCGGCGTGGCCTTCTCCTCCGGCGAGGAGTTCGACGCGTCCTGGAACCGCAACGCCCCGCTCGACTTTCGGCTGGGTATCGGCCAGGTCATCGAGGGCTGGGACAAGGGTGTGCAGGGCATGAAGGTCGGCGGCCGGCGCAAGCTGGTCATCCCGCCGCACCAGGCCTACGGCGACCGCGGCGCGCCGGGCGCGATCGCGCCCGGCGAGACGCTGATCTTCGTGGTCGACCTGATGAAGGTCGGCTAGTCGTACGACGCACCCGGCCCCGGTTCGCGCGAGCAGCGCGGGCCGGGGCCGCGTTCGTTCCGGGGCCCTAGTGCGGGCTCTTGGCCGGGAGTTCGGCCGCGAATCGGCCGGCCGCGGCGGCGGCCAGGAAGTAGGCGTGGTCGGCGTCCAGGCCCCGGCCCATCGTGGACAACCGGGCCGGTGTGCCGCGCAGCGCGGCGTCCAGGCCGTCGACCGGCACCGTGTGCACGTCGTGCCCGGCGCGCAGCGGCTCGACGTCCGCCGCGACCCGGCTCGCCAGCGGCTCGGGCAGGGTGGGCACGATCACGTCGGCCCGGGCCAGCGCGACCCGGCCGTACGCGGTCAGGCAGTGGTGCGAGACGCCGCGATGGCGCTCGCGCCCGTCCGCGTCGGAGATCCGCAGCGAGGCCACGGGTCGGCCGCCGAGTGCGGCGATCGCGTTGATCGCCTCGCCCGCCGCGACCCCGGAGAAGCCCCACTGCGTGCCCGTGCCCAGGTTGCCCGGCCCCTGCGCGACGATCGCCAGATCCGCGCCCTGCACGTGCCGGGCCGCGAGCAGACCGGTGTGCAGGGTGACCGCCTCCAGGTCGCCGCCGAGTGCCTGACCCACCGTCACCGTGCCCGCCAGCCAGCCGTGTTCGCGCAGCGTGTCGACGGTCATCGAGAACCACAGCGGCAGCGTGCCGCCGTCGGTCATCACGTACACCACACGCGCGTGCGGGCGCGCGAGGCGGATCCCGGCGCAGATCGCGGGCAGCGCCGAGTGCAGGTCGGCGACCAGCACCGGCATGCCCTCCAGCGAGTCCGCGTCGCGCAGCGTCGCGTGGTGCGGCGAGTCCTGCTCGTCCACGCCGAGCACGACCGCCTGCATGGGTGTGTAGCGCGCCTTGACCACGTGCCCGGGGCCCGGCGGCGGATCCGGCGGCAGCCGATCGGGCAGCGCCACCACCAGCGCGTAGCCGCCGGTGCCCAGGCCCATGTCCTGCGCGGTGGTGTTGAGCAGCACGGTGTCGCCGACCTGCGGCGTGCCGGTCAGGTGCGGGTAGGCGATCGCGCGCAGCTCGCGCGCGGGGGCCGGTTCCGGTACGGCCGCGGTCAGTTCGACCGCTCCGCGCCAGGCCCGTCGGATCGCCGTCACTTCGCCGCGTCGCCAGGTGATCACGGTCCGGGAGCCTAACGCCGGCCGGTGTCGCCGGGCGAACCGGAGGGTCGGATTGCCGGGCCGGACCAATCCGACGCGCCGAACGCGGTACGGTCGGGGCTGCGCCTTGTGGGAGGGACTGGGATCTGATGGCGATTCCGAAGCAGGAGCGGTTGGTGAGCCTGGTGATGTGTCTGCTCGCCGCCCGTCGCTACGTCACGAAGGAAGAGCTGCGGCAGTCGATCGAGTCGTATCGGCTGTGCACGTCCGACGAGGCCTTCGACCGCATGTTCGAGCGGGACAAGGACGACGTACGCGAACTCGGCTTCATCGTCGAGACGGGGGCCAACGACCCGCTGATCGAGTCCGCCGACGGCTACCGGATCCGCCCCGAGAAGAACGCGCTGCCGCCGGTGGAGCTGGACCCCGAGGAGGCCGCCGCGCTCGCGCTGGCCGCCGGCGCCTGGCAGCAGTCCGCGCTGGCGGGGGCCGCGACCGGTGCGCTGTACAAGCTCAAGGCCGCCGGCGTGGAGATCGACTCGGCCCCGCTGACCAGCGTCGAGCCCCGGGTGACCGCGCGCGAGCCGGCCTTCGGGCCGCTGCTGGACGCGCTGCGCACCCGCCGCCCGATCCAGTTCGCCTACCGCCGCTCCGGTGCCGCCGAGGCCACGCCGCGGGTGGTCGAGCCGTGGGGGATGAGTTGTTGGCGCGGCCGGTGGTACCTGGTGGGCTTCTCCCGGGACCGGCAGGAACAGCGGGTGTTCCGGCTGGACCGGATCGCCGACAAGCCCAAGCCGAAGCCGCTCAAGGAGCAGTTCCGGGCCGAGGTGCCGGAGAAGGTGGACGTGCGCGGCCAGGTCGCGCGCTTCGCCGGTGAGGGCGGCGAGGGCATCGCCCGGATCCGGGTCCGCACCGGCGCCGGGTTCCCGCTGCGCGCCCGGGCGAGCGCGGTGGTGCCGGCGGGCGAGGGCTGGGACGAGTTGGAACTGAGTCACGGACACGGACTGCACCACTGGCTCGCCGAGTTCGGCCCCGACGTGGTCGTGCTGGAGCCGCTCCATCTGCGCGAGGCCGTGGTCGCGCAACTGCGCGAGGCCGCCGGTGAGGCGACGGGACAGGTGAAGGTCGGATGAGCAACGCGATCGACGACACCCGGCGGCTGTTGTCGCTGGTGGCCTACCTGCGCGAGCGCCCCGGCACGCATCTGGACGACGTCGCGCGCGCGTTCGGCCTGCCGGTCGCGCAGGTCGAGGCGGACCTGGGCACGCTGCACATGTGCGGCACCAGCTTCATGGCCGACGATCTGCTCGAGCCGCACGTCGACTTCGAGGGTCGGGTCTTCCTGGACAACGCCGACGCGCCGGTGCGGCCGGTGCGGCTCGCGCCGCACGAGGCGCTGGCCCTGCTGGTGGCGCTGCGCGCGCTGGCGGGCCTGTCCGGGCTGCGCGAGCGGGACAAGGTCGCGCTGGGCCGGGTGACCGCCAAGCTGGAGGACGCGGCCGGTGAGGCCGCGCGCGCCGCCGAGGGGGTGACCGTGGAGTTCGAGGGCGACGACGCCGCCCAGGAGTCCGCGTTCGCCACGATGGACCGCGCGGTGAGCGAGCGGCGCCGGCTGCGGCTGCGCTATTACGTGCCGCGCCGGGACGAGATCACCGAGCGCGAGGTGGATCCGATCCGGCTGGTGCTGGTCGACGGGCACACCTACCTGGTGGCGTGGTGTCGGCAGGCCGAGGGCCGCCGGTTGTTCCGGCTGGACCGGGTCGCCGAGGCGGTGCTGCTGGACGAGGCGTCCGAGCCGCAGCCGGTGGAGCCGCTGGACCTGGCGGACGGTTTCGCGCCCACCGCCGCGGACGGCATCGAGGTGGTGCTCGAACTCGGTCCCGGCGGACGCTGGGTCACCGAGTACTACCGCTACGACAAGGTCGAGGAACTGGCCGACGGCGGCCTGCGGTTGACCCTGCGCACGCCCGACCCGGCCGGGATCCGGCGGCTCGCGCTGCGCCTGGGCGGGCACGGCAGGGTGATCTCCCCGCCGGAGCTCGTGGACGATGTACGACGGACCGCCTCGGCCGCCCTCGCGGCCTACGCGGACCAGGCCGGCTGATTCGCCGCGACCGGAGGCGATTGTCCAAAAACGGCACATCGCCCGGTCGCGGCCCAGCGGCACTTCCGGTACCACCGACGACAACCTTCCCGAGATTGCGAGGAGGCCCACGGTGTCGACGTTCACGGCGCGCTGCCCGGTCTGCGGACGCGTCGAGTTGACGGCGGATCAGCTACGGCTGGTGCTCCGACCGAACAAGTCCTTCTACCTGTTCCGCTGCCCCACCTGCGCCGACTCGGTGCGCCGGCCGGCCGGTGAGCGGATCGTCGAACTGCTCACCGACGGCGGGGTGTCGTCGATGCAGGTCGCGCGCTGAACGGCGGAGCGCGGCGGCGGGAGCGGGGGCTGTTAGGGTCGCCGCATGTTGCCGTGGGTCCTCGTCTTCATCGTGCTCGTCCTCGCCGGACTCGGCGTCATCGGCTGGTTCGCCTGGCGATTGTTCGGTGACGTGCGTCACCTCGGGGCAACCGTCGCGGACGCCTCCGCGCGACTGTCCGAGGCCGCCGCCGAGCTGGACGCGGCCGGCGGCCCGACCGCACGGCACGGCGCCGTACCGCATCCGCGCGCCGCGGCCTCTCACCGACAGTGATCTGCCCACGTGACCCCTGGGGGTTACGTCCGGTGCAGTTGTTCGCCACCATTGCGTTGCACAGGTGTAAGACGCACCGGCGTACGATCGAACCCGTAACCCCCCGGCCCCGGCAATGAGGTACTGACTATGTTTGGCAAGCTCGGTTGGCCCGAGATCATCCTGATCCTGGTTGTCGTCGTGCTGTTGTTCGGCGCCAAGCGTCTGCCGGACACGGCGCGTGCGCTGGGCCGTTCGCTGCGCATCCTCAAGAGCGAGACCAAGGCGATGAAGGAGGACGGGGCGGGCGAGGCCCCCGCGTCCGACAAGACCGCCAAGACCACCGAGACGCCGCCACGCACCATCCAGGCGGCTCCGGGCGACGTGAGCGAGGCACGGCCGGTCGGCGAGCCCGACCACAACCGTCGCTGATATCCGCCACGCGCCTTTTAGGAGTCGGCCCTCAAGGTGCTTGACAAGGCAGGGCGCGGACGAAAGTCCGGCCCGAACGAGAAGAAGATCAAGGACGCCGAGGGGCGCATGCCCCTCATGGAGCACTTGCGCGAACTGCGCAATCGCCTCGTCAAGGCGCTCCTGGCCATCATCGTCGTGACCATCGTCGCCGCGTTCTTCTACGAGGACATCGGCGCCTTCCTGGTCGATCCCGTCTGCGACCTCAAGAACGTCAAGGGCACCGGCGTCACCAAGTGTGGCCAGGGTGTCCTGGTGCAACAGGGCGTGCTCTCGCCGTTCTCGATGGCCCTGAAGATCTCGCTGGCCACCGGCATCATCGCGGCCTCACCGATCTGGCTCTACCAGATGTGGGCCTTCCTGGCGCCGGGGTTGCACAAGAACGAGAAGAAGTACTCGCTGGCCTTCGTCGGCGTGGGTGTGCCGTTGTTCCTGGGCGGCGCCTACTTCTCGTACTGGATCCTGCCGCACGCCCTCCAGGTGCTCCTGGACTTCACCCTCACCGATGCCAGCAACCAGATCCAGCTCGACGACTACCTCAACTTCGTCATCCGCATGGTCGTGGTGTTCGGCATCGCGTGCGAGCTGCCGCTCGTGCTGATCATGCTGAACTTCGGCGGGGTCGTCACCGCGAAGCAGCTCGCGAGCTGGTGGCGCTGGGTGGTGATGGGCATCTTCGTCTTCGGCGCGGTGGCCACCCCCACCACCGACCCGCTGACGATGATCCTGCTGTCCATCCCGATCACCGTGCTGTACGGGATCGCGCTGATCGTGGCCTGGCTCAACGACCGCCGGCGCGGCAAACGGCACGCGGAAGTGTTCGGCGCCGACCTCGACGACGACGAGGCGTCGGTCCTGGACACCTCGGTGCGCCCGGTCGAGCGGCCGAGCACCGTCGCGGACGAGTCGCAGGCGGGTCCCTCGGCCAGGGTGGACGACATCACCTGAGGTCGGGTGGGCTAATCTCGCGCCTTGTGTCTCGGGAGATAGCGGTATTCGTCAACCCCACCGCGGGTCGTGGTCGGGGCCTCAAGGCCGCGTCGCTCGCGGCCGATCTGCTCCGGGACCGGGGGCTGACACCGCATCAGGTGTCCGCTCCCGGTGCCGCGGAGGGGATAGCCCGGCTGCGTGCGGTGGTCCGCGGCGGCGTGGCGGCCGTGGTCGCGGTCGGCGGCGACGGCACGGTCGCGGCCGCGTTGCAGGCGGTGGCGGGCACGAGCACGCCGCTGGGCGTGGTGCCGATCGGTTCGGGCAACGACTTCGCCCGGGCGTTGGACCTGCCGCTGGGCGACGTGGCCGCCGCGGCGCGGGTGGTGGCCGATCTGCATACGCGGCCGGTGGACCTGGGCCGGGCGGGGGAGCGCTGGTTCGGCACGATCCTGTGCACCGGGTTCGACTCTCGGGTCAACGAACGCGCGAACCGGATGACCTGGGCCCGCGGGCGGACCCGCTACAACGCCGCCCTGGTGGGCGAGCTGGGCGCGCTCGCGCCGATCGGCTACGAGTTGGAGCTGGACGGCAAACCCGTCGACGTCGAGGCCACGCTGATAGCGGTGGGCAACGGTCGCTCCTACGGCGGCGGCATGCGGATGTGCCCGGACGCCGACCTCGCCGACGGCCTGTTCGACGTCACGGTGGTGGCCGGCTGCGGGCGGGCCGAGCTGCTGCGGGTGTTCCCCAAGGTCTACGGCGGAAAGCACGTGAGCCATCCGCTGGTCACCGTGCACCGCGCCGCGACCGTGTCGCTGAGCGCGCGCGGGCTCAGCGGGTGGGCCGACGGCGAACGGCTGGGCGCGCTGCCGCTGACCGCGGACTGCGTGCCGGCGGCGGTCCGGGTCCTGGTGCCCGCGCCGCGCGGCTGAGCCACGGGCCGCGGGCGGGCCGCCTGCGCGGGTCGAGCCGCGTGCCGCGTTCGAGCCGCCCGCCTTTCGGGAGCGGGCCGCCTTTCGAGATCGGGCCGCCCTTCAGGATCGAGCCGCCCTTCAGGATCGAGCTGCCTTTCAAGATCGAGCTGCCTTTCAAGATCGAAAAAAGGTGATCACAGCCGTCGGTCCCGGCCGGTAGTCTGCTTGACGAGATGCCTCTCGATCCCGCACGCGGCACGGACCGCGACACCCAGATGTCCCCCGCCGAGCGTTACGCGGCCTCCCGCCGCCGAGCCGCCGACGAACGGACGAGCCTGCACGCCTTCCGCGAGCAGTACCCCTTCGGCCTCGATCCCTTCCAGATCGAGGCCTGTCGCGCGCTGGAAAGCGGCAAGGGTGTGTTGGTCGCGGCGCCGACCGGATCGGGCAAGACGGTGGTCGGCGAGTTCGCCGTGCACCTCGCGCTCGAACAGGGCCGCAAGTGCTTCTACACGACGCCGATCAAGGCGCTGTCGAACCAGAAGTTCGCCGACTTCCAAAAGCTCTACGGCGCGGCGAACGTGGGCCTGCTCACCGGGGACAACTCGGTCAACAGCGACGCCCCGGTGATCGTGATGACCACCGAGGTGCTGCGGAACATGCTCTACGCGTCCTCGAACGCGTTGAACGGCCTGGGCTACGTCGTGATGGACGAGGTGCACTACCTCTCCGACCGCTTCCGCGGCGCGGTGTGGGAGGAGGTGATCATCCACCTCTCCGAATCGGTCACGCTGGTCTCGCTCTCGGCGACCGTCAGCAACGCCGAGGAGTTCGGCGACTGGCTGGGCACCGTGCGCGGCGACACCGCCGTCGTGGTCTCCGAGCACCGCCCGGTGCCGCTGTGGCAGCACGTGATCGCGGGCAACCGCACCTACGACCTGTTCACCGACGAGAACCACACCGAGGTCAACCCCGAGCTGATCCGGCTGGGCCGGATGGAGAGCGAGCGGGCGGGCCGACCGCAGGACCGCTACCGGCGCAATCGCGGCCAGGAGACCCGGCCGATGCGCAGCCGGATCTGGACGCCCAGCCGCGCGGAGGTGATCGACCGGCTCGACGCCGAGGGCCTGCTGCCCGCGATCACCTTCATCTTCAGCCGCAAGGGCTGCGAGGCGGCCGTGCAGCAGTGCCTGCACGCGGGGCTGCGGCTCAACGGCGAGGCGGAGCGGGCCGAGGTGCGCGCGATCGTGGAGGCGCGCACGACCGGGATCCCCGACGAGGACCGGCACGTGCTGGGATACCACTCGTGGCTGGAGGCGCTCCAGCGCGGCATCGCCGCGCACCACGCGGGCATGTTGCCGACCTTCAAGGAGGTCGTCGAGGAACTGTTCGTCAAGGGCCTGGTCAAGGCGGTGTTCGCGACCGAGACACTGGCGCTGGGGATCAACATGCCGGCCCGCTCGGTGGTGCTGGAGAAGCTGGTCAAGTGGAACGGCGAGACGCACGCCGACCTGACCGCCGGCGAGTACACCCAACTCACCGGGCGCGCCGGGCGTCGCGGCATCGACGTCGAGGGCCACGCCGTGGTGCTGTGGCACCAGGGCTTCGACGCGGGCCACCTGGCCGGGCTCGCGGGCACCCGCACCTATCCGCTGCGCTCCTCCTTCAAGCCCTCCTACAACATGGCGGTCAACCTGGTCGGCCAGGTCGGTCGGCACCGCTCGCGCGAGCTCCTGGAGACCTCGTTCGCGCAGTTCCAGGCGGACCGCTCGGTGGTCGGGCTGACCCGTCAGGTGCAGCGCAACGAGGAGGGGCTGGCCGGCTACCACGAGGCGATGACCTGCCACCTGGGCGACTTCGCCGAGTACGGGCGGCTGCGCCGCGCGCTCAAGGACCGCGAGACGGAACTGGCCCGCGAGGGCGTCTCGCAGCGCCGGGCCGCGGCCGCCGCGTCGCTGGAGAAGCTCAGGCCCGGCGACATCATCGTGGTGCCCACCGGCAAGTACGCGGGCCTCGCGGTGGTCCTGGACCCGGGCACCGACCAGGGGCCGGAGGGTCCGCGCCCGTTCGTGCTCACCTCGGATCGCCAGGCCCGCCGACTGGCCGGGATCGACTTCCCCGTGCCGGTCACCGCGCTCGACCGGCTGCGCATCCCGCGCTCGTTCAACGCGCGCAATCCGCAGTCGCGCCGCGACCTGGCGTCCTCGCTGCGCACCAAGGCCGGCCACGTGGACCAGCCGCGGGCCCGCAAGCAGCGCTCGCCGGCGGCGGATGATCCCGAGCTCGCCAGGTTGCGGCAGGCGATCCGGCAACACCCGTGTCACGGCTGCGACGACCGCGAGGAGCACGCGCGCTGGGCGGAGCGCTACCACCGGCTGCTGCGCGACACCCAGGTGATCGAGAGCCGGATGAAGGGCCGTACGCACACCATCGCGCGCACCTTCGACCGGGTCTGCGCGATGCTCACCGACCTGGACTACCTCAAGGGCGACACGGTCACCGACGACGGGCGCCGGCTCGCACGGATCTACGCCGAGTTGGACCTGCTCACCGCCGAGTGCCTGCGCGAGGGCCTGTGGGAGGAGTTGACACCGGCGGAGCTGGCCGCGTGCGCGTCCGCGCTGGTGTACGAGTCGCGGCAGCCGGACGACGCGATGTCGCCCAAGCTGCCGGGCGGTGCGGCGCATGCCGCGCTGGCCGACATGGTGCGACTGTGGGGGCACCTGGACGCGCTGGAGGGGCAGCACCACCTCGACTTCCTGCGCGAGCCGGACCTGGGCTTCGCCTGGACCGCGTACTCGTGGGCGTCGGGGCTGAGTCTGGACGCGGTGCTGGGCGAGGCCGACCTGCCGGCCGGCGACTTCGTCCGCTGGATCAAGCAACTGGTCGACGTGCTCGGCCAGATCGCCGCCGCCGCGCCGGACGACAGCAAGGTCGGCGGGACGGCGCGCAAGGCGATCGAGGGGCTGCGCCGAGGCGTGGTCTCGTACTCGTCGGTGGGCTGAGCGGGCGGCGCGGCGGTCCGCGGCATCGGCCCGCCGGCCGGCCCGCGTCGCCGCGCGCCGGTTTTTGCCGATCGGCCGACGGGGCGAATCGCGCGGGCACACGGTCGCGTACGGTGCGTGGCGGACGTGTTTCACCAGCGCAGGAGGTCGTGCCGTGCGGATCGACGAGTATCAGTCCTATGACGCCACCGGGCTCGCGGGCCTGATCGCCCGCGGTGAGGTGACCGCGGACGAGGTGCTCGACGTCACCTTCGCGGCGATCAAGGAGCGCGAGCCGGCCCTGGGCGCGGTGGTCGCGTTGTGCGAGGAGCAGGCCCGGGGCGAGGTCGGCGGGTTGTTGCCCGGTGTGCTCGCGGGTGTGCCGTATCTGATCAAGGACCTCGAGTGCGATGTGGCCGGGATGGCCACGAGCAACGGGTCGCGGTTGTTCGCGGGCAACGTCGCGGCGCGCGACAGCACGCTGGTGACCCGGCTGCGGGCCGCGGGTGTGCTGATCGCGGGCAAGACGAACACCCCGGAGTTCGGGCTGGGCACCACCACCGAGTCCGCGCTGTTCGGTCCCGCGCACAATCCCTGGCATCGCGAGCGCAGCGCGGGCGGCTCCAGCGGCGGTTCGGCGGCGGCGGTCGCGGCGGGCATGGTCCCGGTCGCGCACGCCACCGACGGTGGCGGTTCGATTCGCATCCCGGCCGCGTGTTGTGGGGTGTTCGGGCTCAAGCCGAGCCGCGGCCGGGTCACCCCGGGGCCGGATCACGGCGAGTCGTGGGCGGGTCTGTCGGTGGCGCACGCGGTCACCCGTACGGTCCGCGACAGCGCGACGCTGCTCGACATCACCGGTACGCCGGAGCCGGGCGATCCGTATCACGCGCCGCCGCCGGTGCGGCCGTACGCCGCCGAGGTGGGCGCGGACCCGGGGCGGTTGCGGATCGGGTTGATCCTGACGCCGGTGGACACCGGTGTGGCGGTGGACCCGGAGTGTGTGCGGGCCGCGGAGGAGGCCGCGGCGCTGTGTGTCGCGCTGGGCCACGACGTGGAGCCGGTGACCTGGCCGGACACGCTGAGTCGGCCGGGCGAGGTGATCGCGCCGATCAGCGCCGCGCACATCGCGCGCATGGTGGATCTGCGGCTGGCCGAGCTGGGTCGCGAGCTGGGGGCCGGTGATCTGGACGGGGCGACCCGGCTGATCGTGGACAAGGGCCGCTCGTTGTCGCTGGCGCGCTATCTGGCCGCGATCGACACGATGCACACGATCGGGCGGGCGGTGACCCGGCTGACCGGGCGCCTGGATGTGCTGCTGACCCCGACGATGGCGGTGGTGCCGCCGCTGCTGGGCGAGTTGGATCCCAATCGCGATCCGATGGCGGCGCTGACCGGGATGCGCGGGATGGCCGCGTTCACCAGCCTGTTCAACGTCACCGGGCAGCCGGCCATGTCGGTGCCGCTGGGGCGCACTTCGGACGGCCTGCCGTTGGGCGTGCAGTTCGCCGGCCGGTACGGCGACGAGGCGACGCTGTTCCGGCTCGCGGGGCAGTTGGAGGTGGCGGCCCCGTGGGCGGGCACCGCGGGTGCGGCGGGCTCGATGGGGGTGACGGGGTCGGCGGGTTAGGCCCCGGCGGGCCCGCCGGTCAGCGTCGGCACAGGGTGTAGTGCGACCCGTTCTTCCCCTTGATCTCGGCGCATTCGGCGGTCGAGCCCGGTGGCATCAGTGGCGCGGCCAGTGCGCTGGGCACGGTGATCGTCGGGTTCTCGCACCACTTGCCGTCGCGGTTGTCGCACTTGAAGCCGACCTTGTTGTCGTCGGCGCGGAACTCCTTGTTGTCGGCGACCAGGGTCGGTCCGGACCGGGTCGGCTTGACCCGGGTCGGGGCGGGCTTGGTCGGCGGGTACCCGGTGGGCTCGGGGCGGGTCGACGGAGCGGCCGCGGGCGGCGGGGTCGGCGCGGGTGCCTCGACCTCCGGCTTGGGCGGCGAGGGCTGCGGGGGGCGGGTCTCGGTGGTGGGGGTCGGCGGGGGCAGCGGGGCGGGGGCGGAGGCGGCGACCGGCGGGGCAGGGCGTTTCGGTTTGGGCTTGTCGGTGTCCACCAGGGCGAACGCGGCGACCGCGACGGCCACCACCACGCCGCCCGCGATCAACGACGAGCGGCCGGCGGTCTGCCCGGCCTGCCCGGCGCCCTTGGCCGCGGCGGCGCCCACGCCCGCGCCCGTCGCCGCGCCGCCGGCCGCGGCGGCACCCGCGGCGACCCCGCTCGCGACGCCGCCCGCGCCGGTGGCGCCGACCGCCAGGCCCATCCCGCCGGCCACCGCCGTGGCCGCGGCGGCGGTGCCCGCGGCCACGGCGGTGCCGCTGAGGAAGATCGGCGCGGTGATGCCGATCAGTGCCAGCGCGATCGGCCCGTACCGGTCGCGGACGTCGACCATCTCCGCGTAGGTCTCGTTGCACCGGCTGCACTTCTTCAGGTGCGCGTCGATGCTCTCGCGGCGCTTCTCGGAGTCCATCCGGTTGCGGATGTGCCGGCCGTAGTGCCGGGTGAACTTCTTGCAGTTCTCGTCCTTGACGCCGCCGGTGGCGAACGCCACGAAGTAGTTGTCGCGCAGTTCCTGGCGGGCCCGTTCCAGGATCTTGCGGACGTTGTCCGGGTTCTCGCCGACCAGCGGGGCGACCTGGACGGCCTGCTCGCCCTCGATGTCCACGTGCCACAGCACCATGCGGGACCGCTCGGGGAGGTCCTGGAAGGCCTGGAGCGCGAGCCGCGCGTCGTCGGCCTTCACCACGCGGTCCTGGTTCTCCCAGGCGGACTCGAAGACGGTGAAGTCCTCGGTGAGCCATTCGCGGCGGTCGCTCCTGGTCCAGTCGCCGGCGACGTGGCGCACGGTGGTGAGCAGGTAGGCCCGGAACGCCTCCTTCGGCCCCTGGCCCGAGCGCAGTGCCTGGAGCGTGCGGGCGAACGCCTCGGCGCACAGGTCGTCGGCGGCCTCGGGGGTGCGGGTGCAGGTGCGCGCGAAGCGGCGGATGGAGCCCACGTGCCGTTGGTAGAGCAGGCCGTAGGCGTCGCCGTCGCCGGCGCGCACCAGGTCGGCGAGTTCGCCGTCCGGGGGGCCGTCGTACACCGGAGCTCGGCCGGCATCGGCGTTCGGCGGTGGGCCGACGCGGTCGCCGCGCGGTTCGGTCGCGAAGGGGTGGGGCGCTGCGGGGTCGGGCGACCAGGGCTGGGCCGATTGGGTTGCGGCCGGCTCGGGCCCGAGGTCGCCGTCGTACACCCGAGGGTGATGCACGCCGCGCTGGCCGGGGACGAACGGGGGACGCGCGCCGGAGCCGGTGGCCTCGGCGGCGCCGTTCCCGTCGCCGCTGGGGTCCGGGGTCGCCGCGTCGTCCTCGCGTGCCACCGATTGCCCCCTTGATCCCGTGCCGTACCCGATCGTCCGGACAGCATCGTGACCATCCGGCCACGGTCTGTCCAGAAGCGATGGGGCTCTTCAAGGCACCCGGAGTGCGCTCCGGCGCGGGTGGTGCGGCACGAGCGCGGGGGCAGGCTGTCCGCGCCCGTGCCGATCGAGGGGCCGCAGTGGGGGTGACGCTGCGTCATTCGGGTGACGAACGAACGTACGAAGGGGTGGTTCATGGTGTGCTACCGACCCGTCGTGCCCGGCGCGGTGGTCAGACGCACGCTCGAACGGGGCATGCGCGGAGCGCCGCCGGGGACCCCGCCGGGGCCGTCCAGCGGGTCCACGGGTGCGCGGCACAACCGGTCCAGGCGGTCCGGCAGTTCCGGGTCGTCGCCGTCGAGTAGGGCCATCAGTCGCCCGGGCGGCACCGCGTAGGCCAGGTCGCCGAGGGCGCGTTCCAGGTGCCGGGCGGTGAGCAGGAGGTGCCGCAGGTGGCCCCACAGCAGCGATTCGGGGACCTCCAGGCGCACCACCACGATCCGTACGTGCTCGCCGGCGGCGGCGCGCTGGGCCAGTCGCTGCTGGAGCAGCGCGGCCGAGGGCAGTTCGGTGATCGGGTCGGTGCCGGGGGGCAGGGTGCCGGGCGGGTTGGCCCGGGCGCGGGTGCTCAGGTAGGCCTGCACCAGCGCGCCGGGCGCGCTGTGCGCGAGGCCGCACAGGAACAGCGCGTCCAGTTCGGCCAGCGCCACGTCCAGCGGGATTTCGGCGGCGGCCCGGTCCCGGGCCAGGGCCAGGCACGCGGTGTGCGCGTGGCCGTTGCGGACGAAGGCGTCCAGGCATTGCTCGACGGCGTCGCTGTGCCAGGCGACCCGGGCGGGCCAGCCGGCCCGCAGGGTCACGCGCTGCCACTCGCCTCGGAGCCGGTCGCGGTCGGGTTGGGTGGTAATCGTGGTGTCACACTCGGTACGCATGCCTGGGGAGACACGTCTTCACGGCAAACGTGACAGATTCCGTGCAACTTTCCGATGTGACCTGGGTCACATCGTCGATCGTGCGCCCGGCGCGTTCGGGAGCGACCCTTTCGAGTGGCCGACCGCCGTCCTTGGGCGGAGATACCGGGCTTCAGCGCCGGGGGGCGAGCACGTCGAGCAACCGATGCACCGGGCCGCTCAGGCCCCAGCGCCGGCGCAGTTCCTCGAGCGCGACCGGGTCGGCCGGCTCGGTGGGCAGCGGCCGATCCCACCCGGCCGGCGGCGGCAGCGGCACGTCCCGCACCACCCGCACCACGCCCGGGGCCACGTCCAGATAGTCGCCCGCCTCCAGGATCCGGGCCCGGCGCGCCGGGGTCAGCTTGGCCGCCGGGTCGGCCGCGGCCGCGCGCACGCCGGCCAGATCGCCGTACTCGGTGATCAACTGCGCCGCGGTCTTGTCCCCGATGCCCTTGACCCCCGGCAGGCCGTCGCTGGCGTCGCCGCGCAGCGTGGCGAAGTCGGCGTAGGCCGACGCGGGCACGCCGTAGCGGGCCAGCACGGCGGCCTCGTCGATCACCTCGTGCGCGGCCACGCCCTTGACCGTGTACAACACCCGGATCGCCCGTGCGTCGTCGACGAGTTGGAACAGGTCCCGGTCGCCGGTGACGATGTCCACCGCGATCCCGGCCCGCTCGGCCAGTGTGGCGATCACGTCGTCCGCCTCGAAGCCGGGCACGCCCACGCGCGGGATGCCCAGCGCGTCCAGCACCTGTTCGATCACCGGCACCTGCGGGGCGAGCGTGTCCGGGATCTCCTCCTCGTCCGGTCCGGCCGCCTCGGCGACCCGGTGCGCCTTGTACGTGGGGATCGCGTCCACCCGGAACTGCGGTCGCCAGTCCGCGTCCATGCACGCCACCAGTCGGGTGGGCCGCCGGTCCTCGACCAGGCGCGTGACGAAGTCGACCAGGCCGCGCACGGCGTTGACCGGTGTGCCGTCGGGAGCCTTGACCGATTCCGGGACGCCGAAGTAGGCGCGGAAGTACAGGGACGCGGTGTCGAGGAGCATCAGACGTTCAGTCACGTGCCCGATCATGCCGCACCCGACCGACGCCGGGGCCGAGCGCGACCGGACTTCAGTCGGCGAACTCGTCGAGTACTTCCTGCAGGGTGTCCCGCACCCCGAGCACGTCGATCAGGCCGGTCATCCGCAGCGTCGCGCGGACGTTGCGGTCCGGCGCGGCCAGGCGCAGTTCACCGGAGAAGGCGTGCATCGACTTGAACGCGTCTATCAGCACGCCCAGTCCGACCGAGTCGCAGAAGTTCAACCCGGTGGCGTCCACGACCACCCGCCGACAACCGCCGTCGATCAGCTCGATCAGGGTGCGGTGCAGGAGCGGGGCGTTGTGCAGGTCGAGTTCGCCGGCCAGGTGGACGACCGCACAGCCGCGCCAGATCGTCACCCCGGTGACGGGATGTTCCTGCCCGAGCGTGCCCAAGCGCGCGATCATGGCTGCGACCTTTCAGCGGCCGGACGTACTGCCGCGCCGATACGGCGCCGGCAATGGGCATTGTGGGCCATCCGCGGTGGTGGCGGACAGCCCCTCAACGGGTCGTTTTTCGCGCGGTGGGCCGAACGGGTGGGTCTTGTCCGGTTAAGGGCCGGTCGGTCCCCGCCGTCGACCCCGCCCGCGCGCCCGCCGCCGGCCCTCGCCGCCCGGTCTCGCGGTCACAAAAAGGTGTGTCCCTCGCCGCGGTAGGTGGGCACCGTGCGCACCACCCGGTCGCCGTCGATCAGGTGCAACGCGTCGAAGCGCTCGCACAGTTCGCCCGCCTTGGCGTGTCGGAACCACACCGAGTCGCCGATCCGCAGGTCGTCCGCCGCCGGCCCGCGCAGCGGGGTCTGCACCTCGCCCGCCGCCTCCTGCGGCTGGTACGACAGGCCCTGCGGCAGGTACGGCTGGGGCAGCCGGTCGGCCGCGGGCACTCCGGAGGCCGGGTAGCCGCCGCCGAGCACGCTCACGCAGCCGTGTCCGGGACGGCGCACCACGGGCAGTGCGAACAGCGCGGCGGGCCGTCCGCGGAACGCGGTGTAGTGGTCGAACAGGCGCGGCTGGAAGAGCCCGGAGCCGGCCGCGACCTCGGTGATCGCGGACTCCGCCGAGGTGCGCTCCACGCTGCCGGTGCCGCCGCCGTTGACGAACTCCAGCGGCGCGATCGCACGCACCGCGCGCACGATGTCCGCGCGTCGCCGGCTCAGTTCGGCACCGGCCTTCGCCTGCATCGCGCGCAGGATCCGCCCGTAGAGCGCGCGGCCCTCGGGCGCGTCCCCGACGCCGGCGATGTGCGCCTCGTACGCCATCAGTCCCACCAGCCGGAAACCCGGCCGCCGGGTGACCGCCTCGGCGACCGCGACCACCTGCTCCGGCGTGTGCAGCGGCGAGCGGTGCGCGCCGATGTGCACGCGGCCGCCCAGGAGTTGCCACGAGGTGTCGATGTCCACGCACACCCGCAGCTCGTTCCGGGGCCGCACATCCGCGATCGCGCGCTCGATCAGGTCGAGCTGGGCCGGGTCGTCGATCATGATCGTCACCCTCGCGGCGGCCTCGGCGTCGGCCGCCAGCCGGCGATACGCCGCGCGGTCCGTGGAGGGGTAGGCCACCAGGATGTCGGTGAGCCCCTCGCTCGCCAGCCACAGACCCTCGGGCAGGGTGAACGCCATCACGCCGCGGTAGCCGTCCAGTTCCAGCACCTCGCGCAGCAGCGGCAGGCAGCGCACCGACTTGCTCGCCACCCGCACCGGGGTGCCGGCCGCGCGGCGCACCAGATCCGCCGCGTTGGCCCGGTAGGCGGCCAGGTCCACGACGGCGAACGGCGCGTCCAGGTGGGCGGTGGCCTTGTCGTAGCGGGCCCGGTCGGCGCCGACGGTGGGCGACGGGGCGGAAGCGGACACGGGGGGTGCGGCGGTGAGAGGGGCCATTCCCGCAGCCTGCCAGATCGACGTACCGACCGGTAGGACTCGGCGCCGACCGCACGGTCACATCCGTCGGACGCCATCGGCGGTGGGTTAGCTTGACCGCATGAGTCATCCCGAGCGCGTGCGGGCCCTGGATCTGATCGACCGTGTCCTGGATCCGGGCTCCTTCACCGCCTGGAACGACCCGCTGCCCCCGCTAGCCGCGCCGGATCCGGCGTACGCGGTCGAGTTGGCGGCGGCCCGCGCGCGCACCGGCCTGGACGAGGCACTGGTCACGGGGGAGGGCCGGATCCATGGGCGCCGGGTTGCGGTGGCCGCGTGCGAGTTCGACTTCCTGGCCGGCTCGATCGGCGTCGCGGGCGCCGAACGGCTCACCCTCGCGGTGGAGCGCGCCACCGCCGAGGGCCTGCCGCTGGTCGCCTCGCCCACCTCCGGCGGTACCCGCATGCAGGAGGGCACCGTCGCGTTCCTGCAGATGGTCAAGATCTCCGCGGCGGTGGCCGCACACCGCGCGGCGGGCCTGCCGTACCTCGTCTACCTGCGCCACCCCACCACCGGCGGGGTGTTCGCCTCCTGGGGTTCGCTCGGCCATGTCACCGCCGCGCAACCCGGCGCGCTGATCGGCTTCCTGGGCCCGCGCGTGTACGAGGCGCTGCACGAACGCCCGTTCCCCGACGGGGTGCAGGTCGCGGAGAACCTGTACGAGCACGGCCTGATCGACGCGGTCGTGCCGCCGGACGAGCTGCGCCGGGTCGCGATCAAGGTCTTCGACGTTCTCGGCCCGGGCAGTGTGCCGCCCGGGCCGCCGCCCGAGGTCCGTGCCGAACCGCTGCCCGACGTGCCGGCCTGGACCTCGGTGCGGCGCTCGCGCGACCCGCGTCGCCCGGGACTGCGCGCGCTGCTGCGGCACGGCGCGCGCTCGGTCACCCCGCTGCGCGGGACCGGCGAGGGGGAGAGCGAACCGGCGCTGCGCCTGGTGCTGGCCCGGTTCGGGGTCGGTGCCGGTCCCGGTGCGCCGTGCGTGGTGCTGGGCCAGGACCGCACTCGGCAGAGCGAACACGGCCCGTTCGGCCCGGCCGGGCTGCGCCAGGCCCGGCGGGGCATGCGACTGGCCGGCGAGTTGGGCCTGCCGCTGGTGACCGTGGTGGACACCGCCGGCGCCGCGCTCTCGCGCGAGGCCGAGGAGGGTGGGTTGGCGGGCGAGATCGCCCGCTGCCTGGCCGAGTTGGTCCTGCTGCCCGCGCCGACGGTGTGCCTTCTGCTGGGTCAGGGGTCCGGCGGCGGCGCGCTCGCGTTGTTGCCCGCGGATCGGGTGATCTGCGCGCGGCACGCGTGGTTGTCGCCGCTGCCGCCGGAGGGCGCGGCGGCGATCCTGTACCGGGGCACCGAGCGGGCCGCGGAGATCGCCGGGCGGCAGGGCATCCGCTCCGCCGATCTGCTGCGTGACGGCATCGTGGACCGCGTGGTGCCCGAGGACCCGGACGCGGCCGAGGAACCCGAGGCGTTCGTGCGTCGGGTCGCGGCCGTGCTCGAGCACGAGCTGAGCACGCTGCGGGTCCTGGACCCGGACGAGCGGCTGGCCGCGCGTATGCTCCGCTATCGGCGGCTCGGCCTCTCCTGAGTGATGCGGATGTCACTCGAATGGATGAGTGTGCTGGGAGTCCCGGACGGCAAGTCCCGCCGGTTTCTACGCTGAACCCGGTTCGGGAACCGGACCGGCTACAGCCCGACCCGTCCGAGCACGGGCCAGGACGGGCCGGCTTCGGCCCGGCGCCTCGCCCGGACTCCCGGGACCGCGACGGCTCGATCGCGCCGTCGCGGGTCGGGCCCGGTCCGGGTGAGCCGAACCTCGGAAGGGGGGTCGCGGGTCGGGCAGTGGTCGCCGGCCCGCGATGCTCCTTTGTTGGGCGACTTTGTCGCCGGCTCGCGAGGCGCCGCTTTTTCTTTCCCCCGCAAGCTCCTCCAAGAAAAAGCGGCGCCTCGCTCGGGGCTTCGTGTCCCTGCGCTTCGCTCCGGGCCACGAAGCCCACGCTTGCGGCTCCGCCGCTCTCCGCGCTTCGCGCGTCGATCACTGGGGTGGGCGGGGGTCGGGGGCGCTGACGCGCC
Organism: Embleya sp. NBC_00888; assembly: GCF_045207655.1. Classification (NCBI taxonomy): domain Bacteria; kingdom Bacillati; phylum Actinomycetota; class Actinomycetes; order Kitasatosporales; family Streptomycetaceae; genus Embleya; species Embleya sp. NBC_00888. The sequence goes on along the minus strand of NZ_CP108784.1, from coordinate 1,402,002 downwards.
TGGGGTTGGGCGTGGGGGGCGCGTGTCGGCGGGGTGGGGGCGCGGTGGGGTGTGGGGTGGTGGGGGCGGGTCTACAGTCGACGGGTGGATTTCAGCGGCAAGAGCATTCCCGATACCGGTTTTCCCGATGACGACGGCAGCGCGGACCCGGCGCTGGCCGAGGCCCTGGCGGCTCGGGAGGTGGACGACGAGGCGGTCTCGCGGGCGCTGTGCCGGGCGCGGCTCCTGGTACCGGTCGTGGCGATCCTGACCGAGGAGGAGGACGTCGCGCCGGGGGAGCTGCGCCGGGAGAAGTCCAGCGACATGGCGGTGCCCACGATCCAGGGGCCGGACGGGCGCCGGGCGCTGCCCGCGTTCACCTCGGTGGCGGCGTTGGCGCGCTGGCGCTCGGATGCCCGGCCGATTCCGGTCGAGGCCGCGCGCGCCGCGCACGCCGCGTACGCGGAGGAGGCGGACACGCTGCTCCTGGATCTGGCCGGGCCGCACCCGTACGAGCTCACCGGGAGTCGGCTGCGGGCGGTGGCCGAGGGGCGCGCGCACGTGGCGCCGCACCGGGATCCGGACATCCTGGGCGCGGTACGGGCGGCGGTCGCCGAGGAGGTCGCGGTCTCGGCGGTGTACCTGACCGAGGGCGGCGGCCACGAGTTGACGCTGAGCCTGGTCGCGGCCGCGGCGCCGACCGAGGTCACCGAGGCGGCGCGGCGCATCGTGGGGCGGTTGGCCGAGGACGACGTGGTGCGGGCGCGTCTGGATCGCGGCCTGGATCTGGCGATGTTGCCTCCCGGCAGCGCCCTCGACGTGGAACCACTCTTCGCACGATGAACCCGGGCGGGGGCCTCCGGCCGGGTTGCCCGGCCGGAGTTGCTCCGCGTGCGCGCCGGGCCGGGTCGGTCGCGGCCGGGCGCGGTTGCTTCGCGTCCGTCGGGGGTGGGTCGGCCTGCGGCCTGCTTGTCCTCAAGCGCCGGACGGGCTGAGTGGTTTGGTCCGGACCGGCTGGATCGTTCGTTTCCGTGGCGGTCGGGCTGAGTGGGTCGGCCCGGACCGGCGGGGTTGCTTCGCGTCGGTCGGGTGCGGTGGGCCTGCGGCCTGCTTGTCCTCAAACGCCGGACGGGCTGGATGGGATGGCCCGGATCCGCTGGAGGGGTTGCCCGTGGCCAGGGGTGCCCCGCGGTGGCCGGGCCGGGTCGGTCGCGGCCGGGTGCGGTTGCTTCGCGTCCGTCGGGGGTGGGTCGGGCTGCGGCCTGCTTGTCCTCAAGCGCCGGACGGGCTGAGTGGTTTGGTCCGGACGGGCTGGGTGGGGCGCCCCCGCGCCGGGTGGGCTGGATGGGTGTCGCCGTGCCGGCGGGGTTGGGTGTCCCATGCCGATCGGGCTGGGTGGGGTGTCCCCGCGCCGGGTGGGGTGGGCCGGCGCGGGGTGGGGGAGGTCAGGTGTGGACCGGGCCGGTGAGTTTTTCGCCGGGGCCCTTGCCTGCCTGGTCCGGGTGGGTGGAGGCCTCGCGGAAGGCGAGTTGCAGGGTCTTGAGGCCGTCGCGCAGCGGGCCCGCGTGGTAGGAGCCGACCTCGGGGGCCGCGGCGGTGACCAGGCCCGCGAGGGCGGTGATCAGCTTGCGCGCCTCGTCGAGGTCCTTGTGCGCCTCGCCGTCCTCGGCCAGGCCCAGTTTGACCGCCGCCGCGCTCATCAGGTGCACGGACAAGGTGGTGATGACCTCGACGGCCGGCACGTCCGCGATGTCCCGGGTCATGGTCTCGACCCGGTCGGGGTGGCCGGCGAAGTCGTCGGTGTGGCCGGGTGACGTAAGTGGGGCGCTCTCGCTCATGTGCCCAGTCTCGGGTATGCCCCGGAATCGGGGAACAACGGGGCCCTTCGCCATGTTCCAGCCAGTGGTAGAGTGATGTATCGACCGACCGGGCATCTGCATGCCCGGCCTGCAAGCGGAGGCTCCGTCTCCCACCCGATCGACCTCACGGACGACGGGTACCGGTCCGGTGCGACGCACTTCGTGTGCGTCCGTTCCACGTTCGTCGCCCTGTGGGCGGCTTCGTCAGCCGGTGGTGGAGCCTCGCATGCAACCGTGCGAGGCTTTTTCGCGTTGCCTGGATGGCTTCACGGAGAACCTGGCTCGGGGGGAAGTTACACCGAGACACATGTGGCCGCTTCGCCCGCGGTCGCTTCAGGTATGAGGAGGCCCCATCAGCGCCGAGCCCCGCATCAACGACCGGATTCGCGTCCCCGAGGTGCGACTCGTTGGTCCTGGCGGCGAGCAGGTCGGAATCGTCCCGCTGGCCAAGGCCATGGAACTTGCCCAGGAGTACGACCTCGACCTCGTCGAGGTCGCGGCCAACGCCCGGCCGCCGGTCTGCAAGCTCATGGACTACGGCAAGTTCAAGTACGAGTCGGCCATGAAGGCCCGTGAAGCGCGCAAGAACCAGGCGCACACGGTCATCAAGGAGATGAAGCTCCGGCCGAAGATCGACCCGCACGACTATGACACCAAGAAGGGTCACGTCGAGCGGTTCCTGAAGCAGGGCGACAAGGTCAAGATCACGATCATGTTCCGTGGTCGCGAGCAGTCCCGGCCCGAGTTGGGTTACCGACTGCTGCAGCGCCTCGCGACGGACGTCCAGGACCTCGGGTTCATCGAGTCGAACCCGAAGCAGGACGGCCGCAACATGATCATGGTTCTCGGCCCGCACAAGAAGAAGACCGAGGCCATGGCCGAGGCCCGTGAGGCCCAGGCGGCCCGCAAGGACGCGCGCCGTGTGGCCGTCGAGTCCGGGGACGATCACCCCGACGAGACGGAAACCGCGGACGCTCCCGAAGCCGCCCCGGCCGAGGCCGCTCCGGTCACCGAGGCCCCCGTCGCGAGCGACGCGGAGCCGAAGGCCGAAGAGCAGGTCTGACCCGGAACGGGTCGCCCCGCGCCCGATTTGCAAACACACCTGTGCCTGCCCGGTCACCACCGGGCGGGTGCGGCACGACGAGGAGACTGCGGCGACATGCCGAAGAACAAGACCCACAGCGGTGCCAGCAAGCGCTTCCGTATCACCGGCTCCGGCAAGGTGCTGCGTCAGCGTGCGGGTCGCCGTCACCTTCTCGAACACAAGCCCTCGACCGTGACCCGGCGTCTCGCCGGTGTCGTCGAGGTGGCCCCGGCCGACGCCAAGAAGATCAAGAAGCTGCTCAAGAAGTAGTAGGCAGCAGTCGTCGCACCGGCTGACGAGAACCCACCGGTCGGCGACCGGCGACGGTCCCAGACTTACCCGGGCCGCGGTCGACACACCGCGGTCTGACATCAAGGAGTTCATCAAGTGGCACGCGTCAAGCGGTCAGTCAACGCCCACAAGAAGCGCCGCGTCATCCTCGAGCGGGCGTCCGGCTACCGCGGCCAGCGGTCCCGTCTGTACAGGAAGGCCAAGGAGCAGGTCACCCACTCCATGGTCTACAACTACAACGACCGCAAGAAGCGGAAGGGGGACTTCCGTCAGCTCTGGATCCAGCGCATCAACGCCGCTGCCCGCCTGAACGGGATGACCTACAACCGCTTCGTGCAGGGCCTCAAGGCCGCCGGTGTGGAGATCGACCGCAAGATGCTCGCCGAGCTCGCGGTCAACGACGCCCCGGCGTTCGCCGCCCTCGTCGAGGTAGCGCAGAAGGCCCTCCCGGCCGATGTCAACGCGAAGAAGGAAGACGCCGCGGCCTGATCGTCGACTCACGTCGTCGATGTCGCAGTACTTCTTACGTCGTTACAGGCCGAGAGCAGAGAACGGTAACGCGATGGCGAGCCCCGAGCTGACGTCCACCCGATCACCCCGAGTGGCGGCGGCCCGGCGGCTCGCCAAACGTGCTTTCCGGGCCCGTGAGCGGCTGTTCCTGGCCGAGGGGCCGCAGGCGGTCCGCGAGGCCGTGGCCCTGTCCGGGACGCTGCGCGAGTTGTACATCACCCTCGAGGTGGCCGAGCGCTACCCCGATCTGGTCGCGGGCGCTTCCGCCGCCCGGGTCCCGGTGTTCACCGCCACCGACGAGGTGGTCGCGGCGATCAGTCAGACCGTGACGCCGCAGGGCGTGGTCGCGCTGTGCCGGTTCGTGGACGTACCGCTGGAGAGCGCGATGGCCGCGCGGCCGGAGCTGGTCGCGGTCCTCGCCAACGTGCGCGACCCCGGCAACGCCGGCACCGTGCTGCGCGCGGCCGACGCGGCCGGCGCCGAGGCCGTGGTGCTCACCGACGCGTCGGTGGACCCGTACAACCCCAAGGCCGTGCGCGCCTCCGTGGGCAGCCTCTTCCACCTTCCCGTGGTCACCGGTGCCCGGATCGAGGACACCGTGGCCGCGCTGCGTGCCGCCGGGCTGCGGATCCTGGCCGCCGACGGCGCCGGGGACGCGGACCTGGACGGCGAGTTGGACGCGGGCGGGCTGAGCGGGCCCACCGCGTGGATATTCGGCAACGAGGCGTGGGGGTTGCCCGAGGAGACCCGGGCGCTGGCCGACGCCGTGGTGCGAGTCCCGATCCACGGGCGGGCCGAGAGTTTGAACCTGGCGACCGCCGCGGCCGTGTGTCTGTACGCGTCCGCTCGCGCGCAACGCGGGCGCGGGGGTTGCCGATCCGGGGCGCGAAGCGAGCGATGACCCCGACGTATCCGGCTTGACCACCGGTCGTGGGGGAACGAGACCGTTGCGTCCGGCGCATCCGGACGGCACGTCGCGCGTTGGGATAGTGTGTCCGGCCCGGAACTCCCTCGGGCCCGAAACGGGAAGGGGGCCGATGGACGCCGACATGCTGCCCGACGGCCTGGTGATCGCGGACGAGAACGGCATGGTGGTGACGTTCAACACCGCCGCCGCCCGGATCACCGGGACGCGTCCCGAGGACGCGCTCGGCAAACACATCGCGGACGCGCTGCCGCTGGAGGACCTCGAGGGCAGGCGTTGGTGGGTGTGCACCGACCCGTACGGCGGTCTGGGCACCCGGACCCGGCAGCCGGAGCGCAATCTGCTCCTGGCCGGCCGGGAGATCCTGGTCACCGCGTCCTTCGTGCGCGCCGATGGGCCGCACAGCCCGCTGGCCAAGCTCGTGGTGTCGCTGCGCTGCACCGACGCGCGCAGGCGGATCGAGCGTGGCCACTCCGATCTGATCGCCACCGTCGCGCACGAACTGCGTTCGCCGCTGACCTCGGTCAAGGGCTTCACCGCGACCCTGCTGGCCAAGTGGGAGCGGTTCACCGACGAGCAGAAGCGGCTGATGCTGGAGACGGTCGACGCGGACGCGGACCGGGTCACCCGGCTGATCACCGAACTCCTGGACATCTCCCGGATCGACGCCGGCCGGCTGCAACTGAACCGCCAGGTCGTGGACATGGAGGAGGCGGTGCACCGGCACCTGCGCGCGATGGAGTGCAACGGCCTGCCCGACGAGCGCTTCGTGCTCGTGGTGGACGGGCCGCTGCCGAGCATGTGGCTGGACGCCGACAAGCTCGACCAGATCCTCGGCAACCTGCTGGAAAACGCGGTGCGCCACGGCGCGGGAACCGTCACCATCGAGATGCGCGCGGTCTCCATCGGGTCCGCGCCCGGTGCGCACGGGACGGAGATCACGGTGAGCGACGAGGGCCCGGGTATCCCGGACGAACTCCTCGACCGTGTCTTCACCCGTTTCTGGCGCGGAAACCGCCGCGGTGGCACCGGCCTGGGGCTGTACATCGTCAAGGGCTTGGTGCAGGCGCACGCGGGCACCATCGGCGTGGATCGCGCCGAGTGCGGCGGGGCCCGATTTCGATTTACCCTGCCGGCCGCGATGCCGGACGTCCTGCTGTAGCAACGCGGGACGCTCCACCACACGTCGTCGCGGTTCGGCCGACACACGCACGCCGATCAGGCGTCAGTAAACTCGGAGCGCGGACGTCGTAGGACGTCATTGCCGCCTCCACCACCGGCGGATCCCCCACAGGAGCACTGGACACAGATGTCGGCACCGAACAAGTCGTACGACCCGGTCGAGGTCGAGGCGTTGAAACCAGAGGAAGTCGAGCGGGCCCGCGACGCGGCGCTCGCGGCGGTCGCCGCCGCGGGCGACCTCGCCGAGTTGCAGGAGGCGAAGGTCGCGCACACCGGCGACCGCTCGCCGCTGGCGCTCGCCAACCGCGAGATCGGCGCACTCCCCCCGCAGGCCAAGGCCGAGGCCGGCAAGCGTGTCGGCCAGGCGCGCGGTGCGGTGAAGAAGGCCCTGGAGCAGCGTCAGGTCGAGCTGGAGGCCGAGCGCGACGCGCGCGTGCTGGTCGAGGAGGCGGTCGACGTCACGCTGCCGTGGGACCGCGTCCCGCGCGGCGCCCGGCACCCGCTGACCACGCTGTCCGAGCGGATCGAGGACCTCTTCGTCGCGATGGGCTACGAGGTCGCCGAGGGCCCGCAGGTCGAGGCGGAGTGGTACAACTTCGACGCCCTCAACATCCTGCCGGACCACCCCGCGCGGACCATGCAGGACACCTTCTTCGTGCGCGCCGAGGACGGCTCGGCGGACTCCGGGGTGGTGCTGCGCACGCACACCTCGCCCGTGCAGATCCGCACGATGCTGACCCGTACCCCGCCGATCTACGTGATCTGTCCGGGCCGGGTCTACCGCACCGACGAGCTGGACGCCACGCACACCCCGGTCTTCGGGCAGATCGAGGGTCTGGCCGTGGACAAGGGCCTGACCATGGGCGACCTCAAGGGCACCCTCGACCACTTCGTCGAGGCGATGTTCGGCGAGGGCATCGTCACCCGGCTGCGCCCGTCGTACTTCCCGTTCACCGAGCCCTCCGCCGAGCTCGACCTCAAGTGCTTCGTGTGTCGCGGCGCCTCGGTGGGCGACCCCGAGCACCCGTGCCGGACCTGCCGGTCCGAGGGCTGGATCGAGTGGGGCGGCTGCGGCATGGTCAACCCGCGCGTGCTGATCGCGTGCGGCATCGACCCCGAGGTGTACAGCGGGTTCGCGTTCGGCGTGGGCCTGGAGCGCGCGCTGATGTTCCGGCACAACGTCGAGGACATGCGAGACATGGTCGAGGGTGACGTCCGGTTCACCCTTCCGTTCGGGATGGAGATCTGATGCGGGTCCCGCTTTCGTGGCTGCGGGAGTACGTCGACCTCCCCGCCGGCGAGTCCGGGCGCGATGTCGCCGACAAGCTCGTGGCGCTGGGCCTGGAGGTCGAGACGGTCGAGCGGCTGGGCGCGGACCTCAAGGGTCCGCTCGTGGTCGGCCGGGTGCTGGAGATCGAGGAGCTGGAGGGCTTCAAGAAGCCGATCCGGTTCTGCAAGGTCGACGTCGGCGACGCCAACGGCACCGGTGAGCCGCAGGAGATCGTCTGCGGCGCGCGCAACTTCGAGGTCGACGACAAGGTCGTGGTGATCCTGCCGGGCGGTGTGCTGCCCGGTCCGTTCGAGATCGCCGAGCGCAAGACCTACGGTCACGTCTCGCGCGGGATGATCTGCTCGGCCCGCGAGCTGGGCATGGGCGACGACCACGACGGCATCATCGTGCTGCCGATCGAGGCGCAGGTCGGCGCGGACGCGATCGAACTGCTGGGCCTGGTCGACGAGGTGCTCGACATCGCGGTGACCCCGGACCGGGGCTACTGCCTGTCGATGCGCGGCGTCGCCCGCGAGGCGGCGATCGCCTACGGGCAGCCGCTGCGCGACCCGGCGCTGCTGGACGTGCCGGACGCGAACGGGTACGGCTACCCGGTCCTGGTCGAGGACCCGGCCGGCTGCGACCGGTTCGTCGCGCGCACCGTGGTCGGCATCGACCCCGAGGCGCCGTCCCCGCTGTGGTTGCAGCGGCGGGTGCAGATGAGCGGCATGCGGCCGATCTCGCTGGTCGTGGACGTCACCAACTACGTGATGCTCGAACTGGGTCAGCCGCTGCACGCCTACGACCGGGCCCGGTTGCAGGGCCCGATCGTGGTGCGTCGCGCGCTCGAGGGCGAGACGCTGACCACGCTCGACGACGCCGAGCGCCGGCTGGACCGCGAGGACCTGCTGATCTGTGACAACCGGGGGCCGATCGGTCTCGCGGGTGTGATGGGCGGCGAGAGCACCGAGATCGGCGAGGACACGGCCGATATCGTGATCGAGGCCGCGCACTTCGACCCGGTGGCCATCGCGCGCACCGCGCGTCGGCACAAGCTGGGCTCGGAGGCGTCGCGCCGGTTCGAGCGCGGGGTGGACCCCGAGGCGGCCCGGGCCGCGGCGCAGCGCGCGGTGGACCTGCTGGCCGCGCTGGGCGGCGAGCGGGCCCAGGCCGAGGCGGGCGTGACCGAGGTGGACGCGCCGCGCGAGGTGGTGCGGATCGTGCTCGCGGCGGACCACGCGGCGAAGGTCGCGGGTGTCGCGTACCCGCGCGAGACGGTCGCGCAGCGGTTGCAGGAGGTGGGCTGTTCGGTCGAGGGGATCGACGAGCTGACCGTGGTGCCGCCGACCTGGCGGCCCGACCTGACCGACCCGAACGACCTGGCCGAAGAGGTGATCCGGCTGGAGGGCTACGAGCAGGTGCCCTCCACGCTGCCGCAGGTGCCGGCCGGTCGCGGGCTGACCGTCGACCAGCGGCGCCGGCGTCGGCTCGGGCGCGCGCTCGCGGGCGCGGGCTACACCGAGGTGCTCAACTACCCGTTCCTGGGGCAGAGCGCGTTCGACGACCTCGGGTTGTCCGAGGACGACGCGCGGCGGCGCACCGTGGTGCTGGTCAATCCGATCTCCGAGGAGGAGCCGGCGCTGCGCACGACGCTGCTGCCGGGGCTGCTCGGGACGCTGCGTCGCAACCTCGGGCGCGGCAACGGCGATCCGGCGCTGTTCGAGTCGGGCGTGGTCTTCCGGCCGAACGCCTCGACTCCGGTGGCGCCCGTGCTCGCGGTGGATCGGCGACCCACGGACGAGGAACTGGCTCGGCTGGAGGCGGCGTTGCCGCACCAGCCGCAGCGGGTCGCGGTGGTGCTGGCCGGCGAGCGGGAGCGCTCCGGTTGGTGGGGCCCGGGTCGGCCGCAGGTCTGGGCGGACGCGGTCGAGGCGGCACGCGTGGTCGCGGACGCCGTCGGGGTTGAGCTGACGGTGCGTCAGGATCAGCACGAGCCGTGGCATCCCGGGCGCTGCGCGGCGCTCGTGGTGACCGCGCCGGACGGGACCGAGCGGGTCGTGGGGCACGCGGGCGAGCTGCATCCGCGGGTGGTCAAGACGCTGCACCTGCCCGAGCGGGTCGGCGCGATGGAGTTGGACCTGGACCTGCTGACCGCCGACCTCGACGGCGAGTACGTGCCGCAGGCCGGGCACATCTCGTCGTACCCGGTGGCCACGCAGGACGTCGCGCTGGTCGTGGACGCCGCGGTGCCCGCCGCCGCGGTCGAGGCCGCGCTGGTCGAGGGCGCGGGCGAACTGCTCGAGTCGGTCCGGCTGTTCGATGTGTACACCGGCGCGCAGATCGCCGAGGGCGGCAAGTCGCTGGCCTACGCGCTGCGGTTCCGGGCGCCGGATCGCACGCTCACGGTCGAGGAGGCCACGGTCGCGCGCGACGCGGCGGTGGCGCTCGCGGCGGAGCGTACCGGAGCGGTGTTGCGCGGGGCGTGACGCCTTCGCGTTCGTCGTCTCTCGGCGTGGCTCGGAAGCGGCCCGCACACCTTCGGGTGTGCGGGCCGCACCCGTGTCAGGGCAGCGGCACCGGGGCCGGGGTCGGTTCGGTGGGCAGGACGCCCGGAGCCAGTACGTCGACGCCGCAGATCTGCCGGGCGGCCACGATCGGGTCGTTGGGGAAGCGGAAGGCCGTGCGTGCCGGCGCGCCGGCGAGGTTGGCGGCGAAGCGTCGCCAGGACATCGGCGCGCGCACCGAGTCGCGCAGTTCCTTGAGTCGGCCCCGGTCGGCAGTGCCGCAGGTGAGCGTGTAGCGCGCGGCGGCGATCCGGATCGGGTCGATGCCCGGCGGCGCGGGTGCGGCCGGGTCGGCGTACTCGGCGAGCACCCAGGCCGGGTCGATCCGCTTCTCGTGGCCGGGGCGGCCGCGGGTGGTCAGGTGGATGTGCGCGGCGAGCGGGTAGGCCAGGCCCAGGTCGTCGAGCGCGATCCCGGTGATCGGGGTGGCCGCGCCGTTCATGCCCAGCGAGGGCCACATCGCCACGATCGACGCGTTCAGGTCCGGCCGCAGCGGGACCACGAAGGAATGCGTCGGGGACCGGTCGACCAGGGTGTGGCGATATCCCGGGCGCGGGCCCCGGATCATGGTGGGGAAGCCGGGGAAGCGGTCGATGAAGACGTCGGCGGTGACCGGATTGGCGACGCCCAGGACCGAGGTGTAGAAGCCGCGTTCGTCGGCGACGCCGCCGGGGCCGATGCCGGTGTAGGGCACTCGGAAGGCGATCGCGGTCAGCAGTGACCAGACGGCCAGGGCGCTCACGGCGGGTACCGCGATGCGGTTCGCGGGGACCATCAGGATCGGCAGGAGCAGCACGAACAGTCCGGGCAGCAACATCCGGCCGTGCATGAAGTCGCCGCCTACACGGACCACGTAGAGCAGCATGGTCAGGCCGGACAGGATCGGTACCGCGTACAGGACGCGTAGTCGGGTGCGGGTGTCCGGGGCGGACCGGGCGGGGGTCGGCGGGCGTGGGCGGCTCGCGGTGGCTGCTGCTCCGACCGCGACCGCGAGTGCGGCAGCGGCTGTGACGGACGCGGCGAGGATCAGCACGGGCAGCCACAGGTGGTAGGGGTCGGCCAGATCGTGCACGTAGGCCCAGCCCCGGGACCAGTCGGCGGCGGAGGCCTCCTTGGTGATCGCGGGCAGCGGGAGCAGGACGCCGTAGTAGCCCATCCGGAAGATCTCGTACGCCAGCGGGAGTGCGCCGGCGGTGCCGAGCAGGGCGAGCGCGCGTGCCGGTCGGGGGCGGTGTACGAGGGCGAGGGCGATCAGGAAGCCGAGGCCGGCGATGGCCAGGTCGGGGCGCACCATCGGGCCCAGGCCGGCGAGCAGGGCCAGGGCGTGGGCGGTGTGGCTGCGCGGGTCGCGGGCGAGATGCACCAGCAGCCACCAGCAGCCGGCGGTCCACAGCGTGGTCAGGCCGGTCTCCAGGCCGGAGGTGGCGAAGTCCCACACCGGCGGCAGCGCGAGCAGGACGAGCGCGCCGCACGGGAGCAGGAACGCGGCGTCGGATCGGGGCAGGTGCAGTCGGCGGCCGGCGTCGGCGGCCAGGAACCAGCCGATCACGCTGCACAGCAGGCCCAGGCGCACGGCCAGCGGGGCGGGATCCTGGCCGGTGAGTTCGGTGCCGGCGACCAGGAGCCACTGCCACAGGGTGCTGGTGGCCGCCTCGGCGCGCTCTCCGGGGTTGAACACGGGGCCGTTGCCGGCCAGGATCTGGCGGACCGTGCGGGTGAAGATCAGACCGTCGTCGCACAGCCAGCTGCGTTGGCCGCCCCATACGGCGAGGAACGCGGCGGGCAGCAGCACCATCGCCACGTTCCAGCGGGCGGCCAGGCGCCGGGTGCGGTCGGGGCCCGGGTCGGCGGGGTCGGTGGGCGGTGGGCCCTGTCCGGGCAGGGTGGTGGTCAGCGTCATCGTCGGCGGGCTCCAGTCGGGGTGGGGCGGGGCGGCGTGGGGCCGCGCGGGGCCGGTCGGGCGGGTGAGGGCGGTCGTGCCGGGCGGGCCGGGCGAGGGCCGGGTGAGGGACGGGCGGGGCCGGTGGGGCCGAATGGGGCAGGGGTGGGCCGCATGTGGTCGTCGGTCCCGGTGCTCGCGCACCTCGTAGGGTGGCGGGATGAGCACTTACGTGGTTACCGGTGCCGGCAGTGGTATCGGTGCGGAGATCGCCCGCCGGTTGCGCGAGGACGGCCACGACCTGGTCGCGATCGTGCGGTCGCAGGCGCGGGCCGCGGAGGTGGCCGGGCCCGGGGTGCGGACCGTGGTCGCGGACCTGGAGCGCCCCGAGACGATCGTGGACGCGCTGGCGCCGATCGCCGAGGAGACGTTCGCGGGCCTGGTGCACAGCGCGGGCATCGCGGATCTGGGCACGGTGGCGGAGACGGCCTCGGCCGTGTGGTCACGCACATTGACCGTCAACGTGGTCGCGGTGGCGGAGGTTACGCGCGTGCTGCTGCCGGCGTTGCGGCGCGGGCACGGCGATGTGGTGCTGCTCAACAGCGGTGCGGGGTTGCGGACCAATCCGGGCTGGGCGGCGTACGCGGCGAGCAAGCACGCGTTGAAGGCGTTGGCCGACGGGCTGCGGGAGGAGGAGCCGCTGCTGCGGGTGACCAGCGTGTATCCGGGGCGGACCGCGACGCCGATGCAGCGTGGGGTGCGGGAGCAGGAGGGTGGGGCGTTCGAGAGCGAGCGGTACAGCGATCCCGGGACCGTCGCGGGGGTTGTCGTGTCGGCGCTGTTGCTGCCGCAGGATTCGCGGATCAACGATGTGACTGTCCGGTCCCGGGGGTGAGCCGGCCTTCGGGCCGTGGCCGGCCCGATGGCCGTTTGTCGTCGAGTGTGTCCTCAAGCGCCGGACGGGCTGGATTGGTGCGCGCGAGGTGCGGTGGTTGCGGTTGGCGGGCGCCTGTGGCGAGTGTCCTCAAGCGCCGGACGGGCTGGGTTGGTCAGCGGTCGGGTTTGTCTTTGGGGAGGACGTCCTTGGCGAGGACGTCTATGCCGCAGATTTCCTTGGCGGCGGTGATCGGGTTGTTGGGGAAGCGGAACGAGGTGCGGTCGAAGGCGCCGGTGAAGTTCTTTTTGAAGCGGCTCCAGGACATCGGTTCGTGGACCGAGTCCTGGAGTTCCTTGAGTTTGCCCCGGTTGGCGTCGCCACAGGTCAGGGCGTAGCGGGCGGCCTTGACCCGGATCGGGTCGATGCCCGGGGGCAGGACGGCGTCGGGGGAGGCGTACTGGGCGAAGACCCAGGCGATGTCGATTTCCTTCTCGTGCCCTGGGCGGCCCCGGGTGGTGAGTTCGACGTGGGCGGCGAGCGGATACGCCAGGCCCAGGATGTCCACCGAGACGCCGTCGAGCGGGGTGTTGGCGCCGTTCATGCCCAGGTTGGCCCACACCGTGGCGACCGGGGCGGGCAGGTTCGGGTTGAGCGCGGTGACGTAGAAGCTGTCGTACCAGGGGTAGACGATCACGTGCGTGTGGTCGGCGCGGGCGGCGTTCGCGGCGGAGGGGAAGCGTGGGTAGTTGGCCACGTAGGAGTACGCGGTGACCGGGTTGGCGACGTTGAGCGCGCCGACGTAGAAGGCGCGTTCGTCGGCGACGCCGCGCGGGCCGATGCCGTCGTAGGGCACCCGGAAGGTGATCGCGCAGATCAGGGCCCAGCCGACGAGCACCGTGGCGGCGGGTACCGCGAGTCGGTTCGCGGGGACCATCAGGATCGGCAGGAGCAGCATGAACAGTCCGGGCAGCAACATCCGGGCGTGCATGAAGTCGCCGCCGACGCGCACCACGTAGAGCAGCATCGCCAGGCCGCACAGGACCGGCACCGCGAAGACGGTGAACCGGTTCCAGGCGGCGCGGTCGATCGTGCGCAGGCGCCCGGGCAGGCCCGCGGGGTCGCTCAGGCGCGGCGCGAGTCGGCCGAGCACGACGGCCGCCAGCACGACGGCCGGGATCCACAGGTGGTACGGCTCGGTCAGGTCGTGGACGTAGTCCCAGCCCCGGGACCAGTCGGCCGCGGAGGCCTCCTTGGTGACGGCGGGCAGCGGCAGTACGACGCCGTAGTAGCCCATCCGGAAGATCTCGTACAGCAGCGGCAGGGTGAACGCGGTGCCGAGCAGGGCCAGGACCCGCAGCACCCGGGGGCGGCGGACGACGGCGAGCGCGATCAGGAAGCCGAGGCCGGCGATGGCCAGGTCGGGGCGCACCATCGGGCCGAGGCCGGCCAGGAAGGCCAGGGCGTACTCGACCCGGGCGCGCCGGTCGTGCGGCAGCCGGACCAGCAGCCACCAGCAGCCGGCCGTCCACAGCGTGGTCAGGCCGGTCTCCAGGCCCGAGGTGGCGAAGTCCCACACCGGCGGCAGCGCGAGCAGCGCGAGCACGCCGAACGGCACCAGCCAGGGGGTGTCCTCGGTGCGGGTGTACAGCCGGCGGGTGGCGTGCAGGGCGAGCGCGTAGCCGGCGGTGGTGCACAGCAGGCCCAGATAGACCGCGAGCCGGCCGACGTCCGTTTGGGTGATCCACGAGGCCAGGACCAGGATCCACTGCCACAGCGTGCTCGTGGACGCCTCGGCGCGTTCGCCCACGTTGAACACGGGGCCGTGGCCGGCCAGGATCTGGCGGACCGTGCGGGTGAAGATCAGGCCGTCGTCGCTGATCCAGCGGCGGTGCCACCCCATGATCAGCACGATCAGTGCGGGAGCCAGCACCATCGCGGTGTTCCAGCGGGCGACGCCGCGGGGCCGCGGGCCGTCCACGGGCGGATCGGACGGTCGCCCGGAGCGCGAGCGCCCGGACAGCACACTCACGAGGCTCATGGTTCGTTGACTCCAGTCGGGGCGGGCCGGCCGACCACACCATAACCACTGATGATCGCCTGCCGGGCCGATGGCGGGCTCAGGAGGGCGAGCAGAATTTCTTCTCCGCCAGGATCGGGTTGGCCGGGATCCGCAGGTTGGTCCGGTCGGGGGCGCCGGTCAGGTTCTTCCAGAAGCGCGACGCGGACATCGGTTCGGTGACCGAGTCGACCAGTTCCTTGAGGTCGCCACAGCGCAGCGCGGCCCGGGCGGCCCGGATCTCCGCGGCGGGCGCGGCCGTCTCCGGGACCAGCGCGTCGCCCGAGGGGTCGACGTACAGCGCGACGTTCCAGGCGAACGGCAGCAGCTTCTTGTGGCCCGCGGCGACGTGCTGGGTCTCGGTGATGTGCGCGCCGACCGTGTTGGACAGGCCCCACACGTCGACCACGATGCCGCCGAGCGGGGTGATCGAGCCGCCCACGCCGAGCCGGCCGATGACCAGACCCTTGTCGTAGGGCAGGTCGCGGCGCAGCGGCAGCGGCGGGATCTTCATGTAGTTCGGGTCCACGAACAACAAACGATCGCCGCCGGCCTTTTCGTTACGGAAGGCCTCTTCGATGGTCGGCAACGTGCGGATGTGCGCTTCCTCGGTGGTGGGGTTGTCGGTCCGGGTCCAGGCCGCGTAGGTGTCGCGTTCGTTCCAGACCTGGTTGCCGTGGCCGCTGGGGGCGGGCGTGGTGATCACGCCCGAGCGCAGGGTGGTGCCGCAGACCACGGCCCACACCGCGACCAGCACGACGACCGGGGTCACCAGGCGGTCCAGCGGGGCGAGCAGGAGCGGGAGCAGGACGAGCAGCAGCACCGGCAGCCACATCCGGCCGTGCATGAAGTCGCCGCCGACCTTGAGCACGTAGACGGTCTGGCCGAGCGCCGCGACCAGCGGGGTGGCGATCACGATCCAGGTGCGCCGGTCGGCGGGGCGGCGGCGGGTGAGCGCGAGCGCGACCGCGGCCAGGATCAGGAGCATCGGGATCCACAGGTAGTACGGCCGCATGTAGTCGGTCAGGTAGTCCCAACCCCGGCCCCACAGGGATCCCGACGCCTCCTTGGTGAGCGCGGGCATCGGGAAGATCAGGCCGTAGTAGCCCAGGCGGAAGATCTCGTACGCGGCGGGCAGGAAGCCGGCGCAGGCCAGCATCGCCAACGCCTTGGGCCAGCGGGCCCGAACGAGCAGGAACTGGGCGGCGAGCAGGACGACCATGGTCAGGCCCAGGTCCGGGCGGACCAGGGGGCCCAGGCCGAACCAGAAGGAGAGCGCGAGCGTGCGGCGGGTGGTGTGGGTGCCGACCGGGCGCAGCCAGGTGCCGATCAGCAGCCACCAGGACAGGCCGATCCAGAACAGGATCAGTCCGGTCTCCATGCCGGCGGTGGCGAAGTCCCACACGGAGGGGATGGCGATGAAGACCAGTGCGCCGGCGGGCAGCAGCAGGCGGGTGACGGCCATGCCGCGGAAGAGCCGGCGGGTGCCGTCCAGGGACAGCCACAGTCCGGCGACGGCCAGGATCAGGCCGGTGTAGACGGCGGTGGGCGCGTAGTCGAAGGGGGTGATCCCGCCGAGGAGCGCGAGCAGCCATTGCCACAGCGTGCTGGTGGAGGTCTCGACCCGTTCGCCGGCGCTGTAGACGGGGCCGTTGCCGGCCAGGATCTCGCGGACCGCGCGGGTGAAGATCAGGCCGTCGTCGGTGATCCACCGCTGGTGCCAGCCCATGATCGCGAACACCAGTGTCGGCAGCCCCAGCGCGAGCAGGTCCGGCAGTGGGACGCGGCCGGTCCGACGATCGGGCGAGGTCCGGCCGGTAGGGCCGTCGGGCGTGTCCGCGGTGCCCGATTCGGGCTCCGGCGGCGGTTCACCGGTCGGGGACTGTAGGTCCGTGCCCGCGGCGCGCGAGGCGCCGGCGGGCCCGGAGGTGCCGGGGGGAGGGGTCACGTGGTCTCGTTCGTTTCCTGGGCGGGGGCGCCCGCCGTCTGCTGCGTGTCGCTGCCGTCCCGCCGGCGGTCGACTGCCCTCTGGGGGGCGCGTATCCGAAGTCGGCTGATCCTAACGCACCGGGCCTGCGCCCTATTGGGGTGGAGGGCGGGCGCGGCATGGTGGCCCGGAGCGGGCCCCGGACGTGCGGTCACCCAACGTACTTGCATAGAGATTCATTGATACGTATAGTCATGCTCCTCACAAGGAGGCGGTAATGGGGGCCAAGGCGGCACTGGCCGGAGCGAGCGGATACGCGGGCGGGGAAGTCCTGCGCCTGCTGCTCGCGCATCCGGAGATCGAGATCGGCACGCTCACGGCGGGGTCCAACGCGGGCCGACGCCTGGGCGAGTTGCAGCCTCACCTGTTGCCGTTGGCCGACCGCGTGCTCGCCGAGACCACCGCGGACAACCTCGCCGGTCACGACGTGGTCTTCCTGGCCCTGCCGCACGGACAGTCCGGCGCGCTGGCCGCGCAACTGGGCGCGGACGTGCTCGTGGTGGACTGCGGCGCGGACTACCGCCTGCGGGAGGCGACGGACTGGGAGCAATTCTACGGATCCTCCCATGCCGGGACATGGCCGTACGGACTGCCCGAGCTGCCGGGCGGCCGGGCCGCGCTGGCGAACACCCGGCGGATCGCGGTGCCCGGCTGCTACCCGACCGTCTCGCTGCTGTGCACGGTGCCCGCGCAGGCCGCCGGCCTGGTCGAACCCGACTGGGTCGTGGTGGCCGCCTCCGGCACCTCGGGCGCGGGCAAGGCGCCCAAGACGCACCTGCTGGGCAGCGAGGTGATGGGCTCCGCGAGCGCGTACGGCGTCGGCGGCGTGCACCGGCACACCCCGGAGATCATCCAGGGCCTGCGCGCGGTCACCGACGCGGACGTCACGGTGTCCTTCACGCCGACCCTGGTGCCCATGTCGCGCGGCATCCTGGCCACCTGCACCGCCCGGCTGAAGCCCGGGGTGAGCGCCGAGGCGGTGCGCGCCGCGTACGCCGCGGCCTATGCCGACGAGCCCTTCGTACACCTGCTGGCCGAGGGGCAGTGGCCCGCGACCGCGATGGTCTACGGCGCGAACACCGCCGTGCTGCAGGTCGCCGTCGACGAGCGGGCCGGCCGGGTGGTCGTGGTCGGCGCGATCGACAATCTCGCCAAGGGCACCGCCGGCGGCGCCATCCAGAGCACCAACATCGCCCTCGGCCTGGCCGAGGACCTGGGACTGAGCAAGACGGGAGTAGCACCGTGAGCGTCACCGCAGCAAAGGGCTTCCGGGCCTCGGGCGTGGCCGCGGGCCTCAAGACCACGGGCCTGCCCGACGTGGCACTCGTGGTCAACGACGGCCCCTCGATCGCGGGCGCCGCCGTGTTCACCTCGAACCGGATCAAGGCCGCACCGGTGGTGTGGTCGGAGCAGGTGGTCAAGGCCGGCCAGGTGCAGGCGGTCGTGCTCAACTCCGGCGGTGCCAACGCGTGCACCGGCGCCGAGGGCTTTCGCAACACGCACGCCACCGCCGAGCGCGCGGCCGAGCTGCTCGGGCTCAACGCGGGCGAGATCGTGGTGGCCTCCACCGGCCTGATCGGCCTGCAACTGCCGATGGACAAGCTGCTGCCGGGCGTGGACAAGGCCGCCGCGGCGCTGAGCGCGACCGGCGGCGAGGACGCGGCGATCGCGATCAAGACCACGGACAGCGTGCACAAGCAGTCCGTGGTCACCGACCCCGCCGGGTGGACGGTCGGCGGGATGGCCAAGGGCGCGGGCATGCTTGCCCCGGGGCTGGCCACGATGCTCGTCGTGCTCACCACCGACGCGGCCGTCGACGCCGAGACGGCGGACGCGGTGCTGCGCGGCGCCACGTACACCACGTTCGACCGGATCGACTCCGACGGCTGCATGTCCACCAACGACACCGTGCTGCTGATGGCCTCCGGCGCCGGCGGGGTCGAGCCCGACCCCGCCGCGTTCGCCGAGGCGGTGCGCACGGTCTGCGGCGACCTGGCCCGGCAGCTGATCGGCGACGCCGAGGGCGCGAGCAAGGACATCCGGATCGACGTCACCGGCGCCGCGACCGAGGCCGACGCGCTCGAGGTGGCCCGCTCGATCGCCCGGAACAACCTGTTCAAGTGCGCGGTGCACGGTGAGGACGCCAACTGGGGCCGGGTGCTGGCCGCGATCGGCACCACCGCCGCCACCTTCGACCCCGACCGGCTCGACGTCGCGTTCAACGGGGTGTGGGTGTGCCGGGACGGCTTCGTGGGCGAGGACCGCGAACTGGTCGACATGAGCCCGCGCGAGACGCACATCGTGGCCGACCTGAACGCGGGCGACGCCGCCGTGACCGTGTGGACCAACGACCTCACGGCCGACTACGTCCACGAGAACTCGGCCTACTCGTCATGACCGGTACGGACAGCCAGACGAGGGGGAGCGGGATGCGGACGGAATCGGCCGGCAAACAGGGGCGCAACAACGCGGCACTGGCCAAGGCACACACGCTGATCGAGGCGTTGCCGTGGTTGGAGCGCTTCTACGGCAAGACCGTGGTGATCAAGTTCGGTGGCAACGCCATGGTGGACGACGCGCTCAAGCAGGCGTTCGCCCAGGACCTGGTGTTCCTGCGCTTCGCCGGGCTGCGCCCGGTCGTCGTGCACGGCGGCGGACCGCAGATCAGCGCGCAGCTCGACCGGCTCGGCATCGAATCCTCGTTCGCGGGCGGCCTGCGGGTGACCACGCCCGAGGCGATGGACGTGGTGCGGATGGTGCTCGCCGGCCAGGTGCAGCGCGAGATCGTGGGTCTGATCAACGGGCACGGCCCGTTCGCGGTCGGGATGACCGGCGAGGACGCGCACACGATGACCGCCGTCAAGCGGCACGCGATCGTGGACGGCGAGCCGATCGACATCGGCCTGGTCGGCGACATCGTCGAGGTCGACCCCGGCGCGATCAACGCCCTGCTGCAGGACAACCGGATCCCGGTGATCTCCTCGATCGCGCGCGGCACCGACGGACACGTCTACAACGTCAACGCGGACACCGCGGCCTCGGCGCTCGCGGTGGCGCTGGGCGCGGAGAAGCTGGTCGTGCTCACCGACGTCGAGGGGCTGTACGCCGACTGGCCCACCAGCGACGAGGTGATATCGAGCCTGGACGCCGAGGAGTTGGCGGCGCTGCTGCCGACGCTGTCCACCGGCATGCTGCCCAAGATGGAGGCGTGCCTGCGGGCCGTGCAGGCCGGCGTGCCCGCCGCACACGTCCTGGACGGGCGGGTCGCGCACTCGCTGCTGTTGGAAGTGTTCACCGACGAGGGCATCGGGACCATGGTGGTCCCGGCCCGTGAAAAGCCCGGCGTGTTCGCCGGACAGGACCAGGACCGGACGGAGGGGGCGGCGTGACGGACACCGGGAGCGGTGCACTGACGCGGCGGTGGAACCAGTCGCTGATGAACAACTACGGCACGCCCGCGGTCGAGTTGGTCGGCGGATCCGGGGCCCATGTCGTGGACAGCGCCGGCAACACCTACGTCGACTTCCTCGGCGGCATCGCGGTCAACTCGCTCGGCCACGCGCACCCGGCGATCACCGCCGCGGTCACCGCGCAACTGGGCCGGCTGGGCCACGTGTCCAACCTCTACATCGCCGAGCCGCCGGTCGCGCTCGCCGAGCGGCTGCTGGCCCTGTTCGGCCGCCCCGGCCGGGTCTACTTCGGCAACTCGGGCGCCGAGGCCAACGAGGCCGCGTTCAAGCTGGCCCGGCGCACCGGCCGGCCGCAGATCATCGCGGCCGAGGGCGGCTTCCACGGCCGCACCATGGGCGCGCTCGCGCTGACCGGCCAGCCCGCCAAGCGCGAGCCGTTCGCGCCGCTGCCCGGTGGTGTCGACTTCGTGCCCTACGGCGACGTCGAGGCGCTGCGGGCCGCGGTCGGCCCGCAGACGGCCGCGGTGATCCTGGAGCCGATCCAGGGCGAGAACGGCGTGGTCATGCCCGGCGAGGGCTACCTGCTCGCGGCCCGGGAGATCACCGCCGCGCACGGCGCGCTGCTGATCCTGGACGAGATCCAGACCGGCATAGCCCGCACCGGCGCGTGGTTCGCGCACCAGCCGTTGGGCGTCGAGCCGGACGTGGTCACGCTGGCCAAGGGTCTGGGCGGCGGGCTGCCGATCGGCGCGTGCGTGGCCTTCGGCGAGGCCGCCGAGCTGTTCCGGCCGGGCCAGCACGGCACCACGTTCGGCGGCAACCCGGTGTGCTGCGCCGCGGCGCTCGCGGTGCTGGACACCATCGAGAACGAGGGCCTGTGCGCGCGCTCGACGCGGCTGGGCCAGCAGCTTCGGGTGGGCATCGAAAAGATCGCCCATCCGCTGGTCGATCATGTCAGCGGAGCGGGCCTGTTGATCGGTATCGTGCTCACCGCACCGGTGGCCCCTGCCGTACAAAAGGCGGCGCAGGACGCGGGTTTCCTCGTCAACGCCGCCGTGCCCACCCGGGTCAGGCTCGCCCCGCCGCTCGTCGTCGACGACGCGGACGTGGACGCGCTGCTCGGAGCCCTGCCCGCAATCCTGGACGCCGGCCTCGCCGCCGCACCCGCCGGAGGAACACCGTGACGTACATCCGACGACGACGAGTCGCAGGCTAGGCGAGGTCGTCCCATGAGCAGCGAGCAGAGCAGTGACGCGACCCCGGTCGAGGGTGTGTACGCGGTGCCCAGCACCCGGATCGCCCGCCACCGGCGGATCGTCGACATCCTGACCCGGCACCGGGTCCGGTCGCAGAACCAACTCGCCCGGCTGCTCGCCGAGGACGGCCTCGCGGTCACCCAGGCCACGCTCTCCCGGGACCTCGACGAGTTGGGCGCGGTCAAGATCCGCGACGGGGAGGGATCGCTCATCTACGCCGTACCGGCGGAGGGCGGCGACCGCACCCCCCGGGCGCCGCTCGAGGAGTCCGCGGTCGAGGGACGGCTCTCGCGCCTGGCCGGCGAACTGCTGGTGTCGGCGGAGGCCTCGGGCAACCTCGTGGTGGTGCGCACGCCGCCCGGGGCGGCCCAGTTCCTGGCCTCGGCCATGGACCACGCCGAGTCCCGGCTGATCCTGGGCACCATCGCCGGCGACGACACCATCCTGATGGTCTCGCGGGACCCCGAGGGCGGCGCGGCCCTGGCCGCCCACCTCCTGGCACTCGCCGAGAACAAGACCTAGGCCCGGGCCCGGGAAGCCCCGGGGCCCGGACCACACACTTCCGCACCCTGCTAGAGCGCTCGGCTCCGGCAACACCGCACCACATCTGCCGAACCACTCTTCGAAGGAGAACGCTCGTGACCGAGCGCGTCGTACTCGCCTACTCCGGAGGTCTCGATACCTCCGTGTGTATCCAGTGGATCGCCGAGGAGACCGGCGCCGAGGTCATCGCGGTGGCCGTCGACGTCGGCCAGAACGGCGAGGACCTGGACATCATCCGCAAGCGGGCGCTGGCCTGCGGCGCGGTCGAGGCCGAGGTCGCGGACGCCCGCGACGAGTTCGCCGACGGCTACTGCCTGCCCGCGATCCGGGCCAACGCCCTCTACATGGACCGCTACCCGCTGGTCTCCTCGCTCTCGCGCCCGGTGATCGTCAAGCACCTGGTCGCCGCCGCGAAGAAGCACGGCGCCACCACGGTCGCGCACGGTTGCACCGGCAAGGGCAACGACCAGGTCCGCTTCGAGGTCGGCATCGCCTCGCTCGCGCCCGAGCTGAAGTGCATCGCCCCGGTCCGCGACTACGCGATGACCCGGGACAAGGCGATCGCGTTCGCCGAGGCGAAGAACCTGCCGATCGCCACCACCAGGAAGTCGCCGTACTCGATCGACCAGAACGTCTTCGGGCGGGCCGTGGAGACCGGCTTCCTGGAGGACATCTGGAACGCGCCGATCGAGGACGTGTACGAGTACACCCAGAACCCGGCCACCCCGCGGGACGCGGACGAGGTCGTGATCACCTTCGAGCGCGGCGTGCCGGTCGCCATCGACGGCCGCGCGGTCACCGTGCTCCGGGCGATCGAGGAGCTGAACCGCCGGGCCGGCACCCAGGGCATCGGCCGGATCGACATGGTCGAGGACCGGCTCGTGGGCATCAAGAGCCGCGAGGTCTACGAGGCCCCGGGCGCGATCGCGCTGATCACCGCGCACCAGGAGTTGGAGAACGTCACCGTCGAGCGCGAACTGGCCCGCTACAAGCGGACCGTCGAGCAGCGCTGGGCCGAGCTGGTCTACGACGGCCTGTGGTTCTCCCCGCTCAAGCGGGCCCTGGACGGCTTCATCACCGAGGCCAACCGGCACGTGTCCGGCGACATCCGGATGACCCTGCACGGCGGTCGGGCCGTGGTCACCGGTCGGCGCAGCGACCAGTCGCTCTACGACTTCGACCTGGCCACCTACGACACCGGCGACACCTTCGACCAGTCGCAGGCCAAGGGCTTCATCGAGCTGTTCGGTCTGTCCAGCAAGATCGCCGCACGACGGGACAACGATCACTCGTGACCAACAATCCCGATCGGGTGAGCCTGTGGGGCGGCCGCTTCTCCGGCGGCCCCTCCGAGGCCCTCGCACTGCTCTCCGCCAGCGTGCACTTCGACTGGCGGCTCGCGCCGTACGACATCGCCGGCTCTCGGGCGCACGCCCGGGTGCTGCACGCGGCAGGGCTGCTCACCGACGACGAACTGACCCGCATGCTGGCCGGCCTGGACACGCTGGCCGAGAACGTCGAGTCCGGTGACCTGGTCGCCGCCATCGCGGACGAGGACGTGCACACCGCGCTGGAGCGCGGCCTGCTCGAGATCCTCGGCCCCGACCTGGGCGGCAAGCTGCGCGCGGGCCGCTCGCGCAACGACCAGATCGCCACCCTGGGCCGGATGTACCTGCGTGACCACGCGCGGATCCTGGGTCGGCTGCTGGCCGACCTCCAGGAGGCGCTGGTCGAGCAGGCCGTCGCGCACCCGGACGTGGTCATGCCGGGCCGTACCCACCTCCAGCACGCCCAGCCGGTGCTGCTCGCGCATCATCTGCTCGCGCACGTGCAGGCGTTCGCCCGGGACGCGGACCGGCTGCGCGACTGGGACCGGCGCGCGGACGTGTCGGCGTACGGGTCCGGCGCGCTGGCGGGCTCCTCGCTCGGGCTCAGCCCCGAGTCGGTGGCCCGCGACCTCGGGTTCTCCGCGTCGGCGGCGAACTCGATCGACGGCACCGCCTCGCGCGACTTCGCGGCGGAGTTCGCCTTCGTCACCGCGATGCTCGGGGTGAACCTGTCCCGGCTGGCCGAGGAGATCATCATCTGGAACACGAAGGAGTTCTCCTTCGTGACGCTGGACGACGCGTTCTCCACCGGGTCCTCGATCATGCCGCAGAAGAAGAACCCGGACATCGCCGAGCTCGCGCGCGGCAAGTCGGGTCGGTTGATCGGCAACCTGACCGGGTTGATGGCGACCCTGAAGGCGCTGCCGCTGGCCTACAACCGCGACCTCCAGGAGGACAAGGAGCCGGTCTTCGACTCGTGCGACACGCTCGAGGTGCTGCTCCCGGCGTTCACCGGCATGATCGCCACGCTCACCTTCCACCGCGAGCGGCTCGAGGAGTTGGCGCCGGCCGGGTTCTCGCTGGCGACCGACATCGCCGAGTGGCTGGTCCGCGAGGGCACGCCGTTCCGGGTCGCGCACGAGGTGGCCGGGGCCTGCGTGAAGTACTGCGAGCCGCGCGGGCTCGAGCTGTGGGACCTGACGGATGATCAACTCGCGGAGATCTCGCCGGAGTTGACCCCGGACGTGCGCGCGGTGCTGACCGTGCAGGGTTCGGTGGCCTCGCGGGACGGCCGCGGCGGTACCGCTCCGGTCCGGGTCGCCGAGCAACTCGCGGACGTTCGCGTGGACTTGGCCGGCCAACGCAAGTGGGCCGGCGGGTAACAACACCGCACGCCACACGGATCGAGCTGAGACGATGGGCCCGCATCCCCCGGGGGGAGGATGCGGGCCTTCGGCATGTCCGGGAGCCGCGCCGGGTCCGGTTTCGGGTCGGTTGCGCGTGTGTGAGCGGAAGTCGAGGTTCCAGTCCCATATGTGAATTCGCCGTTACCAAAAGCGATTCACCGTGTTCGCTCCGTGCGTCTGGTACTAGGGTCGGCCGTGATCGAGGGGAGGGAACACATGCTCGATCACCTGCGCCGAATACGTTCCGAGGGTGAGAAGTCCGTCTCCATGCTCTCGGATCTGCCGATCGGCGGGCTGCTGCTCAGCGTGCCCAGGTCCGTGGGGTTCGGGCTGCGCTCGTACGTCCGCTCGTTGCGCGCCGAGCGCCGCCGCTATCCCGACATGCCGACCGTCTTTCCCACCCCGGGACTGGTCTCCGCGGCCTTCCTGGACGAGCTGGTGGTCGCGCTGCTGGCGACCGGTCGCCTGTCGCCGGATCCCGGGGACGCCTCGCGCATCCGCGAGGAGATCGCCGACGCGGTGCACAAGTTCCGCGCCGAGACCTATCTGGACGACCCGACCCTGTTCCATCCCGAGCCGCCGGAGCTGATCGATCCGGTGGTGCGGGGCAGGCTCTACGGCACGATCGGGTACGAACAACTGGCCTTCGACAGCGAGTACGTGCCCTGGGCCGGCGTTCCGGGAGCCACCCGCTGGCAGGCGGCCGGCGCGAATCAGCGGGTGTGGGCGTACGTGCTGCGCCACCCGGGCAAGCCGCGGCCATGGCTGGTGAACCTGCACGGCTTCGGCATGGGGCGCCCGGGCGACCTGGCCGCGTTCCGCTCCCAGCGGCTGCACCGCGAGCTGGGCGTCAACGTGATCCACCCGGTGTTGCCGATGCACGGGCCGCGCAAGAGCGCGCGCGCCCAGGACACGCCGTTCATCTCGTTCGACTACCTCGGCAACGTGCACGGTCTGGGACAGGCCGTGTGGGACGTGCGCCGCTGCCTGGACTGGATCCGCCGGCAGGGGGACACCCCGATCGCGGTGCACGGGCTCTCGCTGGGCGCGTACGTGGCCGCGCTGCTCGCGGGTCTGGAGGACCTGGACTGCGTCATCGTCGGCGTCCCCTCGGTCGACATGGCGTGGGTGATGTCGCACCACGCACCCGAGGGCATCAAACGCGAGGTGCGCGCGGCGGGCCTGCTCGGCGACGAGGCCGAGACGGTGCACCGCGTGGTCTCGCCGCTGGCGGTGACGCCCCGGGTGCCGTTGGACCGCCGCTTCGTCTATGCCGGCCTGGCCGACCGCATGGCCACGCCGCAGCAGGCGTATCGGCTCTGGAAGCACTGGGAGGAACCATCCGTCTGCTGGTACCGCGGCTCGCACATCGGAGCCATGTGGAACCGGGAGGCGCGCCGCTTCATCGAGGATGCCCTGACCTCGTCGGGCATCGGGAGGAGGAACACCTGGTGAAGCTCTCCGGTCTGGATTCGGCTTTCCTGGCCCTGGAGTCGCGGGAGTGGCCGGCGCACGTGGTCTGCCTGACCATCGTCGACGCCTCCGACACCGGGGGTCGCGTCGATCGCGACGCCTTCAAGCGCACGCTGGCCGCACGGCTGCCCCGGTTGCCGCTGCTCGGTCGCAAACTGGTTCAGGGCCCGTGGGGGCTGGCCCGGCCGCACTGGGTCGAGGACCCCGACTTCGAGCTCGAGAACCATCTGCACCGGGCCACCCTCGAGGCCCCGGGCGGCCGGCGCGAACTCACCGCCATGGCCGAGGAGATCTACCGGCACCGGCTGCCCCGGGACCGGCCGCTGTGGGACTGGTGGATCGTCGACGGCCTGGAGAACGGGCGGGTCGCGCACCTGTGGAAGGTGCACCACGCGTGCATCGACGGCCGTTCCGGTGCCGCCATGCAGGAGATCTTCTTCGACGCGGACCCGAACGCCTCGGCCGAGTCCGAGGGCGTCCCGGCGTTCGCGCCGGGCGAGGTGGTCGAACCGCCGCAGGGGTGGGAGGCGGTGCGCGAGGGCGCGCTCTCGCTGGCCGGGACGCCGGCCCGGGTGGGCCGGCAACTCGGGCGGCTGGGGCAGGGTGTCGTGCAGGCCGCGCTGACCGGGCGACTGGGACGGGCGCTGCCGCTGAACGTGCCGCGCACCCGCTACAACGAGCCGATCGGCAAGCGGCGTTCGTATGGCTTCTGCACCGTGTCACTGTCCGACGTCAAGCTGGTCAAGAACGCGTTCGGGGTCAAGGTCAACGACGTGGTGCTCGCGATCGTGGCCGGCGCGCTGCGCGAACAGCTACACGGCCTGGGGGAGTTGCCCGAGCGGGAGTTGGTCGCCACGGTGCCCGTGGACGCCACGCGAGGCGGTGAGCGCGCGGGCGGCAACATGATCAGCGGGATGCTCGTGGGATTGGCCACCGATGTCGCGGAGCCCGCCGAGCGGCTGTTGTGCATCCACGAGAACTCCAACGCGGCCAAGGCCGTACAAAGCGCGATGGGCAGCGAGTTGCTCACCGGCCTCGCCGAGGCGCCGCCGCCGGCCGTGCTCGGTCTGCTCGGCGGCCTGTACCGCGACGCGCGACTGGCGTCCGTACTGCCCGCGTTGTGCAACGCCACCGTGTCGAACGTGCCCGGTCCGCGCGTGCCCCTGTACGCCCACGGTCAGAAGGTGGAGGCATTCCATTCGATGGGCATCATCGCCGACGGCTTCGGATTGTTCATCGGTGGCATGAGCTACCACGACCAGATCGACATCGGCGTGCTGGCGGACAAGGAGGCGCTGCCGGATCCGTTCGCGTTGGCCGACAGCATCGTCGAGCAGCTCAACCTGCTGCTGAAGGCCGCCGACGAGGTCGCGCCGGCGGCGGTGGTGCACGATGTGCCCGCCGATCCGGAGCCGGAGCCGGTGTCGGAGTCGCAGCCGGAGTCGGTGTCGGTGTCGGTGGAGGCGGTCGAGGTGATCGAGATGGTGACCGAGGCAGCCGAGTCGGCCGAGGCGGGCCCGACGCGCCCGGCTCCCGCGGTGCCCGTGCCGGGCGAAGTCGGGTCGGGGAAAGGAGAGTCCGTGCCGGAGTCGGTCGCGGCCGCGATCAAGGTGCCCGGGCCCAGGCGCGGCCAGGCGGCCCGCAAGTCCGGTGCCGGCGCGGGCAAGGGTGGCGGCAAGGGCGCGAGCATGAGCGCGGCGGCCAAGCCCGCCGGCAAGACCGCGGCGCGCCGCGAACCGGCGAAGTCCCGTACCGCCGGCGTCGAGGCGGGTCGCGCGTGAGCAGAACGGCACTGGTCACCGGCGCCAACTCGGGACTGGGACTGGCCACCGTGCTGGCGCTGGCCGAGGCGGGCGTACGCACGGTCGGCACGGTGCGCTCCGCGGCGAAGGCGCAGGCGGTCGCCGAGGCGGCGGCCGAGGCCGGGGTCGAGGTGCGCACCGTGCTCCTGGACATCACCGACGCGGCCGCCGGCAAGGACGTGATCGAGGACGTGCGCCCGGACATCCTGGTCAACAACGCCGGTGGCACCTCGTTCGCGCCGGTGCTCGACGTGTCGGAGGAGGACGCCCGGCACCAGATGGAGACCGCGCTGTTCGGCCCGATGAGGTTGGCCCGCATGGCCATCCCGCACATGCGCGAGCGCGGCTGGGGCCGGGTGGTGCAGGTCTCCTCGCTCGCCGGGCAGATCAGCTATCCGCTGCTGGGCTGGTACCAGGCCGGGAAACACGCGATGGAGGCGGTCTCCGACGCGCTGCGGGTGGAGGTGGCCGGCGCCGGGGTCGACGTCGTGGTGGTCTCGCCCGGCGGCTTCCGCAGCGGCGTCACCGACACGATGGCCGAGGCGGTCGAGCGGCACCGGGGCGGCCCGTTCGCGACCGCCTTCCGGCGCATGGACCTGGGCTTCTCGATCATGAAGCCGCTGTGGAGCGAGCCGGGGACGGTGGCCGCCACGATCGTCGAGGCGGCCACCACCACATCGCCCAGGTCGCGGTACGTGGTGGGCGCCGACGCGCACCTGACCCTGCTCGTGCACCGGGTCACCGAGCCGTTCTCGACGGTGCGGGCGATCAAGGAGGGAGTGGTGCGCCGGGTCACCGGCCTGTAGCGGGCCGTGGGGACGATCCCCGATCGCCCGAACGAGCGTACTTTCCCGAACCGGTTGCCTGAACGGCGGATTGCGCGTAGGTGAGGGCCGGGTAGAAGTCCGGGAAAAGCCGTGTGGAACAGTGACGAATGCAGGGTTCAGGCGAGTGTTCGAGAAGGGGACAACCCTCCCCCTTCGCGGAGGCACTGTGACATGACGCTGCGGCACACACATCCGCACGGTGATCAGGGCGATCAGGGGAGCAATCCGATGGGGCAGAACGTGGGCATCGGCACGGCGGACGTATCCGACGCCGAGCAGATCCTCAAGCTTCAGTACCTCTGTTACCAGGGCGAAGCGGCCCTGTACAACGACTACGGCATCGAGCCGCTGACGCAGAGCCTGGAGAGTCTGCGCGCCGAGTTCGAGACGCACACCGTTCTGGTGGCGCGACTGGGCGATGAGATCGTCGGTTCGGTGCGCGGCACCATCGAGGACGGCGTGGCCCGGATCGGCAAACTGGTCGTGCACCCTCGGCTGCAGCGGCACATGCTCGGCACCCGGCTGCTGCGCGCGATCGAGGAGAAACTGGCCGACGCGGCCGAGTACGAGCTGTTCACCGGCCACCGCAGCGAGAACAACCTGCGGCTGTACGAGCGGCTGGGGTACGTCTCCGGCCGGGTCGAGAAGATCAGCCCCCGGCTGAGCCTGGTCTACCTGCGCAAGACGGCCGTCCTCGCGGCCTGAGCAAACCCTCGCGACACCCCCGAAGCCCCGGTGACCATGGAATCCATGGCCATCGGGGCTTCGTCGGCTTCGGTCGCAGGTGCCCCGGTGGGATGACATTTCCATTGCGGGGTGTGTGTCTGCTTTAATCGCATCATGTTCACGACGGCTCACACATCCGGCACCGCGGCTACCGCCACGGGTTGTCGTCGCATGTGCCGTTCGTGTCAGATCTGTCGAATGTGTGGCTGTTGAGGATCTGAGGGCCTGATCCCTCTCCCGGGCCGAGCGCTCCGCGCCCCCGGTGTCATCCCCGCCATGCCCCCTGTGTGACGAAATCGCGCGGCCCTTCGTCGGGCCCGATTCGGCACGCGCATCCAACCGAGGACTTACGGTGATCCGTACCACTGCCCTGAGCAAGGTCTATCGCAGCCGAGAACGGCAGGTGACCGCGCTCGACAACGTCGACCTGCACGTGCGTGAAGGCGAGATCTTCGGCGTGCTCGGTCGCAGCGGCGCCGGCAAGAGCACCCTGATCCGCTGCCTGAACCTGCTGGAGCGCCCCACGTCGGGCACCGTCGAGGTGGGCGGGCGCGACCTGACCGCGCTGTCCGCGAGCGCGCTGCGCGCCGAGCGGCGCGGCATCGGGATGATCTTCCAGCACTTCAACCTGCTCTCCAGCCGCACCGTCGCCGGGAACGTCGCGGTCCCGCTGGAGATCGCCGGCATCCCGCGCCGGGACCGGGCCCGGCGGGTGGCCGAACTGCTGGACCTGGTCGGCCTGTCCGAGCACGCCAAGGCGTACCCCGCGCAACTGTCCGGTGGGCAGAAGCAGCGGGTGGGCATCGCCCGCGCGCTCGCCGCCGAACCGCGGGTGCTGCTGTCCGACGAGGCCACCTCGGCGCTCGACCCGGAGACCACCCGCTCGATCCTGGCGCTGCTGCGCGACCTGCGCGACCGGCTCGGCCTGACCATCCTGCTGATCACGCACGAGATGGACGTGGTCAAGAACATCTGCGACTCGGCGGCCCTGATGGAGGGCGGCCGGATCATCGAGTCCGGGACGGTGGGCGAACTGCTCGGCCGGTCCGACTCGCGGCTGGCCCGGGAGATGTTCCCGCTGGGCACGCCGGGCGTGCTCGAGGGCCGCACCGTGGTGGACATCACCTTCCGCGGCGAGGAGACGGCGCAGCCGTTCATCTCCACCCTCGCGCGCACCTACAACGTGGACGTCAACGTGCTGGGCGCGGCCGTGGAGAGCGTCGGCGGACGGCAGATCGGCCGGATGCGGATCTCGCTGGACGGCACGTTCGAGCACAACGTGGTGCCCATCGGCTACCTGCGCGAGCAGGGCCTGCAGGTCGACGTGGTCGACGAGGGCCCGAGCACCCCCACCGAGTCGGACGCCGACGTCGCCGCCGCGGACGGCGTGGCGCTCGCGGGCAAGGAGATCTGAAGATGACCTGGTCCGAGATGCGGCCACTGCTGGAGACCGCGACCCAGGAGACGCTGTACATGGTCGGCGTCGCGACGCTGATCACCGTGCTGATCGGGTTGCCGATCGGGCTCCTGCTCGTGCTCACCGACCGGGGCGGACCGCTCGCGTTCGCGCCGGCGAACAAGCTGCTCGGACTGGTGGTCAACGTGGGCCGCTCGGTCCCGTTCCTGATCCTGCTGGTCGCGCTGATCCCGTTCACCCGATGGGTGACCGGGACCACGATCGGCACCGACGCCGCGATCGTGCCGCTGACCGTGGGCGCCATCCCGTTCTTCGCGCGCCTGGTGGAGACCGCGGTGCGCGAGGTGGATCGGGGGCTGATCGAGGCCGCGCAGTCGATGGGCGCGAGCACGATCACCATCGTGCGCAAGGTGCTCGTGCGCGAGGCGGTGCCCTCGATCATCTCCGCGATCACCGTGACCATCGTCGCGATCGTCGGCTACTCCGCGATGGCGGGCGTGGTCGGCGGCGGCGGGCTCGGCGACCTGGCCATCCGCTACGGCTACCAGCGGTTCGAGACCAACCTGATGCTCGTGACCATCGCGGTGCTCGTCGTGCTGGTGCAACTCGTGCAATTCCTCGGCGATCTGCTCTCCCGCAGGCTCGCCCACCGATAAGGCGTCCGTCCCCGGACCTGTTCCAGGACGCGAGGCGACCCACGCCCGCGTACTCCGTACCACCAGGAAAGGCACTCTTCGTGCGTATCAACAAGTTCGTCGCGCTCACCGCCGTCGCCGCCCTCGGACTCGGTCTCGCCGCCTGCGGCAGTGACGACAAGAAGGGCTCGTCCGCGTCCGACCCGCTCAAGGTCGCCGCCTCCTCCGTCCCGCACGCGCAGATCCTGAAGTACATCAAGGACAACCTCGCCGGGAAGGAGGGCCTGAAGCTGGACGTCAAGGAGTTCGCCGACTACACCCAGCAGAATCCGGCCCTGGACGAGGGCAACGTCGACGCCAACTTCTTCCAGCACAAGCCCTACCTGGAGGAGTTCAACAAGGAGAAGAAGACCAGCCTGGTTCCGGTCGTGCCGGTGCACCTGGAACCGCTGGCGCTCTACTCCAAGAAGGTCAAGTCGCTCGCCGAGCTCAAGGAGGGCGCGACCGTCGCGTTCCCCAACGACGCCACCAACGGCGGTCGCGCGCTCAAGCTGCTCGCCGACAACGGCGTGATCAAGCTCAAGGACGGCGCGGGCACCACGGCGACCGAGAAGGACGTCGTGGACAACCCGAAGAAGCTCAAGTTCAAGGCCATCGAGGCGGCCCAGCTGCCCCGCGCGCTGGACGACGTGGACGGCGCGGTGATCAACGGCAACTACGCGCTGGACGCCAAGCTGACCCCGGGCAAGGACGGCATCGCGGTGGAGAAGGCGGAGAACAACCCGTACGCGAACGTCCTGGTGGTCAAGAAGGGCAAGGAGAACGACCCGCGCGTGCAGAAGCTGGCCAAGCTGCTGAACTCGCCCGAGGTGAAGAAGTACATCACCGACGAGTACAAGGGCAACGTGCTCCCCGCGTTCTGAGCCGCGTACCGCGCGAACACCACGGCCCCCGTCGCAAGGCGGGGGCCGTGGCGCGTCCGAGGGCGTATGAGAGGCTGTCGACGACAGCAGGGAAGGAATCCGGCGTATCGCGCGGAGCACCTTCGGGCCCG
This sequence comes from Embleya sp. NBC_00888, assembly GCF_045207655.1. Lineage (NCBI taxonomy): Bacteria > Bacillati > Actinomycetota > Actinomycetes > Kitasatosporales > Streptomycetaceae > Embleya > Embleya sp. NBC_00888. The sequence goes on along the minus strand of NZ_CP108784.1, from coordinate 1,369,662 downwards.
GTGTCGAGGTGTGTTCGCGTTCTCCACGAGGGTTCGGGCACTCCTCGACACCGGAACATCCGACGGAGGCGGCGCGGTGCGGCAACCCGGAGCGGTCCCGCCACTGTGAACGCGCGCCGTCCGGCGGGCGTGAGCCAGAGACTTGCCGCTGTCCGGGGCCCGGGTCACGGGTCCCGCCACCGACCAGGGCGTGGACACCCGAGGGAGGCCGACGGCGCATGCCTGCGTGCTTTGTGACAACCTGCGGCATATCGAGCGGTTCGGGGCGGCGCGGATGAGCGCCGCCTACCCCTTCTCCGCGATCGTCGGCCTGGCCGACCTGCGGCTGGCGCTCGTCCTCAACGCGGTCTCGCCCGCCGTCGGCGGAGTGCTCGTACGCGGCGAGAAGGGCACCGCCAAGTCGACCATGGTCCGCGCCCTCGCCGGTCAGTTGCCCGAGGTCGCGGTGGTGCCCGGGTGTCGTTTCTCGTGTGATCCGGCCTCCCCGGACGGGCAGTGCCCGGACGGTCCGCACGACCCGGCGATCGCCGGGACCGCGCGCGCCGCGCGGCTGGTCGAACTGCCGGTCGGCGCCAGCGAGGACCGACTGGCCGGCTCGTTGGACATCGAACGTGCCCTGACCGAGGGCGTCAAGGCGTACGAGCCCGGCCTGCTGGCCGCCGCGCACCGGGGCGTGCTCTACGTCGACGAGGTCAACCTGCTGCACGACCACTTGGTGGACCTGCTCCTGGACGCGGCCGCGATGGGCACCTCGCACGTCGAGCGCGAAGGGGTGTCCGTGCGGCACGCCGCGCGGTTCCTGCTCGTGGGCACGATGAACCCGGAAGAGGGCGAGCTGCGCCCGCAGTTGCTCGACCGCTTCGGGCTCACCGTCGAGGTCGCCGCCAGCCGGGAACCGCGCGAGCGGGCCGAGGTGGTGCGCCGGCGGTTGGCGTACGAGGCCGACCCCGGCGCGTTCGCGGCCCGCTGGGCGCACGAGGACGCCGACCTGGCCGAGCGCATCCTGCGCGCCCGGACGCTGCTGGCCGACGTGCTGCTGCCGGACGCCGAGTTGGAGCGGATAGCGCGCGTGTGCGCGTCGTTCGAGGTGGACGGGATGCGCGCGGACCTGGTCACGGCGCGCACCTCGATCGCGCTGGCCGCGTGGCACGGCCGCACCGAGGTCACCGCCGAGGACGTGCGACAGGCCGCGCTGCTCGCGCTGCCGCACCGACGGCGGCGCAACCCGTTCGACGCGCCGGGGCTGGACGAGGAGCACCTCGACGAGGCGCTGCGCGACCCGGACGAACCGGAACCCGAACCGGAGCCCGAACCGGAGCCGGAGGGGGACGGGCCGGACGGCGGTGGGTCGCCGCCGCCGGACGTGGACGGCTCGGACGGGTCGGGCAACGCGGCCCGGGCGCCCGAGCGGACCGAGGCGGCGCCCACCTCGGCGCCCGGTACCGAGGACGCGCCCGTCGAGGGCGCGCCCACCGCCTCGGGCGGCGGGCCGGAACAGGCCGCCGTGGCGGCGGCCGAGCCGTATCGCACCCGGCTGTTCGCGGTGCCCGGTGTGGGGCAGGGCGCGGCCGGGCGGCGCTCGCGCGCGCGGACCGCGAGCGGGCGCACCACCGGCTCGCAGGTCGCGGCCGGCCGGGTGACCCGGCTGCACGTCGCGGCCACGGTGCGCGCGGCGGCGCTGCACCAGAAGGCGCGTGGGCGTACCGGCGCGGGGCTGCTGTTGCGGCGCGCGGATCTGCGCGAGGCGGTCCGCGAGGGCCGCGAGGGCAACCTGGTGCTGTTCGTGGTCGACGCGTCCGGGTCGATGGCGGCGCGCAAGCGCATGCGCGCGGTCAAGGGCGCGGTGTTGTCCCTGCTCCTGGACGCCTACCAGCGACGGGACAAGGTCGGCCTGGTCACCTTCCGGGGCGCGGACGCCTCGCTGGTGCTGCCGCCGACCTCCTCGGTCGAGATCGGCGCGGCCCGACTGGCCGCGCTGCCGACCGGCGGACGCACCCCGGTGGGCGCCGGACTGCTGCGCGCGCACGAGACGTTGCGGGTGGAGCGGCTGCGCGATCCGCTGCGCCGGCCGCTGGTGGTCGTGGTCACCGACGGTCGGGCGACGGGCGGCCGGGACGCGCTGGGCGAGAGCCGGCGCGCGGCGCGGTTGTTGGCGGCGACGGGGGCCGCCTCGTTGGTGGTGGACTGCGAGAGCGGTCCGGTGCGGCTGGGACTGGCGGCACGGCTGGCCGGCGACCTGGGCGGGCCGGTGGTGACACTGGACGAACTGGCCGCCGACGGCCTGGCGGGGCTGGTCCGGGACGTGCGTTCGGTGGCTTGATCCGGTCGGGTGACCGGGCCCGCGCCGGCCGGTCGGGGTTCGCCCCGGCGGGCGGCCGGGCGACTGTAGGAGACCTGCCTCGACGTTTTCATGGACACAGGGAGATCACCATGCCGCAAGGCGTTCCCACGCATGTTCCCGCCGACGGGCTGACCACGCGTCAGCGTCGGAACCGGGCGTTGGTCGTCGTGCACACCGGGCCCGGCAAGGGCAAGTCCACCGCCGCGTTCGGACTGGCCCTGCGCGGCTGGAACCAGGGCTGGCCGATCGGGGTGTTCCAGTTCGTGAAGTCGGCGAAGTGGAAGGTCGGCGAGGAGACCGTGCTGCGCACCCTCGGGCGGGTGCACACCGAGACCGGCGAGGGTGGTCCGGTCACCTGGCACAAGATGGGCGAGGGCTGGTCCTGGATCCAGCGCGAGGGCACCCAGGAGGACCACGCCGAGGCGGCCCGGCAGGGCTGGGAGCAGATCAAGCGCGACCTGGCCGCCGAGACCTATCGGGTGTACGTGCTCGACGAGTTCACCTACCCGATGAAGTGGGGCTGGGTGGACGTGGACGAGGTGGTCGCGGTGCTGCGCGACCGGCCCGGCAGTCAGCACGTGGTGATCACCGGCCGCGACGCCGACCCGCGGCTGATCGAGGCGGCCGACCTGGTCACCGAGATGACCAAGATCAAGCACCCGATGGACGCGGGACAAAAGGGCCAGCGAGGCATCGAGTGGTGAGTGGTCCGGCGCTGCCGCGCGTGGTGATCGCCGCACCCGCCTCCGGGCACGGCAAGACCACCGTCGCCACCGGGCTGATCGCGGCGTTCACCCGGCGCGGCGACACGGTCTCACCGCACAAGGTGGGGCCGGACTACATCGACCCCGGCTATCACGCGCTCGCGGCCGGCCGGCCCGGGCGCAACCTCGACCCGTTCCTGGTCGGCGAGGAACGGATCGCGCCACTGTTCGCGCACGGCGCGCGCGGCGCCGATCTGGCGGTCGTCGAGGGCGTGATGGGCATGTTCGACGGCGCGGCCGGACGCGGTGGGTACGCCTCCACCGCGCACGTCGCGCGCCTGCTCGCGGCGCCGGTGATCCTGGTCGTGGACGCGCGGGCGCAGAGCCGCTCGGTGGCCGCGCTCGTGCGCGGATTCGACGCGTTCGACCCGGACGTGGGCGTGGCCGGGGTGATCCTGAACCGGGTCGGCTCGGATCGGCACGAGAGCATGCTGCGCGAGGCGCTGGACGAGATCGGTATGCCGGTCCTGGGTGTGCTGCGCCGGCACGACGCGATCGCCAAGCCCGCCCGGCATCTGGGCCTGGTCCCGGTCGCCGAGCGGCACACGGACGCCGTGCGCACGGTGGACGCGCTCGGCGAACTGATCGCGCGCAGCGTGGACCTGGCCGAGGTGCGGCGGATCGCGGCGAGCGCGGGAGCGCTGCCCGACGCGCCGTGGGACCCGGTACGCGAGGTGGGCGGCGCGATCCCCGGGCGGCCCACGATCGCCGTCGCGGGCGGCTCGGCGTTCACCTTCGCGTACGCCGAGACCGCCGAACTGCTCGACGCGGCCGGGGCGGACGTGGTCACCGTCGACCCGCTGCGGGACGAACGGTTGCCGACGGGCACGGCGGGACTGGTGGTGGGCGGCGGATTTCCCGAGGTGTACGCGGCGGAGCTGGCCGCCAACACGAGCCTGCGCGCGGACGTGGTGGCGCTGGCCGCGCGCGGCGGCCCGATCGCGGCCGAGTGCGCGGGGCTGCTGTACCTGGCCCGGACCCTGGACGGCGCGCCGATGTGCGGCGTGCTGGACGCGGACGCGCGGCTGACCGAACGGCTGACCCTGGGCTATCGGGAGGCGACGGCCGCGCACGACTCGGTGCTCGCCGAGACCGGTCGAGTGGTCCGGGGACACGAGTTCCACCGCACGACGCTCACCCCTCGGGCCGGGCGCCGAGCGGCGTGGAGCCTGGGCGACTCCGGTCTGGAGGGGCACATCGCCGGGTCGGTGCACGCGTCGTACCTGCACACGCACTGGGCCGGCGCGCCCGATCTGGCCCGGCGGTTCGCGCACTCCTGCGCGCTCGCGGTCGAGCCGACGGGCGCGGGTGCGGTGGGTGCGCGGGGGCGAGTCCCGGGCGGCGCGGGCGGGTCGCCGGTCACCGACCGGAGGGAAGAGACCACGCTCGGGCGGTGATCGGCGCAACCCGCGACGGCGGGGTGGACGTCGTGTCGGGTGTACGGGCACCCCGTCGGGGATGTCATCGCATGATCACGCGCGGGACCCCCGGGGTTCGGCACGGCGAGGGGATGGCCATGGCTGATCGGGTGACCGTGATCGGGTACGACGGCGGACCGCTGTCGGCACCGGCGGTGGAGGCGATCCGGACGGCGACCCTGGTGGCCGGTCCGGAACGGCTGTTGGCCGCCGTCACGGTGCCCGAGGGCGCGGAACGGGTGGTGCTGGGCAACGTGCACGTGGCCGCGCAGCGGATCGGCGCGCATCGCGGCATAGCGGTCGTGCTGGCCGTCGGTGACCCGGGGTTCTTCGGCATCGTGCGGTTGTTGCGCCGGCCCGAGTACGGCCTGGAGTTGGAGATCGTGCCCGCCGTCTCCTCGGTCGCGCGGGCCTTCGCCCGGGCCGCGATGCCCTGGGACGACGCGCGGGTGGTCAGCGCCCTGGGCCGGGACGTGCGGCGCGCGGCGAACGTGTGCCGGGCGTTCGGGAAGGTCGCGGTGCTCACCGGTCCCGGCGCGGGTCCGGCCGAACTCGCCGCGCTGCTCCCGGATGTGCCGCGCACGTTCGTGGTGTGCGAGCGCCTGGGCACCGAGCGGGAGGAGATCTCGATGGTCTCCGCCGAGCACGCGATGGAGCACGAGTGGTCCGACGTGGACGTGGTGATCGTGATCGGGCCGGCTCCGCGCGCGGGTGCGGCGGCGGGCTGGCTGGCCGGTGAACGCCCGGGCTTTCCCGGCCCGGTGCGCGGGTGGGCGATGGCGGAGGACGCGTACGCGCATCGCACCGGCGCGATCACCCGTGCCGAGGTGCGCGCGTTGGCGGTGGCCCGAATCGGCCCCAGGCTCGGTGATCTGGTGTGGGACATCGGGGCGGGCAGTGGTTCGGTGGCCGTCGAGTGCGCGCGGCACGGCGCGGCGGTGGTCGCGGTCGAGCGGGAGGCGTTCGGGTGCGATCTGATCGCCGAGAACGCGAGCCGATTCGGGGTCGAGATACAGGTGGTGCATGGTAAGGCGCCCGAGGTGTTGTCCCGGTTGCCGCTGCCGGACGTGGTGTTCGTGGGCGGCGGCGGACCCTCGACGGTGGCCGCGTGCGCGGCGCGGCGGCCGGAGCGGATCGTCGCGGCGATGTCCGAGGTGGATCGGGTGGCCGAGGCGCGCGCGGTGCTGGAGCGGGCGGGCTACACGGTGGAGGGATGCCTGCTCCAGGCCTCGCGGTTGTCGCCGGTGAACGGCGGCGCGCAGCGGCTGGAGGCGGCGCATCCGGTCTTCGTGGTGTGGGGGGATCGTTCTTGACGGGGGACGGGGTGTGGGGCGCGCGGACGGCCGGTTCGGGGGCGGGTGTCGCGGCGGTGGGTGCTTCGGCGGAGAGCGGTCCGGCGGTGGGTACTCCGACGGAAGGTGCTTTGGCGGAGGGGGCTCCTGTGAGGGGTGCTCCTGCGAAGGGTTCTTCGGTGGAAGGTGCTTCGGTGGAAGGTGCTTCGGCGGTGGGTGTTCCCGCTGAAGACGCCCGGGTGGAGGGCGCTTCGGTGGAGCGTGCTTCGGTGGGTCGGGTTTCGGCCATGGAGGGTGGCGCGGGGTCGGTCGGGCGGGATCTGGTGGTCGGGGTCGGGGTGGCGCGCGGGGTGGGCGCGGAGGAGGTGCGCGCGAGCGTGTGCGCCGTGCTCGCGCGGGCCGGTCTGGAGCGTTCGGCGGTGCTGGCGCTGGTGACGGTGGCGGCCCGGGCGGACGAGCCGGGGCTGGTCGCCGGGGCGGAACTGCTGCGGCTGCCGCTGTTCGCCCGTGCGGCGGGGGAACTGGCCGAGGTGCCGGTGCCGCATCCGAGCGAGCGGGTCCGGGCGGCGGTCGGGACGCCGGGCGTGGCCGAGGCCGCCGCGTGTCTGGGGCCGGTATCGGGCGCGCCGGTGGGCGAGTTGCTGGTGGCCAAGACGCGCGGCGTGGGGGAGCGGCCGCGCTGTACGGTGGCGGTCGCCCGACACGGTCGCGCGGTCGACGCGGTGGCCGCCGGGCGTGCCGACGCGGGTTCGGGGCCGGCGGGTGGGTCGGTCGACACGCGGGTGGGGCAAAAAACGTCATGATCGATGCGGAAATGGGCGGACTCGGCGGTAGGGCGGTCGAGTTCGCGCGGCGAAACGGTCGGGAAGTGCCGGCTCACGGTCAACGCCGGGACCCCGGCCGTCGGACCGGGCACCATCACCACCATCATGGACACGAACGACACGGGCGGGGCAGGGGCACCGGGCAGGGGTACGGGAACCACGGACATGGGCAATGACGCGATGACGGAACTCGACGGTCCCACTCCCGACGAACGGGACGGCACACCGGGCGCGCGCGTCGAACCGGACGTGGATCTGCGCCATCACGGCGACGCCGAGATCGGGCCGGGCCTGGTGGACCTCGCGGTCAACGTCCGCCTCGCGGCCCCGCCGCCGTGGCTGGTGCACCGGCTCACCGCGAGCCTGTCCGACCTGGCCGCCTATCCCGACACCGGCCGGGCCCGGGCCGCGATCGCCGCGCGACACCGGCGGCCGATCGCCGAGGTGTTGCCCACGGCGGGCGCCGCCGAGGCGTTCGTACTGCTCGCCCGGGCGCTGACCCCGCGTCACGCGGTGATCGTGCACCCGCAGTTCACCGAGCCCGAGGCCGCGCTGCGGGCCGCCGGACACACCGTGCACCGGGTGCTGCTCGACGCGGAGAGCGGCTTCGTGCTGGACCCGGCCCGGATCCCCGACGAGGCCGATCTGGTGGTCCTGGGCAACCCCACCAACCCCACCTCGGTGCTGCACCCGGCGGCGACCATCGCCGCGCTGGCCCGTCCCGGCCGGATCCTGGTGGTCGACGAGGCGTTCGCCGACACCATTCCCGGCGAACTCGAAAGTGTGGCGCACCGACGCGACCTGCCCGGGCTCGTGGTTGTGCGAAGTCTCACGAAAACCTGGGCGTTGGCCGGACTTCGGATCGGTTACGTCCTGGCTTCCCCGGATCTGGTGCGCATCCTCACGGACGCTCAGCCGTTGTGGTCGGTGTCGACACCGGCGTTGATCGCCGCCGAGGCGTGCTGCACGCCGGAGGCGCTCGCGCAGGCGGAGGCGTTGGCCGTTACGCTCGCGGCTGACCGTTCGTACCTCGTGGAGAGGCTGCGCACGCTTTCGGGGATGCGGCTACCGGTCGTTCCCCGGTCCTCGTTCGTGCTCGCGCGGATCGAGGGGGGCCCAGAGATCCGCGAGCAGCTGAGGGAGCGAGGCTACGCGGTTCGGCGGGCCGATACCTTTCCGGGCCTGGGTCCGGACTGGCTTCGGATCGCGGTGCGGGATCGTGCCACGACGCTGGCCTTCGCGGCTGCCCTGGAAGGAGTAGTTAGATGAGCGAAGCCGACGAGCGCCGACCTGCCGGGGAGGGCGTAGGCCCTGGCCCCGCCAGGCACGCCGCCGGCACCGGCCCGGTGGGGGAACCGGCCGGTCCGTATCCGTACGACGATCTGGACGACGAGGACTCGCTGTTGATGCCGGGGCCGCAGGCCGGCTGGGCCGATCCGAACGCCGCGGTGACGGGCGCGCCGGGGATGTCCCTGGCCGACCGGATGGCCGCGGCCGGCGACGACGCCTCGGGACAGGTTCCGGTGCCGCCGGTCGAGCAGGCGTACGACGCCGTGCCCGGCCCGCAGTCCGGCATGTTCGCCGCGATGATCATCGACGAGCCGGAATTGCCGGTGACCCAGGTCGCGCCGATGACGGCCGGTCAGATCCCATATCCGCCCGGTCCCATGACGCCACATCAGGAAGTCCCGCAGCCGGTCCAGGGATTCGGCCCCGGGGAGTACGGCGCGCCGCAGGGCGTGGCCGAGCCCTATCCGGCGCCGGCCCAGGGTGGTCCGGTGCAGGGTGGTCCCGTGCAGGGAGCACCGATCCAGGGCGTGCCCGCGCAGGGCGGTCCGGTGCAGGGTGATCCGGTGCAGGGCGGGCCGGTCCAGAGTGCGGCCGTACCGGAGGTGCACGTACCCGGTGTGCCCGCGCCGCTGCCGGCGCAGGCGGCGCCCGTTGTACCGCCGCCCGCCGCACCGCAGTTCGTGGCGCCGCAATTCGTGCCGGCCACCGCGCAGCCGGTCGCCGGGTACGGCTCGGAGGCACCGCCGGCGCCGGAGCGCGCGCCGGTCGAGGCCGGGGCCGAGGCGGCCTCGAACGTGACGCAGAACGCGACCCCGAGTGCGACGCCGAGCCTGGTGCCGAACCCGGCCGGTGGTCCGGTGCCCGGCGCGTTCGCCGAGCAGCCCGGGACCGGTGGTGGGCGGTTGCGGCAGCGCGTGCGTGCGGCGCAGAGCGCGGACCAGCCGCAGCCGGTTCAGCAGGCGCAGTCGGCCCAGCCGGTCCAACAGGTCCGGCAGACGCAGGAATCCGGGCAGGTTCAGGAGCCGGTGGCACCGCAGCAGCCGGCGCAGCCGGTCGGCGGCAATCCGGCGGACACCCCGCCGTTCCCGGTAGCCGCCGCCGTGCCGCAGCGCACCACGCTGCCGCCGCGTCGGCAGCGTCGGGTGGGGCGTGGCCCGGTGCCGCAGCAGACCGGCCCGCACAGCGGCGCGCATCCCGTGGGCGACGCGGTGAACACCGGCATCCCCGCGCAGGCGACGCCGGCGCAGGCGCTGCCGGTGGTACCGCCGCAGGCCACCGCGCCGCAGCCGCCCGCGCCGGCGCCCGTCGAACCGCCGCCGGTCGCGCCGGTCGCCGAGCGGCCCGCGCCGCCGGCCACGCCCGCGCAGGGGGTGACCGCGCCGGCCATACCGCAACCGTTGCCGGGTGTGCCGCCGCAGCCCGCGCATCCCAGATTCGTCCAGGCCGCGCCGGACGCGGTCGTCACCGCGTTGTCCGGACAGACCGCTCCGCCGCCCGCCGCTCCCACGCCCGCCGCCGGGCCGATCGGCAGCGCGGAGGCGGCCGGTTCGGTGCCGCCGGGTGTGGCCGACGCGCCGGCGCAGGCGGTCGGGCCCGCGAGTGCGCCCGAGTCCGCACCGCTGGTCGGGTCGGCGCCGGAGCAGGCCGTGGCCGAGGCCGGGCCGTCCGTCGTCGCCGCACGGCAGGAGAACGCCGCACAGGAGAACGCCGAACCGCCGGTGGCGGCCGAGCCGGTGCCGCCGGTCGCGGTCGTCGCGCCCGTCGTGCCGGAAGGCAGCGGGGGTCGGCGACGCAAGCCCGAGACCGGGTCGGCCTCGGCCGAGTCCGGTGAGCACGGGGCGACTCCCGTTGTCGAAGGGCCGATCGGTCCGGTCCCACCGCCCGAGCCGGTCACCGCGCAGGTCGCGGAGGAGACTCCGGCGGCATCGCCGACGGCCGAGCCGGCCGCGCCCGTCGCCGATGCGGTCGAGTCGCCGGGTGCGGCGGCGTCGAACGCTGGTTCGTCGGCGACCGAGGTGCCGGCGGATGCCGCGCCGGTCGCGACGGCCGTGCCGGCGAAGCCGGTTGCGGCGGAGGCGCCGTCCCAGGGTTCGATCGCGGCGCCTACCGAGCCGACCACCCCGGTCGAGAGCGGCGCGGCGGGCGTACAGCCGGCCGGGTCGCAGGTCGAGGCCGGTGGCGTCGACGTGGTCGCGCCGGAGGCCAATGCGCCCGAGGCGTCCGGCCGGAGCGCGGCGGCGGCAGTGGTCGGGGAGCCGGATGCCGAGCCGGCGCCGGCCGAGCCGGTCGCGTCCACCGCCTCCGGGGAGGCGTCGGCACCGGTCGCACAGGCCGATTCGGTCACGCCGACGGCGCCGTCCGGGCCGTCCGGGCCGTCCGTACAGCCGGCGCCGACCGCACCGGCGGTGTCGACCGGGCCGACCGCGCCCGTCGAGCCGGCCGCTTCGGTCGCACAGGCCGTGCCGGTCGCGCCGAATGCGCCGACTGTCGCCGCCTGGACCGAGCCGGCCGCGTCCGTCGTACCCACCGGGGCCGAGGCGGCTTCGGCCGAGTCGTCCGCGCAGGGTCGGGGCGCCGAGCAGTCGGGCGAGGCACCGTCCGTCGTCGAGGCCGTTCCGGTCGCCGCGCCGGCGGAGCAACCGGCGGCCGGTGGCGCCGTCGAAGCGGTCGCCGAGGCCGCGCCGGTCGCGGTCGCCACTGGCGAGGCATCCGCGGAGGCGACTGCGGTCACCCCCGCGGACGACGCGTCGGCCGACTCGACCCCGGCCGCACTCCCGAACGAGGCGCCCGTCGTCGGTGACCCGGCCGGGCCCACACCCGCCGGACCGACCACGCCGTCCGGCGCGGCGGAGCAGGTCGCGGAGGAGATCCCCGCTCCGCAGGCCGCCGGCGAGCAGCAGGTGCCCGCGACGGCCCCCGAGCCCGTCGCGGGAACGACGCCGACCGAGGCCGCGCCGGCCGCCGGTCCGGCCCCGGCCGACCCGGCCGGATCGACCGCCGCCGACCCGGCAGTTCCACGTACGTCCGACGAAGGCACCGCCATGCAAGCCCCCGAGCCGATGCCCACCGCCGAGCCGGACCGGCAGCCGCAGCCCGCGGCCGTCGCCGGAACCGGCGAGATCCCCAGGATTCCGCCGCCCCCGGCCGATCCGGTCGGTGCCCTGCCGATCGCACCGGCTCAGGGCGGAGCGGCTCAGGCCGGCCCGGCAGAGGGCGAACCGGTACAGGGCGGACCGGCTCAGGCCGGCCCGGCAGAGGTGGTCGCGGCGGAGGCGACGGTTCCGACGGGGCACACGCCGACCGAGCCCGCCGGCGAGGCGTCTGCGGGTGACACGCCGGCGACCGGTGGTGCGGCGACCGACGGTGACGTGGTGCGCGAGCCCGTCTCGGCGACCGCCGTCACCGTGCTGCTGCCCGCCACCGAACCTCCGGTCGCGGCCGATCCGGCAGCGGCGGCGGACGGTTCTGCGCCGGCGCCGGCGCCGGCCGAGGAGCCGACGCCGGAGGCGGTCGCGGCCGAGTCGGCGACGCCCGACGCGGGCGCGCCGGTCGAGACGTCGACCGAGGGGTCGACCGAGGAGTCGACCGAGCCCGAGGCCGCCGCCACGCCGGAACAGGAGCAAGAGCAGGAGCCGGAGCCCGAGGTCGAGCGTGGCCCGGCCGCGCCCGGCTACGACGACGCGGCGCGCGAGGCGGTGCATCGGGTGATGCGCGAGCGCCGGGACGTCCGGGCCGGTTTCCGACCGGATCCGGTGCCGGACGACGTGCTGGTGCGGGTGCTGGAGGCCGCGCACGCGGCGCCCAGCGTCGGCTACTCGCAGCCCTGGGACTTCGTGGTGATCCGCTCCGAGGAGACCCGGGTCACCGTTCAGGAGCTGGCCCAGCGGCAGCGCGAGGCGTACGCGACCTCACTGCCCAAGGCCCGGGCCAAGCAGTTCCTGGAGATCAAGGTCGAGGCCATCCTGGAGACCCCGGTCAACATCGTGGTCACCGTGGACTCCACGCGCGGCGGTCGGCACACGCTCGGTCGGCACACCCAGCCGCAGATGGGCCCGTACTCCAGCGCGCTCGCGGTGGAGAACCTGTGGCTCGCCGCGCGGGCCGAGGGCCTGGGCGTGGGCTGGGTGAGCTTCTTCGACGAGCGCGAGCTGGCCACGGCGCTCGGCCTGCCCGACCACATCGACGTGGTCGCCTACCTGTGCGTCGGCTACGTGGACGCCTTCCCGGACGAGCCGGAGCTGGCCACGTCGGGCTGGGCCAAGGCCAGGCCGCTGTCGTGGGTGGTGCACGAGGAGACGTACGGCCGGCGCGGCCTGCCCGGCGAGGAACCGGTCAGCCTGCTCGACGAGACGCTCCACTCGGTCCGACCGCTCGACGCCAAGGCGCTGGGCGCGGCGTGGGAGCACCAGCGCGTGATGACCAAGCCGCCGGGCTCGCTGGGCATCCTGGAGACGATCGGCGCGCAGTTGTCCGGCCTGGCCCGGACCTTCCCGCCGCCGATCCCCGAGCCCGCCGCCGTCGCGGTGTTCGCCGCCGACCACGGCGTGCACGCGCAGGGCGTGTCGCCGTGGCCGCAGGAGGTCACCGCGCAGATGGTGGGCAACTTCCTCGCCGGCGGCGCGGTGGTCAACGCGTTCGCCAAGCAGATCGGCGTCGAGGTGTGCGTCGTGGACGTCGGCGTCGCGACCGAGCTGCCGCAGGCGTCCGGACTGCTCCCGCGCCGGATCCGGCCGGGCACCGGCGACATGACCCAGGGCCTCGCGATGACCCGCGAGGAGGCGGTCGCGGCGATCGAGGTCGGCATCGAGACCGCCCGCGACCTGGTCACCGCCGGTAACCGAGGCCTGCTCACCGGCGACATGGGCATCGCCAACACGACCGCGTCCGCCGCGCTGATCTCGGTGTTCACGGGCATGGACGTGGCCGAGGTGACCGGACGGGGCACCGGGATCGACGATGCGACGCACCGGCGCAAGATCGAAGTGGTCAAGGCGGCCCTTGCGCGGCACGAACCCGACCCGGGTGACCCGATCGGAGTATTGGCCGCGGTCGGCGGTCTCGAGCACGCGGCGATCGCCGGCTACATCATCGGCGCGGCGGCGCTGCGCGTCCCGGTGGTGCTCGACGGCGTGATCGCCGGCGCGGCGGCGCTGGTCGCGCAGGCGATCGCGCCGGAGGCGATCCAGGCCTGTGTCGCGGGCCACCGTTCGGCCGAACCCGGCCACGCGGCGGCCCTGGCGAAGTTGTCGCTGCGTCCGCTCGTCGAGCTGGAGATGCGGCTCGGCGAGGGCACCGGCGCGGTGCTCGCGCTGCCCCTGGTGCAGAGCGCGGTGCGCGTACTGCACGATGTGGCCACGTTCGACTCGGCGGGAGTCAGCGGCAAAACCGACTGATTTCGACCCCCGCCCGCAGCAGCCGAAGGGCACCTCGGCCACGATGGAGTGGCAGAGGTGCCCTTTCCGCGCGGGAAAACGCCGAGAACCCGAGACCCGAGAACCCGTACCCAGAGCACCCAGCCCCACCCGAAAAGTGAGAACGATGTCCCGACTTCCTGGTCCTCCCGCCTATCCCGCCGGCCTGCGCCTGGAAGGGCGCCGGGTCGTCGTGGTCGGCGCCGGCACGGTCGCCCAGCGCCGCCTGCCCGCCCTGCTCGACGCCGGTGCGGACGTCCTCGTGGTCGCCCCCGAGGCGACGCCGGCCGTCGAGGGCATGGCGACCGGCGGCGAGCTGCGGTGGGCGCGGCGCGCCTACGCGCCCGGTGACCTGGACGGCGCGTGGTACGCGCTGGCCGCGACCGACCTGGCCGAGGTCAACGAGGCGGTGGCCGCCGACGCCGAGGCGCTGCGGGTGTTCTGCGTGCGCTGCGACGACGCGTCGCACGCCAGCGCGTGGACACCGGCCAGCGGCCGGCACGACGGGCTCACCGTGGCGGTGCTCGCGGGCGGCGACCCCCGGCGTGCGGCGGGGGTGCGGGATCGCATCGTCGAGGGCCTGCACGACGGCTCGCTGGCCGCACGGGGGGAGCGTCCGGTCGGTGTGCTTCCGGGCGTGGCCCTGGTCGGCGGCGGCCCCGGCGATCCGGACCTGATCACCGTGCGCGGCCGGCGACTGCTCGCCGAGGCCGACGTGGTGATCGCCGACCGGCTGGGCCCGCGCGCGCTGCTGGGCGAGTTGCCGCCGCACGTGGAGGTGATCGACGCGGCGAAGATCCCGTACGGGCGGGCGATGGCCCAGGAGGCGATCAACGACGCGATGATCGAGCACGCCAAGGCGGGTCGGTTCGTGGTCCGGCTCAAGGGCGGCGACAACTACGTCTTCGGCCGGGGCTTCGAGGAAGCGCTCGCGTGCGCCGAGGCGGGCGTGCCGTGCCAGGTGGTGCCCGGCATCACCAGCGCGATCTCGGTGCCGGCGATAGCCGGCATTCCGGTCACGCACCGGGGCGTCGCGCACGAGTTCGCCGTGGTCTCGGGGCACGTCGCGCCGGAGGACCCGCGCTCGCTGGTGGACTGGGCGGCGCTCGCGCGGCTGCGCGGGACGCTCGTACTGCTGATGGCGGTGGAACGGCTCGGGCCGATCACCGCGGCGCTGGTCGCGCACGGGCGGGCGACGGACACGCCGGTGGCGGTGATCCAGGAGGGCACGATGGCCACCCAGCGGGTGTTGCGCACGACGCTGGCTTCGGCCGCGGCCGATGTGGTGGCGGAGGGCATTCGGCCTCCGGCCATCGTGGTGATCGGTGACGTGGTCGCGCTCACGGGCTGAACGGTTGCGTGACGGCCACGGGGGTGGGGGCTTGCGGTCCGTTTGTCCTCAAACGCCGGACGGGCTGAGTTTGGTGGGGTCGGGCGGGGTGGTTGCGGGTCGCGGGCGCGTGCGGTGGGTGTCCTCGGGCGCCGGACGGGCTGAGTGGGTGTGTGCGGCGGGCTGGGGGCGCGCCGGGCCTGTGGTTCGTTTGTCCTCAAACGCCGGACGGGCTGAGGTTGGCGGGGCCGGGAGGGGCGGTTGCGGTTGGCGGGCGCGTGCGGTGAGCGTCCTCGGGCGCCGGGTGGGCTGGATTGGTGCGCTCGGGGTGCAGTGGTTGCGGTCGGCGGGCGCGTGCGGTGGGTGTCCTCAAGCGCCGGGCGGGCTGAGTTTGGTGGGGTCGGGCGGGGTGGTTGTGGGTCGCGGGCGGCTGCGGTGGGTGTCCTCGGGCGCCGGGTGGGCTGAGTGGGTGTGTGGGGCGGGCTGGGGGAAGGGGCCTGTGGTCCGTTTGTTCTCAAATGCCGGACGGGTTGTCGGTGGCCGGATGGGCGAGCTCGGTGCCGGCACGGCCGGTCGCGTGCCGGCGAGGCGGGTTGGTTGCCGGACCGTGCGTCGCGTGCCGGGCCGTGGGTTGGTGGGTGGGCTGTCGGGGGGTGTCGGGTGGGCTGGGAGACTGAGGGGGTGTCCGTGATCTTGCTTGACGACTGTGCCGACCCGCGGCTTGTGGATTACACCGATCTGACCGATGTGGAGCTGCGTCGTCGTCGTGAACCGGCCGAGGGGCTGTTCATGGCGGAGGGCGAGAAGGTGATTCGTCGGGCGCTCGCGGCGGGTTACCCGATGCGGTCGATGCTGCTGTCGGAGCGTTGGATCGAGACGATGGCGGACGTGATCGAGGCCGCCGATGTGCCGGTGTACGTGGGCAGTCCGGATGTCGTCGAGCAGGTGACGGGCTATCAGGTACATCGCGGCGCGCTCGCCTCGATGGGCCGCAAGCCGTTGCCGGCGGCGGCCGATGTGGTGGCCGGGGCGCGGCGGGTCGCGGTTCTGGAGGGCGTCAACGACCACACCAACGTGGGCGCGATCTTCCGTGGCGCGGCGGCGCTGGGCATGGACGCCGTGTTGTTGTCGCCGGACTGCGCGGACCCGCTGTACCGGCGTTCGGTGAAGGTCTCGATGGGGGCGGTGTTCTCCGTGCCCTACGCCCGACTCGAGCCGTGGCCCGGCGGGCTGGACGTGTTGCGCGGAGCCGGTCTGACGCTGCTCGCGCTGACTCCCGCCGAGGGGTCGGTCGCGCTCAACGAACTGCCCGCGGCGGATCTGGACCGATGTGCGCTGATGCTCGGTGCCGAGGGGCCGGGGCTGACCGCGAAGGCGCTCGCCGCGGCCGATCGGCTGGTGCGGATCCCGATGTCGCACGGGGTCGACTCGCTCAACGTGGGCGCCGCGGCGGCGGTCGCCTTCTACGCGGTGACGTTCGGCTGAGCCGGCCCACCCGGCCGGGCCCGGGAGAGCCGGTTCAGTCGTCTGCCGGGTCGGCCTCCTTGCGTTCGTACGGGGTCGGGCCCGAGCGCTGGATCTCGTTGATCGAGCGGGTCTGGTAGAGCGCCGGCCGGTGGACCACGCGGCGCCCGCGCATCCGCTCCTTGCGGATCTCGGTGCCCCGGACCCAGATGTGTCGGCGGACCGGGTCGCCCTCGTGGTAGCCTGGGCCGGCGTGCCGGTCCGGCGGCACCGGCAGCGACCGGATCTCGCGGCGCGCGGTGCGGGCCGCGCTGACCCGGCGCCGGAAGTCGTGGAAGATCTGGAACTCGTAGTGGTGCAGGTACTCGTAGGCCATCGGCGCCTTCGCGGACACCTCGAGGCCGGCGATCAGCACGGCCTCGCGCAGCAGCGCGTCGGTGTTCCCGGGCAGGACCAACAGTCCGTCGCGCACCGTATGGTGCCGTTTGCGCTTGAGGCGGCGCTCCCGCTCCCAGTCCCAGGGCGGCTCCGGATGCTCCTGCTGCCACGCCTCCCGGTCGGCGAGTGCCGCGGTCAGGCCGTGGGTTTGCCAGCGCACGGTGCCGTCCGGGGCGGCCGGCGCGGGCAACAGTCCGCGCAGGTCGCGTGCGGCCCGGCCACCGAAGGGTGTGCGCTCGGTCGCGAACAGCACGATGGGCAACGACGGTTCGGCCTCGAACGGGGTCGGGGTCAGGAACCGTCGATCGATCACCACGAGAGTGTTCTCGTGCCGCCCGTAGGCCAGGCCCCACAGCAGCCGGGCGAACAGCCGGGCCCCGGCCTGGTCGGACAACACGTGCCAGGAGTCGTGAAAGTGGTTGACGGCGAATCGGGCCGTGGTGGACGGTCGCAACGTGATCAGCGTGTACGGTCGTCCGTCCAGGTAAGCGACGGTCCGATGCAGTTTCATCCGATCATCCGCGTCCGTTTTTGCACCTGAACGCCCGTCATTGTGTGTTTGGTTGGTAGTGATCTGCTTCCTCTTTCTTGTGTCTATTGAGATTTTTCTTCCGATCGCTCGGAATTGGGCGCAAGGCCCTTCCCTAATTTCTCCCAGGACATGCCGATCGTGTCATGCCAATTTCGATCGAATGTGATCTTGGACTAGCGTGTGCGCGGAAGTGCAGTACGGTCGAGCGTCGCCCTAATTGGCGCAGTGGCCCGTTGGGGTCGCACGGGCGGCCGAAAAAGTGGTTGTGCAGGGGAATGTCCTGTCACCCACACGCGGGATATTCGGTGGATTCGACCCGCACCAGGCGAAATTCCGCCAGTATGGGGCGCCGCGCAATCGGATCAGGAACGGGAAGCGAGGCAAAGCTCGTTGGAGATCATGGGTGTACCCCTGGCCTGGGCCCTCGTCGGCTTGGCGGAACTGGTCGCCCTTATGGCGCTTGTGGCGTATCTGGTCGTGCGACGCCGCAAGGTCGACGCGACGGATACCGGGGAAGGATCCGACAACTGGGAGCGTGAGCAGGACCGTCGGCGGCGCAAGGAGCTGATGTACGGGGTCGCCTCGTACACCCTGCTGTTCGTCTGCGCCGGTGTCGCGGCCGCGCTGTCGTTCCACGGCCTGGTCGGCTTCGGCCGGGAGAACCTCGGGTTGGCCAACGGCTGGGAGTACCTGGTGCCGTTCGGGCTCGACGGGGCGGCGATGTTCTGCTCCGTGCTCGCGGTGCGCGAGGCCAGCCACGGTGACGCCGCGCTCGGTTCGCGGATACTCGTCTGGACGTTCGCGGGTGCCTCGGCCTGGTTCAACTGGGTGCACGCGCCGCGCGGCGACATGCACGCCGGTGCCCCGCAGTTCTTCGCCGGCATGTCGCTCTCCGCGGCCGTCCTGTTCGACCGTGCGCTCAAGCAGACCCGTCGGGCCGCGTTGCGCGAACAGGGCCTGGTCCCGCGTCCGTTGCCGCAGATCCGGATCGTGCGGTGGCTGCGTGCCCCGCACGAGACGTTCAACGCGTGGTCGCTCATGCTGCTCGAAGGCGTGCGCACCCTCGACGAGGCCGTCGAGGAGGTCCGCGAGGACAAGCGTGCCAAGCAGGACGATCGCGAGCGTCGTCGGATCGACGGCAAGCGCGAGCGCGCGCAGCTCAAGGCGCTCAGTCGCGGCGAGGGTGGCGGCCACTTCGGCCGTCGCGGTGCCGCGCGTCAGGAAATGGCTGCTCTGCCGGGAGGTGGCGGCTCCGAAGCACTCTCGGAGCCTGCTATAGCCGGAAACGACGTTTCCGGCCACGGCGGCTCAGCCGACTCGAACAACCCTTCCGGCCGTCCGGCTCTTGCCCCCTCCGCGCGAGCGAGCGAGCTCCCGGCGGCGACTGCCGGCACCGGTGGCGAGCGGCGCGACGTCATCGACCTCACTGCCGAGGACGACACGATGACGCTGCCGCGGCTCGACTCGCTGGAGCGCAAACTGAAGGACCTGGAGCGCCAGTTCGGCTGAGGCCGGGCAGCACGATCCGCTCACCCGACGAGATGTGATCCGATCCACGACGAGGGGCACCCGGCTTCGGCCGGGTGCCCCTCGTCGTGTTGTGTCGGTCGGTGGTGGGTGCCCGGTGGTCGTCGTCCGGGTGGTCCGGACGAATCGGTACGGCCGTCTCGCGCCGGTCGTCGCGCCCCGCGCCGGTTGTCTCGCGCCCCCGCGCCGGGCGTCTCACGTCCCTCGCCGGTCGGCTCGGCGATCAGGGTGCCGGGCGGCACGGGGACGGACGAGGGACGGGGCTCGCCGGTTCGGTCGGGCGGCCTCTCATGCCCCGGCCGGCACCAATACGCCGTCGGGGCCGACGACGTAGCGGGTGGTCACGTCCGGGACGTCCACGTAGGAGCGGATGCGCACGATCGCGCCGTCGGCGACCGTCCATCGGGTGGCCACCGCCTGCGGATCGGCGGCCGCCGCCAGCGCCGCCACCGCGACCGGCGTGCCGTTGGCGAACCGGAAGAACTCGACCAGGTGGGTCGCCGCGCCGCCGGCGCCGGGGGAGCGGGTGAGCACCACGATCACCGCCGGTGCGCCGTCCAGGCTTGCCGGGACCACGTCGCCGAGGGTGATCCGGTCGCTGCCGACCACCGCCGTGCCGTCGGCGAGCGTGACGCCGGCGCCGCCCGCGGACGGGTCCGAGTAGGTGCGGTCGGACCAGTCGGCGATCGGGATCGTGCCGTGCGCCGGGCCGATCCGGAACGGGCCGGGGGCCGGCGGGGCCTGGGCGGGCTCGGCGGCGGTCGTGGTCTTCACGCCGTCGTCGCCGCCGTCGCCGTCGTTCTGGAACGCGGCGATGGCGAACGCGGCGATGGCGGTCACCACGATGAACACGATCAACTGCTGGATCAGCAACCGCCGTCGGTTCTCCGGCCGGCGCCGACGCGGAGTGCCGGTCCCGGCACGCGAACGCGGCCCGTGGTCGACCCGACCCGCGCGCTTGGCGTCGGCACGATCGGTGCGATCGGCGCGGTCGGTACGCTCCTGGCGGTCCGGCACCGCGCCGCGCGCCGGATCACCGCGCTCGGTCCGTTCGCCGCGGGTGAGGTCGTGCCGCCCGGCATCGCCTCGCCCCGCCTCGTGCCGAACCGGGTCCGTCCGCCCGCCGTCGGCCGAACGTCCGTCCTGCCCACGCCCCTCGTGCCCGCGCGCTTCGTGCCCCCGCGCGTCGGGTCGCCCGCCATCGGGTCGAGTCGAATCGTGCCGGCCCGACTCCGGCCGGGTCGCCGAGCGCCCCTCGACCGGCGTCCGCCCGGAATCCGCCCGAGCCGAGTCGGCACGCCCCGCCGAGGATCGGTCGGCACGCGTGTCCTCGTCCCGGCGCGCGCTCTCCCGACGGGCCGCCTCGCGCCTGGCCCGATCGCGGTCCCGCTCCCGCTCGCGCGGCGCGGCCGGGGCCGTCGGGCCGCCGTCGGCCCGTGCCGCGCCGCCCGGACCCTTGGTCGCGACCGAGGCCGCCGCGGTCGACGCCGTCGCCTCCAGGCCGCGGGCCGGCGTACCGCGTTCGGCCTCGCGCTGACGGGCGATCGCGGCCAGCCGCTCGCGGACCTGTTCGGCGGAGGGCCGCATCCGCGGATCCTTGGACAGGCAGGCCGAGATCAACGGCACCACCTGCTCCGGCACGCCCTCCAGGTCCGGTTCCTCGTGGACGACCCGATACAGCAGTGCGTCCACCGGCCCCGACCCGAACGGCGGGGCGCCGCGGCCCGCGTAGGCGAGCGTGACGCCGAGCGCGAATATGTCGGTGGCCGGGGTCACGGTCTGTCCGCGCACCTGCTCCGGGGCCAGAAATCCCGGTGAGCCGACCGCCGTTCCGGTCACCGTCAGGGTGCCGGCGCCGTCCGCGTAGGCGATTCCGAAGTCGATGATCTGCGGGCCGTCCGGTGACAACAGGATGTTGGACGGCTTCACGTCGCGGTGTACGACGCCGACCGCGTGCACGGAGACCAGGCCGTCGGCCACCGCCGATCCGACCCGGGCCAGGTCCAGGCAACCCAGCGGGCCGCGCTCGCCGACCCGGCGCTGGAGCGAGGGCCCGGGGACGTACACGGTGGCCAGCCAGGGGCGGTCGGCGCCCGCGTCGGCGTCCACCAGCGCGGCCGTCCGGTTGCCGCGCACCATCGCCGCGGCGGCCACCTCACGCGCGAAGCGGGAGCGGAACTCCGGGTTCCCGGCCAGCTCTTGGCGGATCAGCTTGAGCGCGACCCGGGTGCCGTGCCGGTCCACGCCGAGATAGACCACGCCCATGCCGCCGGCCCCGAGACGACGCAGCAACCGATAGGACCCGACGATGCGCGGATCCTGCCGTCGCAGCCGCACCATCGTCATGTGTGACCGATCCCCTCGCGTGGTGCCGTCGTCCGGGTGTCGTGTGCCCGAATCCCCTGTGCGACACACGTTAGAGGAACCCCGGTGCCCGGCGCGGTAAGGCGCCCCGGAGTCGGGGCGGGACCACTCCCATCGGGGAGACGGTCGATGTCGGACCTGTGGGAGAAGATGGAGCCAATCGGTCGAAGGGGGCACGTATGAAGGGCGATCGGGTCGAGATAGTGGTCGACGCGGGCGACAGCACCAAGACCTACGAGATGACCGCGACGCGCGCGGGGCGCCGGGTGGACGTCGCGGTCCGCCGGGGAGTCGTCGAGGTGAGCGAACTGACCCGCACCGGCACCGTGGTGCGGACCGCGCGGTTCATGGCCAGTCGGGTGCTCGCGTTGGTCGAACAACCGCTGGACCGCCCCGGCGCGGACTGACCGCGCCCCCGGGCGGCCGCCCTGCCGCGGGCCGCCCGGGCGGGTTCGCCGATTCGATCGTTCCCGCACCGGTAGCCTGTCCGGTCGAAGATCCACGACCGGTGCCGGAACGGAACGGGGTGCGCCGAGGTGACGAGCCGTCAGGGCAGCGTGGGACCCATCGCGCGCCGACTCGCGGACGCGTTCACCTGGCGCGAGACCCCCTGGGGCACGTTCGCCGACGCCTCCGGCTGGTGGCACGATCCCGAGGTGCTGGCGATGCTCGGCCCCGGGCTCGGCGCGCTGCACGCGGAGGCGCGGCCGACGCTGATCGTCGGCATCGAGACGCGCGGCTTGGTCCTGGGTCCGATCACGGCCCTGCACCTGGGCGTCGGCTTCGTCGAGATCCGCAAGGATCGGCGGATCGTCGGCGACGGCCGACGACCCGGCGACGATCCCATGCTGCGCGCCGCCACCCCGCCCGAATACCAGGACGGTGGCCTCACGTTGGTGGTCCCGAGCCGGTTGTTCCGACCGGGCGATCGGGTGCTCCTGGTCGACGAGTGGCTCGAGACCGGCGCGCAGGCCAGCGCCGTGCGGCGGATGGTCACCGAGGCCGGCGCCGAGTGGGTCGGCGCGGCGGTCGTGGTGGACGCGTGCGCGCCGCACGTGCGGGATCGACTCGACGTGCGCGGGCTGCTCACCGAGGACGACCTGCCTGCCTGACCCCGGATCCGGCCGCGCGCCCGACGACCCCCGACGCGGGCCCGATCAGGCCGCCGTCGTGGTTTTCTCCCGCTCGTGCTCGTGCTCGTGCGCGTGTTCCTGCTCCTGCTCGCGCAGCAGTGCGGCGCGTTCGGTCTCACCGAGACCCGCCCACACACCTCGGCGCTCCGGGACCGACATCGCGTGCTCGTGGCAGCGCCGCCGCACGGGGCAGGACAGGCAGACCTTCTTGGCGACCCGCTCGCGTGCCCGGCGCTCGCCGGGCCGCTCCTGGTCGTCACCGAAGAAGAGCCCGGCGTCCAGGCCCCTGCAAGCCGCGTCCTCCTGCCACCCGTAACGCGGTGGTGTCGGTATGGCGATCCGTGTGGTCCCCATCGCCCCGTTCTCCTCCTGCTCGACGGTGCCAACGGTCAACTCGGGCCCCCGTCCCGGCGGACCCTCATGCTCCTACCGACGCATCGGATGGGGGACCGGTTTCCTTCGGTCGCGAATTCGGCTCCCGTTCGGCAAGGGTTGAGGGCGATCCCTCACGTCCCCCGTTCGGAGCACCTCAACAACCAGGTCACAAGTCGGTCGTACAGGTGCCCGATGGCCGAAGTCGTCCGGCGGTCCGGGTAGCGTGACCGAAGACCTCCGGCGGGCCGCCGGGGGTTCATGGACGTTCGGGAGGAATCTGGTGGGCAGCAAGAAGCGGCGGTTCCCGTCGACCGTGCCCTTGGCGTTGTCCGTCGTCGTGGTGGCCGCGTTGACCTCGTGCAGTGGCGGCGGTGGCGAGAAGAAGGACACGTCCGAGACCACGGCCAGGAACTTCCTGAGCGCGTGGCAGGCCGGCGATCTGGCGAAGGCGGCGTCCTTCACGGACAACCCCACCACGGCGCAGCAGGGGCTGGACACCACCGGCAAGCAGTTGGGCATCGTCAAGGCCGAGTACAAGCCCGGTACGTACACCAAGGGCAAGGACAACGCGCCCGCAACGCTCACCTACAACGCGACGCTGACCCTCAAGGGCGTGGCCGACCCGGTCAAGATCGACTCGACGGTCCCCGTGGTCACCGCGAGCGGCAAGACCACCGTGCACTGGACGCAGACCATCGTGCACCCCCAGCTCGCCGACACCGGGAAGATCAAGCGCGACCGGACGCTGCCCAAGCGCGGCGAGATCCTGGACCGCTCGGGCAAGGCGCTGGCCACCTCGACGCCGGTGGTGGCGTTGTCCCTGTGGCCGGCCAAGATCACCAACCCGGACTCGCTGTACGCCGCGCTCGCCGACCCGATGTTCGACCTGGACATTCCCAAGCTCAAGTCCCGGGTCGCGGCCGCGGATCCGAACCAGTCGCTCCCGCTGGTGACCCTGCGCAAGGAGAAATGGGACGGCGGCGGCCAGGTCAAGCTGGCCGGTCAGGCCGGGATCCAGGTCAAGGAGGGCACGCAGCAGACCAGCGACGTGGCGAAGCAGATCGTCGGTACGGTCGGCTCGGGCGACAACGCGGACCTGCTCAAGAACGCGGACCCGAGCGCGTCCTCGGCGGACTCGGTGGGCGCGTCCGGCCTCCAGTACCGCTACGAGAAGAAGCTGGCCGGCACCGCCGCCCTGAAGATCACCATCGTGGATGCCGCGGGTGCCGAGAAGGCGAGCCTGGTCGACGTCAAGGGCAAGCCGTCCGAACCGGTGAAGACCACCCTGGACCCGGGCACCCAGAAGCGGGCCGAGGAGGCGCTCAAGGCGGTCACCGGCGGCAACAACGCCTCGATCGTGGTGATCGACGCCAAGACCGGCGGGATCATGGGTGCCGCGAACACCCCCGCGAACGGCGACAACCGCGCGTTCACCGGTCGGTACCCACCGGGCTCGACCTTCAAGACGGTCTCCTCCGGCGCGCTGTTGCGGGCGGGCCTGAAGCCGACCGACAAGGTGCCGTGTGAGAACACGCTCGTGGTCAACGGCCAGACCTTCAAGAACTACGACGGTCTCCAGCCGATGCCCAACGCGCTCTTCCAGGACGACTTCGCGCAGTCCTGCAACACGGCCTTCATCGGCAACCGGTCCAAGATCGACAACGACACGCTGAACAAGCTGGCCGGCGAGCAGTTCGGGATCGGCGCCAAGTGGGACGTCGGCACGGCGACCTTCGACGGTTCGGTGCCCGCGGCCAACAGCGAGAACGACAAGGCCGCGTCGATGATCGGCCAGGGTCGGGTGCTGGCCAGTCCGCTGGTGATGGCCTCGGTCGCCGCGACGATCGCCTCCGGCAAGTTCAACCAGCCCGTGCTCGCGCCGGACGACGTGCCCGGACGGGTGCCCTCGCACGACCTGGACCCGGCCATCGCCGGTCAGCTCAAGGCGCTCATGCAGGGCGTGGTGGCCAACGGCTCGGGCAAGATGCTCCAGGGCATCCCGGGCACGGTGGGCGCCAAGACCGGTACCGCCGAGTTCGACGAGAAGGGCGAGACCCTCACGCACGGCTGGATGATCGCGTTCAAGGACGACGTCGCGATCGCGGTCCTGGTCGAGAAGGGCAAGTCCGGCGGCTCGGCCGCGGGACCGGTGGTGAAGGCCTTCTTCGGCTGACCCAGCGGGGGAATCGGGTACGGCGACGGGCCGTTGGCGATTCCCCCACACGAAGGACCGCTCGACTTCAGGCCCCGGCGCGCGACGCGTGCCGGGGCCTTTCGACGCGTCGGGGTGCGCCTCGTGCGCTCCTTGTGCCACCGGAGACACCTGGACACCGTCCGAACGCGGTGCGAGCGTGAGTGGTGACCGGCAATGACAACGGCGATCGTTTTCGCTCTCCGAAGGGAGTCGACGTCATGTCGAACAATGTCACCCTGGTGGCCCGGGTTCCGGTGCTGCCGTCCGCCGACGCCGATCGGCCGATCGAACTGCGATTCGGCCCGCACACCGACGAACAGGGCCGCCCCACCGACGAGTGGACGGTCGAACGACTGACCCCGGACCAGGCCGCCAACCTGGTCGAGGACCTGGCCGCGGTGCTCGGCCTGAGCGTGGTCGGCCCGGCCGAACTCCGGGTGGTGTCCTGACCGACCGCACCACCCCACCGTCCCACTCGCGTGGCGCGCGCGTGCGCCGTACGGGTGGGACGCGTGCGTGCGGGGGCGCTTTCCGGCCGGCGCGCCGCCGCCGCGCCGCACAATGGCCGCGTGAGCAGCAAGACCGCAGTCGTACCGAATCCGACCGCCGCCGGCGAGTCGCCCCCTCCGCTCGTGGAGCCCGGTCTTCGGGAGCCGCCGCCGGGCCCGATCGGCGAGCGACGCAAGGAGGCGGATCTGCACGCCGTGGGTCCGCGCGTGCGCATGGTCCTTCCGGACGGGCAGCACCTCGAGGTCACCCTGGTGAGTTGGCATCAGTACCGGGACGGCACCTGGCGCGCCCGCGTGCGCTGGCCCGTCTGGGGGGCGTACGGCTTCGCGGCCGACGTGCGGACCCGGGCCTGGGCGATGGAGTCGTTCGTCCCGGCGAGCGTCATCGGCCCGCTCGACGGCGAGGACTACGGGACCGTCCGGCGCGACCGGCCGCGCGTCCAGGTGCCCAAACAGCACTGAGGCGCGCCGGCCGGGCCCGGCCGCGGACGGGTCGACGCGGGGTCGGCCCGCCGGGTGCGGGCCGGGCGAGCGGATCGCCCTCGTGGATCGCCCTCGTGGGTCGCCCCGGCGCGGCGACCCGCGGATCGCCCCCGCGCGGCGCGCGCCCATCACACCCACGCGTCGCACACACGAACCGGGTCGGTACAGTTCGTAGCTTCGGGTGACGAAACAGCGACGAGGTTTCCCCGAAACAACGGGCAACGGGTACATGTGTCCTAAATCCTGTTGCTCCAGGGTTGCCGGCCACCGATGCTTGCGGCATGTTCGATCCGGTCATCACCTCGCATGACGCCCTCCTTGGCCTGCTTCGCAGCGGCCACGGTCAGGGCGCCCGGCGGGCCCTCGTCGCCGACCGCGTCGCTGTGCTCGACGCGCTCGACGGCTGTGTGGTCCGCGATCCCCGCACCGTTCCGGCCACCGAGTCGCGGTCGCTGTACTACGCGCGCCTGTACGCGGACCTCGACGCCGGCCTCGACGGCCTCGCCCGACACCTGTTGTGTGACGACGACTGGACCGACGAGGACGCGGACCGTACCGCGCTCCCGCTCGCCGTCCTCGGCACCCTCGCCCGGCTGGGCCGCGCCGACGCGATCACGCTGCTGCGGGACTACGTCAAGGAGGGCCGCGACTGGCCCGAGGCGTTGGACCGGCTCGCCGCGAACGGCCACGACGCGGCCCTGACCGGTCTGCTGGAGGTGGTCCTTGACCGCGGCGAGGACGACGAGCTCTACGACTGCGTCAAGCGCTCCACCGGGATGCGCCCGTGGCGGGTCTGGGCGGCCGAGGACGAGCGCGTGCGCACGGTCGTCGAGCAGGTCGACCTGGACTGGTGGAACTGGGAGTTGACCCGCTCGGTCAAGACCCCCGCCGGTCCGACCGCACCCGCGCAGACCGTCGACCAGGTGCTCTCCGAGGCCGCCGACGGCCCCCGACAATCACTCGCGTGCGGACGACGGCTCGGCGCCGTGGCCGGACCCGAGCACCGGGGCGCGATCCTGGCCGCCGCCTGGGCCGGCCCGGACGGCGCCCGGGCCGCCGCGCTGAGATACCTGGGCGAACAGGGCGACGGCGCGCTCCTGGACCTGGCCGAGGGCGCGCTGGCGCCGGACGCGCCGACCGGCGTGCGGCTCGCCGCCGCACACGCGATCGGCGGGCTGCGCAGCCCGGCCGCGGTCGAGCGGGCCCGCACCTGGGCCGGCCGCGAGGACCTGCTCGGCGAGGTCGCGGTACGGATACTGGCCGGCGCCGGGGAACCCGTCGACGGACCGATTCTGCTGGCCGCGCTGCGCACCCGGGTGGCCGAGCCGATGCGCGTCGGCGCCCCGATCACCGACCAGGCCGACCACTTCCGACTGTGCGACCTGGTCTCCGGGATAGGGCGCCTGGCCCTGGTCGACGCGCTCGACCTGGTCCGCGGCGTCTACCGGGAGGCCGCCTCCGCCGGACTGCGCGCGTGCGCGGTGCGCACCCTGGCCCGGATAGAGCCCTCGTTCGCCGCCGGGACCGCCGTCGAAGCCCTGTGGGACTGCCAGGCCGACACCCGCCTGATCGCCGCGCGCCACGTGGACGCGCGCCGCCCCGAGGCCGTGACGCGCCTGCGTCGACTCGCGGGCGACCCGGCCGAGCACGACGAGGTGCGCACCGCCGCGCTGGCCAGGCTGAGCGAGATGTAGCCGCTCGCCCGCCGACCCGCGCCCCCGTTCGGCCCCCCGGGGCCCCAGGGCGTGTCCGAAGCTGTCGGCCGAACGTCCTAGGCTCTACTCCCATGACCGTTTCCGCCCGAGCCGTCCTGCCCGGGGAGCCGGCGCCGACCCTCGGTACGGCGCTGCCCCCGGGCGCGGCACACCCGCGCTCCGGGGTGACCGAGGAGGGGCTCGCCCGCCGCCTCAAGGCCCTCGCCTGCACCGCGCCCCTGCACGACCTGGAGGCGCGCAAGGCCAACCTGGCGGGCGAGTACACCGTCTACGCGATGGCCGAACTCGGCCTCACCGCGATCGACCTGGTCACGGTCACGATGGACTTCGACACCGGCGCCGACCACGACGAGATCGTCGCCCGGCTGCGCCCCCGGGTGGCCGCGCAGGCGCCCGGGCGCGATCCCGCCGAGTACGAACGTGTCGCCCGCTGGGTGCTGGAGAACCTGATCAACGTCGGCAGCGTCGATCGGGGCTTTCGCGCGGTCTACGGGATGTGGACCCGCGAGGGTGAGTACATCCGGCGCGACTACGACTTCAAACTGCTCGAAGAGGTCCCCGGCCCGGACGGGCACATCTTCCTGCGCGCCACCGACGAGGCGATCAACGTGCTCGTCGGCGCGCTGGACACGGACGTCACCAGCGCGCAGATCGCCGCCGACGTCAAGCTCGAACACCTGATCCGGCGCGGGCGGCTGGCCGAGGCGCGGTTCGCCGCCGAACAGGCCCGCTACCGCACGGTGCAGTACGCCGAATCGCTGCGCCGCGCGCTGGACGCGACCCGGCGCAACGTGCGCGCGGTGGACTGGTTGCGAGCCGTGCCGGACCTCATCGACGAGGCGTTCGAGCACGTCGCCGACCGCTACCGGCACGAGAACGCGATCCTGATCAACATCCGGCGGGCCCGGGACGAGGCCGAGGAGAGCGAGCGCAAGCGCGGCGCGGCCGAACTGGTCGACATCGTGCAGGACTGCATCCGCCGGCACACCCAGTTGCAGACCCGGCTGATGGAGGCCGGGCCGCTGTTCCGCGCCGAGCAGGACCGGCAGGCGTTCGCCGCGCCGAGCACCCGCACCGGGCTCGACCTGTACGGGCAACTGCTGCGCCCGCTCCTGGAGTTGCCGGTCGGCGACGCGCGCCGGGTGACCGACCGGTTCTTCGCGGCGGGCACGGGGCTGCGCACCCCGGTGGCGGTGCGCCTGCACGACCTGACCGCGATGCTGCTCACCCCGCCCGCCCCGCGCGACCACCTGGGCGCCGAACTGCCCGAGCCGGACGTGTCGCTCACCCCCGACGACAGCCGCTACAGCGAGAGCCAGCACGACGCGGCGGCGCTGCTCCTGGACATCCCGCCGGAGACCCCGCGCCGGCTCTCCGGGCTGCTCGCCGAGGCCCGCGAGGCGGATCCCGACCTCGGCTACCTGGTCGCGCTGCTGGCCTTCCACGCGGCCTCGCCGCCGGTGGGCACCGCGCTGCGACAGGGCGACCGGACCCTCCTGGTGGCCGTCGACGACGGCACCGAACTCGACGACCCCGAGGTCGGCGGCGCCGACCTGATCATCGGCACGGCGGTTCTGACCGGCGCGCGACCCGAGCCGGAAGGCCCCACTCCCGCATGAACCACGACACGGCCGGCGAGGCCGCGCCGATCACCTCGGCCGACGTCGGCGACGCCGCGCGGCTGGTCGCCTACGGCCTCCAGCCCAAGCTGCTGCCCGCGCGCGACGCCGAGTACGCCGACCTGATCCGCAGACACCGCGAGGATCCGCGCTTCGCGGCGTTGGCCGCGGCGGTCGCGGCCGGCCTGGGTCTGGTGGTCCTGGAGGTGTCGCCGCGCGCCGGGATGGCGGTGACCGCCGGCGAGGACTCGGTGTTCGCGGTCCGGATGGGTGACTACGCGCGCCGGGCCGGCACCGAGTCGACCGACCGGTTCCTGCACGGCCTCGCCCACCTCGCGGTCGCCGCGATGGCCTTCCCGCGTCCCGAGGACCTCGCCGACGACGCCTACGTGGGCCGGCTCAGCGTGCACGGCGTGGACGCGTTCGTCCGCCAGGCCTGCCTGCGCCTGGAGGAACGCGCCGAGCAGCGCGGCGAGATCAGCGACCCCGAGGTGGACGGCCCCGGCCTGGAGGTCGCCTGGCGGGTCTACGCCCGGCGCAGCGCCACCGGCGCGACCAAGGACGCCCGCCGGCTGGCCGCGTCCACCATCGGCATCGTGGCCAAGGCGGTCGCGTTCCTGGTCGACTCGGGCTTCCTGCACCGGGTCTCCGACGACGCGGGCGGCACCTACCGCACCACCGCGCGCTATCAGCTCCAGGTGCGCGACACGGCCGGTTCGGCGGCGATGTCCGAACTGCTCGAACTGGGCGTGGTGGCGGTGACCGACGGCAGCCCGAGCCTGCTGGCCGCCGCGAGCGACGGCGGTGAGTTGGCGCCCGGCGCCGGGTTGCCCTTTCACGGGGTCTGACGGGTAAAGGGGGCCGCGGGGTGGGGATTCGCCCCGTCACGGGGTCCGAGTCGTCCCGGAGCCGGCTCGTCCCGGATCCGGCCGGCCCGGGGCCGGCCCCGAGTGGGCGGCGGGTGCCGGGTGTTCCCGGGGGCTTCGCCCGCCGAGTGTTCTTGGCTGTGTTGTTCGACCGCTGTGTGATCGTCTTGTCCTGCGCTTCGACCAGAGAGATTTGACCGCCGATGTACGAGCTGTCCCGGGTCCGCCTGTTCTCCATCGGGCCCGCCGGTGCGCGTTACGCCGACACCGTGCTGGACCTGCGCGGAGTCGGCGCGCCCGTGCCCGACCCGGCGCCCAGGCAGGCGCAGTTGTTCGAGGGCGAGCCGGTCGGGCCGCCACGCCGGCCGGCGCCGGCGGGCGTGTTGTTCCTGGAGAACGGCGGCGGCAAGTCGGTCCTGCTCAAGCTGATCTTCTCGGTGATGTTGCCCGGACACCGCAACACGCTGGGCGGCGCCAGTTCGGGTGTGCTGCGCAAGTTCCTGCTCGCCGACGACTGCGGGCACGTCGCGCTGGAGTGGCAGCACGTGCTCACCGGCGAGACGGTCGTGGTCGGCAAGGTCAGCGAATGGCGCGGGCGTCAGGTCTCCTCCGACCCGCGCAAGTTCGCCGAGAGCTGGTACTCCTTCCGGCCCGGTCCCGGGCTCACCCTGGAGGGGCTGCCGGTGCAGGTCGGCGGGCGGCGGCGGACCATGCGCGGCTTCCGGGACGCGATGACCGAACTGCACAAGGTCTACCCGGACGTGGACGTGGTGTGGGAGGAGATCCACGACCGCTGGATCGAGCACCTGAACGCGCTCGGTCTGGACCCCGAACTCTTCCGCTACCAGCGTGAGATGAACGCGGACGAGGGTGAGGCGGCGGGCCTGTTCGCGGTCAAGAACGACGCGGACTTCGTCGACCTGCTGCTGCGCGCGGTGTCCGATCCGGCCGACACCGACGGGCTGGCCGACCTGGTCGACGGGTTCGCGGTCAAGCTCGCCCAGCGGGCCGAGTTGACCGCCGAACGGGACTTCGTCGAGGGCGCGGTGGAACTGCTCGACGCGGTGAGCGAGGCGGCCGGCCGGCGCACCAGGGTGCGGGCGGCGCATCGCGGCGCCGAGGACGCCGCGCGTGGGCTCGGCCGCGAACTGGGCGCCCGGGCCGAGCGCGAGCGCGAGCGGGCCGCCGAACTGGCCCGCCGAGTGGCCGAATCCGCTGCCGCGGTGGACGTCGCCGAGCGGGCTCGGGCACACGCCGCCCTGGTCACCGCCGAGATCACCCACCGGCACGCGGGCATGCGGTTGACCGCCGCGGAGAAGGACGCCGCGCGGCTCAAGCGCGAACTGGCCGACGCGCGCGGGCTGCACTCGGCGTGGCTGGCCACCGAGGCGGTGCTGCGGCACCGGGCGGCGGTGGACCGCTCCGAGCGGGTGGACGTGGCGATCCGGGCGGCCGAGCGGGACGCCGCGCCCGCGCTGGCCGCCCGGCAGGAGGCGGCCGGCGCGCTGGTGCGCGCGCTGCACGTGGCCGCCGCCGGGGCCGAGGGCCGGGCGGACACCGAGGAACGCCGAGCCGCCGAACTCCAGGACCGGGGCGAGCGGGCCCAGCGGGCGGCCACCACCGCGGCGACCGAGGCGCAGCGCACCCGCAGCGAGGCGGCGCACCTGCGCGGTCGACTCGCCGAGGTGGGCGCCGAACTCGATCTGGCGGTGCAGGCGGGCTGGATCGACGACGACGGCGATCCGGCCGAGTCCGCCGCGCGCGCCTCGGACGAGGAGAAGGCCGCGTCGGCCGCGTGGGCGGAGGCCCGGGTCAGTGCCGAACAACTCGCGGCGGGCGTGCGCGAGGCCGAGTCGGCGCGCGGCCGGGCCGAGTTGGCCGCGGCGCGGGCCGCGGACCGCCTCGGCGTGGCCGAGGCCGACCTGACCGCCGTGAACGCGGGCGCGGCGGCGTTGGCGGCCGATCCGCGGGTGGCCGAACTGCTGGGCCCGGACGCCGAGGTCGCGGTCGGCGAGCAGGCCGCGCAGTCCTTCGATCGGGCCGCCGACGTGTTGCGCGAACTGCTCGCGGAGGCGGTGTCCGACGGCGAGCGCACGCTGTTCCAGTTGCGCACCGGCGCCGCCGACGACTCGCGGATCCTGGGCGCGCTCGGCGACGGCGGTCTGCTGCCCGCCGGGCCGGACGTGCTGGCCGCGGTCGAACTCCTGGGCGAGCACGGCATTCCGGCGCTGCCGGGCTGGCGCTACCTGGCCCAGTCGGTACCCGCCGAGCGGCACTCCGCGGTGCTCGCGGCCCGCCCCGAGTTGGTCGACGGCGTGATCGTGACCATGCACAACGCGATGGACCGGGCTCGGGACGTGCTCGCCGAGGCCGCGCTGTTGCCGCGCTCGGCGGTCGCGGTGGGTACCCCCGAGGCGCTGCTGGAGCCCGGCGTGGACCGCCCGGACACCTTCCTGGTGCCGCCGAACCCGGCGATGCACGACGAACGGGCCGCGGACACCGAGCGGGACGCGCTGCGCCGTCGGGCCGGCGAGCGGCAGGAGGCGATCCGGGTCCGGGCCGCGCGGCTGGAGGGGGACCGCGCGTTGGCCGGGCGGCTGGCGACCTGGCGCGCCGCGTGTCCGGCGGGCCGGCCGGCCGCGCTGTCGGAGGCGGTCGGCGAGGCGCGGCACGAACTGGCCGCCGCGCAGGCGGCCGGGGAGGCCGCGGAGATCGCCGCGGTGAGCGCCGAGCAGGCCCGCGTGCAGGCGGTGGACCGGCGGGATCGGCGGATGGACGCCGCGCAGACCGCGCGCCGCCGGGCCGACGCGTTGGCGGGTCTCGCCTTCCGGCTGCGCGAGCGGGCCGGATGGGCGCGCCGGATCCGCGAGTTGGAGCAGGAGACCGCCGAACACGAGGCGGGCGTCGAGGCGGATCGTACGCTGGCCCGGACCGCCGACGAGGACCGCAGGCAGGCGCAGCGCTCGGCCGACGACGCCCGGCGGACCGCTCGCGCGCTGCGCGAGGAACGCGCCGAGATCACCGGCGCGCTGGAGGAGCAGGTCGCCGACGCGCCGGCCGACGAGGCCGCCGCGCGCGCGTCGCTGCCCGCGCTGCGCGAGGCGTACCGCACCGCCCGCGCGCTGTACGAGAAGGTCGGGGTGGGCGCCGATCTGCGCGCCGAGCAGGCCCGGGCGGAGAGCGAGGAGTCCGCCGCGCAGAGCACGCTGGACCGGCTGAGCGCGAAGGTGCGCCGGCAGGCGGCCGAACTGCTCGACGGATTCGACGGCTCCGACGGCCCGTCCCGCTTGGCCGCGGCCGGCCGCGCGGAGGACCATGTACGCACCCTGGAGGGCCGGGCCGACGCGGCCAGCGAACTGCTCGGCCGGTTGCGCGGCGAGGTCGAGCGGCATGCTCCGGCCGAGGGCCGCGAGCATCACCTGGACCTGCCCGAGGAGCAGCGTCCCCGGGACGGCGCGCACGCGCTCGAACTGCTGCGCGCCGCCGGCGCCGAGCACGCCGGGCGTACCGAGGCGCTGACCTCGGCGCGCGAGACGCACGGCCGGTCGGCCCGCGAGCACACCGACGCGGACCACGCGGCGGGTGCCTTCGGCGAGGTGGCGGCCTCGCTCACGGACACGCTGCCGGCGGTGGCGGTGGATCCCGAGCAGCCGCCCGCGACGCCGTTCGCGAGCCCGGTCGCGGACGCCCGGGACGCGGCGACCACGTGCCGGCGGGCGCTGCGCGCGGCCGCTGCCGAGTTGTCCGCCGCCGAGAGCCAGGTCCGCGACCGCATCGAGACGCTGGTGCGGCACGCCGGCGCGACCCGGTTCGAGCAGGTCCGGATGCCCGCCCGGCAGCAGATCCGGGAGCTGCCGCCGGCCGCGCTGGCCGAGCACGCGCCCGCGTGGTCGGCCGCGTTCGCGCCGCGCCTGCGGGTGCTCACCGACGAACTGCGCCAGATCGAGCGCAACCGGGACAGCATCGTGGATCGGATGCGCGGCATGGTCGAGGCCGCGCTGACCACGCTGCGCGCGGCCCAGCGGTTGTCCCGGCTGCCGGAGGAACTCGGCGAGTGGTCCGGCCAGGAGTTCCTGCGGATCAGGTTCGACGAGCCGGACGCGGCGGGCCTGGTGGAGGCGCTGGGCGAGGTGGTCGACGAGGCGACCCGCACGATCAAGCGCGGTCGGGACGGCACGGTCGGCGGCGTGCGGCGGGACGGGATGACGCTGCTGCTGCGCGGGGTGCACGCGGCGCTGCGTCCGCGCGGGGTACAGGTGGAGATCCTCAAGCCGGACTCGGTGCTGCGTGCCGAGCGGGTGCCGGTGGGCCAGATGGGGGACGTGTTCTCCGGCGGGCAGCTGCTCACCGCGGCCATCGCGCTGTACTGCACGATGGCCGCGCTGCGCAGCAACGATCGTGGTCGGGCCCGGCACCGGCACGCGGGTACCTTGTTCCTGGACAACCCGATCGGGCGGGCCAACGCGTCGTATCTGCTCGAACTGCAACGCGCGGTCGCGGACGCGCTGGGTGTGCAACTGGTGTACACGACCGGGCTGTTCGACACCACGGCGCTGGCCGAGTTCCCGCTGGTGGTGCGCTTGCGCAACGACGCGGACCTGCGCGCGGGGCTCAAGTACATCTCGGTCGAGGAGCATCTGCGGCCCGGGTTGCCGGTGCCGCAGGAGCCGGACGCGCCGCAGATCGTCGGCGAGATCCACGCGACGCGGGTGTTCCGCCGGCCGGTCGAGGTCGCGGCGGAGTCGACCGACTAGGACTCGCCCGGATCCGTCTCGCCCGGATCTCCCGGATCCGTCTCGCCCGGGTTCTTTCCACCGCTCTCGGGCGGGGCGGCGGGGAAGGGCGCGTACACCGCGTCCGTGCGGTCGCGTCGGCCCGTCCGGATGCCCTCGGGCACCGGCCACTGTCCCGCCGCGTCGTCGACCCGGACCCACTCGGTGGTGGCCACGCGGCGGGCGATGCGCCACACGCCGTCGCGTCGGGCGAAGTCGTCGATGTAGCGGAATCCGGTGATCAGGTTGCCCCTGGGCGCGGGGTCGGCGCTGCGGTGGAAGGCGGTTCCGTACGTCTCCGAACGGGCGAGATCGGGCGTGTCGTCGCGGAATTCCACCAGGTGGTTGCCGGTGAGATGCATGGTCGAGGTGTATCGGGGGAGCAGCCGACCGATCCACGCGAGGTATTCGTCCACCGTCCCGGCGAAGCTGCCGTGCTCGTCGGTGGCGTCGGGGTGGTAGCACGCGCGGACGGCGTCGAGGTCCATGCGATCGATCCCTCGGCAGTACCGCATGACCACGTCGTGGATGGCCTGACGGTCGATCAGTCTGCGTAGTTCCAGGTCCCCGCCGAAGTCGTTCATGACCCACGACACTACGGTCGGGAGGTGTGGATTTCCTCGACCGGGGGAGACCGAAACAACTCCGGGCAGCGGCGACACGCGACGACAAGGGTGATCAGATGGAACCGGCTCTGCGTGAACACGCGGGCACCGTACGGGAACTGGCCTCGCGCTGGCTCGACTCGATGCTGAGCGATCCCGATGTGCGGTCGGCCGGCGGCGACGTGGTGTGCTCGCCGACCGGTCTGTGGCTCGCGCTCGCGGCGGTGGCCACCGGCGCGGAGGGCGACACCGCCGAGGAACTCGCCGATCTCGTGGGCCTCGCGTGGCGCGAGGCGGCCCCCGTGGTCACCGCCGTCGCGCGCGACCTGGCCGGCACCGAGGCGCTCGCGGTGGCGACCGGGGTGTGGAGCGCGTCGCCGCTGCGCGAGGGGTTCCGCGCCGCGCTGCCGGACATCGGGTTCGGCGCGTTGGCGGCGCAGGCCGACCTGGACGCGTGGGTCGCGCGCGCCACCGACGGGCTGATCGAGCGGATACCGGTCGAACTCGACGCGAGGACCCGGGTGGTGCTGATCAGCGCGCTCGCGCTGCGGGCCCGCTGGCGCGAGGAGTTCGACGCGGCCAGGACCCACGACGGATACTTCCACGCCGCCGATGGGACGCGCACCCAGGTGCCGACGATGCGGCGCGAGGTGCCGGCCGCGGACGTGTGGGCGATTTCCGGCCGGGACGGCGAGGTCACCGTCGTGGAGTTGGCGTGCGCGGGCGAGCAGCCCGCCCTGGTGCGCTTCGCGCTCGGCCCGGAGCACGCGCCGCCGGCGTCGGTGATCACCGCCGCGTGGGCGCCGCGCGACACCGGGAAGGCGTACGAGGGCGAGGACGTGGAGGTGCGGCTGCCGCGCTTCGAACTGCGGACCCGGCTGGACGTGGTGCCGCATCTGATCGACCTGGGCGTGGAGGCCGCGCTGACCGACGTGGCGGACTTCGGCGGGATGACCGACGAGCCGGTGTGTGTCGATCGGGTGGTCCAGGAGTCGTTGTTGCGGATCGCCGAGGAGGGTGTCGAGGCGACATCGGTGACCACGGTCAAGCTGGACTGGATGAGCTACGAGCCGGAGCCGGCCCGGCGGCGGGTGGTCTTCGACCGGCCGTTCGCGTGTGTGGTGATGGACGCCTCCGGCTATGTGCCACTGTTCGCCGCCTTCCAGGCCACCGCGCCGCGAGACGCGCCCGATCAGGGGTTGTGAGGCCCCGGGGCGGTGACTGGGCGGGATCCGCGCGGCGCTGCCGGGTCGCGGGCGGCGCGAGCTTGCTGCGGCGTGCCCGGTGTTGTGGCCGGCCGCGCACGGGTCGGCGACCGTGGCCGCGTCGCGCGCCCCCGACGAACCGAACAGCCGGCCCGAGAGTCGCTCAGGCCCAGGTTCGCTCCACCGCCGCCCGCGCGGCGCGCGCGTACTCCACCGCGCCGAGCGCGACCAGTTCCGGATTGATCACCTCGACACTGACCAACCCGTCGTATCCCTTGGCCGCCAACGCGTCCCGGAAAGCGCCCAGTTCGAACACCCCGTCGCCCGGCAACACCCGTCGCGACATGCACTCCGTATACAGATCCGCGCCCGCCGGCAGCAGTTCCGGGTGGTCGTCGATCTGCACGTAGGCGATCTCGTCGACCGGGAGTTCGGCGAGCGTGGCCCAGGTGTCCGGGCCTTGGAAGAAGTGCCACGCGTCGACCAGGACGCCGGAGTTCGCGGTCCCCGCGTGCGCCACCAGGGTGCGCGCGTCGGCGATCGTGGCGATCGGGGTGAACGGCAGGAACTCGACCGCCGCACGC
Organism: Embleya sp. NBC_00888; assembly: GCF_045207655.1. Classification (NCBI taxonomy): domain Bacteria; kingdom Bacillati; phylum Actinomycetota; class Actinomycetes; order Kitasatosporales; family Streptomycetaceae; genus Embleya; species Embleya sp. NBC_00888. The sequence continues at coordinate 1,332,607 of NZ_CP108784.1, read as the reverse complement.
GCCCCGGCCTGCGCGATGATCTCGGCACAGCGGGCGAACAGGTCCGCGCAGCGCGCGTCGGGCGGCAGCATGACCATCCCGAGCGCGAAGTCGGCGCCGAACGCCGCGCACGCCTCGGCCACCTGCCGAGCCCCCTTCAGCGCGGCGGCCTCGTCCGCGTCCACCACGAAGCCCAGCATCTCCGGACAGCACAGCCCGGCCGCGGCCACCTCGGCGGCGAGCTCGGCGAGCGGCCGGCCGTAGCCGAGGACGGAGAACACGTCGAGCCCGATCGCGGTGAATCCGGCGTCGTGCACCGCGGCCGACAACTCGGGCAGGGGCGGCGCTTCCCGGGCGCCCGCGAACGGGGAGAACGCGAACGTGTTGAGGCACAGGGTCGACATGCTGTCTGACGGTACATCAGGTATCCGGCCGGTTGTGGTAGTCCTGAGGAACCATCAGGACCGCGGAGGAGCACGCATGGGCCAGTCCCGATATGGCATCACCGTTCCGCTGAACGCGCCGCTCGCCGACCACCCGCGCCTGATCCGCGAACTGCGCGCGGCCGGCTACACGGACGTCTGGTCGGCCGAGGTGGATGGTCTGGACGGCTTCACCCCGCTCACCGTGGCCGCCCTGGCCGATCCGGACGTGCGCCTGGGCACCGCGATCGTCTCGCCCTACACGCGTGGCCCGGCGACGCTGGCGATGACCGCGGCGGCGCTGGCCGAGGTGGCCCCGGGGCGCTTTCGGTTGGGCATCGGCGCCGGGTCCGCGCCGATCGTCGAGGCGTGGAACGGCGCGAGCTTCGACCGGCCGTACCAGCGGGTGCGGGACACCGTGCGGTTCCTGCGCGCGGCGTTCGCGGGGGAGAAGGTGAGCGAGGAGTACGAGACCTTCGCGGTGCGCGGCTTCCGGCTGTCCCGAGCGCCGCAGAGCCCGCCGCCGATCCTGGTCGCGGCGCTGCGCCCGGGCATGTTGCGGCTGGCCGGACGGGAGGCGGACGGCGCGATCCTGAACTGGCTCTCCGCCGAGGACGTCGAGCGGGTGGTGCCGTACGTGCACGAGGGCGGGCCGGACAAGGAGATCGTGGCGCGCGTCTTCGTGATCCCGATCGAGGACCGGGACACCGCGCGGGCGATCGGCCGGCGGATGATCACCTCCTACCTCACCGTGCCGGTCTACGCCGAGTTCCATCGTTGGCTGGGCCGCGCCGAGGAACTGGCGCCGATGTGGGCGGCGTGGGCCGAGGGGGACCGCAAGCGGGCCCTGGAGCTGGTCCCGGACGCGGTCCTGGACGAGCTGATCGTGCACGGCGGCCCGGCCGAGTGCCGGGCGAAGATCGCCCGCTACGTCGACGCGGGCGTGACCGTCCCGGTCCTGGCGGTGGTCGATCCGCGCCCGGACGCCGACCCGATCGAGGCCGCGCTCGCGCTGGCCGCCGACTGATCACAGACCCAGGACCCGCAGCGCGTTGGCGCGCAGGAACTTCGGCCACACCTCGTCCTTGAGGCCCACCCCGGGCAGTTCGGCGAAGATCCGGTCCAACGTCAGGCCGTACGGGAAGTAGCCCGCGTACATGATCTTGTCGGACCCGCGCGTGTTCGCGTAGTCGACGATCGCGCGCGGATAGTGCTTGGGCGCGAAGGCCGACGAGGACCAGTGCAGGCCGGGCCACTTGAGCATCAGCTTGACCGCCAGGTCGCACCACGGCTCGCCGCCGTGCCGCATCACCACGGTGAGCTCGGGGAAGTCGTAGCAGACCCGGTCGAAGCGCATCACCTCCTGCGCGGCGGCCGGCACCCGGGGGCCGGGGACGCCCGCGTTGACGAACACCGGCAGACCGAGCTCGACGCAGGTCGCGTAGAGCGGGTAGGCCAGCCGGTCGTCGATCGGCACCGGGGGCGTGCAGCCGCACGGGAAGAAGGTCGCGGCCAGTACACCCACCTCCTCGCGCGCCCGGCGCAGACCGCGCACGCCCGCCATCACGTCGGTGGGGTCCACCTGGAAGCTGCCGAGCAGCCGGTCCGGGTGCCGGCGCACCGCCGCCGACGTGTCCTCGTCCTCGAACGAGACCGGGATCAGCGCCTTCTCCACGCCGAACCGGTCCATCTCGCGCAGCAGGTCCTCGGCCGAGGAGTCGGTGCGCTCCATCTCCGGCAGGTCCTTGAACATGTATCCGGCCGGATGGGTCATCCCGGTCCGGCTGTCCTGATCCCGCAACGTGCCCGCCATCGCGGTTGCCCACCAGCGCCGATCACGGTTCGGCAGGCCCATCAGCAGGTCGACCACGCCGATGCCGTCCGGAAATCCCATACAACCCTCCGCTGAGACGGAAACGATCCCGGAGTCGACGGGTCGGCAGGTGCCGAGGACCGCGCCGACCCCGGGACCGTTTCGGTGAATCCGAGCCGGTGCTACCGGGTGACGATGATCGACGAGCCGTGTCCGAACAGGCCCTGGTTGGCGGTGATGCCCACCGTCGCGCCGGGCACCTGGCGCTCGCCCGCGTCGCCGCGCAGTTGCCAGGTGAGCTCGCAGACCTGGGCGATCGCCTGCGCCGGTACCGCCTCGCCGAACGAGCCCAGGCCGCCGGAGGCGTTCACCGGGATCCGGCCGGTGATCTCGGTCGCGCCGTCGCGCAGCAGCTTCTCCGCCCCGCCGCGCGCGCAGATGCCCAGGTCCTCGATCCAGTCCAGCTCCAGCGCGGTGGACAGGTCGTAGACCTCGGCCAGGCTCAGGTCCTCCGGGCCGATGCCCGCCTCCCGGTAGGCGGCCTGTGCCAGCGACGCGCGGAAGGACAACTCGTTCGGGGTCACCGCCACCGAGGAGTCGGTGGCGATGTCGGGCAGCTCGATCAGCGCACTCGGGAAGGTCGGGGTGACCGTGGAGACCGCCGAGATCCGCACCGGGGAGGTGGTGTGCCGCGCGGCGAACTCCTTGCTGCACAACACGACCGCCGCCGCGCCGTCGGAGGTGGCGCAGATGTCCATCAGGCGCAGCGGGTCGCACACGATCGGCGAGGCCGCGACGTCCTCCATCGTGAACGCCTTGCGGTAGCGCGCGTTCGGGTTGGCCAGACCGTTGCGCGCGTTCTTGACCTTGACCCGGGCGAAGTCCTCGACGGAGGCGCCGTACAGGTCGATCCGGCGCCGCGCGTACATCCCGAAGTAGGCCGGGTTGGTCGCGCCGAGCACGTGGAAGCGCACCCAGTCCGGGTCGTCCGGGCGGTCGCCGCCCACCGGCGCGAAGAAGCCCTTGGGGGCCGCGTCCGCGCCGACCACGAGCGCGACGTCGCACAGACCCGCGAGGATCTGCGCACGGGCGCTCGCGATCGCGTGCGAGCCGGACGCGCAGGCCGCGTACGAGCTGGAGATCCGCGCACCGGTCCAGCCGAGTGCCTGGGCGAAGGTGGCGCCCGCGACGAAGCCCGGGTAGCCGTTGCGGATGGTGTCCGCGCCGGCCACGAACTGGATGTCCTGCCAGGCCAGGCCGGCGTCCCTCAGCGCGTCCTGGGCGGCCTTGACGCCGTACTCGACGAAGTTGCGGCCCCATTTGCCCCACGGGTGCATGCCCGCGCCCAGGACGACGATCTCGCGGTCGGTGCTCATGCCTTGACCTCCACGGGTCGCACGTTCCACGTGGTGTAGACGTGCTCGTCGTTCTCGTACAGCACGCCGGGCACGATCTCGACCTCGACCCCGACCTTCAGGTCGTCCACGCCGACGCCGGGCGCGCCCTGGCCGAGCACGATCAGGCCCTCGGCCTCCAGGCGCACCGCGATGATGGTGAACGGCTGCCACTCGGTGTCCGGGTCGGACACGAACGGGGCCGGCGGGCGGTAGCCGGCGTTCGTGTAGGACCACACCGTGCCGCGCCGGGACAGCGGTACCTCGGCGAACTCGGTGCCGGCGCACGCCGGGTTGCTGCAGAACGTCTCCTGGCGCGGGAAGAACACGGTCCCACAGGCGGTACACCGGGTGCCGAGGAGGGAGAAGTCCTCCCCGGACGTGGTGAACCAACCGGGGACCACAGGCTTGTGGTCCTTCGTCACGGGGCCCTCCAACTCGTCTGACCGTGTCGTGCGATGTGTGTGCGGACCACAGTCTGACGGATCGTCAGTTCCGGGCGCCAACCCGACCGGGGTATTTACGGTCACACCCGCCCACGCGCGCCCACCCGGCCCGACGCTATATCTGACGTCCCATCAGGCCCGAGGCCCGCCACAGCCGTTGCCCCGGTCCGCCGAGCAGGCCGTGCTCGTCGTAGAACGCGATCAGCCGCCGCGACCAGTGGCCCAGGGTGTCCAGGCGATGCGGATTGGCGCGCGCCACCCGGTACGCCTCGGCCGGATCCAGGCCCACCGCCGCGTAGACACCCGGATGGACCAGACGGGTGGCGATGATGTGCGCGGCCCGAGCCAGCGCGAGGCGGGTGATCGCCCGCTCGGCGCGGGACATGTGCGGCGCGCCCCGGGCCACCTCGTCGCGCGCGTAGCGCACGTGCCGCGCCTCCTCGACCACGTGGATGCGCGCGGTCTGCCGGGTGATCGGCTGGAGCGACTCGTCGGCCATCATCTCGCGCTGCATCGTGTCCAGGACCTCCTCGGCGATCAGTGCCATCGCGAAGGCCCGCACGCCCGAGCCGAGCGTCTTCATCGCCCGCGCCGCCATGTGCGCGTACGCGCCGGGTCCGTACTCGGGGCACTCCAGTTTGTCGATCAACCTGCCGAACATGGTCGAGTGCCTGCATTCCTCGGCGATCTCCATGAACGCGTACTGCACGTGCCGCGAGGTCAGCGGGCGATCGTAGACGTGCCGGATGAGCAACTGCATCAGCACGACCTCGAACCAGATGCCGACACTGGCCATCGAGGCGACCTCGTGCCGGGACAGGTCGATCCGCTGCCGTTCGCTCATGCGTTCCCAGATCGGTGTGCCGTACAGGCTGACCCGGTGCGCGGGCAGGAAGTACGCGCCGTCGAGCAGCGGCGCGTCCCAGTCGACGTCGGTGATCGGGTCGAACGCGTGCGAATGCGACGCGGCGAGCAGCCGCTCCGCGACGCGCTCGCGCTCGCGGTCGGTGACGGTGACGGTGCCGTGCGTGGTGGGCATGCGAGGCCTCCTCTGCCGGACTTGTTTCCCGTCGGTAACATCCCGCGTTCGGCGCGGCGCGTCCAGAGTGGGCACGAAGATCCTTTACGACCCGCCCGGGGGATGCGCGCCGGGGCGGGAGATGGCAGGGTCGGGGGGCACACCGCGCGGAGGGGGCAGTAAAGAGATGACGGAATCGAGCGAGCAGGCCGAGCTGTTGTGGCAGCCGTCGGCCGAGCGGGTCGCCACCGCGGCGGTCACCCGCTATCGCGAATGGCTCGGCGCCGAACGCGGCGTTCGCGCCGAGGACTACGCGCAACTGTGGGCCTGGTCGACCACCGAGCCCGAGGCCTTCTGGGCCTCGTTGTGCGACTGGTTCGAGCTGGACCTGGGCGATCGGGACGTGGTACTGGCCGACCGGACCATGCCCGGCGCCCGCTGGTTCCCCGACGCGCGCCTCAACTATGCGCAGCAGGTGCTGCGACACGCCGAGGACGGCGACCCGGAGCGCGCCGCGATCGTCTACCTGGACGAGGAACTGACCCCGCGCGAGATCTCCTGGGTCGAACTGCGCCGCCAGGTCGCCTCCTGCGCCGCCACCCTGCGCGAGCTGGGCGTACGGCCCGGGGACCGGGTCGCGGCCTACGTGCCGAACACCCCGCACGCGGTGATCGGGCTGCTCGCGTGCGCCGCCATCGGCGCGGTCTGGTCGGCCTGCGCGCCCGACTTCGGCGCGCGCAGCGTGCTGGACCGGTTCCAGCAGATCGAGCCGGTCGTGCTGATCGCGGTGGACGGCTACCGCTACGGCGGCAAGGAGATCCGCCGCGCCGACGTGGTCGCCGATCTGCGCGCGGGCCTGCCGACGGTACGACACGTGTTGCATGTGCCGCTCCTCGACGAACCGACGCCCGCCGACGTGCTGCCGTGGGCCGAGGCGATCGGGCGCGAGGTCTCCGGCGCCGACCTCGACTTCGAGTCGGTCGGCTTCGACCACCCGCTGTGGATCCTGTACTCGTCCGGCACCACCGGCCTGCCCAAGGCGATCGTCCAGGGCCACGGCGGCATCGTGCTCGAACACCTCAAGCAGGCCGCGTTCCAGCTCGACCTGGGCCCGACCGACCGGTTCTTCTGGTACACCTCCACCGGCTGGATGATGTGGAACATGCTGGTCGGCGGCCTGCTCGCGGGCAGCACGATCGTGCTCTACGACGGCAGCCCCGGCTACCCCGGCGCCGACGCGCAGTGGACCGTGGTCGAGCGGGCGAAGGCGACCTGGTTCGGCACCTCCGCCGCGTACGTGATGGCCTGCCGCAAGAACGAGCTGACCCCGCGCGTGAGCCACGACCTGAGCCGGGTCCGGGCGGTCGGCACCACCGGCTCGCCGCTGCCGCCGGACGGCTTCCGCTGGATCTACGACGCGGTGGGCGCGGACACGTGGCTGGCCTCGGTCAGCGGCGGCACCGACGTGTGCAGCGCCTTCGTCGGCGGCAGCCCGGACCTGCCGGTGTACCTCGGCGAGATCCAGTGCCGCGCGCTGGGCTGCGCGGTCGAGGCGTGGGACGAGGACGGCCGGCCGGTGGTGGACGAGGTCGGCGAACTGGTGATCACCCGGCCGATGCCCTCGATGCCGGTGTACTTCTGGAACGACCCCGACGACCGGCGCTACCGGGCCAGCTACTTCGACACCTACCCGGGCGTGTGGCGGCACGGCGACTGGATCACGCTCACCGAGCGCGGCACCATCGTGGTGCACGGCCGCTCCGACTCGACGCTGAACCGCCAGGGCGTGCGGATGGGCTCCAGCGACATCTACGAGGCGGTCGAACGCCTTCCCGAGGTGCGCGAGTCGCTCGTGGTGGGGCTGGAACTGCCCGACGGCGGCTACTGGATGCCGCTGTTCGTGGTCACCGCGCCCGGACACACCCTCGACGACGCGCTCAGGGCGCGGATCCGCACGGTGATCCGCGAGGAGGTCTCGCCGCGCCACGTGCCGGACGAGATCATCGCGGCGCCGGGCGTGCCGCACACGCTCACCGGCAAGCGGATCGAGATCCCGGTGAAGAAGCTGCTCCAGGGCCGCCGACTGGAGGACGCGGTCAACCCCGGCTCGGTGGACGACCTCGACGTGCTCCGCTTCTACGCCGAGGTGGGCCGGTCGCGGGCCCGCGCGCAGGAGGACCGGCAGGAGACGAAGCAGGGGGAGAAGTAGTAGGGGACAAGCAGGGGTGAGCGGGCGTTGTCGGACCGATCGGGGCGACGCCCGCAATCCTGCGAAGAAGACAAGAATGTGACGCGCACGGAGCAGTGCGGAGCAAACGGGCGTTTGCGATGGCACGATCGCATGCATGCCCGAGACGTCACGTCGCACCCAGCGCCTCCTCGGACGTCTCCCGGCAGTGGCAGCGGTCCTGGTCGTGACCTCGATGGCCGGCTACCTCGCGCTCGCGCTGACCCGACCGGCGACCATGTGGTGGCTCGGCGATCTGCGGGTCTACCAGGCAGGCGGGCGGGCGATCCTGGACGGCCGGGGCCGGCTCTACTCGATGTCGGTCGGGATGGCCCACCTGCCGTTCACCTACACCCCGTGCGCCGCGCTGCTGTTCACCCCGCTCGCGTGGCTGCCCTGGGGGGTGCTGCGCTGGGTCTCGATCGCGGGCAACCTCACGCTGCTGACCGTCGGCGCGCACCTCGCCTGGGGCATGGTCGGCGTGCGCGGCACCCGCCGCCTCGCCGCCGCGGCGATCACGGCCGCGATTCTGCTGTGGACCGAACCCGTTCAGGAGACGCTGCGCTTCGGCCAGATCAACCTGTTGCTGCTGGCCCTGGTCCTGGCGGATCTCGCCCGCGCGCCGGGCGCCCGGCTGCGTGGTTGCGGGGTGGGCCTGGCGGCCGGGCTCAAGCTCACCCCCGCGATCGTGATCCCGTACCTGTTCCTGACCGGTCGCGTCCGCGAGGGCCGCAACGCGGTGCTCGCGCTCGGGACGAGCCTGTTCCTCGCCTTCGCCGTCCTGCCGCGCGAATCGTTGCGCTACTGGGGCGGTCTGTTCTTCGACGACACCCGGGTCGGTCCGGTCCAGATGCCGGGCAACCAGTCGTTGCACGGGCTGCTGATCCGCTTCACCCACCAGATGCCCCCGCCCGGCCCGGTATGGCCGGCCCTCGCGGGCGCGGTCGGCGTCGGCGGCCTCGCGCTGGCCGCGATCATCGGCCGGGGCCGACCGGGCGACCCGCGCCGGGACCTGGCCGGGTTGTGCGTGACCGCGCTGACCGGGCTGCTGGTGTCGCCGATCTCCTGGACCCATCACTGGGTGTGGATCGTGCCCGGCGGCGTGCTCCTGGTCGACACCGCCCGCCGCCGACTCGGTCGCATCTCGGCCCCGGCCGCGCCGGCCGCGCTCGCACTGGTCGCGCTGACCGCCGCCGTGCCGGGCCGTCGGGTCGAGCTCCCGGTACCGGTGCCCACCGGGCTGATCTGGCAGGTCCCCTACCGCGACGGCCGCGAACTCCGGCTCGCCGGGTGGGATCTCGTGCTCGCCGACGCGTACACTCTCGCCGGGCTCGCCGCGCTGATCACGATCGCGGTCGGCCTCGCGGCGTCTCGAGGAAGGTGGGCGAGCCGGTCGGCGGAAGCCGTTACGCTCGATCCGCCCGAACCGGTGGGCCGACCGTCCCCGGGGAGTTCCACCCCCACGCCGGCCGGGGCCTAGGCCCTGTCCGGCGGGTCCTGGTGGGTCCGCGCCGCCTGGTGCCGCGCCTCGGAGTGCCGGAGAAACAGCCGCATGCAACCACTGTGCGGCCGTTTCTCCGGCACGCCGACGCACGGCACCGGACGACGCGGCCCGATCCACCAGGACCCGCCGGACAGGGCCTGGGCCCGGCCCGGAGCGCGTCCGGGAACGTTCACCGGTTCCCGGCACCGGACGCCGGGCCGGACCGAACCGGCCGTGTGGATATCCTGACCCGGCGCCACCCGGCCAGGCGCCCATTGAACCGTGCAGTTGTGGAGTCCCCGACCGACATGTCCTTCCCCCAGGTGCTCGTGACCTCCTGCCGCGAGCTCTTGACGCTCGCGCCCCGCGTCCCGTTCGGGCACGAGCGCGGCCGGGAACCGCGTCGACCGCGCCGCGCAGCCCTCGTCGGCGGCGCCCTGCTGGTGCTCTCGCTCGGCCTGTGGGTGTTGTGGACCTACCTCGGCCGCCGCGACATGTGGCACATGCTCGACCTGAGCGTCTACCACGACGCCGCGCACCGCTTCCGCGACGGCGACGAGATCTACACCCGCAACTACGGCAATTGGACCGACAAACTGCCGTTCATCTACCCGCCGATCTCGGGCCTGGTGTTCTACGGTCTGCTGCCGCTGGGCTTCGCCGGCCTCAAGTGGTTCATGGCGGTGGTGAGCCTGCTCTCGCTGTTCGCCGTGGTCTGGTCCGCGTGGGGCATGCTCGGCTACCGCCGCGGCCTGGGCCGGCTCGGCGTCAGCGCGGCCACCTTCGCCGTGGTGTTGTGGCTGGAGCCGGTGCAATGGACGCTCGTGTGGGGGCAGATCAACCTGCTCCTGCTGGCGCTGATCGTGCTCGATCTCGGGCTGCCGGACAGCCGCAGGTACAAGGGCATCGGCGTCGGCATCGCGGCCGGCCTCAAGCTCACCCCCGGCATCTTCATCGTCTACCTGCTGATCACCCGCAGGTTCCGGGCCGCCGCGGTGGCCGGCGGCGCGTTCGTGGGCACCGTCCTGGTGGGCCTGGTCTCCGCGCCGTCCGGGTCCGTCTACTACTGGTCGCACATCGTGTCGATCAGCGGCAAGGTCAACGACAAGCTCAGCGTGGGCACGCTCAACAACCAATCCGTGCAGGGCATGTTCACCCGGCTGCTCGGCGACGGCGGGGCGGCCTCGGCGCTGTGGTTCCTGTGCTGCGCGCTGGTCGGCGCGCTCGGCCTGGTGGCCGCCGCGCGGGCCTCGCTGCGCGGGCACGAACTGGTCGGCGTGGTGATCACCGGCGGCCTGTCGCTGTTCGTGTCGCCGATCTCGTGGTCGCACCACTGGGTCTGGGTGGTGCCCGCCTTCGTCCTGCTCGCGCACGCCGTGCTGACCCGGGCCCGACCGCTGTGGTGGTGGCTGACCGGCACGTTCTTCGTGTTCTTCGCCGCGTGGCCGCTGCGGCTGAACGTGCGCGGCGACTGGGACGACACGCAGACCCTCCAGCCGTGGGGCCTGATCTGGCTCGCTCCCCGGGACGCGAACCGGGAACGGCACTGGACGCCGATCGAGTTCGTGCTCGGCAACGGCTACCTCTTCGCGGGCATCGCGCTGACCCTGATCCTGGTGTGGCGCATCCTGCGCGACCGCACCCCGCTGCCCACGGTCGCGGAGCCGGTCGCCGAGCCCGCCACCCCCGATCCGGACCCGGTGAGCAGCGGATCAGCGCGTCACTAGGCTGGACTCCGAACGAGTCGGACCCGGAACGAGAAGGCCCACCGGCAGAAAGCAGAGGTCCCGTGGAGGCCCACGTGGACGCGGCGCCGCCGCATCCCCGAGACGGCGGCGTGGACGCTCCCAGCGACCGGGTCCTGACCATCCCCAACGCGCTCAGCTTCGCCCGGCTGCTCGGCGTACCGGTCTTCCTGTGGCTCATCCTGGCGCCCGAGTTCGGCGGTCCCAAACACGACGTGTGGGCGCTCGCGCTGCTCATGCTCAGCGGGATCAGCGACTACCTGGACGGCAAACTGGCCCGCAGGTGGAATCAGGTCAGCAAGGTCGGCGCGATCCTGGACCCGGCCGCGGACCGGCTCTACGTGCTGGCCACCCTGGTCGGCCTGACCTGGCGCGAGATCCTGCCGATCTGGCTGACCGCGATCATCCTGGGCCGCGAGTTGTTCATGGGCGTGGTGCTGCTGATCCTGCGCAGGCACCGCTACGGCGCGCTCTCGGTCAGCTTCGTGGGCAAGGCCGCCACCTTCAACCTCATGTACGCCTTCCCACTGCTGCTGCTCAGCGACGGCACCGGACGTGTCGCAACTCTCGCCGCGATCTTCGGATGGGCGTTCGCCTGGTGGGGTACCGCTCTGTACTGGTGGGCAGGAGTCCTCTACGCAGCCCAGGCCAAACGCCTCGTGGCCGCGGACAAGGCGGGTCGCTCGGCGACCGCCGGGTAGCGCAGGGATCGCCCGACACCGCGGCGATCACCACGTACTGAAGGCACGCCACCCGGCCCCGGCAATTCAGCCGTGGGTGCGGGTGGTGTGACGCGATAGGAGGACGAGACCGATGAAGGCCGTCGTCATGGCCGGAGGCGAGGGCACCCGCCTGCGCCCGATGACCTCCAGCATGCCCAAGCCGCTTCTGCCGGTGGTGAACCGGCCGATCATGGAGCACGTGCTGCGGCTCCTGAAGCGGCACGGACTTTCCGAGACCGTAGTCACCGTCCAGTTCCTCGCGTCGCTGGTTCGCAACTACTTCGGCGACGGCGAAGAGCTCGGGATGAGCCTCACCTACGCGAACGAGGAGACCCCGCTCGGTACCGCCGGCAGCGTCAAGAACGCCGAGGAGGCGCTCAAGGACGACACGTTCCTGGTCATCTCCGGCGACGCGCTCACCGACTTCGACCTCACGGCGCTCGTCGAGTACCACCGCGCCAAGGGCGCGATGGTCACCGTGTGCCTGACCCGAGTGCCCGACCCGCTCGAGTTCGGCATCACGATCATCGACGACGAGGGCCGGGTGGACCGGTTCCTGGAGAAGCCGACCTGGGGTCAGGTCTTCTCGGACACCGTGAACACCGGGATCTACGTGATGGAACCCGAGGTCTTCGACTACGTCGCCGCCGGCGTGTCCGTGGACTGGTCGGGGGACGTGTTCCCCAAGCTGCTCAAGGAGGGCAAGCCGATCTACGGCTATGTCGCCGAGGGCTACTGGGAGGACGTGGGCACGCACGAGAGCTACCTCAAGGCCCAGGCCGACGTGCTCACCGGCAAGGTCGACGTGGACATCGACGGCTTCGAGCTCTCGCCGGGCGTCTGGGTCGCCGAGGGCGCCGAGGTGGACCGCGAGGCGATCCTCAAGGGTCCGCTGTACATCGGCGACTACGCCAAGGTCGAGGGCGGCGTGGAGATCCGCGAGCACACCGTGCTCGGCTCCAACGTGGTGGTCAAGCGCGGTGCGTTCCTGCACAAGGCGGTCGTGCACGACAACGTGTACATCGGCCCGCAGACCAACCTGCGCGGCTGCGTGATCGGCAAGAACACCGACGTCATGCGCGCGGCCCGGATCGAAGAGGGCGCGGTGATCGGCGACGAGTGCCTGATCGAGGAGGAGTCCCTGGTCGCGGGGGACGTGCGGATCTACCCGTTCAAGACGATCGAGGCCGGCGCGGTCGTCAACACGTCGGTGATCTGGGAGTCGCGCGGCCAGAAGTACCTGTTCGGCCCGCGCGGGGTCTCCGGCATCCTCAACGTCGAGATCACCCCCGAGCTGGCCGTGCGGTTGGCTGGCGCGTACGCCACCACGCTCAAGAAGGGGGCCACCGTCACCACCGCGCGCGATCACTCGCGTGGTGCCCGTGCCCTCAAGCGAGCGGTCATCTCCGCGCTCCAGACGTCCGCGATCAACGTGCGCGACCTGGAGAACGTGCCGATGCCGGTGGCCCGCCAGGAGACCGCGCGCGGCTCGGCGGGCGGGATCATGATCCGCACCACGCCCGGGGTGCCGGACTCGGTGGACATCATGTTCTTCGACGAGCGCGGCGCGGACCTGTCGCAGGCCGCGCAGCGCAAGCTCGACCGGGTCTTCTCCCGTCAGGAGTACCGCCGCGCGTTCCCCGGCGAGATCGGCGAACTGACCTTCCCCGCACGGCCGTTCGACAGCTACTCGGGTTCCCTGTTGAAGGCGCTGGACATCACCGGCGTGCCCGAGTCCGGGCTCAAGGTGGTGGTGGACGCCGCACACGGCAACGCCGCCCTGCTGCTGCCCAGCATCCTGGGCCGGCTGGGCATCGACGCGCTCACCGTCAACTCCGGCCTGGACGACGCCCGCCCCACCGAGACCGCGGACGAGCGGCACGAGGGGTTGGTGCGGCTGGGCGAGATCGTGGCCTCCTCCAAGGCCGCGTTCGGCGTACGGTTCGACCCGGTCGGCGAGCGCATGTCGCTGGTGGACGAGCGCGGCCGGCTCATCGACGACCACCGCGCGCTGCTGGTGCTGCTGGACTGCGTCGCGGCCGAGCGTGGCGGCGGCAAGATCGCGCTGCCGGTGACCACGACCCGGATCGCCGAGCAGGTCGCGGCCTACCACGGGGTCCAGGTGCAGTGGACCACCACGTCGCCGGACGACCTGGCCCGCGTGGCCATGTCCGACGACACGATCTTCGGCGGCGACGGACGCGGCGGCTTCGTGGTCCCCGAGTTCAGCACCGTCTTCGACGGTACGGCCGCGTTCGTCCGGCTGATCGGGCTGGTCGCGCGCACCCAGTTGACGCTGAGCCAGATCGACGCGCGGATCCCGCGCGCGCACGTGCGCCGGCGGGACGTGCCCACGCCGTGGGCGGCCAAGGGCATGGTGATGCGTCGGGTCGTGGAGGCGGCGGGCGACCGCGAGATCGACACCACCGACGGCGTGCGCGTGGTGGAGGCCGACGGGCGCTGGGCGCTGGTGCTGCCGGACCCGGCCGAGGCGGTCACCCACGTGTGGGCCGAGGGCCCGGACGACACCGCCGCGGACGAACTCCTGGACGAGTGGAGCCGGGTCGTGGAGCACGCGGGCGACTGACGCCCCTTCCGGGCCGCCGACTCCGGCGGTGCGGGCAGCCGTCTTGTAGGGTCTTCCCCGGCCGTGGATCGCCTGTCGCGATCCGCGGCCGGACCCGGTATCGGACCCTGCATCGAGCACTCCGCCAGGCATGGAACGATGGGGCGCATGTCATCGCGGGAGACACCAGGCACGAGCCGGTACAGGCGGCCGGATGCCTCGATGTCCCTGCTCGTGGACATGATGACGAACAGCCTGGACGCGGGCTACGCGGAGGCCACCGCCCGGCGCGCGGTGCGCGGCGACACCGGGATGAACAAGGGACCGCTGGCCCGGGTGCTGGCCGTGGTCGGGGTCGCGCTGATCGCGATGATCCTGATGGTGGCCGCGATGAAGGTGCACGCGGCCGCCCCGCAGGCCGAGCGCGAGCGGCATCAACTGGTGGATCGCATCCACACCGACGAGGCCGAGGTGGACGCGCTCACCGCAACCGTCGAGCGGTTGCGCGCCGAGGTGGACGCGATCCAGGAGGTCTCGCTGCCCAAGGGCGCCAAGGACCGGGTCGAACTGCTCGCGCTGCTCACCGGATCCGACCCGGTCGAGGGGCCGGGCTTGAAGGTGATCGCGGACGACGCCAAGGGCTCGGACAACACCGACGGCTCGACCGACCCGCGCCAGGCCGAGGCGGCGGCGAACGGCCGGATCCTGGACCGCGACCTCCAGCGGCTGGTCAACGGCCTGTGGAAGGCCGGGGCCGAGGCCATCTCGATCAACAACCAGCGGCTGACCGCGCTGTCCGCGATCCGCGCCGCCGGCGCCTCGATCCTGGTCGACAACCGGCCGCTCGCGCCGCCGTATACGATCCTGGCGATCGGTGACGCCAAGCCGATGCAGGTCGAGTTCATGGTCGGCGCGGACGGGCGATATCTGCGCCAGCTTCAGGAGAACTACGGGATCCGGGTCAACCTGAGCGCACAGAAGAAGCTCAAGTTGCCCGCCGCGCTGGGCACCTCGTTGCGCTACGCGGACGTACCCGGCGGTCCGCCGCCCGCGAGCACACCGCCGAGTACACCCGCGAGCCCGCCGGCGAAGCAGACCCCGGGCACACCGCCCGCGACGTCCACGGGCCGGAGCACGGCGCCGCCGAGCGGTTCGGCGCCGCCGACCGGCTCGTCGACACCGTCGCAGAAGCAGACCGAACGAAAGGGTAAACAGTGATCGCGGTCCTCGGCCTGGTCCTCGGGGTCGTGGTCGGGTATCTCGCCCGACCCGTGATCCCGCACGAGCTGGAGCCGTACCTGCCCATCGCGGTGGTGGCCGCGCTGGACGCGGTCTTCGGCGGTCTGCGCGCACTGCTCGACGGCATCTTCGACGACAAGGTCTTCGTGGTCTCGTTCCTGTCGAACGTGGTCGTCGCCGCGCTGATCGTCTTCCTCGGCGACAAGCTGGGTGTCGGAGCGCAGTTGTCCACCGGCGTGGTGGTCGTGCTCGGCATCCGGATCTTCTCCAACGCGGCGGCCATCCGCCGGCACGTCTTCCGGGCCTGACGGGGAGTCACACACATGGCCGACGAAACGGACGAGACGCGCGGGCGGCACGCCCGCCACGACGAGGATCCCCGCGACCTGGGCATCCCGCGCACGGCCGCGGAGCCCGCGCCCGAGGCCGCTCCCGGGCCCGAGCCGGAACCCGAGGCCGAGCCGGAGCCGGAGGCGCCGGCCGCCCGCAAGCCCACGGTCGAGACCCGGCGCCCGGTCGACCTCTATCACGAGGGCCGGCACATCCGGGAGCGGATCCGCGAGCAGGCCGCCGAGGTGACCTCGGAGATCCCGCCGATCACCGCGCCGATCCGCGAATCGGCCCGGGAGACACGGGAAACGCCCCAGGTGCCCCAGGCGTATCGGGCGGCGCAGGCGCCGCAGACGCCCCGGGCGTCCGCGGAGCCCCGGGCCGCGCGAGCGTCCGTGCCGCCCCTGGTGCCCGCGGCGCCCTCGCCCGAACAGGCCCGGGAGCGCGAGGCGTCCGGGCCGCGCGACCCCCTCGCGCAACCGCACGCGGGAGCGCACGCGGTGGCGCGCGACACGCCCGGACCGGAAACGGATTCGAACGCGGTTTCCGAGCCGCACCCGCACGAGCCGGTCGACGATCAGCCGGGCCGCCGCAGGCTGCTCGAGGCGTTCTGGCCGCCGCGCGTGAGCCGGGCCCAACTCGTGGGCGCGGTACTGCTGTTCGCGCTGGGAGCGGGGCTGGCCATCCAGGTTCGCTCGAACACCGCGTCCGATCCGCTGCGTGGTGCGCGACAGGAGGACCTGGTCCGCGTACTGGACGAACTCGGCGAGCGCACCCGGCGGTTGGAGGACGAGAAGCATCGTCTGGAGAACAGCCGCACACAGCTCCAGAACAGCAACGACCGGGTCCAGGAGGCGCGTGAGCAGAACGCGGCCAAGGCGGACGCCCTGGGCGTCCTCGCGGGCACCGTCAAGGCCAGCGGACCCGGCATCACCCTGACCATCACCGATCCGCAGCGCACGGTCAGCGGTGACGTGCTGCTGGACACGCTCCAGGAGCTGCGCGCGGCGGGCGCAGAGGTGATCCAGATCAACGACGTGCGTGTGGTGGCCGGCACCTGGTTCAACGGCACGCCGCCCGGCGACATCGTGATCGACGGTACCAAGGTGCTGCCGCCGTACGTGTTCAAGGTGATCGGCAATCCGCAGGATCTCCAGCCCGCGTTGAACATCCCCGGGGGTGTCGTCAAGACCCTGGAGAAGAAGCAGGCGGGGGCCATCGTCACCCCCTCGCAGGAGGTGCTGATCGACGCCTTGCGGCCTGCGAACAAGCCTGGTTACGCTCGCTCGGCACCGGGCGCCGGTAACGGGTGAGCACACCTGACAGAATCAGTCCGCCGGTCGCCGTCGGTGCACACTCATCAGGCAAGAAGGGCAGGCTGTCCGCATGTATCCCGCAGATCTCGCGTACACGACGGAGCACGAATGGGTGCGCGTCATGGAAGAGATCTCCGGGACGGTGCGGATCGGCATCACCGAATTCGCGCAGGACGCGCTCGGTGACATCGTCTACGTCACGCTGCCGCCGGTCGGCACTCGCGTCGTGGCCGGACAGCCCTGCGGCGAACTGGAATCGACCAAGAGTGTCAGCGACCTCTTCGCGCCGCTCGACGGCGTCGTGACCACCGTCAACGACGTGCTCGACGGTGCACCGGAGTTGGTCAACTCCGATCCCTACGGCGACGGTTGGATGTTCGAGGTACGCCTCGACGATCCCGCCGCACCGGCCGCGCTCTTGGACGCGGCCGCCTATCAGAACAGCCTGGGCTCCTGACGGCCCGGCGAAGCGGTAGGCAGTCCATCACCACGACCCACTCCTCCTGCCCCACGGGCGGGCCAGGTTCTCTCGGGGAGGTTCGCCCGTGAAGTTGTTCGCGAAATTGTTCGGTCGTTCCCGTCGCTCCGGCGACGCGCCGGCTGCCGATGCGGGGAGGTCCGGCAACCCGCCGGCCGCCCCGCCGACGATGCCTCCGGGCACCCCGTACGGGGCGTCCGCCGGCTCACCCCCCGCACCCGCTCCGCACCTGGGCGAGTCCGACGCGACCGCCGGGCATGTCGCTGTTGACCAGGAACACACGGCGCGCATAAGTTTCGGGCAACTCTCGACCGAAGGTCGAGGTGCGACCGGCACGGGTCAGGAGGCCGACGTGGTGGTGTGCAGCGCCTGCGGGCATCACAATCCGCCCGGTGGCCGGTTCTGCTCCAACTGCGGCGCTCGGCTGGGCGCGGGCGCCGAACGCGCGTCCGAGCAGACCTCGACCATCTCGATCAGCGGCATCGAGGCGCTGGACGCGGAACCCGCGCCCCGCGAGATCCTCACCCCCGAGGCGCAGGCCGCGGTGGACGCGCTGCCGCCGGGAACCGCGCTGCTCGTGGTGCGCCGGGGCCCCAACTCCGGCAGTCGCTTCCTGCTCGACTCGGACCGCACCACGGCCGGTCGGCATCCGCAGAGCGACATCTTCCTCGACGACGTCACGGTCTCGCGCAAGCACGCCGAGTTCCGCCGCACCCCCGGCGGCTTCGCGGTCGCCGACGTGGGCAGCCTGAACGGCACCTACGTGGGCCGCGAGCGGATCGACGAGGTTCCGTTGGCGCCGGGCGACGAGGTACAGATCGGCAAGTACCGACTGGTCTTCTTCCCCAGCCGCCAAGGGCAGATCGGGTGAGTGCGGCGGCGGCCGGATCGGTCTCCTTGAGCATCGGCGGGGTGTTGACCCTGCTGCGTCCCGAGTTCCCGGACATCAGCATCTCCAAGATCCGGTTCCTCGAGGCGGAAGGGCTCATCGAGCCGCAGCGGAGCCCGTCGGGCTATCGCAAGTTCGGCCCCGCCGACATCGAACGACTGCGCTACGTGCTGCGTGTGCAGCGCGACCGTTACCTGCCGCTCCGGGTGATCAAGGATCAACTGGACGCGATGGATCGCGGGCTCGAACCGGCCGGCCCGACCCCGGCCGAATCCCCACGATCGCAGGACGCCGAAGGCGATCCGGACTCGGCCGGTCGGGAGGGCACCACGGTGCTGCTCGACCGGCCGGGCCTGATCGCCGCGGCCGGCATCCAGGACACGGACTTGGCCCGGCTGGAGGAATTCGGCCTGATCCAGCCGCGCCGTCCGCGACCCGGCGCCGGCGGCGACGGCGAGCAGGCGGTGGTCTACGACGGCGACGCGCTGGTGGTGGCCCGGCTGGTGGCCGCGCTGGGCCGCTACGGCGTGGAGCCGCGCCACCTGCGGCAGACCAAGGCCGCCGCGGACCGTGAGGCCGCGCTGGTGGAACAGATCGTCGCGCCGCTCCTGCACCGCCGGGGCGCTCGCGCGAAGGCGGGCGCCGAGGAGACCGTACGCGACCTGCTCGCGCTCACCTCGCGCCTGCACACCGTCCTGGTCACCACCGCGCTCGCGCCCCGCCTGGGCCGCTGACCCGCGCCGCCCGCGGCGGGCGCCGATCGGGCCGCGAGGCGGACCGGGACGTGAATACCGGGCCACGAAGAAAAAACGACGAATCCCCGACCTATTCGGCCCCCGGGGATCGGTGACCGACAGCCGAGCGCGCTAGTGTGGCGATGTGAACGAGCTAGAGGTTGTGGGCGTCCGGGTGGAGATGCCCTCTAACCAGCCGATCGTGCTCCTACGGGAGACGGGGGGCGATCGTTATCTCCCCATCTGGATCGGCCCGGTAGAGGCGACGGCCATCGCGTTCGCCCAACAGGGCGTGGTACCCGCGCGTCCTCTGACGCACGATCTCTTCCGGGACGTGCTGGAGGCGTTGGGGCAGGAATTGACCCAGATCCGGATCACCGACCTGCGCGAGGGCGTGTTCTACGCCGAGCTGGTCTTCTCCGGCGGCGTGGAGGTCAGCGCGCGCCCGTCGGACGCGATCGCGCTCGCGCTGCGCACCGGGACGTCGATCGTCGGCAGCGACGCGGTCCTGGACGAGGCGGGCATCGTGATCCCCAACGAGCAGGAGGACGAGATCGAGAAGTTCAGGGAGTTCCTGAACGACATCTCGCCCGAGGACTTCGGCACCACGAGCCAATAGTCGGCCCGCCGCGGCCGGGTGCACGTCCGAAACCGCCGACCGTCCCGCCCGCCGCTCCCGGCGAGGCGGTAGCGGGCGGCGGTTTTTTCGTGTCCGGAGCCGGTCGGCTCCGACCGGGGTCGGCCGGCGCGCCGTCGATCACGCCCGATCCGGCTCGATCCGCTTCGATCAGAGGCAAAGCGGCCAGACCTACCCCTGGGCAACCGGTTCAAACCACTCGTGCGAGCAGCGTCACTCGGCGTGCCGAACGGCCCGGTCGTTGACGCGCTGTTGGTGACTGCCTACCGTCGAAATCGACAGTTCCGGGATGACCCCTGCGCGTTGCACCTCGCCGCCTGCGGCCCGGGATTGAAAGAGACTCTCCGCGCCGTACTCGGGCGCGGGGAGACGAAAGGGAGGTCGGCGTGAGCAGCACCGGCGACATCACGGCGGCGGAACGCGCCCGCACGGCACGTCCTCTGCCGGCGACCGACCCCGGTGCGGGCCCCCGGCGGCAGGACGTCACGCCGCCCGGCACCCCGTCGGAGGACGTCGGTTACCGGGGCCCGACGGCGTGCGCGGCGGCCGGCATCACCTATCGCCAACTCGACTACTGGGCCCGCACCGGCCTGGTCGAGCCCACGGTCCGCCCGGCCCACGGCTCGGGCACGCAGCGGCTGTACGGCTTCCGCGACATCCTGGTGCTGAAGATCGTCAAGCGGCTCCTGGACACCGGCGTCTCGCTCCAGAACATCCGGATCGCGGTGGCCCACCTGCGCGGACGCGGGATCGGCGACCTGGCCGGGATGACCCTGATGAGCGACGGTGCCAGCGTGTACGAGTGCACGTCGTACGACGAGGTGATCGACCTGGTCCAGGGGGGTCAGGGGGTCTTCGGGATCGCCGTGGGGGCGGTGTGGCGTGAGGTGGAGGGCTCGCTCGCGCAGCTCCAGGGCGAGCACACCGGCACCGGGGAACCGATCACGCAGGTCCATCCCGGCGACGAATTGGCACGTAGACGCAGGGACAAAGCGGTCTGAGGCGCCCGGGGGCGGGTGGGAACCGGTTCGCCGGGCAGGACGTCCCCATGGACGTGATCCTTCGTCGGCCGACCCTGCCGCGCTCGCGGCGGGCCCAACGGCGCGGTTATCAGGCCGCCGTCCTGCTCGCCGTCGCCGGGCTGGCCCCGATCACGGGGCTGCATCTGTACGCCGGGAACCGGGTCCGCACGGTGGCCGACGTGCCGCACGAGGACGTCACGATGGTGCTCGGCGCGGGCGTGCACGGGGACCGGCCGTCCGATCTGCTGGCCCGCCGGCTCGATGTCGCGCTCGCGTTGTACCGGGCCGGCAAGACCCGGGTGATCCTGGTCAGCGGCGACGGCGGGGGCAACCGCTACGACGAGACCAGGGTGATGCGGCGCTACCTCGCGGACCGGGGAATCCCGCAGCACCGGATCGTGACCGACGAATCGGGATTCTCCACCTGGGAGTCCTGCATCCGCGCCAAGCGCGTCTACGGGATCGACCGGGTCATCGTGGTCACGCAGAGCTTCCATCTGCGCCGTGCGCTCGGCCTGTGCCGGGCCGCCGGGATATCCGCGTACGGCGTCCCGGACGAGTCCTTCGCGTGGGGCCACATCGGGCCCACCGTGTACGGAACCGGTCGCGAGACGCTCGCCGCGATCAAGGCGGCCGGGCAGATCGTGCTGAAGCCGGATCCGCGGGTGAAAGGCGCGAAAAGCGACGAGATCCGACGCGCCCTGAGCGGCTGAACGCACGTTCTGTCGGACCCGTGCGTCATCATTGCCCGGTGTGAGACAGGCCCCGGGCATCCTCCACCTCGACATGGACGCGTTCTACGCGTCGGTGGAGCAGGTCGCGAAGCCCAGCCTGGCCGGCAAGGCGGTGATCGTCGGCGGCATCGGCGCGCGCGGCGTGGTGGCCACCGCCTCCTACGAGGCCCGGGTGTTCGGCGTGCGCTCGGCGATGTCGATCGGCGAGGCCCGCCGGCGCTGCCCCAACGCCGCCTTCCTCAGCCCGCGCTTCGCGCTGTATCGCCAGGTCAGCGACACCGTGATGGAACTGCTGCACCGGCTGTCGCCGCTGGTGGAGCCGCTCAGCCTGGACGAGGCGTTCGTCGACCTGGAGGCGGGCCCGCACGGCGGCACGCTGGACACCGAGCGGGTCACCGAGATCGCCGTACGCCTGCGCGCGGACATACACGCGGCCACCGGGCTCACCTGCTCGGTCGGCGCGGCCACCTCCAAGCTGTTGGCCAAGATCGCCTCCGAGGCGGACAAGCCCGACGGGTTGTGCGTGGTCGTGCCCGGGACCGAGCGGGCGATGCTCGACCCGCTGCCGGTGCGCGCGCTGCCCGGGGTCGGCCCGGCCACCGGCGACGTGCTGCGCCGGGCGGGCCTGGACACCGTGGCCGACCTGGCCGCGGTCGACGAGAGCGAACTGGTCCGGCTGCTCGGCCAGGCGCACGGACACGGCCTGCACGTACTGGCCGCCGGGCTGGACGCGCGCCCGGTGGTCGCCGACCGGGACGCGAAATCGGTGTCCGTGGAGGACACCTTCCCCACCGACCTGGTCGACCGCGAGCGCATCACCCGGGAGCTGGACCGGCTCTCGATCCGGTGCGTGGAGCGGCTGCGCGCCGCCGGGCGCTCCGGGCGCACGATCGTGCTCAAGCTGCGCCGCTACGACTTCAGCACGCTGACCCGCTCGGAGACGCTGCGCGGGCCCACCGACGACCCGGGGGTGGTGCGCGAGACGATCCGCCGGTTGGCCGCGCAGGTGGACGTCACGGGCGGCGTGCGGCTGCTGGGGGTGGGTGTCGGCGGGCTGGCCGACTTCGCCCAGCAGGACCTGTTCGGCGCGGCCGAGCCGGAGCCCGCCGAGCCGGACGAGCAGGACGCGGCGGCCGACCGGGAGGTGTCGCTGCCGGCCGCCCCGGAGCGGGTCTCCTGGTCGCCCGGCCAGGACGTGGTGCACGAGGAGTTCGGGCCCGGCTGGGTGCAGGGCAGCGGCGTCGGGCGGGTCACCGTGCGGTTCGAGGTGCCGGGTGGAAAGCCGGGCCGGGTGCGCACGTTCGCGATCACCGATCCCGCGCTGCAACCGGGGGAACCGATTCCGCTGCCCGCGGCCGACGGGGGATAGCCGGAGCGATCCGGGGCAGGCGCCGGGCAGACGACTCCTCGGGGGTGTCCCCACAATGACTGATGTCAAAGAGCGGCCGGCGCGAGGGCAGGGTGCCTTCCGATCGGTTCGCCGCAGGCTCGGCCTGCCCGCCTTCCTGGTCACACTCCTGGTCGGCTTCATCGTGCTGGCCCTGGTGCTGGTCGGCCTGATCAACCTGCTGCCCGGCAAATTCAATCCGTTCGGCGAGACCACCAAGGACCACAGCGGACCGGTGATGCTCAAGGCCGTGCAGGATCTCAGCCGCTACGAGGCGGTCAGCGGCACCTTCCAGGTCGTGGTGGACCTGGAGAAGGACGCGAAGTTCCTGCCGGACGCGGTCCGAGGCCAACGTACGCTGTTCGTCGGCGTCGGCCAGGTGGGTGGTTTCGTGGAGTTCGGCGGGATCGGTCAGGACGCGATCCAGACCTCGCCGGACAATAAGAGCGTGACCATCAAACTCCCGCACGCGCGGCTCGCGCCCGCCGCGCTCGACCAGAAGAACAGCCACGTGATCGCCCAGGACAAGGGCCTGTTCGACCGCTTCGGCGACTTCTTCTCCAGTAATCCCGGCGATCAACAGCAGCTCTACGTGCTGGCGACCAAGAAGATCGACGACGCGGCCAAGACCGCCGGACTGGTGGAGCGCGCGGAACGCAACACCACCGGCATGCTCCAGGGGATGATGCGCTCCCTGGGCTACACCACGACCACTGTGACGTACGCCTAGTGCGAAGCCCCTGGTGGGTGTCACGCTGATACCGTTGAAGCCGCCCATTACGTTCGCGCGGGAGAGTCCTCGTGTCGTGCACACGAGGCGCCGAAGGAGCAACTCCTCCCCGGAATCTCTCAGGCACCCGTACCGCGTGGTCGTGGGCACTCTGGAAAGCAGGATCCGCGGATGGCTCGCCGAGCCGGGTCGGATCCTCGCCGACGGTGCAAACCGCGCCCGCGGGAACCGGTCCGACCGGTACTCCGGGCGCGGTGAAGCTCTCAGGTACAGATGACAGAGGGGGAGGCCGGTGGACGCGCGACCGCGTGTCCGTCCAGGAGCGATCCAGGAGGCCTTTCGCGATGACCCCGCGCACCCCTGCCCCGCGTGCTCACGCCGTACTCCCCTCCGGCCCCGGCTCGTTGACCGGCCTGGAGGCCGCGTCGCCGTTCACCGGCCGGCACATCGGTCCGGACACCGACGAGCAGGCGAAGATGCTCGCCGCGATCGGCTACGGGTCCCTGGACGAGCTGACCGACGCGGCGGTGCCCGCCGCGATCCGCGCGCTGGAGGGCTTCGAGCTGCCCGCCGCGCGCAGCGAGGCCGAGGTGCTCGCCGAGCTGCGCGAGCTGGCCTCGCGCAACAGCGTGCTGACCCCGATGATCGGGCTCGGCTACCACGGCACCTTCACCCCGCCGGTGATCACCCGCAACGTGCTGGAGAACCCGGCCTGGTACACCGCCTACACGCCCTACCAGCCGGAGATCTCGCAGGGCCGGTTGGAGGCGCTGCTCAACTTCCAGACCGTGGTCACCGACCTGACCGGCCTGGACGTGGCGGGCGCCTCGCTGCTGGACGAGGCCACCGCCGCCGCCGAGGCGATGACCCTGGCCCGCCGGGCCGGGCGGGCCAAGAGCGACGTGTTCGTGGTGGACGCGGCCACGCTGCCGCAGACGATCGCGGTGGTGCGTACCCGCGCCGAGGCGCTGGGCATCGAGGTCGTGGTCGCCGACACCGCACAGGGGCTGCCCGAGGGCGGCTGCTTCGGCGTGCTGCTGCAGTACCCCGGGGCCGACGGCCGGGTCCGCGACCTGACCCCGGTGATCGAGGCCGCGCACGCGCAGGGCGCGCTGGTGGCGGTCGCCGCCGACCTGCTCGCGCTCACCGTGCTGCGCGCGCCCGGCGCGATGGGCGCC
The DNA here is from genome assembly GCF_045207655.1 of Embleya sp. NBC_00888. Taxonomy (NCBI): domain Bacteria; kingdom Bacillati; phylum Actinomycetota; class Actinomycetes; order Kitasatosporales; family Streptomycetaceae; genus Embleya; species Embleya sp. NBC_00888. Next base: position 1,308,118 of record NZ_CP108784.1, on the reverse strand, counting down.
GACATCGCGGTCGGCACCAGCCAGCGGTTCGGTGTGCCGATGGCCTTCGGCGGCCCGCACGCGGGCTACCTGGCGGTCCGCGAGAAGCTCACCCGCAGCATGCCGGGCCGGTTGGTCGGGGTGTCCGTGGACGCCGACGGCGCGCCCGCCTACCGACTCGCGCTGCAGACCCGCGAGCAGCACATCCGCCGGGAGAAGGCGACCAGCAACATCTGCACCGCGCAGGTCCTGCTGGCCGTGATGGCCGGCATGTACGCGGTCTACCACGGGCCGGACGGGCTCACCTCGATCGCGCGCCGCACGCACCGGTACGCGGCCGTGCTCGCGGCCGGGCTGCGCGCGGGCGGCGTCGAGGTCGTGCACGGCGACTTCTTCGACACGATCACCGCGCGGGTGCCGGGCCGGGCGGCGGATGTGCTCGCCGCGGCCCGCGCCGCCGGGATCAACCTGCGCCCGGTGGACGCCGACCACGTCGCGATCACCTGTGACGAGACCACGCTGCGGGCGCATGTCGAGGGGGTCTGGGGCGCGTTCGGGGTCACCGGCGACGTGGTCGCGCTGGACGCGGACACCGCCGACGCGCTGCCCACCGCGCTGCTGCGCGACACCGAGTTCCTGACCCACCCGGTCTTTCACACGCACCGCTCCGAGACCGACATGCTGCGCTACCTCAAGCGGCTCGCGGACAAGGACTACGCGCTGGACCGGGGGATGATCCCGCTCGGCTCGTGCACGATGAAGCTCAACGCCACGGTCGAGATGGAGCCGATCACCTGGCCCGAGTTCGCGAACCTGCACCCGTTCGCACCGGTCGACCAGGCCGCGGGCTACCTGGAGCTGATCGACGGGCTGGCCGACTCGCTGGCCCGGATCACCGGCTACGCCAAGGTCTCGCTCCAGCCCAACGCCGGTTCGCAGGGCGAACTCGCGGGCCTGCTCGCGGTCCGCGCCTACCACCACGCCAACGGCGACACCGCCCGCGACGTGTGTCTGATCCCCTCCTCCGCGCACGGCACCAACGCGGCCAGCGCGGTGATGGCGGGCATGCGCGTCGTGGTGGTCAAGACCGGTGAGAACGGCGACGTGGACCTGGCCGACCTGCACGACAAGATCGAGCGGCACCGGGACACGCTCGCCGTGCTGATGGTGACCTACCCGTCCACGCACGGCGTGTTCGAGGAGGGCATCGAGCAGGTGTGCGCGGCGGTGCACGAGGCCGGCGGCCAGGTGTACGTGGACGGCGCGAACCTGAACGCGCTGGTCGGGCTGGCCCAGCCGGGCGGCGCGATCGGCGCGGACGTGTCGCACCTGAACCTGCACAAGACCTTCTGCATCCCGCACGGCGGCGGCGGTCCGGGCGTGGGCCCGGTCGCGGTCCGCGCGCACCTGGCACCGTACCTGCCCAACCACCCGCTCCAGCCCACCGCGGGCCCGGAGACCGGCGTGGGGCCGATCTCGGCCGCCCCGTGGGGCTCGGCGGCGATCCTGCCGATCCCGTGGACCTACCTGCGCCTGATGGGCCCGGAGGGCCTCAAGGAGGCCACCCAGGTCGCGGTGCTGGGCGCCAACTACATCGCCAAGCGGCTCGCACCGCACTTCCCGGTGCTCTACACCGGCCCGAACGGCCTGGTCGCGCACGAGTGCATCATCGACGTGCGCGGGATCACCAAGGCCACCGGCGTCAGCGTCGACGACGTGGCGAAGCGGCTGATCGACTACGGCTTCCACGCGCCGACGATGTCCTTCCCGGTGCCCGGCACGCTGATGATCGAGCCGACCGAGAGCGAGAACCTGCGGGAGATCGACCGGTTCTGCGACGCGATGATCGCGATCAAGGGCGAGATCGACCGGGTCGCGTCCGGTGCGCTGCCCGCCGACGACAACCCGCTCGGCAACGCGCCGCACACCGCCGCACTGCTCGCGGGCGAGTGGGCGCACGCCTACACCCGCGAGGAGGCGGTCTTCCCCGCCGGTGTGGTGCCGGCCGAGAAGTACTGGCCGCCGGTGCGCCGGATCGACGGCGCCCAAGGCGACCGCAACCTGGTCTGCTCGTGCCCGCCGATCGAGGCGTACGGCAACAACTGACCTCGGCCGCGCGGCCCGCTCCCGATCGAACGCGCTTCGATCAGGGGCGGGCTGCGCCGTGCGTCAGCAGGTGGGCCACCGACGCGGCGAAACCGGGCTTGGCGGCCAGGTCGCTGCCCAGCACGCCGAACATCAGCGCGCCGCTGAGCGACTCGAAGAGCAGGTCGGCGTCCACGTCCGGGCGGGCCTGGCCGCGCGCGATCGCGTCCGCCACGAAGACCCGGAAGATCGCCCGGACCGGGTCCATCCTGGCCACGAGCAGTTCCTTGAGCTCGGGCTGGTCGCGGTACTCGGCGAGCAGCCCCGGTACCGCGCCCGCCGTCTCCGGTCTGCGGAAGGACTCCAGCGCGGCCTCGGCGAAGCGCAGCACACCGGTCGCGAAGTCCTCGTGCGGCAACGGCCGGAAGCTCATCTCCCGGGCCGGGTAGACCGCCTCGTGCACCAGGTGCGCCTTGGACGGCCAGCGGCGGTACACGGTCGGCCGGGTGACCCCGGCCCGGCGCGCGACCGCGTCGATGCTGACCCGGTTGTACCCCTGCTCGGCGATCAGCTCGCGGGTCGCGGACAGGATCAGTTCGTCGGTACGCGGATCACGCGGGCGACCGGGCCGAGGGGTGCCGCCAGTGCCCATGGGGATGGAACTCCGAGTCGTCGCGCCAACATCGTTTCGCTGCGTGCTGCCGCTCGGACTGTACCGGGACGGCGGCCCGACCGACCCGGGGCAGGCGAGAGCCGGAGGTCGTTCCGAGGTGACCTCCGGCTCGTCAGGGCCGTGCGAACGGATCAGGCCGCCGAAACCAACCCCACAGGGGGTCGGTGCGGGGCGATGGTGCGTCCGTCCGGCAGCAGTTCGCCCGTGTCCTCGAACAGGACGACGCCGTTGCAGAGCAGGCTCCATCCCTGTTCGAAATGGGCGGCCACAACGGCGGCGGCCTCACGATCGGGACTGTCCGCCGGCGGGCAATGCGGTCGGTGCTGGCACATCCTCGTACCTTCTCGGTGTCTCTGCGCGGAGCGCGCCGGGCAGCCTTGCCCGGCAGCTCACAGTCTCCGCCTCGAAAGCGCCTCGCGCAGGACTTCTCGCCGTTCTCACCCGACTGCGTCCAAGATGTGACCACACGTGTGAACTCCGGGGTGTGATCAGCTGTCCGGAGCCCCCACGGCGGCCGGCCGGCGGGTGCGCGCGGCCAACACCTCGGCCAGTTCGGCGGCGGTGTATCCGCGCAGCGCCTGCACGCCGCACGGCGCCGGCGCGAGCGGGATGAGCAGGTCGACACCGCCCGCCTCGTCCGCCAGCCACAGCGCCACCATGTACATCCCCGGCACGTTCAGCAGCCGTGCCTCGTCCCGGCGGAGCAGGGTCTGCGGGAGCGCGCGGGCCGCCGCGGCGGCCGGTGCGGTGGCGACGGTGAACGGGCCCTCGACGAATCGGCCCACGCCGTGGCCGGACGGACCGGGGCGGACCTCGATGCCGCCGACGACCACGTCGCCGGACCACATGAGCCAGCGCCAGCCCACGGGGCGGGCGCTGCGCACGCCACGGTCGGCGACCAGGTCGAGCAGGTCGATCTCGAAGACGCGGTGCGGGAATCCGGCCGTGAGCGCGGCGTGATCGGCGCGGCAGTCGGCGGGAAGCGAAGCGCGGGATTCGAGCACGGCTCGGGCCGCTCGTCGGGCCGACTCGGGAGCCTCGGGCACACGCAGGACCATGAGACCGCCTCATTTCGATGCAGAGTCCAAAAACCCGGATAATCCGGGGAGGGGAAAGCGGCGCTGTGCTGTGGGGAACCGGGTATCCGACCGGGGGACGACCCGGCGGCGTACAGAGGGACCCGGCAGGGCCGGTCAGCGCATTGTACCGAAACGGCTCCGAAAAGTAACGGTGTAATGCGAACTGACACCCGTTTGAAGACCTTTTGGACAGTCTCGATCAGGTGAGCGGTCTTCGATCGAGGGGCTGTACCGATCAGGTGAGCGGTCTCGGTCAGGGGAACAACGAGGACATCACGTCGTCGAGGGTGACCAGCCCGAGTGGGACCGCGTCCGGTTCGCCGACCAGTGCCAGGTGGGTGCGCGAGCCGCGCATCCGGGCCAACAGGGCGGTCAGCGCGGTGTCCGGGCCGACGGTGACGAGCGGGTAGACCGGTACCGAGCCGTCCGGTTCGGGCGCGAGCACGTCGAGCACGTGTACGTAGCCCACCGGCAGGTCGGCCGCGTCCAGGACCGGGAAGCGGGACAGGCCGGTGCGTACCGCGACCTCCTCCAGGGCCGCCGCCGGCACCGGTCGGGGCAGGGCCACCACGTCGGTCCACGGCCGCATGACCGACGCGGCGGCACTGGAGTGCAGCGCCAGCGCGCCGGCGAGCCGATCGTGCTCGCCCACGTCCAGCAGGTCGTGCTCGCGCGACTCGGCGAGCAGCGCCGGGAGTTCCTCGACGGTGTACACGCTGCGCACCTCGTCGACCGGCCGGACCCGGAAGGCGCGCAGGAACAGGTTGGCGACGTGGTTGAGCAGCCACAGGATCGGCGCGGTCAGCCGGGCGAACAGCAGCAGCGGCGGGGTCAGCCACAACGCGCACTCCTCCGGGCCGGCCAGCGCGATGTTCTTGGGCACCATCTCGCCGAGCACCATGTGGCAGAACACCACCACCGCCAGGGCGAGCACGAACGCGATCGGGTGCACCGCGCCTTCGGGCAGCCCGATCGCCTCGATCGGTGCGGCGACCGCGTGTGCGAGCGCGGGTTCGGCGACCGCGCCCAGACCCAGCGAGGCGACGGTGATGCCCAACTGGGCGGCGGCGAGCATGGTGGACAGTCGGCTCATCGCGGTGAGCACCATCGCGGCCCGGCGCGAGCCGGCCTCGGCCTGCGGGGCGATCCGGGTACGCCGGGCCGAGATCACCGAGAACTCGGCGCCGACGAAGAAGGCGTTGGCCGCGAGCAGGACCAGCGAGAGCAGCAGGTCGCCCATCAGGAGTCGGCCTCCATTCGCAGTTCGACCTCGTCGATGCGGTGCCGGTCCATGGCGGTCACGGTGAGCCGCCGGCCGTCCACGTCCACGTGGTCGCCGATCCTGGGCAGTCGCCCCAGACGGGCCAGTACCAGTCCGGCCAGCGTGCTGTAGTCGCCCTCCGGCAGCCGCCAGCCGCTGGCCTCCTCGACCTCGTCCGCGCGCAGCAGGCCGGACAGCCGCAACACGCGGGAACTGGGCACCCGTTGCGGCGGCGCGTCCGGCTCGTCCGCCGGGTCGTGCTCGTCGGCGAGGTCGCCGACCAGCTCCTCGGCGAGGTCCTCGGCGGTGAGTACGCCCGCCGTGCCGCCGTACTCGTCGACCACGATCGCCAACTGGGTCCGGCCCTCGCGCAGTCGTTCGACCGCGCGTTTGAGGTCCAGCGAGGTCGGGATCAGCACCGGGGCGCGGGCGATCCGGGTGAGCGGGGTGTGCGCGCGGTCGGCGGCCGGTACGCGCAGCGCGTCGCGGAGCACCGCCACGCCGACGATCTCGTCCAGGTCCTGGCCGCGGACCGGGATGCGACTGTGGCCGCACTCGCGGGCGGTGTTCATCAGTTCGCTCACCGACGCGGTCGAGGGCAGGGTGACCAGCTCGGTGCGCGGGGTCATCGCCTCGGCGGCCTGCTTCTCGGCGAAGCGCAGCGCGCGGTGCAGCACCCGGGCGGTGCCGGCCGGCAGCGCTCCGGCGCGGGCGGAATGCCGCACCAGTTGGGCCAGTTCGTCGGGCGAACGGGCCGAGCCCAACTCCTCCTGCGGCTCGATGCCGAGCTTGCGAACGAAGTAGTTGGCGGAGCCGTTGAGGAAGACGATCAGCGGGCGGCACAGCCGGGAGAAGCCGACCTGGAACGGGCCGGCGACGCGTGCGACGCCCAGCGGGCGGGCGATGGCGGCGTTCTTGGGTACGAGTTCGCCGAGCACCATCTGTAGGCCGGAGGCCAGTACCAGGGCGGTGAACCTGGGCAGTCGAAACGCCGCCTCGGCGAGGTAGCCGGCGATCAGCGAGGTCAGGGTGATGCCCAACTGGGCGCCGGACAACTGGAAGGACAGCGTGCGCACCGCGTGCAGCACCCGGCGTGCGCCTCGGTCGCCGGCCTCGGCCCGGGCCGCCACGTCGCCGCGCTCGACGGTGACCAGGGAGAACTCGGCGGCGACGAACATGCCGTTGCCGGCGATCAGCAGCACGAGCAGCACGATGGCCAGGGTGGCGTCGATCGGGCGGCCTCCCCGGGGGCGGTTGGGTGTGGGCCTGGCACACATGCCCGGTGGGCGCGGGGGCTATTCACTTGGGTGTGGCGTGTGGGGGTTGCCGTTGGGTGGTGTCCTCAAACGCCGGACGGGCCGGCGTTGAGCCGGGTGGGTGTGGAGGTTGCCGTTGGGCGTGGGGTGGGTCGGGCGATGTCCTCAAACGCCGGACGGGCCGGGACGGCCTGTACGGGCTGGAGTCGGCCCGAACGGGCCGGGACGGCCTGCGTGGGCCGGGATGGCCCGGGCGGGCTGTCGGGTCGGCCTGGAGGGGGCGAAGTGGGCCGGGGTCAGGGGGTGACGAAGGTGTAGCCGGCGGACTTCAGTTCGGGGATGAGGCGGTCGAGCATGGCGATGGTCTGGGTGCGTTCGCCGCCGCCGTCGTGGCAGAGGATCACTCCGCGCGGGCCGAGTTGGCTGTGCACCGTCTGGAGCATCTTGTCCACGCCCGGCTTCTGCCAGTCGTTGGTGTCCACTGTCCAGTGCAGCGAGCCCATGCCCAGCGACGCCGCGGTCTGGCGAACCTCGTCGGACCAGTTGCCGCCCGGCGCGCGGTACCAGCGCACGGGCGTGCCCGGGGACGCCTTGTGGATCCACTCCAGCGCCTCCTGCATCTGGGCGTGGATCTCCTCCGGCGTCTTCTTCTTCAGGTTGATGTCGTGCGTCATGGTGTGATTGCACAACGTGTGGCCGGCGGCGACCACCTTGCGGACCAGGTCCGGGTGATCCTTGGCCTGCTGGCCCACCATGCAGAAGGTGGCCTTGACCTCGTAACGGGCGAGCAGCGACAGGGCCTTGTCGGTCCACTCCGGCCACGGTCCGTCGTCCAGGGTCAGTGCGACCACCTTGCCCTCGCCCTTGACCTTGGACACCAGCGTGGGATCCACCGGGAGCGGCGGCGCGGCCGGCGGGGTGGCCGGCTGCTGCGCGTTGGGGTTTCCCGGCGGCGGCAGCGGGGCCTGTATCTCCTTGGGCGCGTCGGCGGCCCGGGGCGAGGCGGCGGCCTGCGACCATCGGCCGGCATTGCCGACATTCCAGATCAGCGCCCCGCAGACGAGTATCGAGATCACCGTGATCACGGCCTGGAAACGCAGTCCCTGTATGGGCATCGCCCGAACCGACCCTCGCACGACAACCCCCATAGATCTCGCCACGCCCGCCACGGCAAGAGGACACCCTAGGTGATCTCCGAGAAGCCTTGAAGATCGACCGGCGGATGCTTCCTCGATGTGATCAGTGACGTGGTTCCCAGCCCCTTGGTTCCCCTCTGTGATTCGTCACGGTCGATCGGTAATGTTCCCAATGTCGGCCCGATGCATCGGTTTGGGAGAACGTCGGCGGGAACGATCAGGTCGTCCCGATCCGACAGGTACCGGATTGCGACCACTCGACCGGCTCCGCGGGAGCCGGGTTCATGGGGGAGGGCATTCATGGGCGAAAAGGTGGAGGTCACCGAGTTCAGCCGATCCGATCGGCAGCGTTACCGGCACAAATTGCGTCGCTGTCTGGAAACGCTGCAGCGCATGCTGGACGAGGAGCGGTTCGAGAGCGCCCGCAAGCTCATGGGTGTCGAGATCGAGCTCAACCTGGCCGATGCCGCCGGTCGACCCCGGATGAGCAATGCCGAAGTCCTGCGACGGATCGCCAGCCCCGATTTCCAGACCGAGCTGGGCCTGTTCAACATCGAGGTCAACATTCCGCCGCACCGGTTGACCGGGCCGGTGTTCTCCGAATTGGTCGAGGAACTGCGGACGAGCCTGGACTACGCGGACCGCAAGGCCGCCGAACTGGAGGCGCGGATCGTGATGATCGGCATTCTGCCGACCCTGACCGACGCGCACATGGCGTTCGAGACGATATCCGACAATGCCCGCTATACCCTTCTCAACGACCAGATCCTCAACGCCAGGGGTGAGGACATACGGTTGCATATCGAGGGGGTCGAGCGGCTGGACACGACCTCGACCACGATAGTCTCCGAGGCCGCGTGTACGTCCGTGCAGTTCCACCTCCAGGTCACTCCGAGGAATTTCGGCCCACTGTGGAACGCGGCACAGTCGATCACCGGGGTGCAATGCGGGATCGGGGCCAATTCACCGTTCCTGTTCGGGCGGGAGTTGTGGCGCGAGACCCGCCCGATCCTGTTCGAACAGGCGTGCGACACCCGCCCCGAGGAGCTGATCGCGCAGGGCGTGCGACCGCTGACCTGGTTCGGCGAACGGTGGATCGACTCGGTGGTCGACCTGTTCGAGGAGAACGTCAAGTACTTCCCGTCGCTGCTGCCGATCTGCGACGACGAGGACCCGATCGAGGCACTGGACCGGGGCGACGTCCCGCACCTGCGCGAACTCAAGCTGCACAACGGCACCATCTACCGGTGGAACCGGCCGGTGTACGACGTGGCCCGGGGCAAGCCGCACCTGCGGGTGGAGAACCGGGTGCTGCCGGCCGGGCCGACCGTGGTGGACATCATGGCGAACGCGGCCTTCTACTACGGCGTGGTGCGATCGCTGGTGGACGACGAACACCCGGTGTGGGAGCGGATGCCGTTCGAGGTGGCCACCGAGAACTTCCACGCCGGCGCCCGGTACGGCATCGACGCGCGGCTGAACTGGCCGGGCCACGGCACTGTTCCGGTCACCGAACTGGTGCTGGAGGACCTGCTGCCGCGGGCCTACGAGGGCCTGGACCGGTGGGGGATCGATCCGCGCGAGCGGGACGAGTACCTGGGCATCATCGAGCAGCGCTGCCTGCTGCGCACCAACGGGGCGACCTGGCAGAGCGCGCAGTACCACCACTACCGGGACGCCAAGGGCATGGACCGGTTGGAGGCGCTGCGCGCGATGACGCTGCGCTACGCCGAGCACATGCGCGGCGGGGACGCCGTGCACACCTGGCCCGTGGGCTGACGGCGACCTTATCCGCACTCGATACCGTGTGCGGGTGATCACCGAGCCCGAGCCCGTCCGGACACCCACCGAGCCCCGGCGCCGCGTGCTGCGCTCCGAAGTGGTGCTGGTGCTGGCCCTGTCCCTGGGCGCCTCCGGGGTCTCCTCGCTGATCTCCTTCCTCGGGTCGCTGACCGCGCCGGGCGGCCTGGGGCACAAGGCGGCGGTGCTGAACGGCTCGCGGGCGGCGGACCGGCCCTGGCTGGATCTGGCCTGGCAACTGTTCGGGATCGCCACCGCGCTGGTGCCGGTGTTCCTGGTGGCGCACCTGCTGATGCGCGAGGGCGGTTCGCTGCGGGTGCTCGGGGTCGACCGGGCCCGGCCGTGGTGGGACCTGGGCCGGGGGGCGGCGGTCGCGGCGGCGATCGGCGGGTCCGGCCTGGCGCTGTATCTGGGCGCGCACGCCGCGGGCGCGAATCTGACCGTGGTGCCCACCACGCTGCCGGACGTGTGGTGGCGCATCCCGGTCCTGGTGTTGTCCGCGATCCAGAACGCGGCCCTGGAGGAGGTGATCGTCCTCGGCTATCTGCTGTACCGGCTGGACCAGTTGCGGGTGCCGTGGGTCAAGGCGGTGGCGATCAGCTCGGTGGTGCGCGGCTCGTACCACCTCTACCAGGGCATCGGCGGCTTCTTCGGCAACGTCGTGATGGGCGTGGTGTTCTGCCTGCTGTACAAGCGCTGGGGGCGGGTGATGCCGCTGTTGGTGGCGCACGCGCTGATCGACATCGTCGCGTTCGTCGGCTACGTACTGCTCGCGGGCAGGGTGGATTGGGTCCCGACGCCGTAGCCGTCGATCGGGACGTTCCCGGGCCCGGCGCCGTGCGTGAACGCGGCGAACGTCGGGCACGGTGGTCGATTTGTGGACTCGTTGGTACGTCTCGAGTACCTCGTTGGTGTCTGATGGTCATTGTGGGCAGACCACTTCCGAGTGGGTTCGCCACGCATAGGCGCATATCGGGCGACACGGGGACGCAGGGGGTCGTATGGACAACCGGAGGCGGGTGGAGTTCTTCTCCACGCCGACGCCCATCGGCGGGCCGCCGCGCGGGCGGTTCGGATTGAACGCGCTGAGTCGGCATCCGGTGCGGATCCTGATGGTGGTCGGCGGGCTGATTCTGTTGGTGATCGTCTTCTTCGTGGCGCTGCTCACGGTGGACGGCGGCGGCTCGGACGACAAGAAGCCCAAGACGGCGGGCACCGCTTCGGGCAAGAGCTCGTCGGCCTCGCCGAGTCCGGCCAAGTCCGGCAGCGGAAAGCCGACTTCCGGCCAGACCCCGAACTCCGGGCCCAAGCCCGGGTCGATCGCGGCGACCGTGCACACCGGCGGCCGGCTGGTGATGTACAAGGGCACGTCGTACCAGTCGGACAAGGTCGTGCAGATCAAGACCGGCACCGAGGTGCGGGCGAACTGCCACGCGGAGGGCTCGATCGCCTACTACGCGGGCTCCTCCAGCCGCACCTGGGCGCAGATCGACGTCGAGGGCAAGACCGGGTTCGTTCCCGCGATATTCCTGGAGACCGGCGGCGACGTGAGCAGGCAGATCCCCGCGTGCACGAGCTGACCCATCGACCCGGGCAGCTCCGGAAGTGACCCCATCGGGTCGGTTGGATCACTAGCGTACGGCGGGCAAGGGCGGATCGACTTCGTATCCGGGGGAGCCCATGACCACGATCCTGTTCGTGCACGGAACCGGTGTGCGCGAGATCGCCGACTCGTCGACGGTGCGCGAGGTCACCGCGAACGTCGCCGAGCGACTGCCGGGTGTGCGGGTGGAAGCCGTGGACTGGGGAGCGGCGTTCGGGGTCGAGGTGTCGCCGACACTACGCGCGCTGATCGGCATCGCCGATCCGGGCGAACGCGCCGAGGCCGCCGAGGTCGACCCGGAGGAGGCCGAACTGCGGTTGTGGGCGGTGCTCGAACAGCACCCCCGGCACGAATTGCGCGAGGTGACCGCGGGCCGGGAAGGCGTGGGTGCCGGCCGGCGGAGCGAGGCGGCCGAGGACCTGGACTGGGCCGTGCGGCACGACGTGGTGGGCATCGACGTCGCGGCGGTGCTGCCGAAGGCGCCGATCGACTGGGCGCCGGTGTTCGCCGAGGCGGCGCGCGCCGTCGCCGACTCGGCCGAGTTCGCGGGCGCGGTCGACACGTTGGCCGCGAGCGCCGACTACGACGTGATCGGGCGGGCCGTGGTGGCGTCCTTCGCGCACGCGCTCGCCGCCCGTCCCGCCGGTGCGGCGCAGTGGGCGCAGGAATGGCGCGACGTTCTGGTGGCGGCCGTGCGGGACGCGTGCGGCGGGGCCGCGGCCGGTGGCGGGCGGCTCACCGGAGCGCTCAAGGGCGGCCTGATGTACGCGAGTTGGCCGTTGCAGAACGCGCTGCGCGGCGGCACGCTCGGCGGCAGTGTGCCGCAGATCGGCGACATCCTGTACTACCAGGCGCACGGCGCGATCCTGCGCGCCTACCTGGCCGAGCGGATCTCCCGGATCCCGGGGCCGGTGCTGCTGCTGGCCCATTCCCTGGGCGGCATCGCCTGCTACGAGACGCTGGCCGAGGCCCGCTCGCAGAGCGAGCCGGATCGGCCGCGCCACGCGCTGCCGCAGGTGCGCGCGTTGATCACGGTCGGCTCCCAGGTCGGCTATCTCGCCGCGGTCGGCGCGCTCGCCACGCATCCCGCGCACGGGGTGCGGCCCACGCACCTGTCCATCCCGTGGAGCAACGTGTGGAACGCGCGCGACTGGTTGTCCTTCCGCGCCGAACCGGTCTTCCCGGGCGCCGTGCGCGACGTCGAGGTTCGGGTGCGTCGGCCCTTCCCGCAGGCGCACGGCGTCTACTGGACCTGCGACGCGCTGTACGACGAGATCGCGCGCGTGGTGGAGGCCACGCGGTGACGGCGCACGCCCTGTTGGTCTGCGTCGAGCACTACCCCGAACACGAGGGAAGCCCGGAGCATCTGCCGGGCGCGCTGGCGCAGACCCTGGAACTGGTGGAGTGGTTGTCCCGGTACTGCGGGGCACAGCGCGGCGACATCACCGTGCTCGCGTCGGTGAGCGCGACCTCGCGGGCGACCGCCGACCGATTGCGCGCGTCGGTGAGCGAGTGCTCGATCCTGCTCGGACCGGGCGCCGAGCCCGGGGAGTTGCGGCCCGAGCAGATCGAGTCGGCGATCGCCGCGGCCGCGGACGCCTGGCGGGACGGGGACCGTTTCCTGCTGCACTGGTCCGGTCACGGCTACCTGACCGAGCGCGGACGGCGACTGGAACTGCCCGCGTGGCATTCGGTGGACGGCCCACCCCGGCAGCGGGTGCTCTCGGTCGAGGACATGCTGACCCACTTCGGCTCGATCCCGCGTCGCGTCGACCAGTTCGTCGTCTTCGAGACCTGCGCGGACCGACGCCACGACCCTCGGGGCATCGTGCTGAACCTGACCGCGGAGGGAACGATCGCCAAGTCGGCCAAGGCCCGGGTGTCCGCGGCCTTCGCCGCGGACGACGGTCAGTTCGCGCGCCGCCCGGGCAATCGGGCGGTCTTCACCCGGGCCCTGCTCGAACACCTGGCGGTCTGGGGGTCGAACGCGCTGACCGAGCGCGGATTCAAGGAGGTGTTCGACGCGATCGACGCCGAACTGGCCCGTGCCGTCCCGGGCGGCCGGCCGCTGTGGCAGTCGCCGCGCTACCGCGGCCCCGGCGAGACCCGGTGGCGGACCGGCGAACGTGATCCGGAGGACCCGTTCGGCATCGACGGACGCCGGTTGATCGCGCTGTTGTCCGAGTTGGAGATCGCCCCCGGCGAGCAGGCCGTGCTGCGGACCTACCTGTGCGAGCAGCACGTCCCCGAGTGGGTGGTCGCCGGCGACGACCTCGTCGCCTGGGGACGGGCACTGATGTCCCTGCCGGCCGCCCCGGGTCGGCATCCGGTCCGGCACCTGCTGGAGTGGCTGCACGCGTGTTGCCGACAGGTGCAGGTCGCGGAGTGGGCCCACCGGCTGCGCGAGGCCGGGCACATCGCGGACTTCCAACCGTCCCGGGTGCGGGTGCGCCAGCCGCTGACCCTGGTGTTGTTCGTCCGTGAGGACGACCATTCGCCCGAGGATCGCGCGCTGGTCCGCTACGACACCGAACCGCAGTTCTACGTCGGCTCCGAGCGGTTCGCGCCGCCCCCGGAACAGATCCCGGGCGCGGGCCTCCCGGCCGATCGCCTCGGCACTTCCCTGGCCGCGTTCTATCTGGCCGTGCGGGCGCACTGGACGTCCCTGGCCAAGGCCGGGATACAGGTGGTGGTACCGACCGAACTGCTCAACGAACCCTTCGAGTTGACCCGGGTCGGCTCGACCGAGGACCACATCGTGCTCGGTGAGCACCACGAGGTGGTGCTTCGGCCGCTCGTGCGGCACGGCATCGCCAGACCGATGCACTACGACACCTGGGCCGGCTCGGTACACCTGCGGACCAACCCGGCGCTGCGGCACCTGGACCGGCATCGGTGCGGCCGGGGCGGTGGCGCATGCGACCGGGAGGAGGTGGTCGGCTTCCTCCAGGACTACGGCTGGCGGCACCGGCCGGGCGAACCCGGCACGGTCGAGCGGGCCGTCGGCCGCGGCGACTGGGCGATGGTGTGGACGGACCGGACCACGTGTACCGACGCGTGCGCCGGAGTGAACGGCCCGAACGAGGTGTGTTCGGGCTCTCTCGTGGGTGAGGACCTGTATCGCATGCTCGATCGCGAGGATCGAAAGCTGGCTCAACTGCCTTCCACGGTGGCGCGGTTGCGGGGCACCCTGGGTCGCAAGGCCGCGTCGTCCGAGCGGGTCGTGCTGCTCTTCGACGATCCGGGCTGGTGCCCGTGGCAGGGGGCGGGATTGCTGCGAAGCACTCCGAGGGCACAGGGGACGCGCCATGGTTGAGTCGAGGGCGACACCGAGCAGGGATCGGGCCGACCGACACGTCGACGTGCCCGCGCCGTGGTGGATCTATCACGGCGACACCGCGGTCGGGGCGGGCGAGGGCCGCGGTCCGGTCGCGGTCCCGCCGCCACCACCGTGGCGCAACTTCGGCACCGACGACGTCGACGCGGCGACCTTCGCCAAGCTTCCCCACGATCGATCCGACGAGCCCTACGCGGGCGAGTTCTACGGTGACAAGCGGGTGTACGACCTCGTCAACGCCGCGATCTACCTGCGCCGCCCGCTCCTGGTCACCGGCAAGCCGGGCACCGGCAAGACCACGCTGGCCACGAGCATCGCGGCCCGACTGCGGTTGGGACCGGTGCTGCGCTGGGGGATCACCAGCCGGTCCACGCTGCGCGAGGGGCTCTACGAGTACGAGGTGCTGGGCCGGTTGCACGACATGAACCTGCGGCTGAAGGGCGCCCAGGGGATCACCCGACAGGACATCGACGACATCGGCGCCTACATCAGGCTGGGCCCGCTGGGCGACGCGCTGCTGCGCCGACCGCATCCGCGGGTGCTGCTGATCGACGAGATCGATAAGAGCGACGTCGACCTGCCCAACGACCTGCTGCACGTGTTCGAGACCGGCACCTTCGAGATCCCCGAACTGCGCCGGGCCCGCGTGGAGTCGGCACAGGTGACCCCGTACGACGGCGATTTCGGGGATCGGGTCGAGGTTCGGGACGGCACCGTGCGCTGTGCGGCGTTCCCGATCGTCATCCTCACCAGCAACGGCGAACGGGCCTTCCCGCCGGCCTTCCGGCGACGCTGCGTGCCGCTGGAGCTGGGACCGCCGACCAAGGAAGTGCTCAAGCGGATCGTGCGAAGCCGGCTCGAGGAGTACGTGGAACTCGACGAACCGTTGCTGGACGAATACCTGGCCGCGGCGGAGCGGGTGGACGGGCCGCTGTTGTCGCCCGACCAACTCCTGAACGCGCTCCAGTTGCGGGCCCGGATCCGGCAGTTGCCGGGAGGCGCGGATCGGCCGCCCGAGAACGACGTGCTGGCCGAGATCCTCTTCCACGACCTGAACGGCGGGTGAGCGATGGCGGAAGCGGACCCCATCGGGGTCACCGTCGACGCGGTCCTGGACTGGGCCTGGCTGAACGCGGCGATCACCGCGGCGGGCGACCGACGCACGCAGGCGCCGACCCGGACCGCCTCGGTCGAGTCGGGATCGAACCCCGGCCCGGGGAGTGCGGACGTATCGCGGCCGCCATCGGGGCGAAGACGGGAGGAGACGGGGGACGAGTCGCGGCCGGGCGTCGAGGGCGCACTGGACCCGGGGGCCGCGCAGGTGTACACGGTGCTGCCCGCAGAGGTGGAGTCGGTCGAGCAGACCGGGTCCGGCGGCGCCCGGACGACCGGCCTGCCGGTGCCCGCGTGGCTCGGCAGGCCCCCGCCGCCGGCCGCGTCCGTGTTGCCCGATCGATTGGAACTGGCCCGACTGCTGCGCCGGTTGCGGCACTTCGGGCCGGCGCCGGACTCGGTCGTGCTGGACGAGGACGCCACGGCGAGGCACGCGGCGTTCACCGACCTGATCGTGCCGGTCCTGAACCCGGCCCGAGAGCGCTGGTTCGAACTCGCGCTCGTCGTGGACGGTTCGGCCTCGATCGGCCCGTGGCGCCGATTGCTGGCCGAGTTCACCCGGCTGGTCGGCGGGCACGGCACCTTTCGTTCGGTGCGCACCTGGACGCTGGACACCGAGTCGGCGGGCGGCGCCGTGTTGCGCACCCCGTTCGGCACGGTGAGCCCGAACGCCGCGCCCGTGGGTCCCGCCGGCCGGCGGATCGTGATGGTGATCAGCGACGGCGTCGGCCCGTCCTGGTCCGATCCGCGCACCTCGGCGATGCTGGCGTCCTGGGCCGCGCAATGCCCCGTGGTCTTCCTGAATCTGCTGCCCAGGCGGTGGTGGGACCGCTCGCGAATCCCGTTCACGCCGGTGGTCTTCCGCGGTCACGGCGTGGGCCCGGGACGCCGGTCGAGCTTTCGACTCCGGCACACCACGCGCTGGCTGCGTCCGTCCGAACGGATCGCCATCCCCGTGATCGGCCTGCATCCCGACGGCCTGCGACCGGGCGACGCGGCGGACGCGGCGGCCGGTCGCTGGAGCGAGTTCTCCCGCTGGACCCGGATGATCACCGACGACCGCGGGCGCGAGTTCGCCAATCCGGCGTGGGTGCTCGATCCCCGGCCGTCGGCCCGGGACGCCGAGCCGGTCGTCGTGCCCGCCGAGGACGAACGCACCCCCCGGGCACGGCTCGCCGAATTCCGCGCCGGAGCCTCCCCGGCCGCCGTGGAACTGCTGGGCAAACTCGCCGCCGCGCCGATCAGCCTGGCCACCATGCGGGTCGTGCAGTCCACGGTGCTCGAGGCGGAGGATCCCGCGTTCGCGGCCGAGGTGTTCCTCAGCGGCCTGTTGGTCGAGTCGCCCGAGCGCGGCGAGCACGAGCGCGGCGAGCACGCCGAGTACGCCGAGTACGACTTGGACGAGAGCGTGCGGGAGACGCTGCTGACCGCGATGAGTCGGCGCTCCGCCCTGGAGGTGTACTTCCGGGTCGCGGAGTTCGTGCACGATCGGCTCGGGCACGCGGAGTTCGACTTCCAGGACCTGCTCACCGCGCGCGAGCCCGCCACCGTCGGGCTGATCGGGCCGCGCAGCCGGTCGTTGGCGCGCGTCGGCGCGACGCTGCTGTATCGACTCGGCCCCGACTACCAGCACCGCGCGAGCCGGTTGGAGGCCCGGGCCAACGGCCCGATGTTGCGCCGACGCGACCTCGTGCACCGGTGGACCCTGCGGATGGGCGACTGGATCCGGGCCCGGCCGATCGTGCTGGAGGACCTGATCCTGGTGCAGGACACGGCGGGCAACCTGGTCGGGCTGGATCCGCTGACCGGCCTGGCCCGATGGCCCACCGTGGCGGGCGGCTCCACGCGGTGCGCGCCGGTGCTCACCCCCGGGACGGTGTGGACGGGCGCCGAGTCCGGCACGGTGTGTCGGTACGACCTGGCCGGCGGACAGGCGATGTCGCCACCGGTCGAGGTCGGGATCGGGGCCGTGGTCGCGCTGGCGCCGATCGGCGCACGGGACGTGCTCGCGACCACCCTGGACGGCGGCGTCGCGCTGGTCGGCGGCGCGGACGGGCGGGTGCGGGCGCGGCCCGCGGACGGCCCGGGCGCGCCGGTCGGCGTCTGCGCCCGGGACGGATGGGGCGCGGTGCTCGACCGCACCGGGCGAGCGCGCGCGTGGCACCTCGATCGGGACCCGGAGACGCCCTCGTGGGAGGTCGAGTTGTCCGCTGCCGCGCACGGCGCGCCGATGGCGGACCACGCGCTGGTGTACGTGCCGCTCGCCACCCGGGGCATCACCGCGCTGCGCTGGGACACCGGGGACATCGCCTGGTCGACCGCTCTCGCCGGCGGCGTGGTGACCGCGCCCGAGCCGGCGGCCGGGCGGGTGCTGGCCGCGACGTCGGACGGGTTCGTGTACGCGCTCGACGGCGCGAGTGGGGAGGTGCTCTGGCGCAGTGTGGACGTGCCACAGCCGGAGTTGCGGGTGACGGCGGTCGGCGCGCTCGTGCATGTCGCGGGTGCCGGTGGTGGCATTCGCACCTACGACGCGGACACCGGCCGGCGGTTGGCCGAAATTCGTTCCGATTCGGGCGTGTTCGTGGCCGGCGGCGCGCACGGGCAACTGGTCCTCGCGGGCCTCGACGGCACGGTGACCGTGCTGGAAGGGCCGCTGGTGGTCGACTGACCGCCCGTGGGATCACCCGCGAGTGAGGGCCCGATCACAACCCGATGGAAACACCTCGACTCGGCCACGAGCGGGACTACGATCGGCCACCGCGGGTAAGTCCTCGTCACTGCGAGCAGGCCTGCCCGGCGGGAGCCACCGCCGCCCACGAGCGCGTGCCACCGGCCGGCGACTCCCGGGTCGGGCCTGCCGAATGGGACGAACGGGGGGATTCGTGCCAGGAGTTCAGTCACGGATGAGCAACTCGGGGCGGGCGGTCCGACGGGCCCGGGTGCGGTGAACGACCAGGGCGGAGCCCGCGAGGTGGTGTGCCCCGTGTGCTGGGGCGTGATGCCCTACGCCGGGCCGTGCGCGAGTTGTGACTGGCCGCCGCCGGCGCCGGGACCCACCGCCTATCAGGACGCGGCGCGGGCGTTCGACCACGCGGCCGCGATCCGGGTGGCGCACGCGCGCGGGTACGACGGCGTTCCCGACGACCTCGCCAAGCTGGTCCGCCACGGCCCGGTGCGCTCCGATACCGCGTTCCCGGCCGCCGAACCGCTCGCGACGTCCGGGCGGGCCGCGGCGCTGACCCTGCTCACCGCGCTGACCGCCGGCGAGCTGGACCTGTTGTTGTTCCTGGAGATCGGCACACGCCACCTGTCCACCCAGTGGGTGACCATCGACGAATTCGGCTTCGTCCGGGTACCGGCACGCAACTGGGCCCGCCTGGAATGGCGCGGCGCGGTGCCGTGGCTGCCCGAGGACGCCGCCGCCCGCGACCTGACCCTGGCCGGGGGAGTGGGCCGCAGCCCCGCGGTGGGCACCGCGCAGACGCCCGAGCCGCTGGGTCCGCGAGCGCGGCGCGAACTGCGCGAGACCTGGGCCGGTTCGCTGGCCGAGTTGCGCGCGTCGGCCACCGGCCGCGCACGGCAGGCGTGGGCGTTCGTCTTGGTCGAGCGCCGACCGGACTGGACGTGGTGCGCGCTCGCGGCGGAGCTCGTGCACGAGATCCTGCCGCCCGCAGCGGTGCTGCGGGGTGGTCCGTTCGCTGCCGAGGAGGTCGAACTGCCCCGACTGGTGGAGCGGTTGGCCCTGGACGTGCCGGTCCGGCACGCCATGCACCTGGTCGGTGTGGATCCGGGCCCGGAGGTGCCGGGCCGAGAACGTCGGGACGTGCTGCTCGAACGCGGCGCGATACCCGGCGCGGCGGGCGCGCCGCTGGCCGAGGTCACCCTGGGGGTGCGCGGTGGCGCGGTGGACGGGCACGAGGTGGCGGTGGTCGTCGCGGACTCGGCGAATCCGCGGCAGTGGTCCGAACTGGAGCGCGTCAAGGTGGTCGCCCCGCCGGGCGAGGTCCGGTTCACCGTGGGCATGACCACCTCCGGGCGATTGCGGTTCACTCCCGTCTCCGGCGCCGCCTGGGCGGTGGCCGAGGGGCCCGCCGAGATCCGCCGGGTGGCCGCGGTGTCGCGCGGCCCGGCGCCACCGCGGCCGCACTGGCATCGCGAGCGCACGCTCTGCGACCTGCTGGTCGCGGTCGAACTCGGCGGCGAACCGAGCTCGACCCGGGCCCGACTCGACCTGGTCCGCGCGCTGCTGACGGCGGCGGGCCGCGCGGGAGACGACATGCCGTGGGGACGCGCGTGCGTGGTCGGCTACGACGACCACCCGCAACCCTGGCGCTCCGGGCACGATCCGCTCCGGTGGGTCGACTTCACCGACCCGGACGCGGCTCGGTCCTCGATCGCACACTGGACCGGATCCGCGATCGTGGACCCCCATGCCGCGCCCCTGGAGCGCGTGTTCGCGCTCCTGCGGGGGAAGGCGCTGGACTGGTCGCCGCACCGGCCCACCCTCGTGGTGACCGTCGGTCGACGCGGCCCGCACCCCTACATCGCGGGTGCCGACCCCGCCCGCTCGAACAACCGGCACCGCTGGGACGAGGACCTGACGGCGATTCGGGCAACCCGGCCGGTACGGCACGTGCTGGTGACCGACGACGCCGGGCACGCGCGCTCGCCGGCGTCCCCGGCCGCCGCGCGGACCCTGAAGGCGTGGCGCCTGCTGGGCGCGAGCGGATGCTTCACGCTGGGCGGCTGCGCCCCCGCGGACCTGCTGCGGTTCGGCCACGACGCGGCCACCGACACGGGCGGGCCGCCGCTGCTGCTCGACCTGATCGCCCGGCCCGGCGGGGTCGGGACCGAGGTCGGTACGAAGGAGGAGCGCCGATGACCGAACCGATCGTGCGCGCGGCCGATCCGTTGTTCGAGGACGCGGATCGGGGTCCCGCCGACGGCGTCGTGCGGGAGAAGCGGATCGCGCTGTGGGGTGCGCGGCGCTCGGGACGCAGCACGTTCCTCGCGATGGTCGAGGACGCCGCCGCGGAGACCCGCCGCCGCGTCGAGGAGGGCGCCGACGCGGGACACCACGTCCCCGGCTGGAACGTCTTCGGCGCGGACGGGGCCACCCTGGCCTTCTTGGACAAGTCCCGGGCCTCGCTTCGGGCCGGCACGCTCCTGCCCGAGTCGATCACCTCGAGTGATCCGGGCGTCTCCGGCCACCCGGAACGTTGTCGATTCCTGTTCCGTCGCCGCCCGCGTACCCCGCTGCTGCGCCGGTTCGCAGACCGCACCCGATTCGTGGCCACCGTGCACGACCTGCCGAACCTGGCCGCGACCCGAGCCGACGCGGTGCAGCCCACACTGAACGAGTGCACGGGCCTGATCCTCCTGTTCGACCCGATCGGCGAGGCCGGCCACGGTCTCGACGACCTGAAGAAGCTGCTTCGCGAGGCCTCCGCCGTGCAGCAGCCCCGGATGCGGTCCGTGGACCTGCTGCCGCTCGAACTCGCCGTGTGCGTCACGAAGATCGACGACATGCGGTTGTTCCGGGCGGCCAGATGGGGAGCGTGGACGGAACTCGACCGCCACGGTCGGATCCGGGTTCGCGACCCCAAGGCGTTCTTCCACTGGCTGTGCGACCCGGCGGGGCCGTTCGGCGCGTCGGCCGCGGACAAGCTGCCGGCGCTGCTGGAACGCCACTTCGACCGCGTCCGCTACTACGCGACCAGCTCCGTGGGCTTCTTCAGCCCCGACGGCGTACCGATCGACCCGGAGAGCTGCCGCAACGTCACCTCGGACCGCACGCGCCTCGAAGGCCGGCCACGACCGCAGGGGATCGTCGAGCCGATCCTGGGGATGCGGGCCACGCGCATGGCCAAGGAGGGATGACCGATGTCCCGACCCCGACGGAGCCCCGACCACCGGGCGACCCGGCTCGTACCGCCCGGCGGATTCGCGGCGTCGCCGGCACTTCTCCCGCTTCTCCCGCTCCTGCTGCTCCTGCTGGTCCTTCTGATCTGCGCGCCCACCGCGACCGGCGCCCGGCGAGCCGACGACCCCCGGCCCGCCGACCCGGAGGCGGTCACCTCGCGACTGCTCGACGAGATGGGCGTGGACGCCCAGCCGGCCGACTTCTACATCGTCCTCGACGTGTCGACCTCGATGCTCGACGACGGCAACTACGACGCGGCCAAGGCCGCGCTGAAGGACTTCCTGCCGGCGGTTCCCGCCGGCGACCGGATCTCGGTGATCAGGTTCGGCGCGAGGACCACGACCCACCTGCCGTTGACCAAGGCGCCGCAGGGCGACCGGGCGATCGCGGCGTTCCTGGACTCGCTGCCCACACCGAACGACACCGAGAGCGACTTCGGCGCCGCGATGGTGTCGGTGTCCGAGATCATCGCCAGGGACGACCGCGCCGCGTTCGGGTACCGGCCGCCCACCGTGATCGTGGTGCTCACCGACGCGGAGTTGTACGCGCCGGACAATCCGGAGTTCGCGAACGCCAAGGCACCCGGCTGGGCGACGCTGAAGCAGGAGTACGCGAAGGCGGTCGAGCGGCGCGGCCCGATCGACGCCTACGCGCTGCCGCTCGGTGACAACGCGCGAGGCGTCGACCTGATCGCCGAGGTGCTGCCGCAGGCGCAGACCCTCAGCGGTACCGTCAGCCAACAGGCCGAGCGGCTGCGCGCCCTGGAACACGAGGCACGCAAGCGCAAGGGCGCCGAGCTGGTGCGGGCGGACAACGCCGCGACGGTCCGGGCCACGTTCGGCCCCGGACCCGCGTCCAGGCCCGGCGTACGGCCGTCCGACGCGGACTGCGCCGACTCGACGGCCCCGACCGGGCCGGTCGACCTGTCCACGCGCACCGTGCTGTGCCTGACCCTGACGTCGAGTTCGCGCCACATCTCGACGACCGTCACCGATCTGCGCACCGGCGACCCCGAATTGGACCGAGGGCTGCCGCGCACCCCGATCGTGGTGGAACCGGGCGTGCCGCGCCGGTTCCCGGTGGAGTTGCGAGCCCGGGACCGAAGCCGATCGGACCTGTTCGGCACATCGCGCGACTACTCGGCCGCCACGACGCTGAGCGGGACGGTCGCGGCCACCCGGGCCGCCGAGTTCGCCGCCCTGCTGCATGTCGACGGCCCGTACACGGCCCCCCGTCTGCTCGGTGGCGAGCTCGACTACACCGGCCGGGTGCGCGGAACGGTCACCTGGTGGGTGTGGGAGTCGCTCGCGCTGACGCTGGTGCTCACGGCGGCGGCGACGACCGCGATCTGGCGGCTGTTCCCCAAGGACGTCTACATCGAACTGAGCCTGGAGGACCGCCGGCACACGTTTCCCGACGGTGCCCCGTTCCGGGTTCGGGGGTTGCGGCACCGGTGGGTGCACGAGCACCCGTCGTCGGCCGGCGCCACCACGACATTCCTCGCCAGGGGGCGTCGGCCCCGAGCCGGTCGGGGCGTGACCGTGACCGCACGGCACGAACACGGCGGCGCCGTCGACACGGCCCGGCGACGGTTGCGCATCGGTGAGAGCACGATGCTGTACGGCATCTGCGTTCGGGCGCTGCCCCGACCGGCCCCGGCGACACCGGCCGCGCCGGCGGCTCCGGTGTTGCCCCGACCGTCCATCGTTCCCGCGTCGCCCGGGCCCGATCCGCAGATCGAGGGGTCCGGGGGGATGATATCGACCGATCCCGGGGAACAACCGAAACCGGTGGAGGCAACGGTCACCCAGCCGCCCAACCCCCGGCCGCCCCGCTGAACCCCCGGCGGGACGACCGGCCCCGACCGCGACCGGCATCCCGCGCACAGAAAGGTTCACGTGGACGCGACCGACCGACACGACCGCCCCCGCGAGACCGCGGGCACGTTGCGGGCGCATTGGGCCTGGTACCACGACGGTGCGGTGCCGGCGTGCAGCGCGGGGCCGGAGCGGCGGGCGCACTTCGAGCGGCTGGTGCGACCCACGCTGGACGAGTACGCGCCGCCCGGATGGGTCGGACTGACCAGCACCGGGCGCGAGGACCCGTTCGTCGCGATGACCCTGCGCGATCCGGACGGCGTCCGCTATTTCACCGCGCCGTACGCCGAGATCGCCGCCGCCGGCGCCGGCTACACCGCGCTGTGGCTGGCCTTTCGCGGCATCGACCTGCCCACCGACCGGGAGCGACCCCTGCGGGTGCGGCTGCCCGGCCCGCCCGCCGAGGTCGCCGTACGGGCAGGCGACTTCGAATGGCTCGCCGGGGTCGCGGCGGCGGTCCTGGCCGGCCCGGTGGTGATCACCGGCGCGGACCGCCTGGACACCCGGGCCCGGCTGGAACTCCTGGACCGGGTGGCCGCGCTGCTGCCCTACGGCTGCCGCGCCGGACTGCGGTTCGCGACCTCGATGGGCTCCACCGGGCGGCTGCGGCCCCGGCTCGCGTTCGGCCGAGTGCCCGCGCCCGGCACGGTGCGGGTCGCCCTGGACGGTGTGCCGGCGGTGCCCGACCTGCCCGCGGCCCGGACCTACCTGGGCGAACTGACCACGCTGCGCCGCCGGATCGGGCTCGACCCGCTGGTCGTCGCGCTCGCGACGCTGCGCGACCCCGGGACGCCCGCCGCCGGAGAGCACGTGCTCGGGTTGCTCGCCGAGGCGGGCGCACGGGCCGGTGCCGGATCGCCGGCGGGGGCGGGGGCCGGGACGGGGGCGGGCTCCGGCGCCGACGCGCGGCGCTCGGCCGCCGTGTTGGTGGGCGCCGCCGCGGCCGGCCCCGCGGCGCGTGCGCCGGCGACCGAGACCCGCCCGCCGTCGGCGCTCGACCGGTTGCTGAGCGGGGAGACCACGCTGTCCGGTCCGATCGCCGAGCGCTGGCGGGCGGAGGACGGCGACGAGGTGACCCGGGACATGGCCGCGGCGCTGCGCGCCCGACCGGCGGGCCTGGCGGTCGGCTGGAACACCGCGGTGGCGGCCGGGCGCGGCGATCGGCTCGTACACGTCCTGCTCGGCCCGGTCCCGCCGCTGCTGGCCGATGCCACCCCGCCCGCCGGCACCGCCGCGCGGGCGCCGCGCGGCGCGGATCCGACCGCCAACGGCTCGGGCCGGGCGGACGGCGACGCGATATCGCCCGAGGCGCTGGTCGCCGACCTGTGCCGGTTGCTCGGCCCGGCGCCGACCACCGACGTGCCTGCGCTCTACGACGCGCTGTGGAACCACCCGGTGGTGCTGCGCCGGCTCCTGGACACCTCGGGAGCGGACCTGCGCGCGTGGCTGGAGGTGATCCGGCCGTGGGACGACCGCGCGCCGGAATGGCTGGCGCCGTACGCGCTGTTGGCGGGCGAGCGGCTGCGACCCGCCGAGATCCCGCCCGCCGAGGCGGTGTTCACGCTGCGCGTGGCCGGGCACACCGACCAGGCCACGATCGCCGCCGTCCTGCACGACCTGTGGCCGACCCTGGTCCCGCTCACCGACCGCCGCGCGGATCCCGCCGCGCAGGGCCTGGCCGCACTCCTGAGCAGAGCGCTCGGGCCGCAGGCGCCGGTCGCCGCCCGGGTGCGGGCCGACGTGCTGCGGCTGGCGCTGGGCGGCGCGCCGACGGACGGGCCGTATGTGGCGGCGGACCTGCTGGCGCTGCGGCACGAGCCGGTCGCCGAGGGACGCTTCGCCGGGTGGATCGCCGCGCTGTTGCGGGCCGTGCCGGTCACCGCCGAACTGCTCGGCGAACTGGTCCGGGCCGGCGATCCGGCGGTTACCGCCGCGGTCGCCGACGCGGTGCTCGCCGACGCCCGACTCGCCGAACTGCCCGGTCTGGACAACGCGTGGTGGGCGGCGGTGGCCCGGGCCCGCCCGGAGTTGGCCGCGCGCGCCGCGAGCGGCTGGTTTCGCGAGGCGCTGCGTGGGGTGAACGCCGACGCGGCGGCCCGGGTGTGGGCGGGCGAGATCGTGGACGGCCCGGCCCGCTCCCGCCGCGACCTGTACGTGCGCGAGGTCGGCCGCTGGTGGCACGGCGCGCCCGATCGTGAGCGCGACCTGCTACTGCCGTACCTGGAGCGGGAACTGACCGCCCGTGGACCGACCCCGGCGCAGGCCCGCGAGGAACTGCGGGCGATCCGGGTGTTGATCGCGGGGCACATCTGGGGGCCGGAGGCCGCACTGCTGATCGTCGAACGTGAACAGGACGAATTCGACGCGTTCCGTCGCCATCTCAAACAGTTGCGGACCGCGCTCAAACACGGTGACGGGCTGCGCGCGCTGGCCCTCCCGGTGATCCTCGCGCTGCTCGCGCTGCTGACCGCGGTGCCTGCGGGCGACGCCGCGGCGGCCCCGCGACCGGTGACGGTCGTCACCGCCGAGCCACCCGATCCCTACGGCGCCGAGCGGCTGATCGCGAGCCTGGGCGCGGATCGGGAGAGCGTGAACTACGTGATCCTGGTGGACACCTCGGCGTCGATGCACCGCACCGGGCGCTACGCCTCGGTCCGCTCGGCGGTGACCACATTCCTGAGCCGGCTCAACCCGCGCGACCGGGTCTCGCTGATCAGCTTCGACACGACCGCGACCGAGTACGGCAACGGCCTGGAACCGGTCACCGACCCGGCCGCGATGGCCGAGCGGCTGCCCGCCGTACGTGCCGCGGACCCGCCCGAGAACGGCCCGGCGGGCAGCTTGCCGCCGATCCGGGCGGAGGTGCCCAGCGATGTGAACGCGGCGCTCGACCGGGCGCTCACCGTGCTGCGCACCTCCGCGCCGAACTCGGTGAACGGGGTCCTGCTGCTCACCGACGCGGCCCGCGACCCGGTCGGCCAGGACCTGCGCAAGGACTTCGACCGGCTCGGCGAGGAGGGCCGCGGTATCGCGGGCTTCGCGATCCCGCTGGCCAGCGACAGCAGCGCGGGGCCGGTGCTGCAGCGGGTGTTGCCGGACACGAAGGTGCTCCGGGACAACCCGGCCGACCCGGGCACCGGCCTGACCCAGGCCCGGACCGGCCTGCAGTTGCGCGGCGCCGCCCGGATCGTGGAGGCGGACAAGGACAAGGGTGTGCGGGCGACCTGGCTGATGCCTCCCGCCGAGCAGCCGGACGCGCTGGACTGCCGGACCTTCCAGCCGGTGCCGCCGAACACCCGACTCGACCTGTCCTCGGGCCGCGAACTGTGCCTGCGCCTGGTGGCGACCACGAGCCGGGTACCGCTCCAGGTCACCCGGCTGCGGGTGGACGGCGTCGGCGTGGTCGGCCTCAAGGACGGCGCGCCGCTGCTCGCGCCCGGCCAACCGGTCTACTTCTCGGTCAACCTGGCCGCGCGCACGCATCGCACCGACGGCATGTGGGCGGACGCCGGCCACTACGAGGCGAAGGCGCGGGTGGCCGGCGAGGTGCGCACCCCGCTGGCCGAGTCGTTCAAGGAGCACCTGCCGAACACCCGGATCACGCTCGGGCCGGAGGTGTCCGGCGACGATCTGCTCTATCGGGGCGACGAACGGGTGGACCTGAGCTGGTGGCCGTGGCTGCTGGTGGGCCTGGGCACGCTCGCGTTCGTCGGGGTCGTGTGGTTCGGATGGTCGTGGATCCGCCCGCGTGTTCGACGTCGTTGGGTACGGTGACGGGTATGCGGATTTTCGTCGTGGACGCGTTCACCGACCAGCCGTTCCGGGGCAATCCGGCGGGAGTGTGCCTGCCCGACCCCGCGCATGCCGAGGACGTCGCCTGGATGCAGTCCGTCGCCGCCGAACTGCGGCACTCCGAGACCGCGTTCGCGGTGGCCCACCCGGGCGCCGACGCGGACTTCGGGCTGCGCTGGTTCACCCCGCAGACCGAGGTGGACCTGTGCGGGCACGCGACGCTGGCGACCGCGCACGTGCTCTTCGGGCAGGGCCTCGCGGACACGTCGCGGATCCGCTTCGCGACCCGCAGCGGGGTGCTCAGCGCGTCTCTGGACAGCGCCGGCGTGGTCCTGGACTTCCCCGCGTTACCGCCGCGCGAGGTGCCGATCCCGTCCGATCTGGGCCTGGCCCTGGGCGTGGAGCCGATCCGGGTGGCCGCGGGCGGTGACGACCTGCTGGTCGAGGTGGCGTCCGAGGCGGTGGTACGCGCGGTGGACCCGGATCTGGGGATGATCGCCGCGCTGCCGTATCGGGCGGTGATCGTCACCGCGCTGGGCACGGGTCGGGCCGATTTCGTCTCGCGCGCGTTCGCGCCCTCGGTCGGCGTCGACGAGGACCCGGTCACCGGGTCCGCGCACTGCGCGCTCGGCCCGTACTGGGCCCCGCGGCTGGACCTTCGCCGGATGACCGGCGCGCAGTTGTCCGCGCGCGGCGGCACGGTCGGCGTGGAACTGGTCGGCGACCGGGTGCGACTGTCGGGCAGCGCGATCACGGTGCTCGAGGGCGACCTGGTCGCGGACTGAGCGGGGCGGGAGGCCCGACACGGCCGATCGACACGGCCGATCGACACGGCCGATCGACAGGGTCGATCGAAACGGGGGCCTGGGTCGACTTCGGTCGGGACACGGCAGTGGATCATTGCGCCCGCCGTTGCTAGCGTGCGCACACCAGCCGATCTGACGCATCGTCAGTAATCCCGGGAGTCGCGCCATGTCCGACGCCATCAGCTACAACGCGTCCCACCTGGGCCTGTGCGTCACCGACCTGGACCGCGCGCTGCGGTTCTATCGCGACGGCCTCGGCTTCACCCCCGTGGTGCGCTACGACGTGGGCAACGAGGTGGCACACACCCTCGAGGTCGAGGGTGACGTGCGTCTGGTCTCGCAGATGATCGCCAAGGCGGGCATGGTCGTCGAACTGCTGCACTACGCGTCGCCGGACCCGCTCGGCGAGCCGTCGCGGCGGCGCAACCAGCTCGGGCTGACCCACCTGTCCTTCATCGTCGAGGATGTGGACGCCGCCGCGGCGCGGCTGGTCGAGTACGGCGGCACGCTCCTCGCCGACACGCGCGCGAGCCTGCCGAGCGAGACCGGCTCGACCGAACTGGTCTTCCTGGCCGACCCGGACGGGACCCGCATCGAGCTGATGCGCCTCGACGGCTGAGCTCCGGGCGCGGATCGGCGCGACCGGTGCGACCTCGGACTCACCCGAGCGTCTCCATCAGCACGTCGCGCACGCACTGCCGCAGCCACGCGTGCCCCAGGTCGGCGTCGTTGCGTGGATGCCAGGCCAACCCCATCGGCAGCGCCGGAAGTTCCAGCGGCACCTCGAAGGTGCGCAACCCCATGCCCTCGACCATCGACGTGATTTGGCCCGCGACCAGGCCGACCAGATCGCTCGACCCGAGGATGAACAGCGAGGACGGGAAGGTCGGCGCGGCGCCCACCACCCGCCGCTCCAGCCCGAGTTCGGCGAGTGCCGCGTCGACCGGGCCGTGCATCTTGCCCCGACGCGAGACGATCAGGTGCTCGGCGGCGGCGAACCGCTCGGGCGTGCACCGACCGCGCAGCAGCGGGTGACCGGCCCGCACGCAGGCGACCATCCGGTCCTCGAAGAGGTGCTCGGTGAGTACCTCCGGCGAGGTGGTGTCGATCACGCCCACCTCCAGATCGGCGACCCCCTCGCGCAGCGCCGGGGTGTCGACGTGGCTCTCCGCGAGGAACTTCAGTCGTACGCCCGGCGCCTCACGCGCCGCGCGCGCGAACAACTGCGCGCCCCACGCGGCGGCGAACGCGTCGTGCGACCACACGGTGAAGGTGCGCGACAGCGTGCCCAGGTTCACGTCGCCGGCGGCGGTGAACAGGGTCCTGGCGCGTTCCACGATGGTGCGCACCTCGGCCCGGATGGCCAGCGCGTGCGGCGTGGGCACCATCGAGCGGCCGGCCCGGACCAGCACCGGATCGCCCAGCGCCTTGCGGATCCGGCCCAGCGTCCGGCTCATCGCCGGCTCGGACAGGTGCATGCGCTGCGCCGCACCGGAGACACTGCACTCCTCCAGGAGCGCGTCCAACGCGGTCAGCAGGTTGAGGTCCATCCCGGATTGCGTCACACGCATCCTTTCCATGCAAAACATGCACTGGAGTCAATCGTTGTCCCAGCCTACGGTGGACGGGTCCGGACACGCAGTCCCCGCAACATTCCTTCCTCCTTCGTCGGTCAGCTCCTGGGGGACCCATGTCCACGCCCGTCCTGGGCACGTCGGCGCCGCGCGCCGGCGGTGCCGAATCCGAATCCGAACCCGCCGGCGCGTCGCGCGCCGTGCTCCTCGCGATGTGCGCCTGCGTGCTGGTCGCGCAGAGCATGGTCGCCGCGATCAACCTGGCCATTCCGCAACTGGCCGCGTCCGGGTTGCATCCGTCCGCCGACAGCATCCTGTGGATCGTCGACGCGTACGTGATCGTCTTCGCCGGCCTGCTCATTCCCGCCGGCGCGCTCGGCGACCGCTACGGCCGCAAGGGCGCACTGCTCGCCGGGCTCGGCGTGTTCGCCGCCGGTGCCGGCGTCAGCGCGCTGGCCACGAACTCGGCCACGCTGATCGCCGGCCGCGGCATCTCCGGCGCGGGCGCCGCGCTGATCATGCCCGCGACCATGTCGATCCTGATGCACGTCTTCCCGGCCGAACGCCGGCCCCAGGCGATGGCGTCCTGGACGCTCGCGGTCGGCCTGGGCGGCCTGCTCGGCAACGTCGGCGGCGGTCTGGTCCAGGAATACCTGCCCTGGCAGGGCCTGTTCTGGATCATGGTCCCGCTCGCCGCGGTGCTCGCCGCGATCGTCCAGTGGGTGACCCCGCGTACCGCCACCCACCCGGCCGCGCTCGATCCGATCGGTTCCGCGCTGCTGATCACCGGCCTGGTCGCGGTGCTGTACGGGATCATCGAGGGCCCGGAGTTCGGTTGGGGCTCCTCCCATGTGATCGGCGGCTTCGCGCTCGGCGGCCTGCTCCTGGCCGGCTTCGTGGTGCACGCGCTCCGTGCCGAACACCCGCTGCTGGACCCGCGCGTGTTCAAGTCCGCCAAGCTGCGGGCCGGCGTGCTCGGGATCGGCGCGAGCTTCTTCGGACTGTTCGCGCTGTTCTTCATCAACGCCCAGTACCTGCAATACGTGAAGGGCTTCTCGGCGCTGCGCACCGGCTTCGCGATCATTCCGCTCACGGTCGGCATGGCCCTCGCGCCGAAGGTCGCGGTCAAGGTGCAACAGCGGGTCGGTACGCGGCCGTTGGTGGTGTTCGGGCTGAGCCTGATCGGGATCGGGCTGCTGTGCATGGCGACGGTGGACGCACGCACCCCCTACGCGGTGTACGCCGGGTTCCTGCTGATCCTCTCGGCGGGCATGGGACTGTGCGCGCCCGCGCTCTCCTTCGGTGTGGTCGCCGAACTGCCCAGGCACCAGGCGGGGTTGGGCTCCGGCCTGAACACCGCCGCGCGGGAGGTCGGGGCGGCGCTGGGGGTCGCGGTGTTCGGCACCATCCTGGCCGGCCGGTTCTCCGGTCAGCCGGCCGTGGAACTCTCCCGGACCCGGGGCGCGGAACACGCCCGGGTCGTGGACTCGTTCACCGACGCGATGTCGGTAGGCTTCCTGGTCGTCGGCGGCCTGCTGCTGGTGGCCACCGCCGTGGTCGCGATGGGCTATCGCGACCGCGCGAGCGCCTCGGCCGACTCGGGCACTTCCGGGAGGACCGCGTGAACCGCGAGACGAGTCGGCGGCGAGGCCCGATGGGCCGGTTGCTCGACCGGGTGTTCCTGTCCGCCACGATCGTCGAGACGGAGTCGATCGCGGCTCGGATGCGACGGATCCGGATGCACGACGACGCGCTGCGCGGACTGTCCTGCCGGCCCGGACAGCAGGTCCGGGTGCATGTGAACGACGTGCTCTCGATGGCGGGTTGGCGCCAGGGGGCGGGCAACCTGTTGCGCACCTACTCGGTCTGGAGCAACGACCCGCAGGCCGGGACGCTGGACCTGTGCGTGCTGGACCACGACGGCGACGCGGGGCCCGGAGCCGCGTGGGGTCGGGCGGCGCGGCCCGGCGACCGGGTCCGGTTCGGCCGGCCCGAGGGCGGCTTCGTGCTGCGTCCGGACGCGCCGTACCACGTGTTCGTCGGCGAGGAGACCGCGTCGGTGGCGCTGGGCGCGATGATCGCCGCGGTGGGCCCGGCGGTGAACGTGTACGGGGTGATCGAGACCGCGACCGCGGCCGACCGGCTGCCGATGCCGCACGCCGAACGGCTCACCTGGCTCGAACGCGGCACCGCGTCTGCGGCCTCCTCGGCGACCCTGGCCGCCGCGGTGGGCCGCCTGGCGCTGCCCGCCACGCCGGGTGTGGCCTACGTGGCGGGCGAGGCCAAGACGGTCAAGCTGGTCCGGGACCGCCTGGTCGCCGACCACGGCTGGGACCGCAGATCGGTGATCACCAAGCCCTTCTGGTCCCCGGGCCGAACCGGCATGGACTGACGTCCGGGACGCCCGCGCTCGCCCCCGGGCGCCGACCGGGCCGTCATCGGCCCGGCCGGCACCCGCCCGCCCCCGCGTTCGGGTGTCGCCCTACAGCGTGAGCAGCGCGCGGATCGGGCGGGTCGGGTCGCTGAGCGGGCGCAGCGCCAGCCGGATCAGCGCGAGCGGGTTGTCGTCGCCGGCGATCCGGTTCGCGCCCAGCGCCCCACAGGACTGGCACTGATGGATCAACTGCCACTCCCCGTCCGGCCGAACGGACATGCTCAGCACGCTCATCCGACCTCGACAGTCGGCCGCCCGATCACCGGGGACGCGGCGATCGAGGTGCAGGCTGGTGAGGCAGTGCGGACAGTGGTTGCGATGCGCCGTACCGGGCGCGAGCAACGGCACGTCGAGTCGACAACCCACGCAGCGGAACGCGTCGCCGCGTCCGGTCCGCCCGTGGGTGACGTCCTTGTACCGCTGCGGGCGCCGGTCGGCCGGTCTGCGGCGGGCCACCGTCACCACTCCCCGAACACTTCGAGCGGGAACGGCGGTTGCGCCAGTGGGCGGACGGCCATTCGGACCAGGATGAGCTGGTTGTCGTCCGGGGCGATCGGATTCGACGTCAGTTCGTCGCACCGGATGCACCGGTGCACGATCATCCAGTCGCCGCCGCGCAGCACCGCGATCGAGATCGGCGACATCCGCGCCGCGCACTCGGACGGGCCGCCCTCGACGCGGTCGAGGACGTGCCGGGAGTGCAGGCAGCTCGGGCAGTGGTTGCGCCGGCCGCCGGCCGGGTCGACGGTGGTCACGGTGAGGCCGCAGCGGACACAGGTGAAGGTGTCGGTGCGTGGTGGGACGGTGTGCTGCTTACCGGAGTTGTTGTTGCCGTTGGACACTCGGAAGTCTCCTTGCCGAAGGCGGAAGCGAAGGCAGCAAGGAAGCGCCGAGCGGTCTCGGAGGGGTCGTCGACGCGGTCCGCCGCGAGGTGCGCGTGCGGACCGGTGGGCCCACCGGGGGGATCAGCGAGCGTCGGGGAGGTCCCGGAGGCCGGATCCGACCGCGGTCATACGAGGCGCGCTCGGCGCGAGGACGGGCATCAACACCTGATTTCCGAAGGGGTGGAGGTCCGCGGTTGCGCGGACCGGACCCGGCGAACGTAACAGCGGGCGCGGCGAGCGAGCCAACGATTTTCGCCGGGCGGGGCGGCGTCCGGGGCCGCGTCGGGGGCCCGCGTCCGAGACCCCTCTCGCCGGCCGAATCGGCCCTGTCAGACTGGGCCGATGATCGTCAGACCCGCGCACGCGGCGGACCGGGCCGGATTTCTCGCACTGGCCGCCGAGGTCGAGCACTGGTTCGGACCGATGGTGGACGAGCCCGGATTCCACGCGGCGCTGGACGAGCACATCCGAACCGGCCTGGCGCTCGTGGTGCCCGCCGACCCCGGACCCGGCCTGCTGGGCGGCCTGCTGTTCGGCGCCGAACCGCCGGTGCACCACGTGCACTGGCTGGTGGTGGCCGGGGCCGCCCGAGGGCGGGGCGTGGGCCGGGCGCTGATGGCGGAGGCGGCGCGCCGGTACGTACGCGGGCCGGGCACCGTCGAGTTGATCACCTTCGGGCTCGACCACCCGGGCGCGATCGAGGGCGGCTCGCGCGCGTTCTACGAGTCGCTCGGCTTCGTGCCGGCCGAGTCCGCCGAGCCGGGGCCCGAGGGCGGTTCGCGGCAGGTCTTCCGGCGCACGGTCGACTGAGTGCCGACCGAGCGCCGCCGTCCGACCGGGGAGACCGGTCGGACGGCGGCGACGTGTCGGGTTCAGCCGTGGATCACACCACGCCGAAGGCGTTCATCGCGTCGGCGACGCGCAGGAAGCCGGCCACATTGGCGCCCAGCACGTAGTCGCCCTCGTGACCGTGCTCGGCGGCGGTGCTCAGGCACGTGTCGTGGATGTCGCGCATGATCGCGCCGAGTCGGGCGTCGGTGTCGGCGAAGCTCCAGGACGTGCGGGCCGCGTTCTGCGCCATCTCCAGGGCCGAGGTGGCCACCCCACCCGCGTTGGCCGCCTTGCCCGGCGCGAACGACACGCCCGCGGCGCGGAAGACGTGCACCGCGTCCGGCGTGCACGGCATGTTGGCGCCCTCCGCGACCGCCGTCAGGCCGTGTTTGACCAAGTGCGCGGCGGCCGGGCCGGACAGCTCGTTCTGCGTCGCGCACGGCAGCGCGACATCGCACGGGACCTCCCAGACCGAGCCGTCCGGCACGTAGCGCGCGTGCGCAACCCGATCGGCGTACTCCGCGATCCGGCCGCGCCGGTCCAGCTTGATCTCCTTGAGCAGGTCCAGGTCCAGGCCCTTGTCGTCGACGATGTAGCCGGTCGAGTCGGAGGCCGCCACGACGCGGGCGCCGAGCTCGCGGGCCTTCTCGATGGCGAAGATCGACACGTTGCCCGAACCGGAGACCACCGCACGCCGGCCCACCAGGTCGTCGCCGCGCGCCGCCAGCATCTCGGCCAGGAAGTACACGCAGCCGTACCCGGTCGCCTCGGTGCGCACCTGCGATCCGCCCCAGCCCAGCCCCTTGCCGGTGAGCACGCCGGACTCGTAGCGGTTGGTGATCCGCCGGTACTGACCGAACAGGTAGCCGATCTCGCGTCCACCGACCCCGATGTCACCGGCGGGCACGTCGGTATGTTCACCCAGGTGGCGGTACAGCTCGGTCATGAACGACTGGCAGAAGCGCATCACCTCGGCGTCCGAGCGGCCCTTGGGGTCGAAGTCCGAACCGCCCTTGCCGCCGCCGATGCCGAGCCCGGTCAGGGCGTTCTTGAAGATCTGTTCGAAGCCGAGGAACTTGACCACGCTCAGGTTCACCGACGGGTGGAAGCGCAACCCGCCCTTGTACGGGCCGAGCGCGCCGTTGAACTCCACCCGAAAGCCCCGGTTGACATGGACCCGACCGGCGTCGTCGGTCCACGGCACCCGGAACAGCACCTGGCGTTCGGGCTCCACCAGCCGTTCCAGGAGTGCCGCGTCGGCGAGTTCGGGCCGCCTGGTCAGGGCCGAGGCGAGGCTTTCCAGCACCTCGTGCACCGCCTGGTGGAATTCGGGCTCTCCGGGATTGCGGCGCCGCACCTCGTCGAAGGTGGCCGCTGCCGGGCCGGTCAGCTCGGCGAATGCCTGGAGACTCATGGATGGTTGTCCTTCCGTCGACGGGGCGCGTCGCGGGCGATCGCGTGCGGTTACGCTATCCGGCTTCGGGGCCTCCTCGATCCACGGCGGACGTTCGGGAGGAGAAGAGGGAACGCCCTCATTTCCCGCGGCACCCCACCTGCGATGCTGCCTTGCGTGTGGCCCAACAGAGTTGATGCAGCGTCACGTCGAGTGGCGGCCCTGGCACTGGTATTTCTGGTGACCGCGTGCGGGAGCGGTGGGGCGGACGGCGCCGACGCGCGCTCCGAGCCCCCGTCCCGGTACGCCCCGGTGGAGGTCGGTGTACCCGATCCGGTGATCGCGCCCCCGGTGCCGGCGCCGCCGTGCGACCCGAGTCGGAGTCTGACCCCGATCACCCCGCCCCGGCCGGGCGGCACGATGCCGGCCGGTTCGACGATGCGGGCGATCCAGGAGCGGGGCAGGCTGGTGGTCGGCGTCGACCAGAACACCCGGATGTTCTCCGCGCGCAGTGCGGGCACCGGGGAGTTGGAGGGCTTCGACATAGAGCTGGCCCGGGAGGTGGCGAAGGCGATCTTCGGCGACCCGGACCGGATCCAGTTCCGGACCATCCCGCCCGGTCGCCGGATCGACGTGTTGGTCGACGGCCAGGCGGACATGGTCGTGGACGCGATGACGATCACCTGCGAGCGCCGCCAACAGGTGGAGTTCTCCGGCGTCTACCTCGACGACGCGCTGCGCTTCCTGGTGCCCCGCGGCACGAAGGTGGCCAGTCTGGCCGATCTGGCCGGAAAGTACGTGTGCGTGTCCGCGAACACCACGCCCGAACGCCGGGTGGCCGAGTCCAAGGCCAGGGTGTACGCGGTGGCGGACCGGACCGACTGCCTGGTCGCGCTCCAGGAGGGCCGGGTGGCGGCGGCGTACACCAACGCCTCGCTCCTGGAGAGCCTGCGCGAGCAGGACCCGTGGTTGGAGGTGGTCGGCCCGACCGCCGTGGAGGAGGTCAAGGGCATCGCGGTGCCCAAGGGGCAGACCGACTTCGTGCGCTTCCTCAACGGCGTGCTGGAGCAGCTCAAGAGCAGCGGCCGTTGGCAGCAGTTGTACGACGAATGGCTGGGCAAGGCGCTCGGGCCGGCCAAGCCGCCGGCCACGACCTACGGCGGATGACGGTTGTGGCAGCGGTTACTGACGATGCGTCAGGTCGCTGCTACGTTGCCGCCATGTTCCTTTCGCTCGGACTGCCCACGCACCTGGTCGAGGCCGGCGCCGACCTGATCAGCGCCGAGGCCGTGATGGAGATGTCCCGCGTGGCCGAGTCCGCCGGGTTCGACGCGGTCTTCACCACCGACCACCCGTTCCCCGGCGACCAGTGGCTCGCCCACGGCGGCCACCACACGCTGGATCCGATGGTCACACTGTCCTTCGCGGCGGCGGCCACCACCCGGCTGCGGCTGCACACCAACCTGTTCGTCCCGGCGTACCGCAACCCGTATCTGTCCGCGAAGATGATCTCCTCGCTGGACGCGCTCTCCGGCGGTCGGGTGATCCTGGGCGTGGGCGCGGGCTACCTGGAGCCCGAGTTCGCCGCGCTGGGCGCCGACTACGCGAACCGCAACGACGTGTTGGACGACGCGCTGCGGGCGATGCGCGCGGCGTGGACCGGGGAGAGCGTGGCGGGCAACACCATGCGTCCGCGCCCGGCGCAGCCGCGGATCCCGATCTGGGTGGGCGGCAACAGCAAGCGGGCGATCCGCCGGGTGGTGGACCTGTGCGACGGCTGGCTGCCGATGCCGGCGCCGGCGGGCGCGTCCAAGTACCTCAAGACCCCGGGCCTGGAGACGCTGGCCGACCTGGCGGCGCGGCTGGACTACGCCCGCGAGTACGCGGCCTCGGTGGGCCGTACCGACCCGATCGACATCACCTTCATGCCGCGCGGGATGAGCATGTTCGACGGCGACGGCATCGACCACGAGGCGATCGTCGCGGACCTGACCGAGCAGGCCGAGGCCGGGGTGACCGGGGTGACGCTGACCCTGCCGGCCACGTCGCGGGAACAGTACCTGGAGCAGACCGCCGCGTTCGGCGAGCTGGTCGTGCCGCACGTCAAGAAGCTCGCCGTGCGCCCGCTCCTGGCCTGAAGACACCGAGGGCCCGACGCCGATCGGCGCCGGGCCCCGCGGTCAGCGTCGGGTCACCGTGCGGGTCACTGCCCGTAGGACCCGATGAATTCACCGATCCGGGTGATCGCGTCGGTCAGGTCGTCGACCTGGGGCAGCGTCACGACGCGGAAGTGGTCCGGCTGGTGCCAGTTGAATCCGGTGCCCTGCACGACCAGGATTCGCTGGCTCTGGAGCAGGTCGAAGACGAACTTCTCGTCGTCGACGATCTTGCACACGTCCGGGTCGATCCGGGGGAATGCGTACAGCGCGCCCTTGGGCTTGACGCAGGTCACCCCCGGGATCGAGATCAGCGCCTCGTACGCGGCGTCGCGCTGGGCGTGCAGCCGGCCGCCGGGCAGGATCAGGTCGTTGATGCTCTGATAGCCGCCGAGCGCGGTGGCGATCGCGTGCTGCGAGGGCACGTTCGCGCACAGGCGCATGTTGGCCAGGATGTTCAGGCCCTCGATGTAGCTGGTCGCGTGCCGCTTGGGGCCGGACAGCAGCAACCATCCGGAGCGGAATCCGGCCACCCGGTAGGCCTTGGACAGGCCGTTGAAGGTCAGGCACAGCAGGTCCGGCGCGAGTGAGGCGAGCGGGACGTGCACGGCGTCGTCGTAGAGGATCTTGTCGTAGATCTCGTCGGCGAGGAGGAGGAGTCCGTGCCGGCGGGCGAGCTCGACGATGCCTTCGAGGATCCGCTGCGGGTAGACCGAACCGGTCGGGTTGTTCGGATTGATCACCACGATCGCGCGGGTGCGGTCGGTGATCTTGGCCGCGATGTCGTCGAGGTCGGGATACCAGTCGGCCCCCTCGTCGCACAGGTAGTGCACCGGGGTGCCGCCGGACAGGCTGACCGCCGCCGTCCACAGCGGGTAGTCCGGCATCGGCACGAGCACCTCGTCGCCGTTGTTCAACAGCGCCTGTAGGGCCATCACGATCAGCTCGGAGACGCCGTTGCCCAGGTAGACGTCGTCGACGTCGACACCCTCGATACCGCGCGTCTGATAGTGCTGGACCACCGCCCGGCGGGCGGACAACACACCCTTGGAGTCC
This sequence comes from Embleya sp. NBC_00888, assembly GCF_045207655.1. NCBI lineage: Bacteria > Bacillati > Actinomycetota > Actinomycetes > Kitasatosporales > Streptomycetaceae > Embleya > Embleya sp. NBC_00888. The sequence continues at coordinate 1,270,070 of NZ_CP108784.1, read as the reverse complement.
GAGTAACCCTGCGCGGACGGCAGGTTGCGGATCATGTCGTGCAGGATCTCGTCGGGGGCCTCGAAGCCGAACGGCGCGGGGTTGCCGATGTTCAGCTTGAGGATCCGGTGTCCCTCGTCCTCCAGGCGTTTCGCCTCGTCGAGAACCGGACCCCGGATGTCGTAACAGACGTCCGCGAGCTTGCCCGACTGACGTACCTCGGGCAACGGACGATGTTGCGGTTGCGACAACTCTTCGACGCTCACCTGGATATCTCCTCCTCGCAGGGCAGTCGCCCGCGAGATCCTCGTGTGCACGGCGGAGGCGGGCGAGGTTGCGAGTCTTCCACGCCCGACGTCCGGCACGCAGTGGGATATTTGACACGTGGATCGGCCGGTACCCGCCCGAGACCGGGCCTGCACCTGCTCGTGACGCCGCCCGCCGGCCCACAAGAGTTCATCCGAGCGTTGCCCGCGTGGCAGATTGGGGTCGCCCGACGGCGCCCTCGCGGTGCCACTCTGCGGCATATGGACGTGTCGTACTTCTACGGAACAGCGGGCGAAATCGACGCCGCGAGTCTGTACCGGCTGCTGTCGCTGCGCAGCCGGGTCTTCGTGGTCGCACGCCGGCAGCCCTGGCTCGATCCCGACGGCCGCGACATCGAGCCGGGAACCGCGCACCTGTGGGCGGAACAGGACGGTGTGGCGGTGTCCACGCTGCGGCTGACCGAGGAGGGGGACGGCCTGCTGCGGATGGGCCGCGTCTGTACGTTGTTGTCGCATCGTCGACAGGGGCACGCCACCGTGCTGGTCCGGCACGCGCTGGTGCTGGCGGGTCCGCGCCCGGTGATCTCCGACGTGTACGCGCGCAGCGCCGACTGGTTCACCCGTCGGGGCTTCGAGCCGCGCGGCGGGCGCACCGTCGTGGACGGCGAACCGCACACCTCGATCCGGCACGTGCCCGCCGCCCGACGCGCGGCACCGGTGCCGTCCGGGGGAACGGGGCCGGGGCATCGGGGCGGCGGGTACGTACCGGCCTGGGCGTCGACCTGACCGCGATCGCGCGCGGGGCGGGCCCGGGACGCGTGCGATAGCGCGGTTCCGCGGCGGTACGTCCGCTCGGCCGCGTGTGCGTCGGAGCAAGCCCCACCGGGCCCGACGGGCGCGGCGGACCCGTGCCGCGCCCGGGCCCGGGCGGAGCCGGCGCCCACCCGGTGCGCTCGCGGCGGTCGCGCCGTGGTGTCCGGCAGACCGGAAAACCGGTGGCCTCGCGTGCCCCACGGCGGTGCCCTGACGTGTTTGGATGGGCTCTCGCGTCGGGGAGGGATCGGCCATGCGATTTGTAGTTCTGGGGGCCGGGGCAATCGGCGGCATCCTCGGCGCTCGCCTCGCGCAGTCGGGGCACGACGTACACCTGGTCGGTCGGCGCGCGCACGTCGACGCGATCAGCGCCCACGGACTGCGGGTCCTGACCCCCGACGGCGAGGACGTGGTGCGCCTCGCCGCGGTGACCGACATCGCGACGCTGGATTCCCTGGTGGACTGGGCCGAGGTGGACGCGGTGGTGCTGTGCGTCAAGTCCCACGACACCGTCGGCGCGCTGCGCGAGTTGGCCCGCTACGCCGACTCACGGGTGCCGATCCTGTGCGCGCAGAACGGCGTGGCCAACGAGGACGCCGCGCTGCGCCTGTTCGCGAACGTGTACGGCGTCCTGGTCGCGTGCCCGTCCGCCTACCTCGAACCCGGCGTCGTGCGCGCGTACTCGTCGCCGGTGACCGGAGTCCTGGACATCGGCCGGTACCCGCACGGCCGGGACGCGTTCGCGGCCCAGGTGTCACGTGTCCTGTCGGGCGCCGGCTACGGCTCCGAGGTGTACCCGGACATCACCGCGTACAAGTACGGCAAGCTGGTGACCAACCTGGGCAACGCGGTCGAGGCGCTGTGCGGCCCGAACGCGCGCGGCGGAAATCTGGACCGACTCGCGATGGACGAGGCGCGCACGGTGCTCTTCTCGGCCGGGATCCACGCCGAGTTCGCGCCGGTCAGCCCCCTTGTGCAGGTACGCCCGGTGGGTGGGGAGCGGCGGCCCGGCGGCTCGTCCTGGCAGAGCCTGTACCGGCACACCGGCGGCATCGAGACCGACTACCTCAACGGCGAGATCGTCCGGATCGGCCGCCTGCACGGCGTGCCGACCCCGGTCAACGCCGAACTGCAACGCGCGGCGAATCGATTGGTCGCCATCGGCGGCGAGCCCGGCTCGGTATCCGAACTCGACCTGCTGCGCGCGGTGGTGGACGGACGAGGTTGAGGTCCGCCCGGGGCGCCGTCCGCACGTGGCGCGGCCCGGCCAGGCCGCTGGGACGCGCCCTGGAGAGAGCGAAAAGCCGGTGACCGGTCCGGTGCCGCCTCGCTAATGTGACGGTCCGTCGGTGAACCGCCGACGCGTCGATCCGCCGCTTCGGCGACATCGGCCCAGGATCCGCCCGCGGAGGGAGCGAGCCCATGGGAGAGTCGCCGACGCGCCCCGGCGACGCCCGCTTCGCGGATCCCGCGGAGCCATAGGGCCGGTCGCCGGATCCGCCGCAAGTCCCTCGGGGGGACCCCATGACCGACTCGGACACACTGCCCGTCCCACCGTCCCTCGAGGACTGTCTCGCCGTGCTCGGCGCGATGTCCGACCTCCCGCCGGACGCACCCGAGCGGCGCCGGATCGAGCAGGTGCTCGTGTCGTTCGTTCGCTCGGGACGACATCGCCGCCGGGCCGAGCGGCGCGCGCTGCGGCGCGCGGAGCGCACCGAGGTGACCGAGCGCACCGCGCTGGGCGCCGCCGACCGGGTCGAGGACCTCCCGCTGGACGACACCGGGCTGCCCACGTGTGTCGGCGTGGTGGAGATGGGCCTGCGCTGCTACATCTGCAAGCGGCCGTACCGGCGGGTGGACGGCTTCTATCACCGGCTGTGCCCACCGTGCGCGGTGGAGAACCGGCAGCGGCGCCACGCCCGCGCCGACCTCACCGGGCGGCTGGCCCTGGTCACCGGCGGACGGGTGAAGATCGGTTACGAGCTGGTGCTCAAACTCCTGCGCGACGGCGCGGAGGTGATCGTGACGTCGCGCTTCCCGCACGACACGCACGAGCGGTTCGCCGCCGCGCCCGACCACGACGTGTGGGCGCATCGGCTGCACGTGCACGCGATCGACCTGCGCGACCTCGGCGGGCTGGTCGCGTGGTGCGATCGGCTGGTCGCCGAGGGACGCCCGCTGGACATCCTGGTCAACAACGCGGCGCAGACCATCCGTCGACCCGCGTCGGCGTACGGGCCGCTGCTCGCCGCCGAGCGGGCCGCGCTCGGGGCGGGCGCGTTCGAGTTCGCGCTCGACCGGTCGCCCGCCGACCAGTGGGACGCGACCTCGACGGCGCCCGGATCGGCGCCGGCCCGGCTCGAGCCGGACGCGGCGGGGCTGCTCCCGGACCGGGCGCCGGTCAACTCCTGGTCCAAGCGGGTCGACGAGGTGGATCCGGTGGAACTGCTCGAAGTGCAACTCGTCAACGTGACCGCGCCGTTCGTGCTGGTGAGCCGATTGTTGCCGCTGCTGCGCCGGGCCGCGTGCCGGCGGCGCTACATCGTCAACGTGTCGGCGGTGGAGGGTCGGTTCGGGCGCGCGTACAAGGCGCCCGGGCATCCGCACACCAATATGGCCAAGGCCGCGTTGAACATGCTCACCCGGACCAGCGCCGAGGATCTGGCCGGTCACGGGGTGTACCTGACCAGCGTCGACACCGGCTGGATCACCGACGAGAAGCCGCATCCCGACAAGGCGCGGGTGGCCGCGACCGGGTTCCGCACGCCGTTGGACATCGTCGACGGCGCGGCCCGGGTGTACGACCCCATCGTGCGCGGGGAGCGGGGGGAGCCGGTGTTCGGGTGCTTCCTCAAGGACTATCGGGTCGCGCCCTGGTGATCCGCGGGCGCGATCGGTGACGGGGGTGACCGGAGGGCGCCCCGGCAGTCGGGTTCGACTACCGGGACGTCCTGCGGGGGACCTGCTTGCGGGGCGGAACGGGCGCTCCGAGCCGCAAGCGGTGATCGGCGATCCGGGCGACCCACATCAGTCGGCTTCGGCCAGGATCAGGTAGAGCCGCTTGCGGGTGTCCGTGACGACCTCCAGGGCCTTGGCCCGCTGCGCCTCGGTGCCGTTCATCATGAGCTGGCGCAGTGCGTCGCCGATGCCGTGCATCGCCGAGCGCAGGTCGTGGACCGCCTCGAAGTCGACGCCCTGGCTGGCCTCGTCCCAGGGCTTGGTGCCCTCGGGAAGCGCGGCGGCTTCCTCGCGCCCGGCGTCGGTGAGGGTGAACAGCTTGCGGCCGCTGCCCTCGACGCCCTCGATCACGCCCTCGTCCTCCAGCAGTTGGAGGGTGGGGTAGACCGAACCGGGGCTGGGCTTCCACACCCCGCCGGTGCGCTCGCCGATCTCCTGGATCATCTCGTAGCCGTGCATGGGCCGTTCGGTGAGCAGGGCCAGGATCGAGGCCCGTACGTCGCCGCGCCGGGCGCGACCGCGCCCACGGCCTCGGCCGCGCCCCTCCGGTCCGCCACGTCCACCGTGGCCGTGCCCGCGTCCCCACGGGCCGGGGCCGGGCGGGCCCCACGGTCCGAAGGCCGGGCGGTTCTGTCCTTCTGCGCCCCACTGGAGGCGTCCTTTACTGCGGTGCATGGGTTTCTCCTTGTGATGAGGCGACTCGTCGAGCCGCCGTTCGATCTTCTGTGTGTATCGCGATCGTTCGCGATGCTTCAACGATATATCGGGAGTGAGTCTTTCGCAAGCATCCGGTGTGCGGTCGTCCCGGCGGGGCAGGATGCGGCTCGAGCGACAGGCCAGCCGAGGGCGGATTCGGGCGGGTCGAGGCGGGGAACTCGGTGCCGGCCCCGGACGTCCTTCCGGGGCGTGGGGTTTCGTCGGGCGCTCGGCGGGTCGGTTCGCCGGCGAATCGGCCGATGCGGCGGCGGGCCTTCGCAGGTTCTCCACGGAACCCGCACGAGGCGGACGCACCAGATGCGTTGGGCGAGCCTCGCTTACGGGTAGATTTCGGTTGATAGCTCTTGGTGATCGACTGGCGTGGGGAGAGGGCTGTGTGGACCTGGCTGGTGGTGGGGGTGGCCGCATACCTGGTGTTCCTCGCGTGCGTGATCGTGGTGCTGCGAGCCGCCAAGGCGCGGGCGCGTGTGGAGCGGAACGCCGACGCGCGGGCGGCCGGCGCGCCGGCGCCGCCGGTGGAGGCGGCGGTCGGGCCGGTACCGGTGGGCGATCGCCCGGTGCCGGAGCAGCCGGCCGACACCGATACGGCGCGTGCGCACCCGGTTCCCGACGAACACCCGCAGTCGTCGCGAGGGTGCGACGCGGGGGGCGCCGAGCCACCCGTTCCGCCCGTGTCGCGGATGCGCGGTTGAACCCGGCCGGCGTTTTCGGCCTCCGGCGCGGGGTAGGCGCGGCCCATGGTTGATCCGACTGTCACCACCACCCACGAAGGGGACGATCAACGCCCGCTCGGCGAATTGGTCCCGGCCCCCGATCGCGTGATGCGCGTCGCCGAGATGATCCGCCACCTGTTGGAGGAGCTGCGCGACGCACCGCTCGACGAGCCCGGCCGAAGCCGGGTGCGCGCCGTCTACGAGCGCTCACTGCCCGAGCTGCGCCGCTCGCTCGCGCCCGATTTGTACGAGGAGCTGGAGCGCCTCACCGGGCCGTTCGCCGGAGTGGGTGCGCCCAGCGGCGCGGAACTGCGGATAGTGCAGGCGCAGTTGATCGGCTGGCTGGAAGGGCTGTGGGGCGGCATCCGGTTGACCCTGATGTTGCGGCAGAACGCCGAGGTGGGTCCGCCGCACGCTTTCCTGGGCGGGGGCGCGGAGGAGGACGGCTCGTACCTGTGAGGGTGGGTTGGTGACTTCGGCCCGGCCTCGGTGAGGTGGGGCGGCGGCCGGGATATGTGACTGTGCCAAGCTGTTTGCCCGTCAGTCGCTTTCCCGTCAGTCGCCCCTGGAGTCGCCGCCATGACCGAGCAGGCATCCGCCGAGACCGGGCCGCCCGGCGCCGCGCCCGACTACGAACTCGACCGGGACACCACGTGCGTCGCGCGTCCGGACGCGCCGGGCGTGTACGACACCACGCTCTCGCCGGACTGGGCGTTCGGGATGGGCCTCAACGGCGGATACCTGCTCGCCCTCGCCGGCCGCGCGCTCGGTGCGACACTGCCGCACCCCGATCCGTTCACGATCACCGCGCACTACCTGACCACGTCACACCCGGGGCCCGCCGAGGTACGCACGGAGGTCCTGCGTACCGGGCGCACGCTGAGCACCGGCACCGCGCGGATCGTGCAGGACGGCGAGGTTCGGGTGCACGTGGCCGCCTCCTACGGCGACCTGGCCGCGCTGGACCCGGAGGTGCGGACGAGTGCCCGGCCGCCGGCGCTGCCCTCGCCCGAGGAGTGCGCGGCGAGCGCCGCCGGCGCGGCGCCCTTTCGGCGCAGCACGTTCATGGACCGCAGCGAGCAACTGCTCGACCCGGCGACCGCCGGCTGGTCGACCGGGCGGCCGTCCGGGCGCGGGGAGATCCGCGCCTGGTGGCGGCTCGCGGACGGCCGCGACCCCGATCCGTTGGCGCTGTTGCTCGCGGTGGACTCGCTCGTGCCGACCGCGTTCGACCTCGGCGTGCGCGGGTGGGTGCCCACGGTGGAGTTGACCGTGCATGTCCGGGCCAGGCCGGCGCCGGGGTGGCTGCGGGTGGCGCTGGCCACCCGCAATCTGGCGGGCGGCTACCTCGAGGAGGACGGCGAGGTCTGGGACTCGACGGGCCGACTGGTCGCCCAGTCCCGGCAGTTGGCACGCGTACCGCGCACACGGCAGCGGTAGTCCGGCCGGCTCGCGGATCCGTGGTCGGCGCGCGGCCGGTCGCGGGGGTCAGCGTGGCGGTCCGTACGGTCCGGGGGGACCGTAGGGGCCGGGCGGAGGAGGACCGTACGGGCCCTGGGGGCCGGGCGGGCCGTACGGGCCCGGCTGTGGGGGCGGCGGGGTGCCGTGTGGGCCGCCGGGGGCGGCCCAGGTGTTGTTCTGGAAGCCGTCCCGACCCATGCCGAAGTGGCGGTTGTTCTCGGTCGCGGTCAGGTTCGCGGGCAGGATCTCGCTGGGCTGGACCACCACGTAGCCCTCGCCGATGAAGGCCATCGTCCAGCCCTCGCCGGTCTGTCGGCGGCGGCGCCAGATGCGCTGCGACGTGGTCTGCGCCTGCAGGCTGGTCTGGAGGCCGGCGGTCCAGGCGATCACCGCGTCGGCGTCCGCGAACACCTCGCGGTCGTTGGAGGCGCGCAGTACCAGCGGCGCGCCGGACGTGGTGATGACGATCTTTCCGGTGCCGCCGATCTGCATCGAATAGGCGCCCATGCCGCCCACGTTGTAGCCGGCGTCGATCTGTACGACGCTCCAGTTCAGCGTGCCGTCCAGGGCCAGGACGTTCTCGTCCTCGACGATCAGCGCCTCGTTGTGCAGGTTCAGGATGTGGATGCTCTGCGCCTGATTGGCGAGATAGACCGTGCCGTGTCCGTGGCAGCGCATCAGGTCCAACATGTCGCCGGTCAGCGCGCCGGTGCGGATCTCGGCGGCGGTCTGGAACGCCCCCTCGAACTGCACGTTGCCCTGATAGGCCACCATCGCGCCCTTGCGGGCCAGTACCTCGGTGCCCACCTCGGGGCTCAGCAGCACCCGCAACATGTGCGCGTTCTGCAGGCTGTAACGCTCGGCGGACTGGCTCACCGTGTGGTTGAACAGTGGACTCTGCACGAGGTCTCCGACGGATCCGGCAACGGCGTGGGCGCGGTTGGCAAGTGGTTCGTGTGACCAGACCATGATTCCGTGTCGATGGTTCCCTCGGAACCAAGGGTGACCCATGTCGACCGGTATGGTGCGGGAGACAGCTCCTGTTACGGCGTTACAGAGATCTCGGGAGAGCGTGCCATGACCACACCGACACCGCCGGCGACACCCGAACCGACCGCGGCGCGGTCCGTTCCCGACCTGGGCCGGATCGGGCTGTGGACCGCCGCGCTCGACTTCATGCCCGTGTCGCGGCTGCGGGAGACCGTGGCCGAACTCGACGAACTCGGCTACGGCGCGCTGTGGTGGGGCGAGACGGTGGGCCGTGAGGCGTTCACCCAGGCGATGCTCGTCCTGGGCGCCGCGCCGCGCATCGCCGCCGCGACCGGCATCGCCAACGTGTGGGCCCGGGACGCGATGGCGGCCAACGCGGCGGCGCGCACCGTGCACGAGGCGTACCCCGAGCGGTTCCTGACCGGTCTCGGGATCAGCCACAGCGGGCTGGTCGAGGGGCTGCGGCCGGGTGGGCACAGGTACGAGAAGCCGCTCGCGCACATGCGCGAGTACCTGGACGCGATGGACTCCGCCCTGTACCTCGCGCCCGGCGGCGACGGCCCGCGCCCGGCCCGCGTGCTCGCGGCGCTCGGCCCGAAGATGCTGGACCTCGCGCGCGAGCGGTCCGAGGGAGCACACACGTATCTGGTCACGCCCGAACACACCGCCGAGGCGCGCGCGGCGCTGGGTCCGGATCGGCTGCTCGCGGTGGAGCAGGCGGTCGTGCCGACCACGGACCGGGAGACCGCGCTGCGCCGGGGCCGCGAGCATCTGCGGACGTACGCGACGCTGCCCAACTACCGCCGCAACTGGCTGCGACTGGGCCTGACCGAGGAGGACCTCGCCGACGGCGGCAGCGAGCGCATGGTGGATCGGCTCGTGGCGTCGGGCGACGAGTCGGCGATCCGCGCGGCGGTCGACGCGCACTTCGCCGCCGGCGCCGACCACGTCTGCGTGCAGGTCCTGGGCGAGACGTTCGACGCGGCCCCGGCGGCGGATTGGCGGTCGCTGGCGGCGGTGCTGCTGTAAGGGCGCGGAGTCCGGTCGGTTCGGTCGGGCACCGGGCGGTGTCCCGGTGCCCGGTGCCGCGTCCGCCCGTTCGTCGGTCGGCGGCTCGGTGACGGGCGGGTGGACGCCGCCGGGGCGGCATCGGGTCGGTCTCGGCCGGCTCAGGAGGTGAGCGCGGTGACGGCGGCGTCGACGTCGGCGTCGGTGTTGTACACGTGGAAGGCCAGTCGGGTGCGGCCGGCGCGGGCCGAGAACCGGATGTCGGCGGCCTCCAGGCGCTCCTTGGCGTCGGGGATGTCGATCGCGACGATCGCGCTGTCGCCGAGGGGCAGGCCCAGGCCGGCCAGGAAGCGGTTGGCCAGGGCCACGTCGTGGGCGTGGATGTGCTCGACGCCGATCCGCTCGACCAGGTCGAGCGCGGGGTCGGCGCCCACCTGGCAGAACCAGGCCGGCGAGGTGTCGAATCGGCGCGCGGTGTCGGTCAGGCGCAACGGCGGGCCGTAGTAGGGGTCGCCGTCGGCGGCTCCGGCGTACCAGTTCGCGGCGTGCGGGAGGGTACGCGCGGCCAACTCCGGTGCGACGTAGCCGTAGGCCGTGCCGCGCGGTGCCATCAGCCACTTGTAGGCGCTGACCACGAACAGGTCGTAGCGCGTCGCGTCCAGCGGCAACCAACCGCAGGCCTGTGTGCCGTCCACGTACACGCTCGCGCCGTACGCGCGGGCCGCCGCGACGATGTCCGCCTCGGCGGCGATCGAGCCGTCGGCGGACTGGACCAGGCTGAACGCGACGGCCGTGGTGCGCTCGTCGATCGCGTCGACGAGCTTGGCCGGCGGCACCGTGACCACCTCGACGCCCCGGGCCTCCTGGACCAGCCACGGGAACAGGTTCGAGGTGAACTCGACCTCGGGCACCACGAGCCGCCCGCCGACCGGGAGCCCGGCGGCGAACGGGGCGAGCAGGCCGGAGGTGGTGTTGCCCGCCATGATCGTCTCGGCCGGCGCGCCGACGATCCGTCCGAAGGTGGCCCGGGCCCGCTCGCCGGCCGCGTGGAACCCGTCCATGTCGGTGCGTCCGCGCCGCCAGGTCTCCTGGGCCCGGGTCAGCGCCTCGTAGGCGACGTCCGGCGGCAGGCCACTGCTCGCGGTGTTCAGCCAACCGGGGTCGGTGCTCCAGTTCGAGAGCGCGCGACCGGGGTCCGCGTCGGGATGGGGGTTCGCCGTGGGGTGGTCCGGTTTCGAGTCCATGGGCCGAGGCTAGGCAACCGGTGGATCCCGGGAATAGGGCCACCTCGTTGCCGGTGGCCTGCTTTCGGCGCGGCCGGGTCGCGGTTCGGCGTCGTTGTGGCTCGCGCGCGTCGCGGCTCGGCCCGGCGGGACGGGTTCGGCCGGGGCGCTCGCCGCGCCGTCCCCCGGTCCGTGCCCGCCGGTCTCGTGCCGTGCCCGCAGTGCCTCGTGGCGTACCGGCCGGGCCTCGTGGCGTGCCCGCCGGGCCGGGCCGGCGTGTCGTGCCGGCCTCGGCCTCGTCGTCTCCGCCTACCGGCTCGTGCCGTCCTCGACGTCGCTGTCGGTGCGCGGGGACAACCAATCCGGCCAGGGGACCGGCGGGTTGGGGAGCGGGGTGATGTCGCGCTCGGCACACAGCCGTTCGAAGCCCGCGCGGTCGGCGGGGACGGCCCGGGGGTCGCCGCACATGATCTCGTACAGGGTCGCTCCCTCGGGGCCGGCGATCAGGGGGCCGAACGCGGCGCCCTGTTCGAGGGTGATGTGGGTGCCGGTGGGGCACGGGCGGTCGCCGATCAGGACCTCGCCGGCCACGACGAAGACGTAGTGCTCGGACATGTGGCCGTGCCGTTCGACCACGACACCCGCGTCGTAGCGGGCGTAGATGACCAACCGCTCGGGGGACCATTCCAGGAACTTCTCCCAGACCGACGTGCGCCGGCCGCCGTGCGACTGGGCCTTGACCTCGTGCCACGGGGTCTCGGAGATGTGGGTGATGCGCAGTTCGGGTTCTCGATCCGCCACGGGGTTGCCCTCCCAGGAAGTGACGATGCGTCAGATCGATCTTGGCACAGAATCGCACCTTGGGATTTGCCCGATATTTGGAGGATTTCCGGCTCTTGCGCACCAAATACTTACAGGGAATTTACCCCCGGTGCTCCGCCGGGCGGTGATCGCGTGTTCCGGGGCCGCATAAAGTCGGTTGGTACACCCAACCAAAAACCCTGTCGCGGACCCACCGTGTGCCTCTGTCGGTGGCCCGTACATGTAAGGAACCAGCCTTGAAGAGCGCGCAGCAGGCGCCGTCCGCCACTGTCCCGCCCGCCGCACCCGGAACCCCGATCACGACCGCGCCCGCAGGCGTGAGCCGGACCGGGTTCGTCCTGCTCGTCCTGATCATGGGTGCGCTGACCTACTCGCTGCTCCAGTCGATGCTGGCGCCGGCCCTCCCGCAGATCCAGACCGAGATCGGCGCGAGCGCCGACGCGACCTCGTGGTTGATGACCGGCTACCTGCTGTGCGCCTCGGTGACCACGCCCATCCTCGGGCGGCTGGGCGACATGTACGGCAAGAAGCGCCTGTTCGTGTTCACCATCGGCATGCTCGCGGTCGGTTCGCTGGTCTGCGCGCTGGCCGACTCGGTCGGCCTGATGATCATCGGCCGGGTGATCCAGGGCTTCGGCGGCGCGGTCTTCCCGCTCTCCTTCGGCATCGTGCGCGACGAGTTCCCGCCGGAGCGCCGGGCCGGGGCGATCGGCCTGATGTCGGCGATCATGGGCATCGGCGGCGGCATAGGCATCGTGGTCACCGGCCCGATCATGGACCACCTGTCCTACCACTGGCTGTTCTGGATCCCGATGGTGACCTGCCTGGTCACCGCGATCGCGTCGTGGTTCCTGATCCCCGAATCGCCGGTCCGGGTCAAGGCACGAATCCACTGGCTCGGCGGCGCGCTGATGTCGCTCGGCCTGGTCGGCGTACTGCTCGCGCTGAGCAAGGGCGAGTCCTGGGGCTGGGGTTCGGTGAACACCATCGGCCTGTTCGCGGGCGGCATCGTCTTCCTCGGCCTGTGGGTGCTCGCCGAGTCGCGCGCGGACGAACCGCTCGTGGACATGCGGGTGATGCGGCTGCGCGGGGTGTGGGCGACCAACCTCGGCGGCCTGCTCGTCGGTTTCTCGATGATGGCGGGCATGCTGCTCGTCCCGCGCTTCCTCCAGATGCCGGAGAGCACCGGCTACGGCTTCGGCACGACGGTGACCGTGTCCGGTCTGTACGTGCTCCCGCAGGCCTTCGCGATGTTGTTGATCGGCCCGATGGCGGGCGTGATCGACAAGCGCTTCGGCTCGAAGATGGCGATGGTCGCCGGCTGCGTGCTGATGGCCGCCGGCTTCGCGTTCCTGGCCGTCCTGCACACCAGCGGCTGGCACATCCTGCTCGCGATGTTCGTCTTCGGCATCGGCATCGGGCTCGCCATGTCGGCGATGGCCAACCTCATCGTCGGCGCGGTCCCGGTCGAGCAGACCGGCATCGCTACGGGCATCAACACGATCGCCCGCACCGTCGGCATGTCCTGTGCGAGCGCGATCTCCACGACGCTGCTCACCGCCAATCCCGGCCCCGGCGGACTGCCCGCCGAACGCGGTTTCGTGCTGACCTTCATCTGCGCCGCCGCGGCCGCGCTCGTCGCACTCGGGGTCACCTTCGTGGTACCCAGCCGGGCCAAGGCGGGCGCCCGTCCCGTCGCCTGAGCATCGCGGGGGTGGGGTTGTCCCCACCCCCGATCCGCGTGGTCGCACCCTCGTGCCGAAGGGGCGCCGATCCGTAGCGTCGAACCTGTTGGTTTCGACAGGCGTTACGGGTCACAGGAGGCACCATGTTCGGGCGAGGCGGTCGCGGTACACGACAGGCGAAGCGGGATGCCGCGAACTCGCCGCGGTACGCGGCGCCCGCGTCGGTCGACTGCGCGGTCCGGCTGGACGCGGTGACCAAGGCGTACGGCAAGGGTGAGTCGGCCGTGCACGCGCTGCGCGGCATCGACCTGGCGATCCCCCGGGGTACCTTCACCGCCGTGATGGGCCCGTCCGGGTCCGGCAAGAGCACCTTCCTGCACTGCGCCGCCGGTCTGGACCGGCCGGACGGCGGCCGGGTGCTCCTGGGCACCGACGACCTGACCGCGATGAAGGAGAACGAGCTCACCCGGCTGCGCCGGACCCGACTCGGCTTCGTCTTCCAGGCGTTCAACCTGCTGCCCTCGCTCACGGTCGAGAAGAACGTGCTGCTGCCGCTGCGGTTGGCGGGCGTGCGCGCCGACCGGCGCCGGGCCGCCGAGGTGCTCGCGATGGTCGGCCTCGACCGGCACTCCGGCCGTCGGCCGGCGCAACTGTCCGGCGGCCAACAGCAGCGCGTGGCGATCGCCCGGGCCCTGGTCACCCGACCCGACGTGCTCTTCGCGGACGAGCCCACCGGCGCGCTGGACACCACCACCGCCGCCGAGGTGCTCTCGCTGCTGCGCCGGGCCGTGGACGAGACCGGCGCCACCATCGTGATGGTCACCCACGACCCGGTCGCCGCCTCCTACGCGGACCGGGTGGTCTTCCTGGCCGAGGGCAACCTCGCGGGCGAGCTGTACCGGCCCACCCCCGAGGCGATCGCCGCCCGGATGGTCGACCTGTCCCAGGTGAACGCACGGCAGGGATGGGCCGCCTGATGTCGTTGCTTCGACCCAACGGTCTCGCGCGCACCTCGGTGCGCTTTCGGCCCGCGTCCTTCGCGGGCTCGTTCGTCGCGCTGCTGTTCGCCGCGATGCTGGTCACGATGTGCGGCGTGTTCATGGAGAGCGGGATCCGCGCGCACGCCACCCCCGAGCGCTACGCCGACACGCCGGTCCTGGTCAGCGGGCCCAACGACGTGAGCAAGCGGTTGGGCAAGGGGGAGGGCACGTACACCGAGTCGGCCCCGCTGCCCGAGCGGACCCGGCTCGACGCCGGGCTCGCCGGGCGGATCGCGGCCGTGCCGGGGGTGGGCTCGGTGATCCCCGATGTGACCTTCCCGGCGCAGACCGAACGGGCCGTGGTGGACGGGCACGGGTGGTCCTCGGCGCCGCTGGCCGGTACCCGCGAGGGCACCGCGCCGCGCGCCGGTGAGGTCGTGTTGACCACCGCCGCCGCCGGTTCGGCCAAGGTCGGCGACACGGTGCGGTTGACCACGCCCGGCGGTGAGGTGGCGCTGCGGGTGAGCGGCGTGCTGCCGGGTCGGGGCGCGCACCTGTACGTGCCCGACGCGGACGCGCAGCGGTTGGCCGGGCATCCCGGCACGGTCACCGCGATCGGCGTGCTTCCGGCGGCCGGCGCGGACACCGGCAAGGTCGCCCGGGACGTGCGGGCCGCGCTGACGGGCACCGGTGCCAAGGTGTCCACCGGGGACGACCGCGGGGCGGCCGAGTACACCGACTTCGGGAACACCAAGGAGATGTTCACCGCGATCGGCGGCACGCTGGGCGGCATCGTGCTCATGGTGGCGATCTTCGTGGTCGCCGGCGCCACCGCGCTGTCGGTGGGGCAGCGCCGGCGTGACATCGCGCTGCTGCGCGCGGTGGGTGCCACGCCGTGGCAGATCCGCCGGATGATCGCCACCGAGACCGGTCTGGTGTCCCTGGTGGCGGGCGTCGTCGGGGTGCTGCCCGGCACGCTGCTGGCCCGCTGGTGGTTCGCCGCCATGGACGACCGGGGCCTGGTCGCGCACGGCGTCACGCTGTCGGTGGGCTGGATCCCGATGGTCGTGGCGGTCGGGGCGGGGACGCTGACCGCGCTGGGCGCGGGGCTGCTCGCGGCGCGGCGCAGCGCGAAGATCAAGCCGACCGAGGCCCTGGGCGACGCCGCTGTCGAGCGGGTCTTCGTCGGCTGGATCCGGCTGGTGCTCGGTCTCGGTGCGCTCGGCGGCGGAATCGCGGTGACCCGGATCGCGCTGAACGCGACCGGTGACGACGCGATCGCCGCGGCCGGCGGCGTGATCATGCTGTTCATGCTCGCGATCGGACTGCTCGGCCCGATCCTGGCGCACGTGTGCGTCTCGGTGTTCGGGTGGGTCGGGAGCTTGTTCGGCACCACCGGACAACTCGCCTTCGACAACGCCCGGGCCAATTCGCGGCGACTCGCGTCGGCGATCACCCCGATCGCGCTGGCGGTCGCCTTCGCGGCCACGCTGAGCTTCATGTTCGCGGCCGAGGATCACCACGCGAGCGTGCAGTCCCGGGACGCGGTCACCGCCGATCGGGTGCTGGCCGGGCCGGGCTTCATTCCGCAGACCACCGCCAAGGTGGCCGGCACGCCCGGTGTCGCTTCGGTGACGTCGGTGCTGAACACCGCGGTCGTGGTGGTCCGGGACGGCGGCCTGCAGAAGCAGAGCGCGCAGGGCATCGGGGGCACCGCGCAGGATCTGGCGAGCACGCTGGATCTGGGGGTGCGCGAGGGCAGCACCGACGCGCTGCGACCCGGTGCGCCGCAACCGGCGGGCGGAGCGGTCGCGTTGGACCGCGAGGTGGCGTCGGCGCTGCACGGCAAGGTCGGCAAGCCGGTCTCGATGTGGCTCGGGGACGGTACCGCGATCGACCCGGTCGTGGTGGCGATCTACGATCGCGGCCTGGGCACCGCCGGTGTGACGCTGCCGCGGGCCGCGGTCGAGACACACGTGGAGACGGCGCTGGACACCCGGCTGCTGGTGCGATTCGTCCCCGGCGCGGACACGCGGGCCGCGGACGCGGCGCTGACCGGTCTGACGCAGCGTCACCCGGGAGCGTCGGTACAGGACCGCGCCGCGTACGCGACCCAGGTGGACAAGGACCGCGAAACCAACAAGTGGCTGAACTACATCATGTTGGTCATCCTCGCGGGCTTCGCGACGATAGCCGCGATCAACACGATGGCGGTCACCACGGCGGCCCGGAATCGGGAGTTGGGCCTGATGCGGATGATCGGCAGCACCCACGGCCAGGTTCGGGCGGTGCTGCGGCGCGAGGCGATCATGGTCGGTGCGATCGGACTGGGGCTGGGCATGTCGGTGGCGATGGCCACCCTGGTGCCGTTCAACAAGGGCTCGTTCGACACCTCGACCCCGTACGTCCCGCTGCCGCTGTGCCTGGCGATCAGTGCGGCCGCCCTCCTGCTGGCCCCGCTGACGGTGGCCCCGGTGGCCCGCCGGCTGCTGCGGTTGGCTCCGATCGACGCGGTCGGCGCCAAGGAATAGCGCGGTCCGTGCACCGCGAGCGCCGGATGGGCCGGAATCGGCCCGCCCGGCGCTCGCGTCGGTGTGGCGTCGATGCCCGCGTCGGCGTCGGCGACTCGCGCCGGCCGGTCATGGGGAGGTGCGGCCCGGGGTGACCAGGCCGGTCTCGTAGGCGAAGACCACCAGTTGGGCCCGGTCGCGCACGGACAGCTTGGTCATCGCGCGGCTGACGTGGGTCTTCGCGGTGAGCGGACTGAGCACCAGGTGCTCGGCGATCTCGTCGTTGGACAGGCCGCGACCGACCAGCCCGACGATCTCCCGCTCGCGCTCGGTGAGCAGGGCCAGTTCGGCGGCCGGCGCGGCGGTCGGGCGGGAGGCGCCGGCCGCGTACTCCTCGATCAACCGGCGGGTCACGTTCGGCGACAACAACGCGTCGCCCGCCGCGACCACCCGTACTCCGCGCAGGAGTTCGGCCGGTTCGGTGTCCTTGACCAGGAAGCCGCTCGCACCGTTGCGCAGCGCCTCGAAGACGTACTCGTCCAGGTCGAACGTGGTCAGGATGATCACCCGGACGTCGGTCAGCGCCGGGTCCGCCGCGATCACCCGGGCCGCCTCCAGACCGTCCATGCCCGGCATCCGGATGTCCATCAGCACGACGTCGGGGCGCAGTTCGCCGGTGAGTCGGACCGCCTCGCCGCCCTCGCCCGCCTCGCCCACGACCTCCATGTCCGGCTGCGCGGCCAGCAGGGCTCGAAAGCCCGCACGCACCAGCGCCTGGTCGTCGGCCAGCACCAACCTGATCATGCGTCCCCCTCGATGGGCTGCGCCGGACCGCCGGCGGTCGCCGCCGATCCGGTCGGCGGATGTCCGCCGCCATCATGCCCGTCGGCGCGATCACCGTAGGGGAGGTGCGCCTGAACGTGGAAGCCGCGCCCGGGAACCGGCCCCGCGACACAGCGGCCACCGAGTGCGGCGGCCCGCTGGCGCATGCCGTGCAGCCCGTTGCCGCCGGAGACCAGCGCGTCGGCGGGATCCGACCTCGACTCGGGCCGCACGCCGCGGCCGTTGTCCCGGACCGACAGCTCCAACCCGGTCTCCCCGTAGGTCACACCCACCACGGCCTCGCTCGCCGCGGCGTGCCGCAGGGTGTTGGTCAGCGCCTCCTGCACGATCCGATACGCCGCCAGGTCCACCGCCGAGGTCAACGGGCGCGCGGTGCCCGAGCGCTCGACCCGGACGGTCAGCCCACCGGCGGACGTACGCGCGACCAGCTCGTCCAGCCGGTCCAGGCCCGCGGTGGGCGCGCGTGGGGCGCCGTCCGGACCAGAGCGGTCCACCGAGTCGCCCTTGAGGATGTCCAGCACCGAGCGCAGTTCGCCCAGTGCCTCGCGGCTCGCGTACTTGACCGCGGTCAGCGCCTCGCGGGCCTGCTCGGGCGACGAGTCCATCAACTCCAGGCCCACCGACGCCTGCACGTTCATCAGCGAGATGTGATGTGCGAGCACGTCGTGCAACTCGCGGGCGATCCGCAGCCGTTCGTCGCCCGCCCGGCGCCGCTCGGCCTCGGCCAGGCCGAGCGACTGCACGCGGGCCCGCTGCGCCTCGGCGGCGTTGAAGGCCCGGCGCAGCCGGACCATCTCGCCGATGCCCGCGAGCACCAGCAGCCACGCGGCGATGCCCAACGCGGGCGCGAGATCGGGCGTGGCCTCCGAGGTCAACAGCGGCGAGATCCAGACGAAGCCGGTGTAGCCCAGCACGAGGACCACATACGACAGGAGGCGTAGACCGGCGGCGAACGCGCTCCACAGCGCGATGATCATCGCCAGGAAGATCGGGCCGCGCGGATAGTCGAGCGACGTATAGAGCAGTGCCGAGCCGACCGCCACCAGGAGCACGCCCGCCGGGTGACGGCGGCGCACGACCAGGGCCAGCGGGCCGAGCGCGATCAGCAGCAGGCCCCACACGTCCAGATCCCGTGGCGCGTCCGGCTGGCGGTGGGCCGCGAAGGTCGTCGCGGCCAGTTGCATCACACACACAAGCAGCGCGAGCGCGACGTCGCGCACCACGCGGGGGACCGGGCCGAGGAGGTGCTCGAGCCAGCGCGCGCCGGGGCGGGAAACCCGCGACCACGGTGATCCGGGCCGCGAGCCCGGGCGCCGGGTCGGGGGATTCGAGGGGCTCGTCATGTGATCAACGGTAGGGGGAGCGGGCGGCGTCGCGCGTCGGCTGCGCGTGGGCTTGTCGGCTGCTCCCGGTGGAGCAGACGAAGCGCTGTCGGCTGCTCCACCGGGAGCAGCAAGACGCCGGTCGACGGGCCCTTCGACCTGCCCCGGCAGCAGGCCCGGTGCATCCCCGGGCCGGACGCCGGCCGGGGCGCGAATCGCGAGAGTTGACCTTGTCGACGAGGCCCCGGAACGAACCCGGTTTCCGCACCTCGCCGCCGCGGCCCGGGCCCTTCGCCCGACCCCGCGTCCGCGTCCCGCACCACTTCCAGGAGGTCACTGTGAACGCGTCCCCGACGACCGGGAACCGGCGCTTCCCGAGGTCCGTCCGCAGGGCGGTCAACTCCGGGCACGTCGTGTTCGCGGTCGGTCTCCTGGGTGTCGAGTGGGTCATGCTGCTGATCGGCATCGTGGCCCGGTCGACCGACGACCCGGCCCTGCGCCACGGCGCGTATCAACTCATGCGCATCTTCGCGCTGGCGGGCGGCATCCCGTTCGCCGTGTTGTCCCTGATCACCGGCGTGCTGCTGTGCCTGTACACGCCGTGGGGGCTGTGGCAACACCTGTGGATCAAGGTCAAGATCGTGCTGCTGATCGCGGTGATCGTGACCGGCGCCGCCGTGGTGAGCCAGTTCGCACACCGGCTGATCGCCGCCTCCGCGTCCGATGGGAACGCGGACGCGCTGCCGCCGTTGCAGACCTGGCACCTGGTCGTGGTGATCTTCCAACTGGTCGCGCTGATCGTCTCGACGGCGCTGTCCGTGTTCAAGCCCTCGGGCGACCGCGGCCGAGGCCGGCCCCGGGCGCGCCGCCGCGCCGAGAACGCCCCGGGCGATCGCTCGACCGCGCCCGACCCGACCGGCGAGGCGGCCGACGCTCGCGAATCCGTCGGCGTGGGCCGATCCACGCCCGGGCGCCGGTCCTCGGCACCGGTTCGCAATCCGGTCGCGTAGCACCGGTCCGTAGGGCCGCCCGGCTTCGGCTCGGAGCAACCGGCCCGGAGCGCCGGTCCGGAGCGCCGGTCCGACCGGTCCGCGATCCCGGTTCGCAGTACCGATCCGCGAGCCCGGTCCATGGCACTCGTCCCGTCCCGCACGTCCGTCCTCTCTCCGACAAGGATCGTCATGACCACGAGCATCGACCCCACCAACTCCTATGCGGCGCGCGCCGAACGCGTCTCGCGGGTGCACGGCGACGGGGACACCACCGTGCGCGCTTTGGACGACGTCGGCATCGGCTTCCCACGCGGCCGGTTCACCGCCGTGATGGGCCCCTCGGGCTCCGGCAAGTCCACCCTGCTGCACTGCCTGGCCGGACTCGACGAGGTCACCGACGGCGCGGTCTTCCTCGGCGACACCGAACTGGGTTCGCTGACCGACCGGCAGCTCACCCGGCTGCGCCGGGACCGGATCGGGTTCGTCTTCCAGGCGTTCAACCTGTTGCCCACGATGACCGCGCTGGAGAACATCGTGCTGCCCGCGTCGCTGGCCGGCCGCAAGGCGGACCAGGCCTGGCTGGACCGGGTGGTCGCGGCGGTCGAGTTGGATCGGCGACTGCACCACCGGCCCGGCGAGCTCTCCGGTGGGCAGCAGCAGCGGGTCGCGGTGGCCCGGGCGCTGGTCGGCCGACCGGAGATCGTGATGGCCGACGAGCCGACCGGCAACCTCGACTCGCGCTCCGGCGCCGAGGTGCTCACGCTGCTGCGCGACGCGGTGGACGAACTCGACCAGACCGTGCTGATGGTCACCCACGATCCGGTCGCCGCCGGCTACGCGGACAGCGTGGTCTTCCTGGCCGACGGCCGGATCGCGGACCACATGCAGAAGCCCACTCCGGATCGGGTGCTCGACCGGATGAAGGCGTTCGACCGCGTCGCCGCCGGTGCCGGCGCCCGAGGGGAGTGACCCGCGATGCTGATTCGTCTCTCGCTCGCCAACCTGTGGGCCCGCAAACGCCGGCTCGTGGGACTCGCCCTGGCGGTGCTGCTCGGCACGGCCTTCCTCTCCGGCGCGCTGGTGCTCGCCGACACGATGAACTCCTCCATCGGCGGGCTGATCCGGGACAGCGGCGCCGGTACCGACGTGGTGGTGCGCAACGCGACCTCGGTGACCGACGACCCGGGCACCCAGCGCGGCGGCATCGACGCGGCTCTGGTGGACCGGGTCCGGGCGGTGCCCGGCGTCGCGGGCGCCGAGCCGGTGATCCAGGGCTACGGCCAGGTGGTCGGCAAGGACGGCAAGGCGCTCACCGGCAACGGTCCGCGGATGGCGGGCAACTGGGTGCCCGACCCGGCCCTGACGCCCTATCGTCTGGCCGCCGGCCGGGCGCCGGCGGCGCCCGACGAGGTGGTGATCGACCGGGCCACCGCCAAACAGGGGCACCTCGCGCCCGGCGACCGGATCACCGTGCTGACCCCGGGACCGGTCCCGGTCACCATCGTGGGCGTGGCCACCTTCGGTGACCTGGACGCCTTCGGCGGCGGCTCCTACACGGCGTTCGACCTCGAGGGCGCGCGGCAGCACGTGCTGCGCGATCCCGGCAAGGTCGGCACGATCGCGGTGCGCGCGGCGGCCGGCACCGACCAGAAGGAATTGGCCGCGCGGATCCAGCGGGCGCTGCCCGCCGACGTCCAGGCGGTGTCCGGCAATGTGGCCACCGGCGAGGCGGTGTCCGCCGTGGAGGACGGCTTCCTGAGCGTCTTCCGCACCTTCCTGACCGTCTTCGCCGCGATCGCGCTGGTCGTCGCGGCCTTCTCGATCAACCACACGTTCTCCGTGGTCGCCGCGCAGCGCACCCGGGAGGTGGCGCTGATGCGGGCCCTGGGCGCGAGCCGCGGCCAGGTGCTGCGACAGGCGCTGATCGAGGCCGTCGTGATCGGTGTGGTGGCGTCCGCACTCGGCCTCGCGGCCGGGCTCGGACTCGCCGCCGGCCTCAAGGAACTCTTCGCCGGACTCGGCTTCGAACTGCCGGCCCGCGGGCTGACGTTCAAGGCGACCACCGCGTTGACGGTGTTGCCGGTGGGCATCGTGGTGACGGCGTTCGCGGCCCTGGTGCCGGCGGTGCGCGGCTCGCGGGTGGCGCCGGTGACCGCGCTGCGCGGAGCGGGCGCGGAGCGCGTCGAACTGCCTCGGCGCCGGTTGATCGCGGGCTTGGTGCTGCTGGCGGCCGGCCTCGGCGTGGGCATCGTCGGCGGCGGCCTGGTGGGTCTGGCGATCGCGGCCCCGGCGCTGCTCGCGGGTGTCCTGCTGGTCGCCCCGGCGGGCATTCGGGCGGCCGGCGGACCGCTCACCGCACCGCTGCCGCGACTGCGCGGCGCACCCGGTGCGTTGGCCCGGGGCAACCTGCTGCGCAGTCCGCGCCGGACGGCCGGCGCGGCCACCGCGATGTTGCTCGGGATCGCCATCGTCACGCTGTTCGCCGTGTTCGCGGCCTCGCTCAAGGAGGGCGCCGGCGAGCAGACCCGGAAGGTGATCGCCGGCCAACTGGTGATCGGCGGATCCTCGCCGGGCGGTTGGGCCGGCGGCGGGCACAGTCCCGAACTCACGAGCAGGGCGACCGAGTTGCCCGGGGTCGAGGCGGCGACCGGGATTCGCGACGCGGGCGCGCTCGTGGACGGGCACGGCCGGCAGTTGTTGGCCGTGGACTCGGCCCGGCTGGACCGGCTGTTCGATCTCGACGTGCGTGACGGTCGGGTGACCGGGCTCGGCGCGAACGGCATGGCGGTGTCCCAGGACGCCGCGAAGGACCGCGGTTGGCGGCTCGGTTCGACCGCGGAGGTCACCTTCCCGGACGGTGCGCGACAGACGTTCACGGTCACCGGGTTGTACGACCGCACGGCCGTGGTCGGCGACTACCTGATCGATCGGCTCGCCTGGGAGCCGCACGCGGACGCGGCGCTGGACGCGGCGACGGTGTTGCGGCTGGCGCCCGGTGCCTCGACCGACGCGGTCAAGGCCGAGGTGCGGCGGTTGGCGAAGGACTACGGCGCGCCGCCGGTGCGCGACCGTGAGGGGTTCGTGGCCGCGCGCGCCGCGATGTTGCAGACGCTGGTCGCGGTGGTCTACGTGCTGCTCGCGCTCGCGTTGGTGATCGCGCTCGGCGGGATCGCGAACACGCTGTCCCTGGCCGCCTACGAACGCACCCGTGAGCTGGGGTTGTTGCGGGCGATCGGGGCCGCGCGGGCGCAGGTGCGGTCGGCGCTGCGTTGGGAGTCCACGCTGGTCGCGGTGATCGGGGCGGTGGCCGGGCTCGTGGTGGGTCTGTTCCTGGGCTGGGTGGCGATTCGGGCGATCGGCGGGGCGAACACGGGGGCGGCGCTTCCCTTCTCCGTGCCCACGGTGCAATTGGCTGTGCTGGTGGGGGTTGGCGCGATCGGTGGGTTGGCCGCCGGGGCGAGGCCCGCTGCGCGGGCTGCGCGGTTGCCGGTCTTGCGCTCGATCGCGACCGAGTAGGTTTCGCGGTTGGCCTCAAGCGCGGTTGCTTGGTCGGCGCCTGGGGTTGGGTTGGCTGGGTCGGCCTCAAGCGCCGGCCGGGCTGGATTGGCTCAAGTGCCGGTCGGGCGAGATGTTGCCCGGTCGGCACTTTGAGGTTGCCGTGTGTGGGGGCTTGGCTTGGGTTGCCTCATGCGCCGGCCGGGCTGGGTTGGCTTGGGGTGGCCTGGGTGGGCCGGCGGCGGTGGGGGTGGGTCAGGCTGCGTGTTGGGTTGTGCCGGTGAAGGCTGCCCATAGGGAGGCGTAGGGGCCTTGGTGGGTGAGGAGTTCGGTGTGGGTGCCGAGTTCCACCACCTGGCCTCGGTCGATGACGGCGATGCGGTCGGCGCGGGCGGCGGTGGTGAGACGGTGGGCCACCACCAGTGTGGTGCGGCGGCCGGTGAGGGCCTCGGTGGCGCGGGTGACGGCGGCCTCGGTGGCCAGGTCGAGTGCGGCGGTGGCCTCGTCGAGCAGGAGGACGTCCGGGTCGACCAGGTAGGCCCGGGCGAGCGCGATCAACTGGCGCTGGCCCGCCGACAGGTTGCGCCCGCGCTCGCCGACGTCGTGGAGGTAGCCCCCGTTGAGCTCGGCGATGGCGGCGTGCGCGCCGACCGCGCGGGCGGCCGCCTCGACTTCGGCGTCGGTGGCCTGCGGGCGGCCGTACGCGATCGCGTCCCGCACGCTGCCGGGCGCCAGGTAGGCCTCCTGCGGGACGATGCCCAGGCGGTGTCGGTAGTCCGCGAGGTCGTAGTCGCGCACGTCCACCCCGTCCACCAGGACCGCGCCCGAGGTCACGTCGTAGAACCGGGCCACCAGCTTGACCAGGGTGGACTTGCCCGCGCCGGTCTCTCCGACCAGCGCGACCGTCTCGCCCGGCTCGATGTCCAGCGTGACGCCCGACAACACCTCGGGCGAACCCATCACCACCGCCGCGCCCTCGCCCGGCTCGTCGGTGTCCCCGAACGCGGGCGTGTTGTACGCGAACCGCACATCCCGGAAGCTGATCGCCCCCTTGAGCCCACTCGTGGGCACCGGAACCGGTACGGCCGGAGGCGGCGTCGTGGTGGGCGTGCGCAGCAGATCGCGAATCCGGCGCAATCCCACCGCCGCCTGCTGGTAGCCGTCGAACACCTGCGAGAGTTGCTGGATCGGCGAGAAGAACATGTCGATGTAGAGCAGGTACGCGATCAACGCGCCCGCCGACAACGTTCCGCCGCCCACCCGATGCGCGCCGACGATCAGCGCGATGCCCGCCGCGAGGTTGGACAGGAACTGCCCGAACGGGAAGTACAGCGCGATGTAGCGCTGGGCCCGCAGCCGCGACGCGCGATAGTCGTCGCTGCGTTCGGCGAACCGCTCCCGGTTGCGGCCCTCGCGGCGAAACGCCTGCGACACCCGCAACCCCGCGACGTTCTCCTGGAGATCGGCGTTGACCACGCTGACCTTCTCGCGCGCCTCCGTGTACGCCTTGGACGACTTGGACCGGAACACCACCGTGGCCGCGATCAGGATCGGCAGCACGCTCATCACGATCAGCCCGAGCTCCCAGTCCAGCACGAGCAGCGCGACCATGATCCCGAAGAAGGTCAGCACGCTGACCACCGCGCTGACCAGTCCGGTCTGCAGGAAGGTGGACAGCGCGTCCACGTCGGTGGTCATCCGGGTCATGATCCGCCCGGACAACTCGCGTTCGTAGTAGTCCAGTCCCAGTCGTTGCAGGTGCGCGAAGGTCTTCACCCGCAGCGTGTACAACAACCGCTCGCCGGTGCGGCCCGCGATCAGCGCCTGGGCGACGTTGACGAACCAGTCGGCGATCACGATCACCACCGCGATCAGCGACACCGTCATGATCGCGCCGGTGGCCCCGTCGTCGATGCCCCGGTCGATCCCGTCCCGGATCAGGGCCGGCAGCGCGAGTTGGGCGCCGGTGTCCAGGATCACCAGGACCAGACCGAGCAACAGCACCCAGCGGAACGGCCGCAGCAGCGAGCGCAGATCGAACGCCGAGTCCGAGCGGCGCGCCTGCGCGTCGTCCACACCGGGCCGATCGGTGGCGGGCGGGAGCTTGTCCACCTGGGCGAGCAACTCCGGCGTGGCCTGGAGCATCGCCGCCCACCCGCCCGGACCGCCGCGCGTCGCGGTCGCGGCGACCACGCCGGCCGGGTCCACGGGCGCCGTGTCGGTCGTCGCCGAGCGGTCCCACAGCGCGGGCGTGACCCCGCTCGCGTCGGGCGGCGCGACCGACGCGGCGAGCGAGAGCGACTCGTGCGCGTCCACACCCTCGGCGTCCTCGCCCGGCCCGGACAGCAGCAGCCGGTACAGCGGGCAACGCGCGCTCAGTTCGTCGTGGCTGCCCACGTCCACCAGTCGGCCCCTGTCCAGGACGGCGATCCGGTCGGCCAGTTGCAGCGTCGAGCGGCGGTGCGCGATCAGGATCGTGGTGCGCCCGGCCATCACCCGGTGCAGCGTGGCGTGGATCTCCGCCTCGACCTTGGGGTCCACCGCCGAGGTCGCGTCGTCCAGCAGCAGGATCCTCGGGTCGGTGAGCAACGCCCGTGCGAGCGATACCCGTTGCCGCTGCCCACCGGACAGGGTCAGCCCCTGTTCGCCGACCACCGTGTCGTAGCCGGCCGGCAGTTCGCGGATGAACGCGTCGGCCTCGGCCGCCCGCGCCGCCGCGAGCACCTGCTCCTCGGTCGCGTCCGGCCGGCCGTACGCGATGTTGGCTCGCACGGTGTCCGAGAACAGGAAGCTGTCCTCCATCACCAGCCCGATCGCGGATCGCAGCGAGTCGAAGGTCAGGTCCCGGACGTCGTGCCCGTCCACCAGGATCGCGCCGGACTGCACGTCGTAGAACCGGGGCAACAACATCGACACGGTGGACTTGCCCGATCCGGACGTGCCCACCAGGGCCAGCGTCTCGCCCGGCTCCACCCGCAGCGACAGTCCGTCCAGGACCGGCCGCGAGGCGACATAGCCGAACCGCACGTCGGCCAACTCCACCGAGGCGGCCACCACCGGCAGCACCTCGGCGTCCGGCTTCTCGGTCACGATCGGCTGGGAGTCGATCACCTCGAAGATGCGCTCGACGCTGGCCCGTGCCTGTTGCCCGAAGGTCAACAGACTCGAGAGCATCCGCACCGGCCCGACCAACTGGCCCAGGTAGGTCGAGAAGGCGAGGAAGGTGCCCAGGGTGATCTCGCCCCGGACGGCCAACCAGCCGCCGAGCGCGAGTACGCCGACCTGGCCGAGGGCGGGGATCGCCGCAAGCGTCGGCGTGTACCGGCTGTTCAACCGGACCGAGCGCAACCGGGAGGCGAACAGCCTGCGTCCGGCGGTTTCCAGCCGATCCAGCTCCTGCTCCTCCTGCCCGAAGCCCTTGACCACGCGGACCCCGGTGACCGCGCTGTCCACGACGCCGGCCAGCGCGGCGGCGTCCTGCTGGGCCTGCCAGGTGGCCGGGAACAGTCGCTTCCGGGAGAGGTAGGCCACCGCGAACAATCCCGGCCCCACCGCGAGCGACACCAGCGTCAGCAACGGCGACAACCAGAACATCACGCCGAGCGAGATGACGAACAACAACACGCTGCCGGTCATCATCGGGATCATCGACAGGAAGCCCTGGACCATCGTCACGTCGGAGATGCCCCGGCTGACGATCTGCCCGGTCTGCAATTGGTCCTGTCGTGCGCCGTCCAGCCGGGACAGTGCGCCGAAGATGCGCGTGCGCAGGTCGTACTGCACGTCCAGGGACAACTTGCCGCCGACATAGCGGCGCGCGAACGCACAACCGAAGGTCACCGCGGCCGCGCCCAGGAGCAGCACCGACAGCGGCACCAGCCCGCCCAACTCGCCGGCGACCGCGTCGTCGACCACCTTGCGCTGCACCAACGGGACCAGCGCGGTGACCGCCATGCCGACCAGGGAGGCGCCGAACGCGATCAGCACACTGCTCCGATACCGCCACGAGGCGGCCATCAGTCGGCGCAGCCAGCCGTGTTCGGGGCGGCCTGGCGCGGGTCCGGTTGTCATAGCCAACCATTGTAAATTGTTAACCGAGGAAACGATGTTCGGATGACCCGATGACGTTCGACGCGCTGATCGAACGCGGCATCACGCCGACACCGACGCTGTTCCACCGGGACCTGCCGCAGGCCCCGGAGGACGGCGGCGGATGGCTCGCGCGCGACACCGCCGCCCGATTCGCGGACTACGCCGGACACGTCCGTACCGCGTTCGACCGGCCGGTGGTGCCCGAGGGATTGACCACGCTGCCGCCCGGGCTCGGCGCGCGCCACGGCGACGCGCTGCCGCCGATTCGGATCACCGAGAACGGGTGCTCGACCGCCGAGGGTCTCGACGACCCGGAACGCGTCGCGTTCCCGGACGGGCATATCGCCGCGGGTGAGCGCGGCGGGCAAAGCCGGAATCGACGTCCGCGGCTATTTCGTCCGGTCCCTGCCGGACAACTTCGAATGGGCCGAGGGCTATCACCAACGCTTCGGCTTGATCCATGTCGACTTCCCGACCGGGACCCGGACACCGCGAGTGTCCCCTCACTGGTTGCGCGAGCGAATCGGTTTCGGGCGGCCCGGATAACGCCCGGCATCGGACATGGACACGCACGGGAGCGCGCAGGCGCACAATCCTCACCCTTCCGAGTGAAATTGCGTGTCCTGGGCCCTGGGCCAACCGATGACGTCACCCGGGAGGGCGAACGGCGTCTTTTCCTTTGCCGACAAAACCTTAGAGTTGCCGCGCCGCCATGAAATCCCCGGGCGGTGCGGCGGAGCCGTGTCCGGAATTCCGGTGCGCGGCGGGACGCCGACTCGTTTCCCCGACGTCCCCGGTGAAGGGCAATTCCATGGTCAAGCACGGATTTCGCAAGGCGGCCGTGATCGTCACGGCGGTCATCTTCGGCTCGATGGCCTCGCTGTACATTCCCGCGGCGCGCGCCGCGCAGACGCCCCGTGAGCCGCTGACGCCGGACAGCTTCCTGCCCGCGCAGTTGCTGCTGCCCTTCCAGAGCGCGGTGTTCAACGTCCAGGGCGCGGTGGCCTTCGGCTGACCGCGCCGATCGTGCCGACCACGCCGACCGCGTGTCGACCACGCCGACCGCGCGCCGACCGCCGCCGGCTTCGCGAACCGGCCGATCCCGGAGCCGAGGGGCGACGGAGCGGTGCCTCGTCCCCTCGGCCCCGGGATCGACCAGGGTCCGCGATGTTCCCGGCGGTCGGCCGCTCGATCGCTCGGCGATTCGAACGGCGGGCCGCTCGACCCCCCGGCGGCTCGACCGCTCGGCGACCCGACCTCCGGGCCGCCCGACCGCTCGGCCGCCCGACCGCTCGGCCGCGTCGGCTACTTCAGTTGACCGGCGATCGCCTTGAGACCCTCGGCGGCGTACTTCTCGTCCAAGTCGCCGCCGGGAGCACCGGCCACCCCGATGCCCACGATCGGGGCGCCGTCCACGGCGACCGGCACCGCGCCGGCCAGGAACAGCGTGCCCGGGATGTCCCGGAGCGACGCGCCCGGCGCGGTGACCCGCTGGGCCAGCGTCGAGGTCGGGGCGTTCCAGGACACGGCGGTGTACGCCTTGCGCCGCGCCGACTCCTCCGACTGCGGGCCCGCGCCGTCGCCCTTGAGCACCACACGCGTGGAGCCGTCCCGGGCGACCACGACCACGGTGACCTTCTGGCCCTCCTTCTCGGCGGCGTCGAGCGCGGCCTGGGCCGCCTTGCTCGCGGCGTCCACGCCGAGCGTCTTGACCGACACCACGGCGGGCGCGGGGCGCTCGTCGTGCTTGGCCTCGGTCGTGCCGGGCACCTGGGCCGCCGCGACACCGGCGGTGACCGCGCCGACCGCCGCGAGCGAGAAGACCCCGGTCAGAACCCGACCACGCGTCGAGAAGTTGCTCATCGTCCCTACCTCTTTCACATTCCTGCGTCGTTCCCGGGCGGTTGCCCCGATGCCTCCACACTCCCGTCGATCCGCCCGTCCGCCATCGGCAAAGCCGCCGGTCCCGGCGCGCCGGTCGGGCGGTGCGAGGATCAACCGATCGGCTGATCCGGACCCGCGCGAGCGGGTCCACGGTGGAGGGGATCGTCGATGTGCGCGCGCCGCGCGTGATCGAGCCGAGCGGGACAGGGAACAGGTACGTCGTGCCCCGACAGCGAACAGAGCCATGGCCCGTGCGGCACGCCGGGCTGGTGATCCACGCGGGCTTCCTGCTGCTGCTGGCCGCGTCGCTGGGGCGGTACACGGTCCGGCACGGCACCGACGGCCGCGCCCCGTGGGTGCTCGCCCTCGCGGTGCTGCTCGCCGTGCTCTACCTGGCCGGTCTGACCCTGCCCGAGGACCGTTCGCCCGCGCGGCCCGCCTGGCTGACCGCGGTCCTCGCCACCTGGCTGGCCCTGGTCACCGTCGCGCCGAGCTTCGCGTGGTGTGCGGTACCGCTGCTCTATACCGGCCTGCGGGTGTTGTCGACCAGAGCGGCGATCGGCGCGGTGGTGCTGCTCACCACCGCCGTGGTGATCGCGCAGTACCGGCTCGCCGACACCATCGACCCCAGCCTGTTCCTCGGGCCGCCCGCGGTGGCCGCGATCGCCACCGCCGTGTTCACCCGGATGCGCAGCGACGAACGACGGCTGCGCGAGACGGTCGCCGAACTGGCGGTCAGCGAGCGCCGGGCGGGGGTGCTGGCCGAGCGGGAGCGGTTGTCCCGGGAGATCCACGACACCATCGCGCAGGGCACCTCGAGCCTGCGGATGTTGCTCCAGGCCGCAGACCGCGGCTGGGACAACGATCCCGACGCGGCGCGGGCGCACGTGCGTCGGGCCGAGCGGGTGGCGGCGCTCGGTGTCGAGGAGATCCGCCGGTTCGTCCGCGACCTGGCACCGGCCGAACTCGCCGGCGACCCGGGCCTGCCCGGCGGTCTGGCCCGGGTGGTCGAGCGGTTTCGGAGCGAGGAGGGGCCGAGCGTCGCGCTCGCCGTGGACGGCCGGGTGCGCCCGCTGGCCGAGCCGGTGCAGGCCGCGCTCACCCGGACCGCGCAGGGCGCGCTGGCCAACGTGCGCGAACACGCCCGGGCCCGGGCCGTGCACGTGACCCTCACCTACCTGCCGGACCGGGTCGCGCTGGACATCCGCGACGACGGCGTCGGCTTCGACCCGGGCCTGACCCGGGCGGGCGACCTGCGCGGTTACGGCCTGCCCTCGCTGCGCCGCCGGCTGGCCGAGGTGGGCGGCGAGCTCACCGTCGAGAGCGCCCCGGGCGAGGGCACCGCGCTGGCCGCGACCGTACGGGACTCCTCCGGCGCGGCGGACACCGAGCCGCCTCCGACGGCCGACCGGGACACGCCCTTCGAACCGGCACCGGGCCCGACCCCGGCCGTCGGCATCGAGCCCCCCTCCCGCCCGAGCCCAGGAGCCGCACCGTGAACCCGATCCGCCTGATCGTCTGCGACGACCACGCCGTCGTCCGGGCGGGTCTGCTCGCGCTGTTCGCCGGCGAGGACGGCATCGAGGTGGCGGGCGAGGCGGCGAGCGGCGAGGAGGCGGTCGAGCTGGCCGCCGCGCTGCGCCCGGACGTGGTGCTGATGGACCTGCAACTGGTCGGCGGGATCGACGGTGTCGAGGCCACCGAGCGACTGCTCGCGTTGCCCGAGCCGCCGCACGTGCTGGTGCTGACCATGTACGACACCGACGCCGACGTCTCGCGCGCGATCGAGGCGGGCGCGGCCGGCTATCTGCTCAAGGCGGGCAGCCCCGAGGATCTGTTCCGCGCGGTGCACGACGCCGCCGCGGGCCGCACCGTGCTGGCCCCGGAGGTGGCCGCGCGGCTGTTCAGTCGGATGCGCAGGCCGGACACCACGCTCACCGCCCGCGAGGTGGAGATCCTGCACCTGCTCGCGCGCGGCGTCGGCAACGCGGAGATCGCCAGGGAACTGTTCATCTCGCAGGCCACGGTGAAGACCCACCTGGGCCACATCTACGCCAAGCTCGGCGTGGACACCCGTACCGCCGCGGTGAGCGTGGCCACCGAGCGGCGGCTGATCCGGCTGACCTGACGATCCGTCACGCCGGCCCCGCCGCGGCCTTGCCATCCCGACACCCGCGCCCCATAGTGCTGAACACAGTCAAGCATCTATCCGGCGGAGTGTGCCATGGCATTCGGACCCGACAGCACCACCGACGAGGTTCTGGCCGACGTCGACCCGACCGGCCGTACGATCGTGATCACCGGCGGCACCTCCGGCCTGGGTCGGGAGAGCGCGCGGGCGCTCGCCGCGGCCGGCGCGCACGTGGTGGTGACCGCCCGCGACGCGGACAAGGGCCGCGCGGTGGTCGCGGAGTTGCCGGGCCGGGTCGAGTACGCCGTCCTGGACCTGACCTCGCTCGCCTCGATCCGCGCGGGTGCCGCCGAACTGCGCGAGCGTTTCCCGTCGTTGGACGTGCTCGTCAACAACGCGGGAGTGATGGCGACCCCGTTCGGGCGTACCTCGGACGGCTTCGAGCTGCAGTTCGGCACCAACCACCTGGGCCACTTCCTGTGGACCACCCTGCTGGAGCCCGCCCTCGGCCCCGGCTCGCGGGTGGTCAACCTCAGCTCCGCCGGGCACCTCGCGTCGGGGATCCGCTGGGCGGACCCCAACTACGAGAAGGCGCCCGAGGAGTACCACCCCTGGCAGGCGTACGGCGCGTCCAAGACCGCGAACATCCTGTTCACCGTGGAGTTGGACCGCCGGCTGCGCGGACGCGGCGTGCGGGCCTACGCCGTGCACCCGGGCATGGTGGCGACCAACCTGGGGCGGTACATGACCCGCGACGCCGGGCGTGATCTGCAGCGCAAGGTCACCGCCTCGAACATGCCGCCGATCAAGCAGGTCGCCAACGGCGCCGCGACCCAGGTCTGGGCCGCGACCGCGCCCGAACTCGCGGACGTCGGCGGCGTGTACCTCGCGGACTGCGCGATCACCGCCGAGCACGCGCCGTGGGCACTGGACGAGGCGGACGCCGCGCGACTGTGGAGCCTGTCCGAGGAACTGGTCGGCGAGGAAACCACCCGATGAGGGTCTACACCGGGATGGACCCGCGGCTGCCGCTGCGCGAGGTGGCGGCGCACGCGCGCCGGGCCGAGGCGGCCGGGTTCGACGGGCTGCACGTGGCCGAGACGGTGCACGACGCGTTCGCCGCGGCGCTGCTCGCCCTCGAACACACCGAACGCCTGGTGGTGCGCACGTCGGTGGCGCTGGCCTTCGTGCGCTCCCCGCTGCTCACCGCCTACGGCGCGTGGGACCTGGCGAGGTTCTCCGGCGGCCGGTTCCAGCTCGGCCTGGGCAGCCAGGTGCGGCAGAACATCGAGGACCGGTATGGGATGCCGTGGTCGCCGCCGGTGGCCCGGATGCGCGACTACGTGGGCGCGGTCCGGGCCGCGTTCGAGGCGTTCCGGACCGGCGAGCCGCCCGCGTACGAGGGGCCGCACCACCGACTCACCCGGATGCAGCCGTACTTCAACCCCGGCCCGGACCCGGACACCGTTGCGCCTCGGATCCTGCTGGGCGGCGTCGGTCGGGCGATGTGCGCGCTCGCCGGCGAACTCGCGGACGGCCTGGTCACCCACCCGACCAACTCCGGCCCGCGATGGCTGGCCACGGTCGCCCGACCGGCGTTGGCCGAGGGCATCGCGCGCGCGGCGCTCCCGCGCACGGTCGAACTCGTGGCCGGCACACAGTTGATCGCCGGCCCCGACCGGGCCGCGCTGGACGCGGAACGCGAGCGGCAGCGGCGGCTGTTCGCGTTCCTGTACTCGACGCCCGCGTATCGCGCCACGCTGGACCTGTACGGGTGGGGCGAACTCCAGGACCGGTTGCGGGTGATGGTCCGCCGCGACGACTGGTCGCAGTTGGCCCGGCACGTCACCGACGAGGTGCTCGACACGCTGGTGCCGATGGCGGTGTACGAGGAACTGCCCGCGCTGATCACGGAGCGCTGGGGCGGGCTGGCGGACGCGGTCACGGTGCCGCTGCCGGTCGATCCGGCCGACGACGCGCGGATCCGCGACGTGGTGCTCGCGCTGCGCTGACGCGGGTGCCCGACCGCCCCGATGCCGGCGGGAGTGGGGCGACGGGCCCGCGGGCGGGGGGAATGCCCGCGGGCCCGTCTTCCTCGGCGGCGCACTGGGGGGAGGTGCACGCCGCCGGCCGCCCCGCCGGTACCGTCCCGGGCCCGGCGGGAGCCTGAGGCCACGATGCCGCCTCGACACCCCTTCGCGCCGGAGGATCGCCATTTCCGATCCGCACCGATCGCCGAACACAGTCCACCTCCCCGAAATTGGCCCTTTGTCGGCAGGCCAGTCGTACTCAGAATGGGAGCTGGCCTGGTCGATGCGCAGGCCGATTCCATCGCACCATCGGGAGTGTGCCGTGCACGCGTATGTCGCCTGGTCCCTGGTCCTGTTCCTCGTGGTGATCGCCGTGCTCGGCCCCCGATTCGGCGCCGACACGCGCGACGGCGCGGACTGGTCGCGGCCCCGGGGGCGGCCCGAGGTGTGGCCGGGCGGGCGCGTCGACGAGCCGGCGACCGAGGAGCCGGCGCCGATCCGGGCGACGCCGGCGACCACAAAATCTGACGGATGGTCAGCTTTGCCGGGTCGCACCCGTACGGGCGGCCGGGACCAGCGAATTCCAACGGGTGATCTTCTCGCGGGGAGTACTCCCGGTCGCTCCCGGTGAGCGCTAGCATCCGCGCTGAGGAGCTGCCGGAAAAGCCGTGCGCGCGGAATCCGCCGACCCCGTGAACCGGGGATAGCGGTGGGCCGTCCGGTGCCGTCCGGTATCGAGAGCCGCAGCCCACCCGGGGGTCCATCTCCATGCACAGCGCCATCCGCCGTCGTATCCCGCGCCCTGGTGCACTCGGTGCGGGGCTGCTCGCGACGGTGTGCGCGCTCGCCGCGCTCGCGCCGGCGGCGGTCGCCGGCGCCGGTCGCCCCGGCGCGGCCCGGACCCGGCCCGCCGCGCCGACCGCGCCGGGCGGCACGACCCAGGTGCAGACGGCGATCACCGGCACCGGCGACCACCGGGTGACCATCCCGGTCGGCGCGAGCGCGATGACCGCGACGATGTACGGAAAGGCCGCCGGCGCCACCCAGGGCGGATCGGTGGCCGGCTCGACCGCGGTCGCCGCGAACAGCCCGGCCCAGGCCGGCGCGACCCTGGTCGTGCGGATCGCCGACACCGGCACCACGCTGTTCTCCGCGACGGCCCCGCTGCCGTGGTTGTTCGCCCCGGCCGCCGGCGGCATCGGCCCGTACGCCGACCCGATCGTCTTCCCCGGCGCCCAGACCTCCGCGTCCGGCGGCGTCGGCGACGGCCACGCGCTGCTGTCCTTCACCGTGCCCGCCGCCCAGGTGGGCGAGCTGCCGCCCACCGTCGACTTCGGCACGGCGCCGGTCGGCCGCAAGGCAACCCGCAACCTGCCGATCACCACCACCGGTGACGTGCCGTTCATGATCGCGTCCGCGACCGTCGAGGGACCGTTCGCGATCGACCCGGCCGGCACCACGTGCGCGACCGGCCCGGACACCAATGTGCCCGGCGGCTCCGCGTGCTCCTTCGCGGTCGTGTTCACCCCGACCAAGCGCGGAGCCGGAACCGGCAAACTCACCCTGACCGGCAACCTCCCCGGCGGCAGCCGCACCGTCACCCTGTCCGGACTGGGCAGCGGCAAGCCCGGCGCGCCCGGCGGCCTGGCCGCGACCGCGGGCCAGGGCCAGGCGGTGTTGTCCTGGATGCCGCCCGCGGACACCGGCGACAGCCCGATCACCGGCTACCTGATCCGCCGCTCCACCAACGGCGACCCCGGTTCGACCCCGCCCCTGGCCACCCTGGGCGCGGACGTCCTCACCCACACCGACCAGGGCCTGGAGAACGGCACCACCTACTCGTACACGGTCGTCGCGACCAACGCGGTCGGCGAATCCGACCCGTCCGCACCCGTCGACGCGGTGCCCTCGGCCGCACTGGTGCTGCCCGCCGCCGCGCTGCCGCCCGCCGTTGTCGGGCAGCCCTACACCGCCAAACTCGCCGTCCAGGGCGGCACCGCCCCCTACCACTGGGTCGCCGACGACCCGCTGCCGCCGGGACTGGCCCTGGACCCGGACAGCGGTGTGATCACCGGCACTCCCACGGCCCCCGGCGAGACCGGATTCGGGATCACCGTCTCGGACAACGCGCCGACCCGGCACGAGGCCAAGGCCCGGTACGGGATCACCGTGGCGGCCCCGGCCGCACCCCCCGGCGGCCCCGCGCAGGCCGCTCTGGCACCGGGCCGGACCGGCGGCGACGGCGGGTCGGACGGGACCGTGTGGCTATGGGCGATACTCGGCCTGGCGGGCCTGATCGGGGTGGTCGTCGCGCTGCGCCGGCTGCGTGCCCGGCGCGCCTGAGCGGTCGCGCCGGCGGCGCTCGGGAGCGGGCGCCGGGCCCGCCGGGAGCGGACCCACCGGGCCCGGGCGTCGCGAAGACCGGCGCGGGTCCCGAATACTGTGTCCCTCGGGGGAGCACCCCCGACCCCAGCCGCAACCCCCGTGGGCGGATCGGCCCGCGGGGACGGCACCGGCGACGCCATACGATCGTCGGCGCCTCGTCCACCGTGGGCGCAGACCTGTGTCACATCACAAGGAGCATCACTATGCCCGCGCCGGCAGGCGACCCCCAGGCCAAGGAACGCGAGCTCGCCGCGGAACAGGGCCATGTCGATCGCTCCTACACGCGCCTGGAACACATGCGCGACGAAGCCCAGGCGCTGCTCCAACAGGGCTACCGGCAGGCGCAGGTCGGCACGCGCGCGGCGCTGGTCGAGCGGGACGTCATGGTCTACCGCGCCGAACTGTGGGCCCGCTCACTCGACGCCGCCGACGACGGACTCGTCTTCGGCCGCCTCGACCAGCTCGACGGCGAGATCCGGCACATCGGCCGGATCGGCATCCGGGACGAGGACAGCGAGGTGCTCGTCGTCGACTGGCGGGCGCCCGCCGCGGAGGCGTTCTACCGCGCCACCCCCGACGACCCGCGCGGTGTGGTCCGCCGCCGGGTGCTGCACTGCCGAGGCCGCTCGGTGGTCGACATCGAGGACGACCTGCTCGACCCGGACGCCGCGGACGACATGGTGATCGTCGGCGACGGCGCGTTCCTGGCCGCGCTCTCGCGCACCCGGGACGGCTCGATGCACGACATCGTGGCCACCATCCAGCGCGAGCAGGACGAGGCCATCCGGGCACCGATCGACGGTTCGGTGATCGTGCGCGGCGGCCCGGGCACCGGCAAGACCGCCGTCGCGCTGCACCGCGTCGCGTACCTGATGTTCCAATACCGCCGCCGCTTCGGTTCGCGCGGCGTGCTCGTGGTCGGCCCCAACCCGCGCTTCACCGCCTACATCGAGCGGGTGCTGCCCTCGCTCGGCGAGGGCGGCGCGGTGCTGCGCTCGCTCGGCGACATGGTCGACGGCGTCGAGGCGGCCTACCACGACGACGCGGCGGCGGCGAAGCTCAAGGGCGCCGCGGCGATGACCCACCTGCTCCGCCGCGCCGTCGCCGACGTGCCCGCCGGCGCGCCGACCGAGTTCGCGATCTCGCACCGCGGCACCCGGATCGTGCTCGACCACAAGGCGCTGCGCCGGATCCGCCGCGAGGTGCTGGCCAAGACCCGCAACGGTCCCAACACCGCCCGGCTCCAGGTGGCCCGCCAACTGCTCACCGAGTTGTGGGGCCGACTGCTCTCGCGCGGCGCCGGCCGCGGCGAGAAGGACGCGTTCCACGAGGACGTGGCCGCGCGCGACGAGTTCGCCGCGTTCCTGCGCGCGTGGTGGCCGCTGCAACGGCCGGTGGACGTGCTCGCCGGACTGGCCGACCCGGAGCGGCTGCGCCGCTACGAGCGCGACCTGACGCCCACGCAGGTGTCCGTGCTGGCGAACTCGTGGGCGCGCACCGCGCGCACCGGCGAGGTCTCCTTCCACGACGTGGCGCTGATGGACGAGCTGACCGGCCTGCTCGGCCCGCTGCCGCGCAAGCGCACGGTCGCCTACGGCAACCCGGACGAGGACAACCCGTACGTGGTGGACGGCCGGGACATCTTCAGCGGCGAGACGGTGGGCCGCGACGTCCCGGACGAGATCACCGAGGTGACCACCTACGCCGACCGGATGGCCGGCGGGCGCGGCGCGCGCAGGCCGCGCGACGAGGACGAGGACGAGCCGGTCGAGTACGCGCACATCGTCATCGACGAGGCGCAGGACCTGACCCCGATGCAGTGGCGGATGCTCGGCCGACGCGGCATGCACGCCACCTGGACCATCGTCGAGGACCCCGCGCAGAGCGCCTGGGAGGACCCGGGCGCGTCGGCGACGGCGATGGCCGAGGCGCTGCGCGAGCGGCGT
This sequence comes from Embleya sp. NBC_00888, assembly GCF_045207655.1. Taxonomy (NCBI): domain Bacteria; kingdom Bacillati; phylum Actinomycetota; class Actinomycetes; order Kitasatosporales; family Streptomycetaceae; genus Embleya; species Embleya sp. NBC_00888. The sequence continues at coordinate 1,232,825 of NZ_CP108784.1, read as the reverse complement.
CGGTACGAGTTCGAGCTGACCACCAACTACCGAAACCCGGTGGAGGTGGCCGACGTGGCCGCGCGCGTGCTGGTGCGGGCGGTGCCCGGGGCCCGGCCGGCCCGGGCGGTGCGCAGCGGCGGCGAGCCGCCCAGGGTGCACGCCACGGCGGGCGAGCGGACCGGGCCGGTGGTGCGCAAGCTGGTGCGCGAGCTGCTGGAGACGGTCGAGGGCACCATCGGCGTGGTCACCCCGGTGGGGGCCACCGAGGAACTGGCGGCCGAGCTGGAGGGCCTGGACCCGCGCGTGCAGCCGATGGACGCGCTGGACGCCAAGGGCCTGGAGTTCGACGTCGCGGTGATCGTCGACCCGCGCGGGATCGTCGAGCAGTCGCCCAACGGCATGCGCACGCTCTACGTCGCGCTGACCCGGGCCACTCGGTTGCTGGCCGTGGTCACGGCCGACCCGGACTGGACCGCGGAGTTGCTCGGGATCGAACCGAGCTGAGCGTCCCGGGGCACCCGGCGGGGGTCCGGCCCGAGCCGGACCCCCGCGCCGGTCCGAGGACGTCGGCCGGCCGCGGCCCGCGGGGGAGGGTCAGCGGGCGATGCCGGCACACAGGTCGCGCAGCGGTTCGGTCACGCTGTCCGGGCGCTCGGTGAAGACCATGTGCCCGCAGTCGTGCTCCACCCGCAGGGTGGCCTCGGGGAGTTCGGCCGCGAGCGTCCGGCTGTGCGCGAGCGGGGTGAGCCGGTCGTGGGCGCCCACCACGATGTGCACCGGTACCCGCGCGAGCGCGGTCAGCGCGCCGGCCTTGTCGTGCGCGACCAGCGCCGGGAAGAACCCGCACACGGTGGCCATCGGCGTGGCGAACACCATCCGCGCGCAGTCGCGCACCACCGTCGGGTCCACCGTCGGGCCGAACAGGCCGCGCCGCACGATCCGCAGGTGACTCGGCCGGCCCGGGCCCGGCAGCAGGGTGCGCCCCCGGGTCGCCAGCCGCGGGTGTCGCCGGCCGAACGCGAAGAACCGGATCTGCGCGGCCGACCTGAACCGCACCGCGGCGGGCACGCCGCGTCCGGTGGGCACCAGGTCGCCCGCCGACGTGCCGACCAGGACCACGCCGGCCACCCGCGACCCGAACAACTCGGGCCGGGCCGCGGCCAGCGCCATGATCGTCATGCCACCCATCGAGTGCCCGCACAACACCACCGGGCCGCTCGGCGCGACCGTGTCGAGCACATCGGCGAGGTCGTCGCCGAGCAGGTCGATCGTCCACGGCGCCGCGCGCCCCGCGGTGGATCGTCCGTGACCGCGATGGTCGTAGGTGATCGCCCGCACCCCGGCCGACACCAGCGCCCCGACCTGGGTCCGCCAGACGTCGCCGTGCAGGGTCCAACCGTGCGCGAAGACGACCGTGACCGCCGCGTCCGGCGGCCCGGCAACGTTCACCCGCAGTTCCGCGCCGTCGCCGGTGCGTACCGTGAGGTCGTGTCCCACGAGTTCCGTGGTGCCCCTGGTGTCCGCCGTCATGCTCGCCTCCCGCTAGCGCTCTCCGTCTTTTCTACCCACCGGTAACGGGGTTCGAATACCCGTCCGGCGACAAAGTCGGGACCGGGCCGGGGGCCTTCGCCCGTACCGTGCGCGGGGCGGGCGCCAGGGTGGTGGGACCCGTGCGCTTGGACACCACGCGCACCAGCGGTTCGAACACGGATCCCAGCAGGCGGGAGCCGACGTCGATCGCGGTGGCATCCGCGCCGACGTATACCCGGGCCCGACCCCGCCGCACACCGCGCAGGATGATCCGCGCGGCACGCTGGGCCGAGGTGCGCGACGCCGAGTCGTGCAGTGCCGTGACCTTGTCCCGGTCGTGCGCGCCCGAGGTCCGCGAGTTGCGCACGATGTTCGTCTTTATCCCGCCGGGATGCACGGTGGTCACCGCGACCCCCGAGCCGGAGAGCCGCATCTCCTGGCGGACCGACTCGGTGAACCCGCGCACCGCGTACTTGGCCGCGCAGTACGCGCTCTGCGAGGGGACCCCGAAGAGCCCGAACACCGAGGAGATGTTCACCAGATGCCCCTCGCGCGAGCGACGCAGGTGCGGCAGGAAGGCCTTGGTGCCGTACGCCACGCCCCAGAAGTTGACGCCCATCAGCCATTCGAAGTCGTCCCAGGACATCTCCTCGACGTCCGCGGTCAGCGACACGCCGGCGTTGTTGACCACCAGGTCCACCCCGCCGAATCGCTCGGCGGTCGCGTCCGCCCAGGCCGAGACGGCCGCGCGGTCGGCGACGTCGAGGACCTCGGTGTGGATCTCCCGCGCGCCCATTCGCGCCGCCCGCTCCCGGGTCTCGGCCAGTCCCGCCGCGTCGACGTCGGCCAGCGCGAGTCGCGCGCCGTGCGCCGCCAGCTCGTGCGCGAGAGCCCGTCCGATGCCCGATCCCGCGCCGGTGACCACACACACCCGACCTGTGAATTCCCGGATCACACGCACTCCCTGTCCGTACCGCTCGAACCACCGGAACGTTCGCATCGCCCGAACCAACCGGAACCACCGGCCCGGCCGACCCCGCCTGCCGGGGCCGCCCTGCATCTCATCAGATTCCGGAGCCCGAATAAGTCATACAATCCGATAACTGGCCTACGTGATCCGATCCCACCGTCGGGCCCGGTGCCCCACCGGCGAGAACCGTCGATTGATCCGCCGGAACCGGGTCAGCGACCCCGGCCACAATGCGCTCACCCGGCCGCTGCGCTCGTCCATGTACCAGCTCGTGCAGCCACCGGTGGCCCACACCGTGCGGCGCATGCGCTCGTCGAGCCACGCGTTGTAGGCCTCCTGTGCCCGGGGGAGCACCTCGACGTCGGCGATGCCCTGGTCGTGCATGCGCCGGATCGCGTCCACGGCGTAGCGCACCTGCGCCTCGATCACCACGATCATCGACGAGTGCCCCAGCCCGGTGCCCGGCCCGATCACCAGGAACAGATTGGGGAAGCCGGCCACCATCGCGCCCTGATGGGCCGCCATCCCGTCGCGCCACACCTCGGCGAGCGTGCGCCCGTCGCGCCCGGTCACCACCCGCGCGATCGGCGGCCGGGTGGCCTCGAACCCGGTGCCCAGGACGATCGTGTCGGCCTTGTGCTCGGTCCCGTCGGCGGTGAGCAGCCCGCCGGGGCGCACCTCGGTGATCGGGGCGGTCACCAGCTCGACGTTGGGTCGGGTCAGCGCCGGATAGTAGTCGTTCGACAACAAGACCCGCTTGCACCCGAGCCGGTAGTCCGGGGTCAGCCGGGCGCGCAGCTCCGGATCCGGGACCTGCCGGCGCAGGTGGGCCAGCGCCTGTCTCGTGGCCAGCGCGGTGACCCGGTCGAGTGGTCCCAGGAAGGCGCCGAGCGTGGCCTCGCGCTGCCAGTACAGGCCCTGGCGAACCACCCGTTGCGCGACCGGCAACCGCCGGTACAGGTACCGCTGCCAGTTCGGCAGCGGCCGGTCGTTGCGCGGCATGATCCACGGCGGGGTGCGCTGGTAGAGGTCCAGCCGGTGCACGAGCGGCTGGATCCGCGGGACGAACTGGATCGCGGAGGCGCCGGTGCCCACCACCGCGACGTGTTCGCCGCTCAGATCGTGCTCGTGGTCCCAGCGGGCGGAGTGGAACACGCGTCCGCCGAAGTCCGCCAGACCCGGCAGCGCGGGCATCGCCGGCTCGGTGAGCGGACCGGCTCCGGCGATCACCACGTCGGCGCTGTACGCGCCGCCGGAGGTGGTCAGCCGCCAGCACGCCCGGTCGTGGTCCCACCGCGCGGCGGTCACCTCGTGGCCGAACCGCAGATGCGGCACCAGCCCGAACTCGCGCGCACAGCGGCGCAGATACGCCTGGATCTCGTCGCCCGGCGAGAACGCGTGCGACCAGGTCGGGTTCGGGGCGAACGAGAAGCAGTACAGATTGGACGGCACGTCGCAGGCCGCGCCGGGATACGTGTTGTCCCGCCAGGTGCCGCCGACGTCGTGCGCGCGCTCGAGGATGACGAAGTCCTCGATGCCGGCGTGTCGGCGAAGGCGATGGCCGGCGGCCAGGCCGGAGAAGCCCGCCCCGATCACGGCCACTCGAACGTGTGTGGTGTGCACTGCGGCCTCCGGTGCCGGATGGGGACGCTGTATCTCGAGGCTACTGACAAGTAGCCTCGAGGTGGAAGACCGGCACACCTCTTCCGCGCGCCGTCCTCGCCGTCGCCGCTCCCGCCGCCCGGGCGCTGCGCCGCGCCGCGCTGAACCCCGCCGCCGCCGCGGCTTCGTCGGCGCGCGCGTGCGGGCTCGCGTGGTAGGGAAGGGGAGATCGATCGGGCTCGCGGAACACGTGACGCCCGCGGTGCTGCGACGAGGAGTACGACGATGGCCGGGATTCGCTACCAGGTGGTCCAGGACGGCGACGGGCGACCCACGGACGCGCCCTGTGCGCACCTGGACACGCTGCCGGAGACGGTGGTGCCGGGGTCGACGAAGGGATGCGAGGACTGCCTGCGGAACGGTACCCAGTGGGTGCACCTGCGGGAGTGCCTGACCTGCGGTCACATCGGCTGTTGCGACAGTTCGCCGAACCGGCACGCGACCGCGCACTGGCACGCCGCCGACCATCCGCTGGTGCGCTCGTTCGAGCCCGGCGAGGAGTGGGCGTGGTGCTACGCGGACGAGCTCGTCGCGGTTCCGGTGGACTGAGGCGCCGAGCACGTGCCCGTGTCGGTGCGGCTGCCTAGACTCCGGTACGTGTCGAGACAGCCGGAAGCGGTGGGAGTACCCGATGAGTGATCTCGTGGAAACGGACGGCGCCGACGTCGTGGAGGTGCACTTCGAGCCGTTTCGGGTGGAGCTCACCGGCTACTGCTACCGGATGCTGGGCTCCGTCTTCGAGGCGGAGGACGCGGTCCAGGACACCATGGTGCGGGCCTGGAAGAGCTTCGACCGGTTCGAGGGCCGCTCGTCGATCCGCTCCTGGCTGTACCGGATCGCCACCAACGTGTGTCTGGACAGCCTCAACGGGCGCGAGCGCCGGGCCCGGCCGATGGACCTGTCCTCGCCGGTGCCCGCCTCCTCGGCGCTGACGCCGGCGCGGCCCGAGGCCACCTGGATCGAGCCGATCCCGGACGGCCGGGTCGTGCCGAGCGTGGCCGACCCGGCCGAGTTGGCGGTCGCGCGCGAGAGCGTACGGCTGGCCTTCGTGGCCGCGCTCCAGCACCTGCCGCCGCGCCAGCGCGCGGTGCTGATCCTGCGCGAGGTGCTGGCCTGGAAGGCGAGCGAGGTGGCCGAACTGCTGGGCAGTTCGGTCGCGTCGGTCAACAGCGCGCTCCAGCGCGCCCGGGCCGCGCTCGCGGAGAACGAGGTCACCGCGACCGACCCGGTGCGGCCGATGGACGAGGAGCAGCAGTCGCTGCTCGCTCGCTACGTGGACGCGTTCGAGCGCTACGACCTGGACTCGCTCACCGCACTGCTGCGCGAGGACGCGACCTTGTCGATGCCGCCGTTCGAGCTGTGGCTGCGCGGGCACGCGGACATTCGGGAGTGGTTCCTGGGCACCGGCAGTGGTTGCCGCGGTTCGCGGCTGGTGCCGATCGTGGCGAACGGCACGCCGGGCTTCGGCCAGTACCGTCCCAGTGGTCCCGGCGGCAGCTTCGAGCCGTGGGCGCTGCAGGTGATCGAGATGTCACAGGGGCAGATCATCGGCCTCAACGCGTTCCTCGACGTCCCGCACCTGTTCCCGCTGTTCGGCCTCCCGCCGACACTCGACGCCTAGGAGGCGCCCGCTGCCCGGACCGGTCGGGACGATCTCGTCCAGGCCGGTCAGGGTCAGCAGGTCGCGCAGCTCGCCGCTCGTGCCGTGCAGGCGGATCCGCCGGCCGACGCCGCGCGCGGTGAGCTGGAGCCGGGCCAGCGCCTCGATCGCGGCCAGGTCGGGGTGGATGAGCGCGCTCACGTCGCAGGGGAAGGGGTCGGCCCGGTCCGCGTGCAGGAGCGCGAGCAGGCGTGCGCACAGGCCCGGGACGTCCGTGCGGGTGAGCGGCGCGTACACGGCCAGTACGGCCGGTGGCGGGGTGACTGTTTCGGACGGATCGACCATCGACGACCTCCTGTGACGACGCTGTACCCGGTTATGACCGATCCGGCGGGCAAAACTCATCACCCTCGTGCGCCCGGGGGGTCGTCGAGGTTTCCCGGTGGGGGTGCAAACCGTGGCAAGTCCCTTGTGGAACGGGCTGTTTGGCGTGTCGTAGGCTGACGCGGTACCGAACTTCGAGGGGATGACACGTTGTCCGAGCAGGACTGGGCGCCCATCGGGATCGACGTCAGTCGTCCCCATCCCGCCCGTGTGTACGACTACCACATCGGCGGCAAGACCAACTATCCGGTCGATCGGGCGTTGGCGGAGCGGTTCATCGCGGTCGCCCCGCAGACCTCGATCACCGCGCTGGACAACCGGGCCTTCCTCGCTCGCGCGGTGCGTTGGGCGGCGGAGCAGGGCATCGACCAGTTCCTCGACATCGGGACCGGGATCCCGGCGCCCGGCAACACCCACGAGGTCGCGCAGGAGGTCATCGCGTCGGCCCGGGTCGCCTACGTGGACAACGACCCGATCGTGCTCGCGCACGCCCGCGCGCTGATGCCCGCCACCGATCGGGGTCGGACCACCTTCACCATGGGCGACGTGCGCGAGCCGGAGAAGATCCTGGCCGCCCCCGAGGTGGGCGAGGTGATCGACTTCGATCGCCCGGTGGCGCTGCTGCTGGTGGCGATTCTGCACTACGTCTCGGACGCCGAGGACCCGGCGGGCATCGTGAACCGGCTGCTGGCGGCGGTGCCTTCGGGCAGTGTGCTGATCGCGTCGCACACCACGTCGGACTTCCTGCCGCCGATCGCGGCGGAGCGGGTGCTGGAGATCAACGACGACGCCGAGTTCATGCTGCCGCGCCCGTATGCCGAGATCGCGTCCTTCCTGACCGGGGTGGAACTGGTCGAACCCGGCCTGGTCCAGGCGCCGTTGTGGCACCCGGGGGAGGACGCCGATCTGTCGCCGGAGCGGCTGGCGCAGTCCTGGATCTACACCGCGGTCGGCCGGAAGGTCTGAGCGACATCGCACGCGGCCGAGTTCGCGAGCACGACGCGAGCCCGGCGCCCGACCACCGATGCGGTGGCCGGGCCGGGCTCGACGGGTTCCGGAAGGGTGCGTGCTACGGAAGCGCGCTTTCGACGGCGGCGACCAACGCGCGCATCAGCGGCGTGTCGTCGATCCACGCGACCGCGTCGCCGCGCCGGCGCGGCTCGGCGTCGGCCCGGATCGCCGACGCGTTGCGCTGGAGCCAGGCGGCGGCGTTGGCGCAGTGGTAGGGATGCATGCCGGCGATCTCGAGCACGTCGCCGCCCGCGGTGGTCCAGGTCAGTTCCTCGCGCAACAACCGCGCCCAAGCGCCCTTGCGGTGCGCGCCGCGCGCGATCAGCGCCTGCCGGCCGGCTCGGGTGATGCCCATGTTCCGCCCGCGCAGCGGCACTTCGGCGCCGAGTCGGACCAGTCGCCTGCGCTGGAGGGTGGCCAGCGTGCGCAGCGAGATGCCGGGCGCGCCGTCCCGCACGCCGTCCGGGTGGGTGCGCACGGTCTTGGTGTCGATCCGGGTCAGGGCCCGGCGCACGGTCGCGGGTTTCACGGGGGTCAGCCGGATCATGGTGTTGACAGTGGACATCGAGGGATCCTCCTCTGCGTCGAGCCGCGGCCGACCGACCGCGGTGGCGCTCAACCCATGCGTCAAGCATCCCATCCGGCACTGACACCGGGACCCGTGCGACCTGCGCCTTTGCCGATCAAGTCACTGTATGGGTACGGGAGTTGACGATGGGTCGGATGGTTCGCCGGTGTCGGGTGGGGGAGTTCGCCGTGCGGTGGGCCGCCGGGTGCGCCGGGTGGGATCAGGCGGTCCGCCACACCGGTTCGTCGGAGCCCCAGGGGGTCGGTGGACGGGTCCACGCGGCGGGCAGCCCGGGCAGCTCGAACGGCGGTGCCACGTGAGTGAGTAGGCCCAGGGCCGTGTCGGTGGCGGTCAGGTATGGGGTCGGGTCGAAGGGCTCGGCGACCTCCGGCTCGCCGGGCGCGTAGGCGGCGGTCAGCCAGGTCGCGGTGCGGGCCAACGCGAGGTCGATCCTGCTGCCCCGGTGGTCGGCCATACGCAGCGTCAGGGCGCGCAGGACGGCCGCGGCGAGCAGGTACCCGGTGGCCCGGTCCAGTGCCTGGGTCGGCAGCGCGCCCGGTTCCACCCGCCCGCCCGCCTCGATCCGGGCGATCCCGCACGCGCCTTGGACCAGGCTGTCGAAGCCGCGCCGGTTCGCCCACGGCCCGGGGCCCCACGCGTTGAACGCGACGGTGATCAGCCCGGGCCGGCGGGCGCCGAGCGTGTCGTGGTCCAGGCCCAGGGCGGCCATCGCGTCGCTGCGGTATCCGGTGATCAACACGTCGGCGTCGGCGAGCAGTTCGTCGAAGCGGGCCCGGTCGGCCCGGTCGCGCAGGTCCAGCAGGGTGGAGCGTTTGCCGAACGCGTTGTCCCAGTACTCGCCGGGATTCTCCGGCAAGTGCGGGGAGTCCACGCGCAGGACGTCGGCGCCCAGGTGGGCGAGGGTGCGGGTGCCGGTGGGGCCGGCGAGTACCCGGGTCAGGTCCAGGATCCGCACACCGGCGGCGGGTGCGGCATCGGGTGTGGGGCACCACGGGTCGCCGGCGGCGGTGCGGGTGAGGTCGAGCGGCGGCGAGGCGGCGACACCGGCGCCCTGGGGGTGTGCGGCCCAGGCGTCGCCCTCGCGGACGGCGAAGCCCAACGCGCCGTGCGCGGCGAGTAGTTCCTCGATCTCGGTGCCGGTGAGCCGGGCCAGGGCCTCGATCGCGTCGTCCACCGTCTCGACGCCCAGTGCGGCGAACGCCGCGGCGCGGTGGTGCGGGTAGTTGCCGTGCAGGCGCACCCAGCCGTCGGCGCTGCGGTGGAAGCGGGAGAGCGGATGCATCGACACCAGCGGTTCGCCGGCCAGGCGCAGGTGCCGGTCGCTGCTCATCGCCATGGCCGCGGCCCGGCTGTCCAGCGCCACCGGTGCCGGGACGGATCCGCCGCGGGCGGCGCCGAGTTCGCGGGCGGCGAGCGCGACGGCGCCGATCGTGGCCTGGGCGATCGCGGTCACCGGGAGCGCGGAGGACAGCGTGTGGTCGGGGCCGGTGAAGGCGATGTGCGCGCGGTCGGCGGGGTCGCCGCCGAGGGCGCGCCAGGCTTGGTCGAGGAGCTGCGCGGGGGTGGTACGCATCGAAGCCTCACAGTTCTCGGAACTCCGCAGCCGTCGGGATCACCTGTTCGAGATGGCCCCGAGCGGAAACTATCGGGTCGGCGGTCTCCCAGCGTGCCCGGGTCCGCACCGTGGGCGCCCGGGCAAACGATTGGTCACTCGTTTGTGTAGGGGTTGTGCGGTTTGCCCTGCCGGGCGCGGTCGTGATCGAGACTGAGGCCATGAGGCGCATCTGGGGCGAGGACGGCGGGTCGGGGCTCGGGTCCGACGACGCGCTTCTGAAGGACGCCCGGCTGAGTGTGCGGGCGCGCGGCCTCGCGGTCTATCTGCTGTTGTTGCCGGACGGTGCCCGGCCGGAGCCGCGGGCGCTGGGGTCGCGGCCGGGGGAGAGTCCGGAGTCGATCGCGGGCTATCTCGACGAGTTGGCGGCGGCGGGCTACCTGACTCGGGTCCAGGGTCGCGACGCGCACGGGAATCCGATCGAGGAGGTCCGGTTGGCGGCGAATCCGGGCGAGCACGCGGCCGAGGCGGGGCGGTTGTTCCGGTGGCCCGGGCCGGAGCCGATCGGCGGGTGAGCGCGGGGCTTTCACATGTCCCGCCAGGTGGGGGTTCGGCGTTCGCGGAAGGCGACGGCGGCCTCGGCCATGTTGCCGGTGAAGGTGCCCAGCACCTGGGTGCGGTTCTCCAGTTCGATCTGCTGGCGCAGCGAGGTCGCGCCGATCCCGGACCACAGGCCCTTCTTGGTCATCCATACACCGTATTCGCTGTTGGTGGCGATCGAGCGGGCCAGCTCCAGGGCGGCGGGCAGGTGTTCGCCGGCGGGTACGCGGGCGTTGAGCAGGCCCCAGGAGTACGCCTCGGCGGCGTCGAAGTGGCGTCCGGTGAGCATCAGTTCGGCCGCCCGGGTGGGGCCGACCAGGCGCGGGAGCAGGTAGCTGGTGCCCACGTCGGCGGAGGAGAGGCCGACCTTGATGAACACCGAGCCGAAGCGCGCGCTCTCGTCCGCGACGCGCAGGTCGCAGGCCAGTGCGAGGGCCAGGCCGCCGCCGACGGCCGCGCCGTGTACGGCGGCGATCACCGGCTTCTCGCATTCGTGGACGGCCAGGATCAGTTCGGACAGGTGCTCCTGCGAGCGGTAGACGTGTCCGACCGGGCCGCGGCCCTCGGCGTCCGGCGCGTGGTCGGGGTCGCCGGAGAGGTCGGCGCCGGAGCAGAAGCCGCGTCCCTCGCCGGTCAGCACGATCGCCCGCGGGCCGCGTTCGCGGTGCAGCGTGGCGAAGGCGGCCTTGAGATCGGCCACCATGGTCGCGGAGAGCGCGTTGAGTCGGTCCGGCCGGGCCAGGCGGACGATCGCGACGTGGGGCTCGGGGCGCTCGATGTGCACGTATTTCATGTGACTCAGTCAAACAGATTCGCCGGGTGAAGGAAATGCCGGCGAGGCGCCGCCCCGGGAGAAGTTACCTGCCGGTAGCATCGCGGCCATGACTGAATCGACGACCGACTTCGACGCCGTCGCCGAGGACCTGCGCGCCTCGGTGCCCTTCGTGCGCACGCTGGGCCTGGAGTTCGTGGAACTGGCCGCCGACCGCGCCGTGCTGCGGCTGCCGGACGAGCCCGCGCACCACAACCACATCGGCGGCCCGCACGCGGGCGCGATGTTCACGCTGGCCGAGTCCGCGTCCGGGGCGATCGTGATCGCCGCGTTCGGGGACCGGCTCGCCCGCGCGACGCCGCTCGCGGTGGATGCCGCGATCCGCTACCGCAAGGTCGCGCTCGGCCCGGTGCTGGCCGAGGCCCGATTGACCCGTCCGGCCGCCGAGGTGGTCGCCGAACTCGACGCCGGCAAGCGCCCGGAGTTCGTGGTCGAGATCACCATCCGTGACGAAGCGGGCACCACAACCGCGGAGATGACCGTCACCTGGACACTGCGCCCCAACCGCGCGTGATCGGCGCACACTGGCGCGGGTGACCGGCACACGTTTCCGGTCCCGGCTCCAGGGCAGGCAAGGGCCCGTGCCGGTCGGGAAGGTCCCGATCATGTTTTTGCTTCGGGTTGGTGATGATTTCCTATCCTGCTGGGATGACCGGGCAGATCGTGGTGGGCAAGGTCTCCCGCCGGCTCAAGCTCCGCGACGCGTGGCGGCGGTGGCGGCGCGTGGCGCGGGCCCTGTTGACCGCGTTGGTGGCGTTGTCGATCACCGTGGTCACCGGGCTCGCGGTCGCGCGGGCCACCGTGCTCTCCGCCGACTGGTACGACGGTGTGCTGGAGCGCGAGCACGCCTACGACCGGCTCTACGACGAGGTCCTGGTCGACCCCCGCATGGCGGGAGTCACCAACGACCTGCTGGGCCGGCTGCCGATACCGCCCAACCAGGTCACCGCCAACCTGCGCCTGGTACTGCCGCCGTCCACACTGCGCGGGATGGTGCGCGAGCAGATCGGGCACACCGTCGGCTACCTGCGCGGCGACGAGCGCGAACTGCGGCTGACCGTCGACCTCAAACCGGTGATCAACAACCTCGGCAAGGTCGCCGACGTCTTCGTCGGCGACCTCACCGGCAACGTGCCCCGGGTGACCGAGGACAACGCGCCGGCGCTGGTGGACGGCGTGTCCAAGGCCCTGGACGCGCTCGCCCAGGGTCGCCCGCCCGAGTCGCTGCCGGCGCTGAGCCTGGACCCGGCCGCGGCCCCGGAGGTGGCCGACCTGATCCTGGCCCGGCTGCCGGCGGAGTCCCGCGAGCCGATCCGCGGCCAGGTGGTCGCCTCGCTGCGCGCCGACGACCTCGGCGGGGTACTGGTGGCGATCGTCCCGGTGATCTTCGGCGAGAAGGTTCGCCAGGCCCAGCTCGGACTGACCGGGCTCTCCCACGGCGGCACCTGGGACCTGACCCTGGACCTGCGGGCGAGCCAGGCCAACGAGAGCACCAAGCTGAAACTGGGCCAGCTCGAACAACTGCGCGCGATGACGGTGTTCGGCCTGGGCCGGCTGCTCGCGGTGGCGAGTGTGACCGCGCTGCTGGGCCTGGTGGTGCTGTGGCGCACCGGGTCCGCGCGCGGGGCGGCCCGGCTGCGACTGCCCGCGCTGGCCCTGGCGGGCGGCGGGCTGCTCGCGGGCGTGGGCTGCCTGGTCGCGTGGGGACTGCTGCCGCACGTGGTCTCGGAGAACCGGGACGGCTGGGCGCCCTCGGTGGTCCGGCTCGCCGGCGACCTCCAGGAGGCCGCGGCGCGCGATGTGGTCGGGGTGTGGCTGGCCGCGTCCGCGGTGCCGCTGGTGTTCGGCGGGGTCACCTTCGGCGCGATCGTGCTGTGGGACAAGCACAAGCACCGGCGGGCCGCGCCGGTGCGGCACACCACCCGTCAGGTGCTCACCTCCGGCGCCGCGGTGGTCGCCGCCGGGGCGATCGCGCTGACCATCTTCGTGCCGGTGCCCACCTCCGGTTCCGGCGCCGACGCCAAGCGCTGCAACGGGATGACCGAGTTGTGCAACCGGCGCTACGACCAGGTCGCCTACCTGGCCACACACAACTCGATGTCCTCGACCGCGACCCGCTTCCTCAGCCCGCTCCAGGACGCGGACATCGTCACCCAACTGGACGCGGGCGTGCGCGGCCTGCTGGTGGACTCGTACACGTGGGAGGCCCCCGAGGAGGTGGCCGGCCGGCTCGCCGAGTCGGACCTGGATCCCGAGTCGCGCAAGATCGTCGCCGGCGTGGTCAACGACGTCGCGCCGGCCCGGCCGGGGCTGTGGTTGTGCCACTCGGTGTGCCGGGGCGGCGCGTTGCCGATGGTGGAGACGCTGCGCGCGGTGGGCCAGTGGATGGATCGCAACCCGCACGAGGTGGTCACCCTGATCGTGCAGGACGCGATCACCGCGCAGCAGACCGAGTGGGCGTTCCGCGAGGCCGGCCTGGAGCGCCTGCTGTACACGCCGGCCGCCGACCCGGACGAGCCGTGGCCCACGCTCGGCACGATGATCGAGCACAACCGCCGTCTGGTGGTCTTCGCCGAGCGCGCCGACGGGCCCGTCCCGTGGTACCGCAACTTCTACAAGTACGGGATGGAGACGCCGTACGCGTACACGAGTCCGACCGAGATGACCTGCGCGCCCTATCGCGGCGACGTGGGCAAGCGGCTGTTCCTGCTGAACAACTTCATCACCTCCGCCGGCGGCAGTCGGATCGACGCCGGAGTGGTCAACTCGCGGCCGTTCCTGCTGGATCGGGCCCGCCGCTGCGAACGCGAACGCGGTGCGCAAGTCAACTTCGTCGCGGTCGACTTCGCCACCATCGGCGACGCGAAGGGTGCCGTGGACGTGTTGAACATCACCCGGAAAACACACTGACGGGCCGTCAATTTATCGACAGCGAGGGTCAATAGGACAGTCCGTGGCCGGTTTCGAAGAGCGGCTCCGCGCCCGCGGGCAGGTCGCCGGCAAGCCGGCCGGCGGGCGCGTAGCGGCCGAACACGACGTCCAGCACACCCTCGTCGTCGGCGCCCCTGGTGCCCAGCAACGCGGCGCAATAGCCGACCAGATCGGCCACCGCGGCGGGCCGGTACAGGTCGATCACCGCGACCGTGGGCACCGACGCGGCGATGTCCACGATCCGGTCGAGTTCGGCGTCGCCGTGCTCCTCGGGCAGGCGCAGCAGGGCCACGTCGGCGTCGGCGACGTCGCTCACCACGGTCGCGTACCGGGCCGCGACGCCGGTGTCGACGTGTTCGGTGTACACGCGCAGCGCGTCCCGCAGGGGTAGGGCCGGTCCGCCGCTCGTGCTGATGCGCGAGCTGATGCGGTTCGTGAGCAGCACGACGGCGTGCGGGTCCCGATCCGTCATGGGTGAGCCCTCCTCCTGGCCGCGGCAGGCGCCGCCCTGACCCCGGACCCTACGCGTCGGGGACGACGTCGCGGGCACCAGGTGGCCGGCGTATACCCCCGACCGCCGTGCTCAGCCCGGTGCGTCCAAGGCCGCGGCCGCGGTGCGGGCCAGCGCGATCAGCCGCTCGCGATCGACGGCCGGGATGACGATGTCCACGGAGGTGACCAGGTCGCCGCGCGCCCGGGCGAAGGCGAGGCCGTCGCCGCGCGCGGGATCGCGGTAGATCACCGCGGCGTCGGAGATGCCGGGCAGCGTCTCGCGCGGGCCCGGGCCGGTGGCGGTCGAACGCGCGGTGTCCAGCGGGCCGCCGACCATCGCCTGGGGCAACTGCCCGACGACGACGGTCAGTACCCGCCGGTCGCCGGCGTCGAGGTACTCGCACGAGCGCCCGGCGTCCGCCGACCGGGTGTGCACGGGGCCGATCGCGAGCACCTCCTGGACCCGGGTGGTCGAGAGCAGCTCGCAGCCGTCGGCGGGTGGTGCGTCGGCGGCGGGCGGGGAGGGGGTGGGCCGAGGCGGCGCGCCCGCTCTGTCGCCGGCCGCCGCGGTGGACACCGCCACGTGCCGCGGCGGCGTGTCCGGATCGTTGCAGCCGCCGAGCAGGCACGCCAGACCCACCACCCCCACCAGGGTGGTGGCGGGCCCGACGCGCCCGGTCACAGCCGGCCGATCATCGTCCGGGCGATATTGGCGAGGGTGTCGGGCGAGACGTCCTTGTCGCTGCGGTCGATGTAGATGTCCGCGTCCAGGTAGGTGTCTCCGACGAGCTTCGTCCAGACCACCCCGTTGGAGGTCGAGTCGTGGTAGGTGAAGGCCGCGTCGCCGACCCCGGGCAGCGCGGTGGGGTTGTCCCCCGAGTCGATGGTTCCCTTGGCGGCCTGCTCGGCGGTGCTGTACTTGGGATCGCTCTTGGACATCATCACCGTCATCATCGACAGGCCCCGGGCGTCCCGGTAGTCGCAGAACGAGCTGCTCGAACTCTTGAGCTTCTCGTCCACCTCCGCCTTGACCACCGGCAGGCCGAGCAGCGTGGCCACCTCGGCCGCGGTGAAGAAGCGACAGGGATCGTTGATGTAGGCCGCGGTCGATCCGGTCGCGGGCGCCGAGGTACCGGTCGAGGAGGTGCTCGGCGAGGCGGTGGCCGACGCCGACGTCCCGCCGGTGGGCGGCGCGGTGGTGCGGCGCGGCGGCGGGGTGGTGGCGGCCGAGCTCGTCGGTCGGCCGGTGGGCTCGCTCGTCGGCTTGTCGTTGCCGCTCTCCAGGGCGCGAACGGTGTCCAGCGGCGACCTGTCGTTGTTGCCGCAACCGGCGACCGTGGTGCCGACGGCCAACGCGACGAGCACCGCCGCCACGCCCGTGCGGACATTCGTGGTGCGCACTTTGCTGTTCCCCCCGGTGTTCGAAGTGCAGTCGTCCATGAGATGAACCTAGGGCCCAGCGCGTTCCCGAACGAGTGGTACCTCCCTTGGAAGTCGAGGGGGATTCGAGGGCGCGATAATGCGCCCATGACTTCCGCACCACATTCGACCACCCACTCGGGGGCTCGCGCGGTCACGCAGGCCGTGATCCTCGCCGGCGGGCAGGGTTCACGGCTGCGCCCCTATACCGACGATCGACCCAAGCCGATGGTGGAGATCCCCGGCACCGGCACCCCGATCATCGGACACCAACTGCGCTGGCTGGCCGCGGAGGGCGTGCGCGACGTCGTGGTCTCCTGCGGGCACCTCGCCGAGGTGCTCCAGGACTGGCTCAAGAGTGCCGATCTCCCGGTGCGCGTGGAGACCGTGGTGGAGACCGAACCGCTGGGCCGGGGCGGCGGGTTGAAGTTCGCCGCCGCCGCGCTGCCGCGTCCGGACGAGCCCTGGTACGCCACCAACGGCGACATCTGGACCCGGTTCTCGCTCACCGAGATGGCCGCCTTCCACCACGAGCGCACCGCGCTGGCCACGCTCGCGCTGGCCCGACCCCGGATTCCCTGGGGGGTGGTGGAGACCGACAAGTACGGCCATGTCCTGGACTTCATCGAGGCGCCGCCCTCGCCGTACCTGATCAACGCCGGCGTGTACGTGTTCGCGCCCGAGTTCACCGCGCTGCTGCCGGACGTCGGCGACCACGAGCGCACCACCTTCCCCGGGCTCGCCCGGGCCCAGCGGCTGGCCGGCTTCCCGATCCCGCAGGGTGCCTACTGGCGGGCGATCGACACCGCCAAGGACCTGTCCGAGGCGGCCCGGGAGCTGCGCGCGGACGGCTGAGCGAGGTTTCGCCTCGGCGCGCGGCGGCACACCGTCCCCGGTCGCCGAACGGGTCGCAACGAATCCGCCCCCAGCCGCTCGGCGGCTGGGGGCGGATCGTTCTCCCGGGTGGTGCCGGCTTCCTTCGTCGATGGGCGAGTCGTTCGGGGTCTTGCGCGCGCTTCCCGTGACCCCCGCGGCCACGGGTTCGAGCGGACGGGCTACTCGCTGTCGGTGGCCGCGGTCAGGACGAGATGCCCGCGCGGGCACCGGGGTTGGCGGTGTCGCGCACCACCCGCAGACCGTCCAGCAGCCCGGCGAGCTGACCGTCGGTCAGCGGGTCGATCAGCCAGGTCTGGAGCAGGTCGACGTGGCCGGGCAGGACACCGCCTATCCGGTCCGCGCCGTCGCGGGTGAGCACCGCGAACAGCGCGCGGCGGTCGGTGGGGCAGTTCTCTCGGGCGACCAGCCCTTCCTTCTCCAGGCGGTCCACCACGCGGGTCACCCCGGAGGTGGACAGCGACGTCTGCGCCGCGAGATCGCTCATCCGCAGGCGTTGCTCGGCCGAGCGGGACAACCGGACCAGCACGTTGAAGTCCACCGTGGACAGGCCGTGCTCGGCCAACTGCGGGCTGAGCCGGTCCATCAGGCCGGTGTAGACCTCCACGAGCAGTCCCATGGCGGTGATGCGTGGATCGTCGAAGGGAGTGGTAGTCGATGGGGCGGGGGATGCGGCTCTCGGGGGAGTGTGCATGTCCCTATCATAGCAAGTAGTTGACATGCGGAATATCTACGAGCAAGATATTGCTGAGGTCGATATCCGCAAGGCAACGACATCTCTCCCGAGGAGTGCGACATGACCGCCACCACCCCCCGCCGCGACTGGGAAGGGCTCACGATCCCGACGGCCGGCACCTACGCGCTCGATGTGGCCCACACTCGCGTCGGGTTCACGGCGCGGCACTTGATGGTGAGCAAGGTGCGTGGCCAGTTCACCGACTTCACCGGTGCGATCACCGTCGCCGAGGAGCCGATGGACTCCACCGTCGAGGCGACGATCTCCACCGCGAGCATGACCACCGGTCAGCCGGACCGCGACGCCCACCTGGCCAGTGCGGACTTCATGGAGGTGGAGAAGTATCCGCAGATGACCTTCCGTACGCTGCGCCTGAGCGGCCACGGCGG
Source organism: Embleya sp. NBC_00888 (assembly GCF_045207655.1). Taxonomy (NCBI): domain Bacteria; kingdom Bacillati; phylum Actinomycetota; class Actinomycetes; order Kitasatosporales; family Streptomycetaceae; genus Embleya; species Embleya sp. NBC_00888. The sequence continues at coordinate 1,215,252 of NZ_CP108784.1, read as the reverse complement.
CAACGGGTTCACCCTGGCCGGCGAACTGAGCATCAAGGGCATCGCCCGCGAGGTCGAGCTCGCGGTCGAGCTGGAGGGCCTCGCGACCAGCCCGTGGGGGCAGGAGGTGCTCGCGTTCACCGCGACCACCGAGATCAACCGCGAGGACTACGGGATGACCTGGAACCAGGCGCTGGAGAGCGGCGGCGTGCTGGTCTCGAAGAAGGTCAGGATCGAGATCGAGGGCGAGGCCATCCGCCAGGACGGCTGATCGGCGCCGACGGTTCGTGGGCGAGAGCGAAGGGCCGGGCGTGACGCGCCCGGCCCCTTCGGCATGCCCTTTTCTCGGTGCGCTGCCCGTTTCCGATGCGCGGGCTCTTCGGTGTGCGGCCCCTCCGGTGCGACGGGCGCGAGCGCGGAGGCGGTCGGCCCGTCGTGCTCAGCGCGTCGCCAGAAAGGCGTCCACCTGCTCGTGGATGTAGGCCACGTCCTCGGCGTCCATGCGGTGGTTCATCGGTACGATCAGCGCGTGCTCCATCACCCGGTCGGCATTGGGGTAGCCGCCCGGGTCGGCGCGGTGCGCGATGTCCTTGAAGCCGGGCTGGCGCAGGATGTTGCCCGACCACACGGTCCGCGTGGACACCCCGCGCTCCTCCAGCCACGCCTGCATCTCGCCGCGCGTGAACGGCAGCCCCTCGTTCAGCAGGATGGGGAAGTTGAGCCACCCCGTCTCCAGGCCCTCGGTCTGGCGCGGTGCGGTGAACTCCGCGCGCGCGTCGAAGTACGCGTGATGCGCGGCGAAGTGCTCCCGGCGGGTGGCCAGGAACCGGGGCAGCTTGGCGAGTTGGGCCAGCCCGAAGGCGGCGCCCAGCTCCGAGGGCTCGAAGTTCCAGCCGATCTCGTCGAAGATGAACAGGTTGTCGTACAACACGCCGTCGATCTCCTCGAAGAAGTCGCGGTTGCCCCGCTTGGAGCCGAAGAGCTGCAGCTCGCTGCGTCGGCCCCAGCGCCGCAACATCAGACCGCGGTCGCGCAGGTCCTCGTCGTCGGTGAGCACCATGCCGCCGTTGCCCGCGCAGGTGATGATGTGCGACATCGCGAAGCTGGTCACCGAGATGTCCGCGCGGGTGCCCGTCGGCGTCCCGCGCAGGGTCGCCCCGAGCGCGTCGCAGGAGTCCTCGATCACCTTGAGGCCGTGCCGGTCCGCGATTGCCCGGATCACGTCCCAGTCCGGCGCGTTGCCCGCGAGGTTGGGGGTCAGGATCGCCCTGGTGCGCGGGCCGATCAGGGCCTCGATCCGGGTCGGGTCGATCTGGTAGGTGTCCGGCTCGACATCGGCGAGCACGGGCACCAGACCGGCCTTGACCATCGGTGCGATGTCCGTGGAGAAGGTCAGCGTGGAGGTGATGATCTCGTCTCCGGGGGACAGCCGCAGCAGTTCGATCGCGAGATACAGCGCGGAGGAACCCGAGTTGCACATCAGGCCGTTGCGCTTGCCGAACAGTTCGGCGACGCGCGTCTCCAGTTCCGCGACGTTGCGTCCGATGCCCATCGCCGAGGGCGGCCCGTTCAGCACCGCCAGCATCGCGTCGATCTCGCTCTGGTCGTGCACGCTGCCGGCGTACGGGATCTTGCGCATGAGTGCCTACCCTCGTGGTGGTGTCGGATCGCAGCACGGCTGACGAGGCGTCAGCTGACGATGTGTCATGGCTATCATGGCTATGATGGGTGAACAAGACGACGGGAGCTGAGCGTGCGCTACACCACCGTGGGCAAGTCGGGTCTGAAGGTCTCCGCGATCGGCCTCGGCTGCAACAACTTCGGGATGCGGATCGACCAGGACGGTGCCGACAAGGTGGTCGGCGCCGCGCTCGACGCCGGGGTGACCCTGTTCGACACCGCCGACATGTACGGCGGCGGGAAATCCGAGGTGCTGCTCGGCAAGGCACTCGGGAGCCGCCGCGAGGACGTGGTCGTGGCCACCAAGTTCGGCGCGAAGGTGGCCGAGGGCCCGTACGGCCGCGGGTCCTCGCGCCGGCACATCGTGCGGAGCTGCGAGAACAGCCTTCGGCGCCTGGGCACCGACCACATCGACCTGTACTACCAGCACTACGCCGACCCGGAGACCCCGATCGAGGAGACGCTCAGCGCGCTCGACGACCTGGTCCGGGCGGGCAAGGTGCGCTACGCGGGCACCTCCAACCTCGCCGCGTGGCAACTCGCCGACGCCGCACACCTCGCCGGCTCCACGCGCTTCGTGGCCGCGCAGATCGAGTGGAGCCTGCTGGAGCGCACCGTCGAGCGGGACATGGTGCCCGCGGCCCGACACTTCGGTGTCGGCGTCATCCCGTACTTCCCGCTCGCGTCCGGCCTGCTCAGCGGCAAGTACCGGCGCGGCGAGGAGTTCCCGCAGGACAGCCGGTTCGCGGCCATCCCGCGCTTCGCGCAGGCCGTGGCCACCGACGACAACTTCGCGATCGTCGAGCGGCTCACCGCCTATGCCGAGAGCCAGGGCCTGACCCTGCTCGCCCTCGCGCTGTCCTGGTTGGCCGCGCAACCCGAGGTGGCGTCGGTACTGGTCGGCGCGACCCGTCCCGAGCAGGTCGCGGCCAACGCGGCCGCGATCGTGGACCTCACCGCGATCCAGGTCGCCGAGATCGCCGAACTCGCCGCGGCGGTACCGGCGTGAACCCGGCGGCGCAGCCGGTCCGATCCGGCACCGAGCGATCCCTGCGCAACGCCGGCATCGCGGACGAACTCGCCCGCCGGCTGCGCCGCCGGATCCTGGACGGTCCGCTGCGGGACGGCGACATGCTGCCCAAACAGGACGACCTGATCGCCGAGTTCGGCGTCGGCCGCACCACGCTGCGCCAGGCGTTCCGGATCCTGGAGACCGAGGGCCTGATCACGGTCAAGCGCGGCAACACCGGCGGCGCGGTGGTGCACGTCCCGCAACCGGCGGACGCGGCGCACATGTTCGGCATGGTCATGCACGCGCGCCAGGTCCGCCTGGACGACCTCGCGCAGGCGCTGCGCCGGCTGGAACCGGTCTGCGCGGCGTTGTGCGCGGCGCGCCCGGACCGGGCCACCGAGGTGCTGCCGTGGTTGCGCGAGGTGCACGCGCGGATGGAGCGCGCGGTCGAGGACGGACCGGCCTACATCCGCGCCGGTCGCGACTTCCACGAGGCCCTGGTGCTGCTGTGCGGCAACGAGACGATGAAGATCCTGCTCGGCGCGGTCGAGGTGTTGTGGGCGCAACAGGAACGCGAATGGGCCCAGGAGGCTTTGGCCGACACGGGCGAACGCGTCCGCCGCGCCGGCCTGCGTGACCACGAGCGCCTGATCGCCCTGATCGAGGCCGGCGACGAATCCGAGGTCTACCGCGAATCGGTACGCCACCTCGAAGCCGCCCAGGACTACCCCTTGCGCGGCAGGGGAGGCGCCCCCATCACCTCCCCCTGACCCCAACCTCGAACGCCGCCCGGCCACCCCCACCCCGGCCGGCCGGCGTCCACCCCCGCCCAACCGCAGCCCGCCCGCGCGACCAAGCCCCATTCAGCCCGGCCGGCGCCTGGGGCCAAGGACCCGCAGCCCGTCCCGGCGGCCTGCCTCAAATCCCAGCCCGGCCGGCGTTCGAGGCCAACCGGCCGCGGGCTGGACCGTGGAGCCCGACCACAGCCGCCCGGGCGACCAAGCCCCATTCAGCCCGGCCGGCGTCTGGGGCCAAGGACCCGCAGCCCGTCCCGGTGACGGGTCTCAAATCCCAGCCCGGCCGGCGTTTGAGGCCAAGGACCCGCAGCCCGTCCGGGCGGCCGGCCTCAAGTCCCAGCCCGGCCGGCGTTTGAGGCCAACCGGCCGCAACGCGGCCAGGTGCAGCGCCATGCGGCGACGAGCACAGCACCCCTCAGCGCCCCCGCCACGCGGCAGAGAGCACGTCCCCGTTGAACCGCCCGATGACCCCCAGCGGAATGCCCTTCGGGCACACCGCGGTGCACTCGCCGGTGTTGGTGCAACCACCGAAGTCCGCGTCGTCGTGAGCGTGGATCATCGCCTCGACGCGCGTGTCCTGCTCCACCGCACCCTGCGGCAGCAAACCCAGGTGGGTGGCCTTAGCGGCGGTGAACAACATCGCCGACCCGTTCGGACACGCCGCCACGCACGCGCCGCAGCCGATGCAGGTCGCGGCCTCGAACGCGGCGTCCGCGTCGGCCTTGGGGATCGGCGTCGCGTGCGCCTCGGGGGCCGAGCCGGTGGGCGCGGTGACGTACCCGCCGGCCTCGATGATCCGGTCCAGGCCGGAGCGATCCACCACCAGGTCCTTGACCACCGGGAAGGCCGCGGCGCGCCACGGCTCGACGTCGATGGTCTGCCCGTCGCGGAAGTGCCGCAGGTGGAGCTGGCAGGTCGTGGTGGCCTTCTGCGGCCCGTGCGGCACCCCGTCGATGACCAGGCTGCACGCGCCGCAGATGCCCTCGCGGCAGTCGTGGTCGAAGGCGACGGGCTCGTCGCCGCGCTCGGTGAGCCGCTCGTTGAGCACGTCCAGCAGTTCCAGGAACGACATGTCGGCCGACGCGTCCGGCACGTCGTAGGCGACCATGCCGCCCCGATCCGCCGGGCCCTTCTGCCGCCAGATGCGCAGGGTGAGCTTCATGCGTAATTCCTCGTGGCCAGGGTGACGTTGTCGAAGGTGAGCCGTTCGCGGTGCAGTACGGGCGGGCCGTCCGTGTACTCCCACGCGGCGACGTAGGCGAACGCCTCGTCGTCCCGGGCGGCCTCGCCGCCCGTGCTCTGGTGTTCGGCGCGGAAGTGGCCGCCGCAGGACTCCTCGCGGTGCAGCGCGTCCAGGCACATCAGCTCGGCGAGTTCGAGGAAATCGGCGACCCGACCGGCCTTCTCCAGCGACTGGTTCAGCCCCGCGCCGGTGCCCGGTACGCGCAGCCGCGACCAGAACTGCTCGCGCAACCGCGGGATCCGCGCCAGCGCCTCGCGCAGCCCGGCCGCGTCGCGCTCCATGCCGCACTTCTCCCACATCAGCAGACCCAGCTCGCGGTGGAAGTGGTCGGCGGACAGGTCGCCGTCGATCGCGAGCAGGCGCTTGACCCGATCCTGGACGCCCTGTTCGGTGGCCACCACCTCCGGATCGTCCGCGTCCACCGGCCCGAACGGCCCGGCCGCCAGATAGTGGGTGAGCGTGGTCGGCAGCACGAAGTAGCCGTCGGCCAGACCCTGCATGAGTGCCGAGGCGCCCAGCCGGTTCGCGCCGTGGTCGGAGAAGTTCGCCTCGCCGATCACGAACAGGCCCGGGACGGTGGACTGGAGGTCGTAGTCGACCCACAGCCCGCCCATCGTGTAGTGCACCGCCGGGTAGATCCGCATCGGCACGGCGTACGGGTCCTCGCCGGTGATCCGCTCGTACATCGCGAAGAGGTTGCCGTACTTCTCCTCGACGGCCGGCGCGCCCAGCCGCTCGATCGCGTCCGCGAAGTCGAGGTAGACGCCGAGCCCGCCGGGTCCCACGCCGCGTCCCTCGTCGCAGACCCGCTTGGCCGCGCGCGAGGCGATGTCGCGCGGGACCAGGTTGCCGAAGGCCGGGTACATCCGCTCCAGGAAGTAGTCCCGCTCCGCCGCCGGGATGTCGCCGGGCGCGCGGGTGTCCCCGCCGGTGGTGGGCACCCACACCCGGCCGTCGTTGCGCAGCGACTCGCTCATCAGGGTGAGCTTGGACTGGTGCTCGCCGGAGACCGGGACGCAGGTCGGGTGGATCTGGGTGAAGCACGGGTTGGCGAACAGCGCGCCGCGCCGGTGCGCGCGCCAGACCGCGCTCGCGTTGCAGCCCATCGCGTTCGTGGACAGGAAGTAGGCGTTGCCGTAGCCGCCGGTGGCCAGTACGACCGCCTCGGCCAGGTGCGTGGTGACCTCGCCGGTGACCAGGTCGCGTACCACCACGCCGCGGGCCCGGCCGTCCACCACGACCAGGTCGAGCATCTCGGTGCGCGCGTGCACGGTGACGTTGCCGGCCGCGACCTGGCGCGACATCGCCTGGTAGGCGCCGAGCAGGAGCTGCTGGCCGGTCTGGCCCCGCGCGTAGAACGTCCGGGAGACCTGCGCGCCACCGAACGAGCGGGTGTCGAGCAGGCCCCCGTAGTCGCGGGCGAACGGCACGCCCTGCGCGACGCACTGGTCGATGATCCGGGTGCTCACCTCGGCCAGTCGGTGCACGTTGGACTCGCGGGCGCGGAAGTCGCCGCCCTTGATGGTGTCCTTGAACAGTCGGGCCACGCTGTCCCCGTCGCCGCGGTAGTTCTTGGCGGCGTTGATGCCGCCCTGCGCGGCGATGCTGTGCGCGCGGCGCGGCGAGTCCTGGTAGCAGAACGAGGTGACGGGGTGGCCCAGTTCGGCCAGCGTGGCGGCGGCGGAGGCGCCCGCGAGGCCGGTGCCGACGACGATGACCGGGAGTCGGCGCCGGTTGGCCGGGTTGATCAACCCGGCGGCCAGTCGGCGCTGTTCCCAGCGCTCGGCCAGTTCGCCGTCCGGGGCCGCGTGATCGGCGATCTCGGCGCCGACGGTGTAGTGCGCGTACTCGGTGTGCCCGGGTTGCCCGGTGTCCTCGCCGGATGCGAGGTGTCCGGTGTCTCGGGTTGCCTCGGTGTGTCGGTCCATCACGTTCACCCCACGATTCCGACGGTCACGGCGAACGGCACGGAGAGGAATCCGACCGTCATGAACACGGCGTATCCGGTCGCGATCCGACCCATCAGCCGCTCGGTGCCCGGGCGTTGCCGGCCGAGCGAGCGGGTCATGCTCCACACGCCGTGACGCAGGTGGAAGCCGACCGCCACGACCGCGACCGTGTAGATCGCGGTGATGTACCAGTGCTCGAAGTCGGCGGTGACGTTGGTGTACGGCTTGCCCGAGGCGCCGACCGGATTGGCCACCCCGACGGTGAGGTCGAGCAGGTGGTAGACCACGAACAGGGCGATGATCACACCGCCCCAGCGCATCGTGCGCGCGGCGTACGAGCCCTGGACCGGCGGGCGGTGCACGTACTTGACCGGCCGCGCCCGGCGCGCGCGTCGGGTGAGCAGGATCGCCATCGCCATGTGCACGAGCACGGCCGCGGTCAGGCCCACCCGGATGATCCACAGGGTGCCCTCGTGCGGGACCAGCGGCTCGCCGATGGTGCGCAGCCAGTGTGCGTAGTGGTCGAAGCTCGACTCGCCGAAGAAGATCTTCAGATTGCCCAACATGTGGACGGTCAGATAGGCAAGGAGCACGGCACCGCTGAGCGCCATCGCGACTTTCATCATGACGGTCGAGCGGTGCGACGCTCCCTGCCTGCGCTGCCCGGCGGAACCGGGCGCGCGGGTCAGGGTCGCCATGGGTTCGACGGTAGGCGGACCAAGGTCATGCCGTCCAAGATCGGAAATGCCTCGTTTCGATAGCCGTCGGCTATGCAAGGCTGAAGGCATGCAGTTCCGGCAGCTCGTCTACTTCGTCGCGGTCGCCGAGACCCGGCACTTCACCCGCGCGGCGGCGCGTACGCACGTCGCCCAGCCGTCGTTGTCCAAGCAGATCCGGGCCCTGGAGCACGAGTTGGGCGCCGAACTGTTCACCCGTGTACGCGGCAACATCGCGCTGACCCCGGCGGGGGAGCGGCTGCTGCCGATCGCGCGGCGGATCCTGGCGGACGTGGACGTCGCGCACCTGGAGGTGGCCGAGCTGGTCGGGCTGCGCTCGGGCCGGGTCCGGATCGGCGCGACCCCGTCGTTGTCCGCCAGCCTGCTGGCCGAGGTGTTGCGCAGCTTCCAGGCCCGCTACGCGGGCATCCGGCTGCTGGTCGACGAGAACGGCTCGCGGGACCTGGTCCGCGCTCTGCTGCGCGGCGACCTGGACCTGGCGCTGATCGTGGTGCCGCCGCAGGGGGTCGGCGCGGCGCTGACCACCGAGCCGCTGCTGCGCGAGGATCTGGTGCTCGCGGGCACGCCGCCGGTGGCCGGCGCGACCGTGCCGATCGAGGCGCTGCGGGGGGTGCGGCTGGTGATGTTCCGGGACGGCTACGACCTGCGCGAGTCGACCCTGACCGCGTGTCACGAGGCGGGTTTCGAGCCGGAGTTCGCGATCGAGGGCGGTGAGATGGACGCGGTGTTGCGGTTCGTGGAGGTGGGCCTGGGACCGGCCATCGTGCCGAGCATGGTGCTGGTCGGCCGACCGGGCCTGACCGCGACGCCGCTCACCCCGCCCGGCCTGTCCCGCACCATTGCCCTGGCCCACCGCAGCGACGCCGCGCTCACCCACGCCGCGCGCGCCTTCCGCGAGGAACTGCGCGCCTTCCTGACCCCCGACCGCCTGCCGGCCGGCGTCGAGCGCATCGGCGAGCACGGGGTGTGATCCGCCGCCGGTCGGCCGGCGCCCGAGGCACCGCCCGACCGCCGGCTTCGCGGTGTCACCCCAGCGGCATGAGCAGGCAGGTCGTGGTCGCGGTGGCGAGCAGGCGGCCTCGGTGGTCGGTGAGTTCGGCCTCGGCGGTGCGGATCGTGCGACCGCGGTGGATCACCCGGCCCTCGGCGCGCAGCTTGCTGCCGTCGAGCGGGCCCGGGCGCAGGTAGCGCACCGAGATGTCGAGCGAGGTGTACCCGGTCGCGGGCGGCAGGGTGGTGTGCACCGCGCAGGCCATCGCGGAGTCCAGCAGCGTGGCCGCGATGCCGCCGTGCATGGTGCCGATCGGGTTGGCGAACTCGGGCCGGGCGGACGCGCCGAACACGATCCGGCCGTCCTCGACCTCTTCCGGCTCCATGCCGATGAACGGGCCGATCCCCGTGGGCATGCCGTGGTCCCGCAAGGCCTGGAGCTGTTCCAGACCGGTCGGTCCCGCGGTCGACGACGTAGTGCTCATCCCGAACCCCTCACCTGAGTTGACGCTGTCAAGTTGACAGCGTCAAGTCGGCGCCTGTCAACTGGACGTGTGCCGCCCACCAGCCGATCCCGCGCCCGTACCCGTGCCCGTCCCGGGGACGGCGCGCTGCTGCGCGACGAGATCCTGCGCGCGGCGACCGCGCTGCTCGACGAGGCCGGCGACGAGTCCGCGCTCACGCTGCGCGCGGTCGCCGCGCGGGTGGGTGTGACGACGCCGTCGGTGTACCTGCACTTCGCGGACAAGGAGGCGCTGGTCGAGGCGGTGTGCCTCGCGGTGTGGGAGGACCTCGGGCGGCGGATGCGCGAGGTGGGCGACGGCATCGCGGATCCGTACCAGTCGATGCGTCGGCGCGGTGCCGCGTTCGTCCGCTTCGGGCTCGAACACCCGGTGCAGTACCGCCTGTTGATGATGCGGCCGCGATCGGGCGCGGCGGGCGGGTGGACCGCGGCGGACGCGTGCCTGGCCTATGTCGGCGAGGCGATCCAGCCGTGTCTGGACGCCGGTGTCCTGGTCGGCGACCCGACCCGACTGACCCTGCAGATGCTCGCGGCGCTGCACGGCCTGGTGGCGCTCTACCTCGCGCGGCCCGACTATCCGTGGCCGGACGACGTGGAGACGATGGCCGACGAGGTGACCCGGATGGCCGGGTTGGGCTCCGCGCTCGCCGGCCGACTGCGCGGCCCCGGGCCGGCGCCGAGCACGAGCGCGTTCGCGGCGGGATTCGACGCGCTCGCCGACCGGCTGCGGCGGCCGGAGCAGGCCGAACCGCCCGCGGACCCGGCCCGGGACGCCGGGCCGATGCGCGGCGACCCCCGGGGCGGCGGGCCGCTCCCGTAGCGGCGGGCGGGGGAGACGGCCGCGCGCCCGGTGCGCGTGGGGGTCAGTGACCCTTGCGCTTGTCCGCCTGCTTCTTCACCTTGTCCACGATGGACTTGACCTTGTCCGGGTTCTTCTTGGCGTAGTCGGTCGCCTTCTTGATCAGCTTGTCGAGACCGGCCATGACGCCCACTCCTTGTTTCGTTCGGGGCGATCGGATCGCCGCCGCTCTGGTCGATGTCACTGTGCTGCGACCGCTGTGCCTGCCGGGGCGCTGCCCGGACGCGGTGCCGTGACCCGGATGCGATGCCGCTCCGGTTCAGGATCAACCGCCGCCCGCCCGAAATCGTTCCCCCGGATCCGACGGCAGGGCCGCACCGAGGACGATGCGGCCCTGACGCACGTTCGCGCGGGGGTCGTGCGGCCGGGGTCGACCCCGGGGGAATCGGCTCAGACGTTGACGCCGAAGTCCTTCGCGATGCCGGCCAGGCCCGAGGCGTAGCCCTGGCCGACCGCGCGGAACTTCCACTCGTTGCCGTTGCGGTACAGCTCACCGAAGACCATCGCGGTCTCGGTGGACGCGTCCTCGGTGAGGTCGTAGCGCGCGAGCTCGTTGTTGTCCGCGCGGTTGACCACCCGGATGTAGGCGTTGCGCACCTGGCCGAAGGACTGGTCCCGGGCCACCGCGTCGTGGATCGACACGGGGAAGACCACCCGCTGGACGTCGCCGGGCACGGACGCGAGATCGACGTTGACGGTCTCGTCGTCGCCCTCGCCCTCACCGGTGAGGTTGTCGCCGGTGTGCTGGACCGAGCCGTCGGGGCTGGTCAGGTTGTTGTAGAAGACGAAGTGCAGATCGGACAGCACCCGACCGTCGTTGCCGAGCAGCAGTGCGCTCGCGTCGAGGTCGAAGTCCGCACCGGTCGTGCTGCGCGCATCCCATCCGAGACCCACCGCGACGGCGGTGAGACCGGGCGCGGCCTTGGACAGGGATACGTTGCCGCCCTTGGCGAGACTGACTCCCATGGCAGTGCTTCCTTCCCTCGTGCATGTCTGGGTACAGGCGGATCGGGTGATCACGCGACGGCCGCCGATGGATGAATCTACAGGACTGTAGAAGCCCGGCGCGCGCCGGCGCGACGTGTGCATGTCGTGTGACGTGCGATCGCCAATGCAGTGATACCCCATCCCACCATCGTGGGACGACAGCGGGCGGCCGAACTCTCGGGACGGATGCGTCGATTCGGTCGCGTCCGAAGCCCGGGCGGGTCGCACGGGGGCGCGAGCGGCGGGGCAAATGGGTTGATTTCCTTGGAGATTACCGCACATCACCCAGCCGTCCTCGGCGCAACTCCCCGTGCGCGCGCGGCAGGCGCGGAACGGCGCGGACGGGCGCGACAGGGGCCCGGCCACGCGCGGGGTTCACTCGCGCGCGAGCCCCGCGCGGACGTCCCCGGGTACGCGCGCACACAGCCGGAACGCGTCGCCGACGACCCCGGCGGCGAGCGTGCCGCCGAGCGCCGCCAGGCGCCCGTCGAGGGACCTCAACCCCAGGCCCGCCCCGGTCGGCGCCGAGCCCGCGCCGGCCCGCACGCCGTCGTTGGTCAGGACCAGTACGACCGCGCCGTCCGGCTCGACCGACGCGGTGATCGCGCACCGGGTCGCGGAGCTGTGCCGCAGTACGTTGGTGGCGCCCTCGCGCAGCACGGTCGCCAGCACGGTGTCGATGCCCGCCGGCAACGCGCCCACGTCGACGGCGACCTCCACCGCCACCCCGGCCCCGACCAGCACGTCCCGCGCGCTCCCCGCCTCGACCGCCAGCGACATCCCGCGGTACCCGCCCGAGACCGTGCCGACGTCCGCCAGCGCCTGCCGGGCCATGGCCAGGCCCTCGGCGAGCCGGCTCGCCGCCGACTCCGGGTCGCGATCGGCGAACCGCAGCGCCAGTTGGGTCTTGAGCACCAGCGCGGACAGGCTGAAGCCGAGCAGGTCGTGCAGATCGTGTCCCAGCCGCAGCCGCTCGCGGGCGACCTGCCCCGCGGCCAACTCGACCCGGGCCGCGCCCAGTGCCCGCGCGAGGTCGGCCATCCGGACCAGACCGTAGACCAGCGCCGCGCGCTCGAGGATCCACACCACGTGGTAGACGTGATCCAGCAGGGTCGGACTCCAGGTGCCGAAGTACACGTCGTGCAACGCGAATCCGATCACCGCGAGCACGCGCCACGGCCCGCGCAGCAACACCAGGGCGAGTCCGGCCAGGAACAGCCCCACCGACCAGACCCGGGCGTCGAACAGGACGAGCGGCACGTACGCGAGCGCGATCTGCGCCGCGAACGTGCACCGCCACCAGCGGGGCCGCCCACCCGAGGCGGGTGTGCAGTTGCGGATGTACAGCGCGACGAAGGCGCACAGCAGGAGTCCGAACAGCGCCTGCCGGGCCGGGGAGTAGTCGCTCGCGGCGAGCACCCGCAGCGGCAGCGGCGCGATCAGCAACACCAGGATCGCCACCCGCAGCACCGCGACCGCGCGCGGCGTCGGCTCGTCGGCGATCGCCGGCGGCGGGGTGCTCTCGACGCTCTTGTGCTCGTGCGCGAAGGCCCGGGCCCGGGTCATCGCCACACGGGCCTCGGCCAACGCCTCGGTCAGGGCCGGCCGGGAGCTCTCCGGGCGCTCGCGCAGTCCGGCCAGGAGCGCGTCGCCGCCGGCCAGGATCCGGGTCAGGCTCGCGCCGACGCCGTCGGTCAGGTGCCGGGCGAAGCGCAGACGCTCCCGGGCGACCTCGGCCTCCGCGAGCGCGGTGCGGGTCGCGGTCAGCGCGGCGACCAGGTCGGCGAGCCCGGCGAGCGCGTACACCGCCAGCCCGACCAGGGCGGCCTGCCCCAGAACCAGGTACAGCGCCTCCACCACGGTCGGCCGGACCGCGAGACCGACCGGCACCTGGACGGCCAGCACCGCCACGAACCCGGCCCAGGCCGCCCACGCGGGCCGCAACAGCAGCAGCGCGGCGCCCGCGAGGAAGCCCGGATTGCCGTACCAGGTCTCGTGGAACCACGTCATCGGCAGATAGGTGAGCACGGCCTGCGCGCCGAGCGTCCACCGCCAACCCGCCGGCCGGGAGCCGTCCGCCGGGCGTACGCAGTTACGCAGGTGCAGCGTCACCAGGGCGAGCAGCAGGCCCAGCGCGATCGCCTTGGCGCCGGTCGACAACCGGGTCGACTGGACCAGCCCGACGAAGCCGCCGAAGAAGAACCCGCAGGTGATCACCGCGGTCACGACCCGGGCGAGCAGCGGCGCGAAGGCGGCGTCCTCCCGAGGACCGAAGGCGGCCCTCATCGCGCCGCGACCACTCGACGCCACCATCACCATCCCGTGCCGTTCCCCGGTGCCGCCGACGGCGGCGCTGTGCGAGCATGCCGGCCGCCCCGGGCGTCCCGGCGGAGCCCGGCTTTTCCCTCGGCGGCAGGCAAACGGTACCCACCGGACATCGGACCCTCGCGCCGGGGTCCACCGCGCGAACGGGCCTCGGTGCGCGGGTGCCGGCGCGGTCCCGCGCCGCCGGTGGGGCCGGTCACCCGCACGGATCACCCGGCTGGCGCGGCCCCTCGGTGCGTTCGACGGTGACGTGAGGCAGCCGTATCCGTCACGAGTACGAAGCGAGGCGTCCATGTTCGCGGCCCTCGGCGGGTTTGTAGTACGCAGGCCCTGGTGGGTCGTCCTGGCCTGGGTGATCGCGGCGGGTGTGGTGATCGGCCTCGCGCCGAAGCTGACCTCCTCCACCGACGAGAAGAGCTTCCTGCCCAAGTCCTACGAGTCGGTGCGCGCGTCCGACCTGCGGGACCAGGACTTCCCGCAACAGGAGAACGTCGGCGCGGTCATCGTCTTCCAGCGCTCCGACGGCAAGCCGTTGACCCAGGCGGACAGCGAGCAGGTGGCCCGGATCTCGGCGTCGGTGCAGGCGCGGAAGATCCGGGACGTCCTCGCGGTGACGCCGGGGCAGATCTCGCCGAACGGCCTCGTGCAGACCTCGACGGTCGCGATGCCGGAGATCACCGACCCCGACGACGAGACCCCGCAGGACGCGGTCGAGGAGATGCGCAAGGACGTCAAGGCGCAGGTGGCCGGCACCGCCCTGACGGCGGGCATCACCGGTCAGGCCGCGCAGGCGCTCGACGAACGGGACTCCTCGAAGAGGGCCGGCACGCTGGTCGCGGTCGGCACCATCGTGATCATCGTGTTGCTGCTGCTGATCATCTTCCGCAGCCCGATCATCGCGCTGCTGCCGGTGGTGATCATCGGGCTGATCGCGCCGATGGCCACCGGGCTGATCGCGTCGGCCAACAAGGTCTTCGACATGAAGGCGGACAGCTCGATCGAACAACTGCTCACCGTGGTGCTGTTCGGCGTCGGCACGGACTACGTGCTGTTCCTGCTCTTCCGCTACCGCGAGGTGTTGCGCGAGGGGGTCGACGCCAAGACCGGCATGGTGCACGCGGTGTCCAGGGTCGGCGAGGCGATCGCCTCCGCCGCGGCGGCGGTGATCGTCGCGTTCGCGGCGCTGACCCTGTCCACGCTCGGAATGCTGCGCTCGATGGGCCCGGCGCTGGCGATCGCGGTGTTCGTGACGCTGGTCGCGGGCCTGACGCTGGTGCCGGCCGTGGTCTCGCTGCTGGGTACCCGCGTGTTCTGGCCGTCCAAGTCCTGGCGGGTCGCGCCGCACGGCACCGGCTTCGCCCGGCTCGGCCGGGGCATCGGGCGCCGACCGGCGGTGTTCGCGGTGCTGTCCGCGCTGGTGATGGGCGTACTCGCGATCGGCGCGCTGGGCTACAAGGCCAACTTCGACCTGGCCGGTTCGTCGTTGCCCTCGGACAAGGAGTCCGTGGTCGCGATGAAGAACCTGGAGAAGGGCTTCCCGCCCGGCACCACGGACCCCACCGAGGTGTATCTGACCTCGACCACCGGCCGGCCGCTCACGCCCGCGGAGCGGATCCCGTTCGAGGCGGTGTTGCAGCGGGTGCAGGGGGTCGGCTCGGTGACCGAGGCGGTGCTCAGCGCGGACCAGCGGACCGCGTTCTACTCGGTGGTGCTCACCGATTCGCCCGCCACCGACGAAGCCCTGTCGACGATCAGGGACCGGCTCCGGCCGACCATGCACGAGGCGGCGCCGGCCGGGACCCGGGCGCTCGTGGGCGGGATCAGCGCCGTCTACGTGGACATCAACCGGGCCGTGGATCGGGACTACTCGGTGGTCTTCCCGGTCGCCGCGGTGTGCATCATGATCATCCTGGGCCTGCTGCTGCGCAGCCTGGTCGCGCCGTGGTACCTGATGGCCTCGGTGGCGCTGGGCTTCGGCGCCACGCTCGGCGCGACGTCGGTGCTGTTCCAGAGGATCGGCGACCAGCCCGGGCTGATGTTCATGCTTCCGGTGATCATGTACCTCTTCGTGGTCGCGCTCGGCACGGACTACAACATCCTGATGGTGTCGCGATTGCGTGAGGAGGCCCGCGATGGCCACAACCCCCACGACGCGGCGGCCGTCGCGGTCAAACACTCGGGCCCGACCATCGCGGCCGCGGGCGTGATCCTGGCGGGCACCTTCGCGACCCTGATGCCGGCGGGCAACTCGACGTTGTCCCAGATGGGCTTCGCGCTCTCCAGCGGCATCGCGATCGCGGCCTTCATCATGGCGCTGATCTTCACCCCGAGCCTGACCGCGCTGATCGGCCACGCCGCGTGGTGGCCGGGCCACGGCGACGCCAAGCCGGCCGGCGAGACGGAACGCGAAAGCGAACGGGTGGGGTGAGGCCGCGTCGATCCGCGGGCGGCACCCGCCTCCGGCGCGGCGGCGCGGTCGATCGAAAAAAGTTCGGCGCGACCGATGAGTTCTTCCGCGGGCGACCGTCTATCCCTTCGAAAGCACCGAGACGTACGAGATGGGACGCATCATGGCCACGATGATCTTTGTGAACCTGCCGGTCAAGGACCTCACGAAGGCGACCGAGTTCTACACCGCGCTCGGGTTCACCCAGAACGCGCAGTTCAGCGACCAGAACGCGAGCTCGTTCGCGATCAGCGACACGATCCACGTGATGCTGCTCGTCGAGTCGTTCTTCAAGACCTTCACGAGCAAGGAGATCGTCGACGCGACCAAGGCCACCGAGGCCATCGTCGCGCTGAGCGCGGAGAGCCGCGAGGGTGTCGACGAGCTGGTGGAGAAGGCGTTCGCGGCGGGCGCCAAGAAGTCGAACGAGACGATGGACCAGGGATTCATGTACGGCCGCAGCTTCCAGGACCTGGACGGCCACCTGTGGGAGGTCGTGTACATGGACATGTCGGCGGTCCCGGACCAGCCCTGAGCCGGGGGTACGACCCGGCCCGTCCGGCGGGGGCGCCGTGCCCGCGGTCGTCAGAGGCCGGGTGGCTCGGGGCGTACCAGGCCGTTCTGGTAGGCGATGACGACGAGTTGGGCGCGGTCGCGGGCGCCGAGTTTGGTCATGGCTCGTTGGATGTGGGTGCGGACGGTCAGGACGCTCAGGACGAGTTCTCGGGCGATCCGGTCGTTGGATTTGCCGTGGGCCGCCAGGACGGTGACCTCCTGTTCACGGGGCGTGAGGTCGGCGAGGCGTTCGGCCGGGGCGAGGGGCGGTCCGGAGGCGGGGGTGGTGAGGAAGCGGGTGATCAGCGCCTGGGTGGCCCCCGGTGACAGGAGGGCCTCGCCCGCGGCGATGGTGCGGATTCCGTCCAGCAGCGTGTCCGTGGTGACGTACTTGCCGAGGAAGCCGCTGGCACCCACGCGTAGTGCCTGGGCGACGTATTCCTCGGTCTCGAACATGGTCAGGATGAGGACGCGGGTGCCGGCGAGGCCGGGGTCCGCGCAGATGGCGGCGGTGGCGGCGAGGCCGTCCCCGTTGGGCATGCGGATGTCCATGAGGACGACGTCGGGCCGGTGCGCGCGGGCGAGTTCCACCGCTTCCCGGCCGTCGGCGGCCTCGCCGACGACCTCCAGGTCGTCGCAGGAGTCGATCAGGAGCCGGAAGGTGCCGCGCAGCAGGGCCTGGTCGTCGGCGAGCAGGACGCGGATGGTCAACGGATTTCCTCGGGTCGTCGTCCGGTCGGGTCGTCCGCCGGGGTGCGGGGCTGGAATGGGAGGGCGGCGGCGACTTCGAAGCCGCCTTCGGGTCGGGGGCCGGCGCGCAGGTCGCCACCGACGGAGTGGGCACGTTCGCGCATGCCCATCAGTCCGTATCCGCCGCCGGGCATCGGCGGGACGGCCCCGCCGCTCATTGTGCCGTCGTTGGTGACGGTGATCAGCAGACGCGAGCCGTCGTAGCGGAGCCGGACTCGGGCCGCGTGGTCGGGCGCGTGTTTCGTGGCGTTGGTCAGCGCCTCCTGGATGATCCGGTAGGCGGTCAGGTCCACTCCCGGGGACAGCGGCCGAGCCTGGCCCTCGGTGCCGACGGTGACGGTCAGGCCGGCCGATGCGCAGGCCGCGACCAGTTCGGGCAGGCGGTCCAGGCCCGGGGTGGGTTCCAGCGGGGAGGCGTGCGGGTCGGCCGTCTGGCGCAACACGCCCACCGTGGCGCGCAGTTCCAGGAGCGCGGAGGTGGTGGTGCCGACCAGGTCGGCGAGGATCTTGCGGGTCTGCTCCGGGTGCGTGTCGGCGAGGTGGGCGGCGGTGCCGGCCTGGGCGTGGGCGACGGCCATGTGGTGGGCGACGGCGTCGTGGAGTTCGCGGGCGATGCGCATGCGTTCCTCGGCGACGCGGAGCCGGGCCTCCTCCTCGCGGGTGCGTTCGGCGTGCGCGGCGCGGGCCTGGACGGATTCGAGGTAGGCGCGCCGGAAGCGGCTCCTGCCGCCCAGGGACACCGGCAGCAGCAACCACAGGACCGTGCCCACGGTGCGCAGGATGAAGTCGTCGCCGAGCGGCGCGCCGGCCAGCGAGGTGGCCACCAGCAGGGCCACGGTCGCCGAGCCGTAGACGCCGGTCGTCCGCGAATCGGTGAGCGCGGCAAGCCAGTACAACGCGGTCATGACCGGGGCCAGCAGCAGGGGACTGGGCAGGTAGCCCAGGGCGGTCAGCAGGGCGGCCGCGGCGGCGGTGACCGCGAGGGTGGCGCGCGGGCGGCTGCGGGCGGCCACGACGGCCGCGCCGGAGACGACGAGGATCCAGGCGGGCCACAGGGCGTGCGGGGGCGAGGACTCGGACGTGCTGATCTGGGCCCCGAAGAGCGTGCAGACGCACAACGCCACCGCCGTCGCCACGTCCGCGGCTCGGGCGTGGCGCTCCGCGTACCGTTCGAGGTAGTTGGTCATCGTGCTCTCCGCTGGGGGGCGTCGCAGGAATCCATGGTCGCCGACGACCGCGAGGACGGGGTGTGCGGACCGCCCGGGACACGGGTCTCGGGCGGTCCCGGGGTGGAGCCGGTCACACGCGAGCCCGGATCGGCCCTTCCGGGTCATGGTCGGGTCGGGCGGGCCGTGCGTGGCCGAGCGCCCCGCCTTCCACGTCGACCCGGGGCAGCACGCGGCCCAGCCACCCCGGCAGCCACCAGGCCCGGTCGCCGAGCAGGGCCAGGACGGCGGGCACGATCGCCATGCGGACCACGAAGGCGTCGAAGAGCACCGCGGCGGCCAGGCCGAAGCCGAGCATCTTGATCAGTCCCCCCTGCTCCCCGATGAACCCGGAGAAGACCGCGATCATGATCAGCGCGGCGGCCGTCACCACCCGGGCGCTGTGCCGGAACCCGGACACGATCGCCTGATCGGCGGATTCCCCGTGGGTGTACGCCTCCCGCATCCGGGAGACCAGGAAGACCTCGTAGTCCATGGCCAGCCCGAAGACGATGCCCATCATGAAGATCGGCATCAGGCTCATGATCGGCCCGGTCTGCTCCACCCCGAACAGGTCCGCGGCGTGTCCCTCCTGGAAGACCAGCACCAACGCGCCCAGCGCCGCCAGCACCGAGAGGACGAAACCCAGGGCCGCCTTGACCGGCACCAGTACGGACCGGAAGACCAGCAGAAGCAGCACCACCGCCAAGCCGCCGACCACCGCCAGATAGGGCACCAGCGCGGACTGCACCTTCGCGGCGATGTCGATGTTCAGCGCGGTCGTGCCGGTGACCTCGAACGTCGCCGACGCCTGCTTCTGTACAGCCGCACGGTTGCGGCGGATCGTCTCCACCAGGTCCTTGGTCTTCTCGTCCGTGGGGCTGGTCGAGGGGGTGGCCCGGAAGACCGCCGTGTCGCCGGCCTGGTTGAAGCGGGCCTGGGAGACCGACACGATGCCGGCCGTGTCGCCGATCCGGTCGCTGACGGCGCGCACCGCGGCGCGCGGGTCGGCTGCCCCCTTCGCGTCCACGACGATGGTCAGCGGCCCATTGAAGCCGGGGCCGAAGCCCTCGGCGAGCGCGTCGTAGGCCCGCCGCTCGGTGGTGGCGGTGGACTTGGCCTCGTCACCCGGCATGCCCAACCGCAGCGACGCCATCGGCACGGCCAGGGCGGCCAGGCCCACCACGCCGAGAACCAGCACCGCCACAGGACGACGCAGCACGAAACGAGCCCAGCGCGTGCCCAGGTTGCCCCGCCCGCCGGCGGTGCGGTCGCCGGGCCCGGTGATGCCACGCGTGCCGGCCTTGCGTGCCCTGCGTGCCAGCACGGCGTCGGGCCAGAACCCGAGCAGCGCGGGGACGACCGTCAACGCGACGAGTACGGCGACCGCGACGGTCCCCGCGGCGGCCAGGCCCATCTTCGTCAGTGTCGGAATCCCGACCACCGACAGACCCGCCAGTGCGATCACCACGGTGAGCCCGGCGAACACGACCGCCGATCCGGCGGTACCCACCGCGACCCCGGCCGCATCCCGCGGTGCCCGGCCGCGCCCGCGCTCCTCCCGATAGCGGGACACCACGAACAGGGCGTAGTCGATGCCCACCGCCAGGCCCAGCATCATCCCGAGGGTGATCGTGTCCGAGGACAGGCCCAACGGGCCCGCCAGCAGCAGGATTCCGAACAGGCTCACGGCGACGCCCACGATCGCGGTCAGCAGCGGCAGGCCGGCGGCGGCCATCGACCCGAACGTGAACAGCAGCACGACGGCCGCCGCCGAGAGGCCGACGATCTCCGCGGTCCCGCCGGGTCCGCCGCCGCTGTCCATCGCCGACCCGCCGGTCTCCACCGTCAAGCCCGCCGCCCGCGCCCGCTCCGCCGCCTTGTCCACCGCCGCACGACTGGCGTCGGTGACGTCGGCGGACTCCACCTTGTAGGTGACGGTCGCATACGCCGTCGAACCGTCCTCGCTGACGGCCTTCGACTCGAACGGGTCCGCGACACCGGCCACCTGCGGGCCGAACCCCAGCGAGCCCACCGCGTCCTCGACGGCCTTCCGCAGGTCGCCCGCGGTCACCTTCCGCCCGCCCGGGGCGACGAAGACGACCCGGGCGGTGGCGCCGTCCGCGGCCGTTCCGGGAAAACGCTCCTCCATGAGATCGAACGCCTTTTGCGACTCGATCCCCGGCATCGAGAACTCCTCGTCCGAGGGCCCCTGTGCCTGCGCAGCGCCCACCGCGACCGCGGCCAGCACCCCCAGCCACACCAGGAGGACCGTGCCGCGGCGCCGAAAGGCGCCGCGGCCGAGCCGATACAGAAAAGTCGCCACGTCAGGGTCTCCCTATCCACATGCGATGACCGCTCAAGGCTCGCCCGGCGGGACCCCTCCGGTCGTCATGCGGCTACGGACACTGCGACCTACCGAAACCCGACGACCTACTACTGAAATCGCAGTAGGCGCACGCGGCGCCACCTGCCCGGACAGGCTCGACACCGCCCATGCGGGCACTTGCCGACCGCGGTTGCCGGGGTACGGCGGAGTCGCCTGATCACCGGTCGGGTGACGGTCGGCGGGCGCTGTGACCCGGGCCGGTAGGTGGGTGCCGGCCCGGGCCGGCACGTGGACAGGTCGGTGGTCTCGGACCGGGGCTGAGACCGGGCGGGGTGGTGCGGTCGGGGCGGGTCGGAGTGGGGCGGGTCGGAGTGGGGCGGGTCGGAGTGGGGCGGCGCGTCCCGGTTTCGAGTCGGGGGTGGGCGCGACGGGGGCCGGTCGAGTGGGGGCGGCCGGGTCGATCGGGGCAGCCCGGCTCCGAGGTGGGGTGGGCACGATGGGGCGCGGTCGGGTGGAGGCGCGCGGCCGGGTGGGGGCGCGGTCGGTGGGGGTGCGGTCGGGTGGGGGCGCCTCGGTCGGGCGGCCCCATCGGGTCAGGGCAGCAGCACTCGGAAGGCGGCGCCGCGGCCGGGTGCGGTGCGTACCTCGACCCGGCCGCCGTGCGCGTTGACCAGCGCGGCGACGATCGCCAGGCCCAGGCCCGAACCGCCGCCGGCGGCCCGGCTGCGGGAGGAGTCGACGCGGTAGAAGCGTTCGAAGACGCGTTGTGCGTCGGCCGGTGCCAGACCGGGGCCGGCGTCGGTGACCTCCAGAGCCGCGCACGGGTCCGGTGCCGGGGTCCGGCCCACCGCGATCCGGATCGCGGTCCCGGCCGGGGTGTGTGTCAGCGCGTTGGAGACCAGGTTGGCCACCACCTGGCGCAGCCGCGACTCGTCGCCGGAGACGATCACCGGATGCGCCGCGCCGCCGTCCAGCCCGGTCAGCGTGACCGAGCGATCGGGTGCCAGCGTCTTGATGTCGTGCACCGCGTCGGCGGCCAGGATCCGCAGGTCCACCGGCTCGTTGCAGAGCGGGCGCTGTTCGTCCAGGCGGGCCAGTTGCAGCAGGTCCTCGACCAGGCCGCCCATCCGGATCGCCTCGTCCTCGATCCGGCGCATGGTCCGGGCCACCTCGGCCGGATCGGTGAGCGCGCCCATCCGGTACAACTCGGCGAAGCCGCGCACACTCGCCAGCGGGGTGCGCAATTCGTGTCCGGCGTCGGCGACGAACCGGCGCATCCGCGTCTCCGACTCGGCCCGGGCCGCGAACGCGGTCTCGATCTGGGCGAGCATGCCGTTGATCGATGTGGACAGCCGGCCGATCTCGGTCCCGGGCGCGGGTACCGGGACCCGATGCGAGAGGTCGCCGGCCGCGATCGCCGCCGCCGTCTCCTCGATCCGGCGCAGCGGGCGCAGGCCGCCGCGCAGCGCGAACCAGCCGGCCGCGGCGAGCACGGTCAGACAGCTCAGGCCGATCACCAGGCACACCGTGCGCATCCGGTCGACCGTCGCGCGCACGTCGTCCAGCGGCTGGGCCAGCACCACGCTGCCCTCGCCGCCCGCCACCGGCACCGCGAGCACCCGCCAACGCCCGTCGCCGCTCACCGAGTCGGTCTCGAAGGCCCGTCGCTGCAAACCCAGCACCGTGTCGGTGTCCAGCTTCGGCAGTCGGGGTCCCAACTCGTCCTCGGCGCCCGGCGAGCGGATCCGCTGGTGGGTGGTGCCGTCGGGAAACAGGTACTCGGCCACGATCCGGCTCGGCAGCACACCGGGCGCCCGCCCGCGCGGCCCGCTCCGCGGCTCGCCCGACTCCGGCGGACGGAACGCCATCCCGCGTGCGGCCTGGGCCAGTTGCCGGTCCACCTGGTCGGTGAGGTAGCCGCGCAGCGAACCCACCACGACCGTCTGGCTGACCAACAGCGCGACGGCGACGAGGGCCATCGCGATGATCAGGACCCGGACACGCAGCGAGGACCGGCTCGGGTGCGGGAAGCGCAGCGGGGGCCGGTTCGGGCGAGGGAGGCGCAGCGGGGGCCGGTTCGGGCGAGGGAGGCGCAGCGGGGGCCGGTTCGGACGAGGGAGGCGCAGCGAGGACCGGCTCGGGTGCGGGACGCGCATGGGGGCGCCGTCAGACCGTCGGCTGGGGGCGGCGCAGCACGTACCCGACACCGCGTACGGTGTGGATCAACTTGCCGCCGCCGACGTCGAGTTCGACCTTTCGGCGGAGATAGCTGATGTACGACTCGACGATGCTCAGGTCGCCGCCGAAGTCGTACTGCCAGACGTGGTCCAGGATTTGGGTCTTGGACACCACCCGGCCGGTGTTGAGCATCAGATAGCGCAGCAGCTTGAACTCGGTCGGCGAGAGTTGCACGGGACGGCCGCCGCGCAGCACCTCGTGGCCCTCCGGGTCGAGTTCGAGGTCGGCGACCACGATCCGGTTCGACGGCGTCGGCAGGGCCGCGCCGCCGTCCACCCGGCGCAACACCGCGTGGATGCGGGCGATCAATTCCTCCAGGCTGAACGGTTTGGTGACGTAGTCGTCCCCGCCCAGGGTCAGTCCGGTGATCTTGTCCTTGGTGGTGTCCTTGGCGGTCAGGAACAGCACCGGCAGGTGGGTTCCGTCGGCGCGCAGCCGGCGCACCACCTCGAAGCCGTCCAGGTCCGGGAGCATCACGTCGAGGACGACCAGGTTCGGCCGACAGCGCGCGACCGCCGCGAGGGCGTCCGTGCCGTCCGCCGCCGAGTCGACGTCGAATCCGGCGAAGCGCAGGCTGGCGGACAGGAGTTCGCGGATGTTGGGCTCGTCGTCGACGACCAGGAGGCGGGCGCGGGCGCCGGCTTCGGTGGGCGTGGTCACGTCAGCCCGTTCCGCCGGCGGTGGGGCCGGCTCCGCTCGTCCCGCCGGCCGTGCCGTTCGTGCCTGCCGTACCGCTTGCGCCGTTCGTGCCGCCGGCGCTCGTGCCGGGGTTGCCGGCTCCCGGGCGAGCGGCCGTGGCGGTGCCCTCGGTGACCGAGGTGGCGGCCACCGAGCCGTCGGCGTCCGTGGCGCCACGCACCACGACGGCGTCTCCGGGCTTGAGGTCGACGGGTTTGCCGTCCCGGACGACCTGGATCTTGGTTGCGGCGTCGGTCTTCACCTTGACGATATTGCCGGCCGAATCTGAGACGTAGATGAAAGAGTCGTCCACAACCTTCACGGTCCCGGTGGTCAGGTCCGAGGCGGCGCCCGTTCCGGGGCCGGCCGCCGCGCCGCCGGTACGTCCGGTGCCCTGCCCGCCGCCACCGGTCGAAGGCGCGCCGGCGGCGCGGGCGCCGTACGGGTTCGCGCCCTGCGCGCCGGGGGGTCCGGCGGCCTGGTTCGTGCCCTCGCCCTGATCCTTCTGCACCTCGACGCCCGCCAGGAAGCCGACCGCCAGGAACACGCCCGCGCCCAGGGCCAGCGTCAGCGCGGGGAGCCTGCGCCGGGGCGGGGCGGTGAGTTCGGCGGCCACGTCGCGAGCCGTCGGCGGCCGGCCGAGGATGTCCTCCGAGGACTCCTCGGGGTGGGATGTGTCGGGGTGGGATTCGTCGGCGGCTTCCGGTTCGGTACGGAAGCCGCCGACGAACCCGGGCTCGGCCGCCGCGTTCGCCGCCGGCCCGGGGTCACCGGGCACGGGGATGCGGGATCGGGCGCCGAGGGTCTCGGTGTCGGGCGGCGTCGTGTCGGGGATGCGGGTCTGTGGCCGGGTGTCGTGTCGGTCGAGAGTTTCGGTGTCGGGCCGTGCCGTGTCGGGGACGGCGGTCTGTGGCCGGGTGTCGTGTCGGTCGACGCGGTGCTTCGGCGTCATGGTCTCGGTCCTCCTGGGACGCTGGAACGGCGGTGGTCGGGCGGGCTATTCGTGCCGCAGCGCCTCGATCGGGCGCAGCGCCGCCGCGCGCGCGGCCGGGTAGCCGCCGAAGAACAGGCCGATGGCGACCGACACGGCGAACGAGCCGACCACCGAACTCGGCACCACGACGGGCGTGATCCCGACCACCTCGAAGCGTGCCGCGAACAGCCCGGCGGCCACGCCCAGTCCGCCGCCGAGGACGGACAGCAGGGTCGACTCGGCGAGGAACTGGCCCAGGATCGCACCGCGCGGGGCGCCGATCGCCTTGCGGATGCCGATCTCCCGGGTCCGTTCGGCGACGGTCACCAGCATGATGTTGGTGATCCCGATCCCGCCGACCAGGAGCGAGATCGCCGCGACCGCCGCGAGCAGCACGGTGAAGGTTTTGTTGGTCTCGTCGTTGGCGCTCAACAGCGACTGTTGGTTGGTGATCCGGAAGTCGCTCTGCGTCGAACTCGTGATCCGGTGACGGTTGTTCAGGATCGAGGTCACCTCGTCCTGGGCGAGCGTGGTGTCCGCCGAGGAGGTGGCCCGGACCGCGATCGAGGAGAGCGAGCCGTAGCCGGTCAGGCTGTCGCGCATCGTGGTCACCGGCAGCACGATGGTGTCGTCGGAGTCCGCCACGCCGTTGCCGCCCTTGGTCTTCAGCACACCGGCGACGCGGAACGGTACGCCCCCGATCAGGATCTCCTTGTCGATCGGGTTCTCCGTACCGAACACGTTCTCGACCGTGGTGCTGCCCAGGACGGCGACCTTGCGGCGGGCGTTCACGTCCTCGGTGCCGAACAGCGCGCCTCGGCCCAGGTCGTGGTTGGTGGTGGCGAACCAGTCCGGTGTGGTGCCGACGACCTGGGACACGGTGACCGACTGGCCGGCGTAGGTGATGCTCTGCGACGCGGTCTGCACGGGAGCCGCCGACGCGACGTGCGGGGCCAGGGTTTTGTCGACCAGGGCCTGCGCGTCGTCCAGGGTCAGGTCCTTGAGCGCACCGCCCTGGCCGGCCGCGCCGAAGCGGCCGCCGCCGGCGGTGTGCGAGATGGTGAGCAGATTGGTGCCGAGTCGCTGGATCGAGGCCTGGACGGACTTGGACGAGCCGTTGCCCACGGCGACCAGCAGGATCACCGCGCCGACGCCGATCAGCACGCCGAGCATGGTCAGTGCGGTGCGGATCTTGTTCGCGGCCAGGCCCAGGACGGCGAAGCGAAGCACTTCGACGGGGTTCACCGGCGGGCTCCTTCGGCGGGAGCGCCGGTCGGGACGCGGACGGGTGCCGGGGTCGGGGTGGTCGGGGCCGGGGCGCGGCGGTGGTCCGAGACCACCAGGCCGTCGACCAGGCGCAGGATGCGCTCGGCGCGGGCGGCTACCTCGTCCTCGTGGGTGATGATCACGATCGTGCGTCCGGAGCCGTGTAGCCGGTCCAGGATTCCGAGCACCTCCGCGGTGCTGTGGCTGTCCAGGTTGCCGGTCGGCTCGTCGGCGAGCAGCAGCGCGGGTGTGGTGACCAACGCGCGGGCCAGCGCGACGCGTTGCTGCTGGCCGCCGGAGAGTTCGTTGGGCGCGTGGTCGGTACGGTCGGCCAGGCCGACCAGGTCGAGCGCGGCCAGCGCCCGGCGTCGGCGCTCCTTGGCGCGCACCCCGGCGTAGGACAACGGGAGTTCGACCTGGGCGAGCGCGCTGGTGCGCGGGATCAGGTTGAACGACTGGAAGACGAACCCGATGCGTCGATTGCGGACCAGGGCGAGTTGGTGTTCGTCCAGCCGGCCGACGTCGAGGCCGTCGAGCAGATAGCGGCCCGAGGTCGGCACGTCCAGGCAGCCCAGCACGTTCATCAGCGTCGACTTGCCCGAGCCCGAACTGCCCATGATGGCCACGTATTCGCCGACCTCGATGGTCAGGTCGACGCCGCGCAGCGCGTGCACCGAGGCGGCGCCGTGACCGTACGACTTGGTCACCGCACGCACGTCGATGACGGGCGCGGGTCGGTCCGCGTGCGACTCGCTCATCGTGAGCCGCCGCGCGGGAGGCCGCCGCCGGAGGCACCGGCCGAGGCGCCGCCGACCGCGCCGCCGCCGGGGAAGTTGCCGATGCCCGGGGCGGGTTGCCCACCGCCGGCCGTTCCGCCTCGGGTGGACTGGCCGGAGCGGCCGGATGTGGAACCGGCGGAACCGGCCGCGGCGACGGTGCCGATCACGATCTCGTCGCCCTCGGCCAGGCCGGAGACGATCTGGGTGGTCTGGTCGCCGACCACGCCGGCGGTCACCGTACGGCGCTGCTCGGCGCCGTTGACCAGGACCCGTACCGAGGCCGTCGCGCCGGTGCCGGTGACGGCGGCGGAGGGCACCTGCAACGCGTTGTCGGCCTGCGCGACGACCACCGAGATGTTCGCGGTCTGTCCGGTCCGCAGCGTGGACACGTCGCCCTGCAGCGCGATCGTCGCGCCGTACTTGACCGAACCCGAGGTCGAACCGCTGTCCGGCAGCGGATTCACGCTGACCACCTTGGCGTTCAGCCGGATCGCGGAGTTCACGTTGAGCGTCACCGTGGCAGGTTGACCGGCCTTGACCTTGGCGGCGTCGGCCTCGGAGAAGGACACCCGGGTCTCCATGCCGGTCGGGTTGGCGATCACGACGAAGCCGGTGACGGTGCCGGTGGAGGAGGAACCGCTTTGGCCGCCGCCGCTGGTGCTTCCCGATCCGCCTGATGAGCCCGATCCGCTCGATCCGCTCGATCCGCTGGAGGAGGTCGTGGCGGAGACGGTGTCGCCGACCTTGCCGGAGACCGAAGCCACGATGCCGGCGGAGGGCGCCTTGAGTACGCAGCCGTCCAGGGCACGTTGGGCGTCGGCGAGCTTGTTGTTCGCCGCGATCAGTGCCGACTCGGCCTGGGTCACCGCCGCCGCGTCGACCGTCGTGCTCGGCGTCGGGGTGGCCGTCGGGGCCTTGGTGACGGTGACGGTGACGGTCGGGTGCGGCTGGGTGACGGGGGGCGCCGAGGTCCGGGACGGCGCCGGCGTGGATGTGGACGTGGGGGCGGGCACATCGCCGGTGCCGCCGGTGGTCGCGGTGCCGCCGGTTGTGCTCGCGCTGCCGGCGGTCGAGCCGCGCAGGACTGTGTTCTGGGCGTCTGTGCCCTGGTTGCCGCTGCCACCGCCGTTGCCGTTGCCGCCGTTCTGTTGGACCGGGGTGCCCGCTTGGGCCTTGGTCAGGTTCGCCTGGGCCACTGTGACGGCCGCCTTCGCCGCGTCCAGTGCCTCCTGCGCCTGGGTCGGGTCGACCTGCGCGAGGACCTGACCGGCGGTGACGGTATCGCCGACCTTGACCCCGACGGCGGTGACGCGGCCGGCGGCGGTGAAGCCGATGCCGACGTCCGAGGGGGAAGTCAACGACCCCGACGCGGACACCGTGGCCTGCACCGTCCCCTTGGTCACCTTGCCGGTACGCGTGCGCGTCGCGTCCGCCGATCCACCGCCGTCGTCCACCGCCGCGTAGGCGAAGCCCACGCCGGTCACCATCGCGGTGGCCAGGGCCAGGTTGATCAGGACCGACTTCCGTCGTAGTCGTACACGCCTCATGGCCGCACAGCCTGGTCCGGACACGTCCCCGAACACTGGCCGTCGCCTGGGAGTTCACTGGGAGCGCCGACACGCCCCGAAGCCGGCGGTGCCCGGCGCGATACGCCGAAATCGGGCCCGATCACGACAAGCCACGCGTCGGCCCGAGTGCGACGACGGCCTACCTCGGCCGGGGCTCCCAGAGAACTCCCAGGCGGCGCGCGGGCTTTCACCATCCTGTCGTGCTTGAGTCCTGAGCGGATGGGCGGTGCGCCGTCCGGCGCCGACCCCGAAGCTCGTGGGAAGGACGTCATGACGAGGTACCCGGGTCGACCGGCGTGGACCACAACGGTGGCGCCGGCCGCCGCCTCGGCACTCGTGCTGCTGCTGGCCGGATGTGGGGGGAGCAGCGGCAAGAGCACGAGTGCCTCGGCCCCGTCGAGCGCGGCGAACGGTGGTGGGGACGCGACCAAGGCGTACACCGAATGCCTGCGCGAAAACGGCGTCGCGGTGCCGACGGGACGGCCGGACGGCGGCAACCGCCCATCCGGTGAGCCCCGCCCATCCGGTGAGTCCCGCCCATTCGGTGAGTCCCGCCCATTCGGCGAGCCGCGCTCGTCCGGGGAGCCGCGCCCGTCCGGCCGCCCGAGCCGTCCGGCCGGCGAACGACCCACCGCCTTCCCGACCGGGCGACCCAATCCCCGCGCGACGGACCCGGTGTACCGCAAGGCCGAGGAAGCCTGCGCGAAACTACGCCCCTCCCGGGGCCCGGCCGGCGGTGGCGGCGGCGCCGGCGGCGCGGACGCCCCGAGGCGCGGCGGCAATTCGGCAAGCCAGGCCTTCGCCGGCTGCCTCAAGGACCACCAGGTCGAACTCCCACCGGGCGGCGCACCCGCCCTTGACCGAAGCGACCCCAAAACCGCCGAAGCCCTCAAGATCTGCGAGCCCCTGCTGCCTTCGACGCCGGGAACACCAACGACGGCAACGACCACGGCGCCGCCGACCGCTCCGACGACATAGGGCGGGGGATCCTTGACGCGGTGCGGGGTGGTGTGGTGGGGCGGGGTGGGGGTTGGGCGAGGGCGGGTGGAGGTGGGTCGGTCTTGGCCGGCTGGGCTGGGGGTGCTGGGTCGGCCGGCTGAGGCTGGGGTGAGCGGGGGCTTGGCAGCGGTGGGTCGGTCTGGGCTGGGCTGGCCTGTGCCGGGTCGGCTGGGGCTGGGGTGAGTCGGGTCGGGTCGGTCGGGGTGCGTCGGGTTGGGGGTGCGTCGAGCTTTGCTGGCTAGGTCGGTACGCACGGGGTCGGCTGGTTCCGCGGTGGGCCGGGTTGGCGGAGCTGGTCGGCCGGGGGTGGGGTGAGCCGGGCCGGGCGTGCCGGGTCGGTGGAGCCGGGTCGGGTCGGGGGTGCGTCGAGCTTTGCCGGCTGGGTTGGTATGCGCGGGGTCGGCTGGTTCCGCGATGGGCCGGGTTGGCGGAGCTGGTCGGCCAGGGGCGGAGTGGGCCGCGTTGGCGGAGCTAGGTCAAGGTCAAGTTGGCTTGGGCCAGGTTGGGCTGAGGTGAGCTGGGCCGAGCCAGGTCGGGGTTGGGGTGCGCTGGGTCAGGTCAGGTTGGGCAGGGGTCTAGCCGGATGGGGCCAGGTCGAACTCAGGCGTTGGCTGGGCCGGTTTGGGTCGGCCGCGCACGGCGGGCTGGGGTTGGATGGCGGCGTCGACTGGGCGGGGTCGGACTGATGTGTTGACCGGCTGGGTCGGAGCCCGGCCGTGACCGGGCTGGGTCGGGCCGGGCCGAGGCATTGGGTCATCCGGCACCGACCTGAGTCGGGAGAATCGAGCGATCGAGAGCATCCGATCGCTTCGAGAGCACCCGTTGATATCAAGAGCGGTGCTCACATCGAGAGCAGTGCTCACGCCGCGAGCGACGCGACAGGCAACCACGTATGCCCGGCCCCAAATGCCCCCTGCCGCGGCAAGTCGAGCGGGTAGCCGAAGTGCGAGCGGCTCTCCACAACGTGAGCAGCGCCCTATATCGAGAGCACGAGTCCATACCGAGAGCACTGCTCACGTCGGGGTGTGCGCCGGTGCCCGTGAGCACTGCTCACGTTGCGAGCGCGCGTCCAAATCGAGAGCGCTGCTCACATCCATGCTCGGCACCGCTGCTCGGGCTCGGTGTTCGGTGTCCAGCGCGGCGTGGTGCGCTGGAACTGGTCGGCGCGCCGGGCACAGCCAAGGAGTTGGTGCCACCCCTGGCGACCGCGCCGTGAGCACTGCTCGCATCGAGAGCACTGCTCGCGCGAGAGCGGGGGCAAATAACGAGAGCGCTGCTCATGTCGAGAGCATGGATCCGAACCGAGAGCGCCGCTCGCGTTGAGAGCGCCTTTCCGAACCGAGAGCACTGTTCGCGTGCTCCGGTCGGTGCCTCCGTTGCGGCTTACCGGGCCGCCACTCGCTCGCCTCCGGCATCGCTGCCCGGCGCCGCCGCGATCCCGTCCGAGATCGCTTTCATCTGAGCCCTCCGCCTCTCCTGCCGGCGCGGCTCCCCGCCAGTCGCGGCCGGCCTCTTCGACGTGGCGGCCACGTCGGCGCTGCGCCGGGGCGGATGTGGCTACTCCCAGGCCAACGCGCCTTCCGCGATCGCTGGCTGCCCGACGCCGGCGTGCCCGCGGACCGTCTGGCCGCCCCACGCCCGCGCGCGCCTCCCATGGCCGTTTGGCTGCCTTATGCCGGCATGCCTTCTGTGGCCGCTTGGCCGCACCGCGGTTGCGCGCCTTCCGCGGTCGTTTGGCGGCCCCATGCTGGCACGCCTCCCGCGCCCGCCTGGCTGCCCGCCGCCGGCGCGTCTCCCGTGACCCCCACTTGCGGCAGCGTCCGCGCACCTTCCGCGCCCGCCTGGCTGCCCGGCCTCAACGCCCTCGCGACGGGCAGCGCCCACGATGTCGTTGCCCGCCTCCGCCCCCGTGCTCGTCGATTGGCTCGGGGCCGACGTAGGACGGCCCGGGTGATCTCGGGCAACAGGCCGCCCTCGCCGAGCAGGGCCGCCCCCGAGGCGTCCGCGCGGTCCATCAATCGCTCGACGACCTCGCCCACCATCGCGTCCGTGTCCGCGGACGGACCACCGGTGGGCTGTGGGTTTTCGATCTCGGTCGTGACTATCCGTTCCGGAGGGCCGGGATCCGGGGCGGTACCTCGGCCCATCCTTCGCATCACGGACTTATACGAAGGTTCAGGCGCATCGTCCGTGGTCGGGTCGGGAGGAGGTGTTGATCGGGGTTAATCGGGCATTTGGTATGCGCTGTGTGGGTGTGGTGGGGCGGGTTGGGTGGTTGGTGGGTTCGTGGAGAGTGGGTTGTCATGCTTACGACGGAATTTGCGGTTGGTGCTCCGATTTGGATTGATCTCGGGGTGGGGGATATTCCGGCGGCGGGGGCGTTCTATGGGGATCTGTTCGGGTGGGATTTGGAGATCACCGGGCCGGAGACCGGGGGGTACGGGATTTTGCGGAAGGGTGGGAAGAGTGTCGGGGCGTTGGCGCCGTTGATGGATGAGAGTGCGGCGTCGGTGTGGTCGGTGTACTTTCACGCGCTGGATGCGGATGCCACGACCAAGGCGGTGGAGCGGGCCGGGGGCGGGGTGTTGCTTCCGCCGATGGATGTGTTGGACATGGGGCGGCTGGCCGGGTTCACCGATTCGACCGGTGTGGGCTTCATGGTGTGGGAGCCGGGCACGAACAAGGGCCTGGAGTTGGTTCAGGACGTCGGTGCGTTGTGTTGGACCGAGCTGTACACCGCCGACCGGAGCGCGGCCACCGGGTTCTATCACGCGGTGTTCGGCTGGAATTACCAGGACTTCCCGTCGCCGGACGGCGACTACACGCTCGCCTACCCGGGTGAGGACGTGGACGCGATGCATGCCGGTGTGGCGGAGGTCGACCCGCGGGAGACCACCCCGCAATGGCAGATCTACATCGGTGTGGACGATTGCGACGCGTCGTTCGCGCGGGCGATCGAGTTGGGCGGGACCGAGTTGACGGCGCCGTACGACATCCCGGACGTCGGCCGGATCGCGATGGTGAACGACCCCTTCGGGGCGCGTTTCGCGATGATCAAGGGCATTCCGCCGGCCAAGTGAGCGTGGGTGGAACCGCCGACCCGATCGGGTGATGGGAGTCGCCCGATCGGGTCGTTTTGGTCGCTGGGGGCAGCCGGCGCGTGTGAGGTTCGCGGGATGAGAGTCGAAGTCAGGCACGGTCCCGCGTTCGCCGCCGCCCGTTGCACGCTCGATCCGGGCGAGGCGATGCGGGCCGAATCCGGCGCGATGATGGCGCACAGCGCGGACGTGGAGATCACCGCCAAGGTCGAGGGCGGCATCATGCGTGGCCTCAAGCGCAGTGTGCTCGGCGGCGAGTCGTTCTTTCAGACCACGTTCACCGCGCCCGACCGGGGCGGCTGGGTCGACGTCGCCACCGCGCTGCCCGGCGACATCGCCAATGTCACGCTCACCCCCGAGGTGCCCGAGTTCCTGCTCACCCGGACCAGTTGGCTGGCCAACTCCGCCGGCGTACAGATCGACACCCGCTGGGGTGGACTGCGCAACCTGGTCGGCGGCGAGGGCGGCTTCCTGGTGCACGCGTCCGGCCAAGGCGAGGTGATCATGGGCTGCTACGGCGCGCTTGACGTGTTGGACCTGGAGGCGGGGGAGCAGGTCGTGGTCGACACGGGCCACGTGGTCGCGTATTCGCCCGCCATCACGTTCTCCACCCGCCGGGCCGCACGCGGGCGGACCATCGCGTCGGTCACCTCCGGCGAGGGGTTGGTCTTCGACTTCACCGGCCCCGGCAGGGTGCTCATCCAGACCCGAAACCCCTCCGCGTTGGCCGATTTCATCACGGGTCTGCCCGGCGTACGCAACTGACCGACGGCGGGCGTATGCCACCGACCGGCGACGGGCGTACGAACCGGCCGACGGCGGACGGGTGTAACCGATCGGCGACGGGCGTACGAACCGGCCGACGACGGGTGTGCGCGATCGACCGACGCCCGGCGTACGCAGCCGACCGACGACTCGAGTACGTAACCGCCGCCCGGCGCCCGGCGCGCGCAACGACCGGCGTCGTCGCGGGTTTCCGCCGGCGGCGCGGCGACGGACACAGGCTCAGCCGACCGTGCGGTGCGCGCCCGGGGTGTGGCCGAACGCGCGTCGGAAGACGTCGATGAACGCGCTTGCCGAGGACCATCCGCAGCGGTGTGCGACGGTGGTCACCGGTACCTCCTCGGCGAGCAGGCGCAGCGCGTGGTGCAGGCGCGACTGGGTGCGCCACTGCGGGAACGTCATGCCCAGCTCGGCCGCGAACAGCCGGGTCAGCGTGCGCTCTCCCGCCCCGACGTCGGCGCCCAGGGCGGCGAGTGTGCGTTGGTCGGCGGGGTCGGCGAGGAGCAGTTCGCACACCGCGACCAGGCGCGGATCCCGGCCGGTGGGCAGATGCAGCGCCTGTTGCGGGCTGTGTCGGAGCTGGTCGAGGAGCACCGCCAGGATCCGGGCGCCTTCGGCGGTGTCCGGGAGTTCGGGCCGGCTGTACGCGATGATCAGCTCGCGCAGCAGGGGGCCGACCGCGAGTACGGCGGGGCCGTCCAGCTTCAGTGGGTTGGTGTCGGCCGGGATGCCCACGGTGTGCAGCACGGTGCGGCCGTGTGCGCGGTGCCGGTGCATGGTGCCGGCCGGGATCCACAGCGCGCGGGTGGCGGGCGCGACCCAACTGCCGGCGTCGGTGGTCACCGTCAGCACGCCGCGCCCGGCGTAGACGATCTGGTGCACGTCGTGTCGGTGTGCGGTCACACCACCGCCCGCCGGCAGGTGGCGGGTGCTCGTGGTCAGCCCGCTCGCCGGCTCGACGTCGGGTTGGCTGGAGATCGGCATCACCTGGCAGATTATCGGAAGCCCGCCGAACCTGGTGGCCCGGATCATCGACGAGTGACCGATCCCGCGCCCACCGACCACCCGCTGCCCACGGACCACCCGCCGCGCACGGACCAGCCGCCGCGCACGGACCAGCCGCTGCGCACGGACCATCCGCTGCGCACGGATCACGCGCCGGCCACCGACCACCCGCAGCCCACCCGGCATCCCGATTCGCCCGGCCGACCGCTCGTCGCCGAGCGACCCGCCCCTTCCGCCGGACCTCCCGAGCGCCGCGCCATCCCGATGATGGCCATCGGCCACGCCACCGTGGACTTCTACCAGGGTGCGGTGCCCTGCCTGGTCCCGTTCCTGGTGGCCGAGCGGCACTACGGCTACGTCGCCGCGTCCGGCATCGTGCTGGCCGCGACCCTGCTGTCCTCGATCGTGCAGCCGCTGTTCGGCGCGCTCACCGACCGCTGGACCATGCCGTGGCTGATCCCGGTCAGTACGACCGGCGCGGGCCTGGGCATCGCGCTGTCCGGTCCGGCCGACTCGTACGTGCTCACCTGGCTCGCCATCGCATTGTCCGGCATGGGCGTCGCCGCCTACCATCCGGAGTCGGCGCGCCTGGCCCGGGTGGCCTGCCGAGGCAGCCACGTCGCGATGGGCTGGTACTCGCTCGGCGGCAACATCGGTTTCGCGCTCGCCCCCGTCGTCGCCTCGCCGATCCTGTCCGCCGGCGGCCTCGACGCGACCCCATGGCTGCTGCTGCCGGCGGTCGCCGGAGTCCTGGTGACCGCGTCGGTGATCCGTCGCCTCGCTCGGCACGCGGCCACTGCCCGAGCTGCGGGCGGTCCGCTCCGCGCGGACGACTGGTCGAGGTTCGCCCGGCTGTCCGCCGTGATCGTGTGCCGCTCGATCGTCTTCGTCGGGCTGAGCACGTTCATCGCGCTGTACGCCGAGCAGCACACCGCGGGCGGCTCCACGGCCGGCTCCGTCGCACTGTTCACCCTCTTCGCCGGCGGCGCGATCGGCACCGTGCTCGGTGGTCGCCTGGCCGCGCGCTGGGGTCGCACCCGCACTCTGCGTCGCGCGTACGCCGCCTCCGTCCCGGCCACGGCCGGCATCGTGCTGGCGCCCGGTCCGGGCCTGTACGTCTTCGCCGCGGCCGCCGCGACGGCGCTGTACATCCCGTTCTCGCTGCACGTCACCCTCGGCCAGGACTACCTGCCGAACCGGGTCGGTACCGCGAGTGGCGTCACCCTGGGCCTGGCCGTGAGCATCGGCGGCGTGGCCACCCCCGCCATCGGCGCCCTCGCCGAGGCGACGACCCTGCGCGTCGCCCTCACGCCGCTGATCGCCCTGTGCGCCCTCGCCTGGTTCCTCGGCCGCACCCTCACCGAACCCGACGACCGGGTCGGGCCCGACACTCGATCCGCGCCAGATACCCGACCCGCGCCAGATACCCGACCCGCACCCACCGATCGACCCGCACCCACCGGCCGGACCGCCGGGCCCGACGACCGGCCCATGCTCGACCCGACGACCCCGCGCGGAGCCCGCGCGCAGGACTGATCCGGTCCCGAATCGGGGACCCGCGTGAACATGAACCTACGTGCGCTGGCCCTCGACTTCGGCGACACCCTGGCGGTCCGCGGACCCAATCCGGACGGCCGCACCGTGCTCGACGTGCTCCGCCGGATGCCGGACACCGACGTCCCGGACACCTTCGTCGCCGCCTACGACCACGTGCATCGCATCACCCGCGAGGGAGACCGGGTCCGGGACACGCACACGCCCTTCGCCGACGAGATCCGGCACGCCTCGGCGCTGTGCGGGGCCCGCGTCCCGGACCCCGAGGCGGTCGCCGAACTCGTCTTCGAGCGGATCCCCGACTCGCGGGTGATCCGCCGGGCCGCCGACGCACTGCTGCGCATCCGGGAACGCCGCGACCTGGTGTGCGTACTCGCCTGCGACACCCAGCGCCCCGAGCCGGTGCGCCGACGGACCCTGGCCGAGGCGGGCATCGAGGCGTGCTTCGACGCGATCGTGCTGTCCTGCGCGATCGGCCTGCGCAAGCCGCATCCTCGGTTCTACGCCGAGGTCGAGCGGGCCTGCGGGGTTCCGCGCGAGCAGATCATGTACGTCGGGAACACCCCGGCCAAGGACGCCACCGCGCCGCACATGTACGGCATGCAGGCAGTGCTGATCGCCCCGGCCGGGCGTCCGGCCGGACTGGCCGAGGCGATCGGGGTGATCGACCACTTCGCCGACCTGCCCGACTACCTCGACCGCACCGTGCCCTGCCCGCTCGGCCCGGCCTGGTTCAGCCCCGGATCTCCGCCACCCGCTCGACGTTGAGCACGTCGGCGATCTCCTGGCTCGGGGCGGTGTCGAACCAGGCGTCCAGGATCTCGATCAGTACCGGCCCGGAGGTCAGCCGCAGGCTCAGCGCGAGCACGTTGGCGTGGTTCCAGCGCCGTGCGCCCGCCGCCGTGGCCGCGTCCGTGCACAGCGCGGCCCGGACCCCGTCCACCTTGTTCGCCGCGATCGAGGCGCCCGTACCGGTCCAGCAGCACACGATCGCCTGATCCGCGCGCCCCAACGTCACCTCGCGTGCGGCGGCTTCGCTCACCGGTGCCCAGTCGTCGTCGAACTCCGGCTCGTGCGCCGGGTCGAAGGCGCCGAACGGCAGCACCTCGTGACCGCGCTTGCGCAGTTCGTCGGCGAGGTAGACGCCACAACCCTTGATCTGATCGGCCGAGATCGCGATGCGCATCGGACACTCCTTGGTCGGTGCTCTGTCGGTGGCGGGTGTGAGACTGGAAAGCATGGTCCCCACGGACACTCTGCACGTGACCCGACACACCTCCGCGCTCGGGTCGATGGAGACCGTGTCCGCGCCCCCGCATCCCGCGCTCGCGCCGCTGATCCACTCCTACCTCGGGTACGACGAACGCACGCTCGCGCCGTTGCGCCGCCGGGAGGTGGCGACCGGGTCGATCACCGTGATCATCGGCTTCTCCGCGATCCGAGTGTGGTCCCCACGCGACGCCCGGTACGGACCGGGCAGCACCAGT
The DNA here is from genome assembly GCF_045207655.1 of Embleya sp. NBC_00888. Classification (NCBI taxonomy): domain Bacteria; kingdom Bacillati; phylum Actinomycetota; class Actinomycetes; order Kitasatosporales; family Streptomycetaceae; genus Embleya; species Embleya sp. NBC_00888. The sequence goes on along the minus strand of NZ_CP108784.1, from coordinate 1,178,458 downwards.
TCGTTCGTGGCCGGCCTGCACGGCGGCCCGGCGATTGTCGAGCACGACGGCCGGCAGGCCGGCATTCAACTCGACCTCACCCCGCTCGGCGCGTACACGCTGCTGGGTCTGCCGCTGGTGGAGATCGCCGACCGGGTCGTGCACTTGGAGGACCTGCCCGGGTGGGACGCGGGCGCGCTGGTGGACCGGCTCCAGGACGCGCCGGACTGGTCCGCGCGGTTCGCGTTCCTGGACCGGGTCCTGGTCCGCCGCCGTGAAATGGGTCCGGATCCGCTGCCCGAGGTGGCCCGCTGCTGGGATCTGCTCGTGGCGAGCGCGGGCCGGATCGAGGTCGCCGCGCTCGCCCGCGAGACCGGCTGGAGCCGACGCCACCTCGGCGCGCGGTTTCGCGAGACGCTCGGCCTGCCGCCCAAGACGGTGGCCCGGCTGCTGCGCTTTCGGCACGCCGTCGAGCTGCTCGACGACCCGCTCCGGTCCTGGGCGGAGATCGCGGCGGACGCGGGCTACTACGACCAGGCGCACTTCAATCGCGACTTCAAGGCGTTCGCCGGCTGCACCCCCGGTGCCTATCTGGGTTCCCGCCTGCCCGGGGGCGGCTTCGCGAGCTGAGTCGTCCCGGCGCGGCGAACCGGTGCACGTTCTTCGGCCGCGGTGCCGGCGTTCCCGTTTGTCCAAGACCGCGAGGGGTCACTCGCCGGAAGCTGGAATCGACCACTCGGCGACGTCCGGTTCCCATCCCGGTTTCGACGACGTCCGGTTCCCATCCCCGGTTTCGACGCCCGGTTTCGACAATCGGGTCGACGACCGGTCCCATATCCGGTTCAAGGAGTGCACCATGAGCGACAAGACCCTGATCTCCGACCTGGTACCGACGCTGCGCTACAACGACGCGACGGCGGCGATCGCGTTCCTGGGCGACGCGTTCGGCATGAAGGCGGTGCTCGTGGTCCCGGGCGACGACGACACCGTCGCGCACGCGGAGCTGACCTTCGGCAACGGCATGATCATGCTCGGCACCAACCTGCCGGAGGGCTGCGGCGATCAACTGCGTTGGCCGGTCGGCGGCTCGGCCGTGTACGGCATTGTCGACGGCGACGGCGACGTGGACGCGCACTGCGCGCGGGCGGTGGCGGCGGGCGCGACCGTGGTGCGCGAGCCGAAGGACGAGGACTACGGCGGCCGCGGCTACACCGTGCGCGACCCGGAGGGGAACCTCTGGAGCTTCGGCACCTATCGCCCGCAGGTCTGACGGCCGCGCCGGGCTGCCCGCCGGAATCGTTCGCCCGACCTGCCCGACCTGCCCGACCTGCCCGACCTGCCCGACCGGCCGGTGGCGCGCGTCCTCGCCCGCCGCCGGCCGGGCCGCGCTCAGCCCTCGTGCGCCGCGAGGTAGCGGTCCACCTTGGCCCGCTCGTAGGCGTACACCGGCTCGATCGGGCCGACCGGGACGAAGGTCGCCGTCGCGCAGTCCTCGTACAGGTCGACCCGGGTGTAGCCGACGCCCGCCACGCCCTGATAGGTGCCCGCCGGCGGGAACACGTCGGCGCGGTAGGCGACGGCCGGGGCCGCCCACACCGGCACCCCGGCCAGTACGCCGCAGGTCGCGTGGTGGTTGTGGCCGGTCAGCACGATCCGCACGTCGGTCCCGGCGAGGACCGCGCCGAGCCGGGTCGGCTCGCGCAGTGAGAGCCGCTCCAGGAACGCGAGCGGCGTGGGGATCGGCGGATGATGCAGGCCGAGCACCGTGCCACCGGCCGCCGGCGTGGCCAACTCGGCACGAAGCCACTGCAATTGATCATCCGTCAGGTCGCCGGAGTGGCTGCCCGGCGTGGTGCTGTCCAGCATGATCACCCGCACCTCGCCGGCCATGTGCACGAAGTCGTGCGGCTCGGTGGACGCGGGGACGTCGAGCAGCCCCTCGCGAAACGCCGCGCGGTCGTCGTGGTTGCCCATCCCGTACAGCGCGGGGGCGCCGATCCGCGGCCCGGCCACGGCCAGCAGCGCCCGCAGTCGGCGATAGGCCCGCAGGTCGCCGGTGTCCGCGAGGTCGCCGGTGAACAGCAGCGCGGCGGGCTCCAGGTCCGCCGCCTCGACCGCCGCGAGCGCCTGACGCAGTTGCTCGGCGGTGTCCAGCCGGTCGAGCAGGAGTTCACCCTCGGGGACCAGATGCACGTCGCTGAACTGGACCAGGGTGTGGCGTGGGATGCGCACGGCAAATCCTCCTGCGGGCAGGGCAAGGCGACACGTGTCACCGGGTGGAGCACAGTCCACCGCCGATAGGCGACAAGGTCAAGCATTTCCCGGACCGAGCTGCGGCTGCCGAGCCTGCGCCCGGTCGGCCGAGCCTCCGCCGAGCCGCGGCCGACCTGCCGCCCATCGCGTCGAACACACGGGCTAGCGTTTTCCCGTGGAGATCAAGACTCTGGGGTACGACCACCCCGACGTGCGCAAGCTGGTCGCCGATGTGCAGCAGGAGTACGTGGAGCGCTACGGCGAGCCCGACGAGACCGCGGTCGACCCGGCCGACTTCCGGCCGCCGGAGGGCCTGTTCTGCGTGGCCTACGAGAACGACGTCCCGGTGGCCAGCGGCGGTTGGCGAGCCCGCGGCGCGGCCGGCGACGACGACCCGAACCTGCGCGAGGGCGACGCCGAACTCAAGCGCATGTACGTGGTGCGGCACGCGCGCGGGCGCGGCCTGTCCCGGGCGATGCTCGCGCACCTGGAGGAGACCGCCCGTGCCGCCGGCCGCGTGCGCCTGGTGCTGGAGACCGGCGACAAGCAGCAGGAGGCGATCGCGCTGTACCGCTCGAGCGGCTACGAGCCGATACCGGGGTTCGGGTTCTACAAGGACTACGACAACAGCATGTGCTTCGCGAAGACACTCTGAAGCACCCGCGCGGGCCCCGCGTTCTGCGCTCTGCACCACGCGCTCTGCGCCACGGGACCAGCGCCCCGCCCACGGTGGGAAGCCCCGGGGCCGGGCGGCGGGATCCGTCCCGCCGTCCGGCCCCGAGCGTCAGTGCCCGACGTCCGACCCGGCCGTGCGCGCGCCGCGCAGCATGAACCAGGCCGCGACGGCCGCCGCGAGCAGTACCGCCGAGCCCGCGCCGGCCGCGATCCGCAGTCCTTCCAGAAACGCGTCGTTCGCCGAGTGGGTGAGATCGGACGCGACCTGTCCGTGTACCGTCCCGGCCGCCTCCGCCGCGCCCGCGAGCGATTCGCGCGCGCTGCCGGCCGCGTCCGAGGACACGCCGTCCGGAATCGTCACGTGGCCCCGGTACACCCCGGTGACCACCGAACCCAGCAGCGCGATGCCCAGCGCCGCGCCCAGTTCGTACGCGGTCTCCGAGACCGCCGAGGCGGCGCCCGCGTTCTCCTTCGGCGCGCTGCCCAGGATCAGGTCGGCGGTGACCGTGAAGGAGAAGCCCGCGCCGACACCGACCAGGAGCAGCACACCGCCCAGGTAGAGATACGGCGTGTCCTCGGTCAGCACGGTCAGCGCGCCGAGCGCGAGGCCGATCGCGGTCAGACCGCTGGTCACCACCACACGCGGGGTGAGCCGGCGTGCGGCCAGGCCGGCGAGCAGACCCGACACGATCGCGCCCACCGTGGCCGGCAGTTCGGCCAGACCGGCCTGCAACGGGCTGCGGCCCTGGACCAGTTGGAGGTACTGGGAGAGGAAGAAGATCAACCCGGACATGCCGAGCACGGTGAGCAGGTCGGCGAGTACCGAGCCGGAGAAGGCCCGGTTGCGGAACAGCCGCATGTCCAGCAGCGGCACCGGCAGGGACAACTGCCGGCGGCCGAACCAGGCCAGCGCGCCCACGCCGACGACCAGCGCGGCCCACACGTCCCAGCGCAGCAGACCGTGGGTGGCGGCCTCCTTGACCGCGTACACCGCGGCGATCATGCCGACCAGGGACAACGCCGCGCTGAGCATGTCCCACGGACCCGGATTCGGGTTGCGCGACTCCGGCAACATCTTGATGCCGACCACGATCAGCACCGCCATCACCGGCAGATTGATCAGGAAGACCGAGCCCCACCAGAAGTGTTCGAGCAGGAAGCCGCCGACCACCGGGCCGAACGCGGCGCCCGCCATCGACATCGCGCCCCAGACGCCGATCGCGAAACTGCGTTCGCGCGCGTCCGGGAAGATGTTGCGGACCAGGGCGAGCGTGGACGGCATCAGCGACGCGCCCGCGACACCCATCGCGACGCGGGCCGCGATCAGGGCCTCGGCGCTGGGCGCGTAGGCGGCCACCACGGACAGCGCGCCGAACGCGGCCGAGCCCCACAGCAGCAGCTTCTTGCGACCGATGCGGTCGCCGAGCGTACCGGCGGTGACCAGCAGGCCGGCGATGACGAACGAGTAGACGTCGCCGATCCACAACAACTGGGTGCCGGTCGGTTCGAGGTCCTCGCTGAGGAAGGGGATCGCCAGGCCGAGCACCGTGGCGTCGATCGCCACGAGCAGCACGGACAGGGTCAGTACGCCCAGAGCGATCCAGCGGCCCGGCGCGCCCTTGTCGGAGCCGCCGGTGCCGGTATGTATCGAAGTCGGGGAAGAGGTGCCAGTCGACATGATCAGGATTCCAAAAAACGAGATGGGTCGGCTGTACGGATCAGCCGGGGAGTCGCGGTAGTGGGGCGGATCGGCGGTGCGGCCTCGGCGCGGCGGCCGGTCCGCGGTGGCGCCGAATCAGCACTGGGGGCGGCGGGCCGCGCCGCCGAGCAGGAGTTCGGCCACCGAGCGGGAGGCGTCGCGGCCGGCGAGTCGGCCCTCGTGGACCGCCCAGCCGGCGGCGGCGACGAAGGAGAACAGGGCCTCGGAGACCCACTGCGCGGTGAGGTCCACCCGCATCGAACCGTTCTCCTGGCCGCGCCGGACCGCGGCGGCGACCTGCTCGTCCATCACGCTCCAGGCCTGCTCCAGGTCCGGGTCGCCGACCAGCGAGCTCTCGCCGTAGAGGAAGGCCAGGTATTCGGCGCAGGGCATGAGTCGGTCCACCAGGCCGCGCAGTACGGCCGGGACGTCGTCGCCGCTGGTCAGGTCGGCCGCGTCGATGGCGCGACCGATCTGGGCCGAGGCCTCCGCGCCGAGCGCGGCGATCAGTGCCGGGCGGCCGGGGAACATCCGGTGCAGCGTGGCCCGGCTGATCCCGGCGGCCCGGGCGATCTCGTCCATGGACGAGGCGGGCCGCCGCAGCAGCAGGGTGACGGCGGCGCGCAGCACGTGCTCGTTGTCGGTGGGCATGGATAGATGCTAGCTCAGGTGAGACAACTTTGTCTCATGGATTACAGCGTGGATTCAGCCGGCACCCCGTGGCGTCAGTTGCAGCCCTGTGGCGTCAGCTCCGGGCGCGGTTCCTGCCAGGTCAGCACCGGTTCGCCGGGCCCGCCCTTGAGCGCCGTACCCGGAAACACCCGCAGCCGCCACGGCGACAGCCGCATCACCGCGAAGCCCGGCGACGAGGGCCGCTCCCACCCGGGCACCCCGATGGCGGCCGGGTCGTAGCCCAGCGGTTCGGGGGTGTCCCGGAACAGGTTCCACACCCGCTCGCGCACCTCCGGCTCGAAGAGCAGGTCCGCGCGGCACTCGGCGGCGCACGTGTCGTGCGAGGGCGACCAGTAGTTGCAGGACACGAACGGGTTGCGGGCGATGTGCGCGCGCTTGGTCGCGGTGGGCGCGGTGGCCACCCAGCCGGTGAGCGTGCCGTGCTCCCAGACCCAGTACGGGTGCAGGATCCGGGTCCGTGGCCGGCCGGCGCTGTCCACCGTGGCTATCGAGGCCCACACGATCGAGTGCGCCATGGCGATGAAGGCCGGGGCCGCGGTTTCCAGATCGGTCATGGCGGCAACCCCTGTTTCGTTCCGACGTCCCGGCACGCCACCCATACTGTCGTGAACGCGCGCGACCCTAAAGGCCCGTCGGGAAGTCGTACGAGGCCGGCGGCTTGATCCGGACCTTGTCGTCCTGGTACATCACCGAGATCTGGTCGTGCGGACGCAGCTCGATCCGGGCCGGATCGCCGCCGACCAACTCGCCGTTCAGGTAGGTGCGGAAGGTGTGCGTGGCGTCGGGGGTGAGCGCGCCCAGGTGGTTCTCGTCGAAACGCACGTTCCACATGGCGAACAACTGGCCCAGTACGAACCGGGCGTTCGGGTCGTGGCTCTCCACGTGCAGCACGCCGCTGTCGTCGTGGGTGTGCAGATCCGCGAGCAGACCGGTCCTCTTGTCGATGCCCAGGTCCGGCGGCACCAGGACCCGGTCGAGGCCGACGAAGATGTCCAGATGCACGTGGAAGTGCTGCTTCGCGCCTTCCATCTTGTCCAGTTTCAGACCCGCGTCGGCCCCGCGCCGCGCGCTGTCCTGGGGAACCGGCCAGGGCGGCAACTCGGCGTTGGTCGCGGCCTTGGGCTCCGGAAGCGGACCCCGCGGCCCCGCGCCGGGCGTGAGCAATGTGGTCGGCCCGCCCCCGGGCCCGGGCTCGTGCGCGGACACGGGTGCGCCGGCGGCGAGCGAACAGGCGGTCAGGAACGCGGCGGTGACGCCTACCCCGTTGCGGAGGTGACGGTTCATCAGGGGCCTTCCGGTGATCAGGGGCCATCCGGTGCGGACGAGAGCAACAACCTGTCCGGTTCGGTGGTCCCGGCGAAAGCCGATCGGGCGCTTCACCCGCGGACTTCACCCATACGGAGCACGCCCGTCGGCCCGCCCGAGGCCGCGGGCGCAAGGACTGAGTCCGGCTTCGCCGGGCAGACGTGAGGCGACCCACCCGTGGGTGGTCCGCGGGGTGTTCCCAGGGAGCCGGATCCAGTGATTCTTACCAGCCGCCATCGCCGGCACGTCGAGAACGAACGCCCGTGGTTCGCCAAGCAGCGGTCGGTCCTGCTCCTGCTCGTGGTACTGCCACCGATCGGCGCGCTGCTGATGTGGATGGTCACCCGATGGACGCCGATGACCAAAGTCGTGCTCTCCGTGATCGCGGCACTCTGGTGCGGTGCACTGGTGATCGGGTTGAGTACCAACCTGGAGACGCACGACCGGAGTCCCGACCCGGTCGCACCGATCGTCGACGACGGACGTGGCCCGCAGTCGTCTCCGTGACCTGATCCCCGCCTCGGATGGAGTTGCCGGTCGATGCCCACCCCGCCGCACATCACGCCGTTCCGGATCGAGATACCCGAGGCCGACCTGACGGACCTGCGGGAGCGCCTGGCGCGTACCCGCTGGCCCGAGGCGGAGCCGGTGGCCGACTGGTCGCAGGGCGTACCGCTCGCCTACACCAGGGAGTTGGCCGAGCACTGGCGCACCACCTACGACTGGCGCAAGACCGAGGCCCGGCTGAACGGCCACGCGCACTTCAAGGCCGAACTCGACGGTCTGGGCATCCACTTCCTGCACGCGCCCTCGCCGCACCCGGACGCGCTGCCGCTGATCCTCACCCACGGCTGGCCCGGTTCGATCATCGAATTCCTGGACGTGATCGACCCGTTGACCGACCCGACGGCGCACGGCGGCGACACGGCCGACGCGTTCCACGTGGTGCTGCCCTCGCTGCCCGGCTACGGCTTCAGCGACCGGCCGGCCGAGACCGGGTGGGGGATCGACCGGATCGCCCGCGCCTGGGCCCGGCTGATGGCCGACCTGGGATATCGGCGCTACGGCGCGCAGGGCGGCGACTGGGGGTCGATGGTCACCGCGTCGATCGGCCGGCAGGACCCGGAGCACGTGCTCGGCATCCACCTGAACATGCCGGTGGCGATGCCGGACTCCGAGGCGATGCAGGATCCGACGCCCCAGGAGCGGCAGGCACTCGCCGATCTGGGCTCGCACTCCGAGTGGGGAGCGGGGTACAGCAAGATCCAGTCCACCCGCCCGCAGACCCTGGGCTACGGCCTGGCCGACTCCCCGGTGGGCCAACTGGCCTGGATCGTGGAGAAGTTCCAGGAGTGGACCGACTGCGACGGGCATCCGGAGAACTCCCTCTCGCGCGAGCACATGCTGGACAACGTGACGCTGTACTGGCTCACCGACACCGCCGCGTCCTCGGCCCGGCTGTACTGGGAGAGCTATCGCAGCCCCGACCTGTCCGAGGTCGGCGTCCCGACCGGATGCTCGATCTTCCCGCACGAGATCATCCGCTCCTCGCGCCGCTGGGCCGCGAACCGCTTCACCGACCTGCGGTACTGGAACGAACTCGACCGCGGCGGCCACTTCGCCGCGTTCGAACAACCGGAGACCTTCGTCGAGGAGGTCCGCCGCTTCTTCCGCCTGGTCCGCGAGTAGGCCCGAGGGCGCGGGGTGGGGCCGGTCGGGTGGTCGGGAGGGGCGGACGCCGGCATTGCCGCCGCGGGCGCTCGCAACCCGTACGGCCCCTCGGACGCGCCGAGCGCTCGAGGTCGCATCGAGGGGGTCGCCCGGACACCCCTCACCGGCATCCGGACCATCGGACGAGCCTGCCGACGACACGCGGTGAGCGAGCCTTCGTCGAGTGAATCGCCGGACGAGCGAAGCGGGCCTCGCCCCGACCTGTGAGGTCGGGGCGAGGCCCGCTCGGGGGTGTGCGCTACGCCGCTCGGGCGCCCAGGACGCTGCCGAGGAGGTCGTCGAGGCCGACCAGGCCCAGGAGCGTGCCGTCGGCGGCGTGGACCAGGGCCAGTGACGCGCGGCGTTCCTGGAGAGCGGCCACCGCGCGCTGGATCGGGGTGTCCACGCCGAGCGTGAGCACCGACGTGGCCAGCTCGCCGGCGGTGTTGCCGGAGGTCTGCGTGCGCGAGGTGAGCACCTTGCGGATGTGCACGACGCCGAACAGCGTGCCGTCCTCACCGCGCACCAGCAGCCGGTTGCGACCGTTGCGACGCGACATCGCGACGATCTCGTCCGGTCCCGCGCCGGCCGGCACCGAATCGATCTCGGCGGTCGGCACGACCAGTCGGGCCAGCGGCTCGGTGTGCGTGCGCAGCGTGCCCGACAGCACGTCGTGTGACGAACTGTCGATCAGGCCGAGCCGGCGGGACTCGCCGACCAGGCGGCGCAGGCCCTCGGCGTCCTTGGGATGGGACAACTCGTCCTTGGGGTCGATCCGGGCCAGGCGCAGGATCGCGTTGCTGACCCCGTTCATCGCCAGCAGCAACGGCCGCACCACCCGGGTGTAGCCGCGGAAGGACGGCGCGAGCACGAGGGCGACCTTCTCGGGACCGGCGATCGCCCACGACTTGGGCGCCATCTCGCCCAGCACCATGTGCAGGATCACCACGACCACCAGCGCGATCGCGAACGCCACCGCGTGCCCCGCCGCGGCCGGCATGCCGACCGCGTCGAAGAGCGGGTCGAGCATGGTCGCGATCGCGGGCTCGGAGACGATGCCCAGGCCCAGCGAGCACATCGTGATGCCGAGTTGGGCACCCGCCAGCATCAGCGACAGCTCGCGCACGCCGGCCAGGGCCGACTTGGCGCCGCGCCTGCGCTCGGCGACCAGCGCCTCCAGGCGGTGCCGGCGCGCGGCCACCATCGCGAACTCGGCGGCGACGAAGAACGCGTTGCCCACCAGCAGGGCGGTCGTGACGGCCAGTGCCGGCAACAGGCCCAGCTCCAGCGAGCCCAGGCCGCCACCGGAGGCCAGGGTCGGGGTCATGCGGTCACCTCGGTGTTGCGACCGGAACGCCGTTCGGCACTCCACTCGGATGTGTTTCGGGGGAACGACGGGGCGGAGGTCAGCACGCGGACCCGGACCAGCGCCGGCACGTGCCGCTCGACCTCGAGCACCTCGATCTCGGTGTAGCGGATCGGTTCGTCGTCCTCGTCGGCCGGCCGCCCGGCGCGCACCTCGTCCGGGTCGGGCACCCTGATCCGGTCGCCCACCTCGGGCAGCCGGCCCAGGTGCGCGATGACCAGACCACCCAGCGTGTCGTACGGGCCGTCCGGCAGCTCGGCGCCGACGATCCGCTCGGTCTCGTCCACGCGCAGCCCCGCGTCCAGCCGCCACCAGCCGTCCTCGGGCTCGGTGTCGACGGGGTCCTCGTGGTCGCTCTCGTCGGCGATCTCGCCGACCAGTTCCTCGGCCACGTCCTCGTAGGTGACGATCCCGGCCAGGCCGCCGTGCTCGTCCAGCACCACAGCGAACTCCTCGTGCGCGGCCCGGAGCTGTTCGAGCAGCGAGGCCAGCCCGGCGGTGTCCGGGACCAGCAGCGCGGGGCGCGCGATGGATCCGGCGCTCACGTGCGCGGCGTCCTCGGGCGCGACCTCCAGGAGGCAGGCCACCCCGACCACGCCCAGTACGTCGTCCACCCGCTCGCCGACCACCGGATAGTGCGAGTGGCCGCACTCGGCGACCAGCTCGATCAGCTCGGCGGCGGTGGTCTCGGCGCGCACCCGGACCACGTCCGGTCGCGGCACCATCACCTGGTCCACGGTCAGGTCGCCGAACGCGATCGCGCGGCGCAGGATCCCGGACAGGTCGGGGTCGAGGTCACCGTCGCGGCCGGCCTCGTCGACGATGTGCGCGAGTTCCTCGGTGGTGGCGCCGCCGTGCAGTTCCTCGACCGGTTCGATGCCGATCGCGCGCACGATGCGGTTGGCCAGCGTGTCGAACAGGCGGATCAGCGGCCCGGCGACCTTCAGGTAGATCAGCGTCGGTCGGCCGAGCAGGATCGCCACCCGCTCGGGCTCGGCGATGCCCCAGTTCTTGGGGACCAGCTCGCCCAGCACCATCTGGATCGCGGTGGCCACCGCGAAGCCGAGGATCAGGGAGATCACCGGGACGGCGCCGCCGGGGACGGCGATCAGGTCCAGGAGGGGGGAGATCACCGCGGCGAGCGCGGGTTCGGCGATGAAGCCGACCAACAGGGCCGTCACGGTGATGCCGAGTTGGGCACCGGACAGCATGAACGAGAGCCGCCCCATCACGGTCATCGCCCGGGCCGCCGCCTTGTCACCGGATTCGGCACGGCGGCGCAGCAGACTGCGGTCGGCCGCGACGTAGGCGAACTCCTGGGCTACGAAGAAACCGGTGCCGAGGGTCAGGACGACGATCGCGGCTATGCCAAGAGCCGCGGTCATGAGACCGCCTCCCGGACGTCGCGGCTTCGATCACAGTCTCGGGAGGGACCGGTACTAGGGGGGTCCGTCTCTTGGGCGGACACGCACGCTCCTTGCTCAACGGGCAATTCAGGGTCAAAACACTTACCACGCCGAACGTATCATCGCGTGCGCTTGTTCCCCGGGCGCGGGCGGGGAAGCGCGCGCGGAGGGTCGGATTCGAACCGATAGCAAAAGATGCTTGGCTTTCCGCCCTCCGCCATGACAATCTGTGCTTCCTCGAACACCGTGTGGTGATCAGCCCTCGTCGAGTGCGCATGACCCGCGTACTGCGGCGAGGGGAGTACGCGCTCGCTGCGCCTCCTGCCGCGGGTGTCGCGAAGTTCATCCGTACGGGGGAGCGACCCGCGCCTTCCCGTCCGGAAGATTGGTACCGGGAACCCGCACCGCCGCAATGACGTTGACAACATCAGACGGGGGCAGCGTGTACGACAGCAGCCCTGATCCGGCCGACGCCGGCTCGCCCGAGGTGCCCGCATCGGACCTCCCAGCGCGCGAGAAGGAGACCATGCCTCGCACACTCGACGACTACGCCGTGTCGCTCGCCGCGTTGAAGGCCTACGACATCACCGGCGTTCGTCCACGCGACCTCCGCCGATTCCGCGATTCGGGCGAACTGCCGGACGGCGTGCCCGAGGCCGTCGTACTGCGCGCCCAACGCATCGTCGAGGAGGAACGAGACCGGCTGTTGCGCTTGACCACCGGTTCGTGAGCACCCGCCCGGATGCGCCGTACGCTCGCGCGTGGTGAGAGCGATCCCACACGGCCGCCCCGACCGGCCGCGGCCGCGTCCGGCCGCCGTCCTCGAGCACGCCGGCGCGCGGGTCCCCCGTCGGAAGTTCAGCCGCTCCCGTTGAGGTAGGCCAGCACCGCGAGCACGCGCCGATTCGTCTCGTCCGACGTGTCGATCGACAACTTCGCGAAGATGTTCGTGGTGTGCTTGCTGACCGCGCCCTCCGAGACGAAGAGCCGGCTCGCGATCGCCGCGTTCGAGCAGCCCTCCGCCATCAGCTCCAACACCTCGCGCTCGCGCGGCGTCAGTTGGGCCAGCGGTTTGTCCCGCACGTTGCGGGCCAGCAGCTTCGAGATCACCTCGGGGTCCATCGCGGTACCTCCCGACGCGACCCGGCGGACCGCGTCCACGAACTCGTCGGTGTTGAACACGCGGTCCTTGAGCAGGTAGCCGACCGCGCCGGTGCCGTCCGCGAGCAACTCCCGCGCGTACAACTGCTCGACGTACTGCGACAACACCAGGATCGGCAGCCCCGGGACACGCCGACGGGCCTCCAGGGCGGCCTGGAGGCCCTCGTCGGTGAAGGTCGGTGGCAGCCGGACGTCGACCACCGCGACGTCCGGCTTGTGCTCCACCAGTGCCCGCAGCAGTTCCGGGCCGTTGTCCACGGCGGCGACGATCTCGAAACCGTGGGCCTGGAGCAGGCGGACCAGACCGTCCCTCAGGAGGGCGAGGTCTTCCGCGAGGACAAGTCGCACGGCAGCTCCATGATCACAGTCGTCGGGCCGCCCTCGGGGGAATGCAGGGCGAGCGTCCCGTCGAATGTATCGAGTCGGCGCTCGATGCCGCGCAGACCGGTGCCCTTCATCAGATCGGCCCCGCCGACGCCGTCGTCGGTGACGGTGATCCGCAACTTGCCGTCGGTGTACGCCAGATCGATCTCGACGTGTTGTCCGCCGGAGTGCTTGGCCGCGTTGGTGAGCACCTCGGTGACCGCGAAGTAGGCCGCGGACTCCAGTGGGAGCTCGGGACGCGCGGGCAGCGAGACGCGGACGTTGACGTCGAGCGGACTCTCCAGCGCCACCGCGCGCACCGCGTCGCCCAGGCCCCGGTCGGAGAGCACCGGCGGGTGGATGCCCCGGACCAGATCGCGCAGTTCGTGCAGGGCCTTGGCGGAGGCCGCGCGGGTCTCGGCGAGCAGCACGCGGGCCGCCTCCGGATCGCTGTTCATCAGCGCCTCCGCGGCGCCCAGGTTCATGCCCATCGCGACCAGGCGGGCCTGCGCGCCGTCGTGCAGGTCGCGCTCGATCCGGCGCAGCTCGGCCGCCGAGGCGTCCACGGCGTCGGTCCGGCTCTCGGTCAGGTGCTGCACCCGCAGGGCCAGCGCGGCCTCCTTGGTGGGGGCGAGCAGGGACCGGTTCCACAGCGCGTTGATCCGGGCGAACCACGGTGCGAGGGCGAGGCCGAGGCCCATTTGCACCAGGCCCCACGGCACCGACAGGCCGGCCCGCTGCGAGCTGTCCACCTTGATGAACGTGTACCACTGCGGATCGACGTGTCGGTAGGCCACCTCCCACAGGAAGGGCATCAGCACGCCGTGCAGACCGTTCACGATCAGCATCATCGGGAAGCACGCGAGCAGCAGGCTCGACGGCAGGTACAGCAGTGCCCAGAGCAGGTCCCGCCAGGTGGCCCCCTCGGCGATCATGCGCCGGGTGCGCCGCCACAGCCCGCTCACGCCCCCACCCGGCGGCAGCCGACGGTAGGGGGTCGCGATCGGGACGCCGGACCACGAACCCATCGCGGTCCGGGTCAGGTTGGCGGTGGCGCGCAGCAGCAACATCAGCGGCAGGAAGAACACCAGGCCGACGCCCAGCGGGATCAGCGTCATGAACACGACGCAGGTGATGAACAGCGCGAGGGCGGGAACGGAGAGGAAGACCAGGATGAAGCCGTGCCACGCCGACAGCAGGGCCCGACCGAGCCGCCAACCGGTCGCCGGTGGGTCGCCTCTGTGCGGCGTGAGCGTGCTCATGCGGGTTCCTCCCGTGGATGTGCCGTGCGTTGGTGGTGTCACCAGTGTGTCGGGCGACGACCGTGCAGGTCACTGGGGTGGCACCCCCGCGCGGGGTGGGCCTGGGCCCACCCCGCGGGTACGGGTCAGCCCGCGATCTCCGTGAGCAGTGCGGCCAGTTCCTCGGAGCGGGAGAACATCGGCCAGTGGCCGGTCGGCAGGCCGTGCACGCTCTTGACCTCGGCCGCCGCGAACTCCGCCATGAACGGGTGGCCCTGGGCGAGCATCGCCTCGACCTGCTCGGCCGGGAACATGCAGGTGATCATGTGCGCGGGCACCTTGAGCCGGGCCGCGTCGCCGACCTGCTGCGCACTGGCCGCGACCGCGTACGGCTGGGCCACCGCGCGCGTGCGCAGCGTCTCCAGGTCGGCCGGGGTGATCCCGTCGAGCATCGCGGGCTCGGCCGCCGGGTCCCAGGGGTAGGTGTAGCGGCCGTCGCCGCGCTCGGCCACCTCGGCCTCGATCCGGGCCCGCTCCTCGGGCTCGGTCAGGTCCAGGAGCGAGGTGCCCTCGGGCACCGGGCCCGCGTCCACGTAGACGATCCGGGCGATCCGGTCCGGGATCCGACCCAGCGCCTCGTACGCGGTGAACGCGCCGCCGGAGTGGCAGACCAGGACCACGTCGCTCGACTCGCGCGTGGTGATCTCGGCGACCAGGGCGTCGGTCTGGGTGGCGAGGTCGATCCCGGTGGCGTCGGCGCCGTCGGCCGCGAGGCCCGGCAGGGTCACCGCGAGCACGTCGTGTCCGGCCGCGCGCAGCGGCTCGGCGACCCGGTCCCATGCCCACGCGCCGAGCCAGTAGCCGGGAACGAGAACGATGTTCGCCATGGTGGTGCTCCTCCAGTGGTGGTTCGGTGTGCGTTCTTGCGTGTCGCGTTCGTGCGTGTTGCGTGTCGCGTTCGTGCGTCCTTGCAAAAACGATCCTGGACCGCATACCTGACAGAACGCGACAGGTTTGTCGAAGGAGTCGTGACCGGTGTCGGGTCCGGCGCGGTCAGAGCCAGTTGCGGCGCTTGAAGACGACGTAGAGGATCACGCAGACCAGGACCATCAGGCCGACCGCGAAGGGGTAGCCGAGGGTCCAGTGCAATTCGGGCATCTCGTCGAAGTTCATCCCGTACACGGTGCCGATCAGGGTCGGCGCGAACAGGATGGCGGCGTACGCGGAGATCTTCTTGACCTCCTCGTTCTGCGCGTTGCTGGCCGCCGTGAGTTGTCTCATCTCCTCGTTCTGGGCCTGGGTCACCACGATCGCGTTGACCCGCATGATGCCTTCGAGCAGCGAGCGGAAACCGGCCACCCGCTCCACGGCGATCGTCGCGTGGTCCTGGACGTCGCGCAGGTAGCGGCGCAGCTCCTGGTCCACGTGGTACTTGTCGAAGCCGGTGGACAGGTCGGTGAGCATGAGCAGGAGCGGTCGGGTCGCGCGCTGGAACTCGATCACCTCGCGGGAGAGTTCGTAGATGCGCCGGGAGACGTTCGGGGCGCCGAGGAAGGCCTCCGCCTCGATCTCGTCGATGTCGTTCTGCAGGCCGCCGACCACCGGGGCGTAGGCGTCCACGACGCTGTCGAGGATCGCGTACAGCACCGCCTCCGGGCCCTGGCGCAGAAGTTCGGGGCGGTCCTCGGCCCAGCGGCGGACGGCGGACAGGTCCGGTGATTCGGAGTGCCGGACGGTGACCACGAAGTTGCCGCCGAGGAAGACGTGCAGTTCGCCGAAGTCGACCTCCTCGACGTCGTCGAGGTAGCGGGCCGCGCGCAGGACCACGAACAGCGTCTCGCCGTAGCGTTCCAGCTTGGGCCGCTGGTGGGCCACGATCGCGTCCTCGATGGCCAGCGCGTGCAGGTCGAACTCCTCGGCGGCGGAGAAGAGTTGGCTTTCCGAGGGGCGGTAGAGCCCGATCCAGGCCATGGCGCCGGGGCGGGCGTGCAGTTCGCGGTAGGTGTCGGCGAGGGTGGTCGGCGAGGCGACGCGGACGCCGGCCACGTAGATCGCCGCGTCGATCAGGCTGTGTTCGACCGGTGCCGGCTCCGGGGCGTCCGCCGCGCGCGGGTCCATCGAGCGCTCGGGCGGCTCTTGCGATCCGGGCGCGCCGTGTCTGCGGGCGCGGAAGGGCAGACGCCGATCGGGCATGCGGGGCTCCGAGACACTGGGCGGCGACGGGTACGGACGTGACGTCGGGCCGATCGCGCCAGGGAATCGCGACCGACCCGACTGTCGTATTGTCCATTTTTCCGCGCAGATATGACGGATTTATGCCATTCGGCGTCGTGCCACCCGGTGCGTCGGCGCCCGGGTCGCGCTCACGGCAGTTCGAACGGGCCCTTGCCCATCTGCTGCCGCACGGTGACCACCGGCGGGTTGACCAGGCCGCGCCGCTGCCAGTTGGCGCCGTCCACGACCAGCGTGTGGCCGGAGACGAAGCGGGCGTAGGGCGAGGCCAGGAAGGTCGCGGCCCAACCCAGTTCGCGCGGCCGGCCGACCCGCATGGCGGGCTGGCAGGGGTCCTTGTCGTGGGTGCCGGCCAAATTGCCCTTGATGTCGGCGGTCATGTCCTCGTGCGGGAACAGGCCCGGGACCAGGCCGTTGACCTGGATCCCGTACGGGCCCCACTCGACGGCGAGGGTCTCGACCATGTTCTTGACGCCCGCCTTGGCGGCGGCGCTGTGCGCGAAGCCGGGGCCGCCGGTCCAGGCGTATGAGGCGCCGATGTTGACGATCGAGCCGGGCGTGCCGGCCGCCAGATGCCGGCGGGCGAACTCGCGGGCGCAGAAGTAGGTGCCGTTGAGCGTGATGTCCACGACGGTGCGCCACGCGTTGGGCGACATCTCCTCGGCCGGGACCGGGAAGTTGGCCGCCGCGTTGTTGATCAGGACGTCCGGCAGGCCGAAGGTGTCGACGGCCGCGTCGAAGGCCGCCGCGATGTCGGCCGGCTCGCGGATGTCGCAGGCCACCGTGCGCACCCGTGCGCCCGTCTCGGCCAGCGCCTCGCGGGCGGCCTCGAGGTGGTCCTCCTTGCGGCTGGCCACCACCAGGTCGGCGCCCAGCCGGGCGAACTCGATCGCGATCGCCTTGCCCAGGCCGGTGCCGCCGCCGGTGACGAACACCGTGCGGCCCGCGTACGTACCGGCCGGCAGGGCGGCGGCGCCCGGGGCGGGTGGTTCGGGCAGGCCGATGATGCCGTCGGATGCCTCGGTCATGGGGTCAGCTCCCGGTGTAGTGGGCGGGCCGGCGTTCGGCGCGGGCGGCGCGGAACTCGGCGTAGTCGTCCGACTTGTTGACGAAGGTCTGCGCGATCAGTTCCTCGGCCATCGAGGCGCGCACGGCGGGTTCGGCGAGGTGGCCGAGCACGCGTCGGGCCATCTTGATGGTCACCGCCGGCGCGGCGGCGATCCGCTCGGCCATCTCGCGCACCGTGGCGTCCAGTTCGTCGGCGGGCACCACGCGCGAGACGATGCCGTGCGCGTACGCCTCGGCGGCGTCCATCGGGCGGCCGGTGAGCACCAGGTCGGCGGTCACCCCCGGGCCGCAGATCTGGAACAGTCGGCCCACGCCGCCGGTGTCCGGGATCACCCCGTGGGTGGTCTCCGGCAGCATGAACCGGGCACCCTCGGCGGCCACCCGGATGTCGCACAGCAGCGCCCGCTGGAAGGACGCGCCGATCGACCAGCCCTGGCAGGCCACCAGGACCGGCGCGGGCAACTCGAAGAGTTGCTGCACGCCGCGATGCCCGCGGGTCATCAGCTCGTGGTGCGTCAACTCCACCCGGTGCCCGCCGATCGAGGACACGTCCCGACCGGACGAGAAGGACTTGCCCACCGCGCGCCAGATCACCGCGCGCACCTCGGGCCGCTGCCGCAGCTCGCCGAGGATCTGCCACAACAACTGATCCATGTCGTCGTCGAACGCGTTGTGCTTGTCCGGGTTGTTGTTGGTGATCGTCGCGATCGGGCCGTCGTAGTCGAGAAGCACCTTGTCCGCCATGACACCCTGGGATATCCCAACCCCGCACAGGAATCGAGGGGCACGGCGCCCGCGAGGACCGCAAGCGGGCAAGATCACAGCCGGCGCCTCACCGGCCCGCGAACGGGCCGGGGCGGCGGCGTGGGCGGGTCAGGGGTTGCGCTGGGTCAATCCGTAGAAGTTGCCCTCGTTGTCGCGGAAGGTGGCCCACCAGCCCCATTCCTGCTGGGCGGGCTTGTCCGGGAAGTCGATGCCCTTGGCGACCAGTTCACGGTACGTGCTCTGGATGTCGTCGCAGGTGAACAGCACGTTGTTGAGCGAGCCGACCTTTTCCATGTCGAACCGGTGGCTGAACAGGATCAGCGTGATGGCGTCGCCCGGGGCGCGGACCTCGATCCAGCGCGGGCTGCCGGCTTCGCCCATCGGCGTGTCCATGACCTCCTCGAAGCCCATCTTGTCGACCCAGAAGCGCTTCGCCGCGTCCTGGTCGTCGACATTCAGCGAGACCTTTCCGACCTGCACCATGTGCACTCCCTCGGCTGGCGCCACCGGCCCTCGGCGGCGCTACGGCCGGTGTTCGACCGGCTCGCCGAACAGTGCCTCCTGACTCACCGTCGCAAACAGCGCGCCCGACGCGTCGAAGAGCCGGCCGTGCACGGTGCCGTGCGCGGCGTGCAGCGTGGTGCCCTCCTGGTCGTACAACCACCAGCGGTCCGCGCGGAACGGGCGATGGAAGCGGATCGAGTGGTCCAGGCTGGCTCGCGGGATCCAGCGCCGGCCCAGGGCCCGCGCGTGCGGCAGCACCAGCGTGTCCAGGATGCTCAGGTCGGTCGCGTAGGCGATCGCGCACGCGTGCAGCAGCGCGCGGTCCGGCAGATCCCCGTCGACGCGACACCACAGCGCGTTGTGCGGCGGGCGGGCGGTGCAGGTCTCGTCGGCCCAACTCGGCGGCTCGACGAAGCGCAGGTCCACCGGGTTGTAGCGGACCAGCCCGGGCCGGCGCAGCGGGCCGTTCAGCGCCGCCAGCCGCTGCGCCAGGGTGGGCAGCGTGGTCGGGTCGGGCGCGGCGGGCGCGCTCGGGGCGTGCGCGAACGGCGTCTCGGGTCGGGTCACCCGGAAGGACGCGACCAGGTGCACGACCACCTTGTCCGCCTGGAGCACGTCGACCAGCCGATGGCTGAGCGTGCGGCCCTGGAGGGTGCGGGTGACCCGATAGGTCAGCGGCAGCGTCGAGTCGGCCGGCCGCAGGAACGAGGTGTGCAGCGAGTGCGGCACACGATCGGCGTCGACGGTGGCCCCGGCCGCGGCCAGCGCCTGTGCGACGAGCCAGCCGCCGAAAACTCGAAAGGCGTCCGGATCAGGGCTTTTCCCCTCGAATAGATCGGAGTTGAGTCGGGTCGGCTCAACTTCTTCGACGAATCGGGTGACGTCGCTGCTCATGACTGCTAGTACAGCAAGGTGAGCCGCGACATCGACGACGAGGGGCATGGTGGGCGCGTGGCGTGGGGTGCGGTAAAGGTGCTCGGGGACCGCAACGCGAGTCTGTACCTGAGCGGGGTGGTGGTCTCCGGCTTCGGCAGCAGCGCGATGTCGCTCGTCGCGGGAGTCTGGGCCAAGACGCTGACCGGTTCGGACAGTGTGGCCGCGTTGATGGCGCTCGGGGTGTTCGCGCCGTCCCTGCTCGGCCCGTTGCTGGGCACGGCCGTCGATCGATGGCCGGCCGGACGGGTGCTCCTGGTCACCAACCTGGTGCTCGCGGTGTTGTTGACCACGACGCTGACCGTGCGCTCGGCCGATCAGGTGTGGATCCTGTTCGCGGTGATGTGCGGCTACGGGGTCGGCTTCGTGCTGCTGGACGCGGCCGAGTCGACCGCGCTCGCCGCCGGTGTCGCGCCGGGCATCCTGGGCGACCTGAACGGGATACGGCTCAGCGCCTCCGAGGGGATGAAGCTGATCGCGCCGTTGGCGGGCGCGGGTCTGTTCGCGTGGGCCGGCGGGCACACCGTGGCGCTGCTGGACGCGGGCACGTTCGTGCTCGCGGCCGGCGTGTTCGCGCTGATGCGCTTCGACCGGCCGGTGCCGGTCGAGGTCGAGGAGACCGGGTGGTGGAGCCGGACCACGGCGGGCGTCGGCTACCTGTGGGCGCACCGTCCGCTGCGCCGACTGGTGCTCTCCGGCGGCCTGGCGATGGTGGTGTCCGGGATCAGCGGCGGCGCCATCTACGCCGTGGTCGACCAGGGACTCGGCCGCTCACCGGCGTTCGTGGGCGTGTTGTACGCGGCGCAGGGTGCCGGGTCGGTGGCGGTCGGGCTGTGCGCCGGCGCGCTGATCCGTCGGCTCGGCGCGCGCGGGTTCGCGGTGCTGGGCCTGGCGCTGTTCGCGGTCGGGGTGGGGCTGCGCGTGGTGGAGTGGCTGCCCGTGGTGCTGACCGGGAGCGTGGCGATCGGGTTCGGGCTGCCCGCGGTGCACGTGGCGGCGATGACCGTGCTGCAACGGGAGACGCCGGGGCATCTGGTGGGGCGGGTCGCGGCGACCGCCGGGACCCTGATGTTCGCGCCGACGGCGTTCGCCATCCTCGGCGTGGCGGGCCTGTTGGCGGTGGTGGACCACCGGGTGATCCTGCTCGTCACGGCGGCCCTGGGCGGCGTGGTCGCGCTGTACTGCGCGGCGGGTCGCGACGAGCGGGGGCCGGCCGGGGAGGAGGCGCCGAAGGAGGAGGAGCGGGATTCGCGGCACGTGTGACGCACGCATGTCCTAGGTCGAGCGCGGCTTGCCACCTACGATGATCCGCATGTATGAACCGGCGGAAATCCCGGCTGAGCTGGTTGCCCTCCAGCGGGACCGCGACCACGCGGCCGACGTCGTCACGACGTTCGCGCGCGAGAACCCCGGGCGGCTGGACGCCGAACTGACCCGTCAGTGGTCGGCGGCCGTGCGGGCGGAACGCAACGCCATACACGCGCTGCACGCGCACCCGATGATGGTGCTGGGGCCGAACCGGTTCAAGATCATGCGAGCGCTGCGCGCCGCGGCCAAGCTCACCTGACGACGGCCCGACCGCGACAGGGGCAAGAGAGCGTCGGGCCGGACCGCCGAAGGACGAAGGTTACGCGCCCGCGCCGACAACCGCGCCGGAGAGCACGCGCCGAGGTGTCTTGGACGCGTCTTCGATGTGTTTTCGACGTGACTTGACATGTCTTGATATATGTTGCGGTGCTTCGATGCCTTGGTGTGTGTTGAGCGTTGACGTGTGTGTGCGTTGATGTGTCGATGGGTGCGTCGATGCGCCGGTGTGTCCGCGCGGCCGCGCCACCGCGGTCACGCGGATGGCGGTCACGCGGTGGCGCTTCCGGGGCAGAAGGTGCGGCGGTAGTTCTGCGGGGTGGTGCCGCGACGGCGCAGGAAGTGGTGACGCAGCGTCGCGGCGCTGCCGAAACCGGAGCGTTCGGCGACGGCGTCGATCGGCAGGTCGGTCTCCTCCAGCAGTTCCTGGGCCAGCAACACGCGCTGCGCGGTGAGCCACTCGTACGGCGTGGTGCCGATCTCCTGCTGGAACCTGCGGGCGAAGGTACGCGGTGACATCAGCGCGTGTTCGGCCATCTGATCGACCGTCACGTCCCGGCCCAGGCGCCGCTCCATCCAGGTGAGCGTGGCCTGGAGCGGGCTGCCGGACCGCTCGGGCAGGGGCCGGGAGATGTACTGCGCCTGACCGCCCTCGCGGTGCGGCGGGACGACCATGCGCCGGGCGATCGCGTTGGCCACGCGGGTGCCGTCCTCCAGGCGGACCAGGTGCAGGCACGCGTCGATGCCGGCGGCCGTGCCGGCGCTGGTGATCACCCGGCGGTCCTCGACGTAGAGCACGTCCGGCTCGACGGCGGCCCGGGGGAACATGCGGGCGAGACGGTCGGTGTACTTCCAGTGCGACGTGCAGCGGCGGCCGTCGAGCAGGCCGGCCCGGCCCAGCGTGAACGCGCCGGTGCACACGCTCATGATCCACGCGCCGCGGGCCTCCGCGGCGCGCAGCGCGTCCAGGAGTCGGGGATCGGGCAGCGCGTTCTCGTCGTGCTCGGCGGCCGCGGGGATCGCGATCAGGTCCGCGTGCGCGACCCGGTCGAGGCCGTGCTCGGCGAACAGGTCGTAACCGGCCTTGGTGCGGATCCGGCCGGGGGTGACCGCGCACACCGCGAAGTCGTAGACCGGACAGCCCTCCTCGCTCCGGTCGATGCCGAATACCTCGCACAACACCCCGAGTTCGAAGGGTGCGACGCCGTCCTGAACGATCGCGACCACGTTGCGCAACATGCGTCCAGCATGCCGGCATCAACCCCCGATGGCAGGATATTGCGCCAATCAGGCAGTCCTGCCACTCGATGTATGTGCAAGCATCGGGCAGTCTTGGGACATGACGATTTTGGCGGTTTTCCTGGTGATCACAGTGGTTCTCGGTGCCCTGTCGGCCGTGGGGCGGTCGGCCGATACACGCGATGCGGACAAGTACCGGTCGTGGCACCACTGAGCGTCGCGGAGGTGCCTCGGTCGCGACGGGAGCGAATGACCGCGCGCCCGGCCCAAGGGACATGGGCCGGGCGCGCGGTGTGTTCCGGAGCGACCGGGAGGGCCGATCGCTCGTTGAGCGCTTGTCTCAGTCGCGGCGCTTGAGTGCCCGCCAGACGAAGAAGATGATGATCGCGACGATGATGATGCCGATGATCGCGAAGATGAACTTCCCGGCCTTCTTGAAGAAGCCCTTCTTCTTTTTCTTCGACTTCGACTTCTTGGTCGGGTGGTTCTGCTGCGCGGCGGCCCGATGCGACGTGGTCTGAGCCGAGGTGTCCGCGACCGTCTGCACGCCGGACGTGGTGAGCCCCGTGGATACCGACGTGGACGAGACCTGGCGAACCTGCGCCTGAGCCGGCGCGGACGCGGCCTGGGCCGGTACGGCGGTCAGGACCGCCGCGAACACGGCGAGCAGAATCGGACCGGCGAGACGCCGAAGAACACGATGAACCATGTGACAAGCCCCCATTTCAACCCCGCGGAACACGCGCCTCGCGGAGCCGCTTCGACCCCGTGGTGGGCCGATAGCGGCGCGAATCTACCCGACACGCCAGTTCCCACGTGCCGGAAAGAGTCAAGATTTGGTTCGGACGCGACCCATGCGACACGTGTCAACGACGATTCCGGTACGCTGACGACTCATCAGGTTGTGGCAGCCCGGATGCCGGTGAGGGGTGTCCGGGCTTCCCAATCGACCTTCGCGGTGCGGGTGCCCTGCGCATCGCACTCTGGGTGCTGTACGAGGCGTCGACGAGGTAGCTCATCCGGGGTCTCCCCACTGGGCGCGGTCGGCGGGCAGGCCGGTGTCGAGCCGGCGGATGGTCTCTTCCATTTCGGGCCGGTCCGGGGAGCGGCGCCGGGCGAGTTCGCCTTGCCACGGGGGCAGCATCTCGGCGAGTGCTTGGAGGCTGCCGTTGACGTTGGCCTCGTTGAGGGCGGCCTGGTACTCCTCTTCGAACTCCATGCGCAGGTCGTCGGGGAGTTCGGTGCGCAGTTCGGCGGGGGTGGCGTGTTCGGGGCCGCCGAAGCCGATGGTGTGCTGAGGCAGGCGGGGGTCGGTGGTCTGTTCGTCCATGCGGACAGCGTGGCATCGCGCCCGCTGTGATCGATGGCCGGCGCACTCGCGTGGGTCATTCGCGGGTCGTGCGCACCTCGAGAGCGTCGAGCACGCGGGCCCACGGGTAGGTCGGGATGCGGCTGCCGTCCGTGCCCGGCGGGTGCGGCCGGAACCCCTCGTCGCCGTACAGGACCCGGACCCCGCAGCCGCGGAGGATCTCGACCGCCCGGTCGACGGCGGGGTGGGCCGCCTGGGCGGCGTTCCGGAACGGAAGAGCGGCGACGGGCAGGCCGAGGCCGATCGCCTCGGTGAGGACCCCCAAGGCGTAGGTGTCCGCGTGCCCGTCCGCCCACTTCGTGAGGGTGTTCCTGGTCATCGGCGCCACGGCAGGGGTTGTTCGTGGGTCCGGCTCTGCCGTGCGGGCTCTCGCCCGGGTCGGATATTCCGTGGGCGGCTTCGAGGTTCGTGGCTAGGGTGATGACGTCCGGGTGCGCGGGCGGCGGTTACTTCTTCAAACCGAGTCCACCGTTGCCGTTTTGATCTCCGGATCTTTGGATCTCGACAATTTCATACGCACCTCCCGGTGCGCAGACGACGGTTCCTTCTTGGATCTGATGGTCGCGGGTTCGAGTCCCGCTCGGCCGCCCGAGGGCGGCAGGTAGCTCAGATGGAAGAGCATCAGGCTGTGTCCGTCGTCGCCTTCGATCTCGGGAGGACGACGTCGTGGGGTGCCCGGTGCGCAGGCCGGGATTTCTTCCAGCTCCGGGTTCGAATCCCGGTCGACGACCCTCGGGTCGTCGGTAGCTCAACGGTAGAGCGCCTTGAAGCCCGGCCGCCCTGATCTCGGGCACCCTCGCGACGTTCGACCTTCCCCCACCCTCCGGGGACCACCTCATGTCTCGCTTCAACACCCGTTCGGCGCGCCCGCGTGCCGCCGATCCGATCACCACCACCGGCCGCACCACGACCCACGAGGGTGGCGCGGCCCATACCCGCGACGCGCGCGGCGAGCTGCTCATGCTCGCGGTCGTGAACATGGTCGGCAACGACACGTTCTACGAGAGCGCCGGCGCCCGTGACGACCGCTTCACCGCGCTCGTGCGCACCGTCGCGGTGGAACACCCGGCCTGGATGGTCGAGTTCGTGCGGTGGCTGCGTGGCGGGGCGAACATGCGCAGTGCCGCCCTGGTCGCGGCGGCCGAGACGGTCAAGGCCCGCCTGGACACGGGCGCGCCGGCCGTACCGGGGTACTCGCGCCTGGTCGTCGACGCCGCGCTGCAGCGTGCGGACGAGCCGGGCGAGCTGATCGGCTACTGGACCTCCCACTACGGCCGCGCCATTCCCAAGCCGATCAAGCGCGGTGTCGCGGACGCCGTCCGCCGCCTGTACAGCGAACGCTCACTGCTCAAGTACGACACCGCGTCCAAGGGCTACCGGTTCGCCGACGTGCTGAACCTGGTCCACGCCGCGCCCGCGGCGGACAAGCCGTGGCAGGGCGAGTTGTTCGGGTACGCGCTCGATCGGCGCCACCACCCGGACGAGGCCGTGCCGTCCGCCGCGCTGCGCATGGTGACGGCCAACGTCGCGTTGCGCGCCGCAGCGGCCTCGGACCCGCGGGTGCTGCTCGACGCGGACGCGTTGGCGGCGGCCGGCATGACGTGGGAGGACGCGCTGTCGCTCGCGGGGGCGCGGGTGGACAGGGCGGAGCTGTGGTCGGCACTGGTGCCGTCGATGGGTTACATGGCGCTGCTGCGCAATCTGCGCAACCTGGACGAGGCGGAGGTCCCGGACCACATCGCGGCACAGGTCGCGGAGCGGCTGGCCGATCCCGAACAGGTGGCTCGGTCCCGGCAGTTCCCGTACCGGTTCCTGTCCGCCCACCGCGCGGCGCCGTCGCTGCGCTGGGGGCACGCGCTGGAGACGGCGCTGAACGCGTCGTGCGCGAACGTGCCCGCCCTGACCGGCCGTACGCTCGTCCTGGTCGACACGTCCGCCAGCATGAGGTCGCCGGTCTCCGTGCGCTCGCAGGTCCGGCACGTCGACGTCGGCGCGCTGTTCGGCGCGGTCCTCGCGCGCCGGGGCAACGCGGTGGATCTGGTCGGTTTCGCCGACGGACACTTCGAGCACAGGCTCACCCGGGGCGGATCCGTACTGCGCGATATCGAGGCGTTCACCGCGCGGATCGGCGAGGTCGGGCACGGCACCGAGACCGTCGCGGCGCTGCGGGCGGCCTACCGGGGGCACGAGCGGGTCGTGATCATCTCCGACATGCAGGCGTTCGCCCACCGCGGATACGGCGGCTCGGACGGCGGGACCGGTATCTCGGTGTCGGACGCGATACCCGCGACGGTGCCGATGTTCGGGGTCGACACCACCGGTTACGCCGCGACCTCGATCGAGGCCGGTACGCCGAACCGCCACGAGATCGGCGGGTTCAGCGACCGGATGTTCACCGTGCTCGACCTGATGGCGCGGGGACGCGACGCCGGTTGGCCGTGGGAGCACGCGCGTGACTGAGCGCGGCGGGGTCGGCGGAGCGTCGTTCGCTTCGCCGACCCCGGTGCTCAGCCCGCGACGACCGCGCGCAGGCTCTCCTTGAGGGAGCCCATCGTGGCCAGGACGGCGGTCGGCTCGTAGCCGCAGTGCGCCATGCAGTTGTCGCAGCGCGGGTCCTTGCCGCGGCCGTAGTTCTCCCACTCGGTGTCGGTGAGCAGTTCCTTGTAGCTCTGCACGTAGCCGTCGCCCATCAGGTAGCACGGCTGCTGCCAGCCGAGCAGCGAGTAGGACGGGATGGCCCACGGTGTGCACTCGAAGTCGCGCTTGCCCTCGAGGAAGTCGAGGAAGAGCGCGGAGTGGTTGAGCCGCCACTTCTTGCGGTTGCCGCCGGCGAAGGCGGAGGCGAACAACTTCCGGGTCTGCTCGACGCCCAGGAAGCGGTTCTGCACCGGGGCCTTCTCGTAGGCGTAGGCCGGGGAGATCTGGATCCGGTCGACCTTGAGGTCGTCGTTGAGGAAGTTCAGCACGTCCACGATGCTCTCGGGGGAGTCCGTGTTGAAGAACGTGCTGTTCGTGTAGACCTGGAATCCGGCGGCCTTGGCCATCTTGACCGCGGCCACGGCCTCGTCGAAGACGCCTTCCTTGTCCACCGCCTGGTCGTGCTTCTCGCGCAGGCCGTCGATGTGCACCATCCACGCGAAGTTCTTGTTCGGCTTGAACTTGTGCAGGTGCTTGGGCAGCAGCACGGCGTTGGTGCAGATGATCACGAACTTCTTGCGCTTGAGCAGCTCCTCGACGATCTGGTCGATCTGCTTGTGCATCAGCGGCTCGCCGCCGGCCAGCGACACCATCGGAGCGCCGCACTCCTCGACGGCCGCGACGGCCTGCTCGACCGACATGCGCTTGCGCAGCACGTCGTGTGGTTGCTGGATCTTGCCGCAGCCGCCGCACTTGAGGTTGCAGGCGAACAGCGGCTCGACCTCCACGATCATCGCGAATTTGTCGACCCGCTTGATCTTCTGCTTGACCAGGTGAGTGCCGATTTTCACAGCCAGGTTCAGCGGCAGGCCCATGACCGTCGCATCCTCTCTATCCCCGAACCCGGGGGCGTCGGCGTCCGCTGAAACTCGACTCGGCGTGGCGTCGTTGCCCGGGTGTGCCCGATGATGACAACATCTTCAACATACAGGCTGTACGTCACGTGGGGGTTGTATGGCGGTCACGCGTCGGGCACAACATGTCGCGGACACCCGCGCGGCCCTGCTGGCCGCGGCGCGTGAGCTGTTCGCGACCCAGGGATACGCGCAGACCGGCACCGAGGAGATCGTGGCCAGGGCCCGGGTCACCCGGGGCGCGCTGTACCACCACTTCAAGGACAAGGCCGATCTGTTCCGCGCCGTGATGGAGGCCGTCGCGGCGGATGCGGCCCAGACGCTGGTCGCCCACGAGATGGGTCATGCCCAGGACCACCCCAGCGAACCGTGGGATCAGTTGCGACACGGATTCCAGTCGTTCCTGGACGTGTGCACGACCGGGGACTTCCAGCGGATCGTGCTGGTGGACGGGCCGGCGGTGCTCGGGCCGGGGTCGTGGGACGCGCTGGTGGACGAGCACGGGCACGGGCTGCTCGCGGCGTGGCTGCGACAGGCGATGGACAACGGCGAGATCGACGAACTGCCGGTGGCGCCGCTGGCCCGGCTGTTGGCCTCGTTGATCTCCGAGGCGAGCATGTACACCGCGCGCGCCGCGGATCCGGCGCTCGCGCGGCGCGAGGTGGGGCAGGTCATCGATCGGGTGCTGGCCGGGCTGCGCAAGAGCTGACCGGTCGGTGCTCGCGCCCTGTGGTGTCGTGGTCACCGTGCGAGCACGGCGGACATCACCGCTTTCGCGATCGGGGCGGCGAGGCCGCCGCCGGTGATGTCGGCGCGGTCGGCCGCGCCGTCCTCGACCACGACGGCGACCGCGACCGCGGGTTTGGCGTCGGCGGCGGGCTTCGCGTACGCGATGAACCACGCGTAGGGCACGGCCCGGTTGCCTTCGCCGTGCTGGGCGGTACCGGTCTTGCCGCCGACGATCGCGCCGTCGATCCGGGCGTTGCCGCCGGTGCCGTTGGTGACCACGTCCTGCATCATCTTCTGGAGTTGGCGCGCGACCGGTGGGGGGACCGCGCGGGCCAGGGTCTCGTGGTGGGTCGCCTGCACGGTGCTGCCGTCGCCGCGGGTGAGTCGTTCGACCAGATACGGCCGCATCACGTCGCCGTCGTTGGCGATGCCGGCGGCGACCATCGCCATCTGGAGCGGGGTGGCCCGCGTGTCGAACTGGCCGATCGAGGACAGTGCGGTCTGCGGGCGGTCGGGGCTGCTCGGGAACACGCTCTCGGTGACCGCGACCGGGATGCGCAACTTCGGGTCGCCGAAGCCGAACGCCTTGGCCTGACGGCGCATCACCTCGGCGCCCATGTCGACCCCGAGCTTGGCGAACACGGTGTTGCAGGACACCGACAGGGCGTGCCGCAGCGACGCGTTGCGGCAGCCGGTGGCCTCGTTGCCCAGGCGGGTCTGCGTTTCGGGCAGGGGGTAGGGGTCGGGCGAATCGGTCGGCTCGTCGGGGTCGGCGACCGTGCCGGAGCCGAGCGCGGCGGCGGCGGTGACCACCTTGAAGGTGGAGCCCGGGGGATAGGTCTCGCGCAGGGCCCGGTTGAGCATCGGGCGGTCGGGGTCGGTGTCCAGCGCGGTCCACGCGGTACGGGTCGCCTTGTTCGCGGCGGCCAGCCTGCCCGGGTCGTAGGAGGGGGTGCTGACCAGGGCCAGGATCGCGCCGGTGGTGGGGTCGATCGCGACCGCGGCGCCCTTGTTGCCGGTGCTCGCGAGACCGGCGAACGCGGCCTGTTGGGCGGCGGGCAGGATCGTGGTGGCCACATTGCCGGCGGGGCTGCGCTTGCGGGTGACGGCGGTGATCACCGGCCACGCGCCCAGGCGCGGATCGGTGCCGGCGAGCAGGTCGTCCTCGACGCCTTCGAGCAGTGTGGTGCCGTAGAGCTGGGACGCG
This sequence comes from Embleya sp. NBC_00888, assembly GCF_045207655.1. NCBI lineage: Bacteria > Bacillati > Actinomycetota > Actinomycetes > Kitasatosporales > Streptomycetaceae > Embleya > Embleya sp. NBC_00888. The sequence goes on along the minus strand of NZ_CP108784.1, from coordinate 1,149,426 downwards.
TAGCCGGTGACCGGCGCGTAGAGCGGGCCGTCGGTGTAGCTGCGGCCGTAGGCCAGGTCGGATGAGGTGTCCGTGTGCGGGGAGCCGGTGATCGGCCGGTCGGCGACCAGGATGTCGCCGCGCGGCTCCTGGTAGCGGACGATCTGCGGGCGGCGGTTGCCCGTCATGTGGTCGTAGGCGTCGGCCTTGTGCGCCTGGAGCCAGGTCGCGTTGCCGAGCAGTGCCAGGAGCAGCAGCAGGCAGAACCCGGCGGCTCGTCGGGCGGTAACGATCACGCGGGCACCTCCTCGGGTAGCGGGGCGCTTTCGTCGATCGGCGCGAGTGGTCGGCGGCCGCGGTCACTGACCTTCATCAGCAGCGCGATCAGCGCCCAGTTGGTGACCACGGACGAGCCGCCCTGGGCGAGGAAGGGCATGGTCATGCCGGTGAGCGGGATCAGGGCGGTCACCCCGCCCGCGACCACGAACACCTGGATCGCCAGGACGGCGGAGAGCCCGTACGCGAGCAGTGAGCCGAACGCGTCCGGCGCGGTCAGGCCGGCCCGGAAGCCGCGCGCGACCAGCAGCGCGTAGAGCACGAACAGCGCGGCGAGGCCGGTGAGTCCGAGCTCCTCGCCGACCGTGGCGAGGATGAAGTCGCTCTTGGCGGCGAAGCCGACCAGGATCGAGTGGCCCAGTCCGAGGCCGGCGCCGAGCAGGCCGCCGGCCGCGAAACAGAACAGCGACTGGGCGAGTTGGCCCGGCCCCAGGCCCGCGTGGATGCTCGCGAACGGTTCCAGCCAATTCTGCACGCGCAGGTGCACGTGGGGTTCTGCGGAACCGACGACGAACGCGCCGAGGGCGATCAGGATCAGGCCGACCAGGATCCAACCGATCCGGGCGGTCGCCACGTAGAGCATCACCACGAACGCGCCGAAGTAGAGCAGGGACGTGCCCAGGTCGCGTTCCAGCACCAGGATGCCGACCGAGGCCAGCCACACCGCGACGACCGGACCCAGGTCGCGACCGCGCGGCAGGTTCACGCCGCAGAACCGGCGCCCGATCATCATCAGCGTCTCGCGCGTGCCGGCCAGGTAGGACGCGAAGAAGACGACCAGGATGATCTTGGCGAACTCGCCGGGCTGCAACGAGAACGGGCCGAGCCGGATCCACACCTTCGCGCCGTTGATGGCCGGGAAGAAGGCCGGGACGATCATCAGGAACAGCGCCATGGTGGCCGCGAGGTAGGAGTATTTGCCCAGAGAGCGGTGGTCGCGCACGGCGATCATCACCACCGCGAACAGGATCACCCCGATGGCCGACCACATCAGTTGCGAGGACGCGGCCTGCACCTTCTGCGTCTCCAGATCGAGCCGGTAGATCAGCACCAGGCCCAGGCCGTTGAGCAGCGCGGCGATCGGCAGCAGCACCGGATCGGCGTACGGCGCGAAGCGGCGCACCAGAAGGTGTGCGACCAGGACGAGGAGGCCGAGCCCGAGCCCGTACTTCGCGGTGTCCTGGGGAATGGAGCCGTGTTTGGCCAGGCCGACGTTCGCGTAGGCGCAGACGGGGACCAGGACCGCGAAGACGAGCAGCAGGAGTTCGGTGTTGCGGCGCGTGGGCGGCAGAGGTTCCCCCGTTGCCGCCTCGCGCCGCCGCCATCTGGACATGGGCTCTGGAATGCCCACAAGTGACCGTGGGTAACCGGAGGGTCGCGCTCGGCGTCAGGCGTCGCGCCGGCGCACCACGATCAGCGCGGTGGCCGCCGCGGCGATCGCCCACAGCGCCATCACCCCCAGGCCCGCCCACGGGTCGAGTTCGTAGGCGTTGAAGTCGTGCAGCCGCATGATGCGTTGCCCGGCCCGGTCCGGCAGGAATTTGGCCGCCTCGCGCACGCCGGGTATCGCGGTGAGCGCAGCGGTGCCCAGCAGGATCAGCGGTATCAGCAGGCCCATCGAGGCCATCGGCGTGCGCAGCACGAAGGTGGCGCCGGCGCAGATGACCGCCAGCAGCACCAGATAGGCCCCCTGGCCGAAGGCCGTGCGCCAAGTCTCCGCGGTGGTCAGCGAGATGTCGCCGGCCGGCAGGAACACCCGGGCCGTCAGGGTGCAGGCCAGGCTGGAGACGATGCCCGTGACCAGCGCCACCGCGGTGATCACGGTCAACTTCGCGGCGGCGAACACACGGCGATCGGGCACCGCCGCGAGCGAGGCGTGGATGGTGCCGCTGCCGTACTCGCCGGCCACGGCCAGCACCGCGAAGGCCACCAGTGCTATCTGGCCGAGGTTGACGCCGTAGTGCACGAGCGTGAAGGGGTCGTATTCCGCGCCGTCCTCGCGGCGTTGGCCCTCGGCGACGAACGCGTCGACCAGTGCGCCGACGCCGACGGTCAGCAGCACCACGACCGCCGGCAACCACCGGGTCGAGGGCACCGTGCGGATCTTGGTCCACTCGGCGTGCAGCGCCGCCGGGAACGAGCCGCGCACCTGTGTCGTTGCCGTGCTCACGCGCGGCCACCTCCTACGAACTGTTCGTGTCCGGCGGTCAGCCGGAGATAGACGTCTTCCAAGGACTCGCCCTCGCCGACGAACTCGGCCAGCGAGGTGTCGGCCAACAGGCGCCCGCCGGCGATCACCACGAGGTGTCCGGCGGTCAGCGCCATCTCGCTCATGAGGTGGCTGGAGAGGAACACCGTGCGGCCCTCGGCGGCCAGCGACCGGATCAGGTCGCGGATCCACCGGATGCCCTCCGGATCGAGCCCGTTGACCGGTTCGTCGAAGATCAGCACCTCCGGATCGCCCAATAGCGCGGCGGCGATGCCCAGGCGCTGGCGCATCCCGAGCGAGTAGGTGCCGGCCCGGCGCCGGGCCGCGTCGGTCAGGCCGACCCGGTCCAGCACCTCGTCCACCCGGGAGTCCGGTATGCGGTTGGACCGCGCGAGGTAGAGCAGGTGGTCGCGGCCCCGGCGGCGTCGGTGCACCGCTCCCGCGTCGAGCAGCGCTCCCACATGGCGCAGCGGCTCGCGCAGCTCGCCGTAGACCCGGCCGCCGACGGTGGCACTTCCGGAGCTGGGCCGGTCCAGGCCCAGCACCATCCGCAGGGTGGTGGACTTGCCCGCGCCGTTGGGCCCGAGGAAGCCGGTCACCGTGCCTGCGGCGACTTCGAAGTCGAGGTCGTCGACCGCGAGAACGTCGCCGTAACGCTTCGTCAGGTTGCGGATGCGGATCATCTGCCGTGCTCCCTCTGCTGCCTCGAAGTGGTCACCGCCCGGTTGCTGCGGTGCCTCAAGACTGCGATTCGGGAGCCCCGCGCCGGATCCCCCGACCGTGGGGACGGTCTCCCCCGGGCGGGGGAGGCCGCGCGCACGACGACCCGGCAGGATGGCGGCATGTCCCGGATCGCGCCGCTTCGCGCCTCGCTCGCCCGCCTCGCCCGACCGCTCGTCGCGGCGAGCACCTACACGCGTGGCTTCCACCTGTTCACGGCGTTGGCGCTGGGTGTCGCGGTCGCTCTGGTGTATCCCGGCCTGGAGGACAACGGCGGGGTCGCCGACGCGCTGGCGCTGCTGACCGCCCCGATTCCGATCCTGGTGGCGTTCGGGCTGCTCGCCGAGGCGCGCCGGTTCGAGGGCTTCCTGGCCAGGCTGCTGCTGCGCCCCGGCGACGAGAGCGACATCGCGGTGACCCGGTCGCAGGGATGGGCGGATCGATGGCGCACCGCGCTGTGGCTGGTGCTGCGGGTCGAACTGGCCTGGCTCGGCCTCGCGCTCGTGGGCCAGGCGGTGTTCACCGGGATCGCGATGATCGTGGCGCCGGGCACGGACGGGGGCTTGAAGTTCAGCGGGCTCACCTTCGCGGGCGGTGCCGGGCACTGGTGGCTGATCCCGCTCGGCCTGCTCGTCATCGTCGCGGCGATCTACTACCTGGCGGGCGTGGGTTGGCTGCTGACCCGGCTCGGTACCAGGCTGCTCGGGCCGTCCGCGAGCGAGCGGCTCGCGATGGCCGAGCGTCGGACCGAGCAACTGCTCGAACACAATCGGCTCGCCCGAGAGCTGCACGACTCGATCGGCCACGCGTTGTCGGTGACGGTGCTTCAGGCCGGCGCCGCCCGGCAACTGCTCGACACCGACCCCGGCTTCGCGGACCGGGCACTCGAGGCGATCGAGGAGACCGGCCGGCAGGCCCTGGAGGATCTCGAACGTATGTTGTTGCTGCTGCGCGACGCGCCGGAGCCGGCCGCGCCCCGGCCGGGCCTGCCCGAGGTCAAGACGCTGGTCGACACCACGCGCGGCGCGGGCGCCTCGGTCGCACTGCGGATATCGGGCGCCCTCGACGCGGTGCCGGCGGTGATCTCGCGCGAGGGCTATCGCATCGTGCAGGAGTCGCTCACCAACGTGCTGCGGCACGCGGGCCCGGTTCCGGTCGACGTCACCGTGGCGGTGGACGACCACGACGTCGAGTTGACCGTGCTGAACAGCGCACCCGCCGCCGGTGCCGAGCGATCGGTGGTCGGCGCGGGCAGCGGCAGCGGGCTGCGCGGGATTCGCGAGCGGGCCGCGCTGCTCGGCGGCGAGGCCACCGCCGGCGCCCAGGACGGCTACTGGCGGGTGCACGTGCGGCTGCCTCTACGGTGGGCGTCGTGACGATCACGATCATGTTGGTGGACGACGACGAACTGGTTCGGGCGGGCCTGCGGGCCATCCTGGGCGCGCAGCCCGACTTCGAGGTCGTGGGCGAGGCCGACGACGGTGCGGGCGTGCTCTCGCTGGTCCGTTCGCTGCGCCCGGACGTGCTCGTGATGGATGTGCGCATGCCGCGCGTGGACGGCATCCAGGCCACCCGGGACCTGCTCGCCCATCTCGACCAGCCGCCCAAGATCCTGATCATGACCACCTTCGAGAACGACGAGTACGTCTACGAGGCGTTGCGGGTGGGAGCGCACGGCTTCCTGCTCAAGCGGGCCCGCCCGGCCGAGATCACCGGAGCGGTGCGGGCGCTGGCCACCGGGGACTCGCTGTTGTTCCCGGCCAAGCTGCGGGCGTTGGTCGAGCGCCACCGGAACGCGGCCCGCGCCGACGCGGTGGCCCGGGCCAACCTGACCGACCGCGAGGCCGAGGTGTTGCGGGCGATGGCCCGGGGGCTGAACAACGCCGAGATCGCCGCCGAGTTGTTCCTGGGCACCGAGACGGTCAAGAGCCATGTGAGTGCGCTGCTGGGCAAATTGGGTGCCCGCGACCGCACCCAGGCGGTGATCGCGGCCTACGAATCGGGCTTCGTCGGACCCGGGTGATCCGACCGGGCCGCCCGGCCAGGCCGAGGCCGATCGCTTCGAGCAAAAAACGACATGAAAAGAGATGTTCGTACTATGTGTGACCCCTTCGGGTGGTGCTCGTTGGCCATCGTGCGCACGGGCCCCGTACCGATTCGCGGGAGCCGACGAAGGCGCGGCGAAAAGGGGGCCCACACATGCGACACGGCGGCGACGAGAGCACACCGGACCCGGAGACCCGACCCGACCCGAACGGCCGCGGCTCGCAAGCCGACCACGGCAGTCACGACGACCGCGCCGGGCACACCGACCGCGGCGCCCTGGGCCGCATCCGCCGTACCCGGGTCGACCTCGTCGAGCTGTGCCGGCGCCGGCTGGACCAGGGGGCGGTGCGCCGTACCGAGGCCCTGCTGGTCGGGCGCTACCCCGAACTCGCCGGCTCGCCTACCTGATCCTGCCGCCCACGATGGAGCGGCACCGACGGGTGCTGGCCGCGCACGCCTTGGTCCAGGACGCGCTGCCGGGCCGACTGCGCGACCTCGGACGCGGCGCCGGCGGGTCCGCCGGCCCGGACGGCGCGGACATGAGCGACGCCGAGCTGCTCCGGCTGCGCGTCGTGCGCGGCGCGCTGCGCCTGAATCGTTCCACCCGGCGTCGGGTGCTGCTGCCGCAGGTCTGGGGACTGCGCCTGTTCCCGCCGACCGGCGGCGCGGACGCGTTGGCGATCGAACAGGCGCTCGGCCGCCTGTCCGGCCCCGCCCGCGCGGTCCTCGTGCTGCGCGCGCTGGACGGCCTCGACCCCGTCGAGGTGGCCGAACTCCTGCTCGCCGCCGGTGTCGAGGACGTCCTGGCCGCCGAGTCCGAGGCGGATGCGGCCGAGTCCGCGCTGCGCCCGGTCGAGGCTCCGGCCGGCCCCGGGTCAGCGGCCGGCCGACTGCTGCGCGCCGACCAGTTCGACCCGTGCACGCTCCGGGCCAGCCCCTCGGACCTGCTGCGCCGCCGCCGACGCCGGCGCACCGCGCTGGGCGTACTCGCCGCGACCGGCGCGATCGCGATGATCGCCTGGTACGCGACCGACCGCTCCGCTCCCTCGGGCGACGGCGGCCGGAGCGACCAGGCCGCACCCGCCGCGCAGGTGGTCGCCGGGCCGCCCCGATCGATCCCGGCCGGCGCCTGGAACACCACGACCCGGCTCGACTTCGAGGTCTGGTCCACCCGAGGCGCCCGGGCCGGCGACGAGGCGCTGACCCGGCGCGCGGTCCGGGCGTGGACCGATCCCGGTGACGGCACCCCCGTCACCCTCGGCCCGGACGCCGCGGTGGGCCCGCCGTCGGGCACCCCACGCCTGCTGTACGCGGGCGACGTCGCGGGCGCCGCCGTGGTGTTGCTCGCCGACGGCACACGCCTGGCCCGCTATACCGAGGAGCACGGTCGACACCGACTCGACGTCGCCTCCGCCGACGACTCGGACGAGCGCTCCGCCTCCGCCGTGGTGCTGCGCCGCGACCCGGCCGGCGTGCGCATGCTGCTCGCGCCCTGGGTCGACGAGGCCGCCGTGCGCGACCTGCGTCGTCCCGAGGACAAGGGCAAGCCGCTCGCGATCACCGGCGGCATCACCGCCCCGATGCCCGATCTCGGCACCGCCGCGAAGGACTGCGCCACCGTACCCGTGCTCGAACTGCTGTCCGGGCGCGCCGCCGACAACCACCCCTACCTGCTCGCGGACCTGGGCGAACTGACCGCGACGCACCTGACCTACATGCCGCCGCCGGACTACTTCCACACCGGCCGCCCCTCCGAGGCCGCCTCCAGCGAACGCGCCCTCAACACCTGGTCGCGGACCGCGTGCGCGTTGGACACGCTGCGCGGACGGGGCCTGCGGCTGGTCAACAACTGGGAGTTCGCGCATTTCGACCTGCCCGAGTCCGCGGGGGAGGCGATGTGGTCGTGCCTGCACGCGTTCGACCGCAGGGGCGGTGGTGACGTCGTGGTCCAGTTCCTGCCACCCGGGGCGAGCGCGACCGGCGCGCAGACCGTCAACCGGCTCACCGATTCGCCCGCGTGCAGCCGCTCCGGCAACGACATCGTCACCTCGACCTGGTGGCGCTCGCGCTCCGGCGCCTGGTACCTGGTCGGGGCGGGCACCCGCGACGTGGTCAAGGTGACCGCCTCCGGCTCGGTCACCGGCTCCGCCGACGCCCGGCAACTCGTGATCAAGGCCCCACCCGGCGCGCTCCCGCCCGCCCCGGCGCTGGCGGCCAACGTCCGCAACGGCACCACGATCAAGTCGCTCGGCTGATCGACGGGTCGCCCACCCGGGCGACCGGCCGGGCCGCGGGCACGATCGAGGTTTCTCCCTCGACATAAAGTGATATCACTTTGCTATGGTGGTGATGACACATCGAACCGATCGGGGAGTGACCTCATGAGCAACATCGGCTCCGAGACCATTGTGGAAATGCCGGCCCCCCAGGTCCGGGAGAAGTTGGTGACCGGCGCCCCCGGGCTGTCCGCGCTCACGGTCGGTCTGCTCTGCGTGGGCGGCGGCGTGGGGCTCACCGTCTTCGGCGCACTGCAGCACGACGGGCAGAAGGCCGCGGGCATCACCGCGGGCATCGTGATCATCGTCGTGTCGCTCTTCTCCCTGCTGGGGCTGACCACCGTCGCCCCCGGCGAGGCCCGGGTGCTCCAGTTGTTCGGGCACTACAAGGGCACGCTGCGCAAGGACGGCCTGCGCTGGGTGAACCCGTTCACCAACCGCACCAAGGTCTCCACCCGCATCCGCAACCACGAGACGCAGACCGCCAAGGTCAACGACAACGACGGCAACCCGATCGAGATCGCCGCGGTCGTGGTGTGGCAGGTCAAGGACACCGCGCAGGCCAAGTTCGAGGTGGACGACTTCGAGGAGTTCGTCGCGATCCAGACCGAGACCGCGGTGCGGCACATCGCCAACAGCTACCCGTACGACGACCACGGCAACGGCGGCATGTCGCTGCGCGACAACGCCGACGAGATCACCGGCAAGCTCTCCGCCGAGATCGGCGCGCGAGTCGCCTCGGCCGGGGTCAGCGTGGTCGAGTCGCGGATCACCCGACTGGCCTACGCGCCGGAGATCGCCCAGGCGATGTTGCGCCGCCAGCAGGCGGGCGCGGTGGTCGCGGCCCGGCAGCGGATCGTCGAGGGCGCGGTGGGCATGGTCGAACTGGCACTGACCCGGCTCGAGGAGGGCGACATGGTGGAACTGGACGACGACCGCCGCGCGGCGATGGTCAGCAACCTGCTCGTGGTGCTGTGCAGCGAACAGGCCACCCAGCCGGTGGTCAACACCGGTTCCCTGTACGCGTAGTCGGTCCCCGTGACCGAGCGCAAGAAGATCCTGCTCCGGCTGGACCCCGCGGTGCACGACGCGATCGCCAAGTGGGCGGCGGACGAACTGCGCAGCACCAACGCGCAGATCGAGTTCCTGCTCCGGCGCTCGCTGGGCGACGCGGGCCGGATGCCGGGCAACGCCGGCCGTCCGGCCCGCCGGGGCCGACCGCCCAAGGCCGACCCCGAGTCCTCCGGGCCCGCGTCCCGCGAGTCGCATCCCTCCGAGTCCGAGTCCTCCGAGTCCTCCGAACTCGAGCCCCCCGAACCCGAGCCCGAGTCCTCCGAGTCCGTATCCGATACCGAGCCCGGCGGAGGCGACGGTGGCGATCGAGGCGACCCTGGCGGTGCTGGTCGGCGTGGTGGCCGCCGTGGCGACCCTGGCGACCTCGGTACCGCGCCGTGACGACAACCCCGACGACGATGTGACGTCCTGGCGCCGAGGAGGCCGACGTGAACGCATCCCTGGAGGTCGACATGAACGTGTCCATGGCCCGGCGAGTGTTCCTGCTCGCCTACAGTCCCGAGCGACGCCGACTGCTGAGCCGAGCGCACCTGGGGGTGACGCTCCAGGCGGCGGCCCTGTACGACCTGTACGAGCGGGGCCTGATCCGTGACGACGGCGGAAAGGTCACGGTCACCGCCCCTCGGGGCGCCGTCGTTGCGGACTGCGATCTGGCTGCCGACCTGCTGGCCAGGATCACCGCGAGCGAGCGAGCGCACCGGTGGCGCCACTGGGTCAAGAAGGGCGACCGACAGGCCGTCGGCCGAGTCGGTGCCCACCTCGAACGCGAGCGGGTGATCGGATACGAGTCGTACCGCCTGCTGGGCATCATCCCGACCCGACGCATACTCCTGCGCCAACCGCGCCTGCGGGCCGAGGCGACCAAGGCGATGTGGGGCGCGCTCAAGGGCACCCGGCCGATCACGCGCGTCCCGGCGGCGGACGCCGCGCTCGCCGCGCTGGCCTACGAGGGCCAACTGCGCGTGGTGCTCGGCGGGCGGGAACGCCGGGCCGCCAAGGGCCGGATCCGCGAGTTGGAGGCCGGCCTGGGCCCGGTGCCCGAGGCCCTGCGCAAGGTGGTGCGGGATCGGAATGCCGCCGACGCCGGGGCCGGCGCGTGAAGTGGCTTGACGATGTCCGTAGTGTCGGAGAATGACCTCCCGCACCACCGCCGACGCGACCTCGCGTGCGCTACCCGCATTCGTCGACCGGCTCCGGCCGGGAGCGCAGGGTCGAGCGGTGTTGCTGGTGCTGGCGAGCGCGTGCTCGATCCAGTTCGGCGCCGCCTTCGCGGCCCGGCTGTTCCCGTACGTGGGCCCGGCCGGCGCGGTCACCCTGCGGCTGGTGCTGGCCGCGACCATGCTGCTCGCGTTCTGCCGGCCGCGGCTGCGCGGGCGCACCCGCGCGGACTGGTTCGTGGTGGTCGGCCTGGGCGTGATGTTCGCGGGCATGAACATGTTCTTCTACGAGGCCATCGCCCGGCTGCCGCTGGGCCCGGCCGTCACGCTCGAGTTCCTCGGCCCGCTCGGTCTGGCCGTCGTGTTGTCCCGGCGGCTGCGCGACATGGTGTGGATCGTGCTCGCGGCCGGCGGCGTGCTGCTCCTGGGCCGCGGCGGCTTCAGCGGTCTGGACCCGGTCGGCGTCGCCTTCGTGATGGCGGCGGCGGCCTGTTGGGCCGGCTACATCGTGGTCGCCTCGAAGATCTCCAAGCGTTTCGACGGCATCGAGGGCCTGGCGCTCGGCTTCGCGGTCGCCGCGGTCCTGGTCACCCCGTTCGGCGTGACCTCCGCCGGTACCGCGCTGTTCGAGCCCAAGGTGCTGGGCCTGGGCCTGTGCGTCGCGCTGCTGTCCTCGGCGCTGCCGTACAGCTTCGAGATGCTCGCGATGAAGCACCTGCCGACCGCGACGTTCGGGCTGTTGGCCAGTCTGGAGCCGGCCGTGGCCGCGATCGCCGGCTTCGTCGTCCTGCATCAGTCGCTGGTGCTGATCCAGATCGGGGGCATCGCGCTGGTGGTGATCGCCAGCGCCGGTGTCACCGTGGCCCAGTCGCCTCGACGGGCTCGGGCGAGGTCCGATACAGCCGGGCCCGGGCCCGATCCACGACCAGTTCCCGTCGCAGGTGCCATCCCCACTCCGGCCGCAGTACCGGACGCTTGTGCGGAGTCACCACAACGAACGCGGACGTGACCTCGGTCAACGCGTACGCCAGCGCGGGCAGCCGGGATTCCGCGAGCAGGTGCAGCGCGTAGCTGCACACCACGAGCGAGTAGGTGCGACCTGCCAGCGCGCCCGCCGCCACCTGCTCGAACCGCAACGGCTCGGCGTCGCGCCCGGTGCGCTCGCGGTAGGCGGCGCCCGTGTACGGGTCGACGCCGGTGACCTCGCGCGCGCCGAGCTCGCGCAGCGCGAGGGTGGCCTCGCCGCTGCCGCATGCCAGGTCGAGCACGGCGTCCAGCAGCTCCGGCTCGGCGGCCGACGGCTCGGCCAGTACCTCGGCCAGCACCGCCCGAACGCGAGGCTCGTGCGGATTGCGGTACCGCGCACCGTGTGAGGCGTAGAAGCCCTCGGCGCCCAGTTCCTCGTACGCGGGCCGGATCTTGTCCATGCCCTCGATTGTCTACTCCTCGCCCTCCCGCGTGTTCCCGGGTGTGCGGCCGAAGCGGAACCAGCGCTTCCAGGCGCCCTTGGGTTTGGGCGTGTCGCGCATCCGGACGTACGGCTCCAGGGTCGGCGGGTGGCCGCCGGCGATCGCGCGGGCTCGCTCCATCTCCGCGTTGTACTCCGCGCCGAGCAGGATCGCCATGTTGGTCAGCCACAGCCAGACCAGGAACACGATCACCGCGGCGAGGGTGCCGTAGGTCTTGTTGTAGGTGCTGAAGTTGGCCACGTAGTACGCGAACGCGGCGGAGAACAGGGCCCACAGCAGCACCGCGAGCACGCCGCCGGGAGTGATCCAGCGAAAGCCCTGCTTGGCGTTCGGCGCGGCCCAATACAGCAGCGCGAACAGGAAGTTGACCACCACGATCAGCACCGGCCACTTCGCGTAGTCCCACAGCAGCACGCCGGCCTCGCCCACGCCCAGCGCGTGCCCCGCCTGTTTGGCCAGCGAGCCGGTGAACACCACCGCGATCGCGCAGACCGACAGCAGCACCAGGGTCACCACGGTGACCGCGATCCGGGTGGGCACCGTCTTCCACAGCGGCCGGCCCTCGGGCACGTCGTAGATCGTGTTGCACGCGCGCATGAACGCGGCCACGTAACCGGACGCCGACCACAGCGCCAGGCCCAGGCCGGCCAGGGCCAGCGGGCCGGCGGCACTGCGGCTGTTCTCGAGGTTCTGGATCGCGTTGATCACGATCTGGTGCGTCTCGGTGGGCGCCACGCTCTGTACGTTCTCGGTCAGCGCGTCGGTGGCCGAGCGGCCGGCCAGGCCGACCAGGGAGACCACGACCAGCAGGGCGGGGAAGATCGACAACACGCTCTGATAGGTGAGCGCGGCCGCCCAGATGTTGAGGTCGTCCTCCTTGAATTCGCGGATCGTGCGCCACGCGGCTCGGAACCACGACGAGGTGGGCAGGTCGGTGGGGCGTTCCGGGAGGTGCGACTCGGGGGGTGGTTCGTCGGCTGTGTCGGGCTTGTCGAGGTCCACTGGTCGGGTGGGCCGGTCTTGGTCCTGGTCTCGATCTCGGTCTTGGGCTTGGGCTCTGTCCCGGTCCCGGTTCCGGGGCTTGTCCGCGTCGCGCGGGCCCGGGGGTCGGGTGGTCTCGTCCTCGGTTCCGCCGCGCAGGGGTGGTTCCTTGGCCGGGTCCGTGCCCCCGCGCAGCGCGTGGGCGATTCGCTCCTCCCGCTCCGCGCGTTCTCTGCGTGCGTTTCGCGCGTCCTGCCGCCTGCCCATGAGCCCGCCCCCAAGGTCGTCCCGCGATGGCCGGCGTCTACCCGGCGGCGGGCGGCACATGCGGTGCCGGGCACGGGTTGTGACGCGGCGTCAGCGCCGGGGCGCGGACCTGATCGGGGCGACGCCGGCCAGGCGGACGGTTGTTCTGGCGAGGTTCAGGCGGCCCGGACGGAAACCGTGCACGACGGTCCCTCACACGAGTGAGGCGGTGACGAAGACTCCGCCGTACGCGGCCAGGATCCGGCCGAGGCTCGGGTCCGAGACGTACGGCGGACGTACGGCGGAGGCGCGTCGGGACGGTGGCGAAGCGCGCTCGCGCGCGGGTGTCCGGTCCGCTCGCGGTGCCCGCGCGGGGCATGATCACGGACGTACGTCGAAGGCGGCTCCGGCGGCTCGGTAAACTCGCCGTTCGTGACGTCCCAGCCTGTGCGCAAGCCCCGCATTCCGAACGTTCTGGCCAACCGCTACGCCTCCCCGGCGCTGGCCACGCTGTGGTCCCCCGAGCACAAGGTGGTGCTGGAGCGCCGACTGTGGCTCGCGGTGCTGCGTGCCCAGGCCGACCTGGGCATCGACGTGCCCGAGGGCGCGGTCGCCGACTACGAGCGGGTGATCGACCAGGTCGACCTGGCCTCGATCGCCGAGCGCGAGCGGGTCACCCGGCACGACGTCAAGGCCCGGATCGAGGAGTTCAACGCTCTTGCCGGCCACGAGCACGTGCACAAGGGCATGACCTCGCGCGACCTGACCGAGAACGTCGAGCAGTTGCAGATCCGCTCGTCGCTGGAACTGGTCCGGGACCGTGTGGTGGCCCTGCTGGTGCGATTGGCGGAGCTGTCCGCTCAGCACGCCGAGTTGGTGATGGCGGGCCGTTCGCACAACGTCGCCGCGCAGGCCACCACGCTGGGCAAGCGGTTCGCCTCGACGACCGACGAGCTGCTGGTCGCCTACCACCGGCTCGACGACCTGATCACCCGTTACCCGCTGCGTGGGATCAAGGGCCCGGTGGGCACCGCGCAGGACATGCTCGACCTGCTCGGCGGCGACGAGGACAAGCTGGCCGAGCTGGAGGGGCGCGTCGCGGCGCACCTGGGCTTCGAGCACGCGTTCGTCTCGGTCGGCCAGGTCTACCCGCGCTCGCTCGACTACGACGTGGTCACCGCGCTGGTGCAACTGGCTGCCGGGCCGTCGTCGCTGGCCAAGACGATCCGGTTGATGGCCGGGCACGAACTGGTCACCGAGGGCTTCCAGCCCGGCCAGGTCGGCTCGTCCGCGATGCCGCACAAGATGAACACGCGCTCGTGCGAGCGGGTCAACGGCTTCACCGTGATCCTGCGCGGCTACGCCTCCATGGTCGGCGAGTTGGCCGGCGACCAGTGGAACGAGGGCGACGTGTCCTGCTCGGTGGTGCGGCGGGTGGCGCTGCCGGACGCGTTCTTCGCGTTCGACGGCCTGATCGAGACGTTCCTGACCGTGCTCGAGGAGTTCGGCGCGTTCCCGGCGGTGGTCGCGCGCGAGCTGGACCGCTACCTGCCGTTCCTGGCCACGACCAAGGTGCTGATGGCCGCGATCCGGGGCGGGGTGGGTCGTGAGGCCGGGCACGAGGTGATCAAGGAGCACGCGGTCGCCTCCGCGCTGGCGCTGCGCGAGGGCGTCGAACGCAACGAACTGCTCGATCGACTGGCCGCGGACGAGCGGCTGCCGCTGGACCGCGCGGCGCTGGACACGCTGCTCGCCGACCGCCTGTCCTTCACCGGCGCGGCGGCGGCCCAGGTGGCAGAGGTGGTCCGCCGCGTGGAAACGGTCGCCGCCAAGCACCCGGAGGCGGCAAAGTACCGCCCGGGCGCGATCCTGTAACCGACCGACGACGCCGATGGGCCGGGACGCGGGGCACACCCCCGGGTCCCGGCCCATCGCCGATTCCCAACCGTAACGAGCGCACACCCCGATACCCCGCGCCCCGAGGTACAGACCACACACCACCCACCCCGCACCCCTGTACCGCTGCCGGACCACCCGCGTTCCCCGCGCGCCGGGTGCATGCCCGCTACGCGTCCGGGATGCACGTCCGCTACGCGGTCGCGGTCGGGCCGTTCGCTGCGCGTCCGGGATGCATGTCCGCTACGCGTCCGCATGGCCTGGTGCCCCGTCCCGGCGCCGGCGGTCTGCCTGCCTCGCCCTCGTCGGCTGCACCTCGGCGGCCCGTCTTCGCTCGGGTGTTGCGCGTCGCCTGTGGTGCTTCGCCCGTGCGTGTCGGTGTTGCCTGTTGCGCTCCGCTTGTCTTGCGTGGCTGTGTCGGTTGCGGATCGTCAGCCCGCGCGGTGTGCATCGCTCGCTTCGCGTCGGCTTGCTTCGCGCCCGCTCGCTGTGCGTTGGCTTGCTTGGCGTTGGCTCGTTTCGTGTCTCGGCTGCCTTGGGCTGCGTTTCGCGTGCGGCTTTGGTCACGTTTCGGCTGCCGCGTTGCGCTTGGTCGTGACACGTCTTTGCGCCTGGGGCGTGTGGTTCGTGCGGCTTGTGTGGTTTGGCGGATGGGTCGGGGCTCGGCCGGATGGGTGTCGGGGGCATGAGTCAGGGTGGGGTGGGCGATGGGGGTGGGGGGCTTGGGTGTGAGGAGTTGTGGCGTGGGGTCGCTGTTGTTTTGTGACGTGGCGGTCGTGTCGCGGGAGATCGCGGGTGAGGCCGGGCGGACCGCGAAGGCGGAGTTGGTGGCCGGGTGTCTGCGGCGGGCGGATCCGGCGGAGGCGACCGTGGTGGTGGCCTATCTCGCGGGTGCGCTGACCCAGCGGCAGATCGGGGTCGGGCCGGCCGCGTTGCGTGACGTGCCGGAGCCGGCCGCCGAGGCGTCGCTGACGCTGCTGGAGGTGGACGCCGCGTTGGAGGCGATCGGGACCACCACCGGCCCCGGGGCGCAGGCTGCCCGGCGGGCGCTGATCGAGGCCCTGTTCGCCCGGGCCACGCAGGTCGAACAGCGGTTCCTGGCCGGTCTGTTGATCGGCGAGGTGCGCCAGGGCGCGCTGGACGGGGTGATGGCAGACGCCATCGCGCGGGCGGCCGAGGTGCCGGTGGCTGCCGTGCGCCGCGCGCTGATGTTGCGTGGGGCGGCGGGCCCGGTGGCCGCCGCGGCGCTCGTCGGCGGCAAGGCCGCGCTCGCCGCGTTCACGCTGGAGGTGGGCCACGCGGTGCGCCCGATGTTGGCCGCCTCCGCGCCGGATGTGTCCGCCGCGCTGGCCAAGTTGCGGGCCAAGGACCCGGAGGCGAGCGTCGCGCTGGAATGGAAGATCGACGGCATCCGGGTGCAGATCCACCGCGACGGCGAGCACATCGCGGTGTTCACCCGCAGCCTGGACGACATCACCTCGCGCGTTCCGGAGCTGGTCGAGGCCGCCCGCGCGCTGCCGGTGCGCACCGCCGTGCTCGACGGCGAGGCGATCGCGCTGCGCGCGGGGGGCCGGCCGCACCCGTTCCAGATCACCGCGTCCCGGACCGGCACCCACGACGCCGCGCGGTTGCGGGCCGAGACGCCGCTGACGGTGTACCTGTTCGATGTGCTGCATGTGGACGGCGCGGACCTGATCGACCGCCCGGGCGCCGAGCGCTGGGCCGCGCTCCAGGCGCTCGCGCCGAGCGAGCTGTTGGTGCCCCGGTTGGTCACCGGCGACGCCGGCGCCGCGGACGCGTTCTTCGCCGACGCGGTCGCGCGTGGGCACGAGGGGGTGGTGGTGAAGTCGTTGGACACTCCCTACACGGCGGGTCGGCGCGGCGCCGGTTGGGTCAAGGTCAAGCCGCGGCACACCTTGGACCTGGTGGTGCTGGCCGCCGAGTGGGGGCACGGGCGCCGGCGCGGGACGTTGAGCAACCTGCACTTGGGCGCGCGCGACCCGGGCGGGGACGGGTTCGTGATGCTGGGCAAGACGTTCAAGGGGCTCACCGACGAACTGCTCGCGTGGCAGACCGAGCGGTTGCAGGAACTGGCGGTCCGCCGGGACGACCGGACGGTGTGGGTGCGGCCCGAACTCGTGGTCGAGATCGCCTTCGACGGGTTGCAGCGCAGTACCCGCTATCCGGGCGGACTGGCCCTGCGGTTCGCCCGGGTGCTGCGTTATCGCGAGGACAAGACGGCGGCGGACGCGGACGACATGGATACGGTCCGGGCGCTGGCGTCGGACGAGTGAGACCGGTTCCCGCCGTCCGCATCACCCGGACCCGGGCGCCTCAATCCCGATGCGGGCGGTACAGGGCGCGCGCGTTGTCGTGCAGTACGGCGGGGGCCAGGTCGGCGCCGACCGCCTCGGCGATGACGTCGAGGTCGGCGTCCCGGAACGGCCTGCGCGCGCGGGTGGAGGGCAGGTCGGTGCCGGCCAGGAGCGCGTGCGGGGAGACGGCGGCCACGGCCCGGAGCGTGGCGGGCACGTCCAGGTCGACCCGGCCGAAGCCGGTGGCCTTGACGTGGGCCCCGCCTTCGACCAGGCGCAGCAGGTGCGGCAGGCCCTCCCGGGACAGGCCCAGGTGGTCGATGCTCACCTTCGGCAGCGCGGTGAGCACGGGTGCCAGGTCGGGCAGATCGCGGGCGTCGAGGTACAGCTCCGCGTGCCAGCCCGCCGGCTCGTGCACGCGTCGGGCGAGCCGATCGAGCCCCTCCAGCGCCGCCGAGCCGCCCCGGCGTACGTTGAACCGGATCGCGCGCACCCCCGCCGCGTCCAGCTCGCGGATCGTGTGGTCCGCGACGTCGGCGCGAAGTTGCGTCACGCCGACGAAGCCGGGCCCGAGCCGGCGCAGCGCGTCGAGCAGATGGGCCCGGTCCCAGCCCTGGAACGAGCCGGACACCACGGCGCCGCCGGTGACGCCGAGCGACGCGACCCGGGCGAGGTAGTCGGCGACGGTGAAGGTCGGCGGCAGGTAACCGTGGTTGGCGGTGAGCGGGAAACGCGGGTCGACGATGTGCAGATGCGCGTCGAACACCCGGCGCCGGGCCGCGGGGCCGGGTACGGCGGGTCCTTCGGCCGGGAGGTGTGCCGGCGGGTCGGGCGAGGCGGTGGGCGAGGCGGTGGGCGAGGCGGTGGGCGAGGGGGGCACGGCGCGGCCTCCGGGTCGGATCGGGAACGCCGCATACCGTAGCGAAGGGTTCGTGGGCGCGTGGGGCATTGGCGTCGGCCCTGCGGGGCAGGCACATGCCACGGAAGGCGTCGATACGAGGGTGGGGAGGGCAAAGGACCATGGCCGAGTTGCTGCTCGGTCCCGTGCTGCGGCACGTGGATCGTACGAGTGCCACCGTGTGGGTGGAGACGGACGCGCCGTGTGTGGTGACCGTGGCGTGCGAGGACGGTGTGGCCAGTGCCGCCACCTGGAACGTGTTCGGTCACCACTACGTGCTCGTGGTCGTCGAGGGGCTCACGCCCGGGCGGTCGCGGGAGTACCGGGTCCTGCTGGACGAGCGGGTGTGCTGGCCGGACGCGCGTTCGGGATATCCGCCGAGCGCGGTGCGTACCGCTTCGGCCCACGGTGACGAGCGGGATCTGAACGTCGTGTTCGGGTCCTGTCGCTGGTCGAGTCCGCCGAGCACCGAGGCCGGCGAGGAGCGCCGGCTCGACCCGGACGCGCTGGACACGCTCGCTCGCCGACTGATGCGGGCCCCCGACGAGCCGTTGCCGGACGCGCTGCTGTTGCTCGGTGATCAGGTGTACGCGGACGAGACCTCGCGCGCGATGCAGAACCGGTTGGCGCGGCGGCGCGATCTGAGCAAGGCGCCGGGCCCGCAGATCGCCGACTTCGAGGAGTACACGCTGCTCTATCGCGAGTCCTGGTCCGATCCGCAGATCCGCTGGCTGCTGTCCACCGTGCCGAGCGCGATGATCTTCGACGACCACGACGTGATCGACGACTGGAACACGTCGCACGCGTGGCGATCCGAGATGGCCGCGACCGATTGGTGGTCCGAGCGGATCGCGGGCGCGCTCGCGTCGTACTGGGTCTATCAGCACCTGGGCAATCTCGATCCGGCCGCGTTGGCGCGCGACGAGTTGTTCGCGACGGTCAAGGCCGCGGCGCCGGGCGAGGACGTGGGGCCGCTGCTGCACGAGTTCGCGCTGCGCGCGGACGCGGAGGCGGAGGGCAAGACGACCACGCGGTGGAGCTTTCGGCGCGACTTCGGCCGGACCCGGCTGCTGATGATCGACTCGCGCGCGGGCCGAGTGCTGACCGGGGACGCGCGGGCGATGATCGGCGCGGACGAGTTGGCCTGGATCACCGAGCAGGCGGACGAGGGCGGGTACGACCACCTGCTGATCGGCACGTCGTTGCCGTGGTTGCTGCCGCACGGCATCCACGACCTGGAGTCGTGGAACGAGGCGTTGTGCGCGGGCGAGCGGGGGCCTCGCGTGGCGGCCTGGAGCGAGTGGTTGCGGCGGGCGAGCGACCTGGAGCACTGGGCGGCGTTCCGCGACTCGTTCGAGGCGTTGTCCGCGTTGATCGGCCGGATCGCGCTGCACGGCCCCCGGGCGGGCGGGCCGGCGCCGGCGACGGTGTGCGTGTTGTCGGGGGATGTGCACCACGTCTACGCGGCCGAGGCGCGCTGGGTCAGTCCGGGGGAGGGGCCGCGGGTCGGGGAGAATTCGGCCGACCTGGCCCGGGTCTACCAGTTGACCTGTTCGCCGGTGCACAACTCGGTGCCCCCGGCGATCCGGGTCGGATTCCGGTTCGGGTGGGGCCGGATGGCGACCCGCATCGGGCGCGCCCTGGCCCGGCACGCGAGGCTGACCCCGCTGCCGGTCGAGTGGACGAAGCTGGGCGGTCCGTGGTTCGGCAACCATCTGATGACGCTCACCCTGCACGGGCGCCGGGCCGTCCTGTCCCTGGATCGGGCCGAGGGCGACCGGCACAACCGGGCCGCTCGGCTGCGCCGCGTGGGCCGGGCGACGCTTCGGGAGGGGTGAGGCACGGTCTGCGAGCGGCCCAGGCGAGTCGTGGGTCGGTCGCCTCCCGTGAGGGGCTCGCTTCGTGGAAGTTGCCGAGCGCAACTAACATCTTTTATGGTGGTGGCGAGTCGCCACGAAGAGGAGCCTCGCCATGGCCACCCGGGAAGCCTGCCGGCACCTGCTCACCGAGCTCGAGGGCATCGTCGGCGTCCACCGCAGCCTCGCCAAGGCGGTCCCGATCGGCAGCCTGCCGCCCGGCTCCGCAGTCCTGTTCGCGCTCGCCCGCAGTACGCGGCCGCTGCGCGCCGGGCACGTCGCCGAACTGCTCGACCTGGACATGTCCGTGGTCAGCCGACACATCGCACACCTGGTCGAGCACGGGTGGGTGGAGCGCCGGCCGCACCCCCACGACGGCCGCTCCTTCCTGCTCGGCCTCACTCCGGAGGGTCGCGCGGTGGTCGAGCGGGCCACCGACGACCGCTTGACGGTGATCGCCGAGCGCCTCGACGACTGGTCCGACGAGGACGCCCGGACGCTGTCCGATCTGCTCGCGCGACTGAAGACCGGGTTGGCACACCGGCCGGTATCGGTGCCGGCGGTCGTGTCACACTGACCCGCATGCCGAAGTCCGCCGCAGAGGCGCGCGCCCACTTGGAGATGTTCTACGACGCGGTGGCCCGCCGAGCCACCCGCACGGAAACGTTCGGCGCGCTGACCCTGTTCATTCGCGAGGGCCAAGGGTGGCCCTTCTACGCACGACCCACGCTCGGCAGCTCCGTCGAGCCCACCGTCGCGGACGTCCGCGCGGTGCGGGCGCGGCAGAGAGAGTTGAAAGTGCCCGAGACGTTCGAATGGGTCGACGAGACCACTCCGGCGCTGCGCGCGGCCGCGATCGAGGCCGAACTGCACGTCCACGAGCACCCGTTGATGGTGCTCGACCCGGCCGAGCAGCCGGCCGAACGCCCGGCCCTGCCCGACCTGGTGACGGTGCGTCGGATCCGGGCGGACGCGACCGACCTGGCGATCGTGCACAGCGTCGCGGCGGTCGGCTTCGCGAACCCGGGGACCGCGTCGGGGACCGACGGCCCGACCGAACGGGACACCGCCGCGCTCGGCCAGGACCCGGGTCTGCTGTCCTACCTCAACGAGCGCCTGCGCACCGGGGAGACGGTGATGTTCGCCGCGTACGGCCCGGCCGGGCCGCTGTGCGTGGGCAGTTATCAACACCTGTACGGCACCACCGAGATCGTCGGTGTGGCCACCCTCCCGGCGGCCCGACGCGGCGGCCTCGCGGCGGCGGTGACCTGGGAACTGGCCCGGCACGCGCTCGCCGACGGGAGCGAGACGGTGTTCCTGTCGGCCGGCGACCAGGACGTGGCCCGCGTGTACGACCGGCTCGGCTTCCGGTCGGTGGGGACGGCGCTGATCGCGGAGGCGCCGTGAGCGCCCCGGCGCAGCCCGGACCGCCCGCGAAGCCCGTCGTGCTGCCGATCCCGCCCGGACGCAATCCCACCGCCGCCGAGATGGCCGCCGCGCACGGCCGGACCATCCCCGACGTGATCGGACCGAACCTGCGGGTTTTGTTCTGCGGGATCAACCCCGGCCTGTGGTCCGGCGCGACCGGGCGGCACTTCGCCCGCCCCGGCAACCGGTTCTGGCCCGCGCTGTACGCCTCCGGGTTCACGCCCCGCCTACTCGCGCCCGCCGAGCAGGACGCGCTGACCGCGCTCGGTCTCGGCATCACCAACGTGGTGGCCCGCACCACCGCCCGGGCGGACGAGTTGAGCCGGGACGAGTACGTCGCCGGCGGCGCGGCGCTCACCGCCAAGGTGCGCACGTACCGGCCGGCCTGGCTGGCCGTGCTCGGCATCGGCGCGTACCGGACCGGTTTCGGCCGGCCCAAGGCGGCGGTCGGTCGGCAGGCCGAGACCATCGGCGACACCCGGATCTGGGTGCTGCCGAACCCGAGCGGCCTGAACGCGCACTGGACGGCGGCGGCGCTCGGCGAGGCGTTCGCCGAACTGCGCACGGCGGCGGCCCATATCGAAAGCGAACGATCGAAAACGGCACGAACCGAAACCATCGGGACCGAAAGCACCTGACCGGAAGGCGCCCGGCCCGCCGAAACTCGGCGAAACCCACCGAAGACGGCTGAATCCGGCCGAAGATAGCCGAAGGCTGTCTGAATGCGGCCAAAGTACGGCCCGAGTACGACCCGAAGGCGCCCGACCGCCCAGGGGCGCGATCGGTGCGCCCGGGCCGGTCCGCGCGCCTGTATCCGAGTCGATTCGTCCATCGACCGAGTGGCATCACCCGGTTGGCGGTTACTTCGCGCTCCCTCGCGCGGTTGGGTCGGCATGGAGATCCTGCGGGCCCCGTTCGGGCCGTGGCCCACCGAGACGTTCGAGACACCCGTGTACGAGGCGTTGGTCGCGGAGTGGCGCGACTCGGGCCGGGAGGTGCCCCGGTCGGTGGACCGATGCCACGACCGCCCGGCACGACACGCGCGCCTACCCGGGGCCGGCCCCCGCGCCGGCCGCCCCTGAGGACGCCGACGAGGCCGCCTCCGAGGCCGCCCACACCGGCCGCCGGAGGCACCCGCCGACACGCCCGGCTCCCACCCCGCCGACACGCCCGACGGACGCCGTACCCGCCCGGCACACCCCGCGGCCGACCGTACGCCCCCGGCGCCTCGCCTTCGCCCGCTCGGCCGCCCCGCGAAAGTCTTTCTCTCGACGCCCGGACACCACGTTCGACAGGCGCCCGGCCACGCGCGCCGCGCACAACGCCGGCGTGTCGTGCGGCCGTTCGGCGGCCCGCGCGCGAGTACCGTCATGCCGGGCGTACGCCGGGAGGAGACGATTCCGCTCGGCTCGGGAGGCGCCGCGACACCCGGTGTGGACGGCCGCGCCGCCGGGAGTGGGCCCGTCCCGGCCGAAATCGTGGTAGGTCGGGAATCGCGACACGACACAACACCTGGGGGTGCGACGACCACCCCGCCACTACATATATGCTCTGCGACGCAGCTGGTTCGCCGTTCCGGTCAAACGGAGGGGCGACGCAAGAGGGAACCCGGTGTGAAGCCGGGACTGCCCCCGCAGCGGTAAGCGGGAACGAATGTCGTCCTGCGGTGCCGAACGCCCAGAGGGGTTCGGCGAGCGACGACCACGGGGAACTCCGCGGCCCGCCGAGCACATCGTGCCCGGTGGCGCCCCGGCATGCCCGCGAGTCCGAATACCTGCCGGCTGTCCGCGCCTTCGGGCGCGGGGTCACTGTACGTACGAGCTCGCGAGGAGAGAGCACGTGACCGTTGTGGACAGCGTGGGCGCGACCCGGATGCGGATCGACGAAAGCCCCGAGGACCAACTGGCTACCCTGGTGCGCACCCAGGCGCGCGATCTGCCGGAGGTCGATCCGGATCGGGTCGTCCGCCGGGTCGTCGCGGGTCTCAACGAGGGCGCGGACAAGGGAGCGGCCGCGGACCTGGCGGTGCGTACCGCCGCCGAGCTGATCGCCGAGGAACCCGCCTACTCGCGGCTCGCCGCGCGCCTGCTCGCCGGCCGGATCGCGGACGAGGCCCTCGACGCCGGGGTCACCTCGTTCAGCGCCGGCATCGCGCTCGGCCGACGCGAGGGCGTCATCGGCGCGGAGACCGCGGCGTTCGTCGCCGAGCACGCCGCCGAGTTGGACGCCGCCGTGGACGTCGACGGCGACCGGCGGTTCGAGTACTTCGGCCTGCGCACCGTGTACGACCGCTACCTGCTGCGCCACCCGGTCTCGCGCAAGGTGGTCGAGACCCCGCAGCACTTCCTGCTGCGCGTGGCGTGCGGCCTGGCCCAGGAGCCCGGCGAGGCGATCGGCTTCTACCGGCTGATGTCCTCGCTCGCCTACCTGCCCAGCTCGCCGACGCTGTTCAACTCCGGCACCGTGCACACCCAGATGTCCTCGTGCTACCTGCTCGACTCGCCCAAGGACGAACTGGAGTCGATCTACGACATGTACGGGCGAATCGCCCGACTGTCGAAGTTCGCCGGCGGCATCGGTGTGGCGTGGTCGCGGGTGCGTTCGCGCGGCTCGCTGATCCGCGGCACCAACGGGCACTCCAACGGCATCGTGCCGTGGCTCAAGACGCTCGACTCGTCCGTGGCCGCGGTCAACCAGGGCGGCCGGCGCAAGGGCGCGGCCTGCGTGTACCTGGAGACCTGGCACCCGGACATCCTGGAGTTCCTCGAACTGCGCGAGAACACCGGTGAGGACGCGCGCCGCACGCACAACCTCAACCTGGCCAACTGGGTGCCGGACCTGTTCATGCGCCGGGTCGAGGAGGACGGCGTCTGGTCGCTGTTCGACCCGAACGAGCTGCCCGAACTGCCCGACCTGTGGGGCGCCGAGTTCGACAAGGTGTACGAAGCCGCCGAGCGGGACGGCCGGTTCGTCCGGCAGATGCCCGCGCGCGACCTCTACGCCCGGATGATGCGCACGCTCGCGCAGACCGGCAACGGCTGGATGACCTTCAAGGACGCCGCCAACCGCACCTGCAACCAGGCCGCGGAGCCGGGCAACGTGGTGCACCTGTCCAACCTGTGCACCGAGATCCTCGAGGTGACCAGCGACGGCGAGACCGCCGTGTGCAACCTCGGCTCGGTCAACCTCGGCGCGCACGTGATCGCCGGCCAGGGCATGGACTGGGACAAGCTGCGCGCGACGGTGCGCACCGCGGTGGTCTTCCTGGACCGCGTGATCGACATCAACTACTACCCGACCGACCAGGCCGCCGCGTCCAACCCGCGCTGGCGTCCGGTGGGCCTGGGCCTGATGGGCCTGCAGGACGTGTTCTTCACGCTCGGCATGCCGTTCGACTCGGTCGAGGCGCGCGAGTTGTCCACGCTGATCTCCGAGGAGATCTACCTGACCGCGCTGGAGACCTCCTCGGCGCTCGCCGAGGCGCACGGCCCGCACCCGGCCTACGCCGAGACGCACGCCGCGCGCGGCCGGCTCCAGCCGGACCTGTGGGAGGGCGTGTACCCGACCCAGACCAAGCGCTGGGACGCGCTGCGCGACCGGGTCGCCGAGCACGGCCTGCGCAACTCGCTGCTCGTGGCGATCGCGCCGACCGCGACCATCGCCTCGATCGCCGGTGCCTACGAGTGCATCGAGCCGCAGGTGTCGAACCTGTTCAAGCGCGAGACGTTGTCCGGCGAGTTCCTCCAGATCAACGCCTACCTGGTGCGCGAGCTCAAGGCCCGCGGCCTGTGGACCCCCGCGGTCCGCGACCGGATCAAGCGCGCCGAGGGCTCGGTCCAGAGCATCGCCGAACTCCCGGAGGATGTGCGGGAGTTGTACCGCACTGCCTGGGAGCTCCCGCAGCGTGCGCTGATCGACCTGGCGGCGGCCCGCTCGCCGTACATCGACCAGTCGCAGTCGCTGAACCTGTTCATGGCCGACCCGACCATCGGCAAGCTGTCCTCGATGTACCGCTACGCGTGGTCCACCGGCCTCAAGACCACGTACTACCTGCGCTCGCGCCCCGCGACGCGGATCCAGCAGGCGACCGTGCCGGCGCAGGCCTCGGCCGCGCCCGTCGAGGAGATCTCGGACCTTGAGGTCATCGCCTGCTCGCTGGAGAACCCCGAAGCCTGTGAGGCGTGCACGTGAGCCTGCTCGATCCCGGAATGAACCTCACGCTGCGCCCGATGCAGTACCCGGACTTCTACGAGAAGTACCGCGCGGCGATCCGCAACACCTGGACGGTCGAAGAGGTCGACCTGCACAGCGACCTCGCCGACCTGGACAAGCTCAGCCCGGCCGAACGACACCTCGTGCAGCGCCTGGTCGCGTTCTTCGCGACCGGTGACACGATCGTGGCGAACAACCTGGTGCTGAATCTGTACCGGCACATCAACTCGCCCGAGGGGCGGCTGTACCTGTCGCGGCAACTCTTCGAAGAGGCCGTCCATGTGCAGTTCTACCTGACTCTGCTGGACACCTACATGCCCGACCACGAGGAGCGCGAGCAGGCGTTCGCCGCGGTCGAGCACATCCCCTCGATCCGGCGCAAGGCGGAGTTCTGCTTCCGCTGGATCGACTCGGCGATGGGCCTGGACCGGCTCGAATCGCGGGACGACCGGCGGCAGTTCCTGCTCAACCTGATCTGCTTCGCGGCGTGCATCGAGGGTCTGTTCTTCTACGGCGCCTTCGCGTACGTGTACTTCCTGCGCTCGCGTGGTCTGCTCAACGGCCTCGCCTCGGGGACCAACTGGGTCTTCCGCGACGAGTCCGCGCACATGGACTTCGCGTTCTCCGTGGTCGAGACGGTGCGGGCCGAGGAGCCCGACCTGTTCGACGACGAACTCGCCGAGGACGTACGGCGGATGCTCGCCGAGGCGGTCGAGGCGGAGACGGCGTTCGCGGAGGACCTGCTCCAAGGCGGCGTGTCCGGGATGACGGTCGCCGACATGCGCTCCTACCTGGAGCACGTGGCCGACCGCCGGCTGGCCCAGTTGGGCATGGCGCCGGTGTACGGCTCGGCGAACCCGTTCGGCTTCATGGAACTGCAGGACGTGCAGGAACTCTCGAACTTCTTCGAGCGGCGGGTCTCGGCCTACCAGGTCGCGGTCACCGGCTCGGTGTCGTTCGACGAGGACTTCTGAGTCCGGACGTCTTCGCGCGATCGCGCCGCCACCGCCCTGCCGTCCCGGTCCCGGGACGGCAGGGCGGTTTCGCGTTGTCGGAGACGTGCTCGCTCGGCGGCGGCGTGACGGGGGTCCGGGTCAGGACCGTTCGGCCGCGCGGCGGCGCAGCGTCGTGGCGGTGGCCTCGTCGGCCGGCAGGAACGCCTCCAGGTGCAGTTCGGCCAGCGTGATGTCGGTGGCCGTCGCGAAGGACGTCAACGTGGTCAGCAGCCGCAACTCGCCCGGGCCGTCCGGGTCGCGCAGCCGCAGCGGGACCGCGAAGCCCAGGTGGTCGGGGCCCGGTCGGGCGTCCGGGACATGGCCGCGCAGTTCCTCGATGAACGCGTCGAGCAGCGGGTCCGGGCTGCGCAGCGCCTGTGCGCGCATGTTGTCCAGGACGTGATGCCCCCAGGCGTCGAGGTTCGCCACGCGTGGCGCCATGCCCTCGGGGTGCAGCATCAGGCGCAGCATGTTCATCGGTTCCCGGAGCAACTCCGGCGACGCCCCCTCGGTCAGTACGTCGATCGCCGTGTTGGCGGCGACGATCTGCCCGTACGGGCGCAGCACCATCGCCGGGTAGGGCAGGTGGCCGTCCAACACCGCGCGCAGCGCCTCGCGCACCGGGCGCAACATCGGCGCGTCCAGGTCCGATTCGGGGAAGACCGGCGCGTACCCGGCGGTGTGCAGCAGCGCGTTGCGCTCGCGCAGGGACAGGCCGAGTGATTCGGCGAGGCGGATGATCATGGTGCGTCCGGGACGGGATCGGCCGCTCTCGATGAAGCTGAGGTGGCGTTGGGTGGTGTCCGCGCGGGCGGCGAGTTCCAGTTGGCTCAGCCGCCGGGTGGTGCGCCAGCGCCGCAGCTCGGCGGGGAAGTCCGGACCGTGGGTCATCGTGCTCATGAGCGCAGTTCTAGGCACTCGGAGGTATCGCCGGCAATTCCCCGGCGGGAATTGTCGGGCTCGGGCGCCTGTCGCAGGATCCTTCCCACGGCCCGCCGAACGGGGCGGTTCGTGATCCGTCGAGAGAGGCACAGCACGATGAAGAGCTACCACCTGACACCCGGCGCCGGTATCGACGGTGTCACCCTCCGTGCGCACGACGAGCCGGAGCCCGCGCCCGGGCAGGTGCTGGTCCGGGTCCGGGCGACCTCGCTGAGCATGCGCGAACTGCTGGTCCTGGACGGCGACTATCCGCTGCCGGTGTCGCCCGACGTCGTTCCCGGGTGCGCCGGGGTCGGCGAGGTGGTCGCGATCGGGGCGGGCGTCACCCGGGCCGGGGTCGGCGACCGGGTGGCGGCGACCGTGTTCCCGGACTGGATCGACGGGCCGTTCGCGCCGGCCTACGCGGCGCAGCTCGGCAGTTCGCGCGACGGCATGCTCACCGAGTTCGCGCTGGTCGGCGAGCGGGCGCTGGTGCACATCCCGGCGCACCTGTCCTTCGCGGAGGCCGCCACCCTCCCGCTCACCGCGGTCACCGCGTGGAACGCGCTGACCGGAGGCCGACCGCCGGTGCCGGGCGAGAGCGTGCTGACGCTCGGTACGGGAGCCGTGTCCCTGTTCGCGGTACAGCTCGCCAAGGCGTCGGGTGCGCGGGTGATCGCCACCACGTCGAGTCCGGAGAAGGCGGAACGACTGCGCGAGTCGGGCGCGGACGAGGTGGTCGACTATCGGGAGCACCCGCGCTGGGGCGAGGAGGTACGGCGGGTGACCGGCGGACGCGGGGTGGACCGGGTCGTGGACGTCGCGGGGAATCTGACCCAGTCCCTGGCCGCGACCGCGCTCGGCGGCGAGATCGCCTTCGTCGGCCACTGGTTGGGGTCGGACGCGCCCGACGCGTCGCCGTCGCCGGCCGCGCTGTTCAACGCGGGCGTGGTGCTGCGTCCGCTCGCGGTGGGCAGTCGGGCACAGTTCGAGGCGCTGAACCGGGCGGTGGACATGTGGCGGCTGCGGCCTTGCGTGCACCGGGAGTTCGGCTTCGACGAGGTTCCGGAGGCGTTGCGTTACCACCGCAAGGGTGGGTTCGTGGGGAACGTCGTGATCGACCACGGGTGATCGACTGCGGTGGCGGCCGGCGGTTCGCGGCGGTCGGTGGTGGTCGTGGGCCGTCGGCTGGTGCATGCGGCGGCCGGTAATGCCTTTGGGGCGATCGATTCGGGGTCGCACAATGGCGGGCATGGCCATTTCTCTGCACCACATCGTCATCGACGCACACGACCTGCCGGGACTCGCTCGTTTCTGGGCCCAGGTGTTGGGATGGGAGGTGCTCTCGGAGCGCGAGCGCGAGGTGGTCATCGGGACCGAGCCGGAAGCACCGATCGGGATCTGCTTCATGCCGGTGACGGACGTGAAGAAGACCAAGAACCGACTGCACCTGGACCTGACCCCCGGAGCGGGCCCCGGTGAACGGGAGGCGGAGATCGAGCGGGTGATCGCACTCGGCGCACGCCGCGTGGACGTCGGCCAGACCGGCACCGAATCGTGGACGGTACTCGCCGACCCGGAGGGCAACGAGTTCTGCGTCGTCCGGGCGAAACGCACGCTGATCGCTTAGGTGTTCCGACGCTCGATCGCCGCCACGCCGAAATCCGCCTGTGAGCCTGCCTGTTGCGAGCGGGCCGACGCGCGGGCGGGTTTCGGGTGAGGTGAGATGGGACCGGCCGGGGGCCGAGGGCAACGGAGTTCGCGGTGCGGCCCGGGGCCGGCACCGGTGCCGGTGTCGCCGGCTCGGTGGGCGGGCCCGGTGGGCGCGCGCTTCGAATTCGCGGGTGCGTGTGGTGCGTTCGCCCCCAGGGCGAACGGGTCAGCCGGTGCCGGTGGGCGGGTTGCCCGAGCCGGTGCCGCCACTGCCGCCACGACCACCGCGGCGGCGGGCGAGTCGGTCCCGCACGAGCCGACGGCCCTGCTCGACCTGGCGCGGATTGCGCCGGATGTATCCCTGGATCTTCTTGATGGTGTTCGACAGCGAACTCATGCCGTGGTCCCTCCCTGAAGCCCGGGCGCCCGGGCCTCGGCGTCCCCGAGGGCGCCGATAACTGGTGTTTGCCCGAGTTCGGCCCGGGATACGCGGTGATCGAGGGCGCAATCGCCGGGATTCGGCGGTGAATCGGCCCGACGGCGCCTTCGCGAGTCGGCCCGGTAGCCTGCCGGTATGTCGCATGTGATCTCCGTCAACCTGGCCCACCCCCGACCCAACCCGACGAAGTCCGACGTCACCACGACGGGGATCGACAAGCGGCCGGTCGACCGCCCGGTCGCCGTGCGCGCGCCCGGCCCCAGGGATTCGGGACTGGGCAGCGGACTGGTCGGCGACGGGGTGTACGACCGACGGCACCACGGCGGCGACGATCAGGCCGTCTACGCGTACGCGCGGGAGAACCTGGACATGTGGGCCCGCGAGTTCGGCCGCGAACTGGGCAACGGCAGCTTCGGGGAGAACCTCACCACGTCCGGCCTGGACCTGGAGGCCGCGCTGATCGGCGAGCGCTGGCGCGTGGGCGAGGCGGGGCCGCTGTTGGAGGTCTCCGTCCCGCGCATCCCGTGCGCGACCTTCGCGCACTGGCTGGACGAGCGGCGATGGGTGCGGCGATTCACCGAACGGGCGCTCCCGGGCACCTACCTGCGCGTGATCGAACCGGGCGAGGTCCACTCGGGAGCCCCGATCACGATCGTGTCCCGCCCGTCCCACGACGTCACCATCGGCATCTGCTTCCGAGCCCTGACCCTCGAGCCCGACCTGCTGCCCCGACTCCTCGACATAGCGGAACTCCCGGACGACATCCGCGACATGGCCCACAAACGCATCACCAAGACCCCCTCCCCGTCCACTCCACAACCCGAGTAGCCCCACCCCACCCGAGCACCCCGAGCCGAAGCCCACATACCCGGCTCCGCCTCCTCCGCACGATCGAGTACTCGAACGAGTGACCCCTTGAGGAACACCGGCGCTTGAACGGCGAACCCGGTTTCCTGAGGACGAGCGCCGGTCATGCCCGGCGTTTCGTTGATCGTCGTTCCACAATAGGAGTGCTTCGACCCGCTTGGAGGTGTGTGCGATGACCGCCGTATACGAGCCGCCCGGCTGCCCGCCCGAAACGGCGGCGGTCGATGTGGCGGACGGTCTCCATGTGCCCGAAGGCCGGCGCGTCGAGGTCGTCGAGGGGGTTATCGCGGTGTCCCCGATGCCGGACTGGGAGCATCACAAGATCATCCGGGCGATCGTCACGACCTGGGGAGCCGCCGGCATCGACGCGTCACACGGCGACGTCGGATTCTGCCTGCGGCCGGGCCACTGTCGCGGGAGCGACGGTTCCCACGTCATTCCTGACGTCTTCGTCGTGCGGCGGGCGCCGAACGAGGCCGAGATCGGCGCTGCGGGGCACCATGCGAATTGGATGTCGGCGGCCATGTTGGCCCTGGTCGGTGAGGTGACCGGCTCCGACCCCTACAACGATCGCGGGCCGAAGGCCCGGGCGTATGCTCGGGCCGATATTCCCGTCTATCTGCTCGTCGATCGCGACTTCGGCAAGGCCGTGGTGCATACGCTGCCGGGGCTCGATCGCGAAGGTCACCCCGTTTATCGGGCCCGTGCGGAATTCGACCCGGCGGAACGGATCGTGCTGCCGCCTCCGTATCCGGAGCCGGCGTTGGGGGCTATTCGGTGACGAAGGTCGGGGGTGTGCGGTGGTGCCAGGGGAGGGCTTGTTCGAGGAGGGTGGCGAGGCGGAAGAGGGTGTCCTCGCGGCCGTAGGGGGCTACCAGTTGCACGCCGATCGGTAGTCCCGAGCTGCTTTGGGCCAGGGGGAGGCTGAGGGCGGGTTGGCCGGTGATGTTGAAGACGGCGGTGAACGGGCCGTACGCGAAGATGGCCTCCAGCCAACCGCGGACCGAGTGCTGCGGGTCGTCGTAGTTCAACGTGCCGTGCGGCGCCGGGAGTTGGCCCAGCGTCGGGGTGATCAGCAGGTCGTACTCGGTGAAGAAGGCGCCCACCGAGCGGGAGACCCGGTTGTGCGCGCCGAACGCGGCGAACAGGTCGAGTGCGCTCAAGTCCCCGGCGTCGTGCAGGATTTGCCGGGTGACCGCTTCCAACTTGTTCGGATCCGGTGCGCGCGGAGCACCCAGGAGCGGTGCCGCGATGAAGGCGACCACCTCGGAGACCATGCCGCTCAGCACGCTTTCCCAGTCGACCGTCGGGCTCGCGTCGTCGACATGGTGGCCCAGTCCCGCGAGCAGCGCGGCGACCGACTCGGCCGCCTGGGCCACCTCGGCGTCGACCGGGACGCCGGACCACGCCCGGGTGGTCACGCCGATCCGCAACGGTGCGACATCCGCGCCGAGTTCGGTGGCATAGGGCCGACGCGGCGGCGGCGCGGTGTACTTGTCGCCGACCCCCGGTCCCTCGATCGTGTCCAGCAGGTGCGCGGCGTCGCGGACCGTGCGGGTGAGCGCGAAGTTGTGCGAGATCCCGAAGAACGCCTCGTCCAGGTCCGGGCCGCACGGGGTACGCCCCCGGCTGGGCTTGAGCCCGACCAGGCCGCAGGCCGAGGCCGGAACGCGAATCGAGCCGGCGCCGTCGGTGGCGTGCGCGATCGGTACCGCGCCGGCCGCGACCAGGGCCGCCGCGCCGCCGCTGGAGCCGCCGACGCCACGATCGAGGTCCCAGGGATTGCGGGTGACGCCGTACTTGGCCGACTCCGTGGCGAAGCTGATCGCCATCTCGGGCGCGGTGGTCAGTCCCAGGGTGACCAGCCCGGCGGCCCGGAACCGGGTCATCAGGTCGCTGTCGTACGGCGGGACGACGCCCGGTACGGCACGGCTGCCCAGGAAGAACGGGACGCCGGCCGCGACCGGCCCGGTGTCCTTGATCAGGAACGGCACGCCGGCGAACGCGGCGTCGGGGTCGGGCGAGCGTGCGAGCGCGGGCTCGAAGGCGGGCAGCGCGAGGCCGTGCACGGCGGCGTCGGCGACCTCGATCGCCTGCCGGGCGGCCTTCTCGACCTCGGCCGAGGTGACCTCGCCGGCGCGGATCAGGTCGCGCAGACCGATCGCGTCGTACTGCGCGTACTCGCCGAGCCGCATGCCGCTCCTTCGTATCGTTGTGGGTCAGGCGGTCGCCGGGTGGCTCCGGTCGGTGGCCAGCTTGATCGCGAGCCCGCCGAGCACCGTGCCCATCACGTAGCGCTGGATGCGCAGCCAGGACGGCCGCCGGGCCAGGAACACCGCGATGGACCCGGCCGCGAGGACCAGGATCGCGTTCACCGTCAGGCTGATCACGATCTGGATGCTCCCCAGCGCGAAGCCCTGGAGCAGCACGTGCCCGGCGTTCGGGTCGACGAACTGGGGGATCAGCGACAGATACATGATCGCGGCCTTGGGGTTCAGCAGGTTCGTCAGCAGGCCCATGGTGAACAGCCGCCGATTCGAGTCCGGCGCGAGCTCCTGCGGACTGAACGCCGAGACGCCACCGGGCCGCAGCGCCTGCCAGGCGAGCCAGCCGAGGTATGCCGCGCCGGCGATCTTGACCGCCATGTACAGCTCGGGCACGACGATGAACACGGCGGAGAGGCCGAGATTGGCCATCGACATGTAGATCAGGAAGCCGAGCCCGACACCGAGCAGCGACACCAGGCCGGCCCGACGCCCCTGGGTGATGCTGCGCGAGGTCACGTACATCATGTTCGGGCCGGGTGTCAGCACCATCCCGAGCGCGACGGCGCTCACTCCGAGTATCGCGCTGGTCTCGATCACGCTTGCCCCCGCTGGTGGTACGGGCGGTCGCCGCGGTCGTCGCCGCCGCCCTGGGTCGATCGCTGGTCGCGCAATTGTGTCCGGTCCGCGGTTTTCCGGGCAACCGGGTTGTCCGCCGCCGACGCGGCGTGACGGGTAGAGCCGGAAGTACCGTCGCTCGCCGACCGCCACGGTGGTGAGGTACGAGCCCTCCTCGTCCACCAGGTCGTCGATGTCCCGCTCGACCACCGATTCGCCCGACAACCGTGACGCGACCGCCGTCCACACCCCTTCCCGGGGCAGCCCGTGTCCCTCCGCGAAGGCCAGCGCCGTGAGCAGGATCAGCGCCGTCGACCGGCGTGTCTCCGGCAGCCGTTGGAGGTAGGCCCGGAACGCTCCGCCGACGTCCGACGGCAGCGCGTCGGCCCACCCCGGCATCGTCACATCCACCGGCTCGTCCCGCAGCAGCGCGCTCGCCGTCATCCGCGCCACCAGGAAGCAGCGCCCGGCGCGCCGCGCCACCGCCCGCGCGATGGTGCCCACCGTCGCCGGATCGCCCTCGGCGTACGGCGATCGGCCGTCGGTCAGGATGCGCTCGACGTATTCGGCGACGCTCGTATCGTCCGCGTACTCCGCCGTGTCCAGGTCCACCGTCGGTGCGCGGTCGCACCAATCGCGCAGGTGTTCGCGCCGGGAGCCCACCACCAGTCGCACGCACGGCACGTCGCCGAGGGGACGCAACAACTCCCACGCGATCCGCCGCGCCTCGTTGGGGTCATGGCCCGGCCCGGCCTCGTCCAGCGAATCCAGCACCACACGGAACGGCGCCACACGCGCGGCCAGGGCCGTCAGCAGCGCGTCCACGTGCGACGCACGCACATCCGCGGCCGCCGCCAGGCGGGTGACCAGCGCGTCGATCGTCTGATGGCGCGCGTTGATCGACACGTCGACCCGGTGCGCGCCGCCCGCCGTGCCGCCCTCCAGCACGATGCGGCCGAGCACCGCCGATTTGCCCGAACCCGGCGCACCGGTGACGGCCGGCGGACCGCGACCGCCCGGGCCGCTCAGCCGGGCCCGGACGACATCGAGCGCGTGGGTGCGGCCGGTGAAGTACGAGCCGGGGTCGTGGACGTGCTCGACGCCGCGTCCGCGCGGCTCGAAGTGCGCGGCCACGTCCGTGGATTCGCCGTCCGCGACACCGTCCGGACCGATCTCCGCCGCCGGGTCGAAGGCCGGGTTGGGGAAGAACGGGGGTTGGATCGACTGATCGGTGACCGAACACACCGCGAGTTGCCGGCATCCCGCCGCGACGAAGGCCCGGTTGACCCGGTCGGCGAGCAGCGCGGGAGACAGGTGACGCTGCGACGCGCCCTCTCCTGCTGCGTACGCGCGCCCGAGTTCCGTCGCGAAGTGGCCCATGTCGCCCGCGAGATCGCGCGGCCGGGCCGAGGCCGGCACCCAGGTACCGGAGCCGGGGGTGTCGGTGCGGGCCCGAGCTGCCACGAACGCCGCGGTCACGGCGGCGAGTTCGGGCGATCCCGCACCGGCGTAACACGCGTCGACGATGAACAGCACATTGCGTGCGGGAGAGGCGGCCGGCACCGATGCCAGGTTCTCCAACGACAACCACGTGCGCGGGCGCGCCGCCTTGGAGCCCGCGCACGCGAGGCGGTACGGCCCGGCGTCCGGCCGGTCGCCGTGGCCCGCGTAGTACACGACCACGATGTCGCTCACGGTCAACGTGTCCCCCGCGCACCAGTCCGCGAGCGCGTCCTCGAAGTCGCCGGCTTCCGGGTCGAGCGACACGCCGGTGAGCACACGCTCGTAGCCCATCCCCGCGAACAGGTCCGCGATCCGCGCGACATCCGGGTGTGCGCCGGGGAGTGGTTCGTGTTCGGCGTAGGTGCCCGTGCCGGCGGCGATCAGGTAGCGGCGCGGTTCGGTCACTCGTACGGACCGCCCTGTGTGGCGGGCTCCCGGAGGCCGGCCACGATTGCCCGCCCCGTCTCCAGCGCGGTCAGATATCTCGTCGCGTCGTGCATGTGGCTGCCGTTGTGCACCAGTTCGTCCGTCAGTCGATCGCCGAACAGTGGCCGCAACTCGCGGACAACGGCCACCACATCGGCCGAATCGGCGACGTTGGTCCAGGTTCGCAAGCCCTGCGGCCACCACCCCATGCCCTCGATCGGGGCGGGCCGCAGGCGGGCGTGTACCAGGGCCCGCATGCCCAGCGGCGAGCCCAGGGTGACCAGCGTGTCCACGCGGTGGGAGGTGTTGCACAGCGTCTCGTACGCCACCACCGACCCGAGTGAATGGGCCACCAACACCCGCGTCTCCGGCGTGATCCGCGCCGCCACCCGAGCCCGCACCCGGGTGCGGACGTCGTCGTCGGTGAGGTAGCGCGCCAACTGCTTCAGGTCGCCGATCAGCGCGCGATCGAGGACGCCGGTCAGGAACCGGGCGCCGGTCAGCGCGTCCAGGGCGGCCCGTACGGTCTTCAGGCGTAACGATTGCGACGCCAGGAGGCCGACCGCGCCGCGCGTGCCGGCCTCGTCCGGACCCGGCACGTTCGGATCGATACGCGCGGCCTGCGCCCACCACTCCATCAGCAGGTCGAACTCCACGCCTTCTTCCACATCGGCCGCGTCGAACGGTTCGTCCCCCGCGGACCGGGCACCCGCCGGCCGGAACAGGTCGCCGTAGAACGCGACCCCGACCTCCTCCGCCTCCGGTACCGGCCCCCCGGCCAGCCTTGCCCCGCCCCGCAGTTCGGGGACGACGTCGCGGGCGAGCGAATCCTCGCTCAGGAACTGCCTGCCCACGCCATGCACGAATACGACCTTGGTCACGGACCCTCCCCGGTGTCTTCGCAAACCCTAGCCGGCGGGCAGCGGCCGGGGCGCCCGAACGAGCGGCCTACGCTGTTCGTATGACCCGAGACACCCCCGCCGCCGAGTCGGGATTCGTCTACGTGCGCGACGACCGACCCGGGCCGATGGCCGGTGCGGCGGTCGGCAGGCGGATCGTCAAGGCGGACCTGGCGCCGCCGTGGATCGTGGTCGATCGGGCGTTGGCGACCGTGATCGTCTCCGGCCGGCCGGGACGGCTGTACCGGGTCGCGGTGGTTCCGCCGGAGAGCGAGGCCGAGCGGGCGGCCATGGCCGAGGCCGCCGAGGGGGTGCGGGTACCCGCCCCGTACACCCGCGCGTTCGCGGTGGACGTGCTCGCCGAGGTGCCGCCGGCCGCGCTGTTCGGGCCGCACGGCGCCGCCGTGGTGGGCATCCTGGACGCCGCCCGGGCTCTCACCCCGGACACCGCCGCGCGGCTCGCGGCGGCGCTCGAACCGCGGGCCGGGGCGTACTTCGGCGCCGCCTGGGACCGCTGGATCGACGGCGAACCGAACGCCGCTCCCTACCGCGACCGCGACCACACGTACACGCTCTCGATCCCCGGCGCGAGCGCGCTCGGGTCGCCGATCGGCCGCGGCTTCCTGGTCGTCTCCGGCGCGGTCCGCGCCGCCGCGCGCGAACGCGGGGGCCCGGCGGCCTTCGAGATCGAGTACGACGAGGACGACGAACAGGGCGACGAGGTGTTGACCACGCCGTGGAGGCGGGCGACGCACGCCCTGCTGCACGCCGCGATGGCCCTCGGCGCACCACACCTGACGGCCGAGCCGGACCGGGCGATCCTGACCGGTCCGTGGCGGGCGATCGGGAACGCGGACGTCGGCCCTGGGCGCGGCCCGGCACGCTGAGCGGGACACGCGCCGCCACCCACCCCGCCGTACCGCCACGCCGAGCGCACCGCCCCAAACCGCTACGCCAAGCGCGCCGCGACCGCCGAGACGAACGCGTCCGGGTCCGCGGCCGGACCCGGACCCAGGTTCAGGTGGGTTCCCTCGTCCCACGCGCCCAGGACCGTGGTCCGCTGCCGCGTCATCACGTCCAAGCTCTCCTCCAGTACGAAGTAGCGCGGCTCGCCCACCACATCCGGCCCCACCACGAGCGCGAAATGCGCCTCCGGCGGGAAGAGCGCGGGCGGGAGGCGAACCAACAACCCGGAACCCGCGCCCAACGGGACGTGGTTCATCGCGAGACCCTCGGCGGACAGCCGCTGCTCCTCGGGCAGTCGGTTGCCCACTCCGATCCACAGGTTCGTCGTACGCGCGGTGAACTCGTCGAGGGGCGCGGCGAGCATCCCGGCCGCGTTGCGCAGGGCGATCGAGCGGAAGACCACGTGGGCGAATTGGTAGTGGTGCTGACGGGTGCTCATGGGCAAACCTTCCGGACGACTCTTCGGGGCAGCGGGTGCCGGCCCCGGAGGCGAGAAAAAACCCGTGGCAGGGCAGGCGTTCATCCGTCATCCTGTTCCGCGATGGGGATGATGGACAGCATGGCCGCCAAGGTGGCGCACGGCGCCACCGTCGAGTTTCGCCCGCGCGGGGCCTCCATGGTCCCGCTTATCCGCAGTCGCCAACTCGTGACCGTCGCGCCGGTCGACCCGGACCGCCTCGAAATCGGGGACATCGTGCTGACCCGGGTCGCCGGGAAAATGTACCTGCATCTGGTCTCCGCGCTGGATCGCGCCCGCGCGCGCGTGCAGATCAGCAACAACCGGGGCCGCGCCAACGGCTGGACCTCGCAGGCCCGGGTGTACGGCATCTGCGTGGCGGTGGACGGCGTACCGCGACCGGGCGCGTCCCGGAAGGTACGCGCACCGGTGTCCACGGAGTAGCGCGAGCCGGGTCCGGTCGCCGGCCCGCGCGTCGGCGTCGCGGTGGTTCAGTGCAGCGAGGGGACCACGTCCCAGCAGCCGATCGTGTGCCACGATCCGGGCCCGGAGCCGATCTCCATGACCAGGTACATCACCTCGCCCAGCACCGGATCGACGATGCCGTCCTCGGGCAGGCCCAGGATGCGTTCCAGCCGCCGGGTGTCGGCGGTCGTCTCGGGGCCGTAGACCCGGTCGGGGTAGTGCGTGCTGAAGCCGGTCGAGTAGTAGATCGCCTGGACGCACTGGACGCCGAACCCGGGTGCGGTGTCGGGACCGATGTCCGGCACACCCGGGGCGGCGCCGGCCGGTACGACGGCGGGTCCGGCGAGGGCCAGGGCCAGGGCCGCGCCGGCGAGCGCGCGGATCAGCGGTCGGCGGGTGGGGCTGCTCGGCATGGCGTTCTCCGCTCCGGCCGACCGCGCGGCGGGGCGGGGCCGGCCCAGGGTGGGGGAGAGGTGCTCGACCGCAGCAGTGTCCGCTCACCGGGGCGGCTGCGGAAGGCGAATCCCGCGTCGAACCGAATCGGCACGAGTCCATGCCGGTCGGGACGGGTCGCGCGGGACGGTCGTGCGGGACGGGTCGCGCGGGACTGGTCGCGCCGGGCGAGGGCTCGGTGGTCGCATACGGTCGCCGG
Source organism: Embleya sp. NBC_00888 (assembly GCF_045207655.1). NCBI lineage: Bacteria > Bacillati > Actinomycetota > Actinomycetes > Kitasatosporales > Streptomycetaceae > Embleya > Embleya sp. NBC_00888. Next base: position 1,111,203 of record NZ_CP108784.1, on the reverse strand, counting down.
CCCGGTGGGCGCGCCCGATCGCCGCCCGGTGGACGCGTACGGTCGCCCGGGTCGATCCCCGTCCGGGTTCGGTGCGTGTGCGGAGTCCGGCTCGTGGTGGAAGTCCTGAGGAGGAACCACTCCCGCCACGAGCCGGGCGGCCGGTTCGGCCACCGCGGTGCCCGGCCGTGCCTGGGGACCCGATCGGCCCGTGCGCTGTCGGTCCCCTGTCCTGGACACGCGGGTGCCGCCCGTCCGGTTGCCGGCGATCCGCGACCCCCCGGTGGGGTTGGTCCGGCGCGCATTCAGGTAGAGATTCAGCCATGAAGAAGCTGATCAATGCCGCCCGCGACGTCGTCCCCGAGATGCTCGAAGGGTTGGCACTGGCCAATCCCGGCATCGCCTTGCTGGCCGGAGAGAACGTCGCGCTGCGCGCGGACGCCCGGGCCCACGCGGAGAGCGGTCGGGTGGCGGTGATCTCCGGCGGAGGCGCCGGCCACGAACCCGCGCACGCGGGATACGTCGGGCCCGGGATGCTCACCGCGGCCGTGTCGGGGGACGTGTTCACGTCGCCGTCCACCGACACGATCCTGGCCGCGATCCGCACCGTCGCCGGATCGGCGGGCGTTTTGCTCGTGGTCAAGTCGTACACCGGGGACCGGCTCAACTTCGGGCTCGCCGCCGAGTTGGCGCGCGCCGAGGGGATCGCGGTGGAGCTGGTCGTGGTCGCCGACGACGTGGCGCTCGCGACCGGCGACGACACCGCGGGCCGGCGCGGGATCGCCGGGACGGTGTTCGTGCACAAGGTCGCGGGAGCGGCGGCGGAGGCCGGTGCGAGCCTGGCCGAGGTCAAGGCCGAGGCCGAGGCGGCGGCGCGCTCGGTGGGCACGATGGGCGTCGCGCTGACCCCGTGCACGGTGCCGGCGGCCGGCCGACCGGGATTCGAGCTCGGCGAGGACGAGGTCGAGCTGGGCCTGGGCATCCACGGCGAGGCGGGCGTGCGGCGGGACAAGATCGCGCTCGCCGACGAGTTCGTCACCGAACTGCTCGACCGGATCGTCGCGGAGACCGCACTGGCCGCCGGAGACCGGGTCGCGTTGCTGGTCAACAACCTCGGCGGCACCCCCACGATGGAGTTGGACATCGTGCTGCGCGGCGCGGTACGAGACCTGGCGGGTCGGGGCCTGGTGCTCGAACGGGCCTGGCGCGGCTCGTTCCTGACCGCGCTGGAGATGGCCGGCATGTCGTTGTCCCTGCTCCGGGTCGACGACGCCCGGCTCGCCCGCCTGGACGCGGCCACCTCGGCGCCCGCGTGGCCCACCCCGGTGGTCGGCCGGGTGGGTGAGGTCACCGTGCTCCCGGCCGCACCCGCACCCGGCAGCGCCGACGCGGGGACGGCGCTGACCGAACCCACGCAGCTGACCCGCGCGATCGAGGCGGTGTGTGCGGCGCTGGTCGAGGCCGAACCGCACCTGACCGAGCTGGACCGCATCGTCGGCGACGGCGACCTGGGCATCAGCCTCTCGCGTGGAGCCGAGGCGATCGGGCGCGAGTTGCCCGGCTACGGCGGCGGCACGCCGGCCGCCGTGCTGCGCGGCCTCGCGGACACCGTGCGCCGGGCACTCGGCGGCACGTCCGGGCCGCTGTACTCGGTGCTGTTGCTGCGCGCGGCCGGCGCCGTGGAGCAGGGCGCGGGAACGCGCGGCTGGCGCGAGGCACTGGCCGCCGGCGCGCGGGCGATCGGCGAACTGGGCGGCGCCCGGGTCGGCGACCGCACCATGCTGGACGCGCTGGTGCCGGCCGGCGAGGCACTGGTCGGCGGCGCGAGTCTGGTCGAGGCGATCGACGCGGCCGCGGCCGGCACCGAGGAGACCGCGACGCACAGCGCCCGTCGAGGCCGCAGCAGCTACCTCGGCGACCGCGCGATCGGCACCGTCGACCCGGGCGCCGAGGCGGTGGTGATCTGGCTCCGCGCGATCGCCGACTCGCTGGACGCCGAGGACTAGGACCGGATCGGATCGGAATCGGATCGGATGGCCGCAGGGCGGACGCGGATCCGCCCGGACAGCCTCCCGACCCGGCCGACTCACGCCGGGATCCCGGCCGGGACCCCGGCGGCGACTCCCGCGCCGCGCCCGCCGCGCCCGCCGCGCCCGCCGCGCCCGCCGCGCCCGCCGCGCCCGCCGCGCCCGCCGCGCCCGCCGCGGCGGCCGGCGTGTGCGGTCGGGATGCCCACGATCACCCCGAACCCCGCCGCGTCGTGGGCCCGTACCCGATCAGTCCGCCATCGCCCCGGCCGCGAGTTCGCCCAGCGAGTCGTACGCGATCTGGAGGAACGGCGCCCTCGGGCCCGCCGCCGTGTTCACCAGTGCCGCCAGCGCGACCCCGGCTTGCGGGCTGAAGCCGACGAACGCGGTGAATCCGCGCGTCGACCCGCCGTGGAAGATCAGGTCGTACCCGGGCCGGCCCCGCAGATTCCAGACCAGGCACAGCCGATCGCCGGTGTGTGGCGGGATCAACCGGGGCCGGCGCACCTCGACCAACGCCTCGGCCAGCGAGGCGGGTTGTACCGTCGCCGGGTCCAGGTGCGCGGCCAGATACCGGGTCAGGTCCGTCCCGGTGCTGCGCAGCGCTCCCGCCGCGGGCAGCCCCGGCATGTCCCACGGCGGCCGGGGCCGGCCGCGCAGATAACCGGTCACCTGCGGCCCGTTCGGGTCGCACGTGGTCATCGTCAGGCCCAGCGGCACACCGAGCCGGGTGACCACCAGATCCGGATACGGCTGCCCGGCGGCGCGCGCGAGCGCGTGTCCGAGCAATCCCACCCCCAGGTTGGAGTAGGACACCCGGGTGCCCGGTCGGCCCCGCGGCCGGGCCCGCCCGAGCAGCGCGAACAGCCGCTTCTCGTCATAGCCCGCGTAGGGGTTCGTGTACCACGCGGGCAGCGCCGAGCGCAGCGAACCGCGCGGCAGCCGCGGCAGTCCCGAGGTGTGCGTGGCCAGGTGCAGCAGCGTGATGTCGGACGACCAGCGCGGTCGCGAGCCCGGCGGCAGGTAGGTGATCAGCGGGTCGTCCAGCCGCGCCTCGCCCCGCGCGACCGCGTCGGCGAGCAGCAGCGCGGTGAACGTCTTGGTCACCGAGCCCAGTTCGAACCGCGAGTCGGCGTCCACCGCCGTACCGCGACACACCACCGAGTGCTCGCCGCCCCGGATGGTGGCCACGACCAGCGCACCCCCGGCCGGCACGGCCCGCAGCAGCGGTGCGATCGGCGCCGCGTTCGGGTCGCTCACCCGAGCGCGGGCGCGGGCGTGTTGCCCAGCGAACGGGCCAACGTGATGGTGCCGGCCACGATCGCGACCACCGCCGTGTGCTCGTGGTCCTTGAACGCGCGTTGCGGGTCCTCGTCCACCGGATCCGCGTCGCGCGGCAGCAGCCCGTTCGGGAGTTGTGCCGCCGCGAGCGTCTCCCAGCCCTGTGCGTCGCACACCGGCTCGGGCAGGCACGCGTCGACGATCAGCAACTCGCCCACCAGGTCGTACTGGGAGACCTCGGCCCACACGTCCACCCAGACCGGGAGCCAGGCCCGCAGGTAGTCGGCGATCTCGGCGGGGAGCAGTTCCGGACGCGCGCCCCAGTCGGTGATGTGGAACACCGCGTGCGTCATGTGGTACGCGGTCATCCAGTCGATCACCCACGGTTCGGGGGTCATACCCAGCCACGAGTCGGCGGCAAGTGCGGGCCAGTCCGGCCGGTGGGTCAGTCCCGCGACGCGGCTCGCGTTGGCCACCGCGAGGCGGCGGTTGGGCATCATCTCGATCGCGTGCACCGACCGCAGCCCGGACAGGTGCGCCAGCAGCGCGTCCATCGGCTCGTGCCGGATGCCCGCCCGCACGAAGTGCGCGTAGGTCTCCAGCGGGTCGGTCAGCAGTGGGTGTCGCACCTGGCGTTCGTAGAGGAAGTCCCCGTCACGGAACTGCTCCCAGGCGAACTCGATCAGCGCCCGCGCGGCGGCCAGGTCGGCGGGCCCGGCGACGCCCTCGCGCAGCACCAGCGACGTGGCCAACGCGGTCTCGCCGAGTGGCTTGTACGCGCTGTCGCGGTCGTTGAAGTCGACCACGGTGTGCGTGGGCAGCGGCCCGAACCGCGCGTTCTCGTGCAGCCAGCGCAGCGCCCGCGAGCCGATCGTGTGGGCGGTCTTGAGCACGTCCGCCCGGATGAGTCCCCCGGTCATGAGTCCTCCCGTGCGGTCACGTGCTGGGCGATGCGGGTGTCGAGCACGGTGCGGGTGCTGCCGCCGCCGAAGAGTCGGACGTGCCGCAACAGCGGGTCCAACTCCAAGGGGAAGGCGACCCCGTCGGCGGCCACGAAGGCGAGCCAGCGGGCGATCCGGGCGGCGGTGCGGTAGTCGCGGCGCAACATCGCGCGCACCACTCCGCGTGCCAGCGAGTCGGCGTTTCGTCGGGCGGCGGCGTGGATCGGGCCGTCCAGGCCGGGCAGGGCCAGCGAGGAGAGTTGGGCCATCCGCACCGACCAGGCCTGCCAGGTCGTCGCGTCGGCGACCTGCGCGCCGTCGCCCGGCAGGGGGACGTCGACGGCCAGGCCGAAGCGGGTCAGCGTGCGGGCCGTGGCCCAGTCGCGCCAGGTGATGATCCACGCGGTCTCGGGCGAGGCACCCAGCGTGTCGGGCGGGAACAGGTCGAACGCGCGGGCGGCGGCCTCGGCCTGATCGGCCGGCAGCGGCGTGCCGCGCAGGACGTGCGGGGCGAACGCGTCGGAGCCCAGGACGCGTAGCCCGGGCAAGTCGGCGTCGCGGTCGTGCGGTTCGGCCGCCCAAGGATCGGTGGCGGCGAATCCGGCGGGCACGACCGTGCCCTCGACGTCCATGAGGACGCCGAGGGCACGGCCTGCCACTCGCTCGACCGCCGCCGTGTAGTCCTCGTGTGGCGAGGTCTCGGCGAAGGGCATGGTTCTGATCAACTTCCCGTCGGAACCGGTGATGTCACGGACATCCGATCCGGCCTAGTGTCCTGCGCCGGAGATCCGTCGGCAGAACCGGGCGAGGGAGTCGAGGATCTCCTCGGCTGTCTTGGTCCATACGAACGGCTTGGGATTCTCGTTCCAGTCCTTGACCCAGGCTCGGATGTCGGCTTCGAGGGCCTGGACGTTCCTGTGTGCGCCGCGGCGGATCATCTGGTCGGTGAGGAAGCCGAACCACCGCTCGACCTGGTTGATCCAGGAGGAACCCGTCGGGGTGAAATGCACGTGGAAGCGCGGGTGTTTGGCCAGCCACGCCCGAATCGCCGGGGTCTTGTGGGTGCCGTAATTGTCACAGATCAAATGGACCTGGAGATGCGCGGGGACCTCCTTGTCGATCCTGATCAGGAACTTCCTGAACTCCGCCGCCCGATGCCGGCGATGCAGGGCGGTGATGACTTCGCCGGTGGCGACGTCGAACGCGGCGAACAGGGTGGTCAGGCCGTTGCGGAGATAGTCGTGGGTGCGCCGTTCGGGCATGCCGGGCATCATCGGCAGGACCGGCTGGGATCGATCCAACGCCTGGATCTGCGACTTCTCGTCCACGGAGAGCACGACCGCACCCTCGGGCGGGTTGAAGTACAGCCCGACGACGTCGTGGACCTTCTCCAGGAACAACGGATCCGTCGACAGCTTGAACGTGTCCGTCAGGTGTGGCTTGAGCTGGAACCGGCGCCAGATGCGGCCGACGGTGGACTTCGACAGGCCGCTGCGGTCCGCCATCGACCTGCGCGACCAATGGGTGGCGTTCCTCGGGATCTCCTCCAACGTGGCGACCACGACGGCCTCGACCCGTTCGACGTCGATGGTGGGCGGCCGACCCGGCCGGGGTTCGTCCACCAGACCGTCCAACCGGTCGACGAGGAAACGCCGCCGCCACTTGCGGACCGTGTCCGCGGCGACTCGCAGATCCCGGGCGACCGCGACGATCGGCGGCACCTCCGGCCCCGCACACGCCAACACGATTCGCGAGCGAAGTGCCAACGCCTGAGCCGACGTTGCCCGGCGGGTCCACCGCTCCAACGTCACCCTCTCCTCGTCGGAGAGCAGTAACGGCTCCAACTTCGGACCACGACGAGGAACCGACGCACCAACCACAGAAGTCACACAACATCTAACGAACAACTACAGGCGCAGGACACTAGCGCTCCTTCGGGGGCTTCGGCGACAGCAGCAGACCCAGCACCAGCAGTCCGCCACCGATGTCCTCGGGCGCGAACAGCGGCGCGTCACTGATGGTCGTCTCCTCCTCGATCATGAGCGTCGCGACGGTATCTGCCTGGGTCGGCGTAACCGGCGTGGACTGACGGATGTTTTGAGTAAGCATCAGGTGCTCCCTGATCGTGACTTCAATCGCCGGGCTCGACGATGCCCCCGTGCTTTCGACCATAGGCACTTTTTATGAGCGTTTGCATTATTTGACGGCGAGTCGCGGGCCTGATTCCCCCGTATGCGCGGGCGCGTTCCAGGCGCGTTCCGGGGGCGCGCGAGGGGAGTGCGGAACGGGCGAGGAAGGGTCGGTCGGATGGGCTCGGCGAGTTCGCCGCAACCGCGTGAATCCGCGCTCACCAGCGGGTTTTCGGCGTCGGTCAGGGGGTGATCCGGGCCAGGGCGCCGATTTCCAGGGCGACCCAGATCGCGCCGTCCGCACCCTGGGCGAGGCCGTGCGGTTCGGCCGCCGGCGTCGGCAAGTCGTACTCCGTCAGGGTGCCTTCCACGGCGAGTCGGCCCACCCGATTGGCGCCCCATTCGGTGAACCAGCATTTGCCGTCCGTGTCGAGTGCCACCGCGTGCGGGCGGGACTGCGGGTCCGGCAGCGGGAATTCGGTGATTTCCCCGGTCGGGTCGAGTCGGCCGATCGCACCCGCGCCGATCTCGGTGAACCACAGCGCGCCGTCCGGGCCGGCCGTGATTCCGACCGGCGCCGCGCCCTTGGTGGGCAGCGCGTGGATGCTCACCTCGCCGCTCGTGGTGATGCGCCCGATCGCGTCGGCGGCGTTCAGCGTGAACCACAACGCGCCGTCGGCGCCGGTGGTGATCGCGGACGGGAACGCGTCCGCGATCGGCAGCGCGAAGCCGGTGACCCGACCGGCCGGGTCGATTCGACCGATGCGGTTCGCGGCCGTCTCGGTGAACCACAACGCGCCGTCGGGGCCGGCGGTGATCCCGAACGGGCCGGACCCGGCGGTGGGCAGGTCGAAGTGGGTCACCGCGCCGGCGACGGTGATCCGGCCGATCCGGTGGGCCTTGTACTCGGTGAACCACAGCGCGTCGTCGGGACCGGTGACCAACACGGTCGGTCCGCAACCGGGGTCGCCGAGATCGTGGAGGGTGAGTGTCCCGGCCGGGTCGAGTCGGCCGATGCGACCGGCGTGCACGAGGGTGAACCACAGTGCGCCGTCCGGGCCCGAGACGATCGCGTACGGGCCGGAGTCGGGCCCGGCGACCGGGAGTTCGCGGATGTCGGGGGTCGTCATACGAGCATTCCCTCGGTCAGGTGGATCCGGGTGCCGATGAACCGGTCGCGCAGCGCGCGGTCGTGGGAGACCACGACCAGGGCACCGGAGTAGGCGTCGAGTGCCTGCTCCAGTTCCTCGACCAGCGTGGGTGAGAGGTGGTTGGTCGGCTCGTCCAGCAGCAGGACGTCGGCCGGTCGGTCCAACAGCCGGGCCAGGGCCAGACGTTGGCGTTGGCCGACGGACAGCGCGCCGACCCGGGTGCCGAACGTCTCGGCGGGCAGCAGGCCGCCGGCGAGCAGTCGGTCGCGGTGCTCGTCGAGATGGCCCGGTCGACCGGCCGCGTAGGTGGCGAGCACCGTGCGGGACGGGTCGGCGAAGACCGGGTCCTGGGCCAGTCGGCCGATCCGGCCGCGGCGGCGCACGGTGCCCGTGTCCGGTTCCAGGACACCGGCCAGGACCCGCAGGAGGGTGGTCTTGCCCGCGCCGTTGGCGCCCTGGACGAGCAGCCGATCGCCCGCCTCGATCCGGAGGTCGTGGACGACCAGGCGATCCGCGACCCGGATGTCGTGGGCCTCGATCAGCACGCCCGAGGCCGCGCCGGTGTGGATCCCGGTGCTGAAGCGCAGCGGTTCGGGCGGTGCGACCACCGGGTTCGCCCGCAATCGGCGCAGCCGTTCGCGGCCCTGGCGGACCCGGCTCGCCACCGAGTTCTGCACCCGGCCCGCGTTGCGGTCGTAGGCCATCTTGTTGTTGTCCTTGGCGGCCCGTCCCGGTGCGACCCGGTGCGCGGTGGTCGCGGCGAAGCCCTCGACTTCGCGGATCTCGCGGCACCAGTCGGCGTACGCCTGCGCGCGGCGGGCGCGGTCGGCGAGCCGGGCGGCGTGGTAGGCGGTGTAGTCGCCGCCGTATCGGGTCACGGTGCCCGCCTCGACCTCGACGATCGCGTGGACCACCCGGTCCAGGAACAGGCGATCGTGTGAGATCGCCACGACGGTGCCGGGGTGTTCGCGCAGGCGATCCTCCAACCAGGTCAGGGACGTCGCGTCGAGATGGTTGGTGGGCTCGTCGAGCAGCATCACCTCGGGGGCCGAGGCGAGCAGGCAGGCCAGGCCCAGGCGGGCGCGTTCGCCGCCGGAGAGCGCGTCGAGGCGGCGATCGGGCGGGATCGCGCCGAGACCGAGAGCCTGGATCGCCCGGCCGGTGCGGGCGTCGGCGTCGTAGCCGCCGCGGGCCTCGAAGGTGGTGAGCAGGTCGCCGTATTCGCTCAGCCGCGCCTCGGTCAGATCGGCCTCCACCTCGCGCAGTCGGCGCTCGATGGCGCGCAGGTCGGCGAGGGCGGCGTCGATCGCCTGCCGCACGGTGTGGGTGCCGGGCAGGTCGAGGGTCTGGCCGAGGTGGCCGATGCCGCCGGTGCTCGCGACGGTCGCGGTGCCGTCGTCGGGGGTCTCCAGGCCGGCGATCAGGCGCAGCAGCGTGGACTTGCCGGAACCGTTCTCACCGACGATGCCCACCCTCTCCCCGGGTTTTACGGTCAGTGAGACGTCGGTGAGGACCGGGTGGTCGGCGTAGGTCTTCGCGACGTTACGCAGTGTGAGCTGGGTGGTGCGGCCGGTGCGGGTGCCGGTGGTGGGAGTGGTGCGGCTGGGAGACAAGAGGGGACTCCAGGGGGTGCTGCGGACGGGTCGGCGGGGTGACGGTGTTCGTTGCCCGGGTCATGGCTGCGGCGCTCCCTGGTGGGTCGAGTGGTGTGGGTGGACGGTTGGGCCTCCGAGAAGCTAATGCAACTCGGTTGCGTTAGGATGAGTATGACGGATGGAGAGGCACTAATGCAACAAGGTTGCTTTTGGTCGTCGCGGACGGGGCCGGTTCGGGGTCGGTCGGTCAGGGTTCGGCCGGTTCGGCCGGTTCGGCCGGTTCAGCCGATTCGGCCGGGCGGCGGCGGGTGAGTGGCGTCGGCGGGGTGCGGCCCGGTGGGCGGACCGCGCGGACGCGGGACGCGGTACGGCGGGCGACGCTGGCCGAGTTGGCCGAGAAGGGCTTCGACGGGCTGACCGTGGAGGCCGTGGCCGCGCGCTCGGGGGTGCACAAGACGACGGTCTACCGCCGTTGGCGGAACGCGGCGGGGCTGGCGGCCGACGCGCTGGACCTGGCGGCGGAGGAGTCGTGGCCGCTGCCGGACACCGGCACGATCGGCGGCGACCTGCGGGCGATCACCGCGCTGGTGGTGGCCGGCTTCGCGGACCCCGAACGCGGACCCACCGCGCGGGCGCTGGTGGCCGCCGCGGTGCACGAGCCGACCATGGGCGAGGCCCTGCACGGATTCCTGGTCGGCCGGCTCGGTCAGGCCGAGGCGGTGGTCGAACGGGCGGTCGCGCGACGCGAGTTGCCGGTGGGTACCGATGCGGGCGAGGTGGTCCGGGTCGCCGTCGGCGGGCTGTACTACCGGTTGTTCATCACGCACGAGCCGGTCGACGCCGGCCAGGCGCGGCGCGCGGCGGACGCGGCGGTGGCGGCGGCGCGCGCCGGGGTCTTCGTGCTCGACCGAGCCTGAGCGGGGGAGCGGGGGAGCGGGGGAGCGGGGGAGCGGTCGAGCGGGAGGCGTCCGCGGGAGCGAAGCGCGCCCGCGTTGGGTGGGGTGCCGCCGGGTGGGTGGTGTCGGGTTCAGCAGAACTCGTCGAGGAGACGGTAGAACTCGAGACGCTTCGGGTCCAGGGTGCCCTGCGGGTCGTAGCGGGCCAGGAAGCGGGCCGCGTGGGCGGGGGAGTACTGCGCGTCGTCGTCGTTGTGGAGGCTGCGGGTGAGCAGGGCCGGGTCGGCGTGCCGGTCGGTGCGGCCCAGGCGGCCGAGGTCGATCAGGCCGGTGACCTGCACGGTGTCCGGGTCGAGCAGGACGTTGGGCGGGCAGTAGTCGCCGTGGCCGACGACCGGGTCCTCGGTGGTCGGTACGGTCGCGGTCAACTCGGCGAGGAGTTCGGGGCCGGTGCGTCCCAGGCGGTGTTCGTCCAGATCCTCCAGGTCGACCAGGCCGGCTGTGACCGCGTACTCGGCCGCGGGGATGGCGACCGCGAGACTGCGGTCGAACGGGCAATCGGCGACCGGGAGCTCGTGCAGGGCGCGGGCCATGTCGGCGAGTGCGTCGACGACCGCGTCGCGTTGCTCGGCGGGCCACGGATCGGCCGCCGAGCGGCCGGGCACGGCGCGGGTGAGCAGCCGGCCGTCGCACGCGTCCACGTCGTACTCGAGAATCTCGGCGACCGGGAGCCCCTGCTTCGCCGCCCACAGACCTCGATCCACCTCGGCGGAGAGATGGAAGCCGGAATCCGGGTGGGAACCGGGCGCACCGACCTTGAGATAGAACTCCTCACCCCGGCGCCGCAGTCGATGAACCCCGGCTCCTGACTTGCCGGCCGTGACCGACTCCCACGTGTACGCCGCGAACCGCCGTCGAAGATCGTCCGTCATCCCCCCATCCTCACCCGAGCCCCACCCCACCGCCGGCGGATTTCCCCCCCGCACCCGGCACCCACACCCGGCGGGCGTCGACTCGGAACGGGTGTCCCAAACCGGGCGGGGGTGGGGTCAGAGTTCGAACCAGCCGGTGCGGGTGTGCCAGTGCCGGCCGGTGCGGAGGTGGTCGCCGATGGCGCGTTGCAGGGTGGTGTCGCGGGGGAGGGACTCCGGGGGGAGGCCGGGGTCGCCGAAGACGAAGCCGATCGGGGCGGTGTCCTCGGGTGGGTGGTCGGCCGGTTCGGTGTGCAGGTGGAAGCGGCGTTGGAAGCGGATGATGTTGGCGTGTTCCGGGAGGTATTCGCGCAGTTGCGGGTCCAGCAGCCACGAGCCGCAGACCGCCACCGCGTAGCGCTCGGTCGGGAAGTGGCGCCGGAAGAACTCGCGGGCCAGCCGCAGCGATTCGTCGCACGCGGCCGGGGTCAGCGGTCCGTGGAAGTCCGGGATGTGCAGCGCCAGCGCCGGATCCTCGGCCCGATACGCGAGCCCCAGCGCGGCGGCGCTCGCGGCGGCCCGACCGAGCAGGAACGAGCGTTGGAACTGCAAGCGACCCAGTTGATAGAGCTCACCGCGAAAGTGCAGCCTGGGCCAGTGCAGTGCGAGCAGACCACCGACGCCGCGCCGACGCCGGTGCACCGCGACGTGCCGGCCGAGGTCGGCGAGCGTTCGGCGGGACACCTCCGGCGGGATGCCGAGGGAGCGATGGTAGGCCAGCACGTACGGGCGCGCGGCGATGAACACGTACACGTGGAACCAGCGGCCGACCGCACCCCACGCGGGCGGCAACGGTGGGATCTCCCGGTGTTTCTCGACCGTGCCGACGCCCGCGACCAGGGCCCGCACGGCGCGTTCGAACAGCTCGCGCACCCGCGGGTGGGCGAGCAACGCCGCGCGGGTGGCCACGAGTTCGTTGAAGTCCTCGTGCGGGACGGACAGGTCCAGGAGTACCTCGACCAGATCGTCGTCGGCGGGCAGGGCCACCTCGACGCCGGTGTCGAAGCCGGCCAACATGTCGACCCAGGCGGCCAGGCGCGGATCCGCGCGGAGCGGCTCCCAGGCATCCGTCGCCGGTCCGCCCGGCCCGCGCGCTCCGGTCACGCCGAGGATGGGCGCAGGTCGACGGAACAGAAGACCTTGTCGTAGCGGGTCGTGCCGATCGCGACGAAGTCGTGCAGCCGGCCGTACTCGACGAAGCCCAGCGAACGGTAGAGGTGCAGCGCGCTGCTGTTGTCGCCGCGTGCGTCGAGGGTGAGGATCTCGATGGCCTCGGCGCGCGCGTCCTCGATCAGCGCCGCCGTCAGCGCCCGGCCGATCCCGCGACCGTGCGCGGACCGGGCCACCGCGAGCTTCTCCAGATCGGCGTTGGGCCGGTGGGTGGGCCGGGTGTACCGGCGCCAGTAGCCGAAGCCGAGCAGTTCCCCGCCCGCGTACGCGAACCGCAGCGCCGCGTCGCCGGAACGCTGGGCCCGGGCCAACTCGGTGAGCAGCGCCGCCACCTCGGCGAGCGGCGGCGGGTCGACCCACCCGAGCGCCGCGCCGCCCAGGACCAGATCGGCCAGGATCGTGTGCACCGGTTCGGCCGCGCGCCCGGCGGCTTCCGGTCCGCGCAGCACGATCCGCCGGGTGTCCTCGTACTCGTCTGGGTTCGCGCCCGCATCCGCCGCCGTTCGGGTGGATGCGCTCGCGTCAACGTTCAGCGTCACGGAGGCAAGGCTATTGAGTTCGGCGATCGCGGGGAACGGGCCGGCGGGCGGGATCCGGCAGACTGTGCGGGTGAGTGGAACCGTTTTGGTCCTCGGGGGCCGCAGTGAGATCGGGTTGGCGGTCGCCGAGCGGCTGGCCGCGCGCGGGGCGCGGACCATCGTGCTGGCGGCGCGTCGCAGCTATGACCTCGACGACGAGGAGGCGCTGCTGCGCAAGGCCGGCGCGCCGCACGTGGATCGGGTCGAGTTCGACGCCGACGACCTGGCCGGGCACCGCCCGATGCTGGACGAGGTGATCGCCCGGCACGGCCCGCTCGACGTCGTGGTCACCGCGTTCGGCATCCTCGGCGATCAGCGCCGGGCCGAGTCGGACGCGGCCCACGCGGTCGCCGTCGTGCACACCGACTACACGGCGCACGTGAGCATCCTCACCCACCTGGCCACCGTGCTGCGCGCGCAGGGACACGGTCGGTTGATCGTGTTCTCGTCGGTGGCCGGTGTGCGGGTGCGGCGGGCGAACTACGTGTACGGCTCGGCCAAGGCCGGCCTGGACGGTTTCGCGAGCGGCCTGGCCGACGCGCTCGCGGGCAGTGGGGTGCGGCTGCTGCTGGTCCGGCCCGGCTTCGTGGTGGGGCGGATGACCGAGGGCATGTCACCGGCGCCGCTGTCCAGCACACCGGATCAGGTGGCCGACGCGACGGTCCGGGCACTGCTGCGCGGGAAGGGCGAGGTGTGGGTGCCGGCGGCGCTGCGGCCGGTGTTCGCCGGCATGCGGGTGTTGCCTCGGCGGGTGTGGCGCAGGTTGCCGCGCTGAGTCTTCCGGTGGAAGGCGGGCGGGCGGGGAGGGTCGCGCCGGCCGTGCCGGCCGTGCCGGTCGCGTCGGTCGCGTCGGTCGTGATGACCGTGGTGACCGTGCCGGTCGTGATGACAGCGCCGGTCGTGCCGGTCAGAACAGCAGCGTGTCGGTGTCTATCGAGGTCAGGAAGTCGTCGAGGGCCTGGAAGGTTTCCCACTCGGGGCGGCCGGAAGCGGTCGCGAGCAGCGTGACCAGGGCCTGTTCCAGGGCCTCGACGCGCTTGCCCTTCCAGGCCTTGTCGGCCAGGGTCACGAGCAGTTCGTCCGGATCGTCCGGATCCCATGCCGCGTGGGTGCGGGCGAAGCGGGCCCGCGCGGGCGGGACTCCCCGGGCGGTCAGCAGGTCGTAGCCGGCCTGCTCGTGGCACGAACCGGGCCCGGCCAACTCCTCCGGGTGCAGGGTCTTGCCGATGTCGTGGGTGGCGGCGCCGAACAGCACCGCGTCGCGGTCGAAGGCCAGTTCCGGGCAGGTCGCCGCGACCCAGTCGCACAGCCGGTACGCGACGTCGTGCACGATGCGCAGGTGTTCGACCAGGCGTGGGCAGGGGGTGAGTTGATCCAGGAGGGTGGCCACTTCGGCGGGCAGCGGACGGAGCTTGGCGGAGGTCACCCGCACAGCGTAGGAGTCCGCCGGGGCATCAGGAAGCCGGCCCGCCCAGGGTCAGCGTCCACGCGTCGCCCATCAGCACGACCGGGTGCGCCGCCGGATCCAGCGTGCGCAACAACTCCACGATCCCTTCGGCGGGCAGCGTCACACAGCCGTGGGTCGGGCCGCCGTGGTCGATGTGCAGCCAGATTCCGCCGCCGTACGCGTCGCCGCGCGGGCGGTCCGGGTCGAGCGGAGAGGTGCCGCGCACCCGGTTGTAGTCGATCGCGATCACGTGGTCGAAGGTGCCCGCCAGGGGTTCTCCGGTGAAGCCCGTGCCGTCGACGGCGAAGTCGTCGGATCGGTCGTACGACAGCCTGGTACCGGGGTCGGGCTCCAGTCCGCCCGCGTCGGTGAGCGTGTACACGCCGATCGGCGAGCGCAGGTCGTCCTCGTGGTGGTCGGGCGTCCAGCCGAGCCGGCCATTGTGCGCGGGCCACGTCCCCTGGCGTTGCCAGCCGTCCGGTTCGCGGGTCCAGAACGAGGCGGCGGCCGAGTCGCTGTCCCGGCCCTCGCCGACGACCAGCAGCAACTGGGTCGTCTCGACCGGGATTTCGGCCGCCCAGCGGGGCCCGACACCGGGCGGGACGGCGATCGGCGGCGCGGGTGGCTCCGGGAACGGAACACCGGCCGGCCCCGGGGTCGCCCCGCCGGCCGCGCCCACGCCGATGCCCGCTGCCGCGTTCGCGTCCCATCGTGCTCCGGCGGCGGGTACCGCGATCAGGGTGAGTGCGACCGGTGCGGCACGGAACAGCGAGCGTCGGGAGATCGTCATTCGTCCACGACTACCCGCTCTCCGGGAACCACTCGTGCAGGGTGGGCGGTGTGTTCACGGGCGTCACCCGGTCGGTCGTGTCGGGTGTCACTCGTCCGTGGACGTGAGGTGACGTACGGCCGGGCCGATCGGTCCGGTGGATCGCGACGGTGCCGAACGGGCCCGCGTGCCGTCGGGTCGGTCGGGCCGGGTCGGGTGGGCGTGGTCTGATGGGTCTGGGCGGCGTGTGGTGGGTGGGTCGGGTTTGGTGGTGGAAGGGGAAGTATGCGGGTCGGGGTGTTGGGAGTCGGGCGGATCGGGGCGTTTCATGCGCGGGCGTTGGGTGGGATCGAGGCGGTCGAGGGGGTCGTGGTCGCGGACGTGGACCATGGGCGGGCCGAGGCGTTCGCCGCGCAGGCCGGGGTCGAGGCGGCGGGGCTGGACAAGGTGTACGGCTTGGTCGACGCGGTCGTGATCGCGGCGCCGACGGCGGTGCACGTGGAGTTGTTGCGACGGGCCGCCGACGCCGGGTTGCCGATCCTGTGCGAGAAGCCGATCGCGCTCGACCCGAGGATCGCGCGTGATGTCGTCGGGTATGTCGAGGCGCGTGGCGCCGGGTTGCAGGTGGGCTTCCAGCGTCGGTTCGATCCGATGTACGTCGCGGCGCGCGAGGCGGTGCGCGCGGGCACGCTCGGTACGGTGACCCGGGTGCACGCGGTGAGCGTGGACCGCCGGCCGCCGCCGCCCGAGTTCGTGCCCACCTCGGGCGGGATCTACCGGGACACCCACATCCACGACTTCGACATCGTGCCGTGGGTCACCGGCGTGCCGATCGTCGAGGTGACCGCGATCGGCGCGAACCGGGGCGCGGCGGTGTTCGCCGAGAACGACGACGTCGACGTCTCGGCGGTGCTCTTCCGCCTTGCCGACGGCACCCTGGGCACCGCGCACGCGGGCCGCGACCACGAGGCGGGCTACGACGTGCGCCTGGAAGTGGCCGGCACGGACGGTACGCACGCGTGCGGCGGGGTCACCGAGGGCGACTTCCTCACCCGATTCGGTGACGCGTACCGCGCCGAACTCGCCGCCTTCGTGTCGATGGCCGCCGGCCGAACCCCGAGTCCCTGCCCCGGCCCGGCCGCGCTCGCCGCCCAGGCCGTCGCCGAAGCCTGCGTCGTCTCCCGCCGCGAGGGCCGCACCGTGTGCGTCGGGTAGCGGCTGCCCCGGGCCGAGCTCGTGGGTCGCCGCCTGTGGGAGGTCAGGGGAGGGTCAGGATCTCCGGGCCGGAATCGGTGATGGCGATGGTGTGTTCGATGTGGGCGGCTCGGCTGCCGTCGACGCTGTGGATGGTCCAGCCGTCCTTGGCGGTGAAGCAGCGGTCCTTGCCGCCGGCGATGAGCATCGGTTCCAGGGCCAGGGCCAGACCCGGGCGCAGCAGCATGCCCCGGCCCGGACGGCCTTCGTTGCGTACGTGCGGGTCCTCGTGCATCGTGCGGCCGATGCCGTGGCCGCCCAGGTCCTGCGGCATGCCGTAGCCGGCCTCGCGGGCGACCGCGCCGATCGCGGCGGAGATGTCGCCGAGCCGACCGCCCGGGACGGCCGCCGCGATGCCCGCGTCCAGTGCGCGGCGGGTCGTCGCGATCAGTTCGAGGTCGTTCGGACGCGGCGTGCCGACCGTGAAGGTGATCGCGGCGTCGCCGGTCCAGCCGCGCAGGGTCGCGCCGAAGTCGACGCTCAGCAGGTCGCCGTCGCGCAGCCGGTAGTCCGTCGGGATGCCGTGGACCACGACGTCGTTGACCGACGCGCAGATCACGCCCGGGAACGGCACCGGCGCGGACCAGGGCTTGTAGCCCAGGAACGGGGACGTGGCCCCGGCCTCGCGCAGCACCGCGTGCGCGACCTCGTCCAACTCCTTGAGCGACACGCCGATGGCCGCGGCCTTGCGGGTCGCCTCCAGCGCATTCGCCACGACACGGCCGGCCTCGCGCATCGCGGCGATTTCGGCTCGGGTTTTGATCTCGACCACGAGGTCCCTCCTCGACCAATTCTTATACCGGTATTAGTATCATGGTCATGGTCCGAACCCCACTGACCCCACTGGAGCGCGAGCGCGGCCTGCATCTGGGCGCGTTGTTGCGCGGTGCGCGCGGAGAGCGCAGCATCGGCCACGTCGCCATCGCGGCGGGTCTGTCGCCGGAAACGCTGCGCAAGATCGAGACGGGCCGCGCGCCCACACCCGCGTTCTTCACGATCGCCGCGCTCGCCCTGGAACTGGGCCTGTCCCTGGACGAGGTCGCGGCGGCGTGCGCGATCCCGGATCCGGACGTGCTCTCGGCTTAGGTTCCGCCCGAGGCCCGGCGCCGTCCACGGCCCGGCCTGGTTCCGTCATGTCCACGGCCCGGCCCCGAGCCTCGGCGCCGTCCGGCGGGCTCGGGCTCGGCCGGTCGGTTCGCCCGGGCGGTCTGCCGGTGCGCCCGGTCGGTGGATCAGCGCCTGGATGCTCGCGATCAGCAGGTCCACCGTGAAGGCGAACTGTTCGTCGATCGAGTCCACCGGGACCGACGCGGCGATCCGGCCCGTGGTGGGCAGTTCGGCGCTCGCGGCCGGGCCGGGGGGCAGCCACACGGCGGGGGCGGCGTCCCAGGTCTCGGGGTCGAGGTCGGCGGGCGGCGCGTCGTGCCAGGCGTCGTTGAGCCGCACGAACGCCGCGACCCGCAGGACCAGTTCGCGGAAGATCCGGTTCGCGGTGACCAGGTCCGGGCCGACCGCGACCAGGAAGGTCAGGATCGCCTCGTTGTTGCGCGGTGTGCGCGGGTGGATCGCGGCGGTCAGGTTCTCGTCCACCGCGATGGTCACCGCGCGCGGGTGCCGGCGATACCACGCGCGCATCCCCGTGCACAGCGCGCGCACGCTCTCGGCCGGGCGGGCCGGGTCCAGTTCGGGCACCAGCCAGTCCGACTGCCACGCCGGCGCGGCCAGTTCGAGTACGGCCCGGCGGTCCGTCGCGTAGTTGTACAGCGCGCGCGGCGACACGCCCAGGTGCGCGGCGAGCGAGCGCATGGTCAGCTCCGCCCCGCCGTCCCGCGCGACCAACTCCAGTGCGGCCCGCCCGATGCCCTCGCGGGTGAGGGTCGGCCGACCGCCGCGATGGGTGGGGCGCTTGCGGGTGGGGCCGGTGGACATGACGCCCAGGATAGGCCGAGCCGATCGGCGACCCGCGTCACGCCGGGGCATCCCGGGGGACCAGGTCGCGTTGGCGGACCAGGATCAGCGCGAGGGCGGCGGTGGCCAGGGCGAGCGCCGCGACGCCGTACATCACCACCGAGGCGCCCGCCGCGTACGCGTGCTCGATCGCCGCGGTCACCGCCTCGCCGCCCCGGGCCGGCGTCAGATCCCGGACCCGGTCCGCGTCGCCGTCCCGCGCGGCGGCCACGATCCGCGCGCGGACCGCGTCCGGGACCCCGGCCCGCGCGCCGACCACCGCGTCGAACCGGGCGGCGAACGGCACGCCCAGCACCGCGATCCCCACCGCCGCGCCGATCGGGAACAGCCCGTTCGCCGTTCCGGACGCCATCCCGGCCCGCTCGGCCGGCACCGTGTTCACCGCGATCGACATCACCGGACTCGACGCGAGGCCGCTGCCCACGCCCCACACCAGCAGGCCCGGCAGGAAGTCCGGCCGGGACGCGTCGGGGGAGAAGCTCAGGCCCATCAGCCGCCACCCCCGGGAATCGAAACGAAGTAAGGCTTGCCTAAGTCATCCTGGCGAGTGCGCGGACTTAAAGTCAACGTGTGTGAAGTTCAAGCTCGGCGGCCGGCCTGGCAGGCTTGTCCTCGGATCGCCGCGCGGTGGTCGGGGTCGCGATGCCGGGCTCGGCCGGACGCGCGGCCGACCCCGACGAACAGGAGCCCCGTCCGTGCCCATGCCGAACACCGAGACCCTCGCCTGGCTGCGCGAACTCGTCGGCGACCTCCCGATCGAGCCCATGGGCGAAGGCGCCAACCGGCTGTACGGCGTCGGCGACCTGGTCCTGCGGGTCTTCCACGATTCGGAGCGATTGGCCGCGGACCCGTGGTACCGACCGGAGCAGGAGGCCCGGACGCTGCGGTTGCTCGCCGATACCCCGGTCCCCGCACCCGAGTTGATCGCGGCCCGACTCGAGGGCCCGGCCCCGGCGCTGCTGACCACGCGTGTTCCCGGCACACCGGAGCCGCCCGCCGAACCGGCCGTACTGCTCCGGCACGCCGCCGAGTTGCTGGCGACCATCCACGCGGTGGACCCGGGCGACGCGGGTTCGGCGCAGTACGCGCCCTACTACGACCCGGCGGTCGACGGCGCGCGGACCGTGCCGACCTGGACCACCCGCCCACACGTGTGGCGGCGCATGCTCGACGCGCCGGCCGAGGAACCCCCCTACGCGGCGCCGGGTTTCATTCACCGCGACTTCCACGCCGAGCAACTCCTCTGGGTGGGCGAGCGGATCGGCGGCGTCGTGGACTGGACCACCGGCTGCGTCGGTCCGCGCGGCATCGACCTGGCCCGGATCCGGCTCAATCTCGCGCTGAGTCATGGGGTGGCCGTCGCCGAGGAGTTCCTGCCCGCGTACGCCAAGGCATCCGGTCGGACCGACGACCACCATCCCTACTGGGATCTGCTCGACGCGGGCGACGCGCTGCTGGACTGGCCGGAGCCGAAGACCCGCGAGGAACTCGTCGAGTGGCAGCGCTTCGAGGCGTGGGTCGGCCGCGCGGTACGGACCCTGCCCAGGGGCTGAGGCGGCCCGAGGTCGCGGACCGGGACAGCCGCAGGACAGCCGCAGGACAGCCGAAAGGGCGGCCGACGCGAGGTCGACCGCCCTTGTCCGGCGTGCCGCCGACTCAGCCCACCGACTCCTTCTCCCGCTCCGGCGCGTCGACATCCGCGTCCGTCACGTCCGCGCGCGCGGCCTGGGTGCGGGCCCGGTTCGGCAGGATCAGGCCGACCAGGACGGTGCCCGCGGCGAGCACGATGCCGCCGACCAGGCTGGTGTGCGCGACCGCCTGGGTGAACGCGTGGTCGGCGGCCTGGACCAGTGCCTGTGCCTGCTCCGGACCCGCGACGCGGCCGACCTGCTCGGCCGCGGCGAGCGCGCCGCCGATCGAGTCCGTGGCCACGTCCATCGCGGCCGGGGGCAGCTTGCCGTCGACGGCCTCGGTCAGCTCCGACTCGTACGAGGTGGCCAGCACCGAGCCCAGGATCGCGATGCCCAGCGCGCCGCCCAGTTCCACGGCGGTGTCGTTGACGCCGCCGCCCGCGCCCAGTTCGTTCTCCGGGAACGAGCCCATGATCGCCTCCGTGCAGGGCGACACGCTCAGGCCGATCGCGACGCCGAGCAGCAGCAGCGGGGCGAGGAAGGCGCCGTAGCCCGAGCCGTCCGAGACGCGTGTCATCAGCAGCACGCCGATCGTGCCCAGCGCCATGCCGGTGGTCACCGTCACGCGCATGCCCAGCCGCGGGGTGAGTTGCCCGGTGGCGATCGCGCCCAGGCACACCGCGCCGGCCAGCGGGAGCAGTCGCACGCCGGTCTCCAGTGGGGTGTACCCGAGCACGAACTGGAGGTGCTGGGTGAGGAAGTAGATCGCGCCGAAGGTGCCCAGGAAGAACAGCAGGACGGCGAGCATCGAGCCGGAGAACACCCGCTCGCCGAACTTGCGCAGGTCGAAGATCGGGCGCGGGTGCCGCAGTTCCCAGGCGATGAAGGCGCCCAGACCGATCACGAAGACGACCAGCGCGGTCACCGGGCCGGTGCCCCAGCCGAAGTGCGGACCCTCGATGATCGCGTACACCAGCGAGCCCAGCGTCGCGATCGAGAGCGCGCCGCCGACCAGGTCGAGTCGGCCGTAGTCGTGCGCCTTCGACGGCGGGACCACGACCAGGGCGGCGACCACGGCGATCAGCGCGACCGGCACGTTGATCAGGAACGTGGAGCCCCACGCGTGGCTCTCCAGCAGCCAACCCGCGAGCAGCGGGCCGAGTGCGATGGCCAGACCCGAGGTCGCGGTCCACGCGGTGATCGCCTTGGCCCGCTCGCCGCGCGGGAAGGAGGCGACCAGCAGGGACAACGTCGCGGGCATGATCACCGCGGCGCCCAGGCCCATCACCGCGCGGGCGATGATCACACCCGAGGTCGAGTGCACCAGGGAACCGCCGACCGAGCCCGCGGCGAAGATCACCAGGCCGGTGATCAGCGCGCCGCGCCGGCTGTACTTGTCGCCGATCGCGCCCAGGATCAGCATCAGCGCCGCGTACGGCACGGTGTAGGCGTCGATCACCCATTGCAGGTCGCGGCCGGACAGGCCCAGGTCGCGGGTCATGTCGGGAGCGGCCACGATCAGCGACGTGTTGGCCATGACGATGATCAGCAGGCTCAGGCACAGCACGCCCAGGGCCCACCAGCGGCGTGAGTACGGCCGATCCATCCGGTCGACCGGAGTGGTGGCGAATACGGACATCGGAACGCCTTTCGGAGCAGGCGGCCGGCGCAGCCGCAGTAATTGCACAACGATGTGCAACTTAGTTGATTGCACAGTGCTGTGCAAATATGAAGGAACGAGTCGGGGTGAATCCGACGATTCGCCGCCGCACCGGTTCGGTGTGTCGCGTCGCTGCCGTCGGGAGCGGATTTCTGGCAGGCTCCAGGTCACCCCAGAGAGGAACGCGCGATGCAGACGAAACCGGGAGCCGAGCCGGCTCCGGCCGCAGCCGGCCACGAGGAGGCCGGGTCCGCCGCGCCGCCGCGTCGGCGCAACGCGCAGTCCAACCGGGAGCGCATCCTCGCGGTGGCCAGGACCGAACTGATCCGTGACGCGGACGCGTCGATGGACGACATCGCGCGGGCGGTGGGCGTGGTGCGGCGCACGGTGTACGGGCACTTCCCCAGCCGCGAGGCGCTGGTCGCGGGGCTGGCCGAGGAGGCCCGCCGGGACATCCTGGGCGCGGTCGAGGACGCGACGCGGGACGAGGACTCGCCGGATGAGGCGCTGGCCCGGTTCGCCCTCGCCGCGTGGCGCGGCGGCGATCGATACCGGCTGCTGATCAGCTTCGCCCAACGCAATCTGGGCGATGGCGGGATCCCGGCGATGCTGGCTCCGGTACGGGAACGCTCGATCGCGCTGATCACCGCCGGACAGCGCGCGGGCGTGTTCGCCGACCACCTGCCCGCGCCGGTGCTGGCGCTCGCGCTGGAGGGCATGTGTGTCGCGCTGCTCCAGGGGGTCAACGAGGACATGCGGGTGACGGCGGGGGACCAGGCGGTGGCCTCGCTGGTGGCGCTGGGCGTGCCGGCCGAGCGGGCGATCGACGTGGTCGCGCGGGTCGCGGCGTCGGACGACGTCTAGGGCTCGGGGTCTGTCCGGGTCTCGGGACCGGCCCGGTCGTCGCCGGATTCGGTCAGGGCGGCCCGGATCGCGGTGATCCAGTGTGGTGCCGCGGCGTGGTGGGCCAGGTCCAGCGCCCGTCGGTAGTGTTCGCGGGCCTCGGCGGGGCGGCCGGTCGCGGCGCACAGGTCGCCCAGGTGTCGGGCGACGGGGCCCAGGGTGAGCAACCCACTGCCCGCGCCCGCCAGTTCGGCCACCGCGGGCAGCAGTGCGGCACGGATCCGGGCCATCGCGGGCCGATCGTCGAGTGCGACGGCGGCCCGGGCGGCCAGGCACAGACGGGCCTCCAGGAGCAGGTCGCACGGTGACTCGGGGAGCTGCCGCAACGCCTCGGCCGCTGCGCCCCGGCGCCCGGCCGCGAGCAGTTCGAGCGGGCGGATCCACGGCGTGTCCGGGTCGGGCCCGGCCTCCGGTGTCGGCTCGACCGGACGATCGGCCTGGACCCGCAGGCAGGCGAGCGCGAACGGCAGGAAGCCGTCCGCCATTCCGTGCATTCCGGTCCCCGGCAGCCGGGCCGCGAGCTCCCGGTACGCGGCCGCCGACCCCGGACGGTTCGCGACGGTCAGCCGCAGCGCGGCGTAGCCGTCGGTGAACACGGACACCAGGGGGAGCTCGTAGCGCTCGGCGATGCGATCGACCGACGCGGCGTGCCGGTCGGCGGCGGCGAAGTCGGCCCGGGCGGCGTGTGCCTGGAGCAGGATCAGGTGGGCGAGCACCTCGAACGCCGGGAGTTGCCGACGCTGTGCGAGGTCGAGCAACTCGGCGCCGATCGCCGCGCGTTGGGTCGCGAGGCCGGCTCGTTCGAAGGTGTGCAGGAAGCGGCCGTCCAGCGCGAAGGCGAGCAGGGCCGGGTCGTCGACGCGGCGCGCGATCGCCTCCGCCTCGCGGGCCGCGTCCCGCCCCCGGTCGCCGGTGGCGCCGCGCAGTTCCAGGGCGAGCGTGCTCAGCAGCCGGCCGCGCGCCTCGTCCGCGTCGGAGGGCAATGCGGCCAGGGTGCGTTCGGTGGCCGCGACGACACGGCGGGCCGATTCCGTGTCGTCGGTGCGGGGCCAGATCGCGGGCACGTCGAAGGCGCCGATCACCCGTGCGGTCCGCGGCGCGTCGCCCAATTCCTCGGCCGCGGCGACGGCTTGGTCCCGATGTCGGCGGGCCGCGCCCAACTCGCCCGCGAAGGCCAGCGCCCGGACCAGGCCCATCACCGCGTCCAGTCGGGCCCGGGCGCGGTCGGCGGTGGAGTCGCCCTCGGCCGAGGCGCGATCCCACGCGTCGACCGCCGCGCGCCACCACCCGGCCGCCTCGTGCGGAGCGAACCGCCGTTCGGCCCGTTCGGCGGCGGCCCGGGCGTAGCGCGCGGTGCGTTCGGCCGGCACCCGGCCCTCGGCCCGAACGAAATGGTGGGCGAGCGCGTCGACATCCTCGGGTCGCAGGCGTTCCAGGGCGTGTGCGGCGGCGGCGTGCCCACGGGCGCGGCGGGCGCGCGGCAGGTCGCCGTACAGCGTGTCGCGAACCAGGGCGTGCGCGAAACGCACCCGGTCCGGGCCCGCGTCGAGCAGGAAACCGGCCGGCAGCGCGAACTCGACCGCGTCCAGCGTGGCCTCCTCGTCGCCGGTCAGCGCGATCAACAGGTCCAGGTCGACGTCGAGGCCGAGCACGGCGGCGTGCCGGAGCACCGCGCGGGACTCCTCCGGCAGACCGGCCAGCCGATGCCGGATCACGTCCCGCACACCCGCCGGGACGCCCGCGAGCACGTCGGCGTGCGCGTCGGAGTCGGCGAGCAGCCGGGCAAGTTCACGGACGAAGAACGGATTGCCCGCGGTGCGCCGGTGGATCGCGCGCGCGGTCGGGTCGTCCACGTCCCGACCGGCGGCGGCCCGGACCAGCTCGCGCACGTGCGGTTCGGGCAGCCCGGCCAGTTGGACCCGGGTCGGCTCGGCGCGCGCGATCCGGCCGAGGGCGTGCGTGAGCGCGGCGGAGACCTCGGTGTCCCGGTAGGTGCCCAGCACCAGCACCGGGCGGTCGAGGGGTCGTGCGGTGAGCGCGGTGAGCACGGCGAGGGTCTGCTCGCCGGCCCAGTGCAGGTCGTCGAGAACCAGCAGGAGCGGCCCGTGCGCGGCGACCTCGGACAGATGCGCCACCAGCGCCAGGTAGCGGTGGAACCGGGCGGCGGCCGGATCGGTGGGCGGCCGATCCGGATCGGGGTCGGCGGCGCGCGGCTCGAACGAGTGGCCGGTTTCGGCGTGCGACGGCTGGGGCGGGTGGCCGGTCTCGGTGTGCGACGGGTCGAACGGGTGGCCGGCCTCGGCGAGTTCGGTGCCGATCTCGATCCACGGCCAGGCGGCGGGCGCGTCGGCGTACTCCGGGCTTCGCCCCCACGCCGTGGTCCAGCCGCGCTCGGCCAGGTGCCGGGTCAGCGCCCTGGCCAGCGCGGTCTTGCCCGCGCCGGCCTCACCGGAGATCAGCGCCGGCTGGAGCCGGCGGCGCGCCGCGACGGATTCGGCGGTCGCGGTGAGCCGGTGCAGCTCGGCGCCCCGACCCACGAAGGGCGCGTCGGCCGACGGCGCGCCCGCGGTGTCCGGAGGCGCGGGTACGAGTGCGGGTACGCCCGTGGGGGCGGGACGGCCGGTCGGGTCGGGGTCGGGACGCGCTTCCCGGTTCGTCGCCGCGCCTGTGGGTGGTGTGGTGCGCGGCGTCCGGTCGCCGGTGGGACGCGGGGGCGACGAGGGCGGCGTGACGCGCGGTGGCGGGCCGTGGGCCGGCGACGGCTGCGGCGGCGGGTCGCCGGGGGTGGGTTCGTCGGGCGAGCGCGCGGGCGGTGCCGGGGTTCCGGTGGTGTGCGGACGCGGCCGGCCATTGCCGGGAATGTGCTCGTCGGGTGGGTGCGCGGGTGGTGCCGGGTGTGGTGCCGGGCTCTCGGCGGGGTGCGGGCGCGGAGGGTTGCCCGAGGTGGTGTCGTGGAGCGAGCCCGCAGAAGGTGCCGGGGGCCCGATCGGGTGCGGGTGAGGCTGGTCGCCCGGGGTGTGCTCGGCGGGCGAGTGCGCAGGTGGTGCGGGGGTCTCGGTGGTGTGGGAGTGCGGTGGGTTGCCGATGGTGGGTTCGTCGGGCGAGCGCGCGGGCGGTTGCGGGGTCCCGATCGGGTGCGGGTGCGGCTGGTCGCCCGAGGTGTGCTCGGCGGGCGAGTGTGTCGGTGGTGTCGGGTGTGCCGGCCGTGCGGTTCGGGGATCGGCTCGGCCGTC
Organism: Embleya sp. NBC_00888; assembly: GCF_045207655.1. Lineage (NCBI taxonomy): Bacteria > Bacillati > Actinomycetota > Actinomycetes > Kitasatosporales > Streptomycetaceae > Embleya > Embleya sp. NBC_00888. The sequence continues at coordinate 1,085,620 of NZ_CP108784.1, read as the reverse complement.
CGGGAGGTGGGCCGTCCGGTTCAGGTGTGGTGCCTGGCGGAGGATGTCGGTTTCCAGTCGGCGCAGGTCGGGGCTCGGGGTCAGGCCCAGTTCGGTGGCGAGCGCCCGGCGGGCCCGGCGAAGCAGCGCGAGGGCCTCGGTCTGGCGGCCGGTGCGGTACAGCGCCAGCGCGAGCAGGGCCCAGGCGTCCTCGCGCCACGGGTGTTCCCGGACGTGCGCCTCCAGGTCCGGCACCGTCTCGGCGGCCCGGTTCAGGGCGAGGGCGGCGCGGGCCCGCCGTTCCACCGCGAGCAGGCGCAGCTCGTCGAGTCGGGCCACCTCGCCCAGCGCCCAGGGCTGGTCGGCGAACTCCGCGTAAGCGGGTCCGCGCCACAGTGCCAGCGCCGCGGTCATCCCGGTGAGCGCGGGGTGCGGCCGGTCGGCGTCGAGCAGGTGTCCGCATTCCTGTACGGCAGCCTCGAACCGCCACGCGTCCACCGCGTCGGGGGCGGGCCGCAGCGCGTAGCCGGGGCCGGTGGTGACCAGCAGGCCGGCGGGTGCGCGCGGGGCCCGGTCGGGCTCGACGGCCCGGCGCAGCGCGGAGACGAAGGTGCGGATGCTGGCCACGGCGCTCGCCGGCGGGTCCGTCCACAGGTCGCCGACGAGCCGGTCGACCGGGACGACCCGGCCGCGGGCGATCAGCAGCCGGGCCAGTACGGCGCGGTGTCGGGGGCCCTTGAGGTCCACCGGTCCGTGCGCGTCCTCGGCGGTCACCGGGCCGAGTACGACGAAGCGCACCGACGACGTCACGCCACACCCTTCTCCGGTCCCGCCCGATCCCGGCCAACCTATCCCGGAGCCGGCGAACACCCTGTTCGGCGCGGGTGCCAGGCGCGTCGCGGGCGCGGATCGGGGTCGGTCCGACGCCGCCGCCGGCGGCGGTCGCGCCGACGTCGCTCATCGGGTGCTCATCGATCGCTGATCCGCGGGCCGCAGGCTGAAGCCGTCCTCGATCCGCCGTGCCGACCCGGTCGGCACACCCACCGAAGGAAGACCGATGACCCTCAGGATTCCCGATTTCGACTACCGCCGGGTCGCCGTCGACGACGGCGTCGCGCTCAACGTCGCCGTGGGCGGGTCGGGCCGCCCGGTCGTGTTGTTGCACGGCTTTCCGCAGACCCATCTGATGTGGCGGCATGTCGCGGCCGACCTGGCCGCCGACCACACGGTCATCTGTCCGGACCTGCGCGGTTACGGTGACAGCGACAAGCCGGTGGACCGGGACGGGCTGACCTACGCCAAGCGCACGATGGCCGCGGACGTGGTGGCGCTCGCCCGCGCCCTGGGCCACGAGCGGTTCGCGCTGGCCGGCCACGATCGGGGTGCGCTGGTCGGGTTCCGGACCGGGCTCGACCACCCGGACGCGGTCCGCCGATTGGCGTCGTTGGACGTACTGCCGACCCTGGACATGTGGGACGTCCTGCGTGGCACCTCCGCCGCCGTCGGCTTCCACCTCTATCTGATGGCGCAGCCGGTCGGGCTCCCGGAGCAGTTGATCGCCGGCAGCCCGGACGCCTTCTTCGGCCACTTCCTGGACCTGTGGAGCAACGATCCGGCGGCGATTCCGGCCGATGTCCGGGCCGCCTACCTGCGGGCCTCGCGGGAGGCGATCCCCTCGATCGTGGCCGACTACCGCGCGTCGGCGCTGATCGACGTCGAGCACGACGAGGCGGATCGGCGGGCGGGGAATCGGCTGCGGATGCCGGTGGCCGTACTCCAACAGGACTGGGGTGCCGCGTTGGGCTTCGACGCGGCGGCCCGCTGGCGGGCGTGGGCGCCGGACCTGCGGCACACCACGGTGTCGTGCGGACACTTCATGGCCGAGGAGGCGCCCACGCAGGTGGGCGGCACCCTGCGCGAGCTGTTCCGCTGAGCGACCCGGGCCCGAATCCCCGAACGGGGACGCGGGTCCGAATTCCCGTACGGATCAGCCCAGGTCGGTGATCAGGGCGGGCAGGTCGCGCATGGACTTGAACAGCGTGGTGCCCGGACCCTCCAAGAGGTGCGGCGCGATCAGGTCCGTCGTGTAGGCGAAGGCGCGCATCCCGGCCGCGCGGGCGGCGAGCAGGCCGTTGACGCTGTCCTCGACCACGACGCAGTGCTCGGGCGACACCCCCATGCGGCGGGCGGCGTGCAGGAACACGTCGGGTGCGGGCTTGCCGTGGGCGACCTCGGTGGCGCTGAAGATGCGGCCGGCGAACCGCTCGTACAGGCCGGTGCGGCCCAGGGTGTGCGCCATCTTGGCGTGGCCGCCGCTGGACGCCACGCACGTGGCGAGGCCGAGTTCGGCGAGGGTGTCCACGGCGTACTCGATGCCCTCGACCGGGCTCAGCGCGGTGTCCACCTCGGCCGCGTGCCGGCTCTCGAAGCCGCGTGTCCACTCGGCGGCGGTGTCCGCTCCGACGCGCTCGGCGATCTGCTCGGCGATCGCCGCCGAGGAGCGGCCGACGAAGCGCTCGACCACCTCGGCCGGGGTGAGCGGCCAGCCGTGCTCGGCGCCGAGCGCCACGTGTACGCGGATCGCGATCGGCTCGCTGTCCACCAGGACGCCGTCACAGTCGAAGATCACCAGTCGAACGGAGTTGATCATGACCGGAGCCTAGAACGGCGTTTCGTCCGTACGGAGCCCGGGGCAGGGGCGGCGGGGCCGGAAGGCTCGGGCCGGCACCTACTCCTCCCGCACCCGGGACAACAACGCGCCCGTGTCGGTGCCCGCCGGGAGGGTGCCGAAGGCGTGGCCGCCCTCGCGGGCCAGGCGGGTGGCGCAGAACGCGTCGGCCGCCGGGCTCGCGGCGCGCACCAGCAGCGCGCCCTGGAGCACCACCGCCATCGTCTCGACGATCCGCCGGGCCCGGAACTGCGCGTCGTTCGGGTCGGCCAGTTCCTTGCGCAGCGCCGCCACCGCCTCGTCCAGTCGGTGATCCGCGCCGGCCGCCGAGTCGACCTCGGCGAAGAAGGCGTCCACACACGCCGGTTCGCGGGCCATCGCGCGCAACGCGTCGAGCGCGGCGACGTTGCCCGAGCCCTCCCAGATCGACACCAGCGGCGCCTCGCGGTACAGCCGGGGCAGCCCCGACTCCTCCACGTAGCCGTTGCCGCCCAGACATTCCAGCGCCTCGGCCGCGTGCGCCGGGCCGCGCTTGCACACCCAGTACTTCGACACCGCGACCGCGATCCGGCGAAACGCCGCCTCGCCCGCGTCCCCGCGCAGCGCACGATCGCCGGCGCCGGCCAGCCGCAGCGCCACCGTGGTCGCGGCCTCGGACTCGATCACCAGGTCGGCCAGTACGTTGCGCATCAGCGGCTGATCGATCAGCGCCGCACCGAACGCCCGTCGGTGCGCCGCGTGATGCGCGGCCCTGACCGCGCCGACCCGCATCCCGCACGCGGCCCCGATCACGCAGTCGAGCCGGGTGGCGTTGACCATCGTGACGATGGTGCGCACGCCCTGGCCCTCGGCGCCGATCAGGCGGGCGTACGCGCCCTCGTACTCGATCTCCGCCGACGCGTTGGAGCGGTTGCCGAGCTTGTCCTTGAGGCGCATCAGGTGGAACGTGTTGCGGCTGCCGTCCGGCAACACGCGCGGGACCAGGAAGCAGGAGAGCCCGCCCGGGGCCTGGGCCAGGGTCAGGAACAGGTCGGACATCGGCGCGGAGGTGAACCACTTGTGCCCGGTCAGCCGGTAGGAGCCGTCCGCCGAGGGCACCGCGCGTGTGGTGTTGGTGCGGACGTCCGAGCCGCCCTGCTTCTCGGTCATCGACATGCCCGCGATCAGCCCGAGCTTGCCGGACGGCTCGCGCAGCCCGAAGTCGTAGCGGCGCGAGGCCAGCAACGGCTCGTAGAGTTCGGCCAGTTCCGGCTGCACGCGGAGCGCGGGCACCGAGGCGTAGGTCATCGAGATCGGGCACATGTGGCCCGCCTCGACCTGGCTCCACGCGTACAGCTTCGCCGCGCGCGCGACGTGCGCGCCCGGGCGGTCCTCGCGCCACGGGCTCGCGTGCAGGCCGTGCTCCACCGCGACGGTCATCAGCTCGTGCCACGCCGGGTGGAACTCGACCTCGTCGATCCGGTGCCCGTGGCGGTCGTGGCTGCGCAGGATCGGCTCGTGCTCGTTGGCCAGCCGACCCCACTCCTGGGCCGGCTCCTCCCACGCGCGCAGCCCGAGTGCACGGACCTCGGCCTCGGCCCAGCCGGCGCCCTCGCGGTGCAGCGCCTCGTACAGCGCGGGATCGGCGGCGGTGTCCCGCGCGGTCGGAGCCGGGACCTGGTTGGTGACCTCGTGCGTCGACATGTCCAGCAGTCAAGCAGCGCTACGCGTCGGTAACAAGACCGGGCGCACGCTGCTCGGCACGTGTCGTGCGCGGCTCGCCGCGGGATTCGACGGATTCGAAGATTTACTGGATTCTGTCAAGGTAATCCGGCATGGTCGGCGCATGCCTCAGCACACTCCCGTCGCCTTCGTCACCGGTGCCAGTCGCGGAATCGGCCGTTGCGGCGCCCTCGCCCTCGCCCGCGCCGGCTACGACGTGGTGCTCACCGCCCGTACCGTGCGCGAGGGGGAGGGGCGCGGCGGGCCCACGTCGTCCACCGCCGACCCCACGCCGTTCGCGATCCCCGGCAGTCTGGAGACCACCGCCGGCGAGATCGAGGCGCTGGGCCGGCGGGCGCTGCCGATCCGGATGGACCTGATGGACCGGCGGTCCATCCTCGACGCGTGCGACACCGCGCTGGGCACGTGGGGGCGCGTCGATCTGCTCTTCAACAACGCCATATACCAGGGCCCCGGCGCGATGGACCGGATCCTCGACCTGCCGATCGAGGCCGCACAGAACCTGCTCGTGGGCAACTACCTGCACCAACTGGTACTGATCCAAAGGTTGTTGCCGCACCTGTTGGAGCACCCGCGCAGTCACGTGGTGAACATGACGTCGGGCTCGGTCCGACTCGATCCGCCCGGCCCGGCCGGCGCGGGCGGCTGGGGGGTCGGCTACGCCGCGTCCAAGGCCGCGTTCGGGCGGGTCGCCGGCGTGCTGCACGCCGAGTATCGCGAGCGCGGGCTGCGCGCGTTCAACGTGGACCCCGGTTTCGTGCTCACCGAATCCCAGAAGGCGCGCGGATCCGGCGGCCACCTCCAGGCCAACTTCACCGCCGCCACGCCCGACATCCCGGGCGAGATCGTCGGCTGGCTGGCCACCGCCGAGGAGGCCGACGCACACGCGGGCACGACGGTGTTCGCCCAGCGGGTGTGGAAGGAACTGCATCCGGCGGACGCCTGAGCGGCGGGTCCGATGCCGCCGTCCGCCGTCGCGTGCGAGGGATCCGCGTCGCGCGACGGGACGAGCGCGCGGTGGTGGGCCGGCGGGTCCGGGCGAGCACGCCGTGGATAGTGTCGGGTGATGGCCACAGTCGTCGAACTCACCTACTACCCGATCAAGGGTTGCGCCGGGACGTCGTGCGATCGGGCGCTGTTGACCCGCGCCGGACTCGCCCACGACCGCGCCTTCATGGTGGTCGACACGAAAGGCGTCTACCGCACCCAGCGCCGCGATCCGCTCCTGGCGTCGATCCGCCCGGAGATCGACACCGCCGGCGAACGCCTCACCCTGCACCGGACCGGCGTCGCGCCGGTGACGATCGACGTGGACACCGCCGGTGTCCGGCGCGACGTGGACCTGTTCGGCAACCCGTTCCGGGGCATCGACCAGGGGGACGCGGTCGCCGACTGGATCTCGGACACGCTCGGCGTGGGCAGCCAGCTGGTCCGGGTGCCGCCGGAGCACGACCGGGTGACCGACGGCGCGATCCCGGGCACCGCCGGATACGCGGACAGTTCCCCGTTGCACGTGCTCTCCCGCGGCTCGCTCGATCTGCTCAACGCGCGACTGGCCCAGCGGGGCGAGTCGCCGCTGCCGATGAACCGCTTCCGGCCGAACGTCGTGGTCCAGGGGTGGTCCGAACCGCACACCGAGGACCGGCTCCGGCGGTTCGGCGTCGGCGAGGCGGAACTGGGCTACGCCAAGCTCGCGATCCGCTGCGCGGTCACGATGGTGGACCAGGTCGCCGGGACCAAGGCGGGCCCCGAACCGCTGCGCACCTTCGCCGGCTACCGCCGCGCGGCCGCGGGCGGAGTGGCCTTCGGCGCCAAGTTCGCCGTGCTGCGCCCGGGCAAGTTGTCGGTGGGCGACGAACTGGTGGTCGGCGAATGGGGCACGGCCGAGGTGTAGCCCGGGGCGGGACGAGCGGTGGAAGCCCCGGGGCCGGCCGCCGCCGGGCCGGCCGGGGTGGAGTGGGGTCGGGCCGGCCGAGGCCGGGCGGCCCGGGGTCCGCCGAGAGCGGGCGGGCCGAGAGCGGGCCGAGTCAGCCGATGTCGGACCGGCTCGGCAGGAGCACGACGCCGATGAACCGGGCGGTGCTCGCGCCGTCGTTGCGGTAGGAGTGCGCCCGGTCGGCCGCGAAGCGGGCGCACGCGCCGGCCGGGACGTCCACCCGCTCGCCGGCCACCTCCAGGGTGAGCACGCCGTCCAGGACGGTGAGCAGTTCGCGGACGCCCGCGCCGTGCGCCGCGCTGACGTGCGCGTCGCCGGGAGCCAGCGTCCAGCGCCACAGCTCGGCCGGGACGGGCGGGTCGCTGCCGATCAACAGGTCGCCGTGGCCGCCGTGTGCGCCCTGCCACAGCCGCGTCCCGCCGCCTGCCGGGACCACCTCGACGACCGGCGCCGGCGCCCCGTCGACCAGGCCGGTCAGCGGCAGGCCGAGCGCGTCGGCGATCCGGGCCAGGGTGAGCACGCCCGGGTTGCCCCGGCCCTGCTCGACGCCCACCAGAGCACCCTTGCTCAGGCCGCTGCGCGCCGCGAGCGCCTCCAGCGACCAGCCGCGCGCGGTGCGTGCGGCCCGGACGTTGGCCGCGATCGCGCGGCTGACCGCGGGTTGACCGGGATCGGCCAGCGGGTCATTATTCTGCTCCATGCGGTCTACTGTAATGGACCGCGGCCCGACCGGGTCGCCCAGTCGCGGAGGAGAACCCGAACGTGCTCACGTCCATCACCATCGACCCGGCCGTGCACGCGCTGCGCCCCGACGCGGTCGTGCTCGCGCTGGTCGCCACCGGACTGCCGGGCGGCCCCAGCGACGACGGCTCCCGCGCCGCGCTGGCCGAGGCGACCCTGTCGCTGCCCACCACCCCGCCCGAGGAACATCCGAACGTGGCCGCGTGGCGACAGGCGTACCGCGCCTTCGGCGCCAAGCCGCAGCGCACCCGCTGCTCGGTGGAAGCGCTGATGCGGCGCGGCGGGCTGCCCGAGGTCAACCGCCTGGTCGACCTGTACAACGCGGTCTCGGTGCGGCACGTGTTGCCGGTCGGCGGCGAGGACCTGTCGCGCTATCGCGGCGCGGCCCGGCTGATCCGGGCCGAGGGCACCGAGCCGTTCGAGGTCCTGGAGGCCGGGATCCCCGCGATCGACCACCCCGCGCCGGGCGAGGTGGTGTGGTGCGACGACGAGGGCGTCACGTGTCGCCGATGGAACTGGCGTCAGTGTGTGCGCACCCGGATCACCGAGCACACCACCGACGCGCTGTTCCTGTTCGAGCGGCTGGAGCCGATGACCCTGGACGCGTTGCACGAGGCGGGCGAGGATCTGGCCAAGCGGCTGCGCGACCTGTCCTCGTCGGTGCGGATCGAAAGCCGGCTGGTCGGCGTCTGACCGTTCGTCAGCGAGGCAACGGGCCGACGTAGACCCAGGCGCCGTCGTACCGGACGAACCGGCTGTGTTCGCGCAGCGTGTCCTGCTGCCCGCGCTCGAGGTAGGTCGCGATGAACTCGACGGTGCCTTCCTGGTGGAACGGCCCGCCGTCGGTGCTCGCGAGCACCTCCAGGCCCAGCCAGCGGGTGCGCTCGTCCAGGTCGAGGTGCTCCGGTCGGGTGTCGGGGTGCCACGTGCGCAGCAGGTAGGCCGCGTCGCGCACGGCGAACGCGCTGTAGCGCGAGCGCATCAGCGCCTCGGCGGTGGGCGCGGGGGAGCCGGCGTGCCGCGCGCCGCAACACGCGCCGTAGGTGTCGGGCAGGCCGCAGGGGCAGGGCGAGGCGGCGGTGACGGCGTCCGGTCGGGGCCGCGGGGTGCGTCGGGACATGCCCCGATTCTGGCCCAACCGGACCGTGCCGCGCCTACCCGGTGTGTTCCGGCGCCGAGGGGGTCGACGGCGCCGAGGGTGCCGAGGACCCGGAGGGTGTCGGCGGTGCCAGGCACGGCCCGGGCAACAGATCGCGGATCATCGCCTCCCACTCGTCGGTGCTGGGCGGCGCGTCGGTGAGCAGGGCCTGGATGAGCAGCCCGTCCAGTGCGCCGACGAACACCCGGACCCGGACCGCGTCGGTGGTGAAGCGCAGCGCGAAGTCGGTGACCGCGGCCATCCAGTGGTCGGTGGACTCGCGCAACTCCGGTCGCCGCGCGGCGAGCAGGAACAGCTCGTACTCGGCGACCAGCAGGCCCGGCGACGTGCAGATGTGGTTCAGGTGTTCGGCCAACGCGCGCCGGGTGTCGCCGGGGGCGGCGGCGATCGAGCGCACGTGGATCGCGTCCGCGGTCATGCACGACGTGAGCGCGGCGGTGAGCAGGTCGTCGACGCCGTCGAAGTAGTACGTGGAGGCGCTGGTGGGCAGGCCCGCCTCGCGCGAGACGGTGCGGTGGCTGACGCCGGCCGCTCCGTCTCGTTCGACCACCCGCAGGGTGGCCTCGATCAGCGCCCGGCGGCGGCGTTCGCCCTTGGCCCGGCGGCCGTCGACGACTTCCTCGATCAGTGGGATTCACCTTCTCGTACGGGGGTGACGCCGGTCGGCGAGCCGCCGACCGCGACGGTGGTCCCGCCCGCGCGCGGCGCGGTCCGGCGCAGCACACGGTATCCACCGAGAGCCACCGAGGCGGCGAGCAGGGCCGCGCCGACGGCGACGCCGAAGCCGGCCCGGGTCCCGAAGTGGTCCACGACCAGGCCGGACAGCGAGGAGCCGGCCGCGACGCCGATGCCGATGCCGGTGGTGGTCCAGGTCATCCCCTCGGTCAACCGCGCGGGCGGGACCAGGCGTTCGACCAGGCTGACGGTCAGGATCATGGTGGGCGAGATCGACATGCCCGCGAAGAACACGGCCACCGCGAGTGCGGGCAGGTTGCCGACCAGCAGCAGCGGCAGGATGGTCACGGCGGTGATGCCGACGCTGATCAGCAACATCCGGGGCAGCGGGGCGGCGAACTTGAACGCGCCGAAGGCGATCCCGGCCAGGCAGGAGCCGGCCGCGTAGGTGGCCAACACGAAGCTCGCCGAGCCGCGTCGGCCGTGCTCCTCGGCGAAGGCGATGGTGACCACGTCCACGGTGCCGAAGATGGCGCCGATCGCGATCAGGGTGACCACGAGCATCTGGAGGCCGCGGATGCGCATCACCGACGTGGTCCTGCCGGCGGCGCGCGGGTGCGGCGGGGGCTCGGTGCCGCGCTGCACGGTGAACAGCAGGACGCCGATGGTGAAGAAGGCGATCGCGGCCAGCGGGCCGGCCTCGGGGAAGGCGGAGACGGAGAGCTGGACGGCGATGATCGGTCCGAGGATGAAGCACAGTTCGTCGACCACGGACTCGAAGGAGAACGCGGTGTGCAGGTGCGGCGAGCCGCGGTACAGGACCAGCCAGCGGGAGCGGACCATGGCGCCCATGCTGGGCATGCAGCCGGCGGGTATCGCGCACACGAACAGGGTCCAGGCGGGGGCGTCGTAGCGCGCGCAGAGCAGGAGCGCGCCCAGCGCCATGACGCTGACGGCGGTGGCCGGGACGAGCACGCGGCTCTGCCCGTAGCGGTCCACGACACGGGAGATCTGCGGCGCGATCAGCGCGGTGGACAGCGCGAAGGTGGCGGCCACGGCGCCCGCGAGGCCGTACTCGCCGCGCAGTTCGGAAAGCATGGTGACGATGCCGATGCCGGTCATCGAGATGGGCATGCGGGCGATGAAGCCGGCTGCCGAGAATCCCTTGGCGCCGGGCGCGGTGAAGATTTCTCGGTAGGGGTTACGCACGGGAGTTCCCGTCGATAGGAAAATAAAGTGGGACGTTCGTTCCAGTTTCTATCACGGGGTGTGCGGTCCGCCAAGTCGCTTCGCGTCGGCGTTGCCTGGGCCCGACGTGCGGACGCGGCGGTCGGCCCCGGGGCCGACCGCCGCGTCATCGGTGCCGCGTGGCTCAGGCCGGGTCGACGGTCCAGTCCGGGTGTCCGGGCATCGGCGGCGTCTTGGCGCCGTACAACCACGGGTTCAGGAACGGCGCGAGGTCGCGGTGGGCCACCTCGGAGGCGAGGTGGACGTAGTCCGCCGTGCTCGCGGCGCGGCCGCGGAAGCGGCTGGTCCAGGCACGTTCGATCCGGGCGAAGGTGTCCGCGCCGACCTCGATGCGCAGCGCGTAGAGGACCAGCGCCGAACCGTCGTAGCGCATGCGCTTGAACAGGTTGGGCTCGGTGGGCTCGGCCGGCGCGCCGGTGTCCCGGCGCCAGATGTCGTGCTGCCGGTAGGTGTCGCGCATCAGCGCCTCCAGGTTGGCGCCGCCGTTCTCCTCGCTGTAGACGCGCTCGTAGTAGCGGGCGTGCCCCTCGCTCAGCCACAGGTCGGACCAGCGCTCCATGGCCACGCTGTCGCCGGTCCACTGGTGCACGAGTTCGTGCACCATGTTGCGTTCGGCGTTGATCTTGTCGCCGAGCAGGTCGGCCTTGGGGATCAGGGACAACGACTGGGTCTCCAGCGCGACGCCGAGGTCGGTGTCCGCCACGAGCAGCCCGTAGCTGTCGAACGGATAGGGACCCAGCCTGCTCTCCACCCAGGCCAGATGACGGGGCGTCAGCGAGCGGTACTGCTCGACCGGGTCGACCAGGTCCGGCGGTACCGCGTCGCGCAGCCGGGTGCCGTTGGTGGTCGGGCCGTCGATCAGCGTGTACTTGCCGATGGCGAGCTGGAAGAGTTGGCCCGCCACCGGCTGCCGGCTGTCGTAGGTCCAGCGGGTGCGGCCGGGCGCGATCGGACGCTTGTCCGTGAGGGTGCCGTTGGACAGCGCGGTGAGGTCGTCGGCGGCGGTGATGTTGACCGTGGTCCGGGCCCGCAGTCTCGGGTGGTCGTTGCTCGGGAAGATCATCTTGGCGCCGTCGGGCTGCGGGTAGATCACCGTGCCGTCGGGCGTGGGAATCCAGCCGAACGTCTCGATCGCGTCGTCGCGGTGCCGCTGCTGGGTGGGGTCGGCGGTGTACTCGACCCGGACGGTGAACGCGCGGCCCTTGCGCAGCGGGCGGGTCGGGGTGATCACCAACTCGTCACCCTCGCGGGTGGCGGTCGCGGTCGTGCCGTCGACCGTGACCCGGCCGAGCGTGTTGCCCGCGAAGTCGAGGTCGAACCGGGACAGCGCCTGGGTGGCGGTGGCCTTGACGGTGGTGGTCGCCGGGAACGCCGCGCCGGGCGCCCGCCAGTCGAAGTCCAGTGTGTAGTGGTCGACGCGGTAGCCGCCGTTGCCGCTCAGCGGCAGCAGCGGGTCGCCGATCCCGGGCGCGCCGGGAGTGGGCCGAGCGTCGCTCGCGTGCGCGCCGGCTGCGCCGGCCGCAGTGAGGGTGAGGGCGGTCGCGATGGCCACGAGGGCGTGTGGTGGACGTCTCATGCGCCCCACCCTGTGCCGGCTTCGTCGCTCGCGGTAGTGCCCGACGCGCGCTTTCACTCGGGTGGCCCGGTCGGTTCTAGGGGTTTGCTCGGATTCTCGGTGATCACACGAGGGAAACGGTTCCGCACGACCGCGCGAGGGCCCGGGATCCGGTGGCGGATCCCGGGCCCTCGCGCGGTCGGGTGCGGGTCAGGCGCGCTGTTCGGCCTCGCGTTCGGCGGCCTTCTCGGCGGCCTTGTCCGCCTGGAATCCGTCCTCGTCGCGGCCCTTGCGCCAGTAGCCGGAGAAGGAGATGTCGGTGCGCTCGACGCCGCGCTCGTCGACCAGGTGTCGGCGCAACTCCTTGACCACACCGGCCTCGCCGTGCACGAACGCGTGCACCCGGCCGGTGGGGAAGTCGAGCGCGCGCAGCGCTTCGAGCAGATCGGGACCGGCGTCGCGGGTGATCCAGGTGATGTCGAGATCGAGGTCGGGGTGGGTGGCCGGGACGGTGCCGGTGGGGGCCTCGTCGGACGTGCCCACCTCGAGGAGCGCGATCGCCTTGGCCGCGGCGGGCAGCCGCTCCAGCGAGGCGCTGATCGCGGGGTAGGCGCTCTCGTCGCCGACGAACAGGTGCCAGTCCGCCTCGGGGTCGGGGGCGTAGGCGCCGCCGGGACCGAGCAGCCGCACCGTGTCGCCGACCCGGGCACCGGCCGCCCACGGGCCGGCCAGGCCCTCGTCGCCGTGGTGCACGAAGTCGATGGTCAACTCGCCGGTGTTCGGGTTGTTCGCGCGCACCGTGTAGGTGCGGGTGCGCGGCCAGTCCTCGCGCGGGAGTTCGGCGCGGATGGTCTCCATGTCGAACGGCTCGGGGTAGTTCACCCCGGGCTGCGGGAAGAGCACCTTGACATAGGCGTCGGTGTAGCCGTTGTCGGTGAAGTGTCGGTAACCGTCGCCGCCGGCGACGATCCGGATCAGGTGGGGGCCGACCCGTTCGGTGCTGTGTACCTGAAGTTCGATCAGTTTGCGGGTCTTGCGTACCGGGCGTTCCGCCATGGAGCTTCTCCTCGCCGTGTCACCTGCGCTGTGCGACTTAGGTAAACCTAACCTGATCGCACCTCGAACCGTTCCCCGGGGGGCACCCCGGTCGCGTCGGGCACCCGACGGGACCCGCGCCCGGTGCCGCGTGGTCGCTCATCGCCACAGGGTCAGGTCGGCGCGCTTGGGCGGGCGTCCGTCGCCGGAGGAGCGACCGGTGACGCGGCGGGCGAGCCAGGGGCCCAGGTGGGTCCGGGCCCAGCGCATGTCGGCGCGCCGGCGATCCGTCCAGGCCTGCGGCGCGGCGGCGGGCAGCGGCGCGCGCCAGTCGAACCCGGCGGGCAGGCCCATCGCCTGCGCGGTGGCCTCGGCGACGCGCCGGTGTCCCTCGGTGGACAGGTGCAGGCGATCGTCGGCCCACATCCGGGGATCGTCGAAGACGCGGGCGGTGAACAGGTCGACCACGGTGGCGTCGTGCCGGGCGGCGACGGTGTCCACGAAGGCCACCAACTGCTCGATCCGCGGCATCAGTCGTGCCGACGAGCGCAGCCGGCGGGTGGGGTCGGTACTGCGGAACAGCACCAGGTGCGCGCCGCCGGCGGCGAGCTTGGCGGCGGCCTGTTCGAACACCGCGCACACCGCGCCGACGTCGCAGCGCGGGCGCAGCACGTCGTTGAGACCGCCGGCGAGGGTGATCAGGTCGCCGCCGAGCGCGACGGCGGCGTCCACCTGTTCGTCGGCGATCTGGCGGATCAGCTTTCCGCGTACGGCGAGGTTGGCGTGGCGCAGCGTGGGTGTGTCCAGGGCCAGCCGATCCGCGAGCAGGTCGGCCCAGCCGCGGTAGGTGCCGTCGGGGGCGAGGTCGGACATGCCCTCGGTGAACGAGTCACCGACCGCGACGAAGTTCGTGAAGGTGGGGTGTGGTGTGTGCATGGCCGGAAAAGCCTAGCCGCCGCGCGCGCCGATCCACGGGAGGAGGGGCCCGGTGCCGACCATTCGGCGGTGGGGTGCCGACCGCTCAGCGGCGGCGGGCCACGCCGAAGAAGTAGTCGCCCAGGAGCGACTTGCTGCCGAGCACGTCGAGCCCGTGCCGAGGGAGTTCGGCGAGGAAGCCCCGGTCGTCGAAGCGGTCCTCGGTGGGGTGGTCGAACAGGAACGCGAGGGTGGGTCGGGCGAGTGCGCGGGCGGTCATCTCGGAGAAGTAGAACCGGCCGCCGGGACGCAGCACCCGGCCGACCTCGGCCAGACACGCGCGCCAGTCGGTGATGTGGTGCACGATCGCGAAGTCGAACACGGCGTCGTAACTCGCGTCCGCGGCGCCGATGGTGCCGCGCAGATCGGTGGCCGAGCCCTCGACCAGTGCCACCCGGCTGTTGCCGTGCCAGCGCCGGCGGGCCTTGGCCAGCGACGCGTGGTCGAGGTCGATGCCGTCCACTCGGGCGGCGCCGAAGCGGTTCAGGATCAGCTCGATGCCCCTACCGGTGCCGCAGCCGATCTCCAGGGCGTGCGCGCCGGGGTCGAGCCGGCCGCCCAGGCGCAGCAGCAGCGGTGTCTCGTACCAGATCTGCGGGGCCCGCCGGAGGGGACTGGCGACGACGATCTTCTCGACCGTGTTCATCCGCATGGCGTACTCCCCCTGGTTGCCGAGCGTGATCGACGCTCCACGATGGGCCATGTCGTGGACGGCGTCAAGGACGAACGCGGCGAGCCGGGCGGGCCCTGCTGTCCGGCGGGCCGGAGGCGTTAGCCTTCGGGGTGTGGGTCGGTGGTGAGCGCGCCGAGTTCGCTGGGTGGGTGCCGGTCCGGGTCGCGGGTCGGTCGGGGCCGTGAGCCGAAGGTGGTGCGATGAGCCAGACCGCGATGACACGAACGCTGACGGTGTTGCTGGTGGAGGACGATCCCGGCGACGCGTTGATGATCGAGGAGGCGTTGCTCGATCGCGATGGCGGACACACGTTGTGTCGGGTCGCGGACGGCATGGAGGCGCTGGAGTGGCTGCGCGCGAGTCCTCGGCCGGACCTGGTGATCCTGGATCTGAACATGCCCCGGATGGACGGTCGCGAGCTGCTTTCGGCGATGAAGGCCGACGAGCGCTGGCGGACCATCCCGGTGGTGGTGCTGACCACCTCGGCCGCGCCCGACGACGTGCGGCACAGCTACGACCTGCACGCCAACGCCTTCGTGACCAAGCCGGTCGAACTCGAGTCGTTCCTGGAGGCGGTGCGCGGGATCGACGAGTTCTTCCTGGGCCTGGTGACCCTGCCGCGCGGGTGAACCGCGGCCGACGACCGGCCGTTCGGGCGCGGCCCGGTCACCCGGCCGGGGGGACCAGCAGGGCGATGCCGTCCAGCAGGCGGTCGAGTCCGAAGCCGAACAGCGAGTCCAGATCCAGTTCCACGCCCGGATCGCTCAGCGCGGCGGCGTACATCGGGAAGTGACCGCCGCGCAGGATCAGGTCCATCGCCTCGTCCTGCGCCTGCATCCATTCCTCGCTGGAGATGCCGGTGGCGCGCTCGGCCTCGAACTCGGCCGCGATGTTGACCGCGGTGCCGCGTACGTAGTTCAGCATCGTCACCGCGATGTGTATCACCACCCTCGGCGGCAGCCCCTCGAACTCGGCCATCGCCCACTCCACATGGGCCATGCCGCGCGGGGTGGGCAGCGGGCGGGTCATCGACATGACGTGGGCCAGCCACGGGTGCTCGCGGTACATCCGCCATTGCAGCCGGCACGAGGTCTCCAGACGGGCCCGCCAGCCCACCCGTTCGTGGGACGGCAGGGGGATTTCGCCGAACACGCTGTCGGCCATCGCCGCGAGCAGGTCCTCCTTGCCGGGCACGTGCCGGTACAGGGTCATCGCGGCCACCCCCAGTTCGGCGGCGATCTGCCGCATCGACACCGCCGCCAGGCCGCGTTCGTCGGCGATCGCCACGGCCGCCGAGACGACTCGCTCGCGGGTGAGTTCGGCCTCGGTGCGCGGGGGGTGCACCGAGGGTACGGCGATGGCCGCGGTGCGCGGGCGATCCGGCCGGTCGGCGCGGGCCGACCGGTCGGGGTGCTCGGCGACCACGGTGCCGACGCCGCGTACGGCGCGCACCAGTCCGGCCTCGCGCAGTGCGGTCAGGACCTTGGTGGCGGTGGCCATCGCCACGCCCCATTCGGCGGTGATCGCCCGGGTGGAGGGGACCCGGTCGCCGGGCCGCAATTCGCCGGTCTCGATCCGGCGGCGCAACTCGGCGGCGATCCGGAGCGAAGGGGCGGCGGGGGGCACGGGATTCGGGGCGGAGGCCGGCGTGGTGGGTCGTGCCATCGGGGGCTCCCGGGGCTTGTCGGGGCATGGGGGCGGCGGTCAGTGCACTATAGGGCACGTTTGCCGTCGAGGTAGTGCACCAGTCTGAGTGTACTACTTGGAGAAGTCTTTATTTGCGGGGAACTTGGCTTCGTTGCACTGGTCCTGCGGAGGTGCTTACTCTGTACGCGTCGAAGCGTACGCCGTATAGGTGCACCAGTGGGGGAGAGTTCCATGACGACCATCGAGACATCCGAGCAGTCCGGGTCCGGGCCCGGAGCGTTGGCGGGGCGGCGGGAGTGGCTCGGGCTGGCCGTCCTGCTGCTGCCGTTGCTGCTGGTGAGCATGGACGTGTCGGTGCTCTACTTCGCGGTGCCGTTCATCGGCCGCGCGCTGGAGCCCACCGGTACGCAGCAGTTGTGGATCCTGGACATGTACGGCTTCGTGCTCTCCGGCCTGTTGATCGTGATGGGCGCGCTCGGCGACCGGATCGGCCGGCGCCGACTGCTGCTGGTGGGCGCGGCGCTGTTCGGCGGCGCGTCACTGGCCGCGGCGTACGCGCACAACGCGGAGACGCTGATCGCGGCCCGGGCGTTGCTGGGCGTGGGCGGCGCGGCGTTGATGCCGTCCACCCTCGCGTTGATCCGCACCATGTTCGCCGACCCCAAGCAGCGCGGGACCGCGATCGCGCTGTGGACCGCCGTGATGACCGGCGGGATCTCGCTCGGGCCGATCCTGTCCGGTCTGCTCGTCGAACACTTCTGGTGGGGCTCGATCTTCCTGATCAACGTGCCGGCGATGGCGATCCTGCTGTTCCTGGTCCCGGTGTTCGTTCCGCGCCATCGCGGCCTGGCGCAGGGGCCGTTCGACCTGATCGGCGCGGTGTTGTCGCTGGGCACGCTGTTGCCGGTGGTCTACGGCATCAAGGAGATCGCCCGCTCCGGCGCGGCCACGCTGCCGGTGTTGAGCATCGGTTTCGGGCTGGTCGTCGGCACCCTGTTCGTGCGCCGTCAACTCACCACCGCCCACCCGCTGTTGGACCTGGAACTGCTGCGCATGCGGGCATTCGGCGGGTCGGTGGTGGCCAACGTGCTGTCGATGTTCGCGATCGTCGGCTTCGCCATCTTCACCACGCAGTACCTCCAGTCGGTGCTCGGGATGAGCCCGCTGCGGGCCGCGCTGTGGAGCCTGGTGCCGTCGGGAGCGGTGGCCGTGGCCACTCCGGTGGCCACCGTGCTGGCCCGCCGGATGGATCGGGTCTGGGTGATGTGCGGCGGGTTCGTGCTGGCCGCGGGCGGCTTCACGGTGCTGGCCGGGGCACGGTCGGACTCCTCGTTGGGGCTGTTGCTGGGTGGGTCGGCGGTGTACGCGGCGGGCGTGGTCGCGGTGATGACGCAGGTGACCGAGATGGCGATGGGCGTCGCGCCGGCCGACCGCGCCGCGTCCGCCTCCGCGGTGCTGGAGTCGGGGAGCGAACTCGGCGGCGCGTTGGGCATGGCGTTGCTCGGCACGATCGGCGACGCGGTCTACCACCGGGCGATGGCCGACACGGCGCCCAGTGGCCCGGCCCGGGAGACGCTCGGCGGGGCGCAGGCGGTCGCGGCGGACCTGCCGGGGGACTCCGGGCGAGCGTTGGTGGACTCGGCGCGGGACGCGTTCTGCGACGGGATGAACGCGGCGGCGATCGGGGCGGCCGTGGTGATGGTGGTCGCGGCGGCCTATTGCGCGCGCTTCCTGCGGGGCGTGCCGGTGGCGAACGCCGGTGCGGAGGAGGGGACTTCGACGCCGGTGGCGGCTTCGGTCGCGGAGCGGGACAAGGCGGAGGCCGGGGTCGGGGAGGCGGTGGACGCGCGGGGGACGTGCGGTCGGTGAGCGGCCGTGTGAAGGGCGGGGTGGACGGCCGGCGGTGAACGGCGGGTTGGACCGCCGGTGGTGAACGGGGCGGCGGGGACGAGGACGCGGTCGGCTCGGTGCCGGCCGCGTCCTCGTCCCCGCCGCCGCGTTACCCGCCGCCCGCGTTCCGAGTCGGCTGTCGGGTGTCGCCGCGAGGTTCGGCCGCGGTGTTCGTCGCGGGTCATCTCCGGGTGCAGGCGCGGGCGGTGTGCACGGTCGTCGCGGCGAGGTAGAAGGCGTCCGGACGCCACAGGATGCCGGTGCCGGCGTCGGTGTCCAGCAGCGCGTCCAGCGTGGCGCGGTCCTGCGCGTCGAGGCGGTCGGCCAACAGGGCCCGGCGCTGCGTCAGTTCGGCGTGCAGGTGTTCGCGGGGCGCGGCGTCCAGCGGCGACGGCAGGTCGATCAGGAACGAGTGCGAACCGGTGGGGACCAGGCCCGCCCGGGCCAGCATGGCCGGCCAGTCCTCCACCGCGGCGCGGGTGCCGGGCAGTGTCGCGCGCAGTTCGGCGAACCAGTCCTCGTGCGCGGCGTCCAGGCGGGCCTGGAGGCCGGGTCGGCCGATGCCGATGTCGCGGGGCAGGAAGCGCGGGGACAACCCGCGTTCGACGACCGCGATCACGCCGCCCGGGCGGAGTACGCGGGCCAGCGAGTCCAGGGCGGCCTGTTGGTCGCCCAGGTGGTGTACGACGTCGCCGGCCCAGACCAGGTCGGCGCTGCCCAGGGCGCCCAGGTCGGCGGGCAGGTCGACGCGGTGGGTGCGGACCCGGTGGCCCAGCCCCTCGCGCCGGGCGCGGACGCCGGTGCGTACCCGCAGGGCCGTGCTGGGTGCGCCGGCGACCACTTCGGCGTTGGGGAAGTAGCGGGCCAGCAGGCAGGAGGCGACGCCGGGGCCGCCGCCGAGGTCGAGGATGCGGTCCACCCGGGCCAGCGTGTGGTCGCCGTGCAGCGCGAGGTCGCGCAGACGCGCGGCGGCCTGTTCCAGGAACGGGGCGTGCAGTTCGGCTTCGCGTTCGAGGTATCGAGCGTCCGCGTCCCGATACGGGTCGTCGGGGCCGGGGTGGGTGGTCATCGCTGGTTCTCCCGAGGTCGGGGCGCTCATTGCCGTGGGCGGCCGGGTCGATCGTCCGTGTCGCGGGGGACAACGTCGGCACATGGGCGCGGTAATCCACGTCGGTGGGAACGGTCGGCCGCGATGTGGTCGGCGGCGGTGGCGGTTCCGGTACGTTGCCGGGCAGGACGGATGCGTCGTTCGGCGCGATGCACGCGTGGTGCGGCAGGACGACTGCGGGGAGAGTGGGATGTCGGTGTCGGAGTCGCGGCGGACGGTGGACGACGCGGTCGCGTGCCGGGCGGAGATCGTCCGGTTGCATGAGCTGATCGAGGGTCTGCTCACCGGCGCGAACCGGGATTCGGGCGGATTCGCGCTCGCGCACGCCCCGGGTTTCACGCTGGTCGAACCCGGCGGTGGCACGCTGACCCGGCCGCAGGTGCTCGCGATGGTCGACGGCGCGCGGGGTGCGGTGCCGGGGCTGCGGATCACCATCGAGGACGTGCGCGTGGTGGCCTCGGCGGGCGAGTTCGTGGTGGCGGCGTACCGCGAGGTGCAGGTGCGTGCGGACGGCGGCGGCGACACGCGGGCCGCGACGGTGGTGTTCGAACGCGACGCGGCCACGGAGCACGGCTTGCGCTGGCGGCATCTGCACGAGACCTGGGTCGAGCGCACCTGAACCGGAGCCGTTGTGCTCGCGTCGGGCCGGCGGTGGGGATCGAAGGTGCTCGCGTCGGGCCGGCGATGCGGGACCGAAGACGAACCCTAGGGTCGGGGCATGAGTGACGAGATCGTCTACAAGCTGGTGGGCACCGAGGAATGGACGGCCGCGCTGCGGCGCGGGGCGTTCGAGGGAGCCGGGGTCGACCTGGTGGACGGGTACGTGCACCTGTCCACGGGTGCGCAGGTGGCCGAGACGGCGCGGCGCCACTTCGCCGGCCGCGACGCGCTGACCCTGGTCGCGGTGGATCCGGCCGCGCTCGGCTCGACGCTGCGCTGGGAGCCCTCGCGGGGTGGGGAATTGTTCCCGCACGTGTACGGCGCCGTGCAGCCGGCCGCGGTGGTGTGGACCGCGCCGCTGGACCTGCCCGCTGCGCCGGATGGCGACACGGTCGCCGAGGCCGTTCTGAGGGTGCTGCGGGCGCACGGCGGCTGATCGGCGGGCAGCCGGGCCGGCCGGGAGATCGGTGTTCGGTGATCGCACGGGGGCGGGCACACCCGGGCGCCGGCCGCCCGGGTGTTCGCCCGGGGCGGGCGGCGCGTGCGTGCGGGTCGGCGTCGGGGGCGCGTCGAAGTGGGGTTATTCGGGGAGGGATTGCCCCGAGAGGTTGCGCAGGTTGTCGAGTTGCTCCCAGTGCCGGGCGATGCGCTCGCGGCCCTGCGGGGTCAGCGCGACGTTGGTGTTGGGCTTGCGGTGAACGAACCGCTTCTCGATGGTGATCAGTTCGGCCTCGGCCAGCTTGGTCAGGTGGCTGGAGAGGTTGCCCTTGGTCAGCCCCGTCACGCGCTGGAGGAAGACGAAGTCGGCGGATTCCACCGTGGACAGCACCGTCATGATGGCCAGCCGGCCCGGCTCGTGGATCAGCCGATCGACGATCGGCCCGTCGCTAGGCGTCGACATCGCCGTCGCCGAGGTCCGGTGCCCGGTCGGGGGCGAAGGTGCGTTCGAGCGCGGCATGATCGAGGACTCCCGTCACCATGGTTGCCACGCCGACGAGCATAAGTCCCACGTTGATCCTGGCCGTCGGCCCCACATAACCCCAGATCGGCAGCAGGGCGACCACCACGAGCGTGCCCCAGACGGCCACGTGGTGCGGCCTCGGCCGCATGGCGACGGCGTAGGACGCGAACATGACCACCGCGAACACGGCGGTGGTCGCGGTGAGCGGCAGGTCGACGTTCCAGTCCAGACTCACCGCGCCCGCGACCAGGGCCGCGCCGACGGCGGCGGTGACCGCGGCCCGCGTGCGGTCGCGGCTCGAAGGGGTGATCCGCCCGAAGGTCTCCGTGTAGTAGCGGTTGATCCACAGGTAGGCCGCCCCGGCCAAGACCATCAGGCCGCCGACCGCCCAGGTGACCCAGGCGTGGTCCAACGGCCCCCACCTCGTGTTGGAAAGCCCGGCGACGACGAGCAACACACCGGCCGGAATCGAGAGCAGTCCCCTCAGGTAGGAGTAGTTCGCCGCCGCGGACTCGAGACTCGCACGATCCATCGCGCCCCTCCCAAACTGGTTTGTGTCACAGACTCTACGGCTTGCCGAGCACATTGCAAACAGGTTTGCGACACAAACCTGAAGGTGTCGGTTGAGGAAGCGGCGGGGTGGGGTGCTTGGCCGGCCGAGGGGGCGTGGGCGAACGCACGCGGCGGGAAAAAACGTACCCGCGTGGAGTGACCTGGCTCACAAACTGTCACAACACTCGATCAGGAGGTGTCTTGAGGCCGAACACCTGAAGACCGGAGGAGACACCATGAGCGGCAACACCGATGTGGTCGTGATCGGCGGCGGATACGCGGGTGTCATGGCGGCCAACCGCCTGACGCAGCGCGACGACGTGACGGTGACGCTGATCAACCCGCGCCCGAACTTCGTCGAGCGGATCCGCCTGCACCAACTCGTGGCCGGGTCGCACGACGCGGTCGTCGACTACCCGAAGGTCCTGGGCGAGGGCGTGCGCCTGGTGGTCGACAGCGTGACCCGGATCGACCCGGCCGAACGCAGCGTGCGCCTGGCGACCGGCGGCACCATCGGGTACGACTACCTGATCTACGCGGTGGGCAGTGGCAGCGCCGACCCGCGCGTACCCGGAGCGGCCGAGTTCGCCCACCCGATCGCCGGGCTGGAGGAGGCGCGGCGGCTGCGGTCGATCGTCGACGCCGCGCCGGCGACGGCCGCGGTGACCGTGGTCGGGGCCGGTCCGACCGGCATCGAGACGGCCGCCGAACTGGCGGAGGGCGGTCGCGCGGTGACCCTGGTCTGCGGCGGGGTGCTCGGCCCGTACCTGCACCCGCGGGGGCGGCGCTCGGTCGCCCGGCGGCTTGCCGCACTCGGGGTGACCGTGCTCGACGGCCCCGACACGAAGGTGACGGCGGTGACGCGCGACGCCGTGGAACTCGGCGACGGCCGTGAGGTGCCGAGCGAAGTGACCATCTGGACCGCCGGGTTCGGCGTGCCGGACCTGGCCGCGCGCAGCGGGCTGCGCACCGACGCCCTGGGCCGGCTGCGCACGGACGAGACGTTGACGAGCGTGGACGACCCGCACATCGTCGCGGCCGGGGACTCGGCGGCGCCCTCGGACCTGCCGCTGCGGATGAGCTGCCAGGCCGCGATGCCGCTGGGCGCGCGCGCCGCCGACACCGTGCTCAGCCGGATCGCGGGTGAGCAACCCGCGGTCCTCAACCAGGTGTTCGCCGGCCAGTGCATCAGCCTGGGCCGCCGCGCCGGCATCTTCCAGTTCGCGCACCGGTACGACGTCGCGCTGTGGTTCCACATCGGCGGTCGTCCCGGAGCCAGGCTCAAGGCCCTCGTGTGCGACGGCACCGTCAAGCACCTGGCCGGCGAGGCGGGCAAGCCCGGTTCGTACGGCCTGCACCGGGTCTCGGGAGGTGCCAAGCGCCGGGAACTGTTGCGGGCGCGGCGCGACGAGGCGCCGACCACCGGTACCGGCACGGCGGCCGGGGCACTTCGCGGCGAGGCCGGCGGCGCCGGCCGGCTCGACGAACAGACAGCCTGATCGATCGGGCACTCGTGGTCGATCCGTGCGCCCACGACGCCTCAGCAGCGCATCCCGTGCGGCCACACCCTCGTCGCGGGGCGTCGCCGCACGAGATGCGATCATCGGCGGTCCCGCGCGTGGCGGACCGTCGCCGACCTGGCGCCGCACAGGCGAAGGAGAGGGAGCCAGATATGAGCGAGCACACCGGTGACCAGGCGACGGAGACCTTCATCGCGCACCGCAACCTGCTCTTCACCGTCGCCTACGAGATGCTCGGATCGGCGGCCGACGCCGAGGACGTGCTCCAGGAGACCTGGTTGCGATGGGTCGAGGTCGACCTGGAGCAGGTGCGCGACCCGCGCGCCTACCTGGTCCGGATCACGACCCGGCAGGCGCTCAACCGGCTGCGCACCATGAAGCGCCGCCGGGAGGCGTACGTCGGCCAGTGGCTGCCGGAACCGCTGCTGACCGCGCCGGACGTGGCCGAGGACGTCGAGCTCGCCGAGAGCGTGTCGATGGCGATGATGCTCGTCATGGAGACGTTGTCGCCGACCGAGCGCGCCGTCTTCGTGCTGCGCGAGGTCTTCGACGTCGGCTACGACGAGATCGCGGCCGCCGTGGACAAGAGCCCCGAGGCGGTGCGCCAGATCGCGCACCGGGCCCGCCGGCACGTCGACGCCCGCCGCCCCCGCCAGTCGGTCTCCCCGAGCGCGGCCCGTGCGGTCGTGGCGGCGTTCCGGCGCGCGCTGGAGACCAGGGACATGCAGGGTCTCCTCGACGTGCTCGCCCCCGAGGTCGTCCTGGTGAGCGACGGCGGCGGCGTCAAGCGGGCCGCGCTGCACCCGATGCTCGGCGCCGACAAGGTGGCCCGCTTCTACATCGGCGGCTCCGGCAAGCTCGACGGCACGCTCACCTGTGAACCCACTGTGGTCAACGGCAACCCGGCACTCGTCGTGCGCTTGGACGGCGTCGTCGACGGCGTCATGGCGGTCCGGATCGAGGACTCCCGCATCATCGGCCTCTACTACGTCCGCAACCCGGAGAAGCTGAACCGCGTCGCATCCGAGACCCCGCTCACCCTGCGCTGAGGAGCGGGGGCGGGGGGACGGCTACGGCTACGGTGTCGCGGAGGGGATGGGGGCGGGGTTCGGGCGGGCCGGGGCGTGGTCGAGGGTGATGCCGAAGAGGTCGCGGTAGGCGGCCAGGAGGGCGGCGTCGTCGGCGAGGGGTTCCTCGCGGCGTTCGGATCCGGTGGTGCGGACGATGGTGCGGTCGGAGATGGTGATCCGGCCGTCCGGGGTCGGGCGCGAACACAGCGGGGCGCGGGTGAAGTGCGAGGTGGGGGCGGTCTGGTGCCACCAGCAGCCGGTCACGAAATCGCGGAGTTCGCGCGGGCGGGATTCCAGGCGGTACTGGAGCACGCCGTCGTGCAGCACGTCGAGATCGCCGTGTTCACCGTTCTCGTGGTCGAGGATTCGGAACACCCCTCCCGGGTCCTCCTGATCGGTGCGCACGTCCAGGCGCAACGGATGGTGGGTGAACCGGCCGAAGCCGACGTCGACGAGCCACGGTTCGTCCAGGTCGACGCGCAGCGCCAGGTGGTCGAACGGGATCCCGACGCGGCCCTCGTCGCCGTACGTGCGCCCGGCGAGCAGGGTGACCCGGTAGCCGAGCGCGCGCAGGAGGGCGGCGAACCCGCCGCCGAGTTCGTAGCAGAAGCCGCCGCGCCGCCGGTCCAGGAACTTGGCCAGGATCGCCTCCTCGGTGAGCTCGACGGGCCGACCGAGGTGGATGTCGAGGTTCTCGAAGGGCACCGCGAGCAGGTGCCGCCACTGGAGGTCGGCCAGGGCAGCCGCGTCGGGACGCGCCGGGCGGGCGGCGTCGAGAAGGGCCAGGTAGGCGTCGGCGCGATCGCGGTCCATCGGGTCTCCGTGCTGTGAGTGCGTGCGGCCGATCATGCCGGCCGGCCCCCGTCATGATCATGCCGACGCCGCTCGGCACGCGTCGCGCGGGGAGACCCCGACGACACCGCAGCGGCGATCCCGAGCACCCGCGCCCCCGAATCCCGGCGCGCCGGGTGTGGTTCGCCGTCCGTCGGGGCAGGTGGGCGGCCCTCGGGGGCGGGAAAATCGGGCGACACGGTTCGGGATGTGGGGACATCATGCGGGAGTGGTCGTCGCGCCCCCTCGCGAGTGCCGGCCCGATCGTGACGTTGGTTCCCGAAAGGTTGTCGTGCAGGCCGTACATGCGATCACTCCCGCCGCGTTGCCCGAGGTTCTGTTGCATACCGCGCTGGTGCGGCCGGTGTTCGTGTGGGGCGCGCCCGGGATCGGGAAGTCCTCGCTGGTACGGGACTTCGCCCGATCGCTCGGACTGGAATGCGTATCGTTGCTCGGCACCCAGCTCGCTCCCGAGGACCTGATCGGCGTACCGCAGATCGTGGCCGGGCGCAGTCGATTCTGCCCGCCCGAGCAGATCGCCCGAGACGAGCCGTACTGCCTGTTCCTGGACGAACTCAACGCCGCCTCACCGGATGTGCAGAAGGCGTTCTACTCGCTGATCCTGGACCGCCGGATCGGTTCGTACACGCTGCCGGCCGGCTCCGTGGTGATCGGCGCGGGCAACCGGGCGAGCGACAACGCGCTGGCCCGGCCGATGTCCTCGGCCCTGATCAACCGCCTGGTGCACGTACACCTGCGCGCCTCGGCCGGCGACTGGCTGGACTGGGCCGCCGCGCACGGCATCCACCCCTGGGTGCTGGACCACGTGCGGGCCCGCCCGGACCACCTGTGGAGCGCACCGCCCAAGACCGAGGAGCCGTTCTCCACGCCGCGCGCGTGGCACATGCTCTCCGACGGGCTGTACTCGTTCGGCGCCGACGTCGTCGACGAGCACGTGCGGATGCTGGCACACGGCACGCTCACCCCCACCCACGCCGCCGCGTTCCTGGGCTATCTCAAGACCGTGCGCAACGCCTACGGCCTGGACGCCATCGTCAAGGGCGACGCCCGCTGGCCGGCCGCGCCCGCCGACCGCGACCTGCTGTTCTTCCTGGTGGAGAGCTTTCGCGCGCGCCTGGCCAAGGACCTGCCCGCGGACCGTCGACACGTCTCGCCCGCACTGCGCGAGTTCGCCTACCGGGCCAAGGCCCTCCTGGTCGAACTCGCCGAGATATCCCTGGAGATGGCCCAACTCGTGATCGCCGAGGACGACACCGGCGCCGCCCCGCTGCCCGCGTGGTTCCTCGTCGAGACCGCCCGCGACCTGCCGCGCCTGGTCGG
Source organism: Embleya sp. NBC_00888 (assembly GCF_045207655.1). Classification (NCBI taxonomy): domain Bacteria; kingdom Bacillati; phylum Actinomycetota; class Actinomycetes; order Kitasatosporales; family Streptomycetaceae; genus Embleya; species Embleya sp. NBC_00888. The sequence continues at coordinate 1,059,674 of NZ_CP108784.1, read as the reverse complement.
CGCGCGGCGCTGACGAGCCGCGCCGATGTCCGCACGCCGCGCCCGAAACCCCGCCGCCGACCACGCCGAGCGGGTCCTCAAGGCCCGCAACGCCGGCTGGAAGCTGGCCTGCGTCCCGCCCCTGGACCATGTCGGACGCTTGATCACGCACAGCTACGCCCCGCACGGCCCGGGCGAGTTGGGCCACATCACCGACGACGGCATCCTGGTCGTCGACCGGCACCGCTACGTGCCACCCGCGCTCTGGCGCCGCGCGTACACCCACCTGTTGCTGCACCTGGCCCTGGGCCACCTCGACGCACACACCCTCGCCGAGGTCGGTCTGGGCGATCCGGCCGCCGAGATCGACGCGGCGTACAACACCGCGTGCTGCGTCGCGGTCCACCGCTTCGCCGCCGGCCTGGGCGTCGGCACACCACTGGACGAGTTGCCCGAGCTGCCCGCCGGCGACGAGCGCGAACTCACCGAGCGCTGGCGCCGCGACGGCGTCCCCGAGGCGCTGCGCCGGATCGGCGCCAACGGCACCTCGCCCTGCATGCGCCGCGAACCGCCGCCCGCCCCCACCGACCCGGCCCCCCGGGACTGGCCCGCCGTGTTGGCCCGCGGCCTCGTCGAGATGGTCGCCTCCTCGCTCGACGACGCCGCCGGCGAGCGCGCCGGTCGAACCGCCCGCGCCGAAGGCCCCTGGGATCGGGCGCTGGCCTGGTTCGTCTCCTCGTACCCGCTCCTGGGCGCCCTCGCCGCCGGCCTCACGATCGTCGCCGACCTCGAACTGGCCCGCTCCTGGGACATCACCATCGCCGCGGTCAGCCCCGAGCACGGCGAGATCTACGTCAACCCGCACGCCGGCCTGAGTACCGAGGAATGGCGATTCGTGCTCGCCCACGAGATGTTGCACGCCGCGCTGCGCCACGACCGCCGGCGCGAGCACCGAGACGCGCACCTGTTCAACGTGGCGTGCGACTACGTGATCAACGGGTGGCTGGTGGAGATGGGCGTCGGGGTGCTGCCGCACGGGCTGCTGTACGACCCGCGGCTGGCCGGACTGTCCGCGGAATCGGTGTACGACACGCTCACCACCGACCTGCGCCGGGCCCGCAAACTGCGCACCCCCGGCTCGCGCGAGCACGGCGACGTACTGGGCGAGTGGCTCTCCGAACCGGCCGCGGCGGCCCGGCGGTCCAGCCGCCGCGGGTCCTCGGGACCGATGCCGTGGGAGCGCGGGCCCGGCGGTTCGTTCGTCGACCTGGACGCGTTCTATCGACGCGCGCTCAGTGCCGGGCTCGCCTACCACGACCCGGGCCGAGGGCTGCTGCCCGCAGGTCTGATCGAGGAGATCCGCACGCTGGAACAGCCGCCGCCCGCGTGGGACGTTCGGTTGGCCCGGTGGTTCGACGAGCACGTGCGTCGGCCGGAACCGGTGCGCAGCTACGCGCGGGCGAGCCGCCGGCAGGCTTCCACGCCGGACATCCCGCGCCCCGGGCGGATCCGGCCGCAGGACGTCGACCGGCTGTGTACGTTCGGCGTGGTGCTGGACACCTCCGGATCGATGGACCCGGCGCTGCTGGGCAAGGCGCTGGGCGCGATCGCCTCCTACGCGACCGCGCGGGACGTACCGGCCGCGCGCGTGGTCTACTGCGACGCCGCCGCCTACGACGCCGGGTACCTGCCGGTGGAGGACATCGCGCACAAGGCGCGGGTGCGCGGGCGCGGCGGCACGGTGCTGCAACCGGGGATCCGCCTGCTGGAGCGCGCCGACGACTTTCCCGCCGACGGCCCCATCCTGGTGATCACCGACGGCCACTGCGACACCCTCCGGATCCGCCGCGAACACGCCTTCCTGACCCCGGCAGGCGCCCGCCTGCCCTTCACACCCCGCGGCCCGGTGTTCCGCGTCCGATGAGGCGATCGAGCCACCCGCCGCGAGCCGGCGGGCGGCGTCCGGTCGTGGGAATTCGGTGCGCTCGGACCGGTCCGACGAGCGCAGTCGGGTGTGGTCGCCGCGCCCGGCACGCGATATCGGAACCCGGGTGGACAGGATGGCGGTGGGGGTGCACCACGCCGAGGAGGTGGCCCTTGTGGGGCGATGGCGTGGGGGCGGCTAGGTTGGGCGGCATGCTTGTGGCGTTGATCGATTCCGGGATGGGGCTGTTGCCGACGGCGGGATGGCTGCGGCGGTTGCGGCCGGATCTCGACCTGTTGTTGTGTACGGACCCCGACCACATGCCGTGGGGCGACCGGAGTGAGGCGACGATCACCCGACGGGTGCTGGCCGCCGCGGAGCTGGCCGCCGAGCGCGGCGCCGACGGCATCGTGGTGCCGTGCAACACCGCCACCGTCACCGCGCTGGATACGCTGCGCGCGCGCTGCGAACCGGCCGTGCCGGTGGTGGGCACCGTACCGGCGATCAAGCCCGCCGCCGCGTCCGGCGCCCCGTTCGCGGTGTGGGCCACGGTCGCGACCACGGCGAGTGCGTACCAGGCCCGGCTGATCGAGGAGTTCGCCGCGGGCCGCACCGTGGTGCGGGTGGCCTGCCCCGGTCTCGCCGAGGCGATCGACCGGGCCGACCGGCCGGCCGTCGAGGCCGCGATCGCCGACGCCGCGCGCCGCACCCCCGCGGACTGCGCGGGCGTGGTCCTCGGCTGTACGCACTATCCGCTGGTCACCGACCGGATCCTGGCCGCGCTGCCCGCCGGGGTGGGGTTGTACGACAGCGCCGAGGCGGTCGCCCGGCAGACGCTGCGCCGGCTGGGCCTGACCGAGGATCCGGACGCGGTGCCGGGCACGATCGAGGTCACGCTCAGCGGACGCCCCGGCACGCTGCCGCCGAACGCGCTGGCCTACCCGCTCGGCCGCGCGCTCGCCGAGGGCAGCCGACCGGCGCCGCAGGGGTCGACCCCGGTCGGCCCGGCGGCGCGCACGCAGCCTGCCTGAGCCGATGGGGCCGGCCTCGCGCCCTACGCGTTCCAGGTCCGGGTGCTGAGCACCAGGTGGTAGCCGTCGGGGTCGACGACGGTGACGCCGTACTTGTCCCAGTAGGGGTTGTGCGCGGCGGTCCGGGTGCCTCCGGCGGCGACGAGGCGGTCGATCAGGGCCGGGTCGATCGGCTCGCCCAGGTAGAGCACGAACAGGTCCTCGGCCGTGGGTGTGGGCGGCAGCGGGTTCTCCGGGTCGATGGTGAGCTCGAAGTGCCAGCCGCCGCCCGGGAGGCCGACCATGACCAGGTCCCATTCGCCGGAGACGCGCTCGGTGGTGCGCCACAGGACTTCCAGGCCCAGGCCCTCGACGTAGAACCGCTCGGCGGCGGCCAGGTCCCGCGAGGGACGGGCGATTCGTACGTGTGTGTCGGTGCTGATCATGGGGGTGAGGTTAGCGGGCGGGTCCCCGCCCTCGGACAGGGTGTGTCCACCCCGGCTCGGCCGTCCGGCGATCGAGTGGACCGGCACGGATCGGGCGAGCCGAGCCGGGGTGCGACACCCGCGTGCGTGCCTACGCGCTAGACCGAGTTTCGATATCCGCGGAACGCGCGCGCCGTCAGCCGGACCGCGAAGGCCGCCAGTGCGATCAGGGCCGCGCCGCGCTCGGCGACCAGGGCCCAGTCGGGGTCCGCGCGCATCGCCGACCGGGCCGCCTCCAACGCCCAGTTCAGCGGATTGAACCGGGCGACCTCGCGCATCCAGCCCGGCATCCGGGACGCGGGCATGAACGCCGAGGACAGGAACGTCAACGGCAACAGCAGGAACGTGTTCAGCGCGATCACCGTCTCGCGTTGCCGGGCGACCATGCCCAGCGCGTTGGAGAAGGCGCCGAAGACGGTGCCCAGCACCGAGGACACCACGATCAGCACCAGGATCCCGGTGAGGCCACCCGGATAGTGCGCGCCGGCGAGCCGACCGAGGCCGATCATCACCAGCGACTGGAACGCGGTCGAACAGCCCTGCGCCACGATGTTCGCGTTTGATCAGCGCGCCGCGCCGGAGCGGGGTGACCAGGAAGCGGTCGAGCGTGCCTCGCTCGATCTCCTCCAGCATGCCCATGCCGGCCCACATGTTCGCCGAGACCGCGTTCATCACCACCACGCCCGGGACGAGGTAGTCGAGGTAGGACCCGGTGCCGAAGCCGGGCAGGTCGACGATGTCGCGGAAGAGCCGGCCGAAGAGGAAGAGCCAGATCACCGGCTGGATCAGGGTGATGACCAGGTAGGCCGGTTGGCGGGCGAAGACCCGGAACTGGCGGTCGGTCATGTACCAGGTGTGGCTGATCACCTCGCGCGGCCCGAGCCCGCGTGCGGGGTTCGGTGCGGTGGTCGTCGTCATCGCGCTTCTCCCTCGATGTCCGCGGTGTCGCCGGTGCCGGTGACGTCGGTGGTGCCGACGCCGTTCGCGCCGAAGCGGCGGCCGGCGTGGCGCAGGTAGACGTCGTCGAGCGAGGGACGGGACACGGTGACCGCGCCGACCCGGGCGCCGGCCCGTTCCAGTGCGGCCAACACCTCGGGTACGGCGGCGGCCCCGTCGTCCGCGCGGGCGTGCACCACACGGGCGTCGACGGTGATCTCCCGGACGCCCGGCACCCGGGCCAACGCGTCCCGCACCGCCGGCCCGGCCGGATCGAGCAGGTCCACGTGCACCGCGTCGCCGCGCAGTTCGGACTTGAGCCGTTCGGGCGTGCCCTCGGCGACCACCCGGCCGCGGTCGACGATGGCCAGCCGCGCGGCCGGCCGATCGGCCTCGTCGAGGTAGTGCGTGGTGAGCAGGATGCTCAGGCCCTCGCCGGCCAGCCCGCCGATCTCGTCCCACATGTCGGCGCGGGCCTCGGGGTCGAGTCCGGTGGTGGGCTCGTCCAGGAAGAGCACCTCGGGGTGGTGCACCAGGCCCAGCGCCACGTCCAGCCGGCGCAGCATGCCGCCGGAGTAGGTGCGGACCGGGCGACGCGCGGCCTCGGTCAGGCCGAAGCGGTCGAGCAGGTGGTCGGCGCGCCGGCCCGGGTCGCGACCGCGCATGCCGAACAGGCGCCCGGTCAGGATCAGGTTCTCCCGGCCGGTGGCGGCCGGGTCGGCGCCGGAGCGCTGGGCGACCACGCCGATGGCCCGGCGGACCCGGGCCGGATCGCGGACCACGTCGTGTCCGGCCACCCGGGCCGAGCCGGAGTCGGCGGTCGCCAGGGTGGTGAGGATCTTGACGGTGGTGGACTTGCCCGCGCCGTTGGGCCCGAGCAGGCCGAAGACGGTGCCGGGAGCGACGCTCAGGCTCAGTCCGGCCAATGCCGGCACGCCCTCGGGGCGGCCCTTGAGGGGATAGGTCTTGACGAGGTCGTGCGCCTCGATCGCGGGCGCGCCGGTGCCGGCGACGCCGGTGTGGCGCGTGCGAGCGCCGTGGACGGTTGCCGCCGTCCGTGCGGTGTGCTCCATGACGGAGTGGATCCCTCCGGTCGACATTCGGTATGGCGGAGCCGGATGGCTCGCCGACCTGCGACAAGAGGACCGGGGATACGATGAGTTCGGTGCACCTCGTACGTGCCGGTCCCTGTTGGCGCAGGGTTTCGGTTCGAGGTTCCCGGCCCCCGGAAGCGGTGTTCGAGCACCGTCCGGGGGCCTCTTCTTCGGTTGTTTCGGTATCGGATGCGCCGGGATCGCCGGCTTCGGTATCGGTTCTCTCGGTATCGGCTCTCCGGGGATCGACGCTCTCGGGGTCGGGCGGATCGGATTCGGCAGCTTCGGGTCCGGCTGCCTTGGGGCGGCTGCCTCGGGTCAGGCCGTCTCGGTCCGACGTGGCGGGACTTACCGGCTGGAGTCGTCGTCGACGGCGGTCTCCCGGTGGTTCTCGGTGCGTTCGGCGGGTGCGTGCTCGGGATTCGCGCCGTCCAACTCGGCCCAGCCGGCCGGGGTCTCGCCGGTGGTGTGGAAGCGGCGCCACTCGGCCACGCCGGACAACGAGCCGTCCGCGATCGCGGCGAGCAGGCCGCGCACCCACCGGCCCTCCGCCTCGGCCATGGCCAGTTCGTACTCGTTCTCGACCAGGAACACCGCCGGCAGGTGGCTCGCGAGCTTGTCCACCTCGGCGCGACCGTGCGCGATGTGCGCGTCGATGGACTCGACGCGTCGCCGGAGCAGGTCGGTCACCTCATCGGGAGAGAGCACGCCCATCAGGGACAGGGCGCCCTCGAAGCGCGGGAACTCGTGTACCCGGACCGAGAGCAGTTCGCCGAGCCATTCGCGCATCTCGGCGTCGCCGGTCTCGGTCACCGCGTAGGTGGTGCGCTCGGGCCGGCGGCCCTCGCGTTCGACCCCGGTGGCGGCGATCAGGCCGTGCTTCTCCAGGTTGCGGACCACGGTGTACAACGATCCGTAATTGATCTTGATGCTGTTGTCCTTGCCCCGGCTGCGCAGCACCTGCGCGATCTCGTACGGATGGCGCGGCTGCTCGGCGACCAACACCAGCACGGCGAGTGCCAGTGTGCCGTCGACCTTGCGCCTTGCCATGGACCGCCTCCGGAACCTCGATTACTCGTCAACGAATATATGACTGCGAGTAGTGCGCGTCCAGGGCTCCCACACAGTTGGCGGCAATGGATTCGCACGTGCCCGGGATCGCCGGAATTTCCGCGCCGTTCCCCGGGGTTGGCGTTCGGTGAAGGTTCAAGATCGAGGGGGAGACATGTCGAGCGGGATCGTGGTGTCGGGGAGCGTCGCGGCGGGGTTCGAGGAGGTCCGGGCGGAGTTCGCCACCGTCCTGGCCGAGCTGCCGGACGAGCCGGGGGCCCAGCTCGCGGTGTACCGGGAGGGTCGTCGGGTGGTCGACCTGTGGGCGGGGGACCAGGTCACCGGGGACACGCTGACTCCGGTCTACTCGGCGACCAAGGGCGCCGCGCACCTGGTGGTGGCGCTGCTCGTCCAAGACGGCGTGCTGGATCCGGACCGCACCGTCGCGCACTACTGGCCGGAGTTCGCCGCGCACGGCAAGGGCGAACTCACCCTGCGCGAGCTGCTCGCGCACCGCTCCGGCGCGATCGGCGTGGACGGCGGCTTCACCCGCGCGGAACTGGCCGACGACCGGCTGTCGGCCGAACGACTGGCCGGCCACCGGCCGTTCTGGCAGCCGGGCACGGCGTACGGCTACCACGCCTTCGTGATCGGCGCGCTCACCGGTGAGGTGGTGCGGCGGGCCACGGGGCGCTCGATCCAGGAGGTCTACGAGGAGCGCGTGCGGGCGCCCTACGATCTGGACATGTACCTCGGCCTGCCCGCCGAGGCGGAGGCCCGCACGCTCGACATGTTGCCGATGGCGCCCACTCCCGCGCAGCGGGCGCGGATGAGCGCCAACGCGCCCGACCGGTTCGGCCGCACCGGCGTCGCCTTCAACCTCAATGCCGAACCACCCACCGACCTGGTCGAGTTCGCCAACTCGCGCGAGGTGCGGGCGCTGGGTCCGGCCTCCTCCGGCGGCGTCGGCAACGCGCGGGGCCTGGCCGGGATGTACGCGGCCGCGATCGCCGAACTCGACGGTCGGCCCGCGCTGCTCAAGCCGGAGACGATCACCGAGTTCGCGCGCGTGCACTGGGGCGGCACCGACCTGGTCACCGACGAGCACGACCACTTCGCGCTCGGCTTCGAGGCGCTGGGGGTGCAATACCCGTTCCTGGGCGCCGACGCGTTCGGACACAGCGGCGCGGCCGGCTCGCTGGCCTTCGCCGCCCCGCACTCGGGCATCGCGTACGGCTACGCCCGCCGCCGCTTCGCCTACCCGGGCGGCGCGGCCCCGGAAAACACCCGCCTCATGCGGGCGGTGATCCGGGCGGCGAACGGCTGAGCGGACCCGTCGGCCCGGATGTGGTCATCGGTGCGGCCGGCGAGTGATCGCGAACGGCGACGTGCGGTCGGCCCGAGTCGGCCCGAGTCGGCCCGATTCGGGGCCGACCGCACGTCGCGTGGCGCTTGCGCCGGAATCCGGGGTGTTCGGTCAGGTGAAGATGGGGGCGTGGTCGCGGGCCCAGGATTCGAACGTGCGCGGTGGGGTTCGGGTGAGGGTCTCGATCGTGGTGGTCACGAGTGCGGGCTCCGGGGGTGCGTCGGCGCCGGCGAGGAGGGCGTCGACCAGGGCGGGTGGGCGGCCGTCGGCGAGCATTTGGGCCCGTGCGTCGGCTGTCGGGACCGGCTCGAACCGCAGGTCGCGGCCGATCGCCGCGCCGATCAGGTGGACCTGATCGGCGCGACCGAGCACCTGCGGGCCGGTCAGGACGTAGGTGGCACCCGCGTGGCCGGGCTCGGTCAGGACGCGGACCGCGCAGGCGGCGACGTCGCGCTCGTCGACGATCGGCTTGGCGGGCAGGTCGGGGCCGCGTACGACGCCGGTGGAGCGGATCTGGCCGGCCCAGCCCAGCGTGTTGCTCGCGAGCGTGTCCGCCCGCAGGAACGTGCGTTCGGCGCCGGACCCGGTGACCACCCGCTCCATGCCGGCGTGCAGTGCGCTGATCGGATCGGCCTGCCCGTCGACGTCGTCGCGCACCCGCGAGGAGGAGAGGTAGACGACGCGACCGGTGTGCGCCTTCACCGCGTCCAGGACGCCGGGTGCACCCTCGGCGGTGAGGAAGGGCCAGATCAGGAACACCGCGTCGACCCCGGTCAGGGCCGGCCCCAGGGTGTCCGGCTCGGCCAGGTCACCGCGCACCACCTCGACGTCGGCCGGCAGACCGGCCGCCTCGGGCCGGCGTGCCAAGGCGCGCACCCCGACCCCTGCGGCGAGCAGTCGATCCACCACCCGACGGCCGACGTTTCCGGTCGCCCCGGTCACCAGAATCATGTGCCATCCCTCGCGATTCGCGGGTGGTGGTTCCACCCTCGTCGCCGACGATCCTGCAACCTCCACCGCACTTGAGGTCAAGGCGACCGGGGCCGGTCCGGACCCGTGCGGGGTCCGGCCGCCGGCTACTCGATGATCTTGTCCAGGAAGGCGAACAGGTTGCCTCGGGTGCGCTCGACCTGTTCGTCCAAGGTCAGCGACTCCTCGAAACGCCCACCGGGGGCCGGCGCCTTGAGGCCGCGCACGTACAGCGAGCACGCGAGGTCGGTGCAGATGTACACGCCGACCGAGTTGCCGTCCCGGCCGGCCCGACCGGTCTTGCGTGCCGTCATCAGCGAGACCCCGCCGCCCGGGTGCGTGGTCAGGCACAACGAGCACATGCTGCGGTGCAGGTAGCCGCGGCGCTGGGCGGGGAAGCGCAGGGTCACGCCGACCGGCGCATCCCGGTATTCGGTCACCAGGTAGGTGCGATCGGGCGCCCCCGGATCGCCCCAACCCAGGAAATCCAGCTCGGCCCAGGGGCGTTCGGCCAGGTCACGGGGCACGGGCAGGCGTTGGGCCGCACCCTTGGAACAATTGACGAACGACGTACGGATTGCCTGCTCGGTCAGTGGGTTCATGCGGCGGAAACTAACAGCGCCTAGGTATCCTAGGCAAATACCTAGAGGCTCTAGGAAGCTCTGGGAAGTACCGAGGGCGCGACGACCGGCGCCTCGACGGAGGAGTGGCGCGTGGCTCGAGCGGGACTGACGGCGGAACGGGTGACCCGCGCGGCGGCGGACCTGGCGGACGAGGTGGGGTTCGAGAACATCACCCTGACCGCGCTGGCCCGAGGCTTCGGGGTCAAGGACGCGAGCCTGTACTCGCACGTCAAGAACATCCAGGAGTTGCGCCTGGGGATCGCGATGCTGGCCGCCGACGAGTTGGCCGATCGCATCGGCTCGGCGGTGGAGGGCCGGGCGGGCAAGGACGCGCTGATCGCCTTCGCCCGGGCGTACCGGGAATTCGCCCTGGCGCGGCCCGGGCGCTACGCGGCCACCCAGGCGCGGATCGATCCGGCCCTGTTGGCCACCTCCGACGGCTACCGGCGCAACGTCGAGAGCACCTACGCGATGTTGCGCGCGTACGGCCTGGAGGAGCCGGATCTGACCGACGCGGGACGGTTGTTGCGCAGCGTGTTCCACGGCTTCGCGGTGCTGGAGGGCAACGGCGGGTTCGGCCACGTGCGCCGGCCGAGCGAATCCTTCGACCGGGCGGTGGAGGCGCTGCACGTGGCGTTGGAGAACTGGCCCGAGTGAGTCGGTCGGGCCGATCGGGCCGATCGGGGTTCGGGTTCGTCTCGGGCGTCGGTCGTGGCGGCCCCGGCTCGGTTCCCGCGTGGGTCCCGTTCGGGTTCGGTCGGTGTGCCTCGGCCCGGTGCGGTGTCGGCGGCGGTGTTCGGTTCGATCATGGTGCGTGGGGGACCGGCGTCCGAGCGGGTGGTCCCGGAGACGAAGGAGGCGCGTGGTGACGAAGTATGTGGCGCTGTTGCGGGGCGTGAACGTGGGCGGACACCGCCGGGTCCCGATGGCGGACCTGCGCCGCACGCTGACCGATTCGGGATACACCGAGGTCAGGACGCTGTTGCAGAGCGGGAACGTGGTGTTCGAGGCCGCGGAACAGCCGACCGCCGATCTGGTCGCGGCGATCGAGGTACTGCTGGCCGCCGAGTTCGGGTTCGCGGTGGACGTGATGGTGCGCAGCGGCGCGGAGCTGCGGGCGATGGTCGCGGCCAATCCGCTGGAGGTACGCGAGCCGGCGAAGTTCGCGGTGGCGTTCCTGAGCCCGGCGGCCGACGTCGGTGTGCTCGCCGGGATCGACCCGGACGACTACGCCCCGGACGAACTGCGGGTGGGCGAGCGCGAGTTGTACATGTACTTCCCGGACGGGCTGGGCAAGGCCCGGCTGACGCCGATCCTGGCCCGCAAGCTCCGCGACACGACCACCGTGCGCAACTGGAACACGGTGACCAAGCTGCTCGCGATGGTGGAGTGACGGGTAGCCGCACGACCGGCTGAGACAGGGCCCGGCGGCCGGTCGCCGCCCGCTGCCGGCTGCCGAAACCATTGCACAATTTCCTGTGCACAGATTATTGTGCATAGGTGACCAGGTCGCCGGAACGCCGAGACATCAGCGAACTCGAAGCGCTGAAGGCCCTGGCGCACCCCCGGCGGCAACGGATCCTTCGGGAACTGGAGGCGGGTGGGCCCGCGACGTCCGCGTCACTGGCCCGCGCGCTGGCGTTGAACACCGGCGCGACCAGCTACCACCTGCGGGAGCTGGCCCGGCACGGGTTCGTCGAGGACTTCGTGGACCCCGACGCACACGGGCGCGAACGGTGGTGGCGCGCCGTACGGCGGGATCTGCGGTTCCCGCCGCGCAGCGAGCAGAGCCAGGAGGTCCGGCCGGTCGTCGACGAGCTGAACCGCCTGGCCTTCGCGGCCGACCTGGAGGAGTACCGCGACGCGCAGAACGTGACCGAGGCCGAGGGGGGAATGGACGTGCCGTACTCGCGCGGGACCATTCACGTCACCCCGGCCGAACTGACCGAGTTCTTCGAGGAGTACATCGCCCTCCTCAACCGGTACAAGCGCACCGGCCCATTGCCCGCGGAGGCGCGCGCGATGCAGACCCGCTTCCTCGCGTTCCCGACCCCGCCCGGGCTGCGGGACAAGGGCGAGTCCGGGGCGACCGAACCGGGGACGGAACCGGGGGCGACCGAGCCTTGAGTGACGGCCCGGTCGCGCGCCTGCGCCTGACCGGTGGGGCCACTCCGGCCCCGCGCACCCATCCGAGCCCGAGCAACCCGAGCAGCCCGAACCCGGCGCGGAGCCACGGATTCACGGAGTCCCAGAACACAGAGCACAGAGCCTCAGAGCACTGAGCCCCAGATTTGTGGAGCCACGGAACGACCGGGCTCCCGATGCGCCGTGCGCCGGCGCACGCGTCGGTGACTCCGGAATCGGCCGGCCGGGCGCGCACCGCATCCGACCGGACACGCACCCCATCAGAAGAGACAAGGGCGGCACCGCACCATGAGTTCGCACGACCAGATATCCGACGCCGTGTCCCTGACCGGAGTCGGACGCATCCACGGCAAGGGCACCGCCGCCGTCACCGCCCTGCGTGACGTCACCGTCGGCATCCGGCGCGGCAGCTTCACCGCCGTCATGGGGCCGTCGGGCTCCGGCAAGAGCACGTTCCTGCAGTGCGCGGCGGGCCTGGACCGGCCGACCAGCGGCACCGTGCGGCTCGGCGACACCGACCTGTCCGGGCTCTCCGAGACCGGTCTGACCGAACTGCGGCGCGAGCGGATCGGCTTCGTCTTCCAGGCGTTCAACCTGATGCCCTCGCTCACCGTGCTGGAGAACATCACGCTGCCGCTGCGCCTGGCCGGTCGCAAGCCGGATCGGGCCTGGTTGGCGGAGATCGTCCAGCGGGTGGGCCTGACCGGGCGCACCGAGCACCGGCCCGCCGAGTTGTCCGGCGGCCAGCAGCAACGTGTCGCGATCGCCCGCGCGTTGGTCACCCGGCCCGAGGTGGTCTTCGCCGACGAACCCACCGGCGCGCTGGACACGGTCACCGCCAAGGAGGTACTCGCGCTGCTGCGCGACACCGTCGACGCGATGGGCCAGACCGTGGTGATGGTCACCCACGACCCGGTCGCGGCTTCCTACGCCGACGAGGTGCTCTTCCTCGCCGACGGGCGGATCACCGACACGCTCACCGGAGCCGGCGCGGATCGCATCGCCGACCGGATGACGCACCTGGGCGCGTGGGCCTGATGTTCTTCCTGGCCATGCGTACCCTGCGCGCCCGCAAGGGCGGCTTCATCGGCGCGTTCGTCGCGCTGGTGTGCGCGGCCGCACTGGTCACGGCCTGTGGCGCGCTGCTGGAGACCGGCCTGCGCGGCGACATCCGGATCGAGCGCTACGCCGGTACCGACACCGTGGTCACCGCGGACCAGAACCTGCACTGGACCAAGCACAAGAAGGGCAAGACCAAGGTCAAGTCGAAGCCGCTGACCGAGCGGGCCTGGCTGGACGCGGCCGCCGTGGACAAGCTGCGCGCGGTACCCGGCCTCGAGGCCGTGGTCCCGGAACTGACCTTCTCGGCCCACGTGCTCACCGCCGGCGGCCGGGCCCTGGACACCGCCGACAACGCGTGGGGCCACGCGTGGGAGTCGGCCCGGCTGACCCCGTTCACGCTGCGCGCCGGTCGGGCGCCGACGGCGGCCGGTGAGATCGTGCTGGACGCGGACCTCGCCCGCCGGGCCTCGGTCGAGGTCGGCGGTACGGTCACCGTGCAGGCCGGTGCGGCCCCGGGATCCTTCCGGGTGGTGGGCATCGCGGCGCCGCCCGGGCGGGATGCGCTGGCCCGGCAGGCGACCGTGTTCTTCGCCGACGCGGACGCCCGGCGACTGGCCGGGCATCCCGGACAGGTCGCCTCGGTGGGCCTGTTCACCGCGCCCGGCGCGAACCCGGGCACCGTGCGCGCGGCGGTGCGGGACGCGCTGGCCGGAACCGGCGCGCAGGTGCGTACCGGTACCGATCGCGGACCGGCCGAGTTCCCGGCGGCGGCCAAGGCCCGGGTGACCCTGGTCAGCCTGGGCGGCGCGCTCGGCGGTACCTCGCTGCTGGTGGCGATCCTGGTCGTGGTGGGCACGTTCGCGCTCTCCATCCAACAACGCAGGCGCGAGATCGCGCTGTTGCGGGCGATCGGCGCGACGCCCCGGCAGATCCGCCGGATGGTGGGCCGCGAGGCGCTCGTGGTGGGCCTGATCGCGGGCGCGCTCGGCGCGTTCGCCGGGTTGGGGCCGGCGCGTTGGTTGCACGGGCGGTTCGTCGCGTTCGGCGCACTGCCGGACACGCTGGAACTGAGGCTGAGCCCGATCCCGCTGATCGGCGCGGTACTGCTGACGCTGCTCGCGGCCTGGACGGCGGCGCGCGTGTCGGTGCGCCGGGCCTCGCGCGTACGACCGACCGAGGCGTTGGCGGACGCGGCGATCGAACGACCGCGATTGGGCGTCGCGCGCACGATCGGCGGTGTGGCCGCGGCGCTCGGGTACGTCGTACTCCTGCTGGTGTTGCGGACGTTGGACACCGAACCCAAGTCCACGCCGGTCACCTTCCTGACGGTGATCCTCGCCGCCGTTGCGACCGCGCTGCTCGGTCCGCTGCTCGCTCGCGCGGGCGTGGCCGTACTCGGTTCGGTGGTCGGGCGCCTGTCGCCGATCAGCGGCTTCCTGGCGGCGCGGAACGCGCGGGCCGCCGCGGAACGGGTGGCCGCCGTGGTCACGCCGCTGAGCCTGGCGGTGGCGATGGCATCGACGATCCTGTTCACCCAGACCACGGCGAGCCATGCCGCGGGGGAGCAGGCGAAGGCGGGCACATCGGCCTCGTACACGCTGGTCGCGGGCCCCGGTGTGCCGGCCGCGGCGGCCGACGCGGTGCGGGCGGTGCCCGGGGTCGAGGTGGTGACCGAGGTGCTGCACTCGTTCGTCCGGGCCGGGCAGGACAAGTTCCCGGCCCAGGGCGTGACGCCGCGCGGGGTGGAGCGCGCGCTCGACCTGAAGACGCGCTCCGGTTCGCTCGCGGCGCTGACCGACACCACGGTCGCGGTCAGCGAACTGGCCGCCAAGACCAAGGGGGTCGGGGTCGGCGACGACCTGCGGATCACCATGGGCGACGGGGTGCAGGTCACCCTGAAGGTGATCGCGGTGTACGAACGCGGCCTGGGCTTCGGCGATCTGACCCTGCCTCATGCGGTGATGGCGGCGCACGTGGACCGGCCGGCGGCGGAGGCGGTGCTGGTCTCCGGTACGACCGCGGTGTCGCGGGCGCCGTTGCAGCGGGCGATGGGCGAGTTCCCCGGGGTCCGGGTGCTGGATCGGGGCGAGGTCGAACAGGCGCGCCGGGATCAGGCCGGCACCCAGGCCCAGGTCAACTATGTCGCGATGGGGCTGATCATCGCGTTCACCGGGATCGCGGTGGTCAACACGCTGGTGATGGCGACTTCGGCGCGGCGACGGGAGTTCGCGCTGCTGCAACTGGTGGGGACGACTCGTCGGCAGGTGTTGCGGATGCTGCGGTGGGAGACCGGGGCGGTGGTGCTGTTGGCGGCCGTGCTGGGGTCGGCGGTTGCGTATGCGACGTTGACGGCTTACAGCGTCGGGATGACCGGGAGTGCGTCTCCTTATGCGCCGCCGGTGACGTATGCGGCGGTGTTGGTGGCTGCGGGCGGGTTGGCGTTTGTGGCCACGGTCGTGCCGGGGCGCGTGGCGTTGCGGGGGAATCCTGCGGACACGATGGGGTTGCGGGACTGAGTTGGCCTCATGCGGTGGCCTCATGTGCCGGCCGGGCTGGTTGTGCTCGGGCGCCGGCCGGGCTGTTTGGCCTCAAGCGCCGGCCGGGCTGGTTGTGCTCAGGCGCTGCACGGGCTGGGTGGCCTCAGGCGCCGGCCGGGCTGCTTGGCCTCAAGCGCCGGCCGGGCTGGTTGTGCTCAGGCGCTGCACGGGCTGGGTGGCCTCAGGCGCCGGCCGGGCTGGTTGTGCTCAGGCGCTGCACGGGCTGGGTGGCCTCAGGCGCCGGCCGGGCTGCTTGGCCTCAAACGCCGGCCGGGCTGGTGTGCTCAAGCGCCGCACGGGCTGCTTGGCCTCGAACGTCGGCCGGGCTGGGTGGGCTCAAGGGCCGCATGGGTTGGGTGGTTTTGGTGGCTCGGACGGAAGCGCCGGTCGGGGTCTTTGGGGGCCGGCCGGCGCTTTTGGGTTGGGGATGCTCCTATGCATGTCAAGCCGCAGGAGCGAGGTTGATTTGGGTGATTCGTTCCGCTGGTGTGCTGGTCAGTGCGCGGTAGACCTCGCGGGCGACGAATCGCTTGAGGCAGCGCATGATGTCCTTCTTCGACAGCCCTTCCTTGGTGCGGCGTTCGACGTAGGCGCGGGTGCGTTCGTCGTAGCGCATGCGGACCAGCACGATCGTGTGCAGGGCGTTGTTCGCGGCCCGGTCGCCGCCCCGGTTGAGGCGGTGGCGGTGGGTGCGGCCGGAGGAGGCCGGGATCGGGGCGACGCCGGCGAGGTGCGCGAACGCGCCCTCCGAGCGCATGCGCTCGGGGTTGTCCCCGGCCGAGGCCAGTAGCTGGCCGGCGGTCTCCGGTCCGACACCGAACAGCTTCAGCAGGGCCGGGGCCGCCTGCTCGACCAGGGGGCCGATCTCGGCGTCGAGCTCGGCGATCTCCGTGTCCATCGCCTGGTGGCGGCGGGCGAGGCGCCGCAGCGAGGCCTTGGTCGCCGCGAGCGGGCGGGAGACGTCGTCGCCGGGCCGCAGCCGGGCCAGGGTGCGTATCAGGGCGGTCCGGTCCAGGCCCGCGACCTGCTCTCGCAGCATCGCCGGGGCGGTCACCACGAGGTTGCGGATCTGGTTCATCGCCTGGGTGCGGGCCTTGATCGCGCTGCGGCGGGCGACCCGCAGCACGCGCACGGCCTCGACCACTCCGTCGCGGCTTTTGGGGATGCCGGTGGCCCGTCCGGAGAGCACTGCGGTCGCAGCGGCGTAGGCGTCGATCGGGTCGGACTTGCCCTTCGTCCGGCGGGTCTTGCGGTCCGGCCGGTCGACGTCGACGACCGTGACGCCGGCCGCTGTCAGGACCCGCGCGAGTTCGGCTCCGTAGGCGCCGGTGCCCTCCACCCCGACCGCGGTCGGGGTGCCGTGCGAGCGCATCCAGTCAAGCAGGTCCCGGTAGCCGCGGACGGTCGCGGGAAACTCCCGGTCGGCCAGATGCCGGCCGAGCGGGTCGATCACGGCCGCGTGGTGGGTCGGGCCGTGCGTGTCGACTCCGCCGGTGATCTCCGCTCCGTCGTGCGTCATGCTGGTCATGTCCGTCCTTGCCGCTTGTCCGAGCCGAGGGCGGCACGCGCCGGTCGGGCGGGTGGACAAGACAGTGACGGGGCTTCTGGACCAAGCTCCTATGAGGTCACAAACGCCCGTCCGGCCGCGTGCGTGGTGGTCCCGCCGACGAGCCGACAAATCCCATACAGGACAGTCAACGACGTCAGTCAGGGGGCGAGTCAGGCTCATCAGCAGAACCACCAGTCACATGATCACTGTCAGGGGGTGAAGGTGGTGAGGACTTGTTCTGCTTCGGTGAGGAGGGTGGTGTCGTGGGCGCCGGTGGCTACCGTGTCGTAGAAGAGGTGGACTCGGGCGTTTTCGATGCCGCTGAAGTTGGTGATGCCGATTCGGAGGCGGCGGTCGAGGAGGTCGTCCCAGCCGCCCTTGGTGAAGTGTTCGTGGGAGTAGCCGGCCAGGCCGAGCCACAACATTCGTTTTCCGGCCAGGCGTGGGCGGCTGCGGCCGTAGGCGAAGCCGTAGTTCCACACCCGGTCGATCCAGCCCTGGAGTAGGGCGGGCAGCCCGAACCACCACACGGGGAAGACCACGACGATCGTGTCCGCGGCCTCGATCCGGGCCATCTGCGCGCGTACTTCCGGGCTGTAGTGCTTGTCCCGGTCGGCCCAGTCGGGTTCGTCCTCGACGGTCATCCGCGGGTCGAAGCCCTCGGCGTGCAGGTCGAGTACGTCCACGCTGTGGCCGTCGGTCAGCAGCCGGTCCCGGACCCGCGCGGCGACCCGTGCGGTCAGCGAGTCGGCCCGGGGGTGGGCGAGGACGACGAGGGCGTGCGGCGCGTCGGTGGTCATGTCGGGGCCTTCCTCGGTGGTGGTACCGGTCGGAGCGGTGGGGCCGGGTCAGTCGGCCAGGCGGACGAGCATCTTGCCGGTGTTGGCGCCGCCGAGTACGCCGAGGAAGGCCGCGGGGGCCTGCTCGATGCCCTCGAACACGGTCTCGTCGGTGCGCAGCGAACCGTCGGTCAGCCAACCGATCGCGCGCTCGGTGAACTCGGGGAACAGCGCGAAGTGGTCGGTGACCAACAGGCCGCGTAGGTTCAGCCGCTTGATGTACGCCTGGAAGAGGTTGCTCGGGCCGGGCACCGGCTCGGTGGCGTTGTAGCCGCTGATCGCGCCGATCAGCGCGAACCGGGCGCCGACCTTGGCGTTCGCGATGGCCGCCGCCAGGTGGTCGCCGCCGACGTGGTCGAGGTAGACGTCGATGCCCTCGGGCGCGGCCTGGGCGAGCTGGTCGCCGATCGCACCGGCCCGGTAGTCGAGCGCGACGTCGTAGCCGAAGTCGGTACGCAGCCGCTCGGCCTTGGCCGGGCCGCCGGCCGAGCCGATCACCCTGGCCGCGCCCAGCTTGCGGGCGATCTGGCCGGCCACGCTGCCGACCGCGCCCGCCGCGCCGGAGACGAACACCGTGTCGCCCGCTCGGACGGGGGACACCTCGGTCAGCGCCGCGTACGCGGTCAGGCCGGGGGTACCCAGCGCGCCCAGGTACGCCTGGGCGGGGACGGCGGAGGTGTCCAGGACGACGGCGGTGGCCGCGTCCACGACCGCGTACTCGCGCCAGCCGGCGAAGTGCGACACGGTCGCGCCGACCGGGACCGCGTCGGCACGGGAGGCGATCACCTCGCCGACCGCGCTGCCGTCCAGGACCGCGCCCAGCTCGAACGGCGGTATGTACGACTCGACGTCGTCCATCCGACCGCGCATGTAGGGGTCGACCGACATCCAGGTGTTGCGGATCAGGAGCTGACCTTCGCCCAGCGCCGGGATCGCGGCGGTGACCAGCTCGAAGTCGGCGGTGGTGGGAGTGCCCACCGGGCGGGCCGCCAGGCGGATTTCGCGGCCGGTGGTAACAAGGTTGGTGGTGCCGGTGGTGCCGGCGTCGACGTTGGCGTTGACGGACATGGTGGGGGCTCCCTGTTTCGGTGCTTCCCGGGCTGCGGTCTGTGCTGCTCGGGGTGTCTTGTTCGGGCTGTCCCGAACTCGATGACACGACTGTGCCGCCGGCCGCGCACGGAATCCTGGGGGTCTACGCACGGGCACCCGCGGTCCACCGTCAGAGGCCGGTTGACCTGCGCTAACGTGGCGGCATGCGCTTCGGGGTGATGGGTCCGCTGGCGGTGTGGACCGCGGACGGACAGCCGGTTCGAGTCCCGGAGTCGAAGGTGCGCGCGCTGCTCGCGGACCTGCTCGTGCATCGGGGCCGGGCGGTCTCGGCGGATCTGCTCGTCGAGGACCTGTGGGGCGCGGACCCGCCGGGCAATCCGGCGAACACGCTCCAGACCAAGGTCTCCCAACTGCGCCGGGCGCTGGAGGCGGCCGAACCCGGCGGGCGCGAACTGGTCGCCTACCGCCCGCCCGGCTACGAGCTGCGGGTCGAGGCCGGCGCGGTGGACGCGGACCGGTTCGCCGAGCTGACCGCGCGGGCGCGGGCGAGCGTCGACGCGCGGATCCGGGCGGGCTTGTTCGCGGACGCGCTCGCGCTGTGGCGTGGGCCGGCGTTCGCCGACTTCCGGGACGAGGAGTTCACCCGCGCGGCGATCACCAGGCTGGACGAACAGCGGCTGACCGCCCTGGAGGACCACGCCGAGGCACGCCTGGAACTGGGCGAACACACCTCGCTCGCCGACGAGTTGGGTGAACTGGTGGCGCTGCATCCGGTTCGGGAGCGGCTGCGTGCCGCGCATCTGCGCGCGCTGTACCGGTCCGGGCGGCAGGAGGAGGCGTTGGCGGGGTACGCCGAGCTGCGCGAGCGGTTGGCGGACGAACTGGGCCTGGACCCGGGGCCGGAGCTGGCGGCGTTGCAGCGGGCGATCCTGGCGCAGGATCCGGGGCTGGCGCCGGTTTCCGTGGCCGGCTCGGCGGCGGAGTCCGTGCCCGGATCTGCGCCCGGGTCTGTGTCCGGTTCCGTGCCCGGTTCCGTGTCCGGGGCCGCATCGGTCGGCGCGGCGACGGGCTCGGTGGGTTCGGCGGCGGATCCGGCGGGGGGTGCGGCGGCGCGGGCGCGGTCCAACCTGCCCGCCGCGTTGACCGAGCTGGTCGGTCGGGAGGACGCGGTGGCCGAGGTCGGCAAGCTGCTCGGGGCCGCCCGGCTGGTGACCCTGACCGGCCCCGGCGGGGTGGGCAAGACCCGGCTCGCGCTGGAGTGCGCGGCCCGGGCGGTGGACGACTTCCCGTTCCCGGACGGGGTGTGGCTGGTCGAGTTGGCCGGCCGGCGCGATCCGAGCGGCGACGATCTGGCCGACGCGATCGCCTCGGCGCTGGGTATCCGGGACGAGGTCGCGGCGGGCGCGGGACATGTCACGGCCCAGTCGCGGACCCGGTTGGCGGACGCGCTGCGCGGCCGTCGGCTGCTGCTGGTCCTGGACAACTGCGAGCACGTGATCGAGCCGATCGCCGAGCTGGCGGACCTGTTGCTGCGGGCCGCACCCGACGTGCGGATCCTGGCCACGAGTCAGGAACCGCTCGCGGTGGGCGGCGAGGCGCTGAGCGTGGTGCGGCCGCTGGTGGTGCCGGACGCCGGGGCGGATCCGGCGGCGTTGGCCGAGTCCACGGCGGTACGCCTGTTCGTGGCCCGAGCGGCCGCGGCGGCGCCCGGGTTCGTCCTGGACGCGCACACGGCGGACGCGATCGCGGCGATCTGTCGGCGTCTGGACGGGATCCCGCTGGCCCTGGAACTGGCCGCGACCCGGGTGCGCGGGCTCGGCGTTCACGGTCTCGCGGCACGGCTGGACGACCGGTTCCGGGTGCTCGGCGTGGGTCGGCGCGGGGTGCCGGCCCGGCAGCAGACGCTGCGCGCGATGATCGACTGGAGTTGGGAACTGCTCGGCGCACCGGAACGGATCGTGCTGCGCCGGTTGGCGATTCACGCGGACGGGTGTGCTCCCGAGGCCGCCGAGGCGACCTGCTCCGGCGACGACGTGGCCCGGGTCGACGTGCTCGACCTGGTCGGTCGGTTGGTCGACCGCTCGCTGGTGGTCGCGGTGGAGGGGCGGTACGGGCCCAGGTACCGGCTGCTGGAGTCGGTCGCCGCGTACTGCGTGGAACACCTGCACGCGGTGGGCGAGTTCGACGTGGTGCAGGCTCGGCACGACGGCTATCTGGCCGAGTTCGTCGAGCGCGCCGGGCCGCGGTTGTACGGCCGCGATCAGTGCGAGTGGCTCGCCCGGCTGGACGCGGAGAGCGGGAACCTGCGCGCCGCGTCCGATGGCGCGGCCCGGCGCGGGGACGCGGGGCTCGCGTTGCGGTTGGCGGGTGGGGCGGCGTGGTACCGGTTCCTGCGCGGGCGCCACCGCGAGGCGTGGCGGGCGTTGGACGCGGCGCTGGCGGTCGAGGGCCGCGCGCCGGCCGCGTTGCGCGCGGCGGCGGGAGCCTGGCGGGCCGGGTTCGCGATGTTGATCGGCGACGGCAGCGACCTGGTACGGCAGAGCCGGGACGCGCTGGCGGCCTACGACGGGATCACGGAGGGGAGGGCGCGGGCCGAGTGGTTCCTGGGCCTGGCCCACCTGCACGTGGGGGACGCGGACGCGGGTGGCGAGCTGATCGATCGGGCCCTGGCGGGCTTTCGTGCGGCGGACGACGCGTGGGGGATCGCGGCGGCGTTGACCGGTCGGGCGAAGGCGCTGATGTTCCGCGGTGACCACGTGGCGGCCGGCGAGGCGGCGGCGGACGCCGCGGCGCGGTTCGCGGCGTTGGGCGAGCGCTGGGGGCTCGTCCAGGCGTCGGATCAACTCGCCTATGTGGCCGAGGTGTCGGGCGAATACCACCGGGCCGCCGAGCTGCATCGCGAAGGGCTGCGCGGGGCCGAGGAGTTGGGCCTGTGGACGGATGTGTCGTACCGGTGGTCCGGGCTGGGCCGGATCGCGTTGTTGCGGGGTGACTTCGCGTCGGCCGAGGAGTTCCACGAGCGGGCGCGTCGGCTCGCGGTCGAGCGGTCGGACCGGTTCGCGGAGGAGTTCGCGACGGTCGGGCTGGGGCTCGGCGCGCGACGTGCGGGGGACCTGGCGGGGGCCGAGCGGCACCTGCGCGGTGCGCTGGAGTGGAATCGTCGGCTGCACGAGGACTACGGCGTGCCGTTCTACGGGGTGACGCTGCTGCTGGCCGAATTGGGCTTCGTGGCGGAACTGCGCGGGGACGCGGTCGGTGCGCGGGACCTGCACGAGGAGGGGCTGGCGGCGGCGCGGGCCTCGGGCGATCCGCGGGCGGTCGCGCTGGCGCTGGAGGGGCTGGCCGGGGCCGAGTCGATCTCGGGCCGAGCGGCCGAGGCGGCGACGCTCCTGGGCCGCGCGGAGGCGCTCCGGGCCTCCATCGGCGCGCCGTTGCCTGTCGGCGAACGCGGCGACGTGTCGCGGATCGCGGCGGCGGCCGGGAAGACACTCGGCCCTGCGGCCTATGCGCGCGCCTTCGACGAGGGCCTCAAGCGCGGGTCGGCCTGAGGGCTTTCGGCGGGCGTTGGGTGTCGGCCGGGTTGGGTTGGCCTCAAGCGCCGGCCGGGCTGAGGGGTTTCGGTGGGGCTTGGGTGTTGGTTGGGTTGGGTGGCCTCAAGCGCCGGCCGGGCTGAGGGGTTTCGGTGGGCGTTGGGTGTTGGTTGGGTTGGGTGGCCTCAAGCGCTGGCCGGCCTGAGGGCTTTCGGCGGGCGTTGGGTGTTGGTCGGGTTGGGGTGGCCACAAGCGCCGGCCGGCTGAGTGTCGTTGGCGGGTCTCGCGCTGGTGTCGTAGGGCGTGGCATGTCGGTGGCTTCGTGCCTGGGTGGTGGACGGGACTTGGGATCGGGTGTGCGGTGCCGGACGGACGGGATCCGTGGCTGTCGGCGGCTGGGCTCGACGCGTGGATCGTGCAGCGATCAGTGGCGAGGCCATGATCAAGGTCGCCGGGGTTCGGCGACTGTTGGCCGCCCGTTTCGCCGGCGAGGAGATTGCGCCCGGCCCCATCGAAACCGAAGTTGTCCGATGCCTTGCCGAGGATGCCGAACGCGGATGGCCAGGGGTTGGCCAACGGGTTCTCGGGCGCCGGCCCGGCTGAGGGGTTCGTGGGTGTCGGGTGGTTGGAGGGGAGGGGTTTTGGTGGGGTAGTAGCGTCCGGGGTATGGAGATTTGGGTCAATCCTGCGTGTTCGAAGTGCCGGTCCGCGTTGTCGTTGTTGGATGAGGGGGGCGTCGAGTACACCGTGCGGCGGTATTTGGAGGAGCCGCCGAGCGTGGATGAGCTCGAGGCGGTGTTGGGGCGGTTGGGGTTGGAGCCGTGGGACATCACGCGTACCGGTGAGGCGGTTGCGGGGGAGCTGGGGATGGGGACGTGGGGGCGTGCGGCGAGCGATCGCGGGCGTTGGATTGCCGCGTTGGCGGAGCATCCGATTTTGATCCAGCGGCCGATCATCACCGCTGACGACGGCGCCACCGTGGTCGGGCGCACGCCGGAGGCGGTGCGCTCGCTGCTCGACTGAGGTGGTGGTGGTGGTGCGTTCCGCCTCGGGACGGCGCGTCGCCGCCGCGGTGGGGCGTGTCTTCCATCGGCCTTCGGGCTCCTCGCTGCGCTCACCGCCCCGGCGAAACGCCCGAATGGAACCACTGTGTGGGCGCTCCGGCACGCGGACGCGCGGTGCCGGCCGCCACGGAGGCCGACGGGGGATGGAAGGCACGCCAGAGGGCCGATCGCCGTTGCGGATGGAAAAACGAGGGACATATGCCCGATTGATGCTGATTTGGGGGTAATGCCCAATAACGTAGCGTCATGATCTTCTCGGTGGCCTCGTACTTCGTGGTCGCGGCGATCGCCCCGTGGCTGGTTCGACGCCTCGGGCGGAACGCCTTTCTCGTGCTCGCCGCGCTCCCGGTGGCGACCACGGGGTGGGCACTGGCCCAGGCCGCCTCGGTGTTCGACGGTGAGCCGGTGGTCGAATCGCGCCCGTGGATCCCCGAGCAGGGCGTCTTCCTCGCGTTTCGGTGCGACGCGCTCGCGCTGCTGATGGTGTTCCTCGCGGCCGGCGTGGGTGTCCTGGTCCTGGTGTACTGCGCGCGCTACTTCGCCGCGGACGAGCCCGGACTCGGCGCGTTCGCCGGAGTCCTGGTCGGGTTCGCCGGGGCGATGATCGGACTGGTCACCACCGACGACCTGATCCTGCTGTACGTGTTCTGGGAGCTGACCACGGTCTTCTCCTACCTGCTGATCGGCCATCGCAGCGAACACCGGGGCTCGCGCCGGGCCGCGATGCAGGCACTGACCATGACCACCTTCGGCGGCCTGGCGATGCTGGTCGGGCTGATCCTGCTCGGCGAGCAGGCGGATACCTACCGGCTCTCCGAGATCCTCGCCGACCCGCCCGGCGGCACCGTGGTGACCACCGCGATCGTGCTGATCCTGGTCGGCGCGCTGTCCAAGTCGGCGATCGTGCCGTTCGGTTCCTGGCTGCCCGCCGCGATGGCGGCGCCCACCCCGGTCAGCGCCTACCTGCACGCGGCGGCGATGGTCAAGGCAGGCGTGTACCTGGTCGCCCGACTGGCCCCCGGCTTCGCCCAGATCATGCCCTGGCGGCCGATCGTGCTGATCGCCGGCTGCGCGACGCTGCTCCTGGCCGGATGGCGGGCGCTGCGCGAGGACGACCTCAAACGAGTGCTCGCCTACGGCACCGTCAGCCAACTCGGCCTGCTGATCGTGGTCACCGGCGCGGGCAACCGGGACGCGGCGCTCGCCGGCATCGCGATGCTCGTCGCACACGCCCTGTTCAAGGCCACGCTGTTCCTGGTGGTCGGCATCATCGACCACGCCGCCGGCACCCGGGATCTGCGCCGACTGTCCGGCCTGGCCAAGGCCATACCGATCACCTGCGTGGTCGCGGTGGTGGCCGCGCTGTCCATGGCCGGGTTGCCGCCGACGGTCGGGTTCGTCGCCAAGGAGGCCGTGTACGAGGCGTTCCTGCACCGGGGCCGCACCGACTCCATCGTGCTCGGCCTGCTGGTCGCCGGCTCCGCGCTGACCGCCGCGTACAGCCTGCGCTTCGTCTGGGGCGCCTTCGCCCGCAAACCCGGCGTGCCCACCACCGGCTGCGAACCGCTCGGCGGACTGTTGCTCGGCCCCGCGCTCCTGCTCGGCACCGGCTGCCTGGTGCTGGGCCCGGCGGCAGCGTCGCTGGACCACTGGATCTCGTCGTACGCCGACGAATTCCCGGCCGAAGGGACCGACTACCACCTGACCCTGTGGCACGGCCCGGGCACCGCGCTGTACCTGTCCTGCGCCGCGATCGGCGTGGGCATCGTGCTGTTCCTGGTCCGCGAGCCGGTGGTGCGCCTGCAACTGGCCACCGCGCGGATCGAACCCTCGCGGCTGTACGACGCGCTGGTGCGCGGTGTGGACCGAGGCGCCCTGCAACTGACCGGCACCACGCAGCGCGGCTCGATGCCGGTCTACGTCGGGGTGATCCTGCTCAGTCTGATCGCGACCACCGCCTCGATCGCGCTGGCCCACCTCCCGCTGCCCTTTCCGCACCCGCCGCGCTGGTCGGACTCGGCCGCGCAGGTCGTGGTCGGCGTACTGGTCGCCGCCGCCGCGCTGATCGCCGCCGGCACCCGGGACCGGCTGCCCGCCGTACTCCTGGTCGGCGTCACCGGCTACGGCTGCGCGACGCTGTTCGTCCTCCAGGGCGCCCCCGACCTCGCGCTCACCCAAGCACTGGTCGAGACGGTCAGCGTGGTGGTGTTCCTGCTGGTGCTGCGCCGACTCCCGCGCCGGTTCGCGAACACCACCCGACCGGGGCGCCGGGCCGTGCACATCGGCCTGGGCGTGCTCACCGGCGTGGTGCTCGGGGGCGTCGCGATCTCCGCGTTCGCCGCGCGCACCCATCCGCCGGTGTCCCAGGCCTTCGCCGCCGCGGCGAAGGAGGCGGGCGGCAAGGAGATCGTCAGCGTCCTGCTCGTGGACATCCGGGCCTGGGACACGATGGGCGAGATCGCCGTCCTCGCGGTCGCCGCGATCGGCGTGACCAGCCTGATCTTCGTGCGCCGGGCCCACGGCCTGCCGCGACCCGGCGACGGGGCACCGAATCCGCCGACGCCGCCCGGATCCGACGGGACCCAGCCGCCGGGCGAGCCGGACCCGGCGGCGGAGCCGATCCCCGGACCGGTCGTGATCGGCACGCTCGCCCCCGAGCGGCGCACGGTGCTCTTCGAGACGGTCGCGCGGGTCGCCTTCCCGACCGTGCTGGTGTTGTCGCTGTACTTCCTGTTCAGCGGCCACTCCACACCCGGCGGCGGCTTCGCCGGCGGGATCACCGCCGGCCTCGCGCTGCTCCTGCGCTACCTCGCGGGCGGGCGCCACGAACTGGCCGAGGCCGCGCCGTTGCCCGCCGGGCGGCTGCTCGGCACCGGCCTGGTGATCAGCGCGGGCGCCGGCCTGGTCGGCCTGATCGTGGGCGGCTCGGCGCTGCGCAGCACGGTGGTCGACGCCACGCTGCCGCTGTTCGGCGACGTGCACATCGCGACGTCGGTGTTCTTCGACATCGGCGTCTACCTGCTGGTGATCGGCCTCGTGCAGGACGTATTGACCGCGCTCGGCGCGGAGTTGGACCGACGCATCGAACAGACCCGGGACCGGGACGCCGAACGGACGGTGATCGTATGAAGAGCCCGACGATGATCCTGGTACTGACCGCAGCCGTGCTGGTGGGCGTCGGGGTGTACCTGGTGCTGGAACGCAGCCTGACCCGGGTCCTGCTGGGCGTGGTGCTGATCGGCAACGGGGCCAACCTGATCGTGCTCGCCGGCGGTGGTCGCGCGGGCGGCGCGCCGGTGCTCGGGGTGACCTTGCCGAGCGCGATGAACGATCCGCTGCCGCAGGCGATGGTGTTGACCGCGATCGTGATCACGCTCGCGGTGACCGCGTTCGTGTTGTCGATGGTGCACCGGCACTGGGAACTCACCGGGACCGACGAGATCCAGGACGACGCCGAGGACCTGCGCGTGGTGCGGCGCGCCGAGCGGGGCGACCTGCGCACCGAACACCGGCGGCTGCGCCGCGAGTTGCGCAGGCAGACGGCGGAGCGTCGGGCGGTGGTGCGGCGGTTGGCGGTGGAGGCCCGGGCGAACTACGCCGACGAGTGTCGACGGCTGGGCGTGGACGAGCGGGGGCAGGGCGGCCGGCCCGAGGCGCAGCGGATCGCGGGCGAGCGGCGCGAGGAGCTGAAACTGCGGCTGCGCGGGATCAAGTCCGAGCACCGCATCCAGCAGGCCGAACTGCGGGCCCGTTTCCGGCGGGCGCGGCGCGAGCTCAATCGGCAGGCGCGGGCCGAACGGGCGGCCGTCGCCCGCGCGGACAGCGTGGTGGACGCGGTGCCCGACACCGAGTTCCCGCGCCGCGTCGATCCGGCGGGTCGAGTTCGCGACGAGCGGGGCCGGAACGGGCCCCGCCGATGAATCATCTGGCGCCGTTGCCGGTCCTGTTGCCGCTGTTCGGCGCCGGGCTCAAGCTGGCGATCGGCGCCCGACTGCCGCGCGGCCAGCGGGTGATCAGCATCGGGGTGCTGACCGCGGTGCTCGGCGTGGCGATCGCGCTCCTGGTGGCGGCGGATCGGGACGGTCCGGTGGTGGCCAGGTTGGCCGGATGGCCCGCGCCGACCGGGATCGTGCTGGTCGCGGATCGGCTGTCCGCGCTGATGCTGGTGGTCTCCTGCGCGGTCACCCTCGGCGTCCTGGTCTACTCGATCGGCCAGGGCCGTGCGGACGAGGACGAGGCCACGCCGCTGTCGGTGTTCCACCCCACGTACCTGATCCTGGTCGCGGGGGTGGCGGACGCGTTCCTGGCGGGCGACCTGTTCAACCTGTACGTGGGCTTCGAGGTGTTACTCGCGGCCAGCTACGTGTTGTTGACCGTGGGCGGCACCGCCGCCCGGGTGCGCGCGGGCGCCGGCTACGTGGTGGTCGGCCTGCTGTCCTCGGTGGTGTTCCTGGCCGCGATCGCGATGGTCTACGCGGCGACCGGCACGGTCAACCTGGCCCAGCTCGCGGTACGGCTGCCCGAGGTGGATCCCGGCGTGCAACTGGTGCTGGAAGCGATGTTGCTGATCGGATTCGGGGTCAAGGCGGCGGTGTTCCCGCTGTCCGCGTGGCTGCCCGACTCGTACCCGACCGCGCCCGCGCCGGTGACCGCGGTGTTCGCCGGACTGCTGACCAAGGTCGGTGTGTACGCGATCATCCGGGTGCAGACGTTGCTCTTCCCGGAGGGACGGCTGCGCACACTGCTCCTGGTGGTGGCCGCGTCGACGATGATCGTCGGCATCCTGGGCGCGATCGTGCAGAGCGACCTGAACCGGCTGTTGTCCTTCACCCTGGTCAGCCACATCGGCTACATGGTGTTCGGCATCGCGCTCGCGAGCGCGGCGGCCCTGGCCGGCACGGTGTTCTACGCGATCCACCACATCACCGTGCAGACCTCGCTGTTCCTGGTCACCGGGCTGATCGAGCGGCGCGGCGGGAGCACCGACCTGGGCCGGCTCGGCGGACTGGTGCGGCTGTCGCCGGCGCTCGCGGTGTTGTTCTTCGTACCGGCGATGAACCTGGGCGGGATCCCGCCGCTGTCCGGATTCCTGGGCAAGTGGCTGCTGTTGCAGGCGGGCGCGGAGAGCGGCACGCCGGCCTCGTACGTGCTGATCGGCGCGGCGGTGGGGACCAGCCTGTTGACGCTGTACGCGATGGCCCGGGTGTGGGGACAGGTGTTCGGCAGCTCGCCGGACACCTCGGGCGCGACCGCGTACTCCTTTGGCGCGAGTCTGAGCGGGCGTGATGTCGCGGCCACCGGCGGGGCATTGCCGCGTGCGATGACGTACGCGACCTGCGCCCTGGTCGCGGTGGGGCCGGCCTTCACGGTGCTGGCAGGTCCGCTGGTCGCGCTGGTCGATCGCACCGGTGTGGAACTGGTGAGCCGGGTCGGCTACGTCGACGCGGTGCCGCTGCCGGGCGGGTTCGAACGCGGGGCCGGCCGATGACCGCGACCCGGATTCGGGCGGTGTCCCGGCGCGGGCGGATCTCGCCGCTGTTGGTGGTGTGGTTGACCGCCGTGTGGGTGGCGCTGTGGGGCACGCTGACCGTCGCCAACGTGCTGACCGGGATCGTGGTCGCGGTGCTGCTGTCGGGACTGCTGCCGCTGTCGTCCGGTCGGGGCAGGCTCGCGTTCCGGCCGTGGGGGCTGGCTCGGTTCGTGGTGATGTTCGTGGGCGACCTGGTGATGTCCTCGCTGCGGGTGGCGTGGCAGGCGTTGTGGCCGGGCAGGTTGCCGCGCAGTTCGGTGGTGGGGGTCGAGTCGGCCACCCGTTCGGACGTGCTGCTCACGCTCACCGTGCTCGCGCTGAACGTGATGCCCGGCAGCATCGTGATCGAGATCCGCCAGGGCCGGCCGACCACGCTGTTCATCCATGCCCTGGGCGCCGATACGCCGGCCTCGGTGGCGGCGGCCCGGCGGGCGGTGGTGCGCCTGGAGGCCCGGGTGGTCGCCGCGTTCGGTACCCGTGCGGAACGCGGCGTGTCCGCGGCAGACCCCGGAGGTGGTTCATGAACGCGCTCGTCGGCGGTGCCGTGATCGTATTGCTCGGCGGGGCCGCGGTGGCGGCCCTGATCCGGCTCGTGCGCGGGCCGTCGACCCTGGACCGGGCGGTGGCGGTGGACATGCTGCTCGCGGTGGTGTTGGCCGCGATCGCGGCGGAGGCCACCTTGAACCGGCACACCACGACCGTTCCGGTGCTGCTGGCGCTGGCCCTGGTCGGCTTCCTGGGCTCGGTGTCGATCGTGCGCTTCTCGGCCCGCGAGGACGGCTGACGTGCGGGCCGGCGAGTTCGCCGACGGCGCCTCGGCGGTGTGCCTGCTCGCGGGTTGCGCGCTCGCGTTCGTCGCGGGCGTGGGGCTGCTGCGCTTCCCGGACACGTTGTCCAGGATGCATACGGTGGCCAAGCCGCAGGTGCTCGGCCTGCTGCTGGTCACACTCGGTCTGGGGCTGCGGCTGCGCAGCGGGATCGACGTCGGGATGCTGGTGATGGTGGGGTTCTTCCAACTCACCACGGTTCCGGTGGCGACCCATCTGGTGGGGCACGCGGTCTATCGGCTGCCGCGGTTGCCGACCGGGGACCTGGTCGTGGACGAA
The DNA here is from genome assembly GCF_045207655.1 of Embleya sp. NBC_00888. Taxonomy (NCBI): domain Bacteria; kingdom Bacillati; phylum Actinomycetota; class Actinomycetes; order Kitasatosporales; family Streptomycetaceae; genus Embleya; species Embleya sp. NBC_00888. The sequence continues at coordinate 1,029,826 of NZ_CP108784.1, read as the reverse complement.
CTCGCGGACGAGGTCGACCCGAAGAACTGAGCGTCGGCGGCGGGCAGGCGCGCACGGGCGGTCGGACGCGCGGGCGGGCAGGCGGGGCCGCGCGCGGCGGCGGGGCGTGGCGTCTCGTCAGCGGACCCGGTGGGCGCGGCTGATCCGGGACCACACGCGTCGATCGCAGACGCCCGCCGGGCGGCGGAAGGCGTCGTGGCCGATCGTGCGCAGCGGTCCGGTCTCCAGCCAACTGCGGCGCTCCGCGCCCGGATCCCAGGTCTTGGTGGGCATGCGCACGTAGCGGTCGCGCGTGCTCTGGTCCCGGCTGGTGATCTTGAGCACCTCGGCGCCGCGCGGTCCCACCCGGACCACCAGGCACGGGCGGTCCTTGGCCGTGTCGCCCTCGTCGAAGGGCACCGAGGCCCACCAGATCTGACCGGGAGCCGGGCGGGCCGAGCGGCCGGACGGCACCGGCGGCGGGGTGCGCGGCCGGCGGGTCACGAACCACACGAGAGCGGCCGCGACGAGGACGACCACGAGTGCCGCGACGAGGAACTTCATGATGCCTGTCTACCCGATCCGCGCCCGACTCCGGGAGGCCGAGGTCCTCGCCGGATGGTCATATTTCACTCCGATGCGCGAGGTTGGCGGGTCGCCCCGGCGGATACCCGGGACGAGACAACCCTCGACCCAGGCCCCGGGCCTGCGGCTCGCGCGTACGTCACGGGTCCGCGGGGCAGTCGCATCCGAGGCCCGCGCCCGGCGTGCCCGCACGCCGGTCGGCCGGGCCCGCGCCCGGCCGCTCGGGGCCACCGCACGTCCCGGGGCCGAGCCGGCTCTCGGTCGTACCCGCCGCAGAAAGGAATTCACGATGAATCCGGAACCCCGCGAGATCGACGAGCCCACGGCTTCGGCATCGGCCGGCGCCGGGGCGATGTCCGGCGTCGACTCGATCGGCGGCTGAGTCGTGTCGGAGCGGGTGGCGGTGGTGGCGGTCGGCGGCCACGAGAGCGCGAACGGCGCGGCGCTGCCGGGGCTGTTCGGGCCCGAGGTGACGTCGGTGGCGTGCGGACGGCAACTGCACCGGGCGGTGTGCGCGTTGCTGCGGGGCGGAGCGGATCGGGTATGCGTGGTGCCGATCACGCTGGGTCGGGACGCGACGCTGGTCGCGGACACGGCGCGCACCCTGCTCGCGCTGCCGGCGGCGGAGCGGGCCCGGGTGCTGCTGGGCCGGCCGTTCGCCGGGACGGAGCAACTCACCGAGTGGCTGCGCGCGGCCGCCGCGCGGGTGCCGGCGCGGGCCGCGCTGCTGGTCGCGGCGCCGGCGGGGGAGCCGCAGGAGGACGCCGAGTTGTACCGGATCGCGCGCCTGGTGTGGCAGCACGGCACGCATCGGATCGTCGAGGTCGCGCTGATCGGCGGCGATCCGGACCTGGGCCGGGCGCTGGAGCGCTGCCGGGTGTTGGGCGCGGTCCGCACCGTCGCGCTGCCCGCGTCCTTCGTGCTGCCGCCCGTTCCGGGCGTGGCACCGCTGCTGTCCGGGCCGGCGGCGGCCGGGGTGCTGGCCGCTCGGGTCGGCCTGGCCGTCGAGCGCTTCCGCGTACACGGCGACGACGGCCTCGCGGCGACCGGCGCGCACTGGCCCGTGCACACCCATCCGGACCGGCCGGCGCTCGACCACGCCCATTCGCTCGGCCGGGCGCACGGACGCGAGTTCGTGCACGCGTCCCCCTTCCCCGTCGCCTAGGAGCGTCGATCCCATGGTCATGGTCCGACCACAGCGGTACCTCTACCGCGACGACCCGGCCGCGCCGGCCCCTGATCGGCCCGTGTTGACGGTCTCGGTGCGCAACTCCGGCGCCGGTGTGATCCGGGTCGGATCGCACTACCACTTCGCCGAGATCGACCCGGCGCTCGTGTTCGACCGCGCGGCGACCTTCGGAATACGAGCGAACATCGCGGCGGGTACGTCGATCCGATTCGAGCCGGGCGGCACGCGCGAGGTCGAACTACGCCCGTTCGCGGGTACGGGACGCCTGGTGGGCTGCACCGACCTGGCACACGGCCCTGCCGCCGGGCGGCCGGCCCGGCTCAAGGCGACGCTGCGGGCGATCGAACACGGCCTGCGCGAGGCGCACACGCGGGCACAGACCGGCGGCGCCGACCCCACCGCGCCGCAGCCGGCCGACGCGGAGCGGCCCGCGGGTCCGGTGCCGGCCACCGCCAGGGCGGGCAGGCCACCCAACCGGCCCGCCCCACGCAAACCGGGCGCCGGCCCCCCGGCCAAGCCCTCACCCACGACGCGATCCACCCGAAAAGGCACCCGCTGAAGCCGAATCCGGGACGAACGCCGGCTTGGGCCTGAGCTCCGCCTTCGCCTCGGCTCCGGCCCGGAACCTCGGTCTGGGCCACGGCCCGGGCCCTGGCTCCGCCCTCGAGCCTCTTCCGGTACCGGCCCCGACCCGGGCGTCGGCCTCGGGACCGGTTCCGGCCCGGGCCGGGGGCGTGGCTCGGGCCCGGTTTGGTGGGGCGTTCGGTCAGGTTTGGTGGGGGTAGGTCATTCCGATCCCGAGGGTTGATTGCATCGGGAGCAGGCCCGTGCCGATCGCGTCCATGACCGCGGGCAGGATCAGGTCGGCCAGGTGCGCGGCCCGGGTCGCGCCGATGGCCTGCCAGGGCTGGGCGGCGAGTTCGTCGGTGAGGGCCTCGACGGAGTCGCGGCCGGTCCGGCCCGCCTCGGTCGCGGTGCCGTCGGCGGTGAGCCAGCCCCGGGCGGCGAGGCGCTCGCGGGCCGCGTCCCACTCGTCGGTGCTCCACTGTCGGCTTGCGAAGATCTCGGCCGGGGCCGCGCCCGCGGCGCTGTGCGAGACCAGCGCCTCGACGCCGTCCAGACGGTGGGTCACCAGTGCCGCGATGTGGCCGTCGCCCCGGTGCTCGCGCAGCCGGGTGATCGCCTGCCACAACACCAGGTGTGGTTCGCTCGCCCACGGCAGCGCGGCGTGCGCGGCGGCCAGCGGCCGGCCCACGTGGTCGGCGGCCTCGGCCGCCTCCCTGGTCAGCGCGGCGGCCTCGGCGATCTCGGGGGCGTGTACGCGCTCACCGAGCGCCGCCCGCAGCGTCGCGTCGGCCGCACGCAGCCGGGCCGCGAGGACGGCGGTCGGATCGGCGATCTCCCAGGCCCGCGGGACGTACCGGGCGACCATCGCCGGGCTGAAGCTGTAGAAGGTCGAGGTGACCAGTTCGGCGGAGGCGGCGCCCAGCGCCGCCGCGCGCATCGCGAAGTAGGCCGGCCAGCGTTCGTCCACCGCGTACCCGAGGGCTTCGGCCTCCTTGAACATCTCCGGCGAGTAGTAGTTCAGCGCGTGCAACGGCTCCAGGGTCTGCCACATCCGGCGGACCAGTCCGGGGTTCAGGGTTTCGTTCGTCGCGCTCATGTCGGTTCCTCTTCCTGGGACTTGTCTTCCGGATGTGTTTCCGAGACGCGTCTTCCGGGACGTGTCTCCCCGGGACTTCGCCGCCGGGTGCGGTCATCGATCGGATCACCGAGCCGGACCCGAACTTGTCGATGACAAGATTGCTCTCCCGGCCCGGACTTGTCAATGCCTAGATCCCGGGTAGCATCGATCCATGACCACCGGACGCCCCTATCACCACGGCGATCTGCGCCGTGCCGTGCTCGCCGCCGCGCTGGACGTGGTCGCCTCGGACGGGATCGGCGCGATCAGCCTGCGCGACCTGGCCCGCCGCGCGGGCGTGTCGCACGCCGCCCCCGCGCACCACTTCGGCGACAAGACCGGGCTGCTCACCGCGATCGCGGCCGAGGGCTACGGACTGCTTGCCGACGCGCTCGCCGAGGTGGCTCCCGGCGACCTGGACGCGCTGCGCGAACTGGGCGTGCGCTACGTGTTGTTCGCGCTCGCACACCCGGCGCACTTCGAGGTGATGAACCGCCCGCACGCGATCGACGGCGCCGATCCCGAACTGCTGCGCCAGCGCGCCCGGGCCGGCGCGTCGCTGCGCGGCGGGGTCGCGGGCGTGCCGGCCGAGCGTCGGGGCGATCCGGATCAGGCGGTGCTCGCCGCGTGGTCGCTGGCGCACGGATACGCCGCCCTGCACCTGTCCGGCGGGATCCCCGCCGCCGCCGACCCGGGCGCCACGTTCCGGGCCATGGCCGGCATGTTGTTCGCCGGGCCCGTCGAGGGGTGACGGACACCCGCGCCGCGCGCTCCGGCGGACTCGGACGTCCGCCTCGGCCGCCCGGAAGCGACGATTCCGGGCGCCGGTGTGCACCATGTGTGACCGAAGGACTCTTGACCGTGACGTCGGGGGCCGGTACACCTGACAATCGGGTCGGGCACGACCCGCTCGACCTTCTGGAGAACCGCGCCTCGTCGAGCCGGGGGCTTCCCGCGCTTCGACGGCACGTCCCGGTGGATGGTGTGGTTCGCGACCGGGCGTCCCGCGTCCGTGAGCCCCGCACACGTGGTGCCGACCGAGGCCGAGCCGCGGTTCACCGCGCCACCGCGGGCATCGAGTGCGAGGGTGCGCGGTGCGACCCGGTGACGGGAGGCCGAGCATGCCGGAAGTGAGCGTGGTGGTTCCGCTGTACGGCGACCACGAGGCGCGCGCGGTGTTCGCGTCGGTCGCGGCGGCCTGGCTGGCGCAGAGCGTGCGCTGCGAGGTCGTGCTGGCGACGGCCGGCGAACCGGCACTGACCGTGCCGCCTGATCTGGACGCGTGCCGACGGGTGCGGGTGGTCCGGGCCCCGGCCACGAACCTGGCCGCCGGGCTGCTGCGCAACGTGGCGGCGGAATGGGCCAGGGCGCCCGTGTTGTACCTGACGGACGCCGACGTGGCCCCGCTCGGGCGGGACTTCGTGGCGCGGGCGCTGGAGTTGGCGGCCGGCGGGGCGTTGGCCCAGCCGTGGATGTACCGGCTCGTCGGCGCCGCCGAACTGCCGTCCGGGTGGGCCGCGGTGGACATGGTGCCGGTGGGCCGGGATCCGTTCTGCTTCGTGCGGGAGGATCCGGACGGTGTGCTGCGCGGCTTCCCGGACGAGCGCATGGTGTGGGATCCGCCGCCGCACGGCGCGCCCGAGGGTGAGCCGGCGATCCCGCGCGTGTTGCCCCCGCCGCGGGCGCGGGCGCCGTACGGGCCCCGGAGCCGGTTGTGGCGCGCGCCGTATCAGTGGGGGGCGATGCTGGTGGAGCGCCGTACGTTCGACCTAGTCGGCGGCTATTGCCCGCGCTATGTGGGCTGGGGCAGCGAGGACGACGACCTGCTCGCGAAGGTTGCCGCGCGCACCCGGTTGCGCCGGGGCCGGCACCTCGACCGGTCCTGGAGCTGCCTGCACTTCGAGCACCGCACGCCCTACGACGGGAGCGAGCAACAGGCGGCCAACGAGCGGCTGTTGGCCGCGCGGACCGCGGCGGGGCCGGACGCGATGATCGCACAGGACCTGGCCGCGCACGCGGACCCGGGCGGCACGCCTTACGGCCATTGAGCCTCGCCGCCCGGGGCGCGGGCGACCGATCGGCCGGCGCGGCCTCGGCCACCGTCCGGTCGGGCCACCGGGCCCCGTCGGGTGGCCGGGTCCGGTCGGGCTACCGGGTCCGGTTCAGCCGGTCGTGGAACAGGTCGAGGCCCGCCGCGCACTGCGAGTGCAGCGGCGTGGGCAGCGCGTCGGGCGCGAACCACTCCAGCGCGTCGAACTTGTGCGGCTCGCCGATCGCGACCCGCTCCGGGTCGACCGCGACCGCGAACACCACCGCGACCCAGTGCGTCTCGACCGGATCCCCGCGCAGCACGTTGCGCACCCCGATGGTCTCGATCGACAACGCCTCGGTCGCGTACTCCTCGCGTACCTCGCGGGCCACCGCGCGCTCGAAGGTCTCGCCCCATTCCAACGCGCCCGCGCCGGTGTCCCACGTGCCCGCCGCGTCCCGGGCCGCGGCCGACCGGCGGGCCAACAACACCCTCCCGGCGCCGTCGTGGCACACGAAGACACAGGAGACGGACGGGCCGGCGGGCCGGTCCGCCGCCATCAGAAGTGCTCCAGCAACTGCGGGAACGCGGTCAGCGTCAACACCCGGCTGTCGTTCGGGTCCAGCTCGCTCTGCTCCAGGACCCAGGTGTGCGCGTTCGGGATGAACACCGCGCCCAGACCCGCGCCCCGCGCGGGAAGAATGTCGGACTTGGGGGAGTTTCCGATCATCCAGGTCGTCTCCGGCACGAGCCCGTGCGTGCGGGTGAGGTTTAGGTAGGCGTCGACACCCTTCTCCGGCACGATGTGCACGCTGCTGAAGTGGTGGGCCAGCGCGGACGCGTCGATCTTGCGCTGCTGCTCCTCGGTGTCGCCCTTGGTCAGCAGCATCAGGTCGTGGCGCGCGCCGAGGGTGGTGAGCGTCTCGACGACCCCGGGGACCAGTTCCACCCGGTTCTCCACCAGCGCGACGGCGAGCTGCTCGATGTGCCGCAACTCCGCGGCGGTGGCCGGCCGCGCGTGCAGCCGCTCCAGCGCCTCGCCCAGGCTGCGCAGGAACATCTTGCTCCCGTACCCGTGCGTGATCGCGTTCGCGGCCTCGATGTCGTTGAGGATCGCGCGGATCTCGGTCCGGTCCAGGGTGGGGTGGTCGAGCCAGTCCAGCCAGTCCTCGATGACCCGCTCGAACAGGACGTTGTTCTCCCACAACGTGTCGTCGGCGTCGAAGATCAGGACCTGACGCGGGTGGCCCGTCGGTGTGCGCATGGTTCGATTCGTCTCTGTCCGCTCGGTGACACTGCGGCGAACATCCTAGAGCCGGCCCCCAGGCATGATCATCGTGTTTTCCGACCGATGCCGTGCCGGGGCCTCACGCCGCCCGGCGCCCGGCCGGGGCAGCCCGACGGGGCAGCCCGGCGGGCGCCGGCCGCGTGCGCGCTACGCGCCGATCGCCTGCGTGTGCGGACCGGTGAACAGCGCCGACGCCAACTGGGCCCGGTCGTTGACCCCGACCTTGCGGTACATCCGCGTCAGGTGTTGCTCCACGGTGCTGACCGTGATGTAGAGCAGCTTGGCTATCTCGCTGTTCGTATGCCCCAGCGCCACCAGGTCGGCGACCCGCTGCTCCGCGTCGGTGAGCACCACGGCCCGGGACTTGGATTCGGTGTCGGGCCGCTCACGGTCCGCGGGGAGCAGCCTGCTCAGCGGCTCCGCCCGGCACTTGTCCGCGATGATCCTCGCCTGGGAGCCGATCACCCGGGCCCGCCGGGTCTCGCCGACGGCGTTGTACATCTCGGTGAGGTCGGCCAGCGCCCGAGCCAATTCGTAGCGGTCGCCGCTCTCCTGTAACGCGTCGACGGCCTGCCGCAGCAGCGCGAGACGTCGGTGCGGCTCGTGCGTCGCCGCCAGCAGGCGCAGCGTCGCCCCGCGGGTGCGCGGCGAACCGCCGTGCTCGCCATGGCCCAACTGCTCCTCCAGGACCGCGCGGGCACGATCGTGCTCACCCATCCGCAACCACGCCTCGCCGGCGTCGTTGCGCCACGCGATCAGCCCCGGCACGTCCATGCCCCAGCGGACCATCAACGCACCGCAGCCGCGGAAGTCGGACAGTGCCCCCTCCCAGTCCCGGACCGCCATGCTGTAGCGCCCCCGCGCGTACAGATAGTGCAGTCCGGATCGGCTTTGCGACATCGTGTCGGGGATCGGCAGGTACAGCAGCTCCGTGGCCTCGTCCTGACGTCCCATCGACGTCAGCGCGATCAACATGTTGGCCAACGGGAAGCCGACCGCCGCTCCCCACTCGCCTGCCGGCACCACGTCGAACGCGGCGGCCGAGTGCAGGAAGGCCCCGGGCAGGTCGCCCAGCCGAATGCAGATCTCCGCCCGCAGCGCGTGCAGCCTGGCCTCGCTGCCCGGCTCGCCGCGCTCCCGGGCCGCGGCGATCAACTCGTCGCAGTACGGCAGCGCCTGCGCCGGTCGCTCGGCGTAGATCAACGCGAGCAGCGCGCATTCGATCGTGTCCAGGTCGGTGCCGTGCAGTCGGGTGTTGTGCAGGATCCGTTCGGCGTTGCGCACGGCTTGGTCGCACGGGCCCAGGGTCAGTACCGAGTCGAGCACCGCCGCGGCGTCGTGCCGGCGCCGGCTCTCGGTCGGGGACGGGATCCCGCGCAACTCCTCCCCGTCCTCCCCGTCCCGCTCGGCACTGGGTAGCAGCCTCTGCAGCGGGGGGTACGAGCAGCGCATCCACAGCCGGGCGGCGCGCAGTTCCAGCGCCGTTTCGGGAACCGCGGCCCGGGGCGGGTCGGCCAGGTGCAGCAACGCCTCGCCGGCGGCCTCGAAACGCCCGGCCCACAGCAGCGCCCGGACCACGGCGAGGGTGTCGCCGCTGCCCAGACAGCCGGTACGCACCGCCCGGAGCAGGGCGGGGATCTGCTGGTCGGGGACGCCGAGCTCCATCCGGCGCTCGGCCTGGAGCAACGCCACCCTGGTCCGCGCCAGTTCCCCCTGGTCGCCCCTCGACGTGCAGGCCAGGCGCAGGTAGTCGACCGCCCGGGCGCCCCGGCCCTCGGACAACGCCGTGGTGGCGGCGGCGACCAGCGTGGGCACCGCCCAGGGCGTGTGCACCCGCTGACCCGCCAGCAGATGCTCGGCGACCACGGGGGCGGCGGCCCCCTCGGCGTAGGTCAGTTCGGCCGCGTCCCGGTGCAGTGCGGCGGTGGCCTCGGGACCCAGGCCCGCCAGTACCGCCGAAGCCGCCGCGGGATGCCGGAACCGGCCCCGCTCCAGCACACCCGAGGCGTCCAGCACCGCCAGGCAGCGCACCACGTCACCGGCCGCCAGGCCCAGCAGCCGGGCGATCGGCTCCGGGGTACCCAGCACGGCCAACGCCTGCGCCACCGCCTCGGTGGGCGGCGGGCTCCGGTGCAGACACGAGAGCATCGCCCGCCCGTAGCCCGCGGATTCGGCGTGCCCACCGAAGTGGAAGTCCTCGAGGACCCCGTTGAGCAGCAGCGGATTGCCCCCGCTCACCCGCAGTGCCCAACCAGCGACCTGCTCCGCGCCGACGGCACCGAGCCGGGCCACCGCCGCGGCGCGCACCCCGTCCGCGTCGAGCGGCGGCAGCCACACCCCACGGGCGTGCGGCAGCCGGAGCAACTGCTCCACGAAGTCCGCGCATCGCTCGTCCGGCCGGTCGTCGTGGCTGAATACCGCGAGCAGCGGAGTGTTGTGCATCCGCCGCGCCAGATAGGCGAGACAGGTGAGCGAGGCCGCGTCGGCGTGTTGGATGTCGTCGACCACGATGGCCAGCGGCCGGGGCCCGGCCAGGCCGATCAGGATCGCGCACAGGGACTGGACGATCTGGGCGTCCACCGCGGACAGTTTCGCCGTCGGATCCCTCGGCGTGGCGGTCATGTGCGCCCGGCCGATCGCGAGCAACTGGTTCACCTGCTCGGCGACCGGGGCCGACAGCGCGGCCTCCTGCAACAGTTGGGCGAGCACACCCAGCAGGATGTCCGTCTCCGACTCGGACGCCACGGCGGCCGACACCGCGCCGCCGGCCGCGCGCACCTGCTGGGCGAACGTGGCCAGCAGCGTCGTCTTGCCCATGGCCACGGAGCCGGCCACGACGGCGATCCCGCTTTCGCCGGCGAGTGCGCCGTCGATGAGGCCGGTCAATACCGAGGTCGCTTGCGAACGCTCCCGGATGCTCACGTTCGGGACTCGTCGCGGACGGCGCCGACGCGTTCCGAGTGACGTCGTGCCCGGGTGCATAAGGAGGGGGCGAATGACGGCAACGGGGTGTGTCGACGATGCCGGCGCTCGAAAGTCTCCATGTACCTTCCTCCACATTCGTGATGGGGACACGGAAACGCCGACGGACACCACGCTGCCGCGCCGACGTTCCGATGGTCGACGGTGCCGCCGTTCGTCGGCTGCCTCGATGGAGGTCGCACTGTGTGTGCCGACGGCTCGGTACCGTGAGACGACCGTAGCAGGGGCCCCGGTGACGTTCGAGATTCTTCGACGCAAGCCTGGTCGTGGGCCGGAAACCCGGTGCCGGCCACCGAAGTCGCCCATTGCGCCGACCTGTCGAACCGTCGACCTGTCAACCCTTCCGAGGCCGGCCCCGCGCAGCCGGACGGCGTACCCCGGCCGCGCCGGTCGGGCCCCCGGCGCCGCTCCCGGTGGATCGGCGGCCCGTCGAGCGGGCTCCGGGGTGGGCAGGGGTCGGAACAGGGGTGGCGTCCCCCGGCGCGGCGATCGAAGACTGGGGCCGTGCGTGAGGCCGGATTCCCGGTCCGGCGGAGCAGCCGCCGGAGCCGCCGAGCCGGGCCGCGCGACCTCGCGGCGCGGATCGCCATCACCGTGAGAAACCGCCTCCGTCCGGGCCCGCGCGTTCGGGCCCGGACCGGCACGCCGGTGCGCCGTCACGACGGTGCGATCGGTCCAGAACGGAAGGGCGTGACATGGCACGTGGGGATCGCCCCGGCACCGATACGTCCGCGAACCCGGGCGATACGTCCGCGAACCCGGGCGATGAGTCCGTGAATTCGCACGACACGTCCGCCGTCCCGGATTCCGGTCCGAGCCGCCGCGAGCCGATCGCGGTCGTCGGCATCTCGTGCCGGCTGCCGGGAGTGACCGGGCCGGCGGACCTGTGGCGGCTCCTGTGCGCCGGCGCCGACACCGTGGCACCCCCCGCCGCGGACCGCGCGGGCATCGGCGGCCTGTCGGGCCTGGGATCCTTCCTCGCCTCGGTCGACACCTTCGACCCGTCCTTCTTCGGCATCTCCGGCCGTGAGGCCGCCGCGATGGACCCGCACCAGCGCCTGATGCTCGAGCTGAGCTGGGAGGCGCTGGAGGACGCGGGCACCGTGCCCGCCACCCTGGCGGGCACCCGCACCGGCGTGTTCGTCGGCGCCTTCTCCGACGACTATTCGCTGCTGCTCCAGGACAACGGCCCGGACGCGGTGACCGCGCACAGCACCACCGGCGTGCACCGCGGCATCATCGCCAACCGGGTCTCCTACTTCCTCGGCGCGCGCGGTCCCAGCCTGACCGTGGACACCGGCCAGTCCTCCTCCCTGGTCGCCGTGCAGATGGCCTGCGAGAGCCTGCGTTCCGGCGAATCCGAGACCGCGCTGGCGGGCGGGGTGAACCTGATCCTGACCCCGCGCTCCACCGAACGCATGGAGCGCTTCGGCGCGCTGTCACCGGACGGACGCTGCTACACCTTCGACGCCAGGGCCAACGGCTACGTCCGCGGCGAAGGCGGCGCGGTGGTGCTGCTCAAGCCGCTGCGCCGCGCTCTCGCGGACGGCGACCGCATCCACTGCGTGCTGCGCGGCGGCGCGGTCAACAACGACGGCGGCGGCGAGACGCTGACCGCACCGAGCGCGAGCGCGCAACAGGACGTGCTGCGCCGGGCGTACCGGCACGCGGACGTGGACCCGGCCACGGTCGGCTACGTCGAGCTGCACGGCACGGGCACCAGGCTCGGGGACCCGATCGAGGCCGCCGCGCTGGGCGCCGTCCTCGGCGCCGTCCGGGCCGCCGACCGGCCGCTGCCGGTGGGATCGGTGAAGACCAACGTCGGCCACCTGGAGGCCGCCGCCGGCGTGATCGGCCTGGTGAAGGCGGCCCTGGTGGTCGCGCACGGCGAGATCCCGGCCGGGTTGAACCACGAGGAGCCCAACCCCGACATCCCGCTGGCCGAACTGCGCCTGACGGTGCCGACCGCGTCGACCGCGTGGCCGGCGGGCGAGGGACCGCGGATCGCCGGGGTGAGCTCGTTCGGCATGGGCGGAACGAACTGCCACATCGTGCTCTCCGAGGCGGCGGGCGAGGCGCAGGCCGTGGCCGACACTCGGGTCGCGGCCGGCGCGACCGCCCGGACCGTCGCGGGCGTGCTGCCCCTGGTCGTCTCCGGCCACACCGATCCGGCGCTGCGGGCCCAGGCCGCCCGACTCGCACGTTTCATCGCGGAACGGCCGGGACTCGGCCTGCCCGACCTCGCCCACTCGCTCCTGTCGACACGGGCGTTGCTCGACCATCGCGGCGTCGTGGTCGCCGGCGACCGGGCCGGCGCGATCGAGGGCCTGAGCGCGCTGGCCGCCGGGGAACCCGCACCGCGCGTGGTGACCGGGCCGGTCCGCTCCGCCGGCCGGCCGGTGTCGGTCTTCCCCGGCCAGGGTTCGCAATGGCTCGGCATGGCTGCCGAACTCCTGGACTCCGAACCGGTATTCGCCGGGCGGATCGCCGACTGCGACGTGGCGCTCGCGCCGTACGTCGACTGGTCGTTGCCGTCGATCCTGCGGTCGACGTCCGAGGAATGGCTGGAGCGGGTCGACGTCGTACAACCCGTGCTCTGGGCGGTCATGGTCTCGCTCGCCGAACTGTGGGCCTCCGTCGGTGTACGGCCCGCCGCCGTGGTCGGCCACTCCCAGGGCGAGATCGCCGCCGCGTGCGTCGCCGGTGCGCTCACCTTGGCGGACGGCGCGAAGGTCGTCGCGCTGCGCGGTCGGGCCCTCCTCGGCCTGCCCGATCGCGGCGGCATGGTCTCGGTCGGCGTCTCGGCCGAGCGGATCACCACGCTGATCGCGCCGTTCGGGAACCGGCTGTCGGTCGCCGCGGTCAACAGCCCGGCATCCGTCGTCGTTTCGGGCGACCCGGGCGCACTCGACGAACTCCTCGCCGGCTGCGCGGCCCAAGGCATCCGGGCGCGGCGGGTCCCGATCGACTACGCCTCGCACTCCAGCCGGGTCACCGGGATTCGCGAATCGCTGCTTCGGGATCTGGCCGGCATCGAGCCGCGGCCGTCCCGCATCCCCTTCTGCTCGTCGGTGACCGGCGAACCGCTGGACACCACCACCCTCGACGCCGAGTACTGGTACACCAACCTGCGGCAACCCGTCCGCTTCGACAAGGCCGTCCGGACCCTCCTCGACCAGGGGCACGACGTCTTCATCGAGTGCAGCGCCCACCCGGTGCTCACCGCGGCCGTCCTGGAGACGATCGAGGACACCGGTTCGCGCGCCGCCGTGTTCGGCACACTGCGCCGCGACCGGGGCGGTTCCGAGCGCTTCCGCACGGCACTGGCCGAGGCGTGCGCCTGCGGGATCGCGGTCGACTGGGGCCCGATCCTGGGTGCCGGGGTGCGCCGGGTGGACCTGCCCACATACGCGTTCCAGCGCGAACGCCATTGGCTCGGCGGCACGGCCGAGGCGTCCGCCGGGGCCGGACGGGAGCGGCCCCCGATCGCCGGCCGAATGGCCGGGCTGTCCCGAAAGGAGCGGGAACAGGCGCTCCACGAGCTGGTGTTCGCGCATGCCGCGACGGTCCTCGGCCGCTCCGCGCTGGGTCCGGCCGACGGCGAGCTGACGTTCAGGACCCTGGGCCTGGACTCGCCGGGCGCCGTCGAGTTCCGCAACCGGGTCAACACCGACACCGGACTGCGGCTGCCGACGACGCTCGCGTACGACCACCCGACGCCGGTCGGCGTCGCGCGGCATCTGGGCGCCCTGCTCCTCGACCTCTTCGATGCCGCGAGCGAGGGGACGGTCGCAGCCGAGTTCGACACGGGGCCGGAGCAGCCGACCGACACGGACCCGATCGCCATCGTCGGCATGGCGTGCCGCTACCCCGGCGGGGTGGAGTCGCCCGAGGACCTGTGGCGACTCGTGGCCGCGGGTGGGGACGCCGTCACACCGTTTCCCGACGACCGGGGTTGGGATCTGGCGGCGCTGTACGACCCGGACCCGGGCTCGGACCCCGGCTCGGCCTCCGACTCGGGCAAGGCGGGGACCAGTTACGTTCGGCACGGAGGATTCCTGCGTGGCGCCGCCGACTTCGACGCGGAGTTCTTCGGGATCTCGCCGCGCGAGGCGCTGGCGATGGATCCGCAACAGCGGCTCCTGCTGGAGACGTCGTGGGAGGTATTCGAACGGGCCGGGATCGACCCGGCCGAGCTACGCGGCAGTCGGACCGGTGTCTTCGTCGGGGCGATGAACCAGGACTACGGCGCCCGGCTCGACGAGGCCGCCGACGGCTCCGAGGGCTACCTGCTCACGGGCAACGCGGGCAGCGTCGTCTCCGGACGGCTGGCCTATATGTACGGCTTCGAGGGGCCGGCGGTCACCGTGGACACCGCGTGTTCGTCGTCCCTGGTCGGCCTGCATCTCGCGGTGCGGGCGCTGCACGTCGGCGAGTGCTCGATGGCGCTGGCGGCCGGGGTGACGGTGATGTCGACGCCCGGCATGTTCGTCGAGTTCAGTCGGCAGCGCGGTTTGTCGCGGGATGGTCGGTGCAAGGCGTTCTCGGCGGCAGCCGATGGTACGGGTTGGTCGGAGGGCGTCGGTGTGCTCCTTGTGGAGCGGCTTTCCGACGCGCGGCGCCATGGACATCGGGTGTTGGCGACGGTGCGGGGTACGGCGGTCAATCAGGACGGCGCGAGCAACGGCCTGACGGCGCCCAGTGGTCCGTCGCAGCAGCGGGTCGTCCGGCAGGCGTTGGCGAGTGCGGGACTGTCGGCCGCGGACGTGGACGCGGTCGAGGCGCACGGCACGGGTACGACGCTGGGCGACCCGATCGAGGCGCAGGCTCTCATCGCCACGTACGGTCAGGAGCGCGGCGGCGAACGTCCGCTCTATCTGGGGTCGTTGAAGTCGAACATCGGTCACGCGCAGGCCGCGGCGGGCGTCGCGGGTGTGATCAAGATGGTGATGGCGCTGCGCGCGGGGGTGCTGCCGCGAACCCTGCATGCCGACGAACCGTCCCCGCACATCGATTGGTCGGCGGGCGCGGTGGAGTTGCTGACCCGGGCGCGGGAATGGCCCGAGGTCGGCCGTCCGCGACGGGCGGCGGTCTCGTCGTTCGGGATCAGCGGTACGAACGCGCACGTGATCATCGAGCAGGCGGCGGACGAGTCCCGGCGACCGGTCGTGGAGTTGGCGCCGGCACCGGAGCCGGACTCGGTTACGGAGTCGACCCCTGAGCCGGGGCAGGGCGCGTCGGGCGGGTTGTTGCCGTTCGTCGTCTCCGGGAAGGGCGAGCACGGCCTGCGCGCGCAGGCGGCCCGGCTGGCGCGATTCGTCCGGGACGAGCCCGAGCACGCGTTGTCCGACCTGGCGTCGGCGCTGATCGGGTCGCGGTCGTTGCTGCCGCGCCGGGGCGTCGTACTGGCCTCGGATCGGACCGAATTGGCCGCCGGGCTGGCGGCGTTGGGCGCGGGGGAGTCCGGGCCGGGCATCGTCTCGGGTCGGGCGCGGTCCTCGGGGCGAACGGTGCTCGTCTTCCCGGGGCAGGGGGCGCAGTGGGTCCGGATGGGGTGCGAACTGCTGGACCGCTTCCCCGTGTTCGCCGAGCGGATCGCGGAGTGTGAAGCGGCGCTCGCGCCCTGTGCGGATTGGTCGTTGACGTCGGTCCTGCGGTCGGAGTCGGGGGAGTGGCTCGGGCGGGTCGATGTGGTGCAGCCGGTGTTGTGGGCGGTGATGGTTTCGCTGGCCGGGTTGTGGCGGTCGTTCGGGGTGGAGCCGGCTGCGGTGGTGGGGCATTCGCAGGGGGAGATCGCCGCCGCGTGTGTGGCCGGGGCGCTGTCGTTGGCGGATGGCGCGAAGGTCGTGGCGCTGCGGAGCCGGGCGCTCGGGGCTCTGGCGGGTTCCGGCGGCATGGTGTCGTTGTCGTTGCCCGCGGCCGGTGTACGGGAGTTGCTGGTCCCGTTCGGGGATCGGGTGTCGGTGGCTGCGGTGAACGGGCCGGCGTCGGTGACCGTGTCCGGTGATCCGGTCGCGTTGGACGAGCTGCTCGCGGAGTGCGAGACGCGTGCTGTGTGGGCGCGTCGGGTGCCGGTGGACTACGCGTCGCATTCCGTGCAGGTGGAGTCGATCCGCGAGCGGCTGCTGACCGAACTGGCCGACATCGAACCGGTGGCGTCCTCGGTGCCGTTCTATTCGACGGTCACGGCGGAGCGGGTGGAGACCACCGCGTTGGACGCGAACTACTGGTACGGCAACCTGCGTCGCACGGTGCGCTTCGAGGAGACGGTTCGACTCCTGCTGTCCCGGGGGTTCGACGCCTTCGTCGAGGTGAGCGCCCACCCGGTGCTGACGACGCCGATCGAGAGCACGGTCGAAGCCGCCGAGACCAAAGCGGTGGTGGTGGGCACGTTGCGGCGGGGCGAGGGCGGCCCGGAGCGCTTCGGCACGGCTCTCGCCGAGGCACACGTCAACGGTCTCACCGTCGACTGGTCCCCACTGATGGGGGACCGTGCTCGACGGCGCGACGCCGTGGCCGTGGAACTGCCGACGTACGCCTTCCGGCGCCGGCGGTACTGGCCGGCACGTTCGGTGTCCGGCGGTGATGCGCGCGGCCTCGGCCAGGTCGCGGCGCGGCATCCGCTGCTCGGCGCGGTGCTGCGACTCGGCGGCGGGCAAGGAGTCCTGTTGACGGGACGGCCGGCGTTGTCCTCGCACACCTGGCTCCGGGACCACGCGGTTGCCGGGACGGTGCTGTTGCCGGGAACGGCCTTCGTGGAACTGGCGATTCGGGCCGGAGACGAGGTCGGTTGCGGCCGGATCGCCGAACTGGCTCTGGAAACACCGCTGGTGATTCCCGAGCATGGCTCGCTTCAGCTACAGGTCGACGTCGGCGCGGCCGAGAGCGACGGGTCCCGGCCGATCGCCGTGTTCGCCCGAAACGCGGACGATTCGGCGCAGTCGGACTGGACCCGGCACGCCGTGGGGACCCTGTCCGAAGCCGGACCGGCGCCGGACGTGTCCTTCGCCACGGGGAGATGGCCTCCGACCGGTGCGCAGCCGGTGGAACTCGCAAGCTTCTACGCCGACCTGGTGCCCTGCGGCTATGCGTACGGGCCCGCGTTCCAGGGCCTGCGCGCCGCCTGGCGGGCCGGTGACGACATCTACGCCGAGGCGGCGCTGCCCGAGGGCATGGCGGACGGTGCGGGCCGCTTCGGACTGCATCCGGCGCTGCTCGACGCCGCGTTGCACGCCGCGCTCTCCCGGGGCGGCGACGCGGGCACGGGCGGGACGGAGCGGGTGAGGTTGCCGTTCGTCTTCAAGGGGCTGACGCTCTTCGCGAGCGCCGCGTCCCACGTGCGGGTACGGCTGTCTCCCGTCGGATCGCACACCGTGCGCGTGCTGCTGGCCGACACGACGGGCAGCCCGGTGGCCGCGATCGAGGCGCTGACCCTGCGCCCGATCACCGCCGAGGCGCTCGCGGCGGCGCGCGCGGTCGTGCAGAACGATCTGTACCGCGTCGACTGGGTTCCGGCCGCAGGGGTCGACGACGCCTTCGCCGGTGGGATTCGGGTGCTCGACGCCGACGCCCCGGATCTGGACGCGGCGGCCACGGGCGGCGTGCCCGACGCGGTCGTGTTTCCCTGCGTCGCCGACTCCGGGCCGCACGACGACCACGCCGCCGCGGCCCACCGGGTGGCGGTGCGGGTGTTGTCGGTGGCGCGAGCGTGGCTGGGGGACGAGCGGTTCGCCGGGTCGCGGTTGGTCGTGGTGACCCGCGGTGCGGTGGGTGTGTCGGCCCACTCGGAGATGTCCTCGCTGCCGGGCCTCGCGTCGTCGGCGGTGTGGGGTCTGGTGCGGTCGGCGGCGACCGAGCACCCGGATCGCTTTGTGGTGGTGGACGTCGACGACGCGCGGTGGACGGCTGCCCTGCCGGGCGTACTGGCCTGCGGCGAGCGCGAGATGGCGATACGCGGCGGCACGGTGTTGGTGCCGCGACTGGTTCGGCACGCCGTCGGCTCCGCCGCTGCCACCGGAGCGTCCACCGGCGCTGCGGCGCGTCTCGGTGACGGAACGGTCCTGATCACCGGTGGCACCGGGCTGTTGGGCGGGCTGGTGGCCCGTCGGCTCGTTACGCGGCACGGGGTGCGAAGCCTGGTGTTGTTGAGCCGCCGAGGCGAACAGGCACCTGGAGTAACGGAGTTGATGGCGGAGCTGACGGACCTGGGCGCGTCGGTGACGGTCGAGGCGGGCGATGCGGCCGATCGGGAGACGTTGAGCGGGGTATTGGACCGCGTGCGGACCCCACTGACGGGTGTGGTGCACGCGGCCGGAGTCCTGGACGACGGTCTGGTCGAGGCGTTGACCGAGGACCGGTTGCGCGGTGTGCTGCGCGCCAAGATCGACGGTGCGGTCAACCTGCACGAGTCGACGCGGGATCTCGACCTCGCCGCGTTCGTGCTCTTCTCCTCCGTGTCCGGGATCCTGGGCGGTCCGGGGCAGGCGAACTACGCGGCGGCGAACACCTATCTCGACGCGCTCGCGCACGCCCGTCGCGCGGACGGGCTGCCGGCCACCTCGCTGGCCTGGGGGCTGTGGGCCGAGGCCGGCGGGATGACCGGCGCGATGAGCGGCGCCGATCGGCGGCGGATGGGCCGGCTGGGCGTCGGAGCGCTCGCCACCGAGCAGGGCCTGCGCCTCTTCGACGCCGCACTCGGCACGACCGAGGCCCTGTTGATCCCCGCCGCGTTGGACCTGCCCGTGCTGCGCGCCCGTGCCGGGAGCGGCGTGCCGATGGGAATGTGGCGCGGTCTCGTTCCCGCGCCGGCACGCCCCACCGCCGGCGCCGCTGCCCTGCCGTCGCGGTCCCCGTCGGCCCGACGACTCACCGCGCTGCCGGCGGACGAGCGGGAACGCGCCCTGTCGGCCGTGGTCCACGAACAGGTGGCGGCCGTACTCGGCCTGCCCCAAGGTGTCGACGTCGACATCACCGCCACCTTCAAGTCCCTCGGCTTCGACTCGCTCACCGGCCTCGAACTGCGCAACCGGCTCGATGCCGCGACCGGTCTGCGTCTGCCGGCCGGCCTCGTCTTCGACCACCCGACGCCGACCGCGCTGCTGCGCAGGCTCCGACAGGAACTCTTCGGTGCCCGGGAGGCGCCGCCCGCCGCCGTGGCCGACCCGGTGGTGGACGACGAACCGATCGCCATCGTCGGGATGGCGTGCCGCTATCCCGGCGGAGTGCGGTCACCCGAGGATTTGTGGCACCTGGTCGCCGAAGGCGGGGACGCCGTCTCGCCGTTCCCGTCGAACCGCGGTTGGGACCTGGACGGTCTGTACGACCCCGACCCGGCGGCCTCCGGGAAGAGCTATGCCCGCGAGGGCGGGTTCCTGCACGACGCCGGGCAGTTCGATGCGGCGTTCTTCGACGTTTCGCCGCGCGAGGCGCTGGCGATGGACCCGCAGCAGCGGCTCCTGCTGGAGACCTCGTGGCAGGTGCTGGAACGGGCCGGGATCGACCCGGCCACGCTGCGCGGCAGCCGGACCGGTGTCTTCGTCGGAGTGATGTACCACGACTACGCGTCGGGCATGCAGAAGGTGCCCGAGGGCGTGGACGGCTACCTGCTGATCGGCAATGCCGGCAGCGTCGCGTCGGGCCGGGTCGCGTACACCTTCGGCTTCGAGGGTCCCGCGGTGACCGT
Source organism: Embleya sp. NBC_00888 (assembly GCF_045207655.1). Taxonomy (NCBI): domain Bacteria; kingdom Bacillati; phylum Actinomycetota; class Actinomycetes; order Kitasatosporales; family Streptomycetaceae; genus Embleya; species Embleya sp. NBC_00888. Next base: position 1,010,408 of record NZ_CP108784.1, on the reverse strand, counting down.
GGACACGGCGTGTTCGTCGTCGTTGGTGGCGCTGCATCTGGCGGTTCGGGCGTTGCGCGGCGGCGAGTGCTCGATGGCGCTCGCCGGTGGGGTGACGGTGATGGCGACCCCGGAGGTCTTCGTCGAGTTCAGCCGGCAGCGGGGCGTGGCGCCGGACGGTCGGTGCAAGGCGTTCTCGGCTGCCGCCGATGGTGCCGGTTGGGCGGAGGGTGTCGGTGTGCTGCTCGTGGAGCGGTTGTCCGACGCGCGGCGGCATGGGCACCGGGTGCTGGCGACGGTGCGGGGTACGGCGGTCAATCAGGACGGCGCGAGCAACGGCCTGACGGCGCCGAACGGTCCGGCGCAGCAGCGGGTGATCAGGCAGGCGTTGGCGAACGCCGGTCTGTCGACCGCCGACGTGGACGCGGTCGAGGCGCACGGCTCGGGCACGCCGCTGGGCGACCCGATCGAGGCGCAGGCACTCATCGCGACCTACGGCCGGGACCGCGACGCGCGCAGGCCGCTCTACCTGGGATCGCTGAAGTCGAACATCGGCCACGCGCAGGCCGCCGCCGGTGTGGGCGGTGTGATCAAGATGGTGATGGCGATGCGCGCGGGCGTGTTGCCGCAGACCCTGCACTGCGATGTGCCGTCCCCGCATGTCGACTGGTCGGTGGGCGCGGTCGAACCGCTCACCGAGGCACGCGCGTGGCCCGAGACCGGTCGCCCCCGCCGAGCCGGCGTCTCCTCGTTCGGCGCGAGCGGCACCAACGCGCACGTGGTCCTGGAACAGGGTCCCGAACCCGTGCCGGCCGAGGACGTCGCGGAAGTGACGGGCGCCGAACGGGTCCTGGCCTGGCCGGTTTCGGCGAAGTCCGATGACGCGCTGCGCGCCCAGGCGGCCGCGCTGGCCGCCTACCTGCGGGACGACCCCGAACTCGACCTCGCCGCGCTCGCCTCGGCGCTCGCCGGATCGCGTGCGGCCCTGGACGAGCGCGCCGTCGTGGTCGGTTCCTCGCGGGCCGCGTTGTCGAGCGGGCTGGACGCGCTGGCCGCGGGCGAATCCGCGGCGGGCGTGGTTCGCGGCTCGGTCCTCGGAACGGGAGACCTCGCCTTCCTGTTCACCGGGCAGGGGAGTCAGCGGGTCGGGATGGGGCGTGAACTGTACGGCGCCTTCCCGGTGTTCGCGAACGCCTTCGATGCCGCGGTGGCGGAGTTGGATCGTCGGCCGGCGGGGTGCGTGGGGTTCTCGGTGCGAGATGTGGTGCTCGGGGCGGAGGGTACCGAGCAACTGTTGGACGAGACGGTGTTCACCCAGGCGGCGCTGTTCGCGGTCGAGGTGGCGCTGTTCCGGTTGGTCGAATCCTTCGGTGTGCGACCGGACTTCGTGCTGGGGCATTCGATCGGGGAGTTGGCCGCCGCGCATGTGGCGGGTGTGTGGTCTCTCGCGGACGCGGCGTCGGTCGTCGCGGCGCGGGGCCGGTTGATGCAGGCGTTGCCGGCGGGTGGGGCGATGGTCGCGGTGCAGGCCGGCGAAGCCGAGGTGACGGCGGCGCTGGAGGCGGCGGGCGTCGGGAACACGGCGGGCATCGCCGCTTTGAACGGGCCGAGTTCGGTGGTGCTCTCCGGTGACGAGGAACCGGTGCTGCGGCTGGCGGCCGAGTTCGCGGCGCGGGGCCGCAAGACCAAGCGGCTGAAGGTGAGTCGCGCCTCCCACTCCCCGCGGATGGACGCGATGGCGGCCGAATTCCGGAGCGTCCTGGAGGGGGTGACCTTCGCCCGACCCACACTCGCGATCGTCTCCACCCTGACCGGACGGCTCTTGAGCGCCGAGGAATCGAACGATCCGGACTACTGGGTACGGCAGGTTCGCGGAGCCGTGCGTTTCGCGGATGCCGTGGCACACCTGCGCGCGACGGGCGTCGGGACCTTCCTGGAGCTGGGGCCGGACGGAGTGTTGACCGCGCTGGTCCACGATTGTCTCGCCGCGCCGACCGGCACCGAGGAACGCGCCCCCGACGTCGTCTCCGACATCGCGGCAGGCTCCGCGCTGCGCCGGGATCGGCCGGAACTCGAGGCACTGCTTTCCGCACTCGCGTTCGTCCACGTACGCGGCTGCCCGGTCGACTGGTCGGCGGTGCTCCCGCGGGCCGAGCACCGGCAGCTCGATCTGCCCACCTATGCCTTTCGGCGCCGGCTGTACTGGCTCGACCGCACCGCGAGCGCACCCGCCGACGCCGCCGGCCTCGGACTGGTCGCGGAGGATCACCCGTTGCTTGCGGCGACCGTGCGCCTGGCCGGAGCCGACGCGGTCGTGCTGACCGGCCGGATCTCGCTCCGGGCCCAACCGTGGCTGGGTGACCACGTCGTCGCGGGGACGGTGTTGCTGGCCGGAACCGCGTTTGCGGAGTTGGCCGTACAGGCGGGCGATCGGGTGGGCTGCGGGCGGGTCGACGAACTGACCTTGCAGACACCGCTCGTGCTGCCCGCGCACGGCGCGCGTGCCCTCCAGGTGCACGTGGAGCCACCGGCCGCCGACGGGCGCCGGACCGTCTCGGTGTACTCCCGGGACGAGGCGGCGGGCGAGGACGGCGAATGGACCTGCCACGCCACCGGTGTCCTGGTCGAGGCCGCCGCCGAAGCGGTGTTCGACTTCGCCGTCTGGCCTCCGACCGGCGCGCGGCCGATCGACCTCGACGGCTTCTACGCTCGCGCCGCCGACGCCGGTTACGGCTACGGGCCCGCGTTCCGAGGTCTGCGCGCGCTGTACCGGGGCCTGGACGGCAGACTGTTCGCCGACGTGCGATTGCCCGGCGAACTCAGCGGTGAGGCGAGCCGGTTCGGAGTCCACCCCGCTCTGCTCGATGCCGCTCTGCACGGCCTCGTCGCGGACGGGATCGAGGCGGGCCGAAAGCACACGATGCGGCTTCCCTTCGCGTGGAACGGCATCACGTTGCACGCGGTCGGGGCGTCGACCCTGCGGATCTGCCTGGTGCCGGTCGACGGTGACCCCGACCGGATCGCGGTGCAGGCCGCAGACGGCACCGGCCGGCCGGTGCTCTCCGCCGACGCGCTCGAACTGCGCCCCGTCGATCCGACCCGGCTGGGCGCCGCCTCCTCGGCGGCGGATTCCCTGTACTCGGTGCTCTGGACCCCCGTCGACCGACCCGCTCCGGACATCGACGACCCGGTTCCGGGCCCGGACTTGACCGTCCACCATTGCACCCCGGTTCCGGCGGTCGTGGTCGGGGACGTGGTGTCGGTTGCCGAACTCGCGGCCGTACGTCTGCTCACGGCGGTGCAGGAGTGGCTGAAGAAGACGGCGACCGCCGAATCCGCCACCTCACGCCTTGTGGTGGTCACGCGCGGGGCGGTGGCGGCGGTCCCCGGTGACGCGGTGTCCGACCTCGGGCACGCTCCCGTTTGGGGGCTGCTGCGGTCGGCGCAGAACGAGCACCCGGACCGGTTCCTGCTGATCGACCTCGACCCGGACGCCGCCGAGGCGGCGGACCCCGTCGAGACGGCTCGCATCGCCCTTGCCGCGGGCGAGACCCAGGTCGCCGTGCGGGCGGGCACCGTACTCGCGCCGAGGCTCGTCCGAGCCGGTCGGGACGGGACGTTGGTACCACCGTCGGGTCCGTGGCGACTGGACGCCGTGGCGGGCGGGACGTCGGCGGATCTGGCGTTGGTTGAGGTGTCGGAGGTGTCGGAGCCGTTGGGGTCGGGGGAGTTGCGTGTCGGGGTGCGGGCGGCGGGGCTGAATTTTCGTGATGTGTTGATTGCGTTGGGTGTGTATCCGGGTGCGGCGTCGATGGGTGGTGAGGGTTCGGGGGTGGTGGCCGGGGTCGGTTCGGGTGTGTCGGGTTTCTCGGTCGGGGATCGGGTGTTCGGGTTGTTCTCGTCGTTCGGTCCGACGGCGGTGGCGGACGCGCGCACGGTGACGGCGATCCCCGAGGGCTGGTCGTGGGAGCAGGCGGCGTCGGTGCCGGTGGTGTTCCTGACGGCGTACTACGGGTTGGTCGAGTTGGCGGGTCTGCGGGCCGGTGAGTCGGTGTTGATCCATGCCGGGGCCGGTGGGGTGGGGATGGCGGCGGTGCGGATCGCCCGGCATCTGGGCGCCGAGGTGTTCGCGACGGCGAGTCGCGGGAAGTGGGACACGCTGCGGTCGATGGGGTTGGACGACGCGCACATCGCCTCGTCGCGGACGTTGGATTTCGAAGAGCGTTTCCGGGCCGCGACGGGTGGTCGTGGTGTCGACGTGGTGTTGAACTCGCTTGCGGGCCGGTTCGTGGACGCGTCGTTGCGCCTGTTGGCCGATGCCGGTCGGTTCGTGGAGATGGGGAAGACCGATATTCGGGACAGGGAGGCGGTGGAGTTCGCGTTCCCGGGGGTTGCCTATCGGGCGTTCGACCTGTTGGAGGCGGGGCCGGAACGGATCGGGGTGCTACTGGGCGAGTTGATGCCGTTGTTCGGGTCGGGTGTGTTGGTGCCGGTTCCGGTGCGGTCGTTCGATGTGCGGCGGGCACCGGAGGCGTTCCGGTTGATGTCGCGGGCGCGGCATACGGGCAAGTTGGTGTTGCGGATGCCGGTGCCGCTCGATCGGGACGGGACGGTGTTGATCACCGGTGGTACGGGCACGTTGGGTGCGTTGGTCGCGCGTCATGTGGTGGTCGAACACGGGGTGCGCGGTGTGGTGTTGGTCGGTCGTCGTGGCATGGCCGCGGCGGGTGTGGCGGAGTTGGTGGCCGAGCTTTCCGCTCTGGGGGCTCAAGTGGTGGTCGAGGCGTGTGACGTGGCCGACCGGGAGGCCCTTGCCGAAGTCCTGGCGCGGATCCCGGACACGGCGCCTTTGACCGGGGTGGTGCACGCCACCGGAGTCCTGGCCGACGGACCGGTCGAGTCGATGACGCCCGAGCAATTGCAGCGGGTGTCGCGGTCGAAGGTCGACGGCGCGATCAATCTGCACGAGCTGACCGCCGGTCACGACCTCGCCGCCTTCGTGCTCTTCTCCTCGATCGCCGGAGTCCTGGGCGGCACGGGGCAGGCCAACTACGCGGCGGCGAACACCTTCCTGGACGCGCTCGCCGCCCGCAGGCAGGCTGCCGGCCTTCCCGGCACCTCCGTGGCCTGGGGACTGTGGGGCGAAGCCAGTGGCATGACCGGGCAACTCGGCCGAACGGACCTGGCCCGCATGCGTCGCTCCGGCATCGTCGCGATGACGACCGAACAGGGCCTCGGGCTGTTCGCCGCGGCACTGAACACGGCCCAGGCGAGCCCGGCCGCCGTCCGGTTCGACCTCGGCGCGCTGCGCAAGGCGGCCGAGTCCGGGGCCCTGCCCGCGCCTCTGCGCGCCTTGGTGCGTGCCCCGCAACGGCGGGCCGCCGCGTCCGTGGCAGCCGCCGAGCCGGCGCTCACCGGGCAACTGGCGGGGCGCTCCGAGGCGGAGCGGGAGCGCATCCTGGTCGACCTCGTCCGTCGGCACTGCGCCGTGGTCCTCGGGCACGCCTCGATGGACGCGATCTCCTCCGAACGCGGCTTCCTGGAGTCGGGCTTCGACTCGCTGACCGCGGTCGAGCTGCGCAATCGGCTCGGCGTGGCCACCGGGCTGCGGCTGCCCACGACGGTGATCTTCGACTGCCCGACCCCGCAGGCACTCGCCCGATACCTCGACGAAGGGCTGGGCCCGGTGCGGGAGCCCGCCCCGGCGGCGCCGCTGCTCGGCGAGATCGACCGCCTCGAAGCGGCGCTCACCGGCGCGCTCGCGGACACGGGCGACGAGCGGGACGCGGTGGTGCGCCGGCTCCGGGCGCTGCTGTGGCGGCTCGAGGAGACGCCGAGCGGTGCGCGACCCGACACCGACACCGACACCGACGCCGGCACCGATGCGGCCGGCGGCGAGCGGCCGGGCGGCTTCGACGCCGTCACCGACGAGGAGATGTTCACCCTGCTCGACAAGGAGTTGGGGCTCGACTGACCCTGCGGCCGGCCGTACGCGTCGGCCGCCGACCGATCCGGACCCCCGACCTCTGGAGGGCGTGGACGATGAACGCCGGCGACACCGAGCAGAGACTCCGCGACTACCTCAAGCGCGTGGCCGAGGAACTCCGCCAGACCAGGCGGCGTCTGGCCGCCGTCGAGGCGCGCGCCCGGGAGCCGATCGCCGTCGTGGCGATGTCCTGCCGCTATGCCGGCGGGGTCCGCTCACCCGAGGACCTGTGGCGGCTGGTCGCGGCCGGTGCCGACGTCGTCTCCGACTTCCCGACCGACCGGGGGTGGGACGTCGAGGGGCTCTACGACGCGAACCCGAACGCGAGCGGCACGAGCTACGTCCGCCAGGGCGGCTTCCTGGACGACGCGGGCGACTTCGACGCGGAGTTCTTCGGCATCTCGCCGCGCGAGGCGCTGGCGATGGACCCGCAGCAGCGGTTGTTGCTGGAGACGTCGTGGGAGGCGTTCGAGCGGGCCGGGATCGACCCGATCGCGCTGAAGGGCAGTGCCACCGGGGTCTTCGTCGGGGCCTCCGCGCTCCGCTACATCGAGAATCCGAGCGATGTGCCACAGGCCGTCGAGGGCTATGTGCTGACCGGGAACGTCGCCAGTGTGCTGTCCGGTCGCCTCTCCTACACGTACGGGTTCGAGGGCCCGGCGGTGACCGTGGACACGGCCTGTTCGTCCTCGCTGGTCGCGCTGCACCTGGCCGCGCAGGCCCTACGGCAGGACGAGTGTTCCTTCGCGCTGGCCGCGGGTGTGACGGTGTTGTCGGACCCGTCCCTGTTCGTCGAGTTCAGCCGGCAGCGCGGCCTCGCGCCGGACGGCCGCTGCAAGGCGTTCGCCGCCGCCGCCGACGGCACCGGCTGGTCCGAGGGTGTGGGCGTGTTGCTGCTGGAGCGGTTGACCGACGCGCGGCGCAACGGTCACCAGGTGCTCGCCGTAGTGCGCGGCAGCGCGGTCAACCAGGACGGCGGCAGCAGCGGGCTGACCGCCCCCAGCGGCCCCGCGCAGCAGCGGGTGATCCGGCAGGCGCTGGAGAACGCCCGCTTGACGGCGGATCAGGTGGACGCGGTGGAGGCGCACGGCACCGGCACCGTGCTCGGCGATCCGATCGAGGCGCGGGCGCTCCTGGCCACCTACGGGCGCGATCGGGACCCGGCACAGCCCCTGTGGCTGGGCGCGCTCAAGTCCAACCTGGGCCACTCGGTCGCCGCCGCGGGGGTGGCGGGGGTGATCAAGATGGTCATGGCGATGCGGCACGGCATGTTGCCCAGGACGCTGCACGTGGACGCGCCGACGCCGCATGTGGACTGGTCGGCGGGTGCGGTGGAGTTGTTGACCCGGGCGCGTGCGTGGCCGGAGACCGGCCGGCCGCGGCGCGCCGCGGTGTCCTCGTTCGGGATCAGCGGGACCAACGCGCACGTTGTCATCGAACAGGCCGCAGCGGCCGAAGGGATACCCGGAACCGAAGACCACGGCGGGACGTCGGCGGCGATGCCCGAACCCGTGCCCGCCCACGACCGCATCCCCTGGCTCGTCTCCGCCCGCTCCGAAGCGGGACTGCGTGCCCAGGCCCGACGCCTGCTGGACCATGTCGAGGCGCGTCCCGAGCTCGACCCACTCGACCTCGCCTACTCGCTCGCCGCGACTCGCTCGGCCCTCGACGTCCGCGCCGCCGTCCTCGGCGCGGACCGCACGGAACTCACCGCCGGACTTGCCTCCTTGGCCGACGGCGTTCCCGGATCCGGCGCGGCGACGGTGACGGGGACGGCCCGCACGGATGCCCGGCTGGCCTTGCTCTTCAGCGGGCAGGGGAGTCAGCGGGTCGGGATGGGGCGTGAACTGTACGGGGCGTTCCCGGTGTTCGCGGCGAGTTTCGATGCGGTGGTGGGGGAGTTGGATCGGCGGCTTGCCGAGCGTGTCGGGTTTTCGGTGCGGGATGTGGTGTTCGGGGTGGAGGGTACCGAGGGGTTGTTGGACGAGACGGTGTTCACGCAGGCGGGGTTGTTCGCGGTGGAGGTGGCGCTGTTTCGGTTGGTGGAGTCGTTCGGTGTGCGGCCGGAGTTCGTGTTGGGGCATTCGATCGGTGAGCTTGCGGCGGCGTGTGTGGCGGGTGTGTGGTCGCTCGCGGATGCGGCGGTGGTGGTGGCTGCGCGGGGTCGGTTGATGCAGGCGTTGCCGGCGGGTGGGGCGATGGTCGCGGTGCGGGCGGGTGAGGCCGAGGTGCGGGCTGCCCTGGTCGGCCGGGGCGGCGGGGTCGGTGTGGCCGCGGTCAACGGGCCGAGTTCCGTGGTGGTTTCGGGGGACGAGGCCGCCGTGTTGGCGGTCGCCGCGTTCTTCGCGGAGCGCGGGTGTCGGACCAGGCGGCTTCGGGTGGGCCACGCCTTTCACTCGGCGCGGATGGAACCGATGCTCGCGGAGTTTCGGACGGTGCTCGCGGGCGTCTCGTACGCGGCTCCACAGATCCCGGTGGTTTCCAATGTCACCGGTCGGATCGCCGACGTCGCCGAACTGACCGACCCCGACTACTGGGTGCGCCAGGTACGCGAACCGGTCCGCTTCGCCGACGGGATCGACACGCTCACCGCCGAGGGCACCACCGCGTTCGCGGAGATCGGCCCGGACGCGGTGGGCGTCGTGATGACCCGGGAGAACACCGATCCGCGGACCGGACCGACCATCGTGCCGTTCCTGCGCCGGGATCACCCCGACAGCCGGGTCGTGGGCACCGCGCTGGCCACCCTGCACACCGCGGGAATTCGTGTCGACTGGGCCGGTGTCCTGGCCGAGCGCGGCGGTAGGCGCGTGGAGTTGCCGACCTTCGCGTTTCAGCGGCGGCGCTACTGGATCGGCGCCGAACACCCCGCCGCCGTGCGGACCGATGCCGCCGCGCGCGGACCCGTCGGCGTCGACCCCCGGGCGAGCGGGCGGTACACGGTCCGGTGGCGACCGGTCGCCGAAAAGCCCGGTGCCGGGCTGTCCGGCACCTGGCTGGTGATCTCGTCCGAGGCGGACGGCACCGCGTTCGGCGCGGCGGGTGGGCGCGCGCTCGAAGAGCTCGGCGCGCACGTCGAACTCCTGGTCGTCGAACCCGGCGCGGCGAACCGCGTGTCGCTGACCGAACGGCTGCGGGCGTACCCCGACCTCACCGGCGTCGTCTCGCTTCTGGGGCGGGACGCGGCGCCCGACCGCGACGTCCCGGGGCTGAGCTCGGGCCTGTCCGGCACGCTTGCTCTCGTCCAGGCACTGTGCGACCTCGGACTCGACGGCCGGGTGCGGTTGTGGAGTCTGACCCAGGGCGCGGTGAGCACCGGCCCGTCGGATCCGCTGCGGCACGTCGAACAAGCCCAGGTCTGGGGGCTGGGACGTACCGTCGCGCTGGAGCACCCCTCGCTGTGGGGCGGCCTGATCGACCTGCCGGACGCGCCCGACGAGCCGGCCTGGTCCCGGGCCGCCGCGATGATCGCCGACGGCGCCGAGGACCAGATCGCCGTGCGCTCCGCCGGTGTGCGGGTGCGGCGGCTGTCCGCCGCGGGAGCGACGGGCGGCTTTGCCGACTGGCGGCCGACCGGCCGGATCCTGATCACCGGAGGCACCGGCGGTCTCGGTGCCCGGGTGGCCCGGTGGGTCGCGGAACGCGGCGCGGACGACGTGGTGTTGGTCAGCAGGCGGGGTGCGGACACCCCCGGCGTGGATCGACTCGTCGCCGACCTCACCGACCTCGGCGCGCGCACGACCGTCGCGTCCTGCGACCTCGCGGACCGGGCCGCACTGGCCCGCCTCGTCGCCGAACTGGAAGCCGATGGCGACCCGATCGGAGCCGTCGTGCACGCCGCGGGCGTCGCCGGCGACCGCGCGGTCCTGGACACCGACCCGCGAAGCTGCGCGGACGTCCTCGCGGGCAAGGCGGTCGGCGCCGCGAATCTCGACGCGGTGCTGGGCGAGCGCCGGTTGCACGCCTTCGTGTTGTTCTCCTCGGTCGCCGGGGTGTGGGGCAGCGGTGGGCAGGCCGCCTACGCCGCGGCGAACGCGGCCCTGGACGCGCTGGCCGAGCAGCGCCACGCGCGCGGACTGGTCGCGACCTCGATCGCGTGGGGGCCCTGGGCCGGCGGCGGCATGGTCGGCGCGGACGACCAGGAACGGCTGTCTCGTCGCGGCCTGCGCCTGCTCGCCCCGGACGCGGGCCTGGCCGCGCTCGCCCGCGCGGTCGGCGGCCCCGAGCCGGTGGTGGCCGTCGCGGACCTGGACCGGCAGCGGTTCACGGCCACCTTCACCGCGCTGCGGCCCGGACCGCTGCTGCGCGAACTCGTGCCGGCCGGCGGCGACCCGGCGGGCGCCGGCGCGCGCACGGGCGGGACGGACGGCGAACTCGGCCGTCTGCTCGTCGCGGCACCGCCCGCCGACCGGCCCGCGCTCGCGCTCGACGCGATCCGCGCCCAGGTCGCGCAGGTGCTCGGCCACGCGTCGCCGCGGGCGGTCGACGCCGACCGGGCTTTCCGCGACCTCGGCTTCGACTCGCTCACCACCGTCGAACTGCGCGACCGGCTCAGCACCCTGATCGGTTTCCCGCTGGCCGTAGCCGCCTTCTTCGACCACCCGTCGTCGGCCGCGCTGGCCGGCCATCTGTGCGACGAACTGCGGGGAGAGGAGAGGCCGATCGCTCCGCCGGTCCCGGTCGGCGGGCGGGCGGCGTCGGACGAGCCGATCGCGATCGTCGGCATGGCCTGCCGCTTCCCCGGCGGCGTCGCCTCGCCCGAGGACCTGTGGCGGCTGGTCGCCGCCGGCGACGACGCCATCGGACCGTTCCCGAACGACCGGGGCTGGGACCTGGACGCCCTCTACCACCCGGACCCGGACCACCCCGGAACGTCGTATACCCGGCACGGCGGCTTCCTGCCCACCGCCGCCGAGTTCGACCCCGGGTTCTTCGGGATCTCGCCGCGCGAGGCGCTCGCCATGGACCCGCAGCAGCGGCTGCTCCTGGAGACGTCGTGGGAGGCGTTCGAACGAGCCGGGCTCGACCCGGCGATGCTCCGGGGCACCCCCACCGGGGTGTTCGTCGGCGGCTCGCCCTCCGGCTACGGGGCCGGCGGGCGAGGCGCGGAGGGCGCGGAGGGCTATGCGCTCACCGGTGGCGCGGGCAGTGTGTTGTCCGGACGACTGGCCTACACCTTCGGGCTGGAGGGCCCGGCGGTGACCGTGGACACCGCGTGCTCGTCCTCGCTGGTGGCGCTGCACCTCGCCGTCCAGGCCCTGCGGCGCGGCGAATGCGCGACGGCCCTGGCCGGGGGCGTCGCCGTGATGGCCGTCCCGGCGGGCTTCGTCGGATTCAGTCGCCAACGCGGGCTGGCCGGGGACGGCCGTTGCAAGTCGTTCGCCGCGGCGGCCGACGGCACCGGCTGGTCCGAGGGCGCGGGCGTACTGCTGCTCGAACGGCTCTCCGACGCCCGTCGGAGCGGCCACCGGGTGTGGGCGCTCGTGCGCGGCAGCGCCGTCAACCAGGACGGCGCCGGCAACGGGCTGACCGCGCCGAACGGCCTGGCGCAGCAGCGGGTGATCCGACTCGCCCTGGCCGACGCCGAGTTGACGTGCGATCAGGTGGACGCGGTGGAGGCACACGGCACCGGCACCACGCTGGGCGACCCGATCGAGGCGCGGGCGCTGCTCGCCACCTACGGCCGGGAACGGCCCGCCGACCGGCCGCTGTGGCTCGGCTCGGTGAAATCCAACCTCGGGCACGCGGCGGCGGCGGCCGGCATGGCGGGCCTGATCAAGACGGTCATGGCGATGCGGCACGGTCTGCTGCCCAAGACCCTGCACGTCGACGCGCCGTCCCCGCACGTCGACTGGTCGACCGGCGCGGTCGAACTGCTCACCGAGAGCGTGCCCTGGCCGGACGGCGACCGGCCGCGCCGGGCCGGCGTCTCCGGGTTCGGGATCAGCGGGACGAACGCGCATGTGATCGTGGAGCAGGCGCCGCCCGAGCCGGCCGGCGCGGTGCGGCCCGGGGGTGACGACCCCGCGGGCGAGGACTTCGAGGGCGACGGAGCCGTAGCCGACGATCTCGCCGTCCCACTGCCGTACCCGTTGTCCGCCCGCACCGAGCACGACCTGCGCGCGGTCGCCGACCGGCTCCGCACCCATCTCGCGCGTCACCCCGAACTCGCCCCGGCCGACCTGGCGTTCTCGCTGGCCACCACCCGCACCCGGCTTGCCCACCGCGCGGTCGTGGTGGCCCGGGACCGGGACGGCCTCCGGCACGCGCTGGACGGCCTCGCGGTGGGCGAGGCGCGGTCGGGCGTCGTCGAGGGAAGCGGCCCCGCGCGCGCCCGCGTCGTCTTCGTCTTCCCCGGCCAGGGCTCGCAGTGGGCCGGCATGGCCGCCGAACTGATGTACGAGGCACCGCTGTTCGCCGAGCACATCGAGCGTTGTGCGGCGGCGCTGGCCCGGTACGTGGACTGGTCGCTCACCGATGTGCTGCGCGACCCGAAGGGCGCCGGCCTGGAACGGGTGGACGTCGTGCAGCCCGCGCTGTGGGCGGTGATGGTCTCCCTCGCCGAACTCTGGCGCGCCTACGGTGTACGACCCGCCGCCGTCGTCGGCCACTCCCAGGGCGAGATCGCGGCGGCCTGCGTCGCCGGCGCGCTGACCCTCGAGGACGGCGCGCGGATCGTCGCGCTGCGCGGCAGGGCGCTGCGCGACCTGTCCGACCGGGGCCTGATGGCGTCCGTCGCCATGTCGGAGGCCGAGGCCGTCGAGCGCGTCGCGCGGTCCGGCGGCCGGCTGTCCCTCGCGGCGGTCAACAGTCCCGGTCAGGTCGTCGTATCCGGCGACCCCGCGGCGATCCGGGCGCTGGTCGAGGAGGCCGAACGCGGGCGGATCCTGCCGGTGGACTACGCCTCGCACTCCGCGCACGTCGAGGAGATCCGTGATCGGCTCCGCGCCGACCTGGTCGGGATCGAACCCGTGACCGGCCGGGTGCCGTTCCACTCCACGGTGACGGGCGGGCCGTTGGACACCGCGGAGCTGAACCCCGACTACTGGTACGCCAACCTGCGGCACACCGTGCGGTTCGAACAGACGGTCCGGGGCCTGCCGGCGCAGGGCTACGACACGTTCATCGACATGGGTCCGCACCCCACCCTGGTCACCGTGATCCAGGAAACGGCGGCGGCCGTCGGCGCCGAGGTCGCGGCGATCGGCAGCCTGCGCCGGGACCAGGGCGGCCTCGAACGGTTCCTGCTCTCGGTCGGCGAGGCGGCCGTCCTCGGCGTCGTGCCCGACTGGGGCGCCGCTCTCGCCGGTCGGCGCACCGGGCCCGTCGACCTGCCGACCTATCCCTTCCACCGGCGGCGCTACTGGCTCGACGCGGCCGACGGCACGGCCGGTGCGAACGGCGTCCCGGCCGCCGACCCGGTCGAAACCCGATTCTGGAACCTGGTCGACGAGGAGGAACCGCAAGCCCTCGCCGACCTGGTCGACGCCCCCGACGAGCAGCCGTGGCACGCGGTGTTGCCCGCCCTGCGCGCGTGGCGCCGCCGCGCCCGCGAGCAGCGCGCGGCGGACGGTTGGCGCTACCGCGCCGTCTGGCGGCCCGCCGACGACCTGCCCGCCGGCCTCCCCGTGCCCACCGCGTGGGTGGCCGTCCTGCCGGCCCCGGACGACACGAGTGACGCACTGCTCGCGGCACTGGCCGACCGGGGCGCGACCGTTGCCACCCTCACCGTCGAACCCGCCCGCGCCACCCGCGTCGAACTGGCCCGCAACCTCGAGACGGTGCTGCCCGAGGGCCCCGGGCCGATCGGGATCCTGTCCTTCCTCGGCCGCACCACCGGCGCGCCCATCTCGGCGGCCCCGGCCGGCCTCACCGGCACGCTGCTCCTGGCCCAGGCCGCCGCCGACGTCGGCGCCGACACCCGCCTGTGGTGCCTCACCCGAGGTGCCGTCGAGATCGACGGCGAACAGGCGCCCCCGGACCCGGAACAGGCCCGGATCTGGGGCCTGGGCCGGGTCGCGGCCCTCGAACTGCCGGACCGCTGGGGCGGCTTGATCGACCTGCCGGAGCACCTGGACGCGGACGGCGTCGAGCGGGTGTGCCGGGCACTGGGCAACGCGGCCCACGAGGACCAACTCGCCATCCGGCCGGCCGGCGTCTTCGTCCGCCGGATGGCGCACGCCCCGCCGGCCGACACCGAAGCCGTACGGGATTGGTGGCCGTTCGGCACTGTGCTGATCACCGGCGGCACCGGCCCCCTGGAGATCCGGCTCGCCCGTTGGTTGTCCGAACGCGGCGCCGAACACGTCGTCCTGGCCGGTCGGATCGATCCCGACGCCGCCGACCGCCTGCAAGCGGTACTGGCCCCGGGCACGGGGTTCACCACCGCCCAGTGCGACATGAGCGACCGGCGGGAGGTGGCCGGCGTGCTGCGCGGGCTCACCGAGGCGGGCCGACCGATCACCGACCTGCTGCACACCGCCGGCGCCCCGAACCTGGCCGCCCTGCGCGACATCGACCCCGTGACCATCGCCAAGGCACTGGCCGACAAGGTGGACAGCGCGCACATCCTGCACGAACTCCTCGACCCGGACCGGCTGCGCACCGTCGTGTACTTCTCGTCGGTCGGCGCCTTCTGGGGCAGCGCCGAACACGGCGCCCACGCCGCCGCCGACGCACACCTCGACGCCCTCGCCCGGCAACACCGCGCACAGGGCCGGCACGCCCTGTCCGTGGCCTGGTCGGTCTGGGACCCGACGGCCGAGGCGGGCGCGGCCGACGATCCCGAAACGGCCCGCGCGCTGCGCCGGTTGGGCCTCGGCGGCCTGCGCCCGCTCGACCCCGATGTCGCCCTGGCCGCACTGCAGCGGGCCCTCGACCACGACGACACCTGCGTGACCGTGGCCGACATCGACTGGCCGGTCTTCACCGGCGCCTTCACCGCCCGGCGGCCCAGCCCACTGATCGACACCGTCCCCGAGGCCCGCACCGCGCTCGTCGCACACGCGGAGCAGGCCCGCGCCGTCGCCGACACGGCAGACGAACTCCGCTTGGAGTTGGCCGAGTTATCCCCCGCCGACCGCTCGCACCGGCTGCTCGACCTGGTCCGCGCGCAGGCCGCCTCGGCTCTCGGCCACGACTCGGTCGAGGAGATCCGGGCCGAACGCGCCTTCAGTGAACTCGGCTTCGAATCCATCACCGCCGTCGACCTGCGCAACCGGCTGAACCGGCGCACCGGCTTCGACCTGCCGACCACCCTCGTCTTCGACCACCCGACCCCGCGCGCCCTGGTCGACCTGCTGGTCGCCGAACTCCTGGCGGACCAACCCGTGGGCGCCGCCGTGATCCACGCCGAACTCGACCGCCTCTCCGCCGATTTGGCCGCGGCCACGGTCGGCGACACGGACCGGGCCGGCATTACCCGGCGGCTCCGGGCGCTGCTCGCCGACTGGAACGACACGGCCGGCCCGACCACCGGCGGAGCGCCGCCCGCCGGCGCGTCGAGCATCGCCGCGGAACTCGAAGCCGCCTCCGACGACGAGATGTTGGCGTTCATCAACACCCGGCTGGGCCGCGGCTCCCCGGCCGGAGGAACCCCGTGACCCGCCCCGACTCCACGAACACCGCGACCGCAGTACCGGAGGACCGCCGTGGCCGATGAAGAGACCCTCCGCGAGTACCTGAAGTGGGCCACGGCCGAACTGCACGACGCACAGCGGCGGATCGAGGCGTTCGAGGCGGCAGCCACGTCCACCGAACCCGTGGCGATCGTCGGCATGGCCTGCCGCCTCCCCGGCGGTATCGCCTCGCCACGGGACCTGTGGGACCTGCTCGACCGCGGCGGGGACGCGATCGGCCCGCTGCCCCGGGACCGCGGCTGGGACCTGGACCGGCTCTACCACCCCGACCCGGAACACCCCGGCACCAGCTACGCCGCGTCCGGCGGCTTCATCCGGGACGTCGCGGGCTTCGACGCCGACTTCTTCGGGATCTCCCCGCGCGAGGCACTCGCCATGGACCCGCAACAGCGGCTGCTGCTGGAGACCTCGTGGGAGGCCTTCGAGCACGCCGGCATCCGTCCGGCCGGCGTGCGCGGCAGCCGAGCCGGCGTGTTCATGGGCACCAACAGCGTGGACTACGGCTGGGGGACCGGTCCGGTGCCCGACGAGTACATCGGACATCTGACCACCGGCACGGCCGCCGCCGTACTCTCCGGCCGCCTGTCCTACCTGTACGGGCTCGAAGGCCCCGCGGTGACCGTGGACACCGCGTGCTCGTCCTCGCTGGTGGCCCTGCACCTGGCCGTGCGGGCGCTGCGCGAGGACGAGTGCTCGCTGGCCCTGGTCGGCGGCGTCACGGTGTTGTCGTCCCCCCTCCAGTTCCTCGGCTTCAGTGCCCAGCACGGGCTGGCCGAGGACGGCCGCTGCAAGGCGTTCGCGGAGGGCGCCGACGGCATGGGCCTCGCCGACGGCGTGGGCGTGCTCGTGGTCGAGCGGCTGGCCGACGCCCGGCGGGCCGGCCACCGGGTGCTCGCGGTGGTACGCGGCAGCGCGGTCAACCAGGACGGCGCCGGCAACGGCCTGACCGCGCCCAACGGCCCCGCCCAGCAGCGGGTCATCCGCCTCGCCCTGGCCGATGCCGGCCTGTCGGCCGCCGACATCGACGCGGTCGAGGCGCACGGCACCGGCACCCGGCTCGGCGATCCGATCGAGGCCCAGGCCCTGCTCGCGACGTATGGTCGGGGCCGCCCCGTGGACCGCCCGCTCTGGCTGGGTTCGGTGAAGTCGAACATCGGCCACACCGGCGCGGCGGCCGGCGTCGCGGGCCTGATCAAGGCCGTCCTGGCGATCCGGGCCAAAACCCTGCCGAAGACCCTGCACGCCGAGGAGCGCTCGACCCGGATCGACTGGTCGGCGGGCGCGGTGGAGTTGCTGACCCGGGCGCGGGACTGGCCCGAGGTCGATCGTCCGCGGCGGGCGGCCGTCTCGTCGTTCGGGATCAGCGGTACGAACGCGCACGTGATCATCGAACAGACGGTCGACACGGAACCGGCGGGGAGGGCACGGCCGCTCGCGCCCGGGACGCTGCCCTTCGTGGTGTCGGGCAAGTCGGAGGCGGCGCTGCGGGCGCAGGCGGGTCGACTGGCCGAATTCGTGGCGCGGCACCGGGAGTCGGACCCGGCGGCGGTGGCGTCGGCGCTGGTCGCGTCACGGTCGGCCTTCGAGCATCGGGGAGTCGTATCGGCCTCGGGGCCGGCGGAGTTGACGGCGGCACTGACAGCGCTGGCCGCGGGAGAGCCGGCACCGGGCGTGGTGTCCGGCGTGGCGCGGTCCTCGGGTCGGACCGTACTGGTGTTTCCCGGGCAGGGGTCGCAGTGGGCGGGGATGGCCGCGGGTCTGCTGGATTCGTCGCCGGTCTTCGCGGAGCGGATCGCGGAGTGCGAGGCGGCGCTCGCGCCTTTTGTGGATTGGTCGTTGACGTCGATCCTGCGGTCCGGAGCCGGAGTTGGATCCGAGGCGGAATCGGAGCCGGAATCGGAGCCGGAGCCGGAGTCGGGGGAGTGGCTGGGGCGGGTCGATGTGGTGCAGCCGGTGTTGTGGGCGGTGATGGTTTCGCTGGCCGGGTTGTGGGCTTCGTTCGGGGTGGAGCCGGCTGCGGTGGTGGGGCATTCGCAGGGGGAGATCGCCGCCGCGTGTGTGGCCGGGGCGTTGTCGTTGGCGGATGGCGCGAGGGTCGTGGCGTTGCGGAGCCGGGCCATTGCGGAGACGGCCGGTTCCGGGGGTATGGCGTCGGTGTCGTTGTCGCCTGCCGGAGTGCGGGAGTTGCTGGTCCCGTTCGAGGGTCGCGTGTCGGTGGCTGCGGTGAACGGGCCGGCGTCGGTGACGGTGTCCGGTGATGCGGTCGCGTTGCACGAGTTGCTCGTGGAGTGCGCGGCGCGGGACGTGTGGGCGCGTCGGGTGCCGGTGGACTACGCGTCGCACTCGGCGTGGGTGGAGTCGATCCGGGAGCGGTTGCTGACGGAGTTGGCCGACGTCGAACCGGTGGCGTCCTCGGTGCCGTTCTATTCGACGGTCACGGCGGAGCGGGTGGAGACCACCGCGTTGGACGCGAACTACTGGTACGGCAACCTGCGTCGCACGGTGCGCTTCGAGGAGACGGTTCGACTCCTGCTGTCCCGGGGGTTCGACGCCTTCGTCGAGGTGAGCGCCCACCCGGTGCTGACGACGCCGATCGAGAGCACGGTCGAAGCCGCCGAGGCCGAAGCGGTGGTGCTCGGCACGCTGCGCCGGGGCGCGGGCGGACTCGACCACTTCACCGCCGCATTGGCGGAGGCGTACGTCAACGGGCTCGCCGTGGACTGGTCGCCGCTCGTGGGCGACCACCCCACCGGGGACGTCGAGTTGCCGACCTACGCCTTCCGGCATCGGCGGTACTGGCTGCGTGACGTTTCGATCGGCGGAGTCGAGGACGCGGCCGGACTCGGGCTCACCGGCGAGGGCCACCCACTGCTGGGCGCATCGGTGACCCTGGCCGACGGGCAGGGATTCCTGCTCACCGGGCGGGTGTCGTTGTCCTCGCACGCCTGGTTGGGGGACCACGCGGTCGCCGGGACGGTGCTGCTGCCCGGTGCGGCGTTCGTCGAACTGGCCATCCGTGCCGGGGACTCCGTGGGCTGCGGCCTCCTGGAGGAAATGACCCTGGAAGCGCCGCTGGTACTGCCCGAGCAAGGCGGCATCCGGATCCAGGTCATGGTCGCCGCACCGGGCGCCGACGGCGGCCGGGCGGTCTCGGTGTTCTCGCGCATCGACGACGACGCGGACCGGGAGTGGATCAGGCACGCCGGCGGTCTGCTCGTGCCCGACCCCGTCACACCCGTCGCGCGGAGCGACGCCGACTTCGATGCCGACACCGACTTCGCCGCGACCGCGTGGCCGCCCGTCGGTGCGCGGCCGATCGAACTGGACCGCTTCTACCCGGACCTGGCCGAGGTCGGCTACGCCTACGGCCCCTCCTTCCAGGGGCTGCGCGCGGCCTGGCGGGTCCGCGACGACGTGTACGCCGAGGTGGCCCTGCCCGCCGAACAACGCGAAGACGCCGGCCGCTTCGGACTGCATCCGGCGCTCCTGGACGCCGCGGTGCAGGCGGCCGCGCTGACCGGCATCGGCGACGCCGGCACCGCGATCCGTCTGCCGTTCGTCTGGAGCGGCGTACGACTGTCGGCCTCGGGCGCGTCGACGCTGCGGGTGCGCCTGTCCGTGGGCGAGGACGACTCCGTGACCGTCGAGACCACCGACGGCACCGGCCGGCCGGTGTTCTCCGCACGGAGCCTCACTCTCCGACCGGTCGCCGCCGAGCGAATCGCCGACCTGGGCGACGAGAGCGCCGACTGCCTCTTCCACCTGGACTGGATCCCGGTCCCGGTCCCGGCCGTCGCACGGCCGGGCGACGACGACGTGACCCTGCTCGACTGTGCCCCCTCAAAGACCCCCCTCGGCGACCGGCTCGCGGATGCGGTGGTGGCGGCGACGGCCGACGTACTCGGGCGGATTCAGCGGTGGCTCGCCGCCGAGGGGGAGGCGCGGTCGCGGCTGGTCGTGCTGACGCACGGCGCGGTGGCGGCCGGCCCGGGGGACACGGTGACGGACCTCTTACACGCTCCGGTCTGGGGGCTGGTCAGGGCGGCACAGAACGAGCACCCCGGCCGGTTCGTCCTGGTGGACACGGACGACACTCCGGAGTCCGCGGATCTGTTGGACACCGCCGCGCGCGGCGAGGAGCCGCAACTCGCGCTGCGGCACGGCGACATGCTCGTCCCCCGGTTGGCCCGCGTCGCCGGC
Organism: Embleya sp. NBC_00888; assembly: GCF_045207655.1. Classification (NCBI taxonomy): domain Bacteria; kingdom Bacillati; phylum Actinomycetota; class Actinomycetes; order Kitasatosporales; family Streptomycetaceae; genus Embleya; species Embleya sp. NBC_00888. The sequence goes on along the minus strand of NZ_CP108784.1, from coordinate 990,605 downwards.
GCGACCGACGCGCCGGCCCCGCCGTCCGGTGCCTGGCGGTTGCATACGCCCGGGACCGGCACGTTGCGGGACCTGGCGTTGGTTGAGGTGTCGGAGGTGTCGGAGCCGTTGGGGTCGGGGGAGTTGCGTGTCGGGGTGCGGGCGGCGGGGCTGAATTTTCGTGATGTGTTGATTGCGTTGGGTGTGTATCCGGGTGCGGCGTCGATGGGTGGTGAGGGTTCGGGGGTGGTGGCCGGGGTCGGTTCGGGTGTGTCGGGTTTCTCGGTCGGGGATCGGGTGTTCGGGTTGTTTCCGGCGTTCGCTCCGACCGCCGTGGCCGATGTACGGACCGTGGTGAAGGTGCCCGACGCGTGGTCGTGGGAGCAGGCGGCGTCGGTGCCGGTGGCGTTCCTGACGGCGTACCACGGCCTGGTGTCGGTGGGTCGGCTGGGCATGGGCGACTCGGTGTTGATCCATGCCGGGGCCGGTGGGGTGGGGATGGCGGCGGTGCGGATCGCCCGGCATCTGGGCGCCGAGGTGTTCGCGACGGCGAGTCGCGGCAAGTGGGACACGCTGCGGTCGATGGGGTTGGACGACGCGCACATCGGCGATTCACGGACCCTCGACTTCGCGGAGCGTTTTCGCGCCGGGACGGACGGCCGTGGTGTGGATGTGGTGTTGAACTCCCTGGCAGGCGAGTTCGTGGATGCCTCGTTGCAACTGCTCGCCGACGGTGGTCGGTTCGTGGAGATGGGCAAGACGGACGTCCGGGACGGGGAGGTGGTGGAGTCCGCGTTCCCGGGGGTTGCCTATCGGGCGTTCGATCTGGTCGAGGCGGTGGGCGCGGAGGGGATCGCGGAGTTGTTCGCGGTGTTGATGCCGTTGTTCGGGTCGGGTGTGTTGGTGCCGGTTCCGGTGCGGTCGTTCGATGTGCGGCGGGCGCCGGAGGCGTTCCGGTTGATGTCGCGGGCGCGGCATACGGGCAAGTTGGTGTTGCGGATGCCGGTGCCGCTCGATCGGGACGGGACGGTGTTGATCACCGGTGGTACGGGCACGTTGGGTGCGTTGGTCGCGCGTCATCTTGTCGTCGAACACGGGTTGCGAAGCCTGGTGTTGGTCGGTCGCCGTGGCATGGCCGCGGCGGGCGCCGCGGAGTTGGTGGCCGAGCTTTCCGCTCTGGGGGCTCGGGTGGTGGTCGAGGCGTGTGACGCGGGCGATCGGGAGGCCCTTGCCGAAGTCCTGGCGCGGATCCCGGAGACGGCGCCTTTGACCGGGGTGGTGCACGCCACCGGAGTCCTGGCCGACGGCCTGGTCGAGTCGATGACGCCCGGGCAACTGGCAAGGGTGCTGCGAGCCAAGGTCGACGGCGCGATCAACCTGCACGAGCTGACCGCCGGTCACGACCTCGCCGCCTTCGTGCTCTTCTCCTCGATCGCCGGAGTCCTGGGCAGTGCGGCACAGGCCAACTACGCCGCCGCCAACACCTTTGTGGACGCGCTCGCCGCCCGCAGGCAGGCCGCCGGCCTTCCCGGCACGTCGCTGGCCTGGGGGCTGTGGGAAGAGACCAGCGGCATGACCGGCGACCTGGGCCGAGACGACCTGGACCGGATGGCGCGCGGCGGCATCCTGCCCATGTCCACCCCGCTCGGACTGCGGCTCTTCGACGCCGGCCGATCCCGGCCGCAGGCACTGGTGGTGCCGCTGCGGGTGGACCCGGCCGCATTGCGCGCGTCGGCCGGGACGGGCGTGCTGCCGGGCGTGCTCGGCGGCCTGGTTCGTGGTCCGACCCGACGGGTCGCGGCGACCGACGACGCCGTGGGCGGGTCGTCCTGGCAGCGGCGTACGGCGACCCTCGCGCCCGCCGAGCGCTCCCGGGTGTTGTCGGAACTGGTCCGCGCGCACGTCGCCGCCGTGCTCGGCCACGGTGACGAGGCGGCGGTCGCCGACGATCGCGCGTTCAAGGACCTCGGCTTCGACTCGCTGACCGCGGTCGAACTGCGCAATCGGCTCGCCGCCGCCACCGGGCTGCGGCTGCCCGCCACCCTGGTCTTCGACCACCCGACCCCGGCCGCGTTGGCCCGGCGGCTCGGCGCCGAACTGCCCGGAGCGAAGCCGGAAGCGATCACCGCGGAGCCCACGGCGCCGGCCTCCGGTACGCACGATGCGATCGTGATCGTCGGCATGGCCTGCCGATTCCCCGGGGACGTGCGCTCCGCCGAGGACCTGTGGCGCCTGGTCGCGGCGGGTGGGGACGCGATCTCCGAGTTCCCCGCGAACCGCGGCTGGGACCTCGCGGGGCTGTTCCACCCGGACCCCGAGCACCCGGGTACCAGCTACACCCGATCCGGGGGCTTCCTGTACGACGCCGACCGCTTCGACGCCGAACTCTTCGGCATCGGCCGGCGCGAGGCGCTCGCGATGGACCCCCAGCAACGGCTGCTCCTGGAGACGTCCTGGGAAGCCCTCGAACACGCCGGTATCGCGCCGGACGCCCTGCGCGGCAGCCGGACCGGCGTGTACACCGGTCTGGCCGCGCAGGGGTACGCGGGCAGGCTCGACCGGGCCCCCGAGGAACTGGAGGGGTATCTGGGCACCGGGAACACGCCGAGCGTCGGCTCCGGCCGGGTCGCGTACACCTTCGGGTTCGAGGGGCCCGCGGTCTCCGTCGACACCGCCTGCTCGTCCTCGCTCGTCGCCCTGCACCTGGCGGTCCAGGCGCTGCGCGGCGGGGAGTGCACGACGGCCCTGGCCGGCGGTGTGACCGTGATGTCGGAACCGGGCCTGTTCGTCGAGTTCAGCCGCCTGCGCGGCCTCGCGCCGGACGGCCGCTGCAAGGCGTTCTCGTCGGCCGCCGACGGCTTCGGCCCGGCCGAGGGCGTCGGCGTCCTGGTGCTGGAGCGCCTATCGCACGCCCTCCGCGCCGGGCATCGCGTACTCGCCGTCATTCGCGGGTCCGCGGTGAACCAGGACGGCGCGAGCAACGGCCTGACCGCGCCCAACGGGCCGTCCCAGGAGCGCGTCATCCGGCAGGCGCTGGCCGCCGCGGGCCTGTCCCCGCGGGACGTGGACGCGGTCGAGGCGCACGGGACGGGGACCGCGCTCGGCGATCCGATCGAGGCCCAGGCCCTGATCGCGACCTACGGCCGGGACCGGCCGGCCCAACGTCCGGTCCACATCGGCTCGGTGAAATCGAACATCGGGCACACGCAGGCCGCCGCGGGCATCGCGGGCGTGATCAAGACGGTGATGGCGATGCGCGCGGGGGTATTGCCCGCCACCCTGCACGTCGACGAGCCGACCCGGCACGTCGACTGGTCGGACGGGACCGTGGAGTTGCTCACCGCGCCGCTCCCCTGGCCCGACTTCGGTCGGCCACGCCGTGCGGCCGTCTCGGCCTTCGGCGTCAGCGGTACGAACGCGCACGTGATCCTCGAACAGCCGCCCGCCCCGCCGGCGCGGACAAGCGCCCCCCGCCCCGCCGCCGACCCCGGCACCGTCCTGCCCTTCGTGCTGTCCGCGCACTCCGACCGGGCGCTGCGCGCACAGGCCGCCAGGCTCGCCGAGCACATCGAGGCGCTGCCCGAACGGGACACGACCGACCCCTGGTTGGTCGATCTCGCCTACTCGTCGGTCGTCTCCCGCGCCGGCCTCGCCCACCGGGCCGTGCTCACGGCAACCGACCGGAAGGGGTTGTCGGCGGCCCTTGCGGGGTTGGCGGCGGGCGGCTCTGGGGTCGACGCGGTGGTCGGCGTCGCCCACGCTGGAGCCCGTCCGGTGTTCGTCTTCCCCGGTCAGGGTTCCCAGTGGGCCACGATGGCCGACGGGCTGCTCACCGCGTCACCCGCGTTCGCCGCGCAGATCCGGGCGTGCGAGGAGGCGCTCGCGCCGTTCGTCGAGTGGTCGTTGACCGCGGTGCTGAGCTCTGCGTCGGACGGGTGGCTGGAGCAGGTCGACGTGGTGCAACCGGTGTTGTGGGCGGTGCTGGTCTCGCTGGCCGGACTGTGGCGTTCGTACGGCGTGCACCCCGCCGCGGTGGTGGGCCACTCCCAGGGCGAGATCGCCGCCGCGTGCGTCGCGGGCGCGCTCTCGCTGGCGGACGGCGCGAAGATCGTCGCGCTGCGCAGCAAGGCGATCCTCGATCTGTCCGGCAAGGGCGCGATGGCCTCGCTGGCCCTGTCCGCCGAGGAAGCGGCCGAGCTGACCGCGCCGTTCGGCGACCGGATCTCGCTCGCGGCGGTCAACGCCCCGCACTCGGTAACCCTGTCCGGCGACCCGGAGGCGCTGACCGAAGTGCTCGCGCGGGCCGAGGAACAAAACGTCTGGGCGCGGCGGGTCCCGGTCGACTACGCCTCGCACTCCCGGCAGGTCGAGCCGATTCGCGAAGCCCTGCTCGCGGCCCTTGCGGACATCGAACCACGCGCCGCGAGCGTGCCGTTCCACTCCGCGGTCACCGGCGGCCCACTGGAGGGCACCGCCCTGGACGCCGAGTACTGGTACGCCAACCTGCGGCGGACCGTGCGCTTCGACGAGGCCGTCCGGGTGCTGCTCGACCGAGGCCACGACACCTTCATCGAGACCAGCGCCCACCCGGTGCTGACCACCGCCGTCCTGGAGATCGTCGAGGCGGCCGGATCGCGGGCCGCGGTCCTGGACACCCTGCGGCGGGGCGAGGGCGGCCCCGACCGCTTCACCGGCGCCCTGGCCCGAGCGTACGCGCACGGCGTCGGGGTCGATTGGCGGGTCGCCTTCGCCGACAGCGAGCCGCGGTTGACGGACCTGCCCGGCTACGCCTTCCAGCGGGAGCGGTACTGGCTGCGGAGCGCGCCCGGCGCAGCGGCCGACGCACAGGGCCTGGGACTGATGCCCACCGGGCACCCGGTCCTGGGCGCGGCGGTGGACCTGGCCGACGCGGCCGGGGTCGTGCTCACCGGACGCGTCGGTCGGTCCACCCACCCGTGGCTCGCCGAGTACACCTCCCCGGACACCGCGCTGCTGCCCGGAGCCGCCTTCGTCGAACTCGCCCTGCACGCGGCCCGGACGACCGGCCTCGGCACGGTCGACGAACTGACCATCAGGGCGCCGCTGCCGCTGCCCGAGCACGCCGGCGTACGGCTCCAGGTGTCGGTGGGCCCCGCACGCCCCGACGGCCGCCACGTCGTGGCCGTGCACGCGCGCCCGGACGACCCGGCGACGGCCGGATACTGGACCCGCCACGCCGACGGCCTGCTCGCCCCCGCGATCGAGGAGGCTCAGGAGACGCCCGGTCCCGAGGACGACCTGATCGTGTGGCCCCCGGTCGGAGCGGTACCCGTGGCCGTGCCGGCCGCCGGCGACCCCGCGGACCCGGTCCACGGCGTGCTGCGCGGCGCATGGCGGTCGGGTGGGGCCCGGTACGCGGAAGTCGCGCTCCCCGCCGACCGGCGGCACGGCGCCGCCGGCTACGGACTGCACCCGGTGCTGCTGACGGCCGCGCTCCGAGCGGTCGGCGCGGCGGCGGGGGAGACCGGTGCGACGGAGCGAAGGGCCGAGGACGGAACGCCCGACCCGCGGCCCGGGGACGACGACGCGATCCGGATGCCGTTCGCCTGGTCCGGCGTCACGCTGCACGCACCCGGCGCGACCTCGTTGCGGATCCGGCTGGAGGCGGGAGGCGACACACCCGACACGCTCTCGCTGGTCGCGGCGACCACCACCGGCGCCGCCGCCTTCACGGTGCGCTCGCTCGCACTGCGCGCGGTCTCGCCGGAGCAGCTCCGCGTCGCGCTCGCCGAGGTCGAGCCCCCGGCCTCGGACGCCGGCCCGGCCGCCCGGCCGGGGCTCGGTGCGGCCCGGCCGGCCGACGATGTCGCGGCGGGAGGCGAGGATGAGCGCACCGCCGCGAGCGACGCCCTGCTGCGCCGACTCGCCGCGTTGGGCGAGGAGGACCGCCGGCGGGCGTTGCGCGATCTGGTGGCCGCCCAGGTCGCGGCCGTCCTGGGCCGGGCCGAAGCGGACGTGGCCGTGCACAAGCCGCTGCGCGACCTCGGCCTCGATTCGATGGCCGCGGTCGAGCTGCGCGGTCGGCTCGGTGCCGCGCTCGGTCTGCATCTGCCGGTGACCCTGGTGTTCAGCCATCCCACGACCGAGGCCCTGGCCGCCCACCTGGACAGCGAACTCGGGCCGCGGACGGCGACCGCGGTCGGTCCGGCGCCGATGGCGTTCGGCCGACTCGAGGAGGCCCTGTCCCGGCTGCCCGCCGACCCGGCGACGCGGGCGGCGGTCGCCCGGCGCCTGGAGACCCTGCTGTGGACCTGGCGGGACCCGTCGGGCGCCGGTGCGCCGGACGCCGCCCTGGGCGGAGAGGCACTGGCCGCCTCCTCCGCGGAGCAGATGTTCGACCTGCTCGACCGGGAGCTGGGCACCGACTGACCCCGACGTACGAGGACTCCATCCGGCCTTCCCCGGCTTCCCTCCGGCCACCTGGCGAAAGTGGGCTCGCGTGTCGACCAACGAAGAAAAGCTCCTCGACTACCTCAAGCGGGCCACGGCGGACCTCGGCCGGACCCGACAGCGGCTGCGCGAGGTCGAGGCGGCGGCGCACGAGCCGATCGCCGTGGTCGGCATGGCCTGCCGCTATCCCGGCGGGGTGGGTACGCCGGAGGAGCTGTGGCGGCTCGTCGCCGACGGTGTCGACGCGGTCGGCGACTTTCCGCGCGATCGCGGCTGGGACGTCGACGGCATCTACGACCCGGACCCCGCCCGCTCCGGCCGGACCTACACCCGGCGCGGCGGCTTCCTGGCCGGCGCGGCCGACTTCGACGCCGAACTGTTCGGCGTCAACGCGCGCGAGGCGCTGGCGATGGACCCGCAACAACGGCTGCTCCTGGAGACCTCCTGGGAGGCGTTCGAGCGCGCCGGCATCGACCCGAGCTCGCTCGAAGGCAGCCCGATCGGTGTCTTCGCCGGCGCCATCTCCTCTGGCTACGTCGAGCGGCTCGGCACCATTCCCGAAGAGGTCGAGGGATACCTCGGCACGGGCGGCATGGTCAGCGTCGCCTCCGGGCGGATCGCCTACACCCTCGGTCTGGAGGGGCCGGCCGTCACGGTCGACACCGCGTGCTCGTCCTCGCTCGTGGCGATCCACCTCGCCGTGCACGCGCTGCGCCGGGGCGAGTGCACGATGGCGTTGGCCGGCGGCGTCACCGTGCTGTCGACGCCGGGCATCTTCATCGAGTTCAGCCGACAGCGCGGCCTCGCCCCCGACGGGCGCTGCAAGGCGTTCGCCGCCGCGGCCGACGGCACCGGCTGGGCCGAGGGCGCGGGCGTACTGCTCCTGGAGCGGCTCGGCGACGCCCACCGGGCCGGGCGCCCGGTGCTGGCCGTCATCCGGGGCAGTGCGGTGAACCAGGACGGCGCCAGCAACGGCCTGACCGCCCCCAACGACCGCGCGCAGGAGCGGGTCATCCGGCAAGCCCTCGACGCCGCGCGGCTGAACGCCCGCGATGTCGACGCGGTCGAGGCGCACGGCACCGGCACCGTCCTCGGCGACCCGATCGAGGCCCGGGCCCTGCTGGCCGCCTACGGTCGCGACCGGCCCGCCGGGCAACCACTGCGGCTGGGCGCGGTCAAGTCGAACATCGGGCACACCGGCGCGGCGGCCGGCGTCGCCGGCGTGATCAAGATGATCGAGGCCATGCGGCACGACCTGCTGCCGCGGACGCTGCACGTGGACGAGCCGACACCGCACGTCGACTGGTCCTTGGGCGGTGTGGAACTGCTCACCCGGCCCAGTCCGTGGCCGCCGACCGGCCGCCCGCGCCGGGCCGGGATCTCGTCGTTCGGGGTCAGCGGCACCAACGCGCACGTGATCGTGGAGGAAGCACCGAAGCCGGCCACGGAGCACGCGGCGGGGGAGCCGGGCGGCGCGGACGCGACGGCCGGGGCCGGCGACCGCCTCCCCGCGGAGGCGACCACCGCCGACGCGGCAACCGACGCCCCCGGCCGAGGCCCGGCGGGCATCGACCCGCCCGCCCTGCCCTGGGTCCTCGGCGCCCGCACCGACGAGGCGCTGCGCGACCAGGCCGCCCGGCTCGCCGCGCACCTGCGCGCCCGCCCCGGCCTCCGGCCCGCCGACGTCGGCTACTCGCTGGCCACGTCGCGCGCCGCTCTCGACTCCCGCGCGGTCGTCGTGGGCACCGGCCCCGACGACCTGCTCGCCGGGCTCGACACGCTGGCCCGGGGCGAGGACGCGGTGAACGCCGTGCGCGGCCGGGCCGGGCAAGGCCCGCGCACGGCCTTCCTGTTCACCGGCCAGGGCAGCCAGCGCCCCGGCATGGGTCGGGAACTGTACGCGGCCTGGCCGGTGTTCGCCGACGCCTTCGACGCGGTGGCGGGCGAGCTCGACGCCCGACTGGCCGGGCAGGTCGACCGGCCGCCGGCCGAGGTCGTGCTGAGCGTCGACGACCCGGTCACCGAGGAACTGCTCGGGCGGACCGTCTACGCGCAGACCGGCCTGTTCGCGCTCCAAGTCGCCCTCTTCCGGCTGTACGAGTCGTGGGGCGTGCGCCCGGATCTGTTGCTGGGCCACTCGATCGGCGAACTGTCCGCCGCGTACCTGGCCGGGGTGTGGTCGCTGCCGGACGCCGCGGCGCTGGTCGCCGCCCGGGCCTGTGCGATGCAGGAACTGCCCGCCGGCGGCGCGATGATCGCGGTCGCCGCGAGCGAGGAGGAGGTACGCGCCGCGGTCGCCGAACACGGCGGCGCCGTCGACCTCGCGGCGATCAACGGCCCGGCCGCCGCGGTGCTTTCCGGGGACGTCGAACCGGTGCTCGCGCTGGCCCGGCAGTTCGCCGAACGAGGTCGCAAGACCCGGCGGCTGCGCACGAGTCACGCGTTCCACAGCGTGCACATGAACGGCATGCTCGATCGTTTCCGCGAGGTGGCCGGCACCGTTACGGCCGCGCCCGCGCGCATCCCGGTGATCTCCAACCTGACCGGCCGCCCCGCGAGCGCCGAGGAGTTGGGCAGCGCGGACTACTGGGCCCGGCACGTGCGCGGGACGGTCCGGTTCGCCGACGGCGTCGCCGCGCTCGCCGACGCGGGCGCGACCGCGCTGATCGAGCTGGGCCCGGACGGGGTGCTGACCGCGCTCGCCCGGGACTGCCTGGCCGCCCGCCGGCCCGTGCCCGCCACGATCCCGCTCTGCGTACCCGCGTTGCGCCGTGGCCGACCGGAAGCGGTCACCGCGGTACGCGCCCTCGGCGCGCTGCACCTGTCCGGCGGCCGGATCGACGGCGAGCGGTTCTTCGCCGGCACCGGCGCCCGCCGGATCGACCTGCCCACCTACGCCTTCCAGCGCAAGCGCTACTGGCTCGACGACGGCGCGGCGACGCCCGACGCGGCCGGCCTCGGACTGGTCGCCACCGGCCACCCGCTGCTCGGCGCCGAGCTGGGCCTGGCGGGCAGCGACGAACTGGTCCTCACCGGACGGCTGTCCCGGCGCACCCACCCCTGGCTGGCCGACCACGCGATCGGCGGCAGCGTGCTCTTCCCCGGCACCGCGTTCGTGGAGGTCGCCGTCCGGGCCGGCGACCGTGCGGGCTGCCCGCATCTGGCCGAACTCACGGTGCAGACACCGCTCGGCGTTCCCGAGGACGCCGCGGTACGGCTCCAGGTCACGGTCGGGCCGGTCGAGGAGCACGGCCGCCGTCGGGTCGAGGTGCACTCCCGGCGCGAGGACGCGGTGGATCGCGGGTCGGGCGCGGACGGCGAGTGGTCCCGACACGCGGTCGGCGTCCTGGCCCCCGAGACCGCCGCCGCGAGCGCGCCCGGCACGGACCCCGCCGACTCGGCGACCTGGCCGCCGGCCGGGGCCGAACCGGTGGACCTCGGGGACTTCTACGCCGACCTCGCGGCCGACGGATTCGGGTACGGCCCCTCCTTCCGAGGACTGCGCGCCGCCTGGCGGCTGGACGGCCGGGTGTACGCCGAGGTGGCCCTGCCCGGCGAACACACCGCCGAGGCCGCGGACTTCCTGCTGCACCCGGCGCTCTTCGACGCCGCCCTGCACGCCGGCGGCCTGACCGGGCTCGGCCGGGACACCGGGCGGCCGCGGCTGGTGTTCTCCTGGAGCGGGGTGAGCGTGCACGCCGTCGGCGCCCGGGCGCTGCGCGTACGGCTGTCGGTCACCGGCCCCGACGCGGTCGAACTGGTCGCCGCCGACGGCTCCGGCAATCCCGTGGTCTCGGTACGCGAACTGGTGACGCGCCCGGCCGGCCCCACGGAAACGGCCGGCGGCTCGCTGTTCCGGCTCGACTGGGCCGCGCTCGCACCGCCCGAGCAGTCGCGGGAGACGATCGCGGGCCCGTGGGCCGTACTGGGCGTCGACCCCTTCGGTCTGGGCGACGCGCTGCGGCGCACCGGGATCGCGGCGCGCGCGTACCCCGATGCCGCCGCGCTCGCCGAGGAGTCCGCGACCCCCGCCGTCGTGCTGCTTCCGCTCGCCCCGGTCTCCGCGCCGGAGTTGCCCGAATCGGCCGACCGGGCCGTGGAACGTATGGTGCACACCGTCCAGGGTTGGCTGATGCACCCCGCGTGGCAGGCGACCCGGCTGGTCGTGCTCACCCGCGGCGCGGTCGCGGCCCGCGACGACGCGGGCGTCACCGATCTGACCCACGCGCCCGTCTGGGGGCTGCTGCGCTCCGTACAGGCCGAACACCCGGGACGGTTCCTGCTCGCCGACCTCGATGCGCATCCCGACTCGCCGACCGCGCTGCCCGACGCGGTACGGGCGGCGTTCGCCGCCGACGAACCGCAGACGGCCGTCCGCGCGGGCGTGGCGCTGGTCCCGCGGATCGTCCGAGCCGACACCGACCGGCTGTTGCCCGCGGCCCCCGACGGCCCCTGGGTGCTGGACACCACCGGAGCGGGCGACCTGGACCGGCTCGCGCCGCTGCCGTTCCCGGCCGCCGCCCGCGCGCTCGCCCCGCACGAGATCCGGCTCGCGGTACGCGTCGCCGGCCTCAACTTCCGCGATGTGCTGGTGGGTCTGGGCATGGTGCCCGCCCACGTCGGGATGGGCACCGAGGCCGCCGGAGTGGTCACCGAGGTCGGCTCGGCCGCAGGCGACTGGCAACCCGGCGACCGGGTGACGGGCCGGGTGCCCGCCTCGCTCGGTCCGATCGCGGTCGTCGACCACCGGGCCGTCGTACGCATCCCGCCGCGGTGGACCTTCGCCGAGGCCGCCGGCATGCCGGTCGTCTTCCAAACCGCCCACCACGCCCTGTTCGAGCTCGCCGGCCTGAGGCCGGGCGAATCTGTACTGATCCACGCGGCGGCCGGCGGCGTGGGCATGGCCGCCGTACAACTGGCCCGGCACTTCGGCGCCGAGGTCTACGCCACGGCGAGTCCCGGCAAGTGGGACACCCTGCGCGAACTGGGCCTGGACGACCGGCATATCGCCTCCTCCCGCTCGCTCGACTTCGAGCACGCCTTCGCCGGCGCGGGCGACGGCCGCGGCGTCGACGTCGTGCTCAACTCGCTGGCCCGCGAGTACGTGGACGCCTCGCTGCGGTTGCTGGCACCCGGCGGCCGGTTGATCGAGCTCGGCAAGACGGACCTGCGCGACCCCGGCCACACGGCCGAGTCGTATCCGGGGGTGAGCTACCGGCCGTTCGTCGACCCCGGCCCCGAGGTCATCGGCCGGATCCTCACCGAGATCGTCGGCCTCGTCGACAGCGGCGCCGTGCACCTGCTCCCGACGCGCAGTTGGGACATCCGGGAGGCCGCGCACGCCTACCGGTACATGAGTCAGGCCAAACACGTGGGCAAGATCGTGCTCACCGTGCCCGCCGCGCTCGATCCCGACGGCACGGTACTGATCACCGGCGGCACCGGCGCGCTCGGCGGCCTGCTGGCCCGGCACCTGGTGACCGAGCACGGCGCCCGACACCTGGTGCTCGCCGGCCGGGCCGGCGAGCGGGCCCCGGGCGCGGCGGCACTGCGCGCGGAACTGCGCGGGCTCGGCGCCGTACACGTCGAGATCGCCGCGTGCGACGTGGCCGACCGGGCGCAACTCGCCGAAGTACTGGCCCGGGTGCCCGTCGCGCACCCGCTCACCGCCGTCGTGCACGCCGCGGGCGTGGTCGAGGACGGTGTCGTCACCTCGCCGACGGCGGATCGACTGCGCCGAGTACTGCGCCCCAAGATCGACGGCGCGGTGAACCTGCACCGGCTGACCGCCGACGCCGACCTCGCCGTGTTCGCCCTGTACTCCTCGGCGGCGGGAGTGTTCGGCGGTGCGGGACAGGGAGGCTACGCGGCGGCCAACACCTTCCTCGACGCACTCGCCCACCATCGCCGGGCCGGCGGCCGGCCCGGCGTGTCGCTCGCCTGGGGACTGTGGGATCAGGCGAGCGAGATCACCGCCGGCCTCGGCCCGGCCGACCGGGCCAGGGCGGCGCGCTCCGGGATGGTGCCGCTGTCCTCGGCACAGGGCCTGGCACTGTTCGACACCGCCGCGGATCTGCCCGACCCCCTGCTGTTGCCGGTCCGCGTCGACGGCGCGGCCCTGCACCGCGGTGCCGGCGCCGTGCCCGCCGCGATGCGCGGCCTGATCCGCGGCCCGGGGCGGCCCGGTGCCCGGAGCGCAGCCCGGCCGGAACCCGCCGCCGACCTGGTGCGGCGGCTGGCCGCACTGGCCGAGGCCGACCGGCGCCCGTTGTTGGTGGATCTGGTCCGCGGCCACGCGGCCACCGTGCTGGCCCTCGACGGCGCGGACGCGGTGGATCCGCACCGCGGTTTCACCGACATCGGCTTCGACTCGCTGACCGCCGTGGAGCTGCGCAACCGCCTCGACGCCGCCACCGACCTGCGGCTGCCGGCCACCCTGGTCTTCGACTACCCGACCCCGGCCGACCTGGCCGACCACCTGTTCAAGGAACTCGTGCCCGACACCGCCGCCGTCGCGGTGCCCGCGGTGCTGGAGGAACTCGACCGCCTGGCGGCCCGGCTCGCCGGGGTGCGCGCGGACGGGTACGACCGCGCCGAGATCTCCGCGCGGATCGACCGGCTGCGCACCGCGTGGCGCGGCGGGGGGATGCGCGCCGACGGCGCCCCGGAAACCGCCCCGTCGAACGCGGCGGCGCGACTCGAGGAGGCGAGCGCCGACGAGGTGCTCGACTTCATCGACCGCGAACTGGGCCCGGCGTGACCCGCGTTCGCCCCGTTCCGCCGATCCTGGGAAGGACCGCCACCACGATGCCGGACCGCGATACGCCGGACCAGCACAAGCTGGTCGGCTACCTCAAGCGGGTGGCCGCGGAACTGCACGAAGCACGCGCGGAGTTGCGCCGCGCCGAGCAGCGGGAAGCGGAGCCGATCGCGATCGTCGCGATGGCCTGCCGCTTCCCCGGCGGCGTCGGATCGCCCGAGGAGCTGTGGCGCATGCTGGCCGAGGGCCGCGACGCCCTGACCGGCTTCCCCACCGATCGCGGGTGGCCGGTCGACGGGCTGTACCACCCCGACCCCGACCACCCCGGTACCAGCTACGTCCGCGAGGGCGGCTTCGTCGAGCACGCGACCGACTTCGACGCCGGCTTCTTCGGTATCTCGCCGCGCGAGGCGCTGGCGATGGACCCGCAGCAGCGGTTGTTGCTGGAGACGTCGTGGGAGGTGTTCGAACGAGCCGGGATCGACCCGACCGTGCTGCGCGGCTCCGCCACCGGAGTGTTCGTCGGTGCCGTCGACATGGACTACCTGGCCGGCATGGACGTACCCGACGAACTCGGCGGCTACCTCGCCACCGGGAACGCCGCGAGTGTCGCCTCCGGTCGCCTCGCCTACACCTTCGGCCTGGAGGGGCCCGCCGTCACGATCGACACGGCCTGCTCGTCGTCGCTGGTCGCGCTGCATCTCGCCGGCCAGGCGCTGCGCGCCGGCGAATGCTCGATGGCGCTGGCCGGTGGCGTCACGGTGATGGCCAACCCGGGGGTGTATGTGGAGTTCGGCCGGCAGCGGGTGCTCGCCGCCGACGGCCGCTGCAAGGCGTTCGCCGCCGACGCCGACGGCACCGGGTGGTCCGAGGGCATCGGCATGCTGCTCGTCGAACGGCTCTCCGACGCGCGCCGCAACGGCCACCGGGTCCTGGCGACCATCCTCGGCTCGGCCGTCAACCAGGACGGTGCGAGCAGCGGGCTCACCGTGCCCAACGGGCCCTCGCAGCAGCGGGTGATCCGGCAGGCGCTGGCGAACGCGCGGCTGAGCACCCGGGATGTGGACGCCGTCGAGGCGCACGGCACCGGCACCGCGCTCGGCGACCCGATCGAGGCCCGGGCCCTGATCGCCACCTACGGCCGGGAACGGCCCGCGGACGCGCCGCTGTGGCTGGGCGCGCTCAAGTCCAATATCGGGCACACCACCGCCGCCGCGGGGGTGGCGGGGGTGATCAAGATGGTCATGGCGATGCGGCACGGCATGTTGCCCAGGACGCTGCACGTGGACGCGCCGACGCCGCATGTGGACTGGTCGGCGGGCGCGGTGGAGTTGTTGACCCGGGCGCGTGCGTGGCCGGAGACCGGCCGGCCGCGGCGCGCCGCGGTGTCCTCGTTCGGGATCAGCGGGACCAACGCGCACACGGTTCTCGAGTACCGCCCGCCCGAGCCGGTCGACGCCCCGAGCGCCGCGTCGCAGGCCGATCCGGGCGTGCTGCCGTACCTGCTCTCCGCCAAGACACCACCGGCCCTGGCCGCCCAGGCCGAGCGGCTGCACGCGCACCTGGTGGCCGGCGGCGCCGACATCGCCCCGGCCGACCTCGCCGCCGCGCTGGCCGGCACCCGCGCCGCGCTGGACCACCGTGCGGTGGTGACGGCCGCGGACCGGGCCGAGTTGCTCGCCGGGCTCACCGCCGTCGCGGAAGGACGCCGGACCGGAGGCACGACCGTCGGCGTCGCGCGGGCGAACCGCCGACCGGTGTTCCTGTTCAGCGGGCAGGGGAGTCAGCGGGTCGGGATGGGGCGTGAACTGTACGGGGCGTTCCCGGTGTTCGCGGCGAGTTTCGATGCGGTCGTGGCGGAGTTGGATCGGCGGCTTGCCGAGCGTGTCGGGTTTTCGGTGCGGGATGTGGTGTTCGGGGTGGAGGGTACCGAGGGGTTGTTGGACGAGACGGTGTTCACGCAGGCGGGGTTGTTCGCGGTGGAGGTGGCGCTGTTTCGGTTGGTGGAGTCGTTCGGTGTGCGGCCGGAGTTCGTGTTGGGGCATTCGATCGGTGAGCTTGCGGCGGCGTGTGTGGCGGGTGTGTGGTCGCTCGCGGATGCGGCGGTGGTGGTGGCTGCGCGGGGTCGGTTGATGCAGGCGTTGCCGGCGGGTGGGGCGATGGTCGCGGTGCGGGCGGGTGAGGCCGAGGTGCGGGCTGCCCTGGTCGGCCGGGGCGGCGGGGTCGGTGTGGCCGCGGTCAACGGGCCGAGTTCCGTGGTGGTTTCGGGGGACGAGGCCGCCGTGTTGGCGGTCGCCGCGTTCTTCGCGGAGCGCGGGTGTCGGACCAGGCGGCTTCGGGTGGGCCACGCCTTTCACTCGGCGCGGATGGAGCCGATGCTCGCGGAGTTTCGGACGGTGCTCGCGGGCGTCTCGTACGCGGCTCCACGGATCCCGGTGATCTCCAACCTCACCGGCGCGGTAGCCGCCCAGGGCGAGTTGACGGACCCGGACTACTGGGTGCGCCAGGTACGCGAACCCATCCGCTTCGCCGATGGTGTCGCCGCGGTCGGCGCCCTGGGTGAGCCCGTACTGCTGGAGGTCGGGCCCGACGGGGTGCTGACCGCGATGGCCCGCGAATGCCGCGGCCCATCCGTCGAGACACTCGCCGTCCCGGTGATTCGCCGGGATCGATCGGAACGGGCCACGCTCACCGCGGCGTTGGGCGCGCTGCACGTACACGGGACGCCCGTGGACTGGACCGCGTTCCTCCCCGGCGGCGGCGGGTCGGTCGACCTGCCCACCTACGCGTTCCAGCGACAGCGGCACTGGCCGGCCCCGTTGGCCGACCCACGGGCCGCCGGCGGCGCCTTCGACGACCCGGACACCTGGCGGTATCGGGCCGAGTGGGCGCCCTGGACCGAACGATCCGGCGCGGAACCGTTCGGCACCTGGGTCGTGGTGAGCCATCCGGCGAGCCGGCACGTCGACGCGTGTGCGCGTGCGCTCGAACGGCGCGGTGCCGCCGTGCGACGGCTCGAGGTCGACGCGTCGGAGTGCGATCGCGGTGTCCTCGCCGAGCACCTGCGCCGTTTCGGCCCCTTCGACGGGGTGCTCTCGCTGCTGTCCGACCTGCCGGGCGAGCGCGCCGACCTGCCCCGTCTCCCCCACGGCCTGGCGGCCACCCTCGCGCTCGTCCAGGCGTTCGCCGACACCGAGCCGGGGGCCAGGTTGTGGTGCCTGACCACCGGCGCCGTGTCCATCGCCGAGCACGACCCGGCCGGGTACCCCGACCAGGCCGGAATCTGGGGACTCGGTCGGGTTGCCGCGCTCGAACTGCCCAACGTCTGGGGTGGCTTGGTGGACCTCGCGGACGCCGGGCCGCGTGCGGCGAGCGCCGTACCGGCGGAGCCGCGGACCGGCGAGGCCGTCGACGTGTGGTCCCGCCTCGCGGATGTGCTCGCGCACGGCGCCGAGGACCAGGTGGCGATCCGTCCCGACGGGGTGCATGTACGCCGCCTGGCCCGCGGGCCGGCCGTCACCGAGGCCGACGACCACCTCTGGCAGCCGTCCGGCACGGTACTGATCACCGGCGGCACCGGCGGCCTCGGCGCGCACGTGGCACGGTGGGCGGCGACCGCGGGCGCGGAGCGGCTGGTTCTGGCCGGTCGGCGCGGCGCGCGGGCCCCGGGGGCCGAGGCCCTCGCGGCCGAACTGACCACCCTGGGCGTCGGCGTGCTGATCGAGAGCTGCGATGTGGCCGACCGGAGCGCGGTGGAGCGCCTCGTGCGACGGATCGACGCCGACGGGCCGCCGCTGAGCGCGGTGGTGCACGCCGCCGGGGTGGCGCAGGCCGCGCCGATCACCGACACGGATCCGGTCGAGGCCGCGCGGATCACCGCGGGCAAGGTGGCGGGCGCGGCCAACCTGGATGCCGTGCTGGGCGAACGGTCCCTGGCGGCGTTCGTGCTCTTCTCCTCGATTGCCGGTGTCTGGGGCAGCGGCGGCCAAGGAGTCTACGGAGCCGCCAACGCACACGTGGACGCGCTGGCCCGCGACCGGCGCGCCCGCGGCCTGGCCGCGACGTCGATCGCCTGGGGTCCGTGGGCCGGGGGTGGCATGGTCGAGCAGACCGACGGGGACCGACTCGCCCGGCTCGGCCTGCGGGCGATGCCCCCGGAAGCCGCCGTGCACGCGATGGCCCGCGCGGTGGGCCGGGGGGACACCGAAGTGGTCGTCGCCGACGTGGACTGGCTCGTCTTCGCCCCGCGCTTCACCTCGCTGCGTCCGAGCCCGCTGCTCGACGGCCTCCCCGAGGTCGGCGCCGCGCTCGCCGCGCGGGCCGCGCCGGCCGGCGCCCCGAGGGTGGCGGACCCCGGCCTGATCGGTCGGCTGGGCGCCGCGGGCGCGGCCGAACGCGAGACGATCCTGCTGGACCTGGTGCGCGGCGAGGTCGCGGCCGTCCTCGGCCACACCTCGGCCGGGCAGGTGCCGGCCGACCAGGCCTTCCGCGACCTGGGATTCGACTCGCTGACCGCCGTCGAACTGCGGGACCGGCTCGGCCGCGCGACCGGTGTCGAACTGCCGAGCACGCTGGTGTTCGACCACCCGACCCCCACCGACCTGGCCGCCCGGCTGCGGACCGCGCTGACCGGCGACGACGAGTCCGTACTCGCCCCGGTCCTGGCCGAACTCGACGTCCTGGAGGCCGCGTTCGGGCGAGTCGCGGACGAGGATCCGCAGCTCCGAGCCCGAGTCGCGCTGCGCATGCGGCGCTTCCTGGAACGGCTCGGCTCGCTCGACCGGGAGCACACCGCGGCAGCCGACGAGGCGGGTGTCGCGTCCGCCTCCGACGACGAACTGTTCGCGCTGCTCGACGACCATCTCGAAACCCCCGGGCAGGCCCCGAAAGGTGAGCACTCATGAGCGGCAGCGAAGACAGGCTGCGGGACTACCTCAAGCGCGCGACGGTCGACCTGCAGCGAGCCCGGGCCCGCATCGCGGAGTTGGAGCGCCCCGAGCCGATCGCGGTGATCGGCATGGCCTGCCGCTTCCCCGGCGGCGTGCGCTCGCCCGAGGACCTGTGGCGGCTGGTCGCCGACGGGGTGGACGCGATGGGCGGATTCCCGACCGACCGGGGCTGGGCGGTCGAGGACCTGTACCACCCGGACCCCGACCACCCGGGCACCAGCTACACCCGAGAGGGCGGATTCCTGGACGACGCGGGCGAGTTCGATCCGGCCTTCTTCGGGATCTCCCCGCACGAGGCGCTCGCCATGGACCCGCAGCAGCGGCTGCTCCTGGAGACCTCGTGGGAGGCGTTCGAACACGCCGGGGTCGATCGGCGCACCCTGAGGGGCAGTTCGACCGGCGTCTTCGTCGGCGGCACCCCCAGCGGCTACGGCAGCGGGGTGCGGCGCCTGCCCGAGGGTGTCGAGGGGTACGCGCTCACCGGCGGCGTCGGCAGCGCGATGTCGGGCCGGGTTTCCTACGCGCTCGGCCTCGAAGGCCCCGCGGTGACCGTGGACACCGCGTGCTCGTCCTCGCTGGTGGCGCTGCACCTCGCCGTCCGGGCGCTGCGCGGCGGCGAGTGCACGATGGCGCTCGCGGGAGGGGCCGGCGTGATCACGACCCCGGCCGTCTTCGTCGAGTTCAGCCGGCAGCGCGTGTTGTCCGCCGACGGCCGGTGCAAGCCGTTCGCCGCCGCGGCCGACGGCACCGGATGGTCCGAGGGCGTCGGCATGCTCCTGGTCGAACGGCTTGGTGACGCGCGCCGCAAGGGCCACCCCGTACTGGCCGTGGTGCGCGGCAGCGCGGTCAACCAGGACGGCGCGAGCAACGGCCTCACCGCCCCCAACGGCCCCGCGCAACGACGGGTGATCGAACAGGCGCTGGCCGACGCGGGCCTGGCCCCCGCGGACATCGACGCGGTGGAGGCGCACGGCACCGGTACCCGGCTGGGCGACCCGATCGAGGCCCGGGCCCTGATCGCCGCCTACGGCAGCGGCCGCGACCCCGAACGGCCGCTGTGGATCGGCTCGGTGAAGTCCAACTTCGGCCATACCGCGGCGGCCGCCGGTGCGGCCGGGATCATCAAGACGGTCATGGCGATGCGCCACGGCGTGCTGCCCAAGACTCTGCACGTGGACGAGCCGACCCCGCACGTGGACTGGTCCGCGGGCACCGTGGAAGTGCTCACCGAGGCCAGGAGTTGGCCCGGCGGCGCACGACCGCGCCGCGCCGGCGT
The DNA here is from genome assembly GCF_045207655.1 of Embleya sp. NBC_00888. Taxonomy (NCBI): domain Bacteria; kingdom Bacillati; phylum Actinomycetota; class Actinomycetes; order Kitasatosporales; family Streptomycetaceae; genus Embleya; species Embleya sp. NBC_00888. The sequence goes on along the minus strand of NZ_CP108784.1, from coordinate 971,212 downwards.
CTCGTCCTTCGGGATCAGCGGCACCAACGCGCACCTGATCCTGGAACAGGCCCCCGAGCCGACCGCCGACGACCACGCGGAACCGGAGCCGGAGCAGGATCGCAAGCCCGATTCGCCGGTGTTGCGCGACCCTGCCGTGCTGCCCTTCCTCGTCTCCGCGGCCGGCCCCGAGAGCCTGCGTGCCCAGGCCGCCCGACTGGCCGCCCACCTGGACACCGACGCCGGCCGCGCCGCCTCGCTGCCCGACCTGGCACACTCCCTGCACGCCACCCGGTCCGCCCTGCCACACCGCGCGGTCGTCCGGGCCGCCGGCCGCGACGAACTCCGACACGCGTTGGCCGGTCTCGCCGCGGGCACCCCGGTCGCCGCGGTCGCCAGGGGCCAGGCCCGGTACGGCGAACGGGTCGTGTTCGTCTTCCCCGGCCAGGGCTCGGAGTGGGCCCGGATGGCGGTGGAACTGCTCGACAGCGCGCCGGTGTTCGCCGAACGCATCGCCGCCTGCGGGCAAGCCTTGGACCCGTACGTGGACTGGTCCCTCGAAGAGGTGCTGCGCGCCGACGCGGACGCCGCCAAGGTGTGGCTCGCGCGCGTCGACGTGCTCCAGCCGGTGTTGTGGGCCGTGATGATCGGCCTGGCCGAACTGTGGCGCTCCTGCGGCGTCGAACCCGCCGCCGTGGTCGGCCACTCGCAGGGCGAGATCGCCGCGGCCTACATCGCGGGCGGCCTGAGCCTGGCGGACTCCGCGAAGATCGTCGCCCGGCGCAGCCAGGCCGTCGGGGTGTTGGCCGGGCGCGGCGGCATCCTCTCCGTCGGCGAGCCGGCCGCTCGGGTCGCGGCCCGGCTGGAACGGTGGCCCGGACGGCTGTCGGTCGCCGTGATCAACGGACCCGGCTCCACCGTGATCGCCGGCGACACCGCCGCCCTGGACGAACTGACGGCGGTGTACGAGGGCGAGCGGATACGCCACTGGCGCGTCCCCACCACGTACGCCTCGCACAGCGCCCACGTGGAGGAGATCCGCGACCGGCTCGCCGACGCCCTCGCCGGGATCGAACCGCGCCCGGGCCAGATCCCCTTCTACTCGACGGTCACCGCCGGCCGGCAGGACACCGCCGGCCTCGACGTCGAGTACTGGTACCGCAACCTGCGGCAGACCGTGCGCTTCGAGGAGACCGTGCACGCTCTCCTCGAAGCCGGACACACCGCCTTCGTCGAGGTCGGCGCCCATCCCATGCTGGCCCCGGTGATCGAGCAGGTGCTGGACGGAACGGACCGGTCCGCCGTCGCGTTCGGCACCCTGCGCCGCGGCAGGCCGGACGTGGAGCGTTTCCTCGGCTCGCTCGCGGAAGCCCACGTGCACGGGCTGCCGGTGGCCTGGACCGCGGTCCTCGGCGCCGGCTTCGGCCGGCGCGTCCCGTTGCCGACCTACGCGTTCCAACACCGGCACTACTGGCTGGAGTCCGGCACCGGCCGGGCCGGCGCGGGTGACGCCGCCGAGCTCGGGCTCGCCCCCGTCGACCACCCGCTGCTGCTCGCCGGCACCACCCTGTCCGAACTCGGTCACCTCGTGCTCACCGGCCTGATCTCGGCGCGCACCCACCCCTGGCTCGCCGACCACACTCTCGCCGGCAGCATCCTGTTGCCGGGCAGCGCCTTCGTGGACCTGGCGATCCGTGCGGCCGACGAGGCGGGCTGCGGTCGACTCGACGAACTCGACCTCGAAGCCCCGCTGATCGTGCCGCCGACCGGCGCGGTACGCATCCAGATCGTGGTCGGCCCGCCCGACGAGACCGGCCGCCGCAGCCTGACCACGCACTCCCGCCTCGCCACCGACCGGGCGGCGGACGACGGAGGTTGGCAGCGCAACGCCAGTGCCACACTCGGGCCCGTGGACCCCGTGGACCCCGTGGACCCCGTGGACCCCGTGGACCTCACCGGACCGGCCGCCGATTTCGAGTCGACCGCATGGCCGCCGACCGGCGCCGTCCCGCTCGACACCGCCGACCTCCACGAGCAGGCCCGCGCCTCGGGCCATGCGTACGGGCCCGCCTTCCGGGGCCTGGAACAGGCCTGGCGGGTCGGCACCGAGGTATACGCCGAGGTCGCGCTCGACGACCGCGAACGCGACGAGGCCGGACGATACGGCCTGCACCCGGCGCTGCTGGACGCCGCACTCCTGGCGTACAGCCCGGACGACTCCGGTGATCGGGACGCCGGGATCCCGGTGCCGTGCGCCTGGAGCGGCGTCTCGCTGTACGCCTCGGGCGCGCGGCGGCTGCGCGTGCGGCTCGTGCCCGCAGGCGCCGACACGGTCACCGTGCTGGCGGCCGACGGCGCGGGTGCCCCCGTGCTGCGCGCCGACTCCCTCGTGTTTCGCCGGATCCCCGTCGACCGGATCCTCGACACCGGTCCGGCGGCGCCGATCCTGCGCGACCTCGCCCCGGTCCCGGCCCGGCGCGCCGCGTCGGACGACACGGCCGCCGCGGGACCCTCGCCGGCGCAGCGGTTGTCCGGACTGTCCCCGGCCGACCGGGAGGAGTTCCTCCTCGACCTGGTCCGCGCCCATGTCGCCGTGGTGCTGGGCCACGGGTCGGCCGGCGTGGTGGATCCGGACCGGGCTTTCCGCGACCTCGGCTTCGACTCGCTCACCGCCGTGGAACTGCGCAACCGCCTCACCGCCGACACCGGTCTGCGGCTGCCCGCCACGCTGGTCTTCGATCACCCCACGCCGGTCGATCTGGCCCGCAGGCTGCGGGCGGACCTCGCCCCGGAGCCGGTCGACGAACCACCCTCCGCCACCGAGGACCCGGCCGGATCGGCCGCCGCCGGCGCGCTCGCCGAGGAGGCCGCCGCGTCGATCGCGCTGATGGACGCCGACGAACTCATCCGCCTCGCGCTCGACGGCCCCGGCGACTCCTGAGACCGCGCGAGTCCTGGGACCGCGCGAGTCCTGGGACCGCGCGACTCTTGAGACCGTGCGACTCTTGAGACCGTGCGAGTCTTGGGATACCGCGCGACTTTTGGGACCGCGCGAGTCCTGGGACCGCGCGAGTGCTGAGACCGTGCGCCGGACTCGGCCCCGGGTACGACACGCGGAGCCGCACGCCGGCGGTACCGCTCGGGGCACGGCTGGGGCCGGCTCGGTGGCGGGGCCGAACGTCTCCCGTGCGCGACGCGCCCCGTCACACGGACGCGTCGATGGGTTCGTCGACCGTGGCGCCCGCCTCGTCGGTGGTCTTCGTCCGGGACGCGCCGAGCCAGTACGGCTCGCGTTGGAACGGATAGGTGGGCAGGTCGACCCGCCGGGTGGGCAGGTCGCGGAACAGGTCGGCGGGCTCCGGGTCGGCGCCGGCCGCGTACAACCGGGCCACCGCCAGGGCGACCGCGCGAGGTGCGGGCAGCGTGCCCGATGGCAGGTGCACGATGCGGCCCGCGCCGGAGTGGATCGCGCCGGAGTGGGCCCGGTCCGTGTCGGGGCCGGACCGGCTTGCGCCGGTGTCGGACCCGTCCTCGCCGGGGGCGCCGAGAACCACCACGAGGTCGGTGTCGTGGATCCGCCACGTGAAGTCGCGTTCCGCGGTCGCCGCGCCGCCGGCCGGCTCGGTGCCGGCGAGCAGGGCCGCGGCGTCGATCCTGGCGCCGCTGTCGGCCACCAGTACGGGAATTCGCGGCGGCGCGACCGTACGGTCGTCCGGGGCGTCGGTACCACCGGCGGCCACCGAGGACGCCTGCCGCAGGGTCAGGCTGCCGCCGAGATGGGCGGCGGCGAGTTGTCCGGCGCCGCGCCCGGCGACGGCGTCCGGGCGCAGGCCCAGGCTCTCCAGCAGTCGATAGGCGGCGACGTGTGCCGCGAACGTGGCGGCACCGACGTGCGGTTCGGCTTCCGACTCGCCGACCGGTTCGCCGTTCGTGCCCGGCGGGCGCAGCGGCCGGTCCAGGTGGGGAGCGAGGGCGCGGGCGACCTCGTCCCAGGTGCGCGCGTAGGCCGGAAACGCGGCGTAGAGTTCGGCCTCGACGGCGGGGGAGCGCTCCTCGGCGCCGGGCAACAGGGCCACCAGGCGGGCGTTCTCGCCGACGGACCGGCCGGTGACCAGGGTGGGATGGGCGGTGCCGGCGGCCAACGCGGCCAGCGCGTCCAGGAGTTCCGCCCGGTCCCGGGCCGGGATCGCGGCGCGTTCCTCGAACGCGGTGCGGGTGGTGGCCAGTGACCGGGCCACCTCGGCCGGGGTGAGGGTCTGCGTGCCGGCGACCAGGTGCTCGCGCAGCCGGCGGGCCTGTTCGGCCAGGGCGGGTCCGGTGCGGGCCGACAACAAACAGGGCGGCGGGGCCGACCCGGTGTCGGGTGCGGGCACCGGGGGTTGCGTCGCCGGCTCCTCGGGTGCCTGTTCGAGAATGAAGTGCACCTTGGTGCCGTTGCCGCCGAACGAGGAAACCCCGGCACGGCGTGGCCGCCCGGTCTCGGGCCAGGCCATCGCCCGACGCGCCAGCGCGATGCCGCCGGCCTGCCAATCGACCTCGGCCAGCGGCTCGGCGGCGTGCAGGGCCTCGGGCACGATGCCGTGTCGCATGGCCAGGATCGTCTTGATGACGCCGACGACACCCGAGGCGGCATGCGGGTGGCCGATGTTGGCCTTGACGCTGCCCAACCACAGCGGCCGGTCGACGGGACGGTGTCGGCCGTACGCGTCGATGACCGCCTCGGCCTCGACCGCGTCGCCGAGCGCGGTGCCGGTGCCGTGCGCCTCGACGACGTCGATGTCGGCCGGGCCCAGGCCGGCCTCGGCGAGCGCGAGCCGCATGACCCGACTCTGCGAGGGTCCGTGCGGCGCGGTCAGCCCGTTGCCGCCGCCGTTGTGGTTCAGGGCCGAGCCGCGGATCACCGCGAGCACCGGGTGATCGCGGCGGCGGGCCTCGGAGAGGAGTTCGACGATCAGCACGCCGGCGCCCTCGCCCCACCCGGTGCCGTCGGCGGCGGCCGAGAAGGACTTGCAGCGGCCGTCGGGGGCGATGCCGCCGAGGTTGTCGAAGGCGGCCGGGAACGCGAGCACCGTGACGCCGCCGACCAGCGCGGAGGTGCACTCGCCGCGCCGTACCGCCTGGCAGGCCAGGTGCAGGGCGACGCCGGAGGACGAGCAGCCGGTGTCGACGGCGAGCGTGGGCCCCTCCAGACCGAAGGTGTAGGCCACCCGGGCACAGGCGAACGGCGAGCCGGAGCCGGCCGAGACGTAGGGCAGGCTCGCCCGCGGAACCTCGCGCAGGTCGGACACGTAATTCTGGAAGAAGCTTCCGAGGTAGGTGCCCGTGCGCGACCCCCGCAGCCGCCTCGGATCCTCACCGACGCGTTCCCACGCCTCCCAGGCCAGCTCCAACAACACCCGTTGTTGGGGGTCGATCACCAACGCCTCGTCCGGGCTCATGTCGAAGAACGCCGGGTCGAAACCCGAGGCGCCGGTGATGAATCCGCCCTCGGACAGCAGGCCGACGCCGGGCAGGTCGCCGTTCAGGGCGGCGAACCGATTCAGGTCCCAGCCGCGGTCGTCCGGGACGGGACCGATCGCGTCGCCGCCGGACACCAGCAACTCCCAGAGCGCGTCCGGTGATTCGATGCCGCCGGGGAGCCGGCAACTCATCCCGACGACGACGACCGGGTCGTCCTCGTCGGCCGGTGCGGCGCGGTGGGCGGCGACCGGGGCGGCCGAGCCGGCGGGCTCCTCCCCGTCCGCGCCGAGTCGCGCACGCAGGTGTTGGGCGATGGCGTTCGGCGTGGGGAGGTCGTAGATCAGGCCGACCGGCAGGCGCAGTCCGGTGGCGGCGGCCAGCCGGTTGCGCAGGTCCACCGCATTGAGCGAGTCGAAGCCCAATTCGCGGAAGGGTCGACCGGCGCCGACCGCGTCGCCGCCGGCGTGCCCGAGGACGGCCGCGGCCTGGGCGCGGACGAGGTCGAGCAGGATCCGGGTGCGCTCGGCGGGGGGTTCACCGGCCAGCCGGGCGGCCAGGTCCGTGGGCTCGCCCGCTCCGGCGCCGACGACCCGACGCATCGGGGTGCGGAGCAGGCCGCGGAACAGCGGCGGCGGCGGATTGCCGGCGAGTTGCCGGGCGAGTGCGTCGAGGTCCAGCGGCAGCGGTACGAACAGCGCGGTGTCGGTGCGCAGCGCGGCGTCGAGGACGGCCAGGCCGTCCGCCGTGGACAGGGTGCGGAATCCGGCATCGACCATGCGGTCCCGGCCGGTACTGAGCACGCTGCGGGTCAGCTCGCTCACCTGTGCCCACGGGCCCCAGGCCAGTGAGGTGGCGGGCAGGCCGTGGGCGCGGCGCCGGGCGGCGAGCGCGTCCAGGAAGGTGTTCGCGGCGGCGTAGTTGGCCTGTCCGGCGGTGCCGAGGATCCCGGCGGACGAGGAGAAGAGCACGAACGCGGCCAGGGGCGCGGCGCGGGTGAGTTCGTCGAGGTGGACGGCGGCGTCCACCTTGGGGCGGAAGACCGTGGCCAGGCGCTCCGGGGTCAGCGCGTCCAGGACCGCGTCGTCGAGCGCGGCGGCGGTGTGCACGACGGCGGTGAGGGGGTGGTCCGCGGGTACGGCGGCCAGGACGGTGGCCAGTGTGTCCCGGTCGGCGGCGTCGCCCGCGACGATGTCGACGTGGGCACCCGACTCGCGGAGTTCGGCGCCGAGTTCCCCGGCGCCGGGGGCATCCGCGCCGCGACGGCCGAGCAGCACGAGTCGGCGGATGCCGTGGGCGGACACCAGGTGGCGGGCCACGAGCCCGCCGAGCGTACCGGTGCCCCCGGTGATCAGCACGGTGCCGTTCGGGTCGAGCGGGGTGTGTTCGGGTGCGGGAGTGCCGGCGGCCCGGCCGAGCCGGGGCGAGCGCAGCGTGTCCTCGCGTACGACCAGCCGGGGTTCGCCGACGGCGAGGGCTTCGCGCAGGAGGCCGGCGGAGAGCGGGGCGTCGGTGTCGAGCAGGAGCAGTCGCCCGGGGTGTTCGGCGCCGGCCGAACCGACCAGTCCCCACAGGGGCGCGAGTTCCGGGTCCGGGGCCTCGCCGATGTGCGCGGCGACCGCGGACCGGGTGAGCAACACCAGGCGGCCGGCCGCGAGCAGATCGTCGCCCAGGAACGCCTGCAGGGCGGCCAGGGCCGTGCACGCGGCGGCCTCGGGTCCGTCGCCCGACGCGTGGATCGGGAGGACGACGGTGTCCGGGGCGCGGGCGCCCGCGGCCACGGCGGCGGTCAGCGCGGCCGGGTCGCGGTGGACGTGCACCTCGGCGCCCGTCTCGCGCAGCGCGGCGGACAGGGCGATGTGGTCGGGGTCCTCGGTGAGCAGCGCCCAACTCCCGGGCGACTCGTCCGGCGCCGCGGTCACCGGCGCCCACTCGATGCCGAAGAGCACGTCCGGTGGCAGCGACGGACCTGGGGGAGTCGTCGAGTCCGCTGCGGCGACGCGCTCGAAGGCCACCGGGCCGAGAGTGACCAGGGGCTGCCCGGCGGCGTCGGCGAGCGTCGCGGTGACCGTGCCGTCGGCCTCGGGACGCAGTCGTACGCGGGCGCGGTCGGCACCGATGGCGTACACGGCGACCCGGCCGAGCGAGACGGGCAGCAGATCGCGGCCGGTGCCGTCGTCCCGCGGCGGTCGGGCGAGGTGCCAGGCCCGGAGCGCGGCGTCGAGCAACGCGGGGTGGACGCGGTATCCCCGTACCTCGCGGGCCTCGGCGCCCAGGGCCACGTCGGCGAACACCTCGTCACCGCGCTGCCACAACCCCCGGATCACCGCCGCGTCGCGGGCGCCGTCCCGGTCCGGCAGCGCGAGCGGGTCGGCGTCCCGGGGCGGCCAGGCGTCCCGGTCCGCGACGGGCGGCGGCGCCGGATCGGTGAGGACGGCGGTGGCGTGTCGGACCCACCGGCCGTCCGCGACGGCCGGGTGGCGCGCGTGCACGGTGAGCGTACGGGCGCCGCCGCTCCCGGCGGCGATCACCTGGATGCGGGTTGCACCCGTCGAGGACAGCACCAACGGCCGGTCCAGGGTCAGCCTCGTCACCGCGCCGCCGACCTCGTCGGCGGCGCGTACCGCCAGCTCGGCCAGGGCCGCGGCGCCGAGCGTGGGCACGCCGCGGATGTCGGGCCGCACGGCCGGGTCGAACGCGCCGAGGGCGCCGGTCAGGACCACCTCGTCGCGGTCGGCCAACTCCACCGCGGCACCCAGGATCGGGTGGTCGGCGGTGTCCAGACCGAGCGCGGACGGCTCGCCGGCCGGGCCGCCGGGCATCAGCCAGTAGCGGGCGCCCTGGAACGGATAGGTGGGCAACTCCGGGTCCGCCGCGTCGATTCCGGCGAACAGCGGACCGAGCTCGACCCGGGTGCCGCGGACCGCGGCCTCCGCCAACGAGGTGCGAAAGCGCAACAACGAATCGTCGTCGCGGCGCAGCGTCGCGACGACGACGGCGTCCACCTCGGCGCTGTCCGCACACTCCTCGACGGCCGCCGTGAGCACCGGGTGCGGCCCCGCCTCGACGAAGACGCCGTGACCGCTCGCCAGCAGCGCCCGCACGCCCTCCTCCAGCAGGACGGTCTGCCGCAGATTGCGGTACCAGTAGTCGGCGTCCAGGTCCGCGGTGTCGATCCAGTCACCGGTGACGGTGGACCAGAACGGCACCTCCCCGGAGCGCGGCACGATGTCCGCGAGTTCCGCCGTCAGTCGCGCGCGCAGGGACTCGATCTGCGCCGAGTGCGAGGCGTAGTCGACGGGGATGCGGCGCACCCGCACATCGTCGGCCTCGCACGCCCGCACGAAGTCGTCGAGCGGGCCCGGCGGGCCGGAGACCACGGTGGAGCGCGGGCCGTTGTGCGCGGCGATCGACAGGTCGAGTCCGGCGTCCTCGATCCGGCCCAGGACCTCGGCGACCGGCAGGGCGACCGAGGCCATCGCGCCGTGTCCGGCCAACTCCGCGGCGATCGCCCGGCTGCGCAGCGCGACGACCTTGGCGCCGTCCGCCAGCGACAGCGCGCCGGCGACACATGCCGCGGCGATCTCCCCCTGGGAGTGGCCCAGGACGGCGGCCGGCCGCACGCCGTGGTCCTGCCACAGCCGGGCGAGGGAGACCAGGACCGCCCACAGGGCCGGCTGTACGAGGTCGACCCGGGCGAGCGCGGCCTCGTCGTCCAGCACCTCGGTCAGCCGCCGATCGATCCACGGCGCGAGGGCCCGCTCGCACGCGGCCAAGTGGGCGGCGAACGCCGGGCACTCGTCGCGGAGCCGGGTCGCCATCCCGGTCCACTGGGAGCCCTGGCCGGGGAAGACGAAGACGACCTTGCCGCGTACGGTCGCCGACCCCTCCACCGACAGCGGGGACGCGGCGCCGGATTCCAGCGCGCGCAGCGGCTCGCCGGCCCGGTCGGGGTCGTCGACCAGGATCACCGCCCGGTGTTCGAGGCCCGCCCGGGAGCGGGCCAGGGCGGCGCCCACGGCGACGGGGTCCGGCCGCGGGTCGCGGGCGTACCACTGCGCCAGTTGCCGCGCGCGGGCCCGCAGCGCCTCCGGCGTGGCCGCCGACAACAACCACGGCACCGGTCCGCGGCCGAGCACATCTTCCGGGCGCCGCTCCCGGGGCTCGGCCGGCGGCGGGTCGTCCGCGCCGTCGGCCTGTTCCAGGACGACGTGCGCGTTGGTGCCACTGACCCCGAACGAGGACACCGCGGCGCGGCGCGGCCGGTCGACCCGTGGCCAGTCGCGGGCTTCGACGGCGAGCCGCACATCCCCGGCGGACCAGTCGATGTGCGGTGAGGGCGCGTCGACGTGCAGGGTGCGCGGCACCTGTCCGTGACGCAGCGCCTGCACGGTCTTGATGACACCGGCGATGCCCGCCGCGGCCTGGGCGTGGCCGATGTTGGACTTGACCGACCCGAGCCACAGGGGCCGTTCCGGGTCGCGGCCCTGTCCGTAGGTGGCCAGCAGGGCCTGTGCCTCGATCGGGTCGCCGAGCGTGGTGCCGGTGCCGTGCGCCTCGACCAGGTCGACCTGGTCGGGCGTCGATCCGGCGTCGGCGAGGGCGGCCCGGATCACCCGCTGTTGGGAGGGGCCGTTGGGCGCGGTCAGCCCGTTGGACGCGCCGTCCTGGTTGACCGCCGAACCGCGCAGCACGGCGAGCACGCGCCGACCGTTGCGGCGGGCGTCCGACAACCGCTCGACCAGCACCAGGCCCACGCCCTCGGACCACGCGGTCCCGTCGGCCGCGGCGGCGAAGGCACTACAGCGGTTGTTCGGCGACATCAGGCCCCGGCCGCCGAACCCGTAGAAGATGGCGGGGGTGGACATCACGGTCACCCCGCCGGCCAGGGCCAGCGAGCATTCGCCGTTGCGCAGCGCCTGTACGGCCAGGTGCAGCGCGACGAGCGAGGAGGAACACGCGGTGTCCACCGTGATCGCCGGGCCCTCCAGGCCGTAGACGTAGGAGAGTCGGCCCGAGAGCACGCTGCTCGAGGTGCCGCTGAGCATGTAGGTGCCCACGCCCTCGGGCAACTCCGTGACCCCGAAGCCGTAGCCGCTGATCGTGCCGCCGATGAAGACGCCGGTCGCACTGCGCTTGAGCGAGGACGGCACGATGCCGACACTCTCCAGGACCTCCCAGGAGGTCTCCAGCAGCAGCCGCTGCTGGGGGTCCAGCGCCAGGGCCTCGCGGGGTGAGATGCCGAAGACGGCGGGGTCGAAACGGTCGGCGTGATCGACGAAGCCACCCCGCAGGGGCGGGTCCACGCCGATCCCGGCCGCCGCGAGATCGAGCAACTGCCGCTCCCAGCCGCGATCGTCCGGCGGCTCGCCGATGGCGTCGGTGCCGTCGACGACCAACCGCCACAGGTCCCCGGCGGAGGAGACCGAGCCGGGGTAGCGGCAGCCCATCCCGACGATCGCGATCGGCTCGCCCGTGCCGGCGACCGTTTCCTCGGCGCGGGCGAGGAGTTCCGCGTTTCGGGCGCGCAGTCGCTCGTTGTGGGTCAGGGCGGCCCGGAGCGCTTCGACGAGCCGGTCGGAAGGGGCGGTGGCGGTCACGCCGAACTCCGCTCGTCGCGGTGGCGGGTCGGAGCGGATGTCCGGCCCGGGGGACGATCACAACTGGACCGCCCCCAAGCTAATCGGCCGAACGCCGGAAACCCGACCCCATCTTCGGCCCGGGCCACCCCCTCATCCGTGGCCCGGACCCCCTACCGGGCGGCCCGAGTACTGCTCCGCGAGCAGCTCTCGGGCGCGGCGCGCGGCTTCGGCGACGAGCGACTCCAGCGCACCCGCCGGAATCCCGGGCGGCGGCGCGATGCGCGCCGGCGCGACCGGGTCCGGGACCGGCGGCGGATCGGCGGGCAACGGGTCGGCCGGGCGGTACGCCTCCCGGGCGGTCACCCCGGACCCGGGCAGCCCGGACCCGGTCGTTCCGGACCCGGTCGCTCCCGACCCGGTCGCTTCGGCCGCCGGGGCGCGAACGCGGGTGATCGTGTCCCGCTCGCGCAACCGGTCCAGGAACACGCGTTCGCCCAGCCCGCGGATCAACAGCAGCACGAACGGGTCCGCGTCCAGCAGCCAGGCCGCCTGATAGCTCAACGCTGCGGCGTGCGTGCAGGGCAACTCCCAGTCGGGACAGTCGCATTCCGGATCCAGATCGCCGATGCCCGGGAGCAGCACGACGTCCGCGTCCTCGGCGGCGCTCACCAGATCGCGCGGCATGTCCCGCTCCACGAGCGCGGCCAGGTACCCGGCCTTGGCGGCCACCTGGTCGAGGAAGCGATCCCATTGCGCGTCGGTGAACGGTTCGACCCGCACCACGGTCTCGTACGGCGTGCCGTCCGCGTCGTGCACGGTCGCGGAGATTCGGCCCGGGCCGACGGTGATCGGGCCGACCCGGCCCGCGTTGGCGCAGGCCCGCCCCCTGCGCATCGGCTCCTCGGAAAGCGCCGAGTCCTCCAGGGCGTTGGTCCAGGCACGGCCCCACCAGGTCTGCCCCGTGGCGCCGCGTGACCGGCGGGCGGTGAACGCGGGGAAGACGCGGGCGGGTTCGGCGCTCATCGGGCGCTGATCGGTCATCGGGCGCTCCTCAGCTCGACCAGGTCCGCGAGTTCGGTGTCGGAGAGTTCGGTCAGCGCGGCCTCGCCACCGGTGAGCACCGAATCGGCCAGCGCGCGTTTGTCGCGCAACATCTCGGCGATCCGGTCCTCGATGGTGCCCTCGGCGATGAACCGGTGCACCTGGACCGGCCGGGTCTGGCCGATGCGGTACGCGCGGTCGGTGGCCTGTTCCTCGACGGCCGGGTTCCACCAGCGGTCGTAGTGCACGACATGGTCGGCGCGGGTGAGGTTGAGCCCGGTGCCGGCCGCCTTGAGCGAGAGCAGGAAGACGGGCACCTCGCCGTCCTGGAAGCGGGCGACCAGAGTGTCCCGGCGGGCGGGCGAAGTGCCGCCGTGCAGGAGCTGGTTGCCGATGCCCCGGGCGTCGAGGTGCCGGGCGAGCAGTCGGGCCATGGTGACGTACTGGGTGAAGACCAGGACCGCGCCGTCCTCGGCGAGGATGGTGTCCAGGAGTTCGTCGAGCAGTTCGAGCTTGCCGGAGCGACCGTCCAGGCGGGGTTCGCCCTCCTTGAGGTACTGCGCGGGGTGGTTGCAGATCTGCTTGAGGCCGGTGAGCAGGCCGACGATCCGCCCGCGCCGGGCCATGCCCTTGCTGTCCCGCAGCTCGGCCATCGCCTCGCGCACCGCCGCCTGGTACAGGCCGGCCTGCTCGCGGGTGAGCGACACGGGCTGATCGGTCTCGGTCTTGGCGGGCAGCTCCGGGGCGATGCCCGGATCGGACTTGCGGCGGCGGAGCAGGAACGGCGCGATCAGCCGGCCCAGTCGCTCCGCCGCGGGGCCGTCCCGATCTGCCTCCACCGGCTTGACCCAACGGCGGCGGAACGCGGCGAGGTTGCCGAGCAGGCCCGGGGTGGTCCAGTCGAGGATGGCCCACAGCTCGGACAGCCGGTTCTCCACCGGGGTGCCGGTGAGCGCGACCCTGGCCCGGGCCGGAATCGCGCGCAGGGCCTTGGCGGTGCCGGAGCCGTGGTTCTTGACGTGCTGCGCCTCGTCCGCGACCACCAGATCCCACGGCACGGCGGCCAGGCGGGCACGATCCAGGCGCATCGTGCCGTACGTGGTGAGCACGAAGCCGTCGCCGAGGTCGTCGAGGGTGCGGGTGGCGCCGTGGAAGCGGCGCACCGGGGTACCCGGCGCGAAGCGCTCGATCTCCCGCTCCCAGTTGCCGAGCAGCGAGGCCGGGCAGACCACGAGGGTCGGCGCCGCCTCGGCCGGGTCGCTCCACAGGGTTCGGCGGTGCAGGTGCAGCGCGATCAGGGTGACGGTCTTGCCCAGGCCCATGTCGTCGGCCAGGCAGCCGCCCAGGCCCAGCGAGGTCATGCGATCCAGCCAGCGCAGGCCGCGTAGTTGGTAGTCGCGCAGGGTCGCGGCGAGCGCCTCGGGCGCGGCGATCGGCTCGCCGCCGGCGTCCGGATCGGCGATCCGCGCGCGCAGGTCGTCCAGCCACGCCGAGGTGCCCACCTCGATCCGCTTGCCGGCCACCTCGGTGCCGCCGGTCAGGGCCGCGTTCAGCGCCTCGATCGGGGTGAGCGGTTTGATCGAGCGGTTGCGTGCCTTGGCGGCCAGGGCGGGGTCGACCAGCACCCACTGATCACGCAGGCGGACCACGGGTCGGTGCGATTCGGCCAGCGCGTCCATCTCGGCCGCGGTCAACGGGTGCTCGCCGAGCGCGAGTTGCCAGTCGAAGCCGAGCGGGGTGTCGCCGCCGAGGAAGGCGCGCAGATCACCGGGCGCCCGGTCGCGGCCGCCGACCACGGCCTTGGCGGTGAGGCCGCGGACGAGATCGCGCGGCCAGTGCACCTCGACGCCGGCGGCGGCCAGCCGGGCGGTCGCGGCGCCGAGCAGCGCGCCGAGGTCGTCGTCGCCGACCACCACGCGGTCCGGCACGCCGGCGTTCAGCAGCGGTTCCAGGGCGGGCCACACCCGGGCGGCCCGGCGCAGCGCGAGCAGTACGTCCAGCCGGGCGCGTTCGCCGAAGCGCGGGTCGGTGCCGGTCCACAGGGTGTCCGCGTCGATCACCGCGGTCGGGTCGGCGAGCGAGTGCACCTGGACCACGGCCCGGAACGGCGCGTGTTCGACGTCGTACGTCTCCAGCCGCAGCGAGATCCGCACGCCGGTGTCGATCCCGGCGGCGACCCGGTCCGACCAAGGGCGCAACTCGGGCAACCGGCGCGGAGCGGCGGCGGCGAACGCGGAGGTGTCGTCGGCGGACGCGGTGGAGTCGCCGACGCGCGGCCCCGCGGCGGTGCGCGGCATGGTGTCGGCGACCGCGTCCAGAAAGGCGCGGACCAGCGGCGCGGCCTCCGGGAGCAGCACGCCGCCCGGCGTCGGGATCGCCCGCGCCTCGCCGGGCATCGCGTCGGCGAGCGCTCGCACCCGCTCCACGTCGGCGGCGTCCAGCGGCCCGGCCCGCCACGCGTCGTGGTCGCCGGGGGAGAGGCCGGGCAACATCCGGCCGCGCGCGACCAGTTGCAGCGCGAGCACGGTGGCCGCGCCCCAGAACGCGGCGGCCGGGTGGGCGTCCGGGGCCCGGCGGGCCCGGGAGAGCAGCCGGACCGCGTCGGTGACCGGCACGCGCACGGCGGGATGGGTGTGCTCGATGCCGTCGGCGTCGAGCACGGTGACGGTGTCGGCGCCGGTCGGGTGCGGCCAGAAGGCCACGGTGCCGGCGCGGGGCGGATCGGCCGGCGCGAAGGTGGCGGCGCGTCGGATCAGGTCGGGCGGGGCGTGGGTGACGCGGGTGGCGATGTTCGTTACTCCTGTGTCGCGGGGGGTTCGGAGGGCCGGACGGGTTCTGCGGCCTCGGCGGGCTCGTCGTGCCGGGCGGGGTCCGCGGACTTCGCGGGCTCGCGGGAGCGGATCAGCGTCTCGATGCCGTCCAGGACCAGGCGCAGGCCGAACTCGAAGCTCGCCTCGGGCGGCTCCTCGTAGGTGCCGGCGGCCCAGACCCGGGTGAGGGTGGGGAAGCGGGCGGGCTGGATGAGGCGTTCGAGGTAGGGCGTGCTCTCCGCCCACCAGTCCTCGTAGCCCACGCCGCTGCTCACCGCGTCCCGGCTGACGTCGACGGCGACCTGGGTGACTCCACGGACGTACGCGTCCACGAGTCCGACCACGTGCGCCATCTCGGCCTCGGTCAGCCCGAGGTCGGCGACGGTGCGCAGCGCCACCTCGGCCCGGGCGGTGATCCTGGGGCCCATCAACAGCAGCCCGGGGCCCCACAGTTGCACCACCCACGGGTGTCGCTGGGCGAGCGCGTGGTCGGCGCGCGCCTGCCGCTCCAGCGCCGTGCGCCAGCCGAGCCCGGTGGGGTCGGGCAGCTCGCTCTCGCCGAGCACGGTGTCGAACATGACGTGCAGCAGCTCGGCCTTGCCCGGCACGTAGGTGTACAGCGACATGGTGCCGACCCCCAGGCGCTCGGCGACCGCGCGCATGGACAGCGCGCCGAGCCCGTCGGCGTCGGCGATCGCGATGGCCGCGAGCGCGATGCGGTCCACGGTCAGCCCCTGCTTGGGACCCCTGGTCGGCCCCTCGCCGGTGCGCCACAACAACGCGAGCGTCCGCGCGGGATCGGCGCGCCCACTCTTTTCTCGTGCCACGTGCGTGCCTCTCTCGGGAAACTCCGTATGGCGTACGGTACGTCATCCGGAATTGATGGACAAGTGTCGTGGATTCGATCGGGGAGGCGCTTGCGCGACAACTCCGTATGTCGTACGGTACGGCGTACGGAGCAACTTCGTACGTTGTACAGAGTTGGCTTTCGAGGGATGAGCCCGAGACTGCGACAAGCCGAACATGAAGGGGTGTACATGCCACTGGCGATCTCCGCCGAGGGTGTGACCAAGACCTACGGCGCCGAGCGGGCGCTGGACGGGTTCGATCTGGAGGTGCCGGTCGGGACGGTGCACGGGCTGCTCGGGCCCAACGGGGCGGGCAAGACCACGGCGGTGCGGATCCTGACCACACTGCTGGTGTCGGACGGCGGGCGGGCCGAGGTGGCCGGGCTCGACGTGACGCGGGACGCGGCGAGGGTACGGGCCCGGATCGGGCTGCTCGGGCAGCACGTCGCACTGGACGAGATGCTCGGCGGGCGGCAGAACCTGGAGATGTTCGGCCGGCTGCACCACCTGGGCGCCCGCGCGGCCCGGGTCCGGGCGGGCGAGTTGCTGGAGCGGTTCGCGCTGACCGACGTCGCCGCGCAGGCGGTGACCACGTACTCGGGCGGCATGCGGCGCCGGCTGGACCTGGCCGCGTCGCTGATCCTGGCGCCCGACGTGCTGTTCCTGGACGAGCCGACCACCGGGCTGGACCCGCGCGGGCGCACCGAGGTGTGGGACGCGGTGCGCGAACTGGTCGCGGGCGGCACCAGCGTGCTGCTGACCACGCAGTATCTGGAGGAGGCGGACGTGCTCGCGGACGCGATCTCGGTGGTCGACCACGGCCGGGTGATCGCCCGGGGCACACCCACCGAGCTCAAGTCCCGGCTCGGCGGCGACCGGATCGACGTGGTGGTCCGCGACCCGCTCGACCTGGGCGCCGCGGCCGCGATCCTGACCGACGTGGGCGCCGGCAATCCGGAGATCCATCCCGACGAGCGGCGGGTGGGCATCGCGGTCGCCGACCGGGTGGCCGCGCTGACCGGCACCGTGCGGGCGCTGCACGACGCGGGCATCGAGGCCGAGGACATCGCGCTGCGCCGACCCACGCTCGACGAGGTCTTCCTGACCATCACCGGAGTGCGCCGGGACGAGAAACCGGACGACCGCGCGGGCGGACCGCCTCGCGCGGGCAAACCCGGCACGGGCGACAAGGCGGAGGTGGCCGGATGAGTACCGCACTGCGCTGGGCCGTGCTGGACACCTGGACGCTGACCCGGCGCGCGTTCGCGCACTGGGCCCGCCAACCCGCGCCGGTACTGGTCGGGTTGCTGTTCCCGGTGCTCATGGTGTTGATGTTCGGCTACCTGTTCGGCGGCGGAATGGACGTGCCGGGTGGCGGCGACTACCGCGAGTTCCTGATGCCGGGCATGTTCGCGATGACGATGGTCTTCGGCATCGAGTCCACCTTCACGGCGGTCGCCGGCGACGCCTCGCGCGGGGTGACCGACCGGTTCCGGTCGATGCCGATGTCGCGTTCGGCGGTGGTCGGCGGTCGGGTGCTCGCCGACATGCTGCACGCCGCCGTCGGACTGCTCGTGCTGATCGGCTGCGGGCTCGCGGTGGGCTGGCGGTGGCACGAGGGACCGGGACGGGCGGCGCTCGCCGTCGCGCTGCTGCTGGCGCTGCGGCTGGCGGTGTTGTGGATGGGCATCTACCTGGCCCTGCGCGCGAAGGGGCCGGAGTCGGTCGCGGCCCTACAGATCCTGGTCTGGCCGCTGGGCTTCCTGTCCAACGTGTTCGTGGCGCCGCGGACGATGCCCGGTTGGCTGGGCACGATCGCCGAGTGGAACCCGCTGTCCGCGAGCGCGGGCGCCGGCCGCGAGTTGTTCGGGAACCCCGGCTGGGCCGGCGGCTCCTGGGTCGCCGACCACGCGGTCCCGATGGCCTTCGTCTGGCCGCTGGTGCTCATCGCGATCTTCGCGCCGCTGTCGGTGCGCCGCTATCGCGGACTCGGTCGGTAGGGCCGCCCCGTCCCGGCACCGGGTCGGAGTCCGGCCGCTCGCGAACCCGCGCGCGGCCGGACGCGCCATCCACCGACCGCGATCAGGCGGGCCCGTCCCCGCGCTCGACCAGATCCCAGGCGTGGGCGAACAGTTCGGGCAGGGTCAGGCGCCAGACCTGGTCCTCCCACACCCGTTTGCCGATCAAGCGCACACCCAGCAGATTCGCCTTCCACACCTCGATCGGCCACAGCGGCTTGCGGGCCTCGGCCCAGCCGCCCGGCAGGAAGACCCCACGACCGGCGCGCGCCCGCTTGTCCGCGACCACCACGCCGGCCGTCACCAACGCCGCCGCGGCCTGCCGGTGGCGGGCGGCGTTCCAGCCGTTCCACAGCCGGACCCGGCGATCGCTCGGGCGGGCGATCGCGAGCAGTTGCAGGTACAGCGCGGCGGCGTCGGCGTCCACGCCGAGCGCCTTCTCGACCCGCGCGACGGTCTCCGGCGCGCTCAGCGCCGGATTGCCCTCGTACCCGCCGACCGGCAGCGCGTCGCCGGCCACCCGATCCACCACCCGCGCGCACCAGTCCCCGCGCAGCATGTCGACGGCGTCGCGCACGGGCGCGCCACCGGAGGCGACCCGCCGCAGCAGGTTCGAACGCTCGTCGTCGCCGTAGAGCGCGGGCCGGAAGTACAGCCGTACGAACGGATCGGGGGCGCGTTCGGTGGGTTCGGCGAGGGTGGCGATGGTCAGGCCGTCGTCGAAGTTCGCCGACGTCAGCGGGAGCGGTCCGGCATGCGGGCGATCGCCGAACAGGCCCCGCAGGTGGTCGGCGCCCTCGTTGGAGCGCGCGGTGTACCCGGCGTTCAGCAGCAGTCCCGGATGGTCGAGCCGGGCGCGCACCGCGGCCACCACGGCGGGCAGCCCGGCGCGGACCGGATCCCCGGCGGGCAACTCGGCGTAGACGGTCGGCAGCGCGACGTCGAGCGCCATCAGGAACTCGGCGAACCAGCGCTCGCCCTGCCCTTCGCTGGTGCTGTACGTCCCATGCGTGCCCTCCACCAGCCACGAGTCGTGGTTCCGGCTGGTCAGCGGGTGTCTCTCGGGGGCCAGGAAGGCGGCGCACACGTGCGCGGCCGGGGTGTGCAGGGTGACTGGACCGAGCTCGGCGAGCACGGCGAGGGTCTGCTCCGGCACCGGTCGCGCCCGCCCGAACCGCTCCCGCCACGCGGCGGCGATCCCGGCCGCGAGCGTACCCGGGGCGGCGGCCTCCCACAGGTCGGCCGGGTCCTCGGGCAACACGCGCGCGAACAGTTCCAGCCGCTCGAGCTCGGTCAGCCGGCCCAACTCGCCGTAACCGGCGTCGGCTTCGGCCGTGCTCAGCCCGAGCAGGCGGCGCTGGTCGGGATCCAGCGGCGGCAGCGTGCGGATCCCGCCGGCATCGCCGGTCAGCAGCAGCACCGCCGCCGCCCGGGACACACCCGTCTCCTCGGCGAGCAGTCGCGCCGCCGCCGGATCCCAGGCGACCGGCCCGCGTTCGCGTACCAGCGCGACCAGTCGGCGCAGTTGCCGCGCGTCGCCCCAGCCGTGCGCGACCTCGACCCAGTCGGTCGGCTCGCCGAACACGGGCGGATCGGCGTCTCCGGCGCGCACCTGGAGCACGCCGCAACGGCCGTCGCGCGGCCATGTCGTGGCGATCGTGGCCCCGCGCTCGTCGCGCACGGCCTTGGCGTCGGCGCGCGCGGAACCCACGCGTATCCGGGTCGTCGGGTCGGCCATCGGCGTGCCCGCCCAGTTCTCCAGGAACCCCAGCAGCGCCTCGCGGTGCTGCGCGGAGGTGCTCGGGGCCGCCGCGCGCAGCGCGATCGCGCCGATCCGGCCGATCAGCGGCGGCCAGGACCCGTCGCCGATGATCCCCGGCCCGTCCTCCTCGGCCGGCGGATCCCAGGTGCCGGCGAGGTAGCCGCCGACCCGCTCGACGCTCGCCAATACATTCCAACTCCACATCCCCGAACCGGTGGTCAGGCCCGACAATGCCTGGGGGAGCCACTGATCCCGGGGATCAAACGTCGTAGGTGCCATGCCGACATCCCTATCGCGTCGCGCCGACGCGGCCGGGGGCGCCCCACTCGCACCCGTTGCCACAGCTCACGACACCGGCGACGCCGGCAACGACGTCTACAGCACCAGCCACAACGCGGTCGTCGACGCGACCAGCCCCAGCGGCACGGTCAGCAGCCCCAGCCGGGTGAAGGCCGCCAGGTCGGCGTCCGTGTCGTGCTCGCGCAACACCCGCCGCCACAACAGCGTCGCCAGCGACCCGACGTAGGTCAGGTTCGGGCCGAGGTTCACCCCGATCAGCACGGCGAGCACGGGCCCCGGACCCGCGCCGGTGCTCGCGATGAGCGGCAGCAGCGCGAGTACGGCCGGCAGGTTGTTGATCAGGTTCGCCAGACCGGCCGCGACGGCGGCGATCGCGAGCAGGGCCGGCCACGAGGACCCGGCCGGCAACACGTGGGCGAGCGCGTCGCCGAGCCCGTTGTCGACCACGGCGGTGACCACGACCCCCAGCGCGAGCACGAACAGGCAGAACAGCGGATCGGCCGCGCCGAGCAGGCCGCGCACCGTGGTGTGCCGGCGGCGCAGCGCGCGCACGCCGAGCACCAGCACACCGCCGAGCGCGGCCCACACCGGTTCGAGTCCGGCGAGCGAGGTGACCGCGAACCCGGCCAGCGTGCAGGCCAGGACGACCAGCACGAAGATCGGCACCCCGGTGGTCGGTGCCGCCGTCGGCGGGGTGAGCGGCGCTGCCAGGTCGGTGCGGAAGAAGCGGCGGAACACCACGTACTCGACCACGATCGCCACCAGCCACGGCAGCGCCATCAGCAGCGCGAAGCGCCCGAAGGACAGGCCGCTGACGGTGAACGCGAGCAGGTTGGTCAGATTCGACACCGGCAGCAACAGCGAGGCCGAGTTGGCCAGATGCGCACACGCGTACGCGTGCGGGCGGGCTCGGGCACCGACCCGCGCCGCCGTGGCGAACACCACCGGCGTCAGCAGTACGACGGTCGCGTCCAGGCTCAGCACGGCGGTCACCACGGCGGCGACCACGAACACCCCGGACAACAGCCGACCCGGCCGACGCCGGCACAACCGGGCCACCGCGTTGCCGGCCGCGACGAACAGGCCCTCGTCCGCGCACAGCTTGGCCAGCACCAGCACGGCGGCCAGGAACGCGACCACCGGCGACAAGGTGCGCACCTGCTCCCGGGCCGCGTCGAAGGACACCGCCCCGGCGGCCACCACCAGGACCGCCGCCGGCACCGCGGCGACCGCCTCGGGCCACCCGCGCGGCCGGGCCACGGCGAACGCGAGCACCGCGGCCAGCAGCACGACGGACAACGTCTCGGCGGCGGCGGTACCCACGGTCATCTCCCCGGCGAAGTCGAACGGTGCCGATCGACCGACCGGGCCGACGAGCGGCCCACCACCCTGCCGGCCGCCTTTTTCCGGCTCGACGGCGGGCCCGGAGTCGAGTCGCCCGAGCCCGGAGCAGAGTCGGTCCGGGCTCGGAGCCGCGTCGCCCGCCCCGGAGCCGAGTTCGTCCGAAGTGTCAGCTCGCCCGGGCCCGCTCCGCCGTCGCCAACGCGGCCCGCAGGAATTCCGCGGTCGCCGAGTCCTCGGCCTTGACCAACTCCGCCGGCGTGCCCTCGAACACCACCGTGCCGCCGTGCTTGCCGCCGCCCGGACCCAGGTCGAGGACGTGGTCGGCGCGCTTGACCACGTCAAGGTTGTGCTCCACCACCACGACGGTGTTGCCCGCGTCCACGAGCCGGTCCAGCAGCCGGATCAGTGTCTCCACATCGGACATGTGCAGGCCCGTGGTCGGCTCGTCGAGGATGTACACGCTGCCGGCCTTGTGCAGTTCGCTCGCCAGCTTGAGCCGCTGCAACTCGCCGCCGGACAGTGAACTCAGCGGTTGCCCCAGGGTCAGATAGCCCAGCCCGACCGAGACCAGCGACCGCACCCGGGTGCGCAGCGCCTTCTCGGTGAAGTAGTCCACCGCCTCCTCGGCGGTCAGCGCCAACACGTCCACGATCGACTTGCCGCGCAGCCGGTACGCCAGGACCTCGTCCCGGAACCGCCGCCCCTCGCACGCCTCGCAGCGCGTGGTGACCGGGTCCATGAACGCCATGTCGGTCCGGATCACGCCGCGCCCCTGGCACTCGGGACACGCACCGAGCGAGTTGAACGTGAACATCCCCGGGTCCACGTCGTTGGCCTTCGCGAACAGCTTGCGTACGGTGTCCAGCACGCCGACGTAGGTCGCCGGCGTCGAGCGCGAGGAGATGCCCACGCCCGACTGGTCGACCACCACCGCCTGCGGGTGCGCGGCGACCAGTACGTCCGAGATCAGCGTGCTCTTGCCCGAGCCCGCGACGCCGGTGACCACGGTGAGCACGCCGGTGGGGATGTCGACGTCCACGTTCCGCAGGTTGTGCAGGTTCGCGGCGCGAATCTCCAGCGCGCCGGTGGGCCGGCGAAAGCTCGGCTTGAGCGGGCTGAGCCGGCGCAGCGCGCGCCCGGTCGGCGAGTTCGCGGCGCACAGTTCGGCGAAGCTGCCCTCGAACGTGACGGTGCCGCCGTGGATGCCCGCTCCCGGGCCGACGTCGACGACGTGGTCCGCGATCGCGATCACGTCCGGGTCGTGTTCGACCACCAGCACGGTGTTGCCCTTGTCCCGCAGTCGGGTGAGCAGGTCGTTGAGTCGGACCACGTCGCGCGGATGCAGCCCCACGCTCGGTTCGTCGAAGATGTACGTCATCCCGGTCAGGCTCGACCCGAGGTAGCGCACCATCTTCAGCCGCTGCCCCTCGCCGCCGGACACCGTCGAGGTGGGCCGGTCCAGGTGCAGGTAGCCGAGCCCGATCGCGACGATCCGCTCCAGCGCGACCGCCGCCGGTCGGGCGACCCGCCGGGCGATCGGATCGGCCAGTCCGGTGAGCACCTCGACCAGGTCGCCGATCTCCATCGCCGCGTAGTCCGACAACGAGCGGCCCTCGATCAGCGACGTGCGCGCCGCTTCGTCGAGCCGGGCCCCCGCGCAGTCCGGACACGCTCCGTCGGTGACGAACCGGGCGATCGTCTCGCGGCTCTTCTCGGCCAGCGCCGAGGTGTCCCGCTTGAGGTAGAGCCGGTTGAACCGGTCGACCAACCCCTCGTAGTCGATGTGGTGCCGGCCGTTGTTGTTGACGATCTCCACCTTGGCGCCGGTGCCGTACAGGAACAGCCGCCACTGCTCGTCGGTGAACTCGCGGATCGGGACGTCGGTGGGGTAGAGGTCGTGGTTCGCGTAGAGCTGCCACTGCCAGCCGCCGACCGCGAACCCCGGGTGCCGGATCGCGCCGTCGCCGATCGTGCGGCTCGGGTCGATCAGCGCGTCCAGGTTCAGCCGGACGGTGTGCCCGAGACCCTCGCAGGTCGGACACATGCCGTTCGGGTCGTTGAACGAATAGTGGTTGGAGGGTCCCGCCGACGGGGTGCCGTGCCGCGAGAACAACACGCGCAACAGCGGGTGGATGTCGGTCATCGTGCCCACCGTGGACCGCGAGTTGCCGCCGATCGGGCGCTGGTCGACGATGATCGCCGTCGACAGGTGCTCGATCGAGTCCGCCTCGGGGCGCTCGTGCTTGGGCAGCCGGTTGCGGATGAACGCCGTGAACGTCTCGGCGAGTTGCCGTTGCGACTCGACCGCGATGGTGTCGAACACGATCGACGACTTGCCCGATCCGGAGACTCCGGTGAACACCACGATCCGGTTCTTGGGGATGCGCAGCGACACCCCCTTGAGGTTGTGCTCCCGGGCGCCGGTGATCACGATGCTGTCGTAGTTCATGGCACCAACGTACGAAGGGGTCCCTGACACGTGTTGTCAAGGATTTCCGAGCGATTCGGCACCGGTCGCGGAACCGTCCGGGATCGCGCGGACCGATGCGACGGCGCGCAAACGGGTTGCGCGGGACGGTGTCCATCCAGCACCATCGCCGCCATGACGAACCCGAACCGAGAGGGCGGCGACCGCCCCCGCGCGTGAACGCCCCGACGTCGGCGCCCGAGCCGAGCGACCCGACCCAGACGGCCGAGACGGTCGAGACGCCCCCGAGCCCGACGGTGCACGATCCGCTCTTCGCCGGCTACGGCGACGCGATGTACCAGGCGATCCTGGCCGATCGCGACGGCCCGACGGCCCGCGAGATGTTGGCGCGTAGCGCCGATCCGGATCCGGCCGTCCGGCTGCGCGTGATGACGCTGTCGACCACCGTGAGCCACGCGGTCGAACGATGGCCGGCCGCCGCCGACATCGCCGCGAACCTGCTGATCGACCCCGACGAACGGGTACGCCGCGCGGCGGCCTGGCTGCTCGCGCAGGCCGATCTCGACCGGGCACTGCACACGGCCCACGAACCACCCGCCGACCCGGTGGCCGGTCTGGCACTCGTCGAGGCCGCGCTCGGCCGTTGGGCCCCCGGCGCCGAGGCCGCGCGCCTGGATCTGGCCGGGCACCTGCGTGAACACCCGGATCCGGCCGTGCGGTTGCGGGCGGGCTTCGCGGCGCTCGCGCTGTGCGCGCCGGAGCGGCGGGGGAGATGGGAGCGGGTGATCCGGGGCGCACTGGGCTCGGCCGAGCGCCTGTCCGGTCAGGGTTCGCCGGTCACGTGGAGCGCGGCCGAGCTGTTGGCCTCCGCGTTCGAGCGCGGCGGACGTGCCGAGATCGACTGGTACCTGTGGGCCGACCTGCTGATGCGTTCCCCGGACCCGACGACGGCGCGGGTGGGGATCGGGTTCGGCCGCGAGGCGATCGGGAAGTGGCGGGCCGGCCCGGTCCGATTGTTGCCGGCCCTCCGCCACGCGCTCGACCACGAGGACCCGGACGTACGGGCGGCCGCGCTGCACACGATCGGCGGCTCCACACACGCCACCCGGGGCGCCGCCGACCGCCTGGCACAACTGACGGCAGACCCGATCGCGGGCTGGCCGGCCGTCGTGGCCCTCGCGCGCGAGGGCGATCGCCGGGCACTGCCGGCGGTTCGCGCGGCACTGCTCACGGCGGCGACGGACGCGACGCACCCGGGGTTGACGCGGGCCGCGGCCGGCTTCGCCGACGACCCGTCGGCGCTCCTGCCGGCCGCCGGACTCGACCGACTGGTCAGGCACGACGCCGCCTCCTGTGTACGTTCGCCGCGCGAGCGGGGGTGCCTGCTGCCGGCGGCCGTGGCCGCGCTGAACCCCGACGCGCCGGCCGACTCGGCGATGGTGCCCGCGCTGATCGCGACGCTGTCCGACGTGGCGAGCGTCGAGGCGCACACGTGGCCGCGTGCGCGGATCGCGCAGGTGTTGGGCGAGTTCGGCCCGGCCGCGGGCGAGGCCGTACCGCTGCTCGAGCGCCTGGTCGCCGAGGCGCCCGAGACGCTCGCGCAACACGCGGCCCTGGCGCTGATCCGGATCACCGGCGATCGCCGGCTCGCGGAGGCCCGCCTCGACGCGCTCGAATCGGTGATCCGACGACCGCGCCAGGCCGTGGTGCTCCTGGAGTGGCTGGTGGACAACGGCGGCCTGAGCCCGCGCCATGCGGCCGCGCTGTGGTCGATGGCGGCGGACCCCGGCCGGACCTACGCCCGCGTCCTGGAACCCCTGTGGCGGCATGCCGGAGCCGCCGCGCTGCCGGTCCTGCTCGCGTCGCTGCCGCAATTCCTGGACGCCGACGTGTACGCCGCGTCCGTGTACCGCCTGCTGGACGAGATGGGCGCGGCGGCGGCCCCGCTGCTGCCCGCCCTGGACACGATCGTCGACCCGCCCGAGCGCCCGCCGCTGATCGACGACGACCGGGACCGGATACGCCTGGACGAGGCGCTCGTCGAGCGTGCCCGCGCGGCGCGGGCCCGGATCGTCGCAGCTATTGCAAGTGATGTGCAAGTAATCAGTCATGGCAACTAAGCTCGTGCCATGAGCGCCTCACCCATCGTCATCGGCATCGAATCGTCCTGCGACGAGACCGGAGTCGGCCTGGTCCGGGACGGCCGGCTGCTCGGCCACGCGGTGGCCACCAGCATGGCCGAACACGCCCGATTCGGCGGCGTCGTACCGGAGATCGCGGCCCGCGCGCACGTGCACGCGGTCACCCCGACGGTGCGTGCCGCGCTGGACGCGGCCGGGCTGCGCCGGCGCGACATCGGCGCGGTCGCGGTGACCACCGGTCCCGGCCTGGCCACCGCGCTCCAGGTCGGCGTGGCCGCCGCGAAGGGCTTCGCGCTCGCGCTGGACGTGCCCCTGTACGGCGTGCACCACCTGGCCGGACACGTCGCCGCCGACACCCTCGAACACGGCCCGCTGCCCGACCCGTGCGTCGTGCTGATCGTCTCCGGCGGCCACACCTCGCTGCTGCTCGTGCGCGACCTCGCCCGCGACCCGATCACCCACCTCGGCGACACGCTCGACGACGCGGCGGGGGAGTGCTTCGACAAGGTGGCCCGGGTGTTCGGCCTGCCCTATCCGGGCGGACCGGCGATCGACGCCGCCGCGCGCGACGGCGACCCGCGCGCCGTGGCCTTCCCGCGCGGGCTCACCGGACCGCGCGACGACCCGTACGCGTTCTCCTTCTCCGGCCTCAAGTCCGCCGCCGCCCGCTGGGCCGAGCGCTCGCGCACCGCCGGCGCCGAGCTGCCGGTCGCGGACGGCGCCGCCGCGCTCCAGGAGGCGGTGGCCGACGTGCTGACCCGCAAGGCCGTCGCGGCCTGTGTCGCGCACGACGTGCGCACCCTCGTCGTGGTCGGCGGCGTCGCGGCCAACTCCCGGGTGCGCTCGCTCGCGGCCGAGCGCTGTGCCGCCGCGGGCATCACGCTGCGGGTGCCGCCGCCGCGCCTGTGCACCGACAACGGCGCGATGATCGCCGCCGTCGGCGACCTGCTGATCCGTGCCGGCGGCGCGCCGGCCCCGCTCGACGTGTCGATCGACCCGTCCGCACCCTTGGAGTACGCGTGCCTGCACCCCGTGGCGACACCCGCGCGAGCGGCCGGATGACCCCGGAGATCCGCCGATTCACCGCCGCCGACCTCACCCGGTACGCGGAGGGTATCCGCGCCGTCTACGCCGAGGCCTTCGCCGAACCGCCGTGGGACGAGGAACCGGAGCAGGCCGACGAGTACCTGCGCAGGCTGGCGGCGGACGCCGGCCGGCCCGGCTTCGTCGGCGTCGTCGCCCTCGCCGAACCCACCGGCGCCGTGCTCGGGTTCTCCACCGCGTGGACCACCACGACACCGATGCCCACCGGCCGCTCGTACGACCGGGTCGCCGAGGCGCTGGGTCCAAAGCGGACCCTGGCCTGGCTGTGCGGCGCGCTGGAGGTGGACGAACTCGCGGTCTCGGGTGCGGCCCGGGGCACCGGAGCCGCCGCCGCGCTGCTGGAAGCGGTGACCGCCGACGCCGTCGACGGCCGCTCCTGGCTGCTCACCTCCACGCGGGCGGAACCGGCCCTGCGCTTCTACGCGCGCCAGGATTGGCGGCGGATCGCCTCGGCCGAGTGGCCGGGCACCGTGGTGCTGCTGCACCCCCGGCACCCGGCGCACGATGCGGATGCGCCGCAGCGTCAGGGCGCGGAACGCAGCAACCAGTCGTTGTTCGCGTCGCGGCCGAACTCGGGGTCGTTGGGCGGATCGGCCGGGAGTTCCTCGACCTGATCGGCCGGCGCCACCCGTTCCGGCAGCTTGCCCCAGCGCTCGGCGCGAGCGGCCTCGGCGGTGCGATCGGCGGCCTTGTCGGGAGTCTCCTCGACCGACGGATGTCCACGCTGCTCTTCGTTGCCCATGAGCCCCTGCCCTGTTCGGACGTGCACGCTGACACCCCAACGGTACCGCCGCCCGCCCCGGGGATACTGGGGACGTGTACGTCGAACGTCGTTCCCGGCTGGCACCGCTGATCGTGTGGACCCGCACGGTCGAGACGGCCGGATCCGGTCGCGTGTTGCCGGACGGGTGCATGGACCTGATCTGGTCCGGCGACGAGTTGATCGTGGCCGGCCCCGACACCGCCGCGCACCTGGTCCGGGACAGCCCGGGAGCGCGCTACGCGGCGGTGCGCTGCGCCCCCGGGTTCGGGCCCGCGCTGTTCGGGTCGCCCGCCGACGCGCTGCGCGATCGGCGGGTCCCGCTGGCCGACGTGTGGGGCGAGCGCGACGCGCGGGAGTTGGCCGAGCGGATCGCCGCCGCCGCCGACCCGGCCGCCGTCCTGGAACACGTGGCCGCCGAGCGGCTGCGCGAGCACGACGCCGACAGCGCCCGGTTCGCCGGCACCGTGGTCGGCGAACTGCGGGCCGGCGCGGACGTCGCCGCGGTCGCGGCCTGGGTCAACCTGAGCGAGCGTCAACTGCACCGCCGCTCGCTCGCCGCGTTCGGCTACGGGCCCAAGACGCTGGCCCGGGTACTGCGCTTGGACCGCGCGCTGGACCTGGCCCGAGGGGGCCTCCCGGCCGCCAGGGTCGCGGCCGTCACCGGCTACGCCGACCAGGCCCATTTCGCGCGGGACGTCAAGGCACTGGCCGGCGTCCCGCTGCGCACCCTGCTGGGCTGAATCCCGGCGGTCGCCCCGCTGCCCGGCCGGCTACTCGGCGGCGTCCGGCAGGGGTGCCATCAGGTCGACGCCGTTTCCGTCCGGGTCGTGCACGACCGCGTACCGCTGGCCCCAGAACGCGTCCCACGGCGGCAGGTGGCCGGTGTGTCCGGCCGCGACCAGTTCGCCGTACAGCTTGTCCACCGCGGCCGGATCGGCGCACATGAACGCCAGCGCGGCCCGATGACCGCCGGTCGGCGCGGTCCACTCGGGGTCGAACGAGCGGACCGTCCCGACCGTGTCCAGGACCAGCAGCGGCCCGCCGGGCAAGGTCACCTCGACGTGCGGCAGCGCGTCGTCCCCGGCGGGGATGTCCAGGCCGAGCGCGCGGTAGAACGCGAGCGACGCGGGCATGTCGGCGACCACGAGGCCGATGAAGTGGAAACGCAACGCGGGAGAAGTCATGCCCTCACGCTAGCCGGCGCCGGCGGCCGGGATCTTGAACGAATCGGACGTGTTCGCGCGAGGAACCCGAACGGGTTCGCGTGCCGCGTCCGGACGAGTTCAGGCCCGTGCCCGACGAGCCGCCGTCACGGCCAGCAACCCGGTCGCCGCGGCCAGAGCGCCGGCGAACCACAACACGGCGGACGTGGCCACCGCGTCCACCGCGACGCCGCCGAGCAGCGAACCGAGGGCGATGGCGACCTGGAAGCCGGTCACGAACACCGCCGACGCCGCCTCGGGGGCGTCCGGCGCCGAGCGCGACAACCACGCCTGCAACCCCACCGGCACCGCGCCGTACGCGAGCCCCCACGCGAGCATCGCCGCCACCGTGCCCGGCGTCCAGGTGCCGGCCGACGCGAGCAGCACGACCGAGACGCCGAGCAGCCCGGCCGCGACCGCGAGCGTGCCGTGCGGGGCGCGTCCGGTGTACGCGCCGGCCACGAAGTTGCCGACCACACCGGCCACGCCGTACCCGAACAGCAGCCCGCCGATCGGCCCCGGACCCAGGTCGCCGACCCGCTCCAGGACCGGCCGGACGTAGGTGTACGCGCCGAAGTGCCCGGCGATCACCAGGACCAGCCCCGCGGCGCCCAGGAGTACGGGACCGCGGCCCAGCAGCGCCCGCAACTCGCTCGGTCGCACGGCCCGTTCGGCGGGCAGCGGCGGGAGCAGCACCAACAGCGCGGCCAGGACCACCGCGGCGAGCCCGGCCATGGCGGCGAACGCGACGCGCCAACCGGCCCATTCGCCGATCATCGTGCCGATCGGCACACCGACCACCGAGGCCACCGACACCCCGCCGAAGATCATCGCGGCGGCCCGGCCGACCGATCGGGCGGGCACCAGGCGGACCGGCAGGCTCGCGCCGATCGCCCAGAAGCCGCCGAGGCCGGCGCCGACCAGGACCCGGGCGATCAGCAGGGTGGCGAAGTTCGGTGCCAACGCGCTGATCGTGTTGGCGGCCAGCAGCACGAACATCATCATGGCCAGCACGATCCGCCGATCCACCCGGCCGGCGGCGACGAGCACGATCGGCGCGGCGAAGCCCGCGACCACCGCGGCCAGCGTCATGGCCAGCCCGGTGGTGCCGTCGGACACGTGCAGGCCGTGCGAGATCGGGGTGAGCAGGCCGACCGGGAGCATCTCGGTGCTGACCACCGCGAAGGTGCCGACGGAGATGGCCGCGACGGCGAGCCAGGACCGGGCGCCGGCCGTCTCGGAGACCGACCCGGATGCGGCGGCGGACCCGGGATCGGAGGTCTCGGGATCGGCGGCGGACCCGGGAGCGCCGGTGGACGAAGGGGACGAAGCGGTGTCGACGACTGGGTTGGACATGGCGTCAACCCTGATCACCGGGCCGGGACCGAACAACGGCCAAGATCGCATGCGTGCACAAGCCTCGCTTATGCTCGCAGGTCGAAGTCCGGTGTCGATCCGAGCGGGCACCGCGTACGGGCCCGGTCGACCCGTGCCCGAGGGGGAGGAGAGCGCGGATGAGCGTGGAGTTCCGCGAGGTGGAGTGCTTCGTCGTGTTGAGCGAGGAACTGCACTTCACCCGCACCGCCGCCCGGCTCTACACGTCGCAGGCCCGGGTCAGCCAACTGCTGCGGCAACTGGAGGAGCGGATCGGCGCCCGGCTGTTCGAGCGCAGCAGCCGCCGGGTCGAGCTCACGCCGCAGGGCGCACTGTTCCTGGCCGAGGTGCGGCCCGCGTACGCCGAACTCACCGACGCGGTCGAGCGCGCCCGCTCCCGGGCCCGGGGCATCGAGGGCGTGCTGCGGATCGGCTTCGTCGGCACGCCCTACGGCACCCTCCTGGACCTGGTCGGCGACTTCCGCGCCGGACATCCGCAGGCCCGCGCCGACCTGGTCGAGACGCCGCTGTCGGATCCGTTCGGCCCGGTGCTGCGCGGCGAGATCGACGCGGCGTTCGTGACCCTGCCGGTGGTCGACCCCGCGCTGCGCACCGGCCCGGTGATCGCGGCCGACCCGCTCGTGCTCGGGGTCTCCACTCGGCACCCGTTCGCGCGGCGCGAGCACGTGGACGCCGAGGAGTTGGCCGAGTGCGCGCTCGTGGACATCGCCGGTCCGGCCCCGGCGCGCTGGCGTGAACTCCAGTCGCCGACGGTGACCCCGGGTGGTCGCCCGATCCCGCGCGGACCGGTCGCCGGCACCCTCCAGGAGGTGTTGTCGCTGATCGCCGCCGAGCGGGGAGCGCTGCTGTTCTGCGCGCAGTTCGCCGGCTACAACGGGCGACCCGACGTCGCGTTCGTGCCGGTCACCGGCCTGGCCGAGTCGGCGGTCACGCTCACCTGGCGGACCGGGCACGAGACGAACCTGCTGCGCTCCTTCGTCGCGATGTCGAGCCGGCCGCCGATGGCCGCCTGACGCCGGGGCGTGTCTTCGACCCACCGTGGGGCTTTGCGGACACGCCCGATGGCGACCGCCCGCGCCGACGGGCCATACCGTGGGGGCGTTCACCGATGTCGTACCGAAGGACCTGGTCATGCCGCTGCTCACGATCAAGTCCGAAGGTGAGGTCGAGGTCGAGGTTCGGCGCTCGCGCTTTCTGTGTGCCGTCGCGCGGGTGGCCGACGACGCCCAGGCGCAAGCCTTCTTGGCCCGGCGCCGGGCGCTGCACCCCTCCGCGCGGCACAACTGCTCGGCGTGGATCGCGGGCGGCCAGGAGAAGGGATACGACGACGGCGAACCGTCCGGGACGGCGGGTGCGCCGATGCTCCAGGTGCTGCGGCGCCGCGAGCTCACCGAGACGGTCGCCGTGGTGACCCGGTACTTCGGCGGCATCATGCTCGGCGCCGGAGGCCTGATCCGGGCGTACGGCTCGGCGGTGACCGAGGCGGTGGACACGGTCGGGGTGGTCGAACTGCGGCCGATGCTGGTGCTGACCGTGGACGTCGACCACGCGCACGCCGGCCGGTTGGAGAACGACCTGCGCGGGCTCGGCCACGAGGTGCGCGACATCCGTTACGGCGCCGAGGTGGCGATCGACGTGTGCGTGCCGGAGCCGGATCGGGAGCGCTTCACCGCGCGGTTGACCGACCTGACCGGCGGCCGGGCGAGCGCCCGCGAGACGGGGCGCACGTTCGTCGAAGTCGACGCCTCCTGAAACATTTCCTGACGGACTTCTCACGCCGGTGTGCGCCGGTCCGGTTGAAACGCGCCCCAGGTCGGAACACCAAGGGGTGTATGGGGTGCTCGCACGGGGCTGCGGGAAATGAGGAAGTGATGACGGCTGGATACGACGAGAAGTCGGCGACCGACCATGCGGAGGTCGACCGGGCCGTTCGCGAGCGGGTGATTCGGGCTCGCGCGGTGTTGTCCGAGGCCAGCGCCACGCACGACACGAACGCGTTGTCCCCCGCGTTGGACGAATTGGAGGACGCGTTGCACGCCGCACGGGAATACGGCGTGACGGTTCCACCGACCGGCAGCGGCTGATCGCGCCGGGATGCTCCTATGCATGTCAAGCCGCAGGAGCGAGGTTGATTTGGGTGATTCGTTCCGCTGGTGTGCTGGTCAGTGCGCGGTAGACCTCGCGGGCGACGAATCGCTTGAGGCAGCGCATGATGTCCTTCTTCGACAGCCCTTCCTTGGTGCGGCGTTCGACGTAGGCGCGGGTGCGTTCGTCGTAGCGCATGCGGACCAGCACGATCGTGTGCAGGGCGTTGTTCGCGGCCCGGTCGCCGCCCCGGTTGAGGCGGTGGCGGTGGGTGCGGCCGGAGGAGGCCGGGATCGGGGCGACGCCGGCGAGGTGCGCGAACGCGCCCTCCGAGCGCATGCGCTCGGGGTTGTCCCCGGCCGAGGCCAGTAGCTGGCCGGCGGTCTCCGGTCCGACACCGAACAGCTTCAGCAGGGCCGGGGCCGCCTGCTCGACCAGGGGGCCGATCTCGGCGTCGAGCTCGGCGATCTCCGTGTCCATCGCCTGGTGGCGGCGGGCGAGGCGCCGCAGCGAGGCCTTGGTCGCCGCGAGCGGGCGGGAGACGTCGTCGCCGGGCCGCAGCCGGGCCAGGGTGCGTATCAGGGCGGTCCGGTCCAGGCCCGCGACCTGCTCTCGCAGCATCGCCGGGGCGGTCACCACGAGGTTGCGGATCTGGTTCATCGCCTGGGTGCGGGCCTTGATCGCGCTGCGGCGGGCGACCCGCAGCACGCGCACGGCCTCGACCACTCCGTCGCGGCTTTTGGGGATGCCGGTGGCCCGTCCGGAGAGCACTGCGGTCGCAGCGGCGTAGGCGTCGATCGGGTCGGACTTGCCCTTCGTCCGGCGGGTCTTGCGGTCCGGCCGGTCGACGTCGACGACCGTGACGCCGGCCGCTGTCAGGACCCGCGCGAGTTCGGCTCCGTAGGCGCCGGTGCCCTCCACCCCGACCGCGGTCGGAGTGCCGTGCGAGCGCATCCAGTCAAGCAGGTCCCGGTAGCCGCGGACGGTCGCGGGAAACTCCCGGTCGGCCAGATGCCGGCCGAGCGGGTCGATCACGGCCGCGTGGTGGGTCAGGCCGTGCGTGTCGACTCCGCCGGTGATCTCCGCTCCGTCGTGCGTCATGCTGGTCATGTCCGTCCTTGCCGCTTGTCCGAGCCGAGGGCGGCACGCGCCGGTCGGGCGGGTGGACAAGACAGTGACGGGGCTTCTGGACCAAGCTCCTATGAGGTCACAAACGCCCGTCCGGCCGCGTGCGTGGTGGTCCCGCCGACGAGCCGACAAATCCCATACAGGACAGTCAACGACGTCAGTCAGGGGGCGAGTCAGGCTCATCAGCAGAACCACCAGTCACATGATCACTGTCAGGGGTTCTCGGGCAACCCCGCGTCGGCGGGTCCGACGACGAAGCGAGTGAAACGCACCTGCGGACCCGCGCTCCGGTGAGCAGCGGAACGGTCCGGCGAAGGCCCGCGCGTCGGGGGACGGCGGTGCGAGTCGGATGCTCCGCCAGGGGTGGGGCGAGCGCGCGCCCGAATGGTGCGCGCGTCGCCGGTTTGATCCGGGTCCGCATTCGGTGAGGGTGGTGGCGCGGCCGGGGACCGTTTCGCCGGTCCCCGGCCGCACCCGACGGGGTCAGATCGCCTTGTGCATGCCGCCGTCGACGACGTAGTCCACGCCCATGATGTTCGCGGCCCGCTCGGAGGCCAGGAACAGCACGACGTCGGCGATCTCCCGCGGCTCGGAGACGCGACCGGTGAGCACACCCATCGCCTGCGGCAGCACCTCGTCCATGAACACCTGCGCGGTGGTCCCGGCGGACGCGGCCATCATGTCGGCGAACTGCCCCGGGTCGGTCCACAGCGGCGTGCGCACCGGACCGGGCGAGACGGTGTTCACCCGCACACCCCGCGGGCCGAACTCCTCGGCGAGCGACTTCGAGTACGAGCTCAGCGCGGCCTTCGAAGCCGAGTAGTGCACCAGCGACGAGGAC
Organism: Embleya sp. NBC_00888; assembly: GCF_045207655.1. NCBI lineage: Bacteria > Bacillati > Actinomycetota > Actinomycetes > Kitasatosporales > Streptomycetaceae > Embleya > Embleya sp. NBC_00888. Next base: position 936,984 of record NZ_CP108784.1, on the reverse strand, counting down.
GGGAGGTGACTGTTCAGCGAGCTGATGGTGACCACCGAGCCGCCGCCCCGGGTGACGATGGACGGCATCGCGGCCCTGGTCGCGCGCACCGCGCTGAACAGGTTGATCTCGAAGATCCGCTGCCACTCGGCGTCCTCGACCCCGATGATCGAGGGCGTCGGCGCACCGGTACCGACGTTGTTGATCAGTACGTCGACCCCGCCGTGGGCGTCGACGGCGACCTGCACCAACTCGGCCGGACCATCCGGGTGAGCCAGGTCAACGGCCACCGGTAGTACGTCGAACTCCTCGCGCAGCGCCGCCAGTTCGGTGGATATGGTGCGGCTGCCGGCGACGACTCGGGCGCCCTCCTCGGCGAAGCCGCGCACGATCGCCAGACCGATGCCCTTGCTGCCACCGGTGACCACGACGACCTTGTTCTTCAGGTTCAAGTTCATGGCTCAATCATTGCTGCGCGGATAGCTCAGGTCTGGCGGAAATCCGCCGTGGCGTTCGGCGGGGCGGGCGGGGCTTGCGGCGGGTCGTCCGCCGGCGGCCCGAAGATCGCGGCCAGGCGCCCGAGCGCGGCGTCGAGATCGGTGAACGGCCCAGCCGGGAAACGGTGTTCGGCGGGCAGTGGGCGGTAGGGCGGGCCCGGGCGGCGGCCGATCGCGCGGCGGACCGCGACGACGTTGGCGGCCACCGCCGCGCGGGTTCGGGCGTGCTCCCCGGCCGTCGCGGGTCGGTCGGCCAGGAGGTGGGTCGGAGCCGCGCACGCGCGCAGCGCGTCGATCGCTTCCGCGAGATGGTGGCCCGTGATGCGATGCCGGACGAGTCGGTGGTGTGCGCGCAGCGCCGGTTCGAGATCCCGCAGCCCGGCGACGGCCGCGTCGAAGCGGTGCAGCGGGTGCTCGGCCACCGGGTCCCGCGCACCTCGGCGGCCGAGCAGGTCGGTGAGCGCGGCAAGCGCGTCGGCGACCCGGCGCCGCAGCACGTCCACGGTGCGGATCGGCAGGATCAGCCACGCGGCGGCCACCCCGAACGCGGCGCCGAGCAGGATCGCCGCCAGGCGGTCGGGCAGCAGGTCCGCCGCCGATTGCCCGAAGTAGCCGTAGAGGAGGGAGAGCACCGCGGTCACGCACGCGGCCCAGTAGGCGTAGTTGGCCGGGCGCAGCCACGTGCCGAGCGCGAGCAGTGCGAAGACGAGCGGCACCGCGCGAGTGTCGTGCGGGCCGAAGGCGTCCGCGAGCGGACCGGACAGCAGGGTGCCGGTGGTGGCGCCGAGGGCGCGCTGGACGCCCTTGAGCAGCGCGTCGCCCCGGCCGCGCGCTCCGCCGCACACGATGTAGGTGGTGAGCACCGCCCAGGACCAGTGCTCGGGCCACAACAGCCGACCGCACGCGAACGAAGCACCCAGGGCGACACCGGTCTGGACGGCCATGCGCGTACTCGCCGACAATCGCCGCGCGCCGCCGGCAGCCGTGACCGGGCTCGGGTGCGGATTCGGGTGCGACCGGGGCGGTGCGGCGAGCAGATGCACCGCGCCGACCCACGCGCACGTGATCAGCGCGTCGAGACCGAGCCACAGGGTGTGCGCGAGGTCGGGGGACGGACCGTCGTCGGCCGGCAGGACCAGGCTCGCCACCAGGGGGAGAGCCGAGGCGGTGCCGGCGGCGGCGACCCGGGGGCCGAACCGGCGGAGTGCGATCGTCGCGGCCATCGCGCCGGCGAACAGGGCCCCGCCGAGCGCGGGGTGCCGGGGAATCAGGGCGGCGATCCCGGTCGCGGCCACTGTGGCCGGCGGCACCACGACGCACGCGAGCACGCGGTCCACCGGGGCCGCGTCGTACTGCGCGCGGGACAGGGTCAGTGCGAGCACGACCGCCGTGACGACGACGTCCACCCGCAGGTGCGCACCACGTTCCAATAACAGCGCCGAGCCGTACGCGGCGAGCATCGAGGTCGTCGCGACGACAGTCGCGCGAGGCGATTCCATATTCGAATGCTAAGTGATAGCTTAGGAATATGACCAGTGCGATGGGCCGAGAATCGACACCCGGCGGGTCCGCCGGGGCGGTGTCCCGGGAGGAGGCGGCGGAGATCCGTCGGGCGGTCACCAGGATCGCGGGCCGGATGCGGGCGAGTCGCTCCGCCGGCGCGCTCAGCAGCAACAAGGTCGGCGTGCTCGGCCGGCTGCTGCGCGCGGGCCCGAGCACGCCCGGCGCGCTGGCCGCCGCCGAACGCCAGCAACCCCAGTCGCTCACCAGGGTGTTCGCCGATCTGGAGCGCGACGGCCTGGTCCATCGATCACGCGACGAGCGGGACGGCCGGCAGTCCGTGCTGACCCTCACCCCGGCCGGCCGGGCGGTGCTGCTGGCCGACGCGGCCGAGCGCGACGCTTGGCTGGCGACGGCGATGGAGTCGCTGACCGAGACCGAGCGCCGGCTCCTCGGACTTGCCGCCGAACTGATGCGGAGGATGGCCGACGACGAGAATGATGGTAAGTAATAGCTGACTATATTGGCATGGTCGACTCGTGTGGCCGGCTACATCAGCCCGGTCGGCTCGCCGTGAGCGCGTTGTCGAGGAGGGCGCCGGTCTCGGCGATCGCGGTGGACAGTGTCGTGGGGGTCAGCCGGGACACGATCTCGTCGACGCCGCGCAGGCCCGCGCGATCCAGCAGGGTCTTTTCGTTGGTCACCCACTCGCCGCGACCGGCCGACACCGCGTGTGCCGCCTCGCACGCCGCGCGCCCGATCGCGCCCGCGACGTCGGTGACATGGCCGTGGCCGGCGTGCGCCCCGTCGGCGTACGCGAGGGTCAGCCGCGCGTCGTCGCCCCACCTGGTGTGTGCGGTGCGGCGCAGCGCCTCCGGGTAGGACGGGCGCGGCAGGTCACCGAACAGCACCCGGTTGACCGCGAGTTCGGCCACCACCAGGTAGGTCGGCACGCCCGCCAGGTGGAACAGCAGCCGCTCGACCTCGAACCGGCCCTCCCGCGCCTGGGCCAACCGCAGTTCCACGTCCGCGAGTTCGCGATAGTGCAGATCGACCGCCCGGTCCTGGACGCTCAGCCAGGCACCGCCGTTGAACACCCCGCCGCCCCACGCGCCGAACTCGGACACCTCGCCGGGCCAGCCGAGGCCGCGGACCGCGTCCGGGGTGAATCCGTCCCGGTAGTAGACCGAGAAGTCCCAGTCGCTGTCCGGGCGGTGGGTGCCCTGGGCGCGCGACCCGCCGAGCGCGACCGCCGCGACGCCGGGCAGCGCCGCGAGCCGTTCGGTGACGTGGGTCGTGAAGGATGCGTCACTGGTCATGATCGCAGGCTACAACGCGCCGCACGCGGGCCCTTCGACCCGCGCCGGGCCCGGTGGGGGCTCGACGGACTCGCCCCGGGCCCGGCGCGGTCAGGGCCGCAGGTAGCCGCGGGTGACGGCCTCGTCGATCAGTTCCAGGGTGTAGGCCCACAACGACGGCGAGCCGTCCGCGATCGTGCTGCCCTGCTTGGCGAGCACCTCGGTGCGGGTCAGGTCGTACTCGCGCCACGTGCCGCCCTCGGTGTGGAAGTTGAGCAGGCACGGCTGGAATCGGTCGATCGCCTTGGCGAAGCGCGCGTCCGGGCTCTCACGGGCCTCGAACTCCTCCCACAGGGCCCGTAGTTCCGCCCCCTGCGCGGTGGGCAGCAGACCGAAGATCCGGTCCGCGCCCTTTTGTTCGCGCTCGGACTGGTCCACCTCGGCGACCGCGTCGTAGTAGAACGTGTCGCCCGCGTCGATCTCGACCAGGTCGTGGATCAACAACATCCGGGTCACCCGCGCGACGTCGACCTCGGTTGCGGCGTGCTCGGCCAGCGTGCCGGCCAGCATGGCCAGGTGCCACGAGTGCTCGGCGGTGTTCTCGCGGCGCGACGCGTCCGCGACCAGATTGCGCCGGACCACACCCTTGAGCCGGTCGATCTCCAGGATGAAGCCGATCTGCGCGGCCAAGTGCGCGTCGGTGGGCGGGAACAGCGGGACACCGGACAAGGCAACTCCTCGGTCGAACGGTCGGGCGGCGTCCGGATCGCCCGACCGTCGCGCGAGCGCGGCGGCCGACAGCCGACGGTCGACGACCGCCGGCCGACAGTCGGTCGGCGGTGCGCGCGGTCGGCGGTGATCGCGGACGCCTCCACGATATGCAACGCGGTCGCGCCGAGGATCGCCCCCCGGGTCCGCGGGAGCCGCATCCCCGCGCCGGCCCGCGGCGCCGCGACCGTCGCGCGGCCCCCGAGCCAGTGCCGCGCCCGGCAACGTTTGCCCCGTCGCGGCGCCCGGCACGGCCCGTCGCCGCACCGCCGCACCGCCGAAACGTCCGAGTCCTCCAGTACGAGAACGTTCCGGCGGCATGCCGAGGCACCGCACCGGACACCGCGACGGGGCAAACGTCGCCGGGCGCGGCACTAGCGCAACTTGGCCAGCAGCGCCGGGTGATCCGCCAGCGCGTTCTCGACCATCGTGGTCGCCATCGGCGCCAACGCGGCGACGTCCGCGCCCGCCCAGTCGATCGGCCCCTGCGGCGGCTCGGGGTCGTACTCGATACCCAACTGGATCGCGCGCGCGACGTCCGCGCCGGCGATCCTCTCGACCACGTGCAGCGCCATGTCGATCCCGGCGGACACGCCCGCGGCGGTGACCACGTCGCCGTCCTCGACCCAGCGCTCGGCCACCGGTCGCGCGCCGAAGGCGGTCAGCCGGTCGCGGAACATCCAGTGCGTGGTCGCCCGGCGCCCGGTCAACACGCCGGCCTCGCCCAGGATCAGCGAACCCGAGCACACCGAGGTGGTCCAGGCGGCGGCGGCCGACGCGGTGCGCACGTAGTCGAGCAGCGGGGCATCGGCGAGGGCCCGCAGCGTCGCCTCCTCGCCGCCGGGAACACACAGCAGATACGGCGCGGGCACCTCGGCGAAGGTGCGGTCGGCGGCCACCCGGAGCGGGGTGCCGGTGGACACCGGGTGTGTGTTCGCGGCGACCACGGTCACCTCGAAGCCGAGCCCGAACCGAGCCAGGGCGGTGAACACCTCGAGCGGCCCGACCAGGTCGAGCAGGGTCAGCCCCTCGTACAACACGAAGGCCATGGTCCTGGGAGCGGAAGGGGGAGCGGCGGCGTCGTGCGCGGTGGATGCGGTCATGGGACGACCTTCGCGTGCCCGCGCCGACGGTGACGAGGACGATGTCCGAATCCTTGTGATCCCGGTCCTTCGGACACTAGGTTTCCGGGCCATGGACACTCACCCGACCCCGCGCCCGGACGCACGCCGGGTGATCGTGGTCGGCTACCCCAACTCCGCGCTCCTGGACATCGCCTGCGTCACCGAGACGCTGATCACCGCGAACACGCTCGGCGCCGACCCGCCCTACGACGTCCGCCTGGCCGGGCTCGGCGGCCGGCCGATCGCGTGCTCCGGCGGCTTCGACCTGACCCCGCACATCCCGCTCGAACACGTGGTCGGCGCGGTGGACACGCTGCTGATCTGCGGCGGGTACGGCCACGAGCGGGCCGCCGAGGACGAACGCTTCGTCGGCCACCTGCGCCGGGCGGCCCGGGAGGCGCGGCGGGTGGCGTCGGTGTGCACGGGCGCCTCGGTGCTGGCCGCGACCGGGCTGCTGGACGGCCGACGGGCCACCACACACTGGGCGTACGCCCGGCAACTGGCCGCCGACCGGCCCGCGGTCACGGTGGACGCGGCCCCGCTGTTCATCCGCGACGGCCGGATCTCCACGTCTGCCGGGGTGACCGCGGCGCTCGACCTGACGCTGTCCTTCGTCGAGGAGGACCACGGGCCGGACCTGGCCCGGCACACCGCGCGCGGCCTGGTCACCTACCTCCAGCGGCCCGGCAACCAGGCCCAGGTGTCCATGTTCGTGGCCGCGCCGCCGCCCGAACACCCGCTGGTGCGGCGGGCGACCGCGTACGTGACCGGCAACCTGGACGCCGACCTGAGCACCCCGGCGCTGGCCCGCGAGGTGGGCATCGGCGCGCGGCACCTGACCCGGCTCTTCCACGCCCAGTTGGGCACCTCGCCGGGCCGGCACGTGCGGGTGGCCCGCACCGAGGCCGCGGCCCGGCTGCTGGTGTCCACCCGGCTGCCGCTGAGCGCGATCGCGCGCCGCTGCGGGTTCGGCACCACGGAGACGCTGCGGCTGGCCTTCGCCGACCTGTACGCGTGCTCGCCGTCGGCCTATCGGCGATCCGCCGGCGATCCGGACGGGCCGCCGGTGTCCGCCGCCGCGATGCCCTCGGGCACGATGTAGTCGCGGATCAGCCGTTCCGCGTCGCGCACCAGCGGCCGGAAGACCTTGTACCGGGACAGCGAGATCACCCGCTCCACCATCGGCGTGGTGCGCGCGACGAACGCGCGTGACTTGGCGCACTCGGGGGAGCGGTCGTAGACCCAGAAGAGCACGATGCCCATCAGGTGCAGCCACAGCAACTCGGGCAGCAACTCGGCGAGTTCGTCGTCGATCCGGAGCGAGGAGCCGCGCAGGACGTCGGCGAACAGCCCGGTGACCTGTTCGCGGATCGGATACGACTCCGCGGAGAACGGGCTGAGCGGGCTCTCCGGGTCCGCGGCGTTGCGGAAGAACTGCACCGCGAACGCGTGGTACGGCTCGGCGACGTCCAACCACGCGGACAGCACGACCTGGAGCCGGTCGCCGAAGTCGCGGACCCCGCGCAGGTCCCGCCGGCAACGGTCGACGTGCTCGTGGGTGACCTGGTCGTAGAAGCCGTGGATCAGGTGTTCCTTGGAGCCGAAGTAGTAGTAGGCGTTGCCGACCGAGACGCCGGACTCCTGGGCGATGGCCCGCATGGTCGTCTTGTCGTAGCCGCGCTCGCGGAAGAGCCGCAGCGCGGTCTCCAGGATCAGAGACCGCGTCTGCTCGCTCTTGCCGGGCCGACCGCCCCGGTCCGGCCGGTCGCTCTTGTCGGCCGGGTTCGATGCGTCGGTGCCTTCCACGTGCTCCACGACAGGCAAGGTTAGTGCTCGAGCTCGCACCGGTCGCCACACGCGACCACCGTCCACGGTTCGTGGTAGGGATCCTCGTACGGATACGGGGGGAGCGGCTGCCGCCGGGTGACCGCCCGGATCCGGGCCGCGGCCAGTACGGCGGCCCGGGCCATCGGCATGCCCATCGGCGTGGCGAGCCGATAGGACAGGCCGCGGTAGGCGCGCAGTGCCCACGCCACGGTGATCCACGCGGCCGGGCCGGTCCACACCTCGCCGGCGCTGCCGACGACGGTCAGATCGCGCACGGTCGCGACGTGGTCGAGTTCGGGGTAGCGGTTGCGGGCCCGGGGCGAGCCGGCCGGGAGCAGGTCGACGGCGAGCAGGGTGGGCTGCCGGGCGATCCAGTCCGAGAGTGCCGTGCACAACGGGCAGTCGGCGTCGTACAGGACGGTGAGGCGGCGGATCGGGGTGGGCGGTTCGGGGGTGGGGGCGCCGTGCCGGGCCGTCCCCTCCGATCGGCCCGGCACGGTGTTCTCGGGAAGGTTCTCGGGAAGGTTCTCGGCGGGGTGCGCGGGAAGGGCGATCATCGGGATCAGACCCCGGGTGCCGGTCGGGTCGTGCTCTGCGGGTGCACCGGCGGGCCGAAGTCCCGGCCGGAGACCTTCCGCGCCCGCTGGGCGCCGCCCCCGGGGCCGTAGGCCTCGTCCGCCAGACCGCGCTGCCGGATGCGATTGAGCACGTAGACGTTCAGCAGGTGCAGCACACCCAGGACCAACAGCACGGTCCCGAGCTTGACCGACAGCGCCTCGACCGAGTCGCGGGCGTTGTCGATGGTGCCGCCGCCCTTGAGGTAGAGCGCGACGAAGCCGAGGTTGACGAGGTAGAAGCCGACCACCAGGAGGTGGTTGACGGCGGCGGCGAGTTCCTCGCGTCCGCGCAGGACGTCCTGGAGGAAGACCTGCCCGCTGCGGCTGAGGGTTCGGGCCACCCAGACGGTGAGCCCGACGCTGATGACCAGGTAGATGGCGTACGTGACAACGGTCATGTCCATTGACCGGCTCCTTTTTGAACGTGTTCAAACTGGCCGACGAGCGTGACTGTAGACCTGTTTTTGAACACGTTCAAGTCGCCGTGACGAGGTTTCGGGTGGCGCGGCGAACACTTCGGGCGGAAACGATAAAACCCGCCGAACCCACCGCGAGTGCGGTGGGATCGACGGGTGTTCGCGGCCGGCGGGGATGTGCCGACACGCCCTACGCGAGGACCGGCGCGTCCCAGTCGACGTGGTGTCGCTGGGCGAAGCCGAGCATCTTCTCCGGGGTCAGGAACGTGCGCGTCATGATCGGCATCAGCAGGCCCATCAGCGCCTTGGTCGCCGGCCCCGCGGCCTTGTTGTTGTTGGTCCGCGCGGCGTCCGCGGCGATCTTCTCGGTACGCGGGCGGCGCAGCCGCTCGTACGCGGTGAACGCGGCCGAGGGGTCGTCCATGTCGCGCAGACAGCGGGCGAGTTGCAGGCCGCTCTCCATCGCCAGTGACGCGCCCTGACCGGAACTCGCGGACGGGGCGTGCGCGGAGTCGCCGACCAGGACCAGTCGGTCGCGGTGCCAGTGCGGCAGTGCGGGCATCAACTCCAGCGGTCCGGCCACGAGCAGGTTTTCCGGACCGGCCTCGCGCAGCAGCCGCTCGGCGGGCACGTCGCCCGCGTGTGCCTCGCGCAGCCTGCGCAGCCATGTCTCGCCCGGGATCGCGCGGGCCTCGGCGGTGCTGATCGGTTCGTGCGGAAGGTTGCTGAACAGCGCGACGCTGCCGTCGCTCTGGGTCCAGTGGCCGAAGAAGGCGCGCTTGCCGAACGCGAAGTGCATGGTGCCCGGACGGGCGTTCGGGTCGCCGTTGCCCGGGACGTAGTCGCCGACGCCGAAGCCGACCAGGCCGACGTAGCGCGGTCCCGGTGCGTCGGGGTCGATCAGCGTGCGGACGGTGGATCGGATGCCGTCGGCGCCGATCAGGACGTCGGCGCTCGCGGTGTCGCCGTCGGCGAACTCGGCGGTGACTCCGGCCGGCGTCTCCACGACGCCGACCAGTCGCTTGCCGTGCTCGATCGTCACGCCCTGGCCCACCGCGTGCTCGTGCAGCACGCGGTGCAGGTCGGCGCGCCGCACGGTGCGCGTGGGCGGCAGGCCGGACAGGCCGGCCGCGCCGCCCATGCGGCGCCCCCGGCCGTTCTCGAAGACCATGTCCGCCATCGGTTGGCCGATCGCGCACACCGCCTCCTCGGCGCCGACCACCCGCAGGGCGTCCAGTCCGTTGGGCGCGATGTTGAGCACGCCACCCGTGGCGTCGGCGCTCGCCGAACCGGAGTACGCCTCGTACACGGTGGCCTCGATGCCGGCCTTGCGCAGTGCGAGGGCGGTCACCGGGCCGGCGATGCCGCCGCCGATGATCAACGCGGTCTTGACGCGGGTCATGTCGCTGCTCCCGAGGTGGAGTGGAGTGGTGGCGGGGGTCCGCGCCGAGGGCGGGTCACGCGGGTGCTCGGCGCGGGTCAGGTGGTGGGCGCGGCCGGGTCGGCGACGGTGGGCAGGTCGCCTTCGCGGTGGGCGCGCCGGACGTCGCGGACGTACTCCCGGCTGAACATCGCGGACAGCACCGCGACGCCGCCTCGGTGGATCCGGATCTCGCCGGTGTCGATGTGGCCGACCAGGCGGATCACCCTGCCCTTGCCGGCGGCGGTCGGTCGGAAGGCGTCCTTGACCCGTCCCCGGCCGGACCAGCGCAGGTCGCTCTGTTCGACGACCGCGTCGTCGGCGACGAGCAGTTTGAGCATCGCGTGGTCCAGGTCGACGCGGATCTCGATGTCCCCGTCGTGGATCCGCGGCGAGCGCAGGTCGAGCACGGTGGCGGCGCGGCGCTCGCGGATCTCGAAGGAGGTCGCGGTGGTCCAGTGGCCCAGGCGCTTGGTGGTGGTGTGGTCGGCGTGGACGCGGATCGGGGCGGTGGTCATGGCGGGTCCTTCCAGGGGTGGCGCGGCGCTCCCGGCTGGGTTCTCCGGTTGCCCGCTGTCGATGAATGAATAGTGGCATGGGCACTAGTGTCAGTGCAACTAGTTTCAATGGGGTTAGTTGCCGGGCCTCTAGTACGCTGGGCGCATGACGACGACTTTCCGCAGATCACCGCTGGCCTTGGCGCTCCTGGGCCTGCTCTATCGCGAGCCGATGCACCCGTACGCGATCCAGCAGCGGATCAAGCAGTGGGGCAAGGACAAGGTCGTCAACGTGGGTCAGCGCGCTTCGCTGTACAAGACGATCAATCGGCTGCGCGAGGCCGGGCTGGTCACGGTGCGCGAGACCGAGCGCGATCAGCAGTACCCGGAGCGCACGGTCTACGAGATCACCGCGGCGGGTCGGGCCGCGTGCCACACCTGGATGGCGGAGATGTTGGAGACGCCGCGCAACGAATTCCCCGAGTTCCCGGCCGCGTTGTCCTTCCTCGCGCTGCTCACGCCCGAGACCACGCACGCGTTGCTCGCTCGGCGGCGGGAGCGGCTCGTCGCCGATCTGGCGGCGCTGGAGGCGGACGCGGCGAATACGGCCGGGCTTGGACTGCCGCGCGTGGTGACCCTGGAGGACGAGTACCTGCGTGCGGTCACCTCCGCCGAACTGGGCTGGGTCGAAGGGGTGTTGGACGACCTGACCGAGGGCCGGCTGAGCTGGGACCAGGAGTCGCTGGCGGCATTCGCCGAGCAGGCCGCGCGATAGCGCACGAACGCCCTCGACGCCGCTCGCCTCGACGCGGGTGGGTCGAGGCGAGCGGCGCCGAGGGCGTGACGCGGCGCGGTGGGCGGGGGTCAGTCCCGTTCGACGTCGGTCGTGGTCAGCAGGGCATAGCGCTCGGGGTCGGTGCGGCGGATGTGTCGGGCCATCAACAGGCCCGCGCAGAACACGATCGGCAGCGGGAAGACCAGGTCCGCGGTGCCGATGCGGGCGTTCGCGAGCGTGTTGCCGGGGTCGACGGGGGCCGCGACGGAGGGCGCGGCGGATTCCTGACGGATGGTCATGAGGGTTTTCTCCGGGGCGGGGGAGGGGTGCGACCGGCTCGGCGGGACGGGTCGACCCGGTGGTCGGGACAGGTCGAGGACCGGATGCGAGGGGTGGGTGGGCCCGTGTTCGGGAGCGGTCGAGGCTCGGGCGAGTGGGGCTGGTGGGCCCGTGGTCGGAGGCGGTCGAGAGTGGGTGAGTGGGGTGGCACCGGTTGGGTGGTCGGTGCGGTGTGCTCAGTTCGCGAGTCGGCCGGCGGTGGCGACCACCCGGCCGCCGTGCAGCACCAGTCGGCGGGCGGGGTGTGCGGCGACGGCGGCCTGCGTCGAGGTCGCCTCGACCACCACCAGGTCGGCGCGCGCGCCGACCCGCAGCCCGTAGTCGGCCAGACCGAGCGCCGCGGCGGCGGCGTCGGTGACCAGGTCGGCGGCGACGGCGAGTTCGGCGTCGGTGCACAGATCCTGGCGCAGGCCGACGATCGTCGCGCGTTCGAGCAAGTCCCCGGTGCCGTACGGCCACCACGCGTCGCGGATGTTGTCCGAACCGGCGAACACCCGCACACCGCGCTCGCGCAGCGCGAGCACCGGCGGCATCGGGCCGCTCGGGCCGTTGGTCAGGATCGACACGCCGGCCGCCGCGAGGGCGTCGGCGGTGCGGGCGAACTCGGCGGGGGCCAACGCGCCCAGACAGTACGCGTGGCTGACCGTGACGGTGTCGGCCAGGCCGAGCGCGGCGGTGCGCGCGGCGATCTCGCGCAGTTGCGCCGCACCCGGCGCGCCGCCGTCGTGCAGGTGCAGGTCGACGCCCGCGCCGTGCCGTTCGGCGAGCCCGAAGACCACGTCCAGGTGGCCGGTCACGTCGCCGTCGAAGCCGAGCGGGTCCAGGCCGCCGATCAGGTCGGCGCCCTCGCGCAGCGCCGCGTCGAGCAGGTCGGCCACCCCCGGGGCGGTGACGATGCCGCTCTGTGGGAAGGCCACGAGTTGCATCGACAGCAGATCCCGGCAGCGCTCGCGCAGTTCGACCAGCGCGTGCAGGCCGGTCAGGCCCAGCCACGGATCCACGTCCACGTGTGAGCGCACGTGCCCGGTACCCAGCGCGACGACCTGGCGGACCAGGTGTTCGGCCCGCTCGCCGACCGGCACCCGGACCCGTTCGCGCAGCGCGCGCTCGGCGGCGACCCGCTCGCGGATGGTGCCGCCCGTCACGTGCGGTTGCCAGTCGGCGCCCAGGAAGGTCTTGTCCAGGTGGATGTGCCCGTCCACGAACGCGGGCAGCACGAGCGCCCCGGCCAGGTCGAGCGCGCCGGCGGGAGGTGGGCCCACGCGCTCGACCGCAGGCGTCACGGCGGCGATGCGACCGTCACGAAGGGTGAGGTCGGCCCGGCTTCCATCGGGCAGCGTCACGTCGGCAAGCAGGTCGGGATGGGATGTTACGGACACGGGACCGGACAAGGCGACCTCTTCTCGGAGAGCGGAGGTTGCTCAACGTAGCTGGTATACCGAATACCAAACAAGGGTTTCGTGGGTCTCGATTCGACACCGGGCACACACTGCGATGATCTGCGGAGCCGACGATCGACGACCGGCCGTTCGCCGGGCGAGGCCGGACGGGCCGAGGAGGGAAGTGCGGGGCATGGAGGACAACGGGCCGGCCCGACCTCGGCCGAGCATCGGCGCGGCCGACCGCTCGCTGCGTGATCAGGTGTACGAGGAACTGCGCGAACGCATCATCGAGGGCGACCTCGAACCGGGCCGCCGGCTGGTCGAACGCGAGATCGCCGCCGAGCTGGAGGTCTCCCGGGTACCGGTGCGCGAGGCCGTGCAGCGGCTACAGGCCGAGGGCTTCGTGACCGGGCACCCGCGCCGGGGCGCGGTGGTCGCCCGACTGCTCGGTCCGGACCTCGCGCACTTCTTCGACATCCGGGAAAGCCTGGAGGAGTTGGCCGCGGGCCTGGCCGCCGAGCGGGCCGACCCCGCCGGCCGGGATCGGCTGGGCGCGTTGCTCGCCGCCGCGAGGCGGGCCGGCGAGGCGGGGGCTGCGGGCGAGATCGCCGCGTCGAACGCGGCCTTCCACGCGGAGATCGTCGCGCTGTCCGGCAACCCGATGCTGGTCGCCATCATGGAACCGCTGAACGGCCGACTGCGCTGGTTGTTCCGGCTCACCGCGCAGCCGGAGGACCATCCGGTGATGTGCCGCGAACACGAGGCGATGTACGCGGCGATCCGGGCCGGCGACGCGGATCGGGCGCGGCGGCTGGCCCACGACCACGTGGTCGCCAACCGTCGGATCACCATGGCCGCCCTCACCGACGCCGACCGGGCGCCCTGAGCGCGGCCCCGACCGGCCCTCCCGCACCGCCGGCGGCGGCCCGACATCGCGGGCGTCCGCCGCCGTCAGCGATCCGGCGTCGGGGCCCACACCCCGGCGGCGGTACCGGCGCGCACGTGCTCCTCGTACGCGACCACCTTGCCGTGGATGACGTCCAGGCTCGCGTTCAGGTCGGCGACCCGGGCCCGCACGGTCTCCTCGTGTTCACGCAACAGGGCCAGTCGTTGCGGCTCGTTGCCCGGGCCCGAGCGCACCAGCGCGGCGAACTCCTTGAGCCGGGCGATCGGCAACCCCGAGTCGCGCAGCCGATTGCACAACAACAGCCAGTCCACGTCCGCGCGTTCGTACACCCGCCGGCCGCCGGCGGAGCGCGGGATCGGGCGTAGGAAGACGCCCTCGCGCTCGAAGAAGCGCAGCGCGTGCACGCTCAGCCCGGTCGCCTCGGCGACCTCGCCGATGGACAGGCGATCCGTGTCCTCGGTCCCACCGACAGTTCCACCGACAGCCCCGATCATGCGGATGAGGCTACCTCGGGCCGGACGTTGACCTAGACCGCACTCCAGCTTCTAGCGTCGCGGACATGATCATCACGCAACGCCGGATCGGTTCCGGCTTCGGCGCCCACAGCAGTACCCACGACGTCCTGGCCGGCATCGACCTGTCCGACACGACCGCGCTGGTCACCGGCGGATACTCGGGCCTGGGCCTGGAGACCACCCGCGCGCTGGTCGCGGCCGGCGCGCACGTGATCGTGCCCGCCCGCAGGGTCGACCCGGCCAGAGCCGCGCTGGGCGACCTGCCCGGCACCCGGGTGCACGCCCTCGAACTCGCGGACCAGGAGAGCATCCGCGTCTTCGCCGACGGGCTCCTGGCCACCGGCCGCCCGCTCGACCTGATCATCTGCAACGCGGGTGTGATGGCCTGGCCGAAGACCCTGGTCGGGCCGGGCTGGGAGGCCCACTTCGCGATCAACCACCTCGGCCACTTCGCACTGGTCAACCGGCTGCTTCCGGCTCTGACGCCGGGCCGCGCCCGGGTGGTGTCGGTGGCCTCCTCGGGACACTTCCTCTCCGACATCCGCTGGGCCGACCCGCACTTTCGCAACGGCTACGACCGATGGGTCGCGTACGGGCAGTCCAAGACCGCGAACGCGCTCTTCGCTCGACACCTGGACGAGCTCGGCGCGAGTCGGGGTGTGCACGCCTTCGCCCTGCACCCGGGCAGCATCCTGACCCCGCTGCAACGGCACATCCCCCGCGAGGAGCAGCTCGCACAGGGCTGGATCACCCCCTCCGGCGCACCGGCCGCCGGTTTCAAGACACCCGCCCAGGGCGCGGCCACCACCGTCTGGGCGGCCACCTCGGCACTGCTCGACGGGCACGGCGGCGCCTACCTCCAGGACTGCGACATCGCCGAGCCCGCGACCGGCGACGACATGCTCGTGGGCGGGGTCAAGCCCTGGGCCGCGGACCCGGAGCGGGCGGCCCGCCTGTGGCGGATGTCGGCCGGACTCACCGGAGTGGACGCGTTCGGCTGACCGCGGAGACCCGGTCGCGCGGGGCCGGCGTGGCGCGTTCCGGTCGGTCCCGCCCGGTCGTGTGGCGGCCTTATCATCCACATGACCGACAACTCGGTGACCGCGCTCGGCCCGAGCGCGCCGGGTGGCGACGACCCCGGGAGCGACCTTGTCCGACGCGCTGGAATACCACGCCCTGCACATCGCGGTGGAGACCGAGAGCGAGGGCCGGGCGATCCTCGAGGAACTCGCCCGGGATCCGGGGCGGTTCGGCGAGATCGCCCGGAAACGTTCCAAGGACCCGCTGTCCGCCGCCAACGGCGGCGATCTGGGTTGGGGGCAGGAGGACGACTACGCCGACGCGTTCGCCGAGGCGTTGGTGCGGCTGCGTCCCGGTCGACTGAGCGATCTCGTCGCGTCCCAGTACGGCTTCCACATCATCAAGCTCGCGGGCACCCGCCCGGCCCGCTTCGTCGACGAGGACTGACCGGGCAACGCGTTCCTCGCGCGCGGCCGGTCCGGACGCGAGCGCCGGGCGGGTTCGATCGCGGCGCCGGGCGAGTCGGGACGCGGGTGTCGGACGGATCCGGGCGTGGGCCGGGCGGGTCCGCACGCGGCACCGGGCAGAGCCGGACGCGGGCGTCGGTCGATTCCGGGCGTGGGCCGGGCAGGTCCGATCGGTGGAAGCGCTCTTCGCGTGCGGGTGGGCCGGTGCGAAAGGGGATGCATCCGCAGGGCGACCGCGCGCGTGCAAAGGGTGGGGCCGTCGGTTCCGTCGGGACCCCGTCGCACGGCCGTCCGATCGAAGGGGACCGCGAGATGACTCGTACTCGGCAGACGCAGGACACCCACCGACGCATGTCGAGGAAGGTGTTCGGCGCCGCGGCCGTCGCGCTCGCCGCGATCGGCGTCTGCGCGGCGCCCGCCTCGGCCGTGCGCTTCGGCACCGACGCGCCCGCCGGTGCCGCGCCGTACGCCGTGGCCCTGTTCACCGCCGACGGCCAACAGTTGTGCGGCGGAACGCTGGTGGCCCCGAGGAAGGTGCTCACCGCGGCGCACTGTGTGAACGGGCTGGAGGACCCGACCGCCATCACGGTGGTCGCCGGGCGCCTGGACCTGTCCGGCACGGGCGGACAGACCCGCAAGGTGACGAAGACCAAGGTGCACCCGAAGTTCGAGGAGGGCACGCTCACCTACGACGCGGCCGTCCTCGAACTGGACCGCTCGCTGAGCCGGAAGCCCCTGCCGATCGCCGGCGCGAAGGACGACGCGCTCTACAAGGTCGGCAACAAGGCGACCGTCTACGGGTGGGGCAAGACCGACGGCGGCGCGACGACCACGCGGCTCAAGCGGACCACCCTGGTGCTCTCGCCGCTGCCGCGGTGCGAGCCCTACACGTTCCCCGAGGACAGCCCGGCCACCCGGGTGTGCGGCCAGGCGCCGGCCGACAACCCCGGCACCAGCATCTGCCGCGGCGACTCCGGCGGGCCGCTGGTGGAGAAGGGGAAGCTGATCGGGATCGTGTCCACCGGCAACAAGTACTGCACGGGCGAGCAGCCCGAATCGGTGTTCACCCGGGCGAGCGCCGTGACCAAGGGGCTTGGTCTCTGAGCGGTTCCGGGAGTCCGGAACACCGCGTGATCCGCCACGGCTGAGCAGGCGGGTTCGGCCGAACAACCGTATTCGTGAGGACGAGGGCGCGTCGCCGATCGGGCGGCGCGCCCTCGTCGATCCCGCCGCACACCTGCCCGTCCGCCCTCCATCAGCCCAGGCCCGCGCGGGTCGATCTCGCTATACACACTAGGTATACCTGCTATGTATAGTGCTCCGCATGTCAATCGGACACACCCTGCTCGGGCTCCTGGAGTCCGGCCCCCGCCATGGCTACGACCTCAAGCGCAGCTTCGACGAGCGCTTCGGGCGAGACCGTTCGCTCGCCTACGGCCAGGTCTACTCGACCATGTCGCGGCTGCTGAAGAACGGGCTCGTGGAGATAGACGGCCTCGAGACCGGCGGCGGCCCCGAGCGCAAGCGCTACTCGATCACCGACGCCGGGGTCACCGACGTCGAGCAGTGGCTCGGCCAACCCGAGAAGCCCGAGCCCTACCTCCAGTCGACGCTCTACACGAAGGTCGTCCTGGCGCTGCTCACCGGCCGGGACGCCAACGAGATCCTGGACACCCAACGCGCCGAGCACCTGCGCATGATGCGCGACCTCACCCGGCGCAAGATCGACGGCGACCTCGGCGACCGACTGATCTGCGACCACGCGCTGTTCCACCTCGAAGCGGACCTGCGGTGGCTGGAACTGACCACCGCACGCCTCGGCGAACTCACCCAGGAGATCCGCACGTGACCGACGCCCTGCTCAGTGGCCAGGATCTGCACAAGACGTATGGTGCGACGCCCGCGCTGGCCGGCGCGGAGTTCACCATCCGCGCGGGCGAGGTCGTGGCCATCATGGGTCCGTCCGGATCGGGCAAATCCACGTTGCTGCACTGTCTGGCCGGCATCGTCCGGCCCGATTCCGGTGCCATTCGCTACGACGGCCGCGACGTGACCGCCATGACGGACGGGCAGCGCAGCGCGCTGCGCCGCGGCGACTTCGGTTTCGTCTTCCAGTTCGGCCAGTTGGTACCCGAGTTGACCTGCCTGGAGAACGTCGCGCTGCCGCTGCGGCTGAACGCGGTCAAGCGCAAGGAGGCCGAGGCGAGAGCCCGCGAGTGGATGGAGCGCCTGGAGGTCGCCGACCTCGCGGGCAAACGACCCGGTGAGATCTCCGGCGGGCAGGGCCAGCGGATCGCGGTGGCCCGCGCCCTGGTGATCCGCCCGCGGGTGGTGTTCGCGGACGAGCCGACCGGTGCGCTGGACTCGCTCAACGGTGAACGTGTCATGCAGATGTTGATCGAGGCGGCCCGCACCACCGACGCGGCGATCGTGCTGGTCACCCACGAGGCCCGGATCGCCGCCTACTCCGACCGCGAGATCGTGGTCCGCGACGGCCGGTCCCGAGACATGGCGCGTGCCGCGTGAAGGTGTGGCGCGACCTGGGAATGGGCGCCGGATTCGCGGTCACCGGCGGCCGGGAGGGCTGGACCCGTACGCTGCTGACCGCGATCGGGGTCGGGCTGGGCGTGGCGCTGTTGCTGCTGACCACCGCGATCCCCGGCGCGCTGGGCGCCCGGGACGACCGCGGGCGGGCCCGGGACGAGCACGCGGGCCGGGCGGCCGAAGCCGGCGCGAACACGCTGCTGATCGGGATGGCGGACACCGCCTACAAGGGTGAGGACATCCGCGGCCGGATCCTGCGCGCGGAAGGCCCGGACGCGCCGATCCCGCCGGGATTGCGCAAGCTGCCCGGCCCGGGCGAGATGGTCGTCTCGCCCGCCCTGGCCGAACTGCTCGGCTCGGACCGGGGGCGGTTGCTCAAGGAGCGCTTCCCCTACCGCACGGTGGGCCGGATCGGCGACCACGGGCTGATCGGTCCGGACGAACTGGTCTACTACGTCGGCAGCGACGCGCTCGCCGCGGACTCCATGTCGACGTTGCGGATCACTGGGTTCGGCAACTCGATCCCGGCGGAGAAGCTGGACGCCAGGCTGCTCCTGCTCGTCCTGGTGATGTTCGTGGTGCTGCTGATGCCGGTCGCCGTACTGATCGCCACGGCGGTGCGGTTCGGCGGCGAACGGCGCGACCGACGGCTCGCGGCGCTGCGGCTGGTGGGCGCGGATTCCCGGACCACCCGCTGGATCGCGGCCGGTGAGGCGCTCGCGGGCTCGCTGTTCGGGCTGCTCTTCGGGCTCGGCTTCTTCCTGATCGGTCGGCAACCGACCGATGTCGCGGCGGCGTTCGACCTGAGCATCTTCCCGAGCGACCTGGATCCGAGCGTACCGCTCGCGGTCCTGGTGGCGCTCGCGGTGCCGGCCGCCGCCGTCGCGGTGACGCTGTTCGCACTGCGCTCCGTGGCGATCGAGCCGCTCGGCGTGGTGCGCACCAGTACGCCGATCCGGCGCCGGGTGTGGTGGCGGTTGTTGCTGCCGCTCGCGGGCGTGGCGCTGTTGTTCCCGATGATCCGTCGCGGTGCCGATCGCGGCGAGTTCAACGAACTTCAGGTGGTCGCCGGCACGGTTCTCCTGCTCGTCGGTGTCACCGCGCTGCTGCCGTGGCTGGTCGAGGCCGTGGTGTTCCGGCTCGGCGCCGGTCGGGTGCCGTGGCAACTCGCGGTGCGCCGGCTGCAACTGGGCAGCGGCCTGGCCGCGCGGTCGGTCAACGGCATCGCGGTCGCGGTGGCCGGCGCCATCGCATTGCAGATGCTCTTCCTCGGCGTCGATCAGGACTACGTCAAGGAGACCGGCCAGGACACCGAGCGGGCGCAGATGTCGATGTCGTCCGATGTGCGGGCGGGCAGCGACAAGGTCGCCGAGATCACCCGGGCGATCCGGGAGAGCAAGGGCGTGCGGTCCGCCTTCGGGTACGCGAGCACCCGGATCGGCGATCGGGCGGCGGACCCGGGCGGCTCGACCTCGTTGACCATCGGGAACTGCGACGCGCTGCGCGAGCTGGCCCGGATCGATCGATGCGCCGATGGCGACACGTTCATCATCGAGGCCCGCGCGAGTCCGTTCGGCGAGATGCAGGTGGCCCCCGGGCAGCAGGTCATCGTCGATCCGTCGTACGGCCCGAACTCGGAACGGTCGGCCCGTACGCCGTGGCGGATTCCGGCGGCCGCGGCGGCGGTTCCGGGGCGGGCCGACCCGAGCGGGCGTTCGTACGACGGCGTGCTGGCGACGCCGAGCGCGGTGCCGGAGGCCGCGACCAAGCGCCTGACCCTCTCGATGGACATCCAAATCGACCCGGCGGCTCCGGACGCCCGGGACCTGGTCCGCAACGCCGCGGCCCGGGTCGACCCGCTGTCCTCGGTCTACGATCTGTCCTCGACCGAGGAATCGCGGCGGTTCGCCAACGTGCGCACGGCGCTGTTCATCGGCACGGCCGTGGTGCTGGCGCTGATCGGCGCGAGCCTGCTGGTGACCATGCTGGAGCAACTGCGCGAGCGGCGGAAATTGTTGTCGGTGCTGGTCGCGTTCGGCACCAGGCGCAGCACGCTGAGCTGGTCGATCCTGTATCAGTCGGCGATCCCGGTGGTCCTGGGGCTGATGCTCGCGGTGGCCACCGGCGTGGGGTTGGGCGCCGCGCTACTCGGGATGGTGGGTCGGCCGTTCACCGTGGACTGGTCCGGGATGGCGGCGATGACCGGGATCGGCGCGGGGGTGGTGTTGCTGGTCACGGCGCTGAGCCTGCCGCCGCTGTGGCGGCTGATGCGACCGGACGGGCTGCGTACGGAGTAGGGGTGCGCGGGCCCCGGTCGATGGATGGTGGTGGTGCCGGGTGCGGATTTCCGAGCCCGGCATCGCCGTTTCGCGGGTGGTGTCGTGCCGCCGCACCAGCGGGGTGTTCAGGCGCCGCTTGTTCACCGCGATGGCGGCGTATCCGGGCAACCCGGCGCAGTGCCGGCGCGGTTCGGGTCGGCATCGGGCGCCACCGAGAGCGTGAGCGCGCCCCCCGGGACGCGGGGCACGCCTTGCGGCGCGGCCGCCCGGGCCGGCGGGCCGGGCTCGGCGGCTGTCAGGCCTTGCGGGCGACCGCGCCGAACTGCGGTACGACCGGGGGCAGTTCGTCGGCGGGGGCGTCGGTGCGCCAGCGGGAACAGGAGACGATGCCCGGTTCGAGCAGTTCCAGACCCTCGAAGAACCGGGTGAACTCGGCGCGGCTGCGGGCGGTGATCGGCGGTTTCGCGTTCTCGTTCCAGAACCGCATCGCCTCGACGTTGCCCTCGCCGCCGAGTTCCGTGGTCGGGTGGGTCACCACGAGGTAGCTGCCGGAGGGCACCGCCGCCATGAGCCGGCGCACGATGTCCACGGCCGTGTCGGTGTCCAGGATGAAGTTGAGGCTGCCCAGGAGCATCACCGCGATCGGTCGCTCGAAGTCCAGCGTCGCCTTCGCGGTCGCGATGATCGCGTCCGGGTGGTGCGCGTCGGCGTCGATGTAGTCCGTGGCGCCTTCGGGGGTGCTGGTGAGCAGGGCTCGGGCATGCGCCAGCACCAGGGGATCGTTGTCCACGTACACGATCCGCGCGGTGGGGTCGACCCGCTGGGCGACCTCGTGCGTGTTGTCGGCGGTGGGCAGCCCGGTCCCGATGTCCAGGAACTGGTCCACGCCCGCCTCGCCGGCCAGGAATCGCACCGCGCGGCCCAGGAAGACCCGATCGGCGCGGGCGACTTCGCCGATCGAGGGGAACATGTCGGTGACGTGGTCGCCGACCTTGCGGTCGATCGGGTAGTTGTCCTTGCCACCCAGCCAGTGGTTCCAGACCCGGGCGTTGTGCGCCACGTCCTGACTCGATGTCGGCATGCCCTCGTCGGGTCGACTCTCGCTCACGGGG
The DNA here is from genome assembly GCF_045207655.1 of Embleya sp. NBC_00888. Taxonomy (NCBI): domain Bacteria; kingdom Bacillati; phylum Actinomycetota; class Actinomycetes; order Kitasatosporales; family Streptomycetaceae; genus Embleya; species Embleya sp. NBC_00888. The sequence goes on along the minus strand of NZ_CP108784.1, from coordinate 915,701 downwards.
TGGTTCCTCTTCCCTGCGCGCCGTGCACCCGGCGCCTGTTCGCCGTTCAGCGGGCGCGCTTCGAACGAAGGGCGGCATCGACCGGCGCGATCGAACCGGTTCCCGAACCATTGTGCCAGGCGCCGACCGTTCGGTTCGCTTCGGTGGCCGGGCGTGTCGGGCTCGGGTGGACCGGAGCGTGCGCGGCTCGCCGTCGTGCCGATCGGCGCCGCTGTGGCCGGGGCGCGGCGGGTCGGCGATGGTGGAGGGATGACCGAACGACGCTTCGACACCTGGGCGCTCGGCGACGCGTACGAGCGGTACATGGGGCGGTGGAGCAGGGCGGTCGCGGCCGAGTTCGTGGCGTGGCTCGACGCGGACGCGGGGCTGCGCTGGGTGGACGCGGGCTGCGGTACCGGCGCGTTGACCGCGACCGTGGTGGACCGGTGCAGGCCCCGGTGGGTGCTCGGGCTGGACCGGTCGGCCGGATTCGTGGCCCGGGCTCGGGCCGCGGTGCCGGCGCCGGCCGGGTTCGTGGTCGCCGACGCCCTGGCGCTGCCGGTCCGCGACGCGGCGTGCGATGTGCTGGTCGGCGGGCTGGTGCTCAACTTCCTGCCCGCGCCCGACACGGCGGTGCTGGAGGCGACCCGGGTGGTGCGGCCCGGTGGGTTGGTCGCCGGGTATGTGTGGGACTACGCCGAGGGCATGGGATTGCTCCGGTGGTTCTGGGGCGCCGCCGGTGCGGTGGATCCGGTGGCGGCCCGGTGGGACGAGGGGCGGCGGTTCACGGTGTGCCGCCCGGATCGGCTGCGTGCGCTGTGGTCGGCGGCGGGACTGGTCGACGTGTCGGTCGTGCCGATCGAGGTGGTGACGGGGTTCGCCGACTTCGACGACCTGTGGGAGCCGTTCCTGGCCGGGCAGGGACCCGCGCCCGGCTACGTGGCCGCGCTTTCGCCGCCCGCCCGGGACCGGTTGCGGGAGGCGCTGCGCGCGGCGGTGCCGACCCGGGCGGACGGGTCGATCACGCTCACGGCCAGGGCCTGGGCGATCCGGGGCACGCGGGCGGGGGACTGAGTCGGGTGCGTGGGGGCGGGGACGGAGTCGGGTGCGCGGGTTGCCAGGCCGTGAGTCGGGTGCGCGGGTTGCCGGCCACCGAGTCGGGGGTGCGGGCTGCCGGTGATCGTGGTCGGCACCGATGAATACGAATGCGCCCTCGGAGCACTTCCGGTCCGGGGGCGCGTGCGCGGGCGGATGGCGACGGTTGTCGGTGCGCCGGAGTGGGCGTGGGGGTGCGGCGGGTGGGGTCGGTGTCGGGATTGTCGGAATTCCCGAATGGGGTGGAGGTCGTTGCTTTGCATATGCAATTGCATGCGTATCACTCGGGAGAGTGGATTCGCCATGCGTGCGGGTCCGCTCGGGGGTAGGTGCGAAAATCGGGCCGATCGGACGCTTTGACGAATTCCGATCGGATCTTGGCGGCACCTGTGCTTTTATGTTTCCGGGCCTGCGGTTCTCGGCGGTTCGGTGGGTCACTGCTGTCGGATCCGCAGGACGTCCTCGATCGTTTCGGATACTCGGGGCCGTGCCCGTGCATTTGCATTTCCGCGGATTCGTTGGTGCCGGAGAAATTCTGGGAGTAGCTTCCGAAACGTCGAATGACCCCGGATGGCGGTCACCCGTCCGAGGTCATCGGGAACAACGATCAAGGAATCGAAGATGTTGATCGAGTTATCCGGCGGAGGGTTTTCGGACCGCCTCCGGCGATTCCCGAAAGTACCATTCCGTGCTTTCGCTCGGGGGGAACGATGCGAAGTCCGAGGATCGACGAGGCGGGGTGCGAGGACGTGGAGATCGCGGGCGTTGCGGGGGCCGCGGGCACTGCGAGTGTCGCGCTCGGATCGGGCGCCCAGGGGTCGTTCGTGAGGCGCGTGCGTATCGCGAGCCGGGACGTTTCCGGGCTCGCCGTCGCCGCCTCGGTCGAAACCGGAGGGGAGAAACAGGGGATGAACGCCCGGAGGGGCATCACCCGGTGCGCGGCGTGCGGTCGACGATTCGCACAACGCAAGGTGACCGGCCGCAAGCGGCTGTACTGCGACCCGACGTGTCGGCGACGGGCACAGCGGGTGCGCGAGCGGGCGCGGGCGCAGGCACGGGCACAGGTGCGCGGGATGTCGGTGCGGGTCGAGGCGGGCGAGCGGGCTGCCCGGGTGCGGGCCGCGGAGGCCGTCGAGTCCACCGAGTTCACCGAGCACGCCGGTCGGGTCGATCCTCGCGGCCTGGAGACGGGAATCGTGGCGATCCTGCGCCGGGTGGCGTGCGCGCTGGAGGAGGCCGAGCGCACGCGTGAGCCGCTGCGGGTGCGGCTGGCCTACGCGGATCGGCTCAGCGGCGAGACCCAGCGCTATCGGGCGGTGGTGGGGGAGGCACGTCCGGCCTCGGCGACGCGGCTGCGTCCGGAGTGGTCCGCGCAATTGGCCGCGCGGCTGGGCGCCCGGGCGGACCCCGGCGCGGACGCCGGCGGCGACGAGGACCTCTCGTCGTCGCAGCACGCGGGCGAGCGGTTGGCCGCCGCGTTGCGTGAACTGCGCCGTGCCGACGGAGTGACCGCCGCGGAGTTGGCCTGGCAGGCGGGGATCAGCGAGGCATTCCTGGACCGGATCCTGGCCGGCGAGGTCTGGGCGTCGTGGCCGGTGGTGGAGACGCTGGCCGGGAAACTGGGCGGCGAGGCGCGCGAGTTGCGTGCCCTGTGGGAGTGCTCGCGCGGGATCGACCACCACATCCGACGCGAACTTCGGGACCTGGCACTGCTGTTGGCGCAGATGTTGCGCGGCCTGTGGCTGGCCGCCGGGCGACCCGTGCCGGAGCGTATCGGCGGCGCGCCGCTCACCCCCGACTCGGTGGGGCGCATCCTGGCCGGCGAGCTGATTCCGGATCGCGGCACCGCCGAACTTCTGGTCGAGCGCCTGGGCGCGCACCCGGATGTGATCCGCCGGTTGTGGACCCACGTGCACTACGGCGTCCTGATCCGCCTCGGCGACACCGGATTCCCACCCGGTGGACTCCCCTTCACGGCGCTCACGGGCGCCGACCCGGGTGCGGACGCCCGTCCCGGTGTTGCCGATGTCCGGTGACCCGCGTGCGACCCGGCCCGTCGGTCTCGTCGCGCCCGCCGGAGTACGCGCAGGCGCAGGCGTGGTCGGGCGGTCCCGTGCTCCGCTCGACTTCGCCGCGTTCTGCCTGCTCTACCGGGCCCGTTGGGCGCAGTACGCCCGCCTGCGGGTGGGTGACCGGGTCCGCGGGGATCGAGCCGTGCAATCGGCGGTGGCGGAACTGGCCGTCAACTGGGCGGACATCCTGCGCGGACCGAACCCGACCGCCGGTGCGTGGCGGATCCTCGGCCGGGCGGTCATCCGCGCCCCCGGCCCGATGCCCGTCCCCGCGCGGGACACCCTGCACGACGCGCTCCCTTGGCCCCAGGCGGACGCGGTGCTGCTCCACTATCGGCTGGGCCTGACCCTCACCGCGACCGCCGACCTGATGGGCACCGACCCACCCGAGGTGGCGGCACACCTGGTCGCGGCCGAACGCACCCTGCCCAGCGCCATGGTCAAAACCCTCGAACGCAACCCCGAAGCGAGCAACGGCCCATCGTGACGGAGCATTCCGACCGCGTCGGGCCGCGACGGACGTCGTCCGGTGGATGGTTTCGGCGGCGCTCGACGGCGGGCGGGGCGGATCGCGTCGACATCACGAGCGGGTCGAGCACCGGGCTTCTCGAAGGAGTGGCTGTCCGGGGGCCGGGTGCGCGCCTAGCATGGCCGGGGGCGGCCGGGACGGTGGCGGCGTGCCCGGGCGGGTGCGGAATCGAGGGGGTCTGGTGGGGGACGCGAAGAAGCACGTTTTCGAGATCGACGTGGACACGCCCAGTGCGGCTCGGATGTACGACTGGTATCTCGGCGGTACGGACAACTACCCCGCCGATCGGGTGGCTTGTGCGGAGCTGCTCAAGATCGTGCCCAGTACCTGCGAACTGGCGCGCAACAACCGGGCGTTCCTCCAGCGGGTGGTGCGGGTGCTGGCCGCCGAGTACGGGATTCGCCAGTTTCTCGACCACGGATCCGGGCTGCCGACGCGGGAGAACGTGCACCAGGTGGCTCAGGGTGTCGATCCCGATTCCCGGGTGGTCTACGTCGACAACGACCCGATCGTGTTGGCGCACGGCCGGATGTTGTTGGAGGAGAACGACAACACCGCGGTGATCCAGGCGGACATGACCGACACCGCCGGCATCTTCGACCACCCCGAAGTGCGGCGACTGATCCGTCTCGACGAGCCGGTGGCCGCGTTGTTCGTGTCGGTGCTGCACTGCCTGCCCGATGCGGCCGAGCCCGCCGCGATGATCCGTCGGGTCGCCGAACGGCTGCCGGCGGGCAGCTTCATGGTGATCTGCCAACTGGTCAGTGAGGACGCGAAGATCCGGGACGGGGTCAGCGACTTCATGGCCGAGGCGACCGGCGGCAACTGGGGACGGGTACGCGAACCCGCCCAGGTGGACGCGTACTTCGCCGGGCTGACCATCATGAAACCGGGCCTGGTCGAGGTCTCCACGTGGCGACCCGACTCGCATGTCACCGCGCGCCAGGAGACCGAGGAATGGATCGAGTACGGCGGCCTGGCCCGGATTCCCTGACCGTACCCGGACCGCCCGCCGATCGCCGGGACACCGGCGCGCGGATCAGTCGGTGCGGCCCGCCGCGAACCGCCGTTCGGCGTCGCGCAGCATGCGTTCGCTGGACAGGCGGTCCTCGGCGGCGGCCCACAGTCGCAGCAGGATCTCCCGATAGGCGTCGATGTCCGCGCGCCTGCTCAAGTACGTGGCGCTGTTGGCCTGTTCCAGGTAGATCATCTCGCTCGGGCCGCCCGACGCGAAGCGCAGATACGTCATCGGCGACGGCGGCGTGATGCTGGCGGCGCGGTCGAAGCGTACGACGCGGATGTTGATCCGATCCCGGGCCGACTCCGCCAGCAGGTGGCGCATCTGCTCGGCCATCACCTCCGGGCCGCCGACCGGGCGACGCAGGATGCCCTCGTCCAGCAGTGCGGTCAGGTCCGGTCGGCGCTCGTCCGCGAGCAACGCCTGGCGCCGGCACCGCAGGTCGATCCGTCGCTCGACCTCCTCGTCGTCGGCGCGCGGCAGCCCGGTGCGTACGATCGCGCGGGTGTACGAGGGCACCTGCAACAGGCCCGGGACCACGTGCACCTCATAGGTGTCGATCTTGGTGGCCGAGTCCTCCATGCCGATCAACCGTGCCAACCAGCCCGGCATCACGTCGCTGTAATGGCTCCACCACGCCCGCTCCAGTGCCTTCTTGAGCAACTCCTCTATCTCGGAGAGGGATTCCTCGTCCCGCACCCCATAGAAGTGGACCAGGTCGAAGACGTCCCGGGCGCGTGGCGGGCTCTCGCCCCGCTCCAGACGGCTGATCTTGGACATCGAGGCCCGGATCGCCTCGGCCGCGTCCTTGAGCCCCTTGCCGTTGTCCAGGCGCAACTTGCGCAGCGTGGCCCCGAGCACCTTCACGGCCGCGGCCGGATTGCTCTGCTGGGTCAGTGACACCACGGGTGCGATCGACGGGGCGCGGGCCGGGCGGTCGGCGGACATACGGGCTCCAGGAATGGACGTGTCGACGCACGCCATTATCGCGAGTCGAAACCCGCCTGTCCGTCGATCCCACCGCCGAGCCCGGCCCGGACCGTCCCCCTACCTCGCCCGCACCGCCCGCGCCTCGCCCGGCCCGGCCCGGCCCGGATCAGTCGATCGGGGAATCGACCCCGCCGTTCTTGGCACCCGCGACGAACGCGGCGATTTCCGCCCGCGCGTAGACCAGAGCCGGTCCCCGCGCGCACCGCGAATCGCGCACCGCGACCTCCCCGTCGGGCAGCACGGCGAGTTCGACGCAGTTGCCCTCGGCCGTGCTCGCGCTGCTCTTCACCCACGTCACGGACCCGAACGAGTCCGCCGGATCCCCGTTACCGGCACGCATGCTCATCACCCTTTCCGATCCCGCCCGATCGCGACCCGCACGGCGCGATCACGGACGCGACAGCCGTCTCGCAAAACCACCTGCATTTGCATCATGGAACCGAGCGAACGTCCAGTCACGGGAAACCGACCGCGAAGTCCCCCGAAAGAGTGCCCGATCCGGGCCGGCGCAGACGCCCGAAGTCGCGCCCGGTCCCCCGGTCGCGCGCGCCCCGAACGAACCGCCCCGTACCCGGGGCGCCCACGGCAACCGACCCGACCCCTCGAAACCGGTCTCCGGGAGACGGATCCGGCCGAAATCAGAGGGTTGACCGGTGCTCGGAGCGAACTTGGGATTTGTTCAACACACGGTCACAAGATCCTTGCGCGCAGTTGGCAATCGGGACTTGTGGCCCGCCGCCGCAATGGCGTAACAAGGAACCCGCTGATGGTGTGACACAGCTGATCGGCGTGCCCCACGCCGCGGTTCCGCGACCGCGGAACCCGACGGGGAGGGGCCGCGCGGCACGACCGGAACCACCCACGCACGGCTGGACAGGCGGGACGTCCTCCCACGTCCCGGAACGTGACACACCGCTCCGGCCCCGCGGGGAGCCGCCGGCGGCGTCCCCGACGAGCAACGCTGTGCCCACTTTCCCCGCACAGCGCCGCGGTGGGGGCCGCGCCCGGGGGAAGGGACGCTTCAGTGGAACCGGAGCGGGTATCCGAACTTTCCGATCTGCTCGCGCACGCGCGCGCTTCTCGCACCGGCGCCGGCGGGCGCGCCGTGATCATCAGAACCCCGTCCGGCATGTGGTGCCGCGAACTGCTCGTCGAGTTCACCGACCGGCAACGCCGCGCCGGCGCCGCGCCGATCCTGGTCTCGTGCCAACACCGCGACGCGGACCAACCTTTCGCCGCGCTGCGCCAGTTGCTCACCGGCCTCGACGACGCCGTGGACACTCCCGGCGACTCTCGCTTCGACGAACTGCGCCGGGCCCTGCCGCACGCCGTCCCCGACAACGACCGGCAACTGTTCGACGAACTCTACGAGGCGCTGCTGCCCGCAGTGCGCCGCTGCCCCCGGGTGATCGTCGTCGACCACGCGCAGTGGATGGACGACGCCTCGCTGCGGTGGTTCGCGCACCTGGTCCGCCGACTGTCCCGACTGCCGCTGCTGGTGGTGCTCGGCGTACGCGTCGACGACGACCTGCCCGCGCGGGACGCGCTCGAGGACATCGGCGCCCAGGCCGCGTGCCACGTGGCCACGCTGCGCCCGCTGTCCGTGCACAGCGCCCGCGAACTCGTGCAACGGGCCTACGGCGGCCGAGCCCCCGACGAACCGTTCGTACGGCTGTGCCACCAGGTCACCGGCGGCGTGCCCGAATACCTGGCCCGGCTGGTCGACACCCAACTCCAGGCCGGATTGCCCCCGGAACTCGGGCCCACCCGCACCGGGATCCACGTCGACGGCAGGCCCCGGCCGACCCGGGCCGATCACCTCCGCCGCATCGCCGCCCGGATCGAGGCCGCGGCGGTGACCACCCGGCTGGCCCGACAATCCGAGCGGGTCCGCGCGCTGGCCCAGACCGCCGCGTTGTTCGGCGACGGCGCCGACCTGGACATCGTCGCCGACCTGCTGGGCACCGGCCCGGACCGGCTGGACGGCCCGCTGGCCGAACTGGTCCGGATCGGCGCGCTCCGCCGCGCCCCGGTCGGCAGCCGACTGATGTTCCGCACCCCCGAACTGCGGGACGCCGTCCACGACACCATCCCGGAGAAGCTGCTGCGCGACCGACACCTGCGTGCCGCCCGGCGCCTCGGCGACTATGGCGCGCCCCCCGTGCGCGTCGCCGAACACCTGCTGCGGATCGACACGCTGGACGTCGACGACCACGCGTGGGCTGGCGCGGTGCTGTACGAGGCGGGCCGCACCGCGCTGGAGGCGGGCGCGACGCTGCGCTGCGCCGAGTACGCCCGGCGGGCCCTGCGCGACGACCCGGCCCCCGAACACCGGGCCCGTCTGCTTGTGTTGCTCGGGCGGGCCGAGGTGCCGACCGCGCCCGAGGCCGCCGCGCGGCACCTGGAGGAGGCGCTGCGACTGCTGACCGACCCGGCCGAACGCGCCGAGGCGGTGCTGGAGTTGTGCCACGCGCACGTGCTGCGCCAGGGGGACTGCGTCGAGTCGGTGATGCGGCCGGCCCGCAGCACCGCGTCGCGACTGGGCGAACTGGCCGAGCAGGACTGCCCCGACCCCGACGTGCGGCTGCGCCTGCGCGCCGTCGTCCACCAGGGTGCATCCCACGGCGGCCGGCCCACCCGCGAACTGCCGCACGGCACGGACTCGCCGGTGGACTTCACACGAGTCACCGGAGTCACCGCCGGCGAACGCGAACTGCTCGCCGCGTTCGCCTCGGACAGCGCGTGCCGGGCCGAACCCAGCTCGGTGGCGCTGGACCTGATCGAACGCGCGCTCTCCGGCGAAGCGCCGCGCGGCAGCGCCTCGGCCCTGCTCCTGCTGCGCAGTGTCGTGGTGTTGGCCTGGGCCGGACGGCTCGACGAGGCCCGGGCGTGGGCCGCGGGCCTGACCGCGACCATCCCGATCGGGCCCGCCCACTCGCGGATCGGCCTGCCGGCCGTGGTGGCGCACTGCCTGTGCGCGGACATCGCGCTGCGGGCCGGCAACCTGCCCGAGGCGCTGTCCGAGGCGCGCACCGCGAGCCGACTCGCGCGCGGCCCCGAACTGTCCGCCCTCGCCCAACCGACCCGGGTGCAGTTGGCGCGCATCCGGGTGATCCTGGGACAACACGACGCCGCCGCCGCGATGTTGCGCGGATCCCTGGGGGTACCCCGGGCCCGGGCCACCGCGCTGGGCGTGCGCGGGCGATGTCGGCACGCGATGGGGGACATCCGAGGAGCACTGACCGACTATCTCGAATGCGGCCGACGACTGGCCGAACTGGGCATCGTCAACCCGGCGTTGAGCGACTGGCGGGGCGGCGCGGCGCTGGCGCTGACCGAGCTGGACCGGCGCGCCGAAGCGGTGCCGCTGCTGGACGAGGGTCTGGACATCGCCCGGCGCTGGGGCGCCGCTGCCACCATCGGTGAGGCCCTGCGCAACCGGGCGCGGATCGAACCCCCGCGCGCCGCGTCCCGACTCCTGGAGGAGTCGGTCGCCGTCCTCGAACACTCCGGCGCCCGCCTGCAACTGGCCGAGTCCCTGGTGGAGTCGGGCCGGATGTACGCGCTGGCCGGACAACCGGCGGCGGCCCGGCAGTCGTTGCGGCGCGGGATGGGCCTGGCCCAGGAGTGCGGCTGGGACCTGTTGGTCGAGCGGGCGCACAAGGACCTGCTGGCCTGCGGCGGCCGGCTGCGTCGCAGCAGCCTGTCCGGTCCCGGTTCGCTGACCCCCTCCGAACGCCAGATCGCCGAACTCGCCGCCGCCGGGCATACCAACCGTGCCATCGCCGAGTTCCTGTGCGTCACCCGCGGCACGGTGGAGGTGCACCTGACGCACGTCTACCGCAAGCTGGGCATCTCCGGCCGCTCCGCGCTGTCCACCCGGCTGGCCTCGAAGTAGCCGCCGACGCCGACCCGAGCCGGCCCGACCCGCGTCTCGACCCGAGCCGGCCCGACCCGACCCGACCCGAGCCGAGCCGAGCCGATCCGGCCCGACCCGAGCCGACCCGGGCCGATCCGTGCCTACGGCGCGCTTCGGCGCGGGCGAGACGCGGTGGGCCCGGCTCGGCGCACCCGCCCACTCACCGCGAAGCCCAGCAGCATGGTGAACCCGTCCAGTGCGACGAACCGTTCCCACGCGGCCATCGCCCTGGCGTACACGCCCAACCCCAGGGCACCTCGCTCGACCAGCGGGAGCAACCGTTCCGGGGACAACTGCGGCGCGAGCGCGCCCACGCCGCCGACCTCGTCGCTGGTGTAGGCGAACGGCCGTACGGTGACCTCCTCCAGGCCCGCCGCCCGCAGGATCCGCGGCAGCCTGCGGGCCACCAACCGGTCCCCGCCGTCCGCCGCCTGGGCCGAACCCAGCGCCCGGTAGGCCTCGGCTGAGAAGGCCGACATGTCCGGGTCGGCGCAGCCCCACAGCCCGGCGTCCACGTCGACGACGGCCAGCCGTCCGCCCGGCCGCAACAGACCCGCGAGGGACCGCGCGGCGCCGACCGGATCGGCCAGATGCTGGAAGACGTACCGAGCCAGCACCAGGTCGAACCCCGCCGCCGGCAACGGGGGTCGGGCCAGGTCGCCCGCCACGTAGCGAATCCCGTCGTCCGGCCCCTGCGCCCGGGCCACCGCCAACAGTCGCTCGTCCGCGTCCAACCCCACCACCCGCGTGCCGAGGTCGGCCAGTCGCGCCCGCAGCCGCCGGGTGACCGCTCCCGTGCCGCAGCCCGCGTCCAGCACCGCCCCGCCCGAGGTCGGCGCCCACTCGGCGAGCACCCGCCATTCATGCGCCCAGCTCAGCTCCGCCTGGGTCTCCAGCCGGCGTACCTCGGCCGGCACCCCGCCCCACTCGGCCTGCGGCCGATAGCTGCCGCCGGGGTGGATCGCGCCGCTCACCGCGAGCCGCCGTCCGCGAGCAGGTGCGGCGTCATCAGCAGCCCGTCCCGCGGGCGCAGCGTCACCAGCGCCTCCGGCACCACCGGATGGCCGACCACGCCGCGCAGTTCCAGCCGTTGCAGGATGGTGGCCAGTACCAGGATCGCCTCCGTGGTCGCGAACGACTGGCCGATGCACACCCGGGGCCCGCCGCCGAAGGGCACGTACGCGTGCGCGGGTCGCCCCTGCCGCGCGGTCGCGGTGAAGCGCTCGGGCCGGAACTCCTCGGGTGCGTCCCACACGCGCGGGTGCCGGTGCAGGGTCCACGGACTGATGCACACCAGCGTGCCCGCGGGCACCGTGAGTCCGTCGAGGACATCCTCCTTGTTCGCCCGCCGGGAGATCAGCCACACCGGCGGATACAGCCGAATCGCCTCCTCCAGGCACCGCCGGGTCAGATCCAGGCGCGGCAGGTCCTCGGCCCGGGGTGCCCGGCCACCGAGCACCTCGGCCAACTCCGCCCGGACCGCCGCCGCGTACTCCGGCCGGCGGTCCAACAGATGCACCGTCCAACTCAGCGCCTTGGCCGTGGTCTCGTGCCCGGCCATCACCATGGTCAGCACCTGATCGTGCAACTCGCGATCACTGAACGCGTCCCCGTGCGCGTCGCGCGCGGCGAGCATCGCGTCCAGCAGGTCGGCGGGCCGATCCGAGGGCGGTCCGGTGTAACGGCGGGCGGCCACCAGCATCCCGACCACCCGTTCCAGGAAGGTCTGCGCGGCAAGATACGACCCGCGCAGCCGGCGGAACGCGGCGTCGTCCACGACCGACGCGTTCGGCTCGCCGTCGAAGTGGCCGATGAAGCGGTTGATGTCGTCGACGGCACGCCCGAATCCGGGCCCGGCCGCCGTCAGATCCGCGCCCAGCAGGGCGTCCGCGACGATCCGCAGGGTCAGCGCGGTGAAGTCGTGGTCCACCCGCACCGGGCGCCCGGCCCGCGCGGCCTCGCTCCACGCGTCGGCGAGATCCGTGGCGGCGTCGGTCATCAGCGTGTCGAACGCCTCCACCTGCCGGGTCCGGAACGCCGGCGCGCACAAACGCCGTTGCCGCTCCCAGGTGGGCCCGTCGCTGGTCAGCAGGCCGGTGCCGAGCAGCGGAGTGAGCATGAAGTCGTCGGGCGTGCCCGCCTTCGTCCACGCGGTGTAGTTGTCCTTGAGGATGTGCCGGACCAGATCGGGGCGATTGACGAACCACACCACCTCGCCCCGGGTGCGATGGCTGCACAGGTCGCCGTACTCGGCGGCGAGTTCGGTGAGGAAGGCCAGCGGGTCGTCCCGGATGCCGACCAGGTCGAGTTCGTCGGCGGGCCCGGGTGGACGCCGGCGGACGGGGGATTCGGACACGAGGGACCTCCCGGAGCTGGACTGCGGATACCGGCGACGGACGCGAACTCGGCGACGAACCACTCGAATCAGGCCATCTGACGTTGCACCAGCCGGTGGAACAGCCCGTCCTCGTCGGCCAGCAACTGGTCCGGCGGTCCCTGCTGCACCACCCGCCCGGCGTCGAGCACGACGATGCGGTCGGCCTGCATCACCGTGGACAGCCGGTGCGCGATGATGATCCGGGTGGCGTTGAGCCGGCGGGTGCTCTGGGTGACCACCTCCTGCGTGCGGTTGTCCAGCGCGCTGGTCGCCTCGTCGAAGAACAGGATGCGCGGTCGGCCGATCAGTGCCCGGGCGATCATCAGGCGCTGCCGCTGGCCGGCGGACAGGGTCACCGCGCCGTCGTTGAGGACGGTGTGCATGCCCATCGGCATGCGACCCAGGTCGTCGTCCAGACCGGCCATCTCGGCGGCCTCCCAGGCCTCGTCGAGGGTGTAGTCGCGCAGTCCGCAGATGTTGTGCAGCACGCTGCCCGCGAACAGTTGGCCGTTCTGCAACACCACGCCGAACTGGCGGCGCACGGCCGCCACATCCAGCGACGCCAGGTCCTGCCCGTCGTAGAGCACCGAACCGGTGGTCGGCTCCTCGAAGCCGATCAACAACCGCAGCAGGGTCGACTTGCCGCAGCCGGTCGGACCGACGATGGCGACGAACTCGCCGGGACGGGCGCGCAGATTCACGTCCTCCAGCACCGGCGGGCTGTCCCGGTGGTAGCTGAACGACAACCGGCTGACCTCGATACCGCCGTACAGATCGCCGGGCGGCTGCTTGGACTCCAGGACCTCGGGCAGCGCCCGGAGCACCGGCTGCACGCCCTCGTACAGCGGAACCGCCGCGGCCACCATGGTCACGCTCGCGGTCATCTGCAACATCGAGCCGAGCATCAGGGTGAACGCGACGTTGAAGGACAGGAAGTCGCCGACGTCCAGTTGCCCGGAGGCCGGACCCGAGACCATCGCGAACAGCACCAGTGTGCAGGCGAGCAGGTAGGCCGAGTTGAACACCGTGACCAGGTTCTGCAGGCGGCGGGTGCGTACGGTCAGCATGCGGCCGCGGGCGAAGGCCATCGCCCAGAACGCGAACGCCCGGTCCTCGGCTGCGGCGACGCGCAACTTGGGGAGACCGGAGAGCAGTTGGAACATGCGGCCGGACAACAGGTGGTCCTCGGCCACCAGTTCGCGTTGCCAGCGCATCTGGCGCAGTCCGGCGACCGCGCAGACCGCGCCGCCCAGCAGTGCGAGCAGGCAGGCCACCAGCGCGAGCGGCACGCTGTAGAAGAACAGCAGGCCCAGATCGACCGTGAAGACCAGGAACGCGGGGACGAACAACGCGGTGACCCCGCTGAGGATCTCGCGCAATCCGCTGATGCCCATCGCGGCGCTGCTGAGCGAGCCGGAGGAGACGGAGGCGAAGAACCCGGTGGGCAGCCGGAGCAGCCGGTCCCACACGGCCGCCTGCGCGGACGCCTCGAACCGGCCCTCGATCCGCAGCAGGGACAGGTTCTGCACCGCGGAGAAGGCCGCGGCCAGCAGTGCGGACGCGATCAGGACGACGCACATCTGGGAGACCAGGACCCGATCACTCTGCGGCACGAACACGCCGAGCACCTTGCCGGTCAGCACCGGCACCAGCAGACCGAGCAGGGCCGCCGCCAACCCGCAGGCGAGCAGCACCAGCAGATCGCGTGCGCTGCCCCGGACGCCGAAGCGCAGCAGCGCGCCCCGGCCGCCGGGCTGCTCGGGCAGCGGCGGGTAGAACATCGTCGCGCGGCGCTCCAGCCTGTCCGCCAGCGCCCGGGTCACCGGCCTCCAGTCGGCGCCGGAGGAGTCGAGCAGGTGATAGCGCCGCCGCCGCCACACCAGCGCGACCGGGCGGCGGGTGTCCGGATCGTTGTCCACCGCGCGCACATGGCCGACCAGCGGGCCCGAGTCGGTGCGCCACCAGCGGTCCACCAACTGCACGTCGCGCACCCGGAAGCCGGAGGAGACGGCGATCCGCTCCAGCGGGTGCAGCCGGGCGTCGGAGGCCTCCGAGGTGCCCGAGCGGGTGACCCGGACACCGCCCGCCTGCCCGACCACCCGGGCCACCGCCAGGTAGTCGTCCTGATCGGCCGCGTCCAGGCCGGGCCGGTGGGCCGGCCGATAGGGGTCGAGCACCGCGCCCAACGCGCGCGAGGAGCGGCGCAGCGCGTCCGCGTCGACCAGCCGCCGGGCGTCCAGTTCCCGACCCGCGTTGCCGCGTCGGCCGCGCAGCCGCTCGTCCACGCGCTGCATCAGGGTGTGCTGATGGCGGGCCAGGTCGGCGGCGAACACCGCCTCCGAGAGCACGTCGCGGGTGCGGACCGCGTGCACGAACGCGCCGGCGGCGGAGTACAGCCAGTCGGCGGCGCCGATCGCGAGCCGGCCGCCGAACCCGACGGTGGGCACCGCCTCGGCATCGCTCGTGGCCTCGACGGCGGGCCGGTCCGCGCCGCCCGGTCCGCGCTCGTCGGGCTCGCCGGCGTCCTCGTTCGGCCCGCCGATGGCCACCGCGCCGGAGAGCACCCGTACCCACAAGGTGCCCTCGACCGAGCGGGCCGAGCCGCCGGCGGGCATCTCCGCGCCGTCGCCGGCCTCCAGGGCGGTGAAGGTACGCGGTGGCAGGCCCATCCGGACCGCGTCGGCCAGCGCGCCCAGGCCGCGGTCCAGGCCGGCCGCGAAACAGCCCGCGAACCCGTCGTCCCCGGCGGCGGCGCCGAGCACGTCGGTGAGCGCGGCGGTGCGCACGGCCCCGCCGGGCAGCGGTTTGCCCAGCATCGCGGTGCCGCCCGCCGGCACCCCGCACAAGGCCGTCCCGGCGCCCACCCGGCACAGGAACTGCCAGCGGCCGCCCTCCTCCTCGGTGGTGGCGAACACGTCCACCATGCCGGCGGTGACGAACCGCACCTCGTGCGCGCCGACCAGCGGGAAGGCACCGGCGACCTCCGGCCCCAGCCGGTCGCCCAGCGCGCGCAGGTCCAACGGCGTGTCGTCGGGCGGCTCGGCGGGCTCGAAGCCCTGCGGGGGCTCGGTCATCCTGCTTCCTCCATCGGGCGGTTCGCGGGCGGCGGGCAAGGCGTGCAGGCGACCTCCGGTGCCGGGGACGTCCCGGGCGGCGGGGACGGGCACGGCGTCGAAGGCGATGGGCCGGCCGAGGTGCGGGCGGAACCGCGCCTGGGCCGGCGCCTATTGGTCGCGGATGAGTTCGGCGTACGGCCCGGCGACGGCGGCCAGCGCGTGGTGGCTGCCGCGTTGCGCGACCCGGCCCTGTTCGAGCACGACGATCTCGTCGCTGTCGCGCACCGTGGACAGGCGGTGCGCGATGATCACGCACGCACAGCCCCGCCGACGCAGGTTGTCGTCGATGGTCGCCTCGGTCTGCGCGTCCAGCGCGCTGGTGGCCTCGTCCAGGACCAGCACACTGGGATTGCGGACCAGCGCGCGGGCGATCTCCAGGCGCTGCCGCTGGCCGCCGGAGAAGTTCTTGCCGCCCTCGGCCATCGGGCTGTGGATGGTGCCCGGGCGGGCCGCGACCACGTCGTACACGGCCGCGTCGCGCAGCGCGGCCACCACCGCCTCGTCCGGGATCGAGTCGTCCCACAGGGTGACGTTGTCGCGCACGGTGCCCTCGAAGAGGAAGATGTCCTGGTCCACGAACGCGACCGCGGTGCCCATCACATCGCGCGGATAGTCCCGTCGGGGCCGGCCGTCGAAGAGCAACTCGCCGCTCCACGGCTCGTACAGGCCCGCGATCAACCGGCTCACCGTCGATTTGCCGCTGCCCGAACCGCCGACCAGCGCGACCCGCTCGCCCGGGCCCACCCGCAGCGAGAAGTCGTCCAGGAGCGGTTTGCCCAACGGGCTGTAGCCGAAGGTGACATGGGAGAGCTCGACCCGGCCGGCGAGCACCGGGGTGGTGTCGTGCCCGTTCCCGAACCGGGCTCGGCGGGCCTTTTCGTCCTCCAGGAACTCCGGTGCGGGCGGGAACTTCTCGATGTCCTTGAGCCGGTGCAGGTCGGCGGTCACGTCCTGCAGGCGCGGCCCGAGGTTGGCGAGTTGGGCCACCGGCCGGCTGAACGAGTTGACCAGTGTCTGGAAGGCGACCAGCAGGCCGATCGACATGTGCCCGTCGATCGCCCGCAGTCCGCCGATCCACAACAACAGGCCGCTGTCCACCGCGGCCAGCAGCGGCGGGACCACGGCCAGGATCGAGGTGGGCGCGCCCAGCGTCTGCTGTCCGGACACCACCCGGGCCTGGAACCCGGCCCAGCGCTTGAAGTAGTCACCCTCGGCGCCGGAGGCCTTGAGCGTCTCGATCAGTTGCAGGCCGTTGTACGAGGCGGCGACCAGACCGGAGCGGTCCGCGCGCAGCCGGGCCACGGTGTCCGTGCGCATCCGCGAGACCAGCTTGAGCACCACGATGTTGAGCATCGCCACGCCCACCCCGACCACGGTGAGCTGCGCGTCGTAGGTCCACAACAGGCCCGCGTAGACCATCACCAGGAGCGTGCTGACCGCGGTGGTGGCCACGTCGCGGGACAGGATCTGCGCGATCGTGGCGTTCGAGGACACCCGTTTGCCGATCTCGGCGGGGCTGCGCTGGGTGAAGAACACCACGGGCAGGCGCAGCAGATGGCGCACCACGCGAACCGAGCTGCGGATCGAGGACGCGGACTCGACGCGCAGCAGGTGGGTCTGTTGCAGCATGGTCAGCCCGACCGTGACCACCGCCGCCAGCCCCATCGAGGCGAGCAGCGCGGGCAGGAACGAGTGGTCGCCGCCGGTGAGGACCCGGTCGATGTACACCCGGGTGAAGGCGGGCGTGGCCAGCCCGGGCAGGATCAGCAGCAGGCTGGCCAGCAACGCGAGCAGCAGCGCGCCGCCGCTGCTGCGATAGCGCGCCCGCAGGTCGGCGAGCAGTCGGGGCGAGTGCCCGCCGCGGCGGAAGTCCGGGCCGGGCTCGAAGGTGAGCACGATGCCGGTGAACGCGGCGTCGAACTCCTCGAGGGTGACCACCCGGCGGCCCTGCGCCGGGTCGTTGAGGCGCATCACCGGGCGGCCGAGCCGGCGGGCCGGACCCTCGTAGACCACGAAGTGGTTGAACTTCCAGAACAGGATGGCCGGTGGCCGGTCGCGCAGCAGCGCGGCGGTCTCCATCTGCATGCCGCGCGCGGTCAGGCCGTACGCGCGCGCGGCGCGCAGCAGGTTCGCCGCCTTGGCGCCGTCCCGGGAGACGCCGCACGCGTGGCGCAGTTCCTCCAGCGGCACGTGGCGCCCGAAGTGGGCGAGCACCATGGCCAGCGCGGCGGCGCCGCATTCGACGGCCTCCAACTGGATGACCGTGGGGGTGCGGACCGACGTCCGGCGTTCGCCGGACTCGCGGCGGCGTCTTTCCGGCTCGGCCGGGGCGGGCGGTCCGGCCGGTGCCCCGGCCGGCGGGGGCGAGGTGGTGGTCATCCAGGAAGCAGCCAATCGAGCGGGCGCTCGCCCGGCAGGCGGGCGAAGCCGGTGATGGGGGTCTGCGAGTCGATCCGGAACGGCGGACCGGACTTGTTGGTCCACCGATAGCCGCTGAGCGTGCGCGGATCGGTCTCCAGGTCGACGGTGACCCGGACCGCGCCGCCGGCGGACAACAATCGGGCCGCGGCCTGTTGGTCGCCGCCGAGGAAGTCGGTCACCTGTTGGGCGGTGTAGGGGAACTGGTCGATCGCGGTGATCCGGCCGCGCAGCAGCCCGAACGCCTGGGAGGGCGCGGACTGTACGGACACGTCCACCTGGGTGCCCGGGCGCAACATGCCGGCACTGCGCGGTGAGACGAACAGCGTGGCGAGCAGTCGGTCGTCGTTGGCGTCGGTGCGCTCGACGGTCATGAACGTGGTGCCCACCGAGATGTACTGGCCGCTGGAGACCAGGACGCCGATCACCCGGCCGGCGAACGGCGCGCGGACGATCTGGGTGGCGCCCTGCTGGTCGACCACGGACAACACCGGGGTGCCCTTGGGCACCAGCGTCGCCGAGTCCACGAACAGGTTGGACACCAGGCCGGTCTGCGGGCTCTGCACCCGCGAGACGCCCAATGGGTGGGTCAGGATGCCGGGCACCTTCACCTTGCGCGGGAGGGTGCCGGTCGCCGACCACCCGGCGGCGCAGCCGACCAGCAGGGCCAGGGCCAGCAGCAGGGCCCACGCGCGCGGGCGGGCCAAGCGGATCGGCGCGTCCAGTTCCTCGGGTGCCTTCAGCGCCTCCAGGGCCTCACGACGAAAGTGCATCGCGGCCTCCCGTCGGGCCCGCGCGCTCGGGGTGGTCCGGCTCGACCCGGCTCGGCTCGACGCGATCCGGCTCGATGTGATCAGGGTCGATGTGATCAGGGTCGATGTGATCGGGTTCGACGTGATCGGGTTCGACCCGGTGCGGCTCGGGGCCGATCGTGCCGAGCAGGAACTCGCCGACGCTGCCCTCGTGTTCCCACCGGTTGCCGGTGGCCAGCGCGAACATGTCGGAGTCGCCGCCGCCGAGCCCGCACGCGGCCAGGCCCATCGCGGTCGCCACCAGGTACATGGTCTGGTAGAGCACGCCCACGTGCTTGAGCACGAGCGCGTAGCCCATCGTCTGGTACTTCCACATCACCCGGCCGAAGCGCGCGCTCACCACCAGCACCACCTGCGGCGGCGCGGTCATCAGGGACGTGGCGCGGGCCACCTCGGACAGCCGGTGCACCGCCGGGCCGGGCTCGGCGACGCGTTCGAGGCGATGCTCCTGCGGGTCGTAGTGGTAGAGCCCGGGCTTGATGCCCTCGACGTTGTTGATCAGTGGGTACAGCTCCAACTCGTGGCAGCGCCCGCCCGAGGGGTAGGGGCGGTCGCCGATCTCCTGGCGCTCCTCGTGGAAGATCGCCCGGTTGCGGGCCGTGCGGTACAGGAACTCGCCGAGTCGGTCCAGGGTCAGCGGCGCCGCGTCGTCGTGCGCGCGGATCGAGCGGCGGCCCTCCAGCGCCTCGGTGAGGGTGGGGTCCGCGCGGCGCACCGCGTCCGGGTCCGGGCGCGGCAGGTCGATCGCGTCGCCGGGGAACGCCGGGCGTACCGCGGGCAGCGGCGGCGCCGAGGCGGCTCGCCAGTAGGTGCCGCCGTACGGCAGGTCGTGGCGTCCGGCGCGGGTGCGGCCGTGGAACCACAACTCGTGCGGCGACCACTGGGCCCGGTCCGGATCGGCGTCCTCGGTCTCGGGATCCACCAGCAGGCCGTGTCGGGCCAGCAGGTCCAGCGCGCGGCCGACGCCCGGTGGCGATTCGGCGGGCCGGTGCGGCAGGCCGGCGAGCAGCGCGGCCAGCGCCGGGTCGAGCAGGTCGGCGGCGACCGGGGCCAACGGCGACTCCAGGACGGTGTGTTCGCCGTCGCGGCGCAGCACCGCGAAGCGGGACAACCGCAGCCGGGTGCGGTCCACGGCCGCGGTGCCGCGCGCGGCCCGCGGCGCCGGCGGCGCGAGCGGACGCAGCGTCAGCAGGGGCCGGCCGGCCGCCTCCAGGCGGATGCTCAGCCAGCCGCCGGTGCGCAGCCGGCGCAGCAGCGTGGGCAGCTTGAGCAGCGCCGCCTCGCCCTCGCGCGCGATGACCACCTGATGCAGGTCGTCCTCGACGCACGGGTGGGCGGCGAGCAGCGCGACGGCCGCCGTGACGCCCGGCGTGAGCACGCCCAGTGCCAGCCCGCGCGGGCCGAGGAAGAGCAGCGTCGCGCCGTCCGCGGCGGTGCTCACCCGGGCGCCGGGATGCAGGGCGATGAGCTCCACCGGCGCGGACTCGGTGGGTGTGGCGACCGCCGCCGCGGGCGGGGTGCCGAGGCTGGTCATGGAACCTCCGGGGCAGGTCGGGCCGTACGAGGGCCGCGCCGGGGCGGGCGGTGCGGCCGGTCCGGGGCGCGAGGCCGGAGCCGGCCGGCCCGGGGCGCGGGACGAGGCCGCGCCCCGGGCCGCCCGGGTGCTCAGAAGAAGACGCTGTACGGGTTGAGCTCGGCCTCGGGTGTGGGCGCGTCGAGCCAGCCGAGCCGCACCGGCGTGTCGTACATCCGGCCCGGACCCAGGCGCCGCCAGAAGTGCCGCAGCCCCGGCACCATCACCTTGGCCACGTGCAACTCCAGGTCGGGCAGCGACTGGTCGAGCACGATCACCTCCAGGTCGACCGCGCGCAGCCGGTCCACCGTGTCGCGGATGTCGCGCGCGATGTCGCCGCTGTGCAGGGTGCCGTAGCCGGCCAGGGTGGTGGCCGGCAGGTGCGGCGCGGGCAGCGCCCACGGCTCGCGCTCGGCGGTGGCGGTGTGCAGCCAGGCCAGGGTGTGCGGATCGTCCTCCCAGTATTTGGTGGTGCCGTCCGGGTTGCGGTTGATCACCGCCGGGAGGAACTGGTTGACCTCGGTGAGCGCGCGCAGCACCGCGATCCGTACGTCCAGGTGCGCGCCGAAGCCCAGCAGGATGTCCTCCACCGGGTGGTCGGTGCGCCGCGAGACCGCGGCGAACGTGGGCACACCCAGGTCGGTGGTGATGTCGACGACCTCCAGGGTGCGCTGCATCCCGGCGTAGAACTCGCGCAGGGTGTCCACGTACGGCTCGCGCAGCGAGTCCAGGTCGAAGCCGGGGCGCAGCGCCCGGTTGTACCACCACAGGCCGACCGCGTCCCGCTCGCAGCTCTCGAACAGGCCCTGCATGATCGCCTCTTCGAGGGTGTTCCCGGAGGCGTTGCCGTTGCCGTCGCTGAAGCAGAAGAAGTGCTCGTGCAGGTCGGGGTGGCCGAACCAGGAGTAGCCGGCCGGCACCAGGCGGGGCCGGTCCCCGGTCAGCGACCACGCGCGGGACCACTGCAGGCGCCGGTCCTCGTCGAAGCGCTCGGGCACCAGGTGCAGCCGCCCGGCCGACTCGCGGTTCCAGCTCTCGCGCGTCTCGTACTGGCTGTCGGAGTACAGCAACAGGTCGTAGGGGTGCACGGCCAGATCCGGGCCCAGTTCGGCGAACGAGCCCGGCTCGGTGGTGCGGTCCTCGCGCCATACGCCCGAGTAGCGCTCGATCGCCTCGCAGACCCCGCTGACCCGCGCCTGGACGTCACTGCGGCCCTTGCCGCCGCTCTGCCCGCGCAGGTTGCGTCGCAACATCGCGATGTTGTGCCCGGGGACCGCGAAGTTGTGGCTCGCCGAGTAGCTGAAGGTCACGCCGTTGTCGACGTCGTTGAGCAGGCGCAGCGAGCTGATCGCGCCCAGCAGCCGGCTGATGTGCTTCTCCAGGCGCTTGAACGTGTCGTCCGGGCGCATCGTGCGGTGGCCGCCCTCGTCGTCGAACACCACCGGCTGGTCAACGAGTTCGATTCTGGGGTCGCGGTCGAGCAGGAGCGCGGGGTCGCCGCAGGCCGGACACTGGGGTTGGCGGATCAGGCGGTGTTGTTCCAGGCGCCGGCCGGCGACGTGCAGGGAGACCAGGACGCCCTCGTGGTCGGAGCGGCCGGCGGCCAGCAGTTCGGCGGCGGCCGCGGCGACCAGGTGCGCGGACAGGCCCACCGACCACGCGGTGGCGGCCAGCGACGTGCGGATCGGCTCGTCCGCGACGGTGCCGTCGTCGCGCCGTCGCAGGAAGGTTTCCACCTGCTGGTTGCCGGCCAGCCGGTGGGCCAGGCAGTGCCAGCAGCCGGTCTTCCCGGGTACCAGGTAGGGGCCGGTCCACACCTCGGCCCCGGTGGGCTTGGCGAGCAGCCACGGCAGCCCCTCGGCGCGCAACCGGGCGTCCATCGCGTCCAGTCGGGGGTCGAGGTAGTCGTCGGTGAGCACCACCGTCAGGTCCGGTCCGCGCCGTCCCTCACTCGTCCCGGCGCCGACCTCGGCCGGGGTCACCGGGGTCACCGTCGCGCCGATCTCGCGCAGCGCGGCGACCACGGCGGCGGCGTCCACCGCGCCCAGCGCGGCCACCTCGATCCGGGCCTCGCCGAGTCGGCGCAGCGCCGTCGCGGCATCCAGTCCCAGGCCCTCCCAGGCCGCGGCGGTGGCCCGGTCCTCGCCCACCGCGCCGTCCACCAGGTGTCCGAAGCGCTGGAACTTGGAGACGGCGAAGACGACTTCACCCATGGTGAAGCGTTCGGCCAGCTTCTCGGTGATCTCCGCGATGGTGTGCGTGCCGTCGAGATACGGCAACACGGCGGTGACCGCCTTGCCCTGCACGAGGTAGTGGCCGTCCTCGCAGACGAGGAAGACCCGGTCGGGACCGAAGGCGCGAGCGACGAGATGTGCCTTGAGACGAGGCAGGTCCACGAATTCTCTCCCGGCGTAGTCGAAATTCCACGAGCGGCGTCGACGGCTGCTGCCGGTAATTCTTAGCCGCCGCCGATACGCCCGGACAAGGTCGTTTCGGCGATTCCCCGCTGTTTCTCCGGTGGTCGCGCACTCGGGTATGGGGGTGCCCCTCGGATCCCTATCGGGGGGTGCCGCCTAACGTTGGGGGGTGTCTCGATTAGCCTCCCGGACCGGCACTTTGACCTGCGGGAGGCGGGCGCCGGGATGCGGGGGAGGGGCGCCGTAATCATGGGCTCGGGTAATTATGAATTCGGGCATTGACGGGCCGTCGGCCGCCTCCGCATGCTTCCGGTATCGCAGCCGACGTCGATCCGAAACCGGCGTGAACAGGCGCCGAGCAGGTGGGGCGTCGTAATTTCGGACCGATTCGAATCGGCGTGGAATTCGCTGCACGACCCGAAGTCGGACCCCATGAAGGAGATTCGCATGGACCCCAGGGACAGGGCCGCGTTCGTCAGGTCCTACACGAAGGTGTTGACCGCGGCCTGGTCGGACGACGAGTACGCGGCCCGGCTCGAGAACGACCCGCGCT
Source organism: Embleya sp. NBC_00888 (assembly GCF_045207655.1). Classification (NCBI taxonomy): domain Bacteria; kingdom Bacillati; phylum Actinomycetota; class Actinomycetes; order Kitasatosporales; family Streptomycetaceae; genus Embleya; species Embleya sp. NBC_00888. The sequence continues at coordinate 892,833 of NZ_CP108784.1, read as the reverse complement.
CCGCGCTGGCCGAGCACGGCCTCGAACTGCCCGCCGGCGCCACGGTGCGCATCGTGCGCAACCTCGGCGGCGAGCCGGACCTGGACAGCCAGGTCGAGCTGTGGGAGAGCGGTGCCGAGAGCAACTCGTACGAGCTGCGGGTGCCCAACTCGCCGCAGATCGAGCTGCGCGAGCTCTCCGAGGCCGACCTCGAGTCCGTCGCCGGCGGCGGCCTGGACTCGCCGCAGAACCCCGACGACACCACGTACTGCTGCTGCTGTTCTCCGTGCTGCTGCTGCACCTGATCCGCAGCGCACCCGACCGACGTCGCGGAGAGGAAGGCTCGCATGGAGCCCAGGGAAAGAGCCGCGTTCGTCGGCTTCTACGCCAAGGTGCTGACCTCGGCGTGGTCGGACGACGACTACGCGGCCCGCTTGGAATCGGACCCGCGAGCCGCCCTCGCGGAAATGGGCTTCGAGCTACCCGCCGGTGCCACGGTCAGCATCATCCGTGAGGCCGGCGGCGAGCCCGACCTGGAGGCCCAGGTGCACGCCTGGGCGGAGGGCGCCAAGACCGGTCGATACGAACTGTGGGTGCTGGACTCGCCGTTGCTGGAGACGCGCGAGTTGTCCGAGGCCGACCTGGACTCGGTCGCCGGCGGCGACGCGTACAGCTGTTCCTGCTCGCCGTGCTGCACCAGCACCTGATCGACGCCCGATCGGCCGGGTGAGCACCGATCGGCGCCCGATCGAGTGCCGATCGGCCGCACCCGCACGCGATCGCCCGCACCCGCGCCCGATCGCCCGCACCCGCGCCCGATCGGCACGTGGGGGACCGCCTGATCCACCGCTGTCCGTACAGCCGGTTCCGGCGCCCCGGGAGTCGTCCTCCCGCGGCGTCGGAACCGCCCCGTTCCACCGACCCGAGGCGGAGAGAGATGCCCGGACCAGCCGCGCCGGATGTGCGCGCACCGCGCCCCCTCCCGGTGCGCGTCACCTCCACGCCCGGCGACGCCCGCCGGGCGGCCTCGGGCGTTCGCCGCCGGCTGGCCACGCTGGTTGCGGCCGTGCTGGTCGCCGGCGCCGTGCTGGCCGGCTGCGGGGACACCCCCGCCGACCCCAAACCGGCCAAACCCCAGGGTGCCGCGCCCCCGGTGGGCGTGGAACAGGCCACCCGGCTGCTGCACGAGTACGCCGCGGCCAACACCCGGATCAACGCGAGCCTGGACCCGGCCGCGGTGGACGCGATCGAACTGCCGCCCGCCTCGACCGGCAGCAAGGCCGGACTCCAGGTGGCCAAGACCCAGGCGGTCGTGGTGCCCACCACCGGATACGTGCAGCCCAGGTTCGTCTTCCCCCGACTGACCGGCTATCCGAAGTTCTTCGTCGCGATCACCCAACTGCTCCAGTCCGACACGGTCTCCCCCTCGCCCAAGTACCTGCTGTTCGTGCAGGAGCGCGAGGACGCGCCGTGGAAGGTCGCCTACTACCCGTTCGTCACCGACCGTTCCGAGATCCCCGAACTGGAACAGGACGCCACCGGCGGCGCCCCGGCGGTCGCCGATACCGCCGGTCTGCTCGCCGACCCGGCCGCGCTGGGGCGCGCGTACCAGGACTACGCCCAGGGCAAGCGCGACCCCAAGGTGCCGCTGTCGCCGACCAAGACGCTCACCGGGCAGCTCACCGGCGGCTGGACCGCCGGAGTGCAGGCGCTGCGCGCCAAGGGCGCCCTGCTGGAGCGGGTGATCCCCACCGACGCGCCGCGCTACCCGACGTTCCTGCTGCGCACCCGCGACGGCGGCGTGCTCGCCTTCACCGCCGTCCAGGTCCGGGACACGATGACCGCCTCCGGCGGCAAGGACGGCGTACCGCTGGACGCGGGCAGCCGCGAGGCCGCGCTCGCGGGCAGTCCCGAGGGAGCCCGCGCACCGCAGTACGTGGTCGACCGCCTGGTGGTCTCGCTCAGCCACATCCCGCCGGCCGCTGCCCCGGGCACCGGCGTGCAACTGATCGCCTACGGCGACTACGCCCTCTCCGTCACCTGAGCACCCGCCGGTCCGTCCGCTTCGTCACCGACCCCAGCAGGAGGCTCCCCGGATGTCGCCGTCGCCCGCCGCACCGGCCCGTCGTCGCCAGGTCCACCTGGTCGAGCTGACCGTGATGCCCGGCGTCCGCTACAGCGCCGTGCTCGGGCAGCTCCAGGCGGCGGCCCAGGCCGACCCCGGGCTGGCCGCCGCGACGACCTTCCACAAGCACGTGCACCTCCAGGGCGGCGGCGCCTACGCGCGCGCGGCCCGTACCGTGCTGGACGGCCTCGACGACCCGCTCGCGGTGGCCTTCACCGTCTACTTCTGGAACCGGGCCCGCACCCTGGAGCTGGCCCGGCGGGTCAAGGAGCGCTGGCCGCGCTGTCGGATCGTGGTCGGCGGCAACGACGTCACCCACCAACAGCGCGAGCTGTTCGCCCAGGCGCCGTGGGTGGACGTACTCGTGCACGGCGAAGGCGAGTTGCGCTTCCGGGATCTGCTGCGGGCGTTCCTCGCGCACCCCGACGCCCCGCTCGCCGACCCGACGCTCGGCGCCGCGTTGGCCGCGATCCCCGGGATCAGCCGACCCGGGCCGAACGGGCGCCCGATCGACACCGCCGACGCGCCTCGGGTGAGCGACCTGGACGCGCTCCCCTCCCCGCTGCTGGACCCGGGCGTGTGGTCGGACCAGGACCTGGCCGCGTCCCGGATGATCGTCTACGAGACCAACCGGGGTTGTCCGTACTCGTGCGCGTTCTGCTACTGGGGCGGCGCCACCAACTCCAAGGTCCGCCAATATTCGCTGGAGCGCATCCGGGCCGAACTCGACCGGATCGTCACCCACGCCGGCAACGGCACCCAACTGTTCATCGCCGACGCCAACTTCGGCATCCTGCCGCGCGACACCGAGATCGCCCGGCACCTGGTGGAGCTGTGCGCGCGGCACCGTAAACGGCTGCTGGTGATGACCAACTGGGCCAAGAACACCAACGGGCGCGTCGTGGAGATCGCCTCGATCCTGCACCGGGCCGGCCTGACCGGCGCGATCACGCTGTCCGCGCAGTCCTTCGACGCCGAGGTGCTGCAACTGGCCAACCGCACCAACATCCGGGTGGACAACTACCGGCGCATGCAACGGCAGTTCCGCGACCGGGGCATCCCGACCTACACCGATCTGATCTGGGGCCTGCCCGGCGAGTCGCTGGCCACCCACCTGGACGGCGTCGAGGAGGCGGTCGCTGCGGGCGGATCGCCGGTGGTCTACCCGCTGCTGCTGCTCAACAACACCGACTACACCCACGCGCGCTTTCGCGACGAGCACGCGCTGACCACCCGACGCATGCCGTGCGACCCGGGCAACACGGACCTGATCGCCGACGTGGTCACCGGCCACGCCCGGATGGACTTCGTGGACTGGCTGCGCGGCATGGAACTGCGCATCCCGCTCACGCTGTTCCACAAGTGCCTGCTGCGCTGCACCCTGCGCGTGCTGGCGCACACCACCGGCACGCGCACGGTCGACCTGGTCGCGGCGCTGGGCGAACACCTGCGCGCGGGCGGCCCCGATCCGATCGCCGCGTACTGGTTCGGCGACTACACCCGCTCGTGGCGCGAACCCGAGCGCTTCCCGCGCGAGGCGCTGTACGCCGAACTCGGCGACGAGTTGATCCACGAGGAGGTGCACTACCAGGCGATCCTGCATCGCATGGTGCGCAACCCCGACCGTGCCCGGCAACACGCGTACGCGGCGTTGGACTTCCTCTACGAGCGTCTGGGCGCGGACCCGGTCGCGGCGGCGCGATTGCCCGAGCGCGCGGACCTGGACCGGGTGACGGAGCTGGACCTGGCCGCCGCCGCGGTGTTCCGGGCCGGCATCCACAAGGTGGCCGAGACGCACGAGTTCGCGGTGCCCGGTGCGCTGTGGGCGATCCTGCGCGAGCACGGCGACGTCCCCCCGGCCGACGACGAGATCGCCGCCGACACGGACGCGGGCCTCGGCGCGGACGCCGATGCCGATGCCGACACCGGTCCGGTCCGGGGCCGGGTCGCGGTGCCGCAGGCCCGGATCCACTACCCGTTCAGCGCGTACGCCCTGTCCGTGTGGCACGGCAGCGGCCGGCCGATCCACGACTGCGCGACCACCGCCCGATCCGCCGGCCGGCCGCTACCGGCCCCTACGCTCCATTGAGATCGAGGCAGTCATGAATCGCACCGTGCGGGTGGCCGCCCCGATGCTCTACGCCACCGCGATCGTCCTGGCCTTCATGCTCGACACCAGGGCGGGCGTGGTGGTCTGCGTGGTCGGTGGCATGTTGCTGGGTGTGTTGTTCACGGTGGCGCGTCGCCGCTGATCGTCGCGTCCGCCGCCACCATCCGGCCCACCAACGACTCGGTGAACGCGGCGACCGTCGGGAACTCCCAGAGCGCGTCCGGTTCGATCTCGAAACCCACGCGCTCCTCGGCCTCGGCGAGCACGGACAACGCCGCCACCGAGTCCAGCCCGTAGTCGGTCATCGGCGTGCCGGGATCGATCGCATCGCGCGAGAGCTTCAACTCCTCGGCCAGAAAGCCGCAGAGCCAGCTCTGCAATTCGGCCCGCAGGACGTGCGCGGGAGAAGCGGGCATGTGCGGCTCCTTGGTCACGGCGGCGCGCGGCGCGGGATCGGCCGATCCGATCCGGCGGGCCGGCGCGGACGGCTACTGCGGATCCCGGTAGAGCGAGGCCAACCTGCCCTCGTGGAACAACTCGCGCATCGCCGAGCGCTGGACCTTGCCGCTGGTGGTGCGCAACACGGTGCCCGGGCTGAGCAGCGCCACGGTGCCCACCCGCACGCCGAACTCGCGTCCCACGGTGTGCCGCATCGCGGCCGCGAGCGCGGGCAGGCGCTCCTGGGGCACCCCGGTCACCTCGTGGGTGACCACGACCTCGGCGGACCCGGCGGAGGAACCGTTGGTGCCGGTGTCGAACACCACTCCCACCCGGCCCAGTTCCGGGTGATGCACGCGCAACTCCTGCTCCACGTCCTGCGGATACACGTTGCGTCCGTGCACGATCAGCATGTCCTTGAGGCGACCCTGTACGTACAACTCGCCGTCGTGGAGCACTCCCAGGTCGCCGGTGCGCAGATGGTCGCCGTCCTCGCCGAGCGCGGTGCGCGCGCCGAACACACCGCCGCCGTCGCCGTGTCCCCAGTAGCCGCCCGCGACGCCCGGACCGCGCACCCAGATCTCGCCCAAGCGACCCTCGGGCAGCACCTCGCGCGAGTCCGGATCCACCACGCGGATCTCGCATGCCTCGGTGGGCGGGCCGCAACTGATCACCTCGCGCGTGGCCCCACCCCGCGTCGCGGGCACGAACGTGCCCCGGGCGAGCGCGCCCAGGTCCACGCGTGTGGTCAGCGGGGTCCGTCCGCGCCGCCCGGACACGTACAACGTGGCCTCGGCCAGGCCGTAGCCGGGCAGCAGGGACTGCGGCCGGAAGCCGGCCGGGGCGAACCGCTGCGCGAACGCGGCCAGCACGAGCGGGTCGATCGGCTCCGAGCCGCACACCGCCACGTCCCAGCGGGACAGGTCCAGGCCGGCCACGTCCGCCTCGCCGATCTTGCGCAGGCACAGCTCGAAGGCGAAGTTGGGCGCGAACGAGACATTGACGCCGTACGCGTCGATCAGTCGCAACCAGCGCAACGGGCGTCGCACGAAGGCGCTCGGCTGCATCTGCACGGCGCTGCCGCCGGCCAGCAGACCCCACAACAACTGGGCGTTGAGTCCCATGTCGTGGTAGAGCGGCAACCACCCGCCCAGCCGCATGTCCTCGGGCCAGGTCATGCCGCGCATCCCGGCGAGGGCGTTGTGCAGGATGTTGCCGTGCCGCACGACCACGCCCTTGGGGCTGCCGGTGGAGCCCGAGGTGTATTGCAGCAGAGCGGTCGTGGATCGGTCCAGCGGCACCGGTGTCCAGGCGTCCGCGTCGCCGTCCAGGCCCGGTTCGTCGCCGGCGACGACCGGCACGTCGGCCGTTCCGGAGCCGGCGAGCCACTCGCGCACCTCGGCCGCGTCGGCGCACGTGGTCAGCACGGCGCCGATGCCGGCGTCCGCCGCGATCCCGACGAGCCGTTGCCGCTGATGCCGGTAGCGCCCGGGCAGGGGAGCCGGGATGGCGATCATCCCGGCGTAGAGGCAGCCCAGGAAGGCCGCGACGAACTCGAGACCGTTGGGGTGCAGTAGGAGCACCCGTGAGCCCGGCGCGAGGTGCTGTTGCAGCCAGGCGGCCCGGCCGCGTGCCTCGCGATCCAACTCGGCGTAGGTGCGGCGCCGCAATCCGCCCACCGGATCGTCCGGATCGGCGAGGAAGGCGACCGCCTCGGCCTGCGGCCGCTCGGCCGCGTGCCGGCGCAGCAGCGTCACCAGATCCGGCGCGTGGTCCAGGTCATCGATCATGCGAGTGTCCTTCGGCGGCCGGGCGGAAGTGCTCGGGCATGGGAAGGTGCGTGCTGCGGGAACGGACGAGGGCACGAGCGAGCGCCGCCGCACCCGGTCCATGGCCACCGGACACTACCGGCGCCGTCACGGGGCGGACAGGCCGGCCGGCCGCGGCGGCGGGTACATCGCGGCCCCGGCGCCCGGCCGGTCCGGGCGTTCAACCGGTGCGTCGCCGCAGTTGAACGCCTGTACGAGGCGGCGTGGTTGTCCGTCCGCCCGGCCGGTCCGAAAATGGCAGCGGCGGTGCCCGCATCACCCTTCTGCCCGGGCGCCTTCGTCCAGGGCCGACGTCGGATGTCCGCCGATGGCGCCGGTCGCACCGCCGTGAGCGGCGCACGACGCGGCGCACGCACGCCATGGTTGCCTGGTCTGCCCGCCAGGGTCGTCCATTTCCCCGGATCTCCTCGAAGCGGAGTGCCCAGATGACGGATACACCTGTTTTCCTGCGCTCGAAGGTCATCGTCGAACCACTCGTGGACAGGTTCTACGCCTGGCTGCACACGGTGGCGCCGATCCAGGCGGCGATGAACCTGGCCTACCTCCAGGTGCCGATGCTCGAGTCGTACGTGCAATCGCCCCAGGTGCACATCGCCGCCAGTGACAACCCGGCGCTGCGCGGCGGCTACTTCGTCAACATCGGCGCGGAACGCTCGGCCGAGGTCAAGGAGTTGCTGGAGACGATCAAGCGGGAACGGGCGGACATGCTGCGCCTGGCCGCGGCGGTGGCCGAGGCGCAGGAGCTGCTGCGGGCCAACGCCACCGGGTTCGACCTGACCCCGCTGTACCCCAAGCTCCCGCCCGAACTGGGCGGCCTGGTCGAGTTGGCCTACGACACCGACAACCAGGCCTCGGTGCGTTTCATCGAGCCGCTGGCCTACGCGAGCCAGGCGTACGTCGAGTCCCGGCAGTCGGTGCAACTGTCCCTGGAGCCGGGCACCGAGCGGCCGTTCATCCTGAGCACGCCCCGGCTGCCCGGACCGGACGTGTTGGAACTGCCCATCCCCTTCCGGCATCCCGGTCTCGAGGAGTTGTTCCGGGCCCGCACCACGGCGAGCTCGCTCGGCCGACTGCGCGAGGCGCTCGAACTCGACGACGCCCAGGCCGTGCGACTGGGCACGCTGCTCAGTGACAGGCCCAGTCTGTCCGAGGATCGGCACGTCGAGGCGGGCGGCCGGATCCGCTACTTCGGGCACGCGTGTCTGGTGCTCCAGACCCCCGAAGCGGCCATCGTGACCGACCCGTTCATCAGCGCGGACAGCTCCGCCGGCGACCGGTACACGCTGGACGACCTGCCGGACCGGATCGACCTGGCGCTGATCACCCACGGCCACCAGGACCACATCGTGCTGGAGACGCTGCTGCAACTGCGCGGCCGGGTCGGGGCGATCGTGGTCCCGCGCCCCTCGCGCGGCAACCTCGAGGATCCCTCCATGGCACTGATGTTGCGGCACATGGGCTTTCCGGTGATCGAGGTCGACGACTTCGAGGAGGTGCCGTTCCCGGGCGGCAAGGTGGTCGCCACGCCGTTCCTGGGCGAGCACTGCGACCTGGACATCCGCGGCAAGTCCACGTACTGGGTGGAGTTGGCCGGGCGCACCGCGTACGTGGGCGCGGACTCCTCCGGGATCGACCCGCAGCTCTACCGGCACGTGCGCAATCACCTGGGCACCGCGCACTACGCGTTCCTGGGCATGGAGTGCGACGGCGCGCCGCTGACCTGGCTCTACCAGGCGCTGCTGACCAAGCCGGTGACCCGCAAGATGAGCAAGTCCCGCAAGCTGTCCGGCTCGAACGCGGAGCAGGCCGCCGCGATCATGACCGAGCTGGGGGCGAACGAGGCGTACGTCTACGCCATGGGCGAGGAGAGCTGGCTGGGTCACGTGATGGCCACCACCTACAACGAGGACACCTACCAGCTCAAGCAGGTGGACGAGTTCCTGACCTGGTGCGCCGACCACGGGATCAAGGCCGGGCACCTGTTCGGGCAGCAGGAGTGGCGCTGGTGACGTCCCGGCGCGCCGGCCGGCCCCCGCGTGTGCGGGAGCACTGACCCGGCGCCGACCCGCACGCCCGATCGGCCGACCGCGTGGGACGCGGTCGGCCGATCGTGTGCGCGGGGCAGGGGCCGGGGACGGTGGCCGGTCCGACCGGACCGGCCACCGGCTCAGGTGAGGTTGCGGGGGATGCGCCAGAGCGCGAAGCCCGCGAGCAGCAGCGCGCCGCCGAGGAAGATCGCGGTCTCGGCCCACTGGAACGTCCAGTACCGGCCGGCGGGCTGGTACTTCACGTCGAAGTGCAGGTTCTGCGCGGCCAGGCACTCGCCGGACTCGGCCAACCCGGACTTCGCGGGCTCCAGGCAGCTCTGCACCTCGGGGCCGGTGATGGCGGGTTTGCCGTCGGCGGTGCGGATCTTGGTGGATCCGGTCAGCACCCACGCGCCGGGCATGCGGTAGTCCTCGATGCGCAGCGTCGCGCCGGTGGCGACCCGTTCGTCCGGTCCGCCGGCGTCGCCGTCCAGGATGAAGCTGCTCACCCGAGGCAGCGTGGTGCCGTTCACCGCGACCGCCGCCTCCTTGGCCGGGAGCATGTGCGGCCGCACGTACGGCATCACCACCTGCACGACGGCGAAGAGCACCAGCGTGACCGCCATGGCCGGCAGCGTGCGTCGGATCAGCAGGCCGATGGTGGTGCCCAGGACGAACGCGAAGACGGCGTAGCCGAGCGGCACGAGGTTGCGCGCGTCGAAGACGAGCGGGGTGAAGCGGGTGCCCTGGAGCCGGTCGAAGGGGCGGGCCGCCCAGGTGAGCAGGGCGGAGAAGACTCCGGTGAGGATCAGCGCGGCGACGGTGATCACGGCGAGCTTGACCGCGAGCCAACGCGCGCGGGTCACGCTCTGGTTCCAGACGAGTCGGTGGGTACCGCTCTCCAGCTCGCGGGTGACCAGCGGCGCGCCCCAGAAGGTGCCCAGGACCGCCGGGACCACGATGAGCAGGGCGCCGACGAGGGTCAGTTGCGCCTTGTAGTCGGATTCGAAGGCGTCCTTCGCGGTGGCGCAGGCGTTCAGCGCCTGGCAGCCGACGATGTGCGCGTCGTAGTCGTCGCGGATGGACAGGCCGAGGAAGACCAGGTAGATCGCCAGCACGGCCAGCGCGCCGAGCGCGATCAGGGCCTGGGTGCGAAATTGTCGCCAGGTGAGCCAGATCATCGCGGGGCCTCCGAGGTCTGGATCCGGGTGCGCGGCGCGGGCAGGCCCGCGGCGCTGTCGGCGGCCTGGGTCATGTAGGCCAGGACCATGTCCTCCAGGTCCACATGCTCGGCGGCACTGACATGGTGCGGCACCGAGCCGGACGTCCGCACCACCAACGTGCTCTGCCTGGCGGTGTGTTCGGCGGTGACCACGTTGATCGCCGCTGGCAGCGCATCGAGTTCGCCGCGCGCTCCGGTCAATCGGTAGTGGCTCGCCAGTAGTTCGTCCACCTCGCCGGCGAGTTGTACGCGTCCGGCGGCGAGCACGATCAGGTAGTCGCTGACCCGCTCCAGGTCGGAGAGCAGGTGTGAGGAGAGGATGATGCTCACCTCGATCTCGACCACGACCTCCATCAGGTTCTGGAGGAACGCGCGGCGCGCGAGCGGGTCGAGGGCGGCCACCGGTTCGTCGAAGATCAGCAACTCGGGGCGTTTGGCCGCGGCGATGGTGAGCGCGAGTTGGGCGCGCTGGCCGCCGGAGAGGCGGCCGGCCTTCTGCGCCGGGTCCAGGCCGAGTTGGCGGATCCGCTCCTCGGCCAACCGCCGATCCCAGCGCGGGTTCAGCCGCGCCCCCATGCGCAGGTGGTCGGCGATCGTCAGGCCCGGGTACACCGGGGTGTCCTGCGCGACGAAACCGACCCGGGCTAACTGGTCGGCGCTCGCGGCGGGTCGGTTGCCGAGCACGCTGATGGTGCCCGCGGTCGGGGCGATCAGGCCGCAGGTCAGACCCAGCAGCGTCGATTTGCCTGCCCCGTTGGGGCCGACCAGGCCGATGATGCGTCCGGAGGGGACACTCAGCGTGCAGTCGGCCAAGGCGTCGTGCCGGCCGTAGCGCTTGCCGAGTCCCTCGGTTTCCAGAACCGGAGTCATTGCCTCACCTTTCTGGTGTTCGCACGTTTTCCGTATGGGCTGCTTCGGTGGACCGCAGCGTGGTCCGGAAGGTGGTCATGAGCAGAGCCTCGATGCTGTCCGTGGTCAGGCCCGCTTCCTGGGCCCGGTCCAACCAGCTCCGCAACTCCTCGCGCAGGCTCTCGTGTGCCGCCAGCGAGCCGTCGGTGAGAGTGCGGGTGACGAAGGTGCCCACGCCCGGCCTGGGCGAGACCAGGCCCTCGTGTTCGAGCTCGCGATAGGCCTTGAGCACGGTGTTGGGGTTGATCGCGAGCTTGGAGACGACCTCCTTGACCGTCGGCAGTTGGTCGTCGACCGACAACATGCCCAGGCGCAGGGCCTGTCGGACCTGATGGACCAACTGCAGGTACGGGGAAACACCGGAGCGGGTGTCCAAATGGAAGTCGATCATGGTCACTCCGCTTTAACTAGGATGCTAGCACTTTAGTCTACTGCGTGTGGTGTGGCGCACACGGATTCGAACACGATCGCCCACCGGCGAAACGACGAAACGGCCGGGGTACGCCGCGATGTCGCGGCGTACCCCGGCCGTTCCCGGGCGGACCGGGCCGGTGGGGCGGGGGAGAGAGGGACGTAGCGGTCAGGCCGGTCCCGGCGCGGAGGTCTCCGGGAGCAGGTCCGGATCCGGCACGTCCTTCCGGTCGGCGAACTGCGTGCGGTACAAGTCGGCGTAGATCCCGCCGGCCGCCAACAGGGCGTGGTGCGTGCCGCGTTCCACGATCCGACCCGCGTCCACCACCAGGATCTGATCGGCGTCGCGGATCGTGGACAGGCGGTGCGCGATCACCAGCGAGGTCCGGCCCTTGAGCGCGGTCTCCAACGCCTGCTGGATCGCCGCCTCGGACTCCGAATCCAGGTGCGCGGTCGCCTCGTCCAGCACCACGATCGGCGGCGACTTGAGCAACAGCCGTGCCAGCGCCACCCGTTGCTTCTCGCCGCCGGAGAGCCGGTGGCCGCGGTCACCGACCACGGTGTCCAGGCCCTCGGGCAGCGCGTCGATCACCTCCTGGATCCGGGCGGCCTCGCACGCGGCGACCACCTCGGCCTCGGTCGCCTCCGGGCGGGCGTACAGCAGATTCGCCCGGATCGTGTCGTGGAACAGGTGAGCGTCCTGGGTGACCACGCCGATCGTGTCCCGAAGCGAGGTCAGGGTCAGCTCGCGCAGGTCGTGCCCGCCCACCCGGACCGCGCCGCGAACCGGGTCGTACAAGCGCGGCACCAGATTGGTGATCGTGGTCTTGCCCGCGCCCGAGGAGCCGACCAGCGCGGTCATCCCGCCCTGCGGCACGGTGAAGCTCAACTCCCGCAGCGTCCAGTCGTCCTGCGCCGACTCCCGCACCCGCGCCCCGGTGCTCTCCAACGAGGCCAGCGAGACCTCCTCGGCGCTCGGATAGCGAAACCACACGTCGTCGAACTCCAGATCCAGGCCCGACGTGCCGTCGTCGCTCCCCGCGGGCAGGTCGTGCGCCTGCGGGTCCTCCACGATCAGCGGTTGCAGGTCCAACACCTCGAAGACCCGGTCGAAGCTCACCAGCGCGGTCATGAAACTCGCCTGGATGCTGGAGAGTTGATTGATCGGCCCGTACAACCGCAACAACAGCGCGACCATCGCCACCAGCGCGCCGATCTCCAGGGTGCCGTCGATGGCCAGCCGCCCGCCGAACCCGTAGACCAGCGCGGTGGTCAGCGCGGTCAACAACGTCGCCAGGATGAAGAACAATCGCGCGTACACGTTCGAGACCACCGCGATGTCCCGCACCCGGGCCGCCCGCCGCGCGAACGCGTCGGACTCCTCCACCGGGCGCCCGTACAGCTTGACCAGCATCGCGCCCGAGACGTTGAAGCGCTCGTTCATCATCGAGCCCATCTCGGCGTCGAGTTGCATCTCCTCCCGGGCCAGTCGTTGCATGGCCCGACCGAAGTACCTTGCGGGCACCAGGAAGATCGGGATCAGCACCAGCGCGGCCAAGGTGATCTGCCACGAGAGATAGAACATCGCGGCCAGCACCAGACCCACCGTCAGGAACGTGGACACCGCCTGCGTCAACAACGTCGTCACCGCCTGCTGCGCACCGATGATGTCGGTGTTCAGCCGGCTGACCAGGGACCCGGTCTGGGTGCGGGTGAAGAACGCCAACGGTTGCCGCTGTACGTGCGTGAACACCTCGGTGCGCAGCTCGTAGACCAGCCCCTCGCCGACCCGCCCGGAGAACCACGCCTGGCAGTAGATCGCCCCCGCGTCCACCACGGCCAACACCGCGATGGCCACGGACAACCACACCACGACGGAGAAGTCGCCCGGCCGGATGCCGTCGTCGATGACCGTCTTCAACATCAACGGACTCGCGGCCATGATGACCGCGTCCACGATCGTCGCCACCAGCGCCAGCACCACCCAGTGGCGATGGCGGCCCGCGTACGGGAGCACGCGCCGGACCGTGCCCGGCGAGACCCGCTGCCGGGTGATCGAATCGTCCAGACGCAGCGTCGGCCCCATGCCCGGGGCGGCCATCATGCTCACGGAACTTCCTCTCAGTACTTTTCGAGGAACTCGACGATCACCGAGTTGACCTCCTCGGGACGTTCGAGGTGGCCCAGGTGGCCCGCGTCGGGGATCGTGACCAGGTCGCAGTCCGGGATGGCGTCGGCCACCTCGGCGGCCAGATGCACGGGCGAGATCAGGTCGTCGGCGAACGCCACCACCCGACACGGCACGGTGATCCGGCCCAACTGCGCACGCCGATCCACGTCCAGGTCCACCCAGGCCTGGCCACCGGTGGAGTCCGCGTCGCCGGACAACTCGAAGATCTCCAGCCACGTCGCGGCCGAGGCGTCGTCGTTCAACGTGCTCGGCGACAACATCTGGATCGCCGTGTTCAACGCGCGATAGGCGGGCGGCAGACGGACACCGTCCTGGTCCACCGCCCGTTCCGCGAGAGTCTGCGCCCGCCGGATGGCATCCGATCGCGCCCGCGTGGCGATGAGCACCGCACTGTGCACCGACTCGGGGTGGTGTACCGCGAGTTCCTGTGCGATCAAAGCACCCAGGGAAAGCCCGACCAGACGACACGGAGCCAGATCCAAAGCGTCGATCAGACCCTTGGTATCGGCCACCATGTCCTCGAGCGAATATTTCCCCGGCGGTACATCCGAGGGCGCGATTCCCCGATTGTCGACGACGACCGTCTCGAATCCGGCCCGATGCAGCGCGGGAGTCTGATGCATGGTCCAGACCCGACCCGCGGCGCCCGAACCCATGATGAGAAGAACACTTTCCCCGCGACCCGAGCGCTCGTAGGAAAGACGGATGCCATTGGCGTGCAGGAAAGGCATGGTCGATGAGTTCCATTCGCCGTCGGGAACGGGATGCCGCCCCCGGGCCACGCCGGCCCGAGCGTCCGCGCCCCGACCGTAGCGGGCGCCGAGGCGACCGGCTCGCCGCGATCCCGCCGCGATTCACCATGTCATCGGCAGGCCGCCGGGCTCAACGCGACCACCTGGGACGACGCCCGCGAGCGGGGCCCGCGGGTGTTCAACCGTGGCGCCGCCGCAGTTGAACGAGCGGCACCGAATCCGCCGAACGCCCGCCCCCGATCGGCCGGTTGACATCCCCCGAGCACGCTGATGAGGATGACGGCCGGAAGCGAAGAGAATCCCGAAAAAGCCGCCCCGGCAAGGCCGGACGCCCTCGACCGGAAGGGCGGCAGCGAATCCGGTCGAGTCGGATCCGGCCGAGAATACCGTCGACGCACGGGTGAAACCGACGACGGATTCCCGAATCGGCACACGCCGCGGACCACACTCGTCTCGGCCGGTCTTCACGGATCTCTATGGAGAAGTACCGACCTTCTCCCGGTCGCGGCCGCCGACATCACCTGGGGGAGAGCGAATGGCCGCAACCGCGCCTGGGCTTTGGGAACTGACGGCCGGTCAACTGGGCGTGTGGTACGCGCACCAGGTGGCGCCGGAGCACACGGTCTACAACGTCGGCGAATACCTGGAGATCCACGGCGACGTGGACGTGGACCTGTTCGTGAGCGCGGTACGCCGCGTGCTCGACCAGGCCGAGACCCACCGGCTCCGCTTTCGCACCGTCGACGGCGCACCCCGCCAATACCCGGACCCGGCGGACGAGCACCCCGTGCGCGTGGTCGACGTCGGCGCCGAAGCCGACCCGCGAGCCGCCGCCGAAAACTGGATGCGCCGCGACCTGGCCCGCAGGCTCGACCCCTCCACCGACCGCCTGTTCACCTCCGTCGTGCTCACCCTGGCGCCCGGCCGGGTGTTGTGGTACCAACGCGCCCACCATCTGGTGATGGACGGCCACGCGGGATCGCTGATCGCCGACCGGGTCGCCCGCGTCTACACCGCGCTGCTGGCCGGCCGCACCCCCGACGAACCGCCCCTGGAATCGGTCTCGGTGCTGATCGACGCCGACCGCGCCTACCGCGCCTCGGCACACTTCGAACGGGACCGGCGGTACTGGCACGACACGCTCTCGGGCCCCGCCGAGACCTCGTCCCCCGACACCCGGTACGCGCGCAGCCTGCCCAGCGCGCAGACCCGGCACAGCGCCGCGGTCGACTTGCGCGACACCACCCGGCTCAAGGCCGCCGCGGCCCGGCTGCGCACCAACCTCCCCGGACTGGTGATCGCCGCCGCGGCCGCGCACCAACACCGCAGCACCGGCGCCCGCGACGTGATCCTGGGCATCCCCGTCCTGGGCCGAACCGGGCGCCGCGCACTCGCCATCCCCGGCATGACCTCCAACGTGATGCCGCTGCCACTGCGACTGGACCCGCGAACCACCGTCGGCGAACTCGTCGCACAGACCTCCACCGCCGTGCTCTCCGGCCTGCGCCACCAGCGCTACCGCTACGAGGACATGCTCCGCGACCTGAACAGCGTCGACGGCGCGGCACTGTGCGGCCTGGTCGTGAACGTGATGAGCTTCGACTACTCGATGCGCTTCGGCGACTGCCCCGCCACCGTCCGCAACCTCTCGCACGGCCCGATCGTCGACCGCCAGCTCAACGTCTACGACCGATCCGCCGACACCGGCCTGGACATCGACGTCGACGTCAACCTCGACCTGCACGCCCCCGAGACGGCCGGCGACCTCGCCTCCCGCTTCCTGCGCGTGCTGCACCGCATCGCCGCCGCAGACCCCACCGAACCGATCGGCCGGATCGACCTGCTCGACCCGGACGAGCGGCACACGCTCACCACCCGCGGCAACGACACCACCGCCCCGGTACCTGCCCTGACCGCCGCCGACATGTTCCGCGCCCGGGTCGAACACACCCCGCACGCCCCCGCCGTGCTCTGCGACACCGACCCGATCGACTACGCCGAACTGGACGCCCGCGCGAACCGCCTGGCGGCCCACCTGACCGCATTGGGGGTGGGCCGCGAATCGGTGGTCGCGGTGGTCCTGGACCGCGGCGTCGACCTGATCGTCGCACTGACCGCCGTGCTCAAGGCGGGCGCCGCCTATCTGCCCGTCGACCCCCGCCAACCACTCGAACGCCTCGCGTACATGCTCACCGACAGCCGCGCCTCGGTCCTGCTCGGCTCGGACGACCTCCTCGACGACCTTCCCGTCCGCGGCCTGCTCACCGTCGCCCTCGACGACCCCTCGGTCCGCGCCGCGATCGACGCCCGACCCGCCGACCCGATCCCCACCCGCGCCCGGCTCGCCGACCTGGCCTACGTGATCTACACCTCCGGCTCCACCGGACGACCCAAGGGCGTGGCCCTGACCCACGCCGGCATCGCCTCCCTGGTCACCGCCCAGGTCGACCGGCTCGACGTCACCCCGGACAGCCGGATCCTGCAATTCGCCTCGATCGGATTCGACGCCGCGACCTGGGAAATCGTGATGGCGCTGTGCACCGGCGCGGCCCTGGTGGTGGCCCCGGCCAAGGAACTGCTCCCCGGCAGCGGCCTCGCCGACGTGATCACCCGACACCGCGTCACCCACGCCACGCTGCCCCCGGCGGTGCTCCCCGTCCTCGACCCCCGAGAGCTGACCTGCCTGCGCACCCTGGTCTCCGCCGGCGAGGCCCTCGGCCGCGAACAGGCGAGCCGATGGGCACCGGGCCGACGCATGATCAACGCCTACGGGCCGACCGAGACCACCGTGTGCGCGACCATGTCCCGGCCGCTGCGCCCGGACACCGACCCCGACATCGGCACGCCGATCACCAACTCCCGGGTGTACGTCCTCGACCACTGCCTCGCGCCGGTCCCGATCGGGGTCACCGGCGAGCTCTACGTCGCCGGCGCCGGCCTGGCCCGGGGCTACCTGGGCCGCCCGGGGCTGACCGCCGAACGCTTCGTCGCCGACCCGTTCCGGGCCGGCGGGCGGATGTACCGCACCGGAGACCGGGTGCGCCGGACCCCCGACGGGCAACTCGCCTTCGCCGGGCGGGTCGACGAACAGATCAAGATCAGAGGCTTCCGGATCGAACCCGCCGAGATCGAGGCGGCACTGCGAACCCACCCCCTCGTCGGCCAGGCCGTGGTGATCGCCCGGGAGAGCGAATCCGGCGACCGGCGACTGCTGGGCTACGTGGTCGGCCCGGAGTCCTCGGGCGAGGCCGACGGCGCCGCCGCGGGCACGGTCGCCGACCTCGACGTGTGGGGCGAGAGCGCAACGGCCGAGGCGCTGCGCCGGTACCTGGCCGAGCGGTTGCCGGAGTACATGGTGCCCTCGGCGATCGTGCCGCTGCCCGCGTTCCCGCTGACCGTCAGCGGCAAGATCGACCGGAGCGCGCTGCCCGACCCGCGCCGGCACACGGTCGTCGACAGGTCGACCACCCCGGAAGAGGACATCCTCCGCGGGATCTTCGCCGACGTCCTGGACCTGGCGGCGGTGGGACCGGACGCCAACTTCTTCGAACTCGGCGGCCACTCGCTGCTCGCCGCCCGACTGATCTCCCGCGTCCGCGCACTGCTGGGCGTCGACCTGGAGATGCGCGAGCTGTTCCGCACCCCCACCCCCGCCGGCCTCGCCGCCCACCTGTCCGGCGCGATCACCGGCTCGACCCGGAACCGGCCCGTGCTCGCCGCGCAGCCCCGTCCCGACCGGATCCCGCTGTCCTTCGCACAACAACGACTGTGGTTCCTGGCCCAACTGGAAGGGCGCGGCACCACCTACAACGCGCCGATCATCCTGCGGCTGTCCGGAGATCCGGACCCGGCGGCGCTGTCCGCCGCGCTGCGCGACGTGCTGGAGCGGCACGAGGTGCTGCGCACGGTGCTTCCGGCCGAGGAGGGCCGCCCGTACCAGCGGATTCTGCCGACGGACGAGGTGGGGTGGAGTCTGTCGACGATTCATCTCCCGGCGGACGAACTTCCCGCCGCCGTACAGCGCGCGGCCACGCACGCGTTCGACCTCGCGGTGGAACCTCCGTTTCGGGCTTGGTTGTTCGCGGGTGATGGCGACGCTGTCGACGCCGGAGCCGAGGCCCGGACCGGTTCCGATTCCGGTCCCGCCTCCGCCCTCGGACTCGGCGAGTACGTGCTGGTCGTGGTGGTGCATCACATCGCCGCGGACGGCTGGTCGATGGGACCGCTCGGCCGCGACATCTCGACCGCGTACGCGGCCCGGCGCGGGGACCGGGCCCCGGACTGGGCGCCGTTGCCGGTGCAGTACGCGGACTACGCGCTGTGGCAGCGGGAGTTCCTCGGCGCGGAGGACGATCCGGACAGCCCGATCCGGGCCCAGATCGACCACTGGCGCACGGCCCTGGCCGGCGCCCCCGAGGAGTTGGCCCTGCCCGCCGACCGCGGCCGGCCGGCCGCGGCCGGCCATCTCGGGCACAGCGTCCCGCTCGACGTGCCCGCGGACCTGCACCGCGCGCTGGTGGAACTGGCCCGGGCCGAGGGCGTGACCGTCTACATGGTGCTCCAGGCGGCCCTGGCTTTGCTGCTGTCCCGCCTGGGCGCCGGCACGGACATCCCGATCGGCTCGGCGGTCGCCGGCCGTACCGACGAGACGCTGGATCCCCTGATCGGCTGCTTCGTCAACACGCTCGTCGTGCGCACCGACCTCACCGGCGACCCCGAGTTCACCGAACTGCTGGCCCGGGTCCGACGCACCACCCTGGGCGCCTTCGCCCACCAGGACGTGCCCTTCGAGCGACTCGTCGAAGAACTCGCCCCCACCCGGTCCACGGCCCGACACCCGCTCTTCCAGGTCGTGCTGACGATGCAGGAAAGTGTCGAAACGGTTCTGGAACTGCCCGACGTCACCGTCGAGTTGTTGCCTGATGCACGCCCCGGGGTGAAGTTCGACCTCGACGTCATGGTGGCCGAGACCTTCGACCAGCAGGCCCAACCCGCCGGACTCACCGGCTCGGTGACCGCCGCCGTCGACCTGTTCGACGCGGATACGGCCCGTACCATCGCGGAGCGCTGGGTCCGGGTGCTGCGCGCGGTGACCGAGACCCCCGACATCCGAGCCGGCCGGGTGAACCTGCTCGACCGGGCCGAGCGGACCCGCGTGCTGGCCGAGTGGAACGACACCACGCTCCACGTCCCCCACCACACCATCGCGCAACTCTTCCGCGCCCAGGCCGCACGTACCCCCGATGCCCCGGCGGTGACCTGCGGCGAAACACACACCTCGTACGCCGAACTGCGCGAGCACGCCGACCGGGTGGCCCGATACCTGCTCGGATCCGGCGTCGGACCGGAATCGGTGGTGGGCCTGTGCCTGCCTCAAGGCCTCGCGATGACCTCGGCGATCCTGGGCGTATGGCAGGCCGGCGCCGCGTACGTCCCGATCGACGCCCGCCAACCGGTGGACCGGATCGCCTTCCTGCTCACGGACAGCCGGGCCGTGCTGCTGATCGCCACCGAAGAGGTGCTGGACGACCTCCCGGCGGGCAAGGTGCGCATGGTCTCGATGGACGACCTGCCCACCGGGCCGGGCACGGCGGACCCCGTACCGGATCCGGTCCTCGATCCGGCCGGACTGGCCTACGTGATCTACACGTCCGGTTCGACCGGCACACCCAAGGGCGTCGCGGTCACCCACGGCGCGCTGGCCAACTACGTGACCTCGGTGCCCGCGCGGATCGGCCTCGGCACACCGGGAGCCCGCTACGCGCTGCTACAGTCCCAGGTCACCGACCTGGGCAACACGACCGTGTTCACCTCCCTGGTCAGCGGCGGCCACCTGCACATCCTCGACGCCGACACCGTGCTCGACCCCCAAGCCGTGACCGACTACCTGGCCGAACACCGGATCGACCACGTCAAGGCCGTACCCTCCCACCTGGCCGCGCTCGCCGAACGCGGCGGCCCGGCAGCCGTACTGCCCGCCCGCACCCTGATCCTGGGTGGTGAGGCAGCCCCCGCGCCGTGGGTACGCGAGCTGCTGCACGCGGCCGGCGACCGCGCCGTGTTCAACCACTACGGGCCGACCGAGACCACCATCGGCGTCACCACCACCCGGCTGACCGCCGAGATGGTCGAGCACGGCGTGGTCCCGATCGGCACCCCCATCGGCAACACCCGGGCCTACGTCCTCGACGAGGCCCTGAACCCGGTGCCGATCGGGGTGACCGGCGAACTCCACATCGCCGGCGCGGGCCTCGCGCGCGGCTACACGAACCGACCCGGGCTGACCGGTGAGCGCTTCGTGGCCTGCCCGTTCGGCACGGGCGAGCGCATGTACCGCACCGGCGACCGAGCCCGTTGGACCCCGGACGGACGACTCGCCTTCGCCGGGCGGGTCGACGACCAGGTCAAGATCAGAGGCTTCCGGATCGAACCCGCCGAGATCCGGGCCACCATCCTCACCCACCCCCTGGTCGCCCAGGCCGCGGTGATCGCCCGCGAGGACGCACCGGGCGGCCCCCGCCTGATCGCCTACCTCGTCCTCGACGCCAACCGTGACGACGAGGAACCGGTCGACGCGGTACGGGTGTTCCTGGCCCGACGGCTGCCCGAGCAGATGCTGCCCTCGGCCCTGGTGGTCCTGGACGCACTGCCCCTCACCGGCAACGGCAAGCTCGACCGCGACGCGCTGCCCGCGCCGGAACCCGGCGCCGCCGAATCGACCGGACGCCGGCCCGCCAACCCGCGGGAGGAAATCCTGTGCGGCGTCTTCGCCGACATCCTCGGCCTGGACGCGGTGGGCGTGGACGACAACTTCTTCGAACTGGGCGGCCACTCGCTCCTGGCCACCCGACTCATCTCCCGGGCCCGCTCCGCGCTGGGCGTGGAACTCGCAGTCCGGGCCCTGTTCGAGACACCGACCCCGGCGGGCCTCGTCACCGCGCTCGCCGGCGCCGATCGGGCCCGAACGGCCCTGGCCGCCCGGAGCCGCCCGGAGCGCGTCCCGCCCTCCTACGCCCAGCAACGGCTGTGGTTCCTCGGTCAGTTGGACGGCCCCGACCCGACCTACAACATTCCGGTAGTGGCCCGCCTGACGGGCGACCCGGACCGTACGGCCCTGAGCGCGGCGCTGCGTGACGTGCTCGCCCGGCACGAGGTGCTGCGCACCGTGTTCACCGTCGTGGACGGCGAGCCGTACCAGGAGATCCTGAGCCCCGACGAGATCACATGGCAGCCGACCTTCGTCGACGTCGCGGCGGACGACGTGGCGGCCGAGGTGGCCCGAATGGCGACGTGCACCTTCGACCTGGCGACCGAGCCGCCGATCCGGGTGTGGCTGCTGTCCGCGAACGTCCGGGAACACGTCCTGGTGGTGGTGCTCCACCACATCGCGGGAGACGGCTGGTCCTGGGGACCCCTGGGCCGGGACATCGCGTTGGCCTACGCGGACCGGCGCGCGGGACGGGCGCCCGAGTGGACGGCACCGTTGCCGGTCCAGTACGCCGACTACGCGCTGTGGCAGCGGGAGTTGCTCGGCGCGGCCGACGATCCGGACAGTGTGCTGGCGCGACAGGTGGGTTTCTGGCGGGCGGCACTGGCGGGCGTCCCGGAGGAGCTCGAACTGCCGGTCGACCGCCCGCGTCCGGCGGTGGCGAGCCACGCCGGCCACAGCGTCCCGGTCGAGATCCCGAGCGAACTGCACGGCCCATTGCTTGAGTTGGCGCGGGCCGAGGGCGTCACGGTGTTCATGGTCCTTCAGGCGGCGCTGGCGGTGTTGTTGTCGCGGTTGGGCGCCGGTACGGACATCCCGATCGGGTCGGCCGTGGCGGGGAGGACGGACGAAGGGCTGGATGAGCTGGTCGGGTGCTTCGTCAACACGCTCGTGTTGCGCACCGACCTGTCCGGCGATCCGGCCTTCCGGGAGGTGCTGGGCCGGGTTCGTGAGACGGGCCTGGCGGCGTTCGGGAATCAGGATGTGCCGTTCGAGCGGTTGGTGGAGGAGTTGGCGCCGGCGCGGTCGTTGGCGCGCCATCCGCTGTTCCAGGTGATGTTGACGCTTCAGAACGCCGGTCGGGCCGGGTTGGAGTTCGACGGTCTGGACGTCGAGACGGTCTCCGGAATGAAGCCGGCATCGAAGTTCGACCTGGAACTGAGCCTCGCGGAGATCGTGGACGAGCGCGGTCGCGCGATCGGTCTTTCGGGGGGTCTGACCGGCGCCGCCGATCTGTTCGACGCGGACTCGGTGGCGGAGGTCGCCGATCGGCTGGTCCGGGTACTGCGGACGGCCGCCGCTGCGCCGGACACTCGGCTCGCCGCAGTTGATGTGCTCACCGACGATGAGCGGTCTCGGGTGTTGGTGGGGTGGAACGACACGGCTGTGGAGGTGGCCCCGGCCGCGGGTTCGGGTTCGGTTGTGGGGTTGTTCGAGGCTCGGGTGGTGGCGTCGCCGGGTGCGGTGGCGGTGGTGTTCGAGGGCGTCGAGTTGTCGTTCGCGGAGTTGGATGCGCGGGCGAATCGGCTTGCGCGGTGTTTGGTGGGGTTGGGGGTGGGTCCGGAGTCGATTGTCGCGGTGGTGTTGGAGCGCGGGATCGATCTGGTTGTTTCCTTGCTGGCGGTGTTGAAGGCGGGCGGCGCTTATCTGCCGATCGATCCGGGCTATCCGGCGGATCGGGTCGGGTTCCTGTTGCGGGATGCGGGGCCCGTGCTGGTGGTGACGGATACGGCGTCGGCGCCCGTTGTCGACGGGCCGCCGGTTCTGATCGTCGATGACGCCGAGGTCGTGGCGCGGGTGGCCGGGTTCGATGGCGGCACGCTGAGCGACTTCGAGCGTGGTGGTGTGCTGACCGGCGATATCGCGGCGTATGTGATCTATACGTCGGGTTCGACGGGGGTGCCGAAGGGTGTGGTGGTGCCGCACGCGGGTGTGGTGAATCGCCTGGTGTGGATGTGGGATCGGTATGGGTTCGGTGTCGGTGATCGGGTGATGCACAAGACGCCGTTCGTGTTCGACGTCTCCGTGTGGGAGTTGTTCGCGACGCTGTTGTCGGGGGCGGCGATGGTGGTGGCCCGGCCGGGTGGTCATCGGGATCCGGGCTATGTGGCCGCGTTGGTGCGTGAGCAGCGGGTGGGGGTGATGCACTTCGTGCCCTCGATGCTGGATGCGTTCCTGGAGGAGCCGACGGCCGCGGCCTGCGCGCAGGATCTGCGTCTGGTGGTGTGCAGTGGCGAGGCGCTGTCGGTGGGGACCCAGGCCCGCTTCCATGCGCTGTTCGAGGGTGTGGAGTTGCACAACCTGTACGGCCCCACCGAGGCGTCCGTGGACGTCACGGCTTGGCACTGCACCCCCGATTGGGAAGGCTTGTCGGTCCCGATCGGCGCACCGATCGCCAACACGCGGGTGTACGTCCTGGACGACAACCTCGCGCCGGTTCCGCCTGGTGTGACGGGTGAGTTGTACCTGGCCGGTGTCCAGCTCGCCCGGGGTTACGTCGGTCGCCCCGGGCTGACGGGCGAGCGCTTCGTGGCGTGCCCGTTCGGCTCCGGCGAGCGCATGTATCGCACCGGCGACCGGGCCCGGTGGACCCACGACGGTCAGGTGCTGTTCGCGGGCCGGGTGGACGATCAGGTCAAGATTCGGGGCTTCCGGATCGAACCCGCCGAGGTGCAGACGACACTGCTCGCTCATCCGGGTCTGGCCCAAGCGGTGGTCGTCCCGCGCGTGGACGAGGCCACCGGTACGCACCTGGTCGCCTACGTGGTCCCGGCCCGGGACGGCGAGGTGTCCGATGACGCCCTGTCCGACGACGTGCGGCGGTTCGCGGCGTCGCGGCTGTCGGAGTACATGGTGCCCGCCGTCGTCGTCGTGCTCGACGCACTCCCGCTCACGAGCAACGGCAAGCTCGACCGCAAGGCACTCCCGGCAGCGGAGTTCACCGTGACCGCGTACAGGGCACCGCGTACGGCGCAGGAAGAGACCCTGTGTGCGGCCTTCGCCCAGGTGCTCGGGCGCGATGCCGTCGGGATCGACGACAACTTCTTCGAGCTCGGCGGCCATTCGTTGCTCGCCACTCGGCTCGTTTCCCGGATTCGCAGCACGCTCGGTGTCGACCTGGAGATCCGCGAGCTCTTCCAGGCGCCCACGGTCGCCGGGCTCGCGGGTCGGATCGGCAATCAGACGTCAGGTCGGCGGCCGGTACTGCGGCCCATGCGTAGACCAGAGGAGCCCCGATGATTCCGTTGTCATTCGCGCAGCGACGGTTGTGGTTCCTGAGCCGACTCGAAGGGCCCAATCCGGCACACAACATCCCTGCGGTCCTGCGGTTGACAGGGCGGCTGCATCGTGACGCGCTGTCGGCGGCGCTGCGGGACGTCGTGGTACGTCACGAAGTGCTCCGCACCGTCTACGACGTCGTGGACGGCGAGCCGTTCCAGCGCATCCTGGAGCCGGAGGAACTGTGCTGGGAACTACAGGTGATGGGCTCGGTCGACGCGGCGGATCTGCCCGACGCGGTGCGCCGGGCGGGTGAATACGCCTTCGACCTGGCGTGCGAGCCGCCGCTGCGGGCCTCCCTGTTCCCGGTCGGGCCCGAGGAGCACGTGCTGGTTCTGGTGGTGCACCACATCGCGGGCGACGGTTGGTCGTGGGGGCCCATGGGCCGGGACATCTCGGTCGCCTACGCCGCGCGGTGTGGCCGACGAGCGCCGGAGTGGGCGCCGTTGCCGGTCCAGTACGCCGACTACGCGCTGTGGCAGCGGGAGTTGCTCGGCGAGGCCGACGATTCGGACAGCGTGCTGTCACGTCAGGTGACGTATTGGCGGGATGCGCTGGCGGGTGCCCCGGAGGAGCTCGAACTCCCGGTGGACCGGCCCCGCCCGGCGGTGGCGAGTCATGTCGGCCACAACGTGCCGCTGGAGATCTCGGCCGAACTGCACGCTCGGTTGACGGGGTTGGCGCGGTCCGAAGGCGCCACGGTGTTCATGGTCCTTCAGGCGGCGCTGGCGGTGTTGTTGTCGCGGTTGGGCGCCGGTACGGACATCCCGATCGGGTCGGCCGTCGCCGGAAGGACGGACGAAGGGCTGGATGAGCTGGTCGGGTGCTTCGTCAACAACCTGGTGATTCGCACCGACCTGTCCGGGGATCCGACGTTCCGGGAGGTGCTGGGCCGGGTTCGGGACACCGGCTTCGCCGCGTTCGGGAATCAGGATGTGCCGTTCGAGCGGTTGGTGGAGGAGTTGGCGCCGGCGCGGTCGTTGGCGCGGCACCCGTTGTTCCAGGTGATGTTGACGCTCCAGAACACGGAGCGGGCCGGGCTCGCATTCGCCGGGGTGGAGGTCGAGAGCGTCGCGGGGATGCGCCCGGCGTCGAAATGTGACCTGGAACTGATCCTCGCGGAGGAGGTGGACCGGCGCGGTCGCCCGGCCGGTCTGTCGGGGGGTCTGACCGGCGCTGCCGATCTGTTCGACGCGGCATCGGTCGCGGCCGTCTCCGACCGATTGGTGCGTGTGCTGCGCACGGTGACCGAGGACCCGGGCATCCGGCTCGCGGCAGTTGATGTGCTCACCGACGATGAGCGGTCTCGGGTGTTGGTGGAGTGGAACGACACCGCTGTGGATCGGGCTTCGGCTTCGGTTGTGGGGTTGTTCGAGGCTCGGGTGGTGGCGTCGCCGGGTGCGGTGGCGGTGGTGTTCGAGGGCGTCGAGTTGTCGTTCGCGGAATTGGATGTGCGGGCGAATCGGCTTGCGCGGTGTCTGGTGGGGTTGGGGGTGGGTCCGGAGTCGATTGTCGCGGTGGTGTTGGAGCGCGGGATCGACCTGGTTGTGTCGTTGCTGGCGGTCATGAAGGCGGGCGCCGCGTATCTCCCGATCGACCCGCGATACCCGACCGAGCGCGTCGAACTGCTCCTGCGGGACGCGGGCCCGGCGCTGGTTGTCACCGCTGGGACGTGGGCGTCGTCGGTGTCGAACACCTCTTCACCGGCGCCGGTTCTCATCGTCGATGACGCCGAGGTCGTGGCGCGGGTGGCCGGGTTCGATGGCGGCACGCTGAGCGACTTCGAGCGTGGTGGTGCGTTGACCGGCGATAACGCGGCGTATGTGATCTATACGTCGGGTTCGACGGGGGTGCCGAAGGGTGTCGTGGTGCCGCACGCGGGTGTGGTGAATCGCCTGGTGTGGATGTGGGATCGGTATGGGTTCGGTGTCGGTGATCGGGTGATGCACAAGACGCCGTTCGTTTTCGACGTCTCCGTGTGGGAGTTGTTCGCCACGCTGCTGTCGGGGGCGGCGATGGTGGTGGCCCGGCCGGGTGGTCATCGGGATCCGGCGTATGTGGCCGCGTTGGCGCGCGAGCAGCGGGTGGGGGTGATGCACTTCGTGCCCTCGATGCTGGATGCGTTCCTGGAGGAGCCGACGGCCGCGGCCTGCGCGCAGGATCTGCGTCTGGTGGTGTGCAGTGGCGAGGCCCTGTCGGTGGGGACCCAGGACCGCTTCCATGCGCTGTTCGAGGGTGTGGAGTTGCACAACCTGTACGGCCCCACCGAGGCGTCCGTGGACGTCACGGCCTGGTACTGCGCACCGGGCTGGGAAGGCGCGTCGGTCCCGATCGGCGCACCGATCGCCAACACGCGGGTGTACGTCCTCGACGACAACCTCGCACCCGTCCCGCCCGGCGTCACGGGTGAGTTGTACCTCGCCGGTGTCCAACTCGCCCGGGGCTACGTCGGCCGCCCGGGTCTCAGCGCGGAACGTTTCGTGGCGTGCCCGTTCGGCTCCGGCGAGCGCATGTATCGCACCGGCGACCGGGCGCGGTGGACACACGACGGCCAGGTGCTGTTCGCCGGACGGGTCGACGATCAGGTCAAGATTCGGGGCTTCCGGATCGAACCCGCCGAGGTGCAGGCCACGCTCGCCGCCCACCCCGAGGTCGCGCAGGCCGTCGTGGTCGCCCGCACCGACGAGAGCGCGGGCACCCACCTGGTCGCCTACGTCGTCCCCGCCCGAGACACCGCCACACCCCCGGCGACCCTGCCCGACACCCTCCGGCGCTTCGCCGCCGGCCGTCTGCCCGAGTACATGGTCCCCGCCGCCGTCGTCGCCCTCGACGCACTCCCGCTCACGAGCAACGGCAAACTCGACCGCAAAGCCCTCCCCGCACCCGACCACCACACCGGACCCGGCCGGGAGCCGCGCACCGTGCGCGAGGAGATCCTGTGCGGTGTGTTCGCGCAGGTGCTCGGGCGCGATACCGTCGGGATCGACGACAACTTCTTCGAGCTCGGCGGCCATTCGTTGCTCGCCACCCGGCTCGCGTCCCGGATTCGCAGCACGCTCGGCGTCGAGCTGGAGATTCGCGAGCTGTTCCGGACGCCCACCGTCGCCGGGGTGGCGGCCGTGTTGGACGACGCGGACACGGCGCGGGCCGCGGTGACGATGCGGGAGCGGCCGGAGCGGATCCCACTGTCGTTCGCCCAGTACCGACTCTGGTTCCTGGAGCAACTGGAGGGGCGCAGCGCGACGTACAACGCCCCGAACGTGCTTCGGCTGGTCGGCAGGCCCGACGTCGACGCGCTGGCGGCGGCGTTCCGGGACGTGATCGCCCGGCACGAGGTGCTGCGGACGGTGCTCGCGGTCGCCGACGGTGAGCCGTACCAGCGGATCCTGCGCCCGGATGAGGTGGCGTGGGAGTTGTGCCGGGTGGAGGCGGCCGACGCCGACGAGTCGGCCGACGCGGTGGCGCGGGCCAGTGGGTACGCCTTCGATCTGTCGGCGGAGCCGCCGCTGCGGGCGTCGTTGATCACGGTCGGGCCGGAGGAGCACGTCCTGGTCGTGGTGGTCCATCACATCGCCGCCGACGGCTGGTCGATGGCGCCGCTGGGGCAGGACCTCTCGACCGCCTACGCGGCCCGGTTGGCGGGTCGGGAGCCGGACTGGGCGCCCCTGCCGGTGCAGTACGCGGACTACGCGCTGTGGCAGCGGGAGTTGCTGGGCGGCGACCGGGACCCGGACAGCGTGTTGTCACGTCAGGTGGCGTACTGGCGGGACGCGCTGGCCGATGCGCCGGAGGAACTCGCGCTGCCCGTGGAGCGCCCGCGCCCGGCGGTCGCCAGTCACCTCGGGCACACCGTGCCCCTGGAGCTGTCGGCGGACCTGCACGCGCGGCTCGTGGAGGTGGCGCGGGCCGAGGGCGTGACGGTGTTCATGGTCCTCCAGGCCGCGCTGGCGGTGTTGTTGGCGAAGCTCGGTGCGGGTACGGACATCCCGATCGGTTCGGCGGTCGCGGGGCGCACGGACGAGAGCCTGGACCCGCTGATCGGGTGCTTCGTCAACACCCTGGTCATCCGTACCGATCTGTCCGCCGATCCCACTTTCACCACCGTCCTGGCCCGGGTGCGGGAGGCGGGGCTGGGGGCGCTGGGGCATCAGGACGTGCCGTTCGAGCGGCTGGTGGAGGAGCTGGCGCCCGCTCGATCGTCGGCGCGCCATCCGCTCTTCCAGGTGGTTCTGACCATGCAGAACACCCTCGACGCGAGTGTCGCCCTGCCCGGTCTGGCGGTCGAGGTGCGGCCCGGGCCGCGGCCGGGGGTGAAGTTCGATCTCGACGTGATGATCGCCCAGGTGTTCGACGAGCTGGGCCGGCCCGCCGGACTGCGCGGTGGGTTGACCGCGTCGGCGGACCTGTTCGATCCGGATTCGGTGCGCGCGATGGGCGCGCGGTGGGTGCGGGTGCTGGAGACGGTGCTCGCCGATCCGGGCGTGCGGGTGGGCGCGGTGGACGTGCTCGACGAGGACGAGCGCGCCCGGGTGCTGGTGGAGTGGAACGACACGCGGGTCGACCCGCCGGCGCCGTCGGTGCCCGAGTCGTTCGCCGCGCAGGTGGCGCGAACCCCGGACGCGGTCGCGGTCGAGTGCGCCGGCGTCGAGATCTCGTACGCCGAACTGGCGGCGCGCGCCGAGCGGTTGGCCCGGGCGCTGCGCGGGCGCGGGGTCGGCCGCGGTTCGGTGGTGGCGCTGTGTCTGCCCCGAGGGTCGGACATGATCGCCGCGATCCTCGGCGTGTGGCGGGCGGGCGCGGCGTACCTGCCGATCGATCCGCGCCATCCCGCGGATCGCATCGCGTTCCTGCTCGCGGACGGTCGCGCGGTCATCCTGGTCGGGACCGAGGACCTCCTGGAGGACCTGCCGGCCGGTCGGCTGCCCACCGTCGCGATCGACGACCCGGACGTGGTCGACGGCTCGGACCCGGTCGGCACCGACCCGGAGAGGGCGCACCCGACCCCGCCCGCGCGCCCACATCCCGCCGAACTGGCCTATGTGATCCACACGTCCGGGTCGACCGGACGGCCGAAGGGGGTCGCCGTCACGCACGGCGGGCTCGCGAACTACATGGCCTCGGCGCCCGCGCGGGTGGGACTGGGCGCACCCGGGGCGCGCTACGCGTTGCTCCAGTCGCAGGTCACCGACCTGGGCAACACCGTGGTGTTCGGCAGCCTGGTCAGCGGTGGCCGCCTGCACATCCTGGACGCCGACGCCGCGATCGACCCGTCGGCCGTGGCCGAGTACCTGGTCCGACACCGGATCGAGCACGTCAAGGTGGTGCCCTCGCACCTGGCCGCGCTGGCGAGCGTGCGCGGCACGGCCGCGGTGCTGCCGACCGGGTCGCTGGTACTCGGCGGCGAGGCGGCCTCGGCCGAGTGGGTGCGCGACCTGCTGCGCGCGGCGGGCGAGCGCCCGGTGTTCAACCACTACGGCCCCACCGAGACCACGATCGGGGTCACCACCACGCCGTTGACCCCGCATCTGCTCCGGCACGACGCGGTCCCGATCGGCACGCCCATCGGCAACATCCGCGCCTATGTGCTCGACGAACGACTGGCCCCGGTACCGCCCGGGGTGACCGGTGAACTGTACGTCGCCGGAGCGGGTGTCGCGCGCGGCTATCTCCATCGCCCGGCCTTGACCGGTGAGCGGTTCGTGGCCTGCCCGTTCGTCGCCGGCGAGCGGATGTACCGCACCGGTGACCGGGTCAGGTGGAACTCGGACGGCAACCTGGTCTTCGCCGGGCGGGTCGACGACCAGATCAAGATCCGCGGCTTTCGGATCGAGCCCGACGAGATCCGCACCGCGCTGCTCACACATCCTCGGGTGGCCCAGGCGGTCGTCGTCGGTCGGGACACCGCCGCCGGCGACCCCAGCCTCGTCGCCTACCTGGTCCCGGCCGACCCCGAGACCGGGGAGGACGCCGAACTCGCGGAAGCGGTCAAGAAGTTCATCGCGCAACGGCTCCCCGAGCAGATGGTCCCGGCGGCGATCGTGATCCTGGACGCGCTGCCGCTGACCGCCAACGGGAAGCTCGACCGAAAGGCCCTTCCCGCGCCGCAGCACGCGGGCAGCGTCGGCCGGGGACCGAGCACGGTGCGCGAGGAGATCCTGTGCGCCGCGTTCGCCGAGGCGCTGGGCCTGGACACGGTGGGCGTGGACGACAACTTCTTCGAGTCCGGCGGGCACTCGCTGCTGGCGGTCACGCTGGTGGAACGGCTGCGGGTGCAGGGCGTCTCGGTGGAGATCCGGGCCCTGTTCGAGACGCCGACCCCGGCCGGGCTGGCCGCACTCGCCGGCCCCGAGCCGGTGCCGGTCCCGGTGAACCCGATCTCGGCCGACTGCACCGAACTCACCCCGGACCTGCTGCCGCTGGTGGAC
The DNA here is from genome assembly GCF_045207655.1 of Embleya sp. NBC_00888. Lineage (NCBI taxonomy): Bacteria > Bacillati > Actinomycetota > Actinomycetes > Kitasatosporales > Streptomycetaceae > Embleya > Embleya sp. NBC_00888. Next base: position 862,148 of record NZ_CP108784.1, on the reverse strand, counting down.
CTGTCGGACGCCGAGCTCGCGCGCATCGTCGCCACCGTCGAGGGCGGCGCCGCGAACATCGCCGACATCTATCCGTTGGCGCCGTTGCAGGAAGGCATCCTCTTCCACCACCTGATCGCGGGCGAACACGAACGCGACGTCTACGTCACGCCGTTCGTGCTGGAGTTCGACACCCGTGAGCGGCTGGACGGCTTCCTGAGCGCCCTCGGCCGGGTGATCGACCGGCACGACATCTACCGCACCGCGATCGTGTGGGAGGGCGTGGCCGATCCGGTGCAGGTGGTGCACCGCCGGGCGCCGCTGACCGTACGCGAGTTCGGCCCGGGCGAGTGCGGCGGTGCCGGGGATCCGGTCGCCGCGCTGCTCGCCGCCGGCGCGACGAGCATGGACATCACCCGCGCTCCGCTGATCGACGCGCACGTCACACCGGCCGCCGACGGCACCCGTTGGCTGGCCATGCTGCGCGTGCACCACATGGTTCAGGACCACACCGGGATGGAGGTGCTGCTCCAGGAGGTGCAGGCGTTCCGCACCGGACGCGGCGCCGAACTCGCCCCGCCGCTGCCGTTCCGCGACTTCGTGGTCCAGGCCCGGGAAAGCCTGCGCCGGGGCGGCCACGAGCGATACTTCGCCGACCTGCTCGGCGACGTCACCGAACCCACCCACCCCTACGGCCTGGTGGACGTGCGCGGCGACGGCACCGGGGTACGACGGGCCGGCCTCCCGGTCCGCGCGGACGTCGGCCGGCGCGTCCGCGACGTGGCCCGAGGGCTGGGGGTCAGCCCCGCGACCCTGCTGCACGTGGCCTGGGCCCGGGCGCTGGCCGCGTTGTCCGGACGCGACGACGTGGTCTTCGGCACCGTGCTGTTCGGGCGAATGAACGCGGGTGCCGGGGCCGACCGGGCACTGGGTTTGTTCATGAACACCCTGCCGGTCCGGGTCCGGCTGCGCGACGTCGGGGTGCGGGCGGCGGTCCTGGCGATGCGTGCCCAACTCGCCGCGCTGCTCGAACACGAGCACGCGCCGTTGGCGGTGGCGCAGCAGGCGGCGGGGCTGGACGGCGACGTCCCGCTGTTCAGCGCCCTGTTCAACTACCGGCACAGCGGCTCCCGACGGACCGGTGGCGCGGATGGCGCGGATGGCTCGGATTCCGACGGTGAGTCGGGCTTCGCCGGCATCCGCTCGCTGGCCACGCACGACCGCAGCAACTTCCCGCTGGCCGTGTCCGTGGACGACCTGGCCGACGAGGGCTTCGCGTTGAGTGTGGACGCGATGGCGCCGGCCGACCCGGAGGCCGTCGCACGCCTGCTGCACACGACGATCGAGAACCTGGTCGCGGCGTTGGAAACGGCTGCGGAGTCCGTTGCGGAGTTCGCCCCCGGGTCCGCCCCGAGGTCCGTTCCCGGGTCCGCCGCGAACTCCGCTCCCCAGGACGCGTACGGCTCGGACACCCCGCTACAGGCCGTGCCGGTCCTGGACGACGAAGCGTGGTCGCGCCTGGTGGCGGACTGGGCCGAAACGGCCGCCGACGTGGGCCCGGCCGCGACGCTGCCGGAGCTGTTCCGGACCCATGTGCGGAGCACCCCCGATGCCGTGGCGGTCCGGGCCGACGGTGTCGAACTGTCCTACGCACGCCTGGAGGAGCGGGCGAACCGGCTCGCCCGGCACCTGATCGACCTGGGCGTGGGTCCTGAGTCGGTGGTCGCCGTCGTGCAGGAGCGCGGCGTGGACCTGGTCGTGGCCCTGCTCGCGGTGCTCGAAGCCGGCGCCGCGTATCTGCCGATCGACCCGCGCTACCCGCAGGAGCGGATCGCCTACCTGCTCGCCGACAGCCGAGCCGTCGTGCTGCTGGGCACCGAGGCGATCCTGGACGACCTGCCGCCCGCGCGCGGCGTGCTGAGCATCGCCCTGGACGACCCGCACGTCGCGGCCGGCATCGCGGCCCGGCCCGGCGACGCGCCGACGGTTTCGACACCCGCCGGCGGGCTGGCGTACGTGATCTACACCTCGGGCTCCACCGGTCGGCCCAAGGGCGTGGCCCTCTCGCACGCCGGCGTGGCCAGTCTGGTCGCCACCCAGATCGAGCGGCTGGGCGTGGATCGGGACAGCCGGGTGCTCCAGTTCGCGTCCGCCGGCTTCGACGCGGCGTCGTGGGAGCTGATGATGGCGCTGGGCAGCGGCGCCTGCCTCGTGGTGGCGCCGGCGGCGGAACTGCTGCCCGGCGAGGGCCTGGCCGAGGTGATCGCCCGGCACGCGGTCACCCACGCCACGCTGCCACCCGCCGTGTTGCGGGTCCTGGACGCCGACGACCTGCCGTCGGTGCGGACACTGGTGTCCGCGGGCGAGGCGCTCGGCACCGACCTGGCCGGGCGCTGGGCCGTCGGGCGGCGGCTGATCAACGCGTACGGGCCGACCGAGACCACGGTCTGCGCCACCATGTCCACACCCCTGGAGCCGGGCGGCGAACCCGACATCGGCGGGCCGATCCGCAACGCGCGCGCCTACGTCCTGGACGACCGCCTCGACCCCGTGCCGGCCGAGGTGGTCGGCGAACTCTACGTGGCCGGCGCGGGCCTGGCCCGGGGTTACCTCGGGCGGCCGGCGCTCACCGGTGAGCGGTTCGTGGCCTGCCCGTTCGCGCCGGGCGAGCGCATGTACCGGACCGGGGACCGGGTGCGGTGGACCGCGGACGGGCGGCTGGTGTTCGCCGGTCGCGCCGACGACCAGGTCAAGATCCGGGGCTTCCGGATCGAGCCCGGCGAGGTCGAGGCCGCGCTCGTCGCCCATCCGCTGGTCGCCCAGGCGGCCGTGCTCGCCCGCGCGGACGCGGCCCCCGGCGGTGGGCCCGAGGACCGGCTCCTGGTCGGCTACGTGGTCGGCACCGAGGACGGCACGTCCGCCGGCGAGGCGCGCCTGGCCGAGGAACTGCGACGTTTCGTGGCCGCCCGGCTGCCGGACTACATGGTGCCGTCGGCGATCCTCGTGCTCGACGCGCTGCCGATGACCCCGAACGGGAAACTCGACCGCAAGGCGCTGCCCGCCCCGCACTACACCCCGGGCAGCGATCGAGGACCGGGCGGACTCCGCGAGGAACTCCTGTGCGGCGTCTTCGCGCAGGTGCTCGGGCTGGACGAGGTCGGCGTCGACGACGGCTTCTTCGACCTGGGCGGCCACTCGCTGCTGGCCACCCGACTGGTGTCGCGGGTGCGGGCGGTGCTGGGCGTCGAGGTGGACATTCGCACGCTGTTCGAGGCGCCGACGGTGGCCGGACTCGCGGCGGCGCTGGCCGACGCCGGTGCGGCGCGGACGGCGTTGGCGGTTCGGGAGCGTCCGGAGCGGGTGCCGTTGTCGTTCGCGCAGCGGCGGTTGTGGTTCCTGGGGCAGTTGGAGGGTCGTAGCGCCACGTACAACGCGTCGACGGTGGTGCGGCTGTCGGGGCAGGTGGACGTGCCCGCGTTGGCGGCGGCGTTGCGGGATGTGGTGGGTCGGCACGAGGTGTTGCGGACGGTGTTCGCGGTTGCCGACGGTGAGCCGTATCAGCGGGTGTTGGACCTGGACGAGTCGGCTTGGGGGTTGGTGGTCGAAGAGGTCGCCCCGGGCGAGGTGCCCGGTGCGGTGGCGCGGGCCGTGGGCCACGCATTCGACCTGGCGACGGAAGTCCCGCTGCACGCCCGATTGTTGTCGACCGGAGCCGAAGAGCACGTGTTGGTACTCGTGGTGCATCACATCGCGAGTGACGGCTGGTCGATGGGCCCGTTGGGCCGGGATGTCTCGGCGGCCTACGCGGCCCGGAGTGCGGGGCAGGTCCCGGAGTGGACACGCCTGCCGGTGCAGTACGCGGATTACGCGTTGTGGCAGCGGGAGTTGTTGGGTGACGAGGGTGATTCGGCGAGTGTGTTGTCGGGTCAGGTGGGGTATTGGCGGGAGGTTTTGGCGGGTGCGCCGGAGGAGTTGGAGCTTCCGGTGGATCGGCCGCGTCCGGTGGTGGCTTCGCATCGTGGGCATCGGGTTGGGCTCGAGTTGTCCGCGGATGTGCATGCGCGGTTGCGGGAGGTGGCGCGGGCCGAGGGCGTGACGGTGTTCATGGTGTTGCAGGCCGGGCTCGCCGTGGTGTTGTCGAAGCTCGGTGCCGGTACGGACATCCCGATCGGCGCGGCGGTGGCCGGCCGCACCGACGAGAGCCTCGACGACCTGGTCGGGCTGTTCGTGAACACCCTGGTGATGCGCACGGACCTGTCCGGGGACCCGACGTTCCGTGAGGTGCTGGGCCGGGTCCGGGAGACCGGACTCGGCGCCTTCGAGCATCAGGATGTGCCGTTCGAGCGGCTGGTGGAGGAGTTGGCGCCGGCCCGATCGTTGGCGCGGCATCCGCTGTTCCAGGTGATGATGACCCTCCAGAACACGGGACGAGCGGCCCTGGAGCTGCCCGGCGTGCAGGTCGGCCCGCCGACCGAGGACATCGCGGCCGAACTCTCCGGAGCGGCGAAGTTCGACCTGGACGTGTCGCTGGCGGAGCTGTTCGACGACGAGGGGCGACCGGCGGGGCTACGCGGCGCGTTGGTGGGCGCGGCCGACCTGTTCGACCGGGACTCGGTGGAGGGCCTGGCGGGACGCTGGGTTCGGGCGTTGGCGGATCTGGTCGCCGATCCGGGGCGGCGGTTGAGCGCGGTGGACGTGCTCGACGCGGCCGAGCGGGCACGCGTGTTGCTCGCCTGGAACGACACGGCGGTCGCGTCGTCGACCACGACGGTGGCCGAGTCGTTCGCCGCGCAGGCCGTACGCACACCGGACGCTCCGGCCGTGGTGTGCGACGGCGCCGGGGTCTCGTACGCGGAACTGGCGGCCTACGCGGGCCGATTGGCCGGATATCTGCGCCGGTCGGGTGCGGGCACGGAATCGTTGGTGGGACTGTGCCTGCCACGTGGCGTGGACATGGTCGCGGCGATCCTGGGCGTGTGGTGGGCCGGTGCGGCGTATGTGCCCATCGATCCGGAGTATCCGCGGGAGCGAGCGGAGTTCATGCTCGCGGACAGCGGCATCGGCACACTGATCGGAACCACGCAGACGCTCGCGGACCTGCCGACGGCGGGCCTGTCGGTGATCACGCTGGACGATCCCACGACCTCGGTCGCCCTCGCGACGACCGCCTCCGTCGAACCCGTGGCCGACCCGGCACCGTCCGGGACCGCCTACGTGATCTACACCTCCGGCTCGACCGGGACCCCGAAGGCCGTGGTGGCCACGCGGGCCGGGCTGGCGAACCTGGTTTCGGTGTTCGCGCCGATGATGGAGGTGGCGACCGGCGTCGGAGTCCTGCAGTTCGCGTCATTCAGCTTCGACGCGTCGGTGCTGGATGTGGCCGTCACGTTGTCCCACGGCGGAACGCTGGTGGTGGCGAACACCGACGAACGCAGCCAACCGGAGCTGCTGCGCCGACTCGTCGACGAGAACGCGGTCCGCGCCGCCAGCCTCGTCCCCTCCCTACTGGGCGTCCTGGAACCGAAGGACCTGGCCGGCGTCGGCACGCTGCTGGTGGGCGCCGAGCCGATCAGCGAGCACCTGGCCCGGACCTGGTCGGCGGATCGGCGACTGATCAACACCTACGGGCCGACCGAGGCGACCGTGATGATCACCGCCACCCACCTCGACCCGCCGCTGCGCAGCCCCATCCCGTTCGGCGCGCCGATCGCGAACACGCGCACCTATGTGCTGGACGACTTCCTTCGCCCGGTGCCCCCGGGCGTGAGCGGTGACCTGTACATCGCCGGCGCGGGCCTGGCCCGGGGCTATCTCGGTCGTGCGACGCTGACCGGTGAGCGGTTCGTGGCCTGCCCGTTCGGCTCCGGTGAGCGTATGTATCGCACGGGCGACCGGGCACGGTGGACGGCGGCCGGTGAGTTGGTCTTCGCCGGCCGCGCGGACGACCAGGTCAAGATCCGCGGGTTCCGGATCGAGCCCGGCGAGATCCAGACCGTACTGGAGACCCACCCCGACGTCGCCCAAGCCGCCGTGGTCGTCCGTGAGGACGCCGACGCGGTGGGCCGGACCGGTGACAAACGACTCGTCGGCTACGTCGTCGCGGCGGAAGGCGGCACCGCCGAGTTCGCGCGCCTGCCCGAGCAGCTCCGACGGTTCGCGGCACAGTGGTTGCCCGACTACATGGTGCCCTCGGCCGTCGTCGTGCTGGACGAACTGCCGCTGACACCCAACGGCAAGCTCGATCGCGGGGCGCTGCCCGCCCCCGACTACGGCACGGACGCCGGTCGGGGTCCGGTCGGTCTGCGTGAAGAGTTGTTGTGTGGGGCGTTCGCCCACGTCTTGGGTCTGGATCGGGTGGGGGTCGACGACGACTTCTTCGAGTTGGGAGGCCACTCGCTGCTGGCGACGCGGCTGGTGTCGCGGGTGCGCGCGGTGCTGGGCGTGGAACTGGAGATTCGGGCCCTGTTCGAGACGCCCACGGTGGCCGGACTGGCGGCCGGACTGGAGCACGGCCAGGTACGGCGGGCCCGGGCCACGGTCGGGGAGCGCGTGCGTCCGGAGCGGGTGCCGTTGTCGTTCGCGCAGCGGCGGTTGTGGTTCCTTGGGCAGTTGGAGGGTGGCGGCGCGACGTACAACCTGCCGGTGGTGGTGGGCCTGTCCGGTCGCGTGGATGTGCCCGCGTTGGCGGCGGCGTTGCGGGATGTGGTGGGTCGGCACGAGGTGTTGCGGACGGTGTTCGCGGTTGCCGACGGTGAGCCGTATCAGCGGGTGTTGGACCTGGACGAGTCGGCTTGGGGGTTGGTGGTCGAGGAGGTCACCCCGGGCGAGGTGCCCGGTGCGGTGGCGCGGGCCGTGGGCCACGCATTCGACCTCGCGACGGACATACCGATCAAGGCGTGGCTGCTCTCGACCGGGCCGGACGAGCATGTCTTCGTCGTGGTGGTGCATCACATCGCGGGGGATGGCTGGTCGATGGGCCCGTTGGGCCGGGATGTCTCGGCGGCCTACGCGGCCCGGTGCGCGGGGCAGGCTCCGGAGTGGACACGCCTGCCGGTGCAGTACGCGGATTACGCGTTGTGGCAGCGGGAGTTGTTGGGTGACGAGGGTGATTCGGCGAGTGTGTTGTCGGGTCAGGTGGGGTATTGGCGGGAGGTTTTGGCGGGTGCGCCGGAGGAGTTGGAGCTTCCGGTGGATCGGCCGCGTCCGGTGGTGGCTTCGCATCGTGGGCATCGGGTTGGGCTCGAGTTGTCCGCGGATGTGCATGCGCGGTTGCGGGAGGTGGCGCGGGCCGAGGGCGTGACGGTGTTCATGGTGTTGCAGGCCGGGCTTGCGGTGGTGTTGTCGAAGCTGGGCGCCGGTACGGACATCCCGATCGGCGCGGCGGTGGCCGGCCGCACCGACGAGAGCCTCGACGACCTGGTCGGCTTCTTCGTGAACACCCTGGTGACGCGAACGGATCTTTCGGGAGACCCGTCGTTCCGGGACGTGTTGAGCCGAGTTCGCGACAGCGGGCTCGGCGCGTTCGGGCATCAGGACGTGCCGTTCGAGCGGTTGGTGGAGGAGCTGTCACCGGCCCGATCGCTGGCCCGACACCCTTTGTTCCAGGTGATGTTGACGGTGCAGAACACCGGCCGGGCGGGGTTGGAGATGCCCGGCATCGAGGTCGGCACCCCGGGCGCCGAGGCGGCTGCGAGCGTATTCGCCACGCAGGTCGCGAAGTTCGACCTGGATGTCTCACTCACCGAGCTCTTCGACGATGAGGGTCGTCCGGCGGGACTTCGTGGTGGCTTGGTGGGTGCGGCGGATCTGTTCGACCGGGATTCGGTCGAGGGCTTCGGTGGTCGCTGGATTCGAGTACTGACGGAGTTGGTCGCGGATCCGAGTCTGTCGCTGAGCACGGTGGACGTGCTCGACGGCGGCGAGCGGTCGCGGGTGTTGGTGGAGTGGAACGACACGGCGACGAACGTGCCCGGGCCGTTGATGCCGGAACTGTTCGCCGCACAGGCCGCGCGGACGCCGGATACGCCGGCTGTGATGTGTGACGGTGTCGGGCTTACCTACGGGGAGTTGGTGGCCCGGGCCGGTCGGCTGGCAGGGTACCTGCGCGGTTCGGGTGTCGGGGCGGAGTCCTTGGTGGGCCTGTGCCTGCCGCGTGGAGTGGACCTGGTCGCGGCGATTCTGGGCGTGTGGCGGGCAGGCGCGGCGTATGTGCCGATCGATCCGGAGTATCCGCGGGAGCGAGCGGAGTTCGTGCTCGCGGACAGCGGTATCGGCACGTTGATCGGGACCCGGGAGACGCTGGCGGACCTGCCGACGGCGGGCCTGTCGGTGATCGCGCTGGACGATCCCGCGACCTCGGACACCCTCGCGACGACCACCCCCGAGGCCGCTCCGGCGAGTGTGTCGCCGACCGGACTGGCGTATGTGATCTACACGTCGGGCTCCACCGGCACGCCGAAGGCCGTGGCGGCAACCCACGCCGGACTGCGCAATCTCGTCTCGGTGTTCGCGCCGATGATGGGTGTGGCGACCGGCGTCGGGGTCCTGCAGTTCGCGTCCTTCAGCTTCGACGCGTCGGTGCTGGATGTCGCGGTGACCCTGTCGCACGGCGGAACGCTGGTGGTGGCGAACGCCGACGAACGCAGCCAACCGGAGTTGTTGCGGCGACTGGTGGACGAGAACGGAGTACGCGCCGCCAGCCTCGTGCCCTCGCTGCTGGCCGTCCTGGAGCCGGACGACCTCGCCGGGGTGGCGACCCTGCTGATCGGCGCGGAGGCCGTCGGCGAACACCTGGCGCGGACGTGGGCGTCGGGCCGACGACTGATCAATACCTATGGGCCCACCGAGGCCACGGTCATGGTCACCTCGACCCATCTCGACCTCCCGTTGCGGGTGCCGATTCCCTTCGGCGCGCCGATCGCCAACACCCGCATGTACGTGCTGGACGACGCCCTTCGCCCGGTGGCACCGGGCGTGACGGGTGAGCTCCATGTGGCGGGCGACGGCCTGGCTCGGGGCTATCTCGGTCGTCCCGCGTTGACGGGCGAACGGTTCGTGGCCTGCCCGTTCGGCTCCGGTGAGCGGATGTATCGCACGGGGGACCGGGTGCGGTGGACGGCCGAGGGGGAGTTGGTCTTCGCCGGTCGGGCGGACGATCAGGTGAAGATCCGTGGTTTCCGGATCGAGCCCGGCGAGATCCGGACCGTACTGGAGACCCACCCCGACGTCGCCCAGGCCGCCGTCGTCGCCCGTGAGGAGAGCATGGGCGGTACGGACGCCTCCTCCCCGGCTCGCCCCAGTGAGAAGCGCCTGGTCGCCTATGTCGTGGCCCGCGATGGCGAGACCGGCGGGCAACTGGGCGAGGCGCTGCGTGGTTTCGTCGGCGGACGGTTGCCGGAGTACATGGTGCCGTCGGCGATCGTCGTGCTGGACGCCATTCCGCTGACCGCCAACGGGAAGCTGGACCGCGACGCGCTCCCCGCCCCCGAGTATGGGCCGGGTGGAACGTATGGCCGGGGGCCGGCGACCGTGCGCGAGGAGGTGTTGTGCGCGGTCTTCGCCGAGGTGTTGGGCGTGCCTTCGGTCGGGGTGGACGACAACTTCTTCACATTGGGCGGGCATTCGCTGCTGGCCATCACGCTGGTGGAGCGGTTGCGGGCGCGGGGCGTCTCGGTGTCGGTGCGGGCTCTGTTCCGGTCGCCGACCGTGGCCGGGCTCGCGGAGATCGCCGGGCCGGTGCCGGTGATGGTCCCGGCGAATCGCATCCCGGCCGACGCCACGGCTCTGACGCCGGACATGCTGCCGCTGGTGGATCTGTCGGACGCCGAGGTCGAGGGGCTGGTCGGGTCGATCGAGGGTGGTGCCGCGAACATCGCCGACGTGTACCCGCTGGCGCCGCTCCAGGAGGGCATTCTCTTCCACCACCTGATGGCCGGCGAGCACGAACGTGACGTCTACGTCGCGCCGTTCGTGTTGGAGTACGACACCCGCGAGCGGCTCGACGGTTTCCTGTGGGCGCTCCAGCAGGTGATCGCCCGGCACGACATCTACCGGACCGCGATCGTGTGGGAAGGCGTGCCCGAGCCCGTCCAGGTGGTCCAGCGACGGGCCCCGCTGCCGGTGCGGGAGGTGTACCTCGGACACGAGAGCAGCGACCCGGTCGCGGAGTTGGCCGCCACCGGCGGATTGAGCATGGACATCGGTCGCGCGCCGCTCATCGACACGCACATCACCGCCGCGCCCGGCGGGCCTCGATGGCTCGCGCTGATCCGGGTGCATCACATGCTTCAGGATCACGTCGGCATGGAGGTCCTGCTCCAGGAGGTCCGGACGTTCCTGGCGGGCGACGGGCACGAGTTGCCCACCCCGCGCCCGTTCCGGGACTTCGTGGTGCAGGCGCGGGAGAGTCTGCGGCACGGTGGGCACGGGGAGTTCTTCGCGGAGTTGTTGGGTGATGTCACCGAGACGACGGCGCCGTTCGGGTTGCTGGATGTGCGTGGTGACGGTACGGGTGTGCGGCGGGCCGAGTTGCCGGTGTCGGACGACGTGGGTGTGCGGATTCGGGAGGTGGCGCGCGGGCTGGGTGTGAGTCCGGCGACGTTGTTGCATGTGGCCTGGGCGCGGGTGTTGTCGGTGCTGGCCGGTCGTGACGATGTCGTGTTCGGGACGGTGTTGTTCGGGCGGATGAACGCGGGTGCCGGTGCGGACCGGGCGTTGGGTCTGTTCATGAACACGCTGCCGGTTCGGGCGCGTACCGAGGGCGTGGGTGCTCTGGCGGCCGTCGTCGCGATGCGGGACCAACTCGCCGCGCTGCTCGAACACGAGCACGCGCCGCTGGCCGTGGCGCAGCAGGCGAGCGGGATCACCGGCGACGCACCGCTGTTCACCGCCTTCTTCAACTACCGCTACAGCGGCGAACAGGGAACCGCCACGGATGCCGATGGTCGCCACGGAAGCGGCGAGATGGAGGGCATCCGCACGGTCTACATGCTGGACCTCACGAACTTCCCGCTGGCCGTGTCGGTGGACGACCTGGGCGCCGACGGCTTCGTGATGACGGTGGACGCCGTCGCTCCAGCCGATCCGCACGTGGTCACCCGGATGTTGCACACGACGATCGAGAACCTGACCGCTGTGCTGGCGGACGGCGTCGAGGGCGAGGTCGCAGCCGCAGCCGACGTTCCGTTGGGCTCCGTGGCGGTGTTGGACGATGCCGAGCGGTCGCGGGTGTTGGTGGAGTGGAACGACACCGCCGTGGATGTGCCGGGTGTGTCGGTGCCGGAGTTGATCGCGGCGCGGGTGGCGAAGTCGCCGGACGCCGTTGCGGTGGTGTGCGACGGGGTCGAGACCTCGTACGCCGCGTTGGACGCGCGTGCGGGTGGCCTGGCGCGGTTGTTGCGCCGGTACGGGGTCGGCGCCGGTTCGGTGGTGGGTCTGTGTCTGCCGCGTGGTGTCGATGCGGTGGTGGCGATCCTGGCCGCGTGGCGAGTTGGTGCCGCGTATCTGCCGATCGATCCGGAGTACCCGTCGGATCGCATCGCGTTCATGCTCACGGACAGCCGTGCTGTGACGTTGATCAGTACCGAGGACCTGCTGGAGGAGTTGCCCGCCGGCCGATTGCCCACGATCGCGATCGACACGCTCGGCGCGCCTCCGGAGCCGGCGGCCGGGGTTGGGTCGGGTGTCGCGGTGCACTTGGAGGAGTTGGCGTATGTGATCTATACGTCGGGTTCGACGGGTCGGCCGAAGGGTGTGGCGGTCACGCACGGCGGGTTGGCGAACTATGTGGCGTGGGCCGGCGAGGCGTATGGGGTCGGGGTATCGGGTGGTGCGCCGCTGCACTCGTCGCTCGCGTTCGACCTGACGGTGACGAGTGTGTTGTTGCCGCTGGTGTCGGGGTCGCCGGTGACGGTGAGTCCCGAGGGTGGTGCCGATGGCCTCGCGGGGCTGTTGCGTTCCGGGTCCGGGTTCGACCTGGTGAAGGTGGTGCCCGCGCATCTGCCTTTGCTGGGCGAGTTGTTGACGGACGACGAGGCGGCCGGTTCCGCGCGGTGTGTGGTGGTCGGTGGTGAGGCGTTGTTCGGGGCGGATGTGGCCGCGTGGTTGGCGCGGTCGCCGGGTTCGGTGGTGGTGAACGAGTACGGGCCGACCGAGACGGTGGTGGGTTGTTGTGTCTTCGAGGTTCGTGCGGGTGACGAGGTGTCGTCGGGTCCGGTGCCGATCGGTCGTGCGATTGCGAATACGCGGTTGTTCGTGCTGGGTGGGGATCTTGCTCCGGTGCCGGTGGGTGTGATCGGTGAGCTGTACATCGCGGGTGCGGGGCTGGCTCGGGGTTACATTTCGCGGCCGGGGTTGACGGCGGATCGGTTCGTGGCGTGCCCGTTCGCGGTCGGGGAACGGATGTACCGCACCGGGGACCGGGTTCGGTGGACTGCCGAGGGTCGGTTGGTGTTCGTCGGCCGGGCCGACGATCAGGTGAAGGTGCGCGGCTTCCGGATCGAACCGGCCGAGATCGAGGAGGTGTTGGCGGCCCACCCGGGCGTGGGTCGGGTCGCGGTGGTCGCCCGGACGGAATCCTCGGGTGACACCCGTCTGCTGGCCTATGTCGTGCCCGACGATGCCGAAGCAGTCGACGAGGACCTGCCGGACACGTTGCGGGAGTTCGCCGCGCGTCGCCTGCCGGAGTACATGCTGCCCGGCGCGATCGTGGTGCTGGCCGCGCTTCCGCTGACCGCCAACGGCAAGCTCGATCGGGCCGCCCTGCCCAGTCCCGATCGCTCGGGTGGTGCGGAGTCCGGCGGGTTCGCCCCGTCGCCCCAGGAAGAGATCCTGTGCGGGATGTTCGCCCAGGTGCTGGGCCTGGAGTCGGTCGGAGCGCATGAGAACTTCTTCGAGTTGGGCGGCCACTCCCTGCTCGCGACGCGGCTCGTATCGCGTGTACGGGCCGTACTGGGCGTCGAGTTGGACATTCGCTCTCTCTTCGAATCACCGACGGCAGCCGGGCTGGCCGGAGAACTGACCCGGTCCGGTGCGGCGCGCACCGTGTTGGCGGTTCGGGAGCGCCCGGAGCGGGTGCCGTTGTCGTTCGCGCAGCGGCGGTTGTGGTTCCTGGGGCAGTTGGAGGGCCGTAGCGCCAAGTACAACGCGTCGACGGTCGTTCGGCTGTCGGGTCCGGTGGACAGTGCGGCTCTCTCGGCCGCGTTGCGGGATGTGATGGGTCGGCACGAGGTGCTGCGGACGGTGTTCGCCGTGGCGGACGGTGAGCCATACCAGAGGGTGTTGAGCCTCGACCACGTCGAGTGGGAGCCGGTGGCCGAGCTCGTGGCGTCGGCGGAGCTGCCGGGTGCGATCGCGCGGGCGACAGGCCACGTGTTCGACCTCGCGGCCGAGGTACCGATCAAGGCGTGGTTGCTCTCGTCCGGGCCGCGGGAGCACGTGTTCGTGCTCGTGGTGCATCACATCGCGGGTGACGGCTGGTCGATGGGCCCGTTGGGTCGAGATGTCTCCACGGCCTATGCGGCCCGGTGTGCGGGACACGCGCCCGAGTGGGCTCCGTTGCCGGTGCAGTACGCCGACTACACGCTCTGGCAGCGCGAAATCCTGGGTGAGGAGCACGACCCCGAAAGCGTGTTGTCGGCCCAGGTGGCCTACTGGCGTTCGGCTTTGGCGGGAGCGCCGGAGGAACTGGAACTGCCGGTGGACCGACCCCGTCCGGCGGTCGCCGGTCATCGTGGACACAGTGCTCGGCTCGAGATTCCCGGCGATCTCCACGGCGACATCGTGGAGTTGGCGCGGGCCGAGGGTGTGACGGTGTTCATGGTGTTGCAGGCGGGGTTGGCGGTGTTGTTGTCGCGGTTGGGTGCCGGTACGGATGTGCCGATCGGTGCGGCGGTGGCGGGTCGTACGGATGAGGGTCTGGACGATCTGGTCGGGTTCTTCGTGAACACGTTGGTGATGCGGACGGATCTGTCGGGTGATCCGACGTTCCGGGAGGTGTTGGGGCGGGTTCGTGAGACGGGCCTGGCGGCGTTCGGGAATCAGGATGTGCCGTTCGAGCGGTTGGTGGAAGAGTTGGCGCCGGCGCGGTCGTTGGCGCGGCATCCGCTGTTCCAGGTGATGTTGACCCTCCAGAACACCGGCCGGGCGGCGCTCGAACTGCCCGACATCGAGGTGGGTGCGGCTTCGCCCGCCGACGCTGCGGATCTCTCGCCGGCAGCGAGGGTGGACATCGAGGTGACCGTCGGCGAAGTCGTCGACGACCAGGGCCGCCCGGCCGGGCTCCGGGGCCTGGTGACCGTCGCCGCCGACCTGTTCGATCCGGATTCGGTCCTGCAGATGGCCGAGCGGCTGGTCCGGGTCATGCGGGCGGTGACCGCCGAACCGGCGTCTCGTCTGGGCGCGGTGGACGTGCTTGACGGGGCCGAGCGGTCTCGGGTGTTGGTGGGGTGGAACGACACGGCTGTGGAGGTGGCCCCGGCCGCGGGTTCGGGTTCGGGTTCGGTTGTGGGGTTGTTCGAGGCTCGGGTGGTGGCGTCGCCGGGTGCGGTGGCGGTGGTGTTCGAGGGTGTGGAGTTGTCGTTCGCGGAGTTGGATGTGCGGGCGAATCGGCTTGCGCGGTGTTTGGTGGGGTTGGGGGTGGGTCCGGAGTCGGTTGTCGCGGTGGTGTTGGAGCGCGGGATCGACCTGGTCGTGTCGTTGCTGGCGGTGTTGAAGGCGGGCGGCGCCTACGTGCCGATCGATCCGGAGTATCCGGATGAGCGGATCGGGTTCCTGTTGCGGGACGCGCGGCCTGTGCTGGTGGTGACGGACACGACCTCGGCGCCTGTCGTCGACGGTCGGCCGGTTCTGGTCGTTGACGACCCCGAGGTCGTGGCGCGGGTGGCCGGGTTCGACGGTGGGGTGTTGAGCGATGCGGAGCGGTTGGGTGCCCTGCATTCGGGGCTTCCGGCGTATGTGATCTATACGTCGGGTTCGACGGGGGTGCCGAAGGGTGTCGTGGTGCCGCACGCGGGTGTGGTGAACCGTCTGGTGTGGATGTGGGATCGGTATGGGTTCGGTGTCGGTGATCGGGTGATGCACAAGACGCCGTTCGTTTTCGACGTCTCCGTGTGGGAGTTGTTCGCGACGCTGCTGTCGGGGGCGGCGATGGTGGTGGCCCGACCGGGTGGTCATCGGGATCCGGCGTATGTGGCCGCGTTGGCGCGCGAGCAGCGGGTCGGGGTGATGCACTTCGTGCCCTCGATGCTCGACGCTTTCCTGGAGGAGCCGACCGCCGCCGCCTGCGCCGAAGACCTGCGTCTGGTGGTGTGCAGCGGCGAGGCCCTGTCGGTGGATACCCAGCACCGCTTCCACGCGCTTTTCGAGGGTGTGGAGTTGCACAACCTGTACGGCCCGACCGAGGCGTCCGTGGACGTCACGGCCTGGTACTGCGCACCGGGCTGGGAAGGCTCGTCGGTCCCGATCGGCGCACCGATCGCCAACACGCGGGTCTTCGTCCTGGACGACCGTCTCGAGCCCGTCCCGCCGGGTGTGACGGGCGAGCTGTACCTAGCGGGCGTGCAACTCGCCCGGGGTTACGTCGGGCGCCCGGGTCTCTCCGGTGAGCGTTTCGTGGCGTGCCCGTTCGGCGCGGGTGAGCGCATGTATCGCACCGGTGACCGGGCCCGTTGGACACACGACGGCCAGGTGCTGTTCGCCGGACGGGTCGACGATCAGGTCAAGATTCGGGGCTTCCGGATCGAACCCGCCGAGGTGCAGGCCGCGCTGGCCGCGCACCCCGAGGTCGCGCAGGCCGTCGTGGTCGCCCGCACCGACGAGACCTCGGGCACCCACCTGGTCGCCTACGTCGTCCCCACCCGCGACACCGCCACACCCCCGGCAGCCCTGCCCGACGTCCTCCGGCGCTTCGCCGCCGGCCGTCTGCCCGAGTACATGGTCCCCGCCGCCGTCGTCGCCCTCGACGCACTCCCGCTCACGAGCAACGGCAAACTCGACCGCAAAGCCCTCCCCGCACCCGACCACCACACCGGACCCGGCCGGAGTCCGGTCGGTCTGCGTGAAGAGTTGTTGTGCGGGGCGTTCGCCCAGGTGCTGGGTCGGGATCGGGTGGGGGTCGACGACAGCTTCTTCGAGTTGGGCGGCCACTCGCTGCTGGCGACGCGGCTGGCGTCGCGTGTCCGAGCCGTGCTGGGCGTCGAGTTGGAGCTGCGGACGTTGTTCGAGGCGCCGACCGTCGCCGGGTTGGCGGTCGCGCTGGACCACGCCGACGCGGCGCGGGAAGCGCTGACCGTTCGGGAGCGTCCGGAGCGGGTGCCGTTGTCGTTCGCGCAGCGGCGGTTGTGGTTCCTTGGGCAGTTGGAGGGTGGCGGCGCGACGTACAACCTGCCGGTGGTGGTGGGCCTGTCCGGTCGCGTGGATGTGGCCGCGTTGTCGGCGGCGTTGCGGGATGTGCTGGGTCGGCACGAGGTGTTGCGGACGGTGGTTGCGGTCGCCGACGGTGAGCCGTACCAGCGAATCCTGAGTCTCGACGAACTCGCGTGGGAGCCGGCGGTCGGTCGGGTGTCCCCGGCCGAGCTGCCCGGCGCGGTGGCACGCGCCGTGAGTCATGAGTTCGACCTGGCGACGGAGGTGCCGATCAAGGCGTGGTTGCTTTCGTCCGGGGCCGAGGAGCACGCATTGGTGCTCGTGGTGCATCACATCGCGGGTGACGGTTGGTCGATGGGCCCGTTGGGCCGGGACATCTCCACCGCCTATGCGGCCCGGTGCGCCGGCGAAGGGCCGGAGTGGGCGCCGTTGCCGGTGCAGTACGCCGACTACGCGCTGTGGCAACGGGAGTTGCTCGGCGACGCGGAGGAACCCGACAGCGTGCTGTCGCGTCAGGTCGCGTACTGGCGGGAGGCGCTCGCCGGAGGCCCGGAAGAGCTGGAGTTGCCCTTCGATCGCACCCGGCCCGTTGTCGCGAGCGACCGTGGTCACAGCGTTCCGCTCGTGGTCTCGGCCGAGACTCACGCCGAGCTGGTGCAGGTGGCGCGGGCCGAGGGTGTGACGGTGTTCATGGTGTTGCAGGCGGGGTTGGCGGTGTTGTTGTCGCGGTTGGGTGCCGGTACGGATGTGCCGATCGGTGCGGCGGTGGCGGGTCGTACGGATGAGGGTCTGGACGATCTGGTCGGGTTTTTCGTGAACACGTTGGTGATGCGGACGGATCTGTCGGGTCATCCGACGTTCCGGGAGGTGTTGGGGCGGGTTCGTGAGACGGGCCTGGCGGCGTTCGGGAATCAGGATGTGCCGTTCGAGCGGTTGGTGGAGGAGTTGGCGCCGGCGCGGTCGTTGGCGCGGCATCCGCTGTTCCAGGTGATGTTGACCCTCCAGAACACCGGCCGGGCGGCGCTGGAGTTGCCGGGCCTGGGGGTCGGTACGGCGGGCGCCGCGGCGGGCGTCTCCGTGGCGCAGCCGGCGAGATTCGACCTGGACCTGGCGCTGACCGAAGTCTTCGACGAGCAGGGCCGTCCCGCCGGGCTTCGCGGCGTCGTCGTGGCGTCGGCCGATCTGTTCGACCCGGATACGGTCGAAACGATGGCCGCTCGCTGGGTCCGGGTGCTGGGAACGCTGGTCGCGGATCCGGGTGTTCGACTCGACGCCGTGGATGTGCTGGACGACGACGAGCGCTCGCGGGTGTTGGTCGCCTGGAACGACACGGCGGTGGGAGTGCCGGCGGTGTCGGTCGCGGAGCTGTTCGCGGCTCGGGTGGCGGAGGCGCCGGCCGCGGTGGCGGTGGTGTCCGGGAATTCGGCGCTGTCGTACGGGGAGTTGGGTGGTCGAGTTCACCGCTTGGCACGGCGGCTGATCGGGCTCGGGGTCGGTCCCGAGTCGGTGGTCGCGGTGGTGTTGGGGCGCGACGACGGGTTGATGACGGCGTTGTTGGGCGTGTCGGCTGCCGGTGGTGCGTATCTGGCCATCGATCCGACGCAGCCGGCCGAGCGGATCGGCTACCTGCTCGATGACGCGGCGCCGGTTCTGGTGGTCACGGACAGCGCGAACGCGTCGCGCATCCCGGCTGTGTGGTGTGGAGAAATGAGCGCGGTCCTGGTTCTGGACGAGCCCGCGGTGCTCGCCGCACTGGAGACCCTGCCGTCGTCGCCCGTGAGTGACGCCGATCGCTTGGTGCCGCTGTCGGGTTCGCACCCGGCCTATGTGGTCTACACGTCGGGTTCGACCGGGCAGCCCAAGGGGGTGGTCGTCTCGCAGGCCGGATTCGCGAACACCGTGGCCGCGGGACTGGACCGATTCCGACCCGAAGAGAGCTCCCGGATCGCACAGTTCACCTCGATCGGGTTCGATGTGTTCTGCCTGGAATGGGCGTTGGCGCTGGTGTCGGGGGCGGCCTTGGTGGTCGTGCCCGACGAGCGGCGACTGGGCGACGAGTTGGCCCGGTTCCTCGTCGAGCAGGCGATCACGCATGTGTCCTTGCCGCCCGCCGTGTTGGCCGGGGTGCCGGTCGGTGCGATCCCGCCGCACGTGGTCCTGGAGGTGGGTGGCGAGGCGTGCCCGCCGGAATTGATGGCTCGTTGGGCGCCCGGCCGGGTCATGTTCAACACCTACGGGCCCACCGAGACGACGGTGGACGCCACGGTCTGGCACTGCCGGTCGGGGGTCGACGAGATCCCGATCGGAAGCCCGATCGCCAACACCCGTGCCTACGTCCTGGACGACTTCCTGCGTCCGGTTGCGCCCGGGGTGATCGGTGAGCTCCATGTCGCCGGCACGGGCCTGGCCCGGGGCTACCTGGGTCGGGCCGCGCTCACCGGTGAACGGTTCGTGGCCTGCCCGTTCGGTTCGGGTGAGCGGATGTATCGCACGGGCGACCGCGCGCGGTGGACGGCCGCGGGAGAGTTGATGTTCGCCGGTCGGACCGACGATCAGGTGAAGATTCGGGGGTTCCGGATCGAGCCCGGTGAGATCGAGGCCACGCTGACCGCTCACCCCGATGTGCACTGGGCGGCCGTGGTCACCCGAGAGCAGTCCCCGGGCGACATTCGACTGGTGGCGTATGTCGTCCCGGTCGATGCGGGTGGCTCCTGGAGCACACAACTACCGATCGAGCTACGCCGGTTCGCGGCACAGCGGCTACCGGGGCACATGCTCCCCGCCGCGATCGTGGTGCTCGACGGCATCCCGCTCACCGCCAACGGCAAACTCGACCGGGTCGCGTTGCCGGCCCCCCGCTACGGGGACGCCAACGGACGAAAGCCGGAGACCGCCCGCGAAGAGGCGCTCTGCGGCGTGTTCGCCGAAGTCCTCGGCCTGGACGCCGTGGGGGTCGACGACAACTTCTTCCACCTGGGCGGGCATTCCCTGCTCGCCATGCAATTGCTCACCCGGATCCGGGAAGTGCTCGGCATCGAGCTCCGGA
The DNA here is from genome assembly GCF_045207655.1 of Embleya sp. NBC_00888. NCBI lineage: Bacteria > Bacillati > Actinomycetota > Actinomycetes > Kitasatosporales > Streptomycetaceae > Embleya > Embleya sp. NBC_00888. Next base: position 842,761 of record NZ_CP108784.1, on the reverse strand, counting down.
TCAGGGACGTGTTCGAAGCACCCACCGTGGCCGAACTCGCCGGGCACGCGGGAGAGCAGAAGTCAGCCAGGCCGGTGCTGCGGCCGATGCGCGGAACTGAGGAGCACTGATGATTCCCTTGTCGTTCGCGCAGCGGCGGCTGTGGTTCCTCGGCCAGATGGATGGCCCGAGCCCGACCTACAACAGCCCGGTGGTACTTCGTTTGTCGGGAGACCTGGACCGGGACGGGCTGGGGGCGGCACTCCGCGACGTCATCGGCCGGCACGAGGTGCTCCGCACGGTGTACGCCGTGGTCGACGGTGAACCGCACCAGGAGATCCTCGACGCCGACACCCTGGAATGGGAGCTCGCCTACACGGAGCTCGACGCCGAGCGGCTGTCCCGGGCGGTGGCGACGGCCACCGAGCACGCGTTCGACCTCGCGCGGGAGATACCGATCCGAGCCTGGCTCTTCCGGTGCGACGGAGAGCATGTGCTCGTGCTGGTGATGCACCACATCGCCGGAGACGGTTGGTCGATGCGGCCGTTGGGGCGGGACATCTCCGCCGCCTACGCGGCACGCTGCGCGGGTCATCCGCCGAAGTGGGATCCGCTGCCGGTCCAGTACGCCGACTACGCGCTCTGGCAGCGGGAGTTGCTGGGCAGTGACGACGATCCGAGCAGTGTCCTGCACGCTCAACTGGCGTACTGGCGCTCCGCGCTCGCCGGGATCCCGACCGAGCTGGAGCTGCCGGTCGATCGGAGTCGCCCGGCGCTGGCCGGCCACCGCGGACACGTGGCGTCGGTGGAGATCCCGGCCGAGTTGCACCGCGAACTGGTGGAGTTGGCCAAGGCCGAGCGGGTGACCGTGTTCATGGTCCTCCAGGCCGGCCTGGCCGTGCTGTTGTCCCGGCTCGGGGCGGGTACGGACATCCCGATCGGCGCTGCTGTGGCCGGGCGTTCCGATTCCGCGATGCGGGACATGGTCGGCTTCTTCGTGAACACCTTGGTGATGCGCACCGATTTGTCCGGAGGCCCCACCTTCCGCGAGGTGTTGGCCCGGGTGCGTACCGCCGGACTCGGTGCCTTCGACAACCAGGACGTGCCGTTCGAGCGGCTGGTGGAGGAGTTGGCCCCGGCCCGGTCGTTGGCCCGCCATCCGCTGTTCCAGGTGATGCTGACGCTGCAGAACACCGCGCGCGCGGAGTTGGACCTGTCGGGCGTGCGGGCGGGCACTCCGCTCGACGGCATCGCGGCCCAGTTGTCGGCCGCCGCCGCGGCGAAGTTCGACCTCGACGTGGCCGCCGAGGAGGCCTTCGACGCCCAGGGCGGGCCGGCGGGGATCCGCGGCTCGATCACCGGTTCGGCTGACCTGTTCGATCAGGGTTCGGTCGACGCGATGGCCGAACGCTGGCTGCGGGTGCTGCGGGCACTGATCACCGACCCGGGCAGGCGGCTCGGAAAGGTGGACGTGCTCGGATACGAAGAGCGCACGCGGGTGTTGGTGACGTGGAACGACACCGCGGTCGACTCGCCGCGGACGTCGGTTCCGGAGTTGTTCGCGGCTCGCGTGGTGGACTCGCCGGACGCGGTCGCGGTGGTGTGCGGCGGGGCGGGTGTCTCGTACGCGGAGTTGGACGCGCGTGCGGGGCAGTTGGCGCGAGTACTGCGCGAGCGTGGGGTGGGTGCCGGTTCGGTCGTGGGTCTGTGCCTTCCGCGTGGTGTCGACGCGGTGGTGGCGATCCTTGGCGTATGGCGGGCCGGAGCGGCGTATCTGCCGATCGACCCGGAGTATCCCTCGGATCGCATCGCGTTCATGCTGGCGGACAGCCGCGCCGCGATGTTGATCAGCATCGAGGATCTGTTGGAGGAGCTGCCGGCCGGTCGGGTGCCCACGATCGCGGTCGACGACCCGGCCTCGCGTCCCGAGGACGCGGCCACCGAGCCATGGACCGCCGTGCGGTCTGCGGAGTTGGCGTATGTGATCTATACGTCGGGTTCGACGGGTCGGCCGAAGGGTGTGGCGGTCACGCACGGCGGGTTGGCGAACTATGTGGCGTGGGCCGGCGAGGCGTATGACGTGGGGGCCTCCGGCGGTGCGCCCTTGCACTCGTCACTCGCGTTCGACCTGACGGTGACGAGTGTGTTGTTGCCGCTGGTGTCCGGGTCACCGGTGGTGGTCAGCCCCGAGGGTGGCGCCGATGGGTTGGCCGGGCTGGTGCGTGCGACGTCGGGATTCGACCTGGTGAAGGTCGTCCCCGCGCATCTGCCTCTGCTGGGCGAGTTGTTGACGGACGACGAAGCCGCCGACGCCGCGCGCTGCGTGGTGGTCGGCGGTGAGGCGCTGTTCGGAGCCGACGTGGCCGCGTGGTTGGCGCGCTCGCCGGGCTCGGTGGTCGTGAACGAGTACGGGCCGACCGAGACCGTGGTCGGCTGCTGCGTCTTCGAGGTCCGCGCGGGCGACGACGTACCGTCCGGGCCGGTGCCGATCGGCCGCCCGATCGCGAACACGCGCCTGTACGTGCTGGGCGAGGACCTGACCCCGGTCCCGGTGGGCACGATCGGCGAGTTGTACGTGGCGGGCGCCGGATTGGCCCGGGGGTACGTCTCCCACCCCGGGCTGACGGCGGAGCGATTCGTGGCCTGCCCGTTCGCGGGCGATGGCGAACGGATGTATCGCACGGGCGACCGAGTGCGCTGGACCCTCGACGGCCGGTTGGTGTTCGTCGGTCGGGTCGACGATCAGGTGACGGTGCGCGGCTTCCGGATCGAACCGGCGGAGATCGAGGAGGTCTTGGCGGCACACCCGGGCGTGGGCCGGGTCGCCGTGATCGCTCGCGCGGAAGCATCGGGCGGTACTCGCCTGTTGGCCTACGTCGTGCCCGACGACGCCGACGCGGTCGACGAGGACCTGCCGGACACGTTGCGGGAGTTCGCCGCGCGGCGCCTGCCGGAATACATGTTGCCGAGTGCGATCGTGGTGCTGGACGCGCTTCCGCTGACCGCCAACGGCAAGCTGGATCGGGCCGCCCTGCCCGACCCCGAGCGGTCGGATGCCGTGGCAATCGGCGGGATCGCGCCGTCGCCGCAGGAGGAGATCCTGTGCGGGATGTTCGCCCAGGTGCTCGGGTTGGACTCGGTCGGGGTACACGAGAGTTTCTTCGAACTGGGTGGCCACTCGTTGCTCGCGACGCGGCTGCTCTCCCGCGTGCGCGCCGTGCTCGGCGTGGAACTGGAGATCCGGGCCGTCTTCGAGACGCCGACAATCTCGGGACTGGCGGCTCGCCTGGCGAACGGGCGGGTGGGCGAACGACGGGTGGCCCTGGCCCGGGGAGTTCGTCCGGAGCGTCCGCCGCTGTCGTTCGCGCAACGGAGGTTGTGGTTCCTCGGGCGGCTGGACGGACCGAACGCGAGCTACAACATTCCCGTGGTCCTGCGCCTGTCCGGTGATCTGAACCGGGACGCGTTGTCGGCCGCGTTGCGGGATGTGGTGGGTCGGCACGAGGTGTTGCGGACCGTCTTCCCGATGGTCGACGGCGAGCCGTATCAGCGGGTGCTCGATACCGGCGAATCAACCTGGGAGATCGAGCAGGAGGAGGTCGGACACGAGGGATTGGCCCAGGCGATCCTGCGGGCCACCGAGTACCCGATCGACCTCGCCGAGGAAACGCCGATCAAGGCGTGGCTGTTCTCCGCCGCCGGCGACGACGAGCACGTGTTGGTCCTGGTGGTGCATCACATCGCCGGTGATGGTTGGTCGATGGGCCCGTTGGGACGGGACATCTCGACCGCCTACGCGGCTCGCTGCGCGGGACACGCGCCCGAGTGGGCGCCGTTGCCGGTGCAGTACGCCGACTACGCCCTTTGGCAACGGAAGTTGCTGGGCGCCGAGGACGACCCGGACAGCGTGTTGGCGGCGCAGGTGGCGTACTGGCGCACCGCGTTGGCCGGCATTCCCGACCAACTGGATCTGCCTGTCGATCGTCCGAGGCCGGCGGTGGTCGGATACCGGGGTCATGCCGCTCCGTTGACCGTACCCGCCGAGCTTCACGATCGGTTGGCGCAGTTGGCGCGGGCCGAGGGCGTGACCGTGTTCATGGTGTTGCAGGCCGCGTTGGCGGTGTTGTTGTCCCGGTCGGGCGCGGGCACGGACATCCCGATCGGGACGACGGTGGCCGGACGTACCGACGAGGATCTGGACGACCTGGTCGGCTTCTTCGTGAACACGCTGGTGTTGCGGACCGACCTGTCCGGAGAACCCAGCTTCCGACAGGTGCTGAGCCGGGTGCGCGAAGCCGGACTCGATGCCTTCGATCACCAGGACGTGCCCTTCGAGCGCCTGGTGGAGGAACTCGCACCGAGCCGATCGCTCGCCCGGCACCCGCTGTTCCAGGTCATGCTGACCGTCCAGAACACGGCGCGGGCAACCCTCGACCTCCGGACCGTCCGGATCGACGCGCCGACGGACGAGCTCACGGCCGGTCTGTCCACACCCGCGAAGTTCGATCTGGATGTGACCGTCGAGGAGGTCTTCGACGACCAGGGACGGCCCGCGGGCCTGCGGGGCGGCTTCCTCGGAGTCGCCGACCTGTTCGATGCCGAGTCGGTCGCGACGATGGCGGATCGCTGGGTCCGGGTCCTCGAGGCGGTAACGTCCGATCCGCAGCGGCGAGTGCATGACGTCGACCTCTTCGACGCCGACGAGCGCTCGCGGGTCTTGGTCGCTTGGAACGACACGGCGGTGGAAGTGCCGGCGGTGCCGGTGGCCGAGTCGTTCGCGGCTCGGGTGGTGGAGGCCGCGGATGCGGTGGCGGTGGTGGCCGGGGGTTCGGCGCTGTCGTATGGGGAGTTGGGTGGTCGGGTCGGTCGTCTGGCGCGGTATTTGGTCGGGTTGGGTGTTGGTCCCGAGTCGGTGGTCGCGGTGGTGTTGGGGCGCGACGACGGGTTGATGACGGCGTTGTTGGGTGTGTCGGCTGCCGGTGGTGCGTATTTGGCCATTGATCCGACGCAGCCGGCCGAGCGGATCGGCTACATGCTCGATGATGCCGCACCGGTGTTGGTGGTTACGGACAGCCTGCACGCGTCGCGGGTGCCGTCCACGTGGGCCGAGGCCGAGGTGCTGGTTCTCGACGAGCCTGCGGTGGTCACCGCGTTGGAGAGCCTGCCGTCGTTGCCCGTGAGTGACGCCGATCGTTTGTTGCCGTTGTCGGGTGCCCATCCGGCCTATGTGGTCTATACGTCGGGTTCGACGGGTCGGCCGAAGGGTGTGGTGGTTTCGCAGGCGGGGTTTGCGAACACTGCTGCGGCGGGGCGTGTGCGGTTCGCGGTCGGGGCGGGTTCGCGGATGGCGCAGTTCGCGTCGGTGGGGTTCGACAATTTCTGTCTGGAATGGTCGGTGGCGCTGTCGTCCGGTGCGGCGTTGGTGGTGGTGCCCGACGAGCGTCGGCTGGGCGCGGAGTTGGCCGGGTTCTTCGCCGACGAGGCGATCACACACGCGACGTTGCCGCCGGCGGTGTTGGCCGGTGTGCCGACCGCGCTGATTTCGTCGGACGTCGTGCTGGAGGTGGGCGGCGAGGCATGCCCACCCGAGCTGGTGGCCCGCTGGGCCTCGGGGCGGGTGTTGTTCAACACGTACGGGCCGACCGAGACCACGGTGGACGCGGTGGCTTGGCGCTGCCGGCCAGGGGTGGGTGAGGTTCCGATCGGGAGGCCGATCGCGAACGCTCGGGCGTATGTGCTGGATGATCGTCTCGCGCCCGTGCCGCCGGGGGTGACCGGTGAGTTGTATGTGGCCGGTGCGGGTCTGGCTCGGGGTTATCTCGGTCGGGCGGCGTTGACCGGTGAGCGGTTCGTGGCGTCGCCCTTCGGCTCGGGCGAGCGGATGTATCGGACCGGTGACCGGGCGCGGTGGACGGCCGCGGGTGACCTGGTGTTCGCCGGTCGGGCGGACGATCAGGTGAAGATCCGGGGGTTCCGGATCGAACCCGGCGAGATCGAGGCCACGCTGATCGCACACCCCCGGGTCGCCCAGGCGGTGGTACGCACCCGGCCCGGAAGCCCCGCGGCTCGCGCCGGTGACGAGCGACTCGTCGGATACGTCGTCCCGGTCGGCTCCGTCGTTCCCGAGACCGACGAGGACCTCACGGCGTCCCTGCGCGCCTTCACCGCGGCCCGTCTGCCGGAGTACATGGTCCCGTCGGCGATCGTCGTCCTGGCCGAGCTGCCGCTGACCGCCAACGGCAAGGTGGACCATGCCGCGCTGCCGACGCCCGACCACGTGACCGCGAGTACCAGTCGTGGTCCCTCGTCGGTGCGCGAGGAGGTGCTGTGCGCGGCCTTCGCCGAGGTGTTGGGCCTGACCTCGGTGGGGGTGGACGACAACTTCTTCGCACTGGGCGGGCATTCGCTGCTGGCGGTGACGTTGGTCGAGCGGTTGCGGGTGCGTGGGGTCTCGGTGTCGGTGCGGGCCCTGTTCGAGTCGCCGACGGTGGCCGGGCTGGCCGTCTCGGCCGGTTCGGACCTGGTCGCCGTCCCCGCGAATCGCATCCCGGGCGACGCGACGACGCTGACGCCGGACATGTTGCCGTTGGTGGACCTGTCCGAGGCCGAGGTCGCGCGCGTCGTCGCGTCGATCGACGGTGGGGCCGCCAACATCGCCGACGTCTACCCGCTGGCACCGCTCCAGGAAGGCATCCTCTTCCACCACCTGATGGCGGGTGAGCGCGAACGCGACGTCTATGTGACCTCGTTCGTGCTGGAGTTCGACGCGCGTGAGCGGCTGGACGGCTTCCTCGGTGCACTTCAGCAGGTGATCGATCGGCACGACATCTACCGGACCGCGATCGTCTGGGACGGGATCCCCGACCCGGTGCAGGTGGTGCAGCGACACGCTCCGCTTACGGTGCGCGAGACGGCGCGGGTCGCCGCCGATGGAGACCCGGCCGCGCACCTTCTCGCCGCCGGTGGGCTGACCATGGACATCGGTCGTGCACCGCTGATCGACGCGCACATCACGCCCGCGCCCGAAGCCGGCCGCTGGTACGGCATGTTGCGCGTGCACCACATGATTCAGGACCACACCGGTATGGAGGTCCTGCTTCGGGAGGTGCGGGCGTTCCTCTCCGGTCACGGTGACGACCTCGCGCCGGCGCTGCCGTTCCGGGATTTCATGGTGCAGGCGCGCGAACGTCTACGGCACGGCGGGCACGAGGAGTTCTTCGCCGACCTGCTCGGCGACGTCACCGAACCGACGACACCCTTCGGCCTGTTGGACGTGCGCGGCGACGGCGCAGGCGTACAGCGCGCCGATCTCCCGGTCCGGGACGAGGTCGGCATCCGGATTCGTGAGGTTGCCCGTCGGCTCGGAGTCAGCCCGGCCACCGTTCTGCATGTGGCCTGGGCCCAGGTGTTGTCGGCGCTCTCCGGTCGCGACGACGTCGTGTTCGGGACGGTGTTGTCCGGTCGAATGCACGCCGGTGCCGACGGCGATCGGGCACTCGGGCTCTTCATGAACACTCTCCCCGTCCGGGCCGATCTGCGGAACATCGGCGCCCGGGCGGCCGTTTCGGCCATGCGCGACGGGTTGGCCGCGTTGCTGGAGCACGAATACGCACCTTTGGCCGCCGCTCAGCGAGCGGCCGGGATCGCCGAGGACACACCGCTGTTCACCGCTTTGTTCAACTACCGGCACAGCGGCGGTCGGGCGGCGAACGCGGATCCCGACGGGCTCCGAGGCGATGCGATCGTGTCCGGAATCCGCACGGTATTCATGCTGGATCTCACCAACTTCCCGCTGGCCGTCTCCGTGGACGACCTGGGCACGGACGGCTTCGCGCTCACCGTGGACGTCGTGGCCCCCGGCGACCCGCATGTGGTCACCCGGATGTTGCACACCACCATCGAGAACCTGCTCGCGGCCCTGGAAGACGGGCTGGACCACGAAGACACCCCCGACGTCCCGCTCGACACCGTGGCGGTCCTGGGCGCGGACGATCTCGGCCGGCTGTTGGTGGAGTGGAATGACACGTCTGCCGAGGTGGGTCGGGTGTCGGTGGTGGGTTTGTTGGGGCGGTGGGTGGAGGGGTCTCCGGGTGCGGTGGCGTTGGTGTGTGGTGGGGAGGAGGTGTCGTTCGGGGAGTTGGATGTGCGGTCGGGTCGGTTGGCGGGGTATTTGACCGGTTTGGGGGTGGGTCGGGAGTCGGTGGTGGCGGTTGCGTTGGAGCGTGGTGTGGATTTGGTTGTGGCGTTGTTGGCGGTGTTGAAGGCGGGGGCTGCGTATTTGCCGATCGATCCGGGTGCGCCGGTGGATCGGGTCGGGTTCATGGTGGGGGACAGTCGTGCGTCGGTGTTGTTGAGTTCCGAGGATGTGTTGGACGAGTTGCCGGTGCGTGGTGTGGTGTCGGTGGCGTTGGACGATCCGGGTGTGCGGGGTGTGGTGGCGGCTTGTCCGGTGGCTGTGCCTGTGGTCGAGGTGTTGGACGGTTTGGCGTATGTGATTTATACGTCGGGTTCGACGGGTCGGCCCAAGGGTGTTGCGGTGTCGCATCGTGGGTTGTCGGGTTTGGTGGCGTCGCAGGTGGAGCGGTTCGCCGTTGGTGTGGGGGATCGGGTGTTGCAGTTCGCGTCGATCGGGTTCGATGCGGCGTCGGCGGAGATGTGGGTGGCGTTGTGTGGTGGGGCGACGCTCGTGTTGGCTCCTGCCGAGGAACTCCTGCCCGGGGCGGGCCTGGCCGAGGTGATCGCCCGGGACGGCGTCACGCACGTCACGTTGCCGCCGGCGGTCGTGAGCGTGATGGACGAACGGGACCTGGCCGGTGTGCGGACCCTCGTCTGCGCCGGTGAGGCGTTGGGTGCGGATCTGGTGGCGCGGTGGGCTGTGGGTCGGCGGTTGGTCAATGCGTACGGGCCGACGGAGACGACGGTGTGCGCGACGATGTCGGCGCCGTTGGCGGTGGGTGGTGAGCCGGTGGTGGGCTCGCCGATCGTGAACACCCGGGTGTATGTGCTGGACGGTCGGTTTGCGCCGGTTCCGCCCGGGGTGGTGGGCGAGTTGTATGTGGCGGGTGCGGGTCTGGCCCGGGGTTATCTGGGCCGGTCGGGGTTGACGGCCGAGCGGTTCGTGGCCTGCCCGTTCGGGGCCGGTGGCGAGCGCATGTATCGCACCGGGGACCGAGCCCGCTGGACCGCCGACGGCCGACTGGCGTTCGTCGGGCGCGCCGACGACCAGGTGAAGCTTCGCGGGTTCCGGATCGAACCGGCGGAGATCCAGGCAGTGTTGGCGGCTCATCCGCAGGTGGGCCAGGCCGCGGTGATCGCGCGCGCGGAATCCCCAGGCGAGCCGGCGCTGTCGGCCTATGTGGTGCCCACCGATCCCGATGACGTCGGCGAGGATCTTCCGGGGACGTTGCGCGAGTTCGCCGCGCGTCGGCTGCCGGAGTACATGTTGCCGAGCGCGATCGTGGTGCTGGAGGCGCTTCCGCTGACCGCCAACGGCAAGCTCGATCGGGCTGCCTTGCCCAGTCCCGATCGCTCGGGCGGGATGGTGGCGGAGGAGGTCCTGTCGACGCCGCGGGAGGAGATCCTGTGCGGGATGTTCGCCCAGGTGCTCGGGCTCGACTCGGTCGGGGTGCATGAGAGCTTCTTCGAGTTGGGTGGCCACTCGCTGCTCGCGACGCGGTTGGTCTCGCGCGTGCGGGCCGTGCTGGGCGTGGAATTGGAGATTCGGGCCCTGTTCGAGACGCCCACCGTCTCGGGGTTGGCCGCTCGGCTGGCGGACGGGCGAGTGGGCGCGGTGCGGGCGCCGCTGCGCGAGCGGCCTCGCCCGGAGCGACTGCCGTTGTCGTTCGCGCAGCGGCGGTTGTGGTTCCTCGGGCGGTTGGACGGTCCCAACCCGGGCTACAACATGCCGGAGGTGCTGCGGCTGTCGGGTGATCTCGACCGTGCCGCGCTGTCGGCGGCGTTGCGGGATGTGGTGGGTCGGCACGAGGTGTTGCGGACCGTCTTCCCGATGGTGGACGGCGAGCCGTACCAGCGTGTCCTGGATCCCGCCGAACTGACCTGGGGCCTGGAGTACGAGGAGGTCACCGCCGAGGAACTGCCGCACGCGGTGGCGACGGCAACGGACCACGCGTTCGATTTCGCGTGCGAGATTCCCATTCGGGCCTGGCTCTTTCGGTGCGACGAGGAGCATGTGCTGGTCCTGGTGGTGCATCACATCGCTGGCGACGGTTGGTCGATGGGTCCGTTGGGTCGGGACATCTCGGTCGCCTACGCGGCTCGCTGCGCGGGACACGCCCCGGAATGGGCGCCGTTGCCGGTGCAGTACGCGGACTACGCGCTCTGGCAGCGGGAGTTGCTGGGCGCGGACGACGATCCGGCCGGTCTGATGTCCGGGCAGGTGGCGTACTGGCGAACAGCCCTCGCGGGACTTCCCGAGGAACTCGACCTGCCCGTCGACCGACCGCGCTCGACCACCGCCGGTCACGACGCGCACGTCACCCGGTTGGCGATACCCGCCGAATTGCACGACGAGCTGGTGCGGGTCGCCCGGGCCGAGGGCGTGACGGTGTTCATGGTGTTGCAGGCCGCGTTGGCGGTGTTGTTGTCCCGGTTGGGTGCGGGTACGGACATCCCGATCGGGACGACGGTGGCCGGACGTACCGACGAGGGCTTGGACGACCTGGTCGGATTCTTCGTGAACACGCTGGTGTTGCGGACCGACCTGGCCGGCGATCCGACCTTCCGCGAGGTCCTGGCTCGGGTCCGTGAGGCGGGTCTGGGCGCGTACGAGCACCAGGACGTGCCGTTCGAACGGCTGGTGGAGGAACTCGCGCCGACCCGGTCGCTGAATCGGCATCCGCTGTTCCAGGTGATGTTGACCCTCCAGAACACCGCACGTGCGGCGCTGGACCTGTCGGGGGTACGGGCAGGAGCGCCGCCGGGGGTCGGTGTGGCGCCGCTGTCACCGGCGGCCGCCGCGAAGTTCGACCTCGACGTGACCGCCGAGGAGAGCTACGACGAGCAGGGCAGGCCCGCCGGGATCCGAGGGTCGATCGTGGCCTCGGCCGACCTGTTCGACCCGGGCTCGATCGAGACGATGGCCGATCGGTGGGTGCGCGTGCTGGGGTCGTTGGTCGCGGATCCGAGCCTGCGGGTCGGTGCGGCGGACGTGCTGGACGACGACGAGCGCACCCGGATCCTGGTCGCGTGGAACGACACGGCGTCTTCGACGGTCGAGGTTCCGGCGCCGACGGTGATCGACGGATTCCTGAACCGGGTGGTGGAGGCTGCGGATGCGGTGGCGGTGGTGGCCGGGGGTTCGGCGCTGTCGTATGGGGAGTTGGGTGGTCGGGTCGGTCGTCTGGCGCGGTATTTGGTCGGGTTGGGTGTTGGTCCCGAGTCGGTGGTCGCCGTGGTGTTGGGGCGCGACGACGGGTTGATGACGGCGTTGTTGGGCGTGTCGGCTGCCGGTGGTGCGTATTTGGCCATCGATCCGACGCAGCCGGCCGAGCGGATTGCCTACGTACTGGATGATGCGGCGCCGGTTCTGGTGGTCACGGACACGGGGAATGCCGGGCGGGTGCCGTCCACGTGGTCCGGGGCCGAGGCCGCGGTGCTGGTTCTCGACGAGCTTGCGGTGGTCGCCGCGTTGGAGAGCCTGGCGTCGTCGCCCGTGAGTGACGCCGATCGCTTGGTGCCGCTGTCGGGTTCGCACCCGGCCTATGTGGTCTACACGTCGGGTTCGACCGGGCAGCCCAAGGGCGTGGTCGTCTCGCAGACCGGATTCGCGAACACCGCTGCTGCGGGGCGTGTGCGGTTCGCGGTCGGGGCGGGTTCGCGGATGGCGCAGTTCGCGTCGGTGGGGTTCGACAATTTCTGTCTGGAATGGTCGGTGGCGCTGTCGTCCGGTGCGGCGTTGGTGGTGGTGCCCGACGAGCGTCGGCTGGGCGCGGAGTTGGCCGGGTTCTTCGCCGACGAGGCGATCACACACGCGACCTTGCCGCCCGCCGTCTTGGCCGGACTGCCCGTCGAGGCGCTGCGGTCGGATGTGGTCCTGGAGGTGGGCGGCGAGGCGTGCCCGCCGGATCTGGTGGCTCGTTGGGCGTCCGGTCGGGTCATGTTCAACACGTACGGGCCGACCGAGACGACCGTGGACGCCACGGTGTGGCGTTGCCGGCCAGGGGTGGGTGAGGTTCCGATCGGGAGGCCGATCGCGAACGCTCGGGCGTATGTGCTGGATGATCGTCTCGCGCCCGTGCCGCCGGGGGTGACCGGTGAGTTGTATGTGGCCGGTGCGGGTCTGGCTCGGGGTTATCTCGGTCGGGCGGCGTTGACCGGTGAGCGGTTCGTGGCGTCGTCCTTCGGCTCCGGTGAGCGGATGTATCGGACCGGTGACCGGGCGCGGTGGACGGCCGCGGGTGACCTGGTGTTCGCCGGTCGGGCGGACGATCAGGTGAAGATCCGGGGGTTCCGGATCGAACCCGGTGAGATCGAGGCCGCATTGGCCGCACACCCCCGGGTCGCGCGGGTTGCCGTGGTCGTGCGCGCCGACATTGCCCAGGGCGTGTCCCGGGACCGGCGCCTGGTTGCCTACGTCGTGCCGCGCGATGGTGAGGTGCCCGAGGAACTGCGCGAGACGCTGCGGAGGTTCGCTGCCGGTCGGTTGCCGGAGTACATGGTTCCGTCGGCAGTTGTCGTGCTGGACGCAATCCCGCTGACCGCGAACGGGAAGCTGGACCGCAAGGCGTTGCCCGCTCCCGAATATCCGACCGGGACGAATGGTCGTGGCCCGTCCTCGCTGCGGGAGGAGGTGCTGTGTGCGGCGTTCGCCGAGGTGCTGGGTCTGCCTTCGGTCGGGGTGGACGACAACTTCTTTACGCTGGGCGGGCATTCGCTGCTGGCGGTAACGTTGGTCGAGCGGTTGCGGGCGCGTGGGGTCTCGGTGTCGGTGCGGGCCCTGTTCGCAACGCCGACGGTGGCCGGGTTGGCCGCGTCGGCCGGTGTGGAACCGGTGTCGGTCCCGGCGAACCGGATCCCGGCCGACGCGACGACGCTGACGCCGGACATGTTGCCATTGGTGGATCTGTCCGAGGCCGAGGTCGCACGCGTCGTCGCGTCGATCGACGGTGGGGCCGCCAACATCGCCGACGTCTACCCGCTGGCACCGCTCCAGCAGGGCATCCTCTTCCACCACCTGATGGCGGGTGACGAAGAGCGCGACGTGTACATATCCCCGTTCGTGCTGGAATTCGACACGCGGGAGCGCCTCGACGCATTCCTGCGGGCCCTCCAGCAGGTGATCGACCGGCACGACATCTACCGCACGGCGATCCTGTGGGACGGCGTCCCGGATCCGCTTCAGGTGGTGCAGCGGCATGCTCCGCTGCCGGTGCGGGAGATCGCGTCTGCCGAGAGTGGAGACGACGCCGTCGCGCGACTGCTGGCCGCCGGTGGGCTGACCATGGACATCGGTCGTGCGCCGCTGATCGACGCACACGTCACACCCGCGCCCGAAGCCGGCCGCTGGTACGGCATGTTGCGCGTGCACCACATCGTTCAGGACCACACCGGGATGGAGGTCCTGCTCCAGGAGGTGCGCGCCTTCCTTGCCGGTCGCGGCGATGAACTGGAGCCGGCGCTGCCGTTCCGGGACTTCGTGGTGCAGGCGCGGGAGAGTCTGCGGGACGGTGGGCACGAGGAGTTCTTCGCGGAGCTGTTGGGTGATGTCACCGAGACCACGGCGCCGTTCGGGTTGCTGGACGTGCGCGGTGACGGCAGCGGTGTGCGGCGGGCCGAGTTGCCGGTGTCGGACGACGTGGGCGTGCGGATCCGGGAGGTGGCGCGAGACCTCGGGGTCACGCCCGCGACACTCCTGCATGTGGCCTGGGCACGCGTGTTGTCGGTGCTCTCCGGGCGGGACGACGTCGTGTTCGGCACCGTGCTGTTCGGGCGGATGAACGCGGGTGCCGGTGCCGACCGCGCGTCGGGTCTGTTCATGAACACGCTGCCGGTGCGGGTACGTACCGACAGGGTGGGCGCGTCGGCGGCCGTCGGCGCGATGCGGGACCAACTTGCCGCGCTGATGGAGCACGAACACGCCCCGCTGGTGGTCGCCCAGCAGGCGAGCGGGATCAGCGGAGACATGCCGTTGTTCACCGCCTTCTTCAACTACCGCTACGGCGGCGACCAAGGTGACCGGATCCCGACAACCGACCAGGACGGGCAGGACCCGCAAGGGGTCGGCCCGGGCGACGACGGCCCCGCGGGAATCCGTACGGTTTTCGCGTTGGAGCTGACGAACTTCCCGCTCGCGGTCTCGGTCGACGACCTCGGCGCGGACGGCTTCGCGTTGACCGTGGATGCCACGACTCCCGGTGATCCGCATGTGGTCACGCGTCTGCTGCACACGACGATCGAGAACCTCCTCGGTGCCCTCGCGAACGATGCCGACCGCGATGGATCGGACGTCCCCCTGAGCTCCGTCGCGGTGTTGGACGAGGCCGAGCGGACCCGCGTGCTGGTGGAGTGGAACGACACGGCGGTGGACCTGCCGACCGATGCGGTGCCGGCGATGTTCGCGGCCCGAGTGGCCGAATCACCGGACGCGATGGCGGTGATGTGCGACGGCATCGAGACCTCCTACGCCGCGTTGGACGCGCGTGCGGGCGGCCTGGCGCGGTTGTTGCGCGAGCACGGGGTCGGTACCGGCTCGGTGGTGGGTCTGTGCCTTCCGCGTGGTGTCGATGCGGTGGTGGCGATCCTGGCCGCGTGGCGGGTCGGTGCCGCGTATCTGCCGATCGACCCGGCGTACCCGTCGGACCGGATCACCTTCATGCTGGCGGACAGTCGGGCAAGCATCCTGATCAGCACCACCGCGCTGCTCGAAGACCGCCTTGCCGCCCTGCGCGACGACCTTCCCGCGCCTCAACTGTCCACGATCGCGGTCGACGACCCGGCCTCGCGTCCCGAGGACGCGGCCACCGAGCCATGGATCGTCGTGCGACCTGCGGAGTTGGCGTATGTGATCTATACGTCGGGTTCGACGGGTCGGCCGAAGGGTGTGGCGGTCACGCACGGCGGGTTGGCGAACTATGTGGCGTGGGCCGGCGAGGCGTATGGCGTCGGGGTATCGGGTGGTGCGCCGCTGCACTCGTCGCTCGCGTTCGACCTGACGGTGACGAGTGTGTTGTTGCCGCTGGTGTCGGGGTCGCCGGTGACGGTGAGTCCCGAGGGTGGTGCCGATGGCCTCGCGGGGCTGTTGCGTTCCGGGTCCGGGTTCGACCTGGTGAAGGTGGTGCCCGCGCATCTGCCTTTGCTGGGCGAGTTGTTGACGGACGACGAGGCGGCCGGTTCCGCGCGGTGTGTGGTGGTCGGTGGTGAGGCGTTGTTCGGGGCGGATGTGGCCGCGTGGTTGGCGCGGTCGCCGGGTTCGGTGGTGGTGAACGAGTACGGGCCGACCGAGACGGTGGTGGGTTGTTGTGTCTTCGAGGTTCGTGCGGGTGACGAGGTGTCGTCGGGTCCGGTGCCGATCGGTCGTGCGATTGCGAATACGCGGTTGTTCGTGCTGGGTGGGGATCTTGCTCCGGTGCCGGTGGGTGTGATCGGTGAGCTGTACATCGCGGGTGCGGGGCTGGCTCGGGGTTACATTTCGCGGCCGGGGTTGACGGCGGATCGGTTCGTGGCGTGCCCGTTCGCGGTCGGGGAACGGATGTACCGCACCGGGGACCGGGTGATGTGGACCGAGAGTGGACACCTCGTGTACCTCGGTCGCGGTGACGAGCAGGTCAAGATTCGTGGATTCCGGGTCGAGCCCGGTGAGATCGAGAGCACACTCGGCGCGCATCCGCTGGTCGCCCGTGCGGTGGTGGTCGCGCGTGAGGACACCCCGGGGGACAAGCGGCTGGTCGGCTATGTCGTTCCCGTCGAGGCCGGTGCCGCGGCGGACGGCAAACTGCCGGAGGAACTGCGCCGGTTCACCGCGATGCGGCTGCCCGACCACATGGTTCCCGCGGCGGTCGTGGTGCTCGACGCGCTCCCACTGACGGTCAACGGCAAGCTGGATCGCAACGCACTGCCCGCCCCGGAGTACGTCTCCGGCATCGGCGGCCGTGGTCCCTCCTCGGTACGCGAGGAGGTCCTGTGCGCGGTCTTCGCCGAGGTGTTGGGCGTGCCTTCGGTCGGGGTGGACGACAACTTCTTCACACTGGGCGGGCATTCGCTGCTGGCCATCACGCTGGTGGAGCGGTTGCGGGCGCGGGGCGTCTCGGTGTCGGTGCGGGCCCTGTTCCAGTCGCCCATAGTGGCCGGACTGGCGGCTGCCGCAGGGCCGATCCCGGTGCGCGTGCCGGTGAACCGAATCCCGGCCGACGCCACGGCACTGACGCCGGAGATGTTGCCGCTCGTCGACCTGTCGGCCGCCGAGGTCGGGCGGCTGGTCGGGTCGATCGAGGGTGGTGCCGCGAACATCGCCGACGTGTACCCGCTGGCGCCGCTCCAGGAGGGCATCCTTTTTCATCACCTGATGGCCGGTGACGACGAACGTGACGTCTACGTCTCGCCCTTCGTCCTGGAGTTCGACACGTCGACTCGGCTGGACGCCTTCCTGTGGGCGCTCCAGCAGGTGATCGCCCGGCACGACATCTACCGGACCGCGATCGTGTGGGAAGGCGTGCCCGAGCCGGTCCAGGTGGTCCAGCGGCACGCGCCACTGAGTGTGCGGGAGATCGACCTCGGCTCGGAAAGCACCGATCCGGTGGCCGAGTTGGTCGCCGCAGGCGGGCTGAGCATGAACATCGGCCGGGCACCGCTGATCGACGCGCACAGCACGCGTCTGCCCGACGGGACCCGGCTGTTGTGCCTTCTGCGGGTGCACCACATCATCCAGGACCACGTCGGCATGGAGGTCCTGCTCCACGAGGTGCGGGCGTTCCTCGCCGGTCGCGGCGGTGAACTGGAGCCGGCGCTGCCGTTCCGGGACTTCGTGGTGCAGGCGCGGGAGAGTCTGCGGCACGGTGGGCACGGGGAGTTCTTCGCGGAGTTGTTGGGTGATGTCACCGAGACGACGGCGCCGTTCGGGTTGCTGGATGTGCGTGGTGACGGTACGGGTGTGCGGCGGGCCGAGTTGCCGGTGTCGGACGACGTGGGTGTGCGGATTCGGGAGGTGGCGCGGGGGCTGGGTGTGAGTCCGGCGACGTTGCTGCATGTGGCCTGGGCGCGGGTGTTGTCGGTGCTGGCGGGGCGGGACGATGTCGTGTTCGGGACGGTGTTGTTCGGGCGGATGAACGCGGGTGCCGGTGCGGACCGGGCGTTGGGTCTGTTCATGAACACGCTTCCGGTTCGGGCGCGTACCGAGGGTGTGGGTGCTCTGGCGGCCGTCGCCGCGATGCGGGACCAACTCGCCGCGCTGCTCGAACACGAGCACGCACCGCTCTCGCTCGCGCAGCAGGCGAGCGGGATCACCGGCGACGCACCGCTGTTCACCGCCTTCTTCAACTACCGCTACAGCGGCGAGCCGGAGACCGGGCGCGAGGCCGACCCGCAGCCGGGCCCGGGCACGCCCGACGGTCGCACCGACGACGACACGATGGGCGTTCGTACGGTCTTCATGGAGGACCTGACCAACTTCCCGCTGGTGGTGTCCGTGGACGATCTCGGCGCCGAGGGCTTCGGGTTGACCGTGGACGCGGCGGCGCCGGTCGATCCGCATGTGGTCACGCGGATGTTGCACACCACGATCGAGAACTTCCTCACCGTCCTGGCCGACGCCACGGCGCGTACGGTCGGCGCGGACGGCATGGGCCTCCCGAACACGGCCGCCGGCGACGTTCCGCTGGGCAGCGTGGACGTACTGGACGCCGCCGAGCGGTCCCGGCTGCTGCTGGACTGGAACGACACCGCGCTGGACGTGCCGACGGCCACGGTTCCGGAGTTGTTCGCGGCCCAGGTGGCACGGGCGCCGCACGCGGTGGCCGTGGCCGGGGACGGGTTCGAGCTGAGCTACGCGGAGTTGCACGCCCGAGCCGATCGGCTGGCGCGGTATCTGGCCGGGTCGGGGGTCGGCCCGGAGTCGGTCGTCGCCGTGCTGCTGGAGCGTGGCGTCGAACTGGTGGTGGCGCTGCTCGCGGTCTGGAAGGCCGGCGCGGCCTACCTGCCGATCGACCCCAAGCAGCCGACCGACCGGATCATGTTCATGCTCACCGACAGCCGGGCGATGGCGCTGGTGGGCACGGAAGAACTCCTGGAGGACCTGCCGCTCGGACACATCCTGACGATCGCCCTCGACGACGACCGGGTGCGGGGCGCCCTCGCGGTGCCCGCGAGCGGACCCGCAACGGTCGCCGCGGCCCGGCGCGAGGGCCTCGCCTACGTGATCTACACCTCGGGCTCGACGGGCACGCCCAAGGCCGTCCTGGTGTCGCACGCCGGCGCGGTGAACCTGGTCGCGGCACGCGGACTCGACCTGGACGCGAACAGCCGGGTGCTCCAGTTCGCCTCGGTGGGCTTCGACGCCGCGACCTGGGAACTGTTGATGGCACTGTGCTCGGGAGCACGTCTCGTGGTGGCGCCGGCGGACGAACTCCTGCCCGGCGCGGGCCTGATCGACCTCGTCGATCGGCACCGGGTGACCCACCTGCTGCTGCCGCCCACCGTGCTGGGCCTCCTCGACCCCGACGATCTTCCGTCGGTCTCCACACTCCTGTCCGGCGGCGAGGCGCTGGACGCCGAACTGGTGGCCGGATGGGCGCCGGGTCGGCGATTGATCAACGCCTACGGGCCGACGGAGATGTCGGTGGTGGCGACCATGTCCGAGCCGCTGAGGCCGGGCGACGAACCGGTGATCGGCGCGCCGATCGTCAACACCCGTGCCTACGTGCTCGACGAGTACCTCAACCCGGTGCCGCCGGGAGTGGTCGGCGAGCTGTACGTGGCCGGCGCGGGCGTCGCGCGGGGCTACCTGGGCCGTCCCGGGCTCACCGGCCTGCGCTTCGTCCCGGACCGGTTCGCCGCCGACGGATCGCGGATGTACCGGACCGGGGACCGGGTCGGGTGGACCGACGACGGGCGGTTGAGGTTTGCCGGGCGGGCCGACGACCAGGTCAAGATCCGCGGTTTCCGGATCGAACCGGGTGAGATCGAGGCGTTGTTGGTCACCCATCCGCGGGTGGCCCGGGCCGCGGTGATCGCCCGCGAGGACGTGCCGGGCGACAAGCGGCTCGTCGCCTACGTGGTGGCCGCCGCCGCAAGCGGCCAGGCCGCCGCGCCGGATCGCGAACTCCCGGAGCTGTTGCGCCGGTTCGCGGCCGAGAAGATGCCCGAGTACATGGTGCCCGCCGCCGTGGTCGTGCTGTCCGTGCTGCCGATGACGCCGAACGGGAAGCTGGACCGCAAGGCGCTGCCCGCACCGGAGTACGCGGGAGCCGGCGACGCGGGCCGGGCCGCGACCGATGCCCGGGAGGAAATCCTGTGCGGGGTGTTCGCCCAGGTCCTGGGCCTGGAGACGGTCGGCGTCGACGACGACTTCTTCGACCTCGGCGGACACTCGCTGCTGGCGACCCGGTTGGTGTCCAGGGTGCGTGCGGTACTGGGCGCGGAGATCGCGATCCGGGAGCTGTTCGAGGCGCCCACCGCGGCCACACTCGCGGCACGGATCGCCGAGTCGGGGACGGGTGCGGTACGCCCGGCGCTGACCGTGCGCAAGCGGCCCGAGCCGCTGCCGTTGTCCTTCGCCCAGCGGCGGTTGTGGTTCATCGAGCAATTGGAGGGCCCGAACCCGACGTACAACATCCCGGTGGTGGTGGGTCTGTCGGGCGACCTGGACGAAGAAGCGCTGGCCGACGCGCTGCGGGACGTGATCGCACGGCACGAGGTGCTGCGTACCGTGTTCCCGGTCGCGGACGGCGAGCCGTACCAGCACATCCTCGACCCGGCCGGGTTCGACTGGGAGCTGCACGTGCGCCGCGTCGCAGCCGACGAACTGGCCCCGGCGGTCGGTCGGGCGAGCGAGTACGCCTTCGACCTCTCCACCGAGATACCCATCCGGGCCTGGCTGTTCCGCTCCGAGGTGGAATGCGTCCTGGTCGCGGTGGTGCATCACATCGCGGGCGACGGATGGTCGTGGGAACCGCTGGGCCGGGACATCGCCCAGGCGTACACGGCCCGCCGCGCGGGCGAGGAGCCGGAGTGGGAGCCGCTGCCGGTGCAGTACGCCGACTACGCGTTGTGGCAGCGCGAGTTGCTGGGCGGCGAGGGCGACCCGAACAGTGTGTTGTCGGCCCAGGTCGCCTACTGGCGGGAGACCCTGGCCGGAGTCCCCGAGGAACTCTCGTTGCCGGTCGACCACTCGCGTCCGGCGGTCGCCACTCACGTCGGTCACAGCGTGCCGTTGGAGATCCCGGCCGAGACGCACACTCGCGTGGTCGAACTGGCGCGGGCCGAGGGCGTGACGGTGTTCATGGTCCTCCAGGCCGCGCTGGCGGTGCTGTTGTCGAAGCTGGGCGCCGGTTCCGACATCCCGATCGGCGCGGCCGTCGCCGGGCGCACCGACGAGGCACTGGACGATTCGGTCGGGTGTTTCGTGAACAGCCTGGTGATGCGCACCGACCTCTCCGGCGACCCCACGTTCCGCGAACTGCTGGGCCGGGTCCGCGACGCGGGCCTCGGCGCGTTCGGCAACCAGGACGTGCCGTTCGAGCGATTGGTGGAGGAACTCGCGCCCGCCCGATCGCTGGCCCGGCACCCGCTCTTCCAGGTCATGCTCACGGTGCAGAACAACGCGCGCGCCGCGCTGGACCTGCCCGGCGTACGCACCGACGCGCCGACCACGGATGCCGCCTCGGACCTGCCCTCGGTGGCCAAGTTCGACCTGGACGTCACCGTCGCCGAGGCGTTCGACCGGCATGGCCGGCGTGCCGGCCTGCTGGGTTGGGTGACCGGCACCGCGGACCTGTTCGAGGCGGACACCGTCCGGTCGATCACCGATCGATGGGTCCGGGCCCTGGCCGAACTGACCGCCGACCCGAGCACCCGAATGGGCGCGCTCGACGTGCTGGACGCGGACGAGCGTGCGCGTGTGCTGGTGGAGTGGAATGACACGTCTGTCGAGGTGGGTCGGGTGTCGGTGGTGGGTTTGTTGGGGCGGTGGGTGGAGGGGTCTCCGGGTGCGGTGGCGTTGGTGTGTGGTGGGGAGGAGGTGTCGTTCGGGGAGTTGGATGTGCGGTCGGGTCGGTTGGCGGGTTATTTGACCGGTTTGGGGGTGGGTCGGGAGTCGGTGGTGGCGGTTGCGTTGGAGCGTGGTGTGGATTTGGTTGTGGCGTTGTTGGCGGTGTTGAAGGCGGGGGCTGCGTATTTGCCGATCGATCCGGGTGCGCCGGTGGATCGGGTCGGGTTCATGGTGGGGGACAGTCGTGCGTCGGTGTTGTTGAGTTCCGAGGATGTGTTGGACGAGTTGCCGGTGCGTGGTGTGGTGTCGGTGGTGTTGGACGATCCGGGTGTGCGGGGTGTGGTGGCGGCTTGTCCGGTGGCTGTGCCTGTGGTCGAGGTGTTGGATGGTTTGGCGTATGTGATTTATACGTCGGGTTCGACGGGTCGGCCCAAGGGTGTGGCGGTGTCGCATCGTGGGTTGTCGGGTTTGGTGGCGTCGCAGGTGGAGCGGTTTGCTCTGGGTGCGGGGGATCGGGTGTTGCAGTTCGCGTCGATCGGGTTCGATGCGGCGTCGGCGGAGATGTGGGTGGCGTTGTGTGGTGGGGCGACGCTCGTGTTGGCTCCTGCCGAGGAACTCCTGCCCGGGGCGGGCCTGGCCGAGGTGATCGCCCGGGACGGCGTCACGCACGTCACGTTGCCGCCGGCGGTCGTGAGCGTGATGGACGAACGGGACCTGGCCGGTGTGCGGACCCTCGTCTGCGCCGGTGAGGCGTTGGGTGCGGATCTGGTGGCGCGGTGGGCTGTGGGTCGGCGGTTGGTCAATGCGTACGGGCCGACGGAGACGACGGTGTGCGCGACGATGTCGGCGCCGTTGGCGGTGGGTGGTGAGCCGGTGGTGGGCTCGCCGATCGTGAACACCCGGGTGTATGTGCTGGACGGTCGGTTTGCGCCGGTTCCGCCCGGGGTGGTGGGTGAGTTGTATGTGGCGGGTGCGGGTCTGGCGCGGGGTTATCTGGGCCGGTCGGGGTTGACGGCCGAGCGGTTCGTGGCCTGCCCGTTCGGGGGCGGTGGCGAGCGCATGTATCGCACCGGGGACCGGGCCCGCTGGACCGCCGACGGCCGGCTGGCGTTCGTCGGGCGCGCCGACGACCAGGTCAAGATCCGAGGCTTCCGGATCGAACCCGGTGAGGTGCAGAGCGCCATCGAAGCACATCCCGATGTCGCCCGCGCCGCGGTGATTGCGCACGAGGATGCGCCCGGTGAGCTTCGGCTCGTTGCCTACGTCGTCCCGAGCGACTCCCGCGCCGCGGACGTCGGGGACGACGGCGAGTACGAGAGTGGGCTCGCCGAGCGACTCCGCGAGTTCGCGGCTCGGCGATTGCCCGCGTATATGGTCCCGTCGGCCGTGGCGGTCCTCGATGCGCTCCCGCTGACCGCGAACGGCAAGCTCGACCGCAAGGCCCTGCCCGATCCGGGGCGCGGTGGCGGAGGGGCTTCCGGTACGGGCTCCGGCCGGACTCCGGTCACGTCGTTGGAGGTGCTGGCGTGCGAGGTGTTCGCCGCCACCCTGGGCGTGGACTCGGTGGGAGTGGACGACAACTTCTTCGAACTGGGCGGACACTCCCTGCTCGCGGTCACGCTGGTCGCCGAACTGGCCGCGCGCGGAGTGTCGGTGCCGGTCCGGACGGTGTTCGCGGCGCCTACCCCGGCCGAGTTGGTGCGGCGGATGAATCTCGGCGCGGTCCGGGACGCGCTGGGCGTGCTGTTGCCGATCAAGGCCCAGGGGGACGGGCTGCCCTTCTTCGCGCTGCCGCCCGGCGCCGGATTGAGCTGGTGCTACACGCCGTTGGCTCGGCACCTCGACGCGGACGTCCCGCTGTACGGACTCCAGGCTCCGGGCCTGGACGGTGTCGGCGAGATGTCCCGGTCGGTCGGCGAAATGGTGGACGTCTACCTGGAGCAGATCCGCGGCGTACAGCCCAAGGGCCCCTATCACCTGCTGGGATGGTCCTTCGGTGGCATGCTCGGACACGAGATCGCGGTCCGGCTGCGAGCCGAGGGCGAAGAGGTCGCCGCACTCGTGATCATGGACACCTATCCGGCGACCGCGTTGACCGACCCGGAGGCGCGCGACGAAGAGGTCGAGAGCCCCGGGAGCGGCTCCGCGGACGCGGCCGACGACGATCGCAGCGAACCGACCGAGCGCATGCGGGCCGTGCGGCGGGAGGCGGGCTTCGAAGGCGCGGTCTCCGACGACGAGTTGCTGATGCTGGCCCGGATCCAGCGCAACAACGGCAACATCGGCGCCGACCACGAGTACGGCCGGTTCGACGGGAACGTGGTCCTGGTGGTCGCCGAGCAGGACAAGCCCGTCGGGTTCGTCGGCGCGGACAGCTGGCGACCGCACGTGACCGGTGAGATCACCGAGGTGCGGTTGCCTTGCGCCCACGCGGAGTTGGTGCTTCCGGAGATGCTCGGCCGGATCTGGTCGGCCGTGGCGGAACGGCCGGGCCCGGACCCGCGGTGAGCGAGGTCGTGCGGGCCCGGAAGCGGGCCCGCCCGACGCCGCGGCGCGGAGGCGCGATGCGCCGGAGACGACGAAGCGTGGCCGCGAGTCCATCGATCAGGGCTCGGGGCCACGCTGCGGTGAGGACTCGTCGGTTCCGGGGACCGG
Source organism: Embleya sp. NBC_00888 (assembly GCF_045207655.1). Classification (NCBI taxonomy): domain Bacteria; kingdom Bacillati; phylum Actinomycetota; class Actinomycetes; order Kitasatosporales; family Streptomycetaceae; genus Embleya; species Embleya sp. NBC_00888. Next base: position 818,970 of record NZ_CP108784.1, on the reverse strand, counting down.
TGGCTCAGCGGCCCTGCCACCGAGGTTCGCGCTGTTCGGCGAACGCGCGCGGACCCTCGACGGCGTCCTCGCTGTGCCTTCGCCGCTGCTCCCATTCGAACGGGGTCGAGAAGGCCTGCTCCAGCGGCATGTCCACGGACCGCATGACCGCCTCCTTGATCGCCCGCACGGCCAGCGGCGCGCTGCGCAGGAGGTCGTCGATCCACTCGTCGACGCATGCGTCCAGGTCGTCGAGCGGGACGACCTGGTTGACCAGTCCCAGTCGGAGCGCCGTCTGCGCGCTCATCCGGCGGCCGGTGAGCAGATGGCCCATGGCGATCTTCAGCGGTAGCTGGCGGGCGAGCCGAAAGGCGCCACCCGCGCCGGGAACCAGGCCCAACCGGGCCTCCGGCAGTGCGAACACCGCGTGTTCGGCGGCGACGATCAGGTCGCAGGCCAGCGCGAGTTCGAAGCCGCCGCCCAGGGCATAGCCGTTCACCCGGGCGATCACCGGCTTGGACAGCTCGAACCGCTCGGTCAGCCGGGGCCAACCGGGTTGGCCGCGACTGCCGAACGTGGACCGGGGTACGCCCGCGCGGTCGAGCCGGGCGCGCTCGCGCAGATCCTGGCCGACCGTGAACGAGCGTTCGCCCGCGCCGGTCAGCACCGCGACCCGCACCTGGTCGTCGGCCTCGACGTCGTCCCAGATCGTGGCCAGTTCCTCGTGCGTGCGCAGGTCCATCGCGTTGAGCACGGCGGGTCGATCCAGGGTGATCCGGGCGACGTGATCCTTCTTCTCGTACCGCACCCGGGGCTGTTCGGCGGCGCTCATCGTGACGGCACCTCCTGTCGGGCGGAGAACCGGTCGACCTTGTCGAGCACGTCCGCGCTGTACATCCGCAGCGCCTGCTGAAGTGCGAACTCGGCCATGTAGTGCCGGAATCGGTCCGGCGACTCGTCGGCGAGATTGAGCATCCGCCGATTGGCCCCCACCGCGGGCTGCTTCAGCCGGTCCAGGCAGTCCTCGACGGCCCGGTCCAGTCGTTCCGGATCGTGCACCTCGTCGACCAGGAGTCGGGCCTCGGGTCCCTGCGCCGGGATCCGCCGGCCTTCGAGGATGATCTGCCGGGCCAGGCGCGGCCCGACGTGCCGGGTCAGGCGGAAGTTGGCGGCGCCCGGGATGATGCCCTCGCGCGCGGCCGGCAGGCTCAGGTAGGCGTCGGACGCGGCCAGGACGTGATCGAAGACGAGCAACAGCTGCATGCCGCCGCCGATCGCGAACGTGTCCACCGCCGCGACCCAGGGTTTGTCGATCGTGGGGCTGTGCCAGGCCGCGTCGTCCTCGACCCGGATGCCGCGCAACAGCTTGTGGATGTAACCCAGTTCCCGGCGGAGCAGGAAGTCGACCAGGGAGATGTCGCCGGCGTTGAGCGCCTTGAGGTTGATGCCGGCGCTGAACACCCGGCGGCCCCGGTAGCGGGGGTGGGTCATCACGCCGCCGCGCACCAGGCCGACGCGCACCGCCGGATCGAGCAGGGCCAGGTCGACGGCGGTCTCCATGTCGTCGACCTGGCGGTTGTCCTCCGCGTTCAGGCAGTCGTCCCGACACAGGGTGAGCCGGGCGGTGCCGGCGACGCGCTCCAGCCGTACCGAATCCAGCTCGATCAAGCCGGTCGCGGTGAACTCCGGCAGCAGCGCGAGCGCCCGCGGTGTGGGCCGCAGCAGTACGTCGAGCAGGTGCCGACCGGATCGCTCCGCGCCGAGGATGCCGGCGAAGAAGATGCCCTGGTCGATCTCGTGGCCCTCCTTGTGGGCCTGCGGACGACCGCGTTCGAGGACGAACTGCTCCGGACCGGGCACCAGTCCGGGAAAGGCGCTCGCGGCCGCCCGGGACAGCTCGGCGAGTCGCAGTCCGCGGGTCCGGCACGCGGTGAGCTCGTCGTACACGGCGTCGGCATGCCGCTCCAGGAAGGCGCGGCGCAACGCGCGGCTACCGTCCTTGGCCGTCGTCGCGGCGATGTGCTGGGCGATCGACCGGTGTTCGGGCGCGGGCAGGACGGCCAGCAGGTCGTCGGTGTGCGCGGCGGCCCGGGCCAGCGTCGAGCGGGCCGGCTCCAGTTCGGCGCGGACGAGGGCCAGGTCCTCGTGCCACTCGGGCCGGGCCCGTTCGCGGATCACGACACGGCTCCGCTGCCGGTCCGGCGCAGGTCCCGGTCGCACGCGGCCAGATGTACGCCCAGGGCCTCCTCGAAGCCGGCCGTGCTCGCGTCGAACAACAACTGGCGTCGGATGGCCAGTTCGGGGCCGGAGAGTTCACCGAGCGGTTCGGCCGCCGCGAGGGCCGCGGACACGTCGTCGGTCACCTCGTCGAGGAGTTGCAGGGCGAGCGCGTCGCGGGCCGGCAGGGGAGTGCCGAAGAGCACCGCCCGGCGGATCGCCGCCGCCGTGCCGCCGGCCCGGTGGGCGAGGCGGTAGACGGCCATGCCCGGCCAGGTGGCGCCGCCTTCCACCGGCACCATCAGGCGCACCGACTCGGTGGCGATGCGGTGGTCGGTGGCCAGGAGCGCGTCCAGGGCCAGACCGCCGCAGTCGCCGTCGGCGACCGCCACGGTGGCCGCGGGCAGTCGCTCCAGGCGCCGCAGGGCGCGTTCCCACTTGCTCACCACGGCCACGGTCAGCCCGGCGGGTCGGGGGCCGTCGGGGGCGCCGGACACGTGCACCACCACCCTGCCCCGGCCGCCCCGATCCTCGGCCGTGTCGCAGACCGCGCCGACCGCCGCGATCGCCTCGACGGTCAGCGGTCGGGCGCCGTCCACCCGCAGTTCCAGGTCGTCGTTCATGCGTTCCCCCATCACCACTGGACCAGCGCCGTCTCGATGGTCGAGCCGGGCCCCATGGTCATCAGCACGCCGTGGTCGCCGGCCCGGACCACACCTTCGCGGAGCAGTCGTTCGTAGGAGAACAGGAACGAACCGCTCGACACGTTGCCGTAGTCGCGCAACACACCGGTGGTGTGCCGCACGTCGTGCCGGGTCAGGCCGAGGTTGACCCGGACCGCGTCGATCACCTTCTTGCCGCCGGAGTGCACCAGCCAGTGCGCGATGTCGCTGCGGCGCAATCCGGCGCCGGACAACAGTCGATCGACCACCGACTCCGCGTGCGCGCCGACCACGTAGGGCACGTCCGGGTCGAGGTAGAAGCTGAACTTGCCCTGCTCGTCGTCCCAGTCGTAGCGCATCGCGTCGATCGCGTCGGTGATCAGGCAACTGGCGAAGGACAGTACGCGCGGGCTGCCGGCGGGAGGCGAGCCGACGTCGACGTCGGTGCCGAGTCCGGCGTAGCCGCTCGGGGCGTCGGGCGGGCCGGCCGCGTCGGGGGTGTCGGCGGCCAGCGCGACGGCCGCCGCGCCGTCGCCGAAGAGGCTGTTGACGACCGAGGTGCGCATCGTGGCGTCGAGGACGTAGGCGGCCGAGCAGGCTTCCGCGCACACCATGACGGCGATTCGCCCGGGGTGGGCCACGGTCCAGCCGACCGTCGCGTTGAGCGCGTTGAGGCCGGCGTTGCAGCCCATGCCGACCACGTCGACGCGGCTGCAACGCGGATCCATGCCCAATTCCCGGATGAGCAGCGCGCTCAGACCGGGGGTGAGCAGTCCGGTGGTGGTGACGCAGCACAGGTAGCCGACGTCCGCGAGTTCGATGCCGGCGTCCTTGAGGCAGGCGTGGATCGCCCGGGCGGCCATCTCGATGGCCAAGCGCTTGTGCTTGGCCAGCAGTTCGCCCTGCGTCTCGATGATCGTCGTGCCGGTGGCGTCTCGTGCGGGCACGGACAGGAAGCGTCGTTCGATCGCGCTGTTGAGGAAGACGGAGCGCACCTTCGGATCGGAGATCCGGAACAGGTCGAGGAGTTCGCGCTGCGAGTAGGAGTGTTCGGTGACGGCCGTGCCGACGCCGAGGATCCGGGGCACGCCGGGGATGTCCTTGCGCTCGGGCGCGAACGTGGACGTGGGCGAGGTGGGCGCGAGGGTCGCGGTGAGCGCGCCGACCGAGGCGACGTTCGAGGGGTTCAGCGCGAGGGTCATTGGAAGGTCCATCCCCACATGCGGGGCTTGCTTCGAGTGCGACGTACCGCTGTGGACACTTCGATCGTCCTTTCGGTGGGAGTGGATCGGTCGGACGGTGGATCGGTCGGAGAGTGGATCGGTCGGCGGGTGGATCGAGGGGCGGGTGGATCGGTCAGTGTGCGTGGGCGTCGGGTGCGGATCGGCTCTCGGCTTCGATTCGGCTCTCGGCTTCGATGAATCGGGCCAGCCGGGCGATGCCTTCGGTGATCTCGGCCTCGGTGAGGTAGCTGACGGACAGCCGGAGGCGGTGCTCGCCGCCACCCTGCGGATGGAAGTAGGACATCGGCGTCCAGATGACGCCGAATTCCCGGGCCGAGCGGTCCAGCGCGGCGTTGTCCGCGCGGAACGGGACGTCGACGGCGAGGAAGAAGCCGCCGTCGGGCCGGTTCCAGCGCACGGTCGGGGCACCGGGTTCCCCGGGATCGCGGGAGCCGTCCTGGGGACCGATTCTGCCGCCCGGGAAGCACGCGTCGAGGCGTTCGAGGGTGGCCCGCATGGCACGCCCGTAGTAGGCGGACGTGTCGACGTTCAGGGCCGAGGTCCGCCCTTCGGCTGCGAGCAGCATGCCCGCCGCCGCCGCCTGGCCCAGCGGCGACGTGTTCACGGTCACCATGCTCTTGATCCTGGTGAGTTCGTCCGCCAACAGTGCGGTACCGCCCGCCTCGTCGGCGACGACCTGGTCCGCGACGACGAAGCCCACCCGGGCACCGGGGAAGAGGGTCTTGGCGAACGAGCCCAGGTGGACCACCCGACGGTTGCGGTCGAGTGACTTGAGGGTGGGCAACTGCGGCCCGGGGCTGACCATTCGGTAGGGACTGTCCTCGAGGATGAGGAAGTCCTCGCGCTCGGCCAGGTCGAGCAGCGCGTGTCGCTCGGCCGTCGACACGGTGTTGCCGGAAGGATTCGAGTGGTCGGGGACGAGATAGAACGCCCGACACCGGCGTCCGCGCGAGCGTTCCGCGCGAATCGCCGCGGCCAGATCGGCACAGCGGAAGCCGTCCGGTCCCTCGTCGACGGCGGCCAACGCGACGTCCAACAGCCGGGCGGCACCGGTGATCCCGACGTAGCAGGGGCTGGAGACCAGCAGCACGTCCCCGGGACCGGAGATCAGCGCCCGCACCGCGAGGAACATCGCCTCCTGGCAGCCGGCGGTGACCACGACCGACTCCGGCGGTACGTCGATGTGTTCGTCCCGCCGCAACGAGTCGGCGATCAGCTCGCGGATCAGCCCGGCGGTGGGGCCGTACTGGAACATCGTGTCCCGCACGCGGGCAGGCGAGTACCCGCTGTCGGCGAGGTGATCGAGGTAGCGCCGGATGTGCGTGAAGATCTGCTCGGTGTCGAAGAAGCCGTCGTACGGGCGGCCCGGCGCGAACGAGATCGCCTCGGGGTGGCGATGGGTGATCTCGTTGAGGAAGTTCATCGTGTCCAGCACCGGATCGCAGACGCTGCCGTGGAGCTGCTTCCTCGACAGGTGGGCGACGACCGGGTCGGTCGGGGAGGGCTCGGTGGTGCCGTTGCCGCCGCCGAAGCCGGTGACGAGGCCGTCGCCGATGCCGTCGTTCATCCGAGGACCGGTCGCGGGCCGAGATCGGCGACGGTTCCGCAGCCGGTGACGCGTTCGGGTGGTCCGGACGACGCGAGGCCGGTGCGCGTTGACACGGTCATGGAGGTACCTCCCGCAAAGGGCAGTCGGGTACGAACGACGGTCACGCCGGGGGCGTCACGGGACGCGGGCGTGCACGGGAAATCCGTTGCGCCTTCGCGGTTGTCGCGTCGCGTCGGCGGGTGCCGCGGGACGGTCGCCGGCAGTGCCGATCGAGGTGGCCGACCGGGCCGTCGGGCCGATCCACCGATCGCACGGCCGTCCCTCCCGCCTTCCGGCGGAGAGGCCGGTGAGGCCGGTGGGATCGGTGACGCGTGCCCCGCACCGTTCCCGGAGTATGGCACCACGCGAGCCGATCACGGGCATGTACACGGATGACGGACACGGCCGCGCTCGCTGGGCCGAGGCGACGGCTGTCCGTGACGTCGGGCGCGGGTCGTACGCCGTTCGCGCGGCTCGCCGAGAGGACACGGCATGCAGCGTCCCGGCCCCGGTCGCGGCCGACGGCGGTGGCCGTCGTCGACGGCAACAGCGGTGAATACGCCGTCGGTTCCCGCACGGGAACCGACGTGAGGGGTCACCCGAGCGGACGAAGCCGCCTTCGGGTGGCCCCTCATGGGACTACCGATCGATCGGAGCCCGGTCTGCCCGCCGAAACCCTTCCGGCGAGCATGATCGGGCTCTGATGCCAATCATTGCTCCTGGCCAGGAAATCCCCGATACCCTTGGCCGGCAGTAGCTCACATGCCGACGGCCCCGCTGCTCACGGAGCGGACACGCTCGTCCAGTTCCTGCGCGAATCCCAGCCACGTCTCCGCGTACTGGCGCGCGAGATGCACCACCAGGGCCCCGCAATGCGGTGGTACCGCCGCGGTCAATTCGGCCCACTCCTCCATGCCGATCGCATTCTGCCGCAGTATCCGCAGCAGGTGCCGTCCCTCTTCCTTGTGCCGCAAGGACGGGTCCCTGAGTAATTTCTCCACCACCGAGCCCGGGTCCGGTTGGAGCGTTCGCACCTTGCGTTCGACCCGCGAACCGGCGGAACGGCCGGTCTCGGTGTCGTCGTGGGTGTCGATCTCGACCGGCAGTACGCCCACCGGTCCCTCGCCGGATTCCAGGCGCTTGCGGACATCACTCGCGGTGGCGGGCGAGATGCCCGCGAGCCGGGCGATCTCCCGCAGGGACGCCTTCGGATGCGCCGCGATCACCTCGGCGGCTCGTTGCCGACCCTCCACGCTGTTGAGCGGGCGGGTCCGGCCGTCTCGGCCGATCCGGGCGTTCAACTGCGGCAGCGCGCCGGCTGAACGGCGTCGGATCGCCCCCACGGTCTTCGCGCCCAGACCCGCGATCCGGGCGATCGCCCGATCGGACATGTGCGGATGCGACGCGATGATCCTGGTCGCGGCGGCCCTGCGGTCCGCCTGTGACAGCGGAAGGCCATGCCCTACATTCGCCTTGACCGCGTGCAGAAAGGCGTCTTCGTCGGTGCCGTCGAAAAGCTCGACATCGATGACCTCCCGCCCTTTCGACAGGGCCGCCATCAGGCGATGGATCCCGTCTATCACCTGTCCCGTGTTCCGGTTCACGAGGATGGGTGGCAGCGGTTCGTCGATTTCCGCGAGTCGGGATATGTGTTCCTGATCCTGACCTTCCGAGCGCGGTGATTCGCCCGGTACGAGCGAGGCGATCGGGACGGTCAGGATTTCCTTGACGCGGTGTTTGTTCAGGGCCTGCTCGACAACGAGATCGGGCGCCCCTTCGTGACGCGCGACCTCAAGTGCTCTGGCGTCCGAATGTTGCATCTCAATCTCCCCCGTTGGATGAATATCCAGGATCCGATTCTCGTGAGATTTGCAATGGATCGAGCCATCGACACCGATCGTGTGCCAGGTGTTCCGGCGCCCACACGTGCAGGACCGCCCGCGTCCGTCGCACGTACGAGCCACGCTCCGTACGTTCGACGTCCCGCATTCGACGCGGCGGGAGCCGTCACCTGTGGCGTTTCGCGTCGCGACGCGCGACAGTGATCACGGTTCGATCCGCGATCACCGGCCATCGTGCGCGAACCCGGCACCACCCGGGTTCCGATGGTCGCGAAACCGCTGCTTCCCGAAATGTCCAGGAAGTGACGCCGGACCGACGCCGTCGGTGTTCACCGATCGACGCACCCGTTATCGGTTCGGCCGTATCGAGTTCGTCAGTCGCTTCCGCACGCCTCCCTTGGTCGCCGCATACTCACTCATGGTCACTGTTCGAGAGAGCGCTGTCGAGACTCGACGAGGGATCATCGGCAGGCTTGACCGGAATCCGGCGGGTGCTCCTCGGCGGCACCGGATCGGGTGGGGTCCCGTTTCCCGGATCATCCGCCGGAACTCCCGAACGGCCGTCCGCGCGGGCGGAGTCGGGGCCGTGCGCAGGCTCGGAATCGACGGTTCGACCGGCCCGATTCGGGCCCGGGCGAGGAGGCGGTACGGCGGCCGGCGAGGCGGCGCGGGTCCTGCGCCCGGGTGCGGCGACGGTTGGGGTCCGACCCGCCTGGGCGACCTCCGCCAACCGGGCCGACAGATCGCGCCGATGCCGGTCGCCCGCCCCCGTTTCACGGTTCGCTACTTGCAAATATCGCGCCAAGCGCTCCCAAGTGCCATCCGCCGACCAGCGCCGATCACGTTTGTAGACGGTTTGCCATGGGCCGAACCGCGCGGGCAGATCGCGCCAGGGCACCCCGGTCCGGGTGTGGAACAACACCCCGTCGATCACCCGACGATGCTCGCCCCACCGGCCACCGCGTCGCCCGCCGGCCGGCAACAGTGGCTCCAGAAGGGCCCATTCGGCATTCGTCAGATCCCCTCGCCCCACCACACCGACAGCGTGTACCAAGACGAGCCGGGCCACAAGATCCGGGAAACAGAACCGGGATTCGGTCGGCGCGCCCCGCGGAAATCGGGACGGGCGCAGCTGCGGATCGGCGGGCGCGACGCCAACTCCGCGGCACAGTTCGGAATTCGTCGAACCGATGCGATGTCGAGTGTTCAACCGGGGCCGTGACGCAGTTGAACGGCGCACGGTCGCAGGGCGGCGAAGTCGCGCTATTGATGCGCCGGGACGGGTCGGCCAGAGTGGCCCGAAGAGCCATGAGGCATGGCTGATTCCTGGGAAAGGACGGCATGGTGACGAATCCTTTCGACGACACCGAGGCGAGATTCCTGGTGCTGGTCAACGAGGAGGGACAACATTCGCTCTGGCCGGTCTTCGCCGAGGTACCCGCCGGGTGGACGACCGCCTTCGGCGAGGCGGGCCGTCAGGAATGCCTCGACTACATCGAGGAATCGTGGACCGACATGCGCCCGAAGAGCCTGATCGAGGCCATGGAGGCGAGCGCGGCGAGCAGCTGAGGCGACCGGCCGGCGCCGCTCACCCGCTCGTGGCCTCTCGTGGCCCCGAGCCGTGGGCGGCGGCGGTGGCCGACCGGTATCAACCGGGACGGTGACGCGCTCCATGGATTCGCGGACCGCGTGGACCCGGTGGACCTCGCGGGGCTGGTGGACCCGGTGGAGCCCGCGGACCTGGTGGACCTCGTGGAGCCGGTGGAGCTCGGACCGCTCAGACCGCCGTGAACGCGAGTGTCACGTTGTGGCCGCCGAAGGCCGACGAGTTGCTCAGCGCGGCTCGTACGCTCGGGCCGCCGCGCAGTTCGCGCGCCTCGGGCGCGATGGTGATCCCGGTCGCGGTGACCTCGTCGTCGGGGTCGTCCAGATTCAGCGTCGGCGGTGCGATCGACTCGCGCAGGGCGCAGATCGCCGCCACCGCCTCGACCGCTCCCGCGCCGCCGATCAGGTGCCCGGTCATCGACTTGGTCGCCGAGACCACCGCGCCGGCGGTGGCCGAGCCCAGGACCTGCCGGATCGCCCGGGCCTCGGCGCTGTCCCCGGCCTTGGTCGAGGTGGCGTGCGCGTTGATGTGTACGACCTGCTCCGGGGTGAGGCGGGCGTTCGCCAGGGCGTGGGTCATCGCCAACGCCAGTCCGGCGCCGTCCGGTTCGGGTACCGCGATGTGATGCGCGTCGGCCGAGTAGCCCACCCCCGCGGCGATCGCGTGTACCGCCGCGCCTCGGCGCGCCGCGTGCGCGGCCGATTCCAGCACGAGCATCCCGGCGCCCTCGCCCAGTACCAATCCGTTCCTGGCCTTGTCGAACGGCCGGGACGCGCGCAGCGGTTCGTCCTCGGCAAGGGACAGCGCCTGGAGCGCCGCGAACATGGCCGCCCACATCGGCGTGATCGGCGTCTCGGTGCCACCGGCCACCACGATGTCGGCCCGACCCGAACGGATCATCTCGATCCCGTAGCCGATCGCCTCCGCGCCGGAGGCGCACGCGCCCGCCGCGGTGTGCGCACCCGCCCGCGCGCCCAGCTCGATGCTCAGCCAGCCCGCCGCGCTGTTCGGCATCACCCTGGGCGCGGTGTACGGCGACATCCGTCGCCAACCCCGCTCGCGCAGGGTGTCGTAGGCGGCGAGGTAGGTGAGGTGTCCGCCCAGCGCGGTACCGATCGAGACGCCGAGTCGCTCCGGTGCCACCTCGGGCGCGCCGGCGTCCCGCCACGCCTCGCGGGCGGCGGTCATAGCCAGGTGAGTGCTGCGATCCATGGTCCGCAACTCGGTGCGGTTGACCACCGAGGCCGGATCGACCGCGGCGGGCGCGCCGACGCGGATGGGAATGTCGTCCGGCCAGCCGTCCGTCAGCCGGCGCACACCCGACCGCCCGGCCAGCAACGCGGCCCACGTGGAGGCCAGTTCGCCGCCGACCGGGGTGGTCGCGCCCAGTCCGGTCACGACGACGCGGGTGTCATCCGTGTTCATGGTCACTGGCCCTTCGAGCGGTCCGCAATGCCGCGACGAATTCGCGGATTCACCGGGTCGTCGACGTTTCCGGGAGCACCATGCGCGCCGCCGATATCCAAAAGCCGCAACTCAATTGCGGGAGGGGAAGTATCGAAATCCGGGCATCGTTCCGATCCTTGGGAACGCGAGCCCACTTTCGAATGGTATTCCGTATGTTCGACGCCGACGCGGCTCACGATGACACACGGCCCGAGGCCCGATCAATGCTCGCTCCGGCCGCTCCGTGGACGCGTGTTCAACTGTGCTGTCGCGGCAGTTGAACGCAGGTCGGAAGGGATGTTCGAGTGCTTGTCGTCCCGGTCGCGCACCCCCGGCGACCCCCGCGCGGCCGGGGCCGCACATCCGTGCCGAGACGAGCGAAGAAGGCAGGAACCAATGGTGAGCCCACACGACAGGGATCTCTCGGGGCCACTCCCCGACGTCCTGCGGTCCCCGCAGGAAGCCGTCGAATCGATCCGGACGCCGGCCGGCGATCGCATGTGGATGGTGCGCGATTACACCCTCGCCCGCCAGGTGTTGTCCGACCCGCGATTCAGCAGGTCCGAGGCGACCACCGCGCATGCGCCGCGGTTCGCCGAGGTGCAACCGATCCCGCAGTCGATGATGAGCATGGACGGGTACGACCACGCGCGGCTGCGCCGCATCGTCGCCGGGGCCTTCTCCGCACAGCGGATCGCCGCCACCGAGCCGACCGTGGCCCGATTGGCCGACGAACACCTGGACCGACTGGCCGCCGCCGGGCCACCGGCGGACCTGATCGCGGGTCTCGCGGCGCCGCTGCCGATCGCCGTGCTGTGCGGCCTGCTCGGCGTCCCGCTCGCCGACGCCGAGGTGTTCGGCGACTCGGTGGAGGTGCTGTTCGACATCACCTCGGGACCGGCGGAGATGTCCCGGCGGCGACTCGAACTGGTCCGGTACATGACCGACTTGCTGGCACGCAAGACCGGCAGCGGGGACGACGACCTGCTCGGCATGCTGATCGCCGCCCGCGACCGCGACGGGATGACCAAGCAGGAAATGCTCGCGATGGCACTCGCGTTGCTGATGGCCGGCTACGAGACCACGATCGGCCAGATCGGCATGTCCGTACTGACCCTGCTCACCCGACCCGACGCCCACCGCGCACTGCTCGACGACCCGGATTCGCTGCCGGTGGTGGTCGAGGAACTGCTGCGGCTGGACTCCGCGTCGCCGTTGAGCTTCCCGCGCGTGGCCACGGAAGCGGTGCGCCTGGGCGACGTCGACGTCCGCGCCGGAGAGGCCGTGATCGTCTCGCTGATGCACGGCAACCGCGACGAGCAGGTCTTCGCGGAACCCGATCTGCTCCGTGTGAACGGCCGGGGGCCGACCCACCTGGCGTTCGGGCACGGCATCCACCGTTGCCTGGGCGCGCCGCTCGCCAGACTCCAACTGCACGTCGTGCTGGGCCGATTGCTCACCCGCTTTCCGGACCTGAGGCTGGCCGACGGGCCCGACGCGGTGCTTTGGAAGGACGGCCTGGCCACGCGCGGCCTGGCCCGGCTCATGGTCGAGTGGCAACCGGTGGACCGGTCGCCCGGCGAGGCGACCCGAGCACCGCTCCCGGCCCGGGCCCGCGCGCGGTGACGCGGCGGCGACCCGATTGATCCGACCCTGCTCCCGTGCGATAGTCGGCACCGACGCGTGGCGCACGGGGAAGGTGCCACCGGTCACGCGGAGTTGGATGACTCCGCGGACTCGACGGAACGCCTTGTCCGTGCCGTCGCGATCTCGCCGCGGGCCGAAGACCGGGTCGTCGACGGAGCCGGCACGGACCACGCCGCCGCATCCCGACGCACCCCGGCGCCTCGATCCACGCACTTCGCTCGATTCGCCCGATCCGCCCGGTGTTTCGGATCGCATCGCCGGGTGCAGCACCCCCCGACCCGAGTCCGCCCGCGATTCGTCGAAGGTGCGCACGGCGGCTTCGCCCGTACGCACGTGAGAGGAGCTGTCATGGAAACCGTGTCCGCACCGGAAGCGCTCGACATGCTGGCCGAGGTCCTCGGCACCCCCGTGCCAGACGCGGACGTCGCGTTCGGGACGCTGAAGATGGATTCCCTCCAGACGGTCGAGTGGCTGACCATGATCGAGGACCGCCTCGGGTTCGTCTACGACCTCAAGGACCTGAACTTTCACGAACTCGCCGAGCAAAGCGTCGGCGACGTACTGGAGTTCCTGCACGGCATCGCCGCCGCCCGCCAGGCGGAGTGACCGGAGCCCGCGCGACCACGCTTTGCCGGGGCGTGTCTTCGATCCCCTGGCGGATCCCGCCCATCAGGAAGGCGTACTCCAGAGTTGCCGCCGGGTCTGCGGAGCTCAGGCGGATGGTGTGGTCGGGTTGGCCGATCTCGACCGGGGTGGCCTGGAGCTCGCAGATCGAGCGGTCGCCCGGGAGCGGCGTGTTGTCGCCGTCCTGAAGAGGGCGAACCGCACTCGGCGATCCGCCCACGCCTCGGCGACGAGCAGCAGCCGCTGGAAGCCCTTCACGGCGAAGCGGATCGTGGCGCTCGGCCGGGTCGCGGCGAGGGTGCCCAGCAGCCGGCCACCCGGCCTCCGGTGATGGTGCACGTGGCGTCCCCGGAGGAGGGGCCCAGCCGTGTCACCGATTCCGGCGGTTCGACCGGCTCGTCGGACTCGTCGGGCATCCCGGTTTGCGGCGGGTCCGCCAGGAACTCCTGTTGGGCGGCGGCTTCGGCGAATTCGGCGCGGCCGGTGAGGGCGACCTCCAGCACGCAGCCGTCCAGGATCTCCGGGATGGTGACGCCGGCGGCGGTGCACCGCGTGCGGCCCGCGTCGGCGTTGGGCGCGGTCGCCACCTGGGTCGGGCGCCGCGGGAACGCGCGGTTGGTGAACGTCGTGGTCGACTGGCCGGGCTCGTAGTCGAACAGCGACTCCTCCTGACGGATCCGCCAGTGGTCGGCGTACGCGTGGTAGAGGTCGTCGAACGGCGGCGGTGTGGCGCCGGACGGTCTGGCGAGCACGCGTCCGCCGCCCGGGTCGAGGTCGTTGGCGGCGGTGCCGTCGGCGTTGCCGAGCAGGCCCTGGACATGGCGCTTGCGGCTTTGCGGCAGGGCCATGTCGACCTTGAGGCCGTACGCGCCGATCGGCGTGATGTACAGCGTGGTCGTGTCCGGCCAGAAGAGCGCGTATCGGGCGTCCGCCCCGTCGCCGGTGCGCGCCAGCGTGCCCCCGCCGGGGAGCGGTGTCTGTGCCCCGGGGGTGAGCGGCCGGCCGTCGAGGCGGACCGTGGTCACGCCGCGCTTCGGATCGAGGGCGAAGGTGACCCGCGCCCCGGCGACCCTGGCCGCGACCGCCGAATTGACGCTGACGTCGCCCACGTCGGGGTAGGGCACCTGCCGGGCCTGCACGCGCAGGTCGTCGTCGGTGGAGGCGACCAGGGTGAACTCGCCGGCCGCCTGGAAGTCGTAGTAGAGCCGGTCGAACGTCGTCAGGTGCGGGTCGCCGTTGCTGCCGCCGTGCGGACCGTCCGGGCACTGGGCGAGGCATTTCGGGGCCGACGGACGCGGCTTGGGCTTGTCCTTGGGCTCGCCGCAGAAGCTCTTGAGCGTCTGGCCGGTGAGCCCCAGGGACGCGTCGACCTCACCGCCGCTCACCGCGACGAACCCGCGGCCCGGCTTGATGGGTTCGAACCGTGTCCCGGCGCCCGGGGTGTCCTCGGGGCACTCGCACTTCGAGCCGAGAGTGCAGAAGATGTCGCCCATGTGGGCGCCGAGCGGGTAGTCGCCCGGGCCCGGGCCGAACCGTCCGAAGACCGGTCCGTTCGGCGCCAGGCGCAGCACTTCCGCCGAGACGTCGAGGGCGGTCAGGTTCGGGTTGAACGCGGGGCTGGTGACGCGGACGGTCTGCTTGGAACTCGTCACCATGAGCGGGGGATTCAGCTTGACCTTGGCGTCGGTGATGCCGACCCCGTTGATGTCCCAGGCGAGTTCCCGGGCCAGGTCGCGCAGGAAGCTCGCCGGCCAGCCCTCCAGGACCTGTTGCCGTTTGCCGCCCAGGGCGGCTGCGAAAGCGGCCTGGTCCATGCGCGTCGAGCCCTTTGCCGAGGCGGTGATGGCGGCCCGGGACGTCGACCACACGTCGACTCCCCGGTAGTCCAGTTCCCACCAGAAGCCCATGGCCGAGTACAAGAGTTTGGTCAGCACCGGGTCCTTCCGGACCAGGTAGTTTTGCCAGATTCCGGGGCTGGAGTAGTGACCGGTGAGCTTGCCGGCCGCCCAGTCGCCGAGACCCTCGGCCACCCACCCGGGCATGGCATCGAACGCGGCGGGGTCGTTGATGATGATGCCCTCGACGCAGTGCGTCAGTTCGTGGACCAGCACCTCGTCGCGCAGTGGGTCGGGCATGGTGGACGCCCGGAAGCCGGGATACATCACGATGCGGCATTGCGGACCGGTCGCGTCGTTCCAGCCGCCGGCACTCGCGGGCACGGTGGTACTGCCGGGTGCCCCCGGGCTGGGGGTGAACAGGCTCTCGGTCCGACATGCGGCGATCACCGTGGAGGTGGAGACGCCGAACTTCGCGGCCAGCTTCGTCCACCAGTCCCGGATCCTGGATGCGAACACCGTGTCGGCACTCGCACCGGGAGCGCAGGTAGCCCGCGCCTGCGGGAGTGAAGCGGACCGGCCGGCGGTGTGGCCGGCCGCCGGAGTGCCCCCGCCCGACCCGATGGGCAGGTCGCCCCAACCGGAGAGGTCGCGCACCGCGGCGCGCTGTTCGTCGGTGAGATCCGCCCAGTGGCCCGAGATCCAGCGCAGTGCCGGCGAACCCGATCTCAGGTCCGCGCGGCTCCCGGTCTGGGCCCGGGCGCCGGGGATCGGCCCGAAGGTGGTGGCGAAGGCCGACAGGGCCATCTCCGTGGGGACCGTACCGTCGGGCCCGGTCATCGCGACGACCTTCTCCCACGCGGTGGGCTCGCCGGCCCGGTCCGCGTCGCGGTCTTTGCGGTCGTGCGACGTGCAGGCGCCGAGGAGCAGCAGGATCGCCGCCAGTACCGCCGCCACGGTGCGCGGACGCCGGCTCTTGCGGGGGAAGGGGGACCCGAACACGGAGTACGAGTCCCCGACCGGGACCGGCCCACTCCCCGCTTGGCCCGTCCGGGTCACGGGATATCGGTTTCGGGATGCGGGACGCGGCGGTGGGACGGGCACTCGCCCGTCCCACCATCCGCTCGCTCGGCGCGGGAAGCGGGAAGCGGCAGCGCGGCCGGCAGCGCGGGTTCAGGACGGTCGGGTGTGCTCGCCCAGGCTGTCGGCCGCCCGGGCGACCAGCATCCCGACGCGCGTGCACGCGACTTGGTCGAGGCGGCCGGACGGGGCACTGACGATCAATGCGGCCACCGGTCGGCCGGTCGAGTCCAGCACCGCCGCCCCGACGCTGGTGATGTCCGCGTCCACCGCGCCCATGCTGAGCGACCAGCCGCGTTCGCGGGTGCCCGCCAACTCCCGTCGGAAGGCCGCGTCGTACGGGTCGATCCCGGACAGGTCCCATTCGTCGGGGGGAGTGGCCGCGCACAGGGCCAGCCCGGCCGCGCTGGTGGCCGCGGGAAACACCAGTCCGATGCGCGGGACGGTGCGTACGAGTTGCCGGCTCTCCGCGACGTCGACGGCGACGATGCGACCGGCGTCGGGCACCGCGAGGGTCACCGTCTCGCCGGTCTCCTCGCGAAGGTCCGCCAGTACGGGACGGGCGCGGGTCAGCAAGTCGTCACGGCGTCGCGCCTGTGCCGCCAGGACCAGGGGGCGGGTGGTCAACTTCCACCGGGTGGAGGGTTCGGCGGTGGGCCGCAGCCATCCGCACGTGTGCAGCGTCACCAGGATCCGCTGCAGGGCGCTCTTGTCCACGCCGGTGATCCGGGCGAGCTCCGCGACCCCGATCGGCTCGTGCGCGGCGATGACCTCGAGCACCTCCAGGGCGCGCGCGAGGCTCTGCAGGGGCTTGACGGCCATGACGCGCCCTCCGGTACATTGCGAATCACTGTGCAACATAGCGTGTCACATAGCGACACACAAGTTCTCCAGGGAGCCGTCGTGACGACCCTCGATCCCGAACTGTTCCTCCCCGACCCCGAGCCCGCCGACGTGCGCTACACCGTCATCTCGGTCGACGACCACGTCGTCGAACCGCCGCACCTGTTCGACACCCACCTGCCGGCGTCGCTCCGCGAACGCGGCCCGCGCATCGTCGAGAACGCGAACGGCGCGCACGTCTGGGAATTCGAGGGCGAGCGCTACTCACAGGTGGGCATGAACGCCGTCGCCGGTCGTCGACCCGAGAGCTTCACCCTGGAACCGGCGCGCTTCGACCAGATGCGCCCCGGCTGCTACGACGTGCACGCCCGGGTCAAGGACATGGACCTCGGCGGCATCTGGGCCATGCTCAACTTCCCGTCCCAGATCACCGGGTTCTGCGGCCGGGTGTTCGCGCACGCCCGGGACGTCGAGGTCGGGAAGGCGTGCGTGCGCGCGTGGAACGACTGGATGTACGAGGAATGGCACCGCGCCTACCCCGAGCGGATCATCCCCGGAGGGATCACCTACCTCGCCGACCCGGTCGAGGCCGTCGCCGAGATCGAGCGCAACGCGGACCGCGGCTTCACCTCGGTGACCTTCCCCGAGCGCCCGCACGCGATCGGCCTGCCGTCGTTGTGGAACCGCGACCACTGGGACCCCATCATCCGCGCGTGCGAGGAGACCGACACCGTCATCTCGCTGCACGTCGGCAGCTCCGGCATGCACCCCATACCGCCCGGCGGCCCCGCGCTACAGCTCGGTGCGACGATGTTCGGCCAACTGTCGCTGGGCGCGTGCAGCGAATGGTTGTGGTCCGGCTACCCGCTCCGGCACCCGAACCTGAAGATCGCCATGAGCGAGGGCGGCATCGGCTGGGTGCCCATGCTCATCGACCGGCTCGACAACATCATCGACCGTTCCGGCTACGGCCTGGGCTGGGACGAACGCCCCGCCGACGTGCTGCGCCGCAACTTCTGGTTCTGCACCCTCGACGACCCCTCCACCATCGCGCTGCGGCACGTCATCGGCGTCGACCACATCATGCTCGAGACCGACTACCCGCACGGCGACGGCACCTGGCCGCATACCCAGGACGTCGTCGCGCGCCACTGGGGGGACATCCCCGCGCACGAGCTGCGGATGATGTGCAGCGAGAACGCCGCGAAGCTGTATCGGCACCCGCTGCCCGACGTGGTCCTGCCGCTGGACGCCTGAACCAGGTCGTCGCCGGTCGCGCGCCTCCCTGCCCGTCGATTCCGCGCCCCCGTCCCGTCGATTCCCGCGCGCCTCCCGTCCCGTCGATTTCCCTTCCGTGAAAGGCCTTCGATGACATTCACCCCGACGCCGGGCAAGCTCGCCCCCGACCTGAGCCCCGCACAGGAGATCGTGCTGCTGGCGCGCACGTTGTGGCGCGAGGGCTACGACGACCACCTCGCCGGCCACATCACCTACAACCTCGGAGACGGCACGCTGCTGTGCAACCCCTGGTTGCTGACGTGGAACGAGATCCGCCCGCGGGACATCATCCGCATCGACCTGGACGGCAACGTCGTCGAGGGTGATTGGCCGGTGCCGCTCGGCATCCCCCTGCACCTCGAACTGCACAGGGCCCGCCCCGACGTCCGGGTCGCGATGCACAACCACCCGCGGTTCGGCACGGTGTGGGCCGACATGGGCGAGGTGCCGCCCGCGTACGACCAGAGTTCCACCCTCGGCGGCGGAGAACTGACGCTGGTCGACGAGTACGACGGCGCGGTGAACAACTCCGAGGCCGCACGCAAGGCGATCGCGGCGATGGGCGACGCCGACCTCGCGCTGCTCGCCGGTCACGGGGTGTTCGTCGTCGGCGTCAGCACACGCGCCGTCCATCAGCGCGCGGTCGCCCTCGAGATCCGCTGCCGCAACGCCTGGATGGTCCGCGCCGCCGACGGACGTCGCACCTCCCCCCTGCCCGCGCACTGGCTCGAACGCACTCTCCGCAGCGACGGCAACGGCTTCGTCGGCTATTGGGAGTCGGCGGTGCGCGAGGAACTGCGGGCCGCGCCGGACCTCTTGGCGTAGCGCGGAAAGGTCGCCGATCGACCCGGGCGTCACCGTCGTCAACCGTCCCGATCGATCGGTGTGGGTGACCGGCGCGAGCCGCCGGGACGCCGAGGGGTGGCGACCTTCGCGTGCGGCTCCGGCGACCGACCTCGGACGCCCCCGTCCCGGGACGTTCCCGCCCGGGGACACCCCCGCCTCCCCTATTCTCGTCCCGGACTACGGGGGTGGGGGACGGGTGTCCATCGACGAGGCCGGGCGGCCCGCGGTGCTGCTGGCGGACGACGACGTCGCCATCACCGCGCAACTGGGGCCACTGCTGGAGCGCTCCGGATTCGACGTACGGATCGTGCACGACGGCGCGGCGGCGCTCGCCGCCGGGACCGTCGAACCGGCGCCCGATCTGATCGTGCTGGACGTGCTCATGCCGGCGCTGGACGGGCGCGAGGTGCTGCGCCGGATCCGGCGCTCCGGGGCGTGGATCCCGGTGATCCTGCTCACCCGGGTCGGCGAGTCGACCGAGCGCGCGATGGCCCTGGAGGAAGGCGCCGACGACTACCTCAACAAGCCCTTCGACCCGTACGAACTGGTCGCCCGGATGCGGGCGTTGCTGCGCCGCTCGGGCTGCGGCCTGGCACCGCTGGCCGGGGCGCGGGTGTTGCGCGCCGGGACGCTGCGGGTGGACCGTACCGCGCGCCGCGCCTGGTTGGGCGACCGCGAGTTGACGCTCACCCCGAAGGCCGGTGCGCTGCTCGACTATCTGGTCACCCATCCCGACGAACTGTTCTCCAGGGAACGGTTGATGGAGGTGCTGTGGGGCTGGGAGTCGGCGAGTACGACCCGGGCGGTGGACAACCGCGTCGCGGAACTGCGCCGGGCGCTCGGCGACGACTCCGGCGCACCGCGCTGGATCGAGACGGTCACCGGCGAGGGATACCGGTTCGTGCCCCGCGTCGAGGCGGCCGAATGAGCCGCCGGCGCCGGATCGGCCTGATCGGTGCGGCGGTTGCGGCCTTCCTCGCCGCACTGGTGGCCGCGATCGTGTTCGGCGGCGACTGGCGGGTGTACGTGCGCTTCGCGCCGGTGCTCGGCGTGCTGGTGCTCGGCCTGATCGCGGCCGGCGCGGTCGCGGCCGTGGTCGAGGTGCGCAGGTGGATCGACCGGGCCCGGGAGAGCGCGCGAGCCGAGGCGGCGGCCGAACACCACAGGTTTCTGCGCCGGTTGGACCACGAGTTGAAGAACCCGCTGACCGTGATGCGCCTGGGCCTGGCCAATCTCGCGGCAACCGGCGCGGACCAGGGCCCGGACGGCACGCTCGCCAGTGTGGGGGAGCAGGTCGCCCGGCTCGCCCGGATCACCGGGGACCTGCGCAAGCTCGCCGACATCGAGTCGCGGCCCCTGGAACGGGTGGCCGTGGACGTCGCCGTACTCCTGGACGCGGCGGGCGAGACGGGCCGCGACCTCCCGGGCGGCGCCGACCGCCGGATCACCGTCTCGGTACCCCGGGTGCCCTGGCCGCTGCCCACCCTGGCCGGAGACCCGGATCTGCTGGAGTTGGCCTTGGAGAACCTGGTGGGGAACGCGGTCAAGTACAGCGATCCGGGCTGCGCGATCGAACTGCGCGCGTTCGCCGAGGACGGCTACGTGGTGGTCGAGGTCGCGGACACCGGACGCGGCATCCGGGCCGACGAACTCCCCACGGTATGGGAGGAGTTGGTGCGGGGGAGCGATGCGCGCGGAACCCCGGGCAGCGGCCTGGGGCTGGCCCTGGTGCAGGCTGTCGTGGTGCGCCACGGCGGTCGTACGGAACTGCGCAGCATGCCGGAATCGGGCACCGTCGTCCGGCTGCGTCTGCCCACGTCCTGACGGTGTCGCGGCGCGTGTCGAGGATGTCGCAGACCTGGTAGGTCGCTGCCACACCGGTGCGACACGCGGTCCCTAGCGTGGAGTGCACAGGCCGAACCGGTGCAGCCGAACCGGCCTCTCGAACCGGGGGAGAACTCGAAATGCGTATCCGTACCGTATTGCCCGCGATCCTGCTGACCGCCGCCGTCGCGGCGGGTACCACCGCCTGCGAGGTGGGGGCCGAGAAGAAGAGCGACTCCGCGGCCCCTGCGGCCGGTAGCGCCCCGACCGCCCCGGGCGCGGCGACGAGCGGGGGCGGGGCCTCCGCACCGGGCTCGGCGAGCGGGCAGCCGTCGACCGGGGCCACGGGTGCGCCGTCCACCGGCGCGCCGAAGACCGGCCGGACCACGTCGGCCCCGAGCACGCCCGGGCGTGGCGGCAGTGCCCCGGTCGTCATCTCCGGTACCGGAAACCAGCCGACCACGGACTGCACCGGCAAGGACGTCCGGATCGAGGGCACCGAGATCACGGTCACTCTCACCGGCTTCTGCCACGACGTGACGGTCGCGGGCGGGGACCACACCATCGAGGTGGCCTGGGCCGACAAGATCACCGTGACCGGCTCGAACAGCCTGCTATTCTACGGCGTCAAGTCCGACGGCGGCAAGCCCGACATCATCGACAACGGCACCAGCAACAAGATCATGACGAGGTGACCCCACCTTGCCGCCGGACGCGACCGCGACCCACACACCGCGGCCGCGCCCGGCGGCGCCGCGCCCGAGCACGGCCCACCCGTGCCGGACGGATGAACACCGCCGTCCCGCACGGCGATCGGACCGGGACCCTCCCGCGGCGGGGCGGTGTTCCGTCGCATCGACCGCGCCCTTGCCGGAGCGTGCGCTCGCAGGGCGGCTCCCGACACGAACACTGATGGCCCTCGCCTTCGATGCGACTCACCCACTGCCGTCCGGCATCGTGCACTACGCGGCGCCCTTCGGCATCTGATCCACGGCTGAGCGGGTCCCGCGCCGCCGCCACGCGCGGTGCCGCGGAATCCGCAATCCCGCGCCCCGCCTCTCCGCCACTCCGTGGTCGGGGAGGCGGGGCTTTTTCTTGGACCAATTTCCCAGGGTCACTGATATTCGGTGCACTGATTTTGGCCTTGGCCGGATATTCGGGGATCGGCTTGATTTCCGGGAAGGCTGCACATCGGCCGCGCACCGCTTGTGACGCAACGGGAAGGGGTATTAGTGGGGATGACGAAACGTTTCTGCAATACACTTCGTTGATCAGAAAGTTGCGATCATGCTCGATTATGATCGAGAT
This sequence comes from Embleya sp. NBC_00888, assembly GCF_045207655.1. Taxonomy (NCBI): domain Bacteria; kingdom Bacillati; phylum Actinomycetota; class Actinomycetes; order Kitasatosporales; family Streptomycetaceae; genus Embleya; species Embleya sp. NBC_00888. The sequence continues at coordinate 797,102 of NZ_CP108784.1, read as the reverse complement.
TGGCTCGCTGAGTCAAGCCCATGAACAGGTGCAATACCACACAGTCAGAGCTGCGACACATACAGCTACGATAGGTCTAGACCGGTGACAAAAGAACCGAAAGGCTCTGCTGTGTGCGTATTCCGGAAGGGTTCCGTTCACGGACGGTTCATTCTCGGACTCGGATCCGTCGGTCGAACCCGATGCGCCGCGCGCAATCGGGGTCGAGGCGGCACGACGTGCAGGCGATAAAAGATTCGGCCTGTCTTGGGTGAAGGGTTTCGGCCGGTAGTCCAAAAGATGTACGGCCGATATCCAATTCCAATCCGGAATCAACCGAACGGCGACGGCCGAGCAGACCCCGGCTCCCGCCGCCACTGCGGTACGCCCGCGTGCCCCGCATGCGAAGGCCGCTCCGGCGTACGGGCGATGCGCACCGAGGCCCGGAGTCCGTCGCGCCTCGACCCCGGTCGCGGAAGAGCAGCACGACCAACGCTTCATGGAAAGGGAACCACCCCGATGTCACCCACCCGCAGCACCCACTCCCGCTCCCACCCCCAGCCGCGCCGCCGCCGGATGGCAACCCTGGCCGCCGTACTCGCCTGCGCCGCGACAGCCTGGGTCGGTTCTCCCGCCGCCACCGCATCGCCCACGTCGACCACCGCCTTAACGGCCGCGACGACCGCCCCCGCCGGCGGCCCGGTGAGCCCCGCCCTGATCACCACGACCGCCCACCCCGGCAACCAGGTCGCGCTCACCTTCGACGACGGACCCAGTCCGCAGTACACCCCGCAACTGCTCCAAGTCCTCAAGAAGCACCAGGTCAAGGCGGTGTTCTGCGTCGTCGGTGAGCAGGTCGAGTGGCAGGAGGCGACGGTCCGCGCGATCGTCGCCGACGGCCACACGCTGTGCAACCACACCTACCGCCACCGCGACCTGACCACCGTCTCCCCGGCGGAGATCGAAGCGGACATCAAGCAGACCGACGCCCGGATCCGCGCCGCCGTACCGGGTGTCGAGATCCCGTACTTCCGGGCGCCGTACGGCAATTGGGGACAGTCGCCCGCCGTTGCCGCCAACCTCGGCCTGCGTCCGCTGAGTTGGACGCTGATGCCCGGCGACTGGGAACTGCCCGGCGTGGACGTCCTCCTCCAACGCCTTCGCGACGGCATCACCCCGACCGGCGTGGTCACCCTGCACGACGCGGGCGGCGACCGTCAACAAACCGTGGACGCGGTCGATCGGCTCATCGCCGAATACAAGGCCAAGGGCTGGAACTTCGACCTCCCGTCCCGCTGAGTCCACCGGCCCGGCGGGCCGTCGTGACGCGCGTCGGGTCCGGTAGCGGTAGCCCGAGGAGAGTCGCACGGCCAACGGTCCGGCCCGTCGGAATCGTCACTCGTCGCCGAGCATGTGCGTATCCACCTGCCATGCTCGGCGACGCGTACGTCCGGTGCCCGGGGAGTGCCGGCCGTGGCCACTCGCCGAGTCCTCAGGATCCGGCCGGTGTCTTGATCCGGCCGGACACCACCACGGCCGTCAAGGAAAGCAGCGCCGTGAGCCCGAACGTCCCGAGCGCGGTGCCCATGCCCGCGCCGTGGTGGTGCGTCAGGGCGACCGCGCCGCCGCCGAGGCCACTGAGTACCGCGATGGCGAACGTCTGGGACAACTGGAGTGCCGCGCCGGTACGTCCCTGTTGCTCGGCCGGGGCCTGGGCGAGTACCGCGGCGGAGGCGGCGTTGTACGCGATGCCCATCCCGAATCCGCCGATCGCCCGGCCCAGTACGGCCACCAACGGCGATATGGCGTCGATCAGTACGGCGCCGGCCAGGATCGCGATGCCGACGAACAACACCACACTGCCGATCGCACTGTGCGTCGGGCGAAGCCGGGCGCCGTGACGGTCGTCCCATCGCGCCTGGAGCGCGGAGCCCGCCACCCACGTCAACGCGCCCGCCGAGAGCCCCAGTCCAGCCTCGACGGTACTCAGCCCGCGCAACTCGGTCAGCCCCAAGGGAAGGAAGGTATCCGCGCCGAAGTAGGCCCCCGCGAGCAACCACCGCATCGCGACCCCGGCCGGCAGCCCGCGTCGAGCGCGCGTGGCGTCCCGGCGGGAGTGAGCGCGCGATAGGAGACCACGGCGACGACCGCGCCGACCAACGCGAGGAGCACCACCGGTACCGGCGAGGTGAACTCGAACGCCACGATCATCAGCCCCGTCCCCAGCGCGAGTACGAGACTCACCACAAGATCCGGAAGCCGCCGCCACCACTTCCCGCGCGCCGCGTCGTCGCCGGTGGCGTTCGCGCTCGTCCTACCCGCCTCGTCGACCGTCGGCCTCGGAGCATCCTCGCTCGCCGTCGAACCGGTCGAACCGTTCGAACCGCCGAGTGCCCGCAGCGCCGGCAACGTCAGCACGGCCGCGAGCACGATCGGAACGGGCAACAACAGGAACAAGGAACGCCACGAGAGCCGGTCGGCGAGGGTGCCGGCCACCACCGGACCGATGAGCGCGGGCAGTGTCCACGCCGAGGAGGTCAGCGCGACCATTCGCGCTTGCAGATGGTCGGGGTACGCCCGGTCGATCACCAGGTACGCCAGCCCCATGATCGCGCCGACACCCAGCCCCTGGACGAACCTGCCGGCCACGAACACCCACTACGTGGGCGCGACCCCGGCGACCACACATCCGGCCGCCAACAGCCCGAGAGCGACCGCGAGCGGCCGACGCGGCCCGACCCGGTCCCCGGCGGTGCCGGCCGCGACCGCACCCAGAATGCTCGCGAGCATCAGTGCGGACAGGCCCCAGCCGTAGGACTCCAGCCCCCCGAGCCGCCGCGCGACGCGAGGCATGATCGCGACCACACCCATGGCTTCGAAGGCGACGAGCCCCACCGAGATCAACAATCCCAACGACAGCGCCCGATGCCCGTGGTCCCACACCCCCGCGCGATCGGCGGAGTCGGCGGCGGCCGGGGTGGTGTCGACGGCCGTGTCGTCGGTGCCGCCCGGGTCGCCGGTCGGCCGCGAGGCGGTGCCGGGTCGCGGTGGAGAGGCCGCGCCGGCTGCCGGCGCCTGCGTTCGGAGCGTTCCCTCGAGTGTCGTCCCGTCGCGTGTCGGTTCCACTTCTTCGCGCTGCCGCTCGGCTGACAAGGTCGGCTCCCTGATCGTGGCCGCTTTACGTTCCGTTCCGGAACAAAACGATATTAGACCCGACCTATACTCGTGACCATGGCCAGCTCCGATACGCGACTGATCCCGACCGGTCGGGGCCGCCCCCGCGACCACCGCATCGACGAGGCGGTCCTCGCGGCCACCATGCGACTCCTGGAGGAAGGCGGCTACGCCGACTTCACCCTGGAGGCGGTCGCCGTACGCGCCGGCACCACCAAACCGGCCATCCGCCGCCGCTGGCCCTCCCGCCGCCACCTCGTCATCGACGCCCTCGTTGCCGCGATGGGCGACGCCCCCACGCCCGACACCGGCTGCACCCACTGCGACCTCATCGCCGGCATCGCCACCCTCACCACCGCGTTCGCCGGCCCCGGTACCCGCCGCGTGTGGCCCGCCCTGGTGGCCGACATCGCCGCCGACCCGGCGCCGGCCGAAACCTTCTTCGCCCGCCTCTTCGACCCCCGGCGCGCCGCCACCGCCACCGCTCTGCGTCGAGGTATCGACCGCGGTGACATCCGCCCCGACACCGATCTCGACCTCCTGCTCGACCTCTTGGCCTCCACCACCTACTACCGCGCCCTCTTCGGCCACCTCCCGATCACCGACACCCTGGCCGAGGACATCGTGATGATCGTCATGTCCGGAGTGGCCACCGACGCCTGGCGAGCCCAACACCCCCACCCGTACGCCTGAACCCGCACGCCCGACCGGCCGCCTCGGTCGCCACCGCAACCGGGAGTTCCTGTCGGGTCGTTGGTGAACTCCGCCGCGCCGGGGCGGGCGCAGCCGATGCGGTACGTCGGGTCGCCGCCACGGTTGTCCGGCTGATCGGTCGGGGCGCCGCCGCGGTCCTCCGGCTCAGCGCTTTCGTGCGTCCGATGATGTCGCGCAACGACCTGTGAGTGCCGATTCGTTCACTGAGGGTCACTCGATGGGACAACATGGGGTATCTCCGGCGAGAGGGAGAGCCCTGTGGGGATGCGTACGGTACGAACCGCACTGGCCGCCGTGGTTGTGGCGGCCGGCATGCTCGGCGCGGCCGGGCCCGCGGCCCCGTCGGCGACAGGCGGATCCGCTGCGGCGGGTCGTGGGCACGAACAGACCCGAGACGCAGTGGACGCGGCCGTCGCGGCAGGCGTCCCGGGTGTCGTCGTCCGAGCCCGCGACGCGCACGGCACCTGGCGCGGTGCCGCCGGGGTCGCCGACCTCGGCACGCGGCGCCCGGCGTTGCCGGTCGACCGCTTCCGGGCGGGCAGCATCTCCAAGGTCTTCATCGCCACGGTCCTGCTCCAGTTGGAGGCCGAGGGGCGGTTGAGTATCACGGACAGCGTGGAGAAGTGGCTGCCGGGCGTGGTCCGAGGCCATGGGAACGACGGCCGCACGATCACGTTGCGGCAGCTGCTCAACCACACCAGCGGTCTCCGGGACTACACCGAGGACCCCGAACTGCACCTGACGGGCAAGATCTTCCTGGCCCATCGCTACGACACCTGGAAGCCCGAACAACTGGTCGCACTCGCGATGAAGCACGAGCCGAAGTTCCCACCCGGCACCGACTGGGGCTACACCACGACCGAGTACGTGCTCGCCGCGATGATCATCGAGAAGGTGACGGGCCACACCTACACCGCGGAGGCGGAGCGGCGGATCTTCGAGCCGCTCGGGCTGCACGTCACCGTGTTGCCCGGCACGTACCCGCGCATTCCGCGGCCGAGCGGGCGCATGTACACCCGGTTCCCGGACGACCCGCAACACACGGTCCAGGACATCACCGAGTTCGACCCGTCGTGGGGCTGGGCCGGCGGTGAGATCATCTCCGGTACGGCCGACCTGGACCGCTTCCTCACCGCCCTGATGCGCGGCCGGCTGCTTCCCGAAGCGCAGCTCGCGGAGATGACGACCACGGTGCCGTCCCCCGACTTCGGCGACGGTCAGGACGACGGCCTGGGGATCTTCCGCGCCACGCTGCCCTGCGGCACGGAGGTCTGGGGGCACACCGGCTTCATGCCGGGTTCGCAGAGCTTGGCCTACACCACCCGGGATGGGGGACACACCCTGGTCGCCAACTTCAACACCGACTGGGCGGGCGAGACCGACGCGGCGGCGTATGTGCTCCTCGGGGAGTTCTGTGGCACGGTCCCGCCCGCGTCCACGACGCGGTGACCCACTCCCCCTTCCTCAGCCGCGGTCGCGCAGGAAGGAGCGGATCATCTCGTGCCGGGAGAAGCCGCCCCACGTGGTCAGTCGGGCGATCTCGTCGGGTCGGCGCGTCCGCGTCCGGGTCGTCCTCGTGTTCGTGCCGACCATCGGGTTCATCCGTACGTTCTACCGGGTTCGTCCGACCTGGGCGCACCCGGGAGGCCGACGGCCGACCCCATGGGGAGCGGCGTCGACGCGGCACGCCCGCGTACGTCGGGGGCCTGCTCGCGGCGTGCGGCCCGGGGTGAGGTCCCGGTTGGCGGGTCCGGCGGGGGACGTCACGTGCCCTGGACGCGTTCCAGGTCGCGGGCCCTGGCACGGCGTTCCGGGTGTGTGTGCGGGGTCGGCGACGCGGCCGGCCGTCTGTGCGCGGTCCGGGAGGTGGTGAGCGGTGTCCTGGCGCCTGGTGAGGCGGGCCGTCGCGGGGTGCTGCCGGGTGGTGCGGTGAGGTGGAAGCGGGAGACCTTGACCGGGCGAAGGTCCGCGCCCCAGACCACCGTTCCCTCGCAGTCGGCGAGGATGTCCCGCAAAGCGCCGGCGTTGGGGCGCGGTCGGCCGGGGTGGGGTTCAGCGGCCGGTGGTGTTGTCGATGAGTTCGCGGAGGATGTCGGCGTGGCCGGCGTGGCGGGCGGTTTCCTCGATCATGTGGGTGAGCGCCCAGCGGACGCTGGGGGCGGAGCCGGAGCGTCCCGGTCGGGGGAGTGGTGCGGCGAGGTCGGTGCATGCGTCGAGGATCTTGTTCGCGCGGTCGACGGTTGCTCGGTAGCGGGTGACGAGGTCGGTGACGCTGTCTTGCGGGGCGGGGTGGAATGTCGCCTGCCAGTCGGGGACCGTTTCGCCGAGGAACGTCGCCTTTTCGACGGCGATCAGGTGGTTGAGGAGGCCGAGCAGGTTCGTGCCGGAGGGAACTGCCGGTGTCCGGACCCGGGGCTCCGGGGCTCCGTCGACCTTCTTGGCGATCGAGGCGCGCAGGTAGTCGAGGAATCCGCGCAGGACGTCGGCTTCGCTGTTCGCGGTGCGGGGTGGCGGGGTGTCGCGGCGGCGGGAGGTGGTGGGCACGGTGGTTCTCCTTGTGCGGTCGGTGCTTGGCTCTCCGTGTGGGGTGGTGTCACCCGGTTCGGCGGATGAGCAGGACGTGGTCGACGACCTCGGCCTCGTGCCCGTTGGGGCCGACCGCGATTCGGCGCGGCGTGTCGGCGCGTTCGACCGTCCACTCGGCGGGGGAGAGGTGCAGGGGTGCGGCGACCTCCTGGGGAGTCGGATACCGCACGTCGGGATCCTGATTCCACGACCACGGTGCCGTCGATCCGTGGTCCACGACCAGGAGTCGTCCGTCCGGACGCAGCAGGTCGGCGGCGGAGCGGAGGATGGCGGTTCTGTCCTGTGCGTACGGGGTGTGGAAGTAGTGGGCGGTGACCAGGTCGAACGGTCCTTCGGGCAGGGAGTCGCGTGCGTCGTGTTGCCTGGCGGTGATTCGGTCGCTCAGGCCGCGTGCGCGGGCCTGCCGAGCGAGCCGCGTGGTCGCCACGGCCGAGACGTCGAGGGCGGTGACCCGCCAGCCCCGGTGCGCGAGCCACAGTGCGTCGCCGCCGCCACCGCATCCGAGGTCGAGCGCGTCCCCCGGGGGCAACGGGGTCACCGTCTCGACGAGGCGGTCGTTCGGCCGGGGGTCGGCGGACGCGGGCTGCTTCGCGTAGACGCCGTCCCAGTACTCGGCCACGTCGGAGCGCTCCATGGGGTTCCTTCCACTCGGGTTCCGTGGGGCCAGTCTCGGCCGGTGGGTCACGAAGTGGCGCGGATCCTTGCCGTTTCGGCAAGCTGGTCCCATGGATTCTGCAATGGAAGACGTGCTCGACGCGGTCGGCCCGCGGCTGCGCGCGCTGCGGCGTGCCCGCGGTATCACCCTCGCCGATCTGTCCGCGACCACCGGAGTGTCGGAAAGCACCCTGTCTCGTCTGGAGAGCGGTCAGCGCCGGGCGACCCTGGAACTGTTGCTGCATCTGTCCCAGGTCTACGACGTCCCGCTGGACGATCTGGTGGGCGCTCCGCGCACCGGCGACCCGCGGATGCATCTGAAGCCGATTCGACGGTTCGGGATGACGTTCGTACCCCTGTCCCGGCGGCCGGGCGGAACGCAGGCCTTCAAGATGATCATTCCGGCACGCGCGGAGCCACTCGAACCGACCTTGCAGACGCACGAGGGATTCGAGTGGCTGTACGTGCTCAGTGGCACCCTGCGACTGGTGGTCGGAGAGCGCGATCTGACCGTCAAAGCGGATAATGCCGCCGAATTCGATACCTCTCTGCCGCACTGGCTGGGAAGCGCAGACGGCGGAGCGGTGGAGCTCCTCGTCCTGTTCGACATGCAGGGGGTGCGCGCCCACGTACAGGGAGATCGCACGACGCGGGCGCAGCCGTAGCCCACGTGGGTGAGGAGGACCGGACCACGCGGCAAACCGGCAGGTTTTCTCAGCTCTGTGCGACCGGGCCGAACCAGGTGGCGAGGGCGCTTCGGAGCGCCGGGATGTCCGGGGTGTCGCCCGTGGCGGCCACCCAGGCGACATGGCCGTCGGGGCGGATGAGGAGTGCGGCGGGGGCGGGGGTCTCGCCGCCGCCCGGGACCGGCCAGTGCTCGTCCTCGCTTTGCGCCTCGACGAGGTCGACGCGGTCGGCCCAGCCCTCGGCGGTCGCCGCCGGCTCGGCGCCGCCGCGCAGGTCGAGGAGCACGGGGCGGGCGGCGTGCAGCAGTTCGTGGACGCGGGTGGCGCCGTCGGGGGTCTTGAGGTCGGCGTCGGGGACCCGGCGGCCCGCCAGCGGGTGCTTGCCGGCGATCGGGTATCGGATGTCCAGGGCCGTGAGCATGCTGCACAGATGCCGATTGACGTCGTCGAACACGATGAGCGAGCCGAACACCTCGCGCAGCGCGTCCGTCTGCGGCCCGGGGCGGGTCAGCGCCGCCTGGGCCTGGGTGTTGCGCAGTACGCGCTCCGCGACCGGGTGGCGCTCGGCGTGGTAGCTGTCCAGCAGGCTCTCCGGCGCCCGGCCGTGCACCACCGAGGCGAGCTTCCAGCCGAGGTTGACCGCGTCCTGCACGCCCACGTTCAGCCCCTGCCCGCCGGCCGGGAAATGGATGTGCGCCGCGTCGCCCGCGAGCAGCACCCGGCCCTCCCGGTACCGGGAGGCCTGCCGTGCGGCGTCGCCGAACCGGGAGACCCAGCGCGGGCTGTGCATGCCCCAGTCCGTGCCCGCGAGCCTGATCAGCGACTCGCGGAGCTGCTCGAACGTCGCGGGTTCGTCGCGGTCCGCGACGTGGTCGTAGTTCGAGGTGATCACCCGATACCAGCCCGGCTCGAAGGCGATCACCGAGAAGTCACCGCGCGGAGTGCGCCGCGCCCAGATGTACTCCTCGGTCAGATCGGGGAGTTCGACGTCACCGATCATCGCGGTCATCGTCGCCGGAGTGCCGGGGAAGTCGATGCCCGCCAGTTTGCGCACCGTGCTGCGCCCGCCGTCGCAGCCCACGAGGTAGCGGGCGCGCAGTGTGGCGGACGCGGCCTCGGCCGTGCCCAGTTCGACCGTCACGCCGGCGTCGTCCTGGGCGATCCCGCGCACCTCCGACGACCGGCGCACCCGTACGCCGAGCTCGACGGCCCGTTCCTCCAGCAACCGCTCGATGGCGGACTGCAGGATCATCAGCGGGCGGGAGTGCCTGGACTCGAACTCGTCGAAATCCAGCCAGATTCCGGAGAAGTGGCCCACCGACTGCAATTCGCCGACGGCCATGAAGCGGTCCAGGATGCCGCGCTGGTCCAGCACCTCCAGGGTGCGGGCGTGTATGCCGCCGGCTCGCGACTCACCCGTGCGATCCGCGAGCCGCTCGACCACCAGCACGTCGACGCCCACCAGCGCCAGTTCGCAGGCGAGCATCAGGCCCGTCGGCCCGGCGCCCGCGATCACCACGTCCGCGTCCATGCCGGTGTGTCCCACGTCGCCTCCCTCTGATTTCACTGCGTCTCCAACATCGTCGAATCACCCCGACGGGCAACCGTTCGGGCCGGTCAGAGCGGGTTCACGCGGTACATCGGGAAGTACGACCCGATCCTGCCGTTCGCGTAGTCGTCGGCCAGTTCCGGCACCCGGTCGAAGTCGTAGACCACGTCCGACCCTTCCGGTGCGATCCAGCCCTCGGCCTCCTGGAAGTCCCGGATGCCCGGTGAGTCCGGCATCCGCCACACGTGCGTGTTCACGTGCAGGTGCCGGCTGATGCTCTCGGCGCCGCGCAGATGCGACAGGCGCATTCCCGCCTTCCAGCCGCACGTGGTGACGACGCCCTCGCGGGCCAGGGCGGTCAGGGTGACGTCGTACAGGGGCTCGCCGATGTTGTCCACGAAGATCGCCACCCCGTGGCCGTCGCTGAGCTCGCGGACCAGGCCCAGGAACTCCTCGACCGACTTCCGGCGCAGCCGATGCCGCTCGCGGTCCGCGCGTTCCTCCCGGGTGGGCAGCGAGAGGGCGGGGAACCGGCGGCGGTCCACCGCGGTGATGCCGTTCTCCCGCAGGAAGGCGACCCGTTCGTCCGAGCCCGCCGTCATCGCCACCCGGAATCCGGCCCGCTTGGCCAACATCAGCTCGGCGAAGGCCACGCCGCCGCCCCACCCGAACACCAGGTGGTTCGCCGGATCGTCGTCGGCGATCTGGGTGCGCCAACACCCGTACGCCTTCTGCCAGTTGTCCCAAGCGGTGAAGTAGCGCCCGTACGTGGCCCATTGCGCCAGCGAATACGGTGTGCCGTCCGGGAGCGGCAACAGCAGCCGGGCGTCCATCTTGGTCTGCTTGGCCAACAGGCCGATGGTGTCGGGGCAGTCGTAGGCGTAGGCGAGTTCGGCGTAGCCGAAGCGGTCGAGCCTGCCGAACGGCATGAGCAGGCACAGATCGCCTTCGCGGACCCGGACGTCCCGGCCGCCCGCGTTCACCTTGAGCACGCGCACCACGCCCAGATTGCCCAGGACCACCGCGTCCTCGCCGCGGCTGCTGCACACGTCGATCGGTGAACGGGCCAGCGCGTGGTCCATGTTGGCCTCCCAGGAGGCGAGGATCGGCTCCACCAGCGCCTCACCCTCCTCCAGCGGGCCGAAGGCGAACCGATCGCGGCGCAGCGCGTCGCCGAGTCCGCCGTCGTGTCGGCCGGTCACCGCACCGGAGTGCAGGACCCAGGCTTCTGGCGAGTAGATGACAACCTCCTGTGATTGAGCGGGCCGAGCGAGTTTCCCGGGTTGTCGGCGAGGTCGAAGAGTTGTGACCGCGGTCAGGGGGCCGTGACGGCCGGGACCCGGTAGTCCACCGAGACGCCGCCCCACGCCTCACCGGCGCCGTAGGCCACGGCCCCGAGTCGGCCCGCGGCGGGAAGGGAACCGGCGTCCAGTTCCTCGGCGAACGCCAGTGGGATCGTCGCGGACGACGTGTTCCCGGAGTTTTCGATCCGGTTCACGAACGGCACGCCGAGATGGGTGCCGACACTGCGAACCCGTTCCAGGATGCGGCCGTTCGCCTGGTGGCCGACCACGACGGTCGGCGCGGGGCCGTGGTCGAAGAGGTACTGCGCCGACTCCGACATCCGGCGCACGGCGCGGTCGAACACCTGCATCCCCTCGAGATGGATGCCGCCCTCGTCGGTCTCGCGCATGAGCGCCGTCTGGGAGCCGTCGCAGCCCGCGACCCGGCAGAAGCCCGCGAACTCCGCGCGGTCCTCCAGCAGGACGGCCGCCGAGCCGTCGCCGAAGAGGCACGCGGTCTGCCGGTCGGTACGGTCCACCATCCGGGACATGGCCTCCACCGAGCACAGCAGCACCGACCGCCCCGGTTCGGCCTCGCACAGCGAGAGCCCGGTGACCAGCCCGTACACGAAGCCGCAGCAGGCCGCGTTCATGTCGAAGGTCAGCACCGAGGGCCCCAGCCCGACGAGTTGCGCCACCTGCTGCGCGATACCCGGTACGCGCTGCCGCGTCGAGGTGCTCACCACGATCAGCGCGCCGATCGAGGAGGGGGCGGGCATCCTGGTCACGATCGGCGCGCACGCCTCCGCCGCCACGTCCGCGAGCGAGGTCTCGTCCGGCAGCCAGGAGCGGAACGCGATGCCGCTGCGGCGCCGGATCCACTCGTCCGTGAGACCGATCGACGCGAAGTGGTCGTTGTCGATCCTGCGGCCCGGCTTCGCGATGGCGATGTCGACGATGCCCGCGCTCATCCCCGGTTCGCCAGCTTCACGAAATAGGTGCTGAAGTCCTCCAGGAAGGCGAAGCCCGCGGTCTCCTTCAGGTCGCCCTTGACCTGGAACTCGCTCTCCAGCTGTTGGTGCAGTTCGACCAGGTCGAGGGAGTCGAGGTCGAGATCGGCGACCGGCCGGGCCAGGTCGTCGGGCCCCAACGCCGGGTCGCGCTCGCGCAGTTTGGCCAGCATGGTATCCGCGATACGGCTTTCGATGTCGCTCATGGGTCCTCTCCGTTCAGGTGACCGGATCCTTGGATCCGGGGCGTGGGGAGACCGGTGCCGCGACATCGGCCGCGGCACCGGGCGTGTCCCGGGCGTGTCCTAGCCGGCCGCCAACCGATACAGCACGTCACCGGATTTGAGGATCGTGCCGACCGTCGCGGAGTGGGCCGTGACCCGTCCGCCGCGCTCCGCCTCGATCTCCGTGCTCGCCTTGTCGGTCTCGACGACCGCGATGACGTCCCCCCGCTCGACCCGGTCGCCGACACCGGCGACCCACTCGATCAGCAGGGCTTCGCCGAGGCCGTGCCCGAACTCGGGAACCTGCATGTCCTCGGAGGAGTCGCTCACTTCGTCATCACCAGCACCTCGTCCTTGATCTCCTGCACACCGATCAGATAGTCCATCTCGAAGTCCGCCGGCGGATGGATGCGGCGATCGGGCGCCAGCCGGCGCACCGGGGCACGCAGCGTGTGGAAGCCGTGTTCGGCCACCGACGCGGCGATCTCGGCACCGATGCCGACGTCCTTCGTCGCCTCGTGCACGATGAGCAGCCGCCCGGTGCGGGCGACGGACGCCAGGACCGTGTCCATGTCGAGCGGGGCGACCCAGCGCAGGTCGATCACCTCGACGTCGACGTCGGGGGCGAGCGCGTGCGCCGCCTCCAGCACCTCGTGGGTGATCGCGCCGAACGTGGCGATCGTCAGATCCGTGCCACGCCGTACGATCCGGGCCGCGGTCGGCGAGCTCGCCGGTTCGGGGTCCCGGGTGGGCGTGTCCCGCCGCCAGTACAGGCGGATCGGCTCGTACATCACCACGGGCGAACCGAGGGTCACCGCGTACCGCAGGATCTGGTCGGCGTCCTCGCCCGTGGAGGGGCACGCCACCGAGATGCCCGGGAAGTGGGCGAAGAGCGCCTCGTTGGACTCGCCGTGGTGCTCGACGCTCCGGAACCCGCTGCCGGTGGGGATTCGCACCACCAGACTCGGGTTCACCTGCCCGTTCCACCGGTGGCCGATCCGGGCCGCCTGGGTCACCAATTGGTTCACCGCGGGGAAGACGAAGCCGTCGAACTGGATCTCGCAGACCGGCACCAGCCCACTCATGGCCATGCCGACGGCCTGGCCGACGATGGTGGACTCGGCCAACAGCGAGTCGCGTACCCGATCCTCGCCGAAGCGTTCGTGCAGACCCCGGGTCACCCGGAATACGCCGCCCAGGCGTCCGATGTCCTCGCCGAGCAGCAGCAGTCGCGGATCCTGTTCGAGCAGGTCGGCGAGGGTCGCGTTGATCGACTCCGCCAGGCCGGCGGACCGTACGGTGCCCATTACGTGTACTCCTTTATCAACCGCTCGCACAGCTCCCGCACTTCCGCGTCGACGGCGTCGAGCCACGCGGTGTCCACCAGGCCCAGGCCGCTCAGCCGGTCCCGGTAGGCGGTCACCGGGTCCGCGGCCTTGGCCCGCGCGATGTCGTCGCGGGTGCGGTACGCCTCCTGGGCGTCGGAGGTCGTGTGCCCGCGGATGCGACCCACCTGGATCTCGACGAGATAGGGCGCCCGCTCGGCGCGGATGTGGCCGGTGGCCCGGGAACAGGCGGCGAAGACGGTTTCCGGGTCCCCACCCGAAAGCCGGACGGACTCGATGCCGAAACCCCGGGCGCGCTCGGCCACCGAGGTGCGCATCTGCTCCTCGGCCGGTTTCGAGATGGCCCAGCCGTTGTTCTGGCAGACGAACAGCACGGACGCCGAGTCGACGGCGGCCAGGTTCATCGCCTCCGACATGTCGCCCTCGCTGGTGGCCCCGTCGCCCACGTACACGACGACCAGGTCCTCCCGCCCCTGCAACCGTTGTGCGATCGAGTAGCCGACGCCGTGCAGCGTCTGCGCCGCCAGGACCACGGTGGCGGGGAAGTATCGCGTCCGGTGCGGGTCCCATCCACAGAACGTGCGCCCGGCCCACTGCGCGAGCAGCTCGTCCGGTGCGACACCGCGGATGAGGGCGACCGCGTGCTCGCGGTACGTGGGAAAGACCGCCGCGGCCGGGCCCACGGCGAGCGCGGAGCCCACCTGTGCGGCCTCCTGCCCCTGGCAGGACGGCCAGAGGATCAGCGCGCCCTGCTTCTGGAGTCGATGGGCCTCCTCGTCGATGCCTCTGGCCACCAGCATGTGGCGCAACAGCGACCGTCGTGTGTCGTCGTCTGGGGCTGTTTCGTACTCGGATTCTGACTTCAAGACCATTGATCACCAGTCGCAGGTTCGTCGATGAGGTTTGTGTCGAACACCGTCGCGCAGCGGCGACCGCGCTCGGGGTGGGGCCTTTCCGACGTTTCTCCACTCGGGAGACCAGGCCTCGGCGGGCCGCGCGAGTCGGTAATCGACTGCGCGCTCTCGATCGCCCAGGCGGGAGGGGATTGGCTGAACCCGAATTCGAGCAGGCCCGTCCACGGGCCGACGCTCGGTCATGGTGGCACAGAATTCGGTGCGGTACAGGGCGATACAGGTCCGGGCGGATGACCGTGAGGTGAGCGATCATCCGGCATTGTGGCGTCGACGGTCGAGTCCTACGGTGTGGTGTCGGCAGGCCGAGTCGGCTGCGGATGCCGGGTGTCCTGTCGACAGGACGACACCGAACGGTGAACCCGCGCCCGGCCCCGGCGATGGGCAATTCCGAGTCGCCTCATGGTGGTCGGGGGTCGCCCGGACCCCGGCGAATTGCAATCCTGAGTTGCCCCGAGATGCTCGGGGGTCGCTCGGTCCTGAAGTTTTCCAATCCCGAGTCATGTCGTGACGATTCGATAAGGACGGTGCCGGTGAGTACAAACCCCTTCGACGACGAGGACGGCCGTTTCCACGTCGTGGTCAACGACGAGGAACAGCACTCCCTGTGGCCGGTGTTCGCGGAGGTTCCGGCGGGCTGGCGGGTGGTCTTCGGCGAGGCGGCCAGGGCCGACTGCCTGGAGTACGTCGAGCGGAACTGGACCGATATGCGCCCGAAGAGCCTGCAGGAGGCCATGGCGGCGGACTGATCGAGTCCGTCGAGGAGACGCCCACCCGTCACATCGGAGTCAGTTGATGATCCTTCAGGGAAAGCGGGTGGCCCTGCCCTCGGCGCCCGTCGTCCACAGACAGTTCGAGGCACACGCGAAAGCCACCCCCGACGCCGTCGCCGTCTTCTGCGCCGGACGGCAGGTGACGTACGCGGAACTGGACGCCCGGGCCAACCGGTTCGCGCACTTCCTCATCGCGCGCGGACACGGCCGCGGCTCGAAGGTCGGCGTCTGCCTCGACTACTCGATCGACATCGTGGTCGCCATCCTCGGCACGCTGAAGGCGGGCGCGGCCTATGTGCCGCTCGACCCGGCCTACCCGGCGGCGAGACTGCGACTGCTGCTGGGGCAGGTCCCCGATCTCGCCTTGATCGTGGCCTCCCCGGTGACGGCCGAGTTGGTCGAGTCGTCGGCCGTCGAGGTCGTCGTCCTCGAGGAGTTGTCCGAGCACCTCGACACGCTCCCGACCACCGGCCCCGACGTCCCGGTCACCGGGGACGACGTGTGCTACGCGGTCTTCACGTCCGGATCCACCGGTACGCCGAAGCTGACCGCGGTGCGCCACGAGGGTTGGTTCAACCTGCTGAACTGGCTGATGCTCGAGTACGGCCTGCACCGCGGGTCGCACAACCTGGTCGTCAGCGCGTTCGGGTTCGACCTCTCCCAACGCAGCCTGATGATGCCGTTGTTCTGCGGCGCCACCCAGTACCTGATGGCGAGCCGGAACTTCGACGCCGCGATGGCCTACGGCATGCTGAAGCGGCACGGGATCCGTACGGTGCACTGCGCCTCCAGCACGCTGTACCTGCTGGTGGACTGGGAGAGCGCGCGCGGAGGCGAGGCGCTCACCCGGCTGGACTACGTGCTCTTCGGCGGCGAGCCGCTGCACGCGGAACGGCTCACCGACTGGGCGCGGCGCGAGGGGAACACGTGCACCCTCCTGCACCAGTACGGCGTCGCCGAGTGCACGGATGTCGCGTCGTCGTACGACCTCGCCGACTACCGGCCCGGCGAACACGAGATCGCGCCGGTCGGCAGGCCGGCGTACAACACCGATCTCCACCTCGTCGACGCGGACATGCGCGGTGTCGGGGCGGGAGAGTACGGCGAGATCTGCATCTCCGGAACCAGCGTCGGCGCCGGCTACCTCAACGGCACGGGTCCCGAATCCGAGCGGTTCACGACGATCGTGGTCGACGGCGAGCCGCGCAGGCTGTACCGCACGGGCGACCGAGGCCACGTCAACGAGGACGGAGACCTGGTCGTCGCCGGCCGGATGGACGCGCAGGTCAAGGTGCGGGGCATGCGCATCGACCCCACCGACATCGAGCGCGCGCTCGGCAGGCTGGCCGGAGTCAGGCAGGCCGCCGTGGTGACCAGGTACACCGACGCCGGCGAGGCCGAACTGATCGCGTTCGTCGTCCCGTCGGGGGACGATCTCGCCGAGAACGACGTGCGCGCCGGCCTGCTGGAGACGTTGCCGCGGAACATGGTGCCGGCCGGGTTCATCAACATCCCGCGGATTCCGCTCAGTCCGCACGGGAAGGTGGACCGGGCGGCGCTGGTCGACGCGTGCCGGAACCGGTACGCCGACAGCGGCACCTCGGCATAGTCGACGGACCTTGATGACAACCGAGAGGACTGTGATGATTGCCGAGCGAGTACGCGCCATCTGGTGCCGGGAACTTCAGCGCGACGACATATCCGTCGACGACAACTTCTTTGCCCTGGGCGGTCAGTCCGTGATTATGGCCAGGATCCAGGGCGCTTTCATCGAGGAGCTGGACGTCGAGGTCCCGGCGGACCAGATGTACCTCAATCCGACGGTGGCGTCGATTTCCGCGTACATCGAATCCATGGGCGCGGTAACCCAGTAGCTTCGGGCGACTTCACAGGGACGGGCGGGCGGGAACGGCCGGTTCCCGGTGACCGTTCCTCGGGACCGATTACATCGGGCCGATACGGCGCCGGGTGTATTTCTCCCGCCGATTCGGAACGGTGGGCATCACATTCGTGTTCTGCGGTGGTCGTTTCGGCCGCCGCATCGGCGGTGTGCTCGGGCAAGGCGACAATTCCGGCTGCGGCCGCGTCGGGATCCATAAACCACTTGGCAAGAGAGGCGCCATGTACGACGTAATTGTCATAGGTGCCCGTTGTGCGGGTTCGCCGGCGGCCATGTTGTTCGCGCAGCAGGGATATCGCGTCCTGCTCCTGGAGAAAGCGCGTTTCCCGCAGGACACCCTGTCCTCGCACTACATCCACCAGCCGGGCGTGGCGCTGCTCGGTCGATGGGGGTTGCTCGACAAGCTGCGCGACACGGGCTGCGCGCCGATCAACCAGGAGAGCTACCAGGGGCCCGGCGTCCGGCTGGACGGCTTCTCCCTGCCGGTCGACGGCTACCGGACGACCTACGCGCCCAGGCGGTTCGTGCTCGACCCGATCCTCGCGGACGGTGCCGTGGCGGCCGGTGTGGAGTTTCGGGAATCCTGCGCGGTCACCGACCTGGTGTTCGAGGACGACCGGGTCGTCGGGGTGCGGTACAGCACGCCCGGCGGCGCCGAGGCGACGGATCGGGCTCGGCTGGTGGTCGGCGCGGACGGCATGCGATCGCTGGTGGCCCGCAAGGTCGGTGCGCCGAACGTCGTCGAGCACCCGCGGATGAGCTGCGTCTACTACAGCTACTGGGCCGGGGTTCCCGCGGGCTTCGAGCTGTACGAGCGCCCGGGGCGCTGGATCGCCACTCTCCCCACCAACGACGATCTCACGCTGATCATGACCTACTTCCCGCAGGACGAGTTCACCAAGGTCCGCACCGCGGTGGAACCCGCCTACCTGGAGGCCGTCCGCTCGACCAGCCCCGAGTTGGCCGAGCGCATGTCGGCAGGCAAGCGCGTGGAGCAGATGTACGGCACCGGGCACCAGGAGAACTACTTCCGCAAGGCCTACGGGCCCGGGTGGGTGCTGCTCGGTGACGCGGTGCACCACAAGGACTCCATCACGGCGCGCGGCATCACCGACGCCTTCATCCAGGCGCAGTCGCTCACCGACCGCATCGGGGAGCGGCTGCACGACGACACCGCGCTCAAGGCGGCGCTGCGGCGCTACGAGAACGACCTGACCGACAACTTCCTCAACCTCTACCAGGGCGTGCTCAACGTGGCCGAGCTCAAGCCCGAGGGGCGGACGGAGATGTTGCGGAAACTGGTCGGTCACCAGGAGTTGATCGACCGGTACTTCTCGACGGTGTCGGGCGCGTGCACCTTGGACGACTTCTACAACGCCGACCTCTTGACGGTGCTCGATCAGAACTGAGTGGCGGATTGCTTCCCGGTAGTTCTGCCGATTTGGAGACACAATGATCCCGTTGTCGTTCGCGCAGCGTCGGCTGTGGTTCGTGGACCGGTTCGAAGGCCCGTCGCCGACCTACAACGGCGCTTTCGCCCTGCGGCTGACCGGTGAGCTGAGCGTGGCTGCGCTGGAGTCGGCGCTCCGCGATGTCATCGACAGACACGAGGTCCTGCGCACGGTGATCGTCGAGGACGACGACGGGGTCCCGTACCAGCAGGTGCTGCCCTTCGATCGCAAGCCGTTCGACCTGCCGGTGGTCGAGGTTGCCGAGGCGGAACGGGCGGCGGTGGTCGAGGAGATGGCGGGCGAGTGCTTCGACCTGGCCGCCGACATGCCGATCCGGGCCAAGTTGGTGCGGTGCGGGCCGCGCGAGCACACCCTGGTGCTGGTGGCACACCACATCGCGGTGGACGGCGAGTCCTTCGGGCCGTTGTTCCGCGACTTCACCACGGCCTTCGCGGCCCGCCGACAGGGCAGGGCCCCGGCGTGGGAGCCGCTGCCGGTGCAGTACGCGGACTACACGCTGTGGCAGCGCGACCTGCTCGGCGACGAGTCCGACCCGGACAGCCTGGCGGCCCGCCAACTGGAGTACTGGCGCGAGAACCTGGCCGATCTGGCCCAGCCGCTGGCGATACCCACCGATCGTCCGCGCCCGAAGGCGATGAGCAGCCGCGGTGACGTGGTGCCCTTCTCCATCGACGCCGACCTGCTCCGGTCGGTGGAGAAGCTGGCCGCGCAGGCGGACACCACGATCTCGATGGTCATGCACTCCGCGCTGGCGGTGCTCCTGCACCACCTCGGCTGCGGTGACGACGTGCCCATCGGCGCACCGATCGCGGGTCGTACCGACGAGGAACTGCGGGACCTCGTGGGCTTCTTCGTCAACACCTGGGTGCTGCGCGTCGACCTCTCCGGGAACCCGACCTTCGGCGAACTGCTCCAGCGGGTGCGGGACCGGGCCCTCGCCGCGTACGACAACCAGGACATGCCGTTCGAGCGGTTGGTGGAACTGCTGAACCCGGACCGGTCCACCGCCTACCGCCCGTTCTTCCAGGTGATGCTCTCCTGGCAGCCGCCCGTGCCGGATCTGGAACTGCCGGGCCTGGAGGTGCGGGCCGAGAAGCTCGAGACCAACACGGCCAAGTTCGACCTGTTCTTCGACATGCTCCCGAACGGCTCGGGCGAGGCGGACTGCCGGCTGGAGTACGGAACCGACCTGTTCGACCGGGACACGGCCGAGGGCATCGCGAACCGGTTCGTGCGGGTGCTGGGCCGGCTGGTGGCCGACGCGGGGAGCAGGATCGGCGGCCTCGACGTGCTCGACGAGGCCGAGCGGGACCGGGTGCTCGTCCGGTTCAACGACACCGCCACGGAGGTGTCCGAGCTGACGATCCCGGAGTTGTTCGAGAGCCGGGTGGCCATGACGCCGGACACCCCGGCGATCGTGTGCGACGACCGGACGCTGACCTATCGGGAGCTCGACGACCGGGCGAACGCCGTCGCGTGGGAGCTGATCCGGCGCGGTGCCGGCCCGGAAGACCTGGTGGTGCTGGCGTTGCCGCGCACCGAGGACCTGGTGGTCGGCCTGCTCGGGATCCTCAAGTCCGGTGCCGGGTACCTGCCGATGGACCCGCAGTACCTCGGCGGGCGAGCGGCGAGCGTGCTCTCCGAAGCGGCTCCGCGGTTCGCGGTCACCGACACCGAGACGTGGCGGGACCTGCCGCGCAACGACATCGCGACGATCGACCTGGACCACCGCGCGGACTGGGACTCGCCCGAGGGAGCGCCGGACGACACGAGCCGGATCTCGCCGCTGGCTCCGGACAACCTGGCGTACGTCATGTACACCTCCGGTTCCACGGGCAAGCCCAAGGGTGCCGCGATCACCCACCGCAGTGTCGTCAACGGCGTGCGGGAGCTGGTGCGCGTGCTGGACGCGCCGCCCGGTTGGCGGATGCTCGCCGGCACCTCGGTGAACTTCGACGTCTCGGTCTTCGAGCTGCTGACCACCCTGTCCACCGGCGGCACGGCCGAGGTGGTGCCGAACGCGCTGGTGCTCGGCGAGCGGGACACCTGGGCCGGCGACGTGATCAGCGCGGTTCCCTCGGTGCTCGGGGAACTGGTCGGCCAACTGGGGAAGACGACCGGCGTCCGTACCGTCGTCTTCGCGGGTGACGTGCTCCCGGCCCGACTGGTACGGCAGGTGCGCGAGGCGCTGCCGGGCGTGCAGGTGGTGAACTCCTACGGGCAGAGCGAGAGTTTCTACGCCACCACGTTCTCCCTCGCGGCGTCCGAGGAATGGGCGGAGAGCGAGGTCGCGCCGATCGGCACCCCGCTGGGGAACATGCGCGCCTACGTGCTGGGCCCGGGACTGGTCCCGGCGCCGCAGGGCGTGATCGGCGAGCTGTACGTGGTGGGCACCTGCCTCGGCCGCGGCTACCACGGCCGCCCGGGCCAAACCGCCGAGCGGTTCGTGGCGAACCCCTTCGGCCCCGCCGGCGAGCGGATGTACCGCACCGGCGACCTGGCCCGCTGGAACGCGCGCGGGCAACTGGAGTGCGTCGGCCGCAGCGACGGCCAGGTGAAGGTGCGCGGCTTCCGGATCGAGACGGCCGAGGTCGAAGCGGCGTGCGAGTCGCACCCCGGGATCAGCCAGGCGGTGGTGGTCAGCCGGGAGGTGCCCTCGGGCGGGCGGCGGCTCGTCGCGTACGTGGTGCACACGGGCGGGGAAGCCGTCGGTGACGACGGCGCCGGCGGCATCGGCGACGTGGACGTGCAGTCCGGTGCCTCGGCCGCCGAACTGCGCAGGTTCGTCGCGGCACGACTGCCCGACTACATGGTGCCGTCGGCCTTCGTGGTCCTGGGCCGGATGCCCTACGGGCCGACCGGCAAGCTGGACCGGTCGGCGCTGCCCGAACCGGAGTTCGTCGGCGAGACCTACCAGGAGCCGCGCACCGAGGCCGAGGCGATCATCACCGCGGCCTACGCGGACGTGCTCGGTGTCGAACGGGTCGGCATCGACGACGACTTCTTCGCGGTGGGCGGGGACAGCCTGCGGTCGATCCAGGTGGTGGCCCGGGCCCGGGCCCGGGGCCTGGAGCTCACCACGCGGGAGATCTTCGAGTGCCGCACGGCGGCCCGGCTGGCCGAGGTGGCCTCCGCCCACGGGGACCGGATGCCCGTGCTCGCCGAGGACGAGGGCGGCGGCGTCGGCCCGATGCCGTTGCAGCCGGTGGCGCGCCAGGTGTTCGAGCACGGCGGCGGCACGAATCGGTTCGCCATGGCGCTGGCGCTGGAGTTGCCCGCGGACATCGACGCGAACGCATTGGCCGCGACGCTGGACGCCGTACTCGACCGGCACGACCTGCTGCGCGCACAGTTGGTGCGCGGCGACGAACCCTCCCTCGTCGCGCGTCCACCGGGCACCGTGCGAGCGGCGGACCTGATCCGCCGGGTCCCGTGCGACGGTCGGTGGGAGGACCCGTCCCTGCTCGACCGGGCGAAGACGGAGCTGGACGAGGCGACCGGGCGACTGGACCCGGAAGCCGGGACCATGGCGGAATTCGTCTGGTTCGCCGCGGATTCGGGCGCGGGTCGGCTGCTCGTGGTGCTGCACCACCTGGTGGTGGACGGCGTCTCCTGGCGGATCCTGATGTCGGACCTCGCCGAGGCGTGGCAGCAGGTCCGCTCCGGCCGCACGCCCGAGCTGCCCGCGGTGGGGACCTCGGCCCGCCGCTGGGCGTCGGCGCTGCAGGCCGAGGCGCTCACCGCGGAGCGGGAAGCGGAACTCGCCTTGTGGCGGGACATGCTCGCCGCGCCGAACCCCCCGCTGGGCACCCGGGCCTTCGATCCGGCGGTCGATGTGATGTCCACGCTCGACGACGTGCGGGTGCACCTGCCCGCCGACGTCACCGAGGCGGTACTGACCAGGCTCCCCGCGGCGTTCAAGGGCACCGGGACGGACGTGCTGCTCGCCGCGCTCGCCCTGGCGGTGAACCGGTGGCGCGGCGCGGACCGCTCGACCCTGATCCGGCTGGAGGGGCACGGCCGCGAGGAAGCCGTCGTCCCCGGGGCCGACCTGTCCCGGACCGTCGGGTGGTTCACCAGCATGTACCCCGCCCGGGTCGACGTGCGAGGCGTGGACCCGGCCGACGTGCTCGCCGGCGGCCCCGCCGCCGGGCAGGCGATCAAGCTGGTCAAGGAACAACTGCGCGCGATCCCGGACAAGGGTTTGGGCTACGGACTGCTGCGTCACCTGAACCCGGAGACCGCCGAGCAGCTCGCCGAACTCCCGGTACCGCAGCTCGGGTTCAACTACCTCGGCCGGCTTTCCGACGCCGACGTACCCGAACACCTGCGCGCGCACGGATGGGGACCGGCCTCCTGGTCCGCCGAGCTGATCCCGGCGCCCGACCCGGACCTGCCCGCGCTGTCCGCGCTGGAGGTCAACGCGGTCGTCACGGACACCCCCGAGGGCGCCCGGTTGCAGGCGGTCTTCATGTTCCCCACCGGGGTGTTGTCCCGCGAGCGCACCGCCGAACTGGCCGACCTGTGGGTCGAGGTGCTGCACGGCATGGCCCGCTACGCCGCGCACCCGGAGATCGGCGGGCTGACGCCCTCGGACACCCCGCTGGTCTCGGTGCGGCAGGACGAGATCGAGACCTGGGAGGCGCGGCACGGCCGGCTGACCGAGGTATGGCCGATGCCCCCGGCGCAGTCCGGCATCCTGTTCCAGGCCGCGCTCGCCGACGGCACCTTCGACGTCTACCACATGCAGTTCGTGCTGCACCTGTCCGGGCACGTGGACCCGGCGCGCATGCGAACGGCCGGACAGGCGCTGCTCGGGCGGTACCCGAACCTGCGCTCCGCGTTCGTCACCGAAGCCGGCGGCGAACCGGTGCAGGTGGTGCCGGAACACGTGCCCATGCCGTGGCGGCACATCGACCTGACCGGTCTCGGCGACGCCGAACAGGACGCGGCGCTGGACGGGTTCCTCGCCGAGGACCGGGCCGACCAACTCGATCCCACCCGGCCGCCGCTGATCCGGCTGGCTCTGCTCACCTGCGGGCCGCAGCGGGCGAAACTGGTCATCACCGCGCACCACGCCCTGTTCGACGGCTGGTCGTCGCCGCTGGTGATCACGGATCTGATCCGGTTGTACTCCGGGGCCCGCGACCTCGCCCCGGTCCGCAGCTACGGTGACTACCTGGCCTGGCTGACCGCCCAGGATCGGGAGGCCTCGGCCGCCCGATGGGCCGCCGAGCTCGCCGGATTCGACCAGCCGACCCTGGTGGCCCCGAACACCCCCTTCCAGGAGGCGGCGTCCGCCCTGGGACGGGTCGAGGTACCGCTGTCGATCGACAAGGGACGTGAACTCGCCCGGCGCGCCGCGGAACTCGGGGTCACGCTGAACACGCTCCTGCAGGCCGCGTGGGCGATCCTGCTCGCGAAGCTGACCGGGCAACGCGACGTGGTGTTCGGCGCCGCCGTCAACGGTCGCCCGGCGGACCTGCTCGGTTCGGACGAGATGGTCGGCCTGTTCATCAACACCCTGCCGATCAGGGTGTTCTGCGGACCGGACGACAGCGTGGCCCGGGTCGTCACCGAGCTCCAGCAGCGGCAGACCGCGCTGCTCGACCACAACTACCACGGGCTGGCCGACATCCAGCGCGGCGTCGGGCTGCCCGCCCTGTTCGACACGATCGTGGTGTTCCAGTCCTACCCGATCGACCGCGAGGGCATGGTCGAGGCGAACACCTCGGCAGGCTTCACGATCGACGCCATCCGGCCGTTCGCGGGCTCGCACTACCCGCTCACCCTCAACGCCTCCGACCCCTACCTGCGGCTCTCCCTCGACTACCAGAACAACCTGTACGACCGTGACGCGGCCGAGGTGATCGCCGCCCGACTCGTCCGAGTGCTGGAGCAGGTGCTCGCCGACCCGACCGCGCCGGTCGGCGCCCTCGAGGTGCTGACGCGGGAGGAGCGGGACCGACTGGTACGGCGGGTCAACGACACCGGGCACCCGGTGGCCGCGGACACCCTGCCGGGCGCGTTCGAGGCCCGGGTGGCGCGCGACCCCGACCGAGTGGCATTGATCGGTGAGCACGAGACGCTGACCTACCGGGAGTTCAACCGGCGTGCCAATCAGCTCGCGCATTGGCTGGTGGTGCAGGGCGCCGGCCCGGAACGGCCGGTCGCGGTGCGGATCCCTCGCTCCGTGGATCTGATGGTGGCGATCTACGCGGTGGTCAAGGCGGGGGCGGCCTACCTGCCGGTGGACGTCGACCTGCCCGCGGACCGGGTGCGGCACGTGCTGGACGGCGCCGAGCCGCTGCTGGTGCTCGACGGGGCGCTCCCGGACGTGTCCGGATACCCGGTGGTGAACCCGGAACGGGTGTTGTCGCCGGACAACGCCGCGTACGTCATCTACACCTCCGGGTCCACCGGTGGTCCCAAGGGTGTGCAGGTCTCGCACCGGTCGATCATGAACCGGTTGAAGTGGGGTCTGGCGCACTTCGACGTCGGCGTCGAGGACCGGGTGCTGCTCAGCACGTCGGCGAGCTTCGACGTGTCGGTGCCCGAGCTGTTCGCCCCCTTGCAGGTCGGAGCGGCCGTGGTGATCGCGCGGCCGGACGGGCGCCGCGATCCGGCGTACCTGGCCGAATTGATCCGCCGGGAGCGGGTGACCGGCGCGGACTTCGTGCCCTCCCTGCTGGAGGCGTTCGTTGCCGAACCCTCGGCCAAGCAGTGCACGAGCCTGCGCTGGATCGAGGTCGCCGGCGAGGCGTTCCCGGCCGCGCTGGCGAACCGGGTCGTCGAACTGCTGCCGGATTGCGGCGTGCACAACCTCTACGGCCCCACCGAGGCGGCGGTCGAGGTCACCGCATGGCAGCACGTGCCCGGTGCGGACCGGGTGCCGATCGGCGCACCGGTGTGGAACACCCAGGTGTACGTGCTGGACGCGGCGCTGCGCCCGGTCCCGCCCGGGGTCGCCGGTGAGCTGTACCTGGCCGGTGCCGGGCTCGCCAGGGGCTACCTCGGGCAGCCGGAGCTGACCGCGAACCGCTTCGTGGCCTGTCCGTACGGGGAACCGGGGACCCGGATGTACCGCACCGGGGACCTGGTGCGGTGGAACCCGGACGACCAGGTCGAGTACATCGGCCGCACCGACTTCCAGGTCAAGATCCGCGGCTTCCGGATCGAGCTGAGCGAGGTGGAGGCGGCGCTGACCGCGCACCCGGACGTCGAGCACGCGGTGGTCGTGGTGCGCGAGGAACGCGCCGGTGACCAGCGGCTGGTCGCGTACGTGGTGCCGGGCAGCGGCAAGGCGCAGGCGGCGGACCTGGACATCGCCGCCCTGACGGAGCTGGCCCGGGAGCGGTTGCCGGAATACATGGTCCCTTCGGCGATCGTGCCGCTCGCCGAGTTCCCCGTGACACCGAGCGGGAAGCTCGACCGCAAGGCGCTCCCCGCACCCGACCGAGCCGAGGCCGCGACCGGACGAGGGCCGCGCAACCACACCGAGGAAGTGCTCTGCCGGCTGTTCGCCGAGCTGCTCGATGTGCCGGAGGTCGGCATCGACGTCGACTTCTTCGCGCACGGTGGGCATTCGCTGCTGGCCACCCGGCTGACCGGGCGCATCCGCAGCGAACTCAACGTCGACGTGAAGGTCACGACGGTGTTCCGCAATCCGACCGTCGCCCAGTTGGCGGTCGGGCTGGAGAAGCTCGCCACGTCGAAACGCCCCCAGCTGCGACAGATGAAGGTGCAGGAGTAACGCCGATGATCCCGTTGTCCTTCGCCCAGCGTCGGCTGTGGTTCCTCCATCGTCTGGAAGGCCCGTCCGCGACCTACAACATCCCGTTCGTGCTGCGTCTGGAAGGGGCTCTGGACACCGCGGCCCTGGCCGCGGCGGTGACGGACGTCCTCACCCGGCACGAGAGCCTGCGCACCTTGATCGTGGAGGACGCGGACGGCACACCGGAGCAGCGGATCCTGGCCCCGGAGGAGGCGGTCCTCCCGGTCCCGGTGGTCGACACGACCGCGGACGCGGTGGACGCCGCGCTGCACGAGCTCGCGTGCGAGGGATTCGACCTGGCGGCGGCGCTGCCCCTGCGGGCGACCGTCTTCCGGGTCGCCCCGCGGGAACACGTGTTGGTGTTCGTGTTCCACCACATCGCCGCGGACGGGTCGTCGATGGCGCCGTTCCTGCGGGACCTGGTGTCGGCGTACTCGGCCCGCCGCCAGGGGAGCGCGCCTCGGTGGACGCCGCTTCCGGTGCAGTACCGGGACTACACGCTGTGGCAGCAGCAGCTGCTGGGCGACGAAGCCGACCCGGAGAGCATCGCCGCGGCGCAACTGGACTACTGGAAGCAGGAATTGGCGGGGGTTCCGCAGCCGGTGCAGTTGCCGCTGGACCGCCCCCGGCCGACGGTGGCCGGCCACCGCGGCGGCCATGTCTCCTTCGAGCTGGAACCCGAGGTGCTCGCCGGGATCGGGAAGCTGGCCGCGGACCGCGGGGCCACGGCGCCGATGGTGGCCCAGGCCGCGCTGGCGGTGCTGCTGCAGAAGCTGGGCGGCGGTGCGGACGTGACGATCGGCAGCCCGATCGAGGGGCGCACCGACGACGCCCTGGCCGATCTGATCGGGTTCTTCATCAACACCTGGGTGCTGCGCGCCGACCTGTCGGGGAGCCCGTCGTTCGGCGAACTGCTGGATCAGGTGCGGGACAAGTCGCTCGCCGCGTACGACAACCAGGACGTCCCGTTCGAGCGGCTGGTGGAACTGCTCAACCTGGAGCGTTCCACCGCGTACCAGCCGCTGTTCCAGGTGATGCTGGCGTGGCAGTTCCTGTGGCCGCCGATCGAGATGCCGGATCTGCGGGTCACCCCCGTTCCCCTGGGCACCGACACCGCGAAGTTCGACCTGTACCTCAACATCGTCCCGGACGCGTCCGGGCGCGCGCACGGACGACTCGAGTACGCGACGGAACTGTTCGACCATGCCACGGCTGCCGACATCGTCGACCGATTCGTGCGCATCCTGGCGCAGGTGGCCGCCGATCGGGGGGTGGGTGTCGCAGACCTCGATGTGCTCGGCGAGGACGAGCGCGGATGGTTGCTGCGCACGGTGAACGACACGGTCGAGCCGACGCTCGAGCCGGGCCTGGTGGAGACGGTGGTCCGGTGGGCACACACGACACCGGACGCGCTCGCCGTCATCGGCGAGGAGAACTCGCTCACCTATGGGGAGTTGCACGCGCGGGCCAACCGGCTGGCGCACTGGCTGATCGATCGCGGGGTGCGGCCGGAGTCGTCGGTGGCCGTGCGGCTGCCCCGGTCCGCGGATCTCGTGGTCGCGCTGCTGGCGGTGGCGAAGGCGGGCGCGGCCTACATCCCGATCGACCCGGACCATCCGCGGTCCCGGATCGACTACATCCTCGAGGACTCCCGCCCGGCGCTCGTGCTCGACGCCGATGCGTGGGCAGGTGCGGACTGTTCCGGGTATCCGGACTCGGCGCCGGCCGTGCGCGTCTCGCCGGAGAACACCGCGTACGTCATCTACACCTCGGGTTCGACGGGGAACCCGAAGGGCGTGGCGGTCTCCCGCGGCGCGCTGGCGAACTTCCTGGCCACGATGAGCCGGCGGGTCCCGCTGTCGGCGGCGGACCGGTGGCTCGCGGTGACCACGATCTCGTTCGACATCGCGGCACTCGAGCTGTACCTGCCGTTGATCTCCGGAGCGGCGGTGGTGCTCGCGGGGAAGGACACCGTCTCCGATCCGTCGGCCGTCGTGGCGGTGCTGCGCCGCCACGCGGTCACCGTCGTGCAGGCGACTCCGGCGTTCTGGCAGATGCTGATGACACACGAGCCGACCGCCGCGCGGGGTCTGCGGATTCTGGTCGGCGGTGAGGCGTTGCCGGCCCGGCTGGCCGAGACGCTGGTCGCCGAGGCCGCCGAAGTGTCGAATGTGTACGGTCCGACCGAGACGACGATCTGGTCGACCATGGCACCCGTCGAGGCCGGGACGGGTGTGGCGATCGGGTCGCCGATCGGGAACACCCGGGTGTACGTGCTCGACGCCGCGCTGGGTCCGGTTCCGCGTGGGGTGCAGGGCGAGTTGTACATCGCCGGCGACGGGTTGGCCCGGGGCTATTCCGGTCGCCCCGAGTCGACCTCGGAGCGGTTCGTGGCCTGCCCGTTCGGTCCCGCCGGTGCGCGGATGTATCGCACCGGCGACCTGGTGCGGTGGAGCAGGGACGGTCGGCTGGAGTACGTCGGACGGACCGATTTCCAGGTGAAGATCCGGGGGTTCCGGATCGAGCCGGGTGAGATCGAGCATGTGCTGGCCGGGCACCCCGGAGTGGCCCGGGCGGTGGTCGTGGTTCGTGAGGACCGGCAGGACGACAAGCGCCTGGTCGGCTATGTGGTGCCCAAGGCGGACGCCGCGGTCGCCGATGCCGGCGCCGCGACGGATGAGCGGGGCCCGGCCCTCGATCAGGCGATCGGTGCGCTGCTCGCCGAACTGCCCGAGTACCTGCGCGGGCACCTGCCGGACTACATGGTGCCCTCCGCGCTGGTGCCGCTCTCGGAGATCCCGCTGACGCCGAACGGGAAACTGGACCGGCGGGCGCTGCCGGCACCGGACTACGCGCAGGTGTCGACCGGCCGGGCGCCGCGCGACCGGCGCGAGGAGACCTTGTGCGCGCTGTTGGCCGAAGTGCTCGGCCTGGAGAGCGTGGGCATCGACGACGACTACTTCGCCCTGGGCGGGGACAGCATTCGTTCCGTCCAGGTCGTCGCGCGGTCCAAGGCCCGCGGCATGGCGGTCAGCGTGCGGGAGATCTTCGAGTACCGCACGGTTGCCCGACTCGCGGCACTGGTGGCCGAGCGGGAGGGCGAGCGGGACGAGGAGAGTTCGACCCTGGCCGAGTTGCCGGGGGGTGGCGTCGGCTGGGCCCCGCTGCCGCCGATGGCGGCGCACGTTCTCGCGCTGGGCGGCGGCATCGGTCGGTTCTGCATGTCCGCCATGGTGACCCTGCCGGAGGACATCGACCGGGCAGGGCTGCTCGCCACGGTGCGGGCCGTGCTGGATCGGCACGACGTGCTGCGGTCCCGGCTCGATCGCACACCGCCCGGCCTGTGGATCGAGCCGCCCGGCAGCGTCGACGCCGGCGCGCTGCTGCGCGAGGTCGCCGGCGGCGACGCCGATGTGCACGCCGAACTGGACGCGGCCGCGGGCCGGTTGGACCCGGACGCGGGTGTCATGGCGCAGTTCGTGTGGTTCACCTCCACCGACCCCGGTGCGGACCGGCTGTTGATCGTGCTGCACCACCTGGTCGTCGACGGGGTGTCGTGGCGGATCCTGGTCCCGGACCTGGCATCCGCCTGGCAGCGGGTGCGCGCCGGCCGCGCCCCGGAACCGGCACCGGCGGGCACCTCGTTGCGCCGCTGGGCGCATGCCTTGGTCGACGAGGCGGCCGGTCCGGAGCGAAGGGCCGAACTGCCCGTGTGGCAGCGGATCCTGCGCGCGGACGAGCCGGTGTTGGGCGCCCGGGAGCTGGATCGCACGCGGGACGTCGCGGCCACCGTGGACACGGTCCGGGTCCGGGTGCCGGCGGATGTCACCGAGACCCTGTCGACCACGGTGCCCGCGGTGTTCCGCGGCAGGACGGACGACGGGCTGTTGGCCGGGCTCGCGCTGGCGCTGGCCCGCCGGCACCGGATCCGGGGCGGGTTCGGGTCCTCGGCGCTGGTGCGGATGGAAGGGCACGGCCGGGAGGAGCACGTGGTACCCGGCGCGGACCTGTCCGGCACGATCGGCTGGTTCACCTCGTCGTTCCCGGTGCGGCTGGACCTGGCCGGGATCGATGTGGCGGACGCGTTCGCCGGTGGTCCGGCCGCCGGCCGGGCGATCAAGGCGGTCAAGGAGCAGGTGCGGGCGGTGCCGGACAACGGCATCGGCTACGGCCTGCTCCGCAGGCTCGACCACGACACCGCCGCCGCGCTGGCCGGCGAGCGGGAACCGCAGATCGGCTTCAACTACCTCGGCCGGATCTCCGACGCCGACCTTCCCGCAGACCTGCGCGGCCAGGGCTGGGCCTTCGACGGCACGCACCGGGACCTGATCGCCGCGCCGGACCCGGACATGCCGGTGTTGTCGGCCCTGGAGATCAACGCGGTGGTCACGCCCACCGTCGACGGTGACGAGCTGACCGCCTACTTCGACTTCCCCACGGGTGTGCTCTCCCGCGAGGAGGTGACCGAGCTGGCCGGGCTGTGGCTCCAGGCGTTGACCGCGCTGGCCGGGCACGCCGAGACCCCCGACGCGGGCGGGCTGACCCCGACCGACGCGCCGTTGGTCGAGGTGCGTCAGGAGGAGATCGACACCTGGGAGGCCCGGTTCGGCAGGCTGACCGAGATATGGCCGACGACCCCGGCGCAGGCCGGGATCCTGTTCCACACGGCGCTGGCCGGGACGTCCTTCGACGCCTACCACATGCAGTTGGTGTTCCATCTCTCCGGCGAGGTCGACCCGGAACGCGTGCGCCGGGCCGGGCAGGCACTGTCGGAGCGCTACACCGGCCTTCGCGCGGCGTTCGTCGACCGGGCCGACGGCGACGTCGTGCAGGTGGTGCCGGCGGCGGGGGTGACCGTGCCCTGGCAGTACCTCGACCTGACCGCGGCCGGCGAGGCGGAGCGGACCGAGACGTTCGAGCGGTTCCTCGCCGGGGACCGGGCGGCCCACTTCGACATGGGCACCCCGCCGCTGATGCGGCTGGCACTGGTCGTCCCCGAGCCCGGTCGGGCCGAGCTCGTACTGACCGCGCACCACGTGCTGTTCGACGGCTGGTCCACGCCGCTGCTGATGCGGGACCTGCTGCTGCTCTACGCGGCCGACGGCGACCCCGCGGGTCTGCCCGACACGCGCGGCTACGGCGAGTTCCTGGCCTGGCGTGTCCGGCAGGACCGGGACGCGTCGGCACGGGCGTGGGCCGCCGAGCTCGACGGAGTCGAGGAGCCGACGCTGCTGGCTCCCGGCTCCGAGGGCGCGGACCCCGAGGGGGTCGACCAGGTCGACATCGCGCTCGCGCCCGACGAGGCGCGCGAACTGGGCCGGTGCGCGGCCGAACTGGGCGTCACCGTGAACACCCTGGTGCAGGGTGCCTGGGCGCTGCTGCTCGGCGGGCTCACCGGCCGCCGGGACGTGGTGTTCGGCGCCACCGTCTCCGGGCGCCCGTCCGCGGTGCCGGACGTCGACTCGATGGTCGGGATGTTCATCAACACCATTCCGGTCCGCGTCGAGTACGCCCCCGGCGACACCGTCGCCGAGGTCCTCACCCGGCTACAGAGCCGGCAGGCCGATCTGCTGGAGCACCACCACCACGGGCTCACGGAGATCCAGCAGTCCGTCGGCCTGTCGTCGCTGTTCGACACGCTGGTCGTCTTCGAGTCGTACCCGATCGACCGGGATGGCCTCGCCGCCGCGGCCGACGCCGCGGACGGGATCGCCTTCACCGGTTTCCGCCCGTCCTCGGCCACCAACTATCCGCTGGCCCTGATGGCGGCGGCCGACCCGCACCTCCAGCTCACCCTCCAGTACGCGACGGGTGTCTTCGAGCGGGACACGGTGGAGGTCTACGCGGCCCGCCTCGTCCGCGTGCTCCGGCGGTTGGCGGCCGACCCCCGGTCGGTGGTCGCCCGGGTGGACATCCTGGAGCGGGCCGAACACGATCGACTTCTCACGGAGTTCAACGACACCGCGATGCCCACGCCGGACGTCACGATCCACGGCCTCGTCGAGGCACAGGCGGCGCGGACCCCGGACGAGGTCGCCGTCATCGCCGAGGGCGAGTCGCTCACGTACCGCGAGGTGAACGCCCGGGCCGATCGCCTCGCGCGCGAACTGGCCGGTCGCGGAGTGGGCCCGGAGTCGGTGGTCGCGGTGTCGCTGCCGCGATCGGCGGACCTGGTGGTCGGCCTGCTCGCGGTCCTGAAGGCGGGCGGCGCCTATCTGCCGGTCGACCCCAAGTACCCCAGCCATCGCCTCCAGGCCATCCTCGAGGCGGCGCGACCGTGCCTGGTCCTGACGCACTCCGCGACGGTCGCGGTGTTGCCGGCGCACGACGCCCCCGACGTCCTGCTCGACACGCTCGACCTGTCCGATGCCGACACCGGCCCCGAACCGCCGGTCCACGCGGAGCAGTTGGCGTACGTGATGTACACCTCCGGCTCCACGGGCAGGCCCAAGGGCGTGGCCATCACGCACGCGAACGTGGTCAACGGCGTGCTGCGGCTCGCCTCGTGCGTGGGCATGGAGCCGGGCAAGCGGCTCCTGGCGGGCACGTCGATCAACTTCGACGTCTCGGTGTTCGAGATCTTCACGACCCTCGCCGGCGGCGGAGTCGTCGAAGTGGTCCGGGACGTCCTGGTCCTGGGCGAACGGGAGGGTTGGCGTGGCAGCGTGATCTCCACCGTGCCGTCCGCGTTCGCCGAACTCGTCGACGGGATCGCCGAGCGCACCGCCGTGGAGACGGTCGTCTTCGCGGGCGAGGCGCTGCCCGCCTCGCTCGTCGACAAGACGCGGGCCGCCTTCCCGGGCGTACGGATCGTCAACGCCTACGGGCAGAGCGAGTCGTTCTACGCCACCACCTGCACCGTCTCCGGGAACCCCCGGGACCGCTCGGGCAGCGCGCCCGTCGGCACCCCACTCGGCAACATGCGGACCTACGTCCTCGGCCCCGGCCTGGCTCCGGTCCCACCGGGCGCGGTCGGCGAGCTGTACGTCGGCGGGAGTGTGGGCCGCGGCTACCACGGCCACGCCGAACTCACCGCCGAGCGCTTCGTCGCCGACCCGTTCGGCCCGGCCGGCTCGCGGATGTACCGCACCGGGGACCTGGCCCGCTGGAACGACGAGGGGCAACTGGAGTACGTGGGCCGCGGGGACGCGCAGGTCAAGGTGCGCGGCTTCCGGATCGAACCCGCCGAGGTCGACGCCGCGCTCACCGCGCACCCCGAGCTCGCCCAGGCCGCCGTCGTCGCCCGGGGGAGCGGCATCGGCACGCGCCTTGTCGCGTACGTGGTGCCGTCGGGCGAGATTGACGCCGAGCAGATCCGCCGGTTCGCCGCCGAGCGGCTGCCCGAGTTCATGGTGCCGTCCGCGTTCGTGCTCCTGGACCGACTGCCGCTGATGCCCAACGGCAAGCTCGACCGGGCCGCGCTGCCCGAGCCGGAGTACACCGGCACCGCCTACCGCGCGCCCCGTACCCCTCGCGAGGAGGCGCTGGCCGCGCTGTTCGGCGAGGTGCTCGGCGTGGACCGGGTCGGCATCGACGACAGCTTCTTCGCGCTCGGCGGGCACTCCCTGCTCGCCACCCGGCTGATCAGCCGCGTCCGGGCCGAGATGGGGATCGAGATACCCATCCGCAAGATCTTCGACCTGCCGACGGTGGCCGCGCTCGCACCGTGGTCGGAGGAACCGGCCGCTCCCCGTCGCCCCAGTCTGCGCAGGATGATCGTAGAGGAGTGAAGCAATGATTCCGTTGTCGTTCGGACAACGTCGCTACTGGTTTCTGCACCAACTGGAGGGCGGGGAGACCTGGAACATGTCGGCGGCGTTCCGGCTGACCGGGTCGCTGGACCAGGCTGCCCTCGTCGCGGCGATCCACGACGTGGTCGACCGGCACGAGATCCTGCGTACCACGTACGTCACCGACGACGACGGTGAGCCCCATCAGCGGATCCTGCCGGTGGCGCAGGCGCTGGCACAGCTGGGGCTGCCGGTGGTCGAGGTGGCGCCCGAGGAGGTGTCCGGCGCGGTCGACGAGGCCGTCGCGCACGGGTTCGACCTGGCGACCGAAATCCCGATTCGGGCAAACCTGTTCCGCTGCTCGGCAGAAGAGCACGTGCTGGTGATGGTGATCCACCACATCGCCACGGACGGCAGCTCCGGTGCGCCGCTGGCCCGGGACCTGGCCGCGGCGTACACCGCCCGCCTGGACGGTCGGGCGCCGGAGTGGGAGCCGCTGCCCGTGCAGTACAAGGACTACACGCTGTGGCAGCGCGAGGTGCTCGGCGACGTGGCCGACCCGGACAGTCTCGCCGCGGCGCAGATCGAGTACTGGCGCGAGGAGTTGGCCGGCGCGCCGCAGCCGCTGAACCTGCCGCTGGACCGCCCGCGGTCGGTGGAGGTGAGCACGCAGGGCGACGCGGTGGGCTTCGCGCTGAAACCGGAGGTGGCGGCCGGGCTGGAGAAGCTGGCCGCCGAGCGCGGGACGACCATGTCGATGGTTCTGCAGGCCGCGCTGGCCGTGCTGCTGAGCAAGCTCGGCGGCGGCGACGACGTGCCCATCGCCACCCCGATCGCCGGCCGAACCGACGAAGCGCTGGGTGAATTGATCGGGTGCTTCGTCAACAACCTGGTGCTGCGGGTGGACCTCTCCGGTGACCCGTCGTTCGCCGACCTGCTCACCCGGGTGCGGAACAAGGCGCTGGCGGCCTACGAGCACCAGGACCTGCCGTTCGACGTGCTGGTCGAGACGCTCAACCCGGACCGCAACGCGGCGTATCGGCCGCTGTTCCAGGTGATGTGCGGCTGGCAGAACTACGAGCGGCCGACCCTGGGACTTCCGGGACTGGATGTGGAGTTCCAGCAGGCCCTGACCTCGAAGACCATGGTCGACCTGTACTTCAGCATGACCATGGACGAATCGGGGACGCTGCACGGCGACATCCAGTACGGGGCCCAGCTGTTCGACCGGGACACGGTCGAGGCCATGGCCGCCCGGTTCACGCGTGTCCTGGAACAGGTGGCCGCCGACCCGGCCGTGTGCGTCGGCGACGTCGACGTGCTCGAGGCGGGGGAGCGGGAGCGGCTGTTGGTGGAGGTGAACGACACCGCCGAGCCGACCTTGGAGCAGGGGCTGATCGCGGCGGTGCGCAGGCAGGTGGAGGCGACACCGACGGCACTTGCCGTGATCGCCGAGGAGGAGTCGCTCACCTACCGGGAGTTGGACGCGCGCTCGAACAGGTTGGCGCACTGGTTGGTCGAGCGCGGTGTGCGGGCCGAGTCGCTGGTCGCGGTGTGCCTGCCCCGGACGGTGAACCTGATCGTCGCGCTGCTGGCGGTGCTGAAGGCCGGCGGAGCCTATGTCCCGGTGGATCCGGACCACCCGCGTTCGCGGATCGACGATGTCCTCGAGCAGGCGGATCCGTTGCTGGTGCTCGATGCCGACATGCTGGCCGGCGCGGACTGCACCGGCTATCCGGACTCGGCGCCCGATGTGATCGCGCGGCCGGAGAACACCCAGTACGTGATCTACACGTCGGGGTCGACGGGCGCCCCGAAGGGCGTGGCGATCCCGCGCGGCGCGGTGGCGAACTTCGTGGCCACGACGCAGCGGCGGTTCCCGTTGTCGGCCGCGGATCGCATGTTGTTCAGCACGACGGTGTCGTTCGACATGGCGAACACCGAGCTGTACCTCCCGTTCGTCTCCGGCGCGACCATGGTGATGGCCGGGAAGGACACCGTCACCGATCCGTCGGCCGTGGTGGCCTTCATCCGCCGGCACGGGGTCACCGTGGTGCAGGCCACGCCCGCGTTCTGGCAGATGTTGCTGACGCACGAGCCGCAGGCCGCGAAGGGTCTGCGGATCATCACCGGTGCGGAGGCGGTGCCGGTGCGGCTGGCCGAGACGCTCGCGGATCAGGCCGCCGAAGTGGGCAACTGGTACGGCCCGACCGAGACGACGACGTGGTCGACCATGGCACCGGTGAAGGCCGGGGCGGGTGTGGCGATCGGGTCGCCGGTCGGGAACACCCGGGTGTACCTGCTCGACGCGCGGTTGTGCCCGGTTCCGCGCGGGGTGCAGGGTGAACTGTTCATCGCCGGGGCCGGGATGGCCCGCGGGTACCAGGGCCGGCCGGACCTGACCGCGGAGCGGTTCCTGCCCTGCCCGTTCGGCCCCGCCGGCGCGCGGATGTACCGCACCGGGGACCTGGCGCGGTGGAACCGCAACGGTCAGCTCGAGTACATCGCGCGCACCGATCTCCAGGTGAAGATCCGGGGGTTCCGGATCGAGCTGGGTGAGGTCGAGCATGTGCTGGCCGGGCATCCCGGGGTGGCCCAGGCGGCGGTCGTGGTGCGCGCGAACCAGGACGGCGACAAGCGCATCGTGGGCTATGTGGTGCCCGCAGCCGCGGCGGCCGACGCCGATGTGCGGGCGGACCGGGAGCGCCGGATCCTCGACGACACGTCCACCGGTCCGCTGCTCGCCGAGCTGACCGAGTATTTGCGTGAGCGTCTCCCGGACTACATGGTGCCGTCCGCGGTGATCGCGCTGGCGGAGATACCGCTGACGGCGAACGGGAAGCTCGACCGACGGGCACTGCCGGAGGAGCACACCGACACCGCGGCCGGCCAAGGGCCGCGGGACGCCAACGAAGAGAAGTTGTGCGCCCTCTTCGCCGAGTTGCTCGGCCGGGAGGGGATCGGGATCAACGACGACTTCTTCGCGCTCGGCGGGCACTCGCTCCTGGCCACCCGACTCAGCGTCCGCATCCGCAAGGACTTCGACGTCGACATACCGCTCAGGACGATCATCAAGTACCCCACCGTGGCCGAGTTGGCCTCGCTGGTGCTCATCGGCGGCATTCCGATGGACAGCGCCGACCCGTTCGCGGTCGTGCTGCCGTTGAACACCGATCCCGGTACGGGGAAGGAACCCCTGTGGTTCTTCCACGGGGGAGGCGGGCTGGGCTGGGCGTACTTCAGCTTCGTGACGCACGTGCGGGACCGGCCGGCGTACGCCCTGCAGTCCCGCGGCTCCGACGGCGTGGACAAGCTCGCGGGGTCCGTGGAGGAGATGGTCGACGACTACATCGCCGAGATGCTGAAGATCCAGCCGGAAGGGCCATTTCACCTCATCGGCTGGTCCTACGGCGGCACCCTGGTGCCGGCGGTCGCGGCGGGCCTCGACCGGCGCGGGCACGAGGTCGCCCTCGCGGCCGTCCTGGACTCCCAGCCGGGAGGGCACGGGTTCACCGAGATCCACGCCGGCAAGACGCTGTCGGACTACCGGGCGGAACTCGAGGAATTCTTCGGCCAGTACGTCGGCACCGACAATCGACAGGACTTCCTGGACACCATGTCGAAGGTCCTGGCCAACAACACGTCCCACATCATGGAATTCGAATCGCCGGTCTACCGCGGCGATGTGCTGTTCTTCAGTGCGACGCTCAAGGACGACTTGTACGCGCACCTGTGGCGGCCGTACATCCTCGGTGACATCGAAGTGCACGATGTGCGTGCCACGCACCACGAAATGAACATGCCCGCCCCCGTGGCCGAGGTCATGGAGGTCATCGTCCGCAAGCTGGCGAAATGACCGGGCAGCGATCTCCCGGAGCCGGTTCAACGAACCATCGAATGCGTGATTGGGGTTGGTCGGGGTGACGGAACCCGGCATGTCCGCGGAAGACCGGGACCGGACCGCGCTGCTGTGCGTGCCGTTCGCGGGAGCAGGGCCTTCGTTCTTCCACCCGTGGCGGGTGCTGTCCGCCGACCGGTGGCGCGTGGTCTCGGTCGAGCTGCCCGGCAGGGAGCGGCGGATTCTGGAGACGCCGTACCGCAATGTCGTCGAGGCGGCCGAGAACTCGGTCGACGACATCGTCGCGGACCTCGGCGAAGGCACCCGGACCGTGCTGTTCGGGCACAGCCTGGGCGCGGTGCTCGCGTACGAACTGGTGCCCTTGCTGAGCGCGCGCGGTGTGCGCGTGGAGCGGCTGGTCGTCAGCGGTTCGCCGGGGCCGTGGACGCAGCGGGAGAGGCGGGCGACCGGGCTTCCGGACGAGGAGTTCCTGGCCCGGGTCGAGGAGTTCGCCGGGTTCCGGCACGAGGCTCTCGATCACCCGGAGATGCGGGAACTGATCCTCCCGGTGTTGCAGGCCGACTGCGAAATGCACGAGAACTACGTCCCGAGCACCGACGAACCGGTGTCGGTGCCGATCTGCTCGATTCGCGGCGACTCGGACGGCCTGGTCACCGCGGAGCAGGGTCGAGAGTGGCGGAAGGCGACCACGGAATCCTTCGACTACGCGGAGTTCCCGGGCGATCACATGTACCTGGTCGATCGCGCGCGGGAGGTGCTGGACCTGATCGAGGCGGAATCCGCCCGCGGTCGCTAGCCCGGTGCCGGGTGTTCGCCTGCGGGTTGTGCGGTGCTCCGACCGGCGGCGAGGTGCCGACAGGCCGGGCAGGGGTGTGACGGGTCGGTGTCGGGATCGGTGGAGACGGTGGGCGCATGACGAGTACGGCTATCGCAGTTTCCGGGCTGCGCAAGGCATTTGGTGACAAGGTCGTGCTCGACGGCATCGACTTCGAGGTTGCCGAGGGATCGGTCTTCTCCATGCTCGGCCCGAACGGGGCGGGCAAGACGACGACGGTGAACATCCTGGCGACGTTGTCGAAAGCCGACGCCGGGACGGTGCGCGTCGCCGGGCACGACGTGGCGAGCGCGATCCGGAAGGTGCGCGCGGCCATCGGCGTGACCGGTCAGTTCGCCGCGGTGGACGAACTGCTGTCGGGCCGGGAGAACCTCCGGCTGATGGCGGACCTGAAGCGGGTGCCCTCCGGGGACCGGGTGGTCACGCGGCTGCTGGAGCGGTTCGATCTGGCGGGGTCGGCCGACGAGCGGGCATCGACCTACTCCGGCGGGATGTCCCGGAAGCTGGACCTGGCGATGACGCTGGTCGGCAACCCGCGGATCATCTTCCTGGACGAGCCCACAACGGGGCTGGACCCGCGCAGCAGGCGCACGATGTGGGCGATCGTCCGCGAGTTGGTGGCCGCCGGCACCACCATCTTCCTCACCACCCAATACCTCGAGGAAGCCGACCAACTCGCCGACCGGATCGCGGTGCTCGACCGGGGCGTGCTGGTCGCCGAAGGAACTCCCGCGGAGCTCAAGCGCCAGGTTCCCGGTACCCACGTCCGGCTCCGGTTCGCCGATCGCGACGAACTCGACGCGGCGGCGCGGATCCTGGCCGGCGCCACCAGGGACGACCAGGAGCTGACCCTGCGGGTGCCCAGCGACGGTGCCTCGAAGTCGCTGCGTGCCCTGCTGGACCGGCTCGACGAACACACGATCAACGCCCTGGAGTTCTCCGTGCACACACCGGACCTCGACGACGTCTTTCTCGCCCTGACCGGGCGCACCAGCGCGGAGGCGATCGCCCAGTGAGCAGTGTCTCGACGGCGTGGACCGACTCGGTGATCATGTTGCGCCGCAACCTCAAGCACTCCGTGCGGAACCCCCTCGTGGTGTTCAACGCGGTCCTGTTCCCGATCGTGGTCATGGTCATGTTCGTCAAGGTGCTCGGTGGCGCGTTCAGCGTCGGCGAGGACTACATCGACTACGCGACCCCGGGTCTGCTCGTGATGGCCGTCAGCTACGGGTTGGGGTCCACCGCGACGGCCGTGAACGACGACATGACCAGGGGCATCATCAACCGGTTCAAGGCCATGGACGTCTCCCGCGGTGCCGTGCTGACCGGGCATGTCTTCGTCACCGCGGTGCGCTGTCTGGTGGCCGACGTGGCCATCGTCGGGGTGGCCTTCGCGATGGGGTTCGACCCGGAAGCGAGCGCCCTCGACTGGCTCGGCGTGCTCGGTCTCGTCGTGCTGCTCACCTTCGCGGCCAGCTGGCTCACGGTCGCGGTGGGGTTGGCCGCGAAGACCGCGGAGTCGGCGGGCCTGGCCACCGTACCGTTGATCATGCTGCCGTTCCTGAGCAGTGCGTTCGTGCCGGCGGACTCGATGGGGGCGGGCGCGCGGCAGTTCGCGGAGTATCAGCCCTTCACTCCGATCATCGAGACGCTCCGCGGGCTGCTGAAGGGCGATCCGTCCGGTGGCGACGCGATGGCGGCCGTCGCCTGGTGCGTCGGGCTCGCCCTCATCGGGTACGTGTGGGCGGTCGCCACGTTCAAGAAGCGTGCGTGACCCCGATCCATCGAGACCGGCGCAATGCGGCGTCGAGAATTCCGGAATGGATTTCTCGGCGATAAGGAATGGCCCGCACCGCCGGAGTCAATGTTTCCCGGGTATTACTGTCCCGTCGGCGGGACATCGACGCCCGCGAGGGCGTGCGTACCGTCGTCCCTTGCACCGGGTTTCCCCGGCCATTTATGTTGGCGTCGCGAGTTCGCCCCCGACGGCCGTTCGCCGTCACGCTCTTCGAGCGGCAGTCCGTCACGACTGCTTTTCACCTCGGGCTCCGCGGCATCGCGGCCACGGGATGGGAATCACGGAATACTCGCTTTCGGCCATCCAAAGATTTGTCTCGCCGGTGGGACAGCGAAATGCGGCCGGCAATGGCGTGGGCGGGCACGCCCTCCCGTTCGGCGGAGGAAGGAGAGGCTGGCAATGGAATCGTGGCCGCGCGTTCACGAACAGGACGGGCAGGACGAGGAGTCGGAAGGACGAGCCGCGCCGTCGAGTGCGCCGACGGCACTCGTGCGGGAGATCTCGGCGCTGTGGGGGGAATACCTCGACGGTCGCGAAGTCGACGCGGAGGACGACTTCTTCGCGATCGGCGGGAATTCGCTCATCGGGATCAAGATCATCGACCGGGTGTCCCAGGACTACGGCGTCGACCTGTCCGTGCGCGCCTTCTACCTGGCGCAGACCCCGACCCGGGTCGCCGAACTGATCGAGCAGGGGAGGGTACGGACGTGAGGTTGACTCCGGGTGACGGGCGCGAGATCGACCTCGACCGCGTCGACCTGTTCGACCTGGACCTGTACACCTCGGGCGATCCGCACCCGATCTGGGACGCGATGCGGGCGAAAGCGCCCCTGCACCACCAAGTCCTCCCGGACGGACGCGAGTTCTGGTCGGTGACCCGCTATGAGGACGTCTGCCGCGTGCTCGGCGACCACCGGGAGTTCACCTCGGAGCGCGGCACGGTGGTGACCCATCTCGGGGAGGACGACGTCGCGGCGGGAAAGCTGATGACGTCCACCGACCCGCCCCGGCACACCCAGGTCCGCAGGGCGATCGGCGCCAAGCTCACCGCGCGGGCGGTGGCGTCCTGGCAGGACCGGATCCGGCAGTCGATCG
Organism: Embleya sp. NBC_00888; assembly: GCF_045207655.1. Taxonomy (NCBI): domain Bacteria; kingdom Bacillati; phylum Actinomycetota; class Actinomycetes; order Kitasatosporales; family Streptomycetaceae; genus Embleya; species Embleya sp. NBC_00888. Next base: position 755,750 of record NZ_CP108784.1, on the reverse strand, counting down.
TGCGCTTCCTGGAACCGGCGCTCGACGGCGACACCTTCGACCTGGCCGAGAAGGCGCACCGCCTCCCGATGATCGTCGCGGGCCCGCTGATGGGGATCCCGGAGCGGGACTGGGACGAGCTCGTACAACTGACCGCCATGGTGACGGCCCCCTCGGACCCGCACTTCAAGCACGGCAGCGAAGCCGCGACGCTGGCCATCTCGCACCACGAACTCGTCACCTACGTCACGCAGTGGGTCAAACGGCGGCGATCGGCCGGAGACGAGGACGGGAGCCTGCTCGACCACCTGATGAGCGTGCGGGCGGGAGACGCGCTGCTGACCGACGAGGAGATCGCCCTCGACGGCTACAGCCTGCTCCTGGGTGCCAACGTGACGACGCCGCACACCGTCTCGGGCACGGTGCTCGCGCTCGTCGAGCGGCCCGAGCAGTTCGCGAAGGTGCAGGCGGACCCGTCGCTGGTCCCGTCCCTGGTCGAGGAGGGGCTGCGCTGGACGTCGGCCGCGTGCAACTTCATGCGGTACGCGGTGGACGACGTCGAGATCGGCGGGGGCACGATCCCGGCCCGCGGCGCGGTCGTCGCGTGGATCGGCTCCGCCAACCGGGACGAGTCCCAGTTCACCGATCCGCACCGATTCGACGTCACGCGGCGGGAGAACCGCCATGTCGCGTTCGGGTTCGGGCCGCACTACTGCATCGGTGGCCCGCTGGCCCGGCAGACCCTGCGGATTTTCTTCGAGGAGTTGCTCCAGCGATTCGGATCGATCGAACTCGACGGCGAACCGCAACACCTGCGGTCGTACTTCATCGCCGGGATGACCCACCTCCCCATCGTCGCCCAGAAACGAATGACGCCATGACCCCCGGCTCCACCGCCGCCACGTCACCGTGGTTCGTCCGGCCACAGACCGGCGATCACCCCGCCCGGATCTTCTGTTACCCCTACTCCGGGTCCGGCGCCTCCGCCTTCAGCGCCTGGCCGGCAGCCATCGACGACGTCGAGGTCTGCCCGGTGCAGTTCCCCGGCCGGGAGAACCGGTTGGCCGAACCGCACTACGGCACCTACGAGAACCTCGCCGCCGGCCTGGTCGAATCCCTGAAGCCGCGGCTCGACCGGCCGTTCGCGTTCTTCGGGCACTGCGCGGGCGCGCTGCCCGCGTTCGAGACCGTGGTCGGGCTGGCCGAAACGGGCCTGCCGGGACCGGAGTGCCTCTTCGTATCGGGTCAGCCCGCACCGCACGACGCCGCGGGCGATCGCATGCTCACCATGACCGAGTCCGAGCTGCGCGCCGAGGTCGAGTCGTTCGTCCGCGGCCGGGGTATCCAGCCGCGGCCGGACATGATCGAGATGGGCCTGGCCGTGCTGCTTCGCGACCACGCCGCCGCGCGCGCGTATCGGCGGGCGGAGCCGGTCACGGTGCGATGCCCCATTGTCGTACTGCACTGGCGGGACGACCCCGACGTGAGCCTCGACCGGCTCGAGGGGTGGCGTCGGTACTCGGATTCGGTCGACATCCGGGTCGTCGACGGCGGCCACCACGACTTCATGAACGCGCCGGACGAGCTGCTGAAGCTGTTGACCTCCTGGCGCTGAAGGCAGTGCGGCCCGCAGGAGCGGTGCGCCGAGGGAATCGGAAGGGATTCGGATGAGTGGCGCAGCCACCGATATCGCCGTCATCGGTATGTCGTGCCGCTTCCCCGGTGTGCACAACCCGGGGGAGTTCTGGCGCCTGTTGGTCGACGGCACGTCGACCGTCGGCACGTTTCCCGAGCAGCGGGCCGTCGACGCGAAGCACCCGTCCCACCCGGACGCCGCGACCTTGAACTCGGGTTCGTTCTTCGACGCCATCGACGGGTTCGACGCGGCGTTCTTCGGCACGGGCGCGGCCGAGGCGACCGCGATGGACCCCGTGCAGCGGCTGGGGTTGGAACTGGCCTGGGAGGCCGTCGAAGACGCCCGGGTTCCGGCGAGCGCACTCGCGGGCCGCGAGGTCGATGTCGTGGTCGGCGCCGCGCCCTCCGGGTACGAGTTGCTGCGCAAGTCGGCCGGCAGCGACCGGGACGACCACTACGCCGCGCTCGGTTCGAGCGGCGCGTTGATCGCGAACCGGATCTCGAGCCTGTTCGACGTCCGCGGCATGAGTTTCTGCGCGGACTCGGGCCAGTCCTCCTCCCTCGTGTCGTTGGCGCTGGCGTGCGACCGGATCCGCAGCGGCGCGGTCGACATGGCGATCGCGGGCGGCGTGCACCTGATCGCCGACCCGGAAGCGGGACTCGGCCTGGCGAATCTGGGCGCCCTGTCGCCCGAAGGCCGCTGCTTCACCTTCGACGAACGGGCCTGTGGGTTCGTCCGAGGCGAGGGCGGGGCGTTCGTCGTGCTGAAACGGCTCGACCTCGCCGTCGCCGACGGCGATCGCATCCACGCGGTGGTGCGCGGCTGGAGCGTCGGCAGCGGCGGCGCGTCCTCGCGGATGCCGGATCCCAGCCCCGGCGCGCAGGCGGCAACCGTGCTCTCCGCCCTCGAACGCTCCGGTGTCGCGTTCGACACCGTCGACTACGTCGAGGCCCACGGCACCGGGACACGAGTCGGCGATCCGGCCGAGATCTCCGGTCTGCGCGAGGTGTTCCGGGAAACCGGCCGCAGCCGCCCCCTGGTGATCGGCTCGGTGAAGACGAACGTCGGGCACCTGGAGCCGGCCGCGGGAATCGTCGGCTTCGTGAAGGCGGTGCTGTGCGTGGATCGTGCGCACCTGGTTCCGAACCTGAACTTCCGCTCCCCGAACCCCGCCATCGCGGACTTCCAGGAGGACTTCGAGGTCCTGCGTGCCCCGCGGCCCTGGCCGGGCACGCCGGATCGGCCGCGGCGGGCAGGGGTGTCGGCGTTCGGGATGGGTGGCACGAACGCGCACGTGATCATCGAGCAGGCGCCCGAGGCGCGGACCGGCCCCGGTGCCGCGGGTGCGGGCCCCGCTGCCGTGGACGCCTCCGGGGCGCGGCCGTGGGCGCTGTCGGCGCGGTCGGCGCCGGCGTTGCGCGAACAGGCGGAACGTTTACGGGAGTTCGTGGCCGCGGACGCGTCGCTGTCGGTGGCCGACGTGGGGTATTCGCTGGTGTCGACGCGGTCGTCGTTCGAGCACCGGGCGGTGGTGCTCGGCGGCGGGCGTGCGGAGGCAACGGCCGGTCTCGACCTGGTGGCGGCGGGCGGTGATTCGGCGCGGGTGGTGCGCGGGGTGGTCGCGGGGCCGGTGGGCCCGGTCGTCTTCGTGTTCCCCGGTCAGGGATCCCAATGGGTGGGCATGGGGCGGCAGTTGTACGCGGAGTCGCAGGTCTTCGCGCGCGGGATCGACGAGTGCGCGCGGGCGCTGGAGCCGTGGGTGGACTGGTCGCTGCCGGATGTGATGACCGGTGCCCGGTCGGCCGCCTCGCTGGACCGGCTGGAGGTGGTTCAGCCGGTGTTGTTCGCGGTGATGGTGTCGTTGGCGCGGGTGTGGCGCTCGCTGGGGGTGGTCCCGGACGTGGTGGTGGGGCACTCGCAGGGCGAGATCGCCGCGGCGTGTGTGGCGGGCGCGCTCTCGCTCGAGGACGCGGCGCGGGTGGTTGCCGTACGCAGCCGGGCATTGACCGAACTGGCCGGCTCGGGCGGGATGAGTGCGGTGGCCGCCTCCCCCGAATGGGTTGGGGACCGGTTGTCGCGGTGGTCCGGGCGGCTGTCCACGGCAGCGGTCAACGGGCCGACGTCGGTGGTGATCTCCGGAGACGACGAGGCGCTGGACGAATTCGCCGCGATGGCGGCCGAGGACGGGGTCCGGGTGCGCCGGGTCAAGGTGGACTACGCGTCGCACTCCCACCACGTCGAACGCATCCGTGCACGTCTGCTCGCGGCCACCTCGGGTCTTTCGCCGACGGGATCGGTGGTCGAGTTCCACTCCACGGTCACCGGAGGACGGCTCGACACGCACGCGCTCGACGGCGCGTACTGGTACGACAACCTGCGCTCGACGGTGCGTTTCGGCGAGGTCGTCGAGCGCCTGATGCGGGACCGCGGTGGGGTGTTCGTGGAGGTCAGTCCGCATCCGGTGCTCGAGGTGGCGATGGAGGAGACCGCCGACGCGCTGGCCGCCTCGCCGGTGGTGGCGGGCACCCTGCACAGGGACGACGGGAGCGCGGGCAGGGTCCTGGCGTCGCTGGCCGAATTGTACGTGCGTGGTGTGCCGGTGAACTGGGAGGCGGTGTTCGCCGCGGACCGGCCGCGCCGGATCGACCTGCCGACGTACGCGTTCCGGCGGCAGCGGTACTGGCTGACGGCACCCGAGGACGGCGGCACCACGGACCCGGACCGCTCTGCGCGGGCGAGCGTGCAACGGCCCGCCCCCGGCGACGCCGGGACAGCGGAATCGGCTTCGCAAGCATCGATCCTGACGCTCGTGTGCGCCGAAACGGCGGCCGCGCTGAGCGCGAAGGACCCGGATCTGACGGGCGCCGATCTCGCGGCGAGGTCGACCGAGACCTTCAAGGACCTGGGTTTCGAATCGTCGATGGCGGTGCGGCTGCGCAACCGGCTCAGCGCGGCGGCCGGTGTCCGGCTCTCGGCCACCGTCGCGTTCACCTACCCCACTCCCCAGGCGCTCGGTCGGCACATCTTCTCGCTCCTCGAGCCGAAGGCGCCCGACGCGACGCCGGCGGTGCGGGAAACGCGTTCGGGAGGCGCCGGCGACGCGGAGAGCCGCGGCGATGCCGAGAGTCGAACCGACGCCGAGAGTCGCAGTGATGACGAATTGTACGAATTGATCGACCGCGGATACGTGTAGCACCCGTGTAGCACCGCCTGTTCGTTTTGGTAACCGTTGGGGGAGTTCCTGGTGGAGGATGTCGACAAGCTCCGGTCCTACCTGCGACGCGCGGTCGGCGATGCGCAGGTTCTGCGCGAGCGGGTGCGTGAGTTGGAGGAGTCCGCTCGCGAGCCCGTCGCGGTCGTGGGTGTGGGGTGTCGCTTCCCGGGTGGGGTGAACTCCCCCGAAGGGCTGTGGGACGTGGTGTCCGGCGGTGTGGACGCGATGGGCGACTTCCCGTCGGATCGCGGATGGGACCTGGAGGCGCTCTACGACCCGGATCCCGAGGCGCACGGGAAGACGTACACGCGCACGGGCGGATTCCTGCGCGATCTGGCGGAGTTCGACGCGCCGTTCTTCGGCATCAGCCCGCGAGAGGCGCTGGCGATGGACCCCCAGCAGCGCTTGGTGCTGGAGACGTCGTGGGAGGCGCTGGAACGGGCGGGCATCGACCCGGCCGGGCTGCGGGGTTCGGCGACCGGGGTGTTCACCGGGATCTACGCGGTCGACTACGGCCCGCGCATGGGCAGCGGGGCGGCCGGCGAGGTGGAGGGCTTCACGATCGCGGGGACCTACACCAGCGTGGCCTCGGGCCGGGTGGCGTACGTGTTGGGCCTGGAGGGTCCCGCGCTGTCGGTGGACACCGCGTGCTCGTCGTCGCTGGTCGCCGTGCACCAGGCCGTGCGGTCCCTGCGTTCCGGGGAGTGCGCGTTGGCGCTGGCCGGTGGGGTGTCGGTGTTGCCGACACCGGGGATGTTCGTGGAGGCCGCCCGGCAGCGGGGTCTGTCGCCCGACGGTCGCTGCAAGTCGTTCTCGGACGCGGCCGACGGAACCGGCTGGGGCGAGGGCGCGGGCGTGCTGGTGCTGGAGCGGTTGTCGGACGCGCGGCGCAACGGCCGTCGGATCCTGGCAGTGGTCCGGGGCTCGGCGATCAATCAGGACGGAGCCTCCAACGGTTTGACCGCGCCGAGTGAACTGGCGCAGCGGCGGGTGATCCGAGCGGCCGTGACCGATGCCGGGCTGTCGCTCGGCGACGTGGACGCGGTGGAGGCGCACGGCACGGGCACGAAGCTGGGTGACCCGATCGAGGCGGAGGCGTTGCTGGCCACGTACGGGCAGGGTCGGGACGCCGGCAGCCCGCTGTGGCTGGGCTCGCTGAAGTCGAACATCGGCCACACACAGGCCGCGGCGGGCGTCGGCGGCATGATCAAGATGATCATGGCGATGCGCCACGGGGTGCTGCCCAGGACGTTGCACGCGGCACGCCCGACCCCGCACGTCGACTGGTCGGCCGGGGCGGTGGAACTGCTGACCGAGGCGCGGGAGTGGGCCGGTGCACCGGGGCGGCCGCGGCGCGCGGGTGTGTCGTCCTTCGGGGTCAGCGGCACGAACGCGCACGTCATCCTCGAAGAGGCACCCGAAGCCCCCGAGGCACCCGAGGCATCCGAGCCGGACGAGGCCCCGGTTCCTTCGGCCACGGTTTGCGCCGGCGGTCTCTCCGGCGCCGTGCCGTGGGTACTGTCGGCGCGATCGAAGGAGGCCCTGCGGGAGCAGGCACTGCGGCTGCGGGACAGCGTGGTCGCGGACCCGGACCTGCCCATCGCGGAGGTGGGTTCCGCGCTGGTGGCGACGCGATCCCTGTTCGAGCACCGCCAGGTGGTGATCGGAGCGGACCGGGACGAACTGCTCGCCGGCCTGGCCGCCGTGGCCGAAGGGGCCAGGAATCCCGCCGGTGTGGTCACCGGCGTCGCGAAGCCGTTGGGCAGGACGGTGTTCGTCTTCCCGGGCCAGGGGTCGCAGTGGCCGGCGATGGGGCGGGAGTTGTGGGAGTCGAGCCCGGTCTTCGCCGAGCAGATCCGCGAGTGCGCGCAAGCGCTGGAGCCGTGGGTGTCCTGGTCGTTGATCGACACCGTGTGCGGGGGACCGGAGGCGGCGGACCTGGATCGCGCCGATGTCGTCCAGCCGGTGCTGTTCGCGGTGATGGTGTCGCTGGCGCGGGTGTGGCGTTCGCTGGGGGTGACACCGGACGCGGTGATCGGCCACTCCCAGGGCGAGATCGCCGCGGCCTGCGTCGCGGGAGCCCTGACCCTGCGGGACGCGGCCAAGATCGTGGCCGTACGGTCCCGACTGCTGGCCACGGCCAGCCAGGACGGCGGCATGGCCGGGATCGTGGCGCCCCGGGACCGGGTGCAGGAGCTGCTGCGGCCGTGGCAGTCCCGGGTCGCGATCGCCGGGATCAACGGACCGTACTCGACGACCGTCTCGGGCGAGGCCTCGGCGGTCCGGGAGTTGGTCGCGCTCTGCGAGTCCGAGGGCATTCGCGCGCGCTGGATCCCGGCGAGCGTTCCCGGACACTCGGCGATGATGGACCGCTTCGCGGACCCGCTGCGGGAGGGACTGGGCCGGATCCCGGCGGTGTCCTCGCCGGTGGCGTTCTACTCGACGGTGACCGGCGGGCCGATCGACACCGCGGAGCTGGACGCGGCCTACTGGTTCCGCAACATGCGGGAACCGGTGCAGTTCGAAGCCGCCATGCGGCGCCTCCTGGAAGAGGACTACGGCGCGTTCGTCGAGGTCAGCCCGCACCCGCTGCTCACCATCAACATCCAGGACATGCTCGACGGCACCCCCGGTGCCGGCCGGGTGGTGGTGGGTTCGCTGCGCCGCGGCGACGGTGGGCCGGCGCGGTTGTACCGGTCGGTGGCCGAGGTCTTCGTGGCGGGCGCCGCGGTGTCGTGGGAGGCGGCGCTCCCGAGGCCGGACGGCCGGTGGGTCGAGTTGCCCACGTACGCCTTCCAGCGACAGCGCTACTGGCTGGACGCCCCCCACGAGACGACCGGCGAGAGCACGTCGGACCACCCGCTGCTCGATGCCGTGATCGATCTGCCCGACGACGGGGAGCGCGGGGGAGTGGTGGGCAGCGGGCGCCTGTCGCTGCGCCGCCACCCGTGGCTCGCCGACCATGTGGTCCACGGGGCCGTGCTGGTGCCGGGGACGGTGGCGGCGGAGCTGGCGGTGTGGGCGGCGCGCAAGGTGGGCTGCGACGTCGTCGACGAACTCACCCTGGAGACACCGCTGGTGTTGTCCCGTACGGCCGATCGCGAGATTCGCGTCGTGGTCGACGGCAAGCGGGTGATCAGCGTGTACTCACGCGGTGAGGGCGAACCCGAGTGGACGCGCAATGCCGTCGGGGTCGTCGGGTCCGATACCGGAGGAATCCGGAGGGAGGACGACCTGGTCGCGTGGCCTCCCGCGGGCGCGGTCGAGGTGCCCTTCGAGGACGAGTACGCCAGGTTGTCCGCCCTCGGGTTCGACCACGGGCCGCTGTTCCGCGGGCTGAAGCAGGTGTGGCGCCGTGACGACGACCTGTTCGCGGAGGTGGAGTCGCCCGCGCACGAGGGTGCGGATCCGGGCCCGTTCCGGATCCACCCGGCGCTGCTGCACGCCGCGTTGCTCCCGATCGGCCTGGGGAACTTCGTCGAGGACTCCGGGTCCGAGGGCCGACTGCCGTACCGCTGGACGAGGATCCGCCTGAACTCCGCGGCGCCGACCGTGCTGCGCGTCCGGCTCGCGCCCGCGGGCGAGAACGCGTTGTCCGTGGCCATCGCGGACCACACCGGAGCACCGATCGGCGGCGTCGAGTCGCTGACCCTGCGGCCGGTGGACGTCGCGAAGCTGGCCGAGTCGGGCTTCGACCACCAGGACTCGCTGTTCCGGGTGGACTGGATCCCCCTCCCGGTCGCGTCCGGGGAGGCCGCGGGCGGGTACGCGGCGCCGGGTGCTCCCGAGGGGGTGGCCGCGTCCCCGGGACAGGGCGGACCGGTCTTCGCCGACCTCGACGAACTCGCCGCCTCCGGTGGGGCGATACCCCCGGTCGTGATCGTCGGCATCGATCCGGCGGACACGGGCGTCGGCGACCCGCCCGCCGCGGTCGAGCGGAACCTCCACCGGGTGCTGAGGTGGACGCAGGCCTGGCTCGCCGACGACCGGTTCTCCGACGCGCGCCTGGTCGTGGTGACGCGGGAGGCGGTCCAGGACGAGCAGGTCCTTCGCCCCGACCCCGTGGCGGCCGCGATCTGGGGATTCGTGCGCACCGCGCAGACCGAGAACCCGGGCCGGTTCACGCTCGTGGACACGGACGACCGGCCCGATTCGTGGGCGGGCGTACCGGCGGCGGCCGCCACCGCAGAGCCCCAGCTCAAGATCCGAGCCGGCGTCGTGAGCACCCCGCGACTGGCGCACGTTTCGGGCACGTCCGCCGGTGGCGGGATCCTCGGCGAGGCGGCGGACGGTCCCGGTCTCGGCTCCGGGACGGTGCTGATCACCGGAGGCACCGGCGGCCTGGGGGCGATGCTGGCCCGGCACGTGGTGGCGCGGCACGGGGTGCGGCGGTTGGTGTTGACGAGCAGGCGAGGGCCGGCGGCTCCGGCGGCGGCAGGGCTGCGGGACGAGTTGACCGCGGCGGGCGCGCACGTCGAGATCCTCGCCTGCGACGTCACGAGCCGTGCGTCCGTCGCCGAGCTGATCGCCGCGGTGCCGCACGAGCACCCGCTGACGGCGGTGATCCACTGCGCGGCCGTGCTGGACGACGGTGTCGTCGAGGCGCTGACCGAGGACCGTGTGGACACGGTGCTGGCGCCGAAGGTGCGCGGCGCCTGGTACCTGCACGAACTGACCCGGCACCTGGACCTGTCCGCGTTCGTGCTGTTCTCCTCGATCGCGAGCGTGCTCGGGACCGCGGGGCAGGCCAACTACGCGGCGGCGAACGCGTTCCTCAACGGGTTGGCGGAAGCCCGTCGGGCCGAGGGGCTGGCCGGCGGCTCGTTGTGCTGGGGGTACTGGGCGGAACGCACCGAGGGCGGCGCCGACCTCGGTGCGGCGGACATCGTGCGCCTGCAGCGGCAGGGCGTGCAGCCGATGTCGTCGTACGAGGGGCTCGCGCTCTTCGACGCGGTGATCTCGCGGAACGAGCCGGTGCTGGTGCCGGCGCGGCTGAACCTGCCGGCGCCGGGCGCGCCGCAGGCCGGCCACGCGGGTTCGCCGCTTCTGCGCACGCTGATCGGCACGTCCGCCCGTCCCGGCGGCCCGGGGAGCCGAGAGGTCGCCGACGTGGGGATCGCGCAGCGGATCAGGTCGCTGCCGCGGGCCGACGCGGAGGCGATGTTGCTCGACGCCGTTCGGGCGCAGACCGCGATCGTCCTCGGCCACGTCGACACCGGGCGGGTCGGTCCCGGCACGGCGTTCAAGGATCTCGGGATCGATTCGCTGATGGCACTGGAGCTGCGGAACAAGCTGGCGGCGGTGACCGGCCTGAAGCTGTCCGCCACGCTCGCGTTCGACTACCCGAACCCGAGCAGCCTCGCCCGGTTCCTGAACGCGGGCATCCATCCCGAGCCCGCCGGCGACCGGCAATCGCCGGCCGATCGCCTGACCAAGGAGATCGAAGCACTGGGCGCTCGGCTCGAGGACGCGTTCCTCGGGCTCGCGGCCGAGGACAAGGCCACCATTTCCACTTTGCTCGGCGAACTGCAGGGCCGTGTCCGTTCGATGGCGGGCGACGGATCACCGGTCGGCGTCGCCGAGCGGATCGGTTCGGCATCAGTGGGCGAGCTGCTCTCGCTGCTGGACAAAGAGCTCGGCTAGGGGAGAGCGATGACGAACGACAACAACGCCGATGTTCTCGACTACCTCAAGCGGACATCGATCGAGCTGATCGAAACACGTCGGCGCCTGCAGGAACTGACGGAGGCCGCCGCCGAGCCGATCGCGGTCGTGGGTCTCGCCTGCCGTTTCCCGGGCGGGGCGGTGTCTCCGGAGGCCCTGTGGGACCTGGTGGAGGCGGGCCGGGACGCGGTGTCGCACTTCCCGGACGACCGCAACTGGGACGTGGCGAGCCTGTACGACCCGGACCCGGACCGGCCGGGTACCTGCTACACGCGCTCGGGCGGGTTCCTGCACGACGCGGGTGACTTCGACGCCGAGTTCTTCGGGATCAACCCGCGTGAGGCGCTGGCCGCGGACCCGCAGCATCGGTTGTTGCTGGAGTCCTCGTGGGAGTCCCTGGAACGGGCCGGCATCGACCCGCGGACCCTGCACGGCAGCGACACCGGCGTCTTCGCCGGTCTGGCGTACTTCGGGTATGGGAACCACTTCTTCACCCCCGAGAGCATCACCGGCTACGGGCAGACCGGTTCTCTGCTGAGCGTGGCGTCCGGGCGGGTGGCGTACGCGCTGGGCCTGGAGGGCCCGGCGGTGTCGACCGACACCGCGTGCTCGTCGTCGCTGGTGGCCGTGCACCAGGCGGTGCAGTCGCTGCGGCAGGGGGAATGCGCGCTGGCCCTGGCCGGGGGCGTCACCGTGATGGGGACGACGCAGGTGTTCCGGGAGATGTCGCGGCAGCGGGGCCTGGCGGTGGACGGTCGGTGCAAGGCGTTCGCCGACGCGGCCGACGGCACCGGCTTCTCGGAGGGCGTCGGGATGCTGGTGTTGGAGCGGTTGTCGGACGCGCGCCGCAACGGGCGGCGGATCCGGGCGGTGATCCGGGGCTCGGCGATCAACCAGGACGGGGCGTCCAACGGGATGACCGCGCCGAACGGGCCCGCGCAGCAGCGGGTGATCCGGGCGGCGTTGGCGAACTCCCGCCTGCGGGCGAGCGACGTGGACGTGGTGGAGGCCCACGGGACCGGTACGACGCTGGGCGATCCGATCGAGGCGCAGGCGCTGCTGGCCACCTACGGTCAGGACCGGGATCCCGGCCGGCCGTTGTGGCTGGGGTCGTTGAAGTCGAACATCGGCCACGCGCAGGCCGCCGCGGGCGTCGGCGCGATGATCAAGATGATCATGGCGATGCGGCACGGGGTGCTGCCCAGGACGTTGCACGTGGACCGCCCGACGACGCATGTGGACTGGTCGGCCGGGGCGGTGGAACTGCTGACCGAGGCCAGGGAGTGGCCGAGCACCCCGGGACGGCCCCGGCGGGCGGGCGTGTCCGCCTTCGGGGCCAGCGGCACCAACGCGCACCTGATCCTGGAGGAGGCGCCCGGAGCGGAGACGCCGCCCGACGTCGCCGACGAAGCGGTCGCGAGCGTCGTCCGACCGGTGCCGTGGGTCGTGTCGGCGCGGTCGGCGGCGGCGCTGCGGGCACAGGCGGAGAAGCTGCGCGAATTCGCCGCCGCCGACCCGGATTCGCACGTCGTCGACATCGGGTGGTCGCTGGTGGCCGACCGGGCGCGGTTCGAACATCGAGCGGTGGTGCTGGGCCGTGACCGGGACGAGTTGCTGAGCGGTCTGGCGTCGTTGGGCGAGGGCGCGGAGTCCGCCGCGGTGGTGCGCGGTGTCGCCGGCGACCTCGGTGGCACGGTCTTCATGTTCCCCGGCCAGGGATCGTCGTGGGTGGGTGTGGCCGGGCAACTGTACGACGCCTTCCCCGTCTTCGCGCAGAGCCTCGACGAGGTCTGCGAACGCTTCGACACCCACCTGCCGTACGCGCTCAAGCCCCTGCTCCTCGCCGACGCGCCCGAGGCGGCCCGAGCGCAGCGAACGGACATCGCGCAACCCGCGCTGTTCGCCCTTCAGGTCGGCCTGTACCGGCTCATGGCGCGGTTCTGCGGCGAGCCGAACCACCTGATCGGTCACTCCGTCGGCGAGATCGCCGCCGCGCACGTGTCCGGCGCCCTCGACCTGGACAGCGCGACACGGCTCGTGGCCGCGCGCGGGCGGGTCATGCAGACGGTCACCGAGCGCGGCGCGATGCTGGCGGTACGCGCCTCGGAAGAGCACGTGAGCGCGTTGCTCGGCCCGGACGACCGGGTCGGCATCGCCGCCGTCAACGGCCCGGAGTCGGTGGTGCTCTCGGGCCACCGCGAGGCGGTCGTCGAACTGCGTGAACGACTCGTCGCCGGCGGCACCTCGGCGAAGCTGCTCGAGGTCGACCACGCGTTCCACTCCCCGCTCATGGAGCCGATCCTGGACGAGTTCGCGGCCTCGATCGGCGAAATTCCCGCGGGCCGCGTCTCGATCCCGGTCGTCTCGACCAGATCGGGCCGCGTGGCCACGCTCGAAGAGTTGACGTCCGTCACGCACTGGGTGAGGCACGTCCGCGAACCCGTCCGCTTCTTCACCGCGGTGGAGTGCGCCCGTGCGGCCGGTGCGAGCGCCTTCCTCGAAGTGGGGCCGGGGTCGACCCTGACCAGCATCACCAAGGAGGCGTTCGCCGGCGCGGGCGCGGACGACGCGGTGGTCCTGTCGGCCTCGCGGCGCAACCGCGAGGCGGTGCGGACGCTGCTCGGCGCGTTGGCCCAGTTCCACGTCCGGGGCGGAGCCGTGGACTGGGGTGCCCTGTTCGGGGCGCGCCGGTCCGTGGACCTGCCGACGTACGCCTTCCAACGGCAGCGGTACTGGCTGGACTTCCTGGCCGGGATGGGCACCGGGGACGTGGCCTCGGTCGGGCTGGCGACTCCGCGGCACCCGCTGCTGGGGGCCGCGGTGGACCACCCCGGCACCGACGAGGTGGTGTTCACCGATCTGTGGTCCCTGCGGACCCACGACTGGCTGGCCGATCACGCCGTGTTCGGCGCGGTCGTGGTGCCGGCGACGGTCTACCTGGACCTGGCGCTGTCGGTGGGCGACTTCCTCGGGTGCGCCGCGATCGAGGAACTCTCCCTGGAGGTTCCCCTGATCCTTCCCGACGCGGGCGACGTACAGGTGCGGATCGTGGTCGGCGCGGCGGACGAGCGAGGACACCGCTCCGTGGACGTGTACTCGCGTCCCGGCGACGACGAGCGGACGGTCGGCGGCTGGACCCGGCACGCGACGGGGAGTCTGGCACCGAGCGCCCCGCGCACGGCCGCGGGGCCCGACGACGCGCAGGCCCTTGCCGCGTGGCCACCGGCCGGGGCGAGCCGGATCGGCATCGACGGGCTGTACGACTCCTTCGAGGACGCGGGCTTCGAGTACGGGCCGACCTTCCGCGGGCTGCGCGAAGTGTGGCGGCGCGACGACGATCTCTTCGCGACGGCCACCCTGCCGGTGACCGCCGACGGCTCGGCCGCCGGCGGGTACGCCCTGCATCCGGCGCTGATCGACGCCGCGCTGCACACGGTCGTGGCCGGCGCCGTCGTCGACGTGACGGGCGGTCGGGGCTGGATGCCCTTCTCGTGGTCCGGGGTGGAGCAACTCGGGGAGTGCGGCTCGACCGTGCGGATCCGGGTCTCCCCGGCCGGTGAGGCCGCCGTGTCGGTGGTGGTCGCCGACGAGCACGGCCGCACGATCGCGCGGATCGAGGCGTTGACCTTCCGCCCGGCGAGCGCCGAGCAACTGCGCTCGGCCCGCCGCGGCCACGAGCAGTCGCTGTACGAACTGGAATGGCGACCGCTCCCGCAGAGCGGACGAGAAACCCTCGGCGTGCGATGGGGCGTTCTCGGCGCGAAGGACGGCTTGGCCTCCCGGCTCCTGGAAGCGGGTGCCGAGACCGTCGTCTTCCACGCGTCCATGAACGACGTCCTCGCGGGCGAGGCGCCCCCGCACATCGTGCTGTGCCTGGACGACTTCGTGAGCGCGGACCCCGATCTGCTCGCCACGGTCGGCGACACGGACACGCGCGTGCTGGAGTGGGTCCAGCGGTTCCTCGCCGAGGAGTCGCTCGCCGAATCCACGCTGGTGGTCCTCACCCGCCTGGCCCTGGACACCGGTGGAGGGGAGAGCGTCGAAAGCCTCCCCGGCGCGTCCGTATGGGGCCTGATCCGGTCCGCGCAGACGGAGCACCCCGGCAGGTTCCGGCTGGTGGATGTCGACGACGAACAGACGTCCTGGGCACGCCTCGCGGACGCGCTCGCCACCGGCGAGGAGCAACTGGCCCTGCGCGGCGGCGGGTATCTCGTCCCCCGGATGACGGCGACCACGGCCGCGCACCACCGGATCGAGCCACCGGCGCCCGGCGCCCACCGGCTCGGCATCCCGACCAAGGGCACGCTGGAGAACCTGACCTGGGTTCCCTGCCCCGAGGTGGAGGCACCCCTGACGAGTGGTCAGGTGCGCGTCTCGGTGCACGCCGCGGGGCTCAACTTCCGGGACGTCACGATCGCCCTGGGACTGGTGGACCGGACGGCCATCGACGCCGGGATCGGCAGCGAGGGCGCCGGAATCGTGCTGGAGGTGGCGGACGACGTCACCGCTTTGGCACCGGGCGACCGGGTGATGGGCATCTTCTCCGGCGCCTTCGGCCGCGTGGCCGTGGCGGACCACCGCCTGCTCATGCCCATCCCCGAAGGCTGGAGCCACACCGAGGCGGCGTCGGTGCCGGGCGCCTTCCTCACCGCCTACCACGCGCTCTTCCGCGTGGCGAAGCTCGAGAAGGGCCAACGGATCCTCATCCACGCCGCCGCGGGCGGCGTGGGGATGGCCGCCGTCCAGCTGGCGAAACACGTGGGTGCCGAGATCTACGGAACCGCGAGTCCGGCCAAGTGGCCGACCCTGCGCGCTCTGGGGCTGGACGACGCGCACCTGGCGTCGTCGCGGGACCTGGAGTTCGCGGACGCGTTCCTGGCCTCCTCGCACGGGCGCGGTGTGGATTTCGTGCTGAACTCGCTCGCGCACGACTTCGTCGACGCCTCGCTGAAGCTGCTCCCCGAGGGCGGGAGCTTCGTCGAGATGGGGAAGACGGACATCCGCGATCCGCAGCGGGTGGCAGCCGACCACCCGGGCGTCGACTACCAGGCCTTCGACCTCTACGAGGCGGGCCCGGACGCGATCCACGAGATGTTCCGCGCCGTCATGGAACTGTTCGCCGACGGGCGGCTGCACCTGAATCCGATCGCCGTGCGCAACATCCGCGACGCGCGCAAGGCGTTCCGCGAGATGAGCCAGGGCCGCAACATCGGGAAGGTCATTCTCGACCTGGGCAGCGGCTTCGGCAGTGGGACCGTCCTGGTCACCGGCGGGACCGGAGGAGTGGGTTCGCTGGTGGCGCGGCATCTCGTCGCCGAACACGGGGTGCGCAGCCTGGTGCTGGCGAGCCGTCGGGGCATGGCGGCCGACGGGGCCGCCGAGCTGGTCTCGGACCTGGCGGCGGCGGGCGCGGTGGTCAAGGTCGCGGAATGCGATGTCGCGGACCGGGCCGCGGTGGTGGACCTGCTCGCGGACATGCCGCCCGGGCACCCGCTGACGGCGGTCGTGCACGCGGCGGGTGTCCTGGCGGACGGCACCCTCGAATCGCTGACCGCGGAGAGCCTCGACCGCGTGTTGCGCGCCAAGGCCGGCGGCGCGGTCAACCTGCACGAGCTGACCAGGGGCCACACCCTGTCGGCATTCGTGCTGTTCTCCGCGCTCGCGGGCACGCTCGGCACCGCGGGACAGGCGAACTACGCCGCGGCGAACGGGTTCCTGGACGGTCTGGCGGCCCAGCGCAGGGCCTCCGGCCTGGTCGGCACGTCGCTGTGCTGGGGCTGGTGGGAGCAGCGCAGCGGGATGACCGCGGACCTGGACGAGGTCGACCTCTCGCGGGTCCGGCGGCTGGGCATCGCCGAGATGCCCACACCCGAGGCGCTGGCCCTGTTCGACGCGGCGTGCGCGCTCGACAAGCCCGTGCTCATCCCGGCCCGGCTGGACCTCTCCGCGCTGCGGAGCAGGACCGGTGCCGAACCGCCGCTGCTCCTGCGCGACCTCGTCGAGGGTGGCCGGTCGCCCCGGAAGCGGGCGAGCACGACCAGGGACGGCGGTTCGCTCGGGTTGCCCGCCCGGCTGGCGGGTCTCGCGGAGGGCGACGCGCAGGCGACGGTGCTGGACTGGATCCGCGACCAGGTCGCCATCGTGCTCGGACACCCGTCCAGTGCGGCCGTCGACGCCGACCAGGCGTTCACCCAGCTCGGATTCGACTCGCTGACCTCGGTCGAACTGTGCAACCGCCTGGCCTCCTCGACCGGGCTGCGCCTGGCATCCACCCTGGTCTTCAGCTACCCGACGCCGCGGGAGCTGGGCGGACACATCTTCGGCCTGCTGCGTCCGGCGGCGCCGCAGGCGAGCCCGGACGAGGACGCCGAGATCCGGGAACTGTTGCGAAACGTCCCGATCGACAGGCTGCGGAGCGCGGGCCTCCTGGAGTCGGTTCTGGCGTGTGCCGACCCGCCTCGGTCGGACGCCGAGGGGCAGGTGCCGGACGCGCACGCCGACGCGGGCGAACTGGCGGCCATGGACCTGGAAGCACTCGTCGGCCTGGCTCTGGATGAGAGGGGCAAGTGACCATGGACAACTCCGCGGATCGCACAGCGGACGGCGCGGCCCGGGTCGAGCGGGCGCTCCGCACATTGTTGGAGGAACGCGACCGCCTGCGGCTGGAGATCGACGCCCTGAAGGCCGGCCGGGTCGAGCCGATCGCCGTGGTGGCCATGGCGTGCCGCTACCCGCGAGGGGTGTCCTCGCCCGAGGACCTGTGGGACATGGTGCGCGGCGGCCTGGACGCGGTGGACGAGTTCCCGGGGGACCGCGGATGGCGGGATCTGTACGACCCCGACCCCGACACGGCCGGCAGCTCGTACGTGCGGCACGCGGGATTCCTCACGGACGCGGCCGACTTCGACGCGGAATTCTTCGGCATCAGTCCGCGTGAGGCGTTGGCGATCGACCCCCAGCAGCGCCTGTTGTTGCAGACGTCGTGGGAGGTCTTCGAGCGGGCGGGCATCGTTCCCGCCGATGTGCGCGGGGCCGACATCGGTGTCTTCACCGGGGTGAGCTCGTCCGAGTACGGGTCGCGCTTCCTGGAGGGGGGCCGGAACGAGCTGGAGGGCTACCTGATGCACGGGAGCGCGCTGAGCGTCGCGTCCGGCCGGGTGGCGTACGAACTGGGGCTGACCGGGCCGGCGGTGAGCGTGGACACGGCATGCTCGTCGTCGCTGGTGGCCCTGCACCTGGCGACGCAGTCGCTGCGTTCGGGGGAGTGCTCGCTCGCCCTGGCGGGCGGGGTGTCGGTGATGTCGACGCCGGCGATCTTCGTGGAGTTCTCCCGGCAGCGCGGTCTGTCGGCGGACGGCCGGTGCAAGTCCTTCGCGGACGGAGCCGACGGCACCGGCTGGGCGGAGGGGGTGGGTGTGCTGCTGCTGGAGCGGCTGTCCGACGCCCGCCGCAACGGCCACCCGGTGTTGGCGGTCGTGCGCGGTTCCGCGGTGAACCAGGACGGGGCCAGCAACGGGTTGACCGCCCCCAACGGACTTGCCCAGGAGAAGGTGATCCGGCAGGCGCTGGCGAACGCCGGGGTCGCGCCCGGCGAGGTGGACGCGGTCGAGGCGCACGGGACCGGAACCGTGCTCGGGGACCCCATCGAGGCACACGCCCTGCTGGCGACCTACGGGCGGGACCGGGCCGAGGGCAGCCCGCTTTGGCTGGGGTCGATGAAGTCGAACATCGGTCACGCCCAGGCCGCGGCCGGCGTCGCCGGGGTGATCAAGATGGTGATGGCCATGCGCCACGGCTTCCTGCCGAAGACCCTGCACGTGGATACGCCCACGCGGCACGTGGACTGGTCCTCCGGCGCGGTGGAACTGCTGGTGGAGGGGCGTGAGTGGATCCGCGCGGACGGTCCGCGGCGAGCCGGTGTGTCGTCGTTCGGAGTCAGCGGCACCAACGCGCACGTGATCCTGGAGGAGGAACCGCCACCGGCGCCGACGACGGACGGGCGTGGTCCGGACTCGGGCGTCGGCGGGCTGGTGCCGTGGGTGGTGTCGGGCAAGAGCGCGGCGGCCGTGCAGCGGCAGGCGGGCAGTCTGCGCGACTTCGCCGCGGCCGAGTCGGGTGCCGATGTCGCCGACATCGGCTGGTCGTTGTGGTCGAGCCGGTCGCGGTTCGAGCATCGTGCCGTGGTGCTGGGCCGTGATCGGGACGAACTGCTGGACGGTCTGGCGTTGTTGGGCGAGGGCGTGGAGTCCGCCGCGGTGGTGCGCGGGGTCGCCGGGAACCTCGGCGGTGTCGTGTTCATGTTCCCGGGGCAGGGGTCGCAGTGGGTCGGGATGGGCCGGGAACTGTACGACACCTTCCCGGTCTTCGCGCGCGGCCTCGACGAGTGCGCGGTCGCCCTGGCCGAGTGGGTCGACTGGTCGCTGCTCGATGTGGTGCGCGGCGTGGAGGGGGCGCCGACGCTGGACCGGGTGGACGTGGTGCAGCCGGCGTTGTTCTCGGTGATGGTGTCGATGGCCGCGCTGTGGCGGTCGTGGGGGGTGGAACCGGCCGCGGTGGTGGGGCACAGCCAAGGCGAGATAGCCGCCGCCCACGTGTGCGGAGCGTTGTCGTTGCGCGATGCCGCCAAGATCGTGGCCCTGCGCAGCAAGGCTCTGCTGGGGTTGATCGGGCACGGCGGGATGGCGTCGATCGCGGAATCCGCGGAATCGGTGACGGCACGGCTGACTCCGTGGAAGGACCGGGTGAGCGTCGCCGTGGTCAACGGACCCCGTTCGGTGGTGGTGTCCGGGGAACCGGACGCGCTCGACGAATTCGTCGAGAAGATGAAGGCCGAAGGCGCTCAGGCGCGGAGAATATCGGTCGACTACGCCTCGCATTCGCACCAGGTGACCCGGGTCCGCGATCAGGTGATCGGACCGTTGTCCGACGTGCGTCCGAAAACGTCGACGCTGCCCTTCTATTCGACCCTGCACGGCGAAACAATCGATACCGCGGAGCTGAACGGCGAGTACTGGTACGACAATCTGCGCGAGAAAGTGCTCTTCGAATCGTCCGTCCGGCGGCTGATCGCCGACGGTTTCCGGGGGTTCATCGAGATGAGCCCGCACCCCGTGTTGACCGTCCCGGTACAGGAGATGGTCGAGGATCTGGACGACGCGGTGGTCCTGTCGTCGTCACGGCGGGATCGGGGCGAGGCGGAGGCCGTGGTCGGCTCGCTGGCCCAGCTGTACGTCCGCGGCGGAGCCGTGGACTGGGGCGCACTGTTCGGGGCGCGCCGGCGGGTGGAGCTGCCGACGTACGCGTTCCGGCGGCAGCGGTACTGGCTGAACTCCGTGCACACGACGCCGGTGGCGGAGCCGGTCTCGACGGAACCACCCGCGGACGACGAGCAGGCCGTGCCCCTGTCGGACCGGCTCGCCGCCCTTGCCGACGGGGACGCGAAGGCACTCGTGCTGGAGCACGTCCTCGCGAAGGTCGCCGTCGTGCTCGGACACCCCGCCGACGAGACGATCGACCCCGACCGGGAGTTCCGGGACATCGGCTTCGACTCGCTGCTGTCGGTGGAGCTGAGCAAACGCCTGGCCGCGTCGACCGGACTCAAACTGAGGGCGAACCTGGTGCTGCGGCACCCCACACCCAGGCGAGTCGCCGAGCACGTCACGTCCTCGATGGCCGACCGCGCTCCGCGGTGATCCCACCGCCGCCCCGGGACCGTCCCGTCGGCGGGACACCGCACGTTCGACAGCGGTGCGCCCGTCCCGACACCCCATTGTCTTGACCGGCTGATCCACTTCCGTGAATGTGGAAGTGGTCTGCGAATTCCTCAGGTTCCCGAGCCTGCCTGCTGAGGGGATGTTCCCTGTGCGTTCGTTCGGTGCGTCGTCGGCGCACAAAGGATTGTGGCTGGCGCAGAAGATGTCCCCCGACACGCTGAACCATGCGTTGACCATGTGGGATGTGGACGGTGAATTGGACGCGGCGGTCATGGAATCCGCATTCCTGCACGTGCTGGGCGAAGCGGAAGTGCTGCGTGTCAACTTCGTCGACGACGGAAGCGGATTGCGGCTGGTGCCGCGGGAATTGGGCGACTGGCGGCCGTTCTTCCTGGATCTGGCCGGCGAGGCCGATCCCGAGCAGGCGGCGCGCGATGCGTTGGCCGACCTGATCAAGCAGCCGTTCGACCTGGAGCGCGATCTGCTGTTCCGGCTGGGGGTGGTCAAACTCGCGGCGGCCCGCTCGCTCGTGGTGATCGCCTACCACCACCTGATATCCGACGGGTACGGCGCGGGTGGCCTGCTGTCGCGGCGCCTCGCCGAGGTGTACACGGCGTTGGTGCGGGGGACCGGGATACCGGAGTTGCCGCACCCGTGGGATGTGGAGTCGTTCGCGGCCGGGGCGGCGGAGTACCAGGACTCCCCGAAGTTCACCGAGGACGCCGAGTTCTGGCGCGAGTACCTGGCGGACGCGCCCCCTCCCGCGCAGGTTCCGCGCGTCGCCCTGTCGGACGCGACGCGGTCCGCGCCGGCCGAACCGATGAGCAGCGCCGACCGCTGGGGGCAACTCGCGGACTCGATCGGCATGGTGAGCCGAACGCTGACGGTGCCGCGCGCCGAGGCGGACACCTGGACCGAGGCCGCGAAGTCCATGGGTGTGTGGATGTCGTCGTTGCTGACCGCCGCCGCGGCGGTGTACTTCCGGCACCGCTGCGACCGCCCGGAGTTCCTCGTCTCGCTCGCCGTGGGCAATCGGGTCGGGGCGGCGAGCAACACGCCCGGTCTGGCGGTGAACGTGGTGCCGGTGCGGGTGAAGGTTCCGCTCACCGCGACCTTCGGCGAGATCGCCGACGCGGTGGTGGACGAGACGTACGAGATCTTCGGTCGGACCGCCTGCCACTACTCGGAGATCCAGCGCGCGAGCGGAACCGTCCTGAGCGGCCGCGGCAGTTTCGGTGCCGTCGTCAACGTCGTCGAGTTCGCGGAGCAACTGCACTTCGCCGACAACCAGGCGCGCCACCTGGGCGCGACGACCGGGGTCTTCGACGAACTGTCGATCGGCGTCTACACCGACGGGAGCCCCGACAGCGACCTGTTCGTCCGACTCGACGCCCCCGCGGGCCTGTACACCGGTGCGGAACTGCGGTTCATCGGCGCGGAGTTGATCGCGTACACCAGTGCGCTGACGGCCGCCGATCCGCAACTGCCGGTCGGTGCGCTGGACGTGCTGCGCGGGGCCGAGCGGGACCGGGTGGCACCGACGGCGCCGAACGACCCGGATGTGCCGTGGTCGACGGTCGCGGAACTGTTCGCCCGCCGGGTGGAATCGGCCCCCGACGAGGTCGCGGTGGTGTCCGGGGACTCGGCCGTGTCGTACCGGGAACTGGACCAGCGGTCGAGTCGGCTGGCCGCGGCGTTGCGGCGTCGAGACGTCGGACCCGAGACCGTCGTGGCGGTGGCGATGCCGCGGTCGGTGGACCTGGTCGTCGCCCTGTTGGGGGTGGTGAAGGCGGGCGGAGCCTACCTGCCGATCGACCCGACGACCCCGGCGGAGCGGATCGCCTCGGTGGCCGGCGACGCGTCGGTGCGCCTGTTGCTCGCCGACGCGGCGACCGCCCGGGCGCGCTCCGCCGATCTCGATGTTCCGGCGCTCGTGTTCGACGACCTGGCGTCGGACGCCGACGACGACGGCGATGCGCGGGAGTTGCCGACCCCCTCGCATCCGAACAACCTGTTGGCTGTGATGTACGGTTCCGGATCGACCGGTGTGGCCACGGCGGTTGGCGTGACGCACCGGAACATGCAGCGGTTGGTCACGGATCGCCACTGGCGCGAAGGCGCCCGCGGCGCCGTGTTGTGGCACTCGCCGCACACCTTCGACGGGCTCGCCCTCGAAGTGTGGGCACCGTTGCTGAACGGCGGCCGGGTGGTCGTGGCTCCGCCGGGGGAGTCTTCCGTCCGGACCCTGACCGAGTCGCGAGCGGCGCACGAGATCTCCGCGGTGTGGCTGCCCGCGGGACTGTTCTCGGCGATCGCGGCGGAACGCCCCGAGTGCGTGGTCGGGTTGCGCGAGGTGTGGACCGGTGGTGATCACGTGTCCGCCGCCGCGGTGCGACGGATGCGGGAGGCGTGCCCCGAAGTGACCATCGTCAACGGTCACGGACCGACGGAGGCGACCGGGTTCGCCGCGGCCGACCGCCTGACGGCGGACGGACCGGTGCCGCCCGCGGGCGCGGTCGGCCGCCCGACGGACCACACCGCCCTCTACGTGCTGGGTCCGGGGCTGGCGCCGGTCCCCGTCGGCGTGACCGGAGAGCTGTACGTGGCCGGCCCCGGTCTGGCGCGCGGGTATCCCGGGCGACCCGGGCAAACCGCCGAGCGGTTCCTACCCTGCCCGTTCGGTCCGGCCGGTGGGCTGATGTACCGCACCGGGGACCGGGTGCGGTGGGGCGCCGACGAGCGCATCGAGTACGTGGGACGTGCCGACACCCAGGTGGACGTACGCGGTGTCCGGATCGAGCCGGCCGAGGCCGAGGAGGTGCTCTCGGAGCACCCCGGACTGGCGCAGTCGGTGGTGGTCGTCCGGAAGGACGCATCCGGGCAGCAGCGGCTGGTGGCCTACGTGGTCCCGGTGGGCGGTCGGGACGACCTCTCGAACGAGGAACTGCGCCGGTTCGCCGCGGGACGATTGCCGGAGTTCATGGTGCCCGCGGCGTTCGTGGTGCTGGAACGCCTGCCGGTGACGGCGGGCGGGAGGGTGGACCGGGCGTCGCTGCCGGAGCCCGCGTTCGACGACGGGTCGTACCGGGCACCGCGCAACCGCACCGAGCGGGTGCTGGCCGAGGCGTTCGCCGACGTGCTGGAGGTGGACCGGGTGGGCATCGACGAGGACTTCTTCGACCTCGGTGGGAACTCGCTCCGGGCGATCAGGCTGGTCGGCCTGATCCGGGCGGAACTGGGCCTCGAGGTGTCCATCCGCACGCTGTTCGCGGCGCGCACCATCACCGGTCTGTCGGACATGTGGGAGGACCTCTCCCGGTCGAGCAGGCCGGCCCTGCGCAGGAGGACGAAGGCGGGCGAAGTTCTCTGAGCGTCGGCCGCGGTCGCCGTCCACCCCGATCGTCACCCGGTGTGCGGAAAGGGATTTTCGATGAGCCGTCCGGTGGATGAGCGGTGGATACGTCGTTTCCGGGACGACGACGGGTGCGCGACGAAGCTCCTGTGCTTCCCCCATGCCGGCGGCTGGTCGAACGCGTACCGAACCTGGCCGCTGGGGCTGCCCCCGGACGTCGGTGTGCTCGCCGCGCGGTACCCGGGCCGGGAGGACCGGCTCGGGGATGCGTTCCCGTCCGGGCTGGAAGCCCTCGCGGACGACATCGCCGACGCGCTCGGCGAGCCGGCGCGGCATCGGCTGGTGCTGTTCGGTCACAGCATGGGGGCTTCGGTGGCGCACGAGGTGGCGCTGCGGCTGCAGAAACGGGGGTGCCCGCCGGCCGCGCTGTGCGTGTCCGGCCGACGTCCGCCGCATGCGCTGGAGGGTCTGCGGCAACATTTCGGCACGGACGAGGAGATCATCGCGGATGTCGTGCGCTTCGACGAGAGCTGCGCTCCGGTCTTCGCGGACCCCGACCTGCGGGAGATCCTGCTCCCCGCGATCCGCGCGGACTACCGCTTGGTGGACGACTATCCCGGTGGCCACCGGCCTCCGCTCGACTGCCCGGTCTACGGCTACACCGGTGACAGCGACACCGAGGTGAACCCGGAACAGATGCGCCGCTGGGCGGACACGACGAACGGCGCCTTCCGGCTCCGGGTGTTTCCCGGCGGGCACTTCTATCTCCGAGCCGAGGAAGCCGTACTGCTGGCGGACATGACGGACGTACTGGGCGGCCTCGAATGCCGTACGGAGGCCGCCCCGTAGGGTGTGCGAACGAGCGCCGCGCGGCAGCACGCATCCGTCGTCGCCACGCAGGGTCGGGGACCATCGCGGTGACCACCCGCCGGTGGCGCCACCCCGGGGCGCGGTAGCTTGCGATGGCACAACATATGCGCCATGATGGCGCCATGGATGTAAGCCCGTTCGTGGACAAACTCGGGCGCGAGTTCGCCGCGCTCGTTCGAGCCGATCATGCGGACGCCGCCGCGCCCGCCGCGCGGCTGGAGTCGGTGATCCGACGCACGTTGTTCGACGCGCTGACGGCCGCCGCGGACGAGATCAACCGCGACCTCGCCCCGGGCTTCGTCGAACTCCACCTGCGTGGAGGTGAACCGAACTTCGTCGTGACGCCGGCGTCGCCCGACGGGTCGTCCGAGACCGCCGCGCGCGGTGGCGCGCCGAGCGCCGAGGAAGGTGCCGGCGCGCGTGTCACCGTGCACATGCCCCGGCACCTGAAGGCGCGCATCGAGCAGGCGGCCTGCCACGAAGGGCGTTCGGTGGACGCGTGGTTCGCCGGGGTGGCCGCCGCGGCGGTGCGCCGCGATCGCGCCCCCGCCCCCGCCGAGCGGCGGGGCAGACGAGGGCGGCAGCGCTACACCGCCTGGGTGCACTGAACCAAGCCGGACCGATATCCCGCTCGTCCCGCCACAGGGGGACGGCCGTCGGAAATTCGGAAATGAACAGAAGGGACAGCCATGCCTGTTTTCGAGACTCCGAAGTCGATCTCCGTCACGATCGAACTCCACGTCGGTGACGTGCAGATCATCGCCGAAGACCGGACCGACACCGTCGTCGAGGTCCGACCGAGCGACGAGAGCGACTCCTCGGATGTGAAGGCCGCCAAGGAGACGAGCGTCGAATTCGTCGACGGCGTCCTGGTGATCAAGGGCTCGAAGCCGCTCGCGGGATTGGACCTCTCCCGGAAGACCCGTTCGGTGGACGTGTCGATCGTGCTGCCGGTCGGCTCACACGTGCACGGCAAGGCCGCGCTGGGCGAGCTGCGCTCCTCCGGCCGCCTCGGCGAGTGCACGTACAAGACCTCCACCGCGATCGTTCACCTGGACCACGTCGGTCCGCTGCGGCTGCACTCGGCAGGCCACATCACCGTCGGCCGAGTCGACGGCGACGCCGAGGTCGGCACGTCCATCGGGCGGATCCGGATCGGCGAGGTCGACGGTTCGCTCAAGGTCAAGAACTCCAGCGGCAACACCGAGATCGGCAAGGTCACCGGCGACGTCCACGTCCGCAACTCCAACGGCGACATCTCCATCGACCACGCCTCGGGACTCAAGACCGACGCCAAGACCGCCAGCGGCAACATCCGGGTCGCGGAAGTGACCAACGGCGAGGTCGTGCTCAAGACCGGGTCCGGCGACCTGGAGGTCGGCATCGGCGCGGACCGCCCGGCGAAGCTGGACCTGGCCACCGGATACGGGCGCGTGAACAACATGCTGGAGCAGGTCGCCGAGGCGTCCAAGGACGGGATCGAGGTGCGGGCGCACTCCTCCTACGGGGACATCACGATCCACCGCGCCTGACCAACGACCGCCCCGCGCGGCGATAGGCACGGCACGACGTTCGGGACGAAGCGGCCCACGGGCGGGTCCTGGCGAGCCGTCGACGGGATGCGAACCACATTCGCATCCCGTCGGTCATCGGCGTGGGCACACCGCAGTCCGGCCCTTCCGGGCCCTTGCCGTGCCCGCTCGCGACGGCTACTGCACCCAGCCGTTGAACTGCTGCTTGCCGCGCTGGGCCCGCCTGCTGTTGGACAGCGCCGCGGCGGAGGCTCGGACCATCCAGGTGTTGACCGAGATGCCCTGCCTGGACGCCGCCTTCTCGATCTCGTCCTTCATCTCCTGCGGAGGCCGGAAGTTGATCCGGGCGGTGGCGCCGCCCCTGGCGCCACCGAGCGCTCCGGGCGACCAGTCGCCCGCCGCTTCGTCGGCATCATCCGCGGCGTCCTTCGTGGGGCCGTCGTCGGCCGAGGGCGCGGTCACCACAAAGCTGGGATCCATCCCGCGCAGGCGCAGGTCCACCGAGCCGGGCGCCAGCTCCCGGGTGATCTCGTCGGCCGCCGCCGACAGAACCTTGAGCAACGTGAGCCGAACGGCCGACTCCAGCGGGGCGACCAAGCGCTCCGCGACCGCGCGGGTCTCGGCATCTCCCGCCGCGGAAGCTGTGACCAGTTCGTCGCGCAGCGCCTCGACGTACTCCCGAAGTTCCATGGAATTATGATGGCACATTGATTGCGCCGCGCGGCGCCTGCCTGGCCCGCTGGTCGCGACGGGCCCTTTTGTCCCGGTGAACTGTGGTGTTTCGATGGGCCGGGAATAGCGAATTGCATATCGGCGGGCCGTGGGCCGCCACCGAGTTCAGGTGAACTGTCGCCGGCGGGATCGCTATGGCGTCATTGTGACGCCATAGCGGGTGGGTGTGCGGCACAACGGCGCGGTCGCGATACTCGGCGGTCAGGACGGGCAATATTCGGCGTCCAGGATGGCGAGGATGTTCTCTCCTCCCCAGTCGCTGTTGAAGTTGACCGCGATTTGCCGGCCGCCGTCCTCGGTGGTGGCGACCAAGGCGATCGACCCCGCGGCGGCGCCGTCGTGGTACCACAGGGTCGTGCCGCATCTCATCGTGAACCGTTCGATGCCCAGCCCGTAGGCCGCGCCCGGGAAGTCGGGGTTGTCGACGGTCGTCAGCATCTGCTTCAACTGCCGCGGAGGCAGCAGCCTCCCGCGCATCAGGGCCCGGTAGAACACGTTCAGATCCGCTGCGCCGGAGATGATGTCGCCGTTGCCCCAGACCTGTGACGCGTTCATGGCGGTGACGTCGTCGACGCGGTCCGGCTGCGACGCGAAGAGCCTGGAGTAGCCGCGGCTGCTCGGCCGGGGCAGGTGGACACTGTCGCCCGGGGTGGACGTCGCGTCGAGGCCCAGGGGTTCGATGATGCGATCGCGCACCTCGCGCTCGTACGTCCGGCCGCCGACCCGCTCCACGATCAGCGCGGCAAGGACGTCGTTGGTGTTGGCGAACGAGTGCCTGGCACCGGGCCGGAACGGCGGCTCGTGGGCGAAGGCCACCCGCAGGCGCTGCTCGGGCGTCAGGGTGTCATACCGGTGCCGGAGGAAGCCCTCGCCCGTCAGATACGTCTCGCCGTACTCCCGATCGGCGACGTAGTCGAACAGGCCGCTGGTGTGGTTGAGAAGCTGCCGCACGGTGATCGCGCGGCCGTCGTTGCCGTTGCCGCTCACCAAGCCGGGCAGATGGCGCTCCACGCTGTCGTCGAGACCGAGTCTTCCCTCCGCCTCCATCTGGAGGAGAACGGTCGCCACGAAGGTATCGGTGATGTGGCCGACCCGGAACCGGTCGTTCCTGCCGCGTGGCGCACCCGTCTTCAAGTTGCCCACGCCCGACGCCGCCTTCCAGACACCGTCGGCGTCGCGCGCCTGCGCGGTGATGCCGGGAACACCGGCCCTTACGGCCGCGTCCATCGCGCGTTGCGTCGCACGGTGGTCGACCGGCGGGCAGGACGCCTCCCGCGACGCCTGGGCGGAACCGGTGAAGGCCGTCGCCGCCAGCACGACCGCCGCCACACCGATCACGGCGGCCCTGGATCTCTTGCGTAACGTCATTCCGCGCTCCCGGGAGTCGTCTGTCCTCGGCCGTACGCCCTACTCGTGCGGTCCGTCGGCGGCAGCGTAGATCACCCGTGGCGCGTGCGGGGCGCTCGCGGCCGGGACCGCGGACGGCGACGAAGTGGTTGACCAATACGCCCGAATGCACGCGGGATCCGGGCACCGGATCCGGCGGACGCGGGGCCCTGCCGGCGCGCCGGTGCGTCGTGCCCGTGTCATGCCGCCGGGACACCTCCGAACGCTTGCGCGGCCCCACCGGCGAGGCGGCGCGCGGCGTGTGGTCGCGGTGGCAGTGGACCGGTTCGGCGCCCGCGAACCCGACGGCGCCGCCCTGTTTCGCCCCGCGCGGACCCGACCCGGGCCCTTTTGCTGCCACCGGCCGTACTTGTCTGGACACCGGGTGCTTCCGGTCCGTTGACTGGTCCCGGAGAGCGGCCGTTCACCGCTCTCGGGGGGCGGGCGGGAGCGGGTCCGACACAGCCGCGCATCCCCCGTGCCGACGCCGTCGGGCCCAGCACGGCACGCTTCACCTGGGGGATGGTCGCATTGCGTTCGTTCGGCGATTCCGCCACGCAGGCAGACCCGTGGCCGGAACGGGAACCGACCCCGGACGCGCCGCGGAGCGGCACCGTGCCGCTGTCGTTCGCGCAGCGCCGCATGTGGTTCATCGACCGGTTCGAGGGCCCGTCGGCGACCTACAACGCCGCCTTCCCGCTGCGCCTTTCGGGCACGCTGGACGCGGCGGCGCTGCGGCGGGCGCTCGGCGACGTGGTGGCGCGGCACGAGAGCCTGCGTACGTTGATCGGCGAGGACGACACGGGCGTGCCGTTCCAGCGGGTGCTGCCGGCCGACGACGCCTTCGTCGCGCTGCCGGTGGTGGACGTGCCGAAGGAGGGGCTCACCGACGCGCTGACGCGGGCCGGCGCGCGCCCGTTCGACCTGACCACGCAGGTACCGATCCGGGCGACGCTGTTCCGCTGCGGTCCCCGGGAGCACGTTCTCCTGCTGCTCTTCCACCACATCGCGTGCGACGGCGTGTCCCTGGTGCCGCTGGCCCGCGACCTGGCCGCCGCCTACACCGCACGCCTGGCCGGCCGGGCCCCCGACTGGGCGGAACTGCCCATCCAGTACACGGACTACACGCTGTGGCAGTACGACCTGCTCGGCGCCGAGGACGATCCGCACAGCCTCCAGTCGGTCCAGGTCGAGTACTGGCGCACGGCCCTGGCGGGCGTCCCGCAGCCCCTCGCGCTGCCCACCGACCGGCCGCGCCCACCGCGGGCCGGCCACCGCGGCGCCGATGTGGAGTTCACCCTCGACGCGGACGTGATGGCCGCCGTCGAGCATCTGGCGAACGCCCGCGGGGCGACGGTGGCGATGGTGCTCCAAGCGGCCCTCGCCGTGCTCCTGCACGGACTCGGCGGCGGCGACGACCTCACCATCGGCTCGCCGATCGCGGGCCGCACCGACGAGCAACTGGCCGACCTCGTCGGCTTCTTCGTCAACACCTGGGTGCTGCGCGCCGACCTGTCGGGCAACCCCACCTTCACCGGATTCATCGAGCGGGTACAGGACACGTCCCTCGCGGCCTACGACCACCAGGACGTGCCGTTCGAGCGCCTGGTGGAGGCCCTCAACCCCGAGCGGTCCACGGCCTACGCACCGCTGTTCCAGGTCATGTTCGCCTGGCAGAACTTCACCCTCCCGGACTTCGCCCTGCCGGGGCTCGACGTGCGGCACGTGTGGCCGCCGACCACGACCGCGAAGTTCGACCTGTTCTTCAACGTCATCGACCTGCCCGGACGGGGCGTCGTCGGCCACTTGGAGTACGCCACCGACCTGTTCGACGCGCGGACGGCCCGGACCCTGGCCGACCGCTACACGCGCGTGGTGGCGCGGCTGTGCGCCGACCCCGACCGGCGGATCGGCTCGGTCGACCTGCTGGACGAGGACGAGCGGGAACTGGTCCTGCGGCGCTTCAACGACACGGCCGCGCCCGTCCCGGACGCGACCCTGCCCGCCCTCTTCGAGCGGCGCGCCGCGCGATGCCCGCAATCGGTCGCCGTCGTCGGCGGCGACACCTCGTACACCTACCGGGAACTCGACGCCGCCGCCGACCGGCTCGCACGGGAGCTGGCGCGGCGCGGCGTCGGCCCGGAGACCCTGGTCGGCCTCGCCCTGCCACGCTCGGCCGAACTGGTCGTGGGCCTGCTCGGCATCCTCAAGGCGGGCGGCGCCTACCTGCCGCTCGACCCGCGCCACCCGAGCGCGCGGCTGGACTTCGTGCTCGCCGACGCCCGGCCGCGGCTGCTCCTGACGGACGCGCAGGCCGCGGCCGTCCTGCCGGACTCCGACATCCCCCGGCTGTTCCTCGACGACGTGCCCGACGGCTCCGACGGCGCGCCGACGCCGGCCCGCACGGCGCCGCGCCCGGACCACGCCGCGTACGTCATGTACACCTCGGGGTCGACGGGGACCCCGAAGGGCGCCGTCGTCACCCACGCCACCGTCGTCAACGGCATCACGCGACTCGCCGCCGCCGTGGGCGTCGACGAGCACACCCGCATGCCGGCGGGAACGTCGATCAACTTCGACGTGTCCGTCTTCGAGATCCTCACGACGCTCGCCGCGGGCGGCACCGTCGACGTCGTCCGGGACGTGCTCGCGCTCGCCGAGGACGGCGGCCGGCACGGCGATGTGATCAGCACCGTGCCCTCCGTCTTCGCCGAAATCCTCGACGAGATCGCCGACACGACCGCCGTGCGGACGCTGGTGTTCGCGGGCGAGGCCCTGCCCACCGCGCTGGTACGGCGCGCCCGTGCGGCCTTCCCCGGTGTCCGGATCGTCAACGCGTACGGCCAGACGGAGTCGTTCTACGCCACCGCGTTCACCGTCGACGGCGCCACCCTCGCCGCCGACGGCGGGCCGGACACCGGCAGCACGGCGCTGGGCGCTCCGATCGGCAACATGCGCGCCTACGTCCTGGGCTCCGGGCTCGCGCCCGTCCCGGTCGGCGCGGTGGGCGAGCTGTACGTCGCCGGACACATCGCGCGCGGTTACCACCGCCGCCCGCGAGCGACCGCCGAGCGCTTCGTCGCCGACCCGTTCGGACCGGCCGGCGCGCGGATGTACCGCACCGGCGACCTCGCCCGCCGGACCCCCGACGGGCAACTGCACTACGCGGGCCGTGCCGACGACCAGGTGAAGGTGCGTGGCTTCCGCATCGAACCCGGCGAGGTGGAGGCCGCCCTCACCGCACACCCCCAGGTCGCCCGCGCGGTGGTCGTCGCCCGGGACACGGCCGGGGGCCGGCAACTCGTCGCGTACGTGGTGCCCGAGGACCGGGCCGTGCGGGCGGACTCCGTCGACCTGCTGGCCGGGATCGACGCCCGGGAACTGCGGGCCGCCCTGGCCCGACGGCTGCCGGACTTCATGGTGCCGTCGTCGTTCGTGGTCCTCGACCGGCTTCCGCTCGGCCCGAACGGCAAGGTCGATCGGGCGGCACTGCCCGAGCCGGAGGTGCTCGGCGGCGCGTACCGGGCGCCGCGCACCGCGCGCGAGAAAGTGCTCGCCGCGGTGTTCGCCGAGGTCCTGGGCCTGGAACGGGTGGGGCTCGACGACGACTTCTTCGCGACGGGTGGCGACAGCATCCGCTCGCTCCAGGTGGTCGCGCGAGCCCGGGCCAAGGACGTCGACATCACCCCGAAGCTGATCTTCGAATGCCGGACGCCGGCGGCGCTCGCCGAGGCCGCGACCACGGTCGCCGCGGCCGAAGGCGTCGTCGGGAACGACGAGTACGCCGGCGACGACTCGGTCGTACCACTGCCGCCGATCGCGCGGCATCTGCTCGACGCGGGCGGCGGGTACGAGCGGTTCGCGATGGCACTGGCCGTGGAACTGCCCGAGGGCATCGACGAGGCGGGTCTGCACGCGACGCTCGCCGCCGTGTGCGCGCACCACCCCATGCTGCGGGCACGGCTCGCCGACGCCCCGGCCACCGTCGCCCCCGCCGACGCGGCCCGGCCCGGCGACGGCGGGCACCAGTCGGTTCTCCTGGTCGAGGATCCGGCCCGCCTCGACGTGACCGCCGTGCTGCGCCGCACACCGTGGGAGGGTCCCGGCGACCGGGCCGCCTGGGAGGAACTGCTCGGGGACGAACTGGAGTCGGCGGCCGACCGTCTCGACCCGCGCGACGGGGTGATGGCCCGATTCGTCTGGTTCGACCCCTCGCCCACGAAGCGGGCCGCGGACCCCCGGGCGCGGGGGCGGCTGCTCATCGTGCTGCACCACCTGGTGGTCGACGGCGTGTCCTGGCGTGTGCTACTGCCGGACCTGGCCGCCGCCTGGGCACAGGTGCGCGACGGCGACACACCGCGGCTGCCCGGGGCGGGCACCACGCCGGGCCGGTGGGCGCGTGCCCTCGCCCGCGAGGCGCACACCGCCGAGCGGCTGGCCGAACTGCCCCTGTGGCGGGCGATTCTCGACGGCCCCGATCCGCTGTTGGGCGCGCGGGACCTCGACCCCGAGGTGGACACCCGCTCCGCGCTCGAACACCTGCGGATCGGCCTGTCCGCCGAGGCGACCGCGTCGCTGCTCACCACACTCCCGGCCGCATACCGCGGCGGGGTGAACGACGGACTGCTCGCGGCCCTGGCACTGGCGGTCGCGCGTTGGCGCCGCGACCGCGGTGTGCACGCGTCCGCGACGCTGGTCAAGCTGGAGGGGCACGGGCGCGAGGAGAGCGCGCTGCCGGGCGCCGACCTCTCGCGTGCGGTGGGCTGGTTCACCACCGTGTTCCCGATCCGCCTCGACGTCGCGGGCCACGACCCGGACGAGGCCCTCGCGGGCGGCCCGGCCGCCGGCGCGCTCGTCAAGGACGTCAAGGAACGGCTGCGCGCCCTGCCCGACAAGGGCCTCGGCTACGGCCTGCTGCGCCACCTGAACCCGGAGGCCGGGGCCGAGCTCGGCCGGTACCGCGAAGGGCAGATCGGCTTCAACTACCTGGGCCACTTCGCGGTCACGGACATGCCCGAGGGCCTGCGCGGCCTGGGCTTCACCACGGTCGGCGCCCCGACCGCTCCGCGCACCATGGACATCCCCGCCATGTCCACCCTGGAGATCAACGCGGCGGTCCTCGACACCGGTGCCGGGGCCCGTCTGGAGGCGGACTTCGGCTACCCGCCCGGCGTGCTCGACCGCGCCGACGTCAGCGAACTCGCCGGACTGTGGCGGACCGCGCTCGAAGCACTGGCCCGGCACGCGGACGACCCGGACGCGGGCGGGCTCACCCCGACGGATCTGCCTCTGGTCGCGGCCACGCAGGCGGACATCGACGGGTGGGAGCGCCGCTACCCCGGTCTGGTGGACGTCTGGCCGCTCACGCCCCTCCAGTCGGGCCTGCTGTTCCACACGGAGTTCGAGGGCCACGCCCGGGACCCGTACCGGATGCAGCTGACGTGCCATGTGTCCGGGCATGTCGACGCGGACCGGATGCGTGCCGCCGGACAGGCCCTGCTGGATCGACACGCGAACCTGCGCGCGGCGTTCACGACCGACGCCGTGGGCAGCCAGGTCCAGGTCATCAGCCCGGAAGGCGTCGAACTCCCGTGGCGGGAGATCGACTTCAGGGCGCTGTCGGAGCGGGGGCGGGACGAGGCCGTGGCCGGCTTCCTCGCCGACGACCAGGCCGCCGCCTTCACGCCCGGCACACCACCACTGCTGCGGATGTCGTTGATCCGCACCGGCGAGCTGCGCTCGGACCTGGTCCTGACCGCCGCACACGTGCTGTTCGACGGCTGGTCGTTGCCGCTCCTGCTGAGCGAACTGCTCCGCCTGTACGCCTGCGGAGGCGACCCGTCGGCGCTACCGCGTCCGCGCCCGTTCCGGGACTTCCTGCGCTGGCTGGACCGGCAGGACAAGGACGCGACCGCCCGCGCCTGGGCGGCGGAGCTGGACGGTGTGCGCGAGCCCACCCTGCTCCTGCCGAATGCCGTGTCCGGCCCCGGCGACCGGCGCGCGGCCGACCGCACGGGCATCGGGCGGGTCGAGGTCGACCTGTCCCCGGACGAGGCCCGGGAGTTGTCCCGGCGCGCTGTCGAACTCGGCGTCACCGTCAACACCCTCGTACAGGGGGCGTGGGCGGTCCTGCTCGGGCAGTTGACAGGCCGTCAGGACGTGGTGTTCGGCGCGACCGTGTCGGGCCGCCCGCCGCAGGTGCAGGGCGCCGACACGATGCTCGGCCTGTTCATCAACACCGTTCCCGTACGGGTGCACTGCACTCCCGGCACACCTCTCGCGCAGGTCCTGACCACGCTCCAGGGGCGGCAGGCCGCGCTGCTCGACCACCATCACCAGGGCCTGGCGGACCTGCACCGCATGCTCGGCCTGTCGGCCCTCTTCGACACCCTGGTGGTCTTCGAGTCGTACCCCGTGCACCGCGCCGGCATCGCCGAGGCACACACCGCCGCGGGCATCGAGATCACCGGCATCCGTCCCGTGACGGGCACCCACTACCCGCTGACCGTCATGGCGGAGGCCAACCCGCACCCGCGACTCTCCCTCCACTACCGGCACGCCCTCCTCGAACCGTCCGCCGCGCACACGCTCGCGGACCGCTTCCTGCGCGTCCTGCGCCGGATCGCGGCCGACCCGCAGGCCCCGGTCGGCTCGGTCGACATCCTGGCGGCGCACGAACGCGCCCTGCTGCTCGGCACATCGAGTGGCGCGGCGCCGGTCGCCCCGGTGTCGGAGGCGACGGTGGCGGACCTGTTCGAACGGCAGGCGGCGGCGACCCCGGACGCCGTAGCGGTGCTCCACGACGGCACTTCGGCGACATACGCCCGGATCGGAGCCCGAGCCGACCGCCTGGCCCGGGAGTTGATCTCCCGGGGAGCGGGCCCGGAGCGCGTGGTGGCCGTGTCGCTGCCTCGCTCCACCGACCTGGTCGTCGGCCTGCTGGCCGTCCTCAAGGCGGGCGCCGCCTACCTTCCGATCGACCCCGCATACCCCGGCGACCGCCTGGACCTCATCCTGCGCGACGCCGCGCCCGCCCTGGTCCTCACCGACACGGCGACCGCGGACGTGCTGCCCGCCACCGACGCGCCCGTCCTGCTCCTGGACACCGTCGACCTCGACGAGCATCCGACGACCAACCCCACCGAGAGGGAACGTCCGGGGCCGCGCGCGTTGGCGTACGTGATGTACACGTCGGGCTCCACCGGCACGCCCAAGGGCGTGCTCCTGGACCACGCCACCGTCGTCAACGGCATCCGCCACCTCGCCGATCGCACCGGCATCACCGCGGGCTCCCGCGTCCTGGCCGCAACCTCGGTCAACTTCGACGTCTCCGTCTTCGAGATCTTCACCGCCCTCTGCCACGGCGGCACCCTCGACCTCGCCCGGGACGTCCTGGAACTGGCCGAACGCGACGATTGGCACGGTGGGGTGATCAGTACCGTGCCCTCCGCCTTCGCCGAACTCCTCGACCGGATCCGCCACAAGACATCCGTGAAGACCCTGGTCTTCGCGGGCGAGGCACTGCCCGCCGCGCTCGTGCGGCGCGCACGCGCGGCCTTCCCCGGTGTCCGGATCGTCAACGCGTACGGCCAGACGGAGTCCTTCTACGTCACCACCCGCATGGTCGACGACACCGGCAAGGGCGCGGGCCCGAGCAGCATGCCGATCGGCACCCCGCTGCCCAACATGCGCGCCTACGTGCTGGGTTCCGGCCTCACCCCGGCGCCGGCGGGCATCGTGGGGGAGCTTTACGTCGCCGGGGAGTTGGCCCGTGGCTATCTCGGCCGGGCGGCCCAAACCGCCGAGCGCTTCGTGGCCGACCCCTACGGTCCGCCCGGCTCCCGGATGTACCGCACCGGCGACCTGGCCCGGCGGCACGAGGACGGAAACCTGGAGTACGCGGGCCGCACCGACACCCAGGTCAAGGTGCGCGGATTCCGGATCGAATCCGGCGAGGTCGAGGCCGCCCTCACCGCGCATCCGCACGTGCGACAGGCGGCCGTCATCGCCCGAGACTCGGTCGCCGGCGGCACCCGTCTGCTCGCGTACGTGATCATGGCCGACACCCCGGCCGACACCCCGGCCGACACCGTCGACGTCACGGCTCTGCGCGCGTACGTCGCGGCCCGACTGCCCGAGTTCATGGTGCCGTCGGCGTTCGTCGTCCTCGATCGGCTGCCGCTCACCCCCAACGGCAAGCTCGACCACAACGCCCTGCCCGACCCCAAGCTCGACGGCGGAACCCACCGGGCCCCGAGCACGTCACGGGAGAAGGCCCTGGCGGACCTCTTCGCCCAGGTCCTGGAGGTGGAACGGGTCGGTGTCGACGACAACTTCTTCACCCTGGGCGGGCATTCGCTGCTCGCCACCCGGCTGACCGGGCGGATCCGCGCACACCTCGGCGTGGAACTACCGATCCGCACGGTGTTCGACGCCCCCACGGTCGCCGAACTGGCAGGGAAACTGGGCAAGGGCCCGGACGTCCGGGCGTCGCCGGGGGACCGGCCGACCCGCACCCGCAAGGTGCCGCTGTCGTACGCGCAGCGCCGATTGTGGTTCATCGACCGGTTCGAGGGCCCGTCGGCGACGTACAACATTCCGCTGACGCTGCGACTGACCGGCGACCTGGACGTGGTCGCGCTGACCGCGGCGCTGCGGGACGTGGTGGCCCGGCACGAGAGCCTGCGCACGGTGTTCGCGCAGGGCGGCGACGGCACGCCGTACCAGGTGGTGCTGCCCGTCGACGCGGCCCGTCTGGACGTGCCGGTCGTGGCGGTGAGCGGCCCACGGGTGTCGGCCGCCGCGGACGAGGTGGCCCGGCGGCCCTTCGACCTCGGCGCGGAGATTCCGCTGCGGGCCGTCCTGCTGCGCCGCGATGCCACGGACCACATCCTGTGCCTGGTGCTGCATCACATCGCCGGTGACGGCCAGTCGATGGCGCCGCTGCTGGGCGAGTTCTCCGCCGCCTACATCGCCCGGCACGCCGGCCGCACGCCGCAGTTCGCACCGCTCCCGGTCCAGTACGCCGACTACGCGCTGTGGCAGCACGACCTGCTCGGGGACGCGGACGACCCGACCAGCATCCTGGCAGGCCAGCTGGCGTATTGGAGGGCCGAACTGGCAAACGTCCCGCAGCCGCTGCGCCTGCCGGTCGACCGGCCGCGCCCGGCGGTGGCGAGCCACCGCGGCGACCAGGTCGAGATCACTCTCGACGCCAGGCTCCTGGCGGCCGTCGAGGCGCTGGCACACGAGCACGGGGCGACGGTCGCGATGATGCTGCAGGCGGCGCTCGCGGTGCTGCTGCACCAGATGGGGGCCGGAGACGACATCCCCATCGGCTCGCCGATCGCGGGCCGCACCGATGCCGCCCTCGAGGGCCTGATCGGATTCTTCGTCAACACGTGGGTGCTGCGCGCGGACCTGTCGGGCCGCCCCACGTTCGCCGAACTGCTGGACCGGGTCCGGGACAAGGCGCTGGCCGCGTACGACCACCAGGACGCGCCCTTCGAGCGCCTGGTGGAACTGCTCAACCCGGAGCGGTCGACGGCGCACCACGCGCTGTTCCAGGTGATGCTGGCCTGGCAGAACATCGACCGGGCGGACCTCGACCTGCCGGGCCTGCGCGCCACGCCCGTGCCGACCGGCACCGGCACCGCCAAATTCGACCTGTTCGTCAACCTCGCGGCGGTCGACGGCGCCGAGGGCCGGGAGGTGCGGGGCCTGATCGAGTACGCCACCGACCTGTTCGACCGGGACACCGCGGCGCGCCTCGCGGACCGTTTCGCGCGAGTGTTGCGGCAGGTCGTCGCGGACCCCGGGATGCCGGTCGCCGCGGTGGACGTACTGGAGCCGTCCGAACGGGAACTGCTGCACGGCCG
The DNA here is from genome assembly GCF_045207655.1 of Embleya sp. NBC_00888. Classification (NCBI taxonomy): domain Bacteria; kingdom Bacillati; phylum Actinomycetota; class Actinomycetes; order Kitasatosporales; family Streptomycetaceae; genus Embleya; species Embleya sp. NBC_00888. Next base: position 717,794 of record NZ_CP108784.1, on the reverse strand, counting down.
GTTGAGCGGGGCGGCGACCACCGCCCCCGTTCCCGAGCCGACCGTGCCGGGCCTGTTCGAGCGGCAGGCGGCGGCCACGCCGGACGCGACGGCGCTGGTCTGCGGGGGCGAACGGCTCTCGTACGCGGACCTGAACGACCGCGCCGACCGCCTCGCCCGGGAGCTGCTGTCCCGGGGCGTGCGCCCGGAGAGCCTGGTCGCCGTCTCCCTGCCCCGCTCCGCCGACCTAGTCGTGGCCTTGGTCGCCGTCCTCAAGGCGGGCGCCGCGTACCTGCCGATCGACCCCACGTACCCGAGCGAGCGCCTCGGCCTCATCCTGCGCGAGGCGGACCCCGAACTGATCCTCGCCGACGCGTCGACGGCGGACGTGCTCCCGACGACGGCCACGGCCCCGATCGTGCGGCTGGACCTGTTCGACCTCGCGGCGCGGCCGGAGCACGACCTGGCCGTCGGGGACCGATCGGGCCCCGGATCCCTGGCATACGTGATGTACACCTCCGGCTCCACCGGCACGCCCAAGGGCGTCGCCCTCACCCACCACGCGCTGGTCAACGGCCTGCGGCAACTCGCCGTACGGACCGGCATCGGCGCGGGCACCCGCGTCCTGGCGGCGACGTCGATCAACTTCGACGTGTCCGTCTTCGAAATCTTCGCCACCCTGTGCCACGGCGGCACGCTCGACGTCGTCCGCGACGTCCTGGCCGTCGGCGAGCGCGGCGGCCGGCCCGGCGGCGTGCTTTGCGCCGTCCCGTCCGTGTTCGCCGAGCTCCTCGACGACATCGCGGGCACGACCGTCGTCGAGACGCTGGTGTTTGCGGGCGAGGCGCTGCCCTCGACGCTGGTGGACCGCGTACGGCAGACGCTTCAGGGCGTCCGCGTGATCAACGCCTACGGTCAGACGGAGTCCTTCTACGCCACCACGTTCACGGTCGACGAGGCCGGGCCCCGGAGCGGCAGCACACCCATCGGCACCCCCCTGCCGAACATGCGCACCTACGTCCTCGGCCCGGGTCTGACACCCATGCCCGTCGGCGCGGTCGGTGAGCTGTACGTCGCCGGACCGATCGCCCGCGGCTATCACGCCCGCCCGGGGGCGACCGCCGAACGCTTCGTCGCGGACCCGTACGGCCCGCCCGGCTCCCGGATGTACCGCACCGGCGATCTGGCCCGCCACAACCGCGACGGACACCTGGAATACGCGGGCCGCGCCGACACCCAACTCAAGGTGCGCGGCCTGCGCATCGAGCCCGGCGAGATCGAGTCCGTGCTCGCCGGGCACCCCGCCCTCACCCAGGCGGTCGTTGTGGCCCACGAGCACGCCGGCACGGTGCAACTGGTCGCCTACGTCGTCCCGATCGGGGCGCGGCACAACGCCGATCGCGTCGAGAGCGTGGGCGACGTGGACATCGACCTGACGGCCCGGGTCTCGGTGCGTGAGCTGCGAGCCCATGTGGCGAGGCAGTTGCCGGAGTACATGGTGCCCTCGCACTTCCTGGTGCTGGACCGGCTCCCGCTCGCCCCGAACGGGAAGCCGGACCGGTCGGCGCTGCCCGAGCCGGAGTTCACCGGCGGCCGCTACCGGGCGCCGGGCTCGGGGCTCGAACGCATCGTCGCCGACGTGTACGCGCAGGTGCTCGGCCTGGAACGGGTCGGTCTCGACGACGACTTCTTCGCCGTGGGCGGCGACAGCATCCGGTCCATTCAGGTGGTGTCCCGGGCGCGGGCCGCGGGCGTGGAGATCACCCCGCGTCAGGTCTTCCAGTGCCGGACGGTCGCCGAACTCGCACGCGTGGCCGCGGCGGCGGGCCCCGGCGGCGGTGCGGTGCTCGACGAACTCCCGGGCGGCGGGACGGGAAGCATGCCACTGTTGCCGATCGCCGCGTGCATCCGCGACCTGGGCGCGGGCTTCGACCGGTTCGCGATGTCGGTCGCGCTGCGGCTGCCGGGGGACGTGGACGCGGACGGGCTGGCGGCGACGCTGCGTGCCGTGTTCGACCGGCACGACGTGCTGCGGTCGCGGCTGGTGAACGACGACGACAGTGCGCAGTTGTGGATCGCCCCGCCCGGCTCGGTCGACGTGCCTGCCCTGGTCCGCCGCGTGGAGTGGGCGGGCCGGTGGGAGGACCAGGCGTGGCGGCGGTTCGCCGCGGCGGAGCTCACCGCGGCGGCCGGGCGGCTCGATCCGGGCGTGGGGGTGATGGCGCAGTTCGTGTGGGTCGAGTCGACGTCCGGCGACCCCGGGCGGCTGCTCGTCGTGCTGCACCACCTGGTGGTGGACGGGGTCTCGTGGCGCATCCTGCTCCCCGACCTCGCGGCCGCCTGGCAACAGGTGCGCGCGGGCCGGGTGCCGGAGCCGGCACCGGTCGGCACGTCCGTGCGGCGCTGGGCGCACGCGCTGGCGGACGACGCGCGGCGACCCGAGCGTACCGCCGAACTCGCGTTCTGGCAGGGCGTGTTGACGGGCGTCGATCCGCTGCTCGGCACGCGTGAGCCGGATCCCGTGCTGGATGTGGAGTCCACGGTGGAGCGCGTGTCGCTGCGACTTCCGGCGACGGTGACCGACACGCTCCTGACCACCCTCCCGGCCGCGTTCCACGGCGGCGTCAACGACGGTCTCCTGGCCGCGCTGGCCCTGGCCGTGGCCCGTTGGCGACACGCCCGCGGCATCGACGAACCGTCCACACTGATCAGGCTCGAGGGGCACGGTCGCGAAGAGGACGCGGTACCGGGAGCCGAACTGTCACGCACCGTGGGCTGGTTCACCACACTCTTCCCGGTGCGGCTGGACACCGCGGGAGTGGACCTCGACGAGGCGTTCGCCGGCGGGCCGGCCGCCGGGGCGCTCGTGAAGGCCGTCAAGGAGCGACTGCTCGCCGTGCCCGACAAGGGCCTCGGCTACGGCCTGCTCCGTTACCTCAACCCCGACACCGCGGCCGGCCTCGCCCGGTACCCCGCAGGGCAGATCAGCTTCAACTACCTGGGTCGCTTCTCGGCCGCCGACATGCCCGACGACCTGCGGCACCTGGGCTTCGCCCCGGCACCCGAACTGGCGGGTCTGACCGCCGACCTCGACCCGGACATGCCCGTGGCGGCCACGCTGGAGATCACCGCGGTGGCCGTCGACACCGCCGACGGCACCCGGCTGGACGCCACCCTCGGCGCTCCCGCAGGCGTGTTGTCACGCGCGGCGGTCGAGGAGTTGGCGGACCTGTGGCGCCAGGCACTCGAAGCGCTCGCCACGCACGCGTCGGGCACCGGCGCGGGCGGGCTCACGCCTTCCGACCTGCCGCTGCTGCCGGTGGACCAGCGCCAGATCGAGGTGTGGGAGGAGCGCTTCCCCGACCTGGCCGACGCCTGGCCGCTGACGTCCCTCCAGTCCGGGCTGTTGTTCCACTCCTTCCTCGGCGACGGCACGTTCGACGCCTACCGGATGCAACTGGCCTTCCACGTGTCCGGCCGCGTGGACCCGGCCCGGATGCGTGCGGCGGGCCAGGCCCTGCTGGACCGGTACCCGAACCTGCGGGCCGCGTTCGTCGACGCGGTCGACGGCGAGCCGGTGCAACTCGTGCCGGGACGGGTCGTGTTGCCGTGGCGGGAACTCGACCTGAGCGCCTTGCCGGCGCAGGAGCGGCAGGCGGCGCTCGCCCGGTTCCTGGCGGACGACCACGCCGCGGCCTTCGACCCGGCCGTGCCGCCGCTCCTGCGGATGACGCTCGTACGGATGGCGGACGAACGCTTCGAACTGGTCCTGACGGCCCATCACATCCTGTTCGACGGCTGGTCGTTCCCGATCCTGATGCGGGACCTGCTGCGGCTGTACGACACGTCCGGCGACGCGTCGTCGCTGCCCCGGGCGCGGGGCTACCGGGAGTTCGTGCACTGGCTCTCCCGCCGGGACGCGGCCGCGTCGGCCGCCGCGTGGGCGGGCGAGTTGGCGGGACTCGACGGGCCCACGCTGCTTGCGCCCGGCCGGGGCACCGCCGACGGGAGCGGCATCGGGCAGGTCGACGTGGCGCTGTCCGCCGAGGAGGCCCGGGCGCTGTCCCGGCGCGCCGCCGAGTTGGGCGTGACCGTGAATACGCTGGTCCAGGGCGCGTGGGCGGTGCTGCTGGCCGGGCTGACCGGCCGGGACGACGTGGTCTTCGGGGCCACGGTCTCCGGACGCCCGCCCGCGGTTGTCGGCGTCGAGTCGATGGTCGGCCTGTTCATCAACACCCTGCCGGTACGCGTGCTTTGCCTCCCGGGGTGGTCGTTCGCGCGGGTGCTGACCACGCTTCAGGAGCGGCAGGCCGCGCTGCTGGACCATCACCACCACGGGTTGGCGGACATCCAGCGGGCTAACGGTTCGACGGAGCTTTTCGACACGTTGGTGGTGTTTCAGTCGTATCCGGTTGATGAGGGCGAGGGCGAGGGCGAGGGCGAGGGCGAGGGCGAGGGCGAGGGCGAGGTTGAGGTTGAGGTTGAGGGCGGGGTCGGTGTTGGTGCTGGGGCGGTGGCTGGGGCTGAGGCCGTGGGGGCCGGGATTGCCTTTACGGGTCTGCGCCCGTTCACCGGGACCCACTATCCGCTGACGCTGATGGCGGGTGCGGACCCGTATCTGCGGCTGTTGCTTCAGTACCGGCCGTCCGCGTTCGACCGGGGCGCGGTCGAGCACATCGCGGGGCGCCTGGCGGACGTTCTGCGGCTCGTGCTGACCGCCCCCGACGCGCCGGTGGCCCGGGTCGACGTCCTGGCGCCGGGGGACCGCGACCATTTCCTGCGTGGTCTCGACGACACGGCGGATCGGGTGATCCCGGCGGCTACTACGCTGCCCGAGCTCTTCGAGCGGCAGGCGGCGGCCACGCCGGACGCCACGGCGCTGCTTCATGGCGGCGGCCGTCTGTCGTACACGGACCTGAATGCCCGCGCCAACCGCCTCGCCAGGGAACTGCTGTCCCGTGGGACGGGTCCGGAGACGGTGGTGGCGGTGTCCCTGCCCCGCACTCCCGACCTGATCGTGGCCCTGCTGGCGGTCCTCAAGGCGGGCGCCGCGTATCTGCCGATCGACCCCGAATACCCGGGCGCCCGCCTGGAGTTCATCCTCCGGGACGCCGATCCCGCGCTGATTCTCACCGACACCGTGACGGCGGACCTGCTCGCGGACACGGGGGGCGTGATCCTTCACCTGGATGGCCTCGACCTCGCCGGGGACCCGGCGGCGGACCCGGCGGACCCGGACCTGGCGCACCCGGCCGACCGCTACGAGCCGGGTTCCTTGGCGTACGTGATGTACACCTCCGGCTCCACCGGCACTCCCAAGGGCGTGCTCCTGGACCACGCCACCGTCGGCAACGGCATCCGCCACCTCGCCGACCGGACCGGGATCCGCCCGGGCTCCCGTGTCCTGGCCGCAACCTCGGTCAACTTCGACGTATCCGTCTTCGAGATCTTCACCACCCTCTGCCACGGCGGCACCCTCGACCTCGCCCGGGACGTCCTCGAACTGGCCGAACGCGACGATTGGCACGGTGCGGTGATCAGCACCGTCCCCTCCGCCTTCGCCGAACTCCTCGACCGGATCACCCACACCACCACCGTCGACACGCTCGTCTTCGCAGGCGAAGCCCTACCGTCGACGCTGGTCGAGCGAGCGCGGCAGGCGTTCCCGGGTGTGCGGGTGGTCAATGCCTACGGCCAGACGGAGTCCTTCTACGCGACCACCTTCGGCACCCGCAGCACTGATGGCACCCGCACCGCCGGCGGCAGCGCGCCCATCGGTACTCCGTTGTCCGGCATGCGCGCCTACGTGCTCGGTCCCGGGCTGAGGCCCGTTCCCACGGGTGTCGTCGGCGAGTTGTACGTCGCCGGGCAGTTGGCCCGCGGCTATCACGCTCGCCCGGGAGCGACCGCCGAGCGCTTCGTGGCCGACCCGTACGGTCCGCCGGGCTCGCGCATGTACCGCACCGGCGACCTCGCTCGCCGGCACGAGGACGGACACCTGGAGTACTCGGGCCGCACCGACAGCCAGATCAAGATCCGCGGCTTCCGCGTCGAACCCGGCGAGGTCGAATCCGCCCTCGGCACACATCCCGACATCCGGCAGGCAGCCGTCATCGCCCGGGACGCGCCCACCGGGAAGCACCTGGTCGCCTATGTGACCGGAGAACGCGTCGACACCGGTGCCCTGCGGGCGTTCATGTCCGGCAAGCTGCCCGGCTTCATGGTCCCGTCGGCCTTCGTGGCCTTGGACCGGCTCCCGCTGACCCCGAACGGCAAGTTGGACCGGGCCGCGCTGCCCGCTCCGGACCTCGGCGCCGACGCCGGGGCGTACCGGGCGCCGCGGACCGCGCACGAGGAGACGCTGTGCGCACTGTTCGCGGAGGTACTGGGCGTGGAACGGGTCGGTGTCGACGACGACTTCACCGCGCTGGGCGGTCATTCGCTGCTGATGATGCGCCTGTTCGCGCGCGTTGACGCCGAACTCGGTGTGCGCGTCCAAGTGCGGGACTTCCTTGCCGCGCCGAACCCCGCCGGCCTCGCCGGGCTCGTCGAGAACGCGGCGGCGGGCCGGGCGGCCGACGCCCCCGCCGTGGTGCCCCGTTCGGAGGCGCGGCTCGCACCCGAACTGCGCTTCCCGGACGCCGGAGGCTTCGGCGCGGCACCGCGGCACGTACTGCTCACCGGAGCCACCGGATTCGTCGGCGCCTTCCTGCTGCGCGAGCTCCTCGCACAGACCGACGCGCAGGTGCACTGCCTCGTGCGCGCGGACGCGGCCTCGGAACAGGCGGGACGTGTACGCCTGTCCGCCGTGCTGGACTCGTACGGCATCGACGTCGGTACCGATGCCGACGCCGGGCGCGTGCACATCGTGCCCGGCGACCTCGCGCACGACGGACTCGGCATCGGCGCCGCCCGCTGGGCGGGGCTGCGGGACCAGGTGGATACGATCGTGCACGCGGGTGCACACGTGCACCACCTGTCCGGGTACGAGCGCCTGAAGGCGGCCAACGTGGAAGGCACCCGGACCCTGCTGCGGCTCGCCGCCGAGGGCGTCCCCAAGCGTTTCCACCACATCTCCACGCTGGGAATCTTCGGTAGTGCCGCCGGGCCGCGCCTGCTCACGGAGGACTCCCCGATCGAGGACGCACGGCACACGTCCGCCGACGGCTATGTGGCGAGCAAGTGGGTGGCCGACCTGATGGTGCAACAGGCCATCGCCCGCGGCGTGTCCGCCCGCGTATACCGACTCGGCCGGATCTGGGCGGAGTCGCAGCACGGCGCCGTCAACGCCGACGACATGTTCTGCCGCCTCCTGACCACCTGCGTCGCCCTCGGCTGCCACCCGGAGGGCGCGGCCGTACGAGCCGACCTCCTGCCCGCCGACATCGCGGCCCGCGCCCTGGTAACCCTCGCCCTGGCCGACAACACCCCGGCCGTCCACCATCTGCACCACCCCCGGCAGACCGGCGTGGATGCCTTCGTCCGTGTCTTCGACGCATGGCGCGGCACCCGGTCGAAGCCGGTACCCGTCCCGGACTGGCTCCGCCGCCTCGGCCGGGCCGCCGAGGACGGCCGTCCCCTGCCATTCCTGCCGTACCTGAACGTCTTCCAGCAGTTCGAGGACACTCTCGGCGATGCGGCCCACCTCCCGCCCGATACGTACACCAACGCCCGAACCCTGCACACCCTGGAGCAACTCGACATCGTCCTGCCCGAGGTCGACGAACGGATGATGCGAGCCTTCTGGCAACGCCTGGAAGCCAGAGGCGAACTCGACTGACAGCGCACCCGGTCCTACCGCCGCCGACGAGCCCCCGCGTACTTGGCGGGCGGGAGCCTCGCGCGCGACCGGCGTGTGCTCCATCGTGCGCCGTCCCGTCCATGAGGCGCGGGCGATGTCCGTGCGTGGGCCGCCGGTGTGCGCGTCGCGGTTCACGGTGACGAGGCGCCGGCCGGCCCTGCCGCCATCACGACGCGGCTGACCCAGGCCGGGCTGACGTCGAGCAGGCGGCCGAGTGCGATGGGGCCCAGGCCGAGGGCGTGCGCGTCGACGATGGCCCGGTGTGTGGTCGGGTGCGCCGTGCCGTGGTCGCCGATGGCATCGATCAGGTGGTGCAGGGCTCGGGTGCGCCGGGTGACGACGGGGGCGGGCGAGCGGTTGTACGGCATCGCGAGCGGGTCCCGGCGCAGGATCGTGGCCACGTATCGCGGGGCCATGCGGGCTGTGGCGGCGATGACCGTCGCGGGCGCCCCTTGGCGGTGGGCGTCGATCATGGCGGCGTGCACGGCGAGGACCGCGTTATGTATGGCGCGGCGGCGGGCGTGACGCGCCGCGTCCGACACCGGGCCCGGTCCCACCGGGCAGGCGGCAATGCGCATCCGTTCCGCGACGGCGGCGGCGAGCCGGTCGAGGGCGGCCCGGGCGGCGGCATCGGATCGTGCGTCGAGGGCACCGCTCACCGGCCGGCCCCCGGGGCGTCGAGTTGGCGACGGAGGATCCGGTCGGCGATGGCAGCGCGGATGCCCTCGCTGCCGAGCCACAGGCCGAGGCGCTGGTGGAGTTCGGCAACCTGGTCGATGGTCAGGCCGGTCACCGGCGCGGGGTCGAGGCACAGCCGTGGCTCGGGCGGCCCGGCGGTGGGGATCAGGTCCGGGCGATGCCGGCCGATGTCGTCGAGGAGCACGACACGGTGGTGTTCCTCGATGTGCGCGACGACGCCCGGTTCGTCGTCGATCGGGTGGACGACGAGGCGCAGGAGGAGCCCGAACCCGTCGCGAACGACCCGCGCTCGACCGGGCTGCGGCTCGTCCGAGCGTCGCGGGCACAGCAGCGTCTCGGCGAGGGCGCCCACCTCGGTGTCGGTGAGGTGGACATGGACGCGGTCGATCTGCACCGCCGGCGAGTGCGTCCCGGCGGAGACGACGGTCAGCCGCCACGACCGTGCGTGGTCGACGGGCGCGAGGTGGATGCTCCAGGCGGGCAGGGTCACCATCGCGGTGATCGCCTCGGTATCGGTCACGAGGGCTCCAACGGGTGCGTGGGCATTGGGGCTTGCTGTGGAACGAGGTGGTGGGGGCGGGCCCGGTTGCCGCTCGGTGCGGCGCGGGCGACGGAGGGTGGCCGGCGTCCCTGCCGGACCCGCCCGCTCAGGGGGTTAGCCTCCGGGGCCGGAGGTCCGCATGAGAAGCGCCTGAGAAGGCTCTACCTGGAGCTGATGCACAAGGGAGCGGGCCTGATTTCGGTTCGGTTCGTAATCGAGTTGATCACCCGATTCTCCGAGATCGAGCGTCACTCGGATCGATTGTTGGCCGGTGCCCGGAAACGCACCGACTTGGATTAGGGCCCCCTGGTTGGTCACGCTGTCTCCATCCGGTCGCCGTTGCAGCCCCAGGTTCGTGCTCCCGTGGACATCGCGGCAGGTGTGCGAACCGCCCGCCGATGTGCGCGATTCACACGGGGTGTGAAACCGAAATCGTTAGGCTCGGTGACCAGGGCCTGGTTCTGCAACAGCGAGGAGACCCGTGAGCCCGAACCACTTGCTCGCAGCAGCACTTGATGATGCCGGTATGTCCCGCGCCGGACTCGCCCAGCGCGTTAACGATCTCGGTGCCCGTGCCGGTCTGACGCTGCGCTACGACCATACTTCCGTCGGCCGCTGGCTCAAGGGCCAACGACCTCGCGGGCAGTCGGTCGAACTGGTCTGCGCGGTCCTTACCGAGCGCTTGGGCCGCGCTGTTACCGCGCCCGACATCGACTTCGCCGGTCGGCCGGACGATTCGCCGATCGAGCTGATGGCGTTCGTCGAACGTGCCCCGGCTCTATGGACATCGGACCACCGGCTCTCCAAAACCGTTCACGAGACTCCCGCCATAACAGGCGTGGCTGCCATTGCACCTGTCTGGGAGTGGGAGAACCCGCCCCACGACGCCAACACCTCACATCGAGGAATCGCCCGTGTTGGTCGTGACGATCTCGAGATGCTGCGCGCAGCCCGCATGCACTACGAACGCATGTACCAGCAGGCCGGCGGCCTGGCCGCGAAACCACGTGTCATCCGATTCCTCGCCGAAAACGTCGCCCCGGCCATCCGTGGCAGCTACCCCGATCGCGTCGGCCGCGAGTTGTTCCGCGCGGTCGGGGGGCTCGTTGCGATCGCGGGCATCTGCTCTTACGACTCCGATCAACAGGGTCTGGCTCAGCGCTACTTCCACCAGGCGTTGCGAATGGCGAAGGCGTCCGGCGACCAGGCGTTCGGCGGATATGTCATCGCTCTCCTGGTCAACCAGGCTCTGTTCCTGTGTGACTACCGGCAAGCCATTGCCTTCGCCGAGGCGGGTCTGCGCACCGCCGGACCGCACTTGTCACCAGCATTGGCGACCGACCTACACGCCATGCAGGCCAAGGCATTTGCCCGGATGAAGCACTCGACCGCAGCACGCCACAGCCTCACCAGGGCCGAGGCAGCCCACGAACGGATCCACCGTGCCGACGAACCTCCCGAGACGACCTACGTACAGCCTGGCCGCATTGACCATCAGGCCGCAGAGGCGATGCTCAGCCTCGGCGATCACCGGGCCGCCCTTCGCTACGCCGAAGACGCCGTCCACGTAAAGACCCACACACGCGGGCGCGTCCACCGTCTCGCAACCCTGACTTCCGTGGCGGTGGCCTGTGGGGACCTGGACCAAGCGGTCTTCTCGGCGACGTCGATGCTTGAGGCCGCACAGGGCATCGAGTCCCGCCGGCTGCTCGACCGAATGTGTGCGATGCACCGCACGCTCGCACCGCATGCGGACGTGCGGGCAGTGCGCGAGGTGGCCGAAAGAGTCGAGACCGCGCTGGCCCTGTCTGTCTGACGGACACCGAATCGCCCGTGAGGATACCGGCATGAAGTGGATCAAGCACAGCGAGACCGACGTCTACAGCAACAAGTGGTTCGCCATCCGACTCGCCGACGTCGAACTGCCCGACGGGCATCACCTCGACCACTACCTCATCCGGCAACGGCCCGTCGCACTCGCAACGATCGTCGACGACCAGGACCGGGTCCTGCTCCTGTGGCGCCATCGGTTCATCACCGACACCTGGGGCTGGGAACTTGCCGCCGGAATCGTCGAGGAGCAGGCAGGCGAGACGATCGAGGAGGCCGCCGCGCGGGAGATGTTGGAAGAGACCGGTTGGCGACCGGGACCGCTCCGTCACCTGCTCAGCATCGAACCCTCAAACGGCCTCTCCGATGCGGTCCACCACGTCTACTGGTCGGAGAGCGGCGACCACGTCGGCGATCCGGAGGACGCGTTCGAGTCGGACCGGGTCGAGTGGGTGTCGCTCAAGGAAGTACCCGACATGGTGGGCCGCGGCGAGATCCGATCGGCGAACGCCCTGGCCGCACTCCTGCTGTTGCACCGGATTCGCGGACTCTGACACCGAGCAGCACCATCCGCTGCCTACGACATCGCAGGGCGCCCAGCCGAGGGCTCCGGTCTCGATCCTCCCGAGACCGGAGCGTCCTCGCGCGTGCGCGGTGTTGCCGGTGTATCGATCGATGCGGACCGTTGGGATCAGGTGTGCGCCGGCAGAGGCTTGGCACCGTGGTCGTCCGCGAGTGCGGGTGTCTTGTCGGTGCCCTCGAACCTTTCGGCTTCGTCGGAGATTTCGGTGTCGGCGTCGGCGCCGAGTTGCTCCGGACGGGCCGTGTTCATCAGCGCGGCGACGATCAGCGCGCCCACGACGATGATGCCCGCGGCCCACGCTCCCGCCTCCGCGAAGCCCTCGACCAGTGCCTGCTTGTGGGTCGCCGGGCTGCTGTCGTGTGAGGCCAGGTAGTCCACGGTCGCGCTCGTGGCGATGGTGTTGAGCAGCGCGGTGCCGAGCGAACCGCCGATCTGCTGCGCCGTGTTGACGGTAGCCGAGGCCACACCCAAGTCGCCGTGGTCGACGCCGTGGGTGGCGTAGTTGATGGCCACCGGCATGACCAGGCCCGCTCCGAAGCCGAGCAGGAGTTGCGAGATCAGCACGCCGCCGGCGTACGAGGTGTTCGGGTCCACGGTGATCAGCCACAACATGCCGACGGCGTTGACGAGCATGCCGGGCACGATCAGCGCCCGCGGCGGGAACTTGGGCATCAGCCGGGTGCTGAGCCCGGCCGCCGACACCAGGACCGCAAGGGCCATGGGCAGGAAGGCCGCCCCCGTCTTGGTCGGCGAGTACCCCTTCACCACCTGCATGTAGTAGGTCATGAAGAGGAACGCCCCGAACATGCCGATGACGGCCAGACCCACGGCCAGGTACGCACCACCGCGGGTGCGGTCGGCGACCACGCGCAGCGGCAACAGCGGCTGCGCCACCCGGCTCTCGACGAAGACGAACACCGCGAGCAGCACCGCGCCGGCGGCCAGCAGGCCGAGTACCGTCGTCGAGCCCCAACCGTCCGCCTCGGCCCGGGTGGTGGCGTACACGACCGCGACCAGCCCGCCGGTCACCAGCAGCACGCCCGGGATGTCCAGGCGCGCCTTGCCCTCGCGCCGCGACTCGACCAGCACCGTGTACCCGCCGATCGCCGCGAGCAGGGCGATCGGGATGTTGACGTACAGGCACCAGCGCCAGTCCAGGTAGTCGGTCAGCGCCCCGCCGGCCAGCAGCCCGATCGTGCCGCCCGCGGCGCTGATGCCGCCCCAGATCCCGAATGCCTTGGTGCGGTCCTTCGGTTGGGTGAACGTCACCGTCAGCAGCGACAGCGCGGACGGCTGGAGCAGCGCACCGAACGCCCCCTGCACCGCACGGGCGATCAACAACATCTCGAAGTTCCCCGCTGCGCCGCCGAGTGCCGACGCGGCGGTGAAACCGAGCAACGCGATCAGGAAGGTCCGCTTGCGTCCGACGTAGTCGGCGATCCGGCCGCCGAGCAGCAGCAGGCTGCCGAACGCCAGCGTGTACGCGGTGATGATCCACTGCCGGTCGGCATCGGAGACCCCGAGGTCTCCCTGGATGGACGGCAGCGCGATGTTCACGACGGTGGCGTCCAGTACGAGCATGAGCTGGGCCAACCCGATGAAGAACAGCGCGACCCAGCGGCGCGATGGGCCGGTCGGAGCCTGCGCCTTCGTGGTTGCCATGACGTGGTCCTCACTCGTGGTGGTACGTGCCGCGCCGATCCCTCGCGCGGCGTCCTGACGTTCACGAGACGTCGGCGATTCGCTCCGCGTGACAGCGGCGTGATGTGCCGTATGTCACCCGGTCGTAGGTGTCACAGAGCGGTGGGGACCGGCGTCTTGTGCGTACGGGTGCGGGAACCGGTCATGGGAACGAACGGGTAGGAGAAGCCAGGCATGAGCGCAAGCAGCGAGGAACCGGTGGTGGGCGCGGCGGGTACGACCGGGCCGCCCGACGTCGGCGAGGGTCGCGCGGACTCGGCCGCGGCCACCGAGGCGTTCGTGGCCCACCGGAACCTCCTTTTCACCGTCGCGTACGAGATGCTCGGCTCGGCCGCCGATGCGGAGGACGTTCTGCAGGAGGCCTGGTTGCGCTGGGCGGGGGTCGACCTGGCCGTGGTGCGCGAGCCGCGCGCGTTCCTGGTGCGGATCGTGACCCGGCTGGCGCTGGATCGGCTGCGCGCGCTCGACCGCCGCAAGGAAACCTACGTCGGCCCCTGGTTGCCCGAGCCGCTCCTGACCACGCCCGACGTGGCCGAGGACATCGAACTGGCCGACAGCCTGTCCATCGCGATGCTGCTGGTGATGGAGACGCTCACGCCGACCGAGCGAGCGGTGTTCGTCCTGCGGGAGGTGTTCGACGTCGCCTACGACGAGATCGCCGAAGCCGTCGGCAAGAGCCCCGCCGCGGTCCGCCAGATCGCCCACCGGGCACGGGCGCACGTCGCGGCACGCCGCCCACGCGACGTCATCTCCCCGGCCGAGACCCGAGCCGCGCTCCAGGCCTTCCAACGAGCGGTCGAGACCGGAGACCTGCAAAGCCTCGTCGACATCCTCGCGCCGAACGTCATGGCCCTCAGCGACGGCGGCGGAATCAGGCACGCCGCCGTGCACCCGGTCGTGGGAGCCGACGACGTGGCCCGCTACCTGGCCTTCGGCCTGACCAGATTCACCGCCGGCACGTCGATCGAGCCGGTCCAGATCAACGGCTGGCCAGGACTCATCATGCGCCGCGCCGGAGAGATCCACGGCGTGATGGCAATGCGCGTCGAGGCCGGCCTCATCACCGGCCTGTACACGGTGCGCAACCCCGAGAAGCTGTCCCGCCTGGAGCAGGAGACCGAACTGAGCCGTTGAGGCGGGAACGGACCGGGGCCTGGCCGGGGGAAGTTGCTGGATCGGGGCAGCCGGTCCAGCGGTGCCGCCTTCCGGCGCAGCAACTCGACCTCGGCGGTCGTGCGTACATGTGGGCCCAAGGTGGTGGCCGTGTCGGGCGGCGGCAAGCGGCTCTCGGCGGTGCCGTCCTCGGCCACTGGCCGACCCGGGCGGGTCCGCGGCTGCTGCCCTGGGCCGGCGCCAACCCGGCCATGTCCAGCGTCCGCCCACACGAACAGGGCATCGCCTCCGGCGCCAACAACGCGCCGCGCAAGGTGGGCGGAGCCCTCGGTATCGCCGTCATGCCTGAAGCGCCGCGCCCGGAACGGCGGGCGCGGTACAGCCCCGACTCGGCTTGACGGGTCGGGGCTGTCGGCTACTCGCTCGGTGGTGTCGGGATGTGTGAACTCCTGAAACCACAATCCGGACAGAAGTGGTTCTGTTCGTTCTCGCTGATCCACGCGTGAGGCGTGCTGTCGGTGTGGGAGAACGAATCCCGCCAGGACTTTCGGGGGGTCGGGGTCGCCGAGCGCCTACTCGGGCTCGCCGGATCGTTTGTGGCAACACCGCTTCTCGCAGACCCACGTTCCGGGTCCGGGACCGGCTTGTTCCCAGCCATGTGTTCCACCCATCGGGCACGACTCGGCCATAACGTCACCTCCCGCTCACACTGGCACATTCGCGGCTGACGGCCCCTGTCTTGGGGCCTATTCACGCGGGCAGGGAAGCCGCAGCGTGCCGTACCGATGTGCGGGATGGCGGGCCGGGCGGCCGGTGGATTGCGGGCTGGTCGGGGTTACAGCTTGTAGCCGAACTCGTCCGCCGGGGTCGCGGGGGAGGTGTAGCCGTTCGAGAACACGGTCACGTTCACGGTCAGAGGGTCGGTCGGGCCGATGTCGGGTGGGGGTGCGGTGGCGGTGATGTGGTTGGGTGGGGTGAGCTGGGTGATTTCGGCGGCGTTGTTGCCGAACCAGACCTTGGCGTCGGAGGCGAAGTTCTCGCCGGTGATGGTGACCGAGCGGTTTTTGGGTCCGGTATTCGGGTTGATGCCGGTGACCACCACGGGTTCGGGGCCGCCGTAGGCGAACCGGCAGGAGGGGACGGCCGGGGAGGTGCCCAGGTTGGTGGTGACGCGGACGGCGACGACTCCGGCGCCGATGCCCTGGGGGAGGTAGGCGGTGATCCGGGTGCCGTTGTTCGTGACGCCGAATCGGGGGCACGGCAGCGTGCCGAAGTCGACGCCGGTGTCGATCCCGGTGCCCAGGCCGGTGCCGGTGATGGTGACCGTGGTGCCCGGCGGGCCGGCGTTCGGGCTGATGGAGGTCACCACCGGCCCCGACAGGACGTCGGGGGCGCCGAGCAGGTTCAGGTAGGTGGAGTTGGCGTGCTGGTAGGCGACTTGGCCCATGAAGTCCTGGAGCGATTTCCTGGTCAGGTTCGGGTCGTAGGAGCCGGGCGTGGTCCCGTAGCCGGTGTTCAGCTCGCAGCTGTCGCCCGGTTGCGCGTAGACGTTGGGGCCGGGGAGGCCGGCGATCGTCGAGATGACCGCTTTGACGTCGTTGGTCGCCTCCGGGCCGGGGCCGGGGTACCAGCTCTTGGCGTCGTCGAGGTTGGTCCAGGCCTGCGGCACCAGGTCGTAGGCGTTGTAGTAGCGCTCGTTGGCGACCCAGGGCAGGCTTTCGACGTAGGACACGAAGTCCGCACCGCCGGCGGTGGGTGCGGCGAAGGTGTGCATCGCGAACTGTGGGGGGTTCGGCCAGGTTTGCGCCTGGAGGTAGGGCCCGATCATGGTCGCGATGCAGCCGCCGAGGCTGTGGCCGATCACGCGGACGGTCGGGTTCGGTGGTGCCTTGGCGAGCGCGCGGGTGAGCGCCTGCACCAGGGTGACACCCACCGAGTTCATGATGATGACCTGGGTGAATGCCTCCATCGCGCCCTTGGCGACCCAGACCGGGTTCGGCGGCGAATCGCCGGCGGTGAACGGGACCACCGTGCCGACGCCGAGGTCTTCGAGCAGGTCGGTCTCGTTGCCGACCGTGCCGCGGATGACCACGGCGAACTCGTTGGACCCGCCGATGGTGTTCGCGAGATACGCCATGTTCGCGTTGTCCGGGCTCAGCGCGACCCACTGCAGGTTCCAATGGTTCCCGGTCGCCAGGGAGGCGTCGGCCAGTTGCTCGTGGATGCCCAGGAAGACCCGGTTGCTGTGCTCCGCCAGCGTCTCCCCCGACGGGCGCGGCGCGGCCGCGCTCGCTGCGATCGCGGCCAGCGTCATGGCCACCGGGGCCACCGCCGATGGGAGTTGTTCGTTCGCCATGCTCACTCTCCTGGCCCCCGACCGCGCGAAGTGGATCGCAGCCAACGTACTTTTCGCCGACGCAACCCTGCGGGAAGCGAAGGCAGTTCGGCAGCGGGTTCACACTTTCGGGCCAGCCGGGCTCGGGTCGTCATGCCGGGCTGCTGTGCCGGGCAGCGGGACTACTTCGGCAGGGGCGCGGGCTGAGGTTGTTGTCTCCAGAGCCCCGGCGGTGCTGACGAGACGCTTTGACCGGGCTGAGCCGGGCTGAGCCGAGTGGGGGGCTGGGCTGGGCTGGGCCGAGCAGGGCAGGGCAGGGCTCGTAGCGGCCGGTGCGGGGCTCTGTACCGACCGCCCTCGCGGCGTCGGCAGTGCGTTGGCCCGGCGTCCGAGTGGATCCGGGCATCGGGGCGCCGAGGTCGGCAGCCCCGATGCCCGGGGACTGGTCGAGGTCCTGCGGCCTCGGCAGGCCCATTCGGGCCGCGCGTTCAGGACCTGGTGTTCAGGAACCCGATTTTCCGAACCGGCGTTCAGGACCAGCCGTTCGGGAGCCGGCTTTCACGACGCCGTGGCGGCCATTGCCGCGAACTCCCGTTCCAGCGCCTTGGTCGGGCCGGTGCTCCATGGCTCGGCGACGGTGTTCGAGACCGGGTCGGGGAAGATGTCCTCCTCGCCCTTCTCCACGCTGTCGAACACCGCGCGCGCCACCGACTCGACGGTCGCCTTGGGGATGTCGAGGTCGCGGGTCATGTCGGTGTCGGTCGGTCCGGTCAGCACCGCGTACACGCTCACCCCGCGCGCGGCCAGTTGCATGCGCAGCGCCTGCGTCAGTGACAGCGCGGCCGCCTTGGACACCGAGTACGCCGGGACCATCGGCAGCGGCGCCAGCGCGGCCAGCGAGATGTTGTTCACCAGCGCGCCACGCGCCCGCGTCAGGTGCGGCAGGAACGCCCGGCTGACGCGCTGGACGCCGAACACGTGCACGGCCAGGTGCTGTTCGAGGACGACCGGGTCGGTCAGGTCGTCGTCCAGCGAGATGCCGGCGTTGTTGATCAGCATGTCCAGCGTGTCGATCGCGGCGGCGGCCGCGTCGGTTTGCGCGGCGTCGGTCACGTCCAGCGTCACCGGCACCACCCGTGGGTCGGGGTGCGTGAACGGACGGCGGGCGCCCGCGTACACGCGTGCCGCGCCGCGGCGCAGCGCCTCCTCCACCAGCGCGCGGCCGATCCCTCGGTTGGCGCCGGTGACGAGGACGGTCTTGTCGGCGATGTTCAGCATGGTGGTGGTCTCCTTCTGGAGGTCGGTGTCCGTACGCCGGCATGCCGAAATGCGGCGGTGTGCCGGTCGCGGGCATGCCGAAGTCGCGCGGCGGCGCGGCGCCGGTCGGTGTCAGTGGGTGCAAGTCCACTCGGGTCAGCGAGAGTTGCCGTCGGCCCGTCGGCCCGTCGGCCCGTCGGCCCGTCGGCCGCTCGGTCCCTCAGCTCATCACCGCAGCCGGGAGCCCGAATGCCGGGATCAGCCCCGGCTGCTGGAACGCGGTGATCCGTGCGATGCGCGGCCCGCGGAAGGTGAGGACCTGGATGTCGAACGCCGTGTGGCAGCCGTTGCCCGCGTGCCGGTACGCGGCGACCGCGGCCTGCCCGTTGGCGCGGGTCGGTACCAGCCGCCACCGGCCCGGGCGCAGGACGCGGTGGGCCAGGAATCCGACGACGGCGTCGCGTCCGGTGAACCAGGTCGGGACGGGCGGCATCTCCAGTTCGGCATCGGTGCGCAGCAGGTCGACGAGGGCGGCCGGGTCGGCGCGGGTGAACGCGTCGACGTAGGCGTCCACCAGGCGCCGGGTGCCGGCCTCGTCGGGTTCGGCCTGCTCGTCCTCGACGGGGGCGGCCTCGGCCAGGCGGGCGCGAGCGCGGCGGAGCGCGCTGTCGACGGCGGCGGGGGTCATGTCGAGGATGTCGGCGGTCTCGGCGGTGCGGAACGCGAGGACGTCGCGCAGGGTCAGGACGGCGCGTTGGCGGGCGGGCAGGTACTGCAAGGCGGCGATGAAGGCCAGGCGTACCCCGGTGCGGACCGCGACGATCGCGCCCGGGTCGGCGCCCATGGTGGAGGTCGCGCCGGGGGTGGGCGCGAACAGGGCGTCTGGGGCGGGTTGGAGCCAGGGGATGTCGGTGCGGTCGGCGGCGACGGCGACGCGGTGGTCGTCGGCGGGGGCGCCGAGCCCGGACGGCAGCGGGCGGCGGGTCCGGGTCTCCAGGGCGGTCAGGCACGTCATGGTGGCGATCTTGTAGAGCCACTGGCGTACCGAGGAGCGGCCTTCGAACCGGTCGTAGCCGCGCCAGGCCCGCAGGTACGTCTCCTGCACCAGGTCCTCGGCGTCGTGGAGGGAGCCGAGCATGCGGTAGCAGTGTGCGAGCAGTTCGGGGCGGAACGGCTCGGCGAGGGCGGAGAAGTCGGCCGTACCGGCGGGTGGTCCGGCCTGCTCGATCCGCCGGCGCCGGTGGGTCGGCGGCATGGCGGCTCCGGGGCGTCGGGTGGGGTCGACGGTACGCGCCGTCGCCGTCGCCGTCATCGCCGGCGCGTGCGCCTGTGTGGGCCGGGCGGTCATCGGGTGGCCGGAACGGGGTGCAGGCCGGTGCCGCGGCCGGTGACGACGTGTTCGCGCAGGCCGCGGGTGTGGTCCGGGTCGGTGGCGGCGTGCAGTACGGCGGCGGCGAGGCGTTCCGGGGTCAGCACCGGTTCGAGGGCCGTGGTGAACGTTGCCGAGTCCTGGCCGCGCCGTGCGGCGTACGCGGCGATCGCGGTCGCGCCGACTCCGGTGGCGGGCGCCAGGTGGGGGAACAGGGTGGTGAACCGGATGCCCAGGTCCGCGCGTTCGGCTTCCTCGGCGGCGTAGGCGGCGGTGAAGCGCACGGTGGCCTTGGCGCCGGCGTAGCCGCCGCTGAGCGGTGAACCACCCAGCGCCGCGCCGCTGGAGATGACGACGACCGCGCTGCCGGGTGCCAGCGGTGCGCGCAGAGCGGCGCGGGTCCAGGCGAACACGTGGCGGGTGTCGGTGTGCCAGGCGCTGCTGAAGCTCTCCCAGGTGTGCTCGTGCAGCGGCGCGAGATGGGGGAGGGCGCCCGCGTTGAGGACGAGCAGCGTGGGGCGGTGGCGTGCCAGCACGTCCGCGGCGAGTACCTCGTCGGCGGCGTCGGCGGGCAACGGGGTGAAGGCATCGCCGAGTTCGTCGCGCAGGGCGTGCAGATCGGGTGCGGTGCGGGCGATGCCGACGACGCGAGTACCGGAGGCGACGAGCGCGGCGGCGATCGCGCGGCCGAAGCCGCGTCCTGCACCGGTGACGACGGCGCGGGCCGCGTGCGCGGGCGTGGGGACGGGCGGGTCGCCGGGGACGGGGTGGCGCATGGAGGGCTCCGCGTGGCGTGGTCGGGTGTGTCGGTTATGAAGACCCGTGAGGCCGCCGAAAACCGTCGCGCCGGCCACGATCCGGGGTGTGATCCAGGTCACTGCTTCGGTGCGCGCGGGGGGCGAGGGGCGCCTGTTTTCCGGGACTGTCTCGTGTCGGCGATGCGCGGCGCGCCCTGCGGGCATCGGCCACTGCCCGACCCCGCGCGTGGGCCGAGGCGGTCGGTGCGCCGTTCGTCGGAGAAGCCCAGGTCCCTCGTCGAAGCGTGGCCAAGATCCGGTGGTGGTGGGTGTGCCGGAGGTGGGAGGGGTTGCCGGGTCTAGGCCCTGTCCGGCGGATCTTGGTGGGTCCGCGCCGCCTGGCACCGCGCCTCGCCGCACCGGAGAAACGGCCGAATGGAACCACTATGCGGCTGCTTCTCCGGCACGCCGATGCACGGCATCCGCCCTTCGGGCTCCTCGCTGCGCTCACGACGCGGCCTGATCCACCAGGATCCGCCGGACAGGGCCTAGTCGGAAGACGGACAAGGGCCCGCGTCCGGGCGGTGCGATCGGCCGGGCCGGGCCGGGCCTGCGCTCGGGCGCGGGTGCGGGCGTCGGAGGGGATCGATCCAGTCGGGAGGTGTGGGAGGGGGCCGATCCGATCGGGCGGCCGATCGCGACCTCGCGCCTGGCCGGCCGGGTGCTGAAGGCTCGGCTCGATCGTGTCGTCTCGGATGAGTCGGCCCGGGGACAGCCCGCGAGGTGGAGCGAGAGCCGCTTCTGTGACAAACCACGGCATCACATGACACCCGATGGCGCCCCTTGGCGCCATCCGGTGTCGCCGGACGTCACCGTGACCCGCTCGGCGCCACCCGGCGCCATTCCATGCCCCAGGGGGCTCATGGGCACGCATGGCGCCACCGCGACTCGGATCTCCTTCTTCGCGTTTCCGCAGGTAGCGAGGCTGTTCGTGGCCTTGTCCCAGGCAAGGTGCCATGCGGGCTTGCATATGGCGCCATTGTGCTGCCATGATGACGTCATGGACCTCGCACCGTATGTCGAAACCCTCCGCCGTGAACTCACGGTGGCCGCCGAAGCCGGCGGCGAAGATGCCCGCGAGCTGGCCGAGCGGCTCATCGCTCCGCTGGAGTCGGCGACCCGGCTGACCATGCTCAACGTGCTCTCCGCCGCCATGGGCGAGATCACTCGCGAGCTCGCCCCCGGGTCGGTCGACATACGGCTGCGCGGGCTGGACCCGGACTTCGTGGTGACGCCGCCGCCCCCCGATGGTGGCGCCGCCGCGGAGCCGGCCGCGCCAGTCGAACCGTTCAGGGCTCGTGCGCCCGCCGACGGCGACGAGGGCGCCGCAGCCCGCGTCAACCTGCGTCTACCGGCCCACCTCAAGGCGAGGGTCGAGGAGGCCGCGAGTCGCGAGGGCCTGTCGGTCAACGCTTGGCTGGTGCGGGCCGTGTCGGCCGCGGTCGACGGCACGCGGCCGCGTACGACGGAGAAGACCCAGAACATCGGGCAGAGCTTCAACGGCTGGGTGCGCTAGCCGCAACGGCCCCGCCCACAGCAGCACTTCATCCCCTCTGCTTCGCCCCATCCGCGGCACCGCTTCACCCCCCACCACTTCATCCCCACCACTCCACCCCCATCACGTCCTACCAGCGGGGACGTCCTGAAGACCCAAGAGGACGAGACAGCCATGCCTTCTTTCGACACTCCCGAACCGATCTCGATCACCGCGCACGTGGAGGCCGGTTCCATCCAATTCACCGCAGGTGACCGCCTCGACACCGTGGTCGAGGTCCAGCCCCGCGATCCGAAGCGGGAGCAGGACGCACGGGCGATCGAGCAGACCGAGGTCACGTTCGCGAACGGCGCGTTGACCATCAGGACCCCCAAGTCCAGTCTGTTCGGCCGCACCGGCACCGTCGACGTGATGGTCGAACTGCCCACCGGCTCGCGCATCGACGTCACCGGAGCCTGGACCCAGGTGCTCGGTGAGGGACGGCTCGGCGAAGTCCGCGTGAAGACCTCCTCCGGCGACGTCCGCCTCGATACGACCGGCCCGCTGAACCTGATCGCGTCGCACGGCTCCATCACCGTGGACCGGGTGGAGGGCATGGCCGAGATCACCACCAGCTCCGGCAGCCTGCGCGTCGGCGTCGTCGACGGCCCCGCCGTACTCAAGAACTCGCACGGCACCACGACCGTCGACGCCGCGACCGGCGAGCTGCGGGTGAGTGGCGCCAACGGCGACATCGAGATCCGGCGCGCCGAGGACTCGGTCACCGCCACCACCGCCCACGGCACCCTGCGTGTGGGCGAAGTGGCCTCCGGCACAGTCCAGTTGGAGACCTCGTACGGCGCCATCGAGGTCGGCGTCCGCGAGGGTACGGCCGCCTGGCTCGACGTCAGCTCCACCTCCGGCCAGGTACGCAACACGCTCGCCGCGTCCGACACCCCGGAAAAGACCGAAGACGCCGTCAAGATCCGCGCCCGCACCCGCCACGGCAACATCGACGTACGCCGCGCCCGGGTCTGAGCTCCACATCCTCGATCGGCCCCATTCCCCACCCACTTCAGCCTTCGAATGGAGGGCCCCGTGCCTTCTCCCACGCTGCCCACGTCCAGGCGGGCCAACGGTCACGCGTCGCCGGCCGCCGTCTCCGCCACCGATCTGCGCAAGTCGTACGGCGACAAGGTCGTGCTCGACGGCATCGACCTGCGCATCCCGGCCGGATCGGTGTTCGCGCTGCTCGGGCCGAACGGCGCGGGCAAGACCACCGCGGTGAAGATCCTGTCCACGCTCATCGGCGCCGACGGCGGACAGGCCCGGGTCGCCGGTCACGACGTCGCCACGTCACCGAACGGTGTGCGGGCGGCGATCGGCGTCACCGGGCAGTTCTCCGCCGTCGACGGCCTGATCACCGGCGAGGAGAACATGCTCCTGATGGCCGACCTGCACCACCTGTCCAAGCGCGAGGGACGGCGGGTCGCCGCCGAGTTGCTCGAGCGGTTCGACCTGACGGACGCCGCGAAGAAGCCCGCGTCCACCTACTCCGGCGGCATGAAACGCCGCCTGGACATCGCCATGACGCTGGTCGGCGACCCGCGGATCATCTTCCTCGACGAGCCCACCACCGGCCTGGACCCGCGCAGCCGCCACAACATGTGGGGCATCATCCGCGAACTCGTCTCCGACGGCGTCACCGTCTTCCTCACCACCCAATACCTCGACGAGGCCGACGAACTCGCCGACCGCATCGCCGTGCTCCACGACGGAAGGATCGCCGCCGAGGGCACCGCCGAGGAACTCAAGCGCATGATCCCCGGCGGACACGTCCGACTCCGCTTCACCGACCCCTTCGCGTACCAGAGCGCCGCCGCCGCGCTGCACGGAATCGCCCGGGACGACGAGGCGCTGTCCCTGCAGATCCCCAGCGACGGCAGTCAACGCGAACTGCGCTCCATCCTCGACCGCCTCGACGCCGCGGGCATCGAAGCCGACGAACTCACCGTCCACACCCCCGACCTCGACGACGTCTTCTTCGCCCTCACCGGCGGCACCGACCAGCCGAAGGAGGCTGTCCGATGAGCTACCTCTCCCTCGCCGTACGCGACTCGTCCACGATGCTGCGCCGCAACCTGCTGCACGCGCGGCGCTACCCGTCCCTCACGCTGAACCTGCTGCTCACGCCGGTCATCCTGCTGTTGCTCTTCGTCTACATCTTCGGCGACACGATGAGCGCGGGCATGGGCGCCGGCGGAGGCGACCGCTCCGAGTACATCGCCTACGTCGTCCCCGGCATCCTGATGATGACCATCGGAGGCACGGTGGTCGGGACCGCGGTGTCCGTGTCCATGGACATGACCGAGGGCATCATCGCCCGTTTCCGCACGATGGCGATCCACCGCGGGTCCGTACTCATCGGGCATGTCATCGGCAGCGTCCTGCAGTCGATCGCCAGCGTGTTCCTCGTGGGCCTCGTCGCCGTGGCCATCGGCTTCCGGTCCACCGACGCCACGGCCCTGGAATGGCTCGCGGCGTTCGGCCTGATGGCACTGGTCGCCCTGGCGCTCACCTGGATCGCGGTCGGGATGGGCATGGTCAGCCCCAACGCCGAGGCGGCCAGCAACAACGCGCTGCCGCTGATCGTCCTGCCGCTCATCTCGAGCGCCTTCGTCCCGATCGACGCGATGCCGGGCTGGTTCCAGCCGATCGCCGAGTACCAGCCGTTCACCCCCGCCATCGAAACCCTGCGCGGCCTGCTGCTCGGCACCGAGATCGGCCACAACGGATGGCTCGCGGTCGCCTGGTGCGTGGCCCTCTCCGTGCTCGGCTACGTCTGGTCCAAGGCGGTTTTCAACCGCGACCCGAGGTAGCCCGGACGACCACGCGGGCCGTCTTCCGCAACCTTGTCCCACTCGGGGGCGGCGTACACCGACACCACGTCGGCGTGCGCCGCCCCCTTGAGTGTGTTACCGGTTGTTCGTCGGGGCCGGGCTCGGGCTGCGGACGTCGGGGGTTGTGGAACTCGGGCTGTGTCGGCGTGCGTTCGAGCGGGGCGGGGTGGGCGCCATGGGGCTACGCGGGGGCGACGGTCGCGGACACGACGTCACAGAACTCCTGGGGCAGGCCAAGGTCGGCCGTCGGGTGAAGCATCCGGCGGCCGGCCCGCCCGCACGAAGTCGCCGTACTCGTCCTGCGCAATGCCCCCGTTGACCCACCGATCCCGCTTCGCACCGGTGCTCTCTTCCGCAACATCCAGCGCAGTGAGAGGGTCGTCGGCCGTGCCCAGGAGTCGCCCGAACTCGTCGGCCTCGGGATCGAACGGCGGGAACTCGCCCAGGTCCAGGAAGCGCTCGTGTCCTGTGTCTTCGACGGCGTGAAGACGGATGCCGAAGGATCCGTTCGTCGGTCGAACCTCGACGTAGCGCACGCCCGGTCGCTCCGCCGAGCCGCACGGCCCAAGAAACTGTTCGACCGAACGGCCTCGTCGCAGGGCCCCGACAATGAATGACTCGACCAAGTACCGCATTCGGACCACGGTACGGTGCTCGGCCTGCCGCCACCGCTTGCCCGACGATCAGGCGGAGTTCGACTGTCCGTCGCCGCGGCACGCTTCCGGCGGTGGCCCCGGGAAGGGTTGTCCGAGATCGGCGGCCGTCTCGACGATCTCGGGCAGGTCGAGGTCGAAGAACGTCACGACGTCACGCCGGGTCGCGAACTGCTCACTGCGGACGGTGCTGACGGATGCGGTTCTTCGAAGGGCGGAGGACGCCCCCACTCGGGGCCCGCGCTCGGTGTCGGCGCTACGCCGGCGCCCCCGTCGCACGGTGCGGCGATGCGTCCGATACGTGAGGGCGGCGGCACCTCGGTACGACGAACAGCCGCCCCGCGCCGCCCGCCGGGCTCCCGCTTCCAACCCTGCCGGCGCAAACTCCCGTCCGTGCGAGCCGGGGTCAGCGCACGCGTACTCCGTCGATGGCGATCGTAAGCAGGAGATCGGCCTCGACCGGACCGTCGACATCCTGCTCGGTAGCCAGCGCGATGGCGCCGACGAGCTTCAGCAACCGCGTGATGGTGATGCCAGTGCGCACGGCGCCCGCCGCCTGGGCCCGCACCAGGAGCGCGCCACCCGCCTTGGTGATCATGTCGTGGCAGGTCTCGCCGAGCCCCGGGTCCCCGTCGCGCATCAGCGACGCCCCCAAGCCCCGGTTGGCGACGGCATGCGCGCCGACCGCGTGCAGCCAGGTGGACAACGCCTGGCCCGGGTCGGGTTCGCACGCCGAGGAGGTCGCCCGCAGGGTGGCCACGATGACGCCGCCCGACATCGAGGCCGGGCACCGCGAACGCACCGCGCAAAGGATCCGCCTGGCCGACCTGATGGTGGCCGGCCACCCGGCCGATGCCGAGCCCGTGCAGGCCGAGACCGACGCCCGCTACCGTGCCCTGACCGAACTGCGGCCCGTGTCCGCCGAGGAGTACCGCACCATCGGCCGCGCCCGCGTGGCCAACGACGCCTGGTACGCCGCATACAAGGTAATCGCACCAGGCCTGGCGGCATACCAAC
Source organism: Embleya sp. NBC_00888 (assembly GCF_045207655.1). Taxonomy (NCBI): domain Bacteria; kingdom Bacillati; phylum Actinomycetota; class Actinomycetes; order Kitasatosporales; family Streptomycetaceae; genus Embleya; species Embleya sp. NBC_00888. The sequence goes on along the minus strand of NZ_CP108784.1, from coordinate 691,745 downwards.
GGGACGGCATCGAGACATACACCAGCACCAGGCTGCGCTGACCCCGGCCACCGAACTGCCCCAACAACAACGGCTCCTGCCGGCGACCACACCGACAGGCTCACCTCGCGCGGACCCCGCAGGCGTCGGGCGAGGTGCGGTTCGTTCTCGGGCTCGACACGCGTGCGTTGGTACGATCACGCATGACCTCACAGCAGGCGAACGGCGTCGAACTCGGCATCGAGAGCTTCGGTCGCGATACCGATCCGCTCGTCCTCCTGGCCGGCGGAACCACCATGCTCTCGTGGCCGGACGCGCTGTGCGAGCGGCTTGCGGCGGGCGGACGACGGGTGGTCCGCTACGACCTGCGCGACTGCGGAGCCTCGACGACCGTCGATCCGGAGGCGCCGGCGTACAGCCTGCGCGATCTCGCCGCCGACGCCGCCGCGCTGGTCGGCGCCCTCGGTGCCACGACGGCCCACCTCGCCGGAATCGGCGTCGGTGGAATGGTTGCCCAGGTCGCCGCGCTAGACCATCCGGACGCGTTCTCGGCGCTGACCCTGGTGGGTACGCGGCCGGTCGCGCCCGGCCCCGTCGACGACGATCTGCCGGACCACCACGCGGCGACGATACACGCGTTGTTCTCCCGTCCCAGGCCCGACTGGACCGATCGGACGGCGGTCGCGGCATACGCTGCCGATGGCGCGGAGTTGCTCGGCAACGACCCGGAACAGGTACGCACGACCGCAGCCCGGATCTGGGACCGCACGCCCTCGACCGAACCGGCGGTACAGCAGGCGAATCAGCTCGCGATGGTGTTCGCCCGCCTCGACTGCGCGCCGCGCTGGCGCGAGCGCCTGGGCGACCTCGCACTCCCGACCCTCGTCGTGCACGGACGCGTCGACCCGTTCTTCCCCGTGGGCAACGGCGAGGCACTCGCCACGGCAATCCCCGCAGCACGCCTGCTCGTCCTCGACAAGATGGGCACCGCCATCCCCGACACGGCGGCCGACAAGCTCGCCGCGGCGATGCTCGAACGCTGACGCCTACGACTCCCGAACCTGGGCTCACTGCTTCACGGCACGGCCTCACGGTCGAGCGGTCTCGCACGGTGGGGCCGCCGTTGCGGATCCCAGGACGCGGATCCGGGTCATGCCCGACGTGGCATTCAGCCGGCCTGTCCACGGGCTCGCCCCCACCTGCGACGGAAGTCGGACCGACGCCACGCTTCGTGCGCTGAGTCACCGTGGGCGAAAGCGAGACGGGCTGCTGCTGCGTCGATCAGGCAACGCCCGTGTCGGAGGCGCAGGATACGGTCTCCGCGTTGATTGAGGCCGGTCAGAGCACCTTCGAGGTCCGCGGTCATGGGGGGTGGGGCCGGAAGGGCAACAACCGAACACAGGAAAGCCCACTTCGTGGAGGCCCTACCGGCATCCATACCTCACCCCCCTTCAACGCCCCACCGCAACACCGGTTGTGCGGGCGGACCGGACCGTCGACGGGCGTCCCCGACCCCACCGCCGAGAACGCCTTCGAGGTCGACATCGCCGTGTTCGGCCGCGACGCCGGCGGCCACGAGCGACTCCTGGCCATCGGCGAGGTCAAGTGGAAGGCGCGGATGGGCCGAGCCCACCTGACCCGCCTGGAACGCATCCGCGAATTCCTCGCCGCCCGCGACGGCGTCGACGCAACCCACACCCGCCTGCTCTGCTTGAGCGGCGACGGCTTCACGGACGACCTGCGCACCGCCGCCACCGACAATCCGGAACTGCAACTCGGCGACCTCGACCGCCTCTGCAACGGAACTGACAACCGCGCCGAACCGGAAGTTGGAAGTCGGAAGTCCCCACGCGGGGTGGGGGTAAGCCGCCACCGCACGAGACGCGCGAGGAAGAGCAGAAGAGGTACCCAGGAGGGTGGGTGAGGCGTTGTGCGCGAATTGTCTGTGTGCGTGGCAGTGAGGATGATGTTCCGGCATCGCCTCGGGAACAGACGTACGATGAGCACCGGTCGAGGCATACAGGCTTGAAGGTGTCGTTGCACGGTGATCGGGTGATCGGGTGATGGGTGTGAGGAAGCGAAGTCATGGCGTAGGCGGGACGACTCGGTGAGTTCATGGCCGCGTTGGAGCTTGCTCGGACCTCTCCTCGGCCAAGGGAGTGGACTACGCGATTCGGGGTTGCCGGTGCCGTCGCGGCGAAAGGCCCTTGGATGAAGCCATTTTCGAAGAGTTACCGTGCCGGGGACCCCATCCTCAAGGAGGTGGGAGTCGGAGTCGGCGTTGCAAAGGACTCCCGGCCGTCCCCGTTCCGGGCTCCTCGTGGGATCACACCTGACGATCCGTTCTACCGCCAGGTGCTGGCCGCACGTTCCGTGGCCGAGGTGGGGGACCTGCTGCACACCAAGTTCGGCCAGGATGTCGGGGACGTCGTTGTCGAAATGACCGGTGCGGACCTGTACATCGCCAAATTCGTCGCCGTGGCCGCCGGTCACTGGTCCGGACTGCACCCGGGACACGACAACCTCGGCTTCCTCGGAGTCAAGGACACCGAGTGGGGCAACGACCTGTACGCGGCCCACGCGAATCCGGCCGGGGCGGTTCTCCTGCATGCGACGTATTTCGGAGGAGAGGGCCACCGGGATCGGCTGGCGGAGGGAGTCGTCGGGGGTATCGAGCACGTCATTGACGATTCGCCCGAATACGCAGCGATCACGCACGTACTGCACGAACTTTCCCATATCGAGGCGTACAGATTCGGCGGCGAGAATCACTCGTTCATGCCCAACATCCTCAAGGCAGACAGGAAGGCCGCTCGCAGAGGTAAATCGGGGTCCGAGAACACCTCGTCGCGTCGGACGGCCCAGCACCCGGCCTTCGCGCGATTCCCCCGGCTACGCCTGTTGAACGACAAGGCGATCGCCGAACAGATCAGCCCCTACGCCGCAACGGGCAAAGAGGAGACCTACGCGGTGGCAAAAGCCAAGGTCTACATCGCCGGTGATCAAGCAGGGGACGCCAGCCTCATGGTGGCGGGCCTGGGACCGTCCATCGCTGCGGAGATCGCCGCAGCTCCGGGGCTGGTCGCCACGTTCAACCATCTGCGCCACCACCTCGACGAGGTGACCGGTCTGGAAACCACGAACCTGTTGGCTCGCCGTCGCGAGATCGAGAACGCCCGCGCCCTCGCCGAACAAGGGAGACAGGCCAGACAAGCCCGTGCGCAAGCCGCCCCTCGCCGAGGAATCCGGTCGCTGTTTCGTCGGGGCAGGCACACTCCCGCTCCCGCGATCGTGCAGTCACGCCCCCGACAACCCCTTTCCCTCTCGACCCCACCCGGCACGACCGGGCCGACGCACAGAACGAACGCGTTCGGACAGCGAGTTACCGCTGCGCCGGATTCGCGGGCGAGTGATGTACCCGCGACCCGCACGCTGCGTGCCGGCGCCGTGGCTGTGGCAGTGGCAGGAGCACACGGCCCTGCGGTCCCGGTGACCCCACATCGCCATCACATCGTGCTCGGTGGCAAGTTGGCGTCGGCGCTCGGTCCCGCGAGTGAGGCAGTGCCGCGTGCGGGCTCGGGTGTGGTGAATACAGCGGCATCGCCTCCGGCGGGTGTCGGGAAGGGGGATGACCGCAGTCGGTCCAAGGACTCCGGGAAGTCCCCACGCGGGTTGGGGTGAGCCGGATCCGGATGGCGCACCACGATTGATTCGGCAGCTTTGAAGTCCCCGCGTAGATGGAGCGGGCCACCACCGGGCACCATCGGGCGGGCCCCGGCACAGATGTCCGTCTCACCCGCATGCGACGGCTCAAAGCTTTGGCTCGGCGTTCGGATTGCTATTGGATCCCCTCGAAGAACCCTGGTGGCGCGCATTCTGGAATGCGTATGGTGTCGGCTTTTCCCTCGTCGACGCCATCGCGGTCAGGGCGATCGTCGCGAGCAGGGTCGGCGGTCGGTCGTGGCGGCCGGCGCCGTGCGCGGGTTGGGCGTGATGCGCACGCGGTCTCGGCGATGGTTGGGGATTGCCCGGGGCGGGGGCGGTGGTCCACAGCAGTGCCGGGCTCGGTGTGTGCTATCGGTACTCGTCGCCTGCCGGTTACCGGTATTCGTCAGCTCCGACGATGGGGGTGCGAAGTACGCCGATGGACTCGATTTCGACCTCGACGACGTCTCCGGGGTGGAGGAACTGCGGCGGGGTCATGGCCACACCGACACCGGCCATGGTGCCGGTCGCGATCACATCGCCGGGGAGCAGCGTCACGGTGTCGCTGATGTAGGCGATGAGGCGGGGAATGTTGTGCAACATCTCGGAGGTGTTCGCCTTCTGCCGAAGCTCGCCGTTCACCCGTGCGCAGAGGTCGAGGTTGTGTGGGTCGTCGATCTCGTCGGCGGTCACGAGGACCGGCCCGATCGGTCCGCTCCTGTCGGCGTTCTTGCCGAGCGTCCACTGGGTGGTGTCGGTCTGCTTCCTGCGAGCGGACAGGTCGTTGAACGCCGTGTACCCCAGGACCGATGCCAAGGCGTTCTCCTCGGTCGCGCGCCAGGTCTTCCTGCCGATGACAACCGCGAGTTCGGCCTCCCAGTCCAGGCCCTCCTCGTTCGGGGGAACCGGAGCGGGGTCGCCATGGGTGACGAGAGTGCTGGGCCAGCGACCGAAGATCGTCGGCGCTTTCGAGTCGGCCAGCCCGGCCCGCTTGGCTTCTTCGACGTGTGAGGGGTAGTTGACGCCGACACAGAAGACCCGGGCGGTCTTCGGCACGGGTGGCGTCAGGCGGAGACCTGCGAGCGGGAGGCCGGACTGTTCGGAAACGCGCGCGGGGGCAGCGGGATTGCCGTAGAAATCCTCGACCGGACCGAGGTCGTTGACCGTGGCTCCGGTGATCTCTCCGATCCGAGGCCCGTCGGGTGATTCGAACGCGATCAGCTTCACTGGTGACTTCCTTTGTGGGAACCGGCTGAGAACAAGATCGGGCCTGCGCCCCGATGCCGACCGTCGTCGCTGCCACGGGGTTGTGGCGGGGAATGCGTGCGGGGCGGGGCGCGCAGTGGCAACTTGTGGTTCTTTCATCCGCTCGGGCTGCGGGAGCGGTCGGTGAATACCTGCCGCGTGCTTTGCAGCGGCTGCTGATTCGGAGCCCATCCCGGCTGCCGATCCCGGCGGTTGATTCGGGTGGTTGATCGGGTGATGGATGCGGTGATGGATCCCGGCTGTAGATCCAGGCAGTCGATGCGTTCAGCCGCGTTCGGGGACGAACTTGAAGGCGTCGCCGTCGTGAACGACGTGCCCGGCGGTGGGTGTTCCGAAGTGCGTTCCGAGTACAAGGGTCGGGGTGTCGGCGAACCGTTCGAGGAAGTTCCTTCTCGTACGGGCCGCCTCTTCGCGATCGGTGTCCATTTCCGCCGACCAGCCCGGTTGGGCGATCTGGACCTGCGAGTGGAGCAGATCACCGGTGATGACGGCGCTTTCGCCGGCGTCCTCGACGAGGACCGAAACGTGGCCGGGGGTGTGGCCGGCGGTGCTGATCAGCGAGATTCCCGGGACCACGACCTGGCCGGGCTCGACCCAGGTGATCAGACCGGCGTCCTCGATCGGCTTCAGGGAGTCCTCGAATACGGCGACGGCGTCGACCATGCTGTACCCCCACTCGGAGTACGCCTGATGAGCAAGCGGATCCTGCGCGAAGGCCTTCCAGTGTGCGTACTCCTCGCGTGCGAAGTAGTACCGGGCATTGGGAAATGTCGGCTGCCAACGACCATCGTCGAAGGTCGTGTTCCAGCCGACGTGATCGACGTGCAGGTGGGTCGGGAGGACGCCGTCGACCTCGTCTCGACGCCACACCGTTTCGAACCTCTCCATGAAGTCCGTGTCGAGGTTGTCGAACAGCGGCGCCATGCGCTTCTTGCCGTTGCCGATGCCGGTGTCGACCACGAACCTGTGCGTCGGCGTCTCCACCAGCAACGAGTGCACGGCGCCGTTCACCTCGTCGCCGTTCAGGTAGGTCGGCCGCAACCAATCGACGCGTTCGATCTCCGCGCGGGTCGCGGCCGGCAAGACGCGAAGCAAGCCCTCGACGGGCATCCATATCGCGACTTCCTCGACCTTGGTGATCGAGATGTCCCCTACATTCCACTGTTCGGTAACCATTTCGGTAACCATGACGAGGCGCTCCTCAGCGATCGGGTTCAAGGGCAGGATCCGCCGGCCGAGACCGCGCACGATCCTGATATGGGACTGGATTGGATTGGACTGGACTGGACGGGACGCTTGGCCGCAGCCGCAGCCGCGGCGGGATCGAGGACGGCCGGGCTGCGAGCACCGTTTTCGGCGTGGTGACGGCGTACGTGGTGACGACTCACCCCGCATCAGGCCCCCGCCCTCATTCGCCCGCCCACGGCACCAGGACGGCTCGGGCGATCGTGTGCCCGACGGTGAGGAAGCCGAGGGCGGCCGGGGTCGACTCCGGGGTGACACCGAGGGTCCTCACGGACGGTGCGTCGAGTGCGTTGATGGCGATGTGGTAGCGGTGCTTGCCGGTTCCCGGCGGGGGCGCGGCGCCGACGTAGGCGGTCGCGCGTACGTCGTTCGCGATGTGGAAGGCGCCGTCCGGCAGTTCGCCGTCGCCGAGCGCGCCGGCGCCGGCGTCGAGGGATGTCGCATCGGCGGGGATGTCGGCCACCGCCCAGTGCCAGAAGCCGGACGGGGACGGTGCGTCGGGGTCGTACATCGTGACGACGAAGCTGCGGGTGGCGGCCGGGAATCCGCTCCACGACAACTGCGGGGATCGGTCCTCGGCGCCGGCAACGCCACTCATGGCGGCGAACTGCGGCGGCGGCAACGGCGCCCCGTCGGCGACGTCGGCGCTCGTGACCGCGAACTCGGGAACGGCGGGCAGGGTGTCGTACGGGCCGGTCATCAGGTCTCCCATCGGGTCTCCCATCGGATCTTGATCGGGGTGCTTCTCGATCGAGGTGCTTGCTAACTTTCAACAGTCAAACACACTTTTAAAAGTTCTGCCATCTGTCGAATGTTGTAGGATCCGTGGCGTGGTGAGAGAAGCCGGGCGGCAGACCCGCAGCGAAGCGGTACACGACCGCATCCGCGCCGACATCCTGAGCGGCAGGCTCAGGCCCGGCCAACGGCTGAAGTTCCCCGAGCTCAGTGAGCGCTACGGGGTGAGCACCGGCGCCGTACGCGAGGCCCTGCTCAGGCTCGTCGCCAAGAACCTGGTCAGCTCCGAGGCACACCACGGTTTCCAGGTCACCGAGGTGACCGCCCGTGGGCTGGCCGACCTGACCGACGTACGCACCGAGATCGAATCCCTCGCCCTGAGCCGCGCGATCAGCGAGGGCGACCTGGCGTGGCACGCCCAGGTGCTGGCCGCCCACCACACGTTCGAACAGACCCCCCGCGGTGACGGCGACCAGCCCACCGCGGACTGGCTGATCGCCCACGCGGACTTCCATACCGCGCTCCTGGCCGGCTGCGCCAACCCCCGCCTGCGCGACCTGGCCTCCTCCCTGAGGGAAGAGGCCGAGCTCTACCGGCGGTGGTGCCGCCCCACACCGGAAGACGCGCGCCACTGGACCGAGCAGGCGGTCCACAAGGAACACCGCGACCTGCTCGACGCGGTCATGGCCCGCGACAGCGAACGCGCCGACGCCATCCTCCGCAGCCTGATCGGCGCCACATCAGGCATGACCCTGGACACCGAACCCCACGCGTGACCCCAGCCAACTTTCCAGGCAGGGTGCGTGGATCCCACAACCGGCCCCCGATCCACGACGCATGGCGCGCGGGGCAATGCCCCAGGCCACCGCCTGCCGCCCGGGCCCTTCAGGCCCGGCAGGGGATGCAGCGGCGGGCCGCGGGGCCGGCGACGCGACAACGGGCGTTGTCCGGCGCAGCCTGCTCCGCCGGCGTGAGCTGCGACGGCCGGCCACGACCGGCAAGCAGCACGACGTCATTCCGGCGGGAGAACTCCGGTGGGGGAGCGTGCGCATGACGATGCCGACCTCGGATCCGGATGCGGACCTGCGACACACCATCGTCCGACGACCGGACGACCTTCCCGGGCGCCGGCAAGCAACGGCAGCCGCAGCCACGCATGAACCCCACGGGACTGACCTCTGCCGCGGCTCCTCAACAAGACCACGCTGCGAGCACCGCCTGCGCCATCGGCTTCGGTGCGGGCAGCGACGCCCTGACTTTGGTGGAGGACGCCCACCGCCCGACGTCTGAGACACCGGCTGACCCCACTCGCGTAAGGACTTCGCAGGGTCGACCGATGTCGATCGCACCGTGCTCGTTTCACCACATCAGCGTGGGGACTTCGGCGCCCTGCGCTGGGCCTGGGCCGGCACCCGACACGCCCCCTCGCACGCCCGTTCGGGCCTCCAACGCGCCCGGCGACGTCCTCGCCGGCATCGCCATCAGCCGCCACCGCGTACCCCCCTGGTCGAGGTGCGACCGGGGCCGGACGCGTCCTGGAGGCACCGATCGAGGCGACAATCGACCTCGACTCGTCCGTGCGTGCCCGCGCGACCGCCCGTCCCCCCGATTACCGATCTTGGTGCTCGCTGCGGCTCCGCTCCCGGAGGAGGGCCTCCGCGCGGTCGATGATTTGGTGCTGGGTGGTGCCGAGCGTGGCGTACAAGGCGAGGAGCTCCTCGGTGGCATGCGGCGGCAGTCCCGCGTCCCGGCACCACAACCTCGCCGTGGCGTACCCCTGGCGCAGGGCCTCGAGGTCTGCGGCGAGCTGCATCCGGACGACGCGGGCGGCGACGTCCGGATAGTCGTAGAGGACTTGGTGACGGCGATAGAAGGGCAGTCCGGCATCGTCGAGGAGAGTCGGCAGCGTGCGTTCCCGCCATGCGATGTCCACGACGGGCCATGCGTCGTCCGCGAGCGGTGCCCGCTTCGGCACGATGACCGCGCGGACACCCGTCCCGCGTGTCCAGGAGTGCCGCCGGACCGTCCTGATCCGAGGGCGGGCGATCTTCATCCGCACAGGCGCCTTCGCCTCCGCGTCGCGCGCGCGGCGCATCGCGGTGATCCTCTTCGCCAAAGGCGCGTCCTTCAGTTCCTCGACCACATGATCAATCGTACGCACATATGTTCGAATGCGAGTACGTCTCGGCGTGCCGCGCACCGGCCGAAACGCCGTCACATCAGCCGAGAGGCGATTCACCTGGGTAAACGGCGACACGGGTGTCTGCCGTTCGAACCGCTTCGACCGGGAGGGTTGCCTCGCGCGCGCAACCGGGCACATGCGCCGGCGGCTCGCCCCCGCCATGCCAGGGACGGCTGCGGACCTCGAGGGCCGGCTTCACGTTCTCGAGCGCGCGCCGGCCCGGGCCGCCGGGGGAGCGGGGGAGCGGGTGGGGACGACCGCGACCCGATGACCTCACGGCGGAGGAATCCCCGCGCCTGCCGGGCCGATCCACTAGGGAAAGTCCCCGATGGCTGTGCGGACTTCGCTCCTCTAGCGTCATGTCTTGTCATGTCGTGCCGGGCGAGTCGTTCGGCATCCACCCGCGCGGGACGGAGATCCGATGAAGGCGATCGTCCAGGACCGATACGGCTCACCCGACGTGTTGCGGGTCGAGGAGGTGGACAAGCCGACGATCGCCGGCCACGAGGTCCTGGTCCGGGTCCGGGCGGCGTCGGTCAACGCGCGCGACTGGCACGCCATGCGGGGTGACCCGTACCTCGCACGACTGGTGTTCGGACTGACCAGGCCGAAGATGCGAATCCGGGGTACGGACTTCGCGGGTGTGGTCGAGGCGGTCGGCGAGAACGTGAAGCGGTTCGCCCCCGGCGACGAGGTGTTCGGCGAGGTGGAGGGCGCGTTCGCGGAGTACGTCGCGGCGCCGGAGGACCTGGTGGCGCCGATGCCGTCGAACGTGACCTTCGAGCAGGCGTCCGCGCTGCCGTTGGCGGCGAACACCGCGCTGATGGGCCTGAGGGATGCGGCCCGAGTACAGCCGGGACACAGGGTCTTGATCAACGGCGCGTCAGGTGGCGTGGGCACCTTCGCGGTACAGATGGCCAAGGTGTTCGGCGCGGAGGTGACGGGTGTGTGCAGCACCCGGAACGTGGATCTGGTCGGGTCGCTCGGCGCGGACCATGTGGTCGACTACACCCGAGCGGACTTCGCGAAGGCCGACGCACGGTACGACGTGGTGTTCGACCTGGTGGGAAATCGGACCCTGAAGGACTTGCGCAGCGTGCTGACCGCGGAGGGGGCCCTCGTACTCTCCGGCGGCGGGACGTCGGAGGGTGGAAGCCTGGTCGGCCCGATGGGCCTGATCGTCAAGGGGCAGGTGGTGTCGCGCCTCGCACGCCAAAAGGTGCTGGTCCTGACCGTGAAGGCCGGCCGGGAGAACCTGGAGGCGCTGGCGGAACTCGCCGGTTCGGGCAAGATCACCTCGGCCATCGACCGGACCTACGCGTTCGACGAAGCCCCCGAAGCCATCCGACACCTCGAGGTGGAACACGCCCGCGCGAAGGTCGTCATCACCATGTGAGTGGGTGGGATTCGCCCCGCTGTCGGGTGATATGCCGTCCTGTGACAGATCGTCCTGTGACAGATCGTCCTGTGACAGCGCGGCGGGTCCGGTACCGGGTTCGTGGTTCCGGCTTGTGGGGGGAGACGTTCGCTTCGACTGCCGGTACGCCGGGGCGGTCATCTTTCCCGGCCTGTTCGGCCGAGCCCGCCGGCTTCGTGGGCGGCGGCCGTAAGGGACGTACCCCGCACGCGGCTCACGGGCACCTCCGGCCGTCGGCCTTCGCGTTCCGGTCGAAGTGGACCTGCACCGGCGGGCCCTGCGGCGGGGTGTACTCCAGGGTGCGGTTGCCGAGGAAGCGCACATTCGCGATCTCGCCCTGCGCCTTTTCGCACCCGTTCAGGATCCACGTGCTCCGGTCCAGACCCACGGCTACGCGAAGTATCAGGCCGTATGCGCGGTCGCTGTGGACAGTTTCCTCGTAATCCACCCGCACCGCCCGGGTCCGACCGTCCGGCGACACCGCCACGACCTTTTCGGTGGAATCGGGGCCGGCAAAGAGGGGCGTGATGACGGCCACCACGGCGGCGAACACAACTCCCGCCACCCCGGTCAGTACCACGAATGCCAAAGCGCAGACGCGGATCAGCAAGCCACGGGCGGTTGCTGCCACCTCGGCGGCGACCAGACACCAGCCGATCGCGGCCGGGACGATCTTGTAGGACAGGAATCCGCGCTCCAGCACGTCCAGGTTCCACGGATTCGGCTCGACGAGCCGCCACACGGCGAACGCCGCAGCGGCCGACCCCAACAGCACCAGCCTGCGGACGATCACCGCGACCCGAATCCAGTCTCCGGGCGGGTCCCACCCGACCTCGGGCGACGGCGGGACGGGCAAACGCGGCAGAGCCCGCCACTGAGCCCGCCACCTAGCCCGCCACGTGCCGGACCGACGTCGTCGCCCCGGCGGAGTCGCGGGTGTCACCGGATCAGTGGCCACACCACCACGGTAGAACCCGCCCCGGCCTGCCACCACAAAACCGACGAACTACCGCGAGGGCAACGCCATTTACCGTCGCCCGAAGGCCGATCGTCCTACCCTGCGGCCACCCGACTTCGATCACGCGACCGTACCTGGGGGCGACGCTCCGGGCCGCACGTCGAGCCTGTCGCGGACCGAGGAAACGCCGCCGTCACGGCGGCGGCCCGACCGTCACCGGACGATGAGGTGCGCCAGGCTCGCCCGGAGGTGGTTGTTTGGCTTCTCAACGGGACTCGGGAACGACGGTTCGAAGGACAGCCGCATCCGGTCGTTTCGTTCTCGGGACACGCGAAGACGTCCAAGCCGTCGGGGTTCACGCCGTCGACGTTCATGAAGTGCGAGATTCGGCCGGTGGCGATCGAAGCCGAGACGGGCTTTGCCTTCGGTGGCGCCGACATACCGCCTTGGGCTCGATCACGGGAGGCCATCTACCCAAGTCGGTCGGCACCGGCACCGGCACCGGCACCGGCACCGGTATCGGCAACTGCAGGTGGCCCGGGTCCGGAAGGTGTGGCGAGCCGCCTCGCGCCCGCCGGCGGGAGATTGGCCGAAGTCACCGTAGGAAATCGCGTGGGGTTCGGGCTGAATGGGGAGTCGGCATCAGCCGCGCCGGGCCCGTGCATCGCAGGGGAGGTGCCGATCCGCACGTCGTGTGTGTCGTTCTTTCTCCGCCGGAATTCGTTCCGATGCCCGTGAAGGAGTTCCGACCGTGTCTCGTTCCTTGGTTTCCTTTGTTTCCTCCGCATGCAAGCCGGGCGCCAGACTCGGTGTTCGGCTGTCGACCGCGATGATCTGTGCCGTCGCGGCCGTGGGCGTGACCGCCCCCGGCGCCGGTGCCGCGCCGCAGACCGTCGCCGGTACCAGGTCGCTCGAGGTGTTATGGGCCGAGGCGCACCCGGCTTGGCTTCCGGTGCAGAACGGCACGCTGACGATCGGGGGTACCTACACGTGCACGGACCCTGTCGGGACCAACGTGCGCGTCTCCTTCTCGTCCCTGCAAATCCTGCCGACCGCGATGCCGTCCGGCGCGGGCACCCTGCCCTGCGGCCCCGGCGTCGTCGGCGCGTACTGGGAACTCACCAGCTTCCCCACCCCTGACGTGCACCACGGCTACGTCAGCGTCTTCGCCAGTTTCGAGGGAGCGGTCGTGCCCCCGAAGCAACTGACCGCGTAGCGGCCGGATCGCCCGCCGGTGCTCCGCCGGTGCTCCGCCGGCGGAGGCGATCCGACAGCAGGGCCCGGCGCTCGGGTGCTCCGAGGAGGGCACCGGTGCGCCGGGCCGGGGACGGCCCAAGCCCCTCCGCGCGTCCGGTGCCGGCGGGGTCGGTCGTCGCGCCGAACCGGGGTGCGGAGCCGGGTCGTTGATCTCGTCGCACGGCGCACCCGCCGCGACCGCGCGGCGGCCCGGGGCCCGAAGTCGTCGCCGGCAGCGCCTGGTTCACCCCTTGCTTGGGTCAGGCCGTACTGTCTCGTCGACGACATCCTCGATATCACTGCGTACCGTCCGGCGGGGGAGGGCCCATCTGCCCGCCGCCGTGTCCCGTTCGCCTCCGTATGACTTGGTTTCCTCGTGGAGAAGCAGCGATCATCACGGCACGTCTCGGTTGCCTCGGTGTGCTGCGATCGGAGCCCCGAGAGAGTTCGCATATGGACACAACGACCCTGGTGCGTGCGTGAGTTCGGACCCGGCAGGGCCTGGGTGGTGGTCCAGGAGATCCGGCGGTCGACGAGGTGGCCGTTGAGGGGCGGATGCGGAGTGTGGGCGCAGCCAGCGAGTTTGCCCTCGTCGTCGGGGGACGCATGTACAGCAGCGTCGTCACCAAGGTTGCGGATGTGAAGGGTGGGGCGCGGGCGTCGAGTGATCGAAATGCCCTGGGTGTTGCAGGCGTTCACCGTTCGGTTCGTTGTGACATGACGCCCGAGGTGCCGTCCTTGCGCTGGGCGCCTACGGCCCTTCGAGGCCGCGGCTTCATTGCAACTGCGTCGGCCACACCGGATGCATTCGAATCCGCTTGCGGGCGGAAGGCGAGATTCTCCACGGTGTTGTCGAGATCCCGGTCGAATCGCGTACGCGGGCCGCGTGGATCAGCATCGCGTCGCGTGTCATGGAACATCTCCGCGTGTGTGGGGCCCGCGCGCGGACCTGTCAGGCGTGTTCTCGAAAACGCGTTGCGGCGGGTGGGCGGCCTATTCGGTGTAGACGATGCCGGGGAGACCGACCGCGTCGTAGAGGTTGTCGAGCGACCCTCGGGCGAAGGCCTGTTCGATCTTGGTGGGATCGGCGGTGAGCCCGGCTTCGGCGGCCCAGGCGATGGCTCCGGCGACGGCGTTGTCGCGCCGGTAGCCGGTGGGGAGTGCGTCGGGATAGTCGCTGAGGACGCACACCTCGGTGAGGACGCCGTCCCATCGGTGGCCGGACGGTGCGGCGCCTTCGCCGACTGCGCAGTCGCCATCGGCGACGTAGAACGCCATCGCGGGGGCACCGGTCGCAGCGACCACGGCGGCGATGTCGGCGTCGTCGCGGGGCCGGGAATACATCTGGATCTCCCGCCAGGAGCCCCTGGGATAGTCGTCCAGGACGCCACTGCCGAACGCTGCGACGGCCGGATGCTCGGCGAGCGTGTGGTCACCCTTGGCGATGACGACGTAGCCCCAATAGCCCATGGCCGGAACGTAGCAACGTGAGGCGACAGCGTCCGAGTCGTGGAGAATGCCGAACGTGTGATTCGGTGAACTCGACCAAGCGGGTGGCCGAGCAAGAATAATTCGCACGCACATGACGGGCAGCACGCCGACGCTGCACAAGCCCTTGGCACTGCTCTGGGCGATCGGGCTCAACTCCCCGCCGGAGAACCGCCTGAACGCGTGGCGGGCTTTCAACGGGTCGGGTACACCTTGCCGGGAGCGTGGCTCCGACCGTTGCATCTGTCGGCGCCCCGAATAGGCGCGCCCACACGACTCCCACCGCCGAGAGGCGAGCACGGACGGCTTGCGCCACCGCGGCGAATTCGACCTTTCACGTCAGTTGCTGCGGACCCTGTCCGACAGGACCTCGCGGACGTCCGAGGTCGTCCGGGACACAGATCTTGCCGACTCCCTGTCCGAGTCCTGGGCACACGCGGTGCGATGGCGTCCTGCACAGCCGTCCGAGGTCGGCCACCGATCGGTGTCGGCTGCCCCGGACGGTCGACACGCTTGCCGTAAGGATTGCCGGACGCACGTGTCGGGTTCCGGACACCGACACCACCCGGCCCGACACGACATGTCGTCCTACCCGCCACGGGTCGACGCCGCCATGTCGGCCGACACACACGCGTACTGAACCACCCGACACAGGTGTCGGGTGCCCGGAGGCCACCGCCGCCCAACAGGACATGTCGGCGGACACGCTCGCCGTACGGATTCGCGACAAACGTGTCGGGGAGCGGGCAGGCCGAACCGACGGCGTTGCCGAGGGCTTTCACCTGGGCCTCGACCTGTCGAGGACGAACTCGCGGCATTCGCAGCTGTGTCCAGCCCTGAGTAGGTGCTGCGGTCGTTGTGGATGGCGCCGCCGAAGAACAGGACGCCGTACGCATGCGCGGGGGACAACGCGCGAGGCGGGCCGACCGTGACGGCGCCATCGACGTCGGTCGACTTGCGCCATAGGTGCGCAACGCGTGCTGTCGGACATGGCGGCCGACACGACTGACGACAGGCGCCACGCGGGTCGTCGTGCGAATGTCGCACGACTCCTGAGGCAGGGACGACAACGATGTCGGGTCCGCGCAGCGTCAACCCGGGGGCGTCGCCATTCGCCCGGACACTCCGTCCGTGTCGGCGCCCGAGGGGCTCGCTGTCGCCGGCAGCCCGCGCGGGCGACACGCATGCCGCCTCGGTCGGCACGCCGCAAGCCGCTTGGCGATACCTGTGTCGCCTCCCCGACCGCGACCACGTGTCCTTCCTGGTGGACATGAGGAAGAAGTACCCAAGACTGCGCCTCGGCGAGCACGTCCCACGCCGTCGGCCGGCCACCCCGCCTGAGTGGCAGCTCAACGGCCCTCCCTTGCCCGGGGCTTGCCCGCGCTGGTTCGCCTCCCCACCTGCGAGGGGGCTTTCGACGCCCCCTCGCCCGGGGCTGGCCCAACTCGGTTCACGTCCCCTCCACATGAGTGAGGCCATCGATGACCCACCCTTGCCCGGGGCTTGCCCACCGGCTTCCCAACCGCGTGTGTCTTCATCGACGGTCCGCCCGGTCCGCCCGGTCGACCCTGACCAGTTCGCCACGGATCCGCCACGGCCGCCGACGATTGCCTCACCGCGATCATCGCCATCTGCGGCCACCGCACCGCAGCCGACGTACTCGCCCAGGTCGAACACGAAGCAACTTCCCGCCCCCAGGCGCGAAGCCGTCGACGTCTGCCTCCGACGGGCGACATGCAGTCTCGAGCAACTCCGCCACGACACACAGCCGGAGCGGTCGAAGGAGCGTGCCTTCACCCCCCAACTCCCCCGACTGCCGCCCCCGCGACATCCCCGCCTTCGGCCGGGACCCGGGCGGAGCCGAAGGTGTCTTTCGGCTCCGTGTCCGATACCTCGTCCGGACTCATGCCGATGTGCGACGGACCCACCCTCACGAAGGGATCCGGCGTCACTGCTGCCGCTGGTTGTCCGGCAACATGTCCCACCCTTCGAGCAGGGCCGTGCTGCGGCGGGTCATCGGGTGCCCTCTCGCTCGGGCATCCGGACACCGGCCAGCAGCCACAAGGACGACACCCGGTAGCGCTTGGAGGAGATTCATCTCCCGCCGCACCGCCCCGAGCAGGTGAGCGGTTTCGGCTTGCCGCTACGAAGGTTCGTGCAAGGTGTACCCGCAGCGGCCGTCGCCGGTCATGCCGGCGGACCACAGCAGGCGGGTCGCGTCGGGGTTCGGATTGTCGAAGATGCTGAAGCGCGCGCTGGGCTCGTCCCGGGTGGACCCGATGCGGGCCTGGGCGCAGACGACGAATCCGGCGGGTTTGGCGGACTCGAGGATGAGGAAGAGTGGCGGCCTGTGGATGACGTCGTAGATGTCGTCCGCGGCCCAGTCCAGGATTTCGGCGCGTTCGTCGGGGTCGGCGGCGCGAATGGTCAGCGATGGAATGTGGGCGTGAAGTTTCGTGGCCACCACGCCGTTGAACCAGACGTCGACCGTCTCGGTGTGCCCGTCGGGTACATGGCTGCGAAGGAGCAGCATCCGATGGCTGACGCTCTGGCGCCAGACACGAAATCCGCGATCGATACTGAAACCAACCGGCTCGTCGAGCGCCGCGGTGTCATCGGCTGCCGCGTTCCCCACTGGGTATTCGCCGTGTGGCGTACTGGGGGTGTTGTTGCCCGTCCCTGTTTGATCGTTCACCCGTGAATGATGCCGGGTCGATGAAGTTCCCATCAGGACAAGGGCCTTCCGGTTCTCCGGATTGCCGCACACGATCCTGCGGCGCAGCGCGGAGGCATTGTCGATGGTTATGGATCCGTTCGCCCCTGCTTGCTTCGGGCGGTTGATCGGGCGTTCTGCGTGGTTACCGGTTCGGTCCGGTCCGGTCCGATTCGGTCCGGTCCGGCCCGGCCAGGCCCGGTACGAATCGGTGTCGAAGGCGGCCGGGTGATCTCCCACAGGGCCCTCGGTCGGGTGGTGGGCGCGGGCTGCCTGTCGCTTCGGGGATGGCGTGCCGGATGCCGCGTCCGCGCAGGTGGGTCCGGATCGCGGGGGAGGAGTACGCGACATCTGCGATCACGCCGGGAGGCGGTCGGTTCCGGCCGGGTCAACGGACGCCCCGCGGCCGGTGGTTGTGGTTCGAAGCCGGCGGCTTCGACGACCTCGGCCCATCCGAGGGGGACGGCCGTACGCGGCGCTCGCTCAGTGCGGCGATGCGTCCAGGTAGGTGAGGACGGCGAGTACTCGGCGGTGGCCGGCGTCGGAGGCGGCCAGGCCCAGCTTGGCGAAGATGTTGCCGATGTGTTTGTGCACCGCGTTGTCCGACACCCGCAGACGCGCCGCGATGGTCGTGTTGTCGAGGCCCTCGGCGACCAGACCGAGGACCTCCCGCTCACGTGTGGTCAGCGCCGCCAGCGGATCGTCCCGGCGGCGGACGACCTGCGCGATGACCTCGGCGTCGAGGGCCAACCCTCCCGCCGCGACCTTGCGCAGGGCGTCGACGAACTCCGCGACCCGGCCGACCCGATCCTTCAACAGGTAGCCGACGCCGTGGTGGCCGGTGGACAGCAGTTCGGTCGCGTACGTCTGCTCGATGTACTGCGACAACACCAGGATGGGGAAGTCCGTTCGGCGTCGCCGTAGTGCGATCGCCGTCTGGAGGCCCTCGTCGCGGAACGACGGCGGCAGACGTACGTCGACGATGGCCGCCTGCGGATCGTGCTCCTCCACCGCCGCGAGCAGGTCGTCGGCGGTCTCGACGACCCGGGCGACCTCGAAGCCGTGTTTGGCGAGGATGAGTTGCAGACCCTCCGCGAGCAGCACGTTGTCCTCGGCGATCACCAGCCGCACGGCAGCTCCACGGTGATGGTCGTCGGGCCGCCGGCCGGGCTGTCCACCGTGACCTCGCCGTCGAGCGCCAACGCGCGACGACGTATGCCCGCCAGCCCGGTACCCCGCGCCTCGTCCGCGCCGCCCGTCCCGTCGTCGGTGATCCGGATCCGCAGCCGGTCGTCCTCGCGTTCGACGGCGACCGTGGCGGCGGAGGCCCGACTGTGCTTGGCCGCATTGGTCAGCGCCTCGACGACCGTGAAGTAGGCGATGGTCTCGACCGCGGCGGGTATGTCACCCAACTCGTCCATGTCGAGCCGGGCGGGCACGCCCGAACGCGCGACGACCGCGGTCAGCGCGCCGGGCAGCCCGCGGTCGGCGAGGATCGGCGGGTAGATCGTACGAATCACCTCGCGGAGTTCGGCCAGGGTGGCCTCGGCACTCGCGTGTGCGCGTTCGATCAGTGCCTCGGCCGTGTCCGGTTCCTCGCGCACCGCCTGGCGCGCCAGGTCGAGATGCATCGTCATCGCGACGAGCCTACCTTGGGCGCCATCGTGCAAGTCGCGCTCGATCCTGCGCAGTTCCGCGCCGTGCGCGTCCAGGACGTCGGCGCGGGTCCGCGTCAGCGTGGCCGCGCGAAGCGCCAACCGCTCCGCCTTGGACGGCGCGAGGAGGCGATTCTGCGCACGCGCGAGCGGCGGCAGCACGAGGCACGCCACAGCGCTCAGGGCGACGACCTGAAGGATGCCGAGCAACAGCGCGTCACCCCAGCCGTCGATCGGCACGTCGATCCACATCCGCGGGCGGTTCTCGGGCGAAAACGCCCACCAGGCGGTCGTGCCGATCACGCCGACGACGAAGTTGCCGATGACCAGCAGCGTCAGGAGGCCCGTCGGAACGCCTGTCAACGCGTTGAGCGCCAGCCGGCGGCGCGTGATCGGGGACGACTCGCCCGATACGCCGAGCCAACGCCGGGCGGCGGACCGCCGACGGTCCGCCCAGTTGCCCGCTGACCTCGGACGCGGGAGGAAGAAGAGACCACCGACCGCGGCGACCAGGGTGCCGAGCAGGTAGGCGCAGGCACGCAGCGCGTTCGCTCCATACATGACGGTCAGTATCGCTACGGGGGTACGGCCCCGGCACTACAGCAGGCTGTACCGGAGCACCTCCAGCCGGCGGTATCGGCGACGACCCCCGGCCGCGCCTAGCTTTCCAGGCATGAAACGCCACCTTCACGCCGCACCGCTGACATTGACGCTGGTGCTGGGCGCCACCGCAGCCGCCGTTCTGATCGCTCCGCCCGCGGTGGGCGCGGCGGCGACGCCACCGTGCTCTCCGACCGCCATCGGCAACGCATCCGTCGGAAACGCGTCCGTCGGAAACGCAGACGCCGGCAATGTGGTTGCCGGCAATGTAGCCGCCGGAAACGCCGGAAACGCCGGAAACGCCGGAAACACAGCCATCGGCAGCGCAGCGATCGGGGGCGCCGGAGCGCAGAATCCCGCCGGTACCTTCGAGATGCCCGACTACCGGAAGCTGCGTCGCAACGCCGAGGCAGTCTCGGCCCTGGGAATCCCGGCTGTTCAGGCGAGGGCGACGACCCGCTACGCCACCTGCGCCGCTCGCGTCGGCGTCGCCGATGTGCGCACCGGTAGCGCGATCCCCGCCGACGGCGCGTTCCGGATCGCCAGCACGTCCAAGTCCTTCACCGCCACCGTGGTCCTCCAACTCGTCGGCGAGGGACGCCTTGGACTCGACGACCCGGTCGAACGCTGGCTGCCCGGGATCGTGGCCGGCCGACCGATCACGATCCGCCAACTGCTCCAACACACCTCAGGCCTGCAGGACGCCCTCCCGACGTGGAACTCCAAGGCGGAGTACCTACAGATGCGCTACCAGCGTTTCTCCACAAAGGACTTGGTGGCAAACGGGGTCGCCCTGCCGCAACTCTTCGACCCCGGCAAGGGCTGGGCCTACTCCAACACCGGCTACATGATCGCCGAACTGCTCATCGAACGCATCACCGGACAGCCGTGGGACCGCGAGTTCGACCGCCGCATCTTCCGGCCGCTGGGCATGCGACACACCTACTGGCCCGGGACCTCGCCGGACATCCGGCTGCCACACGCCAAGCAGTACCAGCGCTTCGACGGCGAACTCGTCGACGTCACCTCCCAGATCCCCTCGTACCCGGCCGGCGGCATCGTCTCCACCACCCGCGATCTCGACACCTTCTTCCGGGCGCTCCTCGGTGGACGCCTCCTGCGCCCCGCCGAACTGACCGCGATGAAAACCACCCGGCCGGTCAGCTCCGAGATCGCGGAGATCTGGCCCGGCGGCGAGTACGGCCTCGGGCTGGTCTCCCGACCGCTATTCGGCGTCGATCGCTACTGGGGCCACGACGGCGGCGACTCGGGATCCATCGTGATCCTCGGCGTCACCGACGACGGCCGACGAGGGGCAGTGGTCTCCATGAACTTCGCCCTGGACGGAAGCAAGCCCGAATTGCTCTCCCAACAACGCGCCGCCGACAAGGTCGTCACCGACGCGCTCCGGCCACCCCGATAGCAGCCGCACAAGGGGTCTTATGACGGTCGGTTGATGGGTTCAGCGTTCCGGTCGTGCGTCGTGCGTCGTGCGTCGTGCGCCGTAGGTCTTGGGTGTTGGGTCGTGAGGATCCGACAGGTCGTGAGTGGTGGTCGTCGAGCCGTTGTTGCCCTCGATGCAGCTCACGGTGGCCTGCGAGCGGATCACCGCCAGACGGTCGACGGGGTGCTCTTCCGGGATCGAACCCGGGTGGTCCGACGGGAACTGCCCGAGCGATTCGGGCCGTGGGTCATCGTCCGCGCGGGTCATCGTCCGCGCGGGGCACCGCCGCCGATCGGCAACGATACCCGGGCACCGAACCTGTCCGCATTGCGGCGCACGAAGATCGCTCAGCACGGGGGATCCGGCCGTAGGGCCTCCGTCATGGCGGCGGGCATGTGGGGGCGTGGCTGTGGACTCCACGTTCGTGCGCCACGCCCTCCCGGGACGCCGGCCGTGCGCCGTCGCCCCGGGCCGGCCGGCACCAGTGCGGGACACCGTCGGCACCCCCTCCACGGCTGCTTGCTGTCGCCCCGCGTTGCGACGTTCCAGCCATCGGCCGGCTGTTGGGGCCACATTGCCATCAGAGCGGACCGAGGCCGGATGGGAGGCCAATCGCCACCGCTCATGGACGCGCCGACCCTCGGTGGACCTGAAGACGCGGTCTCTCCTCACTCATGGGGTCGGCATGCCTCCGCGGGGGCTGTTGACCACGATCGGCAGCGATCCTTCGACGAGGTAGGGGTGCTCCGGGAAGTAGTCGATGTGGAGGTGGCCGCCGTCCTCGGCGGTGGCCATGTCTCGGAGGTTGGCCGCGAGGACCGCCCTGGCGCCGGAATCGCCGTTGATCAGCAGAACCCGCCGCGAGGCATCCAGCTCCAACCGAACACCGGCACCGGAGGCATTCCCGACCTCGATTCCAGCCAAGGTGTCACTGCCGGGTCCGGCCGTGGAGCCGACGTACCCGCCGCCCTCGGCCACTGTGTCTGCCAGGTCGGCCAGTTCCTTCGCCGATGCGGTGAGATCCACTTCGCCGCACAGGGGATCGACAATCAGTCGCACAGCAGCACTCCTTCGAACGTCGTTCCGAACTCCATGATCCCGTCGGAGGAATCAGCCCGCGTTCGCCCCGCAAACCCGACCGGCGCGGCCCGGCGCGGCGCCTCGGGGCCACTCGTCCGCCTGTTGTCCTGGTCGCCCCGCTCACGCGGGGGACGTGCTTGCGACAATGCGCGAGCCGACTTCGCCGAGACGGTCGCCCCGCGTCCGCAAGGATCGATCGCCCGAAGTTTCGGCCGCCGATTGCCCGTTGGTCGTCCACGTGTGCGAGTGCGGGCGTTCATCCGGGGACGTGGTTGCCCGGGCCGGTCGTTTCTCGATGGGCCCGAGGTAGGCATCGCTCGGGCCGTCCGCATGGCGGATTCGCGATTTCGAGTGCGTGATCGTCCGCGTCCTGGCACGATTCCCGCATGCCTGACGATCGGGGGAGCACAGCAGATCTCGTCCTGCTCATCCATGGGACAGGGGCCCACGACAAGGCACAGCAGGACGAGGGTCCTCGTTGGTGGCAGCGGGGCAGTTCGACGTGGCGAACCTTTGACGAGCTCCTGCCCGACCATGTTGAACTTCCTTCCGAGGGCCGACTGTTCCACTGGAGCGGTCGGAACGCGCAGTCGCATCGCTACGCGAGTGCGAACAGGCTGCTGGCCACGCTGATTCGACTGGAATGTCAAGGTCGCGCCTACCACTTGGTCGGGCACAGTCACGGTGGTTCGTTGATCTGGGAAGCGCTGTTGTCCGCGCAGGTCATCCACGCGAGCGGCGTTGTGCCATCCGAACTGGCGACTCATCTGGTGAACGAGGAGCTTCCCGGTGACGTCCCGGAATCGGGACTCGGTGACCGACGCGTCGTCGACCTCGCCAAACTTGCCGGGCTGCGTAGTTGGACGACTGTCGGGACTCCGTTCCTCACCTATCGGACGAAGTGCGACCCTCGCGAGGAGTCGTCGGTGACCGTCTCGGTCCCCGCCCCGGACCCAGGGCGCCGGGAGCGATTAGATGCAGATGGTGCCCGCGGTCCGACATTCCTGGGCTGTGGGTTCGGCGTGGCGGCGGTGGGGCTTTTCGGTTGGCTGGTGTGGATCAATCGGGACGACCGGACGCCGAGGTCCGTCCTCACCTCCGGATGTGGCCTCACCTTGTGTGCGTTGATTGTCCTCATGCTGTTGTGCGCCGGTGGGTGCGCGGTCTCGGCCCTGTATCGCAGGACGTTGTCGGAGTCTTTGGCCGAGCGGGAGAAGGCGGCCGAGGTGGTTTTCGCGCGACGCGGGAACGCCTGGTTGGGATTGTGGGCCGAGGGCGACGAGGCCATCGCGGGACTTCGTCGCGCGCTGTGGGTACAGGCGAACGTCCGAAGGCCGGTCGAGGCATCGAGCCCGCCCAAGGCGCTTGAGGTCCCGTTCGAGGTCCCGACGCCGATTGCTCTTGTCGAACTCGCGCCGGAGGTCTCCACCCACCGGTTCCGTGTCTTCCTGCGTCTACTCCTGTGGGCGGCCAACCGACTCGCCCCATGGTGGACGAGAAACCTGTACAGGGGGGCGGTCCGCAAGGCATTGGGGCAGGACGTCCACTACACCCGGGTGGTGTCCGTGAACCCGCTGCCGCTGCCGGGTGTGCCCGCGCGGCCCGGCCTCCCGCATGCCGTGCAGGCGCGGATGGAGGTCCGTTCGGCCGAGCGGGTCGCCCGGATCGCCCCGGTTCTGCGGCGGTTGCTGGCCCCGACGGCCCTCGTCGACACCCCGTCGCCGGATCCGTTGGTCGGAGCGAACAGGGACGATCTCGCGTCGGCCGCCGAGGCGCTGCTGCATACGTCCTACTTCGAGGATCCGGACGTCTGCTTGTTGATCGCCGCGCACATACGACACCACGCGTCCCGACCGCCCGGTGTGGAACCGCCGCCGCTGCTCATGGATGATCCGCTGTTGGACACATGGCTTCGGGGTGTCTATGAGCATGCGCGAGCGGTGGTGCCGGCTCCCGAACAACGCAACCCGGCGCGGTCGAAGCTGCGTTGACCCGCGCAGGACCGTGGGGCCGCGACGTGTGGGCGTTGAGATCGCGGAAGCCGGACACGACGGGTTCGAAGCCCGGCGACCGTTTCGGCGCGGAGTGAGATCGCCCCTGCACGGGTGACGGGCTCTCCTGCGATCTGACTGTCACCGGTCCCGCCGTGTGTCCATGCCCGCCCGGCCCGCGGCTACGGGTATCGAATCCCCGTGACACCGGGCCACGTTGGGCATGGAATTACCGCGATCGGGTACAAATCCGTGCCACCATTCCCTGACGGCGTCGATCTGACATTGCAGGAGGCCGCATTCGTTTCGATGATTGCGATGCAGCACCACCGGATCGCTCTGCGCATCCCGCTTATCTCGTTCCGACGCGGTCATGCGACACTTGCGGGCAATCGAAACGTAGCCGCCCCAGAGGAGCAAGACGCATGGCAGACCCGATGGTCCAACGGAGGTTGGTCGGCAAGGGATTGCGCACCGCGCGAACGGAAGCCGACATCAGTCAGTCGGAAGCAGCCAAGGAACTCGAGTGGTCCGCTTCGAAGTTGACGCGGATCGAGAAGGGCGACACCGCACCCAGCAAGAACGATCTCGAGGCCGCGCTGCGGCTGTACGAGGTGTGGGGAACACCGATCGGTGAGGAACTCGTCGAACGTGGGATCGAGGCGCGGAAGAAGCCCTGGTGGCAGGAGTTCCTGGACCCCACCGCGGGCACGCGGGAGGGTCGCTGGGGGAAGTTGTTGTCGTTCGAGTCGGAAGCCGTGGCAATCGATGGCTACGAGCCCTCGATCATCCCCGGTTTACTGCAGACCGAGGCATACGGCCGCGAGGTGTTGCGTCATCTCGCCGTGAAGCCGGGGCAGGTGGAGAACCTCGCACGCCTACGTTCGCGGCGCCGGGAAGAGGTCTACGGGGAAGGTCGCAGGCACCCTCGGGTGCGCTTCGTTCTGGACGAGGCGGTGGTGCTGCGACGGATCGGCGCTCCCCGTGATCCTTCGATCATGGTCGCCCAACTGCGTTACCTGAAGGACCAGGTGACACGGCACCACATCGACCTGCGTGTCATTCCGTTCGATCGAGGCATGCACGCCGGGCTCAGCGGCCCCATCAGCATCTACGAGTTCGAGACCTCCGGCCTGGACGCGGTGGCCTTCGTCAAGGAGGCGGTGTTCGTTCAGGACGGCGGGGCGAACGAATACCTCGAGACGTTCCAGGCCCTGCACGACCTCGCGCTCTCACCCGAGAAGACCATGAGGTTGATCGACAGCGTGATCGACGCCATGTCGACGGAGGTGGAAGCCCACTAGCAATCGCGGGTGTTCCGGGATCGTTTCAAGGCGACAGCGAGGTATGCCATGAGATCACCAAGGCGCCCGAAGTGGATGCCTGGCGTCAAATGGTGGAAACGTTGGTTGGACGGCAGGCATCCCATCGCGGCGGCGAGTGTGGCCACCGGCATGGCCGTCCTCTTCGTGTTCGGCATCCTGGCGGTTGTCGCCGAGCCCGTCTATCTGTTCGGCCTCGCGATATTCGTGGCATCGGCGGCCCTGGCGATGCGGCTGCGCGCGATGCGGCGCAAGCGGAGACTTCGGCTATGAGGCCCTGCGCCCCGGCAGGTTGCCTTCGTGCCTCATCGGGCGCGTCGACGGTCGTTTGACGGGCTCGCGCCGAGCCACCGGTTGCTGTCTGGCCGGCTCGTCATCGACCGTCGGATGCCCCACCGAAAAAGGGGCGAACCAGCCTGCGCCGACGGCGACGATCACTCCGGCCAACACGGGAAGAGCGACACCCCATGCGCTGCCTTGATCGGCCGTGGCGGTTCGCGTCAGAAACGCGGCTCCGACTGCCGCGAAGCCGACCACCGCCAGATACGCTCCCGCCATCAGACGTGGTCTGCCGCGTGCGGAACGCGAGAAATCTTTCGAAAAGCTGCGAGTCGGGCGCTTCCGGCCAGCCACGCTTTCTCCCTCGGTAGCGTTCACAGCCAACGTAGGCGCACTCACCCCGGCAAACTATGCCCAAGCGGGGCGAATCACCCAATCGGGGTAGCCTCCTGCCTCGCTTGTCGTCTCATCGCGGTCCGATACACCGCTTCCACTAGTCCAAGTGTGCCTCAGTGCGCTTTGATTTAGCAGGCAGATCTCAAACTGCGATTACCAAGCGTAGTCGCTTCAGAAGGTGACGGACGCGAGATCCGCGTATCCGGCGGGTGAATTTCCGCTTACCGCCTCATCGCGACCGAACGTCCGTCGGGGGGACCTTGCGTGACTGAGACAGTGGGCGCCCACCGGGCTCTTCCATGGCGCAAGAGCTCCGCCTCCACCGAGGTCAACTGCGTGGAGACGGCACTCGCCACCGAAAATGTGCTGGTCAGAGACTCGAAGACGGCGGATGGCAGGTGTGTCCGCGTAGAGCGGACCTCTTGGGTCAGCTTCCTCGGCGTCCTGCGCGACAGCGCGGAAGCAGATCGCCAACAAATTTCTCAACATATCGATACGAATGGACATAATCCGAAAAATCACAACGGATTTCGGGCAGGATGGCAAAGGTGATTCATTCGAAACTCGATATGAGAGTGCGGCAGCAGTCATCATGATTCTGATGGCCAAAAGCAGCCCGATGCCGCACATCACCTGATCCGATTCGTCTCGGCTGCCTCATCAGGCCGGCCCATCCCTGTAGTCGCGAACGAAGCGGTTCACGGTTCACGCTGCCGCAAAGGGCCCCGTGTGCGCGGATTGCTCACCACCGGCGAGTGGACGGCGCGCTCGTCGGGAGTCGTCCCGCACATGCGGGGAGTTCCCCCGACGGCACACCGCCGCCGTCGGGGGAGGCCGTCGGTCCGCGTCCACGCGCGCGTGCTTCGTCGCGTGGCTCGTGCGGGCGATCCGGCGGGCCTGCCTTGTCGTGTTCGTGTGATGTCCACGTGCCGCAGATGTCGCCGGTCTGCAAGCAACAGTCCCGCACGGGTGCGCCGCGGTGCCCGGGAGAGCACCACCGAGTCGACTCGCGCCCCGGGCCCATCCGTCTCGTCGTCCCGTCGCCGGTCAAGATCTGGCATCGCATCGAGTTCTCCGCCCAAGTGGAACAGCACCACAGCGAGTGCCGCGACGAAGCGCAAACCATCGAGGACGGCCAGACGTTGGCCGCCACCGTGCTGAGTCCTACCACCCGGGGCGGAGCGGTGGCGGGCCGCACGGGAGGCCTCTGCGGTCTGCGGCGCGGGTGACGACGGACGCACCGGCGGTGCCGACGATGCCACAGGACAGCGACAGAGCGACGAACCCGCACGCGGCGGATAGTCGCGGATAGGGACGTGCGACGGGAGGCGAATGCCTCATGAGGCGTACTCCCGGGTGTGGTGTTCGGGGTGACGCGAACGCGCATGAGTGCGCGAAACCTACCGGTTGGCCAAGCGTGCGACCAGGTGACGCAGATCACTTCCCAAAGGTCGTGGTGTCGACAAGTACTCACGCCGCCATGTCCTGCCGGTGGATTGTCGCCTATGGATCCCAACGGGTGATCTGGACCCACGGGGGACTATCGACAGGCCGTGGGAGTTGTAGTGACGAACCCCACATTCGCTTCGGGAATCCCCTTTGCCGACAAGGGACTTGGGCTCGTACGGTGCGCTCCGTCTGTGGTCTTTCGCCTGTTCGAGGGCGGGATCCGTCCTGTCCCGATGGGGGTCGTGCTGATGCGTGTTCGGTCGTGGAGAACGGGCGATTCCCGTTGGGGGCGGGGTCGTTCGGCCCGGTTCCTGGTGGCGGGTGTGACCGTGCTGGCGTTGACGGCGAGCGTGGGCCCGGCCCAGGCGGCGAGTTGGATCAAGAACGGGCCGGACCCGGGCGCCTGGTCGCCCCGCGACCTGCCCAAGACCCCGTCGGTGAACGGGAAGAAGGCCGACGTCGCCAAGTCGTCGCCGCTCAAGGGCGACGGCCGCGGCTCGTGGAAACCCACCGCCACCACCTGGCCGAAGGCGGCCGAGGCAGAGACCGCCCCGGCGCCCGCCTCCGGGTTCGTCGCCCGCGGCGGATCCTCCTTGCTGGCCGCCCCCTCCGGCGGCAACGCCCCCGGCACCCCGGTCTGGATCACCACTCCGGACACGAACGGTCCCGGCCCGCTGCGCGCCGGCGCCCCCGCAACTGCCGTTCCCAAGGCCCCGGGTCGGGTCAAGGTCACGGTCGCCGACCACGCCGCCGCCGAACGTGCGGGCGTCGACGGTGTCTTGGTCACCGTCCGCAGCACGGACGCCGACGTCGCCCCCGGCAAGGTCACGGTCGGCGTCGACTACGGCGCGTTCAAGGACGCGTTCGGCGCCGACTGGTCCTCGCGGTTGCGTCTGGTGGCGATGCCGGAGTGCGTGCTGACGACGCCCGACATCGCGGCCTGCCGGGTCAAGACCCCAGTGGCCGGTGCGCGCAACGACCGGGTCAAGAACCGCGTACTCGCCGACGTCGACCTGCCCGCAGCCCCGCCGACCTCCGCACGGTCGGCGAACGCGCCCACCCCGAGCGGCGCTTTGGTCTTCGCGGCGACCGCGGAGGCGTCCGGACCGTCCGGCGACTACAAGGCGACCTCGCTGTCCCCGTCCGGCTCGTGGTCGACAGGCTCCAACTCCGGTTCCCTGAACTGGTCGTACGGGGTTGCCATGCCACCTACGATCGATGGCAACGCGCCCACCGTGAACCTGTCCTACAACTCGGGCAGTGTCGACGGTCGGACGACCTCCACGAACAATCAGGCCTCGTGGATCGGTGAGGGTTGGGAGTATTCGCCCGGTTTCGTGGAGCGCTCCTATCAGGCGTGCGCGCGTGACGGCCAGGACACGTCGGGGGAGAGGTGCTGGTCGAGCCAGAACTCCCTGACTTTGTCCCTGAACGGCAAGTCCTCGACCCTGATTCAGGATGACACGGACAAGTCGAAGTGGCGGTTGGAGGGCGATGACGACTCCCGCATCGAGCCGCTCACCGGCGCCGCGAACGGTGACGACAACGGTGAGCACTGGCGCCTGACCAGCGACGATGGTGTCCAGTACTACTTCGGCGTGGGTCACAAGCCCGGCGGCGACAACACCGACGCTGCCACGAACTCGACATGGTCGTCACCGGTGTACGGGAACAACGCAGGCGAACCCTGCAACAAGGCGTCCGGGTTCGACGCGTCGTGGTGTCAGCAGGCGTGGCGCTGGAACCTGGACTATGTCATCGATCCGCGCGGCGGGATGGTCACCTACTGGTACAACGCCGAAAGTAATCGGTACACGCGCGGCGCGGTCCTCGTCGG
This sequence comes from Embleya sp. NBC_00888, assembly GCF_045207655.1. Lineage (NCBI taxonomy): Bacteria > Bacillati > Actinomycetota > Actinomycetes > Kitasatosporales > Streptomycetaceae > Embleya > Embleya sp. NBC_00888. Next base: position 662,768 of record NZ_CP108784.1, on the reverse strand, counting down.
CTCGGGAACCCTGACCGAGTACACGCGTGGCGGCAGCCTGGCCAAGATCACCTATGGTTCGAAGAAGTCCGACGCCGCTCCGCCGACCGCGCAGGTTGTTTTCGATACCGCCGAACGCTGCCTGAAAAAGGACGGCTTCGACTGTGACCCGGCCAAGATGACCAAGGTCAACGCCGCCAAATGGCCCGACGTACCCGTCGACAAGCAATGCGCCACCGCTGGCAAATGCGAGGTGTACGGGCAGACGTTCTTCTCCACCCGTCGGTTGACGATGATCAAAACCCAGTCGCTGGTCGGGGCCGGCTACCAGACCGTGGACGAGTACGCCCTCGACCAGGACTACCCGGACCCGCAGGACGGATCCTCACCGACGTTGTGGCTGAATTCGATCACCCGCACCGCCTGGGACGGCACCAGGAAGATCGACGTCGCGTCGGTGGATTTCGCTGGTCAGTTCATGCACAACCGGGTCGACGCGGGTGGTGACTTGGCGCCGCCGATGAACCGGCGCCGTGTGACCGGCATCACGAACGAGACTGGCGGCCAGACGACGGTCTCCTACAACACTCCCGAGTGCGCACCGGCGTCCCTGCCCACTCCGGACGCCAACACCCGGGCGTGCTTCCCGAGTTGGTGGAACTACGATGCGGACGCGGAGCCGGTGCTGCACTGGTTCCACAAGTACACCGTCGCCGAGGTCACCGAACACGACATCGCCACCACGGCTCCCAACCGCTCCACTCGGTACGAGTACGTGGGCGGTGCCGCCTGGCACCGCGACGACTCCGAACTCACCGAGGACAAGGAAGCCTCCAGGCCCAAAAGCAAGGACCGCCGGACCTGGAACCAGTACCGCGGCTACGGCCAGGTCATCACCCGCACCGGCGTGGCGCCCGATCCGGTGACTCGGTCCGCTGCCTTCTACCTGCGTGGTATGGACGGTGACGTGAAGAAGGACGGCACCAAGCGCGTCGTCACCCTCACCGACTCCACCGACCAAAGCCTCGTCGACGCCAACCAGCACGCGGGGTTCGCGTACGAGACGCAGACATTCACCGGCGACGGCGGCACGCTGGCCGCAACGTCCCTGAGTACCCCGTTCTCCTCGGCAGTCACCGCCACCCACGCCCGCCCCCGCGGCCTGCCGCCGCTGACTGCCCGCCGTATCGCGACGGAGAAGACCCGCACCCGCAGCCTTCTTGCCGACAACTCGTGGCGCGAGACCTCCAAGACCACCACGTTCGAACCGGCCCACGCCCTCCCGGAGACCATCTCCGACAAGGCCGACGGCCTGCCCGAGTACTGCACCAGGACCACCTACGCGCACAACACCACCGCGTGGATCATCGGCAAACCCACCGAGAGCCTGTCCCTCGTCGGGAACTGCGCTACCGCAGCGGCCCAGGGCACCGTGTACGCGTGGTCGCACACCCTCTACGACAACAAGCCCTTGGGCGAACTCGGTGCCATCGGTGACGTCACCTCGACCGATGCGGTCGTCGACTACAAGGCGGACGGCACTCCCAACTGGGTCACCACTGCCAAGTCGGAGTACGACGGCTACGGCCGAGTAACCAAGGCCACCGACGCGGAGAACAAGGCCACCTCCACCACGTACACCCCCGCCGCGGGTACGCTGCCCACTACGGTCACCACCACCGGTCCCACCGGTTGGACCAACACGACCACATACGCCGGGGCCCGCAACCTCTCCGTCAAGATCGTCGACGCCAACGGTCTGGCGACCGAGCAAGAGTACGACGCCCTCGGCCGGCTGATCGCGGTGTGGAAGCCGGGTCGCACGAAGGCGGATAATGCGGATCTGCAGTTCGCGTACGCGCCCAGCAAGACCGGGCCCTCCGTCGTTACCACCAAGACCCTGCGTCTCAACAACACGTACGCGACCTCGCACCGGATCCTGAACAGTTTCCTCCAGGAGCGGCAGACACAGTCGACGACCGCGACCGGTGACCCCGGTCGGGTGGTCACCGACACCTTCCACGACAGCCTCGGCCGCCCGGCCAAGACGAACCAGCCCTACTTCAACGCGACTTCCGGCCCGGACACGGCGGTGTTCGTCGGCAATGACAACGAGATCTCCGGACAGAACACGGTCGTCTACGACGGGATGGGCCGCACCACCGCCCAGGTCTTCTCCTCCAAGGCGAAGGAGCAGTGGCGCAGCACCACCGCCTACGCCGGTGCCGACGAGACCCGGGTCACCCCGCCGCCCGGCGGTACCGCCACGCTGTCGATCAGCGACGCGCGGGGGAAGCCGAAGGAACTGTGGGTGTACCGCGGCGGCACACCCACCGGCACCGACTTCTCGAAGACGGTCTACACCTACACCCCGCGCGAAGAGTTGAAGGCAGTCACCGACGCGGGCGGCAACACCTGGACGTACACCTATGACTTCCTCGGCCGCAAGACCCACGTCGAGGACCCGGACAGAGGCTCGCTGGACACCCGCTACGACTTGGTCGGCCGTGTGCTGGACACGACCGATGCACGGGGCCGGAAGCTCGTGTACGTCTATGACGGGCTGGGCCGCAAGACGGCTTCCTACAAGGAAGCCATCGCCGACGTGAACCTTCTGGCCGAGTGGACGTACGACCGGTACGCCAAGGGCCCGGCCGACGGCTCCTCCCGCTACATCGGCGGCCGGTCGGGCGCGAAGTACACGAGCGAGATTACTGGCTTCAAGCCCGGTACCTATCTGCCGTCCGGTACGCGCACGACGATTCCCTCGGTCGAGGGCAAGCTCGCAGGCGTGTACCAGACGAGCACCGAGTACGAGCCGGTACTGGGACTGCCGGTGCGTACCGACGTCGGCGGCTACGGCGGTCTGCCCGCCGAGGGCTTGACGTTCGCCTACAACGACGGCGGCCTGCTCACCGAACGCGGCGGCGCGCGCGGTTATTTGAACTGGGCGGACTACGACCCGTTCGGCCGTAACACCCGCGCGGTCCTGGGTGCAGAACCTCGTCAGGCGGCGTTCACCAGCACCTACGACCCCGCGACCGGGCGCCTGTTGTCGACCGCGTGGGACAAGCAGACCGCGACCACCACCAGCGTGGACGCCACCACCTACACCTACAAGCCGTCCGGTGACGTCAGCTCGATCAAGAGCGTTCGCGACAACAACACCACCGACACCCAGTGCTTCGCCTACGACGGCAACCGCCGCCTGAAGGAGGCCTGGACCGACACCGCCGGCACCACTGCCCTCCCCGCGCCCAGCGTCCCCGGCGTTGGCGGCTGCAGCACCCAGACCCCGACCAAGACGACGGTCGGCGGCCCGGACGCGTACTGGCAGACCTTCGACTACGACGTCGTAGGCAACCGCATCAAGCTAGTCGACCATGACGTGACCGACGACCCGGCCAAGAACATCACCACCGACTACGGCTACCGCCCCGGTGCCCAGGCCGGCGGCGACCGCACCCACCGCCTGGACAGCGTCTCTGTCAAAAACGGCGCCGCCGCCCCGGTCACCACCAACCTGACCTACGACCAGGCCGGCAACACCAAAACCCGACCCGGCACAGGAGGCGCCCAGACGCTGACCTGGGACGAGGAGGACAAGCTCACCACCGTTGCCTCCGCAACCGGCACCAGCGAGTACGTCTACGACGCCGACGGCAACCGCATCATCCGCCGCGAGAATGGCAAGAGCACCCTCTACCTCGGGGCGGACGAACTCACCGCCAACACAGACGGATCGGGCTCCGTTGTCGGCACCCGCTACTACCCCACCGCCGGCGGCGCCACCGTCGTCCGCAACGGCTCCGGCGCGGTCACCTTCATGGCGGCCGACCACCACGGCACCCCGAACAGCATCCTCGACGCCGCTACCCTCACCGCCACCCGCCGCCAATCAAAGCCCTTCGGCGAACCGCGCGGCACACAACCCAGCCAAGCGAACGGCCAATGGCCCGACGACAAGGGCTTCCTCGCCAAGCCCATGGACGCCACCGGCCTCACCCACGTCGACGCCCGCGAGTACGACCCGGGCCTCGGGCGCTTCATCAGCGTGGATCCGATCATGGATCTGACCGACGCCCAACAGATGAACGGCTACACCTACGGCAACAACAGCCCCCTCACGCTCAGCGATCCCGATGGGCTTCGGCCGCTCGGAGCCTGTGATCCCGGCGTCGCGTGCGAGGCGGGCAGAGGCGAATCGTGGACGTACCAGGGAAGCGAAGGTTGGACATACCAGAAGCAGACCGAGGTGTCCAACGAGACTCGGTACACCCACGGCACCCTCATCAGGACCGAGACCGTTCCGGACGTCGGCGGCGTCCGCAAGGGCAAGTACTCAACCGTCACGTACCGCCCGGCGCCGGTCTACAAGAAACCGCCGCGCAAGAAGATGGATCACCCGATCGTCAGCCTGGTGAAGAAGACGGTGGAGCACCGAGGGGTGATCGCCAGCCTCGGTGCCACTGCGTGGTGCTTCGCGCCGGGTGTCGGCTGGGCGACATGCGCGGCGGCGCAGGCCGGCGCCTACGCCGTCCGAACCCAACAAACCGTACAAGAGGAGGGTGGCTTCACGAAGAACTGGCAACAGATTACGTTCGATGGGGTTGTGACCACGATGAGCACAGGCATTGGCGTCTCGATGCGGTTCGCAACCGTGTTGAAGCCCGGTCCGTGGAAGCAGGCCGCCACCGGTGCTCCGGGTCTGTTCACGATCGAAAGCGGGACTCAGGCCGGAGGTGGGGTGCTCGCCAGGATCGGTGCTCGTTGGCCCGTGTCCCAAGGAGCCGAGGCATATCATCCGTTCTATGCACTCACGACCTCGACCCCGACGATCATCAACGCGGTCAGGAAGATAGGCGAGTGATGATGGCGCGGACGCCGTCACTCGATGTTCTCTCGTCTCATCGCGGCTCGGGCCCTCGCCCGGGTCGCCCGTCCTAAGGGAAGCGGCCCCAGGAATGAGTCGTTCGGTTGTCCCGGAGACTTTGCACAGTCCATGGCGGGGGTATCAGGTCGGACTGGGCTCGGTGCTCGCCTTCACCGGTCTCGCGACCTTCACGTCTCCTCACATCAGCAGTTACGTCGTGGCTGCGGGTCTTCTCGCGGTCGGGCTCTGGTGTGCCGTGCAGGCCTCCCGCAGTGGAGTGCTGATCTCACCCGAGGGGTTGGTCCACCGGGGCATGGGCTCGAGTCGGTCGATCGCGTGGGAGGAGATCGCCGACATCCGCATCGAGTCGGCCGCGGGCAAGGGCGGTCCGTCGAGCATGACGGTTCTCGTGCTGGTCGACGAGACCGTCGTGGCGTTGCAGAGCCTGGCGGGATACCGGGGGCGTTCGGACAACGCACGGGTGGAGCGGCAGACCGCTCGCCTCCGGGAAATCTGGCAGCAATAGGCGGTATCACGTGGCGCGTTCACTGATGCGAGTGAGCGGTAACGGCATGTTGGTCGGCATCGTCCCGTTGGGACGTTTGGGGTGTTCAGAGACCACGGCCACCACGCCGTCACCATGTGGCCGAGTCAGAATCTGGCGGGGCTCCATTGGGGCGGGCCGCGCGGGTGGAGGCCGCAAGCGGATGGCCGATCTGGACCCGTGTGCGGCGCCCGGTCGGGGAAGCCGAAGGCCGCTCCCACCACCGCACGCCTTCTCCAGCGCGTCGTCCGTGCCCGGCATTCACCCCGGGCAGACCTCGGCCCCGCTCACGCGCCCTGGTCGGCCCCGCCTATGCGGGCGGGGCCGACCAGGGCGCGGTTGGGGCGAGCTGTTCAGTGTGGGGAAGCCCCCGAGCCGACGGGCGTCCGGAGGGGCTGCCACAGGGTGTTGCGGAGGTCGGTGCCTCGGACGAGTTGGATGCGCCAGGGGTCGATCCGAAGCACGTGGTAGTCGGGGTCGTCGGGTCCGCCCTGCCAGTAGCGGGCGGGGTCGTAGCCGACGCCGGGAGGGCTGCCCTTGACGTACAGGTCCCAGGCGTACTCCCGGGTTTCGCGGTCCTCGGCCCATGTGGAGACGCTGTCGACGAAGACGGCGTTCTGGCGAGGGCTCCAGTACGAGTAGGTGGTGTGTGGGTTGTCGGCCAGGTGGGCGGCCTTCACCGGGGTCTTGTAGACCGCGAGCCACCCTCGCGGGGCGCCGTCGACGACCTCCCAGATGGGGAAGAGGACGCGTGCGCGCGGGCGGTGTCGCTTGTCGACGGTGATCATCGTGGCGTACTTGATCTCGCGGATGTAGGAGAAGAACGTGTCCTGGATGTCGGCGAAGTCGCTGACTTTGGTGGCCATGGTGGGCTCCTGAGGTTGTGAGTCGGTGGTGCTCAGCGCGCGACGGGGACGTCGGTGGCGTTCTTGGTCCGTGTCGAGGTCGGAGTAGGGATCTGGGTTGCCGCGCCCGGCGCATCGGTGTCGTCGTCGCCACTCCCGCCGACCGCCGTCGACCCCGAGCGCAGTCCGAACGCCCCGATCACCGCAGCGATGGCGGCCGCCACGAACGGGACGACGAGCGCGGCCCGGTAGCCGTCGAGCTGACCCGAGGCCGAACCGGCCTCCGTTGCCGCGATGTTGACGGCGGTCACGGCGGACAGCCCCAGCGCCGAGCCGAACTGGAACGAGGTGTAGAGCAGGCCGCCGGCGAGACCCTGTTCCTCCTCGTCGACGCCTTCCGTGGCGGCGATGGTCAGCGGCCCGTACGACAGGGCGAAGGCCAGGCCGAGGAGTACGAGGCTCGGCAGCATCGCGAGGTACGTCCAGTCGGAGCCGACCGGCAGGAACAGCGCGTACGCCGCGGACGCGAGCACCAGTCCGCCGAAGATCACCCGGGCGTTGCCGAAGCGCTCGACCAGCTTGGGGGTGAGGAGCGGCGACAGGATGGCGTCGATGCCGATGACGATCATCGCGAAGCTGGTCTCCAGCGTCGACCAGCCGCGCAACTCCTGCAGGTACAGCACGACGATGAACTGGAAACCGAAGAAGCCGCCCGCGAACAGCAGGCCCGACAGGTTGGCGCGGAGCAGTGCACCGTTGCGCAGGATGCCCAGGCGCACCAGCGGCGCGGCCGACCGGCGTTCGATGACGACGAAGGCCACCAGGAGCAGCAGACCGCCGCCGACCGTGGCGAGTGTCTCGACGAGGGTGGCGTGGGCCGCACGTTCGACCCCGAGGACGATGAGCACGATGCCGCCGGTGACGGTCAGGCCGCCGAGGATGTCGAAGCCCTCGCCGGTGCGCGCCGGACGTGGCGACTTCGGGACCACCGCGAGCGCCGCGATCAGGATGAGCGCGGACAGGACGACCGGAGCGAAGAACACCCAGCGCCAGCCCGCCGAGGTCAGCAGGCCGCCCGCGACGAGGCCGATCGAGAACCCGCCGGCGGCGGTCCCCGAGTAGATGAGCAGGGCGCGGTTGCGCTGCGGGCCCTCCGCGAAGCTCGTGGTGATGATGGACAGACCCGCCGGGGTCATGAACGCGGCGGCGACGCCGGTCACGAATCGGGCGACGATCAGCATCCAGCCTTGCGTGGCGAAGCCGCCGAGGCCGGAGAAGAGCAGGAAGACGACAAGCCAGAAGACGAACATCTGCCGCCGTCCGAAGAGGTCGGCCGCGCGCCCGCCGAGGAGCATGAAGCCGCCGTAGCCGAGGACGTAGGCGCTCATCACCCACTGCAACTCGCCGGTGGACATGCCCAGGTCGGCGCGGATCGACGGCAGGGCCACGTTGAGCATGGCCACGTCGATGCCCTCGAGGAAGATCGCGCCGCATAGGACGAGCAGTACGCCCCAGCTGCGTGCTCCGAGGCCGCCGGCACCGTCCGGGGCGTCGCGCGTACCTGTGTTGCTTGTGCTGTTTGTACTGTTAGTGCTGCTTGTGTCGGAAGTTTCTGGGGACATATCGGAAACGCCTCCGGGGCGAGGGGGTGATCGGGACGTCACCACCTTCGTTCCGGACGCCGGGGCGGAACAACGGCGAAGATCTCACCGTTCATGCAGTCCGACTGCATGATCCGACCGACCGCCGTGAGGACCCGATGGAACGCGATGAACTGGAGACCTTTCTGATCCTGGCCGAAGAACTCCATTTCGGCCGGACGGCGGACCGCATGCGCCTTTCGCGCTCACGCGTGAGTCAGCTCGTGAACCGTCTGGAACGGCACGTCGGGGCTCCGCTGTTCGTGCGCACGAGCCGCCGGGTCGGGCTGACCGCGATCGGACGCCAACTGCGCGACGACGTGGCCCCACTCCACCTCGCGCTGGCGGCGGCCGTCGAACGGGCCCGGAGTACCGCGCGCGGCATCGACGCGGTGCTGCACGTCGGATTCTCCACGCCACTCACCGGTGAGATCGTGCTCCGGGCCGCCGAGATGCTCCGGAGCGCCCACCCCGAACTGGCGGTGGAGATCTGCGAAGTGCCCCTCGCCGATCCGTACGGGCAGCTGCGCAACGGGCAGTTCGACGTACAGGTCGCGGAACTGCCGGTACGCGAGATCGACCTCGCCCACGGTCCTGTCCTGCTCCGCGAAGGACGCACGCTGGCGATCGCGAGCGATCACCCGCTCGCGGCCCACGCCGCAGTCGTCTTCGAGGACTTGGCCGACCTGCCGCTACTCACCATCGCCGGGGAACTCCCGGACCATGTACGCGAGTTCCACGCACCGACGCGCACACCCGGTGGGCGGGCGATCGGGCGCGGACCTTCGGTCACCAACATGCAGGAAGCACTCATGATGGTGGCGGCCGGACGCGGGGCTCTGCTGTCGCCCGCCCACGCCTCCGCGTACTTCGCGCGGCCCGGGGTTACTTATGTGCCGTTCCTGGACGCCGAGCCGGTCGACTACGGCCTGGTCTGGCGCAGCGAGGAGAACACGGAGGCGATGCGCGTCTTCGCGCAGGCGATCCGGAACGCGGCACGCGAGGGAGCCGGCGCACCGGCGTCGGGCGGCGGTACGACCGGGCGCGGGCCGGGGCGCGACGAGCACGGGGCCGGGCACGGGCACGCGCGCCCGAGCGACCGGGGGCGGCGTACCGGCACCGACGACGCCGGCGAACGTGTGACGGATCAGGGCGGCGGCGTACCCGAGGGCGTTGCTCCGGCCGAGGTCGCGGTCGCGCGTCACCGGAGTTCGGCGAAGGCGCCCGAGACGTTTCCCTGGGGGTCGCGGTGTAGTTGCCGCCGTCGACCGACGCGGCGCGCCGGAGGCGCCGGCCACATCGTGGTGCGGGCCGCTACCCCCGTGTCCCCGATAGCTCGCCCTTGACAGCGCTTTCGACACCGCAGCCGGGCCGGCGCCCTCGATCGGCTGCCGCGACGGCGCACGAGGCCGTGCATACGGTCCGCAACGGGACGCTGTGAGCAATCACGAGCGTGGTTTCGACTTGGCGGGCCCGCCTCGGCTGCCGTACCCACCACCCACACCGCGCCGCGACCCGCGCCATTCGCCGCGCGCGGGTCGCGTGACGTGAACGACGCGGTCAGGCCCTGCCCGACGCGGTGTCCGCGACGATGTCGGTCAACAGCGACAGGGCTGCCGCCGAGGGTGAATCCGGAGCGGCCGTGAACACGGCGACGCGCTGACCCTCGTCGGGCAGGGCCATGAACTCGATGGTGAGCTGCATCGTGCCCACGACCGGGTGATGGTAGTCGCGTGTGTTCGTACCGCAGTCCCCGACCGTGTGGGCGGCCCACAGCTTGGCGAACTCCGGGCTGGCAAGCGTGAGTTCACCCACAAGAGCGGCCAACCTCGGTTCCTCGGGGTAGCGGCCCGAGATGAGCCGCAGGTCGGCGACGGTCGAGCGCGCCTTGCGGGTCCAGTCCCCGTACAGCTCCCGAGCGTGCGGGTCCAGGAAGAGCAACCTGGCGATGTTGGGGCGATCCGCCGGTCGGGTCGGCGCGGTGAAGTCCACGTGTCCGGCGATCAACGCGTGCGCCATCGGGTTCCACGCGAGCACGTCCAGGAAGCGACCCATCACCAGGGCCGGCACCTGCGCGAACGCGTCGATCATCACGCCGACCGTGGGCCGCACGTGTTCGGGCCTGGCCGCGCGCCGGCGCGGTTTGGCGGCCGGCCGGGCGAGCGTGTACAGGTGCGTGCGCTCGACGTCGTCCAGGCGCAGCACGCGTGCGATCGCGTCGAGGACCGCGTCCGACGCGTTCGGGCTCTGGCCCTGTTCCAGGCGCGTGTAGTACCCGGCGCTGACGCCGGCGAGCTGGGCCAACTCCTCGCGGCGCAGGCCCGGGACGCGTCGGCGCCCGCCGAACGTCGGCAGTCCGGCCTCCTCGGGGGAGAGCACGGCCCGTCGCGAACGCAGGAATTCGCCCAACTCCACATGCGTGTCCATGCACTCGATTGTGCCCGTGACACGGCGGCCGTGCCTGCACCTGCCAGGTGTAGGCACCGGGGAGGTACCCCCGACACGGGGCCGGCTGCCCCGCCGATCCGCACGCAGTCTGGTGTTCGACGCAACGACGACCACCACGAACGGGCAAGGGGATCAGAGCACATGAGAGTCATCGTGATCGGTGCCGGCGGCACCCTCGGCAGCGCGATCGCCGCGGGACTCGAAACGCGACACGACGTGGTCCGGGTCGGTCGGCGCGGGCCGGTACGTGCCGACCTGACCGACCGGGCCTCGCTGGACGCGATGTTCGACGAGGTCGGCGCCTTCGACGCCGTGGTGTGCGCCGCCGCGAGCGGCGCCCTGACCCGGTTGCACGACGGCGACGACGCCGACTACTGGACGGGCCTGAGCGGCAAACTGGTCGGTCAGGTCGACCTCGTACGGCGGGCCGTCCATCGGATCCGCGACGGGGGTTCGATCACCCTGACCGGTGGGCACTTCACCGAGCCGATTCCGGGATCGAGCACCGGGTACCTGGTCAACGCAGGCCTGGAGGCGTTCGTGTTCGCCGCCGCGACCGAGATGACGCGCGGCATCAGGCTCAACATCGTCAGCCCCGGTTGGCTCAGCGAGTCTCTCGCGATGCTCGGTATGGACCCGTCACCCGGCACACCGGCCGCCGACGTCGCCCGCGCCTACACGGCCGTCGTCGAGGGTGATGCCCACGGCCGCGTCATCGACCCCACCACCATCACCACCACCACCCGGATCGGACTGTGACCACCATGCCTGACACCCTCGTCGTCCTCGCCCACCCCGACCTCGCGAACTCGCGGGTCAACGCTACGCTTTCCGACGCCGTCCGCGACCTGCCCGACGTCACCGTGCACGACCTGTACGCGGCCTACCCCGACCTGCGCGTCGACGCGGACCACGAGCGGGAACTGCTGCTCGCCCACGACCGGATCGTGTTGCAGTTCCCGTTCCACTGGTACTCCTCGCCCGCGCTGCTCAAGCAGTGGTCGGACGACGTGCTCGCCTACGGTTTCGCGTACGGCGCCGGCGGCACGGCCCTGCACGGCAAGTCGTTGCGCGTCGCGACCACGACCGGCGGAGGCGAGGACCTGTACCACCCCGGTGGTCTCAACCGATTCCCGGTGACCGACCTGCTACGCCCGTTCGACGCGACCGCGAACCTTGTCGGGATGCGCTACGAGGACCCCTTCGTGGTGCACGGCACGCGGGTACTGGACGACGATGACCTGGCCGAACTCGCCTGCCGATACAGGAACTTGCTGGTAGGAAAGGTACCGGCCGGGGTGTCGGCCTGAGATGACCGCGCGGATCCGGCCGCGCCACGTCGGTGCCGGCGGCTGTTCCGGAGGGGAGGGTGCCGAGCCGTCTCGATCCCGCTGTCGCCGGCCTGGCCTGGCCCGGCCGGCAGCGGTGCCACGCCGTGTCGACCGTCTCGGGACCGACCATCACAGCGCCCGTCATGGCCGGACTCGAAGACGTAGCCGGAGCACGGCGGGCGGGGACGCGTGAGCGCCGGGCGGGGACGCGGGGAGCGGGGTAAACCCGCGGAACGGCTGACCAAGGCCGACTACGTCACACATCAAGAACGACGCCTCGACACGCGTGAGTTCGACGCCGGCCAACGAGCCCATCCGCAGCCCCGCCCCACCGCTGGTGATCAAGCACCGCGGCCTTCAAGACAAGAACCCGAGCCGCTCGATGTGATGCCCCGTCGACGACGCCCACCCGACACCGGCGTCGAACGCCGCCTCGGCGAACGCGAGATGCCCGAGCCGGAGACGTACGCCTGCGTGTGCCGCATGCCGTCCTGGCCTGGCGTGAGAGCAACTTCCAACCCACCGACCCTCGTCCGTGCGTTCGACACCGGAACAGAGCACCTGTCCCGCCTCGTCGACAAGATCGAGCCATACAAACGCCCTCTTGTTCCCGGCCCGGTGCGGGAATCGCCTGCACGTGGCGGCACGTGAAGCCAGCCTGCGGCGCGGTTGCGACACGAGAACTTGCTCGTTCGTTCGCTTGTTCGTTCGTTGTTTGTGGGTGGTGGGGTGGGCATGGCGTTGCCGGGGCGGATGTGAGGCGGCGAGTTGTTCCCGCTGTGTTGTGGCGGGGCGCGAATGCTTGAGGTCTGGTGGCGGGGCATGGTGTCCGTGTCCGGGTTCGTGTTGGTCGCGTCGGTCCGGGTGCGCGCACATCTGGTCTGTCGCCGTTGCGAGGTCGGGCGGGTTTCACCGACGCGCGGCCGACAGGTCGGAGCGTGGAGGGCGGGTGCGGGTCCGAGTTGCTGTGACGTCCGCGCGGGTCATGTCCCGCATGGCGCGGCGGAGTTCGTCTCCGGCGAGGGCTTGGGCGCCCCTGGACGGGGCTGTGCGCCGGCCGGTGCGATCTTGTTCGACAACCCTTCGCAGATCGTCCGTGGGGACCGCTTGACGCACCTCGTGTACGACGTGGCGAAGTGCTGAGTTTCGACGGTGTCGCCGCGGTGGGCGTCGCGTCCGGACGTGAGGTCGTCGGTGTCTCGCGTCAGCCGCCGATGCGGTCCGTCCGGATGTCGTCGGGCGTCTTCGGCCGCGACGTCAGGGGTCTGGGAGCGACGAGGGTGTCGTCGGCGGGTGCGTGCGGTTCGACCTGTCCGGGCTTGGCGGGGTCGAGTTCCGTGCAGCGGGGCTTGTTCTTGTGGGGCGAATGCTTGGTCGGAGTCTTGGCCTTCGGAGTCTTGGCCTTCGGGGTTTTGCTCTTCGGGTTCTTGGCTTTCGAGGTCTTGGGCTTCGAGGTCTTGCCCTTCTTTGCGTCCGATTGGGAGGTGGCCTTTGTGCGGGCGGGTGCGGGGGAGCAGGTGCGGTCGGGCCGGGTCTGCCAGTCGCCGGGCTTCGTCGTGTCTGTGGAGGCGTCGGTCTCGGGCGGCTTGGTCGATTTCGTCGAACCCGTTGAACCCGTCGAACTCGTTGAACCCGTGGTGTCCGTCGAGTCCGTGGTGGTGGCGGTGTCGTTCGTGTCGGTTTCGTTGGTCGGGTTCGCCGGGTCCGCCGGGTTCGACGAGCAGTCGTCCTGGTCGGGGGTCGGGGCCTTCGGCTTGTCGTCCGGCCCGGGAGGCGTCTGGGTGTCGTTCGAACTCTGGGGGCATGCGCAGTCGTTCGACGTCTCGGCTTCGGGTGCCCCGGCGTCGAATCCGCCGGCTTCGGCGTTCGTCGGGGTCTGAGGTCCGTCGGGCTGCGTGTCGCCCCCGTCGTTCTCGGGCTCGTTCTCCGGGTCCGGCGTGGATGTCGTGTCCGGTTCGGTCTGCTCGTTGCCCGGTTCCCCGGCGCCGAGGTCGTCCGCCGCTTGGTCGGTCGCCGTCGTCGGCGTCGTCAGATCGGTCGCCGCAGGCTCAGGCGCCTCGTCTTCGGGATCCCCGTTCTTGGGTTCCGTGTCCTGAGGCTCGATATCCCCAGGTTCCGGGGCCCGGGAGTCCGGGTTCGGGGATTCCGGGTTCGGGGAGTCCGGATCGTCGGTCTTGTTCGGTGCGTTCGAGCCGTCCGCCGTCTCGGTCGAACCCCCGCCGCAGTTCGGGTCGTTGGTGGGAGCATCCGACCCGTCCACGGCCGCGGGCTTCGCGTCGGGCCTGTCGGTGGGCTCCTCGGGCGGGTGCCGGTCGCCGGGGCAGGAACACGCGGGAACGCTCTCCGGCGCCTCGGGGTCTCGGGTGGAGGCGGTATCGGTCCGCGGCGTCGCCTTGTCGGGGCGGGTGTCGCGTGGTGGAGCCGCAGGCTCGGGTGTGGTGGTTTCCCGGGGGGCGATGCCGTGGGTCGTGGGGCGTCCGCGTTCGGAAGCGGCAGCGGGTCCGGCGAAAGCGAGCGCCGGTACGCCGAGCGCGGCGGCGCCCAGCAGCAGGCCGACGGGCCGCAGCACCCGGTGTTGTGGCGTGTCCCTGCGGTGCCTTCCGGGACCGGCTGCGAACAATCGTCGTGTCACGGGTTTCTCCTCGTCGCTGGTCGGCTCGAACACGGCCGAGCCTCCCCGCCGGTCGCATCGTCCGGCCAGGGATTGGGGCGTCCGGGACTGTCCGGACTCGTCCGCGCAGGTCAGCGGGCTTCCCGTAGTCGCTCCCGCGGGTCGGACGACGGGGTGGGTTCTCGAAGGCGTCTTTGCGGTCCACGGACACGGCGTACGACCACCGGCCGCGTCGACGCGTGCAGGGCCGGCCGCAGGGCGGCCGTGACTCGCGTTGCTTCGGTCGTGCGCGCAGGGGTCGATTCCTGGGCGGGCGTCCGGAGCGTCGCGTCGGTCGGCGTCGCGACGCTCCGCCGGACGGCCTGCGGGTGGGCCGGCCGTCGGGCGTCGGACGAGTCCGGACTGTCTCGGACGGCGAATGCTCTGGCCGGACATCGTCGAGACAGCGAGCGTTCCCTGCGAGCCGCGAGGGCGGCCGACGAGGGAGGTCGTCATGACACACCAAATGCGGCGCGTTCCGGCCCGGGACGGGGCGGTCGACGCGCCTGCGGGCCGTTCGGAGCGGGCGGCCGGGGCAGCCACGGCGTCCGTGCGGGGTACGGGGGCCGGGCAGATCCCGGCTGCGGAGCGCACCGTCGCGGTGGGCCGGGTCAGACCGGCGCGTCGTCCCGCCGGCGGCTCGACGACCCAATCCGCGGTGGGACGCGGCGAATCGCGATCGGCTGACCGCGCGAAGACCGACACCCCACCGGCGGGAACGGCCATCGCCGACGTGTCGCCCGCCCCGGGCCGTACGAGGACCATCGCCGGCGGGCGGCGCAGGCACTCGACGGCGCCGGCGAGGGAGGCCTGGCGCGCCGCGGTCCGCAAGCGCGGCGGCCTGCTGGTGGTATTGCTGTGCGCGCTCGTCATCGGCGTGTTCGCGCTCGTGTCGCCCAGGCCGAGCGGGAGCGAACCCGCCGCGTCGCCCGACCTCGTCGTGGACGTACCGACCTCGGAAGACACGGACGCGCCCCACACACCGTCCGAGCCCGCCGCCACGGCACCGGTCACCACGACCGCACCGACCACCACTGCCGCACCGACGACCGCCGCCCCCACGAACCCCGCCGCTCCGCAGGACGGCGAGCCCGCGAACGGCAAGTCCGCGAACGGCACCCCGCGCACCGACGCGTCCACCCCGACCGCGAAGCCGCCGGCCCCGGACACCCCCGCCACCGCCGCGACCGCCCCCGGCATCGCGGTGGGCGAACCCGACCCGACGGGCCCCGCCCCCGCCACCGAGCCGACCCCCGCGACCGAACCCGTCGAACCGGCGGCCGAGCGGGAGATCGTCCTGCGGTGGGGCGACACGCTCTGGCAACTGGCCGTGGACCACCACACGACGGTGGCGACGCTCCAGGCGTCGAACGGGCTTGGCGACTCCACCCTCATCTACGCCGGCGCCACCCTGCGCGTGCCCGGGTCCATGGCGCCCGCGTCCACGGAGCCTACGTCGACGGAACCCACCGCGACGACGACGCCGGCCGCGACGAAGTCCGACACCGACACCGCCGGCGATGCCGACGTCTCCCAGTCCTCGGCCCCCGACGCACGCGGTACCACCGACACCCACAAGCCCTCCCCAGCCGCGCACGCGTCCGGCGCGGACGCCGCCGTGGCCTACGCCAAGGCCCAGGTCGGCAAGCCGTACCGGTGGGGCGCGACGGGCCCCGACTCGTTCGACTGTTCGGGCCTGGTGATGCGAGCCTGGGCCGCGGCCGGCGCGAAACTCCCGCGCACCACCTGGGACATGGCCCGATCCGGTACCTCGACCACCCGCCGTGCCCTCGTCCCCGGTGACCTGGCGATCACCAACGGCGGCGGCCACGTGCAGCTGTACATCGGGAACGGAAAGGTCGTCCATTCCCCCGGCAGCGGCAGAACCGTCACCGTCGCCCCCCTCGCGCCGGCGTCCCGGGTCGTCGCGTACCGCCACATCACCGCTGCCGACCGCTGACGACTCCCACGTCGCGCGTCACACCCCCGCCGCCCCGACCGGCGCACCCTTCGGTAACCGATGCAACCGCGCCGCGGCACCGAACAGACCCGGGGGAGCCCGGGCGGGTCCACCCAGCCACGCGGTCCACCCAGGCCACTCGGTCCACCCGGTCCACCCGGTCCCGCGCGCCTACGCGCCCGCGCCGGCAACTCGCGGCACCGGAGCCGTTCTTCGCCGAGGAGGCCACTGTCGGCGCACCCAAGCGGCGCAAGTGGCCGACGACCTTCCCGGCCTCCACACCCGGGCCGCGGACATCGACCGTGACCGCGGTACCGTCGCCGCCGGGCCGACCCTGCCCTGGAACTCCGACGTCGTAGAAGGACACGTCAACCGCGTCAGAAGAATGCTCAAGCGCCGGATGTTCGGCCGTGCGGGCTTCCGACTCCTCAGGAAACGCGTCCTGCTTGCATGAGCTCCGCCGACGGACGATACGTTGTCGGGAACGAGAGAAGACCATCCGTGGACACCCGCATCCCCCGGATCCGCCGCAAACTGGCCGCCGTCCCGTTCCACCCCCACCGCAGCCACTCGTTCGGTGAGGAACGGCACCGATTTCGACTCGGCCCCACCATCCCCGCCACCCGATTGGGTATCTTCGAGGACACCCACGCCGTCGTCCTCCCGGATCCCTACCGGCAGTTCCTGCTCCACATCGGCGGCTCGGGCGCCGCGCCGTTCTACGGCATGTCGGACCCCACAGGCCCCGAGCAACCCCCGCCATACACGATGGATCCCCCGGGCACCGCTCGTGGATTCGGCCTCGCCGATCCCGAGGAAACCGGGCGAGACCTGTTCCTTCGCATCATCGACATGGGATGCACCGACCTGGTCCTCATCGCGATGTCCGGCCCCCTCACCGGACGGATCGTCATCGGCAACGCGGACGGCTGCTGGGGCCCGAACGTCTCCTCCGCACGCGACTTCCTCGGCTGGTACGAACGATGGCTCGACCACATGGCGGCCGGCAAGGACAACCGTGCACTGGAACTCACGTCGCCGGCACTGCGCGCCCACCCCGGGAGAAGCCGCCTGGCCCCGAACCTGTGACGCACCGTCGGACTTCACCAAACCTGAGCCGGAACCGCAGATTCTTCGAACTACCTGTGTTCTTGCGGAGCGAGCATCGAAGTGCTCTTCGTAGCGGCGGCGAGGCATCCTCCCGAAAGGAGGACCGCAGGTCATGGTCCGAGCGTGTTCGCCACGGACGGCAGCTTCAAGACGCGGGCGTGATCAAGGTGATCCGCAGCCGCGATCTGCTTCGCCCGATGATGGCTTGCGCGGAGCACATACCGCTGCCCGCCGTCGGACGACAAGGTCCTGGGTGCCGTCGGTTTGTTGCTGCCGACGGTGACTGGCGTCGCGCCGTGGCCGGCCCCGGCCGGGTGACGGGCCGAGGCCGACTTCATCGACGATGGTTGCCCGGCCACATCCCGAACGATCTGCCCTCCCAAAGCACTTCCACTGCCGGCCCGCGAGGCTCCCGCCTCGCGGGCCGGCAGTGTCATGCACCGGGACAAGCCGTGACAGTTGTCGAGAAGGGCTTGTCGGCCCGCCGTCCGTTCATGAGAATGACCGCTGTTTCGGTCCGTGAACGGGCCGCCACGGGGGACAGGGACGGTCGACCACGGTGACGAATACCCAACCGGGTCCGGACTCGGCGCGCACGCCGGCGGAGTTCGTGACCTCGATGCGGCAGTTACGGCAATGGACGAACCTGAGTTACCGCGCGCTGGAGCGAAGAGCCCAGGTGTTCGGGGCGAGCCTGCCCAGGGCAACGCTCGCCGGCGTGCTGAACCGCCAGGATCTGCCCCGCGAGGAACTCCTCGCCGTGTTCGTGCGCGCCTGCGGCGGCGATGCGGCCACGGTCGAGACGTGGACACTGGCCCGCAAGCGCCTGGCCGTCGACCTCGAAGGCCTCGCCGCGTCGGGAACGGGCCCCGACCGGTAGGAGTCCGCAGCCGATCCCGACGACGACTCCACAAGCGACGACGACCCCACACACCACGACGACCCGGCCGCGCCGACGGACACGAAGCCCGCAGACGACGACCACACCGCCCCGGCCCCCGCCCCCGGCCCCGCCGTCGAAGGCAACGGCGGCGGCGGTATCCCGGCCTCCGATACGGGCCCGGCACACGGAGGCGACGAACTCCCGCACGCCCCGGCCGAGGACGACGCCCAGTCCCCGACCGCCGACGCGCCGCCCGCCGAGGACGCGCCCACGGACTCGCCCCGGTCGTCGAAGCGGCGGATCCTGTCGGGCATCTCGCGGCGCCGTCGACTCACCGTGACCGTGGCCACCGTGCTGCTGCTCGCCGCGGGCACCACCGGGATCGGCATCCTGCGCGACACCGACGACGCCCGCCCTACGCCACCGGGATCGGCCCCCGCGAACACGCCCCGCCCGCACAGCGGCGAGCCCACCACGGTGGACACCCCGATCGCCGCCGTGAGTCCCGTCGCGGACGCCACACCCACGTCCCGGCCGTCGGCGAACAGCACCCCACGTGCGGCCACCGCACCCAAGAGCATGCCACCGGCCCCGCCCGCACCGCGCACCACGATCACGGTGCCCCGCCGGGACGAGTACACGCCACCGTCTTGGCCCCGGGCCACCTCGCAGCAACCCTCCTTCACCTGGCCGCCGTACCGGACCGAACCGGCCGACCCCTTCCCGGAGGAGACCTGCCACGACGTGACCAACGACTGCCTGTAGCCAGCGCCCAACCCCGGCCGCGCACACAAGTCCGACCCACGCACACAAGTCCGACCCGCGCACACAAGTCCGACCTGCGCACACAAGCCCGATCCGGCGAACGAACGCCCACCACGGCCCGACGTCGATCCGGCGAGGCGCTTCGCCATGTCTCGGAACGGACATGGGCATTCGCCGAACGTCGTGTCCCGTACGCCCCCGTCACCCCTCCGGCACGTGAACGAGCGGCACGGCCGTCGCACCGACTCGCACCGTTGTCGGCGCGGGACCGAGCCTTCCCCCCGTGAGCGTCGGCGCAGCCGAGGCACCGTCCCCGGCGCAACACGAACCACACGGCGCGGCGTCCCGGATGCCTGACATCCCGTCGAGGCGGCGCAACACCGCGAACTCGCCGACCGACATCGGCTCGGACACCGGAGCGACGTACGCCCCACTCTCGGACAGGGCCTGCGACCAGGCCGGACAGAGCCGGACTGTCCCACGCGCCCACCGCCCTTGTCGCAGCTGCGGCGGACGGGAAATCTCGGCCCGGACGGCACCGACGACCGGCCTTACATCCCGAGAACGGGACAGGTCTCGCGCCGCACCGTCGACAACCCCGGCCGGGCGACATCCGATCCTCACGACGGCGACGTCACGACATCGCCGCGCCTCCATCCTGGAGAACCATCATGGCGACCCGCACAACGCACCTGCGTCTCACGCTGGTCCTGGCACTGACGTTGATCGTCCTCGCCGGGCTCTTCACCGCAGCCGACGCCTCTTCCTCCTCCTCGTCCCGCAAGGCGTCCTCGACCACATCCGCCAAGAAGCCCGCCGCGGACGGAAAGCCCTGCGCCGGCAAGCGCGAGGCCAAGAACCCGAAATTCATCGGCACCCACACCATCTGGCCCGACGAACCGAACTGGTCCGCCTCGAGCTGGGCTCCCGTCGCGGTCAAGCTCGACAAGAGCGTCTCCCTCGCCAACAAGGTCGGCGGCACCCTGGGCGTCAGCCACGAGGGCATCAGCGCCACCGTCGGCTTCGACGTCACCAAGACCTGGACCGACACCATCAGCGCCACCCTGCCCCTGAAGGGCAAGAAGGGCCACTATGTCCTGCGTGGCGGCGCCGCCTACAAGGACTACCGATTCGACGTCTACGAACAACGCGGCCACCTGCGCCTGTTCGGCGGCATCAACGGCACCCTCACCTGCCGGATCGAGACCCGCGTGAAGGTCGGCACCAGCACCGCGTCCAGGTTCTGGCGCTACGACTTCAAGCACAACAAGGTCTCCAAGTAGCCCCGGGCTCGACCGGAGCGATTCGACCCACCTGAGCCAACCTCCCGAACCGCCGCCGGAGAACGTGCTCTCCGGCGGCGGTTCGGCTTCACCCGCTCATCGGCGAACAACAGGGCCCTCTCCCGCAACCAGGACCATCGATCGGCGCCGAAAGCACGACTGCTCGGACTCCACCTCCGCGGCGGATACGACTTCCACGGCCCACGACCCCGGCCCGGCCCACGCTGCACCCACACCCGCACCAGGTGGCCGGACGCGTGCGACATGGTCACCGCCACCGACGTCCGGGAGGTCTTTCCCGACGTGCGCGGCGTCGAGGTCGTCGGCACGGCCGACGCCCGCGGATTCCTCAAGTGCAAGGGGCCCGCGCTGCGCAGCACGACCTGCAAACTCACGCTGGACACGCCTCGGGTGATCGACGCGTACAGCACGATCAGCCTGACCGTGGACATCGTGTCGATCGCCACCGGCGCGGAGACGACCCACGACTGGGACTTCACCACCTCCGGCCCGCGCCGGCTCGCCGACTACCGGGAACTGCCGCCCTCGGCCGGCGCGGATGCCGGCTCTATAGCGCGCAGGGTGGCGTGCAGTTCCGCAACGACGAGTTCATCGTCCGGATCACCCCCCTGGGTCACCTGTCCACGCCGGACGGGCACCCCCAACGCGGCTGGGAGGCCGACCTGTTGCCGCGACTCGTCCCCAAGGCCACCGCCCGCCTGTGACCGACGGCGGGCAACGGCGGGCGCGGCGACGGACCGGGCATGCGCGCCCGCCCGGCTGGCTCCGTGTCCGCCGCCCGACTCGACCGACGAGGGCCTCGGTGATCCGGCGGGTGGTCCGTGCGGCGACCCGGTGGCGCGGCCGTGGGCGTACACCACCGACACGGTCGGCTTCACAGTCGGCGGTCGGCGGTCGGCGGTCGGCGGTCGGCGGTTGGCAGTCGGCAGTTGGAAGACGCAAGTCGGAAGTCGGCGTCGCCATGAGAGTTCTCGGGGCGGCATCCCACAGGCGTCCCATCTCCCAGGCGAAACAGCAGATCGGAAACCGTGTGAGCATCCCGCACCCGAAGCGGGACGACGACGGGATTGCCGCCCCCTGCCGCAGCCGGAGACGTTGGGTGCGCAGACCACACGATGTGGTCGGAGGGAGCACACCACCCGCTGAACGGTGTGAGAAACGCGAGGAGTAGATGAGTCGGCGTAGGAAGTTCGCGGGCGGTGCCGCGGTCATGGTGATGGCCTTCGGCGGAGTCGTCTTCACGGGCAGCCCGGCCAGTGCCTCGGGCTGTACCTGGGCGCCTTGCGGTCGAGCGGTGAACGACACGGCGAGCGACAAGATGCGTTACACCCTCAAGCTGGACACCGGCGGGGACCATCGGTGCAACGTGTGGAACTTCCCCGGCGGGCAACGCACCGTGAGCTGTCAGCAGAAGGATCTGCACCCCGGCAAGTCGGTGGGCGGGTGGCTATGGGACAAGAAGGATGTCGATGCCTTCACCTTTCCCGACACCGGCTATCACGTGTCCTTCTACGGCGGCGCGCAGACGTACCACATCCGGGGAATGTGGACGAAGATCTCAAGCAGCGCCACCGTCAGGTGCTACGATACGTCCGCTTTCAAAACGCCCTACTGTCATGTCTCACTAGCCCCCTGAGCCGGGCCGGGCCGAGCCGGGCTGCGCCCTTTCGGGCAGATGCCGCGATACCTCGTCGGGCACGTGGCGGCGCGGCCGGGAATGGGGCGGCCACGCCGATGACTGTGCCGGCGGCAGCAACGGCGATGGCGATGGCGACAGCGACCGGGCCGTCCGGGCCGTCCGAGTCGCCGCCGACGACGTGGTGGTGAGGACCGTCGGGTATCCGGCGGCAGGACCCGTGAGGTGAGAGCGTCATCGGCTTCCTGCCCGAGGGCTTGTCCGTGCGGAGCGGACGGCGACCGGCCCTCGGGTCGGCCTCACGGTGCCCACGGCTCGGGCGGTTCCGTTCCCGTTCCCGATCCGCCGTCGGGCTCGGAGCGATACAGATGGACGGACGCACAACGCACGAAGCCCCGCCGCGTCGTCGTACCGTCCGAGAGGACGAACCGCCTGGCCGGCGGGCCGTCGGAATCCGTGGGGGTGTCCGGCTCCTCCGTGACGGCGAACTCGCCCCGGTGGAAGACCGGGTGCAGCTTCATCTCCCGGACGCCGCCGAATTCGACGTCCAGTGTGCCGAATTCCGTCAAGTCACCGCCGCTGCGCAGCACCAGGCGCTGGTCCTCGTCCGTGAAGGAGTGAACCCGGAAGGTTCGCCGGAAGGTCATCGGCAAGAGTTCGTCGCCACCGACCAACGTTCTGATCCGGTACTGCCGCCGAGCCTGCCGGTAGAGATCGGACGAACCGAACTCGGGGACCTCGGCGCGAAGGACGAACCGCAGCCCGACGGTTGCCTCCACCTGTTGGTCGGACGCCCGGCCGCCGAGATCGAGGCCGGCCCACGCCGTCGCGTACCGGGCCCGCGCGAGATCCAGGTCGAACGCGAGGCAGAGCAGGACCATCATCTCCTGGGACTTCGTCGCCGGAGCGCCGCCGTCCCCGATTTCGGCACTCAGTCGGCTCAGTGTCCTGAGGATCGAGCCGTCGTTGCGTGCCGCGTATTCGCGCAGTCTCCGGACGGCTTCCTTCTCCCTCCGCGTGTGCTCGGCGAATCGTTCCTCGACGCCTCGCCTCGGTCTCCTCGCCGCGAGCCCACCGTCCTTGCCTCCGCCGTTCTCCACCGCTCTCACTTCCCTGAGGAATCGAATCGGTACACACGGACCGATCCACAGACCACGAAGTCCCGCCGTGTCCCGTCCGCGAGAATCAGCCGCTTGACCACCCCCTGCGTATCCGCCCACGGCCGGCATCCGATGCGCACCTGCCGACTCGAACGCCGCACCCGCCCTCTCGGTTCCGGGTGCGCCTGACGAACCTCCGCCGAGACGCCGACACACGCCGACACACACGAGGTGGGCATCGTTCGAAGTGGTGTTCGGTGCGGATCGATCGACCGCGGCGTGTGGGCGGGGGAGGGGCGAGACCGAACCGGCGGATCGGCCTCCGCCCCTACGCCGGTCGGCGGTTCGGGACGGTTCCGAAACAGCCAGGTCGGACCATGTGGATGTTCGGGGCGGCGGTCGTCCCTTCCGGAACTCGAATACACGGCGATGGTCGGCGGCTTCACGGATGTGAACGGGGACACCGAGCGGCAATGGGTGGGGTGACGCTCGCGATGCTTCCGAGGCCGGGGGTTCTGGCACGATCCCGTCCTCGGCGGAAGCCGCCGACCGCGGGCGTTCTCCGCATTTCGACAAGCCGAAGGACGGCACGTATGACCAGGACGAGTTCGCGTCGGACACCGATGGCGTTCGCGAATGGCGATGGCCATCGCGATCGGTCGCCAGCCGGCCAGCCGGCCGGCCGCCCGCGCGCCGTCAGCCGACCCGCCGGGCCAGCACCTGTCCGGGCCAGGCGTCGGACAGAAAGCGATCGGTGGCGGTGAATCCGTTGCGCTCGTAGTACGCGACCAGTTCGCCCCCGCCGCCTGCCCAGCAGTCGACCCGCAGCAGCTCCACGCCGGCCCGCCGGGTCTCTCCCGCGGCATGGGCCAGCAGCGTTGCCCCGATGCCCTGGCCGGCGTGCCGTCGGTCGGAGACCAGTAGCCGGACGTAGCGCTCGGGTTCCTCGGCCGGCGCGATCGGCATCAAGGGGCTGGGCCCCGTGTCCAACACCAGAGCGCCGACGAGTACCCCGTCCAACTCCGCGATGTGCGGGGCGTGCTCGGTCATGTACCGCTCGACCCGCGCAACCCCGCCGGGTTTCTGCGAATACGGTGTCGTGCCCCACTGTTCGGTGTTGCCGCGATCGTTCATCCAGGCCACTGCGGCGTCGAGCATGTCCAGCACGGCTGGTGCGTCGGCCAGGCTGCCCGGTCGGATCCGTATGCCATGAGTGGTGTCGTTCACGGCGGAAGTCTAGACAGCGGGGGCGGACCAGAGCCGAACCCACGAACCCGAAGCCGGATCGATGCCCCGACCCAGGCCCGCAGATTCGTCGGCCGAAAAGCCGAAGCGGGTTGGCGAATCGGGACCAAGGTCATTCATCGACGCCATGCCTCGATGAGATCTTCGGGGCCCCATCGGACTCCGATCGGTTCGCTGGGGACGTCGTTGGCGATTCCGGAGAGGGAGACCACGGCGAGGGTGGTCGAGCCGAGAGTGAAGCCGGGTACCTGGGGGGCGGCTGCGGCGAGGTCGGCCATGTCGTGCCGGTCGAACGGGCCCGACAGCCACTTGATGGAGCCGACCAGCCGCACAAGGCGGGCAACGGGTGCGCGGTCCGCGCCCACGAGGTCGACCTCGGGATCGAAGCGGCGGTTCCACCAGCCGCCGACCGCCTCGATGTCGTCCCACGGCAACCTGCCGTCGCCAGCGGCGAGTTCGAGCGCCTCGCGGGCCAGTGGTTCGACGGCGCGGCCGCGCCACGCCGCCCAGCGGCGTTCGACGAGTCGGTAGGCGGCTTCCGGGCGGCCGCGCCGTACCTGCTCCTGCGCCATGCGAAGGACCGCGAGATACAGACGCAGGTTGCTGTCCTGGACCCGGTAGAGCGCGGGTTTGCCCGGCTGGGTGGAGAGGGGCTCGTCCATCGCGAGGACGCGTTTCTCCTCGACGAGGCGGCGCAGTACGGGGGACAGCGAGCCGGAGGGGATGGCGCCGCTTCTGCCGCCGGCGGTCGCGGCGATGTTCGCGTGGGTGCGATCGCCGCCGCCGACGGCCTCGAGGACCCGCCGGACCTGGTCCGGGGCGGGGAACTCGGCCAACAGGGACGATTCCGGGATGCCGAAGACCGGGGAGGCCGGGTCGGCGCACTCGGCTTGGAGGAAGGGAAGTGCGGGGGTGCCGTGTGGCCAGGCACGCAGGATGCCGGGCAGTCCGCCGCAGACCAGGTGCGCGTCGATGGCGTCGGCGGCTCCGAGTCCGAGTGCGTCCGCGGTCTCGGCCGGGTTGAGCGGGCCGAGTACGAGGTTGTCGGCACGGCCGTAGAACGGCCGGTCGTATGCGGTCAGCCGTTCCATCATGTGCAGATCGCTGCCCAGGAGCAGCAGGAGCACCGGGTGCTTGGACAGCAGTCGGTCCCACGCGGTCTGCAACGCTCCGTCGAAGAGGCTGTCCTGCTCCGACAGCCAGGGCAGCTCGTCGATCACCACGATGGTGGGTCGGTCGGGCAGGGCGGCGGCCAGGGCCCGGAAGGCGTCCGGCCAGTTGCCCGCACCTCCCGAGGGCACCGATTCGGGGTCCCCGGGCAGCGACGATTCCGCCAGCTCGGCCAGGAAGTCCGCCACTGCCTCGACGGGCGAGGCGCCCTTGGTGGCGGTGAAGAAGACGTACGGTACGCCGGCCGCGTTACAGAACTCCTGCACCAGGCGTGACTTGCCGACCTGCCGCCGACCGCGCAACGCGAGCGCGGCCCCGGCGCCCGTGGCAGCCACCCGCTCGAGACGCTTGGCCAGCGATGCGAGCTCAATGCGTCGACCGACGAACGACATCCCGTCTCCCGTCGAGCTAGGAATGATCTACATGGATTGAATCTATGTAGTTGGTATCTATGTAGATTCATTCTACCCACCTTGCCTTCGGTGAGGAGTCCCGGCGGCGTCGATCTCCAGACCGTTTCCGGTGGCAGGGTCGGGGATGGTGGCGGATCGCCCGCGCATGCGGTAGCCACCGAGGGCTTCGGGTGAGGCTTGCCGGCGGGTCCAGGCGTGGCACCCAAGGAGAGAGGCCTGCCCAGTCTCTGTCCGGGTCGCCCGCGCGCGGCATGGTTTTGTGGATATCGGAGAAGAGTCCCGCCCCGCTTCCCTTGAGTCGTATGTCGACCCGGGAGGAGTCGATGCCGTTGCGCGCCGGTGCCCCCAGTATGTCGGTGCCCAATTGCCGGTACAGCTCGGGAGTCATGCCCATGGAGGCTTCGCCCGTGAGCGGCTGTGGCCGGTTGCCGGCTCCCGCGTTGGTGCCGGTGGCTCGGTTCGGTTGCCGCGGAGGAACTCCTCGGCCTGGCGCCGAAGGACTGCGGGTGCGGTGGGCCGGCCCGGAGCGCGCGTCAACTCGCGGAGCTTGACCTCCTTCACCGGCCTGGGGCGTCCGTGCGCAGGCCGAGGCGGGGCCACACACGGTCCAGGTCGTCGACCGCGGGATCCCAGTGGGCGCCGAACGCAGACTCGGGGACGCCCGGTGTCGCCGGGGGCGGTACCAGGACCTCGTCGGCGGTGGCCGCGGGTTCGATCTTGACGAGGGTCAGACCCAGTCGGTCGATGGCGTCGCGGAACAGGGTCCGATGGCCCTCGACAGTTGCGGCGGACGGCTGTTGGCCGATGTGGAACAAGGTGAACACCCAGCCGGACTCGCCGGTGCGGGCGAGGTCGAGTACCACGCGGATGCCCGCGTCATCGACGAAGGAACGGTGCGCGATGCTCTTCGCCGCTCCGGGCCCTTCGGCGGGTGATGCTTCTTCGAGCCGAAACGCGTCGAGCAGCCACCGTACCTGATCAGGCGTCAGTTCCCCATGGGAGAGGGCGCGAAGTGCAGGTCAGAGCATGAGGGAAGCTCTCTTGTTCGATCGACTGTCGGTTTCTTGTCCGCCGTCTCGGCTATGCCTCGACCGACACGGGGGCACGCGGCTCCAGTCGGATCGGGTTGGTCCAAGCCCGTCCTCCGGAGGCGTCCTCCACGGTGACACGGCAGTACCCGCCGGCGAACATCGCCACCGGCAGGGTGCCTTCGGTGAGGTCCTCACCCTCGACGACCTGTAGCCCGGGGGTGCCGCCGGTGATCAGGACCTTGCGTACCGGCGAGCAGTGGACACTGATCCAGCCGCCGTCGACGCGGACATCGTGAAGTTCGGGGCCGGTACTCGCGTAGTAGTGACCGGCCTTGAGCGCCGAGACAAGGGCCTCGGGTACGAGGGTTTCGGCGCGTACCTGGACCCAGGCCGCGCAGCCGGGCGGATCCTGCGGCTGGAAGTGGGCATCGTCGGCGGCGTAGGCACTCAGCCGGTGCCCCCGAGACAGCAGGATGTCGGTCAGGTGCCAGCTGTCCCCGCGGTCCTCGCGGGCCGCCAGTGCGTTGTGCACCTCGATCGCGTGGGCGGCGTCCAGACTCTCCGCGTCGGCCGCGGTGAGCAGTGAGGCGGCCGGGTGGGCCATGCCGATGAACGCGCCGGCCGCTCGTGCTCTGCGTGCCAGCTCCGGGCCGGTCTCACCGGGAACGGGGGGACGGAAGCCGAGCGGCAGCCCGACCGCGACGATGTGCCAGCTCGACCCGATCTCGGTTATCGGGGCGTGGAGTTCCGCACCCAGCAGCGTGGTGAAGTCGGGGGTACGCAGCGCTCGGGTATCCGTGAGGGGAAACCCGTACTCCGCGCGGAAGTGGTCCGTGATGGCCAGGAAGTCGTAGCCGGCTTCCCGGTAGTGGCGCGCGACCTTCTCGGGCGGCCAAGCCCCGTCGGACTGATCGGAGTGGGTGTGCAGGTTGCCACGCCAGAATCGGCCGGGCCGACCAAAGGGCAGATCGAACACCGAAGCCCCCCGTCGGTTTTGTCTCTCAGTCTGCGTGATCCAAGTTAACGGTCGTCGGTCGGCTGGGGAATGCGATCGACCTCCACACTGCTCGGGCGGGCTGTACCGGATCGGCGATGGGCTTTGTACGTGTGGTCGACGGTCCTCCACCGGCCGGAGGGCCCATCCGGTCGGAGCGCGGTTCGTGTGGTCGGTGAGCGGTGGCCGCTCGGAGCGTCAGCCGGACACGGGCGGAGGCGGGGGCGGGGCGGGGGAGAAGAGGTTGGGGCAGCCGAACCTGCGAAACGAGCACCGGCACCGCCCGCTGGACCGGCGGTGAACGGACCGGAACGTTGATCGCCACCCGCGCCACCGCCGTCGCGACATCGGCGCCAGGGAGATGCGGGTGATGACGCCCGGACGTCCCGGTGGGTATTGACCCACTCACCCACTCACCCACTCACCCACTCACCCACACGCAGCCGACATGAATGATCCGGCGCTCGGCCCTCAGGAGGAGGGGGAGGCCGTCGCCACGTGGACGTGAGCGGAGGCCCTTGCGCGCGGTACGCTCGCCGATATCGTCGCCTGCGCGAGGAGGATCGGTCGGGTCGCGGTCCGTTCTCCATCGGCCGCACCGGTGGTTCATGGCGTCGGACAGATCGGCTTCGGCGCCCGTCGCGTGGCCGAGGCGCCGTCAACGGTCCCGTTCGAGGTGCCGACGTCACCGTGGCGTGTGCCGCGCGGACACACGGAGCCGAGGACAGGCGGCGTCTGCGCCCCTGCGGAGGCCGCTCTCGTTGAGCGAACCCCTTCACCAGGTCTGCACAACAGAGTCGACTCGGGTCACGATTTTCTCGCGGATCCCAAACGCCCGGGTGCTAGCTTCGGCGGACGAGAACCTGTTGCAGGTCAACTATCGCCCTATTGCCAGGAGTTCACCATCAGCATCACCGTCGACCCGCTGCGTTTATCCAAGCCCCAGGACTCCAGCACGTATCTGGCGATCCGGACCGTTCAGGGCGGTCGCATCGTGTACACCACCCGTGTACCGCTGCTCGACCTGCCCACGATCCTGCCGGTGCCCGACCCGGCGAACGTGGACAAGGACAACCGCAAGGTCGACCGCCTGCACGCGAAGCACTTCGGGGAGTACCTCGACAACAAGCAGGACTGGATCGCCCCGGCCCTCCTGGCCCGCGACAGCGGCGGCTGCCTGTTCGAGAAGGTCGACGAGCAGGGCGCCGTGGGCTACCTCACCGTTCCCTGGGCCCTGGGCGGGATCTCCCCGCTGCGGACCATCGACGGTCAGCACCGGGTGCTCGGTGTCTCGATCGAGAAGCTGCGCATCACCGATGCCATCGCCGGACTCGATCGGGAACTCGCGCGCAGGGTCAGTCCCGAGAAGGCCCTCAAGATCGAGGCGGACCGGAAGAGGCTCGTCGGCCGCATGGAGCGCCTCAAGGCCGAGTACGTCGGACTCGACATCTACGTCGAACCCGACCCGATCAAGGCCCAGCAGATGTTCGTGGACGTCGCCGACAACGCCAAGGGCATCAGCAGCGCCGTCCGCGCCCGGTTCGACAGCTACAAGGTCGCCAACCGTACGCTGTCCGACGTCATCGACCACCCCCTGCTCAAGGGGCGCGTGGACCCCGAGCAGGACCGCATGACGCTCAAGAACCCCAACCTCATGGGCGCCAAGCACGTCGCGGACATCACCCGTGCCGTCATCGCCGGTCCCAGCGGCCAGATCAGCAAGAAGGCCGAGCAGACCCTGACCGACGGCGAAGTGATCGAGAAGGTCAAGGACTTCCTCGACGTCATCTCCAACGCGTTCACCGACCTCGCGGCCCTCACCGAGGACGACCCCGACGCCGCGCCCAAGGTCGGCGACCTGACCATGTCCCAGCGGTTGCGTCGCACCTCGTTGCTGGGTTCGGTGGGCATGCTTCGTGTCCTGGGTGGCGTCTTCCGGGACCTGCGCTCGGGTGACAACCCGGCGTCGCTCGACGACATCGCCGCGTTCTTCAAGCGTCTGGACCCGCATATGGGCGCACCGACCGCCGACAGCAGTATCTGGCGCACCAGTGCCACCGGCGTCGACTTCGAGCCGAACGCGTCCGCGCCGATCATGAGGACGCAGAACATCATCCACCTGGTGGGCGTCATCAGCGGTTGGTACACCAGGCCTCCGGCTGCGTTGTGACCTGTCTCGGTGGAGGGCGTGCGCTCGGCGTGCTCCGTCGAGACGGCCCGGTAACCGCGGACCGAGCATGTCGGGATCGGCCATCCGCGCGGTCGACGGCGGGCCCGGTCGGGGAGAGACCAGGCGGGCGACGCGCATGTCGGTTCCCGCGCGGGACGCCTGGACACGGGGTTCTCGCTCTCGCCCCGTCGGCGGCGCGCGCGAAAAGCGTCGGACCGTCGTTCTTCGCGGCCCGGCGAAGCCTCGGCCGATCTCCGGTCTCGGTCGCACGGCGAAATCATGGAACTTCCGCGAGGCGATGCCTCGGGGCGGATGGAATCCGCCCCGCATTTCGGGTTGGTGGCATGGACGAATTCTTGAGGCAAATCTGTGATCTCCAGCAGTTCTGGAACTCTGAGCCCACCGGTGAGATGGAACGGCGCGGCGCGCTTTTGCGCAGGGAGCTCGAGCCGCGCATCAAGGAATGGAGTGTCGAACTCGCGCAGGCGATCGGCATACCCGTCGAGGATCTCGGCGTCAAGGCGAGTAACGGCGTGACCAAGAACGCGATAGTGCCGTGGACGCGAATATTCTCGAAACAGGCTTCACCGAGTGCCACGACCGGGTGGTACGTGGTCTATCTCTTCGACGCGCCGGGGCACCGCGTACATCTTTCGCTCATTCAGGGAACGACCAAGTGGCAAGGCCCCTCACTGAGTAGGCGAAGCGACGCGGAACTGGCGGCGCGCGTTCGGTGGGCCCGCCCCGTGATCGCGGCCGCCGCGGCGGCCCGGTCGGACCTCGCCGACACCATCGATCTCCAGGCCGGCAACGCGGGACTGGCGGCCGGCTACGAACGCGGAAACGTCGTGGCCCTATCGTACGGGCGCGACGACATCCCGCCGTCCGACGTCCTGGCACGTGACCTTTTCTTCATGGTCGGTTTGTTGGGGCTCGTCTATCAGGCCGAGAAGACCATGCCCTTCATTCCCGGCGACACCGCCCCCGAAATCCTCGAAGCCGAGATGGAGGCCGCGAAAACAGCCGAACGAAAGCCCGCCAAGGCGACCGGCCAGGGATTCGGGGTCCTGACCTCCGAGGAGAGGAAGGTTCTCGAGCAGCACGCCGTCGCGATGGCCACGCGCCACTACGAGGATCTCGGTTGGGCGGTCCTGGACGTCGGTTTGAAGGAACCCTTCGATCTCTTGATGACCCGCGACGGGGAAATCTTGCGGGCGGAGGTCAAGGGGACGACCTCTCATGGCGCTCAGGTCGTCCTGACCCGACGCGAAGTCGAGAAACAGCGTGAATTTGCTCCCGCCAACGCCCTGGTGATCGTGCATTCCATCGAATTGGTTCGCGGCCCGGGGAAACCGGTCGCCGACGGCGGGACCCTGGTCTGCGTTTCTCCCTGGGAGATAGCGGAGAAGGACTTGACCGTCGTGTCCTACATCTATCGGACGGGGCTTTAGCCGAGAGTGGTGCAAGGGCCGGAGTCGACCCCGGATCCCCGATTCGCTCCGGAGCTCTCGTGGGTTCCGGGAGTGCCAGGCGTGGTGCGAGGCCTCCCGAGCGCGGGCGCGACTCGGGAGACCGGACTTGCTCAGGATGGGTGTCGACGCGGCTCAGTCCGCTTCGGTGGGTGTCGGGGACTGTCGTCCGGCGGCGGGGTCGACTCCGTGGTGACCCATGGCCGGGCGACGCGGCGATGTCGGCGTCGGAGGCAATGGCGAACGCGTCGAGCTTGAGGAAGTGGCGGGCGACGGTGAGTCCGAGGACGCTGCTGACGATCAGCGCTGCCCGCAGTTCGGCGTCCTCGCCGGCCATGGCTCCGCTCAGGTTGGCGATCCGCTCGTTCAGGAACGCGCTCATTGAGGGATCCGCCTCGGGGGCGGTGAGCATGGACCGCACGAGAGCCTTGGTCTCCGGTGGCAGGGTGCCTCTCCGGCGGCAGGGTGCCGATCCGAACGTCCAGGACATCGTGTAGATGCGCCTCGACCTCCTCCGGGGCGGACTCTCCCATTCCGATGGCGACGGCGAACAGGACGGCCTTCGATCTCGGGGCGCTCGGGGTTATCCCCCGGGCATGGTGGAGGGCTTCCATGAGGCGCGGTTCCCGGGCAACGACCGCGAGCAGAAGCTCGGGAGCATCCTGGCACCGCCGTACTGTCTGCCGTACTCGCGGCTCAGGAAGCCCTGCCGGCTTCGGCAAGCCGACGCTGCGTCACAGGCTCTTGTCCTTGGCGGGGTGAAGTCCGACCTGCGGCCACGAACCGCGAGCCGGGCGTGCCTGGCGGAGGATGGGTGCCGCGAGCGCGTCGATGCCGAGTGGACTGCTGGCCGCGGCTGTATCGCGTGCGGTCGCGGTTCGGTCCCGGATCGCCGAGGCGGGCGCGACGCCGACCGCGCTCGCCCGCGTCCCGGCACGTGCCATCACCAGCGGACGCAGCGTTCCCATGAGCGCCCCCGCCATCGATTCGGGACCGACCTCCTTGATGATGCCGACATGTGGTGCCGCGTTGTTGACGACGTTCGCCAGCAACGGCGCCCACAACGGCATCACTTCTTCGAGCTGTCGCACGGACTCGCTGCGAGTCAATTGCGGTAAGGCCCTGGGCAATCTCCGCGCGGCGAGATCGGCCTCGTCGTAGCGTTCCCAAGCCTCCACGCCCTTGGTGAATCCTTGGGCGAGCGTTCACGGTGTTTCCGTGGACGAGGTCCGGCACGGCGACGTCGCGATTGAACGAACCCTTGCCGACCTCCACTTCCCGGCCCTTGAGCGACGTGCGGGTCCTCTCTTCCGCCGCCCTGTCCACGACTTGCTTTACCGCCCTGTAGGGCTGCTCGGCCGACGACGCGCTGTACCGGGGTTCGGCCTCCAAGGGCACCACGGGCATCCGGCGGCGCGTTCCCCTCGCGGCGTGGCTGCAGATGGCGATCGCCCGTCAATGCGGCGGCTGATTGCGGGAGTTGGTCGCAGCGGACGATACCAATAGATACCAATACCCGTGCGGACCGATTCCTCACCAAGCTCGGTCCCGATGCCGGCGAACACGGTGGCACCACCGGCAAACGCGACCATGATTGCGGGCCATCTGCGCAAGGGCGCAGATCTCCGCATGTTCGGCCAAGGCCACCTCGACGCGATCGCCCACGAGCCGGTGTCGGCGTACCGGGCTATATCTCAGGCCGGTACAAGCCGATGTGCTCACGACGGGTCGTGGTTCCGGTCCTTCCCAGCCCTGCTCGTGATGTCGAGTGCTCCGTTGTGCAAAAGAAGGCGGCGGGCCGTTTTGTCGTCACTCGTGACAAGGGGTCGGCTTGTGCCCTGGAACGCCTCGGTCTGCAAGTGAAAGCGGATGGGGGCGGCGCCCCGGACGGCGCGCAGTCGCCAGGAGGTGCCCGCGGTGCTTTCGGGGTGGGGCGGCACGGCCAGGTGTAGGAGGGCGCAGGCATCGTGTCGGGTGTCGTGGTGCGTGTGCGCCGAGGAGTAGGAGGCCATTCGGAGCTCGACCCGCGGTGCACCGGGGGTCGCCGACGGATCCGGGGCGGGTTCCGGTGACGCGTCCGCGACCGGATGTGCTCGGCCCTGGTCATGGACGCCGGGGAGGAGGTCCGGTCGGTGGGCCACCTCCGACAGCGTCGTGGCGAACCAGTCGGCGAGGGCCGGCCCGCCGCGCCGAGCCCAGGTCTCGATCAGTCGGCGGAAGGCGGCCTCCCGGCGATGGGGCAGGAAGTGCGCGCCCGCGGACTGGATCGCCTCGCCCGCTCCGGCGAAGGCCCGGTGGAAATCGAGCAGGGGGACCCGGTGCGCCTCCTCGGCATACCGGACCATGCGGATCTCCAGCATGGCGCGGTGGAGGAGGGTCGCCGCAGCCACGGCGTTGCCGCCCAGGTGTCCCTGCTGCGGAGGTTCGGCGTGAGCGGGGCGGCCGTCGCGCGGCGGTGTGGTCGCATCGGTCCTACGGCCGGCCGCGGACCGGTGCCAACAACGGTCGTCCGGGCGGAGGTCGGCCGACGCCGCGATCAGCGCGCCGCGGGCTCCGATGTCGATCGACACCCCGTCGGCCTCTGGGCGAAAGGCAGCACCCCGGGCGTCCCGGGAATCGAAGCGGACCTCGGTGATGTCGCGTAGCCGGATGTCAAGTGTCGCGATGTCGGGAGCCGTGCCGTCGTCGACGGGATAGGCACGAGAGACGGCAAGCTCGAGAAAGCCGTCGAGACGGTTGCCGGCTCGCTCGACCCGCAGATGGCGCACCTCGGCCGACGGCAGGTCGTAGTCGACGGCCAGATTCCGTGCGAACTGCGCCGTCACGGCCGATACCGGGGGCATCACCCGTCCCAGATAGTCGCGACCCGGTACGTACGGCAGCGCGGGCGCAAGCAACCCGTCCAAGGAGTGTCCGGCGGCCGAGGCCTGATCCAGCATCCAGGCCCGTCTCTCCTCACCGAGGCCGGCCATCCATTCCAATGCCGCCAGCGCACGATGCTCGCGCCCGCCTCGCGTGCCGGCCGTCACCGCCCGGAAGAGCGGGAACGTGTTGTTGTCCCACACGTCCGCCGCCACGCGGATGGCTTCGCGGTCGAAGCAGCGCGCGTCGCCGTTGGCGGCAGCGATCCGCGCCAGCGAGCGGTCCAGCAGCGCCACCAACACGGCGACTGCGGAAGGCCGTTGGATCATCGCCGCTCCACGCAGTCCGGCCGTGCTCAAACGGCGCCATGGAGAGGGAACATCAATGTCGGCCATGCCCAGGATCGTCGCACGAAGCACGATCATGATCACCTTGAGCAGGGAGCCGAGCACGTACGTCTGTACCTGGTCGGGCACTTGACGGAGCCCGCCGACACCCGGCGAAACTGTGCGGGGTCGCCCGACCGGGGTCGGTCTTGCCCACGTGGGGATATTCCGGATGGACCTCGACCCTGCCGCTGCCCGGGATGGTCGGCCCCGCATGCGCAGGGATGTTCCCAAGCTTCCCGGGGAACTGCTCCCTTACATACCGTCGACCCCGCGAACTTGGGGATGCTCCCGGCACGTCCTCCAGCCTGTGGGAGAGCCTGCCCCCGACCCCACAGAGGCGGCAATGTGCCCACCCCGGTGTGCTCTTCCGTGCCTTGGCTGCCAAGCCGCACGACGCACCGAGGCATTGCGGAGGAAGAGGAATCTGCCGTGGGTGGGTACCCCACGGTGGCGCCCCGCGTGGGGATCGGCCGGATGTTCCGCTCACACTTGTTCCCGATAGATCCTGATCTCGGCGGGCTTGTGTGCGCAAAGGACGTTCCAGGCCGCTCGATTCGTCAGTGCTTCGGCCCACCGGTCGAGATCCTCGTCGGTGTCGTGGAAGAACCACGACTCGAAACCTCCCAACGCGCTCAGGGACGCGGTGAGGTCGTACCGGAGTTCGCAGTGGACCTGCACGTAGTGGTCGTGATCGCCGCTGTCGTCGTTGGCCTCGAACTGCCGCGTGAGGTCCAGCAAAAAGGTCGGGCGGCCATCGAACGAGTAGGTTCCGTACTGGAAGAGAAGCCCGTCCGCGTCGAAGGTGTCCGGAGTGTCGAAGCGGCACCGGCCAAAACGCACAAACGCCGACCAGGCGCCTGCCGTGGTCGGGTCGACGACGGCACCTCGCTGGACTCGCCATTCGTCCTGCAACACGATCACGGCTTCGTCCGTCGACACTCTCCCGGGCATGCCCTGATCTCCCCACTCGCCGAAACGGCCAGGGTACCCAGCCGGTGAACCCTCCCGGTCACAACAGGGGTGAGCACGACACGCATCCGATGCCCACGCCGGGCTGCCGTCCGGCCCCTTCCGGAGCGGGGCCGCCGAGAAGGCCGGAGCCACGACCGGGCCGGCTGCCGGGCACCGCACGCTCACGGCGCCGCCGGGTGGTGTCGGTGTCTTCCCGGGCTGTCGTCCCGGCTCGATATCGCGAAGCGTCCCGCTCCGGCGAACGCCGACGCCTGCGACGGCAAGACAGTCGGGGTCCGATCGAGGCGGATCCAGCGCGATGCGACGGTGTCGCTGTGTGTCGGCACCATCGGTGGCTGCGGTGGCTGCGGTGGCTGCGGTGTGCGGTGACACGTGTAGCCCTGGTGTGTAAGGGAGTTGGGGTCGTCGCACGGGCCAAAAACTTAGCTCGGTTCGGTATTGACCATTGCAGGTGACTGGTGTGTGATCGACGCGCACCGAATGTAACCACCGCCGCGCCAGGGTGATTGGTCGTCCTGTGCCTGTTCGCCCGCCCATGAGGACCGGCGTGGCTCGGTGAAGGCCGAACGCTGTCCGCACGCGGCACCCACACCACAAACCGAACACGGGGGATGGCATGACCGAGTTCCAACCCACCCGCCGCAACATCCTGAAGGCCGCCGGCGGGTTGTCCGCGGCGGCGGTGCTCGGCGCCGCGGGCGTCGTCGGGGGCGCGTCCGTCGCCCAAGCGGTCGGCGACGGCTTCGGGCTGCGCATCATCGACAGCAACGAGAGCGACCCCCGCCTGAAGTACTACCGCTTCAAGACGAGCCAGATCGGGTGGACCACCGGCCCCGGTGTCAACGTCCTGCTCCCCGACGACTACGACAGCAGCGGCCGCCGGTATCCCGTCATGTACCTGTTCCACGGAGGCGGCACGGGCGCGGACTTCCGCAACTTCGACGTCCCGGGCGGCATTCGGGAACTCACCGCCGGCAAGCCGATCATCGTCGTGATGCCGGACGGCGGTGGCGCCGGCTGGTACTCCAACCCGGTCACCTCGTTCGTCGGTCCCCGCAACTGGGAGACCTTTCACATGTCCCAGCTCCTGCCGTGGGTCGAGGCGAACTTCCGGACCCACGCGGATTACGACGGACGCGCGGTCGCCGGGTACTCGATGGGCGGCTTCGGCGCGCTGAAGTACGCCGCCAAGTACTACGGCCACTTCGCCTCGGTCAGCGCCCACTCCGGCCCGCCCAGCCTGCGCCTCAACGGCGGTGCCGTCGGCCACTGGGCCAACGCGTCCTCGGCCGCCATCGAGCTGGGCGGCGGCACCATCTACGGCGTGCCGTTGTGGAACGAAGCGCGGGTCAGTGCCGACAACGCGGTCGAGCGCATCCCGAGCTACCACAACAAGCGGATCTTCATGGTGGCCGGCACGGGTGCCGAGAACATTCCGTGGTTCAGTGCCTTCCAGGAGTCCCATGTCCTGGACGGCCAACGCGAGTTCCGCGGCCTCCTGGATCAGGCGGGCATCCCGTACACGGCCCACGAGGTCCCCGGCGGCCACACTCTCCGTTGGCACCTCCTCGCCGAGGACATCGACGGCATCGTCGCCCACCTTCGCCCTGCGGCGTAGCCGTAGCGCCCACGGAGGTCGGTGACGGGAGCGCACGTCGTTGCGGTCGAGTTGAACCCGGTCCTGGCATCGGCTCCGCGAGGGCGCGGACGCGCCGAGGTTGTGAACGCTGGACCGGTCCATGCGGGCGGCCGCCGGCCGATGGCCTCCTGCTCGGCCGCGCGCTGGTTGACGGGCTGTGTCCCCTGTACCGGGAGGAGCGCAACCACGTTGCGGACACGGTGGTCCACGATCCATGAGCTGATCACAGGCCGGGCGCCGTTCCAGGCACCCAACGCCGCAGGCTACCTCTCGGCACACCTCACCCAGGACCCACCGGCACCCGGCTCGGTGTCCGCGGGCATCCCGCCGGCCTGGGACAACCTCGTGCTCGCGCTGCTGCGCAAAGACCCCGATCAGCGGTATCCGAACGCTGCCGACCTCGCCCAGGCCCTGCTCCAACTCGGTTCCACCGGAGGGAAGGACGCTGTGCTGAGCGACTCGAACGAGTCCTTCAATCTCCGACGAAGCCACCTTCGTCATCACGCCAGGGCCGGCGGACCGGACGTGGATCTCCATCCGCTC
The DNA here is from genome assembly GCF_045207655.1 of Embleya sp. NBC_00888. Lineage (NCBI taxonomy): Bacteria > Bacillati > Actinomycetota > Actinomycetes > Kitasatosporales > Streptomycetaceae > Embleya > Embleya sp. NBC_00888. Next base: position 624,803 of record NZ_CP108784.1, on the reverse strand, counting down.
CTACGACAACCCCGACTTGTACCTGCGTCACCAGGACTCACACCTGTACGCGCACCACATCACGGACAGCCCAGGACGGCAAGACGCAACGTTCCGGATTTGTCCCGGGTTCGCGTAGCGGACCAGTCGGCGTGCGACGCGCCCGCCCGGGGAGACGTGGTTCGACCTGGACCGCTTCGGGTTCGTGCGCCGTACCGACCCTGTCGGCCGACGCACTGAACATGATCGTGGGTTCGAGAAACCGATCCGGTTCCGCAAGGGCCCACTTCGTATCGATACTCACGGCCCAATGATGTGGCGCGAGACCGGCAGACCGTACTCCTCTCTGCGACCACCGGCATCCGTCGGCCGACCGTCCCCCATCACGTCGACCGACCGCACGGGCTCAGGCCCCGACAACCAATTGCCCCGGCGGAGCCTGCTGCCGAGAGCGACCGCTCGGTACGGGGCACACCCGAGGACCGTCTCGAGTCCGTGACACCCGCGTTCGCCGAGTCCCATGCGTCTCGGTGGGCGCGGCCGGGACCTCCTTCTCAGCGCAGTTGCTGGGCCAGTCCGACGATGATGCCCTCCGGGCCACGGAGGTAGCAGAGCAGATAGCTGTCCTCGAAGCGGGCGATCTCGCCGACGAGTTCGGCGCCGTGCGGGCGCAGGCGGGCAACGGTGTCCTCGATGTCGTCGACGGCGAACATGACGCGGTGCGTGCCCAGAACGTTGTGCGGCCGGTTGCGCGGCCCCGGGCTGATCGCATCGGGGCTGCGATACTTCGCCAGCTCGAGCCGGCTGTGACCGTCCGGGGTCCGGACCATCGCGATATCACAGCGGACGCCGTCGAGTCCGGTGCACCGGTCGGCGACGAGGCCCTGGACCTCCGCCCTGCCCTCCAGCTCCATACCGAGTTCCACGAAGAACGCGATGGCTGCATCCATGTCCTCGACGACGATGCCCACGTTGTCCATCCGCTGAATCGCCATGCCGGTTTCTCCTTCTTCCTTCTGCGGCCGGTGGTGGCCGCTGATGTCCCTGGGACGCGGCCGGCGGCACGTTCTCGACATCCGCAGACCGCCGAACTCCGAAAAATTTGGGCGGCTCAGGTGAGACTCATCCGGATGTACCAACCCACCACGGGCGGTGGTGTCCCCTGGAGTGGTGTAGCAGCGATCACTCTCGCGACTTGCTGCTGCCACATCGCGCTACTACACCGCTCTGCGGGATACGATCCGCGCCCCGGACCGGCGGTCGACGGTACTTACCCCCAGCCCTGGCAGCCGGCCGACCCTGTTTATGCTCACGCCCATGGCACTCGAATGGGAACAGATCATCGTCGACTCCTCCGACCCCGTCGCCCTCGGGCGCTGGTGGGCCGAGGCTCTCGGCTGGGTAGTGGTCGACGAATCCGAGGAGATCATCGAGATCCGGCCTGAGCCGGACCGGATGCCGGGGCTGCTCTTCGTGCCCGTCCCCGAGGGCAAGACGTCGAAGAACCGGCTCCACCCCGACTTCCGCCCCGACGACCAGGAGGCCGAGGTCGCCCGGCTGCTCTCCCTCGGTGCCCGGCGCGCCGACACCGTGCAGGACGAGCAGCACTGGGTGACCCTCCTCGACCCGGAGGGCAACGAATTCTGTGTCCTGGGTGAACGGAAGAGCTGAGCAGGCCGGGCAGCTGTTCGGGCGGAAGTGTCGGACGGTTTCGCCCACCCGCGGCTGCCCCAGCCGCTGCTCGCCGACCCGGCTGCGCCGGGTACGGCGGCCGGGATGAAAGTGGCCGATCCGGATCGGGTACACCCGCACCTCGACCGACCGACCGAGCGCTCGACCGACCGACCGACCGACCGAGCGCCCGCCGCTGCCGCCGCCGCACAGGACGAGCCAGAAAAAATTCTTCGGCGAAAGCTGAGAGATTTGCGGGTCCGTCGCCACGTCCCTCGTGAGCGGCCGCCGTCCGGCGGCCGGAACGGGAAGGGAGACCCGATGGCCATGTGCGCGGAATCGCGCCCGCCGAGCCCGGTGCGTGAACACACGTCCCGAGGGGAGCACGGCTGCCGAGGAGCCCGGGAGAACCGAGGGATCCGGGTGCGCAAGGCGCTCTTGGTGGTGGCGGCTCTCGTGACGCTGATCGCCGTAGGCGGCGTGACTGCCGCCCGGCCGGCGACCGCGATCGTCAACGGGACGACGGTCGCTTCCGGAGAGCTGCCGTTCATGGCGGCGATCCTGGAGAACGCGAGGCCCGGGAGCGCCGTCAACCAGCAGGTGTGCGGCGGCACGTTGATCCACCCGAGCTGGGTGCTGACCGCGGCGCACTGCGTCGAGGGAACCCCGGACCGGGTGTCGGTGCTGCTGGGGCAGACCCGGCTGACCGGCCAGGGCGGGGTCCGGCACGTGGTGTCGCAGATCGTCCGGCACCCGCAACACGTCGCGGCGGTCGACAAGGGCGACTTCGACGTGGCTCTGCTGCGGCTGTCCAAGCCGTCGGCGCAGCAGCCGATCCGGTTGGGCGGCCCCGTCGACCGTGCCGCGTGGACGCCCGGGGATGCGATGCAGGTGGCCGGCTGGGGGCGCACATCCCCGAACGGGAGCACGGCCTCCGACGACCTCATGAAGCTGACGGTCACCTTGCTCGACGATGCCACCATGGCCCATCCGGGCTACTACGGCACGGACTTCCACCCGGCGACCATGGTCGGCGCGGGGGTGCTCGCCGGCTACAGCGGGACGTGCCACGGCGACTCTGGGGGCCCGCTGTTCACCACGGCCAACGGGGTGATCCGCCAGGTGGGTGTGGACAGTTGGCGGGGCGGCAAGTGCGCCGAGGCGTACAAGCCGACCGTGTTCGCGCGCGTCGGCGAAGGCCCGCTGCTGACCTGGATCACGCAGCAGATCCCGGACCTGCCGAACGACGGTGCGAGCAGCCGCAGCGGCGACTTCGACGGCGACGGCAAGGACGACATCGTCGAGTTCGCCCGCGAGTCGCTCGGCGACGTGTGGGTCGCGCTGAGCACCGGCACCGGCTTCGGTGACGTCACCAAGTGGCACGACAACTTCGCCTTCGGCCGCACCGTGCCGATGGTCGGCGACTACGACGGCAACGGGCGCGACGACATCATCGCGTTCGACCGCGACAACGGCGACGTGCTGGTGGCGACAAGCCTGTATGGCGGCGGTTTCAGCGCTGTCATGCGGTATCCGCTGCGGTTCGCGTTCGGAGACGACATCCCGGCGGTGGCGGATGTGACCGGCGACGGCAAGGACGACCTGGTCAAGTTCGGCCGGCGCGGCAAGGTGTGGGTGTCCCGCACGTTCTCCGAGGCCTACACCGGCTTCGACTACCCGGTGCTGTGGCACACGAATTTCGCGTACGGCAACGAGGTTCCCGCGGTCGGCGACGTCAACGGCGACCGGCGCGCCGACATCATCGCCTTCACCCGCGGCAACTCGGGGCGCGTGTGGGCGGCGCTCAGCACCGGCATCGCGTTCTCGACCCCGACGATTTGGCACGACCGGTTCTGCTTCGGCGCGGAGACGCCCGTCGTCGCGGACTTCTCCGGTGACGGCAAGGCCGACATCGCCGCCTTCACGCACGACAACCGCGGCGATGTGTACGTCGCGGTCAGCAACGGGCAGGTGTTCAACGGCGTCGGGGTGCTGTGGCACGGCAACTTCGCCTACACCAACGAGATCCCCGGCGCCGGGCACTTCACCGGCGGGCCGCGGGCGGGCATCGTGGCCTTCACCGGCGGCACCAGCATGCGCGCCTGGGTCGCCCCCGGACTTCCGGGCACGTTCGGGGCCGCGACGGTATGGCAGTCGGGGATCGCTCCGACCGGGACGGTCCCGGCCGGAGCCGCGCTCTGGTAGCCGTCCTGTGCCGGGCGCGCTTCCGTAGTCGGGCTGTGGTGGGCGCGTTGCCGGGAGCACTCCGCCGCATGCCCTACGTCGAAGACCACTGCTGATCGCGCCACGTGCCGCGATCGAGTCGGCGGAGAGTTGCGGACACCACAAACCCGAGCCGGAACCCGAGATCCGACAGCGGTTGTTCACCTCTCCGGAAGGCACTCTCCCGGGGCCGAGGTCGATGTTCATGAGGACCGACAGCACCGGGCAGGCGGCAGCGTCGCCGGGCAAAGGTGGGCGTTCCTCGACAGCTGTGGACCCTTCGTCGGCGGAACCGGCGAGTTGCCCGACCCGGCAGGGCCGCCGCCGCACTCCCGTGGCGGCGGCCCGGTTCCGGCTCGGCGCAGGCGGGTTGCGGCGTACGCCTCGATGGCGGCCAGCTGGTACGCGGCCAGGCCCGGCGCGATCGACTCGTACACCGCGCGCCAGTGCTCGTTCTCCACGCAGCAACGCCCGACCGCGCGGTACTCCTCGGCGGTGGCCGCCCGGCTCCGGGCCAACGTCCGGTACTGGGCGTCGATCTCGACCTGCACCGCGTCGGCGTCGGCGGGCAGGCCGGTGGCCAACAGCTCCGCCGGCCGGATCATCTGCGCCGCGCGCGCGCTCGTCGGCCTCGATCTCGGCCCTGCTCGACGCCGCGGTCTGCCGCTCGACGGCCCCGACCAGCTCCGGGAAACCGTGCAGGACCCTCATGCACCGGGCGGGCCCGATACCCTCGAACAGCGGGCGACTCGGAGCAGTCGCTGCCGTGCAGGCTGCATCGGCCCTGGTGGGCGACCGAGTTCTCGCGGTGTTTGTCCGGGCTGTAATTCCGCCCAGTTGATCGGTGTGTATCGCGTCATTCGTGTCTGCCTCCTCCTCGGTTCGTGCGGGCCGACGTTACGCCCCACGGCCGGGTCCCATCATGAAGTCGTGTGTTTTGCACACGCGTTCGCGCCCGGGATGGTCGACATCGAGCCCGGCGTGAGGCGCCGGAATCGGACGCGGCGCGGACATGGATCGCGGCGTCCGGTTCCTGCGTGGGGCGGTCGATCGACCGGTGACGGTCGGCAGGCGAAGCCTCATGGTCCGAGGCGGTCCGAGGCGGTCCGACCGTGATCGGTTGACCGGCCGTGCTGCGACTGCTGCGGCGAAAGTGACACCACCTCGAACCCCGGGAATTCGTACGTTGATCCATCGGCGGACGTCGAGACCGACCACGACGACGACCAGGGGCACGACGACGCCTACGGCTTCGCTCAGGCCGAGCCGTCGAAGTAGAACCTCGTGTCGTTGCAGTCGAAGTCCGCACCGCCCGCGCCGTTGCGCAGACAGACCGTCATTGTGTAGTTGCCACGGAACGGTTGGGGCAGGAAACCGCTGGTCGCGCCGTCCTGGGCGCCGCCGACACAGGAGCCGCTTCCACCGGCGGCGTGTCGCGTCACGCTCCAGGAGGTTCCGTCCTTGGACAAGCGGCCGACGGCGCGGTAGCCGTCCGACGTCCCCTTGTCGCAGACCCTGAGCCAGAACTTCTCACCCGTCAGAAACGCGTTCGAGGTGCCGTACCCGCCTTTCGCCGAATGTTCCGAGTAGACGGTGTGGACGGCCTCGGTGAGATCCGCCGGCGCCGCGCACGGATGAGGCGAGGACGCGGCGGCCTGCGGGACTCCTCGTCGGTGGACGGGACTGGTCAGGGGGCTTGGCAGGTCGGTGGCGGGGTGGGCTGGTCCTGGGCCTTGAACTCCGCGGCGACGCCCTTGATGTTCTCTTCGGTGAGCGTGGGCAGTGATGCGACGCGCGGATGGTCGGGGTACTCGCGGTCCATCGTGGCGATGATGGATTGTTGTTCCCCGATCTCGATCGCGGTGCCGCCGGGTGAGGCCGGGGCCACCGCGGCGCGTACCAGTGCGCGGAATCGCTGGAGGTAGCCGCGCTGTGCGTCGATGAGGGCGTGGCTGTCGCCGGGGGCGCCGTGTCCGGGGTGGAAGGTGCGTGCGGTCGGAAAGCGCTTCAGCAGCTTGTCGAGGTTCACGAGCCAGCCGCAGCTGTGCCCTTCGAGCAGGGCGGGGGTGACGTGGTTGCCTACGAGGTCGCCCCCGTACAGCGCGTTCGAGGCGGGGTCGTGGTACACCGTCGCGGTGTCGGACTCGCCGTCGGCGAACTCCGCTGTCTCCAGGCGCAGTCCGCCGATGTCGAGGTTGTCGCCGGGCTGGAAGGTCCGGTCCGGGTGGGTCATTTGCTCGGGGAAGTCGGAGTTCGGCACCGTCCGGGTGAGCGGGTAGAACCCGCGCGGGTCCTCGCGTATGGCCTTCGCGGTCGCGACGGAGGCGTAGATGGGAGCCTGCGGGAAGGCGTTGTGGAACTCCCCGGCGCCACCGACGTGATCGGGATGGGAATGGGTGAGCAGGATCGCGACGACCGGGCGTCCGGTCCCGCGCACCTGCTCGATGGCGTGCCGGGCGTCGGTCACGGTGCGCAGTGTGTCGACGAGGACGAGTCCCTGCGGTGCGTGGATCCAGTACATGTTGACCGAGCCGGGGTTGTCGGACGCGAACCGCCCGACCGGATCCGGGTGCGCGGTCGCGGTCGCGGTGGTCGGGTTCGTGGACGACTCGGCGCCGCCGTCGTGGGACGACGAACAACCCGCGGCGAACAGGCCTGCCGCGGCGAGGGCCACGAGGAGGCGACGCGGGCCGCGTCGTCGGTGCGGACGGTCGGGGGGTGTGGTGGAGAGCGGAATCACGTGCCTCTTCCGGTAGGTGCCGTGTGCGCGTCAGGGCTGTGAGCGCGGAGGTCGGTCGAACTCGTCCGCGTGGGCTCGCGCCCACGCCTCGAAGGTGCGTGGTGCCTGTCCGGTGATCTCCTCGACGGTGGTCAGGACGGCCGAGTCGTCGAATTCGCCGTCCGCGAAGAAGCGGAAGAACGCGTCCACATAGCGGGCCGGGATCGTCTCGCTCATCTCCGTTCGCGCTTCGGCGTCGGACTGGGCCGTGAGCCGGAGCGGTCGCCCCAGGACGCGGGCAAGGGTCGCCAGGCGGTCGGCGGGGCGCAAGGCGGCGGGGCCGCTGAGCGCGTGATCGCGCCCGTACTGCTCGTCACGCGTCAGGACCGCGGCGGCGACCGAGGCGATGTCGTACGGGTCGATCGCCGCGATCGGCACGTCGGCGAAGGGCGCGTGCACGGTGTCGCCCTCGCGGAGTTGTGCCGTCCACTCGAAGGTGTTGGACATGAATCCGCTCGGCCGCAGGAACGTCCAGGGGATCCCGGACTCGCGCACCGCGGCCTCGGACGTCATGTGCATCGCGACGACCGCGTTGTCGGCGTGGCCGCCGACGACGGAGCGCGAGGACAGCAGGACCACATGGCCGATGCCGGCGGCGCGGGCCTGCGCCGGCACGTCCGGCATGTCCGCGAAGCCGCCCAACAGGAACAGCGCTTCGGAACCGGTGAAGGCGTCGGCCAGAGTCTCGGGCCGGTTCAGGTCCGCGGCGACCGCCTGCACCGCCTTCGGCGGGTCGTACGCGCCGATGTCGCGGACCACGGCCCGCACCGCGCGATCCTGGTCGGCGAGCAACCGGACCAACTCGCCCCCGACATGGCCGGATGCACCCGTCACCGCGATCATCTTTCCCCGATTCCGTTGATCCGAGGCGCCGCCGTGCGGTCGTTGCGCCGCGGGCTTCGCCTCTATGACACCGATGAAGCTGATGACACCGATGTTAGGGAACGTTCCCTAACAAGACGGTAGAGTAGGACCGCCAGGACCGATCCGACAAGGGGCTTCACATGCGCCGCAGTGCCGCCGAGACGCGCGAGCATCTCCTCGAGGTCGCTCACGAGTCCTTCTACTGGCAGGGCATCCGCGGCATCGGCGTGGACAAGATCGCCGCGGCGGCGGGCATCGCGCCGACCACGCTCTACCGACTCTTCGCGTCCAAGGACGACCTGATCACCGCGTATGTCGAGCGCGCAGACGGCTACTACAAGCAGTGGTTCGACGCGGCGACCGCGGACGACGGCCGCCCGGTCCGGGACCGGATCCTGTCCGTGTTCGACGCCCAGGTCGACCAGGTCCAGCCGGACCGCTGCCGAGGGTGCCCGTTCCTCATGGTGCTGGCGGAGATCCCCGACCGCGACCACCCGGCCCACCGGGCCGCCGTCGGAACCAAGCGGTGGGTGCGTGCCCGGTTCGGCGAACTGGCCGCCGCCTCCGGCGCCCCGGACCACGATGGGCTGGCCGACCAACTCACCCTGATATTGGAAGGGGTCTACGCATCCGTCCAGGCTCTGGGCGCGGACGGCCCGGCCCACCAGGCCAGACGGCTGGCCGGCTTGGTCCTGGACGCGGCCTTCCCGCCCGGGTGAGGCTCCGCCCGGTCGGCCTGGGCGGGAGGAGTCGGTGACACGGCCGACAACGGCGCAGTGGAGACGGCCGGACGAACAGTGCTCGTGCCCGGCGACGGGCTTCGCGCCTCATACGACCCGTTCCATGCCGCCCGTGCCCACACCGGGCTGGTCGCTCGCCTGTACGCCGGGGCGATGGGGGACGACCGTCCGGCCGAGGTTGTCGGCAGGTGGCAGCCGCAAGGGAGCGAAAGTCATCACGTGGCCGTGGGCCGGTGGCAAAAACGGCCACGGCGACGCCGACTTCGCCATCGCACGCAACGCCGGACCGGGCCCCGTCGACCGAGCGCTCACCGACCACCTCACTCACGTCCGGACGTGACACCAAGCCTCGTGGACGACCCGCCACCAGACGACCCGGCGTCGACGGAATGCGAGGAATCCGCATCCGCGTCGTACACCGGCTGTCACGATGAGGCGACAGCACGGCCACCCCACGACGAGGAGGTCATCCGGTGAGTGATGTCCAGCCCCGACCCGCCGACGGTGTCGGAGCGGCCGACTCCGCCGATCCGGACGGCCGCGCCTCGGCGGCGTACCTGATCGACGAGGCGCTGGCCTACCTGTACCCGGCCGCGCTTCGGGCGGCCGCCGCCGTCGGGGTGGCCGACCACCTGGCCGACGGCCCGCGCACCCCGGCCGAGTTGGCCGGCCCGACCGACACCGACCCGGCGTACCTCCACCGGGTCCTGCGACTCCTGGCCACCCGGGGCCTGTTCGCCGAGGACGGCACCGGGGCCTTTCGGCTCACCGCCGCCGGCAGCGCGCTGCGCACCGACGCCCCGCTGTCCGTGCGGTCCGCCGTCCTGATGATCACCGACCGCACCATGTGGTTGCCGGCCGGTGAGATGGACCGCTGCCTCCGCGAGGGCGGGTCGGCCTTCGACGCGATCTTCGGGATGCCGTTCTTCGACCACTTCGCCCGGGACGCCGCCACGGCCGCCGTCTTCCACGACGGCATGGCGGCCATGTCCGACCCGGAGGATCAGCCCATCGCCGACGCGTACGACTTCCCCGAGCACGGTGTGGTGGTCGACGTCGGCGGCGGCCACGGCGGTTTGCTCCGGGCCGTCCTGCGCGGCCGGCCCGCACTGCACGGCGTGCTCTACGACCGGGAGCACGTGCTGGCCGGCCACCGCCTGGACTCCCCGGACCTCGCGGGACGTTGGCGGCTTGCCGAGGGCGACTTCTTCGCCTCCGTCCCCGACGGCGCCGAGGTCTACATGATGAAGCGGATCACCCACGACTGGGACGACGAGCTCTGCGTGACCCTGCTGGGCAACTGCCGCCGCGCGATGGCCCCCGGCGGGCGAGTCCTGGTCATGGACGCCGTCATTCCGTCCGGCAACGTCCCGCACCAGGCCAAGGCACTGGACCTGATGATGATGGCCTCCCTGGCCGGTCGGGAGCGCACCGCATCGGAGTTCGCGGACTTGTTCGCCGAGGCCGGTCTGCGGCTGAACCGCGTCCTCGACACCCCCACGGTGTTGTCCGTCGTTGAGGCCGTGGCCATCGACTGACCACAGGCCCTCAGCCCCGGCAGGGGTGCGGCCTTTTCCGGCCCTGGGAGCCGATGACGAGGTTGCGTGCGCGCGGGGTCCGCATGCCGCGGGCGACGGCGACCCGGCCGAGCCCGAGGGCGCCGGCCATGTCGACCCGGAGACTCCGGCTCGGGTGATCGTGGCGTGGGCGACCTCGCCGACCAGGCGCGGCAGCAGCCCGGCGGGCGCCGGTAACGGAGGGTTGTGGATGGAACGGGCAGTCCGCGGTGGCGGCGACGCGCAGCGCACGTAGCGCGGCCCGTCGGGACCGGGGCGGCCCACCGACAGTGATCCGAGCAGGCCGGAGAGGCGGCCCCGGACAGGCAGCCATCCGCCGACGATCACGTCCACGGTGCGCACGTGCCGGATCTTGACCCACAACCGCGATCGCACGCACGGCTCGTACCGCGCGTCGGTTCGCTACATGCCCAACCGGCCATCGCAAGCATCCTCGAAAAATGGAGACCGAGAAGGTCGATATCGAGTCTTTGGCTGAAGCCGCAGGCCGTGGCCGCCCGTTGCAGAACGAGGAGTTGGTCGGTGTCGACGACGCGGACCGTTCGGGGGAGGACTGCTCCATGCGCAGATGATGCCAACCAGGATCCGCGAGCCGAGAACCAGGCCGGCACTCACGATAGTTCGAGTGGCCGGTCGTTTCGTCAGGAACAGATGTCAGTTCGTGCGGCGTGTGACGCACCGCGGGCATCGGGCTGTGGCCGACCCAAAGGCGGCCCCGCGCGCAGGCGTCGGGAGCAACCTCGGGATCATGTGTGCGAGTCGCGGTCGGTGGGGTCGGGGCGGGAACGGATCGGGGACGTCGATGGCACACGCGGGTTCGGCTGTGCGGGTGGCGGCGGCAGCGGTGGGAATGGCCTTGCTGGCGGGGTGTTCGGCGGCCGTGGACCTGGCCGATTCGGCCTCCGCGGATCTGTCGCGACTGGGCGACAAGGCGTTGCACGAGCGGATGAGCAAGGCGGTGAAGGACGTTCGCTACGTACGGATCTCCGACGTTCGCGCGGCAACCACGAGCACCCGCACCGACGTGCATCTGGACATGCGGACCGGCGACTTCACCACCACTGGGAAGGCGGAGAGCCACACCATCGAGATGATCAGTGTCGGTGGAGAGCTCTACGTCAAGGCTTCGCGCACCTATTGGCAGCGGCGCCTCGGGTCCGAACGGGCAGAGTTGGTGGCGGCGTTGGAGGGCAAGTACGGGCGCGCCGCGGCCGACGATCCGGTGCGTTCGAAGATGGCGGCCACGGCCAAGAAGTTCAATCCCCGCACCGTCGTGGACAAGTTGGCGGCGGCCGATCGGCGCGAGGAAACCCTCGTCGACGGGCGTCGTATGGTCGTGCTCGCGGAAACCGAGGCGGACGACGCCGCACGGCTGTACATCCCGGCGGACGGCCCGGCACTGCCCTACCGGGTGATCTCGCCGAACTCCGCGTCGGACGACGGGGCCATCACGGTGACCTGGTCGGAATACGACCGTCCCGTCGACATCAAGGCACCTGCGCGCGACCTCGTCGTCGAACTCCCCAACCTCGGCAGGGCGCCCGGCCCGGCACTGTGACCGGCGGGCGCGACGGAGCCTCGCGCCGAACTCACCCCTGAGGCCCGCCGGCCATCGGGCGATCGTCGACGGCTGCAGGGGCGTACGTGCCGCGGAGATCGCCGGTGCGGACGGACTCGCCGACCGGGGCCGCGCGCCGCCGGCCGCCTGCGGCCCGCATCGGCGACACCTCACCCACGCCCTGGCGCGATCGGCCCATGCTCATCACCCCGCGGCCCGGCGCCGACCGAGACGACATCCTCGGCGCGGTTGGACCGCAGGTGGGCGGACATTGTGCACCTGCACCCCGCGGGACGCGCAGCCTCTATAGGGGACCCGTCGTGAGCAATCCTGATCCATCCGGCAGCCGGCCCCCGAGGTCCGATGGGCGTCGCGCTCGCCGGTCCTCGGCTGTCGACCATGGTTACGGCGCTGCTTGTCCGCCTCCCGTCGTCGAGGGTGGCGGTGGGTCTGGTGTCGGGGATTCGGGGGGCGATGCCGGCGGCCGGCGACGTCTTCGAGCCCGGGGTGGGGGTGTGTATCGGCGACGTGGTCTTGGTCGCGTTCTTCGGCGGAACGCCTGACGGACCGGGGAGTGCACACTGCTGCCGCATGCGGTGCAGCGGCCTCGAGGCGCGGCCGGCCGTTTCGGGCAGTGGGTCGGGACGGCCCGATATGGGCGTCGCGTCGGTGTTCGGTGTTCGGGCGGCGGGGATCTCGGCACAGGTGTCGCAAGCCCGCCGGTGGACTACGACACTCCTGCTCCGCAGCCCCAATGGCTTGCAGCGCCATGCGGGATGCGGACGGGTGCGCGGAGCGTCCTGGATACGTGGATGCCGAGCATGCGATCCTGACGCCGGCCGATCGTGTGACGGGGTCGATCGGCCTGGATCAGGCCGCCGCCGAGGCGCTGGTGCGTTTGGTGTGGGAGGCCGGTGTCGCCGCGGGCATCCGGCGGATGGCCGTCGATCTCGCGGCCGCGCACCGTGAGATTGCCGAGCCGCGCGCCGAAGCGGGCTTCGACTGAGCCTCGATGGGATCGCAGCTCACGTGTTCTCGCGGCCGCGGATCTGGGTGACGCGGCCGGCGTTCATGATGACCGTGAACGGGTGGCCGATTTCCGTGTTCTCTCCGTCGACGTGCAGTTCGCCCTCGGCGCCGACTGTGAGTTCCGGGCCGTCGGCGATGACCGCGCTCCACGCGACCGGACCGACGTGCTCGGCCGGCGGCCAGTCGTACAGGTCGAGGTCGACGTCCACGTCGCCCAGTCCCGGCACGGTGAGGTGGCCGTGCGCTTCGACGATCTCCATGATTCGAGTGTGGCCCGATCCGCGGAGAACGGCTCGCCCGGGCCGCCGGTCAGGTGAGGACGTCGTCCGGTGTGAGGTCGGGGCGCAGGCGGTGCCACGCGGGGTGTCGGAGGAGTCCGGCGCGGGTGATGGTGGCGTAGGCGACCTCGCCGACCAGGCGCGGCAGGACCCAGCGGGCGCCGGGGACGGAGGGCCTGGGATGGAAGGGGCAGTCGTCGGTGGCGGCGACGCGCAGCAGTTCGGCGAGAGTGGTGCGTTCGCGGTCGGTCCAGCCGGTGCCGACGGCTCCCGCGTAGCGCAGGCCGTCGGGGCCGGGGCGGCCGGCCGGCAGTGATCCGGGCAGGCCGGAGAGGCGGCCGCGGCCGGGCAGCCATCCGCCGACGATCACGTCCACGGTGCGCACGTGCCGGATCTTGATCCACGAGCGTGATCGCACGCCGGGCTCGTACCGCGCGTGGGTCCGCTTGCAGACCAGCCCTTCCAGGCCCGCATCGCGAGTCGCCTCGAGCGCCTGGGCGCCGTGTCCCACGAGTGCCCCGGGGGTGGACCAGCTCGGGCCCCGGAGCTCCAGGGTCTCCAGCCGGTCGCGGCGTTCGGTCCACGGCTGTGCGGTCGGGTCGCGGCCCTCGAGGAACAGCGCGTCGACAGCATCAGCCGCGCGGGGACCTCCTTGGCCATGTGCGCCGCCCGGGCGGGCGAGCCGGCCGAGCCCATCCTGGCTTGCAGGCGTTCGAAGTCGCTGTGCCGGTGCTCGTCGAGCGCGACGATCTCGCCGTCCAACACGGCGGCGACGTCACCCAGGGCCTCGCCGATCGCCCGTAGCTCGCGGTAGGCGCCCGTGATGTCGGCGTCCGAGCGAGCGCGCAGCAGCGCCGTCCTGTCCCCGGGGAGATGGACGATCGCACGCTGATTAGGAACAGCTCGGGTGTCTCCTGTGGGTGGGTGTCTCAACTCGGATTCGCGCCTTGGGTATTGCGTGGTGAGCCGTCGCGGCGTCAGGTGTCTCAACGGCCGGATCCGGTTGTCACCCGAACGAGAACGGCGTCCGAAGGCGCGTGAGCGACTCCGGCCGAGTACTTTGTGCGTTTTGGCCGGCCGGTGAGAGCGGCGCGGGGGTCGTGAGGTCCGTGAGCCGGATGTCTCCGGGCACCGGGAACCAGGGGGACGGTGCTCCTGAAGGCCCGTGGCCCCGGACCCGCGACCGTAGAGCAGACGTCGGCCGGCCGACGGCCCGCCGCCCATCGGGGGCGCCGGGCCGTCGAAGCCGCGTCCGCGCGACCCAAGTGCCTCCCGGCCGCAAACCTCATGTTCGGCAGCCATCCGGGGGGAAGTAGCTGGAGGTGATCCGGTAGATCCCGGGGCGCGAAGCGGTCAGTTGTATCCAGGGGCCGCTCGCGCGCAGGCAGGCGCCGTCGGAATACAGCCAATGCGAGTAGGTGGCACGCACGGTGACCGTTCCCGGGCGGGGCATCTTGAGCACGATGTCGGCGTCGCCGGCACGGAGCACTTCGGCGGGGGCGGTGGCCAGTGGCACGGCGTCCTGGACGCGGAAGACGGTCCAATAGGCGTCGTTCCAGACCGGCTCCAGCCAGGAGCCCAAGCGGCCGGACCGGATCAACGCGGCCTCGGTCCTGGCGTAGCCGTCCGGTGGGGCGTGCGGCAGGACGACGTAGCCGACCGCCCAATCGTTCAGCCACGCCCGATAGCTCGCCTCGTCGAGCTCCTCGGAGTAGAACAACCGGCCGCGCTCCATGTCGAGTTGGCGGTTCCAGCCGCGCACCGCCTGGAAATACCGGGCGAACACCCGGGCCTCGCGGTGCGAGCCGGTGGGGACCACTTCGACACGGCCGCGATACGCGCCCAGCCGGTCCAACTCGGCGATGACCCCGGCGGTGTGCCGCGACCAGCCGGGCACCTCCGTATGCGCCTGCACATCTCGGACCGTCGCCACCCCCGTCCAGATCACGCACATCGCCAGCCCCGCGGCACAGAAGCGCGTGCGGAAGGACGCGTCACCACCGACTCGGAGCAAGGACCTCCCGGGCTGCGGGCCTCGCCGTCTCCGCTCGAACCAGATTGTCAGCAGCACGGGCGCGCCGACAAGCGTGCCCAGGCGCTCGACGTTGGTGCCGACCGGCGAAGGAATCAGCCAGGTGAGCACCACACCGACGGCGTAGACCGCGCCACCGGCCCGCAGCTCGCGCCAGTCGCGCGGTGCCGTCAACGCCACCACGACGCCGGCCAGGAGCGGCAAGATGATCCGCTCGGCTCCCATGGGCTGTTGGCCGTGGGACGGGAACAGCGCGGTCAGCAACCCACCGACCACACCCGTCGGTACGGTCAGGGCCAGGCCTCTCGCCCACTGCCGGTCGAGCAGGAACCCCGCGCCCGCCACGAGAAGGAACAGACCAGCCACGGGGCTGAACAGCACGGTCAGCCCCGCCCCCACGACCCCCGCGACGAGCCGCCACACAGGTGTGTGCCGCCCCACGAGGACCAGCAAGGTGCCCAGCGCGCTTGCGACACCGAGAGCGAACGTGGCGCGGCCCGAGACGACGTTGGCCCACAGCGCCAGCGTCCCTATCAGCGCCGGCCACGTCGGCACTTTCCGGGTGGTGCGCACCAACAGCGCGGCCAACAGCCAGGTCGAGGTCAACCCACTGAGGGCGGCGAGAGTGCGGACCCCGAGCAACGCCATCAGCGGCGGCGAGAGGACGCTGTAGCTGCCGACGTCGATCCCGCCGAACCAGAACAGGCCGTACGGCGTACCCGGATGCCGCACGGCGAACTCCGCCCAGGAGTACTGAGCCGCGAGATCACCGCCACCGGTGGCCAGCAGGAGGCCCCATCCCACATACAGGGGTAGTGCGAGCGCAACCGCCACATGACAGATCCGCCACCGGGGCGGGGAGACGCCGGACGGCTTCGCGGGCTCGAGGTCCCCGCCGTGACGCCCGCCGGCCGCCTGGCCCAGGCGACCACCGCGCCGTTCGCCGGAGGCGGCGCCGACGACCGCCGTCACGATGCGGCCGCCCTCGCCTCCGAACGCCGACCGACGCGGGCATGGACCCCACCGCAGGCGGCGCAGTCGAGCGAAATGATTCCGGCCGGCGCCCCCGCGCGGCTCGCTCATGACAGGTTCCTCACAGGCGCAACTGGGCTCCGCAACCGCTCGACGGATGCGGAGCCTGCTCAGGCATCAGGATGACGCACGAAGACTAATTGGCCAGGCGCGCCGTGTCGCGCTCGGGGGCGGACCGGGCTCGATCGAGGGGAGGCCGGCGGCCCTGTGGTAGGACGGCGTAGGACACGGCGGGGCAGCGAGTGTCAGCGCGAGGACTGGGCGGGACGTGGTGCCCGCCTCGTGTTCGCCTCAGGCCACCGGCTCGCGGTCGTGGGCGGATCGTGACCGCGACGGCGACGATCGCGGCGACGGCGAGGCCGAGGAGGGTCTTTCGGATCCGCATACCGGGTCCCGTTCTCGGTTGCCCGGCGGCATCGAATCGAGCACCAACGCAGCCTCGGCCTCACCGGATAGTGCACACACCGAATACCGGCACTCCACCAGTTCACACCGCCACGATCGACGTGATCGTCGCCGGATGGGTCCCCGGCACCGGACGCCTGCGCGACACCGTCGGGGCCCTGCTCGTCGGCGAACAGGCAGGCGGTGAGCTGCGCTACCTCGGCAAGGTCGGCACCGGCTTCGACGACCACGCCCGCGCACCACCGCGAACAACCACCGCGAACAACCACCGACAGTCCGGGAACGCGGCCCGCACCGGGTCGGTGACGGCGATCAACCTCGCCAACAGCCCCGCCGTGTCCCGCCGGCCCGAGCCCTCGAACGCGCGCCCCGGGCCGGGTCGAGTGCCGGTCCGGGCGGCGGGGTCGGGTGCCGGGTGGCCCGTGCGCGGCGGGCGCGGGCCTTCGTCTGGCGCACCCGCACGCCGCCGTCGTCGAACTCCCGACCGCCGCTTCCTCCCGGGCGAGCGACTCCACCGGGAGCGGGCGCGTCCGCTGCCACTTGCGCGGCATCACGCCACCCCTCGCCCGGCGGCGTGCGCCGCGTGATCGGCCCAGGTGAGATCGGCGTCCGCCCACTCCTCCGACGCCCACGCAACGATCGCCCGCGTCTGCTCGACGTAGCGCAGATACCGCATCGTCGCGGCCGGGCTGCGATGACCCAGGAGTCGCTGCACCGTCAACAGCGGGTTCAACGCCACGTGCCTCGCCAGGTACGCGCCGCTCCCCCCGGACCGCGGTCGCGCGTTCTCCCGCTCCACCACCGCGCCGGTCAGGATCGTCAACATGAACACGGCGAACGTGTGCCGCAGATCGTGGATCCGCAGACGAGCGGGCATCGGCCCCCCGGCCACCGCGGCAAAGGACCGCGCACGCTCGGCCGCGGCCGCGAACACCTGCTCCCATCGGGACTTGCAGAGCATCCGCCCCTGCCCGCCGACGAACAACGCCATCGGCTCCAAACCGTGCCGGCCCTCGACCACCGCGCACCGGCGCAACCCGGCGGACATCACCGCGATCGCGAACACCCGCCGCCGGCCCCTCCACCTGCCCCGCATCGGACGCCGACAACAGATCCGACGGCGGATCCAAGACCGGCAGGAACTCCACCAGCCCCAACAACTCGTATGCGTAATCCGCGAGCGTTTTCGCCTGGACGCGCCGCGACATGTCGAAGAAGTAGGAGCACAACGGCTCCACCGGCCGCATGTGCTCGTCCACCACGAACGGCGTGCCGTCCGGAAGCGCAGTTGCACCCCCGACCACCGCCGAGCCGTCGGGGGCGGTCCCTGCGGGCGCCTGAAAAATACCGGCGCACCGTCGTCTCGCTGGTGAAGAAATGGTCCACGCGTCCCCGATCCGAGATCAGTAGGAAGCCTGGAACCCAACGTCAGTCAAAGGAGGCGAAACACACCTCGATCACCCGCATGAGACACGACGAAGCCTGGCCCTAACGTTGCCCGTCCAGCTTGGTCTCGTACGCCCACCGGTCGTCCTCCGACGCGGGCGGCAGCGTGCCGGGCGTGGCGAGCATGGGCACGATCCGGGGCAGTGTGGGCATGCGGGGAACGTCGTCGCCCCGGCGCCCGGGTACACCCGGCGGCGGTCCGGGTCGCCCGAACGGAGGCAACAGGCCCGGGACCGGGCGGACGCGCACCGCAACGGACGGCACGCTCCTCACCTCAGTACGGCATCCCGAGGGTTGCACTGCCTGTGATCTCCGAATCAGCCACCCGTTTCCGCGGTCAGGTGCTGGTGTTTGCGCTGGGGACCCGATGCTGTGGTGCCGGCCGTGCCGGGTTGCCACGCGCGTTTGCGCAGCTGTTTGCGGTGGCGCGCTCGCGTTGCGGGGCGCGGTTTGGTGACGTGGTGGGCGGGCGTGGGGTCGGTGTGGGATCTTCGGGTGGGGCCACGTACGGGGCGTGGTCTGCTGGGCGGCTGCCGCGCGGTGCGTGGTGCCGCTGTCGGGGCGGGGGCTGGTGGCGGTGCGGGTGTTGGCGGGCCGGTACGAACTGGTGGCGTTCGTGGGCCGGGGCGGGATGGGCGAGGTGTGGGAGGGCCGCGACCGGGTCATCGAACGCCGGGTGGCGGTCAAACTGGTCCCGCACCACAAGCACGACAGAACCGGCGCGGAACTCTTCCTCCGCGAGGCGAAGACGGCGGGAACGCTGAACCACCCGGGGGTGGTCACCGTGCACGACCTCGGCCGGGACGAGGCGGACGGTTCGCTGTTCCTGGTGATGGAGTTCCTGGACGGCCGGGACCTGGCCTCCGTGGTGCGCGACGACGGCCCGCCGCCGGTGGCGCGCGCGATCGCATGGGCGGCGCAGGCCGCCGCGGCGCTGGCCCGTGCCCACGACGCGGGGATCGTGCACCGCGATCTGAAGCCGGCGAACCTGATGCTGACGGCCGACGGTCGGGTCAAGATCCTCGACTTCGGCATCGCCCGCTTCATGGAGGCGTCGAACAAGTCGAGCAGGGTCATGGGCACGTTGGCGTACATGCCTCCCGAGAGGTTCGCCGAGCACCCCGGGGACACCCGCTCCGACCTGTACTCCCTCGGCTGCGTCCTGAACGAACTCCTGACCGGGGAACCCCCGTTCGACGCCACCGGCCCGGTGTCGACGATGAACGCCCACCTCCGGCGCGGGCCCGCCCCGCCCGGTGACACCCGCGCCGGCGTACCCCGCGCACTCGACGACCTCGTCCTCGCCCTCCTCGCGAAACACCCCGACCACCGGCCGGCCGGCCGGTGCCGGCGAGGTCCACGACCGGCTCCGCGCCATCGGCCGGACCCTGTCCGGGCAACCCACAGGTCCACACGAACCCGGCAGACGGGCCGGGGAGGACATCCTCCGCGACCGGCGTGACGGACACCGGCCTTCGGGCGCCTTCGTCCCGTGGCGCTTCACGGCGCAAGGAACCATGGGCGCGCCGTCGGTGGTGGGTGGGGTCGTGTACGTCGGCAGCGACGACAAGAATGTGTACGCCCTCGACGCGGCCACCGGCATCGGGAAGTGGTCCTATCCCACCGGCGACAGGGTCGCCACCGGCTCGGGACCGGCCACGTAGCCACAGCCTCCGCACGGAGCGAGCGGGGGAGCAGGGAGGCGGCGTCGGGGTCGTGGAAACCGCGGCGGGAGAGCACCGGTCTCGTCTCGCTCGACCGGGCGCGGCGCCGGCCGAGGCCGCCGCGGTCGACGACGGCTCGGCCGCTGCGGCTGGAGCCCGTCCATATCTGCCGGTCCGAGGACACGCTCACCGCCGACGAGATCGACCCCCGCGAGTGGCTCCGGGCCCTGTCCACCCCCGAACCCGCTGTCGGCTGCGGACGCGTGGCCTGGTCCTTTCCGCCCGGGGCGCCCGGGCGTGAGCGGGAATCACGGGGGGAGTCCGGGGCCACTCGCCGTACGCGCCGGATCACCCGAGAGGGTGCGCGGTCGACGAAGGTTTGGCGCACAACCGCCGACAAGGCAGCGCGGCTCTCGCTCCCGCGTCCACCGACCCTGGCCTCGCGCAGTGGCTCGGGGCGTTCCGGCGCCACGAAGAGGGATTCACCGCCGCCGTCGCTGTCGGGCGCCGCGACACGGCCGTGGGTATGGCCACGGATGTGGGTCGCGGCAACCTGGCGTTCGAGTTCCTCGACGAGCGGAGCGTGCCGGACTCCACCGCGCAGGCGCACCGCGACGACTTCGCGCGCCGCATCGACGCGGCCCAGGGCGCGCTCGCGGGCCGGCGCCGGGCACCCCCGCTGCTGCTCGGCGCGGGCCTGCCGTTGGTGCCCGCGGGCGTACGACCGAGGCTGCGGGAGTACCGCTAGCGCGGTCCCACAGCCGAGGGCGAGGCCGTTTCCCGGGCGCGGCCCAGGTCGGCCAGGCGGCGTAGTGCGTGCTCGGATGCGGAGCCCGGCTCGGCGGCGAACAGGTCGAGGCCGCTGTATTCGAGGTCGCCGGGCAGCGTCACGAGTTCGCCGTACAGCTCCAGGTCGCCGACGACGGGGTGGTGCAGCCGGTAGAACCGGTGGCCCGTGCGCGCGACGGGATGGGACGACCACATTCGTGCGAACTCGGGACTGGCCGCGCGCAGCCGCTCGATGTGTGCGACGAGGCGCCGGTCGCCCCGGTAACAGGCGGACAACACCCGCAGGTGCGCGACGTGTTCGACCGCCGTGCGCTCCCAGTCGTCGCCGTGCAGGTCGCGCATGTCCGGCCGGCGGAAGATCAGGTCGGAGATGCTGCGCTCGCCCTCGGGCATCGCCGCGAAGTCGCCGAAGAGCGCGGTCGCGACCGGGTTCCACGCCACGACCTCGGTGTGCCGCCCGACCAGGATCGCCGGGGTCGCGTCGAAGGACGCCACCAGGTGCCGCAGACCCGGGCGCGGTGGGACGGCGGTCCCGGGACACGTGCGGGCGTCGGGCCTGGCGAGTTGGCCCAGGTACGTCCGCTCGTCCTCGTCCAGGCGCAACGCCCTCCCGATCGCGGCCAGGACCTCCGCCGAGACGCTGTCGGCCCGGCCCTGTTCGAGGCGCGTGTAGTGCGCGACGCTGACACCGGCGAGACCCGCCAGTTCCTCGCGGCGCAGACCCGCGACGCGGCGGCGGCCGCCGTACGCCCGCAGCCCGACGTCCTCCGGGCTCAGGCGGGCGCGGCGGGACTTGAGGAACTCGCTCAGTTCGATACGTGCGTCCACACCGCGACCATAACCGGGGAGGCACGAAGGTGATCACGCGGTGCGTAGGCAAAGCCGGGACCTGGGTAGCGCGTGGCGGTCCGCCCAGGCTGGGAAGCGACCCAGCCGCCCGCCTCACTCCCGAGGCCCTTTCCGGAGGTCGGCCTTTATGCCACCGCCTGCCAACCTCGTACGCCCCACCAACCTCGCACGCCCCGCCTGGACACTCGCCCTCCTCGCCCTCGCGGGCCTGATCACCGCGCTCGACTTCACGGTCGTGTACGTCGCGCTGCCCGAGATCGCCGCCGACGTCGGCTTCTCCGACCGCGGGCTGCAGTGGGTCGTCAGCTCGTACGCCGTCGTGTACGGCGGACTCCTGCTGCTCGGCGGCCGCCTCGCGGACCTGCTCGGCAGACGCCGCATGTTCGTGCTCGGCATGGCGCTGTACGGCGCCGGCTCGCTCTTGGGCGGCCTCGCCACCGCGCCGGGCGCGCTGATCGGCGCGCGGGCCGTGCAGGGCGTGGGCGGCGCGGTCCTGTTCCCCGCGACGCTGTCACTCGTCAACACGCTGTTCGCGGAAGGGCGTTCGCGGACCCGGGCGCTGACCGTGTGGGCGGTGTCGGGAGCGGGCGGGCTGAGCCTGGGCGCACTGCTCGGCGGCGTACTGACAAGTGCGTTCGGCTGGCAGGCGGTGTTCTACGTCAATGTGCCGCTGGTCGTGGTCGCCGCGCCGGCCGCGTTCGCGCTGCTGCCCGCGGACGCGGCGTGGCGCGGCGGGCGTGAGGGCAGCGAAGGGTGCGAGGGACAGGACGGACGCAGCGAGCGCGGCGGGCGTGAGGGGTGCGAGGCGTACGAGGGGTATGAGGGACACGACGGACGCAAGGGGCGCGACGGGCGCGGCGGGCGCTGCGGTGCGGATGCGACGCGGCCCGGCTTCGACTTCCCGGGCGCGCTGACCGGCACGGTCGGGCTCACACTGCTGGTGTTCGCGATTGCGCAGGGTCCGGAGTGGGGTTGGACGGATCCCCGGGTGCCGGGCGCTGCGGGAGTGGCAGTGCTGCTGCTCGCGGGATTCGTCGCGGTGGAGTCGCGGACGGCCGATCCGCTGCTGCCGCTGCGCCTGTTCACGCATCCCGGCCTGACGGCCGCGACCGGGGTGATCCTGGTGTTCGGACTGACTCTGCAGGCCGTGCCGTTCTTCCTGACGCTGTGGTTCCAGGACGAGATGGGCTTTTCGGCGCTGCGCACGGGGGTCGCGTTCCTGGGTCCGACGTTGTCGATCACGGTGGGCAACCTCGCGGGTGAGCGTCTCGCGGGGCGCCTGGGCGTGCGTCGAGCACTGATGGTCGGATTCGCGGTCGCCGCGCTGGGGGCCGCGGTGCTGGCGGCGGGGATGACGGACGACTCGTCGTACGCCGCACTGCTGCCCGGCATCGTCGCCTTCGGGCTGGGCACCGGCATCGTGTTCACCACGATGTGGGTCGCCGCGGCGTCGGGCGTCGCGGACGCCGAGCAGGGCGCCGCCTCCGGACTGGCGTCCACCGCACTCCAGTTCGGCTCCGGGGCCGGCCTGGCGGTGCTGGTCTCGGTGGGCGGGATCCGGACCGCCGTGGCGGTGGTCGCGGTGGGCGCCCTCGTCGGTCTCCCGGCCGCGCTGGCTCTCCCGAAGGCCGTGCGGCCTCCTGCCGACCCGGCCGGGCTTGCCGACCCGGCCGGGCCTGCCGATCCGATCGGTCAGTCGTCTTCGTCCTCGTCCTCGTCACGGTCACCCTCGGCCTGCGACGTCTCGTAGGCGTGGGCGGTCTGCTCCGATGTGGCGTCTGCGTCGGACGGGCGCATGTCGCTTCCCCGCACCACCACGCGCGGGGGTGAGTGCATTCCGTGGTGGTCCTCGTGAAGCCGGTGCTCGCCACGCACCTCGGTGTCAGGCATGGAAACCTCCTGCGGCCCACCGCACCCGGCGGTGCCGGGTGCGGTGCCGCTGTGTCTCCAGTGTCCCTCTTCCGCTCTCCCGTGTCCCCCTTCCGCGAGCCCCTGGGCTCGCAGGGCCACCCGGCGGGTCAGGGGCCGGTGAGGATGTCCTTGTAGGTGTGCACCGTGCCGTCGTCCCACAGAGCGATCATGTCGCTTCTGCCATTGGGGTTGATGTCACCGGCCGCGATGGCGCGCATGGGGCCCCAGGAGTTGTCGGGCCACAGGGCGATGCTTTCGTTGAGGGTGGCGTTGCCGTTGCCGGTGTACAGGCGCAGGGCGCCGTTGGCCCAGATGCCCGCGAGGTCGGTCTTGCCGTCCTTGTTGAAGTCGCCGGCGGTGATCTTCTTGATGGAGCCCCACGAGGCGTCCACACCCAGGGGGATGCTCGTGGCGATGTGGCCCTGTCCGTCGCCGCGGTACAGGCGTAGTTCGCCGTTGGTCCAGATGTTGGCGATGTCGAGTTTCCCGTCGCCGTCGAAGTCGCCGGCGGCGATTCCGTTCGCGTGGTTCCAGGTTCCGTCGGTCCAGAGCGGTTTGTGTTCGGAGAGCCCGCCGTGGCTGTCGCCGAGATAGAGCCACAGGTTGCCGCCGACGGTGGAGGCGACCAGATCCGCGTTGCCGTCACCGTTGAAGTCACCTGCGGTGATGGCGGCGGTGCCGGTCCAGGTGGTGTCGGGCCACATGCCGACGCGGCCCTGGAAGGTGCCGTCGGGGTTGCCGCGGCGCAGCCACAGCGATCCCTTGTCGTCGATGGTGACCGCGTCGCCGAGGTGGTCGCCGTCGAAGTCGGCGGAGGCGACGAGGCGGTCGGTGCCGTAGAGGGTGTAGGTGCCGGTGTGCCAGGTCTGGTGGATGTAGCCGTTCTGGAAGTCGGAGCGTCGCCCGCCCAGGAGGGCGTATTCGTCGGTGGTGGGGAAGCCGAGGTCGCTGTTCTCCCAGCCGTGCGCTGCCCAATCGCGTCGGATGCTGCCGTAGACGGCCTTGGCGCCGGTGGCGGGCGAGGCGTAGATGGACCCGGTGACGGTGTCGGCGCCGGGGGCGAGGAAGTGGTTGAAGAACCCGGGTTTGTTCGGGGTTTGCGTCTCGTCGGTGGATGGGAATCCGAGGAAGCCGCGTGTGCCGCCCAGGAGTTGCCAGTGCTGGTAGATGTCGCCGTGCATTTCGTGGGTGCCGGCGTTGGTGGCGGTGATGGCGCCCGGTCCGGAGGTGGCGCCGCCGGCGAAGCGGCTGATGGCGCCGAGGTAGGTGCCGCCGCCGTCGTACATCTTGGTTTCGTCGGTGACCGGGTAGCCGAGGAGGCCGCTCGGGCCGCCGAGATCGAGCCACTTCTGGCGTACCGTGCCGCGGACGATCCAGGCGCCGGTGTAGGGGGAGTAGTTGATGGAGGCGGCGGCCGTGCCATTGCCGCTGTCGGCCTGGAAGTCGGCCCAGCGGCCGACGCCGTCGGCGTCGAACTCCGTGCCGGAGACGGGCAGGCGCATCTCACCGTCCGGGCCGCCGGATGCCTCGTACTTGGCGAGGATGGGCCCGCAGATGTCGAAGGTCTTGGTCGGGTCGATGCCGGACTTGAACGGTTTGCAGGTGTTCCAGGAGGTGAGTGTGTCCGTGACGAGGACGGGGGGCCGGAATGCGTTGGCGTCCGCGCCGGGGACCTTGCCCAGGATCAGGTACAGCCGGCCGCCGGAGTCACGGGCCCACAGGTCGCCGAGCTTGTCGTTGTCGAGATCACCGTCCGAGCGCAGCTCGGGGTAGGCGGAGGAGTCGAAACCGGAGCCGATCAGGGTGCGCCCGGAGTGGTTGCCGAGGGCGGCGACGTCCGCGGTGCCGTCGGTGTTCCTCTTGGAGGCGTACTGGTAGAGCTGCCCGGTGACGCGGTCTCGGGCCCACAGGTCGGGGAGTCCGTCGCCGGTGACGTCGCCGGGGGCGATGATGTCGAGGTTGCGCCATCCTCCGCCCAGGTGTGTGGCGTGGTCGAACGATGCGCCGCTCGAGGTCCCGTGGAAGAGCCACAGGCGGGTGTCGGTGCCGTCGGTTTCCTGGGTGAGCAGATCCAGCAGGGGGCTGCCGGCCTCGTCGGAGTCGTTGTCGACGTTTCCGGCGGCCAGGAGTCCGGTGACGTTGGCCCAGCCGGTGGCGTAGCCCGGACAGGCACCCTGGGGGAGGCAGCGGGTGGCCGACGGACGGGGGACGGTGCTGCGACTGCCGCCGGCGGCGAAGTAGGTACCGTCCGGTCTGGCGCCGTTGTTGCGATACATGTACAGGCGCGTGTCGGCATAGGCGTAGAGATTGTCGCGTTGGATCCCGGCTCCGCCGCGGTGGGTGACCAAGGACCCGGACCATGTGTATCCGCTGCCGGCAGGCGCGGGCCCGGCACCGGCGTCGGCGATCTTCAGGCCGCCCTCGGCGGGGTTGGTGTCGGTTCCGTACATCTTCAGCTCGCCTGAATCGGTGATGGTGACCAGGTCGATGCGGGTGTCGCCGTTGATGTCGCCCAGTTGCGGGGTGACGTTGAGGTTCGCCGCGACGTAGAAGCTGTACGTGGTGGGCTGGGAGCGGTTTCCGGCCTCGTCGACGGTCTGTACGAAGAGGTGGTGGGTGCTCCAGAGTCCGATCGAGAGATCCTTGATCGTCCACGTGTTCCGGGCCGCGTCCCACGTGCCACGTGATGCGCCGCCGACGGGGATGGGTCCGTCGAGGGCGTATTCGAAGTAGTCCACGCCCGATTGCCCGTCGGTGGCGGTGAGCATGAACGTGCCCTTTTCGTTGGTGCGCTTTCCGCCTCCGTTGACCGGGTAGTCGGTGCTGCTGACGGTCGGTGCCGACGGCGGTGTGTCGTCGACGGTGAAGGTGCAGCCGTCTGCCCAGGCGGAGGCGGTGATGCCGTCACCGGTCTGCACACTCCAGCGGTAGGTGTGGCCGCCGAGCAGTTTGCCGGTGGGTATGCCGGCCTGGGCTTCGTGGCCGTTCGCGCCGCGTGGGGTCCATCCGCCGTCGTAGGTGACGGAGTTGTCGGCGACGTCACGGACGACGAAGTGGCCGTCCGGATCCTGGCCGTCGGCGTCGGTGAGGGTGGCGTAGAGGGTGACGCCACCGACGGCGGGGTTGACCGCGCCGATGTATCCGCATCCGTTCGAGTCGCCGTTGACCGGAGTCGGGTTCATTCGGAGGTTGGTGGGGGTGTCGGGCGGGGTGTTGTACTCGATGTAGATGAAGGTGTCCGCCGCGGTGCGCGAGAACCGCTTGAAGCCGTCGTTGCTTGTGCTCCGCGGGGACTCCTTGCCCTGCACGCTGAAGGTGAGGTACTCCCAGTTCTGGTGCGGGGCGATGTTGG
Source organism: Embleya sp. NBC_00888 (assembly GCF_045207655.1). Classification (NCBI taxonomy): domain Bacteria; kingdom Bacillati; phylum Actinomycetota; class Actinomycetes; order Kitasatosporales; family Streptomycetaceae; genus Embleya; species Embleya sp. NBC_00888. The sequence goes on along the minus strand of NZ_CP108784.1, from coordinate 598,625 downwards.
CGGTGATGTCGAAGTCGACGAGGCGGTTGCCGCAGTGGGAATCGACGCGGGAACTCGGAACGGAGGCGGTGCCCCACAGACCCACCTCGGTGGGCCTGTTGTTCCAGGAGGTGTTGGTCGTCAGCGTGTTGTTGGTCAGGTAGAGGGAGACGGGCTGGGCGTACTGGTTCTCGCAGCTGAATATGGCCGAGTCGACCTGGGTGGTGTTGAAGGTGACGCGGTTGATCGTCTTGCCGTCGAGGCGTCCCTGTCGGTTGTAGTCGACGCGGTAGTAGGTGCGTTCCAGGCCGGTCTTGGTGCGCCAGCGCTGGTATCCGGCGCCGGGTTGGTAGTCGGTGCGTCCGTAGCCGGGGGTGTCGGGGTATGCCTCCTGCGCCCAGCCGTAGAGACTGGCGTTGTCGCGCATGGGGACCCAGGACGGGTCGATGTAGAGCGGGAAGACGGTGTCGGGCGCGGTGAGCAGGCCCGGGTCCGGGGTCAGTGTGAGGGTGCCGGCGGTTATGTCGGTCTTCAGCGGGGCGGTGGAGGCTCGGGCGCCGGGTTGGCGCTCGGTGGAGGCGAGTTCGGTCGTGGGTGTCGTGCCCGGGTTGTCCGGGGTGCTCTGGAGGGATTCGCGAACGGGCTTGGCGATGGTGCGTGAGTCCCACATGGTGGCGGTGGGTGCGGTGAACGCGACCTTGTCGTCGGCGGCCCTGGCCGTCAGTGATCCGTCGGGGTTCGTGGCGACGGAGAGGCCGTCGGTGGTCAATCCCAGTTTCAGGGTGGCGAGTTGCGGGTTCCTCGCCGCCTGGGCGGTCTTGACGACGAGGGTGTGGGCGAAGCCGCCCTGTTCGCCGGCGACGACCTTGAGGTCGACGTCGGGCAGGACGCCCGGGTAGAGCGCGCCGTCGCCGGAGAGGATCGGCTCGGGCAGTGCGGTGGGCCAACTCAGCGTCAGCTTGCGCCCGTTGTTGTTCATCGTGGCGAGAAGCCGGTTGCCGCCGCCGCCCAGGACCAGGTCCCCGGTGGTGCTTGTGGGCCGGACGGTTCCGTCGGCGGCGCGAGTGAGCGTGGGGTCGAGATCGCGCCAGACCCCGTTCTTCTTCGTGCGGGACGGCTCGATGGTGCGCTTGAGCGCGAGGGTGCCATTGGGCAGGGCGCTGACGGTGTCCGTCTCCGTGGTCAACTCCGGTACGGGGACCGGGACTCCGGTGCGCCTGGCCCGCTCGGTCGCGGTCGTCTCCGCCTTCGCCTTCGCGTCGACCGACGAGGCGTTCGCGGTGGTACCCGCGGTCGGGATGCCGACCCTGGCGGGGGGTACGTTGCCGGGCGCGGCGCCGGCGGCGCCGACGACGCATGTCATCGACAGGGTGACGAGTCCGCCGACGAGTGCCGACAGTCGTCGTGCGTACGGGCGGGGAGGCGGGTGCCCCATATAGGTGGCTCCTCGGAAGAGTTGGCGGTGTACGGGGGCGCTGACGCGCATGGATGCGCGGAACGTACCGGTTGGCTACAACCACGCACCACGTGACGCAGATCACATCGATTCGATGGGTGTGTCGACAAGGATCCAAATGGCTCCGGATGGTGCGCGGAATGCTGAACTATGGCTGCCAACGGGTGATTTGGCCTCGAGGGGGACTCTCGGACAACCCTTCGGGTTGTAGTGACGAAGCACACACCTCGCGTCGGGAACTCCCTTTACTCGCAAGGAATTTGCCGCGTACGGTGCCGTCCGTCCGTGGTCTCGCGCCTGTTCGGGGCGGGATCCGTCCTGTCCTGGTGGGGGTTCGTCGTGCGGGGTTGGTCGTGGGGGTCGAGGGCCCGACGCGGACGGGGATTGCGTTCGGCGCGTCTGTTCGTGACGGGCACGACGATTTTGGCGTTGACGGCGAGCGTGGGCCCGGCCCAGGCGGCGAGTTGGATCAAGAACGAGCCGGACCCGGGCGCCTGGTCGCCCCGCGACCTGCCGAAGACGCCGTCGGTGAACGGGAAGAAGGAGGGCGTCGCCAAGTCGACGCCGCTCAAGGGCGACGGCCGCCCCACGTGGAAGCCGACCGCGACCGTGTGGCCGAAGCAGGCCGAGTCCGAGACCGTCCCGGCCCCCGCATCGTCGTTCGTCGCGCGGGGAGGCTCGTCCCTGCTGGCCGCCCCCACCGGCGGCAACGCCCCGGGCACTCCGGTCTGGATCACCGCCCGCGACACAGGCACTCCCGGCCCGCTGCGTACGGCCGCCCCTGCGGATCCTGCGGCCGGCGCCCCGGGACGGGTGAAGGTCACCGTCGCCGATCACGCGGCAGCCGAGAAGGCCGGCGTCGATGCCGTGTTGGTAACCGTCCGGCACGCAGACGCCGCCACCGCCACCGATCCCGGCAAGGTCACCGTCGGCATCGACTACGCCGGATTCATGGACGCGTTCGGTGCCGACTGGTCCTCGCGCCTGCGCATGGTGTCGATGCCCGAGTGCGCGCTGACCACTCCGGATGTCGCCGCCTGTCGCGTCAAGACCCCGGTCGCGGGTGGCCGCAACGACCGCGTAAAGAACCGTGTCCTCGCCGATCTCCACCTGCCCGTAGCCCCGGTCGCTGCTGCCCGCTCGGGGAATGTGTCGGCCGCGGGCGGTGCGATGGTCCTCGGATTGACCGCGGATGCGTCGGGTCCGTCGGGGGATTACAAGGCCACATCCCTGTCCCCGTCGGGTTCGTGGTCGGCGGGTGGCAACTCGGGTTCGATGCACTGGTCGTACGGCATCGCGGTCCCCCCGGTGATCGGCGGCACCGCCCCGCAGGTGAACCTGGCGTACAACTCGGGCTCCGTCGACGGCCGTACCACCTCGACGAACAATCAGGCGTCGTGGATCGGCGAGGGGTGGGAGTACTCACCCGGCTTCGTCGAACGCTCCTACGAGGCCTGTGCGCGAGACGGTCGGGACAAGTCCGGGGAGAAATGCTGGTCGAACCGGAACTCCCTGACGCTGTCCCTGAACGGCAAGTCCTCCACCCTGGTCCAGGACGACACCGACAAGTCCAAGTGGCGCCTGGAGGACGACGACGACTCCCGCATCGAGCCGTTGACCGGTGCGGTCAACGGCGACGACAACGGCGAGTACTGGCGCCTGACCACCGGCGACGGCATGCAGTACTACTTCGGTGTCGGCCACAAGCCGGGCGGCAACAACGCGGATCCGGCAACGAATTCGACTTGGTCCTCCCCTGTCTACGGGAACAACGCGGGCGAGCCGTGCAACAAGGCATCCGGGTTCGACGCGTCCTGGTGCCAACAGGCGTGGCGCTGGAACCTCGACCATGTGATCGATCCGCGCGGCGGGATGGTCACCTACTGGTACAACACCGAGGTCAACCGGTACATGCGCGGTGCGGTTCTGGTCGGTTCGGGCACGTTGACCGAGTACACCCGCGGCGGCACGCTCGCCAAGATCACCTACGGCTCGAAATCGACGGACACCACCCAGCCGACCGCCCAGGTCGTCTTCGACACGGCGGAACGGTGCCTGAAGAAGGACGGGTTCGACTGCGATCCGGCGAAGATGACCAAGCCCAACGCCGCCAAGTGGCCGGATGTGCCCGTCGACAAGCAGTGCGCCGCCACGGGCACATGTGCGGAGTACGGCCAGTCGTTCTTCTCCACCCGTCGTCTGACGAAGATCACGACGCAGTCCCTGGTCGGTTCCGCTTATCAGACGGTCGACGAGTACGCGTTGGACCAGGACTATCCGGATCCGCAGGACGGTTCGTCGCCGACGTTGTGGTTGAACTCGATCGCCCGCACCGCCTGGGAGGGCACGCGGAAGATCGATGTCCCCTCGGTCGACTTCGCCGGCCAGTTCAAGCACAACCGTGTCGACGCCGGTGGTGACCTGGCGCCGCCGATGAACCGTCGTCGTCTGACGGGGGTCACGAACGAGACCGGTGGTCAGACCACGGTCACCTACAACGACGGGGAGTGCACCCCGACCACGCTGCCGACACCGGATGCCAACTCCAAGGCGTGTTACCCGATGTGGTGGAACTACGACGAGGACGCGGAGCCGGTCCTGCACTGGTTCCACAAGTACACCGTCGCCGAGGTCACCGAACACGACATCGCCACCACGGCCCCGAACCGCTCGACGCGCTACGAATACGTCGGCGGCGCGGCATGGCACCGCGACGACTCCGAACTGACCGAGGACAAGGAAGCGTCCAAGCCCAAGAGCAAGGACCGCCGCACCTGGAACCGGTACCGCGGCTACGGTCAGGTGATCACCCGCTCGGGTGTGGCCCCCGCCGACGCGGTCACCCAGTCCGCGAAGTTCTACCTGCGCGGCATGGACGGTGACGTGAAGAAGGACGGCACCAAGCGGGCCGTCACCCTCACCGACTCCACCGGCCAGAACATCGTGGACGCGGACCAGCACGCCGGATTCGCCTACGAGACGCAGACGTTCACCGGCGACAACGGCACCGCCGCCACCACCACCCTCAACACCCCGTTCTCGTCCGCCGCCACCGCCACCCACACCCGCGCCCGCGGCCTGCCCCCGCTGGTCGCGCAGCGCACCGCGACGGAGAAGACCCGTACCCGCAGCCTTCTCGCCGACGGCACATCCTGGCGCGAGACCTCCAAGACCACCACCTTCGAGGCGGTCCACGGTCTCCCGGATACGGTGTCGGACAAGGCCGACGGCCTGCACGAGTACTGCACGAAGACCACGTACGCCCACAACACCGCGGCGTGGATCATCGGCAGGCCCGCCGAGGTCCAATCCCTGGTCGGCGCCTGCGACACCGCCGCCGCCAAGGACACCGTCTACGCCTGGTCCCACAACCTCTACGATTCCAGGCCCTTCGGCGAGGTGGGTGCGGTCGGCGCCGTCACGTCCACCGACGCGGTGGTCGATTACAAGACGGACGGCACCCCCAACTGGGTAACCATCACGAAGTCGGAATACGACGCCTACGGCCGCGTCACCAAGGCCACGGACGCCGAGAACAAGGTCACCACGACCTCCTACACCCCCACCGCGGGCGTCCTGCCGACGGTGGTGGCCGTCACCGGCCCCACCGGCTGGACCGCCACCACCACCTACGCCGGCGCCCGCAACCTCGCGGTCAAGGCCGTGGACGCGAACGGGTTGGTGGTGGAGCAGGAGTACGACGTCCTGGGCCGGTTGCTCGCGGTGTGGAAGCCCGGTCACAGCAAGCAGGACAACGCGGACCTGCAGTTCGCGTACGCCCCCAGCAAGACCGGCCCGAGCGTCGTGACCACCCGCACCCTGCGCCTGAACGACACGTACGCCGTCTCGCACCGGATCCTGAACAGCTTCCTCCAAGAGCGGCAGACCCAGTCGACGACCGCGACGGGTGACCCCGGTCGCGTGATCACCGACACCTTCCACGACAGTCTCGGCCGCCCGGTCAAGACGAACCAGCCGTACTTCAACAAGACGTCCGGGCCGGAGACGAGTGTGTTCGTCGGCAACGACAACGAGGTCTCCGGCCAGAACGCGGTCGTCTACGACGGCATGGGCCGCACCACCGCGCAGGTGTTCGCGTCCAAGGCCATCGAGCAGTGGCGCACCACCACCACCTACGCCGGCGCCGACGAGACCCGGACCACCCCGCCGGCCGGGGGAACCGCGGCGCTGTCGATCTCCGACGCCCGCGGCAAGCCGAGGGAACTTCGCGAATACAACGGCGGATCTCCCACCGGCACCGACTTCTCGAAGATCACCTACGCGTACACCCCGCGTGGGGAACTGGAGACCGTCACCGACGCGGGCGGCAACACCTGGACGTACACCTACGACTTCCTGGGCCGCAAGACCCACGTCGAGGACCCGGACAAGGGCCCGTCCGACATCCGCTACGACCTGGTCGGCCGCATCACCGGCACCACCGACGCCCGCGGCGGGAAACTGGCGTACACCTACGACGCCCTGGGTCGAAAGACCGCCTCCTACAAGGACTCGGTCGCCGACGCGAATCTTCTCGCCGAGTGGACCTACGACCGCTTCGCCAAGGGCCAGGCGGACGGCTCCTCCCGCTACGTCGGCGGCAAAACCGGCGCGAAGTACACGAGCGAGATCACCGGATTCAAGCCCGGCACCTACCTGCCCACCGGCACCCGCACGACCGTCCCCGCAGCCGAGGGCAAACTCGCCGGCATCTACCAGACGAGCACCGAGTACGAGCCGATCCTGGGCCTGCCGATCCGCACCGACGTCCCGGCGCACGGCGGCCTGCCCGCCGAAGGTCTGACATTCGCCTACAACGACGGCGGCCTACGCACCTCGCTGAGTGGCGCGCGCGGCTACCTGAACTGGGCGGACTACGACCCCTTCGGCCGCAACATCCGCGCCACCCTCGGCGCCCAGCCCCGCCAGGCGGCCTTCACCAGCGTCTACGACCCGTCCACCGGCCGCCTGCTGTCCACCAACTGGGACAAGGAGACCGGCACCACCACCAGCGTCGACGAGACCACCTACACCTACAAACCCTCCGGCGATGTCACCTCCGTCCGCACCAAGCGCGACAACGCCACCACCGACACCCAGTGCTTCGCCTACGACGCCAAACGCCGCCTCAAGGAAGCCTGGACCGACACCGCCGGCGTCACCACCCTCCCCGCCCCCAACGTCCCGGGCACCGGCGGCTGCACCACTCAGACCCCGACCAGGAACACGATCGGCGGCCCCGACGGGTACTGGCAGTCCTTCGAGTACGACGTCGTCGGCAACCGCACCAAACTCGTCGACCACGACAAGACCGACGACCCGACCAAGAACGTCACCACGGAATACGCCTACCGCCCGGGTCCCCAGCCCGAGGGCCGCACCCACCGCCTGGAAACCGTCACCGTCAGGCCCGGTACCGGCGCGGCCGTCACCACCGGCCTGACCTACGACCAGTCCGGAAACACCAAGACGCGCCCCGGCGCCGACTCCAACCTCCAGACCCTCACCTGGAACGAAGAGGACAAGCTCACCAAGGTCGCCTCCGCCACCGGCACCAGCGAGTACGTCTACGACGCCGAGGGTGCCCGCATCATCCGTCGCGAGGCCGGCAAGACCACCCTCTACCTCGGCAGCGACGAACTCACCACCAACACCGACCAGTCCGGCCCCGTCGTCGGCACCCGCTACTACACCACCGCCGGCGGCGCCACGGTCGTCCGCAACGCCCCGAGCACCATCACCTACATGGCGGCCGACCACCACGGCACTCCCAGTAGTGCCCTCGACGCCGCCACTCTGACCGCCACCCGCCGCCAGTCCAAGCCCTTCGGCGAACCCCGCGGCACCCAACCCACCCAGGCCAACGGCCAATGGCCCGACGACAAGGGCTTCCTCGGCAAGCCCATGGACTCGACCGGCCTCACCCACGTCGGCGCCCGCGAATACGACCCGGGCCTCGGCCGCTTCATCAGCGTCGACCCGATCATGGACCTCACCAACGCCGGGCAGATGCACGGCTACACCTACAGCAACAACACCCCGCTCACCTCCAGCGATCCGTCCGGGTTGCGACCTCTCGACGATTGCGAGCCCTTCTGCCAGGGCGGGAACACTCCGGACCATGGCAGGCCCCAGCCCGCCACTCCGCCGGCCCCGGACGACCCGTGGGTCGGTCCGGACGGCAGGGACCTGCCGCTCCCGGTGAAGAACCAGTACGAGTTCAAACAGCGTTACTCCAAGAACTACGCGTTCAACACCAAGCATTACGACAGCCCGGACCTCAAGTACAAGTGGACCGTCCAGGCGATGTCGTTGTTCCAGGCATGCCAGGAGACCGACGAGTGCATGGGCTCCGAACTCAGCAAGGTCTACTGGTGGTGGAACGCCTCATCCAAGCTCCAGACCGGCGAGATCGGTCCCACCGGCTCCAGACTCGTCCCGTTGAACGTGTCCCCAAGTACCGCCAAACTCCTCGCTGGAAAGACCGGTGGAGGCTGCAACAGCTTCCTGCCCGAGACGCTCGTACTACTCGCCGACGGCTCGAGTAAACCGATCAGCGAGGTCAAGGTCGGGGACCTCGTCATGGCCACCGATCCCGAGTCGGGCGAAACCTCGCCACAGCAGGTCACCGCGCTGATCACCGGGATCGGCGAAAAATCCCTGGTCGAAATCACTGTCGACACGGACGGCGACCGCGGCACGGCCACCGACACGATCACCGCCACCGATCATCACCCCTTCTGGCTCGAAGACCGGCAAGACTGGGTCGATGCCGAAAATCTGACGCCCGGTGACCTGCTGCGAACTTCCGCAGGTACCTACGTACAAATCACGGCCATCAGGAAGTGGACTCAGCACCGACAGGTGAACAACCTCACCGTCGAGGGACCGCACACGTATTATGCGCTGGCGGGCAAAACCCCGGTCCTTGTGCACAATTGCGATCCAAGCACTGGTCACACAAGGATGTACGTTCCGGGGCGCCCCGGTACGGACACCGAGCTGCAGGCCCCCCTCCCCGCAGGCTCAATGGTGAGTAGAGGAGGAAATCTCCAGGATGGCGCCTACACTTACGTAGTGATGCCGGGCGGATCAGTTAGAGCGTTTCACGACGATAGCGTCTTCTTCGGTCACGGCGTGCCGGCGGGACATACAAGCCTCTCTGGAGGTGGACCTGTGATAATGGCTGGAAAATTCAGAATATCGAACGGATCCATGGTCGAATTCGACAATCTTTCCGGACACTACACGCCGAATGGGTCTGGGGCGGAATCAGTGGCGCGAGACGCTCTGAATAGAAATGGCTTTAACGCGGCCGAGGCAGAGTGGAAACCCTGGCAATATTCTCAGTGAGTTCCTGCTCGTCTGCGGCTACTTGTTCGATCTGACGAGTGGCCGCAGATGAGCGGGGGGCGGGTGCGACTTCGTTGCGATTCTCCGACTGAAGGCTACTTGCAACGCCAATCAATTGCCGAGATTGTCAAGATGACCTGCGACATGATTTTCGATGCGGTGTAGTTCCGCATGGCCGGGGCGAACTTGGGGTAGGTCGCCATCGCGCCGCTCCAGCCGGTGAGCCGTGTCCTGATCTCCGGTTCGTTCGGCGGGATCCACAAAGCCGCGTCCTTGAATCCATGAGAAACCAGGCCCTGCACACCCGAGACCGCCGACAAGAGACAGGTGGCTCTCCGTAGCCAAGACTGCAAGGCCGCCTCCAATGCCGCGCACCTCGGCGAAGCGCTCGCCCGACACCTGACGGTGGGCGCCCAGGCGGTCCCTTGCCAACGCACGCCGACGGGCCGTTCCGCAGTTAGACGCCCTGCGCCTGTCATGTTCCAGGCAGGTTGACGAAGTAGCAGTTGGCGGAGTCCCCACGCATGGAGCGTGCCAGTTCGGAGACGTGCCTTGCCTGGGTGGCGGACAGGCGCCGCGCTTCCCACAGTAGAGCGGCGGCATCGACTGCCTCCGGGGGCGGGGGTGGCGGCACCTCGGGCAGGTGAACGCCCGTCAGCATTGCCAGTTCCCGAGCGTCGATCCCCAACAAGGCTGCGAAGTCCGTTACCAGGCGAGGCGTCAGCTCCTTGTGACCGGAGCCGATCAAACCGTAGGTGGATGCCGACAGGAGCGTGGGCGTCACGACCGCCAAGGCCCTTTGCATGCCCGTCCAGCTCAGATTGCGGTACTGGAGCATGCGGACGACCGCTCCGCCCCGATCGGCGAGGGCCGCGAGCGGCTTCGGGACGAAGACGGAAAGCCTTTCCTCCTGGGGCAGTGAACGGATGAGCCGCAGGAGTTCACGCCGCGCTGCTACCGGGAGGTGTACCGCGTCCATCACGATGTAAGGTGCCCACTCCTCAGCCGCGCCGTCCAAAGGAGCCAGGTCGTCCGGGACCGCCACTCCCGCGAGGATGAACAGATCGACGGTCTGGAATCCCAGGGCAGGCGCGATTCGTCGCAGCATCCCCTCGCCGGGGGCTTCTCCCGCGAGTACTGCTCGGACCTCGTTTGCCGTCAACCTCGCGTGATCGGCGAACTCCTCCACGGCGAGCTCTCTGTGGTCCAGCAACCACGCCAGCATCACACTGAAATCGGAGTCCTCCATCATGCCCGCATCCTACTTGTGGTGTAGCTCCGGAGGTGCTGTGAGTTCGATGTAGTCCCGGTGGCGGCCACGATTCGGTGTGGGTTCGCGCGTGAACCTCGGGCAGGGCGCCGCGCACCCTTGTACTTGCTGCGGACCGGGTGCCGGTCAGCGCGTTCAGGGCCGGACGTCGACGAAGCCGCGGCCGTAGGGGGCGGTGATCACGCACATGTCCGAGCCCTGCCGTCGGGCGAGGCGCACCAGGACGGCGACGTCGCGGACGGGAGGCGTAGCGCAGGCGATCACGTGCGAACCCTCCCGGAAGACGAACCACGATGCGGGCCACGTCAGATTGGGCCGGCTCCTGGGTCGTGCTGCGCGGCGTCGCCCCGGAGGCGAGAGTGACCTGGCTGCGGCCGGCGGCAACCTTCGACGGCATCGCCGACCACCTGACCCACCCGCGCCGTCCGCGCGGCGATCCGCGAGGGCGCGACTGCCATCACCGACCCGGAGTCGTACGACTGATCGAGCCGCGGGGCATAGAGTCCCGGTACATGGACGTAAATGGAGGCTCCGCGGTCGGGGAGATGCACGAGATCGGACCGCTGATGTATCGCCAGGGGTACGTGTCCGTGTGGACCGAAGATCACAGGTGCAGAGAAGATGCGCTCATGCACGACCGTGTGATCGTCTCCGTGCATACCGGCGCGCCGAAACAGCGGGGCGACCAACTGTTCCGAGCATGGGTGGACGCCAAGGAACTTCCCTCGGTCCTGGACCACTGGGCCGGCATCCTGCGCTGAAGATCTGTACCCGTGTCACCGGTCGCGGAGCGCTGCGGCGACACCGTCCGGCTCACCGTCGACGCCGCGTGGCGCCCCGCAGGGACTCGCTTCCGGCCGCCAGGTCGATCTCCGCCTGCGCAAGCCACAGGCGCGCCGTCGCCGACTGGAACCCGGTGAGCGCGGCGGCCCAGTCCGCCCGCGAACTCCTTGGCAACCCCGGCGCCACCCTGGAGAACCCGGCCCGGCCGCCGGCCCACCCGGTCATCGCGACCGCTCTGTGGTCGATCGCCCTGTTCGCCACACTGTCCCGCCCGCAGGTACGTCCACAGCGACCGCTGACACCTGCTCCGAACAGGAAGCCCCGGCGCGCACTTGCGGCGGCCGATTCGCGTCGGATTCAGTGCTCTCGAGGTGTCGTGTTCGAGCAGCGCGAACGTCCATGTGCGGCTGGAGCCAGCCAGTTGGCCAGACGTTCAATCATGTGACGTAGGTCACTTCGAGAAGTCGTGGTGTCGACAAGTCCTCGCGCCGCACCGTCGTGCGATCGGATTGCCGCCTATGGATCGCAACGGGTGATTCGACCTCGGGGGGACGTTCGAAGGCCGGTCCGGGTTGTTGTGACGAAGCCCACATCCACCTCGGCAACTCCCATTGTCAGCAAGGGACTTGGGCCCGTACGGTGCGCTGCGTCTGTGGTCTCGCGCCTGTTCGGGGGCGGGATCCGTGCGCTCCGGCTGGGGGGTTCGTCATGGGTCGTTGGTCGCGTTCGACGCGCCTGTTCGTTTCGGGTACGACGATCCTGGCGTTGATGGCGAGTGTGGGTCCGGCGCAGGCAGTGGATTGGATCAAGAACGCGCCTGATCCCGGTGCCTGGTCGCCCGGGGACCTCCCCAAGACGCCGTCGGTGAACGGGAAGAAGGAGGGCGTCGCCAAGTCGACGCCGCTCAAGGGCGACGGCCGCCCCACGTGGAAGCCGACCGCGACCGTGTGGCCGAAGCAGGCCGAGTCCGAGACCGTCCCGGCCCCCGCATCGTCGTTCGTCGCGCGGGGAGGCTCGTCCCTGTTGGCCGCCCCCACCGGCGGCAACGCCCCGGGCACTCCGGTCTGGATCACCGCCCGCGACACAGGCGCTCCCGGCCCGCTGCGTACGGCCGCCCCTGCGGATCCTGCGGCCGGCGCCCCGGGACGGGTGAAGGTCACCGTCGCCGATCACGCCGCCGCCGAGAAGGCCGGCGTCGATGCCGTGTTGGTAACCGTCCGGCACGCAGACGCCGCCACCGCCACCGATCCCGGCAAGGTCACCGTCGGCATCGACTACGCCGGATTCAAGGACGCGTTCGGCGCCGACTGGTCCTCGCGCCTGCGCATGGTGTCGATGCCCGAGTGCGCGCTGACCACCCCGGACATCGCCGCCTGCAGGGTGAAGACCCCGGTGACCGGAACGCGCAACGACCGCGTAAAGAACCGTGTCCTCGCCGATGTCGACCTGCCCGCCACCCCGGCTGCGGGCGGTGCGATGGTCCTCGGCCTGACCGCGGGCGCGTCGGGCCCCTCCGGCGACTACAAGGCCACCTCACTGTCCTCGTCGGGTTCGTGGTCGGCGGGTGGCAACTCGGGTTCGATGAGCTGGTCGTACAACGTCGCCGTGCCGCCGGCGCTCGCAGGTGCCGCGCCCACCGTCAACCTGTCGTACAACTCCGGCTCGGTGGACGGTCGTACGACGTCGACGAACAATCAGGCGTCGTGGCTCGGTGAAGGTTGGGAGTACTCGCCAGGCTTCGTGGAGCGTTCGTATGACTCGTGTGCGCGTGACGGTCAGGACAAGTCCAGTGAGAAGTGCTGGTCGAACCGGAACTCGCTGACGCTCTCGTTGAACGGCAAGTCGTCCACGCTGGTCCAGGACGACACGGACAAGTCGAAGTGGCGGCTGGAGGGTGACGACGACTCCCGGATCGAGCCGTTCGCGGGTGCGGTCAACGGTGACGACAACGGTGAGTACTGGCGGCTGACCACGGGCGATGGTGTCCAGTACTACTTCGGCGTCGGCCACAAGCCCGGCACCACCACCGGCCCGGCGACCAACTCCACCTGGTCCGCGCCGGTGTACGGGAACAACGCGGGCGAGCCGTGCAACAAGGCATCCGGGTTCGACGCGTCGTGGTGTCAGCAGGCGTGGCGCTGGAACCTCGACTACGTGATCGATCCGCGCGGCGGGATGGTCACCCACTGGTACAACACCGAGGTCAACCGGTACATGCGCGGTGCGGTTCTGGTCGGTTCGGGCACGTTGACCGAGTACACGCGTGGCGGCACGCTCGCGAAGATCACGTACGGGTCGAAGAAGGACGACACGACGCAGCCGACCGCGCAGATCCTCTTCGACACCGCCGAACGGTGCCTGAAGAAGGACGGGTTCGACTGCGACCCGGCCAAGATGACCAAGCCCAACGCCGCCAAGTGGCCGGATGTGCCCGTCGACAAGCAGTGCGCCGCCATGGGTACATGTGCGGAGTACGGCCAGTCGTTCTTCTCCACCCGTCGTCTGACGAAGATCACGACGCAGTCCCTGGTCGGTTCCGCTTACCAGACGGTCGACGAGTACGCGTTGGACCAGGACTATCCGGATCCGCAGGACGGTTCGTCGCCGACGTTGTGGTTGAACTCGATCGCCCGCACCGCCTGGGAGGGCACGCGGAAGATCGATGTCCCCTCGGTCGACTTCGCCGGCCAGTTCAAGCACAACCGTGTCGACGCCGGTGGTGACCTGGCGCCGCCGATGAACCGTCGTCGTCTGACGGGGGTCACGAACGAGACCGGTGGTCAGACCACGGTCACCTACAACGACGGGGAGTGCACCCCGGCGACGTTGCCCACGCCGGATGCCAACTCCAAGGCGTGTTACCCGATGTGGTGGAACTACGACGAGGACGCGGAGCCGGTCCTGCACTGGTTCCACAAGTACACCGTCGCCGAGGTCACCGAACACGACATCGCCACCACGGCCCCGAACCGCTCGACGCGCTACGAATACGTCGGCGGCGCGGCATGGCACCGCGACGACTCCGAACTGACCGAGGACAAGGAAGCGTCCAAGCCCAAGAGCAAGGACCGCCGCACCTGGAACCAGTTCCGCGGATACGGCCAGGTGATCACCCGCGCCGGTGTCGCTCCGAGGGACGCGGTGACCCAGTCGACGGCGTTCTACCTGCGCGGCATGGACGGTGACGTGAAGAAGGACGGCACCAAGCGGGCCGTCACCCTCACCGACTCCACCGGCCAGAACATCGTGGACGCGAACCAGCACGCGGGATTCGCCTACGAGACGCGGACGTTCACCGGGGACAACGGCACCGTCACGACGACCACACTGAACACGCCGTTCTCGTCTGGGGCTACCGCCACGCACGGCCGCGTCCGTGGGTTGCCTCCGTTGACCGCACAGCGCACCGCGATCGCGAAGACCCGCACCCGCAGCCTTCTCGCCGACGGCACATCCTGGCGTGAGACGTCGAAGACGACCACGTTCGAGGCGGTGCACGGCCTCCCGGAGACGGTCTCGGACAAGGCGGACGGCCTGCCGGAGTACTGCACGAAGACCACGTACGCGCACAACACGGCCGCGTGGATCGTCGGCAAACCCACCGAGGTTCAATCCTTGGCCGGTGCCTGTGATGCCACCGCGTCCAAGGACACCGTCTACGCCTGGTCCCACGCGCTCTACGACAACAAACCCTTCGGCGAGGTCGGCGCGCTCGGTGACACGACGTCGACCGAGGCGGTGGTGGACTACAGGGCGGACGGCACCCCGAACTGGGTGACCACCGCCAAGTCCGAGTTCGACGCGTACGGCCGGGTCACCAAGGCCACCGACGCGGAGAACAAGGTCACCACGACCGCCTACACCCCCACGGCAGGCTCGTTGCCGACGATGGTGGCGGTCACCGGTCCGACGGGCTGGACGTCCACGACGACCTTCGGTGGCGCGCGCAATCTGCCGGTCAAGGCCGTGGACGTGAACGGTCTGGTGGTGGAGCAGGAGTACGACGTCCTGGGCCGGTTGCTCGCGGTGTGGAAGCCGGGGCGCACCAAGCAGCAGAACGCCGACCTGCAGTTCGCGTACGCCCCCAGCAAGACCGGCCCGAGTGTGGTGACGACCAGGACGCTGCGCCTGAACGACACGTACGCCGTCTCGCACCGGATCCTGAACAGTTTCCTTCAGGAGCGGCAGACCCAGTCGACGACCGCGACGGGTGACCCCGGTCGCGTGATCACGGACACCTTCCACGACAGTCTCGGCCGCCCGGTCAAGACGAATCAGCCGTATTTCAACCGCACATCGGGTCCGGATACGAGTGTGTTCGTCGGCAACGACAACGAGGTCTCCGGTCAGAACGCGATCGTCTACGACGGCCAGGGCCGCACCATCGCGCAGGTGTTCGCGTCCAAGGGCATCGAGCAGTGGCGTACCACCACCGCCTACGTCGGCGCCGACGAGACCCGGACCACCCCGCCGGCCGGGGGAACCGCGACGGTGTCGATCTCCGACGCGCGCGGCAAGCCGAGGGAACTTCGCGAATACAACGGCGGATTTCCCACCGGCACCGACTTCTCGAAGATCACCTACGCGTACACCCCGCGCGAGGAATTGAAGACCGTCACCGACGCGGGCGGCAACACCTGGACGTACACCTACGACTTCCTGGGCCGCAAGACCCACGTCGAGGACCCGGACAAGGGCCCGTTGGACACCCGCTACGACCTGGTCGGGCGCGTCGTGGGTACCACCGACGCCGGCGGCCGGAAACTGGCGTACACCTACGACACCCTGGGTCGAAAGACCGCCTCCTACAAGGACTCGGTCGCCGACGCGAATCTTCTCGCCGAGTGGACCTACGACCGCTTCGCCAAGGGCCAGGCGGACGGCTCCTCCCGCTACGTCGGCGGCAAAACCGGCGCGAAGTACACGAGCGAGATCACCGGATTCAAGCCCGGCACCTACCTGCCCACCGGCACCCGCACGACCGTCCCCGCAGCCGAGGGCAAACTCGCCGGCATCTACCAGACGAGCACCGAGTACGAGCCGATCCTGGGCCTGCCCACCCGCACCACCGTCCCGGCTCAAGGTGGTCTGCCTGCCGAGGCGTTGGACTACGCCTACAACGACGGCGGTCTGCCCACCGAGGTGAGTGGCGCGCGCGGCTACCTGAACTGGGCGGACTACGACCCCTTCGGCCGCAACATCCGCGCCACCCTCGGCGCCCAGCCCCGCCAGGCGGCCTTCACCAGCACCTACGACCCCGCCACCGGCCGCCTGCTGTCCACCAACTGGGACAAGGAGACCGGCACCACCACCAGCGTCGACGCGACCACCTACACCTACAAGCCGTCTGGCGACGTCACCTCCGTCAGCACCAAGCGCGACAACAACACCACCGACACCCAGTGCTTCGTCTACGACGGCAAACGTCGCCTGAAGGAGGCATGGACCAACACCGCAGGTGTCACCACCCTGCCCGCCCCCAACGTCCCCGGCACCGGCGGCTGCACCACCCAGACCCCGTCCCAGAACACCGTCGGCGGCCCGGACCCGTACTGGCAGTCCTTCACCTACGACGTCGTCGGCAACCGCACCAAACTCGTCGACCACGACCCCACGGGCGACCCGGCCAAGAACGTCACCACCGAATACGGCTACCGCCCCGGCACCACACCCACCGATCGTACGCACCGCCTGGACTCGGTCACCGTCAAGACCGGTACCCGCGAAGCCGTCACGACCGGTCCGACCTACGACCAGTCCGGCAACACGAAGACCCGCCCCGGCGTCGACGCGAACCTCCAGACCCTCACCTGGAACGAGGAGGACAAGCTCACCGAGGTCGTCTCCACCACCGGCCGCAGCGAGTACGTCTACGATGCCGACGGTGCCCGCATCATCCGTCGCGAGGCCGGCAAGACCACCCTCTACCTCGGCAGCGACGAACTCACCACCAACACCGACCAGTCCGGCCCCGTCGTCGGCACCCGCTACTACACCACCGCCGGCGGCGCGACGGTCGTTCGCAGCGGCAACGGCGGCGTCGCATACATGGCGGCCGACCACCACGGCACCCCCACCAGCATTCTCGACGCCATGGACCTGACCACCACCCGCCGTCAGTCCAAGCCCTTCGGCGAACCCCGCGGCACTCAACCCACCCAGGCCAACGGCCAATGGCCCGACGACAAGGGCTTCCTCGGCAAGCCCATGGACTCGACCGGCCTCACCCACGTCGGCGCCCGCGAATACGACCCAAGCCTCGGCCGCTTCATCAGCGTCGACCCGATCATGGACCTCGCCGACGCGGGCCAGATGCACGGCTACACCTACGGCAACAACAACCCGCTGACGCAGTCCGACCCCTCCGGCATGAAGTACTGCGGCAACGTCATGGCCTGCGACCCGGACCCCGTCTACTGCGGCAACGTGATGTCCTGCGGCGGCTCCGGTACGGACCAGACCACAACCTCGCCCACCGCCCCCGGCGGCACGGCCCAGTGCGTCAACTACTGCATGGACAAACCCAAGCCGAAGACGAGCAAGCCGGACAACCGCAACGGCCTGCAAAAGGCTTGGGGCTGGACCAAGAAGAAGACGAGCCAGGCCACCAAGTTCGCCAAGGACCACTGGCGCGAGGGGGTCGCCATCGCGGGTGGCGTCCTGGCCGAGGGCGGATGCCTGTTCGCCGCCGGCACCGCCACCGCCGCCACCGGGGGCATCGCAGCGGGATCGGTCCTGATCTGCGCCGGCATCGGCGGCGCGACGACGGGATACCTCAACAACACCCTCGACCCGAACGCCGACCACAGCCTCCTCGGCGCCACCATGGACACCGTCACCGGCGGAGCCTGGGGCGTGGCCGGCGGCGCAGCCGGCATCGTCGGCGGCAAGGTCGTGCAACGCGTCTGCGGCACCCACAGCTTCGTCCCCGGAACCGGCGTCCTGATGGCCGACGGCACCCGCAAGCCCATCGAGGACGTGGCCCCCGGCGACGTCGTCCTGGCCACCGACCCGGAGACCGGCGAAACCAAGCCCCGCACCGTCCTGGCTTCCATCACCACCGAAGACGACAAGGACTTCGTCGACCTCACCGTCGAAACCGACAACGGCGACGCCTCCATCATCGCGACCACCAACCACCCCTTCTGGTCCCCCGACCTCAAACAGTGGATCAACGCAGGAGACCTGAAGCCCGGCCAATGGCTGCGCACGTCCACCGGAACCTGGGTCCAGGTCGGCGCCACCCGCCACTTCCGCGAACAACAGCGCACCCACGACCTCACCGTGGATGGTGTCCACACGTACTACGTACTGGCGGCGGACACCCCGGTCCTCGTTCACAATGTTTGCGGCCCGGTGGCGAACAACCAGCCGGAGAAGCTGTCATTGGAGATGCTCGAGGCCGAATTCTCCGGTGTGTCTCCTCTTGCGGCGGGGACGGCGGAGTTCACTGAGGCCGTCGGTTCCGGTGGTCGTTACATCTGGTCGGTGGACGGGGAGGGAGTCCTGCGGATGGCATCGGCGCAGGCAGGGATCAAGCATCCGATCCTGACCGCGGGGAGGCCGGTGAATGGGGCCGGCGAGGTGCAGTTCGGCCCACGTGGCATGGTTACCTACATCAATAATCACACCGGGCACTACACGCCTTGCGCGGCATGCTCGGGAGAGTTCTTGATGAACGGCGTGAACGCGTTCGAACGAGCCGGGGTTCCGGTTCTTCGCCGTGGCATCACGGACCTGGGAGGCAAGTGATGGCCGTCGAACAAGGCGATTTCCTCGCTTTTCGATCCCTCGGTTCCGGTGGGCGCGGGGAATGGCTCCGGGGGAGGTTTCCGGACGGTACGCCGGCTCACTGGTGGTTCTTCGTGGTCGATTCCGCGGGTTCCGAACTCGCCCGCTTCTCGCGGGCTACGCCGGACGAGCGCGCCCGGGCGCTGCGCTTCGGTCTCGACGCGGCGAGGTTCGCCGTGGTCACGGGCGACCTGTCCACGGCTTCGGGCGTGGCGTTGACCGCAAGGCTCCTGGAACGCGCTGCGTTGCTCGAGGAACCGGTGGATCTCATCTCGGGCGAGGTCGACAGCGTCTTCGAGTGGGCGTTGGATGCCATCCCCCTGTCACCGGAGGCGGCGTTGGCCGCAGCCGAGCGCAGGCGCGAGGAGGCTCGGACCCTGGAGGCATCCGTTCACCGGGCCGGAGCACCGCCGACTCAGGACGAACTCCCCGAGGACCAGGAGATTGTTCACTTGGTCGAACTCGAGGAGATGCTGAGGGCCCTCGGACCGCTGGCGAGACTGATCGTCGACCGCGACCTGCGCGCCCGGGCCGAGGTCTGGTTCGCGTACGAGGAGCGGTTCGACCTGGGTGACGCCGCGTCGGCTGCGGTGATGCGAAGGTGGAAGAAGGGAGAGCGGAGCCGAACAGGGGCGCAGGGGGACCCATCGACGCAATGAGCACTCCGAGGATGGTCGCACGCCGCCCCATGGCCTCGCGTCCCTGATCACTGGCGGGCCGTGCATGGTGGTGGGGTGCTGTACTCGGCGACGCTCGACGTTCGATTCCGTTCCGGACGTGTCCGAGGGGCGGTCGTTGGGCGCTACTCCTTGCGGAGTTCGTATCGGAGTCCGGCGTCCGGGTTGCTCAGGTGGGGTCTCGGCGTGGGGCCTGGTGTGAGCCCCTGGGCTGGAGTTCTTCGAGGGTGAACTCCGGTGGGGTCGAAGGGGGTTGGCGATCGTCGCGAGCCGGTGCGGTCAGGGTGAGTGTGCCCCTTTCGTATGTCCGGCGGCCCTGTCCCGGCCATCGTTGGTCGATCGGGGCGGGCAGGTGGGTCGGGTCGCTGTGCTGACATTGCGAACCGGGCAGGCCGTTCGCGTCGAAGCGGCCGTCCGCGGTGAGGGTCGCCCGGGCGCCGGTCGGGTCGTGCCGGGTGCCGACGAGTTCGTCGGGGGACACGGCGACCGAGAGTGGCCCGTATTCCAGGTAGGTCGAGCCGATCCAGAACTCCCGGGGATGCGCACCCGGGCGGAAAAGCGTGTGGGAGCGGGCACCGGCCACCCACGCCAGGAACGGCACGCCCGCGACGGCGACCCCGACGATCCACCGAGGCCCGTCCTCCTCATCGAACTGCCGCCCCGTCAGGGCCTCCCGAAAGCCCAGCGCGTGGTCGCCGGCCGCCACGGCCAACCCCACCGCCGCCACGACTGCCCACCAGGTCGTCCCGCGTAGCGGCCGTGGCGGCGATGACGACGCCCGACTCGCCTCCCACATCGCACCCTCGACGGTCCCTCTCTCCCCATACGGTGCGACCTCGTGTGTCGCACGGACGTTCACGAGTCGAGCTGAACCCGGGCGAACGCGTGCTCATCGGACTTGCTTTCCCGTGCTGACGGTGATCGTCTCCCGCAGGCCGGCGTGGGGGTGGAGCTGGGTACGGTGCCCTCCTTCTCACTTGTCTTCAGGTCCTCAGGCGCGCGAACCGCAACCGGGAACCGCGACCGCGACAACAATCGTGACCGCCGTCGCAACCGCGACCACCCCCGGCCGCGGCTTGACTCTCTCGTCGGCAAGAAGAGGCCGAACGGCCTTGTATACCCTGCCTATACCGCCCATAAAGCCGTGCCCGCGAGGCTGCTCCCGACGACAGTGGCCCCGGGCGGAAGGTGGCGGGATGGAGAGCAACCATCATCTGTTCGGGTGGTCGGATCTGGTCTTCTACGACACTCCGAGTCGATGCGCGACGCGCGTCGAGGACGAGTTCGCGGCCACCACACGGGAACTGCCCGCCGAATGGCTGCGCTACGGCGAGGGCGTCTGGGTGGTGCTGCGCCCCGAGGACGTGGATCCGCCGAGCCAGGGTTGGAAGATCCACATCTCGGCCACCCTCGCCGGCGCACCGGAGACCCTGGACATCGTCTGGGAGTACTGCGTGGCGCGCGGCCTGCCGTTCAAGCACCTCAGGGACGCACACCTGCAACTCGTGCTCGGCTCCAAGTACGCCCCCAGGGCGTCCGGTGGCAAGGTCGTGGTCCTCTACCCGCACGACGAGGCCGAGTGCCACGCTGTGCTCAAGCAACTGTCGGCAAGGCTGGACGGCCGGCCCGGGCCGTACGTGCTCAGCGATTTGCGGTGGGGAAACGGGCCGCTCTACGTGCGCTACGGCGCGTTTCGCGAGATGCGGGTGCTCGACGAGGACGACGAACTCGTGGCCGCCCTCGAACGCCCGGACGGCAAGCTGGTGCCGGATCGGCGCCGGCCGACGTTCTCGGTGCCGGGATGGGTGACCATCCCGGATTTCCTTCAGTCCCACCTGGCGGTGCGCAACACCGACGCGGGCACGGAGTTCCCGTATCGGATCGAACGTGCGCTGCACTTCTCCAACGGCGGCGGGGTCTATCTGGCGGAGCGACTGGTCGACGGTCGACGTGTGGTCCTCAAGGAGGCCCGGCCGGGCGCGGGTCTCGATCGCGGCGGGGACGATGCCGTGGCGAGGCTGCGTCGCGAGCGGGCGATCCTGGAGCAACTCGCCGACATCCCGGAAGTTCCGCGTGTCGAGGGCTACTTCACAGTCTGGGAGCACGAATTCCTGGTTCTGGAGGAGCGCGTGGGGGAGGCGCTGTACGCGTGGGCCGGGCGTACCCACGCGCTGCTTCGGCCCGACCCCGGCGAGGAGGACGTGGCGCGCTACACCGAGCGCGCGCTGGCCCTGCTGGACCGCGTCCGCGATGTCGTCGAGCGGATCCACGCGCTCGGCGTGTGCCTGGGCGACCTGCATCCGGGCAACATCCTGGTGGACGAGGGCGACACGATCTCGCTCCTGGACTTCGAGACCGCCTTTCGCACCGACGAGGCATATCGTCCCTCGATGGGTGCCCAGGGCTTCGCCGCTCCGTGGTGTCCCACCGGGGAGGCCCGGGACCGGTACGCGCTCGCCGCGCTGCGCCTGTGGGCGTTCCTGCCCAACACCCGGATCTTCCCGCTGGGGCCGACCAAGGTCGAGCAGACCCTCGCCACCGTCCTGGGCCGCTTCCCGATCCCCGACCCCGAAGCGTTCGCCGCCGCCGTGCGAGGGGACATGGGCGTCGTCGACGGCCGCGTCGACCGGGTCGCCCCCGACCTGGCGCCGGCGCTCGCGGCCCGGCGGCGCGCACTGCTCGGCGAGCCGGCCGACGTCGATCCCGCCGGTGAGGACACCGACTGGGACGCCGTGTGCGCGTCCCTGGCCGAGACGATCCGACTCAGCGCCACGCCGGAACGGGCCGACCGGCTCCACCCGGGCGACCCGCGGCAATTCCGGGACGGGCCCGCCGCCTTCGCGCACGGAGCCGCCGGCGTGTTGTGGGCCTTGACGGTGACCGGCCGCGGATGCCCGGAGGAACACGTGCGCTGGCTCCTGGCCGCGGTCGACGCCGGCCCGCCGCGCCAACCGGGCTTCCACACCGGCCTGCACGGCACGGCCTACACGCTGGATCGGCTCGGGCACCCCGAGCGGGCGCACGCGCTGCTCCACGACGCATACGCACTCACCGACGACGTGCACGGGGTCTCGCTGTTCACCGGCCTGTCCGGAATCGGCCTGAACGCACTGCACTTCGCGCAACGACACCAGGACGAGGAGTCCCGCCGGCAGGCCGAACGCATCGCCGAGCGGATCGTCGACGCGGTGACGCGCGGGTGGCGGGCCGGCGCGTCCCACCGGCCGGGCCTGATGCACGGCTGGTCGGGAGCCGCGCTGTTCCTGGTGCGCTGCTTCGAGGCCACCGGCGACAAGACCTACCTGGACCGGGCCGTCGAGGCGCTCGGCCGCGATCTGGACGAGTGTGTACTCCTGCCCGACGGCACGCTCCAGGTGCTGGACCCGGGGCGACGTACCCTCGGCTATCTGGCCACCGGCAGTGCGGGCATCGCATTGGTCGCCGACGAGGTGCTGGTGCACCGCGAGGAACCGAGGCTGGGCGCCGCCATCCGCGCGATCGCGGGCATTTGCCGACCCGAACTCGCCGTCGAGTCACACCTGTTCAACGGCCGCGCGGGCCTGATCGCGACGCTGGCGCGGCTGCGCCGGCACGACCTGGGCTTCGACCCCGACCCCGTCATCGCCGGCCATCTGCGCCGATCCGCCGCGTTCGCGCTGTCCTATCGCGGACACCTCGCCTTCGCCGGCGACCAAAGCCTGCGCCTTTCCATGGACTTGGCGACCGGAAACGCCGGAGTGCTCCTGGGCCTGACCGTGGCCCTGGACCCCGCCGCCGAGTTGCTCCCATTTCTCCGTACCGACCTCGGCCGCACGCCGGCCGAGGCACCTCGGTACGGACTCCCGATCGACCGAGCCGTAGGGGGGAGGTGAACACACATGGCCACGATCCTCGACCTTCAGGAGCTGGAGACCTCGACCGAGGGTTCCGAGCTTCCGGTGAGCCTCGCCAGCTGGCACTGCTGACGGTAGTGCACACCCGCACCACGAGCGTTGTCCGGCGACAGCTGCGATCTGTCGCCGGACAGCGCCTCGTCCCTCCACAGTACCGACGGTCCCGGCACCACGACAGGGGAGCACCCATGACGAATCCAGGAAGAAGCCTGTCCCTGACCCGGATGACGGCCGAGGACTACGACCTGCTCGCCGCGTGGTCCTCCTCGCTCACGGGGGTCTACGCATCCGCGACGGTCGCCTTCGTCTCCGGCGAGGAGCTGCGCGAGCACGCGCGCGAGAGCGGCCACACCTACCTGATGGTCGTCACCAAGGACGGCGAACGGGTCGGCGCCGTCGACTACCGCCAGGTGACCTACCCCGGCAGCTACGAGTTCGGCATCGGCGTCGGCGACTCCCGGACGTGGGGCGACGGCTACGGCGCCGCGGTCGTCGACGCGGCCATCGAACACCTCTTCCACGCCCTGAACGCGCATCGCATCCAGGGCATCGTGGGGATCTACAACCAGCGCACCGTCGGCATGGCGATCCGCAGGGGGTTCACCGTCGAGGGCCTGTTGCGCGACTTCTTCTACCTCGACGGCACCTACCACGACGCCGTGATGATCTCCTTGCTGCGCGAGGAGTACTACGCGTACACCCGCGAGGGCACGCACCGGCTGGCGCCGCCGCGGGATCGGGTGCCGCAGTCGGAGCGGGAGGCGGCCGTCGAGGCGCTGCGCGTGCACCTGGAGGAAGGACCCAAGGACCACCTCCTGGAGTTGCTCGTCCGCCCACGCCACAGCCCCTCCTCGCCGTGACCGGATACCGCGATTCGGGCGGCGCGTGCAGCGCCGGCCGCCACCGAGGAGAAGTCCGGTGACCCGACAGGCCATTGAGCGGCCGCAGGCCCAGGCCCCGGCCGGCTCCGCCGCCATCCGCACGACGGGATTGCGCAAGAGCTTCGGCGGCGGGCGAACGGGCCGGGGCGGCAAGGCGCGACCCGGCGCGGCCGTGGTCGAGGCGGTGCGCGGCATCGACCTCACGGTGCGCACCGGCGAGATCTTCGGCTTCCTGGGCCCCAACGGCGCGGGCAAGACCACCACGGTGCGGATGCTCAGCACGCTGTTGGCCCCCGACGGCGGCAGCGCCGTCGTGGCCGGCCACGACCTGGTCGAGGAACCGGAATCGATCCGCCGCCGGATCGGCTACGTCGGCCAGCACGGCGGGCTCAACCCGATGACCCGGGTACGCGCCAACCTGGTGCTCCAGGCCCGGTTGTTCGGCCTGCCGATGTCCGCCGCCCGGGTGCGTGCGGACGAGATGCTCGCCCGCTTCGACCTCGCCGACCTGGCCGATCGACCGGTGGCGACGCTCTCCGGTGGTCAGGCCCGGCGACTGTCCCTGGCGGTCGGCCTGACCCACGCACCGCAACTGCTCTTCCTGGACGAGCCCACCCTGGGTCTGGATCCCAGGGCCCGGGCGAGCCTATGGGAGGAGATCCGGCAACTGCGCGAGCAGGGCTCCACGGTCTTCCTCACCACGCACTACCTCGAGGAGGTGGACAACCTCTGCGACCGCCTCGCGATCATCGACGGCGGTCGGATCGTTGTGGAGGGCTCCCCGGGGGAGCTCAAGCGCTCGCTCTCGGCCGACGTACTGCGCCTGCGACTCCCGGACGGGGCACCCTCGTTGGAGCCCGAGTTGACCGAGCTGCCACTGGTCCAGTCGGTTCGCGGGGACGGACGCACACTGCGGGTGTACGTCAAGGACGGTGAGCGCGCGCTGCCGGCGGTGCTGCGGGCGGCGGAACGGGCCGGGGTGGCGATCGAGGGCGTGGCGCTGGGCAAACCCAGCCTGGACGACGTCTTCCTGCGACACACCGGACGGGCGCCGGGCGAGGGGGGCGGCGCGGCGAACAGTGCCGCGGCCGGTTCGGTCGTCGGCGAATCCCGGGAGGTGTGATGAGGGCGCTGCTGCGCGACACCGCCGCCCTGTACCGGTTCGGCATGCACGAGGCGATGAACAACCGGGCCTGGATCGTCCTGGGCCTGAGCCAACCCGTGATGTGGCTGGTGCTGTTCGGGCCGCTGCTCGGGTCGTTGCGCGGCCCCGGACTGGCCACGGACGACGACCAGCTCTCGCTGTTCGTGCCCGGCCTGCTGATGATGGTCGCCCTGTTCGGCAGCATGTTCATGGGCCTGGGACTCCTGGCGAACCTGCGCTGCGGGATGCTGGAGCGGCTGGCCGCAACCCCGGTCAGCCGGTTCGCCCTGCTCACCGGGGCGATCCTGCGCGATGCCACGCTCCTGCTCGGCCAGGCCCTGGTGTTGTTGGCCGTCGGGGCCGCCATGGGGCTGCGGTCCGATCCGCTCGGGACGGTACTCACACTGGTCCTGGTGCTCCTGGTCGGCGTGCTGGGCGCCGCCACCTCCTACGGTCTGGCCCTGGTGTTGCGTGAGGAGAGCACCCTGGCCGGCGCCGTCAACGTGCTCACCATGCCGCTGACCCTGGTCAGCGGACTGCTGTTGCCGATCTCGTTGGCCCCAGGGTGGTTGTCGGGTCTCGCTCGCGCCGACCCGCTCTACTACGCGGTCGAAGGCGCCCGGCACGCGATGACCGGCAACCTCGGCGCCACCGCCGTACCCGTCGGCTTCGCCGTCACCGGGGCGCTGATCGTGCTCGTCGCGCTGTGGGTGACGCCCAAGTTCCGGAAGGTGATCGTGTGACGACCCCCGCCGACCGGGCGCACGCCGGGCCGCCGGCCGGGGTACCGCGGCACATCCCGCTGGCTCGGGGGCGGCTCCTGCTGATCGGCACCGGAGCGTTCTCGGTCGTCGACCTGCCGGGCTGGGCCGGGCTGCTGCGCGCGTGGTACGGGTGGTCCATCCAACCCTGCCTGACCCATGCGGCGGCCCGGCTGGTCTCCCGCGAGGCCCTCGCGGCGGGCGCCGGCACCCCCGTCGCGGGTCCCGACTGGTTCACCGGCGCTGGCACCGGCACCACGCCGCATCGCGAACTCGCGGCCTGGGCCGACCTGATCCTGGTCGCCCCGGCCACCACCAACTTCGTCGCCAAATGTGCCCTCGGCATCCCCGACAACCTGGCGCTGAGCATCGTCGCCGGCAGCACCTGCCCGGTCGTGGTCGCTCCATCGTTCCCCGAGGCGGTGTTGTCGCGGCCGTCCGCCAAACGCAACCTCGAACTGTTGGCGGAGGAGGGCCACTACGTGGTCCCCACGCGCGAGGGCCGCTCGGTGGCCACCGGTCTGGTCGGCCCCGGCGCGATGGCCGACCTCCCCACCATCCTGCGCTTCATGGCGTCCCTGCTGTGACCGCGTCGAGGCCGGCGACGGCGCCGGGTCGCCCGGCCTATCCCGTGGCGCCGCGCAGCGACACGGTGGACCACGTCCACGGTCGGCGGGTCCTCGACCCCTACCGCGTGCTGGAGGACGGCGCCGCCGACGTCACCCGGATCTGGTCCGCCGCGCAGGATCGGCTCTACGCCGCCCACCGAAGCGCTCGGCCCGATCGTTTCACCGATCGGCTGCGCGCGCTGTACGCGGTGCCGACCGCGACGGTGCCCGTGTGGTGCGGCCGACGCCGCTTTCGCATCCGGCACTTCGCCGGAGCCGAGCACGAGGTGCTGTGCACGGCGGCCCCCGGGGAGCCGGAGCGGATCCTGCTCGACCCGGCCGCGCTCGACCCGTCCGGCCGCACCACGCTCGACGCGTGGCAGCCCGCGCGTGACGGCACGCTGGTCGCCTGCCAACTGTCCGTCGACGGCACCGAGGAGTCCGTGCTGCGCGTCCTGGACACCGCCGGCGGGGGATTCCTCGACGACCGCATCGAGGGCTGCCGGCGCTCCCCGGTCGCGTGGTTGCCCGGGGCGAGATCCTTCTACCACACCCGCGGCAGCGAACGCGGGCTGTGGTTGCACCGGCTCGGCGACCCCGCCGGCCGGGACCGGCCGATCGTCGGCGACGAGCGCAGGCGGGTGTACGACGTGCGCCTGGACGCGAGCGGCCGGTGGCTCGTCGTCGTGCTCGCGGACGGCCCCGGACGCCCGGACGAGCCGATGCTCGCCGACCTGGCCGAGGCCCCGCCCGAGCGGCCCCTGCTGCGTCCCGTGCTTCCCCCGGGCCTGGGCAGGACGCGCATGGAGGTGGGGCCGGACGGGCGGCTGTACCTGCTGACCGACCTGGATGCCCCGCGCCGCCGACTGTGCGTGGCGGACCCGGCCGATCCGCTGCGCACCCGGACCGAGTTGCTCGCCGAGGACCCGGATGCCGTCCTGGCAGGCTTCGCGGTGCTCGACCGGGCCCGCCTGCTCGTGCTGCGCACCCGGCACGCCGTCGCCGAACTCGCGCTGCATCGCACCGATTCGGGGGCGTACGTGCGCGAGGTGCAACTGCCGGGCGCGGGTACCGTCACCGGGGTGTCCGTGGTGCCGGGCGGCGACGAGGCGTGGATCGGTTATACCGACCTGCTCACCCCGCCGAGCGTGCTGCGCTACGACCCGCACACCGGATCGTGTGGCACCCCGGTCCCGCCCGGCCGTATTCGGGCCGAGGCCCGACGGGTGCGCTACCGCAGCGGCGACGGCACCGAGGTCGACATGTGTGTGGTCGCGCCGTCGGGCCGCGATCCGGACCACCCCGTCACCGATCCGGACCGCCCCACCACGCCCCGCCCGACCCTGCTCACCGGCTACGGCGGTTTCGGCGTCAGTCTCGCGCCGACCTACCAGCCGGATGCGCTGGCGTGGGTCGAGGCCGGCGGGGTGTACGCGGTCGCGGCCGTGCGCGGTGGCGGCGAACGGGGTGAGTCCTGGCACCGGGCCGGCATGCGCGAGTTCAAGCGGAACAGCTTCGACGACTTCCACGCCGCCGCCGAATGGCTGATCGAGCACGGCTGGACCACTCGCGAGCGCATCGGCGCGGTGGGCGGCTCGAACGGCGGCCTGCTCGTCGGGGCGGCGCTGACCCAACGACCGGACCTGTTCCGGGCGGTGGTGTGCCTGGGGCCGGTGCTCGACATGGCCCGCTACGAGCGGTTCGGGCTGGGCCGGCTGTGGCGCGCGGAATACGGCACCGTCACCGATCCCGAAGAAGCCCGGTGGTTGCTCGATTACTCCCCGTATCATCGAGTCCGCGACGGCACCGAGTATCCGGCCGTGTTGTTCGCCGTCTTCGAGGGGGACACCCGGGTGGATCCGGCCCACGCCCGCAAGATGTGCGCGGCGTTGCAGCACGCCACCGCGTCCACCAGGCCGATTCTGCTGCGCCGCGAATCCGGTGCCGGCCACGGGAGCCGGGCGGTGAGCCGGCTGGCCGCTCTCGGCGGCGACACGCTGGCCTTCCTGGCGAGCCAGCTCGATCCGGCGAACTGACGGCGACGCGCTCGATGTTGAGGATCGCCCGGCGGACGCTTCGCGGCCGAGTGTCCGCATCGCTGGGCGCGTTGACCGGAGTGGTCCTGTGTGCCGTGTTGACCACCGTGTGGGGGGTGCTGTTCGAGTCCGCCCTGCGCTGGGCGCCGCGGGCGGAGCGGTTGGCCGCGGCCGACGTGGTCGTGGACGGGGATCCCTGGCAGCGCCTGCCCCAGCCGGGCGGACGGCAGGCGCAGGTGGTCCTGAGTGGGGAACGTCGCATCCCGGCCGGAGTCCTCGACCGGGTGCGCGCCGTTCCCGGCGCCCGCGCGGTGCTCGCGGACCGGCCCGTGTACGCGCAACTCGTCGACCGGTCGGGCCGGCCGCTGAACGGTCCCGACGGCACCGAGGCGCGGGGGCACGCGTGGTCCGCCGCGCCGCTGACCCCCTTCGCGCTGATCTCCGGACGGCCGCCGCAGGAACCGGGCGAACTGGTCGTCGAACGCTTCCTGGCCGCCCGCGCCGATCTGCGGCCGGGGGACCGGACCGTGTTGCTGACCGCCGCCGGTGCCCGTGCGCACCTCGTCGTCGGCATCGCCGACCGACCCGGCGCGGACGGGCCGCCGGCGGCGGCAACGGTCTTCCTGGCGTCCGGAGAGGCGGCCGAACTCGCGGGCGACGGCGATCCGTTCGCGATCGGAGTGCAGGCGCGCCGGGGCGTCTCGACGGCCGAGTTGGCGCGCCAGGTGACCGCCGCGGTGCGCTCGCCCGGCATCCGGGTGCTCAGCGGTGCCGGGATCGGCGAGGCGGAGCACCGCGAGGCCGTCGAGGGACGCGATTTCGCGCTCGCCGTCTCCGCGTCGTTCGGTTCCGCCGCCGCCCTGTTCGCCGTCTTCGTGGTGACCGGACCGCTGCTCGTCTCCGTCACCCGCCGCCGCCGGGAGATCGCGTTGCTGCGCGCGGTCGGCGCGACGGCCGGGCAGATCCGCCGGATGATCGCGGGCGAGGTCCTGATCCTCACCGTCGTGGGGGTGGCCCTGGGCGGGCTCGTGGGCCTGCTCGGGTGCGGGGCGGTGGCGGACCTGTTCATCCGGGTGGGTGTGCTGCCCACCGGCCTGACGGTGGTCCGCGGGCCGTTGCCGGTGCTCGCCGCACTGCTCCTGGGCGTGGTCGGAACGCAGCTCGCCGCGCTGTTCGCGGCGCGCCGGGCCGGCCGGATCAAGCCGGCGCAGGCCCTGCGCGAGGCCGTCGTGCGGCCCGGAAGGATGTCGCTCGCGCGGATCGGTTCGGGGGTGCTCGTCGCCGCGGCGGGCGGGACCCTGGTGGTGCGCACCACCAGGTCCGCGCAGGAGCCCTCGGTGCCTCAACTGTTCGCCCAGGTCGGCGTGCTGCTCACCGCCGCCGCGCTGCTGGGCCCGGTCCTGGTCCGCCTGGGCGCGCGGGTACTCGGCGCGTTCGCGGCCCGCGTGGGCCGCTCTCCGGGACGGCTCGCGCGTACGTCGCTGCGCGGCGACGCCCGCACCCTGTCCTCGATCGTGGTGCCCCTCGCGGTGATCGTGGCGTTCGCCTGCGCGGTCGTGCTCAGCGGTCGGACCCTGGCGGACGAGGGCATCCGGCAGAGCCGGGCACGGCTGCTCGCCGATCGGGTGTTGGTGGCCGACGGCGCGCAGGGGATGCCCGCGGTCGTGGCCGAGCGGGTGCGCGCGATGCCCGGGGTCGCCGCCGTCACCCCGATGGTCGACACGCAACTGGTGGTCCGTCGCGGCAGCCCGGTGGGTGACATCCTCGAACGAGTCACCACGCGCGGCCTCGACCCCGGTGGGCTCGTCGCGACCCTGGATCCGGGTGTGCGCGGCGGAACGTTGTCGGACCTGGCCGGGGACACCCTCGCGGTTTCCCGGGACAGGGCCCGGTCCCATGGGTGGCGGGTCGGCGACCGGGTGGACGTGGTCTTCGCCGACGGCGCACCCGCGACCCTGCGCGTGGTCGCGGAGTTCGAGCGGTCGCTCGGCTTCGCCGACCTCCTGGTCCCGCACGAACTCGCGTCGCGCCATCTCGACGACGCGTTGGACCAGGAGGTCTTGGTGACGACCGTGCCCGGCCCGGCCGGCGCCGCGGCCCGGGCCGGACTGGGGGAACTCCGGCGCGACTTCCCGACGGTGCTCGCGCTGGATCGGGACGAGGCGGCCCACCGGGCGAAGGCGGTGGCCGCCCTGGACACTCGAGGCCGGTACCTGCTGTTCGGTTCGCTGGTCGCCTTCGCAGCCGCGGCGGCGGCGACCGCGTTGCTCATCGGTGCCGCCGGCCGCGCTCGCGAACTCGGGCTCCTGCGCCTGATCGGCGCGACCCGTGGACAGTTGCTGGGGATGGTGGGCCTGGAATGGATTGTGCTGTGCGCCCTGGCCATCGTCTTGGGTCTGGCCGTTGTGGCAGTGCCGCTGGCGGCGTTCAGCCGGGTGGCCACGCACGATCCGTGGCCTTCGGCCCCTGCGCCGCTCGTCCTGGGGATCCTGGCGGCCGTCGCGTTCCTGGCGCTCGTCTCGAGTGTTTTTCCGGCCGCCTGTGCACTGCGGGCCGGGCCGCTTACGAGGGAGCCGTCCGAATAGTGTCGGGGGAATAGCGCAGGGGGGACGGCAGGAGAATTCCGGGTGAATCCCACCCGACCACGGGCTTGTCCGAACATCGTTCCGTGGGGATGCCGCCGTGTAATTTCAGGCTCGCGTTCACGGCGTCGATCGTCATCAGTTCGCCGGAAAGGATGTGCGCCTGCAGTCCGCGCAGTGCGGGTGCGGGTTCCAGACCCATCTCCTCGGCCAAAAGGACTCGAATCGAATCATAAGCCGCCAGCGCTTCCGCTTGCCGCCCGGCAAGGTGTAGAGCCAGAATCTGATACACCCTCAGATATTCATGGAAAGGATGATCTCGAATCGCGTCCGCGCAGATTTTTATTACCGTCGAGTAGTGGCCCAAAATCGTCTCCAGGTCGAGCCACTCGTGAATCGTGGACAGCCGAACCTCCTCCAGGTGGGCCGATTCGGTGCTCAGGGCGGGCATCGTGAGCAGGTCCGCCAGCGCGCGACCGCGCCAGCGCGCGAGCGCGTCCCGGAAGAGATCGGCGGCCTGCTCGATGGCGCCCTGCGCGCGGGCCGCTCGGGCGGCGTGCAGGGTCTCCTCGAACATCGAGAGATCCAGTTCGCCGGTGCGCAGCGAGATCCGGTACCCGTACGGCTCGTGCACCAGGCACCCCGGGGCACCGACCCGCGCCAGCAGCTTGCGCAGGTGCCATACGTAGACCTGGATATTCTTCCCGGCACTGCGCGGCGGAGAGGTGTCCCAGAGGGCATCGACGAGCCGGTCGATCGACACCGGGATCCCGCGATGGCAGGCCAGGAAAGCGAGTAGGCTGCGCTGTTTCGAAGAACCGATACGAACGATTCCGTTATCGGCGAAAAGCTGAACCGGACCGAGAATTTGAACTTCCACGCGCTTCCCCGTTCTCGTCGATCTTCCGAGATCATTTACCGGTGTGCGAGACGATGATCGGGGTATCGATCAAGGAAGTGGACCAACGATATCAGCGACTACAAGTCATATGGTTCGGTCTCTGGGACCGTATGCGGCGAGACGGTCTCAGTCAACAGAAGGGTGGTGAAATGTGGAATGTCCGGACTGATCCGCGAGCGGGCTTCCGCGCGGACATCACGACAAAGTCGAGTGAGTTTCTCGCCCGTCGATCAAATGGTGGTGTTTATTGTTCGGTCGTGCGCGCGTTCGACCCGGCTCGTCGGTGCTCCGTCGAGGCGGTGAGTGATGAGGATGATCGTGTGCCCGTCGTCGGCGAGTGTGCGGATTCGTTCGAACGCGGAGATCTCGGCTCGGGCGTCGAGGGCGGATGTCGGTCGTCGGCGACGATCAGGTCGGCGTCGCGGTGGACGCCGCGGCCCAGGATGATGCGTTGCCACTGTCCGCCGGACAGGGCGACCCTGCCCATGTGGGAGCGGTCCAGCGGGGTGTCCCACTTCTTGGGGAGTTCGTCGATCCCCTGGTCGGCTTCGGCGTACCAGTGTGGTGTCCGTTGCCCGCCGCGGTGTGAGAGGGCCTAGCGTGGGCGCATGATCGACGAGTTCGAGTACCCGCCCATGGAGTTCGCCTTCCCGGGCCCGCTGCGCGACCGGCTCGTCGCCGCGGTGCTCGACGGGACCAAGACCAGCACCACCGGGATCCTCGCGGACTACGAGCACGCGGGCGAGGAACTCCCGCGGGTCGGTGACAGATTCACCGTGGTCGACTCGCGCGGACGCGGCGTCGGCGTCGTCGAGGTCACCGAGGTCCGCGTGCTGCGGCTGGGCGACGTCGACTGGCCGCACGCCCGTGACGAGGGCGAGGGCGACACCTCGGTCGCGCAATGGCGGGCCAACCACGAAAGCTTCTGGCACGGCCCCGAGATGCGGGCGGCGATGGACGACCCCGACTTCACCGTCGACGACGACACCCCGGTCGTCGCCAAACGCTTCACGCTCCTCCCACAAGGCTGATCCCGGGTACGGCGCGCATCAACCGCCGGGCCGGCCCGAACGAGGGGACCGTACGAGGAGCACCACGCCGCGGGCGTTCCCCCCGGCCGGCCGCGGACATCGACACACAGCCCATGATCCACGTGCCGACCGGGCGCCCCGGGCCGGGAGTTCGCGCAGAACGGGCGCGCGAGGCACACCCGGCGTCGGCGCCCTCACGCGCCCGTGAATCGTTCGTACGCCCTGCACGCACCTTCGTATGGCCGGGTGTGTCAGCGGCCGAGGGCGTGGCGGGTGTTGCCCAGCGCTGTCGGACGCTCGACGCGCGTACGGAGGCAGAGGAAGCCGTCGCGGCAGAGGAACAGGCCGTCGCGTCGTCCCACGCGGGATGCCGACCGGCATCGGCAGGTTCGGGCCGGCGTGTCCGAACCGACGTTGCCAAGGACGGGGATGTCTCGGTCGCCCAGGACGTCGAGGACGATCTCGGGGAGGGTCGGGGACCCGTCGGGCGCACCGAGTCCGCCGATGTGGCACGGAATACCCACGACCATGCCGGAGATCCGGTCGAGGATGCCGCTGTGCCGCAGCACCTGGAGGTAGCTCCAGATGTGCGGTGCCTGGCTGCCCATCTCTTCCCGGAACAGCACCGCGCCGTCGTACCGTTCGAGCGGCAGCGCGCTCGTCGCCTGCGCCGGCACGATGCGGTTGAGCAGCCCGCCGATCAGCCGGCGGGGCAGGATCGCCATGCAGACGCACCGGCCGCGCACGCGATGCGCGCCTTGAGCCGCACCGTGATGCACGTGTACGCCACCCTGGGCCTCGCCGAACATCGCCCCGCCCACCGGGTCCGCATCCGGGCCCGACGTGAGAGACGCCGTCGACGAGACCATCGGCGAAACCGAGGGCCTCGAGCAGGAGCAGCCCGGCCCTGTGCGAGGACACGCGTCCTCCCGAGCCGCCGGCGGGGTGGGCCGCCGCGCGCTCACGTGGATCGTCGACAAGCCCGGGGCCACGGCACCCGGCTCGGTGACGCTCTCCGCCGCGCTCTGCGCCGACCAGGCGACCGCGCGGCGCGTGTGCCAGGAACCGCCGACCGGGGAGCCATAGGGTCGGGCGCATGGCGCAGACCGGTGGATTCGGCGACGAGCACGGTCCCGAACGGCTTGTCGCGTTGTCCGACGGCGTCTTCGCGATCGCGATGACGCTGCTCGTCCTCGACATCTCGGTCCCGCCGGACCTGGGGGCCGCGGGGTTCCGCCACGCGCTGGGCGAACTACCGCCCAAAGTCGCCGCGTACGCCCTCAGCTTCCTCATCATCGGGGCCTTCTGGCTCGACCACCGGCGCGTCCTGCTGGGCATGCGCTCGGTCGACCTGCCGTTCACCGCGGTCACCCTGGCCGGGCTCGGTGTGACCGCGTTCGTGCCCTTCCCGACCTCGCTGCTGTCCGAGTACGGCTCCATGCCGGCGGCGATCGCCATCTACGCCGCCACCATCGCAGCCATGGACCTCACCCAGATCGCCCTGGTCCTGCTCCGGGCCCGCCATCCCGAACGCGACCGCACGCCGCTTCGCCCCGCCCTCGCCAAGGCTTGGATCGTCGACCTCGCCGTCACGGTCGTGGTCTTCCTGGTGACGATCCCGCTCGCGTGGCCCCTCGGCGGGGACGCCATGTGGATCTGGCTGGCACTGATCCCGCTCAAGGGCGCGGCCGGCCGCTCACGCACCGCAGCGTCCCGAAAGCCCTCGGAACCCGACGGCCGCTGAGCCCCTTGTACGGCCGGCCCCCGACCCGGGCACCCCGCACAACTCCACCAATGCGATTCCGGGGGTGTGATGGGAGTTGTGGGTTGGGGTGTTGCAGGCAGGTGGGGTGAGAACCTTTCGGCGCCGTTTGGGTGAGGGCTGTGGGGGTCTGGCCTGGGGGTGTCGCGGTTTTGTCGAGAACGCTCGGGTGTTGTCGCACATACCCCGTCCGTCCCAAGGCCCGGACAGTGTTTGTCCTGGTCACAGGGTTTTGGATGGCTTCGAAGGAGGGGTGTGTCTGCCGCCCGCGTGTGTGGTCGGGTGGCGGGGCGGTGGTGGGTTTCGGCGAGGTGGTCCGGGCGCGATCCGGTCGAGGTTGGTTTTGGTGATGTGTTCGGTGCCGTCGTCGATGGCGGTGATGGCGGCCTGGCGGATGAGGCGGGAGGGGGCTGCCGATCCGGCCGGCGGTGCGCCGGCGGGTGGTAGGCGGCGAGGCGGGGGAGTGTCCCGGCCCGGTCCGCGTTTCGGGTCGAGGGCTGCTTCGACCCCGGCGATCAACTCTTTGAACGGTTCGCGTGTGCCCAGGCGTGCGGGGAACCCCGCAGTCGACGAGTGAGGCCCGTCCGGCGAGTTGTGCCCCTGCTCGCGTAGCGAGGTTCACCGGCCCGGCAAGGGCGCGTCCGGTGAATGCTCGGGGGGTGCCGGTGAACCGCAGACGGTGCAGGAGTCGGCGGCGATGGGGGTGTTCGTCCCGCAGAGTCGGCAGCACCATGTCGCCCCTTCCGGTACACCCGGGCCGAAGATCAGGCGGCCCGGGGGCGGCGGGATGGAGGCAATGGGCAACTCCGGCCGCCGCGCCCCGAGGGGGGTCGTGTGCTCGACCGACGTCGCCGAGTCCTGGGACAGCCACTCCGGCGTCGTCCCCGGCGACGACCCGGACGGCGGCTCGGAGACGAGTGCCGGCGCGGACGCGGCAGGTCCAGGCGCCGGCTCGGGGCGCGCTCCCGGGAGCGGCCCGCCCAGCATCTCCACCGCGAACTCCAGCACGTCGCACGCTCGTGGATAGTCCCCCGTCTCGCGCAGCAGCCGCGCCAGCGCCAGGCACACGCCGCCCACCTCGAGTCCAGGGCGCGGACGTACCGCAGCGTGCGAGAATGCCTCCTCCAACACCTCGATCGCCTCGGCCACCTGCCCCAACTCGGCCCGCAGCGCGGCCAGATCCAAATGCAGACGCAGATTCTCGGGTTCGGCCGCCGGGTCGCGGGAGCCCCACAGTGTCGCCAGAATCTGCACCGCCTCGCGATTGGCGCCCACCTCGTGCAGCACGGTGGCCAGACGCACCCCCACCTCGAACGCCGTGTTCGCCACCTCCGCCGCAGTCACCTCGGCCGGCTGGGGCGGCGGCATTGCCCGCGCGAGGTTGCGCGCAAGCGGCAGCAGCCCGGCTGTGTTGTGCCCACAGCGCTGCGGCACCGGCCGGTCACGAGCGCGCAGCCGTCGGTCGAGGTGCTCGTACAGCAACTCCAGGCTGATGAGGTCCGGGCCGTTCGGAATGCCCTCGCGGATCAACTCCAGCAACTCGCCGGTGAACGCGGTGTACTGCTCGTTCGCCGGAGCGAGCGAGGCGAGGTCGCGTGCGGACGACGTGAGCACGTACGTACCCTCGACGATCGCGTGCCGGGCGATGTCGTCGGGATCGCCGCTCATGTGCGGCATTGCGACACGTCCGCTGTAGCAGCAGTCCAGAATCACCACGCGGCGCCGGGCCGGGCTGCGCATCACCGCCCGCCGGATGTGCTGGTACGACAGCGCGGTGTGGCCCATCAACTCCTTCGACCTCCGCAGCGCGAGATGCAGGTCGGGGCTGTCCGAATCGAGCAGGCCGTGCCCCGCGTAGTACACGACGAGCGTGTCGCGCGCTTCCCGGGCCGCGGCAGCGACCGCGCCGACGACGTCGTCAGGGTCCTCCGGGTTCAGCACGGTCCGGCACGAGTCCGCTACCAGGCCCCAGAGTTTCGGATCGCAGAACGCCGCGCGCATACCATCCACGTTGCGGGCCACCGCCGGCAGTTCGGGTAGGAAGGCGAAGGACGCCGCGCCGATCACCACCGCGCGCGAAGTCGTGGGGTCGGGCAGTTCCTGCACTGCGGCTCCTAGCGTTCCCGCACGTCGTTGTCGTCGTCGCCGCTACCTTCGCCGTCATGGCCGTCATGGCCGTCATGGCCGCTGTGGCCCTCGTCGCGACCTGGGTCTGCGATGTCGTGGGCGCGGTCGCCGCCTCCGTTCTCGTCGCGACCCTCCCCGGTCGCCAGGAACATCACCAGCCTTCGC
The DNA here is from genome assembly GCF_045207655.1 of Embleya sp. NBC_00888. Classification (NCBI taxonomy): domain Bacteria; kingdom Bacillati; phylum Actinomycetota; class Actinomycetes; order Kitasatosporales; family Streptomycetaceae; genus Embleya; species Embleya sp. NBC_00888. Next base: position 561,425 of record NZ_CP108784.1, on the reverse strand, counting down.
ATGTCGTCATCGGTTCCCCCGCGTAGCGTGATCGCGAACTCGCCCCGGGTGAGCTCGACGGTTGGCGGCTCGCTGCGGCTGCGCCGCCACGTCGCGATGCCCAACGCGAGGTCCGCCGCGCCGATCGTGCCGCCGACGGCGAGTTGCAGGATGTCCAGGACGGGGCCCATCTCCCCCTCCCGCGTCGCGCGCGACGACGCCAGGTCGGGAGCGGCCCCGACGAGCAGCTCGTCCGCCGCCAACCAGGCTCTCAGTGACCGCAGTTCGCCCTCGCGGTCGGCGTGTTCGATGCTGATGTCGAGTTTCATCGTCGCGTTCGCGTCCTTCACGAGGTCCTTTTCGGGTAGCCGCCGGGTGGGGGTTCCGGTGGGGGAGCGGATGGAGGTCCGAGCGGGGCCGACGGGACCGCGGGAGTGTTGCCGGCCTGTTCCGACACACGCCGGAACAGCTCGTCCGAACGCTGGAGTTCGCCGAGTTCGGTGAGGCACCACGCCACCCAGTATCGGCTCGCCAGGGTCAGCGGATGGCTGCTGCCGAGCAGGCCCGCGCGCAGGTGTGCGATGTCCTCGTGCAGCCGCAGAGCCGCGACGTGCTCGCCGCGCTGCGCGAGCGCGACGGCCTCGTGGAAGCGGCTCTCGACCCGCGCCGACCGGTGCCGCCGCACCGGGGGCCGCGAGCCCTCGGGGGGCGTCGCCGCGCGCGGCGTGTGGTCCGCGACGCGCCGGTACGTCTTGGAGTGCTCGGAGGTGCGCTCCGCGGGGGCCTCCGCCGCGGATGCCACCCAGCCCTGCACCTCCGGATCGGCGAGCCACCACGGCCGCATGATGTTGTTGGTGACGGCCTGCGGTACCTCGGGCGCGGCCATCGGGAGCCCGTGTGCGCCGCGGAACGTGCGATCGGCGGTGAGCGCTTGGTCCTCGTCCTCGTCCTCGTCCGCGTCCGCGGACATCGGCGGCGGCCCGTCGTCGGGCACGCCGGCCACAATCGACGCGAGGCGGGTCGGCGGTACGCCCCACTGCTCCAGCAGCAGCCCTACGCGGGACGCGTTCAGTGTGCGATGCAGCGGGTCGCGGGCGAGCAACTGGTCGACGAGTGCGACGAGTTCCGGTGGCACATCCGGGCCCGACACCGTGCCCAGCGACGGCGCGTCCGCGGACACCTTGGCCAGGACGAGCGAGATGAGCTGACCCTTGGGCGGGAACGGCAGGGCGCCGCCCACCATTTCGTACATCAGACAGCCGAGCGAGTAGAGGTCCGCCGACGGGCTCAACGGCGTGCCGAGGATCATCTCGGGAGCCATGTACAGCGGTGTCCCGATCATGACGCCGCTCGCGGTGAGTTGCCGGTTCATGCTGACGTCCTTCGCGATGCCGAAATCCATGATCACGACACGACCGTCGGCACAGAGCATGACGTTGCTCGGCTTGAGGTCCCGGTGCACCACCCCGGTCGCGTGTGCCTGGCTCAGCGCCGCGCAGAGCTGCGCGCCGATGCCGCACGCCTCCCCATGGGTCAGCCGCCCGTGCCGCAACACTTGGTCGAGCGACCTGCCGTCCAGGAACTCCATGACGAGGAACAGGTCGTCGCCATCCTCGACGGCTTCGAACATTCGCACGATGTTGGGATGGGTGAGCCCCGCGACGATGTCGAACTCCTGTATCAGCCGCTGCTGGTGGAACTCGTCGGCGTCCCCCGGCAGGCCGAGCGCCTTGACTGCAACCCGGCGCTGCGACTCGCGGTCGTGGGCCACCCAGACCCGTCCGGATCCGCCGCGTCCGATGCGGTTTTCGAGCTGATATCGGCCGGCAACGACACGCATGGCATCCCCCCGTGGTTGCCCCACAATCGTGGCTCACACACGGTCGCCCGGCAAGCGCGTTCGGCGATGATGCGTCACCGGCCCGCCGGCCCTTCCTTCCACCGACGCCAGACCTCGCGCTTCTGCGCGTCCTCTTGTACACGGCGCTCACCCGCCGGACCCGCAGGGTGGCACGTGCGCTTCGGTGTTCCGCAGACCTGGCGGACTTCGCCGAGTGGCACTCGCAGTGCCTTGGCGACCAGCGGCGGCGCCAGTCCCTGCGTGAACATCTCGGCGGCCCGTAACCGCACTTGCTCCCGCTGGGCCCGCTGTTTCGCGGTCGGGCCGCTCCCGTCGGGATACCGCATGACACCGGCATACACCCACAACCGATCGCATCGTCACCCCGAACCGAAAATCTCAGTAGCGACGGAGAACGCTCGTGGGGCGACAGATCATTCGGGCCCGGGCCGCTGTCACACGGCCCGGGCGCCCGGGGCTTTCGAACCTCACGCCCTTGAACCACGGTGCCGATCGCGTCCACGATTCACTGCCTCGGCGTGGCGGTGGCGCCAGGTGGCCGAGTCGAATGCGTGGATCGCACCCTTGGCCGCCGTCTCACCCCACGTCCTGTGCTGAACGGGACGAGGCTCCCCTGTGCAGGGTTCGCCGCCCCGCCGTTCGGTGACGGCCGGGTGATCACCCAAAGTCGCGGGTGTGTTGCCATCCGTGGCTGGGGTAGGCGCCCAGTGGCGCCGGCTCCCCCCGTGGTCGACGCTGCGCGGTCCGACGCCCGTTCACCCCCGTCCGGCCGTCGGACCGCGCCCTTGCGCCCGAAAAGGATCCCGCTGGTGATACGGCGGTCATGACTCCTCTCCCGTGAACCGCCACATCCCCACGCCACGAGTCCACCACTCCCGCCCGGGCAAGCACGGACCCGTCTCGCCACACCCGTAACGCCCCAGCCCGCACCACCCGGACGTCGGAAGGCACGGCGTCAGGTGAGCGGCCCCGACGTCGCTTTCGGGACGTCGCCGACTCGGTTCACCAGGCCCTGCCGGTCGATCGTGGTAGAGACCAACACCGTGCCGGCGACGATGCCGTCGGCGTCCCTGGTCTGGATGGTGCGCATCCCGAGGTAGCGGAAGGTGTCACGGTCGAAGATCCACTCGACGCGGTACACGCTGCCCGGGTCTTCGAAGAGCAGCGCGACGCCGTGCCGGCCCTTGGCGTCGACCGCGTCGTCGACCACCGAGACGCCGTCGAGGCCGGCGATCACCCGGTAGAGCGCGGCGCGTTGCGCGGGCGGGGTCAAGCCGGTCACGACGAGGTTCATCAGGTGGTGAAACAACGGCACTCCGTCCGCCGCGAGCGGACGGACCACCTCCAGCAGCCGGGTCGGGTCGGTGGGCAACGCCGCGAGCCACGCGTATCTGGACGTGCCGTAGCCGGGAACCGACGGGCCGGCGGCTTCCACGGTGCTCTTCATCAGTTCGAGCCTGCCGTGCTCGGTCTGTTGCACGCGCTCCCACAACACATCCGGCGTGGACCCGTCGGTCGAACTCCACGACTGCTCGTCCACCGGCACACGGTAGCTGGCGGTCTGCACGCCGTTTCCGTGATGTTCGGTCCGGTACCTGAAGCCGCTTGTCGCCGCGTACGCGAATCGACCGACGCCCGGCGGTTTCGTCGCCTCCCGGCCGGCCGCGACCGCGAGGTCTTCGAGCACCGCGGCGGCCTCGGAGCGCGATCCAGGAAGAACCGGCACGATCAGCGGCGGCGCGGCGACCGGGGTGGTCCGCCGATCGTGGTCGAACCCTTGGGAGACCACGCCCGCGCCGACGAGCACGGCCGCGGCGACCAGGGGGGCGAGGACGTAGCCGAAGCGGCGACGGGCGCTCGGGCGCGGACTCGCCACCGGGTTCGCGACCTCGCCGAGGTGATGCAGGAAATGGGTCCGCAGTTGCCGGTGTCGCTCGTCGGTCAGGTCGGCGACCACCGGTGCGCGGAGCGGACCCTGGTCGATGTGCTCGGTGCGGTCGGACTTCACGACGTCTTCTCCCTTTCCTGCCGAACCGACGGAAGGCGGTCCGCTCTTGGTTGTCCGCGCGGTGGGGACGGTTGCCTCTCCTGCGCCGTCAGGTCGCGCAGTTTGCGGCGGGCGCGGGACAGCCGCGAGCGCAGTGTGCCGATCGGTACGCCCAGGGCTTCGGCCGCCGCGGCGTAGTCGAGTCCCGCCCAGACGACGAGGGTGAACACCTCGCGTTCGGGACGCCGCAGGCGGGCCAACGCACGGTGTGCGGCGGCCAACTCCTCGGCGTCGGCCGACCGTTCGACCACCTCGTCCGCGAGGTCCGGGACGGGCTCGCCGGGCGGGATCCGGGCCAGGGCGGCCTGATAGCGGCGGGCGGCGCGGGCGCTGTTGCGCAGGACGTTGACGGCGATCCCGAACAGCCATGGGCGCAGGCTTTCGCCTTCGGGGGCGACCTTGGCACGCAGCCGCCAGGCCTCCAGGAAGGTGAGCGAGACGACGTCGTCGGCGAGGGAGGGATCACCCGTGACGCGGGCGGCGTGCCGGTGTATGACCCTGGCATGGGCGTCGAACAGCGCGGCGAACGCGTCCGGGTCGCCTGCGCGTATTCGGGGCCTGAGTTGGTCTTGGTCCACACCATGCTCTGTCCGCGCGGACCTGAGGGTTCCCGGGTTTCGGCAGATTTTACGACCGCGGGCGCGACGTCGCGGCGCTTGGGGATGATCCGGATGCGTCGGCTCGGCGTCGGAGGGGGTCCGGTGGGGCTCACCCTGGACGGACCACTCCGGGAGGATGAACCGCGTGTCCGACGACGACAACCAGGTCCCCATCTACCAGGGTGTCTCCGACGTCCGGCTCGAGCGACGGGTCGCCGCGCTCGAGCGTCCGGCCGAGACGCGGGACGTCCTGGACCGTACGGAGGCCTCGGTCGCCCGGCAGCGGCAACGCGTGGAGCAGTCCCATACCAACCTGCAGGAGAAGATCGCCCGGGGCCGGGACGGACACGGCGAGACCCTGACCGAGCTCACTGTGTTCGTCGCCGAACAACGTGCGGCGAACGCCCGGATCATCGAACTGCTGACCGCCCTGACGGGCCAAGCCCCGGGCACACCGTAGCGGAGGCGGTCGCACCCCACCCCCACGACTCGATCGACGACGAGCGGTGCCCGCGTGTTCGAGGTCCGAACCATCTCCTGAATGCGACGGGCAGGTGGTAGCGGGGGACGAGGTACCCACCGCGAGCGTTCGGGCTCGGTCGTGTCACTCGTCGTCGTCGCGTCGACGGCGGCGCAGTCGACGCAGCGCGGGCAGCGTGAGGGTGGCCAGCAGTGCCGAGGGCAGGTCGGTGAGCAGTCCGGTGAGGAGTTGGGCGAGCAGGTTCATGGCGTCCACGGGATCCCCGATCGAGGTGGTGGTGGGCGGGCCGACCGCGTGTCGTGCCCGGGTGTCCAGACCACCGGACGGGGCGATCTTGCGCTGAACGCAAGGACTTTGTTGCGCTGCACACGGCAAAATGCAGGCACGCAACCGGGAGGGGCTGTCGTGAGCGAGCTCGAGGAACGGGTGGATCCCGTGCGGCGCGCGGGTCGGAATCGGGGACCGATTCCCGCCGACGCCGTCTACCCCGAACTGGCCGGATACTTCCGCGTCATGGTCGACCGCGTCCTGACCTCGCCCCGCAGCAGGGCCGCCACCGACGGGGACGTCGCGTCGGGACTGGGCATCAGCGCGAGCACACTCTCGCGCCACCTCGCCGGCCACTCCCGTCCCGAGCGCGCCGGCATGCGCGCCTTCCAGCGGTGGGTCGCCGAGGAGACCGCGACGCCGCTCACGGCCGAGGAGACCGAGCGCGGACTGACGCTGGTGTACGCCACCTACGACGCCCGCCACGACCGTCTGCTCATCCGCCAGTTCGAACTCGACGCCCTCCAGGAGCGATACCGGGTCGAACAGGCGGCCACCACCCGCCGCATCGCCGACCTGTCCGAGGAACTCGCACGGGCCCACCGCACCCGCGAGGAAGCCGAACTCCACCAGGCACAAGCCGACACCGCCTGGGCCTCACGCCTCGCCCAAGCCGAGCAACGCATCCGCGAACTCGAACGCGACCTCACCCAGGCCCGCGCCCTCGCCAGACTGCAGGAAGCCGACCAACAACGATGGGCACAGGCCGCCGCCGACACCACCGCCGCCCTCGCCACCCTCGACACCGACACCGACACCGACACCGACACCACACCCGAACACCCCACCGACGACGCACGGGACCCGCTGCTGCGCCGCATCGAGAAACTGCGCCACGACGGCCACCACGAAGACGCCCCCGCCCTCCTGCACGCCGCCGCGACCGAACGCGACATCATGGAACTACCCCTCCTGGCCCTGACCCTCGAAGCCGGCACCACCGTCGAACGCCACCAGGACGTACCCGAACTGCTCCAGCACGCAGGACGACTCCAACCCATCCCCGACATCGCCCGCCTCATCGCGGTCGCGCACAACCGCGCCACCAGCTCCCCGACCCTCGACCACTCCCGAGCGGACGGGGCGCTGCGCCGCATCAGCAAGGAATGGGCCGCCCCGCTGCTGCGCGGTGTTGCCATGCGCACCCCCGCCGACGTCATCGACCTGGCCGAACTTCTCATCGGCAAGCGCCTTGTCCAAAACACCCGGTTGATGTTCATCGCATGCAACGTGCAGTCCTCGGAGGCGCGACTGCGCGAGCTACTGATCGAGGCGCGCAGCCGTCTCCGCAACGCCGACGACACCCATTCCCCCTTGTTCGCCGTGCTGGAATCCGCATCCGTCGGGCTTCCCGACAGCACGGCACAGGAACGGTGGAACAAGGTGTTCGAGGACACGCTAGGACGACGGTCGCCGGCCACGGGCCCGGCGGCCGTCGAACCGCCGCCACGACGCCGACGCTTCCTCGGTCGCGGCTGACGCGTCACCTTCATCCTGGCGCTCACCATGCTGGTGATTCTCGACTTCGGCATCTGGACCTGACCACGCCTCCACGGCGGGGTGAACGACGGGTGGGCGGTTGCAGACTCGTTCGAGGCGGTGATTTCGAAACTGCTCCCCGGACGGGACACACCTCGGTGTAGACGTCGCGGCTGCGGGGCCGGGCTTCGACGTCGACGCCGGTGGCGCGCGGTCCGCGCCGAAGGACTTGGAGGCATGGGCGTATCCCACCTTGCCCGGCTACACCTCCGGCAGGGTCGTGGTCTGTTCGTATCGGTTCCCTCGTGCGGGTAGCACTCGGTGACGACGCCACGTTGGCCGTCCACATGAACGGGACCGTCCCACCCGACTGGCATGGCCCGCGGGCCGCAGTCCGCATCGTGGTCGAAGCCGGCATCCCGGCGGACCTCGTGCCGCCGGGCATGTGCGGCCCCGCAGGGTAATTCACGCTTTTCCTCGCGTCGTTGCCGGCAGGATGTTCGGCGCCCGTCGTGCAGTTGGCCGAGGGCGAGGACGGGGGAAGTGTGTGAACAGTGACGAGCGTGGACTGAGCACTCTGCTCTGGTCGACGACGGATCTTCTGCGGAGCCACTTCAGTCGGTCCAGTACGGCAGCGTGATTCTGCCGCTGACTCTCCTGCGTCGACTGGATTGTCTTCTGGTTCGCCTCCGGGGTCGGATTCGTGGCCTGATCAACTGTAGGTCCGCGTGTCCTAATCTCACGACCGATGTCCTACGTCGTCAACGGACGGGTTCGGGTGGGCTGGACGACTTCGAGCCAGGCGTTCCCGGCAACCGGTGAAGAGGCGGTGTTCCAACCGTGCTATTCCTCGTCTGCGCCGGCGGCGAGGTAGTCGGCCCAGCTGTCGTCGGCGTACCGGGCGCACCTGTGAGCGCTGCCGGCGGAGACACCGGACATGTCGCTGACGATGATGGGCGGAAGGTCGGTCACCGCTTCGCACATGGCCGTGTTGCGTGCACTGATGATCGGACGTCGGCGTCGACGGACCACGCGGCCGGGCCCTTCCCCCGACCGGCTGTCGGGGCCGCCGCATCGTCCTGCCGCGCGCACGGGGGCATAGCCTCGTGCGGACACACTTCAGCACGGTACGGAGGCACAGGTGTGATCCGGATAGTGGTAGTGGACGACGAAGCGCTCGTCCGGTCCGGGTTCGAAATGATTCTCAACGCCGCCGCCGATGTCCAGGTCGTCGCGACGGCGAACGGCGCCGACGCGGTCGACACCGTGCGCCGGCAGCGCCCGGACGTCCTGCTGCTCGACATCCGCATGCCCGACGTCGACGGACTGACCGTCCTGCGCGCTGTGCGGGCCCTGCCCCACCGGCCCGTGGTGGCCATGCTGACGACGTTCGACATCGACGAATACGTGCTGACCGCGCTGCGCTGCGGCGCAGCCGGCTTCCTGCTCAAGGACACCGACCCCACACAGTTGGCGCAGTTCGTGCGCACACTGGCCGGCGGCGGCGTCGTCATGTCACCCAAGGCATCCCATGCCGTCGTGCGCGGCCACCCGGCGGCGGCCGCGTCCGCTGATCAGGGCGTGGCCCGCGTCGGCGGCCTGACGGTTCGCGAGCGCCAGGTGCTGGTCCTGGTCGCCGAGGGTCTGTCCAACGGTGAGATCGGAGCCCGGATCCATCTCAGCGCGGGCACCGTCAAGGACCACGTCAGCGCGATTCTCGCCAAGTTGCGGGTGAGCTGCCGTGTCCAGGCAGCGCTTCTCGCCCAGCGGGCCGGGCTGTTGTCGGGCCAGGGCGGCCAGGGCGGCGAGGACGGCCGGTGACCGTCTGGAGGAAGGTGCCCGGCTGGGCCGTCGACACAGCGCTGGTGGCGCTGGCCGCCTTCGACGTCTGGTGGAACCTGGAGGACGACCCGGCCGACAGCGCCGTCCTGGCCCTGGTCGTTGGCGCCCTCGCCTGTGGGGCGCTCTTCCTCCGTCGTCGCGTCCCCCTGACCGTGTTCGCGCTCACCGTCCCGGCGGGCCCGGTACTCGGCCTCCAGGTCGCCTCGGTCGTTGCGCTGCACACCTTGGCCGAGCGCTCCCGCAACCGCCGCCTGCTTGCTGTGTGCGCGGTCGTCTCCGCGGCCTCGTCGTGTGTCCTGTGGCCGCTGTCCGAGTTCGCCGAGGTCCACGGAACGTGGACCCTGGTGTCCTTCGGCTACCTGCTTGCCGCCGCCGCCACACCCGTCCTGTTGGGGCAACTCGTCCAGGCCCGGCGGGACTTGTCTCTGCGCGTGGACGAGATCGAGGAGGCGCGTGAACACGAGCGCCTGCTGCACGCCGAAGCGGTCCTGGCCCGGGAGCGTGCCCAACTCGCTCGGGAAATGCACGACGTCGTGGCCCACCAGGTCAGTCTGATCGCGGTACGGGCAGGAGCGCTCCAAATGGTGGCCCCGGACCCCGGTACCCAGGAGGCGGCCCGCACCATTCGCTCGCTCAGCGTCGGTACCCTCGACGAACTGCGCCACATGGTCACGCTGCTGCGGGCCTCCACCGGCCGTACCGCCGAGCTCACCCCTCAGCCCACGCCGGCCGACCTGCGCCGACTCGTCGCCGACAGCGCGATCCAGGCGACCCTGTCGGGCGAGCTCCCCGCCGACATCACCACGACCGCGCAACGCGCTGTATACCGCACCGTGCAGGAAGCCCTCACCAACGTCCGCAAGCATGCTCCCGGTGCCACCGCGGCAGTCCAACTGTTCCACCACGGGGACGAGTTCGGCGTCATGGTCAGCAACACCCGGGCGACCTGCCCACCGCTGTCCCTGCCCAGTTCCCACCAGGGCCTGATCGGTCTGGCCGAACGCGCCGAACTCCTGCACGGCACCTTCACCGCCGACCCGCTGCCCGACGGTGGATACCGCGTCGTGCTCAAGATCCCTGCCGGTACCGAGGGGCCGTTCGTGAGATTGCCCGCGTTGAATTGACGAGATCCCGTACGAGCCTTCGGTTCGTACGGGATCTCGGTACCCCGTGTCCCGTGTCATCGACTGGCAGCGGAAGTGCCGGTCGGCAGGAACCGGGCCGTCCCAGACCTCGAAGGCACCTCCGGAGACCAGGGCTTCGCGTGCGGGGCCGCAGGCCGGCGTTTGCTCGACGAGCATCGCGGCCGGGTCGTCGCGTGTCCTGCGCCAACCCTGCCGGGCGGTCGCTCGACCGACCAACCGAAATACATTGTCACCGGGGGCGACCCCGCCGGTCGGGCCCCTCGCACCCCCCGACCGGCTGGAGGCGCCCCCCGACCGGCTGCCGGACCCCGCCGCACCGCCCTTCCACGCGCACGGGGCCATAGCCTCCGTGAGGACGGTTCGAACCGGGTCTCGATGTCGCCGACGAGGTTCAGGTCGTCCCGACGGTGAATGGCGCCGACCGGGTCGACACAGTGCGCCGGGAGCGTCCGGACGTCCTGCTGCGCGACATCGGCATACCTGCCGCCGACCGGCCGCCGTGCCACGCGCTGTTGCGGCCTTGCCCATTGAAGAGGGAGACCTGATGCGACGTAGGACAAGTGTTGTTGCGGCCCTGGCGGTCACAGTTCCCTTGCTGGCCGCTCCCGCCGCGTCGGCCGCGACACCGGGGTGTGACACGAAGCCCGTCCAGGCGGCGCTGAAGGCGCTGGGGAGTGTCGGTGCCTCGGGGATGAGCCTGACGGTGCGGAGTCCGCGCTGCGGCGTCCTGAACAACGGTGTGGGCCTTGCCGACCTCAGGACGGGCCGCAAGGTCGTCGGCAACGAGCACAGCCGCATTGCCAGCAATACCAAGACCTGGGTGGCCACGGTCGTGCTCCAACTCGTCGGCGAAAGCAGGCTCGGGCTCGACGACACCGTCGACCGCCATCTGCCCGGCCTGATCCGCACCGAGCGCTACGACGGGCGCAGGATCACGATCCGGCAGCTGCTGCAGCACACCAGTGGCCTGCCCGACTACCTGGAGGCACCGTTCTGGGAGGACGAGACCGCGCACCGCTGGGATCACATCGAACCCCTGTTGACGGTCGAGCAGGCGCTGACCCTGCCCCCGCCCAGGGACAAGCCCTTCTCGTACTCCAACACCAACTACAACCTGGCCGGCCTGATCGTCGCCAAGATCACCGGGCACGGCATCGGTACCGAGATCGAGCAGCGGATCATCAAGCCCCTCGGCCTGCGCGACACCTACTGGCCCGGCGACCGGACCACGCTCCCCGAGCCGGACCTGCGAAGCTACGTGAAGCGGTCCGGGAAACTGCTGGACCGGACGGAATGGAACACCTCCGGGGCCGACGCATCGGGTGCGCTCGTCTCCACCGGCGCCGACGTCACCACGTTCTGGTCCGCGCTGATGAGCGGGAAGCTGCTGGCCCCGGCCCAGCTCGCCGAGATGAAGCGGACCGTTCCCGACCCCACCGTGCGGGGCGCGCGCTACGGCCTGGGAACCGAGCGCTACGAGCCGACCCCGGGCCTCGTCACCTGGGGACACAGCGGCTTCATGGAGACCGGCCACAAACTCAGGAACGCCGTCACCGAGGACGGCCAACGGGCCGTGACCCTGCTGATCGGCTCGGAAGAGTTCAAGGAGGCGAAGGTCGACTCCGCCCTCCGTGCACTCATCCGCGACCTCCGCTGACCGGGCCCGGTCAGCGGAGGGCACCATGAGCACGGCACGAGCATGCCCGCCACCCTCGGCGCGGCCGACCGGCTTCCCCCTCGACCCCGCCGGGCTCGTCTCACCTCCATCGCATCCCCGGCCCGGTCAAGGCCGCGACACGTTCCGTCGGCCATGTGGCATGTCGTTGGCGCGCGTTGGCCAGTGCGACACCCGGTTTCACCACCCGAACCGCACACGCACCCCGGATCGTCGAGATGCTCAGGCTTCCAGGCGGTGGTCCTCGATCCAGGCCCGGGAGGTCGTTACCCGGGCGCCCCGAGCAGGAAAGACACGCTCCATGAAGAAGTCGTGGACGTCCGGCTCGGCGTCGGCGCAGGCGTCGCTCACGACGGTGACGCGGTAGTCGAGGTCGAGTGCGTCGATGAGGGTCGCCGCCACCATCGCGCTGGTCGCGACACCGGTCAGGACGAGGGAGTCGATGCGCCCGGCCCGCAGCAGCAGGTCGAGGTCGGTGCCGGCGAAGGCGCTGGTCCGCCGCTTGCCCACGACGGCTTCATCCGCCCGGGCCTCCAGCTCCGCGGCGATTTCGGTGGCCTCCGCACCTTCGTGGAAAAGGTTCCCGGCCTGATGGAACTGCTGGAACAGCGCGTTGTTCGCCGAGACATCGGCGCCTGTGGGCCGCAGATGGGTGCGCACGAAGATCACGAGCAAGCCGTTGGCCCGCGCTGCGGGCAGCAGCGACAACAGAGCGGGAACGGGTTGCCGGGCGAAGGGATAGCTCGCCAGGATGCCCTTCTGCATGTCACCGACGATCAATGCCGGATTCGCCGGCGCGATCATGCGATCTTCTCCTTCTCGGACGGCTGGGGCACCTGATGACTCGTCCCATCGTGCTCCGCTTTGCGCCCGGCGGTGAGGAGGATTGCCGCGCCTGCGACCATGATGAGCGCGATAGTCAGCAGAGCGTAGGTGTAGCTGCCGGTCGTGTCGGCGATGAAGCCGGTGAAGTAGGGGCCGACGAAGCCGCTGATGTTGCTCACCGAGTTGATCACAGCGATGCCCGAAGCGGCGGCTGCGCCGGTCAGAGACAGCGGCGGCAGCCGCCAGAACTGGGGCATGGCCGTGTAGATACCGGAGACGCTGAGGCAGAACGACGCGATGAAGATGACGTTGTTGTGCGTGAACGTGGCCGTCACCAGGCCGACGACTCCGACGCCCATGGGAATCACGGTGGAGGACACCGCCGACATGCCTGAGGCGACCTTGGGCCAGATCGTCATGGTGATGATCGCGAACGCCGACGGGATGCCGGCCAGCAGCACACTGCTGACGTTCGACATGCCGGAGATGCTGCCGGTCAATGTGGAGATCATCGTGGGGAGGAAGAACGCGATCGGGTACAGGCCGAAGACGATGGCGAAGAAGGCCAGCGCCAGCGTCCAGACCCGCACACTGGTGAGGGCTTGGCGCATGCTGGACAGCGCGCCATGCGCTTCCTGCTCGGATGTCTCCTGCGCGAGCCGGCGTTCGATGGCTTCCTTCTCGACCGTCGTCAGCCACTTGGCGTCGCGGGGCCGGTCGGGCAGCATCGTGAAGACGAGGATTCCGGCGAGGAGGGTGATGGCCCCCTCGACCAGGAACAGCGATCTCCATCCGGCCAGTCCGGTGAGACTCTGCCCCCAGGACAGGAGGGCGGCGGCCAGGGGCGAGCCGATGATGCCCGAGAGCGGAATCATCATGAAGAACGCCGACAGGGCCCAGGCCCGGTACTTGCGAGGAAACCAGCCGGTCAGGTACAGGAGGATGCCCGCGGCCAGTCCTGCTTCGGCGAAGCCGAGAAGGATCCGCATGGCGTAGAGCTGGCCGACGTTGTGCACCGCTGCCGTCGCCATCGTGACCGCGCCCCAGGTGACGAGGATGCGAGTGATCCACCGTCGTGCCCCGAACCGGCGCAGCATCATGTTGCTCGGCACCTCGACGAGGACGTAGCCGATGAAGAACAATCCGGAGGCCAGTCCCATCTGCGAGCTGGAGATGCCCAGGTCCTTGCTGAGGGGCGCGGCCATGTAGCCGAGATTGGCGCGGTCGATGTAGCTCATGACGTAGGCGATTCCGATGACCGGGATGATGCGTATGCCCACCTTGCGCCACAGCCGGCGCATGGATCGGTCGGTAGGGGCGGGGACGGTGACCTCAGCCATGACGGTGACCTCTTCTCAGGCGTGGTACAGGGGATGGTCCGGGGTGCGGCCGGGCAGGGGAGAGCGGTCGCTCAGCGGTGGTGAGCGGAGCGGAGTTCTTGCGTGGCGGCGGTGTCGACGGTGCCGGTGGGCGTGATGACCACGCCGTAGTCGCGGGCCGCGCCGGCGAGGGTCACTTTCTGGTCGAGTACGTCCTGCAGGACCCGGTCGGCTTCCCGGGTCAGGGCGCTGCCGTGACCTCCTCCGCCGGCGGTGACGTGGCGGTGGCGGTCGCCGGCGACCAGGGTCCGAATGACCTTGGTCGGCAGGATCTCCTCCTGTGGGGTTCCGGTGTTGAGCATGTTGGACGAGGGAGTTCCTGGTCCTCCTCCCGCGAGGCCGTACGGGAGGTGCCGGCGCCGGTCCGAACGGATCTGTACCGAGGCCTCGGGGTGGAGGATCGTCATGTCGCGGAAGGTCGACAGGCCACCGCGCCATCGACCCGGTCCGCCGGTGTCGGGGAGATAGCCGTAACCGTCGATGCGAAGGTGCCCGGACTGCTCGAGCTCCTCGATCGGTGTGTTGGCGAGGTTCGCCCCGAGCGGGCTGATGCCGTCCACCCCGTCGCGGTCGGGCCTGGCGCCCCAGGCGCCGCACAGGATGTCCCACAGGACAGCGCTGGATCCGTCCTGCTCGGTGACGCCGACCGCGATGGAGTCGGGGCCGCCGTCGCCGGCGGCAGGGACTCGGTAGGGGAAGACCGGTGCCAGAGCGCCCAGGACGGTATCGATGATGCGGTAGGCGACCAGGCCGCGTGCCCCGCGGGCGGACGGCCGTCTGCCGTTGAGGATGCTGCCTTCGGGGATGACGAACGTGAAGGGGCGGTAGAAGCCGCTGTTGGCCGGGATGTCGGATCCGAGCGCTCCCTGGATGGCGGCGTAGGAGGCGGACTTGGTGAACGAGGCGGTGGCGTTGAGCGCCGAGGCGACCTGCGGGGACGATCCGGTGAAGTCCAGGTGCAGGGCGTCGCCGACGATGTCGACGGTGACGCGGAAGGGGATGGGGGGCGAGCCGAGCCCGTCGTCGTCGATGTAGTCCTCGAATGTGTAGCTGCCGTCGGCGGCCTCGGTGACTGCGGCACGCAGGAGGGTCTCGGAGTAGTCGAGGAGTTCGTCGATCAGCACAGCCAATTCGTCGGTCCCGTGGCGCCTGGCGAGATCCTTCAGTCCTTCGCCGCCGGCGTGGCAGGCGGCGAGCTGCGCCTCGAGGTCACCGCGCAGCAGGCCGGGCTCGCGTACGTTGCGCAGGATCAGGGCCAGGAACGTTTCGTTCAGTACGCCCGCTTCCACCAGGCGGGACGGCGGGATCTGGACGCCTTCGGCGAAGATGCTGGTGGACTGCACGGCCATCGATCCGGCGGCCCAGCCGCCCACGTCGGCGTGGTTGACGACCGTGACCGAGTAGCCGATCAGTTCCTGCTCATCGGTGAACACCGGCCCGACGGCGAAGATGTCGGGCAGATGCATACCGCCCAGGTCCGGGTCGTTGAGGAGGTAGACGTCGCCGGGACGGACGGTGTCCCCGAACGCGTCCAGGACGGCGCTCATGGCCTCGGGTATCGAACCGAGGTGCACCGGGCATGTGTTGGCCTGGGCGATGACCCGCCCGGAGGCGTCGCACAGCGCGGCCGAGAAGTCCATGCTGGAGGCGACGATCTGCGAGTGGGCCGTACGCAGGATGGTGATCGCCATCTCGTCGGACAGTCCCGATACCGCGTTGCGGAACACCTCGAATGTGGCGGCGTCGCGGATGGGGTGCGGGCTCATGACGATTCCTTGGTGGCAGTGGTCCAGCGGATGACGATGTTGTCGAGGCTGTCGCGGTGCGCGGTGGCCCCCGGCGGCACCAGGGTCGTCGAGTCCATGTCCTCGATGACCAGCGGTCCGGGCACGCGGTGGGAGGGCAGTTCGGCGCGGGCGATGACCGGGGTGTCTTCCGTGTGGTCGAACCGGCAGGCCCGGGAATGGGCGGGGCGGGAGGGCTGCGGGAGCAGACGCAGCGCGCGGTCGATGGTGATGGGGTTGCGTACCGTGCCCCGCACGCGGATGTTGACGATCTCGATCAGCTCGTCACCGCCCGCGCGACCGTAGGTCCGGCGGTGCTCGGCGTGGAACCGCGTGCGGGCTCCTGCCATGAGGGCGGGTGTGACGGTGCCGTTGGGTACCACGACCGGGAGCTCGAACCGCTGGCCGTGGTAGCGCATGTCGAGGACCCGCTGCACATCGGCTTCTGCGCCCGGCGCGGCTTCGCGCAGCGCCCGGGTGATGTCCTCGGCCATACGGTCGAACTCGGCGGTGAGCACGCCAGGCTCGTCGAATGGGGGGCGGTGGGGTGCGACCGACTCGCGGGAGGTGTCGGCCACGAGCAGCCCGAGGCTGCTGAACAGGCCGGTGTGCACCGGGACGATGACGGTGTCGATGCCCAGTTCCTTCGCCAGAGCGGCACCGTAGAGGGGGCCCGCTCCTCCGAAAGCCACCATGACCGCGTCCCGCGGGTCGCGGCCCCGTTCACTCGTGACGGCCTTGACGGCCTTCGTCATGTTGGAGACGGCGACCTCGTAGGCGCCGCGCGCGGCAGCGGGGATGTCGACGTCCAACTGTTGGGCGATGGTGTCGAGGGACTTCTCGGCGAGGTCCGGACGGATCGCCACCCGACCGCCGGCGATGGACCGGGGACTGAGGTAGCCCAGGACGACATTGGCGTCGGTGAGGGTGGGATGGTCGCCACCGTTGCCGTAGCACGCGGGGCCGGGCCGGGATCCCGCGCTTTCGGGACCGACCCTCAGGGAGCCTGCCGCGTCCACGGAGACGATACTGCCGCCGCCGGCGCCCACCTCGGCGATGTCGATGGAAGGTACCCGCACGGTGTAGCCGGCGCCCCGGCCCATGCTTCTCGTGAGGTTCATTCCTCCGCCGACCTCGTAGTCGGCGGCGACGAAAGGCTCCCCGTTTTCGATGAGCGAGGCCTTGGCGGTGGTGCCGCCCATGTCGAACGCCACGACGGAGTCGAGGCCCATCAGTTGGGCGAGCTTCTGGACGGCGATGACGCCTGCGGCGGGGCCTGACTCGATGATCTGGACAGGCCGTTGCACCACGGACGCCGCGTCGAGGAGGCCGCCGCTGGACTGCATGATCATGAGGGGCTCGGTGATGCCCGCCGCGCGCAGCCCGTCGCTGAGCGCGCTGACGTAGTCGTGCACCTGCGGCCCGACGTAGCTGTTCACGACTGCGGTGCTGGTGCGCTCGAACTCCTTGATCTGCGGCGAGATATCGACGGAGGCGGTGACGTACACGCCGGGCAGCAACTCGCGCAGTTCGGCTGCGACGCGTTGTTCCTCGTCGGGGCGGACATGGGAGTTGATCAAACAGACGGCGACGGCCTCGATGCCCGCCGCACGGATCCGATCGGCCAGGTCGGCCACCTCGGCGCTGTCCGCGGCGGGCCTGAGCTCGCCGTTCGCGGTGATGCGCTGGTCCAGTTCGTAGCGGTGGCGGCGCGGCGCGAGCGGCACGGGCTTTTGCCAGGACAGGTCGTACAGCAGGGGGCGGCGCAGGCGGCCGAGTTCCAGGACGTCCCGGAAGCCTTTGGTGGTGACCAGCGCGGTGCGCGCGCCGCGCATTTCAAGGATCGCGTTGGTGGCCACGGTGGTGGCGTGCAGCATCGCGTGGACCTCGTGCGTCTGGACGCCCGCGTCACCGAGCGCGAGGGCCGTCCCCGCAAGGACCGCGGTGCCGAAGTCGGGCGGGGTCGAGAGAATCTTGACGGGTAGGACGCGGCCGTCGGGCCCGAGGGCGATGACGTCGGTGAAAGTGCCGCCGATGTCGGCACTGACGCGCCAGCCTTCGTCGCGACTGGTCGTGGGTGCTCCTGACACGTTCGGCTCCTTCGGGGTGGGCCTGGGTGACGCGGACGTCTCGCAGGCGGATGCGTGGACCATGGAATTGAGATCTCATATGGCTAATCTGAGATCTTTCACATAAGCGGGATACGGAGCGCGTGCCCACGGTGGGGGAGGGGCGCGAAGCAGCGGGATCGCGGTCCGGCGGGGGCTCAGGTGCGGCGGACACCGGCGGTCAGGGAAGCCAGCCGGTCTGTGACCTCGGTGAGGGCGGCCGCGCTCCCGCCGTACAGCACGCGGGCATGGGTGGCCGGGCCCTGAAAGGCATCGCCTGCCAGAGCGGTGACACCATGGGACAGCAGCAGGTCCTCCAGTGCGCGGCCGACCACGCCGAGCGGGCCGAAGTCGACGAAGGCGAAGACTCCCGCGTCGGGCGGCGAGGTTTTCAGGCCCGCTCGGGCCAGGCCGGCCACCAGTAGGTCGCGCCGCGCGCGCAGGGTCGCGAAGGAGGGTTCGATCCAGTCCTGCGGCCCGGTGAGGACGGCGACCGCGGCGGCCTGCGCGACGTCGCCCACGTTGATCACGTCCCATTCGAGTGCGCGGTGGATCGGTTCCAGCAGGTGGGCGGGAGCGTGCACGTATCCCACCCGCCAGCTCGTGAAGGCGTAGTTCTTGCTGAGGCTGGTCACCGTGACCAGGTCGGGATGGCGGTCGCGCAGCAGCATCTGGGGCCGGTAGCCCGGGCCGTCCCATACGTAACGCTCGTAGGATTCGTCGGCCAGGACCATCAGGCCGTGCCGCGCCGCCACGTCCAGAAGCTGCTCGAGCCGCTCCCGACCGGGAAGGTAGCCGGTGGGATTGTTGGGATTGCAGATCAGCAGCGCCCTGGTGGCGGGGGTGACGGCGGCCTCGACGGCCGCGGGGTCGTGGTCCCATCCGTGCTTCTCCTCCGACGGCACATAGACCGGGCGGACTCCCGCCAGCCGGATCATGCCGTCGAAGAAGTAGGTGGGGGCCGGCACGAGGACCTCGTCGCCCGGGTCCAGGAGGGCTCGGAGGACCGTGCTCATGCCATGTTGCGCTCCGTGGGTGATGAGCAGTTCGGCCTCCGGATCCGCGTCGACCCCGAGGGTGATCCGCAGGTGATCGGAGATCGTTCGGCGCAGTTCGGCCGAGCCCCGGCTCCGGCGGGGGAAGACCTGGCCCGCCGCGATCCGGGCGGCCTCGACGACGTGTGCGGGCATCGGCAGCACCGGGACGCCGCCCATGGGGATCAGGTCGGCACACGGCCCCGACGCGTCAAGCACGCGTTCGGCGAGTTCGAGGGCCGGCAGGCGTTGCAGAGGCACGGTGATTCCCTTCGGAGGCATCGAACGGGCCGCAAGGGGCGCCGTTCTGTCGGGGGCCGGCTCACCTGAATGTGTCCGGCAGCTCGGCCCAGACGGTCTTGCCGCCCGGATGCGGTTCGGTCGTGAGACGTCCGCCCCGCTCCCTGAGGAGAAGGTCGACGATCGCCGTGCCCCGGCCGCAGGTGGCGTCATGGGAAGCGGTGATGCGCCTCGGACAGGTGCTGTGGTTGTCGCGGATTCCGAGCCGCAGCATCCCGCCGTCGCTGATGCCGAGCGTGACGCGGATGCTCGGAGTGAACATGCCCGCGTGCGTGACGGCGTTGGTGACCAGTTCAGTGGCGATCAGCCCCAGGGCGTAGATGAGGTCCCCGTCCGCGGGGAGCCCCCATTCGGAGAGAATCCCGGCCAGGCGGCGCCGTATCCGAGGCACCGCCGAGCGCGAAGGCGGTAGCTCGAAGGTGCGGACTGGGGGGTGAAGCGTGCTGGTGTTCATGGCGGTCTCGCTGCACGTAGTGAGCGGACATCTCAGAGAGTCGGTCACTGAGATCTCTAGTAAACTAACTGAGATCTCAGTTCACCACTGGGAAAACCTTCTGTCAACGGTTCTGGAACGCTGGGGGAACTCGTCGCTATTCGTCAGGACACCTGGATGCTGGCCCCGGTGATCGAATCGCTGGACAGCAGCGCGCCGATGATGTGCTCCTGCGAGGTTCGCGTACGGGCGCTCATGGCAGCGCGGGCGGCGACGGGGTCGCGCTCGCGGATGGCCTCCAGAATGGCGCGCCGCTGGTGTGCGGCCGTTACCGAGAACGGCAGCGACTTCAAGGTGATCCGCAGGACGCGTTCCAACTCGTCGAAGGCACGGACGATCGACTGGGCCAGCATGTCGTTGCCGCAGCAGTTGGCGATGATGGCGTCGAACTCGAGGTTGGCCCGCAAGAAGCCGTCGACGCCGGCCGTGTCGCCCAACTCGTAGGATGCGCCCAGCAGTTGCTCCAGGCGGGCCAAGCTCGGATCCGGACAGCCGTGCTCCGCGGCCAGGCCCGCGGCCTCGGTCTCCAGGAGTTGCCGGAACGCACACAGGTCCCGGGTGCCCTTCAGAGTCACCGGCAGGATGCGGTACCCCGATCGGGGCAGCGCCTGGACCAAGCCGTCGCGCTGGAGACGGGTCAGAGCTTCCCGGACGGGCATGGTGCCCGCACTCGCCAGGCGCGAAAGGTCGGTCTTGGTGACGTGTGCGCCGGGTCGCAGCTCGAGCTCGATGATCTGCCGCTTGATCGCCAGGTAGGCGCGCTCCGTGGCATTCGAGCCGGCGTGATCGGTGCTGAGGATGGCCGGCAGATACTTCACCCGGCCATCCTAGCGATGATGATCGCAGTTGGTATCTCTCGGATCTCAGAGGGCATCGCCGGAACCCGGGACACGTCGCCGAGACGCTTGCGGGCCAACGCACGTGCGGCTTCCAGGGAGGTGACCCCATGGCCCAGGCCGGTCAGTCGGTTCGGTGTGGCGGCCCGTAAAGGTCGTCGAGGCGCAGCGGTGCGGGCGGGGGCAGGGACGGCCCGCCATCCGTGGCCCGGCAGGACTGGAGGAAGTAGGCGAGCAGGCGGTGAGATGCGGCCAGGGCAGCCTCCGGGGACTGTCGCACGACGCCGTTGTTGGCCAGGAGCAGGAGGGTGACGTCGCTGGGGTCGAAGTCCTTGCGCAGCTGTCCGGTGTCCTTCGCGCGCTGCACCAGCCGGGCGAGGGATGCCTCGGCGCGGGCACGCTCGCGATGGACGTCGGGTGCGTCGGGAAATTGGGAGAGGAACGCGGCGCTGAACCCGCGGTCCTGGGCTTGCATCGTGCACACCTTGGTGAGGACGTTGCGAAGTCCGCGCCAGGGATCGTCGTCCTGAAGGGCCTCGTCGAGGGATGCGACGCACTGGCCGAGTTGTTCGGAGAACGCGGCGGCGATCAGCGAGTCGCGTGTCGGGAAGTGCCGGTAGAGGGTGGCGGCACCCACGCCGGCTCTGCGGGCGATGGTGCTGGAGGGTACGTCGGTGCCGTTGAGGGCGTACGCCTCGCGGGCGGCTCGGAGGAGCCGGGTGCGGTTGTGCCGGGCGTCGGCTCGCTTCCTCCGCACGGGGGTCTCGATGGCGGACGAGGACTGGTTTCGAGACGGCTGAACAGGCATGTCTCTCACATAACCACAAACGGAAGAGGTCGTCCGATTAACGGGTTAGCGTGATCTGGTGCTGCGGCACCGAGGTCACCGAGGACGTCCGAGCCTTGTTGTTCGGCAGCCAACACGCAGCACCCCTGGGTGCTCCGATCTTGCGAATGACCCCAACGTCCCCACGAAGAAGGGTATGGACATCATGCGTGCAGTCGAGATCATCGAATTCGGTGGTCCGGAGAACCTCAAGCCGGTCGACCGGCCGGACCCGATCGCCGAGCCGGGCCATGCCGTATTGGCGGTGGCAGCGGCCGGGGTGGGCTTTTTCGATGTACTGCTACGGCAGGGCGCCAAGCCCGACGTCGGCACCGGCACCATACCCGGTCTGGAGGTGGCGGGCACGGTGGTCGAGGTCGGTTCGGAGGACCACGCCGGGTGGGTGGGACGCCGGGTCTTCGCGACGACCGGACACGGCGGCGGCTACAGCGACCGCGCCATGGTGCCCGTCGAATCTCTCGTGGAACTGCCGGAGGACGTCTCGTCCCATGACGCGGTAACGCTCGGGGTGAATTCCCTGGTCGCCGCGGCAAGCGTGGAGAGGGCCGACGTCAAGGCGGGCGAGCGGGTGCTCGTCCGCGGCGCCGGTGGCGGGATCGGCGTGCTCACCACCCAGCTCGCGGCCGCTCGGGGCGCGACGGTGATCGCCTCCGTTCCCGACCGGTCCATCGCGCAGCGACTGTACGACCTGGGGGCCGCGGAAGTCGTGGGCGTGGACGCGTTCGACCCGGGCCCGGACGGCCGCTATCACGCCGTCATCGACATCGTCGCCGGTTCCGACGTGGTCGACTTCATCCCCCTGCTCCGCCCGAACGGCAGGTACGTGATCAGTGGTGTCGTCGCGGGTGCCCCCACCCCCGACTTCGGCATGGCACTGTTCGCGAACTTCCAGCAGTCCTGGACCATCTCGGCCCTCAGTCTCTCCAGCGCACCGTCGAAGACCGCCGCCGAGACCTTCGCAGTCGTCTTCGCGGACCTGCGGGAGGGCCGACTGAAGCCGGTGCTGCACGGCACCTTCCCGCTGGAAGAAGCCGCGGCCGCGCACACTCTGCTGGAGTCAGGCGCCGCCTTCGGCAAGATCGTTCTGACCGTCTGATTCGGCGGGACGAGCAGATCGCCCCGGTTGCACTGCCTGATGGGTGGTTCGCCTGGTCGGAAGCAGCGGCTGTCGACCCGCCCGGACGGTGCCGCCGTCAACGACGCGGCGTGTGTTCGTCAGCGTGTGGCGGAGGAGCAGTGCCGGGGGTGATGTGGGGCCCTGTCGGCGATCTTGCCTGTGCTCGAGTATCAGCGGGCGTTCTCTCGGTCGGCAAGCTCCGCTCCGCGTCGTTGGTACGTTGTTCTAAAATGGAACGCTACGCCAATTTAGAACGATGCTCCAAGTTGGTTTGCCGATCCAAATCTGGCAGCATCGAGGCATGGCAACACGAGTGCGCCGGACTCGGCGGCGTAACCAGGTGCTCTCTCGGGAGCAGATCATCGGCACCGCCGTCGAGCTGCTCGATGCGGGAGGCGAGGGCGCACTGACGGTGCGGGCGCTGACCGAGCGTCTGGCCACCGGATCCGGGGCGATCTACTACCACGTGGGCAACCGGGACGAGTTGCTGGACACGGCGACGGAGACGGTCGTCACCGTGGCTCTGGCAACCCGGCCCGCCCAGCCTGCGGCCACGCCCGAGGATGAGATCCGGGTTGTCGCGTTGGCCCTGTTCGACGCGATCGCCGAGCACCCGTGGCTCGCGACGCGGCTGACCCTCCAGATCGTCCGCAACCCGGTCGGCCCGATCACCGTGGGGATCTTCGAGCGGATCGGCCGGCAGGTGAGTGCGCTGGGCGTGCCGCAAGCCCGCTGGTTCGACGCGGCCTCGACGCTCGTGCACTACATCCTCGGAGCAGTCGGCCAGAACACCCGCATCGAGGGGGACACCTCCGGCGTCGAGCCCGATGCGGACCGCGAAGAGTTCTTGGGTGCGACAGCCCAGGCGTGGCAGACCCTCGACCCCGAGGACTACCCGTTCATGCACGCCATCGCCGGCCGGATAAGCGAGCACGACGACCGCGAGCAGTTCCTCACCGGCATCGCCGTCGTCCTCGACGGCCTCATCCGTCTGCGCTGACCCGCTGCATCCGGCCGGGTTCACCAACGACCGCTTCAGGGAGATCTCTCATGCATGACGTAGTGATCGCGGGCGGCGGCCCGGTCGGCCTGTTCCTGGCCGGCGAGGTGGCCCTGTCCGGCTGCTCGGTCCTGGTCCTGGAGCGGGAACAGGAAGCGACTTCACCGTGGAAGACGCTCCCGCTCGGGATGCGGGGCCTGAACGCCGCGTCGGCCGAGACCTTTTACCGCCGCGGACTACTGGAGGCGGCGGCGAAGGCTTCCGGCACCGCTGTGGAGAAGCTCGGCGCGGCCCCCGAAGCGAGTGAGGCGCCCGTACCCCGGGCCCTGAGCCACTTCGCCGGGATGACACTCGACGCGGCCGACATCGAGTCGGCCACCCTCCGCTACCGGCTGCCCAGTCCGGCGATGGAAGGCTTCATGACCAGCCTGGCGGCGATCGAGGACGTGCTGTCCGAGCGGGCCGCCACGCTCGGCGTGGAGATCGTCCGGGGCGCCGACGTCACGGCCGTGACGCAGGACGACCATGCCGTGGCCGTCACCGCCGCCGGACGGCAGTACCAGGGGCGCTGGCTGGTGGGGTGCGACGGCGGGCGCAGCACGGTCCGCACGCTCGCAGGCTTCGACTTCGTCGGCACCGAGCCCCTGTTCACCGGCTACGTCGCCCAGGTCACCTTCGCAGACCCCGACCGGCTGCCCCTGGGGTTCAACCCGACGGCCCACGGCATGTACCTGCGTACGCCGTTCGAAGGACATCTGGGGATGATGGACTTCGACGGGGCCACCTTCGACCGCTCCCAACCGCTCACCCGCGAGCACCTCCAGACGGTGCTTCGCCGCATCACCGGCACCGACGTGACGCTGACCGACGTTCGCCTCGCGTCCAGCTTCACCGACCGCGCGATGCAGGCGACCAGCTACCGCCGGGGCCGCGTGCTGCTCGCCGGCGACGCCGCCCACATCCACTCACCGCTTGGCGGGCAGGGACTCAACCTCGGCATCGGCGATGCCGTCAACCTCGGCTGGAAACTCGCCGCCGCCGTGCACGGCACGGCGGCGGACGGCCTGCTCGACACCTACACCAGTGAGCGCCACCCCGTCGGCGCCGCCGTGCTCGACTGGTCCCGCGCCCAGGTGGCGACGATGAAGCCGGGCCCCAACACTCCGGCGCTGCGCCGGCTGCTCCACGACCTGATGAGCACCCCCGACGGCACCACGCACGTCTACCGCACGACGTCGGGTCTGTTCAACCGGTACGACCTGGCCGACGAGCAGCCGCTCGTCGGCCGCACCGCGCCCGACTTCCGCTTCGAGGACGGCACTCGCCTGGGCGACCTGCTGCACCAGGGCCAGGGCGTCGTACTCGACTTCAGCGCCCATCGCGGGCTTCAGGACGTGGCCGGGAAATGGAAGGGCCGGATCCGATACGCCGCAGGATCGGCCCGCAACGACCTCGGTTTCACCGCCCTGCTCGTCCGCCCCGACGGCGTCGTGGCGTGGGCGAGTGAGCACACTCCCCGTCGTGAGGCGTTCGCGCAGGCCACCGCCCGGTGGTTCGGTGTGCCGGAGAACTAGGCCCTGTCCGGCGGATCTTGGTGGGTGCGCCGCCTGGTACCGCGCATCGCCGCACCGGAGAAGCAGCCGAATGGAACCACTATGCGGCTGCTTCTCCGGCACGCCGACGCACGGCATCCGCCCTTCGGGCTCCTCGCTGCGCTCACGACGCGGCCCGATCCACCAGGATCCGCCGGACAGGGCATAGGGGCACTTCGCGGCGCCCGGCGCGACGAGGCGGTTGTCGGCTGTCTTTGGGGCGGGACGTCGAACCGGTGTGAGGGGGTCTGTCGAAGCGCCGCGTCCTCAACCTCGAAGTCCACGGGCCCTCGACCCTGTTCCGTCAGCAGCGGTACATGTACTCGCCTCGCCCCTGGCCCGGGTAATGAACGCCGGATTCCTTCTCTTCGGCCTCAGCCTCGCCATCCCGCCCGGCCGCCGCCGCGACACCGCGCGATCCGTCGGGACGGCGCCGCCGGGTCGGGCCACGCCGGTCCCGCAATGCCGCCATCGGCGGTGTTTTGGTCGCCGTGCTCCCGGATCAGGCGAGGCACGCGACGGCGGAGCCGGTCGATACCACGGCAATGGGCGCCTCCGCCGGCTTCAACCGCGCCAACGTGCCTGCCCTCGTGCTCGGCCGCCAGTGGCAGCGGATCGGTGTCCCCGCAGATGGGCGCGTGCCGATCACGGCAGGCGCGATCGGTCCGCTGTCCGCACGCCCGTCACCGCCGGCCCCCTGACTGCGAACCCGGTGCGCACCACCGCCTTGGACACCAACCCCGAAACCGAAAGCCCCAGGAGCCCGATGATGAACATCGCCCGCAACTCCCCTTCAGCCCCGGAAGGTTCGCACGTCCCTGGATGGGTGCGCACCTGGGGAGCCGCGCCGCAGGCGCCGGACAACTCCGTCTCCGGCATCGAACCCTTCGAGAACGCGACGCTGCGCCAAATCGTGCGCGTCAGCGGCGGCGGGGGCCGCATCCGGATCCGTCTCAGCAACGAGTACGGAAGCGCTCCTCTGACCATCGGCGCCACCCATATCGGCCTCGCGGACTCCGACAGCGAGATCCGGCACGGCAGCGCTCGTGCGGTGACGTTCAGCGGCAGGCCGACCGCCATCGTCCCGGCCGGCGCGCCGATCCTCAGCGACCCCGTCGACCTGGACGTCGCCGCGCTGTCGCGGCTGACGATCAGCCTCCACCTGCCCGGCCGCGTCGACACCGTCACCTGCCACGGGACCTTCCACGCGCTCGGATGGATCATTCCCGGCGACGCGACCGCGTTGACGTCGCTGCCCACAGGCGCAACCCCCCTGCCGGCGCAAGCCCTGATCACCGCCGTCGAAATACAGACCGACAGCCCCACCCAGGCCATCGCCGTCCTCGGTGACTCCCGCGTCGACGGCATCGGCTCCAGTCCCGGCGCGGATCAGCGCTGGACCGACCTGCTCGCCGAGCGGCTGGACACCCGCGGCGGCCCGACGCGCTGCGTGGTCAGCCAGAGCATCAGCGGAAACCGACTGCTCACCGACGGGATCGGCACCGCCGCCCTCGCCCGCTTCGACCGCGACATCCTCGCCACTCCGGGCCTCGGCCACGTGGTGATCGCTGTCGGCAACGACCTCGTCTTCTCCTTCGCCCCCGACACCGAGGAGAACTCCGGGTTCCTCGCGATGTTCCCCGGCGACCCGGTCGGCGTGGACGACATCATCGCCGCCCACGTCCAACTCGCGGCCCGAGCCCGCGCGCACGGCGCACGGGTGCATGCCGCGACCATCGCTCCCTACGGCGCCTCCGAAATGTACTCACCCGAGGGCGACAAGGCACGCGAGCAGGTCAACTCCTGGATCCGCACGAGCGGTGCCTTCGACGGCGTCCTCGACTTCGACGCCGTGTGGCGCGACCCCTCCGATTCCACCCGTATCCGCAGCGACCTGCACATGGGTGACAACCTCCACGGCAACGACGCCGGCTACCGAGCCCTCGCGGAAGCCGTCGACCTCTCCCTCTTCGACTGAGCCCTGACCCCTCCGGGCCTCGGAGGTACTCCGCCCCGGCTGTCCAGGCAGTCCCCGACTGGCGGAGTCACCCGAACATAGAGAAATAGGGTGTAACTATAATGAAAAGCCCTCACGAACATCACTTCGGAAAGCTCTTGGGGTGCCGATGAAACTGTTGTTCAGTGCAACTCCCGCCTTCGGTCACATACTGCCCCTGGTTCCGCTCATGCAGGCGGCGGTCGGTGCGGGTCACGCCGTGGGGCTGCTGTCGAGTGCGGGATTCCGGGCCGAGGTCGGCGAGGAGCTTCCCCCCGAGGTCGAGTTTCTCGAAGCGGGCGTGATGCCCGGCGAGTTCTCCGAGGAGGCGGCCCGTCGTACCGGTGCCGACGTGTTCCATCCGACACCGTCGACCATCGGTGAGATCTTCGGCGGCTCCCGTGTCGACCTCGGCATCGAGGACAGCCTCGACCGGGCCACCGCGTGGGCTCCGGACCTGGTGGTCGCCGAGCCGTTCGACGCGGTCGGTCCGATTCTCGCCGCCCGGCTCCGCGTGGGATGGCACCGGGCCGGCATCGGTCCGGCGCTGCCGGCGGCGATCACCCGTGAGATCGATCGCGTGGCCTCGACCCGGTATGACCGGTTGCGCCTCGACCCGGTCGCGGCCTCGCGTTATATCGACCCGTGTCCGCAGCAACTGCAGGATCCGGCCTGGTCTTCGACCGCGCGGGTGCTGTCGGTCCGACTCGGCGCCCACCGCCGACCGAAGGACGTCGCGCTCGACCTGCCCGACTTCGGGGAGCCCGACAGGCCCACGGTGCTCGTCACCCTGGGCACGATCTTCTCGAACCCCGACACTCTTTCCGCGACCGTGGCGGCGGTCGCGGAGACCGGGGTCAACGTGATAGCCACGCTCGGCTCGTTCCTGAGGGATCCCCGGGCGAGCCGGGCGTCCCATGGGGAGGTGGCCCGGGTCGCCTCGGCGCGCGTGCGGTACGTGCCTTTCGTCCCGCTGGCCCAGTTGCTCGAAAAGGCCGATCTGGTGGTGGGCGCGGGAGGTGTCGGCACAGTTGTCGGCACTCTCGCACACGGCCTCCCGATGGTGCTCTGGCCCCAGGGCGCCGACCAGCCCATCAACGCCGCACGCGCCGCCGCGTCGGGCACAGCGCTCACGGTCGACTCGGCAGCCGGCATTGCTCCGGCCGTGGCGGAGGTGCTCGAGAACGGTGCATACCGCAGCCGGGCCGGGGACGTCGCAGCGGGCATCGCCGATCGTCCCCACCCGGCCGCGGTGATCGCGGAGGTCACGAGTCCGTAGCACGCAATCGTCGCCCGAAGCGGGCACGTGAGGTCGGCACGGCCCTGCCGTCGCCCGTGTGTGTGTCGCATCGACGACAGGACCACCGCGCGAAGCCGGCCCGTGGTGAAGCTTCCCGAAACCGTCATGGGGTCCGGCCGGCATCCCGGCCGGACCCTCCGTCGTCTCGCGGATTCCGGGCGCCGGCGCCACTCGTAGTATCCGGCCCCGGACACGCCGAGGCGGTCGCACGTGAACGACCGACGCGGGCGCGGCGGCGTGTCCTGCCCCGGGCGAGGGCTTCCGCTCGTCCGTTCAGACGTCCCAGTCGGCGCCGCGTCCGGGGGCCTCCTCGAAGACCAGCCAGGTGCGCGTGGAGCGCACGTTGGGGATGCCCTGGATCTGCTCCAGCACGACCTCGCGCAGCGCGGTGTTGTCGGGGGCGCGGACCAGGGCCAGGACGTCGTAGTCGCCGCCGACCAGGGCGAAGTGCTCGATGTAGGGGACAAGGCGCAGCCGCTCGCTGACCGCGCGCCAGGCGTTTTGCTGGATGGTGACGGTGACGTAGGCGGTCGTGCCCAGGCCCACCCTCGCCGGGTTCAGCCGCGTGGTGAAGCCGGTGATCGTGCCGTCGTCGACCATTCGACCGATGCGCGCGTACGCGTTGGCTCGTGAGATGTGGATCTTTTCGGCGAGCGCGCGGACGGAGATCCGGCCGTCGGTGAGGAGTTCGGCGACGATCGCGCGATCGGTCGCGTCGAGCGCGGTGGCCAAACGTCCCGACTCCGACCTCGGTGATGGATCGTCAGAAGACATTCGGCTTCCCTTCATCGCGAATTTCGGCAGTCTATCGCATGATTCTCCAAGTCCTTGAACAGCTGTGGGCTTGATTGGAACATTCTTTGTCAAACGTCCAATGAAAGCGAGCGTCCTCGATGTCCGTGAAGATCCTGCGCCAAGCGGTGCAGAGTTTCCTTCCCTCGCTCGCGCCGGTGCGCTTCGTGGCCGAGGACGGCACGGCGGTCAAACAGTCCGCCGGGTACACCGAGCCGGCCGACGCGCTGCTGCGCGAGGCGTACCGACGGATGGTGCTCGGGCGGCGGTTCGACACCCAGGCCACGGCGCTGACCAAGCAGGGCCGGCTCGCGGTGTACCCCTCCAGTCGCGGCCAGGAGGCGTGCCAGATCGCCGCGGTGCTGGCACTGCGCGAGGACGACTGGCTGTTCCCGACCTACCGCGACTCGGTGGCGCTGGTCGCGCGCGGCGTCGACCCCGTCGAGGTGCTGACGCTGCTGCGCGGGGACTGGCACTGCGGCTACGACCCGATGGCCACCCGGGTGGCGCCGCAGTGCACGCCGCTGGCCACCCAGGTCCTGCACGCCACCGGCATGGCCGAGGCGATGCGGCGCAAGGGCGAGGACGGCGTGGCGATGGCGTTGATCGGCGACGGCGGGACCAGCGAGGGCGACTTCCACGAGGCACTCAACTTCGCGGCGGTGTTCGAGTCGCCGGTGGTGTTCTTCGTGCAGAACAACAAGTACGCCATCTCGGTGCCGCTGGCCCGCCAGAGCGCGGCGCCCGCGCTGGCGTACAAGGGCGTCGGGTACGGCGTGCGTTCCGAACAGGTGGACGGCAACGACGTGGTGGCCCTGTTGTCCGTGCTGACCGCCGCGGTCGAGCACGCGCGCGCCGGCCGGGGGCCGTTCCTGGTGGAGGCGCACACCTACCGGATGGACGCGCACACCAACGCCGACGACGCGACGCGCTACCGCGACGCGGCCGAGGTGGAGCAGTGGCGCACGGCCGATCCGTTGGATCGCCTGGAGATCCACCTGCGGGCACGCGGGGTGCTGACGGATGACGACGTCGCGGGCGACCGGTCGGACGCGGAAGCCCTCGCCGCGGATCTGCGCACGCGGATGAACACCGATCACCGGGCCGACCCGCTCGAGCTGTTCGACCACGTCTTCGCCGAACCCACCCCTCAACTGCGAGAGCAGCGTGCCCTGCTCGCCGCCGAGTCGACTGCCCAGGAGGACTGAGATGGCGACCGTGACGATGGCGCAGGCGCTGAACACCGCGCTGCGCGACGCGTTGGGCTCGGACGAGCGGGTGCTGGTGTTCGGTGAGGATGTCGGTCCCCTGGGCGGCGTGTTCCGGATCACCGACGGCCTGACCCGGGACTTCGGCGAGCAGCGTTGCTTCGACACTCCGCTCGCGGAGGCCGGGATCGTCGGCCTGGCGGTCGGGCTGGCGATGGGCGGCTTCCGGCCCGTGGTGGAGATGCAGTTCGACGCATTCGCCTACCCCGCGTTCGAGCAGATCGCCTCACACGTCGCCAAGTTGCGCAATCGGACCCGGGGGCGGGTGTCGGTGCCGTTGGTGATCCGCATCCCGTACGCGGGCGGAATCGGCGGCGTCGAGCACCACTGCGACTCCAGCGAGGCGTACTACGCCCACACGCCCGGCCTGAAGGTGGTCACCCCCGCGACGGCCGAGGACGCCTACTGGCTGCTGCGCGACGCGATCGCCGACCCCGACCCGGTGGTCTTCCTGGAACCCAAGAAGCTGTACTGGTCGAAGGAGGTCACCGACTTCGCCGTGCGCCACGCGAAGCCGTTCGGTCGCGCGGTCGTCCGTCGCGAGGGTCGCGACGCGACGCTCGTGGCCTACGGTCCTTCCGTACCGGTGGCGCTCGAGGCCGCCGAGGCCGCGGCACGGGAGGGACGCAGCCTGGAGGTCGTCGACCTGCGCACCCTGGTGCCGTTCGACGACGACACCGTGGCCGCGTCCGTGCGACGTACGGGACGCTGCGTGGTGGTCCAGGAAGCCCAGGGTTTCGCCGGTGTCGGGGCCGAGATCGCCGCCCGGGTGCAGGAACGCTGTTTCCACTCGCTGGCCGCGCCGGTCTTGCGCGTCGCCGGGTTCGACATCCCCTACCCGCCGCCGAAGCTGGAGCACGCGCACCTGCCCGGTGTCGACCGCATCCTCGACGCGGTGGACCGGTTGCAGTTCGACGACATGCCCGACGTCCGGCACCTGGTCAAGGGGACGGCGTGAACACCGGCACGCTCGAAGCGCAGGTCTTCCTCCTGCCGGATCTGGGCGAGGGACTGGCCGAGGCCGAGATCGTCGAGTGGAAGGTCGCGGTCGGCGACACCGTGGAGGTCGACCACGTCGTGGTGGAGGTCGAGACCGCCAAGGCCGCCGTCGAGGTCCCGGTGCCGTACGCGGGCACGGTGCTGCGACTGCACGCCGAGGCCGGCACCACGCTCCCGGTGGGACAGCCGCTGATCTCGGTCGGCGCGACGACGACGACCGAGGCCGGCGCGGAATCCGCCACCGCACAGCGATATCGCGAGGAGGAACAGGCGGGGTCCGGGAACGTCCTGATCGGCTACGGCACCGGACACGCGCCCGCCTCCCGGCGCCGCCGCCTCCCGCCGGCGCCGGCCGCCCCCGCGGAGGTCGGGCCGGCCGAGGCCGAGGCCGCGCGGACCGCAGCCAACGGGTCGACTTCCGAGGCGGGCCGCTCGCAGGTGCCTCCGGTGATATCTCCGTTGGTCCGCAAGCTGGCACGCGACAACGGTGTCGACGTCGCCCGGCTGGCAGCGAGCGGAACCGGCGGCGTGGTCCGACGCCGGGACGTGGATGCGGCCATCGCCCAGGCGGGGCGGGTGAGCGCGTCCGCCGTCGCCGCCGAGCCCGCCGCCGAGGCGGCGGAGCGGATACCCCTGCGTGGCCTGCGTCGTGCGGCGGCGCGGAAACTCGCGCGCAGCCGTGCCGAGATCCCCGACGCCACGACCTGGGTGGACGTGGACGCGACGGCGCTGTGGGACGCCAAAAACGTGCTCCGAGCCGCCCACCCGGATCGCCGCATCGGCCTGTTGCCGCTGCTCGCTCGCATCTGTGTCGCGGGACTGCGGCGCTTCCCGGAACTGAACTCCACCGTCGACACGGAACGGGAGGAGATCGTCCGCTTCTCGCACGTGAACCTGGGCTTCGCCGCCCAGACCGAGCGCGGCCTGGTGGTCCCCGTCCTACGCGACGCGCACACCCTGACGACGGCGCAGATCGCCGCCGAACTGGGCCGACTGACCGACCAGGCCCGCACCGGCGGCCTTCCTCCCGAGGCGCTGACCGGGGGAACGTTCACGCTCAACAACTACGGCGTGTTCGGCGTGGACGGCTCCACCCCGATCATCAATCACCCCGAGGCCGCCCTGCTCGGGGTGGGCCGAATCGTCGACAAGCCCTGGGTCGTCGACGGCGAACTCGCCGTCCGCAAGGTCACCCAGCTCTCGTTGAGCTTCGATCACCGGGTCTGCGACGGCGGCGTGGCCGGCGGCTTCCTGCGCTACGTGGCCGACTGCGTCGAGCGACCCGCGACGTTGCTGGCCGACATGTGAGCGACCCGTGGCCGCGTCGCCTCACCACACCGGTCGCCGCCTGGTCGGCACCGAGCCGCCGTCATCCGAACTCTCCTTCACGAGGTGAAAACACATGGTGCTCGCCCCATCCGCCGCCGCCCCCGACTACTTCGCCCGCCACCGCGAGCTGCTCGACCGGGCAGTGATCACCACCGCGAACCGCGAGTACTGGTCGCCGTATCCGGAATCGCCCAGCACCTCGGTGTACGGCGAGGAAGCCCCCAAGCAGGGCGAGGCCGCCTTCCGGGAGCAACTCGGCAAGGACTTCGTCCTGGAGGGTCACCCCCGCAGCGGCACCGTGCACGCCGGCGAAGTCTCCCCGTACGGCCTCGCGTTGGGCGTCACGTATCCCCGACTGACGCCGAACGAGGCGATCGCCGCCGCGACGGCCGGCATCGGCCCGTGGCGCGCGGCGGGCCCCGACACCCGCGCCGGAGTCGCCGCCGAGATCCTGGCCCGGATCAACGCCGCGAGCTTCGAGATCGCGCACGCGGTGCAGCACACCACGGGTCAGGCGTTCGTGATGGCCTTCCAAGCGGGTGGACCGCACGCCCAGGAGCGCGGCCTGGAGGCGGTGGCCTACGCGTGGGCCGAGCAAAAGCGCCACCCCGCCGCCGCGCGCTGGAGCAAGCCACAGCGCAAGGGCGAACCACTCGTCCTGGACAAGAAGTTCACCCCCGTCGGGCGCGGCCTCGCGCTGCTGATCGCGTGCAACACCTTCCCGACCTGGAACGGCTACCCGGGCCTGTTCGCGAGCCTGGTCACCGGCAACCCGGTGATCGTCAAGCCGCACCCCGGCGCCGTACTGCCGCTCGCGATCTCCGTACGCATCGCCCGCGACGTCCTGACCGAGGCGGGCTTCGACCCGAACCTGGTGCTCCTGGTGGCGGAAGGACCCCAGGACCGCATCGCGACCCTCCTCGCGGTGCGCCCCGAGGTGCGGATCGTCGACTTCACCGGCTCGACCGAGTTCGGCGACTGGCTGGAGGGCAACGCCCGCCAGGCCGTCGTCTACACCGAGAAGGCCGGTCTGAACACGGTCGTGCTCGACTCCACCGACGACTACCAAGGCCTGCTGCGCAACCTGGCCTTCTCGCTGTCCCTGTACAGCGGCCAGATGTGCACCACCCCGCAGAACCTGCTGATCCCGCGCGAGGGCATCGACACCGACCAGGGAGTGCGATCCGCGGCGCAGTTCGCCGACGACCTGGGCGCCGCGCTGGACAAGCTGCTCGGCGACCCCGCCCGCGCAGCCGGAACCCTGGGCGCGATCGTCAACGACGGCGTGCACACGCGGTTGACGGAGGCCACCACGGTCGGTCGCACGGTGCACCGGTCGACGTCGATCGAGGACCCCGCCCATCCGCAGGCGGCGATACGAACACCGCTGGTGGCACTGCTGGACGCCGAGGCCGATCACCGGACGTACACCCGCGAATGGTTCGGCCCGGTGTCCTTCGTGATCGGGACCGACTCCACCGCGCACAGCCTGCGGATCTTCCGCGACACCGTGCGCGAACACGGTGCGCTGACCGCCGCCGTGCACTCGACGTCCGAGGACGTGTTGGCAGCGGCCGAACTGGCCGCGCTGGAGGTGGGCGTACACCTGTCGGAGAACCTCACCGGCGGCGTCTTCGTCAACCAGTCGGCCGCGTTCAGCGACTTCCACGGCAGCGCCGCCAACCCTGCGGCCGGCGCCACCTTGTCCGACCCGGCGTTCGTCACCGGCCGCTTCGCCACGCTGCAATCGCGCCGGCCCGTCCGGAGCCGGGAGGCCGGCGATGTCTGAGGTCTATCTGATCGACGGGGCCCGCACCCCGCAGGGCCGCTACGGCGGCGCCCTGGCGGGAGTTCGACCCGACGACCTGGCCGCCCTGGTGGTCGGCGAGGCGGTGCGCCGGGCCGGGATCCCCGGCGACGCGGTGGACGAGGTGATCCTCGGCGCGGCCAACCAGGCCGGCGAGGACAACCGCGACGTGGCCCGCATGGCCGTGCTGCTCGCCGGACTTCCACACACCGTGCCCGGCTACACGGTGAACCGGTTGTGCGCGTCCGGCCTGACCGCCGTCGCCTCCGCCGCCCAGGCGATCCGCGCCGGCGAGGCCGACCTGATCGTGGCCGGCGGCGTGGAATCGATGACCCGCGCGCCCTGGGTCATGGCCAAGTCCGGCACTCCCTGGGCCAAGCCCGGCGAGGTGCACGACACCGCGCTCGGTTGGCGGTTCACCAATCCGCGGTTCGCCGAGGCCGACCGCGCCGTCCCGGCGGGCGCCGGCCCCGAGAGCGTCAAGACGACGCTGTCGATGGGCGAGACCGCCGAGGAGGTCGCCGCCCTCGACGGCATCACCCGCGCCGAGTCCGACGCCTACGCGCTGCGCAGCCATCGACGCGCGGTCGCGGCCCAGGACGCCGGCCACTTCGACCGGGAGATCGTGCCCGTGCCGCTCACGGACGGCCGGCTGACCCGCGATGAGGGCCCGCGCCGGGACACGAGCCTGGACAGGCTCGGCACGCTGCGTCCCCTCTTCCGCCCCGACGGCATCGTCACCGCAGGATCCGCCTCCCCCCTGTCGGACGGGGCTGCCGCCCTCGTGGTGGCCGGCGAGGCGGCCGTGGTGCGCCACGGCCTGGTGCCCCGGGCTCGGGTGGTGGCGTCCGCCTCGGCCGGGGTCCAGCCGAACCTGATGGGCCTGGGCCCGGTGCCCGCCACCGAGAAGGCCCTGGCCAGAGCCGGATGGCAGCCCGACGATCCGGGCGCCATCGAGCTGAACGAGGCCTTCGCCGCGCAGGCGTTGGCGGTGATGCGCCGGCTGAAGCTCGACGAGGACCGCGTCAACGCCGACGGCGGCGCCATCGCGCTCGGCCACCCGCTCGGCTGCTCCGGCGCCCGGATCCTGCTCACCCTCCTCGGACGGCTCGAACGCGAGGACGCCCGCCGGGGATTGGCCACCCTGTGCGTGGGCGTCGGGCAGGGTGTCGCGATGCTCGTGGAGCGGACATGAGCGGGCCCTGGGAAACGCTCTTGGTCGACGAGCGCACCGACCGGGTCGTGGTCACCTTGCACCGACCGCAGGCGCGCAACGCGATCAGCGCCCGGATGATCGACGAACTGCACGACGTCTGCGCCCTGGTGGAGCGCGACCCGCGGCTGCTGCTGCTCGCCGGCCACGGCGGGGTCTTCGCCGGCGGCGCCGATATCGGCGAACTGCTGCATCGCGGACACGACGAGGCGCTCCAGGGCATCAACAGCCGCCTGTTCGAGAGAATTCGCCGACTGCCCATGCCCACCGTGGCCGCCGTCGACGGCTGGGCCCTGGGCGGCGGAGCCGAGTTGGCCTACGCGTGCGACATCCGGATCGCGGGCCCCGACGCGGTCTTCGGCAACCCCGAGCCCGCCCTGGGCATCCTCGCCGCGGCCGGCGCCTGTTGGCGTCTGCCGGAGCTGATCGGCGCATCCCTCGCCAAGCAGGTGCTGCTGGCGGGCCGCACCCTCGACGCCCCAACGGCCCTCGCCGCCGGGCTGGTCATCGACGTCGTGCCGGCCCCTGTCCTCCTCGACCGTGCCCACGCTCTGCTGGACCGGATGGCACGATCCTCGGCCACCGCACTGCGCCTGACCAAACTCGTCGTCGACGCGCCCGGCGCCCATCCGCTGGCCGACGACCTCGCACAGGCCGTGCTGTTCGAGGGATCCGACAAACATGAACGAATGACTCGATTTCTGGCGAAGAAGGGTGGTATGACATGAGCACGGTGCCCGCCGTGGTCGGCGTGGTCGGCGGCGGCCGGATGGGCGCGGGCATTGCCCAATCCTTCGCCGCAGTCGGATCGTCCGTCACCGTGATCGAAGGCGATGGACGGGCCGCGGCAGCCGCCCTGGAACGGATCGCCGGCGGCCTCGTCCGCGCCGCCGAGCGCCTCGACGAGCCGTGCGATCGAGTACTCGCCAGGGTCACCGCCGCGGACTCCGTGGACGCTCTGCCCGCCGACGCCGACCTCGTGGTCGAGGCCGTGGTGGAGGACGCCGCCCTCAAGGCCCGACTGCTGGCCGCCGCCGAGGCCGTCGTGGGTGAACGGACCATCCTGGCCAGCAACACCAGCTCCCTGTCGATCGCCGAACTCGGCGCGGCCCTGACCCACCCGAGCCGATTCCTCGGCATGCACTTCTTCAACCCCGTTCCCGCCTCCGCCCTGATCGAACTCGTCGTCGCACCCGCCACGAGCGAACAAACGCTGCTGACCGCGACGGCCTGGACCCACGCCCTCGGGAAACAGGACGTGGTCGTCAAGGACTCCCCGGGCTTCGCCAGCAGCCGCCTGGGCGTGGCACTGGGCCTGGAGGCGATCCGCATGGTGGAGGAAGGGGTCGCCGACCCCCAGGCCATCGACGACGCGATGAGACTCGGCTACAGGCACCCGATGGGACCACTGCGCCTGACGGATCTCGTCGGCCTCGACGTGCGTCTGGCCATCGCCGACCACCTGCACGCCACCCTCGGCGAGCGCTTCGCCGCGCCCCGGCTCCTGCGCGACAAGGTCGCGCGCGGCGAACTGGGCCGCAAGAGCGGAAAGGGCTTCTACTCATGGGAATAGTCGGTGACCAGGTGAGCAATGCCGAAGCGGGACACGGCGTCGACTACTCCTCGACCGGCGGCGTGGCCGTCATCACCCTGCGCGGGTCCGCACCGGGCAACGCGCTCGACGCGGTCATGAGAAGCGAACTCCTCGCCGCCGTACATCAGGTGCACGGCGACGGACGTGACATCCGCGCGGTCCTGCTCGCCGCGCGGGGCACGTCCTTCTGCGTCGGCCAGGACCTCAAGGAACACGCCCGCGACCTGGAGGCCGACCCGAAGTCGGCGTTCGCCAAGGTCCGGGCCGACTACAACCCGCTCGTCGAAGCCCTGCACACCCTGCCCCAGCCGGTGGTCGCCGCCGTCGAAGGCGCTTGCGTGGGGGCCGGGCTGGCCCTGGCACTGTGTGCCGACCTGCGCGTCGTGGCCGAGGGCGCCCGCTTCGCCACGGCCTTCACCGGGATCGGGCTCGCGGCGGACAGCGGGCTGAGCGCGACGCTGACCCGGGCACTGGGCCCCTCACGCGCGGCGGGACTGTTCCTGCTTGGGGACCGCTTCGACGCCCGGGACGCGCTGCGCTGGGGCCTGGCCCACCGGGTCACGGCGAACGGGGCCGCCACCGCGGAGGGACTGGCCCTCGCCCGCCACCTCGCAGCCGGCCCCACGGCCGCCTACCGCGAGGTCAAGACCCTGCTCGGGTACACCGACGACGCCGCTCTGGGCACCGTCCTCGCCCGCGAGGCCGCAGCCCAGGAGCGGCTCGGCGCAACCCGGGACCACCAGACCGCGGTGAAGGCCTTCCTGGCCCGTGACACACCCACCTTCCACGGTCGCTGAGTCGCCACCCGTCGTTGCCAGAGCCGCCCCAGACATCGAACACCCCCGTCGGAAAGAAAGGTTGGGCATGACCACACCGGAGACCACGTCTTGCGACGAGAGTGGCTTCGAGCCGCGATTGCACGAGCAGTTCGACGACACGATCGCACGCGAGCAGCGCATCGAGCCTCGCGACTGGATGCCGGACGGCTACCGCAGAACGCTGATCCGCCAGATCGCCCAGCACGCCCACTCCGAGATCATCGGCATGCAACCGGAGGGCGACTGGATCACCCGGGCACCCTCCCTGCGCCGCAAGGCGATCCTGTTCGCCAAGGTGCAGGACGAGGCCGGCCACGGGCTCTACCTGTACTCGGCGGCCGAGACGCTGGGCGCGGACCGCGCCGACCTGACGCAGCGATTGATCGATGGCCGCCAGAAGTACTCCTCGATCTTCAACTACCCCACCCCCACCTTCGCCGACGTCGGGGTGATCGGCTGGTTCGTCGACGGTGCGGCCATCTGCAACCAAGTCCCGCTCTGCCGCAGCTCGTTCGGACCGTACGCGCGCGCCATGGTCCGGGTGTGCAAGGAGGAGTCCTTCCACCAGCGGCAGGGCTACGAACTCCTGTCGACGATGATGCGCGGCACCGACGACCAGCGGGCGACGGTGCAGGACGCGGTCGACCGCTGGTGGTGGCCGTCCCTGATGATGTTCGGCCCGCCCGACGGCGATTCGCCCAACTCCGAGCAGTCGATGGCCTGGAAGATCAAGCGACACACCAATGACGAACTGCGCCGGCGCTTCGTGGACATGACCGTGCCCCAGGCGGCCAAGCTCGGCGTCACGTTGCCCGACCCCCAACTGCGCTGGAACGAGGAACGTGGTCGGCACGACTTCGGCACCCCGGACTGGTCCGAGCTGCAACGAGTGATCACCGGCGACGGGCCGTGCAACAGCGAACGCGTCGCGCGTCGCCGCGCGGCCCACGAAGACGGCGCCTGGGTGCGCGAAGCGGCAAGCGCGTACGCGGCCAAGCAGGCCGCCCGCGCCCGGGAAGGAGCAGCGGCATGACCGACGGCACACACCGGACGAGGGCCCAATGGCCGCTGTACGAGGTCTTCGTGCGCGGCAAGCGCGGGCTCAACCACGTCCACGTGGGATCCCTGCACGCCGCCGACGAGCGCATGGCCCTCACCCACGCCCGCGACCTGTACACCCGGCGCAACGAGGGCGTGAGCATCTGGGTCGTGCCCTCGGACCGGATCACCGCGTCCACGCCGGACGAGCGGGACCCCTTCTTCGCACCCAGCGGCGACAAGGTCTACCGCCACCCCACGTTCTACGACATCCCCGCCGACGTCCCCCACATCTGACAGCCAGGAGCAGGTCATGAACGACGACCACGCCTACCCGTCCCTGGGCGAGGGACACCCCCAAGGCGATGGCCAATGGGCCTTCGGCACCGGGTTCGAGGACCCCCTGCACGGCGCCGACACCACCGTGCCGGACGGGGTCGACATCGAGGAACTGGCCGCCTGCTGCCTGTTGTTGGCCGACGACGCGCTGGTCGCGGCCCAGCGACTGGCCCAATGGTGCACGTGCGCCCCGGAGTTGGAGGAGGAGGTCGCGCTCGCCAACATCGGCCTGGACCTGCTCGGCCAGGCCCGGCTGCTGTACGCCCGGGCCGGCCAAGTCGACGGCACCGGCCGGGGCGAGGACGCGTACGCCTACTTCCGCGACGCGGCACGGTTCCGCAACGTGCGGCTCGTCGAACTGCCCAACGGCGACTTCGCGTTCTCGATCGCCCGGCTGCTGGTGTTCTCGGCATGGCGGCTGGCGCTGTTCGAACGACTGACCGACACGGCGGATCCGATCCTCGCCGCCATCGCGACCAAGGGAATCAAGGAACTCGAGTACCACCGGCTGTACGCCGCGCAGTGGGTCGTGCGCCTGGGCGACGGCACCGCGCAGTCGCGGCTGCGGATGCAACGCGCACTGGACGAGGTGGCGCCCCATCTCGCGGAACTCTTCGCCCCGCAGGATGGTCTGAACGAGTTCCTGCGCGCGGACCCCACGTCGGTGCGCGAGGAGACGACGGCGTTGGTGGGCCGGGTGCTGGACGCGGCCGGCCTGGTGCTCGCGCAGACCCAATCGGCGGCCGGTGGGGGCCGCGACGGGCTCCACACCGAGCACTTGACCGTGCTGTTGGCCGAACTGCAGAGCGTGGCCCGGGCCGACCCGCAGGCGACCTGGTGACCGCGACCCGCGCCGACGGCCTGCGCGCGCGGCGCATCGCCGAGCAGGCGCCGGACCCGGAGTTGCCCATGCTCACCCTCGCCGATCTGGGCGTGCTGCGCGGCGTCGAGGTCGACGACCGCGGCACGGTGACCGCGACCCTCACGCCCACCTACTCGGGCTGCCCGGCAATGGCCGAGATGCGCGCCGAGGTGGCGCGCCGCCTGTACGCGGCCGGGTTTCCCGAGGTCCGGATCCGCACCCGCCTGGATCCGCCGTGGACCACCGACTGGATCACGCCCGAGGGACGACGCCTGCTCGCCGAACACGGCATCACCCCACCCGGACCCGCACCCCGGCACGCGCCCGGACCCGTGCCGTTGCTCCTGTCCACCGCTCCACCCATCGTGCGGTGCCCACAGTGCGGGTCGGTCGACACCGAGGAGACCTCCCGCTTCTCCGGCACCGCCTGCAAGGCCCTGTGGCGCTGCCGCACCTGCCGCGAACCCTTCGAGTACCTCAAGGAGATCTGATGGCCCCGCCCACAGCACAAGACGCGCGGCCCGCCCGCCCCCGCCGCCGCCCGGCGTTCCACCCCCTGCGGGTCGCCGCCGTCGAACCGCTGTGCGCGGACGCCGCAGCCATCGCCTTCGAGATTCCCGAGCACCTCGCGGCCGAATACGCCTTCGCCCCCGGGCAGTCGCTGACGCTGCGCCGCATGATCGACGGCCGCGACGAGCGCCGCTCGTACTCGATCTGCGCCCCGGCCGGCTCCCGGCCCAGGATCGGCGTCCGCGTGGTACCAGGCGGGCTGTTCTCCTCCTGGCTGGTCAACGAGCTGCGCCCCGGCGACACCGTCGAGGTGATGGGTCCCACCGGGACCTTCACGCCGGATCCGACCGAGCCCGGCCATCACGTCCTGATCGCGGCCGGCTCGGGCATCACCCCGATGCTGTCGATCGCCGCGTCCGTCCTGGCCGCCGACCGGACGTCGCGGGTAAGCCTGTTCTACGGCAACCGGCGCAGCGACAGCGTGATGTTCGCCGACGAACTCGCCGATCTC
Source organism: Embleya sp. NBC_00888 (assembly GCF_045207655.1). Lineage (NCBI taxonomy): Bacteria > Bacillati > Actinomycetota > Actinomycetes > Kitasatosporales > Streptomycetaceae > Embleya > Embleya sp. NBC_00888. The sequence continues at coordinate 520,299 of NZ_CP108784.1, read as the reverse complement.
AAGGACGTGCATCCCGGCCGGCTCCAACTCGTCCACGTCCTCTCCCGTGAGCCCCGCGAGGCCCCACTACTGTCCGGGCGGCTCGACGCCGAGCGGCTCGGTGCCCTCGTCGCCGCCCTGGTCGCCGTGCCCGACGTTGCCCACTGGTGGTTGTGTGGTCCCCACGGCATGGTCGAGGACGCCCGACGGGTCCTCGCCGACCTCGATGTGCCGGCCGATCGGGTGCACCGGGAACTGTTCCACGCCGAAGGCGACCCGCTCCGCACCGTTCAGCGCCCGGACGCCGCCCCGACCGGCCCGGTCAGTCGAGCAACCCTCACGCTCGACGGCCGGACCACACCGGTGGCACTGCCGCGTGATCGGTCCATCCTGGACGGCGCCCAACTCGTACGCTCCGACCTACCGTTCGCGTGCAAGGGCGGCGTCTGCGGCACCTGCCGGGCCCTGGTGAGCGGCGGCGAGGTGGACATGCGCCGCAACTTCGCCCTGGAACCGGCCGAGGTCGACGCCGGCTACGTCTTGACCTGCCAGACCTACCCCGTCTCCGAAGCACTCGCCGTCGACTACGACAGCTGAGGACACCGGCGGACGACATACCGGCGCGGAACCGACGTCCTCGCCGAGTGTCGTGGTTCGGTGCGACGTGGACACCCCTCGGACGCACCCTTGTTGCGCTCCCCGGAAGGTCCGGCCCACCAAGAGGACGTCGTCGAGGGCCACTTGTGGGCCCCGTCGGGCGTCGATCGCGATCGCGGCCAGGCCGATCGACCGTTCGTATTACAGGTTGACCGCCGCACCGGGGATGCCCGAGCCCGCGGTACCGCGCGCGGGCCACAGATCGGCATACGTCACCCGCCCCTCGCCGTCCCCGCCCCTCCCGATTGCCTCGGTGTCGGCGGCGTGGGAGCCGTGGGGTTGTCCGGGCCGGGTGGGTTCACGGCGTCGCGTGCTCGTAGTGGGGGCGAGCGCGCGGAACGTTCCGCCGCGGCCCGGACCCGGTACCCGATCGCGTGCGGGCGCCTTCCCGCCGCCGACCGTTCGGGGGACCTCGCTGCCCGGCTCGAGGGTACGGCCCGGGTCGCGGCCGGGTGAGGGTGCCCGGCCGCGGCCCGCCCCCGTTGTGCGGGCCGTGGCGGCGCGGGTACGGCGGCCCCGGTAAAGGGGCCGCCGGGTGCGGGCGGGGCCGGCGACGGGTGGAACCGACCCCCACGTCGGGGACACGAGCGGACCCGCGCTCGGTGATGCCTTGCTCCGTTCCGCCGTCCCGCCCACGGTCGGATTTGTGGAAGCGGTCGAAGATGTGCGCGAGCACAGCGCGCCGACGGCACCGCGCACCATCTCCCGACCCCCGGCGGCATGCTCAGTGGTGTCCTGCCCGGTCGAATTCACATCGGCCCACACCAAACTGGCCAGAATTTTCAACACTCGCCCGCCGGGCATCGCACGACGATTTTGCCGACGTGGCGATTTGATTCCATGGCGTAGTAGGCCGCGACCAGATCCGGGAAAGCAAAGGTGGCGCCGATTCGAGGTCGCAGCCCGGCGTGGACCGCCTTCTGCACGAATTCGACCCCAGTGCGGCGCTCGTCTGCCCGCGCCATGTGGTTGAACAAGGAGAACGGGCGAAAGACGGCCTCGGCTCGACACATCTCCGCCATCGGGATCGTCGGCAACCGACCGCTCAGCATGCCGAGGCCGAGGACTGTCGCCCCGGGGGCAAGGTGTTCGGCATAGTCGTTCAACGAGTCCCCGCCCAGCGAGTCGAACGCGACGGCCACGCCGCGCCCGCCGGAGACTTCGTGGATCGTCGCAGCCAGGCTCCGGCTCCCGGGATGCACCACCGCAGTGGCACCGGCTGCTCGCAGCAGCTCGGCCTTCGCCGTCGACCGGGTTGTGGCGACGGTCCGTGCGCCGAGCAACGAGGCGACCTGCAACGCACCCAGCCCGGCCGAGCTCGCGGCGGCCGTCACGAGCACCGTGTCCCCCTCTTCGACTCGAGAAGCGCCCTGGAACGCAAAATACGCGGTGAGATATTGCATCCAGATCGAGCACGCCTCGATGTCGTCGAGAAACTCCGGAGTCGGAGCCAGATAATCTGCCGGCACGGTCGCAGTCGTACCCTGCACCCCGTGATGAACAGTGAAGAACGGAAGGCTGCCGACGCGATCTCCGACACGGAAATCAGTGACGTCCGGAGCGACGGCGGTCACGATGCCGGCGGCTTCCGAGCCCAATCGCGACGGCAATTCGGGAATCGTGTAATATTCGCCGCGCAAAAACATCAAGTCGCCGCGGTTCAACGCGAACGCCGACACGGCGAAGCGTACTTCGCCGGATCGCAGAGGGCGGTCGACGGCCGGCTCGATTTTCAGGACTTCGGGTCCGCCGTGCTCGTGGAAAACCACCGCGTGGTCACGGGTGTTCATCGCGCACCCGCCGCGAGGTCGGGAGTCGTCGGCGTGAAGAGGTCGCAGGACCTGCTTTCGGGAGGTCTGTCGTATCCAAGCCTCATCGAGTCCATCCACCCTTCGACCCGCGGCCGATGCGTCACCCTGCGTACCACGCGGACGAACGGGCCGGCGAAGCAGTCGACGGCAGCGGCGGCGGCGCCGTCGGATCCTCCGGCCGGCATCACCCGGGAAGGTGGTGCGGCGGTGAGCAACTCGTAGGCAGTGACCTTGGGATGCGCGGGGTTCGGCAAGCGAGGGGGGACCGGGCCGATGCGGGTGGCGGGGTCGGCCGCGGCCCGCCACGCGGTGGCCCTCGGCGCGTCGAACGGGCCGGTTGTCGACGGCTTGATGCACAGGGTTCGTCGTGTCATTACGTCACCTCGACCATCTGGGTGGCAGTGAGAGAGCCATGCGGCGCCGATGCGGGGCCGGGCGCGAGACAGGAACGGGATCGCGCTTGCCGTGGAGGCCGACCGGCAGCCGAGACGTGTCCAGATGATGGCCGGGATGCGGCCGCTTTGCCAACCGGAAGTGCCGGGCCCAAGACGGATGTTCCGAGGTGGGCGGGCCGTGGCGCCAGATGTCTCGCCGGGGCACCAGCCCGGGGCCCAAGGGGTGCAAATCGTCTCGGAGCGCCTGGATACACCTTGACATTTCCTGTACGGGAGGGCAATTTTTAGCCATGCAGGAATCACCAGTGCGGTCGGGCCCGATCATCTCTGTTCTGCGGATGACCCCCCGACCAGGGGCGGCCGAAGACCTGGCCGCCTGCATCGAACGTCTGGACGTCGGAGGACTCGCGGTCCGCCGCGCCGACTGTGGCGGGGTGGCGGTGTTGACTCCGGAGAACGAGAACGGCGACGTTCTTGTCGTGGCCTGGTGGAAGAGCGAGGACGATCACCGGCGCTGGCAGGACGATCCGATCAGGGCCGAACTCGCGCCCGACCTGGCTGTCCACACTGCACAGGATCCGCTGTCGGCGCCGAGTTCGTCCCTCTACCGCTTGTCCCAGGTAGCGGGCGACGGGCCGCTCCGGCCGTCCGCACCGCCGGTTGGGCTGTACACATCAGATCAGAGTGGAGAAACACATGACTGAGACCGTTCGTCTCGCCGTCGACGTCGGAGGCACGTTCACCGACGTCGTGAGCCTGGACGAGTCAACCGGGCGGCTCGAGTTCGCCAAGGTGTCCACCGTCCCGAGCGATCCGAGCGCCGGGGTCCTCGACGCTTTCGCAGCGTCCGGCGTTGCGGTCTCCGACGTCGACACCTTCATCCACGGGACCACGCTCGGGCTGAACGCGCTCTTGACACGCACGGGAGCACGGGTCGCGGTTGTCGCGACCCACGGCTTCCGCGACGTCTACCTTCTCGGGCGAACCGACCGCCCGATGAACTACGCCATCGCCTACAGAAAGCCGCCGGCGTTGCTGGAGCGAGCGGACACCTTCGAGGTCGTGGAGCGACTGCGCTTCGACGGCTCGGTCGAAACCGAGTTCTCGATCGAGAGCGCACGAGAGGTCGCCCGCGTGATCGCCGAGCGCGGCTACGATGCCGTCGCCGTCGGTTTTCTCCACGCGTACGCGAATCCCGGGCACGAACAGCGGATGCGTGAGGTGCTGCTGGAGGAGGCACCCGGGATCATGGTGTCGCTTTCCCACGAACTCTCCAGGGAGTACCGGGAGTACGAGCGAACCAGCACAGCGGTCCTGGACGCGTATACGAAACCCTTGGTCGGCCGCTACCTGGACGTGTTGTCCGGCGCGCTGGACCGGCAGGGCTTTACCGGCAAGTTCCTCATGACGCACTCCGGCGGCGGCGCGATGACCGCTGCCGCGGCGAAGGAACAGCCGGTGAACCTCATCCTGTCGGGCCCGGCAGGCGGGGTGATCGGCGCCTCGGCGTTTTCCCGTCTCATCGAGGAGCCGAACCTCATCACCATCGACATGGGCGGGACGAGCCTGGATGCCTCGCTCATCGTCGGACACGAACCCGTGGTGCTCGTCGGCGGCGAGTTCGAGCAGATGCCCATCAACATGCCGTCGCTGGACATTCACACGATCGGCGCAGGCGGCGGTTCGGTCGCCTACCTGGATGCCGCCGGCGCTTTGCAGGTCGGCCCACGCAGCGCCGGCGCCGCTCCCGGGCCCGCCTCGTACAACCGGGGCGGGGAAGAGCCCACGTTCACCGACGCGGCACTGTGTGTGGGTTTCCTCGGTACCGACGCTCCGCTGGGCGGGACGTTGGCCCTTCGCGACGATCTCGCCCGAAAGGCCCTGACCCCGATCGCGACCAGCCTCGCCATGACCGTCGAGGATCTGGCGGCGGGAATCCTGAGGATCTCCACGGCGAAGATCGTCGGGGCCGTCCGGACGATCACCGTCGAGGCCGGCCGGGATCCGAAAGACTTCGCGCTGCTGAGCTTCGGCGGGGGAGGCGGCCTTGTCTCGGCCGACGTGGCACGCGAACTGGGCGTGCGGACGGTACTCGTTCCTCCCGGCCAGGGTGCCTTCTCCGCCCTCGGCATGCTTCTCTCCGACGTACAGCACTCCTTCGCGCGGACTCTGCTGATCCCGTCGTCGGCCATGGGGGGCGCGGAGTCCGAAGCCCGGTTCGGCGAGATGGAGCACGATGCCCGCCGAGTCCTGGTCGCCGAAGGCTTCGCAGCGGACCGCCAGGTGCTGGCACGCTCGGTGGACGCGCGCTATGTCGGCCAGGAGCACACCGTGACCGTCGCGTCTCCGACCGAGGGAGCGGACGGCGGATGGCTCGAGAGCGCGTTCACCCGGGAGTACCAGCAGAAGTACGGTCACACGCAGTCGGGCCCGATCGAGATCACCACGGTTCGGGTGCGGGCGACGGGTCTGGTGCCGAAGCCGGACCTCCCGCGCGCCGAGGCCCGGCCGGCGAGCCGGCGACCCGCTCCCGTGGGCCGCCGCAAGGTGTACCGCGCCGGACGATTCGTCGAGTACTCCCGTTATGCCAGGGAGGACCTGCGAGCAGGCGACGCGTTGGCCGGGCCCGCGATCATCCACGAACACACCGCGACCACCGTCGTGCACGAAGGCGACACGGTGTCCGTCGGCGCCTACGGCCAGCTGACGGTATCGATCGCCGCCACTACCGACCACAAGGAGGAGCGATGACCGACCCCGACCCGATCGTCACCGAGCTGATCCGGCACGGACTCATCGCGGTTGCCGACGAAATGGCCCGCACACTGTGCCGCACTGCCTACAACACCGTCGTGTACGAAATCCGTGACTACGGCGTCGGCGTCCACGACGCCGCCGGCGATGTCGTTGCCGATGTCCCGGGCATCGCCGCGTTCACCAGGGCCAACGACGTCGGCATCAAGCACGCCGTCGACTTCGTGGGCCGGGACGCGATGCGGCCGGGCGACGTCTTCCTGCTGAACTACCCGTACTGGTCCTCGGCGCACACCCTGGACGCCCTGATGTTCGCCCCCATCCATCACGGCGGCCGGCTGATCGGCTACTCGTCCTGTCGTGTCCACCTGCTCGACCTCAAACAGAAGGATCCGGGCTACGTCCTCGATTCCACCGACATGGCCCAGGAAGGAATCTTCTTCCCGGTCTCACGCCTGTACTCCGAGGGCGTCCCGAACGAGGACATCTGGAACATCGTCCGCTTCAACAGCCGCATGCCCGAAGCGACGATCGGAGACATGCAGGCACAGGTGGCCACGTGCATCACAGGCGTGCGCCGTACACAGGAGCTTGCCGCCAGGTACGGCGTCGACACCGTTCTCGAGGCGATGGGGCAGATCCACGAGCACGGAGCCCAACTCGCGCTGGCCGGCCTTCGTGCTCTTCCCAACGGATCCTGGAGTGCCCACGACTTCGTCGACAACGACGGAGTCGACCGTGACCGCCCCATCCGCCTCCAGGTCACCGTGACCGTCACCGACGACGAGATGATCGTGGACTGGACCGGGAGCGAGCGGGACGTCCGCGGCCCGATCAACATCCCTCGAGGGCTGACCGAGTCGATCAGCTGTCTCGTCTTCAAGTCGCTCACCACCCCCGACTCGCCCGTGACCGCAGGCAACTTCCGGCCGCTGCGGGTCGTCACCGACCCGGGCTCGGTCATGCATGCCGTGCCCCCGCAGCCCACCTTCACGATGTGGCCGGGCCTGCTCGCCGGCGAGGTCATTCTGAAAGCGCTGGCCCAGGGCATGCCGGATCACGTGCCTGCCTGCTCGGGCGGAGACATCTCCTCGCTGATGACCTTGGGAACGCATTCCCAGACCGGCCTGCCCTGGGTTCAGGCAGGAAACGAGGCGGTCGGTTTCGGAGGGAACGCCGCCGCGGACGGCGAGGACGGGATCATGCACCTGTCCGAGCCCGGATGTCGCAACACGCCCGTCGAGGTCATCGAGAGCAAGGCTCCGTTGTTCATCGAAGCCTACGGCTACCGTGAGGACAGCGGAGGTCCCGGCACGAACCGCGGGGGAGTCGGAGTGAGTCGGCGGTACCGCTTCCTCGCTCCGAGCACGGCCATCTCCCTGCTGTACAAGTCCGACACGGCCCCATGGGCGATCGGCGACGGTCACGAGGGCACGCACAACCACCTCATCCTGAATCCCGGGTCGGCGAACATGCGATTCGCGAACTCGACCCGAGACGTCGCGGCCGGCGACATCATCGTGAACAACACCGGCGGTGGCGGTGGATACGGAGATCCACTCGAGAGGTCACCGCAGCGAGTCGCAGACGACGTCCGCAACGGATTCGTCTCGCCGGCTGCCGCGAAGGAGCGGTACGGAGTGGTGATCGACCCCGCCACGTCGTCGGTCGACGAACAGGCGACCGCTTCCCTGAGGGGCGGCACACGGTGAGCGAAGAGACCACTCGGCCGACCGCGATCGTCGACTGCCGAGTCTTCGACGGCGAGCAACTGCGCGAAGGCCCCGTCAGGTTCACCCGCGAAAAGGTTCTGTCCGTCGGGGAACCGGCACGGGAAGGGGACCTGCTTCTCGACGGTGCCGGAGGCACTGTGATCCCGGGGATGATCGACGCCCACTTCCACGCTTTCGCCTCCCACCTCGACATCTTCTCGCTGGAGTCCACTCCTGCGACCTTCACCGGCATCATCGCCGCCCAGAGGCTCTCGGCCGTCCTCGCGCGAGGATTCACCACAGTCCGCGACGTTGCGGGAGGTGATCACGGACTCGGCAAGGCGATCAGAGAAGGCGTGATCGAGGCGCCTCGCTACCTCTACACCGGGCGAGCGCTCAGCCAGACCGGCGGCCACGGCGATCTGCGGTCCCCCGAGGCGGAATGCGGCCATCCGGCGGGATGCCTGGGAGAAGTCGTCGACGGCATCGATCCGCTCCGGCACGCGGTACGTGAACGCTTTCACCGCGGCGCGCATGCGATCAAGATGCTGCTGTCCGGCGGCGTCATCACCCCGAACGATCGGCTTGACACGGTTCAGTACTCGCCCGAGGAGGTGCGTACGGTCGTCGAGGAGGCGCAACGACGGGGAAGCTATGTGGCGGGCCATGCCTACAGCTCGGCCGCGGTCCGCCACGCGGTCGACAACGGCGTCCGCACCGTGGAGCACGGGAATCTGATCGACAGGGAGACCGCCGATCACATGGCCGCCGCCGGCGCCTATCTCATCCCGACGTTGATCACCTACGACGCGATGAGCCGGCGCGGCGCCGGGCTCGGCCTGGACGCCGCCACGTGCGAAAAGAACCGCATCGTGACGGAGAAGGGCCTCGAATCCCTGGCACTGGCCGCAGACGCCGGCGTCCCGATCGGCTTCGGCACAGATCTGATGGGCGAACTGGAGGACGAGCAGTCTCACGGCATTCGGTTGCAGGTCCAGGCGCTCGGAGCACTGGCCACTCTGCGCTCGCTGACCTCGGTGAACGCTGATGCCATCCAGCGACCCGATACGGGCCGACTTCGGCGAGACAGCGTCGCCGACCTGGTGTTCCTACCCGGCGACCCCTGCGAGAATCCGGCGCTCCTCTGGGATAACATGATCCCGCGCTCGGTGTTCCAAAGCGGTCGTGTCATCTCCGGACCGGAACTCGCGGAGCTATCACAGTCGGTTGAAACCGGGCCGGGCAACCGGTAGAGTCCGGAAATGTGAGCGACAAAGATCAGTCCGGTACCGAAAACCGAACTGGAACACCTCAAACAGATGTTATCGCATCTGAATTGGGTCAGCGGATCCGCAGCGCTCGCAAAAAACGTCGAATGTCCCTCGCTGCCTTTGCCGAAGCGACCGGCTACAGCGTCGGCTTTCTCTCCCAGATCGAGACCGGCGCGGCTCTTCCCTCTCTCAGCGCCCTCGCTGCCATTGCATCGATCACGGCTACCGACGTGCGTGATCTGCTCGATATCACACCAGGCGCGGCCCTGACGCTCACGAGGAGCTCCGATGCACCCGTGTTGACGTTGGGGTCCGCGTCGGGTTCACGTTTTCGTCTTTTCTCGGCTCGCGGTACGCGTGCCACGTTCAGTGCGATGATCGAAGAGGCCCCACAAGCCGCGTTGAGCGAGACCTTCCAGTTCCAGGGAGAGCGCTTTGTGCTGATGCTGGACGGGACGCTCACCATTACATTGCCGGCGAGTGGTGGCACCTGCCATCTCCAGGCCGGCGATGCTTTGCATTACCGCGCCACGACTCCTCATCAACGAAGCGTAGATGATCAGGATGGTGCCGTCATGGTCTGGCTGACCTATCCTGCGATCATCTGAATGTCCGAAGCGAACGAGCCGGCAGCCGGCCTGATCGACCTGGAATCCATCGGTCCACGTCTTCGCGATGCCCGGATCTCGCGAGGCCGTACGCTGAAGAGCACCGCTCTCGCGGCGTCGGTCTCCGTTTCCTATCTGTCCGCGGTGGAGACCGGAAAGAACACACCCTCTTTGCCCATCCTGTTGCGGCTCGCCGAAGCCCTTGAGGTCCCGCCGGCCGATCTGCTCGCCGAGTCCGCTCCCGTGCCCTGCCGATTGACGCGTAATGCGCCGGACCGCCCTGGCATTACAGATCTGGGCCATGAGGACCTGGAACTCGGCATCGCAGGAATTCTCGCCACGGCGCATGAAACAGGAACCGCGCCGGTATCCGTCACGGACCGGGAAGTCTTCATTTACGTAGTCGACGGAGAAGCGGGGATCACCGTCGATGGGACGCGGGTCCTACTGGGCGCCGGAGACGGCCTCAACGCCATCCGGGCACGCAGCATCTCGTGGGACGGCGTCTCGGCTCGCTCGTACATGCTCTGGGTCAGTGGTCACGTCTCGGCTTGACTTGTCGGGCTTCCTGGATCGGTCGACATCAGGTGCCGAGGGTTCGCCAAGACCGCGACGTGGGGGTCCCGGGTTGGTCCAGGAAGATTCGATTCGGAAGGCGGTAGGCGGTCGTGACGAGCGGGATTCCTCGACAGCGGGCCGCGTAGCGGGCCTTGGCGAGGCCGCGTTTGGCGTACACGAGCGCGGCGTCGTGGCGCCGGTCGGCGCGGGCGACCATGGACGCCGCGCCGAACCTCCACGCCCGCAGGTCGTCGGCCGCGCAACGTTCGCCCAGCAGCACGGCCGCGGCCGGGTGCGCCCGGGCTCCGGTGTGGTCGGCGAGGTGGAACGCGAGGTTGCCCAACGGCTCCACCGCGTCGTCCGCGCGACGAACGGGAAAGGCTCCGACCGCGCGTCGCCGCAGCCGGAGCCTTTCCCCGTCGACCTCCGCGAGGCACAGCCCCACAGCACGCCACGAGGCGAGACGTGTGGACCCCGCGAAGGGCACCCGGCCACCCTTACACCAACCCGACCCCGTTGCGGGCGGTTCACCGGAACGAGACGAACGCCGTCGTCGGACGAAGGCTCTCGCCGCGACGTCACATCGATCGACCGGCGGCTGCGCGGCGGTGTGGCTGGTTCAGTCGAGGTCGTCGCCGAGGGCTCTCAGCCGCGGGCAACCCCGAGAACTCACAAACCCCGCCGAGACAACCTCGCCCTACGCTCACACCGTATCCCGATCGCGGTAAGGGGCCTCGACAGGCTCCTGCGCCCAAGAAGCCTGTCGTTGGGGTGCGTTGGCCAGCACCACACCCAACTTCACCGCATGCGCCTCACTCGCCGCCTCGACGGTCTCGACGTGTTTGCGCGGCACGGTGTGCCGACCGTCGACGAACTGACCCGCGCCCGCCTTCGGACCCGTGCGATCCGTGCTCGAGGGGAGCTGCAATAACGATTTCGGCCCACGGAACCCCAGCGGCCGCCGCCGGCCGCACCGACACCACGACGAACTCCTGCTGCGCCACCGGCCGGCGCGGATCGCCGCCGGTGACCGCGGGATCGACCAGCGGATCACCACATGCGAACGGGAACTCCACGACGGACCCGCGCCCACGGGAACACAGTGTCCATCCGCCGCTGCGCAGCGGCGGTCCCCCTGTCACTGTTGTGGTTCACCCGCCTGGGTGGACTACATCTCCCAGCGTCGTTCGGGTCGTTCGGCCCAGGCCCATTGCCGGTCGGGTTCGACGGTGATGCCGAAGTCGTAGCCGTGAATGTGGTGTTCGTCCTGCCATTGCAGGGCAGCGTCGACCCCGTCCCACAGTCGGCGCGGCCCGCCCTGGACGGCCTTGCCGATCCCGGGCCGGTTGTCGACCAGCGCCCAGGAACGCTCGGTGTCCCACAACTGCCACACGGTTCCCCCGACGAGTGTCCGAAGCTGCACATCGGGCAGTCTCAGCGCGACGGCGTGGGGAAGTTCCCATCCCGGTACAGCGACTCCAGGACCCACTCCACCTCCGCCTCGCCCGTGGCCGGCTCGGCCTCACGCGCGGCCTCCAGCCCGCCGCCGTCGCAGCGTTGGCCGCGCAACTCCATGACCGCCACGCTGCGCACGAGTTTCCCCGACGCCGTGCGGCCGTCGTTGTCTGCGACCAGGCGCAGGAGGCGCCGGCGCCGAAGCCGGGCGACCAGGGCGCGACGATCACCGCGCCGGGGCGGGCCTGTTCAATCCACGTGTACGGCACCGGGTGGGTGAAGGCGGCGGTGGCGTGCACTCGGTCGAAGGGTGCGTGGTCGGGGGCGCCGAGGGTTCCGTCGCCGGTGATCACCGTGGGCGCGAGGCCCAGTCGGGCGTGGGCGGCGCGGGCGTCGGCCGTGAGGGTGGGGTCGATCTCGATCGAGACGACGTTCTTGTCGCCCAGGTGTCGGGCGAGGAGGGCGGCGGTCCAGCCGGGACCGGTGCCGATCTCGGGGACGACGACCGAAACGCCGAGGTGGGGCCGGCGCTTCATCGGGTGTCGCTTCATCGGGTGTGCTCTCGGATGTGCTCTCGTCGGACATGCTCCAAGTGCGCCGCCGGGGCTCGGCCGCTGTCCAAGACCCATTCCGGCACGTCGATACCGCGCGGGTATCGTTGCGGCGTGGAGCTACGTACCCTGCGCTACTTCGTGGCGGTCGCCGAGGAACTCCACTTCGGCCGGGCCGCCGCCCGGCTGCACATGAGCCAGCCGCCGCTGAGCCGGGCGATCAAGCAGTTGGAGGCAGAGGCCGGTGCCGCGCTGTTCGCCCGCTCGTCCGGCGGCGTCGCGCTCACTCCGGTGGGGGCGGTACTGCTCGACGAGGCGCGTGCGCTGCTCGACCAGGCCGACCTCCTCCGCGCGCGCGTGGCCGCGGCGGCCGGCCTGGCCGGCATCACCGTGGGCATCCTGGGCAACGGCACCGATCCCGGCATCACCAGGCTGGCCGCCGCCTTCCGCCGCGGCCACCCCGGCGTCGACATCCGCATCCGCGACACGGACCTGACCGATCCGACCTGTGGGCTGCGCGCCGGGCTGGTCGACGTCGCCCTGACGCGTGCACCGTTCGACGAGACCGCCCTGACGGTGCGCGAGCTGCGCGCCGATCCGGTCGGTGCGGTACTGCGCACCGACGATCCGCTGGCTCGCCGCGACCACCTGGACCTGGCCGATCTGGCCGACCGCCGCTGGTTCCAGTTCCCGCAGGGAACCGACCCGATCTGGCAGTCGTACTGGAACGGTGGCGAGCCGCGCGAGGGCCCGGTGGTGCGGGTCGTCCAGGAATGCCTACAGGCCGTGCTCTGGAACAGCACGGTCGGCCTGGCTCCGCTCGGACACGGCCTGCCGGAGAACCTGCTGCCCGAGAACCTGACCGTGGTTCCGCTGGCCGACATGGCACCGAGCCGCGTGGTCTCGGTGTGGAACGCCGGCGACAACAACCCATTGATCCGCTCGTTCGTCGAAATCGCAACGACCGCATACCGCCACTGAGCCCCCGAGAACCCAAGCGCTCGAGCACTCAAGTGCCCAAGTGCCCATGGTCCTCTGGGGTTCCATTCCGTAACGTCCGGCGATCCGGATCCCGAACGACCACGTCGTCTCGCCTCGCAACACCGTCACGTTCACACCCGCGTCCAGCCGCCCGGCGGCCCGACCGAAGTGCAGTTCCTCGGCGACCGCCACGAAGTAGCACAGCGTCCGGAACTCCATGCAGCAACGATACCCACACGGTATCGAGGTCATGGAATGGGTCTTGGACAGCCGGGGCGGCTCCTGGCTCTGATGGGAACCATGAACGTCGAAGACCGGATCGACTCCGGTGTCCTGGGCGTACTGCGAGTCACCCGTCGGCAATTTCGACGCTGACGAAATTACTTTCGCCGCTGGGTTCAAGGCCGGGCGTCGTGGATTCCGACCGATGTCGGCCCGAGCAGGAAGATGGGACCGGATGTTGAAGTACTTGCGTGCCATTGCCGTAGCAGCAGCCCTGGCAGGCGGCGTTGCCCTCGCCGGCCTGGGGCCGGTGCCCGTGGCCACCACCGCACAGGCGGCAACCGCCGTGGCCGACGTCAAGGCTGTGTGGCAGGGCAGAACACCCAGCCCCGACAAGCGCGCCGAAGTGGGAGTCGCCGCATTGGGAGGCCGCGTGTATGTGGTGGGAGGCACGTTGCAGCACGGCGACGAGCCGACGACCTGGGCGACCACCTCGGTGACCAGTTACGACCCGCACCGCGACCGTTGGTCGCAGCACGCGCCGCTGCCCGAGCCGCTGACCCACGTGGGGGTGGCCGCGCTGGGCGGCAGGCTGTACGCCTTCGGCGGCTTCACCAGCCCGGTGCATATGAACCCGCAGTCCGCGGCCTACGTCTACGACCCGCGGCGCAACCACTGGAACCAGCTGCCCGACATGCCCGCGAACCTCGGGGCGGTCACCGTCGCCGCCGTAGACGGGAAGCTCCACCTCATCGGCGGACGCGACTCCCACGAAATCGTGACACCGCCCGGCTCCCCGTTCTCCCTGGGGTTCGGCACCGTCCGCACGCACATGGTGTACGACCCGGCACACCGGAGCTGGTCCACGGCCAAGCCGTTGCCGGCCCTGGCTCGCGACCACGCAGGGATCGCCGTTCTCGGCCACAGCATCCATGTCTTCGGTGGCCGCGTGGCCGACGTGGGCGACAACCTGGACCGTCACGACGTCTACGACGCCCGAACCGGGCGATGGACCCAGGCGGCCCCCCTGCCGACTCCCCGGTCATCCGGCGCCTCCGTGGTGCTCAACGGCCAGATCGTGTACGCGGGTGGAGAGTGCAAGCCGGGCAGCCGAACCGACGCCTTCGATGACGTGACGGTGTACAACCCCCGCACTGACCGATGGACCACCGGTACCTCCTTGCCGCAAGCCAAGCACGCGTTCGGTGCCGCTCAAGTCGGCGGCCGGGCCTACTTCATCGGAGGAGCATCCACGTGCGGTGGAGGCGCGAGCAACGACACACTGAAGCTGAGACTGCGCTAGCGGTGGTTTGTTGACGGCGGGTCAGGGCTGCGGTATGCCGGTAGCAGAGGAACTTCGCCTGTCCCTCGGGGGGTGCGATGACCAAGCGTGTGCCCTGTCCGCCTGCTCCGGGACCGTTGGAAGCCTACGCCGCGCGGTTCGACGACCTCTTCTCGACGTTGGCACAGCGCTGTGGGTTCCGCGAGTACCTGGCCGGGCTCCTGCTTCCGAGGGACCGCAACAAGACGCTGACCTGCCTGGCAGGTACGGAACCCGTGGTCGGCGCCCAGCATCCGGCGGTGCAGCGGCTGCAGTTCTTCCTGTCCGAGTCGACCTGGGACCACGAGCGGATCAACGCCCGTCGCGTGGAACTGCTGCCGGCGGATCCGGAGACCGCGCCACACGCGGGCGGGGTCCTGGTGATCGATGATTCCGGCGACCGCAAGGACGGCTCGGCGACCGCGCACGTGGGCAAGCAGTACCTGGGCTCGGTCGGGAAGATCGACCGTGGTGTCGTCACGGTGACCACGTGTTGGGCGGACGAGCGCGTCTACTACCCCCTGCACGCCGTGCCCTACACACCGGCCCACCACTTCGCGAAGGGGAAGAACGACCCCGGCTTCCGCACGAAACTGCAGATCGGGGCCGCCCTGGCCCGCGACGCCCTGGCCGCGGGAGTGTCCTTGCGAGCAGTGGCCGCCGACTGTGCCTACGGTGATCAGGATGCCTTCCGCCGCGAACTGGACGACGCGGGAATGCCGTTCGTGATGGCGCTCAAGCCCCGTCGGGGAGCATGGGCCTACGGTGACGAGGCGTTCACGCCGGTGGACGCCGCCCGCGCTCTGGCCTGGGGCGGCCCCGAGGCTCCCGGCGACTGGACCTCGATCACACGCACCTTCCGTGACGGGCACACCGCAACTTGGTGGGCCGCCGACGCCCGGCTGGGCTGGTGGGGCCCCGACGGAACCACCCGCCTGGTGGTGGCCACCACCGAACCGGCCACCCTGCCCGCGCAATCCACGTGGTACCTGGCCACCGACCTGCCTCGACCCGACGGACCACGCGCGGCGGACAACCCACACGCTCAAGGCGCCGGGCGCCGTAGCGCAGGATCGCCCGCGCGGCCGCGGCCAGGTGAGCGCGAGCACTTCACTCGCTCCACGTACCCGGACCGGAGACGACCACAGAGCACATCACAGGACCGGAGGACGTGGTCGGCTTTCTCCGCTCAAGCTCAAGCACCTGAAGGTCCTTGGGCCGCTACGGCTTCACTGCGGCGAAGAACTGCCGACCGCGTGAGGGCGACCGTTCCCGGGCGCCCGCCGGGGGCGGTGTGCCGGCACTTGAGGACGGAGGCCAAGCGCTCGTCGACGAACTGCGGAACTTTCACGGGCAGTCCTCGAGTCCGTCGAAGGTCGCCTGTGTCACGAGAGGATTCGGCGGTGGTACCCATACTTACCCCCCTTGCGCCACCGGGTGCCGGGCCCGCTTTCGATGGCGGCATCGCCCCCAACTCGTTCTGCCGGCCCACCGGCTTGGCCTGGCCGGGCCTGCCGCGGTCCGGCGGGTTCGTGGCTCATGGGGGTGTGGGTCGGATGGTTCTGGTCGACTGGGCGGTGGAGGAGGAGATCATGACCGCACGGCACGCCGACTGGGGCGAGGAGCCGCTGATCCCGATGCCGCCGTTGAAGATCCGGGCGCTTCGGGAGGCGGTGGCCGTGCTGAGTCCGACCTTTCTGCCGGAGTTCCAACAGGAGGAGGACGAGGCGCTGGACTGGGTTGCCGAGAACCTCCAGCCGAACGCGGTGCGTCTGTTCCTGCGCAAGTGGGCCGTGTTCGTGGCGATCGAGCGCCGCCCCGCCCTCGCGCGGCGTCTGCGCGAGTTGGAGCGTGTCGTGGCGCGGTCGCACGATCCCGAGGAGATCCGGGACGCGGGTACCGAGATCGCTCGCCTGCGCGCCGAGGCGCACCGCGAGATCGCCGGTGAGTGACTGGTCCTGGGAATGGCTGCCCAGCCTGGAAGAGGTCGCGGAGGGTCTGCCGTCCGAGGTGCTGTCCGCCGTCGAGAAGGCGGCCGCGGACCTGGCCACGGTCAACTCCATGGTCTATCTCGACGGTGTCGACTTCCAGGGCACCGGCCCGGGCATTCGCACCCACAGCGACCCGGCCCGTAATCTCCTCTTCGAATACCTCACCGTCCCTCGCCAGGAATGTATCTACATCACCCAGGTCACCTGGCTCGGACCCTGATGAGCCTGGGGGGTGGTTGGTTGGTTGGTGTGTGGGTGGTGGTGTGGGCTGGGGTGTCGCGGGTTGGTTGAGAACGTTTCGTGGTTGTCCGGGTGGGGGCATGAGGGGTTTGACCTGGGGATATCACGGTTTCGTTGAGAACTCGCGGGTGTGTTGCACATACCTTCTCCGTCTAAAGGCCCGGATCGTGTTTGTGCTGGTCGCGGCGTTTTGATCTGGGTCGCAGGGGTGAGGGCGGCGGCCTACCGCCGGCGTGTGTGGCCGGGTGGTGGGGCGGTGGTGTGTCTCGGCGAGGTGGTCGAAGCGGATCCGGTCGAAGCCGGCTTTGGTGATGCGTTCGGTGCCGTCGTCGATGGCGGTGATGGCGGCTTGGCGGATGAGGCGGGTGAGGCTGCCGATGCGTCCGGCGGTGCGTTGGCGGGTGGTAGGCGGCGAGGCGGGGGAGTGTCCCGGCGCGGTGTGCGTTCAGGTCGAGGGCGGTTTCCACACCGGTGATCAATTCGGTGAAGGGTTCGTGTTTCCCGAGCCGCGCGGGGAAGGCCCCGCACTCGACCAGCGAGGCCCGTCCGGCGAGTTGCGCGCCGCGTGCACCCGCGAACAACGGTGTGGCGGTCACGTCGATGCCCGCGTGCACGAATGTCGCGCCGATGCGTTCGGTGAGGTCTTTCAACAGTTCCGCGGTCTCCGCGCCGGTGGTGCGCGGGTCGAGGGCGGCGGGTTCTCGTCGATGAGGACCGGGCGGACACCGGCCCGGTCGTAGGTGTGGCAGACGGCCTCGGTGATCTGGGCCTGCGTCATGCGGGTGCCGGCGGGCACGCCGAGGTAGCGGGCGAACTCGGCGGCGAGGGCCTTCGCGGTCGCGCCCGGCGGCACGAGGACGTACGCGACCGGTACGCGTGGGTGGGCCTGCCCGGGCGGCGCCGGGGTGCGGCGGGTGTGGGCGAGGTGGCAGGTGCGTCCGACGTGGAGCAGGGCGGTGGTCTTCCCGGCCGCGGCGGGCCCGGTGACGATCAGGGACGGTCGGGCGGTGGTCTGTTGGTGGCGGCCCAGGATCATCAGTGTGCGTATGTTCGTGGCGAGGGTGTCGATGGTCGGGGTGCGGACGGTCACGAACGCGGAGTGGTAGGCCAGGCGTTCCTCCCGGCTGCGCGGCGGTGCATCGGGCTCGGGTGGCGTCGGGGGCGCCTCGGCCACGAAGTTCTGCCAACCCTGCCAGGTGGTCACCGGCCGGGACTGTTCCGTCGCGTCCGCATCCTCGCCACTCGGGCCGTTGCCCGAGTGCACGCCGAGGCTCACCATTTCAGGGCCTCCTCGTGGGCGTCGTAGAGCCCGTACCCCGTGTACGGCGGGGCGGGGGAGTCGGACTCGTCGTCGCCGGCGTCCGCCCGCGGGAGCGGTGACTCGTCGGGGCCGTCGTCGAGTTCGTCGAGGCTGTCCTCGCCTGTCCCGACCGTGTCGCCGAGGTCCTGTTCCTCTTGTGCGCAGGGTGTCGGTGGCGGGGTTCGGGTGGGTGTGCCGCGGGCGAGGAGGCGTTGTTCGGTGCGGGTGGCCCCTCCGGTGCGGGCGCGGCGGCACGTCCACCGCGAGTACGATCCGCCGGTCCGCCGCGCGCGGCGACGGCAGCCGGACCGGCGCGTCCCGCAGTCGGTCGACGTCGATCCGGCCGTGGTCGACTGCGTCGTCGAGGGCGCCGTACCCGCGCCGGTGCTCGGGCGTCGACGAACCCGTGGACTGGAGAGGAATGTGGGGATGGTCCCGGACCGACCGCTCCCCTACTTCGGTTCGGATGGGGCTCGATCCCGGACCCTTACGGTCGGCTGTGGGACGGCGACGACGGCGAGACACCCGTGCCCGACCCGCCGAAGTCGCCCTGGACCTGGGCCAACGCCCCCCAGCCCGTCCTGGCCACCCTCCACAGCCCCGGCCAATACACCTACCTTCGCGACCTCGACCCCGGCCCCGACCCCGACCCGCACTCGTAAGACTCCAACGCCGAAGGGGCGTGGATCCGGCCTCATCCCCGCCCCTCACCCGACCAACCTCTTCCCCTTGTCCGTCACCCCCGGCCACCCCACGCGGGCCTCGGTCCCGGCCGCGCTGCGCTCCGCGATCGTGCGCACCTACCCGTACGGGCCCTTCGGCGGTCCGCCGGGTCATGGCGGGGCGGGACGTGAGGGACAGCATGCTGTCGGGTGCCCGCCGGAGTCGCTGTGCGAGGGTGCCTTCGCGGTCGAGGGCCCGCATCGAGCCCGCACCCGCGGTGAGGGCCCGCACCGATGATCATGTGCCCGGAGTCCGCTTCGGCGGACCGGTCCTGTTACCTTCTCCCGCCGGCACCCGTCATAGGTACGACGACCACAAACGAAGGGTCGTCGTACCGACGAGTGAATCGAGACCACGATGCTGAGCAACATCATGTACGTGACGGTCTACGTCACCGATCAGGACCGCGCACTGGACTTCTACACCGAGGCACTCGGCCTGGAAAAGCGCCTCGACTTCCCGGGGCCCGACGGACGTTTCCTCACCGTCGGCGTTCCCGACAGCCCGGTCCAGATCATCCTGTGGTCGCATGCGGCGGCAGCGGGACAGCCGGGCGACGCGGGCGCACCCGGTCCGCTGATCCTCGAATCCGACGACCTGCGCAAGGACTTCGCCACCTTGCGCGGGCGCGGCGTCGTCTTCGAGGAGTCCGAACCCCAGGAGTATCCGTTCGGGCTCCGCATCGAGGCGGTGGACCCGGACGGCAACCGCGTCTCGCTCCGGCAGCCGGGACAGCCGTGACAGCCCACCCGTCCGGCGACCCGTTCGCTCTCGTGACCGAGGCGTTCGAGGCCCAGCGCGATCGGCTGCGCGCCGTCGCGTACCGCGTGTTGGGCTCGCACGCCGACGCCGAGGACGTGGTCCAGGAAGCCTGGATGCGCCTGGTCCGCCAGGACGAGGCGGCCATCGGCAACCTGGCGGGTTGGCTGACCACCGTGGTCGGCCGGATCAGCCTGGACCTCCTGAGATCCCGCCGGGCCCGCCCCGAAACCGCCTACGGGCACGAGTCTACGGAGCTCGTGGTGATGCCCGACGACGACCCGACGCCGGACGAGCAGCTGGCACTTGCCGATTCGGTCGGCCTCGCCCTGCTGGTTGTGCTCGACTCGCTCACCCCGAGCGAGCGCCTGGCGTTCGTCCTGCACGACATGTTCGCCGTGCGGTTCCACGACATCGGACGGATCCTGGGCAAATCCGCCGACGCCACCAAGATGATCGCCAGCCGCGCCCGCCGGAAGGTCCAAGCCACGGACCGGCCGGCAGGCCCCGGCCGCGAACACCGCGAGGTCGTCCGGGCGTTCGGCGCCGCCGCCGGCGGCGGCGACTTCGAAGCGCTCCTGCGTGTCCTCGACCCGAACGTGAAGCTGACCGTCGACACCCCGGACGGCGTGGTCGTCACCCTCGGCGCCACCAGGGTCGCCGCCGGCGCCCGCATGTTCTCCGGCGAGGTCGCGCGCGTCCGATCCGTGCTGGTCAACGGCATTCCCGGCCACATGTCCTGGCGCCCCGACGGAACCCCTCTCTCCGTCATCGCCTTCACCGTCACCGGAGGCCGGATCACCGGTATCCACATCGTCGTCGACCCGGCCAAGCTCGCCTCGATCCATCTGCCCGCCCCGGCCTGAGTCATCGTCAGGGCCTGCCCGTGTGCGGGCTTCCCGGGCTTGCGCGCTCGACCGCCCGGGCCATGGTTACCAACCGTCGATCTGCCCGGAGACCGGCAACCACACTCCGGTGCTCCGCCCATCGCCGTGCGGTCCGGGCGCACAGGGTTTGCGGGGCTCGATGCGCCACATCTAGGATTGTGGTCGGTCCGAGAGGGACCTGTCACGAGACGGGAGACGACGCCATGTCGGACGCCACCGACACCCACGTCCGTGCGCGCCGCAAGGACGCCAACCATCCCGAGGACGGTGCGCGTGAGCGCCTGCTGTGGATGGACGTCGCCGTGTGGCGGCGGGCCCGCGCCCGCGCGGCCGACGACGCCCTGGGTCTGACGCCGGTGCTCGAGGCCCTCCTGGACGCCTACGCCGACGGCCGGGTGACGGTGACCCCGCCCGCGGGCCGTTCGCTGGGCCCGACCCGGGACGGCACCGCCCGCACCGGTTGCCGCACGGGCCCGCTGTCGCACCACGTGTGGTCGCGCGCCGACCACCGGCGCGCCGCAGCGGGCATGAAGTCGATGCCCGTGCTGTGCGAGCTGCTGCTCGGCGGCTACGTCGACGGACACCTGACCACCACGCTGACCGCGACCGGCCACGTACCCCGCACCCACCGAGAGGACGACGCGGCATGACCGAGCCCACCGCACCCCTGCCGGGCGGCGCACGGCTGCCCCGCCCCGAGCGCAACCCCGACGCCCTGCGCGTGGCCCTCGCACGCGTCGCGCCGCACCGCCTGCCCGAGATGGAACGCCAGAAGAACGAGGCCTTCCAACTCGCCGCCCAAACCGCACACCTGGGCCCGATCCAGGGCTGGCTGACGGTGTGGGCGGGCGAGGTCGAGATCGAACGCCGTCCCGACCTCCTCGCCCGCCGCCACGCCGCCGAGCAGACCCTGCAAACCCTGCAACGCCACGACCCCGCCTGGCAGGCCGCACGCGCGGAACTCCTCGCCGTCCTCACCGAGGCCCGCGAGGCCACCACGCGACCTGGGCCTGGGAGTACGAACCCGACGAGCCGTACGTGACCGCGGGCACCCCACCGGTCCTCGTCGTCCAGGTCGAGGACAAGGCCGCCGAACTCGTCCGCGCAGCCGAGGCACTCTACGTCCACGGCGAAGCCTACGAGGGACTCTCACCCCAGGGCGGGACCGCACTGGTCGCGGACGGCATGTTCGTCTACCAGGTCGTGCCACGACACGAACGCGTCTACATCCTCCAAATCACCGCCTGGTGACGCCCGCCATCACTTCCGACACAACACGCCGGCGACGATCCACCCGAACCCCACACCCGGAGACCGCGGCCTCGCATCGGTGGACTACGGCGCGATGGGTCGTGTTCCCGGTGGGAGGCCGGCGGCCTCCGACGAACCTAGGCCGGGTCCGGCCCGGTCGCGAGGTTCAACCTGCCCGGCGACGCGCGGCGGCGGTTTCAAATCCGCTCCTCAAGCTCCGGGCTACTCCGCCCGGGACGGGACGTCGCACCCGGAGGATCCGGCGGTGAGCGCGGCCGAGCGCGGCATGTCGGCTCTTGCGCAGACCGACCGCGACGCGATCGCCGGGACCGTTCGTTTCGCGAAGGCACGCGCTGCCCACGGCGTACGCCCGATCCTCGGCGTCGACGCGGCCGTTGCTCCCACCTCGCCGGACACTCCCCGCGCGAGGCGGCGCCGCACGCCCGCACGCGGAGGCGCCCACGTGGTCGAAGCACCGCCGCGGGTGACCCTCCTCGCCCGCGTCGGTGGGGCGTCGGCGACGGTGGCGAGGCCGCTCTCGCGGGCGCGTTGGCATCCGGTGAGGTCTCCGGCGCCGACGTGGGCCAGGTGGGCGGTGGTCGCCGAGTTCGAACGACGCGACATCGCCGCGGTGCGCCGCCGGGGCATGCTCGCGGAGCACCACCCACCGTTGGACCACGTGCCGCTTCCCCGTCGACCGTGACGGCGGTGGCTCGGTCAGGTCCGCCCGGCCAAGCGCAGGCGTTGCCGGTCGGCGAACACCGCCGCGACCAGCACGACTCCGACCGCGATGGTCTGCCAGGAGGAGCTGACCCCGGCCACCACCAAGCCGGTCTGGAGCACCGTGATGATCAGCGTGCCGATGATCGCGCCGGCGATGTTGCCTCGGCCGCCGAACAGGCTGATCCCGCCGATGACGACCGCGGCCACGGCGGAGAGCTCGGAGCCGCGGCCGGCCGTGACCGAAGCCGAGGCGAGTTGGGCCATCACCAGGTAGCCGGCGACACCGGCGAGTCCGCCCGCGAGGCCGTACACCGTCGTGGTGTGGCGCGCCACGCGGATGCCGGTACGTGCCGATGCCTCGGGGTTGCTGCCGATGCCGTACGAGTGTCGGCCGAACCTCGTGCGGTGCAGCAGCACGCCGGCACCGACGGCGACGACGGCGACGATCAGGACCGGGATCGGGAGCCAACCGTCGAGCAGCGCGGTGTTGCCGATGCGGAAGATGTCCGGTGGCAGGTCGGAGATGTCCTGGCCGTCGTTGACGAGTTCGGTGGCTCCGGTGGCGGCGCCCATCATGCCCAGTGTGGCGATGAGCGGGGTGATGTGCAGTCGGGTGACCACGATGCCGTTGACGAGTCCGACTCCGGTGCCGACCCCGATCGCGACCAGCGCTCCGACGCCCAGGATCACGGGCTGGGACCAGTCGGTTCCGCCTAGCATCCGCGACATGCTCCATCCGGAGACGATGCCCGACAGTCCCACGGTCGCGCCCACGGACAGGTCGATGCCGCGGCCGACCACGACGAAGGCCTGTCCGAGACTGAGCAGCAGCACCTCGGTCGCGGCCAGTGCGGTCGCCACCCACGCGGCCTTGCTGTGGAAGTTGGGCACGACGACACAGAACACGGCCACGATCAGGAGCAGGACTCCCAGTGTCCACAGGCTTCCGGCACGTTCGCCGACGAGCGCGAGGCGTCCGCCGGGGGTCGACGCGGATCGGGTGTGGTCGCCGCCGACTGCGCGATCGGCAGCGTCCTCGACGGGGTCGGCGGACGCGGCCGGCGGGATCGCGGACGACGGTGCGGGGGTTCGAGTCTCCGTGGCGCTCGGCTGGGGGTGGTTCATCGCTGGTCTCCGGTTGTCGCCGACTTGTCTCGGAAGGCGGGCCTCGGCTGTGACGGGTGGTCCGGTTCGCCTTCCAGACCGGTGATCAGGGCGACCAGGCGCTCGACCGTCACCGCCTCGCGGTCCACCACCGCCACCAGGCGACCACGGCGAAGCACCGCGACCCGATCGGCGATCTCCATGACGTGCGGCAGCTGGTGGCTGACCAGGACGACCGAGGTACCCGCGGTGCGTACGTGGTCGATGAGGTTGAGGACCTCGCGCTGCTGCTCGACGCCCAGTGCCGCTGTGGGCTCGTCCAGGAGCAGGACCCGTTCGCACCACGTGACGGCTCGTGCGATGGCGACGGCCTGGCGCTGGCCGCCGGACAGGTCGCGGCACTCGCGGTTGATGTCCGGGACGTGGATGTGCACGCGTCGCAGGGCCGTCTCGGTCCGGCGGCGCATCTCGCGTCGATCGAGCCATCCCATGTGGCGGCCGGGAAACGAGGACCGGACGATCTCGCGGCCGAGGAAAAGGTTGCCGGTGACGTCGAGATCGAGGGCGAGCGCGAGGTCCTGGTAGACGGTGGCGATGCCGGCCTCGGTGGCGTCCACGGGTCCGCGGAAGACGCGGGGCTCGTCGTCGACGAGGAGGGTGCCGTCGGAGGGGACGGTGTTTCCGGACAGGATCTTCAGCAGCGTGCTCTTGCCGGCCCCGTTGTCGCCGACCAGCGCCAGTACCTGGCCCGGCAAGAGGTCGAGCGTGACGTCCTGGAGTGCGGTGACGGATCCGTAGCGTTTTGTCAGGTTGCGGGCGCGAAGGACCGCGCCGGTCCCCGGGGCGGGGCACGACCGCGCGGTGTCGGGTGTGTCGGGCCCGAGATCGGCTCCGGGACCGGCGCCGAGCTCGGGGTGCTCGCGGTCGGGCGCCGCGTTGCCTGGGGTGGGAATCATCGTTGGGGCCTTTCGGGACGATCCTGCGAGTGACGACGCGACCTCTCGCGGGGTGTACGGGCCGCGGCCCGTTGCAGGGGCCGCGGCCAGGGGATCAGCGGACGAACAGCGGCAGTTGCGATCCGGCGCACACGTGCAGGACCTCACCGGTGATCCGGGCGGCCTGATCGGAGGCGAGGAAGGCGACGGCATTGGCGACGTCCTCGGGTCGCACGAGTACGCCCAGGGGAGTCGCCGCGCGAGCCCGTTCCGCGTAGGCGTCGAGCAGACGTTCGTCTCCGCGTTGCGCGCTGAATCGGGTGCGTACGAAGCTGGGCGCGACGGCGTTCGCGGTGACGCCGATCGGACCGAGTTCGAGTGCGAGCGAGCGGGTGAGTCCGACCAGCCCCGCCTTCGACGCGGCGTAGGCGGGATGGGCGCCGCCCAACCACGTGCGTGAGGTGATGGTGACCAGGGAGCCGGATCGTTGCCGCCGCCACCACGGGAGGACGGCCTGGGCCAACAGCGCGGGCCCGCGCACATTGACGTCCAGGGTGAGGTCCCAGGCGCTCACTTCGATGGCGGCCAGATCCTGCGGCGGTTCGATGCCGGCAGCGCACACGACCGCGTCGACCCGGCCGTACTCGCGCCCGATCAGATCGACCGCGGTGCGGATGTCGTCGGGATCGGCGACGTCCATCCGGGTCGCGCGGGCCGAGCCGCCCGACGCGGCGATGCGGGCGGCCACGCGTTCGGCGGCGTCCGGGTCGAGGTCGGTGACCGCCACCGTCCATCCGTCGCGCGCGAGCCGCTCGCACGTCACACCGCCGATGTCGCCACCGCCACCGGTGACCAGGGCCACGCGGGGGCCCTCCGGGAGGTCCGTGGCGTCCGGGCCGGTCTCGCGGTGGTCCGATATGCCGGTCATCGCAGCGGGGACCAGTCGGTGGGCCGGACCACCACGCCGGTGTGTTCGAGTTCCAGGCGGGCGCTGCGCGCGTGCCAGTGCGCGAGTTCGGGGAACCGCTCGGGCGCCGATTGGGTGCGGGTGAGCGTACGCACGTCCGGGAAGGACCAGACGACGATGACTTCGCTCTGATTGCGGAAGGCCACCTCGTAGCCGCCGAGGATGCGGAAGTCGTGGGTGTCGCCGAGCTGTTCCCGGAACGCGCCGAGTCGCTCGAGGTAGTCGGGCGCGCCGCCCGGGGCGACGCGGATCGTTTCGTGCAGGACGACCGGGGCTCGGGTCCCGTCGGCGACGATGTCGTCGAGTGTGGGGGTCCAGTCCGTGCCGATCAGGACGCGGTCGAAGCCGCCCGAGCGTTCGCCGTACCAGCGGTCGAGCGGCCGGTGGAAGAGTTCGGGGTGGGTGTCGAAGTGTTCGGCGAAGCCGTCCCAGCCGCCCGGCATCTGCCAGAAGCCGATGATCTGCGGCCACTGGCCGGTCAGGAAGATCGGGACCCAGTTTGCGATACAGCGGCCTCCGGCCGAGCCTTCGGCGTTGCCTTCGGTCCGGACGATCCGGCCCAGTTCGTCGAGATAGCGTTGGTGCGCTCCCGGGGCCCTGACCGGGTCTATCGTCTCGTGCAGGTAGACGTGCATCGGGTTCTCCTTCAGTTGCCGGACGTGTACAGCAAGGGCGTCGTGGCGGGATCGTCGACGTTGTCGCGGGTGACGCCGACGTTGGGGACCGTGACCAGGGGCTTGGCCGTCCGGTCGCCGCCGAGGTAGGCGTGCACGAGGTCGATGGCCTGGGTCAGTTGCGCGGCGGGTTGGGACACCGACAGGAAGTCGATGCGCCCCGCCCTGAGTTGCTTCACCTGTTCCGGCGAGGCGTCGAAGCCCGCGACGCGGATGGTCCCGGTCTTGCCGAGCGCGGCGACCGCCGCGGCGGCGCCCTCGGTGTTGACCTCGGTCGCGCCGAAGACCGCGTCGATGTCGGGGTGGGCGAGCATCAGGGCACGAAGTGCCTGCTGGTTGGAGGGGACGGTGCCGCCGCCGTACTCCTCGTCCAAGACCTTGATGCCGGGGAACTCCTGGCGCATCGTCTCGGCGAAGCCCTTGACGCGGTCTTCGATGGTTGCGCTGCCGGGTGCGATATTGAGCGTCGCGATGGTGCCGCTGCCGTTGAGCTGCCTGCCCAGTGCCTGCGCGGCGATGCGTCCGCCCTGGTAGTTGTCGGTGGCGATCTGGGCGAAGAGGCCGTCGCTGTTCTTGAGCGTTCCGCCGACCGCGATCACCGGTATCCCGGCGGCGAGGTAGCGCTGTACGGCGGGGCGCAGCGACACGTCGTCGACCGCGGACAGCAGCAGGAAGTCGGGGCGGGCGGCGAGTTCGGCGTTCAGCGCGTTGGTCTGGGTCGTGGCGTCGTACTCCGGGACCGGGACGTACTCGACCTTGTATCCGTACTTCTTGGCCGCGCCGACGGCGCCGCGGAAGGCGGTGTCGAAGTAGGGCAGATTGGAGACGCCCGGAACGTAGGCGACGGTGACGGTGCCCGGGTCCTTGGGGCTGCCGCCGGCGGAGTCGGATCCGGGCGTTGTCGAGCCGGCGCAGGCTGTGACCAGGACCGCTGCTGCGGCGCAGCCGACAAGGCTGGTAATGTTACGGGTGGGTCTGAAGGGGCTCTGGATGCGGGTGTTGCCGGATGTCGTGCGTCTCGACATGGCCGTGCCTTTCTCGGGAGGTTGTCCCGTTGTCCGTGGGTGGTGGCTCACCGGACGGATACGGGTGGTGGAACGGGCTCGAACAGCCCGCTGTTTCGGTATGTCGTCGCCGCGGTCAGCAGGCGATGATCGTGGCCCGGTGGGGCCGCGAGAGTGATGCCGACCGGGAGACCCCGACCGGCGGCGCCGGGCAGTGAGATCGCCGGTGTGCCGGCGAGACAGAACGGATAGGTGAACCGCAGCAGAGCGGAGATCGTCTGCTCGTCGGCGGTGTCGATCCGCGGTGCGGTGATCGGTGTGGTCGGACACAGCAGCAGGTCCACGTGCGCGAACGCGGCGCTCACCTCCGTGCGCCACGACGCGCGAAAGCTTCGGGCCCGGGACAGCACGTCGGGTGCGGGTACGGCGTCGGCGGAGCGTCGCTTTTCCACGGTGGCGGCGTAGCGGACCCCCGGGTCCAGGAGCACCGCCAGACTCGCCGCGGCCTCGGCGGCGTAGATGATCCGTGCCTGATCCAACACCCGCTCCGCCGAGGGCAGTTCTGCCGGTCGAAGGTCGACGCCCAGCCGGGCCAGACGATCGGTGATGGTGTCGAGCACGTCGAGCACGACGCGGTCCGCGTCGCGGAACCAGCCGGTGAGAAGCCCGATTCGCAGGCCCGTCGACGGGTCGGGGACCGAGTCGGCCGCGGGCCGCTTCTCGTCCAGAACCGTGAACACGTGGTGCACGTCGGCCGGTTCCCACGCGAGGATGCCGACGGTGTCGAGGGACGGGCTGAGCGGGGTCACGCCGGTGGTGTCGATGCGCCCGGGTGTGGGCCGAAGGCCGCATACGCCGTTGAGGGCGGCGGGCACGAGGACGGATCCCGCGGTGTCGGTGCCGAGCGCGGCGACGACCATGTCGGCGGCCACGGCCGATCCCGACCCCCCGCTGGAGCCGCCGGCGGTGCGCTCACGGTCCCACGGGTTGCGGGCGTGGCCGTAATGGAGATTGTGGGTGATCGCCGAACTGGCCAGCTCCGGCAGGTTCGTCTTGCCCACGATCACGGCGCCGGCGTCGCGCAGCCGGGTGACGGCGCGGGCGTCGGCGTCCGCCCGCGGGCGGACGCCGAGCGGCAGTCCCAGGCTGGTGACCCGACCGGCGACGTCGATGTTGTCCTTGACCGCGACCGGCAGGCCGGCGAGGGATCCGCGGCGCCGGCCCGGCGCATGGGGCGCCGGGAAGATCTGGGTGAAGGAGTGCAGTTCGCCGTCCAGCCGGGCGATGCGCGCGAGCGCTGCGCGTGAGGGTTCGTCGTGGTCGATGTCGCCGGCGCGGACGGCGGCGGCCAGTCCGGCGATGCCGCCGTGCGCCAGTCGTTGCCGGCGCAGCGCGGGCGTGCCCGGTTCGCGGCCGGGTGTGGGCGGCGAGGTCATGACGGCGTCCCGTTCAACGCGGGGGCGGGGGTCACGTAGCCGAACCGGTGGCGGGGGGCCAGGGCCTCGTAGCGGGGCCAGTGGAGTTCGATGCCGACGGTGTGCGTGAGCATCGACTGGAACTCGGCGAGCGCGGTGTCCCGGGCGCGTACCTGGGTGGGGCGCAGCCCCCGCCGGACGCAGAAGGCCGCCAGCGCGCCGGCGGACTCGCCGACGGTCCACTCGCCCGGATGTACGCGGCAGGCGCCGCTGGTGATGTGGGTGGCGCCGAGGTTCTTGGCCGCGGGCAGGAGGTTGCGCAGACGCACGGGGAGGAGGCTGCCCAGCGGGATCTGGAAAGGCCAGGTGTCGATGTCGATGGTGGGCCGGCCGGTGGTGGAGGGATGGACGTCGATGCGGTAGGCGCTCACCCCGATCGTGTCCGGGAAGGTCTCGGCACCTTCGAGACCGGCCCGGGCCCGGACGCCGATGTGTTGTTCCAACAGGGTGAACTCGGCCTGGATGCGCCGGCTCTCGCGGATGTAGGGCATCTTCGCGAGGCCGTCGGCGGTGCCGGTGAGGTCGCCTCGGGGACGCAGCTCGGGGTAGCCGACGCCGCCGTCGTGCCGGGGGGCCTCGGTCTGCATCCAGTACAGGAACGACAGCGAGAGTTGACGCGCGCTCGCCAGCGCGGCGCGGGCGGTGGCCTCGTCGACGCCGACCAGCGGCAGGCGTGAATAGTCCATCATCGGCCACGCGGCGACGGTGACGTCGGACCAGGGATGGGCGGACGCGAGGGACCCGTTCGGGGCGCCGCCGTCCTGGTGTTCGCCGGGCAGGTGCGCGTCCAGGTGTCCGGCGTCGAGCACGCGTCGGGCGTGCCACAGGTCGTAGCGGATGCCCTGGTCCGAGACGTGGTCGACGAACAGCGGCCGGGTTCGGGTGCGGTGGGTGATGTGGTCGCTCAGTTCCCAGCTGAGCAGCGGGCCGGGCCACTCGGGAGGCTGGTAGGTGCGCCAGATGTCGTATTCGGCGGGGCGCTCGACGGTGTTGTCGGTGCCGGGGTGTCGGCTGAGCACCATGGCCCAGGTGATGGCCTGTTGGTCCATCGGGTCGGCCGGGCCGGGCAGGGCGTGCGGTTCGCCGGTGTCGGCGGCGCTCTCCGCGCCGACGACGTGTTCGGCGCCGGCGAGGTCGATCAGGTCACCCAGGTCGGTGGCGTCGAGGTAGTAGTGGCCGGTGAGTTCGCGTTCGGACCCGTCGGCGCCGCGCACGAGTACCGCGGTGATCGCGTCGTGGTCGGTGGAGGCCGCCACGGCTCGGTGCTCGCGGAGCACGGTGATCAGGCCCCGGCTGATCCAGGGGGCGAGCATCTCCTCCAGGACCAGGTGGGCGACGTAGGGCTCGTGGCTGAGCGGGCCGATGTTGCCCGATCCGGGGTTGAGCAGTGCGGTGGCGCGGGCGACGGAGTTCAGCGGGTAGTTGCGCCGATAGAAATCGCGCACGCGGTTGCGGAACTCGCGGTAGGCGCGGGTGCAGCCGACGGACTCGATCCACGGGTGCTCGTCCGGCGGGATGCACTGGCTGGAGACCTGCCCGCCGATCCAGTCGCTCTCGCACACCAGGGCGCTGCGCAGGCCGAGCCGGGCGGCGGCGAGCGAGGCGGCGATGCCGCCGAGACCGCCGCCGATGACGACGAGATCGAAGTGTGTCGGTCCGGACAAGTCGATCGCTCCCAGGTCGGTGACGGTGTCACTGTCGTGCGCTATGCGCACCGATGTGCGTATAGCGATCATATCTGAGCGGTGCCGTCGGTCAAGGGATTGCCGGATCACCGTTCGACCTCGATGCCCGCGACGGGCACGAGGCTCACGCGCGGCGCAGCCGGAAGTGCTCGACCAGGCGCGAGGTGCCGTCGCTCGCGGCGGCGAACGCGCGTATCCGGCTGTCCTTGACCCCGAAGACGGCGTCGGAGTCCAGGTAGGGGTCGGCGGCGTCGAAGACGGTGGTGGTCACCGTTCGGTGGCCGGGAGCCGAGACGATGGCGTGGATGTGCGCCGGGCGCCACGGATGTCGGCCGGTGGCCCGCAGCAGCCGCCCGGCGGGTCCGTCGTCGGGCACCGGGTAGCTCACCGGACGCACGGTCGCGAAGCAGTACCGCCCGTCGGCGGCGGTGCGGAACCGGCCGCGGAAGTTGTGGGTGGGCTGATCCACGTCCTGGACGTCGTACCGGCCGTCCGGCGCGGTCTGCCACACGTCGACCACGGCGTCGGCCAGAGGCAGGCCGTCCGCGCCCAGCACGGTCCCGAGCACCAGGAGCGGCTCACCCCCGGTGTCGACCAGCGCGATCGATGCGCCGAACTCGCGAAACGGGGCGCCGGGCACGTAGAAGGGCCCCAAAATCGTGGACTCCGTGACCTCTTCCGGCCCGGCCGCCGAGTGTTCCCGCGCGCGCGTCAGGTCCTCGATCAGGGTGGACAGACCCAGCACGTCCGACAGCAGCACGAACTCCTGCCGGTCGTCGTCGCACACGCGTCCGGTCTCGGTGAGGAATTCGACGCCTCGTCGCCATTCCTCCCGGTCCAGCCCGACGTCCGCGGCGAACGCGTGCAGGTGCCTGATCAGGGACGACAGCACCTCCCGCAGTCTGGGGTCGGGTGTGCCGGCGATCCGATCGAGCACCTCCCGCGTCACGGGGTCGATCTGTCGATCGCATACGGGAGCGGTGGTAGTGGTCATGGCTTGCTCCTGATTCGGTCCCCCCGATGGTGGTCGAGGTGATCTCGGGGCGGGTGCCCTCGACGGCGGCGCGCAGGATCTCGCGCGCGCCGGCCGCGTCGACCGGGCGTGGGCCGGTCGCGCCGTGCGCGGCGACCAGCACTGCGGCCCGGTCCAGATCGGCTTCGGTCGGCGCGGGGCCCGGCAGGCCGGTCGGCAGGTCGAGCGCGCGGGCCAGGTCCCAAAGGCCGGTCGGCACGTCGTCGGTGCCCAGCGCGGCGGCGATCGGCGCGAGTTCCCTCCGTGCCGCCGCCCGGTTGAAGGCGACCGCGTACGGCAGGATCGCGGCGTGGGTAGCCGCGTGCGGAAGGTCGTGCGCACCGCCGAGCACGTGACAGACACGGTGATGCACACCCATGGCAGCAGCGGCCGGCGCCATGCCGCCGAACCAGGCGCCGCGCAGGGCGTCGGCGCGCGCGGCCGGATCGGCGGGTCGGCGGACCACGCGTGGCAGCGCGTCGGCCAGGATCCGGACGCCCTCCGCCGCGATCACGGAGACGATCGGGGACACCCGGGGGGCGTAGGCGGCCTCCACCAGGTGGGCCAGCGCGTTCATGCCGCTCGCCGCGGACAGCGCGGCGGGCAGTCCGACCGTGAGGTCGGGGTCGTACACCACGCACACGGGTTGGACCGACCGGTCGCGACCGGTCTGCTTGTGGCGATCGCGCGTGATGCCCCACACCGGCGTCATCTCGCTGCCCGCGTAGGTGGTGGGCACGGCCAGGATCGGGATCTTGGTCCGCAGCGCGACCGCCTTCGCCAGGCCGGTGGCCGAGCCACCGCCCACGCTGATCAGCAGGTCGGCAGCGGTGCGCTCGGCCACCGTCACGGCCTCCCGGACCAGGTCGTACGGCACGTGGGCGACGGCGCGGTCGAAGCGGGCCGCGGCCCGCCCCGCGAGCGTGCCGGCCACGACGTCGACGTGGCCCGTGCTGCGCCGGTCGCCGATCACCAGGACCCGCTCGCCGCCGAGCCGTTCCGCCTCATCGGCTACGCGGGCCAGGCCGCCGGCCGCGAAGACGACGCGACCGCGGGCCTGTTCGTGCTCGAAGTCGGACGTCACCGAGTCAGACATCGCGCACCTCCCGCGAGGCCGCGTCGTCCAGCCACGCCCGTCCGCGCTCGTACAACGCCGAGAGCGCGGGGCCGGTCGACTGCGGCATGTCCGGCTTGACCGTGTAGCCCAAACCCTCCTGGAGATAGGCCAGGTGGCGGTAGCCCTCCGGGAGCGCGTCCAGCCGCTCGCGGTCCAGCGCGGGCCGCCTGCCCGGGTCGACGGGGTCCAGGCGGTCGCGTTCGTAGACGGGCTGACGCAGGACCAGGCCCCATCGTCCGTCGCGCCGTTCCAGGAAGTCGTAGAAGCGTCCCGTGCAGACCACGTCGCACGGGACGCCCTCGACGTCGGCGCGCTGGGTGATGGTCATCTTGGTCTGCGCGATCGCGCGATCGCCGACCTGCTCGACGGAACTGCCGCCGAGGAAGTGCGTGATGCGTACGCCGCGCTCGAAACCCGCCCTGCTGACCTCGGCGAACTCGGCCCATCCGCCCTGGAACCAGGTCGCCTGCATGACGCCGTCCGGGTGCCACACATCGGCGAACCGGTCCCAGTCTCCGGCGTCTCGCCATACCGCCCAGTTCTCGACGAGTTCTCTGATTTCCTGCCGGTCCCGTATGGACATGATCCGCTCCCGTTCGTGTTCGTCGGGTGTGGGCGCTGCCGTCGCACGGTTGTCGCGGCGCGCGTCGTTCGGTCCGGTCACGGCACCAGGTCCAGGACCCGCCTGGTGGCCTCGAACGCGTGCGCGGCGGCGGTGGCCGGCGCGAGTGCTTCAAGGGCGTCCGACCACACCTCGACCGACAACGGCGCGCGCGAGCCGTTGCGGCGCAGTACGGTCAACAGTTCGATGAGGGGAATCTCGCCGTCGCCCGGCAGCCGTCGCAGGTGCCGTGCCTCCTCGCGCGGGTCCCGACCGGTGTCCGGTCCCGCGTCGTTGAGTTGGACGGCGACGACACGGTCGACGGGAAGCCGGTCGAGCTCCTCGGGAGTGCCGCCGGTGCGGTGGAAGTGCCACACGTCCAACAGGACACCGGCGTTGGGTTCCGCCGCCGCGTCCAGGACGTCCAGCGCGTCGGCCAGGGCCGGCAGTCGGCTGAACGGCATGAACTCCAGGGCCACGGTCACCCCGTGGTCGGCGGCGCGGCGGCACATTGCCGAGAAGGCCCCGACCAGCGAAGACCTGGGGTGCGCCGTGAACTGCACGGCGTTGAACCGGCGGCAGTCGAAGGCGTCGAGTACGTGGAACAGCAACTCGCCGTCGGCCGCGGCCTGTGCGTCGGCGGGGTCCGCGGCCCAGTCCCACGGCGTCTCGACCTCGGCGATGCGCAGCCCGCGCTCGGCCAACAGGCCACGGATCGCCGCGTCGTCGGTGCCCTCGCGGCGGGCCGCTCGGTAGTGGTCGAGGGTGAGTCCGATCGCGTCGAAGCCGGCCTGGGCGGCGGCGTCGACGCGCTCGCGCAGCGTGGCGCCGCGCAGGGTCATCGCGCAAAGGGTGAGGGATGGTCCGGTCCGCATCGGCTGACTCCGTTCTATTGTGCGCTCTGCGCACACATGTGCGCATAGTAAACGCGACGAGAGAGCGCCGGCAAGCCCCCGCGGGGCGTACCGGCGCTCGGATGTCGCCATCTGCCCGGCGAGCCCGGGCCTGCGGATCAGTCCCAGCCGGGCATGAAGGCGCGCAGGTGCCGGGCCACCGCTTCCGGCTGCTCCTCGGGCAGGAAGTGCTTGCACCGCTCGATGGGCGCGCCGGTCACACGTTCGGCGTAGCGGGTCCAGATCTCGGGTACGGGACGGTCGCCGAGGCCGCCCTGCGCGCCCCACAGGACCAGCAGGGGAGAGGTGACCACCCGTCCGGCGTCGTGATCGTGCTCGTCGGCGGCGAGGTCGGCACCGAAACCCGCGCGGTAGTCCTCCAGGGACGCGCGCAGGACGGCGGGGTTCTCGAACGCGCGCACGTACTCGGCCACGGCCGGCGCGTCGATCGCGTCCGGCAGAAACGACTGCCGCTCGAAGAAGAACCGCAGGTACGCCTCGACGTTGCCGGCGATCAACAGTTCCGGCAGGTCGGGTTGGAGGTGGAAGAACCAGTGCCACATCGCGGCGGTCGAGTGCCGGTCGAAGGAGTTCATCACCTCGCGCGTGGGCAGCACGTCCAGGAGTGCGAGGTGGTCGACGTCCCGTGGGCGGTCCAGCGCCCATCGGTGCGCGACCCGGGCGCCGCGGTCGTGCCCGACCACGGATGCCGAAGCGAAGCCCAAGTGCTCGACGAGCCCCGCGAGATCGGCCGCGGTGTCGCGCTTGTCGAAGGCTCCGGCTGCGGCGGTCGAGCGCCCGTAGCCGCGCAGATCGGGGGCCACCACCGTGTAGCGCTCGGCGAGCGGGCCCATGAGGTGGCGCCAGCAGTGGCCGGTCTGCGGCCAGCCGTGCAACAGCACGAGCAGGCGGTCCGCGGATCCGCTGCGGCGATAGAAGAGTCGGGCCGCGTCGAGGTCGGCGTAGTGGGCGGTGATCGTCATCGTGGGTCCTGTCCGACCCCGCCCGGTCCGGCTACCCGATCAGTCCGATGTCCTGACCGCGAGCGCTCGGGCGCAGGTCTGCTTCGATCTGCCTGGCGGTGTTGTTGATCGCGGGCAGGAAGTCACGCATGGACTGCGTGGTGCCCCGCCCCGCGAACATGGACACGTTGAGTGCGGCGACGACCCGGCCCGAGGCGTCGTGGATGGGCACGGCCACCGAGCGGGAGCCGTCGTCGAGTTCCTGGTCGACTATTCCCCAGCCCTGGGCCCTGGTCCGCTCGACGAGCGAACGCAGTTTCGCCGGGTCGGTCACCGTGCGCCGGGTGAACGGCTCCAGGGTCACCCGGGCGAGATAGTCCTCGAAGGCGTCGCCGTCCAGTCCGGCGAGCAGGATCCGGCCCATCGAGGTGGCGTAGGCCGGGAACCGGCTTCCCACCATGATCGGAACGCTCATCAGTCGCTTGGTCGGCACCCGCGCGACGAAGACCACCTCGTCGCCGTCGAGCACACCGAGCGAGCAACTCTCGTGGACCTCGGCGACGAGTTGCTCCATGTGCGGGAGCGCCACGTCGGGCAGGCTCAGGCTGGAGAGATAGGCGTAGCCGAGTTCGAGGACGCGCGGTCGGAGCGCGTAGAGCCGGCCGTCGGTGACCACGTAGCCCAAGTCGACCAACGTGAGCAGGAAACGCCGTGCCGCGGCCCGATCGAGGCCGGTGATCTTCGCGACCTCGGTCGAGGTCAGGTTCGGCCGGCTCTCGTCGAAGGCCTTGATGATCGACAGACCGCGTTCGAGCGACTGGACGAAGTAGGCCGGACGCTTGGCGTCCTTGCCTTCGCGTTCCGTACCGTCCGCGTCGTCGATACGCGCCACCGACTCCACACTCCCCTGTTCCCGGGCCCCACCGGGCCGCTGTGGTCCGCGTTCGCGTGCGGTCACGCGGCGGAGCCCTCAGCATAGGACGCCGAAGCAGGCGACCGGACGGCCGCCCACGCGCGTCGGCCACGGCGTTTCAGCTCGCCCGGTCGAAGCGTCGCACCTCGTCGACCAGCAGCGCGGCCAACTCGCCCGGAACGCTCAACATCGGCGAGTGCGCGCTGTCGAGGGTGTGCACCCGCCCGGCCCGGCGGGCCAGCGCGCGCTGCGCCTCGGGCGAGATGGCCGCGTCCCGGGCGCAGACGATGTACGTGGACGGAATCCGCCGCCAGGCCGCCGCGCCCACCGGCACGGTGACCGTGCGCACGTGCTCGGGCGTCAACTCGGCGAGCGCCGTGCGGATCCGCGCCGCGGAGCAGTCGCCGTAGAACATCCCCGGCGCGGCGGACGGCGGCACCCGCAGGTAGTCGCCGTCGACGACCGCCCGCAGGCCCTGCCGCTCCGACTCGGGGGCGGGGGTGTTGACGTCGGCGCACGACTCGCCCACATCGAGTTGGAACGCGGCGAGGTAGATCAGACCGACCACGTTGCTCGAGTCGGCTGCGGCCTCGGTGAGCACGGCGCCACCGTAGGAATGCGCGCACACCACCAACGGCCCCGGCAAGGCCGCCAGTTCGGACCGCAGGAAGCGGACGTGGCCGGCCAGGTCGTGCCCGCCGGGCGCGCGTCCCACGCCGGGCAACTGCACGACGGCGACCGGAACGCCGGCCTCGGCCAGGTACGGCAGCAGCGGGTCCCACCCCGCCTTCCCATGCCAGGCACCGTGGACGAGCACCAGAGTGGGCGCGGGGTCGAGTCTCGCGACGGAGCCCGCAGGCGCGCTGTTGGGGGAATGCGTGTCGGACATGGCGGTCCCGATCGTCTCGTCGATGGCCGGCGCACGGCGGGGCGTGCCGTTCCGCCGCGATCGCCGAAGTGGGACGCGTCGATCCGACGATGGCGGCCGCATGCCGCTCGCCCACTGACCGGCACGTTACCAGAGCGCACACATGTGCACTATGCGCACATCGCCGCATCGTCCGTTGTCGGAAGGAAGGTGAGGATCAGCGCCTCGGGAGCGTCCGCCGGCCGCATCGCCCGCACCGCGAACCGCGCCCGGCCCCACGACCCGCGCACCCCGACCTCGCGGGCCGTGAGCGAGGCGACCCCGCGGCACTCCCACCACGCGTCCAACTCCGGGACGTCCCCCCGCAGCAGGTCCAGCACCTCGCGCACCCGGGCGTCCCCCGGCCGGCGACCCACGCGCTCTCGGAACTGGGCCAACACCGCGCGCGCGTACGGCTCCCAGTCCTCCAGCGCGGCTCTGGTCGGCGGGTGCGCCACGGTCAGCCACATCAGGTTGCGGCGCTCGACCGGCACCTCCGCGGGATCGGGCCAGTACCGCGGATACGCGGCGTTCCAGGCCAGCACGTCCATACGTTGGTCCATCAGCAGCGTCGGCGCCCCCGCGAACGCGTCCAGCAGCGGACGCAGCACCGAGATCCGATCCGTCGAGAGCGTCTCGTCGGGCTCCCCGGCATGCAGGCCCGCGAGTTCGAGCAGGTGCCGGTACCCGTCCGCGTCCAGGCCCAGGGTGCGCGCCAACGCGTCCAGGACCTGTCGCGAGGCGTCCACGCGTCCTTGCTCCAGCCAGACGTACCAGGTCAGGCCCACGCCGGAGAGCACCGCCACCTCCTCGCGGCGCAGTCCGGGCGTCCGCCGCCGGGTGCCGGCGGGAAGCCCCACGTCCTCGGGCCGGATCTGCGCCCGGTGCGCGCGCAGGAAGGCACCCAACTCGCGACGTCCGGGATTCGGGGCCGCATTCGGCTCCAGGGTTGTCATCGGGCACCGCTTCCTTGTCGTTGGGCGGGAAACCGGACGCGGCAGCCGGTTGTTCCGCCGTTCGCCGCCCCCACTCGGCACGCGATCTCGCGGCGCGGGCTCCTCGCGCGAGGCTGTGAGTGGGGGTAACACCATAAACCGGCCCCTGGCTGTGGTCCCGGTGATGCCACAGGCTCTGCGCCGAGACCCGTCGAGACCCGGCAGGCCGCCGGATGCGGCCGGTCGACTCGATTGATGCCGCGAGGAGACGTCGATGCACCCGACACGCCGGAGCGCCCTGTGCGGCGCGCGTGTCGCGGTGCCCTTCCACGCCCGGCGGCACATCGACCTCCTGCGCGTATGCAGCGCCGGTTGTCGACGCTCGACCCACCCGGCGGTCTGACGCCGCCGACATCCCGGCCCACTCGGCCGGCCGGCTGCCGACGACATCCCGCGCGACACCGCCCGCACGTTGTCGTCGACCCACCTTCGGGGATCGGGTCGCCCCGCGCCGGGTCCGGCCGTCCCCGCCTTTCCTCCCGAGACCTCCCGAGACCTTCCGGGACCTTCCGAACGGAACCACGCCATGCCGCCCACCCAGTTCCCGCCCTTCGTCCGAACCCGCTCGCGCTCCGGTCCCCTTCCCGGGCTCCTCCGATCGCCCCGACCCGCCCGCCGGCGCCGTGTGCTCGCGGTGGCGGCCTCGTTCCTGCTGGCGTTGGGTACGGCCGCCTGCTCGGCCGACGCGTCTTCGGGCGGATCCGCCGCGAACGACGCCTCCGGCCCGCCGACGCGGGGCGGCACCCTGACCTATGCCGCGAGCATCGAGCCCGACTGCTTCGATCCGCACGTGAGCATGGCCGACATCACCGCCGTGCTGATGCGCAACGTCTTCGACTCGCTCGTCTCCGAGACGTCCGACGGCACCTTCAAACCGTGGCTGGCGAGCGAGTGGAAGGTCTCACCCGACAGTCTGTCGTACACCTTCACACTGCGGGAGAACGTGCTGTTCAGCGACGGGTCGCCGCTCGACGCGACCGCGGTGAAGGCCAACCTCGACCGGATCGCGGCCCCGGAGACCAAGTCGCTGTACGCACGCCAACTCCTCGGGCCCTACGCGGGGACCGACGTGGTCGACGCGCGCACCGCGGTGGTCCGACTGCGGGAGCCGTACGCGCCGTTCCTGCACGGGATCTCCACGACCTACCTGGGCCTGCGCTCGCCCGCCACGTTCGCCGGCGGCGCGGGCGACCAACTGTGCGCGGGCGGAACCGGCCAGGTGGGCAGCGGCCCGTTCACCTTCACCTCGTACACCAAGGGGCAGCAGGCGGTCTTCGCCCGCAACCAGGCGTACGCGTGGGGACCGGCGGACGCCGCGCACACCGGACCCGCCTACCTGGACAAGCTCGTCGTGCGCTTCCTGCCGCAGGACGCGGTCCGGGTGGGTGCGGTCACCTCCGGACAGGTCGACGTCGCGGAGAAGATCCCCGCCGCCAACCTCCAAGCCCTCGGCGCCGATCGCACCGTCCAACTCCTGCGCAAGGACGCGCCGGGCGTCGGCTACACGTGGTTCTTCAACACCTCGTCGCCGCCCTTCGACGACAGCCGAACCCGGCTGGCCGTGCGCGCCGCCGTGGACCTCGAACACATCGTCAAGGCGGTGTACTTCAACCAGTACAAGCAGGCCTTCAGCGTGCTCAGCCCCTCCACCCCGGGCTACGACCCGGCGACCTCCAACGCCCCCGCGTACGACCGGGCGACCGCCGATCGGCTGTTGGACGAGGCGGGGTGGTCGGCCCGGGACTCGGCCGGCTTCCGCACCAAGGACGGCCGACGGTTCGCGGTCGATCTGCTCTTCCAGCCCGAATACACCAGCGCCGACCGCACCAGCCTGGACACCGCCCTCCAGGCCGACCTGAAGAAGGTCGGCATCGAACTGCGCCTGGTGCCCCTGCACAACGCCGAATACACACCCAAGCGCAACCGGGGCGAATACCACATGGTGGGCTTCGCATGGGGTGGCGCCGAACCCGACCTGCTGCGCGTGCTGTTCGCCTCCGACAACCAGTTCACCGACGGCGGGGCCAACGCGACGCGCCTGCGCGACCCGCAGATCGACGAATGGCTCACCCGGGCCTCGACGGCCTCGGACCTCGAGACGCGCAAGGGGCTGTACGCCCAGGTCCAACAAAAGCTGGCCCGCGAGGGCCTCGTCCTGCCCACGGCGGTCCTGTCGAAGGACATCGCCGCCCGCCGCGGCGTCCACGGGCTCCGGCTCGACGCGAACGCGTGGCCGCTGTTCCTGGACGCGTGGGTGGAGCGGCGTTGACCCCCACCCGCCGGCCCCCTCGGCCCGGCGGCCCGCTCCGCGCCGCGGCACGCCTGGCCGGGCCGACCCGCTTCCTCGCCCGAAGGATCCCCGGCATCGTGGGGGTGATGTGGGCCGCCGCCACGCTGGCCTTCGTGACCGTCCAACTGCTGCCCGGCGACCCGGTGGACGCGATCCTGGGACCGGGCGCCGTCGCCGACGCCGACCTGCGTGATCGCATCCGTCGCGAATACGGGTTGGACCGCTCGCCGTTGGAGCAATACCTGACGTGGCTGAGCCGACTGGTCACCGGCGACCTCGGCCGCTCGTTCCGGTTGCAACTTCCCGTCCGGCGGGTGCTGTCCGATCAGATCGGGCCGACCGCGCAACTGGCCGCGGCGGCGACCGCGGCGGCGGTGGTCGTCGCGCTGCTCACCGCGACGGCCACCGCCGGTCGTGGGCGCGTCGCCCGCGGCATCGCGTCGGGGCTGGAACTGGTCGCGGTGTCCGTCCCCTCGTTCTGGCTCGGCCTGGTCGCGTTGACGTTCCTGTCCTTTCGCCATCACATCTTCCCCGTGGCCGGCGATCAGGGGCTGATGGCACTGGTCCTGCCCGCGGCGACATTGGCTCTGCCGATTGCCGGGGTGCTCGCGCAGGTCCTGCGCGACGGCCTCGAAGAGACCCTGAACGAACCGTTCGTGACCGCTCTCCGGGCTCGCGGAGCGGGTCGGATCCGGGTGCTGTGCCAGGCGCTTCGGGTCACCGCGGGCCCCTTCCTCACGCTTGCCGGATGGGTCGTCGGCAGCCTGTTCGGCGGTGCGGTACTCACCGAGACCGTCTTCGGCCGCCCCGGCCTGGGACGCGTGATGCTGGACGCGGCGCTCAGCCGCGACGTACCCGTGATCACCGCCGTGATGCTGCTGGTCGCCGGCGTGTTCGTGGTGGTCAACACCACCGTGGACGTGTTGTGCGTGGCACTGGATCCCCGGCTGCGGGAGGAGTGAGGACCGTGTTCGCTTTCCTACGACCGGTGTCGACGTTCATCCGGGCGGGATTCGCCGTCCTGCGGCCGATCTTCGCGCGCCTGCGGGCGATCCCGCAACCGTCGCGGGACGTGCGCCCGCGTCTCGGGCCGACCCTCGCCGCCTTGGTCCTGGGCCTGTTCGTCGTGGCCGCGCTCATGCCCGATCTCATCGCCACCCGGTCGCCGGACGCCACCGATCCGGTGTCGGCCCTGCAACCACCCGGCGGCGCGCACTGGTTCGGCACCGATCAACTCGGCCGCGACGTGTTCTCGCGTGTGGTGCACGGCGCCCGCGCGTCGTTGAGCGTCGGCGTGGGCGCCACGCTCGCGGCCACGACCGCCGGCGTCCTGCTCGGTCTCGCCGCCGCGTTCGGCGGGCGAGTCGGCGACGCCGTACTCATGCGCGCGCTCGACACCCTCCTGGCCCTCCCCGAGATGCTGGTCGCCCTGCTCGTGGTCACCATCGTCGGTCCGGGAACCGGCAACGTCCTGCTGGCGATCGCCGTCGCCGGGGTGCCCGGATACGCCCGGATGACCCGATCACGCGCGCGGATCGTACGGCGTGCCGACTACGTCGAGGCGGCGGTCGGCTCGGGCGTGTCCCGCCCGGCCCTGCTGCTGCGCCACGTCCTGCCCAACGCGATCGGCCCGGTACTGGTCCTGGCCACCATCGGTACGGGCACCGCCATCGTCTCCGGGGCCGCCCTGAGCTTCCTCGGCCTCGGACCCCGACCACCCGCCTCCGAATGGGGGGCGATGCTGGCCTCCGGCCAGGATTTCCTCCAGATCGCCTGGTGGACCTCGGTGTTCCCGGGCGCCGCCATCGCCGCGACGGTGATGTCGATCACCGTGCTGGGCCGCCACCTGCAAACCCATCACACGAAGGACACGAAATGACGCTGCACCTGCGCGGAGGTGTCCGTGCGGCGCCCGTACCGGGCACGACCCCGCACGAACGCGCGGCCCTGCGCTTCGTCGCCGACCCGCCCGCCCGCGACGCCGACCCGGAGCACGTCGTGCGCACCGCGCGCGAGGCCGAGGAGGCCGGCCTGGACAGTGTCCTCGTCACCCAGTCCGCGACCTGGCCCGACCCGTGGCTGGTCGCCGGATGGGCGCTGGCCGCGACCCGGCGACTGCACGTCACGGTGGCGCACCGGGTGGGGACCACCGCCCCCACTGCCGCCGCCCGCGCACTGGCCACCCTGGATCGTCTCTCGGCCGGTCGAGCCGGCGTCCACGTGATCATCGGCTCGAGCGATGCGGACCTGCGGCGAGACGGTGATTTCCTGCCGAAGGCCGAGCGCTATCGACGAGCCGACGAATACCTCGCCGTCTTCACCCGCACGCTGTCCGCGCGCGAACCCTTCGACTTCGACGGTGAGTTCTACCGGGTCCGCGAAGCCTGGTCGGGCCTGCGCGCCGTGCGACGCCCGCGGCCCGAACTGTCCTTCGGCGGCTCGTCACACGACGGCGTGGCACTTGCCGGCAGGTACGCGGACGTCTACGGGCTCGCGATCCGCCCCTACCAGGAGACCGCGACCCTGGTCGCCCGGGCCCGCGCCGAAGCCGCGTCGCACGGCCGGGAGTTGCGGTTCTGGCGGCACGGCACGTACGTGTTGGCCGCCTCCGAGCAGCAGGCGCGAGCCCGGGCCGAGGACATCGTCGCTCGGGCCCGTGCCCACGCCGAACGCGAGGGGCCGGAGGCGTTCGCCGGGTCGGTGCAGGTCCTGCGCGACCGCGAGGCGACCGGTGGTGTCGCCGATCCGGACGACGTGGCCGTGCGGGTGCGGGCCAACCTCGACGCCGCGTTCGTGGGCACGCCCGAGTCGGCCGCCGCCGCGGCGCTGCGCTTCCACCACCTGGGCATCGACATCCTCCAGGTCTCGACGCCCCTGGAGAGCGAGGAGGATCGAGCGCTGCACCGCGAACTGATCGCGCGATTGCGCGCGGGTGCCGCGGCCGGCTGAGCCTTCGGCCCCGCACCGCGCCCCGGCGCGCCTTCGCCTCAAGCCCCGGGCGAGAGCGCGCGCAGGACAGCGGTCAGCGCCGCCGGATCACGCGTCGTCTCCGGTGTGGGCGCGAGGTAGACGAGCAGCCCGGTGACACCGGGCCGAACGAAGGTCGACAGCCGGGCCCGGCACTCCTCGGGGCTGCCGTGCACCCACAGGGCGTCGACGACATGGTCGGGCAGCGCCGCGCCCGCGCCCCGCCGATCCCCCTCGTCCCATCGACGGTGCGCGGCGGCCAGGTCCGGCCCGCGTCCCAACCAGTCGTGAAATGCTCGGTAGGGCGGTTGGTTGAGGATCCAGCCCAGGAACTCCCGTCCGCGAGCCCGCGCGTACCGGGCGTCGTCGGTCGGGCAGACGAACACCTTGACGACCAGTTCCTTGCCGACCGGCTGCGGGCCGACGGCCGCCACGATCCGAGGCACGTCCGCCGCCGACAACACGTTGGTGATCGCACCGTCCCCCTCGCTGAACGCGAGGCGCAACATGCCCGGCCGCAGGGCGCCGACGACGACCTTGGGACGTACGACAGGCACGCGCGCGAGGCCGAATCCGTCGACTTCCAAGGTCTCGTACCGCTCCCGCACCATTTCGCCCGCCAGCACGCGGGAGAGAAATCGCAGCATGTCGCGCACGTGGGCGTACGGGCGGCCGTGGGCCAGCCCGTTGATGGCGGTGACATGCGCGGGCACCGACGAGCCGATGCCGAGCAGGACCTGGCTGCCCGTCAACTCGGCAAGTGTCGCGGCCGTCTGCGCGAGTACGGCCGGACCCCGCGTCTGCACGGGCACGATCCCGGTACCCAGGCGCAGTTCCGGCGCCCAGGCCCCGGCCGCGGCGAGCGGAGTGAACGCGTCCGCGCCGCCACCTTCGCCCGTCCACACGTCGGTCCATCCCAGTTCGGACAATCCGGCGACCAGTGCGCGATGTCCGCGGAGCGGCAACTCGGGCAACGGCAGCGTGATTCCCCACGTCACGGTCATTTTCGATGGCACCTCTCGTCGTCGTCGACACCCCGTACCGTCGTGGCCGACGGGCGCCGCGCGGGCGACCCCCGCCCGGCGCACCTGCCAGCGTGCCGCGCGCCGGCATCCGCAGCCAGGAGCCGATCCATCGTGTTACCCCAACTCACAGCATGGCGCAGTCGATGCGTGCCTGACAGTCGACGAGGGTGGTGTCGGTGCTGCCGACGAAGTGGAATTCGTTGCCGCGGGCGGCGTTGACGATGGTGTTGTGGACGCACCACGAGAACGGCTTGGGCGAGCTGCCGTCCTCTCGCCGGCGACACCAACGGCGACGGGCGCGGCGACATCACCGCCTTCTACGACCACGGAACCGGCCGCCGGGCCGCCTTCACCTTCACCGCCACACCCGACGGCACCTTCGCCGTTCCCACCCCCGAGAACTGGGAGATACCACCCGGCATCCGGTCGCCCACAGCATCGTCGACACCACGGCTCGCCCCACCCTCCGCGCCGGAATTCACCGCGCGGCTCTGTGCCATGGGTCGGTTCCAGGCCCACCCCCCGCGAAATCCCCATAGCCACAACCCGAAACCACCACCGAACCCGCCGGATTCTCAACCGGCGGACGAATCCGACGCGCCACCAACCCAACCAACCCACCGCCGAGATGCTTCGCCACAGCAGCGGTCAGGTTGCCCGG
Source organism: Embleya sp. NBC_00888 (assembly GCF_045207655.1). Taxonomy (NCBI): domain Bacteria; kingdom Bacillati; phylum Actinomycetota; class Actinomycetes; order Kitasatosporales; family Streptomycetaceae; genus Embleya; species Embleya sp. NBC_00888. The sequence goes on along the minus strand of NZ_CP108784.1, from coordinate 475,963 downwards.
CAAGGTCCGTTGTCGACCCGTGCGTGGATGAGGTCGTGGTGCGAGGTCCGACCCTCCGGCGCGTTGGGTATTTGTATCGGGACATCCGCGGGATCGCGTCCACCGTTCTCCACGGTCAGACACACCGCGTAGCGCCCGTTGTCCGTCGCGATCGTGAACCGCGCGGCCACCGTCGTCCCCGAGACACCTTCGATCCGCAAAGCCGGCCGCGAACCGTTCGGCGAATCGAGTCTGGTCCCCACAAGTGTGTTGTAGTCGATCGACCCGGCGAACCCTTCCAGCACCGACCCACTCGACAGCTCCGCCGCGAACTTGTCCGCCGCCGATCGGACGGAGTCCCGATCCCACGTCGACCGATCGTGCAGGTTCACCATCAATAGGCCCATCCCGAAACCGCACAGCGCGGTCAGGATTCCGCCGACCTGACCCTTTCCGAACGACTTCCCCCAGCGTGGCGCGGCCGCCGCGCCGTCACCCGGGCCGGCGAACCTTCGGTACAGCCAAGGAATATCGATCACGCTCAGCAGGAACGCCAAGCCACCGAGCCCGAAAAAGTAGACGGCCGATCCAGGCATGCCACTTCCCCCGTTCGCCGCTTCGAGCACCTCGCCGGCTGCGCCCGAAGGTACACCCCCACCGGACGCAGCCGGCACAGTGTGACCCCTGCGCGGGATCCGGGTGGGGTCGGTACGCGTGCCGGGCGATCAGCGCGTCCGCCGGAGCAGGCCGGGCCGCGACGACGTGACAGTCATCGGGCCGACCGTCGCACGCATCGACTGCGGAGCACCACTGTGGGTGGTGACCGGCCCGCACCAGCGCGGCCTCGATCCTGCGGGTCGCCCAGCCATCGCAGACGATCGGGAACAACCCGCGGCGGTTCTCGAGGTGTTGCCTCGGCATGTTCGTTGGGTTCGTTGCGGGCACCAGGCAACCGCGGTGATCCGGCGTCGGGTGCGGGGCCGGTGCCGTGTCGTTTGTGCCGCCCTCCTCGGGCGGAATGCCGCATGCCCTTACCGGACCAGGGCGGTTGTGGCCGCCGGCGACTTCGGGAGTGAGCCGGGGGCTCGGGCGCGGGGCGGACGGCGACCCCACGCGCGTCGACGCTGTCGTCGAGATGCTCGGCGATGATCCGGGATGGCGAGCCGCACGTGCAGACCGCGCTTCATCGCCGTGGCGCCCGCCGTACGCACAACGCGCTTCGTCGCCGAGGTGTTCGGGGTCTCTTCGTGGCAGGTCACCGCGTGAGGACCTGTCGGGACTCGGCCGAACGCGGTGACCGATAGCCGCCGGCCAGGGCCACCGGCGCGTGCCAGGCTTTGTGTCGTGATCGGTTCCATGGAGGCACTCGTCGATCGGTTCGTTCGCTCCAGCCGGGATTTCGAACGGAGGTTGAGTACGGTACGTTCCGCGCAGTGGGCGTGGCCGACTCCCTGCACGGAGTGGGACGTGCGCGCGTTGGTGAATCACATGACCAGGGGGAATCTCAACTACATACGCCTGCTCCAGGGCGGCACCGCCGAGGAATTCATGCGGCTGCGTGATGTCGACGCGTTGGGCGCGGATCCGGTGGGCGCCTACGTCCGCTCCGCTCAGGAGTGCGCCGAGGCCTTCGCGCGGCCCGGGGTCGCGGGATGTCGGCTGGACTATCCCCTGGGGCGGATGGGCGCCCCTCAGGCGCTTGCCGTCCGGATCGCCGACAGCACGATCCACACGTGGGATCTCGCCCGAGCGGTAGGCGCCGACGACGAGTTGGACGCCGACATGGTCGTGTGGATCGGCGACCACATCGACGGCATCTACGCCGGTCTGGCCGAGGGTCCCACCGACGTCGACTCGACGCACCGATTCTTCGCCGCGCCGGGGGGAGCACCCGGTGAGCGGACGTCACGGCAGGATCTGCTGTTGCTGCGCATGGGCAGGAAGCCCGGAACAACACCCGCGGCCGGCGAACCCTCTCCGTAAGTCGTCGATGTCGCGGGATGCGACACGGTGGCCGACCGGCCGAACGCCGCAGAGCGGAACGGCCCTGGCATACGACCCGGTGCCGTCGACCCGGACCGCTCACCCGACTGCGGCACCACCGCAAGCGGGAACGCCACGCAGGAGCTGTGACGGCCCGCGCCGGCGGTTCGCGAAGTCCCGCCGAACCGTCCGGAATTCTCACCGATCGGTGGAACGTCACCTGCGACGGCAGGACCACCACATCCGAACCAGGCGTCTGGCCCAGGACCCGCCCGGCCGATCGCCGCGAACGCTGCGGGCTGCTCTGGTCACCGTGTGCGATCTGTCGTCCATGGCACCCACGCACCGGCCACAGGCCGGCGCCCGGCCCCGACCGAAGCGCTTCGAGAGCCCGGGATGTTCTTCCTCGACGAAGCCCGATGCAATTGTTGGGTCGTGCACGAGGGGGCGCCGCAAACGCGGCCACAAGGGCGGTCGACCGCCCGCGTTCGACCGCGAGGACTACAAGGCACGCCACGCGGTCGAGTGCGGTATCAACCGCCTCAAGCGAAACCGGGCCGTCGGTGAGGTCGACTCAGGGCGCCCTGCTGGTGTTTCCACCAGAGGGTTTCCCCGAGCCGCCTCCCGAACCCGGCGTGCCCGTCTCCGGGCACCGGGCTCTCCACAAATCCCGTTTCGGGGTGTTCAGTTCCTCATGCCGTAGTGGACCACGGGGCCGGAATGAGTGTTCCCCGGTATCGGTATCTGGTCGTGCTTACCTTTGCCGGGTTAAACAGTTCCGCTTCCTCCGTGGCAGGCCACCAGCCACCGCCGTAATAGCGTCGGCGGAGCTGCTTCCAAGTGATCCCGGGATGCTTGCGTCGGATCCATCGTGTCACCCTCATCCACGTATAGTGACTGAGGTAACAGAAAGCGACGTTCGACACTCCGGGGCGGAAGTACGCGCACCATCCTCGCAACACCGAATTCAGCCGGTGGAGTAAGGACTCCAGCGACAAGCCGACGTTCTGCCGTCCGGTCAATTCTTTCACCTTGCCCGTCGCGGAACGCACTGATCTCCGTGCGGGATAGGTGTAGATGTACTGCCGGTCAGTGCCCAGCTTACGGTGACGCTGGATGCGCCATCCGAGAAAATCCAGGCCCTCGTCAATGTGCGTGATCCTTGTCTTTTCCACCGACAGGCGAAGGCCCATTGGCTTCAACGCCTCCGCGACCTCATCGCGTAATTCCTCGGCATGCTCACGGCGCCCGAAGACGAGCATGAGGAAGTCATCCGCATACCGGACCAGCCGGTAGTTGGACAATCCCCGACGCCGTCTCCTGCGCCGATCCTCGGAGGTGCTGTCAGGTCCTCCGGGGGCCTGGGCGATGTGCTCGTCCAGGACCGAGAGCGCGATGTTGGCCAGCAGCGGCGACAGGATCCCGCCCTGCGGGGTTCCAGTGCGTGTGTCCGTGAAGGCTCCGTCCCGGGACAAGATCCCAGACTTCAAGAACGCCTTCACCAAAGACAGCACCCGCTTGTCCCCGATTCGATTCCCCACCCGTTCCATGAGAGCCGGGTGCGAGATCTCGTCGAAGCACGCCGTGATGTCGCCCTCCACCACCCACTCATATCCGTGGCTGGCGAGATAGCGAGTCTCGGCGATCGCGTCATGAGCCCGGCGGTTCGGGCGGAACCCATAGGAACACGGGAGGAAATCCGCTTCGAACACCGGCTCCAGCACCAGTTTCAAGGACGCCTGGACCACCCGGTCCGCCACGGTCGGAATCCCAAGACGACGAAGCTTGCCGTTCGCCTTGGGAATCATCCGCTCACGGACGGGAACCGGTCGGAAGCTGCGATCTCTCATCTGAGTGCGCAGCCTGCCGAGAAACATCTCGACTCCCTGCCCGGCCTCGATGGAGCGTGCGGTCTTCCCGTCCACTCCGGCCGTGCGGGCACCCTTGTTTCCCCGGACTCGGTCCCACGCCACCAACAGGAAGGCGGGGTCGGCCAACACCGGTAGGCCGCCGGCGAGGTGCCGTGTCACCACGGTCCTGCTCCGGCGGCCCCCGGTCCGAACCACGCGGGCACCTTTCGGTGCACGTAGCTCTCCAGCGACTACTCCGTGAATTACGCGGTTGGTTGCCCCTCATGGATGGCCTCATGACAGCGGGTGCAGACCACGAGGGTCTTTCTTCGCTTCTTGGCCATGTGTTGCGCCCACGGGTGCTGTGGTCGTCCGGGCTCGGTGAGGTCGGTGAGTTTTCGGACCTGGTGCACTTCCACCTGATCTTTCCGCTCACATAGTTCACACTTGCCGATGCGGAGCCGTGTGATCAGCTCTTTGCGGGCAACGGGCCGGACTACCGGGCGGTCTTGTAGCACCGCCTTCTTCTGCCGCTTCAGCGGGGTTTCGCCGAACCTTCCGACCAGTGGTTTCCTGCCTGCCCGTTGGACGCTGGCCTCGTAGCATGTCCGTGGTCCATCCGGTGTCGAGATCTTGGCCTTGTATTTGCGAGCCATCGCCGACACCGTCGAACGATGCTTGGCGGCAAGTGTCTTGAGCATCGAGGTCTGTGCGACCCATTTGAACCGGCTCAGTCTCCAGACGTCACCGGCCAGCAGGTAGTACTGGACGAGCCCCCTGTATTCCGCCCCGTATGTGCTGACGATCGTGAGGTCGTCACGATTGAACAACTCGGAGCGGCGCTCGGGTTTTCCGTGCTTCAGGTAGGGGACGCACTTGGCCTTGATCACTTGCCGTGGGACACGCAGTGCGACGCTGCCGTTGACAGACGGGCGGGTCGCGCTGTGCTGGACAGTGATCTCGTAGCCGAGGAAAGACGCTGCTCGGGTTCGGGCTTGCGTGACCAGCGTCTTGTCCGGGTTCAGTTCCAACTTGAGGTCGTCTCGAAGGAACTGCGCCAGACGCTGTTTGATCTCTTCGGCTTCGGCCTTCGGTCCGGCGAATCCGAGGAGGGTGTCGTCGGCGTACCGGCAGTAGCGGAGTCGCCTGTAGCCCGGATCCTGAGGATCCCTGCTGGGCGTTCCCCGCAACTGCTCACGCAACTCGCGTGCCGCGGTCGTATGGCCGCGTCTTCGAGCGCGCACCGCCGCCATTCGCACCCTTGCATAGGCAGGATTGAGTGCCCTGCTCGCTCCTCGGGTGTACTGCGGAATCAAAACTGTTTCGACGAACTTGTCCAACCGATCCAAGTAAATATTGGAGAGGATCGGCGAAACGACACCGCCCTGTGGAGCCCCGCTGAGCGTTGCGTTCCATACCCAATCCTCCAGATATCCGGCTTGCAGCATCTGTTTGATCAGCCGGAGGAGCCGGTTGTCGTGGATTCTCTCCGCCAGCGTCGAGAGCATGACCTCGTGGTCAAGGCTCCCGAAACAGTCTGAGATATCACCCTCGATGAACCATGCCGTGCCGGTCCAAAGGTCTGCCACTTCGCTGAGCGCAGTGTGACAACCCCTGCCGGGACGGAAACCGTGTGAGTGGTCGGAAAACCGTGGCTCATAATATGCCTCCAGTAAGAGGCGGATTACTTCACCGACGAGCTTATCCGACCACGGAGGAAGGCCGAGCGGCCTCTGCTTCCCATTCTTTTTCGGGATGTAGATGCGTTTTGCCGGCTTGAACCGGAAGCGCTCGTGACGCAGAGCATCGATGATGCCTTCGATCTTCGCCAGCGACATGCCATCTGCGGTTTCTCCATCGACCCCGGGCGTCATGGCTCCATGGTTGGAGTACAGGCGCCCGTAGGCCATCAAATACATCTGCGGGTTGAACAGTTGACGGAACATTTCATTGCACGGCAGGCCACGCCTACCGCGATCACGGAGGATACCCAGTACTGTTTCGGCGCTCTGCATTTCGCATGCCTCCCAGTCTTCGAATATCCGATCACCTGGCCCCCTTGGCCCTGCGGACGGCCTTCCCGTCCCCCTTGGTAGGGCGTTACTCCTACGACTACTACGGGGCCTCTGTCACCTTAGGACTCGCGTCCCTTAGGCGATCCCACGTTCGTCCCTGTCATACGTAATAGTGCGACTTAGGATCCTCATTCATCTCCTTGAATGCCCTCGTTGGGCATCGCTCCACATCCCGGAGGATGCATCGGCCACCTCGTAATGCCGATGCAGGTTGTGGCGCCGGTATCAGGCGCGATTTCCGGCGGGCGTGTTCTTGCACCATCTGGAGATTGAGGTCTAGGCAATCAAGCTTTATCCATATCGCGCGGGTCCCGCAACGCCTCGTTTCATGCGCCTGAACACGAGCGTTACTTTTCTGGCATGCTATTGTTCCCTGCACCTTTCGGATTCAGGTTAGCCATCGGACCCAGGAACCTTCCTCCGAGTTCCTCCCGGCTAAACCGGGGATATGACAGGGCGCTTTCGTGGCGCAGCGAGGTTGAACAGGTCGTCGAACCTGCGATGAGAATCATCAGCAGCCCAACGGTGCAGCTTGGTCTGGATCTCCAGTACCCGGCGTTCGGCCTTCATCAAGGCCCATTCCAGCTCGTCGGTATTCACCGGCGACAACCTCCTGGCATTCCAGTGTCCTTACTGCTGACTTGCTGGCTCCCTTCCCCATGTGGCCGGCTCTCCCGGCCTCGGAGTACTACGGAACCTCCGTCCTGCCCGACGGCCATGAGCCGGCGATGAGCCTGCCCCCGATCGGACTGGATGCCCGACGCAAGGGCGACCGCGGACAGTTCCCACGTTCACCACGAAATCGATCGACGGGTGAGATGCCCAGCTCTACCCCGGCAGCATCGCCACGCTTACGCCGCAGGCTTTCGGCGTGGCCTCCCCACCGATAAGTCGAGTCGGCTTCGGAGTCGACCACCGACGAGCGCTGGTGGTCGTGCACTGCGTCCGGCCCAGATCCGCCAGGTTCGAGCCGGTGTCGTAATTACGGGGCGTCAAGCACTGATTTCTCGCGTGCACCTTCCCGTCTCGCTAGCCTGACCCGGGCTGTCTGGCAGTGCCAGCCCGTCCCGACGTTGTCGGGGCTGCTTACCGCTCGGCTCAGCATCCCCTGGGCCGAACTGCCCCCAGCTTCAGCCGGATTGCTGCGACAACCCGGCGGTGAAGGTCTCTCACCTCACTCGATTCCATGGCGCCTCGTGGCGCACCGACCAGGTACGACAAACTCGCCGTCCGATTCGAAGCCACGATCACGATCGCCGCCATCGGCGAATGGTTGTGAAGCAGGATCAACTTCTGAAACAGGCCTAGCCGACCTGCTCCACCGTCCAGTAATGGGAGGTGACGGGGACCCTCTGCACGACCAGACGGCCTGTGACACCGGGGCTGTCCACCAGACTGCCCCAGGACGCGGAGTGGTCGCCGGGTGTGTGCTCGATGTCGACGTACACAGGGCTTCCCGGACTGTCGGAGCCGACGGAGACGGTCCAGTCCGCGTAAATGTCACCGCAGTTGTCGCTGACGACCACGTGGTAGGAGTCCGTCACTCGCAGGCACGCGTGCCGGCCGGAGCCTTGGGCGGAGACCTCCATCGTCCCGTTGGAGCGTTGCCGCACCTGCCAGTTCGCCGAGGTCGATGCGGTATCCGTGCAGGCGCCGAGGGATACCGTCCCGACGCCCCCGCCGGTTTTGGGCCAGGTCAGGCACTTTCCGTCGCTGAGTGCCGGGAATCGATAGACACCGTCCATCAGCGGGGCGGCTTGGGCGGGCTGGGCAAGAGCGGCAACCGCAGCCAGGGCAGCGGCTGTCACAGCGACGAAACGAGAACGCACGGTTGGGGACTCCTCGGACAGTCGTGGGCGAGCCGATTGCGCGGCGCGAAGCCGTTACGGACTCACCTGCCGCTCGGTTGGCGGCGGGATCGATACTCGAACGCCGGCTCGTCGCGCCGCAGCCCGAGAGGCGTTCCGTCACCCGCCCGGCCGAGCGCCGTCACCCTGCGGTGTGAACGGTGTACACGCGTCGCCGCGTCCCGTCGGCAGCGACGGCTCGGGACCCCGCGCCGCCCGCCCGCCCGTGCCTCCCCGCCGCCGACCAGCGGGATCGGACCGGTTTCCGGACCGACAGAGACGGGCGGATCTTCTGCTTTTGAGCAGTTCCCTCCCTGTTCCTCGCCCTCAACCGCTGTGATGGTGCGCGGGTTGTGCCTGTGACGGCGCCTATCGGCCCTGGCCATTCATCGAAGGGTGGCCAGTCGCGGGTCAGGTCTTCGGTGTCCACAGTGCGACGCGAACGCCACCCGGATCGCGGTGTCAGTCGCGGGGTGCGTGCAGGATCCGGTACCCGGCCTTGCCGAGCAGCCCGTCGAGGTACGCGCCGCTCGCGGCCGCGGTGGCGGCGGCCCGCAGGAATTGGCCCTCGACCGAGAGGTTGTGGGTGGAGAGGGTGTGGGCCTTCGTGAGCATCGCGTCGACGGCGGTGCGCATGGTGGGGTCCCGACCGCCGGGGCCCGTACCCGCCGGCTGCGCGAGGCCCACTACGGCGCCGCCCACGTCGTGTGGTGCTCCCACCGCCGCGTCATCGCCGCGGCCGCCGCCGACCTGGACACCACCTCCGCCGACCTGCGCGCTGCTCGGCTGACCGCCCCGACCCGGGTCCCGCGGCCTCTCGCCGAAGCCGCGCAACCCGGCCTCGGCCATCCGGTGGGTGGGTCACGACCGCCCGTGAGCCGCCGGCAGGGCGTGCTTTTCGTTTCGGGGCCGTGGATCTGCCGTCCGTTCGTCGGCGCGGCGACCGCGACCGCGACCGTGACCTGCCCGGCGTACGGTCACAGACCCGGCGCGCCCCAGACCGGAAACCACCGGGACAGGTCGGATTCGAGCCGCAGATCGTCGGTAACCGACGCGTTCACCTGTATCTCCAGCGCGGTGTCGCGCTTCTCGTGCACGCCCGGCACCGGCGCGAAGGGGTAGAAGGTGCCGCGTTTGTACAGGTAGACCAAGGCGAGCCGGCGGCCGTCGGGATGCCCGAACGCGGCCAGTGAGCAAAGCAGTTGCGGACCGAAACCGCCATCCTCGAGCGCGGTGTTGATCGCGTGCAGATCGATCACCAGGGCGCTCACGTCCTCGGGCGGGCGCTCGGCGAGCAGCCACGTGTACCCGTACTCGTCCCGGCTGCTCCGCAACCCCTCGACCAGATCGTTCAGGTCGCGCAGCACCTGGTCGAACGCGCCGCCCTCGACGGTGGCGAAGCACACCGACCCGGTGCCGGTGGGGCGGAACCCGGCGGCGATCTCCAGGGTGATGGCCGCCGAGGGCAGGCCGAACAACTGGTCGAGATCAGGCTTCACCGGCCTGCTTCGGCCGAAGACCGAGTCGAACAGCCCCATCAGGCGGCACCGCCGAGTTCCGCGCTGATCCGGCCGAGCTGCTCGAGGCGCCGTTCGAGCGTCGGGTGGGTCGCGAACAGGTTCGCCAGGCTGTCCTTGGAGGCGATGGCCGGCGCGAAGAAGAACGCGTTGAAGGGTTCGGCCCGGCGCAGATCGCGGGTCGGGATCCGGGCCATGGTGCCGCTGATCTTGGTCAGTGCGGAGGCGAGCGCGGAGGGTCGACCGGTGAGCAGCGCGGCCGAACGGTCGGCACACAGCTCGCGGTAGCGCGACAGGGTCCGGATGAGGACGAAGCTCAGCGTGTACACCACCACGCTCACCGCGGTCACCACCAGCATCAGGACCGCGGTGTTCTGGTCGCGGCGCATCCCGCCGAAGAGGCCGAACTGTACGCCGACGCGGGTGAGCAGCCCGGCCAGGACGCCGAGGAAGGATGCGATCGTCATCACCGCGACGTCCTTGTGCGCGACGTGCGAGAGCTCGTGCGCCAGGACGCCGTCCAACTCGGCGGGCTCCAGTCGGCGGAGCAGCCCGGTGGTGGTGCACACGACCGTGTTCCTCCGGTTGCGGCCGGTGGCGAAGGCGTTGGGCACATCCGAGTCGGCGACCGCCACGCGCGGCTTGGGCATGTCGGCGAGGGCGCACAGCCGGTCGACCGCGCCGTGCAGTTCCGGCTGCTCCTCGGGGGTGACCTCGCGGGCGCCCATGGCGAACGCCGCGAGTTTGTCGCTGAACCAGAACTGTGCGACGAAGACACCGCCGATCAGCACGACCGCGAGCGGCCAGGCCCGGCCGAGCATCACCACGAGCACGCCCACGAAGACCACATAGAGCAGTCCGAGCAGGAACATGGTGGCGAGCATGCGGCCCACCAAGCCGCGATCGGTGCCGAATCGGGTGCCGGCGCTGGTCCTGGTCATCGATTCCTCCCTCGTGGGGGGACCTGGTGGCGGGCCTCGCGGGCGGCCCGGGTGGGTGGATAGGGTGACGAATCGGGTCCTACTTTGATTCTGCCTCGCCGGCGGGCGCAGCGGGGGCGGCAGAGGCGGCGCGGATGCGTTCGCGTCGAGGGAGTGGAGTGCCGGGGTGGCGCCGACCTCGTCGACGATGCGCGGATTGCGTCGTGGAACACGTCTGGGCTCCCCGCCCCTCCTCGGCGCCCTGGGGCGGGAAGACGTAGCGGACCCGGTCCTCGGGCAACTCGCGGACGACGGTCCAGGCGGGATCGGCCGCGGAGATCATCGATCCGGTTCGAGGCCGCCGTCGGTCCCGGGCGGCGAACGGCGCAAGCGGTCCGGGTCGGGGCGTGTCACCCGCTCGCGCGTGGGGCGAACGCGCGAAGACACCGCCCGGACCCGGACACGCCGCCCCGGTACCCGGGAAGGTGCCCGCCCATGCGGCCTCCTCGGGCCGTCAGAAGCGATGGTCTACCGCTATGAGCACGCGCCGCCGGAACCGCTGACCGTCGGTCGTCTATCGCTCCGGGTCACGGGGCTGGACGACTCGACACCGATCGAGGTCGTGGTGCCCACGGGGCCGAGCACCGAGTGCGGAATCGGTGACGGGCCGCCGCTGATTCCAACCGGCGCCTCCGGGGACTGGACGGTCGACCTGGAGACCGGCCGCCCGCACCTCACCCCGGACGTGGACTACCCGGCCGGGCGCTACTGTGCGAAATCCCGTGGGTTCGCCTGGGTGTTCATCCCTCCGATCGGCCGTGTCGTCCCATGTCGGCGTGGGGTGAAGGCATCGGGCCGCCGGAAAGGATCATGACGGTTCTTCGGGAATCCCGAGGAACCGTCATGATCCCCACGTGGAAATGCGGGCACGCGACCGCTGGACCCATGGTCGGATCCCTGCTGCGGCAATCGCTGCCCGACGCAAACCCACGGGATATCGGACAGGGTCACGGGCTTGCGGTGTCGCGGCACGAGCGTGCGTCGATGGCTGCGGAGTTCGGCTTGTAGTGGTTGATCCAGCCCGGGTCCTGGGCGGGTATCTGGGGCAGCGAGAGTTGGACGTCCGCGATCCAGGTGCTGCTTTCCACGTAGCACTTGACGATCTCCTTCAGGTGTCGGCAGTCGCTGCGATGTCCCTTCGGGAGTCCGATGCCGTAGTGCTGTGGGGCCCCGATGGTCAGGTCGGGGACCACGCGGAATCCGGCGGCGGATTTCAGGTTGGCGAAGCCGTACAGGATGGTTTGATCCGTCGAGATCGCCGATACCTGGCCGGCTTTCAGTGCTTCCACGCATCCGGTTGCGTCGGCGACGGTCAGGACGTCGATGTTGGCACTTCTCAACTGGTCCAGGGCGTCTCCGGAGGTGGTTCCCTCCCAGGTGCACACGCGTTTGCCGTTGAGGTCCGACACGAACCGGACGTTCGCGCCGTCCCGGCCGACCAGGAATCCCTGGCGGGTGGTGAGGTAGGGGCCGACGAAGTCGATGTCCTTCATGCGCGCGGCGGTGATGGAGAAGGATCCGACCATCATGTCGACCTTGCCGGCGACCAGTTTGGGGATCCGGTCGGCGGAGGACACCTCCGTGGGCACGATCGACTTGATCCGCAACTCCTTCTCGATCATCTGCTCGAGGAGGTAGTCGGTGCCGGATCGGCGGTAGTTCTCGAGGAGGGAGACGCCGGAAGGTCGTTGTGCATGCCCACCGAGATCGTGGATTTGCCGAGGAATCGTGGGTCCGAGGGATCGGTGGAGCAGCCGACGAGAATCAGTGCGGCGAGCAGCAGGGCCGCGGGCCGGCGTCGAAGGGTCTTTCCGTTCATCCGATTCGTTCGTCTCCCTCAGTCGTGCAGGATCGCGGTCGCCACGGACACGTTCATGGCGCAGCCCTTGTCGGCGTGCACCGTCACGGTGGCGCCGACGACGCTGCGGAATCCCCCGAGCGGAAGTTCGACGGCGGTGCCTCCGACAACGCGCTCCACCACGACGGGGCGCCCTCGGCCGGTCAGGACCAGGTCGAGCGTGGTCTCCGGTACGCAGGACTGGGTCCGGGGGTCGGCGTCGGCAATCGCGAGGGTCAGCCGCAGATGGGTGCGGCGCGGTGCGCCGTCGATGACGACGTCGATGCGACCGCCGTTCGAGATTGGGCCCGAGGGTGAGACCGCGACCCGGCCGGTGACGTCGACTTCGCCGTGGGAGCGCAGGTACTGCGTCCACACGAGGGCGGCCACGGCGCAGGTGAGGGAGAGCACGGTGGTCAGCACGCGTGCCCGTTCCGACCCCACGAAGGTTGATTCCTGTGCTGGGGGTTCCCGTGCCGGGTCGGACGGTTTCTCGAGCTCGCCCGCTTCATTCGTCGTGCTGATCACGAACGCGGCCTCGGCCGGCCGTGCGTCAACCGGATCGTCACCCGTGGTGTCGAGCGTGAGGGATCCGAAAGTCTGCCGCGCGGAATTCGTGAAAATGCCCGCCGCGAATCGGGTTCGGCTCGCCGAGGGTCCGTCCGTGGGGCGTCGGGAGCGCCTCGAAGGACCGCCGGGCCGCGGCGCCGACGCTCTCGGACCCGCCGAGGGTGTGCACGGCCACCGTCCTGGGCGGCCATCGGGCCCGGTGTGTTCGGTGATCGAAGTGAACTGCGGGTTTGTTTTCGGCCGCCGAGTTCGGGTCTTCGGGCGTCGCGGGCTGGTCCGTGACTCTACGATCGCGGAGCGATCAGGGGGCGGTGCCGCGGTCGGTGCGGTGGCGCGATCGCCGACCTGGGGGAGGTCCGCATGGCGCGTTCGGTGTTGTTCGTGCACGGGGACCGGGGTGAGGGCGAAGAGTTTCGACGAAACCATGGGCGTGTTGTCCGGGGTCTTCGCGGGGCGCTTCCGGGACGTGCGGTTCAGGGGTTGCCATTGGGCGGAGGCGGAGGGCGCGCGTCCGGCGAGCCGGCTCTCGGTGCCGGGCTGCGAGACCTCGGGCGGCGGGACCGCGGATCCCGAGGACGAGCAACTGGCGATATGGCGGGTGCTGTACACCGACCCCTGGCGGGAGTTGCGGCTCCTGGGTCTGCAGAAGGCGACCACGAGGCGTGCGAGCCCCGGTGCCGAACCCGCCGAACAGGTTTTCCTGCGGGGGATCCGGCAGTGGGAACCGTCGCCGGAACTGCGGAAGACGCTGACCGGGTACGGGCTTTCGGCCGCGTTCGACGAGGCGCTCGTGCGGGTGCGGGCGTCGGCGGAGTTGCGGGCGGCGGCGAAGACCGCGGAGATCGACGCGCACGCCCACCGGTACGTGGTGGCGCGGGCGTTGGTCGCGTGCGCGATCGTGTCCCTGGGGGAGGTGCCGGCGCCGACCGGTGCCGGTCGCAACGTGGTGCTCGAGGCGGTCGCGCGGGACCTGGACGCGATCCGCAAGAAGGTCCCGGGATGGGTGCAGAACCTGGGCACCCTGTATCTGCGGGCACGCCGCGGCAAGCACATCGACGGGATCACCCCGATGCTGGGGGACATCCTGCGATACCAGGCGCGAGGCGAAGGGCTGCACGAACTCATCGCGCGGTCGGTGGACGACGTGCCCGGCGACGGCCCGGTTACGCTGCTCGGGCACAGCCTCGGCGGCATCGCGTGCGTGGACCTGCCGGCGACGGACCCGCCGGAGCGTGTCGACCGGTCTCCAGTACCGCCGAGCGCGCAAGCTTGGACGTAGCCTGACCGGTCACTCTGCGCGCCAGGCTGATCAACGCCGGCCGCGGGCAGGGCAAGCGCGCCGAGTAGCTGCGCGATCGGCCCGGATCCGTCGCGAACTTCCCAGTGTTCCGGGGTTATATGCAGGCCGGTGAGCTGGGGGAGGACTCCGCCATCGAGAAGCTGTTGTAGGGACTCGCGCGGCGGTCGACGCCGGCCCGCTGGACCGGCGGGGTGGGGCGTGATCCGGCGATCGGATGGGGAGGGTGCCGAGCGCCGGAGCGTGTGCGCAGCGATCACGGGGGTGTTGACGGCAGCGCGTCGACGGAGCCGGCAATTTCGGTGTTCCGGCGATCACTTGGACGTTTTGACGCCACGATGGATCCCTCTTGTCGACGAGCGATTTTCGCCGTCGAGAGGAGCGGGGTGGTCACGGTGGTCGTTTCGGGGAGCGTCGTGTACGTGCTGGTGCCGGTGTTGTTCGTGGTGGCGAGGGGGATCGTGGCGGTCGTCTGCGAGTTGACCCGGGCGAGGGCGATTCGGGGTGTCGCGGCGCAGGCCGCGGCCGGGGGGACGTTGGTGCTGGAGCGTCGGGGGGACGGGTCGATGTTGTTGATCGCGCCTGTGGGCGCGCCGGTGGCGGCGGTGGCGGCCGTCGTGGTGGACGGCTGATTCCCGTGTTCGGGGGGCGGCGGAGACGGGTTCGGTACGAGGATCTCGATGCCCTGGTGCGGGACATGCACGCCGACATGGTCCGGGTCGCGTACACCTACGTGGGCGACGACGCGGACGATGTGATCCAGAACGCGTGCATCGGCCTGTTCAGGAACTGGCACACCCTGCAGGCCATGACGGAGGTGGGACAACAGCGGACCTACGCGTGGACGACGGTGATCAACGCGGCGCGCAAGCACCGCGGAAGCGCGTACCAACGCCACGTCCGGCCCCTCGGCGACATGGAGCGGGTGGGGGAGATCGGTTATCTGCCCAAGGCCTTGGACGAGGTGCGCCAGGACGCGGAGGAGAGGCTCGTCCGGGCCTGTCGGGTCATCGACGCTTTGACGCCGGCTTGCAGGGAGGTCGCGGTGCTTGCTCTGGCCGGGTACGAAGTCAAGGAGATCTCGACGATGCTGGGGGTGTCGGCCAGCACGGTACGCACGCAGGTCTCGACGGCGAGGTCTCACCTGGAGGCCGCCGAGGCGGCGCATCGGGGAACCTCGTCGACGGTGTCGGGCGTCCAAGGCGCGAGCGGGACGGGAGGAGGAGGGGACTCATGACGCTGTTCCGTAGGCGCCGGTCCGACGACCTCGCCGAGTTGCACCGGCTGGGACGCGTCCGGCGGGAGAACCCGCCCCCGGCGAACGCGGAAGCCGCACTGCGGCGACTGCACGACACCCTGGACACCTACCCGACGCTGCCCCCCGGTCCCGTTCCCTTGCCGGCGCCGCGGCTGCCGACGAACCTCGCCGAACCGCACCCGGCTCCGCCACCGACGGCATATCCGGCTCGGCCGAGGGCCATCGTGGCGGGTGGTGTGTCGTCGTCCCGGATGGCAGCGATCATCGGTGCGGTGGCCGCAGTGGTGGCGGCGTTGATCGCGGTGATCGTTCTCCAACTCCAGGACGAGCCCGCAGGAAGGTATTCGGCCCCCGACCCGACGGCAATGGGGACGAGGCCTCCCACCCACACGGGGAAACCTCCGGTCACAGCGGCGCCCGGCGATGGGCTCGCCCTCGAAACCCTGCGTCTCCAGGGTGGCGTCGCGGACCGAATCGTCGGTGGCAACACGCTGATGGGCTGCGAACCGGGCGCGCGCAGCTACCTGCTCGACAACAAGTACCGAGCACTCGACACCCTGTTGGCCGTGGAGTGGAACTCCTCCGATCCAAGACCCGTTACCGTCGTCGTCTCCGACGGCACGCGCGTCCTCGCCACCGTAACGATCAAGCCCGGCGAGTCGCCCGTGCCTCTGCACGCCATGACGCAGGGCGTACGGATGCTTTCGGTGTCCGTCCAACGCTCCGGCGCGTCCACCGGCTGCTCGACCGCCGCACTCCTGCACCCGATCGTGAGTCCGTGAACGGAGAACGACCGCGTCTTCGTTCGCCGACCGGCGGCGCGTCCCCGCAGTCTTCGGGGACACGCCGCAGTGCGGCGATCCGCGGGCCGCCGATGTCCCGTGCTGTCCGATTCGTTGGTATCAGTGGACGATTCGCTCCACGATCCAGTCGACCAGTGGCTTGGTCACCTGGCTGTGCACGGTGTTCTCCCTGTCGCACTTGAACTCGTCGAGTGCGCTCTTCTCGTCGGCCGCTTCGACCTTCTCGTACGGGTCGACGTCCCACCGGGCCGGGTCGTAGTCCAGCGCGACCGCGCTCACGGAGGGGACGAAGCAGCTGAACTTGTAGGTTTCCGGGAGGTCGGCTCCGAGTGCGGCGGCGATCTTGCCGAAGGAGTCGAGGGTGCCACCGGGGGCGCCGTCGAGGCCGGGAACGTGCGAGGTGAAGCCCCGTCGGACCTGGCCGACGGCCCGCATCTCACCGATCGGCTCGCGCGTTCCGCCGTCGGGCTGGAAGTTCGCCCGGGCGTAGACGACCAGTGGCACCTGCCGCTTGAACACCTCCGTGCCGGCCGGCAGGTCACGGCCGGTGCCGTTGCCGGTGCCGTTCGCCACGCCCAACTTGCGCGGACGCTGCGGGAACCGGCCGAGGTCTTCCAGTTCGGCCAGGAATTGCGTGCGCAATTCGCTGGAGGCGGCGACGGGGCCTTCGTACTTCGCGTCCGGGACCCATGCGTACAGCAGTTGCTGCGCGGCGGGGCTCCTGATCAGCTCGGCCTCCTTGACCTTGCCGGGCTTGGCCGGCAGCGACTCGAAGAAGTAGGCCATCTGCTGGAGGATCAGCGGGATCCAGGCGCCGTTGTGGGGGGAGTCCCAGGAGAGATAGGTCGCGGTCTGGTGGTCCTGCTGCCGGTTCTCCATCTCGGCGAGGGCGTAACGGGTGATGATGCCGCCCATGCTGACCCCGCCGACGATCAGCGGCTCACCGCCCTGCCTCTCCTGGATGACCTTGTTGATGGCGCTGATCACCACCCCGGCGTTGGCCTGGATGTAGGTGTGCCGCTCCTCGAAGCCGACCAGAACGACGTCGATGCCCGCGGTGAGCAGCTGCTCGAGGAAGCCCACGCTGCTACCCGGGTAGGGCGCGTTGAAGTGGGCGAACAGCCCCGGGAGGTCACTGCGGCCGTAGTTGAAACCGTCCGCGAAGATGAACGGCCGCTGCAACTCCTCGTGGCCGTCGGCGAGGTAGACCGCGGCCTCGCCGACGGCCACCTCCCGCCGGTACGGTCGGGCGGACCGCAGCGGCCACGTGTGCTTCGGCTTCCGGTCGCCGTCGCGCACCACGCCCATCGGGGTGCCGAACCAAGGGCCTTGCGGCAGGTTCCCGGCGAACTCCGCCAACTGGTCCGCCGAGGACTTCTCCTCGGCCTGCTTCCACGTCAGTTCGACGTCGATCCTGGCTTCCTGGGCCATGGGACAGCCACCACCTCTGCGTAGATGTTGTTCACGGGGCCGCCACAGGCCATCGCGATCACGTGCGAGTGGGCGGTCGGTGCGCGGAATTTGTCACACCTCCGACAGCGGATGGGATTCGCTGCCTGCCCTCACAGTGATCCAATGTAACTGAATTGTTACTGATTGTGCCGGACGTTCGCGCGGAACGTCCGTTTCGCCGCCCAGGCATCCTTCGGGATCCAGGCGGCACAACACGGCGGCCCCTGGCCTCCCTGCGGTACGACCCCGGCCCGGGCCGGATCAGCTCGACCTCGGTGCCCGGGATGCCATCCGCACGGTGGCCTGCCAGGTTCGGGCGCGGGCGGTGTGTCGACCTCGGGGGAACCGGCCGATCGGGACATTCCGGCGACGCAAGCGCACGCGGCGTGAGAACCCGATCAGACCCACCACCCCCTGCCCCGTGCTCTACCTGCACCGCGCCCCGCGCCCCGCGCCAGGCCCGCCGCGACATCGACATCGCCCGGACCGTCCCAACCCTGATGTTGGACGGTTTGAAGTCCGCGCCCGCGTCGAGCACGTCTTCGCCCGCATGAAGACTTGGCGGATCCTCCGCGATTGCCGCCGCAGAGGCGACGGCGTCCACCACGCCATGCTCGGCATCGCCCGCCTGCACAACCTCACCCTTGCCGGATAGCCCAGCGACGGGCAACAGCCCCCACACACCTCAAGATCACTTACGGGACAAGCGTGCCAGTGATCGCGATCGCGGTGCGCGAGGGCACCTCGCGCAGCGCTCGTGCGGCCTTGGTGTGGTGGTTCTTCACGTGTTGGGCTTCGTCGGCGACGATCAGGTCCCAGCCGACGGTGGCCAGGTGGGTCCGGTCGCGTTGGAGGGCGCCGTAGGTGGTGATCACGACGGTGTGGGGGTCGCGGTCGTGGAGGTCGCGGTCGGTGCCGTGGTAGCGGCGCACCGGGATGTGCGGGGCGAAACGGGCGATCTCCCGGGCCCAGTTGGTGACCAGGGACGCCGTGCACACCACCAGGGCCGAGGCGGGGCGCGGGGTCCGTCGGTGCAGGTGGAACGCGATCGCGGTGATCGTCTTGCCCAGGCCCATGTCGTCGGCGAGGAGCGCGCCGAAGCCGAGGTCGGTGGGGCGGATCAGCCAGTCCAGGCCGCGTTGCCGGTAGCCGCGCAGGGGCGCGGCGAGCCCGGGCGGTCGGGCCACCGTGTGGCCGGGCACGGGGGAGGATGCGGTGCGCAGGGCGCCGATCAGCGTCGCGAAGCCGTCCGCGGCGGTGCACGGGCGGGGGACGCCGTCGACGGTCACGGTGCCGGACAGGGCGGCGGCGAGGGCGTCGGGCGGGGCCAGGGTGCCCAGGCCGCGGGCGCGGGCGTGGGCCGCGTGGACGGGGTCGACCAGGATCCAGCGGTCGCGCAGCCGGACCAGCGGCCGGGCTGCCTCCGCGAGGCGGTCCATCTCGGCGTCGGTCAGGGCGACGTCGTCCAGGGCGAGTTGCCGGCGGAAGTCGAGGAGGTTCTCCAGCGCCAGTCGCCGGCCCGATACGACCGTGGGGGAGCGGGTGCCGACCACGGTCGACGGCGGCCAGGGTGCTCGACAAGTGCTCGGTCCGGTGGATCGTGACGTCCAGCGCGGCAAAGGCATCGGTGTCGCGTCCGTCGGAGAGCGAGGCAGTCGTCTCGAAGGCGTTGCCGGTCCTCGTCGACACCGCCGACAGCCAACCCCGACCCACCCAAGCCGGTCATCGCGCCCCTCGTGCCACGGCGAACGTCGTCCGGATCCCACCGGCGGCACGTGCCCCGCCGCCTGCCGACGGGTACGCGCACCGCCACGCTCCCGACCCGGGCTCCGCCGGCAAGGCGTGCCCATACGGGTGAACTTCGGGATCTTCGGCCGGCCGCACGCACAGTGGTCTTTTCGAGTGCTCGAAGCTGGTTGCGGCTCGGCATCGAGGCCCGATTCGGATGGGTATGCCGTGCCTCGTCGCAACCTCGAAGGGAAACGAAGCATGGACTTCGACAAACTTGCTCCGTCCTTGGCCGCGACCTACGACCGGTATCTGGAGGAGGAGCGGCGGCCCGGCCCGCTGGTTCGTACGTCCGTCATGTCGGGGCTCGTCTCGGCACGTCAACGCGCCAAGCCGGTCCGCGTCGTGGTCAAGCTCGAATGCGAGCCGGGAGCCTCGCTCGACGACCTCGCCGGCGAGGGCGTGGAACTCAACGAGGGCGGCCGGGCGGTTCGCACCGCTCTGGTGGAGATCGGCGCGCTCGACCGCGTCGCGGCGCACCCGGGGATCCGGCGTATCGCCCCGGCCTACCGCATGCGTCCCCTTCTCGACGTCGCGCAGCGCAAGGCCGGCGTGACCGTGTTCCGCAACACATCGCACCTGACCGGTCAGGGCGTGCTCGTCGGCATCGTCGACACCGGCATCGACCCGCGCCACCCGGACTTCGCCGGACGGATCGAACGCGTTTGGGATCAGACGATCCTCGGCGGGTCAGGGGTCCCCGAGGGGCGATACGGTGAGGAGTTCCCCGGCAACGGGCAGATCCTGTCCCGGGACACCGAGGGACACGGCACTCACGTGGCGGGCATCGCCGCGGGCGTCGACGGTGTCGCCCCCGGCGCGCGCATCGTCATGGTGAAGACCGATTTCGACGACGCCCACATCATCGACGGCATCCAGTACATCTTCCGGGTCGGTCGCGAACTGAACCTGCCCGTGGTGCTGAACCTGAGCCTGGGCGGGCACTTCGACCCCCACGACGGCACCGACGCGATGTCGCAGGCGATCGAGGAGGAGGTCGGGCCCGGCCGGATCGTGTGCTGCGCGGCGGGCAACGAGGGCGACGACGACATCCACATCCAGCTCACCGTACCGAAGGGCGCCGTCAGGTCGATTCCCTGCCATCCCGGGAACTCCCCGGTGTTCGCGGTCAACGGTTGGTATCCCCCGAGCGACCGGATCGAGGTCGCCGTGGTCTCTCCCAATGGCGCCACGACACCGTTTCAACCGGTCAAGACGACGGGACGTCCGACCAGTCGACACATCCTGCCCGAGGGCCTGGTCGAGATCACCACGCCCGGCCCCGACCCGGTCAACGGCGACCTCAACTTCTTTGCCACCGTGCAGAGCAAGGACGGCGAGGCGCTCGGGAACAGGCCCTGGCAGCTGGTGTTGCGTGGTGCGACAGGCGGCCAGGGCAGGGTCGACGCCTGGATTCTCGGCGGTGATCACCCGGTGCAGTTCAGCGGCCCCAGGGTGCAGGACTCGATGAAGGTCGGCTCACCCGGGGCCGCGTCCTCCGCCGTCACCGTCGCCTGTCACGCCACGCGGGTCCGGTGGACGGACGCCGGCGGCACCGCCCGTGAGGCGACCTGGCTCCAAGAGGACGACATCGCGTCCTTCAGCAGCGAAGGCCCTCGCCGCGACGGCGCCGCGAAACCCGACATCACCGCCCCCGGTGCGATGATCATCTCGGCCTTCTCCCGGGACACCGAGGACATGCCCGCGAAATTCGTCGTCGACAGCAAGCACCTCGCCCTCCAGGGCACCAGCATGGCGAGTCCCTTCGTCGCCGGACTCGCCGCGCTGCTTCTGGAACGTGAGCCCAACCTCGACCGCGAGAAGCTCATGACGATCCTGCGCGCCAAGGCCTCCTTCCCGGGCGGTGCGCCCGGCGACTTCGACCCCAAGTGGGGCAACGGCCTGATCGACGCCACCGATCTGTGAGCAACGACGCGTGACGTCGTCGCACCGATCCGTGGCCCCGCGACGGCCACAGGTCGGTGCGACACTCGACGGATGGACTACGCCAAGCTCGATGCCCCCCTCGTGCAAGCCATCGACGACGACGGCGACCCGGGCACGCGCGTCCTGCCGGTGGTCATTCGGCTGACCGGTCCCGCAGCGGGCCCCGAACACGACATCCTGCGCAGCCACGGAGTCGAACCCCCGGAGGGGAACCGCACGGTGGCCACCGCCATACTCTCCGCCGACGACATCGCCGCCCTCTCCGACCGGCCGTGGGTCCTCGCGCTCACCCTTTCGGGCCGACGCCACCCCCTCGCACCGTTGGACGACTGACATCACCCGGGGCCACACAGACGCCCACATACAGACCCATGCATACAGACCCACGCCCACAGGCGCTCACATACAGCGCCCACCACACATGGCCCAGCCGGAGGTGAAGCCCGGCTGGGCCCTTGGATGCTTCCGGCGGCGGCGATGCGGGGTTCGACCGCTCGCCGAGAGATCGCCGAGCGGGTTTCGAGGCGTCTTCCGGCCACCGAAGGAAGGTCCGGTGGGCGATGGGGCGCATCGCTCGATCGGAGGAGGTTCCACGCCCGAAGGGCGATGCCTCGTTTCGCGGCGGCCCGGAGTTCGACCCATCGCCGACTCACCACTCACTGTCCGGCGGCGTCGAAGGGTTGTGCACTTCGGGAATGTCACCGCTCCGCCAAATGGGGTACCCGGTCGGACCACCGACCGCCCCGAGAAACGGGGTCCCCCACACGGTTCGCCGCCGCCGACGGTGGCCGCCGGTTCGCTGGGGAGCGGTTTGTCGACGTGCAACCGCCGCGCTCCGGAGCGGTGTTCGCGGTGCGGCGCCGGCGTCGTACGGCGCGAGCGGCGGCGTCCGTCCCGGTGCGTCCCGGGTCGACGACAGTCGTCGGCACACGGAACGCATCCCGGCTGCGGCCGAGATGACACGCGAAGCGCTCCTCCGCGCGATGGTGGCATGTTTGGGTTACCGTGGCCGATATGTCGACAAAAACGTTGAATATCACCCGCTATACGGTCCAGTCCGGTGACACGCTCACGGCCATCTCCGAGATGTTCGGGGCGACGGTCGGGCAACTCGTCGAGTGGAACAAGATTCCCAACCCGGACCTGATCCAGATTGGGCAGAAACTCATCGTCAACGAGTCCGACACACCGCACGACACCTTCTATACGGTGAAGCCCGGTGACACGCTCACGGCCATCGCCCGCAAATACGGAACGAACGTCGAGCAACTCGTCACCTGGAATGGGATTCCCAACCCGGACCTGATCAACGTCGGGCAGCGGCTGATCGTCGCCAAGTCCGTACCGGTGCCGGTGCAGGTCTGAGACCATGGGTGAACGGCGGTTGGCCATGCCAACCGCCGTTCACCCCGATCGGTCCGACACGCACGCGACGGGCTCAGCAGACGAAGCCCGGCGAGTTGGCCCAGAACGTCAGGAACGACCAGGTCTGCGGGCCGCAGATGCCGTCGACCGCGATCTTCGCGCACGTTTGAAATCTGCGTGTGGCGGCATCGGTCACCGGTCCGAACACGCCGTCCTCGAGGAGTTTGGTCCCGGTCAACGAATGGTTGAGGTAACACTGCTCCTGTTTGACCGCGTCCCCCGTCGAACCAGCCTTGATCGTCGGCCTGTTGACGGTGAAGTTGCAGGGCTGAATGATGTCGCCGGGCATGGTCGGCTCCTTCGCATGGCGCAGTTTCGGTCGCTCGGCGCGGCCACGGGCGTGGCGCATTCGCTTCGATTGCGATCGCTCGCGCCCGTCCCAGCGGAACACAGGACGGTACGAACCGCATGTCAACGGCACGCCTCCGGGAGTGACCCCGCGAGGGAGTGATCGGCCGATTCGGCGGTCCTCCCGGGAGTGGCACCCATCGGCGACGTGCGCACCCGCTTTCCGTGCGCTGCGCCGATCGTGCTACGAGCCCAGGGCCGGATCACTCCGACTGATTCGGCGATGGGCGGACGGGTTTGACGGCCGCGCCGTTCGGTCCTCCGACCGAGTTGAGGACGACCTGCGCCTGGTTGTCGACGAATCTGGTGAAGAGTTGCTGGGCGTATCCGAAGATGACGGCCCACGCGATGATCTGGGCCGACGAGTTGAGGGCGCTCAACCCGGGGACGAACTCGCCGCGCATCAGGAGCAGTCCGAGCACGGCGGTCAGCGCGCCGGTCGGCAGTTTGATCAGCGCCAACGCCACGGGAACGTTGTACGGGGTAGAGGTGCCCCTGATCCGTCGCAGTGAGGCGGCCGCCGCCACGGCGGCCGCCACGAGCCCGACGAACTCGACCACGGGGTAGTCCCAAGCGCGCGCGACGCTCGCGTAGAGGTCGTCGACATTGCCGACGGCCACCTCGCTCCGATCGACCGGTGCGCTCGCCGTGGGGCAGACGATCCCGACGCCTTCGGGGTGGAAGCACAGGGGCACCGTCTCCGGCGAGACGGCGGTGAACGCGGCGACCAGGAAGGCGATGACGGCAAGGACGGCCGACACCCCGAAGACGATGTTGGCGAAGCTGCGAACCCTGAGCTTCTCTCGCAGGTGCGCCTGATGGGCGACGGTGGACGCGTCGACGAGCACCTCGCGCTGCACGTCGTCGACGATCCCACCCGATCGCACGGCCAGCGAGATCTCGTCGACCTGCGTTCTGCGTTCGTCGCCGACCGGCAGGTGCTCCCGGATGTAGGCCACGATGCCCGGCAGTATCGCTCTCACGTCGTCCAACGACGACAGCCGCAGCATGAGGATGTACGCCACGTCGTACCGCGTCTGCGCGACCGCCATGTGTTGCGTGGGCAGCCGCCGGCGGTGATCGTGGCGCAGCGCGCTTCTCGCCTCGTCCAAGGACTTGAGTGCCTGCTCCGCGAGCACCTGGGTCCGCGCCGGAAGGGGGCCCTCGGCCGTCTTGCTCCTGAGGTGTGCCTCGAGTTCGGCAATCTTGGAGCAGAGGCTCTCGCGGAGCTCCCACTGCCCTCTTTCGTAACGACTGGTTCCTCTACGCCCGGAAAATGTCGAACCTGATGCCATGTACTGACTGTGAACGTTTTGGAAAGGAAGATCCACTACCGGAGTCCCGACACAACGCCCGACCCGCCGCGCGGTTTCGCGATCCTCGCCGGGTTCACACGCCGGCACGCCGGACCCGACCCGCGGCCGCCCGTTGTGGGAGATGGAACCGAAGGACGCCGACGGCTACTTCGGACGCGTGTCGCGCGAGTCGCCCAGCGGCACCCGGCTCGCCCGCGCGCAGTCGGTGAACACGTATTTCACGTTCCCGGAGTTGCGGCACAAGGTCGAGATCCGTCAGTTGACCGGGCGGGTGGTCGACTGCCCGATCGACGGGATGAACCGTCTCTGCGCGGCGGAGCTGTATCTGAACGGTCTGGACCTGCTCTCGATCCAGGAGATCCTCGGCCGTTCCTGGATCGCCACGACGATGCGCGACGTCCACGTCCACCGCACCCGGGTCGAGGACGCGTGGGCGGCCGGGAACGAACGCGCCGCGAAGCGGCTGGAAGGACTGAACCGATGAGGTGGAACGTGCGACCGGCTGCCGCGCACCGCGGCGTCTGCCCATCCCGTCGCATTCCTGTGCGACCGCCTCGGCGTGTCCGGGTCCGGATAGTACGAGTGGCGCCACCGTCCGGAATCCGCGACCGTACAACGGCGCGAAGAATTGACGCTGCTCGTCGCCAAGGCCTTCGCGATGTCCGACGGCACCTGCGGACATCGCCGCATCCATGCCCAGCTGCCGCGCTGGGGCGCCCCGGCCGGCCCGGAGCCGATGGGCCGGATGTTCGTCCCGGCCGCGTGGCGGGGCGCCGGGCTCGGGCGGGTGCCGGGGCGGGGTGGTCGCGAAGTGCCGCCGGCCCTGCCAGGTGGTTACCGGCCGAGGCCGCTCCGTCGTGTCCGCACCGTCGCCCCGCAACGCCTTCGCGGGTCGCCTCGCCCTGGGACCGGTCCATCTCGGGAAGCCCGTGCGGCACCAACAACGCGCTCAGCCTCCAGACCGGTACAACGCGCCTTGATCCGCACCGACCTCCCGACAGCGGCGACCGCCTCGACCGCCACCCGCGCGAGATGCGGAAACAGGACTCTCAGCAGTTCAGCGACTTGACCCCCGAGCACCCAGCACGACTACCGCACCATGATCCGCTTCACGAAAATCGCCGAAGACCCGGATCAGATGACCGTTGACACACGTGGGGGAGCATGTCGGCCACCGCTCCTTGTTCATGGGCCGGTTCGCGTGCGGCGGTTTCGTCAGTGCGTCGTGTCGATGGCGGTCAGCACCACCTTCGCCACGATCTCGGGGTCGGAGGCGGGCAGCGCGCGCGAGGCGCCCGGCCGGGACCGGCTGGAACGCCGCCCTGATCGCCCACCACGTCGGCCCCACCGGCAGGTTCCCCGTCCTGTTCGGTGCGCCGGTCCAGGCAGATGACGCGCTCGCTGATCCGGGCGATCGTCGCGCGGCTTCGAGCTCGCGCAGGCCCAGGTTCGAGGCGTCGTAGCCCTTCATCGAGAAGGTGGAGGCCGCGAACCCGATCTCGGGCACCACCCGACCCACACGTAGGCGAGCGGGTCCTTGTTCTCGGGGATGCCGATGTGCATGGCTGTTTCCGTCCTGGGGTTGTCCACTGCGGGACGGAGCGGAATGTCGAGCGCGTCGTGGAGTTCGGGTTCGGCGGCCACCGGCCGGTCAACGGCCGGTGGGCGACAGCATGGCCTCGATGAGGTGGGGGCCGGGTTCGGACAGGGCGCGCTCGAATTGCCGGGCCGGTTCCTCGGCGGTCCCGGCTCGGGTGGCGGGTACGCCCATGCCGTTGGCGAGGGAGACGAAGTCCAGGTCGGGGCGGGACAGGTCGAAGAGTTGGGCCGACGCGTCGGCGATGGCGCCGACGCGTTCCAACTCCGCACGCAGGATTGCGTAGAACCTGTTGTCGCCGCCGTCCTCGGCCAGGACGTGCACGCGGGTGTCGGGGGGCGTCGGCAGGCTGGTGCGGCCGGGCTAGGCGAACGAGGTCACCGGGATGCGTGCGCCGCACAAGATGAGGTGCCCGCGCGTCCCGGAACTGGACGGTGATCTCCTCGCCCCGATAGGCGAGGGGCTCGACGGAGGGTATTACGGCGCCTCGGCGCTGACGGGCGGCCCAGTTCCGCGAGAGCAGCCGCGCGCCCGATCCGGCTCGCCGCGCGCAGTCCCCGCTCGCTCAACGCCCGACCGTCGAGCAGGAGTACGCACGGTTCTCCCGAGCGCAGCACGCGTGCGATGACTCGCACGTGCGCCTCGGAAGGCGCAGGAGGGGCGGTCGACTTCACCGGTGGAGCCGGTCGGCCTCCGACCGACCAGGACAGGTCCGCCGGGACGATGAGGGTCGAGACGGACCCGGAGGTGCCGGTGCGTGAGGAGCCCTGCCCGGCCGGTTCGGCGCCTGTGGAGGTCAGCGCCGCCGCGACCGCGTCGGCCGCGTCCGTGCCGAGCGCCTCTGTGGTCGCCGAACGCCGCACCCAGCCGGAGACGGTACCGGCGAGCGCGTCGACATCCGATTCGAGCAGGGAGTCCAGAGGCTTGGGGCCGGTGGCGTGATCCCCGACGACGTTAACGATCGGGGTGTTCGCGCGGCGGGCGAAACCGTCCTCGTAGCCGTAGCCGTAGCCGTAGCCGTAGCCGTAGCCGTAGCCGTAGCCGTTGCCGTTCTGGGTGACGAGGGCGGAGATTCGTTCGGGGTGCTTGAGCGCGAGGCGCCATCCGATGGGGGCGCCGTAGGCGTGGACATAGAGGGCGTAGCGGTCCAGGCCACTTGGTCGAGCAGTCCGGAGGTGAGCTCGGCGAGGGCGTCGAAGGTGTAGGTGAAGTCCTCCACGAGGAGGCGTCGGAGTGGCCGAAGCCGAGGTGGTCCGGCGCGATGACGTGGTAGTCGTCGGCCGGCAGCGGGATGAGTTCGCGGAACATGAAGGAGCTGGTCGGGTGGCCGTGCAGCAGGACGATCGCGGGGGCGTCGGCGGGGCCGGCTTCCCGGTAGAAGATCTCTCAAGACCCCCCGGCACGCCCGCCCGGCGGTCGAGGCGGTTCTGGCCTGGGCCGCCACCGAGAAGTAACTGCCGGGCCGGCTGCGCCCCTGCGCCAACGACGAGTGCCGGCTGTTCCTGCTCGACCGCAGCCGCGCCAACCGTGCCCGCTGGTGCTCGATGGCCGTCTGCGGCAACCGCGAAAAGGCGCGCCGACACTACGAACGCACCCGCTGACGCGTCCCCCTCAGGGCGTTCGCGGCCGACGTTCCCACAAACGATGGCGGGCTTGAGTGGTCGGCGCGTCAACGCTGTTCAGGAGGTTGGCGTAGACCTCTGCCGAAGCGCATGGCGGTGTTCCGGTCGGCCCCTGTGGGTGACGCTTCAGGCCGTCGGGCGCTTGGCGCGGGCGGTGAGGCGTTCCCAGTTGCGGTGGCCGATGTCGACTTTCTGGTCGTCGGTGAAGGGCGAGTTCTCCAGGAAGGAGCGGGCTTCGCCGTTGCTGGTGTCGACGTAGGGGAAGCCGCCGGGGCGGAAGCCGTAGGTGAAGGGGTAGTCGGTGGAGTACAGCATCCGATCGGTGCCCATGACCTCGGCGGTCCAGCGCAGGTAGCGGGGGCTGTTGGTGCCGCTGCCGGCGACCCAGAAGTTCTGCTTGAAGTAGTCCGCCAAGGGCTGCCGCAGACCGCCCGCCTCGCCGAAGAAGCCGGTGTGGTCGAGGTAGAACATGACGACCTCGCCCCAGTGGCCGGCGATCACCTGCAGGTCGGGGAACCGGTCGAAGACCCCCGAGAAGATCATGCGCAGGTACTGGACACCGAGGTCGTAGTACCAGCCGAGTCCGGCCCCGGCCAGCACGGTGCCCACGGGTTCCGGGAGGTTGGAGTAGTAGGCGTCGATGACGAGCTGGACCGGCGTCTGCGGGTGAAAGTGCAACGGCACGGCCAGCCGCTCGGCGGTGGCGTACAGCTCGTCGTTGTCCGGGTGGTCGGCCGGTTTGTCTCCGGTGCGGCCGTAGAGCATGGCTCCGGGAAAGCCCAGTTCGCACACCGCGCGCTCCAGCTCGGCCGAGGCCGCGGCCGGCGACTGGGTGGGTATCGCGGCGAACGCCTGGAAGCGGTCGGGCCGGGAGGCGACGATCTCGGCGAGCTGGTCGTTGACGTCGCGGGCCACCGCGACGGCGTCGGTTTCCGGCAGGTCCTGCACTCCCGGCGACGACAGGGACAGCACCGCGACGTCGATGCCCTGGTCGTCCATGTGCGCCAGTCGCTGTTCACCGACCTCGTGCAGGTTCTTCGCGATGGGGCTGTCGCCGAAGCCACGCGAGAAGATCTGCGGCGATCCGGCCCGCTGGTACGCGTTGTAGACGGCCGGTACGACGACGGTCTCTTCCACCCCGATGATCCGCAGACGTTCGGGCACGACGGTTCTCCTCGTATCGATGTTTCCAATGGAATGCTCTCGACGCTACCAGCGATAGTATCGATGTCAACGTGATGGTGATATCGATGATATTAACACTGGGAACCTGGCGGCGTTATCGTTGATCCATGCCTGTCGAACCGACCCATACGCGGCCTGCCGCAGAGCCCGGTGCCGCCGCGCGTGAGCAGACGCGCCGTCGAGTCGTCGACGCCGCGATCGACCTGCTGGAGCGTGGCGGCCGCGATGCGGTCACCACCCGGGCGGTCGCCGACGCCGCCGGACTGCAGCCACCTGCCCTGTACCGGCTGTTCGGCGACAAGGAGGGGTTGCTGGACGCGGTGGCCGAGTACGGCTTCACCCGGTTCCTGGCCGCCAAGCAGCAGATCGATCCCGCCCCACAGGATCCGGTCAAGGAACTGCGCGACGGCTGGGACGTCGTGGTCGAGTTCGGACTGGCCAACCCGGCGCTGTACACACTGATGTACGGCGAACCCACCCGGTCCACCGCCGTCTTCCGGATCGGCTTCGAACGCCTCAAGGAGCGAATCCGCCGCATCGCCGCCGCGGGCCTCTTGGGTGTGGAAGAGGGCCTCGCGGCTCAGATCGTCCACGCCACTGCCGGCGGCGCCGTCCTGACCTGGCTGTCCATGCCCGAGTCCGAGCGAGACCCCGCACTCCTCGTCACATTGCGCGAAGCGATGATCACCACCGTCACCACCCGGGAACCGGCCGTGCAGGAACCGGGGCCCGCCGGCGCCGCCCGCGCCCTGCGCGCAGCACTGCCCGGCCAGAGCGTCCTCAGCGACGCCGAACGGCACCTCCTGACGGAATGGCTGGAGCGACTTTCCGTTACCAGCCCTTCGCGCCCGGACGGACGGGGCGTGACGACCTGATGCTCGCCGGGCTGGTCCACGACGGGGTCGATCTCGGCACCGACCTGCGCAACGGCGAGTGCGGGCAGAGCGTCTACGCCGTCGGGGTCGGCAGCTTGATCGAGGCCCAACCGGGCGCTGTGGCCGGTGACCGCGACCACGAACCGACGGCCGACCGAGCACTCCGGTGAAGCCGGCACCAACCTCGGGCCGAGCCCGTGCGGGATCTTCGGAGTGGCAGGCCGCTTGTTTTCCGCCCGGCGCGGCAGCCACCGGACCGACTCCCCGGCCACCATGTTCGTGAACGTGCCGTCGTGCTCGAAGGCGATGTGGTCGGAGACCGGTTCGGACACCATACGCAGCCGGCGCACCGCCACCCCGACAACGCCTCCGACAGCGCCGGACCACCCGCCGGTGCCGCGGCCGGAGCACTGGACACGATGCTTGCGAAGGCCATCGAGGACGGGGCGTTGGAGCGGTTCTTCGCCACCGTCGACGCACTCTCGTACTTCCGGCCGTCGTTGGAGAAGAGTGCGCCCGCCGCGCCGATCAGGTTGGCCGAGGGTGCCCGGGGCGCGCGGCTGATCTGCTTCCCGGCGTTCGTCGGCAGGTCGGGTGCGCACCACTACGCCCGCCTGGCCGTTGTGCTGCGCGGCATCCGGGACGTGCTCGTCGTGCCCCACCCGGGATTCCTCCGCGACGAGAAACTGCCCGCCGATCTGGACGCGTTGCCGGCCGCACACGTGGAGAGCGTCGTCGCGGCGGCGGCCGGGGAGCCGTTCGTGCGGTGGGACACTCCTCGGGCGGAATCGTGGCGCAGGCGGTGGCCGGGCGT
Organism: Embleya sp. NBC_00888; assembly: GCF_045207655.1. Taxonomy (NCBI): domain Bacteria; kingdom Bacillati; phylum Actinomycetota; class Actinomycetes; order Kitasatosporales; family Streptomycetaceae; genus Embleya; species Embleya sp. NBC_00888. The sequence continues at coordinate 445,598 of NZ_CP108784.1, read as the reverse complement.
CTGGAGACGACCGGTGTCGCACCCGCCGCGGTGGCCGCGATCGACAGCCACCTGCCGACGTGGACGCGCGGATCCTTGGGGGCGGACCTACCGGCCGGGTTGGTATCCGAACTGGTCGATCGCAACGACAGTGTCGGCGGCCTCGGGGACCGTGGACCGACGCCTGGATCACCGCGATGGCGAGATACCTCTCCTTCGATCGGCGGCCGGGACCGATCGCCGCGCCGAGCCTGTTGCTCCGCGCCGCCGACCCGTTGGGCGACGGCGCGAGCCTGGCCGGTCTGTCGCCGTGGGACCTGATGGATGCCGCCGTCGACGTGCCGGGTGACCACTTCACCGTGATGGAGGACCGCGCGGACCACACGGCGCGCGTGCTCGGCGATTGGCTCCGCGGCGAGGTCGAGGGCCGGGAACACGCGACGGGGACGGTGACTTCGTGACCGGGACGGAGCATGCACTGGTACTGGGCGCGGGACTCGCGGGAACGCTCGCCGTGGCCGCCCTCGCGCGTCACGCCGACACGGTCACGGTGGTCGACCGGGACCGGCTGCCCGACGGGCCGGGAACACGCAAGGGAACGCCGCAGGCCCATCACGCCCATCTGCTGATGGCCGGCGGCGCCCGGGCGATCGAGGAACTGGTACCGGGCACACCTGACCGCGGGAGGGGACGCGCTGCGGGCCCCGCACGTCCTGGCGACCCTGCGGGGAGCCATCCCGGCACCGCTCGGCCGGCCCCCGATCACGCCCGCGGAGGCGCGGTTCGTCGAGGCGCGGGCCGGTGCGGCCCGCTTTGGATCAACCGGCACGTTGTCAGTAGCTTTGCCGAATGACTGACTCGACATCCAGGCGGTTACCGATCGAGCGCAGGCGGTTGGCCGGGTGGGGGCGTACCGCGCCGACCCATGCCGATGTGCTGAGTACGGACAACGTCGAGGTGATCGCGCGTGCCGTGCGGGAGGTGGGCGGCCGGGGTGTGATCGCCCGGGGGCTGGGCCGCTCGTACGGGGATCCGGCGCAGAACGCGGGTGGGCTCGTCGTTGACATGACGGCGCTGCGGCGGATCCACTCGATCGACGCCGATTCCGGTCTGGTCGTTCTCGACGCCGGGGTGGATCTGGATCAACTGATGCGTGCCGCTCTGCCGTTCAGGCTGTGGGTGCCGACGTTGCCGGGCACCCGGCAGGTGACCGTCGGCGGGGCGATCGGCTCCGACATTCACGGCAAGAACCACCACACCGCGGGCAGCTTCGGCAACCACGTGGTGTCGATGGACCTGTTGACCGCCGACGGCGAGATCCACACCCTCACCCCCGACGGCCCGGAATCCGAGTTGTTCTGGTGCACGGTGGGCGGCATGGGGCTGACCGGGATCGTGCTGCGCGCCACGATCCGGATGACCAAGACCGAGACCGCGTATTTCGTGACGGATCACGACCGGACGGAATCGCTGGAGGAGACGGTCGCGTTCTTCTCCGACGGCTCCGATGCCGAATACGACTACTCCGCCGCGTGGTTCGACGTCATGTCCAAGGGCTCTCGACTCGGCCGCGCGGCCATCGGACGGGCCTCGTTGGCGAAGCTCGACGAGTTGCCGCGGAAGCTGCGCTCGAATCCGCTGAAGTTCGACGCCCCGCAACTGATGACGGTGCCCGACGTCTTCCCCAGCGGACTGGCGATGAACAGGCTCTCGTTCCTCGCTCTCGGCGAGTTCTACTACCGCACCACGCCCCGGCGCGGCCGAGGTCGGGTCCAGAACCTGACCGCGTTCTACCACCCGTTGGACCTGTTCGGCGAGTGGAACCGCGCCTACGGCGCGAAGGGGTTCCTGCAATACCAGTTCATCGTCCCCTTCGGCGAGGAGGCGGGATTCTGCGAACTGGTCCGACACATCGCGGGCTCCGGACAGTACTCCGCCCTCAACGTCATCAAGCGTTTCGGCGCGGGCAACCGCGCCCCCATGTCGTTCCCGGCTCCGGGGTGGACCATCGCGGTCGACTTCCCCGTCCGGCCCGGGCTGGCGCGGTTGTGCGACGAACTGGACGAGCGGGTAGCGGACATGGGTGGACGGCTGTATCTGGCCAAGGAATCCCGGGCGGCTCCGGAGACCATCCATGCGATGTATCCGCGTCTGGACGAATGGCGCAAGGTTCGGCGATCCGTCGACCCGGAGGGCGTGTTCGTCTCGGACATGAGCCGGCGTCTCGAACTCTGAGGCCCGGCACCTCCCGATCACTTCATGCTGTCAGGTCGGGCGGGCAGTGCTGGGGTGGGTCGGGACAGAGTTCGGGGGCGATGTTGTCGGGGCGCTTCATTGTTGCGAGTGATCACACTCGGTGAGCCTGCCGGGCATGACGACTTTGCTCGATGAACTCGTAGGCAAGGCACTGCGGCGCGAAGCCCCGTCCCGCGACGAGGCGTTGGGAATTCTGACCGGGACGGAGGAGACGTTGGACATCGTCGCGGCGGCACCTCTTCGGTCGACGGATGAAGCTCAATACGATCATCAACATGAAGAGCGGGCTGTGCCCGGAGGATTGCTCCGACTGCTCCTACTGCCCCTATTGCTCCCACTGCTCCCAGTGGCTCGGGTCGGCGGCGGAGATCCTGGAGTATTCGTGGATCTCGCCGGAGGAGGCCGCGCGGACCGCCGACCAGGCTGTGCGGGCCGGCGCCAAGCGGATGCTGTTCGCGTGCCCGGTTCTCGAGGGCGGCCTTGTGTGCGGCTCGCACGATGTCGGCGGTGGTCTCGGTGAGGATCGCGAGCAGTTCCGTGTCGGTGTCGCTCAGGCCGTGGTAGCGGTTGGCGGGGCGTAGCAGGAGACGGCCTCGGCGGGGCGGCCGGAGCCGGCAGCGGCGAGCCGGTCGATCAGCCGGCGCCGGAACGGTGTGTCCTGGGTGCTCCCGGCGGGGTCGTGGTCGTCGTATTCGGGTTCGGGATCGTCGAGTTCGCCGGTCGGCCGGCGCCGGAACGGTGTGTCCTGGGCGCTCCGGGCCGGGGCGTGGTCGTCGTTCTCGGGATTGCCGGGACTGATGGCAGCCGTGGTCGGATCCCCACCACGGCTGCGGTGGCGTACGCGAGGTCCACTCGAACGAGGGACGCGCCGATGGAGGCCGGGCAACGGTCGGGCGGCGGATCGACGGGCGGTGCGTCGTTGCGGGTTCGCGATGCCGTGCCACTGCTTCGGACGGTTTCCGGGTCAGTCGTACTCCCATGTGATGGAGGAGTTGCCGTCGGGATCGGTCCAGGTGAGTGGGCGTTGGCCCCGGAACGGTGTGCCGTGTTCGAGGGAGTCGGTCAATCGGTCGAACAGGTCGGCGAGATCCGTCGCCCAGACCGTGCATTCGCCGTAGCAGCACTCGAAGACGGTGCCCCACAGCGGACCCGGGTGGTGGTCGACGTAGATCTCGCCGCCGTCGATCGCGCGCGCGATCGGCACCCACGACGCGATGTGCCCTTCATGGAAGTCCTCACGAAAGCCGTCCACGTAGTGCTCCGGCACGAAGACCTCCTCGAAGTCCTGCGCCTGCTCCTCGACGGACGCGTAGCCCCGGGTCGTGTCCTCGATGCCGTGGAGGCGATACCCGGCCAGGAAACAACCGCCGACCACCCCGGCCTCCTCCTCCGAATCGCGGACGCCGTCGTGGCGCTCCCACAACGCCGCCAGTTGCGGATGGAGGGCGAATCCCAGCCTGTCCCGCAGCCTTTCCACAGCCCCGGGTACGGGCGGGCCGCGCAACGCGGCGTGATCGAGCGGCGAGAACACCGCCAGAGCCGGCTCGAACCGACCCCACACCCGCTCGAATGCCGCCGCCGTGTCGTCCATCCCCGCACCCTACGAACCCACTCCGACAAGCAACCCCGGCCGGCGACGGCTGTGTCGTCTCGGTGGCGTGTTGAGGGCGCGATGCCCTGACCTGGGGTGCAGCACCGATTGAGAATGTTGGTCTGTGCTTGGTGACCTGGGACTTCGGTGTGTGCTGTCGGGTGTGCTCCTCGACGAAGGGGCGGTTGACCTGCGGTGCCGCAGGGTTTGAGAGAGTCGCGCAACGCGATTCGTCGGGTGCCCGGGGACGTCGTGGCGGCGGCGTTGCGGATGTACGCGTACGAGGATGCGCGGGCGGCGGCGGCGAGCGAGCGGGCGGTCCGGTTGGTCGGGAGGCCCTGGCCGGGTCAGCGCCCCCCGATGCGGAAGGCCCGAAAGACCTCTCGGGTGGCGTTCCCGATGGGCCGAAGGATCGCCCGGATCGCCCGGCCGATCGGCGCGAGTACGTGATTCCGGATCGGGACGAGCACGGCGCGCCACAGCCACGACAGCGGACGCACGATCAGGAGGTCGAACACCGCGGTCGACACGCCCCCCGCGAACCACAGCGCCCCGATCAGTGCGAACGCGACCGGGGCCAGCACATATCGCCCGACCGGGGCCAGCACATATCGGCACAGCAGTGCGCCGGGCTTGATCAGGAGGTAGCGAATCAGGAACACGAACGGTGGCCGCAGCAGCCGCTTCACGACCCAGGCGATCGCGTTGCCGATCGGAACCAGCACATGGCGGGCCACGAATTTGAGGATCGGGCGTAGGAACCAGTCCCACAGCAGGATCCTCAGGCCCTTGAGGATCGGGCGCAGGAACCACGTCCAGCACAGGATCCGGATCCCCTTGCCGATCAGCTTGAGCAGTTCCCACAGCAGCCGCAGCGGGACCACGACGATCACCGCGATGATCCGGGCCGGCCAGCGGATCATCGCGTACAGGAGGCCTTCATCCGGTTCTCGCGACCTGGTGGTGGTCACCGTTCCGGTCCTCGATCGCTCTCCACGGCCGGGAGCCGGGTGAGGGTGTACCAGGAGACCACCACGGCAGCCGCGTACGCGGCCGGGTTCCACCATCGCCGGATGTTGCCCGGACGGACGGGGGGCCACGCCCACGCGGCCGGCGCGATGCCCGCGGAGAGCGTGTTCGCGGCCCCGGACAGGAGCCGGCAGGCCCTGCACCCGCCGCCGTCGGTGCAGGAACCGGGCGTGAAGGCGAGCACGAAGAACCGCATGCCCGAGACGGGGACGAGCGGCACGGTGACGACGGCGGGGATCACCCACCAGTAGGGCGCGTGATCCCACGGCGAGGGCGACTCGGGCGGCGCGGCGGAGCCCGGGGGCGAGATGCTCACGCACCACCGCACGAGAGGACGCAGGGGTCGACGGACTGCGCCGCCGCGCCGGCGGTGAGCACGAGCACCCTCGGGGTCGACGGTGCGCGTTTCACGCGGTCGTGGTTTCGCATGACCATGGGACGAAGCGGAACCCGGACCGGTTCCATGCCCGTTCGGACCCACAGGACCACGGCCGACAACCCCCGGCCCTCGCCCGGGTCCTCGGAACACCCCTGGCCGGCGCCCTCGTCGCCCGCCTCCGCGCGGCCGCACCCGCACCCTCGTCGCCCGCCTCCGCGCCGCCGCAACCGACGACGAAGACGACCTCTCCCGCGCCCTCATCGGCGCCGAAGCCGCCGACTGCCTCGTCCAACTCACCCTGGCCGACGTCATCACCGCCGCCAAAGTCCTCGGCGCCCTCGACGAAGCCGCCGAAGACCCGGCCTCCTTGGCCCCCGAACTCGCCACCCGCCTGCCTCGACTCCTCGGCGTCCTCCACGCCCACCACCCCGACGCCGGCCTCGACCGAGCCCTCACCCGCTTCCTCGCCCTCGACCACACCCACCTCGACGCAGCCTTCGAACTCGCCCTCGACGACCTGCGCACCGCACTCGAGACCGCCGACTACACCACGATGGCCGTGCAACTCCACGCGACCCGCGACCACTTCGCAGCCATCACCGCCACAGACCCCGACCGCGTCGACGCCCACCTCTACCGCGCCGCACTCGACGCCGTCCTGGACTGTCCGCCCCCGACGCCCGCACCCGCGTTCCCCTCGCGGCCGCGGAACCGCGCACCGCGTTGCACCGCTACACCTGGGCTGTCCGATGACCTCATTCCCCGTCCGGTCAAGGCATCCGGGGGCGAGGCCCGGGTGGCCTCCACATCGATGAACAGGTCCTCGAGGTTGTGCGACTCGAGCTCGACCTGCCTGAACTTGACCTTGGAGTCTTCCTCCCACTGGGTGGCGATCACCGCCGACAACAGATCCCGCAACGCGTTCTCGTGGGCGGCGACCCGATCACTCTCGATCAGATATCGGACCAGGTCGTGGCCGGCGAGCATGTCGGCGTAGGCCCACTCGAGTTCCGTGGGCGCGGTGTCCACGCGCGCGCCCACGTCCGCGCGCCACCACACGCGCATCTTGACGCCGAAGTCCGCGCCCAGATCGACCAGGACGGTGTCGAACTTGTCCATGCTGCCCTTCTCGGGCACTGCGGTTCCCGCCACCGACGTGATCAGGTAGTAGTCGCGGGCACCCTCGGCGACGAGCCGCCGGATGTTGGCCTCCTCCTTGATGGTGGCCTTCAACCGCGTCACCGGGTTCTTCACGGCATTGCCGACCACTTGACCTGGTAGATCACCGTGCGCCCGCCGGTGGTGTCGACCGCGTCCCGGCCTTCGTCGGAATGCCCCACCGGATAGCACCGCATGTCCGGCTTCTCACGAGCGAGCAACGCGCCGCACAACTGTTGGAACGGCTTCTCGCCCAACCGCTCGTACTGATACCGCCACGACTGACCGCCGTCACCGCTCACCACAAGCCCCCACCCCGAGCTCCGGACACCAACACGCCGGAGCCACAACGGCGCAACCCCCGTCACCGAACGTCGAAACGCAGACGACCGGCGTCCCGGATCCCGGTAGGCGACGAGCCACCGCACACGGGACACGGCATCGGCCCGAGGACACCCCGTGCCGGTACCGGCGGTCCACTCCATCCGCATCGTCACCTTCGCGCGACCACCGGCCACCCGGTGGACATTCGCATCGCGCCCGACCCCGAGCCCCAACCGCGCCGCGAACCGGGCTCCCGCGCGACCGCCCACGGCCGCGCCGATCGCCCGCACGAGCGTGTTCGCGGCCTCCGTGGACCGACCGTGACGCCTGGTCAAGGACGCGACCTGCTCGACGAACGTCCTTCTCCCGCAGGCGACTTCGTCACACACGAAGCGGCGCGCACGCAGGAGGACGAACACACGCCGGTCGCCGAGCGGCCGATCCGCGAGCCGTCGCGTATGGACGTCGTGCACTCTGCCGCCCTCACACCCAAACCCGGGACAACGCGCCGTCGGGCGCCCACAGTGCGCGTCGACCTGCACCGCGTCACCGACGACCCGGACCCCGGCCACCACCAGGTCCTCGACCTCCGGCCACACCAACCCCCGGAACCCTCCGACGTTCTCCATGCGAACGACGCTGAACGCCCAACCTCACCCGGAGCACCGGTTGTTCGGAAGTGACCGTCCCGAAATACGCGCCACAGCCTTGAATCCCCAGGGGGCGATGCAGGTCTCGCCGGTGCCGCGCCGGGCATCACATCGCCGGCCCCGGACCGGGGTCGTCGAACTCTGTCGGCCGAGGCGCGCGTTTCGCCGGTCCGCCTGCGGGGTTGTCGGTCGGGCTCGTAACGTGGGTGGGTGTTCTCGCCGATGCCGGTGACGCCGCCTTTGCCCCGGTTGGGTCGCAGTCGGGAAGTTCGTCGCGTGGTGGGCTGGGTGACGGGCGCAGTCCCGGCCGGTGACCCGCGCGCCGGCATGCGCTCGACGGGTTCCGACGGCCGGGCGCGGGCCGGTGAGGGGTCGGCCGTCGCAGCGGATGTGTCCCGATGCGCCCACACACTCCGGTCGCGCCACCCGGCTGCCGCGGTCGAACGAGTCGCGTGGCCCGGCCCGTAGCCCACTCGCCCCCTGATCCGCTCCCGAGAGGTGGCCCCGTGATCTCCCTGAACGAACTGCGCACGCGCGGCGCCGACGTAGAGGATGCCGTCCTGAATTTCGCCCGCCTTCACCCCCGCGCCGACGAGACCCCACCCCGTCGAGCGAAGTCGGTGCAGATCCGGCTCCGCCGGATGTTCCATGGCCTGCTCCGGACGCGGAGGTCGTCGACGTCGACAGCGGGGCGTGGTGCGCTGCTCGCACACCGGGCCGACCTGTCGGCGGCAGTGCCCCCACTCGGCGACGAAGCCCTCCACGACTGGGGCCGTGCCGAAGGGCACTGGACCCGTCTCGTGCGCATCATCGAGGGCGGGGGAACCGCCTCCACCACCGCCGATCGGATCCCGCCGCGGGCCGAGAACGCGGCCTTGGACCTCCTCCTGGTTTTTGATACCTCCGACCGCCGGTTCGGTTGTCCGATGTGCCGGATCCTCGATCCTTCACTCCCGGGTGAACGCCTCGCCCCGGAGACCGCGGTGGACCACGAAAGCCCCGAGCGCGACGGCAACCCGGACGAGACCACACGCCAGGCCGCCGTCCTGAGGGGCCTGCTCCTGCTCGCCGCTCCGTCCGCCCCCAGTAAGGCGATTACCGTCGCCGCCGACGTCATCGCCCGTCGCTCCGACGCGCCGACACCGCCCACCGGAGCCGTGTCCGAAGCCGCCGCGCTCACCATCGATCGCCCCGGCGGCGACGCATCCCGGTACCTGGCAGGCGCGAACCTGACCGACGCCCAGTTGGCCGGCCAGGACTTGAGGTGCGCGAACCTGCTCGGCGCGGACCTCGTCGGCGCCCGCCTGGTCAAGGCGAATCTCTCGCGCGCGAACCTGACCGGCGCGAACCTCGCGCGCGCGGAGCTGTATTGGTCGAATCTCCATCGCGCGGATCTGACCGGTGCGAGCCTGACCGGCGCGGACCTGATTGAGGCGAATCTGACGGGTGCGGTCCTGGCGGACGCGAATCTGACCAGGGCCGATGTGTCAGGCGCGACTCTGACGAACGCCGATCTGACCGGCGCCGACCTCACCGCCGCGCGCCTGGGCAATTGGCCCGCCTTTTTCGGGGGCGCGGTCCTCGTCGACGCGGACCTGACGGGCGCGGACCTGACCGACGCGGACCTGGCGGGCGCGGACCTGACCGGCGCGAACCTCTGCGGGGCGCGCCTGACCCGCGCGGATCTGACGCGTGCGCAGCTCGGACGCGCGGTTCTGGCGGGCTCGGACCTGACCGACGCGACGGGCGTGCGGGTGGTCGCCGGGGTGGTGTGGGATCGGGAGACACGATGGCCCGAAGGGCTCGCGGACGACTTCCTCGCCCGCTCCGAGGAAACGAACCCCGGCGTGTTCCGAGTCGAAGGCGACTGAACACTCGAGCGGCAATTCCGGCTCGGCCAGGGCCATCGCCCGGGACCCAAGGTCCGCGGCGCTGAGCCGCGCGTGGACTTCGGCCCACACCCTCGGCCCACACCCTCGACCCGCTCCTCGGCAGCATCCCCGGGGCGATGCCGATGGCCCGGTCGACGGCCTCCGGTGGTGCCCCGAGGCTTCGGCGAGGAGGTTGACTGCTCTGACGTCCCCGTGTATCCGCACGGTCCGATCGGCGTGCCGCCGCCAACCAGCGCCGCACCGTACGCTCCGACACACCTACGCCTCGGCAGTGACCCGCACGTGCGCGCGGGTGACACCACCGGCTACCCGCCACGGCCGGCAGACGCCGCATCACCACGGACGCATCCGAAGAACCGGCAGCAGGATGTACCGATGTCGAAGACCGATCCCTCGCCATGAGAGCAAGCACACCGGCGCCCCCGGATCCCGGACACAGGAACGGGCAACCCCACGCCAGAACAACCCGCTTGAGTCAAGCACCCGATGTCGGTCGACGGTCATCCCCGCGGGGCACACGAGCCTTCCAGACGCGGACCCGCCTCGCCCGTGCCACTCGTCCAAGGAACCGCGGGTACCGCCGGCCGGGAGAAGCCGCCCGCATCGAGGGCGTGCCGAACTCTCGTGGTGACGACCGCTCGACGCGCCCATCATCGGGTTTTCGGGTCGTGCGTGAAAGTCTGTTGGTAGCTTTATCTCATGAATTTCCGTCATCTTGGACGCAGCGGTTTGATCGTCAGTCAGATCGCGTACGGAAACTGGTTGACCCGGAATTCTTCGAGAAACGAGGACACGGAAGTCGCCTGTGTACGAGCCGCGCTCGACGCCGGAATCACCACCTTCGACACCGCCGACATCTACGCGGACGGCGGTGCGGAGGAGTCCTTGGGCCGGGCTCTGAAGGGAGAGCGCCGCGAGGGTTTGGAGATCCTCACGAAGGTGTTCGCGCCTGTCGGCCCAGGACGCAACGATCTCGGGCTGTCGCGCAAGCACATATCCGAGTCGATCAACCAATCCCTGCGCCGACTGGGCACCGATCACGTGGACGTCTACCAGGCCCACCGGTTCGACCTGTCCACCCCGCTGGAGGAGACCATGGAGGCGCTGGCCGACGTGGTTCACTCGGGCAAGGCGCACTACATCGGGGTCTCCGAGTGGAGCGCCGAACAGATCCGGACCGGGCATGCCCTGGCCCGCGAACTCAAGATCTCCCTGGTGTCCAACCAACCGCAGTACTCGGCCCTGTGGCGCGTGCCGGAGGCCGAGGTGATGCCGGCCTGCGCGGAACTGGGCATCGGGCAGATCGTCTGGTCGCCGCTGGCCCAAGGGGTGCTGACCGGCAAGTATGTGCCCGGCCGGGACTGGCCGCAGGGTTCTCGCGCGACCGATTCCAACGACGGTTCGTCGGTGCTCGCGAACTGGCTGACCGACGATGTCCTGAGCCGGGTGGCGCAGTTGCGGTCCATCGCGGCAGACCTGGGGCTGACCCTCGCCCAGTTCTCGCTCGCCTGGGTGCTCCGACACCCGAACGTCTCCTGTGCCGTGCTCGGCGCGTCCCGCCCCGAGCAGATCACCGACAACGCCAAGGCCGTGGACGTCCGGCTGGACGAGGAGACCTTGACCCGGATCGACGAGATCCTCGACCCGGTCGTGAGCCGCGACCCGGCTGCCACCCGGGAACTCAGTCCCCCGGACCCGGGCTGGCGTCTCGTCTGACGGCGAGCACACGCACGAGGGGCCGCCCCGCGGACGTGGCGAACGTCCGCGGGGCGGCCCTTCCGACTCGACCGGTGGTCGCGCGAATCACCAGGTGACCGGCAGCCGCAGCAGGCTGCGAACCTGCATTCCGTCCTTCCATTCCAGCGATTCCACGGGAACCGCGCACCGCAGCTCCGGAAGCCGGGCGAACAGCGAATCCAGGGCCACCGACAATTCGAGCCGGGCAAGCGGTGCGCCTACACAGCGGTGAATTCCGTAACCGAATCCCAGGTGCGGATTGTGCTCCCGCGTCAGGTCGAACCGGTCGGCGTTCTCGAATACCGATTCGTCGCGATTGGCCGACGGGATCGCGGGCAACACGGATTCGCCCGCGCGTACGACAGTGCCGCCCACCTCGATGTCCTCGGTGGCGTACCGCGCGAAGGTCACGTGGGAGATGAGCGGCACATAGCGCATCAACTCCTCGACCGCGCGCGGCATCAGCTCGGGGCGATTCTTGAGCAACTCCCACTGGTCGGGGTGGGTGAACAGGACGTACAGCGAGTCGATCAGCTGTGAGGAGACCGTCTCGTGCCCGGCTATGAGCAGGACGCTCGCCAGTTCCACGAGCTCCGTCTCGGAGAGCTTGTCCTCCTCGTCACTGGCCTTGACCATGGCGCTGATCAGGTCGTCCTGTGGGTTCTCCCGGCGGCCGATCATCAGTTTCCGGATGTAGTCGTGCAGCCGTTCGGTATCCGCTTCGACCTCCTCCTCCGTCATGACGGTCGTGGCGGAGAAGGCGTCGAGCCAGCCGCGGAACTGCTCGCGGTCCGCGAAGGGGACACCGAGCAGGTCACACACGACGGTGCCCGCGAACGGCACCGCGAAGCCCTCCATCAGGTCGCCCGGCGCGCCCTCGGCGACCAGCGCGTCGATCAGGAGGTGGGCCTCCTGCTCGATGCGCGACCGCAGAAGTTCGACCCGGCCCGTGGTGAAGACTTTGGTCAGCATCCGCCGCAGCCGGGTGTGATCGGGAGGGTCCATCCCCAGGATGCTGGTGTGGATGGGCAGCGGGGTGAGTCGGGATTCGTCGTGCTCGGCGGCCCGGGCCCGGCTGAACCGGGAATCCCCGAGGATCGTCTTCATGTCCGCGTACGTGGTGACCAGCCAGGCGTCCTCGCCGAACGGGCAGCCGACCCGGCTGACGGGCTCCTCAACGCGCAACTTCGCGTACAGGGGGTCGACGTCCAGGGCCACTGCTTCGTTGAACGGATAGCTGGGGGGAGTCGGTCGGTCGTTCATGCGGACTGTACCTCCGGGAGTCGGTCGTGGTGGTCGACGAGGCTCTTGGGGCGCATGTCGGTCCAGTTCTCGTCGACGTACGCGAGGCACTCGTGGCGGGTGGCGGGGCCGCTAACGGCCGTCCACCCCGAGGGGACCGGGGTGAAGCACGGCCACAACGAGTGCTGTCCCTCGTCGTTGACGAGCACCAGGAAGGTGCCCTCGGTGTCGTCCAAGGGGTTGCTCACGATGTGTACCCTCCGATGGATGTGGTGGGCATGCCGGGCCGAGCCGCCCGGGCAAGGTGGTGGGCCCGGCGCTCAACGCGGGGTGGGAGGCGGGAAGAAGCCGGACGCGACGAACCAGTCGGTGTAGCGGCGGATCAACGCGCCGTCCAGCGGCGGGAAGGCCGGCCCCGAATCCGCCAGCCCGGTATCGGTGTTGGTCCGATCGAGCCGGATCCGGCCCAGCCGGGCGAGCGCCGGCAGCGTGTCGGTGAGCAGCACCGCGGCGTCCAGAGATGCCGCACCCGTCGCGTGCTCCGCCTCCGCCGCCGCGTCCGCGCGCACCCGCAGCGTGCGGATCCAGTCGTCGAGATCCACGGTGTCCAGGTGATACCCGTAGTCCCGCAGATGGCCCAGGACCGTGTCGAAGGGGAGCGGGGCTGGGCAGGTGAGGTGGTGCGCCAGGCCCTGGCTGCCCGGCCGCCGGGAGAGGTGGACGACGGCGGCGGCCGTGTGGTCGACGGGGATCAGGTCGACCACGGGCGGCGGGTCGGTCGCGTCGGCCGGGCGCGGTGCGGCGCCCAGGACGAGCATGGCGCGGACGAGTTGCCAGAACACGTCGCGACCGGAGCCCGCCCCGCTGACGGTGTGTCCGCTGATCCGGCCGCACCGGTACACGGTGACCGGGAGGCCGCGGTCGGCCGCCGCCCAAACCAGTTGCTCGGCCACCCACTTGCCCGCCGTGTAGCCGTCCGGCGAAACCGCCTCGGGTCGGATCCGGTGGGACTCGGCGACGGTGACCGAGTTTTCGTCGGTGCCCACCGATACGGCGGCCGTGGAGATGTGGTGCACCGGTGTGGGCCTGGACCGGGCGGCCAGTCGCAGCACCTCCCGAGTGCCGCCCACGTTCGCCGCCTTGAGCCGGGCGTACGGTTCGACCGCGCTGACCCGCGCGCCGCTGTGGTAGATCGCGTCGAGCAGGCCCGCCAGGTGGTCGAAGCGCTCGGGGGCCAGGCCGAGCAGCGGCCGTTCCAGGTCACCGGGAACGGCGACGACACGGCTGCCGTCGCGGTCGTTCCACAGCCCGTACTCCATCAGGCTCCGGCGCATCCGCCGGGCCGCCTGCGGGGGGTCGTCGGCGCGGACCAGGCAGTGGATGTCCGCGTCGGTGCGATCGAGGAGTTCGCGCAGCAGGAACGAGCCGAGGAAGCCGGTGGCGCCCGTGAGCAGGATGTTCTCGCGGCCGGTCCCACTCGGGTCGGGGGCTCGCCCCGGTCGCCGGGGGGCGACGGTGAGCGCCGGGTCAAGCACGGCGTCCGCCGCCAGGTCGGCCGGCGCCGGCCCGTACGCCCCGGGGGCGGCCGGCCCGCCCGGGCCGTCGACGGCCGCCAACAGCGCGACGACCGACTGCCGTTCGAAGAGAACACGGACGGGCAACTCGACCCCGAGGCGGCGGTTCATCCCACTGATCAGCCGGGGCGCCAGCAAGGAATGCCCGCCGAGGGCGAAGAAGTTGTCGTCGATGCTCACCCGGGGGATGTCCAGGACCTCGGCGAACAGCTCGCACAGGACGCGCTCGCGCGGGTTGCGGGGCGCGCGGCCGGTCGACTGCGCGCCGAAGTCCGGCGCCGGGAGCGCGTCCCGGTCCACCTTGCCCGCTGTGGTCACCGGGAGGGCGTCCAGCACGAGCACGACGGCCGGGACCATGTAAGCGGGCAGGAGACCGGCCAGGTGGGCACGCAGCTCCGGCCCGGTCGGACCCGTCGCGCCAGCCGTGGGCACGGCGTATGCGGCGAGAACCGTACCGCCGCGCGTATCCGGGCGAGGGACGACGACGGCCTGGGCCACGCCGGGGTGGGTGCCCAACGCGGCCTCGACCTCGCCCGGTTCGACCCGGAAGCCGCGGATCTTGACCTGGCCGTCGGCGCGGCCGATGAACTCCAGCTCGCCGTCGGTGTTCCAGCGCACGGTGTCGCCGGTCGCGTACATCCGCGTCCCCGGCGCGCCGAACGGGTCGGCGACGAACCGCTCGGCGGTCAGCCCCGGCCGGCGCAGATAGCCTCGGGCCAACCCGGCGCCCGAGACGTGGAGTTGTCCCGGCACGCCGGGCGGTACCAGGGCCAGGTCACGGTCGAGCACATAGGCGCGGGCGCCCACCGTGGGCCGGCCGATCGCGGGCGTACCGCTGCCGGACAGGGGCGAGCTGAGCGTGGCGCACACCGTCGTCTCGGTGGGGCCGTAGCCGTTGAGGAAGGAGCGCCCGGCGGACCATCGGCGCACCGTCTCTCCTGACGAGGCCTCACCGGAGACGATCATCCAGCGCAGCGAGGGCAGATCGCCCGGCTCCATCACCGCCAGCGCGGACGGCGGCAGCGTCGCGTGACTGACCCGATGCCGTGCGATCAGCGCGGCCAGGTTCGGGCCGGGGGCGGTGAGTTCCGGCGGCGCCATCACCAACGTGGCGCCGGTCAGCAACCCGCCGCACAGCTCCCACACCGCCGAGTCGAAGCTGTGCGAGGCGAATTGCAGGATCCGGCTCGCGGTCGTCACCCCGAATCTGCGCAGCTGCGCCTCGACGACGGCGGACACCCCGGCGTGGGTGACGACGACGCCTTTGGGGCGACCGGTGGATCCGGACGTGTAGATGACGTACGCGGGACGCGTGTGCGTCAGCGGCCGCGGCCGCTCGGCGTCGGTGACATCGTCCGCCCGGCACCGGCCGACGGCCCGCCTGGTCTCGTTCCGGTCCAGGACGATCCGCCGCAGGCCGGCCGGATCGGGCAGCGACCGGGCGGTGGTGGAGTCGGTCACCAGCAGTGCCGGCCGGGCGTCGTCGAGCATGAACTCGATGCGCGTCGCCGGATAATCGGCGTCCAGCGGCAGATACGCGGCACCGGCTTTCAAAACGGCGAGGGCTGCGACGACCGATTCGACCGTACGCGGCAGGGCGATCGCCACCAACCGCTCCGGTCCCACGCCACACCCGAGCAGGTGGTGGGCGAGCCGGTTCGCCCGCGCGTTCAACGCCCGGTAGGTCAGGGTGCGTGTTCGCCCGGCGCCGTCGTCGTGGATCAGCGCGGTCGCGTCGGGTGTCCGCCGCACCTGCGCCTCGAACAGCTCGGGCAACGGCAGCGGGGGCACGTCCCGATCGCTGCCGCCGCTCTGCGCCAACAGCCGCTCGCGTTCGTCGGGGAGCAGCACGTCGAGGGTACCCAGCCGTTGCCCGGGGTCGAGGGTGACCGCGTCGAGCAGTCGGCGGAAGCGGTCCACGACGCGCTCGACGCCGTCGCGGTCGAACAGGTCCGTGCTGTACTCGACGACCCCGTCCATACCTTGGGGGCGCTGCTCGGCGTCGTGGTGTTCGCGCAGGCTGAGCGAGAGGTCGAATCGGCACATCCCGGTTCCCACGGCCCGTTCCCACGTGGTCAGGCCCGGGAGTTCGGGCGCGCTGTGGGGGGCGTTCTGCAGGGCCAACATCACCTGGAACAAGGGGTGGTGGGCAAGGCCGCGCGCCGGGGCGAGGACGTCGACCAGTCGCTCGAACGGCACGTCCTGATGGGCGTAGGCAGCCAGGTCGGTCTCCCGCACCCGCACCAGCAGATCCCGGAAGGCGGGGTTCCCGGAGGTGTCCGTGCGCAGGACCAGGGTGTTGACGAAGAACCCCACCAGGCCGTCGAGCGCGTGGTCGGTACGGCCCGCGACCGGGGTGCCGATCACGATGTCGTCGCCCGCGCCCAGCTTGGTCAGCAAGGCGGACAAAGCCGCGTGCAGCACCATGAAGGGGCTTACGCCGAACCGTCCGGCCACGTCCACGATTCGCCGATGCAGATCCGCGTCCACGGCGAAGTGCAGGGTTTCGCCGCGTTGGGAGGCGATGTGCGGCCTGGGTCGGTCCGCGGGCAGCGCGGTGTACTCGGACAGCCCGGACAGGACATCAATCCAGTAGGCGGTCTGGCGGGAGCTCAGGCTGTCGGGGTCGTCCTCGTCGCCGAGCAGCCGGCGCTGCCACAGGGTGTAGTCGGCGTACTGGACGGGCAGCGGCGGCAGGTCGGGCGCGCATCCGGCGCGTCGGGCGGTGTAGGCGGCGGCGAGGTCTCGCCACAACGGGGCCAGCGACCAACCGTCGCAGGCGATGTGGTGCACGACCAGCGCCAGGACATGCCGGTCGGGGCCTGTGTCGAACAGGTGGGCCCGGACGGGGATGTCGGCGGCGAGGTCGAAGGGCCGGCGGACGAAGTCGGCCATCGCCGCGTCCAGTTCCGCGGCGGCAACCTCGGTGACGTCCAGGCTCGGTTGCGTGGCGGCGCCGGTCAGGACGAGCTGTCGGGGCGCGCCGGCCGTCTCGGGGAAGACCGTCCGCAGGCTTTCGTGGCGCGCGAGCAGATCGGCCAGTGCCGCCCGAAGGGCCGCTTGGTCCAGCGCGCCGCGCAGTTCCAGTACCAGGGGCACGTTGTAGGCGGCGCCCGGCCCTTGGAGGCGCTCGAGGAACCACAGACGGTGCTGGGCGAAGGACAGCGGCACCCGTTCGGGGCGGTCCATCGGCGCCGGCGCGGGCCGGTCCGCGGCCGAGGCGTGCCGCACGGCGTCGGCCAGACCCGCCACGGTCGGCGTCTCGAAGACGCTGCGCACCGGCAGTTCCAGGCCGAGCGACGAACGCAGCCGGGTGCTCAGGCGGGTGGCGGAAAGAGAGTGGCCGCCGAGGGCGAAGAAGCTGTCGTCGATGGTGACTTGGGACACGCCCAGGATGTCGGCGAACAGCGCGCACAGCAGTTCTTCGAGCGGATTGCGCGGCGCCCGCCCGTCCTCGACGGAGCCGGTGTCCGGCGCGGGCAGGCGGCGGCGGTCGACCTTCCCGTTCGGCGTCAGAGGCAGGGTGTCGAGCACCACCATCGCGGCGGGCAAAAGGTATTCGGGTATCCGCTCACGCAGGAAGGACAGGACGGAGGAGACCAGCGCGCCTGTGTCGCGGGTGGCCGCGGGGGCGTTGACCAGGGAGGGGAGCGGCACCCCGGTGGGCCCCGGGGCGTCGCCGGGTGAGGTGCCGGGGCAGCGCGAGGTCAGCACGACGTCCAGGGCGTCCGGGACGGTGGCAGACCAGCTGTGGGAGGCGCGCAGGCCCAGGGTGCGGGCCAGGGCGTGGAAGCCGTCCGGGTCGACGGAGTCGGCGTCGTCCCGGGCGGCGGGCGGGTGTACCCGGCCCGGGTTCGCGTCGCTGCCGTCCAGAGCGCGCAGGGCTTCGCGCACGGGTGCTGTTCGGCGGTCCGGGACTCCGGTCACTCGAACGTCGGTCGGGCGCTGCGGGTCGGGGAAACAGGCCGCCAAGTCCGGCTCGGCGAGGTCCTGACGCCACCTCAGTTCCCGGATGGGCGGGGCGGGTTCGTCCTCGTGGGGGGATGCCTTGCGCAGAACCGCGTCGTATCGGTAGCAGGTCAGCTCGTTGACGTAGCGGCCCTGCTTGATCCGTACCTCGCTGCTGCGGAGCCCGGGCACGTGGTGCGCCAGTTCGGTGAAGAACGCCGGGTCGACGAGCAGTTCCTTCTCGCGGACCATGCCGTGCTCGATCGCCGCGCGGACGACGGCGGGATCCGCGGACAGGTCGGGCCGGCGCAATCGGATGTCGGCGTGAAAGGGCCGCAGGAGCCGCAGGTTGCGGATGTCGCCGACGAAGACCGAACCGCCGGGGACGACGAGGTCGACAGCTTTGGCCAGGACGTCCGTCAGGTAGTGCGCGTCGGGAAAGTACTGGGTCACCGAGTTGACGACGACCGTGTCGAAGAGGTCGGTGGGCAGGCCCTCGACGTCGTCGGCGGCGCGGGCGCGCAGCTCGACCCGGCCTGCGAGCGAGGAGTCCTTGCGCACCAGACCCCGCAGCGCCTCGATGACCCGGCCGGACAGGTCGGTGCCCCAGTAGGCGGCGCAGTCCGGGGCCAGCCGGGACATCAACAGGCCGGTGCCGACACCGATCTCCAGGATCCGGCGGGGGCGCAGTTCGCGGATCCGCTCCACGGTGGAGTCGCGCCACTCCCGCATCTGCTCGGAAGGGATGGGCCGGCCGTCGTAGCTGCTGTTCCAGCCGGAGAAGTCCTCGCCGAAGCGCTCCTTGGCGACATCGCGGTAGAGCGCGTCGTAGATCTCCTGCCATTCGCCGACGACGTCGGAGCCGTCCGCGCGCGGTTCGGCGCCACGCTCCCGGGCGCCGCCCTCCCGGGCGTCGGTCTGGCCGCCGGTCCGCGGGCCGGCGGTCCGCTCGGCGGGGACGACGTAGCCGACGAGCCGCTTGTCACCGGGCCGGTCCTCGCGGACCACGACCGTTGCCCGCCCGACGCCGGGGTGTCCGGCGAGCACGGCCTCCACTTCGCCGGGCTCGACCCGAAACCCGCGAATCTTGACCTGGTCGTCGTCGCGGCCGACGAACTCGAGGAGCCCGTCCGGCGCCGACCGCACCAGGTCGCCGGTGCGGAACAGTCGGGCACCGGGCTGTCGGCCCGACGGGTCGGCGACGAACCGCTCGGCGGTCAGCGCCGGTTGGTCGCGATATCCGCGCGCCAGGCCCGAGCCGCCGATGTACAGCTCGCCGACCCCACCCGGTGGCACCGGCCGCAGATCCGGGCCGAGGATCTCGGTGCGCATCCCGGCCATGGCGGTGCCGATGGGCACCACCGTGCCGAGCGCCCCGGCGTCGGTCACCCGGTGGCACGTGGCGAAGGTGGTCGTCTCCGTGGGCCCGTAGCCGTTGACGACCACCGTGCCGGGGCAGGCCCGCAGGACGCGCCGTACGGCCGGCGCCGAGACCACGTCCCCACCGGTCCACACCTCGCGCACACCGGCGAAGCAGCGCGGGTCCTCCTCGGCCAGCACCGCGAACAGGCCCGCCGTCACCCACAGTCCGGTGATGCCCGCGTCGGTGACGGCCGAGGCCACCCCGCGCGCGTCCAACTCGCCCGGGGGCGCCACCACGACCGTCCCGCCGTTCAGCAGCGGCGCCCACAGCTCGTAGGTGGAGGCGTCGAAGGCGTGCGGCGAGTGCAGCAGAACGCGGTCGTGAGCGCCGCTGCGCCAGGTGTGATCGCCGACCAGACCGACCACGTTCTCGTGGGTGGCCTCCACGCCCTTGGGCGTGCCGGTGGAGCCGGAGGTGAACATCACGTATGCCACCTGCCGCGGGTCGGCGGCCGGGTCCGGGGCCGGTACGTCGTCGTCGAGGCCCGACGCGTCGAAGGTCACCGGCAGGACCCGACGTCCCGCGCTCGGCTCCGCGCCGTGCGGGGAGCCGGTCGTCAACACCACCCGGGCGCCGGTCCGGGCCAGGATCCACTCCAGCCGAGAGGCGGGCAGCCGGGGGTCCAGCGGTACGTAGTGGCCGCCGGATTTGACGATCGCGAGCACGGAGAGGACGAGTTCGGCCGAGCGGTCCATGCGGATCGCCACGGGGGTGCCCGGTGTCACCCCCTCGGCGGCCAGCCGCCGGGCCAGGCGGTTCGTGTGGGCATCGAGTTCCCGGTAGGTCAGCGAGATCTTCGTTGCTCCGGACGCTTCCCTCAGCGTGCCGGCCACCAGCGCGGTCGCCTCGGGGGTGAGCTTCACCTGGCGGGCGAACGCCTCCGGGAGCGTCGCGGGAATCGCGGCGCCTGTGCCGGCCGCGGCCGGGGGGTTCATCGGGGCACCCACCGGGGTGCCTACGGCGGCTTGGGCTGGGACTGGGGCTTGAGCGGAGTGGTGCTGTGCGTGCACGCGTCAACAACTCCTCTGCGCAGGGTCCTTGCAGCACAACGATGCCAACATTCGAGTTGGATATAAATGGCAGGACGGTTCACCGGTCCGGCACATGCGCCGTCGAACAATGCGTGCAGATCCTGTCACAGCACGTGGCCCCACGAACGCCTTACTTCGTGTTTTCGGCCGTTCTCGGGCCATTACCGATCAGCCGAGCCCACAGCCGCGGACGACCCCGAGCACCGTGTCGATTCGGGATCGCTTCCTTTTGCGACTCGGCCGTTCCACCCGGCACGCGAAGGCCCGAGTCGGGTGGCCGCCCCCTCCCCGCGCCACCGAATTTTGGCCGGAACACACGCCGCCCGGCGAGTTCACGGGCAAATGTCACGCAAAGCGCTGACACGGCTACCGTGCCGATGAGACGATCGCGGCCGGTCCTGCCCTTCGCTACGCACCGGGAGTCACGATGAATGCCGCAAGCATCGGCGCCGACCCCCAACCCCCCTTGCTGTCAAGCGAGTTCACGCCCGACACCGGGGTCGTCGCCGAGATGGTAGGGCGCCCGCTGCGCTTCGAATCCGAGCGCTACTCCTCGACCGACAGCTACGCCGAGGTCGCCTGCGACCGGGTGTGGCGCGCCTACGAGAGCCTCGGCCTCACCGGTGAGACCCGCGAATCGATCGGCGTCCTCCTGCGGGAACTGACCGGCACGTGGGGCGAACTCCCGGTCGGCACCCCTCCCGAGCGCGCGTGCTGGGTCTCCATCGACGGCATGCCCTGCGAAGCGTCGGTCACGTGGCAGGACGGCAAGGCCGGGGTGCGCATCTCGCTGGAGTCCCCGGGCGACGGCACCGCGCGCTCCCGGGTCGAGGACGGGATGGCCCTCACCCGACGCCTGGCCGGCCGACCCGGAGTCTGCGTCGACCGCGTGCTGCGGATCGAGGACCTGTTCACCGTCGACGATCCGCAGGGATTCTTCAGCATCGCGCACGCGGTGGCCTGGCGCACCGACGGCCCGCCCCAATACAAGATCTTCCTCAACCCGGCCGTCGCCGGTCGGGAACAGTCCGCCGCCCGCGCCGAGGAGGCCATGCTCCGCCTCGGTCTGGAACGCCAGTGGCGCGCCCTGGCCGACCATCTCGGTGGCACCTTCACCCCCGCGCACGAGCCTGTCGCCCTCGCCCTGGACCTCGTCGGCGACGACGACTTCCGAGCGCAGTTGTACGTGGCGCACTCCGGGGTTTCCCCCGAGGACATCGACGCCAAGGCAGCCGTCGCCCGAGACCACGTGCCGGGTCTGTTCGCCCGAGCCCTGCGAGAGATCAACGGCCCGCACGAGGCGCCCGCGTGGCAACGGAAGCCGCCCGTCACCACGTTCACGCTCGACTCCCGGCACGACCTGCCGAGCGCGAGCATCTACGTTCCGCTGATCCCGGTCCACGACAACGACGCCGCGGCCCGCGATCGGGTGGCGGCCTTCCTGCGCGCCGAGAACGTGCCCGCCGCCGAGCCCTACGTCTGCCTCCTCGACGCCCTCGCGGACCGGCCCCTGACGCAATCACTGACCCAGAACTTCATGTCCTATCGAGGCGGCGACGCCCCACGCTTCTGTGTCTACCTCGCCCCGGGCACCTACCACGCGGCCGACGTGCCCGCCTGACCCGCCGACGTCGACCGATGCTCGAGGTTCTCGGTTTGCCCCACGGCGCGTTCGACTTCGTGATCCCCGACCGGCGAGTGGGTGATGTTGGGGTCTACCGACGGGCGGTCCGGATCCGTGGAACAGGCCACCGGACTGCCCGTCACCGCGGCGAACGCCGACCACCTCGCAGGAGTTTCGTGAGCGTCCCCGACGATCAGGCACGGATCGCCACGCGGGTATGCCTGGTGGAGCGGATTGCCGCCGGCGACGTGGTGTTGTCGTCGCGGATCGCCGAGGCGTTCCTCAACGTTCCCCGTCACGTGTCCACCCCGGTGTTCCACCGCCGCGCAGGTGCCGACTCCGTCACCCAGTGACGTGCCGGCGACGCCGACGGGGCCTGGTGGGACGCGGTGTACTCGGGGGATTTGCCGATCACCGAGGTCGACGGCGCCCACGCCGGACACGCCCCGGCCGAGGGCGTGTCCGGCGTGGACGCCGTCGTCGACGGCGCCGGACCTGATGGCCGACATGTTCGACGCCCTCGACCCCACCCCGGCGCCCACACGCTGGAGATCGGCACCGGCACCGCATTGCCGTCCCGGCTCGTCGAGGGAGGCAAGGTGACCACGGTCGACCACAATCTGCCCTGGTCGAGACTGCCCGCGAACGCCCCGAGACCGCCGACTCCGTCCCCGATGCACGCAACACCCCGTCCGACAGGTGGAGTTGATCCATCACAGCGACGCCGGTTCGCAAACACCTCAGACCCCGCTGCTCCTGACGCGCCCCGGCCGTTGTCGAACTCGCCACCGCCGAGTGGATCGACTGGTAGAACCACACCCGACTGCACGGGGAGATCGGCCACATCCCACCCGTCGAACACGAGGCCAGGCACTACCATCACCAAAACCGCAGGTCACAGCCACAGAAGCGAGTCTTTGACGAAACCGGAGCGGTTCAACTCGGGGCTCGTGAGAATGCGGTGTTGGGAACCGGGCGCGTTGTCTCAGCCTGTACTGATCGACCACAAGGCATCGAACAGGCCCGACTGGAGGCCGGCGTACTCGGCACTGTCGATCATCATGGCGAAGTTTTCTCGACGCGATGAGATCACCGCGACCGAGTCCGTGCCGATGAACGTCGTCATCGTGAAGACGTGCTGCGGGGGAGCGAAGCGGACCTCGCGCAGACTCTGCTTGTCCGTCGGCCAGATGTCGTCGGTCTCTTTCTCGGGCGAACGGATGACCTGAAGGCTGATCCCAAGTTCACGGCGCCTGGCGATGGACTCCTCCATGGCCTGTTTCCCTGGGACCTGCAGCAAGTCCATCATCGAGAGGATTCCCTTCAGGGGAACGCCCCAGGTCAGGGTCTCCCTCAAGGCCGCGGTGATGCCGGTCTGGCCTTCCAGGTAGCGCACGCGTGGTCTGGCCGTCTCGGTGCTCATGACCGCTCTGAGACGTGGCACGAGCTGTTCCAGGACGTTTCCGCGTTCCCGCCACTCGTTGAGGAATTGCTCGGGATCCGCGGCCCGGAGCACCCCGCGGCCGCGGCCTGCTCGCTCACCGGTGGGGCCGATCTCCGTCACGGTGACCAGGCCCCGCTGCGTCAGTCGTCGCACGACGTCGTAGGCGTTGGTGCGGCTGATGTGCGCGGCATGGGCGGCTTGGGCAACGGTCGGCTGGCCGAGGGTGAGGATGGCGAGATACAGCTGGGCCTCCTTCGACTCCAGCCCTGCCTGCTCCAGTTCTTCCCTCATCAAGACTCCCCTTAATGTCGACGGATCTCGACTATATAAATCGGACGTTTCGTGACGCAATCGTGTCTCCAACCGGCCACTTCGGTGTTAGCTTAATTCCCCGTCGAGCAACTGTTCATCAAGATGTCAAGCAACCTCGACATCGAGTTGCAGCGTGCAGCCAGGGAGCTGAAATGAGCCAAGAACGTCGCCGAAAAGGGATCACCGTGGCGGCTGTCCAAGCGGCGCCTGTCTTTCTTGACGTCGAGAAGACCATGGACAAGGTCGAGGAGTTGGTCGCTGAGGCATCCCGCAGAGCGGATCTCGTCGTCTTCGGCGAGAGCTTCGTCGCCGGCTACCCGCTGTGGGGCGGCGTCATCCCGGCAATTCGGCAGCACACCTTCTACGAGGAGCTCGTTGCCTCCTCGATCACCGTCCCCGGCCCGCATGTCGATCGGCTCTCCGCGCTGGCGGAACGCTTCGATGCGTCCATATCCATCGGCATCAACGAACTGGCCCCGAACAGCACGGCTCAGGTGTTCAACGCCAATCTCGTCTTCGACCGGCGCGGCAGGCTGGTGAACCACCGTCGCAAGCTCGTGGCCACCTGGTACGAGCGCCTGACCTGGTCACACGGAGACGGCTACGACCTGCAGCCCGTCCAACTCGACGACTGCATGGTGGGGGTCCTCATCTGCGGGGAGAACACCAACACCCTCGCCCGCTACACCCTCTTGGCGCAGGGAGAGCAGATCCACGTCGCAAGCTACCCACCTGCTTGGCCGTTCGAGCAGCGGAAGGGGAAACCGGAATACGACCTGGTCGACAGCATCCGGCTGCGCGCCGCGGCGCACTCCTTCGAGGGCAAGGTTTTCACCGTCGTCGCTGCGACAGCCCTGGATGCCGCGGCAGTCGAACATGTCGCCCAGGGGGACGAGGACATCGTCCGCAACCTGACCGGCACGCCGACCGCGACGCTCGTCGTCGGTCCCCGCGGCGACATCGTCGCCGGACCACTCGTCGGGGAGGAGGGAATTCTCTATGCGGATCTGGACCCCGGGGAGTCGGTCTCTCTGAAGCTTGCCCACGACATCGTCGGCACCTACAACCGCTTCGATGTATTCCGACTGACGGTGAACGGCACCAGGCACATCCCGGTGACCCTTGTCGGCGACGGCCCCACGTCCACACAGGTGGTGGGCGGTCCTTCGGGGCGAAGCCCATTCGCCGAGCCCAGCGGGTCGATGACCGGCGGATTCCCCGCACCGGCCCCGCTGGAGTGTCCCTGATGGACGGCAACGCAGGCCCTCCGCCGCTATTCCACGTCTCCTACCCGCGGCGCATCCCTGCGCGCGCACCCGAGAACCACGTGCCCGCGGCACCGCGGTTCTCACTGCGCTGGCGGCATGCGGTGCCCACACTGGTCAGCGACTACTTCGGGCTCCAGGGGGCCGGACAGGCAGATGCGAAGGGGCACGAATTCGTCTCTCGGATGAGCCAGTGGTTCAGCGAGCCGAAC
The DNA here is from genome assembly GCF_045207655.1 of Embleya sp. NBC_00888. Lineage (NCBI taxonomy): Bacteria > Bacillati > Actinomycetota > Actinomycetes > Kitasatosporales > Streptomycetaceae > Embleya > Embleya sp. NBC_00888. The sequence continues at coordinate 420,528 of NZ_CP108784.1, read as the reverse complement.
GGTCCGTCCGCGTACGAGATCACGACCTGCATCGACGAGACCGGGCGACCGGCCACGGTCGTGCTCGCATATTGGACGTCACCGTCTGCGCACGCCGCCTGGTCCACGGGTTCGTCCTGGCGCGTGTGGTGGGAGGACGCTGCGCGTCCGACCGAAGACGTCGGCTACTGGCGCGAGCACCTGATGTGCCCCTACGACCGGCACGAGACGATCTACTCCGATCCGAACTACCGGGTCGGGCTTGCTCGAACACCGAACTCCGAGCTCGTCCCCATCACGACCAACGGCTACTTCGGGGCCGCACGCGATCGCATTCCACTCTCGGCCGTCGATGACCTGCAAGCCCCCGTGAGGCCGTCGACGCCACCCGCCCGGAGAACAGCCGGCGCTCGCCTGGCCGTGACCATTCCACACAATCTGACGGTCCTGCGGTCCGGCCAGTTCTGGCACAACTCCGACCCCGAACAGGCGGCGGACTACGAGCAGAACCTTCGGGTGAAGCTCGACCGCGGTATGGACTACCTGGAACAGACACCGGACAGCGGATGCCTGTACCTGCGGCGCCTGACCAATATGTCCGAAGACGGAACACCCCGGCGCGAGACGTCCATCCAAGCGGTTTTCACCTCCCTGGCCGACCTGGAGTCCTGGGCGGCGGTCCACGAGACACACCTGGCCATCTATCGGCATGCCATCGCGATGAAGCGCCGCTACGGAGAGCACAGAGACGTCGTGACCTGGCACGAACTCTTCGTCCTCCCGGGCGGGACGCTCTTCGAGTACCTCAACTGTGCCGAGAACACCGGCATGCTTCCCTACCTGCCGCACCTGGGCAGGTCGCCGGAATTCCCCCTGCCCCATGTCGGGAATACCGGCAGCCGGCCGTCCTGAGCGACCACCGCCCGGCGGCAGCAGCGTAACCGTCCAGTGGACAACCATGGATCGGAGTATTCACATGCGCTATTCCAGAAAGTGGCTCGTCTCGAGTGCGGCAGTCGCCATAACGGCGCTGCTGGGAACCACAGCCGCATGCGGCCCCAACGATGCGAGTGCGGACTCTTCGACGGGCCCCATTCGCGTCGGCACCATCCTCGATGCAACCGGCCCGCTGAATGTCGTCGGCAAGCCCAAGATGGATGCCACGAATCTCGCCATCAAGGACATCAACGCGCACGGCGGTGTGCTGGGCCGAAAACTCAAGCTCATCAGCTACGACGCCCAGTCCGACAACGCCAAGTACACCCAGTACGCGAGCAAGCTAACTCTGCAGGACAAGGTGTCCGTCATCATGGGCGGCATCACCAGTGCCTCCCGTGAAGCCATCAGACCCGTCGCCGACCGGTCCCGGACGCTCTACTTCTACAACACCTTCTATGAGGGTGGTGTCTGCGACAAGAACGTCTTCCTCACCGGCCCTTCCGCCTCCCAGCAACTGGCTCCCCTGATCCCCTACGCCACCGAGTACTTCGGCAAGCGGATCTACGTCGTCGCCGCCGACTACAACTTCGGCCGTATCTCTGCCGACTGGACCAAGCAGTATGCGAAAGAGGCCGGTGGAACCATCGTCGGCACGGACTTCGTTCCGCTGGACAGCTCCGACTTCGGCGCGGTGATCAACAACCTTCAGGCTGCCAAGCCCGACGTCGTCGTTTCCCTGCTCGTCGGCGGAAACCACTCGTCGTTCTACCGCAGTTTCGCCTCCACCGGTCTCAACAAGAGCATGAAGATCGTCTCGACGACGTTCGGTGGTGGCAGCGAGAACGTCGTACTGGCGCCGCGGGAGAGCCGGGGGGTCACGGTTGCCTTCCCGTACTTCCAGAACCTCGAATCACAGGCCAACACGTCCTTCCTCGAGGCATGGCGCTCGACGCACCAGGGCGAGGATTACGTGCCCGATCAAGCCGTGGAGGAATGGAACGGGTGGCACCTTTGGGCAGCGGCCGTGAACAAGGCCCAAAGCCTCGACCGGACGAAGGTCACCGCGGTCCTGGAAGCCGGCCTGTCCATCGAAACACCGGCCGGCAAAATCACCGTGAACGGCGGCTCGCACCACGTGACGCAGAACATCAGCATCGCAGAAGCGGACGACAAGCACGGATTCAACGTCCTCACGACCAAGGAAGCCGTACCGCCGTCCTACGAGAACTCCGTCTGTGACCTGCAGAAGAATCCGTCAACGAACAAGCAGTTCACTCGGTAGGAGCCGCAACGAACAAAGGGTGAGACAGTGCAACCTGACCAACTCGTAAACCTGGGCATCTCCGTGCTCAGCAGCATCGCCCTCCTGGCCATCATCTCGCTGGGCCTCGCGGTCCTCTTCGGGATGATGGGAGTAATCAACCTCGCGCACGGCGAATTCCTGATGCTGGGTGCATTCTTCACCTTGACCGGGGTTCGACTCGGGCTGAACCTGTGGATCGCCATGGTGTTGGCTGCCCTGGCCGTCGGAGTCGTGGGCATCGTGATCGAAAGACTCCTCATACGGCATCTCTACGGCCGTATGCCGGCGACAATGCTGGCCACCTGGGGACTCAGCCTGATCCTCGTCCAGGTCATCGTCTTGATCTACGGCCCGGCCACCAACGGCATCCCCACCCCCCTGGCGAGCATCCCCATCGGTGACTACTCGGTATCCGAATACTCCCTGGTGCTCATCGCCGCCGCCGCCGCGCTGCTGGGGATCACCTATCTCGTGCTGAACCGCACTCGGTACGGAACCATGGCCCGCGCGGCAGTCGCGCTACCGGACATGGCCGCCGCCGTCGGTGTCGACGTACGGCGTACGAACATGCTGACCTTCGGCTTCGGATCCGCCCTCGCGGGAGCCGGAGGAGCACTCCTCGCACCCATCGCCGCCGTCGTGCCGAGCATGGGCCAGGTGTATGTCGGCCGCGCCTTCATGACCGTCGTCGTCGGCGGCCCCGGAGTGCTCTCCGGCACGGCCAGTGCAGCCGGCCTCCTGGGCGGCGTCAACGCGCTGGTATCGAACGCCGCCACCTCCGTTCTGGGCACGGCCGCGCTCCTGGTCGTCGCCATCGTGATCCTCCGGTTCCTGCCGACCGGCATCTCCGGATACTGGGAAAGAAGGCGCTGATGTCGGTCAACACTCCAGGCGGTTCCCACTCCCTGGCCTCCACCCGGCGCGCGCTCACCCGATACGTACCCGCAGAGGTGCCCGGCGCCGCATTCGTGATCCTCCTCGGCGGCATCCTGGCGGCCACCGCAACTCCCTTCCAGGCCCAGAGCTGGAGCCTGTGGGTGATCTTCGGCCTACTCGCGCTCAGCTTCACCTTCGTATGGGGCCAGGCAGGCATCTTCAGCTTCGGGCAGAGCGCGTTCTTCGGAATCGGCGCCTACGCCTACAGCGTTCTGGGCATCAACATCGAGCCCCGAACCGGTGAGACATCCATCGCGCTCATCGCCGCGATCGTCATCACAGCCCTGATTGCCGCCACGCTCGGCTACTTCATCTTCTACGGCAACGTCGGCGACGTCTACGTCTCCATCATCACGCTCGCCTTCACCCTCGTACTGCTCACGCTCATGTCCAGCACGGCGGACCCGAGCTACCACATCGGCCAGGCACTGCTGGGCGGCTACAACGGCATCATCGGCGTACCACCGCTGATTCTTCCCGGCGGCGGTCGGATGCTGGATCCCAACGGCATGCTGTTCACTTCGGTGGCTGTGGCTGCCGTGGTCGGCTTCGGCATCAAGCTGCTGTTGCGCCGGTCGTTCGGCCGGATCCTTGCCGGACTTCGGGAGAACGAACCACGGACCGAACTGCTGGGATACGACGTACGGCGCTACAAGCTGATCGCCTTTACCATCGGCGGCGCGATAGCCGGCCTCAGCGGTGGTCTCTTCGCCGCCTGGGGAACGTCTGTCACTCCCAGCGTGTTCAGCCTCTCGCAAGCCGCGCTCGTACCGATCTGGGTCCTCGTGGGAGGCCGCCGATCCCTTCTCGGCGCCTTCGTCGGCGCGGCCATCGTCCAAGGCGTGTCGGACGCTCTCGGAAGCGGGGCCGGATCCGCCACTCCCATCGTGCTGGGCACGATTTTGATCGCAGTCGTCCTGCTGCTTCCCGAAGGAGTCCTGCCTGCCCTGTCGTCGATCACACGCCGCTTGCCGGCCATCGCGCGCCGCCCCGCCACCGAGGTCGACGTCCCGGCGTCCTCGAGCGAACGTGCCGTTGCCGGCTTCGTCGTCCCCCACGAAGCACGCCCGGCAACAACGATCAAGGCCATAGATCTGCACAAGCGATTCGGTGGCGTCACAGCCCTCGCCGGCGCTTCCCTGGAAGTCCCCTCGAACGGGGTGCACTGCCTGATCGGCCCCAACGGTGCCGGCAAGAGCACCTTCTTCAACATGCTCTCCGGACGCTACCGGCCGACGTCGGGTGACATCCTGCTCGGCGACGAACGCATCACCAGACTGCGACCCGATCAGCGCGCCCGCCGCGGCCTGGGCATCAAGCTGCAGGTACCAAGCCTCTACGGAGAACTCACAGCCTTCGAGAACGTTTGGCTCGCCGCGTACGGAACCCGCCGTGACATCACCGAGGCAAACGAGCGCGCCCGGCGCGCACTGGACTGGCTCCGCCTGTCCCACAAGGCCGGCCGACGGGCGGACGAACTGGCTCACGGCGAGCGTCAGTGGCTGGAGATCGGCATGGTGATGGCCGGCGGCCCGAAGGTCGTGCTCCTCGACGAACCCACGGCCGGCATGACACGCGAGGAGACCACGCGAGCGGCCGAGCTGATCCACGAGCTGGCCCGGACCGCAACGGTGATCGTCGTCGAACACGACATGGAGTTCGTCCGCCAACTCGACTGCCCGGTGACCATGTTCCACGAGGGAAGCATCTTCTCCAGCGGCACCATCGAGGAACTGCGGGCCGACGACCGTGTCCTGGACATCTACCTCGGACGGGGAGCCTCCCATGCTGACCATTGACAACGTCCGGGCCGGCTACGGTCGCACCACGGTCCTGCACGGACTGTCCCTCACCGTGGCGGACGGAGACATGATCGCGGTGCTGGGCCGCAACGGCGCAGGAAAATCGACGCTCCTCAAAGCCGTGATCGGAACCGTTCCCCTGAGCAGTGGAACGATCAAACTCGGCGACCAGGATCTGAGCCGCAAAAAGCCCCACCGCCGTGCACGGGCCGGAATCGCGTACGTGCCGCAGGGACGCGACATCTTTCCCCGCCTCAGCGTCCTCGACAACCTCCGCGTAGCCGCCTACGGGACCCGGCCACGGGACGCGTCACAGCTTCTTGAACAGGTGCTCATGGAGTTCCCTGTTCTGAACGCCAAGCGCGCGGAACCCGGTGGCGGACTCAGCGGTGGCCAGCAGCAGATCCTCGCTCTTGGCCGCGCCCTGATGACCGACCCGCGGGTGCTGCTGCTCGACGAGCCCTCCGAGGGCATCCAGCCGTCGATCGTCGACCAGATCGCGGAAACCGTCTGCCGGATCAACGGCGAGCGGGGCATCACGGTCGTGATCGTGGAACAGAACCTCGACTTCGCCGCCAAGATCGCCCCGCATGCGCACCTCATGGACAAAGGGCAGATCGTCCTCAGAGTGCCCACCAAGAACCTGATAAGCGACCGCCTGCTCCAGCACGAGTTCCTCGGCGTATGACACTCCCGATGGAAGGAGACAACTGTGCCCATCAAGCGCCCCACCCCGGAGCAGCTGCGTCGGATCGCCGACCGCTTCGGAATCGATCTGACCGCTGAGAGCATGTCCGCGTTCGACACCCTGATCGACGAGGGTCTCGTGAACTACGAAACCATCGACCGGGAGTGGGCCGCACGCGCCCCGCAAGCTCCACACCGTGAGTGGCATCGCCCGGCCCCCGAGGAGAACACGCTGGGAGCATGGGCTGCCCGTACCGCGATCAGAGAGTCCGACGAAGGCCCCCTCGCAGGCAAGCGACTGGTCGTCAAGAACAACGTGGCCGTTGCCGGCCTGCCCATGGCCAACGGCTCGAGAACCCTCGAGGGCTACATCGCCGACGAGGACGCAACGGTCGTTCGGCGGATTCTGGAGGCAGGCGGCACGATCATCGGCGCGTCCGTCTGCGAAGACCTCTGCTTCTCCGGGGGAAGCCACACCGCCGCATCCGGGCCGGTCCTCAATCCGTGGAACCCCCGGCACAGCAGTGGCGGCTCCAGCTCGGGCAGCGCCGTGCTTGTCGCGACCGGAGAAGCGGACATGGCCGTCGGCGGCGATCAAGGCGGATCCGTCCGCATGCCCGCCTCCTGGTCGGGAATCGTCGGGCTCAAGCCCACACACGGCCTGGTGCCATACACCGGCGCCTTTCCCATCGAACTCACCCACGACCACCTCGGTCCGATGACCCGGACCGTCACCGACGCGGCCCTGCTGCTCAACGTCATCGCCGGCAGCGACGGACTGGACCCCCGCCAGGTGGGACTTCCGCCTTCCCGTGACTACACCAAGGACCTCGACAACGGGATCGCCGGCCTGCGTATCGGGATCCTGAAAGAAGGCTTCACCCAGCCAAACGGCGAGCCCCAGGTCAACGACACCGTCCGTGCCGCCGCAGAACAACTCTCGGCGGCAGGCGCCAAGATCGTGGATGTCTCGATTCCCGAACACAGCAGCCTGGGAATGGCCCTGTGGAGTGTGATCGTGACGCAAGGCGGGCTCTGGCAGATGATCCACGGCAACGGATACGGCATGAACTACCGCGGCCGCTACAGCCCCTCCACGATGAGCGCCTACGCGGCAGGACGGCGTGCCCACTTCAACGAGGTCTCACCAAGCGTCCAATACGTCGCTCTACTGGGCCAGTACATGCTCGAGGAGCGCGACGCCACCTCCTACGCCAAGGCTCAGAACCTCGTCCCGGTACTGCGCGCCGCCTACGACCGTGCGCTGGGCCAGGTGGATGTCCTCTGTCTGCCCACCACCTCCACCCAGGCGACCCTCCTGCCCACCCCGGACGCGCCGCTCGTCGACCGGGTCCACCGAACGAACGACATGCTCGGCAACCCGGCGCCTTTCAACACATCCGGGCACCCCGCCATCAGCGTGCCGGCCGGCATCACGGGCGGACTGCCCATCGGCATGATGCTGGTAGGCCGACACTTCGATGACTGGACGATTCTGCGCGTCGCCCGCGCATTCGAAAACGAGGTCGGAGGATTTCCCCCGGTGCCCTACCGCCCAGGGTCTTGCAGATGATTGCCGGTGGTTCGTTGACGGTGGTTCTGATTGGCAGTAAGCCGTGAAGTAGGGGTATTCGTCGGCCTGTTCGAGGGTGTGGCGTGACCGCTCGCGTGCCGTGCGCGCGAGTGGGCCCCGCACCCGACAGAGCAGGCGGGCCGGGAGCAGGGCCTGCCGTACGCCCCCACACCTCATCACCCTTGCGTGCTCGCGACGTCGGGTCGGGGCGACCCGCGATGCGTGTGCGGACGGACCTGGTGTCGCCGCCGTTTCCGGTACTACGCTGCGCGATGCCGCGACCGCGCACCATGGATGGAACGGGGGCCGGTCCCATGCGCAGAGCCAAGGCGAAGGCGCAACGTCGGGTCGAGGAGTTCCTGGAACGCGCGCGTCCGAACGACCCGCCCGTGATCACGGTGATGGTGGTGAGCGGTCCGACCCCGCTGGTGATCCTGTTGACCCTGGGTGTGGGGGTCCTACGCCTCAGGCGCCATTACATCGTCGTGACCGGGAACGCGGTGCTCGTCCTGAACGCGGGTATGTGGCACCCGGCCCCTCGCGAGATTGCCCACGTCGTGCCGCGTGCCGTGGCCGCCGCGTCGATCGGCAGGATCGTCCTGGAGCCCTTGGCCGTCAGGTTTCGCTTTCGGTTTCCGGGCCACTCCGGGTACACCGACCTGTCCGTCGGCTTCGCCTGGTGGGCCGACTTCGAGTCCATGGTGCGCGACCTGACCGGGGTCGTCATCCGGCGTTGACCGTCGTGCGGGACGAACCCGTGCGGGATGTCGGGCGGGTCGGCGGGCCGAGTGGACGTCGTGGGGGCGGTGGGCGCGGTCTCCGCCTTCGAACGCCACTCGTCGGTCGGTGTCGACGTCCGGGCGGATTGCGCGTCGTGGTGTGGCCCGGTGAGGAACGGCCCGTGATGCCGCTTCCCTGGCCGCCGTGATCTGACGTACCGTCAGGTTCAATCAACCTCTGGCCTCACCGGGAGCGATCATGCAAGGGGACCTTGAGTGGGGGAGCATCCCTGCCCTCGTGGACAGCGCGGCGGACCGTTTCGGTGACCGTGAGGCCGTGGTGGACGGCAATGTACGGGTCGGCTACGGCGAACTGCGGGACCGCGTCCGGCGTGCCGCGGCGGCGGTGGTCGCGGCGGGCGTGGACAAGGGCGACCGGGTCGGCATCTGGGCGCCGAACTCGCTGGAGTGGATCGTGTCCGCGCTCGGCGCGTTGACCGCGGGCGCGGTCGTGGTGCCGATGAACACCCGGTACAAGGGCGCCGAGGCCAGGTTCGTGCTGGCCAGGACGCATGCCAGGCTGCTGTTCGTATCGGGCACCTTCCTCGGCTCGTCCTATGTCGGGATGCTCCGGCGGGCGGCCGGCGGCGCGGCGGAGGGCCGGGCCTTCGCGGACCTGCCCGAGCTGGGCCGGGTGGTCGTGCTCGCGGACACCGCGCCGGACGACTGCGTCGCGTGGGCGGACTTCCTGGCCGGCGGCGAGCGGATCACCGCCGCCGAGGTGGACGCCCGCAAGGCGAGCGTCGGCGCGGACGACATCGGCGACATCATCTTCACCTCCGGCACCACCGGCCGGCCCAAGGGTGTGATGACCACCCATGCGCAGACGCTGCGGGTGTTCGACACGTGGGCGTCGGTGGTCGGTGTCACCGAGGGCGACCGGTACCTCATCGTCAGCCCGTTCTTCCTTACGTTCGGGTACAAGGCCGGGATCGTCGCGAGCCTGATCAAGGGTGCCACGATGATCCCGCAGGCGGTCTTCGACGCGGACGCCGCGATGACGGTGATCCAGCAGGAGAGGGTCACCGTGCTGCCGGGCGCGCCGACGATCTACACGTCGCTCCTGGACGCGGTGGCGCGCGAGGGGACGGGCGGGTACGACCTGTCCTCGCTGCGTCTGGCGGTCACCGGCGCGGCGGCGGTGCCGCTGTCCCTGGTCACCCGGATGGCCGAGGAGCTGGGCTTCGACTCGGTGCTCACCGCGTACGGGCTGACCGAGTCGTGCGGTACGGCCACCATGTGCCGGCAGGGCGACTCGGCCGAGGTCGTCTCGTCCACGTCCGGGCGGGCGATTCCCGGGGTCGAGGTGGTCACCGTGGACGCGGACGGGAAGCCGACCGCCGTCGGCGAGTCGGGCGAGGTGTGGGTGCGCGGTTACAACGTGATGAAGGGCTACTTCGAGGACCCGGAGGAGACCGCCGAGGCGATCGACGCGGACGGCTGGCTGCACACGGGCGACGTGGGCGTGTTGGACGTGCACGGCAACCTGCGGATCACCGACCGGATCAAGGACATGTTCATCGTCGGCGGCTTCAACGCCTACCCGGCGGAGATCGAGTCGGTGCTCGCGGGGCATCCGGCGGTCTCGGAGGCCGCGGTGGTGGGTGTTCCGGACGCGCGGATGGGTGAGGTGGGCAAGGCGTACCTGCTGCTGCGGCCGGGGGCGGAGGTCACGGCCGAGGAGATCATCGCGTTCTGCCGGCAGGAGATGGCGAACTACAAGGTGCCTCGGGCGGTCGAGTTCGTCACCGAGTTGCCGCGGAATCCGGGCGGGAAGGTGTTGAAGTTCGAGCTTCGGGCGCGGACTGTGGGGGAGGGGGCGCGTCGCTGACGCGGGGCGGGGTCGGCCTCATGCGCTCGGGCAGGGCGGGGTTCGCCTCATGCGCGGGCGGGGCTGCTTGGCCTCATGCGCCGGCCGGGCTGGGTGGTCTCAACCGCCTGGGCGGGCGACGTTCGCCTCATGCGCCGGCGGGCTGGGTGGCCTCAAGCGCCGGCCGGGCGCGACGCCGTGGAGGTCGTCGCGATGGACGGCTTCACCGGGTCAAGGCCGCCGTCGCCGAGGAATTCCCCGACGCGGTCGCGGTCATGGACCCCTTCCACGTCGTCCGCATGGCCGGCGACGCGCTCGATCGCCGTCGCCGCCGCGTGCAGCTCGCGATCCACGGACGCCGCGGCTTCAGGGACGACCCGCTCCACACGGCCCGACGGATGCTCCTAACGGGCGCCGAGCTGCTGATCGACCGCCAGTGCCGGCGACTCGCCTGCCTCTTCGCTGATGACCGCCACGTCGAGATCGAAGCCGCTGGGGCGTCTACCGGCGCATGATCACCGCGAACCCGACCGGCGTTGCGGGCCGCGACCTGGTCGCGAAGCTGATCAAGGACATCAGCGCTGGCGTCCTTGTGTGAGGACCGGGACTCCCCGTCGTTGCAGTCGAGGACGGTCGTGTTCGGTTCGTTGATCAGGTGCCAGGAGATGACGAGTATCGAGCGGGCGACGACAACCAGGGCTTTGGCGTGGCCGCGGCGTGTGACGATGTGCCGGTAGCACCGGGATGGCGCGCCGGGGCCCACACCGGAGTCGCCGACCACCGCCGGACCGGACCCGCACCATCAAGGCGGCCCGCATCGACGCTCTCGGGCTCGCCAGCCACGCACCACACCTCTCGTGTCTCCACCGCCGATCCTTCGCTCGGGTGGCCCCGCATCGTTAAGACCGCTTCGGCGTGGGCGGGACGTGCGAGTATTTCGAGTCGGGGAAAGGGGAGCGGCATCGTCGACATCCCGTGGGAGCATGTGGGGCAGCCGCGATACGACCGGATCGTGAATCCCTGATCCAGCGCAAGTACGGCGAGAACTGCACCGTCGAGGTCTTCGACGGCCGTGGCGGGGACCAGGGCCGCGACATCGAGGTCGTGGACGCCCAGGGCCGCACGTGGATCTAGGGCGGCCGGAACCACGGGGGCGAGTTCCTCGCGGGCGGTGCCGTACCCGTGACGCGCCGCCGCCAACGCCGCCGACACATGCTGACGCGCCATCCGCGCCAAAACCACCGGATACCCGCGCAACAGATCGTGCCCCCGATAACCGGGCGGGCACAGGTCGAACAGCCAGGTCACGGCCGTCGCCTCCCAGCCCTCGACGCCCGGCGGCCGCACCACCTGCGGCCACCCCGGCGGGGCCACGCCGACCCGGCCCCGCGGCTTCGCCGGGGCTCCCTGGTCGGCGAGGACGCGGGCGAAACGACTCGGGCGCTCCCACGCCGGGGAGGCGTCGTCGCCATCGTCGCTGCCGTACATATGTTCGATTATCGGTTTCGCCGGCCGAAAAGGCACGTCGTCGGCGTGTCTGTCCGGTGTCATCGAATCTTGAGCGAGTGTCATCGAACCTTGACGAACGCGAGTTTGTGTCATCGAAGACTGATCGCGCTGGTCAGAGGCCCAGACGGAGCCGAACCAACGCGGCACCCAGGGACGCTCGGCGGTGCCGAGCCGAGGCGGAGCAGCCCCTTCGCGCCCGCTACCAGGGCTTTTACCGATCAAGGATCGATGTCATGGGAGTTTGATCATCCAAGGTGGATGGGTAGTGCGGACAGCCGAGAAGCCGTGCCGCCTCCTCTGTCCATCATCACACGACGTATTTGATTGACTACGAGACGTGCATATATGGGTGGGGCCCGGGAATGTAGGCGCCGACACACATGGCCGGGCCTTCCGGGATGACGGCCACCCACTGCTTCCATGGAGGAATAGATGGCTTCTCAGCCCGACAAGCCGTACGGCACCGTAGTCAGCCAGGCAGGCGTCCACGAACGCCGGGCTCCTTCCACCGACGCGCCTGCCCTCGGCACACTGCCGTCCGGGGCCACGGTCGGCCTGCGCGGCAAGGTCCGCGCCCAGGACATCGACGGCAACAACATCTGGTATCTGCTGCGGGACCGGGATGCATGGGTCGCAGCCCGCTACGTCGCCAATACCGGCAACGTCCCATGGGTCAAGGAACTCGCCACAGCCGCGGCTGCCGCCGACGGCGACAGCGCAGGCTGAGAAACCACCCCGCCTCCCCGGCGAGGCACCCCGGACATCACGCGAGGTCCGCCCCGACTCACCGGGTGCGGACCTCGCTCACCTGCACGTGCGCGTCATTCAGCCGAACGGTCGCGCAGGAGCGTGGGGTCGCGGTCGGTCATGGACCGGACGAGGAACCGCTCCTCGACGGCGGTGTTGTCCCGGTCGCCGTCACCCGGTTCGACGTCGTCCCGGTTCTCGATGTGCTCGCCGGCGTCGGCGGTTCGGCGGTCGGTGTCCTCGATGTGACGGTCACCCGCTACAGCTATGGGGGCAACCCGATCCCTAACCCCTGGACCCGTCTCAACCACGTCTGAACGGCAGGGTCCGTGGAGAGCCCGGTACTCGGAGACGGGTACGCCGGGTTCGGCGAGCGACACGGAGAAAACGAACCGGTGGGAACACGGGCACCGCGCTCCGTGCCGACTCGAACAGGCACCCCCCGGGGCCGGACGTACATTGCGACCAGGTCACTGGCCGTCCCGTGCGGCGGCCCGCCGCAGCCCGGTGGTACGGCTGCAACGGTCCTCGTTCAGTCGGCCGATTTGGACTCCGCCCGGCCTGCCCAGATCCCGCGTGCGTGCTTGAGGTGGCGACTCATGACTTCGACCGCGTCTTCGGTCCGGCCCGCTTCGACGGCGTCGAGGAGTTCGTCGTGTTCCCGGACGGTCTCCAGCAAGGCTTGTGTGCCCGCCAGGTGGTCGAGACCGTAGAGCCGCGTCTGGTCGCGGAGCTGGCCGACGAAGTCCACCAGCCGCGGGTTGTCGAGGTAGGTGAGCAGGGTCAGGTGCAGCTGCCGGTCGTTGGCGAGGAAGCCGATCAGGTCCTCGGCGAAGACGGCCTGCTGGGTGCGATCGGCGAGATCGCGCAGCACCGCGAAGTCATCGACGCGGCCCTGCGCGGTGATCTGGCGGACGGCTCCGACCTCGAGCATCTGCCGGATCTGCAGGATCTGGTCGAGGTCGGCATCGGTGAGCACGCGGACACGAAAGCCGCGATTGCGCACCGTTTCGATCAGCCCGTCCTTGGCGAGGTCGAGCAATGCCTCGCGGATGGGCGTTATCGAAACCTGCAGCATCTCGGCGATCTGGCCGATCGCGTAGAGCGTTCCGGGCTGGAGTTCCCCGGACACGATCTGCGCGCGGATCACGTCGGCCGCGTCGTCTCGCAAGCTGTGACGTCGGAGCCCGGTGGACGGCGCGGCCGCCGCGACGGGAATGGGCATGCGAACCCCCTCGTGATGTCAAACCTTCATCGGTCAGCTTAGCCCGGCTCGATACCTGATGTGTAAGGTACCGAGACTCCGGGCGCATTCAAGCCTGGGGGTTTGCCGTGGTTCGGCGAGCGAGCAGCCGGGCGATCGCCCAGTCCTGGGCGGCGATGCCCACCGTCTTGAACACGGTCCGGCCGGTGATGGGCGGGCACGCGCTCAGTAGTGGGGCGAGTTCGTAGATCTCGCTGGTCGTGCGGGAGCCGTTGCCGAGGGCGTGGATGATCTCGCCGGCTTCGTCCAGGGCAGCCCGGAGTTGCTCGACGACGACGAGATCAGCTGTGGCGAACAGTTCGTCGGGCAGTTCGCGCATGGTAGGCCGGAACGAGCCAATGGCATTGACGTGCACGCGCGGTGGCAGGGCCTCCAGGGGGAACAAGGGGGTGCTCGACGACGTCGCGCAGCAGACGATCTCGGCATCCGCCAGCGCATCGGCGACGTGGCGGGTGGTCCGTACCCGCACGCCGGGAAGTTCCGCGGCGATCGCCTCGACGAGGGATTCGCTGCGGGCCGCGTCGAGATCGAACACCGTCAGCGCGGTCAGTGGCCGAACCGCGTGCACGGCTCGTATCTGGTCTGGGGCCTGGCTGCCGGCGCCCAGCAGCGCGAGCACGGACGCGCGCGGCCGGGCGAGGACATCGGTAGCTACACCCACGATGGCTCCGGTGCGGATCGTCGTGATGGCCGCGGCGTCCGCCACCCATCGCCCCGCCGGGTCGGTCCACACGACCGTGCCCTGAATCGCCGGCACCCGGTCGATCTCGACGCTGAGTGTCTTGACGGCCGCGGCGGCGGTCGGGTGATGGTAGGCGGCCATCACCAGGAGACGCCCGTTGTCGAAGTGCAAGCGTGGCGGCAGCGTGAAGTGCCCCGCAGCGACGTCCCGCAGAACCTCGCGAACCGCCTCGATGGCCTCGGGCATGAGCACGCGCTCACGGATCTCCGCGGCACTCACGACCTGCTCGGTATCAGTCACGACTCGACCTCCACTATTGACACCTCATACGTAAGGTATTACACCTACACCTACCGAAGCCAAAGCGCAAAGGAGACCGCATGAGCCCGGATCGCGCGGATGTCGCCGTCGTCGGCGGCGGCGTCGTGGGCAGCTGCGTGGCCTACCTCCTCGCCCGGGCGGGCGTGGCAGTAGCGGTGCTCGACCCGGCGCCGGGAAAAGGCGCGTCGGCAGGCAACGCGGGTCTGGTCGTGCCCAGCTACACCGTGCCGATGTCCAATCCGGACGCTTTGGCCGTGGGACTCCGTTCGCTGCTCGGCAAAACCCCGGGCATGCTGGCCCGGCCGTTGTCCGCGCGCACGCTCGTCTGGCTCGCCCGGTTTGTACTGGCTTCGCGGCCCGGCCGGGCGTGGCGGGATACCCGGGTCCTGCACGAAATGGCCGAGACCAGCCGTCGCTGTTACGACCAACTGCAGTCCGAGGTGGACTTTCCGTTGCGCGATACCGGCTTCTTGCATCTGGTTCGTGACCGGCGGGTGTGGGCGGCCGAGCTACGGACGGCACGCAGGCTCGCGACCATCGGAGTGCACTCCGATGCGCTCGCTCCGGGCGAACTGGCCGCACTCGAGCCGGGTCTGGCGAACGGATTCATCGGTGCGATCCGGTACCCGGGGGATGCCTCCCTCGACCCCGAGCGCACCACCCGGGCCTTTGCCGAAGCCGCCGTGCGACATGGGGCCGTGTTCCACACCGAGCGTGTGGTCGGCGTACGGACCGCCGCCGGCCGGATCGACGCGGTCGAGACCACCGGCAGGTCCGTCGCGGCGCGGGCGTTCGTCCTGGCGGCCGGCGCCGACAGCGCCGCGGTCGGCCGACTGTTCGGCGTCCGCCTCCCGGTGGAACCCGCCTATGGCTGGAGCCTCACCCTGCCCACGCAGGGTCTCCTGCTGCACCACGCCGTGCAGTTCGCCGACGAGCACGTCGTGGTCAACTCCGGCCCGGACCGGATCCGGCTGACCGGCGGAATGGAGTTCGGGGGACCGGCGTCGGCGGCCCCCCGCGCGGAAGCCATCGCCATGCTGCGCGCCGTGGCGGAAGCGGCGATTCCGGCGATTCGCGACATCGCCGACGCGGGCGTCGCGTGGCGCGCCGCTCGCCCGATGACGCCCACCGGGTTGCCGATCATCCGGCCGGTCGGCGACAACGTCGTCGCGGCCACCGGCCACGGCCCCCTTGGCGTCACACTCGCGCCGGCCACCGGCCGGATAGTCACCGACCTGCTCACCCGGAAAGGCAGTCCGTTCCGTTTGTCCTGAAACCCCGAAAGGTCGCTGTCATGACCGTTCCTGCTCCCACCCCGTCGCGTTCTCACGGCGTCCTGTTTGTGCTCGTACTCGCTGTTTTCGCCTACAACGGCCTGGAAACGACACTCGCCCCGGCGGTGCCGTTGATCCAAAAAGCGGTCGGCGCGTCGACACCCGCGATCGCCTGGGTCTTCACCGGCGTCCTGCTCGCCGGCGCGGTGGCGACCCCGACCATCGCCCGGCTGGCCGACATCCGAGACAAGCGCCGCGTCCTGCTCTGGGTGCTCGCCATCGTCTGCGTCGGCACGATCGTTGCCGCCCTTGCCAAATCGGTGCTGGTGCTCACCATCGGACAGTTGCTGCAAGGCACCGGACTGGGACTGATTCCTCTGTCCATGGGGCTCCTCCGCGACACGCAACCGCCGAGCCTGATGAAGGCGGGCAACGGTTTGATCATCGGCGTCGCCGCGCTGTCGACGGCCGTCGGGCTGCTGGTCGCCGGACCGATCGTCGCGCGCATGCCCTACACCTGGCTGTTCTGGTTCCCGCTCGCGCTGCTCGTCGTCACGTTCGTCGCGGCGTGGTTCGTCGTCCCGTCATGCCCGCCGGCTGAGTCCGGCCGGCTGGACTGGCGCGGCGCGGCGCTGCTCGGGCTCGGGCTCGTGGTTCTGCTGGTGGCCATCACCAAAAGCTCGTCCTGGGGCTGGACCTCGGGCCGGTTCCTCGGGCTGGTGGCCACGGCTTTGGTCATACTCGCCCTGTTCGCCGTCGTCGAACTACGTACCGAGAAACCGCTGGTGGACCTTCACCTGATGGCGAGCCGGTCGGTGGTGCTGCTGTGTGTGATCTCGTTTGTGGTCGGCTTCGGCAGCTTCACGATCTTCGCGCTGGTGCCGATGCTGGTGCAGATGCCGGTCGGCACCGGCTACGGACTGGGCGGATCGGCCACCGTGGCCGGTCTGGCTCTGGTACCGATGGGAGTCGTCGGCACCCTGGTCGCGCCGCTGACCGGACGGCTGGAGAGCCGGGCGGGGACCCGTGCGGTGATGGTGCTGGGTACGGCGCTGCTGGCCCTCGCGAACGTCGCGCTGCTCGCCGCCTCACAGGCCTGGGTGATCTTCGTTTCGACCGCGCTGGCCGGCGCAGGCATCGGGCTGACGCTCACTCATGTGATGAACATCGTGGTTGCCTCGGTACCGGGCGAACGCACCGCGAGCGTCAGTGGCATGACATTCGTGATCAAGGCGGTCGGCGGCGCAGTGGGCGCTCAGGTCGGCCTGGGGCTGCTCGCCGCGGGCGGGGCGGAGGTGCCTGCCTGGAGCAACTTCCGTAGCGCGTTCTTGGTCGGCAGCGCCGTTGTCGTCGTGGCCGCGCTGCTCAGCTTCGCGTTTCCGACGAGGACCGGGACCACGGCGCAGAACGATGTGGCGCCGGCCCAATGAGGAGGACGATGATGGATTCCGCGACGCTGGACGAGGTTCTCCGGGACACCTGTCCCCAGCAGGCGATCGCAGCCGCCTGCGTGCTCGAGGACGGGCGCACGAGCGAGGCGGTGGTCGGGCCCGCCGCCGCGACCGCCCCGACGTTCGCCCTCGGCTCGGTGACCAAGGTGCTCACTGCGACGATGGTCGCGCAACTGGTGGCGGCGGGATCGCTCTCGTTCGATGATCCTGTTGTGGCACATGTGCCCGAGGCCGCCGTCCTGGGCGCGCGCGCGAGCGAGATCACTGTGCGAATGCTGCTGTGTCACTCCGGCGGGCTGGCGGACGCGTGGCAACGTTACGACGGGTTCGACGAATTGCTGGCGGCAGTACGGGAGTCGGGCGCGACCGGTGCGCCGGGCGAGACACACTCCTACGCGAACTCCGGTTACGTCGTCCTCGGTCGGCTGATCGAGCAGGTGACCGGTTCGTCGTGGGACCAACAGGTGAGAGACCGGATCCTCGGACCGGTCGGGGCTACCCGTGCGACCTTCGAGCCCGCTCCGTCGTTCGCTCCCGACCTGGTGTCCGACGGTCACGGCGGGCTACGGTCGGGGGAGATGTGGCCCCGTGTCGGGAAGCTGTACGAGGCCGCCGGCTCGACCCTCCACGGCACCGCCCGCGACGCCGCCCTGCTCGCGCTCGCGTGCGCGACGGGCCGCACCGCCGAGGGGCGGGAGCTGCTTCCCGCCGAACTCGCCGCCGAGCTGCGTTCCTGCCAGATCACCTTGCCCGGCCGGTCTTTGCGAGTCTCCGGCTGGGGCCTGGGCTGGGCACTGTCGCGGTCGGGGCGGCAAGCAGTGGAGCACATCGGCGGCACATCCGTCCTGGTCTTCGCCGAGCCCGGCAACGATCGCGCCGCCGCAGTGGTGACGAACTACCCGCAGGGCGAACGGGCCGGCCGCGCGGTCGTGCACACCATGCTCGGCACACCCGAACCGGCGCCGCCTACCGGGCCCGGCCCCAGCGATCCCGAGCGGTATGCCGGGCACTACCTCTCGGCCAACTTCGCATTCGACATCCGAGTCGAGGACGGCACGCTGACCTCGTCGAACCCGCTGGGCGGCTCGGAACGCATCGCTTTGCGCCACCAGGAGGGCGACGCGTTCTGGGCCGATTTCGACGATGTCCGGACAGAGGTCTGCTTCTTCGACATGGCCGGCCGGACGCCTCGCCGGATGCACGCCGCCTTGCGCGTGCTGCACCGGGAAGCGGAGGCCAAATGACCGGCCTCCATCGCGATGCCGTCGTCGCCGACGCCCACAACGATCTGCTGGTGCTGGTCGCGCGACGCCCGCGATCGGCGTGGGTGTCGTACTTCCGCGAACGCTGGTACCCGCAGCTGCGCGAAGGTGGCGTGGACGTGCAGGTGCTTCCCGTGTTCATCGGCAACGAGTTCCGGCCGGAGGGCGCCCTCCGGGAAACGCTGCGGATGCTCGAAGCGGCGCATCGGATCGCCGAGGGAAACGCAGACGTCGTCGCCTTGTGCCGCACCGGCGCGGAGATCGACGCCGCGCCGGCCTCGGGCCGCATCGCGCTGGTGCTCGCCCTCGAAGGATGCCCGCAGATCGACGACGACATCGAACTGCTGCAGACCATGGCGCGTTTGGGCGTTCGGATCGTGTCCTTCACGCATTTCGGCCGCACGATGCTCGCGGACGGATCTGCGGAGGACGCGACCGGTGGCCGCCTCACCAGGGCCGGGATCGACGCGGTCGCCCTGCTCGAGCGGCTGGGCGTGCTGGTCGACGTCTCACACGTCGGACGCGCCTGCGTCGACCACATCCTGGAGCTGGCGACCAGGCCGGTCGTCGCGACGCACTCATGCGCCTACGCCGTGCACGAGCATCACCGGAACCTGACCGACGACCAACTGCGGGGGATCGCCGCCACCGGTGGCGTCGTCGGGGTGAACTTCTTCGCCGGATTCCTCGCCGGCGGCAAGCCGACGATCGAGAACCTGGTCGCGCACATCGCGCACATCGTCGACGTCGCCGGGGAAGACCACGTCGGTCTGGGAAGCGACTTCATCGCCGAAGTACTCGACGAGAAGGTCCCGACCTGCGACCGGCCACTGATCATCGAAGGCACCAATACGGAGACCCTGGTGCCCGGCCTCGAAGGTCCCGCCGGCCTGCCTTTGGTCACCGACGCGCTGTTGCACCACGGCTTTTCCGAGCCGGTGATCCGCAAGATCCTCGGCGCCAATCTCGTCCGCGTACTGAAAGGGGAATCATGTCCACAGTAGACCCGCGATTGGACCACGAGCGGGTTGTGCTGCACTACGGCAAACGCTCCGGTCTCCCGGTAATCGCAGCCGTCCACTCGACAACGCTGGGCCACGCTGTCGGCGGCGCGCGGATGTGGACGTATCCCGACTGGCGCGACGGCCTCACCGACGCGCTGCGCCTGTCCGCCGCCATGTCGTTGAAGAACGCGGCCGCGGACCTGGCACACGGCGGCGGAAAGGCCGTGATCGCGCTGCCCACGGGTACCGTCCTGTCACCCGAGCGCCGCGAAGCGGTGTTGCGGGACCTCGGCGACCTGGTCGACAGCCTCGGCGGAACGTTCATCGTCGGTGAGGACGTCGGGATGCGCAGCGAGGACATGCTCATCGTCCGTGAGCAGACCCCATGGGCCGACTGCCTGCCGCCGAGCGCCGGTGGGATAGGCGAACCGGCGGAACCGACCTCGATCGGGGTGTACGCGGCGATCGAAGCGACGGCCCGCCGGGCCTTCGCCACGGCTGACCTTCGCGGGCGCCGCGTCTGCGTGGTCGGGCTCGGTCAGGTGGGGCAGCGGCTGGCCCGGCGGCTCGCGACCGCGGGGGCCAAGCTCACGGTCTCCGACATCGACCCGGCGAAGCAGGCGATCGCCGGTGAGCTTGGGGCCGACTGGGCCGAACCCGGCGAAGCCCTGTTCGTCGAGACCGATCTCCTTGTTCCTGCGGCCCTCGGCGGAATCCTCACGCCGCACAGCGTGCCCTGGTTGCGGTGCGCCGCGGTTGTCGGGCCGGCGAACAACCAGCTGTCCGACGACACGGTGGCCGAGGCCTTGGCCGAGCGGGGCATCCTGTGGGCGCCCGACTTCATCGCCAACGCGGGCGGCGTGATCTACGGGGTCAAGGTCTCCCTGGACGGGCTGTCGCCCGAGGCGGCGCGGGCCGACGTCCGCCGGATCGGCGACCGGCTCGCCTCGGTGTTCGCGCGCGCCGAACGAGATGGGGTGACGCCACTGGCGGTGGCGGTGGGGGACGCGAACGCGCGTCTCACCGGCTCCGCGGTCACCGAACCCGTCACACGGACCGGTCCTTCCGAGCCGGGAGTGCGATGAACGGCGCGCAAGCCCTGATCCGCACATTGGTCGGTGCGGGCGTCGACGTCTGCTTCGCCAACCCCGGTACCTCGGAGATGCAGTTCGTCGCGGCGCTCGACACCGTGCCGAGCATGCGCGCCATCCTCGCTCTGTTCGAGGGGGTGGCGACCGGTGCGGCCGACGGTTACGCGCGCGTGGCCGGCCGTCCCGCGGCGACACTGCTGCATCTGGGCCCCGGTTTGGGCAACGGCCTGGCGAACCTGCACAACGCCCGCCGGGCGCACAGCCCGGTCGTCAACCTCGTCGGCGATCACGCGACCTACCACAAGAAGTACGACGCTCCGCTGGAATCCGATATCGAAGCGGTCGCGGCTTCCCTCGGCTGGGTCCGGCGGTCGGACAGCCCAGCCGAGGTCGGCGCGGACGCCGCCCGCACTGTCGCCGCCGCACAGGAGCCCCCGGGAGGAGTCGCCACACTCATCCTCCCGGCGGACGTCGCCTGGGGCGACGGCGGACGCGCGGCGAGTCCGGTACCGGCACGAGTTCCCCGGCAGGTACCCGAAACGGCGGTGAAATCGGTCGCGGCGATCCTGCGTACCGGCGAACCCACCGCACTGCTGATCGGCGGCGCCGCCTGCCAGGAACGCGGATTGCGCGCGGTGAACCGGATCGCCACGGCAACCGGCCTGAAGCCCTTCATGGAAACCTTCCCGGCTCGCATCCAGCGCGGCGCGGGACTACCCGCCGTCGAACGACTGGCCTACCACGCCGAACACGTGGCGTACCAGCTCGAAGGAACCACCCATGTCATCGTCGCGGGGACGAAGCCGCCCGTGTCGTTCTTCGCGTATCCAGGCCGGGCCAGTGATCTCGTGCCCGCAGGCGCACAGGTGCACATCCTCGCCGAACTCGGCGGGGATGTGGTGGCGGCATTGGAATCTCTCGCGGACGAGGTCGCGCCCGGCACCCTGCCCGTGCTTCAGCAAGCGCGGCGCTCCCCCTTGCCCCGCGGCCCGCTCACACCGCGGAATTGGGTCGAGGTAATCGGCGCGCTCCTGCCGGACGGTGCGATCGTCTCGGACGAATCGGTGACCTCCGGCCTGCTGCTGCCCGCCGCCACCGCCGGCGCGCCCCGGCACGACGTGCTGCCCCTCACAGGAGGTGCGATCGGCCAGGGCTTGCCGGTCGCGGTCGGCGCCGCCGTCGCCGCTCCGGATCGCCCGGTGATCGCACTCCAGGCCGACGGAAGCGCCATTTACACCATTTCCGCGCTGTGGACCATGGCCCGCGAAAACCTTGACGTCACAACAATTCTGCTCAACAACCGGTCCTACGCGATCCTGCGGACGGAACTCCAGCGGGTCGGCGCGGGCAGGTCGGGCCCCAAAGCCGACGAACTGCTTGACCTGTCCCGCCCCGACCTCGACTTCACCAAGATCGCCGAGGGAATGGGTGTGCCGGCTACCCGCGCGAGGACGGCCGAGGAGCTGGCGGGCCAATTCTCGCGTGCGGTAGCCGAACCCGGCCCGCACTTGATCGAAGTGATCTTGGAGTAGCTCGTAACTCGCGAATCCGCGTTCACCACCGCGCGAGTCGTACGAGATTGCCGCAACTCCACTCGAACCGCCAGCAGACCGATCATCCGGAAAAGGATTCAGATGCCCCATAGCGCCTGGCATTTCGCGCTCGTGCCGTGTTCCGATGGCCGCACCTGCGAGGTGCTGCTGTACGGCGATTCCGAACGAGCGCTCGTACACCAGCCCGGTACGCCGAGCAGTCCCGCGCCCGACAAGCTGTTGGCCGACGTGGCCGATCACCACGGACTGCGCGTCGTCTTGCCGCTGCGCCCTGGCTACGGCAACAGCACACCGAACCCTGGTCGGCGGATCGCCGACGTCCCCGCCGACATCGAGGCCGTCATCCAGCACCTCGGCGTCACGGAATTCGTCAGCGCCGGCTACTCGGGCGGCGGCGGGCACTCCCTGGCCACCGCCGCCCTTACACCGTCGTGCAAGGCGGCCGCTGCCGTCGCCACACCCGCGCCACGGGATGCGGAAGGGCTCGACTACTACGCCGGGATGGTGCAGTCCAACCACGAAGAATGGGCCCTCGCCGACAAAGGCGAGGACGCCGTCCGGCGCTTCCTGGAGAAGTTCGCCGCGAGCCGTCGCGAGCGTCCGGTGGAGGCGTTCGTCGAGGTCTTCGACGACGCGATCCCGCCCGTCGACCGCGACGTCATGACCCACGAGTCGGCCGAGCGCCTGAATATCGGCTGGAACAAGGGCTTGGAAAACGGGATCGAGGGCTGGCTCGAGGACGACATCGCCCTCACGACGCCGTGGGGATTCGACCTCCCCAGCGTCACCACGCCGGTGACCTTCTGGGCCGGCCGGCTGGACGTGTTCGTCCCACCGGACCACACGGTCTGGATGGCGCGGCAACTGCCGAGTTCCGACCTGCATCTCCTCGCTGCCCACGGCCACATCAGCCTGCAGCGGGCACTGATGCACGACATCGTCGCTGACCTCGTTACCAAAGCCGGCTGGTAACCGCTGTCTTTGTCCCGATGTAGGGACACGGTGGCGGGGCGCCGCCGCGAGCAGGGCCCGCTCGGCGAGGATTGCGCGGACCGCGACGGCAAGGCGCTCGGCCGAGCCGAGCTCGTTACGGGCGACCGCCTGCATCGTCCGGAAGAAGTCACGAAGCCACGCGTCGAGCCTCCCGCAGTGCAGGTCGAAGTCCTCCCATGCGAAACGGGAGACCGATGCCACGCGAGCCGGCTCGTCGTGGACACGTACCGCGGCCTCGGCCGCGGCACGGCGGCCGGCGCTGTTGTGGTTGATCGCCCAGCGAGGCGGCGTCCGGCCGCAGTCGGCGCACGGCACGCCGCGCACTCGCTGGACACCACACCCCGTGCAGCGGATCAGATCGAACGTCAACCGGAAGGCCGTATCAGGCATGAGAGTCTCCAGGCCCTGTGCCGAGACAGCGGGGTGGAAACGGGCAGAAGAACATCATCGGCCCGGAACCCGATACCGGGCATGGGGTTTTTCAAACCCGGCCGAGGTGTGCACCCGCTCGTCGCACCCGGGAGACAAGACCAAGCGCCGTGATGGCCGAACACCCCTCATGAGCGGTGAGTCGGTCCGCACCACTCGGCTGCCCGCGCCGGGCGAGGTCGTGGAGCAAGTCGAGGGCACCACAGCCGAGTTGCTCGGCTGGCTCACCGGTCGCAGCGACGGCGCGGGACTGGCCCACTCGGCCGCCGCTCTACCGGCGTTGCCCCACTGGTTGTGACCGCGGGCCGTGACCGGTCCGATTCCACTTCGTAGCGAAGGAACTTCCCCGATGAGCGAGCAATGGATTACCGTCCCGACCGCCGACGGCCCGATGCGGGTGTTCACCGTGCGCCCCGATGCCGTGACCACCCATGCGGGGCCGTCGTGGTGTTGCAGGAGGCGTTCGGGGTCAATGAACACATCCGCACGGTCGCCCGCCGGATCGCCGAGCGCGGCTACCTCGCGGTGGCCCCGACCTGTTCCACCGCACCGGCGTCGCCGAGTTGCCCTACGACCGGCACACCGACGCGATGGGGTTGATCGGCGCGATCGGGCCGGACGCGGTCGCTGCGGACATCGGCGCCCTGCTGGCCCATCTTGCGCAGGATGAGGAGCTGCCCGCGGCCCGTACCGCGATCGTCGGTTTCTGCTTCGGTGGTCGGGCCGCGTTCACCGCGGCCACGTGCTGCCCGGGACTTGCCGGTGTGACGGTCTTCCACGGTCCCGGGATCGCCGCAGGACCGCATGCCGTGCTGGACCGGGCGGCGAAGATCGACGCGCCGCTGCCGCTGCACACCGGCGAGCAGGACCCGACCATCCCGGCCGAGCACGTGGCCGCGATCGACGCCGCACTGACCGGGGCCGGAGCGGTCTTCGAGCAGCACACATACCCGGGCGTCGGACACGCCTTCGCGTGCGACGCCCGCCCGGACAAGTACGTCCCGGACGCGGCGACGACGGCGTGGATGCGCACGTACGACTGTCTGGCGCGGGTGCTGCCGAGCGGCGCGGGCTGAGTGATCGGCGATCCGCGGGAGTTCGCGGAAGTCGCACGCCGGCGGCGGGGTTGGTGAACTGCCGGGCATGGCGGCAGTCCTGTCGGGCAATCCGGGGCGGACGTGACGTCGGCCTTCGAACCGCGGTGGTGGTCATGAAAGCCGACGTTCGTCGTTCGGGGGATCCGGCCGTGCGTTCGCCGTCGAGGACGCCGGCAGTCTCCGGTCACGCGGCGGGTGGTGGTGCCGAGCCGGGGCGGCCCCAGCGACCGTGCGCGGCGGCGCTCCACCACGGGCCGGCGCGGCCCGCTGCGCGGCCCGGTGCTCGCCGGCTCCGAAGGAGGCGGGTGCGGATGCCGCTGTCCGGCTGTCGATATCATCGCCGGGTGAATACCGGAGCCGTCAGGAGTCTGGGTCGTGGGCTCGACGTGTTGCTTGCCGTGGCGGCGGGCGGGGGTCCGGCGACGTCGACGGAGATCGCCGAGCGTCTCGGACGCAATCGGGTCCAGGTGTCCCGCACGCTGCACAGCCTGGAGGCGGCGGGTGTGCTCACCCGGGATCCCGACACGCTCGCCTATGCGCTGAGTTGGCGGTTGTACAGCCAGGCGACGCGCGCGGTCAGGGCGCGGCTGCTCACCGAGGGGCCGCCGATTCTGCGCGCGGCGGTGGAGGCGACCGGGGCGAGTGCGTTCCTGGCCGAGGTGCGCGGGGACGGCTCGGTGGCCTTCCTCGAGGATGTGCCCTCGGGGCTGTCGTGGGTGGGCCGTTCGTATCCGTTGTACTGCGACGACGCGGGTCAGGCGCTGCTGTGGGACTGTAGCCGCGAGGAGTTGGAGATCGTGTTCGCCGACACCGGGTTCATCGCCCACGGACCCGCCGCGCCGAGCGGGGTGGCCGAGTTCGAGGCACGGTTGATCGCGGCTCGCGAGCGTGGCTACGCGGTCGTGGACGGGGAGTCGGAGCCGGGCGTGTTCGCCGTCGCCGCGCCGGTGCGGGACTTCTCCGGCGAGGTCGTCTGCGCGCTGCACACGGAAGGACCCTCGGCACGGTTGGCCCCGCTGGCGGATCGGCACGGTGCGGCGATCAGGGATCTGGCCGATCGGCTCTCCACGCTGCTCGGCCGGCCGCGGCCCTGACCTCCAGTGCGGCGGCCGCCGCCTTCACCGACGCCGCGATCTCGGCGGACCGGTCGGCCAGTCTGAATCGCGGGACGGCCAGACTCAGCGCGGCCACGACTGCTCCGGATTCGTCCCGTACGGGTGCCGAGAAGTCCACCACGTCGTGTTCGAATTCGCGGTCCGCGACCACGATCCCCTCCGCGCGGGCGGTCGCGTTGTAGCCGGCCAGCGTGGCGATGTCGCGGGCTGCCCGCGGCCCGCCGCCGACGAATTCGACGGCACCGAGCAACGCGGCGAGTTCCTGCTCGGAGTGATCGAGCAACAGTGCCCGCCCCGGCCCGGTGCACCAGATCGGTGTCAGGGCGCCGGGCGCTGCCGCCACGTACGACGACCAGTGGCTGAGCTGGCTCTCCACCGTGAGCACCATGCCCTGTGAGGGCACCGCGAGCCAGGCCGGTTCGTGCCAGCGCGCCACCAGGCCGCGCAGCGGCGGTCGGGCGGCGACCAGCAGGTGCCTGTCGGCCGCCGCCCCGGCCAGCGCGAAGAAGCCGGGGCCGATGCGCCAGCCGCGGCCTTGCTCATCGCGCTCGACGAGGTCCAACGCGGCCAGGTCCTTGAGCATGCGGGACGCCTGGGCCGCGTCGACGCCGATCAGTTCGGCGAGGCGGACGTTGCCCTGGTAGCCGGCCGAGCCCAGTTCCGCGGCGAGGACCGCGTGCAGGAGGGCGAGGCCCTTGTCGAAGGTCGTGGTCACCACACCACTCTAGTGCGATCAATTTACGCATGAGTCATTGACGATTATGAACGCGACTCTCCATGATTGCGGCACCCCACCACGAAGGAGGCCGCATGACGACGGCCGACCCACCCCACACGCGCCGCGCACTGCGGCGCTTCCACGTGTTGGCCATGCTGCTGTGCGCGATCGTCGGCCTGGACACCCTGGGCTCGGTGGCCGCGAACGGCTCCGAGGGACTGACCTGGCCGGCCGTCCTCGGGCTGTTGTTCTTCGCGCCCTACGGGCTCCTGATCGTCGGCCTCGGTTGCCTCCTTCACGCCCTCGGCACACGCCATCGCCGCGCCCTCGTCCGCGCCTCCTCCACTCCCGCTTCCACCTCCCCCTCCACGCCCACCCTCTCCGGCTGAGGAGCCATCGTTGAAGTTCCCCGACCACGCCGAGATCATCGTCCTGGGCGGCGGTACGGCGGGCTGCGTCGTCGCCGCCCGCCTCGCCCGCCGGCATCGGGTGCTCGTCCTGGAGGCGGGCCCCGACTACGGGCCCGACCGCGCCTTTTGGCCCGCCGACCTGCTGGACGCCACCACCCTGCCGACTTCGCACGACTGGGGCTATCGCGGAACTCGTCACGCCTTCGAGCGCTGCCGCGCGATCGGGGGCTGCTCCACCCACAACGGCTGCACACAAAGCAGCGGATGGGCCGGCGACTACGACGCGTGGGCGGCGGCCGGCTCTCCCGGCTGGGAATCGGCCACACTACGACCGTTGTTCGACAAGGCGTCCGCGGCCCTGCAGTTGAGGACCTACCGCGAAGACGAGATCCAACCGTTCCAGCAACACTTCATCGCGGCGGGCGCGGGGCTCGGCCTGCCCGTCCGCAACGACTTCGACGACCTCGCCGGCGGGCTCGGCATCGGCTGCGCACCGGTCAACATCACCCCCGACGGTGTGCGCGTCAACACGGCCTTCGCCTACCTCGACCCCGTTCGCGAACAGGGCAACCTCACCGTGCTCGGCGGCGTGCAGGCCGATCGGATCGTGCTGGACAACGGCCGGGCGGTGGCGGTGGACGTCCTCGCCGACGGCCGCCGGCACCGGATCCGCGCCGACCTCGTGGTGCTGAGCGCCGGTGCCTACGGCAGCCCCGAAGTACTGCTGCGCTCCGGCATCGGTCCGGCCGCCCACCTCGCCGAGGTCGGCGTCGAGGTGCGGCACGACCTCCCGGGAGTTGGCGAGAACCTGCACGATCACCCCTCCGTCCAGTTGGAGTTCGCCGCATCCGCGGAACTCGCCGCAGACCTGGCCGACTTCGCCCGGACCCGCATGCTGCCCGACGAACAAGCCCTGGCCAAGCTCCGCTCGCCCCACGCCGGAGACGCACCCTACGACCTGCATGTCTACCCGTGGGTCGAGCGCGACGCGAGCACCGAGCACGGCTGGCGCTGCATCATTCCGGTCGCGCTGCTGCGTCCCCGCTCACGGGGCACGGTACGGCTGCGTTCCGCCGACCCGTACGCCCTCGCCCACGTCGACCACGCCT
The DNA here is from genome assembly GCF_045207655.1 of Embleya sp. NBC_00888. Classification (NCBI taxonomy): domain Bacteria; kingdom Bacillati; phylum Actinomycetota; class Actinomycetes; order Kitasatosporales; family Streptomycetaceae; genus Embleya; species Embleya sp. NBC_00888. Next base: position 392,691 of record NZ_CP108784.1, on the reverse strand, counting down.
ACCTGACCCACCCGGACGACCTCGAGGCCCTCGCCCACGGCCTGGGCTGGATACGGGAGTTGGACCTGTCGCCCTACCGTGGACCGGCGCTGCTCACTTCCCAAGGCGACAGCCACGACTGGATCAAGGCCAACCACCAGCACTACTGGCATCCGGCGGGCAGCTGCCGGATGGGGCCGGCCGACGACCCGCTGGCCGTCGTCGACCACACCGGCAAGGTGCACGGGCTGGAGAGCCTCCACGTCGCCGACGCGTCCGTCTTCCCCGACATTCCCCGCAGTACCCCCGCGCTGCCGACCACGGTGGTCGGCGAGCGGGTGGCGGCCTTCATCCAGGAGACCCTGTGACTCACCTCGACATCATCGATCCGCGTACCGGCGAGGTCCACGACCGCGTTCCCACCGCGTCGTCCACGGAACTGGACGCCGTCGTTCGCGCGGCTGCAACCGCCTTCGAGACCTGGCGGTCCGTCACCCCCGGGGAGCGTCAGGACACGCTCCTGGCCCTGGCCGCCGCGATCGCCGAACATGCGTCAGCCCGAACTGCACCGCACGGAGCGGGAATTGCCTGAGCCGTGTTCGCTATCGGCGGAGGGTGTTCCGGATCCAGTCCAAGTGGTCGGCCACGGAGCCCCGATACTGTCGGGCCTGTCCCGGCCGTCGAAGAACCAGCCGACACGGGAGACACGGAGTCTTGTGACCGAGTTCACGAAGGCGACTCGGATGCTTCTGGGTCGTCGGAGATCGGCTCGCTGAATGCCTGGATGACACCGTAATAGGCGCTCGCCAGGGAACTCCAGCCGTTGTGGTCCGTCCGTTCGGGAATGTCGGGGTGGGTGCGTGAACGCAGGAGGTAGCCCACGGACAAGGCCTCGATGGCCCAGATGAGATCCGCCATGGTGCGGTCGAGTCGGAGGCGGCGGCGGGCATAGCGCAAAAGGACGCTCAGCAGATGGTCGGTCTCGTCGACGTATCGCTCATTGGCCCCGGCTTGGGCGTCACGCACCATGTCGACCGGGGCCAGAGCTCCCAGGCCGAGTGCCAGGAACAGTTCCGGTGATGCGCTCGTCCATCGGAAGTCGGCTTCGCCGATCTGACGGAAGATCTCCTCGGGTGCCTCTCCGTCGGCGACCAGCCCGAATGCGAGGGCTTCGATTTGGCGTGCCCCCGGGGTGGCGATCTTGTCCATCACGTGGCGCATCAGTTCCAGTTGGAAGGCGGCCTGGTCCGGCCAGATCTGGTAGAAGGCCCCGGTCGTGAGTTTTCTGCCGTCGGGATTGCGCCGATTCACCTCGACGAGGACGTCCGCCATGCGGATGTCCGCCAGTGGGTTGTGTGGATTCGCCGCTTCGGGACGGGTTCGCTCGATGGCGAGGTTCGCCGCTGCGGCCAGCAGTAGGGCGCGGGTTTCCTCGCGGGGTCGATGCCGGCGCTGCGGACGTGCGGAGTCTGTCGAGTGCGCGCGTGCCGGCGCGGACTTCGTCACGTCGTCTTCGGGAGTGTCCACCATACGACGATGGTACTCCCTGCTTGGAGACCATAAGTTATTTATGATCCTGCCATGTGGGCGAACATACGGGTGCTCGATTTCGCCGTACGGCGGTCGATTGGGAGAGTCCCACTTCGTGCGACGACCGCCCTCGCGGGACGCGAGGATCCGCGCCCACTCAGAGTATCGAGCGGGGCGGTGAGGTCGGAGGTCGGGATTCGAGTCGATCGCGAGCGGCGTAGGCGCACGTCCGGCCGGGCGAACGGGTCGACCGACTCGTATCGGCTGCCGCCCTGGTGAACGGGATGGATCGACCTCGCCGTCGGCGGGGTGTTCCCGACAAGCTCTCGCGAAGGCTGGCGCTCCAGGATGGGAAGGGTTCATAATAATTTTATGATCTTCATCAGAGTGCTACGTACCCTCGCATGGGAAGCCTGCCGGCAATGGACGCCCGTCGTCCGGTACGCCACTGGAATCCCCACATGACCGAGCACGTCGTCAATTTCGTCAACGGTGTCCGCAGTGGCGGCCCCGGGCGGCAGCCCTTGATCGACCCGCGCACCGGTGAGATCCACGGCACCGCCGTGGTCTCCCGCGCCGCCGAGGTGGACGCCGCCTTCGAAGCAGCGCGCACTGCCTTCGGTACCTGGCGGCGCAGCGCGCCGGGGGAACGTCAGATCGCGCTGCTGGCGATCGCGGCGGAGATGGAAGAGCGGGCGGAGGAGTTCGTCGCCGCCGAATGCGGGGACACCGGTAAGCCGACCGACCTGTTCCGGGCCGAGGAACTGCTGCCGATCATCGACCAGCTCCGGTTCTTCGCCGGCGCGGCGCGCATGCTGGAGGGACGGGCGGCGGCGGAGTACGTGCCGGGCCACACGTCCATGATCCGCCGCGAGCCCGTCGGCGTGATCGCCTCGATCGCGCCATGGAACTACCCGCTGATGACCGCGGTCTGGAAGCTGGCGCCGGCCATCGCAGCCGGCAATACGGTGGTCTTCAAACCGGACGCGGCCACTCCCTCCAGCGCGCTGCTGCTCGCCGAGATCTGCGGACGTCATCTGCCGCCGGGCTGTGTGAACCTCGTCTGCGGGGACCGGGACACCGGCAAACTGGTGGCCGGTCACCCGCGCGCGGACATGGTGGCCATCACCGGATCGACCCGCGCCGGCACCGAGGTGGTCCGCGCCGCCGCCGACGACGTGCGCCGGACCCACCTCGAACTGGGCGGCAACGGTCCGGTTCTGGTGTTCGACGACGCAAACGTGGCCTACTGCGCGAAGGTGATCGCCGAGGCCGCCTTCTACAACGCCGGCCAGGACTGCACCGCGCCGTCGCGCATCCTGGCGCACGCCGACGTCCACGACGACCTCGTACGGGAACTGGTCGGACACGCCCGCGCGTTCGCCCTGGTCGACCCTGGCAATGCCCGGGACGGCCGGAGTCCGCTGATCAGTCGATCCCAGTTGCAACGGGTCTCGGGGCTCGTCGAGCGCCGTGGCGATACCGCTGTGATCGCCGCCGGCGGGAAGGCGGAGGAGGGTCCCGGCTTCTTCTTTCCGCCGACCGTCATCACCGGTGTCGGCCAGAGCGACGAACTCGTCCAGGAGGAGATCTTCGGTCCCGTGCTGACCGTGCAGACCTTCGGCGACGAGGAGGAGGCGATCGAGATGGCCAACGGCGTCCGCCACGGCCTGGCATCCAGTGTGTGGACACGTGACGTCGGCCGCGCCATGCGCGTCACCAGTGCGCTCGACTTCGGCGTCACCTGGGTCAACACCCACGTCACGACGGCGGCGGAGATGCCGCACGGGGGCTTCAAGCAGACCGGTGAGGGCAAGGACCTGTCCCTCTACGGCCTGGAGGCGTACACCAGGATCAAGCATGTGATGCTCTCGTGGACGTGAGCCCCGGCATCCTCTAGCTGTTTCCCGAGGGAACGACCGTCGAGGAAGGCCGCGGACTGATCGTCGGCGGCGTCGCCCTGTCCGATCTGGCCGACGAGTACTCGACCCCCGCGTACGTCGTCGACGAGGCCGGCCTGCGCGCGCGGGTGCGGCGTTTCCGGGAGGCGCTGAGCGCGACCTGGCCCTCCTCGCAGGTCGTCTTCGCTTCGAAGTCCTTTCCGTGTGTGGCTGCCTATCGGCTGATGGCGCAGGAGGGGATCGGCGTCGACGTGGCCGGCCTGGGAGAACTCGCGGCCGCCCTGCGCGCGGGTGTCGAAGGACGGGACCTGGTGCTGCACGGGAACGCCAAGACCCCGGCCGAGATCGAGATGGCGCTCGCCGCCGGGGTCGGCCTGGTCGTGGTCGACAACTTCGACGACATCGAACGGCTGGAACGGTCGGTGACCGGGCGGCAGGAGTTCTCGTGCGGGTACTGCCCGAGGTGCGTGCGGACACCTACGATGCGCTGGTCACGGGCCGAAAAGGGTCCAAGTTCGGGCTGCCGCTGGACCAGGTGCCCCGGGCAATCACGCGGATTCGGGCCAGTACGAACCTCCACCTGGCCGGTCTGCACGCGCACATCGGCAGTCAGATCCTCGAGGTGGAACCGTTCGTGGCCGCGGTCAGGGCACTGGCCGACCTCGGGGAGTTCGAGACCTACGACCTTGGCGGCGGCTTGGGCGGGCGGTATACATACGACGATCACCCGCCCGAGCCCGAAGAGTGGATCGGTGCGATCACCGACGCCGCGCGGCGGTACCTGCCGGCCTCGTCTCGGCTGATCATCGAACCCGGTCGCAGCCTGGTGGCCCGGTCCGGGGTCACGCTGTACCGCGTGGTCAACGTCAAACGGGGTGATCGCGTTACCGTCGCGGTCGACGGTGGCATGGGCGACAACATGGAGGTCGCGCTCTTCGGGCAGCGGTTCGAGGCCACCGTGATCGACAGGGTCGGGGGCGGCGAACGGGTCGACCTTGTCGGGCGACACTGCGAGTCCGGCGACCGGCTCAGCTCCGACGTCCCGTTGCGGTCGCCCCGGCCCGGCGACGTCGTCGCCGTTCCCGTGACCGGAGCGTATTGCTACACGATGGCGAACAACTACAACGGCGCGCTCAAGGCACCGGTCGTCTTCTGCGCCGACGGGAAGGCCCGAGAGGTCGTTCGCCGCGAGACACTCGCGGACGTCTTCGCCCGTGACACCTCGTCCCCCGGACGCTAGAGGTCTGCACAGGGCTGGCAGCGCAACGCCGGCGCCGAATATGGGTCGTCCGCCCTTTGCAGGTGCGAACGACCCACTTCGCGTCATCCGCCGACAGCTTGCCGTGCGACCGTGATTGCAAACGTCGTCAGGGTTGCCGCGCGACAATCCGCCCCATGCCCAGTCCGCTCCGATGCCGGAGCGCGGTGTATTGACCCGTGAGGTTGGTGACGCGGCTGGCGGGTGGATCGACCCGCACGCTCTCGTTCGGCCTCGAGCTCCGGGTGCGCTGCAGGCGACGACATCCGATTGTCAACCGCGCACGGCCGCGCCACTTGCTCGGCTTCCGTCAGTATCGTCGCGTGCCCCACGATGCGTACATCCCTGTGTGCGAGGCCATCCTTGGCACGGCGGATGTTCCCACCGGGGCGAGAAGCAAGACGTGGACGGTGACCGGCCGCATCCGCACCATCGCCTTCGTCGCCCTCCGCGACGCGCTCGCCCCGCACGGCGTATTCGCCGACTCGCGGATTGCCGGCACTGGGTGTGAACCCGCCGCTATCGGCCATGGTGGCTCACACCGCCGCGCGGCTTCGTGCTGCGACAGTTCGGTCCTGGCTCTGTCGGCCGGCGTGTGACGAGCGCTGTCGACCACGTTGTGGAACACGGTGGTCCTCACTGTGCACCCGCTGCCGTGGCGGGCGCCCGGCGGTGGACGACGCGACCGGCTTGGAGCACGGTGGTGACTCGATCGGATACCGCGCACAGGTCGTCCAGCGGCCCCTCAAGGACCACCAGATCCGCCACGAGGCCCGGCCGCACGGCGCCGATTTCGTGGTCAAGCCTCAGCAACTCCGCCGCGCTGGCGGTGGCCGAGCGCAGCGCCTCGAACGGTGGCATGCCCGCCCTGGCCATGAGCTCGAGTTCGACCAGGTTCTCGCCGTGTGTGCCCACCCCGGCGTCGGTGCCCATCGCAATGCGCACCCCGGCATCGACCGCCCGGCGGAAGGACGCGGCGTGGACCTCGGCCACCTCGCGTGCCTTCTCGGCGGTCCCTCTGGGCAGTGCGGCGTTCTGTGCCTCGGCGCGTGCAATGACTGCGAGCGGGGCCGCCAGGGTGGGCACCAGCCAGGTGTTGTGACGCAGCATCAGATCGATGGCCTCGTCGTCCAGATAGACGCCGTGTTCCACTGACCGGGCGCCATGGCGCACCGCTGCCTTGATGCCTTCGGCGGCGTGCGCATGCGCCATTACATCAAGGCCTGCGGCTGCGGCCTCGGCGACGATCTCGGTGAGTTCGTCGTCCCGAAATTGGCGGTGGTGCAAGTCGTCCTCGGACAGTACGCCCCCGGATGCCGCGACCTTGATCCAGTCCGCGCGTGCCCGGACCAGCTCCCGGACCCTGTGCCGTGCCTGGTCCACGCCGTCGACCAAGCCGGATGGCGCGCCCGGGTGGGAACGGAAGAGCGGTGCCTCGGTCCCGGAGATCTGGTGTCCGTCGCCGTGTCCGCCGGTCTGGCTGAGCATCGAGATCGCGTTGAGCAACCGTGGCCCGGGGATCAGGCCCGTCTCGACCGCTTGCTTGAGCCCGTAGTCGGCGCCCGCGGCGTCGCGGACGGTGGTGATCCCGGCCTCGAGGGTCAGGCGGAGATTGCGCGCGGCTTCGAAGAACATCAGCGAGAAGGGCGTCTGCTGGATCCGCCAGATGTCGATGTCGCTGATCATGACGTGAACGTGGCAGTCGGTGAAACCGGGAAGCACGGTCCGACCGGTGACGTCGACCATGTCGTCACCGTCCAGGCCCGTGCCGACCTCGGCGATCCGGCCGTCGGCGACGACCACGTCCGCCTCCCGGGGCGCGGACCCCGAACCGTCGAACACCGAACCACCGGAGAGCAGCAACCGCCGGCCTGGAAGGGGATCAGTCGAGGACATGGCGCTCCATCCACTCACCTATTGCTTCGTTGTGAGCCCGCCGGGATCGGCATCGGGCCGGAGATTGTTCCCGCGTGCGAGGCGGCGGGCAGCACAGCATCTCCACCGTGCAACCGCCCGCGCGAGTACGGACTGGAACCGGGTTCTGCTCGGGAGCGCAGCGGTGATCCTGATCGCCCTCCAGAGCAGCGTCGTGGATGCGCGGATGTCGGCCGTGCTGATCGGTGAACAGCGGACGTGCCGGTCGGACACCCCGTCCGTCGAGGACCGAGTTCCCCAGCGCGTCGCGCGGCTTGCAACGTCATCGGGAAGTCAATCGCGACGCGGTGGATCACGGCACAGGAGCAGTGCGGGTGGGTTTCGTGGTCGCGGGGGGTGGAAGAGTCGGCCCGACGGGTGGCGTGCAAGGGGGCGGATCACGTCTGGGGTTCCACTTCGCCGAGGGCGGCGGCCTCGCGGAGAGCCTCGCGCACGATTCGCGTCGGCGTGAGGTGGTCGACGATCTGGTCGGTGACCGCAGGTGGTTGCAGCCATGTGACCATGGCCTCCGAGTCGCCGGCGGGCAGTACCACCCAGGAGCCGAGCCCGATCTGACGCGGGCCGCACCGCAGTTCGACGTCGGAGACGGGTTCGTCGCTCCGGGACGGCACGAGGTAGCCGATGCGGTCCCACCGTTGGTCGTGTATCACCGCGCCGAGCGGTACCTTGCGCTCGCGCAGCAGCCGCAGTGCGGCCAGACCGAGGGGGGCGTCGACCGAGATCACGTCGAAGGTGACGCCGGTGGAGGCCAGGTGCGGGCCGTACGCGAAGGCATCGTCGTACAGACCGCTTTTCCTCGGTGACGTGGTCGTCGCGTTCGTGTCGGTGCCGGTGGTGCGGGAGGGATCGACCGGAGCGTGGGTGGCGGTTGTGGTCATGGCGGGAGACCTCTTAACAGCAGGAATAGCTGCGGAACCGGACATCGCCGGACTCCGGTTCCACGGCGCCGGCTCGATGTGATCGTCGGCGAACCCCGCGCCGGGAGTCGATCCGAAGCACGGTGCGCACGGCGTTCGAAGTGCGGAGGGTGACCATGACCCAAGTTTACTTCATGATCTACGTATCTGGTAAATTAATTACGAACCTTCTGAAGGAGTTGCCATGCCCACGGCTGACACCGGCTGCGGCAGTACGGTCACTGAACTTGTCGACGCGATGGAACTGGTCCACAGCGCCGACCTGAGCCCGGACGGTGCGCTCGTCGCCTGGTCCGTCTGCCACATCGAGGGAGACGTCGAGCGGCGCAGCCTGCGCCTGAGCAGTGTGGCCGAGCCTCGAGCGGCTGCCCTTGCCGTGGCGTTCGGCGACGGCGGCCACACCCCGTCCTTCTCGCCGGACGGCAGTCGGTTGGCGTTCCTGTCCAATGACGGCCCGACCGTGCGCATTGTCCTCGTTCGGCTCGCGGATGCGCCGGACTTCGAGTTCGAGGTGCTCGTCGACCCGGGGGAGCCGGACCGCTCGGTTTCCGGGAAGCCGGCATGGAGTCCCGACGGCCGCCACATCGCCTACGCCGCGACGCTCAGCACGCGCGTGGTCGGGGCGCCGTATCGGATCACCCGGACGATCGGCTGGGCGGACGGTCTCGATCTCGTCGACGACGTCACGGCCGACGTCTTCGTCTGCGACCTCGATACCCGGACGCACACGCGCCTCACCGACGATGCGTGGGTGAACACCCAGCCGACCTGGCTGTCGCCTTCGAGCCGGCCCGGGAGCAGCGAAGCGGAGTCGGAGGAGGCCGGCCCCGGACGGATTGCCTTCCTCGCCGGATGCGGACCGCAGGAATGGCGACACGGCGTCGCCGGCGTGCGCTCGGTCGGATCCGACGGGTCGGATCCGACAGTCGTCGAGCACATGCGGGCACCGGATCTCTTCTCCCTCGCGGCATTGGGCGACGGCCGGATCGCGGTGACCACCTCCGGTGCCGATCCGCACTCGCTGGGTCGTTTGTTCGTCTTGGACTCGCTCGACGAAGCCGCTCCGTCGTGCCGCCCGACCGATCGTGCCGCCGGCCTGGATCTCGATGTCAACGGTGACGTGCTGGGCGACATCGCCATTCCGTTCACGGACCCCGACCCGAGACTGCTCCTTCACGCGGGCGACGCTCTCGTTCGGGTTCACGTCGAGGACCGCCTGGAGGTGCACCGCATCGCACTGGAGGGCGAGCCTCGTGCGACAACGGTGCTGTCCGGCCCAGGCTGCTTCTATCCGCTGGCTGTGGCCGGGCAGCGCCTGCTGTATGCCACCGGCACGCTTGCGAGCCCGCCCGATCTCTGGGTCCGCGACCTTGACACGGGCGAGGACTTGCGGATCAGCGACACCGCGGCCCGCAATCGGACCTGCACCGTCCCGTGTACGGTCACCGGCTTCTGGGTCGGCGCCAAGGGCGGCCCGCAAGTGCAAGCCAAGCTGTTGCGACCCGCCGGCGCGGTCGGGGCGCTGCCTACCGTCCTGCTCATCCACGGCGGTCCCAAGGCGGCCTACGGGGAGGTCTACGTCACGGACGCCCACATCCTGTGCGGCGCCGGCTTCGGGGTGCTCATGGTCAACCCCCGCGGCTCGCGTGGCTATGGCGTGGAATTCGCCGACGCCATCATCGGAGCGTGGGGCCACGACGACCTCGACGACTTGATGGCGGCGGTGGACTTCGCGGTGGACCGAGGCTGGGCCGACCCCGCCCGCCTCGGAGTCGCCGGTCTGTCGTACGGCGGGTACATGTCCAGCTGGATCGTCAGCCATGGCGATCGGTTCAAGGCTGCTGTCATCGAGAATCCGGTGACCAACTTCTCGAGCATGTACGGCACCAGCGACATCGGGCTCAGTTTCCTGCCTGCGGCGCTGGACGCCCTGCCCGAGACGGACGCCGAGCGCTACCGGAAGCTGTCACCGATCAGCACGGCTCACACCTGCACCACGCCGACGCTGTTGATCCAGGGCGAACGCGACCACCGCTGCCCGCCCGAGCAGAGCAAGCAGTTCTACTCGGTGCTGCGGCGTGCAGGGTGCGTGGCCGAGATGCTGATGCTGCCCGACGCCTCCCACGAAGGATCCACCTCGGGCCCGGTTCCGGCGCGACGGGCACAGAACGAGGCATTGGTCGACTGGATGGTGCGCCATGTGAAGAAGAGCGACTCCGCTCAGCGGGACACGGCGGGTGCACCCCACGACGCGGTCTAACCGCGTCGGTTCGGTACGGCGCAGCACGAGCCCGAAGACACGGTGTCCGGACGAACTCTCCCGGACGAAACCCACCGCCCCCGTGGCCGGGCAACGAGTCCGCCGGCCTTCCCCCACACGACACGAAGCCCCGGTCGATCAGGCGACCGGGGCTTCGTCGCGTGCTGCCGGAGCGATCGAGATCGTCGATGGATCGCCTTCCACGGGTGGCGGCACGCCGACGCGTGGGGTGCTGCGGGACGGGCGGCGTCCCGCAGCCCGTGGGGAAGGGATCTGGGCTGCCTTCGGTCGGGTGCCCGGTCCCTGTTTTCGGTTCCACCCCCGGGGCATCAGGAACACGGGATCGGCGACGAGCTTGCCGAAGCGTCGAGTCGAGGACGAGGGCCGTTGTTCGGCCCGGCGAGGTGCGTCTCGGTCCGGTATCCGCAGGTCCTCCAGGCTTCGGTTCTCCTGCCAAGAACCGCCGGACACGGCCCGCGAGCGAGACCCGTGGGGGTCGGCCGCAGGTCCGCTTCCTCGACCGGCTGCGCAATTGCCGGAGCCGAAGGCCGTCTCCCGTTCGGCAGCCGTCCCGCCCGGCGGGGACCGGAGTGGCGCGAAAACGCCCACGCTCGTTCCGTCTAGACGGCCGGTGCACGTCGCCGTACAATCTGACAACGCCGGTTGGTAGAAAAATTATGAAACTGCGAGGGAATTTATGACGCTAGTCAAGGTCATGGCGTTTGTCGCATCGCTGACGGCCGCCGCATGCCTCCTCAGCGGGTGCACCGGTGGCTCCACCTCGGCCAAACCCGCCTCGTCGGAGCCCCCCAAGCAGGGTGGCTCGGCAACGATGTCCCTCAGCAGCGCGATCGACACGTGGAACCCGCAGGAGGCGCTGTCGACCCACAGCTTCACCGTCTTCCCTCAGGTGTACGCGTCCCTGCTGCGCTCCACCCCGGACGGCAAGGGCCTGTTGCCGGCGCTGGCCTCGTCCTACAAGGCGGATCCGGCGGCCAAGACCCTGACGTTCACCCTGGACCCGGGTGCGAAGTTCAGCAACGGCAGACAGGTCACGTCCGCCGACGTGAAATTCTCGGAAGGACTGTGGAGCAAGGGCAAGTTGTACGGCAGCTACTTCTCGTCCATCAAGTCCGTGGAGACACCCTCTCCGCAGACCGTGATCTTCACGCTGTCGCAGCCCGACGAGACTCTGGTCGCGATCCTGTCGACCAGCAACGCCGCGATCTTCCCCGACAACTACGGCGGTGAGACGGAGGCCGACTTCTGGAAGAAGCCCACAGGGGCCGGGCCGTTCAGCATCGGCAACCAGACCGTGGGACGGTCCATCTCCCTCACCCGCAACCTTCACTACTACCGGGCCGGCCTGCCCCACCTGGACAAGGTCGAATACAAGGTCGTCACGGACGGGAGCCAGCGACTCCTGCAGTTCCAGAACGGTTCCCTGGACGTCGTCAACGGAGTGGAACTGGGCGTGGTCGGCCAGTACCCGAAGGGCAAGATCGTCGGCGTGCCCTCGTCCGGTGTCAGCGTCCTCACCATCAACACGAAGTCGGGGCCCCTGGCCAACGTCGATCTCAGGAAGGCGATGGCCTCGGCCATCGACTACCGCAAACTCGTGGCGGGCGGTTACGCCGGCCAGGCGACCGTGGCGACATCGCTGCTGCCGCAAAACGTCCCCGGCATCTCCCCGTGCTCCACGTGCACCTGGTCCACAACCGACCAGGCGGCTGCGAAAAGCCTGGTCGGCAAGTCCGGCTATACCGGTCAGAACCTCGAGTTGATGGTGCCCAGCGGCGACCCGGAGGAACTCGCGGCACAGGCCCTGGCACCGATGCTGGCCCAGGCCGGCATCAAGGTCACCGTTGTCCCGCTCCCGACCAGCTCGCTGATCGACAGGCTGGGCAAGGGCGACTTCCAGCTCGGGATGATCACCTACAGTGCGCTCGCACCCAGCCCGATCGACCCCCTCGGCTTCCTCGAATCGACCGGCGTCGTGTTCTCCCAGTCCGACCCCGGGCCGGCGAACGCGGCTTTGACCGCGGTCCACGCGGCGAGCACTCCCTTCGACGTGGGCACCGCGGTACACGCCTTCGAGAAGACCGCCAACACCAGCAACGCCGTCATCCCGCTGGCGGTGCCCAACGCGCTCTACGCGATTTCCGGCCGAGTGGAGGGATTCGTCCCGACGCCCTACCTGGCCTACTGCGCCGACGAATTGAGTGTGAAGAGTTGACGGGCGGGGTCCGGCGCCGTCAACGGAAAGGAGGCAGCGGCGTGGCCGCGATAAGAATCCTGCTGGCCCGGCTGCTCCAGTTGATCCTCGTTCTGCTCGCAGTCACGCTGGTGGTGTTCGTACTGACCCAGATCGCGCCGGGCGACGCGGCCCGGCTGCGCCTGGGTCCACGGGCCTCGGACGAGGCCGTGAGCGAACTGCGCCATCAACTGGGACTCGATCGCAGCCTGCCGCACCAGTACCTGGACTACCTGAATCGGGTGCTGCACGGCGACTTCGGCACATCGATCGACGGCCGTCGCGTCGGCGACATCATCGGCGAGGGCATCGGCGACACATTGTGGCTGCTGCTCGGCACCTTGGTGCTCGCGATGTCGGCGGCACTCGTCCTGGCGTGGACCGCCGCCTGGTTCAGGGACCGATTCATCGACCACGCGATTCGGCTGGGCATTCTGCTCGCGCTGTTCCTGCCGGCGTTCTGGGTGGGGTTCCTGCTCATCAGGCTGATAGCCATCCCCACCGGATGGTTCCCGGTCTCGGGGCTGGGGTCGGATCCCGCGGAACTGGTCAGATCGTTGGTCCTGCCCTCCGTCACGGGAGCGATCATCCTCGCCCCGGTCCTGGTGCGCAGTCTGAGGTCGAGCCTGATCGACGTCCTCGACTCCGAGTACATCGCGGTCGCCCGGTCACTCGGGGTGGAGGGCAGCGCCCTGATCGTCCGGCACGTGCTGCGCAACGCGCTCGGCCCGGTTCTCACGCTGCTCGCGCTGAACGTCGGCTACCTCTTCTTCGGCGTCGTCATCCTCGAAGCCACCTTCGACATTCCGGGCCTGGGCAGCGCTTTGGTCGACGCGTCCGCCAAGCGTGACGTCTACGTGGTCCAGGGCATCACGCTGGTCTTCGCCACGGGAGTCGTACTGGCCAATGTCCTGGGCGAGACCGTCGTCTCGCTGCTCGATCCGAGAACGGTGAGCGCATGATCGACGTGTCCGTGATCAAGGACGAGAAGGTGCACACCGGATCGTCGCGCCGGCGCGGCAACGGCAAGATCGCCGCCGGGTCGGTCATCGTCGGGCTGTTCGTCCTGGCCGCGGCCCTCGCGCCACTGATCACCAACGGAGACCCGGCCGAACAGGATCTGCTGAACCGGCTCGGCTCTCCCTCGTGGGCGCATCCGCTCGGCACCGACCAACTCGGCCGTGACGCATGGACCCGGCTGGTCTACGCGATCCGGGTCGACCTGCGTGTGGCGCTGCTCGGCTCCCTCATTCCGGCAGTCCTGGGCAGTCTCATCGGCATCGCCGCGGGCCTCGGCGCGAAGTGGCTGGACACCGCGATCATGCGCACCTCCGACGTCGTCGTCTCGCTCCCTCTGTTCATCTTCTTCATCGCCCTGGTCGGGCTGCTCGGCCCCGGCACCGGATTCCTCTTCCTCGGCCCCGGCGAGTTGCCGCTCGTGATCGGCTTCATCCTCATCTCCTGGGTCGTGTACGCGCGGCTGATGCGCGCCGAGGTACGCCGGGTCCGCTCCATGGACTACGTCCGCGCCGCCCGGTCGGGAGGCCTGCCCCGATGGCGGGTGATCGGCTGGCACATCGTGCCGAACGCGATCGGCCAGAGCATCGTCTACTTCTTCGTCGACATCGGGCTGGCCGTCGTGGCGATCTCCACACTGTCCTTCCTGGGCGTCGGCATACCCGTCGGAACCCCGGAATGGGGCGCGATGATCCAGTCCGGCCGCGCCGTCATCCAAACCAACTGGTGGTTGATCGCCGCGCCCGGAGCCGCGATCGCGCTGGCCGGAATGGGTCTGGCCCTGATCGGGGACGGCCTGGACGATCGGATCAAATCATGACCGGCACCGAACCCGTGATCGAGATCGCGAACCTGGCGATCGCCACCGCCGGACCCGGCGGCGCCACTCTGGTGGACGACGTGTCCCTGCACGTCGACGCCGGCGAATGCCTCGGGATCGTGGGCGAGTCCGGATCGGGGAAGAGCCTCACGCTGCGCTCTGTCCTGGGCCTGCTGCCGCCCGCGCTGGTCCAGACACGGGGAACCATGCGGTTCCGCGGCCACGACGACAAGGAGCTGCGGTCCGTCGGCCCGCGCGAGCTGCGCGGGCACGGCGTCTCGATGATCTTCCAAGAACCCATGAGCTCGTTGAACCCGACGATGCGCATCGGTGACCTGGTCGCCGCCGGTCCCCGGGCCCGGGGCGTGTCCCGCCGCGACGCGGCCGACCAGGCCCTGCGCCTGCTGCGCGAAGTCGGTGTGCCACAGCCGGAACAACGGCTCCGGGCATGGCCGCACCAACTCTCGGGGGGCCTGCGGCAACGGGTGATGATTGCGATGGCCCTGTCGGTGGAGCCCACGCTCCTCCTGTGTGACGAACCGACGACCGCGCTGGACGCCACCGTCCAGGACCAGATCCTGACCCTGATCGAACGCCTGCGGGCCGAGCGGGGCCTGGCCCTGATCTTCGTCAGCCACGACCTCTCGGTCATCTCACGCATCGCCGGCCGCACCGCCGTGATGTACGCGGGCCGCATCATCGAACAGGGACCGACACGTGCTCTGATCGACGATCCCCGCCACCCGTACACCCGCGGGCTCATCGAGTCGACGTCGCAACTGCACGGCCCGCCCGTGCGGCTGAAGCCCATCAAAGGATCCCCGCCGGCCGCCGGTCTGCTGCCCTCGGGCTGCCGTTTCTCCCCACGCTGCCCGCGCGTCGCGGACGCCTGCCGGGAAGCGGACCCACCCCTGCTGAGCATCGGCCCGCACCGAGCCACAGCGTGCCTGCTGCAGGGCCCCACGAACGCCGGAGAGCAGGCATGAGCGCCCTCATCGAGTTGGACGACGTCCAGGTCCACTTCAAGGTCCGAACCCGGCGATCCGCGGCACCCGTGACGCTGCGGGCCGTCGACGGAGTCAGCCTCGCCGTCGAGCGGTCCCGGTGCCTGGGCGTGGTCGGCGAGTCCGGCTGCGGCAAGTCGACACTGGCCGGCGTACTCGTCGGCCTGCGGACACCGACGGCCGGACATGTCCGCTACGACGGTCAGGACGTCGGCGCCCGACGTTCCAAGGACCTGCGCCGACGCATCCAGATGGTCTTCCAGGACCCGGTCGCGTCGCTCAACCCCCGTCGACGGGTCCGTTCCGTGCTGGCCGAACTCATCGACTGCCACGACCTCGTCCCGGATGCGGGCATGAACTCCGCCCTCGCCTCGCTCATGGAGATGGTCAATCTGCCCCCGCGCGTCCTGGACGCACGACCACGCGAACTGTCGGGGGGACAACGGCAACGAGTCGCCATCGCACGCGCCCTCGCGGTCCAACCCGAGGTGCTGGTCGCCGACGAGGCGGTATCGGCCCTGGACGTCTCCGCCCAGGCCACCGTGGTCAACCTCCTGGCCGACTTGCGCGCCGATCTCGGGCTGACGATCGTGTTCATCTCGCACGACTTGGGCATCGTCAGAACCCTGTGCGACAGCGTCGCGGTGATGTATGCGGGCCGTGTGGTGGAAGAAGGGGCGGCGGAAACCATATTCACCGCGGCCCGGCACCCGTACACCCGGGCGCTACTACGGGCCGCGCCGGACCTGCACCGACCAGGCACCATGCAATGTGCGCCGGCTCTGGAGGGCGAACCCGCCGGCTCCCTCGACGTGCTCACCGGCTGCCCTTTCCAACCCAGATGTCCGGAGGCCGAGGCCGCCTGCTCGTTGGCCCCACCGCCCTACGTCGGGAGTGGATCGCACCGCACCGCCTGTATCCACGCCGCCGACCACCCTCGTTTCGGCTCCGATCTCGTGGTGTGACACGGCGAAGCCTGATACCCGGGCTGGAGCGGGAGGCGCCCGCGGCCGACAGTACTCAGCAGGGACGAACCGGCAGCCGCATCGTTCGGCCCGATCCGGCAGGAGATGTCGGGACCCCGGGGATTGGTTGGGTGGACGGGTTCGACCTCGTCGTCGACGTCACGGCTGACATCTTCCTCCCACAACCTCGACACCGGGACGCACACGCACCTCGCCGACGACGACGCGTGGGCAGCCCGGCCGGCCTGTCTGTCGCCACTCGGGCCACCCGGACCCGGCGGGCCGGGTCGGCGCCGGCCGGTCGCGCAAGGGTCGCCCACCGCGCCGGATGCGGATCGGGGGAACGACAACGGTGCGCCGCAGCCGTCCGCTCCGTCGAGGCCGACGGGTCGGGCACGGTCACCGAGCATTCTCCCCGGCCCGGCCGTCGGGCGTCATGCGTGCGAAGACTCCGCGCGTGATCCGTCACTGGCCTGAATGTTGCGTCCCGTTTCGCTGCGCGGTCTGCATGTCGCCGACGACCTCGGTCACCATGCGGATCGACGCGGCGTCCAAAACATTGCCGAACTCGATGACCTTGACACGTCCCCCGAGACTGGACCTCAGCTGAGGCATCTCACTCGGGATCACGGCGAGGCCCATGCCCTCGATGTCCTCGTCCTCGGTGCCGCAGAGCACTTCGATGTTCTTGATCCCGGACTGGGTCAGCGAGCACTTGATGCTGGAGGCCTGCTCGTGGGTGGAGTACCAGATGCCGACGGTGCGGCGCTTGGCGACGGATGCGATCTGCACCAGTGTCTGCAGGTGCGGCGCGACGACGATGGCGACCACCTCGGTTTCCGGCCGACGGAACAGGCTGCGGACCTCGGCCAGACGGTAGAACGTCGTCAGAACGAGGTCGGCTTGTTGCTCCTCCGGTTCGAACTCCCCGAGCACCAGCGGCTTCACCCTGGGGCCGATGTGGGCCTCGAGCTCGCGGGCGAAATACGTCGCCCGGTCTTCGTTGCCGCCAGGGTCCGGCGGTGGCTGCGCCGATTCAACGACGGGCCTGGACGAGCTCAGCGATCGGCCCGGCGGTGGGCGGAAGCCGTCCGCTCGTGGGTGGTGACATCCACGAGCGGACGGCTTCTTCAGGGGTGAGCGCTTCGGGTCGAGGACGGTCGCGCGCCTGCGCGCGACCGTCCCGAGGGCCGACCGGCACCGAAGCGGGTCCACCTTGCGCTCGTCCTCAGCCGGAGCTGAGTGCCTCGGTTGGTGGTAGTCGTGCGGCGCGGCCGGCCGGGTAGAGGCCGGCGAGTGCGCCGATGGCCACGGATGCGGCGACGCCGCCGAGGATGGCGGGCCAGGGGAGTACGAGTGGCCATCCCTGGGCGTGGGCGTATGCGCTGGTGACGATCAGTCCGAGGAGGACGCCGGCGATGCCGCCCATGCCGGAGAGTGTGACGGCCTCGGTGAGGAATTGGAGGCGGATCTGGCCGCGTCCGGCGCCCAGGGCTCGGCGCAGGCCGATTTCCTGGCGGCGTTCGAGTACGGAGATGACCATGGTGTTGGCGACTCCGACGCCGCCGACGAGGAGGGCGACCGCGCCGAGGCCGACGAACAGTCCGGTGAAGGTGTTCTTGGCGGCGAGTTGTGCCTCCAGGGCGTCGGAGGGGCGGCTGACCTTGACGCCGGCGGGGTCGGCCGGGTTGGCGGTCGCGGCGAGGACGTTGCGTACGTCGTCGACCGCGTCCTCGGCGGAGCGTTCGTAGATCCGGGTGGGGTGTCCGTCGAAGCCGAGCACCTCCCGCGCCGCCGACCAGCCGACCAGTGCGGAGAGGTCCACCTCGGGGGCCAGCGGCACCGGAGCCAGGACGCCGATGACGGTGAACCACCGTTCGCCGATCCACACCTGTCGGTTCGGCCCGTCGACGCCGAGCAACTCCGCCGCCCGCGCGCCGAGCACGACGGTGGGGTAGCGGGAGGTGGCGGCGTTGAACCACTGCCCCTTCGCCACCCGGCCGCCGATGGTGTCGAGCAGGTCCTCGCGGGTGGCGGCGACGGTGATGCCCTTGGTCTCGCGGGGGTCGATGCGGTCGGTGCGTCGGACGCTGCGGCCGTCGAGTTGTGCGGTGGCGCTGGCGGAGGTGACGGGGCCGATGCGGCGGACCATGTCGACGGCGTCCTCGGGCAGGGGTACCTTGCCGCCGAACATGGAGTCGCCGGGTCCGACCGAGAGCATGTTGGTGCCCAGGCTCCGGATCTGGTCCATGAGTCGGGCCTGGCTGGCGGTGCCGATGCCCAGGACCGCGACCATCGCGGCGATCCCGATCGCGATGCCCAGGCCGGACAGGACCGCGCGCATCGGTCGGCCGCGCACTCCGAGCAGGCCGACCCGCACCACGTCGACGGGCCCGAGCCGGGCCGTCCCCGGCAGCGGCACCGGTGCCGGTGCCGGTCGGGGGGCGGTGTCGTGATCGCGCGTCGTCATCCGGGCACCCCCACCGGCGGTTCGGCACCGACACCGCTGTCGGCGTGGATGCGGCCGTCGAGGATCTCCACCCGGCGGGGCAGCGATCGGGCGATCCCGGGGTCGTGGGTGATCACGACGATGGTGGTGCCGTCCGTGTGCAGTTCGTGCAGCAGTCGCATCACCGTCGCTCCGGAGCGGGAGTCGAGTGCGCCGGTGGGTTCGTCGGCCAGGACCAGTGCGGGTCGGGCGACCAGCGCGCGGGCGATGGCGACGCGTTGGCGTTCGCCGCCGGACAATTCGCGGGGGACGTGGTCGAGTCGGCTGCCCAGGCCGACCCGGGCCAGCGCGTCGGCGGCGCGTTCGCGGCGTTCGCGGACCGGGATGCCGTGGTAGTAGAGGCCGTTGGCCACGTTGTCGACCGCGGTGAAGTGCTCGGTGAGGAAGAACTGCTGGAACACGAAGCCGATCCAGTTGGCCCGCACGCCGGAGAGTTGACGGTCCCTCAGCCGCGCGACGTCGTGCCCGAGGAGGCGCACCACCCCCTGGGTCGGCCGATCGAGGGTGCCCATCAACTGGAGCATGGTCGACTTCCCGGACCCGGACGGCCCGACCACGGCGAGGAGTTCGCCCGCCTCGACGGTCAGGTTCGCGTCGATCAGCGCGTGCACGCCGCCGGGGTAGGACCGGCCGACCCCGTCGAGTTCGATCACGGGCACCGGGCCGTGAATGCCGGGTGGTCCCGGTTCGGCCGTCTTGTGCGGCGTTCTGCGATGTCTCCTCATGCCTTGGGCACCCCGACCTTCAGGCCCTCGGTCACGCCGTCGCCGGTCACCTCGACCCGCCCGTTGGCGAACATCCCGAGTTCGACCTTCAGCAGTCGGGTGCCGCCGTCGGGTTCGAGGGCCTCGATGCCGTAGCCGCCCTCGGCGAGCGCGAGGAGCGCGTTGACCGGGACGGTGAGCACGCCCTTGCGCTCCTTGCCGGTGAACCCGACGGTGACCGGCGCACCGTCCAGGGTGCCCGCGTCCTTGGGCTGGTCGAGGGCGATGTCGACCGGGATGGTTGCCTTGTCCTGACCCTGCGGTGCGCCGCCCTGGGACTGCTCGCCCTCCTTGGCCACGGTGCCGACCCGGGTGACGGTCCCGGTCGCGGTCCTCCCGCCGGGGAGGGTGACCTGGACCTTGGCGTCCTTGTTCGCCAGCGTCTGCTTGTTGACCGGCAGGTTGACGGTGACCCGGCGGCCGGTACCGCTCGCCTTGAACAGCGGCCCCTGCGAACCCGCGCCCAGGACCGCGGTCACCTCGCCGACCCGGACCGAGTCGGGCAGCACGACCGCGTCGCCGGGATCGAACCGGCCGGTCTGCCTGTGCCCCATGTCCTTCTGCCACTTCTTCACCGCGGCGGCGGTGGTGTCGGTGAACTTCTCGTCCACGGTGAACCCGCCGTACCCCAGGGCCTGGAGGTTCTGCTCCAACTCGCGGACGTCCGCACCCTTGTCCACCCCGACGTACAGCGCCCGCCAGAACGGCGTCTCGCCGTAGAACAACGGCACCTTCGTCCCGTCCCGCCCGTACACCCGATCACCACGCGACAACGTGTCGCCCACGCCCGGGAGCCAGGTGATGGTGCCGGGACCCGCGTTGTTCCCGGCATCCGGCGGCGTACCCCCCTGACCGGACCCCCCACCCGTACCGGCCCCTCCACCCGAACCCGAGCCCTGGGGCGGATTGCCGCCACCCGGGCCCTGCGACGGAGGCGGAGTGCCGCCACCCTGCGGTCTGTTCCCGCCGTTCGGGGGCGGCGTCTCCTTGTCCGGACCGGGCGCGGCCGCGTTCACGGAGTACGTGCCCGCGTATCCGAGCTTGCCGTCCACGTTCTGCCGCTCGACCAGGTCCGCCCGGGTCACCGGCACGGCGTCCAGTTTCGTGCGGTTCGCGGAGGCGTCGGAGCCGTCGCCGCCGTCGGAGAGCAGTACGGCCGCCGCGCCGCCCGCCGAGGCCAGCACCAGGGCGGCGGCGATGGCCCGTCCGCGACGACGCCGCCGGCGCTTGCGCGGCTGCGCCGTGGGGTCCGGCTCGGCCGGGGCCGTTGCGGACTCCTCCTCGTAATCGTAGATCGGAACCACGTGGCTGCCCCTACTTCTTCGTCGTCAGCGGCGGAACCTTCTTGTTGCACACTTCCATCGCCTTCATCACCTTCTCGTCGCTGCCGTCGAGGGTGACCATCGCGCCGCCCGCGCCGGGGTCGCCCACGTTCACGCCGTTCTCGCGCAGGCAACTGGTGTGCTTGGCCTGCCACTCCTTGAACTTGGGGTCGTTGGGGTCGAAGTCGCTCTTCGGCTGGAACTTCTCGCACGCCTTCATCGCGTCCTCGGTCTTGGACGACCCCTCGTCCGCGGGCATCGCCCCGATCCGCATCGCGCCGCCCTCACCGGGCTCCGGGTCCGGCATGTCGACGCCGTGCTCGCGCATGCAGCTCGCGAACTTGACCATCTGGTCGTGGCGTTGGGCATCGTCACCCTTGCCCGAGCCGGAACCGCCGCCGCTGGTCTCGGCCTTCGTGCCGCTGCCGCCGCCCGAGGCCACCTTGGCCTTGCCCGAGCCGCCGTCGTCACCGCACCCGGCCGTGCTCAAGGCGAGGCCACTCGCCAGAACCACCCCGACTGCCAACCGCAGCGCCAACGGCCGCCCCGATCCCGCGCGCCCGAACCTCGTCATCACTGCCGCTCCCACCTGTAGTCCTACTGTCGGTCGTGTGGTCACCCCCCGCCGTGACGGCGAAGGGTGCGACAACAGGTCTACGCGCGGGTGGGTTACCAGGACGTCACGCGATCTGGTTATCCGGAGTTAACGCGGGGCCGCGTATAACCGGTGGAGATTGGAAGTCTGCCAATTCGGGCCATTCGCCTTCCGCCCCACGCTTTCCCCGCCCTTCCCCCGGACCGAAGCGGAGCGACGAGACCTTGCGAGTTTTGGTGACCGAGGACGAGGAACTACTGGCCGACCTGATCGCCCGAGGACTGCGCCGGGCGGCGATCGCGGTGGACGTCGCGTACGACGGCGACAGCGCGCTGGAGCGGCTGATGGTCAACGACTACGACATCCTGGTCCTGGACCGCGACCTGCCCGGCACGCACGGCGACGACGTCTGCCAGGCGGTCGTGGCCGGTCGGCTGCGCACCCGCATCCTGATGCCGACCGCCGCCGGTACGGCCCCCGAGCGGGTCGCGGGGCTGCGCCTGGGCGCGGACGACTACCTGCCCAAGCCGTTCGAGTTCGCCGAGTTGCCGGCGCGCGTCCAGGCCCTGGGCCGGTCCAGGCCCTGGGCCGGCGCGCCACCCCGGCCGTTCCGCCGGTGCTGGAGAAGCATGGCATCGTGCTGGACAACGCCCGGCACCAAGTTGGCCGCGACGGCGAACATGTCCACCTCGCGCACAAGGGGTTCGCGGTGTTCGCAACGCTGATGGCGGCAGATGGCGCGGTGGTCAGTGCCGAGGAGTTGCGGGAGCGGGTGTGGGACGAGAACATCGACCCCTTCTCCAACATCGTGCGGGTGACCATGTCCAAACTGCGCGCCAAGCTCGGCGACCCGCAGGTCATCCGAACCGTACCCGGATCGGGATACGTGATATGAGCAGACTGCGCGCACGCGTTGGAAGCGACCCGACAGTGGCCCGGACGAGCGGCCCGGTGACAGGCGTACGGCTGCTCTCCAGGGCGCTGTTTCGCCGGCCGTCTGCGCGAGCCCGACTCGCGCTGATGTACGGCGGCATGTCGCTCGTCGTCGGCACGGTGCTGCTGGGCATCGTGTACTGGTTCGTCGACCAGAGGCTGTCCCAGCAACTGCCGATGGCGATGGCAAAAACCTTCGCGACGGATACCTCGGACGCGGACGACCAGACCCAGAACGCCGGCCGGTCCCAACCCGTCGTCCCGCTGCCGGGCGCTGCGAGCCAACTCACCGCGATCCCCGCCGACTCCATCCGTCGGGCCATCGACACAGGCCAGGACGTGACGATGAGTCAACTGCTGACCGTGCTCATCGCGGCACTGCTGCTCCTGGCCGCGACCTCGATCCTGGCCGGCTGGTGGATGGCCGGCCGGGTGCTGCGCCCGGTCCACGGAATCACCGCGACGGCACGCCGCTTGTCCGAACACAACCTGCACGAGCGAATCGCCATGCCGGGCCCGGACGACGAACTCAAGCAACTCGCCGACACGTTCGACGGAATGCTCGATCGCCTGGAGAAATCCTTCGACAGCCGGCAACTGTTCGTCGCCAACGCCTCACACGAGTTGCGCACTCCGCTCACCATCCAACGCACGGCGATCGAGATCGGCCTGGCCGACCCGCACTCGCCACAGGACATCGTCGAGACGCGCGAACAGTTGCTGACGCTGAATCGGCGCACCGAGCACCTGATCGACGGTCTGCTGAGCCTGGCGATGAGCGAGCGCGGCAACGTCCAGGCGTCGCCGGTCGCCCTGGACGAGCTGACCGCCGACGTGCTCCGACAGACCCGGCCCGCGGCCGAACGCGCCGGAGTACAGGTCGACGCGAACCTGGCCGGCAGCGTGGTGTTCGGTGACCCGCTGCTGCTGCGCCAGTTGGTCACCAATCTGGTCGAGAACGCGGTACGTCACAACCACGCGGGCGGCTTCGTCACGGTCGGCGTCTCGGCCGGCTCCCTCCGCGTCCGCAACACCGGCCCGGTCATCCCCGCCGACCACATCCCCGAACTCTTCGAACCCTTCCGCCGCTTCCGCCCCAACCGCACAGGCTCCTCCAAGGGCTCCGGCCTGGGCCTGTCCATAGTCCAAGCGATAGTCCACGCCCACGCGGCCCAAATCACCACCACCGCCAACCACCACGGCGGCCTCACCATAGCCATAACCCTCCCCAAGACACCCCACCCGACAAGGGCCTCGGATTTGCCCGTCTCACCCCCGACAGCCGCAACACCGCCACGCTCACACCCCCGCCGACCTCGACGCCACCTCGCGCGGCGAGGACTCTGACGCGCGGCGTGTCCCACGGGGGTGGAGTTCGGCGGCCCGAGGAGCGCACAGGTGTCCAGCCGCCCGGTAGCGAACGCCAAGCGTCGACAGTCTGTGCGAAACCCGCACGCCGATTGCGTGAACCGCACGCATTCCCCGGACGGCTGAGCCGACTCGGTCTCCAAGCAACGCGCGGCAGTTCGCACCACCATCCGACGCACCCGGAGGTTGCCCATGGCCATGCCCCTGCTCCTGACCCGCCGTCTTGCGGCCCCCGCCGGCTGCCCACGCCCGCTGCCGGACCACCACTACGATCCCGACTTGTGCGCGAACGTGGTCGCCGACGGCACCCTGCTCGTCCACGCAGCGGACGCGAACCTGGTTGCGGACTACACCTCCACCCAGGAGCCGTCCGGGCTCAAGGCAGACGACTGATGGTGAGGATGTACGTGAGCGTTCTCGGCGGGCTCTGACCCAACGCCGACTGACGCGGAGTCCTCAACGGGGATTTGCCGGCCTGGCCGGGGGACGTGCGCGAGCATCCGCCGGGCCGGGAGACATGACTTCACAAGAGTCGACCGTTCACCTGCGGAGGACGAGATGCCGTCGCCGAGATCGACGATGTCGTCGCTACCCAGCCCGCGAACATCGGCCGGGGCCGTCGTGATCCGCAGCGAGTCCACACCGCCACACGGCGATTCCAGCCTCCGCCATTCCTCCTGCCGGCCAACGCGTTCTCGGTATCCAGAACCTGGAGCACACGCGTTCCGGGACCGTTCATCCGCTGTCGAGCGCACCTCCTCCAGGACCCGCGCCTGATAGACGGAGTAGCCGTCAGAGGGGTCGATGTACAACAGGTCCGCGCCCGCGTCCACCAACGCCGGCACGCGATCATGGTGAATCGCGCGTGTTGACACCGGGTCCACCCGCAGGCGCTTGAGGTCGTCGACACTC
Source organism: Embleya sp. NBC_00888 (assembly GCF_045207655.1). Taxonomy (NCBI): domain Bacteria; kingdom Bacillati; phylum Actinomycetota; class Actinomycetes; order Kitasatosporales; family Streptomycetaceae; genus Embleya; species Embleya sp. NBC_00888. The sequence goes on along the minus strand of NZ_CP108784.1, from coordinate 368,448 downwards.
TCGTGGCGGAACTGCTTGTGCATGTCATAGTCGCCGCGCAACACCAGCGAGTCGAGGACGCCGCCGTCCAGGACTGTGACCTCGTCGAGCGTCGCGGTCGGCTTGACCGACACGGTCGCGGGCCGAATACCCGCCTTGGGCCGCTTGACCGCCGCACCGCCGCCAACGGCGCGCTCAGACCGTGGAGTCCCGGTGCGAGTCCGATGCGAAGGCGAGGATGTCGGGCACTGCCTCGTACAGGCTCGCGAAGTGGCGGTGCACGCCGTCCACCGGGACCGAGGCGTTGACTCCCCACACCGTCATGCCGGCCCGCAGCCCGGACTCGACTCCGGATCGGGCGTCCTCGATGACCAGGCAGTCCTCAGGTCTGGCGCCGAGACGTTCGGCGGCAAGCAGGTAGGGAACCGGTGACGGCTTGCCTTCCGCGACTGCGGCGGCATCCACGAGCACGCCCGGAACCGGCAGCCCGGTTCGGGTAAACCGCCCGCGCACCCGGTGCTCGTAGTTCGACCTCATCAGCGCCCAGCAACCGGCGGGCAGACTGGGCAGCAACTCAGCCGGTCCGGATGATCGGCGTGTGGTGGGACAGCAATGAGTCCCGCTCACCTCGTGACGCGCTCAGCCGCGCGCCCTGCGCCACATGAGCGATGGCTTCTCTCGGTAGACGACCATTGGCGGATCGTCTTCGTCAATCTGGAAGCGGAGCGCGTTCTCGGTTCTCCCGAGGAGAAACTGATCGGCCAGGTCTTGTGGGAGCTGCCCGCCGTACGGCAGATGCCCGGCCTGGAAGACCGCTATCGGAAGGCTGCGGCGGTGTCCGCGCCGACCGGCTTCGAGGTCTGGACGCGGGACGCCGGTCGCTGTTACCACCTGCGGGTCGTTCCTGCGCCCGACGGCACAACCTGTTATTTCACAGACGTGACCGAGAAGCGCAAGCGCGAGGCCGAACGCCAGGACGCCGAACGGGCCGACGCCGAGCGAGCCGCTCGGATCGCAGAGGTGACAGCGGCGCTTGCTGAGGCGACTACCGCACGTGACGTAGTGGCTGCGGTCCCTGACCCTGCTCACCCGCAAACGCGCCCGGGAGACCATCGACGCCCAGGCGGCGGAATTCGCACACCGCCACACAGTGCCCGTCCGCGCCGTCCACGGCCGGCTCACGCGTCATGAACGTCCCCACCCGCTTCGCCGCCTCCCTCGAACAACTCGCCCTCGCCCTGGACACCACCGAACAATGGCCGACCGACCACCGGGCCGACCGGTTCGCCCTGCCCGACCCCTCACCCGAAGACCTCCACACCCTCGACGGCCGGGCACTGCGCACCGTGGTCAACACCCTCGTCCCCCCGGTCGCCTCCCACGTCGGATACCCGATCCCCCTTTTCCAGAGCGAACTCAACAAAGCCATCGGACTTCCCCGCGGACGCGCCGGCGCCACCGACGACCAACTCCGCACCGCCATCGGCCTCCTGCGCCACTGGCTGCAGACACCCGCCGAGTTCCCCTCCGCCCAGCGGACGACGCCGTGAACCGAAAACGGAAAGCCGGATCGCTACGGCCGATCACCCGTCAGCGCGCCCGGTACGCGGCCCACGCGCGGGAGGCATCGGCCAACGCACGGGACCAGGGCGCCGGTCTGCGTCTCGTGATGTCCTCCCAGTACCGGCCCCGGCGAAGTCGGTGAGCACCCGATCGGGCACACCACGCCACGCGGGCAGCCGCGTCGCCCACGCCTGCGCCGCAGCCGGCGACTGCCCACCGGTGGCGATCAGACGCACGACCGCCGGCGCCGGATCCAACCACACTGGCCCCCGCACGGCCCACCCCGCGTTCATCGAGCCAGGATTCGCGCTGAGCAGCACTTGCCCAGGTTCGTCTCACTTGATGTTGTCGGTCGTCTTCGATCGCCGTGCGTCGGCGGAATGCCGCTTGGCGGCAGCGTCCCGCGTTGTCCGATGGAGCCCGGTTGTCAGTGCTGCGAGGAAGACTGTCACGGCATGATCGAACCGAATCCGAAAGCGGACCTTCTTCGTTACCTACAAGAAGGTCGGGATGCCCTGTTGTGGAAGCTCGACGGGCTCTCGGAATACGACATCCGCCGTCCGTCGACCCCCACGGGCACGAATCTGCTGGGGTTGGTCAAACATGTCGCCGGCGTGGAACTGGGGTACCTCGGTGACACGTTCGGGCGGCCGTTCTTCGGCGAGGAGCCACCGCCCCGGTGGTACACGGAGGACGCGGAACCCAACGCGGACATGTGGGCCACCGCGGACGAGTCGCGTGAAGACATCGTCGGGCTGTACCACCGGGCGTGGGAACACTCCGACCACACGATCGCGACGCTGACACTCGACGCGATCGGTCACGTGCCGTGGTGGCCGCAGGAACGACGAGAGGTGACACTGCACCACATCCTGGTGCGCGTGGCCTCCGACACCCAACGGCACGCCGGCCACGCCGACATCGTGCGAGAGCTCATCGACGGATCGGTCGGGTACGCGCAAGGCAAGGACAACATGGCACCGGGGGATCAGGCATGGTGGGAGGACCACCACCGTCGACTGGAGCGCGTGGCGCGGGAAGTCGGCAACGACTGATCTCGCCCGACCGTCGCCGACCCCGCCGCCCCCGGGGTCGGCCACGAATGCGCCCCCGACGTGCGTTGATCAGCGAGTCCCGGACCTGTGCCGTCTCACTTGACGTTGTCGCGCGCGTGCGAGACGAACGAGATCAGGTGAGACAGCGGGAACGTCGCGTGAGACGGGACACGACGGGACACGCATAAGGTGTACTGGAGGAGGAAACGGCTCAGTCGTTCCTCCTCGACGGTGATCTCCGCGCTCGCAAGCGTGGGGTTGAGGGTGAACCACACCGGCGGATCACCCCCGTCTGCCGGGTGCGGTGGCCACGGGATGGACCAGTCCCCCACGCCCTGGTGCGCGCGGGCGAAGACCAGCCTTTCGCCGAGCGGCCCACCGGCGCGCTCGGGCCGCCGCAACAACGGGTCACGGAACCGGTGGAGTGCCGGACGCGCGCGGGCCGGCCGGTACACGGTGGCCAACGCCGCGGGCAACTCGCCGTATATCTCCCCGGGTTCGTCCGGCCCGCCCGGGCCCGCGCCCGTCGACGCGTGCTCGACAGGATGCCAACTCGTGACGAATTCCTCCAGCGCCCGGATCGGATTCGCCTCCACGCACGCAATCCACTCCGTTCCGGGCGTCCGTGTCATGAACGCGACCATAGCCAACCGTCGACCCAAAATCCCCACGCCCCGAGCACCCACCCGCGCCGTGTGCCGACCGGTTGCGAGGTGCGCGATGGCAGCGTCGATACGCGGTGGGTGGCACGATCGTGTGATGGGTGACTTTCTGGAGGGTCCGCCGGTGGATCGCGAACTGCTCGACTTCGTCGTGCGGGTGATGGACCGGGCCGGGAGGATGTCGGTTCGGGGGTTCTTCGGCGAGTGGCGTGGCCGGCGCAAGGCGGACGGGACCGATGTCACCGATGTGGATGTCGCCGTGGAGGACCTGATCCGGGGCGAGTTGGCCGCTCGGGTGCCCGACGACGGCGTCTACGGCGAGGAGGGTGGGGCGAGTGCCGGCTCGTCCGGGCGCCGGTGGGTGATCGATCCGATCAACGGGACCTCGTTGTTCACCCGGCGGGTTCCGCTGTTCACGAACGATCTGGCGTACGAGGACGAATACGGTCCGGCCGTCGCCGTGATCAACTGGCCGATGAGCCGGCAGTTGATCGTGGCCGGTCGGGGCCGCGGCTGTTGGCTGCTGCTCGGCGAGGAACCCGACCCGGCGCGGGGACGGCGCGTTCGCGTCGGTGAACGGTCGGGGTTGGGCGGTGCCCGGACGCAGATGCACAATCCCGCGGGTTGGCCGGAGGAACTGCTGACGGCGCTGCATCGCCGGGTGTTCCTGGCTCCCTCCGCGAACGGCGTCGTCGATCTGGTGACCGGCCGGATCGACGCGATGGTGGTGGCCGGTCCCGCGCTGGGCTACGAGGACGTCGCCACACTGCCGGTCATCGTTTCCGAGGCGGGTGGGCGCGTGACGGACCTCGACGGGGAATCGGTGTTGACCGGCGACATGACGATCCTGGCCACGAACGGCCTGCTGCACGACGACTTCCTGGAGTTGGTCGCCGGTCTGGCACACAGGCGTGACGTACGGGACCTCGACATCGGGGAATGATCGGGCCGCGCGAGTTGGGACCAACCAGGCCCATGTCGAGGATCTCGTCGACGTCGCGGAGCGGCTCGTTGTGTCGGCTCGGCGGTGAGCGGGAGCACGCGGGCGCGTGAACCTGTCGAGCGCCGCTGTCGACGAGCGGATGTCGCCCGGCCCGGAAGCCCGCGCGGGGGAATCAGGTCTCCGGGTCTCCCTCGGCGGTGACGCGAGGGTACAAGGGCGCCTGCTAAAATCCTGTCGTCAGCCTTTCGGGCTCGGATGCGTATCCGACCGAGAGGCTTTTTTGTGCCCTGACCCGCCTTGTCCTTCGGGCCGGTGCTCCCGCCCGTGTGGGTGCCATGTTTCGTGCCGCCGCGTGCCGGCAGTTTTGGCATGCGGTGCCGACAGCCTTGTTCTTCGTCCCGCAAAGGAGTTTCATGCCCGAGGTAGCCGTGCACCGTGCGGACGATGCCGACCGTTTCGTGATGGAACGTCTCTGGCTGATGTTCCGCCATGACTTGTCCGAGTTCGACGGCGGGCTTCCCGACTCGGACGGGACGTTTCGCAGCGAACGGCTCCGGGCGTCCTTCGAGGACATCGACTGGGCGCCGTACCTACTGACGAGTGGCGAACACGCCGTCGGTCTCGCCCTCGTCCGCGGCCTGGTCGGCCCCACGCGCGTACTCAACAGCTTCTTCGTGGTGCGTGGGGCGCGGGGATCCGGGATCGGGATGCGTGCCGTTCGGGAGGTGGTCGCCAGGCACTCGGGCCCGTGGGAAGTCGCCTTCCAGGACGCCAACATGGCCGCCGTGCGCTTCTGGCGCCGTGTCGCGGCCGGGATCGCCGGCGACGCGTGGACGGAGGATCGCAGGCCGGTCCCCGGGCGGCCCGACCTGCCACCCGACGTATGGGTCTCGTTCGACGTGTGCGCGTAAGGGTGCGGCCGGACCCTTACGGCGCCGCGCATACCGCGCTCTTCGGCGAGCTCGCGTTCGGGCGGGAGTGTCCGACGGTGATCGACGCGGTCGGGCACATGTTCGCCGACGCCGCAGCACAGGGCACGCCGCGTTGACCCCGGACCCGCCGGTGGCTTCGGTCACCGACTTGCCGCGGTCCTCGCCCCCACCGGCGGGCGCCGCGTGTGTCCAGGCCGCCCGGTCCGCGTCGTTGGTGCCGAGGGCAGGCGCGCGGTTGGCGGCGGTGAGTTGGGTGGTCTGGTTGCCGAATTTGTCGTAGCCGGTGACGGCGATGTTCCCGCCGGGTTGTGCCGTGTCGACCTTGCGTCCGGATGCGTCGAGGTAGTGCACGGTCGCGCGGCCGTAGCCGCCGGCCGCGAGGTCGGGTCCGTTGCTCGACGTGGGGATCTGGTCGGCGGGGAAGATCGCGGTGGCGTCGCCCGGCGAGTCCTTTTGGCCCCAGGTGCCGGTGGTCGCGGGCCCGAGGTCGTACGGGGCGCCGGGGCCGGTGACGGTCACGCCGTAGACGACGGTCGTGGTGGCGGTCCCGTTGATCTGAGTGGCGCTGCCCGGGGTCAGAGTCGGTCGTTCGACCTTGAGCAGCATGCCGTCGCCGGCCGCCGGGGATCCGCCCGCCTGACCGTGGGTGAAGGTCCACGGCAGTTGTCCGGGCGGGGTCAGGGTGGTCACGCGACCCGCCGCGTCGTAGGCGGCCCCCGCCGGACGCACCCCCGAACTCGTGGGGACCGCGCGGGACCGTGCCCGACGCGCCCACCTGCCCGACCTCCCCGACGAGCGGACGTACCGGCACGTCCGCGCCCACCTCACCGCCATAGGCGGGCGCTTTCGCCGCAACGCCCGCGCGATCGAGGACCCGCAGTCGCCGCTGCGCCTGATCACCGGCGTGGGGGCGGCGACGGGCTTCTCGGCGTTCGTGGAACTCGCCGCGCCTCGGGGGACTTCCTGCGATGGGTCGCACGGTGTGGCGGAGCGGGACTGCGGCTGAACCCCACCGTCGTCCACGGCGGTGCCTCTGCCGCATGGGAGGGGCTGTACCCCGACGGGCGGCTGCTGCGCGTCAACCTGTCCGAGGACCCGGTCGCCTTCGATCGGGGGCCGGCTCTGCTGAGGTCCCACGTCGGGCACCCAGGCGGCTGCATTCGCCCATCGCGGGCGTCGGTCGAGCGACGGCGGGCCGCGGATGGCGCGGGGTCCTGATCGGACGCGGTGGTGGCGAGTGTTCTCCCTCGCCCTGTGGGAGGTCGACGGCCACCGCGTCCGAGTGGGGCCACGCGTGCACCGTTCCACATGGGCGTTTTCGATCGACGACTGGCACGGCGACGGCACACCTTCGGCGACGGTCGTCCACGACGGGAGCCCGCCCGGATTCTCCTTGCGGAGACCGGGCGGGCGTGTGCGTGGATGATTGCTCGTCGACCGTCGACCGTCGACCGTCGACCGTCGACCGGCCCCGTGTCAGCGGGTTGCTTTCGGACCGGGCAGGCGGTGTCCTTGCGCGAGGGTGTTCGACGTGATGAACGCCGTGACGGCCGTGACGAGTTCGTCGAGGGTACGGCTGATGCCGCGGTCGAGTGCGTGGTCGATCATCGGGTTGTTGGTGCCGGTGCCGCACGAACAGGTCGGACGCGGCGACTGCGGCGACGTTGAAGCGACGGCTGTCGGTCTGCAGTCCGAAGCAGGGGTTTGTTCCAGGCGTGGGCCAGGCCCAGTTCGACGCAGGCGCCCGGGCGCGGCGGCGTTCGCCCTCAACCACGAGCTCGTGGCGGAGGACGTCGAGCGGGCGATGGCCGACCACGACCCGTCCGCGCAGGCGTCCCGGTACGCCCCGAGGTCGGTACCGCAGGCCGTTTCCTCGAACCGATCCCACGAGCCGCTGCGCCGACGGCCTCCCGACGCAGGTTCGACCGGGCCGCTCGGGAGCCGCGCGCATTCCCGAACACGCAGCCGCGCCGACGCGCGCGTGTGTTCGCGCGTGTGCACTTATGCACGTGCGTGCGTACGCACGTACGCACGAAGAAGGAGTACCACCATGGCAGCAAAGTCCACCCGTCCCGGACAGCGTCACCGAACGCACGTTCCCCGACCGCGTATTGCAGGCGAAGGGACCCGTCCTGGTCCGGTTCTGGGCCGAGTGGTGCGGGCCGTGCATCAGGGTCACGCCCATCGTCGAGGAGTTGGCCCCGAGCACGCGGGCGTCCTGGACGTCGTCAAGATCAACGTCGACGAGGAGCCCGCATTGGCGGAACGGCACGGAATCTCCTCGATCCCGGCGTTCGTGGTCTGCGCCGACGGCGCCCCCGCGAAGTCGTGGACGGGCGCCGCCCCGAAGCCCGCCCTGGAACGACACCTCGGAGCCTTCCTCCGCTGAGCCCCGACCCGGCGGGCGCCGCGCACCCGCGCACCCGCGCACCCGGCGCCGGGCCGGGTGCGGGGTGTCCGCCATCCGATCGATGCTAATCGTGGGCAGCGAACCGCTCGGGGCCTTCCGGCGCCGGGCGGGCCGGGACCCGGTCGTGGTGCGCGGCGCGCAGGTCCTTGCGCAGGATCTTGCCCGCCGCCGATTTGGGGATGGCGTCGATGAACTCCACCCGGCGCACCTTCTTGTGCGGGGCGACCCGGTCCGCGACGAAGCACATCACGGCGTGCTCGGACAGTTGCGAACCTGTGGGTCCGCGCACGACGAACGCCTTGGGTACCTCCTCTCCCGACTCGTCCGGCACGCCGATCACGGCGGCATCGGCGATCAGCGGGTGGCTCAGCAGCACCGCCTCCAGTTCGGCCGGCGGCACCTGATACCCCTTGTACTTGATCAGTTCCTTGAGACGGTCGACGATGTAGACCCTCGAATCGGCGTCGACCACTGCGATGTCCCCGGTGTGCAGGTAACCGTCGGCGTCGATCGTCGCGCGGGTGGCCGCCGCGTTGCCCAGGTATCCCGCCATCACGTTCGGTCCCTTGACCCACAGCTCGCCCGGCGCGCTGCGGCCGTCGGCGGGCAGGGCCACCTCGATGCCGGTCTCGGGATCGACGATCTTGTTGACGGTGTTCGCGATCGGCCGGCCGACGGAGTCCGCCGGGGCGTCCTCGTCGATGCCGACCGTGTGGCTGACCGGGCCGAGTTCGCTCATCCCGTACCCCTGGTAGACCCGGCAGCCCAGGCGCGCGGCCACCGTCCGGGCGAGGGCTCCGTCCAACGGCGCCGCGCCCGAGCAGATCGCGCGCACGCTCGACAGGTCGTGCGCATCGACCGCCGGGTGTTTGGCCAGCGCCAGCGCGATCGGTGGCGCGATCAGCAGATAGGTGCAGCGGTGTCGTTCGACGGCGCGCAGGAAGTCGGCCAGGTCGAACCTCGGCATCGTGACCAGCGTGGCCCGTCGGTGCAGCGCGGCGTTGAGCAGCGCGGTGAGGCCGTAGATGTGGAAGAACGGCAGTACGGCCAGGATGCGGTCGTCGTCGGTGAATCCGGCCGGCTCGGCGATCTGGCAGACGTTGGCCACCAGGTTGTGGTGCGTGAGCATCACACCCTTGGGCCGGCCCGTGGTGCCGGAGGAGTACGGGAGCACCGCCGTGTGCGTACGCGGGTCGATCGGCGGCTCCGGTGCGGCCAGTTGCTGGTCGAGCAGGTCCTGGAGCGCGGGGTGGCCGGGTACCCGATCCAGCACGATCACGCGTTCGGCGGGGATGCCGACCCGGTTGGCCGCCGCGCGCGCCGCGGGCAGCAGGGTTTCGGCGGTGACCAGGAACCCGGCCGCCGAGTCGCGCAATTGGTGGGCGATGTCGTCGGGGGTGTACAGGACGTTGATCGTGGTGGCGGTGCCGCCGGCGCGCAGGACGCCGTGCAGCACCGCCGCGAACGAAGGGCTGTTCGGCGCGTGGATCGCGACCACGTCGCCGGTGCGGAGCCCTCGGCTTGCCAGGGCACCGGCGATCGCCTCGACCCGCTCGAGGAGTTGACGGTAGGTGACGCTCTCGGAGGTCGAGGCGTCGACGAGGGCGGGCCGGTCGAGCCCGCCGTCCTCGAAGGCACCGAACAGGAAGCGGTGCACGGGTACTTCGGGTATGTCGACGTCCGGATACGGACTGGCGAAGCTCAACGGGGGACTCCTTGGCAGGGATCGGGGGAACCCGGGGCGCTCCCGGTGTGCACCCGGGTCAGCGCACGGTGGGCAGTTCGACGGAGTCGTCCGAAAGCAGGGTGTGGACGTCGACCATCTGGCCGTCGCGTTCGACGTAGCCCATCAGGTTCACTCCGGAGCCCCACCCCAGCAGTCGCTGGATCTCCTCGGACAGGCCCAGCAGCCGCTCGCGCGGGATCGACAGGTACTGGTTCTCCTCCTGGCGCAGGCACGCGAGGTCGAACGCCATGGTCAGACCGGTCCTCGGCGCGTTCGTGGAGTTGTTGCCGCCGCCGTGGTAGGTCGATCCGATCCAGATCAGTGCCGATCCCGCGCGCATGCACGTGGAGACGGCCTCCTCGCGCCGGGGCGGGCGTTCGTCGTCCCAGCGGTGGCTGCCCGGGATGACCAGGGTTCCGCCGTTGTCCGCGGTGAAGTCACTGACGGCGACCATGATCTGCACGCGCCCCTCGCGGCCGTAGTCCGGGTGGCGCCACAGGAAGCTGGAGTCGTCGCGGTGCAGCGGCTGGTCGCCCTGGCCGGGGTGGATCCGGATGGCCTGGGTGACGCCGATCTGGATGTCCGGGACGATCTCGATGCGGTCCTGCCCGGCCCAGATGGGTACGGGCTTCTGCAGGATCTTCTTGGCGGCGCCGTGGTACAGCGGATGCAGGGCGATCTGCGGCATCAGGTCCAACCGGGCGAACAGTCCGCCTGCGCGTCGGGTGTTCGTGCCGGCGAAGTAGGCGTCGTCGCCGCACCGGGTCCGGTCGAGGATCGGCTCCAACTGCCGCTGCAACTCGGTGTGGACGGCGGGCTCCAGGAAGCCGTCGATGACGACGCCGCCGTCGCGGTGGATGACGTCGACGACGTCGTCCACGCCGGCGTCGGCGCCGGAGAGCGTGGTCAGGCTCGCGGTGGTGGTCATGAGGTGGCCCTTCAGCGGGTGGTGGTCGCGGATCGGGGGGAGAGGGTTTCGATCTGGGCGAACAGGCCCATGTCGCCGTATCCGGCCGCGCAGGCACGTTCGAGGTTCGCCAGGTTCGCCGCCATCAACGACGCGCTCTGTCCCGCGTGCAGCATGGACTCGTGCCAGGACTTCACGGCGGCGGCGTAGATGTGGAGCGTGGCCTGGTCGGTCGAGTAGTCCCGGGTCTCGAACGTGTCGACGGCCTCCTGGAGGAGTTCCAGCAGTTTTCCGGTCCACAGGTGCAGGCTGTGGCGCATCTCGGCGACCGCGACGCCTTCGGCGCGGGCGTAGGAGGCCGCCTCGTGGAAGGCGCCGAGCGCGACGTTGAAGAACGCGCCCGCCATCGCGGCGTCGAGCACGTTCGCGGCGCCGGGACGGGTGCCGACGAATCGGGACTGGGCGGCGACGGGGAGCAGGAGGTCGCGCAACGCCTCCCACGCCTGCGTGGATCCGGAGTAGTTGATGCCGGACGTCTCGGTGCCGATGTCCTCCGGGTAGGCCGCGATGGCGCCGTCGAGGTACAGCGCGCCGCGGGCCTCGATCCACTCGGCGAACGCGGTCGCCTCGGCGGGGGACCCGGTGGCCGTGTTGACGATGGTCCGGCCCGTGAGCGGACCGCATTCGGCGAGCACCGCACGCACGACGTCGTAGTCCAGCAGACAGACGATGGTGACCGGGTTCGCCTGCACGGCCGAACGCGCGGACTCGGCCACGGCGGCGCCGGCGGCCGCAACGGGTGCGCACTTGGTGGCGGTACGGTTCCACACGGTCACCCGGGCGCCGTTGCGGAGCAGTGCGTGGGCGAGCGCGGATCCCATCAGCCCGGTGCCCAGAAGCGATACGTTCATGTGGATCGGCCTTCCTGTGTGGTCAGTCGGCGGTAGTCGGACATGCGAAAGAACCTGGTGCGCAACCAGTACTCGACGGTCGTCGCCGGCCAGAGGGTGTCGATGCGGCCGTCGGCGGACTGGTACCAGCTGGTGCAGCCGCCGGACGCCCACACCGTGCGCCGCATGCGCTTTTGGGTGGACGTGTAGCTGCGGTCCCGGGCCCGGCGGTCGAGGTCGACGGCATCGATGCCGGCCTGTCGCATGCGGTGGATCGCCGAGGCGATGTACCGGGCCTGTGCCTCGATCATGAAGACGACCGAGTTGTGTCCGAGCCCGGTGTTGGGCCCGTTGAGGAAGTAGAGGTTCGGGAAGCCCGAGGTGGCGATGCCCAGTTTGGTCGCGGCGCCCTCCCGCCAGGCGTCGAGCAGCTCGACGCCGTCGCGGCCGAACACCTTCATCGGGGCCAGGAAGTCGGTCGGGGTGAACCCGGTCGCGAAGACGATGGTGTCGACCTCGTGTTCGGTGCCGTCGGAGGTCACCACCGAACGCGGGCGGACCTCCGCGATGGTGTCCGTGACCAGGTGCACGTTGTCGCGGCGCAGTGTGGGATACCACTCGTCGGACACGAGCCGCCGCTTGCAGCCGGGGTCGTAGTCGGGCGTGACCTGCGCCCGCAGCCGTGGATCCGGCACCTGCGCGTGCAGGAATTCGAGTGCGGACGCGCGAAATCGCTCGATCAGCTTGCGGTTTCCCAGGAAGGCCCGGGCGAGGGATTCGAACTCCCAGTAGGTGCGCCACCGTTGCAGTCGCTGCCGGGCGGGACTGCGGGCGAAGGTGGCTCGGGTCGCTGCGGACAGCGGGGCGTCGCCGCGGGGCATGATCCAGTGCGGTGTGCGCTGGAAGACGTACAGCGCGTCCGTGCGGGAGGCGATCTCGGGCACGAACTGGATGGAGCTGGCCCCGGAGCCGATCACGGCGACCCGCTTGCCGACGAGGTTGTGATCGTGGCGCCACCGGGCCGAGTGGAAGGTTGTGCCCGCGAAGGACTCCAGGCCGGTCAACCGGGGGATGAACGGTCGGCTGAGCCCGCCCGAGCCGTTGACCACCACGCAGGCGTCGACGGTTTCGCCGGAGGCGAGGTGCAGATCCCACGTGAGGGTCCGCTCGTCGAAGCGCATCTCGCACACCTCGGTGCGGAACCGGATGTGCCGCAGGAGGTCGAACCGCTCGGCGACCGAGCGCAGATAGGTGTGCAGTTCGTCCCACGGCGGGAAGACCCGGGTCCAGTTCGGGTTCTGCGCGAACGAGAACGAGTACAGGACGCCGGGCACGTCGCAGGCCGCGCCGGGATAGGTGTTCTCGCGCCAGGTGCCGCCGATGTCGTCCGCGCGCTCGAACAGGGTGAAGTCGTGGATTCCCCTCCTCTTCAACGCGATCGCCATGCACAGACCGGAGAATCCCGTCCCGATGATCGCGATGTGACCACTCTTGTCGCTGGTTGCCATGGTGTGCCTTCGGTGTTCCTTCGATGTGCCATGGGTGTTCCGTGGGTGTTCGTGGGTGCGCCGTGGGCGTCAGAGACGGATCCAGGTCGTCTTCGTCGACGTGAACTTGTCGAGGGCGTGGATGCTCTTGTCCACGCTGTGGCCGGACAACTTGCGACCGCCGAAGGGCACCGAAAGATCCCCTTCCTCGTAGCAGTTCACCCAGACCAGGCCCGCGTCGATCGCTCGGGAGAGACGGTGCGCCCGGGAGAGATTCGAGGTCCACAGACCCGCGCCGAGGCCGAACGGGGAATCGTTCGCGAGCCGGATTGCCTCGTCGGCGTCGGTGAAGCGGGTGACCGCGAGGACCGGTCCGAAAACCTCGTGCCGGAACAGGTCGTGCTCCGGTCGCACGTTCGTGCACACGATCGGATCCAGGTACCAACCGTCGCCGGCACCTGCCTCCAACGAGCCCGAAACCGGTGTCGCCCCCTGCGCCACGGCGGTCCGGGCGTGCGCCAGGATGTCGGCACGACGGCGTTCGCTCGCGATCGGCCCGATCCGGGTCATGGGGTCGAACGGGTCGCCGACCGGGGTGCGTTCGATCTCGGCGAGCACGTCCGCGACGAATTGCTCGGCGATCTCCTCCTGGACCAGGAGCCGGGAGCCCGCGGTGCACATCTGGCCGGCGTTGAACGTGATCGCCCACGCCACGGTCCGTGCCGCCGCGGCCGGGTCGGGTGCGTCGGTGAAGATCAACTGTGGGCTCTTGCCGCCGAGTTCGAGGTGCACCGGCTTCGCGTTGGACTCCCCGGAGCAAACGAGCAGCCGTTTGCCGACCTCGGGGGAGCCGGTGAACGTGAGGCAGTCGACGTCCAGGTGCCGGGCCAGCGCGGATCCGGCAACGCCGCCGGCCCCGGTCACGACCTGGAGCACACCGTCGGGGAGGCCGGCCGCGGTGCCCAGTTCGGCCAGGCGCAGCAGCGACAGCGGCGACTGGGTCGCCGGCTTGACCACGATGCTGTTCCCGGCGAGCAGGGCCGGTGCGATCTTCCAACTGCTCAGGGTCAGCGGGAAGTTGTCCGGCGTGATCGCGGCGACCACGCCGATCGGCTCGCGGGAGATCAGGGCGAGGGCGTCGGTCAGGCCGCGCGGGGCCTCGTCGAGCACCTTGTCGGCGAGCTCGCCGTACCAGCGGAACGTCGCCTCCGTGGCCCGCAGTTCCACGTCTCGCGCCTGCACCACCGGCTTGCCCATCTCGAGGGTGACCAGTGCGGCGAGTTCGTCGCGGTGTTCCCCGATCAGGTCCGCCCAGCGGAGCAGCACCGCGCCCCGCTCCCGGGCGCCGATGCGCGACCAGCGCCCGTCCCGGAACGCCGTACGCGCTCCGGCGACGGCCCGGTCGACCACCGCGGGGGTGGCCTGTGGAACCTGTGCGGCGGTTCGTCCCGTGCGCGGCGACACGAGGTCCTGTCGGGGGCCGTCGGGGTCGTCGAACCACTGCCCGTCCAGCCACATCGCGGACGGCACGGTGAGCGTGGACGCGAATCGTGTCCACTCGTCTCGAGTGTTCATCTGCCCTCCGTCTGCGGGATTTCGGCGCTGCCGCGGTCGGGTCGCACTTCGGCCGGGAGGCCACTCGCGTGGACCGGCGGGATGCGTCCCTGCCAGGGGCTCGCCTTTTCGAGGTGTGCGGCCACGGCCAGCAGCAGGTCCTCGCGTCCGGATGCCGCCGCCAGTTGAACGCCGACGGGCAGGCCGTCGCACATGCCCGTGGGCACCGAGATCGCCGGGTTGCCGGTCACGTTGTGCACGGCGGTGAACGGCGAGTAGCGGGACAGCGTGTCCACCCACTCCCGGGCGCCGATGCCGGGCCGGTTCGCGTCGAGTTCGCCGATCGGCCACGCGGTGGATCGCGTCACCGGCGTCAGGATCAGGTCGAACCGGCCGAGGAAGTCGGCGGTGGAGCGGGTGAGTCGGTGCTGGTAGGCGCGGGCTCGGGACACGTCCTCCCAGCGCAGTGGCCAACCGTGGCGCACCATCGCCGCGGTCGCGCTCTCCAGTGCGGCGAGCGCTCCTTCCACGTCGCGTCCGTCGGTCAGTGTCCGGACGGTGTCGGCGATCGAGGCGGACCAGAACGTCAGGTTCAGGTCGCGGAAGCGCTCCTCGTCGACCTCCGGGGCGGCCTGCTCCACGTGGTGGCCCAGTTCCGCCAACAGCCCGGCGACCCGGACCACTTCGGAGGCGACGGCCGGGTCGGCGGGGTTGCCCGGCGGGCCCGTGGACACGGCCACGCGCAGGCCGCGCGGCCGCCGGTCGAGCGCGGCGACGAACTCGCCCGGAGCCCGGCGCGGGAGGTGGTAGCGGTCTCCCGGGGCGCTGCCGTGCACCAGGTCCAGCAGGGCGGCGGTGTCGCGGACGGTGCGGGTGACGGCGAACTCGGCGGTGAGGCCGAACAGCGGCTCGTCCGCGCCGGGGCCGGGCGGGATCAGGCCGCGCGAGGGTTTGAGGCCGACCACCCCGCACAGGGCGGCCGGAGTCCGGATGGAGCCGCCCGCGTCGTTCGCGTGCGCCCAGGGCAGTGCGCCCGCGGCGACCAGGGCCGCCGAGCCGCCACTGGATCCGCCTGCCACCCGGTCCGGATTCCACGGGTTGCGGGTCGCCCGGCCGATCACCGGTTCGGTCGTCGCGCTGAAGCCGAACTCGGGCGTGCTGGTGCGGCAGACCACGGCCAGGCCTGCCGCGCGCCAGCGTGCCATCAGGTCCGAGTCGCCGGACGCGACGTGTCCGGCCGTCAGCGCGCTGCCGTTCTCGTTGGGTACTCCCGCCGCCGTGCACATGAGGTCCTTGAGGGCGAACGGAACCCCGGCGAACGCCCCCGACGCGCAGTGCGCCGGCGGCTCGTCGAACACGTCCCCGACGACGGCGCCGAGAATCGCATCCACGTGCACGATCGCGGCGCGCGCCAGGGCGAACAGCTCGTCGGGGGTGACCTCGCGCCGCGTGACCAGGTTCCTGAGCGCGGTGGCGTCCAGGTGGGCGTACTCACGCAACTCCATCGAGCTTCACCTCCTCTCGTGCGGGGGTCGTGTGAGCGGGGTCCGGGCGGCGAGAGTCCGCGTCGTGCGAGGCTGCGTGCGCGGAAGCGGCGTGGTGCGAGACCGCGTGCGCGGAGGCCGCGTGGTGCGAGACCGCGTGCGCGGAAGCGGCGTGGCGGGAAGCCGCGTGTGCGGAGGCCGCGCGCACGAGCCAGGCGAAGATCGGATCGTGCGCGCGCCATTCCGGATGCCACTGCACGCCCAGCACCGGTGCGCCGGGCAGTTCGACGGCCTCCACGACGCCGTCGGGCGCCCAGCCGGTGGCGGCCAGTCCCGTGCCGAGCCGGTGCACGGCCTGGTGGTGCAGCGAATTCACCCGGGTGCCCTCGCCGAAGATGTCGAACACGGTCGATCCGGCGGCAAAGCGCACGTCGTGGGTCTCGTCGGCCACCTGCGCCCCGGGTGAGCGGTGGTCGATCGTGGTGGTGTCGAGATCGGCGATCAGCGTGCCGCCGAGGGCGACGTTGAGGATCTGCAGTCCGCGGCAGATGCCGAGCAGCGGTGTGCCCAGTTCCATCGCGCACGTGATCAACGCGATCTCGTGCCGGTCCCGGCGCGGGTCGCCGTCCGGATCGGTCGCCGGGGTGTCGAGGTTCAACGTGGTGGGGTGTACGTCCTGGCCGCCGGAGAGCACGAGGGCGTCCAGCCGCTCGACCAGGTCCGGGCCGATCGCCTCGTAGGGCAACTGCACCGGGATGGCGCCCTGTTCGTCCAGGCGCGTCGCGAAGTCCGCGTAGTGCATGTCGAACTCGCGCGTGCGGTAGCGGGGTTCGACGTAGAGCCGGCCGGCGTTCGCCCGCCGACCGGTGATCGCGATCAGCGGCCGGCGCGGCCGGTCAGCCGAATTCCACGATGACACGGTTCACCCCTCCCGCGCGCAGCGACGCCAGGCCCGATTCGAGGTCGTCGAAGCCGATCCGCTGCGAGATCATCGCGTCGAGTTCGAGGCGCCCCTGCCGGTACAGCTCGGCGAGCCGCGGGATGTCGGCGGGGAAACGATTGGAGCCCAGGAGCGAGCCCTGCAACCGCTTCTCGTGCAGGAACAGCTCCGACGCGGTGATGCGCAGTGGTTGATCGTCGGGCACCATGCCCAGCACCGTTGCGACACCGCCGCGGGCGAGCATCGCGAACGCCTGCTCGACGGTGGCGCGCCGCCCGATGGCCTCGAAGGCGTGGTCGACGCCGCCCGACGACAGCCGCCGGACCGCCTCCACGGCGTCCTCGGCCGTCGCGTCCACGGACGCGGTGGCGCCGAGCAACCGGGCCTGGGCCAGGCTGTGTTCGTCGATGTCGACCGCGATGATCGCGGTCGCGCCGGCCAGCCGGGCGCCCTGCACGGCGGCCAGCCCCACGCCTCCGCACCCGAGCACGGCCACGGTCGACCCGGGGCGCACGCGAGCGCTGTGCCACACGGCTCCGACGCCGGTGATCACGGCGCAGCCCAACAGGCAGGCTCGGTCGAGCGGGACGGCGCGGTCGATGGGCACCACGCTGTTCTCGTGCACGAGCATGCGTTCGGCGAAGGCGCCGATGCCGCCCATCCTGCCGACCTCGGCGCCGTGGCGGTTCAGCAGTGCCGGGCGCGGCCGGGTGCGCAGGCGGGAGTGGTCCACGCAGAGCGTGAGCCGGCCGTCGAGGCAGTATCGGCACCGCCCGCAGAAGGCCGTCAGGCAGGCGACCACGTGGTCTCCCGGGACGGTGGCGGTGACCTGTGCGCCCACCGCCTCGACGACGCCGGATGCCTCGTGTCCCAGGACCTCGGGCAGGGTCGTCGGCCAGTGCGCGTCGAGGTACTGCAGGTCGCTGTGGCACAGGCCGACCGCCGCCGTGCGGACCAGGACCTCCCGGGGACCGGGCGCGTCGAGGTCGAGGTCTTCGAACTCGAGCCGGCCGGGGGCGGCGTTGAGTACTGCGGCCCTCATCGGGGTTCCTCCCTTGCGTGGCGTCATACGTGTTCGAAGTAGCGCTCGAGTTCCCAGTCCGAGACGCCGGCCTCGGGGTCTCCTCCGGTGGTGTGGAACTGGAACCACTCCCAACGGCGGGTGCCGATCCAGTAGTTCACCAACTCGGCGCCCAGGATCGCGGTGAGCTCGGTGTCCGCGGCCAGGGCCGCGACGGCCTGCGACAGCGTGGCCGGCAGCCGCGGGGCGCCCGGGGGCAGGCCCCAGGCCATGACGGTGCAGGCCGGGCCGGGGTCGACGCGCTCGCGCAGCCCGAGGATGCCGCCGGCGAGGAACGCGGCCATCGCCAGGTGGATGTTGACGTCGGCGGACGGCACCCGGTACTCGACGCGGGTCAGCTTCGCGGAGCCGCAGATCGCGCGTACCGCGGTGCTCTTGTTGTCCACGCCCCACGTCGCGGTCGTCGGCGGTCCGTCGAACTCGACGATCCGCCGGTAGGAGTTGACCGTCGGGTATTGGAAGGAACTCGCGGCGGGCAGTGTGCGCAGCACACCGCCGATGAAGTGCCGCATCGTCTCGGACGGTTGCCCGGGCGAGGCGGGGTCGACGAAGACATCGTCGCCGTCCCGTTGCAGGGAGAGGTTGATGTGCGCGCCCTGACCGAACTGGTCCGGCGACCAGCGGGCCATGAACGTGACGGTGCGCCCGTGTTCGTAGGCGACCTCGCGCATCACCTGCTTGGTCCGCACGTACAGGTCGGCCGCGGTGAGCAGGTCGGTGGGCGGCAGATTGATCTCGATCTGGCCGTGCGCGGATTCGTCGGCCCAGCCCTCCCACGGGATACCGGCCTCGTCCATCCGCGCGGCCATCGCGTCCAGCAGCGTGGTGAAGTCCGCGGAGCGGCTGAGCAGGTAGATGCCTCCGTGGGTGCCGCCGAGGGGATGCAGGTCCTTGAAGCCCTGCGCCCTGGCTCGATCGACGGATTCCTCGAACACGGTCGCCTCGATCTCGACGGCGGCCCTGCCGGTGTAGCCCAGCGCGGCGAGTTCGCCGATCACCCGCTTGAGCGTGGAGCGTGAGCACACGGGGAGCGGAGCGCCGGTGCGGTCGACGAGATCGCACATCACCGACGCGAGTCCGGGTAGGGCCGGATCCGGGGTGAGGGTGTCGAGATCGGGCTTGAGGATCACGTCGCGCATCTCGCCGCGCCAGTCGCCGAAATCGAAGCCGAGTTGGGCGCTGTTGGCCAGGTCGACGGCGAGGGCGACGTCGGCGAAGCCCCACCCGGACTCGGCTCCGGAGGTGAACTTCCGCGGCGACAGGTGCTTGCCGACGAGCACGCCGTCCAGGGTCACCGTCTGCGCGCGGACCACCCGCACGCGGTCGGCGTCGATCCGCTCGGCGACGGTGGGGGAGTCAGACATCGTAGACCGCCTTCATCGAGGCTCCGGTGACCACGGACAGTTGACGGTGCGTTCCATTGATGGCGAACCTGCCGGCCCGCACGCTGTGCACGAGCCAGTCGAATCCGGCCATCAACCGGCGCAGATCGAGATCGTTGCCGTGGATTTCGTACGGCTGCTCGCGGGGGCCGGCGTGCACCACCTCGCCGGTGTCGACGGCGTGCAGGACCAGGCCGGGCATGCCGGACAGCGCGGAGGACAGCGCCCAGAAGTCGCGGGTGGCGGCGGCGAGGGCCGGCGGTTCGGGGTTCACCAGGGCCGAGACGGTCTCGACGGCGAGCGCGTCGCCGTTCGCGGACGACACGGTGAGTGCGAACGGGTCGACGTCGAGCGTCGTGGTCGGCACGACGGGGTCATGCGAGTCGAGATGCAGGCCCTCGGCGGTGCGGGTCAGCGTCACACGCTGGGCGTCGACGCTCGAACGCAGCGCGATCGGGTCCGGTCCCGGGAGCCGGCGGAGCGCGTCGCGGCCGCCGGGGCTGCGCAGGGCCACCCGCACGCGGGTCGCCACGGCGCGCACGATCGGCGTCGGGTCGGCTTCGGTGGTCACCACGGGATCGGGGCGACGTGGTTCGTCGGTGCCGTCCGGGGCGGACGGACGCGGGTCCGTCACCGCTCGGGTGTCGGTCATGGGGCCTTCTCTCTGCTGCCCCGGCCAAGGTGCAGGGGGACTCTGTGCGGACGAGGGGGAGTCGCCGGCATCCGCGCGGACCGGTGGGTGGCGGGGGTGCCTCGTACGACGGGCTGCCGTGGGAGGAGGCAGTCGCACTCATGTCAGTCGGTCGACTGACTCAAGTCAGGTGACTGACATTAGGTCGGGGTCCGGGTTCCGTCAATAGGTGCGTACGATCGGCGCCGAAGCGACGCGACAGCGCCCGCCGGGCGGGTGGCGGACGCGGGGGAGCGCGGGTGCGCACGGGCCGGCGCAGGTGGGTGCGGATGTGCAGTCGACGGTGCGCGCGGCCGCGGCGGCACGAGTGCGTGCGGCGCGGTCGGCATGGGCGGGCGCGAGGTCCGTCGTCGCCCGGATAGCCTTGCCGTCGCGCTCGTTCGGCGCGATGACCAGGACGAACAGTGGGCGAATGGTGGCGACATGGGATACCTGACGGCGGCGGAACGGCACTCGCGCATCGTCGAGGCGGCCACCCGTGTCATCGCCCGGGACGGGCTCGCCGCCGCGACCACCCGGCGGATCGCCGACGAGGCGGGCGTGAACCTGGCCTCGCTGCACTACGGCTTCCGGGGCAAGGACGAGATCTACGTGGCGGTCGACGACGCCCTGCGTACCTTCGTCATCGGGTCGAGCCCCGAACCGGCGCAGACGCACACGTGCCGGGAGATCGTGCGTTCACTGATCGAGCGTTTCCAACACCTGCTGCGCGCCGATCGACAACTGGCGATCGCCCAGTACGAGTTGCTGATGTGGGCGCTGCGCAGCGCGGACAAGGCGGACCTCGCGGCCAAGAGCTATCAGGCGTTCATCGACGCGTTCGCCGAGCGGCTCGAGCGGGCGGTGGACGTGGGGGAGCGGGACGTCGCGATGCTGGCGCGCTACACGGTGGGCGCGATCGACGGCTTGTACATGCAGAACCTGGCCGCCGGGACCGACGGCGTGAGTGAGCCCGAACTCGACGCGATCTCGGACGCGGTCGTCGCCATCGTCGACGCGGTCACCCCGCGCCGGTAGCGCGACCGGCCGGCGTCGCCCGGCCCGGCCCCGCTGTGCGCGGCCGTCGGCTCGGGCGGGCGCAGCTCGAGCCCGCCCGGCCGGAGTGGGTCCGGCTCACGGGTGCCCGGCTCACGCCTGTTCGGCTCACGCGTGCCCCGCCCCCAGGAAGCGGGTCAGCAGGAGGTGCAACATCGGGGTCTGGTCCAACGGTGCGAAATCCGGATCGGTCGCGCCCCGGGCGAACAGGCCGTCGAACTGGGCGGCCACCCACGTCGCGGCCCCGGCCGGGTCAAGGGTGTCGTCGATCTGCCCTGCCGCGGCGGCGCGGCGCAGCAGGTCGGCGATGCCGGCGCGCAGTTGGCGGTCGTTGCGGGCGAGCAGCGCGGCGATGCCCTGGTCCCGCTTGGCCTCGGCGGCGGTGTCGAGGACCAGATCGGTGTAGGCGGGGTCGGCCGCGAGGCTCACCACCACGTCGATCAGGGCGAACAGTGCGGCCAACGCGTCCTCGACGTGCATCAGTTCGGTGAGGTAGGCCGCGGTGTCGAGGTCTTCCTGTTCGAGGATCGCGATGATGATGGCGTGTTTGCTCGGGAAGTAGTGGAAGAGGTTTCCGGGGCTCATGCCCGCGCGTGCGCAAATGTCGGCCGTGCGGGTGCCGTGGAAGCCCTTTTCGGCGAAGCAGGCCGCGGCGGCGTCCAGGATCCGGCGGCGCTGCGCGGCGTGTTTGACGGGATCGACCGTGCGCATGGTGTTCTTGCTCTCCCGTGGCGGCTCGTGGAAGTTGACGTGTCGTGGGCGTGCTGCACTAATAATAGACCGACGAGTCGATCTATGAATCGGTGGGCTCGTCCGATCATCGACGCCTTCGTTCCAGAGGAGAGACGTACATGAGCGATTCCCGAGGGTTCGGCCGGCCGACCAGCCGCCGCGGATTCCTGCAGACCGTGGGCGCGGTGGGCGGCGCCGGGGCGGCGCTGTCCGCGATGGGCGCGCTCGGTCTCGCGCCGTCGTCGGCGAGCGCCGCGACGCCGCCCTTCCGCGCGCCGCGCGCGTCCGACTTCACGCTCACCGGCCGTCGTCCGGCGCGCGTGGCGGTGGTCGGCGCCGGGGTGGCCGGGCTGACCGCCGCGTACGAACTGTGCAAGGCCGGCCACGACGTGACCGTGCTGGACGCCCGCCCGCGGATCGGCGGGCGCAGCCTCACGGTGCGTGGCGGTGACACGCTGACCGACATCAAGGGCGCGACGCAGCGGGCGGGTTTCGCGCCCGGTCAGTACTTCAACGCCGGGCCGGCGATGTTGCCGCAGTGGTCGGTCAGCACCGACTACTGCCGCGAGTTGGGGGTGCCCCTGGAGGTGTTCGCGATATCGAACACGAACACCTTCGTGTTCAACCCGAAGGCGTCCGACCAGCCGCGGTTCCAGACCGCGCAGGCGGATGCGTACGGCGTGGTCGCCGAGTTGTTGGCCAAGGTGACCGACCAGGGTGCGCTCGATCGCGAGCTGAGCGCGGCCGACAAGGAACGTCTGCTGGGCTTCCTGAAGACGATGGGCGACCTCGGCGACGATCTGGCCCGCCGGAACGACCCGCGCCGGCGCGGATTCGCGGTGAACCCCGGCGCCGCCGGATCGCCCGGTGTGCCGCTGCCACCGCGGGGTTCGCTGGACCGGGTGTTCACCGAGCAGTTGACGCGGCACTGGTACCTCGACGCCGGGTTCGACATGGCGTCGACGCTGTTCCAGCCGGTCGGCGGCATGGACCGCATCGTCGAGGCCCTGGCCGACCACATCGGTCGCGGGCGCATTCGCTGCGGCATCGAGGTCACCTCGATCACCGACGGCCCGAACGGGATGCGACTGTCGTATCGCGGGTCCGCGAGCGGCGTGCTCGACGTCGAGTACTGCATCGTGACCACGCCTCCGCGGGTGGCCGCGCGCATCGCCGGACTGCCCGCCGAGGCGACCGCTCTGCTGGGGGGCTTCCTGGCGGAGTTTCCCGGCAAGATCGGCCTGGAGTACCGCAGTCGGTGGTGGGAGGACGACTTCGCGATCCACGGCGGCATCACCTCCTACGGTGAGGACGGGTCGTTGTGGTACCCCTCGTCGGACTACCGCGGCGAACGCGGGGTGATGGTGGCCTACTTCGAGCGCGCGGAGACCACGATCGAGTCGCTGCCGCCCGCCCAACGGTCGGCCGAGGCGGTGAACCGCAACGTCCGGGTTCACGGTTCGAAGGCCCGTACGGAGCTGGCGAGTTCGCTGTCGGTCATGTGGGGCCTCGAACCGTTCGTCGAGGGCGGCTGGCAGCCGGCCGACACGCAGAACAACGGCGTGGTCAACACGCCGCGATTCCGGCCGCTCACCGAGCCGACCGGACGGGTGTTCTACGCCGGCGACTGGCTCAGCAACATGCTGGGCTGGCAGCACGGTTCGATGGTGTCGGCGCGCAAGGCGGTCGAAAAGGTGCATGCGCGTGCCCTGGCGACATGAGGTGGACCGCGGTGCGGCGGAGCCGGCCGCGATGCGGTGGACGACGGCAGTCGGCGCGGCGGGATGCCCGCACGGTCGTGGCCGGCCGATCCGGGCCCGCCTTGCGGCGTACGGTGCGGCGGTGTCCCGTCCACCTTGGGGCTGATCCGTTTATAGCCCGCGTGACTGACGTCGGCCGCGAACCCTGTCGATAACTTAGACCGACTAGTCGATCTATTATTCGGCTCGCTCTTCGGGGCGGGCCCGCCCGCGCCTCGATCGAGGCGCGGGCTCCACCGATGGAGAACCCAATGAGCACACCCCGCCACACCCGCAGCGTCTCCGGACCGCGCCCGCCCTCCGCTCACGGCCCGTCGTACGCCGCCGTGGCCACGGGCCTTCGCAAGGTCTACGGCGAGGGAGAGACGGAGGTCCGTGCCCTCG
The DNA here is from genome assembly GCF_045207655.1 of Embleya sp. NBC_00888. Classification (NCBI taxonomy): domain Bacteria; kingdom Bacillati; phylum Actinomycetota; class Actinomycetes; order Kitasatosporales; family Streptomycetaceae; genus Embleya; species Embleya sp. NBC_00888. Next base: position 344,851 of record NZ_CP108784.1, on the reverse strand, counting down.
ACGACGTGTCCGTCGGCTTCCGCAGCGGCGAGTTCACCGCGATCATGGGCCCCTCCGGCTCCGGCAAGTCGACGCTGATGCACTGCATGGCGGGCCTGGACAAGATCTCCGGCGGTTCTGTACGGCTGGGCGACGTCGAACTGGCCTCGCTCGACGACACCGGGCTGACCCACCTGCGGCGCGACCGACTCGGCTTCATCTTCCAGGCGTTCAACCTGCTGCCGACGCTGACCGCCCTGGAGAACATCACCCTGCCGCTGGACATCGCCGGACGGCGCGCCGACCTCGAGTGGCTGGACAAGGTCATCGACACCGTCGGCCTGGGCCACCGCCTCGACCACCGGCCCGCACAGTTGTCCGGCGGCCAGCAGCAGCGCGTCGCGTGCGCCCGCGCCCTGGCCGGCCGACCCGAGATCATCTTCGCGGACGAACCCACCGGCAACCTCGACTCGCACTCGGGCACCGAGGTCCTCAACTTCCTGCGCGCCTCGGTCACCGAGGCCGGACAGACCATCGTGATGGTCACCCACGACGCCGTCGCCGCCTCCTATGCCGATCGGGTCCTGTTCCTCGCCGACGGGCGCATCGTCGACGACATGGCCGCGCCCACCTCCGACCGGGTGTTGGAGCGCATGCGCGCGTTCAACCGGAAACCGGGCGAACCCGCCGCTGCCGCCGTCTCCGCCCTCCCCCTCTGAAGGACGCGACCGTGCTTCGCACTTCCCTACGCAACCTCGTCGCCTACAAGGTGCGCCTCGCCCTCACCGCGCTCGCGGTCGTCTTCGGCGTCGCGTTCGTGGCGGCCGTCCTGGTCTTCGGCGACACCCTCAAGCAGGCCATGACCGAGGCCGCGCTGCGCGACCACCGCGGCATCGCGGTCGACGTCCGCGGCACCAAGTACGCCCTCGAACACCTGCAGACCCCGCCCCTGGACGAACCCCTCGTCGCCAAGCTGCGCGCGCTGCCCGGCACCGCGTCGGTCACCGGCCACGTCACCGGCTTCACCGCCGTCGTCGACCGCGAGGGCAGACTCGTTCGCAAGAAGGCGAACGCGACCGGCGCCAACGCGGTGCCCGGCCGCGACGGCAAGGACCCCCGGTACACGCTGACCGCCGGCCGCCTGCCCGCCAAGGCGGGCGAAGTGGCGCTCGACACCGAGACCGCCAAGGCCGCCGGATACAAGGTCGGCGACCGCATCCGGATCGTCGCCCGCGGACCCGTGCTGGAGCAGAGCGTCGTCGGCGTCTTCACCACCGACAGCGCCGCCGTCGAGGCCGGCGGCTCGCTCACCCTCCTCGACACCGCCACCGCGCAGGAGCTCTACCTCGAACCCGGCGTCTACGGCGAACTGCGCCTGAACGCGAAACCGGGCACGTCACAGGAGCAACTGCGGGCCGCGACCGCCCCGTTGATCCCCAAGGGTGCCGAAGCCCTCACCGGCGACAAACTGCGCCAGGACGACCGCGACAAGGTGAACAAGGAGATCGCGTCCCTGCGCACGCTGCTCCTGGTCTTCGCCGGCATCGCCCTGTTCGTCGGCAGCTTCATCATCGCCAACACCTTCGCCATGCTCGTCGCCCAACGCACCCGCGAACTCGCGTTGTTGCGCGCCATCGGCGCCACCCGCAAGCAGGTGACCCGCTCGGTGATGTTCGAGGCCCTCGCGGTCGGCATCGTCGCCGGACTCGCCGGGTTCGTCATCGGCATCGGCCTCGCGGCCGGCCTGCGCGGCATCCTCAACAACATCGGCGCCGACCTCACCCCGGGGCCGACCGTCGTCACCGGCGCAACCGCCCTGTGGAGCCTGGCCGTCGGCATCGGCGTCACCCTGCTCGCCGCATGGCTGCCGGTACGCCGAGCCGCCAAGATCCCGCCCGTCGCGGCGCTGCGCACGAGCCTGCCGCCCAGCACCTCGAGCCTGCGCCGGCGCAACATCGCCGGTGTGCTGACCGTCGCACTCGGCGGGATCGTGCTGGTCGCCGGCATCAAGGGCTCGGCGACCGGCAACGCCAAGGTGTTCACCGTGATGAGCGGCGCGGGCATCGTCCTGGTCGGCGTCATCGTGCTCACCCCGCTCATCGCCACGCCGGCCGTGCGCCTGTTCGGCGAACTGCTGCGGCGCGTGTACCCCGTCGAGGGCCGGCTCGCGTACCAGAACGCGGCCCGCAACCCGCGCCGCACCGCCGCCACCGCAGCGGCCCTGATGATCGGCATGGTGCTGGTCACCTCGCTGACCATCTTCAGCACGTCGCTCAAGCAACTCGTGGACCGCACCCTGTCGAAGGGCATCACCGCCGAGTTCGTGCTTAGTTCGTCCTCCGAGGGGCAGACGCTGACCCCGGAGATCGCCGCCACGGTCGCCAAGGTGCCCGGCGTCACCGCCGTCAGCCCCGTGCGCGAGGCACAGGTGACCGTCGACGGAAAGGAGCACAAACTCACCGCCGTCGACCCCGCGAGCGCGTTCTCGGTGCTCGCGACCAAGTTCACCCAGGGCGGCCCGCAGTCGCTGCCGACCGGGCTGCTGGTGTCCAAGCAGACCGCCGACGACCGCAAGTGGCGCGTCGGGACGCCCGTTCCCATCACCTTCCCCGACGGGCAGCAGGCCCGCCTGCCCATCGGCGGAATCTACGACGAGGCACCGCTGCTCGGCAGCCTCACCGTGTCGCTGCAGACGCTGACGCCGCACATCGACGTCGTCGGCGACGACTTCGTCCTCGCCAAGGTCGCGCCGCAGCACAAGGACACGATGCGGGACACGCTGCGCAAGGCGGTCGGCAACAGCCCGGCGATCAACGTGCAGACGGCGAAGGAGGTGCGCAAGGACTTCAACAAGCTCTTCGACGTCATGCTCAACATCGTCTACGGGTTGTTGTCGATGGCGATCGTCATCGCGGTGCTCGGCGTGGTCAACACGCTGGCCATGTCCGTCTTCGAACGGACCCGCGAGATCGGCATGATGCGCGCCATCGGGCTGGACCGGCGGCGCACCCGACGGGTGATCCGCCTGGAGTCCCTGATCATCTCGCTCTTCGGCGGGCTCCTGGGCGTGGTACTCGGCGTGATCGCCGGGGTGGGCGGAGTGAAGGGCATGGCCCGCTCCACGAAGGACCTGACCGTGGTGATCCCGTGGGACAGGGTGCTGCTTTTCCTGGTCCTCGCCGCGATCGTCGGCGTCCTGGCGGCGGCGTGGCCGGCCCGGCGCGCGGCCAAGCTCGACGTCCTCACGGCGCTGCGCACCGACTAGGCACGCAGCCGCCGGCTCCGGCCGCGCCGTCCACGCGGCCGGAGCCACGCCCTGGTGGTTCGTGAACTCATCCGATGTGTACAGGAATTCGATGCGAGAACGGATGGTGAAGGTCATGGACCGGGGTGACCTCGCAGAGTTGGCGCTCGACCGGATGGACCGGGCGAACACCGTGACGCGGGATCGTCGCCGTCGGCGGTGCGTACGGTTGGGAGAACGTCGTCCAGGCGGACACGTTCGTCGGCACGTTGCGCGATGCCGTCGCCGCAGCCGCGAACACGCAGCAGGACGCCGACGAGCCGGCCGCCCAGCGGCGGCCGGACACCACGTCGATGCTCGACGAACTCGCCCGTCTCGCCGTCCTGCACCGTCACGGCGCGCTGACGGACGACGAGTTCATCCGGGCCAAGAGGCGACTCATCGGCGGCTGACGACACCGGAGCGGGGGCCGCGATGTGACGGCACGGGGACGGGGAGCCGCGGTGATCGGCTCCCCGCTTCCTGTCGTCGCCGCCGGGGCGGCGGGTTTCCCGCGTTCAGCCGACCAACGCTCGATGGACTTGGCCCAACCGGTCCGGGTGGCGGTCCGGCTTGAGGGGCTTTGGCCCCTCTGGGGAGGATGTCCATCATGGAGAGCATGGGGAAGAAGAAGCCTCGCCGCTCGATGATCGGTGCGGTGGTCACGACGGGGAGCGAGGTGTCCGCGGCCACCTGCTCGGCGGCGGGGTCACCCGTCGGCGAGGTGTTGGATGGTGGTGGCCAGCCAGGCTTGGAGGGTGATCGGGTCGCCGAGGTCGGCGCGCAGGACTCGGCGGCGGGCGGAGACGCCGAGTACGAGGGCGTCGATGGCCGCGGCTCGGTCGTGGGCTTCCGCGTCGTTCATGCCGGTGTCGCGGAGATAGCGGCGCAGTGGTTCCAGGGAGTTCTCGTCGAGGAAGGCGGCCAATGCCTCCGCCGCCTCCGGGCGTTCGCCGGACGCGCGCTGGAGGACGAGTAGCGGATCCTCTCCGGATGTGGCGAACCAGCGTTGGACGATGCGTTCCGCCAGCCGCGAACCGAGCGTGGAGAGGTCGCCGTCGACGGAGTTCTCGACCGGCAGTTCGACTCGGGTCGCCGCCAGGAAAAGGCCGTCCTTGCCCCCGAAATAGCGCGTGATCAGGTTGGGCGACACGCCGGCGGCGTCGGCCACGCCCTTGACGGTGACCGCCGTGTACCCGTGCCGGGCGAACTGGCGTTGTGCGTGTTCGAGGATCCGCCGCCCGGTTGCGGCCGCATCACGAGAGATCATGTGTATGAGCATACACATCATGTGTATGCTCGTACACATGATGGATGAACTGCGAGAGCGAATCCGCCGGACGCGGCGCGTGGCGACGCCGTGGCACGACGACCGGACGCGCGGCGTCTGCGGAACCCGCCTCGACGCACTGCTGGAGCGCTGGGCGAACGGATACGACTGGGATGTGCACGAGCGTCGAATCAACGAGTTCCCGTGGGTGACGGTGCGAACCGGTGACACCGACCTGCGGGTGATCCACCAGCGGTCCGCGGACCCCGGCGCTCCGGTTGTCGTGTTGCTGCACGGCTGGCCGGACTCGGTGTTGCGGTTCGAGCGCGTCCTGCCACTGCTCGCGGACATGCACGTGGTGGTTCCCGCGCTGCCGGGCTTCCCGTTCGCGGCGCCGCTCACCACGCCCGGCATGTCGGCCGACCGGATCGCAGGGATCGTCGCGGACGCGCTCGACGAACTCGGCCACACGCGCTACACGGTGTCCGGCGGCGACGTGGGCGGCACCATCGCCGAACTCCTGGCGGCCGAACACCCGGACCGGGTGGCCGCCTTGCACATCACGAACATCGCCCCACAGCGCGCGCTCACCGCGGATCCGGCGCAGCTTGCGCCCGACGCGGCCGACTACCTCCGCCGGACGGCGCGGTGGTTCCGGACCGAGGGCGGGTACATCGCCGAGCAGTCGACGCGGCCGAACACGCTCGCCGTCGCACTCGGCGACTCGCCGGCGGGCCTCGCGGCGTGGATCGTCGAGAAACTGGAGTCCTGGTCCGACGATTCGGCCTTCACCCCGGACGAGCTTCTCACCTGGGTCACCGCCTACTGGGCCACCGGCACGATCGGCACCTCATTCGCCACCTACGCCGAACCGGTCACCCTCCCCGACCGAATCGACACCCCGACCGTGCTCTCCGTGTTCGCGCACGACCTCAAACCGGAACCGCGAAGCTACGCCGAGGCGTTCTTGAACATCCGCGAGTACGTGGAGCACGACTCCGGCGGCCACTTCGCGGCCTGGGAACGGCCCGAAACGTACGTCGGCGACCTGCGCCGTGCCGTCGAGGCGGGCGACTGAGGACGGATCCGGCCGCCCGGCCATCTCATTCGGCCGAGCCCCGCACTCATGTCACGGTGTGTGCGGGAGCGGGCGGTGCCTGTCCGGTACTCCGGCAGGACTTCGAAGCGACCGCCGAGCCCGATCGCCGGCGCGTCCGGGCCGGCGGGATCCGGGTTCAGTCGGTGAGTTCGAGGACGACGCGCAGCGCGGCGGACACGCGTGTCATCACCGCCGGGTCGACGGTCCCCAGGAACGTGCCGGAGCGGATGCGTTTGTCGGTGAGGGCGACCAGGTCGACCGCGACGACCGCTCCCGCGACCGGCTCGGCGATCGGCACTGTCACCACCGTGTCCGGCGCGCCCCCGGTGCGGTCGATCATCGCGCACACCAACGTCCCCGGCAGCGCGCGGATGGCCGCGTCCGATTCGACGATCATCACAGCCCTGACCTTGGTGGCCAGGGACACCTCCCAGACCTGCCCGCGAGCGAGGTTCACGCGACGTCCTCGCCGAACACGTCCGCGAGTTCCTCCGCGTCCTCGCCGTGCCGACCACGCCACGCCTCGATCGCCTCGCCCGCCTCACGCAACGCCTCGGCCCGCAAAGCACGCTCGACATACGCCGACAGATTCCCCGCCGACGCGGCCTTGGCACTGGCCAACAGGTCCGCCGGAATCGTCACCGTGACCCGTTCCCTATTTGTCATATTCAAAATCATACGCCACGTATGACAGCATCGGCTTCAACGCCGCGACAGCGGTCCGCCACAAAGCCCGATCGAGGAATTCGACACCCCGGGAGAGGTCCCCCGACAGATGTCGGCACACCTGCGCCGACGTCTGTCGCCCCGCCGTGTCGAGGACCGTCTCCGCGTCCGCCCGTCGCGCCCCGCTCCCGTGCCGGGGGCGGTGGTTGACCCACCGCCAACGACCTGCCAGGGCATCGGCGTCCAGCCCGTAGCACCCGGCGACCCGGCTCACGAACGACCACGTCGTCTCACCGCTCAACGGGGCAACCCGAAACACCCCCACCGGTACCAAAGCCCATCCCCACCCCACCGCGAACCTCACACCCCACCGCACGCGAAGCCCTCGGACCGACACGGCCTCACCGGCGCATGCCGAGCCGCCGTCGGCAGCGGTTTCCGCTCGCCCGACAGCGAACCACGCCGGGCGCGTCGGTTGTCGACCGTTCGACCCGGCCGCACCCCGACGGCCCGGCCATCCGCATCCCGACCACGACGGCGCCGACCACTCGAGCGCCGGCCCGACTCTCCGGCACGAGCCCGGGACGCCGCCCGTGTCGTTCGCGGTCCTCGCTGCGCGGTCGTGCGGCCCCGTGTCGGCCCGGCCCCGACGGCGTCGTCCGCTGCGCCGTGTGTGGTCGCGGTGGGAGGCCCTGTCGTTTTGGTGTCTGGTTTCCGTGGTGGGGTCTCTGTGTGGTTTTCCTTACGACATTCGGTGAGGGGTGTGGGTTCGCCGGCGTCGCCCAGCGCCGTCCTGCGGCGTTGTTCGGGCTCGGCCGTGGGCTGTGGCGGAATCGGAGCGTGAGGGTCGCAGGGGGCGTCCGACACTTCTTGCCGGGGCGTCCTGGTGGTCCGAAGGCGGGGCTCGCGACGACGGTGGAGGGCCTGTTCGCTGCGCCTGGAGGTCGGTGCCGGGTCGGCCCGTTGGGTGCGGCGGTAGGGCTGCGGAGCGGACCCGGGTTGGTGGGTCTCGTGTTGTCGTCCGGTGGTTTCTCATCGGACTGTCGATGGGGCGTGGGTGCGAAACCGGGATCTGTCTTTGTTCGTGGGGGAGTTGGTGATCTGGTCCCGGCCGGGTGAGTGGGACGACGCCCGGGATCGGCCGGCCACACGGTGGGAATGCCCTGCCCGGCGTGACGGGACGCGTCCGCAGGAGATCGCCGAGGCGCCGGGTCGTGGAGCCGGTCGTGCTGCGCATGTCCGTCGAGCGCGGCGACGTCGACTGGGAGGCACGCGTACGGGCGGCGCACCACCGGCCGGCCCGTACGGTGCCGTACGACACCGAGGAGGGCGAGTACTACAGCAGCGCCCGGGCCCAGGCACACCGGGTCTTTCACCGCACGCTGCTGGAGGGTTGCGGCAATCCGGTCCTGCCGGAGACGTTCGACCGCATGTGGACCGCAAGCGAGTCGGCCGGCCGCTGGTCGGCCCACCGCGACCCAGACCGCGACGGCATCGACGAACACCGCCCACTGGAGGAGGCGGCCCTGGCCCGCGACGCCGACACCGCGGCCGAGGTCCTGACCACACACATCACCCGAACCGCCGCCGACCCGACCCTCCCGGAAACCTGACCCGGCTCCGGCTCGTCACCGGACCGACCCGTCGAATCGCGAAGCAGAAGGCGACGATGAGCGCGTACCAGAGGGTCGCCGCCCAGTGCCAGGCGCCGATGCCGACGAGGAAGAGCGCCCAGAGCAGAAGCAACGCGTGACCCACCGCCGTCGCCGTGAACGCGCGCGATCGCAGGGCGGCCGAGCGGACGACGAGGCCGAACACGGCGTGGAAGTCGATCCCGGCCATGATCAGGGCGACCAGCGTCGAGAAGTCGCGGCCCTCGGACGCGACGCCGTAGCCGTGAACCGTGGAGGGCCCCATGAACGGCCCGGTCAATGGAGGCATGGCGTTCGAGTCGAGCCCGACATGGTCGATGCCGACGGCCACGGCGTACCAAAGCCAGACGAACACTTCGAGAACCAACAACGACCCGAGCCAGATACACAGATACCTCAGGCCCCACGCGCGCGGCGACTTCGAACGAACCACGTTTCCCCTCGGAATCCGGCCCCACCCCGAAACCCCCGCAGCAGCGCGCCCCGGCCGCCGAAGCGGTCCCGAGGTGGCCACGCCGGCGGTTTCGGGCAGACACGAGGCACAGGTTAGGGCCTGATCCGCGGTGCCCCTCCCGCCCCCGTCCGAAGCGCGCCGGAGGTGCCGGCGGTCACCGACCTGGATGGCGTCGGGCAGGGCCCTTCGGAACGCGGATGCGTCGCAGCAGCCGCGCGGTGGGCGTCGGGCAACAACGGGGCGTGATCGCCGCGGGTCTTCCCGTGCTCGAGTACCAGAAGTGCCGCCCGAGAACTCCCAACCAGTCAGAAGGGAGGTTCGAGATCGCCGCGGCCATCGCTGTGTGGCCCGCAGTCCCAGGGCTCCTCCTGGAAAGGTTCGATGCCGGTGACGTCGTGGCCCCATCTTTCGAGGGCCTTCCAGGCAATGCGCCGGTTGGGGTCGTCGCTGCCGGTGTCCAGGATGCGGCGCGCGTGCACGGCGAGATGATCGCGGTGATGGGCAAGCGCGGGGTGTTCGGCGAGGACGAGCGCGGCGAGGCCGGCGGCTTCGCGCACGTCCTCGTGACCGTCCTGCAGGAAGGGCACGACGGCTCGATAAAGCATCGGGCGCAGGTCCCGGAAGGCTGCCAGTGTGGTGTCGTGGGTGAGGAAGCCAGGGAAGTACTGCTCGGTGCGGTCGACAATCTCGTCGGAGGCGTCGCAGGCCGTGGAAACCAACCAGTTCAACAATGTCGCGCGGAAGGGGACGTTGCGATACGGCCGGAGGGTCATGGCCGCCGGGTGGGCGAGGATACCGGCGACATACATGGCGACGGGGGCGGTGGCTTCGTAGACGCTGTTCTGGTGGCCGACCAGCTCCGTCAATTCCGACAAAGCGGTGACCTGCACCTTGGGATCAGGCTCCAGCAACCGTGCCAGGACTTCGGGAAGGCATTCACCGTTCCCGAAAGCCGTCTGGAGCGAACCCCAATCAGTCTCCGCCAGGACTACCCGGTAGGGCGGCAAGTCAAGCTCGCGGGGCGCCCCGGCCCTGGAACTGCCGTGATTCACAGGCCAAACCTAGCGCAGACCTCCGACACGATTCCCGTCCGGGCAACCGCGCGCCGCACCGCAACCTCGGCCACCTCGACACCCACCCCGGCCACGCCTCCCGCTGCGCCGCCGACAGGCCCGCCCCGCCGTTGTCGTTGTGAGTGGGTGGTGTGGTGGCGGTGTGTTGGTCGGCATCGCCCGGTAGGGGGTCCGGGCTGTTCAATGGGCATTTCGAGCATGGTGGTGGGGTTGGTGCCGGCTGCCATGTGTTGACCAGGGGAGTGTTATGGCGCTTCCACCACGCCCGTGCGGGTGTGTCGGCTGATTGACCATTCCTGTGTCCGGGGCCGGGCCTGGGTGGTGGTCTGTGCGTCATGGCAGGTCAGCGCCGGGATCGGTCGGCCGTGATACCCGGGGCCGTCGTGGTGCCGCGTCCGTGGGCGGTACGGCGTCTGCTCGACATCGACGCCTCCGGGACGGTGACCAGTACGCACGTGCGGATCATCGTCGAGGCGGCCGGGGTGTTCGAGCGCACGATGTGGCGGTGGCTGCGTGAGGCACGCGGGGGGCGTCTCGAAGCCCGTTCCCGGAAGAACGGCTTCACGCTCTCGGACCCGGCGTGGGCCGAACTCGCCCGTCCGGGTGGGAACGTCTCCGCCCTGCGCCGGACGATGCCGGGGACGAAATGCCGTTGGCACGCTCGCCGAATGGGGCACATCCTCGGTGCCGTCGCTGAGCACGTTGCAGAGGGTCATCCGCCGTGACGTGCGCGCGGGCCGGGCCCTGGAGGTCTCCCGTCGATCCGGAAAGGACATGCGATCGGCGAGCTACGACCGCGCACCGGCCGATCTGTGTGTGGAGGACCTCTTCGACGATCAGGCCTCCGCGCTCGTGTCCGCGGACACAGCCCCCGACGCCGCCGTTCCCGCCGCGCTCTCCCGAGCACGGTTGTACACCCCCGACGCGCGCCCGGCACGCCACCGTCCCGGGTCGCCGCGGTGGTCGAGGCGGTCGGAGACGAGCATGTCGTCGGGTCGTTCCCCGGGTGCGAGGAAGACGGGGACGATGATGGTCGCGGAGACGCGATATCGCGTGGCCCCGATGCGCGCCGAGGCCGCTCGGTGATTTGGTGTAACGCCGGCTCCTCTCCGAAGCACTTACCCATGACCCGATCGCTTCGTCTGGAGGAGACCGCACCTTGGCACCACCCGACCATCACGACGTCCGCGCGATTGCCCGCGACCGGGCGGCGCTCGAGGCGTTCTATCGTGAGCACTTCGATACCGTGCTGGCATTCGTGGCACGGCGTGTCGACGATCCGCACAGCGCGGCCGACTTGACTTCCGACGTGTTCGTGGCGGCACTCGGCTCGGCGCACACGTACCGCGGGGGCCCCGGCGGCGGACGCGCGTGGTTGTTCGGCGTCGCCCGCAACGTCATGGCGAGTGACCGCCACAGGGCCGCCCGGGAAGCCGACGCGCGACGCCGGGCCGCCGGACGCCGCCTCACCGACCCCGACGACATCCAGCGCCTCGAAGAACGCCTGGACGCCGAACAGCAAGCCCGCAAGGCCTACCGCGCGATACGAACCCTCCCCGATGCCGACCGGGCCGTCCTCGAGCTTGTCGTCGTCGACGGCTTGAGCGTGTCCGAAGCAGCTCGGGTGCTGGACGTCGGCACGGTCGCGGCACGCGTACGGCTACACCGCGCCCGTCGCCGCCTCGTACGCCGCCTTGCCGCCCACGACGGACCCGGGAACGCACAGGACCGTCTCCACCCCGTCACGCAAGCCCGAACCGACTCCACGTCGCACGCGGAGGTGCACTGATGCGCAACGAGAACACACCGCTCGCCTTCGAGAACGACCTGCTGGGCGAACTCACCGCATTGGTCGAGGGAGAGACGGTCGCCCAAGCGGCCACAACGGTCCCGTTGCTCGACTCCCACGGCGCCCGTCGTCGGCGCCGTCGAGCGTATGGGCTGGTGGTCTCGGGTGCCGCGGCGGCGGTGGTCGCCGTCGTGGGTCCGCTGGTCCTGGGCGGGAAGAGCGCCCAAGCGGCGCCGTTCACGGTCGTCCGGCAGCCGGACGGGACGATCAGGTTCGCGATCGACGAGTTCCGCGATCCCGAAGGCCTGGAGACTCGGCTGCGCCGGCTGGGCGTACCGGCGAAGGTCGACTACCTTCCTGCCGGAAAGGGCTGCGCGGCAGGTCGGTTCCCGGGAGGGACGCTGCCCCGGGACACGGTCGAGGCCGCGATCCACTATGTGAAGCCGCCGATGGACCGGTTGATGACCGACGAGGAGAGCGCGTACTTCCGCCAGGCATGGCAGGAGATCCGGCCGGAACGGATCCCGCCGGGAACAACGCTGGTGCTGACCGAGACGATCTTCGACGGCCCCAAAGGGTCGGAGCAGCGAACGGCGGTGGGCAACAGTGATCTTGCGAGGGGGACGGTCGCTCCCTGCGTGCCGGTCGACGACCCGAACGCGCCGAGGGTGATCGACACCGAGGACGGTCAGCTGGTGCACCTCGGCGGTCCGCCGCCGTCGAACTGAGCCCGGTCCAGGACCGAGCCGGTCCGGCCGCGGCAGACAGCCAGTGGGCTGTCATCGCTCGGCGCGGTCGGAAAGGGTGACGACGACACGGTGATCAGCGTCCCGGTCGGCTGGGTCTCGCCGTCTCGCCGTCTCGCCGTCTCGCTGTTTGCGCGGTTCGGTACTCGTGGCCGTGGAATCGGCGCCTGGGCGACGGCCATGGCTCGGCGCGGCTGCTTCGGTCGTACCCCGCCCTGCCGCTTTTGCTCTGCCGTGGCCCGGCGGATCATCCACGTCGGTGGAGTCGGGGTGTGGTGTGGGTGTTTCCGTGCCGGTCGGGGTGTGGACGTGTGTGGTCGTTTGGACTGTCACACGGGTGACCATCGACTGACGTCGGGTGTCTGACACAAGTGGGTTGTTCCGTCACGGAGTTGCCCATTCCCGTGTTCGGGGTTCCGGGGTGCGGGTGTGCTTGCCGGTGTGGCGAGGAGTCGGTCTTGCGTATCGGTACATCCTGCTGCCGGTTCTCCGAGCGCGGCCGTGGTGATGCGGCCGCTGGTGTCACCCGCGCGCACGTGGCGGTCGCTGCCGAGGCGGTGGGGTGTCGGAGCGCACGGTGTGGCGGTGGTTGGCGGCAGCGCGCGGGTCGGGCCGTGTGGACCCGCCGGGACGTGACCGTTTCACTCTCGATGACACGCTCTGGTCGTGCCTCGCGGACCTGGGTGGGGAGGTGAGAGTCCTGCACCGCTGGACGAGCGATCGGGCTGCGGCCCTCGCCGAGGTCGAGCCGGGAACGCCGCCGGTGTCGCCGGCGACGCTCTATCACGCGGTACGTCGTGACCTTCGCTCGGGACGTGTGCTTCAGATCGCGTGTCCGATCCACGGGTCGCCCGCGGACGGCTACGACCGCGCGTTGGCCGACCTGGCCCTGTCGGGGACGGTGGACGAACAGGGCCGGCCCGCGCCGCCGGTCCCGGCCGCCGAAGCAGCCCGGGGGACCGGTCCGATCGCGCGGTCGACAACCGGACCACCCGGCCACCCGAGGAAACCCCGCACGAAACGCCGCTCCGACGCGGGCCGCCCGGCCGATACGCTCCCGCGCCCGGTATCGCCGTTCGACCGATCCCACCCACACGGGATCGACGGCACCCGGCGCCCGACGACCCGACGTCCCGCCTCCCCGCTCCTCTTCGCTCCCCAACCCGCACCACCGAGAACGCCCGTTCCTGCGCGCACTCCGCCGGGACCCGACCGCGGGGGAGCGGATCGGCCACCGCAAAGGCCCCGAAGCCGCCCGTGCGTTGGACGTGTTCGCCAAGCGCCCCCGGACCTGGCGCAACCACACCTGGGAAGCCGACCACGTCCAAGCCTCCCTGCGTGTGACCGCCGGCGGCGATCTTGTCCACCCCTACATCACGTGGCTCATCGACTGCGCGACCAGGGCGATCACCGGTGTCGCCGTCACCCCCGGCCACCCCACGCGGGCCTCGGTCCTGGCCGCGTTGCGCTCCGCGATCGTGCGCACCGATCCCTACGGGCCCTTCGGCGGCCTGCCCGAACACGTGCGCTTCGACCGCGGCCAGACTTCCTCTCCCGCACCGTAACCACCACGCTCGCCGCCCTGGACGCGAACATCACCGTGCTCCCGCCCTACAGCCCCCACCTGAAGGGCAGCATCGAGAACCTCAACCGCTGCGTGGATCGGATGCTGTTCGCCGCCCTGCCCGGCCACACACAAGCCGCCCAAGGTGTTGCGGATGCGGACGTAAAGGTGTCAGTGGGCGGGGAGGTATGTCGTCTGCAGGACGTAGACGCGTTCGCTGCGTACCACGATCAGGTACACGAACATGCCGTCGTCGATGTAGGCGGTTGCCGCGCGGGGATTGGGGCCCTCGTACAGGGTCCCGTCGAGATACAGGACCTCGGCCGCGCGGACGATCTCCGCGATCGCGGTCTCGACCAGGGCGACGAACGCCTCCGGGGCTCCGCCCACCACGCTCGCCTGGTCGGGTTCGTACTCCCAGCCCCAGCTCACACGCCCACCGCGGCATAGGCGGCCCGCAACAACTCGCCGGAGACCCGAACACCGCGGGCCCGCACCCGGGGGTCGTCGCTGACGGTGTCGACCTGCTCGGCGTGGTGGTAGCGAAACGCCAGGTCCGGGTGACGCTCGATCTCCGCGATCGCCGCCCAGTGTCGCAACCAGCCCCGCAACGGGTCGAGCCGGTTGACCTCCAACGCCTTCGCGGTCGCCTCGCGCTGGGACCGGTCCATCTCGGGAAGCCAGTGCGGTGCCAACAAGGCGATCGCCGCACGCACACCCTCGATCGTGCGCTCCGGCCGCGCGATCACCGGAGTCGAATACTCGGGCTCGGCGGTCACCCCACACCCCTCCCTCACGACGATCCGACCGACCCCACTCTAGTCGCCGCCGTCCCACGGGCAGGGCCCGAGCGCCGAGGAGATCGGCTCTGCGGGAGAGATTCCCCGGCGGGCGCCGGGCCGTCTGCGGGGTGCCGCCCGTCCGCGCTCCGCGCATCTGGGCCGGCTGCCCCAGGGCGCGCACCGGGCACCCGAGCCCGCCGGCGCGGACACCGACATCGATGCCGCCGTCTCCCGGGCGCGTTTCTACACCCTCGACGCCCGCCTGGTCGGGCGGTGTCGGGACAACGGTGGCGATGCCGGCGATACTCGGGCGTCATGGATGAACTCCTGTCGATCACGTCGGCCGGCGTCGGGCGTTTCCTCCGGCGCTGGTACACCACCGTGAAGAGCGTGGGCGACATTCACCTCGACCCCTGTATGCCTGCCGAACTGGTCGAGTGACCACTACGGACACGGGGCGACAGTCCGCGCGGCACGCGGGTTCGGGCACACCACCGCGAGGTCCGCGCGGTGTCCGGACCGGGAAGTATCGACCACCGCACGACCAAAGCCGAACGGCCGCGTGGCGTCCGAGCCGCACCTTTGCCTTGTCTGCCGATGGTGAAAAGCAGCGCGCCGATCCGACGGCGTGAGCGAACCGCGGCCCGATGCCCGGCATGGTCGGTGCGGGTTGTTGGGCTCGACGGTCACGGCGGACTCGAGGTTCACGTCATCGGCGCGGAGCCGTGATGGCGGTCGCGGTGGCATCGGCCGTGCTCGGTCATCTCCTGCGACAAGCTGTCGTTCGCCGGGTCGGTGGTGGGCTCAGGCGTTCGGAGGAGTCGGGCACGGGGGCGAGTGGGTGTCGGAGTTCCTGGCCTGCTTGTTCGAAGCTGCCCGCGGTGGTCGCGCAGATGCGCCGGATGGCGTCCTGGGGTCGTAGGAGTCGAAGGGATACTGCGTCGGTCTCCTCGATGACGGCCAGGGCGCGGCCGTCGGGTGAGAGGTCGACAGGCTTTGTACGCGGATGTGCCGATGGGTGTCGTGTGGGGTGCGGGGTGGTCCGGGTCGGTGAGGTTCCACCGCCGGGCGGTGGCGGAATCGCCCGACGTGGCGAGGGTGCCTCCATCGTTCGTCAGGCAGAGGGAGTCGACCCAATCTCCTTTGCTGTCCAGGGCGTTCGGGCGTGGTTCGGGGTGGTCGGGGTCCGACGTGTCCCACAGTTGCGTGGAGCGGGAACCGGCGGTCACCAGGGTCTTGCCGTCCGATCCGAATGTCACGGCGAAGGCGACGTCATCGTCGAGGGTGATAGGTCGTGGTCTCGGGTGGGATCGGCGATGTCCCATGACACGACATCGATTTGCGAGTCGAGTGTCGAGACGGCGAGCGTGCGACCGTCGGGCGAGAAGGCGGCGGCGATTTCGGCGCCGTCCCGATGGGGGCACGAGGAGTGGGGCGGTCAGGGTCGGAGACGTCCCATGTCCGCAACCCCTGGAGTCCGCCCACCGCGACGAGGGGGCGGCCGTCCGGGGAGAAGGACAGGGCTCCCTTCGCCGTCGACCCGTTGGTCGTGCGCAGCGTGGGCTTGTGGGGATCGGCGGTGTTCCGGAATTCGATGAACCCGTTGCTGGTGACGGCGAGGGTACGGCCGTCGGGGGAGAACGCGAGTCCGATTTCTGCACTTCCTTGCACCGGGAAGTCCGTGAGGCGCAGGGGCTGTTCGGGGTATCCGACGTCCCAAAGCGTGATACTGCCGTCGTGTGTGCACGGGGCTTCTGTCGCGTGTCGGGATGTTCCGCCTGGGCGTGCCGGCAGAGGTCGCGCCGGCGTAGTCGCTGGGCTCAGGGCTCTACGCTCAGCGGGTGGTTCTCCTGGACGTGCTCGCCGGAGATGTCCTCGAAGATCAAGTCCTTCGTGGCCACGTATTCCGCCATGTAGTTGCGCTGACCGTGGGCCATGACGGCCTGGACGCTGACCCAGTGCTCGAGGAGGGTGAAGAGGTGCGGGTTGTCTCGATCCCGGAAGATGCGGAATTCCAGGCAGTCCGGGTTGGCGCGGGTCGGGTCGGCGATCTTTTCCAGTGCCCGCTCGGCTGCGTCGCTCATGTCCGGCCGGGCCTGCAGTCGCACGAGGAAGAGGATGGGTCCCGGGTGCTCCTTCGGGGGCGGCGCCTGATTGCGATCTGCGGCCTCGACCGCTTCAGGGACGGCGGAGGGGTCATCGGACACGGGTTCCCACTTTCGCCGGCTGGACCGGCACTGGCTGCCGGTAGGTGAGGGTGTGACGTTCGCTGGTGGCGAAGTCACGCCGTCGACTCCTTGGCGGCTTGCGCGTTGAGCATCGCGGCGCGCAGCCGGACCCGGCCCGGCGGCAGCTCACCGGCTGCGCGGGCTTGTTCCAGCGCTGCCGACCACCACGCCAGATCGTCGAGTACGACATCGAGTCCCACGTTCGTCAGGGGGCTCGTCGGCCGGCCGGCGTCATCGAACGCGTCGTTGACGAACGGGATCACGACCGTGTTGCGAAGCGGCACGGCCTCTGTCTCCACCATGATCTGGGCGAGGTGCTCGATCGCCCGTATCCCGCCGCCGATGCCGGCGCTGTAACCGACGACGGCGACCGGCTTGTTGCGGAACGCGCTGGACGTCCAGACCGAGTCGATGGCGTTCTTCAGGACACCCGGGAGGCTGTGGTTGTACTCGCTCGTCACGACGATGTAGGCATCTGCGTCCTTGATCTTCCGGTTCCACGCCTTCACGACCGGCTCGGAGTACGTCGGGTCGTTGATGTCGCCGATGGTGCCGAAGTGCTCGGAGAAGAACGGCAGCGGCCAGTCCCGCAGGTCCAGCACCTCGACCTCGAAGCTTTCGCGGGCGGCAGCGACGGACGCCACCCAGGGGGCCACCTGATCCGCCGCTCTGGTCGGGCGAGTGGTTCCCAGGATGATCTTCAGCTTGGACATGACACCTCCGTTGTTGTGATCAACAGATCATGAGCGTAAGGCAATCATTTCAGATTGCCAATCATTGCGGATAATAAATCATTGAGGATCACAAATCATTGCGGCCGGGATACGCTTGTGGGATGGAAAGCACGCGGACGACCTTCGAGCGCCTGTCCATGCCGCTGATCGCCCACCTCGCGCGCCTGGGACGACGCGCCGTGGATGCGTCGACCGAGCCCGGCGGTCTTCGTCACCGCCAGGTCATCGCGCTCAACCTGCTCAGCGAACGCGGGGCCATGAGCCAGCAGGCACTCGGAGAGTCGCTCGGCCTGGATCCGAGCAACGTCGTCGGGCTCCTCAACGAACTCGAGGAGTGCGGGCTGACGATCCGCCGTCGCGATCCGGCCGACCGTCGACGGCACATCGTCGAACTCTCCCCAGGCGGCGAGACGGTGCTGAAGGCGGCTCAGGTGCGACTCGCGAGAGTCGAGGACACGATTTTCCATGCGCTCAGCCCCGAGGAACGCGCAGCGCTTTACGAGCTGCTGGTACGCGCGGTCGGCGCCGATCGCCCCGGGCCGCGACCTCAGTGCGACTGAGGCCGCCCATTGTCGACCGTGCGGAACGTCACTTGTGGGCATCGAGAACCGTGGCCAAACGCCCACTTGGTTATTGTCTGGACCAACTCGGGGGCGATATGTCCTCTTCGCGTCCCAACTGCAGGCCGACAACCCTCGACAGGGATTCGACGCGCCCTTACGGCCCACTCTGCGCCCGGCCGTCTCGAAGGGCGAGACGCTTGTCGTGTGGCCTGCGTCAATGCCAGCGCTTTCGGGTGCGAAGTCGCCTCCGCAAAGCGGCGGTTCAGCATGGACCAGTCGCGATGACGCCACGCCGCCATGGCGGCTGTCACGCATCGGTTTCCGTGACAGGCCGAGGGACAGAACTTCAGGCGCGGGCCACGCACGTGCGTTGGTTTCCTGAGCATGCTCAGGGCGCTCCGCTCCTCGTAGAGCGGTTGTACTTGTTCACCGGCCATTGATTCATGTGCCCGGCCGTGCCCGGACCTCCTCGCGACCGGTGACGGATTCCCGTGTTTCGCCCCTCGTGGTCCGATGCCGGGTGTCGGTGGCGTCGGTTACGCCGCGCATCCGCCGGCCCGGGCAGGGCGGGGGAGCTGACGGCGCGTTGAGGGTCGAGGTCGCGCAGGTGGGGATGGACGAGGGTGTCGACGCGAAGGCGCTGCACGAGGCGTGGAGCGAGTCGTTGCGGGAGACGTGGGACGCTGCGGAGCGGGTGGATGAGCACTGGTCGGAGTGGTGGGAGGGGACCGACCGGGACGTGCGCGTGGTGGTGGCGCGGATGCCGGTCGGGGTGCGGGACGGTTTCGCCTACGGCCGGGTTCCGTGGGGCCGGTTCGCCCACGCGTACGGTTCGGGCGTGGACGTTCCCGACCTGCTGGAGAGGATGCGTTCCGCCGACGCCGTGACGGCGCGGGAGGGCCTGGGGTCGTTGTGGGGCTCGATCTGTCATCAGGGCTCGCGGGGTTCGGTGGCGCCGCCGGCGGTGCCGTTCCTGTTGCGGATCGCCGCGGATCGCCGCGCGCGTCCCCGGGTGGGCGCGCTGTTCCTGGTTGCGATGGTGGCGCGCTGTGATTGTCAGGTGGATTCCCGCGCGGATCTGTTGCGGGTGGCCGATTCCGACGGCGACCACGGGCACTTCGATGTGGGCGGCTACTTCCGGAACCGGACCGTGGAGGCGGCGCGCGGCGCGATCGCCGCGGACGCGCATCTTGCGATCGTGCTCCTGGACGACCCGGACCCCGATGTCCGGGAGGCGGCCGCGTACGCCCTGGCTGCGGCCTCGGGTCGGGCCGGGGAGATTTCCGCAGCCCTGCACGACCGCTTCCGGATCGAGAACCACACGTGCGTACGCCCTGGCCTGGTCCTGGCGATCGCGCAGTCGGCCCGGGAACACCGACACGAGGACGCCGCCGCCTTCACCCGCGCCCTGTGGTCGGACCCCGCGCGCCCCGCCGAGGTCCGGGTGGGCGCCGCCCTGGGGTGGTTGTGTCTGGTCGAGGACCTTGTGCCCGACGACCTGCGTGCCGTCCTCGACGCGTGCGCCACCCCCGAACTCGACCGTGCGATGGCCTCGGTGCCCTGGCTGCGCCGAGTCGACCGCGACGGCGCCGGATCGACCCACATCCTGCGGCAGTTGCTCGACCCGGACCCGTTCCGACGCTCGGTGGCCGACGGCGGCCCCTGGGCGGAGGCCGAGGGATGCACCGACGACCCGCCCTTTTGACGGCTCGGTGGTGGCCGCGGCGATCGGGTGCTTCGGGGGCGGTCCGCGTCGGTGTCTCGGCATTGCGGGAGGCGGGGAAGGGATCGGGATGCCTTGCCGTCGTCTACTCGCCGGGTGGTTCGGCGACGGCGCCGGCCGTCGCGGTGATGGGTCCGATGTCGGGGATCGGCCGTGGCGGTGAGGTGTCGACGGGTAGGGGTGCGGAGAGTCCTTCGCGCAGTCCGGCCGCGAGGAGTGGGCCGTGGACGACCGTGTCGTGGGGGAGGTCGAGGCCGAACACGGTCTCGGCCACGCGCAGTTCGCATCGGCGCGCCTGGGCGTCGTCGTCGGGGGGTGTGCCGTCCGGGGCGAGGAGCCCGGCGGTGATCATGTGCGCGAGGAGCCGGTCGGGGTCCGTGCCGAAGCGATCCTCGGGAGCGTCTTCCTCGAAACCGCACACGACCTCGCCGTCCTCGGCGTGGACAAGGTACGCCACGGGATTGCAGTCGCAGTACACCAGTACCGCCTCGGTGCCGGCGGAGACCGTGGCCAGGACACCGTCCTCGAATCCGCGACCTCCCGTGCTCCCCACTGCGCGGGCCCATCCGCGCGAGGTGCCGGCCCGGATGGTCTCGACGCCGGTGTCGAAGTAGGTCTCGGTGGCGTCGAGGAGCCCCATCGGCGTCCCGCCGCGGGGACGGGGCACGTTCACCGTGGTCTTCGCCCGGACGGCCGGTGGCGTCACCACGCTCACCCTGCACAGTGCCCCGTGACCGCCAACACCGTCCGGTGCGGGTCCTGGGAGCGGGACGCCCGGCTCGCCCGGGCGGCTTCGCCACGGCCTGACCATGGACGTCTTCGAAGCTCTGCAGGTGCGCCGATCCTGATCAGCGCACACAGCGGGAAGGCAGTCGGCGTCACGGGCGACTCCGCCGACGACGGGCCCTCGTTCAGCAGGCCGACTCCGCCAGGTGCGCCTCCTCCCATGGCTGTTGCCGCACTCGATTGTTGATAAATGTGTGAATACAGGGTTCTGGGGTGGCATCATGATGGAATATGTTGGATGAGGATTCGGTCATGCCGCCGCAGACGGGCGGGGCACTCGGGCGTGGATGCCCAGATCGACTCACCGCAACGCTCCTGACTACGCAAAGGCGCTCTTTCATGCAGTCACCCATACGTATCGGACTCGTCGGCTACGGGTTCGGTGGTCGCTTCTTCCATGCCCCGCTGATCGCCGCCGAGCAGGCCTGCGACTTCGTGGGAGTGGTCACCACTTCGCCCGAGCGCCGTGCCCAAGTGGCCGAGCACTGGGACCGGCCGACCTACGATTCGCTGGAGCACCTGGTGCGGGCGGGCGCCGAGGCGGTCGCCGTCTCCACTCCCGCGGCCACCCATGTCCCGCTCGTGCGGCGGGCGTTGGAACTGGGATTGGCGGTGGTCTGTGACAAGCCGTTCGCCCTCGACGCGGCCTCCGCGCGCGCCACGGTCGAACTCGCGGAAGAACTCGGCCGTCCGCTGACGGTGTATCAGAATCGGCGATGGGACTCCGACTTCCTCACCCTGCGCGCACTCCTCGAGGGCGGTCGGCTCGGCTCGTTGGTGCGGTACGAGTCCCGCTTCGAGCGCTTCGCCCCCGGGCAGGCGGTTCCCCTCGCGGGCGGTGGCACGCTCGTGGACTTCGGCAGCCACCTCGTCGACCAGGCTCTGGTGCTCTCCGGGCCGGTCGCGAGCGTGTACGCGGAGATGCATCGGCGCGACGACACCGCAGGGCTCGACGACGACGTCTTCGTGGCCCTCACCCACCGCAACGGGGTGCGGTCCCACCTCTGGGGCAGTTGGCGACAGGGCTCCCCGGGCCCCAGGATGCGCGCCACCGGAACCACGGGCACCTTCGTCGTCGACCGCGTCGACGGCCAGGAGCAGGCACTGCTCGCGGGCGCGACTCCCGAATCCGAAGGGGACCACTGGGGTCGAGAGCCCGAGCAACACCGGGGCCACGTACGGCGCGGGGACGTCGTCGAGCCCGCTTCCCCCGAGCGCGGCAGATGGGATCTGTTCTACGCCGGTTTCGCCGCCGCCGTCCGCGGGACGGGCCCCGTGCCCGTCGACCCCTGGGACGCCGTGGCCACCGCCACCGTCCTGGACGCCGCCCTGAGCAGTGCCCGCGAGGGCCGAGTGGTTCAGCTGTCCTGAGATTCCCCCGCGTTGACACCCGGGCCGGAAGCCGGATGGGCCCACGCCCACGGACCAGGGCGGGGGCCCGCCTCGTCCTTCGATCGAGGAGGTTTGTACTTCAGCTGGAAGAAGTATGAATCTTTGTGTGAAAAGTCTTTTGATCGAAGACGAAAGATACTAGATTTTTGGCGGACGCCGGCCATGCAGGCCAGCGAGGGGAGGCCGTCTTTGCTCAGCAACTTCGACCATTCGGCGCTCACAGTCGGCGTGACCGGCGACTCGTTCACGGTCGGACATGCTCTGAGACACAACGCAACGCGAGGTTGTGTCAGTCCCGGGGGAGGATCCCGACGATGGTGCCCCTGCCGATCGTTGCGCCCGCTTGCGACCTGATCGCGGAGGGAAGCCTCGGCGACCGTCCCGGTTCGGTCACCAAGCCCGCATGACCCTGCGCGTCGGAGCCCGGCGGCGGGTGGCTGTCCGTCCGAGACGGACACCTGCTCGCCACGGCAGGTCGCGCCGCCAGGGGCAGCTCCGTGTGAACGCACGGGCGCCCGCCCACGCGCAGGCATCGTAGAGCCCGCCCGGAAACTCGGCCCCACATAGGTCTCGCGCTCGTCGTGGCGCACCTCCTCGGTCGGGTCCTCATACACGCTCGACAACCGCATCGCGGTCCATCGACAGCCCTCGCGTCGCCGGCCGCGTTCGAGGCGCGCCTTCGTCCGACCAGGCGTGGTGTGTCGGCCTTGGTACGGCCGGGCGCTCGGCCCGGTCGCACCAATGGCCACCAACCACCCGCACCCACGCAGCAATCCTCGTATCGACTCGCCCGCCCGCGATCCGCGCGGCGCGGACGGCACACCCCTGCGCTCATAGGGAGAATCCATGCGCACGACAGATCCGCCCGTCACCCGACGCATCCTCCGCTCGATAGGTGGCGTCATCGCTCTGGTGCTGGCCGTGTTAACCCTGAGCCCGATGCAACCGGCGCTGGCACACGGCGAGTTCCGGGTCCTCCTGTTCACCGGGACCGCGGGCTTCGCGCACGACTCGATCCCCGCCGGCGTCGCGATGTTCCAGGAGGAGGCCGAGGCGAACCACTACGAGGTCGTCCAGTCCGCCGACCCGGTCGTCTTCGAAGACGCGAATCTGGCCGGGTTCGACGCGCTCGTGATGCTCCAGAACTCGGGCATGGTCTGGGAGACCCGGGCTCAGCGCGAAGCCCTCGAACGGTTCGTGCGCTCCGGCAAGGGAGTCGTGGCCCTGCACGCCGCGTTGGACATGGGTATCGAGGACCAATACCCCTGGTGGGACAACCTCATCAACGGCGGCGCCCACATGCCGGGGCACCCTCCTGGCATCCACCAGGGCACCACCAAGGTCGCCGACCGTGTGCATCCTTCGACCAAGGATCTGCCGGAGCGTTGGGTCCGGGACGAGGAGTGGTACACCTTCGACCGCAATCCCCGGGGCAACGTGCACGTCCTGGTGACGGCGGACGAGAGCACCTACGACCCGGGCCCGTCCAGGATGGGCGCCGACCACCCGATCTCGTGGTGTCGCAACGCCGAGGGCGGCCGGGTCTGGGCCACCGCCATGGGCCACACCGCCTCCTCCTACGCGGAACCCGATTTGCGCAAGCACATCATCGGCGGCCTCAAGTGGGCGGCGGGCAACGTCCCCGGCGACTGCGGGCCGACGGTGTGGAGCAGTTTCGAGAAGGTCGCCCTCGACGAGAACACCGTCGACCCCATGCAGCTCTCCGTCGCTCCCGACGGGCGGGTGTTCTACATCCAGCGCGCCGGCGAGGTGAAGGTCTACAAGCCGGACACGCACAGCACGGTCACCGCGGCCAGGCTCGACGTGTACACGGGCGGCGAGGACGGCCTCGTCGGCATGGTTCTCGATCCCGGCTTCGCGCAGAACAAGTGGATCTACCTCTACCACGCACCCAGGAACGCCGCCACCGATGTCAACCGACTGTCCCGGTTCACCGTCACGGGCGACACGATCGACCCCGCGAGCGAGAAGACCGTCATCGAGGTGCCCGCGTACCGCGACCGGACCTTCCCCGAGCCCGGACACACCGGCGGCGCCCTCGACTTCGGCCCCGACGGCAGCCTCTACCTGGGCACCGGCGACGACACCCCGCCCAACCTCGATCCGGCGTGGCAGGGCTACGCGCCGCTCGACTGGCGACCGGGCAGGTCCATGCTCGACGCGGCCCGCACCGCGGGGAACACCAACGACCTGCGCGGCAAGATTCTGCGGATCAGGCCCAAGGCCGACGGCGGATACGACATCCCGACCGGGAACCTGTTCGCCCCGGGCACGGACAAGACCCGCCCCGAGGTCTACGCGATGGGCTTCCGCAACCCCTTCCGCTTCCGCGTCGACCAGGGCACCGGCCGGCTGCACGTGGCCGACTACGGGCCCGACCGCGGCCTGCCCACCACCGACCGGGGCCCCGAGGGACTGGTCGAGTACAACGTCGTCGCGCAGCCCGGCAACTTCGGCTGGCCGTTCTGCCACGGCAACAACCAGCCCTACGCGCCCTACAACCCCGACAACGGGGCCGTGGGGGCGAAGTTCGACTGCGCCGCCCCGACGAACCCCTCGCCCAACAACACCGGCCTGACCCGGCTCCCGGCCGTGCAGATGCCGCAGATCTGGTACGGCTACGGCGCCTCCCCCGAGTTCCCCGAGATGGGCAGCGGCGGCAGCGCTCCGATGGCCGGCCCCGTCTACCGCTACGACCCGAACAACCCCTCGACCACGAAGTTCCCCGCCTACTACGACGGCGCCGGCTTCTTCTACGAGTGGGCGCGCGGCTTCATGCGGGAGATCCGCTTCGACGCGTCGAACAAGCTCCACAAGATCAACGACTTCCTGCCGACGGCGCAGCTCGCCAAGCCGATGGACATGACCTTCGGCCCCGACGGCTCGATGTACGTGCTCGACTGGGGCCGGGACTTCGGCGGCGGCAACAACGACTCCGGCCTCTACCGCATCGACTACACGCAGGGCCGGCGCCAACCCGTCGCCGTGGCGAACGGAACGCCGACCAACGGCCCGGCACCACTGACGGTCGCGTTCTCCGGCAACGGTACGCACGATCCCAACAACATCCCGATCACCTACGCGTGGGACTTCGAGAGCGACGGCACCATCGACTCCACCGAGCCGAACCCCACCCACGTCTACACCACCGTCGGCGCCTTCAACGCACAACTGAAGGTCACCAACACGACCGGTGACACCGGCTTCGCCAACGTGTCCGTCACCGTGGGCAACACCGCGCCCACGATCAAACTGGACCTCCCGGCCGACGGCGGCTTCATCGAGTTCGGCGACCGCGTCCCCTACAAGGTCACGGTCACCGATCCCGAGGACGGAACGATCGACTGCACCAAGGTCGTCGTCAACCCCGCTCTGGGACACGACGACCACGCACACCACACCACCGACATCCCCGGCTGCGAAGGCACCATCGACACCGGCGACCTGGGCGGGCACCCCGAAGGCGCCAACCTCTACTACATCGTCAGTGCCAAGTACACCGACAAGGGCGCCACCGGCGCACCCCCGCTGACCTCACACACCCGCGCCATCCTTCACCCCCGCCACAAGCAGGCCGAATTCTTCACCGCACAGTCGGGGGTGCGCGTCGTCGAACAGTCGGGCGCCGAAAACGGCAAACGACTGGGCGACATCAGCGACAACGACTGGATCATGTTCGACCCGGCCAACCTCCACAACACCGCCGCCATCGGATACCGACTGTCCTCACCCACGGGTGGCGGAACCATCGAGGTACACGCGGACAGTCCGAGCGGACCGCTGGTGAGCACCACCCTCGTCCCCGCCACCGGCGGATGGGACGCGTACCGAACGGTCCAGGGTGGACCTCTCGCTCCGCTCGCAGGCACGCACAAGCTCTACCTGGTGTTCAAGACGAGGAGTGACGCAACCTTCGACCTGGACGCCGTGCACTTCGACGAAACCACCGCGCCGACCGTCGAACCGGGCCTGTACACGCTGACGGCGCACAGCGGCATGAATGTGACGGTGCAGGACGCTTCGTCCACGGACTTGGCGCCGATCATCCAGCAGTCTCCCGGTTCGGGCACCGAGCAGAAATGGCGGGTCGACCCGGTCGGCGACGGCTCGTACACCATCAAGTCCGCGATCGGCGACAAGTGTCTCGAGGTCCCGGGGCGATCCACCGCGCCCGATACCCAACTTGTCCAGTACAGCTGCAACTCCGGCCGCAATCAGCACTGGACGGCCAGGCCCGGGGCCGGCGCCGAACCGGGCGTGTACACCCTCACCAACGTCAACAGTTCGCTGTGCATGGACGCGCACGGTATCAACGCACCGGATCCCACCAAGGTCGTCCAGTGGACCTGCAAGAACTCCGACAACGCCAACCAGCTATGGAAGTTCACCCCGGCGGCACCGACCGCCCGCGTCCAGAGGTGACCGACCGGTAGACCGGGGGCAGCGACCACAGCACGCTTGAAGGCCGCCGACGTCCACCACAGCCAGGTGCAAAAGCCGCGGCCCCGTTCCTACGGGGCCGCGGCCGTTGTCCGCGAAGGCTGGCGCGAGGGCGCCGCACGGTGTGAGGTGCCACGAAGGTTCCGGACAGGGACCCAATAGGGTTGTTGTCGCCGCTCGGGTTTTGTGGGTGGTGTCGGGTGTGGTGGCCTGCGGGTTCGCATGTTGATTGACGCGGATCGAGAGGGTTTCGTGGTCGGTCTTTGCGCGTGCCGGGGCCGGCCGGCCTGCACCCCGGTGTCGTGTCGTCCTGCGGTTTCCCGCCGGGGTGTGTTGCGGTTCCGGGTGGGTTGCTCTGTTTCATCGGGTGGTGTTCGGATCCGGTGATCCGCCCGGGGTGGCGCCCTCCCCGGGGTTCATCCGTGGGCGAGGCCCGGGAAGGACTCGCGACCCACGTCACGGCCGCCTTCGGCGGGTGGCCCGTCCCCGGCCGGTCTCGGATGTGTGGGGATGCCACCCCCACCGCACCTCGTTGAGGACTCCGGCCAACAACACCGCCTCGGGATATACCAAAGCCTCCCGAGTCAGGACATACCACAACTCGACGTCTTTCCCCCGCCCGATCCGCTCGGCACGAGCGGGCCGGATGCGTTCCTCGCCCACACGATCACGACGCCATCCCTGGGTCACCGACACCGCACGGCGGAACGCGTGAACGCCGTGACCGTCGTCGCCCCGCAGAAGACGCAGATGCCCACGACGAGCCGCGAGGACCTCGGGCACCCGGGACAGATCGACACGCAGGACCGGGAAGTCCTCACCCTCGAGAGTGTGACGATGCAACAGCCACAACCGGTGTTCCACACAGACCAGTTGATGATCCCCGAGGTACTGACGCACCGACCCCACACGACCCGTACGCCGAGCCACACACCCCGGGCATCCCCCCACCGACGGCAGCCCCGACAACCGATATCGGGCACGGGGCGCCCGGTCGCACCACGGGATGCCAGACCCGGCTCCCACTGGGGCAACGCCCGCCGCAGGTGTTCCTCCGGCACGCCCGCCACCCACGCGATCGCACGCCGGGCCGGCGCGTTGAAGTACAACTCCTCCACCTCGTAGAACACGTTGGCGCCCTTGGACCTCGTGTCGGTCACCCCCGGCCGCGGTATCCCGACGTGGTCGAACAGGACGGCCTCGCTCACGTGGTTGCGCGCCGCCAGGCGGGCGACGAACGAGGCCGTGGTCTCACGGGGCAGTGGCGCCACACGCGCCAAGCCGCGCGAGGGTCGGACGAAAGAACGCATCGCGTGAACGACTTTCCGTGACGGGCCCGAACCACTCAACGCGGCCCGGGCGGGCCGGGGGCCGGGGGCGGGTAGGCGGGGATGGCACCGAACGGGCGTCAAAAGCCCTTCCCGCTTCCCTCACCCGTTTCGCGTGCGGGCCGCGACCGGTGTTCCGCGCGCACGTCCAACCCGACACCGTCCAACAAGGCCTTGGTGATCCTTTCGGTTCCGTCCTCGATCGATGTCAGCGCCGCTTCGCGGATCAGATGGGACAGGCTTCCCATCGCCCCGCCCGTGCGCCGGTGCAGGTATCCCGCGTGTCGCTCCAGGGTGCCCGCCCGATGTCGGCGCAGCCGCAGCGCGCCCTCCATGTCGCCGACCAGGTCCACCCAGGTGTCCCTGCGCACGTGCGTCCCATACGGCAGGGGAGTGTGGCGCAACAGCTTGAAACGCCCCGCGATCTGCCGGCCGCGGGCCCCGGTCAACAATGCGGAGCCGTCGACATCGACACCGGCGTAGACGAACGTCGCCGGGATGCGCTCGCCGAGATATTTCATCTGGTCCGACGTCTCCGCGCCCGACCGGGTACGGGTGTCGAGCAGATGCACGTCGTCGACGAAGACCAGTTGCGTGGCGCGTTCCACCAACACGTGCGCGACCGCGTCCGTACTTGGCTGAGCACATTCCTCAGTACGCCGACACGCGCAGCCGGCGGGGTTGAGGCGGCGGAGACGGAGTCGGGTCGGACGTGGCCGACGTGGCGGTCGGGTAGCTCGGGTGGGGCCGGTTCAGGCGGGCCTTGCGCCGTCATGCCCGGTCCACGTGCGGAGCAGCAGAGAGCTATACATCATGGGTATACATAGTGTGTATAGTGCTCTGCATGTCCATCGGTCACACCCTTCTCGGGCTCCTGGAGTCCGGTCCCTGTCACGGCTACGACCTCAAGCGCGAGTTCGACGAGCGGTTCGGGCACGACCGCCCCCTGGCCTACGGTCAGGTCTACTCGACCATGTCGCGCCTGCTGAAGAACGGCCTCGTCGCGATAGACGGCATCGAGACGAGCGGTGGCCCCGAGCGCAAGCGCTACGCCATCACCGACGCCGGCGTCACCGACGTCGAGCAGTGGCTCGCCCAGCCCGAGAAGCCCGAGCCCTATCTCCAGTCGACCCTCTACACCAAGGTCGTCCTCGCCCTCCTCAGCGGTCGCGACGCGGCGGACCTGCTCGACGTCCAACGCTCCGAGCACCTGCGGCTGATGCGGGAACTCACCACCCGCAAGCTCAACGGCGACCTGAGCGACCGGCTGATCTGCGACCACGCACTCTTCCACCTCGAAGCCGACATCCGGTGGCTCGAACTCACCACCGCCCGTCTCGGCGAACTCTCCCTGGAGGTACGGAAGTGACCGACGCCCTACTGTTCGCGCAGGATCTGCACAAGACCTACGGCACCACCGCCGCCCTCGACGGCGCCGAGTTCGCCATCCGGGCCGGCGAGGTCGTCGCGGTCATGGGCCCGTCCGGCTCGGGCAAGTCGACCCTGCTGCACTGCCTGGCCGGCATCGTGCGCCCCGACTCCGGTTCGATCCGCTACGCCGGCCGCGAACTGTCCACCATGTCGGACGCCGGTCGCAGCGCGCTGCGCCGCAGCGACTTCGGCTTCGTCTTCCAGTTCGGGCAACTCGTCCCCGAACTGACCTGCGTCGAGAACGTCGCCCTGCCGCTGCGCCTGAACGGCGTCAAGCGTGCCGCCGCCGAGACGCGCGCGGTCGAATGGATGGACCGCCTGGAGGTCTCCGAGATCGCGAACAAGCGCCCCGGCGAGGTGTCGGGCGGCCAGGGACAACGCGTGGCCGTGGCCCGCGCCCTGGTCACCGGTCCGCGGGTGGTCTTCGCGGACGAACCCACCGGTGCCCTGGACTCCATCAACGGCGAGCGCGTGATGAAGCTGCTGACTCAGGCCGCCCGGTCCACCGACGCCGCCGTCGTGCTGGTCACCCACGAGGTACGCGTCGCCGCCTACTCCGACCGGGAGATCGTCGTCCGCGACGGGAAGTCGCGTGACATGGCGCGTGCCGCATGACGTGGTTCCGTGAGCTCAGGATGGGCTTCGGCTTCGCGGTCACCGGAGGTCGCGAGGGCTGGACCCGTACGCTGCTGACCGCGGTCGGCGTCGGGCTCGGCGTGGCGCTGCTGCTCCTGACCACCGCGATCCCCGACGCCCTCTCGGCCCGGGAGAAGCGCGATCGGGGTCGCGACGACGCCTCGATGTCGTCGACGAAGCCACCGGCCGCTGCGAACACCCTGCTCGTCGGCCGCGCCGACTCCCAGTACAAGCAGACCAAGATCCGCGGCCGGCTCCTCCGGGCCGAGGGGCCGCAGGCCCCGGTGCCGCCGGGGTTGACGAAAATACCCGCACCCGGCGAGATCGTGGTCTCGCCCGCACTGGCCGACCTGCTCGCCTCCGGCGAGGGGCGACTGCTCAAGGAACGGTTCCCGTACCGCACCGTCGGCAGGATCGGCGACGCCGGTCTGCTCGGACCGGACGAGCTGGCCTACTACGCGGGCAGTAACAGCCTGGCGCCGGATTCGCTGAACGTGGAGCGGATCTCGCGGTTCGGCAACGACCGCGTCAGTGATCCGTACGGTCCGCGGCTGCTCCTGCTCGTCATCTTCATGTTCGTCGCCCTGCTGACGCCGGTCGCCGTCTTCATCGCCACCGCCGTGCGATTCGGCGGCGAACGGCGCGACCGCCGGCTCGCGGCGTTGCGCCTGGTCGGCGCCGACGCCCGCACGGTGCGCCGGATCGCCGCCGGCGAGGCGCTCGCGGGATCGCTGGTCGGGCTGCTCCTCGGCGCCCTCTTCTTCCTGGGCGGACGGCAACTGGCGCCCCTGGGCTCGATGTTCGACCTGAGCGTCTTCCCCGCCGACCTGGACCCGAGCCTGCCGCTGTTGGCGCTTGTGCTCCTCGTGGTGCCGGCCGCCTCCGTCGCGGTGACCATGCTCCCCCTGCGCGGCGTGGTGATCGAGCCGCTGGGCGTGGTGCGCACGGCGACGCCCGTCCGGCGCCGGCTCTGGTGGCGTCTGCTCGTGCCGCTCGCCGGTGTCGCGGTGCTGGCCCCGATGATGCGCCGGGGCACGGACCATGGGGACTTCAACGAGGTCCAGGTGGTCGGCGGCACCGTGCTGCTGCTGGTCGGTGTCACGGCGATGCTGCCGTGGCTGGTCGAAGCCGTCGTCGGGCGCCTCGGCGGGGGTGGGCTGCCGTGGCAACTCGCGGTGCGCCGGCTCCAGGTGGGCAGCGGTGCAGCGGCTCGTTCGGTCAACGGCATCGCGGTCGCGGTGGCCGGTGCCATCGCGCTTCAGATGCTGTTCGGCGGCGTCGAGGGCGACTACGTCATCTCGACCGGTCAGAATCCCGACCGGGCGCAGATGTCGGTCATGGCACAAACCAAGATCGGTAGCGATCGGATCGAGGCGATCACCCAGGGTCTCAAGGAGACCAAGGGCGTGCGCGGCGCCACCGCCTACGCGACCACCTCGATGGCCGACGCCCCCGAGAACGCCCGGTTCAGCGCTTCGCTGACCATCGGGACGTGCGAGGCGCTGCGCGAACTGGCCGGAATCGAGAGGTGCGCGGAGGGTGACACCTTCGTGCTGGCCGGGCCGGACCCGGAGAGCAACTCGCTCGTCCGACCCGGCAGCAAGGTGTTCATCGACCCGAAGCACGGCATGCACAACGAGAACGGCAAGGCCACGCCGTGGCAGATCCCGGCCGGCGTCAAGCCGGCGACCCCGCGCGGGGACGCTGCGGGGCGGAAATACCACGGTGTGCTGACGACGCCGAGCACGCTGCCGGCCGGGGCGGCCGGGAGCGTGTCGTATTCGGTGGACGTGCGCCTGGACCCCGCCGTTTCGGACGCGCGCGACCGGGTGCGCAACACCGCGGGTCGGATCGATCCGCTGTTGGACGTCTTCGACCTGAGCGAGACCGAGGTGAACAAGCGGTTCGCCAACGTGCGCAACGGCCTGCTCATCGGGACGACCGCCGTGCTGCTGCTGATCGGGGTGAGTCTGTTGGTGTCGACGTTGGAGCAACTGCGCGAGCGCCGGAAGTTGTTGTCGGTGCTCGTCGCGTTCGGCACCAAGCGCACCACGCTGAGTTGGTCGATCCTGTGGCAGACCGCGGTGCCCGTCGTGTTGGGCCTGGTCCTCGCGGTGTGCACGGGAGTGGGGCTCGGCGCGGTCCTGCTCAAGATGGTGGGCCGTCCGGTTGCCCTGGACTGGACGAGCATGGCGTCGATGACCGGGATCGGCGCGGGCGTGGTGCTGCTGGTCACGGCGCTGAGCCTGCCGCCGCTGTGGCGGATGATGCGGCCGGACGGACTGCGCACGGAGTGAGCCGTCCGCGCTCGGCGTGATCCGCCGCGGCTGAGACTCGATCGGCGTCGCCCCCACGAGAGGGGGCGACGCCGATTGTGATTCAGTCCGACGATGCGGTGCGCGCGCAT
This sequence comes from Embleya sp. NBC_00888, assembly GCF_045207655.1. Lineage (NCBI taxonomy): Bacteria > Bacillati > Actinomycetota > Actinomycetes > Kitasatosporales > Streptomycetaceae > Embleya > Embleya sp. NBC_00888. Next base: position 312,805 of record NZ_CP108784.1, on the reverse strand, counting down.
GACCCGTTCGACTCGCTTGTGGTTGATCCGGAATCCTTCTTCCCGCAGTTCGGCGGTCACCCGCGGGGAGCCGTAGGTCTTGTCGGAGTCGGCGTGGATCCGTCGGATCCGGGCGGCGAGACGCGCGTCGGCCTCCGCCCTCGCGGCGCGGGTCGAGACCGAGTTCGCCCATCGGTAGAAGCCGACCTGGACAGTTCCAGGACCCGGCACAGCCGCTTCACGCCGAACCGGCGTTGGTGGTCGGCGACGAACCGGAAGCGGTTCAGGAGCCGTCAACCAACTACTGCGCGATTCTGGGCACGTGCGGTCTGTGACGTGATAGAGGGGATCCGTGGGAATCACGGAAGCCGTCCTGGCCGTCCTGGCCGTGCTGGACGTGAAGTTCGCGTCGATGCTGCCGCATCTGGATGAGCGGCAGCGCCGCCTGTACCTGGCCCTGGAAGCCGATGCCCTCGGGCACGGCGGGACCGCGGCGATTGCCAGGCCGGCGGAGGTGTCGGAGTCGACCATCACGCGGGGGCGCGACGAACTCGCAAGCGGTGCCCCGGTCCTGGGACGGGTGCGCCGCCCCGGCGGCGGACGCAGACCGGCCGCCGAGCGCGACCCTGGCCTGGTGCCGGCGCTCGAGGCCCTGATCGAGCCGCGGAAAGTCGGCGATCCGATCTCCCCGCTGCGCTGGACCACGGCCTCGTTGCGGGACCTGGCCAGGGAGTTGACCGCCACGGGCCATCCGATCAGCGCCCCGGCCGTGGGCAAACTGCTGCGCTCGATGGGCTTCAGTCTCCAAGGCATGGCCAAGACCCGCGCCGGAAGCCATGTCCCCGACCGCGACGCCCAGTTCCGGCACATCAACGCCACGGTCGAACGGTTCCTGACCCAATGCCTGCCGGTGGTGAGCGTGGACGCGAAGAAGAAGGAGCCGATCGGCGACTTCGCCCGAGCGGGCCGCACCTACCGCCCCAAAGGGGCGCCGATCATCGCCCCGGACCACGACTTCACAGACCCCGACACCCAGATCGCGATCCCCTACGGCGTCTACGACCTGGGACAGGACACCGGCTGGGTGAACGTGGGAACCGACCGCAATACAGCGGCCTTCGCGGTGGAATCCATCCGCCGCTGGTGGAACCAGCAGGGCCGGCAGGCCTACTCGGGCGTGACCCGGCTGCTGATCACCGCCGACTCCGGCGGGGCGAACTCCGCCGACTCCCACCTGTTCAAGAAGGACCTGCCCGCTCTCGCCGACGAGTGCGGGCTGACCATCACCGTCCTGCACTTTCCACCTGGCACCCCAAGTCGTCGTTCGCGCGGGCACGCAGGCGCCTGGGACCAGGGGCTTTGGAGTCCCTGTTCCGCGAGCCGGCCGGCCCCTTGGCCTCGGTCGGCCTGGAGGGCTCCTTCCATCGCGGGATGCGGCTGGCCGCGGTGGACGGGTTCGTGCTGGACGCGCCGGACACGAAGGCGAACCGGGCGGCGTTCGGCGGGCCGACCAGGAACGGCCTGCCGGCGGGGTTCCCTCAGGTGAGGGTGGTGACACTGACCGAGTGCGGCACGCACGCGCAGATCGACGCGGCGGTGGGCGGCTTCAGCGGCGGTGAGCCTGAGCCGGCGATCAAGACGGCGGACTCGGCTGCTGGTCATCCATGGACCGCGGCTTTCCCGGGGTGGCGCTGTGGAAGGCCTACACCGGGGCCGGGGCGCACCTTCTGATCCGGGCCCGTTCGAGCGTCGCGGCACGTCCGGTAGAGCACCTGCCGGACGGCACCTGTCTGGCGAGGATGAGCCTGGCCGGCCAACGGGCCTCGCATCCGGGCGGAGTGACCGTGCGGGTGATCGAGTACCGCGTCGACGGCGGCGAGGTGATCCGGCCGCTGACCGATCTTCTGGACCCGACTGCGTATCCGGCGGCGGAGCCGGCCCGGCTGTACCACGCCGGATGGGAGGCGGAGTCGGCATTCCGGCAGATCAAGACCTTCCAGCGCGGACCCGCCGAAGTCCTGCGCTCGGCAGACCCGGAACTGGTGCGGCAGGAGATCTGGGCGCACCTGGTCGTGCACCACTGCCTCACGAGGGTCATCGTGTCGCCGGCCGACGACAACGGTATCGATCCCGACCGGGTCTCGTTCGTCAAAGTCCTCAAGCCCGGCGCAGCGTGGTGCGTCAATGCGCGGACACACCCAAGAAGATCAAGAAATTCCTGGCCGTACTGGCGGCAAAGGTGCACCGGAAACTCGACAACGGCGCCAGGCGCCTGCGCGAGGCAGACCGACACCTCAAGCGGCCGGACTCAAAGTACTCCTCCAAGCTCTTCTACCGGATCAACACCCAGGACCGGCAGCCGACACGGCGCGTCGCACTCAAGGTCGTCACCCTGCAACCAGCGATACTTCACTAACTCAAGCAACGGCATTGGCCCGGAACTTCGAAGTGGAACAAGATCGAGCACCGGCTGTTCTCTCACATCACCATGAACTGGCGCGGCCGGCCGCTGACCAGCCACGATGTCGTCGTGCGGACCATCGCCGCGACCACGGGCCGCAGTGGCCTCACCGTCCACGCCGAACTCGACACCGGCACATATCCGACCGGCGTCAAGATCGGCGACGCAGACATGGCCGCACTGCCCCTGACCCGACACTCCTTCCACGGGGACTGGAACTACACCCTCCACCCCCGACTGTCCGGTGCCACCACCCCGGCCGGCGATGAAATCCCGGCTGCGGAATGGGACCGGAAGACCTTGTCTGATCCCGCACTGACCGGAATACCCCGGCGTCAACTGGACATTTTGACCGCCGAACTGGCCGCACTTCGCGACATGCAGCCCGGCGCCGGGATGGGCCGCCCGCCCAAACTCCCCTTCTCCGACCAGGTCCTGGCCGCCGTGCTCCACGTGCGGCTCGGCCTTCCCGCGGAACCCCTCGCCGTGCTGTTCGGCAGCAGTCGGGCTGCCGTGCACCGCACCTTCCACAAGATCAGGAGATTGCTCGACCAACACGGGACCGCCATCCCATCCGCGACAGCCCCACCCGCAGAACTGGCCCACCTCCACGCACGCGTACTCGCGCAGGGCTGCCAACCCGAATGAAGATCAAACCGGCGTGTTAATCATCTGCAAGCCCTTAGCGCCAGGTTCCGCTTTGGATGACCGCGTCATCGCGCAGCAGCCTCTTCCGCCGGCGGTTCCTCTAGGTCGGGCCGCCGCCGTCCCTGGTCGTGTTCGGTCGCCGGGTGACTTCGCAGAGGCGAACAACCGACCATCAAGGGAAGTCACATCGGTCGAAAAGCTTGCGATTGACGTGCTTGACCGTGTGTCTCCTCGCGCATACCGTGACGAAATGCGCCGGCCGGTCGGTCCGGCGGTGAGGAGCATCGAGGAGACGCAACTTGGATCTCCGTTCTCTGCAGTACGCGGTGACACTCGCGGAAGAGTTGCATTTCGGCCGCGCCGCGCGCCGTCACTTCATCTCGGAGCAACCATTCGGCAGACGTATCCGGCATCTCGAGGAGGAAATAGGGGTGCGTGTCTTCGACCGCACCAGCCGACGCGTCGCGCTGACCCCCGCGGGCGCGCTTCTGATCGCCGACGCCCGACGCCTGCTCGCCTCGGTCGACGGCCTTTCCGCCCGTGCCGAGCGTGCGTCGGGACGCTCGGTGTTCCGGCTCGGGGTGCTCGGGTTCGGTGCCGCCGGACTCTGGGAGGCGATGCGGTCCCAATTCACGGCCGACAACCCCGAATTGGGTATCGAGTACAGCGAACTCGATTTCACCACGCAGCACTCCATGCTTCAAGACGGCGTCGTCGACGCTGCGATCATCGGCGCGCTGGAACCCGTCCGCGGCGTCACTCACGACCTGCTTTTCGAATCCCCGCTCGCCGTGCTGGTCCCGGCCGGCTCGCGGCTCGCCCGCCGCGAGTTTCTGTCCCTGGCCGAGGTGGCCGAACACGACTTGTTGAGACTGGATGGGTTGGGCGACGACGAGACGTTGGCCGGTCAACTCGGCGAGCGCATTCTCTCCGCACCGCGGATTGCGAATCCCGCATCCATACCGATGGCGGTCGCGACCACCGGGCGACTGTCGTTGCACAGCATCCTTGCGCGAAGGTTCTACGCCCATCCGGGAGTTGCGGTCATTCCGACCACAGGTACCGTCAGCATTGTGCTCGCAACCCGCACGGGTGACGAACGTCAACCGGTCGTCTCGATCCGAAAGGCCGCACGGGCCGCCGCCGCGAATCGCGATTGAACCCGCCGCCCGCTGTCCGCCACCCGCCACCCGCTGCCTGCCTCCTGCCGCCTCGCGGACACCGTGCAGAACCTTGGTGGCCCTGCACGGTTGCCCCGCAGCGCCGTCAAGGGGCCCGATCTCCTGGCTCCCGGTACGGCACCGAGCTGCCGGCGGCGGCCGACGAGCCCCTTATCGGCGGCCGGCGGCGAAGGCCTCGAAGTCGATGCCGGGGGCACCGACGACGACACGCGAGGTCTGGCGCCCCAACCCCTGTGCCTCGATCGAGACCACGTCCCCGGGGGAGAGCGGACGCCTGATGTCCGGTCCGTGCCTCCCCCACAGTTCGGCGAGGCAACCGCCGCCGCACGTGCCCGATGCGAAGACATCGCCGGCACGGACATCCGTACCGCGGGACGCGTACGCAATCATCTGGCCGAAGCTGAAGGACATGCTGCTCACCGTGTCCGCCCCGATGACCTCATCGTTGATTCGGGCGGTGAGCGCGATGTCGTAGGAGTCGCCACGGCGCATCGGCGCGAGTTCGTCGGGTGTGACGAACCACGGGCCGAGGCTGATCGCGCTGTCCTTGCCCTTGCCCGGGCCCAGCGGCAGCGCGAACTCGGCGGCCTGCAGGTCGCGGGCGGACCAGTCGTTCATGAGCATGAATCCGGCGATACGCCGCTCTGCTTCGGCGGGCGTGAGATCACGGCCTCCTGAACCGAGTACGACGGCGACCTCGAGTTCCAAGTCGAACGCCGTGCATCCGGGTGGGACGGCCACGTCGTCGTACGGGCCGTGGATCGAGTTCGGGTTGGCGAAGTAGAACGAGGGCGCGGTGTACCAGAAGGGGGGCACCGCGGCCTTCGGTCCCGCCGTGCGGGCAACGCCCTCGAAGTGCTGCTCGAACGTCATGTAGTCGCGCACGCTGGGGGGCCGGGGCACCGGGGCCCGCAGGTGCGCATCGGCGATCGGGACCACCAGGTCCGGGCTCCGCAACGCACGCTCGCCGGCATCGCCCAGCCGGGAACCGTCGCCTCCCAGGAGGCCCAGAAGCGAGACGCCCGCTTCCAGTACCCGAATGGTCTCGCCGTCGAGAATCCCCACCCGTTCGACGCTCTCGTGCTCGATCGTGACGAACCTCATTTCGTCTCCTCTAGATCGACGTGTGCATCGGGCCGTCGTTGTAGGCGATGGCATCGCCGAATGCTTGGCCGTAGTCGGCCTCGCGATCCTCGGCATCCGCGCACCATCGGTGCAGGTTGAGGACGATGCGCTCGGCATCCGGCCAATTCGCGAACTCGCCGAGGTCGAGCGATTCGGCTGCCTCGAGGGGCGTGGCGCCGGCGTTCAACGCCGCGCGGCCGGATGCTTCGACGAAGTCGTAGTACCGGCGATGGGCGTCGAGGTGCACCGCGATCTCGTCACCCGTGAGCACCGGCCCATGACCCGGGACGATGACCTCGGCGCCGAATCCCTCGATCCACTCCAGGGAACGCCGGGCACCGGCGACGGACCCCATGAGCAGGAGCGGGGTCAGGCCGGCGAAGATCAGGTCCCCGGCGAAAAGGACCGAGCGGTGGGGTACCCAGGTCACCAGATCGCCCGTGGTGTGCGCCGGATACCCGGGCGAGCGCACCTCGACCCTGGAATCGTCGCCGACGATGTCCAGGCGCTCGTGCACGATGAGATTGGGCAGTCGCTTCGTGACGTTCCCCCAGTCCGGCGTGGGCGTCCAGAACGGGGGACAGTTGTCGAGGAGGATGTCCCGCTCGAGGTCGCGTCGCATGTTCTCGTGACCTATCAAGGCGACATCGCGAGGCAGCAAGCTGTTGCCGAAGGTGTGATCCCCGTGCGCGTGGGTGTTCACCGCCCACCGCAGCCGCGAATTCGGCCTGACCCGGGAGACGGCCTCGAGCAACGCGCTGGTTCGTTCTTCGTTGGCACACGTGTCGATCAGGACGTCGCCGTTCGGCGTCGCAACGAGTCCGGCGTTGTTGAGCCACCAGGTGCCGTCCGGCTGGATCCATGCCCACACTTCGTGCGCGACCTCGTGAAGCTCACCGAGCGACATGTGCAGACTCCTTGTTGCTCTCGATGGAACCGGCGAGAACCGCTTGGAACAACCCGCCAGGTGGCGTTCCCGGCAGCCGGCGTCCACCTCGGGAGATGCGGACGAGGATCTCCTCGGCGGAACGCTCCAGCCGCTCGTCGAGCGATGCGCGATCGATCCCGACCAGGCGGCCGTCCCGTTTCACCACGTTTCCATCGACCATCACGGTCTCGACGTCGCCGGGCGACGTCTGGAACACGAGGGTCGATTCGGGGTGCGACGCGGGATGTTGCGAGCGCCCGGAACCCCCCACGAGGATGAGGTCGGCGCGCTTTCCGACGGTGATACTGCCGACCGACTCGCTCAGGCCCATGGCTTCCGCCGCGTTCACCGTGACCCAGGTCAGCGCCTCGTGAGCGGTGACGGTGAGCCGAACCGGGTCGATGCCGGCAGCGTTGAGAGCCTTCGTGCCGGACCAGCGCGCGACGGCGATGCCCAGGCGCAACTGATGGAACAGGTCACCGGAGTTGAAGGAGACGACATCCGCCGACAACGTCGGCTTCATCCCGTGCCGCTTCGCCTGCTCGAACGCGGGTAGCCCCATCCCCATGTTGAGTTCCGTCTCCGGCGAGATGGAGATCTTCGCACCGTGGCGCGCGAGTGCGGCCCAATCGTCGTCGGACAGCGTGTTGCAGTGAACGTGCACCTGATTCCCGTCGATGAGGCCGCTTTCCTCGAGTTCGGCCACGCCGGTGGGGAAGGCCCAGATACACCCGGTGTGCGTCACGATCAGAGCATTTCGTGAACGAGCGGCTTCGATTTCCGCACGCGTCGTCGCCAACGATGCCATTTCGGCGAGTGCGGCGCCGACGCGGATCAGGTCGTTGTCGCCGACGGTGTCGGCGATCCGATGGAAGTCGGCGATACGCTCTTGGTGAGAGGTGAAGTGCCGAGGCGTCTGCGGGCTGGAATCGAAGAACCCGTAGCCGAACACGCCCCTGATGCCCGCGTCGCGGAGTCCGCGGAGGGCGGCGTCGCTGTGGTCGGGCGTGTTGTTGCAGTGCGAGAAGTCGAGCAGTGTCGTGACGCCCGCGTCCAGAGCCTCGAGCGCACCCGCATAGTTCCCCAGGTAGACATCATCGGGTGTGTAGGCCGGAGAAACGATGAATCGAACACCGGAGACATAGTCACCCAGGGTCCAGTCCGCACAGATGCCGCGTATCTGGCTCTGCCACGTGTGACGGTGGGTGTCGATGAAACCGGGGGCAACAATCCTGCCCGTCGCGTCGATCACCTCTGCGTCGCCCGCGTCGAGGCCAAAGCCGATTGCCGTGATCACGCCATCCTCGATGAGGATGTCGGCCCCCTCGAGAGTACCGAGACTGTCGTCCATGGTGACGATCCGGCCATTCCGGATCACGGTCCAACGCTGTGTCATCGCAGCCTCCTTCTTGTCTCGCTCGACCTCAACCCGACCACAGCGGCCGCGCGCGATCATCAGTCAAAGAAGTTGCGATCGACCGACCGACAGCGAGCAGTGGATACGGCTCTGCGTCGCCTTCCGGCGAGCGGCAACCCTCGGTGTGTGTGCGTGGAGGCCATCCGCCGCGGATGTGCCGGCGCCGAAAGCCCCGGACCCAGGCATTCGTACGCTCTCGACCATCCGGTGAACGATGCCGAACCCTGATCCGTGCGGGACGCAGCGCCGGTGGTGACCGGCTTGATCCCGTGTTTCCACAGCAGGCGGCGGTACTCGTCGAATTTGTGGCCACGCTCGGCGAACAACTGCCGTGGACGGTGGCGTGGTTGGTCGGTGTGGTCCTGCAGGACCGAGTGCCGGGGCATCGGCGTGGGCTTCTTCGGGGGTGCCGGTCAGACTGTGGATCGAGACAGTCGCAGGCCGGATCCGGCGCGGCGACACCGGGTGACTCGTCCACGGGCGCCCGTTCTTCCTTCCGCCGGCCGTCCGCGCCACGAACAGGACCGGCTCCGGCCGCGCGTTGCCGCAGCCGGAGCCGTGCCCGTTCATCCTTCGCTCCCGTCGGTCTCGATGCCCAGGGCGAAGTTGAATGCGGCGTTCACGCTGCGGGTCTTGCTGGAGGACAGGCTCTGCACCACCTGGTCGGCCTTGGTGAACTCCACCGCGGAGGCGCCGGCGTAGCCGTCCCCCTTGTCGGTGAGGTTCTCCGAGGGCACCGGCGGGGCGCCCTCGACGTAGCCCATGAGCTGCGGGCCGAACTGGGCCTGGCCGACCCACTCGGTGGTCAGGTCGCCCACCTTGTAGCCGGTGACCAGGTGCCGGCGGCCGCCCCGGACGACGCCGTAGCAGCGTTTGAGGACGCCGAGGGCTTCGCCCTTGGCGTCGAACTGGAGGTCCGCGTACTCGGTGGCGCCGGGTGCGCCGGCGATGGTGTCGTGGAAGGGGATGCGGACGTCGGCGAGGGCCGAGCGCACCTGGGCGGTGTCGGTGGACACCGGCGCGGTGGAGAGCAGGATGCGCGGCCGCGTGGCGGAGAAGCCCAGGTTGTTGCCGCGCAGGCCCTCGTCGCGCACCGTGGTGGTGCCGGGTGTGGTGGAGTCCCGGTCGAAGGGCCAGTAGCCGAGCAGGTCCTGCTTGCCCCCGTGCAGGCGGGTGAACAGGTTGTCGGAGATCTGCTCCCGGGTGCGGACGGTGCGCCAGATCCGCACCTCCTCCAGGGTTCCGGCGAGCAGCTCGGTGGGCTTGCCGGCGTCCAGGCGTGCGCCCAGGCTGAGTTGGGGGTCGCCCCAGGTGCCGGTGTCCTGCGCGGTGGTGGCTCCCTCGGACAGCGGCTCGCCGTTGCGGTACAGCCGCATCGGACTGGCCGTGGGGTCGGGGTCGCGGGTCCAGCGCGATCCCCGCAGCTTCGCCGGGAAGGAGCCGGAGGCGTCGAGGGTGACGTTGCCGGCGTTCTCGTGCGACGAACCGGCCGAACTCGTCGCCGAGGCTCGGCGGTTGACCGCACCGAAGCGGCTCGTGAAGGCGTACGAAGCGGAAAATGCGTTGCCGGACGCCTGAGGCTCGCCTAGGTTCGCAGTGCCCCGAGTCGCTCGGGCCGCACATGATCCGGCGGGACCCGAAGGAGAAGGCCGTTGCTCGTCTGAGGCAGGAGACCCGCACCGCACCCGGGCAACCGTGGTGCGCAGGCGCGCGATCTCGACCTCGGCACGGAGCCGCCTCCCCGATTCTCGGGACCGCCTGATCCCAGGCGTTGCCGCCCTCCCCTCCACCGGTCGATGCACCGCGCGCCCGCGGGTCTCCAGACGCCGCCGTGTCCGCGAGCGCCCTGGAGGCATCAACCATGTCAACGTTCACCGTGTCCATCGTCTGCACCGACCTCGGTTTCGCGTGGCCGGACGGCGGCACCCTCTTCGACGACTTCCAGATGGCCGTGGGCCCGGGCCGTACCGGCCTCGTGGGTCTGAACGGCGCCGGGAAGTCCACGCTGCTGCGCCTGATGGCGGGCGAACTCGCGCCCACCCGCGGCTCGGTGCGGGTCACCGGTGAACTCGGCTACCTGCCACAGGACCTCACGCTCGACACGACCGCCCGGGTGGACTCGGTGCTCGGCATCGCGGCGCAACGGGCGGCCCTGCACGCGGTGGAGGCGGGTGAGCTCGACGAGGCGCACTTCGCGGCGATCGGCGACGACTGGGACGTCGAGGAGCGCGCGATCGCGACGCTCGACCGCCTGGGCCTCGCGCACCTCGACCTGGACCGCACCACGGGCGAACTCTCCGGCGGGGAGTCCGTCATGCTGGCTCTCGCGGGCCGGTTGCTGCGCCGCCCGGACGTGCTGCTGCTCGACGAGCCGACCAACAACCTCGACCTCGTGGCGCGCGAACGCCTGTACGACGCGGTCGAGGCGTGGCCAGGCGTCCTGGTCGTGGTCAGCCACGACCGCGGACTGCTGGAGCTGGTGGACCGGGTGGCCGATCTCCGGGACGGCGAAGTGCGCTGGTACGGCGGCACGTTCACCGCGTACCGGAACTCGCTGGAGGCGGAGCAGGAGGCCGCCGAGCGCATGGTGCGGGTTGCGGAGTCCGACGTACGCCGCCAAAAGCGCGAGCTGACCGAGGCGCACGACAAGCTGGCCCGCCGCAAGCGCTACGGCCAGAAGATGTGGGACAACAAGCACGAGCCGAAGGTCGTCATGGCCCAGCGCAAGCGTTCGGCGCAGGTCGCGGCGGGCAAGCACCGCACGATGCACGGCGAGCGCCTGGCCGACGCGCGCGAGCGTCTGACCGAGGCGGAGCGGGCGGTACGCGACGACGACGTGATCCGCGTCGACCTGCCGCTGACCGAGGTGCCGGAGGGCCGCCAGGTCGTGGCGCTGCCGGGCGTCGGGCTTCGGTTCGGGCCGCGCGTGAAGCTCGACGTACGCGGGCCCGAGCGCATCGCGCTGCTCGGCCGCAACGGTTCGGGCAAGACGACGCTGCTGCGGACCATCGCCGGGCTGACCGAGCCGCGCACCGGCGAGGTGCGGCGGGAGGTGCCCATGCGCTGCCTGCCGCAGCGCCTGGACCTGTTGTTCGACGACCTGACCGTGGTGGAGAACGTCGGCCGTTTCGCGCCGGGTGCGACCGACAACGAGATCCGCGCGCGGCTGGCCCGGTTCCTCTTCCGGGGACGCCGGGCCGACCAGCGGGCGGACTCGTTGTCGGGCGGCGAGCGGTTCCGGGCCACGCTGGCGGCGCTGCTGCTGGCCGAGCCCGCGCCGCAGTTGCTGATGCTCGACGAGCCGACGAACAACCTCGACATGGCGAGCGTGCGGCAGTTGACGACCGCGCTGGAGTCGTACCGGGGTGCGCTGATCGTGGCGAGCCACGACGTGTCGTTCCTGCGCGGCCTCGGCATCACGCGGTGGCTGAACCTCGACGAGCGGGGGCTGACGGCGGTGGATCCCCGGTAGTGCGGGCCTGACGCGCGCCGTCATGTGACGCGGCGCCCCGCCGTCCCGGCCGGGACGGCGGGGCGCCGCGTCGGGCGCGTCCGCGGGTTAGCTGCCCGGGACCGGCAGGACCGGGGCGCAGGTGCGCTGTGCGTTCGCCGGATCGAGCGCGCTGAGCACCTCGCGCAGCGCGACGCTGTTCGCGGGCTACCAGGCCACGGTGCTGCCCTGGGACGCGGCGGCGCCGATCTCCCGGTAGCGGGGGTCGGACAAACCCGCGTAGACCACGGTCATGGTCAGCCGGGCCGGCTCGGCGCGGGTGTTGCGGTACACGTGTGGCCGATCGCCGCGCATCCGCAGCGCGTCGCCGGGGCCGACGGCGAACGTCGCGCCGCCCACCTCGACGGTGACCGTGCCCTCGTGCACGTGCAGAAGTTCGCGCGTACCGGTTGGGTGCGCGCCGGCGGACACCTCGTCGTGGGCTGCGAGGCGCAGTTCCCACAGCTCGGTGAACGGCGCGGTGGTGTCGTTGATCAGCAGGCGGAACACGCTCTCCCGGCCGCCGGGCCGGGTCGGCGCGTCGTTGTGGCGGGCCACGTGGCCCAGTTCCTCGGGCGGCTCGACCAGCCGACCGATCGGGATGCCGAGAGTGGCCGAGATCCGGGCCAGGGTGGCGATGCTCGGGTTGGTTCGGCAGGTCTCGATCTGCTGGAGCATGTTGCGGCTCACCCCGGAGCGTCCGGCGAGTTCGTCCAGCCGCCAGCCCCGGGCCTGCCGGGCGGCGCGCAGATTGGCGGCGAGGGTGTGGCCGACGGCTTCGGCGGGATCGGTCATGGCGTGATTATGTCCTCAAGGTCCAAAATACTGTGTCCATGACACAGAATAATGGTTACGGGCGGGGAGCCGGGCAGGACGCGACCGAGGTCGAGATCGGCGGAGGCCACGCCGACGTCCGGGGGCGGCGTCGGGTGTGGCGGTTGCTCGGGGTGGGGTTGGTCGACTACCTGGGCGTGGGGTTGTTCGTCGCGTTCTCCGCCGTCTACTTCACCCGGATCGTCGGCCTGTCCACCGGCGGCGTGGGCCTGGGTCTCGGGCTGGCCGGACTGATCGCCCTCGGCACGGCGGTGCCGGTCGGCCGGCTTGCCGACCTCGTGGGGGTACGCAACACCCTGGTCGCCCTGCACCTGGCCCGCGCGGCCGGCACCGCCGGCTACGCGGCCGTCGGCGAGTGGTGGGGCTTCCTCGTCGCGGTCACCGCGGTCACCACGGCCGACCAGAGCGTGTCCGCGCTCACCCAGGCATTCGTGGCCGAACTCGCCGACGGCGCCGACCGGGTGCGCACCCTGGCCGCCTACCGCACGGTGGCCAACCTGGGGATCAGCCTCGGCGCCCCGCTCGGCGGCCTGGCCGTCGGCCTGGACGACGCGGCCGCGTTCCGCACGGTCGTGCTCGTCAACGCCGCGGCGTTCGTGCTGGTGGCCGGGCTGCTCGCGACGATCCCGGTGCCGCCGGCCCGGGGCGCGGCGACGCGAGTGTCCGGATGGGGCGCGCTGCGCGATCGGCGGGTGTGGGGGTTGGCCTCGATCGACACGCTGCTCCAACTCTGGCTGCCGGTGCTCAACCTGGGCATCCCGCTGTGGCTGACCACGCGCGGCGGGTTGTCCGCGGCCTGGCTCGGTGCGCTGTACGCGGTCAACACCGTCTTCGGCGTGGTGTGCCAGATGCCGGCCGCGCGGCTCGCGGTGTCGGTGCGGGCCGCGCGGCGCTGCCAGGTGGCGGCCGGCGCGCTGCTCGCGGCGGCGTGCGTACTGCTGTGGTCGGCCGAACAGGCCCCCGCCGCCGTGGTGTTCCCGATCGGCGTGGTGCTGCTGTCCTGCGGCGAGGTGATCGCGGTGTCGGCCGCCTGGACGTTGTCCTACGCCGTCGCGCCGGACGACCGCCGGGCCGAATACCTGGCCGCGTTCGGCATGGGTCGCTCGGTCGGACGCCACGTCCTCGGCCCGGTCCTGATCACCGCACTGCTCCAGACAGTGGGCGGCGGCGCATGGGGCGTACTGGCCGCCCTGTTCGCGAGCGCGGGCATCGGCACGCTGTTCGTCCGCCTCCCGCCCGACCGCTCGGCCGCCGACGCGCGCGAAGCCTGAGCGGCGCGTCGTGCGCACGGCCGCGCTGCGCTAGTCCTGATCGACCACCACGACCGTCTCGGGAGTACGTGAAGGAGCACGCATGGATCAGGCCCGCTTCGGGATCACCGTTCCGCTGAACGTCCCGCTCACCGAACACCGCTGCCTGATCCGCGAGTTGCGCAGGGCTGGCCCGATGTGTGTGGGCGAGTTCGGGCAGGCCGCGGGTGTCCAGGAGCCGCGGCCGGTGCGGTGTCCCTCGTCGACACACACGAGCCGCCACGGTTTCAAACGCAGCCCGTATACGCCCGTGTGGGCGTTCAGGATCGTGCCCAGCGACTTGGTAGGTGGCGTACACCGTCAACGGCCCGTCGACGGCTGCCCACGGGGCGAGTTGCGGGGCGCTGGTGGTCGCTCGCACCCCGGCGCCGCCCAACGCCGCGTCGCCGCCGAGGGAACACACCGCCACCTGCGTCCCGCCCACCCGCCCGGCCCGCTGCCACGCCCGGACGGTCTGGACGAGGAGGTCGAGGGTGGGTACCAGGACCAGGACGCGGTCGTGCGCGGCGAGGGTGGCCGCCGCTGCGTCGGCGACCCAGGTCTTGCCGGTGCCGCAGGCCATGACCGCGGTGGCGCGGCGTCCGCTGTACCGGGCGCTGCCCACTGCTGTGGGGTCCGGGTTCTCCGGTTCGCGGACGATCGCGGCGAGGGCGTCGCGTTGGTGGGGTCGCAGCGTGGGAGCGGTGTGGCGGGCCCGCCGGGGGGTCGACGTGGGGGAGGGGTTCCGCATCTTCGTCTCCGGGAGCGAGGGCGTTCGCGAGTGTCGGTGGGGCCGGAAGCCCCGTTCGTCGGGGTGGTCAGGTGGGCCAGGTGCGCAGGAGGGCGGCCACGGAGTGGGCGCTGCAGTCCTCGCGGCGCAGCTCGTCGACGAGCCGGGTGATGCCTTCGGCCCCGGGTTTGACCGGCCTGCCGGACGCCTGGAGGTAGGCGACGGCGACGGCGACCGCGACCGTCATGTTCGAGCGCTCGAGCCAGTTCAGCCGGCCCAGGGTGTGCGCGAGGGCGGCCGCGCGGGCGTGGACGCCGTCGTACACGTCGCGATCGAACAGCACCGCCTTGTGGCGCTCGACCGCGGCCAGGGGCACGCCGAAGTCGTCGGGGGAGGGGTCCTGTTCGCCCGCCAGGCGGGCGATCCCCAGGATCCAGGTCAGGTCAACCGCGAGGTGCACGCGCGCGCTCCTCGATGAGATCGCCGTACTCCTCGATCACCTCGCGCGCGGACCCCACGAACGCCGCCCGCAGCGGATCGGTGTCGCTGCGCACGAGGTGCTCGATGTACTGCTGCAGGGTCATGTGCCGGGTTTCGGCGGCCTGGCGGGCGGCGTTCGCGATGTCCTCGTCCAGGCGCACGTTGAGTTGTGTCTTCGCCATACGAGAATGCTAGCAAATGCTAGCTTCCGGATGCGGACAACATCCTCCGTCGACACCCTCCGTGTCCTGCTCGACCCTGAGGCGCCGGAAGACCTGCGGTTGAGCGACAGCGGGATCGAGGCCGTCATCGAAGTACCGGTCGAAGATCTCGCCTCGTTCCGCTTGGTCCTCACTCACGTGCTCGCCTACGGACGCTCGGACGCTGTGCCCGGGCGGTTTGCAGTCCGACCCGGCCGCGATCCGTCAGCCGGTTGCGACGCCGTCGCCACCCGGTTCCCCGCCCACACATTCCCTCCGATTCTGCTGCGGCTCTCGGTACACGGTTCGGATCCCCCGCCCCCGTGGGCGCAGTTGCCGGGCCCGGTAGGTTGGCGGTTCACGCGGGCCCGGGAGGAGATTCGGCATGGCAGGCCTGATTTTGACGGTGTGCCTGCCGCCGGAGGCGCGCGCCGATCCGGACGCGGCGCCGGCTCGGGCCATGGATCCGTTCCATATCGACTGTGGTGTCTGGGAACGGGCGATGTGGGACTCGTGGAGCCTGCGCGTTTCGCCACCGGCTTCACCCGCGCGTGCTGGTCCGACCCCGCACGCCCACCCGAGGTCAGGGTCGCCGCCGCGCTGGGATGGCTGTGCCTGGTCGAGGACCCGGCACCCGAGGACCTGCGTGCCGTCCTGGACGAGCTGGTCACGGACGAACTCGGCCTCCTGATGGCCCAGGTGCCCTGGCTGCAACAGGTCGATCCCTACTTCGGCGCCGGACTGGCGCACACCCTGAACCACACGTTGGACCCCGTCCAACGCCCTACGTTCCCCGATTCGTGGGGAGGCCCCAAGGGGTTCGCCGACGACCCGCCCTTTTGAGACCCCGGGTCCCGTTTCCCGCGGGCCTGTCGACGTCTTCGCCGCGGACGATGCCTCACGTTCTCCTACTCCCGAAGCCGGCCGGGGGTGTGCGACTCGAAGCATCGGGTCTCCCGGACACCGACGGCCGCCCCACCTCGAGCCTGTCCTGCACCCCGGTGGTTCCGGGACAGCCTTGATCGACGCGGGCCGCACCCCCGACAGAGGACGAACCACGAACCCGTTCTCCTTCAAGGCGCCGGCCAGGGCCTCCTGCGCCGCGACCGGGTTGAGCGGGTGCAGGTACGCGGCTTTCTGCTCCAGCGGAGAGCGCCACCCCACCGGGGTGCCGTCGAGGCCTTACCCGCCGCTGATGAGACTCTTTGAATCTGGCCACCCCGTACTCGCCTTTCGCACCAGACCTGCTCGCGTCGATTCCCCACCCGTCGCCACTCGGGAGAGGCCGCCCGACAACCCGCCGAGCCAGGAGCATGGCCGGTCGGTCAAAAGTGAGCGCAGCTCAGCGCTTCGCGCCGCCGGAGGCGCCCTTGACGGAGCGGACAGGCTCCCACCCTCAAGAGGCGGGCGGCCCCGGTCGTCCTACGACCGGCCAACCGGGGAACAAGATCGAGCAGGTATGGGGAAAACCGGTGAGCCTCAACACCGCTCGTCGTCGACGACCCGGACGTGCCGGCGGTGGGGGAGTCCGGTGTGGGTGAACCGCCCGAGGTCGCTGTGGCGTTGGGCGATGCGGGCACCGTGGTGTGTTGTTCGTTCTCCTTCGGGGATTCGATCAGTGCGGCATCCAGTCTCGAGTGAAGATCCTCGTTCGCCGCCCGTGTCGAACTCCATGCCGTGCTGAAGTGAACGGTCCTCTTCGCTTGGTGTGGCTCGCACAGGCCGAGCTCGATGAGAGCGCGAATGCTTTCGACCTGGTGGAATCCATTGCGCCGGAACTCCTCCACCACCTCGTCCAGGCTTGAACCGTCGAGCATCCCGCGCCGAACGGCGTCGAGCACCCTCCTGTATTCCGAGCGCTCCACCATCCCGCGTCACCTCACCGGCCACTCGTGCCGAAGACCACTCCCGGCATCCGACAGAGTGAAACCCCGTGCCCCCGGGCGAGCAGATCGCCCGCCCGGTCGTGTTCCCTTCGATCGATCCGAGCGCAGCGGCGGGACGGACAGCCGCAGGTGCCGGGGACGCCGGTGTTCAGTCACGCGCGGTGGGGGTGTGGTGTGCGGCGTCGATCCACGGCGTCTGGGGGGCGATGCGCCACAACGCGGCGACCATGGCCTTGAGTTCGTGGGGCGGCCCGTCCCAATTCGTAGTGGTCCGGGCGACCGGCAGGCCGATGGCGTTGTCCATCCACCGGAGGCCGCGCCGGGTGTCCAGGCCGGTCCGGCGGCGGTACTCCGCAGTGGGGACGACGCCGACCCAGTGGCTGCCGCCACGCACCCGCCACGAGACCACCGCCTCCACGTCCGCCCAGGCCACCACCCGCGGCCTGCGCCGCGGCCCCTGCGGCAGGGCGACACCCTCGGCGTCCATGCGCAGGACCACCGGCCCCATCAGGGGTAGAACCGTCGCGAACAAGCCGAACAGTCCGAGGAACCCCCAGGCCGGGATCGCCAGACCGAGCGGAACGCCGGGCACGAACATGCACGCGGACACGCCGATCGCCAACGCGATCACCTGCGTGTTGTTCCGGGTCCAGCGAAGACGCAACTCGAACGGCGGTGCGGTGGACGACATGCCGACATGCTGCCGCAACGAGCCGGGGAAGGCCACAGCACCCGGACCACGCCCCGCGCCGCGGCCCGCAACTCGCCGGCCGTCCGGGCGGGGTTCGTGGCGTCGGGCACTGTGATTCCTCCACCGTGGTTCATACGCCCGCTCCCACGTAGACCTGCGATGCTCGTGCAGCGGGGGATTCCCGGCCGCGCGGCCGATCCGCGCCTGCCCTCGGGGCGGCTGCGGGCACGGGGCGACAACCCCGCGCGGCACGCGAGTTCGAGCACACCATCGCCCCGCGACCCGACGGGGTCCGCGCTCGATCCGCCCGCCGCCGCGCGGTGATCCGTTCGTCGGATCGGCCCGGGATCCCGTCGCGGCGTCCGGCCGGGCGTGTGTAGCCCTCGGAGTACAGGTCGTTCTCGAGTTCGGCGTATTGATCCGGAGTGAGGGCGGGGGTGAATCCGGTGGGGAATCGGTGCACGAGCGGGTGGGCTCCGATGTTCTCCAAGCCGTGCACGGAGCACTCCAAGGCGACGAGATGCTCTCCCTCGCCGCAACCACCCCTGAAGTAGGCGCGGTCGTGGGTGAGGCACACGTACCCGAAGGACACACACGGATCGGTCTCGGACGGCTCATGGAACGACGGGTCCCGCACCACCTCGATCACGATGTCCTGCGGGTCCAGGCGGGGGATCGGTCGCGGGTCACGCCACAGCAGTCTCGGAGGGAGCATGCCGACATCATCGCGCGCGTACGTGTTCCGCCCGGAGGCGGTGTCGGCGGCGGACGCGGGGATCACGTTCCATCGGTGGCGGGTGGGGGCAGCGGTGTCCCGCCCCGTGACTCGGCACGGTGAGGACACCGCCGTCCGCAGGCTCCTCGACGACCTCGACACCACGCTCGCCCCCGGAATCGGAACGGCGCTTGTACGGCCGCTGGTGCGGCACACGCGCCCCGACCCCACGCGACCACGGCTGCCTCCTCGCCCCCCACGCTCGCCGCCGCACCGCAGCCGCCCACAACCTCGCCCATCGCAACCACGCCGAGCCCCTGGGAGCTCGCCTTCAATCCGCCCATTGATTCCTGCGCCGGTCACGGGCCGCCTCGGTGTCTTCTCCGGCTGGTGAATGTGGTTGCGGCGGGTCGGGCGGATGCGGTGATACTCCTGCATGAGTAGAGACGCCGAGGTCATCGTCCTGGCCCGTCATGCGGACGAGGTCATGGAGCCGCTGACCCGGCAGGACACGGAACGTACCTGGCGTGGCCATTTCGTGCCGATCTCGGGCCAGTGGGGCTTCGACTTCGGGTGGGCCCTGGAGTTCGACAAGGTCCGGGCCCGCCGCGGCCTGCTCGAGCATCTGGAGTCGCTGCCGTGGCCGTATCCGGGAACGGTGCAGGTGCTGCTCCGCGACCAGGACGACGACTGTTTCGGGTTGTGGATGTTCCGGGACGGCAGGCTCGTGGAGGTCGCCATCGAGCGCACGGAGCGGTTCCACCGACCCGCACCGCCCGACGAGCGGTTCGAGCCCGCCCCAAGAATGCTGCTGCGGACCGACCTGGGCGCGGACCTGCCCGAGCAGACCCCGGAGGAACTCCGCGATCCCCGCCCGGCCTGGTAGGCCCCGACCACGACCTCGCTGGGCCCCCACGTCGTGCGGGCGGCCGCCCGCTGGGCATGCCGGACAGAGTCGGACCTGTCCCGGTTGAACGTAGAACGGCTGTGGACCCTGGCCCCCTCCTTCTGTCACGACATCATGGCCGTTGCGTACGACGAACTCCAGCCGACGAACTCCAGCGCCTTCGCCGAGTGGAGCAACGGCACACGGAGGAACCGTCGGGCAACGCCGTTGAGACCGGCCGGCCCGGATCGCCGCAAGTGACCGCGGGATCGACCAACAGATCACCGCATGCGAACGGGAACTCGACGACGGACCCGCGCCCACGCGAACGCAGTGTCCACTCGCCGCTGCGCAGCGGCGGTCCCCCTGTCACTGTCGTGGTTCGCCCGCCTGGATGGCCTACATCTCCCAGCGCCGTTCGGGCCGTTCTGCCCAGGCGGGTGGCCGTCGCGGTGGCCCACGGCTATCTCTCGGCGTGCGGCGTGTCGGTCAAGCTCACCCAGGCCGGTGTCACCGCGTTCGCCGACGAGTTGACCCGCGCCTCCTCCACCGCGGCGAGCGTCGCGGCGGTCCTCAAGACCTGGGACACCACCGACTGAGTCATCGCGCAACCCGTCTTTGGTGATGTCGGTGCGGGCGCCGAGCCGTTCGGGTGGGCAGGTGGCGTGTCTTGTCCGGTGTCGGCGAGCGCGACGCCGAGTCCGATCCGGTGCGTCCCGCCTCCGAGTTCGAGATCTTGACGTGTTTCGCGTGGCACACGGGCGCGTGTTCGACTCGCGCGGCCGCCCCGGCCTGCCGCTGCGCCCGGACGGGCGCAGTCAAGGTCGTCGGGTTCGCTTCACGCCCGATCGCGATCGCGTCCGTGAGACTGTTGCGCATCTTTACCGGGCCTCGTGGCCACGCAAGTCACCTGGCTACGGAGCCAGCGCAGGCGTCTTCGAGCCTGCTTGCGCAGGTCCCTGGCCCGTTGGTTGCCCACGCCAAGGATCGCTCCCGTCTCGGCCGAGGTGAACCCGTCCGTCTTCAGGGCCAGGGCGATCCCCTCCTGCAGGGGCAGGCCCGCCAACGTCGAGACGATCGCCAAGGTCTCCGCCGTCAGCTCGGGACCGTCGGTCGAGGACGCACGTCGTTCGGGGATGTCCACTATCGGGATCTCCAGGACACGGCGGCACCTGCCCTGGGGGCGGTTCAGGCACCGCAGGGCGACCTTGCGGATCCTGCCCCGCGGCTCGTGGACTCCGGACCAAAGCGTCTGGTGCGTTGGTTGTTGACCCATTTCCCGGCCGGCACGCGACGAACCCGGGGAGAGGGGCGGCTCCAGCACGCGCGTCCCGGAGCCGTTGCCGCCCGCCGACGGGGGAACCCGGCGCTGGCCCCTCGCAGGCGACGGCCACAGCGGCCCCTCGTCAACGAGAGTCGGTCCGTTTCCGCGCGATCGGGTACCCCGGTTGATCAAATCGCGGAAACGGAATGGAATGGGGCCGTTCCCGGCGCCGAACCCTCCGGTGTGATCTGACGATCTCCTGGGTGATCCCGACCGCGAATTCCGCTTCGCCTTACGCTCGTGCGGCGCCGGCGCGAGGGGTTCACCATCGGCCGGAATACGTGGTCACCATGCCGAGGAGTTCTTCGGCGGTGGCTTTCACGTGCCCGTCTTCGTCGCGCCGGGCACGGTCCCGCAGGACAACAGCCGTTCGCGGGTGTGACGGCCAGCCCAGTGCCAGCATGTGGAGCACCTTGCGGCGGGTGTCCGGGTCGGGCTCTTGCAAGGCCCGGTCACAGACCAGTACCCGTCCCTCGTCGTCTCCGGCTGCGAGCACCCACCAGCGCAACGTCGAGAACCGCAGGTCGGGTTTCGGGTCGCCGACGGCGCTTCGACGGAACGCCTTGTGGACGTGGGTGTGATTGTTCCAGCGCAGGCCCAGCGCTTTCACGATCTCGATGCGTGTGTATTCGCCGGCCGGGTCGGCGAGCGCGCGCACGAGCACGTCGCGGACGTCCTCGCGGTGCGCCCAGTACTCGCTCAACGCACGCAGGGCCGAGTCCCGACGCAGGTGCTGGGGATCCGAGGCGATGCCCATGACGAGCCTTCCGACATCGTCGCGATCCGCCCACCGTCTTGCCAGCACTTTGACCGCGGTGTCGCCGGCGTATCGGGAGTCGTCTGCGGCCGCTCGCATGAGTACGGCGCGAAAGGTGTCGCTGTCGGGCCAGTGGTTCTGGAGTCCGTCGAGTGTGGTCGAACCCGTGTAGCGGCCGGGGTGGTCGAGGGAGGCCACGAGCAACTCGTGGATATCGTGGTGATCGGGCCAGTGCTTGAGCAGATGCCGCAGCACCGCGGCGCGGGCGTATCCGTCGGACTGATCGCCGCAGGCCGATATGAGGAGATCACGGACTTCCGGTTGGTCGGCCCAGTGCTCGGCCAATGCCTCCCGGGCCCTGTCCCGGGCGGATCGGTACGACTCGTCGTCAGCCGCGCGGATCAACACGTCGCGGACGTCGTCGTGACCGGGACAGCACGCCGCGATCATGTCGACGGCGGTGCGGCGGACCGTGTCCTCCGCGTCTTCCTCCACACGCCGGACGATGACGTCTCGGACGCCGTCCTGCCGAGGCCAGTGGGTTGCCAACGTTCGAAGGGCCTCCGAGCGAACTGCCGCTGAGCCGTTGCCGGTTGCGCCATGGACCAGTGCCTCTCGGACGCCGGCATGCCTTGGCCATCGCGCCCCCAACAACTGCAGGGCGGTCTGGCGCACCTCCTCGTGCGCCGATCCAGCGGCACGCCGGACCAAGAGGTCCCGGATGTCGTCTCCGCCCCACGCCGACTCTCGGAGGTCCGCGATGGCGGCCGTGCACAGGACCGGATCGGTGTCGTCGGCGACGGCGCCGGCGAGAAAGGCGAGGGTGTCCTCGTGGTCGGATCCGTGGAGCGCGAGCGTGCGAAGCGCCCTGCCACGGACGTCGTCGTCCTCGTCCTCTCGAGCGCGTCGGATGAGAAACGCGCGGACGTCCTCGTCGTCGGACCATCCCCGAGCGAGAAGCCTCAGCGCGTCGTCGCGGACGAACGGATGGACGTCGTCGCTTGCGGCGCGCGCGACCAAGTCCCGCACGTCGTCGTCGTGCGGCCACCCCGTGACCAGGGACTCCAGCGCGGCCGTACGGACGCCACGGTCGGAATCGTCGAGATCGACGGGTCCGGAACCCGAATCGTATGCGGCGCGAGTGACCAGCAACGCACGAACATCCGCGCACCCGGCCCAGACCTCCCCAAGGATGTGCAACGCCAGCGCATGCGTTCCGCCAGGGGAGCCGTGACGTGTCTCCCGCAGGACGAGTTCGCGCACCTTGTCGTCGTCGGGCCTTCGCTCCCCCCACTCGGCGAGAAACAGAAGTCGGTCGGAGCCGAAACAACTTCCCTGGGCGAGGGCGGCCAATTCGTCGTCGTCCGGCCGCAGGCACCAGGCCACCACCGCGGAAGGTTCCTCGCTCGAGGAGAATTGACCGCTCAGGCGGTACCAGCGCAGATAGCGCTTGCGACCTGCCCAACGCCGGTCGAAGGAGGCCAGCGCGGACGACGCTTCGGACAACAGCCATTCCCCTTTGGAACCACGGGTGTTCAAAATCGTGGTCACGGCGTCGACGACACCCGCGCCTCGCATGGATACCGTGCCCGATTTCCCCACCTCGGCCAGCGCGCGCAACGCCAGCACGGCGTGGCCCGCGTCGTCCGAGTCGACACGCCGGGCGTGGAGGCCCATGAGGCGGTCGACGACGGCAGTCGTGTCACGTGCGTTCAACTGTCCGATCAACAGCAGCAGGATTTCGTGCCACGCGGGATCCGGGACCCTGCGGACGACGACCTGTTCGATCAACTCCTCGGGGGTCCATTCCCGTTCCTCCTTGAACCGGTGGACGATGTCGGCGGCGGCAAGGTATTCGAGGAACGCGCGGTGGACGAATCCGTAGACGTCGCCGCCATAGCGGGAAAGGATGAAGTTGCGTTCGTGTAGTTGCGCGATCATGGCCCGGGCCGCAGCCTTGGCATGCACGGGTGGCAGTTCGTACTGCTGCAGGTATTCACAGAAGACGCGTTCGAGGTCCGACGCGTGGATGTGGTTGCCGACGATGCCGCCGAGGCCCTCCTGCATGGTGCGTGCCAATCCGCGCAGCAACTCGAGCCGTTCTTCCGCTCCCAGCACATCCAGCGCTTCGGCGACCGCCGCAGGCAGCGGTGCCTTGAGCATTTTGGCGGCTTGGTCCCAGCGCGCGACCAGGACGGTGACCGCGTGCTCGTAGACGCCCCGCCGGTTCCGCGGAAGAGGTTGACGACGGCCGATGATCGCCAGGATCGTCAACAGGAGCGGATTGCCCGCCATCTCCTGCAGCGGTCGCGAGCCCTCCAACGCGGAATCGAGCCGGTCGACGAGTTCCGCGACCAACCCCGGGTCGTTGGGGCAGGTGCTGCGGTACCACGACCGCGTGAACTCCTTGATCCGCTCCTCGTCCAGGTCCTGCACCTTGAAGTGCGCGAAGCCCGCCCCGGCCAACAGCGCGGACTGGTAGCCGACGGACCGCGACGTGACCAGGATCCGCGCGGCCGGCCAGCGGGCGGCGAACGCGGCGACGCGCCGGCAGGCCTCCACCCGCGCCCTGGGGTCGAACACCTCGTCCAAGCCGTCGAAGGCCACGACCGCACGTCCCTCGACCAGCAACCGCTCCCGCACGGCGGCAGGCACGCAGAGCCCGAAGTCGTGGTGCTGCCGGTCGAGGAACTCCTCATAGCCCCCGTATCGCGCGCGCTCGTCGACGAAACGTCGCAGTTCCACGACCATGGGGACCACACCCGCCAACCCGCTCAGGGCACGATCCGGTTCGCCACAGGTGAGAGACAGGGCCAGATAGCGCACCAACGTCGACTTGCCCGCTCCGGGATCACCCAGCAGCACCACGCGCCTGCCGGCCGCACCAACCAACACTTCCAGAACACACTCCTGCGGCCGCTGCGCGTAGGAGGTCCACATGCGCTCGGAAGCGCCGGCGTCGAATCCCGGCGGCAGGAACTCGTCGGCGAGCAGGCCCCCGGACTCCGTCAACCTCCTCGACAACTCCCGCGGCAGTTCCACCGGCGGCGGGTCCGCCCGCACCGTCGGAGCAACGAACACCTCCGGCAATCGAACCGCGGGATGCTCGTCACCGAAGGGCGTGAGCACCTCCAGGTCCAACCCCCCGAACTCCTCAACGACCCGGCGCGCGTACCGCGTCACCGCCTCCGCGACCTCGTGGTCGGACGGCGCCGACAACCGCGCTGACGGGGATGTCGCGGTCGACGCACCCGTGACCCCACCGCGTGATCCGCCGCCACGCCGCTCCGCACGAGCCTCCAGGCGCAGGGACTCCCATTGCCGTCCGGTGCGGAACCTGAACCCGGGAGATCGCGGGCGCGCGCGAGCCTCCAAGCGCGCGATCAGGAACGCGAACGCCACCGGGTCCTTGGGCACGCTGGTGCCGGACAACCACTCGCAGATCGAGGACGGCGCCAACCCCACCCGAGGTCTCGCCCCCTCGCCCTCCTTCTTCAGGACCCTTCCGGAAGGGGAACCCGCAGCCTCGTTGAGAGCCCGCAATGCCCGCGCGAGTTCCGCACGCGCCGATCGTGACTCGGGCGCCATCCCACCCCCAGAGATGTTCGGCGCCGAACGGTTCGCCGAACGGCTCGTGATCCGGTCCGACCAGCGTAGAGGCCCCGTTCGGCGTGGGAGGCCGATCGCCGAACATCACCGGCGGGTGGCCGGATGTGTTCCTCACCCGATGCCGGTCGGCGGCACCGGGACAGTGGAAGGACCCCGCCGTGCACGAAATCATCCCCACGAACACCGGCCGACTCGGCCCGCAACACAACCCACCGGTCGACGAACAGGGCCCATGCCGGTTCACCTGCTTCGCGCACGTCACCGAGGTACCCGCACACCCCGAGCCCGTTGCCGCGCAGTACCACATCCACACCGGCGACAACGCGTTCGTGACGATCCACGCTCCGCACGCCGCGGACCACGGGCTCGGCATACCCTCCGAACCATGGTCGTCGATCCACGCGGCGCCGGCGTGTCGGCAGCACCGACGGCTCGGGCGATTGTGGCACCTGATCGTCGGTGCCTCGGCAATCGTGTCGGCGGCCATCGCGGTCGCCGCGCAGATGCGGTAGACGGCGCCGCAGGTTCGCGCCGAGAGAAGACTCAGTGCCCGCTGGGACCCATGGTCCCAGCGGGCACTCCCGCCTGTCCGCCCGAAACGTTTCCTGCAGCCGGAGCATCGCCGGCACCACTCCCACAGGGAAGTGTCCGCCACGCGGACCATGTCGTCGCGAACACATTTGCGAAAGGCGGAGTCCGGTTTGTCGTCTGGACGTGATCGTTTGCTCCGGTGGAGACTCGAGCGATGGCCAAGGGTTCCCACGATGCCGCCCCCAATGCCGTCGGCTACCAGCATCAGACCTGGTGGGCGCTGGTCGAATTGCTGCGGGCCGGCCCGCAGCGACCTGACTCGGCTCTCACCCTGGAGTTGTACGACGACATCGCCTGGGACCGTGCGGGAACCCCGACCGAGCTGTTGCAGGTCAAGCACCACCAGCTGAGCACTCGCCGGCTCACCGATCGGGCCATGGACGTGTGGAAGACGGTCCAGGTGTGGCTGGATACGGCCAATCCCGGCGACCCGAACGGCCCCGATCTGATCCTGGTCACCACGCAAGTCGCCGCCACCGGAAGCGCGATGTCGCTCTTGCGTTCGGTGGACCGAGACGAGGTGCAGGCCTTGAGGATCCTGGAGGAGACGGCCGACGAGGAGGGGGCCAAGGACACGCGTGACACCCGCCGCCAATTCCTCGCTCTGGCCCCGTCGGAGCGCCGGACCCTGCTGCATCGCATCCGGGTGGCCGACGGGTCGCCGCACGCCGAGGACGTGCACCAGGCGGTGCGTGCGGCGTTGCAGTGGACGCTGCCCACCGGCCACGAGGAGATGTTCCTCGCGATGGTGTGGAAGTGGTGGGACGAGCAGTCCCTGGCGCTGCTGCAAGGCCGCCTGGGCGGCCTGGACGTGGGTGCCGCGCAGGCTGCCATCGCCGAGATCCGTGACCGGTTCACCCGCGAGAACGTGCCCACTCTCGTCCATCTCGCCGACGTCGACGAGGACTCGATCGGCGCCCGGTACCGCGGCCGACCGTTCGTCCAGCAGATGGAGTGGGTGGCCTACCCCCCACGGAACCTACAGAAGGCGATCGTCGACTACTACCGCGCATACACCCAGGCCGTGCAGTGGGTCGACGAGGACCTCATCGGGGTTTCCGAACTGAGCCGATTCGAAGCCGAGTTGATCGACGAGTGGGAGCGCGAGTTCGAGTGGATGCTCGACGGCCTGGACTCCGACACCGACGAGAAGGCCAAGCAGGACGCGGGCAAGGCGCTCCTGCGTACTCTGCTCGCGCAGACGGGGATCACCGTGCGATCCCGCTACAACGACCCGTTCTTCGCCCGCGGCCACCGGCACGCGCTGGCGGACTCCGGCAGGATCGGCTGGCATGCCGACTTCAAGGACCGGATCGAGCAGCTGTTGCACGTCCATGCCTGAACGCCGCCCGGACCACGAGGAGACATCGTGACGACGTGGAGCGAGCGGCCGTCCGTCGTCGCGACGATGCTCAACCCCGCGCTCATCGCCGCGGTGCTTGCCACCACCGCCGACGGACACGCGAAAGAGGCCGGCACGGGCGTGCCGTGGGTACTGTCGTTCGTCGCCGCGCCGATGGTGCTGCACCGCGGCACCCGCGAAGCACTGCCGGCGTCCACCGCGACGCACCTGGCCACCTGGGTGTCGCGGAATCCGGTACTGCGTGCGGGCCTGCCCCAACGCGCGGTCGGTTTGGTCGAACCCGTGCGCGCCGGCCTGCGCTTCGGCCTCGCCCACGGAATCCTCCGCCTGGAGGAGGACCGGCTCGCCGCCGTTCCCCGCCGACGGCCCAAGGGCTTTCGCAGCCCCCGAGAGCTGGATCTGATCCTGCGCAAGGCCAACCTGGTCGGCCGCTGGCTCTCGAAGACCGACAGCCCGGCAACTGTCCTCGCGCTGCTGGGCGTGGCACCCTGATTCGGTGCAGCTGCTCGCGATCATCCTCTACAGCACCACGGGCGCCCAGCGGGTCCTGGAGTTCAAGCCGGGTTCGCTCAACGTGGTCACCGGCGAGTCCAAGACCGGCAAGAGCGCCCTCCTGGACATCCTGGAATACTGCCTGGGCCGCGACAGCCTTCAGATGCCCATCGGCCCGATCACCCGGACCGTCGCCTGGTACGCGGCCGTTCTCGACCTCAACGGCGGGCAGGCCTTCGTCGCACGCCCCGCGCCCCTTCCCGGCAAGAGCTCGACCCAGCGGGCAATGCTCCGCTTCGGCTCGAACCTGGCGCCCCTCCCTTACACCGAACTCGAGGCCAACCTGGACTCCGACGCGGTCCGAGAGCAACTCGGCCGCAGAATCGGTATCGAGGAGAACCTGCACGAACCCCCGGCCGGGTCGGCGCGCCACAACGTCGAGGCCCACCTCGGTCACGCCACGATGCTGTGCCTGCAGCGGCAGAGCGAGATCGCCGACCGAAACCTCTTGTTCCACCGACAGGGTGAGCAGGGCATGGCGCAAACCCTCAAGGACACCATCCCCTACTTCCTCGGCGCCGTTCCCCGCGACCAGGCCCTGCGACGCGCCCAACTGAGCGCCGCCAAACGAGAACTGAAGAACGCCGAGACCGCATACCGGCGCGCGATGGACGCAGACAAACAGTCGGGCGTGACCCTGTCGGTGCTCTGGCGCGAGGCCTACGCGCTCGGCCTCGTCGACAGGTTGGAGGAGCCGGACAGGCCCACCGCAGTCGCCGCCCTACAGGCGGCCATCGCCCCCACAGCGCCCACCAGCGACGTCGGCTCCGACCGCGAAACCGCCACCCGCAACCACGAGCTGGAGCAGCGGCGCGATTCTTTGCGCAATCAACTCAGGGCCACCGCGGCCGAACGCGAGATCCTCCTCCAACAGGAATCCAGCGAAGTCGGCTACGAAGGCGCAGTCCGTACCCAAGCCGCGCGCCTGACCAGCCTGAACCTGCTTGCACTCACCCCCGACGGCAACGACGCCACCACCACATGCGCGCTCTGCGGCAACCATCTCACCCACCCGGACCCCTCGGTCACCGAACTCGACCAGAGCCTGCGCCACTTGAGCGATCAACTACAGGACATCGACGCCGCGCGCCCGGCGCGCCGCTCCGCCCTCACCGACCTGGACGAACGCAGCACCGCCCTGCGTACCGAACTCCGCGACGTCGAGGCAGCGCTGCGCGCCATCACAGCGGCGACCACCGCAGGCGACCAGCTTCCGCAGGACTCGCGTCACGACTTCACCCGCGGCCGCATCCACGCAACCCTCGCCACGCTTCCTTCGACAGCGAACGCGGAACTGCACCGCCTGGGGCAACTGTTCGAGTTCGCGCTCGTCCACGTCCGCACACTGGAGGCCGAACTCGACCCCGCTGAAGAGCGAGAACAGGTGACCTCACGCCTGGTCGCCATCAGCCAGGACATGACCGCGTGGTCCAACCGGCTGGAACTCGAGCACGGCGACAGCAGCGTGCGCCTGGACCTCAGTCGCCTCACGGTGGTCGCCGACACCGAACAAGGGCCGGCGCCCCTCTTCCGCATCGGCAGCGGGGAAAACTGGGTCGGCTACCACCTGGTCGCCCATCTCGCCTTGCACCGCTACTTCGTCCGCCAACATCGCCCGGTCCCACGGATCCTGATGCTCGACCAGCCCACCCAGGTCTGGTACCGCTCCGAAGTGGACCAGCGTTCCGGCGCCCCCAGCGACGACACCGACCGCGAAGCAGTCAGCAGACTCTTCCGCCTCATCCACGACGTCGCGCGCGAACTCGCCCCCGACATGCAGATCATCGTCTGCGACCACGCCAACCTGGCCGAAGACTGGTTCCAAGAATCCGTCGTCCACAACTGGCGCCATGGCGAGAAGCTGATCCCTCAGGAATGGATCGACGAAGCCGCCAGCAACGGCTAGGACCCGTCCGGTCGATGTGACCAGCTCGGGCCCGAATCCTTGGTGGAAACACGGGAAGTGAGCGGGTGTAGGGAGTGCTGCGTCGGGTTCGGTGGCGTCGGCAGCGGCCGAACCTCCGGGAAAGGTTCCCTCCCCGGCCGACGGCGCGTCATCATGGAACTTCGCACCGTGACGTGAGGGAAAGGGGCGGGGCGTGGGCGAGCACAACAAGCCGGATCCGGACCCGTCGAAGGGCAGGCCGCCGCCGGGGAACAAGGACGGTCAGGTCCCGGAGGAGCCGGAGCCGGACGGCCAACACCGGAAACCGAAGCCGTGACCGACGACCTCGACAGGCAACGTCGCCGCGCTCTGGAGGCGATGGACACCCACCGGGCGTGGCCCAGGCACGCGCCGTGGGTGCGCGACGCCGTCGAGGCGCACCCACGCCACGTGTTCGCGCCGGAGCGCCTGTGGGACTGGGACGGGCACGCGTACGTGCCCGTCGACCGCGGCACGGATCCGCAGGCGTGGGTACGCCTGGTGTACGCCGGCCCTTACGACGCGGCGATCACCGAGATCACCGCCGGCCGCCCGTCGTCGAGTCTGTCGTGCACGTCGGTGGTGGCGGGCATGCTCGACGTACTCGACGTCGAACTCGGCCACCGGGTCCTGGAACTGGGTGCGGGTACCGGCTGGAGCGCCGCACTCCTCGCGCACCGCGTCGGTCCCACCGGCCGCGTCACCACGGTGGAGACCGCCCCCGACCTCGCCGCGAGCGCCCGAGACACCCTGACCCGCGCGGGCCTCGCCGAGACGGTCACGGTCGTCCTCGATGACGGCGCCCTCGGCCGGCCCGAAACCGCCCCGTACGACCGCGTGATCGCCACCTACGCCGTCGACCACGTCCCCTGGACGTGGATCGAGCAGCTGCGCCCGGGTGGGGATCTGGTGTTCCCCTGGGGCCGGTTGGGGCATTTCGCGGTGACGGTCGCAAAGGACGGCCGCTCGGCGACGGGGTGGTTGCAGGGCCTGGCCCAGTTCATGCCGGCCCGCGACGTCGCTGTGGTCCCGGAGTTCGACGAGGTCCGGGCGCAACGTGCCGCGGAGGACGAACGCCTGCTCGCGCGGGACGTGGCGCCGTTGCACACGGACCGCGATCTGCTCTGGGCGTTGCGCGTGGCGCTCCCCGATGTCGTGTACGCCACCGACACCGACGAGGACGGTGTGAACGTGTGGGTCCACGACGGCGCCGGATCGTGGGCGGTGGCGACCACGTTGCCCGACGGCCGGGTCCGCGCGGGGCAGGGCGGAGCGCGGCGCCTGATCGACGAGATCGAGGCCGCCTGGGACGCATGGGAGCGCGCGGGCCGGATCCGCCGCTGGGACCACGGCATCACGATCACCGCCGAAGAGCAGTACCTCTGGGCGGGCGAGGCCGCCGGCGGTCACCGGTGGCCGATCCCCACACCGGCACCGACCGCCCACTGACCGGCCGGCCCGCCGAAAGCGACTCGCCGTGGACGGCGCGGATCGGCCGGGGTGGGCGACCGTCGACCGGCGGTCGCCCACCCCGAAACCATCCGAAAGCGCGGACGTCCGCGTGCCGTTGCCCAACAGGGGTGGTGTCACACGACCGCAGGTCGGGGCTCCTCGAGGACCTCGGCCACCTTGCGGGCCATGGCCGCCACCTGCGGCGGCAGGTAGTCGTCGAGGGCCTCGACATCGTCGTGGAGCCGGGCGTGCAGGCCGTACACGCACGCCAGGGTCGACAGATGCCGCGGGCCGTCCGCCGCCGCGTCCGCCATCACACGCAACACACGCAGGCTCGGGTCGTCGACCGCGTCCTCGGACGGCGCCAACAGGGCCGCGAGCTCCGCCCGGTCCTGCGCCTGGGGGCCCGGTCCGCGGTCGCGTTGTTGATCGGTTTGCAGATATCTCTGCAGCGTCGATTCGGAGGCTCCTTCCGTCTGCCACAACGCGGCGATCAGGAGGGCGATCTCGTTCATGATGTCCGCCGCGTCGGTGGCCCGATACAACGTCATTCTTCTCGCGTCGCGGGTGACGTTCGGTTCGCCGTAACGAAGCACGTCCCGGATGTCGACGATCGCTTCCGAGGCGCGTTGCAGAATCACCCGACGCAGCGCGTCGGGCATCGGGGTGGGGTCCATGTCCCGCAGGCTAGGGTCGGTGCCCCGGCCGGCGTCTGAATTCTGCCGCGTCGAAGCGCTCGTTCACCCGGAGGGGCCAGCGACGATCGAGTGTCGGCAAGGCCGGGACGGCCGCGCCTCGGCGCACCGAACCTGCAACCGATGCGGACGGTGTGCCTCAGCCGTCAACCGGCGGCAAAGCGGATCGGATGTCCGGCCCGGTACAGCGCCCTTGGCGACGCCGGGGGCAGTTCGAGGCCGAGGTTGCGGCGGCAGCTCTCGATCGCCAGATCGGTCAGGTCGCCGCCGACCCAGTGCCATCTCCTCGGATGCCCGGGCGCGTCGAGGGGTCAGGAGGGTTGCACGAGCCCGCCTCGAGTGACTCGCCCGCGAGCTGTCGCGCGGCCGGAAAGGTCACGCGCGCCCGTGTGCCAGCTCGCACCATCGGCGATCGCCGAGACCACCAGCCCCTGGTGGTCCAACAGCGGGGACACCAGTCGGTAGTCGATCGAGACCCGTCGGTCCGCTCCCCGCTCGCGCGCGGCCTCGGCCATCGCGATCGCCTGCAGCGGACCGTGCGTCACAAGCCCGGCGTACCCCTCCACCTCGCGCGCGTAGTCACGGTCGTAATGGATGCGATGAGCGTTGTAGGTCAGGGCGGAGAACCGGAACAGCAGCGCCGGATCGATCAGCAGACGCCACTCCCCTGGCTCCAGTCCGATGTCCTCGACCTGTTCGACCGGCGCCGAGGCCCCCGGCGCCACGGCGTCGCGGTAGACGATGTCCTGCTCCTCCACCACGACGGGTGAGTCATCCTGCTCGATCGTGTGGCGGACCACGACGAAGGTCAGCCGTCCGCTGCGGCCGTCCTTGTCGGTCGACGACACGATCTCGGTGCGCCGGGTCGTCAGGACGCCGAGGCGCAGCGGCGCCAGGCTCGTGGCCCGTCCGCCTGCCCACATGCGACGCCGCCCCGGCTCCGGCGGCGCTGGAATCACGCCGCTGACGGGGTGGCCGTCGGTGCCGAGATCGGCCTGGGCCGGCCGCTCAAGGAGGTACAGCCAGTGCCACAGCAGCGGCAGACCGTCGCGATCGAAGTCGGGCTCACCAACCTCCAGCAGGCGGGTCAGCGCGAGCGCGGGCTCTGGCCGGAGCACCTCGCGGCGCTCTATGTGGGTCGGGTGCTCGCTCACGCGGAGACCTCGGTACATCCGGTTGCGAACTCGGCGCGTAGCGCCGCGTTGTGCTCACCAAGGCGTGGGACGTCACCCATGCGTGACTCCTGACCGTCCATGGACACCGGCGGCAGCATCGCGGAAATCACGCCACCCGGGGTCCGAACCTCGCGCCATCGGTCGCGAGCCTGGAGTTGTGGGTGGGCCATGAGCTCGGAGGGTGCCCGCAAGCGCGCGCAGGCGATGCCCGCCGCGTCGAGGCGCGCGACGATCTCCTCGGCATCGATACCGGCGAACGTCTCGGCGATGACCGGAGTGATCTGCTCGTCGTTCTCCACGCGCTCGGGATTGCCGACGAACCTCGGGTCCGTGACGAGCTCCGGCCGGTGCAGGACATCGGCGCAGAACCTCGCCCACTCGCGGTCGTTCTGGACCCCGACGAACACGAGGTTTCCATCGGCGGCGGGGTAGGGGCCGTACGGTGCGATCGAGGCGTGCTTCGCGCCGGTGCGACGCGTCTCGGCGCCTCCGTGCACCGCGTGATAGGCGGGCTGGCTCATCCACTCGCCCAGCGCATCGATCATTGCGACCTCGATCGTGGCGCCGGTTCCTTGCGTCGCGCGCTGCAGCAGTGCGGCGAGAACGCCGGAGTACGCGTACATCCCCGTAGCGATGTCGGCGACCGAAGTGCCGACCTTGCTGGGGGTGTCGGGCGTTCCTGTGGCAATCAGCAGCCCGGTCTCGCACTGCACCAACAGGTCGTAGGCCTTCTTGCTCCGGTACGGTCCCGCGGTGCCGTACCCCGAGATCGAGCAGTGGATCAGCTCCGGGCGCTGTGCTCGGAGGCTCGCCGCGTCCAGGCCGAGACGTTCCACGGCACCGGGCACAAGGTTTTGCACGACGACGTCGGCCGAGGCGATCATTGCGTCGAGCACAGCGCGGTCCTCGGGCGCCTTGATGTCGAGCTCGATCGACTCCTTGCCGCGGTTGAGCCACACGAAGTAGCTGGAGTCTCCGTGCACGGTGCGGTCGTAGCCGCGGGCGAAGTCGCCCGCGCCGGGTCGCTCGACCTTGATGACGCGGGCGCCGAGGTCGGCGAGATGCCGGGTCGCGAACGGTGCGGCCACGGCCTGCTCGAGCGACACGACGGTGAGTCCCTCCAGAGGAAGCATGCGGGATCCCCTCCTGCTCAGTCCCGCAGGATCGCGCGTGCGCGATCGATCACGGGCTTGTCGATCATGTGACCATCGGGACCGGCGACCACGCCTCCACCTGCGGCCGCGGCTGCCTCGACGACGCCGCGAGCCCACGCCAGCTGCTCTGCGGTCGGCGCGAACACCCGCGCCACCGCCTCCAGTTGGGCAGGATGGATGCAGAGCTTCCCGCCGAACCCGAGCGCGCGGGACCGTCGGGCCTCTGCGGCGACGAGGTCGGTGTCGCAGACCGAGGTCGTGACGCCGTCGATCGGTGCGGGCAGCCCCGCGACGCGGGAGGCGAGCACGAGGGTGCTGCGCGCCTGCAGCAGCGCGTCGTCGACGTGCTCGGCCCGCACGTCGACCGCGAAGTCGAGCGAGCCGAACGCCAGCCGCTCCACGCCGGGGGCCTCGGCAATCTCCACGGACCGGTGGACGCCCAGTGCGGACTCCACGAGCGCGACCAAACCCCGCCCGGCCGGCAGGCGTCCGGCCAGCTCCGTGAGCGCCACCGGGTCCTCGGCCTTCGGCACCACGAGACCCAGCACGCCGGGCAGCCCGGCGAGTGCCGCGACGTCGTCGTCGTGCCATGGCGTGCCGGTCGCGTTGACCCGCACCCAGGCCCGGCCTCCGTTCGCGAGCCACGCCGCAGCCGACCCACGGGCCGAGTCCTTGGCATCGACACCGACGGCGTCCTCGAGGTCGAGGATCACGGTGTCGGCACCCGAGGCGGCGGCGCCGGCGAACCGCTGTGGGGTCGTGGCGGGGACGAACAACCAAGTGCAGTTGCTCGCGCCCATCAGGCCGGGTTCCGTTTGACGAGTTGGCGGGCGATGACGTTCTTCTGGATCTCGTTGGTACCCTCGCCGACGATCATGAGCGGCGCGTCGCGGAAGTACCGTTCCACGTCGTACTCGGTGGAGTAGCCGTAACCGCCGTGGATGCGCACCGCGTCGAGGGCGATCTTCATGGCCACCTCGGATGCGAAGAGCTTGGCCATGCCGGCCTCCATGTCGGAGCGCTCACCGGAGTCGAAGCGCCGCGCTGCGTACTGCACGAGCTGACGGGCTGCGGTCAGCTGTGTGGCCATGTCGGCCAGGTAGTTGCCGATCGACTGGTGCTCCCAGATTTGCTTGCCGAAGCTCTCGCGCTGCTGGCTGTAGCGCAGCGCGTCCTCGAGGGCTGCGGCGCCGACGCCCAGCGCACGCGAGGCGACCTGGATGCGACCGATCTCGAGACCACGCATCATCTGCGCGAACCCTTGGCCCTCCTGGATCCCGAGCAGGCTGCTCTGCCGGGTGCGGTATCCGTCGAAGGAGAGCTCGCAGCTCTCGACTCCCTTGTAGCCGAGCTTCGGCAGATCACGGGAGACCTCGAAGCCCGGACCCTTTTCGACCAGCAGGATGCTGATGCCCCGGTGCACGGGCTCCGCGTCCGGGTCTGTGCGACACAGGAGCGCCACGAGCTGGGAGCGCCGCGCGTTCGTGATCCAGGTCTTGGAGCCGTTGACGACGTAGTCGTCGCCCTCCTTGCGGGCCGTCGTGCGCATGGCCTGCAGGTCAGAACCCCCTCCCGGCTCGGTCAGCGCCATCGTTGCGCGGATCTCACCGGTCGCCATGCGTGGCAGGTAGTGGTCCTTCTGCTCCTGTGTGCCGTGGTCGATCAGGAGCTTCGCCACGACGCTGTGGCCGCCCATCGCACCGGCGAGGCTCATCCATCCGCGGGCGAGCTCCTCGGTGACCGCGGCGTAGCACGGCGTGCTCACCGCGGCGTCGTTCCACGGCTCGGGGATGGCCAGGCCGTAGATGCCCATCTGCTTCATCTGGTCGATGAGCTTCTCGGGGTAGGTGTCGGCGTGCTCCAGCTCCTGGACCACGGGTTTGACCTTGCGGTCGACCCAGTTGCGGACCACGGCGACGATCGCGGTCTCCTCCGCGTCGAGCTCGTATGAGGCGATCATCGCGATGCACCCGTCAGGCGACGGTGGGTCAGCAGCGAGGAGACCGCTACCGCGACGATGACGGCGGCGCCGTTGAACGCGGGCTCGACCCAGTCGGCCGCTCCTGCGAGGGTCAAGCCGTTGATGCTGATGGCGACGAAGAACACGCCGACGAGAGTGCCCGCGACGGTATAGCGCCCCGGGCGGATGGTGGTCGACCCCAGGAAGATCGCAGCGAGCGCCGGAAGCAGGTAGCCCACCCCGACCCCGGAGGCCGCGCTCCCGGTCCGGGCGAGGAGCAGGGCACCCGCAAGACCGGCAAGCGCGCCCGAGGCGACGAAGGCCAGGGCGACCGTGCGCTGGACCGGCAGGCCCACGAGGTGGGCCGCCGTCTCGTTGACGCCCACCGACAACAGACGCCGCCCGAAGAGCGTCAGCCCGAGGAGGAAGGACACCGCCAGTGCGGCCACGATGACGAGGTACACCGGCCGCGGGACGCCGAACCACAGGCCGTTGCCGAAGTTCGTGAGGGTCACGGGGACGCCGACGATGGTCTGATGGCCGGACCACGCGGACGCCACGCCCCCGAGCAGGGTGGCCATGCCGAGGGTGATGACGAGCGAGTTGGCCCGGAAGTACGCGATGAGGATCCCGTTCGCCAGCCCGACCAGCGCACCGATCGCCACGGCGATGACCACGCCGACGAGGATCGGCAGCTCCATCGAGGTGGTCGCCTTGGCCGCGGCGATCGACGTCAGTGCCACGATCGCTCCTACCGAGAGGTCGAAGCGATGCGCCACCAAGGGGATCAGGGCGGCGAGCGCCGTCAGGATCAGCACCGACTCGTTGGCCACGATGTTGCGGAGATTCGACACCGTGGGGAACGTCGCCGACGTGGCAGGATCGACGGTGAAGTAGATCGCGACGCCCAGCAGCAGCATCACGAGTCCAAAACGCTCGGTCAGGCGCAGGAGCGACGGGCGCCATCCATTCGTCGTCGTCACGGCGTTGTCCTCGGCGGGTGGCTTCTCGGTCGGCATCTCGAGGGTGGTACGGACGTCCTGGGATGTCATGTCGATGCCTCCTTTTCGTGCTGGTAGACGTTGTCGAAGATCCATGTGCGGGTGATATCCGGCCCCGATGCCTCGCTTGTGATGCGGCCGTCGGCAAGCACGAGCACCCGGTCGGCGAGATGGAGCAACTCATCGAGGTCGGACGTCGCAAGGAGCACTCCCGCACCGCCGGCGACGGCTGCGTCGATCCGGGCGTAGATGTCGGCCCGTGCACCGACGTCGACCCCCTGCGTCGGCTCGTCCAGGAGGAGGACGACCGGGGCGGACCTCATCGCCCGCGCCAGCACGGCCTTCTGCTGGTTTCCGCCCGACAACCGAGCGATCGGTGCGTCCGCCGTTCCCTTGATGCCGTAAGTGTCGATGTCGCGCTCGGCATCCCTGCGCTCGTCGGTGCGTCGCAACCAGCCGCCGCGCCGGTACCGACGGATCGTCGACGCCGAGAGGTTCTCGGTCACCGACAGGGACAGGAACGCACCGTCGCGCGCCCGCTCCTCGGGGACGAGCGCGAGGCCACGCGAGATCGCCTCGGCGACGTGCCCGGACCGGAGCCGTCGGCCGCTCACTGAGACCGAGCCTCCCCGCGGCTTGACCGCTCCCATGACGTTCTGCATCACGCTGGTCCGGCCGCTGCCGACCAACCCGGCCAGGGCCACGACCTCCCCGGCGCGGATATCGAAGGTGACGTTCTCCAGGGGACCACCCCGCAGGCCTTCGACCGAGAGCACGGCTGGTCCGAAGGAAGTCCGCGGCCGGCGCTGTCGCTCCGCGGGCGCGTGTCCTGCTATGTGCGCCACCAGACTCTCGCGATCGTGCTGGGCCGCGGGGCGGGTGTCGACGTGGCGGCCGTCGCGCAGCACCGTCACGGTGTCGGCGTAGCCGAGAACCTCGTCGAGCCGGTGCGTGACGTAGAGGATGCTCTGGCCCCGACTGCTGTAGGCACTCAGCCGCTGAAGCAGGCCGTCCACCTCGTCGGCGGGCAGGCGCGTCGTCGGCTCGTCCAGGACGAGCAAACCGACGCCGCCGGAGTCGCGGTCGCGCAGGCAGCGCGCCACCGCGATGAGCGTCTGGTCGGCAGGTCGCAGGTCACGCACGAGAGACCGCGCGCGGACAGGGATCTCGAGCGCGTCCAGCAGTCGTTGGACCGATCGGCGTGCCTCGGACCAGTCGATGCCGCCGAGCCGTCGGGGGAACGGACTGCCGGCGAGGACGTTCTCTGTCACGGTCAGCTCCGGGAACAGGCCGAGGTCCTGGTGGACGAACCTGATGCCTGCCTCCCGGGACCAGCGCGGCGTCAGTTGCTCGACGTCGAAGCTCGCGTCACCCAGGTGGAGCGACCCACCCCGGTCGGCGCTGTAGACGCCGGCGAGGATCTTGATGAGCGTGGACTTTCCTGAGCCGTTGCCGCCTACGAGTGCGTGGAAGTGGCCGGGGTCGACCGAGAGGCTCACGTCCGCGAGGGCTCGCGTGCCGGGGAAGCTCTTGGAGAGGCGGGCGATCCCCAAAGCGCTCGCCCGTCTCCCGGAGGTGGCGTCGACCACTCAGGCCACTCCCCAGATCTTCTTGTAGTTCTCTCGGTAGCCCGACGATGCCGGGTTGCCGTCGTACACGTCGCCGCGGGGGAGGTGCTCGGCGTCCATGCTGCCGATGCCCATGCCCGAATCGACCGGCTTTTCGCCGGCGAAGAGCCGGTTCAGGCCGTCCGCCGCAGCCCAGCCGGTCCAGGTGAGCGGCCGGCCGACCGCGTAGGACTGCGTCCCGTTGCGAATCAGGGTGATCGACGAGGCAACACCCTCGTTGCCCGCGAGCAGCAGGTCCTTACGCCCGCCCTGGCGCGCTTGGTTGACAGCCGCCCCCACTCCGAGGGTGATCGCCGAGTCGGCGGGAACCATGACGACGTCCGCGTTCGGGAATTGCTGGAGCGCGGCGGCGGCCTTGCCCTGCAGCTTCCCGCCGAACAGGTCAACGGAAGTGAACGTCACCTCATGGACCACGCATCCGTCGCACTTGGCGAGGCGGCCGGCCTGGGCGTCTCCGACCATCCGGAGGGTGGCATTGTCGTCCTGGCGCATCAGGATGACCTCCGCCGTGCCGTCGGTCTTGGCAATGGCCCAGTCGGCGATCGTGGGGCCGACGAAGGTGCTCATGTAGTCCTCGTACGAGATCAGGCTCTGGTTGAACCGCAGGTGCTCGTCGAACAGGGGCTTGCCACCGTTGCTGGACTTGTCGTCGCAGTCGAGCGCGTTGCCGCCGTAGACCTTGACGCCGGCTGTATGCACCACCTCAATCGAGGCCTTGACCACGGAGCAATCGACGCCGAACAAGGCAACGGCATCGACGTGCGCAGCCGCAGCGGCCCGCAGTTGGGAGTTGTAGACCGCCGGGTCAGCCTTCCCGTCGACCAGCTTGACGTCCCACCCGAGCGCCTTCGAGGCGTCGACGAATCCTTGGGCCGGCACAACGCAGCCGGCCGCCTGGGTGCTGCAGGCGAGCGCCCACACGGTCTTGCCGGCCTGCGCCTTGGGACCGCCGGTCGGCAGGGCACGATCGGTGCCTGCGAACGCCTGCTCCGTCGAGGCCTTCGCCTGCTTGATGACGTCGTCGCTGGTCGACCCGGTGGGACCGTGAGACGACGAGCTGCCACACGCCGACAGCGTGAGCGCCAGCAGCGCCCCGCACACCGCCGCGATGCGAGTTCTCGTCATACCTTCTCCTCCCTCAGCTTCACGTCGGCGCGGACCAGGTGTCCGCGCCGTCCTGCGGCAGTTCGATGACCACACGAGTCGCTCGGGGGAGCAGCTCGCAGGCTACGGAACTGCGCTGACGATCACGATGGATCGAGTGACCCAGCCCACATTGGGTACTGTCTTCGGTATCGTAAGCGCACCTTTGGTACCGGTCAAGGTCGTCATCGAACCTTGCCCTCGGGGGTCCTCCGAGGACGGCGGCAGAAGCGTCACACGGCCGGACCACGGCGGCAGGGCGGCAGGGGCGGCTACATCAAATGCGATCCCATGCCGTTCAGTCCCTGCCGGTGCCGCCTATCGAGCGGCTACACGATCGCGGCTCAGCTTGACTCTGCCGGGGATGTTGGAGTTCGCTCCGTCCCCGATCCGGTGAGCAAGTCCCGTCTCTGACCGCGCAGATCGCGCGCGAGCAATCCGAACGACGGCGATGTGGGTGAGAGACCGGCTGGACGGACTGTGATGCGACGAAAACTTCGCGCGCGGATACCCGCGCGACGGACGCCCCGGCATCTCGCCCGCCCAACTGGCCAGGCGTGTGTACCGCAGTTCCTGCTCGGTCTGTCGGACCGTCAGATAGCGGAAGCGGTCCGACGCCGCATCGACTTCACATGCCCTGGCCCTGGAACCGGACGATCCCGGCTTCCACCACAGTGTGCTCGCCGACTTCCGCGAGCGCCTGGCCCGGGACGACCGCGCCGACCGCCTTCGACCGCCGACAGGTCACCTGCCCCCGAGGCCAGGTCAGTCAGGGCCGGCACGCGGTGCACCAGCTCCCCCGATAGCGCCCGGAAGGTGGGCTTCCTCCGCGAGAACTCCTGCAAGTCCGCGTCCGCAGCGAGCAGCAGACACCCGAGTGGGAGGCGCGCCACGCGGTCCGCTCCGGAGTGGAGGGCACCATCGACGAGTTCGCCCACGGACACGGCATGCGCCGCTGCCACTACCGAGGACAGCCGAAAGCCCACCTGCAACACGTACTCACGGCCATCGCCGTGAACATCGAACGCCTCAGCGGCCGGTCAGTGACCGAGGAAGCCTCTCCACCGAGACCGCCGACTGCCTTCCAGACCTTCCTGGATGAGAACGAGATTCCCAGGCCGAAGTCCTGGCGCACCCTCGGTAGTCGAGTCCGGCCATCCAAGATCCCCGGCAGAGTCAAGCTCAGGCCAGGCCGCGGCGGCAGAACCGCCCGAACAACTCGAGTGCGTCGCCGCGGGTGGCGCCCACTCGATCGAGCACATCGGGGTTCCGCAGATGACGGATCACGGCGCCGAGCATCTCGGCCCACAAGGCCGGCGACCCCCCGGTGACCTCTCCCCGCTCCATCGCCTTTCGCACGATCGTCTCCAGCTCCCGAATCGCGATCTCCTGATGGCGGTCGTAGACGTGGCTCGTAGGCAGATAGTTCTCGACGTCGTGCACGAACTGACGGCTGGCTCGACGATTGCGCTCAACGGAGGCTGACAGGTAGGCCTCGATCTGGTCGTGCACATTCGCTGTGTCGTGGGCGCGGCGCAGCGCCTCCTTGCCCATCGAGTTGAAGTAGCGGTCGACGACGCCGACCACGACCTCGTCCTTGCTCTGCCCCAGGTGATAGATCGTGCGGCGGGAGGTGCGAGCGAGGGCGGCCATGTCACCAATCGTGAGATGGCGGAAGCCCTCAGCGAGGAAGGCCTCCTCAAGGGCGTTGAGTACGTCGGACTGCCGCCCGGAAAGGGCGTTCGACCTGACGCCTGGCATGGTCCACCTCACTTCACTGCGTCGTCGCCGGGACTGGGCCGGCCCGATTCACGGTACTCCGAGGTCGCGAACGATACCGCTTCCTGGGCCTGGAGTCGTGGTCGGGCGGCTGCACCGTCAGTCGATGCCGTGCGCCGTACCCTCTCGGAGATCGTCGAACTGGCAGCCCGTGCGGTCGCGGACCTCCTCCAGCGTCACCTCGGGGGCGAGCTCGACCAGCGTCAGACCTGCCTGCGTCACGTCGAAGATGGCCAGGTCGGTGACGACCCGGTTCACGACACTGCGGCCGGTCAGGGGCAGGTCACAGGTCTCGACGATCTTCGGCCGGCCGTCCTTCGTCGTGTGGTCGGTCAGGACGACGACCCGCCGGGCTCCCGCCACGAGGTCCATCGCGCCGCCCATGCCCTTGACGAGCACACCGGGGATCGTCCAGTTGGCGAGGTCGCCCGACCCCGACACCTGCATGGCCCCGAGGATCGCCAGGTCGATGTGGCCGCCGCGAATCATTGCGAAGGACTGGTCGGACCCGAAGAAGCTGCCACCCGGTTCGATCGTGACCGTCTGCTTACCGGCGTTGATGAGGTCGGCGTCCTCGTCGCTCTCGAGCGGGAACTTCCCCATGCCCAGCATGCCGTTCTCGCTTTGCAGGGTCACCCGGATGCCCGCCGGCACGTGATTCGCCACCAACGTCGGAATGCCGATCCCGAGATTGACGTATGCGCCGTCGACCAGCTCGCGCGCCGCGACGGCGGCCATCTGCTCACGCCTCCACATGGGCGCCTCCTTCGGACTGCCGCGGCCGCGTCGTCCGTTGCTCGATCTCCGGCGCTCGCGCCGACGCGACGACCACCTCGTCGACGTAGATCCCCGGCGTCTGCACGAGGTCGGGGTCGAGGTACCCCTCCACCACCCGGTCGACCTCCGCGAGCGTGACCCGCCCCGCAGTGGCGACGACGGGATTGAAGTTCCGCGCTGTCATTCGGTACGTCAAGTTGCCCGCCGCGTCCGCGTGGTGGGCGCGCACGAGCGCGAGGTCCGCGACGATCGCGTGCTCCAGGATCACGGTACGGCCGCCCATCCGTGTGGTCGGCTTGCCCTCGGCGACGATCGTGTGGGCTCCGGTCGGGGTGTAGAAGGCGGGAATCCCCGCCCCGCCCGCGCGGAGCCGTTCGGCCAGGGTGCCCTGTGGGGTGAACTCGATCTCAAGCTGCCCGTCGAGGTACTGCTGGGCGAACCGGCGGTTCTCACCGACGTAGGACGCCACGACCTTGCGGACCTGCCGACCCTCCAGGAGCACGCCGAGGCCCTTGCCGTCGGTACCCATGTTGTTGGAGACGATCGTCAGGCCGGTCACGCCCGAGTCACGGACCGCCTCGATCAGGTCGAACGGGTTGCCACAGAGGCCGAAACCCCCGACGGCGATCGTCATGCCGTCGAACACGTGACGAGCCACGAGCTCGCGCGCCGTCGTCACCTCGGTCCCCCCTCGTCGGTGGCGCTCGGCGGCAGCACGACCACCCCCGCCTCAAGATGACTCCGGACCTCCGCTGCCTCGAGGCCGAGCTCCCCCAGCAGCGCCAAGCCGTCGCCACCGACCACGGGTGCCGGGCGCGGCTCGGCGGCAGGTGTTCCTGCGAAGCGAGGCACGGGTCGCGCCATGTGACCGTCGCCGAGCGAGGTATAGGTCTGCCGTTCGACGTGGTGCGGGTGCAGTGGCGCTTCACCGATCGACAGGACCGGGGTGACGCAGGCCGAGCTCGTGGCGAACACTTCGGCCCACTCATCACGCGGCCTCGAACCGAAGATCGCCTGCAGGCGGTGCGCCATGGACGGCCATCGCGAGCGATCGTCCTGGGCCGCGAAGTCCGGATCGTCGCCCAGGGCAAGCCCCTCGATCAGGCTCGCGTAGAACTGTGGCTCGATGCAGCCGACCGCCACGTGCCGACCATCGCTGCACGCGTACGTCCGGTAGTAGGGAGCGCCGCCGTCGAGGTGGTTCACCCCACGCTCGTCGACCCA
Organism: Embleya sp. NBC_00888; assembly: GCF_045207655.1. NCBI lineage: Bacteria > Bacillati > Actinomycetota > Actinomycetes > Kitasatosporales > Streptomycetaceae > Embleya > Embleya sp. NBC_00888. The sequence goes on along the minus strand of NZ_CP108784.1, from coordinate 269,757 downwards.
TCGCCCCTCGGCGAGGTACCCGTGGAGCATCGCCATGAGGGCCGCCGAGCCGTCGATCATCGCGGCGTCGACGACCTGCCCTCGCCCTGTGGTGCGAGCGCTGACGACGGCCGCGAGGACGCCGTAGGCCAACAGCATGCCGCCACCGCCGAAGTCGCCAATGAGGTTGAGTGGCACCACTGGGTCCCCGTCGGCGGGGCCGATCGCATGGAGGGCACCGGTCAGGGCGATGTAGTTGATGTCGTGCCCGGGAAGCTGTGCCCAGGGGCCGTCCTGTCCCCAACCGGTCATCCGGCCATACACGACGTGCGGCGCCTCGCGCGAGACGTCGTCAGGCCCAAGGCACAAGCGTTCGGCCACCCCTGGGCGGAAGCCCTCGATGGCGACGTCGCCGGCCGCGATCAGCCGCATCGCGATCGCGCGGCCCTTCGGAGGCTTGAGATCGAGCGCGATCGAGCGGCGATTGCGGTGCATCACCGGGTGGAGCTCGGCTCCCGGCCGGTCGATCCTGATGACGTCGGCGCCGAGGTCGGCGAGCATCATGCACGCGAACGGCGCCGGTCCGATCCCGCCGAGCTCGACGACACGCACGCCTTCCAGCGGCCCCGCGCTCATCGACCGCTCCACACGGGGCTTCGCTTCTCGGCAAAGGCACGGGCGCCCTCCTGGGCGTCCGCCGACTCCGTCACCGGGCGCGCTATCTCGAGCTGACGCTCGTACGCCTCTTCGTGGCTCCACGAGGACGACGCCGCGACGATCTGCTTGCTGGCGCGAAGCGCCAGCGGGCCGTTGGCGGCGACGCGGTCTGCCAGGCGCCGGGCGACCGCCAGTGCCTCACCGTGGGGTGCCACCGCGTTGACCAGCCCCACCTCGTGGGCGCGACGAGCGCCGACCAGGTCGCCGGTCAGGATCCACTCCATTGCGACCTGGTACGGGATCCTCGACGGCAGCTTGAGGAGTGCGCCGCCCACGGCGACCAATCCGCGCTTGACCTCTGGCACCCCGAAGCGTGCGGACTCGGCCGCGACAACCAGGTCGCAGGCGAGCACGAGCTCGCAGCCGCCGGCGACGGCGGCACCTTCGACGGCGGCTATCACGGGGATGGCAGGAGGGCGGGCGGTGAATCCGGCGAACCCGCGGCCCGGGATCGAGGACTTCTCGCCACGGACGAAGGCCTTCAGGTCCATGCCCGAGCAGAAGCTGCCGCCGGTACCGGTGAGGATGGCTGCGCGGAGGTCGCTGCGATCGTCCAGGTGGTCGACGATCTCGGCGAGAGCTCCCGCCATCGAGGCGTCGACGGCGTTGCGCACGGCGGGACGGTTGAGGGTGATCGTCGCGACACCGTCGGTCTCCTCGAACAAGACCGGGGCGCCGGCGGCGCTCATCGGGGCGCCATCCGGATGCCGCCGTCGAGCCGGATGACCTCGCCATTCAGGTAGCGGTTGTGGAGTAGCTGGTCGGCGAGTGAGGCGTACTCCTCCGGGGCACCGAGGCGCTTCGGGAAGGTGACCGATTCCGCGAGGCCGTCGCGGATGTCCTGGGAGAACCGGGCCAGCAGCGGGGTATCGAAGATGCCAGGAGCGATGGTGTTGACGCGGATGCCGAGGTCGGCGAGGTCACGAGCGGCGCACAGGGTCATGCCGACGATGCCGGACTTCGCGGCGGCGTAGGCGATCTGTCCGACTTGCCCGTCCCAGGCGGCGACCGACGCGGTCATGACGATCGACCCGCGTTCGCCTTCGTCGGGGTCGTTCGTGGCCATGCGTGCGGCCGTCAGCCGCAGGGCGTTGAAGGTGCCCACCAGATTCAGCCTCAGAGCGGTCTCGAATCGGTCCAGCGGGAATGGCGTCCCGGCACGGTCCACGATCCTGCGGGGGAAACCCTTTCCCGGACAGTGGACCAGCCCGCGGATCGTGCCGCGTTCGGAGGCGTGGTCGAGCACCTGGCCGAGGTCGCTCTCCGAGCAGACGTCGCCGCGGACGAACGTCACGCGCTCACCGAGCCGCGCGCGCAGCTCGCTCTCGTCGGCGTCGACCAGGTCGGTCACCACGACGGACACGTCGCGCTCCGCCAAGAGCTTCGCCGTGGCGCCGCCGAGTCCGCCGGCACCTCCGGTCACCACGTACACCGATGGGGTGTCGGTCATTGACAGGTCCTTCCGACGATGAAGAGCACGTCGACGCAGATCCTTGCGGGGTCGTCAGCGATCTGAGCGGCGCCAAGAGCGCCACCGCCGTTCCACCGCGCACACCGCGGACCAGCGCGTGATGCTGGTAACATTTCTGGTACTATAGATGCTTCTTTGGTACCGCACAAGTGGATGTGCTCCCCCCGCCGGCTCTCGGCGACGCCCGATCAGGACAGGCCACGGCGGCAGAGATGCCCGAACCGCTCCAACGCCTCGCCTCGTGCGGCACAGAGCCGGGCCAGCACCTCGGGGTCCCGAAGTCTGCGAATCACGACGCCGAGCAGCTCGGCCTTCCCGCCCCGACGGGCGAAGACGCGGCGAAGAACACCGACGGAGAGGAGTCCTTGTTGCGGATCGCGGCCATGGCGGCGACTCCGAGCAGGCGCTTGAGGTTGCCGTTGCCGTGTCGGGTTCGCCCAGACTTGTTCACCCCGGCCGATGCGTTCTGTCCCGGGCAGACGCCGATCCAGGAGGTGGGGTGCTGGGCGGTGGTGAACCGGGCCATGTCCCCGCCCGTCTCCGCGGGGATCACTTCGGCCGCGAGCCGGCCGACCCCGGGAATGGTGTCGAGGAGGTCCAGGTCGCGTTCCCGCTCGGACAACGGCGTGGCGATGCGCGTGTCGAACGCGGCGGCGGTGGATCGCAGGCGGTCGATCTCGTCGAGGTGGTAGCGGACCACGAAGGCACGGAGAATTCTATTTTCGTGTCAGAGCCACATTGCTGTATGCCGACACTCGTCCAGGAACGCCGCTTCGAGTGCGTCGAGCACGTCGGACTGTCGCGAGACCACGGGCCCGCCTCGCTGCCGAGAGATCGGCCGAACCATCCGTCGTCGGCCGCGGCGCCGGGGCGTCAGCGTTTCCTTGCATGGCGCTGCTGCCAGGCGGCCATCTCGCCGAAGAGGTCGATGCCGTCCTCCTGAGGGGTGTCCACCGCAGCCTGCCGGTAGGCCTGGTAGGTCGTGACGACGATGCGTTCGGCCTGCGGCCAGGAGGCGTATCGGTCCAGATCCATCCGGTCGGCGGTCTCGCGCCACGGTCGACCCGCCGCCACCCCGTCGGCGATGCGGTCCTTGACGTGGGCCAGGTAGCCCCGCATCTCCGCGACCCCGCCGACGTCGGTGAGCGGTCCGTGACCGGGCACCACGACCGTCGGATCGAGCGCGGTCATCCGGTCGCAGGCACGCAGCCAGTTCGTGAGCGAGCCGGCCCACATGATGGGCGTCCCACCGATGAAGAGGAGGTCGCCGGCGAAGATCACCCCGGCATCGGGCACGTGGGCGATGGCATCGCCGGCAGTGTGCGCCGGGCCCAGCCGCAACAGCTCGACATCGCGACCGCCGACTGTCACCGTCAGAGAGTCGTCGAAGACCGTGTCGGCGTTTCGCAGAGTGATGCCGGTGAAGTCGAACGCTCCGAAACAGCTCCGCAGGAAGGGCGACAGGACCGGTCCGAAGTCCGATGTCGCCAACATGTGGAGCCGTTCGGGGGTCGTGCCGTGCTGGATCTCGTGGTCGGTCTCGCTCGTCGCGTACACCGTGGCCGTGTCGTCGAGGAGTTGGTTGCCGAAGCAGTGGTCGCCGTTGGCGTGGGTGTTCAGGACGCCCTGGATCGGCGTGGAGGCGGTCAGGTCCGCCATGGCGTCCAGCATCTCGCTCGTGAGGGTGAGGTCGAAGAGGGTGTCGACGAGGAAGCTCTGCCCCTCGCCCTGCACCAGCCCCGCGTTGCTCATGCCCCACTCGCCGTCGGGCAGCAGCCAGGCCCAGATTCCCGCGGCGATCTCGTGCAGGCCGCGCGTGTAGGTGTTCGTCACAGGTTCCTCGTGTCGGTCGGGATCAGTAGCCGCTCGAGAGCGGGTGAGGGCGGGCGCCGTCGACGATGCGTTGATGTGTGCGTCCGAGGGCGCGACCGTTGAGTGAGACGGTGTCGCCTGGCTTCAGCCATCCGTCGTAGGTCTCCGGGTCACCGACGAGGTGCTCCAGCAGGCAACCGCCGGGGATCGTGCCGGACCCGATGACGTCGCCGGGGACCAAACGGGTGCCGCGCGACACGAACGACACGATCTCTCCGAAGGTCCAGTCCATCGCACCGGTCGTCCCGCGGGCGATCTCGACGCCGTTGACCTCGACCGCCACCTCGAGGTCGAGGCGACCGTCGACGAGCCGGTTCGCGACTTCGTCGGCGGTCACGAGCCACGGACCGAACGTCATGCCGGAGTCCTTGCCTTTGCCCTGACCGATGCCGAGCGCCATGTCGGTCTGCTGCAGATCCCGGGCGGTCCAGTCGCAGAAGAGCATGTAGCCCGCGATCGCGTCCTGGGCGGCGACAGGATCCAGGTTCGAGCCGGGCGTGCCGATGACCGCTGCGACTTCGAGCTCGAAGTCGAACCAGCGTGAGCCCGGCGCGATCGCGACGTCGTCGCGAGCGCCGAACAGGGTGGCCGGATTGGCGAAGTAGAAGGCGGGAACACGGCTCCAGACCTCGCCGAGTTCCGGGTCACGGCCGTAGGCCCTTCGGCACCCGCGGACATGGTCGAGGAAGCCGACCGTGTCGCGCACGGAGGGCGGCTGCGGGATCGGGGAGTGCAGCACCATCGACTCGAGTGGGACGACGGTCGCGGGCGATCGCCGCACCGTCTCGGCGATGCGCTCCATTGCGACCTGGCCTGCGGAGATCACGTCGATCAGCGTGCGGTCGTCGTCCAAGACATGCACCGCGTCGTCGACGATCAGACCGACCCGCAGACCGTGCCCGTGCCGGCATGTCACCCACCGCATGTCGTCTCCTGGGGTTCGCCGTCCCGGCGCTCGAAAGGAGGCCGCCGACGGGTCATGACGGCGAGCCCGTCGCTGCGGTCGCGGCGCCCCACCACTCGGGCTGCGGAGGCATCATGCCTCCGTACGCCTGCGACTCGTTCACGATGTGGGTGCCCGACTCCTGCAGGCCTCGGATCGCCTTCTCGACGAGGTCGGCACGCATCGCGCCGTCCCGCTTCACGACCTCGCCGCCGACGAGGACGGTGTCGACGTCGGAGGTTCGAGCGCTCATGACGATCGCACCCATCGGGTCGACCGCCGGTGTCAGGTTCAGGGATGTGTTGCGGATGAAAAGGAGATCGGCGGCCTTGCCGACGTCGATCGAACCGCACTCGTCCTCCAGGCCCAGACCGATGGCTCCGCCGAGCGTCGCGAAGTACAGCACGTCGGCAGCACGCAACTCGAGGCCGCCCATGTCGTAAATGCCTTTCTCCTCCAGCGCGCGCTGATTGGCCCGCGCGCGCTCCCCCGCCAGCATCAGGCGCATGGCCGTGAACATGTCGGGAGAGTTGTTCGACTGGATGTCCGCTCCCAGCCCCGCCACGACACCGGCGCGGTCGGCGACGGCGGCGATCGGGAACCCCATCCCCATGTTGAGTTCGGTCTCGGGGGTGGAGGAGACCTTGGCCCCATGATCGGCCAGGATTGCGAAGTCCTCGGCGTCGGAGGTGTTGCAGTGCGAGTGGAGCTGGTGCGACCAGAGGAGCCCAGCCTCGGCCAACTGCTTGATCTCCGACCGGTATCCGGGCTTCCACCGGGCGTTGGTGTGAGTGTGGATCAGGCAGTCCAGCTCGCGCCCGAGCACCATTTCCTGGGCGGCCTGCTCGATGCCGTTCAGGCTCATCTCGGTCGGGGCGATCCCGAAGCGCACCCGCCCGCCGCTGGTCTCGAACAACGATGAACGCACGCGTCGCGCGTCCTCGAGACGGGACTCGACAGACGTGAAGTACGGATTCGCCGTGTGGGGGTCATAGAGCCCGTAGCACCACACACCACGGATTCCGGACTCGTTGATGGCCGCCACGCCCGCGTCGGCGTGCTCAGGGGTCAAGATGCTGTGGGAGTAGTCGACCGAGCAGGTCGTGCCGGAGTCGAGCAGCCCCACGGCCGCACCGAGCGTCCCGTTGTAGATGTCGACCGCGCGGTGCACGCCGGAGTGGTTGCGCCGGATCGTCCACACGTAGTCCGACAGCGTGAAGTCCACCGTGAGGCCGCGCATCGTCGCCTGCCACATGTGGTGGTGCGCGTCCACGAACCCCGGGATGATCCAAGCCCAGGACGCATCGACGACATCGGCACCTTCGGGCGTGGCCCCGAGGTTCTCGGCAAGCCGACCGATCCGGCCGTCGACGACTTCGACGTCGACTCGCTGAAAGCTGCCGCTGCGGGGGTCGCCCACCAGGACCAACGCGCCCGTGTAGATCGTTCGAGTGCCCACGAATCTTCCTTCCGCTCCGTCGCGCCGAGTGCCGACAACGACTGGACGGTATCATAACGACCTGTATAGTACCGCTCATGGTACCAATGTTTGCGTCCGGGATCACCCCTGGCGAAGGCGCCGCGCAGTCGCTGCCGACACCGACCACCCGCCCCTTCTGGGACGCCGCGACCGAGGGCCGCCTGGCGGTCCAGCAGTGCGGCTCCTGTGAAACGCACTTCTTCTACCCCCGCATCGCGTGCCCGTCCTGCGGCTCCCGCGAGGTGTCGTGGGTTGACGTGAGCGGACGCGCGACGTTGCTGAGCTATGTCGTCAACCACCTCCCCGCCCCCGGATTCGAAGCAGTCGGTCCGCACGTCATCGCAATCGTCCGGCTGGAGGAAGGGCCGACCATGATGACGAACATCATCGGAAACGACGCTGTGCCCGACCATCTGGTCATCGACATGCCGCTGCAGGTCGCCTTCGAGGACCGGCGCGGCCAGGTGGTCCCGGTGTTCGCCCCCCGAGAGGGGCACGCCGCGTGAGTCGCCCCGTGGCCGCCATCGCCGGCGCCGCCGAAACGAGCCTCGGACGACTGCCCGCCATGTCCGAGTTGGACCTCCACGTCGATGCCGCGCTGCTCGCTCTCGCCGACGCCGGCCTGAGCCTCGACGATGTCGACGGCATCACGAGCGCCGTGCACAACCCGGTCGAGATCGCTCACGCGTTGGGAGTCCGTCCGACGTGGTTCGACGGCACGAGCGTGGGCGGAACGTCGTTTCTGGTGCACGTGCGTCACGCTGCTGCCGCGATCGCCGCTGGACAGGCCGAAGTCGTCCTCGTGCTGCACGGCGAATCCCGTCGGTCGGTGGTCGGACGCCATCCGCGTCCGATGCCGGCCGACGGGATGCTCGGTCAGTTCGAGCTACCGTTCGGCGTCAACGGCCCACCCACGATGTTCACGCTCCCTTACCTCCGCTACGCCCACGAGACGGGGACGACGCTCGAGCAGCTGGCCTCCGTGCCGGCTCGACAGAGCGAGTGGGCGCACGGAAACACCCGAGCCGCCCGCCCCTCTCTCGCGAGCGTCGACGAGGTCCTGGCATCGACGCCGATCGCCTGGCCGTTCACCAAGCTCATGTGCTGCATGGTGAGCGACGGAGGCGGTGGACTGGTCGTCACGTCGGCAGAGCGCGCCCGCGAACTGCGCCGCACCCCCGTCTATCTGTGGGGGTCGGGCGAGGCGGCCGACAGCCCTTTGGTGTCGCAGATGCCCGACCTCACACGCGCCGAGACGTTCGAGCGGTCGGCCGCGGCTGCCTTCACCGAGGCGCGCATCAGCCACAACGACGTGGATCACCTGATGGTCTACGACGCGTTCGCACACGTGCCGCTGTACGGCCTCGAGGCGCTCGGTTTCGTCGGGCGCGGGGAGGCCGGCGCGTTCGTCGCCGACGGTAACACCGCCCCGGGCGGGCACCTGCCGATGAACACCAACGGCGGCGGCCTTCGCTACACCCACACCGGCATGTACGGGATGTTCGCGATCCAGGAGGCTGTCCGCCAGCTCCGGGGCGAGGCGTTCGCCCAGGTGCCCGACGTGAATGTCAGTGTGGTCCAGGGTGTCGGACACTTCTTCTCGGAGGCGGCGACGTTGGTGCTCTCGAACCAGGAGGTGTCGGCATGACAACACCGGCGGCCGCGCCTGCTCGGGGCTTCTTCGAGATCGCGGCCTGCGACCGCGACTCCGTCGCGTTGCGGCTCGGGTCCGAGACCGTCACGCGCGGCGACCTGCTCGATGACGCCCACCGTTGGTCCCGCCTGCTGCAGGACGACCTGGATCTGCAGCGCGGCGAGACCGTGGCCCTCGTCCTGCGGAACAGTGCGACCTTCATCGCCGCACAGCTCGCGGCGGAGCAGATCGGCCTATACCTCGTGCCAGTCAACTGGCACCTGACCGCCTCCGAGGCCGCCTACCTGATCGGGGATTCCGGGGCTCGCGCCGTGGTGACCGAGTCTGCCCTCGAGTCGCTTGCCGTCGAGGGAGCTCGCCTGGGTGGCGGCCTCGCCCCCGACCGTGTCGTCGTGGTCGCAGGCGCGTCGGACGGACTCTCGGCCGAGAACCTGCTCGCACGGCATCCTGCCTCTGCGCCGACGCAGCGGAGCGCGGGCTCGGTGCAGTACTACAGTTCCGGGACGAGCGGGCGCCCCAAGGGTGTCCGTCGGGCGCTGCCGACGACGACCCCCGACGAGGCTGCCGATGCCCGAGCTCGGCAGCGGTTCGCGCAGTACGACACCGACACCGGGCTCCCCCAGGTGCACCTGGTGGTCGCCCCGCTCTACCACCCGGCACCGAATCTGAACGCGCTCTGCGCCCTGCACCTGGGGCAGGAACTCGTCATCACCACACGGTTCGACGCGGCCGAGACGCTCTCGCTCATCGACCGATTCGGCGTCACGACCACGTTCATGGTCCCGATCATGTTTCATCGGCTCCTCGACCTCGACGAGTCGATCCGCGACTCCTTCTCAGGCCGCTCGCTCCAGCTGGTCACCCACGCTGGAGCACCGTGCCCGCCGGAGCTGAAGCACCGGATGATCCAGTGGTGGGGTCCGGTCCTCACCGAGTACTACGGGTGCACGGAGTTCGGCATCGCCACGATCATCACTTCCGAGGAGGCGTTGCAGAAACCAGGCTCCGCAGGCCGCGCGGCACCCGGCATCCGGCTCGAGATCCGCGGGAGCGACGGACGGCCGCTCCCCGCAGGCGAGCCCGGCACCATCTACGTCAGCGGTGGCTTCGATTTCACCTACAGCGGTGCGGCCGGGGACTCGATCCCCGCCGGGGCATCGGACACCCACGACCCGTTCCGGACCGCGGGCGACATCGGCCACCTCGACGAGGACGGCTATCTCTACGTCGGCGACCGACGCTCCGATCTGATCCTCTCGGGGGGCGTCAACATCTACCCGGCCGAGGTGGAAGCCGCCCTCGTGACGGAGCCGTCGGTCGCCGACGCCGTGGTTGTCGGCGTGCAGGATGACGAGTGGGGGCAGCGCGTCGTCGCCGTCGTGCAGCTGAAGGGCGGCGAGGAGGGCGGCGAGCCGGCTGCCACCCGCCTGCGCAGTCACCTGGCCGACCGTCTGGCGCGGTTCAAGACACCGCGCGAGTTCCACTTCGTCGACTCCGTCGGCCGCAGCAGCACCGGGAAGATCAACCGCCCACAGATCGCCGCGCTGGTCGCACAGCGGCGCTCGGGCTCCTAGGGCAACGGTGTTTGCCCGTCAGGGTGGAGCGGGTCGCCTCGTTGTAGTGGCTTATCCGGGCTTGGTGTTGGCGTCGTCGTCGCCAGTGTGACCAGTGGAGGATGTGGTCGACGGGGGCGGGTCGGCGGTGGTTGAGGCGGTGGATCAGGCGCCTGATCTCGGGGAGGCTGAGGTGGACGAGGTCGGAGGACCCGTTTCTGCTCGGTGTCGTCGAGGTGGTGGGCGCGGGCGACGGTGAGTGCGGCGTGTGCGGCCATGGCGAGGGTCATGTGGCGGTGCCGGCCGTCGTGGCGGCGGACCTGGCAGTCGTCCAGGCCACATTCCTGCTTCGCGGTCCGGAAGCATTCCTCCACCGTCTGCCCGCGACGCGTACGAGCTCGTCCAACGTGGTCTCGGCGGGGCAGCAGGCGATGTAGTGGGTGATCTCGTCGGGACGGTTCACGCTGCGGCGGGCCAGAACCCAGTGTTTGACCGCCGTGCCGTCGGCGGCCATCAAGGTCGCGAGCACGGCGAACAACTCGCCGACACGTTCGACGGGATGCTCGATCGCCGGAGAAATCCTTCGACAGCAGACAACTGTTCGTCGCCAACGCCTCACACGAGCTGCGCACCCCCTCACCGTCCAACGCACGGCGATCGAGATCGGCCTGGCCGACCCGCACTCGCCCCAGGACATCGTCGAGACGCGCGAACAGTTGTTGGCGCTGAATCGGCGCACCGAGCGCCTGATCGACGGCCTGCTCGGCCTCGCGCTGGGCGAGCGCGGCAACGTCCAGGCGTCCGCGGTCGCGCTGGACGAGTCGACCGCCGACGTCCTCCGACGGACCCGGTCCGCGGCCGAGCAGGCGGGTGTGCGGATGGACGCGAACCTGGCCGTCGGCGTGGTGTTCGGCGACCCGCTGCTGCTGCGCCAGTTGGTCACCAACCTGGTCGAGAACGCGGTACGTCACAACCACGCGGGCGGCTTCTTCACGGTCGGCGTCTCGGCCGGCTCCCTCCGCGTCCGCAACACCGGCCCGATCGTCCCCGCCGACCACATCCCCGAACTCTTCGAACTCTTCCGCCGCTTCCGCCCCGACCGCCCCGGCTCGTCCAAGGGCTCCGGCCTGGGCCTGTCCATAGTCCAAGCCCACGCCGCCTGGATCACCACCACCGCCAACCACCATGGCGGCCTCACCATAGCCATAGCCCTCCCTCGAGCCCCCACTCCAAAAAGCCCACGGAGCCAACCCCCACTCGCACCCGAAAGCGAAACCGGCACGAGCGGCTTGGCCGTTGATGCGGTCGCCGGGTCGACGGTCCCCGACCCTGCGCAATCCCAGCGGGAGGCCCCGCGGCGTCAGGGTCCTCCCGCGGTCGAGGAGAAGGATTCGGGCATGCTCGACGATCATCCGGAGCCGAGGTTCAGAGAGTTCGACACAGTCCGCCTCGGTGGCTCCGACAATGCTTATGGCGCTCTGATCTGGCTTGTCTACAATGGACCTGATAATGAATGAATATTTATGCAGGGAATAAGAGGGGCTTTCGTTTACCCAAGCGACGGTAGGTCTCATGGACCGGGAACTGTTTGCCCAGCCGCCTTACGGCGTCATCGACCCGGGGACGCGCCAGGGCGGGCTGGTCGCTTCCGCCCTGCTGGACGTGTATCACCGGCTGCGAGCGAGCACCTGTGCCGCCTATCTCCCGACGGAAAGCCGCCGGACACTGGCCGCGTCCATGATCGTGGACTCTCCTCTGGGCTTCGGCATTCCGTCCGGTTTCGACATCGACGACCTTTCGTGGCCGACGACACGGTCGTATCGGACGGGGAACCTGGTGGCCTTCGACGAGGTCGACGTATGGGAGGGGGTACGTCGATCGCCGCATCGGTTCCCGACCAACATCACCTTCTCCATGGCGGTCGTCTCTGCGCCGATACGAACCTCACGGAACCGGTTCGGGACCATCGGCATACGTCTGGTACCGCCGAGGTCGGTCACGACCGAGGAGCGGGAGTACATGCAGGCGGTCGCAGACCGGCTGGCCGCCGACCTTGAGGAGTTGACCGGGGGGGAAGAGGCCGTCACGGCTCCCGCCGTTCCGGTGTTCATCCCCGCGGGACCGGAGCCCGCCGCAGGCGACCCGGACCTCGAGCCGAGGCTGCTGGAGGCCGTGGCGTCGGCGACGGTCCGCAGCAGCCACCTGTACCAGATCCAGCGGCTTGCCAGGGAGCTGGCCGGTGCGGCGCAGGTCTCCGACATCCTCGCACTCGCCCAGACCAGGGTTGTCCAGGCCTTCGGCGGCAGGGCCTCGGCGCTGTCCGTCGTCGAGGGGGAGCGGCTGCACGTGGCGGGGGCAGCCGGTCTGCCCCGCGAAGCGGTCCGCGACATCGAAGGGACGCCGCTGTCCCGGCGCACTCCGGAGACCGACACGGTTGCCACGGCCAGGGCCAGGATCTTCGGCTCGGGCGAAGAGGTGGAGCGTGCCTATCCGGGCGTCACCGTGGATCCCGGCGAGGGAGCGCGCGGATACTTCCCCCTGCTGCACAGCGGCCGGGCGATGGGTTGCTACACCATCGAGTTCACCGGCTCGCGGAAGCCGTTGTCCGCCACGGAAACCACGCTTTTGAGCCTCCTGTTGGAGCAGGTGGCCCAGTCCCTGACCCGTGCCCGGTCGCAGGAGGTCGAGCACGCCCTCACCCGCAGGATCCAGCACACCCTGCTGCCCGGGAGCCCGCCGCACATACCCGAAGCGGTCACCACCGCCCGGTACTTCTCCGCGACCGAGGGCGTGGCGGTGGGTGGTGACTGGTACGACGTGCTCAACCTGCCCGACGGAAGTATCGGGCTCGTGATCGGCGACGTGGAGGGCCACAACCTGGCCGCCGCAGCGGTGATGGGCCAACTGCGCAGCGTCGTACGGGCGTACGCCGCGGAGGGGCATGGCCCCGCCGTAGTGCTGGAGCGGAGCAACAGCGTGCTGTCGGGCCTGGACGCCAACCTGTTCGCGACGTGCTGCTGCATGTGGGTCGACGTGGCGGCCGGCGCCGCCACCATCGCGAGCGCGGGGCACCCGGGACCCCTGGTCGGTGACGGCCCCGACGTGGCGCAGCCGCAACTCGCGGTCGGGCCGCCGCTGGGGGTCGACACGCGGGCCGTCTACCGGGAGACGGCGATCGATCTGCGCCCGGGATCGGTGGTGGCACTGTTCACCGACGGCCTGCTGGAGGAACGCCGGCTGGGGTTCGACAACGCGGTCGTGCGACTGACCGGTCTGCTCGCCGACAAGGGCGGCGAAGACCTCGAAGTGCTGGCCGACGCCATGGTCCACGCCGGCTCGGCGCGGGAGGCCGGCAGCGATGACGCAGCCCTTGTCCTGATGCGGTTCGAAGGCGCGCGGCCGCACGAGACGGCGCGCGTCGCCCGCATGTCGGTGCAACGGCACGACCTGCTCGGGGTCGCCCAGACCCGCCGCTTCCTGCGGGACGTGCTGCAACGGTGGTCGCTGCTACCCATGCTCGACGACCTGGAGGTACTGGTCTCCGAGGTCGTGACCAACGCGCTCATCCACGCCCACAGCGAGGTGGACCTGAGACTGCGTGCCTATCGGCACCGGATCCGGGTGGAGGTACGCGACAGCGATCCGTATCCCCCCGTTCCGACCACGCTGCTCCAGGACGACGCACGCAATGTGGAGGCCGAGTCGGGACGAGGCCTGCTGATCGTCGACGCCCTCGCCACGGCCTGGGGCAGCTCGCCCGCGGGACGGGGCAAGACGACCTGGTTCGAGATCAGCGTGCGCGCGGACAGGCCGTAGGCACGGGAATCCGTCCCGGCGGGGCGCCTGATACGCCCGCTTGCGAGCTTTCGCGATCTTGTCCCGGTCCTGGCGGGCCGCGTATCGGAACGAGGCCCGCAACAGGTGAAGCCGTCAAGAAACAACGCGTTGCTTCGCGGAGACGAACTCGTTGATGTGGTATGCGCATACCCGACGAGGCCCGCAGCCAGTTGGCGCGACGGTTCGACGTTCTGCTCCCGCACCTGAACGAGCGTCAACGGCGTCTGGCGCTGGCGACCGAGGCCCGGCTGCTCGGGCATGGAGGCGTCGGTGTGGTTGCGCGGATAGCCGAGGTCAGCGAGACAACGGTCCGCAAGGGCGTGTTCGAACTCGAGGCCGGGGTCGATCCGCTGCCCGAAGGACGTGTCCGGCGTCCCGGCGGCGGGCGGATGTGGGCCGAGGCGGTCGACCCTGAGCTGGTTCCGGCGCTGATGGCGCTGGTCGAGCCGGACGAGCGTGGTGATCCGATGTCGCCCCTGCGCTGGACGACGAAGTCACTGCGGCAGCCGGCCGCCGAGCTGTCCCGGCAGGGACATCGGGTCACCGCGCCCACGGTGGGCCGGCTGCTCAAGGAGCACGGATTCAGCCTGCAGGGCACCGCCAAGACCCTGGAAGGCGATCAACACCCCGACCGGGACGCGCAGTTCCGCTATATCAACGAGCAGGTCAAAGAACACCAGGCCGCGGGCGAGCCGGTGATCAGCGTGGACGCGAAGAAGAAGGAACAGCTGGGGCAGCTGCCGATGCCCGGGCGCGAATGGCGGCCGGCCGGGCGGCCCGTCGAGGTCGAGGACCACGGCTTCTTCGCCGGCCCGCACGTGGACACGGTGATCCCGTACGGAATCTACGACATGACCGCGAATACCGGTTGGGTGAACGTCGGCGTCGACCACAACACCGCCGCGTTCGCCGCCGCCTCGATCCGCCGCTGGTGGCAGGCGCGTGGTCGGCACGACTACCCCGCGGCGTCCCGGCTGCTGATCACCGCAGACGCCGGCGGCTCCAACAGCTACCGCTACCGGCTGTGGAAGGCCGAGCTGGCCGCGTTCGCCGCCGACGCCGGCCTGATGGTTACGGTCTGCCACTTCCCGCGCGGCACCCAATGCCGTTGCTTGAGCAGGGCAGGCAGTTTCGTGACGCCGGAGCAGTGGGGTCGTTGAGCCCGGCATGCATCCGTGGGTGGGGTTGTCCGATGATGTGCGGCTGGGTGTGGTGTCCCGATGGGTGACACCCGAACTCGTCGCCGGGGTGTTGGAGAGATGTGGCGTCCGTGACAAGAAGCCCGGTGCGTTGCCGGCCGGGTTCATGGTCTATTTCACACTCGCCCTGGCCCTGTTCCAGCAGGACTCCTACGATGACGTGGCGGAGCAACTGGTCGGCGGTATCGCGGAGTTGAGCGGAAGCATCCCGAACAAGTCCTCGTTCACGCGGGCCCGTGGGCGGCTGGGCCCGCAGGTCTTGGAGACGATCTTCCGGGAGCTGGCCGGCCCGTTGGCTCCCGTCGGCCTGGAGGGCTCCTTCCACCGTGGGATGCGTCTGGCCGCGGTGGATGGTTTTGTACTGGATGCTCCGGATGCGGAGGCGAACCGGCGGCGGCTCGGCGGGATGAAGGACGCGCGCAGCCAGGATGCGGGCTTCCCCCGGGTACGCGTGGTGACGTCGACCGAGACCGGCACCCACGCGCAGATCGACGCGGCCATGGGCGGTGCGGCCATGGGCGGGTTCTGTAACGGCGAACCGGAAACGGCGATCAAGCTCGCCCCATCGGCCGGCGGCATGCTCGTCGTCATGGACAGGGCCTTTGCGGGGGTTGCCCTGTGGCGCGCCTATACCGACGCCGGCGCCCACCTGCTGATCCGAGCGAAATCGTGCATCGCCACCCGGCCGATCGAGCACCTGGGCGACGGCACGTATCCGGCCCGGATGAACCCGGCGGGACAAAAACGCGCGGCACCCGGCCACGTCGTCCTACGCGTGGTGGAGTACCGGGTCGAC
The DNA here is from genome assembly GCF_045207655.1 of Embleya sp. NBC_00888. Lineage (NCBI taxonomy): Bacteria > Bacillati > Actinomycetota > Actinomycetes > Kitasatosporales > Streptomycetaceae > Embleya > Embleya sp. NBC_00888. The sequence continues at coordinate 254,256 of NZ_CP108784.1, read as the reverse complement.
GGCGGCGAGGTCATCCGGCCGCTGACCGATCTGCTCGACCCCGGGCAGTACCCGGCCGCCGAACTCGCAGCCCCGTACCGCGACAGGTGGGAAGCGGAATCTTCATATCGCCAGGTCAAGACCTTTTCAGCGCGGCCCGCAGCAGGTCTTGCGCTCGGCCGACCCGGACTTGGCGTTCCAGGAGGCGTGGGCGCACCTGGTCGTCCACCACTGCCTGATCGGGATCATCATGGAGCAGGCCGACGGCGGGAACATCGACCCGGACCGGGTCTCCTTCCTCAAGGTGCTCAAGCACGTGCGGCGCAGTGTGGTCAGTCAGACCACGACCACCGCGGTGAAGATCGGCCGGTTCATGGCCATGCCGGCATCCAAACCGCGCCGGAAACTCGACAGGGGCCCCCGACGCAGACGCGAGGCCGACCGCCTGATCGAGCGGCCCGATTCAAAGTACTCCTACCGGACCAAAGGGCAGGTGCTCCTGCCCACCCGCAAGGCATCGGCGAAGGTCATCACCTTGCACCCAGCGATAGTTCACTGACTCAAGCAACGGCATTGGCCCGGCACGTCGAAGTGGAACAAGATCGAACACCGGATGTTCTGCCACATCACCGCGAACTGGCGCGGCCGACCGCTGACCAGCTACCAGGTCGTCATCGAGACCATTGCCGCGACGACCACCCGCACCGGGCTGACGATCGGCGCCGAGCTGGACACCGGCAGCTACCTCCTGGGCGCGACCGTCACCGCCGCCGAGTTCCAAGCCCTGCCGATCACGCCCGACGCGTTCCACGGCGACTGGAACTACACCCTGGCGCCCGTCCCGCCCCGAATGCCGGAGATGCCGATCACCGCCCGCCGGATCGACCCCGCCCTGACCACGATGCTCACCGATCCGGCCCTGACCGGCATGCCGAGGTCCGACTTCGAACGCCTGGTGGCAGTTTCCGAACCGTACTGGGACGCCATGGCCGAGGCTGCCTTCCAACGACGCTTTCACCGGCCACGCAGTTACCTCCACCCGCAGACCAGCAGCCTGGACCACTACCACCGCCTTTTGGCAGCGCTGTTACGCCGCCGCAGGGTGATCACCAGCACCCTCCTCGCGGAGCTGCTCGGCGTCACCCGCACCAACCTTTCCAACCAGTTCCAGGACGGCCACCGCCTCTTGGACTTGCACCGCATCGTCGTCACACCACTGCCCGGATCGCCGGCTCGCAGCCTGGAACAGATTCGATCCCACCTGCCTGACAAAGTCCACGCGGCGGATCAACTCTGACAGTTATTCAGATACAAGCCCCCGCGGTCCCGGAGTACTGCCGTTGGACGCCGGCCGAGTGAACGCCCTTCTTCAGGAATCCGGTCTCGTCCACGATCAGGATTCCGTCGGGAACCCCGAGACGCTCGGCGACGAGGTCGCCCTGGACCGCGTCGGAGTCCCAGCGGGCCGACCGCAACAGCCGCTGCATCGCGTCGGGCCGTCCGTGACCCGCATGTTCGGCGAGGTTCCAGCAGTTCTTGCGCTCGACCGTCGACAGCAAGCCGGCAACGAAGTCCTTCGCTGCCGAACGGGGTTCACTTCGGACGAACCGACCCCCGACCCGCAACATCACCACACCGAACAGCGACGCCCAACGGTCGAGGTCTATCCTGTGACCCGCAGCCACCGCACGATCCTTTTGAGTCCACACACCTCACCTGGATCACGCGGTGGCTGCTCTGGTTCCCGCACTCTCGAACCAAGATCGGCAAGTGCGTCTGGAGTACTAGGCCATCTCACGCAACGTGACACAGTCCGGTCGCGCGTCGGGTTCTTCAACGCACGTGGCGGCAAGCGCCAGGGTGGTGGCGGTGGATCGCGGCCGGCGTCCGCAGGACGCCGGCCGGGGTGGGCGCTCGCTGGTGCGGCGCGCTCGAACGCGGCGCGGTCGGCAGTCCAGCGCCCCCGGCCGCCGGTTCCCCGGCGATACACGGTGCCTGAGGGACGGTCAGGTAGCGAGCGAGCGAGCGAACGGCACGGTGCCGGGGCCATGCCCCGACTCCCGTGCCGCGTACACCTTCCGGCGGGGCGTCGGCACTCGGCCCGCCTCCGGGCGGTCACTCCATGCGCAGCCCCTCGGGTCGCATCAGGCGCCACAGAGCGGGCAGGCTCAGCACCGTCACCGCCACGACCGCGGCGCAGCCTGCGGCGGTCACCGACGCGACGAATCCCGGGTCCAGGCGCGGGCGTTCGCCGAACACCGCCAGCAGCAGCGACCCGAGCCCGAGGCCCCCGGCCAGCGCGAGGGCCAGTCCCAGCACCATCGGCACCGCGGCCTGGGCCATCAGCGACAGCGCCATGGTGCGGCGCGGGGTGCCGAGCGCGGCAAGCGCGGCCAGCGGGCGCCGTCGTTCCCGCATCTGCTCCAGCGACGACACGAGCATGCCGGCGGCGACCAGGCCCAGCGTCAGCGTTGCCCCGGCGAGGAGCCCGCGGCGGATGTTCGCGAACATGCGATCCTCGGTGGTCGCGGTCACGGGAAGGATCGACGCCGACGGGTCGATCCGGGCGGCCGTGTTGCGCACCCGGTCGGCGGCGTCGTGGCGGTTGGGGTCCAGGCGCACGAAGGCGATCAGCCGTCCCGCCGCCGACCGGCCGGCGGCCCCCAGCGCCTCCGGCGTCAGGAACAGCCCGTATCGCGACTGGCGCACCGGATCGGGCGCGGCGGCGACCTCGGTGGCCGACCGCGGCACGGTCCACGCCACCGGGCCGTCGCGACCGGTCATGGTCAGCTCCACCACGCTGCCCGGCCCGACCCGCGTTTCCCCGTACGGCGACGCCACGGTGAACACGTCACCCGGCGCGCACGCGCCCACTGCGGCGAGTTCGCGAAGTGCCGTGCACGTGCCGACGACCAGTGGTATCTCGTTGCCCCCGGCCGCCCCGCGCACGCGCGCGGACGTTGCGGTGAATGTGAACGCGGAGCGTACGCCGACGGTCGCGGCGAGCGCGGTGGCACCGGCCGGATCGCCCTTCGTGCTCACGAACAGGTCGGCGCGGTCCGGGTTCTGGCCGGTCGGTGTGGTGAAGGTGCCGGCGAGGCCGGCCAGCAGCATCTGCACCGCGATGGCGCCGGCCACCGCGACGGTCACGCCGCCGACCAGCCGCGTCGAGCCCGCCGCGTCGGCGGCCAGTCGGCGCCGGGCCAGCACCCAGGGCAGCGGGCCGCGCCCGCCCCGGGCCGCGACCGCACTCACACCCCCCGGCAGCAGCGCGGTGAGGCCGACCAGCATGAGCACGATCCCGGCGGCGGCGAGCCACGGCGCCATGCCCCCGCCGCGCGTGCCGCCGCCGTTCATCAGGGTCAGCAGCAGCACGACGCCGGTGAGACCGGGCACGATCCGCCACCCGCGCCGCGGCGGGCGCGGGGCCCGGCGCACCACACCCAGGGGCTCGATCACGACCCTACGCAGGCCCGCCCGGGTCACCGCCACCGCTATCAGGGGCACAGCCGCCACGACCAGTACCGCGAGCACGGGGGTGGGCTGCACGTCGGCGGGGAACACGCTCAGCCGCCACAGCTCCACCGAGCCGATCACATGGCGGCCCAGCAAAAACAGGACCAGGCCCGCGGTCAGGCCGCCCGCCGCCGCCGCGAGGGCCTCCCCGGCCGCGATCCACCCGGTGGTGGACAGGTCGGCGCCGACCAGGCGCAGGGCCCCGAGCCGCCGCTCGCGCGCGTCCGCGCCGAACCGCGACGCGACCGCCACGAACACCGCCACCGGCGTCAGCACCACTACCAGGGCGGTCACCACGAGCAGCGTCAGCAGCGGATCGAGCCTCGCGGACCCCCGTGGTGTGCCGAAGCCGTCGACGCGCGAGCCGTCGTCGACGGCCAGCGTGGCGCTGCCCGCGTAGTAGGAGAGCTCGGCCGGGCCGGTCAGCCCGTCGTCGCCGATGGTCGCCACCACCCGGTACGGCAGGCGCTCGCGCAGCAGCGCGCCATCATGCCGTTCCAGCAGCCGCGCCAGCGCGGGCGAAACGGCCATCTCGCCCGGTCCGGGCAGCGCCCGCAGCCCCGGTGGCACCGGTGGCCGCGACCCTTCGGCACGCACCAGCCGGCCGCGCACGTCCCGGTCGCGGTATTCGGTGTTGGCGTAGGCGATCACGAGCGTGTTCTCGCCCGGGGCGGTGAGCCGGCTGCTCGCGATTTCCACGATCGCCGCGCCGCGCCGCTCGCGAGCTTCCAGCATGCCGGGCAGTGCGGACGCCAGCAGAAGTAACGAGGTCCCGAGTCCGATGCCGACAACCATCAGCAGCGTCCGGGGCCACGACGCGCGGGTGACGGCGAAACGCGCGCCCATCGCGGTCGCGCGAGCCCGCCCGAAGGCCGCGCCCCGGTGGGCGGTGGGGGAGATCCGGTGGCTCACGGACGCGCCGCCGGGACACGGCGCGCGGTGGGCGTGCGCCCGTCGCGCACGACCACCTCACGGTCGGAGTACGCGGCCACCCGGGTCTCGTGGGTGACCAGCACCACCGCCGCGCCGCCCTCCCGGGCAGCCGAGGTCAGCAGATGCATCACACGTTCCCCGGTGAGCGAGTCGAGCGCGCCGGTCGGCTCGTCCGCGAACACCACACGTGGCCCGGGGGCCAGCGCGCGGGCCACCGCGACCCGCTGGGCCTGGCCGCCGGACACCTCCCCGGGGTGCCTGTCGGCGAGTTCGGCGACCTCCAACCGCTCCAGCCACTCCCGGCCGCGTGCGTTCGCCTGGCGGCGCGGCACGCCGTTCAGGCGCAGCGGCAGCGCGACGTTCTCCCCGCAGGTCAGTTCGGGCACGAGCTGCCCGAACTGGAACACGAATCCGAAGTCGGACCGGCGCAGGGCGCTGCGGCCCCGATCGGACATCGTGGATAACTCCTGCCCGGCGTACCGGACCGATCCGCCATCGGGGGCGACGATCGCCGCCAGGCAGTGCAGCAGCGTCGACTTGCCCGATCCGGACGGGCCCATCACGGCGACGACCTCGCCGGCGTCTATCTCGATCGAGGCGCCGTTCAGCGCGGGTGTGGCGCCGTACGTCTTGCGCAGGTCCGCCGCGGCCAGCAGGGCCCCGGGCTCGGTGCCGTTCACGCCTGCACCTCCGCGGCGAGACGGTCGAGCCTTGTCCGGGTCGGTTCGAGCCAGCGGATGTCGGCCTCCAGGTGGAACAGCGCGTGGTCGCGGATGAGTTGGTCGGCGATGTCACCCGCGTGCTTGCGCGTGGTCAGCTCGCGCATCAGCCGCAGGTGCTCGGCGCGCCGGGTGTCCAGCAGTTCGGCCGCGGCGCGACCGGAGAGCAGGGCGAGGACAACCTTGGTGTACAGGGTGTACAGGGTGTTCCGGAGGTACGGCTCGGGCTTCTCGGGCCGGGCGAGCCACTCCTCGACGTCGGTCAGACCCGCGTCGGTGATCGCGTAGCGCTTGCGCTCGGGTCCGGCGCCGGGCTCAAGGGCGTCGACCCCGACGAGGCCGTTGCGCAGCAGGCGGGACAGCGTCGCGTGGACCTGCCCGTACGAGATCGGGCGACTGCTCCCGAAGCGCTTGTCGAACGTGCGCTTGAGGTCGTAGACGTGGCGGGGCTCTTGTTCGAGCAGTCCCAGAAAGGTATGGCCGATGGACATGGCGTGACTATACATTCGATGTATACACGGGGAGTTCACTCACTCGGCCGTCGGCTGGGCAATGGAGGGAAGTGCACGCAGGGGTCTCCAACGCACCAGACCCGCCGACACTCACCCACCGGAGGCCTCGATGCGGAGGCGGTCCATCAAAGGCCCACCCGGTGCCACGGCCACTGCGGCCTTACGCGGCGTATGGCCGCCACGATGTTGCTGCGCGGACTGCCATACGTCGCCTTCGTCGCGTGGTCCTGGTCGTCGGCCTGTTTCGCCTGTTGTACTGACTGCGGAGGTTGGTGCGGATCGCATGGGGGTGCGGGGTTGAACGAGCGAGGGCTTCCCGGTTCGATGTGGATTGCGACGCCTACACCGGACAGCAGTATGGCCCTTGGTTGGAGCGAGTCCTACGTGGTGAGTTGCCGTCGTCGTTTGTGGCTGTGGCGAGGGTGAGGAAGGCCAGGCGGAGGAAGCCGGCTACACCGGTAGGTTCAACCCTTTCCACCGCTCTGTCACCCGAGGACGCGCCGAAGGCGACCGGCCCGTGACCACGCCCAGGCGCTTCGCCCAGCTTTTCCTCACGCGCCCCGGCAACCTGCGCGAGAGCGATGCCGAACTCATCCGAGACCTCACCGCCGTCTGCCCCGAGATGACGCAAATCGCGGTTCTCGTGAGGGGGTCGCCAAACGGGTTGTCCCCAATCCGGGCAACGGCACAGGGTTGACAACGTGGATCGAGGCCGTCCGCGCATCCAGCCTTCCCCACCTGCACGCCTTCGCGAACGGTCTCGAACTCGACCATGAGGCCGTCAGCGCGGCTCTCACCTGGCCCACCACAACGGACGCACCGAAGGCGTCGACAACCAGGGCGACGGCGACAGGCCGGGAGAGACGCGCATTCATGCAGTGGTGCTCTCCTTGACGAGGTGAGGATGGGTGTCGATGCCCACTTGGAGGACGCTGTCGCACAGGTCCCGGACGGTGGGGTCGTGGGTGGCGATCACTACGGCACAGCCGGTGTCGGCCAGGGAGCGAAGGATGGCGATGACCGTGCGGGTGTTGTCGGGGTCGAGGGCACCAGTGGGCTCGTCGGCCAGCACGAGGGCGGGTTGCTTGACGATGAGGCGGGCGAGAGCGACGCGTTGCTGCTCACCACCCGAGAGGCGGTGGACGATGTCGTCTCCGCGGCCGGCCAGGCCGACCTGCTCCAGTGCTTGGTCGAGTGTGGGGCGGGAGGCGCGGAGCGAGCGGCTGGGCTTGGCCGCGAGGCTGAGGTTGTCGGCGATGGTGGCGTTGTCGATCAGGGCATAGCTCTGGAAGAGGTAGCCGAGGGTGTCCCGGCGGTAGAGGCGGGCTTTGCGGTGGCTGAGCCTGGTGATGTCCTGGCCGTTGTGGCGAATTGTGCCGACGGTGGGGGTGTCGAGGAGCCCGAGGCAGTTGAGGAGGGTGGACTTGCCGGATCCGCTGGGGCCGGTGAGAGCGAGGAGACGCTTGGTTTCGATGGTGAAGGTCAGGTCCTGCCACAGGGTACGGGGGCCGAAGGACTTGGACAGCCCGGTCAGGTCGATCACGCTTCGGTCGATCCTTCCTTGACGACACGGCGGTGGAAGAAGGTCAGGACAAGCAGGATGACGGTGATCTCGACCGCGACAAGGCAGGCGATGGCGGTCAGGTCCTGACCGGTGATGGTCGTGGGGTCGCGGGGTGGGGGGATGCCTATGGCCTTGTACCGTTCGAGACCCTGGTTGGATTTGTGGACCTGGTAGGGGATCCAGGAGACGAGCAGGGCGACGATCGCGGCTTCCGCGGCCAGGAGAGTGCGGTGGGTCGCGGCGAATGTCCAGCCGTGGATGTGCCGGGCGAAGATCCGCTGGGCGTTGTGGCGGGTGTGGACGATGACGACGCCGATTCCGGTGACGAGCAGAACCATGAGGGCGATGGCCAGGTTGAACACTCTCAGGCGTAAGTCGGCGGTGATTTCGCGGATGGCCTGGGCCGCGTCGGCGGCGACGGGGCTGGTGCCGATGATTTCATCGCGCAGATCGTGAGCGTCGATGCCGGCGGTGATGTCGGCGGAGTCCGGGAAGACAATCCTGCGCTGGGAGGCGTAGGCGGTGTAATCCATGTCGGTGATGTAGTCGGTGCCGTTGGGGACGACGACGATGACGGGGTCGGTGAGGAAGGACGCGTCCGAGGGCCGGTCCCGCCCCGCTTGGCGGGCGCCGCGGGCGTTGTAGGTGAAGATTTTCTGGCTGTCTGCGCTGGGCCGAACGTCGATCTGCCCGGGTGTGATCCGGCCTGGATCGGACGGGGTGACGATGCTCGGCACCAGGGTGGTGAGCTTGTCGGTGTACGGCGCCAGGTGCTCGGGGACAAGAAGGAGGATGCGGCCGTCGCGGCCTCTGGTGGCGGGGTAGCGGTGGCCGTCCGGGGCCAGGATCTTTTGCTGTTCGAGGAAGGTCTCGTTGACGACCATCAGATGTTTCGCAGGGAGCATCTGGGCTTCGCTTGAGCGTGCAAGGTCAATGTGGCCGGCGAGAACGATCCGGCCGTCGGCGTCGGCCTGACGGAGCCACGGGCCGATTTTCGCCTCCATCTTTGTCACTTCGTCCGGGCCTCCGAGGGCGCCGCTGAGGCGGATGGAGGAGGCGTCGCCCGCCTTCTCGTACACGCCCAGAGTGTCCTCACGGCGGACCAGATCCTGTCCGGCCTGCAGGACCGTGGCGGCGATTCCCAAGGTGAGCAGGAGCGCGGGCACACGCACGAGATAGGACGCGACGGCTGCGGCGCGGGCAGGGATCTCGCCCTTGAGGGCGGCCAGGACACCGATGCGTGCGGTCAGTGCGAGAGTCGCGGCGTGGACGGCGAGGACGAGCGCGGTGAACGCCGCAGCCGTTGCGGCGGTGACGATGGCGAACAGGCCGAACCAGGCAAGGTGGTTGTACCAGCCGAGCAGCCCGGTTGCGGCGACCGCCACGACGACGAGGGCAGTGGTCCAGAAGCGCGCGAGGCGGCGTAGGTCGCGGGCCAGGATCGCGGGCAGGGACATGCCCTGCAAACGCAGCACTCCGTAGGACTTGGCGCTGAGCAGAACGCCGGCGCCGGTCATGGTGAAGCAGGCCAGTGCGACGACGACGAGGGATCCGACCAGGGCGCTGCCGTCGTAGGCAAGGGAGAGCTGGTCGAAGGAGGTCGGCTCGACGTGCCGTGTGATGAGGCCGTGCTGCTCCAGCAGTTCGAGGAAGGGTCCGACGGCGTTGGGATCGCCGAAGAGGTAGTACAGGCCCTGCGGGTCGCGATTGGAGAGGTCGGTGAGCGGTCGGGTCCTGGTGGGCTGTCCGGGGTTGAACGCCGGATAGCCGCCATCGAGCCAGTTCGCGCGGGGGCCGGCCACGGTGAGGTAGAGGTCACGGCTGCGGTCCGGCTGTTTCAGGTCGACCTCCTGCCGACCCACGGTGACGTCATGGTCGCGGGCGAAGGTCTCGATGGCTTGCACTACGGCTTGGCTGGTGCTGGTGTCCCGCGACTCGGTGACCTGGACGACCGTGTCGTAGCCCAGGGTCCACTGCTCTTCGAAGCTCTTGAGGAACAGAAAGGAAAACAGGGGGGAGAACGCCAGGATGACGAAGTGCGCGAACTTGACGCCACGATGCGGCATGCGTGTCCTACAGGGCTATGAGAGGGATCGGCCGGCCATGGGGAAAGCGCGCATGCCTCCGAAGGGGCCGCGGTGCACGGCTCCTTCGGAGGCTGCTACGCGTGCTGACTGCTAGTTGCAGGTGGTCCTGTAGTAGGTCTCGTTGCCCCACGCCTTGGCGGTGGCGCTCGTGTAGGACCAGGATCCGGCACCCGCCGATGCGCGCTCGGTGTAGGTGCCGACCGAGGTCGAGCCGTGGCAGACGGACGGGTGGTGGTAGTGCGACCACACGGTGGCTGTGCCGGCCCCGTGGTCCCAGGTTCCGCCGCTGGGGTAGTCGATGGTCGCCATTGCAGGGGTGGCGACCGCCACGATCAGCGCACCGGACGCGGCCACGAGTTTTGCTGCACGCTTGAGCTTCATCACGAAATTACCTCTTTCAGTGAAGGCAGGCGGGGCGGATATCGAACGAAGTTGAACACACAAAATAATCACAGGGGATGGCGATGAAGGTAAGTAAGGATCAAGACAGGCACGATCATCGGCCGTAATTCGCGGGGTGCGTAGTAAGTGATGCAACGCACTCGCCTACCGGCGATACATGCCGAAATTGCGTCCAACCATGAAGTATTTCACTCGGGGTTTGGGGCGCCGGGTCCCTGCGCGCAGGTTCGGGTGATCTTGCTCCACCGCAGGTCAGATGGCGTTGAAGGGGAATAGTAGCGGGCGAACAGCATGCTGGGGCCTTTTGCTTGGGTCGACAGCACGCTGTGGGGTCCGGGCTGACAATGGGGCTGTTCTTCCAGCCAATTGACGAACCAACCGACATGTTTCCGCCAAATGCAACGGATACCCAACTGTCGGTTTCAGCCAAGTGCAATGGACGCCCAGCCGTTATGGCGACCGGCTGTCGAAGTGCCTCGCGCATCCCCGAAATCAGTCCAGATCAGGGCCTGCCGCACGGCTTAGTGCCCGCTTCGGAACAAATGGTGGGGTTCGTTGAGTTCGGGGTGCGCACCCGGCCCCGGTTCCGTTGTCGGGCAGATGGGGGTGAGCCTCGTCGAGCGGCGAAGAGCGGCCTCACGCGTGTGGGGGGCGTGGGCGAGTGCGAACTGCTCGTCGACGATGCTTCCGGCCATTGGGGTGATGCCGACCACGCGCTTGGTGGGAAACGGGTAGGTGTGGCCGCTCGCGTGGTGGTCGCTGCGCAATGCCGATGTGAGGTGGCCCAGTTCCGTTGTCGCGGCCGTGAGTCGGTAGGCCAGGTACTGGAAGAGCCTGCGATGGATCGGCCTCGGGTGTGGGTTCGCCGTTGACGAGGGCCTGCCGTTCCTGGGCGTGGCGTACGGCCTGGGCGAGGTGGACGAGGGCGTCGCTCGCGTACTACGAAGCGTCGACGAACATGTCGGTCGTGGTCCGGGAGGCCGCCGTGCGCGCGTGGACGTCGGAGCGGGCGGTGATCTCGTCGCTGATCTGCGCGGCGAGGGAGGCCAGGACGCCGTGGAGCGAGGCCAGTTGAGCGACGGTTCCAGGTGCCCCGGTGGCGGGGGACCGGCCGGTGAGGATGGCAGCACGGGGGTCGATGAGGGCTTGGCGGATCTGTTCAACCGCTTGGGCGACGTGGAGTGGGTGGCGCAGGTATGAGACGGGGTAGGCGTTTTCGGTCATGGGCGTCTCCCGGTGGCCGAGGGATGTTCCGCGTTCGGCCCGCTGGGGGGCGGGGCTGGTGGGGACGTGGGAGTTAAACTCGTGGTGGGCGAGCGGTCGGCAGCGGTCGAAGCCGCCCGGGTGCGTGACGGCGTGGAGCCTTCGTGGGGAGCCGCGTTGCGGTGTGCCAACGGGCGCGGGTCGCATCCAGCGGAGCGAGCGCTTCGCGTGCTGCGCAAACAAGTGACCGAGGTGACAGGGTCGGGTTGTCGGCGAGTGCGCGCACGGCGCGGGCGCCGACGACGGCGGTTCGAAGGAGTGCGGTGCGCACGACGCGCCGTGCCCAGTAGTCGCTGCTCCCGGCGACGCCGGATGCGCTTATGTTCAGGACAAGTTCGGGATCGAGGTTGTCGTCGGCCAGGTGGCCGCGGCGTTGGGCCTCCCACAGCACCGTCAGGGGATCGACGGTCTCACCGCGGCGGACGAGGGCCGTCACGCATCCGTACAGGACCGTGTGCGTCTGGTCGATGAAGTCCTCGGGGTGGAGCCAGCGCATGATGTCGTCCAGCGGTGTGGGGTCCATGATCAGCGCGGCGATCAGGGTCTGTTCCTCGTTCAGGACACGCGGGCAGGGCGACTCAGGAGGGTTTGGGTGGATTGGGCTTGGTGTGATGGCGGGTCGGGGTTCGCCCCAGCGGTGGGCGAGGTCGTCGAGGGCGGTGTGCAGGGCCTGGTGATGGGCCAGGGTGTCGTCGATACCGTCGCGGGCGAGGTCCGCGGCGGCGACCTGTCGGAGGCGGACCGCGTGGCGGGTGATGGCGCGGTGGTCGGCGGCCTCGACGACCATGCGGGCGTACAGGCGCGCGTGGCGGGGGTGGGAGCAGGCCACCATGAGGGTGTGCGCGTAGACGGGGTTGATGCCGGCGGAGCGGGTGCCGGCGGCACGCACGAGTGCCATGGTGCGATGCACCATGGCCGGGCTCGGGTCCACGCGGTGGTCGAGCAGGGCGCGGTACAGGGCAGCGTGAGCGGGCGGCTCCTTGCCGACTTCGGCACCCCCACGGGCCGAGACGCCGAGGCGATCGAACGCGCGGTTCTCGACACGCTCGCGACTCGCGTGTGGGGGGCGACAGGCATGGGTGCCGTGGGCATCGAAAGTCTGCCCGGACACGGCACCCATCGCCGGCGGCTGGCATTGTGGAAAGCCCCCTGCCACTCCGTATCTGCGGGTGCTGGAGGGAGCGTTCCTTACCCAGAGCCAGATGCCTCAAGGCGGAAGTTCGGAGACCTTCGACGCTCGTTTCGTCAGCCCCGAACGTCTCCGCTTGGCCCTGTACTTTGCCGAGGCCGCGCACCGGCCCGCCGCTATCCCGAACGGACCGACGGGCGTGATCCGTTCGAGGTACGTCGTGAAGCGGTGGCTGAGGCGGAGCACATCGCCTGGAGCCGGCGGACCATTGCCTGCTGAAGCGTCGGCGCCGACCAAGCGGGTCGCCCACGCCTCGACGGACTCCCCACCCTCTTGCACCCGTCCGGCGCGCCCCGCCGACCGCCGAGGGCTCGTAGGTATGAATTGCCACCGGTCGGGTCGGGCGGAAACGCCGCCCGACCCGGACAGGACTCTGTGGCGGGCCCCGCCGACCACCGTCGTCACGCGCTCGCGAGGCATCCGCTCGGCGCCGGGATCGCTGCAAGCTCCACGGCCTTTGGCCCGGTCGCAGCGAGACACCCGCTTCCGAGGATGCGGTCGGGTCGACGAGGAAGCTCGCGGTCCGGTCTGCCAGGCAGGACGGACCACCACCGTCAACGACTCGACAGTGTCTTTCACGTCCCACAGACCGCGCAGGTGTTACAGATGCAGCCCTCCGCCGAGCAGAACGCGGGTTCGAATCGGCATATGGGGCGCGCCGAACCCGCGAGGACGGCCGAGCACGCGTCGCCCTCTCGGTGCCGGTTCCGAGATTCGCGGTATCCGAGTGTCATCCGGGGTCTAAATCTGCGGACATGCAGCGCTGACCCTGCGGCCGTGCGAGGAGGTGTCCCGTTTCTTGTGTCCTGAACATGAAAGGGAGTTGGTCGTAGGACAGCTTCCATGAGTGGTGCTGTGCGGATGATGAAGGTTTTGTGGCCCTTCGGAGTCGCCCTGCGGGGGAGGCTCCAAACCACCTCATGCTGCGTTGGCTGAAGGCCGTCGTGGTGAGCGATGAGGAAAAGGCGTCGTAAGAGGCGTCAGGTGGGGACCGGGAAGACGAACGCAAGTGAATCGCTGCTGACGTGTCGAAAGACAGACAGATGACATCGGAACCGGGGTGTGAGACGAACTCCGGGATGAGCCTGGCGGGTGCCCGCCTATTGGCCAGGTGGTGTCCGGCATGTAGGTGACGTGAGTCCGGTCTGCGGCTTCCGCGTGGAACAGGAGAAGGCAGGTCCGATACTGCCCGCCGCGTAGTAGCGGGCGAGAGGGAGTGCCCCAAGCAGCGGACACTGCAAGGGGTCGAGTACCGACGCGGGTCCTGCCGGCGGACCGGCTCGTAGTAGCGATGAAGCCCCTGTAACGGGGGTGGAGTGAAGGGGTCGGGTCGTTCGTGACTGTGTTGATCGCATCAACCGGATGTTCTCCGGGAGGAGTTCGATGGGCCAGTTGAAGTCTCAGGTCAAGCCGTTTGATATTTCGAAATGGGAAGTCAAGGAGGCGTGGGAGGAAGTCAGGGGGAACAAGGGCGCTCCTGGGGTGGACGGGCAGAGCATCGCCGACTTCGAGAAAGACCTTCAGAACAATCTGTACAAGGTCTGGAACAGGATGTCGTCGGGTTCCTACTTTCCGCCGCCGGTGCGTGCGGTGGCCATTCCCAAGCCGCACGGTGGTGGCACGAGGATGCTCGGCATTCCCGCTGTCTCCGACCGGGTGGCACAGACCGTGGTGGCCCGGCATCTGATGCGGAGGGTGGAGCCGGCTTTCCATCCGGACAGCTTCGGATACCGGACTGGACGGTCCGCTTTGGACGCGGTGGCGAAATGCCGGGAGCGCTGCTGGAAGCGGGACTGGGTGGTGGAGTTCGACATCGCCAGGTTCTTCGACAGCGTGCCCTGGGACCTGCTGCTCAAGGCGGTGGAAGCGCACACCGACGCCGTTTGGGTGAACTTGTACGTGCGGCGGTGGCTCGCTGCCCCGCTCGTCATGCCCGACGGCTCCCTGGTGGAACGGGAACGTGGGACCCCGCAAGGGGCCCCGGTTTCTCCTGTTCTGGCAAACCTGTTCCTGCACTACGCGTTTGACACGTGGATGGCCCGGGAGTTCCCGACCATCTGGTTCGAACGCTATGCGGACGATGCGGTGCTGCACTGCGTCACCGAGCGCCAGGCCCGCGAGGTCCTGACCGCGCTCACGGACAGGATGGCCGAGGTCGGGCTGCGTTTGCACCCGGACAAGACCCGGATCGTGTACTGCAGTGTGTCCCGAACGCGAAGGGGAGCTTTATGTAGGTAGAGCTATTTGACGCGGTGCTGTACGGAAGATGAAGGAAGGCCCTTCGAAGTCGCCCTGCGGGGGGAGGCTTGAAACCGCCTCATGCTGCGTTGGCTGAAGACCGTCGTGGTGAGCGATGAGGAAAAGGCGCCCGTGAGGCGTCAGGTAGGGATCAGGAAGACGAGCGCAAGCGAATCGTTGCTGACGTGTCGTAACACGAACAACTGACATCAAAACCGGGATGTTGCAGTTATCCCGGGACCAGTCTGGCGGGTGCCCGTTTATTGGCCAGGCGGTGTCCGGCATGTAGACGACGTGATCCTGATCTGCCGCTTCCGTATGGAACGGGAGAAGGCGGGCCCCATGCCGTCAACCTTCGGGTAGGCGAAAGGGAGCGCTCCAAGTGGCAGGAACCATAAGGAGCTGAGTACCGAGTTGGGGTCCGCCGGCGGACCGGTTCGTAGTAGTGATGAAGCTCCTGTAATGGGGGTGGAGCGAAGGGGCCGGGCTGTCCGTGACTGTTGTTCGTTCGATCAACCGGGCTGATGCCCGGGAGGAGTCGCGTGGACGAGTTGAAATCGTCAGGCAAGCCGTTCGAAATCTCGAAACGGGCGGTCTGGGAGGCATACAAGAAGGTCAAGGCGAACAAGGGTGCACCGGGGGTCGACGGGGTATCGATCGAGGAGTTCGAGAAGGATCTCAAGGGAAACCTGTATAAGATCTGGAACAGGATGTCCTCCGGTTCGTATTTCCCGCCCCCCGTGCAGGCGGTGGAGATCGCCAAGACGCATGGCGGTGGCACCAGGATTCTCGGGGTGCCGACTGTGGGCGACCGGATTGCGCAAACGGTAGTGGCTCAGGTATTGGAGCGGAAGGTCGAACCGATCTTCCATCCGGACTCCTATGGGTACCGGCCGAGGCGCTCCGCGTTGGACGCAGTCGAGGTCTGCCGGCGACGCTGTTGGAAAGCCGACTGGGTGATCGACCTCGACATCCGGAAGTTCTTTGACAGTGTCCCGTGGGATCTGATCGTCAAAGCGGTGGAGGCGAACACCGACCTCCCGTGGGTGGTGCTGTATGTGCGACGGTGGCTCAATGCCCCGCTGCAACTACCCGACGGAACCTTGCAGCAGCGCCACCGTGGAACCCCTCAGGGGTCTGCGGTTTCACCCGTACTCGCCAACCTGTTCCTCCACTACGCCTTCGATACATGGATGGCCAGGAAGTTCCCGGCCATCAGGTTCGAACGCTATGTGGATGATGCAGTGTTGCACTGTTTCAGTGAACGCCAGGCACGTTTTGTACTCAAGGCGCTAACGGAGCGGATGGATGAGGTCGGGCTGGCGCTGCATCCGGAGAAGACCAGGATCGTCTATTGCCGGGACGGGACGCGGCGTGGCTCGCATGAGTACACGTCGTTCACCTTCCTGGGGTATACGTTCCGGGCTCGCGGAGCGCGGGACAAGGAGGGGAGGATGTTTACCTCGTTCCTGCCTGCGATCAGTAAGGATGCCTTGAACAGGATCAGCGCAGAAGTGCGGTCTTGGAGGCTGCACTCACGCACTGGTCACACCTTCATGGACCTCGTACGGGAGGTCAACCCGATCGTGCGGGGTTGGATAAACTATTATGGCGCTTTCTACAGATCGGCGCTGTATCCCCTCCTGACGCGCATCAATGCCTACTTGGTGCGATGGATCCGTCAGAAATACAAACGGCTGCGGTCAAGGAAGAAGGCCCAGGAGAGCTGGCAAGGGATCGTCAAGCGATACCCTCGCCTGCTTGTGCATTGGCAATGGGTTCCTTCGGTACCGCGCGTGTGGTGACCAGGACAGTAAGAGCCCGGTGACGGGAGACTGTCACGCCGGGATCTGTGGGAGCCCGGGGGTGCGATTCCCCCGGGCCACCCGACAGAACGGTTCCCGCCGAGGCTCTTTCGAGCACGAGGCGTTCACCTTCCTCGGATACACGTTCCGCGCCAGACGAAACCGGAACCGACACGGCAGGCTCTTCCTGTCGTTCGAACCGGCCGTCAGCCGAGACGCCCTGACGAGGATCGGCCGGGAGGTGCGCTCCTGGCAGTTGCACACCCGCTCCGATCTGTCCTTCAACGAGCTCGCCCGCTGGGTCAACCCCATGGTGGCGGGCTGGATCAACTACTTCGGCCGCTTCCGGCCGTGGGAACTGCACCCCTTCCTGATGCGCATCAACGCCTACCTGGTGCGCTGGATCCGCCAGAAGTACAAACGGCTCAAGGCCAAGCGGAAGGCCACCGCGAAACTGCGGGAGATCGCCCGGCGATACCCCCGCATGTTCGCGCACTGGCGCCTCACCGTGGACGCCTCACTGATCTGATGATCAGGACGACAAGAGCCGTGTAACGGGAGACTGTTATGCACGGTTCTGTGAGAGCCGAGGGGTGAAACTCCCCTCGGCTACTCGGCACGAGACATTGCCTCCGTTTCACTTGACCTCGTCCGGTTCGCACGTCAGGGACAAGGCCAAGTGAGACAGCCCAGGTCAGCGTGCTGCGGCCCGTCGAATCGGCAGAAGAAATGGCCTTCGGGGTTCGGGGGCGAGGCGGCCGGAGCCGAGCGCGTGGGCGGCGTGTCCGAGGAATGCGGTCACGTCCGGGTGGCCTTCGGTCGGGGTGTCCGTGGCCGGCGTGCGAGGACGCGGGCGAGGGTGATCGTTTCGGGGAGGACGATCACGGGCCGGGCGGTGAGTCTCCAGGAACTCCCTTGCGTGGACGTGTGGTTGGGGTTGGCCACTGCCAGGCTGTGTCCTCGTGTGTGCCACCGTTGGGTGAGATACAGCCGGTGGTCCCACGGCGAGGCCGAACTGGCGGTCCGCGCTTCGGCGATCCCGTACACCTTCGTGCGCTCCGGCGGGTTCGCCACCAACCGGCTGCTGAGGGCCGAGTCGATCCGCGGTGACGGCGTGGTCCACGAGGCCTTTCCCGACTCGAGCTCGGCGCTGATCCACGAGGCCGACATCGCGCCGGTCGCCGGTGCGCCTCGACCGAGCCGGGGCATCACGGAGCCGTCCACACCCTGACCGGGCCCGAATCCCTCACCGCGCGCCGGCAGGCCGAGCTCATCGGATGTCCTCGGCCCGGTCGGTCTCGATGTTGACGCAACCACCGGACGACTACCGCGCGATGCGCCTGGGCCGGTGGGCCGACGCGGAGGTCGTCGAGACCCGAATCCGCCGCCTCGCCGCCCTTGTCGACCACCCCGCACCGGTCACCGACACCATCCGCGACGTCATCGGCCGCCCGGCCCGCGACTTCGCCGCCTGGGCTGCCGACCACGCCACCGACTTCGGCGGACAGGCCCCCTGATCGGGGTCCGTCGGATCAGCCCGGGGCGTGTTGTACGTGCTCGCTCGCCGGAAGCAGGGTCACGGCTCGCAGCCGGCGGTGGCACTGAGGGCGGATCGCCGCGTGGCCCGGCCACGGCGGGCGTTCCCGGTTGGGCGGCCCGGCGGGCAAACGCAGGGAGCGTGGGGGCTGTGGCACGCTGAGGGCGGATTGCCGGGTGGCCCGAGCACGGCGGTCGCTCTCGGTCGTGCGGGCGGAGGAGGAAAGGGCGGGGGACGTGGGGGTCTTGGCGCATGGCGCGGACGCGGCGTCGCTGGTGGTGGTGTTCCGGGCCGCCGATCCGGTGTGTCACTCGGCGTTGGTCGACCGGTTTGCGGGGCGGGTCGAGGCTGGGCTTCGCGCGGACGAACCGATGCCGGCGGAGTTGGCCGACGCCGTGTTGGCCTCGGGTGAGGTCCGGCTGTGGGAGGCGCTGGCGGGGAACACGCACACCTCCCTCGCGGTGCGTCTGGCGCTCGCGCGGCTGGGCGAGCCGGAGGTGTCCGCCTTGCTGTACTCGCGGGCGGGCCGGGCCGGTGACGCCGAGGCCGACGCGGTGCGCGCGGCGGTGCTGGACGCAGCGGACGCGTCCGACAGGCGGTGGTACCGGCCGGCATGCCTGGTCGAGGAGTTGCTCTCCGACGGTCCGGACAATCGGCTTCCGGACGATTGGCCGATCGCCGCGCTGCGGGCGCCGTTCCCCGAGGTGCTCGCCCGCACGCTGCTCGCCCTCGGCCCCGATCTGCCGCCCGCGGTGCTGCTCGAGGGTTGCCGGCGGCTGCGCCGGGTCGGCGACGACGTGGTCGCGGAGTTCGCCGTCGCGGCTGCCGAGCGCGACGCTCTCGGGCATCCGAAGCTCGCGGGCCGGTGGGGCGACGCGGCGGAGGCCGCCGCGTCGCCGACCGCGCTCGACCGGCTGCTGCCGGGCGTACGGCGCGCGGCCGGCGAGTGGGAGAGGCGTCCGGCCGACGCCGCGCGCGTGCGCGTCGACCGTCTCGGCCACGGGTACGCCGGCCGCGCTGTCGCCGCCTTCGCCGAACTCCCGGAGGTCGACTGGGAGCTGGTCCGCGGTGAGCACGCCCGTCGGCCGTTCGTGGGGCCCGCGCTCTCGGCGTTGACCGTGCGCGCCGACTGCCCCGACGACCTGTACGCCGCGGCGGTGCGCGAGGACCCGTACACCGTCTTCGACGTGTCGCCCCGAGTGCCGCCGCTCGAGGTATTCACTGCGTCGGAGGTGGACCCGGTCGGCGGGGAGTGGGCCGACGGTCTGGCCAAGGGCCTGCGGGCCGGGGCCCTGGACCCCGTGCGGGTGCTGGCCGAAGCGGCTCCCGCACACGTGGTGTTCGAGTGCCTGCCCACCGACGTGCCCGCGGTACGCGCGGCGCTGGCCGGCCTCGCCGCGCGACTGGGCGCCTCCCCCGCCGCGTGGACGGCGCTGTGCCGGGGCCACGGGAACACCCGGGGCACGCCGGTCGACCTGGTCGCCTCGGTCCTCGCCTCGACCGGCGAGCCGGCTCCGCCGAGGGCGGCCGTCCCTGCCGCCACCGCGCCCGCCCCGGGCGACTTCGCGTTCCTCGTCCTGTTCGCGCACGCGGCACCCGACGTCCGGGACGCGCTCGTGGCGATCCTGGACCCGCGCGCCGCACAGCAGTTGCTCATGCCGAGCGCCGCCGACACCGGGCTGCGCCGGCGGATCCGGGACACGCACGGCAAGACGGCGGCCCTCGGCCAGGCCGCGCTCGTCGAGCAACCCGCCGACGCGGTCGCGGAACTCCTCGACCTGGACGACCCGGACGTCAACGCGGCCCTCTTCCGGTACGGGCCGATCACCGGCGCACAGCGGGCCCGCGTCCTCGCCGGCGTCGACCGCGCGGGCCGTGCGGGCGCGGTGCCGGTGGCCGAGGACGTGCTGGCCGACCTGCGGCGCTACGAAGTGGGGGGGCGCGACGAGCGGTTCCGGCTCGCGGCGTTGTCCGGCCAACCGCGCGTACTGCGCGAGACGATCAGGCAGGGCATCCCCCGCACCGAGGTCGGCAGGCTGCGGGCGTTGGTCGTACTGTGGGAACGCGCCGGGCGGGACGAGGTCGCGACGCTGATCGCGGAGACCGACCTCCGCACGCTCCGCGGCAGCTGGGGGACCCCCGTACCGGGTGGGGCGGACACCGTCGCGCGTCAGGCGCTCGCCGCGCCCGACGGGCCGGCACTCCTGCGGGCCTGGATCACCGGGCCGACCGCGCGCGACCGGATGATCGCCGCGCTGCGCAGCGAGGACGCTCCGGCGGAAGTGTTGGAGGAGTGGGACCCACTGCCGTGGGACGCGCTGATCGCGGCGGAGCACGAGCAGGCGTTCGATCCGCTGCCGACGCACGCGCTGATGGGCGCGCTGCGCCACCCCGACTGCCCACGCGAACTGAGCGTGGCGGGGCTGCGGCGCGGGACCCGCATCGAGGACGGCGGCGGCTGGCCGGAGGCGCATCTGCGGGACGGGCGGCTGACCGTGCGCGATGTCGTCGACGAATGCCGGTTCGTGCCGTACACGTTGCGATTGTTTGCCCGGTTCGAGGTCGACCACCCGGTGACGGCGGAACTCGGCGCCCTGCTGCGCGCGCGGCTCGGGAGGTCGGTCGACGCGTGGGCGGTCGCGGTGCACCTCGCCCCGGAGTTCCACGGCACACTCGGCGAACTCCTGGACGTGGCCGCCGCATCCGTCGCCGGCGGGTAGAAGCCGCTCACCCGTACGGGTGGCCTCGAAGCCGGTTTCCCTCCCGGTCGATGCCGCCGATCGAGTCGCCACCCGCGCCGCGTTGCGGACGCGTGCCCTCCCGTAACCGCACGAGTGGATCACGCGGACCCTCGGCGCCGACGCCGTCATCGTGCTCACCGGGCACTGAACGACCGAACGTCCCGAACCGGCGGCCCACGATGCGTCAGGGCCTGCGCGTCGTGGGCAGCTCGAACTCCGTGGCTCGGGGCGTCCGTTCACAGTTGCGGCACACAAAGCCTGCCGGTCGATCGGGAGAGTCCCGCGCATCGGCTGTCGGTGCGAATCACTCTCGGGTCGGTGATTCAGTCCGTCGAACGCGTTCGGTGTCGTCCGGCCGGCCGTGCACGGTGATGCCGGGGTCGCCGTCGAGGTATGCGCGCAGGCCGGCCTCCGGGTAGGGGATGAGGTCGTCAGGGAGGTCGTGGACGGCGAACCACGCCAGGCGCAGGCATTTGTCGGCTTCCCTGTTGACCGGTTCGTGTTCCCACGCGGTGGCTTCGAAGAAGAAGCCGATGCGGTCGGGGGCGCCGTCGCCCTGGTGGTGGTGGACGGTATGGGCGAGCCTGAGGTGGTCGGGGTCGACGATGACGCCGGTCTCCTCCCACGCCTCGCGGGCGCAGGCCGCGGTCGGCGTCTCGCCCGGGTCGAGCTTGCCGGAGTGGCGTTCCGTATACCTCGTCGTCGGCAGGAATCTGCTGCAGTTGTTCAGCACGAGTGAGCAGGGCGATCGGGTCGTACGTGACGGCATCGCGATTCCCGCGCAGAACATCGATCCCGGCTTCTACACCGTGCTCGTACGCCACGCCCGGAGCCCTTCACCGTGGCAGGACCCCAAGGTGACATCCGCCGGGTGGGTTCTGCACGTCCGGTCGGGAGAGCTGCTGCTGTGTGGCCTGGGCTACCTCACGAAGTGGACACCCGACCATCCCCGGCATCGTCGCATTGCCGTACCACCCGGCTGGTACGAAGCGGAAGTCCGCGGACACCTCTTGGACCCCGACGACGCCGCCTACGAGTTCGTCCTGAGCGGTCCGACCGGCGCCCGGCCCACATTCCACGCCCACCTCGACCACGGCCTCAACCTCATCGACAACGACTGAACACATCGGACTCATCGGTAGAGTCCGAGTGTGGCTGTGTTCCTCGTCTTCCTCCGCCGCTCCGGTCCTCAGTGGGATCCGTCCCGCCCCATGCAGGAGCAGTCCGACTGGCCCGCCCACGCATCCTTTATGGACGAGCTCGTGAAGTCGGGTGTCGTCGTGTTGGGCGGACCACTCGGCGACGAGCATCGCGTGGTGCTCGTCGTCGAGGCCGAATCGCAGGACACCGTGCGTGCCATGCTCGCGCGTGATCCGTGGAGCGAGACGCATCTTCGAGTGGACGGCGTCGAGCCGTGGACGATCCGCCTCGACGGTCGGCGCGCCCAGAGTCCGCCCGAGGCTCGGGGGGTGGTGTCGTCGGACTGCCACGGCATGCATGCCTCCGCCTCGTCACCACTGCCCCACCCGACCGGGTAGCAGCAGACCGCGACGCGCAGCGGAGCGGCAGCCGCGGTTCGTGGCCCGGCGGTGCCACCGTGTGCCAGTCTGCCCCCATCCAGAAACGACAGATGGCCGCAACGGCAGCGATACCGACCGTCCTGGTCGGCGGTGTCGGATGCAGCGGGGACGACTCGGATCCCTCGCCGAGCCAATCATCGGCGGGAGCCACCTCACCCGCGAAGACGCCGAGCGCTTCGAGCGGCAACAAGACCACGAAGTCGGACTCCTCGAAGTCCGCCGCGACGCCGGCCGGCCCGGACTACTGCGCCCCGCCGAGCGCGGCTTCGCTCATCCCGAACGGAGGGAGACCACACACACCCTGGTCGGTCTGCGACTGGGCCCGGGACGAACCGGCGCGGCGCCTGTGAGCTCGAGCGTCTCGGATCGGGCCGGCCGCCCCCTGCGTGACCGTGCGAACGCGTTGCCTTCACCGCGTGGGGCGACGCGGCGGATGGCGGTCACAGACCTGTGATCACGCAGTAGGGCATCTTGAAGTGGAGGCCCGGGCAGTGGTGAGCAGTTCGGGGACGGTTCCGGCGAAGCCGTCGAGCAAGGTGAGGGCGACGGTCCAGGCGTCGGCCGCGTCGGGTGCCGACATCGGCCCCGTAACCAGGTTGCGGATCGCCTCGGTGGCGGTCGCGTGCGCCTCGGGGACGGTCACCCGGCTACGATCCACGAGAGTGAGGACCGCCGCCGCCGGGTGGCCGATCTCGACCAGGTCGCGGCCGTCGATCAGGCGCAGGCCCAGCGCCGGCCAGACCCAGCGGGCGCCGGGCCGCGAGCGCGGCGACTCGTCGAGGTCGAGCGGGTGTTCCCGGAGCTTGGCCAGGCACCGTTCGCGGGTGGGCAGTTCGAGTTGCTCCACCGGCGGTTCGCGCCAGGACGGGGGCCGTTGCGGCACCCTCCGACGCTCGGCGACCGCCGCCAACTCCGGATGCAGTGGGACACGCCGCCCCTCCACGGCTTCGACGAACTCACCGTAGCCGAGGTGTTCGACGACCTCCAGAGCCGTCGACGGCGGAGCCAGCAGGAGCAGCAGAGCCCCGGGGTTGCCCTTCGGCCGTGCCTGCGTCCTCGTCCTCGGCACCAACTCCGGGACGTGGCCCGGCTGCCGGGCCAGATCGATCATTTCGGCGATCGTCCCGGCGAACCGGGGACCGATGCGCAGCAGCCGCAGCCACGCGTCGACGTCGTCGCCGAGCAGGCCCGCCGGGTCGAGGTCGAGCAGCGCGTACAGGAACGGGGAGGACGAACCTGCCCATGGCGCCCGGTCGATGGGGTGCGAGAGGCGCTCGATGAATCCGAGCATTCCCCAGGCCGGGGCGGCGTGCCGGACGACTTCCGCCGCCGTGGTGACGCCCGCGTACAGGGCGGCGACGATCCGCTGGTCCCATCGGGTCAAGCCGCGCAGCAGCTCGGGCGGTGCCTCCGGCGGACAGTCGGAATGACCGAGCAGCGCCAACCGGGCCCGATCCCCGAACGGCTTCTCCCGGTGCGCGCGCAGCAGCAGGTCCCAATCCAGGTCGGTCTCACCCCCCAGTACGTCCTGCGGGCAGTTGCGCTTGCTGCCCAGTCGCAGCCGGCGGACCTGACCATCGGGTCCGGAGTGGTCCAAGGCGCGCTGTTCGAGCAATGCCCGGCCGTCCGGTGCCTCCAGGTACGGTCGCAGCAGCCGCAGGTGGTTCGCCGTCACCCGCCGATCGGTCCGCTGCAACGCCGCGTACACGGCGTCGGCGCCCCGGACACGCCACAACCGCAGCGCGGCGGACACGAACAGGGGGTCGTCCAGCGGAGCCGGCTGCGGGGTCCGCGCCAGCGCCGCGGCCACCACGTCGAGGTCCTCGGCGCCGAGCAACGGCCGCATGCGTACGGTGTCCCGGCCCCGGAAGCGGTCGACGATGCGATCCGGGGAATGCGGGCTGCGCGCGAGCAGGATGCGGCAGACGTCGGCGTCGACCAGGTCGCGAAACAGCAACGCGTCGTCGACCTCGGGGATGCGCAGAGCGGCAAGTCGTCGCCGGCCGGCCGAGGTGAGTCGTTGGTTCGCTGCGAGGTCGGCGAGCCCGGCCCGGTCGCCCCGGCGCAGTTCGAGTTCAATCAGCGCAGCCAGCGACGAACCCGCCGAAGTGAGCGCCCGCCGGCGCGTCGTGTCGGGCAGCCGGGTCAGGACCGAGGCGTACGTGTCGGGCGGCAGGTGCCGCAGGAGCGCCCCCGCGCCGTCGTCCCGGTTCAGCCACCAGTACATCAGCGCGGGTGACCCGCCGCGGACGCGGCGGCCGCCCGGGCCGTCGTGAGGAGTTCGGTAACACTGCCGGGGAAGTCCGGCAGCAGCCACGCCGTGGCGGCCCACGCGTCGGCATCGTCCGCCAGATACCGCTCGACCAGCCCACGGAGCAGCAGACGTACCGGGGCGAAGCGGCCCGGTACGGCGTTGACGGTGGACAGGATCCGCCGCGCGCTGCGACCTTGGTCCAGGAATTCGGCCGGAGTGATCACGCCCTCGCGCAGGCAGTGGTCCCACGAGGCGCCGTCGACGATGCCGAGGCGCTCCCAGGTGTAGTTCGGCCGGTCGATTCGCAGCGCCGCCAGCCCGAGCGTGCGCGAGCGGTGGCCGAGTTTCGGGAAACAATCGTTGGGCCTGGCCTCGATCATGGCGAGGGCGACCGTTTCGGGGATCCGGGGGTGGTCGGCCAGGACGGCCAGGTTCGGCAGGTCGAGTTCGCCACGGATGAGCCGCTCCCGGATGGCCTCCCAGGGAACGGGCAGGCCGGATTCGACGTGCGCCCGGGTGGAGCCGAGGGTTCGCACGGAGGCTGTCGCGAGGAGGTGGCGGCAGCCGAAGGCTTCCAGGTCCCGCACGACACCGCCGGGGGAGGCCGGGTGGGCAGCGAGGGCCGCGCGCACCGTCTTCGCCGTCTCGTCACCGAGGACCTCGTCTCCGACCGCGAGTTCGGCCAGCAGGTCGAGTCGGTCCAGGAGCGCCAGGCGGCGGCATCCCGCGATGCGGAACGCGATGCCGAGCGGCTCCACCGGCGCGGTGAGCGCCCGGACGACCAGGTCGGCGTCCCGAACGCTCACCGCGTACCGGGCCGTGCTGCTGTGGAAGACGTACGGCAGCGTGGTCTTCCCGCCGGCGAGCAGGGTACGCAGGCTGTCGGTCACGCCGGGCAGGAGCGGGACGGGTGTGCCGCGTCCCTCGCCGTGCGGGGCTCCGGACAGCAGCGCGGTGTACACGTGGCCGGCGAGCACGCCCCTGCCCAGCATCGCCGCGTTGACCTGCGGATCGTCAAGTTCCCTGAGCCGGCGGCCGACTTCCGGGTGCACGTGGTGGCGGGTGAACTCGCAGAGCAGTTCGGTGGAGGTCGCGGCCAGGGTGCGGATGATCGCATCCACGATCGGGGGCGCGATCGGGACCTTCAACCCACACCGGGCCAGTTCGACCAGGGCGGTCGGGCCGAGGGCTGCGACGACCGGGTCGGCGGCCGTCGGGTCGAGTGCCGCGAGCAGGCCGACCAACGGCGACCGCAGCGGGGTGGGACCGAGCGGCACCGGTGGTGCCGTCGGGTTCCGGACGGCCGCCGCCAGCAGGTCGCAGATGCTCCCGGCAAAGGGTTGCCCGGCGAGCAGCAGGTCGGCCGCCGCCCGCCACAGTTCGGGGACTGTGCCGAGGTACGCGCGGATCCGGTCGGTCAGCAGGTCGTCGAGGGCGGCGAGGGCAGCGGGCCGGACCGCTGGTCCTTCCGGGTTGGTCTCGTCGCGCAGGTCGCCGATGAGGACGATGACATCGGCGGCGCGCGGCGCGGACTGCACCAGATCTTCGAGGCGGACGGTCCCGGCGCCCAGGGCGGTACGCGCGGTCCGGGTGTCGAGCAGCCTGGATCTGCCGTAGGCGATCAAGGCGAGCGCGGTGGTGCGTGGGCACCCGGGCTCGCCGACCAGGGCCCGGCAGGCGTGGTCGCCCAGCGGTTGCGCGCGGTGCAGGCGGGCCAGTTCCGCCCAGTGGTCCGGTGTCCAGTCCTCGAGCCGAACCATGCTCGGGATGCGCTCCGACTCCAGGAATCCGTCCGTTGCGGCCAACGCGGCGAACAGTGACTCCGGAGCGTTGTCCGGTCGGACCGCCGCGCCACGCAGGTATTCGCGGGCGTATGCGGCCAGTTCGGGATCGGGACAGTCGAGCATCGGTCCGAGCCAGGCGTGTCGAGCGGCCCCTTTGAGGAGCCGAGTGCGCAGCCCGGGGGACGGGCCGGCGGCGAGGATCCGGCGGCGCAACGACGCCGGGACGCCGTCGTGAGCGAAGACCGCCTCGCGCACCAGGGGATCGGGGTCGTCTCCGAGCAGGGCGAGGGTCCGCCCCGTGGTGTCGTCTCGCGCCGCCACGGCCATGCGCTCCGTCGCCGATCCGTACCGCACGAACCAGTCGGCGACGGTGTCCGGCAGGCCGATGAGCGCCGCGATCGACAGGTCCCGGCGCAAAGTGTCCGACCAGCGGCGCAGCGCCGCGTCGACGTGCTCCGGGGCAGCGCCCTCCAGCAGGGAGAACAGCGCGGCGGAGGTCGTGTCGATGGGCTGTCGCCTGAAGGCCGCCAAACTGAAAGCCACGAGACCGAAGGTACCGGCGCGGCGCGGTGCGGTGTGGCCTCGAGAGGGTCCGTCCCGGTGCGAGCCGGTCGAAGTACGCGGCGAACCGGTCACGGGTGTGCACACCGGACTCTTCCCGGGCAGCGACCGGGACCGGACGCCGAACTCCGCCCGGACCGCGTCGCCGACAGACGAGGCCCGGTGGACAACCGCCTTGCTGTGGCTTCCTGTCGGCGCGAAGACCGATCTCGGGCGGGTTGTCGCGCGGCTTGATGCGGAGTTCGAACGCCGAACGGTGCCGCGCCCCGGGTTTTTGACACCTGCCGGCCTGTGGGGCTCGTAAAGTCATCGCTGCAGGTGAGCAGCGGTGTACATGGTTGTCGGTGGTGGCTGAGACGCTGTCCCGATGGTCGGGTCGCTGTTGTACCGCGCTGCTCGCGCGATGCTGCCCCTACCGGCTGTCCTGCTGCGCCGAGACACCGTCAGGGACGCCGAGTTGTTGGTGCTGAGGCATGAGAACTCAGTCCTGCGCCGTCAGCTCAAGCGGTCCGCTACGAGTGGGCCGACCGGTTCTGGCTCTCCGCGCTGTCCTCGCTGATACCGCGCCGCCGCTGGGCCGACGTCTTCCCCGTCACACCCGGCACCCTGCTGACCTGGCACCGCAAGCTGATCGCCAAGAAATGGGACTACTCCGCCCGCCGCAGCCGCAAGGGCCGACCCCCGACTGCGGCCGCGCTCAGGAAGTTGGTGCTGCGCTTGGCCGGCGAAAATCCCCGGTGGGGACATCGTAGGATCCAGGGCGAGCTTGCCCGGCTGGGGCATCCGATCGCACCGTCCACGGTCTGGGGGATCCTGAACGCCGCGGGCATCGACCCGGCTCCACGCCGGTCCGGCCCCAGCCGGCGCGAGTTCCTGACCGCCCAAGCCCAAGGGATCATCGCAGCCGACTTCTTCCACGTGGACACCATGCTCGGAAAGCGCCTGTACGCCATGGCGTTCCTGGAACACGGCATCCGCAGCCTGCACATCACCGGCGTCACCGCCCACCCCACTCGGGCCTGGGCGACGCAACAGGCCCGCAATCTCGCCGACCAACTCGACACGCGCATGAAGTCCCTGCGCTTCGTGCTGCGCGACCACGACGCCAAGTACGACCCGTCCTTCGACGCCGTCTTCGAAGCCGAGGACATGGACGTGTTGCTCAGCGCGCCACGAGCGCCACGGATGAACGCGCACTGCGAGCGGGTGATCGGCACCATCCACCGCGAGGCCCTCGACCACGTCCTGCTCATGAACGAGGCCCACGCCCGGCAAGTCCTCGCCGACTTCGAACAGCACTACAACGCGCATCGACCTCACCAGGCCCGAGATCAGAGACCCCCTCACGCCTCCGGGCAGCCCGCCACCATCCACGACCTCGACAGCCACAGACTCCTGCGCACCCGCATCCTCGGTGGCGCCATCAACGAGTACCGGTACGCCGCTTGACCTGCGGCGATGACTTTCCGAGCCCCACACCCCTGGACCGACGCCGGCACCATCTTCATCTTCGACCTGGGCCCGGTCTGAGCCTGGCCCGGCAACCGGGGGACGCGGTGAGAGGAGCGCGCCGCCGGACCCGGTCCCGGTACTTACTTTGGTGGGCCCATACCGGCGCGCCGGTCCCGGATCAGCGTGCGGTCAGGCGGTTCTCGCCGGCAGGTCGGCACCCACCGCTCCGTGATCGAGTTCATTCGGGGCATTCGGACGCCGCCGAGTACGATCTCGATACCTGCGTCCTTGAGTATGTCGTCGAACATTTGCGGGAACTTCCCGTCCCGATTCCCTGGAAATCCTCGCGGCGTCGGGAGTGCAGTCGCGCACGGGGTGTCCGTTCGCCGGCATCCGAGTAAACGTGAACGTACACTTCCTGTATGAGTACAACGGCTACGACGCCTCAACGGCGGGGACGCGGTGGTAGGGAGCGCATCCTGGCCGCCGCCGCCCGACTGTTCGCGGCCCAGGGGATCAACGCGACCGGCATGGAACAGGTGGCGGAGAAGGCGCCGGTGTCGAAGCGGACGCTCTACGCGCACTTCAGGACCAAGAACGACCTGGTCATCGCGCACTTGCAGGGCCTCGTGTCGACGGGTGCCACCTTGGAGAGTGTGCTGGGCCGCGAGGATCTTTCCCCTCGGGAGCGGGTCCTGATGCTCTTTGACCAGCTCCCGACGGACGCGGGTCCGGTTCGTGGGTGTCCGTTCATCGATGCCGCTGTGGAGTTCCCGGACCCGGAGAGCGCGGTCCACTCCTACGCCCGCGACCAGAAACTGCGGATGGTGCGGCTGATCGCCGCCTTGGTGACGGAGCTGGGCTGCCGTGAACCCGACGCGCTCGCCGAGCAGTTGGCCACTCTCGCGGACGGGGCGGCCAGTCGCGCCATGGTGCTGGGCGAGGCGGACTATGGCCGGCATGCACGGGCAGCGGCACAGGTTCTCCTCGAACATGCTCTGCCGAACACCAGCGGACGAGAAAAGGGTCGGTGAACGGTCTGTTGACGATCATGAGGGGCCGGGGGCTACGGGTGTCCGGCCGAGCGCGCAAGTTGCGTTGGCGGAGCTGCGGCATCGGCACCGGCCCGACGGCGATCCGGCCGAGCACCTACTCCGTGGCGCACACGGGGAAGTAGTGCGCTTGCACAGCCTGCCGGGCTTGGAGCGCTGCTCCGAGGACGAGAGCGAGTACCTGGTCGTCCCGGAGCGCCATGACACCGTGCCGGACGAGCCCTTCGCGGGTGTGGACGTGTATGTGAATTCGTCCGCTGGGGACGACGGCACCCGAAGTTCCCGCTTATGCGCCTGACGTGGGCCGTCGGCGGACCCTGCTGGTGGAAACGAACCCGTTCCAGGGTTCCGCACCTACTGCCGGCTCTTCGCCGACAACCGTCCCTGGCAGCGTGGGTGCATCGACGGCCTACTGCGTGAGGTAGCCGATGACGAGGTGGTGGACGTCCTCGTTACCGACGCCCGGATGGAACGCATTCACGGTCCTTACGACGGCGGAGCCGACGTTCTCCTCGCCAGACCCACGGAACGGGACCGGCTTCGCGACCGGCACGCCGACTGGCTTTCCGCCACGCGGCCGGCCGTCCGAGCGTTCGCTGACTGCCGCGTCCCTCAATGCGGCAAGGTCGGTCGGCGAAGGCAGATGAACAGCGCGGCTGTGCCGACGAAGGCGAGCAAGTGCTCCGCTTGCGTTCGTGACGACGGTGGAACCGACGGCAGCAGTCGGCGAGCAAGGACGCTGTTCGCCGGAGACCCAGCGTGGCGGCCGAGCCGCTGTGAGGACTCCACGGCCATGCGGGCGACGCGGTGGCCGATGCCACGCCGACCGAGCCGGCGGCGGCGCAGACGGTCGAAGTCAGCCCTGTTGACGTGCAGGTTCGCCGGACGCCGCCTTCGCGGTCCGCGGCGGGACCGGATGAACCGGAGACCACGCACGAACGGCTCAAGGCCCTTGCTGTCGTACATGTCGGCAGCCGAGATATCCAGCGGCGGGGGAAGCCCGCTCCGATCCGTGATCGGGTGGATCTTCGGACCCGACTTGCCGCAGTCGGTCGGATTCGGTCGTGTCAACGGCGTCCCTGCAACTCGGACGCCGGCTGAGTCGATCGCGCACGGCGCGATGTCATCACCCGACAGTCTTCCGCGTCGCCCGTAGGGTCGAACACGGCGTTTCTGCGCGAGAAATGGGGCGGTAGGTCGGCCTGGACACGGTGCCGCCGTCACCACCTGCTCCACGTCATCGGGCCGAATCCGGCTGCGCGCGTGCGCCGGGCTTCTTCTGTGGCGGACATTCGGGTCCCGGCTCCTGCTCTTAAGTACACGCTTGCGTTCACTTCGAAGCCGATGGCGTGCTACCGTCCCGTTGTAAACGATTCCGTATACC
Source organism: Embleya sp. NBC_00888 (assembly GCF_045207655.1). Classification (NCBI taxonomy): domain Bacteria; kingdom Bacillati; phylum Actinomycetota; class Actinomycetes; order Kitasatosporales; family Streptomycetaceae; genus Embleya; species Embleya sp. NBC_00888. The sequence goes on along the minus strand of NZ_CP108784.1, from coordinate 223,704 downwards.
TCGGTTGGTGTGTCGAGGTCACGGCTGCCGAACACCCAACACGGACCGCATTGAATGGAGAAGTCATGCCCGACGGCCTTCCGCCCGAGCAGACCCTTGTCAAGCCGCCGCCAGGACAAGACACGGCCGCCGCAGCGGCATCCGACGCCTCGGAGGCGAGCGTTCGTCGGCCGGGGCTGGTCCTGGCGCTGTTGGCGATGGCGACCTTTCTGGCCTCGCTCGACCTGCTGATCGTCAACGTAGCCCTCGACCCGATCGGGCGCGGGATCGGCACGCGCGACCTGTCGGATCTCAGCTGGATCCTGAACGGATACGCCATCGTCTTCGCTGCGTTGCTGGTCCCCGCAGGTCGGCTGGCGGACCGCTACGGGCGCAAGGGCGCCTTCATCCTCGGCCTCGGATTGTTCGCCGCGGCCAGCCTGGGCGCGGCGCTGTCGGGGAATCTATGGCTCCTGGTTGTGTTCCGCGTCGTCCAGGCCGCCGGGGCGGCGGTGCTCACCCCCGCCAGCCTTGGCTTGGTCCTCGCGACGGCCCCGCCTGCGAAGGTGCACAAGTACGTTCAGATCTGGGCGGCCAGCGGGTCGCTCGCAGCCGCGGCCGGCCCCGCGGCCGGGGGTCTGCTGGCGAACACGGCGTGGCAGTGGATCTTCCTCATCAACATCCCCCTCTGCCTGGCCGCCATCGCCATGACGATTCCACTGATCCCCAACGTCCGCCACGACCTTGCCACCCGCATTCCCGACCTCCTCGGCGGGTTGCTGATCACCATCGCCGTCGGAGCCCTCGCCGTCGGGCTGGTCAAGGCCCCGGACTGGGGTTGGGGTGCGGCGTCCACGCTCGGCAGTCTGATCCTGGCCGCGGTGTCGCTCATCGCCTTCGTCGTCCGCTCGTCCCGCGCGCACGTGCCGATCGTGGAACTCGGCATCTTCCGGAACGTGGTGTTCTCCTCGGCGAATGCGGCGGTCGTCCTGTTCTACGCCTCGTTCACACTCCAACTGCTGGGCGTCATCCAGTGGCTGGAACAGCAGGGCGACTGGTCCGTGGTCAAGACGGGGTTCGCGGTGGCACCGGGACCGGGCATGGTGTTCGTCGCCTCCCTGCTGGCCGCGCGACTCGCCCACCGACTGCCCGTCGGCCACATCGCGGCAGTCGGCGCCCTGCTCTCGGGTGCCGGCATCGCCCTGATCACCGTCTCCACCGGCGGGCACACCATCCACTACGCCTCCACCATCCTCCCCGGCTGGCTCATCGGGGGCTTCGGAATGGGTCTGGCGCTGCCCACCATGTTCTCCTCCGCGACACGCGACCTCCCCCCACACCAAGCAGCCACCGGCAGCGCCGTGGTCAACATGGGCAGCCAGATCGGCTCCGTCCTCGGCGTGAGCCTGCTCGTCATCTTCCTCGCTCTGCCCGACTCCGACCCACACCACGGCTACGCCATCTCCTGGTGGACCGCCACCGCGCTCGCCCTCGCCAGCGCAATCGCCGCACTCGGCCTCAACGCCCGCCGGCACGCCCGCCCGGCCGGCCCCTGAGCGTCCCGGCGCACTCGCCGCCGCCCACCAGATACGCGGCGAGGGCGCCGGACCTCGGACAACCCACCAAAGAACACCAGGGACACCACGATGAAGACTCTCGGCTTCCTCTCCTTCGGCCACTACCAGTCCGTGCCGGGCTCACACACCCGCACCGCTCGCGACGCGCTCACCCAGACCATCGAACTCGCGATCGCCGCAGAGGAGATCGGTATCGGCATGGCAGCCGTGCGCGTCCACCATTTCGCCCGCCAGGCGTCCACACCCTTCCCCCTGCTCGCCGCCATTGCCGCACGCACGCACCGGATCGAGATCGCCACGGCCGTCATCGACATGCGCTACGAGAACCCCTACGCCATGGCCGAGCAAGCCGCCGCGGCGGACCTCATCAGCGCCGGACGACTGCAACTGGGACTCAGCCGCGGATCACAGGAGGTGGCGCTCCGCGGATACGAGGCATTCGGGCACGTCCCCGCAGAAGGAACGAGCGACGCCGAGATGGCCGGCCACCACACCGCGGAATTCCGGCGCGCCATCGCCGGACATCCCATCGCATCAACCGATCCGGCCGCAGGCCCTTCCATAGGACTTCCGGTCGAGCCCCGCTCGCCGGGCCTCACCCAACGAATCTGGTGGGGCTCCTCGACGCGAGCAAGCGCCGTCTGGACCGCCGAGCAGGGCATGAACCTCATGAGCAGCACCCTGCTGTCCGAGGACACCGGGACACCCTTCCACGAACAGCAGCGCGAGCAGATCGACACCTACCGCGAGACGTGGCGCTCGGCGGGGCACGAACGCACTCCGCGCGTGTCGGTCACCCGCAGTGTCCTGCCGATCACCAGCGAGGAGGACCGCCTGTACTTCGGGGACGGGAATGGACCAGACAACCGCGACCGGGTCGGAATCCTCAACGGAGCAATCTCCCGGTTCGGCCGCAGCTACACCGGAGAGCCGAACGTCATCGCGGATGATCTTGCCGCCGACGCAGCCGTCGCCGCCGCGGACACCCTCCTGCTCACCGTCCCGAACCAGCTCGGCGTCGACTACAACGCGCGCCTCCTCCAGACGATTGTCGATCACGTTGCTCCGCACCTGCGGTAGCCGTGGAACGCACACCGTCGACGTCACCGCGTCGCCACCCGCTGCACGTACGGATAGCGACGCCGCCGTCCTTTCGGGCACCTATGTCATCGGCCACCGCGTCGGACAGACCGATGCGTCCTCAGCCGGCGAGACGAGCGATGTTCCCGGATCCCACCGGGAGCGCGTACCCGACCACCGCGGCCATCGACCGGGCTCGGCCGCGACCGAGCCCGGACCCGCGTCCCCGGGCCGCCCGGGGTCGAAGTGCCGAAGGCCGAGAAGGCGGTCGCGTAAGCGCCCCGGCTTCCACGCGCCGCAAACCGATCACCCGAATCAGCCGTAGTGCCTCCTCCGCGGGAGAGATGGGCCCTGCCGTGTAGATCATGACTTGTTTGGTCTCGGTCGGTGATCTCAAGGATGTCGCAGTTGGGGGATATGGTGCCAATTGGCCATTGGTTGACGGTTTTTTGCGGGTGGGTCGGTGCGTACGTCGTGAAGCGGCCCGCAACCGGGCGAACTCCGCGCTGCCGGCGAGGAGGTCATCTACCGGCGTGGTTACCTCGGGATCGTCGCGGTAGCGGGCGGCAGCGGCACGCATGTGCCGGGCCGCAGCGCGGGCGAACGCCTCCGCGTCGGAGGGTCGTACAGCAGCCGGTCCCGCGATTGCGGCGTGAAATGGGTCCGGTGCACGACAAGGAGTCGGCAGAGGCCGGTGATTCGGTCCCGGCGGCGTGCGGCCAGACAGTGCGTTCGGTGCGGACTGCGAGGTTGTTCCGGCGCAGGATGCTGTGCGGGCTGTCGGCATCGCGCAGCCGGTTGGGCGCGGTGAGGTCGTCGGCTGAAAGCGCGTGAGCCGTACTGCGGCGCGCGCACTGGTCGCCGTGGCCATCGCCGTTCCCCTTCTCGGCCTGCGTGCCGACATCCCCGATCCCGCCGCCTCTGCGGTCATCGCCGTGACGGCTCTGGTCTCCGCCGCGGCCATGGGACTCCTCCTGTGCTGCGTGGTCTTCCTCTCCCGCGCCGGCCTGCGCATCATCGAGGCTCTCGGCTACCCGGTCTTCGTTCTCGGGGGACTCGTCATCCCGCTGGACATGCTTCCTGTCGGTCTGCGCCGGCCCGCCCAGGTCATTACCCTGCACCACGTGACAGGCATGGTCCACGACGCCGCCTACGGCGGCAGGCCCACCCTCGTCGGCCGACTCGCCCACGGCGACTCCGGGAAGACCTACGCCTTCATCGGCGCCGTCGCCTTCGCCTCGGTACCGGCCGTCGTCACCCAGGTCCCCGCCGTGATCACCGCCGAGATCCCGCAGGGCACCATGTACAGACTTCGCCCGGGCAACGTCCCACTCCTCGCCATCATGGTGCTGCGCTCCTGGGCCTACCTCGTCGAAGGGCTGGTCGCCTCCGGTCTCGCACTGTTCCTCCCGGGCCCGGTCGCGCTCGGCCACGCGGACATGCTGCGCGTCGCCGCCGCGTTCCCCATCGCGCTCCTCACCACCGTGAGCTGCCTGTGCGTGGGCCTGTTCTGCTGCGCTCTCGGGTTCCTCGGCCTGGACGAAGGCATGGTCGTCAACTCCATCGCCTATCTGATCCTGCTGTGCAGTGGCGCAGTCGTCCCCGTCGGCTCCGGAAACGCCCTCCACCTGATCGGCCAGGCACTACCCCTGAGTGCCGGCCTCGACGCCCTCCGCGCCGGTGTGACCAGCCCCGTGGACACCGCGGCTCTCCACGAGACCGTCGTGGCGGTGCCGTGGCTGCTTGCCACCCATCTCCTACTGCGGCTTCACGCGCGCCGAATCCGTACCGGTGCCGCGCCTGAACCCATCCGAGCAGCCACCGACGTTGTCGGAGACGCTCGCCGCGGTGACCCGGGCGGCGAGCAGCTCGAACAGTCTCGTCGCCGCCGTGGGCATGTGCTCACGCGCTGATCTGCCATGGCGGTGACCCGTGACTCCCGCCCCATCCACTTGGTAAACGTGCGGGTTTACTTCGGCGCGCGGGCGTGCTACCGTCTTCTTTGTAAACGCATCCGTATACTTAATCGATGTATCGAGAACACGGCCGCCAAGCCCCACCACCAGACCGTATGAACGGAGAAGTCATGCCCGACGGCTTTCCGTCCGAGCGGATCCTTGTCAAGCCGCCACCAGGACAAGACACGCCCACTGCGGCGGCCTCCGGCCTGTCGGGGGCGAGCGTTCGTCGGCCGGGGCTGGTCCTGGCGCTGCCGGCGATGGCGACCTTTCCGGCCTCGCTCGACCTGCTGATCGTCGACGTAGCCCTCGACCCGATCGGGCGCGGGATCGGCACGCGCGACCTGTCGGATCTCAGCTGGATCCGGAACGGATACGCCATCGTCTTCGCTGCGTTGCCGGTCCCCGCAGGTCGGCGGGCGGACCGCTTGCGGACAGAGTAGGCATGCTTCTGTAGTGAACGGTACGTAAGGACTGTTACAGAACTCCGTTGATCGTGGAATCTTGCCAAAGGGAGCATGAGATGGGAACGATCCGCAAGACCGTCCGGACCGCGACGATCCCAGAGGTGACGCACCATCGTGCGGCCGTGAACGGCACCGACCTCCACTTCGTGGAGGCGGGAAATACGGGTTCGCCGGTGCTGCTGGTTCATGGCTTTCCAGAAACGTGGTGGGCTTTCCACAAGATCATTCCGCTGCTTGCGCCACACCATAAGGTCATAGCCGTGGACCTGCGGGGCTTCGGAGACTCAGTCAACGGCGAGGGGGAATACGACAGTGCGACCTCCGCTGAGGATCTTCGTAGCCTCATCGACCTCTTGGATCTCGGGCCCGTACACCTGACGGGGCAAGACCTCAGCGGCCCGTTGACGTATCGGCTCGCGGCCAAGGGACGCGAATACGTCCGCAGTTTCTCGGCGATCGAAACGAGCTTGACCGGGTTCGGCCTTGAGAAAATTATGGACGTTACTCGGGGCGGGGCATGGCATTTCGGCTTCTTCGCGGCCCCTGGGATCGCCGACATGGTCCTGCGGGGACATGAACGTGAGTTCTTGACCTCGTACGCCTACGACGGCTTCACCTCGGTAAAGGATGCCATCGGGGAGTCGGATGTCGACGAGTTCATCCGAACGTTTTCCCGCCCTAACGGTTTCCGGGGTGCGTCCGGTCTTTACGCCTCCATGCTTCGTGAAGAACGCGAGATGCGGGAGCTCGGCAAGAACCCACTCGAAATGCCGGTCCTGGCCGTGGGTACGCAGGGTAATCGAGGTCATGACGATCTGACCGTGGAAACCATGAAGAGTGTTGCTCGGGATGTTCGTGCCGTCTCGATTCCGGAATCCGGTCATTTCGTGGCGCAGGAAGTTCCGCTTCGACTTGCGGACGAGCTCCTCAAGTTCTTCAGGGGCGCTGATCAGGAACAAGTCCAGTACTGATGACCACCGGCGCCACATCCGGCCGCCTGCCACCGCGATCCCGAGCCATGGCGATCTGCGTGCGGGCATCGCGCATGGGGACCGAGTCATCGCCGAACCGAACAGCGATCCCTACTCGGTGAGGCCGCTCAGTAGCGGTCACTGCACCCCTTGGAAACAAAATACAGAAAGGTGACCGAAATGTGCGGCACTACCGCATCATGGATTCCTCTCGCAGAAGCGGGGGAGTGGGAGCGAGTTGTCACGGCCGTCCGTGTGAAGGATGCGGACCGTATCAAGCAGAACATCGACGCTTATCAGGGTGTCAACGAAAACACTGTTGCCACGCGTCACATCTGTATGCTCGTGACGGTGTGCGGACCTGGTATCGAGGGCGCCACCATCACCCACTATCACCTCGACCACGAGACGGCCCTGTACTGCACCGAGGGGAAGGCCGTGATGTTCTGGGGGGACGAGCTCGAGTTCATGCTCGAGGTCGAGGCCGGCGACTTCGTGTACATCCCGCCGTTCACCCCGCACAAGACGTTCAGCCGCAGCCACGCTGAGGGCGCGACCTTCGTCGTCGCGCGCACGGACCCCCTGGAGCAGGAGCGCGTCGTCATCACCCCGGAGCTCGATGACGGTCGCTGCGATTCCCGCATCGACTGGGCCGACTGATGACGGGCCAGGTTTTGCAGCCCTCCTTTGCCAATCCGCACATCGTCGGCGAGCCGTCCGGTGCGCTACGGAGAGGATTTGCTCAGCCAGACCTCAGGCATTACGAGAACGTGTGCGTTTCCAGGGCGGGAAGCTGCGCGATGTCGCCTGATTCATCAGTTATCTCGTACGTCGACTGAATCCAGAGCGGTGACGCGCTGCTCGACACCTACGAGTCCGAGCGCCGTTCGGTCGCGCGTTCCAACACCGGCTTCGCGGATGCGGACCAGGCGCATGGGCATGGTGGGCGGGGGCCATCCGCCACCGCCGTGAGGATCCCAAGCCTGGCGTGACCCGATCGGCATCCGGCCGGGCGGCCATGTCGCTTGGCAGTCCACCCAGCCGGCCACCGCGCGGATGCCGTTCGTCCCGGCCGCGACCGGGGCCATGTACCGCTCCCGCGCCTGCCACTTCAGAAAGGCGGAACTATGTCTCCCTTGCCGCAGTATGAGAACCCCAAGGGTCTCGGGAGCCCTTTGAGTGCCTATGCGCATGTGGCCCGCGCCGGGGATCTGATCTTCGTCGCCGGACAGTGCGGGTTTGTCGACGACAACGCCGTGGTCGGTCCGGATGTGCGCAGCCAGACGCTTCGCGCCTATGCCAACGTGCGCACCGCACTGGAGTCCCAGGGTGCGTCGCTGCGTTCGGTGGTTCGCTTCGTGACCTACCTGACGGCCTCGGACCACATCGCCGAGTTCTACGCGGCGCGCGAGGAATTCTTCGGCAAGCATTACCCGGACGGTGAGTACCCGCCGAACACATTGCTGATCGTCAAGGGACTGGTCCGCCCGGATCTGCTGGTCGAACTCGACGCCACAGCCTGTCGTCAGTGAGAACGAGCCATCACGTCGTCGATCAGGCCCGCGGAATCGCTCTCGCCGGTCAACTGACTCCCGCGTAACGACAAGGAGATTCCCAATGACGCTGTCAAGCCGTGGTGAGGGGCTCGTAGGAGCTTCCTCACGCCGCGGCGGCAGCTGGTCCAGGCAGGCGGGCGTCGAAGGTCCGGCCGTTGCGTATGAGGGCCCAGAGGACGTTCAGCCGACACCTGGCGAGGGCAAGGATCGCCTGCTTGTGGGACTTGCCCTCGTCGCGCTTGCGCCGGTAGAACGCCTTCGCGCAGGCCTTCTTCCCGGGAACAGTGGACCGGGCCTCGGCCGCGGTGACCGCCGCTTCCGCTGTGCTCTTCGCCGTGTTGGCGGTGCGGACACCGTGGTTCTCGAGCCAGGTCGCCGGCCTGGCCTTGCCGATGCTCCCCAACGCGGCCGGCGTCTGGTGGCCGGTCGGCAGGCCCAGCGCGAAGTGGTTGCAGGTCGCGGCGCATGCGGGCGGTTGTCGGCGATGACGAAGGCGTCCTTCGCGTCCGTCTTCCCACTGCCCCAGTGGGCGGCCGAGGCGTGGTGCACAGTACGGCCGGGGATGTAGATCAGCTTCTACCCGTGGCTGACCAGGAGTGCGATCCACGAGGCGGCTCCGCCCGCGTTGAGGTCCACCGCCCAGGTGACGGGGCGCGCCGTCAGCCAGGTCCAGGACATCGCCGAGCAGTTCCAGCAGCTCTGTCCCATCGTTCGGGACCCGGCGGGAGAGCACCTTCTTCCCGTCTGTGTCGATCGCCGCGCAGTGGTGCTCGGCCTTGCCCGCATCCGTCCCCGCCCACAGTTCGGACACCAAGACCTCCTCCGTCCCCGCGCCTGTCCTCGCTTCCGGCAGACGACCTCGCCGACGTGTCCATACGAGCGATCGGTTTTCGCATCCCAATTGGCGGTCGAGTCGTCGCGGGTCCTGGGCGGCCAATCTCCTTGAGCCATCTCAACGGCTCGCTCATGACAGCCACACCCACCCAGCCCCTGGGCGCTCCGATCCTACGAATGACCCCGAACACCCCTACGAAGAAAGGTATGGAACTCATGCGTGCTGTGCGGCTGCACGACTACCAGAAGCCACCGACGGTGGAGGACGTACCGGAGCCGACGCTCTCCAGCCAGTTGGATGTGATCGTGAAGATCGGTGGCGCCGGCGTCTGCCGCACCGATCTGCACATCATCAACGGGCAGTGGGCCGACGCGATGGGGCCGCAACTCCCCTACACGCTCGGCCACGAGAACGCCGGCTGGGTACAGGAGGTCGGCGAGGCGGTCACCAACGTCAAGGTCGGCGACACGGTGATCCTGCACCCGCAGCCTTCCTGCGGGTTGTGCCTGGCCTGCCGGGCCGGTCGGGATATGCAGTGCTCCGACGCCGTCTTCCCCGGGGTGTCGAACCACGACGGCGGCATGGCCGAGTACCTGCGCACCACGGCGCGCGCCTGCGTCAAGCTGAGCCCGGGCACCAACCCGGCCGACGTGGCGGCGCTGGCCGATGCGGGGATCACCGCCTATCACGCGGTGCGGCAGGCCGTACCGCTGCTCCCCCCGGGAGCGGTCGCCGTCGTACAGGGCGCTGGCGGGCTCGGCCACGTCGGCATCCAGGTCGTGGCCGCGCTCACCGCCGCGAAGATCGTCGTGGTGGACCGCAACCCGGAGGCGTTGAAGCTGGCCGAGAAGGTCGGGGCGGACGCGACCGTGCTGGCCGACGGCGATCAGGTCGAGGCCGTCAAGGAACTCACCGGGGGCCTGGGCGGCAATGTGGTCTTCGACTTCGTCGCCGAGCAGGGCGCGGAGAACGACGCCTGGGCGATGACCGCCCCGGCCGGATCCCAGTACGTCATCGGCTATGGCGGTGAACTGCGGATTCCTACCCTCGACTTGGTGGCCGGCGGGAAACAGGTGGTCGGCAACACCGTCGGCACCTACAACGACCTCGTGGAGCTGATGGCCCTCGTGGAGTCCGGCAGGGTCACCTTGCACACGAAGAAATACCCCCTGGACGTGGCGGCGGAAGCGCTGGACGACCTCGCCCATGACCGGGTCCGAGGCCGCGCGATCCTGGTCCCCTGAACCCACCCCACGACACGCCGGGGCGGGACGGCCCGCCGCCCGGTGCCACGATGTGAGAGCGAGTCCCCATGTACTTCAACGATCCCTTCGTGCGGTTGCCCGAGGTCCCGAGCTTCACACTCAGCAGCAAGGACGTCAGCGATGGCCGGCCCCTGCCCCTCGCCCAGTGGTCGGGCATCTTCGGTGTCCCCGGTGGAGGGGATGTGTCCCCGCAGTTGTCCTGGTCCGGCGCGCCGGAGGGCACGAAGGGCTACGCGGTGACGATGTACGACCCGGACGCCCCCACCGGTTCCGGCTTCTGGCACTGGGCCGTGGCGAACATCCCCGCTTCGGTGACCGAGCTGGCGAGTGACGCGGGCAACGGCTCGGGCGACCTCCTCCCGCCGGGTGCCGTGCAACTTCCCGGCGACGCGGGAGCGGCCCGGTTCATCGGCGCCGCGCCACCTGCCGGTCATGGCCCGCACCGCTACTTCATCGTGGTGCAGGCGCTCGACGTGGAGGACATCGGGGTGGAGGAAAATACCACGCCCGCTTTGCTGGGTTTCCATATCGCCGGCCACATCCTGGGTCGCGCGGTGCTGACAGCAACTGCCGAGACCGCCGCCTGAACATCCGCGCTCTCGCACCCAGAAAGAGGGTTCATGCGCATCGCCAATGTCAATGGCCGTGCCCACCTGCTGAGCGGCCCGGGCGCGATCGACATCGCACGGGCCAGCGGCGGGCGATTCGGTCCCGATCCGATGGATCTCTTTGCCCACTGGGACGCTTTCCGTACCTGGGCCCACACCGACGGTGTCCACCCATCCGCGCCCTATGGACGCGAGGACTTGGGCGCGCCAGTTCCCCGTCCGGGCCAAGTCTTCGCCATCGGGCTCAACTACGCCGACCACGCGGCGGAGACCGGTCTGCGGGCCGGCCCGGGGATGCCGTCGGTGTTCACCAAATTCACCAGCTCCCTGACTGGCCCCGCCGGTACGGTCCAGCTCACCGGGCCATCGGTCGATTGGGAAGTCGAACTCGTCGTGGCGATCGGCAAGGAGGCACACGACGTCGCCGCGGCCGATGCCTGGGAGCACGTAGCGGGCGTGATGGTCGGTCAGGACTTCAGTGACCGCGATGTACAGATGAGCGGATCCCCTCCGCAGTTCTCCCTGGGCAAGAGCTACCCAGGTTTCGGCCCGACCGGACCGGCGCTGGTGTCCCTTGACGAGATCGCCCCGGACATCCCGCTCCGGCTGCGATGCTGGGTCAACGACGAACTCGTCCAGGACGGCAGCACAGATCAGATGATCATGCCCGTGCCGGTCCTCATCGAGCGGATTTCCTCGGTGTGCACCCTCTACCCGGGAGATTTGGTCTTCACCGGTACTCCGGCCGGGGTCGGCATGGGACGGACCCCCGCCCGTTACCTCGCTCCCGGCGATGAGGTTCGCACCAGCATTGACGGTATCGGTGAGATGGCCCATGTCCTCAGGTGATCGATGCCACCGTGGGCATGATTCGACGTGGTGTGCAACGCCCCACATGTCGACGTCGCGCCGTACATCGGGTTCGACGCGAATCCGTGTGTCGAGCGGGCGGCGGGGACAGCGGGGGGATGGACGGCCCCCTGAATTCGCCCCGGAGCGGAGTGGCCTTGCGGTGACGGAAGCGGCTCACGACTGTTCGGCTCAGGCCGCGTGCGCCACGGTGAACCGCTCGACGTCCCGACAATTCACGCTCGCGCCGCAGATCAACGGCAGCCGTCCCCCGTCCCTCGCACGCGCTTCCTGCTGATCCAACAAACCGTCCTGTGAGTGTGCGGTGTGGTGTCAGCGGGTTTGGTGACAGCGCTTCCGGTTTTTGGGTTTCCCTTTGTTGAGCTGGGCTTTTGTCCGGCCGGCCGGGGGTTCTCGGCTGTCATGGGATGACGAAATGGCTGTCATGGTCTGCGAGATGGGGCTAGCACAGCCGTGATCCGGTTGTCGTGGGAATGCACATTCCTAGGGCCTGTACGGAGTTGCAGTTATTCGGCGGGGTGAAGGCTGCGGATCCAGATGATCGTGCCTCGGAGGTGGAGTCCCGCGAGGTAGCTTTCGGGGGTTTTGTCGTAGCGGGTTGGTGCGCCACGAGGCGCCATGGAATCGAGTGAGGTGAGAGACCTTCACCGCCGGGTTGTCGCAGCAATCCGGCTGAAGCTGGGGGCAGTTCGGCCCAGGGGATGCTGAGCCGAGCGGTAAGCAGCCCCGACAACGTCGGGACGGGCTGGCACTGCCAGACAGCCCGGGTCAGGCTAGCGAGACGGGAAGGTGCACGCGAGAAATCAGTGCTTGACGCCCCGTAATTACGACACCGGCTCGAACCTGGCGGATCTGGGCCGGACGCAGTGCACGACCACCAGCGCTCGTCGGTGGTCGACTCCGAAGCCGACTCGACTTATCGGTGGGGAGGCCACGCCGAAAGCCTGCGGCGTAAGCGTGGCGATGCTGCCGGGGTAGAGCTGGGCATCTCACCCGTCGATCGATTTCGTGGTGAACGTGGGAACTGTCCGCGGTCGCCCTTGCGTCGGGCATCCAGTCCGATCGGGGGCAGGCTCATCGCCGGCTCATGGCCGTCGGGCAGGACGGAGGTTCCGTAGTACTCCGAGGCCGGGAGAGCCGGCCACATGGGGAAGGGAGCCAGCAAGTCAGCAGTAAGGACACTGGAATGCCAGGAGGTTGTCGCCGGTGAATACCGACGAGCTGGAATGGGCCTTGATGAAGGCCGAACGCCGGGTACTGGAGATCCAGACCAAGCTGCACCGTTGGGCTGCTGATGATTCTCATCGCAGGTTCGACGACCTGTTCAACCTCGCTGCGCCACGAAAGCGCCCTGTCATATCCCCGGTTTAGCCGGGAGGAACTCGGAGGAAGGTTCCTGGGTCCGATGGCTAACCTGAATCCGAAAGGTGCAGGGAACAATAGCATGCCAGAAAAGTAACGCTCGTGTTCAGGCGCATGAAACGAGGCGTTGCGGGACCCGCGCGATATGGATAAAGCTTGATTGCCTAGACCTCAATCTCCAGATGGTGCAAGAACACGCCCGCCGGAAATCGCGCCTGATACCGGCGCCACAACCTGCATCGGCATTACGAGGTGGCCGATGCATCCTCCGGGATGTGGAGCGATGCCCAACGAGGGCATTCAAGGAGATGAATGAGGATCCTAAGTCGCACTATTACGTATGACAGGGACGAACGTGGGATCGCCTAAGGGACGCGAGTCCTAAGGTGACAGAGGCCCCGTAGTAGTCGTAGGAGTAACGCCCTACCAAGGGGGACGGGAAGGCCGTCCGCAGGGCCAAGGGGGCCAGGTGATCGGATATTCGAAGACTGGGAGGCATGCGAAATGCAGAGCGCCGAAACAGTACTGGGTATCCTCCGTGATCGCGGTAGGCGTGGCCTGCCGTGCAATGAAATGTTCCGTCAACTGTTCAACCCGCAGATGTATTTGATGGCCTACGGGCGCCTGTACTCCAACCATGGAGCCATGACGCCCGGGGTCGATGGAGAAACCGCAGATGGCATGTCGCTGGCGAAGATCGAAGGCATCATCGATGCTCTGCGTCACGAGCGCTTCCGGTTCAAGCCGGCAAAACGCATCTACATCCCGAAAAAGAATGGGAAGCAGAGGCCGCTCGGCCTTCCTCCGTGGTCGGATAAGCTCGTCGGTGAAGTAATCCGCCTCTTACTGGAGGCATATTATGAGCCACGGTTTTCCGACCACTCACACGGTTTCCGTCCCGGCAGGGGTTGTCACACTGCGCTCAGCGAAGTGGCAGACCTTTGGACCGGCACGGCATGGTTCATCGAGGGTGATATCTCAGACTGTTTCGGGAGCCTTGACCACGAGGTCATGCTCTCGACGCTGGCGGAGAGAATCCACGACAACCGGCTCCTCCGGCTGATCAAACAGATGCTGCAAGCCGGATATCTGGAGGATTGGGTATGGAACGCAACGCTCAGCGGGGCTCCACAGGGCGGTGTCGTTTCGCCGATCCTCTCCAATATTTACTTGGATCGGTTGGACAAGTTCGTCGAAACAGTTTTGATTCCGCAGTACACCCGAGGAGCGAGCAGGGCACTCAATCCTGCCTATGCAAGGGTGCGAATGGCGGCGGTGCGCGCTCGAAGACGCGGCCATACGACCGCGGCACGCGAGTTGCGTGAGCAGTTGCGGGGAACGCCCAGCAGGGATCCTCAGGATCCGGGCTACAGGCGACTCCGCTACTGCCGGTACGCCGACGACACCCTCCTCGGATTCGCCGGACCGAAGGCCGAAGCCGAAGAGATCAAACAGCGTCTGGCGCAGTTCCTTCGAGACGACCTCAAGTTGGAACTGAACCCGGACAAGACGCTGGTCACGCAAGCCCGAACCCGAGCAGCGTCTTTCCTCGGCTACGAGATCACTGTCCAGCACAGCGCGACCCGCCCGTCTGTCAACGGCAGCGTCGCACTGCGTGTCCCACGGCAAGTGATCAAGGCCAAGTGCGTCCCCTACCTGAAGCACGGAAAACCCGAGCGCCGCTCCGAGTTGTTCAATCGTGACGACCTCACGATCGTCAGCACATACGGGGCGGAATACAGGGGGCTCGTCCAGTACTACCTGCTGGCCGGTGACGTCTGGAGACTGAGCCGGTTCAAATGGGTCGCACAGACCTCGATGCTCAAGACACTTGCCGCCAAGCATCGTTCGACGGTGTCGGCGATGGCTCGCAAATACAAGGCCAAGATCTCGACACCGGATGGACCACGGACATGCTACGAGGCCAGCGTCCAACGGGCAGGCAGGAAACCACTGGTCGGAAGGTTCGGCGAAACCCCGCTGAAGCGGCAGAAGAAGGCGGTGCTACAAGACCGCCCGGTAGTCCGGCCCGTTGCCCGCAAAGAGCTGATCACACGGCTCCGCATCGGCAAGTGTGAACTATGTGAGCGGAAAGATCAGGTGGAAGTGCACCAGGTCCGAAAACTCACCGACCTCACCGAGCCCGGACGACCACAGCACCCGTGGGCGCAACACATGGCCAAGAAGCGAAGAAAGACCCTCGTGGTCTGCACCCGCTGTCATGAGGCCATCCATGAGGGGCAACCAACCGCGTAATTCACGGAGTAGTCGCTGGAGAGCTACGTGCACCGAAAGGTGCCCGCGTGGTTCGGACCGGGGGCCGCCGGAGCAGGACCGTGGTGACACGGCACCTCGCCGGCGGCCTACCGGTGTTGGCCGACCCCGCCTTCCTGTTGGTGGCGTGGGACCGAGTCCGGGGAAACAAGGGTGCCCGCACGGCCGGAGTGGACGGGAAGACCGCACGCTCCATCGAGGCCGGGCAGGGAGTCGAGATGTTTCTCGGCAGGCTGCGCACTCAGATGAGAGATCGCAGCTTCCGACCGGTTCCCGTCCGTGAGCGGATGATTCCCAAGGCGAACGGCAAGCTTCGTCGTCTTGGGATTCCGACCGTGGCGGACCGGGTGGTCCAGGCGTCCTTGAAACTGGTGCTGGAGCCGGTGTTCGAAGCGGATTTCCTCCCGTGTTCCTATGGGTTCCGCCCGAACCGCCGGGCTCATGACGCGATCGCCGAGACTCGCTATCTCGCCAGCCACGGATATGAGTGGGTGGTGGAGGGCGACATCACGGCGTGCTTCGACGAGATCTCGCACCCGGCTCTCATGGAACGGGTGGGGAATCGAATCGGGGACAAGCGGGTGCTGTCTTTGGTGAAGGCGTTCTTGAAGTCTGGGATCTTGTCCCGGGACGGAGCCTTCACGGACACACGCACTGGAACCCCGCAGGGCGGGATCCTGTCGCCGCTGCTGGCCAACATCGCGCTCTCGGTCCTGGACGAGCACATCGCCCAGGCCCCCGGAGGACCTGACAGCACCTCCGAGGATCGGCGCAGGAGACGGCGTCGGGGATTGTCCAACTACCGGCTGGTCCGGTATGCGGATGACTTCCTCATGCTCGTCTTCGGGCGCCGTGAGCATGCCGAGGAATTACGCGATGAGGTCGCGGAGGCGTTGAAGCCAATGGGCCTTCGCCTGTCGGTGGAAAAGACAAGGATCACGCACATTGACGAGGGCCTGGATTTTCTCGGATGGCGCATCCAGCGTCACCGTAAGCTGGGCACTGACCGGCAGTACATCTACACCTATCCCGCACGGAGATCAGTGCGTTCCGCGACGGGCAAGGTGAAAGAATTGACCGGACGGCAGAACGTCGGCTTGTCGCTGGAGTCCTTACTCCACCGGCTGAATTCGGTGTTGCGAGGATGGTGCGCGTACTTCCGCCCCGGAGTGTCGAACGTCGCTTTCTGTTACCTCAGTCACTATACGTGGATGAGGGTGACACGATGGATCCGACGCAAGCATCCCGGGATCACTTGGAAGCAGCTCCGCCGACGCTATTACGGCGGTGGCTGGTGGCCTGCCACGGAGGAAGCGGAACTGTTTAACCCGGCAAAGGTAAGCACGACCAGATACCGATACCGGGGAACACTCATTCCGGCCCCGTGGTCCACTACGGCATGAGGAACTGAACACCCCGAAACGGGATTTGTGGAGAGCCCGGTGCCCGGAGACGGGCACGCCGGGTTCGGGAGGCGGCTCGGGGAAACCCTCTGGTGGAAACACCAGCAGGGCGCCCTGAGTCGACCTCACCCAGTCCGCGCCAGGCCTTGAGTTTGTTGATCAGCCGTTCGACGGTGTTGCGATCGCGGTAGAGGTCGGCGTCGTGGGAGAGGGGCCGTCCGCCCCGGCTGCCCTTGCGTTTCCGGCTGGCGGCCTGGTCCGCCTTCTCCGGGATGACCACCTTGATGTCACGTCCGCGCAGGTGGGCGCGGTTGGCCCGGGAGGAATAGGCCTTGTCGGCGGCCACCGCTTCGGGCCGGGTGCGCGGTCGGCCGACCGGACCGCGCACCTTGATCCTGCGCAGGACGGGGACGAATTGCGGGCTGTCGGCAGCCTGTCCCTCGGTGAGCGTGAAGGCCGGGGGACGGCAGCGCCGATCGCACGCGAGGTGGACCTTGGAGGACAACCCGCCGCGCGAGCGCCCGAGTTCCGCCGCCTTCGGTCGTGCGTGGCGTCGGCGTCGGATCCGGCGCCGTTCGATGCGGTCGGGATCGTCGTCCTCCTGGTCGGCTTGCCCGGTTTGCGTTTCTCGCGATCCCCCTTTGTCCGGCCGGCGGCTTCCTCCAGGGCGGCCGGAACCTCCTCGTCCACGCGCTGCCGCGAGCCGGGCCGCCGCACGCGACGCGACGATGGTCTTGCCGGTGCCGCACGCCGACACCACGGTGGTGCGCGCTCCGTGCGACGCCTCCTCGGCCCGCTGCGAAACGGCCACGGCACCGCCGAGCGAGGCAACGACGCCTTCGACGGCCTCTGCTTGGTGAGGACGCAACGTCTTGCGGCTCATCGCACCCCTCGTCGTCCGGCGGCAACATCCTCGGGGACATTGTCCCGCACCGGTCTCGGTCCACGGTCCGAATCCGCCGGCCAGCGCGCCCGCACCGCGAAACGGCGACGACTGTTGCGGGTGTCGGGCGACGGCACGGAAGGCGTCCTTCGCGTCCGTCGAGGACCGACCGGCACCCGGCCCTGCGACCGCCCCCCCGGCGTGGTTCGCCGCCGTGCGCTGCTCCTTGGGCCCACCGGAACGCTGCCGGGCTTCCTCCCCGGCGCCGCCCAGGTGCGGGCCCGGCCCGCCGGGAGCTGGCCGAGGAACGGGCTGCTGGCGCGACGAACCGGGCGAGCGGGTGCAGCACCTGGGCCCGTTGCTCCCGTCGACGCGCGAACTGCTCAACGGCAGTAGGAGCATCGCCCCTGGACCGGGTGCGGTCCGACCAGCAGACCCGCCCCACCGACCCGCACTTTACGGCGCCAGTTCGTGTACACCCTTTGAGGAACGCAGCAGTAGTGACTCAAGCAGGCGGAGTCAGCCATGCTGGGTCAGGGCCATCGTGCACCTCCCGGGGTGAACACGCCGTTTACCAGGGAGAATTGCACGGTGGCCCGCTTCACGAGCAGGGAGCGGAGCCTACGCGCGCATGCGCCCCCGGGCGTACGCCCTGACCAAGATCGGCTGCACCAACCAGCGGGACACCATCGGAACGTCTCCACCGGGATCTCCGGCATCGCGAGCCGACGAGCGGCGCGTTGAACCGGGCGGCGTTCCGCTCCGGCCGGAAGAGGGCGATGCCCCCTGCGGCCTGGCGGTACGCCTTCATCCCTTCGAAAATCTCCTGCCCGTCGTGGAAAACCGTCGCCGACGGCGGCAGGCTGATGGGCCGGAACGCCTCGACCCGTCCGCTGTGCCACCCACGCTCCTCATCTCAGCGCAGCGTGATCATGTGATCGGTGAACACCTGACCGAACTTGGCGGCGGCGGCAACCGTTCGGCGCTCCTCATCCGACAGCGGGTTCGGGTTTGGACTGATCTCGAAGTCGACTATGGCTACTGCCCTCGTCCAGTATCTCGCGTGGACCGCTCCGCCCGAACCGATGATTTCCGGGCCGCGATCCCCGGCGTGGCTCTGACCGCAGAGGCACCCGAATCGCGCTACCGACTTCCCTGCAGCACGGCCGACTCCGCCTCCAGCTCGCGCGGTGACGGGAACTCGAACACCAGGCTTACCGGCGCCCGCCAACCCGAAAGCGACTCGTAACACAGCAACAGCTTGGGAATCATCAGCGAATGACCGCCCCCCTCAAAGAAATCGGTGTCATCGTCGACGTCAGTGGACTTGAGGACCTCGCGAAATGCCTGGAGCCAGTGCGAGTCAGAAGATTCTCCACCGTCGGGCCGGGGCGTGCTGAGAGCGGACATGAGACCTCCCGGGTGATGTGTGTCGGAGCGGTCGGAAACAACGCTCATGCTTGAGGGCTGAGGTTAGGTCACCGACTGGGGACGCACGTACTGACACCGGGCAGGATCGACTCAGAGTGCCGGACTCCCGATGGTGTCCCGCCACGTGGTGCAGCCGATCAATGGACCGGAACGTACAGGTCGAGATGGTGTCCCGCTGGTTGGTGCAGCCGATCTTGGTTAGGGCGTGTTGGTGGTGTTCGGTAGCGCGGGGGCGCTGTCGGGGAGCTCAGCTGGGTAAAGCGATCCATTCGTCGTGCAGTTCGAACAGGACGACGGTGACCAGCCGCAGGAGTGCGTCGTCGTTGGGGAAGACCTGGGCGACGTCGACACGCCGCTTGACCTCGCGGTTGACCCACTCCAGTGGGTTGGTGGACTGAATCTTCTTCCAGTGACGTTCGGGGAAGACCGCGAACGCGGTCAGGTCCTCCTTCGCTTCCAGGAGCATTGCCTTGACCTAGGGGAACTGGCCGCCGAGCATGTCGGCGACGGTGTCGAGCTGGGCACGGACCGTCTCGCCGGTGGGCTGGGCGAAGATCGTGCGGATCGTCGCGGCGACCATCTCGGCCGACTCCTTGCTGAGCACGCCGAAGACATTGCGCAGGAAGTGAACACGACAACGCTGGTAGGCGGCCCCGAGCATGACCTTCCGGATGGCCTTGACCAGTCCCGAATGATGGTCGCCGATCACCAGGCGGACCCCGCCCAGGCCGTGTTCGCGCAGGTGGCGCAGGAACTGGGTCCAGAACACCTCGGTCTCGCTGTCGCCGACCATCACCCCCGGCACCTGGCGGCCGCCGTCCTCGGTGATCCCGGTGGCGATCACCACGGCCCGGGGCACGATCTGGTGCTCGACCCTGGCCTTGCAGTAGGTCGCGTCCAGGTACATGTACGGGAAGCGCACGTGGTCCCGGGGCCGGTTGCGGAACTCGGTCAGCTGGACGTCCAGGTCGCCGCAGATCCGGGAGACCTCGCTCTTGGAGATCCCGGTGTCCGCGCCGAGGGCCTTGACCAGGTCGTCGACCGACCGGGTGGACACTCCGTGGACATACGCCTCCATGATGACCGCGTACAGAGCCTGGTCGATCCGGCGCCGCCGCTCCAGCAGGCTCGGGAAGAAGCTGCCCGAGCGCAGCCAGGTCCAGGTCGCCGGCCTGGCTGGTCAGCGTCCGCTCCCGGTGGCCGCTGCGGTAGGCGGTGCGGGTATCGGCGTGCTCGTTCCCCGCGCCGATCTTCGCACTCGCCTCGGCCTCGATCAGCTCCTGCAGCATCCGCTCGGCCACCGAGCGGACCAGTTCGGGGCCGTCCGCTGAACGTAGTGACTCAAGCAGGCGGAGTCAGCCATGCTGGGTCAGGGCCATCGTGCACCTCCCGGGCTGAACACGCCGTTTACCAGGGAGAATTGCACGGTGGCCCGCCTCACGAGCAGGGAGCGGAGCCTACGGGCGCATGCGCCCCCGGGCGTACGCCCTGACCAAGATCGGCTGCACCAACCAGCGGGACACCATCTCACAGACCCCGTCACCGTGACCCTCTCCGCCGAGGCGATGCAAGGGCTGGCGAGCGCGGCCCGTCGCCGTGGTGCCACCATCTCGCACGCTCTGGTCGCGGCGCTGGCCGAGGCGGTGAGCTCGGTCACCGGCGCCACCGACATGGTGATCGGCGTCCTGGTGGCCAATCGCGGTCATCCGACCCTGGCCGACGCAGTCACCTGTTCGTTGGACGCCGTGAGCCTGCGGCTACGTGGTTGCGGACAAGGGCTCGACGCGACGGTCACGGAGTGCCGCACGGAGATGACGGACGCCCTGAGCAACCAGGATCTGCCGCTGCCCGAGGTGACTCGCCTGCTTGGTGCGGGGGACGGTCGTGGCCGTCCCCCGCACGATCTGCTCTTCGTCCTGCAGAACAGGCCAGCGCCCGTGCTGAGCACAGGAGGTCTGCCAGTGCAGGTGTTCCAACCCACCAGCCGGGAGATGGTGGCGGAGGCACGGCTCGAATCTGACGGCGGTGCGACGATGGCGCTCCTGCACGCGAACCGGCCCGGTTTCCAGGAGATGGCCGAATGGATCGCGGAGGCGCTCGCCGGGGTCGTCCGCGCGGCTACGGCTGGTTCGGCCGTTGAATAACCGTCAATGGCAACTGCCGAAGCTCGGCCGCCGGTTCCGGACCGGACTCCTCGCCCGGCTCGAACTCACCTAGGACGAGCCCGAACATCCGGTCGCCCTCAGTGAACAGCATCCCCTGCTCGCGCAGCCAGGCCAGCCGACGGTCGAGATCGTCCGGCCCGCCGGACCATCCCTTGAGCAGTTGGTCCCGGCGGACCGGCGACGTCAACCGACGCAACAGGTCGCGCGTCGCGGCGTCGACCCGGTGCGTGAACAGCGTGTCGAACCGGGAGTCGCGGACCGTCCAGCCATCCGGCCCGTCCTCGACCAGCCGCAGTTCACGGGCGGCCGTCCGACCGCCGTGCTCCTGCCATGCCTCCCGCCATTGCGCCACCAGGTCCCGCAGGGCGTCGTGGTGCTCTGCCGAGTGGATCTGGTATGGGGCCAAGCTGTGGTCGGCGAAGAAGTAGGCCAGGTCCGCGAGGTCTTCGCCATTAAACGGGTAGATGAGCCCGTAGTAATCCATCGGATACAGGTCCAGGCCGTATTCCTCACGGCGGTTGAAATAGGGGCTGAACCGGTCGAAGCGCACCATGTACACGCCGTGCGGTGGTGGCAGGTGGCTGAGTAGCGGCAGGTCCTGCAGGTACTTCTTATACACCGAAGCAGGCTCGCCCGGGAAACCGATCAGCAGGTTCCAATCCGGCTCGATGCCGTACTCCACGCAATTCTTGAGGAATTGCAGGTTCTGGAAGACGGTGGTGCCCTTGCCCATCAGCTTCAGCGTCGAGGTGGCCAGGGCTTCGATGCCCGGCTGGACAATGTCGACGCCGGCCGTGGCCATGGTCGCCATGTCGCTACGACTCAGCGGCAGCTTGACCTCATAGTAGATGGAAACGTCAGGAGGCGTGTTGAGCCGGGAAAGGACTTCCCGGGGGTAACTGCGCGGCAGGATGTTGTCCGTGCAGTAGAATGAGGAGCACTGGGACGCGAAGCCGAACAGCCAGTTAAACTGTTCCACGGCCTTCTCCGGATCCATGGAGCGGTAGTTCATACTCTGCCCGTTGAGTCCGCAGAACGTGCAGTGCGAACGCTCTCCCCACCAGCAACCGCGGGATGTCTCGAAGAAAAGGATCGGTCCGGCCGGGTTCGTCTCCGTGAGCCTCGGGTGCTCCGCCAGCGCGGCGAAGAAACTGTCGTAGTCCGGCAACAGAACGTCATCGATGTCGTGATCGGCGCCGATGGACTTACGGAAGCGCGGATCCCTGCAATTACGCTGGGACAGGATTCCCGGAATCTCATCGGCTTCGGCCAGCCGGTCGTCCACCCGGTATTTCATGAAGGCCACGAGCGTGTCGAGCGACGGACCGGAGAAGATGTAGTCGAGCGCAGGCACCCTCTCCGCGAGGACCGCGCCCATCGGCACCTCACAGTTCGCACCACCCATGATGGTGACGATGTCGGGATTGCGTTCCTTGATCAGCTGCGCCATCGCGATGTTCGCCCCGTTCTGAGCGAACATCGAGGTGAACCCCACCACGTCGGCTTCGGCTAGCCGGTGACGGTCGATCAGGTCGAGACACATTTCGCGCAGTCCCGCCCGCCGTTCGCGAATGAGATCGCGGAACTCGACCCACTCGTCGCCCCGATAGAACCGGCGGAAGTACTTGTCCGAATTGTCGGCGGTATCCGGGAAGGCGATCTCCCTGAACAGCCAGTCACCAACGCCAGTGTGCAAGTGCTGCAGCTTCTCCGTGATCGATTCATAGGCCGATCTACCAAGATATTCTGCGAAGTCCAGGTTCAAGTTGTTCACATCAACCGAGACATCGGAACCCAGTTCACGTCGTATGACGGTCGCGAGCTGGCCCAGTGCGAAAGAAGGGCGGTTCCAGGCGGCGAAGGGCATGTTCACCAGCGCTAAGCGCAGCATCGAAGCTCCTTATGGTCCAGCTGCAGATGGGGGCCTCAGTCGGCGCTGCCGCCGACAGGATCGGGCCAGTTCTTCGCCACGATCTCCGTGAGATCTGCGTAGGTGGAGTTGTCGAATACGACACAGAAGGGCAATGCCACCCCCGTACGGTCGCGAATGGCGGCAACCAGCCGCACGGCCCTCAGGGAGTCTCCACCCGCCGAAAGAAGTCATCCTCGCGATGCTCCGGGGCGGATCCAAGCAGATCGCTCCAGGCGTGCGCCACGATATCGGCCGCTTTTTCGGATGATGACACCATGGACTGAACCACACTTTCCTGCGATGACACGCGGTAGGGGGCGGACGTACATTCTTCGACTTCTCGTCTCCTAGAACGGCGGTGCCGTCAAACGCCGTTCGCAGCAGGTGGCCGTCCTTCAGACACCAGAGCCAGCACCTGTGTCCGGGCATCCCTGCTCCGGGGCAGTTCATGCTGGTCTGGCTCCTCGATCGTTATCGGTTCGTCGAGAGCACGAAGTTCTCAGCGGTCTGAAGCATCGTTTGGACCAGCTCGCCCGGAAAATAGCTCTGGTTGTAGCAGGCGATGATCTGTGGGGTTGGCCCATCGAGTTGCCATTCGATCTGGATGGTCTTAGGCCAAGTCATCTGGCCTGGCACATACATGAAAACGGTCTCCGCCTTGATTCCGGTCAGCAGCGACTCCCCGAAAGAAGTCGTTCGCTGGTTGCCGAAGCTCACCTGCACCCCGGCTTCCCGGTTGATGTGCGCCAGGTTCTCGTTCCAGAGCTGTCCGACGGACCAGAGCGGAAGGCTATGCTCGAACACATCGAGCATATGACCGAATACTTCGCGAACCGTCTCCTCCGGATGACGCGACCGTGTGGTCAGGTGCAGGGGGAGCTTCTGGACGAACAGGCCGGCGATGTCGGACGTGCCGGGCAGCACACGCCCGTGATAATTGGTGCTGACCCCCACGGTCGAGGCGCCGGTCGCCTCCTGCATACTCGCCAGCACCGCGGCGGCCACGGTCGCGAACAGGGTCGCCCGGCCCCGTCTGGCGAGGTCGAGGACTCTCACCTTCGCGTCTGCCGGCAATTCGTGCTGCACCAAGGTGCTCCTGGGTTCGCCTTTCAGTTCGTAGTCGATCGGAAAGGACGGAGGAAACATTCCGAACCGCTCGGTCTGGGCGTGCCAGAAGGCCCGACGTTTCTCACCCCAGGCGCCGGACAGTTCGCGGCGCTCGAGCACCGCGAAGTCGTGATACGCGTTCTGCTCGGCCTTCCGGTCAAGGCTCGACCCTTGGGCGGCGCGCTCGTAGAGCTCGGCGAAATCCCTCATCATCCGGTCCCACGTCATGAAATCGACGATGATGTGGTCCAGTACTATCGCGAAGAGGTGCCGGTGTTCATCGCGCTCGACGATCGCGATCCGCGACAACCCGAGGCCCGTGAGGTCGAAGGGGGGCTCGACGAACCGGCGTATCGTGTTGAGCGCCTCCGTGTCCGAGTCGGCGGTGTAGAACTCCGATTCACCCAACATGTCGTCGTATGTGCAGGCTTCGTCCGACGAGAGGTAGGCCCGGCGTAGAATGTCGTTACGCAGGCAGACTCCCCGCCACGCCTCACGAACGGCGGCGATGTCCAGCTTGCCAGTGAGCCACACCACGCTATAGGAAATGTTGTGCCACCCCGCGAACTCGCCTGTCAATCGAGCCATCTCGGCGAGCGATGTCGGACCCCGCGTGATCTCAGCCCGGCCCACGGTCATTTTCTTCGCCCTCCATGAATCAGGTTGTCAGGATCGCCGTTCGGGAGAACTCGACAACACTTCGCTCAGCCGGCGGTGCCAACGGGCACCCAGGTCCTGGACCTCATAGCGGGCCTCCTTGTTCACCATCAGTTCGAGGCCGATCTCGTGCTTTCGGACCGTCGCGGCGGCGGTGAACGCCTGCATCGGCTGGTTGCGGCCGTCCCGTGGCGAGATCTCGATCGCCTCGATCCCGGCGACGTTCACGCTGCCCTCGGTCGCGGCTGCGTAGACGAGCATCCCCAAGACCGAGCCGGAAAAGGCGGATCCGAGGTCGGCAACCGAGACGAAGGGCATATCCGCGTGATCGATCTCCAGATACCAGTCGCCGAGGAAGTCAGCCATCGCCCCGCGCGGTCCGGTCCGGTCGAGTGAGATGACCGTGTTCAGGAAACACCCGGTGACGTCGGAAAATGCCGCGCTCCGGTGTCCCCAGGCGTAGGCGATGACGGTGGCCTCGGCCCCCGTGACATCGCGCAGGGCGCGGTGGATCGAGAAGAGGACATACGGGAAGTAGGAGCCACGGAAGGCGCTCGGGCGGGCGACGCCCGGGAGGCCGACGACGGAGACGAGATCCGGGGTCGTCGGGGCAGTCCCCGGCGGAAGCTCGTCGTGGAAGTTCTTCAAACGGTCTGTCCAGAAGGCAATTCCGCGCCCGTCGCCGGTCGCGGCCTTCTCGAACTCGGCCCGGTCCCGGACAGCGGCTTCGAAGCGCTCCCCGAGCCCGTCCGCGGCCGGCTCCGGGGCAGCCAACTGCTGGACCATCGTGGCCTGCGACTCACCGTCGACCAGAGCGTGGTCGAAAACCATCAGCAGATAGTCGGCCTCGTGGGTGCGAACGAGACGTGCCGCCAGCGCGGCGCCGTCCAGGGCGTTCTCTAATTCATCGATGACCGTTAGGCGAAGCCGGGTGACGGCCGCTTCGTCCTCCGCCCGCACTTCAGCGAAGTCGTAGGCGGCCGAACATCGTTCCTGGTACGCCTCGCCTCGCGAAATCCCCAGGCGATAGGACAGGGTGGGATTTCGGAGCATGATCGAGCGCAGGATCAGATTCAGATCGTCCGCCGACAATACGGCGGGCGGCAGACGAAAGAGCCGGTCCGTGGCGACTCGCCGACCGGTGCGTTCCGCCATGAGCAGGAAGCCCAGTTGTGTGCTGAGTAACGGTATCCTGCCCGCCATATCCACCCTTTCTGCCGCGACCGGACCCGCATCAAGTAGTCCGGTTCACCATAGTGAAGTAGGGGGAACCGCAGTCCTTACAGATCGCAGGAGCGGAGCCGACCGGCTATCTGCTATCTATCAGGAACGATGCGAGGAGCGGCCAACTTAGACTCGGGAGGTCGGTCAAGCACTGAGTGGTGCTCGTCCCACTGTATTGCCACGCGGATCGACGCAATACGCCATGAGCTGCCCGACGCGCCTCGGCTGATATCGGACGACGAATGACGACGAAAAGCGAGCGAACGAAAACTGTTCCGACTTTGACGAAGGAAGCCGACCGTGTCCATCCATATGGTTCTGCATGACCTCGCTCAGGCGGATCCTACGCATCCCGCGCTGATCCACGGCGATGAGATCATCAGTCGGGGGCAGCTCGATGCCTGGTCCGACGCGGTCGCCCGGTGGCTGGCCGCGGAGGGGGTTCGAGCCGGCAGCATCGTCCCCCTTCAGTTGGAGACGTCACCGGCACTGATCGCCGCGGCCATCGGTGTGCTGAAGCTCGGCGCCGCGTACGCGGTCATGGACCTGGAGTGGAACGCGCGGCGCCTTCGACGGATCGACGAGATTCTCGGCGGCGCCCTCGCGGTCGCCGCCCCGGGCCGGTCCTGTGGCTGTTTCCGGCGGGAGATCGAGCTGCCCGGCTTGGACCCATTCGTCGGCCACACCGGGGAACCGGTCCGCGCCGCCGGCTCCGACGCCGCGACGCTCTTCTTCACGTCGGGCAGCACCGGCGAGCCGAAAGCCGTGCTCTCGACGCACGACGCGACCCTGCGACTGTTTACCGGGGAGGGCATCCCGTTCATGGACGACGCGACGGTGATGCCACACCTGGGCTCCTCGGCCTGGGACACGTTTCCGCTCGAGGTATGGGGCCCGCTCCTGCGTGGCGGCGTATGCGTGCTCCGGCAGCAGCGGGCGATCGCGCCCGACGAGCTACGTCGTGAGATCTCGGACCACGGCATGAACACCGCCTTCTTCACCGCCTCGCTGTTCAACGTTCTGGTCGACGCGGACGTGTCCGCCTTCGAAGGCATGCGCCTCGTCATCTCCGGCGGCGAAGTGCTTTCTCCCCGGCACGTCGCGCGCTTCCTGGCCGCCCATCCGGACATCGCCTTCTTCAACGGCTACGGCCCAGCCGAGTCGACGGTCTTCGCCCTGATGCACCGCGTGGCACCCGGCGATACCCGCGACGCCATCCCGCTGGGCCGACCGATACCCCGCACCGGCGTGCACGTGCTGGACGGCGAGCGGGAGTGTGACCCCGACGAGATCGGGGAGCTGTGTATCTCCGGCGACGGGGTGTCTCCCGGATACCTCGGCGACGAGGCGTTGACCGCGGCCAAGTTCACTTCGGTGTTGGTAGGTGGCCGCCGTCTGCGGGTGTACCGCACCGGGGACTACGGCAGTAGGAACACCAGCGGCGTGTTCACGTTCACGGGGCGTCGCGACCGCGAGCTGAAGATCCGTGGACACCGGATCGACGCGGGCCAGATCGAGCGGACGGCGTGCACTTTCGAAGGCGTCGCGCAGTGCGCCGCGCTCCCGTTGCTCGGCCTCTCCGGCTGGCCGGAGTCCCTGGCCCTCGCCGTGGTCCCGGCTGGTGATCACTTGGACGAGAAGAGCCTGAGGAGCGCGTTGGTGGCCGACCTGCCGCCGAACTGGGCTCCGAAGGTGATCGTCCGGCTTGATGCGCTGCCGCTGACCAGCAACGGGAAGCTCGACACGGTCGCGCTGCACTCCGCCGTCGTGGAGTTGACCGCAGCCCGGGCGCAGGACGATCCCAGTGATCCGATCGAGGCGGCGTTCAGTCGGATCCTCGGCGGCGAACCGGTGGATCCCGACGCCTCGTTGTTCGACCTGGGCGGCACGTCGCTGAGCGCGATTCGTCTGTGCACGGCCCTGAGCCAGATGACCGGTCTCAGCATTCCCGCATCGGTCGTGCGCGGCCACCCGTCGCCCAACGCGATGCGGGCTTGGATCACCAGGCGGTCCGCGGCAATGAACGCCGTCGGGAGCAGGGCGGACGCGGCCGCGCCGGCCCCGCTGAGCGGGATGCAGTCCGGATTCCTCCTGCAGCACCTCGACGGCGACGACACGCAGAACCACCTCCTTTTCGCCTGGCACATCGCCGGCGCTCTCAACACCGAACCTCTCGTTGAGGCGCTGCACGATGTCCACCGCCGTCATCGGTTCCTCCAGGGCCGTTACGTCTTCGAGGACCGGGCCACCTGGAATCCCACCGACCGCCCGGTCACGGTCGAGCACATCGAGGCCCTGGACGAGGCAACCGCCCAGCGGCAGGTGCAGGCCGCCCTCGACCGGGCCTTTTCCCTGTTCGACGGGGAGGTCTGGCGCGCGGTGCTCTGCCGGCTCGAAGAACCCGGGCGATGGGTCCTCGGCGTGTCCGTTCACCACATCGCGTTCGACGGATGGTCCAAGCGGATCTTCGTGGAGGATCTGGCCGAGGCGTACCGCGCGCGGTGTGAGGGACGTGATGCCCGGTTCGCACGTTCGGTCGCCGCGCCGTCGGAGATCTACGCGGAGATGCAGCGGATCCGGAGCCTGGCGGATCTCCCGGTGCAACGGGAGTACTGGGCGAAGGAACTGGCTGGGCTCCCGGTGGGCCCGGCGCCGTGGGTCACGCCCACGGCGGGCACGGAGGCCGGCGTGGCGACGATCGATGTTCCCCTGATGCCGGAACAGGCGGATTTCTTGGGCCGGCGCTCCATCGGAGGCGGCCTCCTTCCGCCACTCATCGCCGCGCTGGGCGAAACGCTGGTCGACGTCACCGGCGCCGAGGATCTCACCATCGGCATTCCGGTGTCCCAGCGCTCCACCCCGGCTCTGCAGGACACCATCACCTGCCTGATCGACACGATGTGCGTCCGGCTGCGGACCCGCGTCGCTCACGAGAGCACGGTTCTCGCCGCGCTACGCAACAACGACCTGTCCATCGCCGAGGTGGCCCGGTTCGCCGGGTCGGCGGGCCGGCAGCTCTATCAGGTCATCGGCGCGGTGCAGGACTCGCCGAGCGCTGAGCTCCAACTCGACGGCTGCACGGTGCGCCCGATCGAGCTGCCGTGCCCTCGCCTCCACGTTCCGCTGCTGGTCGAACTGCTCGCGGACGATGGCATCGCGTCGACGGTGCGGGTCAGCTACGAGACCGCTTTGGTGACCGAGAGCACGGCCCGAAAGGTCAGCGTGGGTCTGGTCGCCCGGCTCACGGACGACCGCGACAGCGGTCGCGGAGGTGAGCGGCGGCAACTGGTGGAGCGCTTCACCGGGACGACATGAGCCTCGCTGTGAACGGCGAACTGGACAACGACGAACAAGAGGAGCCGCTGACCATGAAGACCGAATACCGGAACGTCTCGGACCGCACCGCCGCGCTCACCGAGATCTGGTGCGAAGTGCTTGAGGAGGAGGACCTCGACGAGACGTCGGATCTCTTCGAGAACGGGGCCACCTCTCTGCACGTCCTCAAGATTGTCGGCCGGGTCTACGACGTCCTCGGTGCGGACATCCGGCCGCGCGAGGTCTTCACGCACGCCTCGCCCCAGAGCCTGTCGGCATACATCGAGAGCTCCCAGGCCTGACGAGAAGGGGGTCGAACATGAAGCCCTACCTGGTCTGTCACCCGTTCGCCGGAGGCGGCGCCAGTTTCTACCGGGCCTGGCGGAAGCAGTATCGCAAGCAGCCAGACAGCCTGGCGATCCTGCCACTCCAGCTCCCCGGCCGAGAGGAACTGTTCCTCGAGGAGCCGTTCCGCGACCTGTCCAAGGCAGCCGACGCACTGGCGCCGCAGGTGACCGAGCGGACCGGTGGGCGTCCGGTGGTGCTCTTCGGGCACTGCCTGGGCGCGATGCTCGCCTACGAGGTCGCTTGCCGCCTGCAGGACGTCCCCACCGTCGACCTGTGCCACTTGATCGTGAGCGGCTCACCGGGACCGTGGAGCGACCGGAGCCAGCTGGCCAGTGGCCTCGCGGACGATGAGTTCGTCGCCAGTGTGCAGGAACTCACTGGCTACCAGCATGAGGCGCTGGCCAATCCCGACCTGCTCGACCTGCTTCTGCCGGCGCTGCGCGCCGATGTCGAGATGCACGCGAACTATCGGCCGGACTCGGTCGAACCTTTGCGCATCCCGATCACCGCGCTGCGGGGGAAGGACGACCACCTGGTCAGTGCGTCCCAGGCCGCCGGGTGGAGGAAGGCCACGGCGGGCGAGTTCCGTCTCCGGGAGTCACCCGGCGGTCACATGTACCTGGTCGAGTCGCCTGAGCAGGTGATGGCCACCGCGACGGCGGCCCTGGCCGAACCGGTCTTCTGACCCGGACCCGGCCCCGCCAGCCACGACGATCGTCGTCCCGCATGTGTCCGCGAGTCCGGCCAGGAAGGCAGTATGTCGAGAGACCAGGTGAAACACCCGCTCGAGTGGGGGCTGGGCGATCCAGCCCGAGCCGGCGAAGTCGGCTCGGTTCCGATCGACCTCTCCCGCCTGACCGCGCCAGATGACGCGTTGCTGGTGGGAGCGGTCAATCTGGTGTTGGCCCGATACGGAGCGGGGGAACCGGTCGATGAATCGGCCACCGTCGGCGAGTTCCTGGCCAGCTGCGAGGTTACCCAACCGCCCGTGGTGATCGACGAGGTCGACGCGGGGGCGCGGCTCGCACCATCACTGCCGGCGGTGGTGCGGTTCAGTCGGGGCGACCTGGATCCGGTGATCGTGGAACAGTTCGCCGCGCACGTCGGCCACGTCGCCAGACAGCTCGCCGAGCGGCCGGATCGTCCCCTCGAATCGGTGAATCCGATGACGAGTCAGGAGATCCGGTCGATCCTCGATCTCGGGGCAAACCCGGCCCCAGGATCGGCCGCGGGCGGCGTGCGCCGGTTCCGCGTCCGGACGAGCCGGCCGCGGACCACTCTGCCGGAAAGCACCATGAAGACGGGGTGAGGCGGGCATTAGGACCGGCCGGGGAGACGCCTCCTCCTAGATTTGCGGACATCACCGGCCGAGACATTCGGACTCGCCCCTGACTGCATCGCTCTGCAGTTTTTTCAAGGGAGGCATGAAATGATCGAGGCTCCAACGTCACCCCTCGCCATGTCGCGGCTCAACACCCCCGTCGGCCCACGTCGTGAAGACCAGAAATGGTGGAATGCGCAGCGCGGGTCGGCCATGAAATTCCAGCGTTACGAGCGGCTGGAGTCACGTCTCCCGCATCAATTGACGGACCGCACCTGGCCCTCGAAGTCACTGGTGAGGGCGCCGCTGTGGGCATCGGTGGACCTGCGTGACGGCAACCAGGCGCTCAGCAGCCCGATGGACATCGAGCGAAAGAGCCGGATGTTCGACCTGTTGGTGCGCATGGGTTTCAAGGAGATCGAGGTCGGATATCCGTCGGCCAGCGACGCGGATTTCTCTTTCCTCCGAACCCTCATCGAGCAGGACCGGATTCCCGATGACGTGACCATATCCGTGTTCACGCCGGCCAAGCCGGAACTGATCGACCGGACCTTCGAGGGTATCGGGGGCGCGGACCGGGCCATGGTGCACCTCTGCAATGCGACCGCCTGTCTGTGGCGTGAGGTCGTCTTCGGAATGAGCCCGGAAGAAGTGCGACAGATGGCACTCCGTTCGGCGGAACACATTGTCCGCCGTGCGGAGACCGTCAAAGGCACGCAGCTGCGTTTCGAGTACTCGCCCGAGACGTTCAACGTGACGGAGCCCGAGTTCGTGCTCCAGGTGTCGGACGCCATCACCTCACTCTGGGACGCGAGCCCGGACCGCCCGGTGACGCTGAATCTGCCGACGACGGTGGAGACCGACTCGCCGAACGTCTTCGCCGACCAGATCGAGTGGATGCACCGCAATCTCGACCGACGCGACGCGGTCATTCTCTCCGTGCACCCGCACAACGACCGGGGCACTGCGGTGGCCTCCGCCGAACTGGCCGTCATGGCAGGCGCCGACCGTATCGAGGGCACGTTGTTCGGCAACGGCGAGCGCACCGGCAACGTCTGCCTGGCCACGCTGGCGCTCAACCTCTTCAGCCAGGGCGTCGACCCGCAACTGGACTTCTCCGACATCGACGAGATCCGACGTACCGTCGAGTTCGCCAACCAGCTGCCGGTGCCGGCGCGTCACCCGTACGTCGGCGAACTCGTGTACACCGCTTTCTCCGGCACGCACCAGGACGCCATAGCCAAGGGCCTGGCCGCGATCGAGCGCCAGGCCGTCGATGCGGGCGCTTCCCCCTCCACGGTGGCGTGGAACGTCCCGTACCTGCCCATCGACCCCAAGGACGTGGGCCGTTCCTACGAGTCGGTCGTCCGTGTCAACAGCCAGTCCGGCAAGGGCGGCGTGGCCCACGTGCTCAAGAGCGCCTACGGGCTGGACCTGCCCCGTGGGATGCGGGTGGAACTGGGCCGGCGGGTGCAGCGGGTGGCCGACGGCGACGGGATCGAGCTCACGTCCCGAGAGCTGCGGGCCATTTTCGCGGAGATCTACCTCGAATTCGAGCGGCCCGCGGTGCAGCTCAAGGAATTCCAGCTGACCCGTGAGCGGGACACCGTCGCCGTCAACGCCCTGATCGTCCACGGCGACGGCCGGGAGAAACGGTTGACCGGCCTCGGCGCCGACCCTGCCGCCGCGTACGCCGACGCCCTCGCCGCCACCGGCCGCACGGTGGAGATCACCGAGGTCACGGGGCACACCGTCGACGACGGCCTCGGTACCCGGTACGCCGCCTACGCGCAGATCGCCGTCGACGGCACGACCTGGTACGGCGCCGGGATCGCCAGCGACGAGGAGAGCGCCCGGTTGGGTGCCGTCACCTCCGCCGTCAACCGCGCCCACGCCTGACCTCTCCCGCCCGCCCCGCACCCCTGTGAGCCGCGAGATGGACTTCACCTTCGTCGACAGCAAGAGGGATCCCGGTCGTGACTGCTTCGTGTACACGGCGCACAGCGACCTCGACATGCTGAGCATCGAGAGCTTGCGTGGGCGAAGGCCCCGGGACCGGTTCGGCCTGAGCAGCGCAGCGCCGGCCCAGGACGCCTTCGCCGCGCACATGCTGGTCATGGTCGAGGGCGAACTGGTCGCTTGCGCGGAACTCGTCGCCTACTCGCCGCTGGGGCTGCCCCTGACCGAGTGGCCCGAGCTCCAGAGCGTCCTGCGGCCAGCCGCCGGCTGGTGCAGTGCCGTCGGCCCGTGGTGCGCCCCGAGTTCGCGGAGGCGCCCCTGGCGGAGCTGCCGTTCGGCGCCCTCGGCGGACTGTTCAAGGGCTCGCTGCAGTGGGCGGTGTCGCACGACGTGAGCGATGTCGTCGTGGAACTCGCCGACCGGCGGGCAACGGACCGGCTGGCGGAGCTCGGCTTCCTGCCGGTCGAAGGCTCGGGCACACCGGATGGGCCGCTCACGTACCGGCTGAACGTCAGTCGGCTCGTCGCCCGCGGCTTCCGAGCTGGCCACCCCTTCTACTGCTACCTGCTCGAGTACGACGAGAGCGTCCTGGTCGGCAACTCCGCCACCGCCGTCGCCTGATCGCTCACGGGTCCCCGCGTCCCGGAAGCCCCCGACACTGGAGAGGAACGTACCTCATGCCCCTCATAGGCAAGCGCCTGGCGTTGCCGGAAAGCCTGCTCGTCCACCGGGTCTTCGAGGCCCACGCCCGGCGGCACCCCGACCGGACCGCCCTGACCTGTGGCGCCGAAGAGGTCGACTTCGCCGAACTCAACGCGCGAGCCAACCGTTTCGCCCACCACCTCATCGCCCTCGGCGCGGGCCGCGGCTCCGTCATCGGCGTATGCCTGGACCGTACGCCCGACCTCCTGGTCGCGATTCTCGGAATCCTCAAATCCGGTGCCGCGTATGTGCCGTTGGACCCGACCTACCCCGCCGAGCGGCTTCGGCTCATGGTCTCGCAGCTAGAGGAGATCAAGCTCAATGTGGCCTCGGCAGAAACCAGCGCCCTGATGGGCGGGGCGCCGGGCGAGCTCCTCCTCCTCGATCGGCTGGCCGGGGAGCTCGCCGCCCAGCCCGCCACTGATCCCGCAGTCGACCTCTCCAATGACGACCTGTGCTACGTCGTGTTCACCTCCGGCTCGACGGGCACGCCCAAGGCCACCGCCGTACGCCACGAGGGCTGGTACAACCTGCTCGAATGGCTGCGCGTCGAGTACGGGCTGGACGCCGCCGCGAGCGGGCTCACGGTCAGCTCCTTCGGGTTCGACATCAGCCAGCGCGGCCTGATGGCGCCGCTGTTCTGCGGCGCCGCCCTCCATCTGCTGCCCAGCCGCTACTTCGACGCGAGCATGGCCTATCGCCTGATCGAGACCCACGGCGTTCGGCAGTTGCACTGCGCACCGAGCACCCTGTATCTGCTGATCGAGCACGAGCGGGCGCTGCGGACCGACGCGCTCACCCGCGTCGGCCACGTCTTCATCGGCGGGGAGCCGCTCAAGGTCGCCCGCGTCGAGGAGTGGGCTTCCCAGGAGGGCAACTCCTGTGTCTTGCTGCACCAGTACGGGGTGGCCGAGTGCACGGACGTGGCGACCTCCCACGTGCTCGCGGACTACGCCCGCTACCGGGCCGCCGCGACGCCGGTGGGGCACCCCGTGTACAACACCGAGATCCGCCTGCTCGACGACGGGCTGAACGAGGTGGCGGACGGCGAGACCGGCGAGATCTGCGTCCTGGGCCTCAGCGTGAGCGCCGGCTACCTCAACGCCTCGCCCGCCGACACCCGGCGGTTCACCGAACTGCTCACCCCTGACGGCCCGGTACGGATCTACCGGACGGGCGACCGCGGCTACGTCACCTCCGACGGGGAACTGGTCGTGGTCGGCAGGACCGACGCCCAGGTCAAGATCCGCGGTATGCGGATGGACCTCGGGGACGTCGAACACGGCGTCCGCTCCCACCCGCTCGTCGACGACGCGGTGGTCCTGGCCCTTCCGGACGCCTCGGGCGAACCGGGCCTGGTGGGTTTTGTGCTGCCCGCCGCTGGTGCGCTCGACACCCGGGCCCTGTACCGCGACCTGCTGAAAACCCTGCCCCGGAACATGGTCCCGCAGGAGTTCACCGTCCTCGACGCCTTCCCGCTGAACCCGAACGGCAAGACCGACCGCCGGGCCTTGGCCGCCCTGCCGCGCGGCTGACCTTGCGCCCCCAGCGGGCGACCCCGGAAACAGCGCTTTCCCGCCCTGCCCATTGGGCCCGTACAGCCCATTGAACAAAGGAACAGCATCCGCATGAGCATCGACCAGCAGCGCTTGTAGATGGCGTGACCGTGGAAGGTGGCGTCGCCGAAGGAGAACAGGCCGCCGTCCTCGGCGGTGAGCCAGTAGCCCTTGCCCGAGGGCGTGCCGGCCATCCCGACTACCGGCTTGTTCAGCGGCTTGCCCCCCATCGACCCGTACGAGGCCGCGTCACCGAACGCAAACACCCCACCATCGGCGGCTGCCTGCCAGTACCCGCCAGAGGCGGCTGCTACTGCGACGACCGGGCTGTTGCTGACGGCGTCGGCCGCAGCCTGGGCTGACGCCGTCGCATCGGTTCCGAACAGGGGCACCAGCACAGCTGCGGCAGCCGCCGCCGTGAGGGCAAGTCGCCGACCACGCGCACCATGACGGGTCGTGTCCCTTGTCGTGCAACGCCGTTGCGTTAGGGCTTGCAGAGGATTATCCCGTAGCTTCCCGTTTTGATGGTCGTTGGTGTGGTATGGAAGCGACGGAAGACATAGCGGCGGCGTTGGCAGCGAAGTTCACGGTGTTGTTCCCGCATCTGGATGAACGCCAGCGCCGTCTGCTGCTGGCGGCCGAGGCCGGAGCGTTTGGTCATGGCGGGATCAGGCTGGTCGCCCGGGCGGCGGGGGTGCGTGAGGGAACGGTGTCGCTGGGCGTCAGCGAACTGGAGTCGGGTGAGGCCCCGTTGGGGCGGGTGCGTCGGGTCGGCGGCGGCCGCAAGCGGGTGGTGGACCTGGACCCGGGACTGCGTCCGGCACTGCTGGCCCTGGTCGAGCCGGACATGCGCGGGGACCCGATGTCGCCGCTGCGGTGGACGACGAAGTCCACCCGCCACCTGGCCGCCGAGCTCACCCGCCAAGGCCACCGGATATCCGCCGACACCGTCGCCGACGTGCTGCGCGAGGAAGGCTTCAGTCTCCAGGGCAACGCCAAGGTCGTCGAAGGACGGCAACACCCGGACCGGGACGGCCAGTTCCGCTATATCAACCAGCAGGCCAAGGCTCACCAGACGGCCGGTGACCCGGTGATCAGCGTCGACACGAAAAAGAAGGAAGTCGTAGGACCCTTGAAGAACGGCGGCCGGGAATGGCGGCCCGCAGGCGACCCCGTGCAGGTCAGCACCCACGACTTCCCGGACAGGGAACTCGGGAAGGCCGTGCCCTACGGCATCTACGACCTGGCCGCGAACACCGGCTGGGTCAGCGTCGGCACCGACCACGACACCGCCGCCTTCGCCGTCGAATCCATCCGCCGCTGGTGGAACGCCCGCGGCACCGGGGACTACCCGCAGGCCAGGCGGCTGCTCATCACCGCCGACGCCGGCGGCTCCAACGGCTACCGCACCCGCGCCTGGAAAGCCGAACTCGCCGCCCTGGCCCTGGAAACAGGCCTGCACATCACTGTCTGTCACTTTCCTCCGGGCACTTCGAAATGGAATCGGATCGAGCACCGGCTGTTCTCCCACATCACCATGAACTGGCGCGGCAGGCCACTGACCAGCCACGAAGTCATCGTCCAGTCCATCGCCGCGACCACCACCCGCACCGGGCTGAAAGTCCATGCCGCACTCGATACCAACACCTACGAGACCGGGGTCCGGATCGGCGACCGGCAGATGGACGCCCTCCCCGTAACACGCCACGATTGGCACGGTGACTGGAACTACACACTCCAGCCCGAGGCATACACCCGGATCAACGATGCACCAGACCCGTTCGACCGGCCCAGTCCCGACCTCGCCTGGCTCTGCCACCCCGCCCTGACCGGACTACCGCCCCAGGAGTGGGACACCCTCGTCACCACGCTGACCGCACTCCACGAGGCCCAGCGTGAAACACACCTGGACAAACGGCGCGGCCACCGTCCTCGCCTGGTCGCCTCCGGTACCGGCCGACGCCCCGTCCTCACCCTCGCCGACCGGCTCCCGGCCGCTCTTCTCCACTATCGGCTCGGACTCCCGCAGGTCGCCATCGCCCGCCTCTTCACGGTCACACCCGAAACCGTCAACCGGCGCATCCGCGACATCCGCCAACTCCTCAACACAGCCGGACACAC
Source organism: Embleya sp. NBC_00888 (assembly GCF_045207655.1). NCBI lineage: Bacteria > Bacillati > Actinomycetota > Actinomycetes > Kitasatosporales > Streptomycetaceae > Embleya > Embleya sp. NBC_00888. The sequence continues at coordinate 186,798 of NZ_CP108784.1, read as the reverse complement.
CATCCGACCCTGCGACAGCCAACTCGCCACTCTCGACAGCCTCTACGACTACGCGAGCACAACAGACGTCCCGCTCCCGCCCGAGATCAAGACAGCGAGTTAATTCTCTGCAAGCCCTAACTTCGCGGCATTGAGCGGTCGCCTATGAAACAAACCCGGCCCGGGGAGCCTTGCGCTCGCGCTTCGGCTCTCCGGCACCAGCGCCGGGGGCGCTTGCTGTATTCCGGGAGGGCCCGCCGCACCGGCGTGGCCCGACAGGGAGAGGACTCCGGGGTAGACGAGATCGACCCGTGCGACGACGCAGCGCAGCAGTTGGCCGCAGCCAGGAACCGAACTGCTGCAGCGCACGTCTCCCGCGCCATGATCTCAAGCGAGCGCCAAGAGCACGCGATTTCCACCAGGCTGGTCTCGCCGTCCGCAGTGAGTGTGGATCCGTCGAAGACCAACGACTACAACAGCTTCGCCGAGGCGTACACGGCCGCAAACGAAACCAACCTGGTCAATGCCTACTACGAGCGGCCCGCGATGCTGGCCCTCGCTGGAGACGTGGCCGGCCGGCGGATCCTCGACGCCGGCTGCGGCTCGGGGGCCCTGTTTGCCGCGCTGCGCGACCGTGGCGCCATTGTGAGTGGCTTCGACACGAGTGCCGGGATGCTGGAGCTGGCTCGGCAGCGGCTCGGCGACGGTGCGGACCTGCAGGTGGCGGACCTGGGCAGCCCGCTTCCTTACGCTGATGACACGTTCGACGATGTAGCGGCGTCCCTGGTGCTGCACTACCTGGAGGACTGGGGGCCGGCGCTGGCCGAGCTGCGACGCGTACTCAGGCCCGGCGGTCGGCTGATCGCGTCTGTCGACCATCCCTTTGCCATCAACCTCATACACCGCGAGGCCGGTCGCGAGGCCGAGTGCAACTACTTCGACACCACCAAATGGACCGTAGAGTGGACCGTGGGCGGCCAGACCGCCCTGGTGAGCAGATGGAGCAGGCCGCTGCACGCGATGATCGAGGCTTTCATCGGGGCCGGTTTCCGGATAGCGGTCATCAGCGAGCCGGATCCTGATCCCGCCGCCCGCGAGATGTTCCCCGAGGCCATCGCGGCCGAGCCGCGCTTCCTGTGCTTCCTGTTCTTCGTCCTGCAGGCCGAGTAGCAACCAGAACGACCTGACCGCTGGAAGCGGTCAGCTGTTCTCGTCGTCGGCCGCTTTCTCGTCGGTGCTCGGGTCACGCAGCGGGCGCAGCCCGGCCGCCGGCGTGCGGGTGAAGGCGTAGCGGCCGAGGAAGTCCAACGCGACTTCCGACAAGAGCTGACCTACGACGGGCTCCGGGCCGCCGAAGCCAAGGACAAGAAGGGCGGGCACCGCCCAGCCGTCCCAGCCGACAAGACCGACGAGCACCCCGTCGCACAGACCCGCGACGGCGCCAACGTCCTGGTCGAGGAGGCCTACGACTGGCACCGCCCGATCCACCTGGTCGGCGACGACGAGAGCAACCTCGAACACGCCGTCGGCATCGACGTCAACGCCGCCTTCCTCGCCGCCGCGTCCCGACTGCCGGTCGGCCTCGGCCCACCGGTCCACGTGCAGGCCCCGACGTTCGACAAGAAGCTGCCCGGCTGCTGGTACGTCGACCTGTCCACCGTCGAGGTCGACCCGCGACTGCCGAACCCGTTCACCCCGAACGGCACCACGCCCACCGGCCCCGGCTGGTACGCCACCCCCACAGTCGCCTACGCCCTCGAACTCGGCGCCACCATCGACCCGTTCGAGGCATGGATCCGCCCCGACCACGGCCCTACCTCGACCCCTGGTACACCCGGCTCCGCGACGCCTACCTCGCCACCATGGCCGACCTCGGCGTCACCCCCGACCTGGACGACACCGCGTTCCTGGACGCGATGAGCCGCCACAAGCAGATCGACCCCGCCCGCGCGATCGTCCTGTCCGCCATCAAGGCCACCGTCAAGGGCGGCATCGGCAAACTCCGCGAACGCCCCCAAGGCGCCCGCTACAAGACCGGCGACCGCCGGCCCGCACTCGAACGCCCCACCTGGCGCCCCGACATCCGCGCCGCGGTCATCGCCAACGCCCGGGTGGGCATGCACCGCAAGATGCGCAAACTCGCCACCGCCGCCGACCTCTACCCGCTCGCCGTCCTCTCCGACTGCGTCGTCTACCCCAGCGCCGGACCCTCCCCACTGGACGCCCTGCCGCGCACCGCCGACGACACACCGATCCCCGGCGCGTTCCGCCTCGGAGTCAGCCCCGGCATGGTCAAGCACGAAGGCACCCGCCCCCTCGAATGGGCCCTGGGCCTGCTCCTCCAGGAACAGAACCCGGCCCGCCACATCAAGGACGGCGTCGACGCCGTCGCCGAAGGCGAATAGGAACCCCCGTGGGCAAGATCGGCGACGGCCTGGACCATGCCGCCCAACACGTCCTCACCCGCAAACCACCCCAGTCCACGAAGGCCCGCATCAGGTTCCTGCTCAGCAAGAACCGCGGCAGCACCCGCAAGGTCGCCGAACGCCTCGGCGTCAGCCAACGCTCCGTCGAGCGCTACCTCAAAGGCGACCGCAAAACCCCGCCCCGCACCGTCAATGCCAAGATCGACGCCGAGGTCCGCCGACTGTGGCAACCCCAGGTCCGCCGCCGCGCCGAACAACGCGCGGCCGCCACCGGCGGCGTCATCGTCGAGACCAGGGCCCGGTTCGGGTTCTCCTCGGCGGCCGGCTCGACCGACGACCCGCCGATGCGCCGCATCACACAGCCGCTGTCGCCCACCCACGCCCAGGAGTTGTTCGACGCGCACCACTCCGGGGCTTCCGAACGCGACCTGGAGCGCATCGTCGCCGCAGGTCTACAAGAGGCGTACTTCCAGGAGGGCGGCACCCGCGCCGACGACCTGGAGGCAGTCGAGCTCACCGACGTGGACTATTGCGAGTTCGACATCCGCGGCTGAAGTCGAACACACGGTGGTCGGGTGGCCGTAGTCGAGCAACGGACTACGGCCACCCGACCACCGTGGCTCAGTAAGGGGGGCGGATGCGCACGGTGGTGATGCGTAGGCACTCGGCCGCGACGTAGTAGACGACCAGACAGGCGGCGACGGTAGCGTCGCGGCGGTCGCGTTCGCCACCGATGGGGGTGGAACCGTTCGCGTAGGGATCGCCCGCGAGTTTGGCCATGCCGATCTCGAAGCGGCGGCGCAGGTCGGCGGGCATGGCGTCGCGAGTGGCGGCCTCGGGGCCGTACGCCACGGTGTACCGGCTCACGGCTCGACGGGTGTACCGTCGGCGTACACGACGCCGGTGTAGTCCCCGGCCTCCAGGCGCCGGAACAGTTCCTCGTCTCCCGCCCGCGCCCGCGCTGGCAGGGCCCACCGGGCCGCGACACGGGGCAGGTTCTCGAACGCGGCCGTCTCGATCTCCGCGTCGAACACCGCCCGTTCGTCCTCCGACAACCCCTTCCGGATCTCCCCGATCGTGCCGGGGAGCGTGACCCACGTGCCGTCTATGAGCGTCCGCATCGCACACCCTCCATCCCTCGGCCCCAGTGTGGACCAGGAACACACCGACGAACCAGCAGAGCCCGGAACACACACCTCGACCCGGTGTCCGGTGGCGGGAATCGGTGTTCGCCGGTGGCGAGGTCGTTGCCCTCGGTAGCGTGATTTGTGGAGGGCCGTGTAGGGCGCCGAGACTCGGTCCTGACGTTTCTTCTGAGGCGGGGACAGAGTGAAACGATTGGTGGACACCGACCCGGTGACGGTCGGAAGGTATCGGACGATCGCGGAGCTCGGCCGGGGCGGCATGGGCCGTGTCCTGCTGAGCAGTGCCCCGGACGGGCAGTTGGTCGCGCTGAAGCAGGTACGGGCGCAGTTCGTCGAGGACGACGGATTCCGGGCACGGTTCCGCCGAGAGGTGGAAGCCTCCCGCAAGGTCTCGGGAGCGTACACGTCCGCGATCATCGACGCGGATGCGGACGCGCCTGAACCGTGGCTGACGTCTGTGTTTGTCCCCGGACCTTCGCTACAGCAGGCCGTGGCGGCTGTCGGCGCACTGCCCGAGGAATCCGTTCTGCGGATGACCATGGGACTGGCCTCGGCCCTGACCGAGATCCACCGGGCCGGCCTGGTGCACCGGGATTTGAAACCGTCCAACGTACTTCTCGCCGACGACGGGCCCCGAGTGATCGATTTCGGCATCGCCCGGGCGGCCGACAGCGAAGACGGCAGCGAGCTGACGACCGCGGGCTGGCTGGTCGGCTCACCTGGGTTTATGTCCCCGGAGCAGGCCCGGGGCGAGTCGCTGGAACCGGCCAGCGACATCTTCTCCCTCGGGACGGTGCTGGTCATGGCGTGCACCGGCGCGTGCCCGTTCGTCGGACCATCCCTGCCGCAGACCCTGTACAACGTCGTACACACCGAGCCCGACCTCAGCGGGCTCCCGGACAAGATCCGCCCGATCGCGGCCGGCTGCCTGGCCAAGGACCCCGCTGCCCGGCCGAGCGCGGCCCAACTGCTGGAAGCCATCGGACGGCTCACGCCCGCGGTGCGCCCCTGGCCGCTGGAGATCCACGAACTGATCGCCGAGCAGCAGGCGGAAATCGAGCGGCTCCGGGACGAGTTGCGCAAACGTACGGCCATCCCGGAGTCCGCCGCGGGGGTCGTCGACAAGCCCCCGCCGCACGCGGGCCGTCCGACGAACCCGGAGTCCCCGCCCGCACCGGTCCGGCGCGGGCGCGCCGTCGGCACGGGCATCGCCATCGGCATCGTGATCGCCGCCACCGTCATCGCCCTCGCGTCCGGCCACGGCAGCGGAACCGACACCATCGCCGACCCCAGGGCCACCGTCACGGCGCCCCCGCAGTCGGTCGAAGAGCCGACCGTCTCGGTGCCCGCCCGCCCGACCGCCCCTCCGACCGTCGACCCCACCACCGAGGCACCCCGGCGGACAACCGCCGAACCGACCCCGTCCGCCGAGCCCTCCCGCGTCACAGAACCCTCCGCGCCGCCGCCGACGGCCGCCACACGGCAGAGCACGCGGCCCGCCGCGATCGTGAGCTGCTCCGGGGAGTCCCTGGCCCAGCCCGAATCACTTCTGCTCGCCTGCGGAGACGGCAAGGACACGCTCAAGGGCCTGACCTGGTCAGGCTGGGGGCAGTCAACCGCCCGGGCCAGCGGGCAGGAGTGGGCGATCATCTGCCGGCCCAGCTGCGCGAGTGGCGGAGAGGTCCACTACCCGACCACTGTGATCCTCACGGGCCTCGTAGGCGGGCGATACACGTTGATGCAGGTCAACACCCCGCAATCACCCTACGGCCCCGTTGCCCAGTTCACGCTCGACTCGAACGGGCCGACGCGGAGGAACTGACAGGGGCCCGGCGCGGAGCGCTCAGACTCCCCAAGCGGTGAACGCGGCCCAGTGGACCGGCGAGGCGAAAGGGTACTCGTCGGTCGTCGGCCGAGCGGTGTACCGCTCGGTCAGGGCTGCCAGATGCGGACGGGAGGCGGTGTACCGCGCGAGTTCCTCCCAGGTGAGACGGCGCAACCACCCGCGTGCCCGGCGCAGTGCCGGCACCGGGGGAACGCCGCCGGAACCGTTTGCGGGGAAGATCAACTCGTAGAAGCGTGTCATCAGCAACGCCGTCACCATGTCGTTCACCTGCCATAGCCCGGCCACCGCGCAGGCCGCCCCGGCCTGGAGGAAACCAGCCGCAAGCCCGCGGAACTCGTTCGGAGCCTCGACCATCGCGTAGTGGCCCGACTGGCATGCGCCGGCCACCGCCAGTCTGCAGGCGGGGAGCCGATGGCGGATCAGGGCGTCCATGTCCAAGCGGCCGTCGGCCAGGGCCAGTGAGCCGCCCACACTGTCGAATCCACCGCTGCCGTGGCAGCTGAGGTGCAGGAACGAGGCCTCGGCGAGATGGTTGAGCACCCAGCCAACGGTGGCTTCGGGCCCCACCGCGCAACGGACCTCTTCGAACAGTGCGCGGATTTCGGCGAGTTCGGCGTGGCTGCCGGGGAGCGAACCATCGGGGTCGGTCACGGCCACTAGGCGGGGAACCCTCTGCGGCGGCCGTGCAGCTGCGGAGCGGCACGCCGCGTACACCGCGACGGACGGGGCGAAGACCAGGGTCCCGACGTCGTCGACTGCGCCGTCGCCCCCGAGCGGTACGGCGTGCAGGGGCACCATGCCCAGCAGACCGGTCGGAACGACGACGGCCTCGTGCCCCGGGTCGTCCGCGAGGAGCCGCGCGACCGGCCGAAGGAGCGGTGCGAGGGCGGCGAGCCGGTCCAAGGCTTGCGGGAGCTGACGCCTGCGCCGGAGCGCTCCGCCCTCCTGTGCCAGGAGCAGCCCCGGGGTGCTGTCGGCCGGATCCCCGATCAGGAGGCGCATGACGGACTCGCTGCTCACCTCGGGAACGTAAACGGCCCGTACCGCGGGCTGCGCGCCCGGTGTACGGGGTAGCGCGAGGACGCTGCTGCCCCAGGGGGCGTTCACCAGGTAGGCAAGTGGGCTACCCCCTGCCGCCCGGACGATGTCCTCCAGTTCGCTGGTGCGCAGGAAGCGTTCGAAGCTCGGGATCGCGCGGATCTCCTCAATCGCCGTGCGTATACCGCGTTCGGCCTCGGCCTCTTCACGCGCCGTGGAAGTGGGGCCGCCGGTCGCCGCCTGGGTCGCTGCATCGACCGTGGAGCGGTATCGGGCCCGCGCCAGCCGGTAGCGGCGGGCCGTGGCCGGATCGATCTGTTCAAGGGCCTCCATGTCCGCCGCTGCCCGCCCGGCCGCCACCGAGAGCTCGCAGGCCATTCCACTTTCGATGGCCTCGATCGCACGCTCCGGGCGTCCCGCCCGGGCCAGCAGGAAGGCGGCCCAGCGGGCGATCGTGTTCACCTGGGCGAGTACGCTCCGGCGTCCGGTTCCGGTGACCTGGGCGTCGTAGAGCGCGTTCACGGCGGTCATCATGTCCGACGCGACATCGGCCGCTTCGCTCCAGCGTTCCGCCGAGGCGTGGACGTGGAGCAGTTCCCGGGCGATGCCGAGGTGCAGGGACGGCGACACCGCAGGTGGCGTGGCTGCCAGGGCCTGGTGGCGCAGTCGCTCGCTTCCGGCGCCGTCCGGTCCGTCGAGGTGATCACCGGCCCGGGCCAGCAGCCAGGTGATGCGGCCGGTGTTGAGGAGGCCGGGGCGCGCGGCGGCCAGGCCGAGCGCCGCGGTCGCCGCTTCTCTGGCGCCGTGCGCGTCGACGGGATCCCGGGACAGCAGCAGGTCGGCCAGATTGCACTGGATCCGGGACCACAGCGCCGCGTCGTCAGCGGCGCCGAGGTACCGCAGAGCCTTTCGATAGCAGCGCTCCGCCTGCCGCAGGTCCTCCGCTCCGGCTCGGCGGTACAGCAGCAGGCCGAGGTTGACCATCGAGTAGGCCCAGTCGCGCCGGTCCCGCCGGGGGGAGCGTTCCTCCAGTCCGGCTTTGATGTGCTCGATGCCCAGTGTGAGGTCCTCGGGGCCGCAGCCCGGCCGTTCCGAGAGGAGCAGCCCGTAGTTGGTCTGGACCGTTGCCCAGAACTCGGGATGCTCACGGCGGTCCAGTGTGGTCGCGCGCGCCAGCAGGTCGCGCGCCGCCTCCCACGTCTCCAGCCGGTCGCCGTCATGACGCAGGTGGTGCGCACTGGCGAGGTTGTTCGCCACCCCTGCCCACTGCAGACTGCCCTCGGGCAGCCGGCGCAGTGCCCGTTCGAGGACTTGGACGGCCTCGGACGGATCGGCATCGAGCCCATCCTGTACGGCACGCACCAGGCGTTCGCCGAGCAGTTCGGCGAGCTCGGTCTCCATCTCCTGCTCGCCCATGCGGTCGGCGAGCGCCAGCGCCTCACGGGCGAGCGGGATGGCCTCCGGTCCGTCGGTGCTCCGGGCCGCGAGGTACACCGCGTGCAGCCGTGACCGCAGACCGCCGTCGAAGTGGACCCAGGCTTCGAAGTAGCGGCGGATCGCTGCCGCCGCAGGCGTTCGGCCGTCGCATAGTTCGTCCAGGAGTTGCTGACGGATGCGCATCACCGCTTCGAGCGGCGTGCCCTCCTCGGCCGCGCGGAGCTCCTCGCGCCCCGCGTCGCGCACCCTGGTGTCGTTCGCCAGTTCCGGGTGCGAGCGGACGAGCTCCGCGAGGTCGTCCGGCAAACTGCCCAGCGTCGCGGCCAGGAGCTCCCTCACCCGGGTGTCATCCTGTTCCTCCGCGAGGTACTGGAGGAAGATCCTGTAGTTCGCGACCGTCGGCGCTCCCTCCGGCTGTAACTGCCGGCATGCCGCCTCGGGGTCTTCCAGGTCCCGTTCGAGGTCGCGGGCCAGGACGAACGGGAGCAACCTGCGCGGCAGCGGGATCGTCGGCACGGCGAAGGCGCCGTCGAGGAAGGCCCCGGCCTGCTCGGCCTCCTCCAGCAGGGGTGCCGCGGACCGCACTGGATCGTGCTGGAGTTCCGCGACCGGGACCGCGAGCAGCAGGGGCGCCGGCCCACCCGGGCGCAGGACCAGCAGCGGCGCCTCGATGTGGGTCCTCGTACCGCAGACGGGGCAGTCCACCCAGGAAACGCCCGGGGCGGGGGCCGTCAGGACGTCGGTCCGTTCACGCGCGTCGATGACCCGCCATACCGGAGCGCTGCGCTCCTGAACACATTTCTCGCAGCGCCACGCGTACGGCACCCTCGCCGAGACCGTCATCCCGTTCCCCGTCCCGATCCGCCGGCTACTTGCCGTTGGTGATCTGCGAGAGCAGGGCCGTCAGGACCCGCCCGAGAGTGGAGTCCCGCAAAGCCCGCTTGTGGATGGTCAGGCTCCATCTCCCGCGCGGATCCCGCTTCACGACGACCTCGGTCTGCAGCAGCGTGATGGCGAGCGCGGCGATCGAGAGCGTGACGGGGTCGAACCGGTCCATGGGCGACCGCGCGTACGCGACGGCCTCGCCGACCGTATCCGCCAAGTCCTCGCGCAGGGCCACCGCGTACTCCAGTACACGGCGCGCCAACTCCCCGTCGGACGACTCGGGTTGTCCCGAACCCAGGTACCGCTCCAGCTCCACGGCATCCACCACGGCTCTCAGCCCGCCGCCGTCCGGAGAAAGCCGGTGCGCGGCGGGGAGCAGCCCGCGCTCCTCCGCCAGCACCGTCAGCGCACGGATGGCCTCGTCGTCGGAGAGCGCGCGGATGGACTGCTCCAGATCACCTTGACTCGACATGCCCGCAATTCTGTCTCTCGCAAGGCATGTTCGGGCAGGAACGCAGGAGCTGAGGACAGGGAAGTGGCGGCGCCTTCGGTACGCGGACGATCGTATAGGCGCTTGTGTGAATGTGTGGTGTGGTGTCGGCGGGTTGGTGACAGCGCTTCCGGTTTCGGTTTCCCCTCGTTGAGCTGGGCTTTGTCCGGCTGATCGCGGGATTCTTGGCTGTCACGGGGTGACCGATCTGTTGTCGTGGCCTGCCCAAGGGCGCTGGCACATGCGTGGTGTGGCTGTCGTGGGGATGCACATTCCTGTGTCGGCCGGCTCGAGGGCGGGGTGTGCTTGCGGGTATGAGCGCGAAGTCGTCTCCACCGCCGGTGTCTTCGGTCCCGGGCACGTCCCGCACCCCGCCACCGTCCGCTGCCGCCGCGCAAGCGTCGTCACCCGCGTCCGTGTCACAAGACCGGGCCTTGACACGCCGGTTGGTGGTGGGCCGTCTTCTCGCGCTGGACGAGGCCGGGACGGTGGAGACGGTGCACGTGCGGATCGCCGCGACCGCGGCCGGGGTGGCGCCGCGCACCGTGTGGAGGTGGCCGGCGATCGCCCGCGAGTCCGGACGGGCGGAACCGGCCACGCGGCGGCACTCCTTCACCCTCACGGACGCGTTGTGGGCGCGCCTGTCGGACCTGGGCCCGAACGTGAAGCCCTGCACCACTGGATGCGGGAACACCCGGACCAGGCCCACCCGTCGCCGACCACGAACACCCTGCCGTCCCTGACGACGCTCTACCGCGCCGTACAGCAAGAGCAACACGCGGGCCGTGTCCTGGAGATCTCCCGACCCACGCACGCCCGACGCGACCCCGACCGCTACGACCGCGCCCTGGCCGAACTCGCCCTCCCGGGCACGGCCTGCGAGGCAGGCCGGATCACCCTGCCGCCCACCGGCGAGCACACCCCGGCCGCGGCCGGGACCGACCCCACCGCGACCCGGCCGTCACCGTTCGCCCACGGCGCGCGCCTGTACACACCCGGCGCGCACCCGGTGTCGACGCGCCAACTCGGCGCGGTGGCCGAAGCCCTCGTCCGCACGGTCGCCGCCCGCCGGATCGTGTGCGTGTACGGCGACCCCGGCCACGGCAAGACGATCGCGCTTCACCAGGCGCTGCGTCTGTCCCGCGCCGCGTCCCGGTACACCGCGCGCTCGTGGTGAAGCCGGCTCCGCCCCGGTTGCGGGCTGCGCTGCTCACCGCGTTCGGCCCGCCGGCCGCTTACTCGACGAACCGCCCCGCGCGGCCGACCGCGCACTCCTGGACGCCCTCGAACCCCGCGGCATGTTCGTGATCGGCGACGCTCCGACGCATCGCTGCCCCCGAACCCACCACACCCGTGCCCCTGGCGGACATCCCCACCACCCGGGCCGAGCAGGCCGCCTCCGAACAAGTCGCCCCACCGCGCCCGCGCCCGGCGTGCCCGCCGCCTGCATGTCGAGGCCGAAGCCGTGGGGCGACTGCTCCACATCCGGTTCGTCGGGAGCCGGCACGTCGTGGTGCGAACGCGCGGGGGGATCGGGAACGCGGGACTCGGTCGCCGGGCTTCGTGCCCGGGTGCGCGGCCGGTCACCGGTGGGTGACCGGTCCCGGGGCGCGCCTCGTGCTCGAGGGGTGCGGTGTGTGTGGTGGTGCCGTGGCGCCTCGATCGAGGTGCCGGGACGGTTTCCCGTCGTGGTTCTCCCGCCGTCAGAACCCGAGCATGCCGGGGGAGTCGATGTCGACGGTGACGATTCCGGGCGGGTAGGCGTCCTCGCGGGTGGTGAGCAGGATCGACATGCCGGTGAACTCGGCCCGGGGAAGGGCGCAGTACAGCGCGTGGCAGGTGTCCGGGCCGCCGAGGCCGTCGCGGATCATCGTGCCGACCGCGACGGACGCCACGGTCTCGAGGGGGTCGACGTTCACGCTCGACAGCGCCAGGACTCGATGGGCGACGCCCTGCGCGTCGGCCTCGGCCTGCACCAGGCACAGCGCGGGGACGACCAGGTGGTCGCCGGGGGTGCGGGCCATGTTGCCCGCGAGGAGGCCCAGGGTCTTGTGGCCGGCGGCGAGTGCCTTGACGGCGCCGGTGTCCAGGACGATCACGCGTGGGTCTGCCGGGCCTTGTCGGCGGCGATGCGGTGGATGTTGGCGAGGATGTCGGGCGCGTCGTCGAACTCCTCGTCGGTGATCGGGACGCCGATCACCGAACGCACCGTCTCCCGGTCCGCGGCCAGGCGCTCGGCCCGCTGCGCGGCGGTGGGCTGCTCGGCGGCCAACGCCTCGACCAGTTGGCCGATGCTCAGCCCACGCTCCTTGGCGAGTTCGGCGAGATGGTCGCGGGTCTCTCTCGGCACCTGGATCGTCGTCGACGTCATAGCACCACTATAGACATGCTACAGAGGCGATTCCACGACTTCCGACATCTCCGATGCGGGCGGGCGCCAAGGCTCACCACCGGCCACGTCCACACCACGGCGCAGTGTCTGAACGTCTCCGACCGCACGGTGTGGCGCCGGCTGGCCGATGCCACCACCACACCCGACACCGCCACACACCCAGGCGCCCGCCGCAGCGACCGCTTCGAGATCACCCCACCCATCCGGGTGCTGCTCGCGTACTGGCACGGCAACGCCTCCGCGGTCCACCGCGAACTCGTCGCCCGAGCCACCACCACCGCCACGGCCGCCGTAGTCACCGCCGGCGACGCCGCCGCACCGACACCAACACCGCCAACGGACAACCCACTTCCGGGCGGCGCGCCGTTCCCGGGTGGTGCGCCGCGGGCCGCCGTGCCGTTGCTGGATCCGCTGCCGTCGTTGTCGACGTTCCTGCGCGCGCTCCGCCGGGACCTGACCGCGGGGGAGCGGGTCGGCCACCGCAAGGGCCCCGAAGCCGCCCGCGCGCTGGACGTGTTCGCCAAGCGCCCCCGGACCTGGCGCAACCACACCTGGGAGGCCGACCACGTCCAGGCTTCCCTGCGTGTGACCGCCGGCGGCGACCTCGTTCACCCGTACGTCACGTGGTTCATCGACTGCGCGACCAAGGCCATCACCGGCGCAGCCGTCACCCCCGGCTACCCGACGCGGGCCTCGGTCCTGGCCGCGTTGCGCTCCGCGATCGTGCGCACCGCCCCCTACGGGCCCTTCGGCGGTCTGCCCGAACACGTGCGCTTCGACCGCGGCAGAAACTTCCTCTCCCGCACCGTGTCCATCGCGCTCACGGCCCTGGACGCGGACATCACCGTGCTCCCGCCCTACAGCCCACACCTGAAGGGCGGCATCGAGAACCTCAACCACTGCGTGGAGCGGATGCTGTTCGCCGCCCTGCCCGGCCACACCCCCAAACACCCCCGCCGACGACCCGACCGCACACCCACAGGCCCCGCGCTGCACACCGACATCGCACTTCGACCGGTGCCGGATCCCGGACGCCGGCGGGCGATGGCGCGGCGAACGTCGCCGCGCCTTCCGGGCGTCGGCCTGCGCTGCGGTGCCGTGGGATCAGGAGTGGAAACCTTGACCGTAGTTCTCCCGGACGAGGTGGAAGTCGTCCGGACGGTCACGGCGAAGTTCCTCGTACCGCCGAACGAAGATGTCGAGTGCCTCGTGAAGCGTGCAGCCCGACGCTTCTCGGATCGCCTTGAGCGCGGGGATGATCCGGTGCTCCGGGATGTCACGGTCAACGCCCTCGGGGATCTGTTCCATGGGCCGTCAGCGTACTTTCGAGCACGTGCAAGGCGCCAAGGCGTTTGCCTCCGGTGGGGAAGAGAGGAAGGGTAAGTCCCGCACGAAACGCGCCGACGGACGATCATCGCGAGGCCTTCGACGTCCTGATGGCTCTCGATCCGGTCTTCGCCCTGCGCTTCGACGAGGGCGGCGAGATTCTGGTCGACATCCTGAGGGTCGGGGACGGCGAACGTCTCGCTCTACCGAGCGGAACGCCACGAACATCCACGCGGACATCGACCTTGGCCTGTTTCGGCTGTAGTCGTCCCGAGCGCTTCGCTCGTTGTCGGCGGCACGGTCTAAGGTGTTGATCATGCCTCCTCGTGCTGAGAAAAGCGTGTTCTCGGGGCTCGGCCGTATGGTCGTCCTTGTTGACGACCCTGATGCGGCCCTGGCCTTCTACCGCGGAGTTCTCGGCTTCCGTGTCCTGCACGACCAGACGGCGGATGGATATCGCTACTTGCATATCGGAGTGCCCGGCCAGGAGGCGGTCGGTCTCTGGCTCATGACGGCCACCGGCGACCGGGAACGTGAACTGGTCGGCGGGCAGTGCGGCGGTCAGCCCCTGCTCGTGCTTTACACCGCCGACCTGGATGCGGTCCGCGAACACCTGCGCGGGCATGGGGTGCGGGTATGGAACGAACGGGAAGACGGCGACAGCCGCTCGCTGCACCTGGCCGACCTGTACGGAAACGTGATCATCGTGGCGCAGGTGCGCGAGCCGGCAATGTGATGCCGACGGTCAAAGCCATTCGTTGATGACGGCGATCAGCACCGTCGCCTCGTGGCCACGGTCTGGTGCCTTTTCAGGCGATTGATGCCGCAGTCCACGGCGTGCCGCTTGTCGTCGTCGAACTTCGGCGAGTGGCCGCCGCGTGACTTCCTCACGCTGACGATTGGCGATCGGACAGCCCACTGGCGGTACCTCGAAGCGCCAGTCGTACCGCATGTGGTTTCGGTGCTCTTTGGGATCCGGGGCGGGCAGCGGTCAGCTCGACGTGCCGTCGTTCGGGTCGGGGCGCCACCAGCGTTGTGCGAATTTCTCCGGCATGAGGCCAACGGCAGAGGCCCTGCTCGGATGCAGGCTGTGGAGCACTCGAACCGCGCGATCCGTGGCGACGTCGTACGCCCCTCCGACGAGTACTTCGTCCACCGCGAGGCCCAGGACACTGTCGGGCTCCGACGTGCGCATCTGCCGCATCCCCTGAAGATCAGCCACACGCCGAAGGCGCCCGACCTCTACCTCCTCAATGCCTGCGTCGTCACCCGAAGGCAAGTGGGATGCCTGGTACCTCGCTCAGCGGCTTCCCGGTGCCGCCCGCTACCGTTCCTTCCGGGATCTGATGTACGGCGAGTTCACGAGCTTGCGCGGCGAACGGTGAACCGGACGAAACACCGGCGAGACGACGGGCGTTGACTGGTACATGGTCCCGGGCCTGCTGCGCCCGGACATCGACCCGCAACTCCCGGCGACCATGAACCTGTTGTTCGACCGGCGGATCGAGCCCATCGCGGACCGGATCCGGCGCGGCGAGTCGGCATGAACCCGTCCACGGGCGACCGGCACTCCCCTCCACCGGGTCGTCCGCGCAACGAAACGAGAAAGGCTCCGACCGCGCGTTGCCCCGGCCGGAGCCCTTCCCCGTCGACCTGCGCGGGGCACAGCCCGCACGGCACGCCACGAGGCGAGTATGTGTGGACCCCGTACAGGGCACCCGCCCACCCTTACACCAACGCGGCCCCCGACGCGGGCGGTCGTCCGGAACGAGACGAACGCCGTCGTCGGACGGAGGCCTTCGCCGCGATCCTCACATCGATCGATCGGCAGCTGCGCGGTGGTGTGGCCGGTTCAGTCGAGGATGTCGCCGAGGGCGGCCGCGGGCCACCCACGAGAACTCACGAACCCCCGCCGGCGCAACCTCCCCCTACGCCCACCGCATCCCGAGCGCGGTGAGGGCCTCGATGCGTTCAACCGCCCAAGAAGCCTGTCGTTGGCGTGCGTTGGCGAGTGCGACACCCAGTTTCACCGCGTGCGCCTCACCGTCGACGTCGACGATTGCGATGTGTTTGCGCGGCACGATCAGATGCCCCTCCCGCTCGCGGAACGCGACCGCTGCGGCGAGGGTCAGCGCCCACCGGTCCACGGACGCCGCACGCCGCACCACCTTGACACCCACGTGCACGCCCATCCCGGCCAGCGCCTCCCGCTGCGCCGTTGCCGTTCCAGCCATGCTCCGACGTCCTCGCCGCCGATGGTACGTCCGGGCACGAGCTCCTCGAGATTTCTCCCCCGACTCGATGTGCAGCGGTACCGCCGTGAGTATGCGTTGCCACTCCGGGGACCACCGCCGGGCGGGGTCCTCGCGCCCGGTGGGATTCCAGCCGGGATCGATCGCGGCCAGGCGCTCCCACCGCTGCGCCCAGCGGGCGGGGTTCTTGCGGGATGCCAGCCGTCGACGGCAGTTGGCGAGGAATGTCCGACGGGGTAGTTGTTGACGGCGGCGGTCTTGGGTGCGGCGAGGTGTCCGTGGACGGCGTGGTACGGCCGGCACATGGCGAGTCCGTCCTCGAACGCGGCGTCGTCCGGGCTCCACGCCATCCCCAACGCCTCGAGCAACTCGATCCGCCGCACACTGATCGCCCCCACCGACCACGCCCGCCGCTGCTCGCTGATCAACGCCCCCACGGGATGGCTGGTGCCGGTGGCGACGTCGGAGTCGATGGCCTCCAGCGGAGTCCTCTTCGGCCGGCTCACTTTCGCCGTTTCCGCCTCCGAGACCTCGTCGCCCTCGGCGTCGGTATCCGTCGGGGCCGGGAGCCGGACGCCGCCGCTGGGTGCGTGTGTGGCGAGCATTTCCAGGACGCGGCGGTCGTGTGCGGCCAACGCGTGCAGGACGCGGACGAGGAAGTGGTAGGAGTCGGAGACGAACATGTCGTCCGGCTTCTCGCTTGCGGCGAGGACGACGGGCACGGCGATCGTCGCGATTCGACCCTCGTGGGGTTCCTGGCGCAGGACCCTCCCGATGGCCTGGAAGATCTCGATCATTCTCAGCTTGGGATCCATGAATCTGGGATAACTCAACACCCACCGTGCGGCGGATCTGCGGAAGTACGCCGCGGGACACGACTGGCTGACGATCCGAGAGTTGCCGGGTTACGCGCCGGACCTGAACCCGGTGGAGGGGATCTGGTCCTTGGTCCGTCGCGGCTTCACCGGCAACGTCGCGTTCACCGACTCCGACCACCTGGTCCGCACGATCAGACACGGCCTCCACCACATCCAACGACGACCCCGTCTCGTCGACCGCTGCCTCGCCGAAACCGGCCTCACCATGCGACCCAGGGAAGTGAAATCCAACCACCGACATCACAAAGTAGACGTCGGTGGCACATCAACGGGCACCAGACACGGAAGCTACCCGTGGATTCCCGACGGCCCCCGGGCTTGTTCCTCGTTGATGACCGTGCTGACGGGCTTGAGGTCGCGGGCAATGTCGGTCCAGTCGCGCCGGGGGGCGTAGTGAGGACCATTTCTGATCAAGTGGCCGATGCAGAGCCGGGCTACGGTCTGGGCCAGACGGCGTCGACCGCTTCGGGCAGCGCGGACAGCCCATCGCAGACCGGCATCAGCACATCGCGCACGCCACGCGACCTTCGGGTTCGGCGAGGACACGGGGAGGACACGGGTGCTACCCACACCGAACCCGAGGGTCGAACGGTGACGTATGGCTACTGCCGACGCCGACGCCGGGTCGTTCCAGCAGGCGTTCAACGCTGTCCACGACGGGTGGGAGAAGCGCTGGCAGGACGCCTTCACGCCCGGCAACACCCACTACTCGGGATCCCTGCCGGTCCTGACCACGGACGACGCCGCCGTCAGCCGCCTGTACTACATGAGCGTCCTGTCCGTCCTGACCAACGAGCGCACCAATCTCGGCGCCGACTTCAACGATGTCCTGGGCCGAGTGCGGGGTGGCTTCAGCGGCTTCGACCGCGTCTACGTCACCGGTGCCCCCGAGTGGGCGAACTCGGTCACCTACTTCTGGGACACTTCCTATTGCTCAGTCGTCCTGGCCCTGCTCGATCCCACGATGATGTCGGCCCAGACGATGTACTGGCTCACCCAAGGGCTCGACAACGGATACGCCGTGGACTGCATCCAGGGCGGACCGGTCGGCCCGTGGTACAGCGCCAACGACATCTCCGTCTTCACCACGATCCTCAACTACGTCGACTACAGCGGCGACCGTTCCGCACTGGACGCCACAATCGGCGCAGACGGAGAGACCGGCACCGTTCTGCACCAGCTGAAGGCCATCGCCACGCACTGGCGGAAGCTCGTGCAGGCGGGGCAGCCCCTGGCCGACTACGGGGAGGACGAGAACCTTCTGGAAGTCCTGCCGAACTACGTCCACCAGGTGTCGTCGTTCAACGCGGCCAACGTGTGGATGATGCGGCAGGTCGCGGAGCTGTGCGGCCGGGCCGGCGACCCCGAGGCCGCGGACGTCCTCACCGGCGAGGCGGACGCCCTCCTCGCCGACGTCCTCGACCTCTACGACAGCCGGAACGGCGGCGTGTGGAGTTGCCGGCACGCCGACGGTTCCCTCGTGCCGGTGCGGACCGTCGTTGACTTCGCGATCGCCGGGAATCTGCTCGCCCCGTCGCTGACCGTCGAGCAGAAGACCGCCATGAAGAATTTCGTGGCCACCGAGCTCCTGGCCGGGGACTGGATGCGGGCGCTGTCCCGAGACGACGCGCTCGCGCCGGTCGACCGTGTGGATCACGGCACCGAAGGCGCGTTCGGCTCATGGCCCGCGCTGACCGCCCAGACCTTCGCGCGCTTCGGCGACTATCCCGCGTTCCTCGCGCTGCTGCGGAGGTTCTCCGGGGTGACCAGCCGAGGTCCCTTCGGCCAGTCCCACCAGCTCCGGACCGACGACGGAGCGTCCCACGACAGCTCCCGCGCCGTCACGGCGCGAGCCGACAGCCTGCAGGTCTTCAACAACCTGTGCGGTGGCAAGTTCGCCGACATCATCATCAGTGTCTGTTCGGCTACACCCCGGACGGCACCGGCCCTCGCCTGACGGACGCCACGGTTCCGCGGGGAATCACCGCCACGCTGTCGGGAGTCCTCTTCAACGGTGCCGAACACACGATTACCAGCGATGCCACCGGCCTGTCCCTGTCCTGATCCGATCCGAAGTCCGGCGGCTACCGGCAGAGCCGGTAGCCGCCGGAGGCACCGGGTCCTCGGGCGCGGGGAATCCCATGCCGCAGACACCGCCAAGCCGGGACTCGCTCGCGAGTGCACGGGTGCCCCGGCGGGCAGTGACCAGTACAGGAGTGTCCGTGACAGACCCCGCCGTCCTCTTCGGGCTCGCGTTCAGAATCCTCGTTGCCATGGTGCTGGGCGCGGCGATCGGGCTGGAGCGGCAGTGGCGCCTGCGTACCGCCGGCATTCGCACCAACGCCCTGGTCTCCGTCGGCGCTTGCCTGTTCGTGGTCATGGGGGCCGTGGGGCACGGCGAGAATCCCGGGGCGGATCCCACGCGCGTGGCGGCCCAGGTCGTGTCCGGGATCGGATTCCTCGGGGCCGGCGTGATCCTGCGGGACGGGTTCGACATCAGAGGGCTGACCACGGCCGCGACCCTGTGGTGTGCGGCCGCGGTCGGCTCTCTGGCCGGAGCCGGGATGGAGGCCATGGCCCTCATCGGCTGCGTCGCGATCATCGCAACCAACACGCTGCTGAGGCCCCTGGGCCGATTCGTCAGCGGACGCCGGCGGCACGCCGGAGCGTTGCCGCAGCAGACGGACGACGAGGACGTCCCGACCGACTTCATGCTCGAGGTCGTCACCAGCGACAAGAGCGAGCCACGCGTCAGGGCGCTGGTTCTGCAGGCGGTCGACCGGCCGGAGTACACCTTGCGGTCGCTGGACATACGGCCCGGGAAGAGTTCGCAGACGAAGGTCCTGGCGGGTGTGTCCGCGCAGCACGTCGGTGATACGGCGGGCCTGGAGGTTGCTGTTCAACGGATCGGTCTGGACCCGAAGGTCACATCCAGCCGGTGGTGGCCGGCAGAAGGCGACGACTGACCCGCCTCCGGCCGCGCAATTCACCCGCCACTTCTCCGGGGCGACGAGGAGTTGGGCTCTCCGCCGGCGCCGACCCCGGACGTGCGGTGGACGCCACGGCGTGCGGCAGGGGTTGCCCGGATCGTCTCGATGAGGTCCGATCCGGCGTGGGCGAGTTCCATGGAATGCGCGGCGATACCGCGCATGACCATCGCTATGGCCCACAGACGCGGCGGGAGGACGCCGGCGATCTCGCTGAACACCTCAGATCGCCGGGGCCTTCCTCGTGTCGTGGGGCGGCGCGGCGCCGGCCACATGGAACCGACACCGGTCCGCCGTACGGGCGTTCGGGGCGTGGGCGCACACCGCAGACCGGCCGAGGCCGACTGTCCTACGAGCGCGCCGAGTTCCTGTGCGAAACGGCTACCGGACATTCACTGCGCCGACTGCGAGACTGGGGCGGAGACGGGAACGCACCCTGAAACCCGGTATGGTGCAGGACTCCGCTCCGGCGGCCCGTAACCCTCATACCGGTGCCGCTCCCTGCGGCCGCGCCGGCATCGAGGCCGCGCCCGCGTGGCCGACGGCGAATTCCTCGTCTCGGGCGAAGTGCTCCAAGAGGGCATCCCAAAGATGTGGTCGAAGGCAGAGGAGACCGTTCGGGGGTGTCGCGAGGTGTCCCGTTGCGTGGTACGCGGGGCTGGGTTTTTGAGCCTTGGTGGCGTACATTGCCACCGAACCGACCACGGTTACCTGTCGGTAACTGTCAAGTCGGGTGGATGTGCGGCGTGCCCAGGGGCTGCCTCACCGCCCCGGAGACCCGAAGGACGAGCGAACTCGTGAAGATACGTACGCTCCGCGTGCTGTTAGCCGCCATCCTGCCGATCGTCGCGCTTGCCGCGCCCGTGAACGCTGCCGCGACGCCGAGTCAGCGCGCGACCGGGGCTGCGTCGGCCGCAGTACCGCCAGCCGACACGTGGCAGGGCCCGCTGAGCACGCGCGGGCGCTACATCGTCGATGCCGACGGCAACCGCTTCAAGCTCAAGTCGGCCAACTGGCACGGTGCGCAGGGCTCGTGGACCGGGTCGGGAGACGTCAACGACCCGGCGAACCACACCTGCAACGCACCCGCCCCACGAGTCGCCTCGCGAACGACGAAAGCCTCGAACTGAGTCCCAACGGCCAATTCGCCCTCACCCGGTCGTACACCGGCTGGTACGTCATGGCATCCGGGACCGGCGCCACCATCGACAACCGTCTGTCCTCGCTGTGGCACTTCAGCAGCCGCCGCGCCGCACGGGCGTACACCGAGTTCATCGTCGACAACCTTCGCGACTCACACGGCCGCGCGATCGACTGGTCCGACCCCCAACTCGCCGTGCCCGATTGGGTATCCGACCGTGGCGAGCCCTTGTTGCCCGCCGTCCGCAGAACCAGGGTGGACTTCAACGCCACCTCGATGGGCAAGGCCGACCCCGACCTTGCCCGCGTGCACCAGGCATGGGTGATCGCCCACGAGAACAACGGCGCCGGCCGCGGCAAGGTCTACGTCCGAGACCTCGAGATCGGACGGATCGTGACCGGCGCGCACGGCCTGCCGGCCCGCGTCGAAGCGATCGAGGAACGCGACGGCCTCCACTGGGTGACCACGTCCGACGGGACGACGCTGAGTCACGAAGGTGACGCCAAACTCGACCTCGGGGACACGATCGACACCAGCGTCCGCGACGCAACCGGCGCCGTCGTCGGCCACCGGGTCCTCAGCCGAAGCCTTCGCCCCGGCGACGCCATCGAAGCCCAGGTCGACGCCTACAACTCGGTGACCGGTGCCGTCGAACGGCACATCGGGTCCCTGCCCCATTTCCCGCGCCGCGTCACCATCCGCGCAACACTCGCGGACGACCAGGAACCGGACGCCCCGTCCGGTACGCACCTGATCGACATCGTGGTCCTGCCCGAAATCGGCGGCCACGAGATCGGCCGAGCGCTGGACATGCGGCACCACCTGCCCGACGTCGTCGTCCGTCTCGACGCAGCACTGCCACGATCCACCGACGGGGACCAACGGTGGATACCCCGAGAGCAGGTCACCTTCGACAAGCTCGCCCGGGGCGACCTCGTCCTCGACCTGAGCGACAGCGGACTCGAGGTTCTGGGGGTCCACATCGACGCCCGGTCGGTGATGTTCCTCGACCTTGCGACCGGCGGAATCGACCACTGGAATCCGAACACCTACGACACCTTCCGTGTCATCCGCGCCGAGCGCCGCGACCCCGCGGACCTCGCACCTCCCGCGGACACGAGCCCCGTCACCCCCTCGAACGCACCGGTCGAGCCGTTCCCACGCGGAGGGGCCGAGGCAGTGGCGGACATGGCCGCCGTATTCGCCCGCGTCCGAGCCGTCCGGGAAGCGGTCCACGCGAGCTGGCTGTACGACAGCGGCCGAGCGCCCTGGACCGGCTTCCTCGAACCCCTCCGCCGATGGGAGCACGGGCTCGGACCAGCGGTGCAGATGGCAGATACGACCGCAACCGCGCGCGACGCCGCAGCCGTTCTGCTGTCTCGCCTGGTCGAGGAGTCCCACTACACCCGCGAACAGGTGGCAGGCCCCCTCCGCGCCCTGATCGCCGCACTCGACACCGTCTCGGCACGGTTCACCCGCACCGTGCAGATCCGGTCGGAGAAACCGACCCCAGACACCACACCGAAACCAGTGGGCGCGGACACAAGAGGACGCGACGACGTGAACCCCGAAACCGTCCCCGCGCGACCGACATCGACAAGCACGGATGCCGATGCCGGCTCCGACCACGAGACCACCGCCGTCCCCGACACTGAAACCGGATCGGACGCGGCGCATCACGCAACCGGCGAAAGCCCTGTCCTGCGCGTCGAACACGGTCCTGAAGCCACCCGCCTGATCCCGCTGGCGCGCACCGACGCATGGGCGAATCTGGCACGTACCCACAAATTCACGACACGAGGCGACGACTCCTTCGCACTCCAGCCCCGGTGGGGGATGGCTGCTCGCCGCGCCCGGGTGGAAGCCCTGATCGCGGATCTGGAAGACGCCGGGCTGGCCTACGAATACCAGCGACCACCCCGTCCCGACGTACCGGACGCGGAGATCGAGCGCCTGACCACGCTGCCTCTCGCGGAGACCATGGAGCGCTGGACCCCGCAGGACTTCGCACTCGGCGACCAGGTGCTCACCAAGGACGGCGCCTGGCACACCGTGGAGAAGATCGGTCCCGCCACACTGCAGAGCGACCTCTCGCCCGAGGGAGTGTTCATACCCAACGTGCTGGCCCGCGCCCGCGGCCAGGTCGTCACTCCCCTCGACGCCATGGTGCCCGCCACCCCCACCATCGGCGAGGACGACCCGCAACACATGCGAGGCGCCCACATCGCGAACGAACGCGAACACCTGCGGCGCTGGCTCCACAACAATCCGGACGCCGCCGACCCCGCCCAGGAAGCGATCCGCCAACGGGCATCCGCCCGTTACGCGGCGCTGAACTCCGCCGTCGGCGACGCAAGCGAAGCCTCCGGCCCCGCATCCGCCCCCGCTGCTCCCGCAGACGGGGAGGATCAACCCCCGACTCCCACCGCGAACCCGAACAGTCCCGAGCCGGCCGACCCCGCCAACCCCACGAACGCCCAACAACCCGTCGACGGCGACACCAGCACACCGGCGCCACTGACGAACACACCGAAACACATCGAACCGGAGTCCCATCAGGCGTTCGACGCGACGCCCTACCTGGACGCACTCGCATTCGCCGAAGGACAAGCGGTCGCCTCGGACATCTTCACAACCACGGCACACCACCACATCGACCTGGGCGACTACCGGGCCGGACTGGACCCGCTGCACGCACAACAGCTCACCTGGTGGCAAGACGCCCGAACCAAGCATCCTCCGGTGAGTGCATTAGAGCTCCAAATCACGATGTTCCAGGGCCTCCTGAAGATCGTGGAGACCTCATTCCACAGGCCCGACAACGCCACGCCCTCCGCCCTGCACAGCGCGCTGCGCACTCACATCTCCCGTACGCGAGCCACCATCGCGGCCTTCACCCCCGACGGCGCCCCCGACCCCGACCGCCTTGTTCCGCAACCGTGGTGGGCCCCCGTCGCCCCAATAGTCGAGGCCGCACGCGCCCTGTTCCCGGACCGCCGCTACACACACGACGAGGCCCTGGACAACGAAGAACCCCTCCACGCCGCCGAGATCCTCAACTTCATCACCCGCAACCACCGCGTCGATCAGCAGATCCGCCGCGAAGGCGAGGGCATCCACATTCCCTGGCGCGACGGCCACGTCTTGGCCTTTCCGCTGCCCCCGGGCGTCGCCCTGCCTCGCGAACTGCGCCGCAACCGTCTCCTCAGGACGCTGTGCCACGAGATCGACATCGACCCACAGCTGAGCAAGGCGGCATCGGACCCAGCCTTCGCAACCATCCTGCCGTGGCTGCGGCGCCGACTGGCTCCCGAGTACGAAGCCAGTCCTCACGAACGGTGGCTCGACCCACACTTCGATGCCGCAGGCGCCGAAGCCTGGCGCCATCGCCTCCAGCGAGACCTCGAACGCTGGCGACAGCAACGCGCATGGGAACGCGACGGGATCACACCGAAGCCCGCCACGGCCGGCGCGGCCCACGAAGCCACACCCAGCGAACGCCATCTCCCGACGACGGAGCCGCGCGCCAACGACAAGGAACACCCACCGCCCGCGTCCGCAACCCACGCCGAGCCCGGCGCAACCCCCGCACCCGTATCGGCGCCACCATCCGCCCCGAACACAACCGCGATGCCCGCCGCGCGGCCGGGCGCACCCGACGACAAACGCTGGGGCGAAATCGAGGCCGCCGCCGCAGCCAAAGAACAGTACCCGCCCACTCCCCAGCAACGGGACATCATCGAGGCCGCGGCACGTCGGCGCCTGAACACCGGCGTGTTCGCCCTCGCAGGGACAGGCAAGACGAGCGTCCTGAAGATGCTCGCCAACCGCATGACGGACGACGACATCGTCTATCTCGCGTTCAACCGCAGCACCCGGGCCGAAGCCGAACGCGCCAAGGCAGCGGGCGAATTCCCGGCCAACCTCACCCCCATGACCATCAACGCTCTGGCGATGCGCACCGTCGGGGAACCTTACGCCCACCGCCTCCCCGAGGACGGGCACAAAGGCGAGACCTACCAGCGCCAATCCCCAGAGGACATCGCCCGACTCATCGGCCTACGCCGGGCCGTGCCCTATGGTGCCGGGTCGCTCTACTCCACCGACGCCGCGACGATGGCCCTGGCCATGGTGGGGAAATGGTGCCTGTCCGCGAGCCCGACCATGCTCCCGGAACACGTGCACATTCCCAGAAAGATGCGCAAACTCCAGGAATCGCACCGGCAAGGGTTGTTCGACGCCCTGCTGCCCTGGGCCGAGAAGATGTGGGACGACATCCTCGATCCGAACGGACGGCTGACGTTCGAACAGGACTACATCGTCAAGATCTGGTCCCTGTCGGCATCCATCGGCACGAAAATCATCTTCTTCGACGAAGCCCAAGACGTCTCACCCGTTCAGGACCAGGCCGTCCGGGCCGCCGTCGCCGCCGGATCCCAAGTCGTCGTGGTCGGCGACAGCAACCAGTCCATCTACGGCTTCCGCGGCGCCGAGGACGCCCTCGAAAACTTCCCGGTGGACATCCGACTTCCCCTCACCCAAAGCTGGCGCTTCGGCCCTGCCATCGCCGACGCGGGAAACGCAGCCCTGACGGTCTCCGGCAGTCGAGACCGCCTTCAAGGCAACCCCCATCTGGCATCGACGATCGGCCCGGTCACCTTCCAAGACGCCGACGCCGTACTCGCGTTCACCAACACCGGCGTACTCAAAGCCCTTGTCGACGGCCTCGATCAGGGTCGACGAGTCGCGGTCATCGGCGGCATGCGCGACGTTCGCGAGTTCGTCCTGGCGGCACGCGAACTCCAAGCCGAGCGCCCCACCAAACACAAAGACCTCGCGGCCTTCCCCAACTGGAAGGCAGTCCGGGAATACGTCGGACGACACGAGCGAGCGGCCGGATCCATGGGCACCCTCGTCCGCCTGATCGACGAGGACGAAGAAGGCCACCTGGACCGACTTCTCGCTTCCGTCGGACGCGGTCTCGACCACGTCGTCGTCTCCACCGGCACCGGCACCCTGCACGTCCAGACAACGGGCAAGAACACGGAAGCCCCTCTGCGAGCCTGGATGCTGGATGCTCAGGAGAACGGCGTCGGCAAGTTCTCCTTCGACGGCACCCGATGGACATACGACCCACAATCGCCCGGAAACACGGGCTCACTCGACGACGCCACAGCCGCCCTGCACGCCTACCTGGCACCGAGCGCTCCCACGAAACCGGGCGAGGGAGTGATCGTCGACGAGAAGGACAACCCCAACCTCGTCATCACGACCGTGCACAAGGCCAAGGGACTCGAATGGGACAACGTTCTCATCGCGGCCGACGGCCCCCAACCGAAACTCGACCCCGAAGGCCGACTCCTTCCGGAGCAAAGCCGGGAAAGACTGCGCCTGTGCTACGTGGCCCTTACCCGTGCCGTGCGCCGACTCGATCCCGGCAGTCTCCAATGGATCCACGACGCCGCCGGCCACCCGGGCCCCGCACTCAACTCCGAGCCGACACCCGCCCCCAGAGACGAGATCGACACGGCCGAGGTCGAGCCCCCGACCAGTGCCGAATCCGCCGCCCCGCCCTCCCGCGACCCCGAGACTTCGGTCACGCCGACCCCCCGCGACCCCGCCGCCGCGATCGAGGCCACGGCGGAAGGAACCCACCCGACACCGCCCCACGACCCCGCGACCACGCCACCGACCCTCACCGCCCCGATCGAGATCTCCCATCGAGCCGACCCGCCCGAGGAGTCCCTGGCCACGTCCATCACCGGATTCGACCCGAACGATCAAGGCACGGTGGAACTCCTCACCAGGTACGGATTCGCCCCACACGCCACCAGCCCCTCGGCCGTCATGTGGGGCCAACCA
The DNA here is from genome assembly GCF_045207655.1 of Embleya sp. NBC_00888. Classification (NCBI taxonomy): domain Bacteria; kingdom Bacillati; phylum Actinomycetota; class Actinomycetes; order Kitasatosporales; family Streptomycetaceae; genus Embleya; species Embleya sp. NBC_00888. Next base: position 160,714 of record NZ_CP108784.1, on the reverse strand, counting down.
CCCGCAACCCCGCCACACACCCGACAAGCCCTCTCCCAGCAGTTGGCCACCGAACTCCGACGACAAGGACGATCGGTCACCCTGCTCGTCGAGGGAACCCCGGCCCCGCACACGCCGGCACCCTTCGAAAGGGTGAGCGCCGTTCTCGCGCACTGGGCCACCCTGGGCGGGCTCTCCTCACAAGCCGCGAACGCAATCGGTGTCGAACTCAGCGAGGGCCGCGCGTTCCTGATCACCAAGGCCGGCAACGAATGGCACCTGCACCACACCACCACCGGCGAAAGACCCCCCTACGACGGTCAACCCACCAAAGCCCTTGCCCGTGCCCACGCAGCGGCGCTGGAGACGATGCTCGTCGACGGCCGGCTCTTCGACTGGCACGCCCCCGACGCGCCCACCACAGCCCACCGAAACGCGGACGCACGCGCGGCCTGCGAACGCGCCGCCGACGAGGGCATAGACAAAGCCGTCATCGCCAACCAGGACTACCGCGAACACCTGGCACCCCCCACCCGAGCCGGCACCCGCTTCACCACCACCGCGCAACTGCGCCGACACTTCCACCGCGGTGGCGACGTCACCCGACTCCCACACACAGCCGATGACACCCCACTGCCACGCCTCGCTAACGACCCATCCCTGACGATCACCACCAGCGGCCAGATCGCCGTCCACAAGATCCTCGACACCTACGTGCTCACCACGACCGCCACGGGCCACTCCTTCGGCCGGGACACCGGCCCCGCGGTCTTCACCGCACGGAACGACGCCCACGACTTCGCGGATCGCCTTGCGGACCTGACGGGCGAGGACGGGACACGAATCGACTGGTCCCGCCCCTCGACCTACGAAGACCTGAACACCTGGCGTTCCGCCGACGGCCACGAACTCGACTGGACACTGACCCTCAAGCGCGCCGAATTCGACCGGGAACGGGGGAAGTCCGCGACCAACAGCGACGCCATTGCCCGAACCCAGGCCCTGGACGAAGAGATACGCCGACAAATCACCCTCAGCGAAGAGGAGATTTCCGCCACCGACGCCCCCGGCACCCACGCCGACGCGCCACCCGACGTCCACGACGCCGGCCCCGCCCATCACCTCGCCTCGGGAGACGACATCGACACCGCGGATCACGACGGCGAGGAGACCCGCGCCGGCGCACCAATTCGTCGCGTGTCGGCGTACGGGTCAACGTGTCCAACCGGGGACAGCCGAACGTGCACAGGTCCAAGACGACGCTCAGGGATTGATCTCGGTTGTGCCGCATATCGAGCGTCCACGATCGGCAGGACCGACCGCGCGCCCCGTGGCACGACAGCGAGTTCGCCCGTGAGATGGTTGCTGTCATGAAAGTTGGCGCGACTCCGGGCAGCGAGGTTGTACTCGAGACGAGTCGCCTGCTGCTCAGACCTTGGCGGGTAGCCGAGGCTGTCGTCCAGCGTGAGCTGTGGACCGAACGTGATCCACGAGTGCCGCCGCACCGCCGAATCGACGCGGGCGGACACCCCACGGTCGTGGAGCTCGAGGATTCGATCCGCACCAACCAGCTGTGGTCGAGCGGGTTGCTGGCGGTCGAGCGGAAGGCCTCTCGTGACGTCATCGGCTACTGCGGGCTGGTCGACAGCGGGCGAGGATCGGTAGGGGAACCGGAACTGGCATTCGAGCTGCTACGCCGAGTTTGGCGTCAGGGATACGCGACCGAGGCCTCGTTGGCGGTTCTGGAATGGGCGAGATCGTCTGGGTGTGAACGTCTGTGGGCCACGGTCTGGGACTGGAACACCGCTTCTCGCCGTGTGCTGGCCAAGGTCGGGTTCACCGAGACCGAGCGGAAGGAAGTGGACGCGGTGTACGGGACCACCCTGTTCACCACGAGACGGCTCTGACACACTCGATGTTTGGCCTTGCAGACGGCTCCGTGCAGTGCTGGCAGGCGGCAAATGTCCCCATTCCGTCGGCAGAAGCGGATGCGGCACACGCTCGATGCCGGGGCGCTGGGGACGGAACATCACGGCGGCCGCCGGACCGTTCTTATGGGTCTCGCTGAGTCCGGTGGTCGGATCGCGGTCGGTTGAAGCGTCGGACCTGCCTCCGCTCGTCTCATCGTCGATCCGCACGACGCTGTGCACGTTCAGCTGTACTTGGGTGTGCACGTTCACTCGCACGCCGACAGCTGGTGGTGCGTGGAGATCCGCGTTCTTGAGGCGACCGGCAGAGGAGTGTGCGTCCCTGTGGACCAGGTGCATGAGGTAGTGGCAGGAAATCGCTATCCGGGGCGGGGCGTGCTGTGGGCGAGGACCCTGGGCGGCGCGTTGTGCGGCGGCTACTTCCTCACCGGACGTAGCGCCGCCTCCAAGGCCCGTGTCCTGCGCCCGGGGGACGGAGAGTTGATCGTCGCGCCGACCGGCGAATCGGCTCGCGATCCGCTCCGGCACTATGTCGCGGCTCGTGAGCGGGGCGGCTGGCTGGTCTTCGGCAACGGAGAGCAGGTCGCTGTGGTGTCGGACCGGCTTCAGGAAGGGCGAACGCCGACCGAGGCGATGGCCGGCTTGGAGTACGAACCCGATCCGCCGATCTTTACGCCCCGCGTCACCGTGGCGGCGGATCTGCGCTCGGGGCAGGACGCCTGGTTCGGTGCCGCCCGTCGAAGCGCCGGCGGCAGGTCGGCGGCTGACGTGCTGACGCTCGCCGTCCGCGATCTGGGGCCCGGAGATGCCGTGCTGATGACGACCTACCGATCCGACGGGCAGCAGGTCGCCACCGGCGAGCCGTTTCTCGAAGCCCGGACTGGGGCAGCCGATCAGGGCGAGCTCCTGGAGGAGGTGTGGGCCGCGCTGGCCCCGGAGTTCCGCGTGGCGGTGACGGTCTTCAAGCCTGGACAGCTGGCCGATGCCGCCATCCGCCACGAGGCGGCTGCGCGGGTGTGATCACCCGCCCGCTGGTTCAGCGATCCGGGCTTCGAGGTCGGCGACGCGCCGATCCTGGAAGCGGAGATTGGAGCGGGCGGCCTTGAGGCGTTCGTCGAAGGACCGGTTGTCGGCGGTGAGCTGGCGGACGCGTTGCTTAAGGTTGGTGTTCTCGGTGGTGATCCGTTGGATGGCCTCCTGGGTCCACTCGGCTTCCAGGTCGCGGACCTGGCCGAGGAGTTCGCCGATGCGGGTGCGCTGGGTGAGGATCTCGGCGTGGGCGGCCTTGAGGGCGTCCTCGGCGTTCAGGGCCCGCTCGCGCCAGGTCGCCTCGCGTGCCTCGTCTTGGTCGGTGACCATCTGGGTCCGTCGTTCGCCGGCTTCGACCATCGCGGCGGCGACCGCGGCTCTCGCGTCGGGGTGGTCGTAGAGGAAGGTGCGGGAGACGTTCGCGCGGCGGGCGACGGCGGCGACGCTGACCTGGGTCTTCTCGCGGCGGAGCCGGGTGACGGCGTCGCGGACCCGTCCAAGGGCGGCGTTGGTGCTGCGGTGGCGGGCGGCCAGGGCCGCAGCCGTGCGCTGGTCGGGGACGGTGGTGGTCACGCGCATTGCTCCTGTTCGTCGGTGGTGTCGTCGGCCCGGTCCTGCTCGTCGCCGGCGGCCTGGGCGAGGTCGGCGGCGCGGAAGCGGTGGACCACACGCGGTGGAAGTAGTCCTGGGGTTTGCGCAGGTCCAGGGCGAGGGCGTCGTTTAGGAGGCCGAGTCCGGCCAGGGCGCTCTCCAGGCCGTCGATGGCGCGGGCGGTGGGTTCGAAGTAGCGGTGGAGGTAGTCGGCGGTGGCGTTATCGGGGGCACCTTCAGCCAAGAGCCGCCACTGTTCGCGCTTGCGCCGCCAGTAGAGGAGGTCTGCGCCGGACAGCACGAACTTGTCGCAGTTGTGGCAGTCCAGGTTCCACGGGCAGGCGCCGCCCTCGACGACGGGCTGGAAGGTGCAGAACCCTGTGGGTGCCGAAAATTCTATCCGTGCAGGTGGGAGGCCCTGCGGGACTACGCGCGACTGATCCAGCCGGCCCGCCTCGTGGGCGTGGTCACGGCCGCGGCAGCATGATGTCCGTGCTGCTCCGACTCGCCTACCTCGCCGTCACAAATGCGCTCGCCGCGCTGCGGTTGCTTCCCATGACCGACCGCGACAAAGACGCCGAGATCCTGGCCCTGCGTCACCAGGTCACCGTCCTCGAACGGCAACTCGGGAACCGGCGGCCACGGTTCACCCCGCCCGACCGGGCCCTGCTCGCCGCGCTGCTGCACCCGCTGCCGCGCGACGTGCTGCGCCGGCTGCGGCTGACCGTGCACCCGGACACCGTCCTGCGCCGGCACCGCGACCTCGTCCGCCGACGCCACGCAGTCGCATCCCGCCCGAAACGCCCCGGACGACCTCCCACGGTCCGCTCCATCAGTGTCCTGGTGGTGCGTCTCGCGCGCGAGAATCCCACCTGGGGCCACCGCCGCATCCACGGCGAACTCGCCGCGCTCGGCATCCGCATCGCCGCCCCACGGTCTGGGAGATTCTCAAGACCGCAGGCATCGAACCCGCGCCCGGACGTGGAGCCACGACCTGGGCCGCCTTCCTGCGGTCCCAGGCAGAAGCCGTCCCGGCCTGCGACTTCATCGAGACCGTCACCCTGAACGGGCAGCGCCGGTACATCCTCGCCGTCATCGAGCACGCCACCCGCCGCGTCCGTATCCTCGGCGCCACACCCCACCCCACCGGCGCTTGGGTGGTCCAAACCGCCCGCAACCCGGTCATGGACCTCGACGACGCGGGCACCCGGGCCGCGTTCCTGATCCGCGACCGGGATGCGAAGTTCCCGAGGCTCTTCGACGAGATCCTCGCCGATGCCGGGATCCGCACCGTGCCGACGGCGGTGTGCACCCCGCGGATGAACGCGGTCATGGAACGCCGGGTCCGCACCTGCCGCCACGAACTCCTCGACCGCACGCCGATCCGGCACCGGCGCCACCTGCTCCACGCGCTCCGCGAGTACGAACGGCACTACAACACCCACCGCCCACACCGGACACTCGACCAGGCGGCGCCGCTACGGCCCCTACCCGAGGCGATCACCGATCCGGTCCGGATCCAGCGTCTGAACATACGCAGACGCGACCGACTCGGCGGCACCATCCACGAATACCGACATGCGGCCTGACCTGGGCGGATGGAATTTTCGGCACCCACAGCGTCCACGGCGGCCGGCCCGAACGGTGCCAGGGCCTTCAGGGCCGCGACGGTGCTGTCCCGGTGCTGGTCGCGTGCGGCGACGGCCAGCGTGTCGCTGATCGCGGGCACGGCGCTCGCGTCCCCGAGTCGAGACAGGGCGTCCAGCAGGGCAGGCGCGGTGCCCTCGAACCACGACCGCGTGAGATCGGCGTCGCGCAGATGCCCGCACAACCGGGGCACCAGGACGGGGGACTCCTGCGGCAGCCGGCCCGCGACCTGGAACGCCCGCCAGGCATCGACGCCGCCGTCCAACGCCACCAGCAGAGACGGCAGCGCCCGCGCACCCCCGAACCGGGCCAGCACACACACCGCCGTCTGGTGCGCCCGCCGCAACTCCGGGTCGGGATCCATGCTCCTGCCCGGCCCAGGCTCGAACGCGACGGATGAAACATCCACCGAGGCCCGATGGCCACGATCGGCCGTCGACTCCGCCCCCGACAGAGGCGCGGGAGATGCCTAATGTCGAGAAAGGGCGCCGGGTTTCGGGCGGCGACCCGAAACGTTGAGTGCCCTGCGCATGATCTTTTCGCGGATTCGTCCGGGTGACTCGTGAAGAATCAGCCGCCGTATGAAGATCTCGGGCGCGATTGCGGAGCCGAGACGGGACGTGGTGAGGCGCATGGGCGAAAATGACGAATTTGAGCCGGAAAGCGCCAGTGCGACGCGTCGACGGCCGTGGTCCTTGCGGCGGCGGGCGCCGCAGGACCCCACAACGGCTCGTACCTGCCAGCCGAGTGGTGGCGGTTTCGGGTGCCGTTATGTCTTTCGGCTGAAATCTTCCCGGCGAAAGCGCAATTCGGCCACGACGGCCAGAACACACACGACGGTTGCCGGGAAAGCGATCCAGCGCGCGTCGAGACGACCCAGGATCCCGCCACCCGCGGCCCCGCCGAAGGCGGCTCCCACGTAGATGATCGAACTGTTCATGGAAACGGCCACCGGGCCGGCCGAGCCAGCCAGCCGCAGGAGTCTGTGCTGTTGGGGAGCCGCGTACATCCACCCGACGACGCCCCACACCGACATGGCGAGGAGCGCGGTGACAAAGGTCCGGCTGGTGAACGGTAGAAAAGCGAAATTGAGCGCCATTCCCCCGACCGATACCAGCACCAGGTGGCGACCGGCCGGACGATCCATGAGCGCTCCGGCGATGGCATTGCCCACCATGCCACCGATCCCGAAGGCCAGGAGGAGTACTCCCAACAGGGCCCCGTCGCCGTGGGTCGCCCGCTCGAACACGGCGCCGGCATAGGTATAGACGCCGTATTCGGCGATCACCGCCAACAGGGTGACGGTCAGCACCAGGCGGATATCTCGCTCGCCCAGTGACGCCAAACGTTCGCGGGTACTGCTTCGGCCCTGCGCCGAGGGAACCTGCAGATACATGCCGAGTCCGCCCGCCACACCCGCCGAGCCGACGGCCAGGACCCACAGGGTGATCTGCCAGTCGAACAGGTCGGCGATCCAGACGCCGGCCGGAACGCCGATCACCGAGCCCGCCACCAGACCGCCGGTGATTATCGACAGGGCCTTCCCGCGTCGCCCCTCGGACACGAGTCCGGCCGCGAGGGCAGCCACCTGCGGAGTGAATTGACAGGCGCCGATTGCCACCAGCACCCGCCCGCCCATCGCCGCCGCGAGCGAATCGGCTTCGGCGCAGACCACATTTCCCAGAGCCATGGCGCCGAGTGCGAACACCAGGGACGTACACCGCGATATACCCGCGGTGACCCCCGAAATCACCGGCCCGAGCACCGCATAGGTGATCGAGAACACGGTCATCAACTGGCCGGCCGCGGCGACAGAGACTTCCCAAGATTTTGCCATTTCGGGAAGGAGTCCGACGACGACAAACACATCCGTCCCGACAAAGAACGCGCCCGCCGCAAGCAGGTAGAGCAACGGGGGCAGGCCGGTGTCCTCCTTGTCGATCAACGCGCACTCGATTCGCACTGGAGGGCAACCGCGGCCGTGAATCTCGGCGGAAATTCATGGAGATAGAAATGGCCGCCGGGGAACGAGCTGATTTCGAACGAGGAAGACGTGTGATCCGCCCAGGCGGCCACGTTTCGGACACCGACCAGCGGGTCGGCATCGCCGACGAATGCGGTAATCGGGCAGGAAACCGTTGCTTTCGGGTCCACCCGATACGCGTCCACCGCCCGGTAGTCGCCGCGCAGGATCGGCAGATGGATCTCGCGGAGTTCGTCGTTGTCCAACGCCGACGGGGACAGGCCGTGCAGCAGCCGTACCTCGTCCAGGATCGACCGGTCGTCACCGGGTTGGTCGGCCCACCGTCGACGAGACGGGGCCTCCATGCCCGACACGACCAACCTGGCCGGTGTCCGGCCGAGCCGTTCCAGTTGCCTGGTCACCTCGAAGGCGAGCAGAGCCCCCATGCTGTGCCCGAACAGGACCAACCGCGGATGGGCCGCCGCGTCGAGAACGGCGGCGACCTCCTCGGCCAGCAGGCCCAGGTCCTCGATCACCGATTCCCCGAAGCGATCCTCGCGTCCCGGGTACTGCACCGCCAGTACCTGCACGTCGGGCTTCAGCACCGCGGACAACGGAAAGTAAAAGCTCGCGGCTCCTCCCGCGTGCGGGAAACACACCAGACGACGTGCCGCGGGCGGCCCCGGATGGAAGGCGCGTATCCACGTCGCGTCGTCGCGGGAGTACGTCATGGTCTCGCTCGTCCCTTCGGTGAGTCGGCGGGGACCCGTTCCGATCCCCGCCCGGCATCGATGCGTTCGGCCAGCAGCGCACTCAGGGCGGTGACGGTCTGCGCGTCCAGGAATTCGTACAGCGCGATCCGCACGCCGAAGCGCGCGTACAGCCTGGCGATGACCAGGGCGGCGGAGAGCGAGGTGCCGCCGACGTCCTGGAACGGCACCCGGAACGGCACCTCGTCGACGCCGAGTACGCCTGCCCAGACCAGCGCGACGGACCGCTCCAGCTCGCTCCCTCGGGGATCGGCGCGAACCGCCCGGTCCACCACTGGTGGGGGCAGCCGGCGGCGGTCGATCTTGCCGTTCACCGACAACGGGAGCACATCGAGCGACACGACATGTTGCGGAACCATATACGCAGGCAGGGTCCGGGACACGTGGGTTCGCAGATCCCGGTGACCCACGTCGTGGCCGGGCATCGGCACGACGTAGGCGACCAGTTGCCCCGCCTCACCACCGGGTGGCTCCCACATCGCCACCACGCATTCGCGCACCGCCGGGTGTCGACCCAGGACGAGTTCGATCTCCGCCGGCTCCACTCGGTAGCCGCGGATCTTCACCTGGTCGTCGGCGCGGCCCTCGAACACGAGGATTCCGTCAGCCAGTCGACGGACCAGGTCACCGGTGCGGTACGCGGGTACCCGCCGGTCGCCGAACGGCACCGGCCGAAACCGCTCCGCGGTGAGCCGAGGGTCGTTGCCGTAACCGTGCGCCAAGCCCACTCCGGCCAGCCACAACTCGCCGCTGGCACCGGGGACTTGGGCGTCGAGGACGTGCGCCGCCATCCCGGGGATCGGCCGGCCGATGGGGGGACGGTCCGGCCACCGGCGCGGGGCTCCGGTGAGGGTGTGCGCGACGGCCACGTGGGTTTCGGCCGGCCCGTAGTGGTTGTGCAGGCGGCAGCCTTCGAGTCGCTCGAACAGGGCGCGGATCCGCGGCGTGATGCGCAGCGCCTCGCCGGCCGCGGCGACCTCGCGCAGGGACAGCGGACAGCGGTCGAAGTCGACCGCGAGGTCGGCGAGACGGCTCAGCGCGACGGGCGGCAGGAAGAGCCGTTGGATCCCCCATTCCTCCAACAGGCCCAGAACTCTGACCAGATCGCCGCGTTCCTCGTCTTCCGGGGCGTACAGACAGCCGCCGCTGCACCAGGCCGTGAAGACTTCCTGGATGAACACGTCGAACCCCAGGGGCGCGAAGAGGAGCGTCCGCAGGGGCTCGGTCGACGTGCTGTCCAGGGTCCACCGGACGAGGTTGTCCAGACTCCGGTGCGGCATGGCCACGGCCTTGGGGCCGCCGGTCGAGCCGGAGGTGAACACCGTGTAGGCGGCGTCCTCGCCGTCCGGCACCGGGAGGGCCTCGCGTGGGTGGGCGGCCGGCCGATCGCCGTGCGTGAGGACGACCCGGACCGGCTCGTCGCCGGCTTCCGTAACGATGCCGGCCAAGGCGGGCGCCTGGTCGGGTGTGGTGATCACGGCGCGGGCGCCGCTGTTTCGCCACAGATACCGGACCCGGTCCGGTGGGTACTGCGGATCGATCACGCAGAAGGAGGCGCCCGCGCGGAGGACGGCGAGCAGGGCCACGCCCAGGTCGAGCCCGCGTGGCGCGAACACCGCGACCACCTGGCCCGGTCGGATCCCGGCGCGCAGCAGTCGGTGCGCGAGCTCGTCCGCATGCCGGCTCAGGTCGGCGTAGCCGAGACTGCCGTCCGAGGCGACCAAGGCGAGGGCATCCGGGCGGTCGCGGACCTGTAGTGCGATCAGTTCGAGAACGTGGCTCGGCACGATCGGCTCAGCTCCTCGGATATTCGTCGCCGTCCGTACCGGACCGGACCGGGGCGGGTGGGGCGGTTGCGGCAAGGAAGGAGAGAACGGCGGTTCGGGTCCCCTCGTCGCGCAGCAGGTGCTCGCGCGCGCAGTCCACCTGCACGTCCTCGACGCGGTGGGCCGTGACCGGAAACGCGTCCCGGGGGTGGTCGGCCGAGGCGATCCGCAGGATGTTCCCCGACCAGGAGGAGGCCCGCGAACGGGGAGCGGCGACGAGATGGGTGAGCCAGTCCGCATAGCCGCCCGCCATGTGCGCGGCGCTTTCGGTGGCTTCGTGGGCGGTGGCACCGTCGGCACGGAGCAGGTCGACGGCCTTGCGTTCGACGTCGCGCACGGCCGCCTCGACGAAGTAGTCCGGATCGGCGGACAGGAACGCGGGGTCGGCGGTCTCCTCTCCGGCGCGCACGGGCCCCAGCCGAGCCAGCGCGTCCCGATGGGCGGCCCGCACGGCGTCCCGGGTGCTGGCCACGGCGTCGAAGAGGATCACCTGCGGCAGGTGTCGCTGTCGCCCGGCGGTCGCCTCGGCCAACTCCAGGGCCAACGGCGCCGAGGCGCAGTACGCGAGGACCGCAGCCACCGGCACGGCCGGGACCGGGTGCGCCGACAGCAGTCGCCGGATGTACGCCGCCCCGGTCGTCTCCCGGGGCAGCGGATGGCGCAGCAATTCGTGCACCCGCAACCCGTGTTCGTCCAGGCGCAGGTCGCGCACCCGTGCCTCCGTCCGGTAGCCGGGGAAGTCCAGTACGAGCAGGAGTGGCGCTCCGTGCTCGACGAGGCGGTTCACGAGATCGTCCTCATCGTCGGTCGAACTCCTCGTCGCGATCCGAGAGCACGGACAATTGCGCCGAGAGCAGACCCGTCACCTCGTCGATCATCGTGTCGACCAGGTCGAGTTGCCGGCCGGCCAGATCGAGGACCCGCGACTGCGGGTGGTCCGCGGCTGGCTGCTCGGGGGGATCGGTCCGGGTGCGGGCCGACGGTCCGTTCGCCGCGACACCGGCGGGCTCGGGAATCGGGAAGGAGCGGCGGCGGAACGGGTATCCGGGTAACGGGATGCGGTGCCCGGTGGTCGCGATCCGCTCCCAGGCCACCGGGATGCCGCGACGGTACAGCGACGCCAACGCGTCCCACACCACGGTCTCGTCGGCGGTGCGGCCTCCCGTCCACCGCGTGTGCGAGAAGCCGGATCGGGCGATCCCGGTCAACACGTCGCCCGGGCCGATTTCGAGGAAGTCGTGACAGCCCACGGCGTCCAGTGCGCCCAACGCCCGGTGGAAGAGGACCGGACGACGAGCCTGACGGGTGAGGAAGTCGGCGTCCAGGACCGTCCCGACAGCCAGCAGTTCGCCGTTCGCGCCGCCAGCCCACGGTGTGTGCAGCGGCAGGAAGGTCAGCTTCTCGGCCTCGTCGCGCAACGCGTCCAGGATCGGATCGATCCGAGCCGAGTGGAAGGGCAGGTCCGCGGCCAGTTGTCGGCAGGCGACGCCTTCTCGTCCGCAGATCGCCTGCGCGGCTCGGATGTTCTCGGCGGAGCCGGAAAGCACCTGGGCACGTGGTCCGTTGGCCGCCGCCAGGTCGACGCCGGCCATCCCGCCGATTCGGCGAGCGGTGTCCTCGTCGGCAACGATCGCCAACATGGCGCCCGTTGCCACCCCTTCGCCCATCAGCCGGCCGCGGGCGGCGGTGAAGCCGAGTCCGTCCGCGAGGGTCAATCCCCCCGCATCGCACAACGCGGCGATCTCCCCGAGGCTGTGCCCGATCGTGTAATCGGGCTCGACGCCGAACGATCGCCACTGCCGGGCCAGGGCCGACTGGAGGGCGAAGAGCGCCGGTTGCGCCACACCGGGCGGCGGATCGCCCGCGGACGGGTGAAGCAGGACGTTCAGCAGTCCTCGACCCTGCTCCGGCCCGAGGAGGGCGGCACACTCGTCGAGCGTGTCGCGCACGACGGGGAACTCGGCGTGGAGGCGACGCGCCATACCCGGCGCGGAGCTGCCCTGTCCCGCGAACGCGAAGGCCACCGGCGCGGCCGGGGCGGCCGAAACGTGCCCCCGGTCCTGCCGCACCCGGTCCAGCGCATCGGCGAGTTCACCGGGCGAGCGCCCCGAAATCACTGCCCGGTAGGGAAGTTGGGCCCTCCCGAGACCCAAGGTGGTCTGTACGTCGGCGGCGGACAGGTCCCGGTGCTCGGACAGATGGTCGCGCAGGCGGGTGGCCAGGGCGCGCAGCGAGTCCGCGTCCCGGGCACTCAACGGCATCCGGACGGCGCTCTCCGGTGCCGGAGAGGGGTCCACGGCGGCGGCCTCCTCCAGCACCACATGGGCGTTGGTGCCGCCGAATCCCAAGGCGCTGACGCTGGCCCGCAGCGGGGCGCCGTCGCCGGTCCACGGGCGACCGGCGGTGGCCAGGTGAAACGGGCTGTCGGCCCAGGGCAGCCGGGGACTGGGCCGGGTCACGTTGACGGTGGGGACGATCTCCCGGTGACGCAGCATCAGGACGGTCTTGATCAGCCCGGCCATCCCGGCACAGGTGTCCAGGTGGCCGATGTTGGGCTTAACCGCGCCCAGGGCACACGAGCCGGCCCGCGCCCCTTCGGATCGGTAGGCGCGGCTCAGCGCCTCGAACTCGACCGGGTCGCCCAACGGCGTACCGGTGCCGTGGGCCTCGACATAGGAGATCGAGCCGGGCGCGACGCCGGCTCGGGCCAGGGCCCGGCGCACCACGTCCGTGTGGCCGGCCAGACCGGGAGCGGTGAAGCCCGCCTTCGCGCTCCCGTCGTTGTTGACCGCGGAGCCGATGACCACCGCGTGCACGGTGTCGCCGTCGGCCCGGGCCCGGTCGAGTCGCTTGAGCACCACCGCGGCCACCCCGTTGCCGCCGACGGTGCCGTCGGAGGCGGCGTCGAAGGCCCGGCAGCGGCCGGTCGGCGACATGATGAACTCCGGCTGATGGCGGTACCCCGCCTCCTGCGGCAGGTGCACCGCGGCGGCCCCGGCCAGCGCGAGATCGACATCCCCGGACAGCAGGGACTGCACGGCCAGGTGTACCGCCACCAACCCGGTCGAGCACGCCGTCTGGACGCCGACGGCGGCGCCGGTCAGGCCGAGCCGATAGGCGACCCGGGACGCGAGGAAGTCGTATTGACCGCCGATCAACGCCTGCATCTCTTCGGCGATCCCGCCCGCGCCCGACCCGTCGGCGGGAGCGAAGCGGGCGTGGAACGCCGGCCGGGGGCCGTACAGGTTCATCCCTCCGCCCGCGAAGACGCCGACGTTTCGGGCTCGCCCGGTATCGGCGTATCCGGCGTGTTCCAGGGCGTGTTCGGCACACTCCAGGAAGATTCGGTGTGCGGGGTCGGTGAGTTCGGCCTCCCGCGCGTTCATCCCGAAGTAGTCGGCGTCGAAGCAGTCGACGTCACGCAACACCCCGGCGACCGGACGATGGTCGGGATCCACCGGTGGCCGGGCGTCGGGAAAGGTGCTCACGCTGCACACCCCGGTGCGCAGGTTGGCCCAGAACCGGTCCACGTCGTCCGCCCCGGGGAAGCGAACGGCCATGCCGATGACGGCGACCCGCTGCGCGTCGTCCGGGAGATCGCCCGCGTCCCGCCCGCGGGCCCGCGCCGGGGCGCCCGCCTCGTCGGCGTCCGAGGCGAGGTGTCCGGTGAGGGCGGCGATGGTCGGATGCTCGAACAGGTCGGTGTCGGAGAGGGTCAGACCGTGTTCGCGCTCCAGCCGGACCCGGACTCGGCCCAGGGCCAACGAGGTGAGCCCGAGATCGAGAAACGAGGTGTGCTCGTCCGCGGCCCGGCCCAGGATCGCCTCGACGACCTGTCGGATCCGCGCCCCGATGTCCCGCCTCGATGAGCCCTCGGGAGTGGCGCCGCCGAGGCCGCTCACGCCGAGCTCCCCGCAGCGTCGGCCCGCTCGGTCAGCCGTTGGGCCAGGCTGCGGATGGTCGGCGAGCCGAGGAAGTCGACCATGGGGATCTTGCGGCCCAGTTCCGCCCGGATGCGCTCAAGCAGTCGCACGGCGGACAGCGAGTTCCCGCCCACGTCGAAGAAGGACCGGTCCGCCGGGATCGCGGCGCTGCCCAGTTCGACGGACCACAGTTTCTGCACGGATCGCTCCACGTCGGTCAGTGGCTCCGCAGCGGCCTCGGCCGGCTCGTCGGGTCGGGTCACCGGCGTGGTGAGCAGTGCGCTCCGGTCGAGTTTGCCGTTGGCGCCCATCGGCAGCCGATCCACCGGCACCCACGCCTGGGGAATCAGATAGTCGGGCAGCGTGGTCTCCAGCCGCTTGCGTAGTCGGGTGCTCCAATCCCCGTTCCGCGCCGCCGGATCCAGCACGACGTACGCGACCAACTGGTGCTCGCCCCGCTGGTCCGGGCGGGCCAGGACCGCGGCTTCGGTCACCGTGTCCAGCCGGCTCAGGACTCGCTCGGCCTCTTCCGGCTCCACCCGGAATCCGCGAATCTTGACCTGGTTGTCGACGCGGTCGATGTACCGCAGGCAGCCGTCCGGCCGCCAGCACACCAGATCGCCCGACCGGTAGCTTCGCGCGCCGGACCCGTCGTCGACGAAGCGCTCCGCGGTGCGTTCGGGGTCGCCGAAGTAGCCTTGGGCGACCGCCGCTCCGCCGATCAGCAACTCACCGACCACGCCGATCGGGACCGGCCGCCCGTGCTCGTCCACCACGCGCAGGCGCACGTTGTCGACGGGTCGACCGATGGGTGGGATCGGTTCGGTGGCCGGATCGATGCGATGCGACGTGACCAGCACCGAGGTCTCGGTCGGACCGTACTGGTTGTAGAGCGCCACCTCGGGACACTCCCGGGCCAGTCGCCGCAACTCCTGGGTGAGGGTGAGCTTTTCCCCGCCGATGAGCACCTCGCGCAGGGAGGGGACGTCGATCAGCTCGCCGGCGAGGTAGCGCAGCGGGGTCGCCGGCAGGCTGATCCGCTGCACCCCGTGTCGGCGCAGGTGTTCGGCCACCGCGCCGGGATCGCGACGGGTGCGATCGTCCAGTAGGACCAGCGTGGCACCGGAGGCGAGGGTGGTGAAGATCTCCTGGACGCTGGCGTCGAAGCTGGCGGAGGCCCACTGCACCGTGCACATGGGTTCGTGCCGGCGGAGTTGCCAGCCGACCAGGTTCACCGGCCCGCGATGCGGAACCGCCACCGCCTTCGGCCGTCCGCCCGAACCGGAGGTGTAGATGCAGTAGGCGAGATCCTCCGGATCCGTTCCGGTGGGCGGCGCGGTGTCCGGACCGTCGTCGTCGATGTCCTCGATCCACTGAACAGGGCAGGACACGCCGGCATGGTCGTCCGGACCGGTCGTGTGGTCCGCGAGCAGCAACCCCGTACCGCTGTCCAGGAGCATGAACGCCCGCCGCTCGGCCGGCAGCGTCGGATCCAGCGGGACGTACGCGGCGCCGCACTTGAGCACCGCCAACAGCGCCGTGATCAGCGGCACGCCGCGGGACAGGCACACCCCGACCCGGCTGCCCCGCGCGACGCCCAGACCCGACAGGGAGTGGGCGAGCCTGTTCGCCGACGCGTCGAGTCGGCGATACGTCACCGGGTCCCCGAGACCGGTGAGCGCGATCACGTCGGGGGTCGTCCGGGCCTGCGCCTCGACGAGCTGGTGCAGGCAGGCGGGGGATGCGGGCGTCTGCTCGCCCTGCCACCGTTCTAGTGCCGACGCGTCGCGGGGGGTGAGGGCGGGCAGTTCGGACAGGCCGGCGTCGGGAGTCCGGGTGGCCTTGCGCAGCAGCTCCTCGACGTACTCCAGCACGCGGAGCACGGTGTCCCGTTCGAAGAGGCTCGCGTCGTACTCGACGGTGCAGCGGATCCCGTCTGCCCGATCGGCGAGGTAGAAGGTCAGATCGAACGGGGCCTGGGTCCTGGGCACGTCGAGGAGTTCGGCGGTCAGCCCGGTGCCGGCGAAGGCGGGGGCGGCCTCCTGCTCGAATTCCACCATCACCTGGAACAGCGGGTTCACGCCCGGTCGGCGCTGCGGATTCACCGCGTCGACCACCCGGTCGAAGGGGACGTCCCGGTGTTCCATGGCGCGGATGACACTCGCCCGCACGCGCCGGGTCAGTTCGTCGAAGCCCGGGTCCCCGGACAGGTCGAACCGCACGGCCACGGTCTCGACGAACATGCCGATCAGGTCCTCGGCCCCGGCCGGCCGATGGGTGACGGCCGCACCCAGGACGATGTCCTGCTGAGCGCCGAAGCGGCCCAGGACCGAGCCCACCGCGCCCAGCAGGGCCATGAAGAGTGTGCAGCCGCGTTCTCTGGCGAAGTCGCGTAATCGACCGGCCAGTTCGGCGTCCAGGTGGTGTACCTGAGTCGCCCCGTCGGACGTCGGGGTGGCGGATCGCGGGTGGTCCAGGGGCAGTTGCAGCGGGGAGGTTCCCGCAAGCTCCCGCTTCCAGAAGTCGAGGCCCGCCGCGGCGTCCGCAGACTCCGCCGGGACCTCGTCCCACCAGGTGCCCAGGTCGACCAGGTCGACCGGTTCGCGTGCTCCGGCGCGGTAGAACGCCGCGAGGTCGCGGCAGAAGATCAGCGTGGACAGCGAGTCGAAGACGATGTGGTGCGCCACCACGTACAGCAGGTGTCGGTCCTCGCCGAGCCTGCCGATCCGGCAGCGCAGCAGCGGCCCCGTGCCGAGGTCGATGCCGGCCTCGGCGGTGCTGTCCCGGAGTTCGAGTACGGCTTCCTCGTCACCGCATCCGCTCAGGTCGACCAGCGGGCAATCGACCGACCCGGTGGGCAGCACCACCTGCCGGAGCTCGCCGTCGATCTCCCGGAATACCGTGCGCAGTTGCCGGTGTCGGTCCACGACGCGGCCCAGAGCCGCCCGGAGGGCGTCGACGTCCAGATACCCCTCGAGCAGGATGGCCTTGGGCTCGTGGTACGTGCGCCGGCCGGGGTGCATCTCCTCCAACAGCCACATCCTGCGCTGTAGCGGTGTGGCCGGTGCGCTCGACACGGGGGCCGCGGGCGCGACGGCGCGACGGGAGGCGTACTCGCCGCGCAAGGCGGCGAGCGGGACCAGACCCGCGAGCATCAGGTCGGGCGGGACACCGAAGTCGACGAAGCAGGCTATCTCGTCCGCGCCGGCCGCCCGGATGGCGTCGAGGACCGGACGACAAGTGTCGACGCTCCCGATCAACGCTCGGGTCGCACAGTAGCGGCGGTACGCCTGTTCGATCACGAAGTCCAGATCCTCGGCCGGGGTCGCGGCCAGATCGACGTCCATGCCGAGGCTGTTCGCGACGTTGTCGAAGAGCGAGAGGGAGGAGCGCAGGTAGCCGCAGAACGGGACTCGGGCCTGTTCCCGGACGCGTTCCGAGTCTGCGCCGAGACAGGTGTGCACGAGAACGACGACCCGGCCGGTCGCCGGGTCCAAGCCGTGTTGCGCCCGGGTGCGGCGGTACAGCGCGATGTTTTCCCGAAGGTCGTCGACGCTCTGCGCCATCAGGTTGGTGACGATGCCCAGACCGGATCGGGCGGCCTTCTCGTAGCTCTCCGGGTTCGATAACACGGCCGCGAAGAGGGGAGGTTCGGACTGAACCGGCCGCGGATGCAGCCGCACGTCCACCAGTGCCCCGCTGCCCGAGGTCGCCTGGACGGCCTCGCCGGCCCACAGCCGCCGAAAGGTCTGCAGGTGCTCGTACATGATCTCGCGGTGGCGTCCGAAGTTCTCCGGGGCCAGCACGAAATCGTCGGCCTGCCAGCCGGCGGCGAATCCGAGGCCCACCCGACCGCCGGACAGGTTGTCCACGACGGACCATTCCTCGGCCACTCGGATGGGGTCGTGCAGGGGGAGTACCACCGACCCCGCGTGCAGGCGGATCCGCGAGGTACGGGCGGCAATTGCGGCCGCCAGCACCGAAGGGCTGGGGAAGAGCCCGCCGAACGAGTGGAAGTGCCGCTCGGGGATCCACAGCGCGTGGAATCCGTTGCGGTCGGCGAACGTGGCCGCGTCGAGCAGATGTCGGTAGCCCAGGGTCGAGTCCTGCTCCGGATAGTCACCGAAGAAGTAGAGACTGAAGTCCGTTTGCCCGCTTACCGGTGGCGTCTGGACCGGGTGCTCCTCAGGAGACGACGGATCGGGTGTCTCCATGCCGACCGGAGAGAGCTCCACGGGTGCGTCTTCGGTCCACGGATCGACCTCGTCGTTCGTGCGCCGGTGAGCGACGGGGGCCGGGGTGCGGGCGGAACTCCGGTGCGCCGGAGGCATTCGGTCGAGCATCCGAAGCTGTTCGGCGGCCAGCTCGGTGACCTTCGTGATCATCTTCTCGGTGACGCGCAGTTGGGCGTCGAGCACCGCGAGAACCGGATCGGCGGCTGCGGGGTCGAGGGAGTCCGGGTCCGACGGCGGCTCCGGATCGGCTGCGGGCCGCGGCTCGGCTGCGTCGGCGCGGGCCGCCGGTACCGTGCCGGAATCGAGCGATCCCACCACCACCCGCGCGAGTTCGCGCGGGGTGTCCGTGACCGTGAACAACTCCCGGACCGATACCCCCACGCCGAAACGCGTGCGCAGGATCCTCGACATCGCCATCAGGCACAGGGAGTCCGCGCCCGATGCCACGAACGACCTGTCGACGTCGAGTTCGTCGGTCGTCTGGCCGAGTTGTTCCGCGACCAAGGCGAACACAGCCTCTTGCTTGCCTGCCACTTCGTGGTCCTCTCCTAGGCCTGCCGTCTGCGGATGGCCCGGCCGGGCGGATCGCCGCCGCCGCGCGGAACACG
This sequence comes from Embleya sp. NBC_00888, assembly GCF_045207655.1. Lineage (NCBI taxonomy): Bacteria > Bacillati > Actinomycetota > Actinomycetes > Kitasatosporales > Streptomycetaceae > Embleya > Embleya sp. NBC_00888. The sequence goes on along the minus strand of NZ_CP108784.1, from coordinate 142,215 downwards.
AACGTCACGGTTCAACCGGTGCGTCGCCAGAAGGCGCCGAGTCCGTCGATGTCCTCGATCGGGTCCTCGACCCCGAACCGGACCCGCCAGTCGCTCACCGCCTCGCGGCACACCGGAATGTGGTAGTCGTCGATGATCACGAAGCCTCCGGGGGAGAGCTTCGGATACAGGTGGACCAGGGTGTCCATCGTCGACTCGTACAGATCGCTGTCCAGGCGCAGCACGGCGAGCCGCTCGATCGGGGCGGTCGGCAGGGTGTCCCGGAACCATCCCGGCAGGAGCTCGACCCGGTCGTCCAGGAGTTCGTAGCGCTCGAAGTTGCGCCGGACGGTGGCGATATCGGTCGCCATGAACGTGTTGTAGCGGTGCGAGGCGAGTTCACGGTCGCCCTGGTGACCGGTGGCGTCGGGCCGCGGCATCCCCTGGAAGGAATCCGCGACCCACACCTTTCGGTCGGTCACGTCGTGCGCCTTCAGGATCGCCCGCATGAAGATGCAGGTCCCGCCGCGCCACACCCCGGTCTCGATCAAGTCCCCCGGGACCCCGTCGGCCAGCACCTGCTTGACGCAGCTCTCGACGTTCTCGAAACGACGCATCCCGATCATCGTGTGCGCGACGCTGGGCCAGTCCACGCCCAGGCTGCGATTGAGCGCGTCGTAGTGCTCGCTCGGTGCCCAGCTCGCCGGGATGGGCGGGTCCTCGTAGATGGTGTTGGCCAGGACGTTCTTGATCAGGTCGAGATAGAGCTGCGCCACGGGTTGCACGATGACCGTCCTGTGCTGCCGAAGGTATGGATGGACTCGGTGGGCGTGCGTGCGGCGGCTCGGTGTCCTACCCGGTCGGCCCGCCTGCGAGCACCCGACTCAGGGGGCGTCGTCGCGGCCCGGCAGGGCTGCCTGGAAGGCGGCCAGGAACGCTGCCGCCATGGGGCCGGGACGACGATGCGCCGCGTCTGGAGCGAGGCGTCCCAGCCGCCGCCCGGCCTGGGCCGGACCTCCACGGTCAGCGTGTATGCGCCGCCGGCGGGCGGCGGAGGTTCCGGGCGTACCTGCGCACCGGCCAGGGCTAGTCCCGGACCCGGGTGCAGATTCCGGATGACGGCGACCCGCCGGAACGCGTCCGGTCCTCGACCCCGAACCGGACCCGCCAGTCGCTCACCGCCTCGCGGCCAGCACGGCGGTGATGACTACGCGCGCGTTGCGCACCAGTTGGTCGGACCCCATGCCGTGGCGCGGTAGAGCGCCACGACATCCCTCCAGAACTCCTCCAGATACGGAGACTTGCGTCGCACCTGGGATCATCCCTCCCTGGACCATCAAGATCCATTGTCGGGGTGTCCGCTCCAAGGAATCGTCCTCCGTCTCACCCGCCGACGGCATCACCGACCACGAAGATCTGGTCAGCCACCTGTCTCGCCACCTCGATCGGTAGTTTGGTCTTCTCCGTGAAGAGCTCGTCCCATTCGAGTTCGATGAAGCCCTCTCCGAGGGTGAGGTTGTCCCTGGTCACCTGGGAGAAGTCGCCGCGCTTCGCGTTGATGCTGAGGCTCCGCACCTCTGGCGGAAGCGGCTTCCCGGCCTGGATGTCCTGAATCTGTCCGGGCGGCGCGTTAAGGCACGCGACCGCCGAGGACTTGCCTGGAACCGCGCCGAGAGCCACGTCAAGCAGGTCAGATCCTAGATAGGAGCCGACGTGTAGCCGATAGGGGCTGACCGAGTAGGCACGCTCGACCTGATCCATGACCAGACCTCCGGCCGGCCGGGCAGCCGCCTCGATCACCCAGGCCGTTCCGTCCGCCGCAAATTTGATCTCCACATGGGCGATTCCCCGGTCGATGCCCAGCGCGACACAGGTCTGCTCGGCGAGGTCGGTCAGAGTACGGTCCCCGGCGCGGTGGCTCGGCACCAGTTGCGCGACCTCGGCGAACCAGGGAGGAGGAGACAGGTATTTCTCGGTGACGGCGAGGGCCTGCGCACGGCCCGCCCCGCAGAGGACCTCGACGGACACCTCGTTGTCGGAGTCGACATACTGCTCGACAAGGTACTTGTCACCGAGAATCCCGTAAGTCGCCCCGTGGCGCGCGACCATCGCCTTCGATTCCGCGAGACCAGTGAGCGCCTCCTCGCGGGTGGCAGCCAGGACGACCCCGACGCTGCCACCAAAATCGTAGGGCTTGATGACCACTGGCAGCCCGATCGTATCGACGGCGGTGAGAAGCTCCTCATCGGACTGCACCAGTTCGGAACGAGGAGTCTGGACACCAGCCGCCAGAAGAGCTCGCTTCATCGCGTACTTGTCCCGCGTGTTGGTCACTGTCGTAGCGTCCAGCCCCGTCAGGCCCAGGGCGCAGTTCACGGGGTTGGCCGAAGCCACCGTCCAGTCGTCGAACGGAACGATGACCCGAGGGTGCCAGCCGTGGGTGGAACGCGCGCGGATGGCCGTTAGCAGGGAATGCGGGTCCCGGGGATCGGCCGACAACATATCATCGAACGTTCGGTTCCGGTCGCGCACCGCATCCTTCGCAGCCGCCCAGACCGGAAGATCAGTGGCTTCCTTCGCTCCGGAGAAGGCCCGTTCTCGAAGAAACCGCTCGGCTCCGAGCAGCAGCACATACTCTTTCGTTTTCGTTCGCATAAACACGCCTCAATTTCCGAGAATCGTTTCAGGACTGAAGGGCGTTGGCCCGCAGCGGAGCTTCGCCGTATTCCCCTCCTGCTGAGAGGGCCTCGGGCACCGCCGTGCAGCGCCGCAACGCCGTCATGACGAGCGTGTCGAGCAGTCGGCTGAAGGTGATCCCCCGCGCTCCGAACATGGACGCGTAGTGGGAACGTTCGGTGAACCCCGGCATCGTGTTGCACTCGATGAGAACGGGCCCGGAGTCAGTGAGGAAGAAATCGATCCGGGCCAGCCCCGTGCAGCCCATGCCCCGGAAAATTCGCTTGGCGGCTCCGAAAAGCTGGTCTCGTTCCTCACCGGTCAACGGCGCGGGGCAGAGGGATCGCGCGGTGCCGCTGTACTTGGTCGCGTGGTCGAAGAACAGCTTGCTGCCCAACACGACCTCGAGAGGCGCACCCAGGTGGAGCCTACCGTCGGCGGTCTCGAGGATCGCGATGTTGATTTCCCGTCCGGTAATGACCGACTCCACCAGCACTTCCGACGACATCTGGAACGCCGCGTGGATGGCGGATTCCAACTCGTCCCGCTCCAGCACGAAGGAGACCCCCAAACTGGAGCCCGCCGTGGCCGGCTTCACCACAACAGGCGGTTCCACCTCTACCGGGTCCGTCCTCGAACGCAAGACGACGCCCGGCGCAGTGCGGACTCCCAGCGAGTCGGCAACCAGCTTGGTTATCTGCTTGTTCATCGCCATCGCACCCACGGCCAGGGAACAGCCCACGAAGGGAATTCGCACCACCTCGCAGAGCGCCGCGAGAGTACCGTCCTCACCCGGAGCTCCATGCACCGCAGGGAAGACCACATCACAGGTCTCCAAGTCCTTGACGGCGGCGGCGAACGAAGGGTACCGATCACCTCTGGCGTCCAGCCACCCGCCGTCTCGGGTGATGGTGAACGGAACCGCCGTGTACTTCTGTGTGTCCAAGGCGGATGCGACGCTGTCTGCGCTGGCACAGCTGATGTCGTGTTCCGGACTGGTACCACCGCCGATGACGGCGACGCGAATGCAGCCGAGTCTTTCCTCGTTCACCGTGGTTCTCCTCATCCGAGGGTGCGGTCGGCCGGGCGAGTCGTCTGACTCCCGGATGCGACGGGCCGGGGTTCGGGCCGCAACGCCTCGACGGCCTGGCCGCGGGGCAAGAGCGGGCCGGCCAGCGCGGTGGTGAACAGCGCCATGATCACCATCATCGTGAATATCTGCCCGTCGAGGACGCCCAGACTGACGGCGGCGTTGAGGATGATCAGTTCGGTGAGGCCGCGGGTGTTCATCAACAGACCGAGGGTTACCGCCTCACGCCACGCCATCCCCGAGACGCGGGCGGGGACGACCGCGCCCAGCAGTTTGCCCGCACAGGCGACCAGCAGGATGAGGCCAAGCTCGAGATACTGGGTCCCGGCCAGGCCGCCGATGTCGACGCCGAGACCGGTGACGATGAAGAACACCGGCAGCAGCACCAGGCTGATCTGCTCCAGTGGCTTGCGGACGTGCTCGACCAGCAGATGGGAGGGCTCGCGCGGGGTGACGAACCCGAACAGAAACGCCCCGAAGATCGCGTGTATGCCGATCCAGGTCGTCGCCCACGCTGACAGCAGTGCCCCCGCGCTCAGAATGAGCAGCAGTGTCCGCCAGTGCTCCCTGCCGGCGAACCGCCAGGTAACCGCGGCCAAGAGCGGCCTGACCACCACGAACATCAGCGCCACGTAGACGACGCTGCGCACCATGATGACGATCAGGTCGCCGGTGTCTCCACCCGAGGTGACCAGCGCCGAGACGTAGGCGAGCATGCACCAGGCCAGGACGTCGTCGATGGCGGCGCTGGCCAGCGCGAGCGTGCCGACCCGGGTGTCGGTGAGCTTGTTGTCCGACAAGATCCGTGCGAGCACGGGGAAGGCGGTCACAGACATCGCCGCTCCCATGAAGGTCGCGAACGCGGTGAAAGAGATGTGTCTTCCGTCGACTACGTCATGGTTCTGATAGAGCACGACGGCCGACAGCGCGCCCAGCCCGAACGAGAGGGCCACCGAGGTCAGCGAGACTGCGGCCGCCAAGCCCACGTGCGGCCTGATCAGGCGCTTCTCAAACTCCCAGCCGACCATGAACATGAAAAGAATCAGACCGACCTGCGACACTGCCGAGAGGAGCGGCCTGACGTCAGCAGGGAACAGGCGCTGGCTCAGATCGCCGGGGAACAAACCCAACAGACTCGGACCGAGGACAATGCCCGCCGTGATCTCGCCGATCACGATGGGCTGGCGGAGAGATCTGGCGATCCGGCCGAAGACGACACCGGTCAACAGCACCACCGCGATACCGGCGAACATGATCGCCAGTTTCGTCTCAGCTGCCGTGGCCATCGAATCGAACACGAGGAGCTCCCCCTTTCAATTGTCGCCGGTCTACGCGGCGGACTTGTCGCCGCCTGCTCCACGTGGTTCTGCCGCAAGGACTGAGGACCTCTTCCGGAACGTGGTTTGAAACAGATGAAACGCAGCCGCCGTGCCGATGGCGATCAAGGCGCAGGAACCCCACGTCACGAAATGTGAGTCGGAGTCTGGATTCCGGTCGAAAGTCAGCACTGCGAGATAGTTGCCGAGAACGGCGCCGATGGCCCAGCCGACCGAGACGAACCCGAGGTACGCGGCTTCCTGCCCACGCGGCGATATGGCGTGTGCTGCGGCGTCGAGCGACGGGCCGAGAAGCAGCTCGGACAGAGAGAAGAAAATGATGAATGTGACGAGTTGGACGACGCCATTTCCCGCCATCAGGGCACCGAAGGCGACCGTCATCAGAATCATTCCATGGATGATGACACTGAGGGCCTGATCTGATCTCTTGAGAAAGATCCGAACCAGAAATATCTGAGCGGAAATAATGATGATCGCGTTCAAAGCCACGAAGACGCCGACGGCGCCCACCGAATCGAGAACATTCTTCGCGTGCAGCGGGAAAGAAAGGGTGAACTGGCTGAAGCAGGTCCAAAACCCGATGCTGGCCACCATCAGCCACACCGCCGCGGGATCGGTGAGAATGCTCCGGGCTCTCTTAAAGACACCCATGACCGGTTCACCACCGGAGGAACTCGGCGCTCGGAGGCGGCCGAGTGGGAATATGCATGCCAGATGCAGTATCGAGGCTGCGACCAGCAGCGTGGTGAAATGATCGTAGAACACTCCTCCGATCAGTGGCCCAAGCGCGGAGCCGACGTTCGCCGCAGTGGAACGCAATGCGAAGACGCGCGGTCCGTACACCTCGGCGGCGATAGCCAGAACCGCTTTGCATGCTGGAACGAAAAATGCGTTTCCCGCTCCGAGGAGTATCGCACTGGCCACTATGAGAACCATCTGGCGAGCGGAGGCGAGAAGAAGGAATCCGGCACCGCCTGTCACCATTCCGGCCACCATTAGTGCTTTTGGAGAATGCCGATCGCTCAGGATTCCGGTGGCGAATGTACCGCCTCGCTCCAAAACAATTATCGTTGTCAGGACGGCTCCGGCGGAGGCTATCGAAAGATGACGTTCGGTGGTCAGATATATCGCCAGAAAGGGAATCACCATATAGGCGCCGGCCATGCTGAGACCCAAGGTCGCCACAAGGATGGCGAGATCCGACCTTCGTGCCCCAGGCCGACTCCTCACGGCGTCGCCATCGGCATCATCGGCGTCAGGAGCCAACGGAATCACCCACCTGTACGAGTTCCGTCACAGCATGCGCGGCTTCGTGGAGGGCGAGCAGGGCACTCCGGTCGACCTTCCCGGTCGGGGAGAAGGGCAGCGCGGTGCAGAGGCGGATCGCCGAGGGGACCATGAAGGCCGGAAGTTCCGCGCCCAAATATTCGCGAATCGCCGCCGGTGTGCACCCCACGTCCTTGGGGACGACGAAGGCGATCAGTGTCTTCTCCCCGGCCGCCGTCTCGGCGACCGTCACGTAGCTCTGTTTGATGTGCGGATGCCGGTCGAGGTGGTGGAGAACTTCGCCTGGTTCGATCCGGTGACCGTTAATCTTCACCTGGTCGTCCAGCCGCCCCAGGAAGACGACGGCCCCATCGTCCCGAAAGCGTCCTCGGTCGCCGGTGTGGTATAAGCGCTCCCGCCGCCCGCCGATGTCGTACTCGACGAACCGCTTGCGCGTCGCTTCGGGGTTGGCGAGGTAACCCGGGGAGAGGCCTGGTCCGGCGAGGCAGATCTCACCGACCTCCCCCGCCGCGCACAAACGACCGCCGTCGACGAGGTAGAGCCGCGTGTTCTGGATCGGCACACCGATGGGCAGCGGGGAGCCGGAAGGGCCCAGCGTGCGCACCGGATAGCACGTGGCGAAGGTCGTGCTCTCGGTCGGCCCGTAGACGTTCACGATCCGGTCATCGCCGTAGTACCGCAGCGCGGAGGCCATATGTCGCAACGAATGCGCCTCGCCACCTGTGAGGATCGTCTCGACGCTCGCAAGCGTCGCGGGTGCCTCATCCACGATCGTGTTGAAGAGCGCCGTCGTCAGGAAGGCTGTGGTGACGCGCTGCGTCTCGAGCACCTTCCTCAGTTCGGAGAACCGCAAGAAGCTCGACGGGTACAGGACGCACGTACCGCCGTGCAGCAGTGCGCCCCAGATCTCGAACGTGGCGGCGTCGAAGGAGATCGGCGCCAACTGGAGCAGCCGGGTTCGCTCGTCGAGCCGCGTGTACCTGGCCCCGTAGACGAGCCGGGCAATGCTGCGGTGGCGGATCGGGACTCCCTTGGGCGTCCCGGTCGAACCCGAGGTGAAGTTGATGTAGGCGATGTCGTCGGGATCGGCTCGCGTTTCAGGGGCGGTGCCGCCCGCCGTCCCGTCGGCCGGCACAACTAGCCAGTCGGGCAGACGAGCGTCCAGCGCCGAAGGCTGGTCGGTCACGACGACGGTGCAACCAGCCTGGGCGAGAACGGCGTGCAGGCGGTTGTCCGGCCAGCTCGCGTCGAAGGGAAGATAGGCGCCACCGCACTTGAGCACCGCGAGCAGCGAGACGATCAGTTCCGGCGAGCGGTCGCAGCATACGCCGATGACGTCGTCACGGCCGGCCCCGATCTCGTGCAGCCGTGCGGCCAGGCCGTTGGCGAGAGAGTCGAGTTCCTGGTAGGTCAGGGTCCGTTCCCTGTGCACTACGGCGGGCGCTTCCGGGACACGCGCGGCCTGGCGCTCGAACAGCGTCGCGACCCCGAGGTCGTCGGGATAGCTCTCTGCGGTCAGGTTGATCCGGTCATGGATGACCAGCGCTTTAGGGCGTGTATCGGGTTGTGATCGATCTGTGGGATTCGTCGTCAACCCGGTCCTGGTCTGGTAATTGGTCTTGTTGTGACGCGAGAGCAACTGACGGACGTGGAGTGGGAGTTCATCGGGCCGTATCTGCCGATCGGTGGGTTCGGTCCGTATCCCGAGCGGCTGCGGCAGCAGTTCGAGGGCGTGATCTGGAAGTTTCGGACGGGTGCGCAGTGGCGTGAGATGCCGGAGCGGTTCGGTGCGTGGCCGACCGTGCACAACCGCTTTCGGCAGTGGCGGGACGCCGGTGTCTTCGAGGCCCTGTTGGAGGGCCTGATCGCGGAGGCCGCGAAGCGGGGCGTGGTGGACATGTCGCTGGTGAGCGTGGACTCGACCACCGTCCGGGCGCACCACGACGCCGCCGGGATGCATCTCGACCCGGACACGCTCACCGCTCTGGAGAAGGCCGCCGCCGAGGAGGAGAAGGCCCGGCAAAAGGGGGCGATCCGGAGGAACAAAGCGGGAACGGAGCCGGAATCGACCCGGACCGGGAGGAACGACGACGTGTCCGGCGCCGGCATCGGATCCGGCTGAGGGCCGGCCTGCTCGGACGCTCGCGGGGTGGACAGACCTCCAAGATCCATCTCGCCTCGGACCGCAACTGCCGGCCCTTGGCGCTGATCCTGACTGCGGGACAGGCCGCCGACAGCCCGCAGTTCGTCCCCGTCCTCGGGAAGGTACGGGTCCGCGGGCCCGTCGGGCGTCCCCGCACCCGGCCCGACGCGGTCGCCGGAGACAAGGCCTACTCGTCCCGTGGCAACCGCGCCCACCTGCGGAGACGCCGCATCAAGGCAGTCATCCCGGAAAAGAGGGACCAGGCCGCCAACCGCAAGAGGAAGGGCACCGGGGGCGGCAGGCCCGTCGGCCACGACGCAGACCTCTACAAGGAACGGAACACCGTCGAGCGCCTGATAAACAGGTTCAAGGCCTGGCGAGGCATCGCCACCCGCTACGACAAGACCCCCGAGAGCTACCTCGCCGGCCTCCACCTTCGCGCCGCGATGATCTGGGTCAACGCCCTCAGCCGGGGCACCTGTTGATCTCAACTGGATACGCGGCCTAGGGCCGACTACGAGCCTCCGCACTTGAGGTCCCCAATCTCTCATTGATGACGTCCAAGACGAGCCCGCGGTGGGTCTCGAGGAAGAAGTGGGCGCCCGGGAGTTCGACCAGCTCGCACCCGCGGCTGGCGAACACGGGCCAGCTCCGCATCGTGGCGGCCGGGTCAACTGGGTCGTCCCGGCCGTAGAGCACCGTCAGCGGAACATCCAGCGGCGTCGCTGCCCGGTCGTCCCAGAGCTCGGCGAGCCGGATGTCGTTGCGCACCGCAGGCACGAGCATTCTCATCAGCGGTTCACTGGCCATCAGGTCCCCAGGCATACCGCCCATATCCTTCAGGGCCGTCCGGAACTCCGCGTCGGGCAGGTGGTGGAGGCGGGGCGTGCGAGCCTGGTTCGGGCTTCGGCAACCGGATACAAACAACCGCCGTGTGCGGCCAGGGTGCTTGGCCGCGGCGAGGTGCGCCAGCTCGTAAGCCAACCTGCCGCCGAAACTGTGTCCGAAGAACGCGTGCGGCGCCTGGAGGAGTGGGCCCAGCGCGCCGGAAGCGCGTTCGAGGAGTGTCGCCCAATCGGTGCACGACGGTTCGTTGATCCGCGAGCCTCGGCCGGGCAGCCGGACGGCCACCGCCTCGACATTTTCGTCGAGCTCGTCCGCCCAAGAGCGGAACAGAGTGGGATTCCCGCCCGCGTACGGGAGGCAGATCAACGTGAGGGCCGGCTCACGCGTCGCCTCCTTGAGCGGCAACAACCACTGGTTACCGTCAGCAGGCTCCATGGTCAGTTCTCTCGGTCACGGGTCTTCACAGGCACGTTCTTGGTCAGGGTGACGACGAGTTCGCCGACGGTACTGCCCACGAAAAGATCCTCGGCCGGCAGGGCGTCTTCACCGAACGCCTCCTCGGCCCGGCCGATCAGCCTCGCGGCCGTCAGCGATGTGCCGCCCGCCGCGAAGAAGTCGTCCTCGTCGTGCTGGAGGGAGAGCCCAAGGTCCTGGCACGTTTTGAGCACCCATTCGCGCAGCCACCGCTCGTGCTCGCTCACGCGCGTGCCCCCGTCTGCCGGGCCTCGAACGGCTTGCCCGAGCGAGTGGCGCTCACGAACCTGTTGTGCTCGTACGAGTCCTGCCCGGACACCAGCACGTTGCCGAACTTCTCCAGGCTCGCCGAGCCGCCGAACTCCTCGAGTCGGTCGGAGTAGGGGTAGACACGAACGGAGGTGGGCAGGTAGCGGCCGGCGTAACCGAGCCGCATGTCGTTGGTCTTCCCGTTGTGCGGGTGGGAAGCGTGCATGAGAGTGGACCAGAAGATGATGAACTGCCCTTGGCGCATCACCTGGGAGACCGCGTTCGCCTCATCCGGGCTCCAATCGGAGTCCTTCTGCAACTGCCGATAGTCGTAGCCGAAGAACCCTCGCCGGATCCCGTTCTTCTCAACCCGGTTGATGGCGTCGGCGTCGTACGTCATGGACCTGGACTCGTCGTAGTTCATCGTTTTGTGTGAGCCCGGTATGAACTGCAGGCAGCCCATGTCGACGCTCGCCTCGGTGAAGGCGGTCCAGACCGTGATAGTGCCGCCGAACTCGGCGTCCTCGGGCCAGACGATCTGCGGATGCTTGGATCCCGCAACGTTGGAGAAGTTGTCGGCCTGATGCCAGTCGGTGCCCTCATCGCCCGGATATTTGGGGAAGAACTCGCTGCGCCAGCACAGCACGTCGGGGCCCAGGATGCTCGCGACACGATCCACGATCCCGGGCTGCGTGATGTGCTCGCCAAGAAAATCGACATCGAGGTGGCGGTCGTAGTTGGCGAGGTTGGTGCCGCCGGAGATCGCCTGGTCATCAGCGTAGATGGAGGTTTTGGTATTGAGCAGTTTAGGGCGCAAGGCGCGAAGGTTGCTCTCCATCTCGTCCGGAGCGTAGAGATCGAACGGCCCGATGTAGCCGTTTCGATGGAACTGCGCCAACTCGTCGGCACTGAGGGAGAAGCTGGTTTGCTGCTGTATCATTTCCTGCCCTTCTGGTGGAAGATCTCGCGCAGTTTCCGAAGCCCCGACTCGATAGCCTCGGCCCGCATCGCTCCGTAGCCGAACAACAACCCGTGTGCGAAGTTCGGCGGGTCAGTGAAGTCGCCAAGTGAATAAAGCCAAATCCCCGCTCTGCGCGCAGCCTGCACGAGTGGCCACATGTCGTACTCGGCGCGGGCGGTCACATGCAGCCCCGCTTCCGAGGGAACGAGGGTCAGAACGTCACCGAAGTCGCGTGCGAGGATGTCGATCAGCAGCCCACGCCTGGCTCCGTATTCTTCGTGCAGCCCGCGCAGATGATCGGCGAATCCGCCCTCGGCCAGGAAACGCGCCAGCGCGGCCTGCTCGACGCTCGGAGTGCCGACGTCCGTCAGGTATTTGGCCTTCGCCAGTGCGGGCATCAGCTCGGGGGGAGCGACCAGAAACCCAAGCCGTAACATCGGCAGCAGGACCTTGGAGAACGACCCGACGTAGATCACCTGGCCGTCAGGACACAGGCTGTGCAGCGGCTCCAGCGGTCGTTCGGTGAACTTCAGCTCGGTGTCGTAATCGTCCTCCACGATCACCGCGCTCCGCCGTCGCGCCCACGCCAGCAGGTCCAGCTTGCGGCGCAGCGACATAGGCATGCCCAGCGGGAACTGGTGCGCCGGAGTGACATAGACGAGCCGGCAGTCATCAGGAATCTCGTCGACGACGAGACCCTCCGAGTCGACCCGCACCCCCACGGGTTCGGCGCCCAGGCTCGTGAACATCTGCCGCGGCGGCGGATAACCGGGGTTCTCCACGGCGACCCGGTCGCCGGGCCGCAGCAGCACTCGGGCCGCGAGGTGCACCGCCTGTTGCGATCCGTTGGTAACGAGGACGTCGGTCGCCCTCACCTGGAGCTCTCGGGATCGGTGCAACCGCACCGCGATCTCCCTCCGCAGGTCAGCGCGCCCGCGCGGGTCCTCGTAGATCAGAAGCTGCGGCGGCATCGTAGTCATCTGCTCGGCGAGCAGACGTAACCAGGTGTCCATCGGGAAAATGCGCGTGTCCGGCACCCCGGCTCGAAAGTCATATTCAGGGGCCGCGTTGAGACGTAATGGCGGCTTCGGAAGGTCCGCCCAGAATCCGAGCGGCACCACCGGCTGTCTGGTTCGGTGCACTTCTCGCACACCAGTGCGGATTCGCGCCGGCGCGTTAATCCGGCATTCCAGGAGTCCTTCAGTGCTCATCCACTCGTAGGCCGCGCCGACCGAGTCCTCAGAGACGGCCAGGTGCCGCGCCAGCTCCTTGGCCGACGGCAAAGAGTCACCGTCCCGCAAATGGCCCCCGATAATGGCGATTCGGATCTGCCGGTAGATTTGAAGGGGCCAGGATAAAGGGTTTTCTTGTTCGAGGCAGATGTCCAGCATCTATTAGAATCCCCCCGTTAGCCATGAGCCACCGATCGTACAGTCAATGCTAAATACTTCATCCGCGATGGTAGTCATCGAGTCAAGCGTTGCTCAAGCCGCTTGTTCATGTCGGTCGGCGATCCGAACTGGGACCGGTTGCCATTCCACTGAACCCCATTCTGCCCTGGACATCAAATAGCGGTCGTCTGAATTATCCGGCTACGGCAAAGCTCCCGGCTTCTCATGGCATGCTTAAGACGAGCGCCTTGCAGCACCCGCGCAGCCGTTTCCTTCTGCTTTCTACACCAGAATTCATCCGGTCATCGAAGCGCCCAAAACGCTAGCGGAACCGACTGATCCTGTGATTGTGTGACACGCGTAACCTGTAATGGCAAACCGGGCAGGATCGGCGAAACATTCTGAAAGAACGGCAGATCACCTGGGATTGGATTGGCCCCCGAAGGCAGCACTTGAGTGAGGCTAGGGCTGCACCCCTGGATCATGTCAAGCATGGATAGTCTTGCATGCTGCAATTTTCAGCCACCGAAAGCACGCCGGAGGCGATTCCGCCGTGAACGCGCGGCTCAGCTCAGTGAGGTCTTCTCGGCAACGTGACAGTTGCGGTGCGTGATGATGCTGGGCGGGCGGGATGGTGACTTGATGCCGGACATGAGTGAAGCCCCTGGTAGGAACGTGTCTTCGAAGATCACGTTCCGAACAACCAGAGGGCTTTATGTAACGTCCAGTATCACCCACACCGCCGCGCTCGATGTCCACAGGGCGACCGCCGAGACGAGCCGTTCCTGCCGATAGGCGGGTTCGGGCCGTATCCGGAACGGTTGCGGGATCAGTTGGAGGGTGTGGTCTGGCGGGGCGGAGATCCCACCCCGACCGGCGTCGGATCCGACGCCGACGACGGGCGCGCCTGACGGCCGCGGGACTCGGCCGTTCGCGCGGCGGGTTGACCTCCAAGGTCCACCTGGCGTGCGACCGGCGCTACCGCCCCTGGCCTCCACGGTCACCGCGGGACAGGCCGCCGACAGCCCGCAGTTCGTACCCCTCCTGCGGAAGGTCAGGGTGCGCGGCCCGGTGGGCCAGCCGCGCACCCGTCCCGTTCTCCCGCGCCCATCTGCGCGCAAACGCAACATCAAGGCGGTCTCTACCAAGAAGTCGAACCAAGCGGCCAACCGGAAGAGGAAGGGTCGCGGGGGCGCCCACAGCTTCCACCCTTTCAATTCGAGTCGGGCGCTTCAGATGTCGGTCCGCCTCCCGCAAGCGCTTGGCGCCGTTGTCGAGTTTCCGGCGAACCTTTGCCGCCAGCACCACCAAGAACTCCTTGATCTTCGTGGACGTGTCCGTGCACTGGCGGACCACGCTGCGTCGTGCGTGCTTGAGGACCTTGACGAAGGAGATCCGGTCCGGGGCGATGCCGTTGTCGTCGGCCAGAGCGATGATGAGCTGCGTGAGGCAGTGGTTGTACGACCAGATGTGCCCAGACCTCCTGACGCACCAGATCCGGGTCGCCCGAGCGCAGGACCTCGGCCAGCCCGCGCTGGAAGGTCTTGATCTGCCGGAATGCCGATTCCGCCTCCCACCGCGGGCCTGTCCTTCAATAAGTGCACGGTAGAAGGGGAGTTGGTGGGAGCCTGAACGATGGCTCCGCTTCTGACTGACCGCGTCGATGTCCGCGTGCTGCGGGCCAAGTTCGATCAGATATTGCCGCACTTCGATGAGCGCCGGCGTCGGTTGTACCTGGCCAGCGAGGCCACCGCCCTCGGTCACGGCGGGATCGCCGTTGTCGCCGCGGTTTCCGGCACCAGTACTGCCACCGTCGCGCGTGGTATCGCCGAGTTGGCTGATGGCTCCGTCCCAACCCTCCGGATCCGGGCCCCAGGTGCCGGCGCAAGCGTCTGACGGACACCGATCCCGGCCTGGTGCCCGCACTTGAGTCGTTGATCGAGCCACACACCCGGGGCGACCCCGTTTCTCCACTGCGGTGGACCACGCTGTCGCTGCGGGTCCTGGCCTCGGCCCTCACGGCACGAGGCCATCCCGTCAGCGCGTCCACTGTCGGGCACCTGCTGCACACCTTGGGATACAGCCTGCAGGGCACCGCGAAGACGACGGAGGGCATCAGCCATCCGGACCGCGATGCCCAGTTCACCCACCTGAACACCACCGCCTCCGCCTTCCTCAACGACGCTCAGCCGGTGAGCAGCGTCGATACCAAGGCCAAGGAATGGCTCGGCAACCGCGACCGGCCCGGCCGCACCTGGCGGGTGGGCAAGGACGCGATCAAGGTGGCCTGCCACACCTTCACCACCACCGATCAGCCGATGGCGATTCCCTACGGGATCTACGACATCGCCCACAACACCGGATGGGTCAACGTCGGCACCGACCACGACACCGCCCAGTTCGCGGTGGAGTCCATCCGCCGCTGGTGGCAGCACCGCGGACAGGCCGACCATCCGCATGCCGGCCGGCTCCTGATCACCGCTGACTCCGGCGGTTCCAACGACCCTCGCCGCTGGACCTGGAAGAGCAGCCTGGCCGCTTTCGCCCGGGAAAGCGGGCTGGAGATCTCGGTCTGCCACCTGCCTCCCGGAACGCAATGCCATTGCTTGAACCCATCAAGCAGTTCGTGACATCGGGGCAGCACGGTCGTTGGGCCTGGTATGCATCCGTGGGTGGGGTTGTCCGATCAGGTACGGCTGGGGGTGGTGACCCGATGGGTGACTCCGGAGCTCGTCGCCGAGGTGCTGGAGAAGTGCGGGGTCCGGGACAAGAAGCCCGGCGCTCTACCTGCGGGGTTCATGGTCTATTTCACCCTTGCGCTGGCGTTGTTCCAGCAGGATTCCTATGACGATGTCGCCGAGCAACTGGTGGGTACAATTCCGGAGTTGAGTGCCAGCATCCCGAACAAGTCCTCATTCACTCGGGCACGCACCCGCCTGGGCCGCGGGTCCTGGAGGCCTTGTTCCGCGAGTTGGCCGGCCCGCTGGCCTCAGCCGGCCTGGAGGGCTCTTTCTACCGCGGGATGCGGCTGGCCGCAGTGGACGGGTTCGTACTGGACGCGCCGGACACGAAGGCGAACAGGGCCGCGTTCGGCGGTCCGACCAAGAACGGCCAAGCGGCCGGATTCCCCAGGTGAGGGTGGTGACACTGACCGAGTGCGGCACGCACGCCCAGATCGACGCGGCGGTGGGCGGCTTCAACGGCGGTGAGCCTGAGCCGGCGATCAAGACGGCCGGCTCGGCCGCCGCCGGGATGCTGGTCGTCATGGACCGCGGCTTTCCCGGGGTGGCGCTGTGGAAGGCCTACACCGGGGCCGGGGCGCACCTGCTGATCCGGGCCCGTTCGAGCGTCGCGGCCCGCCCGGTCGAGCACCTGCCGGACGGCACCTACCTGGCGAGGATGAGCCTGGCCGGCCAACGGGCCTCACATCCGGGCGGGGTGACCGTGCGGGTGATCGAGTACCGGGTCGACGGCGGTGAGGTGGTCAGGCTGGTGACAGATCTGCTCGACCCGACTGCTTATCCGGCGGCGGAGCCGGCCCGGCTCTACCACGCCAGATGGGAGGCGGAGTCGGCATTCCGGCAGATCAAGACCTTCCAGCGCGGACCCGCCGAAGTCCTGCGCTCGGCGGACCCGGAACTGGTGCGGCAGGAGGTCTGGGCGCCCCTGGTCGTGCACCACTGCCTCACGCGCGTCATCATGTCGCTGGCCGAGGACAACGGCATCGATCCAGACCGGGTCTCCTTCGTCAAAGTCCTCAAGCACACCCGGCGCGGCGTGGTGCGCCAGTGCGCGGACACACCCACCAAGATCAAGGAGTTCTTGGCCGTGCTGGCGGAGAAGGTGGGCCGCAAGCTCGACAACGGCACCCGGCGCCTGCGCGAGGCGGACCGGCATCTCAAGCGGCCGGACTCGAGGTACTCCTCCAAGTTCTCCTACCGGATCAACACCCGGGACCGGCAACCGACACGACGCGTCGCACCCAAGACCATCACCCTGCAACCGGTGATAGTTCACTGACTCAAGCAATGGCATTGCGTTCCGGGAGGCAGGTGGCAGACCGAGATCTCCAGCCCGCTTTCCCGGGCGAAAGCGGCCAGGCTGCTCTTCCAGGTCCAGCGGCGAGGGTCGTTGGAACCGCCGGAGTCAGCGGTGATCAGGAGCCGGCCGGCATGCGGATGGTCGGCCTGTCCGCGGTGCTGCCACCAGCGGCGGATGGACTCCACCGCGAACTGGGCGGTGTCGTGGTCGGTGCCGACGTTGACCCATCCGGTGTTGTGGGCGATGTCGTAGATCCCGTAGGGAATCGCCATCGGCTGATCGGTGGTGGTGAAGGTGTGGCAGGCCACCTTGATCGCGTCCTTGCCCACCCGCCAGGTGCGGCCGGGCCGGTCGCGGTTGCCGAGCCATTCCTTGGCCTTGGTATCGACGCTGCTCACCGGCTGAGCGTCGTTGAGGAAGGCGGAGGCGGTGGTGTTCAGGTGGGTGAACTGGGCATCGCGGTCCGGATGGCTGATGCCCTCCGTCGTCTTCGCGGTGCCCTGCAGGCTGTATCCCAAGGTGTGCAGCAGGTGCCCGACAGTGGACGCGCTGACGGGATGGCCTCGTGCCGTGAGGGCCGAGGCCAGGACCCGCAGCGACAGCGTGGTCCACCGCAGTGGAGAAACGGGGTCGCCCCGGGTGTGTGGCTCGATCAACGACTCAAGTGCGGGCACCAGGCCGGGATCGGTGTCCGTCAGACGCTTGCGCCGGCACCTGGGGCCCGGATCCGGAGGGTTGGGACGGAGCCATCAGCCAACTCGGCGATACCACGCGCGACGGTGGCAGTACTGGTGCCGGAAACCGCGGCGACAACGGCGATCCCGCCGTGACCGAGGGCGGTGGCCTCGCTGGCCAGGTACAACCGACGCCGGCGCTCATCGAAGTGCGGCAATATCTGATCGAACTTGGCCCGCAGCACGCGGACATCGACGCGGTCAGTCAGAAGCGGAGCCATCGTTCAGGCTCCCACCAACTCCCCTTCTACCGTGCACTTATTGAAGGACAGGCCCCGGACGTGCCGGTGTACTGCCGTCCGACGCCGGCGGACGTGACGCCCTTCTTGATGAAGCCCTTGTCGTCGACGATGAGGACCCTGTCCGGCTCGCCGAGCTGTTCGTCCACGAACTCCCTCCTATCGTCGCGGAGTTCGTCCGGGTCCCACGACGCCGACGCCAACAATCGTTGGATCCCGTCGGGCGTCGTGTGACCCGCGTACTCGGCGAGCTGCCACCCGTTCTTGCGCCCGACCGGCCCCAACAGGCCCCGAACGTAGTCCCGCATCCGCATCCGCAGCTCCCGCCGACCGAGACGATGTCCCACCCGCTAGAGCAACGACTCCAACTCGACCGACCACGGCTCCACGACCTCGATCCCCGTCATGCCCGGACCAACGCGAGACACGGGACGACGTCACGAATCACGGCCCGGAAAACGCAACCGACTCCCAGGAGCAGAGCCGAAGCGAGTACAATCAAGAGCCGAATATGGGTCTTGACCTGCGGATATACCGAATTGCTGCTGGAGTACTAGCTCGTGCGGAAGACCAACACCCGGTCCGAACGCGGGTCGAAAAGATCACAGCGGTTTGACTCGGTTTGAGGTCGCCCCATGAATCCGTTCATTGTCCATAACCATCCAGGAACATGCCGATTCGTGTGATGGCCACCTCTAGGTCCGCAACGTGGGGAAGCGTCAGGATGCGGAAGTGATCGTGCCTGGGCCAGTTGAATCCGGTCCCCTGGACAACCTGGATCTTCTCGGCGCGGAGCAGGTCCAGCACGAACTGCTCGTCGTCGTGGATCTTGTACACCAAGGGATCCAGTCGAGGGAAGGCATAGAGGGCGCCTTTCGGTTTGACGCACGACACTCCGGGGATTTCGTTGAGTTTCTCCCAGGCGCGGTCACGCTGTTCGTGCAGTCGTCCGCCCGGAAGCACGAGGTCCTGGATGCATTGGGGACCACCGAGTGCGGCTTGGACTGCGTACTGGGCCGGAGTATTGGGGCACAGGCGCATCGACGCCAGGACGGTCAGACCCTCTAGGTAGTCCTTTGCGTGTTGGGTGGGACCGGAGATGACGAGCCACCCCGATCGGTATCCGGCAACGCGATAGGCCTTCGACAGGCCGCTGAAGGTGAGGCAGACCAGGTCCGGCGCGAGGGCGGCGGCATGGTGGTGCTCGGCTCCGTCGTACAGGATTCGATCGTAAATTTCGTCAGCGAAGACCATCAGCCGGTGACGGCGTGCGAGGTCCAGGATGGCTTCCAGGGTCCCCCTCGGGTAGACCGCGCCGGTGGGATTGTTCGGATTGATGATGACTACGGCCTTCGTGCGGTCCGTGATCTTGGCTGCCATGTCGTCGATGTCCGGGAGCCAGTCGGCGGATTCGTCGCACATGTAGTGGACCGGTTTGCCGCCGGCGAGGGCGGTCACCGCTGTCCACAGCGGGAAATCCGGGCTGGGGATGAGGACTTCATCGCCGTCATCCACCAATGCCTGGATCGCCATCGAGATGAGTTCGGAAGCGCCGTTGCCCAGGTAGACGTTGGCGAGGTCGACATCGGCGATTCCCCGCTCCCGGTAGTGGTCGACGATCGCGCGGCGAGCGGGGAGGATGCCGCGGGCGTCCGTGTAGCCGTGGGCCTGCGGCATCGTCCTGAGCATCTCGGCCAGAATTCCCTCGGGCGCCTCGAATCCGAAGAGCGCGGGGTTGCCTGTGTTGAGACGTAGAACGGAGTGCCCTGCTCTCTCCAGGGCGTCGGCCTCCTCGATCACCGGGCCCCGGATCTCGTAACAGACACCGTTCAGCCTGCTCGACTGCCTGAACTCCACGGCCCACCTCCAGGTTCGTCCTCCGTCGCGGTTTCGACGGAGTCGCTCAATCCTGCCGCAGAACATGCCCCCCGTCTCGGGGATCAGGGCCGTGGGCAAGGGCCAGGGACAATCTCCCTTGGGCACGTTCCCCGGCGCCCATGTCACCGGATCTACTCGGGGCTCGTCGACACCCACGCGCGTTTGCAGCAGTGGGCCATGCGGGCGCAGTAGTCCCCGACTCCCGGCGTGCACGCGGCGGGACCTTCGAACGCCGGAATACACCCGCTTCGCCAGCGCTCGGCAAGTGACCTCGCATGATACCGAGGTATTTTTTACAACTCGGTCGCCGGTCGATCCAAATACTCATGAATCAACCCGCAATCTCACCATCGGGCGGAAGTCCGAAACATCCGCTATTGAAATGATCTAGTGGTTTCATCTCCACAACGACACGCTTCATGAACGTGCAATGCCATGGCCGGAAGGGTCTGGCAGATCCGGCGGACAGCTCGAAGCATGCATGCTGGGCACGATGCTCGCCGCCGCCGGAAACCGTCGACGATCCCTGGCCGATCAATCCAAATAGTGGAGGACGGATGAACAACTTCGTGTCCAACTCGTATGGGGAGAAGTCATCCGAGTACTACGACAAGGCGCACGCCGGCTTCGATCCCTATCCAGGTCAAATCGAGTTTCTCCGAGACAAGGCCGGCGCCGGAGTCGCCATCGAAGTGGGCGTGGGGACGGGAAGGATAGCTCTGCCGTTGGCCCGGCACGGGGTTCCCGTCATCGGGATCGACAACTCCCCGCGTATGATCGAGCTTCTGCGAGCGAAGATCGGTGACCTGCCCGTAACGGGAATCATCGGCGATGCATCTATATGTGAGACGGTCCCGGGGAAGCCTCCCACTCTCATTTTCGGCATCTTCAACTTCTTCTACATCCTGCCGGGGCGGGACGCGCAACTGAATTTTCTCAAAATAGTCAGGGAAAAGCTCGCACCATTCGGGTCCTTGGTATTGGAGGCCTTCGTCCCCAAAGTGGAGACAATCCTTCCCGACGGTCCGAATCCCGGCTTCTTCCCGAAGGATCGTGCAGTCACCGTGAAGACACTCGACGCGGATCACATAATTCTCGCAGTCTCGCAGAATTATCCGGAACGCAGTGTATGGGAATATCAGGAAGTGGTCCTCAGGAGCGGTTCTCCCGTCGAAATAGTCCCGGCAACTCTGCATTACTTGCGGCCGGAAGAGTTCGATGCCCTGGCAGGCGAAGCGGGGCTGAAGCTCGCTGAGCGCTACTCCGGGTGGGATCGATCTCCGTTCGACGAATCGAGCCCCAAGCACGTATCAGTCTATACTGTCCACTAGATAAAGGAATTCGTGCCCATGTCAGAAATATCGCACATACTCGTCATAAATCGGTGGCATGGTCCATATGCCAGATATGATGAGTACATCGACCATGGAAACGTGAAAGCGACCTACATCACGGCACTCGGAACGGGGTCGAACCTTCCCGAGGGCGCCACGGAAATTATCGTGGTCCCAAACACGGAAGACTATGATGTGGTTCGAGCCGCAGCGTGCGACTTGGCTCAGCGCCACGGCCCCATGGACCGCATCGTAGCCCTCTACGAGGACGACCTCCTGGTTGCGGCGCGACTGCGCGAGGAGTGGGGATGCCCGGGGCCTGAGCTCGACCAGACTCTGCGCTTCCGTGACAAATTGACCATGTCGGAATTGGTGGCCGGGGCGGGTATAGCTCTGCCGGCTTTTGCAGACGCGGCGAGCGAACAAGATGTCATTTGCTTCGCCGAGACGCACGGCTGGCCGGTGATCGTCAAGCCTCGGATCGGTAGTTCGAGCCTTGGTGTTGTTCTTGCTGCCAAGCCCGGGGACCTTGCGAATATCGAATTCTCGCTCCAAACTCCGATGTTGGTCCAGGCATTCAATTCGAATCCCGTATTCCACGTGGACGGATTGTATCAAGGCGGAAAGTTGGGCCCCTGGCGTTGTTCACGATATTTGAACACGTGTCTCGATTTCCAAGTCGGCAAAGCATTGGCGTCGACGGAAGAGGATGACCCCGCCCTGACCCAAGCCATTGGAGATTTTACCACCCGAGTCGTGGAAAGCCTTGCCTATGACAGGACATCCATCGTCTTCCACTTGGAGGTTTTCGTCGAGCGCACGGGCCGGTCCGCCGGAATTCAATTTCTGGAAATCGGTGCCCGGGTAGGCGGCGGCGGTATCCCGTTCGTGTGGCGCGAGGTTCACGGATACGACCTCATGGCGGATATGTTCGCAATCGCGATGGGTGAGGATCCTCCAACCGGCCGGGCCGCTTTTCACACCGGTGAAAGCGCCGGGTGGCTCCTGGTCCAGACACCGTTGAAGCGTCCCTGCAGGATCACCGGTGTACGTTCGATGACGGGCGCAGTACCCGGCCCGTATGCGGAGGTCTTACCCGAGGCAGGGGAAGTTCTGCCGCTCACCGAGGCATTCTTCGAGCACGTCGGCGGACAATTTCGCTTTCGGGGACATTCGGCGTCGGCCGTCGATGAGGCCATACGAGCCACGATCGACCACTATCGGGTATCCGCGGTCCCGGCGCAGTGACACAGAGCCGACCAAAGCCCCGGGCAACGTTGCAGAACCTACGAGTGCCGGCTTGGGCGACCCGAAGCTATTGCGTCCAGGCCTCGGCTGCCTTCACCTCCGGTGTCGGGAACGCCGGCGCCGTCGTGGCAGGAACGTTCGCAGTATTGGCGACGGGCGGTAGTGGCTCCGACGCGGGCGTCGTCGCTGGAAGCCGCGTACTGCTGGCCATGATCTTCGTCCTGTACGGGGGCGCCATTGCCGACGGCATGTCACGGCCGAAAGTCATGGTGAGGGCCAATACTGTAAATGCACTCTCGCAGGGGACTTTTGGCGCGCTCGTAATATTCGGTGAGGCCCAACTCTGGCAGATGGTGGTCTGTTCCGGCGTTGGCGGGATTTGCCAAGCCTTCTACGTCCCGGCGTCTGAAGGGATGATTCTCGGGAGTGTGCCTTACGCCGACTCGGGGCGCGCCTTCGCCGTCTTTCGAGCGGTACTCAATAGTGCTCAGGTCGTGGGGGCCGCGATCGGCGGGTTGTTGGTCGTCGCGGCTGGACCGGGGTGGGTACTCGTCTTCGACGCTGTGTGCTTTGTGGCAGCCGCAGCCCTGCGGGCCTTCCTTCCTCCGGAAGTCGCGGTCCGCAGAGGGGGCGCCACGTTGGCCCGACAGCTGCAGGAAGGCTGGACGGAGTTCCGTTCACGGAGATGGTTGTGGGTCGTGGTCATTAGTTTCGGCGTGATCAACGGCATCGTCAACGGGGTCCAGACCGTAGTTGGGCCCATCGTCAGTGAGCGAAGCATGGGGGGCCCCGGCGCCTGGGGTCTGGCTTTGGCAGCATTCGGTGCAGGTACCTTGACCGGCGCATTATTCATGTACGTATGGAGACCCCGGCGGATGCTCGTCACCGGAATGAGCGGGGCAGCCCTATTGGCCCTTCCCAGTGCTGCTCTTGCCTTCTCTTCCTCCTCAAGCGTGGTCGCGTGCGCGATGCTGGCCGCGGGAATCGGGCTGGAAGTTTTTAGCGTAAACTGGATGATGGTCATGAATCAGGAGATTCCGCGCGATCGAATGGCTCGCATCACTTCGTACGACTGGATGGGATCCTATTCGCTGGTCCCACTCGGAACCGTGATCGCCGGCCCGGCGATGGAGAGCGTAGGTCCTGGCCCCGTTTTGTGCATTGCTGCCGGGTCCATTTCGATTCTATGCCTGCTGGCTCTTCTCGTGCCGGATGTGCGAAACCTCTCGCGACGTGACCATGAAGGGCAGTAAATCGTGGTTCCTCTCTCGCCTCAACAGCCTCGAGACTCCTTCGACGAGTTGGACATCGGTCGACTGGTCGAACGGCAGAGCGAAAAATGGCAGCGGCATCCAGCAGATGTCCTACCATCCTTCATCGCGGAAATGGATTTCCCGGTTGCCCGACCAATAGTTGAGGCGATCGGTGGCCATCTGGCGCGCGGAGGTGATTTTGGCTATGCATTTTCCTATACAGAACAGACGGCGGTCCACAGAACGCTTGCCGAATGGGCGCACAAAAACTACTCGTGGATGGTGCCACCAGAGCAGATCGTGTTGTTTCCGGACGTCATGCGTGCCGTTGAAGTCACATTGATTCAGTTGACGAGCCCACGCGACGCCGTGGTTATAGACGTTCCCGCGTACCCCGCATACTTCGATGCTGTCCCGGGGTTGGGTAGGCACTTGATTCGCAATCCCATGATTCTGCGCAACGGTGTCTGGCACGCGGACATGGCCGGGTTGGAGCGCGCTTTTCGGGCCGGTGCCAGTGCCTACATCCTCTGCAATCCGCACAACCCGACGGGAAAGGTTTTCACGGCCCAGGAACTGCAACGGATACTCGCTCTGGCGGCTGCATATCGGGTGCTCGTGATATCTGACGAAGTGCACGCTCCACTCGTCTATAGGCCGCATCGACATATTCCTGTCGCGTCCCTTCCCCAGGCCAACGGCGTTCGGATAGTCACAGCGATATCTGCTACCAAAGGCTGGAACATTGCCGGCTTGAAATGCGGATTTGCGATCTCCAACTCTTCTCACGTGCACGAACACCTCATGTCCATGCCGCCCCGGGCTCGGGACGGCGTAGGGATCCTCGGCATTACGGCCAGCATCGCAGCCTTCGCCAACTCTCATGAATGGCTGCAAAAAACTCTGAACTATCTCGATGGAAACAGGAGGTACGTGTCCGCGCTGCTCAGATGTTTCGGGGGAAAAATAGGGTATGTGCCTCCACAAGGTACGTACTTGGCGTGGCTCGACTGCAGGAAACTTGCCGAGAACATACACGGGGCCGATATTTGCGGTCTGTTTCTGGAACGAGGACGCGTAGCTCTCAGCAACGGAGACGAATTCGGAGCGCCGGGTTTCTTACGGATGAACCTCGCGACTTCCCGCGACATCCTGGTGGAGAAGATTCACCGTATGGCACTCGCAACCGGATTCGATTGCGAACTGATCGACTGTCAGGAGCGCATCGAACTGGCGGGGCGGGACTGAAGACCTCATGTAGGCACGCGCCTCCCAGGCGCACTGTGTCGCTGGGGCCGATTTTGCTTCATGCGTTTGATGGAGATCGACGTGTCCTGGGATTGTCCGATAACCTCAAGGTGCCTCCCCTGGTCACCGCTGCTCACGCCTTCCAGCGACTGCGGGGCCGACGGGATGCATCCAGTGGTGTGGATCCGGAAGCTCGCCACGCCGGATTCCAAGCAGTAGGCGAGACAGCTGTGCCGTGACGGCACCCTCTGCGCCATCGCCTACGTTCCACGAACCGGAAGCGGTTCTCACCGTGCCGATCGAGCTGATTCCGGCCGCCGTTCCGCAAGCGAATGCCTCCGAGATCTCCCCGTCCAAGCAACCTCTACGCCACTGGTCCAGCGTGATCGGTTCCTCTGTGACGGCGAGCCCAAGGTCGGCCGCGAGAACGAGCAGTGCGTCACGAGTGACCCCCGGCAGCAGGGTACCGGTCAGTGGCGGCGTCGTCAGGCGAGCTCGGTCGCCACGACCGTGGACGAAGAAGAGGTTCATTCCGCCGAGTTCCTCGACCCAACGGCGCTCCACGGAGTCGAGCCACACCACCTGATCGCACCCCTCCCGCGCGGCTTGTTCCTGTGCGAGGTAAGTGCCTGCGTAGTTGCCTGCGCACTTGGATTCACCGGTGCCGCCCGTGGCCGCGCGGGAGTATTCGGTGGTCGCCCATACTGTCAGTGGCCGCGGTACTTGGCCGAAGAACCCCTCGGTGACGAATGCCATCAAGAGAAACCGGTACTCGTGCGCCGGCCGTAGGGCAAGCGCGGCCTCGCTTGCGAAGAGGATGGGCCGCAGATACAGGCTGACGTTGGGATCGTCTGGGATCCAGGCCCGATCTTCGTAAACGAGGGCGTCGACTGCCCGAACGAACAATTCGTCCGGGAACTCGGGTATCATCAGGCGCTGCG
Organism: Embleya sp. NBC_00888; assembly: GCF_045207655.1. Taxonomy (NCBI): domain Bacteria; kingdom Bacillati; phylum Actinomycetota; class Actinomycetes; order Kitasatosporales; family Streptomycetaceae; genus Embleya; species Embleya sp. NBC_00888. The sequence continues at coordinate 116,866 of NZ_CP108784.1, read as the reverse complement.
CCGAGCGACGGAAACGGCGGGCATGGGCTTCGGGGCGAAACACGAAGATGCGGTCGTCGTCCGTGCGGAACGCCTTGAGGCCTTCGAAGACGACCTGCCCGTAGTGCAGCCCGACCGTTGCCGGGTCCAGCTCCAGCGGACCATACGGTACCAACTCAGGCTTGTTCCAGCCCAGTTCACGGGACCAACTCATGGACACCATGTGTTCCGTGAAGACGTGTCCGAAAGCTGGAGAAGCGCACCGCGCGGCCCGCTCCTGCGCAGAAATTCTAGACTGGAGTGGCCGGAAGTCGATGCCTCCAATGAATGACATTGATTAGCCTCTCGAAATTTCGTCACACCAGGGCTGCGAAGAAGAAGGTGATGCGCTCGCTGAACAAGCCTGCCTTGTCCGCCGTGAAGAAATCAGCGAATTCGAGGCGGATTTCGCATCCGTCCTTCAATATTCCGACAAAATCGCCGGAAACGGCCACGTTCAAGCCTTCGGTGACCATTTCCCGTATGGAGTGAGTGCCGCTTTCGATGATTCGCTCACTTGAGTAGAAGGTCTTTAGGGCGGCCTTACCTGAGAATGGTTCGTAGCCCGGTCGACGGTACACTGCGTCTTCGGCGAACAGATCGAGTAACATTTCTGTTCTTCCGGAATCCACGAATCGGTAATAGGAGATCACGCTGTTTACCAATGGAGTCTCAAGCCCATCACGGGTGGTAGATCTTCCTTCAACTGACATGTGTAAATTCGCCCCTTCTTCCTTTGTGTTCCCAAAGTTCATGAGCCGACCTGATTGAAAAGGAACGCCGTTGCCTGGCCGGCGGGGACCAACACGGTCGCGCGCACAAAGTTCAGCGTATTTCTGACTCACCGGTCAGCGTTCGAGTGCACCTGCGGGATGAGTGTCCGCCCGCCGGGCTTGAGCAGGACGGGTCACTCTGCATCCCCAGCCGGAGTCCCCTTCCTCGGCAGGTATCCACTGACAAGCAGCACACACACGAAATACAGCTATTGGTGCAATCATCTGAAATCGGGCCTTAAACGATGATCGACTCACAAGACCTCCTGGTCGTTGCTGCGGCAATCCCAGCCGCCCAAATTCCATGGTGACGCTATGTTGATCCTCCCTCGCAAAAGGTAGGCTTCGTGATCGTGAAATGCACGTTCATGAAGTCTCAAAAAATGTCAAAAGAAGACGAAACGTCATGTGGCGGGTCGGCCCCCTGTCCAGGCGCCCTGGAGCTCTACGGGCGAGCCGTCTCGTCTGGGGCCGTCACCGACCGGGAGCCGCCGGCATGCCTACGCGCCATCGGTTTATTGCAACGCTCTTCGGATGATCCGATGATGTGGGTACCCGTGGCACCGGCTACGGCCGAAACCATTGCTACGCATCAGATGGAACTTGATCTGGCCATGTTGCGGTCCGCAATTGCCACCACCAGAGCGACATACGCAGCTGCCGAATCAACGTACATCCGGACCCGCGAGACCCAAGAGGCTCCGCAAGCTCTGCTACAAGGGGAAAAGGTCATCAACGCGGTCCTCGAGCGGGAAATCGCGAAGTGCGCCGCTACGTTGTTGACCGTACAACCGGGCGGGGGGCGTCCGGAGTCTGTCCTGCGGGAAGCTCTCAAGCGCGACGAGGCGGCGCTTCGGCGTGGAGTTTCTCAGTGCACCCTTTACCAAAATACCGTACGAGGCCACGTGCCGACACTTAACTACATCAAGCGGGTGATTCAGTGTGGCGCCGAGGTTCGAACGCTGGACGAGCTGGTCGATCGGCTTATCGTTTGCGATGATCGCGTGGCTTTCATTCCCGCGAGCGAAATTCGCCGTGACGCCGCGCTTGAGATTCGCGATCCAATTATAATTCGCTATCTGGTCGCCGGCTTTGGGAAGGCATGGGAGCGTGCCGCTCCAATCAACACGGAGCATCAGACGCGCTGGGCGCCGAAGGTAACTTCTCACCTGCAAAAGAAGATCATCCATATGGTGATCACAGGACACACGGATACGAGCATCGCTGGTCGGCTGGGGGTGAGTCCGAGGACCGTAGCGGAGCATGTCCGCAAAGTATCCGCGCTGTTGGGTAGTCGAAGCCGCGCCGAGCTGGGTTTCCTTGTAGCGCGTTCCGGGTGGCTTGATAGGACCCCGAGTTGATCGCGAAACACCCTAACCTCGATGTTTCGTAAGGGGGGCCGTCTGCTTAGCTTGACTCTGTCGGTGATCTTGGGTGGCCGAGGTTAGGTGCCGAGGGTGCGCCAGGACTTCGATCGGGGAATCGCCTGCTGGTCCAGGAAGGTCTGGAAGGCAGTTGGCGGTCTCGGTGGAGAGGCTTCCTCGGTCACTGATCGGCGGCTGAGGCGTTCGATGTTCACGGCGATGGCCGTGAGTACGTGTTGCAGGTGGGCTTTCGGGTGTCCTCGGTAGCGGCAGCGGCGCATGCCGTGGCCGTGGGCGAACTCGTTGATGGTGCCCTCGTCCCCGGAGCGGACCGCGTAGCGGGCCTTCCATTCGGGTGTCTGCTGCTCGCTGCGGACGCGGACTTGCAGGTCGCGGAGTTCTCGCGGGGGAAGCCCACGTTCCGGGCGCCCTCGCGGGAACTGGTGCACCGGGGGCGATCCGGACACGGCCGGCACTGGCCCTTGGTGAACCGCGCCACGATCAGGGGTGCCGCGGTGGGCGAGGAGGTCGGGTAGGGGCCGTGCCAGCCCTGGCTGACCTGGCCCCGGGGGCAGGTGACCTGCCGAAGGTCGAAGTCGATGTGGAAGTCGTCCCGGTCGAAGCCCTCGCCTCGGCGGTGCCGGCTGGTGGGGTTGCCCGGCAGGGGCCCGCTGACGGTGACATGGTGTTCGCGGGCGGCGCGTTCCAGGTGGACCGGAGAGGTGTAGCCGCCGTCGACCAGGTGCTCGTCCGGCAGGAGCCCGCGGCGCGCCAGTCGGGTGTGGATGCCGGGCAGGGCCTGGGCGTCGTTGGTGGCGGCCGAGGTGGTGGCCACGTCCGTGATCACGTTGACGTCGTCGGACGAGCACGTCTCGGTGAGATGGGCGGCGAACCCTTTCCAGCGGATGATGTGCCCGTGCCGGACGTAGCGCGCCGTGGGAGTGCTTACATAACCCCTCGCCGTCGTCCGAGCGGGCCCGTAGCCTCGGCGCACCGACGCCACGGCACCACCCGAGGGGCTCACGCATGACCGACGACCGATCCGCCACGGTCACCCCCCTGACCGTCAGGCACGAGTACGAGGAACGCTGGAGTCTCGACCTGTACGAAAGGGACGGACGGATCATGGACGACATGCTCCGACTCCTGTTGACCCGCGCCGTGCCCTGCCGACTCGCGGACACCACCGCGCCACCCACGATCGAGATCGAGACCGTAGTCGACGACGACCACGAACAGACGGTCGTCGTCGGGCGCATCAGCGCAAGATGCATCGCCGAGAACAGATCCGGTTCGTGTTGTCGGGGCCCTCGCCCGGCGCCGCAGGCTCAGTTTGCGCATTCGGGAACGCGAGCGCGTCCGTCGCGGCGGTGTCGATCGTCGAAAGGCCGCTCGGATCGCGGTCACCACGGCGGAACGACGGGATACTCGCCTACGGATCGGGGATGTCGTCCCGGTCGCGGTACAGCCGTCCCGCGTGACGCGGCAGCGCGTCCCGCAGCCGCTCGGGGTCGATCATCACGAGCCAGTTGTTGACGGGCCCGTAGATGACGTGGCCGCCATCCGCACGCTTCGGCACACCGTGTTTGGTCGTCCACTGGGGTGTGGGTTGACGAGACGGAAGAAAGTGGGCGACCAGTACGCTTTTGCCCTTCTTGTTCTCGTCCATGTCCACGGTGATGTGGTCGATGGCGTCCCACCGGACCGAGAAGGCGACCCTCTCCGGGCCGGCTTGGGACTGCATGGTGTGCGTCACCGTGAGGCCTGCACCGTCCAGCGTGACGACATCGGGAACAGCGCTGTATCCGAACCCCATGCAGACTCCCAGGAACATCCCGAGCATCGTCAGGAAGAACACACTGAAAACGGCGTCCGATCCGTCGAATTCACCGGAGACGCCGTTGATGATCACGAACACGGCGGCAACCATGAGGGCGTACTCGCCCCCGCGCAGGGCCGCGTTCCTCACGACGGTCCACCGGCTGTTGACGATCGTCGTGGGGCCGTCGGACACGACGATGCGGGGCCGGGTGGTTTCTGGGGTGTTGTCGCGGCCGGGAACGAGGGCGGCGATGGGCCCGCCGGAGGTGACGACACGGTCGAGGGCGCTCCGGAGAGCCACTTCGACGTGGCCGGCGGTGGCGGGTCGGGCGGTGGGTTGCTTGGCGAGCAGGTTCCGGATCAGGTCGTCGAGTTCGTGGGGTGCGTCGGGACGCAGGGCACGCAGTCGGGGCGGGTCGAGGTCGAGGTGTTGGTACGCGCCGAAGGCGTACAGGTCGGTGTGGATGCCGACCTGCTCGCCCCGCCACTGTTCGGGGGCCATGTACGCGGGTGTGCCTACCACGCCGCCCACGGTGGTGAGACGGGTGGTGGCCTCGGCGTAGCGGGCAATACCGAAGTCGCACACCTTCACCGCGCCGCCGGCGGTCAGCATGAGGTTGGCGGGTTTGATGTCCCGGTGGACCACACCGTGGCGGTGTGCGTGCGCGAGAGCTGCGGCGGCCGGGATCATCAGGCGCAGCGCGAAGTCGACGGGCAGGCCGGCGGGGTGGTCGGTCAGCAGTGCGGTGAAGTCGTGACCGGCGAGCAGTTCCATCACGAAGTACGGACGATGTCCGTGTACGCCGATGTCGTGGACGACGGTGATGCAGGGATGCTGCAACGCGGCGGCGGTGCGGGCCTCCTGTTGCAGTCGTGCGGTCAGGGCGGGGTCGACGTTCGGGTCGGCGAGGACGATCTTGACGGCGACCGGGCGGTTCAGATCCTGGTCGAGGGCACTCCACACCTCACCCATGCCCCCGCTGCCCAGGCGGGCGTGCAATCGGTATCTCCCGCTCAGCACCGTATCGGGTTCCACGCCGTGGCCACCTTTCCCCGAACCGCCATCGGCCCAACCTACGCCGCAACCGCATCCGGAGCCCGACAACAGCCCAACACGAAGAAAGTGCCCGCGCACAAGCGGACTTCATCGACACCGGCCGGGTGCTCTCCCCGGATGGCGGCGCGCAGTTCGGCGGCGCTGACCCGTTGGCCGTCGAAGGTCTCGGTCCATCCGTTGGGCAACCGCACGGCGGTCAGGAAAACGTCGTGACCCGCCGCACGACACTGACCCCCAACGGCTGCCGCACGCGGCCGTCCGGGCCGCGGTGTCATCGGCCGATCAGGATGTGGGGTGTCGATCTCGAGCGGGTAGGGCCGGTCACACGCATGCGCGGTCGCGGTCTCGAAGGCCCTCGGTGTGGATCCGGTACACGCCTTCGCCGATGACGTGGGAGCACTCGCAGACGACGTCGCGAGCGTCGGGGTGCCATCGGGTGCAGTCGGTCCACAGGACGTTCTCCAATACCTCGAGGTCGGCGAACTCCATCACGGACAGATCCGCGCCGGAGACGTCCACGGTTTCCCGCAGCATCAGGTACATCCGACGTTCGGCCGTGCTCATCGCCATGTAGGCGGCGCTGTGCAGCCGGTCGAAGTCCGACTTCGACACGGCCGGAACGAAACCACTTCGGCTACGGATGCCGGGCGTTCCCGGACCGTGGGCCGGCTTCGTCAGGTCGTCGAACAGTTCCCGCGACCACGCGAGGACGTCGCGAAGGTCCGCCTCGCCGTGGGGAACGTCCACCCGAGGGGCAAGGGTCCACAGCGTGTCGAGTTCGCCCGCGCACTCCAGTACGGCTCGGCCGATGTCCGTTTCGGCGTTGACTCGCCTCTCCAGCGGTGTCGCCACCAGGCGCGAGTGCGGCCTGCCCTGGCCTCAGCGGAAGATCAGTCCGATCAGGACTCTGCGGCGGTGTTCGCGGCGGAGGTCGGTCGGATACACCTTCGTTGGGAACAATTTTCGTGGTCCGGTCCGACGTGTTCGGGCCGGCTGTCGTGAGGAGTCTCGTGCCGGACGTTTCCGTGCGCTTGGCAGATATTGTCGACCGTCCCGTGGTGGAGCGGCTGTGGCTGATGTTCCGTCACGACTTGTCGGAGTTCGATGAAGTCCTTCCTGATAGCGACGGGACGTTCTACACCGATCGGCCCGACCTCGCTCTCACCGACACCGACTGGGCGGCCTACCTCGTGACGATCGGCACACGCCCGGCCGGCCTTGCCTTCGTCCGGGGTCTGACCGGCCCGAAGCGCGTGTTGAACAGCTTCTTCGTCGTTCGTGGAGCACGCAGGGCGGGGATCGGTCTGGATGCCGTTCGGCAGGTGATCGCCAGGCACCGAGGCCCCTGGGAGGTCCCCTTTCAATACGCCAACCCGGGGGCGGTTCGCTTCTGGCGTCGCGTCGCCGGAGAGATTGCCGGTGACGCCTGGACTGAGGAGCGCAGGCCGGTGACCCACCGACCGGACCTGCCGCCCGACGTTTGGATCTCGTTCGACCCGCCGATGAACATCACCCCGCGCCGCTGATCGTCGGGGTCGAACCGGGACTGGTGGGCCCTCAAGGCGAGGCGTCGGGCATTCGCCCGGGATGACAGGCGCCTCGTCACCATGTGTTGTCTCCGGGCGCGTGTCGGCCCCAGGTGTCGCCGGCCTCGGTGACCAGCCGAGTGGCAGTCTTGTCGCGATGGCCGAGGGCCTTGGCGATCACGGGAGCCGAGGCCCGAAAGACGAGGTGCCCGATGGTGGACGTGCGGGCTCGTCGGTCGGGACGGCGAGGCCGCGGAGGGCACCGAGCCAGGTGGTCGGTTCAGCGGCTGTAGGCGGGCGGCACCGGGAAGAGCCAGTGGGTGAAGAGGTTCATCACCCAGGACGGCCAACCGCTTGTGCCGGCCCGCGAGTTGCGTGGTGGAAGATGGTCGGCCGCGGTATGCGGCGCGCGCTTCCATACACCAGCGAAGGAACGGCGGGGACGCACGTCGGGTGGCGCGATTCTCGCCGCGCCAGGTTTCCAAGGTTTGGGTTGCTGTCGCCAGTGTGTGCCCTTGGTGGGCGAGCCAGGCGAGGAAGGCACCGACCTGGGTGGACTGCTGCCGGTGTTCGCTGAGGGTGTTGAGGCCGGGGGCCGCAGTCCGCCTTGGCCCGCAGCTTGCGGAGGTGGTGCCAGTGCGCGAAGTGCCTTGGAGGTCACGCGGATAGGTCCTGGGCGAGTGATCGAGCGTGTAGTGGTAGGGGGAAACACGACCTCGAACTCGCCCAGGCGCGCTACGGTCGGGAGGCCATCACCCGCCCCGAGGCGATCGCCGCACGCCCAGGTGTTCGACTCTCCGTCGTCGGCACCGCATGACGTGGCGTCCACGAACGGTCCGGCCAGGTGGCCGCCATCTTCTTCGCCTATCTGGGGAACGCCGGTTCCGTCTTGGCGAAATCCTGCCGGCCACCGTCGTGGGCGGCGGCGGAACGTCGCTCGCGCAGTCGGGAGCGCAAATTCGTGATGGTCACGAGCAGTTCCGGTACGTCCTCGGCATTGAGGGGCCCGGTCAGTTCGCCGCCGTACAACAACCCTGGACACGAAGGAGCACCCGCCGAACACAACGGCGGCGCCACTAGCGCAGCGCCCACAACGCCCGTCAAGACCGTTGGAACCACTGGCGGAAACGGCGGGTCGGGGACGGGCGCGGACCCCGGGCTGATCGCCAGGTATGGGACCAAGAAGCTTACGGCGGGAAAGCCGAAGGGCAGCGGGGGAAACTGGCTAACTTCCGGACTCAAGATTGTTTACGAATACTCGGGCGCTAAATCCGTCGTGGAGTGTGGGATGGACCCTGGGGTCAACGGGACATGCCTGGAAGCCGGTATCACGGTGGGAGGATTGCTCCTGACCGGCGGAACCGGTGCTGCAGCAAAGGCGTCACTCGAAGGGGCATCGAAGGCCGCCGCAGCCCGGATCGCGAGCAAGGATGCGGTCACCGGGGCCTTGGCGACGGCGGATGATGCCGCGATGTTGGCAGAAAGAAACGCCAAGAAGCTGGATGGCGGCTGGAAGGAACTCTACGGCCCGTTCAAGCGCATTGAATCAAAGACGCAGACGGATGCTGATGCTGCGCTTATGCAGGACTCGGGACAACTGTGGGGGCAGGGTAAGCCGGGCGGGTTCTTCGGGAGTGAAGCGCGGGCGGAGGTTTGGCCGGGAGCGCTGAAACCAGGGGAGCGGGGAGTTGAGATGTATACTCCAATCAAGCCGCGAGGAACGGGTCCGTGGGGTCCGACGTGGCCAATCGGATCACCCGGAACGATAAAGGCTGTTGAAAACGGTCTTGACACAGTCAAGGTTCCGGTGATTATCACGAAGAATACGCAGATTCCTGCATCAAGCTTCTCGGGGCAGCAGCCGTTCTTCTCTCCCTTTATGTATTAAAAAGCCATACCTTCGAAGAGAGGAATGATCGTGCTTGCTCCAATTCCGGAACCAGATCCCGAATGGCGATCGGCGACCCTTTCTGGAAATCCTGGGTCGTTTGGTGTCAATCCAGTTCGCCAACTGGGAGTCTGGTCGGTCGTGGAGGCTGTTTTCAGGCCGATTCTCACCTTGACCTATCCGATCGAGGATCTTTCAAAGCGACTGGTCCTAACTGTGGAACGAAGCTGGGATAGTCTCGACGACGTGAAGTTTTCCGTTTTCCATTGGGAAGACAACGATTTTGCGTTCGCGCAACGAAAGCACGGCGATAGAACTGTTATCTGGCATCGCCCTAACGCTTCATGGAGCGTCGACGTTGCTTCGAACCGGATCCTCCAGTTGATCCTGCCAGACCCCGAAGGCGTGGTGTGGCGGGCGGAGCACGTATGAAGCCTTCGTCTGCCGTGGCTGCCGACCGGGCCCGGTGGTGGTGCCGGGCCCGCAGGAGGTTGTTGGGTGCGACCGCCGAGCGGGCGGCTTCGAGGTGGTGGGCGATGTGGGCCAAGATGGGTATGAGCTTGCTCCGCTTTGACGGACACCGTCGTTGTGGCCAGGCCGCGACGATAGCCGAGGCTGCTGTGCAGCCTGCGGAGGTTGCACCAGCTGTCGACGACCCTGTTGCTCAATTGGGTGAACCTGGGTGATCTTGCAGTTACGCGGGATCTGCGGGATGGAGCCTGAAGTCGCGGCCTGTCAGGGGTGTTCGTCGTGCGGTCGCGGGACGGGGTGGTGTGGTGTCGATGGGTCGGGGTTCGGGTCGGGGGGTTCCCGAGGCAACGCGGATGGTCGCGCGCGCGGCGTTCCCGAAGGTGTGATTTCGCAGTGGTTGTTGGTGTGTGGGTGGTGGTGTGAGCTGGGGTGTTGCAGGTTGGGTGAGAACGTTTTGTGGCCGTCCGGGTGGGGGCTGCGGGGGCCTGACCTGGCGGTGTCGCAGTTTCGTTGAGAAAGCCCGGGTGTGTTTCACATAGCCCTGTGCGTTTAAAGGCCCGAACCGTGTTTGTGCAGGTCACAGGGTTTTGCATGGTTGCAGGGCCAGAGTGTGTCTACCGCCGGGTGTGCGGGACCCGGTGCCAGGGCGTTGGTGTGTTTCGGCGGTGTGGTCCAGGCGGATCCGGTCGAGGCTGGTTTTGGTGATGCGTTCGGTGCCGTCCACGATCGCGGTGATGGCGGCTTGGCGGATGAGGCTGCCGATCCGGCCGGCGGTGCGTTGGTGGAGATAGGGCGCGAGGTGGGGGGGAGCGTCCCCGCGCGGTGTGCGTCCAGGTCGAGGGTGGCTTTCAACCCGGCGATCAGCTTGGTGAACGGTTCGTGTTTCCCGAGCCGCGCGGGGAACGCGCCGCACTCGACGAGTGAGGCCCGTCCGGCGAGTTGCGCCCCGCGTACACCCCCGAACAACGGTGTGGCGGTCACGTCGATGCCCGCGTACACGAATGTTGCCCCGATGCGTTCGGTGAGGTCTTTCAGCAGGTCGGCGGTCTCGGCGCCGGTGGTGGTGCGGGGGTCGAGGGCGGTGGGTTCTCGTCGATGAGGACGAGGCGGACGCCTGCCCGGTTGTAGGTGTGGCAGACGGCCACGGTGATCTGGGCCTGCGTCATCCGGGTGCCGACGGGGATGCCGAGACAGCGGGCGAACTCGACGGCGAGGGCCTTGGCGGTCGCGCCCGGCGGCACGAGGACGTACGCCACCGGCACCCGGCCCTCCGCTCTGTCGCCGCGTCGGGCGGCCTCCGCGAGGTGGCAGGCGCGTCCGACGTGGAGCAGGGCGGTGGTCTTCCCTGCCGCGGCGGGGCCGGTGACGATCAACGCCGGGCGGGCGGTGGTCTGTTGGTGACGGCCCAGGATCATCAGCGTGTGCACGCTGATGGCTAGGGTGTCGATGGCCGGGGTGCGGACGGTCACGAACGCGGAGTGATAGGCCGGACGCTCTTCCCGGCTGTGTGGCGGGGCTATCTGGGATTGTCGGCATGATCTCCCAGGTCGCCGGAGAGACCGTGCTTTCCGGCACGTGCGGCACAGTGTCCGGCGGGGAATCGGCTCACGCCCGATCCGGCTATACAGCGCCCGGTTCAGCCGACCCCGGCGAGCACGTGGCCCGGTGCCTCGGTGCCCGCGTCGGCGATCCGTTCGCCGTCCGGGTTCCAGGCACCGGCGGCGCCGCAGCCCACGCAGTGCTCGTTGCTGCCGAGGACGTTGCCGAGCACCACGTGGAGACCGAACTCCCGGGCCCGCACCGGATAGACCTTCTCGAACGAGTCGTTGTCGGCGGAGAGCACCGAGCTCGCCAGATAGACCGTGCAGCCGTCGGAGGCGGCCCGCTCGGCGAGCTCCGGGAAGCGGTTGTCGTAGCAGGTGGCCAGCGCGAACCGGGTGCCGTCCAGCTCGAAGCGGCCGTCCCGGCCGCCCGCCGCGAAGACCTCCTGCTCGATGCCGTACAGATGCTGCTTGTCGTACCGGGCGAGGAGTCCGCCGTCCGGACCGATGACGAGCGAGGTGACCGCGGGCCGGCCCTCCGCCGTGCGTACGGGACCGTTGACGACCGCCGCCGCCGAGACGGCGCGGCACGCCTCCCGTACGGGTTCGAGGCGGGCGTCGTCCTCGGTGAGGACGAGGCTGGGCGTGTTCCGGATCAGCGTCGGCTCGTAGCCGGTCACGGCGAGCTCGGCGAAGACGACAATGCGGGCGCCGTCGGCCCCGGCGGCCCGGATCAGCCCGGCGATGGTGCGGACGTTGGTGTCGATGTCCCCGGCGACCGGGGCGAACTGGGTGGCTGCGGCGATCATGGCCTCCATCATCGCCGCCGACCGGGCCGCTGCTCCGGGCGGGTTCCTCTCGGATCCCCGTCCGCCGGAACCGTCATGTGATTTCGCAGTGTGGTTGGTGTGCGGGTGGTGGTGTGAGCTGGGGTGGCGAGGGTCTTGGGGACCTGATCTGGGGGGCGCGGTTTCGTTGAGAACGCCCGGGTGTGTTGCACATAGCCTTGTGCGTCTGAAGGCCCCGGTCCTGTTTGTACTGATCACGCGGCCGCGCTGGGTACGAGGACGTCGCCACCGGCACCCAGCCCTCTGCCCTCCCGCGGCGTCGGGCGGCTTCCGCGAGGTGGCAGGCGCGTCCGCCGTGGAGCCCGGTGACGACCGGGGACGGGCGGGCGCGGTGGTCTGTTGGCGGCGGCCCAGGACCATCAGGGCGCGCCCGCTCGTGGCGAGGGCGTCGATGGATGCACGACCAGCCCCCCGAGCCCTGGCCCGGCCGAGAGGCAGGATGGGTGCCCTCGTTGACGACGGTGCACGACGCGGTACGCCGAGAACTGCGCGCCGGCCGTGTGCTGGAGGTGTCCCGGCCCGCTCACGCCCGACGCGACCCGGACCGCTACGACCGCGCCCTGGCCGAACTCGCGCTCCCGTGCACGGTCGACGAGGCCGGCCGGACCGCCTCGTTGCCCGCCGGCGAACACACCGCAAAGGCGGCCGGGACCGACCCCGCCGCGACACAGCCGTCGCCGTTCGCACACGGCGTGCGTCTATACACGCCCGGCGCGCACGTCGTGTCGACGCGCCAACTCGGCGAGGTCACCGAAGCGCTCGCCCACACCGTCACCGCCCACGGGATCGTGTGCGTGTACGGCGACCCCGGCCACGGCAAGACTGTCTCCGTTCACCAAGCGTTGCGTCTGCTGCCCAGGCGGGTCCCGGTACGCCGCGCGCCGGTCGCGGTGAAGCCGGCCCTGCCGCAGTTGCGCGCCGCGGTGCTCACCGCGTTCGGCCTGCCTGCCGCCCGCCTGACGAACCGCACCGACGCGGCCGACCGCGCGCTCCTGGACGCCTTCGAGCCCCCGGGTGTGCTCGTGATCGACGACGTCCAACGCATCGCCGCTCCCGAACTCGACTACCTCCGCCTCCTGGCGGACGCCCCCACCACCCACACCAGCCTCGTGCTGTGCGGAGCGGGCGCCGAGCGCACTCTGGCAAGGGCTCCCGCGCCGGCCTCCCGCGTCCTCACCCTGGCAGCACACACCCCGCCTCGACACCGCCCAAGTCCCGGACGCACTCCGCCTGTTCCACCTCCTGTGGCACACCGCGACCGACGAGGGCCTGCTCCACCCCGACCACACGCACGCGCGGGGGGAACTTCCGCACCTGGGCGACGGCCGCCTCGCACCCGTAGGCGGCCCGCCACCGCGGCTCCGGCAAGAATGCGGACCGCGCCCTGCCGACCCGTGATTCGTCCTTCGCTGCCGGACCGACGTTCGCCGGACTCGTGCCGGGTCGTCCCGAGGAAGGATTCGTGCCATCGAAGGGGCATGACACGCGGGGTTCCTTCGCCGCGTGTCAGTCGTGGTCGGGGTCCGGCCAGTGTTGGACGCGGAGTACGAGCAGGACGGCGAGGCGTCGGTGTTCCATGTACCAGACGATCAGGCGGCCCTCGGCGTGATCACGGATGCCCGACACGCCGGAATCGTGTTCGGAGGGGTCGCCGAGGTATCGCACGGCGGCGGCGTCGGCCAAACGCTGGGCCAGGGCGTCCACGTCGGCGCGAACCCGAGGCGTCAGGCCGCCGACGACATGGTCGGCATCGGGTTCGTATTCCCAGGTCCAGTCGCTCACGCGGCGGCTTCGCGGGCGGCCTGGTCCAACATGGCGGCGATCTCGGCGGCGGCGGGCCGGGCGGCGGCGAGGGTGTCGGCGTCCGCGATCGCCCGCTCGAGTTCGCGCAGCCGCCTTGCGCGGGCGGGTACACGCCGTAGCGCGACGAACACCGCCCAACGACGCAGGAACGTGTGCATGGGCACGGTACTGTCCGTTTGGACGGCTTCCTGCCAGGCGGCGTGGAATTCCTGTTCGAAACGCACGGCCGCGGCCGGGTCGAGCGAGAGCACCGCCACCCGCAGAGCCTGCTCGGTTACCGGCGGCATCGGAAACAGCGGCACGTCCCCCGACGTCTCGACGTTCGGCTCGCCCATCACGACCGCCTCCTGATCTCTCGCAGCAGCTCCGCCCCACCCTACTGCCGCGTGCCCCTCAGGCCACCGGTCCGGGCACGACGGCCGGCGACGCCGCCTCGCCCGCCTCGTCACCGCCCCGGCCGGGCGGCATGCCGCTCCCAGGTGGCGCTCCGCCGGCCGGCGTGCCGGTGCTGGATCCGGTGCCGTCGTTGTCGACGTTCCTGCGCGCGATCCGCCGGGACCTGACCGCGGGGGAGCGGGCCGGCTACCGCAACGGCCCCGAAGCGGCCCGGGCGCTGGACGTGTTCGCCAAACGACCCCGCACCTGGCGCAACCACACCTGGGAAGCCGACCACGAGCGCCGTGAAGCGCTGTGCAACCGAGTGGAGGCGGAAGACCGCCACCGCCGTGCTGTCGCAGCAGCGCGGTGAAGCTGGGGGCAGACCGAACCGGGAGACGCCGGCGAGGTCGAAAGCAGCCCCGACAACGACGGGACGGTCCGGTATCGCCAGACGGAGCGGGCCCGGCAAGCGAGACGGGAAGGTGTACGAGAGGAACCAGCGGCTGAACGCTCCTCAAGCCTGAAACACCAGCTCAAATCTGGCGGATATGGGCTGGGCAGCGGTGCGCACCCGTCCCCTCATCTCGGGGCTTCGCCTACGACGGCCATCGTCGCCTCAAGCAAGCCTGGACCGACACCGCCGGCACCACCACCCTGCCCGCCCCCAAGGTCCCCGGTATCGGCGGCTGCGTGACCCAGGCCCCGAGCACGGCGACCGTCGGCGGCCCGGACCCGTACTGGCAGTCCTTCGACTACGACGCGGTGGGCAACCGCATCAAACTCGTCGAGCACGACGTGACGGACGACCCGGCCAAGAACGTCACCACCGAGTACGGCTATCGCCCCGGCGCCCAGGCCGGCGACCGCACCCACCGCCTGGAGACCGTCACCCTCAAGACCGGTACCCGCGAGGCCGTCACCACGGGCCTGACCTACGACGCGAACGGCAGCGTCAAGACCCGCCCCGGCGCCGACGCCAACCTCCAGACCCTCACCTGGAACGAAGAGGACAAGCTCACCAAGGTCGACTCCGCCACCGGCACGAGCGAATCCCTCTACGACGCCGACGGCACTCGCATCATCCGCCGCGAGGCAGGCAAGACCACCCTCTACCTCGGGGGCGACGAACTCACCACCAACAGCAACGGCACCGGCCCGGTCGTGGGCACCAGGTACTACCCGACCGCCGGTGGCTCCACCGTCGTCCGCAGCGGGTCGGGCGCCCTGATCTATGTGGCGGCCGACCACCACGGCACCCCCACCAGCACCCTCGACGCCGCCGACCTGACCGCCACCCGCCGCCAGTCCAAGCCCTTCGGCGAACCCCGCGGCACCCAACCCACCCAGGCCAACGGCCAATGGCCCGACGACAAGGGCTTCCTCGGCAAGCCCATGGACAGCACCGGCCTCACCCACGTCGGCGCCCGCGAATACGACCCCACCCTCGGACGCTTCATCAGTGTCGACCCCCTGATGGACCTCACCGACAACCAGCAAATGCACGGCTACACCTACTCCGGGAACAATCCCGCGACGGTCAGCGACCCGACGGGTCTCTTCGGTATAGGCGAAGCCATAGGGGCAGCGGCTGGCGGTGAGGACAAGAAGCAGAAGAAGAGACAACATCGGGCAGCCGAAACGGCCAAACGAAAGGGCAGTAACCCCGTAACGACTATTTCCTATCAAAGTGGTCGGAGTGGCAAGCACTCATCCGCAGGCACGGGAACGAGTGGATTCCGGACCGCAGATTCACCCGAACAACTTCCCGCCGACCTCTCGCTAGCAGTAGCCGCGGCGGCTGTGGCCTTGACCGGCACCCTCGCGGATCGCTGCCGGAAGGAGAGATGGTTTATTTGTTCGCCGAACACCTTGCTCGAAGGTTTTAGCTGGGGTTGGCGTTGGGGTAGCCGTGGCGGTGATGATGGAGATTGTCACAGCTTTCTCCCGGACACCGGCGTTCTGATGGCCGACGGCTCGGCCAAGCCCATTCGGGAGGTTGAGCCGGGCGACTCGGTGCTGTCCACCGATCCCCAGACGGGCGAAAGCAAACCCCGCACCGTTTTGGCCTCGATCACCACCGAGGACGACAAAGAATTCGCCGAGATCACCGTCCGAACGGACCGAGGTGACGCCTCGATCATCGCCACCACCAATCATCCGTTCTGGATTCCCGATCTGAAGCAGTGGGTCAACGCCGGTGATCTCGAACCCGGCCAGTGGCTCCAAACCGCCTCAGGCACCTGGGTCCAGGTCTCCGCCGTACAGGTCTATACCAACCAACGACGCACCTACGACCTGACCGTCGACACCGATCACACGTACCACGTGCTGGCAGGCGCGACGCCGGTTTTGGTTCACAATTGCGAACCTGGAAAACTGACTGACGATGCTCGTGAGGCCTACGAGAATATCGAGGCAGGTCTTCCGAAGTGGACTGAAGAAAATCGAAAGACCCATGGAGCAATTGTTGACGAGGCGGGGCGAGTGCAGGGAAGGATGTCAAGTGGTGAAGCGAATTATGAGTCTTCGGAAATAGATAATTACCTTCGATTTCTCGCCGACACTCGGATGCCTGGCGTTACATTTCCTCGCGACGGTAATGGTGTTGATCGGTATCCGACGTCCTCTCATGTTGAAGTAAAGGTTGCGTGGGAAATGAGAAAACTACATGAAGAGAATGTCAATGTTAATATAATTATCAATCATCCGAAGGGAGTCTGTACTGGCGGCGCGTGGGAATGTTCACCAACCGTGCCGTACCTTCTGCCCAGAAATTCATCCCTGACCGTCTGGCATCGGACGCCATCGGGACTGACGTCACAAGTTATCTACTCGATAGATCACAAAAACAGAAAGTAGGCGCTGGTGATTTTCAGTCGCTGACGGAGTGGAGATCTTGAAACTCGTCGATGACGCCCGGAGCCTACGAGATTGCTGATGGGCATATACTCTGACGGATCGAGGCGGGACTGCCCCACTGATGCCCAGTGGCGCTTCTGTAGCCTGTAGTGCGGACTTGTAGGGGATGTCGTGCAGGTGCATGAGACGTGTTACGACCGGGTGTTTTTGCAGGAGGGCGGTTATGAGCGGTGTCGGGGGACCGATCTGGATGTGCGTGTGGTGATGGCGCGGATGCCGGTCGACGTCAAGGACGGCTTCCGATACGAGCGGGTGCCGTGGGAACGCTTCTTTCACCCCTTCGGGCGAGGTGAAGACATTCCCGGGCTCCTGAAGCAACTTCGCTTCGCGGACGACGAGGAGGCGGCGGAGCGGGCGCTCGGCGAGCTGTGGAGCTTGCGCCATCAGCACCAGACGTCCGCGCCGGCGCCCTTGGCCGTGCCGTTCCTGTTGCGTATCGCCGCCGATCGTTCGACCTACTGGCGGTCGGGCGTGCTGTCGCTGGTTGCCCACATGGCACGAAGTGACCACTCATATCATGTGGTGGAGATACGTACGGAGTTCTTCCGGGTCGCCTACCGGGACGACGATCTGCGGTACGACACCAACATGTACCCGCAGAACTGGTCGATCCAGGCCGCACGTGACGCCATCGCCGCCGACGCGCAGATCCTGCTGAATCTGCTGGACGACCCCGATCCGGACGTCCGCGGCCGGGCCTGCCACGTACTCTCCGCAGCCTCCGGGAAGGCCCGCGAGATCTCGATCGCCCTGCACGAACGGCTCGGTGTCGAGGACGATCCGCAAGTACGGGCGCGGATTGTCCTGGCGCTGGCCCAACTGGCCCGTGAGCACGCGAAGATCCACGCCGACACCGTCGCCTGGGCCCGGGCGTGCTGGGCGGATGCGACGCGGCCGGCGGAGGTGCGGGTGAGCGCGTTGCTCGCTTGGTCGTGCCTGGTCGAGGGCCCGTTGCCGGACGCGTTGCGTGCAGTCCTGGAGGAGACGGTCACCGAGGAACTCGATCGACTCATGTCGCCGATCCCATGGTTGGAGGTCGTGGACGAAGCCGGGTTGCCCCGCATCCTGGAGCGGATACTCCAGGCCGAGGAACAGGACCTCCCGGCCCTGCTGGCCGCCAGGGACAGGCTCGTCGATCCCTGGATCCGCGGATGTGACGATGACCCGCCTTTCTGAGCGGCAGGGCGGGACACCGGTCTTGCGTGGCGAGCATCGCCGTGCTTGAGGAACAGGTCTCGCATGCCGAGGCGATGCTGCGCCTGGGCGCTCACGACGTCGAGAAGGCGTCTCGGATGATCGACCGGACAGAGGCCGAACTCGCCATATGGAAGGGAGGTCCGCCGGCAGGACCGGGACGACGTGACTGGCTCCCGCAACACATCGTCCTGCAGGTGACCGCGCTACGCGATCTGGACGAGGATCGCAAAGCGGACGCGGTCATCAAGCAACTGTGCCGATCGGAACCGGTGGAGATCGTTCGCCCGGTGTGGTGGCGCTTCCGCAGCGAGCAGCGTCCACTCGACCGAGAATGCGTGGTTGTGGCGGCAGCGAAGAAGTGCGCAGGTTTGGACCGGTTCCATTCGATCAGCCCTCATCAAGGCTTCTGTAGCCGTGCCGGTCTTGACTGGTCCACCGATCTCGTCGCGGCTCTGGCGACGAGCGGACCCGCCCACACCATTCGGCTGTTCGGCAAGGCCACACGCGAGCGGGACAGGACGAGCTGATCCGCGAGCCGAACTGGGCGCTGACCAAGCATCGCTCACGCCGGGACATCAAGGCGCTGACGACCGGGGGATCCAGAACTCGCCCTGAGCATCGGGAACTTCACGCCGGCACAGCTGAAGGAGCGGCTGACGGACCGCGTCCTCGTCCCGCTCGTCTGGCCTTTCCTCGCTCCGACTGTGTGGATGATGGAATGGTGAAAGCGGCGCCGGCGCGTCCGCCAGGCTCCACCGGCCTGACGCGCTCAGCAGGCGCAGCGGTCTTCGCGTACCCTGCGGCGCCGCCTGCGGAGGCCGCGGCCCTGCGCGCCCCCCCCGCGGTGACCCTGCGCAACTTGCCCGCGTGCCAGCCCGCGGACCCCGTGGAGCCCTGCCACGGTCTGGATTCGCGGACGTGGGCGTTGATCCGCCACGACGAGCCCCACAGCGCCGCCTCCTGGCGGGCGACGCTGTCCTGTGGACACACGGACAGGGCAGTTCACGCTTTCGAGTGAACATCCGGGGATTCGTTTGGCCGGCGCGGGCGGTGAATCGGTGCGTGTCCACAGCGCACCGTCGCCGGCACCCTCGAACCCGTTGGCGTGGCGACATCTTCCACGGACACACCGTGGTGTGGGCTTGTGTCGGGCCCGGCCTCTACCGTGCGGCGGGTGAACCTCGACGATCTCCGGCGCCAGGAACATCCCCTCTTCGACGGGGTGCCGCCCACCGTCGACCTTCTTCTCCAATACGGGCACCTGGATGCCGTGTTGGCGGTGGTGCGTGCTCGGGGGAGTGGCGGTGCGCCCGAGGCGCGGCACACGAGTTGGCCGGGCGCGGCGAACGCGACGCGGCGTGGGCGGAGATCGCCCCGTTCGCCGAAACCGGATGGTGGCCGGCCGTCGAGGACGCTGCACTGTTGTTGGACGGGTGGGGCAGGGGGCGGGAGGCGATCACACTGGTACACGCCCGGGCCGAGGACGGCGAACGCCACGCGTGGAACACGCTGGCCTCACTCCTCGCCGACAACGACCGCGTCGACGAGGCGATCGAGGTGCTGCGCCCGCGCCTGGGCGACTGGTACCACATCAAGGCCCTGGTCGACGTTTCCGACCGTCGCGGGCGCGACGCCCGCGTGATTGAACTGTTGCGCTGGCTCGACGGCGGGGACGGACCGTGGAACGGCACCGTCATGTTGGCCCGGGTGTTGGAGCGCGGCGGGCCGAGGCGATCGCAGTGCTGCGCACGCGGATCGACGAGGTGCGGCTCGACGAACGACATCGTGGAGTGGACCCGTCCTGGCCCGGCACGACCAGCTGGACGAGTTGCGCGTGCTGGCCGCCGGTCCCCATGCCCGATGGGCCGTTGCCTCCTTGACGGAGCGGCTGGAGGAGTGGGCCCGGCGGAACGCCGCCATCGCGTCCCCGGGTCCCTCGGGCCAGGCCGCGCCGGCCGATTGTGCCGAACGGAATTTCGAAGGAGTGTGTGCCGGTGGATGTGGATGGCGAGGGTTTCGAGTGGGCGTTGCCGCACGATGATTGGGCCGAACCGTCTGAGGGGACGGATCGGGACGTGCGGGTGGTGGTGGCGGGGATACCGCTCGAGGTTCGGGATGGTTTCCTCTACGACCGGGTGCCGTTCGCCCGGTTCGCCCACGAGCCCGGTCTGCCCGGGGAGTTGGAGCGGATGCGCTCCGCCGATCCCGCTGCGGCGCGGGAGGCGCGCGAGGCGGTGGGGAGCGCCATGTTCCATCAGGGGTGTCGTTTCCCGGCGGGGGCGTTGGCGGTGCCGTTCCTGCTGCGCATCGCGGCCGACCCGTCCACGCACGATCGATTCTCGGTGCTTCGGTTGTGTGCTTTGGCGGCGCGTCGCGACTTCTGGGACGACGGATCCCGACCCGGTCTGCTGCGGGTCGCGTATGCGGACGATGATGTGCGCTTCGCCTCGGACGGCTCTGTGCAGAATTGGTCGATCCGTGCGACCCGTGACGCGGTTGCCGCGGACGCGGACGTGGTGATCGGGTTGCTGGAGGACTCCGACCCGCCGGTGCGGGAGATGGCCGCGTACGCCCTCGCCGCAGCCTCCGGCCGGACCCGGGAGATCTCCGCAGCCCTGCATGAGCGGCTGAGGATCGAGGACGACGCGCGCGTGCGCGCGTGCCTGGTCCTGGCGATCGCCCAACTCGCCCACGAACATGACCCAGACGCCACCGTCGCCTGGGCCCGCGCATTGTGGTCGGACCCGACCGGCCCCGCGGAGGTGAGAGTGAGTGCCGCGTTGGGATGGCTGTGCCTGGTCGACGATCCCGCCCCCGACGCCCTGCGCGCCGTGATCGAGGAGAGCGTCACCCCCGAACTCCACCGGTT
Organism: Embleya sp. NBC_00888; assembly: GCF_045207655.1. NCBI lineage: Bacteria > Bacillati > Actinomycetota > Actinomycetes > Kitasatosporales > Streptomycetaceae > Embleya > Embleya sp. NBC_00888. Next base: position 96,393 of record NZ_CP108784.1, on the reverse strand, counting down.
GCTGTCCCCGACGCTCTGGATGAGGCAGGTCGAGGACACCGGCGTCGACGGGTTGTCGCACACCCTGTGGCAGATGCTCGACCCCGACACCTGGCCCGGCCCCGCACCCGAACCCGTTTTCTAGCGGTGGTTTGTTGGTTCGGGAGGCAAAGGTGCAGGCCGCAATCTGCTCCGACCGAGTTCATCAGGGCCCGCAACTGGGTGGGTGGGGGCGCGTTCGACCAGGCCCGTCAGTAGTGTTGCAGCGCGATTCCGAGGGCGATCCAGGCGCGGCCCGGATTACCCGGGGCCGGCGGGTTACGGAGGGAGTACGGGCACCGCCTGGGGAAGAGCCGCATTGCTCAGGGCGATCCCGCGGCGGCCCTGCGCATGACGAACATGCTGGCCAATCCCCGCGTCGTCCTGCGCGACGTCGCCGACACCCTGAAGCTGACGATGCGACGCCTGTACCGGGCCCGCAACATCGTCCTGCACGGCGGATCCACCCAAGGCGTCGCCCTGGACGCCGCACTGCGCACCGCCGCCCCCATCCTGGGCGCCGGACTCGACCGCATGGTCCACGCGGCACTCGTGGAACAACTCGACCCCCTCGACCTGGCGGCCCGCGCCGAAGTCGCACTGCAACTGGTCGGCGGAGACACCGGACTCACACCCGTCGACCTTCTCGAAGCAGCGAACGCACGCCCCTGAACACCGGGAACGACGGCGAGCAGGGCGAGGATCCGGGTTGCGCGACAGCGGTGCCTCCCGGGGCGTGGACACCACAGGGGTCCGAAGCCGCCCGGGCTCGCCCTGACGCCGTGGCGCCGTGTCCGGACGAGCGGTCGCAGAGTCGATCTACCAGCGGGCGGCTTTGTCGTTGGCGTATCGAATCGCCCATTCCTCCTCGTCGAAGTCGTCGCGGGTCCCGGTCTTCGCCTTGATCTCGCGTGCCGTCTCGCTTCTTTCGTGTGCCTCTTCCGCGAACCCGCAGATGTGGGCCGGTGGGGGTTTGCGCCGAAACTCCTCGCGGGCGGCGAGTTTGGGGTCGCCGGCCACCAACTCCGCGTGCACGGCCCGCAGTCGGGCCCTTTTGGGTTCCGGCCATCTGCCCGGCGGTGCGACACACCCGGATGCGGGCGGCCACCGGCTGCGGGGCGTCGAGCAGGGGCCTCAGTCGGGCGAAGTCGCCGGCGAGATTGGCGAGGACGCGGGTTGGGGCCTGTCCGTGGTAGCCGTAGCCGTACGTCTCGGCGGCGGCCTCCAGGTCGGAGAGTTCGGCAGGGGCGTTTTCGGCGGCGAGGGCGAGGTCGAGCGAGGCCCGGGTGTCGGTGAGGGCGCCGAGCGCGGTTGCGGTGAGGCCGGTGGCGAGCGCGCCGCGCAGGAGGTGGCGGCGGTTCACGGGGTCGTCTCCATCGTCGGACTCCGGTGGGGGCGTGGGGGAATGGTCCTCCCAGGGCGACGCGGTTCGTTCCTCGGCACCCCGGGCGGGTCAACTCCGGCGTCTGGCAGTGGAAACCCGGCTGCGCCGGCTGGGCGTACCGGCGAAGGTCGACTACCTTCCTGCCGGAAAGGGCTGCGCGGCAGGTCGGTTCCCGGGAGGGACGCTGCCCCGGGACGCGGTCGAGGCCGCGATCCACCATGTGAAGCCGCCGATGGACCGGCTGATGACCGACGAGGAGAGCGTGTACTTCCGCCAGGCATGGCAGGAGATCCGGCCGGAACGGATCCCGCCGGGAACAACGCTGGTGCTGACCGAGACGATCTTCGACGGCCCCAAAGGGTCGGAGCAGCGAACGGCGGTGGGCAACAGTGATCTTGCGAGGGGGACGGTCGCTCCCTGCGTGCCGGTCGACGACCCGGATGCGCCGAGGGTGATCGACACCGAGGACGGTCAGATGGTGCACCTCGGCGGTCCGCCGCCGTCGAACTGATCCCGGTCCAGGACCGAGCCGGTCCGGCCGCGGCAGACAGCCGGTGGGCCGCCATCGCTGCGGCCGGATCTCGTGTCGATGTGGACGTCTCCAGGTGTATGGGCCATCGCGGTAGGGCGTCGTCGTACCATCCCTCTTCGTCGCCGATTGTGATGGCGTCGAGGCGGAGAAAACCGCATGCGGTACTGATCCGCGGCGGCGCCCGGGTCGGGCGCCGCCGCATCGCGCGGCTGATGCGCGCCGCAGGCCTCGTCGGCAGGCATCGCCGACACGGAGAGCGCACCATCGCCACCCGCAAGGTTGCCGGCTGGGCCGTCCACCTGCGCACCAGCCTGGTCGTCGACGCCATGCGCGACGCCGTCCGGCTGCCGGGTCTGGAGGCAGACCGCGCCGACGTCGCGGGCGTCGATCTCGCCACCCAGACCCGCGCGTTGATCGAGGAGATCACCTCTCGGGATCTCACCGACGTGGTCCTGGTCGCCCACTCGGGCGGCTCGTTCCCCGCGTACGAAACGCTGGACGCCGTCCCGGAGCGGATCGCCCGGATCGTCTACGTCGACGCCGGCCCGGTCGGGGACGGCACCGCCCTGCTCGATGTGATCGATCCGGCCGAGCGCACGCGCGCCGAGGCGGAGGCCGCCGAGCACGGAGGGCGATACACGAACGCGTTCGACCCGACAGCCGACCCGGAGGTGCTCGACGGCCTCTCCGACGCCCATCTCGCCGTCCTGCGGGCACGCGCGGTGCCGCAGCCGTACGCGGTGGCCGCGAGCCCGTTGCGCGTCTCGAACGAGGCCCGCCTGAAGGTGCCGGCGCACCTGATCACGTGCACGTTCCCCCTCGACCAGGTTCAGGCCATGATCGCGGCCGAACACCCCTTCTTCGCCGAACTCGTCAAGGCCGAGTCCTTCGACACGCGCGCGCTGCCCACCGGCCACTGGCCGATGTTCTCGCGACCCGCGGAACTCGCGGCACTGCTCGACGAGATCGCCGGCTGAGCCGTCGGCGACACCTGCCGGTGCATGGGAGTGGGCCAGGCCCACTCCCATGCACCGGCAGGCGTGTAGTAGACGTCTTCGCGCTCGACTACATGCCATCGGTCGAGTACGAGCAGCAACACTGGGCCGACCGGGAGCAAACCACGCAGTCCGGCGTGAACAACCGCAGACGGACTGTACAAAACTCGGGCCAGCTCAGTCAGGCGCGCATCGTGCGACATGTCGGGGACTTCACTGTTGCCTCCACCTGGGCGCCGGTCTCAATTCTGCGATAGCTGCACAACTGAACCGAGCTGCGGCGCGTTCGACACGTAGCTCTGTGGTTTAGCCTCCGGAGCGGGTTGAGGGCGGCCAGAGCTGTGTGCCGTGACAGACCTGAGTCCCCTCTCGGCTGCACTGTACGTGAAGGTCGACGTGTGTCCGCTCTTCCCCGGCTGCGCTCCATCGCGTAGGGCCTGGAGTTCGACCGACCCGCGGTCGACGCCGGACCTCGCCCCGTCTGGCGGGCGGGGTGAGGTCCGGGTTTAGGACAAGCGGCGTGCCCCTGCCGACGGGATGGCCTCGAAGAAGCGAGGGGTGGTGAACCCGCGTGCCGCGAAGGTCTTTTCCACCGCCTCGGCGACCGCACCCGAGTCGTCCTCCTCGACCAGGGCGATGGCCGAGCCCCCGAAACCGCCGCCGATCAGGCGGGCGCCGAGTGCGCCCGCGGCCGACGCGGTGTCCACGGCGGTGTCCAACTCGGGGCACGAGATGGTGTAGTCGTCGCGCATCGACGCGTGCGACGCGGTCAGTTCGGGGCCGATCGCGCGCACGTCGCCGGCTCGCAACGCGGCCACGGTGCGCAGGACGCGCACGTTCTCGGTCAGCACGTGACGCACCCGCATGCGCAACGGTCCCGCCGGCAGCGCGGCCAGTGCCGCGTCCGGGTCCGTGATCTCGCGTAGCGACGGTACGCCCAGCAGCAGTGCGGCCTCCTCGCACGACGCACGCCGGGCGGCGTACCCACCGTCGACCAGTGCGTGCGCGGCCCGGGTGTCGATCACCAGCAGCCGCAGCCCCACGCCCTCGCAGTCGAACGGGATATGGGAACCCGTCAGGTCGCGGAAGTCCAGGAACCAGGCGTGGCCGGCCGTGCAGCCCAGGGACGCCATCTGGTCCAGCATGCCGGTCGGCAGGCCGAGGAAGTCGTTCTCCACCTGCTGGGCGATCCGCGCCAACTCGACGCGGGAGCAGCCGAGGTCGTGGAGGTCGTTGAATGCGAGGGCGACCGCGCACGACAGTGCGGCCGACGACGACAGGCCCGCTCCCACCGGTACGTCGCTGTCGATCCGGATGTCGGCGCCGCCGCTCACGTCATACCCGGCGGCGCGCAGCGCCCACACGACCCCGGCGGGATATGCGGTCCAGCCGGACAGCGTGCCGGGGGCGAGATCGGCGACCGCGAGTTCGAGCGGCTCTGCGCCGGCGTGCGAGGACGCGAGCCGCAGCAGCCCGTCCGTGCGCCGGCCCACCGATGCGCGCGTCGTGTGCGGGATCGCTATCGGGAGCACGAACCCGTTGTTGTAGTCGGTGTGTTCGCCGATCACGTTGACTCGTCCGGGGGCCGCCCACACGCCTTCGACGGCGAAGTCGCTCATGGCGCCACCTCACCGTTGCGCAGGAACGACCACGCGTCCGCGACGATGCTCTCCAAGGTCGTGCGCGTCGGGTGCCATCCCAGGACGTCGTGGGCCGGTTGCGCCGACGCGACCAGGACGGGCGGGTCGCCCGCGCGGCGCGGTGCCTGGTGGACGGGGGTCGCGTGGCCGGTCACGGTGCGGACCGCGTCGACCACGTCTCGGACCGAGAACCCGGTTCCGTTGCCGAGGTTGCAGACGAGGTGGCTCCCTCGTTCCTGGGCCACGCCGCCTTGCGCGGTCGCGTCGAGAGCGAACAGGTGGGCGTCGGCGAGATCGGCGACGTGGATGTAGTCGGCACGCAGGTGCCGTCGTGGGTCGGGTAGTCGCTCCCGAACATCGCGACGGAGTCGCGGGTGCCGTGCGGGACCTGGAGCGCGAGCGGGATCAGGTGCATTTCGGTGGCGTGCCGCTCGACGTAGCGTTCGAAGGCACCCGCGACGTTGAAGTAGCGCGGGCTCACGGCGCGCAGGCCGTGCGCGGCGGCGTAGGACGTGATGAGCCGATCGACCGTGAGCTTCGAGGCGCCGTACGGGTTCGTGGGGGCGCAGGGAGCGTCCTTGGTGATCGGCGACACCTCGGGGGCGCCGTACACGGCGGCGGTGGAGGAGAAGACGAAGCGGTCGATGCCCAGCGCGCGCATCGCGTCGAGCAGGGCGAGCGAGCCGCCCACGTTGTTGTGCCGGTACTTCTCGGGGTGTGTGACCGATTCGCCCACCAGGGAGGAGGCCGCGAAGTGCAGGACCGCGTCGTAGCTCGCGTCGAGGTGCCGCGCGGCGTCCTGCACGCGGCCCTCGACGAACACCGCCTTGTCCGGGACGGCGTCCCGGTGGCCGGTGGACGGGTCGTCGAGCACGAGCACCTCGTGCCCCGCCGCGACCAGACGCGCCGTGACGACGCTGCCCACGTAGCCCGCGCCGCCGGTGACCATGAGCCTCATTCGCCGACCTTCCGCAGTCGTGCCGCCGCGGTCTCCGGCGGCACGTCGCTGATGAACACACCCATGCCCGATTTCGACCCGGCAAGGTACTTCAGCTTGCCCGGCGCGCGTCGAATCGAGAACAGTTCGCCCTGCACCGCTTCGTGAAGCAGACCGCGGTCTCGAGTGCCGAAGGCGCACCCCGGGTCCCTTGCCATCACGCCCGGCCGGTCACCTGAGCCACACTGTGCGCTGATACGAGTTTCGGGGCCCGCGCCCTCGTCCCGACCCTGTAGGCCGTCGGCGCCGACGCCATCGCGCGGGAGATCACCACCACCGGCGACCGCGACGTCGCAGGCACGTCACGCTGCTGCGGCCCGTCACCCCACGCCGACTCCCCACGAAGAGGGCGCAGCGCCGGCCGGGCGCCTCGACAAACCGGGACGCGAACTTCCGGGCGGGGCGCGTTGTGAGGGTTCGGGCACCAGGTCCGAAGCGAACCGGCTCCAACGACTGCGGCGCGAGGACGCGCTGCGCGGGTCGGCGACGGTCCGGGACGCGGGCCTCGCGTACGACCTCGTGCTGCGACCACCGAGTGAGTTTTCGTGCGAACATCCAAAATGTTTGAAGTCGTTGATAAATGTTGTGGTATGTGTCATTCTGGAAGCAGGTTTAATTCAACCTTCACCTCGGGGCTTACGGACTGTGTGAGGTAAGCCATGTCCGGTTTCACCAACGTTCTGAGCGATCACCCCCGGGCTCCGGCTTCGCTGGACGTCCCGCAGCCTCGCCACGGCGCGGTCGCCCTGACTGCGGATGCCTCCCAGGTCCGCATCGCCCGCCGGTTCGTCGCGACGCTTGTCACCGGGTGGGGCATCGAGGCGGAGCTCGTGGACTCGGTGGTCCTCGTGGTCGGCGAGTTGGCGGCCAATGCCGCCGAACACGGCGGGTCGTACATGTATGTGAGTGCGGTGCTCGCGGGCGCGGAACTGTGTGTCAACGTCACCGATCTCGGCCCGAGGGCGATGTCGGCGGTCCCGGCGGCCGGGGAGGAGCGGGGGCGAGGGCTGGGAATCGTCGACTGCCTTGCCGACTGGTTCGACGTCACGCACCGGCCGCAAGCGCACACTGCCTGCGTGGGTTTCCACGTCCCCGGAGCGGGATCCCGGCAGGTGCCGTGCGAGCAGTTCACGGCCACGTAGCCGTGCCCTGACCAATGAACACGCCCACAACGGGCGTGGGTCCCGTTTAGACGTGACCGATTTGATCAACTTGTGTGAGATCCGTCTTCATTGTTCGTATTCCCATCTTTCGCCGGAGTTGCTCATGAAAGATCTCGGGCAGGTGGACGGCCCGCGCAACGTCCGGTCCGCACCGGCGCAGGGGATGGATGGCGTGCAAGGCGCCACGACTCGCCTGGCCGACGGCCGCGCGCTGCACTACTACTTCGACGAGGGCACCGAACGACCGTCGTTCCCCCGGGATCGGCGCACTCTCCCACCCCCCGAGCCGGCATCCGAACTGCGCTACGACCCGTTGTCGGACGAATGGGTGGTGGTGGCGGAACACCGCCAGGTGCGCACCCACATGCCGCCGGGCGACGAGTGCCCCCTGTGTCCGTCCACCGAGGCCCGGGCGACCGAGGTTCCCGCAGCGGAGTACGACGTGGTCGTCTTCGACAACCGATTCCCGTCGTTGTCGTCGGCGATTCCCTCCGGCCCGGTCTCCGAAGCCGAGCCGATGTTCCCTCGCCGTCCCGGCGTGGGGCGGTGCGAGGTGGTGTGCTTCACGGCCGACCACGACGCGTCGTTCGCGGACCTCACGCCACGGCGCGTGGGGACGGTCCTGGACGCCTGGACGGACCGCACCGCGGACTTGTCCCGCCTGCCCGACGTCGAGCAGGTTTTCGTGTTCGAGAACCGCGGCCCCGAGATCGGGGTGACGCTGAACCACCCGCACGGGCAGATCTACGGATACCCCTTCGTGACCCCCAGAACGAAGCGGGTCCTGGCCTCCGCGCGCGCCCACCGCGAACGGACCGGCGGAAACCTGTTCGCGGACATTCTCGCGGCCGAGCAGCGTGCGCGCGTACGCCTGATCGCGCAAACACCGTATTGGACCGCGTTCGTTCCCGCGGCCGCACGGTGGCCGATGGAGATCCACCTGTATCCGAATCGACAGGTACCGGACCTGCCCGCGCTCGACGTCGAGGAGCGTGTCGACTTTCGCGCGGTGTACCTGGAGGTGCTGCGGCGCCTGGACGCCGTGTTCGGCGTGAAGATGCCGTACGTGTCCGGCTGGCATCAGGCGCCGGTGCGAGGAGAGGAGGACCGAGCGTTGTCGTGGCTGCGCCTGGAACTGTTCTCCACTCGACGGGCGGCGGAGCGTCTGAAGTTCCTGGCGGGGTCCGAGTCCGGCATGGGCGTCTTCGTCAACGACGTGGCTCCCGAAGCCGCGGCACGCGCGCTGCGGGAGACCCGCATCGCCGACGCGCCGCCCGCCCTCCACACCCAGTCCGCCGTCGGCGCTTGACCATCGAGAGGAGGTCGCGGACATGCATGGGATTGTCCTCGGCAGCGCCGGCGCCCGGGGTCGCCGCGCGATCGGCGGGACGGCGCCGAGTCGCGGGGCGGACGCCGGACGGCGGCCCTGGACGGCCTGGAAGGGTTGTCCGACGAGAACGACGCGCTGCGCGCCGTGGGCGTCGGGGCTCTCCTCAGTTGCCGGAGGCGCTGGGCTCGACCACGACGAGGTTGTCGATGTGCTCGGACAGTTCCTCGCGTGCTTCCCGGGACAGACCCGAGTCGACGATCAGCGTTCCCGCGTCCTCGAGCCGAGCGATGGTGCTGATCCCTATCAGGCCCCACTTTGTGTGGTCGGCCACCACCACGAGGCGGCGGGCGGCGCGCACGAGCGCGAGGTCGGTCTCGGCCTCCAACAGGTTCGGGGTGGTGAAGCCGACCCTCGGGCTCATGCCGTGGACTCCCAGGACGAGCATGTCGACGTTGAGCGTTTGCAGGGCCGCGACCGCGACCGGCCCCACCAGGGCATTCGACGGGGTGCGCACGCCGCCGACCACCACCACGGTCTGATCCGGACGACCGAATTGATGGAAGACGTCGGATACCGGAATCGAGTTGGTAACCACGGTGAGCCCGGGAACCCCCACCAGATGCCGGGCCAGTGTCCAGGTCGTCGTCCCCGCGGACAACGCTATCGCGCTGCCGGGGGCGACCATCGTCGCGGCGTGCCGCGCGATCGCTTCCTTCTCCGCGGCTTGCCGACCGGATTTGGTGACGAACCCCGGTTCCTCGGTCGACCCGCCGTCCACCAGGGTCGCACCACCGTGCACCTTGGCGATCAGACCACGCCTGGCCAGCGTCTCCAAGTCTCGCCGGACGGTCATGTCCGAGACACCGAACTCCTCGACCAAAGTCGCGACCCTGACGGACCCCGACCCGGCGATCATCTCCAGGATCGCGCTTTGTCGCTGACCTGCCAGCATGATCGACCCTCTCGCTGTACACCACAGCAACCAACACGTTCCAACGTACCGCGTTCGGACGATCTGTCACCTGCCGCGTCTGCGAATCACCTTGCGGCGGCGCCTGCTTGCCGGTCTCGAATCACGGCGTGGGTGATATGGAACAAGCCTTGTTGCTTAATGTTGAAACCTCTGGACATATAGCTCAAATCATGAGCAGATACATCTAAATATGACAGATCAAAGCTTCCTCATCCATTTGGAGATCGACCATGACGCGCAGACGTATCCGAAACGGAGCCGCGGTGGCGACGGCACTCGCTTTCACCGTGGCCCTCGGCGCGTGTTCGTCGGGCAAGGACGACGGCGGGTCCGGGGCGGTCACGGGCGAACCGGCTCCCGTGTCGGGGAATGTCAAGATCGCGTATCTGCAGAAGCAGGGGGACCAGCAGTACTTCGTCGACGAGGCGGACGGGGCGAAGGCGAAGGCGAAGGAGTTGGGTGTCGATCTGAAGGTGGTCAATCTCGGCAACGACACCAACAAGGCGGTCAGCGAGGTTCAGGCGGCCGTCGCCCAGAAGACGAACGGCGTGATCGTGGTCGTGCCCGACCCGGCGGTGGGGCCGCAGGTGGTGGATATCGCGAAGGGTGGCGGTGCGGCGCTGTTGGCGTCGGATGACCAGATCTGTGTGAACGGTGCCGATCCGACCAAGTGTTCCCCTGATCAGCTGGTGCCGCGTGTCGGCTTCAGCGGGGCTCAGATGGGCACCCAGGTCGGTGACCGGGCCGCCGAGGAGTTCAGGAAGGCGGGTTGGGCTCCGCAGGACACCGCGATCATCGCCGCGTGGAAGCAGGACGTGACGGTCTGCTCGGACCGTGTCAACGCGGCACACGAGGCGTTCAAGCGGGCGACGGGTGCGGACGTCAAGCTGCTCAAGGTCGGCACCGACAACACCCCGCCCGACGCCCAGAACAAGACCGCGGCCACGATGAGCGGCAACCGGTCGGTCAAGCACTGGATCGTGTGGGGCTGCAACGACGAGAACGTCAGCGGCGCGGTCACCGCGCTGCAGAACGGCGGCTACGGGGCGGCCGACGTCGTGGGAGTGGGCCTGGGCGGCTACCTGGCCTGCAAGGACTGGGGCTCCGGCAAGCCGAGCGGCATGAAGGCCGCGCTGTTCATCAACGGCTACGAGGTCGGTGGTCTCGCCGTGCAGACGATGGTCGACCGCCTCAAGAACGGCAAGCCCTTCCCTCCCGAGGCGTTCGCGACCACCAAGATGGTCGACCCCTCGAACTGGCAACAGTCCGGCCTCAAGTGCAGCTGATCGAACCCTCGCACGGCGGCAACGACCTGAAGGGCGTCGCCTTCGACAGCACCGACCGGTGCGAGTCGCGACCGAGGCCTTCCGACGTCGTCGCGCCCCCGAAACGCCTCAAGGCCAGCCATGACGAATAGCCCACCCTTCGAAACCCCCGCGCTCACGGTCGAGAACATCCACAAGGAGTTCGCCGGGGTCCACGCCCTGCGCGGCATCACCCTCGACTTCCCCCGCGGCACCGTCACCGCCCTGATGGGGGAGAACGGCGCCGGCAAGTCCACTCTGATCAGGATCATCAACGGCGACCACCGTCCCAGCCGAGGACGTGTCCTCATCAACGGAACACCCCACGACCTGCACAGTCCGGCCGACGCGCGCAGGCACGGGATCCGGGTGATCGCGCAGGAACCGGAGATCGTCCCGCACGTCAGCGTCGCGGAGAACGTGTACATCGGCGCGTTGCCGCGCAGGAACGGCCGACTCCTGGACCGGGAGGAACTGTACCGGCGCATGCGCTCCGACCTCGAGCGCCTGGGATTCGCGCACGCCATCGCCCCGCAGACGCTCGGCTCCCGGCTCTCGCCCGCACAGTGCCAACTCGTGGAGATCCTGCGCGCGCTGACCACCGAGGCCACCGTCCTGGCCTTCGACGAACCGACCTCGTCCCTGTCCGATCACGAGGTGGAAGCGCTCTTCGGCCTCATCCGCAGGCTCCGTGACCGAGGGCTCGCCATCATCTACGTCTCCCACCGGATGCAGGAGATCTTCCGGCTCGCCGACCGCATCGCGGTACTGCGCGACGGGGCACTGGCCGGCATCCGCGACGCGGCGCGGACCGGCGAGGGCGAGGTCGTGCGACTCATGGTCGGGCGCGACCTGTCCGCGATGTTCGCCCGCAAACGCAACGCGCGCGACCGCGTCGTCCTGGACGTCCGCGACCTGACCTCCGACCACGTGTCGAACGTGCGCCTGGAGGTACACGAGGGCGAGGTCGTCGCCCTGGCCGGTCTGGTCGGCGCCGGCCGCTCCGAACTGGCCGCCGCCCTCGTGGGGGACCTGCCGATCCGCTCCGGCGAGGTGCGCGTCGACGGCCGAAAACTTCGGCTGCGCATGCCCCGGGACGCGGTGCGGGCCGGCATCGGCTACGCCCCCGAGGAACGCAAGGCCCAGGCGCTGTTCATGACCGGCTCGGTTCGCTACAACATCGGCATCGCCGTCCTCGACCGACTGCGACGCCACCGGTTCGTCAGCTCGCGACGCGAACGAGAACTCGCCGAGCAGTTCGTCGAGCAACTCGGCGTACGGACGCCGTCCATCGACCACGAGGTCCGCAAGCTGTCCGGCGGCAACCAACAAAAGGTCGTCCTCGCCCGCTGGCTGGCCCGTCGTCCCAAGCTCCTGATCCTGGACGAGCCCACCCGCGGCATCGACGTCGGCGCGAAGGCGGAGATCTACCGCCTGATCGACGAACTGGCCGGATCCGGCGTCGCGATCCTCGTCATCTCCTCCGAACTCCCCGAGGTCCTCGGCCTCGCCGACCGGATCGTCGTCATGCAGAACGGGCGGGTGACCGGCGAACTCGACCGCGCCGCCGCAAGCGAGGAGAACATTCTCGCCCTCGCCATGGCCCACGATCTCGCCAAACCGACCCCAGGACACCCGTCCTAGCCACCACGACCAGGCAGGCACCGCCACCGATGTCCACCACCGCCACCACCACCAAGCCCGCCCGCGCCATGCCCCGCCGCGTCACCTCGGCCATCGGCGCGCAGAACACCAGTCTCATCGCCGCACTGATCGCCGTCGTCGGCATCTTCACCTGGCTCGACGACGGTTACCTCACCACCGCCAACATGACCGTGATCGGCGACACCGTCGCGGTGACCGGCCTCCTCGCCGTCGTCCAGACCGTCGTCATCATCTGCGGAGCCCTCGACATCTCCGTCGGCTCCCAGGCCGGCATAGCCTCCGTCGTCAGCGCCATGGCATTCACCTCCGCCGGCGGCAACGCCGCCGTCGGCATCCTCGCCGCGATCGGAGTCGGGATCGCAGCGGGTGTCGTCAACGGCATCGTCATCGTCTACGGACGGGTCAACCCCGTCATCGCCACCCTCGCCACCCTCGCCGCATACAAGGGCATCGCCCAACTGCTCGCCGGCGGCCGCGCACAGGGCTACGTCCTGGGCAACGACTTCTTCATCTTCCTCGCCCGCGGCAAGATCCTCGGCCTCTCCGTCCAGATCTGGACCCTGCTCCTGGTCGCCGCCGCCGTGCACGTCCTCCTCAAGTACACCGACATCGGCCGCAACATCTACGCCATCGGCGGCAACGACACCGCCGCCCGCCTCGCCGGCATCAACATCAACAAATACCTCGTAGCCGTCTACGCCCTCGCCGGCGTCGTCGCCGCGATCGCCGGCGTCATCCTCACCGCCCGCACCGGCTCCGGACAACCCACATCCGGCAGCGAAGGCCTCGAACTCAAGGCCATCACCGCCGCCGCACTCGGCGGCTGCGCCCTCCAGGGCGGCAAGGGCGGCATCGGCGGCACACTCCTCGCCGTCTTCCTCCTCGGCGCCCTGGACAACGGCCTCAACGTCGTCGGAGTCAACTCCTTCTGGCAAAACGTCGCCCAAGGGGCGCTCCTCGTCGTCGCCGTCGTCATCCAACAACGCCGCAACGGCGAACGCGCCGTCGGCCTCCCGACGTAGCGCATGCGCCGGGGGACTATCAAGGACTCGGCTCTGTCTCACATTCGGGATGCTGTTGGTGATCTTGCCGAGTATTCGCTTTCGTTCGCCAGGCTGACTGTTCGCGCATGGGCTGCTTGGCTGGGAAGGAGTGAGCCGCAGCGAGGGGAGTGGCCATGTCGATGGGTTCCAATTCGGGGGCCGGGATCCCGGTGCGGACGTTGGAGGTTGCGCGGGCCGCCAACCCGCATGGCACCACGGCGATGTGGGTGCGGGACCGGCTCTCCGAGTTGTTCACGGACGAGGACTTCGCAGACTGGTATCCGTCGGACGGACGACGCGGGATCTCGCCCGCGCGCCTGGCGCTGGTCTCGGTGTTGCAGTTCGCCGAGAACCTGACGGACCGGCAGGCGGCCGAGTCGGTTCGTTGCAGGATCGACTGGAAGTACGCGCTGGGTTTGGAGTTGGACGATCCCGGGTTCGACTACTCGGTGCTGTCCGAGTTCCGGAACCGTGTCGCGGAAGGCGATCGTGCCGACCGGCTGCCGGCCGTATTCGTGGAGCGCCTGGTGGCGGCCGGGCTGGTCAGAGGTGGTGGGCGGCAGCGGACCGACTCCACGCACGTGTTGGCCGCGGTGCGCCGGCTCAACCGGGCCGAGTTGGTCGGCGAGACGCTGCGGTGCGCGTTGGAGGCGCTGGCGGCGGCCGACGAGACATGGCTCGCACCGCTGATCGTGCCGGGGTGGGCGGAGCGTTACGGACGGTCGGTCCGCTACGACCGGCTGCCGAAGAGCAGGGCCGAGTTGGACGCCTACGTCGAACAGGTCGGCGCGGACGGCATGTTGCTTCTGCGCGCGGCACACGCGCCGGATGCTTCGCCGAGGCTGCGGGCCCTGCCATCGATGCAGGTCCTGCGGCAGGTCTGGGTGCAGCAGTATTGGTACGACGCGGCCGGCCGGCTGCGTTGGCGGGGCCCGAAGGACACCAAGGACCGGGCCAGTCGCCGGGACCGGCCTCGCAGGGCCGCCTCCGCCCCGGCCGCCGACGGCTCACCCGACCCCGAATCGGCGCGGGTGCCCTGGTCGACGATGGAGGTCGTCACGCCGCACGATCCCGAGGCCCGGTTCTGCCACAAGGCCGGCAAGGCCGCCTGGGTCGGCTACCGCGTCCACCTGACCGAGACCTGCGACACCGGCGGGCCGAACGTGATCGTGCACGTCGCCACGGCGCCCGCTCCGGAACAGGACATCGAAGCACTCGACGGCATCCACGCGGCTCTCGTCGCCCGTCGATTGGCCCCGCACGAGCACCTGGTCGACGCCGGCTACGTCAGCGCGGAGACGATCCGGCACGCAGCCGCCACGCACGGCATCGACCCGACCGGGCCGGTCCGGGTCGATCCGCGCGCTTCCGACCGACCCGGCTTCGCCAAAGAGGATTTCACCTTCGACTGGGACAGTCGCACCGCGACCTGCCCACGTGGGGTCACCAGCCCACCGTGGAAGCCCACCCTCGGGGATCAACAGCCCCGATTCTCCGTCCTGTTCCCCAAGGCCGCCTGCAGAGCCTGCGAGGACCGGCTCCGGTGCACCGGCAACACCGGCGGCCGTGGTCGACATCCGACCCTGATGCCCCGGCCTCTGCACGAGATCCAGAGTCGGGTCCGCCGGGATCAGCAGACCCCGGAATGGCGGCGGCGGTACGCGATGCGGGCCGGCTGTGAGGCGACCGTCTCCGAGACCGTCCGGGCCCACGGGATGCGCAACTGCCGCTACCGCGGCATTGCCAAGACCCATGTCCAACACGTTCTCGCCGCCGCCGGCACCAACATCGCCCGGCTCAGCGGATGCCTACCACCAGGCACGATGCCCACCCGAACACCCAGAGCTCCCAGCCGTTTCCAACGACTCTGCGACGAGCTCGCGATCCCCGGAATCACTGACCCACAGAAGATCGCCAACAGCATCCAAGATCAGTGCCAGAGCCTGAAAGTGACAGCACCTTTCGCCACGATCAAATGTCAGTGAGTTCAGCGTTTGACGCGTCCTCGGATTGCGAGGACGGCGAGGGCGAGGAGGACGGGTTCGAGGAAGCGGGACGTCATCTCGATGTAGGTGCCCGCAGTGGTGAGGTTCTGGCCGCTGGAGCGGAAGACTACGGAGTTCAGGACCACCCGGGTCGCCTTCTCGGCGCGCTTGCCGCTTAGCCGCTCATGGGGCGAGCCGGTCAGGACCGGGTCGGGGTTGTCGGTGACGAGGTCGACGCGTTGGCCGGGTTGCGCCTGGATTCCGACGGTGTGGGGTTTGGGGTCGTCGGTGGGGAGTCCCCAGAGCATCATCGAGAGGATGGTGGCGGTCATGGCGAGGAGCAGCCAGGTGAGGGCGCGGGAGGCACGGAGGCCGTAGCCGGACAGGGCCCAGTAGGCGGTGAGGAGTCCGCGTTCGGCGCGGGGCCGTTCGCGGTCCTTGCGGCGCATCTCGGTCTCGGCGTAGTAGAAGTCGGCGGCGTCGGGTTCGTTCTTGCCGTCTTCGAAGGCTTTGCGCAGGTCGCGGTAGACGGGGGCGAGGTCGTCGGGTCCGGGGGTGTGGTCGGGGTCGGGGTGGTGGGGGCCGGGGGTCCATTCGCGGTTGGTCGGCGTGGTCGGGTTGGTGGGTGGGGTGCGGGTGGCGCGCCAGTGGTGTTCCTCGGCCAGGACCCGGCGGCGGGTCCACCGCCACGGCACCCCGAGGCGCCAGTGGGTGCCGGTTGGGGTGTTGGCGAAGAGGGTGTGGCCGGTGAGGCGGAGTTGGTCGAGGTGGAAGGCGCCGGTGAACACGCACCGGGTGAGGTCGGTGTCGGTCAGGACCAGGTGTGCGGCATCGACGCCACGCAGGGAGACCACCCGTACCCCGGTGCCCCCTGTCAGAGCTGACTCGTCCACGACACCGCCGCCGTCGGGGTTGTCGAAGGCGGTGGGGTGGGCGGTGACGGCGAGGGGTTGGGTGACGACCGCATCGGTCAGGTCGAGAGCCGCGTGCCGCAGCCGCAGGGTCGCGGTTGCGTCCCATCGGGTTCGCGTGCATCTGACGCGTGCGGCGGCGGCCTCGATCACCATCGGGGCACCGAACACCACTCCGGACAGACCGAGAATCCCCACGCACACGAGAGGGCCCAGTGTCGCAGCGGAGTGGAACGTTGCTCTGTTGAACCAGGCGTTGGTGGAGAAGATGGCGCAGTCGAACCGGGCGTCTGCCGAAAAGATCACCCTGTTGAACCAGGTCTCGGCGGAGAAGGTCGCCTTACCGAACTGAGCGTCGGCGGAGAAGGTTGCTCTGCTGAACCGGGTCTCGGCGGAGAAGGTCGCTTCGTTGAACCAGGCGTTGGCGGAGAAGGTGGCGCCGGTGAACCAGGTGTTGGCTGTGAACGTTGCCCTGTTGAACCAGGCAGGGCCGGAGAAGGTAGCCCCGTCGAACTGGATGCCGGCGGAGAAGGTTGCTTTGTTGAACCAGGCGTTGGTGGAGAAGGTGGCGCCGTCGAACTGGATGCCGGCGGAGAAGGTTGCTTTGTTGAACCAGGCGTTGGTGGAGAAGGTGGCGCCGTCGAACCGGGTCTCGGCGGAGAAGGTCGCTTCGTTGAACCAGGCGTCGGCGAAGAACGTCGCGCCGTCGAACCGGGTCTCGGCGGAGAAGGTCGCTTCGTTGAACCAGGCGTCGGCGAAGAACGTCGCGCCGTCGAACCGGGTGAGGCCAAGGCGCGGGCGGCCGGTGGTGGGGTCTCGGAGCGCGTGGAGGAGTGCGGTCAGCAGAGGCTGGTCAAAGGGGGTGCCGCGGTGATCGACGTCGGAGCCGTGGGTCAGGGTCGCGAGGTACGCGGTCCGGTCGGTGGGGTCGAGGTGGGTCAGGCAGCGAGTGTGTCCGGCGACGTGGATGCCCAGGCAGCCGATCGGGTCGGTTGCGCTCGCCCCCTGGGCGCAGTGCGGCCACGGGGGAAGTGTCAGTATCAGGGGGGGCGGCGTCATGCGACCGGCGCCGGTCGTTGCGGGCGGCGTGCGGCGCGGAGTTCGCGGAGATCGGGTATGTGGTTGTACAACGTCCCCGGACTCACCCCGAGCAGCTTCGCGATGGCCTGGACGCTGTTCTCCGGGTTGGGCAGCATGTCCCGCGCGGCCCGCAGCAGTTCGGGGGTGACGACGGTGGGCCGTCCGCCGACCCGGCCCCGCGCTCGCGCGGCGGCCAGGCCCTCGTTCGTGCCCTGGACGATCAGCTCCCGGATGAACTCGGCAAGTGCGGCGAAGACGTGGAAGACGAGGCGGCCGCCCGGTGTGGTGGTGTCGAGGCGTTCGTGCAGGGAGTGGAACCCGATCTCGCGCGTCCGCAGGTCGCCGACCATGGTGATCAGGTTGCGCAGGGAGCGTCCGTAGCGGTCCAGGGCGGGGACGATCAGGGTGTCGCCGGGGGCGAGGAAGGCGTGGCAGGCCTTGAGCTCGGGCCGCAGCGCGTTCTTTCCCGACTTCTTGTCCGCGAAGATCCTGCGGCATCCGGCCGCGGTGAGCGCGTCGAGTTGTCGGTCGAGTCGTTGTCCGCCGGTGCTGACCCGGGCGTAGCCGATGCGGATGTCGCTGAGGGTGCGCGGCCAGGCGGTGAGGGGGTCCTCGATGCTCGCGGTGTCGGGTGTGGTGTCCACAGGGGCATTGTGGTCTCAGAATCCAGCGTTTTCTGAAGTTCCCGACGAACGCCCGAAATCGACCCCGGGAGTTTTCAAGAACTCCTTCAACAACCCCCAACGCTCAGAACCTCGGGTCACCCTTTCCTGACGATCGATGGGTGGTGGGTCGTATCGGCGAGGCTGTTGACCTGTCGGAGCAGGTCGCCGCCGACTGCGAGCGGTTGTTCGGGCCCGAGCACCGCGTCACGCTCAACGCGCGCGGCAAACTGGCGGTCTCCTATCGGGTGGCGGGTCGTATGGGCGAGGCGCTGGTGATCGAGGAGCAGGTCGCCGCCGACCGCGAGCGGTTGCTCGGGCCCGAGCACCCTCACACGATTGCCGCGCCCGCCAACCTGGTCGACTCTTATCAGCAGGCGGGTCGTATCGGCGGGGCCGTCGCCCTGTTGGAGCAGGTCGTCGCTGGCGTCGAGCGGTTGCTCGGGCCCGAACACCCCGACACCGTGGCTGCGGCGAATGTTCTGCGGGTGTGGCGTAACCAGCGCCGGCCACGATTTTGGTCCCGATGGGCGAGATGCCGATAGTTCGCAGGTGGTCTGTGGCTAGCCCTCATCGCGTGTGTGGGTGGGTGGTGTGGTGGTGGTGTGTTGGTCGGCATTGTCATGTAGGGGTATCCGGGCTGTTCCGGGGGTCTTTCGGTGTGGTGGGAGGGCTGTTGCCGGCTGCCATGTGTTGATCTGGGGAGTGTTGCGGGCCGTCTACCACACACATCCGGCGTTGTCGGTTGGTTGGCCGTTCCTGTGTCACGTACCCGCGAGCGGGGGTGTGCTCGGGATATGGCCGACGCACGCAGGAACGCCTCTTCTCCGGGCCCCGGGGCCGTTGTGGTGCCGCGCCCATGGGCGGTACGGCGTCTGCTCGACATCGACGCCTCCGGGACGGTGACCGGCACGCACGCGCCGGATCATCGCCGAAGCGGCCGGGGTGTCCGAACGGACGATGCGGGTGGTGGCTGCGTGAGGCACGCGGAGGGTGTCTCGAAGCACGCCTCCGGACGAACGGCTTCACCCTTTCCGACGCGTTGTGGGCCGAACTCGCCCGTCTGGGTGGCAACGTAGCCGGCCTGCGCCGGTCGATGCCGGAGCGTCGGGCGGCGGGCACGCTCGCCGCGTGGGACGCCGCCTTGGTGCCGTCGTCGAGCACGCTGCATCGCGCGGTCCGTGATGACGTACGCGCCGGCCGACTGCTGGAGGTCGCCCCTCGATCCCGAACCGGCACACCCTCCAGTCACTACGACCGCGCACCGGCCGATCTGCGGGTGGAGGAATTCTTCGACGACCGGGCACCCGAACCCGCGTCCGCGGACACCGCCCCCGACGCCGCCGTTCCCGCCGTGGTTTCCCGGGCGCGCCTGTACACCCCCGACGCGCGCCCGGCACGCCACCGTCCCGGGTCGCCGCGATGGTCGAGGTGGTGGGGCATGTCGCGGCCGCACAGGGCGTGTTGTGCGTGTTCGGGGACTCCGGCCGGGGGAAGACGGTCGCGGTGGAACGCGCGTTGGGTCTGTTGCCGTCGCGGGTTCCGGTGTGGCGGGCCCTCGCCCCGTCCAGGCGACCCTGCCGTACCTACGGGCAGCCCTGGTCACCGCGTTGGACCTGCCGTCCGTGGCGCCCACACACCAGGCGCAATCCTGCGACCGGGCCCTGACCGAGGCGCTCCAACAGCCTGGGGTGTTCTTCCTCGACGATGCCAACGCCTGGTCCCGGTCATGCTCGACCACCTGCGCCTGTTGTGGGGTGCGCCCACGGCCACCGCGGCCCTGGTCCTGTGCGGTGCCGGGTGTGAACGCGTCCCGGCGCCGGCGCCGGCCTCCCGGGTCCTGACCCGGCACGAGCTCACCCGGCTGGGCTCGGCCCGACTTCCGCGCACCCTGCGGCTGTTCCACCACCTGTGGGAAATCGTCGCCACCAAGGACGTGCGGCACGTCGACGACACCGTGGCCAGGGGCGATTTCCGCATCCGGGCCGGGATCACCTTCCATCTGCACGTCATTCGCGTCCGCCGGCCGGACGCCGTCGCCGGCCGTGAACTCCTCGGACGGGCATGCGCGCCCGGGGCCCGTTCCTGACCCGCGGCGACCACGACCACACCCACTGGCTCCGCCGCCTCACCGTGGGTGCCACCGGGCGTGAAGGACGCGGGGGAGGACCTCGATCGGGTCGCCGATCGCTTCGGTCGGCGGTCGCGGCCGTGTGAACGTTCGGGCGGCGAGGTCGTCCGGCCGGGGCGGCCCGGGACGCGGGGATGGTGGCGGTACCCGGTCGGCCGGCGCGGGGTTGCATTCGGACGAGGCATGCCGGGTGGTCGGGGGCGGCGAGGACGCGGGGGCGGCCGGCGACCATGCGCTCGGTCGGCATGACGTCTGTCCGGGGCGACAGGTCCCACGCTCCTTCGGTCCGTACGTCGGGGGGACCTCGGCGGTGGGGTCGCGCGTTCGTCGCGTTCGTGGGGGTGGAACACGCGAGGACTGTCGTGCGGGTCGTGTCGGCGTCGAAGGTGATCGTGGTTCGGACGCCGATCACGTTGTGCTTCGCCGGACGACGTGGGGAACACCCCGCACGGGATCGCACCGCAACGCCGCACACGGCGTCGGGTGCCTGTTGCGACCGGGTCCGCAACGGCTGGTTCGGCCGGGTCGGGGTCAGGCGTACAACTCGTCGAGGCCGATCAGGCGGACGTCGTCGCGGGCGTCGGCTTCGTGGCGGAGGTGGTCGGTGAAGCCTGTGGCGCTGAAGCACGCGAGGACGCATCCGGCGGTTTCCAGTCCGCGGCCGGCGAGGACGTCGCGGGCACGGGTGAGGCGTGCGAGGTGGGGCAGCCCGATCGTGGTTCCCCATTTGACTTCGCCGAGCAGCGCGATCCTGGACGGGTGGGCGCCGGTGCCGGCCTCGACGACTGCCGCGTCGATCTCGACGGAGGTGCGGGAGGAGGGGTCGGTGACCACTCCGGCGCCGACGTGCCCCAGGGGCGCGCCGGCGAGGTCGGCGCCGGGACCGAGGAGGTGATCGCGGCACAGGGCCTCGAAGTGGGGGCCGGCCACTTGGGCCGCGAAGCGTTCTCGGGAAGCGGCCCAGACCCGATCGGCCTGGCCGAGTTCCAGGCGCCCCCAGGCGGGGCGCATGATCGCCTCGTAGAAGGTGATGAGGGGTTCGACGATGCGGTACCTGGACTTGCCCTGCCGGAAGACGTCCATGTCACGGGTGAGGAGGTGGGCGTCCTCGAGCACGTTGAGCGGGTGGGAGATGTCCACCGCCTTGCGCCCGATGAACCCGGCGATCCCGCCGCGGGTGTGATTGCCCTCCGCGACCGCGGCCAGGACGGAGTGGTAGAGCGAGGTGTCGCGGATGTCGGTCTCCTCGGCCAGCAGATACCGCGCTTCCCGAAACAACGGGCTGAGCGGGGACATCACCGCACGGCACACCCAGTCGTCGAAGTCCGCCGGCGTGCCGGGGACATCGTCGGCGAGGAACTGCCGCCGGTACGCCGGCGTTCCGCCCAGGACCGCCCCCAGCCTCACCGCCAGTTCCGGCTGGTCGGCGACTTCCCAGAACGCGGCGGCGGCACGGTAGTCGAACGGCCGCACCACCAGCTCCAGTTGCGCCCGCCCGCGCAAAGGCGCCGAACCCGCCAGCAGACCGCCCATCACCGACATCGCCGACCCGCACAACAGCAGCCGCATCCGGCTGGGCCGGGTCTGGAACCGGTCGATCTCGCGCTGCAGCAGCGACGGCAGCTCCGGCGCCACCTTCGCCAGGTACGGAAATTCGTCGAGGACGATCACCTGCGAACCCTCTCCCCGGGCCGGATCGGCAAGACCGAACAGGAAGGTGACCGCGTCGTCCCACGTGGCGAAGGAGAACGGCGCCGGCGCCCCGGTGTGCTCGGCGAGCGCGGCGCCGAACTGCCGCAGGGACTCACCCGCCGTCGCCGTCGTCGCGCCGAAGTAGAACCCACCGCACTGCTCCGTCAACGCCCGAAGCAGATACGTCTTCCCCATCCGCCGACGCCCGCTGACCACCCCCAACAACGCATGAGGCGAAGCTCGGGTCGCGAACGACACCAGCGCCCGCCATTCCATCGCGCGATCGAACACGTGCTCCGGCTTCTGCATGCTTCTCCTTAGGACCACACTTCTAAGGAGTGTACTCCTTGCGATGATGCGATGCCGGGGCCGCAGGTCGGTGTTCCGGCAGTGGTGTGGGCCGGGGCGTCATGTCCGCAGTCGAGACCGAGACGAAAGAAGAGAGGCCCGGGCCCCACCGGCCGTGCCGCACACACACCCGCCCCCACCGCGCCGAGTGTCGAACCACCCGCACAAGCCCACCGGCACGCCGCGCCGCACACAGTCGACACCCGAACGCCGCCGGGCCGGCGACGGGGAGACACCGGGGCCACCACGACGGACACAACGAGCATCCCACCGCGTGGCGTCACATGAACACGCCGACCGGGTGCGCGCATTCGTCGGCTCCCCGAATGGCCGGTGGTCCCCCGAGACGTCGGCGTGGTCCGGCCGAGGCGCGATTCCGGGCGGTGGTTCGGCGACCGGGGGACATCGACGGCACGTTCCCCGCGCCCGTCCCGCCCCGACGACGTCGAGGCCACGTCCCGCCGCCCCGGGGGATCGAGGATGCCCCGCGCATCGACGTTCCCCCGCCCCCCGCACGGGGCGCGCGCGGTGAGGAGCCGAAGGGCGCGAGTGCCGACGTCGCCGCGTGGGCACGCGAAGAGCGGAAGGATCCACGGAAGGAAGGAGCCTCCGGGGCGTCAGCGGCTGAACCAGCCTTGTGTGTCCGCGACTTCGGCCAGGTGCTCTTGCGGAGCCCCCCCCGAGGGTCCATTCGGCCAGCAAGACCCACTCCAGCGGATAGTCGAAGGGACTGCCGATGATTTTGGTGGCGGCCTGTTCTGTCATGGCGTGGCTGTCCAGGAGCGTTCGGCCGTCCGGTCCGTGGGCTCTCAAGGCGTCGAGGATCTCATCGTCCGGTCCGGTGGACGTCCTGGCCGCCAGCGCGTTCAGCGCAGGCCAGGCCGCCGCCCCGTAGGGGGCCATGTCCGCCAGGTCGTTTGGCGTGAGTGGGGCCAGGGGATCGGGAAGCGGCTCCAGATGGTGGGCGAGGAGAAGCAGGGTCGGGGTGGACAGTCCGACGGCCGCACCGAGAGTGGCCGGGTCCAGGCGGTGTGAGAGGGAGGACGCTCCGATCCGGCCGGAACTTGCGATCAGTGCCCGGAGCGAGTCGGCGGGCTGCGCGCGAACCGCTTCGTCGAGCCGGGCGATGTTGGCCGTGACCACGGGGTCGGCTGCGATGGTGAGCAGGGCCAGGATCCAGGTCGCCCGAGACAGCGGATCGCCGTGTCGATCGAACTGCTCGGCCCACCAGGGGCCTGTGTCGAAGCCGTGGGCCCTGCGCAGGCTTTCCACGAGCCGCCCGTAGTCGGCATCGGGCCCGAAGGGCTGGGAGCCCGTGGTGATGCCCCCGCCGGTGACGTATTCGGTGGGTGAGGAGGCGGCGCCGATCACGGCGATCTCGGCGGCGAGCCAACACGGCCCGAAGATGGCGGCGACGGCTCGCGCGGTGTCGATCCACGGTGACGTCGTGTTGGCCTGCCCCTTGCCGAACTTCGCCGCGTTGCGCAACGTGGAGAATCTGCCGTCGCGGGCCTCGAGCCGTGCCGTGGCTCCCTGACGGCCACCGCTCCAGTTTTCGGCGTGCCCCACCGGCAGGAGATAGAGCGCCCCGTCGGGGCCGATGGCCTTGTGGAGGAAGTGTTGGGGGGCCAACACGCGCAGGAGGTCGTGGGCGAATCCGCCGCGCGTGCGCAGGTCCACGTCCGTGCAGTGTCCGTCCAGGACGGCACGTACCAGGCGTTCCTCCTGGGCGGATCCGGGTTCGGCGGTGGCGCCGGCGGCGAAGGCCGCCGCCGCGATCCGCGGATCGGTCAGGGTCAGGGCCGCGATGTCCTGCGGCTCCAGGCGGTTGGCGGCGTCGAGAGGCTCGCCGACGCGCAGCCAGGCGCGTTCGTCCGGGGTGCCGATCGCCGGGCGCAGGTGGTGTTGCCACCAGGTGTCGAACTCGCCCTTCTCGGCGACGAGCCTGGCGACCAGAGCAACCTGCTCGCCCACCGATCGGGCCGGCGCCGTCAGCGACTACCGATACGCCCGCGACGCCGCGACCGAAGAGCCGTCCGACGGCCGCGCATCGACCGCCGAGGAGCGCGCGTTCGAGGCCGTCGTGCGCGACGTGCGTGCGGACCCGGGGCCGCGCCAAGCGGTGGTGAGCAACCCCCACGGGTCGACGGACGAGACCGCACGTCGATCCGAACTCCCGCACTCGCTCCGGCAACCATCTCCGCTGCGCCGTACTGCCACGAAAGCCGGCCGCGAAGGACGCGCCATCCCGGGAGGCGTGGCGTGATGCTTTCACTGCGCCTTGGTGGCGGTGAGGAGGTCTCGGACGCCGATGGTGTTGGGGTGTCGCTCGGCGAGTTCGGTGACGATGCGGCGGATGGAGGGCCGGTCGCGCACCTCGCCGGGCGCCTCCCGATGAGCGGCGGCCAGCGCGTCGGCGGTCTGTTCGGCTTTGCCGAGTTGCCACCACGCGCGGGCCATGTCGGTGTGCAGGCGTCCGCGTCGCTCGGCGGTGGGGAACCGCCCCGGGTGCAGCCGGCCTCCGGCATGCAGGGCGGCGCCGGCGTCGCCGAGGGAGTACAGCACCCCGACCTCGTACAGCCCTACCGACGCGGGCGTCACCGTGAACACCGTCCTGGCCTCGGGGCCGGCGGGTACGCGCCGGACGGCGCGTTTGGCGTCGGCCATCAACTCCAACGCGTTCGCCCGGTCCCCGGCACCGGCGCACGTGTAGGCGGCGGTGCACAGCATCTGCGCGTAGGCGGCGGCCTGTTCCGGCGTGGTCAACCCGGTGCCCTCCACCCGCGCGGCCGCCTCCAGCGTCACCCGCTGCGCCGTGGCCTCCTGCCCCTGGTGGCGCAACACGATGCTGAGCATCCGGGCCGAGGAGGCGGCGGCCAGCGGCGATCCGCTGTGGTGCGCGTACACCGTCGCCCGGTCGGCGGCGGTCCGCGCCCGCTGGTACCGGCCGATCTTCGAGAGCGTCTCGGTCGCGAGGTCGTAGCACGCGGCCAGTCGCGCGAACGCGCCCTGATCACCGGGAGCGGTGTCGGCGTGGGTGTGCCCGGCAGCGAGCAACTCCGGCAGGGCCGCGACCAGTCGGGCGTGATCGCCGCTGTCGTACCACCCGCGGGCACGCCGAAGCCGGGCCAGGACGTCGCCCCCGGTGGTGGGGGAGGAGCGGGTGGGGATCGACGCGAGCGCCTGGTCGACCCCGCCGAGCATCGTGACGGGAACGGCCGCGAGAGAGGCGGTCAGCAGGCGGCGTCGGCGCATCGAGTCGTCCTCCTCGTCCCGCCGCACGGCGGTCCGGGCCACCCTAGCCGGTAGCGGCGCGCTCACGCCCAGTGCCGCGCCCAGTACCCCGACAGGCATGTCCACCGCGGCGGCCAACCTGCGCAACACGGCCACGTCCCGACCCGAATGCGCGCCCGACTCCAGGCGCGACACCGTCGACGCCGAGTAACCCACGATCGAACCCAGGTCGCGCTGCCGCCAGTTCCGCGCCAAACGCCCGACGCGCACCAAGCCCCCGACGTCGCCGCGCGCGGCCAACAGCCGCACCCGCGGCGCGTCCCACGGCGGACGGAGCTCGACCATCACGACCCCCAGGGCGCGCAGACGATGTCCGCCCCCACCGTAGCCGGCGAATCACCCAGCGTCGACGCCGCGTGCACAACACGCACACCGATTGCACGAACCGCACACACCCTTCCCGCCCCCACCGCGGCGCGGTCTGCTGGTAACACAACAGCACCCCCACCACACAACAACCACCGACGACACAGGAAAGGGATCACCCATGGCAACCCCGCTGCTCCTGACCCGCCGCCTCGCGGCTCCCGCACCCACCACCCGCCCGCTCTCGCTGCCGGAGCACCGCTACGACCCGCCGGCCGGTGCGAACGTCGTCGCGGACGGCCGCCTGCTGGTGGAGGCGGCCGATCCCGCGGTCGTGGCGAACTACACCAGCACCCAGGACCAGGGCGGCGTGCGCCGCAAGGACGACCCCAAGTAATGCCCCGTCGCGACGCCCGCGTGATCGTCGTCGCGGCCGAGGACGATCTCACCGCCGACCTCGTCACGAGCCACCTCGACCGCGACACGTTCATCCGCCTGGACCCCGGCCGCCTGCGCGAAACCGTCACCGCCGGCGGCCGGTTCACCGCCGGCACCTGGACCACCGTCATCGACGACGGCCACCGCGCCGCGACCCTCGGACCCACAACCTCGGTGTACTGGCGCAAACCCACCCGCCCCGACACACACCCCGACCCCGACGAGCGATGGCGCGCCGACGAGAACACCACCAGTCTCCTGGGGCTGCTCCGCGCACATCCGCTTCTGTGGGTCAACGACCCGCTCGTGGTCGACGCGTCCGAGCACAAACCCACCCAGCTCGCCTCCGCCGCCCGCCACGGCCTGCGCGTACCCGACACACTGTTCACCTGCGACCCGCACCAGGCCCGCGCGTTCCTCACCGCACACCACGACAAGGTCGTGGTCAAAGCCCTGACCCAACGCCACACCACCCTGATCCCCACCACCCGCCTCCACGACTCCGACGACCTGTCCGCGATCGCCGGCACGCTGCACTACCTCCAGGCCCTCGTCGAGAACCGCCTGTTCGACGCCCGCGTGACCGTCGTCGGCGACCGGGTGTTCGCCGCATCGATTACCACCACCGACGCCCTCGACTGGCGCACCGCCCCGGCCGCCGACTGCCGCCACGCCCCGATCACGCCACCCGCCGACGTCGAACGCGCCTGCGTGGAACACGTCCGCGAACTCGACCTGCGCTACGCCGCGCTGGACTTCCTCGTCACCATCGACGGCTGGACCTACCTGGAGACCAACTGCGCCGGCGAGTTCGGCTGGATCGAGGCCCTGACCGGCCTGCCCATCTCCACCGCGATCGCCCGCCTCCTCACCCACCACACCCACGAAACCCCCGACCCCCGGCATCCCGCGGCCACACCCGCGAGGATGTGACGATGGACCCGCTGCTCGCCGCCGCACTGACCACCCTCGACGTCGCCGACGAGCCCCACCCCCTGACCGCGCACCACACCCACGCCTGGCGAGCCGGCCGCTGGAAGATCAAGACCACCACCGAACCGGCCACCACCACCCTGCTGCTCCACGAGGTCCACGCCGTGCGGCTGCTCCACTCCCAGGGACTGCACGCGGCCGACGGCCGACACGGGCGGGTCGGCGACGGCGTGTGGACCGCAATGGAGTTCCTGCCCGGCGTCGACCTGTGGCACTGGTGCACCCGAGGCCGCGTCCCCGAACCCCCGCCCGACTTCGCCGCCCGGCTGCTCGCCGTCGCCCGCCGCGCGTTCACGGCGCTGGAGCGCCTGAATGTGGCCGGGTGGCGGCACGGCGACCTCCAACCCTGGAACGTCCTGGTCGGTCCGACCGACGACGTGGCGTTCGTCGACCACGAATACACCCACCACCCCGCCCTGCTGCCGTTGCCGCACCCCTATCGCGGCGGCATGGACCACGCCACCACCCCGGACGTCGCCCGCCGCCTGCTGAGCACCACCCCCGACACCCACATCCGTCTCACCCCCGCCGACGAACGCCACGCCCTCGCCGCGACCCTGCGCTGGGCCTGGACCGGAACCACACCCCAGACGACCCGCGACGTCGGGCCGGACATCACCCTGACCGACCTCCTCCAGGACATCGCCACCGGCCGGCACCGCGTGCCCCTGTCCCGAGAACGCCCCTGGCCCGCGCCGGAATTCGAAACCCTCCTCGAGCACGCGACCCAGCGGAAACCGGCACATCGAACGTGACACCGAACCGCACAGGACCGCCCCGGGCGCGCCGCACGGACCGAATCCGGTGAACCGTGTCCCCCGGTCCGCGCCGTGCCGTCATCATGAGGTCTCAGACCGTGACGACCGGAAGAGGCGAGTACGCATGGGTGAGCACGGCAAACCGGCCCCCGACCCGTCCACGGGAACCCCGCCGCCGGGTAACAAGGACGGCCAACCCACCCCCGAGCCGACCCCGGACGGCCGGCACAAGAAGGACCCCAACAAGTGAGCGACGTCCTCGAAGGCCGCCGCCGCGCGTGGAACGAGGCCATGTGCGCCCATCACGCGTGGCCCGAGGACGCACCGTGGGTGCGGGCCGCGTTCGACGCGACGCCCCGCCACGCCTTCGCCCCGGATCGCATATGGGACTGGGACGGTGAAGCGTACGTCCCCGTCGACCGCGCCACCACCCCCGACCGGTGGGCCGAACTCGTCTACGCCGGCCCCCGCGACGCCACCGTCACCGAGATCACCGACGGCATCCCGACCTCGTCACTGTCCTGCCCCTCGGTGGTGGCGACGATGCTGGACTCCCTCGACGCCGAACCCGGCCACCGGATCCTGGAGCTGGGCACCGGCACCGGCTGGAACGCCGCCCTGCTCGCCCACCGCGTCGGCCCCCACGGCCGGGTCACCAGCGTCGAGGCCTCGCCCGACCTCGCCCGCGCCGCGATCCGCAACCTCGCACAAGCCCGCCGCGGCGTCGACGTCGCGATCGGCAACGGCACCCACGGCCACCCCACTACCGCCCCCCACGACCGCGTGATCGCCACCTACGCCGTCGAACACGTCCCCTGGGCGTGGATCGAACAACTGCGCCCCGGCGGGGACCTGGTCTTCCCGCTCGGCCGCATGGGCCACTTCGCGGCGACCGTCGCCGACGACCACCGCTCGGCCCGCGGCTGGATGCACGGCCTGGCCCAGTTCATGAGCGACCGCAGCACCCCCATCCCCGCGGCCACCGTCCACTCCTACACACAGGTGCGCAACGGCCGCGCGCCCGACCACATTCGCCCCGTCGACCGCGACATCACCCCGCTGCGCACCGACGCGAACCTGATGTGGGCGCTGCGGATGGCCCTGCCCGACGTCGTCTACACCACCGACACCGATCAGGACGGCGTCAACGCCTGGATCCACGACGGCGTCGCGTCCTGGGCCGTGGTCACCACGCTCCCCGACGGCGGCGCCCGAACCGAACAGGGCGGACCACGGCACCTGTTCGACGCATTCGAGACCGCCTGGGACGCGTGGATCGCGCACGGCAGCGTCAGCCGCTGGGACCACGGCATCACCCTCACCGAACACGAGCAGTACGTCTGGGAAGGCGATCCCGACACCGGCCGCCGCCACCACCTGCCCACGCCGGCCCCCGCCCCCGCCTGAACACCCGACCACCGATCCGGCGGCCCGCCGCACGACACTCTCTGCCACCGCCGCGCGGCACCCCGATCCGCCATGGCGTTCACGACGTCGCCGGCCGGTCCCACAGCAGCACGTACTGCGGGTCGTCCGCGAAACGCGCCGCGGCCGCCCGGACCACCGCGCACGGGTACGGCGCCCGGCAACGCTCACAGTGACCGTGACGATGACGCGTCAGGCGCGTCAACTCCCCGGCCCGCAACGGCCAGGCAGCGTGCTCCGGAAGCGTTCGACCATGCTTGCGCGCCGTCTCGGCGCGTTCCGCCATCAGCCAGCCGCACGGCCGGTGCGGGCTCCACCACAACCCGAACGGCACCTCGTGGCCACGGATCACGGCGGTGGACTCGACCCATGCCCTCCATGCATCCGTCCCCGCGTCCGGCTCCGGACGAGGTCCGCCGCCCAGGCGTTCCTCCAACCAACGGTGCCGGAACCAGCGGGCGGCCGCCTCCCCGGACTTGGCCTTGTTGTGGCGCGGGCGTTCGGTGACGACGGCGAACGACTCCGCCAACTCGGCCCGTGATCGGGAGTCGAACCACTCGATACGGGTCGACGCCACCTGCGGCCACCATTCCTTCGGCTTCGACCGCCCGTTGCCGTACCGATGGCCATGGAACCTCTTCCTCGGATCCACGGAGACGCCCACGTACAACAGGACACCCTCGACATCGAACAGCCGATACACCGCGGTGCGCCGGCCCTCGAGCACCGCCCGACAAGCACGATGCACCGCGAGGCGCCGCTCGAACTCGTCGCCGTCCATCGCCCCGACCGAAACCTGTTCCGGCGCGTCCCGCCCCGCCCCGACACAGCCCGCAGCGACAGGGGAACCGCCCACGGGCGCAACCGTCGTCCCGACCCGACGGAACACCCGCCGGAGCCGGCGCCGGAATCGACCGCCTCCGCCCGACGACGCCTCACCCCAGCCCGGGCCCGGTTCGGCGCCCTGCACGGCATCGATCACGACAGGACAAGCCGCCGGATCGACAGGAATCGTTCCCTCACGCACCACTTGTCGTAATCGTCGCCTCATGCCGCCATCGTGGCATCGCGACTTCACCCACCGAACCGCAATACCCGAAACGACCCGCCCCGCTGCGCCGTCGCACAGGCAGAGCCGAGTCCCGGCACGAACCGCCGTCGCGGCGGGCCTTCACGTGGGCCGGGGCAGCGGTGTCCTCGGCGACCCGCAGTGTCGCGATGGGTATGGCCTCGACAGCGCGCGCACGCGCCGTCGAGGCCATACCGGTTCACCGCCGTCGCGGGTGCTCCGTCCCGGCTGCTTTGAAAGATCTTGTCTATTGATCATGTGTTGACCAGTGGATTTGCAGGATCTGGGATTTTGGTTCTTGGCTGTGTGGCCTGGGTTTTGCTGTCTTGTTTGGCTTTGTCTGGCCTGTGGCCTGTGGTTTTGCAGGATCTGGGACGGATGTTCAGTTCCGTGGGGAAAACCTGTAGGCGGAGGATGAGGTCGCCTGGGTGTTGATCTTGATGTGATGCGGTGATCACTGTGGTCGGTCCTTCTTGCTTCCGTTGCCGGTTCGGCCGACCTCGGTCCAAGGGTCGTCGGGGCCGGTTCGGTCCATGGTGGATGGTTTGCCGTCGAGGGTGGTGATCTTCGGGCGGTACCCGGGCTTGTCGGGGTGCTCCGTCCCGGTTGCTTTGAAGGTTCTTGTCGATCGTTCATGTGTTGACCAGTGGCTGTGCAGGATCTGGGATTTCGGATCTTGATTGCGTGACCTGTGGTTTTGCTGTCGTGTTCGGCTTTGTCCGGTCTGTGGTCTGTGGTTTTGCGGGATCCGGGACGGATGGTCGGTTCCGTTGGGAAAACCTGTGGGCCGTTGCCGTTGCCATTGCCGCGGTCGGGCAGAGTACGCCGGCATGTTCGCTCCGACGGTGCGGGCCCGGAGTGGCGTCTCGTGTGGGTGTGGTGTTGCACGACGTTGGGTTGAGGATCCTCGGAGGCGCCGGCCGCGGTATGTCGTCGTCGAGGTGTGGCGCCGGGGTTTGTGGGCTTGTTCGTCGTCGGGTGGTGGTGGCGGGGGATGATGGTGCGGTCGTGCGGTGGGGGAGGGGGCGGGGTGAGGTTCGTGTCGGGTGGGTTTCCGTTGGTGGTGCCGCAGTCGCCGTTGCAGTTGTGGGCGTACGTCGCGGGTCATTCGAGGATGGTGTGAGGTTTCCCCCGGAAGGTGGACACGGGGTTCCATGCGGCGAGTGACACCATATCCGCCTTGGCCGCTTGTGCCTCGAAGGCGGCCGGGCTGACGTAGCGCAGAAAGCTGTGCCGCCTGCGGTGGTTGTAGAACGCGATCCAGCGGAAGACGTCGATTCGTGCCTGATGCTCTGTCAACCACTCTTCTCCGTGGAGGACTTCGCGTTTGCAGGTCGCGAAGAAGCTCTCCGCGGCGGCGTTGTCGTAACTCGATCCGACCTTCCCCATCGACCGCCGGATCCCGTGCCGTTCGCAGGCTTTCGCGAAATCCGCAGACGTGTATTGCTTGGGTTCAAAGGGTCGTTGCAACACCTGAATGTGGAGGTGTTGCATGGGGAGGCCGGTGGGTTGGATCACGCAGTTCACCGGGCGTCCGGCGATGCGGTCGCCGGGTCGTCCGCCGCCCCGGCGAGATGTGGAGCGCGCGTTCTGGGCGAGGATCGCCGAGGGTTTGACCAGCGAGGACGCCGCAGTCGCGTGCGGTGTGTCGGGCCCGGTCGGTTCGCGGTGGTTCCGCAAGGGTGGCGGCATGCCGCCGATGCAGCCGGCCCCGCCGTCGGGCCGGTACCTGTCATTTGAGGAACGTGAGGAGATCGCGCTGCTCAAGGCCCAGGACTACGGGGTCCGCGAGATCGCGCGCCGACTGGGCCGGGACCCGGCGACCGTCTCCCGGGAATTGCGTCGCAACGCAGCCACGCGCGGCGCCAGGCTCGAGTACCGGGCGTCGACCGCGCAGTGGAAGGCGGAGCTGGGGGCGCGGCGGCCCAAGACCGCGAAGCCGGCGGCCGACGAGCGGCTGCGCATGTATGTGCAGGACCGCCTCGCGGGCGAGGTCCGGTTCCCAGACGGGACACCTGCGGTGGGGCCGCAGGCACCGCGGTGGAAGGGCCGGAACAAGCCCCGCCGTCAGGACCGTCGGTGGGCGACGTCGTGGAGCCCGGAGCAGATCTCCCGCCGACTCAGGACGGACTTCCCCGATGATGAGTCCATGCGGATCTCGCACGAAGCGATCTACCAGGGGCTGTTCGTCCAAGGACGTGGGGCACGGGCCGCCGAGTGCGTCCGCACCCGGCGCTGAACCCGGAACCCGCGGAGCGTCGAGTCCTCGAGGAGCGCCTCCCGGGGTTATCGACCCGGAGAGTCGCATCGATGCCCGCCTCGTTTCCGAGCGTGCGGGATCGTCGACATCGGACGGATCACGGGGAGCCGCCCGGTGTCGCGAGGGTGCGCCGAAAGGGCGACCACCAGCCACTGTGAGGGCACCCGGGCCCGGTGTGGCAGGGCGTGTGGGCGCACTCGGGGGGCAGGCGTGCCGACCGGGGCGGACGCTCGGCCGAACGAGCGAGGGACAGGGCCTCCGGAATCCTTCGGCGTGCACACCCGTGCCCGACGCCGAACACCACGCGCACCGCGCCCGGGAAAACGCCGCCGAACAACGCGCCCTCACACGCCGGGCCGACCTCGACATCCACGACACGGCCGCCACCGCGACGCGCCGGCACTGCGCCTGGTGGGGGGAGCGGGGGCGGATGATCCGCCCGGCCGGGTGCCGCTCCCACCCCCACCTTCGGCGGCCGGCTGAACGGGCCGCCCCCGGAGCGGAGGTGTCAGGTGATGTAGGGGTCCGGGCCGGCGAGTTCGATCCTGGAGCGCACCGGCGAGTACTACCGGCTCGGCAGCCGGCTGTTCGAACTCGGCTCCCTCGTCTCCCGTCGGCGCCTGCGCGAGACCGCACTTCCGTTCCTCCAGGACCTCTTCGAGAGCCGCGCCAGACCGTGCACTTCGGAGTAAGGGACGGCGCCGATGTCGTCTGCTCGACGTCTGCACCACGATCGTCTCGCCCTGCGCATCCACGACGGCGCGTTCTCCGCGATGGACCTCACCGCACGCCACCCGCGGACCGGAGAGCTGCTGTCCACCGTGAAGTTCATGGTGCAGACCCTCGCCGCCGCCGGCGAAGTCCAACGCGACCTCCCGCGCGAACTGACCTACGACGGGCTGCGGGCCGCCGAGGCCAAGGGCAACAAGGGCGGAATGCCCGGCAAGGTCGCCGACTTCCTCCACGCCACCGATCTGGACGACGCCGAGCGGGCCGCGCTCGGCCACGGCGTGACGGTACGGCGCGGCCAGGGCTACACGCTGCGCGTCACCGCCTTGCCCGCAGTCCACCGCAGACTCCTCGCCCGCTGCCGGCCCCTCGGCGGCACCCAGGGGCCCGGGCGGTCCCGGCGCAGCACAAGGCCCGCCGCGGGTACGAGAACCGCGTCAGCACACTTTCGGCTGCCGGCCTGCGTTGAGCGGACCGAACACCCTGCCGCCCACCGGCGAGCACACCCCGGCCGCGGCCGAGACCGACCCCACCGCGACCTGGTCGTCGCCGTTCGCCCACGGCGCGCGCCTGTACACACCCGGCGCGCACCCGGTGTCGACGCGCCAACTCGGCGCGGTCACCGTAGCCCTCGTCCACACCGTCGCCGCCCACGGGATCGTGTGCGTGTACGGCGACCCCGGACACGGCAAGACGATTGCGCTCCAGCAGGCGCTGCGTCTGCTCCCGCGCCGCGTCCCGGTACACCGCGCGCTGGTCGCGGTGAAACCGGCCCTGCCCCAGTTGCGCGCCGCGCTGCTCACGGCGTTCGGCCTGCGGCCACCTCCCTGACGAACCGCACGGACGCCGCCGACCGCGCGCTCCTCGACGCCCTCGCACCCCCGGGTGTGCTCGTGATCGACGATGTCCAGCGCGTCGCCGTCCCCGAGCTGGACTACCTGCGCCTCCTGGCGGACGCCCCCACCACCCACACCAGCCTGGTGCTGTGCGGAGCAGACGCCGAACGCACCCTGGCACGGGCTCCCGCGCCGGCCTCCCGCGTCCTGACCCGGCAGCACGTGCCACGTCTGCAGGCATCGCAAGTCCCCGGTGAGCGCGGCGGGGCGCTCGGCGGTGGCGTCGATGCTGCGGGACCACCGCCGGGCC
The DNA here is from genome assembly GCF_045207655.1 of Embleya sp. NBC_00888. Taxonomy (NCBI): domain Bacteria; kingdom Bacillati; phylum Actinomycetota; class Actinomycetes; order Kitasatosporales; family Streptomycetaceae; genus Embleya; species Embleya sp. NBC_00888. The sequence continues at coordinate 62,122 of NZ_CP108784.1, read as the reverse complement.
CAACGACGGCCTCGGCTTGCGGTACGCCCTGGGGTTCCCTGACGACAGGGTCGCGCATCCGATGGCAGTCCCACGGAGGAGGCTGCCGTTTTCTGGCGGCGTTTGTCGGCTCGGGGAGGGGCACTGACGGCATGGCTGGTCGTCGCCGCCTTGCGGGTGCGTTACGTCGGGATTGTCAGGCGGTGCGGGTGAAGGTGGGCCGGTCGGAGGAGCGCAGGGTCGGCGGGAAGGCGGGCACGGTCAAGGGACGCACGTCGAAAGAGGACCTGGGCCTGCGGGCGTCGGGGGCCGGGTGTCCACGACCGTGCCGACGCCGGCCAGGGCACGAGCACGCACACGAAGGAAGGCGTGTTCCTGGGGGTACGAATGGGGAGAAAGCGCCATGGCGGATGTGTGTGCGGTGGGGTGAGCGCGGTTGTTTCCCATCGCCGGTGGTGTGACGGCGGGACGACGCTGAACACGGTCGTGCACCTGGCGTCCCCGGCGTGGACGAAGAACGCGCCGCTGACGGTGGACGACGTTCTCCTCACGGTTTCGGAACTGATCACCAACGCCCACACGCACGCGCACAGCGACGCCCACCTCGTCCTGGCCCGGGACAGTCGGTGCCTGAACGTCCACGTCGGCGACACCGGCCCCGGCCCGCCCGTCGCCCGGGGGAACGAGGGGCAGACTCGCGCCGTCGGGGCGGGCGCAGCCGATCCCCGAGCCGGGTGGGCGGCGTCGGGACGTGGGGCCTGCCCGGTCGCGCTCCGCGTAGCCCAGGCAACCACCGGGGGAGCCGTCCCGGCCTGCCTCGCGCAGTCGCGCGAGCTCGTCGCCCCGCCCACGGTGGAATCGTGGGCGGGGCGACGCCTGTGCCTACGCCGTGGGCGCGAGCTGCCACTTCTGGTTGGGGCCGCCGTTGGCGTACCACTCGATCACGTCGGCGCCGTCCGCCACGGAATCGTCCCGAACATCGGCGACCAGGCCGGTCGAGACGTTGGTGAGCGTGACCGCGGCGTTGCCCGTACCGATCGTCCAGCGTTGGTTGAGCCCCTCGTTCGAGCCCCACTGGACCAATTGCTTGCCTGCGGCGCCGGGCTGCTCCGGGGCGTCCAGGACGAATCCACTGCCCTTGTTCACGAGCACGAATCCACCGCCCTGCGCGACCAACCGCCAGGTCTGGAAAGCGCTCTGGGACGCGGTCTGCTGGACCGCGGTGCCACCGCGCACCATCGACCCGCCGGCCACGGCCAAGACCTTGTCGCTGTGCACGTTGGTCAACTTGTAGGTGATCGGCACCAGTTGCCACTGGGCAGCGGCCGGGGTGCCGCCCGCGACCTGAACGACCTCGGCGTTCTCGGCAGGCGAGGCGTCGCGCACGGCGACATCGAGTCCGGTCTCGACGTTCTTCACGGTCGCCTGGTCACCCGACGAGGTGATCTGCCATTTCTGGTTGGTTCCGCCGTTGGGCCCCCACTGCAGTAGTTGCCGACCGACGGCGTTCGGCTGCTGAGGCCCGTCGAGGAGCAGTCCGCTGCCCCGATTCGCGAGGAGGTATCCGTTCCCGGAGGGGCTGATCGTCCACTGCTGGTACGCACTTCCGGTCCACGTCCGTTGTGTCACACCGGCGCCCGCCGTATCGGCCCCGTCGGCTATCGAGGCGACTTTGCCGGTGGTGCGATCGACCAACCGGTAGACGGACGAGGCGCACATCCCGCGCGGGTCGAGCGACACGCGCGGCGTGCAGTCGGCCCATCGGGCGGTGCCGCGATACACATCGTGGTCCGAAACCTTCTCGTCGTAGTGCAGCACGCTGCCGCCGACGTCCTGGAAGTGACGTTTGCTCAGGAAGATGTAGTCGAGCTTCTTCGGGTCCGGCTTCTTGGTGTCATACGTGAACTCATCGATCCCGCACGGCTGGCGATACGCCTCACACGGGGTGTCGCCGGCCGGCCGGGTGGTCTGGTCGGCCTCGATGAACTGCCCGTTGCCGCGCGGCTGGGCATAGAGCGTGGCCAGGGCCGGATCCCCCGGCAGGATGTTGACGTCACCGGAGACGATCACCGGCAGGTCTGCCGCGATCCAAGGATCCGTGAGTGATCGGATGACGTTCACCTGGGCCGGGGCGCCACCATAGGCACTCTGGTGCGTCGCGCACACCTTGGTGAACCGGCCGCGCAGGTGCGTGTCCGCGCACAGGAGGATGAAGCGCTCTACGACTACGCCGTTCTTGGTGTCGGGGGTGCCGAGGTCGTGTCCGGCCTCGTTGGGGTTGAGCACCTCACTCTTGACGAAGACCGCAACGCCCTCGGTCGTGCCGTAGGTGTCGTCTGTCATGGCGCAACCCGCCGAATCGGAGGTCGTGCGCTGATACTTGCCCTTGTAGCCGAGTGCTTCGAGGCGCGGGCGCAGGGCGTGGTACTGCACCTCGCAGACCTCGTTCAGGAACACCGCGTCCGGCGCCCATGTCTCGGTCTCGTTGGTGATCCTGTTTACGCGGTTGACTATCTCACCGCGCCACTCGTTGGCCGGATTGCTGATGAAGTCGGTGCAGTTGCCCGCGCCTCCGCAGATGTTGTACTCCAGAAAACGCAAGTCGTCGCCGGCCTGAGCGGCTGCCGAAAGGGTCTGTGTGGGCGCGGAGTTCGGGCGGTCGGGTGCCGCCGACGCGAGGAACGGTTGTAATAGCACGCTTGCCAGGACGGTCAGGGCGATGATCAGAGATCTGGGACGCATACTGCCTCCGGTAGGGCGAATCCGTTGACACACCTGTCAGCACGACCGGTTGGTCGAGTGGGCATCGTTGACCCTAGCAAGTACTGCGTGGTGGCCAGGCATGCTTGTGGGCGCCGCAGGATCGGGTGTTGAGCCCGGGCGTGGCGAGTTGGGGTGTGGCGGGTCGTGTGGGTTGGGGTGTCGCAGGTTGGACGGGGACGGTTCGTGGGCGCTCGGGTGGGGGCCGTGGGGGACGAATCGCGTCGAGGCTGGTTTCGGTAACGCGTTCGGTGCCGTCGTCGATGGCGGTGATGGCGACTCCAGCGCACCGACGGCGCCCTCGCGATCACCGGACCGGCGGTTCGTCGGTGTGATCGACCGCTGACCGACATCGGCCTCGCCCTGGCGCACGCTCTTTGGGTAACCGGCCACACCGACTTCAGGCTCGTCCGCCGGGCCCGCCGCCGACCTGGAACGCCCCTGGGAGAAACCGGCCGACGCACCCTGCCCGGGCCGGCCGCCGGTTCCGGAACCTCCGCCCGCACCTCGCCTGCCGGCCCGTACACCCAAACCTTCACTGCCCCGCCCAGGACGGCCGCCCGGCTCGAAGAACCGACAGTCCGCCACCCGCCACGACGTGGGCAAAACCGTGCGCTCCGAGGGCGTCGCCGAACGAGACCGACGCGGAGCATGAAAGACAAGCTCAGCTCGGGGGAGACGACTCGGTCCGCCGTCCGGCCGACGCGTTCCACGAGCCGATCGGCCGTAGGGTGCTACCCGTATCCGGTAGGTGACGTGCAGTCAGGTCACCAGTTCGGGAACGCGCACGCACTGTCGCCAAGCAGCCGAAGGACATTCGATGTCATCGTCGACCCAGCCCTGTCCGACGTGGTCCTCGCCACCGGACTCCGTACCGGCGCCCAGGGTGGCGGTATCCCGCACGCGGCCCCTCCCCGTCACCCTCGCCCACCTCCTCCTCGCCCTGATATTGGGCATCGCCGGAGCAACGACGCTGTCGCCCAACGCCGTTGCTGCCACCCACGGCTCCGCTACGGTCCCACCGGTCCGGGTCATCACCTACAACGTATGCGGCGGTTACATAGCCGGCTGTCGTTCCACCCTCGACACGGCCTCCTGGGCGAACAGCGCGAAGGCGGCAATCTTCGGGTTGGCGCCCGACGTCGTCATGCTCCAGGAACTGTGCCGTGGCCAACTCGAGGCCCTCGACACGGCCGGGTATCGGATGGTGTGGCTGGAGACCCGCCGCGAGGACTACGGATGCGGCAAATGGATCGGCAGCAGCGCGCCCGCGCCCTCCGGGATCGGCATGCTTGTCAAGGGCTCGGTCGCCCGCACGTTCGACCACGTCTTCCCGGCCGCCGATCCGTCGCGGGCGGACGACCCGACGGCGGATCACTACGCGCTGCTGTGCGCCGAGGCCAATCCCGCCGGCCGCGCCGCCCTCGTGTGCGCAACACACCTCGACGGTCTGCTCCCCGACCAGGGAGCCCCTGTCGTCGCGGACCGGATCAAGACGTGGGGCGCCGGTTCCCCGCTCATCCTCGGCGGAGACTTCAACGCCGACCCGCAGGACCCGAACATGGGCCGGTTCTACTCCGCTCAGAGCGGCAACGGTGACCTGGTGGAAGCCGACGAGAGCGATCGCGAGCACTTCGCGCCCAACTGTGCGAGCGTGACCCGTTGCCGCTCGGGTGAGTACACGGCCGGAAAACACGCGATACCGCCCGCCGGCGGGAAGACCACGGCCACCCGCAAGTTCGACTACATCTTTGGCAGTGCCACGTACTTCGATCCCGCCGTCGGTGACGTCGTCGACGTGCTCCGCGACGGGACGAGTCTGTCGGACCACTTGATGTACGTGGGCGAGTTCACCTGGAACGACGATGTCATCCCGCCTGCCGCTCCCTTGGTCACCTTCGACGAACAGCGCCTCGCCACGCCCAATGATCGGCTCGACCGCGTCGGCCACACGGCGGGCGACTTCACCGGCGACGGGATCGACGACCTCGTGTTGCGCTCGCCGTCGGGAACCGTCGACATACGTCCGGGCGACGGGCATGGCGAATTCGCAGATCCGGTACAACTCGTGTCCGCCGACCAGGGTTGGTGGGACGCGGCGAGCATCACGGCGGGCGATTTCGACGGGGATGGTCGGGCGGATCTGTTGGTGCGTTGGACGGCGGGAAGTGTGTTCCTCTACCCCGGGAACGGGCACGGTGGGATCGGTGGTTCCGTCCCGTTGTTGCCGGCGGGCTCGTGGGGCGACGCGGTCGACGTCACGGCCGAGGATTTCACCGGCGACGGCAAGGCGGACGTGGTGGTCCGTTGGAAGTCGGGCCGGGTCACGCTGCATCCGACGATGACGAATCCGGGCTCGTCGGTACCCGCCTTCGGTGCGCCGATCGAGTTGCGTCCGGCCGGCGCCTCCGGCTGGGGCGACGCCACCGACGTGACCGCGGGCGACTTCGACAACGACGGCCGGGCGGACCTCCTGGTCCGCTGGCGCGCCGGCAGCGTGTACCTCTACCCCGGCAACGGCCAAGGCGAACTCGGCGGTTCCCGCGCCTTGCGTCCCGCCGACGCGTGGACGGACGTACGCGAGGTGACAGCGGGCGACTTCACCGGCGACGGCACGGACGACGTCATGCTGCGCTGGAAGGACCAACGCGTCGATCTGCTCGCGGGCATCACCGGATCGGGATTCGCCGCGCCGGTTACGATCACACCCCCGGGTACCGTCGGATGGATCGACGCGGTCGACCTCACCGTCGGGGACCTCACCGACGACGGGGTCGACGACGTCGTCCTGCGCTGGAATTCGGGCAACGTCGTGCTGTATCCGGGTGACGGACGGGGCGGTCTGGGCGGTTCGAGCCCCTTGGTCTCCTCCCCCGATGGAGCCTGGAGGGACGCGGCGAGCATCACGGCGGGCGATTTCGACGGGGATGGTCGGGCGGATCTGTTGGTGCGTTGGACGGCGGGAAGTGTGTTCCTCTACCCCGGGAACGGGCACGGTGGGATCGGTGGTTCCGTCCCGTTGTTGCCAGCGGGCTCGTGGGGCGACGCGGTCGACGTCACGGCCGAGGATTTCACCGGCGACGGCAAGGCGGACGTGGTGGTCCGTTGGAAGTCGGGCCGGGTCACGCTGCATCCGACGATGACGAATCCGGGCTCGTCGGTACCCGCCTTCGGTGCGCCGATCGAGTTGCGTCCGGCCGGCGCCTCCGGCTGGGGCGACGCCACCGACGTGACCGCGGGCGACTTCGACAACGACGGCCGGGCGGACCTCCTGGTCCGCTGGCGCGCCGGCAGCGTGTACCTCTACCCCGGCAACGGCCAAGGCGAACTCGGCGATTCGGTCATATGGCAAGCGGCCGGCGCGTGGACCGACGTCGTCGACATCGTCCCCGGCCGGTTCACCACGGGCGGCACCACGGATATCGTGCTGCGTTGGTCCGATGGCTCGGTCGTACGGCAGCCGAGCAGCAGTTCTCCGGTCGGCCCGACGGGCGGCCCGGTCACGCTTCGCGCGACCGACAACCGATACCGCGTCGCGTACTTCGAGTACACGGTCGACGTCCCGCCGAGCACCGGTTCATCCAAGCGACTCGACGCCCGACACAACAGCGCCGGCTTCCGACCCACCGCCTCGACCGCAGGAACCCACACGCTCTACGTCTTGGCCGTCGACATCGCGGGCAATCGATCACCGATCACCACCCGGGTGTTCAGCACACCGGCAACCTCCTCGAGGTGACGCCCACACTCGCCTTCCCGCGAAGCGGCGAGGCGAGTGGGCTCCCGCCCCAGGCGTAGGTCGGTTTCCCGGTTTCCCCGCCCACCGTGCGCTCGAGAGGGCACGACCGTGTCCAGGGTGGTCGTGCCGGGGACGACGACGGTCTGCTCGTCGAGTGCGTCGAAGACGTCGTCCACCAGGCGTTCGGCCATGCGCGGCGCCTTCGGGCGTATCAGTGTCACGAGTCTGCGGCGTCCGGCCTTGCGCAGGGCGGCCGGCGAGCCGTACCGCTCCAGCAGGTGGGTGACCGCCGGGTGGTCCAGGCGGGAGCCCAGGACGCGTTCGAGAGAGGGGTGGAACCGGGTGAGCAGGCCGCGGATGCGGTTGCTGGTGCGGGTGGCCTCGGCGGCGAGGTCCTGGTCGAAGCCGGTCGGGACGGTCGGCGTGGCGGTGGTCTCGTCCGTGGCCTCCAGGGCGCGCAGGGTGTGCGGCATGGTGCGGGCGGCGTCGGCGATCACGTGAGCGTCGCGGGCGTGGGTCTTGGCCTCTCCCGGGTGGAGGTCGGCGATGCGGCGCATGGCCGGGCCGGGCAGGTAGGCGACCTCGCAGCCCGCGTCGCGGGCCACCGTCAGCGGCAGGGCGCCGATCGAGGCGGGATGGTCGACGATCACCGGTACGGTGCCGAACCTGGTCCGGAGCTTGTCGAAGACGGCCCGCAGTTTGGGTTCGCTGTTGGGCAGCCGCTTGTGAGGCCGTGGCCGTGGTGGTCTGATTTGCCCACGTCCAGGCCGAGAAAGAACTTGATGTCGCCGGTGTCGAGCACCGCACCCCTCCCAGGGGGTCGTTCCGGTCCCGGCCTCAAGCCTTCGCACCGCACGCGCGCGTCCACGTGACGCAGACCAACCACCCTTCGTTGGCCGGGCGTTGCGCTCGGTCGGGTGGCGGTCAGGCCTCTCATCAGCGGTCGAACGGTGCTCCGGGCCCGGTGACACCACACCCCAGGTCATCCCTTCCAATGCCGTTGCTTTAAGAACCACTACTAGGGCGTGTATCGGGTTGTGATCGATCTGTGGGATTCGTCGTCAACCCGGTCCTGGTCTGGTAATTGGTCTTGTTGTGACGCGAGAGCAACTGACGGACGTGGAGTGGGAGTTCATCGGGCCGTATCTGCCGATCGGTGGGTTCGGTCCGTATCCCGAGCGGCTGCGGCAGCAGTTCGAGGGCGTGATCTGGAAGTTTCGGACGGGTGCGCAGTGGCGTGAGATGCCGGAGCGGTTCGGTGCGTGGCCGACCGTGCACAACCGCTTTCGGCAGTGGCGGGACGCCGGTGTCTTCGAGGCCCTGTTGGAGGGCCTGATCGCGGAGGCCGCGAAGCGGGGCGTGGTGGACATGTCGCTGGTGAGCGTGGACTCGACCACCGTCCGGGCGCACCACGACGCCGCCGGGATGCATCTCGACCCGGACACGCTCACCGCTCTGGAGAAGGCCGCCGCCGAGGAGGAGAAGGCCCGGCAAAAGGGGGCGATCCGGAGGAACAAAGCGGGAACGGAGCCGGAATCGACCCGGACCGGGAGGAACGACGACGTGTCCGGCGCCGGCATCGGATCCGGCTGAGGGCCGCCCTGCTCGGACGCTCGCGGGGTGGACAGACCTCCAAGATCCATCTCGCCTCGGACCGCAACTGCCGGCCCTTGGCGCTGATCCTGACTGCGGGACAGGCCGCCGACAGCCCGCAGTTCGTCCCCGTCCTCGGGAAGGTACGGGTCCGCGGGCCCGTCGGGCGTCCCCGCACCCGGCCCGACGCGGTCGCCGGAGACAAGGCCTACTCGTCCCGTGGCAACCGCGCCCACCTGCGGAGACGCCGCATCAAGGCAGTCATCCCGGAAAAGAGGGACCAGGCCGCCAACCGCAAGAGGAAGGGCACCGGGGGCGGCAGGCCCGTCGGCCACGACGCAGACCTCTACAAGGAACGGAACACCGTCGAGCGCCTGATAAACAGGTTCAAGGCCTGGCGAGGCATCGCCACCCGCTACGACAAGACCCCCGAGAGCTACCTCGCCGGCCTCCACCTTCGCGCCGCGATGATCTGGGTCAACGCCCTCAGCCGGGGCACCTGTTGATCTCAACTGGATACGCGGCCTAGAAGGTCGATGAAAATCTTGGGACCGGTTCCGTCGCGTCAGTGGCGGAACGGGTCGCGTTTCGGGTGCTGTGCCCCGCTCAGGCGGTGGTGGGCAGGCGCCAGGTGGTGCCGTCGTGGGTGAGGCCGAGGCGGATGAGGGTCCGCAGGTTGATCGCGGCGGCGCGGACGTGGAGCCAACGATCGTTGGGGGCGGTGCCGCGGTGGCGGAGTCTGCGGTTGCCGCGGGCGACGATCCAGGCGACCGCGCGTTCCACCGGTGGGCGCCAACGCCGGTACTCGGCCTGCCAATGGAGGTCGGTGGCGGCCTGTCGACGCGCGGCGGCGAGGTGGTCGTGGTGCGGACGGATGGTGAGGGTCCGCCCGGCTTCGGCCTTGGTGCACCGGCCTCGGAGCGGGCAGTCGGTGCAGTGGTCGCCGAAGAACGCCTTGCGTTGGCGGTGTTGTCCGGCGGGGGCTGCCAGGGCGGCGGTGTGGCCGGCCGGGCAGGTCGCGGTGTGGGCGGTGGTGTCGACGGCGAAGTCGTCGAGGGTGAACCCGCCGGGCACCGCGCTGCGCAACGGGGCGGGTTTGAGGAACAACCGGTGCCCGGCGGCCTCCAGGACCGCGCGGGCGTCGCCGGTGGAGTAGGCGGTGTCGCCCAGGAGGTCGACCGGGTCCGGCTCGTCGGCGAGAAGGTCGAGGACGACGTTCGCCTCGTGGTGTTCGGCGCCCGAACCCGGGGTGAGTGCCACCGCGGTGAACAGGAGCGTCTCGGGTTCCACGACCAGGTGGGCCTTGTAACCGTCCTGGTGGCGGCTGCGGGTCTTGTGGATGTGTCGGGACTGCGGGTCGACGACCGAGACGACGCGGTCGGGGGCGGTGCCCCGGGTGATCCGCCACCTGCCGTCGCGGCCGTCGGAGCCGTCGGCGGGCTCCACGTCCTGCCCCGCCACGAGCGCGAGCAGGCCGATCGCGTTCGCCGCGCGTTCGCCGTGCTCGCGGTCGGGCAGGTTCCCCAGCAGCAGGAACGCGTCGCGGACCAGGGCGTCCACCAGATCGGCTCGGGCGGCCGGGTCGTTCCAGGCGATCCTGGGTTTCCCCGGGTCGGTGTAGTCGTGGGCGCGGCAGTGTTCGGTCGCGACGGCCGCGGCGTCGGGGACCTCACGGATCACCGCGCGCACTCCGGAGACGAGTTGGGTGACGGTGTCCTGGGTGGCGACCGCGTCGTCCAGGACGGTGGAGTCGACCGCCCGACGCTGCCTGCCCTTCAACACGCCGGTGGCCCGCACGACCTCGCGGACCGCGTCGAAGACCCGGTCCGGACGCGCCGACCGGGCCAGGCGGCGACGGAAGTACGCCAACAGCGACGGGTCGAACGCGATGTCGTGCAGGCCGAGCCCGCAGGCGGCCTTCCACCGCAGGTCGCACCGCAGTTCCTGCACGGTGTCGAAGTCCGAGAGCCCGTTCAGGGCCTGCAACGTGATCGCCGCCGCCAGGACCTGCGGCGGCATCGACGGACGCCCGTTCGCCGACGGATACATGTCCGCGAACATCACCGCCGGAAACAACGCCTCGCGATGCTCGGCCAGGAACGCGAACACACTCCCCGCCGGGATCAGCTCCCGACACGTCGCCCACACGTCCGGCCCGATCAACTCACCCGACCATTCCCCCTGCACCATGAAAACGAGTCTGGTCCCGCCGCTGACGCGGCGGGGCCAGAACGCAACATCTTCATGAGTCTTCTAGAACCAACGCCGTTCAGTTAAGGCGGGGTTGGGTGGTGTCAAGGGTCAGTCATGAGCACGCTGATGCTGATGGTGGCTTTGTAGGTGGTCCGATCGATGGTGGGTCCGCGTGCGTTGTACTTGGAGATCGCTCGTTTGACGATGCGGTCCTTGGTGCGGACCCGCCGCTCGGGCAGGAGTTGGACCAGGACCTGGCGACCGATGGCGCCGACCAGGTCGACGACGGTGTCGGCGATGATGCCCGCGGCCAGGACGAGCTGGTCGCGGGCGGCGGAGAGCGCGACGGTGAAACCGGCCCGGTCGGGGTCGGTGCCCGGAACGCTGTCGGTGGCATCCGTCATCGCGGTCCGCAGCACCTGGTAGGCGACCAGCAGCGCCCAGACCTCCTGCTCGACCCCGGCCGGGGTGCGGGCGCGCAGGACCCGCCCGCCCAGGATCGTGGACTTGAGTTCCGCGTAGGCCGTCTCGATCTCCCAGCGTTCGTGATAGAGCCGGACGAGTTCGGCGGCGGGGTACGCCGACGGATCGGTGAGGGTGGTCAGCAGCCGGTAGTGCCCGGTGCGGGTCTCCCGGGACGTGGCGACGCCGATCTCGGCGTCGACGACCCGCACGGTCAGCGCGCCGATCCGGGTGAGGAACGAGCCGTCGCCGCAGCGGGCCACCACCGGCAGTCTGCGACCGGACTTGCACCGCACCAGCAGGTCCGCGCCGGTGGCGGCAAGACGGTTCAACAGGTGGGCCGCGGCGAAGTTCCGGTCGCCCAGCAGCAGCATCCCGGCACGCAGATCGCCCGCAAGGCGGCCGGCGTACTCCAGCTCGCCGGTGGTGGCCGGCCCGAAGACCGCACCGATCACGGCCCGGGTGCCGCAGGCCACCAGTGCCGTCAGCCGGATCTGCGGATAGCCCCCGGCCCCGCTGTTGCACCGCTGCTTGGCAAAGACGGCGAGGTTCGCCGGAGTGTCCGGCACCGGCAACAGCGTGCCGTCGACCGCAACCACCAGCAGCCCACGCCACCGCGCCTGGGCCGCTGTCGTGGCCACCGGCCCGCGCAGCAGGTCGAACAACGCCTTCAACGGCGCTGTCCCCAAGCGCTGTCGGGCCTGGCGCAACGCGCTGCCGCTCGGCCGGACGGACAACGGACCAGCCAGGCCGGCGCACAACCGCTCGAAGACCTGCCGGTAGCCAAGATCGGCGAACAACGCCCCGGCCAACAGCAGATACACGGTGACCCGCGCCGGCACCAGCCGGACCCGTCGCTCGACCGTCCTGGTCGCCACGAGCACGTCGTCGACCATCTCGAAGGGCACGATCCGGGTCAACTCGCCGATGTGGCCGGGCGCGAAAACCCCGGCCGCCACCTTGACCGTCCGCCTTGTGGCAGTCTGTTCCAACAGCGGAGCTCCCGTGGTGAGGATGTCTTGGAGTGACAGACCTCTTCTACGGCAGCTCCGCTGCTCTGTTTGCCGGCTTTGACAAACCCGCGCCCGCACCTAACTGAACGGCGTTGCTTCTAGAACGTGTCCGCGATTCTCCCAGACGAAGAAGGAGGGCATCGTGTCGTTGTCCGCGACCGATCTCGCCAGGCCTGGAAACACGATCACGATCCGTTCGACGTTCTTTGCGAACATCTTCCTGCGCATGGACGGCACCGGGGTGACCGCCTTCGCCGACAACGGCGGCGGGAAGGTCAACTGTCAGTACGGCACCGGCCCCTGGACCACGTTCAAGGTCCACCCGGAAACCGACGGCTCGTACTCCTTCGAGTCGGCGGCCTTCCCGAACGTGTTCCTGCGCATGGACGGCACCGGCGTCCCCGCCAACCAGGCCGGGGGCGGGACGGTCAACTGCCAGTACGGCTCCCTCCCCTGGGAGAAGTTCAACGCCCGCGCCCAGGCCGACGGCTCGTTCTCCTTCGAGTCGGTGGCCTTCCCCGGAACGTTCCTGCGCCTGGTCACCGACAGCGGAGTGACCTCCGCCACCGGCCCCGGCGGAACGGTGAACGGCCAGGTCAACGCCAACGGCGGCGGACACGAGAAGTTCATCCTCGAAAAGGCCTAGCGGTCGGCCCGCCCGGAGGAATCCCGCCTCCGGGCCGGCACCGGCCGTGCCGGCCCGCCCCGTAGTCGAGGGCGAAACACGTACGGCGCCGCACCACCGGGTGCCGCGCCGTACGTTCTCGTCACACGACGCCCGGGTCGGTGCCCATCGGTTTCGCCTCGCGCAGCCTCGCACCGCGCAGGTCGGCATCGCGCGGACGCGCACGGGCGACCGCCGCCCGGGCCGCGCCCACACCCACACACGTCGACCGGCACGTGGACCGGCACGTGGACCGGCACGTGGAAGGGGTTCCCGCTCAGGACGCCGGGCGAGCCGACCGCGGCTTTGCCTCGGCGCGACACGGGGCCACCGTGGGGGCCGTTCCCATCGGATCTTCCCGCCCACATCACCGCGGGCCGGGCCGCCTGTATGCACCCCCGGACGGCGGAGGCCGGTACCCGTTTTTCGGCGTTGGTTCGAGGATGTGCCGGTTTCGACCCGATGCGAGGGTTCGGGGTGTCATGCTGGGTGGGTCGAGGGGGCCAACGTCGTTGGTCGCCAGGGATGTTCGCTCCGTCGCGGGGTTCGTCCCGGTGGCGGTGACCGGGGGGTCTGCGTCCATGCGGCGTCCTCGAGGTCGCCCGTCCGACACCCTGACGCGGGGTGAACCTCGAGGAAGGGACAGGACACCCGATGTCCTCACGCTCCGCGTTACGTCCGTCGCGTCTGCGGCGTAGGTTCTCCGCGCTGGTCGCCGCCGGCGCGCTCGCCATGACCGGGCTGGTCGCGCCGGCCGCCCCCGCCGCGCAGGCGCTGCCGCCCGCCCCGGTGGCATACGTCGCCGACCTGTTCGGCAACACCGTCACCGCGCTCGACACCGCCACCAACACGGTGGTCGCGACCGTCCCCGTCGGTTCCTCCCCGCTCGGCGTGGTGGTGTCCCCGGACGGGGCGCACGTCTACGCCGCCAACAACGGCTCCAATTCGGTGTCGGTGATCGACACCGCGACCAACACCGTCACCGCGACCATCGCGGTCGGCGCCGGCCCCATCAAGCTCGTGGTGTCCCCGGACGGCGACACCCTCTACACCGCCGACTCGAACGCCAACACCGTCTCGGTCGTCGACACCGCCACCGCGACGGTCACCGCGACCGTCCCGGTCGGCGCCCTCCCATTCGGTGTCGCGCTCACCCCGGACGGCGCCCGCGCCTACGTCTCCAACAACGACGGCAACACCGTCTCGGTGATCGACAACGCCACCCACACGGTCGTCGCGACCGTCGGCGTCGGCCAGAAACCGAACGTCATCAAGGTGACCCCGGACGGGACCCGCGCGTACGTGGGCAACCAGAACTCGCACACCGTCTCGGTGATCGACACCGCCACCAACACCGTGACCGCCACCGTCCCCGTCGGGATCGGCCCGTTCGGCCTCTCCCTGTCCCCGGACGGCACCCGCGCCTGGGTCAGCAACAACAGCGCGAGCTCCGTCTCGGTCATCGACACCGCCACCGACACCGTCGTCGCCACCGTCGGCGTCGGCAACGGCCCGTTCGAGTCCGCGGTCACCCCCGACGGCACCTTCGTCTACGTGCCCAACGGCTACGCCGGCACCGTCTCGGTGATCGACACCGCCACCAACACCGTCACCGCGACCCTCCCGCTCGGCCCGTTCCCGTACGCGATCGCGTTCGCCCCCGGCAGTGTCGCGCCGCCGGCGCCGGTCGTCACCGGCATCAGCCCCACCACGGGCCCGACCGCGGGCGGCACCGTCGTCACCATCACCGGCACCGACCTGAACGGCGCCACCGGCATCACCTTCGGGCCCGGCAACGCGGCCACCGGCGTGACGTGTTCGGCAACGTCCTGCACCGCCGCCTCGCCCGCGCACGCCGCGGGAGTCGTCGACGTCCAGGTCACCACCCCGGCCGGCACCAGCGCCACCGGCGCCGCCGACCAGTTCACCTACCTGGCCCCGAACGCCGACCTGGCCACCACCGTCGCCGACTCGGCCGATCCGGTCGCGCTCGGCGACACGATCACCTACACCCAGACCGTCACCAACAACGGCCCGGCCACCGCCACCTCGACGACCTCGGCGCTGACGCTGTCCGGTGTCGCGCGCAGCATCGTCTCGGCAAGCACCTCGCAGGGCTCGTGCACGATCAGCGCCCCGACCGTGAACTGCACCCTCGCCACCTTGACCAACGCCGCGTCCGCGACCATCACCGTGGTCGTCGAACCGCAGGCCACCGGCACGCTGACCGCCACCGGCACCACCACCTCAGCCGTCGCCGACTCCACCCCGGGCAACAACACCGCCGTGGAGAACACCACCGTCGACAACGGGCACGGCTGCACCGTCACCGGCACGGCCGGCAACGACACTTTGAACGGGACCAACGGCAACGACGTCATCTGCGGCCTTGGCGGAAACGACACCGTCAACGGCGGCAACGGCAACGACACGCTGTACGGAGGCACCGGCAACGACGACCTCAACGGCGGCAACAACACCGACCTCATCCACGCCGGGTCCGGGAACGACGTCGTCGACGGCGGCAACGGCGACGACACGCTGTACGGGGGTGACGGCGACGACGTCATGGGCGGCGGCAACGGTGCCGACTACCTCTACGGAGAGGCCGGCAACGACACCAACTACGGGGAGACGCTGCTGGGTTCGCTGCTGTACCTGTTCGACAACGGCGACGACCACATCTACGGCGGCCCGGGCAACGACGACCTGGACGGCCAGAACGGCAACGACACCCTCGTCGACACCTCCGGCACCGACACCATGAGCGGCAACCTCGGCAACGACACCATCAACGTCCAGGACGGCGCCGGCGGAGACACCGCCAACGGCGGCCTGGGCTCCGACACCTGCAGCGCCGACGCCGGAGACACCACCACCAGCTGCTGACCGAAGCACTGGGCGAACCGGAGGCCGGGCGGAACACCAACCGCCCGGCCACCGACCATCCCCGACCGCACGCCGAAACCGCGGGAACGCGTCCGTCACGAGCGACGCGACGCACACCGCCAGAGCGGCCGCCCAGGCCGGGGACCGCCGGGTCCGGTGGACACGGCCGGGCCGGTGACGCTGCTCCGGTACCCGGTCCCCACCCCGGCCGCTCCGGCGCCCCCGCGACGTTGCCGCCGTCATCAGATGATCACGAGGTCGAATTGGGTCAAGGCGAGGCCGTAGGCGCCTTGGTGGGCGGTCAGGACGGCGCCCAGCGACTGGTAGGTGGCGTACACCGTGAGAGGGCCCGGGACGGCCCCCACAGAGCCAATCGGGGGGCGCTGGTAGTGCACCGTACTCCGGCCTGGTCGAGGGTGCGGTCGCCGGTCAGAGAGCACACGGCGATCTGGGTTCCGGCGGTGCGTCCGGCGTTTCGCCAGGCCGTGACGGTCTGGGTCAGGAGATCGAGGGTGGGGACCAGGACCAGCACGTGGCCGCGGGGCGCGAGGGCGGCTGCGGTGGCGGCGGCGATGCGGGTCTTGCCGGTGCCGCAGGCCATCACTGCGGTGGCCCTGGCCCCGCCGTGTGGCCCATCAGGGACCAGGTCGGTGTCGGGGTTCTCCAGGGCTCGGACGATCGCGTCGACGGCCTCGCGTTGGTGTGGGCGCAGTGGCGACACGGGCCGGCGTGCGGGATGTGGTGGGGTCTCGGGTGGGAAAAGCGGCAAGGAATGCTGCACGCTTCTCTCTTCGTGTCGTCGGTTCCCGGACCATGGTCGTGCCGGCGCGCAGCGTTGCGAGCGCACCGGGAGCTCGACGCCATACTCCCGCGCCACAGCCTCGGTCCGACACCGGGAGTGGGACTTGGCTGTCGAGACGGCGCCGCCGAGTCCGCCTGTGCGGGCGGTGGCCCGGATCGCCGGTCCCGGCCTCGGCCGGCGTCGCGCGTGGAGGACTGGGACCACGTGGCGGACGTGTGCGATCCGACCGCGACCGCATTCGGCACGACCCCGCCCACGACCACTTGTTCGCCCCGTGAGGGGATCGTTGCGGGCGGCTTGGGCGCGGGCCGGCCGGTGTCGGGGTGGTCAGGTGGGCCAGGTGCGCAGGAGGGCGGCGACGGAGTGGGCGCTGCAGTCCTCACGGCGCAGTTCGTCGACGAGCAGGGTGGTGCCTTCGGGCCCGGGTTTGACCGGCCGGCCGCAGGCTTGGAGGTAGGCGATGGCGATCGCGACGGCGACGGTCATGTTCGAGTGCTCGAGCCGGTTCAGCCGGCCCAGGGTGTGCGCGAGGGCGGCCGCTCGGGCGTGGACGCCGTTGGACACGTCCCGGTCGAACAACACGGCCTTGTGGCGCTCCACGGCGGCCAGGGGGACGCCGAAGTCGTCGGGGGAGGGGTCCTGTTCGCCCGTCATGCGGGCGATCTCCAGGATCCGGGTGAGGTCAACCGCGAGGTGCACGGGCGCGTTCCTCGATGAGGTCGCCGTACTCCTCGATGACCTTGCGCGCCGCGCCCGTGAATGCCGCCCGCAGCGGGTCGGTGTCGCTGCGCACGAGGTGTTCGATGTACTGCTGCAGGTCATGTGCCGCAGCTCGGCGGCATGACGGGCGGCGTTCGCCGTGTCCTCGTCCAGGCGCGCGTCGAGTTGTGTCGTCGCCATACGACGATGCCAGCGAAAGCTGGCTCCCGGATGGGGCGAGCGAGGCGCCACCGGTGGAGAGTCCCGGCAGATCGATGCCGTCATGGTCTGCGGCATGCCTGCGCACCTCCCGGCTCGGGGGCTCTTTCGGGAGCGACAGGGGAGCCCCGATCGGCAACCGGATCGCTGCCGGATGCCCCGGGGCGCCTCGTGGTTCTCGGCGACAGGCGTGTGATCTCGTTGCTTGCTCGGGCGAACGGGGTTGGTCCTGTTCACCCTTCCGTCCGTTCGCCGCCGTTGGTGATGCCCGTCAAGGGCGTTGCCCGCGATGGGGTACCGCGTGTCGAACCGGTGACCTGAGCAGGGAGTGCCGCGGCGCGAGCGGGTCGCTCGCGCCGCGGCACTCCCTGCGCCATGGGCGTGGTCAGGCGAGCAGCTCGAGCACGCGGTGGGCGGCGTCGATGGTGGAGCCGGGGTTCTGGCCGGTCACCAGGTTGCCGTCGACGATGACGTGGCTGCCCCACGAGGCGCCGGCGTCGAACTTGGCGCCGGCCGCGCGCAGCCGGTCCTCCAGCAGCCAGGGGGCCTTGTCCGCGAAACCGGCCTGGGTTTCCTCGTCGTTGGTGAACGCGGTCAGGTGCCGGCCGGCGAAGGCCCAGCTGCCGTCGGCGCGGCCGGCGGCGAGGAAGCCGGCCGGGCCGTGGCAGACCGAGGCCACCACCTTGTCGGGAGTGTCGAGCAGCGAAACCAGCAGCCGGCCGAGCGTGTCGCTGACGGCCAGGTCCTGCATCGGTCCGTGCCCGCCGGGCACGAACACGGCGTCGTAGTCCGCGGGATTCATGTCTTCCAGCCGCCGGGGCGCGGCGAGGAACCCGTCGACCTCGGCGAGGTAGGCACGGAAGCCGGCGACCTTGGCCTCGTCACCACCGTTCATCGCCGGGGCCAGGCTCAGCTCGTCCACGACCGGCCGCACCCCTGCGGGCGTGGCCAGAGTCACCTGGGCGCCGGCCGCGGTGAAGGCCCGGTGCGACTCGATGAACTCCTCCCCCCAGAACCCCGTCGGGTGCGCGGTGCCATCCTTCAGCGTCCAGTGCCGGGCACCGGTCAGCACGATCAAGATCGAAGGCATGTCCTTCTCCTGTCAACGTTGTGGAGCCCGAGTCGGCTCCACCTCATTGTAGCCGACCGGTCAACTATTTTGCTCCGGGGTCGGACGCGTGATGGTTGGCCGCATGGGACGGACGGGCACGGCCCACGAGCGGCTCCTGGTCGGCACCACGGAACGTGGCCGGCGTCGTGGGCGCAAGGCACCGGTTCCGGCTCGATGACCGGGTGCTGGTCCTGGAGGACGGGGTGGAGGGTGAGGTTCGCGTGTCCGGCTGGTCTGCCGAGGCGGACGCCGACGCACTGGCCGGGCCGGTTGTGGGGGAGTTCGGGCATCGGTGAACCGGCTGACCGCGCCCGGCACCGTGTCGGTTGCGGTGTTCGGCCGGGTTCGGGTGAGCGATCGGTTCCGGTCGGGATCGGGCGGCCTTCGGGTGACGTCGGGCCTGGCCCGCCCGCCTGCGCGGCGCCGCCATCACGGGTGCGCCCGGAGTGGTCCGGCGGATCCGGGGGACGTGACAGGACCCGGCCGGGTGACTGCGGACCCGGCCGGGTTCCGCTGCCTGGCCGCTGGCGACTACTGGTTCGACGACGAAACGGCCGGGGATCAGGACGGCCCCGACAGCCGCCTTCGCGCCTGACCGTCAGCGCCGGGCTCCTGTCGACGTGGATGCTGGATGCGGCGGTGCGCTGCCGGTACATCGGTGAGTGGGCGACCACCAAGCGTCGGCGGGCCCGGCGGTGGACCGGACCGAGGGAGAGGCGCCTGGGCTTCGGGCCGGCTGCCCGACGTTCGACTTCGAGCCGGTCGGCGCGAGTGCCGCCGTCCTCGAGGTGATGCCCTGGAGTCTTCGGCGACAAATCGCGCGCAGTTCCGCGTCCTGGGTGCCTTGCTGCTGTCGCTGGTTCCTGAAAACTGACCCCCAGGAGGCTTCCGAAAGTTGACCCCCTTGTTGATCATGGGGGGTGCTAAAGGTGGAGGATTGGGCCGAGATACGTCGTCTGCATCGAGCGGAGGGCGTACCCATCAAGGAGATCGCGCGGCGGCTAGGGGTGGCCCGGAATACCGTGCGGGCCGCGTTGAACTCAAACCGGCCGCCCAAATACGAGCGGGCCCTGCAGGGTTCGGTCGTGGACGCCTTCGAATCGCAGATCCGTGTCTTGTTGAAGGAATGGCCGAGGATGCCGGCCCCGGTCGTCGCGGAACGGATCGGCTGGCCGTACTCCATGTCGCCGTTGAGGAAGCGACTGGCTCTGCTGCGGCCCGAATACGTGGGCATCGACCCGGTGGATCGTGTCCACTACGAGCCCGGCGGGATCACGCAGTGCGATCTGTGGTTTCCCGAGACGAAGATACCGGTCATGACCGGTCAGGAACGGATTCTGCCGGTGCTGGTCATGACGCTGGGGTTCTCCCGCTACTTGTCCGCAGCGATGATTCCGACCCGTCAGGGCGGCGACATCCTGTCGGGTATGTGGTCCCTGATCGGCGCGATTGGGCGGGTCACCAGAACGCTGGTCCGGGATCGGGAGTCCGCGATCGGCGGGACGGGTCGGGTGACTGCTCCGGCGGCGGCTTTTGCCGGGACACTGGCCACCCGGATCCAGCTCGCGCCGCCGCGGGACCCGGAATACAAGGGAATGGTCGAACGGAACAACCAGTTCCTGGAGACATCGTTCCTGCCCGGGCGTCGGTTCACCTCGCCGGCGGATTTCAACGGCCAGCTGGCGGAATGGCTGGTGCGGGCCAACTCCCGCACGGTCCGCTCGATTCAGGGCCGGCCGGTCGACCTTTTGGAGACCGACTATCAGTCGATGCTTCCGCTGCCGCCCGTCGTCCCACCGATCGGGCTGAACAACCGAATTCGTCTGGCGCGTGATTACTACGTACGCGTCGACACCGTCGACTATTCCGTGGACCCGCAGGTGATCGGCCGATTCGTCGACGTGACCGCGTCGCCGGAGGAGGTGACGGTGTTCTGCGACGGCCAGGTCGTCGCGCGTCACCACCGGTCCTGGGCCAAGCAGGCCGTGGTCACCGACCCCGCTCATGCGGCCGCCGCCGCCCGGATGCGCCAGGCCCTCGCCCTGGAACGCCGGCGGCGCGAGGCCGCCACCCGGCATCATCCCGACGGCCACGCCGTCACACTGCGGGCCCTGCCCGACTACGACGCCCTTTTCGGTGTCGATTTCGACCCCACACCCACGAAAGCGAGCAACGAATGACCACTGCCACCAAGGAGAGTTCGGGCCACAAGGACGGGCTTCCCTCGATGATTGCCTATCTCACCCGGGCACTGAAGATGCCGACGATGGGTGTCGTCTGGGAGGACCTCGCTGCTCAGGCAAGGGACGAGAACTGGTCCCACGAGGAATACCTCGCCGCCCTGCTGCAGCGACAGGTGGCCGATCGGGAATCGAAGGGAACGGTGATGCGGATCCGCACTGCTCACTTCCCGCAGGTCAAAACGCTGGAGGACTTCAACCTCGACCACTTGCCCTCGCTGCGGCGTGATGTTCTCGCGCACCTGGCGACCGGCACATTCGTCGCGAAGGCGGAGAACGTAATTCTACTCGGACCGCCGGGACTCGGGAAAACACATCTGGCCATCGGGCTCGGCGTCAAGGCGGCCCACTCAGGTTATTCGGTCCTGTTCGACACCGCGAGCAACTGGATTTCGCGTCTCGGCGAGGCCCACCAGGCCGGCCGTCTGGAAGCCGAGCTGAAGAAGATCCGCCGCTACAAGCTGATCATTATCGATGAGGTCGGCTATATCCCGTTCGACCAGGACGCCGCGAATCTGTTCTTCCAACTCATTGCGTCCCGTTACGAGCAGGGCTCGGTCATGGTGACCTCAAATTTGCCGTTCGGGCGCTGGGGAGAAACGTTCTCGGACGACGTCGTGGCCGCCGCGATGATCGACCGCCTGGTCCATCATGCCGAGGTTCTCACCCTCACCGGTGATTCGTATCGCACTCGCCAGCGGCGCGAACTCCTCGCCAAGGAGAACCGCGCGAATCAGGGTTGAACCAGCCGCGGGGGTCAATTTTCCGAGACCCGCAGGGGTCAGTTTTCAGAGAGCGTTGACAGCTGCCGGGCGTCACCATGCTGCACTTTGTGCGGTGCCTCCGACCGGATGGCGAGTGCTGCCGGACTACTGGTGTTCGTCCTCGACGCGGGAGACGTGGTACTGGTCGATTTTCCAGCCGGTGTCGTGGAGGTGGAGCACCAGCGACAGGTGCACGTGGGCCTCCCAGCCGTGCGCGTCGCCGAACGTGACGTCCGCGAAGCCGCCGGCGGCCTGCTCGCCGATCGTGTAGGTGTACAGGACTGTCACGTCGGCCCTGCGGCCGGGTGGTACGGCTTCGTAGTAGTCCCGTACCGCGTCCCGGCCCGTGAGGACGGCAGCTCCGAAGCCCTGGAAGAGGGCATCGGGGGTGAAGAGATCGGCCATGGCGTCGGGCTGATGGCCGTCGAAAGCGGCCTTCCAGCGCCGAAGGACGTCCTGCATCGGATGGCTCATTGCTTCAGCTCTCATCTGTGGACGGGCGTGGGCGCGCGGGGTCCACCGTGCGTGGTCGCGCAATGCGGGCGACCGATTCCCCACCCTTGTAGACGACCGGTCTAGTGAGAATGTAGACGAGCGGTCGTATACTGGCAAGCATGGGACGGACCAGTGACGCCAGAGAGAAGATCATCAGCACCACGCAGTCGCTCATCGAGCTGCGGGGCTACTCGGCGCTGGGCGTGGCCGAGATCTGCAAGACGGCCGGGGTGCCCAAGGGGAGCTTCTACTACTTCTTCGCGTCCAAGGAGGCTCTGGCGCTGACCGTGCTCGACGAGCACTGGGCCGCCCAGCGCCGCGAGTGGACCCGGGTTCTGCACGGCGACGCCGAGCCCCTGCAGCGACTGCGCCAGCTCTTCGAGGAGACCGAGGCGACCCAGCGGGCGGGGCAGAAGAGCTGCGGCACCGTCTCCGGCTGCCTGTTCGGGAACCTCACGCTGGAGCTGAGCAACCAGACCGAGGCGATCCGCGAGCGCCTGCAGGAGATCTTCGACGCCCAGGTCGCCATGGTGGAGTCGGTCGTCGCCGAGGCGCGCGAGCGGGGCGAGGTCGGTGTCGCCGACACGCATGAGGGGGCGCGAGCGGTCGTGGCGCAGCTCGAAGGACAGGTGCTGCTCGCCAAGCTCTACAACAACACGTCCCGGTTGAGCGTTCTCTGGGCGAATTGCCTGGCCCTGCTGGGAGCCCGGGTGCCGCAGGATGCAGCGGCCGGGGCGTGAGCCCCGGTCCGCTGCCGACGGGTCCGTGCGCGGGGCGCCGGAGTTCCGTCGGCCCGGAGGTCCCTGACCGCCGGTGCCTTGGCGTGCGTGGGGTGCTGGGAGTGTTCAGACGTGGGAGGCCAGTCTCCGCAGGATCTCGGCGGCGGGCTGGGCGGTGGCCCGGCGGTACCCGGTGCCGGCCCACAGATTGATCCGTTCGGGGTCGCCGGCCGCGGCGGCGGCCTGGCGCATCGGCCTGGTCAGATGGTGCAGGGCGGGATAGCCGGAGGGGGCGAGGCCGCTGTAGCGGTCGGTGAACCGGTTGGCCAGAGTCCGCGCGGGCCGGCCCGTGAACGCCCTGGTCATCACCGTCCCACGGCGCTGCGGGTCGGTCAGGGCCGCCTTGTGGGGGAGTGAGGTACCGGCTTCGTCCGCTCGCAGCAGGACCGTGCCGACCATGACCGCCTCGGCCCCGGCGCGCAGTGCCTCGGCCACATCGGCCGGGGTGGCCAGCCCGCCCGCGGCGACGAGCGGCAGAGACACCGCCTCCCGTACGCGCCCCAGCAGATCGGTCAGGGGGACGGGGGCCGGAACATGTTCGGGGGTGAGCGTGCCGGAGTGCCCTCCGGCGGCCGACGCCTGTACTGCCAGCACATCGGCGCCCGCGTCCGCGGCCAGGCGGGCCTCCGCCGGTGACGTGACCGTCTGGACGACCAGGGTTCCGGCGGCACGCAGTGAGGCGATGACGGCCGCGTGCGGGACGGCGAAGGTGAAGCTGACGACCGGTACCGGCGCGGACAGCAACATATCGATCTTGTCCGACCAGTGGTCGTCGTCCTCGACGATTCCCGCTGCCCGGACGTCGATCTCGTAGACCCGGGCTTCGGGGGCGATCGCGGCGGCATAGCGCCGGAAGTCCTCCGGATCGACCGGCACGGGGTTGGGAGCGAAGAGGTTGACCCCGAAGACGATGTCGTGGCGTCGGACCTCGGCGATCTGCTCGGCCAGTGCGTCGGCGGTCTTGTATCCGCCGGCGAGGAACCCCAGCCCGTTCGCCCGAGCCGCCGCCACGACCAGTGCGGGGGTGCTGGGCCCGCCGGCCATCGGCGCGGCCAGAACCGGATTGTCCACGGCGAGACCCTCGAGTGGCGAAGTCATGGAGTGTCCTCTCTTCTCGTGGGACGGGGACGGACGTGGTCCGGGACGAGGCAGTGGCCCGCCCGGCCGCCGGGGCCGGTCCCCGAGGGGCCTGTGCCGGTGGTTCGTCGTGGGCACCGGGCGGGCCGTCGGCAGCCGGTTCCGGGGCAACCGGCAGGGGCACAGGTGGCGCGCCCCCGCCTCGGGCCCGCGCGGGCGAGGCCGGCGGCGAGTGCCCGCGCTCAGGACCCGGCGCTCTGGCCGCCGTCGACGTGGAGGATCTCGCCCGTGACGAACGGGGCGTTCTCGAGGTAGACGACCGCGTCGACGATGTCGCTCACCTCGCCCATGCGGCCGAGCGGATGCAGTGCCGCGAGTGCCGCGTGATGCTCTTCGGGGTGCATGGGCGTCTTGATGGTGCCCAGCGCCACGGCGTTGCTGCGGATGCCGCGGCCGGCGTACTCGATGGCCAGCGCCTTGGTCGCGGACTGCAGTCCTCCCTTGGTCAGGGAGGCGAGCACGGAGGTCACGCTGGAGTTGGCCTGGTCGGCGAGCGTGCTCGTGATCTGCACGACGTGACCGCCGCCCTGCTCGAGCATGCGCTCCACCGCGAGTTGGGTGATGCGGAAGAAGCCGTCCAGGTTCACGCCGAGCACCGCGTCGTAGTCGTCCTTTGTGTAGTCGGTGAAGGGCTTCGCGACGAAGATCCCCGCGTTGTTGACCAGCGTGTCGATACGGCCGAAGTGCTCGACGCCGGCGGCGATGACGCGCTCTGCGGTCGTGCGGTCGGCGATGTCGCCCTGGACGGTGACGACGTCGGGGTCCTCCGACGCGGGGATGCGGCGCGAGGTGGCGACGACGCCGTAGCCCAGCTTGCGGTAGGCGGTGACAAGCCCGGCGCCGATGCCCTGGGACGCACCCGTGACGACCGCGACCTTCTGAACCTGCGTGCTCATGGCGACCTGACCTCCTTCAAGGGGGACGAGCGCTGCCGACTAGTAGCCGGGCGGTCGTCTATGCCAAGGTAGACGACCGGTCGAGTTATTTCAAAAGCGTGTGCGCCGCCGGGTCGCAGGCCGTGTGCGCCCGCGGAGCACACCGGGGGCGACCGCGCCCCCGGTAGATCGCCGTGAGGGGTCGACAGGCCCCGCGGAGAGAAGGAGAAGCCGCCATGAAGGAGTTCCTGGTCGAACTCACCACCACTGTTCCCGAGGGGACCGACCCTGCCGAGGTCGACCGTCGCCGCGCCGAGGAATCCGTCAGGGCCGGGGAGCTGGCCGCGGCCGGCCATCTCGTCCGGCTGTGGCGCCCGGTGGGCGAACTGCGCAGCATCGGCCTGTGGCGGGCCGCCGACGAGGATGAGCTGTACGGGAAGGTGCTCGGCGCGCTGCCGCTCCGGCCGTGGATGACCTCGGTGGTGACGGCTCTGCAGCCCCACCCCAATGACCCGGGGAAGGCTGCGGTCACCGCTTGAACCCCGCGGGGTGGTGGGGCTCGTCGCCGCCCGGCGAGCCTTGCTCCCCACCGCTCCCGCCGCGACCGTGGCACTCGACCTTGACTTCGATCGGACCGGTCGTCTATTTTGGATTAGTAGACCGGTCGTCTAGTACCAATTCCATCGGAACCCAACAACGAACGGAGCCGCCGCCGTGGCCACTCCCGTCAAGCTCTCGATCGTCTACTACTCCTCCACGGGCACCATTACCGAGATCGCCAGGGAACTGCGCGATGCCGGGGTGAAGGCGGGTGCCGAGGTCCGCCTGGTGAAGGCCGCCGAGCTGGCCCCGCGGGCGGCCATCGAGGCCAATCCGGCGTGGGCGGCCAACCACGCCGCCACCGCGGATGTCCCCGAGGCGACACCCGAGGACATCGAGTGGGCCGACGCCGTGCTGTTCGGATCCGCCACCCGGTTCGGCAACATCTCCGCGCAGCTCAAGCAGTTCATCGACACCCTCGGCGGACTGTGGGCGCAGGGGAAGCTGGCCGACAAGGTCTACAGCGGCTTCACCTCGTCCGCGACCGCCCACGCCGGACAGGAGACGACGCTCCAGGCGCTCTACACCAGCGTCCACCACTTCGGCGGCATCGTGGTCGCCCCCGGCTTCACGGACCCGGTCAAGTTCACCGACGGCAACCCCTACGGCACCTCGCACGTGGACGGTCAGGGCACGAAGCCGGTGGACGACACCACCCGCGCCGCCGCCCGTCACCAGGCCCGGCGCGTGGTGAGGACAGCCGCGCAGCTCAAGGCGGCCTGACCGCCCGTCACGTCACGGCAGCCCGGCGCCGCCACACCGGCGGCGCCGGCCGCCCCCGCTGAGGAGACCCCCATGTACGCCGCCACCGCCACCGCCCGAGTAGCCGCCGGCCCCGCGCCGTATGCCACGTCCGGTGTCCTTCCGGCGGTCTGTACCGGGGAGGTGGCTTGCGCCTGGAGCCTTCCGCGCCGCCCCGAGTCCGCTGGCACGGCGCGCCGCATCGCCCGCACTCTCCTCGACGCGTGGGGCACGGACGGCGACACGGCCGACGTGGTCCTGCTCGTCGTCTCCGAACTCGTCACCAATGCCATCGAACACGCCCTGCCCCCCGTCGTCCTCCACCTTGAGCAACGCACGGAGTCCGGCGCCCTGCATATCGAGGTCGACGACGGCGGACCCGCCCCCGAAGACCGTGCCCGTGCCGCCGGCCGCGACCCGGACGAGCACGGCCGCGGTGGCGGCATCGTCGCCGTGCTGGCGACCGCGCACGGCGAACGCGCCCTTCCGCGCGGCGCGGCCCACTGGGCGGACCTCCCCATCGCCCCCTGAACACCGCCGGCCGGGTCCTGCGCGATCCGCGGGGCCTGCCGGCGGCCGTGGTGTGCATCAATCCGGACCGGGCGCCGCAGGCGGACGGGCCGCTGCGGTCCTGTCCGTCTGCGGCGCCCCTATGGCGCGGCGCCCGGCGCCGTTGTCCGAGCAGGACCGGTCCGCGCGTGTCCCCTCACATCACCGGCGACTACGTCCGCGAGACAGGGCACCCCGTTGAACGCATGATCCGCCTGGCCTTCCGGCCGCTATCGGCTGCCGGCCGGCCGGGGACGGGGCCGGGGTTCGCGGTCCGCCGCGCCGCTCCCGTTGTCGCCACTGCTCTGAGGGTGTCCCGTTCCGCGGCCTGCCGGCCGGGCTCAGATCACCGAATGCGAAGGACCGGACATGGCCCGGCTGCCCGACTTCCGTCCGGAAACGTACTTCTCCCCCTGGGAGTTCGCCGCCCGCCACCATCCGACCGCCTCCGACGTCCGGACCATGACGCTGGGCGAGCTCCTCTCGCCGGCCGACGACAAGGCCCGGGTGGCCTTCGAGAACCAGCCCATCGGTTACATGGACACCTTCGGCGATCCGGCCCTGCGTGAGGTGATCGCCCAGACGTACGAGAACGCCGGCGCGGACGAGGTGATCTGCTTCGCGGGAGCCGAGGAAGCCCTCTACCCGGCGATGAATGTCCTGCCCGACGCCGGGGACCACGCGGCGGTGGTGACCCCGAGCCACCAGGCCGTCGAGACCGTGCGGACACGCCGATGACGACCGCTCTGCCCGTCTTCGACCTGGCCGCCATCGCGACGGCCGCCACCCCCGAGATCGTCCTGGAGAGCGTCCGTGACGCTCTCATCGCCCACGCCGAAGGGCGCGCCGGCGTCCCGCCGCCCCTGCACATGGACTTCCCCGAAGCAGGCGGGGACTGTCCGGTGAAAGCCGGCCGGATCACCGAGACCGCCGACTTCACCGTCAAGATGGCGACCGGCTTCTACAGCCCCGGTCTCGGTGTGATTTCGCAGTGGTGGTTGGTGTGTGGGTGGTGGTGTGAGCTGGGGTGTTGCAGGTTGGTTGAGAACGGTTTGCGGCTGTCCGGGCGAGGGCCGTGAGGGGTCTGGCCTGGGGATGTCGCAGTTTCGTTGAGAACGCGCGGGTTGTTGCACATAGCCTTGTACGCCTAAAGGCCCGGACCGTGTTTGTGTTGGTCACGGGCTTTGGCCTGCTCGCAGGGTCGGGATGGCCTACGGACCGGATGTGCGGGACTTGGTGGTGCCGGGGCGGTGCCGGGTTTCGGCGAGGTGGTCCAGGCGGATGTTGTCGAGGCTGGTTTTGGTGATGCGTTCGGTGCCGTCGTCGATCGCGGTGATCGCGGCTTGGCGGATCAGGCGGGTGAGGCTGCCGATCCGTCCGGCGGTGCGTTGGTGGAGATAGGGCGCGAGGCGGGGGAGTGTCCCGGCGCGGTGTGCGTTCAGGTCGAGCGCGGTTTCCACGCCGGCGATCAACTCCGTGAACGGTTCGCGTTTCCCCAACCGCGCGGGGAACGCCCCGCACTCGACCAGCGAGGCCCGTCCGGCGAGTTGCGCCCCGCGTACACCCGCGAACAACGGTGTGGCGGCCACGTCGATGCCCGCGTACACGAACATCGCGCCGATGCGTTCGGTGAGGTCTTTGAGCAGGTCGGCGGTCTCGGCGCCGGTGGTGGTGCGGGGGTTGAGGCGGTGGATCTCGTCGATGAGGACCAGGCGGACACCGGCCCGGTTGTAGGTGTGACAGACGGCTTCGGTGATCTGTGCCTGCGTCATTCGGGTCGTGACGGGGATGCCGAGGTAGCGGGCGAACTCGGCGGCCAGCGCCTTCGCGGTCGCGCCTGGCGGCACGAGGACGTACGCCACCGCCACCCGGCCCTCAGCCCTCCCGCCGCGTCGGGTGGCCTCCGCGAGGTGGCAGGCGCGTCCGACGTGGAGCAGGGCGGTGGTCTTCCCGGCCGCGGCGGGGCCGGTGACGATCAACGCCGGCCGGGCGGTGGTCTGTTGGTGGCGGCCCAGGATCATCAGGGTGCGCACGCTGGTGGCGAGGGTGTCGATGGCCGGGGTGCGGATGGTCACGAACGCGGAGTGGTAGGCCAGGCGTTCTTCCCGACCGCGTGGTGGCGCGCCGGGCTCGGGTGGCGCCGGGGGCGCTGCGGCGACGAAGTTCTGCCAGCCCTGCCAGGTGGTCACCGGCCGGGACTGTTCCGTCGGGTCCGCATGGATGTGTGCCCACGTGTCGTCGCCCGATCGCGCACCGGGGCTCACCATTTCAGGGCCTCCTCGTGTGCGTCGTAGAGACCGAGCCCCGTGTACGGCGGGGCGGGGGAGTCGGGGTCGTCTTCGCCGGCGTCCGACCCCGGGAGCGGTGACTCGTCGAGGCCGTCGTCGAGTTCGTCGAGGCTGTCCCCGCCTTTTCCCGGGACGGTGTCGCCGAGGTCCTGCTCCCGCCCTTCGTGCACGGAGCGCGCCGGCGGGGGAATCCGGGTGGGTGTGCCGCGGGCGAGGAGGCGTTGTTCGGTGCGGGTGGCCTGGCCGGTGCGGGCGCGGCGCATGAGCTGGTCGAGGGCTTGCGCGAGGTTCGCTTCGTGGATGTCGGCGTCGGTGTGGGGGCCGGCGGTGGCACGCAGGTATTGCCAGGTGCGTTCGTCGAACGGGTGGTGGGCGTGGTCGCGGTGGATCCAGGGGATCTCCGTCAACTCGCCGTCGGGCAGGCGGATCCACACCTGGCGGCCGTCGTGGGGGTTGTGGTGGACCTCCCACTTCCCGCCTCGGACGGCGATCCCGGAGGACTGACCCCGGTACGGGCCCAGGGCCTCGTGGTCGTAGGTGCGGTGGTCGATGCGGATCCCGCGTTCGGTGACGGCCTGCCATCGCACCGGCAACAGTTCGAGGTAGTCGCCGCCGGTCAGCGGTACCGGCACATATCCGGCGACCGCGACGAGCGCGGCCCACATCTGGTTCGGTGTCAGCGCGACCCTGGGCATCACCGGATGTCGCAGCCCTTCGTGGGGGCGGTGGTGCCAGTGCACGAGCCATTCGTCGAGCAGGTCCTGCAACTGGGCGACACCGAAACACGCCTCACGCTCGGCGTCTCTGCCGCGTCGGGTGACGTCGGGGCCGGTGTATCCCGGAAGGTGTTGGCAGAACAGGGAGTTGATCGACCCGAAGGTGCGCTCCACGATGCCCTTCGCCGTCGGCGCGAACGGCGGAGCCGGCTGCACGCTGATTGCCAACGTCTCACAGGCCGCGGCGAACGCCCCCGACACGAAAACCTTCCCCCGGTCCACGACGATCGTCTCCGGAACCACGACCGGCCGCGCCGCCGCGCCTTCGAGGCGTTCGTCCAGCGTCATCAGCCGATCGCGCGAGAGCAGCCGGGCGTGGGCGAAACGCAGCGCGTCGGGCCAGGTGGGCCGGGCCGGGTGCGGGACGGCCATCTCCGCGAGCAACAGCGCCGCGTCCACCGCCTGCGTCCCGCCCGGACACAGCACCGCCGCCAGGATGGCCCGGGTGGCGACGTCGACGGCGATCTTGTGGCGGTAGTTTTCGACTGACCGTTGACCATTGAGGACCTGGAGATGACCACGGTGGTGCCGGAAGGATCAGGCCGGGCGTTCTCGGTGAGGTTGATCGATGCGAGTGACCTTGCTGCTGTTTTCCAGGGCCTCGCGTAAGCGGGCGTTGTCCACGGCCAGGTGCTGGATCTGGGCCGCCGCGAAGCGGAGGTTCTCGGTCAGTGACCGGTTCGTCCGGCGGAGCTTGGCGTTCCTGGCGGCGAGGATCTCGTAAGGGCTCGGATGCTTCTTTGCCGCGGCGGCGGCTTCAGGGTTCGAGCGGATGGTGGAGATCTCTTGGGCCAGGTCGGGGAAGTGCCGCCGGAATGTGGTGTTGCTCAGGCCGAGCTTCGTGGCCAGGGTGAGGACGCTCGGCCTGGTGCCGTTGTCCTGGCACTCCGTCATGTACTGGTCCATGACGCGGCGGGCGCGAGCCTCGGAGGGGACGTCGGCAGAACGGCTCATGCGGACTCCGGAACGGTGGTGTTCTCCAGGAGGAACGTGGTGATCTCCGCGCGACGGGACTCCAGCCGGTGCCGCAGCAGCGGCGGCAGCGTGGGCCGGGAGGCCAAGCGGCGGGTGATGCGGTCGACCTCGCGCTGCCAGGCTGCGGCGTTCTCCGGGGTGAGCGCGACGTTGCGGCAGGCCAAGGGCTTGCAGCCGCCGTGGTCGGGCAGCCCCTCGGTTCGTCCCCGGCGGGCGCGTTCGCAGAGGGCCTTGGCATAGTCGTGGACGCAGGTGATGTACTCGCCGGGGTAGACGGCCGGGTCGTGCTTGGCCATGAGTCGCCTCAGCCGGTTGTCGTCGAGAACGACCTTGCCCTGGAAGCGGGCCCGTGCGCCGAACGCCTCCAGACGGCGGGCGGCTTCCTCGGCGGCAGGTCCGGTGAGCTCGGTGTGCTCGTGGGCGTCGATCGCTGCCATGAGGTGTTCGCCGCGGGCGAGGGCCTGCTCGCTCTCGACCTCGGCTCGGAAGCCGGATTCGCTGGTGCCCGCGTAGCCTTCGAAGACTTGGATGCAGTGGTGCCGGTAGGCGAGTGCCCCGGCGATGACGCCGCCGGGACGGCGGGCGATGAACCAGGCCAATGTCCTTCTGAACTGGCTGTTTTTCAGGTGCCAGGTCCGTCCGTCGATGTCGGGGATGCCATCGGTTCGGCCGGTGCGCTCGCAGTAATCGTTGATCCAGACGGCGAAGGTGTTGAGGCGGGCATTGGTGGCCCCGCTGGTCAGCACTTGACTGACTGCGTCGGCCTTGACTCCGGGGCTGTGCTGGAGCCGGGCGAAGAGGAAATCGCTTTCATCAGGCTGGAGTTGCTCCAGGATCCTGATCGCGCGGGCGGCGGGTTCTCCGATGTTCCAGACGGCCGGGACGCCGGCGGGGTCGTCCTCGGCCTTGAAGGCGAGGCTGTGCATCTTCCAGCGGTAGGGCGTCCCGTTCGCGTCGCGCTCGATGGTCAGGCCGCCGCGCTTGAGGTGCTTGATTTCGCTGTCGCGGGCGCCCGAGAGGAAGGACAGGACCAGGTAGCAGGCGTCCTGCAGCATGCGGGCCAGGGCGGCGAGGCCGTCGCGTTCGGTGTGGTCCGCCAGGATCGCCTCGATCCACGGCTCGCCGTCGAGACGGCTGCGGATCGGCTGGTCGCTGATCCTCTGGGGGGCGGTCCCGACCAGGGCTGCGGCCCCGTCGATCATGTGCCGGTAGCGGGCGAGGGAGATCCGGTTGCGACCGAGGGCGTTCGCGATCGCCGTGGTGCTGGTCTTGCCGCGCCAGGCGGGAAGAGGCCGGCCCGCGGCGATGTACTCGTCCAGCCAGGCCCGCAGGAGAACGGGCAGATCGCCGTAGGTGTGCGGCTCGGCGGCGGCCGGGAGTGGGGCCCGCCATGTGCGGTCCGCGGCGAGGATGTCGGCGGAGAACGAGTCGATGAACCGCATCGCCCAGACGAACAGCGGGCCGAGGACCTCTTCGGGAATCCGTGCGGTGGCGTTCTCGTAGGCGCCCTGGCCGGTCGCCTCACCCCATCCGTCGAAGTGCCGCGGGTCGAACCGCAAGGCGCCCGAGGGCAGGGAAGCGCGCCAGAGCCAGAACTTGCGCACTCCCGCCCGAGCTCCTTGCCGGGCGCCGACGGCAGGCAGAGACCGCATGAGGAAGCGCTGGAAGTCTTCCAGATCGCGGCCCGTCAAGGTGTCCAGCGGGAGGTCGCGGGCGGCTGCCCAGCGCAGGAACCGAATGTACTCGGTGAAGGCGGTGCGGATGGTGCCGACCGCCGGCCGGTCCTCACCCGCCGGGACGCTCCCGGACAGCATCGCGTAACAGAGCTCCCTGCCAACCCGTCGGTGGCTGACGGGAATCAGGGTGAAGTCGAGGATGAACCGGCGCTCGTGTTTCTTGAGCATCGCCGGGGCCAGGTTCCAGATGTCGTCGCTGAACCGCGAGGTGTCTTCGAGCCGACAGCCCTCGCGCAGGCGTCGGCCGTGGAAGACGTACGGATCCGTGGTGTCGGTCCGGGACCGAGGGAGCAGGCCCGGACCGGGCAGGGTTCGCAGGGCGGTGGTCACGGCAGTTCCCAGGGGTTTTCGACCAGGTCGAGCAGCGCGTCGTGCGGCTGCTCGGCCCGGGCCTGCTGGAGTTCGGCGGGGGTGAACTTGGTGAGGATGTCCTGACGGATGGCGACCCAGGCCGGGCCGTAGCGCTGCCACCACACCTCGTCGGACAGCGCGCGGCGGCGCCGGCCCAGGGCGTCGAACAGGCCGAGGAGACGGGGCAGGTGGTCCCGGGTGACCAGGCAGTTCCCGCAGTGGAAGCAGTCCAGGAAGGTGACCTGGCACCGCTGTTGGGTGAGCGGGTGCCGGTCGTGGTCGGCGCAGGCCGTCCACCCTGTGTCGAGATGGCCCTCTGCGGTCCGCCGGGCGGTGTCCGCGTCGAGACCGCTCTTGGCCAGAGCTTCGGCGTCGCCCGGGCCGGGCAGGACGCGCGGGCCTCCTCCGGCGGCCCGCGCCGCCTGGTCGTGGGCTCGGCGGGCGGCCTGTTCGGCATCGACGAGGGCCTCGCCGAGAACCTCCTCGGCCCAGGAGGTGATGACGGGGTCGCTGCTGAGGTAGTTGCGGAACAACACCTGCATGGTGTTGGACTTCGCGGCCGATGGCAGGTGGCCGCCCATCCGCTTCGTGCGTCGCACCTCCATGCTGGTCTTGATCCGGTTGAAGCTCACCTGCAGCGGCAGGCCCGCGGACATGCCGCCCGAACCGGTGGAGTCCGGCTGCGGATCGGCCAGCAGCGGACGAGATCGGTTCGCTGCCCAGACGGTGGGCAGCAGCGAGGTGCAGCTCAGCGAGTTCTCAAACGGTGCGACGTGGTCGGCGTCGGCGGTCTTGAGTCTGGCGCTGTGCCCGTTGCGCCACAGGCACCACAGCAGCGGCGATCCGCATCGCTCGCGGCTGCGGGTCGTCAGTTCCAGAAGCAGGAGGTAGAAGCCTCCCGGGGTGTGCAGCTCGCGTCCCGGTGCCCCGATCTCCCAGGTCACGGTCTCGAACCAGCGTCGTGCACCCCGGCGCCGCTTGACGATGACCAACTCGACCGCCCGGTCCTCCAACACTCGGTGGCGGACCGGTAGTTCCTTGACCGTCTCGCCGTTGCGCTCACTCAGTGCCGCCGCGAGCATCATCAGCGGCGGCAGGTCTTTGAGCGTCAGGAAAAGCTTCCCCGCCAGCTCCAGGCGCTCGGGGGAGAGCGGGTTGCGCGTGCCAGGCGGTATGGGGACCTGCCCCGTGGCGGCCATCTGTTCCAGCAGGCGGCCCGTCTCCCGGTTCTTGTCGTCCAGGGCCGACGGGTCGCCTCGGTAGCGACACAGCAGGTCTTCGCCCGCCCGGATCCGGTCGCGGATCTTGGCGGTGTCCGATCGCAACGCGGCCAGCAGGCGAGCCAGTTCCCCGTCCGAGAACCCGGTGGTCCCCCGCTTCCTGCCGACTCCCGCTGGGGCCTCGGCGTCCCGGGGCGCCGGCAGGCGCCGCTGGACGTGGTCGAGGACCTCGGCCGAGACCTTCTCGCGCAGCGCGGATGAGGTGAACAGCATCCGGGCCTCGCCCAACTCCCGCAGGGCCGCGGTCGGCGCGGTCCGGGCCCGGTGGGTGTGAAAGGCGTCCAGGTGGGCGGGGGTGAGGTGGCCGGGAGTAGCCGGAGGGCGCGGCAGCGTTCCGAGGAACCGCACCAGTCGGCCCAGGGACCCCCAGCCGGTGGTCGCCGCGGCGAACGTGCGCAGCCCACCGCCGGGGCCGGTCCGCTCAGCGACCGCCGCGGCCAGGGCCGTGTGCCAGCCCGGCAGCGGGAGTGCGGAGACATCGAAGAGCCTGCGGCGTCCGTCATCGCCGTGGAAGGCCACCACCAGCCGCCCGTCGTCCAAGTCCTGGACATCGGCGGCCGGTTCGTAGTCGTGGGACGGCATCGCGGCGGTGCGTCCGGGGCCGGTGCTGCCGCGTCCTTGCCGGCTCATCCGGCGGCCTCCATCACATCGGCGGGCGGCGGGGTGTCCTCACCGATCCGCTGGAGCGGGGTGTCGCGCGGGTCTTCCCAGGTATCGGGGACCAGGGCCATCCGCGTCTCCATCTCCAGCTCCTGCAGGGCATGCAGATAAACAGCCGTGGTGAGGACCGACCGGTGGCCGAGTCTGCGGCGGACCCAGTCGAGCGGGTCGCCGAAGATGCGGGTGTAGTGGCCGCGTTGGGCCTCGTTGAGCTCGGCCAGGGCCGCGATGTGGCCGCGCTGGAGCTGTTCCAAGGTCACCACGGCAAAACCGTGCCGCAGAAGGTGGGCATGGCACGACAGCGCGACCCGTTGTTCCCTGCAGCGGTCGTTGGCGCCGGCGAAGATGCTCTTCCAAGTCGACACGGCCAGGGGCTGCCCGTCCTCCCCGAGCCAGAACAACGCCGGTTCCAGGCCCTCCGACGTCTCCACCAGCACTCGGCGCCGTTCCACCGGCTTGAGTTCGCGCAGGTTCACCACCCGGCGGGTGCCGACGCCGGTCACCCGCACCAGCTGAGGACGTGACGGATCATCAATCACCAGCGGGCGGCGCCACCGCCGGTAGCGGCCGGCCGCGCGGGCGTCCTCGACCACCTCCGCGCGGTCCAGTTCCGCGTAGGCCGCCAGGTCGCGCACCACGCTGTGTGGAGCGTAGATCCAGCGGGCGGAGAAGTACTTCGCGATGGCTCCCGGCAGCCAAAACCGCTGGTAGCCGCCCAGACCGACCCGGACTGGCATCTCCATCGTGGTCAGGTGGGACTGCTCGGACAGCCGCATGCCGGTGCGGACCATGAGATCCGTGAACGTTGCGTTCCTCGCCGACCAGCGGCCCTTGAACCGGCCCGTAGGCAGGCCATCAGCCCCATATCCGCGCAGGCCGACGTCCCGCCAGAGCCGGTAGGAAGCCGGCGGGAGCCATTCGATCCGCTCGCCGCCCTCGTCATGTGCGTAGGTCGCCGGGACCGTCTCCTCCGTGCGGGTTCTCGGCGTACCCGCGAACGTACCCAGCGGCGTGGGCCGTCGTGAGCGATGCGGGATCGGGACGGCGCCGAGTTGGTTCTGCCGTACCGCCCACTCGAAGAACTGGTTGACGTGTGCGACCTCCTGGCTCCAGGTGCCGCCTGCCACCCGGGGCCCGGACGGATCGCGGCGCCGCCATTGATGAAACGCCAGGTGATCGGCCTCGGTGGCCTGTCGCCACGTTTTCCCGCCGCGGGCGCAGTGCAGGAAGCTCAGGTAACCCGCAAGCGCACGGGCCCGGTTGGCGTTGCTGTTCCACGGCGCGTCGATCAAATCCACTCGATGGAAGTACGAGTTGAGTACCACGTCGTACTCGAATCGAGGCGACAGCAGGAACGGCAGTCCGTCCGGCAGGCCGACCTCGTCGAGCCACGGCATCAGGTCATCGGGCAGGTCATGCAGCCAGGGCGGCCCAGTAGCAGGCCGGTCGACGTCGCGGCTGGTGTAGTGCACCGTCCAGCCAGATCTCCGCATCACCGGCGCAACGTACTCGGTCAGTGACCAGTCGTGCACAAGCTGCGGTCGCCTCGACGGGTGTGGACCGCCCGTCGTCGCCGATCGCGAGGATGTCCAAGCCGGTGGTGTCGATCTGCACCAGTTCACCGGGCACCCGCGCGACCGTGGGCGTGTACGGGGGCCGGGGACGAGCCCGTCGGGCGGTGCGCCGCACCAGCGTTCCGGTCACGTCGTCCACGGTGACACCCAGGCGCTGCAGCAGCTTGTAGAAGGTGGAGCGCGGCACCCGGAGCCGTGCCCGCTCGAGGGGATCGTCGAGCTCGCGCCGGTAGCGCCTGGCGACGGCGCGCTCCAGCCGCTCCCACAGGCGCTGCGCCGTGCCGGCGGACTCCTCGGCCTTCGCCTCGGCGTCCATCACCTCCCACAGCAGCTCCACCACCCGCGGATCGGTGCGCCCGTACAAGGAGCCCCGGCGGGTGCTCCTGCCGTCGACCAGTCCCATCACCCCGTGGGCGCGCCACGACCGGCACTTGCGTTCGACCGTCGCCGCCGACACGTCCCTGCCCAGTGCCCGAAGCTGCCTGGCCTTGGCCGCGTAGCGCTCCTGGAGGGTGCGCAGCGCGGGGTCGTACTCGGGCCGCGGCGCCGTGGCGGCGGGGATGTTCGGCATCTGCTGGTGCAGGACCTGCTTGATGTGGCGTTCCCATTCCCGTGCCTGGGCGCGGGCATGGACGGGCAACGCCTCGAACTCGCCGTTGCGGTGCAGGACCCGGGGACGCGGGCGGGGCCGGCCGGAGCGGTCCAGGACGGCGAAGTCGTCGGCCGCGACGAGCGCCGGGAGCAGGCCGGTGACCGCGTCGACGCCCTCCTCGCACGGTTCCATCGACACCCGGGGTCCGTGCAGGAGGCTGACCGTGTAGGCGCGGCCATCGAATCGCACGGTGTCGCCCACGTCCAGGATCTCGCCGCTCGGATGCGGTGCCTCGAGCACCGGTTCCCGGTTCACGGCCGCACCCCGCTCGCCCAGACGGGGGAGGTCGGCAGGAGCGGCGCGTGCCAGTCGATCTCCAGTTGCCGGCGCCAGATCAGGTGATGGGCGAGCTCGATTGCCGCCAGGCGGGGCAGCCCGCAGGCCGCGGCGCCGTCCTCGAGCCGGCGGGGACAGGCGAAGGCGGACAGCAGCGCCTGCGCGGCGCCCGGGTCGCGCCCGCGCGGGTCGCGGGCACCGAAGGCCAGCTGCAGGTTCGCCAGTTCCGTGCCGGCCGCAGGGGCGGTGACCTCCAGCTCCCATCCCGTCTGGAACGCGGCCTCCTTGAGGACGTGCCTGCGGCGCTCCCAGACGGCACCGGGCGTCTGCGGTTCCACAAGGAGCAGGAGCCGCTCGCCGCCGTGGCGGCGGGCGCCGAAGTCGGGCCGCAGGGCGCGGCGTCGGCCGCCCTCGTCCCAGCGCAGTTCCACCGGGCAGGCGCTGAACGCAGCGATCCTGCTGTCCCGGTCGAGGGCCATGGCAACCCGCTGCCCCCGCAGCGACCCGCAGGAGACGACCCTGCCGGTGGTGGACACCCAGGCGTCGGTGACGAAGCCGCCTCGTCCCCGGTGCGCGATGGGAGGAGCGATGTGGGGGAGTTCCTCGATGGGCACACCGCAGGCCTGGGTAGCGGGTACCTCGCGAAGGCGTCCTCGCGCGTCGAGGTAGGCGACGGAGATCTCCAACACGCGGCCCCCTCGGGGTGTCGGCACGAGACGTGCCCCTTCACAGTGGTCCACCGGGCGAGGCCGCCCGTGCGGGTGACCGCCGTATCCACACGAACGGGTGACACCCCCCTCGCAAGCCCTTGCCAAGCCGACCAGAGTGAGCTAGGCGCTGAACGGGCAGGGCGTCAACGGGACATGGCGGCCGCTCCCTGAACCGTTCGGCCGTGCGCCGGCGGCCCGATGCACCCCGGGCCGCCGCACGAGCGCGGCCCGCCCGCGCTTCGCGGCGTGCATCGTTACACCCGGGTTCGCAGGTCGCCCCAGCACCACGGCAGGCAAGTGCGGTCGTCCAGACACGCCCGCGGGTCGTCCCGTTCATGGGCGGCGGCGTGCACCGGCGCAGACCGGTGCGTCCTACCGCCCCGGCCCGGCACCCGTTCGCCGGGGACCGGCGGCAGCGTGCGGTGGTGACGCGCCAACCACTCCGCGACCGGCTGCTGCGCCACCGCCGCCGACAAGCCGAGCGGCCCGGCCGACACCCATGCCGCTGCCAGCAGTTCCGCCCCCGCCCCGCCGTGGTCCGTGAGGCCACGGGCGCGTTCGTGGCGCAGCAGCAGCCGGGCGACCGCGTACGCCTCGGGAGCCATGACCAGCGCCGCGGTGCGCACCGCTCCGGGGCCGGCGCCCACACGCCGTTCGCGGTCCGCCCACACCCGTGCCTGCGGCACCCGGCGCCACCACCACCCGGCGACTGCGAACGCGTCCGCGACCAGCGCCACACCCGTCGGCCCGAACCGCCGCTCCACCCGCTCCAGCCCCCGCCACGCGGCCACCGCCTCCGGCACCGCCCTCAGGTCGTACCACCCCGGATCCCGTGTCCGGGCGCTGTCCGTCCATCGCCGGTGCCGCAGGCACACCCGCCACGGGTCCCGCGCCAGCACCCACGCGTCGGCGGCGCCTCGGGCGCCGGCGCAGCACGGGCACGCCCGCACCAGCACCCCCGCCGCAGGCGTCCATGGGCAGTGCCACCGCGCGTCCTCCCCGGGCAACAGCAGCGGTCCGCGCAGACCCGGCAGCGCCCGCTGCAGCACCGGCACCGCACGGCCGGTCATCGCCGCGAGCCATGCCAGGGCCGGGCGGCTGAGGTAGACCTCCGCCGACCCCGGGTCCGCCGGTGGTTGCCCGCCCTCGCCGAGATCCTCCAGAAGGTCTCCCAGCGTGCGGCCGTTCGCGGCCGCCCACCGCGCCAGGAACGACCCCGTCGACTCCTCCGCCACGAACCGCACTGCAAGCGGCCACGGACGCGACACGCCCCACCCCGCCCGCCCCTCCACCCGCGCCCACCCCCGTCCACTTTGCCCCGCGGCCCGGCGAACCCTTCCCGGCAACCACCCGCACGCCCGGCCGCACGCCGTGCCGAAACCCATCGCGGAATAGCACGCCAACACCGAACGACACCAGACCTGTTCGCTCGAACGAGCGAATCGACGGCCGGCACGGGAGGAACCCGGCCCCGGTCCTGCACGCTGCCCAGGAGACAGCACGTCAGCGGCACGCCGACGGCACCACCGCCGGACAGCGCGGCCCGACCGACGCTCAGGAGGCCCCGTGCCGCCACGGCTCACCCACGCCGACCACCCCACCGGCTTCATCCGCCCCGCCCGGCCGTTCCGCGACCTCGACGTCGAATTCCGCGGCTGCCAGAAGGACGCCGTCGACGCCCTGTGCAACAGCTTCGCCCTCGGCAGCGAACGCTCCACCCTCATCTCGCCCTGCGGCACCGGCAAGACGGTCATGTCCCTGTGTATCGCCCACGAGTGCGCCCCCGAAGGCCGCGTCCTGGTCCTGTGCCCGACCCGGCTCCTCCTCCAGCAGACCGCCGCCCGCTGGCACGCCCACGGCCGCCGCGGCACCTACATCGCCCTGTGCAGCGACCCCGCCCCCACCGACCCTGCCCTGCACGGCCACATGACCATGACCACCGACCCTGGCGTCCTCACCCGGGCGATCCGCGCCGCCGACGGCCCGGTCACCGTGTTCTCCACCTACGCCTCCCTCGACAAGGTCGTCCTCGCCCACGCCGAACTCACCCTGCCGCGCTGGGACATCGTCGTCGTCGACGAAGCCCACCGCACCGCCGGAGCCCTGGGCAAACAATGGGCCGTCGTCCACAGTGCCGACGCCCTCCCGGCCCGCCACCGCCTCTACCTCACCGCCACCCCCAGGGTCTGGGACGTCACCCACCCCCTCGCCGACGAGCCCGTCGCCTCCATGGACGACCAGTCCCTCTACGGCCCCTTCGTCTTCCGCTACTCCCTGGCCCAGGCCATCGACGACGGCCTCCTCGCCGACTACCGCGTCTGCGCCCCCGAGATCCACCACCCCGAACTCCACACCGTCCTGACCGGCCGACGCGGCCACCGCGACCACCCGTCCGCCGACAACATGCGCGCCGCCGCCGCCCAACTCGCCCTGCTGCGTGCCCGCGAACGCCACGGCATCACCCGCACGATCTCCTTCTCCAACTCGATCAGCCGCACCGAAGCCTTCGCCGACACCCTCCTGGAGACCGCCCGCAACGCCGGCCCCGGACACGACCAAGGACTCCACGCTGCCGCCGTCCACTCCCGCCACGCCCCCGACGAACGCCGCCGCCGCATGGACCGCTTCGCCCGCCGGCCCCACGCCACACACCCGGGCAACACCCTGGACCTGGAAGTCCTCGCCACCTGCCGCCTTGCCATCGAAGGCGTCGACTTCCCCCTGGCCGACTCGGTCCTGTTCACCGACTCCAAATCCAGCACCATCGACATCGTCCAAGCCGTCGGCCGCGCGCTGCGCCTGGCACCCGGCACGTCCAAATGCGCCACCCTGATCGTCCCGGTGTTCTTCGCCCCCGGCGACGACCCCGCGGAGGCCACCCTCGCCACCCCCTACCACCTGCTCTACCAGGTCATGGTCGCGCTCCGCGCCCACGACGAGCACTGGTTCCACCGCCTCGTCCGCACCGGCGAGCGCCCCCTCCACGCCCCGCTGCCCGCCCCACGCCCGGAACGCGCCGCCGAGATCGCCGCCCACCTCGGCCTGCGCACCATGGACCCACCGCCCGAACTATGGCTCCGCGGCCTGGACGCCGCCACCCTCCACCACGCCCGCCACGGCGACCTCGACGTCGGCAGCGACCACGTCGACGACGACGGATTCCACCTCGGCTGGTGGATCGGCTATCAGCGCTCCCTCAAAGCCGCCGGCAACCTCGCCCCCGAACGCATCCGCGCCCTGGCCCGACTCGGCATGAGCTGGCGCCACCCCGCCGACAGCGCCGAGTACCACCTCGCCCTCGCCCGCGCCTGGCACCACCGACACGGCCACCTGCTCCCCGAACCGACCGAGACCTTCCGCAAACAACCTCTGGGCGCCTGGCTCGAGCACCAACGCGCCAAGGACACGGCCGGCACTCTGCCCCGCCGCTACGCCCAGGCGCTGGCCGGTATCGACCGCCACTGGAACCCGCATTGGCCGCACGCCTGGCAGCGAATGCACGCCGCCGCCCTCGTTCGGGCCCGCGGCGGCGCCCTGGCCATCCCCGTCACCCACGCCCAGGCCGAGGCCGACGACCTGACCCGATGGCTGGACGCCCAGTTCGACGCCTTCCCCGCGCTGCGTTCGGGCCAGCGCGAGCAACTCGCCGGTCTCCTGCCCGCGGACCCTCTCGCCATCGGCCTGCGCAATCCCCGCAGTTCGGGGGAGAGGGAGTTCTGCCACCTCCTGCGCGCCGCCCGCCGGTTCCGTCGCACCCACGGTCACCTGCGCGTACCCGCCGACCACGTCGAACGCGTCCGCCGCGACCGCATTCCCCTCGGTGCCGCGATCGCCGTCCTGCGCGACCCCGACCAGGTCACACGCCTGTCCCGCCCGGAACTCGACGCCCTGCAGGCACTCGGCATGGAATGGCGGCCAGGCCTCACCGCCCCCGCGCCCCCGACCGAACTGCACGGCACCCGACCGACGCCGGCGGGGATGCGACCCCGCACACAGCCGCGCTGATTCGGGGACGACCTCGTACACACTCGGCCAGGATGGTCCCGTGCTGGATGTGAGCGTGTACGAACTCGTGTGGCCCACCTCTCTGTTCACGGCCGAGGCCGAGCGCATCTCGCGTTCCGACCACCGCCAGTGGGTCGAACGCGCACGACTGCTGTTGGGCGAGGCGTTCGCCGGTACCACGGCGGTGAGCGACTTCGACGAGGTCGGCGAATCCTCCACCATCTGGGCCGACGACGACCCCTGGTCCCCGAAACCGCCCGCGGGACAGGCCCCTCCCGCGTACACCCAACGCACCTGGCTGCGCGAGCTGATCGATCGCGCATCCGAACTGCGCCACGCCCGCCGACCGCGCCCGTACTGGCCCCAACGCCACAACACCCCACCCGGCCACGCATGCCACGAGGGCGGCGAACGCCGCGAGTTCGCCCGCCTCGTCGAGGAACTCGAGGCCGCCGGCTACCTGGTCGAGGTCTTCGGCCGGGACTGCGTCGACGACCCCGATCCGCTCCCGGACCGCTCCCGGATCCTGGACCGCCACCTCGGATACGCCAACCTGTGGCCCCTGGACCCCGACGCGTGGGACGACGACGTCTTCTTCGGCCTGATCGAGGTCTTCCACGACCTGGTGTCGCGCCCCCGCAACCGCGACATGCACTCCTACTCCGGCTGCGGCTGGCACTACAAGGAGTTCAACGCCGCCCCCGGCCGCTCCCTGTACCGGTGGAGGATCGACAACCTCCTCCACGACGCCGGCATCGACTACCGACTCGCCGACGAGGGCGAGGACCTCGGACGACTGGTCGCGCGCTCACCGACGACGCCCGAGGCGACCTCGTCCACCGGGTCCTGAACACACCCGACCCGCGAACACGCGCGAGCACCGAGCACGCCATCGCCTTGTTCCGCGCACGCGGGGCCACCCGCGACCACAAACGCTCGGCCATCGTCGCCCTCGCCCGCATCCTCGAACAACGCCGCGACCTCATCAAGACCGAGGCCGGGAAACCCGACGACGGATTCCTCTTCGAGATCGCCAACCGATACGACCTGCGCCACGGCCGCGCCGACCAACGCGCCGACTACGACGACGCCTTCCTCGACTGGATCTTCTGGTGGTACCTCGCCACCGTCGAACTCACCGACCGAATCCTGAAAAAACAACGCACCCCGCCCGACGTACCCGAGACCCCCGACCGCCTCGACCAGTGGCACGGCGACGCCCGCGCCCCGTAGCGCCCCGCTGCGCCGTCCCTTCACTCGTCACGCTTCTGCTCGGCTCAGGGGCCCGCCCGGCCTCCCCACCGCGTCGACGAACCGTGCAACGGGAGGGGCGAGCGCACGTGTGCGTTCTCGTGCGGTACGACCGACCGGTCCCCGACCGATTCGACGAACATCGGCCGGGAACCGAATCCCTTGTGATGCGAGCCGGCCTGTGGCCGGCGACGCGGTTGCCACGAATCGTTCCCGGTCGCCAAAGGAGTCGCGCATCCGCTCGGGTGGCGCCGACGTCGCGAATCGCATGTGTTGTTCGTCTTCCCGGGGCTTGGTCGGGGCGGGCGGTGGGGTATGACGTGCGAGGGGGTGGGTGGTGAACGAGTTCTTGATGGGGGTGTTGTCCTCACTCGCGGCCACGGGGCTGACCGTCACACTTGCGGTGTTGTGGTCGGGACGTTTTCGTTGGTTGTTGATCCGGGTGGTATCGCGATTGACGCGTGGTGATTTCGGTCAGACGTGGCCGACGAAAGTCGAGGCGGACGAGGATTTCCGCAGGGAGTTGGCGCGCGCTCGTCGCGTGGACCTGTTGACCGGCCGGGGAAACGAGCTGCAGCGGGATACTTTCGCTCCTCTCCTGGCGGCCGCGGGTACGACGGGGCGCCGGGTTCGGCTCCTGCTGCCGTGCACCGGAACCGGCCAGGACGCCCGCTGGACGACCGACCGCGAGGCGGAACTTGCGACGTTCGATCGCAGTCACGGCTCGGGCCTGTTGCACACTCAGATCGAGACCAACGTCGCGTTCGTGGCGCCGTACACGAGTGCGGGCACGATCGAACTCAGAAGGTTCGACGCCCCGCACATCGGGCGGGTGTGTCTGATCGAACGGGCGGCCTACTTCACGCCCTACTCGGCGCACGAGCACGGCCGACACTGCGCGGTCGTCAAGTACCCCGTGTCCTCGCCCATGTATCGGACGCTGGAACGAATCTTCGCCAAGACGTGGGAGTCGTCCACGTAAGGGATTCCACCAGCGAACTTGCGCGTGGGTGCGCCCTGTGTCGCGCCTCGGCTGGGCCGTTGGTTTCCGCGACGTGCGGTGGACCCGCCCGATCCGGCAACCGCGAGTAGGGCCGGCCCGGCGGTGCGGTGTACGGGCGGCGAGCTGTAGAGAACGCGATGACGTGCCCCGTTCCGCCGAGGGTGAGCCGTCTTCGACTCCCGGGGGTTCCTGTTGCGGCCGGCCGGCGCGTGGTCGTGGGGGTCGGGCCGTGTCCTCGGTGTCGTGTGGGGGGTTGAACCCGCGTGTCGTT
Organism: Embleya sp. NBC_00888; assembly: GCF_045207655.1. NCBI lineage: Bacteria > Bacillati > Actinomycetota > Actinomycetes > Kitasatosporales > Streptomycetaceae > Embleya > Embleya sp. NBC_00888. The sequence continues at coordinate 18,011 of NZ_CP108784.1, read as the reverse complement.
GCTTTCGTCGGACGCCGTGTCGAGACGCGGTGGTGGTGCACCCATGCGGTGCGGACCGGGCGGGAACATCTGCCGCCGGCGGGCCGGTCCACGTGGCGGCGGCCGCAGGGGCGTGCGGCTACGGCGTGGGCGCGGTGGTGTCCCCGCTCGCGGTCTTGGGTCCGGTGCGGCGCACGGTGGGCAGATCGGGCCGGTCGTGGGCGGCGGTGAACGTCTCCGGGTCGAGTCGTCGATAGGCGCGCAGCGTGTCCGCGAGTTTCTTCGGGGTCGTCTTGGTGGAGGCGATCAGGGCGGCCAGGAGCTCGGACCGGTTGGTGCGTTCGCCCGCCTCGGTCGCCGCGCGCACCAGAAGGTCGAGGCGGGCGTCGATCTCCTGCGGCCAGGTGAGCAGGACCTTGCGCCGTGCTCCCTGATGGACCCGCTCCACGGACCTGTCCACAGCGGCGCCCCTGTTCATCGACTATAGATTGAATATATATTCAAACGCATGCCTTCCCTGCTGGCCAGCCCCGCTGCCGAGGAACATGCTCATCGCGCCCGCGACGAGGTGGTCGTGGCGGGGCGGCGGTTGCGGCCGACGGCGGTGTTCGACACCTATTGGCGGTTCGCCGTGCTGCGCGACCGGGTGTATCGCGCTCGGGTGGCCGGCGCGCCCGCGCCGTGGACGAGCGACCCGATTCTGGCCCGTCACCGGTTCACCAACTGCTTCCGCGCGGCGGATCGCGTCAGTCAGCAGCTGATCGCGGGGGTGAGTTACCGGGGTGATCAGCGCTGGGAGGAGGTGTTCTTCCGCACGCTGTTGTTCAAGTTCTTCAACAAGGCGTCCACGTGGGAGTTGTTGGTGGGCGCGCTCGGTGGGACGCCGACGTGGGCGGACTACGACTTCGGTCGTTACGACGGGGTGTTGTCGAAGGCGTTCGCGTCCGGTGGGCGGTTGTACTCGGCGGCGTACATCACTCCGCCGCCGGCCATGGGGGAGTCACGCAAGCACGCCAATCACCTGCGCGTGCTGGAGACGATGATGGCCACGAACGCGCCCGAGCGGGTGCTGGCGGCGAAGAGCCTCCAGGAGGCGTACCGGATCCTGCTCGGCTATCCGGCGATCGGCCCGTTCCTGGCCTACCAGTACGTGATCGACCTGAACTACGCGGCCGAGATGCCTTTCGAGGAAGGCGACTTCGTCGTGCCCGGCCCGGGTGCCAAGGACGGCATCCGCAAGGCGTTCGGTGCGGCGGCGGACGGCATCGAGGCGGAGGTCATCCACTACATGACCGACACCCAGGAGGAGCACTTCGCCCGACTGGGCCTGGAGCCGGTGCGGCTGGGAGGCCGCCGCCGACTCCAACTGATCGACTGCCAGAACCTGTTCTGCGAGGTCGACAAGTACGCCAGGGTCGCGCACCCCGACGTCGCCGGGATCAGCGGCCGCGCACGGATCAAGCAGGTCTACCGCGCCGACTCCGCGCCGTTGACACCGTGGTTCCCCCCGAAGTGGGGACTGGGCGGCGCCGACGCGCCCGGGACAGAGAGTGCGGCCGGAGCGTCGGCGTGCCCCTGAGCGTCAACCCTGGGGAGCGAACAGGTCTTCTTGCTGCTGCGCCCTGTTCACCCGGGCGAGGATCTCTTGAGTGCAATCCAGACGCGCCACGCCTGCCACGACCATCAGACTTCCCGGACGCAGACCCGCCTGCTCGGCGACCCAGGCGTTGAGCTTGCCGAGCGCCAGGTAGTTGCCGTAGGCGCGGTCGAACATGTAGTGGCTGCGGTAGTAGGCGACCGTGTGGACGATGCCGGCGCCGCTCTCCAGCTGAAACGAGACGTGACTCAGGCAGGGAAAGTCCAGCATCTGGGTGTCGCCCCCGAGGTCGCGGATGGGCAGGTCGGCCGGAACCTCCTCGACCGGCGGCGGACCGTCCTCGACGTGGACGGTGCCGGCCTCGTACACCGCGTTCCAGCGACTGCTGCGGCTGAGCTGCCGTAGCCGCGCGATGAGCACACCCAACTGGTCGACCGGAGCCGTGTTCCCGTCGCGGCCGGGGTGGCCCACCAGCCGCCCGAAGTAGGTGCCGTGGACGTTGCGCCGATCGGCTTTGCGCAGCCGCTCGTACATGGCGAGATAGCGTCGGGCCAACTCGGCGTGATCCTTGCTGGAGGCAGCAAGCGCGGCGGGGAAGAGGGTGTTGATCACCGCTTCCATCGGGTACTTGTCCTTGGCGATGCGCAGGCGCTCCAACTCGGCGCGCATATCTGGATGTTCGTGCCGCGGATCGGAGATGCGCACGACGGTGTGGTAGCCCTTCGCGCCCGGGAATTCGGCCAGGCGCCCGCAGGCCCTCAGCCAGGCGGAGGACACGTCGGGAGCGTCGACGGTGAAGGTGTGCACTTTCTGTCTCCCCTCGACGGAGCACGGGCGCGCGGCGTTCGGGCTACGACTCCCAGAAGTGATCGGAGCCATGACGTCGCGGTACCGGGGACACGGTGACGTGGAAGATCTCGTCGCCGGAGGTGGCAGTCAGGGTGGAAACGCCGTTCAACTCTTCGGTGACCCACAGGGCGCGGTTGCCGTCGGTGATGATCTGCGGTGGTGTGTCGGTGGAGATTCGGCGGGGTTTTGTCAGTGGGGTGGAGTCGGCGTTCCGGCTTGTGGTGTGGGGTGCGGGGCTGGGCGGTCCGTTGACGGTGGGTGCCGATCTTCTGCTGACGCTTTTGACGAATCATCGGGTCGGTTGAACGCAGATCGGTATGACGGGTGGTGTTGGTCCAGGTCACAGGCCGGTTCGTGTCAGTGGACCGGGGGCCTGCACCGCCGTGGCTGTCGCTTACATGCGTCAGGGCACCGGATCGGTCACTGCGAGGACCTCGGGTTCGCCGATCACCAGGGCGACAAGGGCGAGGCGACACGAGTGGGCGACGGCGCCCCAAGACGACGGACCGCGCCCTGGTGTGTGTTCCCTGGCCGGTGGTTGTCCTAATCCGTTGTCGTGTTTTCCGGCGTGGCGGAAAGGTTGTCCCACGAGCGCGGGTCGGTCCTCAACGTCTCGGTCAGTTCGTTGGCGTCCCTCAGCCGTGACAACACGCTTTCGAAACGGGTGCGTTCCTGCTCCCAATCCCGTTCGAGATGGGGCATGGCATCGCCAGACAGTGCGCGTGCGAGAGCGAAGAGTTCTTGCCTCCATTCCGGTGGGATCACGCGTTCGTCGACCACGGCGTTCCTGAGGGCGAAACACGCGAAGACGGTCGTCCAGGTGATGGCGGAGACGACCTTCCGGCTCGTGTCGGCGTCGAAGATGATCGTGGTTTGGACGTTGATCACGTCGTCCTCCACGTGGAGAAGCCCCAGACACGACACCGCCTTGGGATGGGCCCAAGCGCTCGCCTCGCGGTAGAAGTTGGCGTAGGGCCTCACCCCGTCTTCCGACTCGTGCTGTGCCTCGCCGAGCCATTCGCGGACCTTCTTGTCGGGAGTCCACTGTCCCTTCTCGATCCACTTCTGGGCCGTGCCTTCTTCTTTGGCGAGCATGCGGCCGAGCCCCGTCGACTCGTAGACCGAGCGGAGAAGGTTGAACGCCTCGGCGTTGAACCCCTGTGCGGCGAGCTCGTACGCGGCCCGAAGTTGCGTGTACCCACGTCCGAAGAGAGCGGCGGCAGCGATAGCGTTCGGGAAGGCGCCCTCGACAGGAGTTCCGGTGAGGGCGTGCACGAAGCCCCCGTACAGCGTGAATGCCCGCCCGAGGTGGTCACTCTCGGGCCAGGTCGGCAGCGCGGTGCCGAACCGGTGGTGGTGCGCCCAGTTGTCGGGCAGATCGCTTGGTGAGTCCTCGTTGTTCATGCCTTGAGGATCGATCCTCGACCGGCTCTCTGCCAGGCGTACACGCCTCGCCTGTGATGGGCCCGAGCCTCAGTGGGGCCGACGGGTCGTGACTGCATGGGAGCCGAGGATCCTCCGCGCCCGGGTTCGGGTGTGGGGCCGGGCCGCCGACGTCTTCCGTTCAGGAAGCGTGCGTCCCGTCCGTCGGTCCGGCTTCGCGTCCCCGCTGCCGCGTGGGGTGTCGCCCAGTGCGCGTACAACACGTCCTGCGCCGGCGCGGCCACACCACCCGCCGCCGGTGTCGGATGGACGGTGACCCGGCCCGCCGCCCCGTCGTGCGCCCCCGAGCACGGTCGCCGTCCAGGCGGGATCGTCACGGCGATCGACGATGACGTGGAGCGGATCCGGTGCCGACACCGAGAACGCCGTCGGCCCCGCCGACGGCGCGGCGAGGTGCGTCACATGCCGCCGATCTTGCTGTACACCCAGCGCACCAAGTCCCCGTCGACCCGGACGAGTTCCATCTTCCGCATCCCGGCCAGGACGTGGGTGGTGATGTTGGCCCAGTTGCGGAAGCTGCCGTGGGCGGCCTGTTTGTCGATCGCGTCGATCAACGCGATGTCCACGTCCGCCCAGACGGGGTGGAAGGCGGGGATCGTAGCCCTTACCTCTTCCTTGGACATGCGGGTGAACTCCTGCCATATGAAGATCCTCGACGCGAGCATCGGCTCCCGGCGCAAAACCTTGTAGCAGCCGTCGCCCCCGGCGAAGATCACCGCGATGTCGGTGCGCTTGTCGTCCCACAGGTGACGCCAGAACTCGAACCCGGTCTTCTTCATCCACTGCGCCTCGTCACAGACCAGGACCCGAAACTCCTCGGCGAGGGCGTCCTTGAGGAGGGTGTCGAACTCGATGGGACGCGCGGGAGGCTCACCCGGCAGCCCCAACGCCCGGAAGAGCCCGTGACGGATGTCCCTGGGCGTGGGGCCGGCACGCAGTTCCAGACGATGGGTGATGTCGGGGGCCAGGTGACGCAGGGCGGAGTTCACCGACATCGTCTTGCCGGACCCGGCCGGCCCGTAGACGCACATCATCGCCTTCGCCTCGATCACGGCCTCGATGTTGTCCCGGGTGGTCAGCAGTGTTTCGGTACCCACCAACCGCGCCTGCTCAAGGCCCAGGAAGTGGTCCTCGCTCTCGTCGGGCAGGAGTCCGTAGTCCGGGTCAGTGATCATCCGTGTCCTTGTCCGGGGGAGGAGCGGCCGCGACCGGGCGGACCCAGCCGGCGGGCGCGGGGCCGTGCGGGACGAAGTCCGGGCGCGCCAGCGCACGTCGGTCCACCCGCGCCGCCGTGCCCAACTCGTCCTCGGCCTGCGAAGAGGTGGGCGAGGCGAGGAGACGGGGCGGGGCCGCGACGGTGGAGGCCTCGAAGCGTCGGCGGCGCAGTTTCTCCGCGGCCTTGAGATCGGCCTTGAGCCGGCGGGCGGCCGCGGTGCGTGCGGCCTGGACCGAGCGGATCTGCTCACGACTCGCGGCGGCGGCCAAAAACGCCGGCCCGAGGTAGCGGCCGGTGACGACGTCGAAGACTTCGATGGTGTCGTCATGGTGAGGCAGGTGCCGTACCGAGACCTTGGTGCCGGTACGGCCGTTCATCCAGGGGGCGAGGTAGTCGCGGCGCCGGCGGCGCACGCCGTTGGTGGTGATCGTGTAGGTGCGCCCGTCGTCTTCCAGGGCGAAGGTCGCCATCTGCCCGGCGGGCACATCCGCCAGCGGTGTCGGATCGGCCTGCCACGCCTGGACGGGGGTTTTGCCGTTCAGGGCGGCCGGCCGGTGTTCGGTGTTCCACCAGGTCACCCAGTCCAACAGCAGGCCCACGAACGCCTCGTAGGTCAGCGGTGGGGCGTCCGGGTCGGCGAGCCGGCCGCCCGTGAGCCTCTGGCGGCCGGTGTAGCGGGGGAGCGAGACGAGGAACATCTCCTCCACCGCGTCATTCAACGCCTCGATGGTGCCTTTCAGATGCGGGCTGTAGGCGGGGAGGTCGGTGACGGGGACGGCGAACGCGCCCATCGCCGCGGTGACCGTCGCGCACAGGAACTCCTTGCCGCGGTCCACCCGGATCCGACCGGGCAGTCCCCCCATCGGCCCGAAGGGTCCTCCGCGGGTGATCGCGATCCGCAAGGACGCCAGTACCGCGTCCCGGCTCGGCGCGTGCGCGGTGACCGCGACCCCGGTGACGACCTTGGTGGCGCAGTCGATGAACCAGGTCACCCACGGGGTGGCCAACTCTCCCTCCACGTCGACCTCGACGGGAACGTGCTTGTGGTCGCCTTCCCACGCCGCGTTGCGGTGCGTCGGCGGCCGTTGCCCGAACACGTCGTGGGCGCGCCGGGCGGCCTCCCCGCTCTTGAGGCCGGCCCGCTCGCCGCGGGTCAGGTCCCGGCGGACCGCCCGATGCAGCGTGGACAGCGACGGCACAGCCGGCGCGTCCGGATCCTCGGCCGCCTGCCGTACCAGCTCGGCGTGGACCCGTGAGGCGTTGCCGCCCCACAGCGCCAGCAACTGCCGGATCTCCGTGGTGACGGTGAAGCGCGACGCCTCCACCCGCGCGAGACGCCGGTCCCGGCGCGCGACCGCCAGCCACCGCCACACCGTGCGCTCCGACTTCCCCAACGCCTGTGCGACCAAGCGCACATGCACGGCCGTCAGTTCCCCGCGGCCATCGAGGTCCAGGAGCCTGGGCATCGCCGCGGCCCGCCCCAGGCGTGACGGAAAGACGGCCTGCACCCCACCTCGGTAGTCCTCACCGCCCCCATCCGTCATGCATCCCCCTTCTCGCCGAGCCGTCAGGCAGCCCGAACGGCCGCTCCGACATCAGGTGTCCCAGAGATTCGTCACCCGGTTGACCGGTATCGGCATACCGCTGACAGCACAGCCCCTGTCGAGTACGTCAGGTGGCCGCGTGGCCGTTGACAGTCAGGGAACCCGTGTCTCCTACGCCGGTGGCGCGGGTTGATGTTCCGGGGTCCGGGTCCGCTTGGCAGGCACAGCCGGTGAGTGCGAGGGGAATCGATATGGGTTCATCCATTCGGGTGAGTAGTGTGAATTCGTGGCGGTGAGGGCCGGGGCCGTTCCTACTGTCGTGGTCCATGCAGGACGCGGACACGACCCCGAGGCCGTCGTCCGGGTCGAGGTCGTGCGCAGCACGCGGTTGAAGGGTGAGGCGGAGTGCCTGAACCGGACTGCGGTGAACCGGTTCTTCGCGGATCCACCCCGCCGGCCTCCAGGATCTACACCCGCACCGAGGTCCTCGCCATGTCGGAGGAGGAGACCATGAGCGTCGTCCCCGCCACCCACCCGGCCCGGGAGACCGCAGACGCCGGACTCCTGCAGCACATCGACCGGGTGCACGCCGACGGCTCCATACGCGAGTGGGCCAAGGTCACCCACCACGTCCTCAAAGGCCTCAAGCACTTCAGGACCGGCGACGTCGACCAGCAGGTGATCGAGTGGGCACTGAAACAGTGCTGACAACCTCCGACCCCCGGCGGCCGTCCCACTTGTTCGCTCCGGTACCCCACCCCCTCGAGGCGGGGATGCACTTCCTGGACCTGCCGGGTGCTCGGGCCCTGCGCACCCCCGGCCTGCTCGACACGACACACGCCCTCACGGCCTGCCTCGCCCAACGGGCGATGCTGTGCCTGTATGGAGCCTCCGGCGTGGGCAAGACGTTCGCCGTCCGCCTCGCACTCGCCGGCCACCCGCCCGACCGGCACTGCCGGCTCGACCTGCGCGCCCACCCCGAGCCGACCGACCTGCGCGCGGCCCTCCACCACGCCCTCCACCTCCCCGGCGATCCCCCCTCAGACCCGGGAGTCTGCGACGCGAGCATCCTCGACACCCTGACCCGACCGCCGCGAATCGTGGTCGTCGACGACGCACACCAACTCTCGCCCGCCGCGTTCGAGTACCTGCGCTACCTGTACGACACCCTCCCCGGCGGCCTGTGCATCGTGCTGATCGCAGGCGAGGACAGCGGGCAACTGCTGCGCAGACAACGGATGCTGGCCTCCCGCACCGCCGCCTGGGTGGAGATCACCCCGCTGCTCCCGGACCACGTGCCGCAGGCCATCTCCCGCCTCCACCCGATCTGGCGGCACACCGACCACACGGTGCTGCGCCACATGGACGCCCGCTTCGCCCACGGCCGGCTGCGCCGCTGGGCAGCGCTGACCCATCACACCCGCCGCGCCCAGACTTTCGCCCACACCGGCGCCGTCACACCGGAGTTACTCGAGCGGATCGCGGACCGTATCGACCCTCCGCCTCGCCGATGAAACCCCTGACCCTCTTCTCCCGGCCGGCACCGCCGGTCACGCTGATCACCGACGACGGCGACGACGCGGCACTGGCCCGCGCGGCTCGGCAATGCTCCGATCCCCGGCACGGGCGAATCACCGTCGACCCGACCCCCGCCACCGTCACCTCGACGTTCCTGGCCCGCGACATCCTCTCCGCACTGGGCCGCACCGCCTACGTCCCGACCCACGGCCGGGCCATCACCGCCGCACCCGCGTGGAGAGCGGTCGCCTGCTGGTTCACCGTCGACGACATCCGGCAACTGATACTCCTGCGCGCCCACTTGCTGACTCCGGACCGAACCGAGCGCCTGGCCGCCCTACGCGCGACGACCGGCATCCACCTGGTCCTGATCGCCAACCCGCCCGGCCGCCCGGACACGGCCCGCCTCGATCTCCACCTTGCCGAAGCCGGTCTCGCCGGAGAACTGCAGCGCCTCGACGGCGTCCACGCCGCGCTGGGCCTGTTCGTCCCGCCCACCACGCCCAACCGCTTCCGCCCACCGTTCGCGGCGCCGCAGACCCAGGACACCGGTCTCCCGGCCGAGAGGCCGCGCACGTCGAACCCGGCGGATACTCCGAGTTCGCGCGCCCAGCACCGCGCGGGGCAAAACGCCGCCAAGACCTGGCTGGCCCGGCACCGCATCACCCCCTCGACGCCCCCCGACCAAGCCGACCTCGAACTGTTCCTGTCCCGCCTGACCACCCTCAGCCCCAACCCCGGCCACACCACGGCCCGCGTCCAGGGCGCCCAGGCCGGCTTCGCCGCACACGGGCTGCGCCTGACCGTGCCCACCGACCTCGAAGCCGCCGGGGGACCGGGCATCTGCACAGTCCCTTTCACCGCCCACGTCGCGCACCGCGTCAGCCGCGCCGTTCCGCATCCCGTACAACTCTCCGCGCTCGCCACGCTGCTGTTCACCGGAGCCCACCCGGACCAGGTGGCGGCAACCACGGTGGACGGCATCGACGAAAACGGTACCCGCCTGGCACTACCGGAACAGTGGAGCCGTGACCACGACCCAGACAGTCCGCCGCCCTTGGTCTGGTACACCGTTCCGCCCCGCGCGCGGCCCATCCTCGAGGCGGCGCGGATGTTCCGCGTACTCGAGGAAGCCCCCGGCCACTACGGGCTGTTCAGCACATCCTTCGGCCATCGACTTCAAGCCCTGCGGCAGGACGCAGATCATCCGATCCCCACATTCGACCACCCACATACCGGGCACGACTGGCACCACCAAGCGCGACTGACACGGAACTGAGCACCCGCGCCCAACGGACCAAAACATCAACGCAAGCCAAGGCAACAGCCCCTAACCGCCGACCGATTCGACCCGGCCGCCACCGAGCCCGAGAGCCCGACGCGAGCCCTTCCACGACCGGCCGCGGCGACACCCTCACGGACGCGTCGCCCCAGCGCGGTCGGCGGTTCAGGCGACCGCGCCGCTACGCCCATCGCATGCCCAGAGCGGAGAGTGCGTCGAGCCTGTCTTGCGGGTAGGACCCCGCCGCTGCCGCGCGTTCGCCAACGCCACCCCCAACTTCACCTCGTGGTCCACACCGCCTGCCCGGACGATCTCGAGATGCCTGCGGGGTACGGTCAGGTGCACCTCGCGCGCCCGGAACGCACCCGCGGCGGCGAGAGTGAGCGTCCACCGGTTGACAACGACACCCGCCGGGGCCGCCCTCTCCTCGCACTCCCCATTACCTTTTTGGTGGCCCCGCAACGGGGCTCCCGGCCTTCGGGACCGGCATGACTGTCTCCCCCTGTTGAACGCATGGCCAGGGGGGTGGTGTCACCGATCCCGAAGGCATCGACAGACCGCTGATTAGGGGCATGACCACCGGCTTGTCCGCAGGTCGGGAGGCTCTTCGTAATGTGGATGTGGCGATCGGTGCCGTGGGACGGCCGGGCAGGAAACGATTGGAGGAAGCACGTGATCGACATCGGCGACATCGACGTCTTCCTCGGCCTGGACGTCGGCAAGGGCGAACACCACGCCACCGCGCTGACCCCGGCCGGGAAGAAGGTCCTCGACAAGCGAATGCCCAACAGCGAGCCCAAGCTGCGCGAGGTGTTCGCCAAACTCGCCACGAAACACGGAACCGTGCTCGTGGTCGTCGACCAGCCCGCCTCCATCGGCGCCCTACCGCTCGCGGTGGCCCGGGACATGGGCTGCGAAGTCGCCTACCTGCCCGGATTGACCATGCGGCGGATCGCCGATCTCTACCCCGGCGAGGCCAAAACCGACGCCCGCGACGCCTTCGTCATCGCCGACGCCGCCCGCTCGATGCCCCACACCCTGCGGGCAATCGAGGCCGCAGACGAGGCGATCGCCGAGCTGGAGATGATCGTCGGCTTCGACGACGACCTCGCCGGCGAGGCCACGCGAGTCTCCAACCGGATGCGCGGCCTGCTCACCCAGATCCACCCCCACCTGGAACGCGTCCTGGGCCCACGCATCCAACACCCCGGTATCCTCACGCTGTTGCAGCGATTCGGGTCCCCTGCCCTGATCCGCAAGGCCGGACGCAGACGCCTCGTGAACCTCATACGACCCAAGGCCCCACGCATGGCCGAACGCCTGGTCGACGACATCTTCGCCGCGCTCGACGAACAGACCGCGGTCGTCCCCGGCACCGATGCGACCGCGCTCATCGTCCCCAGCCTCGCCGGCTCGCTCACCGCCGTCCTGGACCAGCGCAAAGTCCTCGCCGCCAGGATCGAGGAGCTCCTGGAGGCCCACCCTCTTTCGAAGGTCCCGACCTCGATGCCCGGCATCGGCGTCAGGACCGGAGCCCGGATCCTCATCGACGTCGGCGACGGCAGCCGCTTCCCCTCCGCCGCCCACCTCGCCGCCTACGCGGGCCTGGCCCCGGCGACCAGGAGCTCGGGATCGTCGATCCGCGGCGAACAGCCCTCCCGGAGAGGCAACAAGCAGCTCAAACGCGCGTTCTTCCTCTCCGCGTTCGCTGCCCTGAACGACCCCGCCTCCCGGGCCTACTACGACAAGAAGACAGCCCAGGGGAAGCACCACACGCAAGCCCTCCTCTGCCTCGCCCGCCGAAGAGCCGACGTCCTCTTCGCCATGCTCAGAGACGGCACCTTCTACGAACCCCGGCCGGCGGAGGTCACCTGAGCGGCGGCTCGGTCAGGAGGACGACCCGGTCGGCCCCGACCTCGAATCCGAGCACCGGATGGCCGTGGTCGCCCTCCGGGTCCATGAGCACGGGCTTGCCCAAACCCCGCCCGATCTCCCGCAGAAATCCGCAGAACGCATCGAGTCGCTCCTGGCCCTGCAACTCCCCCAGGTCGACGTCGAAGTCGATTTCGTCGTGGTCGTGGAAACGGAAGATCGCCAACACACCACCCGTCGGCCAGACCCGCAGGTTCGGACACTCGGCGTCACGCGGGCGGGACAGCACGGCCCTCGCCCGGGGCACCGGCAGCACCATCTCGCCCTCGGAGTACCGGCACTTCCAGCCTCTCGCCTCGACAAGATCAAGGACCGTCTGCCAGTCCTCCACCGAGGCGTCAGGGACACGCATGTCCGGCAGGGATCCCATCAGGTCGGGATCGAAGAAACACTTCACGTCATCCCACAGCAGATCGGGCACACCACCATGTTGCCCGGCTCCCCACCCCGAATGCAGCCCGATTTCCCTTGACGAAACCCATAGGGGCACCCCCCGCACCCGTCGAACGCCGAGCCCGGTCAACGCCCTCCGCTGCGCCGGGGTCAGTTCCGCCCAGCTCGTCTTCTGTCGCTGAAGCCATCGTCCGACGGGTTCGCCGCCGATGGTGTGACCCGGCGTCAACTCGGCCGGGCGCCCACCGCCTTCCACGTGCAGCCGGACCAGGGCGAGTATCCGCTGCCAGTCCACCGACCATCGCCGTGCCGGGTCGGTGCGGCCCATGGGGTTCCAGTCGGGGTCGACGGCGGCGAGCCGTTCCCATCGCTGCGCCCGGCGGGCGGGGTTGGTGCGGGTTTCCAGGGGTCGGCGGCAGTTGGCGAGTACGTCGTCTCACTTGGGTTGTGCGGGTGTGGTGCGCTGACCTGCGGTGCGGCACGGATTGAGAATGTGGTTTGTGTTTTGTGACCTGGGATTTCGGTGTGTGGATGGGGCGCGCTCGTTCGCGAGGGGTCGGTTGACCTGCGGTGTCGCAGAGTTTGAGAGGGATGTGCAACGCGATTGAGAATTCCCTTTGGGAAGCGGTGTGTTCGCTGGCCGGGATGGTGGTGGGCGGTGTGTCGGAGGGTCCGGGTTGGGGAGCCGGCGGTACGGAGTTGTCGTTGGTGGATGTGGTCGGTGGTTCCTGTGATCCGGTGGCGTTCGTCGTCGGTTTGCGGGTTCCGGGGTGTGTGCCCGTGGTGGCTCCGGGTGAGCGTGCGGGTGAGGGCACGTTGTGGTTGACGGCCGGCTGCGGGGTTCCGTCGGTGGCCGCGGCGGGTTTTGCCGGGGGCCGGTGTCCGAATGTCCTTCAGGCGGGGCCGCGTTCGCTCTGGAGCGAGGTGGAGGAGGTTTCGCTGGTGGGTCGGCCTGAGGTGTTCGACTTCGGTCTGACCGTGACGGTGAGGTCCGCCAGCTCCCGTGGTTCGGCGGTCCCGATCACGAGTGTGAAGTTGCGGTTGGGTGTCGTGGTGGCCGCGTGAGTATGTCGTCGATCGTGTGACAGATCTGCCTGGTCACAGCCATGTAGGGCCCTGGTCGCGTCTTTCCGGTGCGGTTTTGTGGCGTCATGGAAACGACGTCCCGCAGGTCGGCGTCCTGCAACTTCCCCTTGGGCCGCCCGCTGTCCGGCTTTTACCAGAACGTCCCGCCCGCGTCATCGGAATGCCGTTTTCGGCGTCACGGTGACGCGGTTTCCGTGTTCCTGGAGGAAGCGGTGTTCCGACGGCCGGGTCGTCCGGCTCCCGGGGCCGGGCAGGAAAAAGGGGAAGGGGGGAGTGGTGGTGACCGACGCACCCGAGGACGACCTGTGGGCAACCGGTGTGGTGCCGGCGGCTGCGGCCCGGGAGCAAGTGATCGCCCGCCTCACGGGGTTGGAAGCCCGGGGCGCGTTGACGCCCGAGCACCTCCGACTGGCTGCAGCCGCAGCGGGGAAGTCACCACGCACCCTGCAGCGCTGGCTGCAAACGGCCCGTGAGGAAGGCCGTACCACCCCTCGCCCACGGCCACGGTTCACGATCACCGCCGACCTGCACGCCCGGCTGGCGCTGTGGGGCGGGAACGCGGCAGCCGTGCACCGCGAGTTGATCGCCGAGGCCCACGCGGCCGCCACACACCGCACCACAGGAACAGGGGACACGAGCACGGCCCCGCCGGACGTTCCGTCACTGGCCACACTGCAACGCGCGATACGCCGAGACGTCAACACCGGCCAACGCGCCGCGTTCAAAGGCGGAGAACGCGCCCGCCGCCTCCACGACGTCCACCTGGCCCGCCCACGCCAATGGCGCAACGCCTGCTGGGAAGCCGACCACAAACACCTACCCGTCCAGGTCGAGTTGGAAGGGGAACTGGTCACACCGTGGGTCACCTGGTTCATCGACTGCGCCACCGGAGCCGTCCCCGGCGCGGCCGTCACCCCCCACACCCCCTCCCGCGACGCGATCCTGGCCGCGCTGCGCATCGCCATGTCACGAGACGAACCCGACGGCCCCTACGGCCCGATCGGTGGTCTACCCGAACTCGTCCGCGTGGACCGCGGCAAGGACTTCCTCTCCCGCACCGTCACCACCGCGCTCGGCGCGTTCGCCGTACCCGTGCACGACCTGCCGCCATACCGCCCGGACCTCAAAGGCACGGTGGAAAACCTCAACGCCTGCGTGGCGAGTACGTTCTGCATCGCCCTGCCCGGCCACCTCCACACCCCCACCACCTCACTCCGCGCACGACCCCCAAAAACCGCCCCCACCCACGTACTGCCCTTCGTCGAATTCACCTCCCGACTCCTGGACTGGATCGCGTGGTGGAACACCGAACACCACAGCCAGGCCCACGCCGGCACCCCGCTGCAGGCGTGGAACGCCGACCCGACCCCGATCGAGGACGTCCCCCCCGACCTGCTCTGGGCCTTCACCCTCGAAGACGACGGCCGAACCAGGACACTGACCACCAAAGGAATCCGCTGGCGCGGCCGCGACTACGTCGGCCCATGGATGCACGGCAAGGACGGCATCCGCGTACGCCTGCGCTACATCCCACACCACGACCACGAGATCGAGGTGTTCGACGCCACCACCCACGCCCACCTGGGCCGCGCCCACCTCGCCGACCAGGCCACAGCCACACAACGCGCCGCACTGCGCCGAGCCAAGGACGCCGAACGCCGCACCCTGGCACACGCCCTGGCCGAGGCCGACCGACAACGCCGACGGCGTTACGCGGCGGTCACCACCGCGACCGCCCCCCGACAACTGGGCGCACTCACCGCCGCGCAGGCCGAGGCCGAGCTGACTCGCTCCCGACAGGCGGACCTGGCCTCGCGCGCGCTGCCGGACCTGATCCCGCCCCGCGAACCACCGACGACCTGGGCACGCCCCCGCACCAGGCAACCGGCGGCCTCCGACACGAACACCGCACCGACAACCGGCGACGACACCGGCGAACGGAACTGCGACACCGCACCGCGCCGACCGCCGAGTCCGTCCGAGGAAGGCGACCGACATGAGCACCGCGACACGCAAGGGCCGCCTGCCCGGTGAACGCGAGGACCACTACATGCGCCTCAAGGGCGCCCAGATCGTGGGCACCAGAACCCTGCTCGCCGTCAGGGAGGACATCCGCGCCGCGATCGACGCGCGCGCGATGATCTGCGTCCACGGCACCGCCGGCCACGGCAAATCCCTCGCGGTGAACGCCTCGCTGCGCGAACTCGCCCCGACCACCACCCACCGCGTGGTCTTCCGCGCCCGCCCCAGCACCCGCGACCTGCGCCACGAACTCTTCCACGCCCTCGGCCTGCCCGGCCGCCCACCCTCCCACGCGATCGAGTTCGACCGCATGCTCCGCGGCGCCCTGGAGGAACGCCGGGTGTTGGTCTGCGACGAGGCCCAATGGCTGTCGAAACTCTGTTTCGAATACCTGCGCTACCTCTGGGACGACACCGACACCGACCTGACCATCGTCTTCACCGGAGGCAACGGCTGCTTCGAGATGCTCCAGAGCGAACCCATGCTCGAATCCCGCGTATACGCCTGGCAGGAGATCGGCCCGATGCCCCTGGACGAAGTCCTCGCCGTCATCCCCGCCTTCCACCCGATCTGGGCCGAGGCCGACCCGGACCTGATCGCCACCTGCGACCGCGAAGCCGCCCACGGCAACTTCCGCGCCTGGGCGAAGATCACCCACCACCTCACCACCGGCCTGGACGCCACCGACCGCACCCGCGTCGACGAGGAACTCCTGCGCTGGGCCTACAGCAAACTCACCCGCCGAGCACCCGCCCGATGACGAACACCCCGTTCCTCCCACCGGTGACGGTGGTCCTCGACCCCTTCGACGACGTGACCCACACCCGCGCCGCGCTCCACGCCCACCACCCCGCCCAAGGGCGACTGACCGTCCACCCCACGCCCGCCGCCACCTCACCACTCACGCTCGCCTACGACGTCCTCGCCGCCCTGGGCAAGCCCGTCCCCTTCGCCCACCCCAGCGGTCCCCGCAACCAGCAGATCCGGAACCGGATCGCATGGGCCACCGCCGCGGCATGGATTCTCACCACCGACATCACCCACCTGACACTGCTGCGCGCACACCTACTGCCCCCATCGTGCTGGCAACACCTGCTGACCCTGCGCGCGCACACCGGGATCCGCCTCCAGGCGGTGTGCCACCGCCCCACGGTCCCCACCGCCCTGACCCGCGCGCTCGCCACCGTCCCGCACCACCTCGCCGACGCCGCCGCACTGCTCCCACCCACCGACCCCAAGCCCGACATCGCGGCCTCCGCAGTGCCGCGGCGGCCCACGAACCGGTGGATCACCCTGCCCGCCCTGGCCCGCCTGGGCGAGCGCAGCCGGCACGAACCACCGCGCCCCGGATGCGGCTGCACCCCGCGCAGTCGCCGTTTCCCCGCCCGCACCTTCGCCCGACTGCGTCCACCCGTCGTGCCGCGCCTGCGGCAGGCCACCGCGGCGGAGATCCTCCGCAGGCTCGACGCCGCCACCGCCCACCCCCGCCCCGCAGCAGCGGTGGTGGCCACGGTGCTCACGGCCGCCTCCACCGCCCAGCTCGTGTGGACCCGCGCCACCGACCTCTCCCCGGATGCCGACGCCCTGCTCCTGCACGATCCGTCCGGTTACCACTACGGCTGCGTGGAGTATCCCGTGCCGCCCTGGGCTCGCCGTTCGTTGATCGCCGCCCGTCACCTGACGTGGATCACCTCCGGCGTGAGCGCCTTCCTGTTCGTCGACCCGAGCGATCCCCACGGGATCGCCCCCGAACTCCCCGCGCTCGCCGATCGATGCCGGCTCCGCGCGCGTGCCCCCCAACCTCCACCATCCCGGCGGCGCGGGACCCGATGACCACACCGACCCGGCCCGCCCCCACCGCACAGGCTTCGTGTAAGGAATCAACATTTCGGTAAGTGGTAAGGAATTGTTCGAAAGTTCCTCATGCGAAGCCCCGCCGACGCCTCTCCCACTCGCCCGACGACCCGACGAATCCCCGGAGCGTGAGGGGCTGCCGATCACCCGCCCCCGATGGGTGCCTGCTCGGTGACGGGGCGGTTGGCCTGTGGTGCCGCAGGGTTTGAGAAGGCCGCGCAACACGATTGAGGATTGCCTGTCGGACACGGCGTGGGGGTGGGATCACACGATGCCGAGCATGCCGAGTTGCGGACGCGGCCTCGTCGAGTCGTCCGTGGGCACAACCCGTACCTCGGTCCGGTTCCTGCGTCCCGGTTCCGGGAGTTGCTCGTGTCCGGTCTGCTGCGTGGGGGTCGCCGGCCGCTGCGCCGGGTGGAGGGTTGTCGACCTGCAGGTTCCGGGGTTTTCGGGCTGATTTTCCCGCCGGGTTTTCCTTACGACTTTCGGGCGTGGTTTCCGGGGGTATGGGGCGTCGGCGGGTGGGTTGTGGCGGGCTCGGGTGTGAGGGCCGCAGGAGGGTGTCCAGGCCGCTTGTCGGGGGTTCCTGGTGTGGGTGTCGGGGTGGGCTTGCGATGGCTGTGGAGGGCCGGTTCGATGCGCTGGGGTCGGTGCCGGTTCGGCCCGTCGGGTGCGGCGGTGGGGCCGCGGAGCGGGCTCGTGGGGTCCTGTGTGGTTGTCCGGTGGATTCTCATCGGACTGTCCATGGGGTGCGTGGGTGCGAAATCGGGATCCGTCTTTGTCCGTGGGGGAGTTGGTGATCTCGTCGCGGTCGGGTGAGTGGGACGACGCCCTGGGATCGGCCGGCCGCACGGTGAGAATGCCCTGCCCGGCGTGACGGGACGCACCAGGCCGGGGTTGGGGTCCGGTGGGGCCTGTGGATTTCCCCGAATCGTACCCGGCAAGAAGTTCTGATGCATGGTCTTGTTGCGTGATGCGACACCCACCTATATTGGAAGTCTTCGACTGGTCATGAAGTCGCCTGTTTCCAATGATGGTTGGCGCATGACGATCTCAAGTCCTCTGGCATCGTGCGATGTTGGTTTGCCCCACCGGTCGTTGTCTCGAATCGCCGGTCCCGCAGTGGAGACGGAACCACACACCAACCCGCCGTGCTGCCAGCACAGTTCCGGAGCCCATCGATCGGGGGGACCGGTGCGTTCGGTTCGGCGGGCAATCGCGTAGCGATTGCGTGTTGGTTGGAAGTGACGGAGTCACTTCCAACCAACACCTCTTGCGACCCGTAGGGTCGCGCGT